>NZ_CP033585.1:0-7012 GCF_003721495.1 Streptomyces sp. ADI95-16 | reverse complement strand
CGTGGCCCGGCCAGGCTCCCCGACGATCGCGGAGCGCGTCAGGAACCACGCCGCCACCGGCCGGGCCCTCGGCGCCGGCGAGACCTCCCGGATTCTGGAGATTGGCACCGTCGGAGCGGACGAGACCGTGGCCTCACGCCTGGACGTCGCCCCGGGCACGCCCGTGCACGTCCGGCGCCGCGTGGTCAGCCGCGGCGGTGTCCCCGTGCACCTCTCCGCGTCGTACTACCTGCCGTTCGTCATCGAGGCGACGCCCGAACTCACCGAGCCCGTGTCCACCGGCGGCTCCCGCGAACTCGCCGCCGAGCGTCTCGGCTCACCGCAGGCCCGCGTCGTCGAGGAGGTCAACTCCCGACTGGCCACGGACCCGGAGAAGGCCGCGCTCGGATTCAGCGGCGATTTCGTGATGGTCACCCAGGTGATCAGGACGGTCTACCTCGCGGACGGCCGCATCGTGGAGGTCGCCGTTCGCGTCGTCGGCAGCGAGACGTTCCTGAGGTTCGAGACCAACCTGCTCTAACCCAGCAGTCCATGAAGCCCCCGCCCGAATCCGGGCGGGGGCTTCGACGTGCGCCCGGCCAACGCGTGCCGCGCGTACCGCGTGCCGCGCGTACCGCGCACGCACACGCGAGGAGCGGGCTTCCCGTTCTTCAATTCATCGCTCATCAACGACCCGCGAGCAATGAATCGGGGCGCCTCACACGCGCGCGTTACGCGCGCGTATGAGGCGTTCAACCGCCGGGGGCTCCTCGCCCGCGCGTTCAGCGTGCACACGTGCACGTGCACACCCGTGCACACGTAGGGCCGCCAGAACACGACCGTCAGCGGCCCCTGAAGCCCCTCAGAGCGCCAACGAGAGCCCGGCCCGACTCATCGGCCAGACCCAGCCGTTGCGGCCGCCAGAGGGCTGCTGGTGGTTACTTCCTTCCTTCCCTCCCGACCAGAAAGCCCCGCCAGAGCCCCCACGGGCGCCCAACGGGCCTTTCTGGTCGGGAGGGAAGGAAGGAAGGAGTAACGGTCAAGGCCGGGGCTCCGCCCCGCACCCCGGCCACCAGTCCCAGAGGGGCCGGGGGCACCGCCGGGGCGCGCGGGTCCGTGGGTGGGTCTGTAGGGGGGTCGTGGGGGGTCCCTCCGGTCCGACCGGCACCGGAGGTCAGCACACCGGCCGCCGGGCCGCCAGGACGCCTACGGCGCCGCTACGCGGTCGGCTACGCCGATCCCGGCACCCCGACGACCGGCGCGCTCAGGCTGCGCCTGCCGCCCAGACCGGAGGGACCCCCCACTCAGGCCCCATCCATGCGCGGAGGCCGGGATGGCCGGCCCTCCCAGTACGCCAGGCGCTCGTCCCAGTCCGGCGCCCCCCGAGGCAGAGGCGGGGCCAACTCGAAGTCCTCCCCCGCGGCTTCCTGCTCCGGCGCCTGGTGCACGTCGACGGACGTCCGCTCGACCACCTCCGCCAGGAAGAGCGCCGCCTGCTCACCGCCGCGCGCGATCGGCGCCGGCACGACCGGCTGCACGGCCGCCACGCGATCACGCCTCATCGGCAGGCCCAGGCGCTCCGCCTCGTAGGCCCGCTGCCGGTGACTGCGCTTGCAGTACCGGCGCGGCGTACGCGTCCCGATCTGAGACACCGGCTCACCACACCACCGGCACCCCGGATCCGGACCCACCCGCCGCACCGTCACGTCATCACTCATGCGCGGACCCTAGCCGTCACAGTGACGGCTAGACCGGATCCGCCATGCCGTCACTGTGACGGCTAGGCCCGCGTCGGCGACAGCCTCCGCGCCCGGAATGCCGGCGGCCCGCTGCACACCTCTGGCACTACGACGATCCGGAGCCACGACTCACCGCCGGCTATCCCGCCCTACGGACCAAGACCGCCCGACATCCCACCGACCGATGCAGCCACCACCCACGCCCACACCTATGCATCACGACCCATCGGCCCCATTCACGAAGCCACAAGCAGCCGCCACCGACCGAGGTCATTCGCAATGTCTGAGGTGTGACCGATCCGGTCACGACGAAGTCGGCGGCGAAGCCGTGCTCGTGCAGCACTCCAGGTATCACCGATATTGGATCTTGTTTGGGGCTTGCCCAGCATTCGGGGAGGCTTGCCCAGGAGGCTTGCCCAGGCGCTGGCTGTTCCCACTGGGAACACCTCGGAGCGTTGCACCGGAGGGCGGCTGCACGGTTGCTTGCAGAGGGGGACTAGGGGTTGCACCGGAGGTGTGACCGGCAGTGGGACCCCCCGTCTCGACCGACCGGGCATCGTCGCCGGTCAGACCCCGTGGGCAAGCCCGAACCGGAGAACGACACCTCTTCTCCGCGATAGCCGGAGGAGAGGCGTCGTCGTCATCGGGGCGGCAGAGGGGCGCAGCGAGTTATGGGTTACTGGTACCAGTAACGGGCGCCCCGGGGTCTGACCGGGCACGGTCGGAGCATGATCGAACGGGGTGGATGGACAAAGGGGGTTCCCCTCTCGGGGAACCCCCACCCGGGCGGCAGACTGCCGCCATGAGCACTTCCCGCCGCGTCCTCGGCGCCGGTCCGACGACGAGCACCAGGACCACGATGCCGACGGCCCCGCGGCTTCTCCCCGCCGAACGTGCCGAGCACCAGGACGACGACAACGAGCACCAGGCCGTGCGACTGCGCCGGGGCCGGCGCACTCTCGGCACCGGCCCCGGCGGAGCAAGTTAGGTTAGGCGGCAAGGTGCCCTTACGCGGTTGTCCGGGGGGCCTCGGAGAGGCGCAGGAGCAGGGTGGCCAGGCTCGTGTGGAGCTGCTTGGTCAGCTCTCGCTCCGCTTCGAACTTGTCGATACGGGCCTGCCTCTCCCGCTCCTCCCGCTGGGCCAGCATGCGGGCCGCCATGTGCTCCTGGACGTCCGCGATCTCCTGCGCGGTGAGCGGGCGGACGTGTCCCGCAAGGCCGCCGAGCCCGTACACGAGATCGCCCACCGAGTCGTAGATCCCGGCGCTCACGATCTCCTCGACCTCGGGCTCCGCCATGCCTCGGACGACCGTGCTGTACGCCGTGGTGCTCATGACCACGCCGCCGGTCAGCGGCTCCCGCGCGGCCTGCTCGTAGACGAACTCCATGTCGCGTTCCTCGGAGTCGTCACCGGTCAGGCCGACGTGCAGGCGCAGGCCTCGGGTCCACTCGATCGCCCGGCGGCCCGCCATCGCCTGCTCGTACTCGGCCCACCACGCCCGGAGCTGAAGGGCGGTGCCGTAGCCCTCGGCCTGGTCCTCGTCGAGCCCCTCGGCCTCCAAGTCCCACAGCCGGTAGAGCATCTGGAACGGCACCATGCTCTTGCGGCCCCGGCCCCGCTTGTTGTCGGCGCGGAGCGTCTCCATCGCGGCGCCGCCCGCCGCCTCCAGGTCCTGCTGGACCGAGGCGCCGGCGGGCTTCCCGTCCTGCACCTTGGTGAGGTAGTCGACCAGGGCGACGTCGTCGGCGGACCGGATCACGGTCACCTGGACGCCATGGCCCTTGCCCCGGCACTTGCAGCCGTTGACGCCGCACTTCGTGGACGGCTCGAAGGACGGGTCAGCGGCCTTCAGGCTCCGGGCCCACAGCGCGCGGAGCCAGTCCTCCCACTCCTCCAGTGCGGAGTCGGAGGGGTCGAAATACCCGGTCACGGCGCCCTTGGCCGGGGTGCCCAGGAGCGTGGCCCCGGCGAATAGCAGGCCGTTGACGTGCGGGTGCCACCCGGCTTCCTGGCTGCGGGTGACCTCGGAGGCCCGGACCATCCCGGCGTACCCGATCCGGTGCCGGATCCCCTCGACCTCCGGGCGGATCGACTCCTTGCGGGTGCCGTCCTTCAGAGTCCACCGGTTGACGCCCTCGGGCCGCCCGTAGAACGCCGGGTCACTCAGCATCCGCTGGTAGGCCCCAGGAGCCCGCCGGGGCCGGTCGGAGCGGTCCAGGACCGGCGCCCCCTTGGCGTCGAGCAGGGGGGCGCCCCAGAGCGCGTCAGAGAGGCCTGCGAGCCGCGTCGTGTGGTTGTGGCGAGCGGTGAGGACGACCGCGATGAGGATCCCGCCGGCAGCCAGCCAGCGCAGCGCCGCCGTCTTCAGCTCCTCGGTCCGGCCGGTGCGGATCGCCGCCGAGCACTGCGCGCAGAACCAGATCCGTCCGCACCTGGCGACGCCCAGTGTCACGACGTAGCCCCGGGTGGTCCGTCCGACGATGACACCGGTGTCCGGGTCGAGGACGCTCCGGCCGCACGCGCGGCATGCCGTGATCCCGGAGACCCGGTTGAGGATGCGGCGGCCCTGCCACCTGCGGATATCCGGCTTGACCACGGCCGGTGGGGGCTTGGGGCCGTCGCTCTCGGAAAACTCTGTTGTCCTCTTACCAAGGTGTCCGGGGTTGCCGCCGGACAAATCCGCGTAGGCCAGAGCCCGCTTCGCGGCCTTCCGGCAGCGGTCCGAGCAGTAGGTGCGCGGCACCTTGCCGGGCACGTGGGTGATCTTCGTCCCGCAGCGGCAGCGGGGGCCGGGTACGGCGGGCCGCTGTAGCGCGTCGGCGCTGGTCTCTCGTACGCTCGTCACGAGCAACGTCACCTGTTCTCGTCCGGTGCAATGGACGCGAGATCGGGAGGCGGCGAGCCGGGGCGTAGGAACCCTGGCTCGTGCCATTTCTGGGGCTGATCTTGCCTCATGAGCGAAACGCCCCACCGGGTACCGCCCGGTGGGGCGTTCGCGTGTCGTCAGGCAGCAGTGACGTTCAGTTCGGTCTGCCCCGGCATCGGGGCGGCCCCCTTCTCGACATCGAGCGCGGCGTACACCCGCTGTACCTGGCTCGGCGCGCGGGTGGACACCAGCGCCGCTTTGCGGATGGAGAGGCCGTCGCGCCAGGCCTGTTCGATCGCGGCGCGGGCCGCCTCGGTGCCGAGGCGGGGACGCGGGGGGACGGGCGGGACGGCAAGGTCTCCTCGGCAGATCACCGGGAGGGACACTGGTGTGGAGGGGGTGTCCCCTGCGGCCTGCTCCCCCTCCGGCGGGGCGGACGGGAGCTCCGGCGAGGCGGGCGTGACCGGGGTGCCGGCATCAGGCTGCGGGCGCGGGGGGACAGCGGGGACACCGAGGTGTCCCGTGCAGATGACCAGCATTTTTGCCGGGGCCAGTGCGGCCGTCGGCGCGTCAACGGCAACCGGGCGGTACACCCGGTCGGGGACGGGGGACACCTGGGTGTCCTCCACCGCCGGGGCGGTGTCCCCCATGCGAGACGGCTCGGCCACGAGTTGGTGGACCTGCCGCATCAGCACGCCGAACGCCAACAGCGCGGCGGTCGGGGGGACAGCGGCGACGACGTAGTCGAGCACCGGGACGGCCGACGCGTCCCGGGCGCCGGTCACCCCGGCGACGTTGAGCGCGATGGAGCCGACCGACCCGGCCGCCGTGATGCCGATCGCCCACCGGTCCGTCCGGCCCTGGAGCCCGGCGCGGAGCATGAGGAGTTCGCCGCCGACGATGAAGGCGTCCAGGGTCGCGGGCCACGCCCACTGGCGGTCCGGGGAGTGACCGAGCCCGTGGGTGCCGGCCACCTCCGCGAGGTGGGCGTAGGAGAGCCAGAACGCCAGGGCCGTCAGGGCGACGATCACGGCTCCGGCCGCGACCAGTGCGTACCGCTCGATCTGGGTGCGGGACATCAGGCGCCCACCTCCGCGACGAGGGCCGCGCAGCCGGAGACCAGTGAGAGGACCCGGGACCGGGCGACGTCCAGGCGGGCCGCGATCTCCACGCTGTTGAGTCCCTCGGCCGCGTGCAGCAGCAGCACCTGGCGGGGGATGTCGTCCAGGCGCAGCAGGAGTTCGCGCTGAGCCGGGGTCACCGCGACCATGGCCCGACGCTCCCATGCCGGGAGACTGGCGACGGCGACCCGGGGGCCGGACAGCTCCGGGTTCGCGATCAGCAGCAGGAGCACCGCACGGGCAATGAGTTTGTGCTGCTTGCCGGAGATCCCGAGTTCGTGGAGGAGTTCGGCCGCCCGGTCCGAGGGGACGGCGTACGCGAGGGTGAGCAGTGCCTCCCGTTCGGCCTCCGGCAGTTCGGCGAGCATCGTGGCCAGGTAGCCGGGTAGCGCCCCGATCTGGCACCGGGCCACGAGCTGCTCTTCCAGGAGCGGGCAGAGCACGGCGCAGGTGGTCCGGTCCTCCCAGTCCACCGACGTCTCGTAGGACGACGCTCGCTTGTAGTGCGCGAGGATCCGGTCCTTGACCCGGCGCCACAGCATCCAGCGGGTCTCGTCCGCCGAGTACCGGCTGGCCGCGTCCGGGGCGAGCAGGTCCTTCGCGCCGGTGCGGGCGATCTCGACCCACGCCTCCTGCGTGATCTCCTCCGCCAGGTGCGCCGCGACGCCGGCCGGGGTCCCCCGGTTCAGCAGCTTCCGCCGGGCGTAGTGCACCAGGCCGTCGGCGTACTCCGCGAACAGGACGCCGAGCCGCGCCGACGCATCGGCCGAGACCGGAATGTCCTCACCCCGCCCCAGGACCCGACCACCAGGGCCATTGCCCGCGATCTGCTGTCCCCGTAAGCGCTGCGCGCCCTTGACGCTCAAGGGTCGCGTTGCCGTCACGGGCCGCTCTGCCACGATCGTCATGTCGGATCTCCACCCTCCGCTGAGGGCACGGTCCGCACAGCCCGGTCAGGGATGCCGCCCTGACCGGGCACTTTTGCTCTGGGACCATGCACCTAGATGCCGTGTCTTGCTCTGCATCAAAAAGTAGAGCAAGAGGTAGAGCAAATCAAGAGCGTCGCGTAAAGTGGCAGAGCAATGTAGAGCGTTAGAGAGGAGAGTGACACCGTGCCTGGATACGCAGAGATCGTGGGGGAATTCCGCAGGCGGATCGAGTCGGGCGAGCTGAACCCAGGTGATCGGATGCCGACGGTCCGCGAGGTGATGGACACATGGGGCGTATCGATGGCTACCGCGTCCCGTGCCTACAAGGAGCTGAAGGCCGCCGGGTTGACCACTGGCAGCAGTGGCGCTGGCACCGT
>NZ_CP033584.1:0-10517 GCF_003721495.1 Streptomyces sp. ADI95-16 | reverse complement strand
CCCCGGGAGGTGTCAGCGCTGGTCAGAGCGCTGTGCCCGAAATGCCGTGGCCAAGGGTCGGGAGCTACCCGCAACTTGGGTTCCCCTTTTCCCACAGGAGCTGGCCCTTTTGGGCGAGGGGGGGAACCCAAGTTGCGGGTACGGGCTGACCTGCGAAAACGTGCTTTTTCGTGCCCGCCATTTGAGAACGGTTTCCATTAGTGACGGCCTGTCAGGAGTCTCACGGGGCGAGACTCCTGACAGGCCGTGGGTCCCCCCCCCGGTTCGGTGTGCGTTTCAGGTGCGCTTGCGGAGGGTGGTCATGGATCGGCGCAGTTCGGCCTCGGTGGAGCCCTGGAGGCGTACCTCGCCGAACATCAGGAGGTAGTCGACCGCGATCCGGATCAGCGTGTTATCGGTGATGATCTCGCGCTTGTCCGCCCGGTTAGCTGCCACCTGGCGCCGGAGGGCTGCGAGCCCGTCGAGCTGGTCTTGGCGAAAGCGGACCTCCTTGCGCACCAGCGTGCTCCAGCGGGGCGCCTCCGGCTCTGTCAGCGGCTCTGACGCGGCGCTGGAGGGGTGGCTCGCCGCCTGGGCCGCAGGGGCCGCTGGAGCCTGCGCGGTGGGGTGCGGGACGGCTGGGGGGCCGGCCGCCGGGCGGACCCCCTCCCGGGCCTCCGGTACCGGCGCTACGGGCAACGGCCGCCCGGCCGCGCCCGGCTCAACGGGCGCTATCCGTGCCGCGACTCGGTCCGCCGTTCCGCGCCATCCGTCGCTCTGATTAGGCATTTTGTTCCTCAACTCTGGAAGTCTGGGAAGTACAGATTTACAGACTTACAGATTCGATGCATGGCGGAAGGCCCGTCAGACCGCGTGTCGGCGCGGTGGTCTGACGGGCCCTTGGGGACGTTCAGGCTGTGAGGGCGTGGCCCCGGGGGAGGGGGACGAAAGCACCGGCTCGGATATCGAGGCTTTCGGCGGGGGTGGCTCCCTCGCGGCAGCGGTCGCCGCCGCACAGCGGAGTCCGGCCTGGGAGTTCCCAGGCGGGGTTGTGGCAGAGGAGGCACTCGCCCTTCCTCGCCATGCCCTCGAACTGAACCTGGGCGGGAATGACGTAGGCGCCCTTGAGCCGAGGCTCGTTGTCGAGCACGCGCTTGAGGAACTCGCGGGGGTGCTGCGGGCGCCGGTCAGCGGTCGCGTTAAGGATGGCGGCCAGCGTGTGGGCTGGCCAACCCGCGGCGAGGTACCGAGCGATCTCGCGGGCGGAGAACTCCACCCCGGCCTTGCTGGACATCGCGTAGTCGAACCAGCGGACCCGGTGCAGCACTGCGCGAGCCAGTTCGGGGACGGAGGCGAGCGCGTCCCCTTCGAGCGGTGCGGCCTCGATGCCGGACAGGAGTGTGAACCGGTCCGCCTGCCGGAGGTGGTACGGCTTGTTGTCGTTGCCCACCACTTCGACGTAGGTGCGCCGGAAACTGATCAGGGGAATCGGCTGCTTCGGCGTTCGGCCCGCCAGCACCCTGCGGTGCCATTCGAGGGTGCGGGGTCGGAGGCCGGCCGCTTCGGCCCACTCGTCGTTGGCGAGCTGGCCGGTCCAGCCCATGCGGGCCGGGACCATCAGAGCCCTGACGGTTGTGGCGTGCAGGCCGGGCACGGTGGAGGCCCATGCCTCCGGTCCGGCCAGTGCGGGCAGGGGCCGGGGGGGGAGGAGGAGGGTGCGCCGGTTGGTGTCGAGCACGCCGCATGCCACGAGGTGGGCCAGGTGGCGTTGTGCGACCTTCGGGTGGAGGCCGACCGCCGCGCCGATCTCGCCATTGGTGGGCGGGTTGTCCGGGCGGTCCTGGGTACAGCGCTCCAGGTAGCGGGCGATCGCGGCGCAGGAGGCGCATTGCGCTGGCCGGATGCTGCGGTGGGACACGGGCTTGGTCCAACCTTTCGGCTGGCCGATGCCTGGTGGAAGGGGAGAGATTCCTCCCCTACACTCGGCACCGACGTCAGAGTCAAGGCGAAGGCCCTTCGGAGTAGGTGTTCCACCACCTGTGATCCCGAGGGGCTCTCGCCATTTTTTGTGTCCGCCGTGGCGGGTGGGGCTCAGGCTACGCCCGGTCAGACGCCCTGTTGTAACGGCGTGTTGCGCCGACAGTTGCGCCGTCAGAAGCCCACGACGCTCCGAGGGTCACGACTCCCCCTTCTTCTTGGCGGGGGCCTTGGCCCTGATTTCGATGCCCTCCGCCGCCAGCCACCCATAGAGGGTGTTCGGGCTGATGCCCGCGAGGCTTCGGATCCGGCTGCGGTTTGCGCCGGTCCGTACGGCGGCGAGCACCGCCTCCCGCAGGTCGCGGTCGAGTTGGGCGATGGTTTCTGCGCGGCGGAGGGAGGCCTCCGCCACCGCGCGCAGGGCTTCCGCCTGCGCTTCTTCCGGGATACCTGGCATGCGCCGAGCCTACCGAAAAATTATCCCCAAGGACAGATTCGGCGCGCTGGTTGTATCGAAGGATGGTTTGCCGTAGCGTTCTTCTTGTCAGGCCGAGCGGGACGAACTTCCGCAAAGCCGCCGGGCATTCCTATGTAGATAGGGGCAAATATGACCGAGCAGGAAACGTCCGCCGAGTTGATGGAGCGGCTGAGGCAGCAGGCGCTGGCGACGGAGGAGTCGTCTCGCAAGCTGGCGGAGGCCATCGCGGAGGCGGCTCGCCGGGACGGGGGAGTCCAGTGAGTCTGACTCCGGAGCAGGCGGCCGCCGTCGAGGCGGAGGCGCGGCGGATTGAACAGGCCGCCGCTGATCTGAGGGACGCGGAGCGTCGGCAGGGTGAGGCACAGGCCGACGCGCTCATCGCGCAGTGGAACCACGCACAGGGTCGCTGACCCGTTGCCCGATCCGCCCGTCTCGTACGGGCGGTGAGGGGAGCTGTCAGCTCCCGTCTCGACCACAACTGAATGCGGCCCCCGGCCGGTGCTACCAACACCGGGCCGGGGGCCTGAGACGAACACCTGAACCTGAAGAGACCAGGGAGGTGCGGTCCTATGACGGATCGTATCGAGCGTGTGCGGGCGGGTGGTGCGCGGTGACGTACTCCCACGATGAGGCGGCGGCTCGGATCGCTGCCGCGAACGCGGCTGCTGCTGCGGCTGAGGCGGCCAGCGAGGCTGCGGCGCGGATCCGTGAGCAGATCGCGGCGCAGCAGGCTGCTGCGGCGCAGCAGTCGGGCGGTGCCTGATGGACGAGCGCGACGGATGGACGCGGGCGCAGCGGGCGGCCGAGTCGGCGATGTGGATCGAGGCATCGGTGCGGGCCGCCGAGGCTCGGGAGCAGGAGCAGCGCGACCGCGCGGCGGAGCAGCGGGCGGCGGAGCGCGGTTTCACGGTCGGCCGGATCGAGGGCGCGCTGTGAGCGCGGCGCGGCGGATGGTGGCGGTGACGATGGCGGGCCGGACGCACGAGGTGCCGGTGGAGTCGCCTCGGGTGCCGACCGACTGGCGCCGGCGGGGTCTGGCGGTGGCGCTGGCGGTGACGGGCGCGCTGACGGTGGCCTGCGTGGTGTGGTCGACGGTCTCGATTGCCCACCTGCTGGGCGGTGGTGAGGCCGCGTACGCCGGGGCCTCGGTGTTCGACGCGGCGTGGCTGGTGGTGGTGCTGCTGGAGGTCTACCACCGCTACGACCGGGCGCGGCGTGCGGCGGCGCAGCGGGTCGGCTGGGCGCTGCTGGTGGTGTCGATGGCGGCGCTGATCGCGTACGGGATCCGCCTGGGGGACTGGGGGGTGGCGGTCGGTGGACCGGCCGTCTCCCTGGTCGCCAAGACTCTGTGGGTGGCGGTGCTGTCCGCCACGCAGCGGGATCTGTCGCCGGTCGCGGCCGGGTGGGTCGCGGCGGAGCGGGACCGGGCGTACGCCGAGCTGGCGGTCGCCGGGGTGGATCTGGAAGTCACCCGGACCCGGGCGGCGGTGGCGCAGCAGCGGGCGGCGATGGAGGCCGTCTACGGGCCGCTGGCGGTGGCGGGGTCCGGTGAGGCCCCGCTCGTCATCGAGCGCCAGGAGCAGCCGGAGCACGCCCGGGTGCCCGATCACGGGGCGCGGCTGCTGGAGCGTGCGGCCGAGGATCAGGCGCGTGCCAGCGCGAGCATGGACGCCGCGTACAACGCGGGACTGCCCGCCCGGGAGGTGCTGGCGCGGGCCGCACGGCTCCGTCAGGAGCGGCCGGAGGCTCCGGAACCTGAGGCATCCGCGCAGGTCAGCGGGCCGGAACCGGCCGGGACGTTCCGGACGGGCTCGGGGGAGTCTCCGGAGGAGCGGGTGCCGGAGCAGCGTCCGGCGAACCTGCGGAGCGCGGTGTACACGCTGTACGCGCTCGGGGTTGAGGACGCGGACGAGATCACGGCGCGTCTGTCCGCGATGCTCGGGGCGGTCTCCCGCGCGAGCGTGGACCGGTACCTGCGCGAGGCGCGGGCGGCGGCGTCCGCGAAGGGCCCGTAGGCCGGGCTCGACGGATTGGATTCTGGGCGGCCCCGGCCGGGGCCGCCCGCTTACTCCGGGGCCACGGGCCCCGGGCTACCCGAACGGGAGAGGCCGTGTTCGCCACGCTGTTCATCGCGCTGTACCTCGCGCATCTCGCTGCGGATTATCCCTGCCAGACCGACGCACAGGCCCGGTGCAAGGCCGGGTGGACCGACGACCACGGTCGTCGTCATCACGGGTGGGGGGCGGCCGTTGCGCACGCGGCCACGCATGTCCTGCTGTGCGGGGCTGCCCTGGTCGCGGTCGCCCTGGTCGTGGATGAGGTCGTGCTGTACCTCTGGCCGACCGTGGCCGCGCTGGCCGTCATTGGCCTGACCCACGGGTGGATTGACCGGCGGTGGCCGGTCCAGGCCTGGATGCGGCTGGCCCGCCAGACCAAGTGGGCGGCGCACGGCGGCGCGGCCCACGTGGACCAGACCGCGCACGTTCTGGTGCTCGGGGTGGTCGCCCTCGCCCTTGCGGCGATCGGCCAGTGACCCGGCGCCCCCGTCGGCGCCCACGCCGGTACCGGCTGCGGCTGGACGACGTTCCCACACGGCCGGTGGAGCCGGTGCCGGGGCAGCTCCCTCTGTGGGAGGCTCCGGGCCCCACCAGCCAGGACGTCAACTCGGGGCGCGGAATCCACTGTTCAGCTGTCCGACCCCGGATCTAGTCTCACGGGGAGTGATCTCCCCGTGACGGACCCGGCGGGATGTGCCCCCGCCGGGTCCTCCTCCCACACATGACGCGCAGTCACCCAGGAGGTACGCACAGCATGACGACTCCAGAGACAGTGGCGAAACCCCCGTCTCAGCCTCCCGAGGCCGAGGCGGCGCCGGTGACGGATGCGGCCCCGGCCGGTATGGCCGGGGCCGAGGCCTCGGTGCCGGAGCAGCGGACCGCGCCGCAGGAGCCCGCGCCGGTCACCACGCCGGGAGGGATTCCTGGCGTCCCGGCCTTGACGATCGGCGCGTCCAGCGCCCTGACGGCCGTCTCGACGGCCGGTCTCGCGGGCGGCCCGCTGGGGGCCGTGCTCACGGCCGGCGGACTGGCCGCGACCGCTGCGGCGGTGGCGGTGGCGCGCTCCTCGCGCATCGGGAGCACGACGGCCAGGAGCACGGCCAAGCCCACGGCGGGGGCGACGTCGTCCCGCGCCGCGCAGGGCGCGGGCGGGTACCGCCCGGCCGGGCGGATGCTGGGCGGGCAGCGCTCCGGTGGCGGCCGCGCGGCCGGTGCCGGTGGCGCCCTGCGCAAGGGCGCCGGGGCGTTACGGGCGGCCGGTGTTGGGGGTCGGGCCGGGCAGATCCGTGCGGCCCGCGCTGCGGCGGCCGCCGCGCCGACCGGTCGCCGGGAGCGGCGCGAGGCGCTGACGGCGGACCGGCGCCGGGTGGCGGACACGCGTCGGGCGGCCCGTGCCGCGTCGGCCGGCGCGAGCACGGCACGACGGGGACAGACGGCGCCCGGCGGGGCCACACGGCGCGCCTCGGCCCCTATGGCCAAGGGAGCCCAGAGGCCCGCCCAGAGGCCCGCCCAGAGGCCCGCTGGTGGGGCCACGGGACGTGGTGGGCGCCTGATGCGGGCGGCCGGTCGGATGGCTGCCCGCGCGGGCGGATCGGCGCTCCGCACGGGCAAGTCCGTGGCCGGGCGCCTGCCGGGCAGCGCCAAGACGGGCGGGAAGGGCACCGCGGCTTCCGCCCAGGGCCGGTCTCGTGCTGCTCGCAGGGCGGCCCGGGACGCCAAACGCGCCCAGAGGGTGGCGCAGCGGCGGGCCCGCATCGCACAGAAGAGCCGCGTGCGGACCCGGCAGGCGGCTCTGCGCCGCGCGGCAGCTCGGTTCCACGCCCGGCGCGTGGGCGCCGTGCTGGCCGCCGTGCCGCTCGGGTTGCTGTCGCTGCTGATGTGGCCGATTGCCCGGCTGTTGAGGATTCCCGCCCCGCAGTGGGGGCGGCGGGTCTACCGCTACCTGATCGGCGCGGCCACGCAGGCACGGGCCCACGCAGTCGTGCAGGCCCACAAGGAGCACCAGGACGCGGAGGCGGCCGCCGCCCAGCTGGACCGCGAGCAGCTGCCCGAGCCCGACCGGGCCGCGCCGACCGGCGCGCCCGCCACCATCCCCACCACCAAGGAGACAGCTGCCATGACCAACCCCAACAGCTTCGACTTCCGGCAGGCCGCCGAGGAGATGCTCCGGCAGGCGCAGACCGCCGAGCCGGGCGGCATGATGCACGTCCTCGCGAGCTTCGAGTCGCTGCCCGAGACGCTCGGCCTGATCGCCGAGACGTTCGCGGTCGTCGCCTCCCGCTGCTCCGAGGAGATGCCGCTCGACTCCTCCGTCGGGGACGCGCTCCAGGAGGTCAACAAGGCGCTGCTCGGCGCCGTTGAGGGCGCCTCCGAGGTGGCCCGAGTGTTCACCGCCGTGCACGAGCCGGACATCCGCCGCCACGTGGACCCGCGCCCGGGCGAGGAGGCGTGGGACACCACCGCCAACTCCGACCACACCGCGCAGAGCCAGGGCTGACCGGACCGCTGTGCCCGGGGCCGCTGTGGCGGCCCCGGGCCCGTTCCTGAAAGGAGAGCAGCAGATGAGTAGCAACTCGCGCCGTACGGCTCCGCCACAGGCGCACATGGCGATCGACTGGGTGGCCGGGCACGGCTCGGTGTCGGCGCCGGTGGCGATGGCGACCACGGCGGCCGCCGTCGCGTCGGCCGGCGCGTGGACCGGGATGCCGTCCGGCTGGCCCCTGGCCATCGGCGTCGTCGGCGCGGCCGCGCACGGCGTCGGCGTGGGTGTCCGCCGGCGTCTGTCCCGGCCGAGTCTGGCGGTGCGCGCCTCGGCGTGGCTGGCCGCCTCCGGCTGGTCCTGCGCCGTCATCGCCACCGACCCCACCACGTGGAGTTCCACCGGCTGGTGGACCGCTCTGGGGACGCTGGTGGCGATCAGTCTGGGCGCGGGCGCGGGCCTGTACCAGGCGGACGTACACGAGGAGGCGGTAGACGAGGAGCGGCGGGCCATGCAGGCCGCCATGGCCGAGGCAGAGATCCGGCGCCACGACTGGGCTGTCGTGGACCACTGGGTGGGGCTCATCAGGGCGGTGGCGCAGGTCGACGCGGCGCCGGTCGGGTACGCGCCCCGCCCCGACGGGTCCGGGTTCGGACTGGAGATCACCCTCCCCGTCGGCTACCCCTCCGCCCGACTCCAGGCCTACGGCACCTCGCTGGCCGAGGCCGCCCGCCTCCCCGTCGGCTGCGTGGTCGCGATCAGCGCAGCCCGCCGTCAGGGGCACGTGATCCTCGACGTCGACACCGTGGACCCCGCCACCCGCACCACCGAGTTCCCCGACGTCTGGACCCCCCTCACCATCAACGGCGCCCTGCCGTGGGGCACCGACCGTGTCGGGCAGGAGCTTGCGGTCTACCTGCGGGAGGCGTGCGCCCTGATCCTCGGCCCGCCCGGAACCGGCAAGACCACACTCCTCGACGCGATCATGGCCGCATTCCTGCGCACAACGGACACGCTCGTGTTCGGAATTGACGTTGGCAAATCTGGTGACGCGTTCGCCGCCTGGGTGACCCCTTGGGCCGAGGGACAGGGCCTCCTCGCACCCCGCCCCGGCACCCTCCGACTGCCCAAAACCACCAGGTCAGGCGTCGACTGGGTGGCCTCCACCCTGGCCGAGGCAGACCTCATGCTGGACGCCCTCATCAATATCGGAGAGCGCCGACTCACCGAATACCGGGGCCTGATGAGGGACCACGACACGAAACTCTTGCCCATTTCAGCGACACTCCCGATGATTTTCTGCGTCATCGACGAGGGCGCCGAGATGCTCGCCTACCAGGGCATCGATCCGCTGCGCAGCCGTGTGAAAGACAAAATCGTCAAAGTCATGCGCACCTTGCGCGCCATGGGCATTCGCCTAATCCTCACGGCGACTGACGGAAACCTTTCCAGCCTCGGAGACAGCTCCGTGCGGAAATACTCGCCGGTTCGTGTGGCGCTCACCGCGACCGACCCCGAAGGGGCCGGAACGGCAAAGCTGTTCGGGACGGTCCGGGGGCTGGACGCGCGCCAATTGCGGGCGAAAGGCAGCGGCGTTATCGGCGCCTCCACAGACCCGGGATTCGCCCCGCAGGCATTTCGCACGTGGGTGACCGCGCCGTCTCTCGCACGCACCGCCGTGCTGGCCACCCAGGAGTGGCGGCCGGTCCTGGACGCGCCCTCGGCCGAGGCCGCCGGGGACGCTTACCGCGACCGCTGGGCGCCCGCCAAGCTCACGTGGCTCACCGGGGAGGAGCCGGGAGACGTCTCACCTCCTGGTGCTCCTGCTCCCAGCCCGGTACAAGGCGCTGACCAGGGCGATTTCCGCTCGCGGCTCCGGATCCGTGGCGAGCAGCAGACCACCGCGGTTCCCCAGCCGGGCACGCCGGCCGAATCCGCCGACGACGCGACCATCAGCGAGTTCCTGACCGCCCTCGGGAAGCTCCCGGAGGCGCCGGAGCCGCCCGCGATCCGGGGACTCCAGCTCAACATCAGGGGCGCACAGGCGCCCGCGCCCGAGCCTGACCAGGACTGGAAGAGCGCCGCGCACCGCGCCGTGCTGGAAGCCGGGGCGTGGGTGGGGACCTCCGCCGTGCTCGCCGTCCTGGAAGGGCGCGGGATCACCGTCAACCGCTCCACCCTCGCCACCGAGCTGAGCGCGATGGCCCGGCGCGGAGAAATCGCCAAGCGCGGCGCCGGGCCGCAGACCGAGTACGGCGCCCCCGAATGACGGAGGAAGAGAACATGGCCAGGGACATCTCGTACGAGCGTGACGCGCTGGTGGAAGTGGCGCAGGCACTCAAGGACGGCGACCGCGAGCGGGCACACCAGGTGCTGCGCCGCCTCGCTGCCGAGGGGGATCCGGCCGTGGTCGCCGAGATCGCGAGGCTGACCGACCCTCACGCCCAGTAGCTGTTGTCGTTGTTGTTGTCGGGCCCCTCCCCACCAAAACCCGCCCCGGCGGGTCGGGGAGGGGCCTTTGACGTGCGATGACAAGGACGACAACAACGACAACAACAACAAGACGACCGCCCCGCCGCGACCGTGGGTGACCAGACCTCTCCTCCGGCTATCGCGGAGAAAGAGGTGTCGGCGGCCGGGAGGGGCTTGCCCACGGGCCCTCATCAGGGGCGATGCTCAAGATCATAAAAGTGGGGGTCCCACCCCCGGTCACACCTCCGGTGCAACCCCTAGTCCCCCTCTACATGCAACCGTCCAGCCCCCCTCCGGTGCAACCCCGAACCGGGCAAATCGGCCCTGCTCGGCGCCCCTTGGACGTGCTGGGCAAGCCTCCGTGGGCAAGCCTCGGCCGAGGCTTGCCCAGACACCTGACGCTGACGCTGACGCCGAGCCGCGCACCGCCTACCGCCGAGGCCGGAGCACCATCCCTGACGTCAGCCCGGCATCGAATTCAAGAAAGCCAACAGCGGCCCTCAGAAGGACGTTTGACGACCCATTGGGCGAACCCCTAGGGTCCTCACCAACAGGCCGTTAGGCGGCCACATAGAGAGAATCGAGGAGCCGTGTTCGAAGGAAACTACTCCTGCCACAAGTACACCTGCGACAACGCCCCAGACGACTACGAGCACGCCACTTACTGCGACTACTCCGACGAATACAAGGATGGAGAAAATCTCTACGGAGCGCCTCCCGCGCCCGTGATTCCGTAAGGGGAACCAGGGCAAGTTCCCCTTACGTATTCCTCTCAACCATAAAGAGAATAGAGCGAATTGAAGGGTATTTAGATAACTCTCGCGCACGGCGCAGAAATTGAATGCCAGAATTCACTCTTGCATCGCACGGAATATGGCGACAGAAGGAAATGCAAGAGGGCACTTGAAAAGAATTGACGGAGTAACTAACCGTCAGGTAGGCTCAGTTCAGCAACACAGAGTAAGCAACTGGACAGACGAGGCGAGCCCCCTCCACCCTTGCTAGCCGCCCGCGAAGCGGGCTAGGCCGAGGACGCAGCGGATCGGCCTTCCGGCCGTGAAACGGCCGTTCAGAG
>NZ_CP033583.1:0-254705 GCF_003721495.1 Streptomyces sp. ADI95-16 | reverse complement strand
TCAGGGCCAGGCTCCGCTTGGCAGACAGTCAACAGCACTGGGGCGGCTCGTCCTGCGAGCTCCCTTCGTCGAGTGGACGGCAGTAGGGCCTTCTCGATACATGCAGTTGGGGTCGTGCTCGTAGTCGGCCGGCGCAAATCCACACGTTATCCGCTGGCAGTCATACTCGGTCGAGTCCATGAGGGTCCTTGTCGGGATGATGCAAGGCGTGATACCGATCTCCACCGTAACCACCCGGCAACTCGTCAAAACGGCCGGTCCCCACATCATCACCGTCCTGACCAGGGCTACCTCATCTTGATGCAGCATGTACTCTTGGCGGAAAGAGAGAGCATGCTCTGGATGATCAATCGATCCAGGTTTCCCAGCGAGCTTGGGGAGGAACGCACTGCCCGGAATCAATTGCCTGCTGCTGAAGTTGCTCTGGGTTCAATGATTTCCCGGGAGGCCCGCTAGAAAAGAAGACACAGTCGGGGTAGACCGGCTGCAGCCCGTACCAGCCAGCAGATATCAGCAGGATGAGTGCGAGGGAGCCAAGGAGGTGCCTCAACTTGGGAGGGCCTGAGATAGGACGAATCACGCAAGGAAGCATAAGGCCATAGTGCCGACACTGAGAGCCTCAGCCTCCTCCATCTCATCACGCACCATCTCACCATGGAAATGGCCCTCATGACTGCCGTTCAGCTGCGAGAACATCAGGTCGACCAGAAATCGGCGTTTCGCAAGTGGGTGGGATTCCCTGCAAGGTCATCCATGCCCCCGCAGGGTGCCCGAGGCACGATCGTGTCAGCGACCGGCTCCGGGAAGACGATCACGGCCGCCGCGTGCGCGCTGGACAGCTTCCCGGGCGGTCGGATCCTCGTCACCGTCCCCACCCTCGACCTGCTCGCGCAGACCGCCCAGGCGTGGCGCCAGTGTGGAGCCACACCGCGCCGATGGTCGCGGTGTGCTCGCTGGAAAAGAACAACCCGGTGCTCAACGGGCTCGGGGTGCGCACGGCTCGCTCGGGAGATGGCTTGCTCGATGGACGACGAGGAAGTATTCGGGCCGGTCGTCTACGAGCTGTCCCTCGCATCAGCAGTGGCGGCAGCCGGGCCAAGGTCGTGGACGTGGGCGGTGCGCAGCTGGGTGGTGGACGCAGCGGTGAACACCGCGGTAGCCAGCTCAGCGGCCAGATGCGGATGCGCGGTGGCCCGGTGGAGGCGCCGGGCGACCTCGGTCTGGGTGGGCTGCGAGATCACGGGCGGGAAGAAGTCGCGGTCGGGCGCCAGTGGTGCGCTGCAGCGGCAGGGGCGGGTGGGTTCGTCGAAGGCCAGCAGGGTGGTCAGGGCCGGCAGGGCGATCCAGCGGTTGGCCAGCGGGCGCGGCAGCGGGCAGTCGGCGGCGGAAGGGCCGTCGGCGGCGGGCAGGAGGGCCGTGGCATCGGCGAAGTGGTGGCGGACGCCGGACAGGATCCGATCCACGCCGGCGGGCAGGCGTGAGGTGTGGACGACGAGGGTCAGCCGCAGGCCGGTGCGGCGGCGCAGGAGCAGCAGAGCGTCCAGGCGGGGCTGGGTGAGGAAGTGTGCCCGCAGGAGGAGCAGGTGCGTCGTGCCCGTTGCGAGGATCCAGGCCGCGGCGAGGGCCCAGGCCGGGCCGGTGTCGTGCCCGCGGTACCCGGCCACAGGGACGGGCTTGCCCAGAGCTGCCAGGACGTCGTGGGCGAGCGCCAGCGTGGAATCGGTACCCGGTGTGGGGTGGACGGTGATCCTCCCCGCCGGCGGATCGTGCGCGGCCAGAGCAGCGCGGGTATGCACCAGATCATCGCCCGGGTCGACGATCACGGTCACCGGGGGCGGATCGGGGCAGGTCAGCATGGTCAGGCCGCCTGCCGGGAGCTGAGCTTGCTGTAGGCCCAGCGCAGGAGTTCCTCGTCCACACGGCTGCGACCAGCCTGCTGCAAGCCGACGGTGAGATGGTGGGTGATCTTCGCCCACGCACGGAAGTTCCCATGCGCGGCCTCCTGGTCGCAGAGCGCGATGAGCTCTGGATCGGCCTCGGACCACACCGGGTGGAAGGCGGGGATGACGTCCAGGACCTCGTCCAGCGGCATCCGGCCGATCTCCTGCCACGCGTACACGCGGGACTCCAGCATCGGCTCACTCAACAGCATCTCGAAGCAGCCGTTCCCGCCGGTGAAGACGATCGTCAACGCAGAATCGGTGTCATCCCACAGGTAGCGCAAATATTCGAAGCAGAGCTTGGAAAGCCACTGCGCTTCGTCGCACACCAGCACCCGCGGCTCGACAAGAGCGCCGCGCAGCATCCGGTCGAACTCGATCGCGTGCGCCGGCGGGCGGCCCTGCAGGCCCAGGGCGTAGAACAGCTCATGGCGCAGGTCGCGGGTCGAGGGGCGGGCCCGGAACTGGATCCGGCGCGTCAGCTTCGGGGCGAGCTCGCGCAGCGAGGCGTTGACCGCGAAAGACTTGCCATGACCGGCCTGACCGTAAATGCAGATCATCGCCTGTGCCTCGATCGCGGCCCGGATGTTCTCCCTGGCCGCGAGCAGGGCCCTGGTGGAGACGACCTGGGCCTCGGCCAGACGCATGAAGTGGTCCTCGCGCGCTGCGGGGAGCCGTCCCCGACGGGTGGAAGCAGACATGCCCGACTCACTCCTTGCTGCCGGGGCACTCCCCGGCCTCCGGCCCGACTGCGGGCGCAGCGGGCTCCGTGGCGGTCTCCGGGACACCTGGGGAGGACCGCTTGCGCGGACGGGCCCAGTCGGCAGGCGGCTCCCGCGGAGGAATCAAGTCCGGCAGCGCCCGCGCCGCCAGATCCACCGCCCGGGCCCGGGCGATCTCCGCCTCCGCCTCATGGGCGGTCTCGGTACGCCGCCGGACCGGCACGACCGCGGTCGTGGTAGCCGCATAGCGGGCACGGCGCAGCTTCTCCGCCGCCTTCAAGTCCGCTTTCAGGGCATCGGCTTTCCTCTCGCGGACCCGGGACAGAGCGCGGCGCTGAGCCGGTGTCGCGGCCTGGGCGAGATAGGCGGTACCCAAATGCCGGCCCCCACCCTCGGCGGAGAAAACCTCGATCATGCCGTCGAAGTGCGGCAGGTAGCGCAACCGCACCCTGGCCCCGACATGCCCGGCCATCCACGGCGCGATATAGGCACGCCGCCGCCACGCCACCCCGTTCGTCGTGATCTTCCGGAGACGGCCGTCGTCCTCCAACGCAAAGAACGCCAACTGCTCCTCAGGGACATCCTCGAGGGGAGTCGGGTCCGCCTCCCACGCCTGCGCAGGCGTCCTCCCACCGTAAAGGCCGGCCGGACGGTGCTCGGCGTTCCACCACGCCACCCAATCCAGCAACACCCTCACAAAGTCGGAGTACGCCAGCAGCTCCTCCACCGGGTCCGGCCGGTACGCCTCCGCGGGCCGGGCGCGGCGCGTGTACCCGGGCAGGGCAACGAGCAGCATCTCCTCCACCGCACCGTTGAGGGCCTCGATGGTGCCCTTGCGGTACGGCTTGTACGCCGGCAGATCATCAACCGGCACCGCGAACCCGCCCAAAGCCTTCGCGACCGCGTTCGACAGGAAATCCTTGCCGCGGTCCACCCGCACCCGCCCCGGCAGGCCGCCGTACGGCCCGTACGGCTCCAAGCGGCTGATCCCCGCCCGCAACGCAGCCAGCACCGCATCCCGCGCCGGCTGATGCGGGGTAACCGCCACCCCCACGACCACCTTCGACGCCACATCGATGAACCACGTCACCCACGGACACACCGCCACCCCATCCAGGCTCACCCGGACCGGAACCCGCTTATGGTCGCCCTCCCAGCACGCGTTCCGATGCGTCGGCGGGCGCTTCCCATACACATCGAACCGACGCCGAGCTCCCTCACCGCCCCTCAACCCCGCCCGCTCCCCCGCCGACAGATCCCGCACCACCGCTCGGTGGAACACCGACAGCGACGGCACCGGACCCAACAACGGATCCCGCTCGGCACGGGCCACGAGCTCGCGATGCACCGCGGAGACGTTCCCACCCCACAGCGCCAGCGAACGGCGCATCTCGTCGGTCACCATGAAGCGCGAACGCGTCTTCCGGCCGGTCCGTCCCTCGGAACGAGCAGCCGCCAGCCAGCTCCACACCGTCCGCTCCGACACCTGCAGAGCTCCCGCCACCAAGCGAACGTGCGCACTCGTCAACTCATCGCGCGCGTCCAGAACCAGCAGGCGTGAGACCGCTCCCTCACGCCCCCACCCAGCCGACACATCCAACCCCGCTGAACCGGATCCAATACCTTCCTCCACCGACCTCACCCCCGAACCGCACGCTTATTACCAGGGGGACGCTGTCCAGGAACCCGAAGACCATACGGACACATCACACGAAACACCCAAACGGGGTATTGGGTCTCACGACAGTGTAAGGATCGCGTTCCCAGGGCCCAGCTCAAGCAAGGTGTCTACCCACACAACTGACATGAGTTACCCGCCGCTGGGAAGCGGTGAGGAGAACGATCGACGAGTAAGTACGCCTGGGCTCAACCGGGCGATTGTCAGTGCCAGGAGGGAGGATAAGGGTGTGAAAGGAGGTCTCGTGTCCCAGTCGGATCCTGCTCAAAGCGACGTTTCTCCTGCGCCCAGCGGATGCAGATGGTGCGGCATAGAAGCCTCTGTGCATGCCCGGCAATGGGTGGACGGAGCGGGGTGGCACGCCTGGACAGCACCCACCCTCGCTCAACGCAAGGAACGCATGATCAAACGACGGCAGAGCCGCCGACCGGCGAGCCAGTAGCCAGTGCTTGAACCTCAGTAAAGAACTGTCGCAGCTGTTCGGGTACCTCATGGGCAGTCCGCAGGTTGGTCGCCAGCCCGAAAACCATATCCGGCTTGCCGTTGGGGCTCGTCTCCCCAGCTTGTTCCTTAATCATCCTGAGAATGCCTGAGCTGAACTTCCCTCCTCGATGCGCAGCGAAGTCTGACGCCTTCCAGTTCAGCGGAGCGGCACGGGGCCAGCGTGCATTGGCAGCGGCAGCCCACTGCTCGTCGCTGAACAGCTCTTCCAGCTCGTTGTAACCCGCCGCCTCGCCCACATAGGAGACCTGAGTGCGCAGATCGAGGCCGGCTCGGCGGATTCGGTCGGGCTTGAAGAGCTTGTTGTCCCGGCTGTCGGCGTCGACCATCAGCATCACGGTTCGCTGGTGCTTGACCAGGTAACTGGCCAGGTGCAGAGCGCCCTCGTTGTTCTCGCATCCCCAGAGAGCAACACCGGCTGCCTGGAGAGACAGCCCCTGCGACAAGCGGAAGAGTAGGGGGACGCTCTGGCGCTCGGTGTCCCCCTCCACTGCCAGGAAGCAGCGTTCATGGAGCAGCACTGAGTTTCGCAGGCCGAGGGCGGAGGCGATCTGGCCGAGGTGGAAGTCGATGCCGTCGTGTGAGTCGGCGGCGAGACGTTCGACGACTGTGCGGCCATCGTTGCCGAGCCTGAGATGGACGACATCGGCGATGTCGACGCCGTCGATGAGGTTCATGGAGTGTGTCGCGACGAGCACGCTGACATGCAGCTGCGCGCACTGCTTGCGAATAATGTCCATCACGGTGCGCTGATGGCGGTAGTCGAGGTGCGTGTCGGGCTCGTCATAGACGACGATCGTCTGCGTGGGTTCTTCGACGTCTTGCTCCGAGGCTGCGGCCAGTTCGTTCTTCTCCAGCAGGTTGCTAGTCCACTCCCACACTGCGAGGGCGATACGGCGTGTGCTGCCCTGTCCGGAGCGCGCCAGGTCCACTAGCTCCCCGTCGGCCCGCGAGACGTGCAAGGGGGCTCCCTTGAATCCACCTCTGAAGGAGACCTCCGGCTTGACCTCAACGCCGACGAACTCGGCGCAGTGTTCCCGGATGTGCCGGCACAAGGAGTCAGCCTCCTTCTCCAACCGCTGAGTGATCTCTGCTTCGATCTCCTTCACCCGGCCCTGGACCGTCTCATCCTGCAAGTGCAGCTCATAGCAGCTGCTCAGCGCCGTTCGGACGGCGTCGTCGGGACTCTCATCCTTGCCTCCGAATGCCAGCAGCCGAGGCAGCCGCTCTACCAGCTTTTTGGGGAGCGGCTGCCACATCTCAGACTGCGGCGATGTCGCCGCATGGGCCGCCAAAGCAGCAAGGAAGTCGTCCTTCAGGTTGCCCCTGGCTACAAGCCCAAACTCCTCGACCAGAGCTGCGAGTGCCGGTCGGAGCAACCTGCTGAGATCACGCAGGCGCGGGTCCTCGGGCTGCGTTCCCAGGTACTCCAAGGACACGGCTTCGCCCGCTCGGGCTCGACGCCGGATACGGATCACTGCCGGCAGGCCGCCCTCACTGCGCTCGGCCAGGTTCAGAGCGAAGGATCCCTCCACCCAGGTTTCCGCACACCGGCCCGACTCCGAACCACTCCCGACCTGGTACGTACGGTCTTCGTCAACCAAGCGGTGGGTGCCCAGGAGGAAACCGAGCGCTGCCAGCACGCCGCTCTTACCACCGTCGTTGTGACCCGCAAGGATCGTCGGTGAACTGACAGGGATGTCCTCAACGCGGGACAGTGAACGAAATCCGTAGACGGAGAAGCTGTTGAGGTGCACGAAGAGCTGCTCCGTATCCCCGCCCGGACCCCACCAGACGGTTGTGCCTTATGAGTTCGCGCAAGCTGCGCCACTGGGCAGTCATGCAGACAGCTAATACTAGGGTGCTCCAGCGCGGCACCTGAGGTGCTTTCAGTCAGTTCCCATGCTTCTGGGCTTCTTCGGGGCAGCCTGAGGACCGGTCAGACTCACCTGATTGCCGGCTCGGCAAGCAGGGCAGCTCTTCCAGCATCACGAGGGGGGCTGATGGCACCGAAAAAGTCGTTGGCGGCGCAGCTGATGCAGGCGTACCGCGATGCGCAGAAGGCCAAGGCGGCAGCTGCCTGAGGTTCCCCCGAGATGCGGGAAGTGGTGACAGGGGGTCAGATGGGTCTCATGAGAGGAGTCCAGACGATGCCTGCACCGAGGAAATATCCGTTGGAGTTGCGTGAGCGTGCGGTCCGGATGTATCGGACCACCGAGCCGAAGCCGGTGATCCGTCGTATGGCCGAGGAACTCGGTGTGCACCACGAGGCCCTGCGGAACTGGATCCGGCAGGCCGAGGCCGACGCCGGCGATCGAGGCGATCTCCTCACGACCGCCGAGCGCGAGGAACTGACGGCTCTGCGGAAGGAGAATGTCCAGCTCAAGCGGGCGAACGAGGTCCTGCGGACGGCCTCGGCTTTTTTCGCGGCCCAGCTCGACCCGACCCGGCCCAGGTGACGGCGCTCCTCGATGCGCACCCGCACCTGGGGGTCGAGCACGTACTCCGGGAACTGAACATTCCCTCCTCCACCTACTACCGGTGGCGCCGGGCCGAGTCCGAGCCGTGCGAGCGCCGCCGCCGGGACGCCGAGCTGACGGACCGGATCCGCAAGGTCCACGACGAGTCCGGCGGGATCTACGGTTCACCGCGCGTGCACGCCGTCCTCAAGCGCGAGGACGTCCACGTCGGCCGCAAGCGCGTCGAACGGCTCATGCGCCAGGCGGGCCTCGCCGGGATCAGCCCCCGCCGGGGCAAGGGCTTCACCCGCCGCGACCCGGACGCCGAACTGGCCCCTGACCTGGTGCAACGCGACTTCACCGCGGCCGGTCCGAACCGGCTGTGGGTCACCGACCTGACCATGATCGCGACACTGGAGGGCCCGCTGTGGCTGTCCGCGATCCGCGACGCGTTCTCCCGCCGGGTCGTGGCCTGGGAAACCTCCGCCCGCGCGGACGCCGACCTGGTCCTGACCACCCTCGAGTACGCCCTCGCCTCCCGCGAACCCGCCGCCGACGAGCTCATTCACCATGCCGACCACGGCTGCCAATACACGTCCGTGAAGCTCACAACGCGCCTGGTCAGAGCCGGGATCCAGGCGTCCATGGGATCGGTCGGCGACTCGTTCGACAACGCTCTCGCGGAGAACCTGTGGATGCTCATCAAGACCGAGTGCGTCCGCGGCCGCGTCTTCGCCACACGTGCCGAGGCGAACCTCGCGCTCTTCCAATACCTCGACGGCTTCTACAACCCACGCCGCATCCAGAAGCGCCTCGGATACCTCAGCCCGATCGAGTACGAGGAGAAGCACTACGCCACCCAGGCAGCCACCGAACAAGTGAACCTGAAACCACGTCAACCTATCCTGACCAGCTAGTCAGCACCTCCCGCACAGCGGGGGAACCTCAGCCAGGCAGGCAGAGGCTGAACGGGTCCGGCAGGCTCGTGCCGCGGAACGGGAAGCGGCACAGCGTGCCAAGGAGGAGGCTCGGCGGGAGCGGGAGCAGACACAGGCCTGGATGCGGGCCAAGAAGCAGAACGAGCG
Organism: Streptomyces sp. ADI95-16; assembly: GCF_003721495.1. Classification (NCBI taxonomy): domain Bacteria; kingdom Bacillati; phylum Actinomycetota; class Actinomycetes; order Kitasatosporales; family Streptomycetaceae; genus Streptomyces; species Streptomyces sp. ADI95-16. The sequence goes on along the minus strand of NZ_CP033583.1, from coordinate 246,320 downwards.
GGCTCGAGCCGAGGAGGCGCGCAACGCCGATCAGATCGTCCGGGATCTGGAGAAGCGTGAGGCGGCCCGGGTGAGGGCTGCCGAGCAAACGAAGAAGGCCGCGGCTCGTGAGAAGTCCGAGGCGGATCGGCGCTCCAGGCAGCAGGTGAGCGAGGATCTACGCCGCGAGGCTGCGGCGAGGACAGCCGAGGTAGAAAAGCAGGTCCAGCGCGTGGAATCCGTGCTCACCACCAGGACTACGGGACTGCACGCTCACCGCCTGCCAGTGGAGGAGGCCCTGGTCAGCGGCGGTCCGGACGCTATGACCGACTGTGTGGAAACCGCACTCGCCCAGATCGTCTACCCGCCAGGGCTCCGCGGAGTGTGGCGCGCCGCGTACGCGCCGGAATCACGAGAGCTGGTACTGGAAGTCGAGCTTCCCGGCCAGGCGGTAGTCCCAGCGGTCACGCAGTACCGCTACAAGGCGTCGACCCCGGCGACGGTTGTGCCACAGCCGCGGAAGGAAGCCGACACCAAGGCCATGTACAGGGACCTCGTAGCCAGACTCGCTCTACGCGCCATCGACGAGACCCTCGCCGTGACGCCACCCGCGCTGGTCGATGTCGTGGCATTCAACGGACACGTCAACGCCAAGGACCGCGCCACCGGAAAAGCCATCCGCCCTTGCCTGATCAGCCTGCGTGCCAGCAGGGAGACCTTCGAAGAGCTCGTCCTCGACGAACCAGAACTCGATCCCGTCCAGAGCCTGCGCTACCTCAACGCCATCGTCTCCCAGCACCCGTACGACCTCGAGCCCGTCCGCCCCGTGGTCACCTTCGACCTCACCAAATACAAGCTGGCACCCGAGCAGGACGTGATCGCCGGCCTCGACAGCCGCCCCGACCTTGTAGCACTCGACCCGATCGAGTTCGAACACCTCATCCGCCGACTGTTCGAAGCAATCGGGCTCAAGTCCTGGGTCACCCAAGCCTCACGTGACGACGGAATCGACGCCGTTGCCCTCAACGAAGAACCCCTCATCGGGGGACTCTGCATCATCCAGGCCAAACGCACCAAAAACGCCGTTCCCGCCGAAGCTGTCCGCGCCCTCGCCGGCGTCATGCACGACAAAGCAGCAGCCAAGGGCATCGTCGTCACCACCGCCTGGTTCGGCAAAGCCAGCCACGACTTCGCCCACCGCACCGGCCGCATGGAACTCATCGACGGCCGACACCTGAAAGCGCTCCTCCTCGAACACCTCGGCATCGACGCCCTCATCGGCCTACCCAAACTCCCACCCGGCTGGGAAACACGAGACCTCACGTAGCCCCCGCATGAAGCAGAGGACCAACCCCAGCACCTCCGCCACAGGGGCCGCTCCCGACAGCACAGCAACCGCCGCCCATCAGGAGGCACTCACGCATCGGCCTACCCACAGACTCTGCGTCAACCCCACCCCCGCTTCAGCTCCGCTCTTCACTGGTAAATCGGCGTCAAACCGTCAGTAAAACCATCCCCGCCGCCACAAAGCAGCAGCTCACAGGGCCGCAACATCTACTGAAGACAAGACGCCGAACCACTGAAGAGCAAGCGCTGAATAGCACTTGAGCCGCTCGCCCGGTGCAGTGGCGCGCAGGTCCGTGAGCCGACTGGACTCACGGACCTGCGCCCGTTGAAGCGCAGACGTCCGCTAGTCGACTAACGGAGCTGCGGGAGGCCGTCATGCGGAGAGGGTGGAGGCACAGTTCTGAACCCCGTGGCCACATTGCAGAGACGCGTAAGACACTTACGCGTCTCGCCGCACTGGGGCGTGGCATGGCGGAGACGCGAAGCGGTCGATGGCGGTGTCATGTGCCGAAGACCAGGAGGTCGTTCGTTGCGAGGGTGTCGAAGTCCGGTGCGGATGTTCCTCCGCACCTGCCGGCGCGGGTGGTGTAGGTGTGGGGAAGGGCCAGGTGGGCGTTCTCCGGGTTGAGCGGGGGGGCGGGGTCGGCTGCGAACAGGTAGAGGGTGTCGCTTTCGGCTCGCGTGGTCAGGTGTGGGCCGGGTGTGGGTGGGAGCTCAACGTCGCGGATGGTGTCGGTGATGCTCAGTGGCGTGCGGAAGCGGCGTCGGAGCCGGTCCAGCGCGGTCTGGCTGAGCACATTGGGCCGAGGTTGGACTGGGTCCTCGCCGATGTTGGAACTGCTGGTGGGCAGCTGGGCACCCGCCAGGAGGAGGGTGAGCAGGACGGGGACGGCCTTGCGGGTCAGGGCCTGTGTCGCGGTTCCGAGGCGGTGGGCGCTGCCGTAGGGCAGTGAGAGGGCCAAGCTGCCCGCGTCCGTTCCGAGAGTGACGGGAACGGCCGCGCAGACTGTGTTCGGGGAGTACTCGCGCAGGTCGAAGACGGGGTCGTCGGGGGTGATGCGTTCCAGCCTGTCGAGGAGGATCCGTGGGCTGGTGATGGTGCGCGGGGTGAGCCGGGCGGCTTTGTGTCGTGCGAGGTGGTCGAGGCGGGTGGCCGTGTCGAGCTGGGTGAGCAGGCATTTGCCAACGGCGCTGGCGTGGGCGGCCGCGCGGAAGTCGACCCACTCGGTGACGGCTGGTGTGATGGGTCCGTCTGCCATTTGCGTGATCCGGACTTCGCCGTCGGTGTAGCGGCTGAGGTAGACAGCGGCGCCGACGCTGTCGCGCGCGAGGGCGAGGGTGTGCTGAAGCTGCGTCATGAGGCCGCCGGGAGAGGCCAGGCGGTCAAGGGCCGGGCCGGGAGCGTAGACGCCGCTGTCGTTCATGGGCCGGGCGAAGTCCTCGTCGATCAGCATCGCCAGGACTTGATGGAGTTGCCGTTCGGGAACTCCTGAGTCGCGAGAGATCTGCCGGTCGGTCGCGCCCAGCGGGTGCTGCTGCAGGATGTCTACGACGCGTTCGGCGATTCGGGCTCGCCGGATCGCGTCGCTGTCTCGCGGACTGGGCCGGTCCGGGTCCTGGTGAGGCGTGAGTGCGAGAGACCAGCCAGCGTGCCGTTCCCGCTCGGCGCCGGGCAGGGGATTGTGGCGCTCTGGGGTGTCGGCCTGGCGGAGCAGAGCCGGGGCCCTGGCCGGGTCGACGAGTTCCTGCACGAAGTCCACCAGGCCTTCGCTGGGTGCAGGAATGATGCCGAGGAGGTCATCGTCTTGTTCTTCGATATAGGCGGTGAGGGTGGGCGGGAGGAAGTTCTTGGGCGACACGTTGATGTAGGGGCCCCAGCGGCGCAGCGGGATGAAGGCAGTGTGGTCGAGCCAGGCTGCCCATACCTCGGCGTCGTCGTACTCCGCGTGCCGGCTGTGGTCGAGGTAGAGGCAGTAGACGGCGGTGTCGCTGCCTGCAGCCGCGGCGAGCTGCCACCAGAACCTTGCGCCGTCGTGCCCGAGGAGGTGCAACAGGCAGGCGAATACGAGGGGGCCGCGCCAGTCGGACGGCCCGCGTTCGACGAGGTCGTCCAGCACGGATCCGGAGTCGGGCGTGAACAGCGAGCGCAGGCAGACCGCGCCCAGCGCGCGCCGTGCGTCCGCGGCGTCAGCGGGGTGGTCTTGGCGGGGGTCCAGCCAGTGCTTGAGGCGGGCCGGGGGGACGGCTGTTTCTGGGCCCGGCTCGTGTAGCTCCCAGACTAGTGCCTGGCCTCGTGTGCGCCGGCCGCCCTGGAGGGCGGCCGCGTCGAGGCCGAGCAGTCGGGCCCGGGCGCGGGTCATGTCGTGGTCGGCGTATCGGTCGGGGACCTGCGGCCTGGCGTGAATGTCTTCCAGGTGCTGCTTGAACTCGCGGTCCCTCATGCTCTGACCTTCCTGTCTCCATTGGTGTTGCCGGGGTTGGCGAGTAGCTGGCGGAGGCGGTTGCGGGCCAGACGCAACTGGGAGCGGACGGTGGCGTCCTCCACGCCCATGAGCTCGGCGGCTTCGGCTGTGGAGAGGTCGAACCCGTAGCGCAGGACCACGGCGTCTCTTTGACGTTCACTCAGTCGGCGGACGGCCGTGTAGAAGTGAATGGTCCCGGCAAGGAGTTCGAAGTCGTCCCGGCCGTCCGCCAGGACCGCCTCGAACGCGGACACATCAGTAGGCTCAGGCCGTTTCGCTCTCTTTCGGCGCGCATCGACGATCCGGCCCTTGAGAATGGACCAGGCGTATCCGTCCAGGCTTTCCATGCCCAGCATGTACAACCACTTCTTCATGATCTGTTCGAAGGTGTGGGCTACCGCTTCCTCGGCGTCCGCGTCTGACCCCAGCTGCGCGTAGGCGTAGCGCAGGTACTTCGTGTAGCGGCGTTCGTGGAAGGCCCAGAACGTCAGCTGGTTGTCGGTGCTCCAGTCGTCCATGGCCGGACGCTGCACGGAGCCCGTGACGTCCTCGGCCTCGCCGGAAGTCTCCGGCCCGCCGTGCGTCACCGCTCGACCTTGATGTGGTCGTCTGGCTCGGCCCCGACGCGACGGGCGGCTCCCGCCATGCTGGAGATCCCGATCCGTACGCCCGCGGCGAGCAACCGTCGGCAGCAGCGCACCGCGTCAGGCCCGAAGACTCGGATGGCCAACGTGATCTCCAGAACAACCAACCACGGAGCAGCATCTCGCTGCACGTGCCCCTCCCAGGGATGTCGTCGAATGCGCCGCGCCCCGCCCGCACAGCGCCGGAGACGTGCTCGCCTCCACCCCTATACCGATTGGGAGGACCCCGAACGTGCAGACAAAGAACGATCACTTCCGAAACCCCAAACGAAGCAACATGGGCAGAAACACTCTCCGGTCAACGAGCCCCCGGTTGACCAGAACTTCAGCAGCACCGGTGCCGCGGTGGTGGTCCGTTCCGCCGGTGCAGCGGCGGAACAGAGCAGGGAGGGGCGTACGCATCCGCAGAGCCAGGTTGAACGACCCCGGGAAAGACGGGACCAATCCCGTGCCGACCGCGGCATGTCCTGAACTGGCGCCAGCCCCTCTCGGGTGCCTGGGCAGAGCGGTCTACCGTGTTGCACATCCGCAGCTGTCCTGGGCGTGGGGTGGTTCTCAGGCTGCGAAGGCGAAGTAGGTTCCGGTGGTGAGGCCGGAGAAAGTGACGAGCTGCCGAGGCTTGAGGCAGGTGAAGGCGATATGCATCGCGATGCCCGCGGCGGCGGCGTACGGCATTGTCCTCGGGAAGAGCAGCGCGGCGGGTAGCGCGATTTCCGCTGCGATGACGGTGGTTGCCAGCAGGCGCCAGAGACGGATATCGCGGTTGGTGAGGTTGCCCAGGTGGCGGCGGACGAAGCCGGGGATTGCGTGCTCGTGCCGGTAGGGCAGCTGGTCTTTGACCTGGGTGTAGGTGTGGATCCACTGGGCTAGGTAGAGGCCGGTGCGGAACTGCCGCGAGCGCGTCTTCTGCCAGGCGGAGTTCCAGTAGATGTCGGTCGTGATCAGGACGAGGAGGCACTGCGCCCAGGTGTTGGCGGTGCTCGGAGCGTGTCCGATGTGCAGGCCGTGGCCGAGGTCTCCGGCGGCTAGGAGGCCGCCCCCGGTCAGCAGGGTGTAGTGGATCGAGTTGGGGCTCTTGAGGTAGAGCATTTCCATGGCGGCTCCGGCCAGGACCAGCAGGAGTGAGGCCCTGGGTGCGAGACCGGCGGCCAGGGTGAGGGCGGCGGCTGTGCGGATGATCAGTATGGGCCGGTAGGCGCTGGCGAGGAGGCGGGTCCGGGTGGGGCCGAAGCGCTGCTCGGTCAGGTGGAGGCTCAGGGAGCCGGGGACGAGCCGGTCCCAGCCGCCCTGGCCGATGGAGAGGACGAACCGCAGGCCGAGGACGGTGCCGAAGACGATGCGGAACTGCTGGAGGCGTCCGGGGTCGGTGGGGTGCTGGAAGCCGGAGGCGAGAGCGTCAAAGAACCACGACACGGCTGTCCCTCACCTCCAGGCTCTGCTCGCCCCGCTCTGACAGGAGCCGGCCGTGCCCGTCGATCCGGTCGTACCGGCCACTGCGGACCAGATGATTGACGATTGCCACGAGCTGGGGCGGACCGAGGAGGAAGGAGCCGGGGGTCAGGTAGCTGTAGGCGCTGACCGGTTCGGTGCAGCCGTCCTTGGTACCGGTGAGGGTGACGATGATGAAGTTGCCCCGGCAGAACATCTTCCAGCGCAGCCAGCGGCCGGGCAGGCGGGTGAATCCGGAGATCATCCACGCCACGAGGGCGACGGTGACGGCGATCTGGGCAGCGGACAGCACGGATGCGGGCATGGGGAGACCTCCGGGTCAGGAGGGTGAAGGTGTCGGTGGGCGGCCTCGCAGGCGGGGCGCCGGGGGTCAGCGCTCGGGCTTGGCGGGGCGCTGCATCAGCGCGGCGGCGGCCTCGTCGAGCGTGATCTTCTCGTTCAGCAGGTCGGCCATGACGTCCGTGATGGGCATCTCGACACCATGGGCGCGGGCCATGGCGAGGATCGCCTCCGCACTCTTGACGCCTTCGGTGGTCTGGCGGGTAGCGGCCGTCGCCTCCGCGACGCTCAGGCCGCCGCCGAGATGGGTGCCGAAGGTGCGGTTGCGCGAGAGCGGGGAAGAGCAGGTGGCCACCAGGTCGCCCACGCCGGCCAGGCCCGCGAGGGTGGCCGGCTCGGCGCCCATCGCCGTGGCCAGGCGGGTTGCCTCGGCCAGCCCGCGGGTGATGAGCAGCGAGGTCGAGTTGTCGCCGAGCCCCATGCCCGAAGCGATGCCGACCGCGAGGGCGATGACGTTCTTCACCGCGCCGCCGAGCTCGCAGCCGATGACGTCGGTGCTGGTGTAGGGCCGGAAGTACGGGGTGTGGCAGGCCGTTTGGAAGCGGCGGGCGGCGGTTTCGTCGGGGCAGGCGATGGTGGCGGCGGCGGGCTGCTCCGCCATGATCTCGGCTGCCAGGTTCGGGCCCGACAGGACCGCGACCCGTTCCTCGGGGACGCCGGTCACGTCGGTGATGACCTGGCTCGCCCGCAGGCCGCTCCCGGCCTCGATGCCCTTCATCAGCGACACGATCACCGTGTCAGGCCCGATGTGCGGTGCCCACGTGGCGAGGCTGGCCCGCAGGGACTGGGCGGGGATGGACAGGACGAGGAAGTCCGCGCCGTCCAGGGCGACGGCCGGGTCGGTGGTGGCCTTCACGGTGAAGGGCAGTTCGATGTCCGGGAAGTAGCCGGGGTTGCGGTGTGTCGTATTGATCGCGTCGGCGATCTCGCTGCGGCGGGCGTGCGCGACGACGTCGGTACCGGCGTCGGCCATGATCTTGGCGACGGCGGTGCCCCAGGACCCGGCGGAGAGCACCGCTGCGCGGAGGGAACGGTGCTGGGTCACTGCGGGATCTCCTCGTGGAACGGGGGCCTGCCGCTGGGAAGGCGGGGCGCGGTCATCGTATCGGCCGTGCCGGATGCGGCGGGATCGTGTGCGGGGCGCCGTAGGGTCAGCAGGACGGCGCGGCGGCTGGGAAGTTTGGGCAGCATCTGGTGCGCCTCGCGGAGCATCCGTTCGGTCTGGACTTCGCCGAGTTCGCGCCGCAGGTCGTCGGCATGGGCGATCCACAGCTTGTAGAGGCGGTCCCACATGGCCGGCTCGGCGGGGCGCTCGTCGACGTGCTCCAGCGTGAGCCCGGCGGCTTGGGCCTGCTCGGGCCAGGTGGGTTCGGCGCCGCGCCTGGTCGAGCGGGTCAGGAGCATTCGGCCGCCCGGGGCGAGGACGCGGCCGAGTTCGCGCATCGCGGCGGTCCGGTCGGTGGCGGTGCCGAGGGCGTCCACGCACACGATGCCGTGGGCGTGGCGGTCGGGCAGGTTGGTGTGCTCCAGCTCGGCTACGCGGAAGGCGGCGTGTCCGGTGGAGCCGAGGAAGTGGGTGCGGCGGCCGGTGGCCTGGGCGACGGCGACCGGGGAGAGGTCGAAGCCTTCCAGGCGCATTGCGAGGGCGCGGGCCAGCCACAGGCCGATGCCTCCGGTCCCGCAGCCGGCGTCCACGAGGAGCTGGCCGGGCCGCACCCGCAGGCGTGCGGTCATCAGCCCGAGCAGGGGCCAGTCGCAGGAGCTGGAGGCCGCGGTCTCGGCCGGGTAGTCCTCCCCCATCGCCGTGGCATAGAGGCGGGCGACGAGATCGGTGTTTGCGCGGGCGGTGTGGAAGGCGTCGTACTGGGCGGAGCGCCTGCCGGACGCCACCGCAGCGGTGGTGTTCATCGGGGCATCGACCTCCTGATCCGGGAGCGGGTGCCGGGGCATACGACCTTCACGGCGTGGACCGGGCTGGACGGGCGGGAGAGGTCCAGGGCGACCGGTTCGTGCCCGGTGGCGTGGGCAATCTCCACGGCCAGGTCGGCGGCCTGATCGGCGAAGCCGCCGTCGGCTCGGGCGAAGTGGCCGATCGCGTCCGGCCACGGTACGAGCCCGCAGGTCTGTGCGGGGCGGAAAGCCGGGGTACCCGTGCTGCTGGGGGCGCTGGTGAGGTCGTCGCGGGTCCCGGAGATCGCGGTCAGCCGGGACTGCGCGGCTTCCGTCAGCGCCCGGGTCAGCGCGATCGCCGGAACGCTGTGGCAGCCGCCGCCTGCGAAGACCACGGGGAGGTCCTCCGACCACAGATACGCCACGCACACCGGCAGCCCGTACGGGCCGTCGACCATCGCGATCTCCAGCGACATGCCCGCGGCCGCGAGCTTGTCGAGAACCTCACGAGCATGCGGGTCCTCGACCGTCCCGGGCGCGATGAAGGTGCGCCAGCTCCTGCCGTCCGCCTCCTCCCGGTAGAGCACGTCACGCTCCACCACCTCGTACAGGGCATGCAGCAGTGCCTCATCCGGTGTGTTCCCGCAGGCCAGGCCCGTGCTGGTCGCGCGCAGCAGGTCCGGGCTCCACTCGGGCCTGCGTGCCCGGCATCGGACGAGGTCGGCCGGGAGCAGTTGGTCGTGTCCGCTCACCAGGCCCGTGCCCTGGGTCCACTCCCACACCATCTGGCGCAGGGTGTGCTCGGGGTAGGGGACGGTCATCGGAAGCGCGGCCACGGGGCAGTGGGGGGCGACCTCGGCGGCCGGGCCGCGTGCCGCGATGGGCAGGGGCTGCTCAAGGTGCCACAACTCGATGGCCTCCATGACCGCCGACAGCTTCGCCAGCAGCCCGGTGGCGCCCTTGCCCTGGGAGGTGCTCAGGGTCAGGGAGGCGGGCCGGATCGCCGTCCAGACCGGTAGCCCGATGCAGTCCAGGCCGGTAAGGTCGGCGAGGCGGGTGATCCCGAACTCGGGCAGAAGCCCGGCCACCGCCGCCCACGTCTCCTCGGGGGTCCGCGCGCGCACCGTTCCCGGCAGCACCACCAGGTCGTCAGCACGCATGACCGAACTCCGCTCTCTCGTTGCTCTCGTCCAGGAAGCCCGGGACGATCCGCTTGGCCGCCTCAACGGCGCGTGCCCCGCAGCCGAGCCCGCGCGCGGACGCCTCCGCGTCGAAGTCCGCCTCCGGGCACTGCCACACCCGCAGCAGGATCTGGCGGGTGAGGTCGTCGCGCACCGCGTCGGTGGAGAAGCCGGGCCGACTGCGGTGTATCCGCGCGAGGGCGGCGGCATACTGGGCGACCGCCTGGCGGTCCTGTTCCGTCTCGCCCTCCATCAGCAGGGCCACGCTCGCTTTGTCCCTCAGGTCGAGCGGCGGGTGGAAGACCTGATGGGCGGGCACGTCCCCGCCCGTGAGCTGGGCCAGGCGCACGTCGAGCGGCAGAACCAGCCCGTCGGCCGGGTTCAGGGAGCGGTGCTCAAGGTAGGCCGTCCACCTCTCGCGGAAATACGGGTCGAAGATCTGCTGGTAGACGAGGCGGTCTTCCGTGGCCAACTCCAGCCCGTCGACGGTGGTGCGGGCGAAGGTGTTGGACCAGCGGCAGAAGTACGTCGTCTCCCAGACGGCCGGTGCAGGCCGGCTCTCGGCCGGCTGCGCCCATCCGGTCAGCGCGGTGCGCAGCGCGGTAAGGGCGTCGGCGCGTTTGAGGTCGCCGAAGTGCCGGTTCTGGTCGAGGCGCCCGGCCAGCCACGCGGCGAAGTCCGTCTCTCCTTGGCGGCGGCACACGGCCCACACCGCGGCCGCGGTGCGCTGTGGGTAGTAGACCGCGCGCAGGGCATCCAGCAGGTGGACGGCCCTGTCTTGTTTGAGTACGTGGGCGGCCTGAGCCAGGTGCAGGACGTGCCGGAGGTTGACGACGGGCCAGGTCAGCGCGTCCCACTGCCCGTCCGGGGCTTGGCCGACCGCCACCTCGTCGTCGCCGTCGATCTCTCCGCGCAGGTAGGAGGTGTAGATGGTGCCGACGCCGAGCATCCCGAACGGCGTGAGCTCGGCCGCCCGCAGCGCGCCGATGCTCGCCGCGCCGATCATGGAGATGCCCCGGCCCATGGCGGCCAGGATCTCCTTGTGGCGCAGGGCCAGCGCCTGGTGGTAGACGCCATCGACGAGGACCACCGTGTCGCCAGCGTGCAGGGCGCCGTCGAAGAGGTCGCCGTGCCGGGCTGGTGGACAGACCCGAACACCGGGGACGGCGAGCTGCGGCTCGGTCTTCGCGAGCGTCGGCCCGACGAACACGTGAATCACCTTGGGACCTCCAGCCGGCAATGGTGTGAAAGGTGAGGACGGGCGCCCCTCCCCCGGCCCCGTGGGGAGGCAGACAGGGGAGGGACGCCCGGCTCAGGGCGTTCGAGGGGCGGCTACTCCTCGTCGAAGACGTCCTGCGCGACTACCACGGCTTCGGCGATCTCTTCCATCGCCTCGGCCGGCGTCGCGGAACTGGCGGCTGCGGACTTGGACTGCTCCACGGGTTTCTCCTTCTTCATGTGTTGCGGTTGCGGACGGTACGGGCGGCCAACCACCCGTACCGGTGGTGGAGCGGGCCTTGGGGCTGGTCGCCTGCGGGTCCGCTCGCCCGCCCCGGAACGGGGCGGGGGGTCTGGGGGTGTTCAGCCCTGGGTGAGGGTGACGTGGTCTGCGACGATCCACTCCACTCCGCCGCCCTCGGGGCGCAGGAAGATCGCGCACGGGTTGATGCGGCGGGTGGCGGGGTCCTCCCACTCGCCGATGAACTGGACGACGCCTCGACGTCCGCCGTCTTCGACGGCCACCGCGCCCTCGCGGAGCCAGCGAGGGAGCTGACGGTGGGCCATGGCGCGGCGGGTGGCCGCCGATCGGAGAGGTCGGGGGTCCTTCGAGGCGGGGCGGCTCATGCTGTGTCCTTGGTGGCTGGCTCAGCGGGGGGACGTGCGGAGCACGAGGGTGGGCGCGGGGGCCTTCGTCCATGCGCTGTCGGCTGGCCCAGCCGTCCACATAGGCAGGCAGGTTCTCGGGCGCCACCCAGCCCTGGAGTTCGTCGGGGAACGGCTTCGCCAGCACTTGGAGGTAGAGGCAGCCTCCTGGGCGGAGCCACCGGTCGCGGACCTGGCGCAGCAGCTGTAGAGGGTCGCGCAGGTAGCGGGTGGTCATGCGGGCTATCACAAGGTCCACTCCGTCGACGGGGAGTCCGGGGGGGCGGGCCCGTCTCGGCGTCGTGGGCCGCGTACGACAGGCCGGTCCCCTGCCCGCGGAGCCTGGCGAGGCGCAGGTTGTGGGGTGGGAGGTCGAGTCCGGTCACGTGGTAGCCGTGCGCGTGGTGGAGCCAGTGCGCGAAGCGTCCGGTGCCGCAGCCGACTTCGACCGCCGTACGGCCGGCTCCCCCGGTGACCATGTGCTCGGCGACGAACAGCTGCTCCGCGGCGGTGATCGGGCCGTGCATCGCGATCATGTTCAGGTCCCAGGGACCGGGAATCCTGCTGATGGTGCCCGGCACATGCGGCGGGGAGGCGGGACGACTCATGGCGTGGTCCTTGGGGTGGCTGTCGCACTGGAGTGGATGGGCCGTACTGAGGACCGTAGGTTCGCCCGCGGGAAGCAACGAGGACGTACCACAGGACATTTGACGGGAGTAACGTCAGAGTTCTCACTCCGAGCGGCCGCGATCTCACGGCCGCCGCTTCTCCGCGAGGTCCGCGACCGGGGGTAGCCATGTCCCGACCGGGAAACAGCAAGTTCGCCGATGCTCGTCGGCGCCTGGGCTGGCACAGCCAGAGCGATGTAGCCGACGCCTACGAGACCCACTCGGCGCTGCTGGGCGAACCCGCGACCATCACCGTGCGCCAGGTGCGCCGGTGGGAGTCGGCTGACCCCGGCTGGCCCAAGCGGAAGATGACCCGGCGCGTCCTGGAGTCGATGTTCGGGGTGCCTCTCGCCGAGCTCGGCTTCATTCCTCCCGCCGCGGGGAAGGACTCCGTCGACCAGGAGGAGGAGTCCATGCGCCGACGTTCCTTCCTCGGCGGCTTCGTCGTGGGCGCGGCGCCGCTCCTCAACCCCACCGGCCAAGGCCGGCTCACCGCCGCCCTCGCCAACGCCCGCCGCTACAGCGACCACGCCCTGGTCGGCCATCTGCGCTCCGCGCTGGACGAAGCCGCGCGCAGCGATGGACGCACCGGACCGCGCCAGGCACTGCCCACCGCGCTGGACCTTCTCGCCGTCATCGACGAACTCGCCCGGGGCACCCGCTCGTCCGTCCGCCGCGAGCTACTCATGGTCGGCGCCCGCGCCGCCGAGTTCACCGCGTTCCTCCACCGCGACGCCGGAGCCCCGCCCCAGGTCACCCTGTACTTCCACGACCGGGCCATCGAGTGGGCCAGCATCACGGGCGACGGCCCGATGCACGCGTACGTCCTGCTCCGCAAAGCCCAGGCCACCGATCGCGGAGATGCGGCCCGCATGCTCGACCTCGCCCACGCCGCCGCCCAAGGCTCCTGGAGACTGCCACCGCGCGCCCGCGCCGAAGCCCTCCAGCAAGAAGCACGTGCTCTCGCACTCACCGGCGCCCCGCCCCGGTCCGTCGCCCGCACCCTCGGCCAGGCCCACGAGGCCCTCGCCGCCGCGGACCCCGCCGAGCCGGCGACCTGCACCGGACCGCTGTGCGCCGGATACAGCGAGAACCGGCTCATGGCCCAGAGCGCGATCTGCCACCGCGAAGCCGGACAGCCCCAGCAAGCGGTCACCCTGCTCCGCCAGCACCTGGCGGAGCAAGGTGCGTTCGCCACCCGCGACCGGGCCTTCTTCACCGCCCATCTCGCCGGGGCCCTGGCCGCCGCCGGACAGCCCGATGACGCCGCCGCCACGGGACTGTCCGCACTCCAGCTCGCCGCGGTCCCCGGCTTCGGCCAGGCACTCGGCGAACTACGCCGCACCGCCGGTGAGCTCCGCCCATACGCACGACGGCCCGCCGTCCGCGAACTCCGCCGGGCCCTCACCGCCCTGCCGGTCTAACCGACGAGGAAACCGCAGACCCTCTCGATCACGGCGGCCTGCCACACCTGAGTCTGCGGATCCGCATACAGGGGATCCTCATGCACAGCGAACCCGTGCTGCGCCCCGTCCAGCTCCATCAGCTCGGCCGGTCCCCCGAACACCGGGAGGTAGCGGCGGGAGGACTCCACCGGCACGAACGTGTCCCTCGTCCCGTGTACGAGCAGGGCCGGCGCCCGCACCTGGCGCAGATAGACATCCGGGTCGAGGTAGAACACCTCGTTGTGAAGAGCCCGGCCCAGCTCCCACGGGGACTTCTCCGTGTAACCACGCTCGTCCAGGTCCCGGGCAGCGGACGCAGTGATGTAGTCGGCGTCGAAGTACGGGCGGCTGGTGACGTACCGATCCCGATAGTCCAGACGCGGATTGAGCAGCACCAGACGGCCGACGTCCTGTGGCCGGTAGGCCGCGTGGAGCGCTGCGGCCCCTCCGGAGAACGAGGCTGCGATCACATGCACCGGCCGGTCCACACCTGCCTCGGCACGCAGATGATCACTCGCGGCCCGGATGTCGTTGGCGACTCCCGCGATCGTCACCTCCTCGGCCCGGCCACCGCTCGCGCCGTGCGCGCGCAGGTCGAACCGGAGGCACCGCACACCCTCACGGGCGAGCCCAGCGGCGAGCCGGGTGAAGAACCCGCCCTCCTGCCGAGTCACCCCGGCACCGTGCACGAGGACGGCCACACCAGCCGTCATCCGTTCCGGCACCGTCACCGTCCCCTTTAGCGCGGTGCCGTCCAACGACCTGAACGCGACGTTCAACTCAGAGGTCATGGACAAATCGTAGAGACCACGTTCGCCGGGGACGAGCGCGCTGAAAAAATCCGCGGTTGCTCGTGGTCGAGCCGCTGCTCGGTAGGCCTAGGGCCTGTCCGATGGGACGCAGCACCGATCGGGCACAGGGTGGGCAGTGATCGCTGTTAACCTCGGCAGTTCGTTGATCGCTGGTCGTTGGGAAGGGAGCCCAGATGGAAGCACCGGGCAGGCCGTTCCTGATGCATATCGGAGATCTCTTCTGGCAGAACCAGGGCAGGGTGGTCATGCTGGCCGGCCTGATCGAGCGCGGGCGGGTTCGTAAGGGTGATGCGGTGGAGATCGTCGGTTTCGGTAGGACCGCGCTCGTCGCCGTCGAAGAGATCGAAGCTTCTCGGCGGTATGTCGACGAGGCGAGTGCAGGCATGAACGTGGGCCTGTTGATTCGTGGGGCGGCAGTCGGCGCGGTGGAGCGGGGGCAGGTGCTGGCGGCACCTGGCTCAATCAGCGGACACGCCCGTTTTGCCGCGGACATCACGCTCTTGTCCGAGGAACACGGTGGTACTGAAGTGCGCACTGGTGAGCGACTCCACTTCCACTTCGGCACTGCCGCTGTAGCGGGAGACGTGACGCTTACCGGGGAATTGGATGTCTTGAATCCGCTCCACCGGGGCGACGTGACGATCACGCTTGAACGGCCTGCCGCCTTGGAGGAAGGACAGTCCTTTGCTTTTCGGCACCGCGGACGGGCTGCTGGCTCAGGGCATGTGATGCGCCTTCTCGACTGAGCCTCGTCAACGAAGCCAGAGCCGAATCGTTGCGGCAGTGACCGTGCCATGGAAGACATAGACGCGCTTGTCGAAGCGTGTCGCCACGGCGCGTGATCCCTTGAGGCCATTAATCGTTCGTTCTACCTCGTTCCTGCGGACGTACTTGACCCGGTCGAAGCCGGCAGGTCTCCCTCCCCTGCTGCCACGCTTCTGTCGATGGTCTCGCTGATCGCGGCGCTCGGGAATGGTGTGCTTGATCTGTCGGCGACGCAGGTAACGGCGGTTGCGGCGGGAGCTGTACGCCTTGTCCCCGCTCAGGTGGTCGGGTCGAGTGCGAGGATGGCCGCCGGCCGGACGCGGTACGCGAATGCGCTCCAGTACAGGGATCAACTGGGGCCCGTCGCCAGCCTGACCGGGTGTGACCAAAATGGCCAGCGGCCGCCGACCGCCTTCGCCTGCCAAGTGGATCTTCGTGGTCAGCCCTCCTCGGGAACGGCCCAGCCCCTCGTCGCCCCGATGATGGGCAGGCCGGGCCCGTCTGCCCGGAATCCGTGGAGGCCCCTTGCGGGCGCCCGCCGCGTGTTGATGTGCACGGCACACCGTCGAATCCACGCCCACCATGGACCAGTCGACGCGGCCATCGGCATCAGCCTCGGTCAAGACGGCCTGAAGTATCCCGTCCCACGTGCCGTCCGCTGACCAGCGGCGGTGTCTGTCATGCACGGTCTTCCAGCTCCCAAAACGCTCAGGCAAATCCCCGCCAGGGGATGCCCGTCCGTTGCCGGAAGAAGATGCCGTCGATGATCACGCGATGACTCTTCCACCGCCCGCCCCGCCCTGTGTTCTTCGGTAAGTGCGGCTCCAGCCGAGCCCACTCCAGGTCTGTCAGATCGCCTCCCCGCCCCGGGGACAGAACGATCCGGGAACGCGCCCGTCACCTGACCCACCGGACACGGCCTGAGAGCACATACCCGGCGATCGTCCGGTTGTGGGAGAACGCCTGGGCTGAGTTCGTCCCGTTCCTGCAGTTCGACGCCGAGATCCGCCGGATCGTCTGCACGACCAACGCCCTGGCTGTTCGAGGTGCCGCGAGGCCGGTCGGGCCGGTTGGGGTTCGGGGCGGGAGAGCAATTTGGGAAGATGCGGAAGGGGGCGCGGTGGGGCAGGGTGGTTGCGGCAGGGCCCGGGGTGCGGACTGTGCTCCAGCACGGGTGAGCCGATGACGAGCCATCACGGAGCGGGAGAGAGCACATGTCTTTTCAGGCTTATCTGGACACCATCGAGAGCAAGACCGGTCTGACGCCGCGGGAGTTCATCGCGCTGGCGAAGGAGCGGGGGTTCGACGGGCCCGCGACGAAGGCGGGGCCGGTTCTGGAGTGGCTCAAGCAGGACTACGGTCTGGGGCGCGGGCACGGGATGGCGCTGGTGCACGTGTTCAAGAACGGGGCGAAGATCGACTCGAAGCACGTCGGAACGACCGGGTCGCACCGGGACGAGTCGGACACCCTGTGGCTGGACGGGAAGAGCAGCCGGCCTGCCTGAGATGAGAGTGAGAAGAGCCCCGCCCTGGTTTCGGGCGGGGCTTCTTTCGTTACTTCGTGAGGGTCAGGGAGTTCTGGTTCAGGGCCGGGGCCGGGAGCGGTGGGGTGCGCAGGGCCAGGAGGACCGCCGGGAGGGTGAGGAGGACCGAGACCATCACGCCGCCGACGAAACAGCCGGAGGCGCCGTGGTCGCCGAGGTAGGTGGCCAGCGGCGGGGCGATGCCGCCGAGTACGGCCGAGGTGACCGCGTTGGGGAGGCCGAGGCCCGAGGGCGCCGTGTTCCGCCGGGAAGAGTTCCGAGAGGATGCCGGGGAGCGTGGTCGTCGCGCACACGAGGTACACGGTTCCGCTGAGGTAGGTGAGCAGCAGGCTCGTGAAGGTGCCCTCGATGGTGAGGAACGTGTACGAGCCGGTGATCGCGAAGAGGACGCTCGCGCCGAGCAGGAAGCGCCGGGGGCCGACCTTGTCGGCGAGGAGGCCGATGGGGACGTTGACCACCATGAGGATGGAGGTGGCGCAGACAACCACCCAGAACATCAGGCCCGGGGCGGCGATGCGCTGGCCCGTGGCGGGGATGACGGAGGTCCACGTACCGCCGACGGTGGCCATGCCGGAGATGAACAGGACGGACAGCAGTACCTGGCGCCGGTAGGTGACGAGGACCTCGCGCAGCGAGCCGCGGGAGGCGCGGGTGCTGGCCTCGCGCTGGAAGACCTCGGTCTCGGCGAGCTGGCGGCGCAGGACGGGGAGGATGACGCCGAAGAGGCCGCCGACGAGGAACGGGATGCGCCAGCCCCAGGAGGCCATGGCGTCGGCGCCGAGGGCGCCGGTCAGGGAGCCGCCGAGGAGGGAGGCGGTGAACGCGCCGGCGCAGGTGGTGACGGAGAAGAGGCTGCCGTAGAGGGACTTGCGCTTTTTCGGGGCGATTTCCATGAGGTAGGACGGCTGCCGCGGGCCATTCGCCGCCGGAGGAGATGCCCTGGGCCGGGGCGGGCGAAGGAGCGGGATCAGCGGGGCGAGGATGCCGATCTGGTCGTAGGTCGGGGTGACGCCGATGAGGAACGATCCGGCGGTCATCAGGGCGATGGCGATCATCAGTGCGGGGCGGCGGCCGCGCCGGTCGGCGAGGCGTCCGAGGAGGATGCCGCCGAGGGGGCGCACCAGGACGCCGATGCCGAGGACGGTGAGCGCGCCGATCAGGGAGGTGACCGGGTTGCTGGAGGGGAAGAAGCGGGCGGCCAGGGGTGCTGGGCGAAGAGTCCGTAGCCCAGCCAGTCGAAGGACTCGACGAAGTTGCCGACGACGGTGGCGGTGACCGCGCGGCGGTGGGCCTGGCGGGGGGTGCGGGTCTTGGGGGACGTGGAGGACATGGTCGGGGTGCCTCTCAGACCGCGCGGGCGTAGCCGTGGGTGGTGATGCGGCGGCCCGCTTCCTCGTAGTAGCCGGGCTCGGTGGGCAGGCTGGTGGCGAGGCCGCTGACGTAGCGGTTGTACATGCAGAACGCCGCGGCGATGAGCACGGTGTCGTGGATGTGGTCGTCGGTGGCACCTTCGGCGCGGGCCGCCGCGATGGTCTCGTCGGCGACGGGGCGCGCCGCGGCCTGGACCTCGGCCGCGATGCGCAGGAGCGCGCGCGCAGCAGCGGGGACAGGGGCGCCGTGTCGGCGTCCTGCTGGACGGCCTTGACGAGGTCGGGCCCGCCGTCGAGCTGGGCGGCGGCGGCCGCGCCGTGGGTGTCGGAGCAGAAGCGGGTGCGATTGAGCTCGGGGACGTACGTAGCGATCAGCTCGCGTTCGCCGCGCGGCAGCGGGGAGGGGCCGCGCAGCAGCGCGTCGGCGATGGCGTTCAGCGGGGCGGCCGACTCGGGGTGGTCGGTCATCAGGCCTCTGATGCCGGGCAGGTCGCCGGCAATCGTGATGTGCGGCACCGGGTTGTTCCTTCGCTGGGTGGAGGTGGTATTCGGTGCCATCGTTGGTGGGGTGGAGTGGTGCGGCCAACTCCTTTCGTGCGGTGTTGCGTTCAGCCGCGACGGGGGCGGCGGGCCTGCTTGCTGACGGCTTTCCACTGGCGGCGGATGTCGGCCATGGCGGTGGGGTCCTCGCGGCGCTCGCGGTAGGCGATCTCGCCTTGGAGTTTGCGCCAGTTGACGAGGCGGGCGTGGGGGAGGTCGCCGGTGTGGACGGCTTCTTCGACGGCGGCAGCCGCCGTCGCCGTCGTGGCCGCAGTCGCCGTACTGGCACAGCTGGGCGAAGGCGGCGAGGTCGGCGAAGACGTCGTCCACGGCGCCGCGGCTCGCGGCCACTTCCAGGGAGCGGATGCCGGGGATGTCGAGGAGGACTCCGCCGGAGGCGAGGAGGTGCAGGCGGCGGGTCGTGGTGGTGTGGCGGCCGCCGGCGCGGCCGACGGCGGTGACCGCCTCGTCGGTGCCTTCGAGGGCGTTGAGGAGTGAGGTCTTGCCGGCGCCGGAGGGGCCGAGCATCACGGTGGTGGTGCCGGGGCCGAGCCAGGTGCGCAGGGTGTCCAGGCCCTGGCCGGTCAGGACGCTGACGGGGAGGACGGGGACGCCGGGGCTGAGGAGTTCGGCGGCGGCGGTGTCGTCTGCGCCTTCGTCGTGGGTGCGGTCGGCTTTGGAGAGGACGAGGACGGGCTGGGCGCCGCTCTCCCAGCCCATGACGGAGAGCCGTTCGACCATTCTGGCGTTGAGGCCGGAGTCGAGCGGGACGACCATCAGGACGGTGTCGATGTTGGCGGCCATCACCTGGGGTCCGCTGCCGGCGGCGCCGGCCCGGGTGAGAACGGCGCGGCGGGGGGCGACGGCGTGGACGCGGCCGTCGGCGCCGAGTTCGACCCAGTCGCCGGCGACGGGGGTGGCGGGCAGGTGGGGCGCGGTGGTCGCGGAGTGGTGGACGAGGCGGCCGTCGGCGCCGGCGAGCATGACCTCGCAGATCGAGCCATGGTTGACGATCACGCGGGCGGGGGCGCCGTGCCCGTTCCGGTCGGCTTCGTCCGTGGGAGCTCCAACCGAGGCGTTCGAGGCCGGCCTGGGGGGTGAGCGTGTCAGTCATGGGTGTTTCCCTCGGTGATGAAGCCGGTCCAGGTGCGGCGCGGCCGGTCGCCCGCGGCGGGGTCGACGCGTTGGACGGAGTGCATGGTGCGGGCGCGGAAGACGACGAGGCGGTTGGGGCGGGGCAGGATCAGCGTGGGGTGGACCGGGGTGTGGAGGAGGGCGGCGCCGTGGGCGGCCTCGTCGCGGGACTCCTCGTCGATGAGGGCGAGGCCGCCGCCCCAGCTCGCGTCCCAGGTCTGGTGGGCGAAGTAGACGTAGGCGCCGATGCGGCCGGCGCCGGCGTCGTTGTGCCAGTTCAGCCGGGAGCCGGCGGGGTAGGTCCAGGCGCTGAGGGTGAGGGGCGAGGCCGTCGTCGCCGGTTCGGGCGCCGAGGACGTCCAGGTGCGCGGTGATCTGTTCCTTGACGGCGCGCTGGCAGCGCGGGGCGTCGGGGGCGGCGGTGAGGGGTTGTTTGTCCTCGCCGCCGCGGTAGGCGAAGCCGTCGTGGACGGGGTCGATGGTGGAGAGGACCGGCTTGGGGCGCAGGGCGGCGAAGGCGGCGGTGGTCTCCTCGAAGTCCGCCGGGGGCAGCAGGTCGTCGATGACGACGAATCGGTCGCCGCGGGAGTGGACGTGGGCGCGGGGGCCGCTGGCGGGCGCGTCGAGGACGGTGTCGAGGTTCATGCGGTCGCCTTCCTGCCGCGGCCGGCGAGGCGGGCGGCGGGGATGCCGAGGAGCACGAGGAGGAGGGAGAGCCCGAGGAAGACCACGTCGTAGTGGGCGGTGAAGAGGGCTCCGAGCAGCATGCCGATGGGGACGCCGATGGCGTTGACGAAGTTGTCGATGGAGCCGAGGCGCGAGAGGTAGCGCTCGGGGATCTCGCTCTGGTAGGCGGTGTCCCAGACGATGCCGCAAGCGGCGGTGGTCAGCGCGGACACCGCGAACGAGATCCCGATGACGGCCGTCGACAGGTGGTCGCGCATGGTCAGGGCGGTGAACTGCAGGACGGCGCCGAGGGCGACGACGACCGCGGCGGCCTTCCAGGGGTGCTGTTTCGCCGCCGAGATCACGGTGACGGATCCGAGCAGGGAGCCGACGGCGAGGCAGGTCGCGAGGACGGACCAGGCGCCGGGGCCGCCGAGGGATTCGACGGCGATGACGGGGCCGGCGACGGCGGTCAGCCCGATGCCGAGGGAGACGACGAACCACAGGGCCATGCCGACGCCGAACCAGGGGTACTGGGCCATGATCGCGAAGCCGGCGCGGAAGCGGGTGTCCCGGGACCTGGCGTCCTCGTCCCCGGCGTCCTCCGGGTCCTGGGGGGCGGCGGCCCGGGTCGGCGAGGCCGGGGGGGTGTGGATGCGGGCGGAGCGCAGCAACAGGGCGAGGTTGACGGCGAAGGAGGCGACGTCGATCCACAGGACCCAGCTGAAGCCGACGGTGCTCATCAGTACGCCGGCCAGGACGGGCCCGAGGAGGAAGGCGACGTCGGCGACGAGGGACAGGAGGCCGTTGGCGTCCTGCAGCCGCTCCTCGGGGACGAGTTCGGGTGTCAGGCCGATCTGGGCCGGGTTGTACAGGGCGGTGCCGACGCCGTAGAGGGCCGCGGACAGGCACAGGTGCCAGCTCTGTACGGGCAGCAGTCCGGCGAACAGCAGGGCCAGGGCGCCCTGGGCGACGATGCGCAGGACGTCCGCGCCGATCATGACCTTGATGCGGTCGTACCGGTCGGCGACGCGGCCGCCGGAGGCGACCATGAGGAACCGGGCGCCCCACAGGGAGAGCAGGACCCAGGTGATGCCCGAGGCGGAGCCGGACACCTGGTAGGCGGCCAGGGGCGAAGGCGACGGGGACCGCCGCGTCGCCGATCTTGGAGACCACGTTGCCCGCGAAGAACGTCGCGAAGCGCCGTTCCCGCAGGATCTCGGTCTTGTCCTTGAGCCGCATGGTGCTGGTCACGGTCACCCTTCGCAGATGAGGAAGTCGTTGCGCGCGCCGAAGCGGACCGGGGCGTGCAGGTCCGGGGCGGGCAGGTCGCTCTGGGCGACGAGGTCGGGCCAGCTGAGGGCGCCGCCGCCCGGGAGGAGGGAGACGGTGGCGGCCGGGCGCCCGTCGAGGCGGAAGCGGCGGCCCATGGTGATGACGACGAGGTGGTCGTCCGCGGTACGGACCTTCGGCGGGAAGCGGCTCGCCCAGCGGATCCGGGTGGAGTCGCCGACCTCGCCGGTCAGGGCGCTGCGCAGGGAGGCGCCGGCGCGGCGGTCGGGCCGCATGGCCAGTCGGGTGGCGAGCCACTCGCGGTCGGGGGCGGGGGCGCTGGTGCCGAGGAGTTCCTGGGCGGCGAGGGCCTCTTCGCGCAGGTCGGCGAAGGGCTCGTAGCCGATGGTGAGGTGGACCGTGAGCTCAGCCGGTGCCGGACACGCGGTGGGCGGTGTCGCGGGGTACGGAGAGGCAGGTGCCGGGCTCCAGGACGTGGTCCAGGCTGCCGGGGGCCGGGTCGCGGGAGCGGGCGCCGACGCGGGAATCGACCTGCCAGTGCTTGCGGCCCAGCAGTTGCAGGATCAGCGCGTCGTGGTCGTCCGAGTGGACGTCGAAGGCGGAGGTGTCGCCCGCGGTGATGTAGCAGTTGACCCAGGCGCGGGCGTGCAGCTGGTACTCGATGGCCTCGCACAGGAGCATCACGTGCTCGTCGAGGGCTTCGAGGTGGCTGATGACGAGGGTGGCGCCGCGCTCGATGGCGCTGTGCAGGTACGCGGGGACGAGCGCGGTGTGCAGGACCTCGCCGTCGCCGACGCGCGAGCGCATCCAGCGGCTGCGGTCGACCTGGCGGCCCGACTCGACGAGGCGGAAGTTGGTGGCGAGGGCCCCGGGGCGGGCGAGCGCGGACCAGACTCCGGCCAGCAGGGTCTCGGCGGGGGCGTCCGCCTGGCCGGCCGGTGAGTTCGCCGGCCCTGCGGGCGCCTCGTACAGGCGCACCCCGGAGGCCGGGGGGAGGGTGCCTGGCTCGCCGAGGGCGGTCAGCAGGCGCTGCGCGTAGGCGTAGGCGTCGAAGCCGGTCATGGCGCCGTCACCGCCCCCAGGGCGTGGAGCTTGCGGGCGAGCGTGGTGCGGGAGGCGTCGTCGAGGCCGTCCGGGAGCGCTTCGCCGAGTTCGGCGAGGGTGAACGGCCTCTCGGAGTGGGTGGCCCGCTCGACGGCGGTGAAGTCGAGGCCCTCGGGGACGGGCAGGGAGCGGCCGCGTACGAGGAGGGCCGGGCCGGAGCCGGTGCGGGTCGCGGCGACGACGCCGGGGTGGGCCCAGCGCAGCGGGGCTCCGTCGGCGGGGTCGTCGCCGGGCAGGGCCGCTGAGTGCGGGCGGCTCAGGTAGCCGGTGGTGCGCAGCCTGAGCTGGCCGAGGGTGAGTTCGTCGCGGACGCGGTCGGCGAGCGGGGCGTCGCAGCCGGCCGGCTGCTCGAAGAGGGCGTGGGCGCGGTCGGCGATCTCCTGGCCGGTGGGGTAGGCGGCGGGGGCGGGTCCGTTGCCCGCGGGGGCCGAGCGCCACAGTGCCTCGGTGATGAGGGGGCGGCTCTTCACCGGGTAGAGGGTGAGGCCGAGGAAAGCGGAGGGGCCGAGGTTGCGGAACACGTGGTACGTGTCCTTCGGTATGCACAGGAAATCGCCCGGCTGGAGCAGGTGGTGCTCGGCTGACGCGAGGTGCGGCTCGATGTCGAAGGTGATGTGCCCGAAGGACGGGCTCGGGGTGATCCCGGAGGCGTCGAAGGGGTTCTCCTGCCAGACCCATACTTCCTTGGGCGCGGGGCCGAGGTGGAAGATGAGCGAGGGTTCCGAGTCCTTGTGGATTCCGAACGGTGTCCAGCCGGAGTCGGCGACGAACGTGTACACATCGGTGCCGGAGGGGAGTTCGTGGATTCCCTCGGAGACGATTTCCCGTACGAGGGCGGCGACCCATTCGGCGAGCGGCAGGCTCCAGGAGGAGATGTCGTTGACGGCCAGGCACGCCTCGCGGCTGTCGGCGGTGCGGGCGCGCCAGGCGACGGCGCTCTCGTCCGGGGCGAGGGGTGAGTCGATGAACCGCTTGGTGAGCATGTAGTCGAAGGCGCCGGGCCGGAAAGCGCGCAGCCGCAGGTCGCCGGGGGCGCTGTGGGTGGCGGTGCGCAGGCTGTCGTCGATCAGCCGGCTGACGTGGCCGGGGTCGGTGACGAGCGCGGACAGGAAGGACGTGCCGGTGAAGTCCGGGGCCTGCGCGGCCGCGAACGCCTTCCACTTCTGTATGTCGATGGTCGTCGTCCGACTGGTCTGACTGCTCATCAAGGTCACCGATCCGGGAAATTCAGGGTAAATAGGCCTACGCGGCCGGTGTCTTTTCGGACGACCGGCCGCGTGACGAAGCTGGCCTCACGGGTGGCCGACGTCCTGGCGCGGGCCGAACTCGGCCTCGAAGTCGAAGTTGTCGAGTCTTCGAGGACGGTCTCCATGACCAGGTTCTTCTCGTTCTCCATGATGACCATTCCTTTGCGTGAGAGGTGCGCTGAGAGAAATTCAGCGGTGTTACCGAAGGGGGGCTTCAGCAAGACCTTCGAGCAGCTTTCGCTGCTTTCCGGTTCGTTCTGAAATCGATCTTGGCATGCCTGTCAGCCGGTTGTCATGCCTTTCTGCTGGCATGGAATTCCCCTGGCATTTTCGTGTCACGCGGGGCGGTCACAGCAGACCGCGCTGGGCGGCCTGGAGTCCGAGCTGGAAGCGGCTGTGCGCGCCGAAGCGCTCCGACAGGCCGGAGATCGTGCGGCGTTCGGCTGCGCGGGGAGATGCCGAGCTTGCGGGCGACCGCCTCGTCGGTGAGGCCGTCGGCCAGGAAGCGCAGCAGGGCGCGCTCCTGGGCCGAGTAGTCCGCGGCTTCCCCGGCCTCGTTCGCCGCCGCGGCGGGCGACGTGCCCTCGTCCCAGAGGTCGGAGAACGGGGCGTGCAGGCCGACCAGGGCACTGGGCTCCCGGATGAGGACCGCGCCCTGCCGGGTGGTGTGCGCGGACGTCGACAGGAGGGCGCTCTCCCCGTCGGCGATGCTCATGTGCAGGGGCAGCGAGGGCACGGTGCGGATCTCGGCTCCCGCCTGCGCCAGCCTGCGCATCGCGCGGCGGCGTTCGGGGGAGCCGGCCGTGCTGTCGAGGTGGAGCACCCGGACGCGGACGCCTTGGGCGATCCGGTCCTCGTACAGGGGGACGTCGAGCTCCCACGCGGCGTTCTCGCCGGTGCCGGTCGGGGCGAAGACGCGTAGGTCGGCGGCGGCGTGCAGGGTGAGGTGCTCCAGGCAGCGGCGGACCGCGTCGGGTCCGGTGAAGCGTTCCACCGCGCCGGTGGCGCTCTCCCTGCCCTGCGCGGTGTAGTCGGCGAGCAGGTCGGCGACCGCCGCGCGGGTGGCGTCCACTTCGAGCTGGGTGCGGCGCAGTTCCTCCTCGCGCCGGGCGAGGAGCGCCGCGAGGCCGGTCTGGGGCGGGACCGGGCGCAAGGTGGTGGGGCCGCGGGTGCCGTCGGAGCCGGCGTCGTCGTCGTCGGAGCCGGCGTCGGGCTCGGTGTCTGCCGCCGCGCGCAGCAGTGCGAGGTCCGCGAGCCGGTCCAGGGCGGTCAGGACGTCCGCTCTGGCCGCGCCCAGCGCCTCGGCGAGGGCGTCCACGCCCCAGGAGGGGTGTTCCAGCATGAGCCGGTAGACGGACTCCGTCCCGGCGTCCAGTCCCAGTACGCGCAGCATCAGTGTTCCCCCGAAGTGTCGTGCGAAGTGGTCGTGCTCCGGAAAGCCGCCGGGGTCACATCCGTGCCGTGGCACGGATGTGACGGCGCCGCGCCCTGGGGTCCGGCGGCCCGGCTACGGCATAGTCGGTGTGTGCACCTCGTCTCCTTCACCCTCACCAAGCCGCGCGGCGCTCCGGACGTGCCCGCGGACGCGTTGCTGCGTGCGCTGTGGGAGGCCTGCGGGAGCGACGACGGCGTGGAGCACCTGCGGGTGCACCCCGCGCGCTCCGGAGCGCGGGGGGTGGCCTTCCTGATCGCCCCGGACGCGGCGAGCGCGGTGGCCCGCTGCCGCGCCGTGTGCCGGCGGGCGCTGGCCCGCTCCGCCGAATTGCCCGGGTGGGAACTGGCGGGCCCCGGAGCGCCCTGAGCACCCTCGGAGATGCCTGCGACGCTTCGGTCAGCTGCCGAAGTCTCGCCGTCGGGCGAGGTGTCTCTTGCCACGCCCCCATTCTTGGAATAGTGGGCGGCCCGGCGCTTCTTCTCGAATGCGGAACTCGCCTCCGACCGAGCGCATTCGACAGCGCAATCTGGAAGTTGGCCGGTCCGTGCGGGCGTGTGGACGATGTGCGCAACCGTCAGCCCCGTCGACAGCCAAGGACGTCCACGTGCCGCGAGATCGAGATCAACAACGACCTTCCCGGTATCAGCGGCCTGATGGCCCAGCGCCCGGACACGGGGGCGGTGCTCTCTCAGCTGGCGGAGACCCTGCTGCGCAGCGGTGAGTCGCCGCTGACCCGCGGTGAGCGGGAGCTGATCGCCGCGTACGTCTCGGAGCTCAACTGCACCCGGTTCTGCTCCGCTTCGCACAGCGCCTTCGCGGCGGCCCAGCTGGACGGCGGCAAGGACCTGGTCGCGGCGGTCCTCGCCGACCCGGCGTCCGCGCCGGTCAGCCCGCTGCTGAAGACGCTGCTGGCGGTGGCTGCCGAGGTGCAGGCCGCGGCGCGCCCGGTCTCCGACGAGGCGATCGCGGCGGCCCGCGCCGCCGGGGCCGGTGACGCCGAGATCCACGACACGGTGCTGATCGCGGCCGCGTTCGCGATGTTCAACCGCTATGTGAACGGCCTGGCCACCGAGGTGCCCTCGGACCCGGCGTTCTACGACTTCGCCGCCGACCTGATCGTCAACCACGGGTACGGCGCCGCCGCCTGACGCCCGTCGTCCGTCCGACCAAGGAGGGTGTGACGTGGTGTGGTCCACGGCAGATGTACCCGATCAACGCGGCAGGACCGTGCTGATCACCGGCGCTTCCGGCGGTCTCGGCCTGGAAACGGCCCGGGTGCTCGCGGCCCGCGGAGCGCGGGTCGTCCTCGCCTGCCGCGACATCGAGCGCGGGATCGCGGCCGCGGCCCGCATCGGCGGCCTCGCGGAAGTGGTCCGGCTCGATCTGGCATCGCTGGCCTCCGTACGGGAGACGGCCGCGCAGGTACACAGCCGCGTTGACCGGCTGGACCTACTCGTGAACAACGCAGGCGTGATGTTCCCTCCGTACGCGCATACGCGGGACGGCTTCGAAGCGCATCTCGGCGTCAACCACCTCGGGCACTTTGCCCTGACCGGCCTGCTGTTGGGTCTCATGCGCGAGGTCCCCGGCTCGCGTGTGGTGACCGTGTCGAGCCTGGCGCACCGGCTGGCGCTGCGCGGGGCGCGACCGGAGGAGTCACACGCGACGGCGGGACATCGATCGGTCGTGGCGTACGGCCGCTCCAAGCTCGCGAATCTGATGTTCGCCCAGGAGTTGCAGCGTCGGCTGGCCGATTCCGGGGCAGAGACCGTCTCGGTGGCCGCGCACCCCGGCCTGTCCCCCACCGGTCTGTGGCACCGCGGCGCGCCGCCCTGGCTGAGGCCAGTGAGCTTGGCCGCCCTGCGGTGGCTGGCGCAGGACCCGGCCGGAGCGGCGCTTCCCTCACTGCGGGCCGCCACGGATCCGCTCGTCGACGGTGGCTCCTACCTCGGCCCGGTGGGGCTGGCGGAATGTAGTGGCGGGGCAGTGCCCGCGCGCTCCAGTCGGTCCGCGCGCGACGAGGTCGAGCAGATCCGGCTGTGGCAGCTTTCACAGGAGCTGACCGGGGTGCGTTTCGCATGGGGTGCCTCGCGGCGGCCTGCAGTGAAGGCGGTCCGGTGAGCTCGGTGACGGATGGATCGGGCATCGCGGCTGGGGTGGGGGTGGCGACCGACACCGACGGCGGGCGCTTTCGCACCGCCGCCGCGTGGGCATGGC
This sequence comes from Streptomyces sp. ADI95-16, assembly GCF_003721495.1. NCBI lineage: Bacteria > Bacillati > Actinomycetota > Actinomycetes > Kitasatosporales > Streptomycetaceae > Streptomyces > Streptomyces sp. ADI95-16. The sequence continues at coordinate 218,926 of NZ_CP033583.1, read as the reverse complement.
TCTGGCGGAGCTTCGACATGTCGCTGCCGGACGTGGGCGGTGCCGCGTGGCAGACCGACGTCGCGACAGACTCGTCACCCGGTCCGCAGGCGAGGGACGCGGACGTGGCCAGGGCCGAGTCCGAGGGGTACACGCGTTACCTCGCGTACGGACCCTGGTAGGAATCCGGCCTCGCCGGTACGAGTGATCGGCGCGGCCACGACGGCACGGGAGACAACTTGTACATCGACGGCACGACTTCATCTTCGGGGCTTGCCCGGCTGATCGCGGGCCGGCTGGCCATGCCGCATGCCGACCTCGCCGAACCGGTTCCGGGGCTGTGTGCCCTGCTGGCAGCCAGGCCGTCGTCCGGGCTGGGCCTGAGCGAGCTCACCGAGCGACTGCTGCGGGGCGACTCCGCGCTCGGTGAGGACGAGCGGGAGCTGATAGCCGCCTACGTGGCGTACCTCGGCCAGGCTCCGCTCCGTGCGGGCGGGCGTCCCGGCACCGGCGTCGGCGCGCGCGTTGGTGACCGGATGCGCGCACTGTTGCCGATCGCGCGCAAGGTCCATGCCGACCCCCTGACCGTGACGACGCAGGACGTCGCCGACGCCCGGGCCGCGGGTGTGGACGACACTGCGATCCACGACACGGTGCTGATCAGCAGCGGTCATGTGCATGTTCCGCCGTTATGGGGAGGCACTCGGCGCCCTGCCGCCGCACGGAGCCACACCAGTACGTGCCGACGGGCAGGTTCCTCGCGACACAGGGTTGTCTGCTCCCGGCGGGCGGTTGACCACCTCAAGTCCGCACGAACGAAGAAACCGTGCAGGAGTGTTCGATGTCAAGATCGGCATTTGGAGATCTCCTCGGCCGGGGCCGGCTGCAGGATCGGTGACGGCCCTCATTCCCTTCCCCTTCCTGAACACGCGTTCCCCGGGCGACGGACGATCCTGGGCCACCGGCTCATGCCGACGGAGGGGAACACATGCTGAACAGACGACGCCTGCTGGCAGTGGGCGGTATTGCGACCGGTAGTGCGCTGCTGTGGCAGACGCGGGCTCTGACACGGGCCGAGGCGAGTGACGCGGTCCCGCCGTCCGGACAGGGACACTCCGCCCATCACGGCCATGCGGCGGGTGCGCTACCAGAGCCGACCGCGGGTACCGGTCCGCCGCCGGCCGTCACGCCGTTCTCCATGCGGCTCCCCATACCCCCAGTACTCAGGCCGGTGTCCACGCGCGGCGACGCCGATGTCTACGAGCTCCCGATGAAGCCCGCGAAGACCGAGATCTTCCCCGGGCACCCTGCCTCCGTACTGACGTTCGGCGGCCAATTCATCGGCCCCACCATCCGCGCCAAGGCCGGCCGTACGGTCAAGGTCAAATACATCAACCAGCTCGACCGAGCAGCAACGGTGCACCTGCACGGAGGGCATGTTCCGCCGGGCAGCGACGGCTACCCGATGGACCTGATCGATCCCGGCAAGTCCCGTCTCTTCGAGTACCCGAACCGGCAGCTGGGTTCGACGCTCTGGTACCACGACCACACCTGTTCCAAGGAAGCCGAGCACGTGTACCGCGGTCTGGCCGGGTTCTACCTGATCGAGGGGCCGGACGAGAGGGAGCTCGGTCTCCCCAATGGCGCGTACGACGTACCGATCATGATCCGTGACGGCCGCTTCGACGAGAACGGCGCCATGATCTTCGAGCCCAGTCCCATGCCCACCATGCTGCACGCCAACGGCCGGATCCAGCCCTACTTCCAGGTCGACGCGCGCAAGTACCGCTTCCGAATCCTGAACGCAACGCTGCACCGGATCATCGAGCTGGACCTGGGCGGGCAGGAGATGGTGCAGATCGCCTCGGACGTAGGACTGCTACCCGCGCCACTGTCCCGTACCAAAGTCATGGTCGTGCCCGGCGAGCGAGTCGAGATCACGTGTTGGACTTCTCACAGCAGAGCGTGGGGAGCAAGCTGGTCCTCACCGACGTCTACTCGGGCGCCAGCGAGCCGATCCTGCGCTTCGACGTGACGCGCCAGAGCAAGGACGCCAGCACCGTGCCGGCCCAGTTGCGCGCCCTCCCGGCGCTCCCGGAGGCGACGAACGTCCGAGACATGAAGCTCTCGTTCTCGCCCTCGGGCGAGGAGTTCGCGATCAACGACAAGACGTTCGACCCGAACCGCATCGACACCCAGATCAAGGAGGGCACCACCGAGATCTGGCGTATCACAAACGCGGATCCGGCGGAGACCCCCTTCGGCCCCGTCAACCACACCTTCCACATGCATCTCGTGCCCTTCCGGGTGCTGGACCGCGACGGCAAGCCGCCGCTGCCAGGTGAGAACGGCCTCAAAGACACGGTGCTGGTGCGGCCCGGCGAGACCGTCCGGGTCCAGGCCACCTTCAGCGGCTACCGCGGGCGCTACATGTACCACTGCCACCTCCAAGAGCACAGTGACATCGGCATGATGGCGCAGATGGAGATCGTCTAGTCGGCTCTCCGGTGACGGGCCGGGCGAATGCCCGGCCCGTCACCCACCCGTGCCTCTTCTTCTGGTGTGCTGAGTACGGTGCGAGCCGGTGTGGCCGCGCCGGAACCGCCCTAGCGTGGATCACCACAGCACTCCTCGGTGAAAGGCCTCCCGAATGACGCAGGTTGACCAGAGACCGGCCCAGGCGCCCAGCACGGTCGGCCCAGTCCGCGATCTCGGACTCATACCCGCGCGCCGCGCGTCGTTCTTCTTCAACGGCCACGCGCCGCGCCACCGGGCGCTGGTGCTTCTGGTCGGCGCCCTGTTCGGGTTCGCGCTGACCGTCGTGTGGTCGGCGCAGTTCGTCGACAAGACCATCGGCGACAACATCGCGGACACGCTGCTGGGGCACACGGCCAAGGGCGCTCCCATCGGTGGGGCCCTCGCCGGGGTCGCCTTCGCGCTCGCCACGGGTATCGCGGGCACCTTCACCGCGTGCAACATCGCCGTCTTCAGCGCGCTCGCACCGCTGGCCGGCGCGTCGGCCACCCGGCGCGGCCGGATGGCCGCCGCGCTGCGGCCGCTCGGCTTCCTGGCGGCCGGGGCCATCACGGTCTCGGCGCTGTACGGCGTCCTCGTCGCCCCGGTGGGCACCGGTATGCCGCAGTTCCAGGCGACCAGCGGTCCGGGCTTCGCGCCGCGCCGGTCGTGCAGGCGATGGTGGTGTACGGGGTGCTCGGCGTCGTCATGCTGTACCTCGGCCTGGCCTCGCTCGGCGCGGGGTCCGTGACCCGCTGGCCCGGCTGAGCGCGCGGTACCCGAACGCCCCGATGGTGCTGATGGGCGCGATGATCGGCGCGTTCCTGATCGGCCGCCCGTTCGCGCTGTTCCGCCAGCTGTTCATCGACGCGGCGAAGAGCCACAAGGTGCTGTACGGCGCGGCAGTGTTCAGCCTGCAGACCCTCGGCAACCTCGTCATCGTGGCGGTCCTGTTCCTGCTGGTCACTGCGGCCTTGCTGGGCGACCGGCTGCACCGCTGGATGACCGCGAAGCCGAGCCGGGCGTCGGCCGTGATGGCCGCCGCGTTCATCGCCGCGGGCGTGTTCATGATCCTTTACTGGGACGTGCGGATGCTCGCCCGCCGCGACCTGATCTGGTACCCGCTGGCGCCCTGGAGCGGCCAGGTGACCCCCGCAGGGGGGACAAGCGAAGGGGCCCGGACCCGCGCGAGCCGCGGTGCCGGGCCCTTGTCGTGGGCGATCAGGCAGGGGGGCCGGCGATGGCAGCGACGAGTTCGCCCGCCGCGTCCACCACGTCGAGGGCGGTCAGTTCGGGCTCGTCCAGCACCGGAACCAGGTCACCGAGGACGTGGGCGAACCGGCCGCCGTTGTCCTCGATCATCGTCAGGGAGCCCTCCCACAGGGCGGCCCGGATGCGGCCCGCAGTGAGCATTCCGTCCGCCGCGGTGGCGGTGATCAGCATGTCGGCGACGCGTCGCTCCAGAGGGGTGGGGAACCAGACCCCGGCGCGGAGGTCGGCCACGAGCTCCTGGACGCGGTGGCGAGCCCGGTCGGTCGCGACGGGCTCCAGGAAGAGGGTGGGTGCGGGCTGGACTGCGGTGATGGACAAAGGGGTTCCTCGGGTGGTGTGGGAGGGACGGGGGGGCCGGGGTGGCTTCCTGGCGCCGGGCCGAGCCGGCCCGGCGGCCCCTAGGAAAGGCCGGCGGCCGTGCGCAGGGCGGCGGCGCGGTCGGTGCGCTCCCAGGTGAAGTCGGCGAGTTCGCGGCCGAAGTGGCCGTAGGCGGCGGTCTGGGCGTAGATCGGGCGCAGCAGGTCCAGGTCGCGGATGATCGCGGCCGGGCGGAGGTCGAAGACCTGGCCGATGGCGTCCTCGATCTTCTGGACCTCGACCTTGGCGGTGCCGAAGGTCTCGACGAACAGGCCCACCGGCTCGGCCTTGCCGATCGCGTAGGCGACCTGGACCTCGCAGCGCGAGGCGAGACCGGCGGCGACCACGTTCTTGGCGACCCAGCGCATCGCGTAGGCGGCCGAGCGGTCCACCTTGGACGGGTCCTTGCCGGAGAAAGCGCCGCCACCGTGACGGGCCATGCCGCCGTAGGTGTCGATGATGATCTTGCGGCCGGTCAGACCCGCGTCGCCCATCGGGCCGCCGATCTCGAAACGCCCGGTCGGGTTGACGAGGAGGCGGTAGCCCTCGGTCTCCAGCTTGATGCCGTCCTCGACCAGCTGCGCCAGGACGTGCTCCACGACGAACTCACGGATGTCCGGAGCCAGCAGCGAGTCCAGATCGATGTCCGCCGCGTGCTGCGAGGACACGACGACCGTGTCGAGACGGACGGCCTTGTCACCGTCGTACTCGATGGTGACCTGCGTCTTGCCGTCGGGCCGCAGGTACGGGATCGTCCCGTTCTTGCGGACCTCGGACAGCCGGCGCGCGAGCCGGTGCGCGATGTGGATGGGCAGCGGCATCAGCTCGGGGGTCTCGTCGCACGCGTACCCGAACATCAGGCCCTGGTCGCCCGCGCCCTGCTTGTCGAGCTCGTCCTCATCGCCCTCGACCCGGGTCTCGTAGGCGGTGTCGACACCCTGCGCGATGTCCGGGGACTGCGCGCCGATGGACACCGACACGCCGCACGAGGCGCCGTCGAAGCCCTTCTTCGAGGAGTCGTAACCGATCTCCAGGATCTTGTCACGGACGAGCTGCGCGATCGGCGCGTACGCCGTCGTCGTCACCTCCCCCGAGATGTGCACGAGACCGGTCGTGATGAGGGTCTCCACGGCCACGCGAGAGGTCGGGTCCTCGGTGAGGAGCGCGTCGAGGATCGTGTCGCTGATCTGGTCAGCGATCTTGTCGGGGTGACCCTCGGTCACAGACTCGGAGGTGAAGAGTCGTTTCGTCATGTGGCGCATGTGATCTGCGGCTCCCCGTGGCTCGCAAGCTGACTTGGCCGAGTCGCCGTGATGCCCCCTGGCCGGTCCGCTCTTGGGCAGGTCAGGAGGCACCGCTCAGCAGCCCCTCGGCCTCGAAGCGACCAGCCTGGAGCTCCCGTGCCCGTAGCAGGGAGCGGTACAGCAGGATCGCGGCGAGGCCGGCGGTCCCGTACAGCAGGCTCATGCCGAGGGCGGGGACGAAGGCGCCGACGGTCACGCACAGGGCCGCGATGAGCAGTCCGGCGCGGGCGTTGAGGGCGTAGGCGGCCATGTACTTCGTACGGGCCTGGGCGGGCACCAGGTCGGCCAGCAGGGTCTGGCGGACGGGGATGCTGGCGATCTCACCGAGGGTCAGCAGCACGGCGGCGCCGATCAGCACCCAGGCGTCGTTGCTGACGGCCCAGACCATGTAGCCGGCGGTGAACGCGGCGATCCCGGCGTAGAGCCGGGTCCGCTCGGACGCCCGGCCGAGGAGGCTCTTCGCTGCCAGGACCAGGGGCCACCACGAGGGCGGCGTTGACGGCGCGCAGGATGCCGAGGATCGCGACGCCGTCGACCGCCGGCGCCCAGGAGCCGATGGTGGCGAGGGTCTGGCGCGGGAACTCGTCGGCGAGACGCACCGCGATGTAGTAGCCGATCTGCATCTCGACGGCGGCGATCAGGGCGGCCGCGGTCAGCTGCCGCAGGAAGAGCCGGTCGCGGCCGACCGCGAGGTAGCCGCGCAGCATCGCACGGGGGCCGGTCGCGACGTCCTTGCCGGTGGCGGGCGCGGTCTCGCTGATCCAGCGCCAGATCACGAGGGTGGTCAGCGCGCAGGCCGCGGCCGCGCCGGTGAGCAACTGCGTGAGAGTGCCCGTCGTAGAGAAGAAGCCGCCGATCAGGGCGCCGACGGTGAAGGCGACGTTGATCGACCAGTAGTTGATCGTGTAGACGAGAGGGCGGCTCTCGGGGAATGGAGAACGTCGACCATCATCGCGTCGGCGGCGGGGGTGGCCAGCTGCGCGGCGCAGGTGTTGGCGAGGAAGAGCAGGAACGTCGCCACGCCGGAGGACCACCAGGGGCGAGTTGGCGAGCGCGAGCAGCGCGAAGCAGACGGTCGCATCCGAGCTCACCGGCCACGAGCAGGGGCCGTCGCCCGTACACGTCGGCGAGGTGGCCGCCGATGAAGTTGCTCGCGATGCCTGCGGCGGCCACGGCGAGGGTCAGGGCGCCGGCCGTCGCCGCTCCGTAGAGCGCCGCCAGGTGGATGATCAGCAGGGGCATCAGCATGACGGAGAGCAGGCGCTGGACGAATCCGACGCAGATCCGCAGCCGGATGTTGGGGTGCAGGTCTCGGAAGTTCACTGCGAGCTCCGGGGGCCGGCCGGGCCGCGGTCGTCGGCGAGCCGGCCGCCCTTGCCCCAGTGGCCGAGCTCGACGTCCCGGACGATCACCGTGACGGACTCCCGCGGACAGCCGGACACGCGCGTGACGACGTCGGTGATGCCTGCCACCAGATCGCCGCGCGCGGCGCGGTCGTTGCCCTTCCACCAGTTGACGGTGATCACCGGCATATCGGCTTTCCTTTTCTCGGCGGGGCAGATTCCGGAGAATTTCCGGGAGGGCGGCAGAGTGATTCCAGGTATACCGAGGGGAACATGCCGGAGCTCTTTGGCCAAGAATCTCCGGTGTCGCGGGACCACTTGGCCAAGTTGCTCAAGTCGCGGCGCCTCGCGATGGCCTGTTGCCCCGTCAACCACCCCGTGGTTTGCTCGGTGCCGTCCTGTCCGGCCGGTCCCGTCCGTCCTGCTGGATCGTTTCTCCCGTGGCCGGGATTCGCGCTTTCAGCTCGTGGGGGGCACTGTGCGCCGGCCCGGGAGACACAAGCACTCCTGGCGATCTCGGAAGGAAACCGGTGTCCACGTTCGACATACGAAAGATCGGCGGCCGAATCGGCGCGGAGGTGACGGGCGTCGACCTTTCCGCCGGACTTTCGGATTCTGTTTTCGGGCAGATCAACGAGGCATTCCTTGAGCACAAGGTGCTCTTCTTCCGGAATCAGGACATCACCGACGAGCAGCAGCTCGCATTCGCCGGGCGGTTCGGTCCGCTCACGCGGAAACACCCGATGATGCGTGCCGTCGACACGGCTGCGCCGCACGTGCTCGCCGTGGACGGCGAGGACCAGCGCGCTCGATCACTAGCACACCGACATCAGCTTCACCACCGCCCCTTCGCTCGGTACGACGCTGCGCTCCGTGGTGCTCCCGCCGTACGGCGGCTGACACCCTAGTGGCCAACGCCGCCGCGGGGTACCGGGACCTGCCGGCCGAGCTGCGGAAGATCGCCGACCGGCTGTGGGCGGTGCACACCAACCACGCCGAGCAGCCGCGGCTGGGCACCGAGCGCGGTGACAAGGTCCGCGAGGCCTTCCTGTCCCGCCGGTTCGAGACCGCCCACCCCGTGGTGCGGGTGCACCCCGAGTCGGGGGAGCCGAGCCTGTTCCTGGGCGGCTTCGCCCAGTGGCTGGTGGGCATGGAGGTCCGCGAGTCCCGCCCGATCATCGACGTCCTGCAGTCGTACGTGCGCCGGCCGGAGAACACCGCGCGCTGGACCTGGCGCCCGGGAGACGTGCTGGTCTTCGACAACCGCAGCACGCAGCACTACGCCGTCAACGACTACGGCACCCACAAGCGGGTGCTGCACCGCGTCTCCGTCAACGGCGAGGTGCCCGTCGGCCTCGACGGGCGGCCGAGCTACGCCCTCAAGGAGGGCGAGTGAGCGCCCCCGGCCCGGCCGGCTTCGCCCGGCGGCTGCGCGGGCGCGAGCGGCTCGTCGGCTACTGGATCGCCTGTGACAACCCGGCCGGCACCGAACGCGTCGCCGGCCTCGGCTACGACTACATCGGCGTGGACGGGCAGCACGGCGTGATGCACCAGCCCGGCTGGCAGGCGGCCATGCTCGCGATCGACTCCCGGCGGCGGTCCGCCGGGATCATCCGCGTGCCGTCGGCCGACCCGGTCGCCATCGGGGTCGCGCTCGACACCGGGGCGCGCGGGGTCATCGTCCCGATGGTCGACACCGCCGAGCAGGCCCGCACGGCCGTACGGGCCTGCCGCCACCATCCGGCCGGGACCCGCAGCCTCGCCGGGCCGGTCCGCGCCGAGCTGCGGCTGGGCTCGGTGCCGGCCGACATCGACGACGAGATCGCCTGCGTCGTGATGATCGAGACGGCCGCCGCCCTGGAGAACCTCGACGCCATCTGTGCCACACCCGGTCTCGACGCCGTCTACGTCGGCCCGGCGGACCTGTCCGCCGCGCTCGGCGCCCGCTACTTCGGGGACCCCGCCGCGGCGGACGCCCTCGAAGCGGCACTGCGGCGCGTCACGGACACGGCGCGCGCGGCCACGATCGCCTGCGGCATCCACTGCCTGGACGGGGAGAGCGCCGCCAAGCGGCTGACGGAGGGCTTCACCTTCGCCACCGTCTCCAGTGACATCACCCACCTTCAGCAGGTCGCGGCGGCACACCTGGCCGCTGCCGCCGCCTGACCGGCCATGACACTTCTTGGGGGAGCAGTGACGACGCAGACCGAGCCGTGGTCCGCCACGGCGGCCGGCAGAGCGCGCCCGCCCGGTCGCTGGACGACCTGGTGGGCAACACCCCGCTGCTGGAGGTCGGCCTGCCGGGGCTGGCGGCCTCGGTGCGGCTGCTGGCCAAGCTGGAGATGTTCAACCCGCTGTTCAGCGTCAAGGACCGGGCCGCGCTCGCGATGCTGCGCGACGCCGAGGAGCGGGGGCTGCTGCCCCTGTCCGGCGGCACCGTCATCGAGTGCTCCTCCGGCAGCACCGGGATCTCGCTCGCGGCGCTGTGCGTCCGGCGCGGCCACCGCTGCGTCATCGTCATGCCCGACAACGCCACCGAGGAGCGCCGCCTCATCCTGGCGGCGCTGGGGGCCGAGGTGGTCCTCGTACCGCACCGGGACGGGCTGATGGCCGCCTGGGCGCACGCGGAGGAACTCCAGCGGGCCACATCCGGCTCGTGGGTGCCGCACCAGGACCGCAATCCGGCCAACGCGCGCGCCCACTACGACGGCACCGGCCCGGAGATCTGGGCCGCCACCGCGGGCGCGGTCGACGTGCTCGTGTGCGGGGTCGGCACCGGCGGCACCCTCAGCGGTACCGCCCGCTACCTCAAGGAACGCCGGGACGTGCACGTCGTCGCCGTCGAACCGGCGCGCTCCGCCGTCCTGTCCGGCGGCGAGGCGGGCCCGCACGGCATCCCGGGCATCGGGGCCGGCTACGTCTCGGACATCACCGACCTCACCCTCGTCGACGAGGTCGTCGCCGTGCCGGACGAGGCCGCGGCCACCACCGCCCGCGAGATCACCCGGGCCACCGGTCTGCCGGTCGGCGTCTCCTCGGGGGCCGCCGCCTGGGCCGCCCGCAGCGTCACGGCGGATCCACGCTGGGCGGGTGCGACGGTGGTCACGGTCTTCCCCGACAGCGGGGAGCGCTACCTGTCCATGGCACGCGGCTGACCCGTCGTCTCCTCACGGAAAGACAGGCAGCAGACATGTGCCGGATCTACGGCTACTTCAACGCGGTCGCCTCACCGCACGAGATGCGCACCGTGGCGGCCCTCCAGCACCACGGCGGCCCCGACGCAACCGGCATCCACCAGGCGGACGGCTGGGGGCTGGGCAACAACCGGCTCGCCGTCGTCGACCTTGACGGCGGCCGGCAGCCCTACGGCGAGGGCGGCCTGCTCCGGGTCGTCTTCAACGGCGAGATCTACAACCACGGGGCGCTGCGCCACCGCCTCGAAGCCCTCGGGCACACCTTCGACGACCACTGCGACGGCAACGTCATCCCGGCCCTGTACCTGGAGTACGGGGACGACTTCACCGAGCACCTCGACGGGATGTACTCGATCGCGCTGGTCGACCTGCGCGGGGAGCGGCCGCGGCTGCTGCTGGCCACCGACGGGATCGGCATGAAGCCGCTCTACTACCGGTGGGACGCGGCGGCCCGCTCGCTGCACTTCTCCTCCGAGATCCCGGCCCTGTTCGGCTTCGGCGGTGCCGTGGCGCGGGTGCGGGAGACGGCGCTCGACGCCTACCTGGCCACGCGGACGCCGTTCGGCGGGCAGACGATGTTCGAGGACGTCGAGGTGATGGCGCCGGCGACGACCCTGGTGTGCGTCCTGGGCGGTGTCCCGCGCAGCCGCCGCCGGCCCGTGGCGGACGTGCAGCGGCCGGGCCCCGGTGACGGGGCGGCGACCGCGGTGCGGGTCCGGCGCGCGCTGCGCGAGGAGGTCGGGCGGCTGCTGGTCGCCGACGTGCCCGTCGCGCTGATCACCTCCGGCGGGCTCGATTCCAGTCTGGTGACCGCGCTGGCGGCCGAGCACGGCCCGGTGCACTCCTTCAACATCGCCTACAAGGGCGACTGGCCCTTCGACGAACGGCATTTCGCCCGGCAGGCCGCCGAGCGCGCGCGGGCCGCGTACCACCAGGTGGAGATCGACCCGGCGGACTTCCCGGCGCTGCTGGAGCGGACCGTGTGGCATCTGGGCCAGCCCAACGCCGATCCCATCGCGCTCAGTACGTACGCCCTGTTCCAGGCGGTCCGCGCGGCCGGGTTCACCGTCGCGCTGACCGGTGACGCCGCCGACGAGGTGTTCGGCGGGTACGAGCGGATGCGGCACGCGGCGGAGACGGCCGCGGCCGGCGGCGACTGGGCGGCCGGCTACCTCGACGCGCTGTCGGCCGTCCCGGCCGCCGTGCGCCGGTCCCTGTACACCGACGACTTCCGCGACGCGCTGCGCGGGATCCCGGCGCTGCCGGCCGATGCGGAGCACGATCTGCGCCGCGGGCCGGGCACGGTGCTGGAGCGCGTCACCCGTTTCGAGCTGGGGTACCGGCTGCCCGCCTACCACCTGCGCCGGGTCGACCACTTGAGCATGGCCGGGTCGATCGAGGTGCGGCTGCCGTTCTGCCAGAGCTCCGTGGTGGACCTCGGCCGGTCGCTGCCCGACCGGCTGCGGCTGTATGACGGGCAGGTCAAGCGGACCCTGTACGCGGCGGCCGCGGGCCTGCTGCCCGACAGCGTGCTCACCCGTCCCAAGCAGCCGTTCACCCTTCCGATCACCGCGATGCTGCGCCCCGGGGCGCCGATGTGGTCCTACGCGCGGGACCTGCTCACCCCCGCCCGGCTCGACGCGGACGGCCGGCTCGACGCCGCCGCCGTCCAGGCGCTGTTCGCGGCCCAGGCCGAACGGCCCGGCGACGCCACGGCGCTGGCCCTGTGGTCGCTGCTCACGCACGAGGTGTGGCGCGAGCAGTTCCGGCCGGGCCTCGCCGGCGCGACGCCGTCGGCGGCCGCGCCGGCACCGGTGGCGGTGGCGGTGTGATCGGGCACCTGGCCTACGCCGCGGGCAGTCCCTGCCCGACGTTCGTCCTCGACGCGGGCCGACTGCCGCGCGAGGAGACGGCCCTGCTCGACCACCTGACCGAGGCCCGCCGCTATCTGGCGTCGGCCGGTGGCGCGCACGTCCTGAAGATCGCGCTGGTGGAGCCGTCGGCGCACCCGATGTTCGATCTCGACTACCGGTTCGTGCAGGCGCTGCCGGGTGCGCCCGACCGGTTCGACCTGCGGGGCTCCTGCGGCCACTCGATCCTGTCGGCGGTCGTCGCCGCGGCCCGGTCCGGGATGCTGGAGCGGCTCGTGCCGGGCGTACGGATCCGCGTGCACGTCCTGAACAACGGCGACGGCGTGGTCTGCGAGGTCGACCGGGTCGAGCGCGGCGAGGTCCGCTTCACGGTCACCTTCGTCCAGCCCCGGCCGGTGCCGTTCGCGCGGCTGCTGCCCACGGGTGCGCCGCGTACCGTGCTCGACGTGGCCGGGGAGCGCCACGAGGTGTCGATGGTGGCGAGCGCCAACACGTACGCCTTCCTCGACGCGCGGACCCTCGGTGTCCCGGACACCGCCGCCCTGTTCGGCGCCGGGAAGGATCTGCTGGCCCGTCTGGAGCTGATCCGCGGCGCCGCCGCCGGGCTGCTGGGGTGGCGTCCCGACGGGGCCTTCCCCAAGATCGCCGCGATCCTTCCGGGAGCGGACGGCGCCATCTCCGCGCGTGCGGTGACCGTGCCGGGCTGGCATCCGACGATCGCGCTGACCGGGGCCGTGTGCCTGGGTACGGCCGTGCGCGTGCCGGGGACGGTGCCCTGGCGCATCGCCCGTGAACTGGGCGCCGGGGATGGCCTGGTGGACATCGAGACCAGTGGCGCCCGCACGGCGGTCGCCGCCGTCACCGCGGTGCCCGGCGGGAGCGGGGAGGACGGCGAGCTGCTGTGGGCGAGCGTCGCGCACAAGCGCGTCACCTTCCTGGGCTCCTTCGTCCTGACACCCCTGAGTCATCTGCAATTCGAGGAGGTCGCCCAATGCCTGGCGCTGTCGGGAGCCGCATGAGGCCCCAGCTGGGACCCGAGCTGCGCGAGCGGCTGCACGCGTCCGCTCAGCGGGCCGCGACGGCCGGTGAGCCGGACCGTGAGGTGCTGTCGGCGCTGCGCGCCAGCGGGCTGCTGGCCACCGCCGTGCCCCGTGACCACGGGGGCGCGGGCGGCGACGCCGCCGACGTCAACCGGGTCGTCGCCGAGATCGCGGCCGCCAATCCGTCGGTGGCGATCATCGCGTTCCAGCACTTCGCGGTGAGCGCCCGGATCGCCGAGTGGGGTAGCGCGGAGCAGAAGGCGCGGCTGCTGCCGGGCCTGGCGGACGGCAGTGTGCTGGCCGCCTCGTCGTGGAGCGAGAACGGCGCCGGCGCGGCGAAGCAGAACCTGTCCAGTACGGGCGTGCGCCGCCCGGAGGGCGGCTGGGTGCTGAGCGGCGCCAAGACGTTCACGACGGGCGCCGCGGTCGCCGACCTGTACCTGGTGCTGGTGCGGACCGGTGCGGACGGGAGCGGCGGGGAGGCCGCGTACGGGGCCGCCGGGCAGACGTTCTTCCTGGTCGGGGCCGACAATCCCGGTCTCGTCCCGGACCTGGGCCTGGACCTGGCCGGGATGCGGGGCTCGGCGACGGGGCTGGTCACGCTCGACGGCTGTGTGGTGGCCGACGCGGACCGGCTCGGCCCCGAGGGGTATGCGGCCTCGATCATCGCGGGCGTCCGCGAGAGCGGGGCCTCGCTCGGCGCGGTCTCGGTCGGCATCGCCGAGGCGGCCTTCGACCTCGCCGTCTCGCACGCGCGCGGCCGCGGGCTGCTGGCCCTGCCGACGGTGCGCCACCGGCTCGTCGGTCTGGCGACCCGGCTGGAGGCGGCGCGCGCGACGGTGGAGCGGGCCGGCGCCCGCACCGCTCCCGATCCGGGGCTGGCCACCCTGCACAGCAAACTGCACGCCACCGCCGCCGCCGAGGAGATCTGCCTCGATGTCGCGCGGATGCTCGGCTCGACCGGGTACGGGGCGGGCGGCGGCGCGGACCGGCTGCTGGCGGACGCCCGCGGGGTGGGCCTGATGGGGCCGACCAACGACCTCTGCCGGGAGCTGGTGGCGCTGTCATGGACCGACTGAGCCCCGCCGCCGGATCGCCGGCCGCCGAACTCGTCGTCAGCGGCCGTCGGCTGGTGACGCCGGGGGGCGTGCGCCCCGGGCACCTGCTGATCCGGGGCGGCCGGATCACGGCGGTCGCGGACACCGACACGGCGCCCGCCGGAGCCGAGCGGATCGACGCGGGCGACCACTACGTCCTGCCCGGTCTCATCGACTCCCACGTGCACTTCCGCACCCCGGGCCTGACGTACAAGGAGGACTGGGAGCACGGCAGCCGCGCCGCCGTCCGTGGCGGGGTCACCACGGTGATGGACATGCCGAACACGGTGCCGCCGACGCTGACCGCCGAGGCGGTGCTGGCCAAGCGCGCCCTGGTGGCGGGCCATTCGCTCGTGGACCACGGCTTCCACATCGGCCTGGACCCGGACCGCCCCGAGCTCCTGGCGGACCTGGACCCGGCCGTCGCCACCAGCGCCAAGATCTTCATGGCGGGCCACCACACCGCGCCCACCGTGGTGCGCGAGCCCGCCCAGCTGGAGAAGGCCTTCGCCGCCGCCGCCGAGGGCGGTGTCCAGCTGGTCCTGCACGCCGAGGACGACGGGCTGTTCGCGCTGCTCGACGCCTGGTGGGGGGAGCCCGGCAGCTATCTGGAGTACGAGGCGCGCCGCCCGCGCACCGGGGGCATCGTGGCCGTCGCGAAGGTCATCGAGCTGGTGCGGCGGTACGGCACCCGGGCGCACATCCTGCACCTGTCCAGCGCGGAGGAGGCCGACCTGGTGTGCGCGGCCGGGGCCGCGGGGCTCCCGGTCACCTTCGAAGTCACCGGTCACCACCTGTCGTTCACCGACGAGGACACCCGGCGCCTGGGCGCCCGGACCCGGCTGTCGCCCTCGATCCGCGCCCGCGGCGACCAGGACCGGCTGTGGCAGGCGGTGTGGGCGGGCCAGGCCACCACGGTGGGCAGCGACCACGCCCCGCACACCGTCGCGGAGAAGACCCGGACACCCGCCCAGTCGCCGCCCGGGCTGCCCGGCGTCCAGGAGCTGGCCGTGGCCGTGTGGACCGGCATGCGCCGGCGCCGGCCGCAGGAGGACCCGGACACGGCGATCGCCCGCCTGGCGCACCACCTGGCCGCGGCGCCGGCGGCGCTGTTCCGGCTGCCCGGCAAGGGGCGTCTGGAGGCGGGCGCCGACGCCGATCTCGTCCTCTTCGCGCCCGACGAGCCCTGGATGTTCTCCGCGCACGACGTGGAGAGCAAGTGCGGCTGGTCCGCGTACGAGGGCTGGACGTTCACCGGCCGCGTCGAGCGCACGCTGCGCGCCGGCCGCACGGTGTGGAACCGGGCCGACGGGTCCTTCGGCAGGTACGACGGGCGCCCGCTGGGGGCCGCTGAAACGAACTACACGGCCGGTCCGGCCGGACAGGAGGTCTGATCCATGGTGAAACGACAGTCCGTGATGGTGGCGGGCGGCGGGATCGGCGGCCTGGCGACGGCCGCGGCCCTGGCGGGCCGCGGGTTCGACGTGACCGTAGTCGAACGGGCGAGCCGAATCGACTCCGGCGGCTCCGGCCTGGTGCTCTACCCAAACGGGGTGCGCGCCGCCGACGCGCTCGGAGGCAACATCGGCGCCCGCGTCCGTGCCGCAGGGCACGTCACCACCGCCGACGAGGTGCGGGTGCTGATGGACGCTTACGGCGCGGTCCTCGCCGAGGAAGCGATCGGTGCCGTCGGCCGGGAACAGGGCGCCCCGCAGATCCCCGTACTGCGCCGGCACCTGCACCGGGCGTTGCTCGACGAGGCGGTCACCGCCGGGGCGGCCGTACGCCTGGCCACCACCGTCGAGGACTACACCGCCCACGAGAACCACGTGGCCGTCCACCTCTCCGACGGCACCACGGCTGTCTGCGACGCCCTGGTCGGCGCCGACGGCATCAACTCGGCGGTGCGCCGACGCATGCTCGGGGACGGGCCGCCGCAGTACCGCGGCTACACCTCCGTGCGCGGCCGGACGTCCGGATCCGTCCTGGGGCAGCGCAGCCACGTGGTCAGCGGGCGCGGCATCCAGCTGTTCATCGCACCGGTCGGCGGAGACACGCTGTACTGGACCGCGAAGATCACTTCGCCGCCCGGGGTGTGGCCCGCCATGAGCCCCGCGGCCGCCCAACGCGCCCTGACCGAGTCTCTGGAGGGCTGGTACCCGCCGGTCGTCGCCCTCATCCGGGACGCCGACTCCGCCGACATCGTCGTCACTGACATCCACGACCGCGATCCGGTCGCCCGCTGGATCGACGGCCGGGTCGTCCTGCTCGGCGACGCCGCGCACCCGATGGTCCCGGCGCTCGGCCAGGGAGCCAACATGGCGCTGGAGGACGCGGCCGTGCTCGCGGAGGCCATGTCCGTCGAGGAGGACATCCCGGCCGCGTTCTCCGCGTACGTCCGCGAACGCATGGAACGCACGGCCGCGATCGTGCTCCAGTCGCGTCTCCAGGGATCCCTCGATCAGGGGGCGGGCAAAGCGGCCGAATCGGAACGCAACGCCCGGATGAAGGCCGCCGGACGCAAGGACGCGGGGGCCGGTGAGCTGGCCGCCCTGATCGGATGGCGGCCGCGGCACGAACGTCACCCGCTGCCCGGGACCGGAACAGCACATCACACTAAGGAGGCTGGCAGAGCCATGCAGGGCCCACACATCGTCCTGGTCAGTGGGTCGCTCCGCAACGGGTCGACATCCGACCAGGTTGCCGACTGGTGCGCGCGCGAGTGCACCGAACAGGGTGCGACCGTGCGCGTCTTCACCGGCGCGGAGATCGACTTCCCTGCGTACCGGCCGGGCCTGAGGGCGACGCACGAAGGCGTCGCGAACTTCCTGGACGAACTGCGCCGGGCCGACGGTGTCGTCCTGGTGTCCCCGACCTACCACGCCACCGTCTCGGGGCTGTTGAAGAACGCCTTGGATTTCGTCAACGACATCGAAGGGCCCGTCCCCTACCTGGAAGGCCGCGCCATCGGAACCGTCGCCGTCGGCGCGGCTGCCCAGGGCGCGGTTTCCACCCTGACCACGCTGCGCACCATCAGCCATGCGCTGCGCGGCTGGCCGACGCCGGTGGGGGCGGCGGTGGCCCAGGTTCCGGCGTCGCCGGCCGCAGGGGAACCGCTGTCGGCCGACGGCGAGCGGCTCGTGGAGGTCGTATCGCAGGTGATGTGGCTGGCCGGTGCACGAGCCGCCACCGGACGGCCGGCTCTCATGGGCGCGGCAGCCTGAACACCGTCCGCGAGCCCAGACGAACCACCGGAGCCTCGGTGAGCAACGCACCAGGAAAGAGAGAACACACATGTCGCAGTCCCACGAAGCCTTCCACGGGGAGCCCGGCCTTCTCGGTCCCGTGTGGCGTGACGCCAACGTCCGCTCCGGGCCGTCCCTGGACAGCCCTGTGGTGCGACTGCTTCTACCGGACACCACCGTCGCGTACGAGGCCGAGGGGTGGTCGCTGGGCGACGAGGTCGTCGAGGGAGAGCACACGGATGGTGTGATCACCAGCTCCGTGTGGTTCCGCTTGGCCATCGGAGGTTGGTCCAGTGCCGTCAACTTCGAGCCCCCGGCCGTAGCCGAGGTACTGGCGCGCTCCCGCGCAGACGTCTAAAGCCCGGGACACGGCGACGGTCCGGCCCCGACCCCCGCGAGGAGGGCCCGGGCCGGACCGTCGTCACACCGTCCGGGCGGTGTGCCGTGCTGGTGGTGTCCCGCTCCTGATGGTGTGCCCAGGTCAGCGGGAAACCGCTTAGCTGAAGGTGATCTGACGGCCGCCGCCCACACCGGCGTCGTCGCCCATGCCGACCTGGCAGGCGGAGACCTTGCAGTCGACCGTGCCGGCGGGGGTGCCCTGGGCGCCCTCGACGGCCGCGAAGGAGGAGTGGACCGTGATCTGTGTGGTCAGCTTGCCCTGTGCGTCCGCGGCGATGTTCACGACGCTGGTCGGGTCACAGCCGTACGTCCCCGACGTCACGAGCTCACACTGAGCCACGTGGTAAACGGCCCCCGGGGTCAGCCCGGTGCCGGTCACCGTCACGGTGGCGCCGTCGGACAGGCCCGTGGCGGGCGTCACCGTGACGACCGGCGAGGCGGCCATGGCCGCGGGCTGGAAGGCCACGGCCATGCCGGTGGCGATCGCCGCCGTGGCGCCGACGCGAGCGATGAGACCGAGCTTGTTCTTGACAGTCATGCAGATGCTCCAGATACCCAATGGGAACAGGCTGTTCCTGTTCCGTATTGCCGAAATCAAAGTTAGCGATCATGGAAGCGTTTCGGCATCTCCCAAGTTGCTCCACGCAACTGACTCATATCAGCCGTCCCGCTGACCGATTCCAGGCCAGGTAAGAGCAGTTCAGAAGATGCGCGGGGGTCCGCCCCTTGAAACGATCCGTGCAGGCGGAGGTACGTACGGACCCCCGCGAACCTGAGCGGGCATCGCCCGCCCGACGAGAAAGGAGTGCTGGAATGGCTACCGCACTCAGCACGGAGATCCAGCAGCGCATCGTCGCGGAGACCGGCTCCGCCGCTCCGAGCACCGACGACGCCGTGGCGTTCGAGGCCTGGCTGGACGGCGTCCAGGAGTCCCACTCGGACCTCTTCGCCGGTGTCGCCACCGAGATCGAGTCGCTCATGGGCAACAAGATGGCGTGAGTCTGTCGACTCACGTGTGATCCGGTCGGCCGACGCGCGGGGGTGCTTTCCCGCGGGTCGGCCGACGGTCGTCAGGGGAAACCCCGTCATGTGCGGGGGACACGCGGGGGCCGCGCCCCCGCGGCAGGACGCGTACGAGGGGAAGGAACCGGCCGTTGCGCTGGACCACGCTGCTGTTCGACGAGGCGGACCTGGACGAACTCTCGCGCTTGGACGCGGACGCCCTGCTCGGCGCCGCCGGCGACACGCTGGAGCGGCGCTTCGACCCCCGTGACCTCTACCGGCGCTGGGAGCGCCAGCACTGGCTGGCCTCCGACATCGGCCTCGAACGCGACCGCAAGCACTGGGACACCCTGCTGAGCCCGGGTGCCCGGGACAACCTCGCGTACTTCATCAAGAGCTTCCTGGTCGGGGAGTACACCGGACTCGACCTGATGAGCCCGATCCTGGCCGCCTGCCCCGACGAGGAGTACCTCGTCTACCTGGGGACGCAGGCCGCCGACGAGTCCCGGCACACGGTGTTCGTCAGCCAGGTCGCCGAGCAGGTCCTCGGGATGGACGCGTCGCTGCGCCGGCAGGTCATCGAGTCCTGGTCCGTCCTCACCCCCGCCCACCGGGCCGTGCACTCCCTGGAGAACGCGCTGCTGCGCGATCTCGCCGAATCCCCGCACGACTACGCGCAGTGGCTGCGCGCCGTCACGTTCTTCCACCTCGTCACCGAGGGCGTCCTCGCCCTTCACGGGCAGCGGGGCCTGGTCCGCGGCCTGCAGCGCGTCCCCCTGCTGCCCGGTCTGCGCGCGGGCTTCACCGCCATGACGCGCGACGAGTCGCGGCACGTCAGCTTCGGCCTGCACGCGCTGCGCCGCGGTGCCCGCGAAGGCTTCTCCGAGGCCGTCCACGACATGATCGAGACCGGGATGCCGCTCGCCGCCGTCGTCGGCGTCGCCCCCGTCGGTCCCGGCGCCGCGCCCGGGCGGGCCGCTGCCTCGGCCCGGTCCGCGAACGACCTGCTGGCCACGATCGCGGTGCGATTGCGCCAGCTCGATCTCCCACGCGACTTCGCCGAGCACGTACTCGGCAGGTGCAGGACGGCCCAGGAGGCCGTCCTGCACGTATCCACAGCGGCCACCGCCCAGGACAGGTAGGGGACATGGCGAACGAGACGGACAACAGCACGGCCACGCGCGGGGCCGGCGGGAAGTTCGCGGGTCTCCTGCGCAAACCCGCGGCCCTGCGCCTGGTCGGCTCGCTCTTCATCCTGGAGCTGGGTTCCGCGATGACGACGGTCGGCCTGCCGCTGCTGGTGATGCAGCGGTACGGACTCGGCCTGGAGGTCGGATTCACCCTGGCCGCCCGGTTCCTGCCGAACATCCTGCTGGGCGCCCTCGCCGGGCAGATCGTCGACCGTTACGACCCGCGCCGCGTGGCGATGTTCGCCGCGCTCGGCAGCGGCCTGGTCGTGGCGCTCTTCCCGCTGACCACCGCGATGTGGCAGATCCAGCTGCTGGCCCTCGCCATCGGCGTCGGCTACATGTTCAGTTTCCCCGCCACGATGGCGCTGCGCCCCCAGGTGATCCCCGAGGGCAGCGAACTGGAGGGCAACGGGCTGATCGTGACGGCCGAGCGCGTCCCGAAGCTCATCGGCCCGGCCCTCGCCGGGCCGATCGCGGCGGGCCTCGGCATCGGATGGCTCTTCTGCGCGGAGGCGGCCACCGCCGTCGCCGCGGCCGCCCTCCTGCTGCGCCTCCCACTGCTCGAACGGCCCGCCGCCGAGGCGCCGTCCGCGCCCGCCGCGCCCGCGGCCGGCGCCGGCCGCTCCGGCCCGGCCGGGCTGCGCTGGGTCGCCGCCTGGGCCCGCGCGCTGGCGGGGGGCGCCCGGGAGCTGGTGCACATGGTCAAGGACGACGGGCGGCTGTCCTCGCTGACCATCACCGCGTTCACGTACATGGTCGCGCTGGGCCTGGGCCGTACCTTCCTCGCGGCGTACTCGCTGGAGGAGTTCGAGGGCGTCCCGGCCATGCTGGGCTACCTGCTCGCCGCGATGGGACTCGGCGGCGCCTGCGGGGCGCTGCTCACGGCCCGCCTGCGCGGCTGGAACCAGGGCTGGGTGTACATCCTCGGCAACGCCCTCGAAGGCGTCTGCTGGATCGCCCTGATCTGGACCGGCAGCTGGGTCGTCGCGCTCGCCCTGCTCTTCGTCGCCGGCGTGTTCGAGTCGATCGCCTCGGTCGTGTACTTCGCGGAGGTGCAAAAGCGCCTCCCGACGCAGCTCACCGGCAAGTACTACGCCACGCTCGTCCCGCTCTCCGACGTCTTCCTCGTCGGGGGCACGGTGGCCGGCGGCCTGCTCGTCGGCGTGGCCGGGATCGGCTGGTCCGCCGCCCTCGTCGGCCTGGCGATGGCCGTGCCCGTGCTGCTGCTGGTCTCCCGGCTGGTCCCCGAGAAGCGGCTGCCCGCCGCTTCGGCCGCCCCCGCGGTCGCCGGCGGGGTGCTCTCGTGACACTCGCCCCCGCGACCCCGTTCCCCTACCTCGGCAAGGAGCTCGACGCCGTCGAGGACGTCAAGCACCCGCGCCTGTCCTGCTGGGTGCACTGCCTGCGCGACGCCCTGTACGCCACGGGTTTCCGCGACACGGCGCGGGCGCTGGCCCAGCCGGTGAACTTCGTCGTCGAACGCACCCCGGAGGGTGAGCTGCTCACCCTTTACGGGGGTCTGGACACCGATTACCACGCCCCGCGCTTCCAGCGGGGCGTCACCGCCCGCTGGGAGACCTCGCCGGACGATCCGGACCGGCCCGGCGCGGCGCTGGACCTCGTACGCCGCGAACTCGCCCGCGGCCATGCGGTGCCCGTCTCACCGCGGCTGGAGGGGATGCGCCACTCCGAGTTCTACCGCGTCCCCTTCTTCGGCTACCCGCACACCTTCCTCGTGCACCGGCTGGAGCCCGGCGTCGCGTACGTCGCCGACCGCAACACCCGCAAGTCCGCCGCCTTCGAGGACAACCGGGGCACCGTCCCGGCCGAGGAACTGCGCGCCGGCATGGCCGGGGCCCCGGTGCTGGTCTGGGACGCGCACGAGCCGCGCGCCGACTGGGAGAGCGAGCTCGGGCTGCTTCTGGACCGTTCCGTACGCCAGATGACCGAGCCCGGCGCGCCGCAGGCGGGACTCGCGGGGCTGCGGGCCCTGCCCGGGGTGCTCGATGAGCTCTCCGGTCTCCCGGGGCGTCGCAGGCTGCTCCAGATGCGGGTGTCGGGCCCGCTGCAGCGGCAGGTCTCGGGTGACCGGCACGTGCTCGCCCGGGTGCTGGCCGGGGACCGGCTGCTGCGCTCCGGCGGCCCGCGCACGGCGGCGCTGGCGGCGGAGACGGCCGTGCTGCTCCAGGCCTCCTCCGACGCGGTGCTCGACCTCGCCCGCGCCGTGTTCCTGCTCGGGGCCTCGTGGAGCGCCGAGACGCTGGAACTGTGCCGGCGGCGCGTCCGCGAGCTGTACGACGCGGACGCGCGCGCGGTGGAGGGCCTGGCGGGTCTGCGCCGGGGCGGGTCCGCGTTCTAGGCGAGGGCCGCCGCGTTGGAGAAGCCGCCCATGTAGTAGTCGACCGTGGCCCGCCCGGTGCACACGGACGGGACGCCCAGTTCCAGCAGCCGCTGGCAGAAGGCCATGTCCTCGGTGGTCTCCAGCACCCGCTGCCACAGCGTGAACTCGGTGGGGAACGGGATCCGGGCGTGCGTCTCGCGGCGCACCATCAGCTCGTTGGTGTCGACCCGGCTCAGCAGTTTCCCGTCGACGACGCGCATCACGTCGCGCACCACGTCCGACCCGGGCACGAACACGCCCTGGGCGCGCAGCGCCTCGTACGAGGGCGCCCGCCGCGCCGGAATCGGGTGCCAGGGGTCCTCGCCGTCGGGCACGAACGGGCCGCCGTCGGGGTTGCGCAGCCGGCGCCAGCTGTACGCGACGCCCGCCTCCGGTGCGGCCTCCAGGGCGTCCACCAGGCTGCGCAGGTGGTCGGGGTGATAGGCGTTGTCGTCGTCGAGGTGGGCGATGTACGCGCCGCGGGCCCGGGAGATCCCGAGGTTGCGCAGGTAGGACAGGCGGGCGGGCAGGTAGGGGGCGGGGATGGCGGGGTGGTCCTCGGGCGCCACGTGCGCGAACTCGGCGTGCGGGAACCGTTCGGCGAGCTCGCGCCGGTTGGTCTCCTCGGCCAGGAACGGGCAGTCGTCGCCGACGACGACGTGTTGGACGCGCACGCCCTCGGAGCGGGCCACCGAGGTCAGGGCCCGCTCGACCAGGGCCCGGGGGCGGCCCTTGGTCAGGGTGACGACGGTGACCAGGGGATCGGACATGGGGACTCCTTGTGGGCTGCTCAGCGGCCGGCGGCCGACAGGACGAGGGAGGCGTTGTTGCCGCTGAAGCCGAAGCTGTTGACCAGCACGTGCTCCGCGCGGACCGCCGCGGTGGACTCCCGTACGGTCACGACGCCGTCGGGGACCTCCAGGGGGGCGCGCAGACCGGGTGTGCCGGGCAGCCGCGCCTCGCGCAGGAAGCCGACGGCCGCCACCAGGGCGGGGAAGGCGGAGGCGTGCAGCAGGTGTCCGACGGCGCCCTTGTGGGAGCTGACGGGCACCGGGTGCGGGCCGAGTTCGCGGGCCAGCTCCCCGACGGCCTCGACCTCGGCGGCGTCGCCCTGGGCGGTGCCGGTGGCGTGGGCGTGGACGTAGTCGACGCGCCCGACGCCGGCGTCCTCCAGCGCGCCGCGCATGGCCGCCCGGATCGCGGCCGGCTCGGAGGCGACCGCCTGGGTGCTGTCGACCAGGCAGGCGGCTCCGGACAGCCAGGCCTTGGGGCGGTGGCCGCGGCGGTTCGCCCGGGCCGCGGTCTCCAGGACGAAGGCGCCGCCGCCCTCGCCGACGGTGATGCCGTCGCGGGTGGTGTCGAAGGGCCGGGCCCCGCCGGGGCTCAGGGTCCTGACGACGTCCATGCTGGCGTACTCGTACGGGTTGAGGGCGCTGGCGCCGACCACCAGCGCGGTGTCGCCGAGTCCGGACAGCAGCCAGTCCCGGGCGAAGGACGCGGCGAAGGCGGCGGAGGCGCAGGCGTGCGAGAGGTGGACGACGGCCGCCTGGTCGGGTGAGCTTCCCAGCGCGGCGAGGAGGGCGGCCGGGTCGGGCCCGGTGAACTCGCGGGCGGTGCCGTCGGCGGTGCCGGGGGCCTGGGAGACGAGGACGACGAGGGCGCCGGCCGGCAGTCCGGGCAGGGCGGCCGCGCGCAGCGCCTGGGCGGCGGCCGCCAGGGCCATCGCGTGCTTGCGCCGGCCCGGGGTGGTGCGGTCCGGGGCGGCGGGGAACGCCGAGGGGGGTACCGCGGCCACCGTGCGGCTGCGGAAATCGCCCTCGAAGGCGGTGAGTTCGCCGAAGGCCCGCTCGCCGCGGAGCAGGCCGCCCCAGAAGGCGTGCGGCCCGCTGCCCAGCGCGGTGATCAGGCCGGTGCCGGCCAGTGCCACGGCGTTCATGCGGCCTGCTCCCCCGCCGCCCAGGCCCGCAGCCGGACCCGGTCGTGCTTGCCGCTGCCGGTGCGCGGCAGCTCGGTGACGACGCGGACCGCGCGGGGCCGTACGTGCGGGGGCAGGCTGCGGCGGCACGCGGCGGCGACCCGGCCGGCCACCGCCGCCCGGTCGCCGTCCTCGCTCTCCACGAACGCCCATACGGTGTCGCCGCGATCGCCCCGGCGGATCCCGATGACCGCGGCGTCGACGACGCCGGCCGCGGCCCGTACGGCGTCCTCGACGACGGTGGGCGCCACCGTTTCCCCGTGCACGACGAGGACCTCCTTGATCCGGCCGGTGATACCGAGCACCCCGTCGGGCGAGACGGATCCGGTGTCGCCGGTGCGCAGCCAGCCGTCCTCGGTGAAGGCGGCCCGGGACAGGGCGCCGGAGGCCGGGTCGAGGTAGCCGAGCATCAGGGCGGGGCTGTCGATCTGGATCTCCCCGGCGGCGCCGGCCCGGCGGGCGCGGACGCCGTCCAGGAGCCGGCCGACCGTGCCCGGGTGCAGGTCGCCGGGGGCGTTCAGGGCGACGTTGGGGCCGGCTTCGCTCAGCCCGTAGCCGTCGTGCAGCGGCGCGCCGACGGCGGCGCGGAAGTCCTCGTACAGGGCGGGTGTCAGCACGTCGCCGCCGCAGCCGCGGATGCGCAGTTCGCGCAGCAGGCGGGCGGCCTCCGGGTCCTTGGCGGCCTCGGAGGCGAGCATCCGGTACATGGTGGGCACGCCGTCCAGCGAGGTGATCCGCTCGCGGGCCAGGAGCGTGAGGACGCGCCGCTGGTGGAAGCCGGATTCGGCGAACAGGTGTGCGCCGGTGGCGCGCCAGACCTGGAGGACGCTGAACCCGTAGGCGTGGCGCAGCGGCAGCGGGAGCAGCAGTCCGTCGGCGGCCGTGACCGCCATCCGGTCGGCGGTGGCCGTGCCCTGGTGGGCGAGGGCGGCGTGGGGGGCGGCGACGGCCTTGGGGTCGCCGGAGCTGCCGGAGGTCCAGAAGACGGCCGCGGTCCGGTCGGGGAGTTCCAGGGCGCCCTGCAGCGGGCCGGGCCCGACCACGGGCTCGCCGTCGCCTGCGGCGCGCACGACGGCGGCGGGTGCGATCCGGCGGACCGGCGCGGAGCCGTCGAGGAGCAGCGGGGCGCCGGTCTCGGCGGCGGCGAGCGCGGTGACGACCGCGGTCAGCGGGTGGTCGCAGGCCAGGGAGACGCCGCGGCCGGGGCGCGCCCCGGCCGTGTCGAGCGCGCGGGCGGTACGGGCGACCAGGCGGGCCAGCCGCGCGGGGTCGATGTGCTCGCCGTCGACGGTCAGCCGGGGCAGGGCGTGCGGTGCGGGCCCGCTCATGCCGCCGCCCCCTGGATGTCGCCGTGGGCGGTGGGGCTGCCGCCGAACAGGCCGCGCACGCCGACCGGGACGTCGTCGTCGCGGACGGGGACGGTGATCACGGCGGTGCGGCCCTCGGCGGTGACCTTGGCCGCCGTCTCCAGGGCGGCGGCGAGTTCGCCCTCGGTGGCGCAGCGGGCGGTCCAGCCGCCGCCGGCGCGGACGGCGGCCTCCGAGTGGGAGGGGGCGGTGAAGCGGGTCAGCGTGTCGGGTGCCCCCTCGTCGCCGCGGACGAAGCGCGGCCAGCCGTAACCGCCGTTGTCCAGGACCAGGGCGGTGATGCCGGCCCCGTGTTCGGCGGCCGTGGGCAGGGCGGCCAGGCTCATCTCGAAGGCGCCGTCGCCGCAGACGAGGACGGTGCGGCGGGTGGGGTCGGCCAGCGCGGCGCCGAGTGCGGCGGGCAGGCCGAAGCCGACCATGGTCTGCTCGCCGGGGGTGATGACGCGGGCCCGGTCGCTGACGGAGACGACCGGGTAGTGGTAGCCCCACATGTCGTGCAGGCCGTTCTCCTGGACGAGGGTGGCCTCGCGCGTGACGGACTCCTGGAGCAGGCGCAGCGCGGCCGGGGCGGTGAGCGGGGTGCCGGGGCCGCCGGGGCCGGGGCGGCTGCCGCCGGGTGCTTCGGAGCCGGCCGTCGTGCCGTACCGGGCGTGCAGGGCGGCCCGTACGGCGGCCACTTCGGCGCGGCGCCGGGCGCCTTCCTCCGTGGCGGCCGGCGGGGCCGCGGCCAGCGCGTCGGCGAGCTGGTCCGCCACGACGGCGGCGTCGCCGAGCAGCGCGACCTCGGGCTCCACAGCGGTCAGGAAGACGTCGGGGTCGATGTCGACGTGGATGAGCCGCTTGTCCTGGAGGCTGTCCCAGCCCATCCGGGCGGTCTCCTCCAGCCGGGAGCCCACCACCAGCACCACGTCCGCCTCGGCGAGGAGGGTGTCGGCGGGCGGTGTGGCGTAGAGGCCCACCAGCCCGCAGGCCAGGGGGTGTTCCTCGTCGAGGGTGCCGCGTCCGGCAGCGGTGGTGAACACCGGGGCGGCGAGCGTCTCGGCGAGCCGGCGTACGGCGGCGCCGGCGCCCGCCGGCTTGCAGCCGCCGCCCGCGACGACGAGCGGCAGCCGCGCGGTGGTGAGCAGCGCGACCGCGCGGTCCACGTCCTCGGCGGCCGCGCCGCCGCGGGTGCGGCGCACCGGGAGGGCGGGCGCCGTCTCGGGCGCCGGGGCGCGCAGCACCTCGTCGGCGATCTCCACCAGCACCACGCCGGGGCTGCCGTTGACGGCGAGGTGGACCGCCCGGCGCAGCGCCCAGGTCAGCTGGAGCGGGCTCTCCACCAGGAAGGTCCACTTGGCGAGCGGGCCGATGACGGCGGCTTGGTCGGTGTACTGGAAGCCGCCGCGGCCGATCCCGGCGACCGGCACCCGGGTGGTGACGACGACGACCGGGGCGCCAAGCGAGGAGGCCTCCAGCAGTCCGGTCAGGGTGTTGGTGAAACTGGGGCCGGAGTTGACGGCGAGCACCGCGGGGCGGCCGGTGACCGCCGCGTGGCCGATCGCGGCGCAGGCGCCGACGCGCTGGTCACGGACGCCGACGACCCGCAGTCCCGGGTGACCCCCGGCCGCGTCCATCAATCCGGGCTCGTCGGAGGGCAGGCCGAAGACGCTGTCGCACCCCGCGTCGGCGAGGGTGGCGGCGACGAGGTTCCAGGGGTGGTTCTCGGTGGTCACGGCTGCTCCAAGGCGGGTTCGTCGGAGGAAAGGGGTCAGGCGGCGCGGCCGGTGCGCGCGGGGAGGCGGTCCGCCCGGGCCCGCAGGTACTCCCGCACGATCGCGCTGCGCTCCCAGGTGGCGTCGTCCAGCCACGCGGGCCGGTCCATCACGGCGCGGGACGGCTCCGCCCCGGCCGGCCGCAGCCGGGTGGCCACGGCCGTGAAGGCGCCGGTGTCCGCGCGGCGCAGCACCTCGCAGACGTAGACGGTGCCCGCCCGTCCCGACGCGACGAGGCCGGTGGCGAGCCGCAGGGCGGCGCCGCCGTCCCCGGCCGGGTCGCCGAGCGCGTAGCCAGGGCCCCGCCAGCCGGTGGCGGCGATGAACCGCTGGAGGAGCCCGGAGGGTTCGAGGGCGACGGAGTCGGAGGGCCGCAGCCGCCGGTCCGGGTCGGCGCAGCGGGCGGCGAACTGGTCGGCGGCGTACACGCAGTAGTCGGTGGCGACGAGGATCACCGGCGCGTCGGGCACGTCGGCGGTGTAGTGGTCGGACAGCGCACCGCACACCGCGTCGACGGCCTCGGGGTCGGCGACCAGGCGGCGGGCTCCGGTGGCGGGGCGGGCCGGGGGGTCGCCGGCGGCCCGGCCCCGGATCGCCGGGGGGTCGAGCGCGACGCGCCCGCGGACGGCGGGAGGGTCAAGTACGAGGGTCACGAGCGGGCCCGGCGGCCGGCTTCGGCGGAGAGCAGCAGCGGCCGGGCGGTGACGGCGCCGCCGCGGCGGACGTGCCCGGCCCGGAGGCCGTAGCCGCCGAACGGCCGGTTGCCGTCCTCCACGTCGAAGGTGACGCGACCGTCGCAGACCACGCTGGTGCCGATGCGCGGGCCGCGCAGTCCGGGCTCGCCGAACACCTGGACGTACATGCCGCGCTCGGTCTCCTCGGGGGACCGCAGCCACTGCTCGATCCGGCGCGGGTCGTCGTACTCCATCGTCAGCACGACCGGGGAGAAGAACTCCGGCGGGTGGAAGCCGGGGCGCCACGGCAGGGTGAGCAGGGAGGGTTCCACGATGTTGCGGGCGAGGTCGGCGCGGCCGCCGCGGACGACGAACTCCTGGTGGCCGGCGAGGAACTCGGCCGCGCCCTCCACCGCGTCGGGGTAGACCAGCGGGGCGACGAGCGTGTCGGCCTCGCGCCGGTCGCCGACGCGGACGGCGGACAGGGCGTCGGCCAGGCGGGTGGTGAGCTCGCGGGCGACCGAGCGGTGTACGAAGACGATGTCGGTGCACAGGCAGTCCTGGCCCGAGTTGTAGAGGCGGGCGGCGAGCACGCTGCGGCAGGCCGTGTCGAGGTCCGCCTCGGGGCCCACGACCAGCGGGTTGGGGCCGGAGCCGAAGCCGAGGAACAGGGCGTCGTGCGGGATCCGCGCGGCCACCGTCCCGGCGTTGTCGGGCTGGCCGGTGAAGACGACGGCGTCGGAGTGCGCGCACGCGTCGAGGAACTCCCGCTGCGAGACGGGCGCCATCTCGAAGCGGCCGCCCACCGCCGCGCGCACGCGCGGCCCGATGATGTCGTGTACGGCCATGGCGGCGGGAGCCACGCGGGCCGAGGGGCGCAGCCGCACCTCGTCGGTGTAGAGCGAGGGGATGACGCCGAAGAGTACGTAGGAGTAGAGCAGGTTGTTCGACGGCAGGAAGGTGGCCAGCCGGCCGAGCTTTCCGGGGGAATTGCGCAGCAGTTCCCAGGGGGCGCCGGACAGGGCGCGCAGCGAACGGAAGAATTCGTCGACGGCGGCCTGCCGGGTGGCGACCCGGGTGAGCACGGAAAGCAATTCCTCCCGGTTCTCCAGAAGGGTTTCCACGAGGGCGGGGACGATGCGCTCCACCTCGGCGGGAACCAATCCCTCCGGGTGCGCCGGCGCCGTCGCGCCACCCTCGGCGAATACGGTCTCCGGCTCCACATCGATGACGGCGCTGTGCATGCGTGTACCCCCTTGCCCGTGCCCGTGACCTCGGGCCCAGGCAGGAGCCTGCCCTGGTGGCGGGCACCGGCGCATCTCACGGCGTGCTCTCTTCGCACGCCTTCGGGCGCCTTCGAGCCGATTCAGCATTCTCGGAGAATCTCCGCGGCGCGGCGACCCGTAGCATCCGGGACTACGTCTGCGGCACATCAGACCGATGCGCCGCCCGCCAAGGAGATGAGGAGATGCCGTGACGCCGGATGAATTCCGTTTCAGCGCATTCCTCTCCACGGTCGATCTGGAATCCGGAATCCTGCTCGCCAATGGCCCGCGCATGCAGCGCCTGGTGCTGGATTCCGCGTGGGCGCGGCCCGTGCGCGCGCTCCTGGGAACCTCTTTCACGGCCGCCGGGTTCGGCGCCCTGGCCCCGGACCCGGACGCCGCCGCGGACGTGCTGCGCGCGCTGCGCGACCGCGACCTGGTGGTGCGCGAGGGGACCGACGAGGAGGGCGGCCTGCGGGCGCTGCTCGCGGACCGGCCCGAGGCGGCGGGGCACGGAGCGGCCGGAACGGCGCGGGGCTCCTGGCCCACGACCCGGTACGGGCTGCCGCAGCACCTGTCCACCGCGCGGCCGCGGCCCGGCTCGTCCGGCGCCGCCGAGCCGCTGACGTACCTCCTGCTGGGCGGGTGCGTCACCCAGTTCACCGAGGAGCCGCTGGTCTCGCTGGGCCGGGAGCAGGGGCTCGACGTGCGGACCGAGCACCTCTGGCCGGGCTCCACCCGGGACATGTCCCGCGCGGTCGCGCGGGTGCGGCCCGACGTGACGGTCTACCAGGCCGGCGTCCAGCCCTTCCTGTCGGCCCTGTGGGACGGCGCGCACACCCAGGACTCCGAGGAGCGCGGGCGCACCCTGTCGCTGATGAAGAGCGCCCTGTCGATCAACATCACGGCCCTTGCCGACGCCCTCGACGGCAGGCTGGGCCTGGTCCACAACTTCGGGCCGCCGGCCCTGTCCCCGTTCGGACGCTTCGACTTCGCCGAGGAGTACGGCTTCCGGCGCGTCGTGGCGGAGCTCAACGCCCACGTGGACCACTGTGTACGGCGCCACCCGAACCTGATGGTGGTCGACGAGGAGCGGCTGGTGGCCCGGTACGGCGCCGCGACCCTCTTCGACGACCTCGTCTTCCCGTTCGGCCACCACGGCGGCTCACTGGACCCGGCCGACGAGCGTCCGCACCAGCTGCCCGCCCTCGGGGAGGCCCTGGCCGGCGAGTACCTGGCCTGCCACCGCGCGCACCGCGCCGCCGGCCAGATCAAGCTGGTCGTCACCGACCTCGACGGGACCCTGTGGCCCGGCATCGCCGCCGACGACGGCTTCGACTGGCTCGACGGAGACGCCACCAGCCGCTGGGTCCACGCGGGGCTGCACCAGGCGCTCTCCGTACTCGCCTCGCGCGGCGTGCTGCTCGCGACCTCCAGCAAGGGCGACGCCGAGGCGACGCTCGGCGCCTGGAAGGGCCACGGTGGCAGCGGCCGGCCGCTGCTGGGCCCCGACGACTTCGTGCTGCACAGCATCAACTGGCGTCCCAAATCGGCCGGCATCGCCGAGCTGTGCACCCGGCTGGGTTTCGCGCCCGAGCAGGTCCTGTTCCTCGACGACAACCCGGTGGAGCGGGCCGAGGTCGCCTCGGCGCTGCCCGGGCTGCGCATCGCCGAGGGGCCGGTGCACACCTTCCGCGAGCAGCTGCTTTCCAGCCCGGCCCTGGAATCGGGCCGGCGCACCCGGGAGGCGGCGCAGCGCACCCACACCACCCGGGCCATGCTGCGGCGCCAGGAGCTGGGCGCCACCATGGACCGCGAGGAGTTCCTGCGCTCCCTCGGGATCGGCCTGCGCGTGGCGCGGGCCGGCGAGGAGCACCTGGCCCGCGCGAGCGAACTGTTCAACCGGACCAACCAGTTCACCACGACGGCCTGGCGCACCACGCCCGAGGAGTTGCGGCGGCTGCTCGCGGCGCCGGACACCCGGTTGCACCTGGCCTTCGTCTCCGACCGGTTCGCCGACTACGGCCTGACCGGTGCCTGCCTGGTCCAGGGACGCACCGTGACGGCCTTCGTCCTCAGCTGCCGTGTGATCGGCCTCGACATCGCCGTGCCGTTCCTGGCCGCGGCGCTGCGCGACGGGGCGCTCCAGGACGGCCCGGACGGCCCCGGTCTCGCCGGGGTGCGCGGCCGTTTCGTACCCACCGACCGCAACACCCCGGCCCGGGAGCTGTTCCCGGACGCCGGTTTCGATCCGGGCGCGGACGGCGCGCCGGGCGAGTACGTCCTGACCGCCGGGAGCCGGCTCCCGGACCTGGCGGGCCTGCCCGTCGCGGTCACCTCGGGGCCCTAGTACAGGGCGCCCGGGAGCCGGGACCCGAGACAGCAGAACCGGATCGAACGATCCACACAAGAGGGGGAATCAACGTGCGAGCAGTGGTCACAGGCGGCGCCGGTTTCGTGGGATCGCACCTGTGCGAGCGGCTCCTGGCCGAGGGACAGGAGGTCGTCTGCGTGGACAACCTCTCCACCGGGCGGGCCGAGAACATCACCCACCTGCTGGACCACCCTGGATTCCGTTTCCTGCTCCTGGACGTCACCGAGGGCCTCGACGTGCCCGGCCGGGTCGACGCGGTCTACCACCTGGCGTCGCCCGCCTCTCCCGCCGACTACCTCCGGCTCCCGCTCGAAACCCTGCTCGTCGGCTCGTACGGCACCCGCAACGCGCTCGAACTCGCCCGGCGCCACGACGCGGGCTTCCTGCTGACCTCGACCTCCGAGGTGTACGGCAGCCCGGAAGTGCACCCCCAGCCCGAGAGCTACTGGGGCAACGTCAACCCGATCGGGCCGCGGTCCGTGTACGACGAGGCCAAGCGCTTCGGCGAGGCCATCACCATGGCCTACCGCCGCACCCACGGGGTGCGCACGACCATCGTGCGCCTCTTCAACACGTACGGTCCGCGGCTGCGGAGCGACGACGGCCGGGCGGTGCCCGCGTTCATCACCCAGGCCCTCGCGGGCCGGGCCCTGACGGTCACGGGCGACGGAAGCCAGACCCGTTCGCTGTGCTACGTCGACGACACGGTCGACGGCATCGTGCGGGCGCTGGCCTCGGGCCACTCCGGGCCGCTGAACCTCGGCAACCCCGTCGAGGTGACGATGCGCGAGCTCGCCCTGACCGTGCGCGGCCTGTGCGGGTCGAGCAGCGAACTCACCCTGATCCCGAGGCCGCAGGACGACCCGCAGCTGCGCCGGCCGGACATCACGGCCGCGGTGCGGGAGCTGGGCTGGGAGCCGCGCACCGCCTTGGACGAGGGCCTGCGGCGCACGATCGCCCACTTCCGGGAGGGCGCCTGCACCGGCCTGCCCGTACACCACGAGGAGGCCGCGCCGGCCCTGGCCTGACCGTCCGCGGGCCGCGCCCGACCGCGCACCGCCCGCACCGCCTCACAGCTCAACCCGGCTCACAGCTCAACCCGGCTCAGCTCACGCAGAGACCGACGGACCGGCGCCGCCGACCCGGCGCCGGCCCAGGACCCGACGCACCTGAAAGGGGGCACGAACAACGATGAACCTGCCCGACCACCTCACGCTGAAGAACCCCGCCGACGTCCCGCTGGACAGCCTGATCCGGTTCGTCCGCACCTACGAGGAGAACATCACCGGCGCGTCCACCTACAGCCGCGAGGACATCCTGCAGGAGACCGGGATACCCGGCTACCGGGACAACAGCTGGTGCCTGACGGACGCCGCCGACGAGGTGGTGGCCTGGGCCGCGCTGACGGTGCGGGGCGGCGACACGGTCGACGCCGCGCTCACGGCGCTGCCCGGCGAGCACGGCGAGGCCGCCGCCCGCTGCCTCCTGCACCGCCTGCTGAACCGGGCCGGTGAACTCGGGGAGGAGCAGGACACCCACTACGGCGTCAGTGTCCGCGGCGTGCTCAGCGGGGACACCGTGGTCCCGCGGGTCCTGGAGCGGGGCGGTTTCGTGCGCGGGGTGACGCTCGGCCAGTACTCCGTCGACCTGACGGAGCCGCCGCTGCCTCCCGCGCTGCCCGAGAACGGGCTGGTCCGGCCGGTCTCGTCGGACGCGGACGTGGAGGCCGTCCACGGCCTGCACCTGCGCAACCTCTCGAAGGGCCCCAAGACCCACAGCCCGGAGCTCTTCCGTACGCTGCTGAACCGCCTGCGCGCGGCCGGCGGCGTCGCCCTGGTGCTGGAAGTGGCCGGCCGGCCGGCCGGATACGTCCTCGCCCAGGCGGGCGACGGAGAGGGACGCGTCGTCGAGCTCGCGGTCGCTCCGGCGTCCCGGGGCCTGGGCATCGGGCTCGCCCTGACCACCGCGGCCCTCGCGGACCTGCGCGCCCTCGGCGCCGCCCGGGCCTGGATCACCATGGACACGGCGGAACTCCGCGACCAAGAGGGCCTGCACCGCGTCCTCGCCATCCAGGGCGAACGCGCGCTCACGCACTACGTCAAGCAGACCGCATGACACGAGCGGACCGCTGACAGGGGGCGGGACTCCCGACCGAGTCCTGTCCCCCACGTCCTCAGGAACGATAGCGATCCCCCTCTTTTTCCGGCAGCCAACGCCGGCCCCTCACTGCTTCTTCGTGAAGTCCCCCGCGTACGAGAGGAAGACGCCTGCCATGACGCACACCGGCGAGCCGAGGAAACGGCTGCTGATGGTGATGCCCTACAGCCAGTTCGTCCGCAAGGCCGCCGAGGCGGGCTTCGAGGTCTGGGCGATCTGGGACCCCTCCCTGCGCGAGCGGGCCTACCTCGACGAGGTCGCCGAGCACGCGCGCGAACTGCTGCTGACCGACTTCTCCGACGAGGCGGGCCTGCGCGCCCTGATCCGGGAGACCGCGCGCGCCCACGCCATCGACGTCGTCCTGCACCTGGGCGCCGAGGACAGCATGGCTCCGGCCGTCGCCGAGGCCGAGGCGCTGGGCCTGTCCCCCAACCCGGCGGCGGCCGTGGGGCTGCTCAACGACAAGGCCGCCATGCGGGAGCTGCTCGCCCGGCACGGGCTGTCCGCCGTCCGGTCCGAGCCGGCCGCGGACACCGCGGCCGTCGCGGCGGCCGCCGGGCGGCTGCCGCTGCCGGTCGTGGCCAAGCCGGCCCGGTCCTCGGGCAGCCGGGGGGTCGGCCTGATCCGCGACGGCGCGGACCTCCAGGAGTGGACGCGGCGCGTCGAGGAGGGCGGGGTGAGCGGCCCGTTCCTCGTCGAGGAGTACCTGGACGGGGCCGAGTACAGCGTCGAGACCCTCACGGCCGGCGGGGTGCACCACGTCATCGGCGTCACCGCCAAGCAGACCACCGGCGCACCCGGCTTCGTCGAGACGGCGCACGTCCATCCCGCCCCGCTGGACCCCGCCGACGAGCGCGCGATCCAGGCGGTGGTCACGGGCCTGCTCGACCTCGCCGGTCACGCCTTCGGGCCCGCGCACACCGAGGTGATCCTCACCGCCCGCGGCCCGCGGATCGTGGAGTCGCAGACGCGGCTGGGCGGCGACCGCATCCCGCTGCTGATCGAGACGGCCTCCGGCTACGACATCGAGGCCGCGATCTTCCGCACCCTGGCGGGCGAGCCCGTCGCCCCGCCCGTCCCCCAGCGGACGGCGTCCGTCGGGTTCTTCCTGCTGCCGCCGGGGCGCCTGGATGCCACCGGGGACCTCGACGCCATCCGGGCCCTGCCCTACGTCCGCGCGCTGCACTTCCCCTTCGAACCCGGGGCCGAACTGCCGCGCACCATCGACTCGTTCACCCGTCACGGCTACGTCGTCGTCGATGCCGGCTCGCCCGCCCAGGCCGCCGACCGGATCGCCGCCGTACGGGAACTCCTGCGCCCCGTCGTCCGCGAAGCGGCCGCCGCCTCCCCGAAGGGAACCCTCCGTTGAGCACTGCCCCCACCGTCCTGCTGATCGGCGGCGTCGACGCCCACCTGGAGCGCTTCGCCGCGCTCGGTGCGAAGGTCGTCCTGATCCAGCATCCTGACAAGGTCACCGCGTTCCAGGCCGACACCGCCGACGTGCTGCTCGTCGTCGACTACACCGACTGGGACACCGTGCTGCCGTTCGCCGAGGCGGCCCGCTCCGTGTACGGGGTCGACGCGGTCGTGTCGCTGACCGAGCCCGGCCTGAACCCGGCCAGCCGGCTCAGCGACCTGTTCGGCCTCTCCGACGGCCGCCGCTACGAGGTCAGCCGCCGGATGCGCGACAAGTGGCTGATGCGCCGCCACCTCGCCGAGCAGGGGCTGCCGGTCCCGCACGCCGCGCTGGTCGAGGGCCGCGCCTCGCTGGACGCCTTCGGGGAGCGGGCCGGGTACCCCTTCATCCTCAAGCCCCTCTCCACGACCGCCGGCTTCGGCCTGCTCCGCGCCGAGGACCCCGGCGACCTCGACCGGGTGTGGGCGCGCATCCAGGAGCTCGACGGCGGGCGCACCGACCGCGGCTCCACCATGTTCACCGTCGACGGATTCCTGATGGAGTCCTACATCGACGGTCCCGAGTTCAGCGTCGAGGCACTCAGCTTCGCCGGCCGCCACGTGGTGGTCGCCGTCACCGAGAAGCTCGTGGACGAGGCGCACTTCGCGGAGCTCGGCCACGCCGTGCCGGCCCGCCTGGACGAGGGCGACCGCGAGCGGCTGACCGGTGCGGTCGAGGCGTTCCTGACCGCCATGGGCGTCACCGACGGCCCCAGCCACACGGAGATCCGCCTCAGCGGGCGCGGTCCCGTGGTCATCGAGTCCCACAACCGGCTCGGCGGCGACCACATCGTCGAACTCGTCGAGGCCGCCTACGGAATCGACATGATCGCCTACGGGGCGGCCTGGCCGCTGGGTCTGACCGAGCCCCTCGACGCCTCCCCCTCGCCCCGGGCCGGCGCCGCGACCCGTTTCGTCCTGCGCGAGCCCGGCACCGTCACAGCCGTGTCCGGCGTGGCGGAGGTCGCGGCGCGGCCCGACGTGATCGCCGCCCAGGTGTCCGTGCGGCCCGGTGACACCGTCCGGCCGCTGCGCGACAACTGGGACCGGCTCGGCTGTGTCGTCGTACGCGCCGCGGACATCGACGGAGCCGTCGAGCTGTGCGAACACCTGACGCAGAGCGCCATCCGC
Organism: Streptomyces sp. ADI95-16; assembly: GCF_003721495.1. Taxonomy (NCBI): domain Bacteria; kingdom Bacillati; phylum Actinomycetota; class Actinomycetes; order Kitasatosporales; family Streptomycetaceae; genus Streptomyces; species Streptomyces sp. ADI95-16. The sequence continues at coordinate 182,587 of NZ_CP033583.1, read as the reverse complement.
ATCGACGTCGAGCCGGCGGAGCCGTCCGCGGCGCGGCCCGTGGCCGCCTGAGCCACGGCGGCCCGCCGCCCGAACCGAGGAGTTGACCGTTGTCCGCACCGACCGCACCCACCTCACTTCTGCTCGTGCTGCGCGAGGACCTCGACGTCGTCCTCGCGCGGGACCCCTCCGTGGCCAGCCGCTGGGAGGCGCTGGGGCACTCCGGCCTGTCCGCCCTGTGGGCCCACCGGGTCGCGCACCGTCTCCACCGGGGCGGGATGCGGACCGCGGCCCGGACGATGGCGCGCGTCGCGCGCCGCCGTACGGGCGTCGAGATCCATCCCGGCGCGGTGCTGGGGCGCCGCGTGTTCATCGACCACGGCGCGGCCGTGGTCGTCGGCCAGACCGCCACCGTCGGCGACGACGTGACGATCTACCAGCAGGTCACGCTCGGGGCGGTGGGCTGGTGGGCCGACAACGCCCGTCCGCCGGGCGAGCGGCGCCACCCCGCGATCGGCAACGGCGTGGTCCTGGGGGCCAACGCCACCGTGCTCGGGCCCGTCACGGTCGGCGACCGGGCGCTGATCGGCGCCATGGCGACCGTCACCGAGGACATCGGGCCGGGCGCGCGGGTCTACGCTCCGCGATCCGTGGTCCTGCCCGCGCCCGGGGAGGCGCCGGCCGTCCCGGACGACGCCACCGCTCTCGATCCGGTACGTCTGCTCGCCTCGGCCGGCTCGTGGTGAGCCGGCCGGTGCGGCCCCCCGCGCCCGCACTCGTACCCCTCTCCGTATCCGTTCCCCGTACCGTCATCCCCGGAGGCCTTCTGTGACCACCGCCATCGCCCCGCCGGCGCGCAGGATCGCCGCCGGCCTGGAAGAACTCATCGGCAACACCCCCCTGGTCCGCATCTCAGTGGCGGACGCCGCGCCCGGTACCGAGGTGCTGGGCAAGCTGGAGTCCGCGAACCCGTTCGCCAGCAGCAAGGACCGGGCCGCCCTGGCCATGCTGCGGGGCGCCGAGCGGCGCGGCGACATCCGCCCCGGATCGACCGTGGTGGAGTCCACCTCGGGCAACACCGGCATCGCCCTGGCCGCGCTGTGCGCCGTACGGGGCTACCGCTGCGTCGTCGTGCTGCCCGACAGCGCGACGCCCGAGCGGATGGGGCTGCTGGCGGCCCTGGGCGCGGAGGTCGTCCAGACCCCGAGCGCCGAGCGGTTCGCCGGCGCCATCGCCAAGGCCGAGGAGATCCAGGCGGCCACGCCCGGGTCCTGGTACGTCCGCCAGCACGAGAACGACGACAACGTGCGCGCCCACTACGAGGCCACGGGCCCGGAGATCTGGCGCGACACCGCGGGCCGTGTCGACGTGCTCGTCGCGGGCGTGGGCACCGGGGGCACTCTGACGGGGGCCGGGCGCTATCTGCGCGAACGCAACCCGGACCTGGAGATCGTTGCCGTGGAGCCGGAGAACTCCCCCGTGCTCTCGCGCGGTTACGCGGGGACCCACCGCATCCCGGGCCTCAACGGCGGCTTCGTCTCCCCCACCACCGACGTCGCCCTCATCGACCGCGTCCTCACCTGCCCGGACGAGGCCGCGCTGGCCACGGCCCGCGCCCTCACCCGGGAGCAGGGCATCTTCGCGGGCGTCTCCTCCGGCGCCGCCGTCCACGGCGCCGCCGCCCTGGCCCGGCTGCCCGAGTACGCCGGCAAGACCATCGTCACGATCCTGCCCGACACCGGCGAGCGGTACGTGAGCATCTTCAACGAAGGAGTCTCCTCATGACCACCCTGATCCTGCACCGCGGCTCGCTGCGCGCCAACCCGTACGAGCGGTGGCTCGCCGACCACGACGAGAAGATCGTCCTGCTGGGCTCCGCGGAGCAGCTGGCCCTGTTCGGCGAGGAACTGCCCACCGGCGCCCCGTACCTGCACGCCGAGGTGCTGCCCGGCTACGACACGGGCGAGCGGGTGCTGGAGCGGGCCGCGGAGCTCGTCGAGGAGTTCGCCGTCACGGACGTCGTCGCCTGCCAGGAGTACGACATCCTGCGGGCGGCGCTGCTGCGGGAACGCTTCGGCCTGCCGGGGCAGCGGCCCGACTCCGCGGTCGTCTACCGCGACAAGTGGGAGATGAAGCGGGCGGCCGTGCGGGCGGGCATCCCGGTCGCCGACCACGTCCTGCTGCGGACCGGCGCCGACCTCGACGCGTTCGCGGAGCGGCACGGGCTGCCGGTCGTCGTGAAGCCGAGGCGCGGGGTGCTCTCCATCGGGGTGTCCATCCTGCGCACGGCCGCGGAACTGGCCGGCTGGCGGGCGGCGACGGAGCTGACCGGGGCCGACGGTGAGCCCGAGTGGCTGGCCGAGGCGTTCGTCGAGGGCTCCATGTGCCACGTCGACGGCACGGTGCTGGACGGGCGCATCGCGACGCTGTGGCCGTCGCAGTACCTGTACGCGCTGGCCGACTTCCGGGACCGGGGCGGCCGGGTGGACATCGCGCTCGACACCGCGGACCCGCTGGCGCGGCGTCTGGCCGCTTTCGGCGAGAAGGTGCTGGCCGCGTTCGGCGGGCCGGAGCACTTCGCGTTCCACATCGAGGTGTTCGTCACCGCCGACGGTGACCTGGTGCTGTGCGAGGCCGCCTCGCGGGCCGGCGGCGCCGGGGTGCGGGACGTCCAGCGGGCCCTGTTCGGCTTCGACCCGATGGAGTACCCGGTACGCCGCCAGCTCGGCCTGCCGGCGGAGCCCGGGCCGCGCCGGGACCCCGCGCTGATCGCGGGCCAGCTGCTGTTCACCAAGCGTCCGGGCGTCCTGCGCGCCCTGCCGGACCCGGCGCTGATGCCGGAGGGGGTCGTCAAGTACACGACGTACGCCGAGGTCGGCGAGACGGTCCCGGACGCCTCCCACTCGGGCGACTTCCTGGCCGCCTTCGTCATCACGGGCGCGGACCGCGCCGACTGCGAGTCCCGCATCCGCGCCGTGGAGACCTGGTTCAAGGACGGCCTCGACATCGGCTGAAGGGACATGGCGAAGTCACGCCCGACTCCGCCGCCAGATCCCTGCGTACCGGGATATTCCGCGATCTCCGCACTTCAGGAGAAGTGCGCGTTGGCGTCCGAACCAACAATGTGCGTGTGAAAATCGAAGCAGAAGCCACCGGCCGGCCGGGCGTGCCGTCGCACCGTGCGAGCACCTCCGTGTTCTCTCGGCGCGCGGGTTTCCTGGCCACCGGCAGCCTCGACCTTCCGCTGCTGCGGGCGGCCTGGCGGACGGCCGTGCGGGCGCACGGCGCCGGGGCGTGGGACGACGGCCAGGTCTGCTTCACCGATCTGATATCGCTCTCCGTAGCGGACCCCGAGCATCTTGCCACGCAGCTGTGCGATCGCTGGGCCGCCGACGCGGCTCCCCGTGGTTCGCGCCCGTTCGCCCGCCTTTGGGTGGCCCGCCTCAACACGTTCGACTACGCGCTGCACGTGGCCGTGGACCGCGTGGCCGACGAGGAGAGCTTCAGTACCCTGCTCGACCTCCTCACCCGGCTGTACGCGGCCGGTCCGGCCGCGCCCGGCTTCCCGGAGACCGGCGCCCCCGCGCCGGCAACGGCCGGATGTGACCCGGCCCCGCAGCGCTGGTACGAAGGGGCCGTCCTGCCCTTCTCCTGGGACGGTCTGCTCAGCACCGGCGTGAACGCGCTCGCCGGGACGGAAGGCGCCTCCCCGGCCGGTGTCGTGCTGGCTGGCCTGCGCGCGCTCCTGCTTCGCCACAGCGGTTACCTCGGATCCGGAACATTCCGCGAACTGCTGGCACGGATGCCGCGGCCGCCACACGGCCCGTGGAGCATTCCCCGCTGCGACGCGGTGTTCACCGACAGGTCCGCCACCCGCGCGTCTCTGTCGCTGGCGGGGATGCGCGTGGAACCGGTCGAGCCGACCACCGTCCGTGTGCCCACGTCCCTCTCCTTCGTCCTGGACGAGGCGGGTCCGCTGCTGGCCGGCCGCCTTGAACACCGGCCCTCCGTCTATGACGGCGGGGCTGCGGCGGGAGTGCTGGACCAGCTCCGCACCCTGCTCACGGCCGCCGTCACCGCTCCGGACACGGCGATCGTCAGCCTTCCGCCGGACAACCCCGAGCGCGCGGACGCCGAGCGCGCGGACGCGGGCCGGGTCTTCGCCCCGGGTGACGACGCGCGGCCGGTACACGTACGGGTCGCCCTTCATGCCGGAGGGAACGGTCCTGCGGTGGTCTGGGCCGGAGGGGCCACCGGCTACGGCGACCTGAACGCCCTGGCCACCCGCCTCACCGCCCGGCTCCTGGCCGCCGGTGTGCGACGGGGCGACCCGGTGGCGGTACGGATGGCGCCCGGGCCTCTCCGCCTCGCCGTCCTGCTCGGTGTCCTGGCCTCCGGCGCGCAGCTGTTGTGGCTCGCCCCGGGCTCCCCGGGAGACCGCGGACGGGCGATGCTGAGCACGCTGGTTCCCGTGTGCATGGTCGTCGACGGCGACCAGGAAGGTGACGAACTCGTCCGGTGGTACCGCGAGGAACTCGCCGGGCACGTCCTGGACGCCGCCGGGCCCCCAGCTGATCCCGGGCAGGCGCCGCCGCCCGCCGTAGGTCCCCGGGACGGGGCGTACGTGGCCTTCACATCCGGCTCGACCGGCAACCCCAAGGGCATACCCCAGTCCCACGCCGCACTCGCCCAGTTCGCCCACTGGATGGGCGGGCAGTTCGCCATGGGGCCGGGAGCCCGCGTGGCCCAATGGGTGGCCCCCGAGCACGATCCTGCGCTGGCCGAGGTCTGCGCGACGCTGGTCGCGGGCGGGACGCTGTACCCCATCCCCGATGCCGTGCGGGTCAACCCGGACAGGCTCGTGCCGTGGCTGGCCGAGCACCGGATCACCCACATCCAGACGGTGCCGAGCTTCGCCAGGGACCTCCTGGACGTCATCACGGACACGGCGGCCTCGGAGCGGCTCGGTGCGCTGAGCCACGTCCTGCTGATGGGCGAGGCCCTCCCGGCTGAACTCGTCGCCGGCCTGGGCACGGCGCTGCCCGGCGCCCGGGTCTTCAATCTGTACGGCCCCACCGAGACCGTCGCCGCGACGTGGCACGAGGTCACCGGTTCGCGCTCGGGCCCCGTGCCGATCGGCCGGGCGATCCCGGGCCGGCAGGTGCTGGTGCTGGACGGGGACGACCTGACCTGCCCGGTCGGCGTCACGGGCAACATCGTCGTGCGCTCCCCCTACGTGACCCCCGGATACCTCGGCAGCACGGACCGTACGGCCTTCCGCCCGGTGGACTGGCTGGACACCCCCGGCGAGAGCACCGGCTGGTACCGCACCGGAGATCTGGCACGCCGACTGCCCGACGGAACCATGGAGTTCCGCGGACGCGAGGACTTCCAGATCAAACTCTCCGGCAACCGGATCGAGCTGACGGAGATAGAAGCGTCTCTGGCCTCCCACCACTCCGTACTCGAGTGTGCAGTCGTGGCGCGGAGGCACGGATCCGCACCGATCCGGCAGCTGTCCGTGCACGTCGTCCCCAAGCGGGGCACGGACGGCCTGCCCCTGGCCACGGCACCCGAATGGCGGGCCCATCTGCGGCGCCACTTCGGCGCGCTGAATCTGCCGGCGACCTTTCACGAGGTCCCGGGACGTCTGCCGCGCAACGCGGCGGGCAAGGTCGACCGCGCCCGCCTGCGCTGACCTGCCCCGGGCCCGTACCGACACCACCTGCCCCTATCCCGAATCCACTTGGAGTGAGTACTTTGACCGCAGTCGAGACTTCTGCCGTTCCGGTCGCCTTCGACGGTGAGACCTTGACCATCGAGAGCGTGCGCAAGGTTGCCGAGGAAGGCGTGCAGGCCAAGATCACCGGCGACACGCTCGCCAAGGCCCGCAAGAGCCGCGAGATCTTCGAGGGCATCGCCGAGCAGAACATCCCGATCTACGGGGTGACCACGGGCTACGGCGAAATGATCTACATGCAGGTGGACAAGTCCAAGGAAACGGAGCTTCAGACCAACCTGGTCCGTAGCCACAGCGCGGGCGTGGGGCCGATGTTCGCCGAGGACGAGGCACGCGCCATCGTCGCGGCCCGTCTCAACACGCTCGCCAAGGGTTACTCGGCCGTCCGTCCCGAGATCATCGAGCGCCTGGCTCTCTACCTGAACCTGGGCATCACTCCCGCGATCCCGGAGATCGGCTCCCTGGGCGCCAGCGGCGACCTCGCACCGCTCTCCCACGTGGCGAGCACGCTGATCGGCGAGGGCTATGTCCTGCGCGACGGAAAGCGCGTCCAGACCAAGAAGGTCCTCGACGAGCACGGCATCGAGCCCCTCCAGCTCCGCTTCAAGGAGGGGCTGGCTCTGATCAACGGCACCTCTGCCATGACCGGACTCGGCTCGCTCGTCGTGGGCCGCGCCCTCACACAGGCGCGTCAGGCCGAGATCGTGACGGCCCTGCTGATCGAGACGCTGCGCGGTTCCACCAGCCCCTTCCTGGCGGAGGGCCACGACATCGCGCGCCCGCACGAGGGGCAGATCGACACCGCCGCCAACATGCGCGCCCTGATGAACGGCAGCCGCCTCACCGTCGAGCATGCGGACCTGCGCCGTGAGCTGCAGGACAGCAAGGACACCGACAAGGACGTCCAGCGCTCGGAGATCTACCTGCAGAAGGCGTACTCCCTGCGCGCCATCCCGCAGGTCGTCGGCGCGGTGCGCGACACCCTCTATCACGCGGTGCGCAAGCTGGAGATCGAGCTCAACTCCGCGAACGACAACCCCCTGTTCTTCGAGGGCCAGGAGATCTTCCACGGAGCGAACTTCCACGGCCAGCCGATCGCGTTCGCCATGGACTTCGTCACCATCGCCCTGACACAGCTCGGCGTCCTGGCCGAGCGCCAGGTCAACCGCGTCCTCAACCGCCACCTGAGCTACGGCCTCCCCGAGTTCCTCGTCGCCGCCGACCCCGGCCTGCACAGCGGCTTCGCCGGTGCCCAGTACCCGGCCACCGCCCTCGTCGCCGAGAACCGCACGATCGGCCCGGCCAGCACCCAGAGCGTCCCGTCCAACGGTGACAACCAAGACGTCGTCAGCATGGGCCTGATCGCCGCCCGCAACGCCCGTCGTGTGCTCGACAACAACAACAAGATCCTGGCCGTCGAGTTCCTCGCCGCCGCCCAGGCCGTCGACATCTCGGGCCGCTACGAGGGCCTGAGCCCCGCGGCGAAGACCACGTACGACGCCGTGCGTGCGCTGGTACCGACGCTGGGTACGGACCGGTACATGGCGGACGACATCGAACTGATCGCCGCCGCTCTCTCGCGCGGCGAGTTCCTTGAGGCCCTCCACCGCAACACGGACCTCGAACTGCGCTGACCCCGCTGCCGCGACCCGTACGGCCGGCTTCCCCGCCGATGGCCGGGAAGCCGGCCGTACGGCCGAAGGCCCGCGGCACGGCACAGCGCCACGGCAACACGGCCCGTACAAGGCGGCCGGCACGCACCGCACTCCTCGCCCGAAAGGACGCGCCACCCATGACTCTCCGACCGGTCGGCCCGACGACCGACGCCTCGCTGACGGCCCTGCTCCAGAACTCGCCGGACCGCATCGACGAGGAGTTCCTGCGCCTGACAGGCGAACTGTGGAAGGACGGTGAAGCCACCGAGGAGGCCCTGCCGGCCATATCTGCATTGTCCGCCGCCCTGGAGCACGCCGACGAGCACCGCCAGGGCTATCTCGCGCTGCTGCTCGGCCTGCTCTGCGAGACCGAGCACATCGCTGCCGACCGTCCCATCACCACGGCGGTCCGGGCCGGCCTCGACCGCTATCTTCCGCTGCTCACCGGGTCGGCCCCCGGCGGTCCGCTCCAGCTGGCCGCCGCGTACCTGCTCTCGCACCTGGCCGACGACGCGGAGCCGATCCTGGCTGCCGTCGCGGAGACCGATCTGACCCCGGACGACCGTACCCGCCTGGAACGCTGCCTCCAGCGACTGGACCCGCAGAACGCGGTCCTGGGTCGGGTATGGCCCTCACCGTACGAGTGGCAGCTCAGCGCCGACGAAGTGGCATTCGACCAGAGCTGGATCCAGAACCTGAGCCCGCAGGCGCTGGCGGCGACCTGGGCCAGCGACACGCGGTCGGTCTTCGCCTACACCGGTGCGAAGGCCCTGTGGGCCCTGCGCAACGGAACGCCGACCGTGGTCCACGACACCAGCGTCCACGCAGGTGTCCGCCCGGCCGAGCCCCCGGCGCCCCGCATCGAGGAGTTCAGCCGGTTCTCGGACGTCCTGCGCTGCCCGGGGTGCCACGCCGACCTGGCGTTCGGCTCCGAAGGCGCGGCGTGCACCGCCTGCGAGCGCACCTACCCGCTGCCCTACGGCGTCCTCGACCTCTCAGCGGGCGCCGGGGACAACCACGGGGAGGCGGACGTGCTGCAGAACGCCGCCGCCATGCAGGGCATCGGATTCCACTACGAGAACGTGCTGCGGCCGGCCTTCCTCAGGGTCATGGGCCAGAACTGGGGCGGGGCGGTCACTCCGGCGGACGAAGACGCGTACCTGGCCGAACACCTGGGTGGCGCGGGCGGTCCGGTCCTGGACGTCGCCGCCGGCGCGGGCCGCTGGACGGCGGTCGTGGCCGAGTCCGCGGGTGCCGCGAACGTGCTCGCGCTCGACCTCATCGCTCCCATGCTGGCGGGACTGCGAGCCCGGCTGCCCGAGATCGCCACGCTGCGTGCAAGTGCCCTCGCGCTGCCCGTCGCGGACGCCTCCCTCGCGGCCGTCAACTGCTGGAACGCCCTTCAGGCACTTCCCGACGCACAGGCGGCACTCGAAGAGATCGGCCGCGCCCTGCGCCCGGGCGGACGGCTGACGCTGTTGACGTTCCGCTGGGGTTGCGACCCGGTCTATCGCTACTTCCAGGGCTCCCACGCGTTCCCGGGGAGCCCGGACGGCATCAAGCTGTTCGAGGTCGAGCAGATCCGGACCTGGCTGAATGGGGCCGGCCTTTCCGTCGTCTCGGAATCCGGTCCCGGCAGTTTTGTGCTCATCACCGCGGAGAAGCGGGCTTGAAGTCCCCGGTGTGCGGAGGGCCGTATCTTCATCCGCCCGCCGCACACCGGGTCCGCCTTAGTCAGCAACATTGAAGATGGAGCGGCAGCTGCTGCGGTGCAAGGATTCCTTCGGCCCCATCAGGTGACCGATATCAGGAGAATTCCATGAAGACCATCGAGGCACCGACGCGCGAGGAACTCGTCCGCCGCGCGACGGACCTGATTCCGCTGCTGAAGAAGAACGCCCTTTCCGGCGAGGAGAACCGGCGTCTTCCCCAGGAGACGGTCGATGCCCTCGCCGAGGCCGGAATCTTCAAGATGCGCGTTCCGCACCGCTTCGGCGGCTACGAGTCGGACATGCGCACCGTCGTCGACACGCTTGCCGAGATCGCCCGCGGCGACGGCTCGGCCGCCTGGGTCGCCTCCGTGTACGCCATCAGCTCGTGGATGGTGGGCCTGTTCCCCGACGAGGTCCAGGACGAGATCTTCTCGACCCCCGACGTGCGGATCAGCGGCATCCTCAGCCCGTCGGCCATGGCCCACCCGGTTCCCGGCGGGGTCGTCGTGAACGGCAAGTGGTCGTTCAACAGCGGCGTCCAGGACAGCCACTGGAACACCAACGCCGCGCTCCTGATCGGCGAGGACGGCCAGCCGCAGCCCGTGATGCTCGCCATCCCGGTCGCGGAGCTGACCGTCGTGGACGACTGGCACACCGCCGGCCTGCGCGGTTCGGGCAGCGTCACCACGATCGCCGAGAACCTCTTCGTACCGGAGCAGCGCGTCCTGCCGATGGTTCCCGTGCTCCAGGGCCAGCACCGCTCCGTGCTGAACGCCGGCTCCCCGCTGTACAGCGCGCCGTTCATGCCGACCGCCTGCGCCACCATCGCCGCGCCCGCGCTGGGCCTGGCCCAGGCGGCCAAGGACGCCTTCCTCGACCGTCTGCCGGGCAGGAAGATCACCTACACCTCGTACGAGAGCCAGCAGGAAGCGCCGCTGACGCACCTTCAGGTCGCCGAGGCCACCGTGAAGATCGACGAGGCCGGGTTCCACGCCTACCGCGCGGCCGACATGGTCGATGCCAAGGGAGCCGCCGGTGAGGAGTGGACGCTTGAGGAGCGGGCGCGGATCCGCCTCGACCTCGGCGCGGTCACTCAGCGCGCCAAGGAAGCCGTCGACATCCTCAACACCGCGAGCGGCGGTTCCTCGGTCTACGCCGAGGTGCCGATCCAGCGCATCGAACGCGATGTCCAGACGCTGAACCTGCACGCGATCCTCCACCCCAACACCAACCTTGAGCTGTACGGCCGGATCCTGTGCGGCCTGGAGCCGAACACCGTCTACCTGTAAGCACACCGAAAAACTGTGGAGGACTTCCTGATGGACCGATGCCCTGTCGCCCTGGACCCCGCGGGCAGCGACATACACGCCGAGGGCTCCCGTATTCGCGAACAGGGACCGGTGGCCCGGATCGAGCTGCCCGGCGGCGTACTGGCGTGGTCGGTCACCGACCACGCCGTCGCCCGGGAAGTCCTCAGCGACCACCGCTTCTCCAAAGACGGCCGTCGGCACTTCGACGCCTACGTCAACGGTGAGGTCGGCGAGGACTTCCCGCTGATCGGGTGGGTCCTCATGGAGAACATGACCACCGCATACGGCGCGGACCACACCCGGCTGCGCAAACCGTGCGCGCACGCGTTCACGCCGCGCCGGGTGGAGGCGCTGCGCCCTGCGGTGGAGGCGATCACCGCCGAGCTTCTCGACGCACTGGCGGCCGTCCCGGCCGGCCAGGCCGTCGACCTCAAGAGCCTCTTCGCCCACCCGCTGCCGGCGAGGGCCATCTGCGACCTGTTCGGAGTTCCGGCGGATGCACGCGCCGACATGCTCCGGGGCGGTGAGGTCAACGTCGACACGAGCATCTCGCCGGAGGAGGCCGCGGCCAACGTCGAGCGCTGGCACCAGGAGATGCTCGACTTCGTCGAGTCCAAGCGTCGGACGCCTGGCGACGACCTGACCAGCGACCTGGTGGCGGCGCAGCGCGAGGACAGCTCCCTGCTCTCCGACGACGAGCTGGTGGGCACACTGCACATCATGCTGGCCACCGGCACCGAACCCGTCAAGAACCTCATCGCCAACGCCGTGCTCGCGCTCCTGACCCACCCGGAGCAGCTGGAGCTGGTCCGCACCGGGCAGGCCACGTGGCAGGACGTCATCGAGGAGACGCTGCGGGTCGAGGCACCGGTGGCGCACCTGCCGTTCCGCTTCGCCGTCGAGGACGTCGAGATCGGGGGGGTCACCATTGCCAAGGGTGAGCCCCTGCTGGTCAATTACGCGGCAATCGGCCGCGACCCGGAGGTCCACGGAGAGGACGCGGACCGCTTCGACATCACCCGTGCCACCAAGGAGAACCTCTCCTTCGGCCACGCCATCTACCGGTGCATCGGTCAGCCCCTGGCGCTGCTGGAGGCCGAGGTCGCGCTGTCCGCCCTGTTCGAGCGCTTCCCGCACCTGAGCCTGGCGGTGCCGGCCGAGGAAATCGGTCCGCAGGGCACGTTCATCATGAACGGCGTCGCCGAGCTGCCCGTGCTGCTCGACGCACGGCCCACCGCGATGAAGGCGGCCGTCGTGGCGGAGGCCGGCGCGGAGTGGGAGCTGCGCGACATCCCGGTCCCGCAGCCCGGTCCCGGCCAGGTCCTGATCCGGGTGCGCGCGTCGGGCATCTGCCACAACGACCTGTGGCTGACCGACGGCCACTTCCCCTTCCCCCAGTTCGACCCCGTCGTGGTCGGACACGAGGCGGCCGGAGACGTGGTCGCGGTGGGACCGGGCGTCACCCACCGCAAGGCGGGCGACCGGGTCGGCGCCACATGGGTGCAGGGCACGTGCGGCAGCTGCGACTACTGCGAGCTCGGCCTTCCGCTGACTGGGCAGTCCGGCATGAACTGCGCCGCGCCGGTCATGAGCGGTCTGACCGTGCCGGGCCACCACGCCGAGTACATCGCGGTACTCGCCGACTCCACGGTGCTGCTGCCCGATGCTGTCGGCTACGAGCAGGCCGCCCCGATGCTCTGTGCCGGCTACACCTCCTGGAGCGCGCTGCGCGCCGCCGACCCCAAGCCGCACGAGCGGGTGGCCGTCCTCGGCATCGGCGGCCTGGGCCACCTGGCACTTCAGTTCTCCCGCGCCTGCGGCTTCGACACCGTGGCCATCACCCGCTCCCCCGACAAGCACGAACTGGCCCGCGAGCTGGGTGCCTCCGTCGTCGTCGCGGATGGCGAGCAGCTGCGCGCCGCGGGCGGTGCCGACGTCATCCTCGTCACGGGGACGTCGTACGAGGCGGCCACCGATGCGCTCAAGGGTCTGCGGCCCAACGGCCGGCTGGTGCTGGCGACCATCGACCCGGAGGGCTCGTTCACGATCGCCCCCGACAGCCCTGTGTGGGCCCAGCGCCAGCAGATCATCGGCGCCACCCACAACGGTCTGGAGTACCTGGCCGAGGCGCTTGAACTGGTGGCGGACGGCAAGGTCGAGCCGATCATCGAAGTCTTCCCCAAGGAGCGGATCGCCGAGGCCGTCGCGCTGGCCGCCAAGGGCGACATCCGCTTCCGTGCCGTCGTCACATACTGACCCCGCCGGCAGCCGAAAGCAGGAGAGATGAGCACCCGAACAGCGGAGGCGATCACCGGCGGCGAGCGGTGGGACCAGTCCTCGCCGGTCTCCGACGTCTTCAACGACGGCCAGGCGCACCTGTCGTACTGGTACGGCCCCGACGATGCGACCCCAATGGCCGAGGCCTCCCGCCGGCTGACCCGCAAGGTGGCGGACGTCCTAGGCGTGCGCAGGGGCGACCGGCTCCTGGACGCCGGCTGCGGCCCCGGCGGCCCCTCGCTCCAGATGGCCGAGGAGACCGGGGCCACGGTCACCGGTGTCACCATCAGCCGGTTCGAGGCCGACGCCGGTACGCGCAAGGCCGCCGAGCGTGGCCTGTCCGGCGTCGCGTCCTTCGAACACGGCGACTACGCCCGCCTCGGCCACCACCCGGACGGCTCGTTCGACGCCGTCATGGCCATGGAGTCACTCCAGTACGCCCCGGACCTGTCGGAGGCGCTGGCCGAACTGTTCCGCATCCTGCGGGCCGGCGGGGCACTGACCATGACCGACTACACGCTGGCACCGGGTGTGGGCCGAGACGAGCGCGACCAGCTCGCCGACCGGCTCGCCCTGCCGCACCTCCAGCCCGTCGAGGGCTGGCTGGAAGCCCTGGAGGCGGCCGGCTTCGCCGTCGAGGAGTACACGCAGTGCGGTCCCCGCGTCTTCGGGCTGGGACCGAAGTACGTCGAGGCCGCCGAGCAGACCCGGCACAAACTCGCCGCAGCGTTTGGGGAGGAGGCGGTCTCGGGCCTCAAGGACGCGATGGCCGACTTCTTCAGCCCGGGCGCGGAGCGGATCGCGTACAGCATCGTCACCGTGCGCAAGCCGCGGAATTGACTCGCCGGCGTCACACACGTGAGGGCCCCGCCGCTACCAGCGGCGGGGCCCTCACGTGTGTGCGGTACCGGCGGTGCTAGACGACAGCGCCCGCCTCGTGAATGACCTCGCGGACCTCGACCGCGGTGAGCTTCGCGTCAGGAATCAGCGCCGCGAGCTCGACGGCCCGCTCCTTGGAGGGGACGTCCACGACGTAGTAGCCGCAGAGGAAGGACTCGTGCGGAACGTAGGGGCCCTGCGCGGTCTCGACGGCGCCGTTCCTGACCTTCACCGTGACGGTGTTGACCGGGAAGTCGAGGGCCTTGGTGACGACCATCTCACCGCTCTCGCGGATCACCTCCTGAAAGGTGTCGTGGCCGTCGAACACCTCTTGCTGCCGCTCGGCGGCAAGCGACTCCCACAGGGCCGGGTCCATGTGCATGATGAGCAGGTACTTCACGTGTCGTCACTCCTGGTGGGGCGGATTCGCAGGTCGGTCAGTGTGGTGTCGGGGGCCGCGAGCAGTTCTGCGAGCACCCCTCGGAAGCCGGCCACCAGACGGTGGACCGTGCTCTCGTCGTAGAGGTTGGTGCTGTATCCGAGTTCGCCGATGAGGTCTCCGGACGCGTCGACCTCCAGGCACAGCAGCAGGCCGTCCGGGATGTCGGAGCCGACGGACTGGGACAGGACCTTGCGGCGGATCGCCGAGTACTCCAGCGGTCCCACGGCTTCGCGGTCCATCGTGAACGGTGTCTGGATGACCTGGAACACGCAGGAGGCGAGGCCGTCGACGGCGACACGCTCCATCAGCGCCGGGGCCTCTTCGAGCACGTGCGCCAGCGGGATCTCCCGCGTGTAGGCCTCCAGGCAGGTGGCGCGCGTGCGCTGCACCACGTCACGGAAGGTGGCACAGCCGGCGAGGTCGGTGCGCAGCGGAAGGAAGTTGAAGAACGATCCGACCGCTTCCTGGAATCGTGCCTGGCTGCGGCCGGGCGTGAAGGTCGGAACGACGATGTCGTTCTCGCCCGTCTCTCCCTGGAGGAAGACGTTGAAGGCGGCCAGCAGGACGATGAATGCCGAGCTGCGGGTGCCTATGGCGATCTCCGCCGTCGCGGAGCACAGGTCGGGGCCGTACGAGAAGCGGTGCCACGCGGTGGAGAAGACGGGTTCGCGGGAGCGCAGACGGTCGGAGGGCAGGGCCAGCGCCCGGGCCCCGTCGAGCCGGCTGCGCCAGAAGGCACGGGCCGGGCGCCCGGCTTCCAGCGCCTCGTCGGTGCGCTGCCACTGGGCGTACTCGCGGTACTGGGGTGCCTCGGGCAAGGCCGGACCGGGGAAACCGGCGCGCGCGGCGTAGAACGCGGCGAGGTCGCGGAGGATGACCTGCATGGACCAGGCGTCGACCGCAGTGTGGTGCGCAATCAGCGCCAGGACCGCGTCGTCTTCGTCGAACCGTCCCAGGACCGCGCGCAGCAGCGGGAGCCGGCGCACGCTGATGGTGTCCGCGGCGATCTCGTTGAGGAGTTCCTCGGCGAGGAGATCGCGCTCGTGCGAGTCCACCGGGTCGGTGGCGGGCAGTTCCCGCACCTCCAGGGGCACCGCACGGGGTTCGAGGATCCTCTGATGGCCCTGTGCCCCGTCACGGACGACCGTGGTCCGTAGTGCCTCGTGGCGCACCACCACGTCGTCGAGCGCGGCCTGGAGCACGGCGGGGTCGATGCGGCCCCGGATCCGCCAGCCGTCGACTATGTGGAACCGCGGCCCAAACGGGCCCATGTCGTCGCCCTTGTCCCACAGGCACAGGAACTGCTGCTGGACCGAGAGTGGGACCACGGGGGCCTGGGTCACGCTCACGCGGCGTGGCTCGCGCCGTCGTCGGCCGCGGCCGCGGCCGCGGCCGCCACGGTGCGCACGAACGTGTCCCGGTCCGGATCGTCGAACAGGACGCTGATGTCGAACTCGATCCCGAGCTCCGACTCCAGGCGCGCCACGATCCGCATGGCCGACACCGACTGTCCCGACAAGGCGAAGAACGAGTGTCCTTCCTCGCCAAAACCGGGCTTGAGCACCTCGGTCCAGATCTGCGCGGCACTCTGCTCGACACGGTTCGTCACGGGTTCTTCTCCTCAGCCATTGAGCGTTTGATTTCTGATCTTCCGCAGGTCGTCGAAGGAGTCGAGGTCCGGAACGGTCCAGCCATTCAGGTCGTACTCGGACAGGCACTCGTCGACGAAGCCCTTGTACTGGTCCAGCTGGCCGCTGACCGTCTGGGCGAACAGCATCTCCACGCGGGTGTTCTCGTGGTTCCCAGCGTAGTTACGCTCGTAAAGCTCGTGACGGCCGCCGAATTCGGTGCCCACGGCGTCCCACAGGAGCTTCATGAGCTTGACCCGCCCGACGGCGTCCGTACCGCCCGAACCGCGGACGTACTTGTCCAGATACGGACGGATCTGCGGATTAGCGAAGTCGTCGGCGCTGGAATTGACGTAGATGAGGCCGCTGGCCACGTCCTGCTGGATGATCTCCTTGATCCGCGGGTAGCCGATCTGCATGAACCAGCGGTAGGCCATCCCGTACTGGGGGTTGGGCAGCAGCGCGCCGTTCTTCCACTCGACGGGATTGCGGGCCGCCGCGTCCGACAGCCCCCAGAACAGGTTCCGCCAGGCCAGCACCTCGCCGAGCCGGCTCTGCACGCCCCGAAAGTCGCTGGTGCCGGTGATCTCCAGGGCCTTGGCCAGCAGACCGGCCAGGAATTCCAGCTTCACCGCGAGCCGGGTGCACCCGTGGAAGGTGAACCGCTCGGGGAATCCGGACTTGGCGGTGAACATCTGGACCTTGCCGAGGTCCCCGTAGATGAAGACGTTCTCCCAGGGGATGAGGACCTTGTCCATCACGAGGATGGTGTCGTTCTCGTCCAGGCGCGAGCTGAGCGGGTAGTCGAAGGGGCTGCCCATCATGGCGGCGTTCGCGGCGTAGGAGGGGCGGCAGATGAGCTTGAGCCCCGGTGCGTCCATCGGAACGGTCGCCACCAGCGCGAACTCGCGTTCCTTCACGGGAAGCCCGTAATGCGCGATGAAGTTGTAGTGGGTCAACGCGGAGCCGGTCGCCACGACCTTGGCCCCGCTGACCACGAGGCCCGCGTCCGTCTCCTTCTCCACGTGGACGAAGACGTCCTTGACCTGGTCCGGCGGGAGGCTGCGGTCGACGGGCGGGTGCACGATGGCGTGGTTCCAGTACAGGACCTTCTCCTGCGATTCCCGGTACCAGTGGCGCGCGTTGTCCGCGAAGGGTCCGTAGAAGTCCGCGTTGGCACCGAGGGTACCCAGGAAGGAAGCCTTGTAATCGGGGCTGCGACCCATCCACCCGTAGCTGAGCCGGGACCATTCGGCGATGGCCTGCTGATCCGCCACGAGATCCTCGACCGAACGCGGCGTCGTGAAGAAGCGGTGGGTGAAGCCATCGCTCCCGGTGTCCGTCGCGGTCGTGAGGACCTTTTGCTTCTCCGGATCGTGGAGGGCGTCGTAGAGCCGCGCCGTCATGCGGATCGGATTGCGGAAGGCGGGATGCGAAGTGACGTCCTTTACCCGGTCCCCGTATATGTAGACCTCACGGCTGTCGCGGAGGCTCTCCACATATTCGTCACCGGTGAACGGACGTGTTTTCCGCCGCTCTTCACCCATGGTCTTCCTCTCCTCGCCCAGGGCAACGAGTCTGTCATCCGGTCCGCCACACGGCCTTCTCCCAGATTGCCGCTTTGAGAGCACTCCAGAAGATGCGGGGGCATCCTCGGCTGCCGAGAATGGGCCCCAATGTCTTTCGCTGGTGCGCGCGACCGGAGGCCGAAACCCATGACCGACGAGGTCGTCCTTGATGTCTGGCTCAACGACTACCCGGTCGTGCCCCTGTTCCTGAGCGAGACGAGAAGCCTGGCCGAAGAGTTCGGCCGGACGCACCCCGGCGTCAGGGTGGAGGTCCGGGGGATCGACCACCTTCGCCTGCCGGAGGAGGTGGCCCGTGCGGCCGCCGGGGGGAAGCCGCCTGCGATCGTCCAGAGCTTCTACACGTCGACGCGGCTGGCCGGCGACCTTCGGGCCGCGGACGGATCCCCGCTGTTCACCTCCGTCGAGAAGGCCATCGCGGGCCGCGACGAGATCCTGGACGTGCCGGTACGACTGGACGACCTGGTGACGGCCGCGCGCGACTACTACACGCTGGGCGACGAGGGGCTGTTCGCCCTGCCCCCACTGACCTCGACCACGCTGCTCTACGCCAACACCACGCTGCTGGAGGCGGCCGGGTTGAGCGAGGTCCCGACGACCTGGGCGGGCATCACCGCCGCGTGTGAGGCCGTCGCCGCCCTGGAGGGCGGCCCGGCGCACGGGATCACGTGGCCCAACCACGGCTGGATGTTCCAGCAGGCGGTCGCCCAGCAGGGCGGACTGCTCGCCTCCCCCGGAAACGGCCGCTCGGAGCGCGCCGCCGCCGTCGAGCTGGACTCGCCGGCCGTACTGTCATTCGTCCGCTGGTGGCGCGAGCTCCACGCGGCGGGCCACTACCTCTACACGGGCCTGCGATCTGCCGGCGACGACACCTATCCGGCGTGGGAGCGCAACTACCGTGCCTTCGCCGGGCAGCAGGTGGCGTTCGTACTCAGCACCTCGGTGGAGGCCGACCGCATGGTCCAGGCCGGCCGGGACGGCGGATTCCGCGTCGAGGCGGTTCCGATGCCACGCCCCGAGGCCGTCCCCTACGCGGGAAACGTGATCGGCGGCGACTCGCTGTGGCTGACCGCAGGACTGGAACCGGCGGAGCAGGACGCCGCACTGGCCTTCCTCCTCACCTTCCTGACGCCCGAGAACTCGGCCGCGCGGCACAAGACGAGCGGTTTCATCCCGGTCACCCGGTCCGCGCACGCCCTCCTGGAGAAAGAGGGCTGGTTCGAGGAGAACCCCCACCACCAGGTGGCTCTCGACCAGCTCGACGCGGGCGACCGCTCGCTCGCCTCGCGCGGCGCTCTGCTCGGTGACTTCGTATCGGTGCAGGACGCCATGACCGCGGCGATGCACGACGTGCTCGTCTCGGGTGCCGACCCGGCCGTGCGCTTCGCGCGGGCGACGGCCGAAGCGCAGGACCTGCTCGACGACTACAACGCACACTGCCTCGGCCTGGTGCCCGGACCGCGTGGGCCTCACCGGTTCCGGGTCGGCTGACCGGCCGGCCCTTCATCCGCTCCGTACCCCGCCAGATCCTTCAGGAGGAATCCGTGGCACAGAACCTGCAGGTCGCCGAAGTTCCGGCGAGACCCACCGACGCCGCCCCGGCAGAGCCGGCCGCCCGCGCGCCGCAGCGGGGCACGGGCGCCGTTCCCGGCACCGGGACCACTCCCCCGTGGTGGCGCCAGGCATGGGTGATCCCGCTGGCCGTGGTCGTGTTCGCCTTCCTCATGTTCGTGTGGCCGCCCTACCTGGGACTCGACCCCAAGGCATCGCTGATACCGATCCGCCCCGACTCCCCGGCCCACTACCCGATGCTCGTCGCGCACATCGCGACCGGCACCATCGCCCTGCTGACGGTCGTCCTCCAGTTGTGGCCGTGGGTGCGCCGCAAGCACCCGAGGGTCCACCGGTGGGTGGGGCGCACGTACGTCTTCGCCGGTGTCCTCCCCTCCGCCGTGCTCGCGTTCCTCATCACCCCGCTGTCGGCGGGGCCCTCCGTAGGCACCACGCTGGGCGGGATCCTGTGGCTGGTCTCGACCGCCATGGGCACCTGGCGCGCGCTCCAGGGCAACGTCCGCTCGCACCGTCAGTGGATGCTCTACAGCTTCGCGTTCGCCATCAACATCGTGTGGGGTCGCGTGTTCGTGGTCCTGCTCCTGTCCCTCGGTGTGCAGGACCAGGCGGTGTGGGGGCAGATCACCGGTACGGCGCCGTGGCTGGGATGGGTGATCAACCTCTTCCTCGTCCAGTGGTGGCTGAACCGGACCGCCTCCCGGCCCGTCAGCGAGCTCATCTGACACCGCGTCCGTACCTGCTGTACGACCCCGACAAGAAGAAGGACGCATTGTGAGCGCACTCCTGCAGAACAAGGTCGTCGTGGTGTCCGGCGTGGGCCCGGGCCTCGGCCGGGCTCTCGCCCTGCGCGCCGCGCGCAACGGCGCGGACGTCGTCCTCGCGGCCCGGACCGAGTCGGTCCTCGCGGAGACGGCCGCCGAGGTCGAGGCGGCCGGCCGGCGTGCGCTGGCGGTGCCCACCGACATCACGGACGAGGCAGCCGCCCAGGCACTGGTCAAGACCGCCGTCGAGACCTTCGGCCGGGTGGACGGACTGGTCAACAATGCCTTCGCCGTACCGCCGATGGTCCCGCTGGCCGAGGTGGCGATCGAGGACGTGCGGGCCGGCTTCGAGACCAACGTGTACGCCGCCCTCCGCCTCACCCGCCTGTTCGCTCCCGCGCTCAGCGAGAGCAAGGGATCGGTCGCGATGATCAACTCGGTGGCCATCCGCCACTCCAAGCCCCTGTTCGGCACCTACAAGATGGCGAAGGCCAGTCTGCTGGCTCTCGCGCAGAGCCTGGCGAGCGAGCTGGGCCCGCAGGGCATCCGGGTCAACACCGTGGCCCCCGGCTACATCTGGGCGCCCGCCCTCCAGGGCTATTTCGCCTACCTTGCGGGTGAGCGGGGCGTCCCGGAGCAGCAGGTCTACGACGAGGTCGCCGCCGGGCTCGACCTGCGCCGCCTGCCCGAACCGGAGGAGATCGCCGACAGCGTGCTCTTCCTGCTGTCCGACCTGTCCCGGGCCGTCACCGGGCAGTGCCTGGACGTCAACGCCGGTGAATACCACCACTGAGGCGGCACGGGCCGCCGGGCCCAACCCCGCATTCTGAAAGACGCGTCGGTGCTCCGCCGCGTGCCAGGCTGAGGCCGCGCCCCGGCCGCTTCGATCCCCACAGGAGACTCCATGAATTCCGCTGCGGCAACCGCCTTGGCCGAGAGCGTCTCGGGCGCCGTCGTGCTGCCCGGAGACGGTGACTACGAGCAGGTCCGCAACGTCTTCTCGCACCAGGGCCAGCCCGAGCTCGTCGTCCGCTGCCTCAGCACCAGCGACGTCCAGCAGGCCGTCCGTTTCGCGCGTGAACAGCAGCTCAGGATCTCCGTGCGCAGCGGTGGTCACAGCAACGCCGGACTCAGCACGGACGAGGGCGGCATCGTCATCGACCTGTCCCTGCTGAACGGGATAGAACTGCTGGACTCCGAGAACCACCTCGTCCGGGTCGGCCCCGGTGCGACGTGGAGCGACGTCGCCGATCGCCTCCAGGAACACGGTCTGGCGTTCTCCTCCGGTGACACCACCAGCGTGGGCGTGGGCGGGCTGCTGCTCGGCGGCGGCATCGGCTGGCTTGTCCGCAGCAGCGGGCTGGCCCTCGACAACGTCGTCGCGGCCGAGGTCGTCACGGCCGACGGACGCGTGCTGTGGGCGAGCGCCGAGGACAACAGCGACCTCTTCTGGGCTCTGCGCGGAGGCGGCGGCAATTTCGGAATCGTGACCTCCTTCGAAATCACTGCCCGGCCCTGTGGCCTCGTCCACTTCGGCAGCATCAGCTACCCGGCCACGGAGGCGGCACAGGTCGTCAAGGGGTGGGCCCGCTACCTGCGCACCGCGCCCGACGAGCTGACGTCGCACGTCGCGCTGTTCCCCTCCTTCGGCGGCGACCCGGCTCCGGTGACGCTGCTCGTCTGCTACGCCGGCGACGACGCGGCTGCGGCGGACGCCGCGATCGCCCCGCTCCTGGAGCTCGGCACGGTCGAGAGCAAGGACGTCAACCTCGTGCCGTACCCGTCGGTGCTGGAGGTTCCGGGCGAGCTGCCGGGTGACTGGCAGCCCACCGTCCGCAACCGCTTCGTGCACACCGCCGACGACGAGTTCGTCGACACACTGCTCGACGGCGCCGCGTCCTTCGGCACGCTCTTCGTGGAGCTGCGCAGCCTCGGCGGCGCAGTCGGCCGCGTTCCCGCGCAGGCCACAGCGTTCGCCCACCGTGACGCCGAGCTGATGGTCAACACCGCCAAGCTGGGCACGCGCGAGGAGAACCTTGACGCCGGGGCGGCGCTCACCCGGTTCTGGGAGTCCCTGGCCCCGTACACGCGCGGCGCCTACAGCAACTTCCTGAGCGACCTCGACGCGGACGACCTGGCCGCGGTCTACCCGCCGCAGACTTACGCGCGCCTCCAAACGGTCAAGGACACGTACGACCCGGAGAACCTCTTCTCCCGCAACGTCAACGTCGCACCGTCGAACCGGGACTGACCAGCCGGCTCCGAAGGGACCCCCAAACAATGAGCACCGCAACCCTCCCCGCCGGCGTCGCCGCAGTGGCGCCGCCGGAGCCGGACCTCACCCCCGCCGAGGTCGTCGAGCGGGCCGAGACCCTCGCCCGCACGCTCGTCGCCCGTCAGGCCGAGACCGAGGAACGCACCTACTACGCGGCGGACACGCACGCGGAGTTCGCCCGGGCCGGCCTCTACCGGATCCTGGTCCCGCGCCGTTACGGCGGGTACGAGTTCGGTGTCGAAACGTTCATGCGCGTCGCCCAGGCGCTGGCGCGGGGCTGCCCCTCCACTGGCTGGATGTACACCCTTGGCGCCGCCCACGCGCTGGCGGTCGCCACCCTCTTCGGCGAGGACGCACAGGCCGAGATCTTCGCCGGCGGCGACTTCATCAGCCCGGCGACCATCACGCCCGTGGGCCGTGCCCGGCGGGACGCCGACGGCGGCTGGATCATCGACGGGACCTTCCCCTACTGCTCGGGCGCTCCGTACGCGACCCACTTCATCGGCCACACGACCGTGGAGAGCGAGGACGGCGGCGAACCGCAGCTGCTGCTGTTCATCGCGCCCCGCAGCGAGTGGACGCTGGTGGACGACTGGGGCCGCCAGCTCGGTCTCAAGGGCAGCGGCTCGCACAGCATCACGTTCGAAGGCGGCCGGATTCCGGCCCACTTCGCCTTCGAGGGCAGGCACCTCAGCGAGGTCGACGTCACCGCGGGCACTCCCGGACGCGACCTGCACGGCAACCCCGAGTACGGCGGCGGCCCGCTGAGCTCGATGCTGCTCGAGTCCGCTTCGCTCGCGGTTGGCATGGCACAGGGCGCGCTGGACGCGTACGAGGACCTGATGCGCACCCGCACGACCATCTTCACCCAGGTGGTCCGGGCCGAGGACCCCGACTACCAGCTCTGGTACGGGCAGGCCGCCGGAATGATCGCGACCGCCGATGCCGCCGTGCGCGAGGCGGCCCGTCAGTGGAGCCTGACCTGCGCCCGGGGCCCCGAGGCGTTCACCCGCGAAGAGGACCTGCGCCTGGCCACCATCTGCCG
This sequence comes from Streptomyces sp. ADI95-16, assembly GCF_003721495.1. Taxonomy (NCBI): domain Bacteria; kingdom Bacillati; phylum Actinomycetota; class Actinomycetes; order Kitasatosporales; family Streptomycetaceae; genus Streptomyces; species Streptomyces sp. ADI95-16. The sequence goes on along the minus strand of NZ_CP033583.1, from coordinate 159,726 downwards.
TGAGGTGGTGAAGCTGGCCTGGCACGCGGTGGAGGGCCACCTCTTCCCCACCGCGGGATCCGCCTCGGTGCGCGCCGGTGAGCGCATCGAGCGCGTCTGGCGGGACATGTCGACCCTGCACAGCCACGCGGGAATCGGCGTACTGCTGCCGAGCGTGGCCACCCGTGAGTACTCCCGCGTGCGGTTCGGCGTGGCGCAGGAAACCCACGCATGACCGCGGCCACCGGGGACCGGCTCGTACTCGCCCGGCCGGGTAGCCCCGAGTACGACGTCGCCACACAGGTGTTCAACGAGGCGGCTCCGGCGCGTCCGGCTGCCGCCGTGACCGCGCGCAGCGTCGGCGACGTGCAGGCCGCCGTCGCACAGGCCACGCGTCTGGGCCTGCCGGTGCGCGTCCACGCCACCGGGCACTCCGCGGGCGCCGCCGGGTCAATGGACGGCAGCCTGCTCGTGCGCACCCGGCTGTCCGGCGGCGTCGTGGTCGACCCGGAGCGCCGGGTGGCCCGGGTCCCCGCCGGCAGCACCTGGTCCGAGGTCGTCGCGGCGGCCGCGCAGCACGGGCTGGCGGCACCGCACGGCACCTCACCCTCCGTGGGGGTCACCGGATACCTGCTGCGGGGCGGCGTGAGTTTCTACAGCCGTCGGATCGGGCTGGCCTCCAACAGCGTCGTCGCCATCGAGCTCGTCACGGCCGACGGCGAGCTGCGCCGGGTGGACGCCTCCCACGACCCCGAGCTGTTCTGGGCACTGCGCGGCGGGGGCGGAGGCTTCGGCATCGTGACCGCGGTGGAGTTCCGGCTCTTCCCCGCGGCCGCCGTCGTCACGGGAGCCGCGCTCTGGTCTGGGCGGTACGCCGAGCGGTTGCTGGACCTGTGGCGCACCTGGGCTCAAGGAGCCCCCCGTGAGGCCGGGACCTCGTTCCGGATCATGAACCTGCCTGCGATCCCGGAGATCCCCGCGGAGCTCACGGCCGGCCCCGTCGTCTGTGTCGCCGGTGCCGTCCTCGCGCCCGGCGAGGCCGATGAGGCGGCTGCCCTGCGGTACGCCGAGGACCTGCTCGGCCCCCTGCGCGAGTGCGCCCGCCCCCTTGAGGACACGTGGCGGCCCGGCGGACCCACCGATGTCCCCCTGGCCCACATGGACCCGCCCGGTCCCGTCAATGTCCTGGGCGACCACATGCTCCTCACCGAGCTGGGTGACACCGGGGCCGCCGCGTTCCTCCGAGCGGCCGGGCCCGGGTCGCGATCGCCGCTGGTGGCCGCCGAACTGCGCCAGCTCGGCGGCGCCCTGGCCGAGCCTGACCCGACGGGCGGCGCGCTGAACCACCTCGGCGCCGCGTACGCCTACATGGGCGCCGGTCTGCCAGAACTGCAGCCCGCTGAGCGGATCCTCGGCCACTTGGCCGGCCTGCGCAGCGCACTCGGCCCATGGGACACCGGCCGGACCGCGCCCACCTTCGTGGAGGGCGCCGGTCAGCCCCAGGGCCACCTCGACTACGGCGATCTCGCCACCGTCGGCCGCATCCGCGACCGCGTCGACCCCACCTGCCTGTTCCGGGAGGACGTCATGCCCCACCCGACGGGAGCGGGATCCCGGTGAGCGCAACGACCGTGGCCGCCGCGCCGCCCATGACGTACGGGTCCTACCTCGCCCTGGACAAGATCCTCGATGCGCAGGATCCACGCACCGACGCGCACGAAGAGCTGCTCTTCATCATCGTCCACCAGGCGCACGAGCTGTGGTTCAAGCAGATTCTCGCCGAGTTCGCACTGCTGCGCCGCTCCCTGGTCGACGGGGACACCGCGCGCGCCCAGCACGCACTGCACCGAGCGGCAGTGATCCTGCGCGTGGTGATCGGACACCTCGATGTCCTGGAGACGATGACACCCGGGCAGTTCAGCGCGTTCCGTCACGCGCTGGACGGCAGCGGGTTCCAGTCGGCTCAGTTCCGTGAGATCGAAGCCGCTCTGGGCCGACGCGACGACGAGGTCTTGAGGCGCTACCCGCCGGGCAGCGAACGCGCGCGGCTCGAAATCGCGATGAACACCCCGTCGGTGTTCGACAGCTACCTCTCCTATCTGGTCCTGAACGGCTACCGGATCCCGCCGGAGGTGCGAGACCGGGACGTCTCGAAGCCGCTTGAGGAGAGCGAGGGACTGGAGGCGGCGCTGCGCGCGGTCTACGAGGAGAACGGCCTGGCCGCGCGGCTCGCGGAAGGCCTGCTCGACATCGACCAGCTGCTGCAGGAATGGCGCTATCGGCACGTGACGATGGTGACGCGAACCATCGGGGGGAAGGCCGGCACCGGGGGCACCTCGGGAGCCGCCTACCTGCGCGCCGGTCTCTTCAATCCCATGTTTCCCTACTTGTGGACGGTACGGAACTGAAGCGCGCGCCCGAACGGGCGCGAGTGACAGTCCGGGGAGCGCCGGTCCCGCAAAGGAGAACCAGGGCCTGCCGCGCGTCCACACCCCCACCGTACCGAGCCCTGGTCAACCCTCCCGGCAAGGAAGACACATGAGCGACATTCAGAAGCAGGTCCAGGAAACCCTCGACGCACTGGTCGACTCGGGGGCCGAGCTCGGCCTCCAGGCTGCCGTATACGTGGACGGCGAACTGGTCGTCGACGCGGTGGCGGGCGTCGCCGACCCGGCGGACGGCCGGCCGGTCGAGTCGGACACCCCGTTCTACAGCGCTTCGACGGCCAAGGGTGTGACGGCGACGGTCGTCCATGTGCTCGTCGAGCGCGGCCTGTTCAGCTACGACACCCCGATCGCCGAGCTGTGGCCGGAGTTCGCGGTCCACGGCAAGGCCGGTGCCACCGTGCGCCACGCTCTCACTCACACGGCGGGCGTGCCTGGCATGCCCGCCGACGTGACCCACGAGGACCTCACCGACTGGGACAAGATGACGGCGGCGGTGGCCGGCGCCGAGCCGTGGTGGGAGCCCGGCACGCAGACCGGTTACCACGCCTTCACCTACGGCTGGTTGCTGGGCGAGATCGTCCGTCGCTCGACGGGCAAGCCGATCTCGCAGGTGCTGCGCGAGGACGTCGCCGGTCCGCTCGGTGTGGCCGAGGAACTCTTCTTCGGTGTCCCGGAGTCCGCCTTGGGACGTGTGGCCAGGCTGGAGGACGCGCCGATGGACCCGAACGCCTTCGGAGCCTTCCCCGAGGACTTCCCGCTGTTCAAGGCATCTCCGCCGCAGGTGATGCCGAACGCCGGGTACGGGAACCGGTCGGACATCCTCACGGCTGACATCCCGGCCGGCGGCACCATGTCGGCGCGCGCCGTCGCGCGGATGTACGCCGCCCTGCTCGGCGAGGTCGACGGGGTCCGCCTGGTCTCCGAAGAGCGGTTGCGCGAGATCTCCTCCGTGGCGTTCGAAGGCGTAGACCAGGTGTTCGGCATGCCCACGGTCTGGGGCCTCGGCTACAGCCTCGGCCGCCCGGGCCTGGACCCGAAGGACTCTCTCGACGTCTTCGGCGCGGTCGGCATGGGCGGCAGCGCAGGCTACGCCGACACCACCACGAAGGTCGCGTTCGCCCTGACCAAGAACCGTTTCAACCCGGCGGACGCCAGTGCCGTCGAGCAGGTCGGCGCGATCGTCGCGTCGGCCGTCTCCGCGGGCTGAGCCGCAGCCGGACGAGTAGAGGAAGTGTCATGAAGGACATGCCCATGACGTCGACGGGCCTTCGGGCCGGCCGACGCGAGTGGATCGGCCTCGCGGTCCTGGCGCTGCCGACCCTGCTGATCGCCCTCGACATAGGTGTGCTCTTCCTGGCACTGCCTCACCTGACGGAAGACCTCGGCACGAGCGCCACCGAGCAGCTGTGGATCACTGACATCTACGGGTTCATGCTCGCCGGCTTCCTCATCACCATGGGGAAGCTGGGTGACCGCATCGGCCGCCGCAGGCTGCTGATGATCGGTGGGGCGGCCTTCGGCATCGCCTCGGTCGTGGCCGCGTACGCGGGCACTCCGTGGATGCTGATCGCCGCCCGCGCGCTGCTCGGCATCGCCGGCGCGACGCTCAACCCCTCGACGCTGGCACTGATCAGCAACATGTTCCGTGACGACCGGCAGCGGGGCCTGGCCATCTCGCTGTGGGCGGCCTGCCAGTTCGGCGGAGCGGCTCTGGGGCCGGCCATCGGCGGACTGATGCTCAAGCACTTCTGGTGGGGCTCGGTCTTCCTGCTGGGCGTACCGGTGATGCTGGTCCTCCTCGTGGCCGCGCCGCGACTCCTGCCGGAGTACCGCAACGAGCGGGCCTCGGAGCTGGACCTGGTGAGCGTGGCGCTGTCGCTGTCGGCCCTGCTGCCCATCGTCTACGGCATCAAGGAGCTGGCCGCCGGCGACGCCGAAACGCCCACGGTGGCGCTGCTCGCGCTGGCCGTGGGCGCGGCGAGCGCACTCGCCTTCGTCCGCCGCCAGCGCCGCATCGACGACCCCTTGGTCGACTTGCGCCTGTTCGGGCGTCCGGCGTTCAGCATCGCGCTCGCAGCCATGGCCCTGGCCTCCGGCTCCTTCGCCGGCACCTCGTTCCTGACGAGCCAGTACATCCAGAGCGTGGCGGGACTCACCCCGGCCGAGGCCGGCCTGTGGCAGGCCCCGACGGGCGGTGGCATCGCGGCTGGCGTTCTGATGGCCCCCCTGTTCGTCCGATGGGTCAAGCCCCTCACCGCCATGGTCGGCGGGCTGGCCGTGTCCACGGCCGGACTACTGGTCCTCGCCCTGGTCGGCAGCGGGTCGGGGGTGGCCGTCGTCGTGGTGGGCGTCGCTCTGGTCGCCTTCGGTGTCGGTCCCCTGTTCGGTCTGGGCACCGGGCTGGTGGTCGGCTCCGTGCCCGTCGAGAAGGCCGGTTCGGCGGCCTCGCTGTCCGAGAGCAGCAATGTCCTCGGCTCGACGCTGGGCCTGGCCCTGCTGGGCACGGTGGGTACCGCCGTCTACCGCGACCTCATGTCCGCCGACCTCCCGGACGGGCTGACCTCCCACGCCGCCGACACCGCCCGGGAGACGCTGGCCGGCGCCGCCGTGGCCGCCGACACCCTGCCCGGCCTGACGGGACAATCGCTGCTGGACACGGCACGCGACGCCTTCACCAGCGGGCTCAACACGGTGGCCGGCGTCTCGGCCGCCATCGTGGCCACACTCGCCGTCCTGCTCGGGACAACGCTGCGCGAGCGCCGCGCCCCACAAGCCAAGGCCGGACCCGACACAGCCGTCACCGCCACCGACGCGGAAACCACCCGGGCCTGACACCGACCGCCGGTCACACAAGGGGGGTACGGCTACTGTCGTACCCCCCGTGGCGTTGTCCACGTCCTCCCGTTTGCACACCGCATTTCAAGAGATGCACCGTGTTGGGGCGCCGAGTGACGATCTCTGGCAAGAGGTGCCGGGAGACGGACACACGGCGCCGACAGACTGACAGGGGCGCGCGATGGCGGGGACACTCAGGAACGAAGGCAGGCCCCCGGCCCAGCCGGGCACCGCACCTGGTGTCGCCCTCGTCCGGCCGCCCGCCCGGTCCTTCACCGAGACCCTCACGACTGCCCGGAGGGAAGGACGCGCGGCGCTGATCGTCGACGTGAAGTGCCGCTCCCCCCGCGACGGAGAGTTGATACCCGACGCCGGGCTTGAGAACTACGTGCGGGAGCTGCTCGACGCGGGGGTGGACGCGCTCGCCACGGTCACCGAGCCCGTGTACTTCGGCGGGAGCCTTGGCACCGCCCGCCGCATCCGCGCCCTCTCCGGAGTTCCGCTGATGCGCAAGGAATTCTTCACCTCCGTCGGCCAGATCGACGAATCGCATGCCCTGGGCTTCGACGCCGTCCATCTGACCCTGCGGACCATCGGCGACATCGGTCTCGTCACCGAGATGCAAGCCCGCGCCGTGGCGTTGGGCATCGAGCCCGTCATCGGGGTGCACACGCACGAGGAGGCGGAGCAAGCTGTCGCCCTCGGCGCCCGGGTGGTGGGCCTGAACAACCGGGACATCAGAGCCCTGGAGCTCGACGAGGGCACGGTCAGCCACAGCGAGTCGGTCACCGCGCTGCTACCGCCCGAGATCCTCGTCATCTCGGAGAGCGGCCTGCACACACCCGAGGACGTGGCACGAGCGGCACAGGCCGGCGCGGACGCCGTGCTGATCGGCACCGCCGTGGCCAAGAACCCCCATCCCGCCGCGTTCCTGCGGGCCCTGGAAGGGGCGGCATGGCGGCGGTAGACCGACTGGCCGTCCAGCTGCGGACCGCCGGCGCCGAGGACCGTGCCCTGCTGGTCCTTTACCTGACGTACGCGCCCGACTGCTCTCCCGTCGAACTCGCCCTGGCCGCTATCGAAGCGGGCGCCGACATCCTCGAACTGGGCATCCCGACGCCCTCGGCACGCCCGCGCGGTGCGGAGATGCGCGGCTCGTACGAGCGGGCGCGGGGCTCCTCGACGGAAGAGGCGTGGGAAGTGTTCCACCAGGTGCGCGAGGCTGCGCCCCAAACCCCGCTTCTCCCCCTCGTGTACCCCGAGACCGTCGCCGACCTGGGCTGGGACGCGATGCTGAACGAGGCTGCCGCGGCCGGCGCCGACGGCGTGGTGCTCACCCGGCCCTGGCACGACGACGGCTTGGAGAAGGTCGCCTCGTCCGGGCTGAGCGCCGTGCCGGTGATCCCCGTTTCCGCCGGCCCGGCCGAGGTGGCCCGGGCTGAGGCCTCCGCCGCGCACCTGACCTATCGGGCGCTGCTGGACCGTACCGGCGACCAGCTGGAGCTCGGCAGCGCGCAGCGGCTTGCGCGGGGGCTCGCCTCGACCGCCACCAAACCGTTTCTCGTGGGTTTCGGCGTCAGCTCCGCGCGGGAGGTCTCGGCCCTGGCACCGCATGCGGCCGGAGTGGTGGTCGGCAGCGAACTGATCAGAGTGATACGGACGTCCGCCGTCGGCGACCGGCCGAAGGCACTGGCCGCCGCGGTGCGCTCCTGGAAGAGCGCCGCCGGGGCACCCCGGGCGAAGGAGTTGTGACCGACATGCGAGTGGACATCATCGGCGGCGGCCCCGGCGGGCTCCTGACCGCTGTCCTCCTGCGCCGCCTCGGCGTCGCCGACGACGTGCGGGTGTTCGAGCGGCACGAGGCCGACACGACGTACGGCTGGGGTGTCGTGTTCCCCGAGGGGGCGCTGGACCAACTGGCGAAGGCGGCCCCCGACATCCACGCGGCGGTCGTCGCAGCCGGTACCACGTGGACGCATGTCGACGTACGGCACCAGGGGTTCAGGCGCCGGGTCAACGGGAATCGCTTCCACGGGATCGCCCGCGCCACCCTGCTCGGCATCCTGCAGCGTGCTGCCGCCGAGGCGGGAGCCCGGCTGACGTTCGGGCACGCGGTCGAGAGCCTCGACGCTCACGAGGGGGCCGACTTGATCGTGGGCGCCGACGGGGTGCGCTCCGTCGTTCGGGAAGCGCACCGGGACCGCTTCCTGCCTGAGGTCAAGGAGTCGGAGTTCGTCTACGCGTGGTTCGGCACCGAGCGGGTCTTCGACGACTTCACCTACGTCTTCCGTGACACGCCCTGGGGCATCTTCCGGGCCTACGTCTACCCGTCCGGCCAGCCGTGGAGCTCGCTGATCGTCCACGCGTCGCCCGAGGCGTGGGAGAAGTCGGGACTGTCCGGCATGGACGAGGCGGCGTCGGCCCGTCTGTGCGAGCAGATCTTCGCGCAGGACCTGGAGGGAGCGCCGATCCTGTCGAAGGGCTCTCCGTGGATGCGCTTCCCCCACCTGAGCTGCGCGACGTGGCACCACGACAACATCGTGCTGATCGGCGACGCCGCCCACACGGCGCACTGGTCGATCGGATCCGGTACCCGGCTCGCCGTCGAGGACGCCATCGTCCTCGCCGGAGAACTGGCCACGCGTCAGGACACGCTCACCGGCGCGCTCGCGCGGTTCGAGGAGGTCCGTCGGCCGCAGGTGCGGAAGTTCCAGACGGCCGCACGTCGTTCCGAGCGGTACTTCGAGAAGATGCCGCGCTATCTCAACTTCGAGCCGGACCAGTTCGCCTACCAGCTGACGGCCCGCTCCTGGAAGATCACCCACTCGGACATCGCACGCCGAGACCCGGAGTTCATCGCGCGATACGACGGCTGGTTCCACAGCCGGGCAGCGGGAACCCCGGTCGAGGTGGCCCCGTCGCCAGCCTTCGCCCCGCTGCGTGTGGGCCCCCTCGTGCTGCCCAACCGCATCGTCAGCCTGACCGGCGCCCGAGGTGCCGGCCTGTCGCTCGTCACCGCCTCGGACCTCCACAACCTCCCCGCCGCGCCGGATGGTGGCAACCCGGCCGGTCTGCGCGTGCCCGTTTTGGACGGGCCGGAGGAGTACTCCGGCCTCGCCGAGCGGGCCCTGGCCGCGGGGTACGCCATGGTCGTGATGGACCTCGGCCATGACACGGAGGCCGGACTGACCGCTCTGAAGGGGCTGCGCGGGCACTGGCCCGCGGACCGCCCCGTGGCGGTCGCGCTGCCCGCGCCGCGCGCGACCGACGACGCCGGCGAGGCGCTCGACGCCGCCGAACTGGTGGAGCTCGCCGGCCGGCTGGCCACAGCGGGATCCGACGCACTGCTCGTGGACGGGGTCCCGCTCGCGGACGCCCTCCGCAACGAAGCCCGCATCACGGTTCTGGTAGACGCCGCCTCCCGCAGCCGTGACGACGTCGACACGGTCGTCGCGGCGGGATGGGCGGACGCCTGTGTGCTGCATCCGATGGCTCCCAAGCTGGTGGAGAGGGAAAGTGGAGTACTGGAACAAGAAGACTGAGACGATGCCGCGCCAGGACCTGTTGGCCTGGCAGTGGCGCAAACTCAGCCGAGCCCTGGATCACGCCCGGGAGAACTCGCCCTTCTGGGCCGAGCGCCTGCCGGCCGACATCACGTCGCAGGAGGAGTACTTCGAGCGCGTCCCGCTGCTCTACAAGGCCGACATCACCGCGGCCCAGCAGCTGGCCCCGCCCTACGGCACGCTGCCTTCCGTCGATCCCTCACTGGCCATCCGCCACCATCAGACGAGCGGGACCAGCGGCGCCCCGCCGGTGCGCACCTTCGACACGGCGCGTGACTGGACGTGGGGTGCGGACATGTGGTGCACCGCCCTGTACGGAATGGGTGCGCGCCCCCAGCACCGGGCGATGCTCGCCTTCGGCTACGGCCTGTTCATCGGCTTCTGGGGAATGCACTACGGGCTGGAGCGGCTGGGCGCCACCGTGGTGCCCACCGGCTCCATGGACTCCAAGAGCAGGATCAGGCTGCTCATCGAACAGCAGATCGAGTTCCTCGCCTGCACGCCGACCTACGCCCTGCGTCTGATCGAGACCGCCCGGGACATGGGCATCGACCTCGCCCGCGAAGCCAACGTCAAGGTACTGGTGGCGGCGGCCGAACCCCGTCCGGAGAAGACGGACCGGGCCATCGCGCGGGCTTTCGGATCGCCGGTCTACAACGTCGCGGGCATGACCGAGCTCGGCACTCTGAACATGTTCGAGTGTCCGGCCCGTCCCGGCGCCAACCACATCCTCGAAACCGGGGTGATCGAAGAGGTCCTGCACCCCGAGACGAAGCGGCCCGTCGCCTACGGCGAGCAGGGCGTCCGCGTGATGACGGGCCTCGGCCGGGAAGGCATCCAGATCTTCCGCTACTGGACCGACGACCTGGTGGTAAAGCGGCCCTGGCACGAATGCGGCTGCGGCCGGACGTGGGACTGGTTCGACCGAGGCATCCTCGGACGCACCGACGAGATGCGCAAGATCCGCGGTGTCTCCATCACCCCCGTGATGGTGGAGGACATCATGCGCGGCTTCGGCGAGATCAGCGAGTTCCAGACGGCGCTGCGCACGGACCGCGGGCTGGACACCGTCGTCATCCAGGTGGAGCCCCGCGATGTCCCGGGCCTCGACACCACCGCGCTCGGCGCGCGCATCAGCGCCGAGATGAAGGAGCAGATCGGTCTCCGGCCCGAGGTCGAACTGGTGGCTCCCGGCAGTCTCCCCCGATTCGAAGTGAAGGCGAAGAGGTTCCGCGATGAACGGGCAAGCTGAACTGACCGCGTGGCAGGAGCAGGAGCTCAAAGACTCCTACGCACGACTGCTCCGGCTGGCCGACACGGTTGAGGTCCCGGGTGTGCTCGCTGCGGTGCGGTCCGCTCTCGCCGAACTCCACGCGGCGTTGGAGGGCCAGGCTCTGGAGTTCGCGTTCCACTCCCGCGACTGGGCCTGACCCACCGCTCGGGTCCCCGAACCCGAGCGGTGACAGCCCGCGCGCAGGGCGGCGTCCCCCGCCCTGCTTCCGCCTGCCCTCAACTCCCCAGAACAGCAAGCCAGAAGGTGCGCGGCCTCCCTGCCCGACGGGAGGATCACCGTGACTCGATCAGGTGGCTTGATTCATTCACGAGGGAGTGCCAACTGTGGCAACACGCACTACGGGCAGGGCGGGCACGGGCCCCGTCGAGAAGGCGAGAGTTCCCGCGCTCGATGGCCTTCGAGGACTGTGCGCACTCGCCGTCCTCATCTTCCATGTGTCCTACAGCGCCGGGGTGATGCACCACTTCGCCGACCCCCGGGACAATGTCTGGGGCCACCTCACCGCGGGCATGGGCGTTTTCCTGCCTCCGTTCTTCATCCTCTCAGGGCTCATGCTGTACCTGCCGTTCGCCCGCCGGACGATGTCGGGCGAGGCGGCGAAGCAGCCCGTGCTGCCCTTCCTGTGGCGCCGCGTCCTGCGCATCGTCCCCGCGTTCTGGCTGGTGACGGTCGTCGCGATCCTGACCCTGAACTTCGACAAGATCGACAGCGCCTGGTACGTCCTGCGTCCGCTGCTGATGGTCCACTTCTTTGTACGGACCGAGTGGATCGTCGGCCTCGAACCCACCTGGACCGTGCCCGCCGAGATGGTGTTCTACCTCTCGCTTCCGGCCGTCGCCTGGGTGGTCCACAAGATCGCGCGAGGTGTCGCCGACCCGGCGCGGCGGATGCGCCGCATGCTGCTGCCCATCGGTGCCCTGGTGCTGGTCGGTGCCGCCTGGACCGCGTACTGCTTCCTGCCGTCAATGACCGCGGACGTGTGGTACCTGAACTTCTTCCCGTTCGGCTACATCGGTTTCTTCGCCGGCGGCATGGGCCTGGCCGTGCTCACCGCGTACAGCGAGGTGACAGGCCGCGTCCCCGCGCTCTACCGCGCGGCGGCGAAGCGGCCGCTGGCCTTCTGGGCCGCGGCCGTGGTCGCGTACGCCCTCAACGTCCCGCAGCCGTTCGGCAACCCGGGCATGGGTGACTGGGGCGCCCTGACCCAGCAGATGGTCATGCACGTGCTGTTCTTCGCCTTCGCCATGCTGCTGGTCATCCCCGTCGTGGCTCCGGGCGCGCAGTCCAGGACGATCGACGCGGTCGTCAGCAACCGTCCGATGGTCTTCCTCGGCCGCATCTCGTACGGCATCTACCTGTGGCACGTCTTCTTCGTCTACGTGATCCTCCAGGACGGCAGCATCTTCGGGAAGACCGCTGTCCCGGACGGCATGATCCGCGGACAGGTCGGCTTCTGGCCCATGTTCGCCTTCTCGCTGGCGGCCTCCGTGGTCGCGGCGCTCGTGAGCCACTACGCCCTTGAGCAGCCCCTCAGCCGCAAGCTGCGCAGGATCTTCGACAAGCCCGCCGCGGCTCCGGCCCCTGCGGCCCCGGCCTCGGTCGACACGAAGGACCGCGAGGCCCTGACCAAGGTCTGACGCCCCGGGCCACAACGGGCGACGGGAACGCTGATGCCGGACGACGTAGTCGTCCGGCATCACGCGTTGGAGCCTCGGATCCTCCCGGCGGAGCTCAGCCCAGACGGCGCATGGCCGACCGCTCCACGAGTACGTAGACCAGGCGGGCGAGGACGACCGTCAGGGCCAGGGTGGCCACGTGGTAGAGGATCCCCGCCGCTGTCCCCCACGCCGGGGCGCCGAGGAGCGGGTGCAGATTCATCAGGACGAGCAGGTTGAGCAGGAAGACGGCGTACGACGCCTCGCCGAGCCACTGCATCGGGCGGCCGGCCATCCACGTGCTGCGGCCCTCGATGTCGCGCCGGGCCACCGCCGCGATCAGCACCGCGAGCGGAGCGACGTAGAGCGCCGCGAATCCGAAGACGACCGGGGCGTACAGCGATACCGCGTACGCCGCGCCGACGAGAACCGTCGCGGGCAGCACACCGATCCGCAACTTCCAGCGGCCCTCCATCACGAGCCGGGCGGTCAGCATGCCGGCGACGAACTCCAGCGCGCGCACGGGCGGGCAGAAGTATCCGGTCCACAACTGCTCCCAGGAGACCCCGGGAACCATCATGTTCGGGGGTCCGTCGAGCGTGACGGAGGTGACGGCCGGGACGGCCAGCGCCGCCAGGACCACGGCCGCGGTCCACGCCCACAGCCGCTCCGGCCGGATTGCGCGAACGAGCCGGACGAGGAGGGGGAAGGCCGCGTAGAAGGCCAGCTCGACCGAGAGGGACCAGGTGACGCCGTTGACCGAGTAGACGATGAAGTCACTGTCCGGCAGCCACGCCTGGACGAGCAGGAAGTTCGCCGTCGCCTCCAGCGGCTTGAGCGGCATGCCGCTGAGCGGCAGCAGGGCCAATGCCAGGACGAAGACCACGGCGTGGCTCGGGAAGATCTTGAAGAACCTCCGGCGCCAGAACCGGGGGGCCTTCTCGTCCGCGCGTGCGGCCCAGGTCAGCACGAATCCGCTGAGGACGAAGAAGAACGAGACGCCGAGGTTGCCGGCCTTGCCCGCGAGGAAGGCGTAGTGCTGGGAGAACGAGGCGTCCGCGAAAACAGGGACGTACGTGGCGTGGTACACGAAGACCAGCAGGGCGGCGAAGAAACGCAGACCGGTGAGGCCGGGCAGGCGCGCGGCCCGACGGGCCGCCGTGGCGGAGGCCGCCTGCGGCGCGACGGCCGCCGCAGCGGGGCCCGAGCGTCTGTCGCTGAGGGTGGTTGACACGGGAAGTCTCCTAGGAAAGCGGCCGAGGGCGGCCGGGCGTCGTCGCGCTCGGCCGCCCTCGGCTCATGGGGGGGGGATTCGTTCGGTCTGTGGGTCAGCCGACGGAACGGGCGAAGGTGCGGACGTCCTCGACGAGCAATCCCGGCTGCTCCATCGCGGCGAAGTGGCCGCCCTTGTCGAATTCGCTCCAGTGGGTCAGCGACGGCAGCAGCGGGTCGGCCCACCGGCGGATCGGCAGCGCCGCGTCCTCGGGGAAGACCGCGACGCCGACGGGCATCTCCAGCGGCCACGGGCCGCCCCAGGTCTTCACGAAGGCCTCGTCACCGTGCGCCGACTCGTAGTACAGCTGGGCGCTGGAGCCCGCGGTCGCCGTGAACCAGTAGATCGAGACGTTGGTCAGCAGGTGGTCACGGCTGACGGCATCCTCGGGAACCTTGTCCGAGGCCGTCCACTCCTTGAACTTCTCGGCGATCCAGGCGAGCTGCCCCACCGGGGAGTCCGTCAGACCGTACGAGAGGGTCTGCGGCCGGGTGGACTGGATCCGCTGCCAGCCCATGCCGTCCTGCTGGAAGCGGCCCGCGAACTCCAGCCGGGCCAAGTCGGTCGCGTCCAGGTCCGCGAAGGCTTCGGGGGCCTGGGGCGGGAAGGTCACGAACATGTTCACGTGGACGCCGGCCACGTGTTCCGGATCGGCCAGGCCCAGTTCGAGGGAGATCGCCATGCCCCAGTCGCCGCCCTGCACGAAGTACCGGTCGTAGCCGAGGCGGCTCATCAGCTCGGCCCATGCCCGTGCCACCCGCTTGGTGTCCCAGCCGGCCTGGCCGGTCGGGCCCGAGAAGCCGTAGCCCGGGATGGAGGGGATGACGACGTGGAAGGCGTCCGCGGGGTCGCCTCCATGAGCGGCGGGGTCGGTCAGCGGACCGATCACGTCGAGGAATTCCGCCACTGAACCCGGCCAGCCGTGGGTGATGATCAGTGGACGGGCGGTCGGCACCGGGGAGGTGACGTGCAGGAAGTGGACATCGGTCCCGTCGATCTCCGTGATGAACTGCGGGTACTGGTTGAGCCGGGCCTCAGCGGCCCGCCAGTCGAAGCCTGAGCGCCAGTACTCGGCCAGTTCCTTGAGGTAGCCCGCGGGAATGCCGCGGGACCAGCCCTGGTCCGGGATCTCGTCCTCGGCCCAGCGGGTACGGGCGAGGCGATCCTGCAGGTCGTCGAGGTCGGCCTGCGGTATGTCAATACGGAAGGGACGCATGGGAGGAAAGCCTCTCGTTGTACCCGGGCGGCGCCGGCAGGGCGGCCCGGGTGGGCATCAGGAGTGGGTGACGGGAACGCGGTTCTGGCCCTTGGCCGGTGCCTTGGCCGGGGGCCGGGGCACGACGGCCCTGCCGGACCGGGCGGCGCGCGAGACCCGCAGCACCCGCAGCATCGTGCGGGGGCGCATCAGTGCCGGCGGCGGGTCGATCAGCCCCGCCACGCGGATGAAGGCCTCGCTGAGCGCGGGGTCGTACACGGCGGCGCTCTGCAGTCTGGCCACGTAGGCGTTGGCGAGCCTGACCTTGAGCGGGCGGCGGCCCGGCACACCGGCGTAGCCGAGGTCCGACCCCGCAGCGAGCTCCCATGGAGCCCTGATCCTGGCGGCGATGTCCTTGTAGAAGGCGGTGGCCCGGACCGGTCCGCGCTGCAGGTGGCGCCGGAGCTCCAGCGACTCCATCGCGGCGACCGTCATGCCCTGCGCGTAGATCGGGTTGAAGCTGCACACGGCGTCGCCCATGACGAGGAACCCGTCCGGGAACCGCTGGAGACGCTCGAAATGGCGCCAGACGCTTGCCGGGTAGCGGTGCATTACCGGGTCGTCCAGCGGCTCCGCGTCCACGATCGCGTCGTGGATGTCCGGAATGGGAAGCGAGCGCGCGAAAGCGAGGAATCCCTCGGGGTCCGTGGGCGGGTGGTCCCCGAGAATGCCGGTCAGGGAGAGCTCGAAGCGGTTCCCCTCGCCCGGCAGGCGGTAGAAGAAGCCGCCGCGCGGATGGTCCGGCGTCGCGGCCGGGATGATCGCCTGGTCGTCACCGAGAGGGTCGGTGTCCAGCCGGTAGTGTCGCGTCGTGTATGCGAGGTCGATCTCGACGCGCTCCTCCTCGGGGCGCGCGTAACCGAGCTCCTCCAGCCAGACCGGGGCGCGGGACCCCCGTCCCGTGGTGTCGACGACCAGGTCGGCCCGGAGCGTGCGCGGCGTGCTGCCGCTCTCGCGCGCCTGGACCACCGCTCCCGTAACCCGTGCGCGGTCGTCCGTCGTGTCCAGCCCGAGGATGTCGTGCTCGTCAAGGAACGTGACGTTGGAGAGCGCCCGCACGCGTCGGCGCACGTGCTGCTCCAGCACCGGGCGGGTGGCGGGCATCGCGATCAGCCCGGTCGGGCCTGGAGCCATGCGCTCCCCGTTGAAGTACCAGCGTATGTCGCCGCCGAAGTCGCCGGGTTCGACGCCCGCTGTCCTCAGCTCTTCGGTGAGCCCGGGGAACTGCTGCTCCAGGATCTGCTGGCCCCGGGCGACCAGCCCGTGGGCATGACGGCCCTGCGGCACCCCGCGGCGGGGGGTGGACGTGTCCGCCAGCCGGTCCCGGTCGACCAGCAGGACCTCTGCATAGGTTTCGGAGAGTACTCGGGCGGCGAGAAGCCCCGCCATGCTGCCGCCGAGCACCACTGCCCGGCCTCCGGCCGTCTTGCCCACTGTGTTCACCTCTTCGCGGATGGCGTCGGTCAGGGAGTGTGGCGCGGGGTGTTCTGGTAGGCGGCGATGAGCCACTGGCCGTCCTTCTTGGTCAGGACCCAGATGGCCCGTACGGCGCGCTGGGCGGCGACCTCGGACTCACCGGGGGCGAGGACGCCGCCCTGGGTGATCACGACCACGTTCTCGGGGGAGAGGAACTTCACGGTCAGCGGGGTGCCGGTGACGCGGGTGCCCTTGTACGGTCCGGCGAACGCCTGCGTCATGAAGGCCGTGATCCGGTCCCGGCCGGTCTCGTGGACACCGGGCAGGACCATGGTGCCGTCCTCGGTGAACACCTCGCCGAAGGCGGTGGCGTCCTGCGCGGCCCAGGCCTCGATGATGCGCTGCGGCACCGCGGCTACGGCGGCGGCGTCTTCGGCCAGGGCGGCGGGGGCGGTGGTCGTGGTGGTGGTCATGCTGGTGATCTCCCTGTGTCGGGTCTGAAGTGGATGTGTGAGGTGCGCGTCAGGAAGGCAGCTCGATCGAGAGCCCGTGACGGAAGGTGTTCCGCGGGTCGTAGGCCTTCTTGACCTGCTGCAGGCGGGGGTAGTTGTCCTTGTAGTACAAGGTCTGCCAGCCGGTATCGGAGGTGTTCCAGGCCGGGTCGGCGAGGTCCACGTCGGGATAGCTGATGTAGGAGCCGTCGTTGACGTCGTCCGGCTTCGGGACTCCGCCGGTCTCGGCGTAAACGTCGCGGTAGAAGGCCCGTACCCAGGAGGTGTGCTTGTCGTCCTCGGCAGGGTCCGTCCAGGCACCGGCCGAGTAGGACGCCTTGAGGACGGAGTCTCGCTGGGGCACGGCCGTGGCGTCGGAGGCGACTGCGTTCACCTGCCCGCCGAATCCGGTCAGCACGAGGCAGGCCATGGGGTTGTCGTATCCGATGTCCGTCAGATGACGGTGCACGGCGACGAGCTGGCGCTCGGTGAAACCGCGGCGCAGGTACCCGGCCTTGTTCTTGTAACGGCCGCGGGGGTCGCTGGGCCAGCTGTAGGAGGGCATCCAGGTGTCTATCCAGGACACGACCCGCTCCTCGACGGACACCGGTTGCACGTCGGTGCCGGAGGTGATGGCGGCCAGGTGGGCGGCCATCAGTTCCGCGGCGCCGGGCACGTCCTCGTCGATGACCGTGTTCAGGAAGAACACGCCGGCGGAGCGGTGGAGGACGATGAAGTTGCTCCAGATGTGGCGGCCCGGAGAGTCGGGTGCGCTGTTCTCCTCGTGCCAGGCGGTGTAGTTGGACAGGATCCGGATGAATGCCTTCTCACCGAGGGAATCCCACGACCAGGTGACATCGGCGCGGCGGATCCGCCGGGGCGCGCGCGGCAACGCCTGCTCGGGAGCGGCCGGGACGCCACCCGGGCTGCGCAGCCAGTACCGGGTGACGACACCGAAGTTGCCGCCGCCCCCACCGGTGTGGGCCCACCACAGGTCGTGGTGCGGGTCCTTCCTCTCGCGGGTCGCCACGATGGTCCTCACGCGGCCGGAGTCATCGACCGTCACGACCTCGACGGCGTACAGGTGGTCGACCACGAGTCCGTCGCGGCGCGAGAGGTGGCCGTAGCCGCCACCCGCGATGTGGCCGCCGACGCCGACCTCGAAGCAGGTGCCGGCCGGGATGGTGACGCCCCAGCCGTCGTACAGCTCCTGGTAGACGCGGTCCAGGGTCGCACCGCCCTCGACGGCGAAAGCGCCCATGTCCGCGTCGTACGAGACGGCGGACATCGGCGAGAGGTCGAGCAGCACCCGGATGTCGGGGGACGCGGTGAAGTCCTCGAAGCAGTGCCCACCGCTGCGGACCGCCGTCCGCAGGCCGCCGTCCACCGCTTCCTGGAGAGCGGCCGCCACCTCGTCGGCGCTGCGGACGAGCCTCACGCAGTCGGGCCGGCCGGTGAACCGGTGGTTGTAACCCTCCACCAGCCCCGGATAGCGGGCGTCGCCCGGGGTGATGGTCACCCCGCGGCTGTCATCGGACATGGCTGGCTCCTCCTGCGGCGGTCGTGCCTAGAAGGTCACACCCACCGGGGGGCGGCCACATCTCTCAATTTGCGGTGTTGGCCGGATCTCGGCTGAAGCCGGCCTTGATCAGCTCGCCAGCTGTCGCGCCAGCGCGCGTTCCCCCGCGGTCAGGGGCCGCTCGGGGCAGAGCCGTTCGGGGTGACCCGGTCCGGGGCCCGTGAGGGGCGCCACCGGGGCCGTCGGCAGGACGGGGCCGATCAGCAGCCAGCCGTACGCCGCCAGAACGTCGAAGGCGGGACGCAGGAGGAGGTGGGGGGTTCGGGGCATGGGATCCGGTTCTCTCAGTGGGGGACGGTACCCTCCGACCGTCACGCCGGGTCGGGCCGCGGCGCATCCTCGGTCGTGCTGTGCCCGGGCACCCCCGCCACCGCCCGATGTCCACGCGCTCCCAGCTCCAGCAGTGCGGCGAGCTCGACGGGAGCGGTCTCCGCGCCCTCGTGCAGGATGCGGGCCACCGCCGCGATGCGGTCGGCGATCCGGTCGAGGGCGTCGGCGACGGGGCCCGCGTTGTGTGTCAGCAGGTCGCTGCCGGTGGCCGGATCCGCGCCGGCCGCCCGGATGCCCGTCAACAGCTCCGGCCCGACGAGGGCCGACAGGTCGGCTCCCGCGTCGGCGAACTCCGCCGCGACGGCCGCCTGGCTCAGGTACGGAGCGTGCGAGACGACGGCGACGGCCCGGTCGTGAGCGTCGGGGGCCATGTCCCGGCGGACCGCGCCGCACAGCTCTATCAGGGCGCCAACGGTGTCGAGCGCCCAGTCGGGGGTGCTCTCATAGGGGCACAGGATCCAGGGACGTCCGTCAAACCGGCCGGCGTCGGCGCCGTTCCTGCCCGGCGCGTCGGAGTCTGCCATCGGGTGGCCGGGCACGTACCCCTTGAGATCGCATCCGCGCAGCTCCGCGTCGGCGCTCACGATGTCCTTCGTGCCCGCCGTGTCGGTGTAGACGTGGCCCATGCCCCTGGCCTGCGCCGTGTGCAGGATGTCGACGACGGACGACGGAGGGGTGGCGACGACGACCAGGTCTGCCGGCGGGCGGGCGGGGGACCAGGGACGCCCACCGCCGAGGGCCGCAGCCTCGGCCGTGGCCCGCGGATCCCGGTCGATCAGGGCGACGTCGACACCCGCCGCGGTGAGGGCGAGGGCCACTGAGGTCCCGGTGGCACCGCAGCCGATGATGACGGCGGTGCGCAGCGTGGTGTCGGTCATGGGGACTCCTGGTGAGGCGATGAGGGCGGGACGGCTGGTGGGCTTCGGGCGGCGGGCGGCGCGGCGGTCACGTGCGGCTCAGTGGTCGCAGTCCTGGTGGGCGAACTGGCCTGCGACGCGGCCTTCGCCGGCCGGACCGCGGTAGGCCTGGGCGATGTCCAGCCAGCGGTCCGCCTCCTCGCCGGTGGCGACGAGGGCGAGGTCGTCGCGGTGCCGGCGGCGGGTGACCAGCAGGCAGAAGTCCTCGGCCGGACCGGTGACCTTGTTCGCGGCGTCCTCGGGACCGAAGGCCCACACCTCACCGGCCGGCGAGGTGACCTCGATGCGGAACGGCTCGGCCGGCGGCGTCAGGCCGCGCGAGAGGTAGCCGAAGTCCCGGGTGAGGAAGGCGAAGAGGACCAAGTGGCGCAGCCGGTCGGTCGCTTCCCGGCGGACGCCGAGCGCGTCGGCTATGTCCTGGCCGTGGCCGAAGAGCTCCATGATTCCGGCGGAGGCCAGAACCGTGGGCGGCAGCGGGTTGACGAGCCAGGGGACGACCTGGCCCTCGGGGACGGCCGCCAGGGCGTCGACGGAGGACTGGCCCAGGGCGCGGAAGCGGGCCAGGAGCTGGGCGGGCGGGAACTGGTTGAACTGCTGGAGGGCGGAGTTGACCGCGCCGTCGAAGTCGTCGGAAGCGCCGGAAGCGATCTTCGCGAAGGCCTCGCCGTCGGAGGCGGCGGTGCCGGCCAGGTGGAAGATGAAGGTCAGGTGGGCGATCTGGTCGGCGATGCTCCAGCCGGTCGCCGGGGTCGGGGTGGCCCAGGCAGCCTCGTCCAGGCCCTCGACGAGGCGTGCGGTCTCCTCGATGTCGGTGGCCAGGTCCTTCAGTACGTCGTTGAGCGTGCTCATGGTGGTGTCTCCTTGATACGGGTGGTTGTGGGTGTTGCGGGGGTGCCGCCGGTCAGCGGGCGGCGCGGGCAGTGGGAAGGCCGGGGACCGGAAACCGGGCACCGATCCCGACGGCGGCGGTCAGCGCCGCCCACGAGGCGAGTTCGATCAGTTCGCGGTCACCGGCGTGCACGGCGCGGAAGGCTTCGATGTCCGCGTCGGTGACCTGATACGGAGCGAGGGCGATGAGCAACGCCAGCCGGGCGGCGGGCCGCTGCTCGTCGATCAGGCCTTCGAGCGCGACGTCGAGCCAGACCCGGCTGGGACCGGGGGCGACGCCGTCGTGGACGGAGAGTTCGGCGTGCAGCCGGTCACGTACGGGCTCGGGGATCCAGCTTTCGGCGCGGGCGTCGAGGGCGGCGATGGACCGGGCCAGCGCTCCGGCGACGTGAGTGTTGCCCTCGGCCCAGGCCAGGGAACGCGGCAGCGGAGCCGTCGGCAGCAGGTCGAGTGACGCGCCGGGCGTGACGGTCGTGCCCGCGTCGGGCCGCATGGCCCGGGCGACCATCCGCATGACCGGGCCCCGCCCGGCACGGGGGGCCGCGTCGGGGACGGGCGAGTCGGGGAGGAAGAGGCGGACCATCCGGTTGAGGTAGTGGAAGGTCACGGCGACGCCGTAGATCTCAGGCGCCTCGGCCGCGGTCGCGGGCAGCGTGCTCTGGCCTGCGGCGACGTTCGCGCTGGCACGGGCCCAGTCGCACAGTGCCCGGTGCGCCTCGGTGTCCGCGTCGGTGTCGGTGAGCGTCTGCAGCTTGGCCTGGTGGACCTCGACACAGTACGAGCACTCGTTGGCCTGCGAGACCCCGGTGGCCACGGCCTCCTTGGCCGCGCGTCCCACGAGCCCCTCGACGAGGAGGGTCTCGCGCAGCAGCGTCCAGGAGGCCGCGAGCGCCTCGGGCGCCGGCGAATGCAGGGCCAGCGGCGGAGCGACGACTCCGAGCTCCCTGCGAGCCTGGCCGTAGACCTCGGCCAACAGCCCATCGGCGTCGGCGGGCCGGACGGCCGCGATGTGCTGGATCTGCTGGAGGGAACCCTTCAGGATTCCTCGTACGAGCGGTCTCACCGCCGCCTCCTCACTCATTGGTTGTGTGAAGCAACTCGCTGATAGAAAAAATAGGGTCTTCTGAAGCAACTCACTGGTCGGCGAAGAGCCGGCTCAAGCGGTCACACGAGGGCGGGCTGCTTGTGCAGCAGCGGCAGGACGGCCTTGCGTCCGCTCTTGTAACCGGTCGGGGACGGGGCCCCGTAGGTCACCGCGACACCCCTGCGCTGGGCCGCCGCGACGATGGCCGGCACCGCGCGCTCGGCGATCGCCGCGATGGTCATCGCCGGGTTGACGGTGAGCGCGCCGGGGACGGCGGAGCCGTCGGTGACGAAGATGCCGGAGTGGCCGCGCAGTTCGTTGGTGTCGTCCAGCGCCGAGGTGCGGGGGTCGTCGCCCATCCGTACGGAGGCCAGTGGGTGCACCGTGTAGGCGCCGACGAGGTCGTTGGTCCACGGCATCACCTTGGCGAGGCCGTCCTTCTCCATGATCTCCTTCACCTCGGCGTCGGACTGGTTCCAGCCGTGCCAGGTGTTCTCCGTCGGCTTGTAGGAGAGGTTGCCGCGGCCGAGCATCTGCTGGGAGATGCGCATCGCGTTCCCGGTGGCCGGCGGCGGCCCGAAGACGCCCTCGTTGTCGTCCTCGGTCATCGAGAAGATGGTGAGCCAGGACTTCCAGTTCTTGAGGATCTCCTTCTTCTCCTTGCCGAACCAGGTCGGGCCCGAGGCGTCGGGCACCTGGGCGAGGATCGTGCCCAGGCCCGGCGGGAAGTAGAGCTGCTCAAGGGAGTAGCGGGAGTACTCGGGCAGGGAGCCGTCGAGCTTGTCCCAGCTGGCGACGGTCGGGCCCTTGCCGATCGCGTTGGCGCCGTAGGGCAGCTGGCCGTCGCCGCGGCTCAGGCCGAGGATCTCGGCGACCTTGTCCTCGTTGAGGATCGCGGTGTTGAGGCGCTCGCCGTTGCCGGAGAAGTAGCGGCCGACGGCGTGCGGCATCGTGCCGAGGTGCGCCTCGCTGCGCTGGAGGATGACGGGGGTCGCGGCGGCGCCGGCCGCCATCACGACGATCTTGGCCTCGATCACGCCGGAGCCGTTCTGGAGGCGGTAGTCCTCGTCGTGCACGATGTTGTAGTGGACCCGGTAGTCGCCCTCGGGGGTCCGCTCCAGGTACTGCACCTCGTGCAGCGGGCGGATCTCGGCGCCGTGGGCGAGCGCGGCCGGGAGGTAGTTGACGGTGAGCGACTGCTTCGCCTCGAAGCGGCATCCCGCCATCATGAAGTTGCAGTTCGTGCACTTGGAGTTGTCGATCGCCACGGCCAGCGGGTTGGCGGTGCGTCCCGAGTGGTTGCACGCGGCGGCCCACAGGCCTCCGGCGTAGGAGACGTCGCTCCACTCCTGCTTGCTGACGGAGAGGGACTCCTCGATCCGGTCGTACCAGGGGTCGAGGGTCTCGCGGCTGACGGCCTTCGGCCACATCCGGCGGCCGATGCTGCCCTTGCGGTCGAAGACGAACTTGGGGGCCCGCGGCATGGCCGCGAAGTAGACGACGCTGCCGCCGCCGACGCAGTTGCCGCCCAGGACGCTCATCCCGTCGCCGACCACGAAGTCGAAGGCCCGCGTGTAGGAGGAGCCGAGCTTGTAGTCGTGCTCGAAGTCCTTGCTCTCCAGCCAGGGCCCGCGCTCCAGCACGGTGACCTTCGCGCCGCCGGCGGCGAGGTGGTAGGCGGCGATGGCGCCACCGAAGCCGCTCCCGATGACCAGGACGTCCGTCTTCTCGATGGTGCTGCTCATGCTGGGCTCCCGGAGAGGGTGGTGGCGGGGTGGAGGTCGGCGAGCTGTCGGCCGTAGCCGAAGTCCTGGAACCGCCAGAGGCCGTCGGCGTCGGGCTTGGTGATGCCCATGGCTTCGAGGCCCGGGTGGCCGTCCTCGATGGCCTGCGCGGTGTGCAGGTGCGCCGCCGAGTCGAAGGCCATGTTGCAGAAGAGGGAGAGCAGGACCCAGAAGTCCTTCTCCGGGTGGCCCGGGGTGGTCAGCTCCTGGATCAGCGCCACCCGGTCCTCGTAGGCGAGGGCCACGAAGGGCGGCACCGCCCCGTCGAGGGTCAGGCCCGCGTCCGCCGCGTAGGTCCCGGCGTGGCCGTTGACCAGGTTCGCCAGGTCCTCCAGGCCGTCGTGGATGCCGGTGGCGTCCCAGCGCAGCAGCTCCAGGGCGCCGGCGGCGACCGCTCCGCCGCCGGTGGCGACTCCGGCCACGGCCCGGTCGGCGGGCCAACGCTTCTCACCCGGAACGATCGTGTCCGCGTAGGCCTCCAGCGTGAGGGTCTCGTCGCCTCCGACATCGACCCTTCGTTCCTCTCTTTCCCGCACTCCCAGCAATTCGTCCTCCGCTGCCCTGATTTGGGTGTTCCTGCTGTCGTGAGAACAACGTAGAACTGCACAGTCTTTTCAAGCAACCAATCACCTCCGTTCATCGGGCGGAGTGAGTCCTTTCAGTGAACTAGCCAGAGTTGCCGCATCACCGAAAGAGCACGCAGAAAAAAAGAGGTCGTTCAGTAGGCTTCCCACGGACGTGTTCCCTCCCTGGGGTTTTCCGCAGCCGCGCGGGGCTTCCACGGGCAGCACGGCGCAACCGGCGGGCCGGAAATCTTGAGGGGGAGTTGGAGATGACCGAAACGACCCCGGCGTATCGCACGTTCACGCTCCGCATCGACACACTGAAATCGGCGGATTCTCCCCGGCTGAACGGCACCGACGATGAACACGTCGCGCGGCTCGCGGAGATTTTCCCGTCTCTTCCGCCCGTCCTGGTGCACCGCTCCACTCTCCGCGTCATCGACGGGATGCACCGGGTGGCCGCCGCACGCCTGCTCGGCCTGGAATCGATCGAGGCCCTCTACTTCGACGGCACGACGGACGAAGTGTTCCTGCGCTCGGTTTCCGTCAACGTCGCCAACGGGCTGCCGCTGACCCTCGCCGACCGCAAGGCCGCCGTCACCCGCATCCTCGGCGCCTACCCCGACCGCTCGGACCGGGCCATCGCGGCCCACACCGGCCTCGACGCCAAGACGGTCTCGGCCATCCGCCGGAGTTCAACCGCGGATTCTCCACAGTCGAACATCCGCGTGGGCAGTGACGGCCGCGCCCATCCACTGGACCGCACCTCCGAGCGGCTGCGCGCCGCGGAACTCATCGCCAGCCGCCCCGAACTGCCGTTGCGCACCATCGCCAAGGAGACCGGCCTCTCCCTGGGGACGGCCCACGACGTCCGCCGCCGTGTCATGAGCGGCGAGGCGCCGGTCCCGCCGGGCCGCCGGAGCGGCCGGCGCGCCGATCCCGCCACGACCCCGGAACAGCCCGCCGCGGACAGCCGGACGCCCGCCGCCTCGACGGCCGGTCCGCTCCCCGGCCCGGTACCGGCCGTTCCCGCCCAGCTCATGTCCGGCCGCAGCCGCACCTCGCTGGAGACGCTGCGCCGGCTCGCCACCGATCCGTCCCTGCGCCACTCCGAATCCGGCCGGCAGTTCCTGCGCTGGCTCCACACGCACTTCGTGGTCGACGACGCCTGGCGGCAGCAGGCCGATGCCGTGCCGCCCCATTGCACGGACGCGGTCGCGGAACTGGCCATCCAGTGTTCCAACAGCTGGAAAAGGTTCGCCGAAGAACTGTCCCGGCGACGAATTTCGGGCGGAGCACCGGCCTCCGCCCGATGCGCTCCTTCCACTTCTCGGATTTGAGCATGATTCATACAACAGGGGAGACACGGTGACCATCACTGCCATCGAGGCCGCGGTCCTCCGGGTGATCAATGACATGCACGCGAATCTCGGTCAGGAGTTGACAATCGACGACATGGCCAGGACCGCCATGTTCAGTAAATTCCATTTCACCCGGGTATTCCGCGATGTGACCGGTACGTCTCCCGGACGATTCCTCTCCGCGCTAAGGCTCCAGGAGGCGAAGCGCCTCCTCATCGAAACCGAATTCAGCGTCGCGGACATCAGCAGCCAGGTCGGCTACAGCAGCGTCGGCACATTCAGCTCGCGTTTCAAGTCCTGTGTCGGCGCATCGCCCAGCATGTACCGGCAATTGGATGGCTTCGTCCCTGAGGTCGGGCCCGGCCCGCTGCCCGTCCCCGCCTCCCCCACCCCCCGCAACACACTGCGCGGTCGCATCCAACTGCCGGAGGAGCGCGCCCCCGGCTACTGCTTCGTGGGGCTCTTCCCGACTCCCGTGCCCCAGGGCCAGCCGGTGCGCTGCTCGGTGCTGGAGGGGCCCGGAGCCTTCGAGCTGCGCGACGTACCGGCGGGCACCTGGCACGTCCTGGTGCACTCCGTCCCCTACGGCCTTGAGAACCAGCCGTCGGGCACCGGTGACGAAGTCACCGTCTCCGTCGGCCGCTACGGTCCGGTCACCGCGCACGCCGACACCCTGCTGATGCCCGCCGAGATCACCTTGCGCCCCCTGGACGCCCTCGACCCGCCCGTTCTGATGGCTCTGCTGGATCTGCGCACCACCGCCCTGCAGGCCGTCGCGAGCTGACCTCGGGGCGCACGCAGAAGAGGCCGGCCGCGGCGGATGCCGCGGCCGGCCTCTTCTGCGTGCGCCTACGCGTTCTCAGTCCGCCGAGCGGACCGTCATCGGGAGCCCCCCACGCATCCGCAGGGACATCATCGGCTCGGCGACCCCTTCGTGACCCGGCACCACGTCCAGATCCAGGTCCCGGGTGAGCAGCGCGGTCACGAACACCGCCTCCATCATCCCGAGGTTGCTGCCGATGCAGAACCGCGGTCCCGCGCCGAAGGGGATGTACGCGTACCGGGGCCGCTTGGCGACCCGTGACGGCTCGAAGCGGCTCGGGTCGAAGCGCTCCGGGTCCTCCCACAGGTCCGGGTGGCGGTGCAGGGTGTACGGGCACACCAGGACGTCCGCCTTGGCGGGTACGGAGAACCCCCCGACCTCGTCGGCCCGCTGGGCGATCCGCGGCAGGATCCACACCGGCGGGTACAGCCGCATGGCCTCCTGGACGACCTGCATCGTGTACGAAAGCTTGTGCAGGTCGTCGACCTCGGGCAGCCGCCCGCCGGCCAGCATGGCGCGGGCCTCCTCGCGCACCAGGTCCCGTACGTGCGGGTGGCGGGCGAGCAGCAGCAGGGTCCAGCCCAGCGTGCTCGCGGTCGTCTCGTGCCCGGCGAGCAGCAGGGTGACGAGTTCGTCCTGAAGGCGCTTGCGGCCGAGGGCCGGGTCGCTCTCCTTGCGGGCGGCGAGGATCATCCGGGAGAAGGCGTCGTCGGCGCCGTCGCCGTCGGACATCCGGGCGCTGCGGTCGGCGACGAGCACGTCGACGGTGGCCGTCAGCTCGGTGCGGGCCCGGCGGAAGTTGCGCTGGGTCGCGAAGGGCAGCCAGGTCGGCATCAGGCCCTGGGTGACCATGTCGAACATGGCCTGGTCCTGCACGGCCTCGAAGGCGTGCGCGATCCCGTCGTGCCCGTCCATGGAAGTGTCCATCAGGGTCCGGCCGAGCACCCCGAGGGTGAGCCCGGTGACCTCGTGGAGCACGTCGACCGCTCCCCCGCCGGCCCGTAGCCGCAGCAGGTCGAGCAGGCGTCCGGACTCCTCGGCCACGACGCCCGCCTGCGCGGCGATCCGGCCCGGCTTGAACGCGGGCTGGACGTTGCGGCGCTGGGCCTTCCACAGGTCGCCCTCGCTGGTGAGGAGGCCGTCGCCGAGCACCTTGCGGGACTCCACGAGCCCGATGCCCTTGTGGTAGTTGGCCGCGTTGTCGGCCAGGACGTGCTTGGCGTAGTCGGGGCGGTTGAAGATGTACATCTTCTTCGGGCCCATCGACACGCGTACGGCGTCGGAGAGGTCCGCCGCATCGCGCATCATCGCGAGCCGGTCGACGGCCAGCTTGCGCAGCAGCCCGGGCAGCTGCCAGAAGGGCGGACCGGGCGGGTGGACGCTCATCACGCCCTCCCCCGCCGCGGGGGGACGAGGTCCCGGAACGCACCCCGGTGGAAGACCAGCGGCTCGCCGTCCGGGAAGTCGTCCATGGCGAGCAGCTCCCCCAGGTAGAGCGTGTGGTCGCCCGCGTCGTACGTACGCCATTTCGCGCACTCGAAGTGCGCCGCCGCCCCCGCGATCAGGGGGGCGTCGGCGGCGTGGCCGGGCAGCCAGTCGACGGCGTCGAACTGGCCCGCGCCCATGGGCCGCGAGCGGTCGGCGAAGTGCCGGGCCACGCTCTCCTGGCTGGCTCCGAGCACCGAGACCGAGAAGGTGGTTGCCTCCGCGAGACGGCGGTGCATGACCGCCTCCTTCCCGACGCTGATCAGGATCAGGGCCGGGTCCAGGGAGACCGAGGTGAAGGAGTTGGCGGTCATGCCCCGCGGGGAGGCTCCGCCCACCGTCACCACGGTCACCCCGGTGGCGAAGGCCCCGAAGGCCCGACGCAGCCGCGCGGGGTCGCCGGTGGCGAGGTCCCGCGGCGGCGCGGCGGTCAGGGTGCTCATGCGGCCCGCCCCGACAGGGCGCGGCCGGCGGCCGAGTACGGCTCCAGGGCGCGCGCCAGTCCCTCGGGGATGAGGGAGGGCACGGTGTTGGTGTTCGGGCCGCGCATGCACGCGATCCGCTGCCGGCCGCGGGCGATCAGCACCTCGGCCCCGTCGGTCACCTTGACGTAGTCGAAGGTGAACTCCAGCTGGGTCTGGCCCAGCTCCGACAGCCGCATCCGGATGGACAGCTCGTCGAAGGCGGTGATCTCGGCGAAGAACTCGCAGTCCACCTTCAGCGTGAACAGCTTGAGGTCGTCCTGCACCTCGGCCAGCACGTCCGGCGCCTTCTGCTGCAGGAACAGCTCGCGGCACCGGCCCTGCCAGCGCAGGTAGTTCACGTAGTACACGTTGCCGACCAGGTTGGTCTCCTCGAAACCGACCAGGTGCCGCATCTCGAAATAGTCTTCCGCCATGATCTAGGACCGCCCTTCGATGTGATCCGGTGCATGCGTGAGGAAGGCGAAGACGGCGGGCTCCAGGGCGTCGCGCAGCCCGGTGACGAAGGTCGCGATCCGCAGGTCGCCGGCGGCGAAGACCACCCAGGCGTCCTTGCGGCGCGGCAGCACCGTCAGCGGCGCGCCCGCCATGATCCCGGCCTTCTTCAGGCATTCCACGGCGCTCCACACCCGCGTGGCCGCGGTGTCGGGCGCCTCGCCCGTCTCCTTGGCGACCAGCTGCGCGACGGGCGCGTGCTCGGCGAGCAGCCCGTGCCATTCGGCGGTCGGCCGCATGCTGACCGCCTCGATGTCGCAGGCCACCTCGGTGTCGGAGACGGCGCTGACGGTGACGCCCAGCCCGTGGGCCGCCGACATCGACACGTGCCGGCTCGCGCCGATCTCCGGTCTGCCGTCGGGACGGTGGTGGACCGTCACCGGGCTGCCCATCGCCCGTGCCGCCGCGTCCGCGGTGAAGCCGCGGCGCTGCGAGATCGAACCGGCCGGCGCGTCGCCGTGCGGTTCGACGGCGACCGCGATGCGGGCGCCGAGCACGTCCTCCAGGCTGCGCTCCAGGTACGGGCCGAGCAGCGGGGTGACCCAGGGGCCGGACCCGTCCGTCTTGCGCACCGCGTGCAGGGTCAGGCCCTCCCAGCGCTCGACGACGGTGCCGTCCTCGGTGCGGACCGCGATGTCGTACACGTACGTGTCGCCGTCGCGGCTGCGCTCGACTGCGGTGTACCGCAGCCGGTCCGGTACGTGGTCTCCGGTGCCCAGCGGGTGGATCCGCTCGACGCCCGACGGCAGCAGGGTCGCGTCGGGGACGCACACCTGGTTGCCGTGCATGAGGGAGTCGCGCATGCCCGGGTCGGCGAGGAGCAGTCCGCCCGGCAGGAAGCCGGCGAACCAGCCGTCCGGCTCGCGCTCCACGGCGACGTCGGCGTCGACGTGCCGGGCGGCGGCGCGGTGGAAGCGCCGCAGCCGCTGGAAGCGGGCGCCCTGGAAGAGGATGCCGCCGTACAGGTCGTTCGCCGGGTCCAGCGGGACCACCGGGGTGTCCGCGGGGACCTGGAGCGGCGGGCCGTCCGGGACCGGGACCCCGGAGTAGACCAGGCGGGCCCGGAAGTGCTCGGCGACGAAGCCGGTGTCCTCGGCGTGGATGGCGACGTCGACGGTGTCGGCGCCGGTGACGGTGGCGGCGACGCGGATGCGCATGCTGCCGTTCGGGGGGACGACGATGGGCCGCAGGAAGCGCGCGCCCTCGATGACCGGAGTGGTGCTGCGGCCGGTGGCGGCGGCGCCGACCTGGACCATCGCCTCCATGCCGAGCACCGCCGGCATCAGCAGGTTCCCGTCGAGGAGGTGGTCGGCCAGGTAGGGGTCGGTGCCGGCGTTCAGCTCGACCTCGGTGACCAGTTCGACGCCGTGGTAGCGGATCAGCGGGTTGCCGGTGAACCGCAGCAGCGGCAGCGGGGGCAGGTCGCGGCGTACCGTGTCGATGCCCTCCGTACGGCCGCTGATGACGGTGACGACGGGGGCGTCCGGGTCGGAGATCAGGCGCAGCAGGATCTCCACGCCCTGGTCCGGGGAGACCGGGGTGATGCCCTCGCGGGCGAGGGACTCGACGACGGAGAGCTTCTCGCCCATGCCGACGCCGGACCACACCGACCATTCCATGCACCGGGCGCGGACCTGCGGGTGGGTACGGGCGACGTCCTCGGTGAGGTCGGCCAGCCACTCGTTGGCGGTGGCGTAGTGGCCCTCGCCGCGCAGGCCGGCCCGTCCGATGATGCTGCCGAAGGTGACCAGCAGCTTCAGCTCGCCGGCGCCCACCGCGTCGAGGACGTGGCGCAGGC
Source organism: Streptomyces sp. ADI95-16 (assembly GCF_003721495.1). Classification (NCBI taxonomy): domain Bacteria; kingdom Bacillati; phylum Actinomycetota; class Actinomycetes; order Kitasatosporales; family Streptomycetaceae; genus Streptomyces; species Streptomyces sp. ADI95-16. The sequence continues at coordinate 129,929 of NZ_CP033583.1, read as the reverse complement.
CGTCGACCTTGGGGGCGAACGTCTTGCGGAAGTCCGCCGGTTCGAGCTGGGTCAGCGGCCGGGGCTCGTTGCGCCCGGCGCCGTGCAGCAGACCGGTGATCTTGCCCAGTTCCCGCTCCAGCTCGGCGACGGCCGCGCCGACCTGCTCCGGGACGGTGACGTCGGCGCGCGCGTAGTGCACGGTGACGCCGCTGTCGGCCATCCGGGCGAGGTTCTCGGCGAGTTCCCGGTCCGCCTGCGGGTCGGAGCGGCCCAGTACGGCCAGCTTCGCTCCGGTCTCCAGGGCCACGGCGAGGGCGCACTCCGCGGAGATGCCCTTGCCGCCGCCCGTCACGAGCAGGACGTCGGAGGCGTCGAGCGGGGCGTCGGAGCGCAGCGGCTCCACGGGCAGCGCCCGCAGGGTCGGTACGCGGCGCACGCCGGCCTCGTCGTAGTGGACCTCGGCGAACCGCGTGGTCGCCGCGACCTCGGCCACGACCCGTCGTACCGCGTCGTCCGTCACCGGGGTGTGGACGATGGTGGTGCGCAGGTGCGGCGCCTCCTGGTACAGGGTCTTGGCCAGCCCGGCCGCGCCGCGGCCGTCCTGGACCAGGACGAACCGCTGTCCGGAGCCGCCCGCGAGGGCCTTGCGGGCCGCTTCGAGGACGTGGTCGGTCTGCTCCTGGGCGGAGCCCTTGGGCAGGACGGCCAGGACGCCGGAGCCCACCTTGGCGTGGGCGAGCGCCGCCTTGAGCTCCGCGCCGAACGCGGAGCCCGCCGGGGCGAACAGGTCCCAGTCGCCGTCGCTCTCCTCGGCGCCGGCGCGGGGCCGGGCCACCTCGTCGAGGTCCACGGAGAAGGGCCGGGACCAGGCCGCGGAGCCCGTGACCACCGGGGCGGTGGCCTCGTCGGGCGCCGCGCCGCCGGTGCTGACCAGCGTGTCGAGGGCCTCGGCCAGTTCGCCCAGGGTGGCGGTGGCGAAGTTGGTCGGCACCTGGGCGGCGGCGATCCCGAGGCGGGACGCCGCCTGGTTGACGATCTGTCCGACGGTGATCGAGCTCATGTGCAGGTCGTCCAGGAGCCGGGTCCCGGGCTCCACCAGCTCTGCGGGGAGCTCGGCGCGCTCGGCGACCAGGGCGACCAGGACGTCGAGCGCCGCGGCGCCCTCGGCCGCCGCGTCCTCGGCGCCGGCGGCCTGACCGGCGGGGGCCTGGGCCGCCGCCTCGGGCGCCGCCTGCGCCTTGGCCTTCTTCTTGGTGCGGACCCGCGCGGGCCGCGCGGGGGCGGCGGCCGCGGGGAGCGGCCGGGCCGCCGGCGCGTCGTCCTGCGGCACCTCCTCGCAGGGGCTGGCCAGGAAGGAGAAGCGCTGTCCGACCTCCAGCGGCCGGATCAGCCGGTCCTGGAAGAGCCGTTCGAGGGCGAGCGGCGCGCCCGCGACGAACGCGGCGCCGGCCACCTGGAGGACGGCCCGCAGCGATTCGTCGTCGGTGTTCAGCGCGACGGCCGGGATCCCGGTCGCCGCCCGGGCCAGGCCGCTGAGCACGCGGCCCGGACCCACCTCGACGAACAGGTCGACGTCGGCGGCGGCCGCCCGGACCGCCTGGGTGAAGCGGACGGGGTCGGTGATCTGCCGCCGCAGCAGCTCGGGCACGTCGGTGTCGAGGGCGAGTTCGGCCCCGGTGACGGTGGAGAGGACCCGGCCGGAGACGGGGGCGAACGCCGAGCCGTCGAGCCAGGCGCCGAACGAGGCGGCGGCGGGTGCGACGAGCGGCGAGTGGAAGGCGTGCGAGACGGCGAGGCGGGTGCAGCCCAGCTCGGCGCGCCCGGCCCGGCGCTGGACCTCCTCGATCGCGTCGACGGGGCCGGCGACGACCGTCTGTTCGGGACCGTTGTAGCCGGCGATGACGACGGGCAGGCCCTCGATGAGCTGCTCGGCCCGCTCCGGCGCGGCGGCGAGCGAGGCCATCGTGCCGCAGTCGCCGTGCTCGGCCATGGCCCGGCCGCGCACCCGCGCGGCCTCCAGCAGCGTCTCCTCGTCGATCGCCCCGGCCCAGTGCAGGGCGGAGAGCTCGCCGAGGCTGTGGCCGACCGCGACGGACGCCTCCAGCCGCAGGGAGTCCAGGACGCGCAGGCCCGCGGCCGAGCCGGTGGCGATGCGCGGCTGCGCCACGTCGGTGGCGACCATGTCGCCGGACGTCGGCAGCCCCGCCCGGTCGAAGACCTCGGCGGCCTCGGGGAAGCGGCGGCGCAGCGCGCCCCCGCCGGTGCCCTGGCCCGAGCCCTGGCCCGGGAAGAGGAAGCCGATGCGGCCGGGGCCGGTGGCCTTGCCGAGGTGGCTTCGGCCGTCGGCGGCGGTGTGCTCGCTCTCGCCGGTCTCCAGGAGCCCGGCGAGGTGGCGCAGCCGGCGTTCGGCGTCCTCCGGGGAGGAGACGATGACGGCGGCGCGGTGGGGCAGTCCGCGCAGTTCGCGCTGGAGCGTAGCGGCCAGGTCCGAGACCTGGCCGTACGAGACCTGCTCGACGAAGTCGGCGACCTCGGTGATCCGGGCGCGCAGCTCGCGGGGCGACTCGGCGTCCAGCAGCAGCAGTTCGGCGTCCTGCAGCGAGTGGGCGAGGGCCGCGCCCCGGCCGCGGCCCGGGGCGCGCCGCCGGGTGGCGGGCTCGTCGAGGACGACGTGCGTGTTGATGCCGCCGAAGCCCATGGCGGTGATGCCGGCGCGGCGGGGCGTGCCCTGGGGCCAGGCCTCGGCCTTGCGCAGCGCCTTGAGGTTGGCGTCGGCGGCGGTGAGCAGCTCGTGCGGATCGACGGTGCCGATGGCCGGGGGCAGGGTCTGGTTGTCGACGGCCATGGCCGCCTTGATCAGGCCCGCCACGCCGGCGGCGGCCTTGGTGTGGCCGATCATGCCCTTGATGGAGGTGATGGCGGCGACGGGGGCGTCCGGGTCGGCCGCGGCCCGCGCGCCCATGAGGGCGGTGAGCTCGGTGGCGTCGCCGACGGCCGTTCCGGTGCCGTGGCCTTCGAAGAGGGCGACCGTGTCGATGCCGAACCCGGCGCGGTCGTAGGCGCGCTTGAGGGCCAGCTGATAGCCGCTGACCTCGGGGCGGGTGATGCCGCCCTGGCCGTCGGAGGAGACGCCCCAGCCCGCGATCGTCGCGTAGATGCGGTGGTTGCCCGCGAGGGCGTCCTCCTCGCGCATCATGACGATCATTCCGCAGCCCTCGCCGGGCCAGAAGCCGTTGGAGCCGCGGTCGTAGAGCTTCATCTCGCCCTTGGCGAGGGCGCCCGTCTTGGCGAATCCGATGATCTCGAACGGGTCGATGGACAGGTCCACGCCGCCCGCGACGGCGACGTCGATGTCGCCGTTGACGAGCGAGGTGCCGGCGGTGGTGACCGACAGCAGTGAGGAGGAGCACGCGCCGTCGACGGTGTAGCCGCCGCCGCCCAGGTCGAACTGGTTGCAGATCCGGCCGGCGATCGTGTTGGCGAGGCCGCCGGCGAGGGTGTCCTCGTTGATGTCCGGGAACGGCTGCTTGTAGGCGGCCTCCACGTCGTCGAGGAACTCGTCGACGCGGTCCTCGTCCCAGTCCGGCTGGTCGCCGAGGGCCTCGGCCATCACGCGCCGTACGTACGGCCAGCGCAGCCGCATCACGTTGGCGCGGGAGAACTCGCCGGTGAGGGTGTTGCCGACGACCACGCCGGTGCGTTCGCGGGGCAGGCCCTCGCCGCCCGGGAATCCGGCGTCGGCGAGCGCGCGCCCGGCGGTGTCCAGGGCGAGCCAGTGCGTGAGGTCGGTGGAGCGGTAGGTGCCGCCGGAGATCTTGTGGGCGATGCGGTCGAACTCGTAGCCCTCCAGCACCGCGGCGTTGCGGGCGTAGAAGGTGTCCGGGACGGTGGGATCGGCGTCCCAGTAGTCGTCCAGGTTCATCCGGACGCTGGGCAGGCGGCGGAAGGCACGGCGTCCCGCGACGGCGTTCTCCCACAGCTCACCGGGGCTGGTGGCGTCGGGATAGCGGCAGGCCATCCCGACGATGGCGATTCTGGTCATACGGCGACCGCGATCTTCTGCGTGACGGCCTCGCCGCCGGCGGGGCAGGCGCAGGCGCCGGCCGGGCAGGAGCAGGCGGAATCCGCGGCGCAGCCGCAGGCGCCGGCCGGGCAGCCGTTCGGGCAGACCTGGGCGACGAGGGTGTCGGCGGGGCAGGCGCAGGCGCCGGCGGGGCAGCCGTTCGGGCAGCTCTCGGCGCCGGCGACGGACTGCTCCAGGGCGGCCATGGCTGCGGCCTCGGCGGCGCGGCGCTTGGTGACCACGTCGGCGGTCCACAGGAAGGCGCCGCGGATGGCGCAGACGAGGGCGGTGGCGAAGAAGATGCCGTACACGACGTGCAGGGCGGTCAGGACGCCGTACATGGTGGCGACGCCGCCGCCGAAGGCGATCTGGCCCCACTTGGAGGAGGGCGTCGTACCCGGGTCGGTGATCATGTAGTTCGTGAAGAGCACGAACGCCACGCCGGTCATCATCGCGAGGGCCGCGGGGATGGAGGTGTCGAAGATCAGACCGCGGACGATCGCCTGGAGGGCGTAGCCGCCGACCCAGGCCAGGATGAGCCACATGCGCTCGGTGAGCTTCGCGTTGAGCAGCGTGCCGAGCGAGATGATGATCGCCGGGACCAGCCAGTCGAAGCCGCCGTCGAGGTACTCGGTGAAGTGGTACGGGGGCGCGATCGAGGCCCACGGGAAGAGCACCAGGATGACCGCGATGCCGAAGTTCGACGGGTTCATGAAGTGCCGCATACGGCCCTTGACCGGGGCGCGCAGCACCCACTTGGTGCCGACGGCGACGATGACGCCGAAGACCATGACCCAGACGCGGTCGTTGACGTAGGTCAGCATGTTCACCGCGAGGGCGGTGATGTGGGCCGGGAAGAGGAACTCCACCAGGCCCTTGAAGCCGCCGCCGCGGAAACGCGGCTCGCGCTTCTCGGAGCGGGCGCCGAGCACCTCCAGCACGATTTCGAGCGTGTACGAGGTGGCCAGCGCGATGAACGGCCAGGTCCAGGGCTGTTCGAAGCCGAGCACCGTGTAGCCGAAGACGTTGAGCACGGAAATCGAGATCGCGAACCGGCGCAGTGCGGTGGTGACCTTCGGATTGTGGCGTGGCGGGGTCTTCTGCTCGGACATGGTCACTTCTCCTTCGCCTGGGTTCCGAGCTGGACGCCGTGCCAGCCGGGCGTCAGCTTCAGCTGCTCTTCGTGGACGGTCCCGCTGCGGTCGCGCCACGTGATCATGGCCGGGAGCGGTCCCTTGACGCCCTTGCCCAGGCCGATGTGCACGTCGGTGCTGCGCTTGCCGGAGTGGCCGCCGCCGCCGTCCACACGGGCGATGCGCTTGGTGCCGTCGGGCAGTTCGACGCAGACCTCGGCGCCGACGGCGGGCGAGCCGTCCTCGCGTTCGAGCTTGAGGCCGAGGTACGAGCCGGTGTTCTCGGCGACGTTCCGGTAGAAGATCGGCTCGCCCCACTGGCGGGCGACCGCCAGGTCGAGGCGGCCGTCACCGTCGACGTCGGCGGTGGACAGGCCACGGGTCGGGATGGGCTCGGCGATGCCGAGGGACGGGGAGAGGTTCACGTACTTGCCGTTGTCGCCCTTGGCGAAGAAGCGCATGGTCTGGCTGCCGGCGAGGTCGTCGCCGTGCCGGACGTTGGGCCACCACAGCGGGTTGGAGGTCAGGGCGTCGTTGGCCGTGGCCAGCTCCTGGAGCTGGGGCCAGCGGTTGGTCTTGCCCTTGACGAAGCCGAGCGCCTGGGTGATCTCCAGGTTGCCGTCGTTGTTGAAGTCGCCGGTCTTCACGTCCCAGCCCCAGCCGGACCACGCGACGCCCAGATCGGCGCTCTTGTCCTTGAACGGCGCCTCGCCGTCCTTGAAGCGGCCCTGCACCTCGGCCTTGCTGTTGGCCTGGTCGATGAAGGCGAAGTTCGACTCCTGGATGCCGAACGACGTGGTGATGTTGCTGACGAACATGTCGTACAGGCCGTCGTTGTCCAGGTCACCGAAGTCGACGCCCATGCCCTTGAAGGAGCTGCGTCCCAGCTCCTTGGACTTCGGGACGGTGCCGCTGTGGACCTGCTTGACCTCGGCGAACTCGATCTTGCCGGGGGTGGACTTGTTGTACAGCAGCCCGGAGGTGCCGAAGTCGTGGGCGAGGAAGAGCTCCGGCAGGTGGTCGCCGTCGAGGTCCGCCGCCGACGCGCCGAGCGACCAACCCTTGTTCAGGCTCTGCGGGATGGCGTCGTCGGTCTTCTCGTAGCCGTCCTTGGTCCAGCGGAAGAAGTGGCCGCCGCCGCCGTTCTGGGCGTGGGAGAGGGATTCGTTCATCACCACGCCGCCGTCCTTGGACGGGTCCAGGACGGGGCTGTCGGGGAAGTAGTTGCCGATGTAGATGTCGTCGTGGCCGTCACCGTCGAAGTCGGCGACCGCCGCGGCGTTGCTGTTCCACAGCGGGCCGGTGTACTTCTTGCCCGGCTTGCCGGGCAGCAGCTCGGTGGGCTCGAAGGAGGCGGCCGTCAGCGGCTTCCCCTTCTCCCCCTTGTTGGTGAAGATGACCGGCGTACGGCCCCAGTAGTAGACGAGGACGTCGATCCTGCCGTCCTCGTTGTAGTCGCCGGGGACACAGCCCATCGGGGCCAGGGTGTCGCTGCTCGGCAGCGATCCCAGTTCGAGCGCGAAGGGCTGGTACGGGACCGGCGTGCGGTTCGGTGCCGGCGTGATGACCGCCTGGTCGATCTTCGGGTCGTTGACGCACAGGTCGTTGGGCAGACCGTCGCCGTCGAGGTCGTTCATGGCGATGCCGGCGCCGACCGAGGAGACCCACCCCTCGATGTGCCGGTACGCCTTGTTGACCTGTCGGAATTCCTGCTTCTTGTACCCGGCGGGCATGGCGATGGACATCGGCTCGAAGCCGAACTCCTTGGCCACGGCCGAAATCTCAGCGGCGGAGGACTCGGGCAGCCGGACCGCGTAGAACGTGCTCACCATGAGGGCAAGAGCGACAATTCCCGGCGAATTCCTACGCAGCCAGTTCTTTTTGTCCGTCACAGGTCGGCACCTTTCCGGGAGAGCGAGAGAGAAGCGAGTTCGGCGGCGACGTCGAGCCGCCAGGTCTCATAGGCCGGCGAATTCTCGGGGCCGGCCGCGGCGGGCCTGAGGTCGGTGCACACCCGGGCCGCCTGCTCGGCCGTCGCGTTGCACAGGACGCGGGCCGCGAGGTGGGTGTGGTCGATGATCGTGCCGGCCTTGATGCGGGCCTCGATGGCGAAGGCCGAGCCCTGGGCGAGGGAGAAGCGGTGCTCCCCGGCGCCCTCGGCGAACCGGGTCAGCTCCTCCTCCGTCACGCCGCCCGCGTACGTCGAGGCCAGTCCCGCGCCCGCGTACAGGTCGCTGTGGCGGCTCTCGGGGTACGAGCGGATCAGCTCGGTGACGACGTCGGGGTCGGTGCCGCCGACGAACCACAGCGCACGACCGATCCCCTGGTCAATGGCGTTGGGGGTGTAGTCGTTGTGTCCGCCGTTCCAGCGGAAGGAGTGCCGCGCGTGCGGGTCGCGCACGTAGGAGTCGGTGCGGAAGTACGCCTGGTGGAAGCCGTACCCGTCCAGAGCCAGCCAGCGCAGCAGCGGGTCCGTCTTGCGGATGTCCGGCCACAGGATCCGCGGCAGGCGGGCCATCGCCCAGCCGACTCCGACGTAGATCATGTAGTCGTGGTCACGGCCCTTGCCGGCCAGCAGGCCGGAGAGCCGGCCGCTGTGCCCCGGCAGCGAGTCGTACACCGCGGCGCCCATGCCGGCGCCCTCGTACGCGAATCCGCGCATGTCCAGCGGGACGGTCTCCAGCATTTCCTCGGCCTCGGCGGCGGAGCCCGCCTCGACGGCGTATGCATATCCCCGGAGAAAAATCTCGCCGATGTTCTCAAGTCGCGCCTTGGCTTCCTCGTTCTTCACGTGGAAACCGCGCACCTCCATTGTCGTCTCGGAGGTGGGAGGTGTGAGAACTCGGCGCCGGATCGCGCCAAAGAATGTGGACACCGGATTGAACCGCCCCTCTTGGATCCCTGGATTTCCCGCAGCGAATCGAATCTATCCAGAGGCCCAGGAGGGTCGTCTACTTCCCGTGTGCTCAAACAGCGTGCGCGAGGAGCTGCTCGCGGACCCCCTTGCGCCACACCTCGTAGGCCGGCCCCACTTCGGGGTCCGCCTCGGTGGCGGCGCAGTCGTCCGCGAGGCGCGCGACGGCGTCGACCTCAAGCCCGGTGAACGCGTGGACGGCCGTTCGGGTGTGCTCGGGGACGAAGCCGGCGTGGTGGCGGGCCTTCGCGGCGAACACCGAGCCCTGACCGAGGTGGTCGCGGCTCTCGCCCGCCTCCTCCACCAGCGTGGCCAGCTCCGCGGCGGTGGCGCCCCCGGCGAAGGTCGCGGCCAGGCCCACCCCGCTCCACAGGTCGGGGCGGCGGTCGCCCGCGAACCTGCGCACGGCGGCGCTGACCTGCGCGGTGTGACCGCCGTTGATGAACCACAGCGCCCGCCCGATGCCCTGGTCGACGGCGCGCTGGAAGTAGTCGGCGTCGCCTTCCCAGGCGTACGGGGTGTCCAGGCGCTGCTCGTCGACCCAGCGGGCGGTGTCGAAGTAGGCCCGGTCGAAGCCGTAGCCGTCCACGGCGAGCCAGCTCATCGCCGGGTAGTACTCGGGGCCGTCCAGGTCGGGTACGAGCTTCTTCCACAGCGGCCGCGGCAGCCGGGCCATGGCGAAGCCGATGCCGATGTAGTTCAGGAAGATGTGCGGCTTGCCCCCGCCCTGGAGCAGGTCACGCGTGCGGTGGCCCTGCGGCCCCATGACGTCGCGGATGGCGCAGGCCATCGTGGCGCCCTCGTAGGCGAAGCCCTTGACCTCCGGCTCGACCATGGACAGGCGGCGCTCGGTGGTCGCGAGGTCGCGGTCCTCGATGCCCCACTCGAATCCGCAGACCACCGCCTGCGGTACGGCCTCCAGCTTGCGGGTCCGCGCCGACGGTTCCACGGGGAATCCGCGTCCGGCGAAGCTCACTTCGGCCAGTGACGGTGCCATGGCCAGCCTGCGCAGCGCTCCCAGTACGGGTGCCATCACGCCTCCTCGTGCGGCCGCCCTGTCGGCGGCGGAGGGCCCCATCGTGGGAAACCTCGCGCGAGGTGGCATCTCCTCGTGTGCGCAACCGTGTTCAGCGGATGCTGCGGACGTCCACTTCCTCGTCGTGCACCTGGCGGCCGCAGCCGGAGCAGTGCAGTTCGACGTGGAGCGGGCCGTCGCAGCCGATGTGCTCGGCGCGGCGGGGCGGGCCGAGCTCCTGCGGCAGGTTCCGGTCGCCCCACTGCATCAGCGCGATGACGGCCCGGGTCAGGTCGCGGCCGGTGGGGGTGAGCCGGTACTCGTAGCGCACGGGCCGCTCCTGGTACGGGACCCGCTCCATGATCCCGTGTTCGACCAGCCGGGCCAGCCGGTTGGTCAGGACGTTCCGGGCGATCTGCAGGCTGCCGAGGAACCCGTCGAAGCGCTTGGTGCCGAGCAGGGCCGAACGGATGATCAAGAGCGTCCAGCGTTCGCCGATGACCTCCAGCGACCGGGCGAGGTTGCAGTCCTGCCCCTCGTACGTGTGTCTCAGCATTCGCTCACTCTAGGTGCGGGACGAGTCTCTTCAAAGGACCGATGTGGCGAAGCCGCCGTCGGTTCCGGCCCGCGGCGCGCGCCCGGGACGCCGCGCGGCGTCCCGGCGTCCCGTCCGTATCGTCGTTCCGTGACGTGTCGCCGGCGCCGTCCTACGCGGCCGCGAGCATCGGCTCCGGGGTCCTGACGGGACGGCGGTCGAGGCGGCTGTAGGCGTAGGCGGCGGACACCAGCGTCATGTGGTGGTGCCAGCCCGGGTAGGAGCGGCCTTCGAAGTCGACGAGCCCGAAGTCCTCCGCCATCTCTCGCACCGCCTCCGTCGCGCGGGGCAGCAACCGGGTCAGCGCCAGCACCGACTCCATCCGGGCGTGCATCAGGCTGGTCAGCCACAGCTGGACCGGGCGGCGGCCGTCCTCGGGCCGGACGGCGAAGAGCCGGTAGGTGCGGTACGTCTGGGCGCCGGCGGTACCCGGCTCCGGCAGGCGCACGTAGCTCGTCATGACCGTCGTGTGCCGGCCCCGGCCGTCGAGCGGGGCCACCGTCTCCATCCGGGTCAGCATGCCCGCGTCGAACTCGAACAGGCTGCCGGCGGACACCGCCATGGCCGGACCCTCGGGACCGCCCGCCTGCGGCCGCTGGACCCTCAGGTGGCGCCCCACCATGACCTGCATGCCGCTGGGGACGGCGACGACGAAGTCACGCCCGCGCAGGGCGAGTCCGCGCACCAGCGCCGCCGTGCCCGTGGCCGATTCCAGGTCGCACACCACCGGGAGCGGCGCCGTGCCGCTGGCGGCCACGAGGGAGTCGACCAGGTCGAGGGCGTGCTGCTCGACCGTCCTCGACACGGCCTCGTCGGGAATGCGGGTGCGCTGGCGGCGCTCCGGGTCCTTGGACCAGGAGCCGGGAAGCATCAGGCGCCAGTCGACGGGCACCGCCTTGTCGGCCGACGCCAGGAACGCCCCCACGCCCAGCTGGCAGGTGACCGACCGTCCGGTCGCGGGAACGTAGCGCCGGTGCACCCCACAGGAGTGCTCGCCCCGCTTGCGCAGCACCGCCTGCCCGACCACCCACGCCTGCGGGGTCATCTCCTGCTCCGCCCACCGGCTCAGCTCCGCGCGGACCGGGTTCCAGTCCCACGGGCTCGCGTTCACGAACTGGTGCAGCGACTGGGACGCGGTCGGCGAATCGGATATCTGCGCGGCCAGCCGGCGGACCGTCTTCTTGCCCGGCGTGGTGAGCAGGCCCTCCACGTAGGCCTGGGCCCAGCGCCGCTGGTCGGTCCGCGGCAGGCCTTCGAAGACCCGGTCCGCGAACACCGGAACCGAGGCTCGATTGCTCGTCAAAACATGCGTGACCATGGCGTGTTCCCTCCCCTGTATCGGCCCGCGGCTGCTGACCACGCTAGAATAATAGCGAACACCCTCTTTTTTTTGCGACTCAGGAGAGTTGCCTGATGCACTTCGCCAAGTCGGGCTCCGACAGGCACCCGCGGCAAGCTTCCGCACCGGTCCGTGACCGCCACTCCCCGCAGCACCTCGCCGCGCGCCGGAGCGCCGTCAAAGCTGTCCTGGAAGCCCCGGAGCCCGCTCCGGGCAATCCACGACATCTTCAGCAAGTCGGACTTGCGGAACGTGTTCGCGGGCCTGGAAGGTGGTCCCCTCATCTCCACATGGGCTCGATCCGGGACAACCCGGCGGCGAGCCGTCGGCCCGGCACCCCCTACCTCGCTGCCCCAGCGGCTCGGAACGCTCCTGAGGAGGCAGCGTGGTGAAGCAGGAGCGGGCCTTGCGCACGCGCATCGCCCTGATCAGAGCGGCTGCCTCTGAGTTCGACACCGCCGGCTACGACGGCACCTCGCTCTCCCGGATCAGCGGCGCGGCCGGCATGTCCATCGGGGCGGTCACCTTCCACTTCCCGTCCAAGACGGAGCTGGCCGACGCGGTCCAGGAGGAAGGCCGGGCCGTGACGGAGGCGGCGCTGAGCAGCAGGTCCGCCGAGAACCTGCCGGCTCTGCGCATGGTCGTCGACCTCACCCTGGAACTGGCCCGTCTCATGGACGAGGAGCCCGCGGTGCGCGCGGCCATCCGGCTGTCCCGGGAACGGCCGGGCACGGGCTCCTGGTCGGACGTCTGGCTGCCGGCCGTACGGGAGTTGCTGGACCGTGCGTACGAATCCGGCCAACTTCGCGAGAACGCGCTCCCGGCGGACGTCACGACCCTCGTCGAGTACCTGACGAGCGGGGCCGAGGCGTACATGCGCAGCCGGATCGGCACGGAAGCGGAATTCGAGAGCGCGGTCGCCCAGCTCAAGCGCGTATGGCATCTGGCGCTGGCCGGGGTGTCCGCGGACGGCTCCCCCGGGGCGACCCCGCTACCCGGCCCGCGCGCTACGCGGGACAGCTGAACCCCGGCTCGCCCGGCCCTCGCCGTCACGCGGGGGCCGCGAGCCGGGACCGGTACCAGGACGCCGAACCGGCCAGCCTCTGCAGCGGGCCAGGTCCCGGCGGACAGCCGGCGGCGGTCCACACCTCGCGGCTGTCGTACCAGTGGTCCCGGGCGACGAGGGCGAACTGGCGCTCGCTCACCCGCGTCGGCCGCGCGCGCAGCCGCTCCAGGCACTCCTCCCACGACAGCTCCCGCGACACCGCGGGAAGGACCCCGTGGTGGGCGAGGGCGCCGAGCAGCTCGCCGGTGCTCACCGGGTCGGGGTGGCTGGCGTGCCACACCCGGCCCGTGAGCGCGCCGCCGAGCCCCAGGCGGGCGATGAGGCGGGCGAGGTCGTCGACCGCCACGACGGAGAGCATCCCGCGTCCGCCGTCCCACAACGCCGGTACGGCGTCGAGGAGTTCGGCCAGCACAGGCACGACCCAGCGGTCTCCCCGCCCCAGCACCAGACCCGGGCGCAGCACGGCCGCCCCGGCCGCCAGGGCGTACGCCTCCCCGGCGAGCCGGGTACGGCTCGCCGGGGAGGCGGGCGCCCGGACAGCGCCGTCGACGGCGATGCCCCGGTGGGGGCCCGGCCCGTAGACGGCCGTCGTCGACAGATGGACGATCCGTCGCACCCCGGCCCGGAGCGCCTCGTCCATCAGGGCCGCGGTCCCGTCGACGTTGACGGCCGCACACCGTGCCTCGTCGGGTCCGATCAGCGCGGCGAGGTGCAGCAGCACGTCCGCGTTTTCGCACACCCCGCGCAGCGTGCCCGGCTCGGCGAGGTCGGCGGGTACCCATTCGTCCACGGCGTCCGCCGCCTCCTCGGGCATCCGCCGGCCCACCACGCGCAGGTGCGCGGGCCCACCGGTGCCGGGGGTCTCCCGGTACCCGGCGAGCTCGCGCAGCACGGTCGCTCCGATGAAGCCCGTCGCGCCGGTGAGCACCACGCGTAACGGCCTCATGCGGCCAGTCTTCGCGCGCCCCTGGGCATCGCGACCCCTGCCAGCGCCTTCGGGGTGGCGATCCCCGGAAGCACGTAGCGCCACATCGAGACGAGGCGATCGGCGAGGTCCACCCGTCCGCTGGCGATGTTCGAGAACACCTGGGTACCGCTGTACGCGCCGACGAGCACGTTGGCGCATTCCCGCTCGTCGACCTCGGGAAGCAGCTGGCCGAGCTCACGTGCCTCGCACAGGTGCGTGTACAGCTGCTCGACCCACTCCTGGTAGGCCGTGTCGTCCCGCACGCCGAAGTCGCCCTGCTCGACGGCGAGTCTGACGCTCGCCCGGAACAACACATTGGTCTGCAGCTCGTGGGCGATGAAGAAGGTGAGGTCCACCAGCCGCTGCAACCCGGCGCCGCCGTCGGGGAAGTGCACGAACTCCTGCTGGTGCTGCAGGACGGCCAGCGCGAGCCCTCTCTTCGACTTGAAGTGGAAGTACATCCCACCCTGGGTCACGTCCGCGCGTTGCATGATCTTGCTGATGCTGGCACCGCTGTACCCGCACTCGTCGAAGACTTCAGCAGCGGCGAAAAGGATCGCTTCCCGCGTCTTCACCGCCCGTTCTTGCTTCGGTTCGGCCATCGGGGTTCTCGGTCTCTCTCGACAAAAAAAACGAACACCCTTATTTTACAGGTCTGCCCCTCGAACCGGTAGGACCGAGGGGACCACATACGCATGCTCCAGGGGGGAGAGGTATGTCCATCACGACGGAACGGCCCGAAATCGCAGGTAGGTCGCTGACCACGACCGTGGCCAGGGAGTACGTTCACCGGGCGGCCCTGTCGGAAGTGTTCCTGACCGGATGGGAGAAGGTGGGCACCGACGCGTTCACCGTCACCGCCCAGTGGCCGCGCAGTCACAGCTTCTACACGTCCGAGCAGGGGATCCACGACCCGCTCATGCTGTGCGAGACGCTCCGCCAGTGCGGGCTGCTGCTGACGCACGTGGGGTACCAGGTGCCGTTCGACCACTCGATCAGCTGGTCCCGCCTGCAGTACGCCGTCAACCCGCAGGCGCTGCGCATCGAGCACACCCCTGCCGAGATCGAACTGCATGTGACCTGTTCGGACGTCCGCTACCGCCACTCCCAGGCGGTCACCATGACGATGCACATCGAGGCGGTCCGCAACGGCACGCTGCTCGCCGCGGCCAGCATCGGCTTCTGCGGCCACTCCCCCGCCATGTACCAGCGACTGAGATCCGGCCGGAACGTCGCGCAGACGTTCAAGAACGTGCCGACGCCCCCCGCCGCGGTCTCGCGGTACGCGGTCGGCCGCAGTCGTACCCAGGACATCGTGCTGGCACCCACCTCGGAGCGGTGGCGCTGGCAGTTGCGCGTGGACACCAACCACCCGGTCCTCTTCGACCACCCGCTCGACCACGTCCCGGGGATGCTCCTCCTGGAGTCCGTACGGCAGGCCGGCCACGCTCTGCAGCCGTCCTGGAGCCCGATGATCCCGACATCGATGGACGTCAGCTTCAACCGCTACGTCGAGTTCGACGACGCCTGCTGGATCGAAGCGGAACCGCTGGCCGGCGAGGTGTCCGCCGCACGCCGTACCGTACGCGTCAACGCCCTCCAGGGCGGCGCCTTCGCCTTCACCGCCTGCGCGGAGATGACGGACGTGAGCTCTATCTGATCCGGACGCGAGATGCTGCCGTCGGCAGCCGTCCACCGGGCTCCACCGAGCCAAGTCGCCGATCCCGGTGTGCCACCACCGGGAACCCGACGTCATTCGATCGCCCGTCGAGCGCCAACTCGGCGGGCGAATCACACGTTGCGGGTGCCACCCCGAACGCTCGTTACAGGTTCTGCCAGAACCAACAGCCCGAATGAAGGGCTTCGCCATGCCTCAACCGCACGGAGATTTCCATATCATGGACCAAAACCCGGGGCTTTTCCAGTACTCCCTTCACAAAGGTTGTCCGGAAAAGGACTCCACGTCCGCCGCTTCGTCTGAGCCGATTCAACTGGGCACCCCCGAGGCCGACTTGGCGCCGCGCTTCCGCCGACGCGTCAAGGTGCCCATGCGCCTCGTGGAGTCGGCGTACTACTCGGACGCCACGCTCAGCGTGTACATGAAGATCAAAGCGCTGGGGCAGCGCCCCGAGGGTTGCACCGCGGGCGTCGCCACCCTCGCCTCGTACCTCGGACTGTCCGTCTCGACGGTCGAGCGGGCCATGGCCCAGCTGCGGTCCGACACCGCCCCGGACGGCATCGTGGAACTGCCCGAAAACCGGCGCCGCTCACTGCCCGGCGGCCGCGGCACCACGGCGCTGCGCCGGGTCCGCCCCATGACCGCCACCGAGCGTTTCATCTGGCTCCCGGTGCACGCCAGCGAGTCCCTCCCGCCCCGCCTGCTCAGGGCGTACGCGGTGATCTCCCATGCCGTGGTCCAGCGGATCCCGCTCTCCGAAGGCGACCTCGCCCGCCTCCTGCGCCACCACACGGGCCACCGCGCCGGGTACCCGATCACGGTGGAGGCCGCAGGGCGGATCATCGACCGGCTGGCCGCCTCGGGCTGGCTCACGGTCGAGCGGAGGGCGGGCGTCCGTGGCCGGCACCTCTTCCTCGTGCACAGCTCCTCGGCCGGTCCCGACGCCCCGCCGACGGCCATTCCCACACCTGCCACTGATGACGGGTCAGGTCCGGACGCTCATGCCGGATCGCTCGCGTACAAGGAAGACCCCAAGACTGACCGACCCGATGACGAGCGCGCGCTCGTCCCACCCGCCGCAGGCGAACTTCCGGAAGGTAGGGAAACCGATCGGTCTCCCGCTCGCCCGCCGGCCGCGGTGCGCCGGGCGCAAGTCGCGCTGCGCGCGGGCCACAAGATCCCCTCTCCCCCGAACCGCACCGACAGCGCCCGGCCCGCCGCCCCCGCGGACAAGAGACCCCAGCTGACCTTCAGCCCCCGCATCGACAGGGTCTTGGACCCCGTCCGCATGCTGCTCGGCGGCGTGAACCGCTACGTGCTGCGCCGCATCGGCCGCGAGATCGGCCACCAGCTCGACAACGGGACGAACATCGACCGGCTGCGGGGCCGCCTCACCGCCCGCCTCGCCGGCACGTTCATCGACGAGATCCGCGACCCAGGCCGCTGGCTCCTCGGCGTGGCACTCCCCCGCTGGGGCTGCGCGAACCCCGACTGCGAGAGCGGCGTCCTGTGGTCGACCGGCGAAGAGTGCCGGGCATGCCGGGAGTTCCGCGCCGACCGCCGGTCCGGGCGTACGGGCACCGGCGCCCCCGCTGCCGCACTGCACTGCTGCCCCGTCTGCGAGCGGCCGCTGCGCCCCGGGCAGTCCGGCGAGTGCGCGCAGTGCTCCCAGTGCCCCACGGCGCTCCCGCCCGAGCCCTGGGTGGCACAGCCCTGCCCGGGACGGCGAGGGGCGCACTGCGGACGCCCCGCGCCGAGCGGCCTGTGCTGGCGCTGCCGTACGGAAGAACTCGCCGCGCGGGAGCTCGTACCGGCGGCCCCGGAGGCGGACCCCCTGCCCGCACTCCCGCTCATGTCGTCAGCCGGTACCCGCCCCTGGGCGAGTACCGGCTGACGTGAGCGGGGTCCGCGGAGGGACGGGACGGCCGCGCCTAGGTCGCGCGTCCTGCCCCAACGAGTTCGGCGGCGGGGGAAGCGGCGGTGGCATTGGTGGTGTGGCAGGTGGGGCACGGCTCACCGGGTGCGGCGGTCTCGCCGTCACCGGGGGTCTGGGCGCGCTCGTCGCCCGTTCGCTCGCCGAAGCCGGCCTTGACGCTCCGCTTCTCCCGCCACAGGTGGTACAGCGACAGCGCGAGGATGCCCGTACCGATGAGGTTGGCGACGAAGTGCCACCACACGCGGTAGGTGGTCAGCGCGGGGCCCGGGTCGATCGTGCCGAACCAGGTGGAGAGGCCGATCGCACGCTTGGCGCCGAGGGCGACGGAAGCGGTCAGGACGACGTGCTCCAGGCCGTGGATGCCCTGCATCCAGACGCCCATCTTGGCCCACTTGCGCGACTGGAGCTGCCCGGCGACGCGCTTGGTGATCAGCACGATGCCGACCAGGCCGGCGAGGAAGATGAAGTTGCCGGTGAGGTGGAGGATCTCCATGCCCAGCGAGGGCTTGGTCGTGTCCACCTGGCCCATGCCGCGCGACAGGCTGTTGGCCCACGGGGTCATCCAGGCGGGCGAGGTCGGGTGGGCGATCCAGTACACGGCCTGCGACACGTGCTCCTGGAAGTGGCCGATCTGCCCGATCACCCCGAGGCCGATCAGACCCACGGAGGTCTTGTAGAGCCACGGCTTGACGGGACCGCGGTTGGCGTACGCGAGGACGCCCACCGCCAACCACATGGAGACGGCCCACAGGATGAACAGCACCGCGGTCACGGTGTCCAGGGTGGACACGGGCCCGCCCATGCCTGCCATTCCGGGCATGCCAGGCATGCCGGGAGGATGGTTCATTCTGGCTCCTCAGTAGCGACGGCGACCGGAGGCGTTCCGGCACGGGCGGTTTCCGCCCTGGCCAACCCGGGCCAGGCAGACGCCCGTTGTCGGCTCTCACGGTAGGGAGGGGCCTGCCGGGGCGGCTACTTCTCCCGTGCGGAATACGCCCCCGTCACGCGCTCGGTCCGCCCGGCTGGCCCGGACCCGCCCCGTGTCAGGATGGCCCCAATACCGCCTCGACCGTGTTGTCGCTCCTCCGGAACCGCACTGACGGATCGTTCCTCTCGCTCTGGTCGAAGGATTCGGTCCTGTCCATCGGCTCGGTCGGCAGTGCCCGGTGGTACTGACCCCAGAGCGCTCTGGGCACCGGGCACCCGTGCACCCAATCCGGCACGAGCTGAACCCGACCCTGTCCTCAGCGATGCCGGGCGCAGGATGCAGATGAGTAGAGACGGATGTCCGCTGGTTGAGTCGCTGCACACAAAGATGCAGGTCAGATGACATGAAGCCAGATGGTCAGCGACTGAAGCGACCGAACTTCAAACAATCACGTACAGAAAGCAAGGCGTCTGCCGCAGAACCGTCCTGTCAGGCGTCCGCAGCCTGCGCGGGCCTTTCCGAACGTTCCGTCTTGCGGCCTCTGCTGCCGGCGGTGAGCGTGGTCGGGTCGACAGCTTCGGCGGGGGCGCCGGTGGCGTAGAGGCCGTCGGGGACGGTGTCGCGGTCGTGCGGCAGGAGCCAGAAGACCCGGCGGCGGAAGGTACCGCTGGAGCGCGAGGGCTTGGCCTGGGGGCCGAGCTGAGCGTAGCCGACGAGGCGGCCGTCTCGGTGGTAGGCGGGTTTGCCTCGGCGGGTGGGGAGGCGGTCGAGGGACTGGCGGACGTAGTCGAGTTCGGAGACGTCTTCGAGCCAGATGAGGTCGATTTCGTGGTGGAGCTCGTCGTCGGAGATGAGGGAGCTCATGCGTTCTCCTCTTCTGCGAGCAGTCCGATGCCGGGGTAGTACTTCTTCGAGTTGGACAAGATCATTTCTTTGGGTGAGGCAAGGCCTACGAGCTCGCGTGCCCGCGACGCGAAGGCGCGGGAGGAGACGGTGGGCGCGCCTTCATTCTGGCACCAGGTGCGGTAGACGCTGTAGAGGCGGGCTTGTTCCGCGCGGTGGTCGGGGTCAAAGGTGCAGCATTCTTCGAAGAAGCGGCCGGTGTGGTCTTCGGTTTCCGCGTAGGCGGTGGTGGCGATGCGGACCGGGGCGGGGCCGGTGAGGTCTTTCTCGCCGGCGAGGTAGCGGCGGGCTCCGTCGATCAGCCAGGCGAGGATGCCGGGGCCTTCTTCGGTGACGAGGATGTCGGCGAGGTTGTCGATCTTCCGGTCGTCGGAGACGACTTTCTCGAAGGGGACCAGGCGCATGCGGCGCCAGAAGGCGAAGCCGCCGGTGCCGACCTCGGGGCGGTGGTTGCCGATGAGCCACAGTTTGTGGGTGGGGGCGAAGGAGAAGAAGTCCTGTCGCATCCGGCGGGCTTTGATGCGGTCGCCGCCGGTGAGGAGCTTGACACGGGCTTCGTCGAACTTGTCGCCGGGCTTGACCTCGGAGCAGACGATGACGCGCCGACCGTGGAGTTCGGCGAGTTCGGTGGGGTGTCCTTCGAAGGTGCGGGCCATGAGGAAGCCGGGCGGGGCGGCGTCGGCGTAGTCACCCAGGAGTTTCATCAGGACGTCCAGGAGGACGCTCTTGCCGTTCTTGCCGGATCCGAAGAGGAAGGGCATGACCTGGGCTCCGACGTCTCCGGTAATGGAGTAGCCGAGCATCAGGTGCAGGAAGTCGGTCATCTCCCGGCCTTCGGCATCGTCTCCGAAGGTGTCGGCCAGGAAGCGGTTCCAGCGCGGGGTGGGCTGCGACTTGGGGGCAGTGGATGTCGAGCGGGAGTGGAAGTCCTTGTCCGGCTCGGGGGTACGGATGAGGCCGGTGTGGAGGTCGACGATGCCCGCGGGGGTGCACAGGGCATAGGGGTCGGCATCGAGGAGCTCTGCTCGCAGGACCATGCCGGGGGCGGCTTTGGCCTGGGTGAGCATGGCGTTCATGCCGGAGGTGCTCAGGGCGCGGCGGCGGTGCTTCTGCAGGGCTTGGTTGCTGTGGATACCGCGGGGGTCGGTGGTGGCGATGGCTTCGGCGAGGTCTCCGGCGGCCCAGACGACGGTGTCATCCTCGTCGACTTGCCAGCGGGTGGTGTCCCATCGGTACCAGCCGAGTCCGGGGACGTGCCGGTAGTCCCCGGCGTACAGGCGCACGAACAGCTTGGCGTTGCCGCGGTCGCTGAGGGTGTCGGGGATGAGGCCTGCGACTGTCGCGTGGTGCAGGTGTGCCTGTTCCCCTCCTTGCGCGGGGACGGGGGGCGGGGCGGGCTGGGCGAGGATCTGTGCGGCGATGGCCTCGGGGTCGAAGTTGAAGAGGAAGCCATCGGTTTCGGGTGGGGTGCTCACCGTCGGCCTCCGAGGTGCAGGGGGCGCTTGGCGCCGGCGGTCATGCCGCTGCGGATGATCTGGCCGGAGCGCTGCGTTTGTCCCGGGCGGACCGCTTCCGCGGTTTCCTGGAGTGCTGTTTCGGCGTCGGTGACGGAGAGGTGGCCGGCTGCGGCGAGTCCGCCGAGAGTGTAGGCCGCCCGGTTCAGTTTCTCTGTGAAGCCGGCGCCTTCGGTGACTTGGGCGCACGCCGCGACGTCCGCGAGGAGCGCGGTCAGCAGGCGGGATGTCTGGTTGTGGCCTCCGCCTGCCGCGAGGACTGCCTGGCGGGCTCGGGGTGGGACCGGCCGCGGAGCGGGGATGTGCGGGGCGGGAAGGTGTCCGGTGCGCTGCAGTTCCTGGGCTAGCCAGGCGGGCAGCGGAGCGGGCCTGCGCTCGGGGCCGACGGGGGTGTAGCTACCCGCGGTCGTGGTGGTTCCGGGGGCGATGATGTAGCCGCCGTGGGCGCGGACGTCGACCTGCCAGGCCAGGGCTCGCTTGCCGGACCCGGTGGAGCACTGCCAGCGGCGGCCATCGGTGGCGCGGTACCAGACGTGCAGGCCGCCTGAGGGAGTGCGGACTCGCAGGGTGGAGGTGTCCTCGGCGGGGCTGGGTTCGCCTCGGAGGGCCGCGAGTACGGCGAGGGAGTGGTAGCCGGTGGTCATGCCGGAGAGGTCGATGTGCTCACCGATGGGGATGCCCGGAAGTACCTTGTCACGGTGTGGGGGTTCGCTCTGGTGCGCGTCGATGTCGATGACGACGAGGCTGGCGGGGCCGCAGGCTACAGCGACGCCGAGTGATGGGGTTTTACCCCACCACTGGTCAATGCGCTCGTAGTCCAGGGTCGCTGCATGGAAGCCGTGGCACCAGCGGCCGGCGGCCGGGCAGAGGCATCCGGTGCGGGTGTGCCCGGGTTGGGAGCATTCGCGGCAATTGGCAGCAGGTGTCTTCCGGCCCGGGGCCAGTGGGTGGACCGGCCAGCCGTTGCTGGCGCACCAGCGGGCCAGTCTCAGGGCAGCGACTGAACGCTCAGGGGTGGGCTGCCCTGAGTCGCTGCGAGAAAACCGCAGCTCAGCGGGCATGTACTTCCCCTCACAGCGACTGAAGCGACTCAACAATGAACACAGACTAGCGAAACCTGCCAGAGACCGTGCGCAGTGTGTCGCACGTACCTCGATCGGCGTGTCGCGCTCCATGGTCTGGAGGACCGTGGAGCGACTGAACTCAGGAGCGGAGCGACCGAGTCAGCTTCAGTCGCTTGAGTCACTTCCGGAGTAACTCCTGGTCAAGAGGCTGAGGGGTTGGAAACAGCGACTGAAGCGACTGAAGCCTCCTATATATGACGCACACGCGCACACATGAATGTCCTCATATACCGGAAGTTGAGTCGCTTCAGTCGCTGTCTGACGAGAGAGAACGCTCTGAGCTGCGGTTTCATCAGCGACTGAAGCCAGCGACTGAACTTCTCCCCGGTCGCTTGCCTTTCGTTTGCCAAGGCTCTGGGGAGCGACCGAAGGCGCGACGCTGGGTAGGAGTTGAGAGATGCCGGCCTTCCCTGGCGGAGTCCGGTCAGCTGGGGAGGGCTAGCGAGGTGAGTCCGGTGAGATCCCGAACCGGCTTCTGCACCGTGCTTGCTGGTGCACGTTTTTTGCTGGTGGCCCGTTCAGCGGACCGCCTTGGGCCCGTCGGCCAGGTCGGGCGCTGTGGGAGCGGGTAGGTGCCGTGAGCCGGAAGGGGGTCTCTGGAGGTGGTGGTGGTCGTGGCACGTTCTGCGCGGGTCGGGAATGTGTCGTTCGGGCTGGTCAGCCAGCTGGTGGGCTTGTACACGGCCGCTGGCAGTCACACGATCCATTTCCATCAGCTGCAGGCCGGTACCTCCGACCGGATCCGCAACTGTCGCGTGAACGAAGGAACGGGGGGACGAGGTCGCCGGCATAGTGAAGGCCTACGCCGCCGGCGGCGAGTACATCTTCATTTAGCCGAAGGAGCTGGACGAGATTGCCTCGGGCCGTTCCCGCTCGCTGGACATCAACGGCTCGGCATCTTTTTCGACGTGGGTTCAACGACCCCCGCGAGCAGCATCGAGCCGTCAAGGCGCTCCCCCAGGACATGCGACTGGACGGCGGCGACTTCGAAGACGAGTACGAGCGCCGCTTCCAGCTCCACCTGGCCGAGAAAGCCCGCAAGGCCGAAGCGCAAGGCCAAGGGCGACGTCACACCCATCACCAAGTCGACTCGCCTCAAGCGCGTCCACTGACTTGGCACCGCAGCCCGGCGCCGCACTGAGAGGTGCGGCGCCGGGCTGCGGTGCCAGCAGGATGTACGCCCGGTGCCCAGCCCGACAAGCGTTGGTAGCACCAGGGGTACCGTCCTGTTCTGGTAACAAGGGTGAAGAACCGCGCCGCTTCCGTGTATCCCCCACAGCGGTTCCAGAGTGCGCGGTGCTCCGGTCAGTAGCACTAGGTGAACCGCGTTGTTCTGGATATGCAGAACAACCCGATGGCTCGAACGGCGACCCGCGCGCCGCCTGCCAGCGTTGCGGCGTTGGCGGTACGTATGGGAGGTGACCCACAACTACCGTTCCTACCTTTGCCGGGCGCTGACCACTCGCTACGGCGTCTCCACCGTCGACTGGCCCCCGAGCGCGGAGTACGTCGTTCCGCTCTTCTCTGCCATCATCGACGCGGTCGATCTGGAAGAAGCAGCGGAGCTTTTCGGGGCCGGCATCCGAGCCCACCGTCAAGCCACGCGGCCCCAGACGGGGCCCCGTGGGCGCGATTTTGCGGGGTCCCTGGCGCTTCAGCTCCCCCAGAAGGACTCATCATCCCTCGCCGATATCGCCGTATGGGCGTCGTTTCAAACGATTCACGGGCTGGTGCAGCAGGATGATGCTGCTGACTTCGAGACGTACTTGGAGTGCGCCCTCGACGCGTGCGAGCGGGACGGCGGCCGACCCCGGCGTGAACAGGTCACCGCGGCTGCAGGGGCGTAGATCTGTAGCGGTGCATGCACACGAGCAGCCGCCGCGCGCCGCACGGGCCGTGCGAATGCTGCGCTGTGCTCCTCGGTCCAGAAGCCCAAGCTGCACCCTGGCCGACCAACCAACAGCGCCGCGAGCAGCGGACTCGCCTTGTGCCCTTCAGGCAGCAGAGGCACAGTGAGCAGTCCTCCGTGCTGCGCTTGGCTGCTGCCTGAAGGGCTGCGGCCGGGGTCCGGCCACCAGAGCCGTCCTACACCCCGGCCGGTCACCGGTCAGGTGACGGACAGGGGCCGTGGTAGCCAGGCGCGGACTCGGCCAGGCCTGCAACGCGGGGTGCAACACGCGCCCGGATCCCGCTGTGCGAGGTGTTGCCGCAGGCCAGGCTCGCAACGCGGCCCTTCGGGCGAGCAGGACGCGGTCGGCCTGGTCCAGGACGTGGGCCCACCCGTCCTGCGCCGCCGAGTCCACTCCGGTCAGGGACGTGAGCCACAGGTCCGCGCGCGACTGGAGCTGCTGCTCGCCGGAGCGGTAGTCGAGCACGGTGCCGCACGACATGGTGCCGGTGTCCGGGTGGTCCGCGGCGCCAGGCCAGCCGCCGAGATCCGCGGCGTGCACGGGACACAGGTACGCAAGCCAGGCCGCGCCCGGCCCGGGGTCCTGCGCCGGGCCTTCGCGAAGCACGGTCGCCTGGGCCTGGCACACCACCACACCATGCGCAGCCCGCCGAGGTCACGGTGGCCGGAGAGCTCCTGGACGATTGACGGCACGCCGGGCTCCTTCGCTGGTCAGACTTCGATGTAGGCGACGACAACCACGGTGCGCAGCGCGGTGACCCAGTACAGGAGCCGGACGCGTTCGATGTCGTCGGTGTACTGGCGCAGCTGGGGGCCGGCGGTGTCGCCGGGGAGGGCCTCGCCGACGTCGGGGTCGACGGAGACGACGACCAGGGCGCGGTCCAGGGCGTGGAGCTCCGCCTCGCTGGTGATGGTCTCCAACTGCTTGGCGGCGGAGTCGGAGAAGGCGATCCGGGCGCGGCGGGGGCTGTGCTGCGGGGCCATCAGGCGACGGCCGGGCGCTGGGCTGCGAGCCGGGCCAGGTGGGCCTCGCGGAGCTCCTCCCACGGCGTGCAGTCCTCCACCGACGGCAGGCCGTTGGCGGCGATGTCCTCCAGGACGGCGGCGAACTGGTCGGCGTTCTCGCGGGTCCGGGCCGCGTACGCACGGACCGCGTCGGCGGCCGCGGGCTCCAGCTGCTGCCGGACGGTGTCGGCGGGGGTCGGCTGTTCGCTCATCGAGGGCCTCCAGGGCGCGAACGGGCGTGTGTCACCACGGTATCGGCCGCACGGCGGCCGTGGGACCGCTCTGCTCAGTCGGGTACGGGGCTCGCGCCGGGGTCTCAGGCGGGCAGGCCGGGGAGGACCTGGCCGTCGGTGATCTGGGTGCGGGCGGTCAGGGCGTGGCCGTCGCAGACCACGTAGCGGTCGCCGCTGTCGGCCTGGACGGTGTGGGTGGCCGGCCCAGTGCAGGCCGTGTCCAGCCGGTCGTACGGCCAGACGTTGAAGCAGACGGGGTCCGTGCACCAGGAGTCGAAGCCATCGGCGGTGGCTCGCGCGCGGGCCTTGAGAGTCGCGCCGTGCTCGGGGCACACGCCCCACGGCACGGTGCACCGGCTCGGGTCGGCGGCGGCGCTCTGCAGGGCCTGGGCGTAGAGTGCGGCGGTGGCGCTGTCGATGCTCACCCCGGCGATTCTTCCGCATCCGTCGGCCGCCCGGCACCTATCCCGACGACTACGTTCCGTATCCGCACCCGTGAAAGTGTCACGCTGCTGCGGGTGCCGGAAAATCGGGGTCAGCCTCGTGATTACGGGCCTGACGGGCAGCGTGACACCCACCGTGACAGCCGGTTCGGGCGGTGCGTGACACGGGAGCGTGACAGCCCGATGTGCACGCTCGGTGATCATCGGTCGGGCCGATCGGGAGGGGCGTCGACTTGCTGCTGCCAGGCCGACAGCCAGGTGGTGAGCTCATCCTCGGTGTAGCGGGTCGCCTGCCCCTCCAGGCTTCCGGTCGGCACTGGGATGCCACGCCTCGGCGAATGCCCTCGCATGTACTTGCGAGCTGTGGGAGCCGTCCAGGGCAGGATCTTCTTCGCGCAGGCTTCCGTCAGCGAGTACCTGGGAGGAGCCGTAGGCGGCTCGGGCGCAGTCGTGGACTGCTGCGGTCGGCTCTCGTGCTCGATCATCGGTTCCATCGTGGCCAGGATGCGGCGCAGGGGCGCGTCCGGGGCGCCGGCGGCGAGGGCCTGCGCCGCCAGCTCGGCCACGGTGGACCCGGCGGTGCGCAGGCTCGCCACCCTGCGATTGCGTAGCTCCACTGCGTCCGCGAGGTCCTTGAGCAACTCCGTCCAGTCCATGCCCCGCTCAACGTCCGTGGTCGGGCGGGAGTGACGGGCAGCGGCATGCGGGCAACCGGGATCCGGGCGCGGTGGCGGGGTGCAATGCAGGGGTACAACACGCCTGCTTGCGTTGCAGCGGAGGAGTCTTCGCAGGTCAGGCCCGCAACGGGGGTCTGTTGCAGTGTGTTGCGCGAGTGCGTTGCACGGCAGCGTTGCACCCCGTGTGCAACCGAGGGTGACGAACGCCGAGGTTGCGGGTCTGGAGCCTTACAGCTCACAGGCCGGATGATCTGAATCCTGTTCACCAGGGAAAACAGCCCGCCGCCTTATAGGTAAACAGGGCATACCGTCGTATTTTGGCTCACAGCTCACAGCTCACAGCTCACAGCTCACAGCTCACAGCTCACAGCTCACAGCTCACAGCTCACAGGCTGTCCGTCAGGGTGTTGTGAGGTGTTGTTGTCGCTCAGGGTGAACCTCACAGCAGGCGCGGGGGGAAGCAGTCGCACTGCCCGCACTTGTCGCAGCCGGCGCAGTCGAGGCAGAAGGCGAGCGGCCATGGCCCGGGGCAGGAGCAGATCGGGTTGTAGTCGGGGTCGCCTTGCCCGGGGTAGAGCGGTTCACCGAAGGGCGGCTCGGTCCAGGCGTCGACGGTCCCGTCGGCGCGGAGCTCCTCGTAGTGGTGGCCGATGTAGCTGTGCTCCTCCCAGACGGCGACGACCTCCTGGCCGTGGTTCATGCCCGGCTCCCCGGGGTGATGGCGCGGGTGAGGAACGCGGCGAGCTCGCCGGCGGCTTCGGAGTCGGCGGTGGCGAGCCGGGCCGCGAAGGGCAGCTGGTCGACGTCGGCGTCGGCCACGAGCCGGGTGAGTACCGCGAGCAGCGCGGCGTGGGCGAGGACGGGCGGGTGCAGGAGGCCGGCTGCGGCTTCGCGGGCGGCCGGGTCGGCGTAGTGCCCGCGGTGCGCGGCGAGGGCGCGGGCGAGCCAGGCGTCGACGTCGGGCTGCACGTACGACCCGGCGCGGCGGGTGAGCTCGTCGCGGACCGCTTCGTCGCCATGGCGGGGCTCGGTCTGCTCCAGCGTGCCGAGTTCGCGCAGCGCCTGGAGCTCGTCGGCGCGGACTGCGATCTGCATCGCTTCGCGCAGCTCGGCTTCCCGGGCGGCGGCGAGCTCGGCCTGGACGACGACGTCGACGTCCAGGCCGTAGACGGTGCCCGCCGGCGCCGCGGCGAGCAGCTGTGCGATGCGCTCCCACTACGCGAGCTCCGCCGGGCCACGGAGGTCGTCGGCCAGGTCCTCGTACCGGGACGCCTGCCGCGCGTCGAACCGCGCCTCTTCGAGGGCCGCCGCGACTACGCCCGCGTCCATGCCTCTCGCCTCCCGCCGTACGACGCGGCGGCCGATGCGGGCCGGGTCGACCGGCTCGCGGGGCGCGGCGACGCGTGGGGGGAGCGGACGGCGGGCGGTGTGCTGGGGCGGCCAGGGCGTGGTCATCATCGGCCTCGCAATCGTGGTCCGGACAGGGAGCGGGTCGCCGCCAGAGCGTTGTCGGCGACCCGCCGAATTGAGCCGAAGCACGGCAGGTGTCACCGGCAGAGCCAGTTGAGCTGGTGAATGAGACCGTGTGAAGCGGGCTGGTTGTCACCAGCGAGGCAGGCGGCTTGTCACCAGTGCTCATTCGGCAGCCTTCCTGTCACCAAGAGCGAAGATCGCAAGCCTCGGTCTCTCCGGGGCAATGGACGGTCTGGTGGGGGCTGATGGGGGACGAGGCGTCCTGCTCGGTACGGTACCTCGTACGCGCGCCGGCGCTGACGGGTGATCCGATGCGTCACTTCACGCGGCGCCAAGCGGCACCGGGCCCGGCTGCGGTTTCGACATCGACATCGACATCGACGGGAGGGTGGTAGCGGCTGTCGCGTCCGCCTGCCGCCCCGCGCTCAGGAGACCTTTCGGACCGGTTCCGCTCCGGTTCGGGTCAAGAAGTCGGTGAGCACTTGGGCGAGTCGTTCGGGCTGGTCCTCGGGGATGAGGGTGGACGAGTCGGCGATCTCGACCAGCCGGCCCTGCGGGTACAGCTCGGCCAGCCGGGGGCCGTGCTCACGCGGCATCAAGCGGTCCTCGGTCGCCCAAACGACCAATACCGGGCGGTCGAACTCACGCAGTCGATCGCTCCAGGCGAGCAGGGTCTCGCGTCCGGGTGCCCCGGTGGCGAATTTGGCGAAGTCCCTGCGGATGGCCCTGCTGCGGGTGGCGGGTGCGAACCAGTCGTCCATGATCTCGTCGGGGACTCCACGCAGGCTCATCCCGCCGTATCCGCCCCGGTTGTGGCGGAAGGCGGGAACGCGCATGAGCCGCGTCAGCAGCCAGACGCCGCCGGGAATCCTGCACACCTGTGCCATGGCCTTGGCCGGCCCTGGAGGAAAGTTGTCGAAGGCCTCGCAGGCCACCAGCACCAGGCGGGCGATGCGCCGGTCCTGCCCTTCCGACACCAGAAACTGTCCACCGCCCCAGTCATTGAGGACGAGGGTCACCCGGTCCAGGCCGAGCCCCGCGATGAACTCGCCCAAGAGCAGGGCGACACCGCGCTGGGACAGATCGGCATCCGGGTTCATCGGCTGACGATGACCGCCCAGGGGCAGCGTGGGCAGGACGCAGCGGTATCCGTCCAACAACGGGACCACCTTGCGCCACTGAGTCTCGTTCATCGGTAAACCGTGGGCGAGGACCAGCACAGGCCCTTCACCGCCGGTGTCCTGGTAGTCGATCGGTCCGGACGACAACTCGATCCTCGGCATCCCGGCCCCTCACTTGATAGATCGTTCTACTGTAATCTTGGCGGAGAAAGGGGTGAGGGGCAATGGGAGAGTCGAACACGCGAGCAAGAATTCAGAGGGCCGCCACGGTGCTGTTCCGCCGACACGGCTACTCGGCCACCGGCCTGAAGCGGATCGCGATGGAGGCGGACGCACCGTTCGGCTCGATCTACCACTTCTTCCCCGGCGGCAAGCAGCAACTGGCCGAGGACATGATCCGCACATCCGGAACCGAGTACGGCCGAATGGTCCTGGCCCTGCTGGACAGCGTGCCCGACCCGATGGAGTCCCTCGTGCGCGCGTTCGAAGCTGCTGCAGATGACCTTGCTGCGGCCGACTATGCCGACGCGTGCCCGATCGGGACGGTGGCCTTGGAGGTCGCGAACAGCAATGAGGTGTTGCGCATCGCGACGGCGGAGGTTTTCGAGGAGTGGGTCGGCACGGCGACGCAGTGGTTCGGCCGTTGGGTGACCGAGCCGAGGACGGCGCAGTCCCTCGCGTACTCGATGATCATGATGCTGGAGGGTGCTTTCATGCTCAGCCGGGCTGCCCGAGATCCAGAACCGCTGCGGGTGGCCGGCCGATCGATGGCCACCTTGTTGCGCACAGCCATCACTCCGGCTGGCGAGGACTGATCCCGAACACCGAGAAAGACAGCCTGTGCGTGAGCGACGCAGGTTCACGGTCGGCTCCACGCACACACCGTTCGGCGACGACAAGCCTGCCGTGGTGACAACCATCCTGCTTCGGCTCATACGGGTAATTGAGCCGAAGCTCAGGAGTTGTCACCAGCGGGACCGGCTGAGCTGGCGAATGGGGACGGTCGAGGCAGCCTGGTTGTCACACACGAGGCATCCGACTTGTCACAGACGCTCAATCAGCAGTCTTTCTGTCACCAGAAACGAAGATCGGCAGCCTGAGGTTCTCCGCGGGGCTTCGATGAGCTCATGGCCGCTACACGTGCTGGGTCGGGAAGGATAGTCGAGGCCGCTGACACTGGGTCCGTCTGGTCGCATCGGTGCAGCTGGGAGGACCTTTTCGTGCCGACGGGCGTCGACGCGGGCAGGTCCGGCCTGGATCTGGGCGACAGCTGGACGAGACGGTGGACGGTCTCGTGGCGGGCTGGCGGGGACGATACGTCCTGCTCGGTGCACGATCTCGTACATGAACCGGTGCTCACGAGCGACCCGATGCGGCACTTCACCTGGCGCCGGGACCAACGGCACCGTCCTGGCCTGCAGTTCCTGACCAGCACCGGCCGTCACCACGGCGCGGAGAGCCTGGAGGAGAGCCGGGTGCTGCTGGCCCTGGACTTCGCCGGCGACGTGGTCGACGTCGTCTCGCAGCCGCTGAGGATCTCCTTCGCCACCTGCGGGAAGCGCCGCGCCCACACCCCCGACTACCTCGCGGTGACCCGCCGCGGCATCTGGCTGATCGACGTACGCCCCGAGCCCCTGATCAAGGAGGCGGACCGGGAATCGTTCGCCGCGGCCGCCGAGGTCGCCGTCGCCTGCGGCTGGCGCTACGCGGTGGCCGCCCGCTGGCGCGAGCACTCCTTCGCAGGGCTGGACGCGATGGCGTCGCGGCGCCGGCTGCAGTCCGATCCGCTGAGGCTTCGGCCGGTGCTGCTCGCCGAGGCCGGGGGCGGGCGGAGGTTCGGCGAGCTCGCGGCGGCGACGGGCTGCGAGCCGGTCGCCCGGGCCCAACTGCTGCACCTGCTGTGGTCGAGGCTCGCCTGCGCCGGCCTCCTCCAGGTCACCGATCGCATCCTGACCGCCGACGACCTGCGCGAAGCACTCTCCCCGCTCGCACCCGAGGAGAACCGCAGCCGCAGCGGAATCCCGCCCACACGGCACCTGATCTGGGACAACGTCTTCAAGAAGCAGCGCAGCGCATGCTCCGAGCGCTTCCAGCTCGCCGCCGACACGATCGTTCCCACCTTCCGACGCACCGGCAAAGGCGGACTCCGCCTCCCCTCCACCGGCGTCGGCCTGCGACCCGAAAACATCCCCGCGTGCTTGCCCCAAGCCCTCGCCGACCGCCACCTCGGCTTCCTCTCGGACACCACGCCCAAGATGCGCCGACGCGCGGCTGCGGTCTTCCTCGTCCGTCGCGCACGCGGCGGCGGCCTGGACAAGGCCGCCCAGTTCCTCGGGATCAACCCCGAAAACAAGAGGCTCGGCTACACGCAGCTGCTGAACCGCCGCCTCCGCACCAGCGGCACAGCCCGTGACTTCGAACAAGCCCTCGACGCCATCACCGCCGAGCTCCTCGCAGGTCCCGCCATCGACTACCAGCGCCGACGCGAGGCCCTCGCCACCTGGACGCTGGAACCCGAGAACTGGCAGCACATGCTCACCCGGCTCCCGGACCTCACCAGCCATCGAAAGCCCCTCAGCGACGACCGCAGGCGCCTGGCCGTCAGCGCCTATATCTGGACCCGCGTCACCGAAGGCGAGCCCGACTTCGCACCCTGCCCGCAACACATCGCCCCCAACCCCGCACTACGCGCCGTCTGGACCCGGGAGCGACACAACGTCTTCCACTGGCTCCGCACCACTGACCACCAGCCCTACTACGGCGCCCTCAAAACCACTGCTCGAAGACCACGCCGAGCACCTGGCCAAGGAGATCGACAGACGCTGAGCCTGAGCGTGATGGGCAAGGTCAGGACCGCGCGGTCCGGAACGCCAGATACCGGCTGAAGGCTTCGTTGCTGTCGGGGGTGAAGCGCCACTCCAGCAGGGCCGACCGCAGCTCCGGCTCGGTCAGCCAGCCATGCCAGGCGACCTCGTCGGGATCAAGGACCACAGCGTCCGGCACCACGGCTTCGTGCACGCCGAGCCAGTGAGGGCTCAAGCCGCTGCGGTTGATGAACGTGAAGAGCAGGCGCGGCAGCGCACGAATGCCTAGCTCTTCGGTCAGCTCCCTCGCGGCGGCCTGTTCATAGGATTCGCCGACATTTGCGGCGCCACCGACCCCGACCTCATAGAACCCGGGGAAGCGCGATACCTGCTCCGACCGTCGGTGGACGAGGGTCCGTCCATGCTCATCACGACACACCGTCATGGCGACTCGGTGCAGCCAACCCTCCTGGATGGCCTGATGGCGGCCGACCACCATCCCCAGCACACGATCTTGATCGTCGACACGCTCCACCAGTTCATCCACGACGCACACCCTGGCAGAGCCCACTGACAACGCCGCTTCTCCAAGCCCGCAGAGGTCGACCCAGGAGAACCGGAACTCTCATCGAATAGTGGGCCAGTATGCCGCCGAGCGCGCCGTCTTTGATCGGCAGGGAATCCATCCGAGCCTCCTGGAAGCGCAGCTCCGGATGGGCCCGCCGGGCGTGATCGACCATGCCCGGGGAGAGGTCGAGACCGAAGGCGTCCGTGCCCTGTTCATGCAGCATGGCCGTCAGATGTCCGGGACCGCACTCGACATTCGAAGGTGCCGATCATGGCCCGGGAGAAGCAGTGCTCCTCCAGCCGATTTGCGAACAGCGAGGCGTACAGTTCGACGACTCCGTCGTAGGCCGCCCTGGTCTCGTTCTGATGATCCACCACCGGTCTGACAGTCCGTCCCTCCAGGGTCAGGGGGGCGTTTCTGTGCGTCACGCAGCGGAACCAGGCGCGGAGGCTCGCCGTGACCGATCCCGCCTGACGATGGCCTCAGCGACCTCTTGGATGGCGCCGCGAAGGAGGTCGCCGTAGGGATTCCGTGGAAGGCTGGGAGCGTGCGATTTGGCCGTGTCGATGTGCTTGGTGGCAGCTTCGAAGGAGCCGAGCCGCCGGTAGTTGTCGGCAAGGTTGAGGTACAGGGAGGGGTAGAAGCCGGCGATGTGGAGACCGGCGTCGTGCTCCTGGACGCGCTGCTCCGTCACGGCCTCGGCAGCGTCCAGGGCCCGGATGTCCCAGGCCAGGGCTTGGGCAGGATCGTCGTAGAGATCTGCCAGGTAGTGAGCGAGAGAGCAGCGGTGCAGCGGGTCACCGGTGACGCCGATCGTGGACCATAGGCCCAGTAGCTTCTGGCGGGCGGAAGCGGTGCCACCGGCTCGCCCCTCGGCAACAGCGTGGCCTATTGCTTCCATGGTCGGGTCGGGGCTGGCGGGTGCGGTGGTCATGGAGTGTTCCTCGTTGTCTTTCTCAGGCGGCATGGTCGGACTTAATTGGCATGGCCAGGGTGGTGAGATCGCCGCGATCCGCGGAGCGGATCGTGACGGGCTGGTCGTGTCCTCGCAGGTCGAGCAGTACGTCAGGACCGATCGCGGTGCTCACGGCGGGATAGAGCGTGGTCAGCTCGAAGCAGATCCGGAGGGGCCGGCCCGTCGCGGTGGCTGGAAGTGTGATGCCGGAGTGTTCCTCGTCCGCTGACGCGACGTTCACTGCGTGATCGGCGACATGCAGTGCGACGCGCTCGCCGGGTTGTTCTTCCAGGGCTCGCAGAAGCAGGTCCTTCGAGACCGCCGCACGAGTGCTGACTTTGCCCAGTGACGCGAGCATCAACCGGTAGTCGGGGAACTCCGCGGGCAGCAATCGGCAGTGCTGGCCCTCCCGGTCGTCCACGCGGAACCAGATCCCGTTCGAGACCGCTTCCAGTCGCACCAGCGGACTGCGACGGATCTCGGCGACCGCAGCTCGCAGCTCGGCGCCGTTGACCGTGCCAGCCCACGTCTGCCTCGGTGCTTCAGCCGGCACCAGCGTTCTGGTGGAGAGTCGGTATCGGTCCGTTGCAGTCAGCGTGACTGCCTCATGACTCGCCTCGATGCGCACACCGGCGAGTTCCGCAATGCCACGCTCGTGCGCGGTCGCGGTCAGGACCTGCTCGACCGCGGCCGCCAGCACGGGCCCCTTCACCGCCGTAATCGGAAGACCCGGCGCGTCGCCGAGCGCGGACTTGATGACAGCGGCCTTCTGCTGCACGGCCGCTGCCTCTCCGACGACCTTCGCGACATGCTCATCGAGGAGCCGGGAAGCCTCGTCAGCCCCGGAACCAAGCACAGCCTCGACAACGGCCAGGGGCATGGCGAGCTCGCGGAGCTGACGCAACGTGGTCCCCCGAACCACCTGGGCAGTGCTGTAGTAGCGGTAGCCCGAGGCCGGGTCGACCTCGGCAGGGGGCAGCAGCCCGGAGTCGGCGTAGAACCGCAGTGCGCTGGAGGTCAGTCCACTGCGTTGGGCGAAGACCCCGATCGGCATCAGCTCATCATTTGGCACCGCGTCATCATCGAGCTTCAACCAACTTGAAGGTCAACACCGACAAGCACTGACACCACCTCATGGCCAGCAACACCCAGCTAGGGCGTGTGTGAGGTTGTGATCAGTCGGCGGGCTTGAGGAGGTCGTCGATCCAGATCATTGCGGCGCGGAGGTGGAGGCCGGCGAGGTAGCTGTCTGGGGTTTTGTCGTATCGGGTGGCGATGCCTCGCCAGGCCTTCAGCTTGTCGATCAGGCGTTCGACGGTGTTCCGCTGCTTGTAGAGGTCGGCGTCGTGGCTGATGGGCCGGCCGCCTCGTGCGCCCTTCTTCTTACGGTTGGCGGCCTGGTCTCGTTTCTCGGGGATGACGGCTTTGATTCCGCGTTTTCGCAGGTAGGAGCGATTGCCGCGGGATGAGTAGGCCTTGTCCGCAGCGACCGCACCAGGTCTGGTGCGGGGACGGCCTACCGGCAGGCGAACTCGTACTCTCGCGAGCACGGGGACGAACTGCGGGCTGTCCCCGGCCTGCCCGGCGGTCAGGACCAGTGCGAGGGGACGGCACTGGCGGTCCGCGGCGAGGTGAATCTTGCTGGTGAGGCCGCCCCGGGACCTGCCGAGCAGGGCTTCCTTCAGACGGAGCTTGTGTCGGCGTCGGACGCGCTGCCGTTCGGCCTGTCCGTTCTGTTCCTCCGCGCCGCCCCCTTTTGGCGGGCTGCTTCCTGCTCCTGCGCGGCTTCTTCCAGGGCCTTCATGAGGTGCTTGCTGACGCGCATCCCCGCCGCGTCGTGGTGGGCGCGGACCGTGGTGGAGTCCACGCTGATCAGCGACAGGTCCGCCCTTTCGGCGACGGCCCCCTGGGCGATCAGGCCTTCCAGCAGGGCGGTAAAGACGCCGGCGTCCCGCCAGACGCGGAAGCGTCCGTAGACGGTGGCCCAGGGGCCGAACTCGGCAGGCATCTCCCGCCACTGGGCACTGGACCTGAACCGCCAGATCACACCCTCGAACTGCTCCCGCAACCGCTCCGGGTACGGGCCGTATCTACCGATCGGCAGATACGGCTCGATGAACTTCCACTGGGCATTGGTGAGTTGCCTGCGTGTCACGACCACAGTCCTACCGGGTTCCACCCCGCGAAGAGGACAGAACTCAGGAACTGATCACGACATCACACAGGCCCTAGGAGGCCGGACACGGATGACCACAGTTGTCGACCTGTCGCGCTCAGGCTCAACCGCCCACAACACCGTCGGTGACAACCAGCCTGCCTATGTGACAACCATCGTGCTTCGGCTCAGCGCTCGGCCAGGGCCTTGGTCGAGCCCTTCGCGCGCGTGAGGAGGAATTTCATCTGGGCCTTTGCGGATTTCGGCGCGGGCCGGGTGAAAGCCTTCCGCTCCGCCCGCGAGAGGGCCGCCAAGACCTTGCCGCGGCCCGGGGCCGGCTGCTGTGCATCGTCGTTCGTCATACCGGCACGCTCTGGGAGCCGGCTTGGCCGTATAGGTCACAGTCGGTCCGCTTGGCCATGCGGCTTCCTCGTCTGCGGGGTGCCGCCCGGGGCCCCCGTCCCGGGCGGCCGTACCCGCACCCACCCGCACCGTGGTGTTCTGTGGCTCCGTCAGTACGTGGGGCAGAGGTTGGTTTGTACGGCGGCGAGGATGAAGGCGGCCTTGGTGGGGCCGAAGCCGTCCGGATGGTTGGGGCTGATGAAGCGCCGGTTTGTGGACTCGACACGCTTGGTCGGGTCCTTCTCGTCCTTCATGGACTGGCACTGGCTCAGCCCGCGGCTGATGGCCTTGTCGTCCTTGCCGTTGACGATCTCGGGGTCGATCTTGTTGAGCGCGGCGAGGTAGATGGTGCGCTGCTCGGGGGTGGGGCTGGGCGGGATGCCGGCGGCTGCGGCTGCGGCTGCGGCTGCGGAGCTGAGCGCCTCGGGGTCGGTGCTCGACTGCGGTGCGGACGTCGGTGCGCCGACCTTGGCGTCGGGCTTGGACTTGCTGGTGACGGCCTCGGAGCAGCCGGTGAGGGCGAGGAGGCCGGCGGCCGCGAGGAGGGTGAAGTGGTGTGTGCGCATCTCGTCATGGTGTCGGCACCGGGATCTGGGTGGGTGGGCTGTGACTGCTCTGTGACGCGCGAAAGCCCCGCACGTTGGCGGGACTTCTCTGTCCGGGCACGTGGTTCCCCGCCGGGCACTACCAGATGTAGAAGGGGCATCACGCTGACGGGCAATGATGCGGGTCCGCCTCGCCGCCGTCTCCTTCGCCGACCGCGACCGCGACCGCGACCGCGACCGCGACCGCGACCGCGCCGATGACGAGCTCGCACTCGTCGCGCGGTTGTGGCGCGGATACCTTGGCTAGCCCTGCGGGGCCCATGTCGAGGACGAGGATCAATTCGCCGAACGACGGATGCGCTACGGCTACCCCGACAGCGTTGTCGAGGCGGCCCGGCAGACCTGCGAGTGGTTGATGGAGAGGGTCCGTCGCGACGGCGATGGTGGTGGCGACGAACCCTTCGCGTCGACGTACCGCTACTGGCTCGGCCTCATCGGATAGCCCCTCCTCAGCGACATCCGCTTCGAGTCGTGCGACGGGGTATTCCCCTTGGTCCTTTTGGCGAGGGCGGCGGTTCGGATAGTGCCGGTGCCGTAGCGGGCACGGGCCCGGTCGGTGACCGCTTCGATGGCCAAGGCGCGGTCGTCGCCGGCGTCGAGGGTGAGTTGCTGGGTGGCTTCACTCGAGGGTCGGAGGTCGTGTGCGCGCAGGCCGATGGCTCGGACACGGGCGCGCTGGAGGGCGAGCAGGTCGTAGAGCTCGTAGGCGGTGGTGGCTATCGGCCGGGTGTGGGCGGTGGCTTCGGCGAGGGTGCGGCGTCGGGTGCTGGTGCTGCGGTCGGCGTAGCGGACGGACAGGGCCAGTCCGCCCGCGGCTTGCTGCCCGTCGCGCAGGCGGGCGGCGACTTCCTCGGCCAGATCGAGCAGGGTCCGGCGGTGTTCGGCCGGGTCCAGGGCGTCGTGCTCGAAGGCGCGGTCGGCAGCCAGGGACTTCGCGATCGGCTGCGTCTGGACGGTGCGCGGGTCCTGTCCGTGGGCGTGGGCGTGCAGGGCGCGGCCGGCGGAGGCGCCGAAGAGCCGGACGAGAGTGGGCAGGGGGGTCTCGGCGACGTCCCCGATGGTGTGGAGGCCGTACGTGCGCAGCTTGGCCGCGGTCGCCGGGCCGATGCCGTAGAGGGCCGCGACCGGGCGCGGCCGCAGCCACCGCTCGACGTCGCCCGTGTCGATCACGGTGGTCATGCCGGGCGGGGTGGCCGCGGCCGCCATCGTGGCCAGCATCCGGTTCGGTGCCACAGCGCACGTGGTCTGCACACCGTGCAGGGCCATCGTGCGCAGTCTCAGGAGCGCGGCGACTCCTTCGGGGTCGCGTTGCCAGTAGCGGAGCGCGCCGGTGATGTCGAGGTGCGCGGCGTCCGGCTCGATCGCCTGAACGCGCGGGGTGATTCCCTCGGCGACGGCCAGGAGCTGCGCGTACAGGTCCGTGTCGTCGTTGTGGGGGAGGTGCCAGTGGGCGTGGAGGATGCGGCGTTCGGCCATGGCGATTGTCACCCGGCGCTTCCGGGGCTGGTGTAGCCGAGGTTCTTGAGGTCGGCGGAGCGGGTGCCGGCGGGTTGGAGGTCGGCGTAGGGGTGGAGCTTCGCGCCGGTGGTTCCGTTGGCCAGGGTGCGCGCGGGGGCGCCGCTCTGCGCGGGGGTGGGGGCGAGCCGGCTCTGGCCGAGGAGGGTGAGGACGGCTTCGGGGCCGTGGTCGCGGCGGGCGGCGGCGAGTTCTTCCAGGTCCCACACCATCTGCCCGACAACGGTGCGCCGCGGCCCGCGCGCCTCGACGGTGCCACGCA
This sequence comes from Streptomyces sp. ADI95-16, assembly GCF_003721495.1. Taxonomy (NCBI): domain Bacteria; kingdom Bacillati; phylum Actinomycetota; class Actinomycetes; order Kitasatosporales; family Streptomycetaceae; genus Streptomyces; species Streptomyces sp. ADI95-16. The sequence continues at coordinate 92,645 of NZ_CP033583.1, read as the reverse complement.
CGAGCAGCAGCGCGGAGTGGAAGACGGTGTGGGCGACGGCATCGTGGCTGTCCTCGAAGAAGGCGATGTCGACCAGTCCGGAGCCGTCCTCCAGGGTGACGAAGATGACGCGCTTGCCCGAGGGGATGGGCGGGGTCTGTGTGGAGGCGCGCACGCCCGCGACCAGGACCCGCTGCCCGGGATACATGGCCTTCAGGTGGGCGGCGTCGGTGGCGCCGATCTCGCGCAGCAGGCGGTGGTGGTGGGTCATCAGGTGCCGGGACACGTCGATCTTCAGTACGTCGATCTCCGCGCTGAGGGCCTCGCGGCTGGTCATCTCGGGAAGCCCGGACGGCTCGGCGGTGACGAGTTCCCCGCCGAGGGGGAGCTGGCCGTCGGCGGGCCGGGCCCTGGTGTGGGCGTGGAGCTCGGCGGCCTGCAGGAGGAGGTCGCGGCGGGTGAGCGGTCCGCGTAGCGGGTCGAGGGCGCCGATCTGGATGAGGCGTTCGGCGATCGGGAGGGCGGGGCGGGCGCGCTGCCAGAAGTCCTGGAGGCTGTTGTAGGGCTGGCCGGACGTGATCCTGGCGACCTGGTCCTCGCTGATCCCCTTCACCGACGACATCGAGAGCCGCACACCCCACACCCCGCCCTCGGTCTGCTCGATCCGGTAGTCGGCGGCGGAGCGGTTGATGTCGACGTTCAGAACGGGCACGTCGTGTCGGCGGGCGTCCGAGACGATCACCCGCGGCGGCCACATCCCCGGATCGTGCTCCAGCAGGCCCGCGTACAGGGCGGCCGGGTGGTGGGCCTTGAGCCATGCGGACTGCAGCGCGGGGACCGCGAAGGCGACGGCGTGGGCGCGGCAGAAGCCGTAGGCGCCAAACCCCTTGATGATCTCCCACACCTCGTCCAAGACCGCGCGGGAGTAGCCGCGTCGGCCGGCCTCGCCCTTGAACCAGGCTTCCACCTGCGGCAGGCGCTCCCTGTTTGCGAGTGCGCGGCGGGCGACCTCAGCCAGTGCCCGGTCGCATCCGGTGAGAACGGCGAACATGTCGATGATCTGCTCGTGCCAGATCGTCACCCCGTACGTGGAGGACAGGACTGGGACCAGGTCAGGGTGGGGGTACTGGGGGGCGGCGCCGTGGCGGGCGGCGATGTAGAGGGCGGGCATGCCGCCCTTGACCGGCCCGGGCCGGAAGAGGCTGATGTCGGCGATGACGTCCTGGACGTCGCGCGGCTGGAGCCGGCCGACCAGGTCCTGCTGGCCGGGCGACTCCAGCTGGAACATCCCGATGTTGTCGCTCTTGCGGATCAGGTCGAAGGCGTCCGGGTCGCCGAGGGGGACGTGGTCGGGGTTGTCGAGGTCGATCTGGCGGCCGGTCGTGCGGCGGACCTCTTTGACGGCGTGCGCCATCGCGGACTGCATCCGCACCCCGAGGACGTCGAGCTTGAGCAGGCCGAGGTCTTCGACGTCCTCCTTGTCGGCCTGGACCATCGGGTACTGGCCGCCCGGGGTCGGCTGCACCGGCAGCCGCTCCAGCAGGCTCGAGTTGGAGAGGATCACCCCGCACGGGTGCATGGCGATCCCCCGCGGCAGCTTGTCCAGGCCTTCGGCCAGCTCCCACAGCGGCCCGAACGAGTCGGCCTCGGATGCGAGCTGCTTCAGCTCCGGCAGCGTCGCGAGGGCGTCGCGGATGTCGCAGGCCCGGATGTGCGGGAACGACTTCGCGATCCGGTCGACCACCTGGGGTGCGATGCCCAGGGCGAGGCCGGTGTCGCGCAGGGCGTGCCGGGCCCGGTAGGTCTCCGGCATGCCGGTCACCGCGACCCGGTCGGTGCCGAAGCGCTCGATGATCCGGTCGTAGACCTCAAGCCGGCGCGCGGACTCGACATCGACGTCGATGTCCGGGAGCGAGGACCTGCGCTCCGACAGGAAGCGCTCGAAGAGCAGGTCGTGGTCCAGCGGGTTCGCCGTCGCCACGAACAAGGCGTGGTTGACCATCGAACCGGCACCCGAGCCCCGGGCCGCGACCCGGATGCCCATCGCGCGGACGTCCGCCACCACCTGGGCGACCGCCAGGAAGTACGCCTCGTACTCCAGCTTCCCGATGACCCCGAGCTCGTACTCGAGCTGCTCGACCGCGCGCCGGTCCCGGTCCAGGCCGCGCGCGAACATGCCCGTTTCACACCGCTGCCGCAGCAGGCGCATCGCGCCGCCCGGGCCCGGTTCGGCGCCGACCACTTCTGGCTCGGGGAAGTGCGGCGTGCCCAGCCCGAGATCGGCGACCGGATCGAGGACGCACTCCTCTCCGGCCCGCACGGTCTCCGCCAGCAGCGCGGCCGCGCGGCCGCTGTCGGCGCCGGACGCTTCCGCGATCCGCTCAGCGGCGGCCTGCATGGCGGCCGGGTCCTTCAGCCAGCGCTCGCCGCAGTCCAGGCGGCGGCGGTCGATCGGCCGCAGTAGTCGGCCCGCATCCAGCACGTCGGCGATCCGGTGCTGCGCTGGATCCGCGTACCGAACCGCGTTGGTCAGCACCGCGCGGACTCCGAGCTGGTCGGCGAGACCTATGGTGCGGGCGGCCAGCCGCAGCGAGCCCGGCCCTGTGCCGGGCACACCCCAGCACACCGTCTCCAGCCGCAGATTCGCGCCGGCCATCTCCCGCCAGGGGGCGATCAGGTGCTCGGCGAGGTCGGGCCTCCCCGCCGACAGGGCGCGTGCCGGTTCCGAGACCGGCCCCAGCAGGACCACCAGGTCCTCGTCCGCATACCGCCCGAGCGTCTCCCAGGACACCACCGGCAGAGCGCCCGCCGCATCGGCGTGCGCATCCGACACCAACCGGCACAGGCGAGCCCATCCCGCGGTGCTCCGCGCGAGCAGCGTGACCCGAAGCGGCGGCTCCACCACGTGCGCGCCGCCGCGCACCGGGGTGCGGGGCCGGATCGTGGATCCGGGGCGGGCCGGGGTGTGAGGGGCGACTGCGACGTCGACGCCGAAGACGGGGCGGATGCCGGCGGCCGTGGCCGCCTTCGCGAACCGCACGGCGCCGGTCACGGTGTCGCGGTCGGTCAGCGCGAGCGTGCCGATCCCGCGCTCCGTGGCCCTGCGGACCAGATCGCGGGGATGGGAGGCGCCGTAGCGGGCCGAGTAGCCGCTCGCCACGTGGAGGTGGACGCCGTTGCTCATACCCACCTCCCACGGCCGAACAGTTTCAGACGATATGGCTGAAATTCCTCCTTCCAAGATATCGAACGAAAATCGAACAAGGCGAATCGGTTACTCCGACGTAGGGATGCGATCACCGGGCCGAAGCAGTCAGCTGGAAGGACGAGGGGAGACTGGAGGAGGTGGCGACTGTGGCTCGTCCCGTTTGGGCTGGAAACTTGTCATTCGGCCTGGTTAGCCTGCCGGTGGGCCTCTACACGGCCACCGACAGCCACACCATCCACTTCCACCAGCTCCAGCGCGGCACCTCCGACCGGATCCGCAACCGCCGGATCAACGAGCGCACGGGCGACGAGGTAGAGCTGACGGACATCGTCAAGGGCTACGACGCCGGCGACGAGTACGTTCTGGTCGAGCCGAAGGAACTCGACGACATCGCACCGGGCCGCTCCCGGTCGCTGGACATCGCCGGGTTCGTCGACCTGGCGGAGGTCGACCCGATCTTCTTCGACAAGACCTACTACCTCGGCCCGCGCGGCAAGGAGTTCGGGAAGGTCTACAGCCTGCTGGAGCAGGCCCTGGCCAAGGCAGACAAGGCGGGCATCGCCACCTTCGTGATGCGCCAGCACCAGTACCTGGTCGCCCTCAAGGCCGAGAACGGACTTCTCACCCTGCACACGCTGCACTGGGCGGATGAGATCCGGAACCCGAAGAAGGAGATCGACACCCTGCCCGGGAAAGTGAAGGCTTCGGACAAGGAGCTGAGGATGGCCGAGCAGCTCATCGGCGCCATGAGCATGACCTGGGACCCCGAAGAGTTCCACGACACCTTCCAGGAAAAGGTCGCCGACCTCATCGAGGCCAAGAAGGCCGACGAGACCGTGGAGAAGGCCGAACCCGCCGCAGAGCCGACAGGCGTCGTCGACCTCATGGAGGCCCTGCGCGCCAGCGTCGAGCGCGCCGGAAGCCCGAAGACCACAGGCGGGAAGGCCACGGTCTCCGGGAAGACCGCGGTCGGGAAGAAGCCGACGGCGAAGAAGCGGATCCGCTCCGCCCCGCAGGAGGACCTGACCGACGTGTCGAAGGCAGACCTCTACAAGAGAGCGGCTGCTGCCAACGTCCCCGGCCGCTCGAACATGACCCGCGACGACCTGGTGAAGGCGCTGTCCCGAACATGACCGAGACAGATCGCGACCGGCACGACCCGTCCGCCTTCGCCACCGCCCGCGCACGCCTGGCAGCCGACCGCGCCGACACCCTGAGCCGCGACCCCTCACAGTGGCCCCGCTGGCGTGAGGACGTCGCGGTCGAGTGACTTGCTCGTACGGGACGGTGCAGGCGGGGCGTGACAGAGCCCGGCGCTCGTGCGCTCTACATGCGGGTGGCGGCGAAACCGATGAGGATGACCGCAGTGATCACGATGCCGGTCAGCCCGGCCCAGCCGCCCAGAAGTGCGCATGCCGCCACGATGGCGAAGGCGCCCAGCATCAGTGCGGCGAACGCCCAGGCCGACAACCCACGGTCATCACTGTCTTCTGCATGCGTCTTCGCTTTCTTGGTCACCGTGCGCACGGTATCGAGTCTGGCCGGCGGGTCTCGCGTCGGGGGCTCACGGGCGGGACGCGACGCTGCGCCATGGCCGGTGCGGGTATGCGGACGGCCCGGTTCGCGGTGGCGGCCGGGCCGTTCGGGGTGGTGCGTCAGGCGAGGGCGAGGAAGAGCTTTTCGAGTTCTTCCTCGGTCATGGGGGCCTGGTTCGCATCGGTGTTGGTCATGCACTGGCGCATGCCGCTGGCGACGATTTTGAAGCCGGCGCGGTCCAGGGCTTTGGAGACGGCGGCGAGCTGTGTGACGACGTCTTTGCAGTCGCGGCCGGCTTCGATCATGGCGATGACGCCGGTGAGTTGGCCTTGGGCGCGGCGCAGGCGGTTGAGGACTGCGCTGACTGAGTCGTCGTCGACTTTCACCGGGTGCCTCCTGGCCTTGTCTGTTCTTACCCCATGGTACCCCAGGGGGTATCTGGGTCGACGGGGTCAGTGGTTGCGGAGGGCGGCGAGGGTGGCTTCCAGGTCGCCCTGGCGGGGGCGGTTGTGGGGAAGTTTGGCGAGGAGGGAGGCCATGCCGCAGGTGTTGGTGAGGGCGGCGTAGACCAGGCCGCCGGCGATGCCAGCGGAGGCGAGGCGGAAGGCGGGGCGCAAGCGGCCGAGAGCGAGGCCGGTCAGGACGACGGCGCCGGCGGTGAGTCGGACTTGGCGTTCCATGTTCCAGGCGGTGCGTCGGGCGCTGTCGGGGTGGTGGAGGGTGTGGCCGTCCGCTGCCCAGGCTGTTGTGCCGCCGGTGAGGGTGGCGGTGGTGATGCCGTGGGCGGCGAGGGTGTGGCAAGCGTTCTCGGAGCGTGCGCCGGAGGCGCAGACGACGAGGATGTCGCCGCGCCGGGAGGCGTGGTGGATGTCGGGCAGGGCCCGGTCGAGGTGGTCGAGGGGAATGTTGTGGGCGCCGGGGAGGTGGCCGGAGGCGTATTCGCCGGGGGTGCGGACGTCCAAGACGATCAGCTCGTGCAGGTGAGTGCGGGCCTGTTCGGTGTCGAGGGTGCGGGGCGCGGTCATGATGAGCGATCCTTCCTAGTTATCAGTGATGCCCGATTACAGGCATTACGTTACCCCGGGAGGTATTGGTGGGGGTGTGGTGGCGGGGCTCCGTCGAGGGTCGCGGGAGGGTCAGTGGAGGGCGTCGGTGAGCATGAGGGCGGCGACGGTCAGGAGCACGATTGCGAAGATTCGTTGGAGGGTGGGGCCGGAGATTTTGGAGGCGAGGCGTTTGCCGTCCCAGGCGCCGAGGATCGCGGCGCCGGTGAAGGGGGCGATGACCGTCCAGTCCAGGGGGGTGCTGGTGCCGGCGCGGGCGGCGAGCGCGGCGAGGGAGTTGACGGTGATGACCAGCAGGCTGGTGCCGACCGCGGCGCGCATGCGCAGTCCGAGGACGCCTACGAGTGAGGGGACGGCGAGGAAGCCGCCGCCGACGCCGAGAAACCCGGTGACCGCGCCGAGCCCGGCGCCCGCTCCTGCGGCCCGCGCCGGTCTGACGGGCCTGGGCTGCTGTTCGGGATGGGGTGGCTTGAGCATTCTGAGGGCGGCGAGGGCGGCTATGGCGGCGAACGCTGCGGTCAGCACCGCTTCGGGCAGGCGGGTGGCGAGGGTGGCTGCGGCGATCGCCGGTACGATCCCGGCGGCCGCGAACAGGATGCCGGTCTTCCAGCGGACGTTGCCGGAGGTGGCGTGGGTGTAGAGGGCGGTCGCGGAGGTGGCGGTGACGATGATCAGTGAGGCGGTGGTGGCGGCGGCCGGTGTGAAGCCGAGCAGGTAGATCAGGGCGGGGACCGCCAGGACGCTGCCGCCACCGCCGAGCGCCCCGAGGGCCAGGCCGATGACGGCCCCGGCGGCGAGGGCGAGTATGAGCGTGCTCACGCTATCCGGCCGCTGCTTCCGCGTTCGTCGACGACCGGCAGGCCGGCTGCCGCCCAGGCGTTCATGCCGCCCTTGACGTCGACGGCCTCGGCTCCGCGCCCGGCCAGGAGTTTGGCGGCCTGCTGGGAGCGGTGCCCGGAGCGGCAGATCACCACCAGCGGCCGGCCTTCGGCGACGGAGGGCAGGGCGGCGCCGGTGACCAGCCTGGAGAGCGGAACGTGGACGGCGCCGGGGGCGTGTCCCGCGTTCCACTCGACCTGCTCGCGTACATCGAGGAGGACAGCGTCGCCGTCGATGGTGGTCTGGAGGGCCTGGGCGGGGGTGACGCGGTCGGTGCCGCGACGGAAGAGGAACATACGTCTTCCTTCCAATTCTCTGGTGGCAGGGGGCAGACGGGCAGACGGGCAGCAGTTCAGCTGCCGGTGCCGGTGCCGGTGCCGGTGCCGGTGGCCAGGGGCAGGCCGGCGTCGGCCGCCGCGTCGAGGGAGTCGTCGACTGCGACGACGTCGCGGCCCGCGGCGTCGAGCAGGGAGGCTGCGATGCCCGCGCGCATTCCGCCCGCGCAGTGCACCCACACCGTTCCGGCCGGTACGTCGGCCAGGCGGCGGTGGAGGTGGTGGATCGGGATGTGTACGGAGCCTTCGATCCAGCCCGTGGCGCGTTCGGAGTTCCGGCGCACGTCGAGGATCACGTCCGGGCCGGGGTCCTGGGCGGCGAGGTCGGCGAAAGTGGCGCGGGGGAAGGAGCGCGGGGCGTGGCCGTCGGGTATCCAGTCGCGGGGGGTGCCGGTGGCGGCCGCGGCCGGGCGGTCGATGCCGACGCGGACTAGTTCGCGCTGGGCCGCGGCGAGCTGGGAGGGTGACTCCGCGAGCAGCGTGATGGGCTTGCCCCAGGGAATCATCCAGGCGAGGTAGGTGGCGATCTTGCCGTCCGCCTCGAAGTTGAACGAGCCGGCGACGTGTCCGTCGGCGAACGCGATCCGGTTGCGCAGGTCGACCACCCACTCCCCGGCGGCCAGGCGCTCGGCGATGTCGGCGGCGTCGGCCAGCGGGGGCGCGGTCAGGTCCACCGGGGTGGGGCCGGCGGCGTTGGCCGGGCCCATGTGGGCGTAGTAGGCGGGCACGTCCTCCAGGCCGGCCAGCAGGGCGGCGACGAAGGAGTCGACGTCCTTGACCAGGGCGTCGTTGCCGACCTTCTCCTTGCCGATGGTGGTGGTGTCGCCCTCGGACTGGGAGGAGGAGCAGAAGCTGCCGAAGCCGTGGGTGGGCAGCACGGGGGTCTCGTCGGGGAGCTCGGCGGCCAGGCGGTGTGCGGAGGCGTGCTGGGCGCGGGCCAGTTGTTCGGTCAGCCGTGGTTCGACCAGGTCGGGGCGGCCCACCGAGCCGATCAGCAGCGACCCGCCGGTGAACACTGCCGCCGCCGCCCCCTGCTCTTCCAGGACGTAGGAGGTGTGGTGCGGGGTGTGGCCGGGGGTGGCCATCGCCCGCAGCGTGATGCCCTCGTCCACGCTCACCGTGTCGCCGTCGGCGACCGGTGTGCGGGTGAAGGCAACGCGGGCGGCGGCGGGCACCAGATAGGCGGCGCCGGTCAAGCGGGCCAGGTCCAGGCCGCCGGTGACGTAGTCGTTGTGGACGTGGGTCTCCACCACGTGCGATATCCGTACCCCCCTCGCGGCGGCCGCTGCCAGGACTCGGTCGATGTCTCGGGGCGGGTCCACCACCACCGCGGTGTGCGCGCCGCCTGCCAGGTAGCTGCGGTTTCCGAGGCCCTCGGTCTCGATGGTGTCGATGAAGAACACGATGCTCCTTTCGGCTGAACGATTACCCCCGGGGGTATATTTTCGAGCCTAGCATGGGTACCCCGGGGGGTATTTTGGGCAGTGCAGCGAACCCGCTCGCACCGGGCGGCCACCCGCCGCCCGGTCACGCACCCCCGGACAGGGATGACGCCATGCGCTACGACCGGACCGTCCACCTCGATGCAGACTTCCCCACGACCGTGGCCGCGGTCCGCGAGGCCCTTGCCGCACAGGGTTTCGGCATCCTCACCGAGATCGATGTCACCGCCACCCTGAAGGCCAAGCTCGGCCACGACATGGAGGACTACCTGATCCTCGGCGCCTGCAACCCGCCGCTCGCCCGCCAGGCCCTGGACGCCGACCGCGCCATCGGCCTCCTCCTGCCCTGCAACGTCGTGGCCCGCACCGACGGCGCCCGCACCGCCGTCCAGGCCCTGGACCCCGGCGTCATGGTCACCCTCACCGGCCTGCCCGCACTCCAGCCCGTCGCCGAGGAGGCCACCCGCCGCCTCGACGCCGCCCTCAGCACCCTCGAAAACACCGGATGACCGCCTCACACAGGCCACCGGGGCGGGAAGAGGCCAACCCCGCAGCAGCCGAGCGCCGGACGACGAGTCGATCCGGCCGATCCCAAACGGTGCCCGCGAGGCCGACCGGAGCGCTCCGAGCCGGCTGAGTCGACCCTCGGGGGCCGAAAGGTCCCCGCCAGGACCCGAAAGGCCCATGCTTGAGGACCGTCGGCGAGATCAGAATGGCAGTACCCACCGGAACCCGGAGACCCTGCCATGACGGACACCACACCGGCACAGTCGTCAAAGGACCTGCAACGGCTCGACGTCACCCATGTCGAGGGCGACGTGTACGCGATCGACGTGCGCGGACACCAGCTCCGCGTGGACCAGCCCCTCGATGCGGGCGGGACGGACACCGCACCCACGCCGACCGAACTGTGCGCCGCCTCCCTGGCCACGTGCGTCGCCTTCTACGCGGGGCGCTACCTGCTGCGCCACGGCCTGCCCCGGACGGGCCTGAGCGTGCGGACGGAGTTCGCGATGGCCGCCGACCCACCCGCCCGCGTGGCCGCGGTACACGTCGTGGTCACCCCGCCTCCCGAGCTGCCCGAGGAGCGACGCGCCGGCCTCCTCGCCGTCGCCTCGCACTGCACCGTCCACAACACGCTCCGGCAACCCCCGGAAACCACCGTCGAGCTGGAACCCTCCACTCCCGGCCGGCGTACAGACGAGTCGGCCCCAAGCCGACCGTCCGCCAGGCCCTGAGCAGCGCCAATTCGCTCCACTCCGAAGAAGGACCTGAGCGGCTTGTCGAAGGCCGACCTCTACAAGAAGGCCGCAGCAGCCAACCTGCCCGGCCGCTCCCAGATGACCCGGGACGACCTGGTCAAAGCCCTGCCCCAGGCCTGACCCCCGGCCGCCCGTCGGTTCTGCGCGGTTGGCAGCGTCTACTTCAAGGTGTCGAAGGGGACGGTCTCGTAGGAGACGGTGGCGCCTGGGCAATCCTCAGCAAGGCCGAGGAGCGCTTCACGCTCGCGGTCGTCGGCGGTCAGCGACCAGCGCAGCTTCGTCTCGACCCAGCCGGTGACGTAGGTGAGTGGTAGCCGACGGCCGGGGGCAACCACTCGGCCGGGTCCTTGTCCGCCTTGGCCCTGTTGGACTTCGCGGTGACCGCGATCAGCGAGGTGGGGCTGGCCAGGTCGTTGGCGTAAGCCTCGCGGCGCTTCGCGGTCCAGGTTGAGGCCCCGGAGTCCCAGCTCTCGGCGAGCGGTACGAGGTGGTCCACATCGAGGCCGGTGGCGGCGGTGACCCAGGTGTCGTCGTAGAGGGAGAACCAACGACCGCCGGTCAGCTTGCAACCCGGGGCGATCTCCGGGTAGTCGACGGCCTCCTGGAGAAGGGTCTCGGCGCGGGTGTTGCAGCCGTCGTCCGGGATCGCGCCAGCGTTCCAGTGCTTGAAGGCGGTGCGGACGTATCCGTCGCGGGACTCGGCGGCTGCGGGGATGCGGTCGATGCCGTCGAAGAGGGTGGTGGTGTTCAGCGGGGCGGGCAGAGTGACGGCTGTGGCTGGTCCGTCGGCGGTGGCCGGTGCGGCGGTGGCGAGCAGGGCAGGGCGGCGAGGGCGAGCGCGGGCAGACCGCGCCGCAGCAGTTTTGTGATCACGGTCCGGGTTGTAGCCGGACCGACTGCCCGCCCGGGAGGGAACCGGCCGGTGCGTCACCCGGGCGGGCGCCCCCGTTCACCGGAGAATCGGCACTCCACGAGGACGCGATTCGTCGACCGGGAACCCCTCGGCGACCTGGCTGAGCGCTCCGGCCTCACCGTGTAACAGGTCGCGGCCTCGCCACTGAGCTGCTATCCAAGGACGCGGCCGCCGTCTCCCATAGGTAGGACCGGGCTTAGTGACGCGAGAACATGGAGATCGTTAACCAGGCCATGAAGACACCCACACACACCCTTTGTGCCCTTGCACTGGCGGCGGCCGCTCTGTCCGTCACCGGAGCCGCGCAGGCAGCCGACGGTCCCTCTGTCGAGTTGACCACCGAGTTCGATGGCGTGACGCTGACCGCACTCCCTCAAGAGGTCGTGGACGACGCGACTTCCACTCCCGGCACCCAAGCCGACATGACGATCACGCCCGGACGCCCGCTCGACACCCAAAACGGGCTCTACACGGCCGACATGACCGTGATCTTCGACGCTGTGCCCCGCGCCTAGGGCCTGTGTGATGTCGTGATCAGTTGCGGGGTTCCGCCCTCTTCGCGGGGTGGGACGCGGTAGGACTGTGGTCGTGACGCGCAGGCAACTCACTCATGCCCAATGGAAGTTCATCGAGCCGTATCTGCCGATCGGTAGGTACGGCCCGTATCCGGAGCGGTTGCGGGAACAGTTCGAGGGGGTGATCTGGCGGTTCCGCTCGAGTGGTCAGTGGCGGGAAATGCCTGCCGAGTTCGGTCCCTGGGCCACCGTCTACGGACGCTTCCGCGTCTGGCGGGACGCCGGCGTGTTCACCGCCCTGCTGGAAGGCTTGATCGCCGAAGGTGCCCGGGTGGGCAGAACGGACTTGTCGCTGGTCAGCGTGGACTCCACCACGGTCCGCGCCCACCACGACGCCGCAGGGCTCCGCATCAGCAAGCACCTCATGTCGACCCTGGAAGAAGCCGCGCAGGAGCAGGAAACAGCCCGACAAAAGGGGGCGGCCCGGAGGAACAGAACGGACAGGCCGAGCGCCAGCGCATCCGGCGCCGACACAAGCTCCGCCTGAAGGCAGCCCTGCTCGGCCGGTCCCGGGGCGGCCTCACCAGCAAGATTCACCTTGCCGCGGACCGCAGATGCCGTCCCCTCGCGCTGGTCCTGACCACCGGCCAGGCCGGAGACAGCCCGCAGTTCATCCCCGTACTCCAGAAGGTGCGGGTCCGCCTGCCCGTCGGCCGCCCCCGCACCAAGCCCGGCGCAGTCGCCGACGACAAGGCCTACTCATCCCGCGGCAACCGCTCCTACCTGCGTAAACGCAACATCAAAGCGGTCATCCCAGAGAAGAAGGACCAGGCCGCCAACCGGAAGAAGAAGGGCTCACGAGGCGGCCGGCCCGTCGGCCACGACGCCGATCCCTACAAGGAACGGAACACCGTCGAACGCCTGATCAACAAGCTGAAGGCCTGGCGAGGCATCGCCACCCGCTACGACAAAACCCCGGACAGCTACCTCGCCGGCCTCCACCTCCGCGCCTCAATGATCTGGATCGACGACCTACTCAAGACCACCGAATGATCACGACATCACACAGGCCCTAGACGCCCTCGCCGACGTCCCGCCGCCGACGGACCGCGAGGCCGTACGCGAGGAGTACCTACGCCGCGTCATCCCCGAGTTCACCGGCCACCAGGTCGAGGACGTCACCTGGACCACCACCCACGGAGACCTCCACTACGGCAACGTCACCCGCGGCCCGCACATCCTGGACTGGGAAGGCTGGGGCCGCGCCCCCTACGGATACGACGCCGCCACCCTCTACGTGTACGCGCTGCTGGCCCCCGCCACGGCCGCCCGCATCCGCACCGAGCTGGACCCCGTCCTGGACCGGCCCGAGGCACGCACCGGACTGCTGACCGTCGCCGCCCAGAACCTCCAGGCTCAGGACCGCACCGACTTCTACGCCGAGCTCGCCGGCCCCGTACGCGGGCAGCTCCCCCACCTTTAGGAGGGCTGCTGCACACCGCCGCCGTTTCCAATGGAAACGGCGGCCAGTCCTTCGGGCACGACGGCACTCCCTCTCCAGGGCCCGGAGCCGGGCCCGTCCCGGCTGCTCAATGAGAAGGCGCGATACGCGCGGTGGGCGAAGCAACGGTGTCCGCCAGCACGTCGGCTCTGTTGAACGCGGTATGCCGTCCTCACGCCCTCGCCGCCGCGCGCCGCGGCCGCCTGTCGTCCACCCCCACGCACCGCTGACCGGCGAGTTCGCTGCCGACCCGACCGTGTGCCATCACGCCTACCAGGTCGCACTCGACTTCGGTTTCGTGGCCGTCGACGCGATCGCAGACCGACTCCCCGAGGAGGTCTCCCTCGCTCTGGCCCAGCGCATGGGGTTCTGCGACTGCGGCCGTCTCACACTGGACGACGACGACCTCACCCGAGTCTTCGACGAGGTCAACCAGCTGCGCAAAGAGGTCAACAGGACCCTCAAGCCCGCCTCCGGCGACCTCTTCACCAGCAAGACCGACGAGGTCACCAGCCTGCTGCGCGCCGAGCTGACCGAGCTGCGCACCACCCTCAACCACCTCAACGCCCTCACCCCGACTCCTCCCGCCGCACCCGGTGCTCCCGCCGCCCTCACCGGCCCCGACGGGCCGATCACGCCCCTTCAGCCGGCGATCCCCGCCCAACGCCGCTCCGACCACGAAGACCCCACCCTCGGCTCCTACTCCGTACCTGCGCCCACGTCCGGGCCGGGGACCGGCGATGGGCAGGAACCCGGGTCGCAGACCGTCCCCGCCGCCGGGGCGCAGGAGCTGGGCGACGGCCCGGCCGGGGAGGACCCGGCAACCGAGACCGCGCCGGAAACGGCGGAGCCGACGCGGTCGCAGGAGTCCCTGCGCCAAGCCGTGCGCGAGGTCTTCGCCCAGGAGCTCGCTCCCCTCGTCGAGCAGCTCACTACCGACAAGCAGCGGGACGGCGCCGTCGCCGAGCAGCTGCGCGAGACGGTCCGCGAGGCCGCCCACCAGGTCAGGGAAGAACTCGTCACCGCACTGGAGGAGGCCCGCGCCGGCTTCACCGCCCTGACGCAGGAACTTGCCGAACTGCGCATGGTCGTCGACCAACTCCAGGCCGGCACCGTCGAAACCTCCGAGCCGGTACCGGTGGCCAAGGAGCACACCGCCCTGCTGCGGTCCGCAGCCCGGATCTCCTCCGCCGACCTGTACTGCCACCGCGACACCTGGGAGTTCATCACAGCCCGTACCGCCGGCCACCCCCACTTCCGCGTCCCGCCCCGCGTCACCGAGGAACCCGGCGAAGGCATCTTCGCCCCGCTGTCCGGCCGCTCCCTGATCGCCTTGCTGATCAGCCTGCACGCCATCACCAGCGCTCCGTCCGACAACAGCGGCGACCACGAACTCGCCGCGACGGTCTACGACCGGATCAACCAGCGCCTGACCCGCCTCAGCCTCGGCGAGGGCGAGCGCGTCACCATTACTCTCGACGACCGCGTCACTCCCGACCAGGCCACCGACGGCGACGACCAGGCCGACGAGAGCGGGAGGCAGAACGGCTGGGGAGCGTAGGGGAAGCCCCGGCCTGCGAAAGCGCTCATCCGGCCTGGCGCAGGACGGACTCGCCGCGCACGCGGACGCGTACGCACGGCGGCCAAGGACCGGAGCGCTGGTCCGGGGCCGTGAAGAGGTCGGGCATCGAGCCCAGGAGGTGGTCAGTCGGCGTCGGAGCGCTGGCCGGAGCGGGTGGTCGGCTCGGACCGCACCATCAGCTTCAACTCCGTGCGCTACTCGACCCCGCCCGGCCACACCGGCGCCAGGGTCTGGTGCCGGGTCGTCGGCGACGAGCTGTCGATCACGGCCCGCACCAAATCCGGTGACCTGTCAAAGATATGGCGTCACCAGCTGCCCACACCCGGAGTCCCGCGAATCCTCGACGCGCACTACCCCGACTACCCCGACGGCCGCAGTGTTCACCAGCCCAGGCTGCAGCCTCGCTCAGAGGCGGAGATCGCGTTCGTGGGCATCGGACCGGGAGCCGGACGCTGGCTGAAGGAGGCCGGACCCGCCGGGCGTCCCGCATCCGCGCCAAGATGGCCCATGCCGTCGAGCTCGCCGCGGTCCAGGGCAGCGACCGGGTCGACCAGGCCCTCAGGCTCGCGGCCGCGGCCGGGCGCTTCGCCGAGGACGACCTGGTCTCCATCCTGGAGCACATCGCGGCCAGCAAGCCCGTCGGCCAGGTCATCCGCGCGGACGAGACCCACTCCGTCCAGAACGGCACCATCGCCTGGCAGGCCCTGGGCCGGCAGACGGCGGCTCGGGAGCCAAGAGGCGGCTGACCGCAGTCAGTCGCCGATGAACCACAGATACAGATGCAGCCCGCGCTCCACGACCTGGCACAGCTCGCGAGCCTGCACGACCCAGTCATCGCCCAAGTCGGCAGGAAGCCGGTCGAGTTCCGCAAGCAGCAGCGGCACCTGCCGCTGGTTGAAGACCGCATCCCCATACGGATCCAGGGACCGGAGCATCGGGAACTCCGCCGGGTCCAGATCCGCGAAGCTGGCCGTCCACTGCACACCGGCCTCGGCGCGAGCCACGAAGTTCCCGCTGTCACCACGCACCGCCATATTGATCATCCGCCGAGCCTATCGGCGCCCACCGCGACCCGCGCAGGAATTTCCGACCGTGACGTTTCCCCAGGCCTCGGCCCTGCCCGAGGAGCTCGACAAGCTGATGCGCCGGATGCGTCTGCCCTGCATGCGCAAGGCCGCACCCGACGTCCTGGCGACCGCCCGCGCTCAGCGGTGGGACCCCGCCGAGGTCCTGCGACTGTTGATCGCCGAGGAGGTCACCGGCCGCGACGCGGCCACCCGGCGCCTTCGCCGGCACTCGGCGAACTTCCCCACAGACAAGACCCTTGGCTTCCTGGCGGGCCGAGGACTCCACCATCCCCGAACGCACCCAGAACTCCCTGATCACCCTGGAATGGATCGGCCGCGCGGGAGAATCGAGGGGCTCACGCCCCGCTGATAACCGACGGGCCCGCGATCACCAGCCTCTCGAAGGACTGGTCGCTGGAGCTGGGCGGCCGCAGCGCCTGGTCGATGCTGGCCCGTGCTCCGAGCGGTGGGCGGAGCTCGTCGCGCACCCCACGTACGGGGCGGCTGTCCAGCATCTGCTCCTGGGCCAGGCTGAAGTTCCACCCTGATCGTGGACAGTGGGTGGTTACGCTGCGGGGACCATCTCGCGGACCTTGCGGCGCAGGCGCGCCAGCTCCTCGCGCTCGGCCGTGGTCAGCGCGCCCACCGGCCCCTGACCGCGGTCGGTCTTGTCCTGGTTGACCCAGTTCCGCAGCCCCTCGGGGCTCACACCGATCTCCCGGGCGACCTCGGTGACCGTCTTGTCCGACGAGTGCACCAGGGCCACCGCGTCGCGCTTGAACTCGGCCGTATACCGCTTGCTCGTATTGCTCTTCTTGCTCACTGCCAGGGACTGCTTCCTCCGGGACTGTCCGTCCCAGTATCAGGCTGTCCAGCGCAGAGGGGGAACTTCACCGGCAGGCTCACCCGCAGCCGGCGGCGGATCACCGTCTGGACCCAGACCAGGGTCCAGCGTTCATCCTCGAAGCCGTGCGCCGTCGGCCCCCTGCCTAATTCCGCCTCGAGTACGGCGAACTGGGCATCGGTGACGGTCGGGGAGTTCGCCGGACCCGTCGAGCGCAAGGCCGCCATGCCGCCCTCACGCCAGGCGCGACGCCAGCGTTCCACCGACCGCACACCTGATGAGGCGAAGGCTGACGAGGTCAGGGAGTGTGACTGGCAGCGGCTGGCTGCAGCGACGTCTGGACGCCCGGCGGACGCAGCCGCCGGGCGTGGTGGGGCAGGGGCGAGCCGGTTCAGCAGGAGCAGCCCCACTGCGGGGTGGGTGCGGTCGAGGGGGTTCCGGAAGCCTGGTCGGTGGGTGCGGGCGGGTGGACGGTGGTGCCGGCCTTGATGGTCTCGATCACCTTGATGTCGCGGATCTGTTCGGGGTCGACCGTCAACGGGTTCGCGCTGAGGATGACCAGGTCCGCGAGCTTGCCGACCTCGATACTGCCCTTGCGGTCCTGCTCGCCGTACTGGTGGGCGGCGTTGATGGTGATCGCGCGAACCGCGTCCAGGGCGGAGACCTGCTGGTCGGGGCCGAGGACGTGGCCGCTGCGGGTGCGGCGGGTCACCTGGCTGGACAGCACGGCGATCGAGTTCGGCAGCGCCACCGGGGCATCGTGGTGCGAGGTGTAGCGCAGGCCCTTGTCGAGTGCCCAGCGGGCGGGGGAGATGCTCTCCGCCCGCTTCTCGCCGAGGACGGTCTCGCGGTACCAGTCGCCCCAGTAGTAGGTGTGCATCGAGAAGAAGGACGGCAGGATTCCCAGCCGAGCGAACACGTCGACCTGGTCCTTGCGGGCGGTCTGCGCGTGGATCGCCACGGTCGGCCGCCGGCCCGGCCCGGCGGCCTCGACCGCCTTGAGGAACTGGTCGATCGCCGCGTCGCCGTTGACGTGCGCCAGGACCTGCCAGTCCCGCTCGACCGCCGTAGCGATCTGCTTGGCCACCACCGCGTCGTCCGGCACTGCCGGGTACCCGCAGTAGTCCTCGGGCTGTCCGGGCGGCGGCGTCAGGTACGGCTCGGTGAGCCACGCGGTGCGCCCCTGCGGCGAGCCGTCCAGGACCAGCTTCACGCCGGCCGCGCGGACGCCGTCCACGTACTCGTCACTCACCCCGATCGGGTCGTCGAGCGTGGACGCGGTTGCCTCATCGGCCTTCACGTACGCGACCACGTCGACCGGGAGCGGCACGGCGGCGGCCGTGTCCCGCAGCGCCTTGAGGTTGGCGAGGGTGGTGCCGCCCTCCTGCACGGTGGTGAAGCCGAAGCTCGCCGCCTTGGCCGCGCCCGTCGCGAACAGCATCAGCAGCTCCCGTTCCGGGAGCCCCACGAGCGCCAGGTCCGAGGCCGGGGTGAACGCCTTCTCCTCCAGCACGCCGTCGGGCTCGCCGTACGAGGGCGGGACGGCGAGTTCGCGCCGCCGGATCACCCCGCCCTCGGGGTCGGGTGTGGCGGCCGAGTAGCCGAGCCGCTTCAGGCCGATGCTGTTCACCGCGCCGAGGTGGAAGGACTGGTGGATGGCGAGCACCGGGCGGTCCGTGGACACCTCGTCGAGGTCGTCGCGGGTGGGGTGCCGGCGCTCGGCGAGCATCGCGTCGTCGTACCCGAAGCCGGTGATCCAATCGGAGTCCGCACCCACCGGTCCCGCAGCCCAGGAGCGCAGCTTGTCCTTCAGAGCGGCGAGGTCGGTGACTGAGCTTGCTCCGCTTTGACGGACACCTTTGGTGTGTTGGTCAGGCCGCCAAGGCGGTCTCGTATTCTGCGGGACTGCGGTAGCCGAGGCTGCTGTGGAGCCGGTGCAAGTTGTACCAGCTCTCGATCCACTCAAATATCGCGGTGTGGGCGGCGGCCCGGGTAGGCCAGGGGTGGGTGTCGCCGAGCTCGTTCTTGAGGGTGGAGAAGAACGATTCGGCGAGGGCGTTGTCCCAGCACTGACCAGTGCGCCCGACCGACAGCCTGATGCCGAAATCCGTTGCCAGGCTGGCGAGTTCACTGCTGGTGTATTGGCAGCCGCGGTCGGAATGGAAGATCACCGGGCCGGCCGGACGGCGGGTTCGGCAGGCGGCCGTGAGGGCATCGGCGACGAGTTCGGTCCGCAGGTGGTCGGCCGTGGCCCAGCCGACGACACGGCGGGAGGCGATGTCGATGACGGTGGCAAGGTAGAGCCAGCCCTCGTCGGTGGCGATGTAGGTGATGTCGCCGCACCAGCGGGTGTCGATGGCGGCGGGGTCGGGTTGAAAATTGCGAAGGACCAGGTCAGGTCGGGTCACCGCGTGCGGGTCAGGAACGGTAGTGCGGTGGCGGCGCCTGCGGTGCCGGCCGGCCAGGCCGGCCTGCCGCATCAGACGTGCGACCCGGCGCCGCCCGCAGCCGGCTCCTTCGCGCTTGAGGACGGCGTGGACGCGCGGGGCGCCATAGGTCCCGCGGGACCGCTCGTGAACAGCGGTGATGTACTCGGTCAGCTCGGCGTCCCGCACCGAACGGGAACCCGGGGTGCCGTTGCGGCGGGTGTAGTAGGCGGTCCGGGAGACCTTGAGGAGTTCACACGTCCGTTTGACGTTGTGACCTGCGGTTTTCTCCGCCTCGATGAACGGGTCCACGTTCACCGGGTCTCCGTCGCGAAGAAAGCCGTCGCACGCTTGAGGATGTCGACGTCCTCGCGCAAGCGGCGGTTCTCCCGCCGCAGAGCCGCCAGTTCCTCGCGTTCGCCGCTGGTCAGACCGTCACGTTCACCGGCGTCGACCTGGGCCTGGCGGACCCAGTCGCGGACCGCGGTCTCGGTCAGGTCGAAGTCCTTGGCGACCTGACCGACCGAGCGGTCACCGCGTCGGCACAGCTCGACGATCTCGGCCTTGAACTCCGGCGTGAACGAGCGCCGAGGACGCGCCTTCTTCTTGCCCATGCTCTCCATGATGAACATCATCCTTCCGGGGCCCAAGCCCCTGATCTCCGATGTCCGTCAAAGCGGATCAAGCCCACGACTTCATCCGCCGCCCCAAGCTCAGCGGGTGCTATAGAGCGGCGCGGCGGGGGACACGGGATCGGTTCCGAAAGGGCCCTGGCCAGAGCTTTCGTAATCATGTGTCGGCGTAAGGGTTCATCTACCGAGCGAAGTACCAGGGGTGCAGAGCTCCTCGCTGACGGGAGGGACTGATGTACGTCGTAGCGGGGTCATCCCCGCGTCGGCGGGGAGCACGAACGAGTGCTGAAGCACTTGCTTCACTTTTGCGGAACACCCCCGCGTCGGCGGGGAGCACTCGGCGACGGCTTCCGCCTCCACCGACCAGAGCGGTTCACCCCCGCGTCGGCGGGGAGCACGACGAGGTCGACGAGCTCGGCGGCCTCTGTCTCGGTTCACCCCCGCGTCGGCGGGGAGCACTCCGCCACCGTCGCGGCGAAGGCCGCACGCGGCGGTTCACCCCCGCGTCGGCGGGGAGCACGCGGCGGGCTTAGGGGTTCGAGCCGAGGGGCGCGGTTCACCCCCGCGTCGGCGGGGAGCACGCGGTCCATGTCCTGGCGCGAGGTCGCTACGGCGGTTCACCCCCGCGTCGGCGGGGAGCACGCCTGGCTCAAGTTCAGTCAGGACAGCTGGGGCGGTTCACCCCCGCGTCGGCGGGGAGCACAGTCGGCCGCCCGGCGACAGGCCTTGGATGACCGGTTCACCCCCGCGTCGGCGGGGAGCACCGGAAGGCCTCCCACTGGTCACCCAGGGCGAGCGGTTCACCCCCGCGTCGGCGGGGAGCACGGCTACCTGGCGATCACCGGCGACATGGAGAGCGGTTCACCCCCGCGTCGGCGGGGAGCACACCATCGGCAAGAGCTATACCACGCCCACCAGCGGTTCACCCCCGCGTCGGCGGGGAGCACTCGCGCACCAGAGCCATCAGCTCCACGTCGCTCGGTTCACCCCCGCGTCGGCGGGGAGCACCCCCCCGGGAAGCAGTCGCCGGCGACCAGCTCCGGTTCACCCCCGCGTCGGCGGGGAGCACCGCCCCCACCCGGTCATGTGCAGGGCCCCGGTCGGTTCACCCCCGCGTCGGCGGGGAGCACAAGTTCATGGACAAGCTCCTCCACCGGAGCGGCGGTTCACCCCCGCGTCGGCGGGGAGCACAATCCCACGGAGATAATCGTGCCCGCTACCGGCGGTTCACCCCCGCGTCGGCGGGGAGCACTAGTGGTAGACGTCCGGCCACCAGTCCGCACGCGGTTCACCCCCGCGTCGGCGGGGAGCACGGTTCGCCGGTCACGCCGACGCGCCGCAGATCCGGTTCACCCCCGCGTCGGCGGGGAGCACCGCCCCCACCCGGTCATGTGCAGGGCCCCGGTCGGTTCACCCCCGCGTCGGCGGGGAGCACAAGTTCATGGACAAGCTCCTCCACCGGAGCGGCGGTTCACCCCCGCGTCGGCGGGGAGCACAATCCCACGGAGATAATCGTGCCCGCTACCGGCGGTTCACCCCCGCGTCGGCGGGGAGCACTAGTGGTAGACGTCCGGCCACCAGTCCGCACGCGGTTCACCCCCGCGTCGGCGGGGAGCACGGTTCGCCGGTCACGCCGACGCGCCGCAGATCCGGTTCACCCCCGCGTCGGCGGGGAGCACGAGTCGGCGGCCGAGCTGGCCCGGCTGCTCAACGGTTCACCCCCGCGTCGGCGGGGAGCACGCGGCACACTCGGTCAGTCCCATACCGAGTTCCGGTTCACCCCCGCGTCGGCGGGGAGCACTCGGGCACGCACGTGCTCACCACCATGTACAACGGTTCACCCCCGCGTCGGCGGGGAGCACCTGCCCTCGAACCCCAAGGTTGGACCGTACGTCGGTTCACCCCCGCGTCGGCGGGGAGCACTCTTTCTGACCTGCGCTCATCTATGCGCTTTGCGCTTTCTTTGCGAGCGTGGGTTGAGTTGTTCCTGTCATCTTGATCAAGGTTAGGCCGTCGAAGTCTGTCGGAATGCGTCGGCGGGTGCCAGCTGTTCGCAGGGCGTAGCCCTGTTCGGTGGGTGCCGGGTGGACGAGGACCGCCTGTCCATCCCCAACGACAGCCGATACCTGTGCCCATAGCTCGTCACGCACTCTTGCTGAGATGCTGCCGACGAAGATCCCAGGGACTACCTCCGTTGTCCAGCGGCTGAGGGCACCGCGGAGGTGGACAGGTACAGCAGTGGTGGCGATGACGACCATGGAGGGCATATCAACTCTGCTCTCGTGCGTAGTTGACACCTGCGGGCAGGACCCCTGCTTTGGGATCCCATAGGTGCACCAAGTCCACGCTGCGGCGATCCGTGCGTGCTTGCTCCGTGTCCGTGGTGTCGGGATGGAGAAGGGCCTGTACGTCGCGGACGATCCGGGGGAGCAGTTGCACGAGGCGGAGGTTCTCACGGAGCTTGCGGCGGGAGTCCTGTTCTGGGTTGGCCGAGCCGTTGAGGGCAAAGGCCAGGGGCAGTGTCACCTCGGCTTTGTAGAGGTCGGCGATGTCGTAGACGAAGGCGTGCTGCTTGCCGGTGTGGACGAATCCGAGCGCGGGTGAGCAGCCCAGGGCGATGAGTGCCGCGTGCACGATGCCGTAGAGGCAGGTGTTGGCGGCGGAGAGGGCCAGGTTGACCGGGTCCTGTTCCTGCCACTGGTCGGGGTGGTAGTTGCGGCGGAAGCGGCCGATGCCGTGCTGCTGGGCCAGGAGGCGGTACAGCGTTTTCATGCGTTGTCCCTCCATGCCGCGGAGCACGTCGAGGGTGACGTCGGCTGGGACATCGTCGTCGAAGCGCATTTCGTACATGTCCACGGCCACGGCTAGACGGCGTTCGGTGTCGGCGTAGGCGTGGACCTGCCGTTCGAGCCACGTCGTGGAGAGGGAGTCGGGCAAGACGGACGCGTAGGTGCGCACGCCTCCGGCGCCGGTCATGACCACGCTGGTTCCGTGGCGGGCCAGAGTGGCCATGGCGCGGGTGGTGATGGAGACGCCTGGTCCGAGCAGGAGGCAGGACAGGGCTGCCGTGGGGATGTAGACGGTGTCCGTCCGCTGCTCGTCGACGCGGATCTGCGCGCAGACGCCGGTGTCGTCCTGGACGACGCGCACCATGTCCAGGTAGAGGAAAGACAAGGAGTCTGCGATGCGCGGCAGCATGGCGAGTGTCGGGGCGGCCAGGCGCCGTCGCGCCTGGCCGGCGTTGGGTGGAGTTGTCACGCTGCTGTTGCCGGGGCCAGGGTGAGGAGGCCGGCGCCGTACGGCTTTCCGCGGCCGATTCCCGACAGGAGGGCGGTGGTGAGGGCAGCGGGATCGGTCACGGTGGCCGTTCCGTCATAGCGGACCAGGCTGTGGCGCAGCGGAGGGCCGCTGCGCCGGCGGGCCGGGTCAAGCGGGGTGGGCAGGAGAGACTTCAGCTGCAGGCCGGCTTCGGCGGCCCGGCGGGTCCACCACTGGTCGGCGTCTGGTCCGCTGAGGGGGACGATGCTGCCCCGTTTGTTCTTCTCTTCGATCGGCAGGCGTGCGCGTTTGGCCGGGTTGACGGCGATGCGATAGCGGACGCCCAGCCCGGGGCGAAGGGCGGCGAACATGGGACGGAGATCCTTGACCTCCAGCTCGCCGTATCCGTCTGGCAGACGGTCTGCCGTCAGTGCCGCCGAGGCCTGGACGAGGAGCGTGGTGGCGTTCTCGCTGACGTCGATCCGGTACAGCAGTCCGCTGCGCATGCGCGCGCTGTCGCCCAGGCTGTCGGGGACAAGCTTCATCAGGGTGCGGTGCATCTCGGTGGCGTCGCGCAGGTCCCGGTTGACCGCGCGGTGGTGGAGGTTGAGCCGGATCCTGGCGAGGACGGCACTGTGGGTGGTCATGCGGTGCTCTCCATGGGCTCCGTACGCGACGTGTGATGCGTGACGTAGTCGATCAACCGTTCGTGCACGGTCTGCTCGCCGTGGTCCAGCAGGCTGGCCGGCAGATATTCCACCGTCCGGTAGATGCGGCGTTTGGTGTGGGCACGCTCATGTTCACCGAAGCTGACCGGATGGTCGTGGCTGGTGAGAGGCACGGGATCCCGGCTGTCGGTGGGCGGCTGCTCCCAGACGAACGTGATCGGCACGCTCTGTGCTGCCGGCGGCATCGGCCGCCCGAGCCGCTCGTCCGTGTACGGGCTTGCCAGCGGAATCTCGGTCAGGAGCTCGGCGATGGGGTCTGCCACGGTATGCCGCAGCAGGAACGGCTCGTCCGGGACGCAGGAGCGGCGACCGAGGTAGGGCGCCCAGTACGGTCGTTGGAGGGCGGCTCCGATCTCGTTGATCCGCTGGTCAGGTCCGGTGACGGCGATCACGAATACGGCGTCGGCGAGGTAGTGGCGGCGAGTGATGACGGCATCGCCTTTGTTCTTGCCGCCACTGGTGGCCGCGGTGAAGCGAGCCGGGTAGCCGCCCCCGACGGTGTGGAAGTCGGTAAGGAGAACACCGGGCCGGTCGACCCGCACGGTCAGCTCCAGATCGGCATACCCATCGAGTGCGGCGCCGCGGGGCAGGCCCTCAGCGGCGGCCAGAATGCCGGTCAGACCTGAGCGGGTCGGGAAAGGGGCGGTGTCGCGCACAGCGCTGAAGGCCGAGCGTTCCCCCCAGGACTGCAACGGGCCGGCCAGCCTGAGGAGCAAGCCGGTCACTGGCCGTCCCCGCTCTCGGGCAGCGCCGCGTCCACGGCGGCGGACAGCAGCGCGTCGAAGGACTGGTGACTGCCGCCGAGGTTCTCGTAGGGGTCGGTGTCGATTCCGGCGTGGCCGTGGAAGAGGCGGTGGCGATGGCTGGTGAGCCGGTGGACCTGGCCCGCGTACCCGGCCAGCGCCGCCCGGGACGGACGGGAGAAACCCCCGGCCCTGTCTGCCGTCACGGGCGTCTCGAACGCGGCGGCCAGCGACAGGGGACGGTGGCTGCGAACGGCGAGATAGGCCAGGTCCGGGATGGTGTGGGGCGCGGTGCTGTTCTTCTTCGCCTGAGGCAGGGACATCAGGAAGTGGTCGCCGAACGAGGCAAGTACGGTGCGGGCCGCTTTGACGTCGCCTTCGAGGTTCTTGACGAGGTCCGTGACGTTGACCGAGGCAAAGCGGTAGAAGACACCCGCGCTGAACTCCGCAGTGTCAAGGTGACCGCTGCCGGTGTCGGCGTCAGCCAGCCAGTCGTCGACCGCGGTGAAGTAGTCCCTCTGGGGCTCGCTGGCGTGCGTGGTGAAGGCGTGGGCGACCTGGGCGGCACCGTCGACATTCGCGCCCGGGAGCTCGGCGAGCATCCTGCCCAGCAGGCTGATCGAGGCGGTCCGCTTCTTGAGAACAGCCTCGATCTTGTCCGAGGGCAGCAGCGCCCCGGCCTTCTTCCCCTTGCCCAGCCCCGCCTCCAGTACGCCGCGGTGGTCGGTACAAATTTCGAAGAGGTCGTCGATGCCCGCTTCGGGAAGGAACAGCAGGACAGAGGTGTGGCCTGCGGCTTCTGTACCCAGGCCCTTCTTGGTGGCGCTGAGCGCGACCTGGGCGCCTGCGAACTCCGCGAGGTCCTCGGGCCAGTCGGCGCGCACGAGGGCTTCCCTTACCTTGGCGGGCACCTGACGCGTCCGGGCGGCCTTCTCACCCAAGTCCCGCTCCACCCCGTGGCGCATCACGCGCTTCCAGGACTGGCTTGAGACGCGGATCCGGTTCGCGTTGCCGTACCGGACGCTCTTGGGGGAGCCGAGGTCATCCCGGTTCAGGTTGGACGCCGGCACCGACTGGATGGCGTTGAGGTCCAGGTAGACAGAGGTCACTGCTTCTCCTCGGAAAATGCGTCGTTGCTGTCGTTGCTGTCGTTGCTGTGGCCGTCGGCGGCCGGAAGCTCCGCCTGCCCGCGCTCGGCTGCGCGCTCGGCGGCGTCACGCACCCGGAAGTAGGACTCAAGCCAGCGGGTCGCGATGCGGTCCTGGCTGTAGTCCCACCCGGCGAGGTCGTCCAGGAGCACCGCCCAGTCGAGAACCACACCACGGCCGTTGACCTGGCCCACGAGCGCAGGGAGGCGCGAGTGCAGGGATTCACTGCCGACACGGGCCAGCAGGTGCAGCTCGGACTCTGCCGAGCCGGCCGCGAGTGCTCCCAGGTTCACGGCCTCGGCGAGCGAGGCGCCCAGGTTGGGCCGCTGCCACCACGACTGCGCAGTCCCGCCCGGCTCCGACGGGGAGGCATCCCCCTGCGTCGGGGCGGCTGAGTTCCGCTCCGCGTCCTCGTCACGAACCCCACGTGAACGCGCGGCGATCAACGCGGCCACCACGTAGTAGGGCCGGCGCGCCTCGGGATGCCGGTTCCGTTCCGGCACCAAGCGCATCAGGTGGCGGTGCATCCGCTGACACCGGTCATACGGCAGACCCAGACCGCTGCGCAGGTCGGCCTGGGCCCGCTTGCTGCCCGCGCACACCTCCAGTACCTGGCGCACGAACTCCTGCGCACGCTGCTGCCGGTCAACGCTCCCTTGCAAGGTGGCCGTGTTCGGTGCGGTCATGAGCTACTCCCCACAGTGGTCGCCGACGGTCGTGCCGGGCCTGGCTTCAGCAGCGCGCGCAGGACGGCTCGCGCCCGAACGCGCGCCCGGGCGACCCGAAGGTCGGCGCTGCGGGCACCGATGGCCCCATCCAGGGCATCGAGGGCGGCGTTGATGAACGGTGGCTGTGTATTGGCCTGCCGCCCCTCGGCGGCCAGCAGACTCCAGAAGACCGCTTCAGCGGACGGCCAGAAGCGGGCGGCCGCCGCATGCGCCCACGGGCCGGGCTTCTTCGGATCGAGTTTCACCTTCGCCGTCGGATCCGTCTCGGGATCGGTGGTCAGCCTCCATGCAAGCCGCGCGGCGAAGTGCAACCGCTCCCCCACCAGCTCGGCGAACTCGCGGCACTGCCCGACCCGCAGCGCCATCTCCGGCTCAGGACCGTCCTCACGCCACTGCAGCACCGGCGGGGTCGTCGCCTCGAACCAGGAACTGTCGCGCTGCTGGCCGTCCTGGTCAAAGCCGTAGGCGCGCACCCGCAGCTTGGTGCGCAGCGTGCGGGGCAGGTTCTCGAAGGCCGCCGGACGCCGGCTCTGTCCCCCGCCCTTGAGGAGCAATGCGTCCAGGTCCCGCCACAGAGCCCTCGATCCGTCGGCCGGCCGGGCGAACGGCGCCCCTCCTGCCCTTGGCGTATCGAGGATGATGTAGGGATCCCTGGCCAGGTGTGGCGGCTCATGGGTCGACCAGGTGAGATAGGCCTGCGTCACCGACCGCCCGTCCGATGCTGGCTCGAGGAGAGCGGCATGCCGGGCTCGCCCTGTCAGCACCCGCCCCGGCCAGCTCATCGATGGGATCGGCCCCAAGGGGTCGGGCAGCTCATCCGCTTCCCAGGGGCAGGCGTCGTCTTCCGCAGGGTCACCGCACACACCGGGTTGCGGAACAGCGAGAACGAGGGTGGTGAAAAGATCGTCCGCCCACGGATGGTAGGAGATGCTCTTGCGCAGGGGCCCGGCATCACCATTGCCGGGCTTGACGGCGGTGATCTTGCGTGGCGTGCACTGCCCGGACGGCCCGTAGTACAGCTGGGCGATCAGATGCCAGGCCGCCTCGGCAGTCGTCACCGGGACCGGGGCGCCATCATTGAAATGCCCGAACAGGACCGCCCCGTTGACTCCGGTCGGCCTCCCCAGCACCAGCTTGTTCACACCGGACGGATTCGGACGGCCCTGGCCGTCCACGCACTGTGATCGCAACCGCGGGTCCTGCAGGAACGGCCGCTGTGCGTCGAACAAGTCGAAATGCCCCTTGGGCACCTCCTGATCAAGGTAAGCGTTGACCCGCATCGGATCGAAACGCCCCTCGGCCAGCACCTGGTTGCGTAACCGCAGCCAGCCATTGATGTCCTCGCCAAGGTCCTCGTCACCGAGGCGCACACCGTCACAGCCGGCGATCCTCGCCGTCATCGCCGCCAGAATCCGCAGCAGCCCGGACGCCGCCGGCGCCACCGGCAACTCGAGGTCGGCGATCTCGTCCGCCCGCTGAAACAGCTCCCGTAACCCGACCCTCAGCGCCACACCGTCCGCGAGCCGTACCGGAATCCAGCGCTCGTCCCGCAGGTCGAACCCGTCCGTCATGGCCCCCCTTTCCCGTCGCGTTCCATGACGAGAACACCGCCATCCGACCCTTCGGAGCGGCTCACTCTCGTCCGCGCACAGTGAAGCAGTCACCACTGACAGTGATACCGCGAATGAGGAAATCCGCAGGTCAGGCCATCTCGGGCGCCATGCAGCCGAAGACAGCGACAGGGGCGCCGACCGTCGAGTGCGTGCCCCACCTGCCTGGGGTTCCGTCAGACGGCGGCCCACCAGCCGCTGCAGCACACAGCTTCCCTACAACGGGGGACAGGTGATCGCCCTCCCCGGTGCTCACTCGCGGCGCAGGCCGAGTTCACAATCAAGCCAGACCAGGCGGCCACCGACCGCCACCCTCTCGGCGACACCGTCACGTACCGGCTGGCGGAGTACCACGAGGTCGCCGAGCATCGGATGCTCGACCCAGCCCTCCGAAACCCCGAGATCAACGCCCTTCGCGTCACGGAACCAGTCAGCCCGGACCGCGATCGTGCGCCCCATCACCTGCCGCACATCCGACACCGCCGGCCGATCCCCCCGGCCTGCCGCCGGCAACGGCACCAGACCCTGCACATCTAGGGTCTCCCGGCCGTCCGGATGCACATACACGCACAGCAAACGAACCGAGTCCGCACCAAGCCGCGTCGTCGCCTCCCACTCCTCCCACCGGCCCTCACGGTGCAGAGCATGCAGCCCGGCGACCTGCCCCGCCCGCTGCACCACCGCAAAATTCCCCGCCGCACGCTGCGCGGACTCCTCCCCCAAGTACGCCGTCCACACCGCGGACTCCTCCGGGTTCGCCCAGTCGAACCGGTCCGCCCGGTCCCCGTGCACCCGTTCGACCAGACCCTGGACATCCTCCGGCAGAGCAACCGGCACCCCGCCACGCTCAGCCAGCACCGCGGACGTTTCCACCAGCAGAGCCTCGTGATACACCCCACGCCACGCGTGCGGCACCAGCCCGCCATCCGCCACCGGATCCAGCAGGACCAAACGAGGCCCTTCCTTCACCACCCACCCCGGCCGCTCCCGCCCACCCGGCCGGCCATGCTCCTTCCACCACGCCTCATGCCGCCAGCACCGCCCCGCCCGCTGCAACAACAACGCCAGCGGCGCCAGATCAGAGACCACGACATCCGCATCAAGATCCAACGACTGCTCCACCACCTGAGTCGCGACAACGATGCGGCCGACCGGCCGCGGCCCCGACCTGCCCATGCCCGACGTGACAGCCAGCGTCCGCGCCTCCCGCACGTCCCCCGGGAACCGAGCATGCAGCAACTGCAAATCCACCGAGGAACCCGCCCCCGACACAAGACCCTTTAAGTGCACAAAAGTGTCCTGCGCCTCCGACACCGTGTTGCACACCACCAGCGCGCAGCCCTCACCGCCCTCCAGCATCGGCGCGAGCACCCGCTCCAACACCGCAAGCCGCGACCCCTCCCCCAACCGCGCCCCACCATCCACAGGCTCCACCTGCACCTTCAACAGCATGTGCCTCTGCTGAACCTGCTCCTGACGACTCGCCTCATCGATCTGCGCACACTCGCCCGTCGACCCATCGACATACAGCCAACCCGGATACGGCACAGGAAAACTCCGACCCCGCAACGCCCTCGGCCTATGACCGGCGCCTGTGAGGTACTCCCTGATCAGCCGATCACTCACCGACGCCGGCAACGTCGCCGACAGCAACACCACCGGCACCCCGAACGCGCCCAGCCAATTCAAAAGACGCCCCAGAAGAACCTGCATATACGGGTCATAGGCATGCGCCTCGTCCACGATCAAGGTCTTCCCCGACAACGCCAGCAACCGCAGAGCGCTGTGCCGAACCGGCAACACCCCCATCAACGCCTGATCAAGCGTCCCCACGGCAAACTGCGCCAAAAGCGGACGCTTGGCACCACGCAGCCACTGAACCGGCCTCATGTCCGCCCGATGCCGAGCAAGCCCACCCTCACCTTCCTCATCACCATCACAAACCAGCACACGACCGCTCTCCCCTGCCGGCCCATCCCCCGCATACGCAGCGCTCAGCCAGGCCATGCTGTGCGTCAAGGTCAGTCCCGCCCCCACACCGCCCTGCCGCGCCAGCACCCCGGCCACGCGAGCATGCATCTGATCGCTGGTCGCCATAGTCGGAAGCAAAAACGCAAACCCCCGCGTACCGAAGCAATCAGACAACACTCGCTCCGCTTCCAGCGCAGCCTCCGTCTTCCCATCCCCCGGAGCCGCCGTCACGACAAGAATCCCGGCACCCCTCCCCCACTCCGCGCCCTGCCGGGACCTCGCCAGCACCTCCGGCAGAAGCGATACCACCGAGCGCTGCAGGGCATTCGGGCCATCGGCGATGCCGTAAGCCTCCGCGAAAGCCGGGCGCTGCAACTCCACAGGCAGCAGACCCGCCTCCCGCACCAGACGCTTCGCATCCCGGCACGACCTGGCGAAATGCTCCTCCAGCCCCAGCTCCATCGACCGCTGGCGCTCGATGAGATAGCCCTCCTGACTGACCAGCCAGTCCGCCAGAATCACCACACCCGTCACCAAAACCGCCGCCGGGGCCGAGAACGACCCAGGCAGCTTCGGCTCGCCCAGCAACCCGAACACAGCGCCGCCGTGCGCGACTCTCTGCTCAGCCCACGCCACCCCACCCAGCAGAGCCCGGTAAGCCGACCCCGTGTGTACAGGATCAAGGCGGTGGAAACAGCCGTGGTGGCCCCCCACCACCTCGGCGATCCGATCGACCACCTCCAGCTCGGCCTCCGTGAGGCTGTCCACGCCCCCAAATAGGACAGTCAGGACCTCAGGAACAGCTCGCATCCCCGCCACGTCATGCCCGACCCGCTCAGACCCGATCTTCCCCTGATCCCGAACTAGAAAGTCACTCAAGCGAGCCGCTGCACGCTGATCGCAGAACTGAAAGGCCGACACCTTCCCAACGTCGTGGAGCCCCGCACACAGCCCCATCAGCGACCGGGCTCTCGGCAGATCCTCAGACAACCCCCAGCCTGCAGCGATACGGCGGCGTTGGTTCTCCGACAGGTACTCGTCCCACAAGAACTCAGCCGCAGCCGCAGCATCCAACAAGTGCCGCACCAACGGGTACGGCGCCAGCTCCAGATCGAGGCCACGCGCCTTTCCCCATAACGACTGATCCGGCTCGCCCCACGGCCTCCGCATCACAGCGCTCCTTCCTACGCAGGCATCCACGTTACGGAGCACGGCACGCGGCGACACCAACATCGCCTCAACGAACAGCGGTTATGGTTCAGGCATGAACGCCAGCCTCATGCCGCCTCGTCAGGTAAAAGACTTGCAAACGACGTAGAACGCCGCAGGTCACGAAGTGTGCTCCCCGCCGACGCGGGGGTGGACCGGCTTTGTCCGCCAGGTTGACGATGACGCGCTTGTGCTCCCCGCCGACGCGGGGGTGGACCGTCGACGTCGTTGATCCCCGCGTGCAGGAGGACGTGCTCCCCGCCGACGCGGGGGTGGACCGGAGCAGGGCCGCATCGAGGGCGACTTCCCCGGGTGCTCCCCGCCGACGCGGGGGTGGACCGGTCGCCCTGGGCATCGCCGCCGTCGTCGGCGGGTGCTCCCCGCCGACGCGGGGGTGGACCGCCGGCGAGGACAACGCCCCGCCCGAGCCGGAGGTGCTCCCCGCCGACGCGGGGGTGGACCGCAGATTGCCCACGTGTTACTCACCCGTTCGCCGTGCTCCCCGCCGACGCGGGGGTGGACCGGTCCACCATGTCGACGACTACACCCACCCCCTGTGCTCCCCGCCGACGCGGGGGTGGACCGGTCGCCGCGCTGGAGACCACCGGCCTCACCCCGTGCTCCCCGCCGACGCGGGGGTGGACCGGACAGGTTGAACGCGATCAGCGGCATGCCGTAGTGCTCCCCGCCGACGCGGGGGTGGACCGCGGACATGCACGGCCTCGATCGCGTCGAGGAAGTGCTCCCCGCCGACGCGGGGGTGGACCGCGGAGGAGACATTGGCCGCGCCACGGGAGCCGGTGCTCCCCGCCGACGCGGGGGTGGACCGGCGAGGGCTTCCATGATGGTGTTCGGGTCGGGGTGCTCCCCGCCGACGCGGGGGTGGACCGGGTGCGACCGCAGGACCGTGCTCGCCGGGTGGGTGCTCCCCGCCGACGCGGGGGTGGACCGTCGCCGCGTGGGTGGCGGTGCTGACGATGCCGGTGCTCCCCGCCGACGCGGGGGTGGACCGCCCAAGCCCTCGCCGCCGCCGGTTCCTTCTATGTGCTCCCCGCCGACGCGGGGGTGGACCGTGGACGCGCTTACAGGGCCATCCTCGTTGAACGTGCTCCCCGCCGACGCGGGGGTGGACCCCGGGCCTGAGTCACCACGGCGTGGGTCGTGCGGTGCTCCCCGCCGACGCGGGGGTGGACCGAGGTTCCACGGCTGAGCGGCGAAGGTCAGAAGGTGCTCCCCGCCGACGCGGGGGTGGACCGACGACATCGGAGGTCGTGCGGTGACCACACACGTGCTCCCCGCCGACGCGGGGGTGGACCGCCTGCAGCTGGGCGTTGACGGCCTCGTAGCGGGTGCTCCCCGCCGACGCGGGGGTGGACCGACTCACACCGCCTGGCAGGCCACCCGCCGCTGGTGCTCCCCGCCGACGCGGGGGTGGACCGTTCGCCAGCCTCCTCCTGACGATCTGGCTGGAGTGCTCCCCGCCGACGCGGGGGTGGACCGACCGCCGACGAGTCGGTAACCAGCAGCACGACGTGCTCCCCGCCGACGCGGGGGTGGACCGTCGGCGTGCATGTGCCGAGCCAGGGACCGCAGGTGCTCCCCGCCGACGCGGGGGTGGACCGACCGGGTTCGTCCCGCCGAGCGTCCAGGTGACGTGCTCCCCGCCGACGCGGGGGTGGACCGATGGAGGCCGATATCATTGAGTCGCAGCAGGAGTGCTCCCCGCCGACGCGGGGGTGGACCATCAGCAATGATCCGAATGTCCCCAAGGATGCCGTGCTCCCCGCCGACGCGGGGGTGGACCGAGCTGGATCTGCCAGACCACGCGGTGCGACTCGTGCTCCCCGCCGACGCGGGGGTGGACCGACCTCGTGGTCGGTGATCTTGTGGAGGTCTATGTGCTCCCTGCCGACGCGGGGGTGAACCGTTGGCGACGACGGACGTGTGGCCTTGGCGGGTGTGTTCCCCGCCGACGCGGGGGTGAACCAGACCACCCCGCCGGACCGAGCCTCGACGATGTGTGCTCCCCGCCGACGCGGGGGTGGACCGATGACCGCGACCGTGGCCACTCCGGAACTCGCAGTGCTCCCTGCCGACGCGGGGGTGGACCGTGCACCGCCTCCAGCGTGGTCCGCTCCGGTGGGTGCTCCCCGCCGACGCGGGGGTGAACCGGCCATCTGCGGCGGCTGCCCAGACCGGCGGAAGTGCTCCCCGCCGACGCGGGGGTGAACCGAAGCGGCGCCGGACGCCGTCGCTGATGAAGATGTGCTCCCCGCCGACGCGGGGGTGAACCTGCCTGAGGTGTGACCGCTCAGGTCATCGCGAAGTGCTCCCCGCCGACGCGGGGGTGAACCGCCCACGCGCCCGTGTAGTACGAGTACCCGTTCGTGCTCCCCGCCGACGCGGGGGTGAACCGTCGACTGGCTGCTCGGGGTGCTGCGTCAGCCGGTGCTCCCCGCCGACGCGGGGGTGGACCGTCGCGGTAGTACAGATAGCTCGCCACTCCGGTGTGCTCCCCGCCGACGCGGGGGTGGACCGGTGGCCGTGATCATCGCGGCTACGGGGCTGGTGTGCTCCCCGCCGACGCGGGGGTGGACCGACGCACATCGCCTACGAGCTCCTCGACGTCACGTGCTCCCCGCCGACGCGGGGGTGGACCGGCCGAGGTGATGGTGACGATCCCGGCAATGATGTGCTCCCCGCCGACGCGGGGGTGGACCGTACTGGGCGTTCATGGTCGACGACGTCGACAAGTGCTCCCCGCCGACGCGGGGGTGGACCGGCGATCCCCATCGGCGTACGGTCGTTCGCCTGGTGCTCCCCGCCGACGCGGGGGTGAACCGACCGTCGAGGTCGACGAGAACAACCAGCCGATGTGCTCCCCGCCGACGCGGGGGTGAACCGATCTACGACGCCACCGCGCAGACCCAGGCCAAGTGCTCCCCGCCGACGCGGGGGTGGACCGTAGTTGATCACGCCGCCGGCGACGGGTGATGCGTGCTCCCCGCCGACGCGGGGGTGGACCGCTCGACCCCGGCGAGTTCGACCGCGCGTACCTGTGCTCCCCGCCGACGCGGGGGTGCACCGTCGAGGACCAGGCACCGGTAGGGGTGGTCCGGGTGCTCCCCGCCGACGCGGGGGTGAACCGCCGAAGGACAACGTCAACGCGGTGGCCATCCTGTGCTCCCCGCCGACGCGGGGGTGGACCGACGTTTTGCTCTGACGCCTGCCGAAAGCGGGCGTGCTCCCCGCCGACGCGGGGGTGGACCGAGCTGGATCTGCCAGACCACGCGGTGCGACTCGTGCTCCCCGCCGACGCGGGGGTGGACCGCAGGCCCAGGAGCAGCTCGCGCAGGCCCAGCAGTGCTCCCCGCCGACGCGGGGGTGGACCGTACCACGGCGGGCCTTTTGACGTTCTGGTCTGGTGCTCCCCGCCGACGCGGGGGTGGACCGATGAGGTACCTATGATGGGTCAACGACAGGACGTGCTCCCCGCCGACGCGGGGGTGGACCGTTTGGGGGTCCGCGTAGGAAGGGGAGCTGTGAGTGCTCCCCGCCGACGCGGGGGTGGCCCGGTAGCGGGGGTTCTCGTGCCGGGTGTTGATCGGTGCTCCCCGCCGACGCGGGGGTGAACCGTCCCCTGACCTGGTGGAGACGATCGAGACCGGGTGCTCCCTGCCGACGCGGGGGTGAACCGTTGGCGACGACGGACGTGTGGCTTTGGCGGGTGTGTTCCCCGCCGACGCGGGGGTGAACCAGACCACCCCGCCGGACCGAGCCTCGACGATGTGTGCTCCCCGCCGACGCGGGGGTGGACCGTGCACCGCCTCCAGCGTGGTCCGCTCCGGTGGGTGCTCCCCGCCGACGCGGGGGTGAACCGGCCATCTGCGGCGGCTGCCCAGACCGGCGGAAGTGCTCCCCGCCGACGCGGGGGTGAACCGGCCATCTGCGGCGGCTGCCCAGACCGGCGGAAGTGCTCCCCGCCGACGCGGGGGTGAACCGCGCCAGAACGAGGCGAAGGCGCACGGCGCACGGTGCTCCCCGCCGACGCGGGGGTGAACCGAACCGGAACGACGGGCTGCCCGGGCTTCCCGAGTGCTCCCCGCCGACGCGGGGGTGAACCGCGCGGTGTCCAGTTCGGTACGGAGTCGCAGGAGTGCTCCCCGCCGACGCGGGGGTGGACCGGACGTGGCCGGCCGGGCGGGGGTGTCCACGCATTGCTCCCCGCCGACGCGGGGGTGAACCGTAGACCTGCATGGGATCCGGCCAGTCGGAGTCGTGCTCCCCGCCGACGCGGGGGTGAACCGCCCGCGCCGAGGACCGAGGCCGTCTGGCGGCCGTGCTCCCCGCCGACGCGGGGGTGAACCGCCTCGTCGCATTCGTCCGTCAGCCCGCGCCGGGTGCTCCCCGCCGACGCGGGGGTGAACCGCCTCGTCGCATTCGTCCGTCAGCCCGCGCCGGGTGCTCCCCGCCGACGCGGGGGTGAACCGGGAGGCATCACCACCGCCTGCCTCGGCACCCTGTGCTCCCCGCCGACGCGGGGGTGAACCGCGGGCCAGCACGTAGTACGAGCGCGCCGAGCAGTGCTCCCCGCCGACGCGGGGGTGAACCGACCCGCTACATCAAGCCTACGAACTACGGCGAGTGCTCCCCGCCGACGCGGGGGTGAACCGCCCTCCACCCCTTCCTTGGGCTCAGGTCCCACGTGCTCCCCGCCGACGCGGGGGTGGACCGACCATGAAGCGGCCGCCGTTGGGGACGGTGGCGTGCTCCCCGCCGACGCGGGGGTGGACCGTCGTGCAACGCCATCTGGCCCACCTTGTGGCAGTGCTCCCCGCCGACGCGGGGGTGAACCGCCTCCGCCAGGGCCTTCGTGACCCTTGCGGACGTGCTCCCTGCCGACGCGGGGGTGGACCGCGGCACGCCCGAACGAACTGAGGACGGGATGGGTGCTCCCCGCCGACGCGGGGGTGGACCGCACCTGACCGCGATGCGGAACCTGATGATCGCGTGCTCCCCGCCGACGCGGGGTGGACCGGCGACATGCTCTGCGTGCAGGAGGTAGACCGCGTGCTCCCCGCCGACGCGGGGGTGAACCTCTGCCAGGGGGCGCCTGACCTGGCCGAGGCCCGTGCTCCCCGCCGACGCGGGGTGGACCGCCGCCGGCGTGAACATCCCGAGGACGTCGCAGGTGCTCTCCGCCGACGCGGGGGTGGACCGATCCGGGCGCAGCGGGTCAAGGCCGCCGAGCGGTGCTCCCCGCCGACATGGGGGTGGACCGTTCTTCGCGATCGGCGTGGACGTCGCGATCGTGTGCTCCCCGCCGACGCGGGGGTGGACCGGCCAACGATCACAGCCCCGGCCGCGATGAGAGGTGCTCCCCGCCGACGCGGGGGTGGACCGTACCGACCGGTGGTCATCCGAGACACGATCCTGTGCTCCCCGCCGACGCGGGGGTGAACCGCTGGGCTGCAGTCCGGCCCAGCCGGGCCAGCGGTGCTCCCCGCCGACGCGGGGGTGAACCGACCGCGGCGGCTTGGTGGCGATCCTGCACGACGTTCTCCCCGCCGACGCGGGGGTGAACCGTTCCGTACGACCAAGTAACGCAAGGCACTCACGTGCTCCCCGCCGACGCGGGGGTGAACCGCTAGGCGACGCCCGGTCGCGGGCGTGGTGGCGGTGCTCCCCCGCCGACGCGGGGGTGGACCGACCTCGGCGACGCGGTCAGGCTCACCGCGCGGGTGCTCCCCGCCGACGCGGGGGTGGACCGCGAACAGGGCGGCGGTATCGGTCATGATGGTGGTGCTCCCCGCCGACGCGGGGGTGGATCGCGCAGCACCCGGCGCCGCTTCCAGCTCGCCGAGTGCTCCCCGCCGATGCGGGGGTGGACCGCACCAGGAACGCGGCGGATTCGACCGGCAGCTGTGCTCCCCGCCGACGCGGGGGTGAACCGGACACCGTCACCGCTGCGCTCACCGAGCTGCAGTGCTCCCCGCCGACGCGGGGGTGAACCGGTCGGCCGGCGGGGCCGGTGGCTCTGATGGCAGTGCTCCCCGCCGACGCGGGTGAACCGTGGCCGCCGGGTGTCGCCTCGACGGTGATCAGGTGCTCCCCGCCGACGCGGGGGTGAACCGCGCTGCGCCCCGGTGAGTGCGGAGCAGGCTCGGTGCTCCCCGCCGACGCGAGGATGGGCCCGTTTGTGCCACGGGTCATCGCATGATCAAGCCGTCGTCCGGAGCGGCGCAGTCTGAGGCAGCAGAACTGCCGCTCCGGAGCGCTGGGCACGCTCGGCGCGGGCCCGGCGGAGGGCGGCGTCCTCGATGGCCTCGGCTTGGAGGTACCGCTGCACGCGGGCGTCCTCGATCGGCGACGGTGGGACCTGCGGGATGACGTCCAGGTCGGGGAACGCGCGCCGACTGAGCTCCCGCAACTCCCGGGTCTGTCGTTCCACCGCGTCCGCGATGGCCGTGTCCTCCCGCCTGGCTGGTACTGCCTCATGGTGCTCGGCGATCGCGCGGCGGTAGCCGTCCGGTGTCGGCCTCCGTATCGGCTTGGCGGGCTCGGACGGGACTGCCGAGGCGGTGCCATCGGCCGCTGTGGGCACGGCGCCAGGGGGCAGAATCCGCAGGGCGCGCACGATGGTACGGCCGGCCGCGGCGTTGGCGGCCGCCACGACGCGGGCCTGCTCCAGGCGTGCTTTCGTTGCCCAGGCCGATGAGTCGGGGCACACGGTGAGTCGGCCGGAGTCCGGGTCGAAGCTGACGGCGGCAACGTGCCCGGCGAGGTCGGGGGCGATGGCCGCCCATCGCTCGCACAGGGAAGCACCGGCGGCTGGAAGCATCCAGGCCCTCTCGGTGACCAGCGCGCCCAGCGCGGCACCGAGGCCCATTGGCTCGCGCCCGTCCCGCCGCACTGTACGGACCGGCCGAGGCTTCGTCTTCTGGCCGCTGCCGGTCTTTCGCGCCGCCTCCATCGCGGCCCGCAGCGCGACCCTCGCCAGGTCGACGCCAGACACCTCGCCGCCGCTCATGCCTGCCCCCACGGCGTGTAGCCGAGGTCCAGGTGCCCGAGGTCGGATAGGCGTTGCACGGTCGCGACGAACCTCCGGGTGAACAGGCGCTGTGCCGAGTGCTCGCCGTACCGGGCGATGTGGTCGAGGACGATCTGATGGTCAGCAGCCGCGCGGTCGCGCCAGCCCAGGACCTGCTCCCGGGTGAGGTCCTCGAGGATCAGCTCCTGGTCGACGTCGGCACGTCCCGGGGCCGGGGCAGCGGTATCAGCGGCCAGACGCGGCGCGGGCACCACGACCGGGGCCGCCGGCGCGGCCGGGACATCGAAGGCCGGCTGCGCGGCCGCGGCTTCGGCACGGGCTTGGGCGGCAGCCGCCTGCTGCTCCCGGACCTGCGCCCACCTGTGCTCACGAATCCACGCTTGGGCGGTCACCGCCTCGTGCAGCTGCCGGTCGGTAGCCGCACGTCGCTCCGCCTCCGAAGCTCCGGGCATCGAGGCGTCGACGGCGGCCGCGACCGTGTGGCGGGTGGCTCGGCGCTCGGCCTGCCGGTCCTCGCACCACGGGCAGTCCTGGCCGGAGTCCAGCAGCACCCGGTCGTCACACCTGGCGTCGCCGCACTGCTGACGCTGGGGCAGGGCCCACCCGATCAGCCAGCCCACCGGGTTCGCGATCGGGCCGCCCAACCGCATCTGGTCCTCCAGGCGACGGGCAATCCGATCGGCAAGGACCTTGGGCGCATCGGCGCGACCAGTGAACCCGGCCAGCCGGGCGAGCTCGCTGCGGGCAGCAGCCTCCACCAGGCGTCGGGCGGCCGGACGCTCCAGGCGCGCCCAGACCAGGTCGACCGGAGCCAGTACGACCCGCAGCTCCTCCGACGGCAGAGGCACCCGCCCCTGCGGCTGCCTTTCATGACCCGCAGCATCCACGCCCCGCACCGGAGCGCCAGCCAGCGGCTTCCAGCTCGGCTGCTTGCTGCTGATCGACGGGGACTTCTGCTGCTGGTCCCCGCGCAGCGGGCCGCCGTCCTCGCGCAGGCACGCGCGGTCCGGCAAATAACCGGACCCACCACGGCCTTCGCCGGAAAAGCCACTAGAGAGCGAGAGAGACGAGACGGGAGTAGCCACAGGAGAGTGGTCAGTGTGAAGGGTTGCCGCAACATCGGGCACTGCAACTTCAACCTCAGCCGACTCTAGCGATGGGCTGACCTGCTGTTCCTCCTTCGCCTCCGACGTCTCACCAAGCCCTGCCGCAACATCGGGTTCTGGAAACA
The DNA here is from genome assembly GCF_003721495.1 of Streptomyces sp. ADI95-16. Lineage (NCBI taxonomy): Bacteria > Bacillati > Actinomycetota > Actinomycetes > Kitasatosporales > Streptomycetaceae > Streptomyces > Streptomyces sp. ADI95-16. The sequence continues at coordinate 53,783 of NZ_CP033583.1, read as the reverse complement.
CGGGCTTGGGGGCCACCGCACGGTCCTCTCGGACGTCAACGGCACCCGTGCGGCCGTGCGCGGCGGCGACTGCTGGCACCATCAGCCGCGAACGCTGCGCCAGCCCGGACGCCGTCCGCAGACGCACCCGGCGCACTAGGTCTCGGTTTTCCAGGCGCTCCAGCACCCGCTCCCCCGCCGACGCCGTGCAGCCCAGCAGCCGGGCCAGCGTCGCCGCCGCACGGCCGCGCTTGGTGTCCACGGTGCCGCCGCACTGCCGCACCCGACCCGTCTCGCGCGCCTCCAGCACCAGCAGCAGGAGCGCCAGACGGTCTGTCGGAGCGCCGCGGCCCGTACGCGAGCCGAGCAGCCCGGCCGGAATAACGCGCCCGTCCTTCAGTGTCCAGCCCGGGGCCATCACGGCCTCCAGGAGGCGCAGCAGCGTCGCCAACTCTTTCTTTTGCAGGGCCAGTGGGTGCCCGACTACGTCCTGCGCGGCCCACAGAGGCAGCACCAGGCATTCCAGCCCGACGTCCTGGCCGTACTCGCCCTGCGCTGTGTCGACGGAGACCACGCCGGAGCGACGCAGTACTGGCAGTACTTGGGAGGCGACGTAGGACGCCGACAGCCCGAGCCACCGGCCCAGCTCACCGGTACGGATCTCCACCACACCCGACTCCGACGGAGTACGCGACGCCAACACCACCACGGCCAGACGCACCGCGTCTGACGCGTCGACCAGGCTGGCCAGGTTCAGCAGCGCGCGCACCGCGCCACTCAGCCGGGCACGCGCATCCTGGCCCAGTGCCAGCGGGTGGCCCGGCGCGCGGGTCGGCGACGGACCAGCCTGCGCTGGAACTGATCGCAGCCGACGCACGGGCATAGCCTCGGCGGCGGCAGATGAGATGGATGAGCGCGGAGCGGGGATCACCACAGCGGCTGATGCCGCCACGGGGCTCAACGCCCCGCCCTAACTACACGACGGGTAAGGGGTTGTCCAGGAAGAGCCTCTTCCAGTCGGCGGACCTTATAGGAGCGCAAAACCGAACAAAATGGGCAGCCCGCTGTTCGCTTCTCGGCGAAACGGGCTGAGGTCAGCTTTTCAGGGGACACCAGATCGGGCACTATGAGCTCGTCCACCTATCCATGCAGAAACTGAGACCGGCTCCCTTGCGGGAACGCGATCGCTTCTATGTGGGGATGTGGGCCCGTCTGCCCCTGAGGAGCAGACGGGCCGAACGAAGACCAGCGGCGACCTCCAGTTCTTCTCTTGGATCTCGACGGTGCGAATCGGACGGTGACGCTGCGGAGCCCCTGTGGTGGGGGTCCCCGCGGTGCGGACCTGGTTAGGGCCCTGTTTTGTGGCCTTGGTTAGGGGCCGGCCCCGCCTGGAAGCGGGGTGTTTTGCAGTGACTGAATGGCTCGATGAGCCGAGCTCAGATCCGGGTGGTACCGGGGACTGAGCGGCCGACTTGGGTGGTAACCCCAGGTGGCAGACGGGCCGCATGAGCGCCAGCAGCGGGTGGTTAGTCCACTGCAAGGCGCGCGGTCGATGGCCTTCTAGGTCATCCCAACCCCCTGAATCGGAGGCTGGCGTCAGCATGTCCGAGTGAGGCGGCGGAGAGTTCAGGGTTCATCCATTACCTCCTCCTCCGCCGCCGGGTACTTTTCTGCGAGGCGCCGGAGAAGGTGGGCGTAGATCTCGCGATATGGCTTTCGGGGATGAGCCTGACCCAGCTCCCAGCGTGCAACCGCCAGTCGCTTGACGCCGACAGCATCGGCGACCTCGGTCTGTGAGAGACCAGCGGCGAGCCGGAGTTGCTGGCGCACCCGCGGACTCGGCAGGGTGTCACGCTCTACCAGGGCGTCAACTCGCCGTAGCGGATCCGACATGAGGCCTCCCACCGTCGCTAGCAATGCACTGAAAGATACAACAGTGGAGCGATCGTCGGTGCCGGAAGCGAGGCGTTCCGACTTGAAAATGCTGACTGACCGCATCTGAGGCCCCCACCCTCCGCTGACGGTCGCTCTGTCCTGGCGCGAAAAGGGCCAGTTCACGACCCAAAGCGCTGCCCGATCCGAACAGATTTACGATGGCTGCACCTGGCCTCTCCACGAGGACCTGAGCCCCAAACCGTGTGGCGGAAACCAGACGGGAAACGGTCCCGCCGCACGGGGAGCCTGGACCGAACGCAAGTCCCGGAGCGTCCCGAATCCCGGCTTCCACGCCCGCTACCGGTGATGGCAAGCGCATCGTTTAGGTCCGCGAGGGCAACTGTCGCAGCACGGCGTGGTTGCAGACGGCCCGGATCGGATAGGTCACCCCAGCTCGGCGCTTCCGAGGTGCGAGTTGACGGCCTTGGCTTCCGGGGCCAACTCAGGCAACTCGACAATGGTGATCCCGGCTTCCGCCAGCTGCTCGACGCCGACGCAGTCAGCGACGAACAACGCCGGCTCGCGCCACGCAATTACGACACGCGTGACAGCAGCTGCGACGATCAGTTGCGCGCACGGCAACGGCCGCGACCGGCGCTGGGAACAGGGCTCCAGCGTGCTGTAAATCGTGGCCCCAGCAAGTTGAGGGTCCTCCCGCCCCAGCTTCGCCAGCGCTGACTCCTCCGCATGCACGTGCTCGTCGGTCTCCCGGCTGTACCCGAACGACAGCTCGGTCCCGTCGGCGCCGACGATAACCGCGCCCACCGAGTACGCGCCCTCGGAGACCGGACACAGCTTCGAGAGATCGATTGCCCGGCGCATCCAGTACAGGTCACGCTCATGTGCGGCGTTCATCAGGAGCGCTCCTTCGGCGCGTAGCGGAGCAGCACCACGTCGCCGATCGTCTGGGCTTCGAGGAGACGCATTCGGGCAGCGGATCCGCCGGGATACTCAGCGGTGCCGAGGAATCGCGGGGCGTCGGCTTGACCCACGAGGAGAGGAGCGATGGCGAGGTGGACCTCGTCGGCGAGGTTCTGGGACATGAGCTGGGTGTGGATGGTGCCGCCGCCTTCCACCATCAGCCGGCGAATGCCCCGGCGGCCGAGCTCGTCGAGGACCTGGCCCCAGTCGAGCTCCGGACCCGTGCTGACCACATCGGCAAGCCCGCCCAGCGTGGCGCGCACCTTCGCCACCGCGCTGTCCACGGTGAAGACCAACTTCTCGCCCCCGAAGTGCCAAAACTTCAGGTCCGCGTCCAAGTTCCCGGTCGCGGTCACACTTACCTTCAACGGGTACTCCGGCTTGCCGTCCGCGATCCGCTTGGCGCGGCGCTCGGCGCTGTTGACCAGCAGCCTCGGGTTGTCGCGGCGCATCGTGGTCGCGCCGATCAGGATCGCGTCACAGGAGGCGCGGACTTCGTCGACCCGGTCGAAGTCATCACTGTTGGAGAGCAGCAGCCGGCTATCGCTGGTGTCGTCCAGGCATCCGTCGACGGAGGTCGCGGCCGACAGGAGGACATACGGGCGGGCGGTCATTTCAGACATCCATTTCTGATTCGTGGTGAATGGTTCCGTCGAAGGCGCCGCGGAACTCGGCGACCGCGGGCAGGCGCTGCCAGGGCTTCAGTGCCCGGTCCAGCCGGATGAGCTCGTTCGTGATTCGACCGGAGCCGGTGTCCTCGGCGACCATCAGGGCGTGCATCCCGATCGAGGCGGCCTGCTCCGGCACCCGGGCACCCGCCAGGGCCACCGCCTGCCGAGCCAAATAGACACCCCGGTCACGGTGGTACCCATCCGGCAGTAGTCGGATAGCCCCGGCGAACGCGTCCGCAGCCTGGTCGTGCCGGCCCAAGACCGACAAGCCCTGCGCGCGGTGGACCTCTACATACGACGCATTCAGCCACACACCCCACGGCGACGGGTCGGCGGCCACACCATCGAGCACGTTCCGTACCTGGTCGATGGCACGCTCGCTCTCGGTGTGCTCCCCACGCAGCGCATGCCCGTACGCCTCATATGTACGAGCCACCGCAGCCAGGCGACTGCGCGGCCGCGCCATCCGTTGCGCCGCCTCGGCCAAGTCCACGACGTCGGTGAGGTCCGCCATGTCGCCGGCCAGCTGCGCCTTGCGGGCCATCACGTAGCTGGTGAGGTCCCCGTCACCGACCGTATGCGACCACTGGAAAGCCCTATCCAGCCAGAACTGCGCCTGCTGGTTGTTCCCCAGGTCTTGGTAGAGCCAGGACAAAAACTCCCCGTACTGGGTCTGCAATTCCAACAAGTCGCGCCGGTCAGAGCCCTTCGCTTCCTGACGCAGCTCCTTGATGACGTCGACATACTCGCGAGCGGCCCGGATGGCCTGGCGGGGGCCGAGCAGGTTGTCGCTGTCGATGAGGAGCCTTCGCGCCTTGCGTAGGTGGTCGACAGGAGTCGCCCCGTACGCGGACGCGGCCCGAACTCGGCGAACCAGCCCAGGCACAGGATCCGCGGCGGCTGGCGTGCCAATGCCCAGAGCGGCCGCAGCCCCGACCCCCACCCCGCTGCGTAGCAATGTGCGCCGGTCGAGCGCCACCCAAACCACCGTCCCATCCCGTAGACGACAGGGGACAGAGATCCCCTCACCGTCAGACGCTGCCTGCTCCGGCAGGGCTAATGCCAGGGCCGCAGCCGACCTGGCCACATGGGCCACGGGATTGGCCACATGGCCACGAACACCGGTGAGGCTGTCCCAGAGGTGGACCAGAGAGCCGTTGGCATCCAGGTGCTTGTCCAGGAGGACTACTTGGTCTCGGTCTGGTGCACGCTCGCCGCGCTCCCATCGGCTCATGTGGCTGTGGTCGAGCAGCGCGACGCGAGCGAGAGCCCGTAGAGAAAGCTGACGGCCCTCGCGCTGCCTGCGTAGTTCCGCCCCCCACTCGTGGAGGGGCGATTTTTCGGGCGTCAGCTGATTCGGACGCTGTCCCATATATCCCCCCGAGTCCGTGGCTCGTGTGGCCAGCCTCCCCGGCCACATGTCGGATCTGGCACCTGCTGTTCCCCCGGGCGTAGAACCGAACTGCAACCAGCCGAGCCTAGTTGGGAGGAGCGGAACGTGCGGTCAAGGAATGACGCTGAGGGCAGCCAGCACGGCTTCCGGCTGCCCGGCGTAGACGATATGAGGCTCTTCGTCGGTGGGCGTGGCGAAGCGGCCCGCGTGGCGAAGCAGGTCTTCCTCGCTGAACTCGATGCTGTTGGCGTCGACCAGCGACTGCTGGTTGCGCTGCCGGATCCGGTCCCAGCGCACCTCGTGCGGCACTGGCAAGTAGATCAGGATGGGAGCGCCGCCGGCCTCCATCACGGTCGCTGCCCACTGGGCCCGTTCTTCGTGGGTCCAGAGGCCATGGTCGACCACGACGTCGTGCCCGGCCTGCAAGAGCTCCTGGAGCTCAAGGGCGATGTCCTCGAGTACGGGAGCCTCCCTGACCTTGAACTCCCCGCGGGGGAAATCCCTGCCGTAGTGGCCGTAGCGGCGGAACACCTCCTCGTCCGGGCAGAGACGCCGGAATCCAGCCTGTTCCAGAGCGCGGGCGAGGGTCGTTTTGCCGGATCCCTGCAGACCGGACAGGAGGATCGCGCGCGGCGCGGGGCTCGGTCGGCCGGACAGGGCTGCGGAGATACGTCGGATCTCGAACCGTCCTTTCAGAGGCAGGGTGTCAGTGCGCTGCGCGTGCAGGAGTACGTCGAGCCGGTGCTCAAGGCAGCCGACGAGGGTGTCGTCCAGGAGCCCGGCGGCGCGTGCAGTCACCGCAGGACCTTCGAGGTCGTCCTGCGCGTGCGGCCGGGGGCGCCCAGGTCCACGCCGTATTCGAGTACCTCGCCATCAGCGTCCAAGAAGCGGGCGGTGAGGACAAGAATCGCCGCAGTGGTGCCGGCCTTCAGTTCCAGGAGCTCGAGGTCGTCTGCGGTAGCGATGCGCGCCGACTCCTCGTCCACCCGCTCAGCAACCTGTCGTCCGGTTGCCCGAGCAATCAGGTCGAGCGACAACCCGCCCTTGAGTCGCGCGCTGCGCGCCAGTTCCGGGAGCAGCCGGGCGAACTCGGCATGGATCCAGGATGTTGAGTGGGAGACGATGCCGTGATCGTCCCGGTAGACACGGCTGCGACGAATCACGTCGTCACCGGGCGAAATGCCGAGGGCGTGCGCAACATCCTGGGGGGCTTCGACTATGCCGGCGGTGTGGCCGGACGACTTCTCGCCTACGCCCCAAGAGGACTGGGTCTTGCTGCTGCGGTCGTGACGCTCCGATCCGGAGGACAGCGAGATGGGGCGGGCCATCACCTCCGTGCCTACGCCCGGGATGCCCTGCACGAGCTTCTCCTCACGCAGCAGCCTCATCGCGCGGTCGGCAGTAGCAGTGCTGACGTTCCACTCGGTGGCCAGCGCCTTGATGCTGGGCAGGAGATCGCCGGGCGCAAGGTCCCCGGAACTGATCAGGTCGCGGTAGTGGCCCGCGATGCGCGCGTACGGCGGCCGATTGTCGGCTCGGGGTGGCCCGGACATGTGCCTTCGCCTCCTTCAGTTCCATCTGGTTGCCTCACTATACCGCTTGACACCTGAGGGTACCTGAGGCAACCTGATGTAGGTAAGGCGGTGGTCCTCCGGAGCACTGCCTAGCAGCACCGCAAAACAGCGGGAGTCTCTGCCCTTTCGGGGTGGGAGGCAGTGGGGTGAGCCGAGCTCCCCCGGCCGAGGCGCCTGTACCGAATAGCTCCACCTGATCTACCTCGAACGGCGCTGCTGCGCTGTCTGTCCGCCAGGACCAACCCGCCGAAAGGCCGGCCTGGCGCGGCAGAGAAGGCAGTACCCGCACCCGATCCCACATCAGGAGGATTCGATGCCCCGCATCCGTCCCGGCCGCGTCCGGACCAAGAACACGAACCGCCGTGAGGCGCTCAGGCTCAGCAGCATGGCCCCGGAGGACTACAACGTCCGGCCCGGCGAAGTGAAGTCGATCGCCTGTCCCGACTGCCGTACCTGGCGCCGGATCATGGGCGAGAAGGTCCTCAAGATCCGCGAGCACCGTATCTCCGACAAGGTCGCCGAGGGTGAAAGGCACGTCCTGTGCCCCGGCACCGACCAGGTCGTCGTCGTCGACATCGACGTCCGGCGCTGGCAGGTCAAGCAGGACTGCCTGCTCCGGGAGGCGATGCCGCAGGACACCCGCCGCGCGGCGCAGCAGTTCTACAAGCCGCTCCCGGCCCCGGCCGCGCCGGTCTCCCAGATGAACGCGGAGATCACGCTGGAGTCGGCCCGCCAGGCATACCTTGCCCACCGCACCCGAATCGTCGGCCGGGGGCGGAGTGCTGCACGGCCGCAGGGATGTACGCGGTGCGTCGGCGGCCAGCACTGCCCGGACGGCGCGATCCTGGCCCGCCGCTTCGTCTTCGCCCTCCAGGCGGAGCCCGCCCGCCGCGAGGCCCGCGAGCAGCAGGAGCGCCAGGAGCAGCGCGCCGCGCGGCAGCAGTCGAGGCCGGCTGTCCGCCGGGCGCAGTGGGCCAAGCACGGCGGCGAGGCAGTCGAGCGGGCGAACAACCGCTGCACGGAGCGGACTTCGGGAACGGTCTCCGAGTTCCGCGGCGCCGACCTGCCGATGCTGCCGCAGAACATCGAGGCGCACGACCGGCGGCAGGCGGAACTGGGCAGGCAGTACGCCCGGAAGACCGCGGCGACGTCGGCGGCCTGACCCCGCACACCGCGACGAACGACCACGGCCCCGGCCGCCCCCTTTACTGCGGGGCGGCCGGGGCCGTGGCTGCTCGTACAGCAGTCGACTCCCCAGCAAGGGAGTGATCGCGACAGCCCTTGGGATTGCGCCCCTTGGACTGTCCAGGACCCTGTGGAGGACCTGATGCTCGACATGATGGCACGCCTTCTCCCCGCCGCTCCGTCGAACAGCGTGTACAGCGACATGGAGGACAAGGACAACGAGATCGGCCCGGAGCGAGACGAGACCGACAGCTTCTTCCAGCTGGTGGGGCCCCTGATGGCCGACGACATGGAGGAGCTGAGCCGGAAGCTCGCCGAGATCAACCGGCGCTCGTCCGAAGGAAGCGGCCGATGACCGCGCCGAAGGCCGACCCGCTGTACGTCAGCTACATGGAGGCGTTCAGCGCCTCCACCCTGCACACCCGCGACTGCACGGCCTGCCAGAACGGCAAGCACTGCGCGGTCGGGGCGCCGATCCACAAGGCGTTTGCGAAGGCCCAGGACGCCTACCAGGTCCGGCAGGCCGCGAAGCGCCGCAGCTGAACCCGGCATTGCCCGTCGTCCCCGCCCCTTCATCCGGGCGGGGCCGGCGGAGAGCGCCGGGAGCACACGCTCCCCCTTCTCGCTCCGGCCCTTCGGCCGCAGAAACAGAACAGCCCCGGGGATGCCGCCCCGGGGCTGTCTCGTACGCACGGACCCTCTGGAGGCCCTCATGCGCACCATCGTACGCACCACGTCCAGCACGCCCGCCGTTGCGCCGAAGCCCCGTCCGGCCTGTGCCAAGGCCGACCCCGAGCTGTTCTTCGCGCATGCCCTGTCGACCCTGCAAATCGCACGGGCCAAGGCGATCTGCGCCACCTGCCCTCTGGTTGCGTCCTGCCTCGAAGGCGCCCTGGAGCGCGGCGAGGAGTACGGCGTGTGGGGCGGGCTCACCGAGGATGAGCGTCGCTCCCTCAAGCGCCGTGCGGTCCGCGGCCACGTCGCGAGCGCCGCCTGACCGCTTCGGTTTCGCGCCCGCCTCGCGGGAGCTGTCCTCAGGTTCGCGCCCGCCCCATGGCACTTCGAGCGCCCGGCTTCCCGCCCTCCGGGCCGTCGGCCTTTTCGTGCGTCCGGGGCGGGTAGAGCCGGTGTCCGATGTCCCGACGATGATCCGTACCGACCGTCGTTTCGAGAACGCCCCTCCCCCGTTTCGCGACCAGTCCCGCCGTTTCGCGCACCCCCTGAACGACCCCTCACGGAGGCCCCCACGACGCTCACCGACTGGCCGCGCACCGCAGCCGAACCCGTCCCCCAGGCGGCTGCACCAGTCGCCGTTTCGGGAACGCGCCGCCGCGTTTCGGGAGCAGCCCCCGCCGTTTCGCGCACGCCCTGAACGACCCCTCTCGGAGGCCCCCATGACGATCACCGACATGCCGCAGACCGCGGCTCCTGTCACCCCCGTTTCGTGCCCGCCGGGCCGCGCTTCGGACGCGCCCGAGAGGGTTTCGGGTGCGGCCCGGGGCGTTTCGGGCCCGGACAAGCGGAAGACGATCAAGCCCACCCGCGACCGGCTGATGACCGCGCTGTCGCTCGTCGCCGCAGTCGGCGGGACGCTGGTCGGCGTCATCGGCTTCGCGATGTCCTACAGCACCCTGGCCAAGGTCGCCTTGAGCTGGGGATTCAGCAAGGAACTGGCCCCGTGGTTCCCGGTCGGCGTCGACGCCAGCATCATCGCGTTCCTTGCGCTCGACCTGTACCTGATCCGCAAGAACACCGCGTGGCCGCTCCTGCGGATGGCCGCGCACGCGATGACCGGCGCGACGATCTGGTTCAACGCCAGCTCGCAGGGCCAGATCGCCTCCGATCCGGTGAAGGCCGCCAGCCACGGCGTCATGCCGGTGCTGTTCGTGATCGGCGTGGAGGCGGCCCGCCGCCTGATCATCCAGAAGGCCCGGCTGGAGGCGGGTACGGTCGCCGACCGGATCCCGCTGCACCGTTGGATGCTCTCTCCCATCGCTACGCCGCGGTTCTACCGCCGGATGCGGCTGCACAACGTCACCTCCTACCCGGCGATGATCCGGCGTCAGCAGGAGCTCATCGCCTACGAGCAGTGGCTCAAGCGCAAGTACAAGGGCGATATCTCCAAGGCCAGCGAGGATGAGCTGCTGCCGATGAAGATGGCCCCGTACGGCTACACCGTCGCCCAGGCCCTGGCCATGCCTGATGACCAGGAGCGGGCAGCCCAGGAGCGCAAGGCGGAGGCCGAGCGGCGCCGCCTGGAGGCGGAGACGCGCAGCGAGGTCGCCAAGGCCAAGGCTGAGGCCGAGCGGCTGCGCGCCAAGGGCGAGGTCGACCTGGTCCAGGCGGAGGTCGACGGCCAGACCGGCCAGGCCCGCGCGCACGCCCGAGCCCAGGTCAGCGCCGCAGAGCGGGCCGCTGAGCTGGAGCAGAAAGCCCTCGACAAGGCCGTGATCGCCGAAGCCCGCGCCCGCGAGGCCGAGGCGGAGCGCCTGGAGGCCGAGCAGCGCAGGGCGGCGGCGGCCGCGGACCTGGAGAAGGCCGGGCTCGAGCGGAAGGCCGCCGAGCAGCGCAGGGCTGCGGCGGAGGCGGACAAGGTCGCGGCGGCGGAGGCCGGCGCGATCGAGACCGAGCGGATCGCTCAGGCGCGCAAGGCGGCGGCCGCCGCGGACCTGGAGGCGGCCGAGCTGGAGCGCCGGGCGGCGCAGAAGCGGAAGGAAGCTGCGGAGGCCGACCGGGTCGCTGCGGCGGAGGCGCAGGCCGTCGAGACCCAGGCCATCGCCGAGGCCCGCGAGGCCGCTGCCGAAGCGGACCGGCGTGCCGCCGAAACGGAGAAGGCCGCTGCCGAAACACGGCGGGCCGCTGCCGAAGCCGAGCGTAAGAAGGCGGAGGAGGACCGCCGCCGGGAGGCCGCTCTCGCCGACGCCGCACGCTCTCAGAAGGAGACCGCCGAAGCCGAGCGGGCCGCTGCCGAAACGCGACGGCTCGCCGCCGAAATCGAGCAGCGCGCGGTCGAAGCCGAGGACGCCGCGAAGCTCTCCCCGCGCGAGCGGGCGGTCCGCAAGGTCGCCCGGATGATCCTCGGCACCGAGGCCGGTGTCGCCGGCCAGCTGCCGCTCGCCGACATCCAGCGCGTGCTCGAAGTCTCGCTCGGCACCGCCTCGGAGTACCGCCAGGAGGCGGCCGAGCTGCTCGCCGGCGGCTACCGCCCCTGATCCACCGTCCGGCACACACCAGTGAGGGCCAGCCCGCGGCATTCGGGCTGGCCCTCGCTGCGACTGCCGGAAGCAGTCCACAGCCCCCCGAGTACAGCAGATCCGACCCCCACGGAGGACCCCGTGAGCACCGAAAACAACGGCCAGCCCTTCTTCGACGACCCGCACGCGGCGCTGCGCGAGATCGCGCGGAACCCCGACGCCTACGCGCACTACCTCGCGGACTTCCACCGGGTCGTGCTGGACATGCGGGCCAAGCTGGAGATCCTCCAGCGCGAGGCCCGCGTGCACTGCCGCGGGGTCCGCGTGGACGGTGACAAGTGGGGTCAGGCTTTCCTGCGCTCTTTCCCGGTGGAAAACTCGCTGAATGGAGTCCTCAAGGACCTCAAGAGCGCCACTTCGGGACTGGAAAAGAGCGCGCATAAGCGCCACGCCCACGACGAAAAGGTGAAGGAGGTAAAGAAAGGCAGAAAGGAAAAGGCGCAGCTCAAGGCGCGTAAGAACAACCCGACGCTCCAGGCCGCCCCGGAAAATCCGGGTCAGCAGGGTGCGCAGAGCCCGAATCCGGGCTATGGTGGTCCCACGTCGATTTGCAACCTGGACCGCAGGGAGTCGGCGTGAGTGCCGGTCGCCCGCTCACGAAAGCGGAGCGGAAGCAAATGAACCGTGCGGAACACGAGCGCAAAATCAAACAGGATTTGATTGCGCAGCACGGCAAGGACCTCGGCACCTTCTACGCCTGGCTCCGGATTGTGAATATCCGAGGCACCCAGGCATATCGCGATGGGGACACGGAGTTCATCCGTGAGGCCGCGCTCGCCCTGCACAACGTCTACAGCCGCCACTCCGGCTAGCTCTCCGCGCCCCGTACGAAGGGCCGCTCCCGATCCCCGGGGGCGGCCCTTCGGCGATCCCAACGCGTGCCGCGCGTGTCGCGTGCCGAGCGTGGCGTGCGCGCGTGTACGCGAGGCCGACGCCGACTGTCAAGCCCAGGAGGAGGGGTCGCGTGTCCGACGACACCGACAGCAACGTCATCAACCTCCCCACTCGGGGCGGCGATTCCGGCGGAATGCCGGATGCCCCCGACGCCGGGGATTTCTTTTACTCCGAACCGTCCGGCAGTAGCGCGGATGGCGGTGCTCCTTCGGACTCCCCGGAAGGGGCGGCCAGGGAACTCCCGGCCATTCGCGGCCCTATTTCCCCGGAAGTCGCATTGCGGGAAACGGGCTTGCCCGACGCCCCGGATTCCGACGAGGAAGAATACGAGGAAGGCGAATACGAGCAGCCTCGTTCCCTCGCCGATCGTCTCGGTGACTGGCTGGAACTCCGTTTGGAAGTGGCGCGGGACCGGCACGCCGGTGAAGCGCCGTTCCGTGAGGCGGAAATAGCACGCAAGGCCGCGCTTTTGGAGGCCCGCACCGCTCAGGAAACCGCGATGATGGAGCAGAACGCCAAGCTCCACACCGCGCAGATGAAAGCGAAGTCCGACAAGGCGGCGGCGCGCGGCAAGGCCGACGCGGCACGGTCCTCCGGCTCCGGCCTGGGCGCCGACAAGGGCGGCCGCTCGAAGGCCGGCGGCGGGGGCAGCTCCGGCGGCTCCGGCCGCGGTGGCGGCCGGGGCTCGGGAACGAACGGGTCCGGCAGCTCCGGTCGCGGTTCCGGGGGCGGCAACTCCCCCAAGGGCGCCGGGAAGGGCGCTGATCGCTCCGCTGGCGGCGGCAAAGGCCCCTCGAAGGGCAATGAGTCGTCCGGCGGGCCGAAAGGCCGCCAGAACGGCGCTGGAGGCTCCGGGTCGGGCAAGGCCGGTACGGGCAAGGGAAGTTCGGGCGGCTCCGGCGGCAAGAACGGCTCGGGCAGTACCGGGACAGGCAAGGGCGGCTCGAAGGGCGACGGCGGCAAGTCGAAGGACTCGCCGGCCGCCAGCCCTCGGACCGAGCGGGCCCGCGGCCGCCAGGAGCGCGCCGCCGCCCGCCAGGCGGCACGCCATCAGCGGCGCAGCGCCGACCAGGCCGCCAACCTCGCCGACCGCAGCAAGGACCGCGACCAGGACCGCGCCGCCGTCCAGGCGGCGCGCGAGGAACGCCGCAGGGTGAAAGCCGAGCGGAAGGCCGCGGCACGGGCGAAGCGGGAGGCGGCCAAGGCCGCCGACGGCCGCACCACCCTGGGCGCGGCCATCGGGCAGGAGGCGCAACACCGCTGGGACAAGCGCCGCGCGGCGGAGAAGGACAAGGCCGCGAAGGACGACAAGGCCAAGGACGACGCCAAGGACGCCACCGGCGACAAGGACTCCGAGGCCACGACCAAGAAGATGACCAAGGACGACCCTGAGAAGCCCTCAGACGGTCCGAAGGACGACTCCGCGACCAAGGAGCCGGACGACGACAAGAAGAGCGGCGAGAAGCCGTCTGACGCCTCCGCAGACACGAACGCGAAGGACGGCACCGGGACGGACACCGACCCCAAGGCCGACGAGGTCAAGGACCCGCCGGACGCCGAAGACAGCGACGACGAGCGCTCCTTCAAGGAGCGGATCAAGGACTTCTTCACGAAGGCCGGCGAGGACAACGCCCCGCCCGAGCCGGAGGAGAGGCTTCGGCCCGAGGACCTGAAGGTCACGGTGGACCGCCCCGGCGGTCCGACCCGGACCCCGCAGCCCGAACCGGCCGAGGAGTACATCCCGGACGCGGTCATCGTCGACGACCCGTCCGACCCCTTCGGGGCGCGCACCAGGAGCCCGGCGAGCCTTCCGAGGGCACCGGAACGCCACACCCGGCGCCCCGGTACCTCCCGGCCCGAACCCGAACCCGAACCCACAGAGTCAGGAGGCTTCAGCGGCATGCGCACGACCCACGCCGTGGTGACTCAGGCCCAGCTTCAAGGCCAGCATCAGACCGACATCACTCTCGATGACTACCTGGTCGATATGACGAACATCGCTCTCGGAACCGACCGGGACAAGGAAGACGCCCAGGAGTTGGCCGCATCGCTGGGACGAACGGCCGACGCCCTGCGCGACATGGCCACTGACCTGGTGGGAGACCACAACGTCGACACCGAGGTGACGCGGTTGGTCTCGGACCTCGCTGATGCCGCGGACAGGATGAAGCGCCGGGCCGAGCAGTGCGCGGTCGAATGCGAGCACGCCTCGGACGGCGCTCTGCTCGCCGCAGGCGCCGTGGCCAGGACCTACCAGGCCGACGCCGACGCCATCGACCAGGCCGGTCTCACCTACGCCTCCTCCTCGGCTCACCACGACTGACAAGAAGGGACCCACCCGTGAGCAACAGTCTTGTCCCCCGTCCCAGCGGTGCGGCCGCGCCAGCGGACGGCGACAGCCGGTTCAAATCCGTGCAGCGCAAGCTGAAGACCCTGGGCGATGCAGTCGATACCGCGAGCGGTGAACTGGAGGCCCTCCAGTTCCGGATGCGCCGCAGGGCCGCCGCAGCTTCTTCGGTGGCCGACGCCATCGCCAACGCCCACCTGGACAAGAAGTTCGTCGAGATGACCCATGCGGTCAGCAGCGCCCTCAGTGGCGCGGCCGTAGAGGTCAACAGCCTCCGCGAGGCCGCCGAGGACGTCGTCAGCCTGGCCCGCGAAGCTCGGCGTACCCACGCCCGGTTGTACGAAGGCCTGGACGACGTTCGCTCCGGACGCAAGGAGCGCACTCCCAAGCCGGGCTTCTTCGTCCGCTGATCCGACCTACCGAAGCCCCTGATGGGCGGCCCGCCACCGACGGCGGGCCGCCCATCGCCACACCCTGGAGGAGAATCCCGTGTCCGTGCCGCGCAGCGTGGCCCTGGAGCGCACCTTCTACACCTTGACCGCGCCGGTCCTCGCCGCGGCCCCGAACCTTTTCGCCGACAGCCCCGTCAACACGGTCGTGCAGCTGGCAGGCGCGGCCGGCATCGGCGGCTGGATCCTGGCCGCCAAGAGCAACGGCTCCGGCGCGGGGCGCAAGATCCTGCGCTGGTCGCCGCTCGTGGCCGCCGCCGCGATCGACATCGCCGCCAAGAACACGATCGGCTGGGGCCCCTACTGCCTGGACGGTATCCTCGCCGCCGGCTGGGCGGCGGCGGGCCTGCTGGTGATGCCCTTCTCCCGGCACACCCGCCGCCGTCACCGCCCCGCCCTCGCCGCCCCGGTCCCTGCGCCGCGGCTGCGGGCCGCCCCCGAGCCGTCCCTCGTGCAGCCGGACGACGGCGCCGACGCCTTCACCCGTCAGGTCCGCTCGCTGTGGGAGGCCCGTGGCCTGCCCGGCCGCACCATCGTCGTCACGGCCACCCCGCACCCGGGCCTGCCCCATGACCTGTCCCTGCTGCTGCGCTCCTCCGAGGCCGGACGGCCGATCTCCGGCCTCACCCAGGAAGCGGTCGCCGCCGCGTTCGGTGTCGAGATCGCCGATGTGCGGATCGAGGACGTGGTCCGGCAGTACGGGCGTGAGGGCGGCCCCGGCTGGAAGGAAGTCCACGTCACACCGGACATGACCGAGCGCCGCCGTAAGGCCCCCACCACCCACGAGTGGTGGGCCGACCGGATCGCCGGCGGGCCCGTGCCCGGCTCGGAGTTCATCAAGAAGGTCCGCGACCACGAGCGGAAGGTCACCCACTACATCGCCCAGGTGCCCGACGAGATGGGCGAGCCGCGCGTCAACCAGCACTCGCTGGCCGCCGCGCTGAAGACCAAGTACGACGAAGGCCGGCTGTTCGTCACCGTCGACGGCAACCAGGTCCTGGTCAGCCTGTGGGACTCCAGCCCGCTCGCGCAGGTCTTCCCCGCCACGAAGGAGCTGCTGACCCCGGACAAGGATGGCCGG
The DNA here is from genome assembly GCF_003721495.1 of Streptomyces sp. ADI95-16. Taxonomy (NCBI): domain Bacteria; kingdom Bacillati; phylum Actinomycetota; class Actinomycetes; order Kitasatosporales; family Streptomycetaceae; genus Streptomyces; species Streptomyces sp. ADI95-16. The sequence goes on along the minus strand of NZ_CP033583.1, from coordinate 38,100 downwards.
TGGGTGACTGGCTACCTCGGCAACGGCCAGCCCGCCCGCAACCGGGTCTACACCGACCGGGGCGCGGCCCATGGCCTGTTCGTCGCCCCCTCCGGCGGCGGCAAGACCCAGTTGATGGGTCTGCACGTCGCGGCCGACGCCCTGTTCGGCGCGGTGGTGTGGCTGGCGGCCGAGGCCCCGGACGAGAAGGCCGCCAAGCTCGGTGAGTACACCGACCGCTACGGCGTCGGCGCGCTCTACATGATCCGGCTCCTGCGCACCCTGGACGCACTGATGGAGATCCGCGGCCAGATGGTGTGGGACGACGGCAGGGTCTACGACTGGGACCCCAACCAGCCGGGCTGCCCCTACCGGATGCTGTCCGCCTACCTGGACGAATTCCTCACCGCCGCCCGCAACGGCGACTACGGCGCGGAGATCATGGACCTCGCCGAGACGGTGTCGGTCAAGGGCCGCAAGTACGGCATCGGCCTCAAGGTGGCCGGCCAGTCCATCTACGTGCAGGACGGCTTCACGCAGCTGCTGTGCGAGAACCTGCGCGAGAACTGCATCCCCGTCGTGCTGAAGGTCGCGCCGAAGAAGGTCGGCGAGATGTTCAAGGCCCTCGGCATCTCCTCCGAGAACACCCCCGAGCCGCTCCCCCGCTCCTTCTCCCCCGCCGAGGCGGGACGGATCGAGCGGGTGATGGCTGGCGAGCCCGAGCCGCCCGCCAGCTCCAACACCGGCGGCGCCGGGTGGATCGTCGAAGCCAAGCAGCCCGAGGTCCTGCGCACGCTGTACATGAACTTCAAGGTCAGCCTGGACGGCTACTTCCCCGACACCACCACCACCCTGACCGACCACGAGATCCGCGAGCTCGAAGCCCGGGACCTGTGGTTCGACTGGACCGAGCCGCCCCGACCCGGCGAGTTCGGCCCCGAACCCACGGACGACGCGGACTGGGACGAGGACGTACCGAAGGAGAGCGGCGGCAAGCGCAGCGGCGGCGGGAAGTCCGCCGCGCGCCGCGATGCGGTCACCTCGCCCCGCCAGGCGCTGGAGGCAATCAAGAACCTCTCCGGCGTCTGACCCACCACTCCACTCAGCAGGGCCCGGCCGAGGCGGCCGGGCCCTGCTCACACCTGACAAGGACACATCGCTCGTGGCCGTATCGATGTCCGTCGTCGTCCTGCTCGCCATCGTCGTGGTCGTCCTCATCCGAGGCGGCTCCGTACGCCCCTGGCACGCCCTGGCCTGTACCGCCTTCGGCTTCTTCCTCGCCTCCACCGGGGCCGCGCCCTTCATCACCGAAGCGATCAGCGGCGTCACCGGCTGGATCTCCACCTTCTGACACCGCCCGGCCGTCGGCGTCGACGGCCGCCGCCCCCTGCACCTCCGACGCCTTCCGAGGAGCCCCGATGCCCCACCCCACCCACGCCCCGCCCATACCGGCCCGCTCGAGCGCGCCGCCCGCCGAACTGTCGCTGGAGGCCCGCATGGCAGCCACGGACGCGGCGATGACCATCCGGCTGGAGGAAGCCGCCGTCGCCTACGAGGTCAACACCGCGCACATCCCGATCGAGCCGGTCGACCTGGGCGACGTCGTCACCCTCCCGCTCACCCCGACGCTCCAGCCCCCGACCCCGTACCCGACGCCGGTGGCGGCGCTCCTTCAGGGCGCGCATCACCGGCTGCTCACCGGCGGATGGTGCTCCGGCGCCCTGGTCGACGAGAACGGTGCCCGGTGCCTGTACGGCGCGATCCACATTGAAGCCCGCGGCGACCAGAGCCTGGAGTCGCGCGGCCTTCAGGTCCTGATGGACGCGATCCGCCGCCAGTTCGGCGACGTCGACTCCGTGCCGTCCTTCAACGACGGCTTCGCCAGTGGCCGCATCCCGATGCGGATGCTCGACCAGGCCGCCGGCCTCGCCGACGCCCGCTGCCTCTGACCCCTGCTCCGGACCACCTGCCTCGCACCCGAACCCACGCGGTCGGGTGCGGGCCAGGCCCTCCGGCCTGCACACCACCGGTCCACCACACGAACCCATCAAGGGAGCACCCTCGCTATGCAGTCCGACGACAAGCCCATCAACGGCCAGCCCAACCCGAGCTTCCTCGACCTGCTCAACCAGACGCCCCCGCAGCCGGACATCGACCTCAACAAGGACCCCGGCACCCCACGCTTCACCCAGCTGCGCGCCGGGTGGAACGCCTCCTGGGAACAGGGCGGCTTCCTGCACGGGCGGTGGGAGGAACTGCGCCAGGCCCCGCAGGCCGGATGGCACCTCATGGCCAACTGGATCAAGGCGCTGCTGGTGCTGACCGGCGTGTGCGCGGTCATCATCCTGCTCGACACGGCGGGCGACATCTTCGACGCCACCCTGAGCCGCATGGCCGACACGGTCCCCGCCACCCGGGCCGGCACCAGCGCCGCCGGCGAGCTGTGGGGCGTGGTCGACAACCCGATCCGCGCGTACATCACCGAGAACACCGCCGGCCTCAGCGTCAGCGCCTCCGCCGCCTACACCTTCTGGCAGCTCGTGGGCTGGTTCGGCCTGATCGGCGGGTTCACCGGCAGCACCGGCGCCCGCATCACCTGGACCTGCTGGGGCGCGGGAAGCGTGCTCGCCGTGTGGTCCGCAGCCCCGGCCGACGGGCGCACCGTCGCCACCGGGATCGCCGTCCTCGCCTGGACCATCGCCTCCACCCTCGCCCTGCGCGGCCTGGGCCTGCGCCCGGTGGTCAACAACTTCCTCCCGCCCGCCCCGGCGTTCCAGCCCCAGATCGAGATCCGGCCCGAGATCCACATCCCCGCCCCGGCCCCCGCGCCCGACGACGACACCCCCGACAACGTCCACCCGCTCCAGCGCTGACCCGGTCGCTCCGCCTGGTCCTCACCCTTCCCCGCAGCCGCGGGGCCGGGCGAGGGCCGGACAGGCCGACCGGCCTCATGCACCACCCGCCCTGTCCCCGACCGAATGGAGAACACGTGGCCGTCATAGGCGTGCTGACGGAGCCGACCCCGCCCACCTGGTGGAAGGCGAACCGGCACAAGGTCTACGGCACCGGCGGACTGCTGATCGGCTACCTGATCGGCACCCACCTGCAAGGCGCCCCCGACCCGCGGCCGCAGCACCCGCGCCCGAGCCACACCACGCCGGCCCCGACCACGCCCGGCGCGCACCGCACGCACACGCCCGCCTGACCCGGCACCCGCTGCTCCGCACCCCGTAGACACGTTCGACGTCGGCGGGGCGCAGAGCCGTGCACCGATCCTCTGGAGGAACTGCCCGTGCTCATCCCCCGCCCGCGCCGCCGCATCGGCCGGCCCCGCCCGCAGCGTCCCGGCCCCCGCTACACGTACCGCCCCGACCGGCTGCCCGGCACCTGGAGCCGGTGATGCCGCGCCGCCGAACGAGGCGCCGCCGCCGCGAGGTGACCCGGGTGCTGCGCAGTGACGCGGCGCTGCCGGAGTTCGACCGCGGCACGGTGCCCGAAGGGCTCGTGACCAGACGGACGTTGCGGGACATGCAGCTGAGTCCCGGCGGCAACGAGGGCCCGGTCGCGATCCTGCGGTGCAGGTTGTGCGCGACCCGCCCGCAGTGGTCCTGCCGTCACCCGACCCGGGGCTTTCTGCTCCGCGTCGACCTGGCGGTGCCCAAGCGCACGCCGACGCTCGCTCAGGAGTGGGCTCTGGACAAGGCGATGGCAGCTCGCCAGACCTGCGGCGACTGCGGGAGGCGCTTCTACTTCTGCCTCTCCAAGAAGCTCGGCTGTTGCATCGAGTGCTTCGACGGCACCCCCGTGGACCCCAGCAGCTACTTCGCACCCTCGGCACCCGCCGCTCACCGGCTGGCCGCGTAGCGCGAGCCCCGTCCCGGCCACACAGGCCGGGACGGGGGCCACACCCGGGCGGCCGCAGCACCGGCAAAGAGCCGGCCGCCCTGCTCCCCTTTCACCCGAGATTCGAGATCAGGAGAACCCCAGCATGCCCCGTCTCTCCCTCACCACCGAGCGCCTGGCCCTCTTCGGCACCCTGCTGGCGATCTTCGGCGAGCTGCACCCTGCCTGCGACCACTGGGTCCAGGGCAGCAAGACGGCCTCGCGCAAGCGGCTGTACGGCGAGGACCTGGTCCACGCCGACGGCTCCCCCGCCACGCCGGACTCCACCCGCCCGACGATGACCACCAGCGCGCTCGGCAGGCGCGCCGTGGCCTGCCACGTCGCCTCGTACACCGCCGTGCAGCTCGGGGCGACCGTCGCGATCACCCGCGCGTTCGGCTACCGCGTCACGCCCACCGCGCTGCTCGCCGGTGCGGCCATCAACGCCGGGACACACGCGGCGATCGACCGCGGGGCCGCTCTGCTGTGGCTGGCGAAGAAGACCAGGAAGACCGGGTACATCGACCACTGCCAGGCGGTCCGCCTCGACGACGAAGGCACGGTCACCAAGGAGCTCACCGGACCTGGCAGCGCGTGGATGGAGCTGGATGCCGCTCTACACCGAGCGATCGGCGTCGGTGCGGCGGCCGTCACCGTCTGGCTGACCACCCGTCCCGGCGCCCGCCGGTGACCCGCACCCGCCTGGACCGCGTTCAGGCGGCCGCCGGAATCGCCAAGCTCGCCCTCCAGCAGATCGAGGACGAACTCGCCGGCGAGGTCGGCGCCCAGGAGCTCGCGCAGATCCTGCGCGAGCTCCACCACGAGGACCACCGCCAGGACGGCGTCTTCGGCTCCCTCGCGCAGCTGCTCACCGTCGCCGCGCAGGCAGCCGGACGGATCGAGCCGGACCGAGACGGCGAGATGTCGTGCCCGCTGCACGAGGCCGCGGCCCTCATCACCGAGAACGCCGGTCTGCAGACCTACTACGCCACCCGTGCTCTTGACCCGCAGGGAGAAGCCGAATGACCACCTTCCGCCTGGAGAACGCGCTGCCCGTCGACACGACGATTCCGGACCCGTCGTTGGTGTGCCTGATCGGCGCGGCCGGTTCGGGCAAGTCGACGTGGGCCTCCACCTGGCCCGCCACGCAGGTCCTGGAGCTCGACAGGTTCAGGGCGATGGTCAGCGACGACTTCTCTGTCAAGTTCTGCGTGTTGATCTGATTCGATGGCCCACGGGGGCGACAGTTCGCGAGTAGCTCTCGTGGACGTCACGAGGTCCCGTTCCGCCCAAAGGCGGGGCGGGATCTCGGCGTTTCCGGGGTCTGTTCGAGGCGATGTCCGGCGCGGACGGGGCCTCGGGCGGTTATCCGGGGCGAGGATCGGCCGGGGTTTCGGGGTGGACCGGGTGCGTGAGGGGCTTGCCGAGGTCACCGGGACGGTCGGTGATCGTGGGCTTCTGGCAGATCCGCGGTAGTTCCTCCCTGGGCAGGGCCTTCAGCCGGGAGCGGGTCGTCTCCGCCCTCCGCCCGTTCGAGGTGTCCGAGATGTCCTTCCCGATCGCCGCGGCAGGTGTCCTGCGCCTTCATCGCCCGCCCGGCCCCCGCCGACAGCACCGGCATGCGCTCGCGGGCAACCGCCAACTCCAGCGGCCCCGACGACACCGGCGGGCAACCGGATCCGCGGCCTCGTCGGGCAGTGAGTCCGGCGTCGGCGCATCGCGCTCGCTGTCCTCCGCCGGCGACAACTCCCGCTCGCACCGCAGGCCGCACCCCGTGCTCACAGCAGACGGCGCCGGCTGTCGCAAGTGGCGGCAGAAGCTTGGGCTGACCTGCTTCGTTCCCACGCCCCAGAAGATCCGATGTCGGTGACGCCGGATATGTTGCGCCCAAGCGAGCACAGTGCTGGAGGGGCCATGCCATCTGAAGAAACACCTCTCGCCGCGCTTCTGTCCGTCATGTCGGCCCATGACGGTGCGGATGAGCAGGTGGACTGGGATGCGCTGCGACGAGCTTGGGGAGTCGGCTTCCCTTCCGACTACGCAGCCTTCATGGCCACCTATGGAGCTGGAGGCATCAACGATGCGTTCAGCGTTCTCACTCCCGAAGCGACCACGCAGCCACCAGACGGCCCGGGATTCGGGAGCATGGCGGGCGAGACCGCCATCATGCGGCAGCTATGGGCGACCGAAGGAGGCCCCGACGGTGTCAGTGCCAGTCCTGATTCCGTCATTGCTTGGGGTGTCAGCTGCGGAGCTGACGTCCTCGGCTGGGTTGCCGTTGATGAGGACCCTGACAAATGGCCGGTCATCGTGTGGGAACGGCACGGCTGGCCCCACTGGAAGATCTACGACTGCGGAATGGTGGAGTTCCTCCGCCGCCTGTTCGTCGAGGACTTCGACGAGTGCCCGCTCAGCGATTTGTCCCTCTGGGGAGATTCCGCACCGCGCTTCATCCACTGGCGCGAGGAGCGGCGACGCTGGGAGTCCGGCATCGACCCCTACACAGGCGAACCCAACCCGTACTTCGGCATGGAGTTCGACTGATTGCGCGTTCCTGCCTCCGGCCCAAGCGCCCTGCCCACGGGAAGCGATCTACGGCCGGCTGGGGAGCGATCTCCGATCACGCTCAACGTGCCCTGGTCAGCGGCACTCGTGAACAGCCCGGGGGCGAGTCGCCTCGGCCGAGTCGAAGCGGGAGACGGATGGACGAGCGCACGGTCATGCTGAACATGCTCGCGCAGGGCTGCGGCCGATCGAGCAGGGTGTCGAGTGGTTCGAAGCTCTGCCGGCTGAGAACCAGTTCGAGGTTTTGCGGGATCTGTGCGGACACTGCATGCAGGCCCGCGCAACGGAGGAGGACGGTCCCAAGAGCGTGCGACGCGCCGGCCTTCGGCCGACGTATACCCCGGCGGTTTTGATCACGCGTGGGCAGCTGAACGTACAGCTGGCAAAGATCATTAATTTGCCGCAGGACGAGCGTGTGAAGGCATTTCGGCTGTTGGTTGCGCTACTGGGGGTGGCGGACGAGCGTCGTCGGGAGCGGTTCTGCGCTGACGGGTGTGGTCATGCCTGGCACCAGTTGGCGAAAAATCCCGATTCGGGAGCGGCCATCGCGTGATCATCAAGGGTTGCGTCAACGTCTGAGGACGCTGCCATGGCCGAGGCCATAGCGCAGATCTCGCTCGATGACGGGCTACCGAATCAGACGCTCGGTTGGCGCGGTTCACCATCGATCCTGTCGGCGCTCGACAACAGTTCCGGGTGCAACCGGCGTCGGGCGCTGAACAGCTCGATGCCCAGAAGCCGTCCGTCTGAGTCGTAGTCGAGTATCGCTGTGTTGTCCTCGGCAGGTACTTGCCGGACGGCTTCGCCTGGGGCGATCTTGTCGACAAGATAGATGTACGCCATATTCGCCGATGCGTCGTACTCGATCCGCATTGCTGGCCTCCCCGTTGTTCGCCGACCTGGGGCGTCAGGTCCTGCTATTCCGGAGAGGGTACTGACGTTGAAGATCGCAGGGCAGGCCCGACCGGCTTGCTGGACTAGCACGAGACGTCGGGTGGTCCGGCAACGAGTACGCCTACGCGGCATCGAGCCTGAGGACTGGAGCGCGTTCATGCGCTTCGCCGAAGACGAGGAGCGGTTGGGAGACCTGCTCAACCCACCCCGTTCGGCGGAGGGCTTCCGGGCCTGGGCGAAAGAGCAGGCCGCTGCCAAGTCCGAGGGCGACTGTTTCGGTTTGGCGATCGAAGCCGTCGACACGGGGAAGATAGTCGGTGCTGTTGGCTCGCACCACGCTGATCCGCGCGCGGGCTGGTTCGAGTACGGCGTCACGATGGAGGCCGAGCATCGGCGCAAAGGCTACGCGTCAGAAGCTGTGGTGATGCTGCTGCGCTTCATGTTCGAAGAGCGGCGCTTTCACAAGTGCGGAGCGCGGGTCTTCGCAGACAACGAGGCCTCGTTGGCATTCCAACGGCGACTCGGTTTCGTTGAAGAAGGTCGCCTCCGCGACCAAGTGTTCTCTGCCGGCCAGCATCTCGATGTCGTCATGATGGGCGTGCTCGCTGAAGAGTTCGCGCAACTTCACTGAGCGTTTTCAGCTTCGCCACTCCAGGGTGACGCCGTGGCCCTCGCTTGAGTCCTGGAAGCTCCTCGGCTGGGCCCGCCGGGCACAGTGGGTTGTCTGTGAAGATTCGCGGACGGCCACTTCGCTGAGGGGCCGACCCTGCGCTTCCGGGCGGAAGATGATCGCGGGGAGGGATGGAACGCATGCTCGAAGTACCATCCCTGCAAGGTTCTCCGGCCGGTACTTCCCAACCTCCGCAGCGGCGTAGTCGGACGGAGACATCCCTGTAGAGAGGGCAGAGGGCGATGAGTGTGGCTGAGAGTTGGTCGCGTGTGATGAGTCTTCTTCGGGAGCACGCGCCGGCCGATCACGCGGATCTGCCAGGGCCCGCTACGGAGCAGATGCTCGCGGCAGCCGAGGAACGGATGGGGATCTCCCTGCATGGGGACCTGCGGACGTGGCTGTTGCAGAACAATCTGGATCTGCCGGAGGAAGACGTCGACGACGAAGTGGCATGCTGCGGCTTCGACGGGTTCCCCGACGAGGGAAGCTTCTTTCTGGGGATCCGGGCGATGGAGAGGCTCTACGCGAACCGCTCCATGCCTGGTGGATTCGACCCCGCGGACCAGCCGGACAATCCGTTCTGGCGTAACGAGTGGATCCCGTTCCTGTCGGACCAGGACGGCTGGATGGGAAAGTTCATCGATGTGCGGGACGGCCGTGTCGGCAGATGGTTCGTGGGTGAGGTCACGGTCACAGGCGAGTACGAATCGATGGCCCAGTATTTCGACTTCGTGGCGGAGACGCTGACGAGGATCGCCGATGGAAGCTACCCGGTCTGTCGGTTCACCGAAGGTCGACTTGTCTGGTCGTGAGACGGTTCCCAACTGGATGACGGCCATTGCCGATCCGTCCTCACCCTGGAACGGCAATGAGCTCTCACCCACACTGATGCCACCTGCTGGCGGTCCAGCAACATGAGCTGCACACAGGGCCTGTTCCGGTTGATTCCGGAGCAGGCCCTGAGGCGTTCCCGCCCGCAGGAGGCTGAACAGAAGAACTTGACAGGGAACGCCACGAACGTCACCCCCGAGACCAGGGCCCCGCTGGTCGCCGCCGCCAAGCGCCACAACATGCCCGCCGTCGCGGTCATGGTCTCCACCCCGGTCTCCGTGTGCATGGAGCGCCAGGCCCCGCGGCCGGCCAACCGGACCGTACCGGACGACACCGTCCGCGCGCAGCACACCGCGATGGTCCGCTCCCACCCGAAGCTGCTGGCCGAGGGCTTCAACGAGGTCGTCTTCTCCGACAGCCTCTGCCAGCTGCTCCCGTTCCTTCAGCGCCTGGGCGATGCCCGGAACGCCGACCTCGGGCTGGACGGCGGCGGCGGCCTGGGCGAGATGCTGCTCGTCCGCCGGGTATTCGGCGCCGAGGTCCTGCCGCTGTGGCGGTGGAAGCCCGGCTCGACGGCCGCCGGCGGCGACCGCGTCGCGGAGATCCGCCTCGGCCAGCAGCACCTCACCCTCGCGTTCCGGACGAACGTCGACGGGCAGGGTGATTACGGCTTCGACGTCGCGCTGCCCTGCCCGCACGACGACGAACGCATCGGCTATGCCTGGGCGCCCGCATACAGCGTCACCTGCCTCGCCCGCGCACTGGCCGGAGAGCTGGACGACAGCGAGGACATCGTCTGCTCCGTCCACGGCGGCCTCAACGACGCGGACCAGGAGCCCGACGACCACGCCGACGAAGCGCTGCGCGAGACTGCCGGGAGCGCGCGATGACCTTCCTCCAGGAGAGCAGCAACCCCGGTCGGACCGACTGGGAACTGGCCCGCCTCGCGATCCACCTGCGCGGCTACGCCAAGTACGCCGACGATCCGGAGACCGACGCCGTCCGGCGCCTGGGAGAGGCGTTCACGGAGGACGAGGTCCGCCAGGCCGACGCCTTCCTGGAGGCCGCCCACCAGGACGCCGACCGCCTCGCCGCGATCGCAGCCCGACTCGGCAACGACGCCGCCAGCGATGAGGCGTGGCTGGTGCAGCAGCTCGCGACGGCGTGGATGCGTTTGGACGAGCTCCGGGACCGGATCGACGACGGCGGCAGCCTCATGGCCAACATCCACGTGGCCAGCGCCATCGACTACGTCCGCGGGTCCCGGCCGTGAAGAACCGGCCCTGCCGCGCGTGACGGTCCTCCGTGCCGCCCCGCCCCCTGCCGATCGGGCCGTGGCCGGGGCGGTCGCGGTGGTCCCTCACCACCGCGAGCACGAGAGGAGCTGGACGTCATGGCCAAGGACTACTTCGAGGTGGACGTCCCGATACGGAGCACGCAGTCGCCGGGCCTGCGTGGCGTGCACGTCTTCACCGGCCGGGCCGACAGCGGCAGCGCCGCCATCAAGGCCGCTCACGAGGTCTACGACGCGGCCCGCGCCGCGGCCGAGGCCGGACTCGAAATCCCCCACGGGCGTCCGGACGGCTGGGGTGCCTGCGGATACCGGGCGGGCTGGGAGCTCGACTGGCCCGCCGCGAAGGCCGTCCCCTGGAACAGCCCGTACAGCTGGCTCAACCCCCGCGCCTTCGAGCTGTAGCTCTGCCCCGGGACAGACGCACACGGTGTCCAATCCAAGCGCCTGTCCCGGGCCTCCCATCCCGTACGAGACGAGACGGAGACCCAAGTATGTCGTCCCACCGCGACGTCGTCCTCGCCTACCCGGAACCGCCGGCCTCGCCGCTCTGGCACCGCAGCGGCCCCAAGGCCCGGCCGATCACGCCCGTCCAGCAGCAGCGCAACTGCGAGCTGCTGCTCCGCGCGCAGTACACCCCCCGACCCCACTGCCCGCGCACCGCCAAGGCCCGGACGGAGGCCCGCTGATGGCCAGCCCCCAGACTCACCTCGCCGTAGACGGCTACCTCGACGCGATCCCGACCCCCGGCACCAGTTGGGGCACCGCCGTCTTCGATCTGATCCACTCCCCCGCCGACGCGGACCGGATCGCCGCCGACACCCCGGACACCGTGTACGCGTCCAGGACGTCGTCCTGAACACCCGTCTCATCGAAGCTTGATCAGTCTCATCGAAGTTTGACCGCCGGGGCAGAGCGGGTTGTCGTGGCCAAGCCCGGACGTCATGATCACGAGATGGCTGATGAGACGGTCGTCGAGAAGACCTGGCGCGGAATACTGGAGCGGCATCCTGAGGCGCGGCGGGGGGAGCCTGCGGTCATAGCGGCCGCCTACGCCGAACCTCGGCTGCGGGCCCTGTACCCGTTCCCGAGCCACGGGGCGCTCAGCTTTCACCGGAACACGCATTTCCCGTGGAGCAACGACCTGCCGTACATCGTGGGCGACGCGCAATCGTGCATCGTCTACGCGCCGCTGCGCGCTGGCGGCATGCTGGGCGAGTCGCTTACGCCGCAGGAGGCGGCCGCGTTGGTGGTGGCCCATCTGCCCGAGGGCTGTGGGCCGGCCTTCGAAGGGCCTTGGCCCCAGCCGGACAGCCCTGTCGGCTGAGCCGCTGCTCAGCTGCAGGGCCGGTCAAACTTCGATGAGACTGATCAAGCTTCGATGAGACGGGTGTGCGCCACGAGGCGCTATGCAATCGAGTGGAGGTGAAAGACCACCACCGCCGGGTCGTCGCAGCGGCCTGGTGAAGCTGGGGGCAGCCTGATCCGGGGAACGCCGGGGAGGGCGGCAAGCAGCCCCGACAACGGCGGGACGTGCCGGGACTACCGGACGGCGCGGGTCCGTCTAGCGAGGTCAGAAGGTGTAGCGAAAGCGAACCAGTGGTTGAAGCTCCGTAAGCATCGAGCCGGCTCAAACCTGGTGGATACGGGCCGGTATGCAGCGCGTGAACCGTCGCCTTCATGGGGCGGGTCAACTCCGAAGCCGGATTTCCTGTTCCGGTGGGGAGGCCACGTTGAAAGCCTGCGGCGTAGGCGTGGCGATGCTGCCGGAGTAGAGCTGGGCGTCTCCCTGACCGATCGATTGTGTGGTGAACGTGGGAACCATCCGCGGTCGCCCGAGCCGCCGGACAGCCGGTCCGGGGGTGGGCAGGTCCGTTGCCGACTGATGGCCGTGGGTGGGGCGGAGGCCCCGTAGTAGTCGCGGGAGTAGCGACCCGTCGTGGAGACCGGGAAAGCCGGTCGCAGGGCAAAGGGGGCCAGCAAGTCAGTGGCTGAAGTACTGGAAGGTCAGGAGGTTTTCGCCGGTGAATACCGACGAACTGGAGTGGGCCTTGATGAAGGCCGAGCGCCGGGTACTGGAGATCCAGATCAAGCTGCACCATTGGGCTCGTGATGATCCTCATCGCAGGTTCGACGACCTGTTCAATCTCGTTGCCGATCCCGGCTTCCTGTTGGTGGCCTGGGATCGGGTGCGGGGTAACAAGGGTGCACGCACGGCCGGGGTGGACGGACGCACTGCGTCGTCCATCGCGCTGTGGGTCGGTGTCGAGGAGTTCCTCGACGTACTGCGGTTGCAGATCAAGGACCGCAGTTTCCAGCCCATGCCGGTGCGGGAGCGGATGATTCCCAAGGCGGGCGGCAAGTTGCGCCGTCTGGGGATCGCGACGATCACCGACCGGGTGGTGCAGGCATCCTTGAAGCTGGTGCTGGAGCCGATCTTCGAGGCGGACTTTCTCCCGTGTTCCTACGGGTTCCGTCCGAACCGCCGGGCTCATGACGCGGTGGCGGAGGTGCGTCTGCTCACGTCCAAGAAGTACGAGTGGATCGTGGAAGGCGACATCAAAGCCTGCTTCGACGAGATCTCACACACCGCTCTGATGGAGCGGGTGCGGGCACGCGTCGGGGACAAACGGGTCCTGGCCCTGGTGAAGGCGTTCCTCAAGGCGGGCATCCTCAGCGAGGACGGCCTGCTGCGGGACAACGACACCGGCACCCCGCAGGGTTCGATCCTTTCGCCGTTGCTCAGCAACGTCGCGCTCTCGGTCCTGGACGAGCACATCGCCCAGGTGTCGGGAGGCGCCGGAACTGATCTCAACGAGCGCCGGAGGCGTCGACGCCGAGGTCTGCCCAACTACCGGCTGGTCCGGTACGCGGACGACTGGTGCCTGATGGTCCACGGCACCAAGGCAGACGCCGAAACGCTACGCGAAGAGATCGCGGAAGTCCTCACCACGATGGGCCTGCGCCTGTCGCCGGAGAAGACTCTGATCACCCACATCGAGGAGGGCCTGGACTTCCTGGGCTGGCACATCCAGCGCCACCGGAAACCAGGCACCGACCGGTACTACGTCTACACCTACCCGGCCAAGAAGGCCCTGCGGGCCATCATGGCCAAGGTCAAGACGCTGTGCCGGGAGGTCGGCACGAACCAGCCGCTCGACGCCCTGCTCGTCCGGATCAATCCGGCAGTGCGGGGCTGGTGCGCCTACTTCAGGCCCGGGGTGTCCTTCGCGACCTTCTCCTACCTGCGCAACTACATGTGGCACACGGTATGGCGATGGGTCCAGCGCAAGCACCCCAAGACGGGCCGGAGGAAGATCTTCAGCCGCTACATCGGCCGCAGATCATGGTGGACCGGGGAGACCCGGGAGTTGTTCAACCCGATCACGGTAGGCACCACGCGCTACCGCTACCGGGGCCTGACGATTCCCACTCCCTGGGACGCCACGGGATGAGAACAACCACCACGAACCCCTTCGGGGCTTGTGGAGAGCCGGGTGCGGTGCCAAGTCGCATGCCCGGTTCGGGAAGCGGCTCCGGGGAAACGGGCCGGTCGAAAGACCGGAACCGCGCCCCGGGCCGACTTCACCACCTGGGCCGACGTTAGCACCCCGGCAGGAACTACCGTAGGAAATCGGCAAAACGCGCCTATTGGATCACGCGATTCGCCGCCTACGGCAGTATGCTGCCGTCCATGTCATCTCCGAACCCGGGAGAGGAGCGGGAGAAGCTCGTCTCCAAAATGCCCGCTCACCTCCAGCAGGCCCTCAAGGTCCGTGCAGCACAGCTCCAGACCGACATGCAGGACGCCGTAGCCGCCGGCATCCAGGCGTGGCGTGCCTGCACCGATGAGCTCCCCACCGTCAACACCGCCAAGGCCGACTCCTTCGGGACCTACCTGCCCGAAGGCCTCTACGAGGACTTCAAGGCCGACTGCCGCGACCGCGGTGTCTCCTACATCCAGGGCCTCGCGCAGGCCGTCGCGCTCTGGCTGGACGACAACCCGGCCGAAGCTCAGCAGGTCACCCGCCGCTTCATTGTCTGCAACCAGAAGGGCGGCGTCGGCAAGACGGCTGTATCCGCCGGCCTCGCCCAAGCACTTGCCGAAGGCGGCCTGCGAGTCCTCCTGGTTGACTACGACCCCCAGGGCCACCTCACCCACCAGCTCGGCCTCACTGCGATTCCCGCCGGTGAGGAAAGCCTCATCACGCACATGCTCAACCGCGACCAGGCCAAGCAACCGCTGCTGGACCTGACCGTCGCCATAGACGGCGACCGCTTCGGTGGCCGACTGCGCATCCTGCCCGCCGCGTTCGACGCCTTCCTCCTCGACTCCGGCCTCACCGTCTTCCGAGGACCGCGCCAGGCCGCCCTCGAGCGGGCCCTCGCCCCCCTCGAAGACCACTTCGACGCCATCGTCCTGGATTCCCCGCCCAGCCTCGGCCTCGCCATGGACGCCGCCCTCACCTACGGGCGCCAGCGCGAAGACGAGAAGCCCGGCGCCTCCGGCCTCATCATCCCCGTGGAAGCCGAAGACACCTCCGCCCAGGCGTACGGGATGCTCATCCAGCAGATCGACTCCCTCTCCAGGGACTTCGACATCGCCATTGAGCAGCTCGGCCTCGTCGTCAACAAGTTCGACAGCCGGCGCGGCTACATCGCCACTTCCTCCCTGGACAAGTGGAAGAGCCTCGGCACTCCCCCCGTCCTCGCTGTCATCCCAGACGTCAAGGAACAGCGCGAAGCAGTCCGCAAACAGCAGGCCCTGCTGGACTACGCCCCCGACTGCGAGCAGTCACACCAGATGAGGCAGATCGCCCGAGGGGTGAAGATCGCATGAGCAAGGCAGACATGCTGGGGGACTCCCCCACCTTCGACGCGGTCGCACAGCCGATGAGTAGCCGCGCTGCCAGCTTCGCCAGGTTCTCGGGGCAGGAAACCGAGCCGGCCGTGGGCCGACAAGAGACTCTTCGCATGCCCGTGGAAGGGCTGGCACACAATCCCTTCAACCCCCGTGTAGAGCTTCGGTCCATCGACGAACTCGCGGACAGCGTGGCCTCGCGCGGAATCATCCAGCCCCTTACCGTCGTCACCAGGCTGGCCTTCCTCGACGCCCACCCTGGCCAGTCGGAACTGGGACGCGCCGCGTTCGTCGTCGTGGACGGCAACAGGCGGCTAGCCGCCGCGCGCCTCGCAGGCCTGGACGACGTGCCGGTGCACGTGGACGATTCCCTCGCCGAGAGCGCCGACATCCTCCTGGAAACAGCCCTCACCGCAGCCGTTCAGCACGAGAGCCTGGACCCGCTGGACGAGGCGAAGGCCCTTGCACGTCTCGTCGAGGTACACGGATCCCAGCGCGCCGTTGCGCGCGCCCTGGGCAAGTCCAGCCCCTGGGTGACCCAGCGCATCGCCCTGCTGAAGCTGACCCCCGAGCTTCAGGCAGCCGTCGAGGACCGCAGCCTTCCCGTGGAGATCGCGCGGAACGTCGGGCAGCTACCCGCGCAGCAGCAAAAGGATGCGGTCCAGGAGGCCCTGGAGAAGCGGGCTCAGACCAAGGAGCGCAAGCGAGCCCAGACCGCCAAGGGTGCTAACGCCGTTAGCACCCCGCCTACGGACGCCGGCGTCGACGTACCCGAGCAGGTGTCCACGCCTGTGCGGATCCTGCCGCCTACATCCGACGCCAGCAGCGTCGCCTCCGATGTACCACGTGTCCTCCAGCCGGCCAGTCCGCAGGTCCAGTCGCCGTGGGACGACGGCAACAAGGTCGCCGACCTCGTCTTCGAGAAGATGTCAGCCTCACAGCGAGAGGTACTCCTGGAACGACTTCTGGCCGCCCAAGGCAGGGACTAACCAAAACGGAAACGGCATGAGCCCGCGCAGTGATCCCACTGCGCGGGCTCTCGTATGGCTGGGGTGCTAACGCCGTTAGCACCCCAGCCGTGTATGTGGGATAGACCTGGTGTTGGCCTGAGGCGCACCGTGGGTGCACGGGGGGACGCTCTCTCCAGGTGTCCCTTCTCAAAGATCTGGTTCGAACCCAGGGCTGTGAGCTGCGGGGACCAGATCGATTGAGACGGGCGGACCTTCGATTTCTCAGTCGGTTTGGTCCAATGCGTGAGAACGTCGCTCGTCGTCTCCAAGGATCTGGTTCGGCGGGACCGTGTCGCGCCGGTCGAGTTCTTCCCGGCGCCCGACGATCGCAGGGCCGCAGCCTGGTGGCAGACCACCGACGATCAGAGCAATGGCTTCCTCGGCGGTGTCCGCCTCCCCGACGATCTGGGAACGGGACGGCCCAGCGACGAGGTAGCGCCCGCCAGGAAGATGCATGACGAACGGAACATCCCAGGACCAGCCGACAGTGCACCTGCTGAAGTGCAGGTTGTGGTGGCTGCTTGAGGGATGGAGCTGCCGGAGAAGCGGCTCAGCATGCGCGGCTTGCACCAGCTCGAAGTCCATGTCCTCGCGATGGAGCAGCTGCTGCCAGGCAACCTCCACGACATCATCCTGACCAGGCTCAGCGTCATCGGAAGCACTCGGCGCATCTATCGATCCCATGCGCTCATTCTGCCGCCCCGTGCGCCAACAGAGCTTTGCCCGAGCCAGTTCCTCCAAGGTGACTTACGGATCGGTCCCGTTCACTTGAGACAGGGACTAGACCGGCCGTGACGGGACAACAGCACTAATGAGCTTGTTCCGCTTTGACGGACACCTTTGGTGTGGTGGTCAGGCTGCCAGGGCGGTCTCGTATTCGGCCGGGCTGCGGTAGCCGAGGCTGCTGTGGAGCCGGTGCAAGTTGTACCAGCTCTCGATCCACTCGAATATCGCGGTGCGTGCGGCAGCCCGGCTCGGCCAGGGGTCGGTGTCGCCCAGCTCGTTCTTCAGGGTCGAGAAGAACGATTCCGCGAGCGCGTTGTCCCAGCATTGCCCAGTGCGTCCGACCGACAGACGTATGCCGAACTCGTCTGCCAGAAGCGCGAGTTCGCGGCTGGTGTATTGGCAGCCGCGGTCGGAGTGGAAGATCACCGGACCGGCCGGCCGCCGGGTTCGGCAGGCGGTCCGCAGGGCGTCGGCGACGAGCTCGGTTCGTAGGTGGTCGGCCGTCGCCCAGCCAACGACGCGGCGTGAGGCGATGTCGATCACGGTGGCCAGGTAGAGCCATCCCTCACGTGTGGCGACATAGGTGATGTCCCCGCACCAGCGGGTGTCGAGAGCCGAGAAACCGGGCTGGAAGTTGCGAAGTACCAGGTCAGGGCGGGTGACCGCGTGCGGGTCGGGGATGGTGGTGCGGTGCCGGCGTCGTCGGTGCTTGCCGGTCAGGCCGGCCTGCCGCATCAGCCGTGCGACTCGGCGGCGTCCGCAGTCGGCGCCCTCGCGCCGGAGGACGGCGTGGACGCGCGGGGCACCGTAAGTGCCGCGGGACTGCTGGTGAACAGCGGTGATCTGTTCGGTCAGCTCGGCGTCCCGCACCGCCCGGGGGCCGGGGGTGCCGGTGCGGCGGGCGTAGTAGGCGGTCCGGGAGACCTTGAGGAGTTCACACGTCCGTTTGACGTTGTGACCTGCGATTTTCTCCGCCTCGATGAACGGATGCACATTCACCGGGTCTCCTTCGCGAAGAAAGCCGTCGCACGCTTGAGGACCTCGACGTCCTCCCGCAGCCTGCGGTTCTCCCGCCGCAGTGCGGCCAGTTCCTCACGTTCGCCGCTGGTCAGGCCGTCCCGTTCGCCGGCGTCAACCTCGGCCTGCCTCACCCAGCTCCTCACCGCGGTCTCGGTCAGCTCGAAATCCCTGGCGACCTGGCCAACCGAGCGGTCGCCCCGCCGGCACAGCTCGACGATCTCGGCCTTGAACTCCGGCGTGAACGAGCGGCGAGGGCGCGGCCTCTTCTTCCTCATGCTCTCCATGATGAACATCATCCTTCCGGGGCCGAAACCCCTGATCTCCGATGTCCGTCAAAGCGGATCAAGCCCACTAAGCCCGTTCGGCGAGACGGCTCCCTCTGCAACGCTTGCGAGTTACCGGCCGGAGTCGAGGGCGAGGTTCCGGGGTTCTTCCAGCGGGTCGATCTCCCGAACTACCCGATGTGGACTGGTGACGACGCGTCCCCGGTTCTCTGGTTCTCTGCTCCCGGACCTTTTCGGGCTGACGGCCGAGTCCTGGCTGCACGTCTTCGGTAAGACACTGGCCCATCTCTCGGCAGTCTGCACCGCCGTCCCGGGACGGCGGGCCCAGTGGCAGGGGGGACAGAGTCGACTGTCGACAAGCTTCCCTTCTAGGCCCTCATGCGGACTCGGCTCGGTAGGCATCCATGAGTCAGAAGTACTCCTCGACCAGAGTCGAGAACCATTCGTGAACTGTCTCTGGTGTGCGGCAGGGGGCTCTGCTGCAGGAGGAGGCAGACCGGGGCAGTGGGCCGTTGAACCCAGACACGGACACCACTGTCGGTAGCGGTGTGTAGTCTCGCGCGGTGATTATCGACCGTGGTGCCAACGTCACCCCACACCGCTATAGCAGCACAAGTGCCCGTAAGCAGATGGGGCGCCTCATCGCGCGTGCGGACCGGGACGACCTCCTTGCTTGCCTCTTATGGACGGGCGAGTGCCGGATCGCTGAAGCCATCTGCAAGGCGTGGGCTGACCATGCTGGCGTACTGCGAAGGGAGAGCGACGAAGCAAAGCAGCGCAGAGAAGGCCGCCGTCTGACCTTCTTTCTTCAATACGACCAGGTTTCCACCGGTTGCCGAGCTGCTGCCGCCGAGCTATATCAACAGATCGAAGCCGAGCTTGCCGAGACGATTCAGACGCTGACCGAAGCCGAGACCCTCAGCTCCGAGATCCGCCGTGAGTTGGGCGTCGACTTCAGTGCCCGCGCGCAAGCGGAACGGGCACACGGCTACACGCTCGACACTCTCGCCGTCCTACGGAATCAGCTGCGGCAGGCCGAGTCGCGATTAGCCGACCTACTTGCGACGGACCGGACGCGGCTCCACGGCCTTGCCATAACCGAATCCTTCCGGAGGCGGGCAGAGCGGACGACCACGCTGCCGCAGATTGACCAGATGTCCGCTCAGGCGTTCACGGAGCTTGTCCACGAACTGCTGTCCAGCGATGGCCACCTGGTAGTCACGCCCACCGGTCGCTGCCAGCTACTTGCCATAGGGGCGGATGGGCGGCGCATGTCCGTCGCGCTCCAGCACAGGAAGAACGCCAGAACATGGGGCGAGCCACCTGAGACCGTGAACACCACCGCACTGCACAAAGCGCATAGGGCTGCTGTGGCCGCAGCCGCCGAAGCGGTCGTCGTTACCAATGCCACCATCACCCAACCCGCTCTGCGCTTTGCTGCCGCCCACCAGCTACGCCTGATCGACCGCGAGGAGCTTCAGCGATGGGCTGAGTGGGGCGAACCCGTGACGCAGGCGGGAGCGGCGTGATGCACATCAACTGGAACAGCAGAACACCTATGGCGGCGTTCGAGGACGCAGAGCTTCAGACAGCTCTCGCACAGTTCGTCAGCGACGCCACCGACGATGACCTACTGGCGGCTTTCCTCCACGTGAGCGAGGGCAGACTGATCGACACAGCCTATGAGGAGATCTACGCGTTCAAAGTACAGGTGGAGACCGAGCACGCCCACGTCTGCCGCTTTGCAGCAGATCCCCTAACCCCCACCGGGCGCGACTCATCGACGGCCAACAACAGGCTGCGCGACGCCTTCGCATTGCAGCTCACCCACATCAGGGCAGCTGAAGAGGAGGTGGTCGAGATCTGGGAGGGCTTGAGCAGGCTCAGTAGCTCGGAGCTGGCCGCTCGGCATCATCGCAGCAACCGCGACAGCATCCCGGAGATGGACCGCATCGGGGGCATCGTCCGTGAACAGTCCCAGGTGCGTCGACAACTAGACGATGCGGTGCGCGAACACAGTGAAGCCATGCACGACATTGCTTTGCGCGACGCCGACTTCCTGGCCTACATGGCAACGAACGACAGCATCAGCAAGTCAGAGTTCGACTCGATGACCCCCATCGAGTTTGAGCAAGCCACCGCTGCTCTGGCCCGCCGCGACGGTCTCATCGTCACCCAGTATCAAGGCGGTGCCCGAGACCTTGGCGCTGACGTTGTCGCTCACACTCTGGACGGTAGGAAGATCGTCTTTCAGTGCAAGCATCGTCGGCATGGGGGCCGCCGCGTAGGCTCGCAGGCCATCCAGACCATCAACGGCACTGCTCGCCCCGTGCATAAGGCAAACATCGTCATTGCCATCACGAACACCGCCTTCACGGAGCCAGCCCACGACCTTGCCAAGAACCAAGACATTCATCTTGTCTGGGGATTCGATCTCATCCGCTGGGCTACATGGGGCATGTCCTTGCTGGAGGTTCTCGGACTGCCTGAGCCGGACGTGTGGATCGCATGATCCGTGCAATGCCTCACCCTGTAACAGGAGGCAGTCGTTGCCTGGGCTACTACCGGCGCGTGAGGAGGTTCGCCCAAGAACCGCCGAGGGCGTCACGGCCCCGCCGATGGTGTCCCGGCGGCGGAGGCACCGTCGGCCCCTTTCGGCTTCGCTTCGTGTAGCGGTTCAGTCCCCTTGCGAGGCCGGCGAATGCCGCCTGACGTCCCCACACCCGTGCCGAGGTTGGACCTGTCAGGGCTGACAGGTCCAACCTCCCGTTTGCTCAGTTCTCCTCCTCCTCGGTGTTGTCGTTGGTGCGGTTGACGGCGCGAGCGCGGCGCAGCTCCAGGGCGATGCTGAGAGCGGAGGCGAGGACGGTGACGAAGTCTGCGGCAGCGGAGAGCATGTCCATGGGTGTGTCCCTCTTGGTCTTGGGCCCGCAGTGGGTGCGGCGCGGACCAGACCTTGCTGAAGAGTTGGGTTGTACGGACCATGCGGGCCGAACAACGCAGGTAAATTCCGGATAGGCGGCCGTGGTTCCGAACGGGCCGAACGCCGGAACGCGGAGGATCAGCTCAGGGGGCCGCTGATGACAGGGAAGAAGCCGGGACGCAAGTGGCGTGACTTGCCTGCGACCACTGCCCCGGAGGTGCGTCGGCTCTCCGAGTTTCTGCGCGCCCGGGTGGATGAGTCGGGCAAGACGCTCAACGACCTCGCGCCTGTCGTCGGGAACGCGACCTCGGTGATCAGCACCTACCTGGGTGGGAAGATCCCCAATCAGCGATTCGTAACGGCGCTGATCGCGGCGACGGCACCGGCATCGTTACGGGAGAAGCACACCGGTGAGGCCTTGCGGCTGCTGGACGCCGTACTGCATCCGCCGCGCCGCCCGACTGGGGGTTCGCAGGGCGGACCTTCTGCGAGTGGGCTGATGGACATCAACGCACTTCAGGCACAGCATCTTGAGACATACGCGCATCTGACGCGTGCGCTGGAGCAGCACAACGAGGTGCGGCAGGCGGCTGCGAACTCCGAGAAGCTGATGTGGGTGCTGTACGGGATGGTCGGCAAGCTTGAGGAACGCGTCGCCCGTCTCACCGAGGAGCGAGATCGCCTCGGAAAGGGATCCGAGGCCGCCGAGCGCAAACTCACCAGGGCTCTGGGTCAGCAACACCGGGCCGAGAGTGAACTCTCCAGGGCCAGGGAGAAGCAGCGCGAGGCCGAGGATCTTGCAGCCCGCCTGCAAGAGAGAATCGACCACCTGACCAGCGAGCTCGATCGGCTCCAGCCCAGCACCGCAGAGCCACTGCCCGACGTCGCCTTGACCGAGTGTCCGTCCGCCGGCGAGGATCCCGAGGGCGACGACATCGAAGACGCGCTGGCTCGGGCCGAAGCCGTGAACGACAGCGACACCGTCACTGTCGCCCGCATCACCACCGAACTCGCTGCCGAGGCCAGCATTGTTCCGAACAACGCTGTAGCCAGCGCGAACACTGCGAACACGCCTGGCACAACCCTCGCTGTCCTCCACGAGCACGCCCTCGAAGCCGGCTACGCAGGCGACCCGCAGAAAGCTCGGGACCTCTTCGCGGAACTCGTTCTCGACCATGTGCGCGCCCTGGGCGCCGGCCACCCGAACACCCTCTTCTCCCGCCACAACCTGGCGCACTGGACAGGTGAGGCCGGCGACCCGCAGAAGGCGGGAGAACTCTTCGCCGAACTAGTTCCCGCCAATACCAACGTCTTGGGCGCCGAACACCCGAACACCCTCTCCTCCCGCCACGAGCACGCTCGCATGGTCGGCGAGGCCGGCGACCCGCAGAAGGCTCGGGACCTCCTCGCCGAACTCGTTCCCGACCGCATCCGTGTCCTGGGCGCCGACCACCCAGACACCCTCGCCTCCCGCTACAACCTGGCGCACTGGATCGGTGAGGCCGGCCACCCGCAGACCGCGCGAGACCTTCTCGCTAGCCTCGTCACCGACTACATCCGCGTCCTGGGTATTGACCACCCGAACACCCTCGCCTGCCGCCAGGACCACGCCCACATGATCGGTCTGGCAGGGGACGCAACGCTGGCACGGAACCTCTTTGCCGACCTCGTCCCCGAATACTCGCGCGTCCTGGGCCCCCACCACCGGGACACCTCCTGCTCCCGTCATAACCTGGCGCACTGGATCGGCGCGAATGGCGACCCGCAGACCGCGCGAGACCTCCTCACTAGCCTCGTCACCGAATACACCGTCGTCCTGGGTCCTGACCACCCGAACACCCTCGCCGCCCGCCATGAGCACGCCTGCATGGTCGGTGCGGCTGGTGACCCGCAGGCTGCTCGGGACCTCTTCGCTGAACTTGTCACTCACACCACCCGCGTCATGGGCCCCGACCACCCGAACACCCTCGCCGCCCGCCACGGACAGGCTCGCGTCATTGGTGCAGCTGGTGATCAGCAGACCGCGGAGGGGCTTTTTGCCGAACTCGTTCCCGACCGCATCCGCGTCCTGGGCCTCGACCACCCGGACACCATCGCCTCTCGCGATGCCTTGGCTCACTGGCGTGGACAGGCCTGACAGCCTGATCGGGGACACCATGGGCGCCGACTACATCTCCACGAGGCCGGCGTGGATGCAGCGGACCGGTGCATGGACGACTGGGACCGTCACGTCGCCGACGTCGCCGTGCCTCTGCCAACCGAGCTGGAGAACCTCCCGAAGAACGTCACCGCGGCGATCGGATCCCTCGCCGCACAGTCCCCGACCGCCGCGCTCAGGGCAGCCCGCCAAACTGCTGCGGGGCGGTCGTCCCGGCGGGCGGCTGGCAGGGTGATCAGCCGCTCGGTGTGGTCTGGGCCGGGATGATTACGAGGGCGGTGGCGTCGTCGCGGTATCCCGATTCGTTGGGCTCGGCCGCAGCGACGAGGGTGTCGGCGAGGCGCTGGGCGTCGTGCTGGTGTGTACGGATGATGGCGACGAGGTCGTCGGGTTCGATCTGGTCGTGGACTCCGTCGCTGGTCAGCACGACCAGGTGTCCGCAGGGGATGAGTGCCTGGTGCGCGGTGGCGGGGGTGACGTCGGTCAGGTGGACTCGGATCTGGGAGGAGAACTCGTCGGCGATGTCGTCCTCGATCCCGTACGCGGCGAGGTAGGCGGCGACGGTGTGGTCGGTGGTGTAGCGGGTGAGGAGCTGGAGCTGGGGGTCCCATCCGTAGGCGCGGGCATCACCGGCCCAGGCCAGCGTGGTGGGTTCTCCCGCTTGGACTCGGGCGACGACGGCGACGGCGCTCGGGCGTGCGTCGTCGTGTCCGGGGTCGCAGGTCAGCAGGCCGGCGGTGAGCAGGCCGGCGAGCGGCCATCTGATCGCCGCCGTGCGCGCGGCGGCGACTGCGAGGACGGGGGCAAGGGCATGGAGCTGGTCGGAGTGGCCGATCCCGTCGATGACGGCGGCGCCGACCGCCCCGGTCGACGCGTGAAAGGCGTGGGCGGCGTCGGCGTTCGTTCCGTCGGTACCGGTGCGCGAGGCGACACCGACGGCTGGGACGGCGCACGCGGGCATGCTGATGGCCACGGAAATCCTCCAGATCGGGGGAGCGGAAGTCGTCTGTGTGGCCCGGCCGAAGACCGCGCGGCCGGGCCGGTGTGAGCTGGCTGCGAGCTCGGCGTGAGTTCCGGGAAGGCATTCAGGCCGCACCTCGAAGCCGGTCAGGGGCCGGTGAGGATGTCGTGGGTGCCGATGCGGCGCCAGATGATGTGCTGCGTGCCGGGTCGGCGCGCGGGCCCGTATTCCCAGGTTGCGCGTCCTGCGGGGCCGCAGCCCATGGACCAGGTGAGCTCGTAGATGCCGGATGCCCGCTGGACGCGCTTGACCCGTAACCCGGGGCGGAACTGGCAGCCGGGGAGCGTAGGTCGGGCACGAAGGCGCCCAGGACGACCCGGCGGAAGCGCCGGCGTTGGGCGGGGGTGAGGTGCTGGAGATCGGTGGTGAAGCGGGGGAGTGTCTCGAAGGTTGGCATGCTGGACTCCTCCAGGAAGCACGAAGCCCTCCGGCGCGGGCCGGAGGGCGGGGTACGGAAGGGCGTGGCGGTGAACTTGGGTCACCGGTGGGCTGGATCGTGCTCGGCCTCCGGTGGTGAGTTCTGGTACGTGCGGCACGGCGGGTGGTGAGTGAATTGGTGACTCACCGGTGCGTAAGGGCTGGTGAGTGGTGACCGAATCGGTGAGTCACCGGTGCGTGGCGGCAGGGCCCGGAGAGCGGTGACATTCGCTACCGACGCGGGGCCGCCTCCCGCCTGACGGGCACCGGGAAAGAGAGCCGGGCCACTGCTCCCGCCTGGCGGGACCTACCACTGATCGGCCGCTCTTTGCACGGAAGCCAGTGTCCCGTGCCGGGCGATGGACGCCAGTGACCACAGGAGGTGGAGCGTCGGCTGCGGCCTACAACGAGACCGTGCCCGCTGAGGTCTGCAAGGCGCTGAGGGTGGCGATCGAGCCGCCCGTCGTCACCGCCGGGCGCCTACCAGCTATGCAGATTCCTGGGGTGCCGCGCGAGCTGATCGGCTGGATCCGGCGCAGCGACCAGATCGCCGCCTCCCTTTCGAGCGGGAGCACGAGTACGTCACCGCCGTCGACGACGATGGCGGGCTCCGCTTCCTGCCCGTGGTCTCGGAGAAGGTGCGCGCCAGGCTGAATCGGATCGCCCGGATGCCGCGTGGCTTGTCCCGTTGCACGCTGGGGGTATGGAGCATGCGCCGATCCTGGTGCACCGGATCTCCCCGGCCGGCGGTCGGCGGGTCGTGATCCGGATCCGTGGCGTCGACACGGTCCTGGGGGTGGCGTACTCCGATGCGGATCTGATCGAGTTCCTGCGGCGCGTCGACATCCCAGGTCCGGACGAGCTCGTCCTCGGCGATTCCGAAGTCATCGCCTGGCAGGGCGGGCAGCCACACCAATACGAGTAGGCCCCCTGGACCCGGGCCGGGCCGCCGTAGGTGCGGCATCGCTGGGCTTGGCGGGCGTGTACCACGGGGGTGAGAGATGGGGGGAGAGATGGGGGGAGAGATGGGGGGAGAGATGGGGGGAGAGATGGGGGGGTGAGATCAGGGGAGAGATGGGGGAGCCGGTTTCCGTGTCCTTGCCGCATCGTGCCTGGTCAGACCCTGAATCACGGCCGGTGACTAGCCAGACTTATAGGTAGGAGGGGGTGGGGGAGTGAAGAACGGCTGAGGGAACGGAGCGGTTTGAAAGGGGGGGCGTGAGGATGGTTGCGAGGACGGAGAAGGGAAGGAGTGGACGGGGCGGGGGAGAGAGGGAGGAGGAGTGGGCTGGTGGAGGTAGGGGCTGAGAGAGAGCGGTGGGGAGAGGGTCGGTGGGTGAAATGAGTGTGGTCGGCGCCCACCTTTCGCTGAGAGCGGGTGGCAAGAGCGCCGGCTGCGGTGCGGGATAGGTGGAGCCGGCCCACTCCGGAGCCCTGACTCGGCAGGGCCCTCTGGCCCTATCCACGCGCCATACGTGCCTGGCCGGGGTGAGCTTGCTCCGCTTTGACGGACACCTTTGGTGTGTTGGTCAGGCCGCCAAGGCGGTCTCGTATTCTGCGGGACTGCGGTAGCCGAGGCTGCTGTGGAGCCGGTGCAAGTTGTACCAGCTCTCGATCCACTCAAATATCGCGGTGTGGGCGGCGGCCCGGGTAGGCCAGGGGTGGGTGTCGCCGAGCTCGTTCTTGAGGGTGGAGAAGAACGATTCGGCGAGGGCGTTGTCCCAGCACTGACCAGTGCGCCCGACCGACAGCCTGATGCCGAAATCCGTTGCCAGGCTGGCGAGTTCACTGCTGGTGTATTGGCAGCCGCGGTCGGAATGGAAGATCACCGGGCCGGCCGGACGGCGGGTTCGGCAGGCGGCCGTGAGGGCATCGGCGACGAGTTCGGTCCGCAGGTGGTCGGCCGTGGCCCAGCCGACGACACGGCGGGAGGCGATGTCGATGACGGTGGCAAGGTAGAGCCAGCCCTCGTCGGTGGCGATGTAGGTGATGTCGCCGCACCAGCGGGTGTCGATGGCGGCGGGGTCGGGTTGAAAATTGCGAAGGACCAGGTCAGGTCGGGTCACCGCGTGCGGGTCAGGAACGGTAGTGCGGTGGCGGCGCCTGCGGTGCCGGCCGGCCAGGCCGGCCTGCCGCATCAGACGTGCGACCCGGCGCCGCCCGCAGCCGGCTCCTTCGCGCTTGAGGACGGCGTGGACGCGCGGGGCGCCATAGGTCCCGCGGGACCGCTCGTGAACAGCGGTGATGTACTCGGTCAGCTCGGCGTCCCGCACCGAACGGGAACCCGGGGTGCCGTTGCGGCGGGTGTAGTAGGCGGTCCGGGAGACCTTGAGGAGTTCACACGTCCGTTTGACGTTGTGACCTGCGGTTTTCTCCGCCTCGATGAACGGGTCCACGTTCACCGGGTCTCCGTCGCGAAGAAAGCCGTCGCACGCTTGAGGATGTCGACGTCCTCGCGCAAGCGGCGGTTCTCCCGCCGCAGAGCCGCCAGTTCCTCGCGTTCGCCGCTGGTCAGACCGTCACGTTCACCGGCGTCGACCTGGGCCTGGCGGACCCAGTCGCGGACCGCGGTCTCGGTCAGGTCGAAGTCCTTGGCGACCTGACCGACCGAGCGGTCACCGCGTCGGCACAGCTCGACGATCTCGGCCTTGAACTCCGGCGTGAACGAGCGCCGAGGACGCGCCTTCTTCTTGCCCATGCTCTCCATGATGAACATCATCCTTCCGGGGCCCAAGCCCCTGATCTCCGATGTCCGTCAAAGCGGATCAAGCCCAGGGGAGGCTGTGGGTGCCAGGCCCGAAGCAGGCGGTGAAGGAGGCCCACCCCGAGTGGTTCTCACCCCGCCCTTCGAGCCGATGCTCGCTCAGGCCGCCGAGTATGTTCCCGGCTCCGGCGTCCTGGCGAGCGGCTTCGCGGCGGAGCAGAAGTTGGACGGCCACCGCGCGATCCTCTTCACCCCCACTGGCCCCGGCGGCCGGGTGCTTTTGCAGACCCGGCGCGGCTCCCTGGTCCAGGACCGGTTCCCCGACTTGGTCGCGGCCGCCGAGCAGCTGCCGGACGGCCTGGTCCTCGATGGCGAGCTCGTCGTCTGGGACACCGCAGCCGGCCAGCTGTCCTTCGAAGCGCTCCAACGCCGGGCCGCCGCCCGCGGCCGCACCGCCACCGCGCTCGCCGCGAAGACCCCAGCGTTCTTCATCGCCTTCGACGCCCTGCAGATCGATGGCATCGAGCTGCTGATGCTGGCCTACGCCGAGCGCCGCCGACGCCTGGAGGTTCTCTTTGCGGCCCGTGCACTGACGTCGACCGCCGGGTTCGCTCCCTGGGCGGCTTTGAGGCGATTCTCCGCACTGCGCTGGGCGCGTTTGGCCTGGAGAAGCTGCTGGAGTGCCGCCTTCGGTGACGGCGCTCAGTGGGGTGTCACACCGTCGACTGCGGACACAACTGGCAAGCCACCGGTTCCCGCACCGGACATTCGGTGGACCGCTGTGCGCTGTCGTGGCCTACATCGCCGAGACCGAGGCCGGCGAGGGCACCGGGGCGTCATCGGGTCACCCTGACCGACGTCGGCACGGCACGACCCTTGGCGAGTCAGGCTCACCGGCGCCGTCACTTGGACGCTGAAGCGCCAGTACAACTGGGACAACGAACGCTGGGCGGAAGACAGTGATCGTCAGGCCGCTCGCTGCCACCATCGGCGACGCTGCTGTGGGACCGCCGGGACGACGTCGTCCTCGGACCGCAGCATCGTGCGGGCTTCATGAACCAACGCATTCAGGGCCACGGTGAACTCTCGCCTGACCTCGGCGGTCCTTCGCAACATGACCTCGGAGGGACCGTCATAGGCGACGATGTGGTGCGCCTGCTCCTCGGTCAGATCTCCGATGAGGTTGGCGAGCGCTCGTGCCCGGTGCCCTTGGCTTACCTCCATCGCAAGGACTTCGTCTATCTCGTGGCCCACATGAGGGTCATCCTCGACGATGCGCGACAGTACGTTCCTCGCGGACATGACGGGAGCGAATCGCTGAGCATTCTCCTCCACGGTCATAGCCGAGCGGGCGAGCTCTCCCGCTGCCTGCACAACGCTCTCCGTGACGATGAGGCGAACCTCGTTCCACCGCGAGGACACCGCTGCGGATGCGGCGGAGACCTGACCGGCGAGATCGTCACCGCCGTCGATCCAGAAACGGTCGCACACCTCGACAAGCGTGTCTGCGCTTCGGATCAGTTCCGCGAGCTGCACCTGCCTAACGGTCCACAGCGCCGCCACCCGCTGGGCATCGGCCGTAATCTGCGCCGCCTCCCGGGCCGCAGCAGCCTGGTCGCGACCACCACCCGCCTGGATCTTCGCACCGCGCACCCCAGCGAGGTATGAGCCGCAGATCGCAAGCGCCGCGACCAGTGCGGTGAAGATATCGGGGTTGTCCTCGAAGTACTTCCTGAACGCATCCACCGGCATATCATGCCGAAGCGATCTACTGTTTGTAGCCGTTCTGCTTCCTGATCTGCCCGAGCGGTGACGAGACCAGCGCCCACGGGAACTGGTCGTCGCGGCGCGAGGACTCCATTGTCCACGCGGTCGAACAGGCCGCAGTCCGGCGAGCAGCCGAGGCCTACTCGCCGGGCTACGAGCCGAGCAAGGCCGAGATGGCAACGCTCTGGGGGCGGGAGTTCGGCTCGTAGGACGCGGTTCACGCGGTGGCGGGGACAACAACACGCGCGTACGGCTCGACGGGCAATACCCGGACCCAGGTCCTGGAGGCCGCGGCGGCGGTGTTGGACCGGCCTGTGCGGGAGGATGGGTGGCACGGCGAAGAGCGGCGGCCTGCATCGCCCGCTCGGTACCGTGATGAGTCCCCGGCCGGGAGCGTCAGGCGCGGCAAGGCAATGGTCCGAGCACCGGCGCGCACAGGGTTCGCAGACCGCCGGGGGCTTGGACGTAGAACACAGCGACGAGCCTCGTTGTACGGTTCCTTCGGATTGTGGTTGGAGGTGCGGTGGCGGTGGTGTGATCCAAAACAATCGCGATCGGCCTCAGTACGCGGCGGCCGGTCCCTTCTCGGCCCTGTCCTGCGAGGCGTTGCAGCGCTGGGCGGCCTTGCCGTGCCCGTGGCGCGGCCGCCCTTGGGCCCCGCACCCCGGCGGCCACTACATGGGTGTCAATTCACCTGGTGCTCTGGCTGGGTGTCGTTTACTGACTTCGGCTTGTCAGGGTGACAAGTGCCTGATGGGCTTGAGGTGCTGGCTGTATGGACGACCGTGGCAACGGGGTCGCTCGGGCCACCCGTTCTGCCGATGTCCGGCAACCGGACCGGCTCATGGGTGCCGCCAGCAGCGGGTGACCCCGCCGCGGAGCCCCACATACTGTTGCCCCGTACGTGAGCAGGGCATACGGGGGTAGGGAACATGGTGGACGAGACGGTACGTGCAGGCGCCGGGCATCGTACGGAAGTCTTCGTGTGGCTCGGTCTCGCACTACTCCTGGGCGCACTGTCGGCCCTGGTACTGATTCCCCAGGCCCAGCATCTGCGCTCGCTCCGCGACGGTGTGCGCGCCAACGCCACCATGCATACCCGCGGCACGTGCGCGCTGGGACAGTGCTCGGTCGCCTTCGAGGCGCAGGACCGCACCGTCGTGGCGGCCTTGCCCCCAGGCAGTAGTGGCAGCAAATACCCCGTGGGCGCGCACCTCACCGTCCGGTACCGGGCGGACGATCCGCAGACAGTCGCCGCCGCGGCCGACGTGGAGGGCGGTGGGGCGACCTTGCTAGCCGCCTCGACCGGCGCGGGTGCCGTGTTGTTCCTGAGGTTCCCCCGAGATGCGGGAAGTGGTGACAGGGGGTCAGATGGGTCTCATGAGAGGAGTCCAGACGATGCCTGCACCGAGGAAATATCCGTTGGAGTTGCGTGAGCGTGCGGTCCGGATGTATCGGACCACCGAGCCGAAGCCGGTGATCCGTCGTATGGCCGAGGAACTCGGTGTGCACCACGAGGCCCTGCGGAACTGGATCCGGCAGGCCGAGGCCGACGCCGGCGATCGAGGCGATCTCCTCACGACCGCCGAGCGCGAGGAACTGACGGCTCTGCGGAAGGAGAATGTCCAGCTCAAGCGGGCGAACGAGGTCCTGCGGACGGCCTCGGCTTTTTTCGCGGCCCAGCTCGACCCGACCCGGCCCAGGTGACGGCGCTCCTCGATGCGCACCCGCACCTGGGGGTCGAGCACGTACTCCGGGAACTGAACATTCCCTCCTCCACCTACTACCGGTGGCGCCGGGCCGAGTCCGAGCCGTGCGAGCGCCGCCGCCGGGACGCCGAGCTGACGGACCGGATCCGCAAGGTCCACGACGAGTCCGGCGGGATCTACGGTTCACCGCGCGTGCACGCCGTCCTCAAGCGCGAGGACGTCCACGTCGGCCGCAAGCGCGTCGAACGGCTCATGCGCCAGGCGGGCCTCGCCGGGATCAGCCCCCGCCGGGGCAAGGGCTTCACCCGCCGCGACCCGGACGCCGAACTGGCCCCTGACCTGGTGCAACGCGACTTCACCGCGGCCGGTCCGAACCGGCTGTGGGTCACCGACCTGACCATGATCGCGACACTGGAGGGCCCGCTGTGGCTGTCCGCGATCCGCGACGCGTTCTCCCGCCGGGTCGTGGCCTGGGAAACCTCCGCCCGCGCGGACGCCGACCTGGTCCTGACCACCCTCGAGTACGCCCTCGCCTCCCGCGAACCCGCCGCCGACGAGCTCATTCACCATGCCGACCACGGCTGCCAATACACGTCCGTGAAGCTCACAACGCGCCTGGTCAGAGCCGGGATCCAGGCGTCCATGGGATCGGTCGGCGACTCGTTCGACAACGCTCTCGCGGAGAACCTGTGGATGCTCATCAAGACCGAGTGCGTCCGCGGCCGCGTCTTCGCCACACGTGCCGAGGCGAACCTCGCGCTCTTCCAATACCTCGACGGCTTCTACAACCCACGCCGCATCCAGAAGCGCCTCGGATACCTCAGCCCGATCGAGTACGAGGAGAAGCACTACGCCACCCAGGCAGCCACCGAACAAGTGAACCTGAAACCACGTCAACCTATCCTGACCAGCTAGTCAGCACCTCCCGCACAGCGGGGGAACCTCATTCCTGCTTCTGCCGGTCATGAAGACGGTGGCCCGAGCACGGCGGCGGCGCGCGGCGTCCAGCGCCGTTGGATGACGTGCCCGCCCCACATGCCGATCACCGTGCTACTGACTTCGACTCGTCAAGGTATGCCGGGGCGTCGAGGGTCAGGCCGGTGCCTGCTATGAAGCCGTCGAGTGTGTGGGGCCGGTATTGAAGGCGTTTGAGGCGGTTGCGGACGAGGGTTTCGAGGCGGTCGAGGGCCATGACGGCGAGGTTGGCCAGGCTGCGCTTGACGTGCGCCCAGACGCCTTCGACTGGGTTCAGGTCGGGCGCGTAGGCGGGCAGCAGGAACACTGTCAGCCACGTCCGCTCGGCGACGAGGTCCCGCATCTTTCGCGAGACATGGGTGTTCAGCCGGTCCCAGATCAGCACGATCGGCGCCTTGACCAGCTGATGGACGCTGTCGACCAGCGCGATGAAGTCCCGCTCGTCCATGCTGCGGCGCTTGCCCTTGCCTGCGGGGTGGGTCCGCAGCCGGTGGCACAGCCGGGTCCGGGAGCCGGGCCGCATGGCGATCAGGCCGGCCACCGACAGCCGTCCCGAGCGGCGCCCGCTCACCGTCACGACCGGGGTGCGGCCTCGCCTGCCCCAGGTCCGTCCCCGGGGCGGCCGACGGGTGAAGCCCGCTTCGTCCTCGAAGCAGACGTAGCCCCCGCAGGCCGCCCGGGCCCTTTTACCTCCGCCCAGGTCGCCTCCTTCCATGCGATGACGGCCTGCTCGTCACGCTCGGCGACACGCCGCGCGGGAACCTGCGGGCTGAAGCCGAGCCGGTGCATCAACCGGGTGGCACCCGAGACGCTGTAGGAGACGTGGAACTTCCGGCCGATCAGCGTGGCCACCCTCGACGCGGTCCACACCTGGTCCTCCACCCAGCCGTGCGCCGCCGGACCTTCCTCCAGGAACCTTGTCAGCTTCTCGAGGCAGTACGGCGACAGCCGGCACCGCGAACCACTCGGTCCACACGAGACCAGTGCCGCAGCCCCGCCGTCGCGCCACAGTCGGTGCCATTGGTAGGCCGACTTCAGGCTTACCCGCAGGCGCCGGGCGACCTCCGACGGCTTGGCCTTCTGCTCGAACAGCCCGACCGCCTGTATCCGTACCGATTCACGGCGCTGACGCCCTGCAGGGGTCAGCCCGCCCCCATCCGCATACCTCACACACCACGGGATACAGCCACAGCTCCAAGCCCAGCAGGCACTTCACCAAGATTCACCCCGACCAGCCGAAGTCAGTAGCCGCCGAACACCTGGACTACGACCGCCGCGACCCCGCCGCACACAAGCGGATCATCGCCGAGCGCTTCGCCGGCGAGGGCTGGGAGGTGCCGCGCCTGCTGAAGGAGATGGACACCGCGCAGGAGTTCTTCTTCGACTCCAACGCCCAGGTCGAGATGGACACCTACTCGGCCGGCCGCATCGTCCTCCTCGGTGACGCGGGCTACTGCGCCGGCCCTACCTCGGGCCGCGGCACCTCCCAGGCACTGATCGGTGCCTACCTCCTCGCCGGCGAACTCGCCACCCGCGAAGGCGACCACACGGCCGCCTTCGCCGCCTACGAGCAGCAGATGCGTCCCTACGTGGCCGAACACCAGGCCATGGGCCGCGAGGGCGCCGAACGGTTCTTCATGCCTGCTCCCACCCAGGAGATTCTCGACATGCTGGCCGCCAATGCCCCCGAGAACATCCGCACCAAGCCGGTCCGCCTCCCCGACTACACCCCTGCCACCGCCGCCTGACGGGCGACGGCGCATGGACACCTGCACCCAGCCACCCGGCCGTCTGTCGCCGGGGCTGCTGGTTGGGTGCTGAGCAGTTTCACTGGTCCATGACGTCCGTTCCTTTGGGGAAATGCTGCCGGAGCAGCCCGTTCGTGTTCTCGTTCGATCCCCGCTGCCAAGGGCTGTGCGGTTGGCAGAAGTACACCGGAACGCCCGAGGCTGTCGAGAAGGCGTAGTGATGCGCCATCTCGGCGCCCTGGTCCCAGGTCAGAGAGCGCTTGAGATGCGGTGGCAGGCCAGTGACGGCCTCCAAGAAGGCTTTCTGAACGAGGTTCGGCCTGTGACCGCGGGGCCCGCTCGTGGCGCAGGCGGCGCTGGAACTGGCATCCCCGGTCTCCGTAGAGCTCACCTCCGCGCGCACCCTGGCCGAGAAGTGGCTGCCGGGGCTCGCCGCCCTCTACGGCCTCTTCGCCATCGCAGGCGCCGTCGTGGGCAAGGACACCGTGAACGACCTTTCCGATGACGCACGGAACGGGCTCTTCGCCACCCTCGCGGTCGGCGCCTTCCTGGCGGCCTTGTCAATCGTGCTCGGCTACGCCGCGGCATTCGGCTGGCTCCGGATCGGCAAGGGCCAAGACGTCTCGACCGACGACAAGCTTCTGCGGTGGTACGGCACCAAAGGGCGGAAGGCCGTGGTCAGCGTCGCACGACGTCTGTGGATCGCGGTCGGGACCGCCCTCGGGTCGCTGGCATGCCTGATCGTCTCACTCGGGCTGGTATGGCTCGGCCCGCCGAGGAAGCCGGTGACCGCACCCGTGACGGTGACCTACCTTCAGAACGGCCAGACCGCGGCCAAGGCGTCGCTGTGCGGCACCATCACCGCCGACCCCACGCCCCAGCACATCGCACTCCGCGTAACTGACGGGCCCGCAACGCAGACCATCTCCCTTCCCGCTGCCTGGGTCGAGAAGATGGAGCCCACCAAGAGCTGCTGACCGGACACGTGATTGACGCCGTGGTCGAACAAGCCGGCGGCTGACCATCCGATATCCGTAGCGGCTGCGCAACATCGGTGACACGCGGTCAAGGTTTCTGCGGGCCAAGACACCTTGATGCCTCGGGCATCGGATGACGGTCCGGCTCGGGAAGCGGTCACGCCCAGTGGATGCCGAGCTTTGCGAGGGCGGCGAGCTGATCAGCATCGAGTTTGTCGCGTCGGGTTTTGGTGTTGGTGACCCATACGCCGAGCTTCACGATCACCGGTTCCTCCTCGCCGTCGACCGTGATCTCCTCGCCGTGCGCGCGGGGTACCGGCCGGTGGGCGCCTTCCCGCTCCACCCACTGTGCGAGCGCTGCCAGGCCGCGCTGGAACGCCTGCTGTGCCTTGCTCGGCCCCTTCGCCCCGCGACTGACCGCGGGGGCGGGAGCGGGCGCCTGGTCGGGCTGCACGCCCAGCGTGGTCAGCCGCTCCTGCTGCTCGGGCAGAAGCCGCGCCCAGGTGGCCGGCTGCCTCTGCTGCTGGAGCCACCTGCCGACGTCGTCGCCGTCGAAGACGACGCCCGGCGCGATGTGGGGCAGGACGCCGTCGGCGTCGACCAGGTCTGCCAGCACGCGGTAGTGCCGCTGCCAGTCCAGCGGCCACGGGCAGTTCCAGTCCTTGTCGATCGCGGCGAGCTGCGCGGCCCGGGTCGCCGCGGTGTCCTCGTCCTTGCCGAGCCCGTTCTTGGCGCCCTTGCGCCGGAGGTTGGCCATGTGCTGCCCGATGGGCACCATTTCGTTGTCCTCGCCCCACGTCGCGTCCTGTCGGGGTGCGAGGTGTCCGGTGGCCCGGCGGTAGGAGCGGAGCGCGGCGAGCTTGTTCTCCCATGCCTCTTCGCCGGGCTCCCAGACCATCCCGGCTTCCGGTGCGTCCAGCAGGGTCTTGCGCCGGTCCTCTAGGTCCCCGGCGCGCAGGGCCTTGCGCTGCTGGTGCACCCACCGCCCCAGCGGGAACGCCTTGGTGACGCCGACCTCGACCTCGACGTCATAGGGCACGGCGTAGAGGCCGGTGATCTCGTTCTCGGCCCGCCACCTGAGCAGGGCCTGGTAGCCCTCCAGCCACACGAGGGACTCGGGACGGTAGACGCGGGTGCGCAGGAACGCGGCGATGGTGGCGGCGTCCCGCGGGCTGGAGAAGTGGAGCAGGGCCGACTCTGCGGCAGCGCCGGTGTCGACCTCCTGGTCCTCGCCCTCTCCGCCGGCGCCGACGATCTGCCCGTCTTCGTCGCGCTGGAGGTGGACGTTGCGCTTGCCGTGGGTGAGGGCGCGGGAGGCGAGTTGCTCGACCAGGCGCTCATCGTGGCTGCGGAGGCCTTGGAGGACCGCTACGAGGGGGCGGTAGCTGGCGCTGGCGACCATGTCGGTGGGGTCTTCGCCCGGCTCCAGGAAGACCGGCACGATGATCCTGGCGACCTTGGTGCTGCCGTCCTTGTTGAGGCGCAGCGCGCGGCCGATGTTCTGCACGATCTCGACCTGGGAGCCGCGGGTGTCGGCGAAGCAGATGGCTTCGACGCCGCGCTCGCCGGTGATGTCGACGCCTTCCCCGAGCACGCGGCAGCTGGCGAGGAAGGCGCGGTGCACGCGGTGGCCGGTGGCGTCGATGCCGTTGGCGAACTGCCGCAGGACTTCGCGTCGCTCGGTGACGAGGTGGTCCCCGCACAGCCAGGCCGACCAGACGCGGTCCGGGGGTGCGTGGCGGCCTGCTTCCAGCTCGTAGAACTCCGCCTCGATCGACGACGCGGGGAGCTTCTCCGCGGCCGCCAGATCGGCGTCGGAGGCATCGGTGACGTATAGCGCGGCGGCGGTCTGGGGCAGCTTGTCCGCGAACGCGGCGGCCTCTTCGACCTTCTGGTGGAAGGTCATGACGGTGCGCAGGTTGTACGCCGCCGCGTGCTCCAGGAGCGCCGTCTGCAACAGGGCCAGACGCCGGCCGCGTCGGGCCTCTTCCGATTCCCCGAGGACGGGGGAGGGGTCGCGGATCTCCAGGACGTCGATCTCGAAACCGGCGAGGATCTCCCGCTCGATTGCCTCGGAGAGCCCGAGTTCGGCGAGCCATGCGCCGTAGGTGCCGCCCGGGTCGTCGGCCATGCTCGCGATCTCCGCCTCTTGGCCGCCGGTGCCCTTCTGCGGTCGGGCCGCGGCGAGGATGCGCGGGGTGGCGGTGAGGTAGAGCCGGAACTCGGAGGGGATGCGGGTGTTGTCGTGGATCGCCGCCCAGGGCCGTCCGAGGTCGCCGGCGGTGCCGTGGGCCTCGTCGACGATCGCGAGGTCGAAGCCCTCCATCCGCTGGCCATAGAGCCGTTCTCCGCCTGCCAGGGCGGCCTCCAGCGGCCCGCGGACCTTCCGCTGTCCCTCGGGTGCGTCGATGTCCTCGCGGTCTACGAGGGAGGCGTACGTGGCGAGCACGACGACCGGCCCCGTCCCGGCCCACAGGGCGAGCTGGATCGGGTTGGTGGTGGTGCGCACCCCGAGCCCGTTGAGCACCGGGTCGTTCTCCAGCGAGCACACCGCGACCATCGGCGCGGTGTGGCCCACCTGGCGCCACGCCTGGGCGGTCTGCGCGAGCAGGTCGAGGGTGGGGACGGTGACGAGGATCCGACCGCCCGGGAAGCTGTCCAGCGCGCACGCGGCGGCCGTGATCGTCTTCCCGGAGCCGGTCGCTGACACGATCGTGCCTCGGGCACCC
The DNA here is from genome assembly GCF_003721495.1 of Streptomyces sp. ADI95-16. Taxonomy (NCBI): domain Bacteria; kingdom Bacillati; phylum Actinomycetota; class Actinomycetes; order Kitasatosporales; family Streptomycetaceae; genus Streptomyces; species Streptomyces sp. ADI95-16. The sequence continues at coordinate 959 of NZ_CP033583.1, read as the reverse complement.
TGCGGGGGCATGGATGACCTTGCAGGGAATCCCACCCACTTGCGAAACGCCGATTTCTGGTCGACCTGATGTTCTCGCAGCTGAACGGCAGTCATGAGGGCCATTTCCATGGTGAGATGGTGCGTGATGAGATGGAGGAGGCTGAGGCTCTCAGTGTCGGCACTATGGCCTTATGCTTCCTTGCGTGATTCGTCCTATCTCAGGCCCTCCCAAGTTGAGGCACCTCCTTGGCTCCCTCGCACTCATCCTGCTGATATCTGCTGGCTGGTACGGGCTGCAGCCGGTCTACCCCGACTGTGTCTTCTTTTCTAGCGGGCCTCCCGGGAAATCATTGAACCCAGAGCAACTTCAGCAGCAGGCAATTGATTCCGGGCAGTGCGTTCCTCCCCAAGCTCGCTGGGAAACCTGGATCGATTGATCATCCAGAGCATGCTCTCTCTTTCCGCCAAGAGTACATGCTGCATCAAGATGAGGTAGCCCTGGTCAGGACGGTGATGATGTGGGGACCGGCCGTTTTGACGAGTTGCCGGGTGGTTACGGTGGAGATCGGTATCACGCCTTGCATCATCCCGACAAGGACCCTCATGGACTCGACCGAGTATGACTGCCAGCGGATAACGTGTGGATTTGCGCCGGCCGACTACGAGCACGACCCCAACTGCATGTATCGAGAAGGCCCCTACTGCCGTCCACTCGACGAAGGGAGCTCGCAGGACGAGCCGCCCCAGTGCTGTTGACTGTCTGCCAAGCGGAGCCTGGCCCTGAAGGGGCCGGCTTTGGCCCTGATGATCTGTGTCAAGCTTGATTGTTTACCCTGGTCAGGGCCGCGCCCCCGCCTGTTCCGCTACTGGCGGCCCGCGTCAGCGGGCCCTTGGTCCTGGAGGCGGAGCCGGAAGGGCCCGGGGTCAGGGAGCGGAGCGGACCTGCCCAACGAGCTAGAGACCCGGACCCCGTGAAGC
>NZ_CP033582.1:0-630187 GCF_003721495.1 Streptomyces sp. ADI95-16 | reverse complement strand
CGAGCCAGGGCCGGCCCTTCGGGCTGGAGTCCTGCGCTTCGCTCCGGACGGGTTCGGGGCTTCGCTTCGCTCTTCCCCGAACGCCCGCTCCGCGGGCCAAGGTGACCCCGTTTCACGGGGTCCGGGCCTACGGCCCGTTGGGCGGGTCCGCTCCGCTCCCCCACCCGGGCACTTCCGGCTCCACCGCTTCGCGGTGGCTTGGTCGCAGTTCGCTTCGCTCTCTGACCTGCGGGAATCCGCTGCGCGGGCTGCTGGCTACGAGGTGCCCTGGAGTATCCGAATGTGATTCAGAGTTGCCAACCCCCAAGTTGTAAGGCCTTGATCAGATCTGACTATTATTCAGGTCTTGGTCCAGAATTCAAAAAATTCAATGCCTTCGTCTCCTTCTTCTACGGGTCGCGATTGAGTGGAGTTCGTGCCAAGATGGTAGGGGAATCTTCACTGGTAGTGACAGAAGTTGATGATTCCACGACAGTCCGTCGAATGCCCTCTTCTAAGGGAGTGCTCGATGAGAAGACGACGCATGGTTCTCCTGTCGGCATTCGGAGCAATCTTCGCTGCATCCAGCGTGCTTACTCCAAATATTGCAAATGCGGGCACGGGTCCGCCGACGTATATCGTCAACGCCCAGTCTGGCCTGACGACCTTCCTTGTTTCACCACCCAACTGTCACAACATGACATGCCTCAATGGGGCTCCGTTCAAACTAGGAAGCGGAAGTGATTTCTCCAGGTTCTACACCACCAAAAATGCCGCTGGCCTTGTACAGTTCCATTGGACTCTAGACAAATGTGTTGACGTTCTGAACGGGGGCACGCAAAACGGCACATCGGTAGTCCTTAATGACTGTAATGGGAGTCTCGGTCAACTCTGGTTCCCGTCAAAAATCTCTTCGGGCAAGTTCCTTTTGATTAACGGAAACGGCGGCGGATGTCTCGACGCCGATAATCCCGGATTCCCGAATCCCCCTCACGCAGGAGCCCGCCTACAACTATGGAGCTGCGCCAACTCTGCTTCTGCGTTCATTGGCAACCAGACTTGGCAAGTGGATCTCTGAATACCAATCAGGCGCAGCCTGACACCTGAGCAGGAAAACCCACTGCGATCTCAGCCCGCCTTCGGCACCCGGCCCGCGTCACAGGTAGCCGCAGACGCCCTGTGGGGGGCATGGTCGCGTAATCCATGAGGCGCTCAGGAAGGCGCACGCCATCCGGGTTCGGCCGGACTGGACCGACGGACCCGTCAGGCAGGTCGGCGCCGCCAGTAGTAGGCCCAGGACAGGGCCAGCACGATCGGCCCCCACGGCATCACCGGGCTGATGCACAACCGGGCCAGGGCAACCCACCATCCGTAGACACCGAGTGCTTCAGACTGAAATCCTGGATAGAGACTGGAACGGACCACACCACCCCTGCGGGCTCTGCGGCCCCCACGAAACGGCTAGGGGCGACCAGCTGGCGCTCAGCCCCGTCCAGAGGACGGGGCAACAGGGCTCTCGCCCTGGGCCCGATACAAGTCCCGTAGGGCGAGCGCCCCCTCACACGCCAGGCGCATCAGCGAGCGGCTATGAGGCCAAGGCAGGCGACGACCAGGGCAACGGCCATCCCAGCCGCCGTGATCGGCACGGCCAGGGCCGGATGGCAGTAGGCGACGTAGCCGATGCCGGCCGCCAGGAGCAGCGTCACGAGGACCAGGAGCAGCAGAACGGTCAGGGCGAGCGAGGACACGGGGCAGTTCCCTTCGTCGGGCATGCCGGGACCCCGCATGCGGTGAGGGCGGAGCGTCGACCAGCCGGACTGCTTGCATCTCGGGGTCGGCAGCAGGGTGCGACGGGCGGGGGCTAGCCCCGCAACTCGCCGCGGCACGTCGGTTGTACGGCCGTCCTGCACTCCACTGTTATGGGGGAAACCCGTCCACATGTTGGTGTGACGCCGCACACACGAAGCGGCCCCGGTACACCGTGAGGTGTACCGGGGCCGAGGTGCGGTCCGGTCGTACTGCCCCAGAACACGCTGGGCACCGGTCCTGACCCGCACACCCATGTCGGCGCGGACTAGACCCGACCCTAGCCCCGCAAGGGGCACGCCGTTCGCCGGTTCAGTTCCGGCCGAGCCAGCCTTCCTGCCGCCGGTGCCGGTCCAGCTCCGCCTGCTCGGCCGCCAGCTGCCCGTCCTCGCGCTCACGACGCTCCCGAAAGACCGCCTCCCGCCGACACTCGTGTCAGGAGCTCCCCCGGGCGTCCGCACTCCACTCACCGGGGTAAACAGGCTTGCCGCAGCCCGGGCACGGCCAACTGGAGGCCTCCCGCGCCCGCTCGGCCGCTGCTCTAGCGGCCGCCTCCTGGTCCTCGCGCTCACGGCGCCGTTCGGCCTCGCGCGCCATGTAGGCATCGCGTGAGTAGTAGCCGTTGTTGTCGAGAGCCGCGGTGAGGCTCTCGCCGCCGCGCTTGCGTCCGTAGCGCCACCAGATCGGCCCGTGCGGCCCGTCGGCCTAGGCCCTGTCGTCAAAGTGGCGCCGGCCAGGCCCGCGGCGTCCGGCGCCGTGCATCGCAAGGCGGAGGGACGCCCGTGTACCGGACGTACTCGGGCGCCTGGACAACGCGGCGAGGCGCGGCGCCGGGCGTCGCGGGCCAGGCGCCACTTTGACGACAGGACCTAGAGGCGGTCCAGCCGGCAGGCCACGACCGGCACCCGTCCCTCGAAGGTCCGGAAGCCATCCTGCTCGCCGTCCCGGTTGGGGCCGGGGCCCCAGTCACCCTGCCAGACGGGCGACGACAGCTGCGCGATCCCGCGCATGCAGGCGTCCATCGCCTCCAGCCCCATCTGCTTGGTGAACACGATCGCCACCGGAGGATGGGCGACGTCGTCCGGGGCGGTCCACACCGTGCGCCACAACGGCCGCTCCCGCCCGCCGACCGTGAACGCGTTCTTCTCCGTCCGGGCGAAGAACGTGGCGTACCGGTGGAGCTTATCCGCGACCTCAGCCCTGGTCTCGGTCCCGTTGTCGACCTCCAGGAACAGCAGCGGGACCGGCGCGCCCGGCAGAGCGAACACGGCGTCAGCGCGCAGGCTGCCCTGGGCCGACGAGGCGAACGCCCCGCCAGGGCTTTGCCTGGACCAGTGCACCTGAGATGCCCACGGATCGGTCCCGTTCGCCTGGGACAGGGACCAGACCGGCCGAGATGGCACACGTACTGGCGGAAGGAGTCGGGGTTGGGCGAGCCTGTCCCGTCACAGGTGATCTTGACCATTTATCAGGCGATCTTGACCGCTCGGCTCGCCGACAGGCTCAAGCTCCCTTGGGTGGGGGTAACACGGACCATTGGGCGCCGGCGGACGACGAGCGGGACAGGCTCGTTGCCTACACCGACACATGATCGGTCGCAGTCGTGCCTCGCTCGACCACGTAGATGCCGATCCCGATCTCCCGCGACCGATGGCACAACCGCTCCATATCCATCGTGGCTGGCCACCGTGTGGTGTGCGCCGACCACCGCACTCCCTCCAGGTCAACATGGGTCAGATCCACACCCCTCAGGTCCGCCTGCGTGAAGTCGTCCAGCAGGTCCTGAAGCATCCGCGCCGCACGACCATCGACGACCTCCAGCCCCAGCAGATGGGCTGCGGCCTGGCCGAGGTCGTGGGCAAGGTCGTGAGTGGCGGAGAGGGCGCGGTCGAGGTTGAGAGCGCGGGCGCGGGCGAGCGCGCGGATCACGGTGGGGAGGGGGGCACGGTTGGGATCGAGGTCGCGGGCGAGTTCGCGGGTGCGGTCGATGGCCCGGTCGAGGTCAAAGCCGAGGTCGTGGACAACGTCTAGGTCGCGGGCGCCGGTGTGGGCGATCTCGCGGGCGACGTCGTGGGCGAGGTGGAAGACGCGGTCGAAAGCGTTGGCGAGTTCGCGGACGAGGTAGTCGAAGTGGGCGGCGCTGCGGGCGCGGGCGCTGCGGAAGGCGCGATCGAGGGCGGCATCGCCGCCGAAGTCGCGGACGAGATCGCCAGCATGGGTAAGGACGCCGGTGAGGCGCTCCAGGGTGGCCCTGGCGGCGAACACGGGGTGATTGCGCAGTATCAGGCGCGTTCGGTGGTCAAGTGCGGCGATGTGCATCTGCAGGTCGGGGTCCCTGGCGGCTGATTCCGTGCCGACGGGCGCAGCGTCCTCGTGTGCCGGGACGGTGGTCTGCGCGGGCAGGATCGCGGCCAGGCTGCTCTCCATGTCTAGAGCCTGGCCGAGCCCTTGGACCAGATTGTCGTGGTGAGCGTAGAGGGACACCTCCGCAAGGCCGGCCTCCAGATCCAGGAAGCCCGTAACAGCGCCGATGAGGTTGCTGTGCTGCGCGGCCAGCCACTGCTCCAGCTCGTCATCTGCGGGGACAGGCAGCAACGCGTCCGTCATGACTCCTCCTCCCGTGTCTTCATCAGCCTGGCGACAGCGCGGCGGGCCTTCAACAGGTTCGCGCGCCCTGTGGCAGGGTCGATGCCCAGTTCCTCGCCGATCTGCGACGGACTGTAGCCGGACACGCTCCAGGCCAGGACCTGGCGCTGGCGCGGTGGCAGAGCCCGCAGGCATTCCAGGAGGACCAGCCGGCTCTCCCATTCCGCAAGCTAGTCAGAACACGGCAGCAGTGCGGTCACCTGTTCGGGGACCTGGCCAACCAGTTCTTCCTCGGCCCGGCTGACGTGGCGCACCAGCTCCCGGGAGGCGACCTTCCGCGTCCATGCCTCAGGGCTCCGGATCTTCGCCCAGTTCCGGTGCGTGGCGATCATCGCGTCCTGGGCAAGGTCCGCCGCCAGGCGTGCCGGGGCACCCTGCCATACGAGGAAGCCGAGCAGCTTCGGCATGAAGTTACGATAGAACGCGGCGAACTCCTTCTGTGCTCCGCTGTTGGCCGGTGACCCCGAGCTGGCGGGACCAGGAGTTGCGGACAGCGGCGGTGCGGGCCTTGCTTCTGATGACTCCCTGTCGCTCACGTTTCCTGCTCCGCCGGCCGGTCCCCCTGTTGCGGAAGCGTCAGGCTCACACTGCTGCCGTCCCCTCGGACCTCGTGAAAGCGGCTCCCCTCCGGCAGGGACCGAGCCAGCGCCACGAGCGTCTCCCGGTGCGCCTGTTCATGACGCACACGCCAACGTAGCCGCAGGTACTGGCACACCGCAGTGGTCACCCGAACCCCCACGCCCGACGCGGCCATCACCGTCGATGCAACCAGCGGATCCATCTCGCCCCCTCCCAGAACGCCCACCCCATGCGGACCCTCACAGGTAAGAGGAACCGCACCCCCTCAGCGTGAACTTTCTTGCTGAACAACCTTGGAAGGCAACGGGATTGACCAATATCCTTCCACTCCGACGCCGTGCGCGGCACCCTGCCTCGATCAAGATCAAGTGGCAGGAGCCTGGTGTCGGTCAAGATCGCTTGGCGAACGTTCAAGACCTCCTGTCACGGGACAAAGCCCTGCGGGTGGCTGGACAAGCCAGGCTTGTCCAGCCACCCGCAGGGCTTGCCCAGTCATCTGGGAAAACAGCTGGTCGGGGGGGCCGGCCGCGGGCGAGGTGCAGCAGGTTCGCTTCTGCGGTGCAACGCGTCGTGTAACACGGCCTTCAGGCAGCCTCCGCTGTGAAGTTCGTGCAGGTCAGTGCTGCAACGCAGCTCTTGGTGCAGTTAGGTGTTACAGCACTCTGTTGCACGGGGCTGACCTGCGACAGCGAAGCCGGGACGTTGGTCGGGACAATACCGATCCGTGACATCGAAGCCGGGAACGGCACTGTCAGCCCAGCGCCTTCAAGGCGGAGATTTCACCCCCCAGGCTGCATCCAGTCGTCGTACTCATCTACGCATCCTTGTGCTGCCAGGGCGAACAGCCCCCCACACACGAGCATGAGATTCCCCAGCACTGCGGCCACAACGATGACTGCTCCAATCAATGCGCATCGAGCAGGATATTCAATATCGCCAGGGCTCCAATCACCGTTTGCAAGTGTGTGCACCTTGTGGGCCATAACGTCGAGCTGCCGCTCATACCTCGAGGAGAGCATTCCAAAACAACTGGCGGCGAAGGTATCGAAATTTTCAACGTTCGCCAAAGGCGTCAAGCGCCCCAAACTCTCGGTGTTGAGATCATCCGAGTCCAACACTCGCGAACAATTCCATGCACCATACGGTGCTGACGTCTTGACGAGGTTGAGGAGCTCCTTGAGCACTTCAGGGTGAGCTACCTGAACCCACAACTCCTCGATCTTCAAACCGTACTTTGCTAGCTCGGTGATGTCCTCAGCGTTCAAGTCGGATCGCTGCAACTTGTCCGTCCACGTTTCATCAATCACCAACAGCTTGACTGCGGATTCGATGAAGGCGTTTGCCGATCGTTCTTCAAGAATGGGAGCGAACATATACAGCCCTCCAAGATGCTACTCACGTCTCCGGCACATCGAACCTGAGATGTGGGGCGCCCGCCTCTGGAAAGGACTGAATGGGGCAACCCGCGCAGCGGAGAGGCCGGCGGAACCCCGGGCTGGACCTCCAAAGGGGTGCTCGGGCAGTGGTGGCTACGTGATGTCGAGGACACCGCGTGGCCGGTCATGTACGCGGCCCAGAAGCACGGGACCTTGGATGATCAGAAGGAATTAAGGGAGGGCTGGCGAAATTCCTGATCCTGACCCTATATAGCGCGGCGACTCCCGGAGTTTTCCGGGGGCCGCCGCATTTTCTGTCCTCAGAGGTTGAAGTCCATGTAGTGGATGTCTCCGAATTCTATTTCCGCGTACTGGTTGCCTCCTCCGGCTCCCGGATGTATTCGTTCTGGATCTACTCGCGGACGATGCGCTGGGCCTCTTGCTCGTCGCCGTCTTCGAGCGCCTGCCAGAGGGGTGTGGCGTAGTGGGGTGAGAGGTTTTCGGCGATGTGCCTCATCCGCGGATCGAGGGTGTGCGTTCCAGAGTGGCTGTTGGAGTAGCCGAACTCGGCCTTGCCGCTGACTTTCACGGGAGCGGTAATGGCTTGCTGAGCTACCTTCTTCTGAACGTTGGGCCTCGCGACCGCGCGCACTTCGTTCGCCAGCTTCTCCTCGATGCGCTTAGAAGTCATCTCATTTGGTCAGTCTGCGGTAGCAGATGAGGGTGCAGGCGATGCTGGTGAAGGCAAGGAAATGCTCGGCCTTGCGTTCGTAGCGACGGTGGAGGCGGCGGCAGCCGGCAAGCCAGGACACGGTCCTTTCAACGACCCATCTGTGGCGACCGAGCCGCTGTGAGGACTCGACGCCTCGGCGGGCGATGCGGTGCTTGATGCCGCGTTCGCGTAACCATCTCCGCAGGTGGGCGTAGTCGTAGCCCTTGTCCGCGTGGAGCTTGCCGGGCCGGCGCCGTCGGCGTCCACGGCGGGATCGGATGGGCGGTATGCCGCGAACGAGGGGCTCAAGGGCCTGGCTGTCATGCAGATTCGCGCCCGAGATGCCGACGGACAGGGGCAGACCGGTCCGTTCGGTGATCAAATGGATCTTCGACCCGAACTTGCCCCGGTCGACAGGATTCGGGCCTGTCAGGTCCCCTTTTTCAAGGCCCGCATGTTCACCGAATCGATCGCGCAGCGGGACCAGTCCAGCTCGCCGCGGGCACCGAGTTCATCGAGGACCAGACGGTGGAGTTTCGCCCACACCCGGGCCTTGCTCCACTCCGAGAAACGACGGTGAGCTGTCGCCCCGGACGGGCCGAACGAAGCCGTGGGTAGCTGCTGCCAGGTACAACCCGACGTGGTCACGAACACGATCGCGGCAAGCACCTCCCGGTCACCGTGCCGGCGCCGCCCACCGCCCTGAGGCCGCGACGGCGCCTCCGGAACCACCCGCTGGAACAGCTCCCACAACTCATCCGGCACCAGCCGTTCAACAATCCCCACCATGTCCGAAAGCCTACCCGCCGAGGCCAAATGAGATGACTTCTAAACCCGGCGAGCCGAGCCGCCTCATCCACCGCCCCCGCACCCATCTCCTGCTCAAGGGCGCCCGCAAGAGTTTCTCCTGGCAGGACTACCGCGACCTGCTGGTGAGAGCCCATATTCAGCTCGGCGGACCCATCGTGGTGGTCTGGGACAACCTCAACACCCACCTGGCCGCCGGGCTGAAACGCTACGAGGCCGAGCACGACTGGCTCACCACCGTCCGCCTCCCGGCATACGCGCCAGACCTGAACCCGGTCGAAGCCGTCTGGTCACTCGTGCGCAGAGCCACGGCCAACACCGCCTTCGACACCTCCGAAGACCTCGACCGCAAACTCCGCCGCGAGCTACGCAGAATCCAGCTCCGACCCCACCTCATCGACGGCTGCCTCACCGCCACCGGCCTGGCTATCAACCCACCGACCCCACCCAGAAATCCTCAGTAGGCGGGGTGATCGGCGTAGGGTGAGGCGAGGTCGAGCAGGTCGTCGCATGGCCAGGTCTCGCCGTCGTACTGGCAGTCATCGCGGTTGTCCCACGGTAGTTCGGGGTCGCCGGTGGCTGGACTGAGTACATGGCGGGAGAGCACGCGTCGCTTGGCTTCGACGCTGCCCCGCTCCCCGACCCAAAGCAGCCCCGTTTCCCTTGACCAAAGAGATAGAGCCCCGTCCCGCGCACGGAACACAGGTGTCCTCCTCAGCAACACCCCAGGGTGGGTCACGATTCAAGCGCCGCCGACACGCGCCGGGAACCCGGCGCGGCCGGCCAAATCCGACGGCGCTCGCGACGGGCGGAACCTGCGGCCGCGGCGCCCACGGTGTCCTCCTCCACGCGCGAACGAGATCCACCCGGTTGGCCTGCGCAAGGGCCGGATCCGCTCCCCCGACCGCTCCGGGCATCGCCCAGCTGACAGAACGCCACGCACCCGGCGTCACGCGACTACGCCGACGGCCTGCACGCAAGGCAGCAGTGATCCTTCGTTACGAGAGGGCGCTCTTTCGTTCGGCATCACTCAGTGGCGGGCCCGCCAGGTGCGGCCTCTTCGGGCCGAAGAGCATGGGCAGCAGCATGTCGAGCGAGAACAGCCGGGTCGCGGGTTTTTCAAGGCTCATCACGTCCAGCAGGGCGCCCAGGGCGCGGGGGTTGCGGGCTCCGGTGTCGACAGCGCGGTCGACGAATTGTGAGAGGAGCTTCTCGACTGCTGTGGGCGGTGTGTCGCTGGCGCCTGGGTAGACCGCGTCCTGACCGACGGCGAGGTCCCACGCGCCGCCGACGGAACGGGCCGCGGCTCGCTGCATCCGGCGGGCCGCGCCGGGGGCGGTGATGCTGGTGGAGCGCAGGATGTCTCGGAGAGCGACGGCACACTGGGCGGCCACGGTGAGGCCGTGACCGTACACGGGGTTGTACCCGGCGATGGCGTCGCCGAGGACGACGAAGCCCGCCGGCCACCGGCTCATCTTCTCGTAGTAGCGACGCTGGTTGGCCGTGCTGCGGGTGGTGGCGACGTCACCAAGGGGTTCGGCTCCCTTGATGAGCTCTCCGATGATGGGGTCGCCCAGGCCGAGGGCGTAGTCGACGAAGGCGCTGGGATCGTTCGTGGGCTCGCCGCCGCGTGTGCCTGACAGGGTGACAATCCATCGGCCGTCCTCGATGGGGAGGATGATGCCGCCCTGGCCAGGGGCCTGGGCGGGGGTGGCCTGGACGTTGATGAGCGGGAAGGTGCCGACGGTCGCCGCAGGTGCCTGGTAGACGCGGGTGGCGTAGGCAACACCAGCATTGACCTCGCGCTCGGTAACGCGGGGCAGGCCGAGGCTCTCGAGCCACGCCGGTGCGCGGGAGCCGCGGCCGGACGCGTCGACCACCATGTCGGCGGAAAGGGTCCGCTCGTCGGTACCGATCCATATTCGGACGCCGGTGACGCGGGTGGCATCGCCGTCAAGGGCCTCGACCGAGGTGTTCTCGCGGAGGGTGATCCGCGCGTTGCTGAGCACCCGCTGCCGCAGGGTGTGGTCCAGGAGGTTCCGCGAGCACACGAGGTTGCGATGGTGGGTGTGCTCGAATCGGCGGAACCAGACCTTGCTCGGGGACCGGGAGACCATGTCGCCCATGATGTGAACCAGCCGGGCACCCTTGGCGACGATGTCGTTGATGAGGCCCGGGAGAAGTTCTTCAAAGGCGTTGACGCCGCCGCTCCAGAGCAGGTGCGCATGACGGGCCTGCGGCACCCCCTTTCGGCCCTCGGGGCCTTCGGGCAGGGTGTCCCGCTCGATGATGGTGACGTCTGCAAACTCGGCGAGGACTGAGGCGGCGAGGAGCCCTGTGACGCTGGCGCCGATGACGATGGCGGTGGGCCGGTCGCGGTTGTCGATGTCAGACATGTGATGCGCACCAGTCGGCCGCGACGACGTCCACACCGAACTCCCGCGCCAGGAAGACCGACGTGGCGCCCTTGCCGGAGCCGAGGTCAAGAACCCGCATCCCAGGCCGCAGATCCAGATCCCGGGCCAGATCTTCCAGGAGCCACAACGGGTTCGGGCCCGTGTCCAAGCCCACCAGCCAAGCCGCGTCGTAGCGGGAAGAACGTGGGTATCGATTCGGCCGCACAAGATCATCTAAAGCAGTCACGAACCGAACCCAACTCCCCGCCCACCCCGAGCGCAACCCCTTTTCCATTCAAGCCGACGATCCCAGCCAGGACGTGGCCACCTATAGCGCCCGCCGCGCATCCCGGGTGTCGGCCCGGCCACCGGCGCCCGTCACCCCCGCAGCAGGCTCACACCGCACAGCCGCTCACGCAGCCGTATCAGGTGACAAAGGCCGGCCACTTCCTTGGGATCGGGGTGAAACCTCTGGTCCCGGGCTTGCGGGCGGTGATTTCCATGTCGATGCCGAGGGTGGCGGCATGCTCGACGAGGTGCTGGCGGTAGCCGCCGTCGACCCAGACCTTGCGAACCCGAGGGTGGTCGGCGGCCACCTGGTCCAGGAGCCGGGTGCCGGCTACGGAATCCTGCACGCTGGCCGCGGTGACCAGCAAGCACCGCGAGGAGAAGGCCGAGTGTGTCGGTGACGATGCTCCGCTTCCGGCCGACGATCTTCTTGCTAGCGTCGATGCCCTGGCCGGAGGCATGAACGCTGGTGGAGGTCTTGACGCTCTGGGCGTCGATCACGCAGGCCGAAGGTTCGGCGTCGCGCCCCTCCTTCTCCCGCAGGAGCTGCCTGAGCATGCCGTTGAGCTGGGCGAACACGCCCTCATCGGCCCATTTGGCGAAGTACCCGTAGACGGTGTTCCAGTGCGGGAAGTCATGTGGAAGGTAGCGCCACTGGACCCCGGTCCGGTCGACATACAAGATCGCGTCCATGATGTCGCGCAGGTCGTGCTCGGGCGGCCGGCCGAAATGCAGGGCTCGGCCCCGGCGCTCGAAGCGCCAGGCCGCGAGGAACGGCTCGATCAACTCCCAGCGGGCATCGGACAGATCACTCGGATACGGCCGCGATCGTTGGCGCATGTTTCGGTAGTACTGCTGGCCGACGGCCCAAGACAGGGCGCAAACAGGGGTGAGTGGGGGCGCCTTGGGATCAGACGGGAGCGAAGGCGCCTAAACGGACCAGCAGCAGCCGTCACCGGCCACACCCTTAACACCACGACCAGCCGCCTCAGCCATCCTGCGACAGCCGCCCACCCAGATTCGAACCAAACATCATCGACAGGACAAAACGCTCTTTTACAGCCCGGCCTGGGTACCGCGTGCCGGAGGACGACCAAGAGCCAGCAGGTCAGCAGGAAGTTCCGTGCTGCGGTTGCCTGTTCGGCCGCATTCCGGCTGGCCACCGGAGGAAGTCCGGTTCCCGCAAGGGAGGTGAGTTCCCTCACTCCGGTTCTGCGGGCGAGGCATCTTGGCGCAGATATACCCGAACATAAGATCATTTTACGGACGGTACGCGACCGGCCGCGATCGTCATTTTCTGGATGAATGTTGTGTGCAAGCTGTGAAAATAGATAGGACAACCTCACTGATCATCTATGTGGGGGAAATCCGTGCGCACAGCGCGACCACTAGTGCTACTAGGGCCTGTGTGATGTCGTGATCAGCTGCTGGGTTCTGCCTGCTTCGCGGAGTGGGATCCGGTAGGACTGGGGTCGTGACACGTAGGCAACTCACCCATGCCCAGTGGAAGTTCATCGAGCCGTACCTGCCGATCGGTAGGTACGGCCCGTATCCGGAGCGGTTGCGGGAGCAGTTCGAGGGGGTGATCTGGCGGTTCCGCTCCAGTGGGCAGTGGCGGGAGATGCCTGCCGAGTTCGGCCCCTGGGCCACCGTCTACGGACGCTTCCGCGTGTGGCGGGACGCCGGTGTGTTCACGGCTCTGCTGGAAGGCCTGATCGCCGAGGGTGCCAGCGTCGGAAGGACGGACTTGTCGCTGGTCAGCGTGGATTCCACCACGGTCCGCGCTCACCACGACGCCGCGGGAATGCGCGTCAGCAAGCACCTCATGAAGGCCCTGGAAGAAGCCGTGCAGGAGCAGGAGGCAGCCCGGCAAAAAGGGGCGGCGCGGAGGAACAGAACGGACAGGACGAACGCCGGCGCATCCGGCGCAGACGTAAGCTCCCCTGAAGGAAGCCCTGCTGGGCAGGTCCCGGGGCGGACTCACCAGCAAGATTCATCTCGCCGCGGACCGCAGATGTCGTCCGCTCGCGCTGGTCCTGACTGCCGGGCAGGCCGGGGACAGCCCGCAGTTCATCCCCGTACTCGCGAAGGTGAGAGTCCGCCTACCGGTCGGCCGTCCCCGCACGACGCCCGGCGCGGTCGCCGCAGACAAGGCGTATTCGTCCCGCGGCAACCGCGCCTACCTGCGCAAACGCGGAATCAAGGCCGTCATCCCGGAGAAACGGGACCAGGCCGCCAACCGTCAGAAGAAGGGCGCACGAGGAGGCCGGCCCATCAGCCACGACGCCGACCTCTACAAGGAACGGAACACCGTCGAGCGCCTGATCAACAAACTGAAAGCCTGGCGAGGCATCGCCACCCGCTATGACAAAACCCCAGACAGCTACCTCGCCGGACTCCACCTCCGCGCCGCCATGATCTGGATCGACGACCTACTCAAAGCCGCCGACTGATCACGACATCACACAGGCCCTAGGTGTGCGACTGCCGGAGCGATCACCGGCCTCGTCCAAGCCGTCCTCTTCCTGCTTCTCGCCAGCTCAGTCTGAAAATGGAAAACCTTCACTGGCTCAGACACGCGATGCTTCCCAGTGCCCGGGCCCGGCGCGGGCGTCTTTGCAGGACACGCCCTAGCGGTCTTTGACGCAGCGAGGGCCGGAGGGCAGAGTTGACTTACGCAGGCGTAACCACCTTTCGTCTGATGGTCATACCATCCGCCATCGTATTCCTGGACGGTGTGGTCACGATGCTTGCAGGGTCTTTCGCAGGCGCCAGATCGAAGGACGCGCGGGAAACCACAGCACACCAAGGGGAATCATGGCAGACGAAAAGGCGCCGATGGAGCCGAACGACGAGTCGCTTAAGGAGCTCGAGATCACTGAGGATGATCTTGAGTGCACTGATGAAGTGGCGCGCTACACCACGATGTGCACCACTTTCAGGGACACGGTCATCCAATTCAAAGAGACGGATATCGACAGACTATACTCACGGCCGGTCTCGAGCATCACCACTGAATTCAAGTTTGCCGATGAGGCGGTGGAGTCCGAGCGCCGTGAGGCTGACGCGACGAAAGACCGAGGAGAGGAGACAAAATAGAAGACACCGGCAGTTGGAGTGAGCGACCGCAGGTTCGTCGTCCACTTTCCATCCGAGACCGGCGAATTGTTGGAACTATCAGTAGGCCGATCGCAATCAAACCGGCCTACTGATTTCGCTGATCGGTACGGCACGATGCCGGTGCGATTCTTCATCCACGACTGAGCCCGATCTTGGGTTGCGCTTGTTTGACAATGCCGACTCGCCGTCTCGATTACAGATCATCAAAACAGCTTGGTAGAGGCGCACAAACACCTATTCGGCCGCTGATATTTCGGTGGTGTTCAATGCTTATGGCGCTGACAGTCGGAACGGCTGCGCGAGGCGGACGCGGACCTCGATCGCGGCGGTGCTTGCATGCTGATCTGACGGCGAATGAGCTCTCATTGGGTCCACGTGGTCGAGCCCGCTGAGTTCTTCGTAACCCGCGTTCCGGCGCTGCCGTTCTCCACGCTGACCGACTGGTCGGCCGGTGTGGAAGCTCCGGGGGCGGCCGCCGCCGAACTCGATGAAGCGCTGGCGCGCGATCGGGCGTTGCTGGGGTCACGATTGCAGGCCTTGTGTCGGCGTACTGATATCGCCCGTGCCCTATGTGAAGCGTCACCCGATCTGGTGCGCGCCACCACTGACGGCGGTGCGCCACCACTCAGTGACGCTCCTCGCACGTTCTCTACACGATCACAGATCGCGCTGGTGCGGTATCTGTTCCGGATGGCGTCGCGGCCGACGCCGTTTGGCCTCTTCGCCGCCTGCGGTGCGGGGACGATCGGACCGACGACGACGTCGCTGTCGATCCCGCCACGCGACCGTTGGCGCCGGAAAACGATGCTCGACGGCGCATATTTGGACGCTCTGCTGATGGCACTGTGCGACTCGCCCGAGCTGCGAGACCGGCTCACGCTGCGACCGAACGAGACGATTACCCGCGTGGCTGGCAGGCTTAGGCTGCATAGGAGACGTCCCTCCGGAGACGAGCGCCAGCACCAGACGATCGAGGTCAGGCCTACGCGCGAGTTGGAGCGTGCGCTGGATGCTGCGGGCCCGGGTGCACGCGCACCGGAGATTGCCGCCGCTGTGGCAGCCCCCCGGCCGATGACGCCACGACAACTCGACTTCGTGCGAGCACTTGTCAAGGCGCAAATCCTGGTCGCCGACCTCCAACTCCAGGTCACCGGGGCAATGCCGTTGGACGTGCTGATCGATGATCTGGAGAACGTCGGTGCCGGGCTCCCGACGGCCGGGGTCCTGCGCGCCGTGCGTGACGCGCTAGACCAGCTCGACGACGTCGGCGGGCTTCAAGATCCGAAGATGCACCATGAGATGAGGGATCAGCTCGCCCAGATTCGCGCCGTAGCTGTTCCGACGCAACCGTTCCACACAAGTCTGTCGCTCCCGCGCGGCGGCTTGAACCTGGCTCGCGCAACAGCGACTGACATTGAACACGGCGTGCGCCTGCTAGCGCGGATTGCACCCCCCTCAGCTCCCGATGAGCTCGTCAACTTCAAGCTGGCGTTCGCTAAGCGCTACGGCCGACGGGAGGTGCCACTCGCCGAGGCGCTGGATGATCGGATCGGCATCGGTTTCGGCGTTCCGAGACCAGAACGGGCGTCACTACTCGACGGACTGCTGGGCAACGATCGGCCAGTGCCGCCCCCACCCCCGCCCTCCACGAGGCGCGACGCGGCGCTGCTTAAAATGGTTCTGCGCGCCGCCGAGTCGGGAAGCCACGAGGTAGAGCTCAAGCCGGCTGACATCGAGGCGCTTGCGGCTGAGTCGCCGCGTTCGGCTCCGGCAAGCTTCGCTGTGGTCGCCAGCCTGGCGAACACGACGGGCGGACCACGGATCCTCTTCAGCTCGTGTGCGGGCCCCTCCGGGCTCGGGGCGCTCGGCCGCTTCTGCCATGCCGATCGCGACCTCGCCGGTCTCGTTCAGCGCCACCTGCAGGCTGAGGCTGCCCTCGATCCCGATGCTCTGTTCGCCGAGATCGTCCACCTGAGCGGGAGCTCCAGCATCAACGTCCTCGCCAGGCCGTTGCTACGCGAGTGGGAAATCGAATGGCTCGGCCGATCGGGCGCGGCGGCGGACCGGCGGCTATCGGTCGCAGACCTCCTTGTGTCGGTCCGTGACGACCGGGTCGAGTTGAGAGCGAAGAGTCTGGGTCGCCGAGTAGTCCCGCGCCTTACCTCGGCTCACAACTGGGCATCATCCCGCACCCTGCCGATCTACCGTTTTCTGTGCGCGCTCCAGGAGCAGGACAGCGCCAGCGTGCTGTACTGGGATTGGGGCCCCCTCCTGAGCGCCGCCTTTCTTCCTCGGGTGAGATGGGGCCGTGTGGTGTTGTCGCGGGCTCGTTGGATGCTGGCCTCATCAGAGCTGGATCCGGGCGAGCGCGAGCCGTGGCGTGCCGTACAGACGCTGCGCGCTCTGCGCGGCCTGCCGCGGTGGGTCGTGGCCGTCGAGGAAGACAAGGAACTCCTGGTGGACTTCGACAACGTCCTCAGCGTGGATTCGTTCGCGCAACTGTTGCGAAGCCGTGGCTGGACGATCGTCAAGGAGATGTTCCCCAGCCCGGATGAGTTGGTGGCACGAGGCGCAGAGGGTGCCTATACCCATCAGCTGATCGTCCCGTTCATTGCCAAGGCCGCTGGCGCGTCCGAGTCGGCACGTGCACGTGTCGTGGACTCGGGGGCGCCATCTCCGCCTCCGCGGATCTTCGCCCCCTGCAGCGAATGGGTTGCGCTCGAGCTCAACTCGGGGATGGCGCTGGCTGATCGCCTCCTCCTGGAGATGGTTGCGCCACTGCTCGGCGCCTTGGCCGCGGACGGCACCACCGACTGTTGGTACTTCGCCCGGTTCAACGGGCGTTCACCCGGTATTGCGGTGCATGCCCATGGCAATCCCGATGTGCTGGTGCACGCCCTGCGGGGTCTGGCGGCCCAAGCCCTCGACGTCGGCATGGCCCGCGACGCAAGCTTCAGGACCCATGTTCAGCAGGCCGGCGTCAGCGAAGCGGTCGTCGACCCGACCGCTGCGGGCCGACTGGCCCAGGCCGACTCGAACGCCGCGATCGACCTGTTGGCGGTTCTCGGCGCGGACAATCGACACCAGGATGACCGCTGGCGAATCTGTCTGGTCGGCGTCGACCGGTGGTTGCGCGATGTTGGACTCGATCTTGACCAGCGGCTGGCCCACGCCAGGGCGATGAGCCGTGCGCTCGCCCGGGGGCAGCGGCTCGCTGACAGTGCGTCCCGGCGGCTGGGCGAACGCTTTCGCGCGGAGAGGCTCACGCTTGGTCGATTGCTCGCGGCACCGCAGGAAAGCGATCCGCTCGCGCCATGTATGGCCATCCTGGACCGCCGCACGGCGGGGACGGCGTCGATCCTGGCGAAGCTCGCCGACTCAGGGGATCCGACCCAGAATGTGCGCGCCCGACAGGAGCTGCCTGTCTCTCTGGCGCGCGACTGGGTCAACCGCGTGATGCGCTCGCGCGACGGCGCCCACGAGTGGGCGATCTATGAGCTGCTCAGGCGTTTGTATGAGGCTTCGGTACACCTTCGATCAGCCTCGGCCCGTCCTGACCCGAAAGCCACGCAGGGATGAGTGGATGACCCCTTACCCGGAGTCGACGCACGAGAGCGTCGCGACGCCGTCGGTTCCGACTCGCAAGCTTGCCGCGGCCGTGATGGAAAGCCTCACCGCGCCGAACCTGGAGCGGGTTGCAGCGCAGGCTGGTATGCCCGTCGACGTGCTTGTGGCTGCCCGTGACGCCTTCATTGCAGGGGGAACCGCCGCGATCCACTGCCTAGACCGCCAGCAGCGATGGCTTCAGTACTCGATCACAGTGGGTCCGGACGGTTGGCAGCGGATCGTGCGCAGCGACATCGGCACTCGGATCCTTGCGTGGCTTCGGGGCGGGCCCGGCCGGGGATTCTTCTACATGCACAAGCCGCCAGGGCTCAGGGTCAGGTTCTGCGGCGTCGACGGTCGATGTGCCGACGCACTGAAAGAGGCACTGGATGTCTATGTGGCCGAGGCAACGATCACATCGTGGTCTGCCGGTCCGTACGACGCGGAGGTCATGCAGTTCGGCGGTGCCACCGGACTGTCGTTGACTCACCGATGGTTCACCGCCGAGAGTCTCGCGGTGCTCGAGCACCACCGCCTGCGCCTCGACGGCACCACGCGGATGGGATCGGAGCTCTTCTCACTGCTTCTGATCGACCGTCTCCTCCGGCGCCTGTGTGACGATTGGGAGCGCTGGGACGTCTGGTGCAAGCTGGCGCTCACCGGACGCCTGGTTGACGACGCCGCCGGCGCCGTCGATCTGTCGCGCTCGCGCCCCATCCGCTTGCTGCTCTCCCACCAGGCCCGGATCCTCGGCGCTGCCAGCGAGCCGGAGCGCACGCTGTTTGCACAGTACGACGCGGCTCTCGACGAGCTCTGTCCGGAGATTCAGGCTGCAGTGGACGCTGGTCGACTGCTATGGGGCTTGCGCGAGATCGTCCCCTTCTGGATGGTGTTCCACTGGAACCGGATGGCATTCGACTTCGAAACGCAGAAGCGGCTGGCGGCCACGGTTGTGGCCGCCCTGTCGCCGAAGCTCACCCCTGAAGCCAGTTGACTGACCAGCGGGAAGGAGCGGCGTGCCCGCAGCGCCGAGCCTTCCCCAGGCCGCCCGCTCCCGCGCGGTAGAGTCACGCCCGTCGGTGGCGAAGAAGCGGGGCAACGACGGCCCGTTGATCTGATGACACGCTTCACCCGCGGCCGTGGGGCTCGGCGACTCGCTGCTGGCGTGAAGGCGCTCGCCCACGAATGTGCTGGTGCGATTGCTCGCCCTCCCTCTCGAGCGCCCCCGCCATCACGTCCATCAACGTCTTCACTCTTAGTCGGCAGGTCATCGTCTCGGTGCCGGTCACCGTTCCCAACTCGCTGAACTTGTTGCCTGGCGCGCCACCTCCACACACCCCGAAATACTCACACTCGCGTGCGCACGCCGCCACCCCGACGGCGAGGTCCTCATAAAAGGCAGAACCGGTTACGCGCTCGACGAACGTAGAAAAAACGTCCTCAGTCACGTCCGCCCAGGTGAAGCTCCGATACCGCGATGTGGGCGCAATCGTGAGCAGCTCGGGTGAGAACGTCGACACTCGACCGTTCACGTCGAAGTTCAGGATCGACCCGAGTGCGCTCTCCCCGTTCACAAAGGTGCAAGAGGTCGGCCGTAGAAGCAGATTCCGCGAATCGACGATCTCCCGGATCCTCACCTCTGGGTGAGTCTTCGTAAACTCGTAGAGAGTGGAGAAGAACTGGCGATACAACGCCGTCGCGTCATCACCGGCCAGCGTGGAGGTCAGATGCGCGCCCTCTACTTCCTCCACGTTGAAGCCGATGCTGGTGATCCCGCACTCTTCGATCCACTCGCAGACCAAGTCGGGCCGCATGAGTGAATCAACGCTCAGCACGGATGTCACCGAGAACTCGATCCCACTCTTGGCCAGCAGTTTGGCACCGGCCATGGCGCGGTTGAACGTACCGCGTCCGTGCCGGTCCTTCCGGTGCCGGTCGTGCAACTCGGCCGGCCCGTCAATGCTGAGACCGATGAGCATGGTGTGCTCCCGCATGAAGTCGCACCACGCCTCGGTGATCAACGTGCCATTGGTCTGAAACTGGTGAACGCATCGCACACCTCGGTCACTGAGCCGGGCGAACTCAGCAAACGCGGCCCTGTAGAACGAGCGCGGAACCACCAGCGGCTCACCGGCGTGCCACGCGACGTCAACAACCGGCGCAAACTCGGGGACACTGAAGAGGAACTGTACGATCGACCGCACCGACTCCATAGACATCCGCGTGCGATCCAGCCGCGTCGGCAGGTAGCAGTAATCGCAGTCGATGTTGCAGAACGGGCTGGGCTGGACGATGACGGTCGACGTCGGTAGAACAACGGCGGGTCGGCGGCCTTCAATTCCGGACCACATGACTAGCCACATCCCCCCGATAGCGTGTACAAGGACGTCTGATGATTCCTGCCACCACGATCTGCACAACCGGCAGCGGGCGCGTCGATCCGGCGGTCAGGCCGGCTCCAGCACACCTACAGGCCAGTTACCGAGCCAGTAGGCGACGATCGACGGAAGCCTCGCGTCCAGCGTCGAGCCGTCGTGCACGAGCAGCTCTGTCGGCGCGACGTAGGCCTGCCCCGGTTCGAGCAGCACCGAGTAACAGCGCAGACGTCCACCGTTCGCCACGAACGCTCGCACGTCGTCGGTATGCGGGAGATGCTCGTCCGGCCTACCTAGACTGCGACAGATGTCACACGCACTCGGGCTGGCGAACAGAAGCGCCCTACTCCCGGGTCCGAGGTTGACGGTGAGGCGCCGACGACTAGCAGCGCGGGCGCGCATGGGCATTTGGTCCCAGTTGTCGACGTGGAGCCCCAATCGTTTGCCACTGGGACGGCGTTCAGTGGTGGTGAGCTGCCCTGGGGCGTCGAGGCGGATGGCGAGGAATGCGCCGTCGCCGAGCGGGCTGACATTTTGCCGAGCCAGCTGTCGCACGGACTGGAGCGTGTCGTCCGAACTCCACCATTGCCTGATCTGGTCCGGACCGCCGGTCGGGAAGGTGTCTTTGATGTATGCGCAGGCTTCGTTCAGCCCGGCTGGAGCTCGCACGAACTCGATCGCCTCCGAGTGGAGACGTCCGCAAGCCGACAACGGGAGCTCGGAAAAGTCGATCTTGATCCACTCCCCGTCCGGCACGACCGCGCCCGCCTCATACCGCTCGTCATTGTCAGCAACCCGCCGCACGCTGTCCGCGATGCGGGCGGTGACGGCCGGGACCTTTGCCAGCACCGGGTGTTTCATGCGGTTTTTCTATCACTTCTGGTGGTTACAGTAGGCTCACGCCACGCCCTTCTCGCACGCTCGCTGGCCTGGACCGCGACCCAGTGGGACCTCGTCACCCCAGACGATCCGGGACCAATGCGATCCCACACTCGCCGAGCTGCTCGACCGAGCCACCCGAAAGCTCGTGCCAGCGCCACCCGAAAGCTCGTGCCGGCCGAACCCGGCTGCCCCGTCTGGTCCGAGGTGTCCGGGCCGCTCAACCCCACAGTCGAAACCGCATGTTGAACCCGACCCTGCGGGCGCGGGGGCTGAACCGCGCTGGGTTCCGTAGAGGCTCCGTCCGGTGGACGGAAAGGGCCGCGTCACGTGCGAGCAAGTGGCCAGCGGAAGCTCGTGCCCTACTCGAAAATCGGCGAGGCCAGTAGCGTCCGGTCCCACGATGGTGGCATCGCGGTGGCCGCGGCAAGCAATGCCAATGCCACTCCGGTCGCGCCGGTCAGCAGCGATGAGCCGTCACCGTCCCACGGATCTGGCTTGGGATACCCGGCGAAGTCGCCGCCACCGGGCTTGTGAAAGTCGAAAGTTCGCATGAACCAGAACCGAGACCCTTCGCCAATCTGCCCGTCACCAGTCGCTTGCCACATCCGGTTGAACACGTGGGCCAGGCCGGCGCTGCCGTGGCACAGCCACGCGTCGGTGACGCCCGTGTCCTCAGGCGCGCGGACAGCGGCGGCTCGCGCCAGCACGGTCGCCTCGGCCTCCCAGGCCGTCACGCCCAGAGACCGTGCCGCGACCAGCACCGCCATCGCCGCGCCTGCATCGCCGTAGCACCACGCGGTGCGCGCCGGTACGGTGAATCCGTCGGTGTTCAGCCAGTACGGGAGCCGCGACGGGGACGTGTCGTCCAGACGCTGCGCGAGCAGCCAATCGACGGCTCCAGACGCCATCACAGCAGCCTGAGGTCTAGCCACCCCGGCCGCGGCCGACAGCGCCAGGACCGCCAGCACGCCGGGCACCCCGTGGGCCACCCCCAGGTTGTGATGGCCGTCGGGGCTCTGCCTGCGTTGGTGATCCCGCAGCAGCTCGGGCCCGGTGTGCCACGTCACGCCCTCGGGTGTGTGGATCGCAAGCTCGCCCAACTGCCTCACCACCCCTTCGAGGCATTCGCGTGCCCCCGGTGTCGGCAAGCATTGGAGCGCGTACACACCGTAGCCAGCGAGGCCAGATACGAGATCGAAGGGTGCGCACCAGGGCGAGCGCGCGAGCCGCGTCATGAGCGCGCGATTGATGTGCGTTGTCGGGTCGAGAGACTTCGCCTCGAGCCCCAGCAGGCGCGTTACGTGCGAGGCGGCCCATCCCACGCCTGCGACGCCCGCGAACAGCCCGGCCCTCGGCCGAACCCGGAGCCCCGCCATCGCACGCCGGAGCCACGTTTCGGCGCGCTCAGCGGCCGCGGCGTCGTCGAGCGCCAACGCAAGGTAGGCATTGAGAACAGCAAAACCTGCCGCACCGTCGCACAGCGAGGGGCCGACGTCGGCAGGGGGAAGCGCCTCCACCGCTTCGGCGACCTCGACCGCGACGGTGACGGCCTTCGCCGCCGCCGGTCCGGACAGCAGCGCGGTCCAGCGTCCCCGCTCGACGGGCCGGATCACCCGAGGTACGCCGCGTCCGCGACCGCCGCCGTTGCCTCGCCGTAGGGCCAGGCGAAGTCCTGCATCCTCTCGATCCGCGGTTGCGGCCCCCCGGACACGATCGAGTCTCCCGGCCGCATCAGCAGCACGTTAACCGCCGATCGATGGATTCCGGAGCCCGTCTTCGTCCTGGTCGCGGCGGCCCCGATGACGCGCTCGGGGAAGGGGTCGAAGACGGGGTTCTCCGACGCCGCCTCGTCGAGACGAGGACCAAGGCCCATCTGCCAGTACCACGGCGCGCCACCATCCGCATAGGGAACCAGATGCGGGGCTTTCCAAATCTCGGCGATGTCGACGGCCTCGTCAGCAGTCGTCATGCTTCGTTGCCGCACACCCCACGACTCTGGCGGCACAAACGGCAGGTAGCGGCCAACGGACGAGGTCAGTAGCTGAACCGGATACATCAGCCATCCGCGGTACCCGACAAACAAATAATCAGGGCTGCCGAGGTCACGACGGGCGCGAGCCGCTACCTGACGGACGTCTCCCCCGGCGTCACGGCCCGAGTCAGCGAGAAACGCCGCCGAGCACCGCGGCGTACGGACGAAGTAGGTGTTTCCTGCGTTTCGGATGTCGGGATGCAGCTGGCTGCCGTCGGTGGGCTGCTCCCCGTGAAAGGGAAGCGCCGTCACCTCGATGTCCTTCACCTGGACGCTGTCCCACCATGCGAGCTCGGTGACGTTGTCAAAGCCCAGCTCGTGGAGGCGTTCGTACATCCGAACGGACAAGAACGTTTCGCGCTCCAGTTTCGGCACGATGATCCTGGTGTCGCACGGCAGTTGTAGCAGCGTGCCGGTATCGAAATGATCGGGATGGGAGTGCGTCAGTACCACGGCGTCGATGCGACCGAAGTCGCGCAGCTGCAGCGGCTGGTAGTCCGCTGGGTAATGGCCGCAGGCGGGACGGACCCATGGATCGACAATGACTGCCGCGGTGGCCGAGCGAACCACCGCCGTGCTGTGCCCGAGGAACGTCACGTGCGCGTGGTCAAGGTCGGCCGCTGGTTCAGACACCGGCTCGAGCAGGCCCTCACGATCCATCGCAGCCAACAGACGTGCCACCGCGCCCGCCGATCGGTCGACGTCCACGCCGGTAGTGGTCAGCTGCACGATGAGCCGATGCACGTCTGGCCAGGTTGGCATCGGGACGGGCTGGCTGAGCGCCCGCATCCGGTCACTGTTGGCCAGCAGAAGACGATGCGGGAAGCAATCCGACACCGCGGGGAACAAGACCTCGTCTCGGATCGTCCACGAACCCTCAGTCGTGGGCTCCGCGATCTCCCGAAATCGCCGCCCCGCCACCACGTCCGCCAGCATCCCAGGACCGGCGCCGATCAGGTTCGCCTCACCGTGCTCCTCTACGTAGGACATGATCGGTTCGTAGATGCGGCGCATGCTCCGCTCCGGTTGTGTCGTCACCGGGCTGCCGAACGCGGTCCGATCGCTGTACTCGACACTGATTCCGACATGACGACCCAGTCGCTGCAACATCAGATACGCTCGCTCGATTCCATGTCAGAGGCGGATTGGCGACCGGAGGGAGCTCCTGGTCAGCTGTAGAACTGCAGGGGCCTTGTCCCCTCGTGGAGAGCGAAGGCCTGCAGCGTCACGCGGGTGCCTGCCGTGAATCCTCGGACCGCGTGTGGTCGCCCCGTATTCAGGACGATGAGGTCGCCTGCGCGCGGAGTGAGTGTGACGGGGGCAGGAAGAAGGGCGTGCAGCTGCCGCTGGATGCGTTCGCGATGAACGGGGTCGAAAGAGTACTGGAGGAAATAGGCGACGACGCGGACGAGGCTCTGAAGGTGCTCGGGCTGCTGCATCGCGACCGGGAAGATGTTGAGCTCGCCCCCGCTCGTCGGGACGTCGAGGTAGATGTTCGCGCTGAACAAGCCGTGCTCGGAGTCGAGAAACATGCTCGAGTCGGTGTGGATAATCCCCTCGACGCGCGTGATGCCGTCGAGCAGTGTTTCAGGCCGCATCACGCGGGCCAGACCAGCGAGCATCTTTCGGCGGTATGGGTTGTCCCGACTCACGGTCGCCCCCGAGGGCCAGAGCTCGTCGAGCTCGAGTCGGAGCTTGTCGAGCGGAGAGAGACCATTTGTGGCCCCTCGGATCGCTCGCATGGCCGGCAGCGCTTCCTTGAAGTAGGCGATCGCTTCGTCGACTGACGAGTAGAGGGCGTTCACCGGGATGCCGGCAGTGTAGGACGTATCGGTGCCACCCCAGGTGTGGGCGGGTCGATCGGCGAGCCAACGCGCGAGCTCCGTGCATGTGCCGACGTTGCCGAACCCGGGCACATGCAGGGCACACGTTCGATTGGCGAAGAGGTCCTGCAGCGCGCTTGGCGTCAGCTCGCCGCACGTCGCGACTCCGGCGCCGTCGGACTCGAGGCGAACGTCCCGCACCGCCTCGAGTTGCGCCAATACGTCGGTAACGCTTTTGGCCGGCGTCTTCGCGGAGGGCTTCGCGTCCCTCCGTCGCTCGAACTCGGCGCGCAGTTCCTCGTCGCTCATGGCATCAAGAGCGTCGGCGAGCGCTCGCCGTGGCTCTTCCTCGAGTGTGGTGGCTGCCTTCGCCATGGTGCTCTCTTCTCGGTTCAGTCGAGATCGCCTTTCGGACGAAGCGTAGAAGCGCAGAGGTTGTCTGCGGTCCGCGAGGAAGCGGTGGCTGCCAATGTGGCGACTTGATGGTTGATTGCATCACGCCATCGCCGATATAGGGGCAAACACGCCGAGTACGTCAGGACGCAGGGGGCTCCCCCCCGAGGCTGCTATATCAAGTCAAGCTGTTTGAGGAAGATCTTCAGCGGTGATCTGCTGTGTGGGCTGATGGGGATGACCCCTCCGACCGGCTCCCCACCGAACTCCGCGACGACTGCTCCCCGCACCCGCGGGGATGACCCCTGGAACCCAACCCGGACACCGCTCGGTACCTGTGCGAGTTCCTGTCGAGGAAGGTCGGCCGTCCGCTTACCTTGCTGGATCTCGGGTTCAACTCAGCTGATGCCCATTCCGGTGAAGCCAACTTGGGGCTTACCGTCGAAGACGATCCAGTGGAGACGCTGGGGCGGATTGGGAGAGCTGACATCGAGCGACGAGACTTCTTGACCCGGGCCGCGTACTCCGTGGCCGCCGCTGCCCTACCCCTCGGCGTAGCTGGTGAGGCGCAGGCACGCACCGCCAACGCCATTGCAGGTGGTGTGGCCGGGGCCGCCGAGGTCGCGGCGGTCCGCGACATGGTGGCCATGTTTACCGCTATTGACGAGCGGCACGGCGGACAGCACGGCCGCAGCACGGTCGTTCAATACCTGACCGACGACGTGAGGCGCCTGTGTCAGTCCCGCTTCGAAACAGACGACCTACGCAAGGAGATGTTCTCCGCTGCGGGCTCACTCGCCTACCTCGCTGGCTGGAAGGCGTACGACGCTAGCGAACACGGGCTCGCCCAGCGTTACTACCTTCAGGCGTTCAACCTGGCTCGCTCCGCCGAGAACCGGGCCGACCAGGCATATGTGCTGCGTATCCTCGCCCACCACGGCATGGACAACGGGCGCCCGGAGCATGTCCTCGGCCTGGCCAACGCAGCTTTGGAGCTGAGCCGTGGCGTAGATCCGGCCACCGAGTCCCTGTTCGTCATCTGCCGGGCGCGCGCACTGGCTGAGTCTGGCCAACAGGCTGAAGCGCGCCGCGAGGCTGAACGTGCCCGCGAACTTGCTCTTCGGGGAGAGACAGCCGAGATGATGGGCTGGGCCACCATGTGGGGTACGCCCAAAGCAACCGTCGATTCGCACACGGCCAAGATCTACGCCCGATTGGGCGACCACGCCGCCGCCGAGGTTCATCACGCCGGCGCGCGTAAACGGTACGCCTCGACCGAGCACCAGCGCATCGCCGCCTTGTCGGCCGCGGCAGAGGGCGGCGCCCAGCTCAAGCAGGGGCAGATCGAGGCGGCCTGCGCGACCTGGGACAAAGCGCTGGACACCATGACCGGCATCCGGTCGTCCCGAACTGTTAAGTCCGTGCGGACGATGCGCGCAGACCTCGCGCCGTTCCGCGCCCGCGGTGCCCGCTCGGCCTTGGGCTGGACGAGCGAGCCCGTACCCGGCTACGTCAGGCGGTCTAGATTTCTGGCGGCGGGAGGCTGGCGGGCGCACGCTGAGGGAGGCGGGCCCGCCAGCCGGCCTCAGCGCCCTACCTGCAGGGATCGCAGTCGATCCGCGATGCCGTACGAGTCGAGGCGCAGGGCGCGGATCTCGTTGATCAGGTCGCGCCACGGCTCGTACGAGGTGTCGACGGGCTTGCCCGAAGCCTCCAACAGGCCGCGTACCGTCGCGTTCGCGCGGCGCTTGAGGTTGCCCAGGGTGGTCAGGGCCCGGAACAGGGGCTTGTTCGGCTGGTAGGCGGGCTCGCCGCCGGCGGGGTTCTGGTCGTGCTGGGTGGGCTCGAACAGCTCGCGGAGGTCGGCGAGCCAGGCCCGTACACGGGCGACGATCCGCAGGTCCGGGCGGTTCTGCGATTCCCGGTTGGGGACCTCGTCGCCCCGCGATGATGGCCGGACGATCGAGGATCGCCGCGACACAGAGCGCCAGACGGGTAGAGCGCTTCGCGGATCAGCTCTTCGACGGTGTGGGGGCCGTAGGCGTCGGCGGTGTCGATGTGGGCCCGGCCGAGCTCCTCATCGCCACGAAGGTGGGCATGGCCCGGCCGGCCCCGAACCTGTGGGTGCCGCACGGCCACCCCGTGTACCTGCGCTCCTGCGTGGAGGCCAGCCTTCGCCGCCTGCGGGTCGAGCGGCTGGAGCTGTGCTACCTCCACCGCATCGACCCTGAGGTCCCGACCGCCGACCAGCTCGGGACCCTGCGCGCCCTCCAGGACGAGGGGAAGATCGGGCACATCGGGCTGTCCAAGGTAAAACCGGAGGACATCCGGCTGGCCGCCAACGACATCGCCGTCGCGGCCGTGCAGAAAGGATGCTGCGGCGCTTCGCCGACGACGGGATCAGCCAGGTCCTCGTACTGGGATGCGGCATCCCACAAGGTCCCGTGCTGGTCCAGGACGTCATCCAGCAGGTGCACCCCGACAGCTATGATGCCGTGGGTGTGGACGGCCTGGCGGAGCACGCTGAGCGCGCGGGTCCGAATCTCCGGCTCGCCCCAGGTGCCGGGGCCGGTCAGGCGCATGGTGCCGAAGCCGAGGCGGGAGACGTCCTTGCCCGCGATGGTGATGGTGCCGCCGGGACGGGAGGCGGTCATACGGCGGCCACCTGAAGGCAGAGCTGGACGGCCCGGTCGATGGCGCGGGCCTGGCTGTCGGGGTCGCTGGTGACCCGCAGGTGCGGGATCTGGTCGTCGGCGAGGAGACCGTGGACGTGCTGGTCGACCAGGCGGCGGTAGCGGGCGTCGTAGTCGTGGCTCTCGTCCACGGGCATGTCTTCATCGAGCACGAAGGCCAGGAGCAAGTCGTACTTGGGGAGCTGGGTGGAGGCCAGGAGTAGGAGGCGCTCCTTGTCGAGGCGGGGGAGGTGGTCCCCGCGGTACTCCACCGCGGCGTGCAGGTAGGCGATGGCGTCGAGCGGGGCCCGGTCGGCAAGGACCACTTCCATGCCCTGTGCGAGGACCGCGATCTCGTCGGCGATGCCCTGCGTGATGATCCACTCGGTGGACGCAGGAGTGTGGTGCTGCATCTTCGGGAGGCCGATCTCCCGGGCCCGCTTGCCGAGCCGGCCCGTGCGGGCTACGGGGACGCCGTGGCCGCGCAGTTCCATCTCGACCCGCTTGAGCAGGGTCGTCTTGCCCGTGGAGTGTGTGCCGAGCACGCCGATGCGGATGGGGGTCTTGGTCACCACAGGGTTGCTTCCTCTTCTGGTTCGGGGGCTCCGGGCAGGCCGGGCGGCACGGCCGCGGCGACGAGCTGGTCCCAGGTGTCGTATTGCTCGGCCATGGCCAGCAGGAGCTGGGCGGTGGCGTATGCGTCGTAGGTGGCGCGGTGGCGGCCGACGGCCGGCGCGTCGGTCAGGTCGGGCTGCCGGTGGGAGATCAGCGCGTCGAGGCCGTACGAGGGCAGGCCCTGGTAGGTGGCCTTCGCCAGGCGCAGGGTGTCCAGGACTCCAGCCGGCTCCCACTTCGGCAGGTGCGCGGACAGGACTCGGTAGTCCACGTGCGCGTTGTGCGCGCAGATCCACGCCCCGGCCAGGAAGTCGCCCACGGCGCCAGCCGTCTCCTCCCAGGAAGGAGCGGCGGCGAGCGCCTCGTTGGTCAGGCCGTGGACGCGGGTCGCGAAGGGGGTGACGGGCCGGGGCGGGCGGATGAGCCACGCCCCGGCGGTCGTCTTGTCCGCCTGGCCGTCACGGATGGGCAGGGCAGCGACCTCGACCAGGTCGGGCGGGTTGGCGCCGTTGCCTTCGACGTCTACGACGAGGAGCTTGGTGGGCCAGGCGGTGATGTTCATACGACGGGCGTTCCGTTCTCCGCCTCCCAGCCGATGGGGGCCCGGCCGTGCTGGCGGTGGTGGTGGGGCTTGGCTCGGTCGTGGCACTGGTAGCCGAAGCCGTGCTGGAGGGAGTAGCGCGGGGGCTCGTTCAGCCCCTCCACGATGATCGCGCGGTCGGTCACCTCGACCGTGCCGGTCGCGCCGAGGCGGCGTGCTTCTGCGGTCACCACCGCGAGGTCGGGCTTGATCCATGCCTTCTCGCACACGCCGAGCTGGGCGACGGGGCAGATGTCGCACAGCTCGCGGACCCCGACGTGGCCGTTGTAGTCCGGGAGGCCGTGGGCGAAGGCGACGCCGCAGGAGGTCTTGCGGAACAGGTTCCCCCACGGGGCGGCGCTGTTCTCGGGCTTGTGGAAGAAGTCGAGGATCCGCTGCTCGGCCAGCTCCGGCATGATCTTGCGGCGGGCGATGTCCTCGTACGGCATCGGCAGGCCGTGGGCCTCGTAGTAGTCGGCCATCTGCTGCCGGAAGAAGAGCCCGGTGAACACTGTGGCGTGCGCGTGTGCGGACAGCTCGCGGGCGCGCTCCAGGTGGGCTTGGGAGTCGTTGAGGCCGGGCACGATGGGCCGCCAGTACAGGACGGTCCGGTACCGCTCGGCGTGCTCGTAGAGGGTGCGCAGGCTGGCCGCCGCGATGTTCGAGTCGACCGGCTCGATCGCCGCGTTGTCGATCCCGGAATGGGTGACCAGCACGGTCAGCCGGATGTTCTGGAAGGAGTTGAGGACGGCGCAGTCCTCGGGGCTGACCCTCCACCGGGTGATGACGAGAACGTGGTTGGTCAGACCCCGGTCGTCAAGGTCTTGCAGGACCGCGAAGGTGTGGGGCTTGACGATCGGCAGCATGGGCTCGGTGGCCCGGTTGAAGAGCTGGATCGGCGTCGTGTGCGGCCGGAAGTAGGGGTGGCCGACCAGGAGCTTCACCGCGTCGGTGTCGCTCATGATCGCGCGCGGGACCTTCATGTCGAAGTTCTCGAACAGGTGGCGCACGCAGTACGTGCAGTCCAGCGGGCAGCCGACGATGTGGTTCAGCGACAGCCCCGACTTGCGGTACTCGATCACCTCTTTCAGCTCGGGCTTCATCACCGCGAGCTGGGCCGGGGTGAGCATCTGGAGTACGGGGCCGCGCCTGATCTTCACGGGAACGCTCACAGTTCTCCTTCGAAGGGTGTTGTGGTCAGCTCTGGGTACGGGCGCGCGGACGGGGCGCGGGAACCGGGTGGAGGAGACCGCGGCGGTTGGATCCGTACCAGGTGCCGAAGTCCCGGCGGGCGGCCTCCGGGTCGTCGGAGGCGTGCACCAGGTTGTTGATGAGCCGCTTCTCGGCAAGGGCGCGGTCGAGGCTGTCGTCGCCGAAATCGCCACGGATCGTGCCGGCTGCGGCCTGCGTGGGGTCGAAGTGCCCGAGGCGGTCGCGGAACGCGGCGTGGATGCCCGGGGGGCCGTAGGCGAGGACCGTGGTGACGGTGCGTCCGACGTACAGCTCGTCCAGGCACGCGGGCATGTCCCGGCCGGAGAACCAGTCCCGATCGACCAGCATGTCCCAGTAGTGGACATGAATCTGCCAGGGGGCGACGATCACGTCCTGGCGGCCGACGAACACGTCAGTGTCCGAGAGCCGGTCGAGGATCTCATCCACCAGGCCGCGCTCCACGGCGTCGGGCTTGAACAGGATGACGGACCAGCGGCCCCACTCAATCCCGTTGACGACGGCCCCGCTGCGCGAAGGCTTCTGGTTCATCGGGTGCTCCCACAGGCGGTCCAGCGGTGGCCGACGAGCCGCCGAAGGCCCGGGTCGAGGGCGGCAAGGATGTCCGGGGCGACGGCGGTGACGGTCTCGTGGGTGACCTGGCGGTAGAGCTCGAAGAGGAGGAGGAACTGCTGCCAGTACGGCGGGAGGCCGGTCGCGGCGACGTCGGCCGCGGTGTAGCGGACCTTGTTGGCGCGGATGTTCTCCTCGTGCTCCAGCACCGTGGCGATGGTCTTGGCCGTGGTGTCGGCGGGCATGCGCGGGAACTCGGTGTGCTGGAAGGCCGGCCGGGTCTCGGCCTCCTGGAGTACGCGCTCTACGCGCTCGGTGTTGCGGTCGTTGACGTGCGCCGACCCGATCATGTGCGTGTACGTGCCCAGCTCCAGCCCGAGCTGGACCGCGGCGTACTCCTGGATCATCGTGAAGGAGAAGACGTCCGAGAGCAGCCCGCAGTCCAGGTCGTTGGCCCGCATGGTGCACACCATGTGCAGCTGGCCATAACGAGCCAGGAGGTGCAGGCCGGCCACGCATGCGACGTCCGGGTTGCCCGGGTCGGCGAGCTCGTCGGGGGAGAAGACGGAGATGAGGGCACGCTTGCTGTCGGGCTCGGTGCGCAGAAGTTCCAGCACACGGTCGAACTGGGAGACGTCGTCGCCGGGGGCCGGGTTGAAGATGGTGTGGCCGTATGCGCTGCCGCCGAGGTTGATGCCGTCGGGGGAGCTGGAGCTCATGGAGGGCGCGTAGTAGCCGATCATGGCCAGGTCCCGGCGGCCGGCCAGGTACCAGAGCGCTTCGGCGAAGTTGAAGACGGGGTTGGCCTTCCGCGCCGCCAGGTAGGTCAGGCGCTGGCGCGGGTCCGGCAGACGGAAGCCGACTCCGATGACCTCGCGGGCGTCGTTCCCGCGGGCACCGATTTGGTGCTCGGCGTTCTGGGTGGCCAGCCGGAGCAGGGCCAGGTAGGCCCCTTCCAGGCTGGAATAGCTGGGCATCGAGAGCACGATCGGTTTCTCCTTGGTGAGCGGGTCGGGCTCCGCGCCGGTACCGAGCGGTCCGGGCGGGAGCAAGCGATGTGGACTCAGGAGTGGTCGGGGCCGCGGAGAGCCAGTGCGGTGAGCCAGCCGTTCGGGGTCAGGTCCCAGCGGGTGCTGTCCCGCCAGCCCTCACGAAGCTGGTCGACTTCGGCGTCGCGGTGGCTGAGGCTGACCCAGTCCGGGGGCTGCCGTTCCGTGACCTCCAGGACCAGGTGGAGCGTTCCGGTGCCGGGCCGTAGCCACCGCTGGGCCTGGGCGAGAAAGGCCTTCTGATCCAGGTAACCGAGGCTCAGGCGGCAGACGACCAAGTCGACCGAGGCCGGCTCCAGGCCGGCCGGGTCGGCCGCGGTGAGGAAGTTGTGTTCCGCGAAGCGCAGCCGCATGCTGCTGTACCGCTCGCTGGCCTGCTGGATCGCGGTTGGGGCCCAGTCGTAGCCGGTGACGGCCATCCCCGTGCGGGCCAGGGCGGCGGCGAACCTGCCGCGGCCGCACCCTACGTCGACCGCGACCTGGCCCGGTGCGGGCCACAGGTGGCGCTGGAACTGTTGGACCTCGAACCTGGTCGGGAGGTGGCAGTCCTGGTCCTTGCGGGAGTAGAACCTGGTCCAGTACCGGAGGGCGAGTGTCACTTCCTCGTCGGTTTGCGGGACGCGGGTGATCTTCACCGGACGCTCTCCTGTCTGGGGTGCAGGTGCTCGTGGATGGTGGTGTCGCTGTAGCCGTAAGAACCGGCCGCGGGCGGCGTCGTCCCAGGGAGGCGCGGGAGCACCCCAGTCGACGGTGTGGCAGGTGTCCGTGTGGGGGCACCACCTCACCCGCAGGTTCGGGAAGCCGGGGTGGCCGGCCAAGGCGTCGCGTACGGCCATGGCCATGGCCAGAGCCAGCTCGGGCGCGGGGTAGTAGCCGCCCCGGCGGGGACCGCCCCCGGGCACGACGAGCACGGGAAGCCGGAAGACGCTGATGGCGATGCCCTGGTCGGCCAGCCAGGGATCGGCGAGCCGGTCCCGGTACCACTCGTAATCAACGGCGCCGTACGCGGGCCCGAGGATCAGCTCGGGGTACAGGGCGGGGATCCCGCTCACTCCGGCACCTCCGGCATGCCCGCCAGGAGGGCTTCCATCAGCGCCTCGGTAACGATCGCGAGACGGCGCAGGTAGGCCAACGAGTTGATGCGCCCGGTCGGTTCCTCCTGGCGCAGGGTCCGTGCCCGATTCACCAGCGTTTTGACGGGCTCATCCGACAAGTCACCGTCGCGTTCCAGGACCGCATCCACGAGCTGCATGAGCGCGCCCCGGAGCCGTTCGGTCTTGGACAAGACGTCCGGCTCCTTCAGGGCGTGCCCCTGCTCCTGGACCTCCTCGATGATCTGGAAGAGGTCATCGACCGAAACGCCCGTGCGCAGGTGGCTCGCGAGGCGTCGCAGGTCCCTGGCCGGCAGAGGGGGCGTCCACGGTGCGGCCGGAACGGCTTCCGGGATCTGGCCGGCGAGCGGGGTCATGCTGCGCTCCTGTCGGCGCGGACGGGAAGCTCACACCACGTCCCGGTCCTGTCCGACGTCGCGCCCCACGAGCCATGGTGCTCCTGGGCGATGGCGTCGACGATCCCGAGACCACGTCCGTGCTCCGCGTCCTCGCGGGCTTGCTGCGGGTCGCGGGCAGCAGGGGTGCCGTCGGTCACGATGACCAGGAGCAGTTCGTCCCGTAAGACCATGAGGAAACTGATCTCCGTGCCCCGGCTGTTGTGGCGGATCGCGTTCGTGATCAGCTCGGAGACGACCAGGAGCACGTTGTCCGCCAGGTCGGAGAGCCCGCAGTACGTCAGCCGCTGCTTGACCGTCCGGCGGACCTCCTGCACGCGAAGAAGGTCTTCGGTCCTGGGCTCCGCTCCCTCGGCGTGAGGGGAGGTGGAGAAGCAGATGAGCGTGGCGTCGACCTCTTGGCACGTCGACAGCTTGGCCGGGCGGTCTATGGGCGCCGATGAGCTAGGTCGGCAGGTGCTCGCCGTCGGCTGGGCTGTGCTCGGCGCAGTTGCCGTTCCCATCGACTCCTCCTCGTCACGGACCGGGCACTTAGAGTTCCTAACAGAAGCTGTTGATCATGTGACTTTCGGTTCGGATGGTCGTTGGTCTGGCCGTGGGGAAACGTCAGCCGCGGCCGTGGATCGTGTCGGATGAACTGTGGTCGCTCATCGAGCCGTTACTGCCTGAGCCAGCGCCGAAGCAGGTCGAGGGACGCCCTCGGGTGCCGGACCGGCAGGCACTCTGCGGGATCCTGTTCGTGCTGCATACCGGGATCCAGTGGGAGTACCTGCCGCAGGAGCTGGGCTTCGGATCAGGCATGACCTGCTGGCGGCGTCTGGCCGCGTGGAACGACGCCGGTGTCTGGGATCAACTGCACGTGGTGCTGCTGAAGAAGCTGCGGGTCGCGAAGAAGCTGGACTGGTCGCGGGCGGTGATCGACTCCTCCCACGTCAGGGCCGCTCGGCGGGGCCCAAAAGTGGGCCGAGCCCGGTCGACAGAGCACGTCCGGGCAGCAAGCACCACCTCATCGTCGACGGCCAGGGCATCCCACTCGCCGTCTCTCTGACTGGCGGCAACCGCAACGACGTCACCCAGCTGATACCCCTGCTGAAGAAGATCCCCTCGGTCGCCGGCCTGGTCGGACGGCCACGCAAACGACCCGACAGCCTGCTCGGCGACCGCGGCTACGACCACGACAAATACCGCCGTCTCGCCTGGGCGCTGGGCATCAAACCGGTGATCGCCCGCCGCGGCGTCCCGCACGGTTCCGGCCTCGGAGTCCACCGGTGGGTCGTGGAGCGGACCATCGCATGGTTCCACGGCTTCCGCCGGCTACGGATTCGATGGGAACGACGCGACGACATCCACGAAGCCTTCCTCGGTCTCGCCACCTGCCTCATCACCCACCGCCACGTCCAACGCCTTTGTTAGGACCTCTTAGCGTGGTACGGCGAGGAGGGGTGTGCCTATGTCGCGGTTCTGACTTCTACCTGCCCTTTCGGGTGTCACCATGACGTGGCTATGACTTCTTGCCGCCTTCTGACGGGCGGTGGTTCCGCTGGGATGCTGATGCGGTATCCCATAGGTGGGAACCGATTCCGGAGGGGACATGGACGAGGTCCGGCGCACGGTGCTGTTCCTGCTCGCGAGCCAGAGGGGGATCCGCTCCTACGGGTCCTTCAGCGAGGAGTACGACCGCGTCGCCCGGGAGTTAGGGCGTAGGGGCCGCAAGGTGGCCCCACCGCCGGGTGCCCGCCAGTACGAGCGTCTGCTCCTCGTCGGAGGTGTCAAGACGGCGCCCTACGCCGCCACCACCTGCGTGCTGGAGCAGATGTTCCAGGGGCCTGTCAAAGAGCTGCTGGGCCCGGCCGATGAGGAGCCTCCGAGCGCGCGGCCGGCGTCCAGCCGGACTTCCTCTCCGCCTGTGCTCAACGAAAGTGAACTGCTCATGACCGCTCGTGATGCCGCGTCCCACTCAGGCGAAGCCGCCGCGCTGCGCCTGGACGAGCTGACCCTCGACCAACTCCACGACGACCTGATGAAGCTCTCCCGCGAGTACGGGCGCAGGGCACCGGGTGAGGTCTTCCACGAAGCGAACGCCTTGCTTCAGCAAGCGCAGATCAACATCGAACGAACGCGCTCCCCGGAGCAGCACACGCGCCTGTATTACGCCGCTGGGCAGGCGAGCGCGCTGCTCGCCGCAGCATCCTTCGACCTGGGGGCTCTGCGGCCCGCTGTGTCGTTCGCACGCTCCGCCGTCCAGTACGGCAAGACGATCAGCAACGGCCCGCTACAGGCGTACGCGTACGGGATGCTCGCCTTCATGGCCTTCTGGGACGGCCGGCCGAGCGAGTCCGTCAGGCTGGCCAATGCGGCTCAGCAGTTCGGAGGGGTCGGCAGCACGGCCCGGCGTCGCCTGTACGCCATCGAGGCGCGCGCGTACGGACACCTGCGCAACGACGACCAGGCGCGCCGCTCCATCTTGGCCTCCCTGGAGCAAACGGGCGGCGACCGTGACGAGCTGCACGACGATGTTGGCGGGGAGTTCGGCTTCGACGCGGCTCGTACGGCGATGAGCAACGCAACCACGAGCCTTCTCCTCAGGGATGCCGAAGGAGCGGAGGAGTTCGCGGCCACAGCGCTCACTCTGCTGGAGAACCGCCCGGAAGCTGATGTGCCGTTTGTGGTTTCGGGGCCCGCCGCCATCGACCTTGCCC
This sequence comes from Streptomyces sp. ADI95-16, assembly GCF_003721495.1. Classification (NCBI taxonomy): domain Bacteria; kingdom Bacillati; phylum Actinomycetota; class Actinomycetes; order Kitasatosporales; family Streptomycetaceae; genus Streptomyces; species Streptomyces sp. ADI95-16. The sequence continues at coordinate 594,463 of NZ_CP033582.1, read as the reverse complement.
GCGCGCGGCTGCTGCGTGGCGAGATCGAAGGCGCGCAAGAGGCCCTGGACCCGGTGTTCCGGGTGCCTGCGGGCTGGCGGGGTTCGGGGATGATGGAACGCCTGACTGCTGCCCGCATCGAGCTGACCCGTCCCGGGCTGCGGGACGCGCCCGCGGCGCTGGCCCTGGCCGAACAGATCGAGGAGTTCAGCGCTCTCTCCCCGGCCCGGCGACTGGGCGGTCAAAGCCCGCTCACGCTCGAAGCCTGACGCCTAGCGGCTGAGGGCGGACAGGATCGCTGCCTCCTTCCCCGGCGTGATCCCGTGCTCGGCCCAGCGCGGGTGCTCCACCGGCAGCCCCCCGCCCCGCAGCCACGCCCAGGTGTCCACGACGGTTTCCGACAACGGTCGGCACACCAGGCCCGCCGCCTGCGCCCGGGTCGAGTCGATCTTCCAGACGCCGGCGTGGGTGCGCCACAGAGGCAGCTCGGTCCACTGCTGCACACCGTGGTCCAGGAGCAGCTTGTCTGGAGCCCATGCCAGCTGCGCGTCGCCCCCCGTTGCGAGCACGCACGCGGTGAGCAAGCCCCCCATGGTCTCCCTGCCGACCGGCGCCACGCAGTTGTACGCGCCGCCCCGGTCGGCGGCAGCCTGGTTGAGCGCGAACTCGGCGACGTCCCGAGCGTCGATCGGCTGGATCGTCTTGTCCGGGGTGCCGGGGGCGAGCATGCGGCCCCCGCGGGCGGCGCGGTTGAGCCACCACGGGAGGCGCCCGACATACTCGCCGGGCCCGAGGATGACACCCGGCCGAAGAAGTACCGAGCGGTCCCCGCCGAACGCGAACACGACCGCCCGCTCCGCGCCCGCCTTCTGCCTCCCGTAGTACCAGTCCGGGCCGTCCCAGCCCTCGGGGAGACGGCCGTAGTCGAGGTCCGCGTCCGGCGGCCCATCGAGGACTTCCGAGTCCTCCGTGAGCACGTCGTTGAGCCAGCCGCGGTAGGCGTTCACCGTGGACACGTACACGTATCGGCCGGCAACGGGCTCCAGGGCGCGGACGCCCGCGAGAACGTCGCGCGGGGCCATCTCGGACGCTGAGGTGTCCACCACGGCGTCCCAGGGCCCTTCAGCTGCGAGCCGAGCCAGATCGGCCGCAGCGGTGCGGTCGCCGCGAACCGTCCGCGCCCCTTCGGGCGCGGACCCCGAGCGGCCGCGGTTGAAGATCGACACCTTCCACCCACGGTTGAGTGCGGTCTGGGCGACAGCCCTACCGAGAAACCAAGTCCCGCCGAGAACCAGAATCTTCATGCCGCAGATCCTGTCGTGCGGGCTGGGGTCCGGGGAAGACGGACCTAGGCCGTTTCTTACCGATCATCTGATCGTTGGTTGATGTGTGTCGTTGACTGACGCCCAGTGGGCTCAGATCGAACCGCTACTACCGGACCGGGCACCTCGGCGTGGTGGGCGGTGGCGGGATCACCGGCAGGTGATCGATGCGATCGCGTTCAAGTACCGCACCGGGACACCGTGGATGGACCTGCCTGAGCGCTTCGGCTCGTGGAAAGGCGCTCACAGCAGGCTGCGGATGTGGGCGATCGACGGCACGTGGGAACGCGTTTTCGCCGCCCTGCTGGCCCAAGCCGACGCCGAGGATGACCTGGACTGGGTCGTCGCCGTCGATTCCACCATCGTCCGTGCCCACCAGCACGCCGCCGGGGCCCGTCAAAAGGGGCTCCGACTGGCGAGCCGGCCGACCATGCCCTCGGACGCTCCCGCGGCGGGCTGACCACGAAAATCCACCTCGCCGCCGACGGCCGCTGCCGGCCAATCGCGTTCATCCTCACGCCCGGCCAGGCCGGTGACGCACCGGCGTTCACCCAGGTCATAGCCGCAATCCGGGTGACGAGGCCGAAAGGCAGACCGCGAACCCGCCCCGTCGCCGTGCTGGCCGACAAGGCGTACTCGTCCCGCGCGATCCGCGAGCACCTACGGAAACGCAGGATCCGTGCCGTGATCCCGCAGCCAGCCGACCAGATCGCCAACCGCAAACGACTCGGCAGCAAGGGCGGCCGTCAGCCGGCCTTCGATCGCGAGACCTGCAAGCAGCGGAACACCGTCGAACGCTGCATCAACAAGCTCAAGCAGTGGCGCGGTATCGCCACTCGCTACGACAAGACCGCCACCGCCTACCAGGCAGCACTTCACCTCGCGGCCATCCACATCTGGGCCGCGAGGTGATCGCTAAGAAACGGCCTAGTCGGGTAGCGGGCTCCCCCAGGCACGTTCAGTCAGCTCGCCCAGAACCCCCGGCGCGACCGTCCGCGGATCGACAGCCTCACTGGGCGCGGACGTCCTGTACGTACCATCGGGTCGTTCGGAACGGTCGTAGTCCTTCACCCAGAACACCCGGCGGACGAACCTACCGGGCGTGTCGCCGCTTGGGGCGTCCGGCTTGAGGACGGAGTACCCCACGCGTCGGCCTGTTCCGTTCCACCCCACCGGCTTCTGCCGGGTCGTGGACAAATGGGCTACGGTCTGGCGCACATAGTCGAAGTCGCTTACGTCCTCGGTCCAGACGATCTGTTCCTCGTGCTGCAAAGCTGCGTGGTCCTGCGGCAAGGCCCCTCCTAGATGCACACGGTTTCCCCGACTCGCACCCTCCCCATGCGTCCTGCTCTGTATGCCCGCCCTGCCCATCCGGCGTTGCGCACGCAGGCCGAGAGGGCTCACTGCAGCCACGACAGGGAATAGATCACGAGGGTGTTCACGCTGACGGAGATGAACGTTTGAACGATCGTGCTCAGCGCCAGCTCTCCGAGCCCCTGTGGTGCTGCCCCAGTGCAGCCTGAGCCGGCCGTCTTCTTCTTACAGCGACGCATCTGTGTCCCCTTCTTGGTGGTTGCTCCCAGCATTGAGCGCGGCCCAGAAGGCATGAGCAGTTAGCGTCACAACCAGTCAGTTTGCGATTTCACGTAAGTGGCTGACCTGCGGAGTCCCCTCGTGAAAGTCTGGGCTGGAGACACTTGGAGACACTCAGGGGGGACAGTGGCCACTGCTAGAGGGAAGCGGGGGGTAGCGATGCCGCCCGAGGAGGACGTGCCACCTGGACCGCACCGTCAGATGCTTGTTGCACTGCATGCGGCCTACGCGGCAGCTGGCCGCCCGGGGCTGCGCCCGATGGCGCTGGGACTGCGGCTTGACGACTCCGCGCCGGCTACGCTGAATTACCAAGCCATTGGGAAAATTCTAAATGGCAAGCTAATTCCGAACCCGAAGAGCTCGTAACACGATCTTGCTGCAACGTCCTGGTTGGCCGTGACCGGTGTGAGGTTTTGGCCGTTCGCGATGGTGTGAGTACTCGGCCGTGGATCGTGGACGACGACTTGTGGGCGCTGATCGAGCCCTTGCTGCCGCCCTGGCCGGAGAAGGCTCCCGGTCCGCGGCCAGTTCCGGACCGGTTGTGCCTGCAGGGCATTCTGTACGTGCTGCACAACGACATAGCCTGGCAACTTCTGCCGCTGGAGCTGGGGTTCGGCTCGGGCCAGACCTGCTGGCGGCGTCTGGACCGGTGGCAGAGGGCCGGGGTCTTCGACCAGCTCCACCGGGTACTGCTCGCAAAGTTGAACGCGGCCGGTGAACTCGACTGGTCACGGGCGTGCGTGGATGGTTCCCACATCCGGGCGAAAAAGGGGGTGCCGACACCGGTCCGTCGCCGGTCGACCGGCGGAAGACCGGCAGCAAGCACCACTTGATCTGCGACGGACGCGGCACCCCGTTCAAGGTCATCACGACCGCGGCCAACGTCAACGATGTCACCCAGACCCTCGCCCTGGTCGACGGCATCCCGCCTGTTGCGGGCCGCCCCGGCCGGCCCCGTCGCAGGCCCGACGCCCTGCTCGGTGACAAGGGCTACGACTCCAATGCCCACCGCGACGAGCTGCGACAACGGCGGATCCTGCCTGTCATCTCACGCAAGGGATCACCGAACATCAAGGGCATGGGCAAGCTCCGCTATGTCGTGGAGCAGACTTTCGCCCTGCTCCATCAGTTCAAACGTCTCGCCGTCCGCTGGGAACGCCGCACCGAACTCCACGACGCCTTCGTCTCCCTGGCCTGCAGCCTCATCTGCTGGAGACGCCTCAAGAAGACCCACTCCTGATCGCGCCCCAAGCGATCACGGGCAGCGCAGCACCTCGAAAGGCCCTGGGGCTACTGGTGCGGTGCGTGCCTGGTTCCGGTCGGCTCTGCAGTGTCTGCCTCGGCTGCGGTGAGGATGAGCCGTCCCTCGACTCCTGCTTCGACGACCTTGACCAGCAGCGTGCTCGCGTCGTCAAAACGCAGGGTGAAGTGCGGATCGAGCTGCATCAGGAAGTCGAAGCTCTCCCTGTCCTCCGCGGCCAGGGGAGATTCGAGGGTCGCCTCGGACGTCCAGGTGTCTCCGGCAGCACGGACCGCGACCTGCACACGAAGCCTGCCCAGACAGGTCGATCGATTGGCCCACCACTCAAGCGTCGCGGTGCCCTCGTAGCTGTCCATGGTCCAAGTATCGCGAGCGAGCAGGCAGCCGTGTGACAGCGATGCAGAATCTGAGGTCACAAGATCGTGTTACGAGCTCGAAGCAGCTATTAAGCTTGGCGGGATGGCTCTTCCGTGAGGGAACAGGGTCGGGACAGTCGGCGGAGGAAGAATGCGGCCGTTTCCTCGACCACCTCCAAGGTCTATGCGCAGCCATCCATGAACAGCAACTAGGATTCGGTCGCGAGAAAAGCGTCTCTGCGGCAGATCATTCGAACCACCAAGTCGAAGACGAGAGAAAGCTTCTCGGTTGCATGATCTTGTCGGTGGATGCCATTGCGGATGTCCAAGAATTTAACAGTGCGGGCGATTTCATCGACGAGTTCAACAGTGCGGTTTTCGTCACCCTGCTAAAGCTCTTCGAACGCAACGAGAAGATTTCTCCTGCGCGGATTCTCGAAGAGATGCGCAATCTCCCATCCATCACCCCGAGTCGGGCCGAACGCCTTCTGCACGCCATTGTGGCCGCCGCACCCGAGCCGCGCACTGCGGAAATCTATGCTGCTCGCATTTCGGCGAGGTCACTGGCCCGAGAGATAGCCAAGGCGGGTGAAGAGGTTGCGGAACTCGCACTCTCAATCTCCAACGCTGAACACCCTGACACGGAAGATCTAGTCCGGCTTGTGGAGGGGAAACTCCTTGCTGCGTCCAACGCGCAGAGCATGCCTTCGCGGGCGGCGAATTCGGTGGAGGGGGCGCTTGATGTATTGGAAGCGGCCGGTTCGGCACAGAGCCCTCTGTGGCTGCCCTCTGGATTCCGTGATCTTGATCTCCTCACCTCCGGCTTTAGGCCAGGCGAGCTGATTGTGGTGGCTGGAGCTTCGAGAATGGGCAAGTCCACACTTGCGCTCAATTTTGTTCGAGCCTGCTCCGTCGTCGGAAATCGGCCCAGTTTTCTGACGTCCCTGCAGGCAAACCAATTCGAGATCACGATGCGTCTTATGTCCGCCGAGGCGCGTGTCGCTCTGCATCACATGACCTCAGGGACCATGACTGATGAAGAGTGGACGAGGCTAGCCAAGAGAATGCCGTCTGTTAATAGTGCCCCGGTTCATATCGCCGATGCCGCGAGCTATACAATTACTGAAATTGTCCGAGATTGCCGGAAGCTAGCAAAATCCAATGGTCTCCACCTCGCGGTAGTTGACAGTGTCGATCTTCTATTCCCGGGCCTCGAAATGACGGCTGACGAGAGAGAGCGAAACCTTGCAGCCGTGGTGCGTGAACTGCGCGCCGTGGCTAGAGAGCTGGACCTCACAGTCATAGCGTTGTACCAGTTGGGCCGCCTCTCGGCCAATCAATACGAAACTTCCCGGCCTGAAATGCGTCACGTCCCGTGGGTCTTGGAGAGTGCCGCAGATCTTGTGATTCTTTTGCATCGCGACGATGCGTATGAGTTGCACTCTCCAAGGGCCGGTGAGGCCGACTTGATTGTCGCAAAGAACCGTTCGGGGCCTACTGGGGCAGTCACAGCGGCCTTTCAAGGGCATTACGCGCGATTCGTAGACATGAGCCAGGGCTGACCCATCTCCCGTAACTGCGCGCCTGCAGGCCTCCCGTTCGCACTGCCGGTGAGCGGCACCGGTGTCTGGCGATGCCTGAGAATGTCCCATAGATGTTCTTTGTGTAGGCGTGGACGAGACTGTTCGCTGTGTGGCCCTTCTCGGTTACAGAGCGGGTGCGCGTCGAGACGGGGTAGCTTGGTTGCGTGATCTCCCGTTACTGCCTGAAGTGCCACGGCTGCGGCGAAGTCTTCGTCGCCCGGCTGGGCTTGGAACCGACCTGCGGAACGCGCTTCTACCTGCCGTGCCCACATTGCGGACTACCGATCGGAGGATCGATGTCGGGCACTGAGCTGCAGAATCACCGTGTCAATATCGAGTGCCAGGTACTGAGCGGCTCCGCGTCAGAATCTCCTGGTATGCGCGTTGTAACTATTAATCCTTTTGTGCCATCGCGATACGATGCCGACTCGTTTACTCCGGACGGGTCCTTCCCGACGATGACGCTATTGCAGGCCCTCGGCCAGGACACCTATATGGAGTTCAAGTCCGAACGGGATGCCGCGCTTGAGGCCGGCCAGATCCTATGGCCCAAAGTCCGCATGCTGTTTCAGTACTACCTTCAGGGCAACAGCGATATGTTCACTCGCATTGCGCAGCAGCATTTTGGGGTCACGTGGCAACCCAGCACGAGCCACGAGCGGACGAGCGTCGCTTATCAGGCCATGGGAGCAGCGACGACTGTGATCACGGGGAGCACGGGGACCACCAGTGCGAAAGTGATCGGCCGATTCTCGCGAAAGCACTTGGCAGCGATGGAACGCAATAAGGATCACCTTCTTGCCTTTCGGCGTCGGGGGCAGTCCTCGGTGAGTTTGGAGCGAGATGTATTCACCGAGCTGAACCGTTTCGTAGAGCATCATGAATCCTGGGAGCTGGGGCTCCTCGGGAGGTTTTTCGAGCCGGGCAGCAAGGATACGTTCGATGAACTAGTGCTCTACCGCGATGAGTTCTCGCTGGTGAGGGACCTCTACCAGCATGGATTCGAACTCGCCTGTAAGTGTCTGTGGCCGCTCGTCGCAGCTCAGAACTCAGTGCTGCGTGGCAACCCCGACGAATTCGGTGACGTTCACCCCGACCGGGTGCCCGAGAAGCAGCGCCCGAAGAACCTCGATAAGTTCGACAAGCTGTCTAATGCTTTCAAAATCGCATATGTGGCACAAGTGCCAGGATGGGAGTCATTCGAGAGCTTGCTCAATAATCGCCGCCGTAACACGATTGGGCACGCGACAGCCCATCACGACCTCCAGACAGGCCGCATCGTCAGCGATGAGAGTGTCTCCGGGATGACTTATCTTGATTTCCTCAGTGAGGTCCTTGGCGTCTTCGAAGCACTTTCGACCCTTGCTCAAGTGCTCAGGGCCAGCCGTGTTGCTTCCTCGCCAGACTTCGATGTCTGACGCGCTCTCACCACCGCGACGGTTTTCAAGAGCGTTCCATGCGCAGTAGCTAAGCCGTGCCTGAACTGCACGTTCCCGTGCCCAGAACCACAATCTGGCGGTTCTGGCCCGCGCATGGCCCACAGGGCCTGGAATCGCTCTGCTATGCAGCCGCCCCCGCGGCCCTCCTCCCACGGATCCCGGCGCCCCGGAAAAAACGAGCCGGGACACGTCTGCTGCTCGGCCGAGCCCGCGTTGTCCGGTGCCGTGCATCGCAAAGCGGAGGAGCTCCTCGTGTACTGGGCGTACTCGGGAGCCCCGACAACGCAGGGAGGTGCGGCACCGGGCAGCGCGGGCTCGGCAAGATCCGAAAGAGACGGCCTAGCGGTCTTCCCCGTCCCGGGGACCCTCGGTTGACGAGGCGGACTCCCGAGCCCGCGCGACTGCGGCACGAGCCGGGCCGCGGACATTGACATCGCGTGACCCGGACGCCACCGAGGACGACAATGAGATCTGGCCAGCGTGGCGGGGTGGAGGGGTGGCTCGTGACGTTAGGGAGCCCGACGGGCTTGTCCTATCGTCACTGGCCATTCACGGAGTCGGCGTCTTCTGTCGGGAAGCCCGAGACCGACCTCAAGAACCCGGCGGACACGAAGTAAGGATTGTCAGCACCACACGGCACCTCGATCTGGACCGCGTCCCCGTCGCAGTCCATCACGCGGTACTCGTCGCCGGCGCTCAGCCTCAGGCCGCTGTCGTCTCTGCCGTCGGAGACGACCTCGAAAACCTGGTCCTTCGTCGCGCAGGGCGCGTTCCTCTTCGCGAGAGCGGCCTTCGACGCTTTGACTGCCTTCTTCACTCCCGCTTCGGCACATCGCAGGACCACATAGCCGCCCGTGGCGACCCCGGACCCGACGATGACCGTGGCCTTGGTGGGCCCACCGAGGCTTTTAACAACCGCCGTCGGGGTCGTCCTTGAGGAAGTGGGCGGCAGCGTCGATGGCGGGCTCGTCCCAGACGATCGCGAAGGTCACCCGCGCTCCAGACCGAGCCGGGCGCGGACGTCACCGTGCGGAACGGCCGCGGCGGTGCCGGCGGACTGCCGCTCCCGGTAGAGGGCCAGGGCGAGGGCGTCCTCGAGGTCGGCGAGCTCTTGGGGGTTGATGAGTACGGCCGCGGGCTGGCCATGGTCGGTGATGGTGATGCGTTCGCGGGCGTGGGATGCCCGGCGGACCAGCGAGCCGAACTTCGCTCGCGCTTCGGTGATCGGCAGAGTGTCACTCATGTGCAGAACTGTACACTTCTCGCGTCTTGTGTGTCGTATCCGCCACTCGGGTGCGGCCGGGTGCAGGGAAAGAATCCGGCGACATGACCACGGAACAGCGCTTCGGCCCCCGGTTCGTTGCCGAGCAGCAGCGCCGCTACGGCAAGCGGCCGCCGGAGAACCGGATGCTCTCGTACGACCTGGCGGTGCTGGAGGAGTATCAGCCCTGGCGGATCTGGCTGGACGAGCAGCTCAATCTGCTGCCGGAGCCGGCCGCGGATGCCTTCGCTGCGAACCTGTGGCGCGACCAGAACTTCTGGCCCGACGTCACCGAGCTCGCCGCCGGGGCCGCGCTTCGGCGGCTGGGCTTCGGCGTGGAGCTCGAGCGGCAGTGGGGGCGCCTGACACCGGACTGGACCGTCATCGGCGAGGGCGGTGAGCCGGTCGCGCTGGTCGAGGTCCTTAGCCACAGGCAGCAGGGGGCGACCCTCGGCCTGATCCTCAACGCCTCGTGCTCTTCAACACGTGGTACATGGACGCCGCGGTCAACCAACTGCGCACGGACGGCTTCGATGTCCGCGACGAGGCCGTGGCCCGCCTGTCGCCGTTCGTGCGGCACCACATCAACATGCTCGGCCGGTACTCCTTTCAGCTCCCTTACCTGCCGGGCGTCCTTCGACCGCTGCGCGATCAGACGCCGCAGAAGACGAGTGAGAGCCGGATAAGTTGCCTGCATCCCGGGCGCTCGACTTGCTGGACCATTCGTCGCGTGCGCCGACGAGCATGAAGGAGAAGAATGGCCTGCATGGGACCTGGGACCGTACCCCTTGGGACGGCACCCGAGTTGTAGCCCTTTCAATAAATGAGCCCTAAACGGCCAAAGCGCATCCGCACCCAGTGTGAGCATCGCGCGCTCATGGAGTCATCATGACTACCACGGCCCGGGGGCGAATCCCCCGGCTTATCTGCGCTTCCTGCGTCAGTAGCGCACTTCTCATTTCCGCAGGCGCCACCACAGCCATAGCAGCCACCCAGTCTCCTATGCCGGTCCAACAAATATCTAGGGACGATTCGGGCGGTAGCGCAGACACCGGCGACCAGAGCGACAACGGCTCGGACACCGGCAACCAACCCTCCGACGACGGCGACCACCCGAACACACCCTCCGACAACGGCGGCGGGACCGATACCCACAACAGCGGCGGGACCACCGGCAACGGCTGGAACAGTGGCAACCAGTCGAGGCCGGACTTCACGCCATCAACGACGAAAAATCCGTCAGCCAAACTCAAGGTCTCGCCGAACACCGGCAACCACGAGAAGAATAACGTGCGGGCGGATACAGATCGGCTGTGGACCGCTTTCAAAGACTTCGTGAATCTGGTTAACGCCAAGCGCATACTGAAAGGCCTGCCACCGTTGAAGGGCCTCCCGGGCGTTTCACTCGCAGTATGGAGTACAGAATTCAACCTGTGCCTGCAAGATTATTCCTGCGTCATGAACCACTTCCCTCAACTCCTTGCGCCATCACAGAGCAACTGATCACTGCAGCAGCACGCGTGACATGACGTTCTGGGATTCGCTATCCGAGGCGCACCTACTGCCTCACTGCGGGCCTACGGTGCGTCGAGCATGGCGTTGTCCCAGCTGTGGGCGTCCCGAGGTAATTCTTTATGGCGGCAGAGTCAAGCTGAAGGGCTGTCGCTTACAGCACGCCGATTACGGCGTGTCCCATCAGCTCACGCCGGACGATGAGCTGCGGTCGGTGGATCATGCAAACAGGCCCGAGGCGGGGCGTGAAGGGGGCCAGGAGCGCCGACTAGACCACCCGGTGCCCAGGCGCTGCGCGAGAGGGTCAAGATCGTTTGCGGCCCGGTGGCGGGCTGAGGTGCCTCGAATGGGGGTGGTGGGTACGGCGCGGGCCGTACCCACCACCCAGGTCCGGGAGCGGCAACGCCCTGTTAATAGTGCAGAGCGGGGGGCCGCTGGTGCAGCCATGCCCGCTGCGGACCACCCTTCGTCTGGACCGTCACCTCACGGAACTCCTCCACGGGAACGCCCCCGTAGCCGTGGCGCACGGTGTCCGAGTAGACGGAGTCCGATACGCACAGCGCGTAGTCCTCCTCTCGTTCGCGCAGCGCCGCCCGCAGAACCTCTGCGTCGAGCAGCCGGGAGGCTTCGAAAAGCGCAGCACCCACAAAGCCCTCGGGCTGATCCACGGCCACGCGGCCTGTCGCTAGGACCAAGCGGAGTCGGAGCCGAACCGACTTTGCTGCCAGCTTGTTGACCGCCTTCAGCTCCGCAGGAAGAACTCCGCGCAGAGTTCGCAGGACGACGGTCAGAGGTACGGAAGCATCGATCAGCTCGATGACGCCGTCACCCCAATCAGCTTGCCGTCGCACCCCCGGGCCGGCTCCGGCGCTGTGTGCGACGCGGTCAAGGACTCCGTAGAGCATTCGCCGCATATACGCCTGCTCAAGATCAGTTCGGCTGGTGAAGCGTTCGAGATCGACAAGCAGCAGAGTTCGGTTGGTAGCCGTCGACCAGCGGGCCTCAGATGCGCGAGGCAACGTCACTTCCAGGTCACGCTGCGGTTCGTCGCCGGCCAGCGGACTGGTCTCCGCCTGAGCGGCCTGGTCCCAGAGGGTGTGAAGCCGCTTCACCTCAGCTGCGACGTCGGCCCCGGGCGTCCGTCCAGCGAGCTCCACCACCAGTACCTGCACGAGCCCCCATGTCGGCAACCGGGGCTTTACGAAGGCGTCGTGGATCCGGCTCGAGCTGACCACCCCAGTCCCAAGCGCGCGGGCCAGTTCCCGCACCGAGGGCCACCCTGCTCGCCGATGGATCGACTGCAGCTCATCACTCAGCTGCTTGCGAGGCCCCGGCGGAAGCGGGGGAGCCGTCAACCGAGCCATGCGTCATCCCCCACAGAGTGTCCAGAAGCGTCCAACTACGTCCGACGGGCAACGTACAACGTCCGAACTCGTAAATCCTCGCCTTGAGTTGTCTTGCGACGTCCGACCACGTCAGCGCGCCAGCGGCCAGGTCGAACCTGAGTGAGACCAATCGGAATCACACCGGGAGACACCATGATCGACGCAGCGTTGACCCTCGTAGTTCAGGGTCTGCTCACCGAACTCCCCACCAGCTTGATCACGGCTGCGTGCGCGGCACTCGTAGTCTGGGGAGTACGCAAATGGGGCACACAGCGAGACAAGTGAACCGTCCGTTCGCAAGGCCACCCTCGAGGTTCTCCATCACCCGAGACCGCCGAGCTCTGCCGGCATGCTGCACACCACAGGCCCGGTGGGGGTATCGGGGGCCCATCGCCATCGTGGTGAGCACCGCAAGCCGGTGCATGTCGGGGCGGCACCCGCCGGTCTTCTACTGCGGCCCGCACGGGGCCGGCCACCAGAAGCAGAAGAGTGGTCGGGGCCGGTGGAACTGCGACGAGGCCCCCGCGGACCGGGGCCGCGTGCACGCGGAGTGGGGCACACCTTCTGTGGCCGGTGTCCAGTCCGGGAACTACAGGCCCCCGGCACGACGGACGTGTCGGGGGCGAAGCCGGTGTGACTACGAGAGCCACTGTGGCAGGCGGAGCGGACAGTGTCCCGGGCTCAGGTCTGGAGATCGGCCGCGCGGGCCAGCCGTGCATCCCTGGCGTCGTTCCGGCGCTGCTCGATGATCTTCAGCTCGGCCTTGAGGGCCGTTTCCACTTCGCCGAGCGCCTCCTTCGGCACGGTGTCCCCGATCGCGCGCCCGATGCCGTGCATGAGTTCCTTGTGGATCTCAGCCTGGTCAGCGTCGTACGCAGCGCGTGCTTCCTCGACCCCGGCATGGGTGTTCCCGACGGCGCCCACGGTCCACGCGGTGCTGGCCAGGTCGCCGAGGACACGTGCCAGGTTCAGGATGTCCAGGATGGCCCTCGGGGATGATCGGAACTCCCAGTAGCGACAACTGGCCGACGTGGGTTCCGGCCTCGGACATCAGGGTCGGGCGCACGTCGATCTGGGCGAAGCCGACCCAGGCCTGGCCGAAGTGGTGGCCAAACAGGTGGTGGTGACGGACGCCCGGCGTGATCGTTCTTCGGGGCATGAACAAGATGCGTCGCGGATCGTGATGGTCCCCGGCAGTTCGGCGACCTCCACCCGTCCGAACTCCTCGCCGAGGAAGGCCGGGGCCTTCTCTAAGGAGACTCCGAGGCGGAGCCCTTGAATGCGCGGGGGCACGGGCCGGCTATGGGCCGATGCCACCCGGGAGGCAAACAGTCACCCAGTAGAATGCGGCATTTAGGTGGTATGAGTCATATGAGCGTATCTCTGGAAGTGGTTCAGAACAAGGCACAACTGGCCTAAAGTGGCAGGTCATTAAGACTGCTCCCCGCGCACCCGGGGATGGCCCCATCCCCCTCCGCGCCCACCGCAACGGCAAGTGCTGCTCCCCGCGCACGCGGGGATGGCCCCCCTCCAGCGATGCCCGCTGGTGTCACCTGTGGTCTGCTCCCCGCGCACGCGGGGATGATCCCTCTGGTTTTCGACTTTGTGGTCTGCTGACCGTTCCGAGAGACGATGCCCACCCTCGCCCGCGCGGCGGTCGGCCTCGCCGACAGGCGGGATCATCGCGGGCCGCCGCCCAGTCGTGCGTCTCAGCGCGTGCGTGCATGGGGCGCGAGGCCCCATGCGAGCGCGCCGGCGAACAGGGATCCGACAAATGCGAGGGCGGGGATGCTGCCAGCCGGGTAGAGAGGCAGCGCCCACCAGGAGCCGATGCGATAGCCGAGCGGGTCGGGGGGTTGTCCGAGCATCACGTTGGCGATGATGTAGAGCAGTCCGGCAGCCACCGCTGTGGCCTCGTTCGCGATCCGGCGCACCACCAGGGCCAGAGCCAAGATGAGAAGGGTGTTGCGGGCTACGTCCAGTCCGACGGCGGGCGCAGCGGCCAGTAGGAGTACCGCCCCCGCTGACACCGCTGCTCGATCGATACGGCGGACCGGTACGACCGCCGTCAGCTCCGCCTCCGGCAGCCGTCGGTCCAAGCAGTACATGACGGCGACGCTCACGATCACTGGCACGAAGTGCTTGATCTGGGCCATTCCCGCACCTCCCAGAAGACTGGGAACAGGCACCTGGCTCGCCCCGATCAGCCAGGTGACCAGCATGAGCGCAAGCACTGCGGGGACCATGACCCACCAGCGCCTCACTGACAGCGTGTAGAGCTTCACGAGACCGCTCCGCAGTGTTTCTGTGCCCGCGCCGCCTCAGTGAACCACGCGACCTGCTCTTCCTTGGGGAGGGTGCGGATCTTCGTGATCTCCTGCCAGGCCGGGGGCGGCATCGCCCTCCGTACGTTGTCTTCGTTCACGCCGACGACGAGGGCGGCCCAGGCCGCGGGCATGGAACCGGGGCGGCGGCAGGGAGTGACTCCGGCGCTCACGGAGGTGCCGGTGACGGCGGATTCCGCCAGGTCGGCCCGGAAGGAGTCAGGGTTCGTCTGTCCATTGGCGAGGGGCAGCGACCAGATCAGTGGCCAGACTCCAGGCTTCAGCGGCTCCTTCGAGGAGGCCAGGAGCAGTTCACTGGGGATGGGCACGCCCGCATCGCGCAACTTGCTCAGCGGCTCCGTGAGGTCCTTGCGTATCCCGTCTGTGTACGAGGCGTACTCGGGCGGCAGGCACACTCGGGGCGCCTCGCCGGCGCACACGGGCGTGACGACCCGCGCATCCGAGGGGCGGAAGTAGCCCCAGTCGGCAACCGCGCTGCGGCCGAGCAAGATCGTGGCGATCACGAGGGCGAATCCGAGGGAGATTGCAGAAACTCGCTGCCGGACCAAGGTGGGAAGCCAGAACGCGAGGACCAGACCGCCGAGCACCGCCCATGGAATCAGGTACGCGAGCGGCGATCGTGTGTCGGTTGGGGAAGAGAATCCGTCGATGAAGCCGCCCAGGTGCCGCAGCCACGGGTTTGCCATGCCCTGTGGGAAGGAAAGGAACATCCAGCCGCCTACGCCCGCGACAGGGGCGGCCAGGCTGCGGGGAAGGATGTGGCCCAGCCGCCATCCAATGGCAGTCCATCCGAGCGGAAGCACGAGGGCATGGGCGACGCCCAGCCAGCCGCCCGCGCCGCTCGGCAGAGTCCCGACCGTGTTGGCGGCCAGCAGTAAAGAAACGACAAGGAGCACCCCCTGCAGCACAACGACGGGGGTAACAGCCCATACGAACCGGCGCAGCGCACTGCGGGCGGCTGTGGCGGGGAATGTGCCGAGCAGACGGTGCCGTCCGGCCTCCCACGCCGCAACCGCGGCCACGGCGCCGACCACGACGGGCAAGGTCTGCGCGACGGCTTCGCCGGCCTCGACCCCGTATGCCGTCGGCACGCTGATGCGGTTGGCGGTGATGTACAGGCCCGAGTACACGGAGGCGGGCAGCACCATCCAGAGGGCTGCCGAGGCGCGGAGGTTGGCCCATGTGATCATTCCGCGGCCTCCAGGAGAGACGCGTACGCGCTCTCCAGGCGGCGGCCGGGCGCGCAGTCGGGCGCAGCGTAGCTGTCGAACAGCGACACCGGGCCCTGGAACCTCGCCCTGCCCGACTCGAAGACGACAACCTGATCGAAGGCCTGGTCGAGGTCGCCGATGTCGTGGGTGGAGACGATGACGTGCATGGTGCCGCGCAGGGACACCAGCAGGTCGAGGAAGCGGCGGCGCTGGTGTGGGTCGAGCCCCACGGTGGGCTCGTCCAGGAGCAGTAACTCTGCTTCGTGGACAAGGGCGCCGGCGATGGCGACGCGCTGCTGCTGGCCACCGGAGAGCGTCTTGATGCGGTCGTTCAGCTTGTCGGCAAGCCCGATACGGTCGATCGCCGCGGGGGCGGCCGCCCAGGCGTCGCGCTCCCGCATTCCCTTGAGCCACCCTATGTACGCCACGTGTTCACGAGCGGTCAGTCCCGGCAGGAAGCCGGGCCGTTGCGGGAGCCAGGCGACCTTGCGCCGATAGATGCGGGTGTCACGGCGGGTGCTGGCGGACAACGGGCCGACGCCCACCCGCCCCGATCCAGGCCGGAGCGCGCCGGCACCGAGCGAGAGCAGTGTGCTCTTCCCGGCGCCGTTCGGACCGAGCAGTACGGTGTGACCTGGAGCGAACTCCAGGTCCAGCCCGTTCAGGACAGGACGTGTGCGGCGACCGTAGCGAAACGTACAGTCCTGGTAGTGCAGGGGCATACATACCTCAAGTGCGCTATAGGAAAAGCCTGTTCGGGTGGGAAGCGACCTTCCCACCCGAACAGGGAGTGCATCAGTAGTAGACATCCACGACTCTGACCGTCAGGTACGTCCATCCGCCGTAGTTCACGGCAAAGTAGTAGTTGCCGCTGCCATGGTCGTCCCAGCTGTCCGAAGACGTCGAGTTGTAGCCGTTGAAGCAGTTGGTGAAGGAGGCCGTGGAGTACTGCGGGTCCACCTGGAAGTCGACGTCCTTGCGCAGGGTGACGTTGGCTACGGAGGAGCCGCTGGTGCAGTTGGTGAACTCGACCGTCGTCGAGCCGCCAGTGTCGTACCAGCGACGGGACTCGAATCCGGGCCCCGCGTTGCTGAGGCTGCTCATCCAGCTCGATGCCTGGGCCGGGCTGGAAACCAGACCGACGACGGCGGCAGTGCCCAGGCCAACCATGGCCGCCCGGCGGCCGGATTCACGCAGGGCGGAAAGATGCACTGACTTCATGATGCTTGCGCTCCTTTGAGATAGTGGCGAACAAAGCAGCCGCGAAATGATCAGCCCCTGCTCGACATGGATCGGTCGCTCGACTCGTGCCGAATTTCAGAGTTGATTCAGTAATTGACGTTGACGACCCGGACGTCCAGGTCGCTGTATGTCGCGCCCAGGTTCACGGCAAAGTAGTAGTTGCCGCTGCCGTGGTCGTCCCAGCCATCCGAAGACGACGAGTTGTAGCCGTTGAAGCAGTTGGTGAAGGAAGCTGTGGAGTAAGTGGGGTCCACTTGCCAGTCGACAGCCTTGCGCAGGGTGACACCGACGCTTGTAGCTCCAGTGTGATCCGCACAGTTGGTGAATTGGATGCTCGTGCTGCCTCCCGTATCAGCCCAACGGCGGGACTCGAAGTTGGGGTAGGCGCCATCGAGGTAGCTCGACCAGCTGGCGGCCTGGGCCGAACCGGCCGTTAGAGACAGCAGAGTCATGGCGCCGAGCGATACGAGCCCGACGCGATGTCCAGTTTTCCGCAGGCCGGACAGAATAGCGAATTTCATATTCCCCCCCCCGGGAATAATCGAAGATTCGGTACCTGATTTCACCTGGAAGCGCGATCGAATTTATCCGTGCAACCGCCATCCAGGCACACCGGGGATG
Source organism: Streptomyces sp. ADI95-16 (assembly GCF_003721495.1). Lineage (NCBI taxonomy): Bacteria > Bacillati > Actinomycetota > Actinomycetes > Kitasatosporales > Streptomycetaceae > Streptomyces > Streptomyces sp. ADI95-16. Next base: position 577,353 of record NZ_CP033582.1, on the reverse strand, counting down.
CAATCATGCGCCGGACGGAGCCGTCAAGATCAAGTAAAGCAACCTCATCCACCACAGGCGGCCAAGGCCGGAAATGATGACCCGCGTCCCGACTGGCCGGAATTAACCGTTCCGCCATCGGATCGCAGTGAGGACAGGGCCAAGAGCCGCCGCGAGACACCCTGCGGTGCCCTCCGGGTTCTCAAGATAGTCGACTGGAATATGACCCCGCTCAATCAAGCCAAGTAGCTTGCAATAGGCCAGTAGTCGCCCCCGCCCCGTTCATGCAACGGCCGCTCGTCCGAGCTGTTCCTGCCGGAGCTGCCCGTGCCCGTCCGCACCGACACCCACTGGAGACCGAGTCCCGAGAACCCGCTGCACATCCAGCTCCTCGATGAAACCGACTGGTTCACCGTCGCCCCGGCCACCGCGACAGGCATGCGCCGAATACGGCTGGACCGCCAAGGCCGAGCACCTGCTCCGTGTCGTCGACCCGGTCGACGACACCTACCGCCGCCAGATGAACCGCCAGCTCACCGCGCAAGAGTCCCGGCCCAAGCTGGCCCGCGACCTGTGCCACGGCAAGCGCGGCACCATCCACCAGGCGTACCGGGACGGGATGTAGGACCAGCTCGGTTCACTGGGCCTGGTCCTCAACGCCGTGGTGCTCTGGACCACCCGGTACATCGACGCCGCCGTCGCCCGGCTCCGTGCCGAGGGCCACGAGATCCGGGACGAGGACATCGCCCACCTGTCCCCGCTCAAGCACCGCCACCTCAACGTCCTGGGCCGTTACAGCTTCACCGCCTCCACTCCGGCTGGCGGCGCCCTACGCCCGCTTCGCGACCCGGACACAGTGGAACTCCACGAGGACGACAAGGGGTAGGGGGAGCAGACTGACTCGTTTTGCGCCCGACGATACTTTCAGCGCTTGACCTTGACGCAACGGCAGGGTTTCTACTGGCGGCATGCGAATCGGAGAAATCGCCGCGCTCGTGGGGCTCACCACCCGGGCGATCCGGCACTACCACCATGTCGGACTGCTTCCGGAACCGGAGCGGCGCCCCAACGGCTACCGGGCCTACAGCGTCCGCGACGCCGTCCTGCTCGCCAGGGTGCGCAGGCTGACCGAACTCGGCCTCAGCCTCGATGAAGTGCGCAACGCCCTCGCCGATGATGCCGGACGCGAACTGACCGAGATATTGGAAGAACTCGATGCCGACCTGGCCCGCCAGGAAGCCGAGTGGGTGGAGATCACCAACACCACCCGCGACGGCATCAACCTGCGCGGCTGGACTCTGCGCGACAGTGACGGCAACCGCTACCGCTTCGACAACGTCCGCATCGCCAGCCGCGCCACCATCCGCATCCACACCGGCAATGGCCGCGACACCCGCACCGACCTGTTCCAGGACCGTCGCGACTACGTCTGGGACAACCGTGCGGACGCGGCGACGCTGCGCGATGACCGCGGTCGCACCGTTGACACGGAGTCCTGGGGCCGGCATCACCACTGACCTCAGGCCTGGGGCCGGCGGCCGCCTGACGGCGGGCGGCCGCCGGCAGCTGGGTTCGGCGGGAAGCCGCTGACCGGTGCAGCAAGTGCGGGTTGTCCCCCTTCACCGGGTGGCGGCCCGCACGGCTGCGTACCGGGCAGGCGCCCGGGCTTGGGGCCTGACCGCAGGGGCTGTGAGGAAGGACGTGGAGGCGGAGGAGGCCGCGCACGCGCTGGCGTACATCATCGTGACCGACCGCCGGTTCACCGATCTCTGCCACGGGGGCAACCGAGCCGCTGTCCTCCGGTTTTCGGGCTCTGGGCCTGCGTTTTCAATCAGCTGCGGCGGCGCTTGACGATCAGCGTGCCGGCGAGGCCGAGGCCCGCGGCAACGACGGCGCCGAGTGCCAGCCACTGCCAAGGCAGGCCCGCTTCCGCAGACGCAGCTTTCGCCGGGGCCGCAGCGGTCTGCCCGGTGCTGGGGGTCGGGGTGGGCGTGTTCGTGGGGACCGGGGCCAGGGGGTCGACGTCAGGGGCCCCCGGGTTGCCCGCCTTTTCGAGCAGGACCATGCGCGGGCGGACCGCCCCGTAGCCGATCCGGTCGCTGCGCTTGGAGCCGTCCTTGGGGCCACCGGCGGTCTCGATGAGGACGCGCGCGACTTGATTTGCGGTCCAATCGGGGTGAGCCGACCAGACGAGAGCGGCGGAGGCGGAAGCCAGGGCAGAGGCGTACGAGGTGCCGCCGTCGGCGATGCACCAGGCGGTGTTCTCCTTGCAGCGGATCGGCGCCTTGCTGCCGTATGCGGACAGGTCCGTCTCCGGCCCGTAGGAGCTGAGCTTCAGCGCCACGGCCTTCTCGTCGATGGCTCCTACGCCGATGACTCCCGGAGCCATGGTGATCAGGTTGAACGCATTGTTGCCCTCCCCCTCATTTCCCATGGCAGCGAAGACCAGTACCCCCTTGCTCTGGGCGTACTCGACCGCCGACTTGAGCCTTTCGTAGCCGTAGTAGTCGCCCCAGCTCAAATTGATGATCTTGGCCCCGTTGTCAGCCGCCAACCGGATCCCCTTGGCACCTTCGGCGCCTACGGCCCAGGCCATGAGCGTGCCCATGCTGGTGCGAACAGGCATGACCTTGGCGCCAGGAGCCAGACCCTTGGGACCGCCTCCTGAACCGTCTCCGACGATCGCCGCGGTCATGGTGGTCCCGTGCCCGCTGACATCCTCGTGCGGCGAGTACTTCTTGTCCGGCTGCTCGACCGGCGGCTCCATGACCGACAGGCCCGGAAGGACGGACTCGCTCGGCACGCCCGGGACTTCCTTGAAGCCGCTGTCGACGACGGCAACCGTGATGCCGCTACCGTCTGCCACCTTCCACAGCTCTTCGGCTTTCATGACCTTGAGGTAGTCCGGCGGGTCGCTGTCGGCTGCCGCCGGCATCACCGTGCCGACGCCGACCGCCCACGCCGCGACGATGACGCCCACCGCCCTCCACCACGAACCCCGACGTATGATGCCTTGCATTTCTGCCCCCTTGATGTACGTGCGCTGCGATCTCTCGCAGCCCCACCTCATCACACGGCATTCCGACCGCCTGTGCGGGGGTTGAGACTGGTAGGCCCGCATGTTGAGGTGTCGCGTGTTCCAGCTTGGAGGGCTCTCGTTGGTCACTCTGGGGGGCGAGGCCAGTGTTCGTGGTCCGTCCTCGGACGGATAGGTTCACCGTGGTGTGTTCGAGTCACTTCTGGAGGGGGCACCGGTGGACATTGTCGCGATCATGGAGGCGCTGGCCGAACAGGGCATAACAGTGCTGTTCAAGGCTGATGCTGAGCGGATGGCAGAGAAGCGGAAGCCCTGGACGTTCGTGGCCAGTGGCGCCCCGTTGCGTGATGACATCCTCGTGCGTACCGATGCTGCGTCGGTGGAGCAGTGCCTCGAAGCCTGCCTGCCCCGCCTGCGCGAACTGGGCTTCACTTATCCCGAGTGACGAGGCATGCCAGCTGGAGCGGCGCGACAACTCACCGTGTGTGGTCACCGGGGCGTATCGGCTCCAGGTTCCGCTGTAGCTTCACCGCCTCCACTCCGGCCGCCGGGTCTCTGCGCCCGCTACGCGACCGGGACGCGGCGGAGCTGGACGAGGATGACGAGGGCGAGGTGGGAGCACGCTGATCTAAACGGTGTCCTTGATCCTGGCCCGCAGTGAGCGGCAAGAGCGCGGGCTTCCACCGTCTGGACCGGGGCTGCGGAATCGGCCTTGGGGAACAGCGGTTGCCGCCAAGTTGATGATGTGCCTCTTTCCAGTGTGCGGCGACGTGGTTCGCGTCGCGCGCTTTCGGGTTGATCTGCTCGCGGACTGCGAGGTAGAGGACCTTCAACGCGGCCTGTTCCGAGGGGAAATGGCCGCGGTTTCGGGTGGCCTTGCGGAGCCGGGCGTTGATCGATTCGACCATGTTTGTGGAGTAGACCACCGTCCGTATGGCCGGCGGAAACGCCAGGTAGGGCGTGAACTCCGGCCAGGCCGACCGCCAGGTCCGAACGATCGCGGGATAGTGTTCGCCCAGCTCAGAGGCTGCGAACAGGTCGAGGGCCTGCTCGGCCGCCGCCTCGGTCGGGGCCGTGTAGATCGCCTTGAGGGCCGGCACCAGCTTCGGGTGGTCCCGCGACGACGAGAGTCGGAGCGAGGTCCTGGTCAGGTGGATCACGCAGGTCTGGACGGTCGCCTTCGGCCAGGTCGCGGTGACCGCGTCGGGCAGGCCCTTCAGGCCGTCGCAGACCACGATGCAGACGTCCTCGATGCCCCGGTTCCGCAGCTCGGACAGAACTGCCATCCACGTGGTCGCGCCCTCTCCCTCGGAGCCGACCCACAGACCGAGGACGTCTTTCCGGCCGTCCATGTCGACGCCGACAGCCAGATAGACCGGCTTCGAGGTCACCGAACCGGAGCGGATCTTCACCCACAGTGCGTCGATGTAGATGATCGGCCAGACCGGGTCGAGGGGCCGGTTCTGCCAGGTCACGAGCTCGTCGATCACCGCGTCGGTGACCTTGCTGATCAGATCGGGACTGACCTCGACCCCGTAGTTCTGGGCCAGGTGCGAGCGGATGTCGCGCACGCTCATCCCGCGGGCGTAGAGCGAGAGGATCCGGTCGTTGAACCCCGCGAGCCGACGGGCGTTCTTCGGGACCAGACGCGGTTCGAACTCACCGTTGCGATCCCGCGGCACCGCCAGAGCGACCGCGCCCGCATCGGTCAGGACCGTCTTGGACGAGGTCCCGTTGCGGGAGTTCCCCGACCCGTGACCTGCCCGATCTCCGCGTTCGTAGCCCAGGTGTTCGCTCATCTCGGCTTCCAGGGCCCGCTCGAGAAGGGCCCTGGTGATCTCCGTCAGGAGACCGCCCTCACCGAGGAGAGCCGCCCCGGAGGCATCAGCCTTGTCCAGCAGCCGCTCGACCACCTCCTCGACTGTCTTGTCCCCGGCCGCGGACGTGGCCGCTTCGTCTTTGTCCGCCATGACTCATCCGATCCGCCTGGCCCACAGGCCCGAGGCCGAGCCCCGGGCCAGGCTTCCACATCGGACTTACACGATCTTTCAGACACGCTCGCGAAGGCTGACGAGCGTCAGGGAGTGTGACTGGCAGCGGCTGGCCGCAGCGACGTCTGGACGCCCGGCGGACGCAGCCGCCGGGCGTGGTGGGGCAGGGGCGAGCCGGTTCAGCAGGAGCAGCCCCACTGCGGGGTGGGTGCGGTCGAGGGGGTTCCGGAAGCCTGGTCGGTGGGTGCGGGCGGGTGGACGGTGGTGCCGGCCTTGATGGTCTCGATCACCTTGATGTCGCGGATCTGTTCGGGGTCGACCGTCAACGGGTTCGCGCTGAGGATGACCAGGTCCGCGAGCTTGCCGACCTCGATACTGCCCTTGCGGTCCTGCTCGCCGTACTGGTGGGCGGCGTTGATGGTGATCGCGCGAACCGCGTCCAGGGCGGAGACCTGCTGGTCGGGGCCGAGGACGTGGCCGCTGCGGGTGCGGCGGGTCACCTGGCTGGACAGCACGGCGATCGAGTTCGGCAGCGCCACCGGGGCATCGTGGTGCGAGGTGTAGCGCAGGCCCTTGTCGAGTGCCCAGCGGGCGGGGGAGATGCTCTCCGCCCGCTTCTCGCCGAGGACGGTCTCGCGGTACCAGTCGCCCCAGTAGTAGGTGTGCATCGAGAAGAAGGACGGCAGGATTCCCAGCCGAGCGAACACGTCGACCTGGTCCTTGCGGGCGGTCTGCGCGTGGATCGCCACGGTCGGCCGCCGGCCCGGCCCGGCGGCCTCGACCGCCTTGAGGAACTGGTCGATCGCCGCGTCGCCGTTGACGTGCGCCAGGACCTGCCAGTCCCGCTCGACCGCCGTAGCGATCTGCTTGGCCACCACCGCGTCGTCCGGCACTGCCGGGTACCCGCAGTAGTCCTCGGGCTGTCCGGGCGGCGGCGTCAGGTACGGCTCGGTGAGCCACGCGGTGCGCCCCTGCGGCGAGCCGTCCAGGACCAGCTTCACGCCGGCCGCGCGGACGCCGTCCACGTACTCGTCACTCACCCCGATCGGGTCGTCGAGCGTGGACGCGGTTGCCTCATCGGCCTTCACGTACGCGACCACGTCGACCGGGAGCGGCACGGCGGCGGCCGTGTCCCGCAGCGCCGTGAGGTTGGCGAGGGTGGTGCCGCCCTCCTGCACGGTGGTGAAGCCGAAGCTCGCCGCCTTGGCCGCGCCCGTCGCGAACAGCATCAGCAGCTCCCGTTCCGGGAGCCCCACGAGCGCCAGGTCCGAGGCCGGGGTGAACGCCTTCTCCTCCAGCACGCCGTCGGGCTCGCCGTACGAGGGCGGGACGGCGAGTTCGCGCCGCCGGATCACCCCGCCCTCGGGGTCGGGTGTGGCGGCCGAGTAGCCGAGCCGCTTCAGGCCGATGCTGTTCACCGCGCCGAGGTGGAAGGACTGGTGGATGGCGAGCACCGGGCGGTCCGTGGACACCTCGTCGAGGTCGTCGCGGGTGGGGTGCCGGCGCTCGGCGAGCATCGCGTCGTCGTACCCGAATCCGATGATCCAATCGGAGTCCGCACCCACCGGTCCCGCAGCCCAGGAGCGCAGCTTGTCCTTCAGAGCGGCGAGGTCGGTGACGTCGCCGTCCGGGTCGGCGAGCAGGTTGGCGATGATGGCCTGCAGGCCGATGCCGCCGAGGTGCCCGTGCGCGTCGATGAACCCGGGCAGCAGGGCGAGGCCCCCGAGGTCCCGCACGACGGTATGCGGGCCGCGCCAGCGTTCCAGCACCTCTTGCTCGGAGCCAACGAAGACGATGGTGCCGTCCTTGACGGCCACCGCTTCGCCCCGTTCGTCGCCGTGCTCCGCGAGCGTGACGATGTCGCCGCCGTGGAGGATGAGGTCGGCCTGCTCGGCCATGCTGGTCTCCCGTTCGGTAGAAGGATGGTGAAAGCGGCCCAGAGCCTAGAAGCGACGTGGGCAAACTTCGCCGAGGACGGCCGGACTTCACTGGAACGGGGCAGCGCGGTCGGGGAACCGGGCCCGCGGAGGGGGCAAGGAAGCCGTCTCCGAGGTCACCGGTGTGGCGGTAGCAAATCAGGCCCCGGACCAGCCCGGCCCTGATGCCAGCCGACAACCTCAGCGTGTCCAGCTCCTCGACCCTGGTCTCCGGGTCGACGTGGTCGATGGTCCCGATCTCCAGGTCGACCCTGCCCTCGCACAGTGGCAATGAGCTGCGGGCGCGCCACACCGAACCTGGCTCGTGGTCGCCGACACATGTCGCACGCTGGACGACAAGGGCAGCGACCCCCAGCATCGAGCGGACCCAGGTCAAGCGCGGCACCGGCTACTGACGCACCGTGCGGAGCGGTCTTCCGAGCCACCGGCCATCGGCCACCCGTGCCGTTACCGGTCCACCCGTCGAGGCGACGGCCCTCATCTCCGGGCTGTACTACGGGGCGGGGGTGAACTCCACCGCCCATGGCCTGGCAGGGGTGCGCTTCGCCGGGCAACCGCTGGCCCGCAAGTGCTGAACAGCGAAACCCGGGCGAGCATCAAGGTCATGACCACCACCCCGTCCTGAAGACGTCGCCTCGTGCCGCCTCACTGGACGGCGATCCCCAAGATTGAAAGCTCAACTGTGCAGGTTGGGAACACTCGCCCATGCGTCGGAGTCAGCGTCGTCGTGTCAACCAGCCCAGCAGAGAGTGCGCGCCTATACCCGGGCCGGGCTCCTGCGCCACGGACCTTGGTACAGGCCGCCGCAGTCCTGGCAGCGGGCCGTCAGGAACGCCGACGCCGGGGTGTTCTCCTCGCACGGCTCTACCACTTCGACCCCGTCGGGGAACACGGCCAGCAGGCTTGGAGCCTCGCAGGCACAGGGACCGGCCCTGCGGGCGCTGGCAGTCGGCTGCTGGGGGATCGACACCTTCAACAGGGTTGGCACCGGGGCAGGCGGATTGAAGTCGAGAGTGAGTGTCACGTACCGGTCGCTGACATCCCATGGCGGCGGCGGGGCCTGTGCCAGGAACCGGGTCCGTAATTCCCAGGTGGTGAAGACCAGCACCGACGCCGCGAGCACGCGGGAGCCGGCCTGGGCCGGGTGGGGGTCGATGACCGCGACGGGGTGAGCGGCCTCGCCCATCAGCGGCACACCGCCCGCGTACCGCGCATCGCCCATGCTGCGCCCAACGTGGTCCGCCCGGAACCCCTTCTGCTGGAGGACATCCATTGCCCAGCCTGCAGTGTCCTCACCCGCCGCCCCAAGGCAGGGCAACGGCACCCCGGCCGCCCGGCGCTTACGCTCGACAACCGCCAAGATTTGGCGCACCATACGACGGGTAATCTGCTGAAGCCTAAGACGCCGCTCCTCCGCATCGCTGAGCCGCCACGATGGCCCGGCCACCTGCTCCTCCTCATCCAGCCGGGCGCCCAACAGGGCATCCTCCTGCCAGCACCGAGCATCGGCCACCTGCGACGCCTCCAGCGCCCGGCGCTCTTCCGCTTCCTCCCGAGCCCGCGCCGACTCCTCCGACTCCCGGTAGTCGGCCGCCGCACGCAGGCATCGGGAATCAACCCACAACACGTCCAGCACGAGGCCTTCGGCCCTTCGCTCCGGGCTGTACGACACCACCTGCCCACTGAAAACGCGGCGCAGGAACTCGACCAAGGTCATCGGACCGCCCTTGACCCACTCACCGGCTGCGAACCGGGCCAGACCCTCCACCACCATGACCACGTCATGGACTTCGCCCACACGCACCGACGGCACCACGCCCAGCCACGGCGCCCTCCGATAGGAGAACCACACCGACGGCACCCCGTCTTCGAGCATCCGCTCCGACCTGCCCCGGATGTCGTCCGCAGTGATCGCGGCCAACTGCGCCTCCAGCGCAATCCGCCACTTCCCGCCCGCACCGCTCGCCAGCACGTCCGCTCGCCACACCCCACCCGGACCGGGCACCTCGGCCTCGGCGACCGCCCCAGCCTCCCGCGCCGCCGTCACCAGACACCACTTCAGGTAGAGGTGATCCGGCGACTCCTCCCCCACTGGACAATCCTCCGGCGCGCCGGGCTGGTGCGCGAAGTGCGGTGCCCTCCGCCGCGATAACCGGGCGTGCATCGGCCACCCGCAGCCCCCGCACGTCAGCTGCGACGGCTTCACCTTGTAGACGTCCCCCCAGGCCCTTCCGCACCCCAGATCCGGCAAGTACGAGTGGACCTGCCCCCATTCAGCGTGCTCGGCATGGAACATGACGATCCCCCCCCTTAGGGGCAACGGCTGCCCGCAGCGTCCCGCAGTCCGAGACCGGGCGCAGCCGAGCCCACCCCCTCAAACACCTGTCCCTACCAACAACAAGTACCCAGGTATCACGCGCCGTGATCGTGGGCGGCGCGCGCGATCGACTTCATCCGCCGCCCCGAGCTCAGCGGGTGCTACAGAGCGGCGCGGGGGTCTGTACGGTCAACGGTGGATCTTCGAGCAGGAAGTGACACCTGATGACAGATGTGACCGTGTCGGCGGAGGCCGTGGCGGAAGTACAGCCGTCCGGGTTCGTGCCGGAGGTTCTGGATGATCAGCTGATCAGTCAGCTGGTGGACCGGGCCAAGGCTGACGGGATCAAGCTGACGGGCCAGGGTGGTCTGCTGCAGCAGTTGACGAAGCGAATCATCCTCGAGTCGGCTCTGGAAGGCGAGATCACCGACCACCTCGGGCACGAGAAGCATGAGAAGGCCGGCTCGGGCAACACCCGTAACGGGACCCGGTCCAAGACGGTGGTGACCGAGGTCGGCCCGGTCGTTCTCGAAGTCCCGCGGGACCGGGAGGGCTCGTTCGAGCCGCAGATCGTCAAGAAGCGGCAGCGCCGGCTGACCGGCGTCGACGAGATGGTCCTGTCGTTGTCGGCCCGCGGTCTGACCCATGGGGAGATCTCCGCTCACCTCGCGGAGGTCTACGGCGCCGAGGTCTCCAAGGCGACCATCTCCACGATCACGGACAAGGTGATCGACGGCATGAACGAATGGCAGAACCGGCCTCTCGACTCGGTCTATCCGGTTTTGTTCATTGACTGTGTCCACGTGAAGCTGCGGGATGGGAAGGTCGCGAACAGGCCGGTCTACGTGGTCCTGGCGGTCACCGTCGAGGGCACTCGCGAGATCCTGGGCTTGTGGGCCGGCGACGGGGGCGAGGGTGCCAAGTACTGGCTCCAGGTCCTCACCGAGATCAAAAACCGCGGCACGGAAGACGTCTGCATGGTCGTCTGCGACGGCTTGAAGGGCCTGCCTGACGCGATCGGGGCGGTCTGGCCGCAGGCGATCACGCAGACCTGTGTCGTTCACCTGCTGCGGGCGTCGTTCCGATACGCGGCCCGGCAGGACTGGGACAAGATCTCGAAGGCACTCAAGCCCGTCTACACAGCGTCGACCGAGGACGCCGCCATGGAACGGTTCCTGGAGTTTCAGGAGGAATGGGGCCAGAAGTATCCCGCGATCGTGAGGTTGTGGGAGAACGCGTGGGCCGAGTTCGTGCCGTTCCTGCAGTTCGACACCGAGATACGGCGGATCGTCTGCACAACGAACGCGATCGAGTCCGTGAACGCGCGGATCCGCAAGGCCGTCCGGGCCCGTGGCCACTTCCCGAACGAGCAGGCCGCCGTCAAGTGCGTCTACATGGCCATCATGAGCCTCGACCCCACCGGCCAGGGACGCAAACGATGGACCCAGCGCTGGAAGGCCGCTCTGAACGCCTTCGACATCACCTTCGACGGCCGGCTCTCAGCCGCCCGCCACTGAACCCCCAACAACCCCAAAACCACCGTTAATTTTACGGACCCCGGCGCGGCGCGGGACACGGGATCGGGTTCCGAAAGGGCCCTGGCCAGAACTTTCGTAATCATGTGTCGGCGTAAGGGTTCATCTACCGAGCGAAGTACCAGGGGTGCAGAGCTCCTCGCTGACGGGAGGGACTGATGTACGTCGTAGCGGGGTCATCCCCGCGTCGGCGGGGAGCACTCGCAGTGTCGGCCGCACGCGGCTACGACTCCCGGAACACCCCCGCGTCGGCGGGGAACGCGTCCGGGCGCCAAGCGCTGGCCTTAATCGCCGGAACACCCCCGCGTCGGCGGCGCACCCAAGGCCGGCGCGCCCGGATCCGTCCTGATCAGCACTTCCCGCGACACCGCGCGCGGGGTCACCTTCTACCGGGCCAAGATGGCCGAGCCGACCGCGACTCCCCGCATCGACCTGGCGAAGGTCTGCCGGGGACTGGGCATCGCGGAGGACGACTCCTGCGTGTTCGTCCTCATCGATGGCAACGAGTTCCTGATCAGCGCGTTCGACGAACCGCCACTCAGCGCGATCTTCCCCGCCACCCGCGAGCTGCTGACCCCGGACGCCAAGGGCATGTACGTGTGCGGGTTCACCATCACCGGCCAGCCGGTGAAGACCATGGTGTACCAGCACGACAAGAACGCCCCGGCCCACGGCCTCACCCTCGGCGTCAGCCGGTCGGGCAAGACGCAGTACTTCGCGATCCACATGGCCGCCCAATCCCTGAACGGCCAGGTGGTGTGGCTCTCGACCGTCCGCAAGGACGAGAAGACCACCACGCTGGGCCGGTACATCGACCGGCAGGGCTCGAACGCGCTGTGGATGGCCCGCTCGCTGCGGGCGGCGCAGGCACTCTGTGAGATCCGCGCGGAGATGCCATGGCCCCACGACGGCCAACCGCACGACTACAAACCGGGCGATCCCCGCTGCCCGTACGCGCAGCTGAACGTGTACGCGGACGAGTTCATGACCGCGGCGCAGGACCCGGACTTCGGCCAGTTCATCCAGACGGACGGTGAGGACCTCACGGTCACCGGGCTGAAGTACGGGATCGGCTTCAACCCGGCCGGCCAGTCGCCGTTCGCGCACAACGGGTTCTCCACCGAGATGAAAGACAACCTGCGGCAGAACAGCAGGCCCGTGATCTTCAACATGGGCTCTCCCGCAGCCACCCGCAAGGCGGCGGAAGGCACGATGGAGAACGCCTACGACGTGCCGACCATCCCGGCCCGCTACGCCCGCCAGGAAGGCTCCGCGATCGAGCGGGCCATGAACGGCGAAGCCGACCCCGAGAACGGCGTCTCCACAGGTGGTGTCGCCGTCATCGTCCTCGACAACGGCCGCGCCGTCCTCATGCGGTCGCTGTACGCCGATTTCGACACCGACCTCGGCAGTCTCTTCCCCGACGAGGTCAACCGCCTCACCGACCACGAGATCCGCGAACTCGACAAGCGCGGACTCTGGTTCGACTGGAACGAAGACCCCCGCCCCGGCGAATTCGGGCCCATGCCCAGTGACGACGAGGACGACGACCGCCCCAGAAAGACCAGCGGCAAGCAGGCGGTCAAGTCCGCCGGCGCGCAGCATCGCGACACCGTCGTCTCCGCCCGCCAGGCTCTCGAGACCATCCAGAGACTCACCAACAGCTGAATCGCCCACCCCACCCCATGAAGGAGGAGCCACCGCGGCCTTTCCCATCTCCGCCACCGTGCTGCTGTGCGTCGTCGCCGTCGTCCTGGTCAGGGGCGGACACGTCCGCGTCGGCTCCGCCCTGATCTGCACACTGTTCGGCTTCACCCTCGCCGCGACCGGCCTGGACCCGGCCATCAACAGAGGCCTGGCCGCACTGGTCGCCAGCTGATCGTCATCCCCCGGCCAGTTCCGCCAACGCCGCAGCACAGCGCCGGTATCTGACCCATGCTCGTCTCGGGCCCCACCAACCACCCCGGGGGAGACAAGGCATGGCACACCTGCACTACACCTGCTGGAACTGCGACGAGGACTGCGTCGTACACGGCGACGGGTGCGACTGCTGCGACCTGGTCGAAGTCCCCGACGAATGGGACTGCTGGAACTGCGGCGCGCTGAACTACACCCCCGACGACTAGCGCCCCTCTCCCCCTCCCCCACTGCACGACGCCGAAGGGCGCCGCCGGAGACCCACACCGGCGGCGCCCTTCGGCGTACCCGCTTGGAGCCCCGATGCCCACCACCGCCCCCTCCCCCGCCATAACCTGCCCCGTCTCAACCACCCAGGCTGCCGCGCCGCTGGCGGAACTGTCCCTTGAGGAGCGCCTCACTCTCATCGACGCGGCGATGACCGCCCGACTGGAACAGGCGGCCATCGCCTACGAGGTCAACACCGCGCACATCCCCACCGAGCCCATCGATCTGACCCACGTCGTCACCGTGCCGCTGACCCCTACGCTCCAGCCGCCGGAGCCCTACCCGACACCCGTCGCCGCCCTTCTCCAGCGCACCCACCACCACCTGTTCACTGGCGGCTGGTGCTCCGGCACGCTGGTCGACGAGGACGGCGCCCGCTGCCTGGTCGGAGCCATCCGAGCGGAGGCTGGCGGCGACAGCGGCCTGGAGGCCGACGCCTCCTCCGTGCTCCTGGACGCGATCCGCCGCAGGTTCGGCGACCACGTTGACTCCGTGCCGTCCTTCAACGACGCGCACGGCTCGGCCCTCGTCCCGATGCACATGCTCGACCAGGCTGCCGATCTCGCCCACGCCCGCGGCCTCTGACCGCCCGCTCCGGACCACCTGCCTCGCACCCGACCCCCTGCGGCCGGGTACGGGCCAGGCCGTCCGGCCTGCACCCCCGCCCACCACACCGCCCAATCAAGGGAGAGCGCCCCGCCATGCAGCCCATCAACCGCCAGCACGTACTGAACCGCCCGACGGACGCGATGTACACCCTTGACGAGCACACGCCCTACCGGCACGGCCGCTACGAGTTCACCCCGCTCCCGCTGATCCAGCGCGGGCTCGCCTACCACGAGGCCGGCCATGTCGTGCTCGGCCAGCTCGTCGGCTTCACCTGCGAGCGCGTCCGGATCCACACCATCACCCGCGACGGCGTCACCGGCTGGACCGGCGCCACCACCTGGGCCCAGTCCTTCGGCAGCTACCTGGACATCGCCGTGGTCTGCGGAGCCGCCGGTCAGGCCGCCGGCCTCCACCAGCTCGCCGAGTCCGGCCGCCTCACCCCCGAGACGGCGAGTCTCACCGTGGCCGAGCACGACAAGCAGATGGCGCTCAGCATCCTCACCGCCGAGGGCGTCCAGGTCACCGAGACCGGGCCGGCCCCCGACGGTGGCCTTGCCTGGGACCACGTCATGGCCACCGCCGAGCAGCGCGTCGACTGTGAGTGGGACCGCATCACCGCTGTCGCCGAAGCGCTCCTCGCCGCGCCCGACTTCACCCTCACCGGCGCCCAGGCCGCGCAGTTCGCTGGCATCACCGTCGCCTGATCCGCGCACCGCCCACCGGCGACTGGAGAGACAGCCCGTGCTCATCCCCCGCCCGCGCTGTCGGATCGGCCGGCCCCGCCCGCAGCGCCCCGGCCCCGGTTACCTACACCGCCCCGACCTCCTGCCCACCGCCTGGAGCAGGTGATGCCGTGTCTGCGGAAGGAGCGCCGCCGTCGCGAGGTGAACCGGGTGCCCCGCTGGGACGCGGCGCTGCCCGAGTACGCGGCAGCACGGTGCCCGACGGGCTCGTCACCCGCAGGCAGTTACGGGAGATGGGCCTGAGCCCCGGCAGCAACTGCGGCCCGGTCGCGATCCTGCGCTGCAAGCTGTGCGCCACCCGGCCGCAGTGGTCGTGCACCCACCCCACCCGCGGCTTCCTGCTCCGTGTCGACCTCGCGAAGCCCAAACTCGTTCCGACGCTCGCCCAGGAGCGGGCCCTCGATCAGGCGATGGCAGCCCGGCAAACCTGCGGCGAATGCGGCCGCCGGTTCTACATCTGCCTCTCCAAGAAGCTCGGGTGCTGCCTGGAGTGCTTCGACGGCACCCCTGTGGACCCGAGCAGCTGCATGACAGCACCGGCCCCGGCCACGCACCGGCTGGCCGCATGAGCCAGCCCCGTCCCGACCGCACCGGCCGGGACGGGGCCCGCACAACCGGGCGGCCGCAGCACAGGCAAAGGCCGGCCGCCCGCTCCTTCACCCTTCGAGATCAGGAAAACCCCCAGCATGACGCACCGGCCCGCCGTCTTTGCCGCCCTGCTCGGACTGACCCGCGCCGGAAGCGCCATCGGCGACTTCTGGGTTAACGCGGCAAGGATCGTGTCCAGCATGTCGCGTGTCTCGGTCCCGCGGCTCGCGGCCGGGGGCAGCGGTTTCCTGCTGCAGAGCACCGGTGTCGCGATTGTGCGGCGTCACGGTCTGGCCTCGCGATTCGCTCTTGTGGGTGGCCGCTGATGACCTCCATCGACGCTACTCGAGTCTGGGTAAACCGATGGCAGCTGGGTCGTCACCGGGCGAAGATGCAGCCATGCGCTATGCCAACACCGACCCCGAGCTCAGGGAACTGGTCCGACGATTCGTCGCGCCCGGCCGGCGGTATATGCGGCTGGGTGGTAGCTCGCTGCGGTTGAGTGGGCCTGAGCGCGAGTCGTTCGTGAGGGAGTTGGTCCAGGCTGCCGGGGAGATCACTCCCGCTGAACTCGGCATCCTTTTCGAGGGCGGGTGGCGGGAGTGCAGGACTGCCTCCTGGCTTGTTGCCGTGTCCGGCAGGACCGAGTTTCGCAGCCGCATCGGCGAACTCCTGCTGGCCAGCGGAGGCCCCTACCGCGGGGCTTTCTGCATCGCTCTTGCCGCCTTCGGCACCAGCGCGGACGCCGATCTGATCTGCAGATATCTTGATCGCTACTTGCCTCAACCTGACCTCGTCTGGGACCAGACCGAGGTTCTCAGCACGCTGCTTCACCTCGATGTCGCCCTTGGGACTGAGCGAGCAGCCCCATACGTTGCCGCTGGTGGCCTGTGGCAGCAGTGGGCCGATGCCACGCCGAACGTGGTGCGGGATCCGCAGGAGTACCGGCAGGTCGTGGATCAGCTCTGTTCCTTCATCAGCGAGTGCGCTGAACTCTTTGCCGTAATGAAAACCAGGCACTGAGCTCTTCATCCCACAGCGCTGCTGATCTCGCCCCTGTTGATCACGTTGGTGTGACATTAGCGGCGGGGCAGGGGGGCTACGCCCTTGGCGTCGTCCCCCTGCCTTTGATCCGGGACCGTGGCGGACGTACTGAGCTGGCGGCGAAGCCGCTGGACTTCGTCGTCCTTGGCGGCCAGGACCGATAGGAGTAGCTGGTGGCGCTCCTTGAGCTGGGTGAGCTCGGTGTGGGTGCGGGCGAGTTTGCCGGTGATCCGCTGGTTGAGGTCACGCAGCCGTGCGATGCGGGCCTCGCGCGGGTCGGGTTGCTGGCCCGCCGCCCAGGCGGCTGCCCTTCGCTTCTCGAACTCGTTCTTGAGGTGGCCCCAGGTCCGGTAGAGGGATGCGCGGGAGATGCCCGCCTCGCGGGCGAGCGTCTTGACGTCGCAGGCGCCGCCAAGCGGGATCTGTCCGGCCAGCAGCCGGTCGATGGCCGCGCGGACGCGCCGTTCGATCTGGTCGCGCTGCTGAGGGCTCAGTGCCATGTCATCAGGCCTTTCCGGCTGCCTTGTTGATCTCTTCGAGAACCCGCATGGACCGCTCGTGCTCCACTCGCAGCCTCCCGGGCGGGGATGCGAGGGCTGGCCAGCAGGGCGGCGCCGTTGTCAGCCGAGGTTTGCCAGACAGGGCTCTCGACGGCCTCTGTCCCCCTTCGGCCGTAGTCGTCACGGAAGAGCGGGCAGAACCGGCCACCGGTGTGGCCGGCCCGGCCAGGGTGCGGGCTCCGCTGCCGTTGTTCGAGGCGATCGACCGGCTCCCCGTGGCTGTCGAGCACCGCGAGGGCTACAAGCGGGACCTGTACAAGCACTGGAACCTCGGGTTGAACGCCGGGGACGGTTGCGACACCCGCAAGGAGGTCATCCTCGCCGAAGCCGTCGAGGCGCCGCAGGTCGCGGCCGGCTGCAAACTGACCGGCGGATCCTGGCGCAGCGCGTGCGACGACATCGTGGTGACGGACACGGCCCGACTCGATGTCGACCATTTCGTCCCCTCGCCGAGGTGTTCGACTCTGAGCAGGTGCCGTGGTCGGCGGGCCGGCGGGAGGCGTACGCGAACGCCAGGCCTCCCCGGACACGCTGATCGCGGTCTCCGCCGCCTCCAACCGGTCGAAGGCCGACAAGGACCGGCCGAGTGGCTGCCCTCTGACGGCTCTTACCACTGCACGTACGCCGCGACCTGGGTCGGCACCAAGCTGCGCTGGGACCTGGCCGTCGACGAGAACGAGCGCCAGGCCCTCCTCGGGCTCGCCGAGGACTGCCCCACCGCCCTGTAACCCGTCGGCCGGCCGTAGATCGCTATCCACCGATTATCAGCCATCGTCGGTCGCTTTGGGTTTGCTGCGACAACGCAGGGTAGCCATCGGCCGCTCGGGCGACGCCCGGCGTGCACAACCAGCCGACACTCGATCGCGCGTCCCTCTGCGTGAGACGCGCCGTTAGGAGCTCTTCATGGCCGTATCGACTGCTCAGCCCACGAATGACGACGTCCCCGAAGCAGCAGTGGAGCCGCCGCATGGGCGGTCCGGGGAAGAGACCGAACTCGACCTCGTCGCGTACGCGGGAGGGGGTCCTTGTCCAGAATACGGAGACGGTGAGGTCCGCTACGGTGCCCAGGCTCTGGAATCCTCCTTACCGGACGGCGAGGGAGTGGGGGACCGGACCGATCTCGCCACCACACCGGTGGACGATCTCGCGGCCGCCCCCAGGACCGGCTGGGTGCCGGTGTCCTCGGACTGGATGGCGGGCATCCCCGACCACGTCAATATTCGGGACATGTCCATCCCGGGCACGCACGAATCTGCCGCCTACCAGGAGAACGTGGGGTCGGCGGGGTACGCGCTGTGCCAGAGCAGGGACCTGGACTGGCAGCTGACCAACGGTGTCCGGTACCTGGATGTTCGGCTCCGCCGGATGGACTCCAAGGTCTTCTCCGTCCACCACGGCGACTACTACCTGAAGCAGATGTTCGGCGATGTTCTGCAGAGCTGTCGGAGCTTCCTTTCGAACCACCGCTCGGAAACCATCCTGATGCGGATCTCGCAGACCAAGTCCAACGCGTCGGCCCAGGACTTCACGCAGACGTTCAACCACTACCTCGACACGTACTGGGGTGGTTCGGGAATGCGGAGCGACTTCCACATCAGCTCCGGCTTCCCGACCCTCGGGCAAGCCCGAGGAAAGATCGTTCTCATGTCCGGGTGGCCCTACCTGGGCTACGGACTGCACTTCAGCAATGAGAACGTGTTCGACCTACAGGACATGGCCAGCAGCCCGACGCCCCCTGGCAAGAAGGACGCGGTCCGCAACCATCTGAGCCGGGCCGTGAACACCGCGTCGAAGCAGAAGATGTTCGTCAACCACACCAGCGCATACGGCACGCCTGTCATCGGTCTGACCCCCTGGGGGTACGCCCAGCAGTTGAATCCCTACACGCTCGGACTGCTCAACGGCGTCGCCGCGGGGAAGACCACGGGCGTGATCGCGATGGACTACATCGACCGCCCCGCCGGCAGCACCAGCGGCGGGAAGAACGATCTCCCCCTTGCCGTCCTCAAACTGAACCAGTTCGCCGGCACACCAACCGGCCCTCGCGCCATCAGCTCCGGCACCACGCAGGGCGCGGCGGTGACGGGACCTGCGTACCAGGGCGTTCAGAACCAGAGTTTCCAGTTCAAACTGGCAGGCCTGGGCTCCGGCGGATTCACCTACCGGATCGAGAACGTGTACAGCGGCATGGTCTTGAGCATGAACGCCAACGGGTCGGTGACCGTCCAGCCCTCCGGCACCTCGAACGACCAGCACTTCTCGCTTGTCAACCAGGCAGATGGCTCCGTCGGTATCCGCAACGCCCACAACGGCCTGGTCCTCGACATGTCCAGCGCGGGCACGGTGACGGGCCGGGCCTACGCCGGCAACACGAACCAGAGCTTCAACCTCTTCACCCAGGGTGACGGTTCGACAGGCATCCGCAGCAAGTACTACTGGCTCGGCGCCTGATCAAGCAGGTCTCCACCGCACCCGACGGTAATTGGCATGGTCCGGCCCCACCTCGTCGGCACCACGGCGAGCCCGGCAGCCCCGCCGCAGACCACAGTCTGCGGCGGGGTCCCGGCAGGCCTGCGGCCTGTCCCAGCCCGGGACGGACCAGGCTCATCGTCTGGGACGGGATCAGTGCCACCTCGCTCCAGCCCCCGGCGCCGGTGTAGGTACGCAACCACAACGCGTTGTTCCCCGCCGTTGTGGGCGTAGAACAGCTTGCCTTGGCCAGCGGTCAGAGCGGGAGCGAACAGGGTGCCGTCCGCGCCGATCCGCCCTTATCCGCTGCGGCCGCTACCGGCGCCGTCGAGATCCCGTGCACGGCAGGTTCGGCTCCGGACACACGAAAGCACGGATCGCCGCCGATGTGGCGACCGACCGGGGGCTCAAGGGCGCTCCAGTATCTGGGTAGCAGGGGTCCGGGAAAGGGTGCAGCACGTCGGTGCAACGCGCTCGCGCACCAGCGCATTGCACGCGTTGTGCCAGGTCAAGACCGCAACACACGGTTGCGTTCGACGGCCTTGCACCGCCTGTGTTGCAGGGCACCCGCGTGCGGACGGCGGGACTACCTCCCGCCGTCCGCGCCCCAGCCGCCGAGGAAGTCGGCCAGGGCGCGGCGCAGCTCTTCCTCGCGGCGATCTGCTGCGCGAGCACGGTGCGCTCAGGCGCTGGAGTTCGGCCGGCTCCAATGCCTCCACCTCCCACTGCACCGGGCGGCGAGGGCCGAAGCCGTAGCGGCGGGCGAAGGCTGGCCACCTCGGGTCGCCGCTCTTGCCCTCGGTCGCCAGGAGCCCGTACGCGCGTACCTGCTCGTAGGTGAGCAGCACCCTGGTCACCTCGCTCCAGCGGCCCGTCCGCTCCACCCGGTCCCGCTCGATGTCCTCGCCCGAGCAGTCGAGTCGCCTACGACGAGTAGACAGGCTTCGCGTTGCTCGTGGGCGACGCGGTCGCGGACGACGTCGGCGTAGGACTGGGGGCTGAAGCCGCGGACCACGAGCACGGGGATGCCCGCGAACTCGAGCCAGCCGGTCAGCTGCTGTCAAGGGGGTCCTTCTCCGCGGCGACGGGCGACGTACAGGGCCCGCTTCTGGCCCGCGGAGCGGTCCAGGCGGAACCAGCCGGGCATCTCGGCGACGAACGCGTCCGCGTCCGGCCAGGCCGGCGGGACGTGCACTTCGCGGACGGTGTCGATCAGGTCGGGGAAGCGGCCCTCTCGCCGAGCCTGGGCCAGCTGTGCGGACAGCCGCCGGTACATCGGCGGCGTGTGCGGCAGCACGCCTTCGGAGACGAGTCGGTACAAGACCTGGCGCAAGGTGACTTTCAGGGGTGCGTACCCGTCCACGATCTGCCGCGCCCGTTCGCGCCCTGTCCCTCCGGGGCCGCCGGCCCTCGGCTATGGATGGACCTCTCCCCTCGGCTATCGCGAGGAAAGACACCTCATGCAGTTAAACCGTCAAGCCGTGGGGTGTTAGGCCGTCTCTTTCGGATCTTGCCGAGGGTTCGGCCCTGGGCCCAGCCGACGCGCAGGGGTCGGCTGAGGGTGCCCGTCGGGCGGGTGGATCACCAGAGCGTGCCGAAGAACCGTGTCCACCAGGTGGGCCGCGCTGCCAAGTGCTCCAGCGCGCTGGGGCCCTCGTAGTCGCTCTCCAGCAGTTCCTCGGGGACGCTCACGTAGCCGAGTTCGGCCAACGCCCGCTCCACGGTAGCGAGGTCTGCCGGGTCCAGTACCCCCTCCTCGCGGGCCTCGTCCGTGCCGAGGAAGGCCCCCGGATTATCGGCGCAGACCTCGGCGAGGGAGCCGAATTTGCTCACACAGACCACGATCCGCGTCCCGCAGACCGTCGCGCCCGCGGGCACGCGGACGCGCCCGTACTCGCTGGAATCCTGGCTGTCCCGCTCGAACTCGCACGGGACCCCGAAGTCCGCTTCGAGTCGGCGCACCAGCCCGCCGAACGCGACGCCGGTCGCGGCGCGGTCGTAGTGCAGCGGCCGTTCCAGCCGTTCGGGGTCGTCGAGTTCGCGCAGCAGGGCCGGCAGTTCCATCTCGCTCATCGCCGTCTGCCCATCCTGCCGCCCGGCGGGCGGGAGCGGAGGGGCAGGGGTGGCGAAGCAACGGCAAGATCTGAGAGCGGCGGCCTAGCCGCCCCATCGCGTCCTCAGAACCTCGGCCCAGTCGCTGGCTTCCGGACCCGGATCCTCCAGCTGTGGCACCGGACCGGGAGCCGTCTCGATCAAGTGCACGAGCGTCCAGGCGACGCCGTAGCAGTCGTCGGGGCCGAAGCAGGTGGCCAGGGCAGCGGCCTCTTCGGGGGTGACAGGGCGGGAGATCGCCGTCAGCTGGCGGTCGCGCCGGTCGACGTCTTCCTCTCTCGCGTCCCAGTCGGGAAGCGGTCCGTCGGCGACGAACGTCTGCACTTCGGGTCTCATGACTGAATGATCGTCTCTCCTGCCGCCCCTGAACAAACTCCCCCGTCCTGTTCATGCGGTGGCTGTTCCTGCTGGCTGGGACTCTGAGGGGAAGGCGATCGCTTCATCGAATGGGATGCGGGCCAGGAGGAAGGTGGCCCCGGTACGGGCCGTCGCCTGGGTGACGGCGTCCACGAGCACGGTGAACGGGCACCCGGGCCAGCCGCTGAGCTCCACCGCGAAGGGGCCGATGGCGGGTCGGTCGAACGTCAGGGTGATCGGCCCCGCGGCGCTGACGCAGGACTCGATGTCCCTCACGAGGGCGTTGACGTCGACGTCGTCGCGGCCCAGCCCGATGGCGTGCAGGAGCGTGGAGTGCATCCCGCCAGCCTCCACACTCCGCAGGCCTGGCGGAGTGAGGTGCTGTGTAGGCCCGCATTCGGAATGTCCTGTTCCGTCGTGACGACCTGGACTTTCCCGGCCGTCTCGTTTGAGGGACACCGCACTTCTATCTCACGATCTTGGCCTTTGTCCGCCGGTCCAGACGGTCATCAGTCGGCATCTGCGGCGATCGGGTGCCTCGGCGGTGTGGCGTCTGCCCTTCTGGGGGTCCGTCGATTGTCATGGACAAGGTGAGGGGAAATGCGCGTGGTGGATGGCTGACTCGGATCGCGCACAGGCGCGGGGCCAGACAAAGGCGCCGCCGCGGTACGGGCGCGCACGGTGCCAGCGGCTTGGGCCGGTCCCAATGGCTTGTGCTCATGGCGGCCACCCTCCCCGGCCTGGCCGCGGTGTTGGCGCTGCTGTTTACGTGGAGGGAAGTACGGATCGCCGAACAGGGACAACTCACGAGCCGGTTCAACGATGCGATCACCAACCTCGGGTCACAGTCGTTGGACGTACGCTTCGGGGGGATCTATGCGCTGGAGCGCATCATGCAGGACTCACCTCGCGATCAGCCCCGGATCGTTGCGGTCCTCTCGGCGTACCTACGACGCCACGCACCCGTTCCGGCGACCGGCTTCGCGAAGGAGTCAGAGGACTTGGAGGAGGCACTCAAACTCCGCCCCTCCACTGATGTGGCGGCTGTGATGAATGTGCTGGCCCGCCGCCATCCTCGCCACGACGGAGGTGCACAGGTCGATTGGAATCGAACAGACCTCCGGGGCCTGATGTTGTCCACCTGGGACATCAGAGACATCGCAAAGATCCCCAAGGCCGGCGAATTTCCCAGCACGCGTTCCTCATTCAGCTTCGTGAACATGGAGGGCGCAGACCTGCGACATGCAACGTTCTCGGGAGTAGACCTGCGGAGCGCATTCGCCAGTGAGGCCAACCTGAGTGGAGCACAATTCCTGCGCACAGACCTCAGCGATGCCCAACTGTACGGAGCGGACCTGACCCACGCGAATATCATTGAGACGGATCTGACCGGTGCAGATCTCAGCAGCGCGATCCTGCGCGAGGCGGTACTGAGTGCACCGGACGCGCCAATCCCCACCAAACCGTCCAATCTGGCCAATGCGGTGCTCTGGGATGCGGATCTCACAGGTACAAGCCTTGCCGGATCGAACCTGGCGGGGGCGATCCTGGTTGATGCCAACCTGACGGGCGCGTCCCTGGCCGGGGCGCACCTTCACGGCGCGAAGTTCAGCGCGGCTGACAAATCCCTGCAAGCCAAGATCCTCTCTGGCACCGTCACAGAAAGCGCGAACCTGACGAACGCCAACTTGATCGGCGCCGACTTAACGGACGCTGACCTGCGCGGTGTGAACCTGACCGGCGCAAACCTCACCAACGCTGATCTGCGAGGGGCACAGGTGACCGGAGCCAAGCTCACCCGGGCCAAGACCAACGGGGCTCGCGGACTACCGCCCTCCTCCACCCCGGACTGATCTGGCAACCCCCAGTCAGATCACACACCAGGAACGAACGCCGTCCTTCAGAGCTCGGTGCAGTGAGAGTCCGCCGACGCGAATGAGATCGCCTGTGAATCGGCCGGCTTGAGGACTCGCGCGGCTACGACGCAGCCAAGAAGATCAACGGCAGGAAACGCCACATCGTCGTCGACACACGGGGACTGCCACTGCTAGTCATGGTCACCCCCGCCGACATGACTGACCGCGACGCGGCCAAGGAAGTCCTCTTCCGGCTCAGGCTCATGCACCCCGAGATCACCATCGTCTGGGCCGACTCCGCCTACGCCGGCCAGCTCGTCACCTGGGCCAAGAAGTACCTCCGCCTCACGATCAAAACGGTCAGCCGACCCAAGGACGCCACCGGATTCGTCGTTCTGCCCCGCCGTTGGGTGGTCGAGCGCACGTTGGCCTGGCTGATGCACGCCCGCCGCCACGCGCGCGACTACGAACGACTCGTCCAGCACTCCGAAGCCCTCATCACCTGGGCTGCGATCACGTTGATGACACGGCGAATCACCCGAGGCCGTGAAAGTCGAACCACACGCTCAGCGTCCGTGGACGTCCTGCCTCAGGCAGCTTGACGACAGGAGCTCATCCCTACAGCCCAGCCTGAGCGAGCAAGGACTCGGCCTGTTGTCGCGTGAGATTCGGCGGGACCGGTGTGGCTGGCGGACACGTATGGGTGCCGCGACTGAACGACAGCATCCACTCGGCAACGGGGCCATCGGGCTCCAACGTGGCCACAACCTGTTCACGCATTGCCGACGGGATATCCCCGGCCGGGCCGCGATCGCGTTCCTGACGAAGACGTCCTGGTCAGCTGCCAGCAGGTCACGCAGACCGGGAGGCAGGTCCGGATGTGCGGCGCCGGCCTCCCGGACATCGGAATCCGGGTCGGCCGCCAGTTCCGGAGTCGGTACGGCATACGCGACCGCGGCAGCACGGGTCGCTGGATCTGCCAGCAGTCCGGGCAGGAGGTCAGGAGGAGGGGCGAATGCCCGAACACTGTCGCTGCGGATGCCTGGATCGGCGTCTGTCAGCAACATCCTGCGGACATTGTCCGGAGCATCGCGCCAGCGCTGGATGGCCGACGACCGCACACTGACCTCTGAGTCCGCGGCCAGGAGCTCCAGCAATTCCGCCGGCAGATGCTCGTTCATCGCAAGGAACGACCGCACGGAAGGGTCCGGGTCAGCCGCAAGACGGGCGAGCAACCCCAGATGTTCGTCCCTGACACTCGCCGCTACCGCACACCGAACGGACGGCTCCGGATGCTCCGCGAAGCGGGCCCTGATCCGAGAGGGCACGGAGGAGTTCGCAGCGAGAGTCCGTACGGAGCCGAGGTCGATGATCTCCGCTATCAGTTCATCAGTCAGGTCCCGACGCAACAACGCCACCGAGCGCCGAGCCCCCGGGTGCTGGAGCAAGCGGCGCACCGGGTCAGCGGGCAGGTCCTCTTGGGCCGCTAGAGCACTGAGTTCGGCATCCAGATCCATGGAACGCAGAGTAGGCCTCGGGCCTGGAAGAGGACGCCCCAAACCGATCTGCCGCCGCAGCCGGACGCCCAACTTGTCATGGGCGACTCAGACACAGGTACTCAGCGCCTCTCAGACCTCGGGCACGGGCTCGCGGCGATGACCTGGGCGATGCGCAGCGGGAGGCCGTTGAGGATCGCCTCGGTGATGAACATCCTGCGGAAATCGTGAGGCTGGAAGAGCAGCGGATGCCCGGGGCCGGGGTCAGGAGAAACGCGGCCGTGCGCACCGGGGTGGATGCCTGGCATCGCACCGGGAGGACTCAACGGCCGGCTTCCGGACCTCGGTGTGGGTCGGGATGGGGCCGGTGTGCGCGCTGGTCGTCCTCGCGCACCGGACGCGGCGCGGTGGCGTCCTTGCGCGACCCATACGGCGGGCGGTGCGCAGTTGGGCGGCGAGCATGGTGGAGGCCATGGCCGCGCGGTCGTGGCGCAGCGGGATGCGGGGAATGTCCCAGTCCCCCTCTTCCGACGGCGGCGGAGGCGGAGGCGTGTCAGGTCGCCCGTGCCGGCCGTGGGCGGCTGATCCGGGTCAGGTGCGGCCGTGGGGTGGCGCCTGCGGGTGGATGGCGGGTCGGCCAGAGCGCGGCGGGCGGTGTAGAGGCGGTACCCGCCATGAGGCCCCGGACGGTCTTGGGTTCGCTGATGTCCACGCAGTGCGCGGCGAGGGCGGCGTCCACGATCTGTTCGTCCAGGCCGGGATCGTGGCGGCGGCCGCGGAGTACGAGGGCGAGGTGGCGGGCGGGCTTCGGCGAGCAGGTGCCGACGGTGGAACCATCCGTCGCTGTTCATCGCGAACACGACCACGGTGACGTCGAGGGCCGCCAGGGCAACGTCGACGATCTGGGCGACCCGGGCCCGGATCGCGACGGCTGCGGCACGGGCGCGCTTGAGGAGGGAGTCGATGATGCTGGCCATCACGCCGGAGTTCAGGATGGCGTTCGTCTTCCACCACACGCGCAGCTGGGCGAGCGGCTGGGTCTTCCGCTTGGGTGAGCGCGACTTGCGAGCGGCGATCTGGTTGAGCTTGGTCCGGGCTCTTTCGGAGACCACGGGCAGGAACCTCGGCTCGTCCTTGTCGTCGACGGCGGTGACGTAATCACGCTCCAAGTCCTGGCAGCATGCTTCGGCGCCTCACCACAGCGGTGACCCGAGTTCACCGCACACGCCCTTCCGTACCCAGCCCCCCGGCACCACGCCGGGGGCTTCGTGAGGATCAGTCGAGGACCGACCGCAGCTGACGGTGGTCTCACACCCCGACAGCAGGGCACGGCGTGCCTGCGAGGGCACATGGGATCCGACGCACACAATGCCCGTGCATATCTGATTCATGAGAAAAATCCATGCTGAGTTCATGACACAAGGAGTGCGTGCCGATGGATCTGGAGCTCACGGACAAAGTCGCCGTCGTCACCGGTGCCAGCAAGGGCATCGGCCTTGCCATCACCGAGGCGTTCCTGCGTGAGGGCGTGCGTGTGGTCGCCGGCAGCCGTTCCGAGACCCTTGAGCTGGCCGCGTTGCGCGAGACCTATGACGTGGCCTTCGTCGCCGGCGATCTGGCTACCAGCGAGGGCGTGGATGCACTGATCCAGGCGGCGATGGAACGGCACAGCAGGATCGACGTCTTGGTCAACAACGTCGGAGCCACAGAGCCCCGCACCGATTTCCTCGCCATCGACGACGCACAGTGGCGGCGGGGCTTCGACCTGAACTTCTTCAGCGCCGTCCGCGCCAGCCGCGCCGCGCTGCCGCACCTGCTCGCGGACGGCGGAGGCGCGGTCGTCAACATCAGTTCCATCAACGCCCGGCTGCCCTTCCCCACGGTGGTGGACTACTCGGCGGCCAAGGCCGCGCTGACCAGCCTTACCAAGGCGCTGTCGGAGGAGTTTGCGCCGCGCGGCGTACGGGTGAACGCCATCGCTCCGGGACCGGTCCGCACCCCGTTCTGGACCGCCCCCGGCGGCTTCGCCGAGGCCGTGGCGGCCAGCGCGGGGACCAGTGCCGAGGAGGCCATGGACGTGGTGGTGCCCCAGCAGATGGGCATCTCCACGGGACGCTTCACCGAACCTCAGGAGGTCGCCAACCTCGCGCTCTTCCTGGCCTCGCCCCGCGCCGCGAACATCACGGGCGCCGAATTCCTCATCGACGGCGGCCAGACCAAGACGACCTGAGCCCGGGCGCGACGGTGCCGCGGGGAATCCTCTTCGGGGCTTCATGGCATAACCACTCGGGCGGCGCGGATCGACTTCAGCGCGGCCAGGCCCCAGCAGATGCCCCTTCCGACCCGGCGAACCTAGGCGGCCACAGCACTAGCCGTGCCTCTGGTGGGCTAGTGCTGGGGCGTTTTGAAATCCGGAGGGGCACCGTTATGCGATCGTCGGGACGTAGATCCACAGCACCATGGCCGTGCCGTGCCGTGCCGTCCCGGCGGCGTACGAGGCCGAGCTGTCGGCCGTACTGTTCCGGGGGGGCTGGGCCGACGTCGACCTCGTCGCCAGCCTCGACTACGCAGGCTGGCTCCCGGCCTCGGACATCGCCTCAGCGTCCGACTTCGGGGTCCGGATGGATCAGTGGGTCGCTCGTGTCTTCGGGGTCCGCGGTTTTGCTCAGTGAGCGCTGGTCCCTCGCGGTTCAGCTGGCAGGTCGGTGTTCGGCCCGGGGCCCGGCCCCGAAGTCGTGGCCCAGACACCACCCGCAAGGTAACCGGCCTCGCCTCGTCGGACGGCTCGATTCCCAACATCGGGCGTGTCGTTGGGCGGGAGTCAGCGTTGCGTGCAGGCGAGCGACGCGGCAGTCTCCCAGGCGAACCCGTCCGGGTCGGTGAAGGCGTCGGCGGTGCCGCCGAGGACGACGCGGTGCGAGCCGGTGCCGTCGGCGGGGACACCGAGGTCCTTGGCCAAGGCGCGGCGCTTGTACAGCGCCAGCTTGACGGGGCTGGACTGACCGGGGGCGAACTCGACGTACTTGCTGCCGACGCTCTTGGCCACGGTCAGGCCCCTGTCGGCGTAGTACTGCTTGGTGGCCTTCACGGCCTCGACGCCGATCAGCAGGACCACCTCGTCGATCTCGCGGGTGGCGGGTCCGGTGTCCTTCTTCGCCGAGGTCGCGATCTTCCAGATCGTCCCGTCCGGAGCCTGCACGACGCCGCTGTAGCCCCACAGTGACTTCGCGGCGGGCTTCAGGACCGTGGCCCCGGCGTCCACGGCGGCGCCGACGAAGCCGTCGACGGTGGCCGGGTTGGACACCGTGAGCGCCAGGGTGAAGCCGCGGAAGCCCGTGGAGTGCGCCTCGGACGCCCGCAGGCGCACGTACGCGTCCACGCCGAAGGCGCTGTAGAAGCGGCGGGCAGCCTCCAGGTCGGCCACCTCAAGGGTGACGGACGCGAGGGACGTGTTGGCTGTGGTGGAAGCGGTGGTTGCCATGACCATCACGCTAGGGGCTGCACCGCGGCCGCGGCTTCTCGATTCCTGACCGGCTGCTTCTCAGCTGGTGTCTGAGCCAAGAATCCGGGGCCGGGCAGCGGGCGGGCTTTCGCCTTCTGCCCGGCAGGCGCTCGGCTGGTCAGGTCCTTCGCCGGGAGCCTGCCCGTGGTCAGGTAGACCGTGGCGGTCTTGTCTGCGCAGGAGTTGGTGCCGTTGACGATGTGCCCCTCTCCGCTGGCGACGCTGACCATCCTGGTTTCGCACAGTGATGATCGTCCTTGCTGGAGAAGCCGCCCGTCACCGGTCAATTCCCGGTGAGCTGCTGATGGACGCACTGCCTGTACTGCTGGAAACTGTCGGGCTGATAGCACTCCTGCGTCTTGTTGGCGTACCAGACGAAGAGGACGGTGACCAGAACGGACACCGCGATCGCGATGGTCGAGGTCACCACGCCGGTGAGGGCCTTGCCCCGGCCGGTACCGGTCCGCTTGGCCGTCGTCAGGGCGACGATGCCCAGGATCAGGCCGATCCCGCCGAACAGGCCGCCGATGAAGAAGACCGACGTGCTCAAGCCGATGATGCCCAGCACCATGGCGGCCCCGGCCAGTCCGTTGGCCGATGCCGTGTGATGCGGTGGCATCTCTGTTCCTTGCGTGCTCATCAAACGTCCTCCGGTCAACTGTTCAGGACACGATCCTGGCCTTCGGCGTCGCGGATGCGCATCGCGGGAAGGCGGGAGAAAGTGCTCCCTCGATCGGGGGAGGCCATAGGTGAGCTGCCCGGTCATACTGGGGCGATCAGGCTCAGGGGACTCCGGCCGCTGCCGCGCGGCTCCACGGGCCGACATCCGGTATCGCTCCCGGGACATCGGGGCGGCACCCTGGCCGGAAGCCCCGCGTGCCGGGTATCCGGTACGACGCCATCGACCGCTGCGAGCCCCCGACCGTCCCTGTCCGCCCGGGCTGCCCCGCGCTGATTCTGGGCCCGGAGGTCGGCGCCGTTCATCTTTACGCGAACGCGTTGTAAGTCAAGTACCGCCGAACCCTGATCGGGAGATGCATAAAGGGTTCATATAAATCCGCTATGCTTCAGGCATGAGTCGCCGAGACGCCGCGCACGGCGCTTCCGATGCCATCGGGTCAGCCCTCTACGGTCTGGCCACCAGGGCCGTGAGACGCCTTCCCCGCGACATGAGCCTGACGTCCGCCGCCACCTTGGCCACCCTGGACAAGACCGGCCCGCGACGGATCACCGATCTGGCGGTCGCCCAGGGCGTCACCCAGCCCGCGATGACCGTCCTGGTCCGGGTGATGGAGGAATCCGGGCTGGTCGAGCGGAAGGGCGACCCGTCCGACAAGCGGGTCACGCTGGTGTGCCTGACCGAGGCCGGCGCGTCGTACGTCCGGACGCGACGCCAGGCGGGCGTCGACGCGTACGCGCGGTTGATCGACGAACTCACCGGTGACGAGGTCGAGGCCTTGGCGGCAGCCCTTCCGGCGCTGCTGCATCTGGCGGAGCTCGAAAGCCACGCCCGAGAGGAATCGGACCGGTGACCGCGGCCCAGGCTCATGACCAGCCCATGAGCACTGCCCTGATACGTTCCGAGGCACGTCTGCTGGTCCCCGCCCTGATGTTCATCGCCCTGGTCGTGGCGGCGGTCGCCAGCCTCGGGACGCCGCTCATCACCAGCGTGGCGACCGCGTTCCACGTCTCCCTCGACAGCGCGCAGTGGACGCTGACCATCGCCCTGCTCAGCGGCGCCGTCGCCACACCCGTCCTCGGCCGGCTCGGCGCCGGTCCGCACCGGCGGGCCACGATTCTCGCCACGCTGGCGATCGTCGTCGTCGGCAGCGCGCTCACCGTGCTGCCGCTGCCGTTCGCCTGGCTGCTCGTGGGCAGAGCGGCCCAAGGCGTCGGACTCGGTCTCACGGCGCTCATGATGGGCGTGGCCCGCGACCATCTTCCCGAGGAGCGCAGCGCGGCCACGATCGCCCTGATCTCAGTGGTCTCCATCATCGGAGCCGGCGTCGGCTACCCGCTGGCCGCGCTGCTCGCCGAGTTCGGCGGACTGCGGGCCGCCTACGGCCTCGGCCTGCTCGTCACCGCCATCGCCTTCGTGACCGCGTGGCGCTCGATGCCCGCAGCTCCCGAAGGCCGCTCCGCTCACGTGAACGTGGCCGGTGCGCTCGTCCTCGCGGGTGGACTGCTCCTCGTCCTGTTCCTGGCCGGCGAGAGGAGCCTGTGGAGCCGACACCTCGCCGTGGCGGTGACCCTTGCCGTCGCCGCCGTACTCCTGCTCTGCGTCTGGACCGTTTCCGAACTGCGAACCAAGACGCCCCTGGTCGACGTCCGGGCGGTACGGCACCCGGCGGTCGCCGGGGCGAACCTCGCCATGTTCGTCGGCGGGAGCGGCATGTACCTCCTGCTCACGCTCATCACCCGCTACGCGCAGACGCCGCACAGCGCCGGCTACGGCTTCGGACTGACCACCTTCGTGGCGGGGCTGGTCCTCATCCCGTTCTCCGTGCTGGGGTTCGTCGCCGGCAAGCTCACGCCGCGGGTCCGGACGCGGATCGACGGCCCCCTGCTCCTGGCCGGCAGCGCCGCCATCGTCGGCGGCGGGTTCGTCCTGTTCGCCACCGCCCGGTCCAACCTGGCCGAACTGCTCGCGGCCATGGGCGTGCTGGGCTTCGGCGTCGGCAGCTTCTCGGCCGCCATGCCCGGCGTCATCCTGGCCGTCACCCCCAAGAGCGAGACGTCGAGCGCCATGAGCTTCAACTACGTCGTCCGCAGCGTCGGGTACTCCCTGGGCAGCGCCATCGGTGGTCTGGTCCTGGCCGCCGGCACCGCCACGGGCCGTCTCTTCCCGGACGACGACGCCTACACGACCGCGGCGCTGGTCGGCGTCGCCGCGATGGCGATCACGACGATGGCCAGCCTCGCCCTCGCCCTCGCCCGCCGACGCTCACCCGAGACCAATCCGATCACAGCCCCAGTGGGTGTGCCGGGCGTGGGCCGGTCGAGTCGAACCGGAAGCTGAGGATCGAAGCCGCCGTCCGACTTCGACGCCGTCTCCGTCGGCTCGCTGACCCACAGCGCGCCGGCCGTGGATCTGAGCATGCTTCTGAGCATCGATTCCGAACACAGGAGGTACCGTGACCAAGGGCTATTGGGTCAGCGCCTACCGCACCATTGCGGACCCCGAGAAGCTGGCTGCCTACAACAAGCTGGCTGGTCCAGCCGTCGAGGCCGCGGGCGGGCGACTGCTCGCCCGCGGCAGCCGGGTCGTCGCACACGACGCCGGAATCGCCGAGCGCACCGTCCTGGTCGAGTTCGACAGCTTCGAACAGGCGGTCGCCGCACGTGCGAGTGCGGCCTACCAGGAGGCGCTGGCCGCACTTGCTGACGGCGTCGAGCGCGACTTCCGCATCATCGAGGGCCTCGACTGACGATCGAGGCTGCGTCGGCGACGAACACGAAGCCGACTGCGGGGCTCACCAGCGGCCGATGTGGGTCATCAGGGCGGCGTAGGGGTTCGGGGTCGCGATGTTGGAGAAGCGGAACGTGCCTCCGGGGCGGCACAGGCGGGGGCAGAGTGGTGCGGATCAGGGCTCGGGCGAAGCGTTCTTCGAGGTAGTCGAAGGCCTCCGGCCAGGACCAGGTCGAAGGGGCCGTGGTCGGCGGCCGGGTGGGCGGCGGTGCGCAGGACGTTGCCGGGGCCGCGGCGGTCTGGGCGCGGGTCGCGGGCGGCAGGGCGTGAGGGCGTACTGGAGGGCGCCGGGTTCGACGTCGTTGAGGACCAGGCGGTTGGCGGGGTGTAGGAGAGCCGGGTCGACTCGGCGCAGGTCGGCGGCGCCTCCGGATGCCATCAGCAGGGTACGGCGGCCGGTGGCGCGCGCGGGGGCCGTGCTCGGGACGTCCGCCGGGTCGCTCCCGAGTGCGGACTCGATGAGCGCGGCCTGGTGGGCAATCTTGTTGCGGTGCTGGTCGGTGATGGGAGCGTGCAGGAGGTAGTCGTCGAAGTGGAGCCCCAGGTGCCGGGCACGCCTCCGGGCTGACCGCGCAGGACGTACTCGATGATCTCGAGGCGGGCGCCGGCGGCGGGTCGGTGCGGGCACCAGCCGTGTGCTGATGCGCCGGCACGATGGTTGAGTCGACCGATACGTCCCAGTCGATCTCGCCTGCGGCGTCGGCCGCGGCCTCAACCTGCTGGAGCAGGCGCTCCCACGTCCCGTCGGCCGACCATAGCCGATGCCGTTCGTAGACGGGCTTCCGTGGACCGAACCGTTCCGGCAGGTCACACCAGTGAACGCCGGTCCGCACCCGGTGCAGAATCCCGTCGATCACCTGCCGGTGATCCCGCCACCTGCCACAACGCCTGTTGCTGACCGGCAGGAACGGCCGCAGCCGTTCCCACTCAGCATCACTCAGAACACCCCGCCCCATGCCCATATCAACGGCCTGGACACGCGGTAGTCACACGTGCAACCAGACAAGCCCTAGCCGGACGGTCGAATCGCAGCGAACCGTGCACTCATGGCAGGACCAAGGTGCTCAACAAGGCCATATCCAGGCTGGTCCGGCCACGGCAGGCTGAAGAGGAACGAGGTGACAATCACCGTGGTGACCTCGGGGACATCGAGACGAAGCTGCTCTTCCAGGAACCGCAGCGTGACACGCCAGTCCGTCTCATCGCCTCCAAGGAACGACGCTACGGTCTCCTGAACAACGTCCCAGAAGAACACGTGGGACAGGACGTCGTGCTCGTTGAAAACGTGCGCGTCAAACAAGTCCTCGAAGCCCGGCACAGTAGCCACCAAGTCCCGTACCAACTGCACATCTCGCTCCACGGCGCACCCCCTCCCTAGGCGCTCAGGATAGATCCACTGCCGCATCGAACATGATCGGCCGGCCAAGTCCTAGTGTCCTGAGTCTTAAATTTCCATATAGTTGAGTCATGACGCGCCCGGGACCGAAGCTTGCGCCGCTGGATCTGACTGATGCTGAGCGATCGGTGTTGGAGGGTTGGGTGCGGCGGCGTAAGTCCGCGCAGGACATGGCGATGCGGGCCCGTGTGATTCTGGCCTGTGACGATGTCGGGGAGGACGGCTTTCCCGTGTCGACGCGTGTGGTGATGGAACGGGTCGGCGTGTCCCGCGACACCGTCTCGAAGTGGCGTAAGCGTTTCCTGGCGGACCGTCTCGACGGGTTGTCGGACGAGCCGCGTCCGGGCCGGCCCCGCACGGTGATGGACGAGCAGGTCGCCGATCTGATCGCCCGGACGCTGGAGTCGAAGCCGGAGAACGCCACGCACTGGTCGACCCGGTCGATGGCGAAGAAGACCGGGTTGTCGCAGTCGACCGTTTCCCGGGTGTGGCGGGCTTTCGGCTTGCAGCCGCACCGGTCCGAGACGTTCAAGCTGTCCACGGACCCGTTCTTCGTCGACAAGGTCCATGACGTGGTGGGGCTGTATCTCGATCCGCCTGAGCGGGCGCTGGTGCTGTGTGTGGACGAGAAGTCGCAGATCCAGGCACTGGACCGGTCCCAGCCGGTGCTGCCGATGATGCCCGGGGTGCCCGAGCGGGCCAGTCACGACTACGTCCGCGCCGGCACCACCACGCTGTTCGCGGCCTTCGACGCGGCCACCGGCAAGGTGATCGGGTCCCTTCATCGCCGGCACCGGGCCGAGGAGTTCAGGAAGTTCCTGAACAAGCTCGACAAGGAGATCCCTGCCGGACTCCAGGTCCACTTGATCTGCGACAACTACGCGACCCACAAGACCGCGGCGGTCAAGAAGTGGCTGCTGGCCCATCCCAGGTTCCACATGCACTTCACGCCCACCAGCTCGTCCTGGCTGAACCTGGTCGAGCGGTGGTTCGCCGAGCTGACGAACAAGCGGATACGGCGAGGAGTCCACAAGTCGGTCCAGGCGCTGGAGAAGGACATCCGCACCTGGATCGCCACTTGGAACGAAGACCCTAAGCCTTTCGTATGGACCAAGACCGCCGACCAGATTCTCGAATCCCTCGCCTCATACTGCCGACGAATTACCGACTCAGGACACTAGGGCCTGTGTGATGTCGTGATCAGCTTCTGAGTTCTTCCCTCTTCGTGGGGTGGAATCCGGTAGGACTGTGGTCGTGACGCGTAGGCAACTCACCAATGCTCAGTGGAAGTTCATCGAGCCGTACCTGCCGATCGGTAGGTACGGCCCGTACCCGGAGCGGTTGCGGGAGCAGTTCGAGGGTGTGATCTGGCGGTTCCGCTCC
The DNA here is from genome assembly GCF_003721495.1 of Streptomyces sp. ADI95-16. Lineage (NCBI taxonomy): Bacteria > Bacillati > Actinomycetota > Actinomycetes > Kitasatosporales > Streptomycetaceae > Streptomyces > Streptomyces sp. ADI95-16. Next base: position 542,789 of record NZ_CP033582.1, on the reverse strand, counting down.
AGTGCCCAGTGGCGGGAGATGCCTGCCGAGTTCGGCCCCTGGGCCACCGTCTACGGACGCTTCCGCGTCTGGCGGGACGCCGGTGTCTTCACTGCCCTGCTGGAAGGCCTGATCGCTGAGGGTGCCCGCGTGGGAAGAACAGACTTGTCGCTGGTCAGCGTGGACTCCACCACGGTCCGTGCCCACCAAGACTCCGCAGGAATGCGCGTCAGCAAGCACCTCATGGAGGCCCTGGAAGAAGCCGTGCAGGAGCAGGAGACAGCCCGGCAAAAAGGGGCGGACCGGAGGAACAGAACGGACAGGCCGAGCGTCGGGCCATCCGGCGCAGACGTAAGCTCCGCCTGAAGGAAGCCCTGCTCGGAAGGTCCAGGGGCGGACTGACCAGCAAGATTCATCTCGCTGCGGACCGCAGGTGCCGTCCGCTCGCGCTGGTCCTGACCGCCGGGCAGGCCGGGGACAGCCCGCAGTTCATCCCCGTGCTCGCCAAGGTTAGAGTTCGCCTGCCCGTCGGCCGCCCCCGCACGACGCCCGGCGCGGTCGCCGCAGACAAGGCCTACTCGTCCCGCGGCAACCGCGCCTACCTGCGCAAACGCGGAATCAAGGCCGTCATCCCGGAAAAGCGGGACCAGGCCGCCAACCGGAAGAAGAAGGGCGCCCGAGGCGGCCGCCCCGTCAGCCACGACGCCGACCTCTACAAGGAACGGAACACCGTCGAACGCCTGATCAACAAACTGAAAGCCTGGCGAGGCATCGCCACCCGATACGACAAGACCCCGGACAGCTACCTCGCCGGCCTCCACCTCCGCGCCGCAATGATCTGGATCGACGACCTCCTGAAGACCGCCGAATGATCACGACATCACACAGACCCTAGGTGGGAGGGCTGCTGGCCGAAGGCGGTGACGATCGCCTCGTGGATGCCGCGGGCTCCGATCATGGGGTTGGGCAGGTAGATCACGCTGGTCCTCCGGGTGGTTGGCAGGGCCGGGGCATTCGCCGGTCAGATCGGTGAGGTCGACGACGGCCGGCACGTCGCCGAGGGCCGCGTAGTTGACCTTGTCCGCGAGCTCGGACCGGTGGGCGGTGTCGATCAGGCCAGGCCGGGCCTTGGGGTGCGAGTGACGGCTCATCTGGAAGGGAGGCGCGGTGCCTGCGTCCTGTCCGTTGTTGCCTTCCACGCCGCCGGGTTAATGCCGGTCAGGACGACACGGGTAATCGGGCAGACCGGCCGGCAGGCTGCGGGCATGGCTCAGGCCTCGGTGATCATCAGGCGCAGGTCGTCGGCTTCCGCGGTCCTGACGGCGTTCCGAGGGTCGTCATGGCGCGTCAGAAGGCGGTGTCGTCGTGGCAGGCGAGGCGTTGTTCGAGGTCGGTGGCCCAGTGGTGGGCCCAGTTCCTCAGGTCGGTGATGGCGGCGTGGTCGAGGCCGTAGGCGTCGAATTCCTCGTCGTCGTACCATTCGGCGCCGGTGAGGCGGTCGTGGAGGTCGTCGAGGCGGAACTCGTCGCGGCCGTGGCGGCGGCCGAGGCTTTCGAGTTCGGCGGTGGTGCGCAGCTGGGAGGCGGCGTGGACGTCGATGAGGTCGCGGACCGCGCCGCGGTCGGCCAGGGCACGGACCTTGGTGCCGATGACGTCGTCGAGGGCGAGGACCGGGCCGTACTCGGTGTGGGCCGGGGTGCTCCACAGGTTCTCTTTGAGGACGTCGACTTCGCATTCGGCGCCGTCCGCCGGGTCGGTGACCATCAGGCGGGCCGACAGCGGGTCGATGGAGATGACGGCGACCCGCCATCCGCGTTTGGTCAGCTCGTGGGTCAGGTCGGCGGTGATGTCGGCCATGGGGGCGGGGTTCTCGGTGGCGACGTCGAGGTCCTGGCTGAGGCGGTCGACGAGGCCGTGGGCCTTCACGGCGTAGCCGCCGGTGATCACGAGCGGGTAGGGGGAGCCGATGGCGATCACGTCGGCCAGGAGCCGACGGTGGAGTGCGCTGGGGTTCACGCCGCGGACGTCGTCCGCGGCCGGGCCGGGAGCTGGGGGAAGCGTTCTTCCCAGACCTGCCGGATGTGCCGGCTGACCAGGGTGCGCAGGACGGGCCACTGCTCGGTCAGCAGGTCGCGGTCGAGGAGCGCGGTGAGGTCCTCGCGCTGGCCTTCGGCGAGGACGGTGCGGTACAGGCTCATCCGCTGCCGGGGCCGGTCCAGGTCGTAGGCGCGCAAGCCGGACCAGGCGACGTGCAGGGGCAGCTCCACCACTCCGTGCGACGGGCCGGCCAGTTCGCCGAGGGAGGCGGGCAGGCGGTTGGTGTACCGCTCGCGCAGAACCTCGGCGGCGGGCGCCGGTGTGAGGGGGGACGAGAGCTGAGCCATGCGGCCAGTATCGCGTGCCACGGGCCTCACTGGTACAGCGGGCGCGACATCCGTCCCGTCATTGGCCTGCGTTCCTCTCGCCCCAGAAATCGAACACATGATTGAATTGGTGGATGCACCGCTCCTCCTTCCCCGATGACCTGGTCGGACTCCAGGCCGATTGGCTCCGTACCTACCGGGAACTGGCCCGGCGTCCCGCAAGCGCCGGCACGACCACGCTCCGTCGCCGGCTGATCGCGCTCTCGCGCGCGATCGCCGCTCATCCGTACTGGTCGGACGCGGTCCACGGGGCGGGCGGGGCGGGCGGTCCGGTCGAGCTCCGCCGCGCGGCGCGGGCCCGGTCCTGGGTGAGGGCGGCATGACGCGCGCCTGCCCCGGGAACGACGAGGAAAGCGGTAGGCCGATCCCGGCTCCCCGCTTGGTCGTGCTTCCCCCGGACCACCGCGGGTGGCGCCGGGTGCGGTGCGACGGGCAGAGCCTGGGTACGGCGTACCGGATCGGCGACATAGCCGTTTTCCTCGCTGCCAGGGGGATGGAGAACGCCGAGGACTTCGACCTCACGGACCCCGCCGCCGTCGAATGGCGCGGGGGCGGCCCCGACTGCTGGACGCCCCCGCCGGGGTAGCGCGCCCTGGTCCGCCGCCGCGGCGTGACCCCGCGCTACGGCCGCAGGTGCGGGAAGCGGACTTCCCCGCTCACGAAGCACACGAAGCACTACCGGGCCTGGATCCGCCCGCCCTCGGTCCACGCACCGAGCTTCTCCGGGTTGCGGATCGCCCAGATGCGGCTGACTCGGCCGTCCGTGAGGTCGATCGCGGCCACGGTCACGGCGACGCCCCGGTACAGGGCGACCAGGCCGGGGCGGCCGTTGACCGTCCGCTCCGCGAGCGTCAGCCCCGGCGCCTTGCCGGCGACGTGGATCAGGTACGCCGCGATGTCCTCGGCTCCTTCGACCGGGTGCAGGACGGTACCGACCATGCCGCCGCCGTCGGCCGTCATGATGGCCTCGGGGTCGAGGAGAGCGACGAGGGCCTCGATGTCCTTGTTCTCCCACGCCTCCTTGAAGTTCCGTACCAGGCCCGCCTGTCCGGCGGGGCCACCCGCCGGAGCCGCCGTGGCGCGCTCGGCGCGGATGCGCCGGCGGCCCGAGGACGCCAGCTGCCGGCACGCGGCGGGGCTCCGGCCGACGATCTCGGCGATCTCCGCGAAGGGGTAGCGGAAGACGTCGTGGAGGATGAACGCCACGCGTTCGGCGGGCGTCATGGACTCCAGGACGACGAGGAAGGCCATGTTCACCGACTCGTCCAGGGTGATCCGGTCGGCCGGGTCAGCCGAGTCGGCCGACCCGGTCCCGCAGTCGTCCGCCCGCCCGACGACCCACTCCGAACGGTCGGGCAGCGGCTCGGGTATCCACGTACCGACGTAGCGCTCGCGCCGCGCCCGTGCCGAGCCGAGCACGTCCAGGCAGACGCGGCCGGCCACCGTCGTCAGCCACGCGCCGGGCGACTCGATGGCCTCCTGCTGCTTCCGCGACATCGCGTACCAGCGGGTGTACGTCTCCTGCACGGCGTCCTCGGCATCGGCGAGCGAACCGAGCAGCCGGTAGGCGAGGTTGATCAGCCGGCGCCGCTCACCGACGACCACGCTCGGCTCCGGACCGGACCGGACGCCGTCGTTCCCCGACTCGGGCAGGCTGTTCACGATCGGGACCCCCTGGTCGTTCTCGCCCGCCGTCGCTCCCGCCCCCTCGACGAAACACGGCCGCGAACTGTGGGACGACGCCTGACCTCACATTTCGCCGGCCTGCGTCGTCGGACTGGCGAGACACTACTGATCCACCGCCACGAGGCGGAAGAGGGGACCACATCATGGCCACGCAGACGACGGCGGCGCCGCGCACCACCACCTTCACGCAGGTCGCGATCGCCCTGCAGACCCTGACCCTCTTCGCCCAGGCGGTCAGTGCCGGACTGCTGCTGTCCACGTCCTACGGCGAGACGGTGCACGGCGTCGGAGCGCGCGTGATGTACGGCGCGACGATGCTGTACGTGCTCGCCGCGATCCTGGCATGGCGGCCGGGCGGCGGCTCGCCCCGCCCGATCCTGTACGCGTCGGGCTTCCTCGTCCTCGCCTCGGTACAGGTGGTGCTGGGCATAGCGCACCAACCGGCCCTGCACGTCCCGCTGGGCGTCCTGATGTTCGGCCTGAGCGTGCTGGACCTGGGCCGCGTCCTGTTCAGCGCCGTCGGCGGCGGCCGCCAGCAGCGTACGGCGTGACGCCGGACTCCCGGCCGGCACTCCGTGGACGCGCACGGCGCGGACGAACGCCGGTCCAGCTGCCACGGGTGCATCGGGGTCTCGCGCTGCCCCGGGCGTAGCGGGGCCCTGCCTACCAGGCCGGGCGCGGGTCCCGGAGTTCCTCCGGGGTCTGTTCGGGCAGCCACGTGTGCCCGACGTCCGTGCGGAACAGGTGACCGGGGCTCGGCGCGTACTCCTGGGTGGGCGGGGCCGGCGTGTGGAAGCGCTCGGTGCCCGACACCGGCAGCTCCACCAGCTTCCCCTCACGGAACATCCACAGCCCGAAGCAGTCGTCGTCCTCGTCGTGGAGCATGACCTGCACGCACTCCGGCTGATTCCACGGCAGGGCCTCCAGGTCCTTCAGGATCCCGACGCGTTGGCGCTCCCGGAAGAACTCGATGTACCACCCGCCGATGAACCAGCCGGGGATCTGCTCGAACCGGCCGCGCCACGTGCGCGACTCGTCGTCCCGCGTCAGCGGCTCCATCACCTCGTCCTCATACCGGGCCAGCACGAGGACCTGCGCCATTCTGCTCATGGCTGTATGTGACAGGATCCCGGCTCTCGCGGACAAGCCGATTTCCCTGGGGTGTCCATTGCACGGCGGCGGGTCGCCCGGGCGGGCCTCTGGCCTTAGGTTCAGCGGTAGTTGTCGTTTCAGTCACCCGGAGGGTTCACCCATGTCCATGGCCGCGCCGCACCTGTTGTTCTCCTACGGCACGCTTCAGCTCGAACAGGTCCAGCTGGCCCGGTTCGGCAGGCTTCTGGAAGGGACCCCGGACGCGCTGCCCGGGTACACCACGTCAGTCGTGAGGATCACGGACCCCGAAGTGATCGCGGCGAGCGGCACCGACCTGCACCCCGTGGTCGTGGCTTCCGGCGATGAGGGCGATGCCGTGTCAGGGACCCTGTTCCGGATCACCGGGCCGGAGCTCGCCGCGGCCGACGACTACGAGGTCGACGACTACGCCAGGACCGAGGTGGTGCTGCGGTCCGGAACGACGGCCTGGGCCTACCTGGACGCGGGGACGGGTGGGCACGGCTGAGCCCTCGGCCGGGGATCAGTGGGTGGCCTGGCCGCGGATGCCCCGGGGGGGCTGTAGGCGGTGAGGAGGTCGTGGTCGGTGCTGGCCAGTGGGGGGTGTGAGCGGTGTCAGCGGTGCTTCGCCCGCCTGGCTCCGGTGCTCACCGCAGGAGCTGGTCGAGGACGGCCGAGGCGAGAGCCGCGTCGAGCGCGCCCACCCCGGTGAGGTCGGCGACCGTGATCGCTGCTTCTGGGCGGTCGACGGGTCCTTTCAGTAGTTCGCCGGCCGCGGTGTCGCTGTTCTGGCCGGTGGCTCCGGCACGGACGGCGTGGCCGAAGTCTCCGTGGTCGAGGCATTGGGTGTGGTCGTCGGTCGCGATGAGTCGTGCGCGGTGGAACAGCGCGGGTGGCAGCTCGTTCTTGTGCGGCATGTCCGTGCCGATGCCCGTCACGTGTGCGCCCTCGCGCACGTGGGCGGCGTTGAGGACGGGGGATGTGGCCGGGGTCGTGGTGATGACCATGTCGGCGGCGGCCGCGTCCTGGGTCACTGCGGGCCGGGCGTCCAGTCCGCGCGCGTGGAGCTGTTCGCACAGGGCGTTGGCCTTGTCCGGGCTGCGCCCGTGAACGAGCACCGTGCTGATGGTGCGGAGTCCGGCCAGCCAGGTTGCCTGGAGCCGGGCTTGTTCGCCGGTGCCGAAGACGGCCAGTGTCGTGGCATCGGGGCGGGCCATGGCGTGGGTGACCAACGCGCCCGCTGCCGCGGTGCGCCATGCGGTGAGCAGGCCGCGGTCGTCGAGGAGTGCGCGCATCTGTCCGGTGCGGGCGCTGACGACGCAGACCAGGCCGTGGTTGGAGGGGATGCCCAAGACGGGGTTGCCGTAGAAGCCGGTCGCGATCTTGACGGTGAAGTTGGCGGCGCCGGTGATCCAGCCGGCCTTCACATGGCAGTCGCCGTCGGCTTCGGGGAAGGCCATGTGCAGCGGCGGCGGCACGCTCGTGCGGCCTTCCGCGTGGGCGATCAGCGCATCCCGGACGGTGTCGAGCACCAGCTGCGTGGTGACCGCCCCTTCGATGGCGGTCCGATCGAAGACGGGGAGAGTCATCGACGGGCCCGCAGAAAGTCGGCGAAGGCGGCCAGGCCCTCCTCGGGGTCGCGTCGGCCGAGGCCGATGCGGAACCGATCGGTGGGGGTGGCGGTGAGTTCCGAACGGTAGATGCTCGCGGGCAGCAGCAGGACTCCGGCTTCCTCCACGAGACGGATGCAGAACGACTCCACCCCGTCGGTGCCGAGGTAGCGGGGATACGCGACGCACCCGCCGTCCGGGGCCTGCCATTCGAAGTCGTCCGCGAACTCGGCGAAGAACGCCTCGAAGGCCGGCAGATTGGCCTCGATCCGGCCCCTGTTGCGGTCCAGGATCGTGTCGCGGGCTTTGAGCGCGATACGGGCCAGGACCTCGCTGGGCGCGGAGTTGCAGATGGTGGTGTAGTGCTTGGCGCGCTCCAGGCGGGAGAGCAGTGCGCGGTCGCGGCAGGTGATCCAGCCGATCCGGAGCCCGGGCAGCCCCAGGGACTTGGAGGTCACGTTCAATGACAAGGCGCGCTCGGAGAGGTCGGTGGCCTGCGGCAGGGCGCGGGCCGGGTCGCGCTCCAGACCGCGGTAGACCTCGTCGCTGAACAGATGGATGCCCCGTTCGTCACACAGCCGGGCCAGCGCGGTGAAGTCGGCGGCGTCGATGATCTTGCCGGTGGGGTTGTTGGGGAAGTTCACCGAGACGAGGCGGGTGTTGGGGCGTATCGCCGCGGCCACCTCGTCGAGATCCAGGGCCCAGTCCCGGTCCGGGTCGAGGGCCACCCCGGTGACCTCGCACAGCGCCAGCGGCACGGTTTCGGCGGCCTGGTAGTTCGGTGTCACCACCACCGCGTGATCGCCCGCGTCGAGCAGGACGTTCATGGCCAGGTAGATGGCCTCCTCGGCGCCCGCGAAGCAGATGACGTCGTCGGCCTCCGCGTGCTCGTACGTCTGCGCGATCACTTCTCGCAGCGCCGGGTCGCCGAACGTCTGGGTGTAGCCCAGGGACAGGTTCTCGAAGGCGTCCCGGTCCTTGTCGTCGGCCAGCGCGAGGAGCTCGCCGAGCGTCGTGGTCTGCACGTCGGATGCGGTCAGGTGATGACGGGCGGTGAACTCCCACCGCGAGAAGTAGGTCTCCAGACGGAAATCGGGCAGCCGGGTCATGGTGCATCAGTCCTTTGCACTCGGTGTTCTGAGCTCGGCCAGCAGGCCGTAGACGGTGGATCGGGACACCCGCAGCGCCCCGGCGACGACCGGGGCCGCGCGGCGCACCGCGAACACCCGGGCCTCGTCCAGACGCCCCAGGACGGTCAGGCGGTCCTGGCGTGTCATGCGTTCGACGGGGCGGCCCGTCTCACGGACGTGGGAACCGATGATGTGCTGGATGCGTTCGGACCAGTCCTCTTCGAACAACGGCTCCGGCCGCTGGACGGTCGGTGCGCCGAAGGCGGACAGGACCGCCGCGGCCTGTTCCAGCGGAGTGCGGTCGAGATTGACGCACAGCACCGCGGAGGGCCGGCCCTGCGCATCCCGCAGGACCGCACTGACCGAAGACAGGCGGCGGCCGTCCACCAGCAGCTTTTCGTACGGCCCGTACACGTCGCGCGCCGACGGGTCGAGCGCGTCCAGCTCGCCGAGCATCGAAGGATCGCCCGGGCGGCGGGTGGTCATCGGGTTCCAGATCTCCAGAACCCGGTCGGTGTCCGGATCGTGCAGAACCACCTCGGCGTACGGGCCGAGCAACAGCGCGACCGCCTGGCACACCGGGCCCCACGTCCGAATTCGAGGGTCGGGAACCTCTTCTGTTTCACCCATGCCTGGACTGTACGTCCAGACTGGACGGAAAGTCCAGACCCCTGGCGACCCGCGGCGGTCTCACAGAGCCTTGACGGGGCGGCGGCGTGCGGCTTCGGTGAGGTGGTCCAGGTGCTCGTAGAGGGTGCGGACGAGGCGGGCGTGGCCCTGGGCGCAGCGCACGGTGCCCTGCGGGTCGGCCGCGAGGCGGTGTTGGGCTTCGGCGAGGACGGCGGCTGCGAGGATGCGGGCGGTGTGGCCGCCGGTGAGCTGTCCGGCGGCGTGACGGACGTCGTCGGCCACGACGTGGGCGGCGCCCGTCAGCTGCAGGGTGATCTGTTCGAGGTCCGCGGGGCACAGGCCGGGGTCGGCGGGCCAGCCGAGCACGGCCTTGACGACGCGCTCGTGGAACGCCCTGTCGAGAGGGAGTTCACCGTTGAGGTGTCCTTCGGGGTCGTACAGGGCAACGTGCCCCGACTCGGGGGTGGTACGGCCGTCGCCGCGTGTCACCGGGTGCCGGGGTGGTGGCCTGTAGGTCATTGAGGAACTCCGACCGGCCCGCGCGCGGGGGACCTCGCTTGCAGGGGGTAGTGGGGCGGCCCGGTGATACTGCCGCCAGAGCGCTGCTGGCACCGGGCCTCGCCCGCGCACGCCTGATCGGCGCGGACTGCCCCGACCATAGCGGCGGCCGACCGGCAGCCCGCAGGAAAGGCACAGCATTCGGCATCCTGTGTGACCAGCACGGGCTGAGCGTTGACGCCCCGTGCTGACAAGCCCGCTCGCATCGGAGCCCGCTTCTTCGGCCGTCTCAGGGGCGGGAGTACATCGCCGGGGGAAGTGGCACCGTGCGATGCCGGCCGGGCCGGGGGCGGCGCCTGGCGACTGCGGTCACGCGGGGGTGTGCTGCTTCACGCCCCTGCACACGCCCTCCCCACCGGTGGAGATCGGGCGGACAGTGTCGCCTTCTGAATCCGATCAGAGCGGAGTGGGGAAGCGTGTCGCCCTGCGGTGTCGTGAAGTGGTTCGACCTGGGCCGGGGCATCGGTCTCATCAGCCAGGAGGGCGCCGGACCTGACATCCGGGCGGAAGCCTCGGCGATTCACGGAAGGGACGGCGACCTGCGTCAGGGCGAGGAAGTCCTCTTCGACCTCATCCTGGACAGTGCGGGACTGCGGGCCGACAACATCCACCGTGCGCGGAGGGTCTTACGCACCCAGGTCAGCGGTATCACGTACGGGGGCAGGGGTGCGGCTGAGGCTGATCCTTGGGAGTGGACACCCTGACAGTGCATCTTGACGGCCCGGGGAGGGATGTACGCGGCGGTGGCCGCGGATCTCGGCATTGCCGCGCAGTGGCAGAGGATCCGCCGGGTGCTCGGGGCGTACCGCGCCGAGCACCCGGCCGACGCCAGGCGGGCCATGAGCGAGATCCGCGCGATCCACACCGCGCGCCATGGCGCCTGTGGTGCCCCGCACGTCACACGGCTGACGCCGCTCCGGACGTCGCGCACGGCTGAAAGCGCTCTTCCACACGAGCCGTACCGCTCGCCGAGTCAGGACCTCTGCCCGACGAGCTGCCGGCCATCACGTGTGGATGTAGTTGGTGATGTTGCCGGTGCTGAAGTTGATCAGGCCACCGCAGGCGAGCAGGCACCATCCGGGGGTGGTGCTGGGTGGAGCGGGTGCGGTCGTGGCTTCGACGGTCGTGGTGCTGTTGGAGGCATCGCAGGTCTCGTTGCCGTTGTAGGCGGCAGTGATCGTGTGCGTGCCGACAGTGAAGGTGGTGCTGAAGTCGGCCTGGCCGCTGGCGTTCACGGGCACCGTGGCCAGCAGGTTGCCGCCGTCGAAGAACGTCAGGCCCAGACCGCCGCTGGGATCGGACGCGCAGCCGACCGATGCGTGCAGTTGCACCGGCGAGCCCGCGGTGGTGGTCTGCGGAGTGGCCGTCACGGTGGTGTTCGACGCCACGGCCGCAGCGGACGACGCCAGCCCCACTACGGCCGCCAGCGCGGTGGTGACGACCAGATTTCCTCTGCCTCGCGTGATTCTCACCGGTTCAGTTCCTTACGTCGTCGGACGTGTCCCGCAGGGTCGTACGTGCTGTGGTGATCTTCACGCTAGGGCGACTTCCCTCCTCCTGCGAGAGGCCGCGCGCAGAGGGAACCCGGTTGGACCAGCGGGCCGCACCCGCTGGAACCAGGCCGGACGCGCCGTCAGATGCCGGGGGCGGCGACGCGGGTGTAGATCAGGCCGGCGGTGGAGCCGCCGGCGGTGGTGACGCTCACTGACACCGGACCGGCGGCCCCGGCAGGTGCCGTGGCCGTGACCTGTGTGTCGGAGCTGACCGTGAAGGCGGCGAGCGTGGCGCCGAAGGTGACTTTCGTCGCGGTGGCCAGGTTCGTGCCGGTGAGGGTGACGACCGTGCCGGCGGAGGTCGGTCCGCTGACGGGCACGAGGCCGGTGAGTGTGGGAGCGGGGATGTAGGCGAAGGGCACCGGGTTGCTCGTGCCGCCCGGGGTGATCACCGTGATCTGGGTACTCCCCGTGCCGGCCGGCGCGGTGGCCGTGATCTGTGTCGATGACACCACGGTGAAGGAGGTGGCGTTCGTGGAGCCGAAGCGGACCGCGCTCGCGTTGAGCAGACTGGACCCGGTCAGCGTCACCACCGTTCCCCCCGACGTCGGGCCCTGGGCCGGGCTGGCATCGGTCAGTACGGGAGGCGCGGCGTAGAAGAAGTAGGAGGCGGCGGAAACGGCACTGGTGCCCAGGGGCGTGGTCACGGTGACCGCGGCGCCGCCGGGGTTTCCGCTCGGCGTCACGGCGGTGATCTGGGTGGCCGAGTTGACGGTGAACGACGCCGCCGGTACATCGGCGAAGCGCACCGCGGTGGCGCCGGTGAACCCGGTCCCGGTGATGGTGACGCTGGTGCCGCCCGATGTCGGACCGTTGTTGGGCGCCACCGCCGTGACCACCGGAACCACGACCGTGACGTAGGTGAAGATCAACGCGTTGCTGGTGCCGGTCGGGTTGACGACCGTCACCGCCACCGCGCCCGCGCTGCCGGGGGGGCTGACGGCGGTGATCTGGGTGGCCGAGTTGACGGTGAACGAGGCAGGCGTACTGCCGAATCGCACGGATGTGGACCCCGTCAGACCGGTGCCGGTGAGGGTGACGGTGGTGCCTCCGGTGGTGGGGCCTAGGGAGGGACTGATGGCACTGAGTGTGGGCGGCATGAGGTGCTCCTGCGACGGCCTGGGTCGGGGCCCGGAGTCGGGCACGACGGTGCCGCCGCCCGCTGGTGAGCCGGGCGGCGGCGGGACGAGTGATCAGATGCCGGGGCCTGTGACGTAGGTGAAGGCGCCGACGGCCGTTGCCGAGCCGGCCGGGTTGGTGACCACCACGTCCACCGCGCCGGCGGTTCCGGGCGGGCTCACCGCCGACAGCGTGGTGGAGTTCACCACGGAGAACGGTGCCACGACCCCGTCGAAGGTGACCGAGTCGGTGGTGCCGAGGCCGGTACCGGTGATCGTCACGGCGGTACCACCGGACGTGGGCCCGGAGGACGGGACGACCGTGGCCACGGTGGGAACGTCGACGTAGGTGTAGGTGAAACCGTTGTTGGTGCCTCCCGCCGTGGTGACGCTCACCCCGACGGAACCCGCCACCGCACCCGCCGGCACGACCACGTTGAGCAGGGTGTCGGAGACGACCGTCGGGGTGGCGGGCACCGCGCCGAAGGTCACACTGGTCGCGGTCGACAGCCCCACACCGTTGACGGTGATCGTGTTCCCGCCGGCCAGCGGACCCGACGTCGCCCCCAGCGAGGACTTGAACGGGGCGCCGACGTAGAAGAAGGGGATCGGGTTGCTGGTACCGCCCGGAGTCGTCACGGTGATGCCGACCGTGCCCGTACCCGACGGTGATACCGCGGTGACCTGGGTCGGCGAGACGTTGGTGAAGCTGGTGGCCGGCTTGGTGCCGAACTTCACCGCGGTGGTGCCGGAGAGGTTCGTACCGGTGATGGTCACCAGCGTGCCACCGCCGGTCGACCCCTGGTTCGGAGAGATGGGCATGGAGAGACTCCTCGTTGTCAGAACAGGGACAGAGGACACAGCCGACCGGCGGGACACCCGGCGCCGAAGACACGCCTGGCAGAGCGGCACCGAAGCGCACAGTGGGTTCCTGCGTTCACGGAAACCGCTTGAGGGGAGGACGAGCGGATCGATCGGGCTGCGGGGTTTCGCGGAGTGCTCCTGCACACGCCCAACGGAAAAACCGGCAGGCGCCGCCATTACCACGATCCCCCGGGTTGGGATGGGCGGCCCACCGGTTTGCTGTTCCAAGTGACCCATACGGGTGTATCGCTGACAAGGCTCCGGCTCTACTTGTCACCTGAATGGGGGAACGCACACCTGGAAAAGGGCCGCGCGTCTGCGACGGCTGACCACGGACTCTCTGACGACGTATCAAAAAGTGGCCACTACGTTCGCGTTCGCGACGCGCCCCGGCCGGCGGGGCGGCGCGCGGCGAGGTCGTGGTCACGGCGAGGTCGTGGTCGCGGCTCGGTGGAAGCGGCATGTCATCAACGCTTCGAGCTCACCCGGGCCGTCGCACGGGGCGGGTGACGGAGCCCTACAACCGACCAGTCGGTGCCACATAAGCGGCACCGACTGGTGATCCAACCCCCCTCGAGGGGGCCCATCGTGACTCCGGTACGTCGGTGGCCCCCTGACCAGCAGAGAGCCGCAGGCCATAACAGGGCCACGCCCCCCGAGAGGGATGGGCTGCCCACCGGTTGGATACTCAATTGACTCAGGGTTTTGGCATGTGCCGCAAGCATCTGCCGGCACCGTCACCCCAATGGAGGGGCGCGCCGCGGGAGCGCATTGGGGGCGCCGGCGTCAAGGCGATGTCTTCGCCTCTGGCGCCAGGCCCATGAGGGCGGCGAGGGCCGTGGCGAGGGAGGCCACGGTGGGGTGCTGCCAGATGAAGTTCCCGGCGAGACGGACGGGGAGCTCGGTTTCGAGGCGGACGCGTAGTTCAGTGGCCAGCAGCGAGTCGAAGCCGAGGGCTTTGAGAGGGGTCTGCGGATCCAGCGTGGCGCTGCCGGTGCGCAGGATGGCGCGGATGTGGTCGCCCAGGTAGGTCTCCAGGGCGCTCTGGCGTGCGATGCCGGCAGGCAGGCCTTGGAGGCGGGCGTGGATGCCGGAGCCGCCGGACTCGGGCTCGTCCGCAGCCGGAAGGTCGTCCGGCGCGAGGAGGGCGAAGAGGCTGGAGGCCGAGCCCGCGCGGGGGATCCAGGTCTGCGGCGGACCGGGAATGACGGCCGTCTGGACCCGTTGGTGGGCCAGCAGGGTGTGCAGGGCCTCGATCCCCTCGCGGGTGGGGATGGTCTCGTAGCCGCGATCGGCGAAATCGGTGGCCTGCCCCGTCTCGCCCCAGGGACCCCAGTTGACGGCCAGCGTGGGCAGGCCGCCACGGGTGCGCCAGGTGGCGAAGGAGTCGAGCCAGGCGTTGGCGGCGGCGTACGTCCCCTGTCCGGCGTTGCCCAGCAGGGAACTCATCGAGGAGTACAGGACGAAGAAGTCCAGGGCGTGTCCGGTCGTGGCGCGGTGGAGGTTCCAGGCACCGGTGACCTTGGGGGCCCACACCCGTTTGATCTGGTAGTCGCGGATGGTGCCCAGGGCGGCGTCGCTGAGGACCATGGCGCAGTGGACGACCCCGCGCAACGGCATGTCGCCTTCGGTGGCGGCCTCGACGAGCCGTTCGGCGGTGCCGGGCAGGGAGATGTCGCCGAGGACGATCGTGCTCTGCCCGGGCAGGTCCTTGACGGCGCGTGCGGTCTCAAGGGACGGGGACCGGCGGCCGTTGAGGACGACACGGCCCGCTCCCTGCTCCGCGAGCCAGCGCGCCGTGGCGATCCCGAGACCGCCCAGGCCGCCGGTGACGATGTAGGCGCCGTCGGGGCGTACGACGGGAGGCCCGTCCGGCAGGACGGCGGTGGTCTCTCCCCTGTCGGGGACGGTGAGCACCATCTTGCCGATGTGCCGGGCGCCGGCCATCAAGTGGAAGGCGTCGGCGGCCAGATCGAGCGGATAGGCGGTGCACAGCAGCGGCTTGAGGCGTCCTGCGGCGATGTGGTCCATGACCTCGCGCAGCAGCGTGCCGAACAACTTGGGTTTGCGCTGCTGGAGTTCGATGAGGTCGACGGTGGAGAAGGTGATGTTGTGGCGCAGCGGGGCCAGTTTGAGGGCGGCGTCGGCCAGGATGTCGCGTACGCCGAGTTCGACGAAGCGGCCGAAGGGGCGCAGTGCTTCGAGCCCGGCGCGGACGGCGGGGCCGGCGAGGGAGTTGAGGACGACGTCGACGCCCTCGCCGCCGGTCGCCTGGCGGGTCTGTTCGGCGAAGTCCAGGGAGCGGGAGTCCATGACGCAGCGGATGCCGGTGCCGCGCAGGTAGCGTCGTTTCTCCTCGGTGCCGGCGGTGGCCAGGACCTCCGCGCCCAGCAGGCGGGCGACGGCGATGGCGGCCAGGCCGGTGCCGCCGCTGGCCGAGTGGATGAGGACGCGTTCACCGGGGGCCAGCCGTGCGACGCGGTGGAGGGCGTACCAGGCGGTGAGGAACGCCGTGGGCAGTCCTGCCGCCGCCTCGGTGGTGAGGGCGGGCGGGACGGGGACGACGGCGGTGGCGGGAACGGTGATGAAGGAGCCGAAGGCGCCGCCTTCGAGCTGGGCGGCAGCCACGGTGTCTCCGGCGCGGACGTGGTCCACGCCCTCTCCCACGGCGGTGACCTCACCCGCGCACTCGAAGCCGATGCGGTACGGGGTGAGGGGCTCTGAACCGAGCATGCCGAGGGTGGTCAGGACGTCGCGGAAGTTGATCCCCGCGGCCTGGACGCGCACCTCCACCTCTCCCTCGCCGGGTTGACGACGGCCGGTTGCCGCCAGTTCGAGGCTGTCGAGATCGCCGAGGCGTCCGGCGCGCAGGCGGAACCCGTCCTCCCCGTAGCGGACGACCCGGGTGGTGGAGGCGGTGCGTTCGGCCGCGGTGACGGGGGCGCGGTCGATGCGCGCCACGTATCGGCGCTCGTCCCGCAGTGCGACCTCGTCCTCAGGTGCGTCGGCGAGGAGTTCGGCGGCCAGCGCGCGCAGCCCGTGTGTTCCGGGATCGGCGTCGACGAGGGTGGGGCGCAGGCGCGGGTGCTCGATCGCGAGGACACGGGCCACGCCGCGTACGGTGCTGTGGGCGGGGTGGCCGGCCTCGTCCGCCGTGACCGCGCGGGCGTGCCGGGTGACGGCGTACAGGCGCCATGTTCCGTCGTGGTCTTCGGCGGCCTGAGCGAAGGCGAGCAGTCGCCTGGCGCGCTGCTCCGCGCCGTGGGTGGGATCGCTGTCGTCGGCGGACGGCGTGGCGCACAGCATGACGACACCGCGCCAGGGTCCCGCTCCGGCGGCCAGGTGGTTGCGGAAGACGTCGGCCAGTGCGGCGAGCCCCTCCGTGCTCAGTGGGGTTTCTCGCACCTCCGCGTGGGCGCCGGCGTCCCTCAGGAGTGCCGCCAGGCGTCCGGCCTCGCCGTCTCCCTCGTCCACGACGAGCCACTTGCCGGGGGGTGCCTGCCTGGCGCGGGAACGGGGCGCCTGATGCCATCCGAGTTCCAGGAACCACTGGTCGACGGTGGTGCCGTCGGCCGGTGCGCGGCGGGCGAAGCGGGCGCCGTCGAGGGCCAGGAGCGGGCGGCCGTCGGCGTCCAGGACACGGACGTGTCCGGCGAGGGTGGTCTCGGTGTTCTCGGTGACCCAGGCGTGCGCGTGGACGGCCTGTGAGGGGTCGCCCAGGATGCGCAGGGCGCCGACCTGGACCGGCAGGATGGGCGCGGGGGCGCTGTCGTGACCGGTTCCGGCGACCAGCAGTTGCAGGCACAGGTCGAGCAGGACCGGGTGGGGGCTCAGCGCGTGCTCGGGAGTGCGGGCGGCGGCCGGAAGCTGGATGCGGGCCCAGAAGCTGTCCCGGTGGCTGTTCGTGTGCAGGCTGGTGATGCCGGTGAAGGCCGGGCCGTGTTCGAGGCCGCAGGCACGCAACCCGGCGTAGAGGGCGGCCGGATCGAGCGGGACGGGGTGCTTGCGGTCGAGGTCCGGGACGGAGGCGGCACGAGCGGACTGGGGTGTGAGCCCACGGCGGGTGACCGCCGAGGCGTGGAGCTGCCAGGACCCGTCGGGCTGGCGGGAGTGGATCTCACCGGTGGCCTGCTGGGAGGCGGCGAGGGTGAGCGTGGTGCTGATTTCGGTGTCGTCGGTCAGGCGCAGCAGGTCGTGGAAGGCGACGTCGGTGATCTCGATGTCCGTGGTATCACCGCCCAGTGCGGTTCTGGCCGTGGTGTGCAGGAGGGCGCAGAAGGCGGCCCCGGGCAGGACGGCGGTGCCGTGGACGCGGTGGTCGTCGAGCCAGGGCAGATGGCGAGCCGGGGCGGTGGCGGTCCAGGTGTGGCGGATCGGTTCGCCGGGGATCTCGGTGTGCCGGCCGGGCAGGGCCCCCGCGTCGGCCGGCTGCGCCTCGCCCGAGGTCCAGTGGCGGGTGCGGTCGAAGGTGATGGTGGGGGCGTCCGTCAGAAGGCCGCCGCCGTACAGGGGGATCCAGTCGACGGTGCCGCCGTCGCAGTGGACCGCGGCGAGCTGGGTCCGCAGGGTGACGGTTTCGTCCAGTCCGCGGCGCAGTGAGGGCAGGACCAGTGCGTCCGGGGTCAGTTCGGCCAGGCTGTCCGTGAGGGACTGGGTGATCACGGGATGGGGCGAGATCTCGATGTAGATCTGGTGGCGGTCTTGGGCGGCGGCGGCCACGGCGGAACGGAAGCGGACGGGCCGGCGCAGGTTGTCGCACCAGTAGGCGGCGTCCAGGAGGGGGTTGTGCCGCGGGTCCTCGGTCACGGTGGAGTAGAAGGGGATGTGGGGCGCGCGGGGGCGCAGATCGATGAGGTCCTGGTGCAGATCGGGCAGGAGGGGGTCGACGTGGTGGCTGTGGGAGGCGACGTCGACAGCGATCGGCGAGGCGAGGATCCCGCGGTCCCCCCACAGGGTGATCAGGCGGGCGATCTGGTCGGCGTCACCGGAGACGACGGTGGTGCCGGGCGCGGCCAGGACCGCCACTGAGACGGCGCCGGTCCCGGCGTCGGCGAGGTCGGCCTCCACGGTGGCCTGGTCCAGGGCGACGCTGGCCATCGCGCCCGTCCCGGCGATCCGCTCCAGCAGTGCCGAGCGGCGGCAGATGACGCGGACCCCGTCGCTGAGGGTGAGCGCTCCGGCCACGACGGCTGCCGCGACCTCTCCCATGGAGTGCCCGATGACGGCGGCGGGCCGGACGCCGTGCGACTGCCAGGCCGCGGCCAGGGCGATCTGCAGGGCGAAGAGGACCGGCTGGACTCTCGGGCATCCGGTGAGGGGTTCGTCCGAGCGGATCAGCTCCAGGACGGAGAACCCCGCCTCCTGCTGGATGAGGGCATCGACATCGGTCAGGGCCTTCGCGAAGGGTTCGTGGTGCGCGAAGAGCCCGCGGCCCATGCCGGTCCACTGGGAACCCTGGCCGGAGAACACCCATACCGGCTGGTGAGAAGCGGTGACATCGGCCGTGCCCGAGACGAGGGCCGGATGGGGCAGGCCCGCGACGAACAGCCGGAGTGCCTCCAGGGTTTCGGCGCGGGAACGGGCCACGACCGCGAGGCGCCCGCGTCCGGGGCTGCGGCGCAGGGCGAGGGTGTGGGCCACGTCCCGCAGCGGGACGCGCGCCCCTTCCCCTTCGAGCCAGTCCGCCAGGCGGTCGGCCGCGGCCGACAGTGCCCGGTGGGATCCGGCGGCGACCAGGATCACCTCGGGCGGCGCGCTCTCCGGCCGGCGTGGGGCGGGCAGGCCGGCGCGGCGGCTGGGCCGCGGGGGCTGCTGCAGGATGACGTGGGCGTTGGTGCCCGAGAAACCGAACGAGGAGACCGCGGCCAGCCTGACCGGCTGCCGTCCGGGCCACTGGGTCGGTTCGACGGGGATGAAGAAGCGGGTGGCGTCCGCGGCGATGGCGGGGTGCCAGCTGCTGAAGTGCAGGTTGGGAGGGATGACCCCCTGCTGGAGGCACAGAACGGTCTTGATCAGTCCGGTGATGCCGGCGGCGGGCTCCAAGTGGCCGAGGTTCGTCTTGACCGAGCCGAGGGCGCACGGGGAGAGGCCGTTGCCGTACACGGCTGCCAGGCTGCTGAACTCGGCCGGGTCGCCCACAGGGGTGCCCGTGCCGTGGGCTTCGATCAGGGAGATCTGCGCCGGGTCGACTCCCGCCTGGGTGAGCGCCGTGCGGTAGAGGGCCTGCTGCGCGGTGGATGACGGGGCGGCGAGGCCGTCGGAGCGGCCGTCCTGGTTCACGGCGGAACCGCGGACGAGGGCGAGGATGCGGTCGCCGTCCCTGCGGGCGTCGGTCAGGCGTTTGAGGACGACGGCACCACAGCCCTCGCCTCGGACGAATCCGTCCGCGGCGGCGTCGAAGGTGTGGCAGCGTCCGGTGGGCGACAGCATGCCCATCCTGGTGAAGGACCGGGTGGTGCGCGGGGTCAGCATGAGGTTGACGCCGGCGGCCAGCGCGAGATCGCACTCCTCGCGGAGCAGTGCCTGGCAGGCGAGGTGGAAGGCGACCAGGGAGGACGAGCAGGCGGTGTCGAGGGCGATGCTGGGGCCGTGCAGGCCGAGGAGGTAGGAGATGCGGCCTGCGGCCACGCAGTGACCGTTCGTCAGGATGGAGCCTTCCAGCTCCTGGGGCAGACCGACGAGCTGGTCCATGTAGTCGTTGTAGCTCAGACCGGTGTAGACGCCCGTGCGGGAACCGGCGAGCCCGTCGGGAGGCAGGCCGGCGTGCTCCAGGGCCTCCCAGACGACCTCCAGCAGGAGCCTGTGCTGTGGGTCGAGGACGTCGGCTTCTCTGCCGGAGACGCCGAAGAAGTCCGCGTCGAACCGCGAGACGTCGGTCAGATACCCGCCCGGCAGGCGCGCGGCCCGCGCGTCGGCCGACGTCCCGGCCGAGGGTGCCGGCGCGTCACGGCCGGGCGGCGGCGCGCCCACCGCCTCACGGCCCTCCATCAGCAGATTCCACAGGGCGGCCGGTGAGTCGATGTCTCCGGGAAGCCGGCAGCCCATGCCGATGACGGCGATGGGCCCGTTCGCGGGGCGGGAGGGGTACTTGTCCAGGGCCACCACGGGAGTCTCCTAGTCGTCCAAGGGGAAAGCGGATGCGTGTGGTTCGCGGAGCTCGGGGAGTTCGAGGAGAGGCAGGCATGCCACATGGCCGGCGCGACGATCGGGGCGGGGCGCCGGCCATGGCGTGTGCCCGCGGTCGGCAGGTGGCCTTCGGGGGCGGGTCCGCGGGAAACCGCGGGGAACGGGCAGGACCTCGTGCTCCCGCGGGGCGCCGTCGGCTTCGGGTCGGCGACGGCCCGCGAACAGCTCAGTCGAGCGGGCGGAGGAGGGACTCAGACGTCGGCACTCCCCAGCAGGATGGCGCTCTTCAGCCCTCCGACCTGGTAGTTGAAGGTGAAGGCGTAGTCGAAGTCGAGGGGCCGCGTGGCCGTCCCAGGAACCGGGTCGAAGGTGAGGTTGTCCGCGGGCTCCTCGCAGTTGGCCGTGGGACACACCTGACCGTGGTTCATCATCAGCAGGGTCAGGGCCACTCCGAGACAGCCCGCGGGTGCGCCGTTGTGACCGAAGCAGCCCTCCTGGGAGGACATGAGCAGATCGCGTGACGCGGGGCCGTACAGCTCCCTGATCGCGTTGGCCTCGAACGTCGTGACCACCACGTTGCCGTCGCTGCCACCATGGACGTAGGGCACCTGGTCGATCTCCCAGGTGTCGCCGAGGCACCGCCGCACCGCCGACACCAGCGCCTGTCCGGTGTCGTCGCAAGCCAGCGGATTGGCGAGCCCGTCCCGAGTGGTGGCCTGCGAGAGGACCTGGCCGTAGACGCGGCCGCCCCGTGCGAAAGCGTGTTGGCGGCTCTCCATGACGATGGTCGCGGACCCTTCGCCGTGGTTGATGCAGTCGGCACGCCGGTCGTACGGACGCATCAAGGACTCGAATGACGGAAGGAGGGCCGGCATGTCCTGGGACCGCATGGCGTCGTACGTCTGCTGGGCTCCGCTCAGCAGACGCTGGATGTTGTGGATGAGGGGGACGCTGAAGACGTCCACCCCGGTCACCACGGCGATGTCGGCCTCACCGGCGGCGATCATGCGCTGGGCGTTGCCGATCTGGAGGGCGGAGGACGCACAGCCGCACGAAACGGTGAAGTTGGCGCCTTTGGACCGGGTGAGCGCGCCCTGGACCAGGGCCACGTCCGAGGGGGTGACGGACTGCTCCGCCGCGACGAACATCTCCATCGCCTCGGCGACGGGGAGGGTCGCGGGGTCGGCTCTGAGGACGGCGAGGTAGCTGTCGATGTTGGCGTCCACACCCCCGCGGCCGACGAGGACGGCGGCCTCCTGGAGATCGCGGTGCACATCGAGGCCCGTGTCCGCACACGCCTGTGCGAGGGATACCAGCCCGAAGCGGTGGGCGTCCGTGTAATGGCGGGAGAAGAAGTCGGGAATACCGACCACTCTCTCCTCGAACGATTCCTTCGACAGGTTCACGCTGCCGTAGTACACGCCCTTTTTGACAAGGCATGACATTCCATTGCTGGCCACCTGCCAGAGTTCGTCGGCCGTGAAGACCGGGGAATCGATGCCGGGAAGGCACAGTCCGATTCCGGTGACTACGGCGTCTCGCCCCCGTCCCCCGGCCCGCCTGGTCACGAGTCACCCTCAGGCGACAATGGATTCTTCATCGAGATTCCCCTTCAGGATCAGCCAAGGGCGGCTATGATGGGTCACCGTGCCGCAGTGCGGCCCTTTGATCTGCCGGGCCGGCGCACCGGCCTATTCAGCCACGTAGGTACGGCAGCACCAGCGGTATACCGGCCTCTGCTCACCTTCGACGAGGTGGAAGCCCGAGAACTCGAAATGCTCGTAGGCATTCCCGCACAGGATTTTGACCTTCGGCTCGCCTTCCACGGACTTCACGCTCCAGACGACGGGAGCCCAGTCCGGTCCTCCGGCAAGCATCACGCTTATCTTTTCCGACATGTCCAGCTCCTGTGTCGAGGTGGCGGTCCGGAGCGAAATGCGCTACCGCCCCGACCTCTGCTGTCGTCGGGTCTCAGTTTCACGGGGCGTTCCGCATTTCCCGCCGGCTTTCGGGGACTTCGGCTCCTTCATCGGGTCGGAAGGAGTCATACCTGGGAATCAGGCACCGGGAGACCAGGAGACAGGTCCGGCACAGGGACCGCAGAAATTGGGAAACCAGCAGCATAGTGACCTCGTCATGTGTGGAAAGGAGCCATGACTCGATACGGAGGCCGAATGCCCTGACACCACGCCTGCGGACCGCGCCCCGTGAATGGAGGGTGAAGGGCGGCGCCGGTGTCTCCACCGGTCGCCCGCCTGGCCGGGACACGTGGCCCCCGGCGCCCCTGCCGGCACGAGCGGCCCCTCGTCACGCCGCCCGGGCCGGCCTTCCGCCGCCCGGGCTCGCCACCCGCCGCCGACTACGCGGAGAAGACGGGTGGCGGCCTGCGCGCCACCCGTAGGGGAGACGCGGTGGTCCGGCGACGGCCGAGTCCGGCCGTCGCCGGGGGTGGAAGGGCGGGCGACCCCGCTCAGGGGTGCCTTCCCGCGAACCGTCAGGTCGCGACGGCCAGCGCCTGGGTGAGCGCCGATGCGGTCGCCTGCTCGGCGCCCAGGGCCGAGGCCGAGGCGCCCAGCAGGTTGTACACGAGCGCGACCGCGTTGCTCGCGGAGGCGGTGAGGACGTTGGCCCCCACCACCGGCACCTGCCCCGCGCAGTCGCCGATCGCCGCGACGAGCGAGGTGGCGGTGGACAGGTTGGCGGTGCGGGCGGCCGCTGTGTTGTTGACCTGGTCGGCGGCGATCGCGGCGTTGTTGGAGGTCTCGGCGGCCTGGAGGTCGCTGACGCACGCCGAGGGGGCCATGGCGGGAGCCGCCACGGCGAGCGGGGCGAAGCCCACAGCGGCGGCCGCCGCCATGGCGGCGGTTACGGTAGCCGCGGCAAGGCGGGAACGGTTCATGATGAACTCCCTGGAGGTGATGAACGGGCCTGATTTCAAGGGCGGCCGACGGGAGCGGATCCCCGCTCTGTCCAGAAGCTGCTGTGGGAACTGGAACTCGCCCTGATCGTCTGACACTTCACCTGCTGGGAATGACGAACGGAACGGGTCGCAAGGAGGTTCCCGGAGATGGGATGGGCGACCCGCCGGTTCGTGCATCAGTAAGCACCCAAGCTGGGCGGCATCTCTAGGGGCGACTCCCCCACATCACCCGATCGGATGCACCGGCAAGCCCCGCACGCCTCAGGCGCAACTACAGGAACCCCCATAACAGGCGCGGAGCCGGCTGCGACACCTTTCGCGCCCCTTTCGCGCCCCGTTCGCAACGCGCGGGCGGTGACGTCATGTGCAACCCGTTAATGGACACGATAGTCGCGGGCGCGCCTCTGGCATATGCCGTGCGAAGAATCAGTCCATCCCGCCGGACTACGCCATCCGAGTGGTAGTCCTTTGTCCGCCGTTGCGGTCATATGCCAATTCGCTGGATAACGGGTGGTATCCACCCGGTGGGCCGTCCATCCTCTCCGGGCCACGGCTGCCGACCGTCTCGCTTGGGCCACGGGTCGGCCGCCGCGCCGAGAGCACACGAGCAGCCGGACAGGCCACCGCCTTCCGAAGACGCGGTGGTTCCGCCGCCCTCCACCCATGAGGCGGATCCGGAGCAGCTCCCCGACCGGTTCGAAGCGGGAGCCGGGAGCCTGGGTGCCGGGGCGCTCACCGCACGGACAGCCCCGTATGCCCGGTGAGCGGGACGCGCCTGTTGACCGCCGTCACGACCGCATCCGTCGGGGCGCCGGGAACAACGGCCGGCCTCGTCGCGCACCGCAGCACCGACCACACCAGCGCTGGTGATCTCCGGCGCTGGATCACGATCCACCTGGAGTTCCGACCTGGTCTCACCCGAAATCACGAGAGGAGCTGGACGTCATGCACCCGCGCATCTATGTGGTCGATGTCCCCATACACCACACCACCGACCCGGGCCGGCGCGGCCTGCACGTCTTCACTGGCGTCGCCGACTCCCCGGCCGCGGCCCTGCGCCGTGCGTACGAGGTGTACGAGGCCGCGCTCGCCGCACACACGGCTGGACTTGACATCCCCGACAAGCAGCCGGACAGCTGGGGGGCACGCGGGCTCAGGCCCGGATGGCACATGGACTGGGCCGCCGCGAAGGCCGGCCTCTGGCACAACCCCGTCAGCTGGACCAGCCTCAGCGACTTCGCGCTGTAGATCCCGAGACGAGAGAGGGAGATCACCGGCATGGCTTCCGTTCTACGCGTGTAGGCCTTCGGGCAGCACGCGCTCATTCGGCCCGGCCGGGCCGTGCGGCATCCGTGCGGCATCGATTGGACCCGACGAGCCCGCGCCCGTGACCAGCCTGAGGAGCTACACGTCCAGTTCGTTGCCGTGGGTCATGTCCCGCAGGCGGGAGTAGTGGAACTGGTGCGCGACGGTGATCGAACAGGTGGGGCCGTTGCGGTTCTTGGCGAGGATGAGATCGCTCTCCCCCGCACGGGGGCTGTCCGGGTCGTACGCGTCCTCGCGGTGCAGCAGGATGATGCCGCTCGCATCCTGCTCCAGCTGCCCGGAATCACGCAGGTCGGACACCTGCGGCTTCTTGCCGTCCCGGTGTTCGGGGCCGCGGTTGAGCTGGGCGCAGCAGATGATGACCGCGCCGGTCTCCTCGGCAATGATCTTCAATTCGCGGCTGACTTCGCTGACGCGCTCGTAGGCGCTCTGCCGGGTGGTGCGCTGGTCGGTGTACATGAGCTGGACGTAGTCGACGACGACCAGGGGCACTTGGCCTGTCTGCCGGATCAGGGCCTTGATGCGGGTGCGGACCAGACCCGGGGTGACGCGGGGGGTGTAGTCCATCCACAGCGGCAGCGCCGAGAGGTCGGGCAGGCGCGGGGCGATGCGTCTCCAGTCGTCGTCGGTGACGGCCGGCCCGCCCTCCATGAGTTGGTGCAAGCTGACGCGGGCCCGGTTGGAGAGCACCCGGTTGGTGACCTCGCTGCGGCCCATCTCCAGGCTGTGCACGATGGTGGTCCTGCCCGAATGGGCGTTGGCCAGCGCGACGCCCAGCGTTATCGCCGATTTGCCCATGGCCGGGCGCCCGGCCACCACGACGACGTTCCCCGGTCGCATCCTGAGGGCCTGGTCGAGGTCGGTGAGTCCGGTGACGGCCGCCGCCTCGGCCGTGGTCTCCAGGCTTTCCAGGTGCTGCTGGAGGCCGTCGCCGAACCGTTCGAAGAGCCCGTCGTCGCCGCTCTGGTCGGCGGCGAGGTGCTCCAGCTCGGCCTGGTGTGCGGCGATCGCGTCCGTGACGGCGGCGGGGCCGGCCTGACGGGCCGTCTGCATGCCGCGTACCAGGGCCTGCTGGTAGCGGCGCAGGTGGGCGTAACCGTGGACGAGTTCGGCGTAGTGCGCCGCCTCGACGGACGTGCACGCCTGCGCGGCGATCTCTGACAGCCGGACGGCTCCACCGATCCGTTCCAGGTCACCGCTGCGGCGCAGTTCGGCCTCAACCATCGGCACTCCGGTGGGTTTGCTCCGGCCGTGCAGAGCCAAGATCGCCTGCCAGATCGTCTCGTGGTGGGGGTGGAACCAGTCACCGCTGTCGCTTAAGACCGATGCGGCGGCCGCAACCGGGTCATAGGCCGGTGTAGCCGTCAGGCACGCACCGAGCACGGCCGTTTCGGCCTCGGTGCTCGCCACCCTGGCTCCGTCCGACTGCTGCGCGGGAATGCCCGCGCCGGAGGTGCTCATTGCAGCTCTTCGAGGGTGTCGGCCTTGATGCCCGGGTGGGTACAGCGGCGCATCGGCGCATCGTCGTCGTCGTCCACGGCCCAGCCGTACTGGTCGCACGCCGGGCAGACCGCCCGCAGCACGACGAGGTCCTGCGGCGCCGGCCCCGGCTGCGCGGCCGGTGCCGGGCCGGGAGCACGGTAGCGGCGCAGGTCCGCCACCCACAAGGGCAGGCACTTCACCCACGAGGCAGCGCCTGTGGTGTTCTTGAAAATCTCGTCCTCCAGTTTCCGGCGCTGGCATTCGTCCATGGTCGTCAGCGCCGGCCAGCTCTGTGCCCGCATCGTCAGCAGCAGCTTCGGGGCGCTCTTGCGCGCGGTCGCCAGCCCTGCCTGCCACTGCTGCATCTGTTGCAGGAAGTCCTCGGCGGACCGGATCTCCTCACGGGAGAACTCCGGCGCCTCCGCCCGCTGTGACGGCAGCGACCCCGTGGCGCGGGTAAGGGGGTAGGGGGAGGAGGAATCCTCCTCCCCCGGGGGGTGCGGGGGGTGGACACCGGATCGCTGGTTTCCCGCACCCCGGCTCTGCGCAGGCGAAACGCGGGTTTCCAGATCGCTGAAAACCCGCGATCCGGCTCCGGATCGCGGGTTTCCCGCGTTCCGGCCCTGCCCAGGCGAAACGCGGGTTTCCAGCGGTTCCCGTCCGGGCTCCGGCTCCGGATCGCGGGTTTCCAGCCGTTCGGTGCCGACCTGCGAGGATGCGGTGATTCCGAGATCGATGTACTGCTGGTTGTTGGCCGGGTTGCGGTAGACGCGAGTGACCCAGGTGGGACGCTGGGCGACCTCGTCGTACACGGAGATCCGGGCGAGGTGGCCGGCCTTGGCCAGTCGGCCCGCGATCGCGTTGTACCGGTCCTTGCCCATCTTCCAGCCCCGCGCTTGAAGGTCCTTGCGGATCGCCTCCATGGTCGAGGGGAGCTGGGGGTCCCGGAGCAGCAGCTCCGCCAGCACCCCGAGATCCTCCGGCTGCAATCCCGGCGTCCGCACCAGCTCACACCGGAGGATCACCTCCTCCGGGACCTCGCAGGGGCGCTCCAGACAGCTGTTCCCGAACTCGTCAGTCACCGGGCACCACCGCTCACGGCGGCCAGCGGGATCCCGAGCTGTGCTTCGGCGGGGCGGCCGGGACTCCTCGAAGGGGTCCCGCTGGGCGGGGCCGGGGCGCCGGTGGGCCAGGAGACCGGGGTGTCGAAGGCCGAGAAGGTGGTCACACCTGCTACAAGTGTGAGATCGAGGACCGGTGCGCCGCTTCGGTGCGGACAGTTCGGAGCCGCATCGGCTGGGAGCCGACGGCGTCGGTACGGCTGGTGACGCATGTGGTGGATCTCCCCTGGCAGGGGAGCCGAAAGCAGAGACGTAACCAGACATGCAGGGCAAAACATGTCCCGTGCTGGCTATCCTGACGAGGTTGCCTATCCTGGGGTAGGTGACCACGCGAACCCAAGGTTCACGCGTATCACCGCAGTCGAGGTCACCTCGCTGCTCACGACTCGGGTTCTTGTAAGGCTCTGCGAGTCGATCGCTGGGGAGCGGTCTCCGTTGTGGCGACGGAGACCGCTCCGCGCGCTTACGGCGGCATCTCCACACTCTTCTCGGCAGAGACTACGAGGGCTACGAGGGCTTCGGGGTGCTGAGCGGACGGTTCCGCGAGGGGCCGGGCGCACGCCTCGGGACGCCGGCCCCGAAGCTCTGTTCCACCCGTTTCCCACCGGGTCACCGTGTGGATGAGGCCGTGGGCCCTTCCGGGCCGCTCCCACATCGCTGGTGGCGGCATGGCGGTACGGAACGTGCGGAGCAGCAGGTCCACTGCGGCCGATGGGTCGGTCATCGTTACCCCTCTTGTCGCTCAGAAAATACATGTCAAGAGGCGCTGGTGGGGAGGCTTATGACGACATATCACCTGCAAGGCTGCCCGTACGGGTTGACCGCACGGCGGAGCCCCGTGCCCTCGCCCTGCCTGCGGTCATCGACGTCGTCGCACGGGGCGGGGGCGACGCGAAAGAGCGGACTCACGAATGCGGCGCTCCTCGGCTCCCGGCACCTGGGAGCGCTCTCGGTGGCACACCGCTCCCGCGCGCTGCCGCAGAGGTCGTACACCCCCTACGGGGGCCGTCCGTTGTGGGACCTGGATCCGTCCACAAGGTCACCCGGTTCCCGATGGATGATGCGCTCGGCCGGATCCGGCGCCGCCCGGGTCCGGGCGGGTCCGGGCGGCATCTGGGTGGGATCGTCCCGCGGACATCCGCTGCCCCCGGCCGCGCGTAGAACGCGGGCCGGGACGAGGCTCCGGAAAGCCGGGTGCCGACGGCGCAAGCCCCGTTGCCGGGCATGAACTTTCGGATGCGTAGACCTTCGGGCTGAGTCTTCGCACGGCCCGTGACTATCGGTTTCGATCTTCGTTGCAGAGGTGGGGGCACGCGCCCCTTTGACGTGTGGGAAGGACCGGGTTGACCAGGGAGTTACCGTCTGCTGCCACCGGCTTCGTCCTCTGCGGTAGCCCCCGATGCGAGACCCGCCGCCGTGTCGCCGTCCGACAGCGCCCCCGGCCCTCCCTGCGCTGCGTGGACCTGCGCAGGTGGCACTGCCTGACACGTACGACACTCATGCGCCCTACCCGAGCCTTTGGCCGCGGCTGTGGCTGTGCGACGGAGAGCGGGCCGCGCGGCCGTCCGCGGCGGGGGAGGCTGCCGGGGCACTGTCCGGGCTACGTCTGGCCGCGGGCGTCTGCCTGAGCTGCGCGGCCACGGAGCGCACCCGGTTCCGGTGTCGTGGAGCGGGTTGGCGGGGCGGTCGCGTGAGGGTGATCTGGCGGACCAGCTGCTGGAAGCAGGCCAGGGCCGCGACGGCGGGAAGAGCGGACGCAGCCACGGCAGCGATCGTTCTGGGTGTCTGGGCCACGCACAGGAGCGTGGCCAGGGTGGAGAACAGCAGGACGATGGACCAGGAATGGAGGGCCCGGCGCTGGTGCAGGGCGGATCTGAGGATGGACAGGGAAGCGACCGTCCAGGGGCCGTAGATCAGCAGGGGCCACCAGATGACCACTTCGCGGGGCGTGTGGGGCGCGGCGCTGTGGCGCAGGGCGTCGTAGATGGCCAACCCGCTGAGGATGCTCACCACAGCGGCGATGACGGCGACGAGCGCAGCGGTGAACAGACTGCCCGTCTGCAGCAGGGTCATCACCGGCGACTTCGACCGGTTCCGTCTGTGGCCGTGGGAGGGTCGTGCGGGCGTACGCCCGGCAGGGGCGTGTTGCAGCCCTGCGAAGAAGCCCAGCGCACTGACCGTGTCGCCGATGTTCTCGAATCCGGCTGGCGTGAAGGGCTCCGGCTGCCCCGGTACGGCGCTCTCCTGGAGAAGGCCGGCGAGTTCCATTGCCGGATCCCATGGCGGATGCTCCTCGCCGGACGACCCGAGCAGGTGTCCGGGCGAGACGTGCTGTAGCTGCTCCGGCGGGGCCCAGAAGGCGGAGGCCTCCGGCTGGGGGTGGGGGTCGTGGAAGTTCGGGTATCCGTACGGCTCATACACGGGATCTGCCACCCAAGCACTCGGGGACAGCCGGTGCGGGGGGTGCCGTCCTGCCCGGCCGCCTGCCGAACTCGAACTGGACCACGCTCATCGCATGGAGGAACTCCTCGAAGGTCGAGGAGGAGCAGCTCGGATCGACTTCCAGGCTCTCGTGTCCCAGCGTCGCGCTCCGGGTCTCGCCGCGATCGGTTAAACGCGGAGTAGGAGTCCGCTTGCCGATCTGGGTGACACCGGAGCGAATACTGCCTCCCTGCCCTCCTTCGCCTGCAGTCCTGCAGAAGGGGGCGGGGAGCTCTGCTGTTGTCATATTCCATAAACGCCGCCGGTGTTGGTCTGGGTGTGCGCCAACCGGGTGATGGTGGTCGATGCACACCCGCCCCGGCCTCCGGGGCGCGGGGCGGCAGCACCCGTACGCGATCCGAACCGGGGCACGGTGGGCGTGGCCGTGTGAGCGGGCGGCTGGGCCGGCGCTTACGTGCCGACGGCGGTGATCGTCTCGTGCAGGTAGCCGTCGATCGCGGCGAAGGTCGCTTCCGGCTGTTCCAGCTGTGGCAGGTGGCCTGCCCCGGGAATGACCTGGAGCCGGGCGTCTGCGAAGGCTTCGGCGTACGCGGCACCGTAGGCGGGAGTGACGATCCGGTCGCTCTCGCCCCAGAGCAGGAGAGCGGGAACGTCGACGCGCCGCAGACGGCGCAGGAGCTTCGGGTCGTGCATGTAGGGGTCACCGGCGAGGAGGCGCAAGGTGGTCATGTTGTCGCGGTGGAGGGCGGCTTGTCCGGCGGGGAGCGTCTCGGGGTCACGGTGGAAGCGGGCCTGGTCGTGCCGGGCGTACTCGGCCACGCCTGGGGCGTCGGGGGCGAAGAGGTTCGTGATCGGCTCGGCCTCGACGTGGACGCCGACGGAGTCGATCAGGACGAGCCCGGTGATGATTGCGGCGGTGTCCCGTACGGCCATCTCCGCGGCGGTCCATCCGCCGATCGAGGAGCCGACGACCAGGACGTCGCGCAGTCCGCGGTCTTGGAGGCAGTGCAGGTAGGCGAGGGCGAGATCGTCGATGCCCGTCAGCCAACGCGGGCGGTGGGTGCCGTCCCATCCCGGGTGCACCGGAGTGATGGTGTGCATGGTCTGGGCGAGGTGGGAGGTGAGTCCGGCGACTGTGGACGGTCCCCCGCCGCCGTGAAGGATGAGGCAGGGCCTGCCGGTTCCGGCTTCGGTCAGGGTGAGGGGCAGGTCCGGGTACAGGTCGATGCTCGTGTTCGAAGGCATGCCCCGGACTCTAACTAAACTTATTTATATAAACAAGCTTAGTTGTGTCGTAGACTGCTGCTCATGCGCGATGAACTGCAGGTCCTTGGAAGAACGGTGAAGCAGGCCCAGTACAAGCAGCACCGTGCTCTGGACAGCCGCCTCGCCGCTGCCGGCACGACGCTGGCGCAGTGGGACGCCCTCCGCGCGATCAGCCGCGCGCCCGGGTCGCCGGCCCGGGCCCTTGCGGCGGCGACATTCCAGAGCGAGCAGGCCTTCGGCACGCTCGCCGGCCGGCTGACGGCCCTGGGCCTGATCGACCGCAGGCCCGGCAGCGGCCGCCGCATCGAGCACCACCTCACCCCTGCCGGCGAAGAGGTCCTGAGCACAGGACACCGGATCGCCGACGAGGTCCTCACCGCCTGCTACTCCGGCCTGTCCCCGGCCGAGCGCACCACGCTGCTCGATCTGCTCCGGCGCGTCGTCGACGACGCGGGCGCCTGAACCGACCGGTGCCGTACACGGCCGTGCGGGCCGTCACCCGGTGAAGGGTGACGGCCCGCACGGACCGATGTGTACCCGCCCGACAGGGCGGCTGCCGGCGGTCGCCCGCCGTCAGGCGGCCGGCGGCAGTCCGCCCTGGGGGTCAGTGGTGGCGGCGGCCCCAGGACTCCGTGTCTACGGTGCGGCCGCGGTCGTCGCGCAGGGTGGCGGTGTCGGCGCGGTTGCCCCAGACGTATTCGCGGCGGTCCTGGAAGAGGTCGGTGCGGGTGTCGCGGCCGTTGCCGGTGTGGATGCGGAGGGTGGCGCGGCCGGCGATGCGGACGTTGTCGAAGCGGTAGCGGTTGCCGTCGTCGTCGCGGAGGGTCCAGCCGCGGAGGTTGATGGCGTCGCGGGTGGTGTTGGTGATCTCCACCCACTCGTTGTTCAGGGAGCGGTTGGAGTGGTCGTCACGGCCGGGGCTGTCGGCCTGGACCCGGCTGATCTCCACCCGCGGACGCTGGTGGTGACCGTCCTGCGCGGCGGCCGGCAGCGCGGCCGCACCGACCACGGCTCCGGCGGCCAGGACGGTCGCGGCGATGCGGCGGACGGAGGAAGAAGCAGAAGACATGGGTGACGCTCCCTCAAGATGCATGCCCGACCAGCCGAAACAAGCTGGTGAGGCGGTGCGGGTTCCCAGCCCGGAATGAGCCGAGGCCCACACTCTCGACCCCCCGACCGCCCCGCCGGCGCGCTCGCCGGGGCCGGTTACCAGAACCGGACATTCCCGTCACACTCACCTGCACACCACACGCATATCGCCTGAACGTGGCCCTGACATTCACTGACCGCTACACCCACCCGCCCCACCAGCGGAACCTGGAAACAACGCACTCCGGCGCACCACCCGGCGCAGTCCCCACCCCCGTCACCCGCCCGGAGCAGTTGTTCAAGTAACAACCGTTCTGCGGGATTCTTCGCTCCCGCGTTCGCAGATCGCACTGATGTTCGGGTCTACCATCCGGTGCCGGTCTGGACGCGCGCGCCGAAGGAGGTCGTTCCGGTGCCGGGGTAGAGGAAGAGGTTTCCGGTCGTGGTGGCGGGGGCCTCGACGGCGGCGAGGTCGCCCTTGCCGTCGCCGTTGAAGTCCCCTCCGGTCAGTTGGCGCATGCTGTCCCAGTTGGTGCCCATCCGGGTGCGGGCGCCGAGGGTGTTCATGCCGGTGAGGGCGCCCGTGCCGGGGTAGGTCCAGAGGTTTCCGCCGTGGTCGACGGCCACCAGGTCCGCATTGCCGTCCGTGTTGAGGTCGCCGGGGCTGGTCAGTTCGGACAGGCTGTTCCAGCCCGCGCCGATCTGCTGGCGGTTGCCCAGCCCGCTCCCGTTGCCGGGGTAGGCCCACAGGGCGCCGGCGGGGTCGACGGCCAGCAGGTCGGGTTTGCCGTCCTTGTTCAGGTCGATGGTGGTCAGGCTGCGCATGGCTCCCCAGCCGGTGCCGATCTGGGTGCGGGCGCCGAGGGTGTTCATGCCGGTGAGGGCGCCGGTGCCGGGGTAGAGCTGGAGGGTGCCGGTCGCGGTTTCGAGCGCGAGCAGGTCGGACCTGCCGTCGGCGTTGAAGTCGCCGGCGGTGAGTTGGTTCATGCCGTTCCAGCCGGAGCCGATCTGGATGCGGGCGCCGAGGGTGCTGTTGCCGTTGCCCGGGTACAGCCAGAGCTTTCCGGTGGTGGCCTCGATGCCGACGATGTCCTGCTTGCGGTCGCCGGTGAAGTCGCCGGCGGTCAGGTTGACCAGACCCGTGAGTGCGGGCGGGGTGGGCCAGGTCGTGCGGTAGGCCATCCGCTGCTCCGGGCGTTCGTTGACCATCCACAGTTCGTCGGTGCCGGGCAGGTAGGCGAGGTTCTCGTTGTAGATCCCGGTGCGGGTCATCAGCCACACCGGTTCATTGACGACACCGTGGTAGAGGCAGCTCGGCTGGTGCAGGTCGCCGCCCTCCTTGAACTCCGGGCAGGGCGCGGACAGGGCGATGCGGCCTTGGTTCATGGCCACGCCCTGGGTTCCGCCGATGGGCGAGCTGAACGCCTCCGATGCCTGGACCCGGCCGGTGGCGTCGGCCTTCAGGATTCCGGTGGTGGGGTCGATGGGCCAGCGGACGATGGGGGCGGACGCGAGATCGAAGGCGTCGCCGGTGGTGTTGTTCATCTCCGCCGTCACCAGGGCGGGCTGGGACCCGCTCAGATCGAGGGAGGCGGCGGAGATGCAGGGGCGTTCGGGCACCTTCTCGTGGACGCCGCAGCCGTCGCCCGCGCCGGTGTGGGCGTAGCTGCCGGTGCGCGGGAGGACGTAGGTGTCGGCCCCGGTCTGCCAGATGTCGTTGACGTCGAAGACGTCGAAGCCGCTGCCGATGCTGGCGACGTAGAGGCGGGTGCCGGCCCATACGACGGCGTGGCCGTGGCCGGTCAGGGGTGAGTAGCCGCTGCCGTCGGCGGACAGGCCGACGAGTTGGACGTGCCGGTAACGGACGTTGGCCGGGTCGGTGACGTCGGCGAAGGTGAGGCGTTCTGCTTTTTCGCCGGTGGCGTACCAGCTGGTGACGATGGTCTTGCGGCCGCCGGCCGTCGAGGCGGCGACGCCCTGCGGGGTCCACGATCTGGAGTCGTCGTCCTCGGGGGACCAGCAGAAGCCCTGGGCGCCGGTGATGTTGGTGGGGTGGCACAGGGGTCGGGCGGGCGTGGTCGTCGCCTGGTCGAGGAGGCGGGCGGCGGTGGTGCGCCGCAGATCCGGGTGCGCGGCTTCGTAGGTCGCGACCCGTGCGGCGTCGGCGCCCGCGTCCCATTTCAGGCCGAAGCCCGTGGTGCCGGTGCGGGTGATGGCGTTGGGGGTGGCGAGCGAGGCGTCGGCGATGGTCGGCAGGGCGGACGCCGGACCGGCCGTCGTGAGTCCGGTGACCAGGGCCGCCAGCGCGCCGAGGACGGCGGTGGCCCTTCTGGCCCGGGTACGGGTACGGGTACGGGAGCGGGCTTTGCGGGCGGCGGCTGTCATGACGGACGGTCCTTTCGGTTCGGCCGGTGATCCGGGGCGGGGCCGGTGGGGGTGCGCCGCGTCTCAGTGGGGGCGCAGCGGGCCGGGCCGCCACCGCGGTGGTGCGGTGGCGGCCCGTGGGCGGGTGGGGAGGGAGACCTTCGGGGTTACCAGCCGGTGCCGATCTGGACGCGGGCGCCGAGGGTGTTGTTGCCGTTGATGGTGCCGGCGCCGGGGTAGGCGAAGAAGGTGCCGGTGGCGCCGGGGCTGGCCTGGACTGCGGCGATGTCGCCCTTGCCGTCGCCGTTGAGGTCGGCGCCGACCAGGTCGGTCATCGACTTCCAGCCGGAGCCGATCTGGGTGCGGGCGCCGAGGGTGCTCATCCCGCCCAGGGTTCCGGTGCCGGGGTAGACGAAGAGGTTGCCGGTCTCGTCCTTGGCGACCAGGTCGTTGATGCCGTCGGAGTTCATGTCGCCGGGGGTGACGAGGGAGTTCATGGCGTTCCAGCCGGCGCCGATCTGCACGCGCGCCCCGAGGGTGTTCATCCCGCCCAGGGCTCCGGTGCCGGGGTAGGCGTAGAGGTTGCCGCTGGAGGTCTCGATGGCGACGACGTCCGCCTTGCCGTCCTTGTTGACGTCCATGCGGGTCACGTCGTGCATGCCGGACCAGCCGGCGCCGATCTTGACGCGGGCGCCGAGGGTGTTCATGCCGTTGGCGCCGCCGCTGCCGGGGTAGAGGTAGAGGTCGCCGGCGGCGGACTCGGTGGCCAGGACGTCGGCCTTGCCGTCGCCGTTGTAGTCGCCGACGGTGATGTTGGTCATGCTGTTCCAGCCGGAGCCGACCTTGACCCGGTTGCCGAGGGTGCCGTTGGCGTTGAGGGTGCCGCTGCCGGGGTAGAGGTAGAGGTCGCCGCTGGTGGCCTCGGTGGCGAGGACGTCCCGGGTGCCGTTGGCGTCCAGGTCGCCGCCCGCCAGGTGGGTCATGCCCGCCGCGGCCGGTGTGGCGCTGTCGTCGCTGTTCAGCACGGGCGAGATGTAGCCGCTGATGCGCTGCCGGCTCCAGGGGGCGGAGCCCACTGACCAGTTGGTGGTGGACTCGCGCTGGACGATGCCCTGGGTGTGGCCGCTGCTGTGGCCCTCGTTGCCGCCCACCACTGTCATCGTCGTGCCGTCGAAGGCGGTCACCATCGCGACGTGCTCGGCGTAGCCGTCCGAGTAGTCGAAGACGACCGCGTCGCCCGGCTTGGGGGTGGAGTGGAGGGTGCCGTAGGCCTGGCCGTACTCGTAGAGGCTGGCCGCGCCGTCGGTGAGGGCGCTCATGTGGGCCACGTCGTAGTGGGACCAGATCCAGCCGACGAAGTCCGCGCACCAGGCGTGGGACTGGCCGCCGTGGCCGTTACAGCTGTTGTTCTGGCTGCGGTTGTGGCTCCAGTAGCCGCCCGGGGTGCCGCAGGGGCCGTTGCCGACCTCGCCGTATGCGAGGGAGGCCATGGACGATCCGGTGTCGGCCTGGGCGGGGATCGTACCCAGCGCGGTGACGGCCGCCGTGGCGACGAGGGTGGCGATGGCGGACTTCTTCAGGGTGGAGGCGAACTTCGACATGAGGTGAGATCTCCTGGAATCGTGAGGACGGGAGGCGCGGCGGACGGCCGCGAGGTGGGGCGGGTGTTGCGAAGTCATAGGTGCGGGTGGGCGCCACGTCCGCGAGCGGGTTCCGATCCGCGCTCGGGCGGTGAGGTCGGCGCCGGTACGGACTGCCGGGGTACGGGTGGGAGTAGCCCGGTGTGTCTACCAGCCGGTGCCGATCTGGGCGCGGTCGGCGAAGCCGCCGCTGCCGTTGCCGGGGTAGAAGTAGAAGGTGCCGGTCGAGCCGGTGGGGGCCTGGACGGCGTCGAGGTCGCCCTTGCCGTCGCCGTTGAAGTCCGCGCCGACGAGCTGGTGCATGGTGTCCCAGCCGGAGCCGATCTGGTTGCGGGCGCCGAGGGTGTTGCTGCCGTTCAGGGAGCCCGTCGAGGGGTACTTCCACAGGTTGCCGGCGGGGTCGACGGCGACGAGGTCGTCCTTGCCGTCGGAGTTCAGGTCACCGGGAGAGGCGAGTTCGGCCATGCTGCCCCAGCCGGAGCCGATCTGGGTACGGGCGCCGAGGGTTCCGGTGCCGGTGCCGGGGTAGGCGAACAGGGCTCCGGCGGCGTCGACGGCGAGCAGGTCCGCCTTGTCGTCCTTGTTGACGTCGATCGCGGTGAGGTTGCGCATGGTGCCCCAGCCGGTGCCGATCTGGAGGCGGGCGCCGAGCGTGGCGCTGCCGTTCAGGGAGCCGGCGCCGGGGTAGACGAACAGCTTTCCGGTCGAGTTGTCGACCGTGACGAGGTCGGCCTTGCCGTCGCCGCTGTAGTCGGCGGCGGTGAGGCTGCTCATGCCGTTCCAGCCGGTGCCGATCTGGACGCGGTTGCCCAGGGTGCCGTTGCCGTTGCCGGGGTAGAGCCACAGCTTGCCGGAGGCGGACTCGACGCCGACGAGGTCCTTCTTGCCGTCGCCGGTGAAGTCCGCGGCGGTGAGGTGGACCATGCCGACCGGCGCCGGCGGCGTGGAGGTGGCGGGGTAAGGGTCCGCGTGGTCGCTTCCGAGGCCGGCGGCGGGCCCGCAGTTCGGCCAGGCGCCCTGACCCTGTCCGGCGAGGATCTTCTCCCCGATGAGGATCTGCTGCTGCTTGGTCGCCTGGTGCGGGTAGGCGGCGTACTCGCGGCCGCCGAAGGCGTTCCACGTCTGGGGGGATATCTGTAGGCCACCGTAGTAGCCGTTGCCGGTGTTGATCTGCCAGTCGTCGGTGGATTCGCAGTGGGCGACCTTGTCCCACGTGCTGACGGACGCGGCATTGGCGGGGATGGTGGCGAGCAGGGCGGCGCCCAGACCGGCCACGGTCAGGGCGGTCGTGGCCAGAGCGGTGGTCTTCTTGTTGACGCGGCGCTTGGTACGGGACGTTGCGGACATGACGAAACCTCACAGTGGTGTCAGGAAAGGGGTGGTGGCGGGGGCGACACAGGCCGGTCGGCCTGGGGCCACGGGGGCGGTGCGGTGTGCTGGGAGTGGTGCGAAGAGTGCGCGGCGGCCGGGATCGCCCGGGATCGCCGGGGGGCTTGGGCTGCTGACAGCTGCCCTGCAGGAGCAGCTGGGAAGACCGGGCCCCGCGTCAGACCAGCGGGTGGGTCAGGGCCGGCCCATGGTCGGCGGGCTGACGGCCGGTGTGGTGGCGGTAGCCCCGGACCGGGGGCGTGGTGGCGGGGCGCCGAACGAGCCGGTAGCCCTCGAAAGGGTTTCGCGGGTCAGGACGAGCCCATCGTCTACGTGCCGGCAGTCGGGACGCTCAGAGCCGCGGCGGGGGCCGGCAGGAAGGTGGTGGCGAGCGTGGTGACCGCGGCGGCCTGGGCGAGACGAATGCGAAGCATGATCGTGGTCCTGTTCTGACGTGGGGTCGGGGCTCCTGAACCGGACTGCATCCCGCGGTGATGCTTTCCGGTTTCCGGCCTGCGGGGCGGTGTTCCCTGCTGGCAAGAACAACTCTCGCCGCTGGTCGGGGCGGTGGGAAGGTCCACCGGCTGGACCGAAACGGCCTTGGCCCATTGAGTCCACCGGCGGTGCGCGGGCCCGGCGCGGATGAGAACCGGTCCGCTCCCTGGCCCGCGCGGGCCTCCCCCGCGTGGCCGGACACGGTGGTCCAGCCGGCCCGCTCCTGCGTCCAAGCGGGGCAGGCGGCTGGCCTCCGCCGGTCTGGCCGCTCGCAGAGTCCGGCGCGTGGATTTCCTCCTGCGCCGGGCACGCACCACGCGACGCGCTGTTCTTCACCCCGTCGACTGAGCTCCGCTGAACGGTGCCGCGAACCGGTCGGGCGGGCGGACGCCGGTACGGGTACGGGCCCACTGACTCAGACCGGTGGCGTCTGTTCCCGGGGGCGGCGTCCACGGGGGCAGTGCCCCGGCTGCCGGGGCATGCCTGCGAGACAGGTCCCGGAGAGCCTCGGAAGAGCCGTAGGGGTGGTGCTGCGCGTCTTCCTTCATGAGGCCCGGGAAGCCACCGGGTACATCCGCCGCCCGGCCTGCGGGTTCTGCCGTGCACCCGGCATTCGAATCCCGTGGACGGCGGACTCGGGGTGACATATCTTCAGTCGGCTCGGGCCGCCCGTCAGGCGGCCCGTTTCCATGTCACACGTCGCGCATGTTCCCGTGGGGGGTACTCCGTCATGTCCGTCAACGCGCCCGGTCCTTCGCCGTCGCCGTCGCCGTCACCACAGCCCGGGGCCTGGCCGGCTCCGCCGCCGCATGCCGCCGACGTCCTGCGTTCCCCGCAGGGGCTCGCGACGGCCCTGACCGTGCTGCTGTCCGCGGGTGCCGCCGTCGATCTCTTCTCGGCCGGGGTCGGCCTCTACACCCGGAAGCTGATGACGGACTACGCCGTCGATCCCGCGGCCGTCGAGTCCGGCAGCCTCGACCTGTCCGACTCCCTCACCACCCGTACCGGCTTCGCGCAGGGCCTCTTCGCCCTTGCCACCGCCGTGGTGTTCATCATCTGGTTCCACCGGGTCCGCTGCAACGGCCAGGTGTTCCGCCCCGACTGCTTCAGCCGGTCCGCCGGCTGGGCCATCGGCGGCTGGTTCGTGCCGATCGGGAACCTGTTCATCCCGTACCGGACGGCGCGGGAGACCTGGGAGGCCAGCACCCCTTACGACCCCGACGGCACCCACCGCCGGGTGTCGGTCGCGCCGGTGATCGCCTGGTGGCTGGTGTTCATCGCCAGCGAGTTCCTCTACCGGTTCGCCTCGGCGCAGTACGTGCGCGCCGAGACACCCGAGGAGATCCGCGACGCCTCCGCACTCAACGCGGCGGTGGACCTGACCGCCGTCGTGGCCGCCGTGCTCGCCGTCGTGTTCGTGCGAAAGCTGACCGCGCTGCAACGCGCCCGGGCCGAGGAACTGCTGCTCAGGCGGACGGTCCCGGGGGCTGCCGCCGCCGCCGTGTGACCCGCGCGTCGGCACGGCTGGGCCCCGTCGGATGCTTCACGTACGCAGGTACGAGGCTCCGTTGAGGTCCAGAACCGTTCCCGAGGCCCATTCGGCGGCCGGTGAGGCCAGCCACAGCACGGCCGCCGCGATCTCGTCCGCCGACGCCACCCGCCCGAAGGGGCTCTGGGCGCGGATCGCCTCGCCCTGCGCCCCGCTCAGCCGGTGCGCGACCCGCTCCGTCTCGAAGAACCCGGGTGCGACGGAGGCGACGCCGATTCCGTGGGGGGCGAGGTGTACGGCAAGTGACTGGCCCAGTGCGTGCACCGCCGCCTTCGTCGCCCCGTACGCCGGGTGGTCGGGCTCGCCGCGGAAGGCCCCGCGCGAGCCGACGTTGACGATCCGGCCACCGCCGCCCTGCTCGATCATCCGGCGGGCCGCGAGGTGGCTGAGGTTCGCCGTCGCGAGGAGGTTGACGGCCACGTGACCCTGCCAGGCGGTCGCCCAGTCCTCGTACGAGGTGGTGTCGAGCGGGTGCGGGAGGTTCACCGCGGCGTTGTTGACGAGCACGTCCAGCCCGCCGAGTCCCCCGGCCGCCGCCTCGGCGACGGCGTGCGCGCCTTCGGGGGCGGACAGATCGCCTCCGGCGAGCACGTGCCCCGTACCGACGAGGGAACCGAGGGTTTCCTCCGCCTCCTCGCGCCGCGAGCCGAAGTGGACGGCCACCACGTCGCCGTTGGCGGCGAACGCCTGGGCGAGCGCGCGGCCGAGCCCGCGCGAGGCACCGCTGACGAGCACGCGGCGGCCGGTGGGCGGGAAGACGCGTGCGGAGGGAGAGGCGGCGGCGCGAGAGGCGGCCTCGGTGGGGGTGGAGGGCGGGGCTGAAGTCATGTGGATCATGATGCCCCCCGGTCTGCTCGGCCGGAACGGCGTCCCGCGCTGACCGCCGGGGAACCCGTGCTCGTGTTCCGGCACCGCGTGGACGTCCACCCTGGACCGCTTCCGGCCAGGGTGGACGCGCGGACACCACGCGAGAAGGGTTCGTCTCTTTGTTCGTTCGGTCCCTTCCGTCCCTTCCGTCCCTCCGTCCGCCGTGTGCGGCAGTGGGGGGACGGTCAGGCGGTGGCGGCAGCCGGTGCCTTCTCGGTCTGGGCCGGTGCCTCGGTGCCGGCCGGGGTCTCGCCCGCCGTGCCCTCGCTCGGGACGGCCGTGTAGTAGACGGTGGAGCCCTGCTTGGAGCGCTCCACCAGTGAGCGGGCCACCAGACGCTCCGTGGTGGTGCGCACCAGGTTGCCGTTCAGGAGCCGCTCCGGGTGCGCGGCGGCCAGGGCCTGGGTGATCTCGCCTGCCGTCTTGGGCTCCTTCTGGGCGCTCAGGTGCTGGTGGATCAGCCCTGTCAGCGGAGCCCGCGTCTCTCCGGACGTGGCGGCCTTCTTCGGCGCGTCCTTCGCGGGGGTGGCCTTCTTGACGGTCGCCTTCTTGACGACGGTCGTCTTGTTGGCTGACGCCTTGTTGGCTGCCTTCTTCACGACGGTGGCGGTCGTGGCACTCGCCGCCGTCTTCCTCCCCTTGGCCCTCGCGGACGTCGGGGCCTTCTTGTCGGCGCGCGGGCCGGGCACCACGGCCAGGGTGTCGCCGAGGGCAGCGCGCATCCCGATCAGGAGTTCGTGGTCCT
Organism: Streptomyces sp. ADI95-16; assembly: GCF_003721495.1. Taxonomy (NCBI): domain Bacteria; kingdom Bacillati; phylum Actinomycetota; class Actinomycetes; order Kitasatosporales; family Streptomycetaceae; genus Streptomyces; species Streptomyces sp. ADI95-16. The sequence continues at coordinate 502,329 of NZ_CP033582.1, read as the reverse complement.
GCTCCAGGGCGGTCAGGCGCTCTTGCAGCGATGCGATCTCGTCGCGGATACGTTCCTGCTCAGCCGTGTTCAGTTCGAGGTCGGCCGTGACCTTGTCGGCGTACTGGGACTTGAGGGTGGTGGTCTCCTGCGGGGGCATGAGGGCTCCTGAGGTAGAAGTGTGGGATGCGGACTCTACCCAGGTGATCTGTGGGACGTGTGAAATAGCGTTGTACACCCCTCTTAGGGGGCACAACATCTCCGTTGAGGTCCAGCCCGGGACAACAGCGCCTCAAGGCCGATTCCTGAGCACGAAAGGGGCAGTTGGGCCTCTGAAAACGTTCCCCTGATCCTCCTGGCACTCATCATCCTGGTGCTGATGGTCGTGGGCTTGAAGTCCAACGTCACGTGCCCCGGCGGCGCCAGTAGCTGCGGCTACCCCTGACACGGGGGCGCGGCCGCCCCGACGTGCTGTGCTCTTCCCGGGGTAGCCTCGGCGGGTGCCCGTTCGCAGCGGGCCGCGGCCGGTGGACAACACGTAGGGGAGATGGGGAGTCGATGACTCTGAGGGCAGGCCAGCGGGTGGTGCTGGCGGCGGACACCCGGCTGACCGATTCGGTCGAGGTGTCGGGGGTCGTCGTCGGGTTCCTGTCCCTGGCGGCGGGCACCGGCGGGACCGTCGAGCAGGTGGTCGGCCACCAGGACGAGAGCGACGACGTACGCGAGTACGAGCGGCTCAAGTCGCTGCTCGACGCCTTCGGAGGTGAGATGCCCACGGGGAGCAGGAGGCAGCTCGAAGAGAAGGTCGGCTCCCTGGAACCCGCGTGGACCGCCTTCCAGGAACGGGCGCCACGCGTGAGCGTACGGGTCCGCTTCGACAACGGGTTCATCCTCGACGGGGCCCAGGAGGACGTCTTCGTCCCCGCCTGAACCCTGACAACGACACCGCGCCGCCGCCCCGGCCTACACGATCTCTTTGACACGCTCGGCGGGCGCGGCGCCGGCCCCCGCGCGCACCGCGTTGAACTGCGCGCCGGCGAGTAGCGCCAGGTTGGTGAACCACAGCCACACGAGGAAGACGACGACCCCCGCCAGCGAACCGTAGAGACGGCTGTAGGTGCCGAACTGCGTGTAGAGGGTGAAGAGCGCCGAAGCGCCGAGCCACAGGAACGCCGCCAGGGCGCCGCCCGGGAACCCGCGGCGGGTTCCGCGGGCCTCGGCGGGCCCCGTCCGGTAGAGGATGAGGATCAGGGCCGTGACGATCACCAGGAGCACCGGCCACCGCAGGAGGGCCATGGCGTCCGTACCCGAGTAGCCGGCGGCCGCCGCGAGTCGGCGGGCCACGGGGCCGGTCGCCACGAGGCTCGCGGCGCCCGCGACGAGCAGGGCCAGCAGCACACCGGCGGTCAGGACGAGGATGTGCGCCGCGCGCAGGGGCGGCCTCGTGTCGGGCAACCGGTGCATCGTGTGCAGGGCGCGGCGGAAGACCGCCAGGTAGCTGCAGGCCGACCACAGTGCGCTCAGGACGCCGCTGACGAGCAGCACCCACAGGGAGGACGGCCTTGAGGTGAGGCCGTCCAGGGCCTCGCGGAGCACCTGTGCCGATTGGGGAGGCGCGTAGGAGGTGAGGTCGAGGATCAGGCGTTCGCGGGTGCCGGCCCCGGCCAGTCCCACCAGGGAGACCGAGACGAGCAGGGCGGGTACCAACGCCAGCACCGCGTAGTAGGTGAGAGCTGCCGCGTAGTCGGCGATGTTGTCGTTCCAGAGGTGTACGGCTGTGCCGCGCAGGGCTGAGCGCCCCCGTCCGGCCAGCTCGACGGCGCGGTTCCCGGGGGTGCTCCGGTGCGTGCGGAGAGTGTTCGATGCCACGAAGCCCTCTTGCCCGGCGTCACCGCTCTCATCCCCGGTACGCCGCTCTGCCTGCCGTTCCGTCGTCGGCCGCCGCGCGCCCCTCGCGGTCCGGGCGGCCGGGCCCCCGCCGGGTGCGCGTTCGCAGCGGCGGGGGTACGCGTAGGGCCGTCGGCGGTCAGGGAGTGTCGCCGTCCCAGAGGAAGGTGTTGTCGGGATCGGTCCCGGAGGGGCTGTACAGCGCACGCCCGCCGACCCCGAACAGGCCCCGGTCAGTCGCCAGGAGCACGCCGTCCGTCCGCTCCTGGTCGGGCAGGTTGGTGATGTCGAGGAGCTGGCCGTCCAGAGGACCGCCCGCCAGCCTCACGTACACCCGCCCCGGGGTCGGCCGCACCAAGTGGCCCTCGTCACCGCAGTACACCCGCTCATCCATCGTGCTCATCCCGCCTGTCTGCCCTCCCCCGGACCGCCGGCCACCCCGCGCGCGGGTGAACCCGCGCGCGCGTGCCCCCCTTGGGGCGAAGGCCGGCAGAGGGGCAACGGCCCCGCTTGGAAGGACATCCTCTCCCGGCCGCATCGGACCGGGCGAGCGCGTCGGCAATCGGCGGCGGTTGAGGGTCGGGGCAGGTCACACCTGCTTGGCCGTCGATCCGCCCGGCGAGAACGTACTCGAAGACAGTTGCGCCCCGGCTGTTTGGGGAGGCGTCCTGCGGTCATACGGGGCTGCGTAAGACTTTTCCACCGAAGAGGGAGTGATCAGCTGTGTCTGGTGAGCAGAAGGCCGAGGCGAAGGGCGAGCAGGCCAAGGGCAAGCTCAAGGAGACCGCTGGCCGCCTGACCGGCAACGAGCGGCTGACCGCCGAGGGCCGCGCCGAGCAGGCCAAGGGCGATGCCCGCGAGGCCAAGGAGAAGGTCAAGGACGCCTTCAAGCACTGACCCCTCATGCCCGTACGCGACCGGGGCCGGGACCGCAGTAGCGGTCCCGGCCCCGGTGTGTCGACGGACGACGTCTTCGCGGTGGTGGGTTATTCGCCCTGGAGCTTGGCCAGGATCCACTCGCCGAGTTCCTGGGTCATCAGCGTGTGTCCCTCGTTGTCACTGGCGCACATGAAGGCGTCGAGTTCGCTGTCGGCGGGGTCGATCTTGCTGTAGAGCGTGTCGTGGTCGTCGATGTCGCCGGCCGCCACCGCGCTGACGCTCGGAACGAACGTGCTCGTGTTGTACGTGAGTTCGGCCGGCTGGCCTTCGAGGAGCCCGGCCAGGAAGGCGGCGGTTCCGAAGTTTCCGGGGTGGCCCGGGAGGTTGTGCGCTTCGGGGAACAGGCCGCCGGGAGCGCCGTCGATGTCGGGCAGGCCGCTGGTGGTGATCCGGATCTCGGTGTCTCCGGTCTTCTTCAGGACGGCGACGACCGGTTGGCCCGTGTTCTGGGTGTCCAGATAGGTGCCGGTCAGCTCCTGACCGGTGGTGCGCATCGCCGTCACGCCGGCCGGGATGTTGTTTCCGGCGCCGGTGCCCGTCCCGTTTCCGACACCGAGCAGGCGTACGCCCTCGGGCCAGCTTCCGACCCGTTCGAGTTCGGCGAGGAAGTCGATGCGGGCCTGGTCCTCGCGGGCCTCGGCCTCGACGGTTCCGATGTGCCAGCGCAGCAGTTCTCGTGCGGCCGGGCTGTTGACCAGCACGGAGAAGCTGCCGAGGAGTTCGCCGAACCCCGGGATCGAGCCCCAGTTGTCCTTCACCCAGTGCGCGAACGCCTGTACCGCGATGGGCAGCCAGGCGCCGCGGTGCGGGGTGTCGTAGGAGAGGTAGGTCGAGGTCTCGGGGTCGTCACCGTCGTGCTGCATCTTCGCGAGCGCGTAGCGCGTGACCAGCCCGCCCATGCTGAAGCCGCCGACCGTCAGCTTGGCGGTCCCTTCGCGGTCGTCGATCGCCTTCTCGATGCACTCGATCGCCACGGCGGCGTTGTCGAGGATGGACGCGGAACGCTCGTCGAAGCCGAGGAGGACCAGGTCGAAGCCGGCCTCGCGCAGCTTGGTGACGAAGGGGTACTCGCCGTTCTCCAGGGCGTTCCACAGCGCGTCGGGGTCGCTCTTCCCGGCGGAGAAGCCGTCGGAGAGGATCACCGGCTTCCTGACCCGGCCCTGGCCCTGCGTGCTGTAGAACACCCAGGCGGTCCCCCCTTGGAGGGGCCACGTGGCGTCCCACGCGGAGGTCTTCGGGTGCGCGGGCTGAGCACCCGGCATGGCGTTGTCCCAGATGCTCACAACAGGCATGGACATGAATCCAGCTCCTCCGTTTCGTGGTGCGGCCGGGCTGCGCCACCCGTGAGGCCGCCGCTTTCGGGGCGAATGCGGACCCATGATCGCGAGGCTCTGATCCCGCTGCCAGCGAATCCACACCACGTCACCCTTTCGACCCCGGCGCCCTTTCCGTGCAGGTCACAGGGGCGAAAGGGAAGAAACGATGATGCGGGTCCGAGGTCCGGGAGCATTCGGCCGGGCGTGAAGTACGGCGGAGAGACGACTTCGAGCGCCCCCCGGCGCGCAGTCCTGCGGGACTCCTCTCGGCTGTGACTCCAGCCGTGACTCCGGCGCCGGCCGCGACCTGGGCCGTCGCCGACATGCCGCGCATCGGCGTAATGAGCCGCTCCGGCGGCTTCCCGGGTCACGGTGTGCGGAGGCGGTGACGGGCGTGGTGGGCAGATCGGGGCGGGGGCCGGTGCTCCTCGACGCCATGACCGGAATGGGAGCGGCCGATGCTTCTCTACGCCCAGACCCCAGCACGGCGGACCCGCCAGGTCCTCGCGGACCTGATCGCCGTGGTCCTGATCGCCGCCGCGGTCAGGTTCGCCCTGGCCGTCCACGGCGCGATCATGATGCTGGCCGAGCCGGGACGCAAGGTGGAGAGCTCCGGCGAGGGCCTCGCCACCGCCCTCGATGACGCCGGTGCCACGGCCTCGAAGGTGCCGCTCGTCGGCGACCTGCTGGAGAAGCCGTTCCAGTCCGCTGCCGACGCAGGCACCGGGATCGCCGACGCCGGCCAGTCGCTTCAGGACGCCGTCAGCCAGTTGGCCACCCTGGCCACCCTCGCCCTCATCGTCGTCCCCGTGGCCTTCGTACTCCTGCTGTGGCTCCCCCTGCGCCTGCGCTGGATCCGTCGCAGCGCCACCATCCGACGCCTTCTCGACGCACCTGGAGGCGCCGACCTGCTCGCCCTGCGCGCCCTCACCGGACCGCCGGGCGACCTCTCCACGGTCCCCGCCCCTGAGGGCGGCCTCGCGGACGCCTGGCGCCGCGGCGACCGGCACGTCGTTGCCGCCCTGTCCCAGATCACGCTCAGGCGAGCCGGTTTGCGGCCCTGACGGGATCAGCGTGCGGCCCTGGAACACGGCGCCCGCGCCCGCGGCGGCCTCCTCCGGGCCGGCCGTGGGCCGTTCGGGGGAGGACGGCGGGGGCGTGCGGCGCGCTCGGGCCCACGAGGGGCCACGCTGGGCAGTCGAAGGGATTCTCCATCCCCGAAATCCCCGAACGGACCTCAAGGGAGCTCGTGGTGCCCCACGCAACCGACCCGCCCGCCCACGGGCCCGTACCCGACGGCGCTCCCGTACCCGACGGCGCTCCCGGCCCGGCGCCGCGCACTCCGGACGACGCGCCCGCCACGGCCGTCCGCTCCCGCGTGGCCCTGCGCGTCAACGGTGTCCACCACGAACTCGACCTGGACCACCGGGTCACGCTCCTCGACACCCTGCGCGAGCACCTGGACCTGACCGGCGCCAAGAAGGGGTGCGACCACGGGCAGTGCGGTGCCTGCACCGTCCTGGTGGAGGGCCGGCGCGCCAACAGCTGCCTGCTCCTCGCCGTGGCCCTCCACGGCTGCGAGATCACCACCGTCGAGGGCCTGGCCGGCCCCGACGACGCCCTCCACCCGCTCCAGCGCGCCTTCATGGAGCACGACGCCTTCCAGTGCGGCTACTGCACGCCCGGCCAGCTCTGCTCCGCGGTCGGCGCGCTCCGCGAAGCCGCCGCCGGCCACCCCTCTCACGTCACCGCCGCCGCGGCCCTGGCGGTGCCCGGCCCCGCCGTGCTGACCGCCGAGGAGGTCAGGGAACGGCTCAGCGGGAACCTCTGCCGCTGCGGCGCCTACCCCGCAATCGTACGAGCCGTCGCCGACGCGGGAGCCGACACCTCGGCCACCGCGACCGGTACGGAGGTGACCCCGTGAGGCCCTTCGCCTACGTACGCGCCACGAGCCTCCAGGAGGCGGCCGACGCCTACGCCGCCCACCCCGGCTCCCGCTATCTCGGCGGCGGCACCAACCTCGTGGACCTGATGAAGCTGGGCGTCGAGACACCCGGCGCCCTGATCGACGTCTCCCGCCTCCCGTTGGCGGAGATCCGCGAGCTCCCCGACGGCGGTCTGCGCGTCGGCGCCACGGTCCGGGGCAGCGACCTGGCCGCCGATCCGCTGGTGCGCACCCGCTACCCGCTCCTCAGCCGGGCGCTGCTCTCCGGCGCCTCCGGCCAGCTGCGCAACGTCGCCACCACCGGGGGCAACCTGCTCCAGCGCACCCGCTGCGGCTATTTCCAGGACCTGTCCAAACCCTGCAACAAGCGCGAACCCGGCAGCGGCTGCGGGGCCCGCGACGGCCTCCACCGCGACCACGCCGTACTCGGGCACTCCGAGCACTGCATCGCCACCCACCCCTCCGACATGGCCGTCGCCCTCGCCGCGCTGGACGCCGAAGTCGAGCTGTACGGCGGGGCGGGCACCACCCGTAGCGTCGCGGCCGCCGAGTTCCACCGGCTGCCGGGGGACCGGCCCGAGCACGACACCGTCATCCGCCCCGGGGAGATCATCACGGCGGTGCTCCTGCCCGCCCCCGCGCCGGGCGCCGTCTCCCTCTACCGCAAGGCCCGCGAACGCGCCTCGTACGCCTTCGCCCTCGCTTCGGTCGCCGTCGTCCTCGACCTCGACCCCGACGACGGCCGCGTGCGCCGGATCGCCCTCGCCTTCGGCGGCCTCGCCCACCGGCCCTGGCGCGCGGCCACCGCCGAGGCCCGGTTGACCGGCGCCGTACCGCACCCGGGCGCCGTCCGCGCGGCCGTCGACGCCGAACTCGCGCGGGCGAGGCCGCTGCGCGACAACGCGTACAAGCTCCCGCTCGCCCGCCACCTCGCCTGCGACGCCATCGCCGAGCTGACCGGCACGCACCCCGGTTCCCCCGCCACGCCGTAACGGTGCCACCGACCAGGAACAGGACCACGATGAGCCCGACCGCCGCCACCCTCGAATCCGCCACGGCCGCCGCTCTCGGCGCCTCCGTCCCGCGGCGCGAAGGCCGGGAGAAGGTGACCGGCGCCGCCCGCTACGCGGCCGAACGGCACCTGCCCCTGCGGGCCTACGCCTGGCCGGTTCCCGCGACCGTCCCGCGCGGGCGGATCACCGCCGTCGACACCGCCGACGCCCTGGCCCTGCCCGGCGTACTGGCCGTCCTCACCCCCTACGACGCCCCCCGCCTGGGTCCCTCCGACGACCCCACCCTGCAGCTCCTCCAGGACCTGCGGGTGCCGCACCGGGGCTGGTACGTGGCGCTGGCCGTCGCCGACACCCTCGAAGAGGCGCGGGCCGCCGCCACGGCCGTACGGGTCACCTACGAGACGGAGCCGCACGACGTCACCCTGCGCGCGGGGCATCCGGGCCTGTACACCCCCGAGGTGGCCAACGGCGGCTATCCGGCGCACCGCGAACACGGCGACCCCGACGGGGCGTTCGCCGAGTCGCCCGTACGCGTCGACGTCCGCTACTCGGTTCCGCCGCTGCACAACCACGCCATGGAGCCGCACGCGGCCACCGCCGACTGGGACTCGGAACGCGGCCACCTCACGGTGCACGACTCCTGCCAGGGCACCACGGTGGTGCGCGGCGTCCTGGCCGGGCTGTTCCGGCTGCGGGAGGACCAGATCACCGTCCTGGCCGAGCACGTCGGCGGCGGCTTCGGCTCCAAGGGCACACCGCGCCCCCACGTCGTCCTCGCCGTGATGGCCGCCCGGCACTGCGGACGCCCCGTCACACTGTCCCTGCCCCGCCGGCACATGGCCGCCACCGTCGGGCACCGCGCGCCCACCCTGCACCACCTCCGGCTGGGCGCCCGGCCCGACGGCGCCCTCACCTCCCTCACCCACGAGGTCACCACGCACACCTCGCGGGTCCGCGAGTTCGTCGAACAGGCCGCCGTACCGGCCCGGGTGATGCATGCCGTTCAGGACAGCCGCACCACCCACCGCGTCACCGCGCTCGACGTTCCCACGCCCTCCTGGATGCGCGCCCCCGGCGAAGCCCCCGGCATGTACGCCCTGGAGTCGGCCATGGACGAGCTCGCCGACGCCCTCGGCATGGACCCCGTCGAGCTGCGCGTGCGCAACGACGCGGCCACCGAGCCCGACAGCGGCCGCCCGTTCAGCAGCCGCCACCTCGTGGAGTGCCTGCGCGACGGCGCGCGCCGGTTCGGCTGGGCCGGCCGGCGGCCGCCGCGCCGCGAGGGGCCGCTCCTCATCGGGGCCGGTGTGGCCGCCGCCACCTACCCCGTGTACATCGCCCCTTCGGGCGCCCGGGCCCACGCCCGACCCGACGGGAGCTACCTGGTCGAGGTCAACGCCACCGACATCGGCACCGGCGCCCGGACGGTCATGGCCCAGATCGCCGCCGACGCCCTCCGCGTCCCGCTCGACGCCGTCTCGCTGGCCATCGGCAACAGCGCGCTGCCGCCCGGCCCCGTCGCCGGGGGCTCCACCGGAACGGCGTCCTGGGGCTGGGCGGTGCACGACGCCTGCACCGCGCTGACCGACCGGCTGGCCCGGCACCAGGGGCCGCTGCCCGCCGCCGGGCTCTCCGCGTCCGCCGACACCACCCAGTCGGCGAAGCAGAAGTCCCCGTACGCGCGCCACGCGTTCGGGGCGCACTTCGCCGAGGTCCAGGCCGACACCGTCACGGGCGAGGTACGCGTCCGCCGGCTGCTCGGCGTCTTCGCCGCCGGCCGCATCCTCAACCCGCGCACGGCCCGCTCCCAGCTCGTCGGGGGGATGGTGATGGGGCTGGGCATGGCGCTGACGGAGCACAGCGGGCTCGACCCGGCGTTCGGCGACTTCGTGGAGCGGGACCTGGCCGCGTACCACGTGCCGACGAACGCCGACGTCCCCGCCATCGAGGCCCACTGGATCGACGAGCACGACAAGCACCTCAACCCGATGGGCAGCAAGGGCATCGGGGAGATCGGCATCGTCGGCGCGGCCGCGGCGATCGGCAACGCCGTCTGCCACGCCACCGGCCGGCGGCTGCGGGAACTGCCGCTGACCCCTGACCGGGTCCTGGCCGCCCTCGATGCCGGGCCGGAGGGCGCGGGGCGCGTCGCAGGCCCGTAGCGCGGTGTCCCGCGGGCGGGGTTGACCGCCCTCACCGGGCACCACGGGGCGTGGCCGCCCGGCCCTTTGACCGCCCGGCCCTTTCACCCGCTACCGCGTGGGGCGCGGTGGCAGCCGCTTCGTGATCCGGTCGAACAGGTCCGTCAGCGGCTCGCCGACGTCCTGGCCGAACTCGGTCAGCCCGTAGGTGACCTGGGGCGGTGTCGTCGGCTCGACCTGCCTCCAGACCAGGCCGTCCTGGACCAGTGCGCGCAGCGTCTGGGCGAGCATCTTCTCGCTGATCCCCTTGATGCTCTCGCGCAGTTCGTAGAACCGGAGGTCGTCGCTCCGAAGGGCGATCAGCACCCAGACGCCCCACCGGCTGGTGACGTGGTCGACCACGTCCCGGGCGGGGCAGTCGGTGTGAAACACCTCATACGACGCCCTGTTCCCGGCCTGTGTGAGCTGCGCGCCTTCCGTCATGTGAGGAGCTTACCCAAAGGTATGTCCTTACCAAGAGTTAGTCCGGCTCATAGCGTCGGTGCCACGAAGGACGTCGAACAAGGAGCTGATCATGATCGTCGTAACCGGGGCCACCGGGAACATCGGCCGGCCGTTGACGCGGGCGCTGGCCCGGGCGGGCCGGCAAGTGACGACCGTGTCGCGGCACGCCGCGGCGGCGCCCGACGGCGTACGCCACCTGACCGTCGACCTGGCCGAGCCGGCCGCTCTCGAACCCGCGCTGGCCGGGGCCACCGCGTTGTTCCTGCTGCTCTCGGGCGACCTGCACGCCGAGGGGGCCAGGCCGGCCGACATCATCGGGCTGGCCGCGGCCAGCGGGGTGCGCCGGGTCGTCCTGCTCTCCTCGCTCGGTGTGGCGACCAGGCCCTTCGGCACGACGCGGATCAGGATGCGCGAGCTGGAGGACGAGCTGCGGAAGTCCGGTCTGGACTGGGCCGTCCTGCGGCCGGGCGGCTTCGCCTCCAACGCCTTGTGGTGGGCCGAATCCGTCCGCGCGCACCGGGTCGTCGCCGCCCCGTTCGGCGACGTGGGGGTGCCGATCATCGACCCGGCGGACATCGCCGAAGTCGCGGCCGCCTGCCTGCTGGACGACCGCCATACGGGAGGGGTCTACGAACTGACCGGACCTCAGGTGATCACGCCGCGCGAGCAGACCGAGGCCATCGCCGCCGCCCTGGGCTCGCCGGTGCGGTTTCACGAGCTCACCCGCGAGGAGGCCAAGGCGGCCATGGCCCGGAGCATGCCGGCGGAGCTCGCCGATGACACCCTGGACATCCTCGGCTCGCCGAACCCGGCCGAGCTGCGCGTCAGCGAGGACGTGCGGCGCGTCCTCGGCCGCGCTCCTCGCTCCTTCGCGGACTGGGCCACCGACCACGTCGCCGCGTTCCGCTGACGGGGCCGACACGAGCCGGGTGCCTGGCCGCGCTGACCCGATGTCACCGCGGGCCCCCGCTGGATCGGCGCCAACGGCTGCCGCCGCCCGGGCAGCTGGCGATGATCAAGAAACGGAGGCGTTTGGAATCCTTGAGACGGTGAAGACGAGCGTTGACACGGACTTCACTCATCGAGGTAGGAGAAGCGCATGGGCATCATTGCCTGGATCTTGATCGGACTGCTCGCGGGCTTCATCGCCAAGGCACTCATGCCGGGCAGGGACCCGGGCGGCGTCATCATCACGATGCTGATCGGCATCGCGGGCGGCCTGCTCGGCGGCTGGCTCGGCAAGGTCTTCTTCGGCGTCGACTCCATCGACGGCTTCTTCGACCTCTCCACCTGGATCGCCGCCATCGCCGGCTCCGTCATTCTCCTCGCCGTCTACCGACTGGTCACCGGCAACAGGCGCCATCACCGCCACGCCTGAGCGACGACCCGGCCTCAGCCGGACGCGGGCGGCCCCCCTGGGGGGCCGCCCGCGTCCGCGTGGGCGCTCTTGCCCGGGCCGAACGCGCCCGGCCCGGCGGGCGGCAGGTGAGACCATGCCCGCGATCGCGGCCAAGTGGCGGTACGGGCTGGACTCCGACGGCACGCCCACGCTGCCGTGGCACTGACTCGGAGTCGGCCCGTAACCCCCCGAGTGGGGCGGAACGGGGGCTGGTTCAGGCGTCTTCCGGTCCCGGAGTGTGGGCCGGGTGGCCCGCCGTGCGGCGGGACGCCTTCAACTGGGCTTCGTAGAGATGGTCCCGCCCATCCGCGAGGTCCCGGACGATCTGCTGTTCCAGAGCGACGAACGGGCGGTGGTACGTCGCGTTGTAGGCCTCGATGATCTGGAAGGTCCAGTGTCCGGGAATGACGTTGCGTCCGAGGATCTCGCGCTCGACGGCTTCCGCCTGGCGGTGGTGGCCCGCGCGGCGCAGCAGGCGGACCGCGTCGTCGAGTTCGAAGTCGGCTGTTCCGGTGAGCTGGTGGAAGTCGTAGAGGTGGCCACGAGCCCGCTCCGTGGTCTCCAGCGCCTTGGACAGCGCCCCCAGAGCCTCCACGGTCGCGTCGTTCACCCCGCTCGGGCGCCCGTCCACCAGGTCGGGGGCTCGGTCATCGTCGCGTTGGTTCATCCTCTGGAGGGCCCTTCTCTTTGGTACGGGCCAGGGCCCATACGGCTCCGGTCCGGCGCGCGGACGCCGGTCGCGGGACCGGAGCCGTCCCCCGGCTCGATCGTCGGCGTCTACTCGGACCGCTTCGCGTTGCGCGCGTCGCGCTTGGCCGTGCGGCGCCGGGCATCGGTGTCGGGGCTCGGCGCGTCGGCGGCCCCGTCATCGTCAGACGCGGGGATGACCGCGTCGTCCGCCTCTCGCCGGGCCGCGCGGTCTCCGCTCTCACCGGGCGCCTCGGAGGGCGGGGTGGGCTTGCGGTGTTCCTTCTCGTTCATTTTCTGCTCCTTTTCTCCGCGGGCCGTTGGATCACTTGGTGGTGGTCGGGAAGCGGTCCCAGACCCGGTGCTCGGCGAGCAGCGCCGCCAGGCCCTCCAGGGTGGACGCCGCGTCCGTTCCCCCGACGATGCCGGGGGCGTCGGCCGGAACGCCCGCTTCGGCCAGGACGGTCTCCGCTCCGGCGAAGCCGCCGATGGCCTTCGCGTGCCGGAACGTCTCGGACACCAGGAGGAGGATCCGGGGGTCGCTGCCCGTGGACCGCGCGGCGGGGCCGGGTACTCCGGCGATGAGCAGGGCGTCGAACTCGGTGGAGCGGGCGGTGGCGAACGTCCGCTGGACGGTGACGGTGTTCTTGCCCTTGCCCAGGGTGCCACCGACCGGGGCGATCACCAGGGGGAGCATGCCGGCGTCGAGGACCGCCTGCCGTGCCGCGGCGATGTCCTTCACGGCGCTGTCCGGGCCGGCGACGATGCCGACGACCCGCCCGTCCAACGGCCACTCCTGGCCGAGCTGCGACAGCGCGGGGCTGGGCTCGGCTTTCGGGAGCGGCTCCGTGGCGGCCGGGGCGGGCAGCCCCAGGCCCGAGGCCACTTGGGCGCAGAGTTCGGCGTCGATGTTGGCGAGCACGGTGAGTGCGCGTCGCTTCACCGCTTGCTCGTAGCATTTGGACAGTTCGAAGGTGTAGGCGGCGACGATGTGTTCGCGTTCCACCGCCGTCATGCTGAGCCAGAACTGGCGGGGCTGGCTGAAGTGGTCGTCGAAGGACTCGGCAGCCGCGCGCTCTTTGCGGGCGGGCGGCAGTTCGGCCGGCACCTCGATGAAGGCCGCCGTGTCCGCACCGGCGAGGAACGGGCAGCCGCCGTCCAGACCGTTCGGACGGTACGGCGCGACGCCGGAGTGGACGGCGCTCTGGTGCATGCCGTCGCGGAGCATGTCGTTGACGGGCGCGTGGGGCCGGTTCACCGGGATCTGGCCGAAGTTCGGGCCGCCGAGCCGGCTGATCTGGGTGTCCAAGTAGGAGAAGAGACGTCCGGCCAGGAGCGGGTCGTCGGTGACGTCGATGCCGGGTACCAGGTGTCCGGGATGGAAGGCGACCTGCTCGGTCTCGGCGAAGTAGTTCTGCGGGTTGGCGTTCAAAGTCATCAGGCCGATCGGCCGCACCGGGGCCAGCTCCTCGGGGACGAACTTCGTCGGGTCCAGCAGGTCGATTCCTTCGAACATCTGGTCCGGGGTATCGGGGAAGGCCTGGATTCCCAGTTCCCACTGCGGGTACGCGCCCGCCTCGATCGCGTCGGCGAGGTCTCGGCGGTGGAAGTCCGGGTCCATGCCGGCCGTGATCTGGGCTTCCTCCCACACCAGGGAGTGCACGCCGAGCTTGGGCTTCCAGTGGAACTTCACGAGGGTGGTGGCGCCCTTGGCGTTCACCAGGCGGAAGGTGTGGACGCCGAAGCCCTCCATCATGCGGTAGGAGCGGGGGATGCCCCGGTCGGACATGTTCCACAGGGTGTGGTGGGTGGCCTCGGTGTGCAGCGAGACGAAGTCCCAGAACGTGTCGTGGGCGCTCTGCGCCTGCGGGATCTCCCGGTCGGGGTGCGGCTTCGCGGCGTGGATGACGTCGGGGAACTTGATCGCGTCCTGGATGAAGAAGACCGGGATGTTGTTCCCGACGAGGTCGAAGGTGCCCTCCCCGGTGTAGAACTTCGTCGCGAAGCCCCGGGTGTCGCGCACGGAGTCGGCCGAGCCCCGTGAGCCGAGGACGGTGGAGAAGCGTACGAAGACCGGCGTCTCGACGCCCTTCGCGAGGAAGGCGGCCTTGGTGACCTTCGCCGCCGTTCCGTATCCGGTGAAGACTCCGTGGGCGGCGGCCCCTCGTGCGTGGACGACGCGCTCGGGGATCCGCTCGTGGTCGAAGTGGGTGATCTTCTCCCGCAGGTGGTGGTCCTGGAGGAGGACGGGCCCGCGTGCGCCGGCTTTGAGGGAGTGGTCGCTGTCGGACAGCCGGGTGCCCTGCGCCGTCGTCAGGTACGCGCCCCCTTGGGCCATTGCGGCCGTCGGCGCCCCGGTCGGCTGCCCCGTGGGGCTCAGCGTGTCAGGACTGCGCTGGTCGGCCTTGGGCGGCAGGGGTTCCCTCGGCCGTTCCGGCTCGGCGAGTGCGGGCGGCTCGGGAGCCGGGGCTCCCGGGACCACGCCGGGGTCGCGGCGCGCGCGGGCCGCCTTCCGGCTCGTGGCCGCCTTCGCGGGCTTCGCGGGCTTCGCGGGCTTCGCTGCCTTCGCGGGCTTCGCCTCTGCCACCTTCTTCGCAGCCATGATGTCCTTTCCGCTGGTCGAGGGCGGGGCGGGTGCCGTCGCCCTGAGAACCGGCCTCACCCGCCACCAGGTCGGCGCTACGGCCTGGATCGTCGAATACCCCTTATCCCCCGAAACATCCGATTCCTACCGCACCTGCGTCTTCCGTGCGCCGACTGCGGGGTGATGCCGCGGCCTCGGACGGCCACCGGCTCGGCCGCTACAGCCAGCCGTTGCGGCGGAAGACCCGGTGGAGGAGTCCTGATGCCAGGGCCATGAGGGCTACGGCGAGCGGGTAGCCGTAGGCCCAGCGGAGTTCCGGCATGTGCTCGAAGTTCATGCCGTAGACGCCGGCGACCATCGTGGGGATCGCGAAGATCGCGGCCCAGGCCGAGATGCGCCGCATGTCGTCGTTCTGCCAGGTGCCCACCCGGGCCTGCTGGGCGCTGAGGACGGAGTCCAGCAGCTCGTCCAGGGTGCGCACCTCGATGTCCGTACGGTGGAGGTGGTCGGTCACGTCGCGGAGGTACGGGGCGATCTTCGGGTCGAGGTCCGCCGCGCCCGGGCCGCTCAGGAGCCCTTGCGCCACCGGGACGAGCGGCTGCACCGCGTCACGGAACTCGCGCACTTCCCGCTTGAGGGAGTAGATGCCCTGGGTGTGATCGACGCGCGAGGTCGAGAAGACCTGGTCTTCCAGCCGGTTGAGTGCGGCGCGCACCCTGCGGGCCGCGTCGCTGTAGGCGTCGACGGCGACGTCCAGCACGGCGTGCAGGACGGCCCACGGGCCGAAGCGCAGCATGTCCGGGTCGGAGTCGAGCCGGCGGGCGGCCTCGGCGCACGGGTCGACCGCTCCGTGGCGCACGGTCAGTACGGCGCGGGGCCCGACGAAGAGCATGATCTCGCCGGTCTCCACCGCCGTCTCCTCCTCCACGTACCAGAGGGTCTTCAGCGCGATGGCCAGCACGTCACCGAACCGCTCCCGCTTCGGGCGCTGCTGGGCGTGGACCGCGTCCTCGACGGCCAACGGGTGCAGGCCCAGTTCCTCGGCCAGCTGGAGCAGCTCGTCCTCGGAGGGGTCCGCCAGGCGCACCCAGGCGAACTCGCCGTCGCCCACCCCGCGCAGCCGCTTCAGGACCCGCTGGCACTCCTCGTCGGGCAGCTCGCACTCCACGTACTCCGAGCGGCCCGATCCCTTGTCGTAGATGACGCATTCCATCTCACGCACATGCTTCACAACTCCGGCTTCATGCGCCCCCTCGGGCCGGGATTCCAGCCCGCCGGGGTGATCCCTTCGAGGTGGACCCCCGGCGCCGGGCGGCGGCTCAGCCCCCGCCGGCCGCCCCGCCCCGGTCCAGGACGCCCTCGACCGCGGCGAGGAGCCGCTCCCCCACCCGGTCGACGCTGCCGTTCTGGGCGCTGATCTGAGCACCTTCCAAGAGGAAGGTGATCTCCGCGGCGGCCTCGTCGGGAGAGCGCACGCCGGCACTCTCGCACATGCCCGTGAGCCTGCGCCGCTGGGTGGCCTTGTGGTCCTCGATCAGCCGGCGGGCCGGGTGTCCCCGGTCGGGCAGCCCGGCGATGGAGTTGACGAAGGGGCAGCCCCGCCGCGCGATGTCCGGCAACCCGTCGGCGATGAACCGCGTCACGGCGAGGACCTGGCCCCGGCCGTCGCCGGGGTGCTCGGCCTCGGTCCGGTCGAAGGCGGTCGAGTACCCCACCGCGACGATGCGCAGCCACTCCTCGATCAGGGCGTCTTTGGTCACGAAGTGCCGGTACAGGGCCATCTTCGTGGTCTTCGCCCGCTCGGCGATGGCCTGGACCCCGACGGCCCTGACGCCCTCGCGCAGGAAGAGCTCCTCGGCGGCGTCGAGGATGCGTTCGCGCGGGGGCAGGCGGGCCACTCTCGTGTCCCGGCCGGGCCGTGGGGTGCTGCTCGCCATCTCCGCCTCACTTCGCTCGCCGTCGCCGGCCTCTCTCCGCTCATGCTACGTTACCGACCACCCCCGGACGATACCGATCGGTATCACACGGGACCGATCGGATCATCGCGAGGCTGGACATCTTGAAGCTGCACGAATACACCCGGTACGACGCCGTGGGGCTGGCACGGCTCGTCGCACGAGGAGACGTCACCGCCGCGGAACTCGCCTCCTCGGCCCGGGAGGCGGTGGCCGCCGTCAATCCCCGTATCAACGCGGTCGTGGAGGACTGGCCGGCCGAGGACGCTCCGCGCCCCGGCAGCACGCCGCTCGCCGGTGTCCCGTTCCTCATCAAGGACCTGGCGGTGGCCATGAAGGGCAAGCGCGTCGAACTGGGCAGCCGCCTCGCCGCCGGCAACGTGGCGGCGGCGGACTCCTTCCTCATGCGGCGGTTCAGGCGGGCCGGCCTGGTGACGCTGGGCCGTACGGCGTCCCCCGAATTCGCCTACAGCACCACCACGGAGCCGGTCCTGGGCGGAGCGACCCGCAACCCCTGGGACCTCGGCAGGACGCCGGGGGGTTCCAGCGGCGGTTCGGCCGCGGCCGTCGCCGCCGGCATCACCCCCCTCGCGCACGCCACCGACGCGGCCGGCTCGATCCGCGTCCCCGCCGCCAGTACGGGGCTGTTCGGGCTCAAACCCACCCGCGGCCGCGTCTCCATGGGTCCGGACGCCGACGAGGTCTTCAACGGCCTGGCCGTGCACGGCGCCCTCAGCCGGACCGTGCGCGACAGCGCGACGCTCCTCGACCTGATCCACGGCCCCGAAAGCGGCGATCCCTACTTCGCGGCGCCTCCCCGGCGCCCGTACGCCGAGGAGAGCACCCGCGACCCGGGGCGGCTGCACGTCGGACTGCTCACCACCCCCTGGAACGGACGCGCCGTGGAACCGGCCGTTCACGAGGCCACCCTGGCCGCCGCCCGCCTGCTGGAGTCGCTCGGCCACCGGGTCGAACCCACCGGCGTGGACCTCGGGGTGAGCTGGGAGGAATTCGTCCTCGCCAACGCCCGGCTGTGGACGGCGAACCTGGTGACCTGGATCGACGGCTTCGCCGAGGCGTACGGCCGCCCCGTGGACGAGACGACCGTCGAGCCCGAGATGCTGGCGAGCTACGCCTGGGGCCGCGGGGTGAGCGGTGCGGAGTTCGTGCGGGCCCTCGACGTGCGCAACCGGGTCGCCCGCGCGATCGGCGCGCACTTCGACCGTCACGACGTACTGCTGACGCCCGCCCTTCCCGAACTTCCCCCGGCCATAGGCACCTACCACCACGGCGCGGAGGGGGCGGACGGCCGGGGCTGGCTGGAGCACCTGTTCCACAGGTCGCCGTTCACCGCGGCCTTCAACGTCGCCGGCACTCCCGCCATGTCGGTGCCGCTGGCGGCCGATCCGGCCACCGGCATGCCGATCGGCGTCCAGTTCGCCGCCGGGTACGGGCGCGAGGACGTTCTGTTCCGCCTCGCCGGGCAACTGGAGAGGGCCGCTCCCTGGGCGCGGCGCACACCCCCCGTCTGGGCGGGCACCCTCCCGGTCGCCTGAACCCCGGGAACGGTGGCCCGGGATCAGACGCCGTCGGCGCGCCTCAGATGCGCTGTGCGGTCAGCCTCTTTCCGTCCGCCCCGAGGACCAGCACGTTCCTGGCGGTACCGCCCCGGCCGTGATCGCCGTCCCACCACTCGACGAAACTCCGGGCGAGAGATTCGGATCCAGGCTTCCCGGGCCCTGCCGGGTAGTCCGTGCTCAACTCGACGTCATAGTCCCGTTCGGTCAGTTGGACTACGGTCAGCACGCGGACGTGGTCGGCTTGCCGCTCCTGGCCCTCGGTGCGGGCCCGGGCGCGGAACCGCTCCAGCATGTCCGCATCCGTGGTCCGTTTGGTCACGGGGCCGGTGGGCAACTGCTCGGGGGCATGGGCGACGCCGTTGAGGCAGCCTCGCACCCAGGCGCCACGATCCGTCTCGGCGGCACTGCCGGCCTGGAGGGCCCGGCGCGTACAGCCGCCCCATACGGTCTCGCGCACGGCCGCTCCCTTGCCCGAGGAGTCGTAGACGGCCTTGCCCTCGGTGTATCCGGCTCGGTAGGCGGCCACGTAGGCAGGTACGGCAGACGGGCTGGACCCGGGCGCGGAGCCGTCGAGGGGCCTGCCGCCGCCACACCCGACCAGGCCGACCAACGCGGCGACGGTCATACCGATCACACGGCCTGAGCGATGATTCATTACTCCCCCTGGGTGCGGACTGCCAGCCAATGAGAGGGAATCCCGGGCTCATTGGTCGCACCGGTCGAGCATGGCGCAGCCCGCCGCGGAACTGGCGGATCCGCAGCCCGGCCGCCCCGGCGGCCGGGCTTACGGCTGCGCGCCCTGCCCGGGGCACGGGCTTCGGCCGGGCCGCTGGGGGCCCGGCCGTTCAGCCGATCAGGCGTGCACCGCGTGCCACGGGGTGCACTGGCGCTCGCTGCCCTTCACGACGCACCCACGCAGCTTGTACGCGTGCCCCTCGGGCAGGTTGCCGGAAACGACCTTCAGGTAGATCGCCTTGTGGCCGCGCGTGGAGGCGATGCGGCCGTTGCTCAGCTCGGCCTCGACCGCCCAGCCGTCGGGGCTGATGTCCTTGGCGATCAGGGAGTCGCCCGGGATGCCGGGCGCGGGCTGCGGGTCGGCGTTCCACCGGACGAAGCCCATCTCGTGGCCGTCCCGGGGGCTCATGACGTTGATCGTGTACGACCCGTCGGCCGACATCGCGGTGAGCCCCGAGACCCCGGTCGTGGACACCGAGGTGTCGACGTCGGACGCGAGGTCGCCCGTCTCGTCGGCACTGGCGGTTCCGGCCCCGGCCGTGAGCCCCACCCCGACGAACAGGGCGGCCGAACCGAGGACCGCGCCGATGCGCTTGTGTATCGAACCCATGATTTCCTTCGTTCCCGCGCGCGACGGCGCACCGCCGCGCGCACGCTCTCCCGCCGGCTGCGAACGTCGCCGACGGACAGTCAAGACCACTGTAACCAGGCCCCGTTGAGAAGCTACTGGCGGGTACCCAACCGAACGCCCACCCCGCGCCGCGCCGTCGTGGTCAGCGCACGAGGGGGAGGAAGATCGTGTCGACGATCTCTTCGAGCACGTGGTCGGGCGCGGGGGCGCGGGTCACGAGGATCTCGTGGCGCAGCAGGTCGAAGGGGAGGGACTTGACGCGTTCGCTGAGGCGCTCCGGCGCGATCTCGCCGCGGTCGACGGCGCGGTCGAAGATGGCGTCGGCGGCGTTCTCGCGTCCGGTGGCGAGAAGGTCGCCGGGGCTGGTGCCCGTCGCCTGGTGGTAGCCGGCCAGGTGCGCGCTCATGGCGGTGACGAGCTGGACGCGGGTGGCGTTGATCGTCCGCAGGAGGGTGAGGACGTCCTCGCGCAGGCTCCCGGTGTCGGGGACCTCGACCCGGGACTGCTCCAGGACGTGCGTGATGGCCGCCCGTACGAGCGCGTCGCGGTCGGACCAGCGGCGGTAGAGCACGGGAGGGCTGGTGCCGGCGCGCTGGACGACGGCGTCCATGGTGAACCTCGCGTAGCCGTTGGCCGTGAGTTCTTCCCAGGCCGCATCGAGGAGCGCCTTCTCCAGTGCCGCTCCGCGGCGTCGCTCGGGCATCCGCACACCTCCGTTGGATAGATTTGCCTATCTTATCCCGGCGCCCTACCCTGAGGATCGCAAGATACAACTCTCTATCTTAAGGGCGGTGCCCGTGAGCACTCTCGGGATGTCGGCGACACCGGACCACGACGTGCTCGTGGCGGGCGCCGGGCCGGTCGGCTTGATGCTCGCCACGGAACTGGCGTTGGCGGGGGTCCGGGTGGTGGTCGTCGAACGGCGTACGGAGCCCGACACCGCGCCCAGGGCGGCGGGGATCAACACCGCCTCCGCCGAGGCCTTCGAGCGGCGTGGTCTGCTCCCCGCGGTGGAGGCGGTGCGGGGGCGGCTGCCGTTCCAGGGGGACCGCGAGCGGGCGCCCTTCGCCGGGCACTTCGGCGGGATCCACGTCCCGGCCGGCGCCGTGGACGAGCAGGACCCCGTCCTGCGTGGCCGCGGCCCCCACTGGTTCCTCGCGGTCCCGCAGGCCGAGGTGGAGCGGATCCTCGGTGAGCGCGCGGCGGAGCTGGGGGTCGAGGTACGGACCGGGGTCGAGGTGCGCGGATTCGACGCGGACGAGGACGGCGTCACCGTTCACCTGCACGGCGACGCCGACGGCAACGGCGACGTGCGCGTGGCGTGGCTCGTCGGCTGCGACGGCGGCCGCAGCCTGGTCCGGCGCCTGGCGGGCTTCGAGTTCGCCGGTACGGACCCGCTGATCACCGTCCGCCAGGCGACCGGCACCGTGGAAGGGGCGGAGCTTCTGGGACAGGGCTGGCAGCACACTCCCACCGGCGTCTACCACTACGGGCCGACGCCGGGCTGGATTCGCACCGTCGAGCTGGACGGCCCCCCGGCGGACCGGGAGGCGCCGGTCACCGCGGCCGAGATGGACTCCAGTCTGCGGCGCGTCAGCGGCGTCGACGTCCGGGTGAGCGAGGTCGCCGAGGGCGGCACGCGCTTCACGGACCACGCCCGGCAGGCGACGGCCTACCGGCGTGGTCGCGTGCTGCTCTGCGGGGATGCCGCCCACGTGCACTCGCCCTTCAGCGGCCAGGGCCTGAACCTGGGGCTCGGTGATGCCGTCAACCTGGGCTGGAAACTCGGCGCCACCGTGCGGGGGTGGGCGCCCGAGGGCCTGCTCGACACGTACACCGGCGAACGGCACCCCGTCGGCGCGGGGGTGCTCGACTGGACGCGTGCCCAGGTGGCCGCGATGCGCGGCGATGCGTACAGCGGTGCGCTCCGGGCCGTGGTCACCGACTTCCTCGGCACCCGGGACGGGGCGACCCTCTACGCGCGGCGGATCTCCGGCTTGGGGCAGCGCTACGACCTGGGGGACGGCCATCCGCTGGTCGGCGCGCTGATGCCGAGGCTCCGGCTGGACGACGGCAGCCGGCTGACCGACCACACCCACGGGGGCCGGGCCCTGCTCGTCGACCTCACCGGGGACGACGAGCTGGCAGCCCTGGCCGAGCCGTACGGCGGGCGCCTGGAGCTGCTCCGGGGCAGTTCGGACGGCGCCGGGGTGCGCGGCTTGCTGGTGCGTCCCGACGGCTTCGTGGCGTGGGCGTCGGCCACCGGTGGGCCCGCCGGCCTGGAAGCCGCCCTGACGCGCTGGCTGGGGGACGTCCGGAAGGGGTGAGCCTCACAGGAAGCGGCGCAGCGGGCGGACCGACAGCTCCCGGGCGCGCTGCACGAGGGAGCGGCGCTTCCAGCGCTGCGCGCCGATCAGGGTGCTGGCTTCCAGGTCCTGGTCGTAGTGCTCGTCCAGGGTCCGGGTGACGTCCGGGTCCATCACGGCGAGCATGACCTCCTCGTCGTGGTCGAGGGAGCGGCGGTTGAAGTTCGAGGAGCCGATGAGGGAGACCACGCCGTCCATGGTGATGACCTTGGCGTGCATCATCGTCGGCTGGTACTGGTGGATGCGCACGCCGGCGGCGGTGAGCGCCTCGTAGTGGTGCTGGCCCGCGAGTTGGCACACCCGCTTGTCGGTGTGCGGCCCGGGCAACAGGATCTCGACGGTGACGCCCCGGCGGGCCGTGGCGGTGAGCAGGTCGACGAAGAAGTCGTCGGGAGCGAAGTAGGCGGTCGCCAGGCGCACGCGCTCCTCGGCCGATTCGAGGATCACCCGCATCAGCGTCTGCATGTCCTGCCAGCCGAAGGCGGCCGAGCCGCGCACCACCTGGACCACGGCGGAGCCGGCGGGCTCGTGGGACACGAAGCGGTCGCGGGCGTCGAAGAGCTCGGGATGGCACTCGGCCCAGTTCTGGGCGAAGGCCGCGGCGATCCCGTCGACGGCGGGTCCGCGGACCTCGGCGTGGGTGTCGCGCCATTCGCGCGGGCCGCGGGCGTCGCCGCACCATTCCTCCGCTATGCCCACGCCGCCGGTGAAGGCGGTCTGTTCGTCGATGACCAGGACCTTGCGGTGGCAGCGGTGGTTCTGCTTGAGCGGGGAGAGGAAGACGGGTCTGCGGAACCAGGCGATGTCCACCCCGGCCGCGTCCATCCGGTCCAGCAGGTCCCGCTCGATCAGACGGCTGCCGAAGCCGTCCAGGAGCAGCCGCACCCGCACGCCCTCACGGGCCCGCTCGGCCAGGGCCTCGGCGAACCGGCGGGCGATGGCGCCCTTCCAGTAGACGAAGGTCATCATGTCGATCGTGTGGCGGGCGGAGCCGATGGCGTCCAGCATCGCGGTGAAGATCTCGTCGCCGTTGCGCAGCGGGCGTACGGAGTTCCCCTCGGTCGCCGCGATGCCGATCAGCCGCTCCAGCCGGCGCCGGATGCGCTGGATGCGCTCGTCCGCCGGGGTGGCGTGCGCGGGGGTGGCCTGCGGTGCCACGGCCTCGGTGCGGGTGGCTTCGGTACGGGTCATGGCGGGGCTCCTCGGGCAGACGCTGCGCGCGCCGTGGTTCCCGGCCCGCTCGGGTCGGACCCCGTGGCGGGGCCGAACGCTGTTCGGTCCCCGTATGGCCGGGATCGCGGGTCCCAAACCCGGCCGGCCGCCCTCCGCCGCCCCCCGGGGGCCGGGCGGGTCGCCGGGCGGACGCACCTCGGACGGCTGCGCGCCTGCGGGCGGGAGGCTCTGGCGGCGGGGCCGGCCGCTAGCCGGCGGTCGCGGCCCCGCTGCGGCTACCGGCTACCGGCTGAGCGACCCGAGCGCCGCCGCGTCGTACGGCTTCAGCTCGTCGAAGCGGTTGCCGAGCACCTTCGCCGCCCAGTGCGGGTCCTGGAGCAGCGCCCGGCCGACGGCGACCATGTCGAACTCGTCGCGTTCCATGCGGTCCAGGAGGTTGTCGATGTCGCCGAGCGCCGCGCCCTCGCCGGCGAAGGCGCGGATGAAGTCGCCGTCGAGGCCGACCGAGCCGACGGTGATGGTCGGCCTGCCGGTGAGCTTCTTCGTCCAGCCCGCCAGGTTCAGGTCCGAGCCCTCGAACTCCGGGAGCCAGTAGCGCCGGGTGGAGGCGTGGAACGCGTCGGCGCCGGCCGCCGCCAGCGGGGCCAGGATCGCCTCCAGCTCCTGCGGGGTCTGCGCGAGGCGGGCGTCGTAGGCCTCCTGCTTCCACTGCGAGTAGCGGAAGATCACCGGGAAGTCGGCCCGGACGCGCTCGCGGACCGCGGCCACGATCTCCGCGGCGAACTTCGTACGGGCCACCGCGTCGCCGCCGTAGGCGTCGGTGCGGCGGTTGGTCCGCTCCCACAGGAACTGGTCGAGCAGGTAGCCGTGGGCGCCGTGCAGTTCGACGCCGTCGAAGCCGATCCGCTCGGCTTCCGCGGCGGCGTCGGCGAACGCGCCGATGACGTCGTCGAGGTCGGCGCGGGTCATCGCCTTGCCGGTCCCCTCGGTGCCGTCGACGCGGATGCCGGAGGGGCCGACGGCGGGCGCGTCGGCGTACGGCGCGTCGCCCTGCTTGCGCACCATGCCTATGTGCCACAGCTGGGGCACGATCGTGCCGCCCGCCTCGTGCACGGCCGCGGCGACCTTCGCCCACCCCGCCAGCTGGTCCTCGCCGTGGAACCGCGGCACCCGGTCGCTCTGCCCGGCGGACTCGTGGCCCACGTAGGTGCCCTCGGTGACGATCAGGCCCACACCCGCGGCGGCCCGGCTGGCGTAGTACGCCCGTACGTCCTCGCCGGGCACGCCGCCGGGGGAGAACATCCGCGTCATCGGAGCCATCGCGATGCGGTTGGGGACGGTCAGGCCGTTCAGCGTGACGGGCCGGGACAGGATCTCGGACGCGCGGGAGGCGGTGGACGTGGTGACGGTCATGCGGGTCCTCCGGGGTGGGGCTGTGGCTCGTCGGGGTGACGACGAGAAGTGCATAGTACACACGCTATGTATGATGCATATTTCCACGGACCACCCCGCCAGAGGCCCGCCGGAGGACCGCCGGTCCACGGATCGGCGATGGGCGATAATGGAGCGCCGGAAGGAGGGGGAGGCGCAGTGCTGGAGAAACTGGAGCGGGAGCTGATGCTGCTCACGCGGCACCAGGTGCTCGCCCGGCGCGAGCGCGACCCCGAACGCCTGGAGCGGTCGGCGTACCTGCTGCTCAGCCGGATCGACACACAAGGCCCGATGTCCATCGGACAGTTGGCGGAGGCCTTCGGGCTCGACACCTCGACCGTGAACCGCCAGACGGCCGCGCTGCTGCGCTGCGGACTGGCCGAGCGCGTCGCGGACCCGGACGGCGGCATGGCCCGCAAGCTGCGCATCACCGCCGAAGGCGGGCACCGGCTCGCCGGGGACCGCGAGGTCAACCAGTCCTGCCTGGCCCGGGTGGTCGCCGACTGGTCCCCGGCGGAGGTACGGGAGCTGGAGGACGTCCTGGTCCGGCTCAACCGCAGCGCCGAGGCCCTCGAAGGGCGGTACTGGCCGCGCCCGGAGGAAGACGGCACCCGCGCCGCGTGCCACCCGCCGCTCCCCCGGGAATCCGCGCCGCGAGCCTCGCGCGAGACCGCGACTCCCGCCCCGTAGGCGTTCCGGCCCTGCCGGGCGGCGATGCCGCCGACTACAGCGGAGGCGTGCGCGCCGCCGCCACGATCCTCTCCAGGGCCGAGGCGTGCCGCTGGAACGCCTGGCGCCCGTGCGGGGTGAGGCGGAGGTGGGTGTGGCGTCCCGTGCTGTTCCGCGTCTTGCGGACCTCGACGTACCCGGCGCCCGCCAATGCGGCGATCTGCTTGGACAGGGCCGAGTCGCTGGTGTCCACCGCGTCCCGGACGAACCCGAACTCCACCCAGTCGGCCGGAGTCAGCGGCGCGACGACCGAGAGTCGCGCCGGAACGTGCAGGAACTCGTCGAAGTCGGGGTCCATCAGCCGTTGCCGTTCCCGCGGACGATCGACTCGACGACCGGGCGCAACGCGTACGAGGCGACCACCGCCGCCAGGGCGGTGACGGCCGCGGCGAGCGTGTGCCGCGCCGGAAGGGCGAGGAAGTGGGCGGCGATCGCCACCGCCCAGAAGAGCGCGGGAACAGGCCCAGCGCCGCGATGAGCGCGTAGGGGCGGGAGCGGGCGTGCCGCAGGTAGGCGTCGAACGTCTGCTCGGTGGAGCCGAGGCGTGCCCGCCGGGGACCGGCGGCAGGCACGAAATCGGTGTGTGCCGCGCGGGTGTCTCCCGTAGGTTCGGGAGGCGGCGCGCCCGGCGCCCTGAACTGGCGCTGAGGAAGTGCACTGTTGAACGTGAAGTACGCCTGTTGTTTCTGTGACCTGACCGTCGATGTGGAGCAGGACGCGTCGGCGACCGTGGTCCGGTTCGATCCGCTCGACCCCGCGCACGACGGTGGTGTGCTGCGTCAGCAGGTCCACGCGCACTCGCGCTGCCTGCGGGACCGGGTCAGCGCGTCCATCGATCTCTGGTGGGAGCACTGAGGCCCGCGCCGCGTCGCGCGGTGGCCGCGTCGACCCGCGCCCCCGGGGCCGCCGCGCGGCTTCAGCGTTCGGGGCCCGCGGGTACGGGGGCCGCGGCCGGCTTCCCGCGCACGGCTCCGACGGCAAGCGCGGCGGCCTTCGCGCTCCGGGCGCATGAGGATGGGGCGGGTCGTCCCGGGCACGAGGCCGGTCTCGTCGGCCAGCTCAAGCCCGTACGGCTCACGAGCAGGACGGGAGAGCAACGCGCACCATCGCGGTCGCCGTACTCATGGGCGGCCGGGCGGGCCCGGGGGCTCAGAAGTCGCCGGGGGGCAGTGGAAGAGGCAGTCCGGGCAGGCCGTCGATGCTCTGCGCGATGTGGTCCTTCTTGCTGAAGTACGCGCTCAGCGAGGCGTCGTCCTCGCGCGCGAAGCGCTTGCCGTGCAGGTCGCGGTCCTCGTCGTACGACATGAAGGGCACCCCGTATCCGCAGGAGTCGCGGACGAGTTCGGCCGTCACCACGATGATCGCGCGCAGGCCGTGCGGGGCCGGGTCGATGTCGGGGAAGTGCGCGAGCAGTTCCTTGAAACGCGGGTCGTCACGGAAGACGGGCTCGCCGCGGCCGTGCACGCGGACGATGTTGGGCGGTCCCTGGAAGGCGCACCACATCACCGTGATCCGGCCGTTCTCCCGCAGGTGCGCGATGGTCTCGGCGGTGCTGCCGGCGAAGTCGAGATAGGCGATCCGCTTCTCGTCGAGCACCGCGAAGGAGCCCTTGAGGCCCTTGGGGGAGAGGTTGACCGTGCCGTCGCCGACCAGCGGGGCGGTCGCGGTGAAGAAGACCGGCTGCTGCTCGATGAAGGTGCGCAGCCGGCCGTCGATGCGTTCGTAAGTCTTTCCCATGTCTAAGGATTATGTAGGGAAACCATTCGCCCGTCTAACGAAATCCTCCGGGCCGGGCGGCGCGCGGATGCCCGAGCCCCAGCGAGCCTCGCGGCCTGGCCGGGAGCGCCGGGTCAGGATGGGAGCGCCGGCGGGCGCGGTGCCCGCGGGTGGGAGGAGAACGCATTGATCACCATGGACGTCCAGTGCTGCGGCGGTTCGGTCCTGGCCAAGGTCAGCGGGAATCTCGACGACGAGGCGGGGGCGGCGCTCCAGCGGGCGCTGGAGGGGGTCACGGGTTTCGAACGGGACCTCATGGTGGATCTGCACGGCATGGTGTCCATGGACGCCGACGGTCTGCTGCACCTGTTGGACCTGCACCGGCGCGCGGAGGGCCTGGGCCTGCGGGTCCTGGCCATCGGCTGGCAGCCGCAGCCGCAGCGGCTCATGGCCGAGGTCGCCGGCATTCCCGGGCCGGGATCGGCCGTCGGCGAGCGGTACGCGCTGGCCGGCTTCCGGCGGCTGATCGAGGAGCGGGCGCAGCGGGCAAGGGACCGCGCGGATTTCGCCGCGGGATGGCTGCCACGGGCCTGACCGGCCGCGGGGGGGGGTGCCGGCCGCGCATCCCGCGGCTGCTCGGTGTGTCCGGCGGACGCGGCGACGGCGTGGGCAGCGGCGTGCGCGCGGGGGCCAAGACCCCGAGCCGCGCCGGGCCGCTGTTCGACGGCACGTACTTCCTCGCCCAGCCGCAGGGCCGCCCGGCCGAGGTGGCGGTGCTGGGCGGCCTCCCCGACTGGGGGCCCGTGCACGGGCCGGGCTACGGGAGGCGGGCCAGTACGTGGGCGTCGAGGAAGCCCCGCTCGGTGGCCGGGTCGTGGAGCAGTCGGGCGAAGGGCGCGAGGCCGGCCCCGGTCAGCAGCTCGGCGAAGCGGTCCACCGGCCAGCTGTACGCGGGCGTCACCTTGTGGTCGAAACGGACCGGCTCCGGTCCTTCCGTCCCGAAGAACGAGACCAGGAGCAGGCCCCCCGGCGCCAGGACGCGCGCCTGCTCGGCGAGCAGCGCGGGCAGTTCCGCCGGCGGGGTGTGGATCATCGAGTAGCGGGCCACCACGCCGCCCAGCGCGCGGTCCTCGACGGGCAGGGCCTCCATCCGCGCCTCCTCGAACCGCAGGGCGGGATGCGTCCGCCGGGCGTGGCCGATCATGGCCGGGGAGATGTCGAGCCCGAAGGCGTCCAGCTCCAGGTCGTGCAGCATCGCCGTCAGGTGTCCGGGGCCGCATCCGACGTCGGCCGTCCGCGTGTTGCCCGTCGCGCGCACCAGCTCGGCGAAGGTGGCGACCATGGCCCGCGCGAACGGCTGCGTCTCCAGCCGGTCGGCGAACATCGACGCGTAGAGCTCGACGACCCCGTCGTAGGCCGCCCTGGTCTCGTCCTGGTGTTCCGGCACGGGAGGGAAGGTAACACCCATGCCGTTCTCGGTCAGTTCGGCCGGTGGGGGGTGCGGGCCTCGGCGGTGGTCTTGAGGTCGCTCAGCCATGCTTCGAGGCCCCGGCGGAGGATGGCGGTCGCGGTGGGGACGTCCGCCTCGACCTGCGGGCCGGTGTGGGTCTCCTCGGTGCTCACCCTGACGCCGCCGGGGACCTCGGTGAAGTTCCACACGTGGACGCCGTCGAGGTGCAGCCCCTCGCCGGTCGCCGGGCCGGTCCAGCGGATGCAGGAGCGGTACCGGAGCTGTTCGACGGTCGAGGTGATGTCCAGGCGGGTGGCCGGAGTCGGGTTGGGGGGTACCGGGGTCGTCCACCGGAAGGCCGAACCCCGGCGGAGGGGGCCGTGGTCGAGGCGTTCCGCGGTCGTCACGGGAGCCTGCCAGGACGGCCAGCGCTCGACGTCGGTCTGTAGCTTCCAGACGGTGCGCAGCGGGGAGTGGACGAGGATCTCGGCCCGGTGGCGGACGCGGGCGGCGGGGTCGACGCCGGCTCCGCGGCAGGTGAGGGACTTGGCGGCGCGGGGGCCGGGGGAGGCTGCCGCGCCGGCGGGCAACGCCGCGGCGGCGGGTAACGCGGCGGCGCCGAGGAGGCCGATGGCGAGGGGGACGGTGAACAGGGCGCGCAGGTGCGTGCGGCGGGTCCCGGGCATGGGCTCCCCTTCCTGAGGCATGAGACTTGACGCCCTGCCGATCGGCAGGGCATCACGTGATTGTTAGAGGCTATAACCCAGAAGGGGCGAGGGGCAATAGCGGGACGGTCCCCGCCCGCCGGCGTTCGGGGGCGGGGGCGGGAGCGGGGGCGCCGGTCGCGTCGCGGCCTACTCCTCCGGCTCCCAGGCGCGGAGCCGGTCGAGCGGGAGCAGGTCTCCGTCGACACGTGCCGGCCGTGAGCTGGGCGTCGTACGTGTGCACCGCGATCTGCTGGAGCTGGTGCCGGGCGACGGTGCCGGTGGTCTCGGGCGACTGGGACGCACCCACCACGTCCAGCAGCCGCCGTCGGGGCCGGCCTCGCGCAGGGCGTCCAGCAGCTCCTGCGTCGACGCGGCCAACCAGTCCGTCAGGGCACCGCGCTCCGAAGGCGCGGGCGCCGGCGGGGCGTCCCGCGGTTCGGCCTTGCCCGTGGCGCCGGGGCCCGTGGCGACGGTGGCGGCCCAGGCGTAGCGGCCCTCGCCCAGGCGACCAGACAGCGATCTATTTCTACGGGGTCCGCGCCGGGGTCAACCGCGTGAGGACCAGCAGGGTTTCGACGAGGTCCTCGGCGGGGGCGCCGGTGGCCAGGCGGCGCAGCTGCTGCCCGAAGACCAGGGCGACGGCCACGCCGGCCAGGCGCTCGGGGTCCGGCACGCCGAGCTGGGTCAGGATCCGGGTGGCCAGCAGGTCGTAGGCGGCGAAGCACTCGGC
Organism: Streptomyces sp. ADI95-16; assembly: GCF_003721495.1. Lineage (NCBI taxonomy): Bacteria > Bacillati > Actinomycetota > Actinomycetes > Kitasatosporales > Streptomycetaceae > Streptomyces > Streptomyces sp. ADI95-16. The sequence goes on along the minus strand of NZ_CP033582.1, from coordinate 472,732 downwards.
CGCGGCGGCGCGCAGCCGTTCGTCACGGCCGGCCTGGACGTACAGCTCGAAGGGCGCGATGTGCCGGCTGTCGAAGGCGTTGCCGCCCGCGACCTGGGCGACCACCTCGGCCGCCTGCCCGATGTCGAAGCGCTCGTCGGAGCACTCGTCGGCGAGTGCCGTGAAGTGCCGGGTCTCCTCGGCCACGAAGTGGAGCAGGCTTTCGCGCAGCAGTTCGTGCTGGGTGGCGAAGTGGTAAGTGACGGAGCCGAGGGAGACTCCGGCCTCCTTCGCGATGCGCCGGTTGGTGACGGCGGCGATGCCGTCCTGCCCGATGATCCGCAGTACGGCGTCGATGATGCGCTGGCGGGTGTCGGAAGCGTGGGGCATGTCGGCATTGTGCCCCATCGGCCGGAGCCGGTGGCCGGGCAGGGCGGGTGAGTTGGGGTGTCCGGGGTGTGGACAGCCGAGGGGGCGATCTCTACTGTTCGTTCGAACGAACAACAGACTGCGGCGCGGGAGTGATCGTGGACGTATCCGGATCGAAAGTTCTGCTCACCGGGGCCACCGGGGGCATCGGCTCCGCTCTGACCGCGCGCCTGACGGCGCAGGGGGCCCGCCTCACGGTCAGCGGGCGCCGGGAGGAAGCCCTCAAGGTCGTCGCCGACGCCTGGGGCGCCCGTACCGAGGTCGCCGATCTGGCCGTCCGGTCCGATGTCCTCCGCCTCGCCGAGCGCTGCGCCGACGCGGACGTCCTCGTCGCGAACGCCGCCCTGCCCGCCAGCGGCGACCTCGGCGACTACACCGAGGAGCAGCTCGACCGCGCCCTCGACGTCAACCTGCGCGCGCCCGTCCTGCTGTCCCGGCTGCTCTCGGAGCACATGGTGGCGCGCGGCCGCGGCCACATCGTGCTGGTCGGTTCCCTCTCCGGCAAGGCGGCGACCAAGTCGACCTCCCTGTACAACGCGACCAAGTTCGGGCTGCGCGGATTCGCCCTGGCCCTGCGCCAGGAACTCCGGGGCACGGGGGTGGGTGTGTCCCTGGTGCAGCCCGGTTTCGTCCGCGACGCCGGGATGTTCGCGGCCACCGGCGCCGCCCCGCCGAAGGGCATGAGGACCGTCACGCCCGGCCAGGTCGCCGACGGCGTCGTACGGGCGGTCCACCGCGACCGGTGCGAGGTCAACGTGGCGCCGCTGGAGCTGCGGCTGCTCAGCGCCGTCGCCGGGCAGTTCCCCGGCTTCGCCGAGCGGATCCAGGCCCGGGCGGGCGTCGACGGCTCCGTACGACAGATGGTCGAGGCCCAGCGCTCACACCGCTAGGGCCTGTCTTTCGGGTCATGCCAGGCCCCGCGAGCCCGGCATGATCCGAAAGACAGGCCCTGGACGCCCCCCAAGGCCGTGACCGGCCCCGTGACGGGCGCCGGCGCCGGCCGTGGCGGTAGGGCGCGGGGGTTACTCGCCCTGGCCGGCGCTGCCGATGGGGCCCACCTTGACCGGGGAGCCGGAGCCGTCCGTGACGGGGAGGGTGGCGGTGCCCGGCCAGGGGAGGGTGACCGACTTCGTCTCGTCCGGCGGGGTCACCACCAGTCCCGTGATCCGGACGCCGGAGCCGCCGGAGGTGTTGAGCGGGTAGTTGATGCCGAAGGCGACCGACTTCCCCTTCTTGAGGACGCCCGCCGGGGCCTGCTCGCCCGTGCGCTTCGCGGACAGCGATCCCGCGCTGGTCTTCAGGTCGACGCCCGCGTACCCGGAGATCGCGCAGTCCCGGCCGCTGCGGTTCTTCAGCTCCACCGCGACGGTGCCGTCGGTGTCGCCGTCGATGGTGTGGTCCAGCGCCTTGATCTCCAGGTCGTCGGTGCGGCACTTGGCGGTCTTGCCGGTGTCGGGCTTGGTGGTGCCGGCGGCGGTGCCCTTGCCGGCCGTGCCGCCGCCGTTTCCGCTGGAGCTCGTCCCCGGGGAGTTCGTGCCGCCGGGCTGAGCGGAGCCGGCCTGGTCCGGGGCGCCCTTCGAGGAAGACGCGGTGGGCACGGACGACGTGCCGCTCCCCGCCGCGCCGTCGTCGCCGTTCTGGCAGGCCGTGAGCGAGAGGCTCGCGGCGGCGGCCAGGGCTGCGATGACGGTGAGCTTGTGAACGCGCATCATGTCTTCCTCAGTATCGGTTGGGGGTCCGACCGCTCCGCACGAGTCGGTACGAGCGAGCGTTTCTGATGATCAGGACCCACCGGGCCGGTGATCCGTTCCGCCCCACCACCCGCTAATACATTCCTGTTACACGCATGGCCGGGCGGGCCGGACCCGGCCGCGCCGCCGGCCTGCCGGGACGGCGGTTCCCGGCACCGCCCCGTACGCGCGTACGACCCCTGGCCGCTGGAACAGACCCGTAACGCGGCGGGTCTTGACCGGGCGTCAGCTTCCGGCCTGTCGGCCCGCCGGGGCCCGGCGGCGGGCCTACCGTGGTGCCGTGGCACAGAGGGAACCACGGCGGGGCGTCGGGCCCGCGCGCAGGCAGGTGCTCGGATTCGCGGCGGCGGCCGCCCTCTCGGGGGCGGGCCCCGGCGCCGCCTCGGCGGCGGGGGGCGGGCCGGCCCTCGACGTACGGGAAGAGAACTCCCGTCCGGGCGCGGCGGACTGGCGGATCACCCGCCCCGGGGCGGCGCGCGCCGTCGAGGGGTACGCCGACCGCGACTCGGTCCTGAGCGGGGAGCGGGTGGGCCTGCGGGTGTCGACGACCGCTCCCGCGTTCACCGTGTCGGCGTACCGGATGGGCTGGTACGGCGGTGCCCGGGCCCGGCTGGTGTGGCGTTCGCCCGCGGTGCCCGGAGTCCTCCAGCGGGCGGCCCGGACGGATCCCGCCACCCGGATGGCGTGGGCCGGGTGGGAACGGACCCTCGGCCTCGACACCGGCGGCTGGCCGGAGGGCTGTTATCTGCTGCGGCTGGACACCGTGGGGGGCGAGCGGGCCCAGCGGTTCGTCCCGCTGACCGTGCGGTCGGCGTCGGCGGCGGGGCGGGTGCTGTTCGTCAACGCCACCGCCACCTGGCAGGCGTACAACCGGTGGGGCGGCGCCGACCTGTACGAGGGGCCGACGGGGAAGAAGGGTTCGAGGTCGCTGGCGGTGAGCTTCGAGCGGCCCTACCGCGGCGGGCACGGGGCCGGTCTGTTCCTGACGTACGAGGCGCCGCTGCTGGCGGTGGCGGAGCGGACGGGGATTCCCCTCGCCTACGCGACCGGCCTCGACCTGGCGCGCGAGCGGGCGCCGGCGCGGGGGGCGGTGGCGCTGCTGTCGCCGGGGCACGACGAGTACTGGAGCCCGGAGCAGCGCCGGCACGTGGCCGCGGCCCGGGACGCCGGTACGAACCTGGCGGTGTTCGGGGCGAACTGCTGCTACCGGCGGGTGCGGTTCGAGGATTCGGCGACCGGCTCCGACCGGATCATGGTCTGTTACAAGGACGACTACGCGCTGGATCCGGGGTACCGGGGCGGGCTGCCGCCGACCAACGACTTCCGCCGCCGGCCGGACCCGGATCCGGAGAGCGGCCTGCTCGGGGTGATCTACGACGGGTACCCGGTCGACGCGCCCTACGTGGTGACCCGGCCGGACCACTGGCTGCTGGCGGGGACCGGGGCCGTCGCGGGGGACGCGTTCGCGCACCTGGTGGGGGTGGAGTACGACCGGGTGGACCTGCGGTACCCGACGCCGAGGCCGATCGAGATCCTGGCCCACTCACCCGTGGTGTGCAAGGGCAGGGCGTCGTACGCGGACACCGTCTACGCCTCGCTGCCCTCCGGCGCCGGCCTGTTCGCGGCGGGGACGATGAGGTGGGTGGAGTCCCTGGAGGCCCGGGGAGCCGGCGGCGGCAAGGCGAACCACGGGCTGGACGGCCGGGCGGGGCAGTTCACGCGTACGGTCACCGAGAACGTCCTGCGGGCGTTCGCCGCGGGTCCCGCGGGATGCGCGCGGCCGGCGGTGGACACCGTCGCGCTCCATTACGGTGACCCCGGCTCCCCGGAGGAAGCAGCGACCGGCGTGTAGTGGGCGCCGCGCCGGGGACCCTCGCTAGCGTCCGGGCTCCGATCCGCCGGCGCGGTCGCTTGCCGATGCGCCGGTCCGCCCGGTCTTCGGGAGTCCGCGATGCTCCGTACCACCGCCGCCATGACGCTGCTGGCCACTCTGGTGTCGGGCGCGGCCTGGACCGCCGCGCCGGCCGGCCCTCCCCCGCCGGGGAACGGGAGCGGGAACGGGACGAACGTCCTCGTCGTCGGTGTCGACAGCCGTGCCGGGCTGTCGAAGGCGGAGAAGAACCGGCTGCACGTCGGCGGCAAGGGCTGCAACTGCACCGATGTGATGATGCTCGTGCACCTCTCGCGGGACTCCCGCCGGGCGAGCGTGGTCTCCCTGCCCCGGGACTCCTACGTGGAGTACGCCGACGGCAGCGGCGTCCGGGGAAAGATCAACGGGGCGTACGCCCGCGGGGGCCGGGCGCTGACCGTCAAGACCGTCGAGAAGGTCACCGGGCTGCGGGTGGACCACTTCCTGGAGACCGGGTTCACCGGGTTCGAGCAGACGGTCAACGGCCTCGGGGGCGCGGCCCTGTGCACCGACCGGCACCTCCAGGACGAGAACTCCGGTCTGGACATGACCCCGGGCATGCACCACGCGGACGGCAACGGCACCCTGCGCTTCGTGCGGGCCCGGCACATCGAGCGTCCCGGTGACCTGGGCCGGGTGCGGCGCCAGCAGCGCACCGTCTCCGACCTGCTGACCCGGCTCACCGCCGAGGGCGCGCTGGCCGATCCGGCGGCGGCCGCCGAGACCGCGGCGACGCTGCTGAAGTCGGTGCGCACGGACGACCACACGGGCGTGGCCGATCTGGCGCGCATCGGCCTGGCGCTCGCGCGGCTGCGGCCCGAGCGGACCGAGTTCGCCACCGTCCCGATCGAGGAGTTCGACCACCGCGTGCCCGGGGTGGGCTCCACCCTCGTCTGGCACGGGGCCCGCTCGCGGGCGCTGTGGAAAGCGCTGGCGCGGGACCGGCCGATCACCGGCGACCCGGCCATCCAGCCGGTCCCCCGGACCCCGGCGGCGACCGACCCCGCCGGGATCACGGTACGGATCGACGACGCCGGGGCGGCGGCGGGCCTCAGGGCGGCGGGCTTCATCGTCATGGACACCTCGGCGCGGGCACCGGAGGTCCGGCCCGCCGGTCCGCCGGTGATCCGCTACGCGCCCGGACGGGAATCCGACGCCGCGACCCTCGCGGCGGCGCTCCCGGGTGCCCGGCGGCAGGTGGTCCCCGGACACGACGGGGCCTTCGACGTCGCGGTCGGCGCCCGGAAGCCCGAGGTCAGGCCGGTCACGTACGACCGGAACGTCGCCGAGGGCGCCCCGGTGACCGCCGACCGCCTGGGCTGTCTGACCCGGCGCCAGGCCCTCTCTACTGCTCTACGTCGACCATCACCCAGTCGCTGATCTCTCGCCATTGGGCGATCGCGTCCTGGTGGAAGGGGTGGACGAGGTACCTCTCGACGGCTTCCATGTCGTCGAGGAGTCCGTCGACCAGGAAGTCGCAGGCGACGGGGCGCGTCGAGACGTTGCGCCCGTGGCGCCACTCCCTGAGTTCGGGTACCTCGGCGCCGACCCTGACCGCGGTGCGTTCCGCTTCCAGGACCCGCGGATCGGTCCAGTCGAAGCCGGGCTTGAAGGTGAAGAGTACGACGTGGCGTATCACTGTTCTCCTAATGTGGCGGAGAGGCGGCCGACGGCCTCCCTGAGCCTGTCCTCGGGCGCCAGGAGGCTCACCCGTACGTATCCCTCGCCGTGCTCCCCGAACCAACGGCCGGGCGCCACGGCCACGTTGGCCTTCCGGAGCAGTTCGTCGGCGAACGCGACGGAACCTCCCCCACCGGGTACCGGCAGCCACGCGAAGATCGACCGCGGTACGTCGAGGTGCCATCCGGCGTCCCTCAGCCCGGCGACGAAGACGTCCCGGCGGCGTGCGTAGACCTCCGACAGCTCGTGGACGCAAGTCTGCGGGCCGGTGAGCGCCGCAGTGGCGGCCCGTTGGATGAACGGCGGGAGGGAGACGTAGTAGTGCTCCTGGATGAGGTTGATCGCGGAGATGACCTCGCGGTTGCCCACGACGGCGCCGACCCGCCATCCCGCCATGTTGAACGTCTTGGACAGCGAGATGAACTCGACACCGACGTCCTTGGCACCGGCAGCCCGCAGGAACGAGACGGGGGCGGCGCCCCCGAGGGCCAGCGCTCCGTAGGCGAAGTCGGAGGCCACGATGATGTCGTGCTCGGCGGCGAACCGGACGGTGCGCTCGTAGAACTCCGGCGGGGCCGTCACCGAGGTCGGGTTGTTGGGGTAGTTCAGGAACATCAGCCTGGCCGCGCCGAGCACGGCCGGGTCGAGGGCGTCGTAGTCCGGGAGGAAACCGTTCTCCCGCAGCAGCGGCAGGGGATGCATGCGCGCTCCGGCGAGCACCGCTCCGGCCCAGTAGTCCGGAAAGGCGGGATCCGGCATGAGGCAGACGTCGCCCGGGTTCAGGAAGCACTGGCTGATCTCCACCAGGCCGGCCTTCGCGCCGAACAGGATCGCGACCTCGGTCTCGGGGTCCAGCTGCACCTGGTGGTGCGTGGCGTACCAGCCGGCGATGGCGGCCTTGAGTTCGAGCATGCCGGAGAACGCCGGGTACCGGTGCGTGGCGGGGTCGAGCACCTCCCGGCGCAGGACCTCGACGATGTGCGGCGGGGTGGGGAGGTCAGGGTTTCCCTGGCACAGGTTGACGACGTCCTCGCCGGCTTCGACGAGCTCGGCGATCTTGCCCGCGGTCGTCGCGAACGAACTCCGGGGCAGGTCGAGGAGCCGGCGCGCGGGTTCGGTCCTCACCTGCGGCCACCGCCGCCCGTCGCCGCCCGCTCGGTGCCCGTCGCCGGCCCCTCGGTGCCCGTCGCCGCCGGCTCGGTGCCCGTCGCCGCCCGCTCGACGCCCCGCCTCTGGGCCCATCCGCTGAGGGCGAAGGCGACGAGGGTGATGCCGGCGCAGACCCAGCCGAGGGCGGAGAACCCGTACGCCGTGAACAGGGGGCCGAGCAGCGCGGCGCCGAGGGCCACCGCGAGGTTGGTCGCGAGGCTGTAGAAGGCGAGGACGGTGCCGCGGTACTGCTGGGAGGACTCGCTGAGGAGGGTGCTGAGCAGGGTGACGACCAGGCTCTGCATCGCGCCCCAGAGGAACAGGCAGAGCACCAGCAGCGGCGTCCACCCGGCGACCAGCGGGATGGCCACGAGGGCCGGGACCAGGCCGCCCAGCAGGGCGGCGAGGACCCGCTCCTTGCCCAGCTTGTCGGCCCACCTGCCGGTGACGAAGCTCGTCGCGAACCCGAGGCCGTACAGCAGGATCATGATGCCGGTCATGGAGCTTCCGTCGCCGAACCGGTACTGCAGGGCGCTGCCGAGGAAGGTGTACATGCCGTAGAAGCCGAGCATGTTCAGGAAGGTCGCCAGTACGTACAGGCTCACCTTCGGCGCCAGGAACGCGCGGGCCGCCGACTGGATCCACCGCTGCGACGAGACCGGGGCCGGGGCCGTGTCCGGCGCGGTCGCCGGCGGGGGAACCCCGTCAGTGGCGGGGCCGGCGCCGACCCGGGTCATCAGCAGGACGCAGGCGACGAACACGCCCAGTACCGAGAGCATCCCGAAGGTCCAGCGCCAGTTCGCCCACTGCCCGATGAAGGACCCCATGGGCACGCCGAGCACGAGCGAGATCGACCAGCTGGACACCAGGATGCCCATGGCCTTGGCGCGATGGCGGTAGGCGATGTGGTCGCCGACGAAGGCGTAGGCGGTCGGAACGAACGCTCCCGTCGCCAGGCCGGCCAGCGCCCTTCCGGTGAAGAACAGCCCCGGTCCGGTCGCGAACGCGCACATCAAGGTGCCCGACACGAAGGCGGCCATCCCGATCGTCAGACTGAGGCGGCGCGAGAACCGGTCGCCGAGCGGGGCGAAGAGCAGGGCGCCGATCGCCGTGCTGACGCCGTAGGCGCTGACGGACAGCGCCATCACGGCCACCGTCGTGTCGAACGAGGTGGCCATGTCCACGAGCAGCGGGGACACCACGAGTTCTTCCGAGCCGACCGCGAAGATTCCGGCCATCAGCGCGAGGACGGTCAGCAGGGGGAATCCGGCCGCGCCCTCCTCGCCGCTCAATCGGTCTGACACTCCGGCCAACCTTTCTTCTGGGGTGATGGTGGTGATGGTGACGACGGTGGTGGTCTACGGGCCGGCTAGATCGCCGTGTATCCGCCGTCGACGGTGAGCGCGGCGCCGGTGATGAACGACGACTTCTCCGAGGCGAGGAACAGGATCGCGTTCGCCACGTCCTCGGGCGTGCCGAGACGTCCGATCGGGTTCAGCTTCGCCTTCGCCTCCTTGACCGACGCGTCGTTGCCTATGGACGTGTCGGTCATGGGGGTGTCGATGATGCTGGGGCAGACGCAGTTCGCCCGGATGTTGTACGGGGCGTAGTCGACGGCGAGGGATTTCGTCAGCATCATCACGCCGCCCTTCGTGGCGTTGTACGCGGCGATGCCGGGCCAGGCGACCAGCCCGCTGACCGAGCAGACGTTGACGATGACGCCGTTGGTCGCCCCGACCATGTGCCGCAGGGCGTGTTTCGAGCACAGGAACATGCTCTTGAGGTTGGTGTCGACGAGCCTGTCCCACTCCTGCTCGGGCATCTCGTGCAAGGGCGTCGATATCTCGATCCCCGCGTTGTTGACGAGGACGTCGAGCCGGCCGAAGGTGGCGGTGGCGGTGGCGATGAGGTGTTCGCAGTCCGCCTCGCTGGTGAGGTCGGTCCTGACGAAGACCGCGTCGAGTCCGTCGTTCTTCATGCCGGCGACGACGGCCGCGCCGCGGCGTTCGTCGATGTCGGCGACGACGACCTGTGCGGCCTGCCGGGCGAATTCGATCGCGGTCTGCCTACCGATGCCGGAGGCGGCGCCGGTGACCACGACCACACGGTCCTTGAACACGAGCTCTTCTTCTCCTATACGCATGTCAGTTGCCCGCCGTCGACGGAAATCTGCTGCCCGGTGAGATAGGACGCCTCTTCGGACGCCAGGAACCCGATGAGGGCCGCGACTTCTTCGGCACGGCCCGGTCTGGCCATGGGGATGGCCTGCTTCAGGAGGTCCTCCGCCGTGGACCGCGAAGTCTTGGCGGACGCGCTCAGGTGCTCTACGGCGCGGTCGTAGCGCGGGGTCCGGATCGTTCCGGGGTGCACACAGTTCACCGTCACGTTGTGCCGGGCGTACTGGCCCGCGAGGTACTTGCCGGCGTTCGCCACGGCCGCGTTGACCAGACCCGAGAGGAACATTCCGGGGGCCGGTTCCCTGCCGATGTTCCCGACGATGTTGACGATCCGCCCGAATTCGTTGCGCGCCATCGCGGGAGCCACGGATTTGATCAGGTCCAGGTACGGTACGAGTTTCCGCTCCATCGCGGAGGTCACGTCTTCGGCGTCCACGCTGTCGAAGGATCCCGGCGGCGGGCCGGGCGCGTTGTTGACGAGCACGTCGATCCTGCCGAACCGCCGTTCCGCGTCTTCGACGAGTTCGGCGCGGAATGCCCGCGAGGTGATGTCGCCCGGACATACGTGGACGTCCTGCCCCCCGGATTCCTCCGCGACCTCCCGCAGTGCGCTTTCCGTACGCGCGGTCAGCACCGTCGCAAATCCTTTGGCGCGCAGGTGCAGGGCGGTCGCGCGCCCGATCCCGCTGCCGGCGCCCAGGACCATCGCCACGCGCATCAGGAGGCTTCCCGGCCTTCGTCCTGCCGGGGTACGCGGTGGTACCGGGGCGGGATGAAGATGTTGAGGGAGCGCGCCATGCCGGCGTGGGGGTTCTCCGCGCTGTGTCCCTCCTGGCCGGCGCAGAAATAGGTGCCGCCGAAGCGGAGCTCGTGGCTCGTTTCCTCGACGGTCATGTCGTAGCGGCCTTCGAGGCAGATCCCGATCTGCTCGTGCGAGTGCTTGTGGTACGGCATCTGGCCGCCGCCGGGTATGTCGGCGATCATCAGCTCGATCCAGTCGGCCAGGAAGAACGTGACGTCCATCTTGACGAACTTGCGGGATTCGAGCGGTTCCAGGAAGTACCCGTCCGGCGCGGGGTAACTCTCGCCCGGCTTGCCGCGCGTGATGTCGAGCAGGACGGTCTCCTGCGCCGAGGGGTTCACCGCCGACAGCGCGACCTGCGGCGGGACGACGTAGACGTCGTGCTCGGGCCGCATCGCCTTCGTCACCTCCCCCACGGTGACGGAGAGATCGCCGCGGACGGTCATGCCGACCCGCGCCCGCGTCAGATCGCCGCCCGTCACGGCGGCGCCGGGCGGAATGAAGGAGAGCCGGACCTCGGTGCCGTCCCGCCGGTAGGACTCGACGCGCACCCCGTTGTCGTGGCGCACCACGTCCGGAGCGGGGAAGTACGGTCGCTCACGCGTCGGCGCGGTCACTTGTTCACCTTTCGCGAGAAGACGGTCCACGTCATGGGGATGTGCGAGAACCTGTAGACGAACTTCAGGTTGTGCTCCCTCACCGCCTGCGCGTTGGTGATGGCGATGTCGTACCGCCCGTCGGCGACGTCGCGGGCGGCCTGACTCGTCGAGTTCGCGGTGGCCAGCCGGACGGGGCGGCCGAAATGGTATTCGAGCAGCGGAACGGGCGCGGGGTGCGAGACGACGGTTTCACTGAAGAGCAGCTCTTCGCGGAATTCGAAATCGGGTCGCGTCGCCAGACCGTACTCGGGTGTGTTTCCGCGGAACACGATCGCCGGTTCCAGCAGTGGGTTCATGTAGAAGGCGTTGATCTTCGGATAGGCGTGCGCCACCAGTGCCAGGTCGACCTGTCCGTCGGCGAGGGCGGTCATGCACTGTTCGTACGTGCTCTCCAGCACGATGCGCAGGGCGTCTCGGTCGCCGATGCTGCGCACCATCGACTGGGCGATGTACTCGCTGCTCGTCCCCTTGGGACCTAATGTGCCCAGCTTCACGGATTTCGCGGAGCCGGCGGGTATGAGCGCATCGAATACCCGCCTCTCGCTCTCGGGTATCTGTAGTATTTCCACGCGTCACTCTTCTCCGGTGTCACCACACGGGTCGGCATATTCGGCCGAGTCCGCGCCGCACCATTGCGGCTTTGCGGATTCCCCGCCACTGGGGCCGGGGGGCCTGCCGATCTAAACGTGAGACGAAGGTACATGGCCTGATCAGCGCGTTCAACATTTCCTCGATCATGGCCGAAAAGCGTTGAACGGCAGGTCCGCACCAGGCCCTTCCCTCACTTCACCCGGGGAAGTTACGCCGCTATTTCCGGTCGATGACGTTTCTTTTGCCGCCCATTCACGTGGGGTGCGGCGAGCCGTCCTGAGTTTCGAATTGCGTCAGGCCGACCCGATGGCGACGCGCCGCGGAGGCCGGGAGGCGGTGGGAGCGGAGCGAGTGACCTGCGCGCCGCGTTGGCCGAAACGCGCCGGCGACGGTACCCGCCCGAGGGGCGCCGCGCGCGCCTGTGGGCCGTTCACCGACCGGCTGCGCACCTCGGGCGGGCCCTACTCGGAGAAGGTGCCGTGGCCGCGGACGCCCTTGCCCGCCGCGGCCACGGAGGCGGCCCCGCCGCTCAGGCGGTGAGGGTGGGGTAGTCGGTGTACCCGCGGTGGTCGCCGCCGTAGAAGGTGGACTTGTCCGCGCTGTTGAAGGGACCGCCGACGGCCAGACGGGCCGGGAGGTCGGGGTTGGCCAGGAACAGCGCCCCGTAGGCGACCATGTCCGCCGTCCCGTCCTCGACCAGCTTCAGCGCGTCGGGGCCGGTGGCGTCGGGGTAGGTGAACGGGTTGAGGACGAAGGTCCCCGGCCAGTCCCCCCGCAGCCGCGCGGTCAGGGAGCGGTCCGGCCCCTCCATCAGGTGCAGATAGGCCAGGTCCAGGCCGGCGATCCGGTCCAGCAGGGCCGCGTAGACCTCGGCCGGGTCGTCCTCGGCGATGTCGTTGTAGACGTTCCCGGGCGAGATCCGCAGGCCCACCCGGTGGCCGCCGATCGCCTCGGCCACGGCCGTGACGACCTCCACGGCGAAGCGGATGCGGCCCTCGGTGCCGGCTCCCCAGGCGTCGGTGCGCAGGTTGGTGTTGGGCGCGAGGAACTGGTGGATCAGGTAGCCGTTGGCGCCGTGGATCTCCACGCCGTCGAAGCCGGCCTCGATCGCGCCCAGGGCCGCGTCGGCGAAGTCGGCGACGGTCTGCCGGATCTCGGTCTCGGTGAGCTCCTTCGGCGTCACGAACTCCTTCGGGCCCTGTTCGGTGTACACCGACCCCTTCGCGGCCACCGCCGAAGGCGCGACCGGCACCAGACCCTCGGGCAGCAGGCTGGGGTGGCCGATCCGGCCGGTGTGCATCAGCTGGGCGAAGATCGCGCCGCCCTCGCGGTGCACGGCGTCGGTCACCGTCCGCCAGGCCCGGACCTGGCCGGGCGTGTGCAGGCCGGGGGTGGCGGGGTAGCCCTGGCCGACCCGCGAGGGCTGGACGCCCTCCGTGACGATGAGGCCCGCGCCGGCGCGCTGCGCGTAGTACGCCGCCGTCAGCTCCGTCGGCTCGGCGCCGGGTCCGTAGGCGCGGCTGCGGGTCATCGGAGCCATCGCGATGCGGTTGGCCAGGCGCTTGCCGCCCAGGACGATCGGATCGAAAGCAGTGGTCATGGTCTGGTCTCTTCCTCTGGATGTGTGGCACCCCGCGGCGCGGGCGCTGCCCGCCCGGAGCAGAAATGCCTGTCCGAACAAGTAAATCACCTGTCCGAACAGGTAATCCAGAGGATCCATTCCCGGGGGTGGGATGTGAAGCGGCTAACAGGCTCTGACCTGCCCATATGTGCCCTTACGCCTCAAACGGACCCGGAGGACCGCGGGCCGGCGGTAGAATCATCCTGACCAAGCAGGAAAGGTGGGTACGAGATGACGCAGTCCACTCCGGAGGCCGGGAACGGCGCCGTGGGGACGGTGCCGGAGGGCACCGTCCCCATGCCGGGCGCCGCCAAGGGCGGCCCGGTCAGCCACGCGATCTTCCGCCTGGCCCGCCTGCACCGCATGTTCGCGGGACAGCTGCTGCGCCGCATCGGCCTGCACCCCGGCCAGGAGCTGGTGATGATGCACCTGTGGGAACTCGGCCCCCAGCGGCAGGCCGACCTGGTGCGGCTGATGGACTCCGACGCCGCCACCATGACCCGGACCGTCCGGCGCCTGGAACAGGCAGGCTTCGTCCGCCGCCGGCCCTCGCCCACCGACCGGCGCGCCTCGCTCATCGAACCCACGGCAGCCAGCCAGGCCCTGCGCCATGAGGTGGAACGGGTCTGGAGTCAGCTCGAAGAGATCTCGACGGCGGGCCTCTCCGACGACGAACGCGCCGCGGCCCTGCGCACCCTGGAGTGCCTGGAGCAGAACCTCGTACGCGCCGCCGCCGACTCCGCGTGCGCGGAGGCGGAGGCTCCGCGACTCGGGTAGGACGAGCGCGCGGCGGGGGTCAGTTGCAGCGTCCGCTGCCGCTGTAGCAGGGCGAGTAGCCCGGGCTCGGGGCGGGCGCGGGGCGCGGGTGGGAGAGGTCGTAGTCGTGCTGCGCGAGTACGAGCAGCGCGGCCGCCGCTCCGGCGGCCAGGAGTTGTGACAGCACCGTCCACGGCGCGCGGAACAGCAGCGCGAGTACGACGAACACGATCATGGCGACGAGGAAGTGCCGCATCGAGGCGAGGTCCGCGAGCCGTGCCGCTTCGATCCGGGTTTCGTCCCCCTGCGCGGCCCACATCTCCATGCCGTGCCCGAAGCGGACCGAGAAGTGGACGGCGGCCTCGACGACGAACAGTACGACGCCCAGGGCGATGTCCCGCCCGAGGGGCGTCCTGCGCGACCAGGGCCGGCCGCGCCGGGGCCGGGGCGCGGGCTCAGTGGGTGCGTACGTCATGCCCCCACCTTGCCGGTCCGGTCACGGGGGCGCATGAGTACGCGCACTCAGGTCGCCCCGGCCGCGATGCGCGGCGGCGCCGCCCACCGTCCGGTCCGCAAATCCGACGACCCCTCACTCATGCGGAGGGCCCGGGCCCGTCAGCGCACTTGGCGCAGGCCCGCGACGAGGAGCGCCACCAGGCGGCGCGCGTCGTAGCGGGCGTCGGCCTCGGCGCCGATGCAGAGGTTTCCGATGCCGCGCATGAGCTGGTACGCGGTCAGGTCGGAGCGGATCTCGCCCGCCGCGGCGGCGGCGTCGAGGAGCTCGGCGCACACCGGCAGGAGGCGGTCGAGGAAGTAGGCGTGCAGCGTCTCGAAGCCGGCGTTGTCGGCCTGCATCGCGCCGGCCAGGCCGTGCTTGGTGACCAGGAAGTCGACGAAGAGGCCGGCCCACCGTTCGAGGGCGGCGTGGGGGGTCGGGCCCGCCGCCAGCAGGGCCGGGCCGGCTTCGGCGCAGGCGTCGACCTGGTGGCGGTAGACCGCGATGACGAGGTCCGCGCGGGTGGGGAAGTGGCGGTAGACCGTGCCGACGCCGACGCCGGCCTTGGCCGCGATGTCGCGCACCGGCGCTTCCACTCCCGACGTGACGAAGACCGCCGCGGCCGCGTCCAGCAGGGTCCGCTGGTTGCGCCGGACGTCCTTGCGCTTCGATCCGGCCGTGGTGCCTTCCTGGGCTTCCTGGCCTTCCTGGCCTTCCTGCCTGTTGCCGTCGTTCAACACGGCACTCCCTTCCCGAGCAGCCTTGTGAAACGGAACAGCGTTCCGTATCGTTTGCGGAGCGAGGTTCCGTTTTGCTCATGATGGCAGACCGCGGGACCGCCGGCCATGCCGCGCCCGCGCCGCACCCGAAGGAAGGCACTTCCATGTCCGACTCCCCCACGACGGTGATCTCCGCGAAGCCGGTCGTCCTGGCCGCCCCGGAGCGCGGGGAGGACCTCCAGGTCCGCGTCTGCGCCCCCGCGACCGGTGGCGACCTGCCCGTCATCGTCTTCTCGCACGGCTTCGGCTGGTCGATGAACGGCTACGCCCCGCTCGCCGACCACTGGGCCGCCAGCGGCTTCGTCGTCGTCCAGCCCACGCACCTCGACTCCCGGACGCTCGGCATCCCGCACGAGGACCCGCGTACGCCGCGGATCTGGCGCATCCGCATCGAGGACCTCACCCGGGTGCTGGACGGACTCGACGTGCTGGAGGCCGCCGTACCGGGCCTCGCCGGGCGCCTAGACCGCGGCCGCGTCGCCGTCGCCGGGCACTCCTGGGGAGCCCAGACGGCGAGCGCGCTCCTGGGCGCGCGCGTCCTCGGCCCCGACGGCCTGCCCGGCGCGGACCTGTCCGATCCGAGGGCCGGCGCGGGCGTACTGCTCGCCCTGACGGGCCTGGGCGACGACCTCACCCCGTTCGCCGCCGAGCACCTCCCCTTCATGAGGCCGTCCTTCGAGACCATGGCCGCTCCGGCCCTCATCGTCGCCGGGGACAACGACCGGTCCCACCTGTCCACGCGCGGACCGGACTGGTTCACCGACCCGTACGTCTACAGCCCGGGACCCAAGAGCCTGCTCACGCTGTTCGGCGCGGAGCACTCGCTCGGGGGCATCCCCGGGTACGAGGTCGCCGAGACGACCGACGAGAGCCCCGCGCGCGTCGCCCTCGTCCAACAGCTCAGCACGGCGTTCCTGCGCAGCGCCCTCTTCCCCGGGGACACCGGCTGGAAGACTGCGGTCACCGCCCTGGAGAACGACCCCGCCCCGCTGGGCGCCCTCCGGAGCAAGTGACGCCCGAACCCGCGAGCGGTGGGGGCAGCGTGGACAGCGGGGACTGCGGGGACAGCTGGGACAATGGGGACATGAACCTGGTGGCGCCGCCCGGTGTCGAGCAGCTGCGCGAGTACCTCGGCCGCAGTCTGTTCAGCCGTGTCGCCGGGCCCGCGGGGCCGGAGAACCGCGACCGCATCCACTACGCGCCCGGCCCCCGCTGGTTCGGCCCCGACCGCCCGATCCGCCGGGTGCACGGGGACGCGTCGATGTTCATCGGCGGGCTCAGCGCCCTGCTGCTCCAGTCGCTGCACCCGCTGGCCATGGCGGCCGTAGCCGCCCATTCCGGCTATCGCGGCGATCCCTGGGGCCGGCTCCAGCGCACGAGCACCTTCCTCGCGGTGACCACGTTCGGCCGGGCCGAGGACGCCGAGCGGGCCGTCGCCCGGGTGCGCGCCGTACACCGCCGGGTGTCCGGGGTGACCGCGGGCGGCGAGCCGTACCGGGCCGCCGATCCGCACCTGCTGGGCTGGGTGCACGTGGCCGAGGTCGCCTCGTTCCTCGGGGCCCACCAGAGGTTCGGCGCCGCCCCGTTGGACGGGACGGGCTGTGACGGCTACCTCGCCGACACCGCCCGGGTCGCCTCGGTCCTCGGGGCCGCGGCCCCGCCCGGCGACCGGGCGGCCCTCGCCGCGCGGCTGGCCGCGTACCGGCCCGAGCTGCGCGCCACCCGGGAGGCGCGCGAGGCCGCGCGCTTCCTGCTGTTCCGGCCGCCGCTGCCGGTGCCCGCCCTCGCTCCGTACGCGGTACTCGCGGCGAACGCGGTCGCGCTGCTGCCGCCGTGGGCCCGCGAGCTCCTCGGCCTTCCCTGTCCGCCCCTGGTGGAGCGGATGTGCGTACGCCCGGCCGGACACGCGCTGACCGGCGCCATCCGCTGGGCCATGCCCCCGCCGCGGCGCGGCGCTGGAGGCGGCAGCTGATCTTCGAGGGCGCGTTCCGGGTCAGGGCGGTGGCCGGCGGCGGTGCTCGCGCCAGCGGGCCCACATCTCGGCCGGGGTGCGCGGCGAGGGCGTGGGCTCGGCGGGCCACTGCTCGGCCGGGGTGAGCGGGAGGACCGGCATGAGGTACGACTGCCCGCCGGTCTCCAGGGTGCACAGGGGTTCACCGCCGGGGATGTCCGCCCGCCCGACGCGCACCGTGAAGCGGCGGGGGACGCCGCCCCCGGCGAACTCGCCCGCCAGCTCCGTCGGCGCGTGACGGCGCGTCCGGGTGGCGGCCACCACCCTGCCGTCGACGAGCAGCTCGGTACGGCGCCCGCCCGAGGACCGGACGACGGTGATCGAGTGCCCGTCCTGGTCGAGGTGGAAACGCTGATCGACCCCGGTGCTCACGGCCGCCTCCTGGTTTCGTACCCCCGCACACTAATTCTGCGATCAACCAATCCATTTCGCGAGTTCGGCGATTTCCAGTGAATTGGGCCGCCGGTGGGATGGCCTCGGTGACGGGCAATTAACCCCATTCACACAACGCGGTGTACGGGTACAGTGAGCAGGACGGGGAGGCGATCCTCCGTACCGGACATGACTCGTCCGGACGGCAGATCGCCAAGGGGGAAAAGCATGGTTCATCGTTTTCATCGTATTGCCGGAATTGCCGTATTGACCGCCGTCGCCGTGCTGCCGTTGGTGGATCCTGTGCCCGCGGTGGCCGCCGAAGCGGGCCCGGTCGCGCGCACCGCGGTGGCGGGTCCGAGCCCGTCGTCCGGGCCCCGGCTGATGTTCCGTGGGGACGGGCAGCAGCCGGTGGAGCAGGGCGACGAGTTCCGGATCACCGTTCTGGACATGCCCGCCGGCTGGGACGAGGTGTCCGTCACGTCTCCGGCCCTGGTGGAGCCGGTGCGGTTGGTCCCCAGGGCCGAGGGGGCCACGGACTCCGACCCGGACCGGTACCAGGCGGGCGCCACCGTCCGGATGGACGTGGATCCGGGGACGTACTCGCTGGTGGCCACCAGCCACGGCCGCGTGGTCACCTCCGCGGAACTGAAGGTCTCGCCGTACGGGCCGGCCCGGATCGGGCGGTTCGGCGTCTGGCAGGAAGAAACGGTTCTGGGGGATCCGGTCCGTCCCGGCAGCCGTGTCAATGTCCTTCTCGGGGACGCGCATCCCCTGCCGGGTGAAGACGTACTGGTGGCCAAGTCCCCCGCGTTCAAACGGGACGTGAAGATCCGGAGGGACGGCCCGGAGGATCCGGCGTGCAAGTGTGACGACGGATCCATTCTGTTCACGGGCCACACGACCCTGCGCGACGACCTGCCCGTCGGGACGTATCCCCTCACTGTCACCAGCCACAACGGCCGCGAGACCCACACCACGCGCATCAGCGTGGCCGGTGAGCCCGTCACCCCCTCCCGCTCCTGGGCGCTCTGGGGTGTCCCGGCCGTTCTCGCCGTGCTGTGCGGGGCGGGGATCGTCCTGCGCCTGCGCCTGCGCCGGAAGAACACCGGTACCGCGTAACCGGACCAGCACCAGCCGTCTTTCCTCCCCGCGTCCAGAGCCGCCGTGGGAGGCCTTCGCCTGCCTCTCGCCGATCTCGGCGAGAGTGCTCGTCTCCTGACCAGAGAGTCTCTTCCTTGACGCCCAGAACACCTTCCGCGCGCCCTCGGCACGTACTTGCCCGCATGGCCCTCGCCGCCTGCGGGGCACTGCTCATGGCAGGTGGCGGCACCACCGCGTACGCCGCCGGAACGCCCACGCCGTCGCCCAGCCCCACGTTGACCGTGCCGCTCGGCAGACAGCCGGCCGCCCCGGCGCCCAGCGCCTCGGGCGGCCCGTCCGCTCCGGCCGTGAACACGCCGTCCCCGTCGGCTCCGGAGACCCCGTCCGGCTCTCCATCCGGCTCTCCGTCCGGCTCTCCGTCCGGCTCTCCGTCCGGCTCCCCGTCGAGCTCGGCGTCCGGCAGCCCCGAGGCCGTCGCCCCGCCGAACGGCGGGGACGCGGGCTGGACGGATGAGGACGTGCTCAAGTTCTGGACGCCGGAGCGCATGGCGTCCGCCACCGACCCGGGCCGCCCCGCGTCAGGCGCCGCGGCGGAGGGCTCCGCTGCCGCGCGGTCCATGGGCGCACTCGACATGCCCACGGCCGAGCACTTCCTCGGCGCCAAGTCCGTCGGCACCGTCTTCGTCTACGAAACGAAGGACCCCACGACCGGTCAGGCGCACGCCTACTCGTGCTCGGCCAGCGTCGTGGACAGTCCGGGCCACAACCTGATCCTGACCGCCGGTCACTGCAGCGGCGGCAAAGCGGTCTTCGTGCCCTGGTACCGGTCCGAGGCCACTCTGGACAAGCAGACCTACGGGTTCTACAAGATCGACGGCAAGGACTGGTACTTCGACCGTCAGTACGAGCACAACACCATGAAGGCCACCTCGGACCTGGACTACGCGTTCGCCAAGGTCTCCCTGTCGCCCAGCGGCAAGAAGGTGCAGGACGTGGTGGGTGCGAACACCCTCGTGCGCACGCCCCGGTTCGACCAGGACGTGACGATGATCGGCTACCCCAAGGTCAAGCACAATCCGGAGGGCCACCCGGTCCGCTGCCCGGCCCGCACGAACGCGCTGCCGGGCTTCAACCAGATGCGGGTCGAGTGCGCCGGCATGTGGGGCGGGGTCTCCGGCGGTCCCTGGTTCTCGAAGATCAACTGGGAGACGGGAACCGGAGAGATCATCGGAAACGTCGGCGGCTACAACGGCGGCGGCATGGACGTCGGGGAATCGGACCCCCGGTACAACCAGATCACCTACAGCCCCATGCACGGCGACCACTTCCTCAGGCTCTACGCCGACGCCAAGAACGACAAGCACACCGACTACGGCCCCTACCAGCAGCCGCCGCTGCCCTACTCCATGGGCGACGGCGAACTCTGGAAGCACGCCAAGCAGATGACCTCCGGGAACTTCTCCGGCACCGGTCACAGCGATCTGCTCGTCATCTGGACCGACGGCGAAGTCACCCTGTACCCCGGCGACGGCAACGGGGGTTTCGGGTCCGAACGCCGGCTCCTGGCCCCCAACGACACCTGGAAGCCCATCGCCACCATCACCGCCGGTGACTTCGCCGGTTCCAACCAGTTCGACCTCCTGGTCCGCTGGGACGACGGCCGGATGACCCTGCACGCGGACGTCGGCTCCAACGGCCTGGGCATCGGCACCGAGATGGCCGGCTCCGGCTCCATCTGGAGCCACGCCACCCAGATAGCCGCCGGCCGGTTCAACGCCACCACCTACGTCACCGACCTGATGGTGCGCTGGTCGGACGGCGAACTCAGCCTCTTCACGAACGTCGGTGCCGGAACCCTCGGCCAGGAGTACAAGCTCAAGGACCCCAACGACACCTGGAAGGACGCCACCCTGCTGACCGCCGGCCAGTTCTCCGGCAACCAGAAGTGGGACCTCATGGTCCGCTGGTCCACCGGTGAACTCGACAACTACGTCGGCACCACCACCGGCGGCCTGGGCAGCCAGCAACAGATCCACGGTGCGAACAAGACCTGGACCCACAGCGTCATCATGACCACCGGCCAGTTCACGGGCGACGGACTCACCAACGACCTCGTCATCCGCTGGACCGACGGCGAGACGACCATGTACCAGAACACCCGGATGAACAACCTCGGCAGCGAACGGACCCTCGTGCCCGCGGCCTGAGCCACGGGGGCGCACAGGAAGGCGGCACCACCGGTACGACCGGCGGTGCCGCCTTCCGTCCCACCAGGCATTTGCGGACCTCGGCTGACCGGGCGGGACGGCCTGGCCGGAACCTGTCGGGGCGTCAGATCGCGCGCGGTGGACTTCGGCGCTGGCGCGGCACGGCATCTGGTGGGCACCGGGCCACCGGTCTAGGCTGCGGGGCGGCGATCCCCCCGCGGCCGTGTGCACGTCCACACTCAATGAGCAACGCTTCGAGGAGCTGACGCATCATGAGCACCACACCACAGGCACGGAACGTCGTTCTGGTCCACGGCGGATTCGTCGACGGGTCCGGCTGGAGGGGGGTCTACGACCTGCTGCGCGCGGACGGATACCGGGTGAGCGTCGTCCAGAACCCGACCCTCTCCCTCGCCGGCGACGTCACGGCGACCCGGCTCGTCCTCGACGCCCAGGACGGGCCGACCGTGCTGGTCGGCCACTCCTACGGCGGCGCGGTGATCTCCGAGGCCGGCAACCACGACAACGTCAGCGCGCTCGTCTACGTCGCCGCCTTCGCGCCCGACAAGGACGAGTCCGTGAACACCCTCATCGCCGACCCGCCGCCCGGCGCGCCCGTTCCGCCGATCGTGGCGACCCCGGACGGGTACCTCTTCCTCGACCGGGAGAAGTTCGCCGAGGCGTTCGCAGCGGACCTGCCCGCCGCCGACGCCCGCTTCCTGGCCGACTCCCAGGTGCCCTGGGGGCCGGACGCCCTGGCGGGGACCGTCGTCAACCCCGCCTGGCGCGACAAGCCGAGCTTCTACCTGGTCGCGGGCGACGACCGCATGATCCCGCCGCCGGCCCAGCGCGCCATGGCCGAACGGGCCGGGGCCACCGTGGCCGAGACCGCCGCCAGCCATAGCGTGTACGTGTCCAAGCCCGCCGATGTCGCGGCCCTCATCGCCGAAGCCGCCTCGGGAGCCACCTCCTGAGCGGTGACTGACGCCCCCTGATCCGCCCGGGCGGATCCGTGGTCCCGTGGCAAGGAAAGGGCCCCGGCCAGCCGAGGGGGGAGTGGCTGGACGGGGCCGGACCCTGACCGACCGGGGGGGGATGGCAGGTCAGGGCGTATGGGGGAGGTGGCCGGGCAGGGCGGTCGATGGTGTGGAGGCCGTGCGCACCGGACAGGTCGGCGCGCACGGCCCAGCCCACTAGAGCCGCTCAGCTCCAGCCGAAGACGCGTATGTCCCGCTACCGCGGATCCACACCTGTGACGCCCCTCACACGGCCCGGCGGGCGCGGCCCGGCGGTGTCGGACGAGGGCGTGGCCGCCGCGGCCGGGACGGTGAGTACGGCGCTCGCGGCGAGGGCCGCCGCGGCGGTCTTGAGACGCATGGTTCCCCCTGTGAACGGTCAGGGCGGTGCGCTGCGCACGCGGTCGGGACCATTCACCCCCATCCGGCACCCGCCGGTCGAGACCGGTTCAGGACTCCCCCGCCCGCCCCCGCGGGCGGCGGGGAGCGGCCGCACCGGCGCAAGTCACCGGGCGGACGCGCCGCCCCGCGGCCGGTCGCGCTGGGACACCAGCGACGGAAGACCCGCCCTAGCCCAGGCGGCTGACCCGGGCGGTGAAGGAGGGCTCCGCCAGCTCGGTTCCGACCGCCACGGGCACGCTCTTCGCCCCCTCCCCGTCACCGATCGTCAGGACGCCGATCTCGGTTCCCGCCTTCGCGGTGTGCGGGACCTTGGCGGCCCCCGGCCGCAGGGTGAGCTTCAGCCGCTGGCCAGGAACGCCGATCACGTTCAGGTCCTTCGTGGCCACGAGCGGCGTACTGCCGCCGAGGCCGTCGTCCACGCGGCCGACCTGCTGGCCCTTGCGGACCGTCGGAGCCGAGGCGAGCGCCTGCCGTACCGCCTCGATGATCTTCTTGCTGTTGGCCTGCACGAGGACCAGGCTGTTCTCCCCGTTGAGGTCCGGGCCGTCCACGTGCTGGTCCATGAGCGTGCCGAGGATCAGCGGGGTCTCGTCGCCGACCGACTTGTACGCCGCCCACATCAGCGCGCCGCCCGCGGGCGTACTGGACCCGGTCTTGATGCCGCGGATGCTGAGGCCGTTGGCCGTGAGCAGGGTGTTGTTGTTGTACAGCGGCGTGGACAGCCCCTTGATCTCGGCGCTCGGCAGCGCCACCACCGCGCGGAACGCCTCCTCCTTCATCACGGCGTCGGCCAGCTTCAGCTGATCGGCGGCCGTGCTGACCGTTGCGGCGTCCAGGCCGCTGGGATCCGTGTACGTGGTGTTCGTCATGCCGAGTTCCCTGGCGGCGGCGTTCATCTTCTCGACGAAGGCGGCCTCGGAGTCGGTACCGCTGTCCCAGCGCGCCAGCAGCCGGGCCACGTTGTTGGCCGACGGGATCATGAGCATCTTCAGCATGTCCTGCTGGCTGAACTTCGTACCGGCGACGAGGCCCTCGACCCGGGACTCGTGCTCCGAGGCGCCGTCCACCACGGCCTTCGCGTCGATCTCGATCTGGGGGCCGGGGTCGCCCTTGCGCAGCGGGTGGCCCTTGAGGACCACGTAGGCCGTCATCACCTTGGCGACGCTCGCCGTGGGGACCGGCTTCTGCTCGCCGAAGGTGCCGATGTCGCCGGAGCCGGGGACGCGGAGGGCGCCCTGGCCCTTGGCGGGCCACGGTACGGAGAACTGCCCGTCGAGGGTGTACGCCGTGTCGGACGCGGCGAGCCGCGGCTCGGGCAGCGGGCGCAGCAGCTGCCCGCCGACGACCGCGCCGGCCAGGGCCAGCAGGATCGGCGCCCAGATCTTCACGCGGCGGATCGCGGTGCGGCGCGGGGTCTCCGGCGGAGCGGGCGTGTTGGTGAGCTCGGCCAGCAGGTCCAGTGCGGGGGGCGCGGGCGCGGGGACCTCGCGGGTGGGCTCGACGACCTCCCCCGTGCCGGGGGCGGGGGCCGGCGACGGGGTCTGGTGCTGCGGTACGGCTACCGGCCAAGTGGCCTTCTTCGCCGGGGCGTCCAGCTCCTTCAGGGCCACGAGCGTGCTGGTCCGCTCCGCGTCGGCCTCGTCGCCCCGCGCCCAGGCCGGCACCCGCCGGGACGCGCCGCCCGCGCCGCGCTCCGCCTCCGGCTCGGATACGGTCCCGGCTCCGTCGGCGGCCTCCGGCTCGGGATCGGGCTCGGGTGTGGCTACGGACTTGGCTCCGCCGGACGGCTCCCCGTCGGGGCGCGCTTCGGCCCCGGGAGCGATCTCGGCCGCCTCCGGCTCGACCGCGGCCGCAGCCGCGTGTTCCGTCTCGGGGTCCGCTACGGCGTCGGCGCCCGGCTCGGCGCCCGTCTCCGGGTCCGCGTCAGCAGCCGCGTCTGCGGCCGACCCAGAGTCCGCACCCGGCTCCGGGTCCGTGCCGGCGCCCGCCTCGGGCTCCGACTCGGCATCCACGCCCGCGTCCGCACCCGGCTCCGGGTCCGGGTCCGTGTCCGCGTCGGTGCCCGCGTCCGCGTCGGTGCCAGGCTCCGGGTCCGTGTCGGTGCCCGGCTCCGTGTCGGCGCCCGGCTCGGCGTCCGCTTCGGCATCCGTATCGGCGTCCGCTTCGGGGTCCGCGTCCGCGCCCGGCTGCGGGTCCGCTTCGGCGTCCGACTCGGGTTCCGCCTCCGCCTCCGCGTCGGCTTCGGCGTCCGGCTCCGGGGGCGCGGCGGCGGCCGGTTCGGGGTCCGGGGCGGTCGGTGGGTTGGGGGCTGGGCTCGCCGCGGGGGTGGGCTTCTTGGCGTCGTCGGGACTGGGGTCCGCGTCGCCGGTACCGGGATTCGTTGCCGGGATCTCGGTTCCTTCCGGCTCCGGAGTCTCCGGGGTGTCCGGGGAACCGCCCGCCACCGATACCGCCTTCATTCCTGCCCCACCTTGCCGCTCGCTCCCGGCCGGCCACCGCCCCCCGCTCGCGCGGTGGGCGGTGGCCGCCCGGATCTTGCCGATATACCGGCTAGATGCACGCCGTGCCCCGTCCGTTCCCGTAACCGGATCCTGTGACCGTCTGGTCATACTTCGGCACCGGAACGGGTGCAGTGTGGTGCGGTGCCGTCCGTCGGTCCGCCGGCCGGGCTGGGCGTGACGGGTGTGATGAGGGGCTTGCCGGGGGCCTCGGCGGTGACCGTGGGCGTACCGCATGCCGTCGGCGCCGGACCGCACGACCTCTTCGCGTGGCGCACGGCCGCCTTCCCGGCGGCCGCTCCGTCCCGCCGGCCTGACGGGTCGGCACCAAACGCCCGCACGTCGACCATCGTCGCGGCAGGAGGCCGAGCGGCGGCAGCGGGCGCCGGACTGACGGGACCGGCGATCACGGCCGCGCACGGCAGGCCGAGGCGGGGAAAGCGCTAAGCAGGGGCACGAGGCGCATACAAGGAGACCTCCAAGGAGGCACGCGAGCACCGCGCCCGGACGCCAGCCGGGGGCGGGCCGCACGTCGCGCCGGGACCGTCCAAGAGGAACTCGCCTTGTGAACCGGTCGGTGAGAGAGGCGTCGCGCCCGGGCAGCGCGCGCGGTGGAACGGTCAGCGGCGGCCACTGGCGGGAGCCGCGGAGGGGCCGACTCCAGCGAATCGGTTCCCTGGTGGCCGCCCGCCCCGGGCGGAGGCGGCAGCAGGGGTGGCCGGTGCACCGGCCGCCCCTGCCTTTCACCTTTCGCCGCAGTTCAGCGGGTGCCGTCAGCTCCGGCCCCCTCCTCCGCGCCTAGAAGACGAGGGCCCAGGAGTCGATCTTCCCTGTGTCGCCGTTCGCGAGGTCCGCGACCCTGAGCTTCCACACCCCGTCGGCCACCACGGCGGAGGCGTCCACCTGGTAGGTCCGGACGATGTCGTCGTCACTGCCGCCGGTGTGGTTGCGCAGGTTGTAGACGGTGCCGTCGGGGGCGACGAGGTCGACCCGCAGGTCGCCGACCCAGGTGTGCCGGATCTCGACCGGCACGCGCAGCGCGGCCGGCGCGTTGCCCGTGATCCCGGTGACGGTGATCGGCGACTCGACGGTGGAGTTGTCGGCGATCGGGTAGTCGTCCGAGTTCTCGAAGCGATTGCCCGGGTCCGGCGGGGTGGTGGTGCTGTCACCGGCGTACAGGAGCAGGTTCGGGGAGCCCGGTCCGGGGCCGGCCACGACACCCGCAGTGGCCGCGGCGACGAGGCCCTCGGCGACTTCCGCCGGGGTGCTCCGCGGGTGCTGCGAGAGGCGGAGTGCCGCGGCGCCCGTGACGTGCGGGGTCGCCATCGACGTACCCGAGAGCACTTGCGAGGCGTGGTCGTCGGAGTTCCACGCCGAGGCGATGGAGGAGCCCGGCGCGAACAGATCGAGGGTGCTGCCGTAGTTGGAGTAGGAGGCTTTGGTGTCGCTGCTGGTGGTGGCACCGACGGTGAGAGCTTCGGCGACTCGCGCCGGAGACCTGGTACTCGCGTCGGTGTACTCGTTGCCCGCCGCGACGGCGTAGGTGACTCCGGAGGCTATGGAGTTGCGCACCGCGGTGTCGAGTGCCGAGTTGGCGCGGCCGCCGAGCGACATGTTGGCCACGGCCGGCTTGACGGCGTTCCGCGTCACCCAGTCGATGCCCGCGACGACCTGGTCGACCGTGCCGGATCCGGAGTCGTCGAGGACGCGGACTCCGACGATCTTGGCCTTCTTGGCAACGCCGTACAGGGAGCCCGCGACCGTGGCGGCGACGTGGGTGCCGTGGCCGTTGCCGTCCTGGGCGGTGTTGTCTTGGTCGATGGCGTCGAAGCCGTCCGCGGCGCGTCCGCCGAAGTCGCTGTGGGTGATCCGCACTCCGGTGTCGATGATGTAGGCGGTCACGCCCTCACCGGCCTGGTCCGGGTGGCTGTAGCTCTGGTTGAGCGGCAGCGCACGCTGGTCGATGCGGTCCAGGCCCCACGACGGGGGGTCGGGCTGGGTGGTGGAGCCGCCGTCGAGGGCGACGACGCTGTTCTGCACCACGGACTCCACCGCCGGGTCGGCCGCGAGCTTCCTGGCCCGCGCCTCGGAGAGTTCGACGGAGTAGCCGTTGAGGGCGGCGGAGTAGGTTCGGTCGATCTTCGCGCCGTACCGCTCGGCCACGGCCTTGCCGCCGACGGTCGTGGAGCGGGCGGCGGAGTCCTTCAAGGTGATGATGTAGCTGCCGGGAACGGTCCCGGCAGCTCCGGCGTTCTCGATGGCGCCTTGCGCCTGTGCGTTGCTTTCGGCCGCCGACGCGGGGAGCGCGGAGCCGGTGCCGAGCGCGACGGCCAGAGCCGCGGTCGCGGCGATGCCGGTTAAGTGCGGACGGATGTGACGCATCACGAACACGAGGGTCCTCCTCGTAAGTGGTGCACGACAGGGGGTTTGGCACAGCACTCCGGGGTGGCCCGCACGAGGTCCTGCTAGGTCATGTCCATGACATTTCGCGAGCCACCGCCGAGCTGATGCCACAGGAAGTCTCCCATGTTTACGCGAACATATTGTGTCGCGGGAGTAAAACCCGTCTCACCGGCGCAGCGGCGCGGCGCGGAGCACCGTGGGCCGGCTGATCCCGCTGCGCGAAGTGGCCGTCACCGCGACGGCCGATGCGCGGCAGCGCTCAGGGGCAGTTGACCATCGGGTCCCCGGGGTCCCGCGTGCAGGAGTCGAACGCGACACCGCCGTCGAGGCTGTCGTTGCCGTTGACGCCGTCGGTGGCGTCGAGGGTGTCGGTACCCTCGTCGCCGTTGAGGGTGTCATTGCCGGCTTCTCCGGTCAGCGTGTCGTTTCCGCCGTTCCCGTTGAGCGTGTCATTGCCTTCGTTTCCGTTGAGGGTGTCGTTGCCCGGCCCACCGCTTATGGTGTCGTTGCCCCCCAGCCCGAAGATGGTGTCGTTGCCCGGCCCTCCGTTGATGGTGTCGTTGCCCGGAGTCGCCGCCGTGGAGCCGAGGATCCCGGGCGGTTCGTCGCCGACCAGCCGATCGGCGTGCGGGCCGCCGTTGAGGGTGTCCTTGCCGCTGCCCCCGTAGAGGGTGGCGGGAGCGTCGAGGTTCGGGGAGACGGTGACGGAGTCGTCACCGTCCTGGCCGTAGGCCTGTACGGCCGTGGGGAGGGGACACTCCGCGCTGCCCGGTGAGCGTGACGCGCAGAGGGTTCCGGCGCGTACCTCGGCTGCCGCGTCCGACACGATGACGACGCTGCCCTGACGGCGGATGGTGATGTCATTGGCCACCCCCTGGCCGGCGGTGACCAGCAGGGTTCCGCCGGACATCTCGACCACGGTGGCGCCGGCGAGGTGCCGGGGGCCGGCCGCGAGCGGTGCTGCCGAGGCGGAGGTGGCGCCGCTCGCGGCGCAGACGAGGGCTGCCGTCGCGAGCAGTGCGTAGAGGGGGCGCAGGGTCATGGGGTGTGTCTCCTTCGTCGTGGGCCCGTGCGGCGCGGGCGGGTCCCAGCGCCGCTTCCGGGTGCCGGTCACGGGCAGTCGGTGACGCTGTCGCCCAGGTCGGCCCGGCAGGTGTCGGCCTCGGCGCCCCCCAGCACGTAGTCGTTGCCGCCGATCTCGTCGACGGCGTCGAGGCTGTCCTGGCCCGCGCCGCCCTCCACGTAGTCGTTGCCGGTTCCGGCGACCACGTGGTCGTTGCCGTTGCCGCCGCTCACCACGTCGTTTCCGGCCCCCGCGTTGATGGTGTCGGCGCCGCCCCGGCCCTCGATCGAGTCGTTGCCCGGGCCGCCGAAGAGCCGGTCCCGGCCGCTGGCGCCGATGAGGGTGTCGTTGCCGTCTCCCCCGGCGAGGAAGTCGGAGCCTTCGTCGCCTTCCAGCGTGTCGTTGGCGCTCCCGCCGTAGAGGCTGTCGTCCCCGGCGCCACCGATGAGGGTCACTCCCGGACTCGCGAGGGAGGACGTCACCTCGTCGGCCTGGTCACCCGCGTTGACGACGAGTTCGGTGAGGTCGCCGGCGCCTCGGCAAACGGCTTCATTGGCGCTGACCGCGGTGCACCCGCCGAAGGCTGTCACCGTGTCACCGGTGTCCCTGACCCGGATCGTGTCCCCGGCCCGCCACACGGAGATGGTGTTGCTCAGACCCACGGCGGCTGTGACGGTGACGGTGGTGCCGGTCTTGCCCACCAGCGTGCCGGCCGCGGACATCCCGGCCGGCCGGGCGGCGGGAGCGGCACCCGCCGGGCCGGTGAGACCGAGCGTGGTGCCGAGCACCGCCGTCACGACGGCGAGGGTGCGGCGTTGTCGTTGGGACGCCTTGCTCATGGTCTGCCTCCTGAAGAACGTTCGGGGACGTCGGGACCAGGCGAGTGGAGAGACGCAAAGGAGCTCAGAGGGAATCGATCAGAATCAAACACATCTCCACAGAATCGATCGCCTTCGGAAGGTTGAGGGCTCTGGAGACCCGGTGTCAAGCGGCCGCGTCGCGCCCGCGCGGCCGGCCCGTCCGCTCCGACCCGCGCGGACCTGGCCCTTTACGGGGCTCATACAGGAGCACCTGCGCCCGCACATCGGCTCGATCGCACGGGCTCAAGGTCCGGATCTGGTTCACTCGCCGTCGGCGGACCGCGCGGTCCGCACCGCCTTGCGCCTGCGCCGGAGGATCAGCGGCCCGGCGGCGGACAGGAGCGCCAGGATCCCCGCGAGAAGCCACGGCACCTCCAGAAAGCCGTCGGACGCGGAACCGCGGAGGCTGTCCGCTCGTGCCGTGACGGTGAGGTCGCCCCAGCCCGCGAAGGGCGCGCCGGGCCACGACGCGGAGAGCCGCACCTTCTGGCCCGGAAGCAGTTCCGCCGGCACTCCCGTCAACTGCCGTTCGGCGGGCCCTCCCACGTACACCCCGCCCGCGGACACGGACACCCGGGGAGCAAGGGTCACGTTGCCCGTGTTGCGCAGGGTGTACGCGACGGTCGACCCGCTGGCGCCGGTCCACGGTATCCACGGGTTCCGCGCCGTGAACCGGACGTCCTCGACGGCGACGCCGGGTTGGCGCTGTCCGTCGACGCGCAGGTAGATCCTCGCTCCGACGCCGCGCCGGACGCCCACGTGGGAGCCCGCCCCCGGGCGCACGCGCTCGTCGACGGCGACCAGGGCCCCGACGTGGTCGCCCGGCGAGGCGTCGGAGGGAATGCGGAGGGTGATGCCGACCGTCAGCGACGAACGGGCCGGGACCGTGATGACGTCGCGTTCGGGCTTTCCCCAGGCGCCCACGTCCCGCTGGGTCTCCTCGACACCGCGCACGGCCAGTCCGCCGTCGCGTTCCGTGTTGTGGGCGTCGGCGACGTAGAGGCGGAACGTCAGGGCGCCGTCCGTGGTGTTGGTGACGACCGCCCGGTCGGAGAGCGTCGCGCCGGGGCTCGCCGGGAGCTGGAACGCCGCCCGCGGTGTGATCGCGGAGTCCGCGGGCCTGACCGACCATTCGCCGTTGTCCGCCGCTGCGGCCGGTGCGGGGTCGAGGGCCGTCAGGGCAAGAAGGAGGAGGGCGACGGGGACTGTGCGCATGGCTCTTCAGCTTTCTGGGGCGCCGCGTGCCGGACGCATGGCGTCCGGCACGCGGGCGCGGTCAGAGGAGGGTGAGGGTGAGCGTTCCGGCGTAGTCGCCGACGGGCGTGTACTTCGGGATGTCCAAGGAGACGGCGGCGTCAGCGGTGAACTCTCCGCCGGTCAGGTCACCGTCGGGGGCGTGAGCCAGGGTCGCGCCGTCCTTTCCTACGGCTCCCGGGCTTCCCGCCGTGCAGGAGCTGGGGCTGTCGGGCTTGGTGGTGCACGTGGGCGTCCAGGTGAGCCGGCCGGCGTCGATCTTTCCGCGCGGCCCGGTGAAGTCGGTGACCCTGCCCGTCAGTGACCAGCCGGACTTGCCGCCGCGGAAGTCCTTGACGGCGACGGTGTTGAGACGTCCGGCCGAGGTTCCTCCGGCACCGAAGTCGACCGGGGGCAGCCGGACGGGCTCCGCCGTGGTGGACATGGTGAGCACGCCGGCGCTGACCGAGGTGGTGAGCCGCTGGTCGGCCGTTCCGGGGGCGGGCGGGTCGGTCGGGTCGGTCGGGTCGGTGGGGTCGGTCGGGTCGGTCGGATCCGCGGCGGCGGCGACCTTCCACGCCTGGCCGGCTGATCCGTCGCACTGCGACTGGACGATCCTGGCTCCGGCCGCCGCATCGGATCCGCCCTGGACGTCCAGGCACTTGCTGCTGTGCTGGGCGACGATCCGGACGTACCCGTCGGAGAGGGTCTCGAAGCGCCAGCGCTGGTTGTCGCCCCAGCCGCAGTCGTACTGCCTGACCTCGGCCCCGTCGGCCGTCGACCTGTCGGCGACGTCGAGGCACTTGCCGCTGTGCTGGGCGAGGACGCGGACGTACCCGTTGTTGTTGTCGGTGAACCGCCACCGGCTGTTCAGGCCGCCGGTGCACTTCTCCTGGGTCACGGGCACCTGATTGTCGGAGAGGCTGCCCGCCACGGTCGCACAGGCGCCGCTCTGCTTGCCGGTGATCGTGTGGAGGGGGTCGCCGCCGGAGCCGGACATCCGGCCCGTCTCCGTGTCGATCGCGACCTGGGGGTACCACGGAAGGGTCATGGTCGTGGCCGTGGGGAACTCCAGCGGCAGCCACACGTACTTCGAGTCGTTGACGCGCTTCGGATCGGACCACACGCCCGCCCAGCGGTCCCCCATGTAGAGGAAGGAGGTGGTCTCGGTGCCTTCCACCGGCAGGACGAACGCCGTCTGCGAGTGGTGGCCGTCGTGGTTCCCGACGTCCTTCATCGCCGACCACGGTCCGGCGAGGCTGGTGGCGGTGGCGTACTTCTGCTGGTTCGGGTCCCAATAGCTCGTCCCGGAAGTGAGCATGAAGTACACCTCCCCGCGCTTGAACAGCGCCGGCGACTCGCGGTGCTGGCCGGGCCACGGGTTCGCCACCAGCCCCTTCACCTGCGTGTAGTCGTCGGTGAGCTCGTAGATGTGCAGATCGGCGTTGTGGTTGGCGGCGGAGATCATGTAGGCCTTGCCGGCGGCCTTGTCCTCGTACACCGTGATGTCGCGGGACATGTGCTCGGTGCCCGAGGCGTCCTTCGGACGGAAGGAGCCCTTCCACTCGTACGGGCCGTCCACCGTCGAGGAGACCGCCACCGCGGCCCGCGCCTCGGCGTAGGAGTCGTCCGCCTCCTTGTGCATCCACATCACGAACTGTCCGGTCTTCTCGTTGTAGAGGACCTTCGGCCGCTCGATCACCGCGGAGCGGATCTCGGGGTCGGCCTCCTGGGTCAGCACGTGCCCGCGGGGCTCCCAGCTCTTCAGGTCCTTGGAACGGTAGGCCGAGACGTAACGGAACTTGTTGTCCTCGCCCCGGTCCTCACCGAACCAGTAGTAGTAGTCGCCGGCTTTGAGCACTCCGCCGCCGTGCGCCTGCACCCCTTGCCCCGTGGCGTCCGGGAACTGGGTACCGGATTCGGCGGTGACGGGTGCGGCGAGCGCCGCGGGCGCCCCGCCCAGAACGGGGAGGAGCAGGCTCAGGCCCACGAGAACGGATCTCACTCTTCGCAATGCGGATCCTCGATGTCGCCGCGCGTCCGTGGCGCCCGTGTGAGTGAGGGGTCCCACCCCCACTCACACAGGAAGCAACATTTCTGCGCGTGAACCAACATTTACGCCCAGAGAGTGGCCCGCTCATTGCCTGAATGTCAACGGCTTGTAAAAGAATATGACGGCTTGTGTGTGCCTCATGGCGGAGAGTCAGCTCCCCTGGGCGCCTCGGAGCCGCCGCTGTCGGGCCTGCGGGGGCCGGGGGGTGAGATGCGCGAAGGCTCCCGACGGTTGCCCGGCCCCCGCACGCGGTTCGTCAGGTCCTGGTGGCCGGTCAGGTCCTGGCGGCCGGTCAGATCCTGGTGGCCAGGGGGACGGAGGTCCGCTTGAGCCAGCGTCCCGCCGCGAAGTCGCGGGCCTTGACCACGACGCGGTCCCGATGCACCTCGACCTGGAGGCCCTGGTTGAAGACGCCGGGGACCGTGCTCTCACCGCCTTGTCCGTTGTCGGTGAAGCCGGTCTGTACGGCTCCGGTGTTGATCACCGAAAAGCCGTCCAGGTTCGCCGTGCCGGGCACCACCCGCCGTACGCACCAGTCGGACAGGGACAGGTTCCAGTGCGTGTGCCCGCTGAAGAGGAACACGTCGCGGTATCGGCCCAGCAGGCCGAGCAGTGCGTCGGCCTGGAGGTAGTCGCTCGTGTAGAGCTTGTTGCGCGTCCCCGAGACCGTGTCCGGCAGTGGGTGGTGGGCGACCACCATGACCGGCTTGCGACGTCCGGACCAATACCTCAGGCGTTCTTCCAGCCACGACAACTGCGCCTCGCTCAGCCACACTTCGTCCCAGAGTTTGGGGTCGTGGTAATGCATGTAGCGCTCGGTTCCGATGGTCAGGACGGGTATCCCGCCGAACGTCGTCTCGGCGTACACCGCGCTGCGGCCGGCGAACCGGTAGAAGCTGCGGAACAGGGAGTCCTCGGTGGTGCCGTTGGGCCAGGTCGCCAGGGCGAGTGTCTGCGGGTCGGCGTACTTGGGGACGTAGAACTCGTGGTTGCCGATGGCCCAGGCGATCTCGCGCGGGCGCGGACCTCGCTCCAGCACCTGCCGCACCGCCGCGTACTCGAAGTCGTAACCGCGCGGCGTGATGTCGCCCGCCACGGCGAGTCCCGCGCTGTCCGGGGCGGTGGCCGCGATGTCCTTCAGGGCGACGGCCAGGTCGCCCAAGTCCCCCTGGATGTCACTGATGACGTTGAACGTGCACAGCGGCGCGCTCGGAGCGCGGCCGAGCGGCTGCGCCGAGGCCGTCGTCGAGGGCGCGGCGCCGAGGGCGACGGCTGCCGTCGCGGTGATCAGAGACCTGCGTTTCATGGACGGGTGGTCCTTCCGCTGGTGCGGGACGCCAACGCGCGCGGCCCGGGGACGAGACCCCGTATGTTTACGCAACCAACGCGGCCGGCGCGTGAATACCGGGCAACACTTCCCCCGACGTCGTCACGTCGCCGGTGCCTCACGGGTCCGCGCGGAGGGTCCAGGACTGGTTGCGCCCCGTGGTGGGCCGGTAGGTGCCGACCGGGGCGCCGTCGGCGGTGGAGGCGCCGGTGACGTCGAGGAGAGTGCCGTCCGCGCTGTTGATCAAGGTGTAGTGCCCGTCCCCGGAGGTGGACAGCATCCACTGCTGCTGTGCGGACGGTCCCGGAGGGAGCAGGGTGAGTGCGCCGTCGGCGACGGCGAGGGCCCGGCCACTGCCCGCGTTCGTCACCCGGTACGCGGCCGTGCTGCTCCAGTCGCCGGGCACCGACCTGGTGAGGTGCCACTGCTGTGCGGGGTCGAGCCGGTCCGGGAGGTGCTGGACGGGGGTGCTCCCGGCTCCGGCCGAAGGGGCGGTGAGGGCAAGACCGCTGTGGTCGTTGACGAGGAGCCGGCGACCGGCGGCGGGGGCCGACTTCTCGGGGTCGACGCCGGACGCGCCCGGTACGACGAGGGTCGTGACCGAGTGGGGGGCCAGGGTCACGGCAAGCCGTTTGCCGGCGGTGAAGACGTCGGCCTCCCGGTGGACGTCGCGGGTCGCGTCCGTGGTGTAGCGCCGCACCGGTGCGGCCGAGACGTCCCGGAAGCCGGTGAGGTCCAGGGCGATCGTCCGGGCCGACCCGGTGGGGTTGGTGTGCACCACGACCGCGCCCTGCCCGCCGGGGCGCACCGCGGCCAGGGTGTGGTCGTCGTCCGTGCCGATGACGCGGGATCCGGGCCGGATGAACCGGCTGTACTGGGCCATCGCCCAGTACTTCTTGTTCTTGCGCAGCGGCTCCTTCGCGGCGTGGGCCGGGGTGAAGTCGGTCTGGATGAGACCCCAGTTGGAGTTCTCGTGGGCCGGGGTCATGTTCTCGTAGTCCTCCACGGCCTGCCACAGCACCCAGGCCCGGGGTTCGAGCTGCGTGAGGTCGCCGGTGATGCGCTCGGCGAGGTCGAGGGCCGGGCTCATGTCGGTGAAGCTCTGCGGGACCGTGCCGCCGAGGTCCACCTCCGACATCCACAGGGGCGTGTGCGCGCCCTTGGCGATGTCCCGTGCGCCGCCACGCCCGTTCGTCCCGTACGTGTGGGTGTTGAGCCGTCCGACGGTGGCGCGGACCGTGCTGCCGTAGCTGTCCCAGTTGGCACGGAACATGTCCGGGTCCGTCTCGTCCATCGCCGCGATCGGCGTGCGCAGCCCGTTGCGGTCCAGTTCGGCGCGCAGTGCCGTGATCGCGCGGGCCTGGGAGCCGGGGTCCCAGTGGGAGCCTTCCTGGCGTCCGCCCGCGCGCCAGTAGGCGGTGGCCGGTTCGTTGACGGGCGACACGGAGGCGAAGGTGACGCCCGTGCTGTCCTGCACGCGCCGCAGGGCCCCGGCCAGGTAGGCGGCGAAGCGCTCGTACTGATCGGAACGGAGGTTGTCGTCCATGGGGTTCACCGCCCCGCTCACCCGTCCGCTGCTGGTCATGAAGTACGGCGGCGAGTTCGAGAACGCCTCGAAGGTGTCGGCGCCCCGGGCCTTGGCGGCCTTGAGCCACCAGCGCTGGTTGCCGTCGGCGTACGGGTCCCAGTGATCGGGGTCGTCCGGGTCCCAGGCGTCGGGCGTCCCGGGGCCGGGCAGGCTCCAGTGGCCGGGTACGGCCGCCCCCGCGCGCATGTAGGGCTCGGTCTCCGGGCCGTCACCGCCGCCGATGTTGTAGCGGGCGATGGTGAAGCCAAGTCCTTCGGCGCCGTAGAGGGCGTCGGCGAGCCGGTTGCGCTGAGCGTCGGGCCAGCCGCCCGTCACGTTGGCGAACCAGGCGAGCGAGGTGCCCCACCCTTCGAACGGCGCCTGCTGGTAACCGGGATCGAGGCGGACGGGGACCGCCGCCGGGGCGGGGCCGGCAGCGGCCGGGGGTAGCGCCGCACCGCCGACGAGGAGGGCGGCGACGGCCGCGAGCGAGGGTGCGAGGGCGGTGCGCGTGTGGCGCCGGGGGGCGCCTCGGGGCCTTCTTCTGGTGCCGAGCACAGCTGATCTCCTGTCGTGAGCGGTGCCCACCCCTACCGGTATGTTTACGTAAACACGGGGGTGCGGGGGAGAGTGTCGAAGCGGTCGGCGGACGTGTCAAGAGAACCGGCGAGTAACGTGCGCGCACGCCGTCTCGGCGTGCGGCGCTAACATCCGTACGGAGTGCACCACGCACTCAGCTTGGAGCAGGGGTTCGGAGGTCCGGTTCACATGCCGCGCGAGGTCGGAGCACGATCACCGAGGTCCCGTCCGCTGCGCCAGTCGCCTTCCATGGCCGATGTCGCCGCGATGGCGGGAGTCTCGTCGCAGACGGTCTCCCGTGTGGCCAACAACCGGGAGAACGTGGACGCGTCCACCCGCGAGCGGGTGCTGGCCGCGATGAAGATGCTCGGGTACCGGCCCAACACGGCGGCCCGCGCGCTGGTCACCGGACGGTTCGGCACGCTGGGCGTCATCAGCTTCGACATCAGCGCCTACGGCAATGCCAGGACCTTCGCCGCCATCTCGGACGCCGCCCGCGAAGCCGACCTGTTCGTGAACTTCATGGGAGCCCGGGCACAGACCGGAGCCGCCGTGCGCCAGGCGTTCCAGCAGCTGATGGTCCAGTCGGTGGACGGCATCATCCTCATCGAGTCGCAGATCCTGGACACCCCCGAACTCCGGCTGCCGTCCGCCGTCCCCGTGGTCTTCGCCGACGGGGACACCGGCCACCGCTACGCCAACGTCGACATCGACCAGGCCGAGGGGACCCGCAGCGTCGTGGCGCACCTGCTGGGCCTCGGCCACCGTACGGTCTGGCACGTCGCGGGGCCCCGTGACTCCTACGCGGCGCGCCGCCGGGCCGAGGCGTGGCACCGCTCGCTCAAGGACGCGGGCAGCGTCGTACCACCGCTCCTCTACGGTGACTGGTCCGCGGCCTCGGGGTACCGCGCCGGCCGTGAACTGGCGGGCCGCCCGGAAGTGACCGCGATCTTCGCCGCCAACGACCAGATGGCCCTCGGCGTCATGCGCGCCCTGCAAGAGGCGGGGCGGCGCGTGCCGCAGGACGTGAGCGTGACCGGATTCGACGACGTTCCCGAGGCCGCGTTCTTCCCCGCCCCCCTCACCACGGTCCGGCAGGACTTCGACGCCGTGGGCCGGCACTGCGTCACTCTGCTCCTCGATCAGATCGGCGGCGAGACGGGCAGCCCGCGCCAGGCATCGGTGGCGCCCGTCCTGGTGGTGCGCGAGAGTACGGCGGCCCCGGTCGGCTGAGCGGCCGGACGCCGGGCCGCCCTTCAGGACGTCCTGGCTTTCGCAGCCCTGGCGGCACGGCGCCCCGCCGCCACGGTGGCGAAGGTCTCGCGGTCGTCGAGGAAGCCCTCAAGGGCGAAGGTGGCGGCTCCGAGGGTGACCGGATTGTCCGGCACGGTGCTCCGCTGGAAGGTGAGCGCCTGGAGCGTCGCCGGTAGCGCGTGCGCCGCGATGACGTCGCGGGTCTGCCGCAGCAGCGGCTCGCCGAGCCGTTCGGCCACCCAGCCGCCCAGTACCAGGGTCTGCGGATTGAACAGGTTGAGGAGATCGGCCGCGGCCTCGCCCAGGTAGCGGGCGGTCCGCGCCACGGCTTCGGCGGCCACGGCGTCCCCCTCCGCCGCGGCGCGGGCGACCTTGGCGACGACGGCGTCCTCGTCGGGGTCCAGGAGGGGGCTTCCCGCGTCCAGTTCCCGTACGGTGTCGGCGATGCCCCGCGAGCTGACGTAGGCCTCGACGCAGCCCTGCCGGCCGCACCTGCACTCGCGGCCGCCGCGGACCAGGCAGGTGTGGCCCCACTCCCCGGCACTGTTGGTGGCGCCCCGGTAGAGCGCTCCGTCGACCGCGATGCCCGCGCCGACGCCGGCCCGGAGGGTCAGTACGACGAGGTCGTCGACCTCGCGTCCGGCGCCGAACCACATCTCGGCGACGGTACCGGCCTTGAGCGGGTTGTCCAGGTACAGGGGCATCGGGAGGCGCTCGGCGAGGAGGGAGCGCAGGGGCACGTCGCGCCAGGACCAGTAGGGCGAGAAGACGGACACGCCGCCCTCGCGCTCCACGAGACCCGGGACGCTGACCCCCGCGCCGAGGATGCGCGGGGCCGCGCCCGTGGCGTCCGAGAGACCCTCGACCCCCGCCACGATGGCGTCGACCACGTCGTGCGGCCGGACGTCGCTCTGCGGCAGCGGCAGCCGTACGCCGCGCAGCACCGTCAGCGCCAGGTCGAACAGCTCGACCTGGACGGAGGTCTCCGCCACGTCGATCCCGACGAGCGCCCCGCGCTCCGCGTTGACCGCGAGACGTGCCCGCGGGCGCCCGCCCTTCGAGTCCTCGTGGCCGGCCTCGCGGAGGACTCCGGCCTCCAGCAGCTCCACGACGAGGTTGGCCACGGTGGCGAAGGACAGTCCGGTCGCCGCGGCGATCTCCTGCCGGCTCACCGGGCCGGGGGCTGCGAAGACGCACCGCAGCGCGTCGAAGCGGTTGCGGCGGCGGATGTCCTGGGCGGTGCGTTTCGCCATGGGGTGCGTCCTTCCCTTGTCGTGGCAGAGGCCGTCGGGTGCGGGACCGAGCTTATTCCATGCGTTGGACGATGAGTATTTACATGGGTTAGAAGAACTCCTAGAGTTTCCTCGCACAAGAGAGGAGCGACACCATGCACCTGACCGCACTGCCGTGCGCGCCCGTGCCGGGACGCCTCACCGAGGGCCCCGTGTGGCATGCCGGACGGGGTGACCTGCTGTGGGTGGACATCACCGCGGGCCTCGTCCACCGGGCTCGTCTGGTGGCCCGTGACGACGACAGCGGTCTGCCCGACCTCGGGCCCAGGACGACCGTCAGCCTCGACCGGCCCGTCGGAGCGGTCGCGCCCTGCGCGTCCGGCGGGCTCCTCGTGGCCGCCGGAACGTCCTTCCTGCGGGTCGACGGCGCCGGGGCGGTCACGGAGTTCGCCGCCCCCGTCGTCCCCGAAGACGGCACGCCGCGACGGTTCAACGACGCCAAGTGCGACCCCGGCGGCCGGCTGCTGGCCGGCACCATGGCCTACGACGCGACCCCGGCCGCGGGCACCCTCTACCGCCTCGACCCCGACGGCACCGTGAGGACCGTGCTGAGCCCGGTCACCATCTCCAACGGCCTCGGCTGGAGCCCCGACGGCCGGCTGCTGTACTACGCGGACAGTCCCACGCGCCGGGTCGACGTCTTCGACCACGACCCCGCCACCGGCGCCCTCTCGGGCCGCCGTCCCTTCGCCGACACCGGCCCCGCCGGTGTGCCGGACGGCCTGGCGGTCGACACCGAGGGCCGGGTCTGGGTGGCGGTGTGGGGAGCCGGGCAGGTCAGGGCCCACACCCACCCCCGACGGCGCACTCCACGCCGTCGTGACGGTCCCCGCCTCGC
The DNA here is from genome assembly GCF_003721495.1 of Streptomyces sp. ADI95-16. Lineage (NCBI taxonomy): Bacteria > Bacillati > Actinomycetota > Actinomycetes > Kitasatosporales > Streptomycetaceae > Streptomyces > Streptomyces sp. ADI95-16. Next base: position 433,875 of record NZ_CP033582.1, on the reverse strand, counting down.
AGGTGTCCAGCTGCGCCTTCGCCGGCCCGGACCTGGATCTCCTGATGATCACCACCGCCGCCGACGGGCTGACGCCCGGGCAGCTCGCGGCGGAGCCGCACGCCGGCCGGATCTTCATCTGCCGGCCCGGTGCCACCGGCCTGCCGGTCCCGCCCTTCGCCGACGACCCGGCGCGGTTCCCCGGGTCCTCCCCCCTCTCACACGACTCCCGAGGTCCCGCATGACGACCGACCCCCTGGCCCACGCACTCGCCGTCGCCCCCGTGATAGCGATCCTGCGTTCCCGATCGCCCCGCCACTTCGCCGCCACCGCCGACGCCCTCCACGAAGCGGGCATCCGGGCCGTGGAGTTCACCCTCACCACACCGGGGGTCCTGCACGCGCTGCGCGAGTACGCCGAGTCCAAACCGGCCGGTACCGCCCTCGGCGCGGGCACCGTCATGACCCCGTCCGACGCGATGCGCGCCGTGGAAGCCGGCGCCACCTACCTCATCACTCCGGCCACGTGCCTGGACGTCATCAGGGAGGCCCGCCGCCTCGGTGTCCCGGTGCTCCCCGGCGCCCTGACGCCGAGCGAGATCGTGGCGGTGTGGCGGGAGGGCGCCACCATGGTCAAGCTCTTCCCCGCCTCGGCCGGAGGCCCGGACTACCTGCGGGCCGTCCGGGCGCCCCTGCCGCACGTCCCTCTCGTCCCCACGGGGGGCATCGGCCTCGACCAGGCCCCCGCTTATCTCGCGGCCGGCGCGAGCGCACTCGGCATGGGCAGCCCGCTGATCGCAGACGCCTGCGAGGGCGGCGACCTGGACGCCCTGCGGGAACGCGCCGCCACACTGCTGGAGGGCATCCGCTCATGACCGCGCTCGTCACCCTCGGGGAGGCCATGGCCGTCCTGGCCGCCGACCGGCCCGGCCCGCTCGCCTGCGGCACCTCGCTGCGCCTCGGGTTCGCGGGGGCCGAGGCCACGGTCGCCATCGGCGTCAGCCGCCTCGGCCACCCGGCGTCCTGGACCGGACGGGTCGGGGCCGACAGCGCCGGCACGATGATCCTCGACGGACTGCGCGGTGAGGCCGTCGACGTCACCCGCGCACGCGTCGACGACGCCGCACCGACCGGACTCATGCTGCGCGAACGCCGCACACCCGACCACACCCGTGTCACCTACTACCGCCGCGGACTCGCGGGCGCCCGCCTCGTCCCCGAGGACATCGACCCGGAACTCGTCGCCGGGGCCCGCGTCCTGCACGTCACCGGCATCACACCCGCCCTCGGCGACGGGCCGCGGGCCGCCGTCCGGCACGCCGTCGACCTCGCCCGCGCCGCCGGCGTCACCGTCAGCCTGGACCTCAACTACCGGGCCCGGCTGTGGACCAGGGAGGAGGCCGCGGCCGAGCTGACCCACCTCGCGGCCCGCGCGGACATCGTTTTCGCCGGTCCCGACGAAGCCTCCCTGATCGTCCCCGAGGCCGGACCCGCCGCCATGGCGCGTGCCCTGCTCGGCCTCGGCCCCCGCGAGGCGGTCCTGAAACTCGGCGCCCGGGGAGCCGTCGCGGTCACGCACGGCGGCGAGGCCGTCCAGGACGTCGTGCCGGTCACCCTGGTCGACCCGATCGGCGCCGGCGACGCCTTCGTCGCCGGATATCTCTCCGGGCTCCTCGACGGCGCTCCCCTCCCGGGCCGGCTCCTGCTCGCCGCGACGTGCGGGGCCTTCGCGGTGGCCGCCTCCGGTGACTGGGAGGGCCTGCCCCGGCGCGCCGAACTGGACCTCCTCCACGGCGCGGACGTCACCCGCTGACCGGAGCGTCCCGACCACCCCCACCCCACCTCACCTCCGCCACCACTCCACCCACGAAAGACCAGCCATGAACCGATTCACAGGGCGAACCGCCGTCATCACCGGCGCCTCGTCCGGCATCGGCGCAGCCAGCGCCGTACGTCTGGCCGCCGAAGGGGCCGCCGTCGTCCTCGCCGACATAGACGAGGCGGCGGGCACCGCACTCGCGCGGAGGATCCGCGAGGACGGCGGCCGCGCGGAGTTCGTGCCGTGCGACGTCTCTCGCGAACAGGACTGGCACGGCCTGAAGGACCGCGCGCACACGCTGTTCGGCCCGGTGGCCGTCGTACACAGCAACGCCTTCACCCACACGCCCGCGCCCGCCCACGAACTGCCCGGCAGCGACTGGGACCGTGACATGGCCGTCAACCTCAAGGCGCCCTACCTGGCCGTACGGACCTTCCTCGACGACCTGCGCGCCGCCCGCGGCTCCTTCGTCGCCACGTCCAGCGTGCACGCGCTGTGCAGCCTGCCGGGTTACCCGGCCTACGCCGCGGCGAAGGGAGGCATGTGCGCGCTCGTCCGCCAGCTCGCGGTCGAGTACGGACCGGACGTGCGGTTCAACTCCGTACTGCCCGGCCCCATCCTCACCGAGAACTGGCAGGACGTGGACGAGGAGGGCCGTCTGCTCTCCGCCCGCGCCACGGCGCTGGGACGGCTGGGCCGCCCCGACGAAGTGGCGGCCGCCGTCGCCTTCCTCGCGTCCGACGACGCCTCGTACATCACCGGCACGAACCTGACCGTGGACGGCGGCTGGACCGTGAAGAAGGAGTCCAAGTGAAGATCACATCCCTGCGGACCTACCTGGTCGCCCCCCGCTGGTGCTTCCTGCGCGTGGAGACCGACGAGGGCATCACCGGCTGGGGCGAGCCGGTCGTCGAGGGCCGTGCGCACACCGTCGCGGCGGCCGTCGAGGAACTGTCCGACTACCTCGTGGGCCAGGACCCGATGCGCATCGAGGACCACTGGCAGGTCATGACCAAGGGCGGTTTCTACCGCGGCGGCCCCGTCCTGTCCAGCGCGGTCGCGGGCATCGACCAGGCCCTGTGGGACATCGCGGGCAAGGCGCTGGGCGTGCCGGTGTGGCAGCTGCTCGGCGGAAACGTCCGGGACCGGGCACGGGTGTACAGCTGGATCGGCGGCGACCGGCCGACCGACGTGGCGCAGGAGGCCGCCGCCCGCAAGGCCGAGGGCTTCACGGCCGTCAAGATGAACGCCTCGCCCCAGCTGGAACTGATCGACACGCCGCAGGCAGTCCGCGACATCGTCGAACGGGTGGAGAGCGTCCGCGCGGAGGTCGGCGACGGCTTCGACATCGCCGTGGACTTCCACGGCCGCCTCACCCTCCCCATGGCGAGGCGGGTGCTTCCCCTCCTGGAGCCGTACCTGCCGTTCTTCGTCGAGGAACCGGTGGTTCCAGAGATGAGCGCCCACATCGGCGAGGTCGTGCGCTCGACGAGCATCCCCATCGCCACCGGGGAACGGCTGTACTCCCGGTGGGACTTCAAGACGGTGCTCCAGCAGGGGATCGCCGTGGCCCAGCCCGACCTCTCGCACGCCGGCGGGATCTCGGAGGTGCGGCGGATCGCGGCGATGGCGGAGGCCCACGACGTGTCCCTGGCGCCGCACTGCCCGCTCGGCCCGATCGCGCTGGCCGCCTGCCTCCAGGTCGGCTTCGCCACGCCCAACCTGCTGATACAGGAGCAGAGCCTCGGGATCCACTACAACGCCGGGTCGGACCTGCTGGACTACCTCACCGACCGGTCCGTCTTCCGTTACGAGGACGGCCACGTCGCCCTGCTCACCGCACCCGGACTGGGCATCGACATCGACGAGAAAGCCGTCGAACGCGCCGCCGAGGCCGGCCATCGCTGGCGCAACCCGGTGTGGCGGCGGGCCGACGGGTCCCTCGCCGAATGGTGACGCGTTGAGCGCCCCCGCGGGCCGAACGCGGCGGCCGTCCGGGCGTCAGGAGGTCAAGGACTCCAGCCGCTGCCGAGTGGCCGGGCCGTAGACCCCCGGCGGGTCGCCACGGACGCCGTACTTCGCCTGGAACCGCTGCGCCGCGTCGTCGAGGTGCTGGTCGTAGCGTCCTCGCAGGGGGAGGGACCACAACCCCAGCTGCGCGAGGCGCCGCTGCAGATCGACGACCTCGGGCCCGGTGTCGTGCCGGCGCAGCGTCCGCTTCTCGGAGGGGGCCGTCGGCGACGCGGGGGCGGGCGGCGTGGTGCTCGGACTCCCGGAATGCTGTCCGGCGGCCGGCGCCTCGTCGGTGGCGGTGGGCGCGCTCGCGGTCGGCTCGGAGGGGGCCGCCGAAGGCGGTGTGCGCACCGGGCTGTTCCCCGCTGTCGGTGGTGTGCGCGGGGGACGGCTCGGATGCGGGCTCCGGGAGCGGGACGCCTCGGGCGACGTGCTCGGTTCGTCCTCCACATCGAGTACGTCGAGCCGGCTCGCGGGGGCCTGCGCCGTCGTCTCCCCCGCGCCCTGGTTCCGGGCGAAGGCGTACGTACCCGCGATGGCCGCGGAGCCGATCAGGGTGGCGAGGGCCGCGGTGACGCGCAGCGGTCGACGCCGCTTGGCGGGCCGGTGTGCCCGGTGCCCCGCCAGCCTGGTCATGACGACGGGCCGGCCGAAGGCGTCGTCGCCGGGCGGTGTGTCGCCCTCGTGCACGACCGGCGCCGCGACCCACGACACCGTGACGGTGTTCATGGTGGCCGGTCCGTCCGCCGGCGCGGGTTCGTGCGGGGCGATGTAGGGCCTGATCCACTCCCGGTCGAACTGTGCCGGGGCGGCGGCTCGGCCTGCGCCCGCGTCGTGCCGCGCGATGCCACAGGCACAGCGCAGGGGGTCACCGCACTGTGGGCAGAAAGGGGTGCTCACCGAACTCCAGTCGACTGTTCCAGGAAATGCAGAATGAGCCCTCGGTAGGGAGTGAACGGTGAATCTACTGTGCGCGGAGCCCCTTGATCCAGCCCGGTCGGGGCCCAGTTGATAACGATCGGCTAAACGTGCGACCGGGGTTGCCCCGGGGCTCCGCCGGGCTCTTCCTCTCCTTGTATGGACGCGGTACGCATGTCTTGAACTGTTCGAACTTTTGTCAACAGGACGGCCGGCGCTTCCGTTGCCAGCCCTGGGCCATCAGCGGGTACCGCCGCCGGTCGAGCAAGATCTCCGGTGTTGACTTCCTTGCGCGTGTGTCTGATTCTGTTCGGTACAAGGCTGTCCAGCGGCGCGGGCGAAATCGAGACCGGACCTCTCTGCGCATGGAGAATTCCGGTAGCTCGCCGCGCCCGAATAAAGCATGTCCACATTCCTGAGGACAGTTCTTGAATTCTCGCCGACAAGAACTATCGACAGGCGTGTCGTGTCCTGAACAATAGGGCGACTTTCCCTCCCACCCAGGATGTTCCACGTGTCGACGAATCATCCCTCTGTTGTGAGTCGAATGACCGACCAGCAACTGTGTGACACCATCCGCAGCTCGGTACCGGCCGCCCCGTCGGCCGAGACCGAGCTGCGCCGACGCCATGGCCCGAGGGTCTCCGCCTTCGCCCGGACCGCCGCGGGCGGCGACCACCTGTCGGCCCGACGCGCCGCGGACCGCGCGATCGAGCAGTTCCTCGGCATGCTGGCCGCCACGACCGACGACCCGGACCGGCCCCCTCGCCTGTCGTTGCTCACGCTGGTGTCCGCGTCCGCGTCTCCCGCACCGTCCGTAACGTCCGCGCCGCCCGCCGGTGTTCCGTTGGACCCGGCCCTCCGGTCGTTCGTCCGCAAGGGGTTCACCGCTCTGCCTCCGCGCACGCAGGCCGTCCTGTGGCACTCCGTGGTCGAGCGGGAGCCGGACGACCACGTCGCGACGATCACCGGCGACCGGCCCGACTCCCTACCGGACCTGGCCCACCGGGGGTTGGCCGCGTGCCGTGACGCCTTCCTGCGAGTCCACCTGGAGGCCCGGCCCTCGCCGCACTGTCCCGCGTACGCACGCATGCTGGACGCCGCCGCGGACCGCGCGGACGTGCGGGGGAACCCGGACCTGACGCGTCACGTCGACGGATGCCCGGGCTGCGCGGCCGCCCTGCGCGGCCTGGTCGCCCTCTGCGACACCCCCGGCCCGTCGCTGGCCGCCTCCCTGCTCGGTCCCGCCGGCCCGCTCTACCTCTCCGCGGCAACCCACACGGACACGAGCACGGGCACGGGCACGGATACGGACGCCGAGGACATGCCGCCCCTCCCGGTCACGACCGCCGCCGGAGGCCGGCCAAAGCCGGCCGGGCGGGTCCCCCTCGGCGTCGCGGCGGCCCTGATCACGACGACGGCACTCGCCGCGGTCGTCCCCGCGGCCTGGGGGCCCGAGCCGCCCGCCGCGGCTCAAGGGCAGCCACCACGAGCACACGTCGAAGCGGGCGGTGCGGGGTCGCCGGCCCCGTCGAGGAGCAGGGCGCGGCCCTCCGCCTCCGCCTCCGCCTCGCCGCATCGCTCCCCCGGCGCGTCGCCGTCCGCGACGGGGCCCTCGCCCAGCGACGGGCCCACGGCCGGCGACGGGCCCGCGCCCGGCCCCACACCGACCACGGAGGTCGCGACGGCCGACCCCGTACGCCCCTTCCGGGCCTCGGCGTACGGTCCGGCCGTCAATTCCGCCACCGGTCTGTGCCTGGACGTCCGCGGCGGCACCTTCGCCAACGGCGTCGACGTGATCACCGCACGCTGCCGCGCCGGCGCGCCGATCCAGCAGTGGCGCCTCGACGACAAGGGTCTCCTGCGCAATGCCGCCAACCCGGGCTACTGCATGGACGCACGGGGCTCCGCACGGGACGGCGTGGGCATCTGGTCGTGCTCGGCGTTCGGCAGGGCCGAGGGGAACAACCTGGTGTTCTCCACCGATGCGACCGGGCGCATCAAGCCCCGGATCGCCCCGGGCCATGCCGTGACGTCCGGGAGCGGCGAGCCCGGAGCACCTGTCGTCTTCGGCCGTACGGGCCCGGCGGCCGAGCAGCGCTGGAACGAGCCCGGCGGGCCAACACCCTCAAGCCGATAGTCGAACAGATTCAGACATGTTCCGATAGAAATCAACAGGACTTGAGGTCCCCGACGTCGACGCCCGCGCCGTACGGTGCCGCACGGGCAGCCGCCCCGTGTCTTCGGCGGTACGGCCAGACGGCAGCGGCAGAGCGGCTCTCCCCGCCCTGCGGTGCCCCTGGAGGTCACGGGGGCGCATCAATCCGAAACCCCCGCTTCACACTGTTGACTTATGGCGGAAACAGCGCTTTTCTCTGTTGCATCAAGTTTGAAAACGGCCGACTGTGGCGGATTCCCCAGTGAGGGGATCGCCCCCTGGGGGCTCGCCGGCCGAGGTCGGACACCTCTGCCTCGAAGTCCCCAGGGACCCGCAGCCCGGGCGGCGATCACGACGACCGCCGGACCGAACCCCACCCCATCGCACGTGCCCCACTGGTCGCCCGGTGCGACCCGTCCAAGCAAAGGGATCGACATGCTCACTCACCACCACCGCCGTCCGGTAGCGGCCGCGGCCCTGGGCCTGGCCACGATGCTCGTGCTGTCCTCGTGTTCCAGCGGTCAGGAGACGACGGACGGGACCGCGGACGTCGGGAAGGTCGACGGGAAGATCTCCCTGACCTATCTGCAGAAGCAGGGCGACCAGGAGTACTTCATCGGCGAGGCCGCCGGCGCGAAGGCCAAGGCGAGCGAGCTCGGCATCGACCTGAAGGTGGTGAACCTGGGCAACGACGCGAACAAGACGGTGAGCGAGGCCCAGGCGGCCATCTCGCAGAAGAGCAACGGACTGATCGTGGTCGTTCCCGACCCGGCCGTGGGTCCGCAGGTCGTACAGCTGGCGAAGACCGGCAAGGTGGCGCTCCTGACGTCGGACGACCAGATCTGCGGCACCGGCCCGGACCCCTCCGCCTGCGGCGGCGACGCCCTGGTGCCCCGCATCGGGTTCAGCGGCGAACAGATGGGCGGTGAGGTCGGCAAGCGGGCCGCCGAGGAATTCAAGAAGGCCGGCTGGAATCCGGCGGAGACGCGGACGATATCGGCCTGGAAGCAGGACGTCACCGTGTGCACCGACCGTGTCAACGCCTCGAAGAAGGCGTTCGCGGATGCCGCGGGCGCGCCGGTGCAGAACATCGACGTGCCGACGGACAACTCCCCGACGGGCGCGCAGGACAAGATCGCCGCGACGATCACCGCCAACGCCTCCGTGAAGCACTGGGTGGTCTGGGGCTGCAACGACGAGAACGTCCAGGGCGGGGTCACCGCCCTGGAGAACGCCGGCTTCAAGGCCGAAGACGTGATCGGCGTCGGCCTCGGCGCCTACCTCGCCTGCAAGAACTGGAGCTCCGCCAAGCCGTCCGGGATGAAGGCCGCGCTCTTCATCAACGGCAGGGACGTCGGCGCCCTGGCGGTGCAGACGATGTACGACAAGCTCAAGAACGGCAAGGACTTCCCCAAGGAAGCCTTCGCCCCGACCAAGATGGTCGACGCCTCCAACTGGAAGGACGCGGGCGTCACCTGCGCCTGAGCCCGCGGTCTGGACGGGGCGGGTACGGCCGCCGCGGCGGCGGCCGTACCCGCCACCCGTCCGGACCACCACCGCCGACCGGCAGCGTCGCCGGCACGAACGCCCCACGTCACCCCAGCTTGCGAGGCCCCCATGACCACAGCCGGTACAGAGCCACCCGCCCCCGCCCGGGATCCCGGCGAAGAGATCTCCGTCGAGAACATCACCAAACGGTTCGGTGCGGTACAGGCGCTCAGCGGTGTCACGCTCACCTTCCCCCGGGGCCGGGTGACCGCCCTCATGGGGGAGAACGGCGCGGGCAAGTCGACCCTGCTGAAGATCCTCACCGGTGACCACCAGCCCACCGAGGGGAGCATCCTCTGGGACGGGCGTCCGCGGACCCTGTCGTCACCTCACGACGCCCACAAGGCCGGGATCCGCATCATCCCGCAGGAGCCGGAGATCATCCCGCACGTCTCGGTCGCCGAGAACGTGTACGCCGGGGCCCTGCCGCGCACCGCCCTGCGCCGCCTCGACCGGGCGGAGCTGGGCCGCCGCATCACGGCGGACCTGGCCCGGCTCGGCTTCGAGAAGGTCATCCACCCCGATCAGCTGGGGTCCGAACTCACCGCCGCACAGCGCCAGTTGGTGGAGATCCTGCGGGCGCTGACCGGTGAGGCCAAGGTCATAGCCTTCGACGAGCCCACCTCCTCCCTCTCCGAGAACGAGGTCGAAGCGCTCTTCGGCCTGATCGACCGGCTCCGGGACCAGGGCATCGCCGTCATCTACGTCTCCCACCGCATGAAGGAGATCTTCCGCCTCGCCGACCGCATCGCCGTCCTGCGCGACGGCGCGGTCGCCGGCGTCCTGGAAGCCCGCGACACCAATGAGGGGGAGGTCGTCCGCCTGATGGTGGGCCGTGACCTGTCCTCCCTGTTCGTGCGGCAGGACGTCGCCCGTGACGAGGTGGTCCTGCGGCTGGAGGGCGTCACCACGGACGACGTCAGCGGAATCGACCTCCACGTCCGTGCCGGAGAGGTGGTCGCCCTGGCCGGACTCATGGGGGCCGGACGCTCCGAGCTGGCCCTCGCGCTCGCCGGCGACCGGCCCATCCGGTCGGGTCGCGTTTCCGTGAACGGCAGCCCCCTGCGTCTGCGCAGCCCCAGGGACGCGATCCGCGCGAGCATCGGACTCGCCCCCGAGGAACGCAAGGCCCAGGCGCTGTTCCTCCACCGCTCCATCCGGGACAACACCTCCCTGGTGAGCCTGGACCGGCTGCGCCGCTGGCGGTTCGTCCAGAGCCGCCAGGAGAAGGCGGTGGCGCAGGACTTCTCCGACAGGCTCCGGGTACGCACCCCCTCGATCGAGCACGAAGTGCGCAAACTGTCGGGCGGCAACCAGCAGAAGGTCGTGCTCGCCCGCTGGCTGCTGCGCAAGCCCAAGGTCCTGATCCTGGACGAGCCGACGCGCGGGATCGACATCGGTGCCAAGGCCGAGATCTACCGCATCATCGCCGACCTCGCCCGGGAGGGGGTCGCCCTGCTGGTGATCTCCTCCGAACTACCCGAGGTCCTGGGCCTCGCCGACCGGATCGTCGTGATGCAGAACGGTCGCATCACCGGCGAACTGGGCCGGTCGGAGGCCACCGAGGAAGCCGTCCTGGGCCTCGCCATGGCAGACGACCTCGCCCCCGTCGCATCAGACCGACCGCACACCGACTCCGCCGATGGAGACGCTCGATGACCACCACCCAGACTCCGGCCACCACCGAGAACCTCCCCGCTCCGGCGCGGAAGACGGCGGGAGCCCTGCTCTCCTCGCTCGGCGGGCAGAACCTCAGCCTGATCGGCGCCCTCGTCCTCGTCCTGGCCCTGTTCGGGCTCCTGGACGACAACTACCTCAGCCTCGGCAACATCCAGGTCATCGGCGAGGCGGTGACGATCACCGGGCTGCTCGCCATCGTCCAGACGGTCGTGATCATCTGCGGTGGCCTCGACATATCCGTCGGCTCCCAGGCCGGCCTGGCCTCCGTGGTGAGCGCCATGGTCTTCACGTCCGGCGGATCCAACCCCTACCTCGGGATGGCCGCCGCGATCGGCATCGGCATCCTCGTAGGTGTGGTCAACGGCGTCGCCATCGTCTACGGCCGGGTCAACCCCACCATCGCGACGCTCGCGGGCCTGGCCGCCTACAAGGGCGTGGCCCAGCTCGTCTCCGACGGCCGCGCGCAGGGCTACGTCCTCAACGATCCGTTCTTCGTCTTCCTCGGCCGGGGGAAGATCGCCGGGGTGCCGGTGATGATCTGGATCCTGGTCGTCGTGGCGCTGGCGGTGCACGTCATGCTGAAGTACACGGACATCGGCCGCAACATCTACGCGATCGGCGGCAACGACACCGCGGCGCGCCTGGCGGGCATCAACATCAACAAGTACCTGGTGGCCGTCTACGCGCTCATCGGCGTGGTCGCGGCGGTCGCGGGCATCCTGCTGACCGCGCGGACCGGCTCGGGACAGCCCGTCTCGGGAAGTGAGGGCCTCGAACTCAAGGCCATCACGGCGGCGGCGCTGGGCGGCTGCGCGCTCAAGGGCGGCAAGGGCGGCATCGGCGGCACGCTGCTGGCCGTGGCGCTGCTCGGCGCCCTGGAGAACGGGCTGACCGTCCAGGGCATCAACACCTTCTGGCAGAACGTCGCCCAGGGCGCGCTCCTCGTCGCCGCCGTCGTCATCCAGCAGCGCCGCAGCGGCGAACGGGCCGTCGGCCTGCCCCACTGATACGGCGCGCACGACGGTGGTGCGGTCCGTATGACGAGGCCCGCCCCGGGAGGGGCGGACCTCGTCGGGCGCAACGGATTCTCCGGCCTGAAACGCGATCAATCACACGGCGGGCGGGGGAGATCGGGGATACGCCTCTCGGGACGCGCCGCCGTATTTCGTCACGAGATCGCGCGGACAAAAGAGCGGGGACGGTCACCAGGGCCGGCCGACCGGATAGGCGTCCCGGCAAATCCGCCCTTCGGTACGAAGGTTCGGCAAAGGGCCCGCGAACCCCTTGCCCACCCTTATTGGATGCCGTGTACAATTGATCTCTGTCTGGAATGCGCTAGAGATCATTGGGTGGGACTGTGACGGAGTCGGCACCGCTGGCGGCCCAGCGGCGAGAAGTGATCCTCGATACCGTGCGCCGCAAGGGAGCGGTGCGCGTGGCCGCGCTCGTGGAGCAGCTCGGGGTGTCCGACATGACCATCCGTCGCGACCTGGACGTGCTGGCCAGAGCCGGGGCGGTCGAGAAGGTGCACGGCGGGGCGGTGAGCACCTCCGGCACCACGGGCGACGAGCCCGGGTTCGAGACCAAGTCCACCCTCCAGTCCGCGGCCAAGGCCGCGGTCGCCGACGCGGCCGCCCAACTGGTGCAGCCCGGCAGTGTCGTGGCGATCTCCGGCGGGACGACGACGTACGCGGTGGCCCACCGGCTGCGCGACATCGCGGGCCTGACCGTGGTGACCAATTCCCTGCCCGTCGCGGAGCTGCTGCGGTCGTTCGGGACGGAGGACGCCTCCGCCGCCCCGACCCTGCTGGTCACGGGCGGGGCCCCGACCAAGTCCGCCTCCCTGGTCGGGCCGTTGGCGGATCAGGCGATCCGCTCCCTGCAAGTCGACCTCCTCATCGTCGGCGCGCACGGCGTTTCCGAGCGCGCCGGGGTGACCACTCCGAACCTCGCGGAGGCGGAGACCAACCGCACCCTGATCTCCGCCGCGACCCGGCTGGCCGTCGTGGCCGATCACAGCAAGTGGGGCGTCGTCGGGCTGAGCCGGTTCGCCGTCCTGTCCGAGATCGACTACTTCGTGTCCGACGACGGGCTCGGCGAGCAAGCACGCACCGTCCTCGGCGAGCAGGTCGGCCGGCTGATCCTGGCGGAGACCCAGGGGTCGTGAGAGACGGGCGGCGCCCCCATGGCCGGTGACACCGCCCGTCGGGGCTCGAAGCGGTAGCCGAAACGCAGTCGCCGGCTCCTGCCGGAACCCGGTGCGGCGGCGAGGTCGTCGCCGTCGGCGGCCGCGCGCACTCGTACCCGTAGCGCGAGAGGGCGAGCGGCATGGCCCCGCCTCTCGTCCGCCTTCGCCCGCATTTATCCGGCGCCATGCGCGCCGACGCCCCGAAAATGTTCAGAGCCAAAGCGGTATTTCTGCGCTCATGTGACGGGGTGTCGTAAGTATGACCACGCATCAGGCGGATGCCAAGCAATTGTGGCGGGCGAGAAGCCGTCTTTGAATTGATTACGCTGCACGCCTCTTGGGGCGTCGGGCAGCGGTGCAATGCATTCGCCGACACCTCTTGGCCGCATTTACGGCGTGGCGTTATGGTCCGCCGATACGATCCGCACGCGAGAACGCATGCCCGTGCCCCACTCCTTGGCTCCGCTCCCGGGGCGACGGCGCACGAGGCGCGGACCGACGCGACGGCGCGCGGGAGCGCCGGCCGGATGGCGTCGCCGGGGGCGCCGGTCGCGGATCCGACCGGAGCTACGCGTTGACTATAGTTGTTTTCTGTTTATTCTTGTCGGTGTATGGCCTGCCCTAGCCGCCGTACCGCACTCCGAGAGACGGGCCCGTTTCCGTGAAGAGAACCACGACGAAGCTCGCCGACGGCCGCGAGCTGATCTACTTCGACCTCGACGAGAGCGCCGAGCGCGACACGGTCGACCGGCGTGTGCCGGAGTCCGTCGACAGTCAGCCGGAGCTGCGCCTCGACCTGGCGACCGGCGACTGGGTCACGATCGCCTCGCACCGGCAGGGGCGCGTCCACCATCCGCCGACCGACGCCTGTCCCCTGTGCCCCTCCGGAGACGGACACCACAGCGAAGTACCGGCGGCGGACTACGAGGTGGCCGTGTTCGAGAACCGCTTCCCCTCACTGGCGGGGCGCCTCGGACGCTGCGAAGTCGTGTGCTTCACCCCGGAGCACGGCGCGAGCTTCGCCGATCTGCCCGAGGACCGCGCCCGCCTCGTACTCGACGCCTGGACGGACCGCACCGAGCGGCTGTCGGCCCTTCCCGGCATCGAGCAGGTGTACTGCTTCGAGAACCGGGGCGCGGAGATCGGCGTCACCCTCGCGCATCCGCACGGGCAGGTCTACGCCTTTTCCTTCGTTCCGCCGCGGACCGCCAAGATGCTCGCCGTCGCCGGCACACACCGTTCCGTCACCGGCGGAAACCTCTTCGAGGACCTGCTGGCCGAGGCCCGGGCCGCCACCTCGCGCGTGGTCCTGGCCGGGGAGCACTGGACGGCCTTCGTCCCCTACGCCGCCCGCTGGCCGTACGAGGTGCACCTCTACCCCCATCGCCGCGTCCCCGACCTCACCCACCTCACGGAGGCCGAACGCGCCGAGTTCCCCGGGATGTACCTGGAGCTGCTGCGCAGGTTCGACCGGCTGTTCCCCCAGAAAGGGGAAACCGCGCAAACGACCCCGACCCCCTACATCTCCGCCTGGCACCAGGCACCGAAGACCGGCGGGCAGGAACTGGCGCTGCACCTGGAGCTGTTCACGGTCCGCCGGTCGGCGGGCAAGCTCAAGTTCCTCGCCGGGGTCGAATCAGGCATGGACTCCTTCGTCAACGACGTGGCCCCGGAGGTCGCGGCCGCACGGCTGCGAGAGGTCGCGTCATGAGCCGATACCTCGTGACCGGAGGCGCCGGCTACATCGGCAGCGTGGTCGTGGCCCGCCTCCTCGAAGCCGGCCACCGCGTGACGGTGCTCGACGACCTGTCGACCGGCGTGCCCGGGGCCGTTCCGGCGGGCGCCGAGTTCGTCCGGGGCGGTCTCGGCCATGCCGCCGCCCTCCTGTCCGCCGAGTACGCCGCGGTCCTGCACTTCGCCGCCTCGTCGCAGGTGGCCGAGTCCGTACGCGACCCGGACAAGTACTGGCGCAACAACGTGACCGGTTCGATGGAGCTGATGGCCGCCATGCGGCACGCGGACGTGCGCACCTTGGTGTTCTCCTCCACCGCCGCGGTCTACGGCGAACCCGAACGGCTGCCGATCGCGGAGGACGCCCGGACCGCGCCCACCAGCCCCTACGGCGCGACCAAACTCGCCGTCGACCACCTGATCAGCGGCGAGGCCGCCGCCCACGGGCTGGCCGCCGTGTCCTTGCGGTACTTCAACGTCGCGGGCGCCCACGCGGGACACGGCGAGCGCCACGAACCCGAGTCGCACCTCATCCCGCTCGTCCTCCAAGTCGCCCTGGGGCGGCGCCCGCACATCGACGTCCACGGCGACGACTACCCCACGCGCGACGGCACCTGCGTACGCGACTACATCCACGTCGCCGACCTCGCCGAGGCCCACCTCCTGGCCCTGGAGGCGGCCCGTCCCGGCGAGCACCTGATCTGCAACCTGGGCAACGGCGAGGGCTTCACGGTCCGAGAGGTGATCGACTCCGTCCGACGGGTCACGGGCCGTACGATCCCGGAGATCGTCCGCCCCCGCCGTCCCGGCGACCCGGCGGTACTGGTCGCGTCCGCCGCCCGCGCGCGCGAGCGCCTCGGCTGGCGGGCCCGCCGCACCGGGCTGGACTCCATCGTGGCCGACGCCTGGGCCTTCGCACGCGAGGTGACCGTATGAAGGAGGCGTTCCGGCGCATCTACGGCGCCTACCCGGAGGGGGTCTGGGCAGCGCCCGGCCGGGTCAACCTGATCGGCGAGCACACCGACTACAACGACGGCTTCGCGCTGCCCATCGCCATCCCCCAGCGCACGCTGGTCGCGGCGCGGCGGCGACAGGACGGCCGGCTGCGGCTGCACAGCGCCCAGGGGGACGGCCCGGTCATCGACCTCCACGTCGGCCGGCTCATCCCCGGAGCCGTCACCACGTGGGGCGCCTACCCGGCGGGGGTCGTCTGGGCGCTGCGCGAGGCCGGGCACCGGCTCGGGGGCGCCGACCTCCACATCGACAGCTCGGTGCCCGCCGGCGCGGGCCTCTCGTCCTCCGCCGCGCTCGAATGCGCGGTCACCTTCGCCTACAACGACCTCTACGGGTTGGACCTGAGCGCACCCGCCCTCGCTCTGATCAGCCAGCGTGCGGAGAACGGCTTCGCCGGCGTGCCGTGCGGGGCCATGGACCAGCTGGCCTCCGCCTGCTGCACCGCCGGTGCGGCACTGCACCTGGACATCCGCGCCGGCGCCCACGAGCAGGTCCCGTTCGCCCCGGAGGCACAGGGGACGAGCCTGCTGGTCGTCGACACCCGTGTGAAGCACGACCTCGGGGACGGCGCCTACGCGGCCTTGCGGGCCGGGTGCGAGCGGGCCGCCCGTCTGCTCGGGCTGGCGGCACTGCGCGACCTCGCTCCCGCGGACCTGAACCGGGCCGCGAGAGCGCTCCCCGCCCACCTGGTGCCCCTGGTCCGCCACGTGGTGACGGAGAACGCGCGGGTCACCGAGGCCGTCTCGCACCTTCGGGCCGGCCGGCTCGCGGCGTTGGGGCCGGTCCTCACCGACGGCCACGCGTCGCTGCGCGACGACTTCCGGATCTCCTGTGCGGAGAGCGACCTCGTGGTGGACACGGCCCTGGCGCACGGGGCCCTCGGGGCGCGCATGACCGGCGGCGGTTTCGGCGGGTCCGTCATCGTGCTGGCGGAGGAGGGCGGGGTGGAGGTGCTCGGCGAAGCCGTCACCGCCGCGTTCCGTTCGGCCGGGTACCAGGCTCCTCACCTGTTCCCGGTCTCCCCGGCCGCCGGCGCCGGGCGCATCGTATGAGAACGCGGGGAAGCCGAACCCCGGCGACGTACACTGTTCGTTCGTGAGGAATGCCGTGTGACTTTGACGGCGCACGCGGACCGCGCGCGAGGGAACAGGGGACGAGATCGTGACCGAGTCAGCTCGCCTCGCGCCCCAGCGGAGGGCCCTCATCCTCGACATCGTGCGCCGCGACGGTGCCGTGCGGGTGGCCGAACTCGTGGAACAACTGGGCGTCTCCGACATGACCATCCGCCGTGACCTCGACGTGCTCGCCCGCACCGGTGCCCTGTCGAAGGTGCACGGGGGCGCCATCAGCGCCTCCGCCACCACGGGTGACGAACCACCCTTCGAAACGAAAGTCGCTCTGGAGTCGCGGGCCAAGTCGGCGGTGGCCGAGGCGGCCTCCGCCCTCGTGAAACCGGGCAGTGTCGTCGCCGTCTCCGGAGGGTCGACGTCCTACGCGGTGGCCGCCCGGCTGCGGTACGTCCCGGGGCTGACGGTGGTGACCAACTCCCTGCCGGTCGCCCAGCTGCTGCGGCCCACGGGGGCCGAGCCCGGTCCCGCGGGTCCCACGCTGCTCCTGACCGGCGGCACTCCCACCAAGTCGGCCTCTCTCGTCGGACCTCTCGCGGACCAGGCGATCCGCTCCCTCCAGGTGGACCTGCTCATCATCGGCGCGCACGGCGTGTCCGAACGCGCCGGCGCGACGACTCCGAACCTCGCGGAAGCACAGACCAACCGCGCGCTGATCGACTGCGCCACTCAGGTGGCCGTGGTCGCGGACCACACCAAATGGGGCGTCGTGGGTCTCAGCCGGTTCATCGCGCTCTCGGAGATCGACTACTTCGTCTCCGACGACGGCCTCGACCCCGAGGCGTGTTCCGTCCTCCAGGATTCGGTGGGGCAGCTGATCCTGGGCGCCACCCAGCCGTAAGCCGCGATCGTATGTGAGCGGGGACTTGCCATGACACGAATGTTTACGCAAACATGCGGGAGTGGCCCTGTCCCGGCGCGATCCGCGCACCCCTGCTCAGTCGAGGAGCACGCGCATGCCCCTTCTCCAGATCGAAGACGACGGATTCCGGCTCGACGGCGAGCCCTTCCGCATCCTCTCCGGCGGACTGCACTATTTCCGCGTCCATCCCGGCCTCTGGCGCGACCGGCTGCACAAGGCCCGTCTCATGGGGCTCAACACGGTGGAGACGTACGTTCCGTGGAATCTCCATCAGCCGCGGCCCGACGAGTTCCGCATGGACGGCGGCCTCGACCTGACCGGGTTCCTCGATCTCGCGGCCGCCGAGGGGCTGCACGTACTCCTGCGGCCCGGCCCCTACATCTGCGCCGAATGGGAGGGGGGCGGCCTGCCCTCATGGCTCCTGGCCGATCCCGCCATGCGGCTCCGCAGCCGCGACCCGAACTTCCTCGCCGCGGTCGACGACTACTTCGGCCGGCTCCTGCCCCCGCTGCGCGACCGGCTCGCCAGCCGGGGCGGGCCGGTGCTCGCCGTACAGGTGGAGAACGAGTACGGGGCGTACGGGGAGGACACCGCCTACCTGGAACACCTGGCCGGCTCCCTGCGCCGCCACGGCGTCGACGTCCCGCTCTTCACCTGTGACCAGCCGGCCGACCTGGAGCGCGGGGCGCTGGCGGGAGTGCTCGCCACCGCCAACTTCGGCAGCCGGCCGGCGGCACACCTCGCCACGCTGCGGACCGCCCGGCCGTCCGGGCCACTGCTCTGCGCGGAGTTCTGGATCGGCTGGTTCGACCGGTGGGGCGGCAACCACGTCGTCCGCGACGCGGAGCAGGCGTCCCAAGAGCTCGACGAGCTGCTCGCGACGGGGGCCTCCGTGAACTTCTACATGTTCCACGGCGGCACGAACTTCGGCTTCATGAACGGCGCCAACGACAAGCACACCTACCGGCCGACCGTCACCTCGTACGACTACGACGCCCCCCTCGACGAGGCGGGCGATCCGACCGAGAAGTTCGCCGCCTTCCGCCGGGTCATCGCCAAATACGCCCCGGTCCCCGCGGAGTTCCCGCCTCCACGCGCCGGGAAGTTCAGCCTGGAGGCGGTGGAGCTGACCGACGGCATCGGGCTGCTGGACGCCGCGCCGGCCCTCGGGGACGCCGTCGCCTCGCGCCGTCCGCTGACGATGGAGGAACTCGGACAGGACTATGGCTTCGTGCTGTACGAGGCGAACCTGCCGGAGGCCGGGCCCGCCCTGCTCGAACTGGAGCGGGTGCGCGACCGCGCACAGGTCTTCCTCGACGGCCAGCCCGTGGGGGTGCTGGAGCGGGAGGGCCACGAGCACTCCCTCACCTTCGCGGTCCCGCGGCCGGGTACCGTCCTGACCGTCCTCGTCGAGAACCAGGGGCGCGTGAACTACGGCCAGGGCATCCACGACCGCAAGGGGCTGCTCGGCCGCGTTCTGCTGAACGGGTCCCCGCTCGACGGATGGACCAGCCGTCCGCTGCCGCTCACCGCACTCCAGGACCTTCCGTTCGGCGCCCGGCCGGCCACGCCGACCGGACCGGCCTTCCACCGCGGCACCTTCGAGGCGGACCGGGCGGCCGACACCTTCCTCCACCTGGACGGCTGGACGAAGGGCAGTGCCTGGGTCAACGGCTTCGCCCTCGGCCGGTACTGGTCCCGTGGTCCCCAGCGCTCGCTGTACGTGCCCGGCCCGGTGCTGCGCAGGGGTGCGAACGAGGTCGTCGTACTCGAACTGCACGCACCCGGCCGGGACAGGAAGGTCTCCTTCCGCGATACGCCCGACCTCGGGCCGGTGGAGGACTGATCGCCCGGCGGCCGTCTGAGGCCGGCTCCCACGCCGTGCGTGCGCACGGCCGCACCGGTGCCGGGGCGAGGACGGGGCGGGTCAGACGGCCGACCGCCGCCACTTCTGGTTGGCGCCGCCGTTGCACGTCCACTGGACGAGGGGCGCGCCGTCCGTCCGGGACTGGTTGGTGACGTCGAGGCACTTTCCGCTGTGCTGGGCGACGAGCCGCATGCCGCCGGCGTCGGCCCGGGCCGTCTTCCACTTCTGTCCGGGGGCGTCGCCGCAGGTGGTCTGGACGACGGCGGCGCCGTCATCGGGGGACGCGTCCCGCACCGCGAGACACTTCCCGCTGTGCCGGAGCATGATCCGCACCGTGCCGGCTCCCGCGCCCTGGAACCACACCTGCTGGTTGACGCTGCCGGCCGCGCAGGCCCACTGGATCAGCGGGGCGCCTTCGGCCACCGACCAGTCGGCGGCGTCGGCGCACTTGCCGCTGTGTGCGGCGGTCAGGGTGTTCCAGTGCCCGGTGCCCCGCACGGTGCCGGCTTCCGTGGAGATGATGATCTGGGGGTGGTAGTCCATGGACAGGGTGGTCCGAGTCGGGAACTCCAACGGGAGCCAGATGTACTGCGAATCGTTGACCGTGCCGCCCATCGAGTTGCCCCAGCGGTCGCCCATGTACAGGTGGGTGGTAGTACCGGAGGCGCCCTCGACGGGCAGTACGAAGGCCGTCTGGGAACCGTAGGTCCTGCCGTCCCCCAGGTCCCGCAGCGAGCTCCAGGTGCCGGTGAGGCTGTCCGCCGTTCCGTACTTCTGCTGGTTGGGGGACCAGCCGGTGGCGCCGGACGTCACCAGGAAGTAGACGCCGTCCCGCTTGAACAGGGCCGGCGCCTCGCGCGACTGGCCGGGCCACAGCTTCTGTACCTGGGTCTCGACGCCGGTGTAGTCCGCGGTGAGCCGGTAGACGTGGAGGTCGGCGTTCTCGTTGGCGGCCGAGATCATGTAGCCGGTTCCGTCGGTGTCCACGAAGGTGGTGATGTCCCGGGACATGTGCCCCAGCGGCCGGAAGCTCCCGCGCCAGGAGTAGTTCCCGTCGACCGTGGAGGAGACGGCGACCGCGGCCCGGGCCTCGCCGTAGTCGGTGGCGCTGCCCTCCTTGTGCATCCACATGACGAACTGTCCGGTGGCCCGGTTGTACATCACCTTGGGCCGCTCGATGTTGGCGGTGCTCAGCTCGGGGTCGGTGGCCTGTGAGAGGACGTGGCCGCGGAACTCCCACGTACGGAGGTCGGTGGAGCGATGGGCGGAGACGTACCGGAAGCTGTTGTCGGGATTGCGGTCCTCTCCGAACCAGTAGTAGTACCCGTCCACCTTGATGACCCCTCCGCCATGGGCGTGAACGGGCCGGCCGGCGGGATCGGTGAACTGGGTCGCGTTGGTGACGGTGACGGGGGCGGGTGAGGCCGCGGCGGTGCCGAGACCGCCGAGGAGGCTCGCGAGCAGGGCCGACACGATGGCGAACAGGGCTGCCAGGTGTGGGGGGTGACGTCGCATGGGTACCTCTTGCTGGTGGGGTGAGAGAGGCAGGGGAGGGCGAGGTGCGCCCAGGGGTCCGGCACGCGGTCATGCGGGGCCCGGATGACGCCGGTGTTCCGCCTCTGTAATGTTTACGTAAACACTCAGTGGCTGGCTGTGAGTCTGAGAGCCGCGCAGGGGCGTGTCAAGCATTCGGACGTGAATCGTCGCCACCGGCCCGGGGCCGAGCGCGGCATCAACCGGCCGACGGCGGACCGTCGCCGTCGGCGGACCGGTTTCCGGCCGGCGACAGCAAGTCGCTTGACCATCCCGGGTACTTGACGCTCCCAGGCAGGAGTGCCACGATCGCGCTACCGATGATTACGTAAACATTTCTCATCAGGTCCTGCCCCCATGAGGCCGATTCCGGCCCGGAGGCCGTCGCTTCCCTCCGTCGCGGACCTGTAGGTCACTGACTCAAGGACCCACCATGACGCTCCTGCCGTCACCGGCAAAAGCAGTCTCCCCGCCCCGCTCCCGTTCACGCGCCCGTAGGAACGCCCTTGCCGGCTGGGGGTTCGCCGGACCGTTCGCCGTGGTGTTCGCCCTCGTCTTCCTGGCTCCCATCGGGTACGCGTTCTACCTCAGCCTGATGCGCGACCGGCTGATCGGCGGCACCTCCTTCGTCGGCGCGGACAACTATCTCCAGGCGCTGACCGATGCGCGGTTCTGGGAGGGGTCGGCCCGGGTCGGGCTGTTCCTGCTCGTCCAGGTGCCGGTCATGCTGGGGATCGCGTTGCTCGTCGCGCTCGCCATCGACAGCGGCCGGCTGTACGGCAAGGCCTTCTTCAGGGTGGCCGTCTTCCTGCCCTACGCCGTACCGGCCGTGGTGGCCAGCCTGATGTGGGGGTTCATCTACGGCACCAGGTTCGGCCTGGTGGGCAACCTGGACGAGGCGTTCGGCCTGGCCCTGCCGGATCCGCTCTCCCCCTCTCTGGTGCTCGCCTCCATAGGCAACGTCGTGACCTGGGAGTTCGTCGGCTACAACACCTTGATCTTCTATGCCGCCCTGAAGGTGGTTCCGCGCTCCCTCTACGAAGCGGCCGCCATCGACGGCGCCGGGGAGTGGCGCATCGTCACCGCGATCAAACTGCCGGCCATCCGCAGCGCGGTGGTCATCGCGACGATCTTCTCGATCATCGGCAGCTTCCAGCTGTTCAACGAGCCGGACATCATGCGGAACCTCGCGCCCAACGCGATCACGACCGACTACACCCCGAACCTCTACACGTACTCGCTGGCCTTCTCCGGGCAGCAGCACAACTACGCGGCGACCATCGCCCTCGTGATGGGCGCATTCACCGCCGTCATCGCCTACGCGGTCCAGCTCCGCGGCATGCGGAAGGGCTGAGCACATGATCACGGACCCCACCGGCGCCCCCACCGGCGCCCCCTCCGACACGAGGGAGCGCACCGTCCGCTCCGGCGCCGGCTCGACCAGCGCCGCCGCCGGATCACGCAGGACCCCGGCCGCCGAACCGCCCCGAGCTTCGGCGCCGCGGCGACGCCGACGGCCCCACACCCCGCTCGACCCCAGGCCCAGCGTCCCGCTGACCCTGCTGACCGGGCTGGTCCTCCTCTACACCCTCCTGCCTCTCGTGTGGCTGGTCATCAACGCGACCAAGAACCAGGAGGACCTCCTCGGCTCCTTCGGTCTGTGGCTCGGCAAGGACTTCCGGCTCTGGGACAACATCTCCCGCACGCTGACCTACGACGACGGCGCCTTCGTCCGCTGGACGCTGAACACCCTGCTGTACGTCGCCGCCGGCGCGGGCGGTGCGACGCTGCTGGCGGTCCTCGGCGGATACGCGCTGGCCGTGTACGAGTTCCCGGGCCGCCGAGCCGTGTTCGCCGTCGTCATCGGGGCGGTGGCCGTCCCCGGCACGGCCCTCGCCGTGCCCACCTTCCTGATGTTCAGCGGCATGGGCCTGGCCAACACCCCTTGGGCAGTGATCATCCCCTCCCTCGTCTCGCCCTTCGGGCTCTACCTGATGTGGGTGTTCACCGCCGAAGCGGTACCCGCCGAACTGCTCGAAGCCGCCCGCATCGACGGCGCCGGCGAGCTGCGCGTCTTCTTCCGGATCGCCCTGCCGCTGCTGATGCCGGGAACCGTGACGGTGCTGCTCTTCTCCATGGTCGCCACCTGGAACAACTACTTCCTGCCGCTGATCATGATCAAGGATCCGGACTGGTACCCGCTCACCCTCGGTCTCAACGCGTGGAGCGCCCAGGCCAGGACCGCGGGCGGCGAGCCCGTCTTCGACCTCATCATCACCGGATCCCTGCTCACCATCGCGCCGGTCGTCCTTCTCTTCGTCCTGCTCCAGCGCTACTGGCAGTCAGGTCTGGCCGCCGGCAGCGTCAAGGAGTGAGTGACCCGCCCGGCTTCGCGCCTCGTCCCGGCCCACCTCGTCCGCACACCGAATCAGGAGCACCACCGATGAGAACGAACAGCCGCCGCCGGATCTTCGCCGCCGTCGCCGCGACGTGCGCCCTGACCCTCGGCGCCACCGCCTGCGGTTCGCCGGACCCGGGGACCGACGGAGCCGCGAAGGACGTGGCGTCAGCACTCGAAGCCGGAGGCAAGGTGACGGTGTGGGCGTGGGAGCCCACGCTGAAGAAGGTCGCCGCCGACTTCGAGAAGAAGTATCCGAAGGTGGACGTCGAGCTCGTCAACGCGGGCACGGGCGACAAGCAGTACACCGCGCTGCAGAACGCCATCGCCGCCGGCTCGGGAGCGCCTGACGTGGCCCAGGTCGAGTACTACGCGGTCGGCCAGTTCGCCATCGGCAAGTCCTTGGAGGAGCTCTCCCCCTACGGCGCGGCAGCCCACGACCGGGCCTTCACCACCGGTCCCTGGAGCGCGGTCAAGTACGGCAAGGGGATCTACGCCCTCCCCATGGACTCCGGACCCATGGCGCTGTTCTACAACAAGAAGGTCTTCGACCAGCACGGGGTTGCCGTCCCCACCACCTGGGACGAGTACGTCGAAGCGGCGCGCGCCCTGCACAAGGCGGACCCGAAGCTCTTCATCACGAACGACACCGGGGACGCCGGCGCCACGACCAGCCTGATCTGGCAGGCGGGCGGACGCCCCTACACGGTGGAGGGCACCGAGATCGGCATCGACTTCGGTGACGCCGGTACGGCGCAGTACACGAGCACCTGGCAGAAGCTCATCGACGAACGTCTGCTCGCGCCGGTCACCTCCTGGAGCGACGAGTGGTACAAGGGACTGTCGGACGGCAGCATCGCGACCCTGTCCACAGGCGCCTGGATGCCCGCCAACTTCGTCTCGGGCGCACCCGCGGCGGCGGGGGACTGGCGCGTGGCACCCCTCCCCCAGTGGACCAAGGGCGCCAAGGCGGGTGCGGAGAACGGCGGCAGCTCCCTCGCCGTGCCGAAGGCGTCGAAGAACAAGGCGCTGGCCTACGCCTTCATCGAGTACGCGACCACGGGAGCCGGGGCCACGGCCCGCGTCTCCGGGGGCGCCTTCCCCGCCACGCGGGCCGACCTGGAATCGCAGGCCTTCCTGGACACCCCGTTCCCCTACTTCGGGGGGCAGCAGGCCAACCGGATCCTGGCCGACGCGGCCCGTGACGTCGCGGCGGGCTGGTCGTACCTGCCCTACCAGGTGTACGCGAACTCCGTCTTCAACGACACCGTGGGCAAGGCGTACGTCTCCTCGACGACCCTCGCGCGGGGGCTGGAGGCCTGGCGGGCCACAAGTGCCGAGTACGGCACCGATCAAGGGTTCACCGTCGCCAAGTAGCCAGGGCCGCATGGCGCCGCATGATGTTCGGGTGTGTTGATTTAGTTCCATTCATGATGGATCGCAGGCAGGATACTCAACATGAACCACCATGCCGCGCAGGGCCGTCATTCCTCCATGACCTACCGCCGGACCGGACACAGTGGTGTCCGGTTGCCCGCCGTGTCGCTGGGCCTGTGGCACAACTTCGGCGACACCGTGCCGTTGGAGGCGCAGCGGGCGGTGCTGCGCCGGGCCTTCGACCGGGGTGTCACGCACTTCGACCTGGCGAACAACTACGGCCCGCCGTACGGGAGCGCGGAGCGCAACTTCGGCCACCTGTTCGCCCGGGACTTCCGGCCGTACCGGGATGAGCTGTTCATCGCGTCCAAGGCGGGCTACGACATGTGGCCCGGTCCGTACGGGAGCGGCGGCGGCCGTAAGCACCTGCTGGCGAGCCTGGACCAGTCGCTGCGGCGGATGGGCCTGGCGTACGTGGACGTGTTCTATTCGCACCGCCACGATCCCGAGACCCCGATCGAGGAGACCATGGGGGCGCTGAACACGGCGGTGCGCTCCGGCAGGGCGCTGTACGCCGGCATCTCCAACTACCCGGCCGAGCGGCACCGCGAGGCGGTGACGATCCTGCGGGAGCTGGGCACACCGGTATTGCTGAACCAGGCCCGCTACTCGATCCTCGACCGAACTCCGCAGGACGGTCTGCTGGACGCGGTGGGCGACACCCGGACCAGCCTGATCGCCTACTCACCGCTCGCGCAGGGCCTGCTGACGGACCGCTACCTCTCCGGCGAGGTGCCCGCCGGGTCGCGGATGTCGGTCGGACACTTCCTCAAGCACGAGGCGCTGACCGGCGCCAAGCTGGAGCGGCTGCGGGCCCTGGCCGAGCTGGCCGGGCGGCGCGGACAGAGCCTGGCGCAACTGGCGATCTCCTGGGTGCTGCGCGACCCCCGGGTGGTATCGGTGATCATCGGCGCGAGCAGTGTGAGCCAACTGGACCAGAACCTCGACGCGCTGCTCGGGGAGCCGCTGTCGCAGGAGGAGCTGGTGGAGATCGACGTGCTGAGCCGCTGACCGTGTCTGCGGCCGTCTCCGGATCGCTCACCGCCTCGGCCGGGACGGAACGAACGGCAAGAGGCACGTGCCCGTGCCATGCGATGTCCTGTCGACCGAAGGAGCAGCACCGTGATGTCCGACCCCACCCCCCACCCGTCGGCGGCGGGCGGCCAGCCCGAGGTGTCCCGCCGTGGCGTTCTGAGAGCGGCCGCCGCTCTCGGGGCGTTGTTCGCGATGTCCTCGCTGCCCGAGTTCGATCCGGCCGCGGCAGCGGTGACGCGGCCGGGCACGCCGTCCCTGGTGCCGGAGGACGAGGCCGTCACGCTCTGGTACCGCTCGCCGGGCCGGGAGGACGTGATCATGGAGGAGGGCCTGCCCGTGGGCAACGGGCGGCTCGGCGCGCTGGTGTCCGGCGACCCGGCCCGGGACGCGCTCGTCCTCGCGGACGCGACGCTGTGGACGGGCCACGCCAACGCCGCGCTCCAGTCCGACGGGCAGTTCCCCTACGGCACGGACGACTTCGGCGCCTTCGGCATGCTGGCCAAGGCGTACCTGGAGGTCCCGGCCCACACCGGCTCGGCGATCAGCGGCTACCGCCGCTCCCTCGACCTGAGCAACGGCCTGGTCACCGTCTCGTACCGGCTGGGCGGCGTGACGTACCGGCGCGAGGTGTTCTCCAGCCACCCGGACGACGTCATCGTCGTGCGCCTGTCACAGAGCGGCGGCGGCTCCTGCACGGGGTCGCTGACCCTCGCCGGCACGCGGGACGAGACGGTGACGGCCGACGCCGGCGCGGCGGAGGCGTGGTTCGCGGCGGCGCTGCCCAACACGCTGAGGTACGCGGCCCTGGTCAAGGCGGTCGGTACGGGCGGCAGCGTCTCGGCGGCGGGCGCGAAGGTGACGTTCGAGGGCTGCACCGAGGTCGTGCTGGTCCTGTCCGGCGGCACCAACTACAAGGCCGACGCCTCCGTCGCGTACAAGGACACCGCCCTGGCGCCGCTGGCCGTGGCCCGCGGCAAGGCGACGGCCGCGGCGGCGGCGACCGGCACGGCGCTGCTGGCGACGCACGTCGCGGACTACCACCGGTTGCGGCAGCGGATGTCGGTGGACCTGGGAGCCTCGACCGCCGCGCAGCGGATGCTGGACACCCCCGCACGCCTGGCGGCGCGTGCCGCGGCCGGTTCCGCGCCCGACCCGGAGCTGGAGGCCTCCTATCTGGAGTTCGGCCGCTATCTGACGATCACCGGGTCCCGTGGCAGCCTCCCGGCCAATCTGCAGGGGCTGTGGATCGACACCAACACTCCCGACTGGATGAGCGACTACCACACCGACATCAACGTCCAGATGAACTACTGGCTGCCCGACCGGGCGGGCCTGCCCGAGTGCTTCGACGCGTTCACCGACTACTGCGTCGCACAGCTCCCCGGCTGGCGGGCCAGGACGAGGAACCTCTTCCAGGACTCCCGCAACCGCTTCCGCAACACCTCGGGCAGCGTGGCGGGCTGGACCCTGGCGATATCCGCCAACGTCTGGGGCGGCAACGGCTGGTGGTGGCACCCGGCCGGCAACGCGTGGATAGGCAACTGCCTGTACCAGCACTACGAGTACACCCAGGACACCGCCCACCTCGCCAAGATCTACCCGCTGCTCAAGGGCGCCTGCCGGTTCTGGCAGGTACGGCTGATCACGACGACCGTGACCGACCCCGCGACCGGCGCCGCCCGGCAGGTCCTGATCGACGACCACGACTGGTCCCCGGAACACGGTCCCGAGGATGCCCGCGGCATCACCTATGCCCAGGAATTGGTCTGGCAGTTGTTCGAGAACTACCGGGCCGCCGCGGCGAAGCTCGGCAAGGACGCCTCCTACGCCTCCACGATCGCCGGCCTTCAGAGCAGGCTGTACCTGCCCGGGGTCAGCGCGACCAGCGGCCGGCTGGCGGAGTGGATGACCGGGGACAACCTCGGCGAGACCAACCACCGCCACCTCTCGGCCCTCATGGGCCTGTTCCCCGGCGACCGCATCAGCCTCCAGGACTCCCCCTCGGACCTCGTCGCCGGCGCCACCAAGCTCCTCGAAGCACGCGGCACGGAAGGCTTCGGCTGGGCCACGGCATGGCGTGCCGTCTGCTGGGCCCACCTCCAGCACGCCGACAAGGCGTACCAGTGCGTCTTGAACGTGCTCAGGCCCTCCATCGGCTACAGCAACGGCTCCGCCGTCAACCTGTTCGACATGTACAGCCGCGGGGACAGGTCGGTCTTCCAGATCGACGCCAACTACGGCACGCCCGTGGCGATGCTCGACATGCTGGTCCAGTCCCGCCCCGGACGCGTCGAGCTGCTGCCCGCCCTGCCCGATGCGTGGGCCGCTTCCGGCTCGGTCACCGGCATCGGCGTACGGGGCGGTCTCACCGTCGACCTCGCCTGGTCGTCCGGACAGGTCACGAACGCCACGCTCCGCGGAGCGGCCGGACGGTCGGCCACCGTCGTCTTCGGCGCCTGGAGCACGACCGTCGCCATCCCCTCCAGCGGATCCGTCACCCTCACACCTCCCGCCCGGCACACCGTGTTCCAGCTGGTCAACCGCCACAGCGGAAAGGCCGTCGACGTCCCCGGCGCCTCCACCGGCCCCGGCACCGAGCTCATCCAGTACACCCCGAGCGGAGCGATCAACCAGCGGTTCCGCTTCATCCCCGTGGGAAGCGGCCTCCACGAGATCCGCACCACCCACGGGCTGTCCTGGGACATCAGCGGCGGGGGCACCGCCGACGGCACGAAACTCGTCCAGTGGACCCCGGCCTACGCCGACAACCAGCACTGGAAGGTGACCGACACCGGCGACGGCCACGTCATCCTCACCTGCGCCCGCAGTGGCAAGGTGCTCGGCATCACCGACCGCTCCGCCTCGGACGGCGCCACGCTGGAACAACAGACCCCCGACGGCAGCGCCCAGCAACAATGGCGCCGCGTCAGCGGATGAGCCGGGCCCCACGGGGGCGGTCGTTTTTGTCCGTCGGTGACAGAACTGAACTCGCGTGCGGTGCGGGGCCGTATGCAGGACGCGGGGGTCCGCGTCCATCTGATCGAGGAGTGCCCATGTCCAGAAAACGGACGATGAGTCTCAAGAAGAAGCTCGTGCTCTCTGTCGTCACGGGAACGCTCGTGACCGGAGGGGTCGCCGCCACGATGGCGACCGGCAACGCGGCGGTCCCGGACGTGGTGTGTCCCGGATCGACGGTCACGTTGTCGGGTGAGGCGGGGCCGCCCGCGGCGACCAGCGGGACCTTCCCGGTGGGCACGAAGCTGAAGGTGACCAACCTCGACAACGCCCGCTCGACGACGGTCACCGTCAACGGCCCCTCGGGCAGCTGCGCGCTCCTCAACAACGCCGCCTTCGAGAAGGTGCGGGAGCCCGGAAAGAACCTGATCCGGCGCGCCCGCATCGAACGCGTGGGCGGTGGCAATGCCGCACCGGCCCGTCCGGGCGCGCCTGCCGGGACGGGCGCGGGAGCGCCCGCGGGGACGCCTGCGGGGACGCCCGTACAAGTGCCGCCGACCACCGGCGCGGTCGTGTGCCCCGGCTCCACGGTCACGTTGTCCGGTGAGGCGGGCCCGCCCGCGGCGACCAGCGGGACGTTCCCCGTCGGCACGAAGCTGAAGGTCACGAACCTCGACAACGGCCAGGCGACCACGGTCACCGTCAACGGCCCCTCGGGCAGCTGCGCCCTCCTCAACAACGCCGCCTTCGACAAGGTGCGGGAGCCCGGAAAGAACCTGATCCGGCGCGCCCGCATCGAACGCGTGGGCTGAGCGACCGGAGCCGGTTCAGGGTCAGCGGAGCCGCGGCGGGGAGGACGCCCGTCCCCGCCGTGGCTCCGGGTGGACACGAGTGGGCAGTGCTGGACAGTCGCCGGCCCGGTGGGGCCTGGAGAGTGGACACCGGACGGCGCGAGTGTGGATGCCGTGGACGCCGCGTCCGCCCGGCACCGTCACGGGTGGGGCGGCACCCGTATCCGTACCGGTATCCGTATCCGAAGGGGCATCACCATGACCTCCCGCACGCTCCGCGCCATGACCGTGCTGACCGCCGCCGCGGCCCTGTGCGCCACCGCCTCCACCACCTACGCCGTCCAGAACACCGACCGGCGCACGCCGAGGATCGTCACCGCCTGGGCACATGCCTGGAACGGCACCGACCCCCAGGCGCTCGGCGGCCTGTTCACCGCCGACGGCACCTACACCGACGAGGCCGTGGCCGTCACCTTCCGCGGCCCCCAGGAGATCGCGGGGTGGAAGGCGCGCGCCGACACCCTCATCGAAGACGTCCGCGTCACCGTCCGCGCCACCCGTGTCCAGGGCGACCGCATCACCGTCCGGGCCGTCTACTCCGGCCACCTCAAGGGCGCGCCGAAGCCGTTCGCGGTGCCCATGACCACGCTGCTCGACCTCGACGAGAACCACTGCCAGATCGCCTCCGACCGGGACCACTACAGCCTGGCCGCCGTCCTGACCCAGTCAGGCCTGCCCGCCGACTGGACCCCGCCCGCCGCCTGACCCCGGGTCCCGGCCCAAGTCCGCCGACCAGTAGGCTCGTTCCGCAACACGACGCGAAGGGGAGCTTGTGGCACGGGTTGCGGTGGTCGGTGGGGGTATCAGCGGGCTGGGGGCGGCGCTCATGCTGGGGCGCCGGGGCCACGAGGTCACGTTGTTCGAGCAGGACGCGCGGCAGGCCGGAGAGGATCTGGACCGGGACTTCTTCCGCTGGGAGCGGCCCCGGATACCGCAGGCCGTCCAGCCCCACTCGCTCCTCGCGCCCGTACGCAGCGTGCTGCGCGCCGAAACCCCCGACGTCTACGCGGACCTGCTGGCCCGCGGGGCCCGGGAGTACCACGACTTCGACTGGTTCGATGAGCACCCGCCGCACCGGGAGGGCGATGAGGAGCTGGTGACCCTGCGCACCCGCCGCATCGTGCTGGAGGCCGCCCTGGCCGCGGCCGTGCGGCGGGAGCCCGCCGTCGAGGTGCGCCGGGGCCGCCGGGTGGACGCCCTCGCGATCCGGGCGGGCCGGCCCGCCCGGGTCACCGGCGTACGGGTGGGCGGGGAGACGTTCCGGGCGGACCTCGTCGTCGACGCGGCCGGCCGTCGCTCGCCGGTTCCCGGCTGGCTGGTCGCGGCCGGCTGCCGGCCGCCCGTGGTCGACAGCCACCGGACGGGGCTCGCCTATCTGTGCCGCTGGTACCGGCCGCGCGCCGGCGGCCCGCGAGACCCCGGTCGGGTGAAGACGGGCTCGGCCTCACCGTTCGCGCTCGCCGGCGTCTTCCCGTCGGACAACGACACCTTCGCGGTGAACCTGGTGCTCTCCACGGGGGATCCGACCCGCGGCGCGCTCACCGACCCCGTCGTGTTCGAGGCCGCGGCCCGCCGGTTCCCCGCCACCGCCGCCTGGCTCGGCCTGGACCCCGAACCGCGGTCGGCCGTCCTCGCGATGGCCGGCCTGGACAACCGCTGGACCGCCCTCGCCGACGACGAGGGCCCCGTCGTCACCGGCCTGGTCAACGCCGGGGACAGCCTCATCCACACCAACCCCACCCTGGGCCACGGCGCGGCCCTCGGCCTGCGCGCCGCCCAGTACCTCGCCGGCCATGCCGACGAGATCGCCGCGGACCCCGCCGGCTACCACGCCTGGACGGCGCAGGCCCTGCGCCCGTGGTTCGACGCGCAGGTGACGGCCGACCGGGGCAACGAGCAGCGCCTCGCCGAGAGCGCACCGCCCCCGGACCGGCGGGCCGCCGCGCTGGCCGCCTGCGCCTTCGACGACCCCGTCGTCATGCGGGCCCGGGCCCACGTACGCCATCTCCTGCGGTCCGCAGACGACGCCTACGGCACCGACGAGGTGGAGCGGCACGTCACGGCCTGGCTGGCGGCCCACCCGGAGTTCGCGCCCCGGCACGACGGCCCGACCCGGGAGCAGTGGGACGCCCTCGTCCCGGGCTGAGCCGCTGCCCGCTCACGCCGTCCGGAAGGAGCCACCCATGACCGTGAACACGCCGCCATCGCCGGCTGGAGCGGGGCCGGCTGACGGGCCGTCCGTCCGGATCGGCGCGCTCGTACCGCTGACCCGGCCCGGCTGGGTCGAGGCGGGCCGGCACCTGCTCGCCGGGCTCGAACTGGCCGCGCGCGACGTCAACGAAGCCGGCGGGATCGGCGGAACGCCACTCGAACTGGTGGTCCGGGACACGGCCGCCGATCCGCAGCGGGCCGCGGCGGCCGTGGACGAGCTGGCCCGCCTGGGCGTGGCCGCCCTGGCGGGCGAGTACCACAGCGTCGTCGCCCGCGCCGCCGCCACCCGGGCGGACGCCCTCGGCCTGCCCTTCCTCTGCTCGTCGGCGGTGCTCGACGCGCTCACCGAACAGCCGACGCCCTGGGTCGCGCGGCTCGCCCCGCCGCAGTCCCACGGCTGGCGGGTCTACGCGGACTTCCTGCTCGGCGCCGGCCACAGCCGGATCGCCGTGGCCGCCGAGTCGAGCGTCTACTGGGCGTCCGGCACCCGGATCCTGCGGGACCACCTCGCGCCGCGCGGCGGCACCGTCATCGCGCTCGACACGGGCGCGCTCACCCCCGGGGCGGTCTGCGAGGCGCTCCTCGCCCATCGCGCGACCGCGCTCCTCCTGCTGGTCGGCCACCCGGATCCGGCGGTGCCGGTCGTCAAGGCCGTCCGGGGCGACCAGCGCCTCGCCGGGCTCCTGATCGGTGCTCCGGCCGGGCAACCGGAGTTCGCGCCATGGGCGGGGCTGCTGGGCGACGACGGCGCCGCCGTCCCGTTCCTGCGCTACCTGCCCGAACGCCTCGGCCCGCTCGGTGCACGCGTCGAGACGGCCCTGCGCGAGCGGCTGGGCGAGGCGCCCTCCTTCGTCGCGTTCGAGGGCTACGACACGATCGCCGTCCTCGCCGAGGCGCTGCGCTCCGGCGGCGCGGACCGGGCACGTACCGCCGAGTCCTGGCCGCGCGTCGCGGTCGAGGGCACCCGGGGGCGGATCCGGTTCTCCCGCGCGCCGGGGATCAGCGTGTGGCAGTGGGCCCGGGCGCCGATCCAGGTCGTCGACCGCGATCCCGCGGCCCCCGGGCGCTTCCGCGTCCTGCGCGCGGGCGGAGCGGGCTCGGGCGGCTCAGCCGACTGAGGGCGCGGCCACCTCCACCGCTTCGGAGCCCTCACGGCGCATCCGCTCGATCCCCCAGGCGCCGAGCGGTCCGAGCGCCTGGTTGAGCGTGCGGCCGTGGTCCGTGAGGGAGTACTCCACGCGCGGCGGCACCTCGGCGTGGACCTTCCGGTGGACGAGGCCGTCCGCCTCCATCTCCCGCAGGTGCTGCGTCAGCATCTTCTCGCTCACGCCCGGCAGACCGCGACGGAGCTCGGCGAAGCGGCGTACGCCGTGGGCATCGAGTTCCCAGAGGATCAGCCCCTTCCACTTGCCGCTCACCACGTCGAGCGCGGCGTCGATGCCGCAGATGTACGGTCCGTTCCTCGGCCCCTTGGCCATTGCCGACTCCCCTTACTGAAAGGTAAGTACCCCAGAAAATAGTGGGTACTTCCGAGACTAGCGGCGCTCTCCGAGCATGGAGGGGTGAACGCACCCCAGAACTCCACCACCAGGCAGAACAGCGCCGTCACCGTGATCGGACTCGGCCCCATGGGCCGGGCGATGACACGCGCCCTCCTCGCCGCCGGTCACCCGGTCACCGTCTGGAACCGCACCGCCGGCCGGGCCGCCGGCGTCGTGACCGACGGCGCGACGCTCGCGGCGACGCCCGGCGAGGCGGTCGAGGCGAGCGATCTCGTGATCCTCAGCCTCACCGACTACCGGGCGATGTACGACGTCCTCGGCGGCGCCACCGGATCGCTCGCCGGCCGGACGCTGGTCAACCTGAGCTCCGACACCCCCGACCGCACGCGCGAGGCGGCCGCCTGGGCGGCGGGCCACGGCGCCGCCTTCCTCACCGGAGGTGTCATGGTCCCGGCGCCGATGGTCGGCACGGAGGCGGCCCACGTCTACTACAGCGGCCGCGGCGAGGCGATGGAGCGCCACCTGACGGCCTTGGCACTGCTCGGAACACCCCGGTACCTGGGGGAGGACCCGGGTCTCGCCCAGATGATGTACCAGGCCCAACTCACGGTGTTCCTGACCACCTTGTCCGCTCTGATGCACGCCACCGCGATGCTGGGCACCGCGGGAATGAAGGCCGGCGAAGCCCTGCCGGAGCTGCTCTCCTCCGCCGACGCGATCGGCGCCATCCTGCGGGCCGGCGAACAGCACCCCGGCACCGCGCTCGACGCGGGAGAGCATCCCGGCGACCTCAGCACGGTCACCATGATGGGGGCGACGGCCGACCACATCGTCGAGACCAGCACCGCGCTCGGCCTCGACCTCGCGCTCCCGCATGCCGTGCGGGCCCACTACCGGCGCGCGATCGAGGACGGACACGGCGGCGACAACTGGACCCGCATCATCGACGGCATCCGGGGCCCGCGCCGGGCGGACCCGGCCTCGGCCGATCGGGTTCTTCCGGGGCCGGGCAGGTAGCGGGTCGCCCCCGAGCGGGTACATCGCCTCGGCCACGGGCTGACGCGCGCGGCTCACGCCGAGAGGGAATCACCCATGTGCACGCGGATCTTGTGGAACACCAACGACCGCGCCGTGCTCACCGGCCGGACGATGGACTGGCCGGAATCGACCGAGCCGGTCCTGACCGTCTTCCCCCGGGGGCTCCGGCGCGACGGCGGGATGCTGAAGGGCGCCGCCGTCGTCGGCGAGAACCCCCTGCGGTGGACGAGCGGACTCGGCAGCCTCGTGACGACGGTGTACGGCGCCGGAACGGCCGACGGCCTCAACGAGGCGGGCCTCGGGGCGCACATGCTGTACCTGGACGTCACCGACCTCGGCCCCCGCGACCCCGGCACGCCGGGCGTCCAGATCGGCCTGTGGATCCAGTACCTGCTGGACGGCGCCCGCACCGTGACGGAGGCCCTGGAGCTGCTCGACACCTGCCAGCTGGTGCCGATCGAGCTGCACGGCTTCCCGGCCACCGTGCACATCGCCCTGGAGGACGCGTCGGGAGACTCCGCGATCGTCGAGTACCTCGCGGGCGAACGGCGGGTGCACCACGACCGCGGCCACACGATCATGACGAACGCCCCCGCCTACGACGAACAGCTGCGCCTGCTGCGGGAGGAGGTGCGCACCCTGCGGGAGCTCGGCCACGACAAGCCCGGCAGTGAGGTCCCGCTGCCCGGGAACGTCAACGCGGTCGACCGCTTCCAGCGGGCCGCCTACTTCAGCGCGCTGCTGCCCGAGCCGGCGGACGACCGGCAGGCGGTCGCCGGCATCCTGGCCGTCACGCGCAACGCCTCGGTGCCCTTCGGCGCGCCGTACCGCGAGGGGAGGTTCCGGACCTACAACACCGAGTACCGCACCGTCTGCGACCTCACCAACAAGCGGTACTTCTTCGAACTGTCCACCAGTCCGAACCTCCTGTGGGCCGAGATCGGCCGCTTCGACCTGTCGCCCGGCGCCCCCGTGATGACGCTGTGTCCCGAGGGGACCGACCTCGTCGGAGACGTCTCGGACCGGTTCACGCGAGCGCCCGCCCCGTTCTGAGCGCCTCAGCGCGGTCAGCGCGGTCAGCGCGGAAGCACCCAGTCCGGCGTCCAGGTCCCGGCGTCGTCGTGGCCGGCCGCCGTGGCGGCGAGGTGGGCGCGGAGCAGGGCCAGCGCCGGGTGCGGGTTGTCGCGGTGCCACAGGAGCGAGTGCGGGTAGACGGGCGTCGGGTCGGTCACCGGGATACGGCGCAGCCCGCGGCCGGCGGGCCAGGCGGTGTCGGCGCCTCCCGGCGGTAGCCGGGGGAGGGTCAGCCCGCCCATGAAGGTGGCCAGGGCCGGGGTGTCGGCGACGGTGTCGAGGAGCGCGTCGGAGCCGAAGTTGGGGCCGGTCGCCTCGATGGTGAGACCGAACTCGGCGACGAGGTCCTCGTAGTAGGCGGCCCACTCGGTGCCGGGGACGATGCCGGGCATCCAGATCCGGTGCCCGACGAGCTCGGCGACGGTCACCGAGCCGGCACCGGCCAGCGCGTGGGCGGTGCCGGTGAGGAGCTGGAGCGGCTCGTCGAGCACCCGGACGGACTCGATGTCCTCGGGAAGGGGCCGTCCGGGCACGGCGACGGCGCGGAAGGACGCGTCGATCGCACCGGACCGGATGGCGGCGACGGCCGCCTCGATGTCGATCAGCGTCAGTACGTCGAGGTCGACCTCGGGGTGCGCGCGGTGGAAGGCGCGCATCAGGCCCGACGCCGCGCCGCGCGAGGCGATGATGTCGACGCGCAGCGGCCGGCGGCCGCCGCGCACGGACGCGACCGCGCGCTCGGCGACGCGCAGCAGCTCGCGCGCGTGGGGCAGGAAGGCCTGCCCGTCGATGGTGAGCTCGGCGCCGCGCGGGGTGCGGGTGAACAGCCGCACGCCGAGGCTGCGCTCCAGCACGGCGATGCGTTTGGAGACGGCCTGCTGGGTGACGGCAAGCTCGGCGGCGGCCTCCTGGAACTGCCCCGCGTCGGCGGCGGCGACGAAGGTCCGCACGGTGTCGAGGTCCATGCCGACAGCCTAGGGCGTGCGGCCACAACCGTTGGTTGTGGCCGGTGGCCCCGTGGTTGTTTGATCCCCGGGTGCGGCCTTGCTTTGATGCGTCCGGCTTGATGCGTCCGGAAGCGCATCGGTTGTACGGGACGGTGCGGGGCGAGGGGCGAGGGGCGTCGGGCATGAGCGGCGGGCACCGGCTGGGGCGGCGGTTCGGGTGGCTCTGGGGGGCGTACGGGACGAGCGCGCTCGGCACGTGGCTGGCCTTCGGGGCGTTTCCGCTGATCGCCATCCAGGTGCTGCACTCCGGGCCGGCCGAGGTCGCCGCGCTCTCCTGCGCGGGCGCCGCGGTGGGCGCGGTCGTGGCGGTGCCGCTCGGCCCGTGGGTGGAGTTCCGCCGCAAGCGGCCGGTGCTGATCGCGATGGACCTGGTGCGGTGCGCGGCGCTGCTGACGGTCCCCGTCGCGTTCGCGCTCGGCGTGCTCACCTTCGTTCAGCTCCTGCTGGTCTCGGTCGTCGTCGCTGCGGCCGACATCACCTTCCGCGCCGCCTCCGGCGCGTACCTGAAGACGCTGCTGCCGGCCGGGGAGCTGCTCGTGGCGAACGCCCGGTTCGAGTCCACCGCCTGGACGACCACGATCATCGGACCGCCGCTGGGCGGCGCAGCGATCGGGTTCCTCGGCCCGGTGGCGACGGTGGTGGCCGACGCGGTCAGCTACCTGCTCTCGGCCCTGGGCATCCGCGCGATGGGCGGGCCGGAGCCGCGGCCCGAGCGCCGGGAGGCCGCGCGGCTGCGGGCCGGGGACCTGCTCGACGGGTGGCGCTACGTCCTCGCCGACGCGACGCTGCGCCCGCTGCTCTTCAACACCGCCCTGTTCAACGGGCTGGTGATGGCCGCCGGGCCGCTGCTGGCCGTCCTGATGCTCGGCCGGCTCGGGTTCGCGCCGTGGCAGTACGGACTCGCCTTCGCCGTGCCCTCGATCGGCGGGCTGCTCGGTTCGCGGCTGGCCCGGCCGCTCGTCACCCGGTTCGGGCAGCGCGAGGTCCTGGTCGGGGCCGGGGCGCTGCGCGCGCTCTGGCCCGTCGGCCTGGCGTTCCTGGGGCCGGGCACCGGGGGGCTGCTGCTGGTGATGGGGGTCGAGTTCGGGCTGATCCTGTGCTGCGGGGTCTTCAACCCCGTCTGCGCCACCTACCGCCTGGAGCGCACCCCGGCCGACCGGGTCGCCCGCACGCTGTCCGCCTGGGCGGTGACGACCAAGGCCGGGACCGCGCTCCTGACGGCCGTCTGGGGCGTGCTCGGCGCGCTGCTCGGCCCGCGTACGGCCATCGGCCTGGCCGGCGTGTTCCTGCTGGCGACCCCGCTGCTGCTCCCCCGCCGCGCGGCGGCGCGCGACACCGAGCCGGAGCCGGGGCCCGGGCCGGAGCCCGGGCCGGAGCCTGCGCCGAACCGTGTCTGACGGGCCCCGAGGGCGACGGCCGCGGCCTCAGCCCCGGGCGGCGACCGCCGCCTCAAGGAAGGTCCAGCCGTCGACCTTGGCTTCCCGGCGCTCCTGGGGGTCCCAGCCGCGGGCGATCGCCGTGTCGAGCAGGAACCGTACGGTGCCCGGTTCGTGCAGGTTCAGGGCTCCGGCGGCGACGGCGCCGACCTCCCCCGACCCCGTGGTGAAACCCGAGACGTACCGGCCGGGGCCCTCGTCGAAGACGAAGCGCAGCAGACCGCCGGTGCCCGAGGGGTGGGTGTGCAGGGTGAGGGTTTTGCGGCAGCCGCCGTCGTCCGGCACGTGGTGGCCGTGGCGGACGGTCCACAGGTAGGTGCGCCCGTCGGCGACGAGCCGGCGGGCCTTCTTCGAGGAGCGGGGCATGTGGCCGAGCGTACGCGGCCCGGCGGGACGGTCCCCAGGGGTTTACTCGCCGCCGGGGCCGGGGGACGCCGCCCCGGCTACGGTGCCCCCATGACTGATCACGTGATCGTGCTGACCACCGTCGACTCGCAGGACGCCGCGCGGAGGCTGTCGCGCTCGGCCGTGGAGGCGAACCTGGCCGCCTCGGGCCAGGTGACCGGCCCCATCGACACCACCTACCGGCACCTCGGCGAGGTCCGCGAGGGCACCGAGTGGCAGGTGACGTTCCGTACCGCCCAGGACCGGCGCGTTTCCCTGGAGGAGCACCTGGTGGCCGAGCACCCCTACGACTCCCCCGAGGTCCTCACCTTCGGCATCGACGCCGGCCGGGCCGAGCACCTGGCCTGGATCACCCGATCCACCCGCTGAGGGCTCCGCCATACCGTCCCTGACCTGCGGGTTCGCTCTCACGAGATGCGGCTGGACGGGCCTCGGCGGAGAATCTTGCGTTGGAGATCGTTCGGCAGCGTCGCCGCGGCCTCCGCTTCTCCGTCGGAAGAAGGAAGGTACTCCATGGCTTCCGGATCCATACGACGCAGCACCCTCACCTGCGCATCCTCGCTCCTGCTGCTCCTGGGCACCGTGGGCACCGCTTCGGCGGCTGTCGCCACGCCGCCCGCACAGGGCACGCGGGCCGTACTGCCACTGGCGTCCGACCCGGGCAAGATCCTCGAATTGGTGAA
Source organism: Streptomyces sp. ADI95-16 (assembly GCF_003721495.1). Taxonomy (NCBI): domain Bacteria; kingdom Bacillati; phylum Actinomycetota; class Actinomycetes; order Kitasatosporales; family Streptomycetaceae; genus Streptomyces; species Streptomyces sp. ADI95-16. Next base: position 395,407 of record NZ_CP033582.1, on the reverse strand, counting down.
CGAGGCCCGCAAGGCGGCTGGTTGCCAGCCCCTGACGGTGGACCCGAAGCTCACCGCCGCGGCCCAGGAGTACGCGAACGACTCGACCACCAGCCACACGGGGTCGGACGGTTCGTCCATCCAGGACCGCCTGAAGAAGGCCGGGGCGACGTTCAACGCCTCAGCGGAGAACATCGCCTGGGGCTCCGTCCCCGAGAAGAAGCACGTGGACGACTGGCTCGCCAGCGCTGTCCACTCGGGCAACATCAAGAACTGCAGCTACACGAAGACGGGCGTCGCCGTGGCCGGCGACAGGATCGTCCAGGTGTTCACGGACTGACCGAGGCCACCGCTCCCCGCACACCCCTCACGGGGTGTGCGGGCTCGCGGCCGTCGGGCCGTAGTGGCCCAGGTAGTCGCGCAGGGGCGGATCCAGTTCCGCCGGGCCACCGCCGTGGACCGCGTGCCATATGCGGTTCTCGGCCCAGAACCGGTACGCGAACTCCTCGAAAGCCGGCGCGCACCAGCGGATCTCCGCCCGCAGCTCCGCCGCTCCGTGCGCCGCGCCGCCCTCGCGGCCGCGCTCGTACTCGTACGCGAAGTCGACCGGGGACCAGACGACGCACGTCTCGCCCGAGGGCCGCAGGCACAGGTACCAGTGGACGCAGTCCTGCTGGTCCCGCAGGAACCGTACGAGGAAGGTGCCGGGCTCGCCGGGGCAGGGCAGCGGTTCCGAGACGCTCGTCCAGCAGGCCGTCACCGACACCTCGTCCAGCGCGTGGTGCGTCCGCTCCCCCGCCTGGAAGGCGATGAACTCCGCGGGCAGCGCCAGCCCGTGGGCCGCGAGCGCGCCGTCGAGCGCCGCCAGCGCCGCGCTCCGCTCCGGCGACGCGGCACCCGGTCCCCCGAGCCAGGCGAAATCGCCGGTGAACCGGGCGGAGTCCAGGGGTGGCAGGCTCTCGTAGGCGTAGTACTCGTAGGTGTACTCGCACGGCCGGTGCTCGCCCAGGTCGGTCGCGCACCACCCCGCCTCGAAGCCGGCTCCGGGCTCGGTGGTCACAGGTCGCTCGGCAAGCATCGGATCCCCCGTCGGTCTCGCACGTGATGTTCGGGAACCAGCATCACAGCCGGCACTGACAATCGGGCGCGCGCCGGTGTGGGGCCGCCGCCCCGCCGGTAGCGTGACGACAACCGGGAAGAGGAGGGGACATGACGCGACGCGAGACCGCGGCGGAGGTGTTCGACGCGCTGGGCGCGCGGTACGAGGACCTGTTCGGGCGGGTGCCCGAGCAGATGGCGGCCCTGGACTGGATCGCGGAGCGGCTGCCCGCCGGCGCCCGGGTGCTGGACGTGGGCAGCGGCACCGGCCGGCCCACGGCCGAGGCGCTCGCCGGGGCCGGGCACGCCGTGACCGGCATCGACGTATCGGCGGCCATGGTCGAGACGGCCCGCACCCTGGTGCCGGGCGCGCGCTTCGAGCAGGCCGACGTCCGCACGTACGTACCGCGGGAGGCGGGCGGTTTCGACGCCGTGTGCTCCTTCTTCCCGCTCCTGGTGATGGACCAGCCGGAGATCGAGGCGGCCCTCGACCGGATGGCGTCGTGGGTCGCGCCGGGCGGGTACCTGGTGCTGGCCACGGTGCCGGGGGACATCCGCGGTCTGGACATCGAGTGGATGGGCCACCCGGTCACGGTCAGCAGCCTGTCCGTGGACCAGCACCTGCGCCGGCTGACGGAGGCGGGCCTGGAGGTGCTGCACCACCACACCTCGACCTTCGTTCCCGCCGATCCCCTCGCGGGCCCGGAGGAGCACTTCTTCTGTTACGCGACGCGACGAACCGCGTGACGGTGCCGGAGCCGGCCTGATCCGAAGGACAGGCCCTAACGGCCCTTGGCCGGGGCGGGGTTCCACTCGTACACGCGTGGCACCGTACCGCCCGTGGCCACCAGGAGGCCGCCGGCCGGTGTGAACCCGACGGCCTTGACGACGGAGTCGACCAGCAGGTCCTCGCCGCTGCGTTCTCCCGTCCCCGCGTCCCACCGGGTGACCCTGCCGCCCGAGGTACCGGTCAGCAGGTGGCGGCCGTCCGGGGAGAACCGCAGGGCGTACACCGGGTCGCGGCGGTCGGCGTCCAGCCTCCATACCTGGCGCCGGGCCCGTACGTCCCAGATCCGGACGGTGCGCTCGATGGCGGCGGTGGCGAGCAGCGCGCCGTCGGGCGAGAAGACGATGGTGTGGACCGGCGCCGTGTGGCCGACGAGGGGTTCGCCGTCGGGGCGCCCGGTGTCGACGTCCCACATCCGCATGTCCCCGCCGCGGTAGCTCCCGGCCACGAACGTCCGGCCGTCGGGGGAGAACGCGGTCGCCTCGACCGTGCCGAACGTGTGCCGCAGGGTTCGTACGGACTTGCGCGTGCCCGGGTTCCACAGCTTGACCGGGCTCGCGGCCGGGGCGACCGCGAGCAGGTCGCCCCGTGGGGAGTACGCCAGGCCGGACACCACCGCCAGGCGGCTCACCTGGAGCGGCTCACCCAGGGGCCGCTGGGTGGCGGTGTCCCACAGGTGCAGCTTCTTCGGCGCGTACATCGCCGGGCCGACCCTCATCTCCGTGGCGGTGACGAGCACTCTGCCGTCCGGGGAGAAGACGGCGTGGGTGACCTGCCGTCCGAAGGTCCGCCACTGGGCGTCGGTCAGGGCCGCGCCGGTGGGCCGGGGGTGCGTCATGTCCCACAGGAGCGCGGTCGGCCGCTTCGCGCCGAAGGTGGCCAGCGCCTTCCCGTCCGGCGTGAATTCCGCGAACCGGATCTGCCCGGTGTGGCCTCCGTGGAGCGGGCGGGTGGCTCGCGGGGCCGGGGCCGGCGCCGCAACCGCCGGGGCGTCCTGCGGGGGTGGGGCGGGGCGCTCCTCGACGGGACCGGCCGGCGGGTCCGGGAGGCAGAGGACGAGGTGGCGTCGCAGGGCGGCGTAGGTCAGGTGCTCGCGCGTGTCGGGGCGGATGATCCCGTTGTGGTCGCCAGGGAGAACGGAGACGTCCGGGAAGACGTCCTGGGCCGACGCCGGCGGGACGATGTTGTCCGTCTGTCCCGCGAACACGGCGAAGGGGACGGGGCAGGTCCGCTCGGTGACCTCGGTGGCACGCACGATGTCACGCATGACGACCCGGCGGGCTTCCGTGATCTCCTCGTTGAGCGGCCGCAGGTCCCGTTCCTGCGGATTGCCCCTGAGCAGTCCCCGCCGGAACGCCGCCCCCCACTGGGTACCGCTGTTGGGGCAGGCGAAGAGCACCACACGGTGGATCCGGGCCAGGTCCTTGCCCCGGCCCTCGCCGAGCATCCGGGCCAGGCAGTACTGGATGACCAGCCCGCCCTGGCTGTGGCCCACCAGGGCCAGCCGCCGGTGTCCCGAGGTCTGCGAGTCGAGGAACTCCTTCAGCATGTCGGCGACGACCCTGAGCGTGGGGATGCGGCGCCGGGGGTCCGGCTGCCACAGCCGGGACTCGTAGTCGAAGAGGAGGGGGTCGACGCGCTCCAGCGCGGGGTCTCCGGCGATCAGCGAGGTGATCGGGTTCCAGGTCTCGGACGAGGACAGGAACCCGTGCACGAACACCACACCGAGCCGTCCCTCGTCCGCCTCAGCCCCCACCCGGCCCCCCAGCCCGCCCGACGTCACCTCACGCCCCCGTTCACTACCCCGGCCGCAAGGGGCGCAACCCGGGGGCGGCGGTGTGGGTCAGGTGGTCGTGGCCGGGTGTGCGGGGAGGGTGTGCGACCACGACACGGGGAGGGCGGCGACGCCCCTGAGCATGGCGCCGGGGCGGCGCTCCACGGAGTCGGGGTCGGTGTCCAGGGTGAGGTCCGGCAGCCGCCGCAGGAGGGTCGCCAGGGCGATGCGTCCTTCGAGGCGGGCCAGCGGCGCGCCCAGGCAGTGGTGGATGCCGTGCCCGAAGGCGAGGTGGCCGCGGGCGGGGCGCCGGATGTCGAAGCGGTCGGGGTCGGGGAAGTGGGCGGGGTCCCGGGAGGCCGAGGCGAGGGAGAGCATCAGGCTGTCGCCGGCCGGGATGCGGACTCCGGCGATCTCCACGGGTTCGGCGGCGTGCCGGAAGGCCGCGGCGGTGACGGGCCCGTCGTGGCGGAGCATCTCCTCGACCGCGCCGGCCAGGAGGCCCGGGTCGGCGCGCAGGGCGGCGAGCTGGTCGGGGTGGCGCAGCAGGCTGAGCACGCCGCCGGAGATCAGGTTGACGGTGGTCTCGTGTCCCGCGACGAGCAGGAGGAAGGCCATCCCGAGCAGTTCCTCGGGGGACAGCCCCTCCTCGCCCGCGGGCGCCAGGACCAGGGCGCTCATCAGATCCGTACCCGGATCGAGGGCCTTGGCGGTGATGAGCGAGCCGAAGTAGGCGGTCATCTCGGCGCCGGCGGCGGCGACTGCGGCGGGTGAGGACGGTGCCACGAGCTCGGCCGACCAGGTGTGGAAGAGGTGCTGGTCCCCGGCGGGCACTCCGAGCAGCTCGCATATGACGGTCAGCGGCAGCGGGAGGGCGTAGCCGGCGACCAGGTCGAAGCCGCCGGCCGGCGGGAGGGCGTCGAGGAGCGCGTCGGCGATCCGCTGGACGCGGGGCCGCAGCGCTTCCACCCGTCCTGCGGTGAACTCGCGGGCGACCAGGGCGCGCAGCCGGGTGTGCCGGGGCGCGTCGGTCTGGAGCATGTTGAGGCCGATGGCGTGTCCGCCGTCGCTCTCCCAGGTCGCGGAGTGCCGGACGTCGTTGCGCAGCCGCTGGTCCGTCAGCGCCGCGCGCACCTCGTCCCGTCCGAGGACGAGCCAGACGTCACCGGTTCCGGGTACGTGGACGCGGTGCACGCGGCCGCGCTCGCGGAGCGCCGCGAGGGCGGGGTGGGGGTCGGCGGTCAGGTCGCTTCCCGCTGGGGCGAGTTCCTCAAGGGTCGGTGCAGGCACGGCGGTTCCTCCCTCACGACAACCGGGGACCACTCCCCGTTTCCATGGGAGGGACGCTAGCACGGAGCGGGGGCCAAGTGGGGACCACTCCCCGGATCGCGGCAGCGGCATCCGGTTGTCCGCGCCGGCGGAGCGCACTCGGTCAAGGGACGGTCATTTACCCGCCCGTTGCCGCCGGAACGCAGCCCCGGACCTGTGGGGGCCGTCTTAGGCCGTGTTCACGAGCGATCATGAACGTTCGCACTACTGGCCGTTGTGAGGGGATACGCAGGTGGCTGGAGGATTCCGTTTCGAGGTTCTTGGCGCGGTTCGGGCATACCGGGGGGATGTCGAACTGCGGGTGGGGCCGCCGCAGCAGCAGGCGCTGCTGTCGCTGCTGCTGCTGCGCGCCAACCAGCCCGTCTCCATGGCGCAGATCGTCGGCGCGCTCTGGGCCGACGCGCCGCCGACCCGTGCGGTGACCACCATCCGCACCTACGTCTGGCGGCTGCGCAAGCTGCTGGAGCCCGACGGCGCCGCGCCGACCGTCCTGGAACTGGCCGGCGACGGGTACCGGCTGACCGTGCCCGGCGCGGCCCTGGACGTGTACCGGGCCGAGGAGCTGGCCGCCGAGGCCGCGCGCGCCTCCGCCGGCGGCCGGGTGCCGCAGGCCCGGCAGTTCCTGGCACGGGCCCTGGACCTGTGGCAGGGGGAGCCGCTGGCCGGGGTGCCCGGCCCGTTCGCGGAGCGCCAGCGCGTCCGGCTGGAGGAGCTGCGGCTGGCCCTGCTCGAAGAGCGCTTCGAGCTCGCCCTGGCCCTCGGCCACCACCGCCCGGCCATCCCGGACCTGGTCGAGCTGACCGACGCCCATCCGCTGCGGGAACGCCCGTACGGCCTGCTGATGCGCGCGCTGTACGGTGCGGGCCGCCAGGCCGACGCCCTCGCGGTGTTCAGCCGGGTACGGGACCTGCTCATCGAGGAGCAGGGCATCGAGCCCGGTCCGGAACTGGCCGAGGTGCACCGGCGGATCCTCGTCGGCGACCCCGCGCTGGCCGGGGCCTGCCCGGCGCTGCCCGCGGAGCCGCCGGAGCCGGGCGACGACGAGGCCGCCGACGGGGCCGCGGACCCGTACGCGTACCCGCCGCGGCGGGAGGACGGCGCGGCGGACCGGCCGAATCCGCCGCCCTCGGCGGAGGCACACCGGAGCGCCGGGCCCCAGACCGCCGCGCACCCGGCGGCGGCGCCGGTGCCCGCCCAGCTCCCCTACGACGCACCGGACTTCGTCGGCCGGACCGAGCAGGTCGACGCCTGGCACGCGCTGCTCACCGAGCCGGTGCGCCGGACCCCGGTCGTACTGGCCGCCGCCGGGATGGGCGGCGTCGGCAAGACCTGCCTCACCCTGCACATCGCCCACCGGGCCCGCGCCCACTACCCCGACGGCCAGCTCCACGCCGACCTGCGGGGCAGCGGCGCCGACCCGGCCAAGCCGGGCTTCGTCCTGGCCGGGTTCCTGGCCGCGCTCGGCGTGCCCGAGGACAAGGTGCCCGACGGCGTCGAGGAGCGCTGCCGGCTCTTCCGGTCGCTGGTGGACGGGAGACGGCTGCTGATCGTCCTGGACAACGCCCGGGACGCCGCCCAGGTCCGGGAGCTGATACCGGGATCGGCCAGCTGCGCCGTCATCCTCACCAGCAGATCGCCCATGTTCGACCTGCCGTTGACGTCCCAGCTCCTGCTGGAGCCGTTCCGCAGCGACGAGGCGCTGGCCCTGCTCGGCTCGATCATCGGCCGGGAGCGCCTGGCGGCGCAGCGGGAGGACGCCCTGCGGCTGGTCGAGACCTGCGGCCATCTGCCGCTCGCGGTGCGGATCGTGGCCACCCGGCTGTCGGCCCGGCCCGCCTGGTCGGTGGCGACGCTGACCGCGCGCCTGGCGGACGAGCAGCGGCGCATCGCCGAACTGCGGATCGGCGCGCTGGCCATCGACGCCGCCTTCGAACTGGGCTACCAGCAGCTCACCGGCGCCCAGGCGCGGGCCTTCCGGCTGGTCGCCCTGGCCGGCGCGGCGGACATCGGGGTACCGGCGGCTGCCGCCGCGATGGGTGTCGACGAGCCCACGGCGGAGGTCCTGCTGGAGTCGCTGACCGATGCCGCGATGCTGGAGTCCGCCAAGCCCGGCCGTTACGGCTACCACGACCTCGTACGGGTCTTCGCCCGGCAGCGCGCCGAGTCGCACGACCCCGCGGAGGCGGCGGCGGCCCTCGGCCGGCTGCTGGACTTCCTGCTGGCGACGGCCGCCAGCGCGTTCCCGCACGCGATCCCCGGGGATCCGGTGGCGGACGCGTTCGGCCCGCTGCGGTCGGCCGGGCTGGAGTTCCGCGACGTGCACGCCGCCCGCGCCTGGGTGGCGGCCGAGATCGACGGCCTGGTCGCGGCCGCGCTGAGCACCGTCACCCTGCGCCTGCCTGACGCGGCGCAGGACCGGCTCGGCAGCGCCGTGGACCTGCTGCTCGCGGTCAGCCCGTACACCCACGCCGTGTGGTACGACCGGATGACCCCGGTGGCGCTGGCGCTGACCGAGACCGCGGAACTGACCGGCTGCCCGAGGATCATCGGGCGGGCCCGGATGCTCTGCGGGGGCATCGCGCTGCGCGCCGACCGGATCGCCGACGCGGGGCGGCACGCCGGGCTGGCCGTCGAGGCGGCGCGCGCCGCGGGGGACGTGTACACCCTGCGCCAGGCCCTCAACGACCTGGGCCTGGTGGCGCAGTTCCTGCGCCGCTTCGAGGAGGCGGCGGCCTGCTACGACGAGGCGATCGCCCTCGCGCACACGCTGGGACACCGCTCCGGTGCGGCGGTGACCACCGTCAACGCGGCGCTGGCGCGGGTGCGCAGCGGGCGCTCCGAGGAGGCCATTCCGTCCTGCGAGTCCGCGCTGGCGCTGATGCGCGAGCTGGACGACGACGCCAGTGCGGCCTACGCCCTCTACGTGCTGGGCCTGGCCCTGCACGAACTGGGCCGCTACGAGGAGGCGGTGGCCCGCTACGGCGAGGCCCTGGCGGTGTGCCGGGCGGCCGGGCTGCGGGAGCGGGAGGCGCAGGTGCTCTACCGGCTGGCGGAGACCCTGCGCAGCACCGGGCGGGAGCTGGAGGCCGTGGAGCACGCGGCCGCGGCGGTCGCCCGCTGCGAGGAGGCGTGCTCCGAGCGGGACCGGGCGCACTCCCTGGTCGCGATGGGGCGGGCGCTGGCCGGTCTGGGGGAAACGGGCCGGGCCAGGGGCCATCTGACGGAGGCCCACGGGGTCTTCACCCGCCTCGGGCTGCCCGACGCGGCCGACGTGTCGAAGCTGCTGGCCGGGCTGGGCTGACGGCGCGGCCGCGCGACGGGGGCGCGTACGGAAAGGGGGCCGCCCGGGGGCGCGTACGGAAAAGGCCGCCCGGGGCGGGGGTACCCGCGCCGTCGGACGGCCTCCCGTCAGCCGTGGATCACATCTTCTCGCGCGGGTCGAAGCTGGACCCGGTGTTGTTGACCTCGGGCGCGGCGTCGTTCCCCACGCCGTCGGCCTGGACCGCGACGCGCTGGCCCACCGGCGTGGGGGTGTGCGCGAGGGCGGCGGGGGCGAGACCGGCGGCGCCCAGGGCGGTCGCGGCGAGCAGCGTCAGACCGAGTGCCGCACAGGCACGGGGCAGCTTGAACATGAGGGGTCCTCCTTGACGTTCACCACCGGTGGTCTGCCGGTGGGTCGAGCGGGTGGTGCGTGGCCGCTGACGGGTTCCGTCAGCAGCAGAGGGGAATGTCCTTGGTGTGCGCGGCGCTCTCGATCCCCGTCAGTACGCCGCGGAACTCCGGTGCCGTCGCCGTGGCGAGTTCGGCGGGCCAGGCCGCGAGCAGCAGGGCCAGGACCACCGCTTGAACGCTGCGGTGCCGGAACGGGCCGGTGACGGCCCCGCCGGACGTACGGACACCGGTGGTGCGGCTGGCTGCGTGCGGCATGCGGGCGTCTGCTTTCGTCGCGGGGAGGAACCGATGAGCGGTGTCGGGAAGGGGCGATCGCCCGTTCCCGCGCTGTCTCCTCCGACGTTAGGCGCCGGCGATCAACACGATATCTGCAATTGATCTACGGCCGCGTCTATCGCCTATCGCCCGCGGTCGGCGGGCCCGGCGGCTCCCGCCCGGCCTGCGGCCGATCCGGCGGCGGCCGGTCCGTCGGCGGCGGCCGGGAGCAGGCTGCTGCGCTGGCCGAGGCAGCGCAGGCTCTGGCGGAAGGCCCACACGGCCCGCTCGGTGCGCCCGGAGCGCTCCAGCAGTTCGCCGAGGTCGTTCCAGGCGGAGGCCGCCTGCCGGTCCGCCTCGGAGGCCTCCAGCAGCAGCGCGGCCCGCTCGCAGCCGGCCTCGGCCGCCTCGGCGTCGCCGAGTTGCAGTTGGGCGCCCGCCAGCACCAGGAGGGTGCGCGCGGTCTCCAGCCGGTGTCCGGGGCCCAGCAGTTCAAGGGCCCGCCGGGCGTGCTCCCCGGCCTGCCGGGGGTCGGACTCCAGCAGGCAGGCGCGGGCGAGCGCGGTCTCGCAGTACGCCATGTCCACGGTGCTGCCGTGGTCGGCGAGGGTCTCGGCGCTGCGCACCAGCTGCGACTTGGCCTCCGCGATGTCACCGGACTCCGACTGCATCAGCACCGACGCGTACGCGTTGCGCAGCCGGGACAGCGCCCGGGCGTCGTCGCCCTCGGAGTAGATGGCCAGGGCGCGTTCGAGCAGCAGCAGGGCGTCGGCGGAGGCGCCGCCCCGGTGCGCCACCACTCCGGCGTTCCAGTAGGCGGCGCCCAGGGCCTTGCGGTCGTCGATGCCCTCCGCCTCCTCGATGGCGGTCCGGGCCAGGGCGGCCGCGCGGTGCAGGTCGCCGCGCTCGCAGTACAGCCCGACGAGGGTGGCCAGCAGTTCGACGCCCAGCACGGTCGGGGTGAGCCGGAGCGCGCGGGCCTCCTCCAGGGTGGCGTTGGCCAGGTCGATCGCATGGGCCAGGTCGCCCGTCTCGCGGTAGCAGCGGCACAGTGCCACCGCCACCGCCAGCCGCGGGATCAGGGACTGTCCGTATCCGGCGTGGTCCAGCAGCGCCTGGTAGCGGTCGGCGGCCTCCTCCAGCCGGCCGTCGTGCTCCAGGGCCTGGGCCGCGCCGTACTCGGCGGACAGCCGGATGCCGTCCTGCCCGGCGGCCGCGGCCTTGTCTCGGACCGCGGTGTAGGTGTCCAGGGCGGTCTTGGGGTCGCCGTTGCGCAGGCTGATCTCCGCGTAGCGCAGGTCCGTCTGGAGGGTCTCGTGCCGTTCGGGCGCCAGCAGTTCCAGCAGCTGCCCGGGGGCGCAGCCGAGCCGGGCGGCGATCTGTTCCAGGACCTCCGGGGAGGGGGTGCGCTTGCCCGCCTCCAGCAGCGAGATGTAGCTCGGGGAGAGGTTCTCGCCGGCCAGGTCCATCTGCGACAGGCCGGCTTCGCGGCGCAGCCGGCGGATCCGTGACCCCAGAGTCTGCGATTCCGCCATGACGGCTCCCCCTATTGTGACTGACGGCAGGACATCCCGAGTGAATATAGTGAATATACTCGGTCAAGGCCAGGCGGAGCCGGGCCGCCGCAGTCCCCGGCCCCGCAGGTTCAGCCGGCGGCGAGCAGCCCCCCGAGCCCGTGGGCCCGCTCCACGACGAAGCTCTCCGCGCGGTCGGTTCCGCTCAGGCTCCCGTGGAAGCGGTCCGCGGCCTCCACCGCAGCCAGGTCGACGGGCCGGAAGCCGGGCCGGGCGGTGGCGAAGGGTTCCAGGGCGCGCCGCTTGGCGGCGGAGTGCGCGGTGATGTCCACGAACACCTGCGGGGCGAAGCGGGAGAACGCCGGGGTACGGGTCTCGCCCGGCCGCATCCCGTAGAGGTCGACGCGGCAGGTGCGGGTCGCGGCGGCGGCCGCCCGGGCGGTGAGGCGGTGGTCCGCGTGGCCGTCGCCGCTCCAGTGGGTGAGCACCGCCCGGGGGGCGACCTCGGCGATCAGCCGGTCAACGGCGGCCACCAGGGCGATCTCCCCGATGTCGGCGACCTGCCGGTTCTCGCCGCGGGTCGGCCAGCGCAGTTCGTAGCCGAGGGTCTCGGCCGCCCGCTCGGTGTACCGGGTGCGCCGCTCGCCCTGCGCACCGGACTCGGGCAGGGAGAGGACGGCGGTGACCACCCGGACCCCGGACGAACTGAGGCGGGCGATGGTGCCCCCGGCGGCGATCTCCGCGTCGTCGGGGTGGGCGACCACCACCAGTACGGTGGCCGGGTGGTGCCCGGCGTCCGGTGCGGCGGCGGGGGCGCCGCTCACACCTGCCATCCGTAGAAGGCCACCGTCTTGTCGATCTCCTCGGCGGGCAGCCGGGCGTACCAGTCCAGGGTCTCCGCGAGCGAGGTGGTGTAGTCGCTCAGCCGCGGCTCGCCGAGGACCTCGCGCAGCTCGGTCATGTCGGCGGTGAGGACGGTGCGCGGCACCTCGCCCGGGCGCATCGGCAGGTGCCGGATGCCCGCGGCGTTGCCGAAGTGCTCGTTGACCGAGGCGGCCACCTCGTTGACGCTGACGCTGATCCCGCTGCCGCAGTCCGGGATCACGTCGGTGCGCTCGGTGCGGGTGAAGCGGATGGTCATGTCGGCGAGGTCGTGGGAGTAGACCATGTCGACGATCTGCTCGCCGTCGCCGTAGACCTGGATCGGCAGGCCCCGCATGGCCTGTGCGGCGAAGGCGGGGACGATCTTGCGGATGGGGAGCAGGGCCTGGCCGGGGCCGTAGGCGTTGTAGTAGCGCAGGGAGCAGATGCGGCTGGGGCCGGACTCGTTGGCCATCTGGGCGAAGGACTCGGCCGCCGCCTTGGTGATGGTGTAGGTGTTCAGCCAGACGTTGGGCTTGCCGGGGTAGAAGACCCGGGGCACCCCGCAGGTGCCGGCCGCCTCGAAGACCTTGACGGTGCCGCCGATGTTGACGTCGATGGCTTCCTGCGGGGTCTCCTGGAGCTCGGAGGTGCCGAGGACGCCTGCCAGGTGGTAGACCTCGTCGGCGCCCTGGAAGGTCTTCATCAGCAGTTCGGAGTCGCGGACGTCGCCCTGGACGAAGCGGGCGTCGGGGCGCAGGCCCTTGGTGCCGATGGGCTTCAGGTCGAGGACGGTGACGTCGTGGCCCTCCTCGATCAGTCGGCAGGCGATGGTGCTGCCGAGGAATCCGCTTCCGCCTGTGACGACGGCTTTCATGAGGTCTCCCTGGTGCTGGTGCGCGGGCGCGGTGGGTGAAGGGTGTGCGTACGGGGGCCGGGCGGCCGGGGCTCAGGGCCGGGACGCGGTGGCGGGGCTCAGGGCCGGGGCTCGGCGGCGGGTCGCGTGGCGGGGGTGCCCCATTCCGCGTAGCGGACGGCGGTGCCGCGCAGCGTGGCGCCGTAGCTGCCGAGGTTGTCCACGACCGCCGGCGGGTCCGCCAGCGCGGCGAGGCGGGCGGGCAGGTCGCCGTAGAGGTCGTGCGGGGTGACGGCGACCAGCGTGCCGAGGCTGCCCAGGTCGTCCGGCCAGCTCAGCGGCCGGGCGCCGGTGAGGGAGGTGATCTCCTCTGGGGTGAAGTACGGGTCGTGCAGCAGCACGTCGGCGCCGCGGGCGAGCAGGTGCTCGGCGAGCCGCCGGGCGGGCGATCCCTCGACGATCCGGGCGTTGGGCGCGTAGCTGAGGCCGAGGATGCCGATGGGGCCGTCGGCGATCCGGAGGATCGATTCCGCGACCCGGGCCGGGTGGTCCCCGTCCCAGGCCATCGCGGCGGCGACCAGCGGCAGCAGGCCGTCCTCGGCCGGGCCCGGGCCCTCGCCCGGGCCCTCGCCCGCCCCGTCGACGGCGAACCGGGGGCTGAGCGGGATGCAGTAGCCGCCGATGCCGATGGAGGGGTGGAAGGTGGGCACGTTCCACTTGGTGCCGGCCAGCCGCAGCACCTCGGGCACGTCCAGGCCCGGGTACGCCTCGGCGAGCTGGTTGGTCAGCACCAGGTCCAGGTAGCGGTAGAGGTTCTCCACCGGCTTGGTCAGCCCGGCGTGCCGCCAGTCCGGCGCGGGATGGACGACCTCGCTGATCGCCTCGTACAGCTCCCGGGCCAGGGGCAGGGACTCCGGGCGGGCGGTGCCCACCACGCGGGGCAGGGTCCGCAGGTTCATCTCGGGGGAGAGCATCCAGTCCCGGCGGGGCGCGGCCACCAGGTGGAGCGACGGGTCGCTCGCGGGGGCCGCGCCGAGCGCGGCGGGCACCAGTTCGTCGAGCCAGCGCAGGCTGACCGTGCTCTCCAGGGCGATCAGGGTCTCGCCGCCGGTGCGGGCCCCGGCGATGGCGGTGAGCACCTCGGTCAGCGGCCCGGTCACCGGTCGGCCGTCGCGGTCGGTGTTGACGCAGACCAGGTGCACCCGGGCGGCGACCGCCGCGGCGTCCTCGGGGGACGCCGCCCGCAGCCGCCCGCCGGAGCGCGCTTCGGCGAGGGGGATGACGTCCTCGAAGCCCGGCAGCGGCACCACGCCGGCGTTGATCTGGCTGACCCGGTTCCCGTCGGTGTCGAGCACCGTGCAGGGGAATCCCGCTCCGGCCAGGGCGCACGCGGCGGACAGACCGATGTAGCCCGCCCCCCACACCGTGACGGACTCCGTCCGGTCCTGGAGCGCCGCCGACAGCGGGCGCGGGGACGTCGAGGGCTTCATCGGCCTTGCTCCCTTGGGTCGAATCTAATTGACTGGATCATATGGAGAGATTGACAAGCTAGTCAATATTCCAGTCACAAACGAAGTCAAAAAAAATTACACCGGGTTCAGGTCCAGGTCCCTGGTGACCCCGGTGGCGGCCGCGTTCTGCAGGGTCAGCCGTCCGGAGGCGGCCTCCTTCTCCCCCACCAGCGCGAACCACTGGCTGGGCCGGGCCGGCACCCGGCGGAGCTGGCGCCCGAGCCGCCGGGGCTGCCAGTGCTCCAGCACGTCGTACCCGGCTCCGCGCAGCCGCCGGGCGACGGCCATGAAGGTGCGCAGGTCGGCGGAGGGCATGCGCATCAGGTGCACGCACTCCGCCTCGGGCACCGGCCCCAGCTCGGCCAGCAGGTTGACCGAGGCGCTGGTGCTCCAGCAGCTGCTCAGCCCGATGTCCAGGGTGCGCACCATGTGGTGGTAGCCGCCGCCGTCCCCGAGCGTGCGGCCGTCACCGGTGCGGGCCAGGAAGCACAACCCGGCCTGGTACTCCGGCGCGTGCTCCCAGTCCAGGGCGAACTCCACCCGTACGCCCAGCTCGTGGGCGATCGCCAGGACGGTCCGCAGATGGGCCATCCGCTCCCCGGTCACCGGCTCCGCCGCCGCCACCCGGTCCGGAGCCTCATGCGGCGGCAGGCCGCGGCAGAGCGCGGAGAGCCGGTCCAGGCGCCGCAGGAAGCCCGCGGGGGACGGCGGAGCGGGCTCCGCCTCCCGCGGCTCCCCGGGCGGCAGCACCTGTGCGGCGTCCTGCGATTCCCCGGGCGCCGGAGCCTGCTCCGCCTCCCGCGGCTCCCCGGGCTCCGGCGCCGGCCCGCGGCGACGGTGGTGGAGCGCGTTGCGGGCGGCGGCGGGGCTCAGGCCCTCGTCGGCGGCGATCGCGTCGAGCACCCCGTAGTCGCAGTACTCCAGCCGCCCCCCGGCGGCCGGGCCCAGGACCTCGAAGAGCTCGGCCCAGAGCCGCAGCAGGGTCAGGTCAGCGGCGAGTTCGTCGGCCTCGTTGCAGATGACCGCGACCGCCTGGCTCCAGCCCCGGTGCCGCTTGCGCCGGTACCGGGCGATGGGCACGCAGGCGGCGCCGAGGGCGCTGGCGCCGCCGGTCAGCCGTCCCGACCCGGCCAGTGCCCGTAGTACGGCCACCAGCGAGTCCGCCGTCAGGGCGAGGCGCCTCCCGGAGAGGTCCTCGAAGGCGAAGATGCGGCCGGTGGCCGCGGAGCCGAACTGCTCGAAGGTCTCGGCGTAGCCGACCGGCGCCACCGTGACGGGCGCGAAGCCGAAGCTGCGCGTCACCGACCGGAACATCGACTCGGCCCACACCCCCTGCGCGGCCTCCTCGCCCACCAGATCGCTGAACCCTCGGGGCAGCGCCTCGAACGCGTAACTCATGTGTCGTCCCTCCCCTGGGAGCGCGCTCAGCGCAATGACAGTGATCCGGTGCGGACGGTGTGCCGCAGCGCTCTGGTCAGCAGCAGCCAGGCCAGCAGCCCCCAGCCCGCCGCGACCGCGGCCTCACCGGCCACCGCGCCCAGGTCGAGCGGGCCGCCGGCGGCCAGCGTCCGCGCCGCCGACAGGCCGTGGGTGAGCGGCAGGATCCGGGCCAGCAGGCCCGCGGCGCCGGCCTGCGGCACCGCCGTGGTGACCCCGGCGAGCAGCATCAGCACGATGGTGGTGCCGGCGGTCAGGTACATCCGGGAGCCGGGCCTGCGCACACTGACGCTGGTCATGCACAGGGCCAGGCAGTAGCAGGAGAGCGTGCTCAGGCAGAGCACGGCGAGGATCGCCGGCAACGCCGCCCAGTGCAGCGGCACTCCCAGCAGCGGGGAGACCACGCAGAGGGCGATGGTCGAGGTCAGCAGACCGTCCGCCATCCAGTGCAGACCCCGCGAGGCCAGCACCAGGAAGGTGCTGCCCCGGCTGAGGAGCAGGAACTCCAGGGTGCCGGAGACCCGTTCGCCGACGGTGGAGGAGACCACGCCGAGCGAGCCGAGCGGCCCGAGGATCGCGGCGTTGCCGAACGCGAGGTAGGCCTCGGCGGAGGGCGAGCCCACCAGCCGGCCCAGGCTGGCGAAGAACAGCACCTGGCAGATCAGGCGTACGGTCCAGCCGAACAGCCAGGTCCGCAGCGTGAACATCGCGCGGTAGTCCTGGAAGCTGGCCAGTGCGCCGTAGGCGACCTGGCGGGCGGCGGCCCGGAGCCGGGCGGGCGGCGAGGCGCGCCGCCCGGAGAGCGGATCCGGGGCGAGGTCGCCGCGCGGGCGGCCGGGAACGCGACCGGGGAGGCGTTCGGGAGCGAGCTCGGTCATTGGAGAACCACCCGTCCACTGCGTACGAAGGACAGCACCCGCCGGACGGCCCACAGCCCGGCGGCCATCTGGAGGGCGACCAGGGCGCACAGCACGGCCAGCCGGGCGCCCAGTTCGGGCACCGGCCCGGCGGCGGCGTCGCGGAGCAGTTGCGCGCCCCAGGAGAGGAAGAAGCCCCGGGCGATCCACCGCAGCGGTTCGGGGAGCGTCGCGATCGGCAGGATCAGTCCGCCCAGCAGGTAGAAGGGGTAGGTCAGGGCGTTCTGGAGGCTGCGGGCGGCGCGGACGAGGATCATCAGGCCGCTCATCAGCAGCGCGGTCGCCGCGACTCCTGCCGTCACGAGCGCCGCGACCAGCAGGGTGAGCCCCGGGCGTTCCACCCGGATCGGCAGCCCGAACACCCAGCGGCCGACGAGGAACATCTCGCCGAGCACCGGCAGTGCGAGCGAGGTGGTGAGCAGGGTCCGGGTCGCCAGCGCCAGCAGGTAGCGGGTCGGGGTCAGCAGGGAGAGGCTCAGGGTGCCCTGGGCCCGGTCGTCGTCCACCGCCTGCGAGGCCACGAACACCGCGTGGGACCAGGCGCCCATCAGGAAGGCGGTGAGGGCCGTGGTGGTGGCCAGCTCGCCCTGGTGGTGGGCCTTGAGGAAGTGGAAGAAGACCAGCGAGTAGAACGGGATCACCACGAGGGTGGCGAAGAGCTGGGGCGACCGCATCAGCATCTGTGCCTGGGCGCGCATGAAGTGGAGCATCAGAGCGCGAACTCCCGGTCGGTGATGACCGTGCGGTACAGCTCGGTGAGCCCGGGCGGCGCCACCGCGATCTCGGTGGCCCGCGTCTCCACCAGCACGGCCAGCGCCGCGGACTGGGCCTGCGCGCCGTCGAGCCGGGCGGTGAGGCTGCCCTGCTCGGTCACCTCGACGGTGCCGGGCAGCTCCGCGATCCGCGCGGCGGCCTCCGCCGTCACGCCCTCGGCGCGGATGGTGCGGGGCGCGCCGATGCGGGCCAGCAGCTCCCCGGCGGCGCCGATGCGCAGGATGCGGCCGTGGTCGATGAGGGCGATGCGGGTGCAGACGTCCTGGGCCTCGTGCATGTCGTGGGTGGTCAGGACGATGGTGCAGCCCGCCCCCTTCAGCTCGTGGACGAGCTCGCGGAAGCCTGCCCCGGCGTGCGGGTCCATGCCGTTGGTGGGCTCGTCCATGATCAGCAGCGGGGGGCGGCTGAGCAGGGCCCGGGCGAGGTGGACCCGCTGCACCATGCCGCGGGAGAACAGCTCGACGCGGTCGTCCGCGCGGGAGCCCAGCCCGAAGCGCTCCAGCATCTCGTCGGTGCGCTGCCGGGCGGTCCTGCTGCCGAGGCCCTGGAGGGCGCCCCAGTACAGCAGGTTCTGGCGCGCCGTCAGCCGTCCGTAGAGGCCTCGGTCGCCGCCCAGGACCAGGCCGATCAGGCGGCGGACCTCCTTGGACTGGCGCACCACGTCGTAGCCGCCGATCCGGGCGGTGCCGGAGGTGGGCAGCAGCAGGGTGGTCAGGATGCGGGAGAGGGTGGTCTTGCCGGCGCCGTTCGGGCCGAGCAGACCGAGCACCTCCCCCTCCCCGATGCTGAGGGTCACCCCGTCCAGCGCGGTGACCCCGGCGCCCCGGCGGGGGGTGAACACCCGGCCGAGTTCCTGTACGTCGACGATCGCCATGGCTCAGCTCCCACTGCCGGCGGGGACGGCGCCGGCGGCCGCGTGAGTGGGTGCCCGGGGGGACGGCGCCGGGGCGGGGGCGACGGCCGGGGCCGGACGCTCCTGCCACGGGGCGAGCGCGGACAGCGCGGCCAGCGCCGCCTCGTGGTCGGCGGGGTCGACGAGTTCGCCGGAGACCAGCAGGAAGTCCGCGACCGGGGTGCGCCGGAGCAGCACCCCGCCGAAGTCGTGGTCCTCGACCGCGTCCCCGGCGCCGCGCCGCAGCGGTTCGGTGAGCTGGAAGCCGTAGTGGCGCGGCTCCTCGGCGGCGGGGCCGGCGGCGGCCCGGCGGGCGCGTTCGATGCGGGCGGGCTCGCGCAGCCCGTCCGCCAGCTCCGCGGGGACGGCGGACGCCAGGGCCGGGTGGCCGGCGGCCTTGGCGCACAGCTCCTCCAGCTCCGGCGCCAGCGCGTAGTCGGCGGCGGCCCGGGCCAGCGCGGCCGGTTCGGGGGCCGCGGGCGAGGTGAGGACGCAGACCAGGTCCAGTACGTCCTTGAGGGTGAACTCGCGCTGGAAGCGCTCCTCCGCCACCGCGAGCACATCGGCGCACACCTGCTCGGCGGGCAGCTCGGGACGCAGCGGCACCGCCCGCTCGGGCAGTCCGCCGTAGGCGAAGGTGGTCACCTCCACGCCGCGGTCGAGGTCGAGCATCGGGTCCTCTCCGAGCCACCACACGGAGACCAGCAGGTCCCGCCGGCCGCCCTCGTGCAGCTCCGTCATCAGGGCCTCGCCCGCCTCCCGGCGGTCGAGCACCTCGGCCAGCACCCGCCACAGCGCCGCCTCGTCGGGGACGACGACATCGAGGTCGCCGATCGCACGGAGCAGACCGGCCGGGTAGTGGCGGGCCAGGGAGGGGCCCTTGACGGTGCGCGCCCCGGGTACCGCGCGGACCGCCGCCTCCAGTTCCCGGTAGAGGTCGGACCGCCGGGTCATCCGGGCCAGCTCGCCGCGGGCGCCTTCGCCCAGGGCCAGGCCCTCGCGCTCGGCCAGGGAGAGCACCAGGGTCGACACGACGGCGCCCTCCTGGCGCGCCCGGCGCAGCAGGTACCGGGGAGGGAGGTCGGGGTCGACCTCCAGCAGCTCGTACAGCAGGCCGAGGCTGAGGGGGAAGGGGGAACGGGTCGGTGGTTTCACGGGGTCTCTTCCTGGTCCTGGGATGCGCCCGCGGCCGCGTCCTCGGCGCTGGGGCCGGCGCTGGGGCGGGGCGCGTGGCGGTACTGATGGGTGCGGCGCCAGCCGCGGGCCTCCAGGGCCGTGACCACGGCCCCGCTGCGGCCGGCCTCGTCGAGGCCGTGGCAGACGTTGCCGAGCAGGGGCAGCCCGAGGCCGTCCGCCACCTGGGCACAGGCCCGCACCAGGGCCGCGATCGCGGCGGGGCGCAGCGCGGCGTCGTCGATGAGGATGTCGACGAGGTCCACGAAGTCCGTTCCGCTGGGGTCGTCGTGGGCGTCGACGGAGAGGGTGGCGTGGCCGACCGGCTGGTCGCGGCCGTCGGCGTACACGACGAAGGTGCGCCGGCCGGGAGAGTCCAGCAAGGCGTCCACGGCGGCGCGGACGGCCTCCGGCAGGGTGGCGAGGCCCCGGCCGGCGGCCGCGGTCTCCATGGCCCGGCGCAGCCAGTCGTGGACGGCGGCGTCGTGTGCGCGGGCCTCGTCCGGGGCGACCGTCAGCCCGGTGGCCGGCGCGCCCTCGGGGGCGCCGGCCGCCGCGGCGGGCAGCGACAGGTAGCTCAGATGGGGGGTGAGCACGGGGTGCGGGTCGTCGGCGCCGGCCACCCGGACGATCGCCTCGGTGCATTCCGGGAAGCGGGCGAAGAGCGCGTCGAGGAAGGCCGGCGCCGCGCGCAGCAGTCGCGGGTCGGCGTGCTCGACCAGGCACTGCTCGACTCCGGTGAGCGGCTCGCGGTAGGCGCCGGCCACGTAGACCAGCCCGTCGCTCCGGTGCAGCAGCCCCGCCTCGTCGGCGGCGGCCAGATACTCGGCGGAGGCGGTCAGCGCACCGGGGTGCGCGGCGGCATCCGCCGGGACGGGCGCGGGAACGGTGGCAGACGCCGGAGCGGACGCCGAGGCCGGCGCGGGGGCCGGTGCCGGCGCGGGGGCAGCGGCGGACGCCGGGGCCGGCGCGGAGGCCGGAACGGACGCGGGCGCGGCAGCATCCGCCGGAGCGGGCACGGACGCCGGGGCTGGCGCGGGGGCAGCGGCGGACGCCGGGGCCGGCGCGGGGGCAGTGGCAGACGCCGGGGCAGTGGCGGGCGGCAGGGCGCCGGGAGGGGTCGTCGGCATCGGGTCAGGCCGCCTCGGGGCGGACCACGGCGACCAGTTCGCGCGCCACGTCGGCCGCCGCGGCGGCGACCTCGGCGGCGGTGACCCGGCCGAGGGCCTCGATCTCCTGCTCGGGCAGGGTGACATCGGCCGCCAGCGCCCGGTCGACGGCCAGCGCGATCGCGGCCTCCTGCTGGGACTCGGCGCGCAGCACGACCTCCACCACGGCCTGCCGGACGGCTGCCGAGAAGGCCTCCTCGCCCGGCCCGTCCGAGGCGATCTCGGCGAGCAGCGAGCGGAAGGCGTCCAGGACGCGGGGGGCGTTGGCGGGCTCGGCGCCGGCCAGCATCCGCCAGGCGCCGGTGTCGCTGTAGCTGCGGGACCAGGACTGGAAGGAGTAGGCGAGCGCCTCGTCGTTGCGGATGCGCGCGTAGAGCAGGGAGGCGGGGCTGGAGCCCATCAGGTGCCCCAGCACGTTGTAGGCGTGGCGGCGCGGATCGCCGAGGTGGGGCGCCCGGCTGCCGGCCTGCAGCCAGCAGAACTCGTCGGGCCAGCGCTCCGGGATCCCGGTGCGGACCGGCGGCGGGGTCTGCGGCGGGCGCGCGCCGAGCGGCGGCGCGGCCGGGAGGGCGCCGATGCCCGCCTTGTCGAGGGCGGCGAGCAGTTCCGTCGCCGGCAGTCCGCCGACGGCGCTCACCGCGACGGGTGCGCCGGCCAGGGCCTGGCGGTGGGCGTCGCGCATGACGTCCACCGTGATGCGGGCGATGCTCGCGGGGTCGCCGCCGACCGGCGATCCGAGGGGGTGGCCGTCGAACAGCCGGGCCAGGAAGGCGTCCTGGACGGCGTCGGCGGGGTCGGAGGCCGCCGCGCTCAGTTCCTGGAGGACGACCTGGCGCTCGCGGTCCAGGTGGGCGGCGGTCAGTTCGGGGCGGAGCAGGGACGCGCCGATCCAGCCGATGACCTCCGGCGCGTCCTCGTTGAGGACCTGGGCGTGGATCACCAGGAGTTCGGGGCTGGTGAGGGCGTTGCAGGTGCCGCCGAGCCGTTCGACGCGCTCGCTCAGCGACGGGCCGCCGTCCAGCGGGCACGACATGACGAGGTGTTCGAGCATGTGCGTGGCGCCGGCGACTCCCTCGGGGTCGTGCCGGGCACCCGATCCGACGGCGACGCACACGGTCGTGGTGCGGCTGCCGGGGGTGTGGTCCACCAGTACGGGGACGTTCTGCGTCAGGAGCTGTTCGGTCACGGGGGAGGTCTCCGTCGCTGCGCGGTGCGGGCGGGGTGGGGCCGCGTTCGGTCCCGTCCCGAATTCCGCCGGGGCGCGCCCGGTACCGGGCGCGCGCGCACGGCCGGAGGGGAGAGCTGCGAACACGGCCGGGAGCGGAGCCGGATGCGGCCCCGCTCGCTGGGACCGTCAAGGGCCCGGAAATGCGGCGGCCGGGCTGCCGCCGGAGGTGATCCGGCGGCAGCCCGGCACTCGGCGTGCTTACTTGCCCGAGCGGACCTTGATCTTGTCGAGGCGGGGACGCATGCCGACAGCGTGGTTACGGGTCATGATGACTCTCCTTCATTGTGTGTGATGCCCCGCAAGGCGTTCATTCCCTTGCGGTGAAGCGATATGACCATGATCTAGACCCGCGAGTCAAGTCCCCCTGTCAATATTGTTTGCGAGCGACTCCACAGGGGGCCGAGCAGCCACAACCTCCTCCGCACTCCTGGAGGTTGGAGATCGCCTCACCCACACGAAGGCAACTTGACTAGCTTTATTGACTCAGCCGCTCATTTCGTGTCAATCTCGCTGTGACAAGCACGCGAATGTGAGGGGAATCAGTTGGAACGCCTGTCGGAGAGCCAGCACTCCCTGCTCCTGATCAAGCCGGACGGGGTCTCGCGCCACCTCCAGCCGTACGTCCTCGACACGGTGCGGGAGGCCGGACTGACCGTCCTGTGCCACCACCGGATCCTGCTGGACGAGGACGACATCCGCCGGGCCTTCGCCGACATGCGGCGCAGCGAGAACCCGCTGGAGCACCTCACCCTCGACCTCTGGTACGCGCACCGGCCCATGGAGGTGATCGTCGTCCGCGGGGGCGACGACACCGTGGAGACGGCCGCCGCCGTCAAGCGCAAGGCGCGAGCCGCCTACCGCCTCGGCGTGTGGGCCAACGTGGTCCACACGCCGGACCACTGGGAGGAGTTCGCGCTCCAGCTCTCCGTCTTCGGGCAGCACTGCCCCGACTGCCGGGCCCTGCTGGCCGGCACCGACTTCGGGGACTACGAGGACGTCACCCAGGCCTACCCGCCCGGCATCTCGCTGCCCCCGCGCTGGCGCGACCCCGAGGCGCTGCGCGCGGTCGTCGAGCCGATGTGGCGCGACCCCTCCTCCTGCGTCTGGCGCCCCACCTATCCGCCCCTGTACGAGGCTCCGCGGCGCGCGGACGGGCCGCGCGACCACGTCGTCTGCGTCACCCGCTCGCCCAACCAGCTCTCCTTCGACAACCTGGTCGCCGCCGTGATGGCCGCCCTGCCCGGCATCGACTTCCCGCAGGCCTTCGAGGTGATCTTCACTTCGCTGCACCACGCCGAGTTCCCGCTGGCCGCCGGCACCCTCGCGGAGTGCCGGGGCTACGCGGATTCGCTGTGGGACACCGGCCTGCGCACCGTCATCCGCGCCCTGGACGAGGACTTCCGCTACCCCGCCGGGGACGGACTGCGCGGAGACGAGATGCCCGGGGACGAACTGCCCGGGGACCGGCGGCCGGCCGTCCGGAAGGTGCTCGCGTGACCACCCCCTCCACCCTGACCGGCACCCCGGCCGGCGCCCCCGCCGCTCCCCTGGCGGGCACCCCCCAGCGGCTCGACGCGCTCCTCGAACGGGCCTGCGCGCGCTTCGCGGACCGCGTCGCCCTCGACGACGGGGAGGACGTCCTCGGCTACCGCGACCTCGGCGAGCGGGGCCGCGCCCTCGCCGCCGCCCTGACGTCGGCCGGCCTGCGGCGCGGGGAACCCGTTCTCGTCGCGGTGGACAACCGGTGCGGCGACCTCGTGTGCGAACTCGGCGCCTGGTCCGCCGGGGCGGTCGTGGTCCCGGTACACCGGGACTCC
Organism: Streptomyces sp. ADI95-16; assembly: GCF_003721495.1. Taxonomy (NCBI): domain Bacteria; kingdom Bacillati; phylum Actinomycetota; class Actinomycetes; order Kitasatosporales; family Streptomycetaceae; genus Streptomyces; species Streptomyces sp. ADI95-16. The sequence goes on along the minus strand of NZ_CP033582.1, from coordinate 372,364 downwards.
CCCGCGCTGGTGCTGCGCGCCACCGCCGAACGCGTCGGCGCCCGGCTGCTGCTCGGCGACCCCCGCCACCGCCCCGCGGCCTGGGAGGACGCCACCGGCCCGGCCGGCCACCCCTGGATCAACGGGATCGTCCAGGACACCGCCGCCGGCGCTCCCGGCGCTCCCGGCGCTCCCGGCGCTCCCGGCGGCCCGCCGGTCCCGCCGGTCCCGCCGGCCGAACTGGACGCCGAGCAGGCCCTGGTGGTCTTCACCTCCGGCTCCACCGGCCGCCCCAAGGGCGTGGTGCTCTCCCACCGCGCCCTGCACACCAAGCTCCGGGCGATCGCCCGGACGCTGCCGTTCGGCGAGGGCCAGACCGCCCTGCACCTGCTGCACCTCAACTTCAGCTTCGGGCAGTGGACCTCGCTGCTCACCCTCGCGACCGGCGGCACCCTGCTGCTCACCCCGCGCTTCCGGGCCCGCCAGGTGCTGGAGCTCCTCGCGCGGCGGACCGTCGACCGGACCGCCGTCGTCCCCAGCATGCTGCGCCTGATCCGCCGCGAGCTCGACTCCCCGGACGGAACCGCCCTGGCGGCGCGGCTCGCCGCGGCGGGCTCCCCCGGCACCTGGATCTGCGGCGGCGAACCCCTGCCGGCCGGCCTGGGCCGCGGAACGCGGGCCCTGCTGCCGCACGCCGGGATCGCCGACGTCTTCGGGCTGAGCGAGAGCGCCACCTCCGACTTCATCCTCACCCCCGACCGCTACGACGAGGAGGCGGGCACCATCGGGCGCCCCTCCCCCGGCGTGGAGTACCGCATCATGCCTGTGGACGGTGCCCCCGCTGCCGAAGCCGGCGCCGAAGCCGAAACGGGTACGGCCGGTGAACTCTGGCTCCGTACGCCCCATCTGATGACCGGGTACCTCGACGACCCCGCCGCCACCGCCGCCACCATGGCCGGCCGCTGGCTGCGCACCGGCGACCTCGCCCGGCACCGGCCGCTGGACGGCCGGGTGGAACTCGTCGGGCGCGCCAAGCAGCTCATCGTGCGCGGCGGCGCGAAGATCTCCCCACTGGAGGTGGAGGCCGCGTACGCCGATCACCCCGACTGCGCCGCGTGCGTGGCCGTCGGTGTCCCGGACGCGCTGCTGGGCGAGCGCCTGCACCTGCTCTTCGTACCGCGCGCGGGCCGGATGCCCGCCGAGGAGGAGCTGCGGGCCCACGGGCGGCTCCGGCTGGAGGCCCACAAGGTGCCCGAGCGGGTGCACCGCGTCGAGCAGCCCCCGCTGGGACGCACCGGCAAGACCGACCGGGCGGCGGCCGCGCGCCTCGCCGAGGCCGCCGCCGCCGCACCGGGGGGTGCGGCATGACCCTGCTGGGCGTCTCCACCGGTGTGCTGGCCGACCGCACCGATCTGACGGGGCTGCTCGCCTACGAGCCCGAGGTCGTGGAGTTCTACAACTACCCCCGGTCGATGCTCGCCGCGATCGAGCGGTTCTGCGCCCGCCACGGCATCCGGCCCGCGCTGCACACTCCCGTCCCCTACGACGAGCCGCGCCCACTGCGCCGGTTCGCGCCCACCGGCCCCGACCCGGACGAGGCGGCGACCGCGCTGCGGCTGACCGAGGCCACCGTCCGCTGCGCGGCCGACCTCGGCGCGCTCCACGTGGTGGTGCACTTCCCGAGCCCCTACCCGCCCTACCCGCTCGCGGGGTTCGACAGCTGGTGCCGCGACTTCCTCGACGCCGCCTGCGGGCTGGCGCGCGAGCACGGGGTCCCCGTACTGGTGGAGAACCTCTCCGCCCACCCGCTGCTGCACACCGCGGAGCACTACCGCGACGCGCTCGCCGGGCGCCCGGAGCTGGGGCTCTGCCTCGACGTCGGCCATGCGCACCTGCTCGGCCCGGAGCACGGGCCGCTCGGCTACGCCCGCGCCCTGGGCCCGGTCGTGCGCAGCATGCACCTCTACAACACCACGACCGCGCGCTACCCCGAGCACGGCCACGAGCCCGCCCACGCCGGCCAGTCGGCCGCCGACGGCTACCTGCCGCTGGCCGAGGTGCTGCCCGAGCTGCTCGACCTCACCGGCGCCCCCGCCGTCGTCCTGGAGCACCGGCCCCCGGCGCCCGGCGATCCGGAGCCCGAGCAGATCAGCCGGTGGATCCGCGCGCTGATCGGCCCCCGCCGGCCGGGCAGCTCCACACCGGACGGCCCTGGCCTTCGTACACCCGGCGGCCCTGCCGTTCGTACGCCGGGCGGCCCCGGCCCTCGTACACCCGGCGGCCCTGCCGTTCGTACGCCGGGCGAGCCCGCCCGAACCGCGCCCACCGGACCTCCCCGTCCCGCCCACACCTGAGGAGCCCCGATGCCCGACACCACCGCGCTGGAACTACTGCGGCACCTGGCCGCCGCCGACGAGGAACTGCGCCCCGCGCTGCTCAAGCACGTCTCCGAAGTCACCCAGGGCCTGATCGACACCACCGGCCGCGGCATGGACCTCACCGAGGCCGACCTGAGCAACCTCGACCTGCGCCGGGTCGACCTGCGCCGCGCCACCCTCAACCGGGCGCTGCTGCACGGCACCCGCCTCCAGGAGGCCGACCTCTCCGAAGTCAGCATGGTCTGCCCGGGGATGGAACGCACCAACCTCACCGGAGCCAGCCTGCGCTCCGCCTACGTCCACGCCCTGGCCGCCCAGACCTGCGTCTTCGACGGCGCCGACCTGACCGGGCTGCGGGACGCCACCGGCACGCTCTTCCACGGGTGCAGCATGCGCGGCACCCACCTGGACGACGGCCACCTGTCCGGCTCGTCGTTCTACCAGTGCGACCTGTCCGACGCCTCGATGCGCAACATGAACCTCCAGGGCGCGCTGATCAGCGAATGCCTGCTGGACTCCGCCGCCCTGGACGGCTCCTGCGTCGACCAGCTCTCCGTCACCAAGTCCAGCCTCCGCGACACCTCGCTGCGCTCGGTGGCCGGTCACGGTCTGGCCCTCCAGCGGCTCACCGCCGCCGACGGCCTGGTGCTCGCCGACGCGGGGCTGCCGCAGCTGCGGCTCACCGGCATCCAGGCGCACGACTGGCGCGCGGCCGGGCTCAAGGCGCCCGACGCCGACTTCACCGACCTCACCGTCACCGCCGCGGACTTCGGCGGCGCCCAGCTCACCGGTGCCCGCTGGACGCGCTGCACCCTGCCCCAGGTCCGCCTCGGCGGGGCGTCGCTGAGCAACGGCAGCATCGTGGAGAGCAGTCTGCGCGGCGCGGTCCTCACCGCCGCCCGCGGCGAGAACCTCCACATCGTGGAGAGCGACCTGTCCGACGCCGAGATGAGCACCTTCCTCGGCCGCTGCCTCACGGTGCGCGACTCCAGCCTCGCCCGGGCCAACCTCCGCCACGCGAACCTCTACCGCGCCATGATCACCGGTGATCCGCCGCGCGGCATGAGCCTGCGCCGCGCCGTCCTGGACGGTGCCACCCTCGTCCAGGCCTACATCGCCGCCGACCTGCGCGAGGCCGGGCTGGTCGGCGCCAACTGCGCGTACAGCCGGTTCAGCCAGTCCGACCTGTCCGGCGCCCGGCTCGACGGCGCCGGCATGTACCAGTCCACCTGGGTGAAGACCGTCGTCACCGGCGCCTCCCTGACGGGTGTGAAGGCACCGGTGTTCACCGACCGCTGTCCGGGCCTCGCCGAAGCCCTGGAGCGCGACGGCGGACCGGCCGCGACCGAGTTCGCCGCCTTCGTCGAGAACCTCGGCGCCGCGCTGGCGAAGGGCCGCAAGGGGTCGACGTGACCATCGACCAGACCCCCGACGACGGCTCGGCCGGCCGGCGCCGGCTGATCGAGGCCGGAGCGGCGGTCGGGCCGGGCGTGCGCGCCTGGCTCGGCTCCAACGTCCTCATCGGCCGCGACGTGACGATCGGCGCCAATGCCGTGCTGGCCGCGGACACCCTCACGCTGGGCGACGGCGTCACCATCGGCGAGCACTGCGACCTGCGCGCCGGCACCCTCTTCCTGGGTGACGCGACCGAGCTCCAGGCCTCGGTCACCGTGCTCGTCGCCGACGCCTTCGAGGTCGAGGGCGGCGGGCGCATCGAGTCCGGGACGCACGTCACCTGCCGCTCCTTCCAGGCCGACCGGCTGCTCTACCTCGGTCAGGGCACCAGCGTCGGCTACGGCGGCACCACCGCCTCCACCTCGCACGTCGTCCTGGGTGCCCGGGTGGCGATCGGACCGCACAGCATCCTCAACGCCAACCACCCGATCATCCTGGGCGACCAGGTCGGTTCCGGCTCCCACCTGACCATCTGGACCCATGGGTTCCACTTCGGTCACCGGCTCCTGGACGGCTACCCGGCGACCTTCGCGCCCGTGCGCATCGAGCGCAACGTCTGGCTCGCCTACCACGCCACCGTGCTCCCCGGGGTGACCATCGGCGCCGACACCATCGTCGCCGCCGGCAGCGTCGTCAGCCGCGACCTGCCCGCCGGAGTACTGGCGGGCGGCGTGCCCGCCGCCGTCAAACGCACCCTGGAACCACGGCCCCCCAAGGACGAGGAGGCTCACCGGCGCGTGGACGCCCTGCTCGACGAATGGATCGCCGAGCTCCAGTGGAAGGGCCTCAGCGCCGAGCGCACCCCCGACGGCGGCATCGACGTCGAGGGCCGCCACCGCGTGCTGCTGGTCACCGAGGACACCTGCCTCGACGCCGTCCACGCCCACGCCAACGCGGCCCACCGGCGCGGATTCCACCTGCTCGCCGTGGACGACCGCCCCGACCTGCGTCCCTGGACCAGCCGCAGCCGCGCCCTGTTCGAACTGCGCTCCGGGCGGCTCACCGGCGGCCTCGACGAGGTCGGCCACGACCTGCGCGACTTCCTGCGGCGCAACGCCCTGCCCTGCGGCGACCAACTGCCCTTCCGCAGCCTGCCCGTCGAGGGATTCGCCCGGCTGGCCGCGCTCACCTCCAAGCCCACCACCACCGGGAACGGCCGATGACCAGCACCCCCCGCCAGGCGCCCCACACCACCACGCCGCAGCACACGGCCCTGCCCGGGCCGGCCGGCGGCCCGCGCAATCTGGACCTGCGCTACGCCGACCGCCCCGTGGACAGCGAGCACCCGCACTACTTCCCCTTCGTCGTCGACCACGCCGAGCCCTGGCTGCGGGGCCACCCGGACGGGCCGGTGTGCGAAGTGGGCTGCGCGGCCGGAGCGTTCGCCCACTACCTCCTCGGCCGCCACCCCGGCACCGACCTGACCTGCGTGGACCTCCAGCCCACGCTGATCGAGCAGGCCCGGCTGCGGGTGCCCGGCGCCCGCTTCCTGACCGGTGACGTGCTGCGCCCCGACACCCTGCCCGCAGGGCCGTTCACCACCGTGTTCATGGTCGCCCTGCACAGCCACTTCGACGACCCCCAGCAGTGGATCGACGCGCTGCTGCGGCTGACCGCACCCGGTGGGCGCGCCTACGTCTTCGGGCTGTTCAACCCCGAACCGGTGGACGTCGTCATCCGGTTGCGCCATTCGGACAGCGACCCGGAGTGGCTGCCCGGGTGGAACCAGTTCTCCGTGCAGACCGTCAGCCGGCTGCTGGACGCGGCCGGACTGGGGCACGCCTTCCACCGCTACCTGCCCGCCGCACCCCGCGCCCGGCAGTCGCAGGACCCGCTGCGCTCGCACACCGTGCCCGACCCCGACGCCCACCCCGGCGCCACCGCGGACCCGGCGCTGGTCTACCTCAACGGCAGCCAGATGCTCCACCGCTTCGCCCTGCTGGAGATCCACCGGCCGGAGCCCGCAGCGGCCGCCGCCGGTGACCGGTCGTGACAGGGCACCGGCAGCACCCGCCCGGCAGCGGCGGGTGCTGCGGCACGCCTGCCGCGCCTGCCTCGCCTGCCGTTCCCGCCGCGCCCGCCGTCCCCGCGCGGCGCGGCCGCCTCGCCGCGCACGGGCACAACGTCTTCGCCGAGATGTCGGCCCTGGCCGAGCGGTACGACGCCGTCAACCTCGGCCAGGGCTTCCCGGACACCGCGGGCCCCGACTCCGTCGTCGAGGCCGCCGTCCGCGCGCTGCGCGCCGGCCACCACCAGTACCCGCCGGTCCCCGGGCTCCCCGCCCTGCGCCGCGCCATCGCCGACCACCAGCGGCGGCGCTACGGCCTGGACATCGATCCCGACCGGGAGACCGTCGTCACCACCGGTGCCTCCGAGGCGCTCGCCGCCGCGCTGCTCGCGCTGACCTCGCCCGGCGACGAGGTCGTGGCCCTGGAGCCCTTCTACGACTCCTACGCCGCCTGCGCCACCCTGGCCGGCGCCACCCTGGTGCCGGTCCGGCTGCGGGCGCCCGACTTCACCCTGGACACCCGGGACCTGGCCGCCGCGATCACCGGGCGCACCCGGGTCCTGCTGCTCAACACCCCCCACAACCCGACCGGCGCGGTCTTCACCCCCGGGCAGCTCCACGAGGTGGCCGCGCTGGCCCGGGCCCACGACCTCCTGGTCATCTCCGACGAGGTCTACGAGCACCTGGTGTTCGACGGAGTCCACCAGCCCATCGCGGCCCTGCCCGGCATGTTCGAACGCACCGTCACCATCTCCTCCGCCGGCAAGTCCTTCTCCTTCACCGGCTGGAAGGTCGGCTGGGCGAGCGGCCCCGCCGATCTGGTCACCGCCGTCCGCGAGGTCAAGCAGCACCTCTCCTTCGCCGCCGGCACGCCCTTCCAGTACGCCGTGGCCGACGCCCTGCGCCTCCCCGAGGAGTACTTCACCGCCGCCACGGACTCCCTGCGGCGACGCCGGGACCTGATGACCGACGGGCTGCGCGCGCTCGGCTTCGACGTGCGGCCGCCGCAGGGCACGTACTTCATCACCGCCGACATCACCCCCCTCGGCGAGCGGGACGGGATGGACTTCTGCCGTGCGCTGCCCGGCCGCGCCGGCGTCGCCGCCATCCCCCAGCAGGTCTTCTACGCCGACCCGGACGCCGGGCGGCGCTACGTCCGCTTCGCGTTCTGCAAACGCGAGACCGTACTGCACGAGGCGCTGGACCGGCTGAAGGAGGGCCTGGCATGATCCCCGCCCCCGTCCCAGCCCCCGCGCCCGTCCCCCACAACGGGCCGCTCGTCACCGAGGACGACATCGCCGCCGTGACCGAGGCCCTGCGCTCCGGATGGCTCGCCACCGGCCCCCGGACCGCAGCCCTCGAAGCGGCCTTCGCCGAGCGCTTCCACCCCCTGCACGCCTCCGCCGTCTCCTCGGGCACCGCGGGGCTGACGCTGGCGCTGCGCGGCGCCGGGCTCGGGGACAACGGCGCCACCGTCGCCGTCCCCACCTACGGCTGCTCCGCCCTGCTGGACGCCGTACTGGCCGCCGGCTGCACCCCGCTGGTCGTGGACGTCACCGAGCGGACCCTGGGCATCGATCCCGAACGGCTCGACCCGGCGCACCCCCTCGACGCCGTCATCGCCGTACACACCCACGGCCACCCGGCGGATCTGGACGCCCTGCGCCCCAAGACCGCGCTGCTGGTGGAGGACTGCTGCCAGAGCCTCGGCGGCCGCGACGAGCGGGGCCGCCCCCTCGGCGCCATCGGGGACGCCTCGGTGTTCTCCTTCTACGCCACCAAGGTGATCGCCGCCGGTGAGGGCGGGATGCTGCTGCAGCGCGACCCCGCGGCCCGCGAACACGTCCGCGGCTACCAGGACCCGGGCGCCCGCGAGGTCTACGCCCCGCGGTTCAACCACCGCCTCTCCGACCCGGCGGCGGCCCTGGCGCTCAGCCAGTTCCGCCGCCTCGACGGCATCGCCGCGCACCGCCGCGCCGTCGCCGCCCGCTACACCGCGGCCCTGCCGCCGCACGTCGCGCCCCCGCCCGGGCTGGCCCCCGGCCAGGTGCCCTACCGCTACTGCCTGCGGGCCGCCGGCCGCGCCCAGCAGCAGCGGTGGATCGGCCACCTGCGCGCCGCGGGCATCGCGGCCGATCCCCTGATCCCCGCCCGGCACCTGCTGCACCGGCAACTGGGCCTGGAGCCGCGGGAGTACCCGGTGGCCGAACGCGTCGTGGACAGCACCGTCTCGGTACCGCTGTTCGCCGCGCTGACCGAGGAACAGGCCGACCGGGTGGCCGAGGCCCTGACCGGCCTGCCCGACTAGCGAACGAGAAGGACCGACCGTGACGACACCCCTGCGCCCCGCCCCCGAGGAATCCCGGGAGGACCGGGAGGGCTTGGAGGCCCGGGAAGACCGGGAGGCCCGGGAGGCCCGGCGGGCGTTCCTGGCCGGGCGGCTGGCCGCCGTCCGCGAGCGGATCGCCGACGCCGCCCGGGCGGCCGGACGCGACCACACCGGAATCACCCTCATCACCGTCACCAAGACCTGGCCCGCCGAGGACGTCCGCCTGCTGGCCGGGCTCGGCGTCCGCGACGTGGGCGAGAACCAGGACCAGCAGGCGTCCGCGAAGGCAGCGGCCTGCGCCGGGCTCGCGCCGGCCCTGTCCTGGCACTTCATCGGGCAGCTCCAGAGCAACAAGGCTCCCTCGGTGGCCCGTTACGCCGACATGGTGCACTCCGTGGACCGTGCCTCCCTGGTGTCCGCCCTCGGCAAGGCCGCCGAGCGGGCCGAGCGGGAGCTGCGCTGTCTGATCCAGGTGAGCCTGGACGCCGCCGCGGGCCGCGGCGGGGCCCACCCCGACGAGGTGCCCCGGCTCGCCGCGCTCATCGCCGGCCGCCCCGGGCTCACGGTGGCCGGGGTGATGGCGGTGGCCCCGCCGCAGGAGCCGGCCGCCGAGGCGTTCGCCCGGCTGCGGCCGGTCCGGGAACGGCTGCTCGGCGAGCATCCGGGAGCCGTGGTGATGTCGGCCGGCATGAGCGGCGACCTGGAGGCCGCGATCGCCGCGGGTGCGACGCACGTCCGGGTGGGTTCGGCCATCCTCGGCCACCGCCCGCCCGCGCCCCTGCCACACTGAGGCCCCGCCGGGCGCCGGTCCGCCCGCCGATCACCCTGACGTCACGTCAGCACCCCTTGTTACACTGTCAGCTGTTTCGCGTCACCCCATAGGAGCCCCTCCGTGAGTCGTCTGCTGCCCACCGCTCCCTACCGAGGCACCAGGGATTTCCTCCCTGCCGAGATGTCCGTACGGCAGCAGGTGTTCGGCCATCTGTACGAGACGGTGGAGCGTTACGGCTACGGACGGTACGACGGCCCGATCCTGGAGTCCGCGGAGATCTACGAGGCCAAGTCCGGCCAGGAGATCGCGAACCAGCAGCTGTACTCCCTCACCGACCGGGGCGGCCGCCGGATCGCGCTGCGCCCGGAGATGACCCCCTCGGTCGCCCGTATGATCGCCGCCAACGCCGGCAGCCTCCAGTTCCCGGTGCGCTGGTACAGCCACGTCAACTGCCACCGCTACGAGCGTCCGCAGCGCGGCCGCACCCGTGAGCACTGGCAGCTCAACGTGGACATCTTCGGGTCCGACAGCCCGAACTGCGAGATCGAGATCTTCGACCTCATCCACGACGTGATGGGCTCGCTCGGCGCGACCCGCGACATGTGGGTGCTGCGGGTGGGCGACCGGGCCATCCTCAACAGCATCCTGCGCGACGTGGTGAAGGTGCCGGAGAGCGCGCACCAGCAGACCATGGCGCTCATCGACCGGTGGGAGAAGGTGCCGGCCGAGAAGCTGCGCGAGGACGCCGCGGAGTTCGGCGTCGACGGCCGGATGTTCGACCTCCTGGAGTCCACCCTGCGCTCCGGGGCCGAGGTGCTGCCCGACCTCCCCGACGAGGTCCGGGAAGCCTCCCCGCTGGCCCAGGTGATGAAGAGCGAGGCCAAGGACCTCTTCGTCTTCGACCCCTTCATCGTGCGCGGCCTCCAGTACTACACCTCCACCGTCTTCGAGGTGTTCGACCTCTCCCCGGAGAACAACCGCTCGCTCTTCGGCGGCGGCCGCTACGGCGACCTGGCCGGCCTCTTCACCAACCAGCGCATCCCCGGCATCGGCTTCGGCATGGGCGATGTCACCCTGCACGACTTCCTCGACACTCACGGCCTGCTGCCCGAGGCCAAGAACGAGGTCGACGTCGCCGTGATCCCCGTCGACGACGAGCTGGTCCCGGCCTCCCGCGAGGTCGCCCGCAAGCTCCGGCAGGCGGGGATCCGCACCTCGACCACCCTGGAGCCGCGCAAGCTGGGCAAGGAGCTCTCCCGCGCCGACCGCAGCGGCGCCGGCTTCGCGCTCATCGTCGGCCGCGACGAGTGGCAGCGCCAGGCCGTGGTCCTGCGGGACCTCAAGGGCGCCGCGCAGCACGAGATCGCGCTGGCCGATGTGGTCGCCCACCTCACGGAGCGCCTGGCGCCCGCGGGAGCCTGACCCCCGGCGTACGCGCGGGCCCCGCCCGGGGTCCGCGCGCGGGCGCCGTAGCGCTCCCCGCCGCTCCGTCCTACTCGGCCGTCTTCCAGAGGGTCAGGGTCATGACGTGGTCGGGCATGCGGCCGCTGGCCCCCTTGGCCGGGACCCGCACGTCGGTGATCCGGAGCATCGCCAGGTTGTGCTCGCTGGTGACCGTGCACAGCACCGTGCCCCTGGCCAGGAACGTGCCCTCGTTCAGCTCCCGTGACAGGACCGAGGACGGCAGCGTGTCGGTGTCCACCCCGGTACGGCACTGCTCGGGCGTGGTGCCGGCGCTCCTGCCCAGGGGGACCACGAAGCGCAGACCGGCGTCCGACCAGTCCTGGTAGGTGAATTCGACCCCCGTGGTCTTGCCGATCTCGCCGCTGGGGCTGATCTTCGGCGCGTCCAGGTCCACGTGGGTCCCGGTGTTGAAGGCCGGGGCGCGCAGGGTCAGCGGCTTGTCCTGGAAGACGAGCGTGTAGGCCGCCGCCGGCTTGGGCGTCGGGGAGGCCGGTGCGGGTGAGGAGCCGGAGCCAGGGCCGGAGCCGGCAGCGCCGCCGGCGGCGGTGTCCTTGCCGTTCGTACGGCTCTCACCGCTCCCTTCCGCGTTCCCGTCCGGGCTCACGGCCGCCCAGGTCACGACCGCGGTGAGCGCCATGGCGGCCACGGCGGCGGCCGCGAGCGGCACGGGACGGGAGCGCCCGGCGGCCCGGGAGGCGGGCGGAGCCGTCGGCGGCGATACGAACGGCGGCGGGGCGGCGGGCCGCGGCGGGGCCGTCACGGTGGGCTGCCCGGCGGGAGGGACCGGACCCGCCTGCGCTGGGGCGTCCGGCCGGGTGGGCGTGGGCCGGGGGGCCGGTGGGGGCACGGGCTTCGCGGCGGCGGCCTCCCGGTGGGCGATCCGCGCCATGAGCGGTGCGGGCAGCCAGCCCTCGAACGCGCGCAGCGGCCGGCCCGCGGCCCGCTCGGACAGCCGCGCGAGTTCCCCGGGGGTGATGCGGGCCGCCGGGTCGGCGGTGAGGCACCGTTCCAGCAACAGCCGCAGCGGCGCCGGGTATCCGCCGAGGTCGGGGGGGCATCCGCTCGGTGTTGGCGATGCGTACGCCGAGGGCGGTCGCGCCGCCGTCGCCGTAGGGGTGCCGTCCGGTCGCCGCGACGGCCGCGTTCAGGCCCAGCGAGAACAGGTCGGTGGCCCCGGTGACGGCCTCGCCCAGCGCGTGCTCGGGCGACATGTACTGCGGGGTCCCGATGACCGCGCCGCTGCGGGTGAGCTGGGTGACGTCGGCCGCGCGGGCGATGCCGAAGTCGATGACGTACGGCCCGGTCGAGCCGAGCAGGATGTTGGCGGGCTTCAGGTCGCGGTGGACGACGTCCGCCGCGTGGATGGAGCCGAGCGCCCGGGCCGCGCCAGCGGCCGGTAGCCGGCCGTCTCACGGGGATCGAGGGGGTCGAGCGGGGTCAGTACGCCGTCGGTCGCGTTCGTCACGGGAGCCGAGCCCATGTCATGTGACGGCACGTCAAAATAGCCCGGCACCAAGCCCCGTGCGGTCGTGACCAGCCCACTTCGCCACCGCGGCGGACGGCGCGTGCGTGCGAACTCTCAGCGTTGCGGCGGGTAGCGCACGCCGGTCAGCTCCTGCGAGTACGCCCACAGCCACTCGGCCGTGGCGGCGTCCTCGATGGCGCGCTCCCGATCGCGGAGGGTCGGCTCGCCCCGGAGCTGGAAGGACCCGTCGGGTACGACGTAGCTGCCGCCCGGGAGGCCGGGGACGGTCGCGGCGTACAGGGAGGTCTTCGCGCCCTCCGGTGTGGGGCGGAAGGCGAGGCGTACGAGCGCGCGCGAGAGCGTCCGGTACGTGCGGCCCCTGGCGAGGTTGGCGCCGCCGGTGAGCACGTTGGAGCGGGTCAGGCCCGGCGCGACGGCCATGCTGCGCAGTCCGAGTCCGGCCGCGTCGGCCCGGCGCTGGAGTTCCACGGCGAAGTAGAGGTTGGCCCGCTTGGACTGCAGGTAGGCGGAGCCCGCCCGGTAGCGGCGTTCGGCGTTGAGGTTGGCCCGGTCGAAGCGGGCGAACCGCTGGCCCTCGCTGCTGACGGTGACCACGCGCGGGTCGGCGGCGGCCAGCAGCGGGGGCATGAGCAGGCCGGTGAGGGCGAACGTGCCGAGGTGGTTGGTGCCGAACTGCGATTCGAAGCCGTCGGCGGTCCGGGCGAACGGCACCATCGCGACGCCGGCGTTGTTGACCAGGAGGTCGAGCCGGTCGTGGTTCCAGCCTCCGGCGAAGCGGCGCACGGATCCCAGGTCGGCCAGGTCGAGCGACCGCAGCTCGGCCCGGGCGCCGGGCACCTCGGCCCGCAGCCGCTCCAGGGCGGCCCCGCCGCGGGCGGGGCTGCGGCACGCCAGGACGACGTGCGCGCCGTGGCGGGCGAGTTCACGGGCGGTGACGTAGCCGATGCCGCTGTTGGCACCGGTGACGACGGCCAGCCGCCCCGACTGGTCGGGGAGGGAAGGCGCTGCGATCACCATGGAGACCTCGTTCCTTAGGGCTAAGGGGGTGCGGGGGTACGGGGTGGAGGACCGGACCTCAATGCAACTGTCAGTTGCGATACGCTGAGCAGCATGCCGCACGGCCCCACCTAACGCAACAAGGAGTTGCAATGCAGTCTGCTGAGACACCCCCGCAACGCACCCGCGCGGTCGGGCGGGGCGACAAGATGCGCGCCGCCGTGCTGGCGGCGACCCTCACCGAGCTGACCCGGGGCGGTTACGCGGGACTGACCGTCGAAGGCGTCGCCCAGCGGGCAGGGGTGCACAAGACGACGATCTACCGGAACTGGAAGGACTCCGACAGCCTCGTCGCGGACGCGCTGACCGGGCACTTCGCCACGGAGGTCCCGATCCCCGACACGGGGGCGGTCGAGAGCGACCTGCGCGAGCTGGCTCGTGCCCTGGTCACTTCGATGACCTCGGAGGCGGGCCGGGCCCTCCTCTCCACCGCCCTCGCGGAAGCCGGCCGCACCCCGAAGCTGGCCGCGGTCAAGGAGGCGGTCTTCGACGACCGGTTCCGGCGGGCGCGGATCGTCGTCACCCGGGCCGTGGACCGCGGCGAACTCCCCGCCGGCACCGACCCGACCGAACTCCTCAAGACGCTCGTGGCGCCGATCTACTTCCGGCTCGTGTTCACCGGCGACCCCGTCGACAGCTCCACCGCGGACCAGGCCGTCGGCGTGGCGCTGGCCGCCGCGCACGCCCGCGCACTGCCGCCCGGACGCGCTTGAGTCTCCCGTGGGGGGAGACGCGAGACTGCGGGCATGGACAGCGAAACGCTCTATTCCATCGGGGAGTTGTCCCGGCGGTCGGGACTGCCGGTGAAGACGATCCGGTTCTACTCCGACCTGGGCATCGTCCCGCCGACCGACCGCAGCCCGGCGGGCTACCGGCTCTACGGCCTCGACGCGCTCGCCCGCCTCGATCTGGCCCGCACCCTGCGCGAGCTCGGACTCGACCTGGCGACCGTCCGCAAGGTGCCGCAGGTCGTGGACGCGCACGCCGACGCCCTGGACGCCCAGATCCAGACCCTGCGCCTGCGCCGGCCGTCCTCCGCACCATCACGGGGCACGGCCCCGCACACCTGGAGACGGACCTCGTACACCGCCTCACCACGCTCACCCGCACCGAACACCACCGGCTCGTGACCGACTTCGCCTTCGACGCCTTCGACGGCCTGCGCACCAACCCCGAATTCGCGGCCCTGCTGCGGTCCGTCCCGCCCGAGCTCCCGGACGATCCGACGCCCGAGCAGGTCGACGCCTGGGTGGAGCTCGCGGAACTCTGCCGGAGCGCGGACTTCCGTACGGCGGTCCGGCGGACGGCCGACGCCCAGGCGGAGGAACTCGCGCGGTGCGAGGCCGGCGCGCTCCAGGACGCTCTCGACCGAGCGGTGCGCGAGCGCCTCGACGAGGCCGTGGCCGCCGGCCTGCTGCCGGTCTCCGCCGCCGGCCCGTCCCCGGCGGCCACACCAGCCGATCTCCACGCCCACGCGTTCGAGCGCGCCGGGCAGAGCGACGTGCGCCGCTGGCTCCTCGCCCGCCTGCGGGCCGGCGACGACCCGCTCGTGGAGCGCTACTGGCTGCTCCTGGCCACGGTCAACGGCTGGCCCGCGTCATCCACGCTCGCCCCCGTCCACCCCTGGTTCACGGCGCTGGCGGCATGAGGAGGCGCGACCTGCCGTTCGGCCCGTACGCGTACGACTTCCTGACGTCGCAGTGGGCGGTGGAACACCCGGGGCAGAGCAGCGGCGCACGACAGCCAACCAACCTGCGCGTCCGCCTCCGGTGTTCCCTGCGGACACGGCGAACCCTGCGCAAGGCGGTGCCCAAGGCACTGCGCCCGCCGGGGACGCCCCCCGGGCGACTAGCGGCGGACGCGGCCGGCGAGCCAGGGCGTGAGCATGGTGCCCGCGATGAGCTCCTTGTACGTCTCGTCGCCGGGCAGGGGGACGACGAGCCAGTGCCCCGGCGGAAAGAACCGCCCCTTCACGAAGGCCAGTCCGCTGTAGAGGGACGTCAGGAACGCCGGAACCGCGTCCCGTGGCACGTCCTGGAACTCCACCCCGTCCACGGTGATCTTCGCGTCGTCCTCGGGGAAGACCCGCACGCTGACCGCAGGGCTGCCGCCCAGCTCCACGAACGCCTCGTGCGGCAGCGACCCGTCGGGATCGACGGCGGTGAACAGGGCCGCGGAAGTCCTCCGCGACGTCTGATCGGCGCCGATGTCCTCGCTGACGGCCACGGCCCGCCGGTACTCGGCCGCGACGGCCCGTATCGCGACGACGGCCGACTCGGTCGTCGGCAGGGAAGGATGCGTCATGATCTAAATAATGCCCCACCAAGCCCCTTGCGAAGCACCGCGAGCGCCGTCCACCGCGTACAGGCCCACTGTCAAAGACATCCGCACCCGGCTCAACCAACTCCGCACCACCTGCCAGTGCTGCGTCCGCCGCATCGACGCCAGGCACGACCAGCCCCACTGACGCTGACCTGCATCCGCTCCGTCCGCGAGGAGGAGATCCCTCGCAACGTCCGCTCACCCCGCGCACCGCCAGCGAAGCCCGCCAGTTCCTCACCACCATCCGAAGCCACCGCCTGCACACGCTGTACGAACTCGCCCTCCACACCGGACTCCGCAAGGGCGAACTTCTCGGCCTTCAATGGGTAGACGTCGGCGTTTTATCGACCCCTCCCCGGATAGGACTTCATCGTAATCATGGAGAGGACCGGGGTGGAGTCTGCGAACACATAGCAGGCATACGCGGGCCAACTTGCCGTGCACTGATTGCTGTTGCGAAAAACCACCAGCGGCCCCAACGGAAACGAATCCACCGGGGCCGCCGAGTACCTACCTACACGCTAACCAGTCGCAGGTGACAAATATCTGCACTGGGTGCCATTTGATTTATATCTCCCGTTTCCTTGCCGAGTCGAGCCGCCGCCACCTCGGGATTCCAGAGCTGAATCCTGACACCCTCTTCAGCAGCTCGATAGAAGCGAAAGAAGCCGACTGGCGGCAGCTGCCACTCCGCGGTCTGCATCCCGCGCAAGAATCTCGACGACTTGCCTGTGCGCTAGCACCGCATCCTTCGCCGTCACCTCCCAGGCGACCTTTTCTTCGAACGCTGAACGATATCTCGGATCGGACGCAGCCGAGGCATCTTCCCACTGCGTTGCCTCGTAAATCGAGGTGATCAATTCAATCACCTCGACTCGGCACTGCGCCTCGGGGTGACCTGCCAGTTCCACAAGGAATGGAACGGTGACCGGCGTTACCTCAGACACTACGAAACCGAGCGCACAGACCCTATCCGACAATTCATCTACAGCCGCACACGCAGCTGGCCCATCGGCCCACGCTACCCGTGAAAGCAAAGCGGGAATTCCACCTGCCGAGCCAGTTGCGTCCGACAGATCAGCCCAGCGCACTGCAGCCAACCGCTTAAGAAGCCTACCCACTACGGCGCCCCATTTTCCGGGTATAGGTCAGCGATTCGGAGCCTGGCCATGACGAATTGACACGACCCACAAGCCGGAAGGAGGTCTCTGTATCGCGGGTGATCGAATGGCTTACGGAGGACCGCCAGGCTACTACTCCCTCGCACTAGGTCGCCGGCTTCCATCGCCTGCGGCATTCCCAAGCGTCAAATCGTACGGAACTTCGCCAGTGGCCTCCATACCGTACCGATGCGACCTGGTTACGAAATATTTCAGGCGAGCGGGCTAAGCCTTTCCGGCGCAACTCCCTTAACGAGATGCTCCGAGGCTGCATCCCCTACGCCGCGCCTTAGCGCCCAAGCACCAAGGAGATAGATGGCACCCTCTTCATCGATCGCCAGGAAGAATTCCCCTTGACCCATTTCCCCCAAGGGGAAGAATTTGCGACCGAACAATTCAGAAAGCTCTGCAAACTTTTCCCCCTCTCCGATGGCGAGCTCCGGATCGAACTCGAACGGCTCCCTCGCGCACGTGATTCCAGGGCCGCTGATGTCTACTCGGACTCCACCAAACTCTTGAAGGAACTCCTCCGCTGCGGCATGCCAGGTGAACTCTGACAGTTACGCCTTCCATCGATCGAGGTCAACCCTGCGATCCGGTACCCAGCCGGCGAGCCGAAGGGCACCCTCTACTTCTTGGGAGAATCGAGGCATCTACGGCGCCATCCTGGAGTCGATATCGAAGTGCTCGACTAGAACCTGGCAACTCTCGCACGGCCCGATGAGCTTTTTGAAGTTCTTGTTCGTTCTGATGCGTCCCAGGGTGGCCGCGGCGGTGGCTCCAGTCGGATCGAGTCCAGCGTCCAAGCTTCCGTCAGACACTGAACCAAACCACAGCCTCCATGATTATTCCCGCGCGCAGCGGTCGGGATGGAATCGAGGATTCCCTGGATAGCGGGATGTACTCGTCGGATAACTGCCCCTCCGTCGCTATGGGCCACGATGGGGGCATGTCCGGGAACCTGCAAAGCTTCCATTACTTGCGGACGCTGAGAGCCTCCAAGGTCCGCAACCGCCTCTGCTTCCGCATGGACTGCGTCAACAACACCACAATTATGAACGAGTACCGGAGTGGCCCCAGCCAGCACATAGTACGTGTGCTGGCGGCCCCTCCTCTAGCTGCTTTTATGCAGGTGGGGAGGGGTTTTGGGGTCCGCCGGAGTCCGTGGTTGTGCGCCTGAATCCGTAGTTGTTGCCGTCGCTACTGCCGTCAGGAGCGGAGTGTCTCGGGTGGGGCGGGGATTCGGTCGCCGCGTGATTCGGCGATCCGGAGTGCGTCGGTCAGGGCTTCGGTCAGCCAGCAGGCGAGCCACCGGTACTCGACGGCCGAGAGCATTTTGGCTCCGGGAACCACGACTCCTCGGGCGTACTTCAGGAGTTCCTCGCCCATGTCGAGTTGTACTTCTTCGATGCTGTCGGCGAGTGAGGAGAGGTAGCCCCTGCCGTCGGTGCTGAGGTAGCAGGGGTTCCCGTCTTGAGTGGTCCGTGGCAGTAAGCGAGGGCCGGTCGCGCCTGCTGCCGCGTCGTGGAGGTCTCTGCGCCGCATGCGGTCCGCGTCGGTCCTGGATGTGCTCATCGTGCACCCCCACCTGGGTAGCCGAATGGAATACGGCGACCGTAGGGGCCCACTGTCCGTCACTCCATCGATGAGACATGCCAGTTGGCGACGGAGGGTGCCGGAAGTATCGCGTTGCGTGGTAGCTAACCGACGACGCCCAGGTAGTCGGCCATCTCTCGCATCTCCGTCGTGAGGGTGCGCTTGCGCTTGCCCAGGATCTCCTGCGTGGTCTCGGCGGCCATGTTCTGGTGCCGCATCCACTCCGGGGCCGCCGACCGGGCACGGGTCAGCTCATCCATCGCGGCCGATAGGTCCCCGGTCCGTGTGTGGGCGCGCGCCACGTCGAGGGTGAAGCGGTTCCCGTCGTTCGTGCTGGGCCTGCCCAAGCGCTTCCACGCCTTGGGCGACAACTCTTCCTGCTCGCCCGCCTTACGCACTACGGCGCAGGCGTCTCCTACGACCATGGAGTCTTCGAGGGCCTTCATCGCCACTGTGACCGGCCCGAAGACGGACCAATGCCGGGAGACGTTGCGGTGGGACATGCCAACGGCGGCTGCCGCCACGCGGGCTGCCTTCCGGTATTCCTTGGCCGCATCAGGGCGGTTGTTGCGGGCGGCCGCGGCTGCGGCCTCCATGGCCAGACCACCCCACACCGCGTAGTGGTCCGGCTCGGCCCCGGTGATCTTCGGCTCCACCACGTCCATGCTCTCGGTGGCGATCCGCTCCGCCTCGTCCAGCCGGCCCTGCCGCACCAGCAGCCAGCACATACCGCCGACGCCCGAGCCTGCCGCAAGCATGTCCCCGGCCTGCCGGGCATCCGTGATCGCACCGGCCAGGGCGGTGTAGGCGATGTCGTACTGCCGGACCTGGGTCAGGTAAGTGCCGGCCAGCCGCAGCGCCTCAGCTCGGGCCAGCAGGGCTTGCTGATGCTCGTCTCCGCTGCCGTAGTAGGCAACGGCCCTCGCGGCATCGCGCAGCAGATCTGGCAGTTGAGCCGCGACGCTCTTGTAGCTGTCCGAGGAATACAGGACCCGCGCGTCTCCCACCATCCGGCTGAAGGCGCGCAGATTCGGTTCCTCGCCCCCCACTTCGGCGTCCTGGTCCACGAGACCGACAGCCGGAGTGAGTACGGCGCGAAGCTGGATCAGGTTGACCCGGTTCGGCTCCTCTGTACGGCCCACGGGTTCGGGGGCATCGGATGCCATCAGCGCGCCGGTGGTCACCCTCAGCGCGCGAGCGAGGGCGTGAAGGGTTTCCATACGGACCGTTCCGCCCTGCTCGACCTTGCGGATGGTCCCCGGCGAGACGCCTGCGGCGTGGGCCAGTTCCTCCTGGCTCATCCCGGCCCGACGCCGGTACTTACGGACGTTGTCCGCCAGTTCCGTAATCATCAGCTGACCACCTCCAGCGCCACGGTACGCCGGTCCGACGAGTCAACCGAGGGCTATCCGGCAGATACCCGCCCGAAGCGGTGACCCATCATCGCGCTCCGTGCCGGTGGATGGCCGAAGTGGTGCAGGGCCGGACCCCCGCCAGGATCGGGGCCTGAGCGGGAGGGGTCCCTCGTCGGTCGGGTAGCTGCGCCGTACCAGGGTTCCCCGGGGGCCGCCAAGGCTCACTGGGTGACGCTTGCGCTTGGCCTTGGCGGCCCCCGGGGGTTCCTGGTACGCCTCCGGTGGCCGGGCGGCGAGGGACCCCTCCCGCGACCCCGACCACCCATCACTACGACGGAGCCGCACAAACACTCGGCCTCCTCCCCCCTCGGAGAGAGGCCGGGGCCTGGGGCAGAGCCCCAGAACAATCCACGCTGGCGGCTGTTGCGCGCCCGGACCGGCGGGGCGGCCGGCAAGCGGGGGCGGAGACAGGAGCGGGCGGCGGCCCCGAGGGGCCGGAGCGCGCGCGGACCGCGCCAGCGGGCCGCCTTGATCAAGTAAAGAAACTCTGAACAGCTCTCCTATACAGCCAGGCAACTGCGACGAGCCAGCACTTCGTGCAGTACCCATCCGCTGACGTTGCCGTCAACTACTGCCGTCAGACAGCCGATCACACGTCCGGGGCCCGGCCGGGGATGGGCCCGGCGGGGCCTCTCACATGCCGCGCAAAGATGCTCAGCTCACCTTCATGAAATATGGCGGAAGCCCGGCACACCCACAGTGAGGCGACCACCTATTTCCAGCGTGGGTGAATAGAGGCGGCGACAGCCTCTACAGGGAACCCGAAAAGCCCTGTCGGATGCACCTTATCGCCGACAGGGCTTTTCAGTCTGAATATTGATTACGAAATCACCACAGGCGGGCCAATTCGTCATTTCCGGAGTCTAGGACAATATAGTCAGACTCCCCCGGATAGGGCAGCCAAACCGATATTCCATTCGGCCAGATATTAATCTCCACGGAGGGAGCAAGACTCGGATCCAGCTGCAACGTAATGAACTCGCCAGCGTCGAGAGTGAAGACGACCCCGCCCGGCTCGAACGTAACTCGCGTGAGCCCAGCGGTTGCAGCGATCTTCATTTCCATCATCGAACGATCAGCCTCCACACTAGCTCCAGGCATCAATTATCTCCTGCAACAGCTGCACACGGTTTCTTGCGGTGTTCACGGGCGACCTGGAGTTCTTCGCACCCCGTCCGGCCGCGCCGCCCTTGCCTGCATTGACAGCCCCCTGATAGAAGTCCTGGAGCTTCTCTGCGTCGCCCCGGCTGGCAAGACCACGGAGAGCCTCCGGCGTGCGCGTTCCAATGAGTTCTTCGGGGTCACTGTTGCCCCAAATCTTGTTGCCGACGATATTCATCTTTCCCCCTTCAAGCGTCTGCGCCTTTACGTAGCCGCCGCGTTCGGGAAGAGGGTTGGCCAGGTCTTCGGCGACACCGTCGGAACCCACACTGAATCGCGTTCCCCCGCAATTGTGGACGAGGACCGGGGTGGCGCCTGCGAGCACATAGTACGTATGGACGTCGGCGACGGTGAGGTTGTGGGTGGTGGTGGCGAGGGGGTAGTTGCGGGTTGCGGTGATGGTGAGCGGGGTGCCGTCGGGGCGGCGGAGGTGTTCGCCCGGGGTGAGTTCGCCGGCGTCGGTCCACTGGCGGCGGGTCTCGCTCCAGTACGGGTGGTGGTAGGTGGAGGTGAGGGTGGCCGGCGGGCCTCGGGGGTTGGCGTCGTCGGTGAGGGTGAGGTCCGTGAAGTCCTTGTCGTCCGGGGTCGTGATGGTGGCCGTGACCGTCTTGGGGCTGGTCTCGCCGGTCTGCGGGTCGGTCGCCAGTACGGTGTCGCCGGTGGTGACGTCCTCGATGGGCTTGGTGGTGCCGTCGCCCATCTGCACCCTGGTCCCGGCGGGGAAGCTGTTCTGCCGGGTGCAGGAAGGTGCCGCGTCCGAGCCGCTGCCGGCCGCGTCGCTGTCGGCCTCGCCTCTGCCGGCCTTGGATTCAGTGCCCGCCGTGTCGGCGGCGGTCTCCTTCACGGCCTTTTCCTCGGCCGCCTTGCTGACCTGGGCGGCGGCCGCTGCCGCTTCGTCCTCCGCCTTCTTGGCCTTGGTGAACGCCGACATGGCGCGGGCGGCTCTGCTTTCGGCCGCGTGGATGGCGTCGTAGGCCTTGCTGAGCTCCTTGTAGATCTTGAAGGCCTTGATGCCGATCTTGATGGCCTTGGCTATCTTCCCCCAGGGCACCGCGTTGAGCGCGGTGTTGATGCAGGCCATCACATCGCCCTTGGTGAAGCAGTCCCGGGCGTCGTTGAAGCCGATCAGGTCGGCGACGAGGTCGACGACCTGCCCCTGGAGGCGGTTGGCCGTCTTCTTGGTTTCCGTCACCTCCGTGTCGGCGTTGACGACCTCCTGGCTTCTCTGCTGCCTGCTGGTCTCCTTGTGCTGCGACAGGGTCTGCGTCTTCACGTACGACCGGAAGCCCTCGCCGCACTCCGAGCCCTCGCAGGGGAAGGCGAGGCCGCTGGGGTCCGAGACGTTGACGGGGCTGTTGTTCGCGTACCCGTAGGCGTTCCACTGCTGCGGGTTGCTGGGGTCGATGACGGGGTCCGGGCTGATGAAGCGGCCCGTGGTGGGGTCGTACTCGCGGGCGCCGAGAAGCGTGAAGCCGGTGGCCTCCTCCTTGGTCCCTCCGACGAAGCCCTTGTCCCCGGCCCAGGAGCCGGCCGCGGGCCGGGTGCCGCGCTCGTTGCCGAAGGGGTCGGCGGGGCGGCGGGCCTGGGCGAGGTCGTCGGCGTTGAACTGGACGCCGTTCGTCCCGTGGTGGTCCGAGGCCTGGTAGGTGAGGGTGGAGGTGCCGCCGCTGGTGGTGCGGGTGACGGACAGTCCGCCGGGGGCGGAGTACGTCCGGACGTCGGAGACCTTTCCGGTGGCGGTGTCCAGGGTGAGCTGGTCGGAGCCGAGGTTCAGCGTGGTCTTGCCGGGGTCCCGGCGGATGAGCTGGTTGCCGCCGGTGTCGTACAGGTAGCTGGTGCCGGCGCTCTCGCCGGTTCCGGTGATCTTGTCGAGCTTGCCCTGGCCGTTCCACGTCAGGGTCTTGGTGCCGGGGGTGCTGGTGACGGCGGCCGTGTTGCCGGCCGCGTCGTACGTGTAGGACGTGACCTTCGTTCCGGACGGGCTCGTCTCGGAGGAGGTCATCAGGGCGTGCGGGCCGCCCGTGCCACCCCCCGTCTTCGGGTCGGAGGAGGGGGTGTTGGCACCGGTGCCGAACGTCTGGGTGACCGTGACGTCCTTCGAGGCGTCACCGGTGGTGTCCTTGCGCACCAGCTTCTTGCGGTTTCCGAGCCGGTCGTACTCGTACTTCTGCCAGTACGGGGACGGTCCCCCGACGCTGGGCTTGCCGGCACCGTCGGCCGCCGGGCCCTTGCCGTTGGCGCAGCCGCCGATGCCGCGCACGCTCGGCTGCGGGGCCGTGGTCGCGGCGCCGGTGTCGGTCCAGGCCTGGGTCAGGCGGCCGAGGTAGTCGTGCTCGAAGCACTGCAAGTCGATGGCCGCGCCGTCCTGGGCGCTGCGGATGGAGGTGATCAGGCCGCTCTGGTCGTAGGTGTAGTCGTTGACGTCGACGCTGGATCTCGCCGTGGTCTGTTTGTCGAGGGTGGAACGGATGAGCCGGCCGGAGGCCTGGTCGTAGTCGGCGGTCGTGACGACCTGCTTGCCGCTCTTTCCGACGGTGGTGCGGATGACACGGCCGTACGGGTCGTACTGCAGCGAGGTGACGTACGGGACGCGCTCGCCGTCGATGTTGCCGTCCAGCGAGGAGAGGTTGCCGCCCACGTCGATGCCGAAGGAGAGGCTCTCGGCGCTCATGCCCGCCTTCGCCACGGCGGGCAGTTTCGTCTCCTTCAGCTGCCCGTAGGCGTCGTATTCGTTGACGGTTTCGTAGGTGCCCGCCAGGGCGCCCTCGGAGCCGGGGATCGTGCTCCGGGTCCCGGTGGGCCGGTACCCGGCGTCGTAGCCGGTGACTTCCGAGACGTACGCCGCACCCTGGGCGCCGCCGACGTAGCGCGTGCTCGCGGTGGGTTTGCCGAGGGCCTTCGTGTCGTAGGTGAAACCGGCCACCTGCTTGGCAGGGTCGGCGGACGTGCCCTCGTACGCCGCGACGGGGCGGCCGAGCAGATCGCTGACGCTGGTGGCGCTCTTGCCGCGGGCGTCGGTCGCCGTCACGAGGTTGCGGCTGTCGTCGTAGACCGTCGTCGTGGTACCGGAATCGGGGTCGGTGGACTTCACCGGACGGCCGAGCAGGTCGTAGGCGAACTTCCACTCGTTCCCGGCCGGGTCCTTGCGCCAGAGCTCCTGGCCCTGGGTGTTGTAGCCGTACGTCGTCTCGTCGTACGGGCCGGTCGGGGTGGCGGACTGGTACTGGCGCAGCGCGACCCGCTGGCCCAGTCCGTTGGTGAGGGAGGAGCTGGCGTACCCGCCGGTCGGCGGGGTGTTGCGGACCTCGTCCGCCCCGACGTACTCGGTCTTCGAACGCCACTGCTCGACACCGTAGGACTGGAAGACGGAGGCGGTGGGCCGGCCGAGGCCGTCGTAGACCTGGACGGTCTGCGAGGGGATCTTGGAGTCCGGGTTCGCGCCCCCGCCCGGCAGGAACAGCGTGGCGGCGGGCTGGCCCTGGTCGGTGTAGTACGGCGCGCTGGTCTTCGTCTGCCAGCCGTGGGAGTCGAAGTGGGCGTCGGTGACCAGGCGTCCGACGGGTGTCGAGACGGCCTTGGTCTGGCTCTGACGGACCCGGCCGAGGCCGTCGTAGATCGTGTACGACTGCGTGTAGGTGTCGTTGTTCATGAGCGCCTGGCTCACCACGGAGGCCGGCCCGTCGGCGCCGTTCATCGTGTACGAGAAGGTGCGGACGGGCAGTGCGCCCTTCGCGCGCTCCTGGCCGGGCTGCCAGATCGCGAGCACCCGGCCGTGGGCGTCGTACTCCCGCTCGGCGACGTGGCCGTTCTCGTCGGTGGTCTTCAGCGGCAGCGAGCGCCCGGGGTCGAGGGTGTTGACCGACTTCCAGCCGAAGGGGTTGGTGTGGGCGACCTCGGTCGGGACGGCGCCCGTCGCCGGCTTGTACTCGGTCTTCGTGACGGCGCCGTCCGGGTGGGCGGCGTCCTTGCGGACGTTGTTGGTGGTGCTGGTGACGCGGCCGTACGCGTCGAACGTCGAGGTGACGGTGCGGCGGTAGACGGGCTTGCCGTTGCCGTCGTACTTCTCCAGGACATCCGTGCCCGTCGGATCGGCGGTCGGTCCGGTCTGGCCGAACTCCTTGCCGTCGAAGGAGGCGCGGGTGTCGCCGACCGTGTTGGCGGTGTTCGGGGTCTGGTCACAGCCGCCCGACAGCACCAGGGTGCGGGAGGCCAGCTGGGTGAGGGCGCCGCCCGGTCCGGCCGCGTACTCGAAGGTGGTGCACAGCCGCTGCTCGGGGTGTGACAGGTCCGCCTTGTCGTCGACCTTGAGCGGGCGGGAGAGCAGGGTGTCGTCGTAGGTGGAGGTGCGCTCCGAGAGGCGCCAGCTGCCGTCGGCGAGCTTGGCGGCGCTGGTCACCTTGCCGGTGTTGATCGCGCGGGCGGTGATGGCGGGCATGCCGCCCGACTGCGCGCGGGTCGCGGTGACGGCGCCGAGCCAGGGGTCGGAGACCTCGTAGGAGACGACGCTGCCGCCCTCGCCGTCGCGGTCGTACGTCTGGGTCTGGCGGGCGAAACCCGACAGGACGTCCTCGTCCTTGATGCTGCCGCCCTGGGCGTCCGGGACGTTCACGCTGCGCTTGCTGCCGTTGGCGAGGACGTCGCCGTCCATGCCGCGCAGGAAGGTCGCCACGCTCTTGGTGCGCGGGGCCTCCCCGGCGGCGCCGCTGCCGGTCCGGGTGGTGACGGTGGCGAAGCCGCGGAACTGGTCCCAGGTGCGGGTCTTGGCGTCCGTGGCCTCCGAGTCGTTGCGGTGCCAGGCGATACCGCCGCCGTACTCGTACTGGGTCACGGTGGCGATCGAGTTGGTGACCAGGTCGTTCTGGGTGACGGACTGGACGACGATCTTGTTGAACCAGTCGTTGACCGGGTCCGGGTAGGACTGGCCGGGCAGGTACCACTTGACCGGCATGCACGCCATCGTGTTGCCGTCCTCGGAGGACGGCATGGTGCCCTTGAGCCGTGAGCATTCCGGGGTCTTGTAGACCACGTTGACGCGGCCACCGGTCTCGGTGGTGATCGCCTGGATGCGCGGCCGGTTGTAGCGCGGGGCGGAAGCCTCAGTTCCGTCGGGACGCTTGACGACGCCGTCGACCCGGTTCGGGAGCTGCACCGGTTGGAAGAGGACGGCGGGCAGGGTCTGCGGGGTCTTGGCGTTGGAGCTGGTGCGCTGGACGTTGTCCAGCCACAGGGACGGCGAGGTGCCGTCGCCGGGGTCCTGGAAGGACTGGTTGAGGGCGAAGGAGTCGACCGTGCGGTAGTCCGTGCCGACGAGGACCTCGGTGTCGATCTTCGTCAGGCGCTTGGTGGTGAAGAAGGTGGGCGAGAGGTTCAGGCACTCGCCGGTGGCCGCGCACTCCTGGTCGACGGGCACGTCGGGCCAGGACTTCGCGTTCGCCTTGGTCCGCTGCTCGGGGGCGCAGGTGACGGCCCCGCCCGGGAAGCAGCGCTCGGCGGTACGGAACCACACCTGGGCGGCCGGCTTGGCCTTGCCCTTCGCGGCGATCTGGTCCGGGAGGCGCTGGCCGTAGCCGACCCAGGTGGGGTGGGCGGCGCGCTGGTAGGCGGTCGGGGTTCCGTTGCCGTTGTTCTGGCCGCCGCCGCGGGCGTAGTGGTTGCCCTCCTGCTCGTAGCGGTAGCTCGTCAGGTTCTGGTGCGGGTCGACGACGTAGTCGAGGTCCCACTGCCAGCCCATCGACTGCCAGGAGCCGCTCACCGGGGAGTCGGCACCGAGGCACTTGTCCTTGGCACCGGGCCAGTAGACGGGGACCGTGGAGACGGAGTTGGCGGCCGGGTCGGTGCCGTCGCCGCCGGGGAGCTTGTTGGCACCGAAGTAGTACTGGGTGCCGTCGGTGGTGGTGACCTTCCAGGCCTCGCCCTTCCAGGCGCCGTTGGCACGCCCGGTCAGCCGCTCGACCTTGGTGCCGTCCTCGCCGCGCAGGCGGTAGACGCAGGAGTTGTCGTCGCGTACGAGCTCGCCCGCGTGGCCGGACAGGGAGAGCGAGAGCACGTCCCCGCTCCAGCACTGGTCGCCGGAGTCCTTGATCCCGGCGTCCTTGCAGGTCTTGTACGAACGGGAGATCAGGCCCGGGTGCCAGTCCCAGCCGTCGCCGATCCAGCTCGCCTGCGCGTTGGTGGAGGCGGTGCGGCCGTCCAGGGAGGAGGAGTCGTAGCCGAGCCCTATGCTCGGCGCGGCGCCGGCGATGGAGGAGGGCGCCTCGACGGTGTAGCCGTAGGTGAAGTTGGCGGCGTTGCCTCCGGCCTGCCAGGACATGGAGGGCAGGAGCGGGGTCGCGGAGAAGTCACCACTGGCGCCGGACGGCCCGGCCTCGGCGGCGAGGGCGAGGGTACGGGCGCCCGGCATCGGCGCCGCGAGGTCCGCGCCGGCGGACTTGCCGCCGGACTTGCCCCCGGACCTGCCCCCGGACCCGGCGGCCGGTACGTCGACCTCGGCGACCAACTGCCCGGAAGTGTCGCGGCGGGTCTCCAGCGGGGTACGGGCCGTGCAGCCCTTGGCGCCCGGCGTGGTCAGGGCGCAGGCGGGCAGCTGGACGAGGCGGGCCCGGTCGGCCCAGTTGGCGCCGGCCGCCTTCGCCCAGGCGGTGATGTCGATGCCGACCTTCACCTTGCCGGCGGGGACCTGCCCGGCGGCGTCGGTGAGGGCGACCAGGGCGCCGTTGACTCCGGCCGCCCGGGCCGCGTCGGGGTTCTTCACCTCGACGCGCAGCGCGCCGGGGCTTGCGA
Organism: Streptomyces sp. ADI95-16; assembly: GCF_003721495.1. Lineage (NCBI taxonomy): Bacteria > Bacillati > Actinomycetota > Actinomycetes > Kitasatosporales > Streptomycetaceae > Streptomyces > Streptomyces sp. ADI95-16. The sequence continues at coordinate 345,003 of NZ_CP033582.1, read as the reverse complement.
CGGCCCCCTTCTTCGACGGGGAATGATTTGCGTCATTCCCGGATGCGATCCAGACAGGGAGCGCATCGATTTTGCCAGTCTTCGTATCGGCACCGGCCACGGGAGCTCCGGAGGCCCCCAGAGTTACCGTCTCAACTCCGACAGGAAAGGGAATGTTCGAATCCGGGACCCATTTCCGGCCACTGGGTTTCGTATTGGCCGGCGGCTTGGCATCCACACCCTTTACGGGCTTGGTCTGCGGCAGCGGGGTGTTCGGCGGCACCCACACCCTGGGCGGCTTCTCGGCGGCCTCGACCGCGGGAAGACCCAGGCCAGAGAAGAGCACCGCGACCACCGCGGTGATCGCTACCCGCGATCTCCCGGTGCGCGAGCGCACGAAGAACCCACTCCGACGTAACAACCGAATCCCCCCACAGGGTGCAGGCAATGCAAATGAACCGGACCGGAGGGCCCGGATTCCACGCACCATACGAAACGGCTGTTCGAAAAATCATCGGATCGACACAACTCCAGCCCTGTGATCCATGTCATGGCCTCGCCAGGGTGGTATTTCATGCCGTAAAGCGGATCAATTCACCCGGTAATCCGTTGACAACTTGCAGAAGCGAATGAAGTGTTGCCTGACCTCTGTCCTACACAGCTCACCCACAACTCACTCACAGCGAGGACTTGCGCCTTGGAGTCGTTACTCACCGACCCGCGGACATCCAGACCGCGGATCCCCCGCCGACGGCCGGCCGCCGCCCTGTCGAAGCTCTCCGTCGCGGGGGCGGCCGTACTCTCCCTCGGCGCCGGCCTGCTCACCGCCACGCCGTACGCACTCGCCGCCGGGAGTCCCGCATCAGCTCCCGGGGGCAAGCCCGTTGCCACCGCTGAGGACCGGGCGCTGGCCACCGCTCTGGAGCAGGCCCGCAGTACCGGAAAGCCGGTGCTGATCAGCCATTTGACGACGGGTAGCTCGCAGACCCACGCCACTCCCCGGGGCACGCTCACCACCGACGCGACCACCACGGTCGAGCGGGTGAAGGCTGCGGACGGCGGCTGGAAGCCGGTCGACGCGACGCTGCGCACCCAGGGCGACGGCACGGTCGCACCGACCGCGGTGCCCTCGTCGCTCAGCTTCTCCGGTGGCCGGAGCGGAGCCGGAGGCGGCAGTGGAGCCGCAGGCGGTGCCATGGCCACGATGGACACCGGCGACGGCAAGAGGCTGGCGGTCACGGCTCCCTTCCCGCTGCCCAAGCCGACCCTCGACGGGGACAGCGCCCTCTACAGGAACGTCCTCCCCGACATCGATCTACGCCTCACCGCGAACAGGCTCGGCGGCTGGCGCCAGGTCCTGATCGTCCACACCGCGCAGGCAGCCGCGAACCCGGCGCTGAAGAAGCTGCACTTCGGGGTCGAATCCGACGGCCTGAAGGTGGCCTCGGACAGTACGGGCAACCTCAGCGTCACCGACGACCAGGGCAGGACCCGCTTCTCCGGCCCGCCCTCACTCATGTGGGATTCGGCCACGGCGGACCCGGCTCCCGCCAAGAGCGCGGGCTTACGCGCCCAGCGAGCAGCGGCGGCCGACACCGAGGCGGTGCGCTCCACGCCCGACGGCCCCGGCGCCGGTGCGACCGTCGCGAACATCGCCACCACCGCGAACGCGCAAGGCATCGACCTCGTGCCCGATGCCGCCCTGCTGACCGGCGGCACCGGCCCCTGGTACATCGACCCCGGCGTCAACCCGATGGTGGACAGCGCCACCCTGGCCTGGTCACAGGTGCAGGAAGCGCACGCGGACACCAACGGCTACAACGGCACCGAGTACGGCCAGGACAAGCCCGCCGCCGGCTATTGCGGATACGTGGCCAGCAACCCCCCTTGCTCCGAAGGCCGCACCCGCGCCTACTTCAAGATCGGGATCAACTCCAGGATCCACAACGCCACCGTCCTCGACGCCCGCTTCTACGCCACCGTCGTCCAGTCCTCCAGCCCGAGCACCTCCACCCCGATGGGGCTGTACGCGACGGAGGAGATCACCAACCCGACGAGCTGGAACCGACAGCCCTGCGCGCGGGCCACCCGGATGGGCGGCTGCCCCAAGATCGGCGCGAGCTACAACGCCTCGGGGACCGGCGACATCTCGTTCAACGTCACCTCCCTCATGCGGCAGGCGGCACAGGGCAGCTGGTCACAGCAGACGTTCGGCCTCGCACCCGACGACGAGACCAACAAGAGCTACCGGCAGCGCTTCAGCAACAACGCGCACGTCGTCACCGAGTACGACATCACGCCCACCATCGGGTCGCCCCGCACGCGCCCGGCACCCGGCTTCGCCCGCGACGGCGCGTACGCCGACTGCCGCACTCCGGGCGCGCAGAACCCCGCGGCCGACGCCGGCTGGGTCGGAGCCAACACCAACGTGACGTTGAACGTGGCGACCCGATCCGCGACGGGACGGCAGCTCCAGACGACCTTCTACTTCTGGGACAGCGATGCCGGCGGTGTGACCGAGACCGCCACGACGCCGTGGAACGGCAGCTCCGGTGACGCCTCCTCCGACATCGGATCGCGGCTGACCGACGGTCACCAGTACGGCTGGCACGCCAATACCACGGACGACACGCTCACCAGCCCCGTCACGGACACGTGCTACTTCCGGGTCGACCGCACCCCGCCCACCGCGGCCGTCACCTCCGCCGACTTCCCGGAGTCCGGCACCCTCGGCGGGCACCCCAAGCGCGTCGGCGAGGAGGGCACCTTCACCCTCACCGGAACGGACCCGGCGCCGATCAACGGGGGCCGCTCTTCGGGTCTGGCCTGCGCCCGGTGGACCACCGATCCCGTACAGGCGGCGGCCACCGGCTGGAAGTGCACGGACGACGAATCCCGCATCGTCAAGCTGACGGACGGCAAGGCGAACGTGAAGATCACACCGCAGCACTGGGGCACCAACTACGTGTACCTGCAGACGCAGGACAACGCCGGCAACATGTCCCAGCACGCGGTCTACGGCTTCTACGCGGTGTCCGACCCGAGCAGCAGCGCCCCGGTCTACGGCGATGTCACGGGAGACAGGAAGGCGGACATCCTGCTGCCGGACGGCGCCGGCAATCTGCGCCAGATCGCCGGCGGCACCGATCCCTACGCCGCGCCGAACGCCCGCATCGGGAGCTCTCCCAGCGGCACCGGCTGGAACGGAATCCAGATCACCCACCGCGGCAGCCTGGGCGACAAGCCCGTCGACGACCTCTTCGCCCACCAGCCGGGCGCCCCGAGGCTGTACCTGCACCGCAATGACGAGAACGGCGGGAGGTTCGACGGGCAGCAGCAGATCGCCGTCGCCAAACCGGCGCGGTGCGTGGCAGTGGACCTCTCCCCGATCGACTGCGCCGCGCACGGCTACGGAACCGACTGGACCAAGACCACCCAGATCGCGGCCTTCGGTTCGCCCGGCCGCGCCACGGCGGACGGCGGCGCTCTCGGCCGTACCGCGCTGCTGTTCGTCGAGAACGGGCGACTCTGGCTGAGCGGGGCGGGCGGAACCGACCAGCTCGGCTCCCAGTCGGTCCTGCTCTCGGGCAACGACACCCGGTGGGACGGCTACGACCTCATCACCCCGGGCCGGGCCCAGGGCACGGACTTCCCCACCCTGTGGGCCCGCTCCAAGACCGACGGGACGCTGCACGCCTTCTCCGTCAAGGGAGACCCCAAGACGCCTGACCTCACCGGCTTCGCCGACCCCGCACAGGGCGCCGTTCCCGGCGTGGTCATCGACCCGGTGGTCTACCCCCGAGTCGGCTCCGACGGTGACCTCACCGGCGACGGCATCCCCGACCTGTGGGCCGTCGACGCCAACCAGCAGCTCGTCTCCTTCACCGGCACCGGGACGGCCCCGGACGGCACCACCGTCGCTCACCCCACCGTCACCGGTTTCGTCCCGACCGCAGTGTCCCTGGGCAACCTCAACACGCCCACCGCGCAGTGGAAACTGACCGGCCCGGGCTCCGGCGGTACGGTCGAGAGCTCCGTCGGCGACTACCCCGCCACCGCGAACGGCATCGGCTGGACCGCCTCCGACACCATCGGCGGCCGTGCCACCCCGTACGCGGCCTTCAGCGGCGGCGAATCGGCCATCGTCACCAGCCGGCCCGTCGTGGACACCCGTAAGAGCTTCACCTTCACCACCTGGGCCAAGGTCGGCAGCGCCGGCGGCATCGTCGCGGGCCAGGACGGCCGGCGCAACAGCGCCCTCGTCCTGTACGCCAGCCCTCAGACCAAGCTCTGGAGCTTCGCCCTCGCCAAATCCGACACCGACGGCGTGGACCAAGACCTGACCACCGACGGCGCGGTCAACGAGACGGCCCGCTTCGTCCCCGACACCTGGACCCGCCTGACCGCCGTGTACAACGCCGACACCGGGCAGATGAACCTCTACGTCAACGGCGCTCTCGCCGCCACCGGTCACCACCAGGCGTCCACCAGCCCCGCCCCCGTCGGCCCGCTCACCCTCGGCCGCTTCAAGACGAACGGCCGGCCCGACTACTACGGCGGCTTCACCGGCGGAATCAGCAACGCGGCCGTCTACCCCTACGCCGCGTCCCTCACCGCCCCGGGCACCTCCAGCCACATCCCGCTGACCGACTCCGCCTCCAACTGCGTCGACAACGACGGCGAGAGCACTGCCGACGGCAACAGGGTCCAGATCTGGCCCTGCAACGGCACCTCCGCCCAGCAGTTCGAGATACGGGACGACGGGACCCTTCGCGTCCAGGGCACGTGTCTGGACGCCGCGCGGGGTGCCACCGTCAACGGCACCCCCCTCCAGATCTGGCACTGCAACGGCACCTCCGCCCAGCAGTTCCTGCCCCGCGCCGACGGCAGCGTCTACAACCCGGCCTCGGGCCGTTGCCTCGATCTGCCCGGGGACGACACCACGCGCGGCCGCCAGCTCCAGCTCTACGACTGCAACCGCTCCTTCTCCCAGCGCTGGACCATCGCCACCCTGGGCACCGCCCCGCTCCCGATCCCTGTTCCCTAGGCTCGGACCCGAATGCCTGCGGCCCCCGGCGGTGTGTGCGCCGGGGGCCTCAGGTGTGCCGGGGGGCGGGTCGGGGTGGGGAGGCTACTTCGGGTCGCGGTTGAAGGTGGCCTTCGACCAGGCGTAGCCGAGGGCGGAGAGGGCCAGGCACCAGGCGACCGCGAGCCAGCCGTTGTAGCCGATCTCGGTGCCGAGGAGCAGGCCGCGCAGGGTCTCGATGGCCGGGGTGAAGGGCTGGTACTCCGCGATCGGCTGGAACCAGCCCGGCATCGCGTCGACCGGGACGAAGGCGCTGGAGATGAGCGGCAGGACGACCAGCGGCAGCGCGTTGTTGCTGGCACCCTCGGCGTTCGGGCTGACCATGCCCATGCCGACCGCGATCCAGGTGAGCGCCAGGGCGACCAGCGCGAGCAGCCCGAACGCCGCCAGCCACTCCAGGGCGGTCGCGTCCGTGGAGCGGAAGCCGATGGCCACGGCGACGGCGCCCACGAGGACCACGCTGGCGACGCACTGCAGCACGCTGCCGACGACGTGCCCGACGAGTACGGACCCGCGGTGGATCGCCATCGTACGGAAGCGGGCGATGATGCCCTCGGTCATGTCGTTGGAGACGGAGACCGCGGTGCCGACCACGGTGCCGCCAATGGTCATCATCAGGATGCCCGGGACGACGTAGGCGATGTACGCGGAGCGGTCGGCGACGCCTGCGCCGCCCATGCCGGCGCTCATCACGTCGCCGAAGACGTAGACGAAGAGCAGCAGCAGGACGATCGGCGTCAGCAGCAGGTTCAGGGTGAGGGACGGGTAGCGCCGTGCGTGGAGGAGGTTGCGGCGCAGCATCGTGTTCGAGTCGCGGACCGCGAGGGAGAGGCTGCTCATCGGACGTTCTCCTTGGACTGGTGGGGGACGGTCGCCGGGCCGGTCAGGGCGAAGAAGACGTCGTCGAGGTCGGGGGTGTGGACGGTCAGCTCGTCCGCCTCGATGCCGGCGGAGTCGAGCCAGTCGAGGAGGGAGCGCAGCTCGCGCTGGCTGCCGGCGCTGGGGATCTGGAGGGCGAGGGCCTCGTCGTCGCGGGTGACCTCGGTCAGGGCGGTGGCGGCGCGGTGGTAGGCGGCCGGGTCGGTGAAGCGGAGGCGGACGTGTCCGCCGGGGACGAGCCGTTTCAGTTCCTCGGGGGTGCCTTCGGCGGCGATCTTGCCGTCGTTGAGCACGGCGATGCGGTCGGCGAGTTCGTCGGCCTCTTCCAGGTACTGGGTGGTGAGGAAGACGGTGACGCCGTCGGTGACCAGTTCGCGGATGATCTGCCACATGGTGTGGCGGGAGCGCGGGTCGAGGCCGGTGGTGGGCTCGTCGAGGAAGATGATCCGCGGGTTCCCGACCAGGGTCATGGCGATGTCGAGGCGGCGCTTCATGCCGCCGGAGTAGGTGGACGCCGGCTTCTTCGCGGCCTCGGCCAGGTCGAAGCGCTCCAGCAGGTCCGCCGCGATCCGGCGCCCCTCGGGCTTGGGGAGGTGGTGCAGGTCGGCCATCAGGAGCATGTTCTCCTCGCCGGTGATCAGTCCGTCGACGGCGGAGAACTGCCCGGTGACCCCGATCGCGGCCCGCACGGCCTGCGGGTCGGCGGCGATGTCGTGGCCCGCGACGTGGGCCTGCCCGCCGTCGGCGGAGATGAGTGTGGAGAGGATCTTGACCACGGTGGTCTTGCCGGCGCCGTTCGGCCCGAGCAGCGCGAACACCGAACCCGCCGGGATGCGCAGGTCGATGCCGTCCAGGACGCTCTTGTCGCCGTACGACTTGCGCAGACCGGTGGCGGACACGGCCGCCTGATGTGTCGTGTGCATGACAGAAGAAGGCATGGAGCCCTCCCGTTCGAAGGGTGAAGTGGGTGGGGAAGTGGGTGGGGGAAGTGGGTGGGGACGCGACCTGTTGCGGAGGGCCGCTCAGACCTTGGCGCGGAGGATGTCGATGTTGCCGTACCGGGTACGGGCGCGGACCTTGACGGTGTCCTCGCTCTCCTGCGGGGTCTCGGACGCGGTGAGCGTGTTGCGCACCTGGCCCGAGCCCGAGCTGACGTCGAGCCAGGCCGCCGTACCCTCGCGGACGCCGACCTCGATGGAGCCGTACGAGGTCTCCAACTGGGCGGTGCCCCGGGCCACTTCCCCCACGCGCAGGGCGCCGTGGGCGGTGGTGGCGGTGACCGAGCCCTCGGCTCGCGCGATGTCGATGTCGCCGTTGGCGCCGTTGACCCGCAGCTCGCCGGTGGCGGCGCCGACGGTCGTGGTGCCGTGCGAGTTCTTCAGGACGGCGGAGCCGTCGAGGAGGCCGACGCGCACGCTGCCGGAGCTGGTGGTGATCTCGGCCGTGCCCTCGACCCGGTCCACGGTGATCGAGCCGTGCGAGGCGGTCAGCTTCAGCGGGCCGGTCGCGTCGAGGCGGATGTCGCCGGAGGAGGTCTTCACACGGACCTCGCCGAGCCGGCCCTCGCCGAGCACCTGGGCCCAGGCTCCGGTGACGTCGATGCGCGAGCCCGTGGGCAGTTCGACGGTCACGTCGACGGTGCCGGTGCGGCCGAACATGTTGGGCTTGTGCGTCCTGACGGTCAGTGCGCCGCCCGCGTACGTGACCTGGGTCTGGTCGACGGCCCGGACGTCCTGGTCCTTCTTCGGGTCACGGGGACGCACCTCGACGACGGTGTCTGCGCGGTCGCCCGCAGTGAAGCGGATGGAGCCGGCCTCCACGTGCGCCGTGGCCGAGATCGGTTCGGGAGTGTCGAAAGAAGGCATGGCTGTCCCGTCCTCTTGAGTCTCTGGGGCGTCCCCGCTGGTGGGACGTGATGGGGTGGGTGTGGTGGGTGTGGTGGGTGTGGTGGGTGAAGTGGCGTGTACGGGCGAACGACGGGGTGCGGGCTAGCGCATCCAGCCGGTGATGCTCTGTCCGACGGTCTGGACCTTCTCCGTCGTACGGGGCCGGGCGCCGCCGCCGCCTTCGACCGCGGCCGACACGGCCCGCACCAGCCACGCGTTGACCGACAGGCCCTCGCGACTCGCGGCCTCCTCGGCGCGCGCCTTGAGGTGGGCCGGCAGCCGCAGGTTGACGCGGGCGGTGGCGCCGTCGTCGCCGTCGGCGGGCACCGGGGCGGAGGCGGGAGCGGGGGCACTGAAGGGCTCGACGGGCGCGGCCGGTTCCGCGGGGGCTCCGCGGTCGGTGGGCGGCAGCGTCACGACGAAGTCGGGGTCCAGCCCGCGCAGCCGTACGTCGACCGAGCCGGGGGCGAGCTCGCGGGTGATCTCGTCCATCGCGGCGGAGAGCACGCCCAGCATGGTCAGGCGGGTCGCCGACTCCAGCGGAGCGGTGAGCCGATCGGCCAGCTTGCGGGCGTCTTCCCCGCCGGCTTCGGCGGCCACCGCGAGCTCGCGGCGGAGGGTGTCGACATAGGGCGTGAGGTCCATAGCGCCATGATGGCACCACAGTGGTGCCATACGCAAGCCCCCATGGCACTACGCGGGGGCGGCACCTCGGCCCCAGCCGCCCTACCTGCGGAAACACGGCGATCGCGACCTGAGCCACGGTGGCGCACCGTGCGCTCATGCGCGCCGGAAGGCACAGAATGGCGCCGTCTGGCACCGGGTGGCACCAGACGGTGCCACCCGGCGCCACCCGGCGCCATCCCATGAGGAGCTGTCCGGAGGGGCCGGCATGCCGGCCCCTCCGGACATGCTCACGGGTGGATCTGGAGAGAGGTGTCGTCGATCAAGAAGTAGGTCGGGGCCGCCAGGTCCTCCGTTGCCGTGAAAGCCAGGGTCACGAACTGCCCGCCCACCGAATCGATTTCAAGGCTCCGCTGGACGTAGCCGGGGCTCGCGTCCAGGTTCGAGAACGTCTGCGGACTCGCGCCGTTCACGCTCACCGTCAGCTTGTCGTACGGGACGGCCGGGGTCTCCTCGTTGGTGACGACGCGCAGCCAGAAGGTGGCCGTGGCCCGGCAGCCGTAGGGCACGAACACGGTCTGCGTCAGTGTGTCGGTGGTCGAGCTCCCGTGACCGCCGAGGAGGGCCTTCCACGAGCCCGTGCGCGCGGGCAGCCAGGAGTTGTCGTCAGTGATCATCGAGGGTTTGCTGTTGGTGCCCCAGACGTTCGGGCCCGACTCGAAGCCGGTGTTGCCGAGCAGTTGTGTCGTGGTGCAGTTGCCGGGGGTATAGACGAGCCAGCCGAACGAGACCACGTCGTGGGCTCCGGTCGAGTCCGTTGCGGTGAGGGTGACTGTCGTGTTGCCGTCCGTGGTGGGTGTGCCGGTGATGCCGCCGGTCGAGGGGTCGAGGGTCAGGCCGTCGGGCAGGGTGGTGGCCGCATAGGTCAGCGTGGCCCCCGGGTTGCCGGTGACGGCCCGGATCTGAAGACCGACCGCTGCCGTCGTCGTCGAGACCTGGTCGCCGGGGCTGGTCAGCGTGACTCCCTGCACCATGCGGGGGCCGACATTGACGGCCGCCCAGGCGTTCCCGACGTTGTTGTAGACGACTCCGTCCTTCCCGTACAGATCGGCGGCGGCCGCGAGCGTGGCGGTGCGGGCGCCCGCGTAGTCGGTGTTCGATGTCATGTAGGCCGCCAGCGCCCGGTACCAGATCCTTGCGGCGGCTTCGCGGCCGATCGGGTTGACCGGTTTGCCGTCGTAGGTCGGCGAGTCGTAGTTGACGCCGTTGACGAGCTTGGCACCGCTGCCTTCGGAGGCCAGATAGAACCAGTGGTTGGCGGGCCCCGAGGAGTAGTGAACGTCGATCCGGTTGATGCCCGGGTACCAGTGGTCGGCGGAGTCGCCGTCCTTGGAGGGTTTGTCCATGTAGCGCAGTGGCGTGCCGTCGCCATTGATGTTGATCTTCTCGCCCTCAAGGTAGTCGCCCGGGTCGTACGGGTTGTCGGCCCAGAACTCCACCGCGGCACCGAACATGTCGGACGTGGCCTCGTTGAGCCCGCCGGACTCCCCGCTGTAGCGAAGACCTGCGGTGAATGACGTGATGCCGTGGGTCATCTCGTGCGCGGCCACATCGATGGAGGTCAGCGGGTTGGTGTTGTAGGCGCCGTCCCCGTAGGTCATGCAGAAGCACTGGTCCCACCAGAAGGCGTTGGAGTACGCGTTGCCGTAGTGGACCCGGCTCTGGGCGGAGACCCCGTCGTCCCTGATGCCGTTGCGGCCATGGAGGACCTTGAAGTAGTCCCAGGTCAGCTGGGCGCCGTAGTGGGCGTCCACCGCGGCGGACTGTTGGTTGCCGGGACTGCCGTCGCTCCAGACGTCGTCGGCGTCGGTGAAGAGCGTGCCGGTCGCCTCGTCCTCGGAGGAGTGCCCGAGGTCGGTGGTCCTGTTGCCGCCGCGGACGTCGTCCTGAAGGAGGTAGTTCCCGGCGGATCCCGAGGTGCCGAGGGTGACCTGGCCGGCGTACTGGCCGTGGCCGACGCCTTGCTCGACGGCCTGATAGTCGAAGATCTCCCCGCCCGTCCGCGCATCGGTGACGACGTGCAGCTCCGAGGGCGTGCCGTCGTGCTGGAGTCCGCCGACGACCGTCTCCCAGGCCAGTGCGGGCCGACCGGACGCCGCCCAGACGACCTTGCGCACGGACTCGGCCTTCGGGGCCTTCGCGCCGTCGGCCGTCGCCCGGCCTACAGCGAGGGACACCGCGGAGTCGGCGGCCACAAGGGCCGTCGTGGACGGCACGGCGATCGCCGCCGGCGCCGCCTTGGTGACACCCTTGACGGCTCCTCCCGGCGCGGTGTGCACCACCAGATCACCGCCGAGCACGGGCAGTTGGGCGTACGTCCTGTCGTAGCGGGTGTGCAGGGTGCCGTCCACGTCCTTGAGGACCGACTTGGGCACCAGGGCCTCCTGCCCGCCCAGGCCCAACTCCTCGGCCACGCCGGGGCCGCCCGCGCGGGCATCGGCCAAGAGGGCCGCGCTCTCGTCCGGGGTCTGCCGAGCCTGCGCGGCGCCTCCCTTCGGCGGGTCGGCGACGGGCCGCGCGGTCGTCGCCACGTCGGCAACGGCCGCAGTGGCGGGGACGGCAGCAGCGGCGGGGACGGCGCCGGCGCTCGGGGGAAGGCCAAGGACGAGCAAGGCGGTTCCGGATGTCAGGGCACTCGCCCTGACCATGGTGCGGAGGGTTCGTCTCACTGTGACTCCCGTTCCGGGGACCGGCGCGTGCCGGCCCAAGCGGTCCGGGCGGACCTGTCTGACATCCGCCCGGCGGAGCTGATCGCACAGTTCGGGGCGCGTCCTACCGCGAGGGCCGCGGGCCGATTCCCGCTTCCAGTCCCCTCGCCGTAGCACTAAGGACGGGATGTTAGCGCAAACATAGGCCTCGACCCAGACCGCACCCGCAAGGGGGCCGCGGCGATGTCGCGGCTGGCCTGATCGCGCCGAACATCACGAGCGGATCTCACCGCTCCACATGCTCTTGACTCGCGGTATCCGCTGGGATGTGATGTGGCATCACGTGTGAATCTGTTTGTTTCTGAGCGACTGTGTGGCTTGGCCTGAACTGATCCTGTGGGCAGCAGCACCGACCACCCCTCCCCGGAAGCTGTCCGCCCCCGCAGGTCGCCACCCCGCATCCCCTTCCCTCTTCCCTCCCTCAAGGACGGTTCATGTTCCAGCGTTACAGCCGCAGACGTCGGATCGGCGCCGCGTTGGCGGCCGTATGGGTGGTGGGGCTCGGCGCGACCGAAGCCGTCGCCGACCGTGCGCTCACGCCCGTCCCCTTCAAGGACGGGTTCGAGTCCGGCACGACCGCCGCGTTCCACCGCAAGGGCATCGACGGCACGGGTACCGTCGGCGTCGCTGCGGCACCCGGGGGGCACGGCGGAAAGGCGGTCCGGTTCGTCATGCCCGACGACGGGAAGTCCTACCGCACCGAGATCGCCACGGAGCGCGTGCCCTACGGGAGTTACCGGTACACCTTCGCCAACTACCTTCCCGGCGACTGGATCCGCTACGACAGCCAAACCATCGTCTCCCAGTGGCACGGCGGGACCGGCACCTCCCCCGCGGTCGTCCTCGCCGTCAAGGGCGACCGCTGGATGATGATCGTCCACTGGAAGACGGCCTCAGAGCAGGTGGACGAGAGCAAGCAGCCGGCGCACGAGATCAAATACGACCTCGGCCCGGTACGGCTCGGACACTGGAACCAGTGGTCCTTCGACATCACCTGGTCCACCGCCACCACCACGGGCTCCATCACCGCCCGGCTCGACGGCGCCCAGGTGGGATCGCACCTCGGCCCCAACAGCTACCACCAGGACACCGCTCCCTACCACAAAATCGGCCTGTACCGCCCCAACTGGCAGGCATGGAAGGGGCACAAGGCAGGCGGCACGCAGGCCGTAGTGAACTACTACGACGACATCACCATCACCGCCATCTCCCCGGGGGCTTCCGCGCCATCCCCCGCGTCCTCCCCCCAGGCGTCCCCGAGCACCACGGCGCCGCCCTCACAGCCCGACGCATCGGCGTCCGCGTCCGCGTCGGCCCCGGCCACCGGACCGGCCGCGCCGGGCGTGGAACCCGGAGCCGAGGACGACATCCCGATGGACACCGGCGTAGACACGGACACCGCCAACGACGCCGGGCCCCTGGCCAAGACCGGTGCTTCCAACCGAATCCCGATCGTCCTCGCCGTCGGCAGCGCACTGCTCGCCGCCGGCCTCGCCCTCATCCTCCGCAGCCGCGCCAGGGCGGCGAGGCGCCGGGCGGGCGGCCACAGCGGACAGGTGGTCCAAGGCGCAGGCGACCGAATCGATCCGTGAGTCCGAAAGACGGGCCATAGGGCCTGTCTTTCGGATCGGGCCGGATCAGGGAGCGGGGCCTGGTGCGTGCGATCGCAAGGCGGAGGAGGGAGCCAACGCGGAGCGTTGGCGACCGACGACAACGCGGCGAGCGTGCGTGCCAGGCCCCGCGAGCCCGGCATGATCCGAAAGACGGGCCCTAGCCGCCTGGGGATGTGGCGGCGCCCGAGTCCGGGGACTGCTGGAGGGTGGAGGCGTCGACCGCTTCGAAGTCCGAGCCCTTGAGGCCTTTGAGGGCGTCCAGTTGGGCGTTGTCCCACCCGGAGTTCTGCTCCCCGGAGAGGAACCAGGCCGAGCCGTTGTCCGCGACGATGGCGCCGTACCTCTTGAGTGCCTCGGCCACCGCCTTGGCCTGCGGGGCCAGCTCGGACGTGTCCACCGAGCTCTTGAGGCGCAGCCGCAGCCCCATCGGGGGCAGCGACGGGTCCGCCGCGGAGCCCGCCTGGTGCCTCGCGGGCCACAGGTGGCTCTGGTCCGAGCGGGGCACGGTGATGCGGATCGCGTGGTCGATGCGGCCGCTCGCCGCCTCGTCGTAGCGCGCCAGGCCGGGGAGGATGGCGAGGCCGGCGGCGTCGGCCGAGGTCCATCCGTCGGGGCGCAGCGTGTTGCTCCGCAGGTCGAAGACCGCGCCCGAGCCGGCGTGCCAGGCGTTGCCGCCCTCGGGCTTGGCGTTCCAGAGCTCGTACGACTTGCACAGGGCGCGGTCCCAGACGATGACGTGGCGGTCGCCGCTGCTGGCCGGGCCGTTCTCGATGCCGGCGTCCTGCGGGATCCGGTACCCGGACTTGTCGCTTTCCTCCGCGAAGTCGAACGTGACCTTCGATTCCGGCACCGGCGCGTCCGGGACGGTGACGGGGATCCCGAAGGGCGCCCCGTCCGCCAGCCCCGATCCGAAGTCCGGGTGCAGGGGCTCCGCGGCGCCGATCGAGGCGACGTACCGGGCGGAGTCCGGGTGCACGGGCAGCTTGTCCACGGGTGCGCGCCAGAAGCTGTCCGGCAACGAGGTCTCGCAGGGGGCGGAGGCGGGGGCAGCTGCGGCCATGGGGGCTCCCGGCAGCAGGCACGCTGCGGTCAAGGCGGCAGCGGCAGCGGTGCGGGCGGCGGGGATCCTGCTGACCGGGTGCGATCGCGCGCTGCGCTTCATCGTCGTGCCTCCAGGACAGGTCACTGCCCCCGTCTTCCCCCGTCCATCGTAGGTCCGCGCGATGGTCCTGGACGGGGCCCACGATCCCGCGCCGCCACGCCGACGTGCCGTACGCCCACGACGCCGGGCAGTTCGCCGCCCTGACGCCGCGGTCGGCCGGTTCCTCGACTGGTGCGCGCAGCACGCCGCTGCCTGCGGATTCCGCGACGGACGGCCGCGGCAGGCCTTCGACGTGCTCAAGCGGGCCCTGGACGCCGGCCCCGTCATCACCGCGAGCGGCCGGCCGGCCACCGGCTCAACGCGGGCAAGGCGATCTGGCCCTACCTCGGGCAGGCCATGCGGGCGGCCCAGGCGCGCCGGGATTCGCCTCCGCCGAGTGCCTGGGCCAAGCGCCCTCGGCCCGCCCCGGCCCGCCTCGGCCCCCGCGCACCGGCGGTCCGGGCGGGGGCGCGCCCCCGCCCGGGCCAATGCGGGCGTCCCGGCCGCCGGAGGGCCACCCTGGGGCGCCGGGCCGGTACGCGCCCGCGGCGGAAGGAGTCGGCGGTGGCACCAGCACCCGAGGGGCACCCGGAGCAGGCGCCCGGGACCCCGGGCACCCCGCGGCCCGGAGCCGGGCGGTACGGAGAGGCCCTCTTCCGGCCCGAGCAGCCGGGAGAGGGCGACCGCATCGACCATGCCGCGCTCGTCTACGACCCGTTCACCCGGCAGCGGCTGCGCTCCCTCGGCGTCGGCCCCGGCTGGCGCTGCCTGGAGGCCGGCGCCGGTACGGGAACCATCGCGCGCTGGCTCGCCGAGGAGGCCGGCGCCGACGAGGTCGTCGCCCTGGACCGCGACACCAGCCGGCTGGAGCCGCTCGCGGGGCCGAGGCTGCGGGTGCGCGCCGCCGACCTCACCCGGATCGCCGACGAGCCGGACCTCGGCACCTTCGACCTGGTCCACGCCCGGTTCGTCCTCATGCACCTTCCCGAACGCCGGGCCCTCGTCTCCCGGCTGGCGGAACGCCTCAACCCGGGCGGGTTCCTCGTCCTCAGCGACGCGGTGGACGTGCCCGACCCCGCCGACCCGCACTCGGCGTACCGCCGCACCCTGGACGCGATGTGGCGGACCCTCGCGCAGACCATCGGCACCGACATCGCGGCCGTCCGCTCGCACCCCCACGCGCTGCGCGCCGCCGGCCTGTCAGGTGTCGCCGCGGAGCTGGTCTGCCCGCCGCTGACCCCGGGCACCTCGCTCACGGCCTTCTGGAGCGAGACCTGGCGGCGGATGCGGCCCGACCTGCTCATCGCGGGCGGCCTCGAACCGGCGGCCCTCGACGAGGCGCTCGCCTACCTCGACTCCGCCGGCCTGGCCGAACTGGGCCCCGGCATGCTCACGGCCTGGGGCCACCGCCCGGCCGGCGGGGCGGCGCCCAGTCGCGGCGCCTGACCGGCTCCCCCAGCAGTCCGGCCAGTTCCGCCCCGACGGCGCCCGGCAGCGCGGCCCCCAGACGGTCAGCGTCCGCTCCCAGAGGTGCCCGAAGGTGCCCGGGCGCAGGTCGTGGACTCCGTCCGCCCCGGGCTCCGCCGTCCTGACGCGGCCGGGCTCGGCACCGGGGAGCCGGTCCGCGAGGAGTACGGAACCCTCCGGGTCAGCGCCGGGCCCGGGGCCGGCGAATCGTGCCCGCACCATACAAGGGCTGGTCAGGGGGAGGGTGCGAGGCGCTCCGCCTGGAGTTGCGGGGAGAGGGCGCCCCGGCCTCCGGAGATGGTGACCGACGTGGCGTCGACGCCGGTGGTCTGGCGGGCGTCGAGGGAGATCACGTCACCGACGTTCAGCGCGACGATGGTGGACACCTCCTGCGAGACCCCGAACCCGAAGACCTGGCTCGTCGCGAGCTGGGTGTCGAAGGCGATGGGGTCACCGTTGGCGCCGATGGAGAGCTCGCGGTTGGCGTTCGGCGTCACCGTGTAGTCCCACAGGAGCCTGCCCTTGAGGAGGTAGCGCCCCGCGGTCCTGACCACCAGGGTGGAGGACGCCGCGTCGAACATGCCGTCCGTGTCGTAGGCGGCGGTGCTGAACAGGACGCGCGTGCGCGCGTCCGTGGGAATGGTCTGGTTGGTACTGGCGAACACGCTGGCGCCCACGCTGACGATCGGGGCGGCGGGCGTCCGGCCCTTCTTGCAGCGGCCCTTGTCCTCGCGCTGCGGCTTGCCCTTGCACGTGTCGCCCGTGTCGAAGGCGGTGACCGGGGCCGCGGACGGGGTCGCGGCCCCGGCGGGGGCGATCACTCCCGCCGTGAGGAAGACGAGCGAGACCGCGGTCATCGCGCCCAGCGCCTTGGCGCGACGGGGCAGGGGCAGGTGCCTCCGGCCGGACCGGGTGTTCGTATCGCGGCTCATGTGTGCGCTCTCCTCACGTCGGCGCCGGGGCGTGACGGCGCTTTCCTGCCCACGGGCGAGCCTGCACCGCGCGCCGCTCCACCCCGCCCCCGCGTGCCGGCAACGCGCGGAAGACCGTCGGCTCGGAGTTCGGAGTAACGGCGCCACCCGCGCGGCCCCGCCCCCGCCGGCTCCCCGGTCGACACCCCGGGGCGGCCGGGGGAGGATGGGAGGGAGGACTCCTCGCGCGGCCGCCTGCCGTGACGCGAGCCCACGTTGGTGATGCGAGCCCCGCGGCCTTCAGCCCCTCCGCGGCCGCCCCTCGTGCCTTTCCCTCCGACGGGAGTTCCCCCATGTCTTTCCCGACCCGACGCGCCCTGATCACCTCGCTGCTCGCGACCTCGTTCGCGCTGGGCGGCGCCGTCGTGGCAGCGCCGACGGCCGGTGCGGCCACGACGGCGGTCCCCGCCGCGAGCTGTACGGTCACGCCTTCGCCGGACGGGACGTCCGTCACGATCGCCGGTGAGGGCTTCACCGCGCCGCGCAAGCTCAACGACGGCGAATCCACCCAGAACCTGAACGTGGACGCGAGCGGGCACTTCCTGCTGAAGCGCTTCCAGAAGAACGTCGACTACACCGTCCTCGCCGTGAACGAGGACCAGCCCTTCGTCTTCGTGAACTGCAAGGTCGTCACGTCCGATACGGGTACGGGTACGGGTACCACCAACCCCAACAACCCGACCCCGCCGGGCAACAACCGCGGCGACCGCAACAAGGGCCGCGCCGACGGACGCCAGGCCGGTCTCGCCGCGGCCGCCAAGAGCTGCGCCAACTCGCCCGTGGCGAACAAGAACCAGGGCCAGAGCCAGAGCCACAGCGACGCCTACTGGCAGGCCTGGCAGCAGGCAGCGGACCGCGCCTTCGACAACGCCTGCAACATCGGCTGAGCGCGAGCATGGGGAGAGCGACGATGAGGTACGTACCGAACGGCGGCCGGGCCCGGTCCGGTTGCCTGCTCCTGGCAGCACTCGTACTGGCCGGCACCGGGCCGGCGGCCGCGACGGCGGCGGCGGCCGACCAGCAGGCTCCTCGGCACGCGCCGGCGGCGCAGTGCCAGGGCAGCCGGCTCTCGGCCAGTGCCGCGGGCGGGTTCAACCAGGTCCGGGTCACCGTGGTCAACAAGGGCTCGAAGCCGTGCACGCTCTCGGGCTTCCCCACCGTGGCCATCGCCGGCCAGGGCGCGCCCGACCGGAACAAACCGCTGGGCGTCACCCGGCAGGGCAGCGCGAAGCCGGTTCAACTCGCGCCCGGCGGCCGGGCGGTGACCACCATCACCTTCGCCCCGGTACTCGGTGAGGCGGACGGCTACTGCGCCTCCGGCGCGAAGCCGACCGTGGCCCCGACGATGGTGCTCGGCATCGCCGGCACCCGCACCCAGGTGGCGCCGAACGACGGCGGCGAATTCGCCCTCTGCGGCAATACGGTCACGGCCTCGGCGTTCCGCTCCGCCTGACGACGTCGGCCGCGCCTCAGCCGCGCCTCAGGCCCGCGTCAGCCGAAGCGGACCGTCTTGAACGCCTTGCCGTGGCTCCCGCCGGGAGGGACGGCGACCCCGTCGTCCTCGCAGTCGATGCTCATGTAGAGCGTGGCGGGCCTGTCCGTGAGGTTCCTCGCGAAGGCGGCCCGGCCTGAGGCGCCCACGCTGCCCGTGACGTCGAGGCACGCGCCTTCCGCCGGATCGCGCAGCGCCGCCGTCCGGGTGTGGCCCGCGACGCTGTACCGGAAGGTGAACTTCCCGTGGGCCGCGTGAGCGGTCTGGGGCACGGCCAGGACCAGCAGGGCCGCGAGGGGGATGGCGCCACGGTGAAACAGCCGCATGGGAGGGGACCCGATCCGTAGGGGTCCCCAGTTCAGCGCACGATCGCCCCGTGGGCAGAGCGGCTCGCCGCGCGGGCGCCGCCACCGCGTTCTTCCGGGCGAGGTGGGATACGGTCCCGTCACATCGCATCGTCTCGTACGGACGCCCGCCCCGTCCTCCCCGGAGACCGCCCTGTCCCAGCGCTCCCGCCGCGCTCTCGTGTCGGCCCTGCTCGGTCTGCTGCTCGTCTCGGCCGCCGTCGTCCCCTCCGCGGCCGCTGCGGCCCCCCGCGCCGCGCTCGCCCCGGATCCGAAGCCCGTGACCGCCGTGACCGCGGTGCCGGGCGGTGCGGCCGCGACCCCGCTGGCCGGTTACGCGATCCGGTCCACGGCCGAGGTCTCCGACACGGCGGCCGCCGTGTCCACGCCCGGCTATCCGACGGCGCATTGGCACCGGGCCGGGCCCCGCTCCACCGTGCTCGCCGCGCTGGTCGCCGACGGCACGCACCCCGACCCGTTCTACTCCACCAACCAGCGGCGGATCGCGGCCGGCGCGTTCGC
The DNA here is from genome assembly GCF_003721495.1 of Streptomyces sp. ADI95-16. Classification (NCBI taxonomy): domain Bacteria; kingdom Bacillati; phylum Actinomycetota; class Actinomycetes; order Kitasatosporales; family Streptomycetaceae; genus Streptomyces; species Streptomyces sp. ADI95-16. The sequence goes on along the minus strand of NZ_CP033582.1, from coordinate 326,231 downwards.
CGTGCCGTGGTGGTTCCGCGCCGACTTCGTCCTCCCGGACACCCGGGCCCGCACCCACCTCGACTTCAGCGGGGTGCTCTCCGCCGCCGACGTGTACGTCAACGGCCGCCCGATCGCCGCCGCGGCCACGGTCGCCGGGGCGTACACGCGTCACGAGCTCGACGTCACCGCGCTGGTGCGGGCCGGCACCAATACGGTCGCCTTCCGGATCCGGCCGAACGACCCCCGCAAGCACCTCACCGTGGGCTGGCTGGACTGGCTGCAGCCGCCGCCCGACGCCAACATGGGCATCGTCCGCGACGTCCTCGTACGCCGCTGCGGCCCGGTGTCGCTGCGGGACGCGCGCGTGCTGACCCGCCTCGCCGTCCCTTCGCTGGACTCGGCCGAGCTGACCGTGAAGGCGCGGGTCCGCAACGACTCGGAGCGGCCCGTCACAGCCACGGTCACGGCGGTGGTCGACGCCGCCGCCCGCGACGAAGGCGCCGCCCGCGACGGCGACGGCGATGACGGCGGCCGGATCGTGCTGCGCCAGCGCGTCACCCTGCGCGCCCACGAGAGCAGGACGCTCGTCTTCGCCCCGGACCGGCACCCGCGACTGCGCCTGCACCGCCCCCGGGTGTGGTGGCCCGCGGAGATGGGGGCGCAGCCCCTGTACGGACTCGGCGTCACCGCGGCGGTGGCGGGCAGCCCCTCCGGCACCGTGCGCCACGACTTCGGGATCCGCGACGTACGGGCCCCCGTCAACGCCTCCGGCGCGCGCCAGTACGTGATCAACGGTCGGCCCCTGCTGATCCGGGGCGGGGGCTGGTCGGCCGACCAGCTGCTGCGCTGGGACGCCGTCGCCGCCCTGGACCGGATCGGGCTGGCGCTCGACGCGGGGCTGAACACGCTCCGCCTCGAAGGCCACATCGAGCCGGACGAGTTCTTCGACCTCGCCGACCGGCACGGCATCCTGACGCTGCCCGGCTGGGAGTGCTGCACCAAATGGGAGGGGCAGGTCAACCCGACCGGCAAGGGCGAGAAGTGGGACGCGGCGGACCGCCTGACCGCCCGGGCCTCCATGGCCGCCGAGGCCGCCCGGCTGCGCGACCACCCCAGCGTCCTGTCCTTCCTCATCGGCAGCGACTACGCGCCCGACCCGGAGACGGAGCGGGACTACCTCGACGCCCTGCGCACCGCCGACTGGCCCACCCCGGTCATCCCGGCCGCGTCCGCCGTCACCACGGCGCTGAGCGGACCGTCGGGCATGCGGATGACCGGCCCCTACGACTGGGTCCCGCCCTCGTACTGGTACGACAAACGCGAGGGCGGCGCGACGGGCTTCAACTCCGAGACGAGCGCCGGGCCCTCCGTCCCCACCCTCGACACCCTGCGCCGTACGCTCGCACCGGCGGAACTCGAAACGCTCTGGCGGACGCCGACCGCCCCGCAGTACCACCGCTCCCCCTCCCCCACCTTCAACACACTGAAGCTGTACGACGACGCCCTGGCCCACCGGTACGGCGCCCCGCGCGGCCTCGCGGACTACGTCGCGAAGGCGCAGCTGGCCCAGTACGAGAACGTCCGGGCCCAGTTCGAGGCCTACGCCCGCAACGCCACGGACGCGGTCGCCCCGTCGACGGGGGTCGTCTACTGGATGTTCAACAGCGGCTGGACCTCACTGCACTGGCAGCTCGTCGACCGCTACCTCGACCTGGGCGGCGCGTACCACGGCGCGAAGAAGGCCAACGAGCCCCTGCACGTCCAGTACTCCTACGACGACCGCACCGTGGTCGTCGTCAACCGCCGGAGCGCCGCCGCGTCCGGGCTCACCGCCCGGGTGACCCTGTTCGCCGTCGACGGGACCTCCCGCTACGACCGGACCGTGCGCGGCTTCCGGGTCGGCGGGGGCGGCGCGAGGAGCACCGTCCTGACCGTCCCGGCCGGCGTCCCCGGCCTGGGCTCCACGTACCTGGCCCGGCTGACGCTGACCGACGGCGCCGGGCGCGAGGTCAGCCGGAACGTGTACTGGCTCTCCACCCGCCCGGACGTCCTCGACCACGACGCCGGCGACTGGTACCACACCCCCACCACCGCCCACGCCGACCTCACCGGCCTGAGCTCCCTGCCGGCCGCCTCCGTGACGGCGACGGCCCACACCGTCCGCCGCACCGGCCCCGGCTCCGTCTCCACCACCACGGTCACCCTCCGCAACACCTGCGGCTGCAAGGCGCCGGCGCTGCTGACCGACGTCCACCTGGTCGACGCCCGCGGCGCGCCCGTGCTGCCGGTCCGCTGGAGCGACAACCTGGTCACCCTCTGGCCCGGCGAGAGCGCCGTCCTGACCGCCACCTACCGCACCTCCGACCTCCCCGGCGCGCTCCCCCGCCTGAGGATCTCCGGCTGGAACACCCCGACCACCCACATCACCCCGGCAGGCGTTTCGTGAAGACCGGCTCACGGGGTCAGCTCCCTCGGATCCAGGGGGATCCTCCAGAAGTTGCGGCGGTGCACGGCGCCCAGCTCGATCTGTAGGGGCGAGGGCCGCACGACGAGTACGGGGCAGGCTGCGTGCGCGAGGCAGTAGCGGGCCACCGAGGGGCGCAGGAGGCGGCGCAACGGGGCACGCGAGCCGGTGCCGACGACCAAGAGGTCCTCCACGCCACGGGCGGAGTCCACCAAGGCGGCGCCGAGGGTGCCCCGTACGGCGAGGCCCGCGAGGGTGACTCCGGGCTTCGCCGCACGGAACGCCGTGTCGAGCACCTCGCGGAGTCTCTCGACGGCGGCCGTACGGCATTCCGCCAGGACGGAGGGGCCGAGGCCGTTCCGGCTGCCGAGTTCGCCGCCCGGTGGTTGCCACGCCAGGACGACCCTCAGCTCCGCATCGCGTACGCGGGCCTTCGCGGCCGCCCTGTGCAGGGCGGCCAGACTCCCCAGGGTGCCGGTCACGCCGACCACGACTCTTCGCACGCCCTGCTCCCTCTCCGCGGCATCCACTCACCGGCCCCCATGGAAAGGCCGCGAGGCACGGCGGAGCCATGTCCCTGACGGATCTCTGGCGGGGAGGCCCACGACCCTGACGCACTCCTGATGGCCTCCAGGTCCTGCCGTCAGTGACGCGTATGGAGTGGGCCGGTGGCCTCGACAACCCGTCCGAGATGGCCCGCATCGCGGCCGCCGTCGGACCGGGCGGCCGCCAGAAGGTCATGGTCCGGGTGGTCCCGGGTGTCTCGGCCGGCGGCCACGACAAGATCCGCACCGGTACGGAGGACCAGAAGTTCGGGCTCTCCCTCACCGACGGCGGCGCGCAGCACACCATCACCCGGATCCTGGGCCAGCCGCGACTCGAACTCACAGGGCTGCACTGCCACATCGGCTCCCAGATCACCGAGGTGAAGCCCTACCTGGTCGCCCTGCGCCGCATGATCGGGCTCATGGCCCGCGTCCGCGACGCGCACGGCGTGGTCCTGCCCGAGCTGGACATGGGCGGCGGCCACGCCGTCGCCTACCGGCCCGGCGAGGCCGCCCTCGACCTCACCTCGCTCGCCCGGCGGTTGCGTACGGAACTCGTCGACGGCTGCGCCGCCGCGGGACTGCCCGTGCCCCGGCTCGCCGTCGAACCCGGACGGGCTGTCGTGGGCCCCGCCGGTGTCGCGCTCTACCAGGTGCTCACCGTCAAGCACACCGGCGAGAAGGTGTTCGTCGCCGTGGACGGCGGCATGAGCGACAACCCGCGGCCGGCGCTGTACGGGGTGCGGTACGCGCCCCGGCTCGTCGGTCGCCACTCGGCGGCCGGGCCCCGTACGGCCACGGTCGTCGGCCGGCACTGCGAGGCGGGCGACGTCCTCGCCTCCGACGTCCGGCTGCCGGGCGACGTCCGCCCCGGTGACCTGCTGGCCGTACCGGTTGCCGGTGCCTGCCGGCTGTCCATGGCCTCCGGCTACAACCTGGTCGGCCGCCCCGCCGTCGTCGCCGTCCACGAGGGCACGGCCCGGCTCCTCGTCCGGCGCGAAACCCTGGATGACTACCGGAGCCGGGACATCGGCATCTGAGGGCATCCAGGCGTGTCAGGCGACGCCGATGTGCTGGACGTGGCCCCCGGCCGGTTCGTGGACGGGCCAGCCGGGATCGCCGGTCTCGGCGAACCGCATCCACGACCGGTGGATACGGGTGGCGAGCGGAGCGGGCGGTTGGGCGTTGCCGAGGAGCCCTCGCGGGCCGCGCAGCGAGGGCAGGGACAGGCGGTCGAAGACGAACGGCAACTCCATGACGTGGCTGGCGCCCAGTTGTCCGTCGATCGCGTCGGAGCGCCAGTCGAACGCGTAGCAGTACGTCCGTCCGGCCGCGGCGCTCGCGTGTGCGGCGGCCATCCGCCGGGTGCCGGCTGTGAACAGCCCGTCGCCGAGGATGGCCGTGCGCAGGTCGGCGGCTGAGGCGGACGGGTACCGCGTCCGGTAGTCACGGACGGCTTCGTCGGGGTCGGGGTGGAACTGTGCCGCGGTGTCCCGGACATCGGCATCGGTGGTGCTCGCGAGAAGTCCCGACGGGGCCAGGTAGAGGGCGCCCTCGTCGCGATTGGCGCCGATCAGCAGGTCGATCTCGTTTCCCTGGCCGGCGGCGACCGCGGTGGCCGGCTGGTGTTCGCCGACCAGGCTGAAGGGGGTGATCCCGCCGAGCGGGTCGTGGTGGGTGGGGGTGCGCAGGTCCAAGCCGGTCAGGCCGGCCGTGACCGCGACGAGGTGCTCGTCGGGTATGTCGGCCAGGGCGTTGGCGGTGGGTTCGAGGTCCAGCCGGCGCCCGACCGCCGCGGTGACGATGCCGGCCTGGTCGGGGGTGAAGGCGCCGGTGCCGCTGCCGCTCTGGATGATCGCCCGTCGGAACAGGCCCGCCGAGGCCGGGTCGGCGAGGACGCCGCCCACGATGACGGCTCCGGCGGACTGGCCGAAGAGCGTCACGTTCTCGGGGTCGCCGCCGAAGGCGGTGGCATTTCCCCGGATCCAGTGCAGGGCGGCCAGGACGTCGAGCATGCCACGGTTGTCCGGGGCGTCGGGCAGGTGCAGGAAACCGGGGATGCCCAGGCGGTAGTTCACGGTGATCAGCACGACGCCGTCGCGGGCGAAGGCCGTGCCGTCGTAGAGCGGTGCACGGCCGGAGCCCGCGACGAACCCTCCGCCGTGCACGAACACCATCACCGGCCGGGGCGGTCCATCCGGCCGCGGGGCCCAGATGTTGACGGTGAGGTAGTCGTCGCCGCGCTGCCAGCCCGGGCCGAAGTTGGGCGACATGTCGAGGGTGCCGAAGGAGTCCCGGGCGGGCTGGGGCGCGGTCGGTCCGGGCCGCGTGGTGTCACGGATCCCGGTCCACCGCGGGTGCGGGCTCGGCGCGGCGAAACGCCCGCGGCCGACGGGCGGTGCGCAGTAGGGCACGTCGAGGAAGACGGTCCCGTGTCCGTGGCGGCGACCGCGGACGGGGCCCGAGGTGGTGGTGACGGTGGCGGGATCGGCGGGTGCCATCTGTGGTCTCCTGGCTGCTGGTCGCTCGTGTGGGCGCCGCCGCTCCGGCGTGGCCGGACCGGCGGCGGGGTGGAATCGGGGTCAGTACCGGGTGATCGGCGCCCATTTCTTGATCACGAATCCGCTGCCCCCGTGCTCGACCTCCAGGGCGCTGTGGCCGCTGAAGTGGGCGGGGAGGACGAGGGCGCCCGTGTCGGCGGCCCAGCCGAGCAGCCTGCGGCGGGTCGCGCGGGCCTGGGCCGGGTCCTGGCAGAAGCAGCTGTTGTGGTCGGGGTGCGTGACCTGCAGGGGGGTGTGCATCAGGTCGCCGGCGAACAGCGCCCGGTCGCTGCCGGAGGTCAGCGCGACGACGCTGGATCCGGGCGTGTGGCCGGGGGCCGCTTCCAGACGCAGGCTGCCGTCGATGGTGTGGCCTTCCTCCCACAGCCGCACCTGACCCGCGGCGTGCACGGGGGCGACGCTGTCCTCGAAGACGTTCTCGTTGACGCCGCCGGTGATGTCCGGGTTGTTCGCCGGGTTCCAGAACTCGAAGTCGGCCTTGGGCATCAGGTAGGTGGCGTTCGGGAACGTGGGTACCCAGTCGCCGTCGATCAGGCGGGTGTTCCAGCCGACGTGGTCGACGTGCAGGTGGGTGTTGACCACCAGGTCGACGTCCTCGGGCCGCACACCGGCGCGCGCGAGGTTGCCGAGGTAGTCCAGCCGCAGGTGGTCCCACGCGGCGACGGCCGGGCGGGTCTTGTCGTTGCCGACGCCGGTGTCGACCAGGATGGTCCTGCCCTCGCTGCGCAGCAGCCAGGTCTGCATCGCGACATGGACCATCGGGTCGTCGGGGCCCAGGTGGTCGGGCACGAGCACGGCACGCTGGTCCTTCCACGCCTGCTCGGGCAGGTCCGGGAAGAACTGGTCCGTGGGCATGATCGGCCCGTGCATCTCCTCGATGCGGGTGATGGTGACATCGCCCAGGGTGATCTCGTGGGTGTCCTGCATGGTGGTTCTCCGTTCGGTGCGTGCCCGCGGCGCTCAGCGGTTCAGGTGGGCGAGGAGCAGGTTGGGGTCCTGGGCGGTGACGTAGGCGGCGCTCGTCACGTGGACGGTGTTGCCGCGCAGGGCGATGGACGTGGGGTTCCGCAGGCCGTCGGCTTGGGTCAGCACGATGGAGTGGCTGCCGCCGGGCCGGACGAGCACGACCTGGCCGGGGCCGTTGAGGGCGGCGAGCAGCTGGTCGCCGCGGCCGGTGAAGGCGAAGTCGTCGATGCCCGGCAGGCCGGTGGCCGCGGTCCGGACACGGCCGGCGCGACCGTCCGGGAGGACGGGGACGCGCAGTACGGTGCCCTTGTCGAGGTTGGTGGCCCACACCGCACCGTTGTGGAGCCTCAGGCCGTTGGCGCCGAGGAAGCCGGTGGAGGCCAGCTCGGGTGCGGTGGACCAGGCGGTGGGGGTGCCGCCGGTGGTGGGCACGCTCCAGATGGTGCCCAGCACGGAGTCCGTGACGTAGAGGGTGCGGGTGCGCGGGTCCAGGGCCAGGCCGTTGGGCAGGCCGTTCGCGGGCAGTGCGGCGATCCGCTGCGGTCGGCCGCCGGGACGAAGCCGCCACACGCCGGTCAGGTCGGGGGTGCCGGTGGCGTACAGGAAGTACAGCGTGCCGTCGTGGGCCCGGACGATGCCGGTGGTCAGCGGGAAGCCCAGGGCCGGTGTGTGGACACCGCCGTCGGCGGGCTCGGGCAGGGTGGCGAGGATCCGGGTGGTGCCGTTGGGGGAGACCTTGGCGATCTGGCGGGCCTTGGCGAAGGTGACGTACACGGCGCCGTCCGGTGCCGGGGCGAGGTTCTCCGGCGTCTGCCCCTTGGGCAGGTCGAAATGCGCGGCGATCCGCGCGCTGCTCAGGGGGGCGGACTCGGCCGACGCCGACGCCGACGCCGAGGCCGAGGCCGGAGCGAGCGCTGCGGCAGCCGCCGCGACAAGGACGGCCGCCGGCACAGCAGACCTGGAGAGCTTCTTGAACATGGTTCCTCCACTGGTTTTCGGGCATGCGGCAGCGATGCGCCGACGCACGGGTTGGGTGGGACGGGCCGGTTCGGGGGCCGTGCGGCCCCGGGACCGCTCCCGGGCGGTGGCCGGTCGTCGGCCGTTCCGGGTGGGGACGGGTGCTCGCCGCGGTCGGCCGAGCGCCCCGTGACGTGGTGCGAGGTCAGAGGTCAGGCAGTGGCGGCCCGGGGCCCCGTCCGCGCCGGGTCGGGGGCGCCGGTGTCCTGGGTGACGGCCCGGGCGAGCAGGGCGAGCGCGGCCCGCGAGGGCGAGCCCGCCTCCGTGGTGGCCACCACCGTGTGGGGGCCCGGTCCGTGACTCAGGGTCTGCTGAACGACGGCCAGCGGGCCGACCAGCGGGTGCCGCATCTCATAGGTGGCGACGGTGCACGCCCTGACCCGGTGGTCGGCCCACATCGAGGAGAACTCCGGGCTCTTGGCGCTCAGTTCACCCAGCAGTGCGTGCAACGCGGTGTCCTGGGGGTGCTGGGCCGCCACCAGGCGCAGGTTCCCCACCACCGCCCTGGCCTTGCTCGGCCAGTCCGCGTACAGGTCGCGGGTATGACCGTCGAGGAACACCAGTCTGGCCATGTTGGGACGCTGCCCCGACAGGTCCGGGGCGCCACGGTCCAGGTGCCCGGCGAACAGCGCGTGACCCAGGCGGTTCCACGCCAGCACGTCACTGCGCCGGCCGAGCACGAGCGCGGGAACGTCCGCCAGCACGTCCAGCAACTGAGCCGTCGCCTCCGTCACACGCTCCGGCGCGGGCCGCCGGCCCCGCGTGCGATGCCTGTCCGCCCGGACCAGGTCGTGCAGGTACCGCCGCTCGGACTCGTCCAGCCGTAGAGCCCCGGCGATCGCGTCCAGCACCTCGGACGACGCGCTCAGCGAGTGCCCCTGTTCCAGCCGGGTGTAGTAGGAGGCGCTCACCCCCGCCAGCAGCGCCAACTCCTCGCGCCGAAGACCCGGCACGCGCCGACGCTCCCCATAGGTGGGCACCCCGGCATCCTCGGGACGCAGCTGTGAGCGCCGCGCCTGCAGGAAGTCCCCGAGCTGCGATTTTCCGGTCATGGATCCGAGTATGGGCCGACGCGAAACGCACAACCTGCCCCAGCTGTGGATAGGCACCAGCGGGTCTGGCTCCCCGGCAGGACTGGTGATGACGTGGGTGTCGCCGACCCGGCACCATCCCGCACGCACCACCCAGGAGGACGCCTTGAGCGCCACCACCGGCGAACACGACCGCTTCGAGGCTCTGGACGCATCGGCCTTCGCCTTCACCCGGCGCGCATGGGTCGATGCCGCACCCGCCCGGGTCTATGACCTGGTCAGTGACGTGTCCGCGATCGGCCGCTGGAGCCCCAACGCGACCGACGTCACGTTCGACCAGGGCGCCGGCCCCCGGGTCGGCGCCTGGTTCAGCGGCCTCAATCGGAAGGACGGCAGGCAATGGACCACCCGCTCCCAGGTCGTACGGGCCGACCCCGGCGACGCCTTCACCTTCGTGGTCGGCGGCGCCGAGGCCGGCATCGTGCGGTGGAGCTGGACGTTCCACCCCCGGGGACGCGGAACCGTCGTCGAGCAGTCCTGGCAACTCCTCCGCCTCGACCCGGTGCTGGGCACCACCCGCGGCGATCTCGACGCACTCCGCGACTACATGACGGACAGCGTCGAAGCCACCCTGGTCTCCCTCGCCCGGTGGATCGCCGAAGAGGCCTGATCCGAGGTCAGCCGGCGCGGATGTGCGGGCGGCGGGTGCGGTCGGGTTCGGCCTCGCGGATGACCTCGCGCGTGACGGGGGCGACCTCGCCCTGGCCGAAGAGGAAGAACCGGAAGAAGTTGGCCATGGGGTTTCCCTCGGTCCACTCGAAGTAGATGTGGGGGCGCTGGCCGGTCTCGTCGCGGACGTGCAGCAGCAGGGCGGCGAGCGCGTTGGGGATGCTGGAGCTCTCCAGGGTGAGGACGCGGTAGCGCTCGTGCAGCACTTCGCCGCGCACCCGCATGCCGGACTCGAACTCGGAGGCGTCCAGAACCGTGACCTCGACGAATATGACGTCGTCGCCGGCCGGGATGTCATTGTCCGCGCGGATCTGCTCGACCTTCTCGCGGTACTCGGCCCGGTCCCGGTTGTCGGGCTCGTTCGCGATGAACCGGATGGTGCGGTTGGCGGTGTCGCGGATGAACCGCTGCGCCATGTCGTCCAGCTCCACGTCCGTGACGCGCAGTTCGAAGACGCGGGCGAGGCGGGACAGGAGCGAGAGCGCCATGATGCCGCCGATGAAGCAGGCACCGATCTTCACGCCGTCGGGGCGTTCGACGACGTTGACGGCCGTGGTGTAGATGAAGACGGCCGAGATGATGCCGAAGCCGATCGTCCAGCCGCGCTCCCCCGCCCGGCGGGCCGCGATGGTCACGGCGACGGCCGCGATGGTCGCCAGCGGCGACAGCAGACCCGCCGCCAGGAACGCGATGCCGGGCTGGTAGCCGAGGGTGGAGAAGTATTCGAGGCCCGTCAGGCACATGACCCGCCACCACGGCCGGCCGTGGGGCTGGGCAGCCGCCTCCTTGGCGGCAGGCGAACTGTTCTCGGCTGTCAAGCCTTCCAGCATCCACGCGCGCAGACGCGAGGAGCGGGCAGGGGGGCCATCGTGGGGCTCCTGTCGTACGGAAAAGAATCAGCCATCGGCACCGACGGCTGAGTCAGCGTACGCAGCGAGATCCTTTTTGCACGTGTGTGCGCCAATACTGACGCGTCCTCAACGCGGACGAACCAGCGGAGTCCCGATCGGACGATCAGCCGAGGCCGGGGACCGTGGACACCAGCAGGTCGATGAGCTTGATGCCTACGAAGGGCAGGACCAGACCGCCGAGGCCGTAGACGCCGAGGTTGCGGCGCAGGAGGTCGTGCGCGGAGGCGGGCTTGTAGCGGACGCCGCGCAGGGCGAGCGGGATGAGCGCGACGATGATCAGGGCGTTGAAGATGATCGCCGAGGTGATCGCGGAGGTCGGGCTGCTCAAGCCCATGATGTTGAGGGCCCCCAGGCCGGGGTAGGCCGCGGTGAACATGGCCGGGATGATCGCGAAGTACTTGGCGACGTCGTTCGTGATCGAGAAGGTGGTCAGGGCGCCGCGGGTGATGAGGAGCTGCTTGCCGATCTCGACGATTTCGATGAGCTTGGTGGGGTTGGAGTCGAGGTCCACCATGTTCCCGGCCTCCTTGGCGGCCGAGGTGCCGGTGTTCATCGCCACGCCGACGTCGGCCTGCGCGAGCGCGGGGGCGTCGTTGGTGCCGTCGCCGGTCATCGCGACGAGCTTGCCACCCGCCTGCTCCCGCTTGATGAGGGCCATCTTGTCCTCGGGAGTGGCCTCCGCGAGGTACTCGTCCACGCCCGCCTCGGCGGCGATGGCGCGGGCCGTCAGCTCGTTGTCGCCGGTGACCATGACCGTACGGATCCCCATGGCGCGCAGCTCCGCGAAGCGCTCCCGGATGCCGTCCTTGACGACGTCCTTGAGATGGATGATGCCGAGCACCCGCGGCCCGTCCCAGTCGTGGACCGCCACCAGCAGCGGGGTCCCGCCGGACCGCGAGACCTGGGCGGACCATGCGGCGGCCTCCGCCGGTACGGTCCCCCCTCGCATCGCCACCCAGTCCATGACCTCGACCACCGCGCCCTTGCGGATGGCGCAGCCGGCGCCGTTGTCCCAGCTCAGGTTGACGCCGCTCATCCGGGTGCGGGCGCTGAACTCGGTGAAGCGGGGTTGCTGAGGTCCTCGGCGGCGGCCGGCTGGAGTCCGTACCGCCCGGCCAGAGCGACGACGGAGCGGCCTTCGGGGGTCTCGTCGGCGAGGGAGGACAGCTGGGCGGCGTCCGCGAGCCTGGTGTGGTCGGTCCCGGGCAGGGGGATGAAGGCCGCGGCCTCGCGGTTGCCGTGGGTGATGGTGCCCGTCTTGTCGAGGAGGAGGGTGTTCACGTCGCCCGCGGCCTCGACGGCGCGGCCGCTGAGCGCGATGACGTTGCGCTGGACGAGCCGGTCCATGCCGGCGATGCCGATCGCCGAGAGCAGGGCGCCGATCGTGGTGGGGATGAGGGTGACGAGGAGGGCGACCAGCACCGTCGTGGACTGGGCGGCGCCCGCGTAGGCGGCCATCGGCTGGATGCTGACCACGATCAGGATGAAGATCACGGTCAGGGCCGCCAGCAGGATGTTCAGCGCGATCTCGTTGGGGGTCTTCCGCCTGGACGCGCCCTCGACCAGTGCGATCATGCGGTCGATGAAGCTGTTCCCGGGGCGCGAGGTGACGCGGACGACGATCGAGTCGGAGAGGACCGTCGTACCGCCGGTCACCGAGGACCGGTCGCCGCCCGATTCCCTGAGGACCGGGGCCGATTCGCCGGTGACGGCGGACTCGTCCACCATCGCGGCGCCGTCGACGACATCGCCGTCGGCCGGGATGGATTCGCCGGCTTCGACGAGCACGAAGTCGAAGGGCTGGAGCTCGGCCGGGGTGACCACCTCGGTCTCGGCGCGGCGAAGGTTCGCGCCGTACGTCCAGTGGTTCAGGCGCAGCGCGACCGTGTCCGTGCGCGCCTTGCGCAGCGACTCGGCCTGGGCGCGGCCACGGCCTTCGGCGACGGCCTCGGCGAGGTTGGCGAAGAGAACCGTGAGCCACAGCCAGACGCTGATCACCCAGGTGAAGACGGAGGGGTGGATCAGCGCCGAGAGGGTGGTCAGCGCCGATCCGACGGCGACGACGAACAGCACCGGCTTCTTGACCAGTTCGCGCGGGTGGAGCTTGGTGACGGCCTCCCGGGCCGAAGTGGCGAGGAGTTCGGGCTCCAGCACGTTCACAGGGCCGGAGCGTTTCCGGGACGGACGGCCGGCCGGAGTCCGTGGAGGGGTGCCGAGACCCGGGGGTTCGTGCTGGGCGGCTGCGGGAGACATGGGGCGACCTTCTGACGAGATCAACGGAGCTGGAGAGGGGGGTTCTGGGGGTTCGCCGCCGGGGACCGTCTCGCACGGACCCCCTCGGCCGTCATGTGAGTGATCGAGGTCCCCGGCGGCGCAACAGGCAGGAAACTACTGCCCGTTGGTGGGTGATGACCCGCGTGGGCGGGGGAATTGGCACCTTCTTGACGGCGGCGCACGACGCGCGTCAGATCGCCGTCAAGGGCGCGTCGTCGGTGTCGCGGCGCACGGCGTGGGCGACGACGGAGCCGCGCTGGTTCTGGAGCATCCGCTGCCACAGGTGGGCGGGTTCCGTCTCCGGGATCAGGACGGTCGCCTGCGCGTCCGGGTGTGTCCGGGCCAGCTCGCGCACGTAGGCCGACACGGGCCGGCCGAGCGAGCGGCTCTGCGAGGTGATCTCGGTCAGCTCCACACCGGGCTTCCACAGCTCCCAGTCCCGGCGCAGCGCTTCGGCTGCCCGCCGGTCCTCCGGAGCGGAGTGCGTGACGGTCACGGCGAGGACCTCGCCGCCGAGCGAGCGGGCGGCGGTGAGCGCCCGGCAGGTGAGCCGGGACAGCCCGGAGACGGGTACGACGACCAGGGAGCGGGAGCTGTGGGGTGCCTGCGGGATGCGGCCGAGTTCCAGGCGTTCGCCGATCTGCTCGTAGGCACGGCGGATCTTCTCGAAGCCGAGGACGAGCAGCGGCAGGGCGAGGACGATCAGCCAGGCGCCCTCGGTGAACTTGGTGGCGGTGACCACGACGGCGGAGACACCGGTCAGCAGCGCGCCGAGGCCGTTGAGGGCGGCCTTCGCCCGCCAGCCCTTGAGGCGTTCGCCGTGCCAGTGGCGGACCATGCCGACCTGGCAGATGGTGAAGCCGACGAAGACGCCGATGGCGAAGAGCGGGACCAGGGTGTTGGTGTCGCCTCCGGAGAACACGAGCAGGGCGGCCGACACGAGCGCCAGAGCAGGGCGCCGAGGGCGACCTCGGCAACCGCGTCGAACTGCGGGTCGTCGACCGCGGGCCCGGGGTCCCGGACGAGGCCAAGGACCGGATCTTCGAGCCCTTCCAACGCCACGGCGATGCCCCTCGGGGCGCCGGCGTCGGTCTGGGCCTCGCTGTCGCCCGCGGCTTCACGGAGGCCATCGGCGGCACCCTCACCGCCGAGGACACCCCCGGCGGCGGCCTCACCATGGTCGTCACCCTCCGCATGGCGGGCAGCGCTTCCCCGGTCAGCGCGGAACTCCCGACCTCGGCGGTCACCTGACCCCGTACGGATCCGGCCCCGTCGCACGATCAGTGTGCGCCGGGCGGACGACCGGGACGGCACCCCTTGACGGGTTCCTTCCGCACAGAACCGATCCTTGACGCCGCCCTGACGGGCGGGCATCAGAAGGTCGTCAAGGAACGTCCGCGGACTTGCCCGCCACACCTGCGATGCGCTGGGATCGAGTCATGAACAGCGGTCCGCGCCACGACGATCGGCCACCGAATCGGGTGCGGCCGACGGCGCCGCCCGCTGTCCGCCCGGCCCTCTGAAAGGCCGCGCGTCCTCCGCGTACCGGCCATCGGGTCTCCGTACGCGTTCCCCCCTCCACCGCACGGCCTGATCCCGCCCACGCCCCCCGTATGACGCGGGCGCAGCGCGTGGCAGCCGTGCCCGTTCCCAGGAAGCCACATGCTCGCATCCCTGTCCGGACGTACCGTCCTCGTCACCGGCGCCACCGCCGGCATCGGCTACGAGACCGCCCGCCTGCTCGCCCGGCGCGGCGCCGTCGTGCTGCTCCACGGCCGCACCGCCGAGGAGGCCCAGGCCGCGACCGATCGCCTCATCGCCGCCGACGGCATCGGCAGCGGCCTGCTGCGGCCGCTCGCCGCCGACTTCGTCCGCCTGGAAGAGGTCGAGAACCTGGCGCACGCCGTCGTACGCGAGTATCCGCGTCTCGACGTCCTCGTCAACAACGCGGCCATCGCCGCACCCGAGCGCCACACGCTCACGGCCGACGGCAACGAGATCGCCTTCCAGGTCAACTTCCTCGCCCACTACCTCCTCACCCACCTCCTGGAGCCCGCCCTGACGAGCGACCCGGGCGGCCGCGTCGTCAACGTGTCCTCCTCGCTCCACCGCACCGGTGCCATCCAGTGGAACGACCCCCAGCGGGTGCGGCGTTACTCACGGCTCGCCGCCTACGCGCAGTCGCAACTGGCCTTGACGGTCTTCGCCGCCGACCCGCGCGTCACCGCCGTCTCCGTCAACCCCGGCGTGTGCGCGACGGACCTCCTGCCGCTGTACGGACACGAGGGCGCGCCGGCCGCCGAGGGCGCCCACCACGTCGTACGACTGTGCGACCCCGCCACCGAGATCGTCAACGGCGCCTACTACGACCGCTCCGAGCGCGTCGCCCCGGCGCCGGCCGCCACCGAGGACCGCACCGTCAAGCGCCTCAACAAGCTCGCCGGCCTCCTCGTCGGCCACACCGCCTGAAGGGGCGCCACCGGCCAACCGCGGCTCCCAGACCGGTCTCCGTGCGTTCCCGTACCTCTCACGCCTCGAAGCGGTATCCCATACCGGGAGCGGTGATCAGGTGGCGCGGGTGGGACGGATCCGCTTCCAGCTTCCGCCGGAGGTGCGCCATGTACACCCGCAGGTAGTTGGTCTGCGTCCCGTACGAGGAACCCCACACCTCCTGGAGGAGCCTGCGCTGGCTGACCGCCCGGCCCCGGTTGCGGATCAGGACCTCCAGCAGGTGCCATTCGGTCGGGGTGAGCCTGACGTTCTTCCCTCTCCGCCTGGTCCTCCTGGCGAGCAGGTCGACGCTGAACTCCTCGGTCTCCACCACCGCTTCGTCCCCGGCGGTCGCGCCGCGGTCGGGCGTGCGGCGGACCACGGCCGCCAGCCGGGCGAGCAGTTCGTCCATGCTGAAGGGCTTGGTGATGTAGTCGTCGGCGCCGGCGTCGAGGGCCTGGATCTTGTCGCTCGAACCGTGGCGGGCGGAGACGACCAGGACCGGTACCTGCGACCACCCCCGCAGGCTCTTGATGACCTGGATCCCGTCCATGTCGGGCAGCCCGAGGTCCAGCAGGACCGCGTCCGGCCGGCAGGCGGCCACCGAATCCAGGGCCTCACCCCCGTCCGCCGCGCACTCCACCTCGTACTTGCGTGCCTTCAGGTTCATGACCAGCAACCGAGCGAGCTGCGGTTCGTCATCGACCACCAGCACCCGGGTCATCGGCGTGCCGCCTTCCTGTCATGCGTCCTGCGGAGATGGGACGGCTCACTTGAGCAAACAGCCGTTTCCTCCTGTGCCGACGGGCGTTGACGACGTCCATACGCCCACGGGCGTGACCTTGACGGCTTCCCTACGGGAGCGGCTCCTGCCCGTGTCAGAGCTGTGTCAAGGACGGTCCGACCCGCTTGAGCGCGGGCTCGCCACCCCGTTGGATGGGCGGGGTGAACAGCGGTCTGCGCCATGACGACCGGCCACCGCATACGGTGCGCCCGGCCCCGCGCGCTGTCCACCCGACGGTGCGCTGACGCGTCCTCCGATCCGCGGCCGCCCGCCCCCGCCCGTACCGGCGGGCGGCCGCCCCCGCCCGTACCGGCGGGCGGCCGCCCCCGCCCCGTGCCCGCCGCCGTCCCGGCGGGCACGGGCCCACCCGTTCGCAGGCTCCGATCCCCCCTGCTTCCCTCCGCCCGGACGTCCCGGGCACAGCCTGGAGAGACCCCATGATCGAGATCGCCCCGCAGCAGCTGCCGGCTCTGAGCCGCTGGTTCCCCGCAGGCTCGCCCGGCCCCGCCACGCTCGCCGAGCACGTGCTGGCCACCGGCCACGGGCAGTGGTGGGCCGACCACCGCGACCGGCCCCGCGTCCTCGCCGTCAGCTGCGCGGACCACGTCCTGCTGCGCGGCGACCCGAGCCGCCTCGCACCGGATGCGCTGGCGCGGTTCGCCGGCCGGTACGTCGAGGCTCCCGCCCGGTTCGGTCCGTACCTCGCCTCGGCGTTCGACCGGGTCGTGCCCTGGGAGCGGATGCTGTACGTCCACCAGGTCCCGGCGCCCCTCCCCCGGGCGCCGCGCGGCGTGACGGTGCGACGCCTGACCCGCGAGGACGCTCCGGCACTGGCGGCGCTCCATCCCGAGAACGCCTGGATACACACCAGCTGGGGCGGCCCGGGCGGACTCGCCGCATCCGGGTACGGCTGGGCCGCGTTCGCCAAGGGGGCGGTCCTCTCCGTCGCCTGTGGCTACTTCCGCGGCGGCTCGTACGAGGACATCGCGGTGGTCACCGTGCCCGACCGGCGCCGCGAACGCCTGGCACTGGCCTGCGTCTCGGGGCTGACCGCCGATGTCCGAGCACGTGGACGGACCGCGAGCTGGTGCTGCTCGCGCGACAACCGGCCCAGTCGGCTCCTGGGCTGGACGGCCGGCTTCCGCCTGACCCGGGAGTACGTGCACCACGTCACCGGACGCGCACGCGTCACGGCACGCGCGGGCGACGCGACGGCGGTACTCACGTGAGCGGCCTGCGAAGCGCCCCGTCAACATGCCGTAGCCGCCACGTCAGCGGCGCGTCAGAGCCCGATCCGCAAGCCGGAACCCGCCCTACCGTCTCCCCATGGGACGACGACTCACACGGTCCGCGACCGGCGCACGGACCGCCGTCGCGCACGACATCCACTGGGCCGGCGAGCGGCGCACCGCCATCGGCGTGACCTGCCTCCTGTACGCGGCCCTGCTCGGCATGGATGCGGCCTTCGGCACGCTCGACACGACGCGCGGCACCCTCTGGACCGGCCTGTCCGTCCTCGCCTTCGTGATACTGCTGCCGCTCCGGGTCTCGACGGCCCCCGGCGTACTGAGCGCACGCGGCCTCCTGACGGGGAACACGGTCCGTACCGACAGCCTCGCCTCGATCAGCTGGTCCGACGGCGTGGCCCAGCGGATGGTCCTGCGCGACACGGAGGGCAACGCGGTCGAGGTCGACCCGACCGTCCTGGTTCGCAACCCCGCGATGTGGCGCCGCTTCGACGAGGACACCCGCACCTCCACCCGGCGGGGCACCCTGCTGTGCGGCGCGGTGACCCTGCGCGAGCTGGCGGCGCGCATCGACCGCGAGACCGCCCGCACCGTGTTCCAGGTCTCCGGCCTGTAGCGACCCGAGCACGCCCGCTCCGCCACCGCAGGCCTGAGCGCCGGCCGTCGAAGGCGCCGGAGACCTCGATGCCGGTCAGGCCGGGAATGTCACCGATGCGCCGCAGCATCCGATGACGGACCGGCCGTCGTCGGCGGGGAAGGCCAGCCGCAGCCGGGGACCTCGCCCGCGCCACCTTCGTCACCCGCCAATCCATGAACGTCGTCCTGCGCGGACTCCAGGAATCGGGGCTGCTCGACCCGCCCGCCACCGTCGAAACCGGCCGGGCGCGCCCGACATCCCTGACGGACGAGGGGCGACGCCGCCTGAACGCGGCGCAGGGCGACGTCTACTCGATCGAGGCGCGCATGATCGAGGCGATCCCCGACGAACGTCTGGCCGGACTCCTCGAAGACCTCGACCGGATAGGGCACGCACTCAGCTGAGCAGCGCACGCGTCACCGCTCACCGGCAGCCGCATCACGCTCGTCCCGTTCCGCTGCCTTCGAGCATGCGCGTGGAAGAGCCGAGGAGGGCGAGGGCGTCGGCATCCGGGCTGCCCGGCTCCGCGGTGCCGATCAGCAGGTGCTGGCCGGGAGCGCTCTGGACGTCGAAGGACTGGTACGTGAGGGTGAACCGGCCCACGGCCGGGTGGTTGAAGGTCTTGGGTCTGAGGCCGAGAGAGCTGACGCCGTGGCGCAGCCACATCTGCTCGAACTCTTCGCTGCCGCCGCGCAGTTCCTGGATGGTGGCGGCCATCCGGAGATCCCCCGGATGGTGTCCGGCAGCCAGGCGCAGGGCCTCGACGGAGCACTGCGCGACTTCTTGCCAGTCCGCGTAGAGCTCTCGGGCCGCGGGATTCAGGAAGAGGGAACGCAGTACTTGGCGGCGGTCGGCGAGTGGTGAGAGGAGCGCATCGGCCAGGGCGTTGGCCGCGAGCACGTCGAGGCGGCGGTTGATGATGTACGCGACTGCGGTGGGGAAGGCGTCCATGAGCCGGAGCAGGGCGGGCTCCACTTCGTCCGGCGCGTCCGAGGCCTCGGGGTCGGGCAGGAGACCGGCGAGGCGGTAGGCGTGCCAGTGGGCGTCGGTATTCAGGCGGAGCGCCCGCGAGATGGCGTCGATGACCTGGCCGGAGGGGCTGCGTTCGCGCCCCTGCTCCAGACGCGCGTAGTAGTCGGCGCTGACACCGGCCAGTACGGCGACTTCCTCGCGCCGGAGCCCCGCGACCCTGCGGTGTCCGTAGGTCGGCAGGCCCACTTCCGCGGGCTTCAGACGGGAGCGCCGCGCTTCCCGGCGCTCGTCCGTCAGGCGAGGCATCCCCCCACCCTAAACGAGAACGCTGGTTTCCGTTCTGGGCGCGCGAGGGAGCAAGCCCCATCCGGTCAGTCGGGCCTGCTCCAGGATGAGGTGCCAGACGGGGGCCAGGCCCAGCACGGTGACGTGCGGGCCGCCGCTCGGCCGACGTGAGCACTACCCCGTCCGGGTGGAACGCGGCGCGACCCTGGAATCCGCCCATGAGTACGACCTCCTGACGCTGAGACAGCGGCGGCACGGCCGAGGGCGGCGGCGTTTCGGAGCACGGCCCCGCCCGGGGAAGCACCGCGACAGCATGTAAACGCTGGCCCGTCCGTACGACTTCCGCGAGAGTCCGCCCATGGCCGCACCGCTGTCCGCACCGCCGTCCGTACCCCTCCCCGCGTCTGTGACCTGGGGGGATCCCATCACCGAAACCCTCGAACTCACCGGTGCGCGCTGCGCCTTGTCCCGCGGACTCATCGCCGCCGGGGACTGGGCGCTGGCCTTTCCGGCACCGGGCCGACTCACGATCCAGGCCGTGACGCAGGGCGTCGTCTGGCTGGTGATGGAGGGCGTCGAACACCCCGTCCGCCTGGAGGCGGGGCGACATCGCCGTCTTCGCCGGCGACCGCCGGTACACCCTGGCGAGTGACCCGGCCGTGCCGCCGATCGACGCGCTGCCCGTGCTCCGGGCGACCACCGAGACCTTCTTCCACGCCGGGGACGAAGGGCGGGACGCCGTCACGATCGGCGGCCACATCGACCTCGACACCACCGGCAGGAACCTGCTGCTGAGCGCCCTTCCGCCCCTGATGCACGTCAGCGCCACCACGGCCGAGGCACCCGCGGCCTGCTGGCTCATGGACCGGACGCTCCACGAAATGCGGTCGGCCGACGCCCTGCACACGGTCATGCGCGGCCCCTACGACTGGGCACCACGCTCCGGGCGCTACAACACCAACGCGCTGTGATCACCGGGGCGCTCCCGGACACCGCTCGCACGATGGCGTGACGGGATCGCCGCGGAGCCATGCCGGTCGTGCGTTTGGAGGCATTACCGGCCGGGCGAAGCCGGTCCGCGACACGGCCGCCGCCCCGGCCGGCTCGGCCAGGGCCCAGCGCCGCTTCGGGTCCGCCCAGCGCCGCGTACGCGAGCACCTCCGCGACCAGGGCGGGCGCGTGGGTTTCGGCCACGTCCCCGAGCACCTGGCCGTGCGTCATGTCGACCTGACCGGATGCGGCCATTCCCGTCCTCCGCTTCCCTGACCGGTGACCGGCGAGCGGTCACCCTACCGAAGGGCCGGCGGCACCGTCCCGGTGACGAACCATCAGCAGCCCTCTGACCTGTTGTAACCCGATGAGAGACCGCCTGACAGGGGTGCCGTCCTGGGGTTTTGCCAGGGCTTTGCCGAACGCGCGTCAGGCCGGGCGGCCGGTACCACGCACCCTCCCGACGGCCGGGCTCTGCTTGCCCGCAGGCCCTGGAGCGTGCACACTTGCGCGAATTCCGGCCGGGCGCAACGTCGCACCCCCCTGCACATCCGCCCGCACCCACGGTGCCGGCACCAGCACGTCATCGGGAGCAAGGTTGAGCACATCGGGTACCGCCCGCCAGCAGGATCTCCACGACCTCAGCGACGCGCAGCTCTGCGCGCTGCTGCGCGAGCACGGCGCGGCGCCCGGCCCCGAAGTCAGCGACGTGATGGGCGAGGTGTTCGCCCGTCACCACTCGGCGGTGCTCGCCTACGCCCGTACCTGCTGCCGGGACGTCGCGACCGCAAAGGACCTCGCGGCGGAGGCGTTCGCCCGCACCTACCGGGCGGTCGCCTGGGGGGCGGGTCCCGAACACGCCTGGCGCCCTTACCTGCTGACCTGCGTGCGCCGGGTGGCGACCGACTGGATGCGCCGCAGCGCCCGGACCCAGCTGTCGGACGACTTCGAGAAGTGGGCCGGCGATCTTTGCGACGGCCAAGACGTCGAGGGCGCCGTCCTGTCGGCGGAGGAGGGGTCGCTGGTCCTGCGGGCGTACCGGTCGCTGCCGGAGCGCTGGCAGGCCGTGCTGTGGCACGCGGTCGTCGAGCACGAGCCCGCGACCGAGACCGCCCGCCACCTCGGGATATCGGCGGGAGGCGTCGGCTCGCTGGCGGCGCGGGCCCGGGAAGGCCTGCGCGAGGCGTACTTGCGCGCCCACCTGGACCAGAGCGCGAGCGAGGAGTGCCGGCACTACGGCGGCCAGCTCGCCACCGCGCTGCGCCGGCCCGCTACGCGCGTCACCCGGGACCTGCGCCGCCACCTGGGGGCCTGCCCCGACTGCGCCCGGGCCGAGCGCGATCTGCGGCACGTCAACAGGAGCCTGGGCGCGCTGCTGCCGGCCGGAATCCTGCTGTGGAGCCCGGGCTCCTTCTTCGCGTCCGCCGGCGGACACGGCGCCGCGCACCTGGCGGCGGCGGGCAAGCTGGGCGGGATCAAGGCGGGCGGGACGAAGCTGGGCGGGATGAAGCTGGCGGCGGCGCGGTTGGGTTCCACGAAGTGGAGCGTGGCGGCGGCCGCGGTGGCGGGGACGATGACCGCGTTCGTCCTGCTGCCGGTGGAGGGCGAGCCCGGGCCGGCCCTGCCGCCCGCCCCGCTGGCCGCGAGCCCGAACCCGGATCCGATGCCGACCCCGCACCCGGACGACTCCGGGACGCCGTTCGTGGCCGTCGGCGTGCCCATGTCGGCGACGGCCTCCGCCGGGCCGTCGCCCGCCGTCGCCACGTCGGCCGCGGCCTCACCCGTGCCCTCGGCCTCGGCCTCACCGTCGCCCTCGACCGGTCCGGCCGGCCCCGCGCTGGTCAACACCGCCTCGGGGCTGTGCGTCGGCCTGGGCGGCAACGGTTCGGACGGCCCGCTGGAGCTCCAGCGGTGCAACAAGGCCCCCTCCCAGGGCTGGCAGCGCCTGCCTGCCGGGCGGGACACGTACCAGCTCCGGAACACGGGCACCGGCACCTGCCTCGACGGAACCACCGGCGGCGGGAACGTCGTCGGCGTCCGCCTCCGTGCCTGCCGCTCCGACGCGGGCCGCGTGACACAGCTCTGGCGGTTCGATCCGGTCGCACGACCGGGCACGTACCGGATCTGGTTCGTGCCGCGGGTCCGGCAGACCGATTACGCCGACCACCTGCTGGGCCCTCTGAACTGGCCGAAGGCCGATCCCCCGCGCCCGGGTTCGCCCATGGTGCACCTGCCCGACTACTACAACTCCGTCAACTTCCACTTCTCCCTGGGGTGAGCGCGGCCCGCCGCCCCGCTCAGTCCCGGATGAGCAGGACGACGACGCCGGCCACGACTCCCAGCAGCAGCCCGAGCACGGAGTACCGGGGCCGCGACTCGCGCAGCACGGGCAGGAAGTGGTCGACGGAGAAGCGGCCCGGCCCGGTGAGGGTGAGCGCGACGATGCCGGCCAGCAGCGCCAGTTCGAGTTCCACGCCCTTGGGGGCGGAGAAGGGGCTCAGCCCGCGCACGTCGAGGATGTTGATGAAGGTGCCGATCAGGGCCGCGCCGGCGAGCGGGGTGAGCAGGCCGAGGGCGAGACCGAGGCCGCCGAGGGTCTCGGCGAGACCGGCGATGACGGCCATGGCGTCGCCGGCGGGATAGCCGCTCATCGAGAAGCCCTTGCCGGTCGCGGCGAGACCGGGGCCGTGGAACCAGCCGAAGAGCTTCTGCGTGCCGTGGGCGGCCATGGTGAGGCCGAGGAAGAGCCGGAGCACGAGCAGGCCCACGTCGTGGGTGACGGTGGTAGCGGGAGCAGGGGTGGCGCGGTAGACCGCGTGGTCCCATCGTTCGTGCGCCATGGACGTCCGTTCTTCCGTCACGTGCGAGCGGCGGCCACCCTATGACGTCCGTCCGGTTCGTCCTGCCCGCAACGTCGTCGGCGCGGATCGTCGACCCTTTCGGCCGCAACCCGCAGGTTGACGGTGCGGACCGCCGCGACCGGCCGCCCGGCTCGTAGGATGCCTGTCATGCCGGACACCCCTCCCCGCCCCGAGCCGTTCCTCGCGCGGACCCCGCCCGCGCTACTGGAGGACCTGCGGGCGCGGTTGCGCGCGACGCGGTGGCCGGACGAGCCCGAGGACGCCGGGTGGTCGCTCGGCACCGACCTCGGATACCTGCGCGAGCTCGTCGCCTACTGGGCCGACGGGTTCGACTGGCCCGCGCAGGAGGAGGCGCTCGCCCGGCTGCCCCGCTTCCGGGTCGCGCTCGGCGGCCTCGGGATCCACTTCGTCCACGCGCGGGCCGTCGCGCCCGCCGGGCCGGTGCTGCCGCTGGTGCTCAGCCACGGCTGGCCGGACTCGTTCTGGCGCTACGCGAAGGTGATCCCGCTCCTCACCGACCCCGGCGCGCACGGCGCCGATCCCGCCGACGCGTTCGACGTGGTCGTGCCCGACATGCCGGGCTACGGGTACTCCGACCGGCCGGCCGGGCCGCCCCTCGACTCCATCGCCGTCGCCGGCCTGTGGGCCGAGCTCATGGACGTACTCGGTCACCGCCGGTTCGGGGCGGCGGGCGGGGACATCGGCAGCCACGTGAGCCGCTACCTCGGGCTCGACCACCCCGACCGGGTGGTGGCCGTCCACCGTACCGACGGGGGCGTGCCCGTGTACGGCGGCGATCCGGCGGACCTCGCTCCGGACGAGCGCGCCTGGTTCGAAGGGGCCGCGGCCTGGGGCGCGGCCGAGGGCGCCTACGCCGCCCTGCACCGTACGAAGCCCCAGACCGCCGCGTTCGGGCTGAACGACTCGCCGGCCGGGCTCGCCGCGTGGATCGTGGAGAAGCTGCGGGCGTGGAGCGACTGCGACGGCGACGTCGAACGGAGCTTCACGAAGGACGAGATCCTCACGAACGTCACGCTGTACTGGCTCACCGGGACGATCGGCTCGTCGATGCGCATGTACCGCGCGAACGCCGCGATCCCGCCCGCCCAGCTGGCCCGCCGCGTCGAGGTGCCGTCCGGCTTCTCGCTGTTCCCCGGCGACATCGTCCGCCCGCCCCGCGCCTGGCTGGAGCGCACGGCGAACGTCGTACGGGTCACCGAACCCGCCCGCGGCGGCCACTTCGCCGCCTTCGAGGAACCCGAGCTCTACGCGAGGGAGCTCCGCGACTTCTTCCGCCCCTACCGCGCGGGGATCGCCGGCTGAGGGTGGTGCCGGGGCACGCGGCAGCCGTCACATCCCGTATCCATCGCCTGTCCGTCGCTCCGTCGGGTCCCCGCGGTCCGTCGCCGCCTCGGCGAGTGCGCGTACCAGTGGGGGCACGCTGTCGGTGCGCCAGATCAGGGCCCACTCGACGGGCGGGGCGTCGTGGAGGGGAAGGAAGGCGACGTCGGGCTGCACGTTGTAGCGCCGTCCCTCGTCGGGGACCGTGCACACCACGTCCCCCACCGCGACCAGGGCAAGGATCTCGTGAAAGGTCGAGACGGCCGGCCCGCGGCGGACGGGGCGTCCGGCCGGTGTGCGGGCCGGCAGGACCGCGCTCTCCCAGTAGGCGGGAAGAGGGCCGTTCAGGCGCGGCACGATGTGGTCACCGAGCACCTCCAGGCCCACCGACTCCTGCCGGGCGAGCGGGTGGTCGGCGGCCACCATCAAGTGGAGCGGTTCCTCGCGCAGCACCACCCCGACGGTCAGGTCCGGCTCGCGAACGGGCAGCCAGGTGGCCACCGCGTCGACCTCACCGGCCCGCAAGGCTCCGAACGGATCGCTGAAGAACACCTCTTTGAAACGGAGTTCGACGGACGGGTGCCCGGCCCGGAAACGGGTCAGGACCGGGCGCATCTCGTGCATCTGCGCACCCATGACCCCCAGCGTCAGCGTGCCGGACGGATGGCGGGCCATCGTGGTCACCTCCGCCAGGGCGTCCTGGATGCCCTCGTACGCCGGCTTCAGCCGCTGGAGCAGCACCTCTCCGACAGGGGTCATCCGCACGTGACGGCTGGTCCGCTCGAAGAGCTGAGCGCCGATGACGCGTTCCTGCTTCTTGATCGCCTGACTGACACGGGCCGGGGAGACGTGCAGGCGTTCGGCGCTGCGGCCGAAGTGGAGTTCCTCCGCGAGCATCAGGAAGATCTCTATGTCCCGCAGTTCCATTCCGCCCCCGGTTCCCTCGTGGTCCGCGAATTCATGAACCTCTGGGTTAACGACCATAACAAGATCGGCCGTTGTTCCCGGGCCGCCCGCCCCGCATGCTGGGTGCCGCACAACCCGGACCGCGCGGAGGTCGCGTACCTCACCGGCCCCGGGCCTCACGCCCAGGGCCCCGGCCGCCGCGCACGAACACCCCACGAACACCCCCACGGAGCGATTCCCACGTGCCATCCGACCCGAGCACTGCCCGGCAACCCGACCCGGCCAGGCTCCACCCGCTGCCTGCCCACGAGCGGGTCGTCTTCCTCAAGCCACTGGTCGCCGGAACCAACGTCGTGGCAGGTGACTTCACCTACTACGACGACCCCGACGGCGCGACCGACTTCGTACGGCGCAATGTGCTCTACGCCTACGGTCCGGAACGGCTGGTCATCGGCAAGTACTGCGCGATCGCCACGGGCACTCGATTCCTGATGGCGGGCGCCGACCACCCGTCGATGGGGGTGTCCACCTTCCCCTTCACCATGTTCGGCGGGGCGTGGGCCGAGCAGACCCTCGACCTCGTCACCGGCATGCCCAGCCGCGGGGACACCGTCGTCGGCAACGACGTGTGGTTCGGATACGGAGCCACCGTGATGCCGGGAGTGCGGATCGGTGACGGTGCCGTGATCGCGGCCGGTGCGATGGTCACCGCCGACGTGCCGCCGTACACCGTGGTGGGCGGGAACCCGGCCAGAACGATCAGACAGCGCTTCGACGACAGCGACGTCGAACGGCTCGTGCGCGCCGCCTGGTGGGACTGGCCCGTCGAGCTGGTGACCGCGCACGCGCGCACCATCATGGCCGGTTCCCCGCAGGACATCGAGCGCATCGCCGCCGCCGAGGGTCTGGAGGGGCAGTGACGACGCGGACCGTCGAAGAGCACGTGGTGTCCGGTCGCGGCAGCGGCCCGTACGCGATCACCACCGGCCCGGACGGCGCGCTGTGGTTCACCATGGTGCACAGCGGCCGGATCGGCCGGCTCGTCCCGGGGCAGAAGCCGACCAGCCATCAGATCGCCCCGGACAGCGGCCCGACGGTCATCACGGACGGGCCGGACGGCGCCCTGTGGTTCACCCAGTACCGGGCGCACCGGATCGGCAGGATCACGACGGCCGGCCACCTGACGGAGTTCGCATTGCCGACCGCGCAGTGCGGTCCCTTCGGCATCGCCTCGGGCCCGGACGGCGCGCTGTGGTTCACGGAAACCGCCGCCGACCGCATCGGCCGCATCACCACCGACGGATCGGTCACGGAGTATCCGCTGCCGTGCACCGGCGCGTTCCCCTCCGCGATCACCGCGGCCGGGGACGCGATGTGGTTCACGATGAACCAGGCCAACGCCATCGGCCGCATCGGCATGGACGGCCGCATCACGATCCACGGTCTGCCCACCGAGGCCGCCGCCCCGGTGGGCATCGCCGCGAGCCATGACGGCGGCATCTGGTTCACCGAGATCGCCGCCGGTCAGATCGGTCACCGCGCGCCCGACGGCCGGATCACCGAGTATCCGCTGCCCGACCGCTCGGCCCGGCCGCACGCCGTCACCACCGACACCGACGGCACCGCGTGGTTCACCGAGTGGGCCGGCAACCGCGTCGGCTCGATCACCGCCGACGGCACGGTCACCGTCCACGACCTGCCCACCCCGGCCTCCGAACCGCACGGGATCACGGTGGGCCCGGACGGCGCCCTGTGGACGGCCCTGGAGACAGGCGCACTCGCCCGCATCTCACCCACCACCAGGAACACCGGACAGAGGAACACCCCATGAAATACGCACTCGTGGTCTTCGAGACGGACGCGTCACGCGCCCGGATCCAGGCCGACCGCGACGCCTACCGCACCGCGTACCAGACGTGGATCGGCGAGCTCGCGGCAGCGGGCAAACTGGTGGGCGGCGACGCCCTCGACACCGAGCACCAGGGCCCCGTCACCGTGCGCAAGACGTCGGACGGGTCCGTGGCCGTGACCGAGGGACCCGTACACGGCGGCGAGGAGACCCTCGGCGGCTGGTTCGTCCTGGAGGTGGCCGACCACGCCGAGGCCATCGAGCTGGCCCGCGGCTTCCCCACCCCGGAGGCGCTCGAAATCCGCCCCCTCCTCGAATCGGCCTGAGCAACAGGCGGCCCTCGCCTCGGTGAGCGGGGGCTCGGTCGCTTCGACGACGCGATGCACGGTTCCCGCGGCGCTCTCCGGGAAACCGGCGGGCCGCGAGTCACCGTGGGTTCACATCCCACACCCACCGCACCAGGACAGACAACGTGCTGATCAGAAGGGGTGTCCCGACAAGGGGCACCCCTTCGTCGTGGCGCCGGGCCGCGCGGCGCGGCGGCCCCAGGCCGCCGCTGGCTCCATGCCTCCGCCAACTGCCCCACGGCGAGCACGGCCGACAGCAGCGGGACGTACGCCGGCACACGCGGGCCACCGCGGATTGCCCTTCACCCAGATGTGGCCGGGGCGGTCGGGTTGATGTGGGCCGGGGGGCGGACCCCCGTCAGCTCTTCCGCGCGGCGGCGCAGGAGGGGGGCCAGCTCGATGTACCAGCCTCGGCCGACGGCCTGGAGCATCTCGGCGAGGGCGATCTGTTCGCCGATCCGGCCGGCGGGGGTGTCGAGGACGTGGGCGAACTCGGCACGGATGCGGTCGGCGACGGCGGGGACGCGGAGGCTGTTCACGTAGAGCATCGCGGGGTCGTAGCCGACGGGGACGGCGCCCCAGCGCTCCCAGTCCAGGATGACGAGGGGGTCGTGGGTGAGGTTGGCCCACTGGAGGTCGGCGTGCCCGGTGACGCGTTCGGTGATGGCCGGGGCGGGGATCCCCAGGAACTCGGGGAAGACCCGGTCGGCCCAGGACTGGCGGATGGTCTCTCGGGGCGGTTCTGCGGTGCTGAGAGCGTCCAGGCTCTCCCGCAGGGTCGTCCACCAGGAGTCCGGCAGGCCCGGATCCGCAGTGAGGTCGGGCGTTTCCGGAGAGATGACGGGCTGGGCGATGTAGTCGATCAGCTCCGCCTCGAAGACGTACTCGCCGCCGTCCCAGCGGTACAGGTCGTGGAGGTGAGGGCGAGACACCTTGTCGGACACCCGTTCCTCGGCGAGGGCGATCCCCTCGTTCCGGGTGGCGGGGGTCTTCGCTGCCTCGCCGCAGTGGACGCGGAGCCAGTGACCGCCTGCGGTGCGGCTGCCGATGGTGCGGCCGAGCCATCCCCAGGCCGGCGCCCCCGTCGTCGTGGTGGACAGGCGAGCAGCGGCGTGGGCCAGGGCGTCCTCCATGCGTGCCCTGGTGGTCTCATCCTTGGGCGAGTACATCGGTGACCTTCCTGAGGTGGCCCGGATCGAGCGGGGCGGCAGTGGTGGCCTTCGCGGCGGCCCAATGGTGGGCGGTGCCGGCAGACAGCAGTACCACGTCCAGGCTCGGGCAGGAGGCCGCAGCGAGGAGACAGGCGGTGCCCGGCGAGGCCCCCGGGCGGATGAACTCTGCGAGTTCGGGCGTGACCAGGCCGGGCAGCTCGCCGCCGTGCAGGGGCGAGGAGCCGAAGGTGATCAGGCCCGCCTCGCGGGCCAGGACGAGGGGGCCCCTGCCGTCGAGGGCCAGGGCGATCGGCCTTGCCATGACGAGGCTGACCGGCTGTTGGACGGCCCGCAGATGATGTTCACCCGAACCAGCGGCCTCGATGGCCAGGCCAAGGAGTTCGGACACCGAGAAGGCGTCGTGCTGGAACCCCGACCAGGTGGCCACGCCGTACCCGCCGATCCTGCCCGCAGCAGCGAACTCCTCCAGCACCGCGAACACATCACGCAGTGCCGGATGCAGCTCCGTGGGGCTGAGGCCGGCGTGCTCCGGGTTGTGGACGAACACGAGGTCGATCCGGCCGAGAGCGGCCAGGGACCTTTCCGTCTGCCAGCGGACGAAGCCGGGGTCGAGGCTGTGTCCGGCTCGGACTTGGGCGGTAGTGAGGAGCCCGGCTCGAAGAGCAGCCGCGCCCTCATCCGGGGTGAAGAAGCCTGTCTTCGTCGCCACCATGGCGCGTGGGTGGTCGGCGATGACGGGGCCGAGCGCCTGGTGGGCACTGCCGTAGTTGGGGGCGGTGTCGATCCACACGAGCCCGTCGGCGCACGCGGTGCGGGCCGCCTGTTCGACGGCGCGCACCCGGTACGTCCCCAGTCCCAGGGAAGCGGTCACGAGGAGCCCCCGACCACGGCGGCGGCTTGACCGGCAACCAGAGCGGAGACGACTTCCGCCACCTGTACGAGGGTGAGATCCGACTCGGCGGAGAGGTCCGCCAGGGTGGCCGGTGATCCACTGGCGAGGAGGCGGAGGACCGGGGCGACGGGGAGGGCGAAGGTCCACTCGTTCCCTGCCCCGGCGAAGGTCACGGCCTGGTCGTCCTGGTCGATCCTGGCACGAGGCACCGTGGCCTGAACAGCGATGCCGGGTTCGGCAGGAACGCCGGTCAGGTGGGGCAGTGACAGGCGCGGGCGCCCGGGGTGCGTCGCGTCCAGGGTCCTTTCCCAGCGATCGAGAACCGCAGGGTCGTCCAGGGCGGCCAGCACGTCCTTCCGTACGGCAGCCAGGTAGTCCGCCCGATCCTCCGGGGTGCCGAAACGCGGTACGTCCGCCCGGACGGTCACGTTGGCCCGCAGGTCGTCGCACAGCCAGCCCAGGAACTCGGCGCCGGTCTGCGTGGCGAGTCCGAAGGTGAGGTGGAGGGATGCGGTGCCCTGGTCGGCGCTCACGGCGTGCCACCAGCCGCGCGGCAGATAGAGCAGGTCGCCGGGCGTCAGCACGATGTCCGCGACTGGGTCGCCCGTCGGGGCCTCAGGGGCTTCCACGTCGCGCCAGGCGGGGGCCTGCCGGGTGGGGCCGTAGATCTTCCACCGCTTGGAGCCTTCGAGCTGGAGCACCACTACGTCGTGGTCGTCCCAGTGGGTGCCGAAGCCTTCCTCGGCGGTCCACGAGGCGTACGCGTTGACCTGCACGGGGGTGCGGAAGAACCGTTCGAGGCCGGCCGCGGCTTCGCGGACGGGCGGGTGGATCTGGTCGATCGCGTCGATGACGAGGGACGCGCCCTCGGCGAGCCGGGCGTGGAAGTCGGCAGGCCGGGGCTGGTACCAGGACACCCCGCGACGGTTCGTCCGGAGGATGGAGTACGCGGTGGCCGGGACAGCCTCCCCGGCACGCGAGAGCCGCATCCGGGGCGGTTCGAGCCGGTGAGCGGCCACGATCTCGTTGAGGTCGCCCCAGGTCAGTGGCGAGGGGGGCGTGGTGCTGTTGGAGCGGATCACTTTGTGGGCCCGGAAGCACGTCTGGGCGAGGAACGTGTCCCCGCCCAGACGCGCGGCCCACGATGCGGAATCAATCACCGTGGGTCTCCTCGGTCGATCAGGTGTCGTTCATGTCCGACTTGCCGCCGGTGTTGTCCGAGGCTTCCTCGGCACGCGAGCGGGCCGCCGCGATGCGGCGAACGCCGATCAGCAGGCCACTGTTCTGCTCGGTGGGAGCGTTCTCGTTCATTCCGTACTCCTTCCTGATTTCGATGGATCCCGCCGGGGCCCCGGAGGGAAATCTGTGAGTCAGCTCCCGGGGCTTCCGGCTACGGCCAGGGTGACCACCAGGACGCTGAAGGCGACGACGTACAGGAGGACGGCGAGCTGCTGGCGCCAACCCCAGGGGGCGCGTGCGGTCAGCCACGTTCCAGGCTGGAAGGGTCCTCGACGACCCACTCCACCCCACCGCCCTCCGGCCGGACGAAGACGGCGTTCTGCATGACGACGCGGGACTTGGGGTCCTCGAATTCGCCGATGAACTGGACGATGCCGGTGCGGCCGTTCAGCGGGTCGCGGATGCGGGTGCCCTCGCTGACCCAGCCGGGCACGGTCTGACGCTGACGAAAACGGCTCTTGGTGGACACTGCGCCTCTCCTCGGTCTAGTTCGGGCACTGCACTCCGGGGACGCAGCGGGCCGCAGGTGTGACGTTGCGGACGGCCCTGCGACCCGCTGCGAGGGGGGAGGCCGCCTCTCCGTGCGGCTGAGACCAGTCAACTCCGCTGGCCAAACCCCCAACAGGGCATTCCACTAGGCACGTTGTAGGCACTCAGAAGGCAGATTCCGGCTACGATTTCGGCGCCCGGCTCGACCAGCGGACGGCGGGATGATGGCGAACGAAGCTCTTCGCAGACACAGAAACTCCCAGCGATGGACTCAGACCCAGGTCGCGGAGCGCGTGTGCGCTCAGGTCCAGGCAGCCACCGGGCGCGATCCGGAGCTTGATGCGAACTGGGTCTCCCGCCTTGAGCGAGGAGCCATCACATGGCCTTCCGGTGATTACAGGGCCGCGTTGTGCGCGGTGTTCCAGGTCGCCAGGGAAGAGGAGCTGGGCCTGTACCCGAAGGGGTCCGCCGCACCGGATGAAAGGCCGGCCGAAGAGGCTCCGTCTGATGATGTCCGATCCCTGGCCGCCGACACGGAGCTGTCAGCCCGTCTGGCTCGCCACGCGGCGGAGACCAACGTCAACGCGCTCGTACTGGAGCAGTTCGACGCTGACGTCGAACGACTCGCCCGGGACTTCGTCAGCCGGCCTCTGCCTCTCCTGATCCCGGAGATTCGCACGGCTCGGGGTGCGGTGTTCCGGTTGCTGGAGGGCCGCCAGCACCCCAGCCAGACCCGTCACCTCTACGTGGTCGCGGGGTGGTTATCCGGTCTCGCGGCGCATGTGTCGCTGGACCTGGGGGACCGCTCCGGCGCGGCTACTCACGCCCGCACCGTGGTGCAGTGCGCGGAGATCTCGGAGCACTCACCGTTACGCGCATGGGCACGGTCGTTCCAGTCCCTGGCCGCTTACTGGGCGGGGGACTACCGGCGGGCGGGAGACCTTGCACAGGCCGGGCATAGCGAGGGTCGAGGTCCCGGCGCAGGCACGATCAAGGCCCGGCTGCTGAGCTTGGAGGCCCGAGCTCGTGCGGCCGAAGGGGACAATCGCAGCGCGCTGCGGGTACTCGCGTTGGCACAGGAGGCACGGAGCGCTGCGGGACCCGACGAGTTGCCCGGGGTCTTCTCGTTTCCCGAGGCCAAGCAGTGGGCCTACGCCGGTACCACCCTGTTGGCCGTCGGGGGCGACGAGCAGACCCGGCACGCCATAGGCGCTTCCAATCGTGCCGTGGAGCTGTACCACGCCGGGCCAGAGGGCGACCGCTCCCCCGGCGATCTACAAGCCGCCCACCTGGACCTGGCCACGGCCTATCTTGCGAGCGGCCAGGTGGAGAGAGCCGGTGCGAAGCTCTCGGAGGTGTTCACCGCCGAGGTGTTCACGGCGAGCATCACCATCAGGCTCCGCAATCTGGCCGCGCTCCTCGGAAGCGAGCCGTACCGTGGCGCACAGTCGGCAGTCGATCTCCGCGCGCACATCCACGAGGTGACCGTCCGGCCCGCTCTCGCCAGCAACCCCACGGAGCCCCGATGACCGTCCAACCCACGCCTGATCATTTGGTCACCGACCGCAGCCTCCTTTCCACCAAGGCGTACGGCACGGGTCAGCACCTGGCCGCCCGCCAATCCCTCTACCAGTGGCAGACCCCCAGCCACGACCTGCCGGGCATCGTTGTGAACGAACTGGCCGGCGTACGCGGTGCGGTCGCGGACGTGGGGTGCGGAAACGGGAAGTTCGTCGCCCGGGTGCGGGAGGACCGTCCCGACCTGGTGGTGCTTCCCATGGACGTGTCGCACGGCATCCTCGGTGCCATTCCGGGGGCTCTCGTGGCGGATGTCCAACAGCTCCCCATCAACGATGGAGTCCTTGGTGCGGTCCTTGCGCTCCACATGCTGTACCACGTCGAGGACCAGGCCCAGGCCGTGCGGGAGCTGGGCCGTGTACTGGCGCCCGGCGGAATCGCGATCGTCTCCACCAACAGCAGGACCGACAAGCTGGAACTGGAGCACCTTTGGCGCCAGGCCGCGGGCGATGTGCTGGGCATCCAGGAGGGCCCGGCCCGAGTGCAGCTCTCTGCTCGCTTCACCTTGGAGGATGCGCCCGCGATCCTCGGCACGGTCTTCAGCGAGATCCGTACGATCCCCCTGCCAGGAGTGATCGAGGTGACCGACGCTGAACCAGTCGTCGCGCACTTGGCCTCGTACGAAGCCTGGGCGGACAAGATGGGCGTCCCGTTCCGGGAGACGATCGAGCGGGCGCGGGAGCGGGTCAACAAGGCCATTGAGGCAGAGGGCGTCTTTCGCGTCACCTGTCTGGGCGGGATACTCGTCTGCCGGTGAGCCTGGCACCACACTGCCTGCGAGTCTCTGCCGTCAAGCCACAAGCACACATACGCAGAGGAGTGCCACGCCGTAGAGCGCAATTGCGAGGTGCAGCATCACCCATAGCCGGTGCAGCCGAATGCGGTGCAGGCGGGGGAACCTGTTGTTGTGCTCAACACGCGCCTGCACGAGCCCCTCTTTCGACCCCAGGACTCCTCGCGCCACCAGATCTGCGGTCAACGCCCTCGCCTGAGAGAGGTGGTAGGAGGATCGTTCGTAGTACTTAGATACAGCGACAGCTCCGTACGCACCCGTCAGTACGACGAAGATGCATAGGGGTACGACATTGAGCGTGAATTTCTGCTGCACGATCAGAGCGCTCAACGCAGCTGTAACGACGATGAGGAGGTTCGTCAGCGTGGAGCGTTGGGTTTCGCACTGTCGTAGCTGCTCTCGTTGCTCTTTCCAGTAGGCGCGTGTTGCCTCGTCTGAAGCGTCAGGCATGAAACACCTCCTCCCCAGGATCGGCACACTGGACACACGAGCCAACCGCTTCGCCGTGAAGGCGAACCGCAGCAGTGGAGACACCGTAGCGTGAAGATCTTCATCAGCAGCGCCCGCAAAGGTCTTGTGAAAGAGCGAGACGCCCTCAGTCCGTTGATTACCGCACTTGGTCATACTCCAGTGCGATTCGAGGACTTTTCGGCTCAGCCCGTGCCAAGTCGTGAGGCGTGTCTGAGTGCTCTGGAATCCGCGGATGTATGCCTCTTCCTCCTTGGTCCGTTCTACGGCCACGTCTTCCCAGAGACAGGGCAGTCGGCTACGCACGACGAATGGGTAGCTGCCCAAGCAGCAGGCAAACCCAGTTTCGTCTACCGCAAAGAAGGCGTGGAGTTCGAGCCGAATCAGCACAACTTTGTGCGGATCTTGGAGGCCTACGCCACCGGAAGGTTCCGCGACACGTTCCACACCTCGGAAGACCTGACGATCAAGATCGTACAGAAGGTAAGGGAACTGGAGTCAGCCGCGTCACCGTTGGCCTTCGCCAAGATCGTGCAGCAACCGGCCCTTCACTGGTCCTCGGACGATAGGGCCTCCCAGGCTGTCAGCCACCGAGATCCCCCGCTGGAACTGCACGTCCTTCCGCTGGATTTCCCTGGATACTCGGCGCGCGAGCTAGATCAACTGGGTGCGTCGCTGATGGAACGAATCCGAGCTACTCGGATGATCGGGAGCGATGTCGCACTGAACCCCATCAGGTCTGATGGATACGTGGGCGTCAGTATTCCGGCCAGTCGGACACGGTCATGGAACACGCCCCAGGAGGGCGAGACAGCGGAATGCCGCCTGTACAAGACGGGGCAGCTCTCTATCCGGGCTACGTTGCCCCGAGACAGCTGCGGCGCGATCCTGGATCCCGATGCGCTGCCTCAGCAGCTCGCTGGCCTGCTGCGGTTTGCCGGGGCGCTGAATATCGTCCAGGCAGACCGCATCGTGGTGGCGGCCGGCGTGTTGACTGAGATGCTCATGAGCGTCGACACCTTTGATCCGCGGCGGTCTCGCCAGTCGTACCAACCCATTGGCCCCGGGCGTTCGGGGCGCCAGCTGCGGACCGAGCCCGATGAGTCTGTCACTCTTGCAGCCCTTGGGGCTGGCGCTGCGGAGGTCTCTCCCCACCTGGCACAGGTACTGATCTTGCAGGCCCGCAGGTAGCACCGAACCGACCCAGTGAACCAGGTGTGGACCGCCTGAGCCAGCCCGGATGGTGGGTAAGGATCAGGTCAGAGACGGCGTGGCGCTTCCCGCGGCGCTCTCCGGGAAACCGGCGGGCCGCGGGCCTTGTTCCGGTGGCAGGATGCCACGGGCGCCGCGGGGGGTTCGCGGCCGGGACGGGGGCGGGGCGTGCTGGACGGGCTGGACGCGGTGGACTGGCGGGGGCTGGAGGTGGCCGACCGGGAGCGGTCGGGCGCCGAGGTGCCGAAGATGCTGCGCAGGATCGGGCGCGCGGACGCCACCACGCGGCGGGAGGCCGTGGACCGGGCGTACATCGATCTGAGGGACCTGCTCGTTGCCGCCGAGGGGGTCACCAACGCGAGTACGGCCGCGCTGCCGTTCATGGTGGAACTGGCCCTGGACCCGGACACGGTCGCGCGGCCCGACCTGGTCGACCTGCTGGCGCAGCTCGCCGGGGACGGCGCGGCCGGGGAAGGGGACCCCGGGTGGCCCGCGGCCTGGCAGCGGCAGTGGCCGCGCCTGCGGGGGCTGCTCGGTGACGGGGACCCGGCGACCCGGCGGGCCGCGCTGCGGCTGATCGCCGACCGGACCGCCGACCTGCTGGAGCGTTGGCACGCGGAGGAGGACCGCTCGGTCCGGCTGACGCTGCTGCCGGCGCTGGGCGAGGCCGCGGCGGCGGAGGATCCGGCGGGAGGGCTGGTCGCGGAGGTACGGGCGGTGCTGGACGGCGTCCTCGGCGGCGAGGACCGGCTGCTGCGGGTGGCGGCCGTGATCGCCACCGCACCCCTGGACCCGCAGGCGCCGCCCCGGGCCGTCCCGATGCTGCTGGAGCTGCTGACCGACCCCACGCTCGCCCCGGAGATCGACGCGCTCCCCTGGTACGCCCTGGACCGCGAGTACCCGTACGACCGCGAGGGCGTCACGGACCGGATCGTCCGCCTGCTGGAGCACGACCCGGCGGTGGCGGCCTCGTTCGTGGCCGGGCTCGCCGCGGCCGGGACCGGGGACCGTACGTGGGACGCGGAGCTGCGGCGGTGCGCGCTGGACGAGGCGTGGCGGCTGCTGGTGGACCGGCCGGGGGCGGCCGCCCCGCTGCTGCCGTTCGCGGCCGGGATGCTGGCCGATCCCGATGACGAGGTGCGCTTCAAGGCGGTGCACCTGGTGGCGGTGCTCGGCCGGCGGGCGGCGCCGTACGCCGACCGGCTCGCCGCCCTCCTCGACGACCCGGGCGAGTCGCGGTTCGTCGACGGCACCGTCGGCGACCTCGCGTGCTGGGCACTGACCCGGATCGGGGACCCGCGCGCCCTGCCGGGCCTCGTCGAGCGGCTCGTCGCGCCGTACCGGGACATGCGGGGCCGGGGCGGCTTCCCCGGTGACCCGCGGCGGCCGGACGTCGTGGACGTGCTCCGGCCGCTGCGCGCGCACGCCGCGCTGCTGCTGCCCGGGGTACGGGAGGCCCTGCGCGACGAGGTCGCCCGCAGGGGCTGGCTGGTCGAAGAACTCCGCGAGGTGCTCCAGGCCTGGGGCGAGGACCCGCAGCTCCCGGGGGAGGAGGCGCCGTACCCGCCGGCGTGGCAGCCGCCGCCGATGGAGGCGGGGCGGGCGGAGGCCGTGGTGCTGGCGTTCGCGGCGGGCCGCGATCGGTACGGGGAGTTCCGCACGGCCCTCGCCGCGCTCACCGGCCACGGGCGGCGCCCCGCCCCGGCCGTGCGCGCGACGCTGGCGGCCCTGCGGGACGCGGACCGGCTGCTGTCGCGGCACCGCGACTACCGGGCGTTCCTCGACGACGAGGAGATCCGCCCGGCGATCGACACGGTGCTGGCCCTGCCCTGACCTGCCCGCTCCGCGAGGGCCCCGCCGGGCCGGCGGCCGCAGACGTCATCGCGACGGCCCCGACGGAGGCGACCGACGCGTCCGCCTCCGCGCCGGACGGGGGGGAGGGTGACCCACCGGCAGCGCGGCGCGTACGGTCAGCACATGCATCAGCTCACGCCGGGGGACGGCGAGCCGGGACGGGCGCGAACGGCTGACCGTGGCGAGGGGGCTGCCGGGGCCGAAGCGGTGGTCTTCGTGTGCACGGTGTGCGCCACCGCCCTGACGGCTCCGCTCACCCGGCTGCCCGCCGTTCCCGAGGCCCCTGACCACCCGTTCTGGGACGTCGAGGAGCCGGGCCCGTGGCCGCCGACCGTACCGGCGGGCCGCTTCGCGATCGAGACGGAACCGTACGGCGGGCCGCTGGTCGTCTCCGACGTGCCCGGGCCGGTCATGCCGCGCCGCGGAGCGTCTCTCAACGTGCACGGTCAGCACTTGGTGTCCGACGGCCCGCGCGGCAACATCGTCATCAACCCCGAGGACGCACGGAACCTTGAGCTTGAGGACGCGTGCGCCGCGTGCTGCGGGGCCAGCCCGGACGGTGGCATGAACCAGGTGTGCGTCTGCGGAACCCTGGTGGCGACCCTC
Organism: Streptomyces sp. ADI95-16; assembly: GCF_003721495.1. NCBI lineage: Bacteria > Bacillati > Actinomycetota > Actinomycetes > Kitasatosporales > Streptomycetaceae > Streptomyces > Streptomyces sp. ADI95-16. Next base: position 288,739 of record NZ_CP033582.1, on the reverse strand, counting down.
TCCTCCGACTGCTGCCTGCCCCACGAACTCCACCTCTCCGCCGCCCACGTCCGCGCCGTCCGTCCCTGAACCGACCCGGCAGCGGCGGGGATGCCGCGACAGGGCAACCGCCCGCCCTGGCCCGCCGGGGCCACACGATCACGTGCCCGCGCGCGCTGCCGGAGCGGGGCGGCCGGCGGGGCGTCAGCCGCCGTAGGTGGCCTCGGACTCGCCCAGGACCGCCGCGAAGTCGGCCGCGAGGCGCGGCGCGTCCGCCTCGTCCAGCGTGGCGCTGGTGATCCGGACCGCCGGGGGGCCCTCGATGCGGAAGCGGGTGCCCGCCGCCACCCACCAGCCGTACGTGCGCAGCCCGTTGACCACCGCCGACTCGTCGCGCACCGGCACCCACACGTTCAGGCCGCTCTCGCCGTACGCGGTGATCCCGTGCCGCCCCAGCGCGCCGGTCAGCGCGACGCGCCGGCGCGCGTAGGCCGCGCTGCCCTCGGCGACGAGGGCATGGGTCGCGGGGTCGGCGAGCAGCCCGGCCGCGGTCTCCTGAAGGACGTGGCTGACCCAGCCGGAGGTCAGCAGCATCCGCCCGTCGTGCCGGGCCAGGGTGGTGGCGTCGCAGGCGAGCGCCGCCCAGCGCAGGTCGATGCCCAGGTGCTTGGAGGCCGTACGGACCTGGGCCCAGCGCGGCAGGGCTCCGGTGGTCAGCGAGTGCAGCGGGACGCCCGCGATGTCGGCGTTGTGGTCGTCCTCCACGACCAGCACCTCGGGGAATCCGGCCAGCACGGCGAGGAGTTCGGCCCGGCGCCCGGCGGTGAAGCGGGCGCCGCGCGGGCTCTGCGCGCGGGGGCTGCACAGCACGGCCCGCGCGCCGGCGCGCAGTGCGCGGCCCAGTTCTCCGGGGCGCATCCCCTCGTCGTCCACGGCCACCGGCAGCATCCGCAGCCCGAGCGCGGGGACCAGGTCGAGGAGGTGGTGGAAGCCGGGATCCTCGACGGCGACGGCGTCGCCGGGCCGCAGTTCGACCGACAGCAGCCGTGCGACGCAGTCCAGGGCGCCGTGGGCGAAGGACACGTGGGCGGCCGGCACCCCGTCGCGGGCGAACCACGCGCGGGAGAGCTCCTCCAGGGCCGGCAGCCGCGGGTTCCCTCGGTGCGATCCGCGGGCCGGGGGGACCTCGGCGGGGGGCGTGAGCACCGGCAGGAACGCCGGGTCGGGATGGCCGCCCGCGAGGTCCCGGATGCCCGCGGGGACCTTCGGCGGCCGGCGCGAGCCTACGGCGGGGGTGGGCGCGACCACGGTGCCGCCGCGGCCGCGGGTGACCACGATGCCGCGCCCGCGCAGCTCCTTGTACGCGGTCGCGACGGTGCCCGGGCTCACGCCCAGCTCCTCGGCGAGCCGTCGGACGGGGGGCAGGGCGGCCCCCGGCCCGAGCCCGCCCTCGGCGACGGCCCGTTCGACGGACGCGGCGATCTCTCTGGCGGACGTCCCCTGAAACGCATATTGTGTTGCCACGATGCACATTCTGTACTGATACATAAATCGCGTCAAGGGGGATACGTGAGAGACGTGGGTAACCCGGGATCACGAAAATCGGGCAGCGCACCGCGCGCCCGCACCGCCAGCACTGCCCGCACCGCCAGCACCGCCCGCATACCCGGCGGCCCCGACGGCCGCCGCATGCTGTGGATCGCGCTCGTCGACAAGACCGGCACCGGCCTGTGGGCGGGCGCCGCGGCCCTCTACTTCACGACCGTCTCGGGGCTCGGCATCGCCGAGGTCGGCCTGCTGATCTCCCTCTCCGGCGCCGTCGGCGTCGCCGGCTCGCCGCTCGCCGGGCGCATCGCCGACCGGGTACCGCTGACCCGGCTGCTCGTCGCCCTCCAACTCCTCCGCGCGCTCGGCGCGCTGGCGCTCTTCACCACCGACGCGTACGGGCTGCTGCTGCTCTACTCCGCCGTCGGCAGCCTCGGCGACCGCGGGGCCAGCGTCGTCACCAAGCTCTACGCGACCCGGGTCACCGGCCCCGACCGGGTGCGCTACCAGGCCGTCAACCGGACCGTCTCCAACATCGGCTTCTCGCTCGGCGGGCTCGCCGCCGCCGCGGCCCTGGCCGTCGGCACCGCCGCCGCCTACCGCTCGCTGCTCCTCGGCGACGCGCTGTCCTACCTCGCCGTGGCCGCGCTCACCCTGCGCTGCGGCGAGCCGCCCGCGCCGTCCCGGGTCGTCGCCTCCTCGGACGGGGTGGTCCCGGCCGCGCCGACGAGTCCGTGGCGCGACCGGACGTACCTCCTGTACACGGCGAGCGACACGGTCCTCTCGCTGCACGACTCGGTCTTCCGCGTCGGCATCCCGCTCTGGATCGTCCACGCCACGGCGGCGCCCGAGGGGCTCGCGCCGCTGCTGATGGTCCTCAACAGCGGCCTGGTCGTCTTCTGCCAGGTGCCGCTGGCACGCCTCGGCGCCACGACCGCGGCCGCCCGGAACCTGCTGCGCCCGCTCGCCGGGACCTTCCTGGTCAGCACGCTGGCGCTGGCCGCCTCGGCGGCGGGCGGGCCCTGGGCCGCCGTCACGGCGCTGGCCCTCGCCGCGGTCACGCTGACCCTCGCCGAGATGCTGCACGCCGTCGTCTCGTGGGAGTTGTCGGTCGCCCTCGCGCCCGGCGAGGCACAGGGGGCGTACCTCGGCGTCCACGGGCTCGCCCAGTCCGCGCAGCGCAGCGGGGGCCCGCTCGCCGCCACGGCCGCCGTCGTCGCGGGACCGCCGGCCTGGCTGGCCATGGGCGTGCTCCTGGCGGCGACGTGCTGGGGTCAGGGCCGACTGGTCCGGGACCGCCTCGCGGTGCCGGTGACCGCGGCGGAACCGGAACCGGAAACGGAACCGGAACCGGAACCGGAACCGGCGCCTGCGGCCGAACCGGCGTCGCCTACGCGGACTCGGCGTCCATGACGCGGCGGGCCGCTTCGGCCTCCGCCGCCGGCGGGGACAGTTCGTCCAGGGTGTCGAGCTCGGCGTCCGACGCCAGCTCCCGCTCCCAGGCCGCCGCGAGCCGCTCCTGCTCCGCGCGCGGCTCGGCGCCCACGGCTTCCCTGTGCTCCGGGTCCAGGGCCGCCAGGAATCGTCCGACCGGGTCCGGCATGCCGTGCTCCTTCGTCGCCGGGATGGGCTCCCGGCCCAGCATGGCGAACCGGGCCGACGCCGGACGACCGACACGGCCCGGGGCCACCCGATTGCCGCGCGGCCCTCGCGCACGCGCCCGCCCTGCTCAGTGGGACGCGCCCCCGGTCCCGTAGCGCACCCGCAGCTCCAGCAGCCCGCGGGCCCGCAGCGACGGGCGCCAGCGCGGGCCCGCCTCCGGTTCCGCGAGGGCGAGCGCGCCGAAGCGGTCGAGGAGCGCGGCCAGCGCGATCTCGGTCTCGGCCCGGGCCAGCGGCGCGCCCAGGCAGTAGTGGATGCCGTGGCCGAGCGCGAGGTGGCCGGCCGTATCGCGGAAGACGTCGAAGAGGTCCGGGCCGGAGAAGCGGTCCGGGTCGCGGTTGGCCGCGGCGAGGGACAGCAGGACCGTCTCGCCGGCGGGGACGGTGACGCCCGACAGGGTGACGTCCTCGGTGGCGAAGCGCCGGATGGCGAGGAGGGCGGGCCCCTCGTAGCGGGCGGCCTCCTCGACGGCGGCGCGGAGCCGGGACGGGTCCTTCCTGACCACGGCGAGCTGGTACGGGTGGCGCAGCAGCGCCAGGACCGCGTTGCCGATGAGCTGCACCGTGTTCTCGTACCCGGCGACGAGGATGAGGAAGGCGAGGGAGAGCAGCTCGTCCTCGGTGAGGCGGTCGCCGTCCGAGTCGCGCACCGCGATCAGGTCGGAGAGCAGGTCGGCGCCGGGCCGCTCGCGCTTGTGCGCGACGAGTTCGAGGAAGAAGCGGAGCATGGCCGCGACCGCTTCCTTCGCGGCCCCCGGGCGGGCCGGGTCCGGGGCGATCAGGGCGTCGGTCCAGACGCGGAAGTCCCGGCGGTGCTCCTCGGGGACGCCGAGCAGGTCGCAGATGACGATGATCGGCAGCGGTGCGGCGTAGGAGGCGATCAGGTCGGTGGTTCCGTGCGGGCCCAGGGCGTCGAGGAGCCGGTCGGCGCTCTCGCGCATCGGGGTGCGCAGGTGCTCGACGCGGCGGGCGGTGAAGGCGCGGGTGACGAAACCGCGGATGCGGGTGTGGTCCGGGGGGTCCATGTTGAGCAGGTTGGCGTCGAGGGCCGGCGGCAGGGACAGCCCCCGGTAGCCGCCCTCGGCCGCGTTCCTCTTGTCCAGCGAGAGCCTGGGGTCGGCGAGGGCCGCGCGGACGTCGTCGTAGCGCGTGACGAGCCAGGCCGGCCGGCCGTCGGTGCCCTCGATCCGCCGCACCGGCGCGGCCTCGCGCAGCCGCGCGTACGCGGAGTGGGGGTCGTCGACGAGCTGTTCCCGGAGATCCATGCCCTCACCCTAGGGCCTGCCTTTCGGAGGACCAGGCCGGCGACCGCGACCGCGGCCCGGTCAGGGGGGCGACTCCTGGAGGTGGGCGGCGATGAGGGCGAGGTCGTTCGCGATGGCCAGGATCCCGGCGGGGTCGGTGTTCTGCGTGGACGCGCCGGTGACGCCCGCGTAGAAGGGGTCGAAGCGGCCGCCGCCCTTGTCGAGGTAGCCGGCGATGGTGATGGCCCCGACGGAGAACCGGTCGTTGAGGGCGTCCCCGCCGACGGCCGCGCCGGTCTTCGCGAACACCTTCCCGCGCGCCGGGCAGTCACGGCAGTTCTCGGCGAGCAGACCGTCGACGCCGAGGATGGGCAGGGCCTCCCGGAAGCGCCTCGCGTCCGGCGTGCCCTGCCAGTACGCCAGCATCCGCACCACCGCCCGGGGCGTGGCCCGGTCGGCGGGGTTGCCGCCCCGGCCGTCCATGAGCTCGACCTGCCGGCGGTCGACGCCGGCCCGGTCCAGGAAGCCGGCGAGCACCGGGAACCCGTCGGCGCACTGGTGGCTGCCGGTGGTGACGGCCAGCAGGCAGATGTCCAGGTTGGCGCCCAGGTTGTGGCTGACCTTGAGGATCAGCTTGGCGTACTGCTCGTACGGCGGTGAGGTGTACGCGGCCACCCGCGGCCGCCCGTCGTAGTCGCGCGGCAGCCGGGCGGCCGGGTTGGGTCCCGTCGCAGGGGAGGTGACCTCCACCCCGGCCCGGGCGAGCGCCTCGATGAGCGCGGTCCGGCCGAAGGCGGCCGGGTCCGTGACGGGCGAGGTGCGCAGCAGCGGCGCGGCGCCGGCGGCGATCGTGCCGGACAGCCGGATGCGGGTGCCGCCGTCGGTGGCGGTCACGGTGACGTTGGTGGGCCCGCCGGCCGCGACGGTCTTCACCGTGGAGGTGACCTCGTACGGCGCGACCTTGGGCCGCCAGTCCAGCCGGGCGGCGGCGCCCGCCCGGTCCCCGGGCGTGGTCAGCAGGTCGATGAGGTTGTCGTTGATGATCAGGGGGGTCGGGGTGGGGTCGAGGACGGGGTCGGGGGCGAAGAGCCGGCTGTCGACGATGACGTCGCCGTCGACGCCGGTGATGCCGGAGTCCCGTACCTGGCGGGCGAGTTGGTCGATGCCGGCCAGGGGGTTCTCGGGGGTGAGGGTGGCCCCGGGGAAGTCGTTGGCGTAGGTGTGGTCGAGGTCGGTGTACGCGACGGTGCCGTCGGGGCGCGTCCGGCCGCCCAGGGTGAGGTCGCCCTGGGCGACGAGGTCGAGGTCGCCGACCAGCGTTTCCCCGCTGCGCTTGCCGACCTCGTAGAGGGGGGTCACGAAGCGGTGGTCGGCGCCGAGGGTCTGCCAGGTTCCGGATACGGGGAACAGCTTCGCGGTGGAGCCGGGGATGAAGAACTGCCCGGGGAAGAGGCCGTGCAGCACCCGGCCGTCGGCGCCCGGTTCGGTCTGGAGCAGGCCCCACTGGGCGTGGCGGTACTCGGGCTTGCGCATGATCTCCGTGATGCGCGGGTCGAGCCGGGAGGGCGGGGGCGGCGGCGAGGGCGAGGGGGCCGCGCGGGCCCCCGTACCGCAGGCGAGCGCCACCAGCAGCAGGGCGGCGAAGGCACCGGCGGCCGCGCGGCGCCGCGGCGGAGGTTTCGAATGTCCCACAGCGCGCTCCGTTCGTCGCGGCTGTCACCTTCCCGGGCCCCCGGGCCCCGGCGTGTGAACAGAGTGGCACGGGACACTACGGAGCGCATTTCACCCTCCCCCCGGTTTCACCCCGGTTTCACTCCGCTTTCACCCCGGCACGACGGTGTCGTCGTCCCCGATGCGCACGAGCGCGAGGGTGATGTTGTCGGGGCCGCCGGCCTCGATGGCCGCCTTCCACAGTTCGAAGGCGGCCCGGCCGTCGTCGGCGGTGCGCAGCACGCTCCCGATCACGTCCTCGGGCACCGGGTCGGTCAGGCCGTCGCTGCACACCAGGTAGCGGTCCGCGCCGGCCGTCGGGAAGGCGGCCAGGTGCGGTACGACGGGGCTGGGGGCGCGGCTGCCGCCGAGGGTCTGGGTGACGACGGAGGTGGTGCGCCGTCCCGGGGGCAGCGGCGGGCTGTCGTCCACGCTGACCTGGCGCAGGCCGCCCTCGGGGTCCACCTCGAACACCCTGCTGTCGCCCACGTTGAACGCCAGCAGGGATTCCGCGAGGACGAGGACCCCGGCGACAGTGGTGCCCATGGCCGTGAGGTCGGGCCTGCCCTCGGCGGCCGCGTACACGGCGCGGTTGCCGGCTTCGAGCGCTTCGCGCAGGGCCTCCTCGCCGTCGAGGGCGTGTCCGAGCGCGGAGAGCCGGCGGACGACGAGTTCGCTGGCCACTTCCCCGGCCGGCTGCCCGCCGAGTCCGTCGGCCACGGCGACCACGAGCGGTCTGCCGCGCGGGAAGATGAGGGTCTGCGGGTTGTCGGTGGCGGTTCCGCACAGCGTCCAGGGACCGACGGCGAGACTGTCCTCGTTGTGCTCGCGCACCAGCCCGACGTGGCTCAGGGCGGTTACGGCTATGTACGGCACCTCGGTCGCCTCCCCTCCCAGCGTGCGGCATGCCGTCGGCGGTCGCACGCTGGCCTGGGAAGGGGTTTCCAGGAAGGGTTTCGGCGATGTTCGCGAGGCTGAGCACGTACCAGGGGTCACCGGTTCCTCCGGAGGGAGACCTGTCCGTGCATTCGGAGGAGATCGTCAAGCAGGTGGAGGAGGTCGCGGGATACCTCGGGGTCTACTACCTCGTCGACAGGGCCACGGGGAAGGCCGTGACGCTGACGCTGTGGGAGGACGAGGCGACGATGCGGGCGAGCGAGGAGGCCGCCGCCCGCATCCGCGAGGAGACCGCGCAGCGCCAGGGCCAGCGCGTCGTCTCGGTGGACGGCTACGAGGTGGGCTTCAGCAGCACGAAGCACTGAGGTGGCCGCGGCGGGGCCTGGGCCCGGGCTCAGACCCGGGCTCAGACCCGGGCTCGGGCTCAGACCCCGTACCGCGCCTCGATCCCGGCGATCACCAGGCGCACCCCTTCCTCGAAGCCTTCCTCGAAGCCCTGGAAGAGGTCGGCGCCCGCGGCCGCCGCGAGGGGGAAGTCGGCCATGCGGGCGGCGCGTTCCTCGACGTCGAAGCCCTCGCGGCGCTCGCCCGGGAGCGGCTGGACGCCCTGTTCCTCGGTGACGTGGCCGAGGGTGAAGAGGAAGGCCGTGGACAGGGCGCGTACGGCCTGCGAGAGCTCGAACCCGGCCTCGACGCAGGCCCGCAGGGTGGTCTCCAGCGCCGCCGCGTGTTCGGTGCCGGTGAAGCGGGAGCCGCTGAACACCTTCGCGCCGTCCCGGTAGCCGAGCAGGGTCCGGCGCAGGTCCCGCTGCGCCGACAGGAGCCGCTCCTGCCAGGTGGCGCCCGCAGGGAGTTCCGCGCCCGCGGCCATGCGCCGGTACATCTCCGTCGCCATCTCGTCGAGCAGGGCCTGCTTGTTCTTGAAGTGCCAGTACAGGGCGGGGGCCTGGACGTTCAGCTCCTTGGCGATCGCCCGGAGCGTGAGCCCGTCGAGACCGACCTCGTTGAGGAGCCTCAGGGCGGTCTCGACGACCTGCTTCTTGTCCAGCTTGGGGGATCTCCGGGTAGCCACGCTTGACAGTTTAACGCCGTTAAGTGCAAGCTCCGACCCATGGAACTTAACAACGTTAAGGACGCGGCAGACATGACGGACGTCCTCATCGTCGGGGCCGGCCCCACCGGGCTCGCCCTCGCCATCGACCTCACCCGGCGCGGGGTGCGCGCCCTCGTCGTGGAGCGCGCCGACCGGCTCTTCCCCGGCTCGCGCGGCAAGGGGCTGCAGCCCCGCACCCTGGAGATCTTCGACGACCTCGGCGTGCTCGACGCGGTCCGCGCGTCGGCCGGTCCTTACCCGATCGGGGTGATCTGGCAGGACGGGCAGCGCAAGGGCGAGCGGCGGATGTCCGACGCGACCGAGGCGACGGAGGCGGCCCCGTACAACGAGCCGTGGATGCTGCCGCAGTGGCGCACGCAGGAGATCCTCCGCGCGCGGCTGGAGGAGCTCGGCGGCGAGGTCGTGTTCGGGCGGGAACTGGTGGGCATCGCGCAGGACCCGGACGGGGTGAGCGCCTCCTTCGCGACGGGCGCGCCGGTGCGGGCCCGCTACGCCGTCGCCGGCGACGGCGGCCGCTCCACGGTGCGGCGCGCGCTCGGCATCGGCATGACCGGCGAGAGCGTGGACCCGAACCCGATGCTGGTGGCGGACGTACGCATCACCGGACTCGACCGCGACGTCATCCACATGTTCCCGCCCACCGGCACGGAGGGCTTCCTCGCGGTCTTCCCGCTGGCCGGGACGGAGGACTTCCAGGTAGCGGCCCAGTTCCCGGAGGGCACGGACGCCGACCTCACCCTCGACGGCATCCGCAGGGTCGTCGCCGCCCGTACGCACCTCTCCCCCGAGGCCGTCACCGAGGTGCGCTGGGCCTCGGACTTCCGGCCGCGTGCGGCGCTGGCCGACCGGTTCCGCGAGGGCCGCGTCTTCCTCGCGGGCGACGCCGCGCACATCCACTCCCCGGCGGGCGGCCAGGGCCTCAACACCAGCGTCCAGGACGCGTACAACCTGGGCTGGAAGCTGGGCGCGGTCCTGCGCGGCGGGGCCGACCCGTCCCTCCTCGACACCTACGAGGAGGAGCGCCTGCCCAACGCCGCCGCGATGCTGGGGCTGACCACGCGGGTGCACCGCGGCGAGGTCCGCCGCGGCGCGGCCACCCACCAGCTCGGCCTGGGCTACCGCAGCTCCTCGCTCACCGTGGAGACCCGGGAGGGGCTGCCGCAGGACGCACTCCACGCCGGCGACCGCGCCCCGGACGGCGCCCACGCCGGCCGCCGCCTCTTCGACGCCTTCCGCGGCCCGCACTGGACCCTCCTCACGGTCGGCACCGACACCCCCCTGCCGACCCTCGCCACCCCCGCCACGGTCCGCACCCTCCGCATCCCCCCGTACGAGGCCTACGGCCAAGGCATCTTCCTCATCCGCCCCGACGGCTACATAGCCTGGGCCGGCACCACAACCACGGGCCTGACCACACACGCCACAACCCTGGGCCTCGCCTGACCCTCTGCCAGGCCGTCCGTACGGCGCTCCGCGCACCGTGGTGCGGAACGCCGTACGCGGTTCATGTCTCGCGTGTTCAGAAGATGTTGGTGATGGTGGTGTCCCAGCCGCCCCATCCGACGAGGTCGGGGGTCTGGTGGGTGGTGGTGTGTCCGCCGGGCGCCGGCGGGAGGGCCGCGCATGAGAGGCTCGGCGGTCAACTCGCCGCGCCCGAAGGGTCGCTCGCCTTGACGGACGTCATACCGCCGCCGGTCCACCTCCACGCGGTGGTGGATGCGCTCGCCGCGAACCCCGCGCTGCCGCCCGAGCTCGTCCGCCGCCCTTTCGCCTACCGCTAGGGCCGTGGCAGCGTCGCCAAGCGCGGCGACCTGACCGCGGGCGACGGACCCGAAGGTACGGGCGGCGCTCGCGCGGTGGTGGACGCCGGCCCCCGAACCGGTGCGGCGGCTCCTGCCGGGCGAGCGCCTGCGCGAGGTACTACGCACGGCTGCCCCGTCCCGTACCGCCTGCCGACCTGCTCCCGGCGTTGCCGGCGGACCCGGTCACGCGCGCCGGGGCGGTGCGCCACTGCGCGCTGGATGCCGACACGGCCCGTTGGCTGGCCGAGGACCCGGACGAGGAAGTGCGCGGGCAGCTCGCCGAGCGGCCCGACCTCCCGTCGTCGCTGCGCGACGCCCTCGCCGGTCGCGGTCCGCGTCTTCGCCCGTCAGGACACCCCCGAGTCGACCCGCGCCGCGATCCACGCGCGGATCCTGTCGGACGTGCCGCCGCTGGTCTGGCTCACCGATCTCCCGGATCTGGACGCCTCGACCGGGGCCGCCGTCCGGAGAGGGGGATCCGGTGGCGGCCGGCCACCGATCCCGACCCGAGGATGCGGGAGCTGCGACCTGACGCGGCTACCGGCCGATCCGTCGGAAAGGGTCGCGCGCGCCGCCGCCGGTCATCCCGACCTGCCGCGCGCGCAGATGGAGCGGATCCTCGCGCTGGCCGGGCTGTGAGGGGCGGGGCGGGCCGGGAGCCCGGGGGAGGGCTCGTACGTATGTGCTGGTGCGCCGGAGGGAGGTTTGGGTTGCAGGGGAAATCGAACAGGTGGCCTAATTTGGGTATGGCGCGCATCGACTTTCCCGACGATCTTCTGACCACACAGACCCGAGTGATCAGGGTCTACGAGGCGCTGGCGCAGCGGGGGCGCGGCGGTTCCACGGTGCTGCGGCGCGAGCTGGCGCGGGAGCTGCGGCTGCTGTATTCGCACCCCTACTGGTCCGACAGCGCCCACTCCTACGCCGATCTGGTGGAGCTGCGCCGCGCCGCGAGGGCCTGCGCGTGGCGGGAGGCGGCGTGAGGGGTGCCGGCCGTCAGGCCGTGGCGGGCGTGCCGGGCGTGCCCGGCGTGGCGGGCGTGCCGGGCGTGCCCGGCGTGGTGGTGCGTCGCGTCAGCAGGGCGGAGATGAGCAGGCCCAGCGCCAGGCAGACCGCCGCGAGCCCCCACAGCATCAGGTGGAACGCGGAGTCGTCGGAGCGGGAGGCGGTAAGGGTGGTGAACACGGATCCGTAGAGGGCGACCGCGACCGCCTCGCTGCCGAGCCGCAGCGTGTTGAGGAAGCCGGCGGCCATGCCCGCCTTCGCGGGGTCGACCAGTTCCAGGGCCTGCCCGTCGACCAGTCCGGCGGCGAGGGCCATGCCCGCACCGGTGACCACCATCGGCATCGCCACGACGGCGACGGACACGTCGGGCCCGAAGAGGGTGAGGGCGGCGTCGCCGACGACGAGGGCGCCCAGGCTGACGTGGATGATGGCGAGGGCGGGGACGCCGCGGGTCACCAGCTTGGCGGCGAGCAGCGGGAACACCAGCATCGGCGCGGTGAGCAGCACCATCAGCAGCCCTGCGGCGCCGGTGCCGCGTCCGGTCACGGTGGTGAGGTAGCTCGGCAGGTAGGTGAGCAGCGTGACGAAGCCGAACGAGCCGGCCACGGGCACCAGGCAGAGCGCGACGAACCGGCGGTCGCGCAGCAGGCTCAGGTCGAGGAGGGGGTGGGCGCGGCGCTTCTCGACGGCGGCGAAGAGGAGCAGCGCGGCGATGGCGCCGGCGAAGAGGCCGAGGACGCCCGGGCTCCCCCAGCCCCACTGCGAGCCCTGCACGATCGCCGTGGTCAGCAGCACCATGGCGGTGACGAAGACGGCGCTGCCGGGGACGTCGATCGTCGCGGCGGTGCGCGGTGTCGCGGGTACCGCCCGTGCGATGACCGGTACGGCGAGCAGTACGACCGCGAGCGCCACCGCGTGCAGGGCGAACACCCAGCGCCAGCTGACCGCCTGGAGCAGCGCGCCGGACAGCGAGGGCCCGATGGCGACTCCCATGCCGGCGACGGTGCCGAACAGTGCGAACGCCTTGGCGCGCCGCGGGCCCTCGTACACCGTGGACAGGATCGCGGCGCCGCAGGAGAAGATCGCGGCGCCGCCGATGCCGGCGAGGGCGCGGGCCGCGTCCAGCAGGAGCGCGCCGGGGGCGAGGGCGCTGGCAAGCGAGGCGACGGCGTAGACGGCGGCGCCGGCCGTGAACGCCCTGGCCCGGCCGACGATGTCGGCGATCGAGCCCCAGACGAGGGTGAAGCAGGCGAAGGCGACGTTGAAGGCGTTCACCACCCACTGCAACGGGGCCTGGCCGGCATGGGTGTCGGCGCCGATGCCGGGCAGCGCGACGGCGGTGCCCGAGATGGACATGGGGACGACGAAGACCGCCAGCAGGATGACGGCGAGCGGCAGCAGGGGCGGCAGCAGGGGTGGTGGGGTCGATGCCGCCGGTGCCTGCCGTGCGGGTGCGGGTGCGGGTGCGGGTGCGGGCTGTGTGGATGGTTCGGGCATGGCGGAGAGACCCCCTGAGAGGTGGGACGGTGAGCGATGAGGTTCTAACAAGATCGAACCTGACTCTGGCACGCCCCAGAGGTACGATGCAAGTAGAACCTGACGGATCCAGCTGGAGGAGCGAGCCCGTGCCCGACGAGGAAGGCCACCCCCGGCCCGACGAAATGGATCTGCGCACGGTCCTGCACGCGCTCGCCGACCCGCTGCGCTTCGCGGTGATCGCCCAGTTCCTGCGCGAGCCCGAAGACACCCCTCACACCTGCGCCTACTTCCGGTTGCCGGTCTCGAAGTCGACGACCTCGCACCACTTCAAGGCGATGCGCGAGGCGGGCCTGCTCCGCATGGTCGACCACGGCAACAGCCGTTCGGCGACGCTGCGCGCGCGGGAACTCGACGCCCGTTTCCCGGGGTTGCTCGACCTGGTGCGCGCCGAGGGTCCGGCGGCAGAATGAGGCGATGACCGGTCGGTACACCGAGGAGGAGCCCATGGCATCGCCGGGCGGCATGTCCGTCACGCACCAGTTGGCGCGGTACACCTGGTCCGACAAGGAGACGGCCGCGTACGAGGCCGCGATCGAAGCGGTGAACGGAGCCGTCGGCGCCTACAGCGCCCTCATCGCCGCCGAGGAGCGCGGGCCGGGCGCCGACCCGAGCGTCATCGCCGGGGCCCGCTCCGCCCAGTCCCGGCTCGCCCGCGAGCGCGAGGGCTTGCGCTCCACCGACCACGGCCAGATCGCCGGGGCGCGCGCCCACTACGCGCGGCTGGCCCTCGACGTCCTGGCGCGCATCGCGTGATCGACGCGGGAGAGATCGAGCGCCATCGGCTCCCGGTGGACGAGAACCGGAGGATCTTCCGGGAGCGCATCGTCCCCGATCTGCTGGAGGGGCGCCTCGGCCAGACGCCCCCGACGGTCGTCTTTCTGGTCGGGCAGCCCGGCGCCGGCAAGAGCCGGGTCACCGAGCTGGTGGCCGCCGTACTGAACCGCAACGGCGGCTTCGTGGACGTCGACAGCGACCTGTACAAGCCCTACCACCCCGCCTACGCCGCGCTGCTGGCGCGGGACGACACCCTGATGGCCGCCTACACGCGCGCGGACGGGCGGGCCTGGATGGCGCGGGCCGAGGAGTACGTCCGCGCCCGCGCTCTGCACGCCGTCATCCAGGAGACCTCGCAGAACGCGGGGGCCGTGGCCGACAAGATGCGCGCCTACCGGCGGAGCGGTGCGCGCGTCGAGGGCCTGTTCCTGGGCGTTCCGCGGGCGATGAGCAACCAGGGCATCCGCCACCGGTACGTCGAACAACTGGCCGACCGGGGGCAGGGACGGCTGACCGTCCAGGCCAATGCCGACGAGTCCTACACCGGGATCCTCGCCCTGGCGGAGCTCGTCGACCGCGAGGCGCTCGTGGACCTGGCGGGCGTGTACCGGCGGGGCGAGGCCCGGCCCCGCTACAGCAACTCCCTGGACAGCCGCGGACGCTGGTCGAGCCCGCCGCGGCTGGCCCGGGCCATCGAAACGGAGCGGGCACGCCCCTGGACGGCGACGGAGGCCGGCAGCTTCAACGCCACCCGATCGGAACTCCGCAAGGCGGGCGGCGCGTTCGGGGCCGACCGGCCGTAGATGCGCGGGAGGCGGGTGCGAGGGTGCGCGGGTGCTCACGCCGGGTCCGCCGGAGCTCGCCTGTCCTCGACGTGGACGACGCGCAGCTCGGTGCAGTCCTGACGACCCCTCCCGTTGGCGGCTACTCCGCGGCCGAGCGCGCCGGGGGCTTCGGCGGCAGGTCGGCGTGCGTGACCGTGTAGCCGCCCTTGGTGACCGGGGCGTACGGGGCGGGGGCCATGCAGGTGCCGACCGTGGCCTCCTCGGTGGGGGCGTCCGTGTCCGGCAGCAGGTTCACCCCGTTCCAGGAGAACCCCACGCGGTCGGCGGAGCGGCCGCCCGCGTCCCGGCCGCCGTCGTAGACGCTGAATCCGAGCCGGCGCCCGACGTCGGGCGGTCCGCCGGCGCTCACCTCGGTGATGACCGCCGTCAGCGTCGCGGTGCCCGGCCCGGTGACCAGGCAGTCCACGCTTCCCTTCGAGGTGTACGTGATGTCGCGCTCGGCCGAGTAGTGGGAGACCACGACCGTGCCGCGCGCGTCGGTGGGCAGCCCCTCGGGGATGCCGGGCAGCGGCCGGCTGTAGGGGACGGCGCGGGCGTCGAAGGTGAACGAGCGGACGTCGTCGTCCTTGTAGTGCGGGAGCCGGAATTCGGCGCTTCCGACGACGCTCGCGCGGACCGACCTCCCCTGCGCGTCCTGCCCGTCCCGCGGGACGGCGACCGCCGAGCCGGACAGGGCGAGCCCCGCGGCGAGTGCGACCAGGACGGCCGTGCCCCTGCCTCTGAACGGTAATGACGTCACGGTGATCTCCTGTTTTCCCGAGCCCGACGGCCCGCACGTGTGTGGTGGGCGACGGGCTCCATCCTGGGCGTTCGCGCCGTCCCGGCCATCACCCTCCGGGCTGGACGTCGCGGCGTCCGATCGCGACGTGCGAGGGAGCGGACGTCAACCTCGGGTAGTACGCGGCGCGTTCGCCGGGGCCGGCGGCTCGGGCGACGGGTGGCCTTCCGGGTCCGAAGGCCCCTGGAGGGTCCAGGCCGAGTCGTGGCGGGTGAAGCCGATGTGCGGGTAGTAGTCGACCGCGGCCGGGGCGGCGAGCAGGATCAGGGTCGCCTGCGGGGCGGCCTCCCCGGTGGCCCGTACGAGGTCGCGTCCCACGCCCCGGCCCTGGTGGGAGGCGTCCACGGCGAGGTCGGAGAGGTACGTCGCGTAGGCGCCGTCGGTGATCGCCCGGGAGATGCCGATGAGCCGGCCGTCCTCGTCACGGGCGACGACGACCAGGTTGGCGCCGGCCAGCATGCGGGCGAACCGCTCCACGTCGGCGACGGGGCGGCGCTCGGCGAGGGTGGACGCCCGGTAGAGGGCGAGGACTTCTTCCACGTCCAGTTCGGCGCCGGCCACCTGTTCACACGTCCACATGCGCGAGCGCTCCCCGTATCCCGACCCATTTATGCACTAGTTCAAACTTGTTTTTTATATATTACATTATGGCCACTGGGGGTCACGCGCCCTCGTCGTAGGTTCCCGCCTCCACTTCGAGGGCGAGCTGCTGGAGCACCTCGATCGAGGTGATGTCGTCGCGGCCGTCGTCGTGCGTGATCGCGAGGCTGGTGAAGGCCAGGCTGAATCCGGCGACCATCGCGTGCAGGGCCGGCCCGAGCGCCTCCGCGACGAGGCGGGCCACCTGCTGCGGGGAGGCGTCGGCCGGGACGCTGATCGAGGGCAGCATCTCGTTCAACAGCTGGGTGACGACGCCCGCTTCGGTGTCGGGACCGTCGTCGTCCTCGCCGGCCTCGGCTGCCCGGCGGATCTCCTGGGCCTCGGTGAGGATGCCGATGACTCGCTTGAGAACCTCTGCGCGTTCCATCCTGGGAGCGTAGCCCCCGCCCCTCGGGGGCGGGGGCGCCCGGAGGCCGCACGCTCGCGTGCCGGTCGGGCCCGGAGGAGACGGCCCGGGCCCGGCCTAAGCCGTCTGCGGGCGGGGCCGGTCGAGGAAGGCGAGTACGGCGCGCTTCTCGGGGAGGTAGACCTCGGGCAGGTCGATCTCCGGCAGGGTGATCTCCCCCTGGCGGACGAAGCCGAGACGGTTCAGCAGCGCGAGCGCCTTGGCGTTGCGGGCGTCCGGCTCGGCCACCGCGCGCCGGATCGCCGGGTCGCGGAAGGCGAAGCGGGTGAGCGACCCGACCAGGGTGCGGCTGAAACCGGGGATGGGCCGGCCGTCGACCGGGGCCAGCATCAGGTGGATGCCGATGTCGCCCTCCCGGACCTCGTAGCACTCGCTGACGCGGTCCTCGGCGGGCTGGTACGTCTGGAACAGCGCCACCGGCTCGTCGTCCAGCCGGACCATGTAGGCGTGATGGGTGTCGCGGCGCTCCACGTCCTCGTAGATCTCCTGGACCACTTCACGGCTCACGCCGTTCATGCCCCAGAATTCCGCGCGCTCCTCGACGACCCAGGCGTGCAGTACGGCGGAGTCCGCCACGGGATCGACGGGGGTGAAGCGGACGGTGCCGAAGCCTTCGACGGCCTCGGCGTAGACGTCCGTGCGCGACGGCACGAGGACGGTGGAGTCGGGTCTCATGCGGTGTTCGTTCCTTCGGGAGGGGCCGGCGAGCGCCGGCGGAGGCCGAATTTCATTAGGTAAGGCTGTCCTAATATAGAGCCTCCGAAGGGGCGGCGGATCGTCACACATATGTCCGGATTGAGCAACACGCTCTGATTAAGTGGCTTTTGGTGGTGATGGGGGGCCAGAGTGTGGCTCCCCGGCAGGACGCCGGGACGTTCGTTGCAGTTGAAGGGGTCATCTCCATGTCTGCTTCTCTCACCACCCGTCGCGCCCTCGCCGCGGTCCTGGCCGCCGGCGCCCTGATCGGCGCCGCCGCGATGCCGGCCGCCGCCGACGGCCACGGCCGCGACAACGGCCGCGACAACGGCCGCAACCACCTGCGCGACCACGACCACGGCCGCGACAACGGGCGCGACAACGGCCGCGATCACGGGCGCGGGCGCGACAACGGGCGCGACAACGGGCGGGACCACCGGGCGCCCTCCTCGATCGCCATCGGCGAGGTCCAGAGCGAGGACGGCGGGCGCGGCGACCGCTCCGGCCGCGCCCTGAACCGGGAATGGGTCGAGGTGAAGAACACCGGCCGCCACGCCGTCAACCTGCGCGGCTACACGCTCACGGACGAGCAGGGCAACCGCTACCGCTTCCCGGACTTCCGCCTGGACGGCCGCTCCAGCGTCAAGGTCCACACCGGCCAGGGCCGCGACACCCACCACGACCTCTACCAGGACCGCCGCCGGCAGGTGTGGGACGACAGCGACACCGCCACCCTCCGCGACGGCCGCGGCAACGTCGTCGACACCGAGTCCTGGGGTCGCCGCGGCCACCACCACCACAACAACGGCTGACCGGCACCGCGAAGACACAGCGAAGGCACAGCGAACGGCGCGCCCCGGCCTCCTGGCCGGGGCGCGCCGCGTCGGCGGGGTCACGCGGACCGAAGGGCCTGCCGGGCGCGGTAGCGCTTCATGAACACGAACATCCGCTGGACGGCGAGGATCGGGACGACCCAGTTGCAGACGACGCCGAGCGCGGTGTTGCCGGGCGCCTGCGAGGCGACGAAATGGGCGAGGGTCATCAGGGCGAAGACGCCTCCCCAGACCGCGGAGAAGAGCCGGTTGGTCTTCTTGAACTGCGGGGAGTCCCAGACGATACGGGGCGCCTCCTCGCGGGCGTACTGCTCGGTGAAGGGCATGAACGGCAGGGTCACCAGGATCAGGAAGGCCAGGGCGCCGGTGGCGACGGTGCGGCCGTGGTCGGTGACGAAGGCCTGGGCCGCGTGGCCGCCGGCGAAGGCGAGGACGCAGAGCGCGGCGAAGGTCACGACGCCCATGGCGTCCAGCAGTTTGGGACGGCCGGCGCGTATCGAGGGGACCGCGGCGGCCAGGGCGACGAGGGCGGCCAGGGCGGCGGACCACTGGGCGGCGACGCCGTTGCCGGCGGCCAGGGTGAAGACGATCCACGGGGCCAGGCTGAGGAGGGGGTTGGACTTCATGTCTTCGCCGTCTCTTTCCGGAGGGGCGGGGTGTCCCTCGCCATGACATTCCAATGTTGACAGGTCGAACTTAGAACCTCCTCACTCGACCTGTCAAGAGTGGAAGGTCAGGGGTACAGTGGTGACCATGAGCCTTCGCCACGCACTCCTCGGGCTGCTGTCCGACCGGCCGTCCAGCGGCTACGACCTGATGAAGCTGTTCGACACCACGCTCGCCAACGTCTGGCGCGCCACCCAGAGTCAGGTCTACGGGGAACTGACCCGGATGACCGACGCCGGCCTCATCGACGTCTCCGCCGAAGGCCCCCGGGGCCGCAAGGAGTACTCGCTCCGCCCCGAGGGGCGCGCCGAACTCCAGCGCTGGCTGACCACGCCCGCCCAGCCGCAGCCGCTGCGCAGCGAATGGATGCTGCGGGTGTTCTTCCTCGGCCTGTTGCCCTCCGCGCAGGCGCGCGAGCAGCTCGCGCGGATCGCCGAGGAGGAGGACGAGCAGATCGCGGAGCTGGAGAAACTCCTCGGCTCGCGCGAGTGGACGGGTGACCGGCTGTCCGTCTCCGGGCGCCTGGTGCTGGAGTACGGCCTCCGGGGCAGCGCGATGAAGCGGGAGTGGGCCCGCTGGGCCCTGGACCAGATCCCGGCGGGCCGCGAGCGCTAGCGCGAGCGGGTCGGCCAGCGGGTCAACGGGCGGGCCGGCGGGCGGGGTCAGCGGGCGGGTCAGCGGGTCAGCGGCGGGCCGTGCGGTGTTCGTACACCGAGAGGGACAGCGCCTTCATCGCCGAGTGGGCGCTCTCGGTGTCGTGGCCCTCGTCGATGGCCTCCAGCGCGGCCGCCGCGGAGACCCGTACTGGCAGGGGCAGGCCCTCGTGGGCGGCGATCCGGTAGGCGACGGTGCGGCGGGCGTCGCGCTCCTCGTCGCTCACCCCGTCCGGGGTGAGCGGGAAGGCCGCCGCCTGGTACGTCGCGATGCCGACGAGGACCGCGTCGGCGATGCCCTGCGCGTACCCGTCGCCGCCGACGGCGTCGGTGGCGTCCGGCCGCAGGAAGGCCAGCACCTGCCGCCGGGCGAGGAACGAGCCGGTCCCCGCGCCCAGTCCGGCCGCGGCCGCGGCGACCAGGGCCGTGATCCAGCCGCCCCAGAGCACCCCGAGGCAGCCGCCGCCCACCGTCCCGCACACCACCAGCACGAAGGTGATCATCAGGTGGAGGCGCTGGGCGAGCGTGGACGTCATGTCCAGCAGTATGCACAGCGCCTAGTGCTGTGACCGGAAAGGTTCACCGGGGCGCGACGCCCGGCACGGCACCTCGCCGCGTTGTCGGACCGGGCAGGTACGTCCAGTGCGAGCCTCGGCCCTCCGCCTTGCGATGCACCGCACCGGACGCCGCGCCCCGGCAAACCTCCCCGGCCACAGCACTAGCGCGGTGTGGTGGCGGTGGGCGTGAACGGGCCGCCGTGCCCGGGGACGATCAGGTCCGCGGCGGCGAGCACCCGCTCGCGGGAGGCGCGCAGGAGGTCGCGGTCGGGGGCGACGGGGTCGTCGGCCGGGCCGTCCGCGTGCCACCACAGGTCGCCGGCGAAGGCGACCACGCCCGAGTCCGTGCCGGCCAGCAGCGTGATGTCCTCCGGGCTGTGGCCCGGGGTGCGGATCAGCCGGAGCGACGGGGTGAGTTCGTACCCCTCGGCGTCCCGGTTGGTCCAGTGGTCGCCCGCGTACTCCACCCGGTGGTCGTGGACCCGGGCCCGTCCGAACAGGCCCGCGTTCATGGTGTTGTCCGGGTGGTGGTGGCTAAGCACCACGTCGGTGATGTCGTCCGGGCCCAGGCCCAGTTCCGCGAGCGGGCCGAGGATGTCGTCGTGGCTCGCCACCATGCCCGGGTCGAAGATCAGGTGCCGGCCGGCGTCGGACACGTAGGAGACGGTGGCGGCGACCCCGGGGCCGGTGGAGCCCGTGTAGCCGGTGGTCAGGATCGTGTAGGCGGCGCTGCGGCCGGCCGGTGCGTCTGTCATGCCCTCAATTCTGTTGAGGGGGGCGGCACTTCACGAGTGGCACGACTGCCCCTGATCGCAGGATTCGTGCCGCCCCGTGCCAGACTGCTGCGATGTCCGCCCCGATACCCGCCCCAATGGCCGCTCCGGTGCCCGCCGCCGCCCCGCCCTTCGCGACCGTCGCCGCGTACGTCCCGGCCGGCGCCGGCATGCTCGCCGTCGGCATCGTCGCCGAGGTGTTCGGGCCCCACGGGGCGCAGGTGCCCGGATTCGACTTCGCCCTGTGCGCCGACCGGCCCGGCCCGGTGCCCACGGACTGCGGGGTGCCGCTCGCCATCACGCACGGGCTGGACCGGCTCGCCTCCGCCGACCTGCTGATCGCCCTGCCGGGGGCCGGTTTCCGCACACCGCCCGCCCCCGCCGTCCTCGACGCGCTGAGGGCCGCGCACGCGCGCGGCGCCGTCGTCGCCGCGCACTGCGTCGGTACGTTCGCGCTCGCCGCCGCCGGCCTGCTCTCCGGCCGGCGCGCGACGACCCACTGGCGGTTCGCGGAACTGCTGGCCGGCCGGCACCCGGACGTCACGGTCGAGCCCGACGCCCTCTACGTCGACGAGGGGAACGTCGTCACGGGCGCGGGGGCCGCCGCGGGCTTCGACCTGTGCCTGCACCTGCTGCGTCGGGAGCACGGCGCCGCGCTGGCCAACGCCGTCGCCCGGGACATGGTGCTGCCGTCCCACCGGGAGGGCGGACAGGCCCAGTACCTGTCCGCGCCGGTCCCCGAGGACGGCCGGGACGACCGGCTGGCCGAGGTCCTGGCCTGGGCGCGCGAGCACCTCCACGAGCCGCTGCCCGTCACGGAGCTGGCCCGGCGCGCCCTGATGAGCAAACGTTCCTTCGCCCGCCGTTTCACCGCCGCGACCGGCACCACCCCGCACGCCTGGCTGCGGAGCCTGCGGCTGAGCCGGGCCGAGGAGCTGCTGGAGACCACGGGGCTCCCGGTCGAGGAGATCGCCCGCCTGGTCGGGTACGGGAGCGCGGCCGTGCTGCGCGAGCAGTTCGTACGGCGGCGGGGGGTGCCGCCCCGCTCGTACCGGCGCGCCTTCGCCCGTACGCCCTCGTGACGGGCCGGAAGGCCCCCGGCAGCCCCTTCGGCGGACCGGGCACGAGCCCCGCGAGCCGAATCTGCCACTTTCGCCGGGGTATGGGGTAATACAGGCGGTGGCGGACGCTCCGGAAGGCCCGCCGGCGGATCCGAGCAGCAAGGGTGGTTCCGGTGGCCGACAGCGAGCCGACCGCGCCCCTGGACGGGCCAGGGGCCGCGATGCTGGACGCCCTGTTCAGCCAGTCCCTCGTCGGCCTGCACCTACTGGACACCGACCTGCGGGTCGTCCGCGTCAACACCGCCACCCCCGCCATGCGGGACGTACCGGTGGAGGACGTGGTCGGACGCCGTGTGGACCAGGTGTACGGACTGCTCGACGCCGACGAGGTGCTGGCGCTCGTCCGTGGAGTGCTGGACAGCGGCGTGCCCTTGGTGGCACACGTCGTACGGGCGCACCGCCGGAGCCGTCCCGGCCACCAGCACTTCCACGAGATCTCCGTCTTCCGTCTGGAGACGCCGTCCGGGGACGTGCTCGGCCTCGCGGTGGCCGTGGTCGAGGTCACCGAGCGGGAGGAGAGCCGGGCGCGCGAGGTGGTGCTGGAGATGACCCGCGAGCACGTGGGGCGCACCCTCGACGTGCTGGAGACGTGCCAGGAGCTCGTGGACGTCCTGGTACCGCGCGTGGCCGACATCGCGGTCGTCGAGGTCGTCGACGCCCTGCTGCGGGGTGACCATCCTCCGCTGGCTCCCCTGCCGCGGGACGTTCCGCTGCGCCGCGCCGCGTTCCGCGCCGGGACCGACGACAGCGGCACGGACGCCGACGCCCCGCAGGCGCATCCGCTGGGCGACGTACGGGCGCTGCCCGGCCCCACCCCGTACACGCAGGCGCTCTCCGACCTGCGGCCCCGGGCGGTCGCGTCCCTGGACGAGGACCTGCCGTGGCTGGCGGCGGACCCGGCCCGCGCGCGGGCGATCCGCGCGGCGGGGGCCCACACCCTGATCACGGCGCCGCTGACCGTGCGGGACACCGTGCTCGGTCTGATCAGCCTCTACCGGACGCGGCAGAGCGACCCGTACGACGAGGACGACGTCAGCCTGCTGCTCCAGGTGGCCGACCACACGGCGCTGTCCATCGACAACGCCCGCCGCTACACGCGCGAGCACACCATCGCGGCGACCGTCCAGCGCCAGCTGCTCCCCCGGCGTCCCAGCTCGCACCCCGCGCTGGAGACGACGCCCCTGCTGCTGCCCCCCGACAGCGGCGGGCAGTGGTACGACACCATCCCGCTGTCCGGGGCCCGGACGGGACTGGCGGTGGGCGGGGTCGTCGGCCGGGGGCTGCACGCCGCCGCCGTGATGGGGCAGTTGCGTACGGTCGTCCGGTCGCTGGCGGCGTTCGACGTGGAGCCCGACGAACTCCTCGCGCGGCTGAACGACACGGCGACGTTCCTGGCGGCCGAGCGGGCGACCCTGCCGACCGCCGACCCCCTGCACCGGCAGGCGCTCGCCGCGCGCTTCGCGTACGCCGTCTACGATCCGCTGACCCTCACCTGCACGGTCGCGGGGGCCGGCTCCCCGAGCCTGGTCGTCGTCCACGCCGACGGGGGCACCGAGGTCCGGAACGTGCCGGCCGGGTCCCTGCTGGGCAGCGAAGACAAGACGCCCTTCGCCGCGACGGCCTTCACGGTCCCGGAGGACAGTCTGCTGATCCTCTCCGACACCCCGCTGCCGGCCCTGGTGGCGTCCGGCGACGCGGACGCGCTGCGCCGGCTGGCCGAGCGCCGCGGCCGCCCGCTGGAGGACCTGCGCGACGACGTCCTGTACGCGCTCGCCGGCACCGCGGAGCCGGGCCCGACCGCGCTGCTGCTGATCCGCACCCACCCCTTCCCCGCCGACCGGGTGGGCGTCTGGCCGCTCCCGGACACCCCGACGGTAGTCGCCACCGCCCGGCGCCTGGTCCGCGACCGGCTCGCCGACTGGGGGGTGGAGCGGGAGACGGCCCACGACACCGAACTCATCGTCAGCGAGCTGGTCACCAACGCGGTGCGCTACGGGAGCCCGCCGCTGGAGCTGCGCGTCATCAACGACCGGGCGCTCACCTGCGAGGTCCGGGACGGCAGCGCGTCCACCCCGCGGCTGCGCCACGCGAGCGTCGTCGACGAGGGCGGCCGCGGGCTGTTCATCGTCGCCCAGCTCGCCCAGGCCTGGGGCACCCGCTACACCCCCGAAGGCAAGATCATCTGGACCGAACAGGGCCCGCCCCCGGGCTGATCCCGGGCCGATCCAGGGCTGACCGCGGGCGGCGCCCGCCGGACGGCCCGGCGCCGGGGGCGGGAGGGGCGCGTGTGACCATGGCCCCTTTGGCAGATCCGCATCACATGGGGGGACCATGCGCACCCGTACCCGTACCCGTACCACCACCGCCGCGGCCGGCCGGGGCGTCGCCGTGGCGCTCGCGGCCGCGCTCGCGCTGGCCGGCTGCACCGCCTCGTCCGGCGACGGTCCGCAGGGGAAGGGCAGCGGCTCCCCCGCCTCCGCCCCGGCGGCGCCCGCGCGGGGCGGAGGCTCCGGGTACGAGGGGCCCAGGCCGCAGGACCAGAACCTGCTGGCGTGGACGGGCGACCCGAACGACGCGGGGCACGTCACCGCCCAGTCCGCCGCCGGGGTCGGCGGCCGCGTCACCCTGGTGCGGATCGTGCTGCGCGAGCAGATCACCTGGTCCAACATCTGGCTGGGGCTGGCCGGCGTCGACCCGAACGCCAAGCTCGCCGACTGCCAACTCGGCGTCTACGACGCCCAGGGCACCCTGCGCGCCTCGACCGCGGACGTCTCGCCGCAGCTGATGACCGAGGCGGTCGCCAAGCCGCTGCCGCTCGCCAAGCCGTTCACCGCCGCCCCCGGCACCTACTTCGTGGCCCTCCTCCTCAACGGCGAATGGACCACCAACGCCCTCACCCTCAAGGCCACCGGCGCCGGGATCTCGGTCAACGCGGGCCTGACCCCGCCGAACCTCCGCTACAGCACGATCCTGACGGGCCAGACCTCCCTGCCGGCCACCGTGAACCTCGCCGAGCAGTCGACGAGCACGATCAACACCGGCTGGGCCAGCCAGTGGTACGGAATCTCCTGAGCCGCTCCGGCCGGGGCGAACAGCCGGGGAAAGGCACCCCGGCGCGGGCCGGAAAGCCCCCGCGGCGGCCTCCCACGGGGCGGCGTCCGCGCGCCCGGCCCGCCCGCGACGCCCGGGGCCACCCGCCGCGCGCAAAGGCGCCCGGGGACGCCCAGAGACCCGTCAAACCCGCTCTGACCTGGGCTTTCTATCCAGGCTCGGTAGAATCGAGGCACCGAGACCAGGGGGGCCACATGGACGACGCGGATCACATCGAGGTGCCGGTGGGGCCGGCGGCCGCGTGGCGCAACACGACGCACGACTGGGCGGGCAGCGTCGACACCGGTCACCTCTCCCGCATCCGCGCCGACGCGGCGGCGTTCGCCCCCGGCGGGCTGCGGCACCTGGTCCTCGAAGTCGTCGCCTACGCGGCCGACGAGGCGGAGTCGAGGGGCGGGGGGCGCTGTACCGTCACCCTCCACGCGGACGGCTCGGTGTCCGTCGCGGACGACGGCCGGGGCACCGACACCCGCTTCGACGACGCCGGGCGGGCGGTGAGGAAGCCGGTGATGGCGACGAAGGACCTCCGGTTCTTCGACCACCCCGAGCCGCCGCCGCTCCCCGACGGCCACCCGCGCCGCGGCATGTCCGTCGTCGCGGCGCTCAGCGCCTGGCTCGTCCACACCAACCGCCGCGCGGGCGGGGCCTGGACCCAGCGCTACGAGTACGGGGTGCCCGCGACCGGCCTGACACCGGTCGCCGACGACGGCACGACCGGGACGCTCGTCCACTTCCGCCCCGCGGAGCCCCTGCCCGCGCCGGGCGCACCGGACGCGCCGGGCGCACCGCGCGGACCGGCCTCCGCCGGGACGGCGGCGTGGGCCGGGAGCTGGCCGTGCCTGTCCGTCGAGGTGGACGACCGCCGGACCGGGGTCAGCCGGCCCCGGCCCCGGCCGCCGCGCGCGGGTCGATCGGGGTGAGGACCCCGAGCCGGTCCTCGACGGCCCGGGCCGCCGCCAGGCACAGGTCCTCGCGGAACGCGCGCCCCACGATCTGGACCCCGGACGGCAGCCCGCCGGCCACTCCGGTCGGGACGGCCACCGAGGGCACGCCGACGAAGCTGGTCACCGTACACAGGCGCATGGCCGAGGCGACCCGGTCGCGCCCCGCCCGGTCGCGGGACTCCAGGCCCGGTTCGACCGGCGGCTCGGTGAAGACCGGGCCGAGCAGCAGGGGGTACGCGTCGAGGAACTCGGCCCACGAGCGGCGGATGTTCAGCCAGGTGCCCATCAGCTTCACGAGCTCGTCGGCGCTCGCGGGCGGGGTGCGCTCCATGGCCATCGCGATGTAGCGGTCCCCGCCCTCGCCGAGCAGGCCGCGCACCACCGGCCAGGTCGGGGCGAACTCGGTCACGGTGATCCGGCCGTACGCCTCCAGGGCCTCGTCCAGTCGCGGGACGTCGGGCACCTCCCGTACGTCGTACCCGGCGTCCCGCAGGGCCTCGGCGGCGGCCTCGACGGCCGCGCGGATCGCGGGGTGGACGCCGTGCCCGCCGGGGTCAGCCACGACGGCGACCTTCACCGGCCCGGGGAGCGGTTCCCCGTAGGCGGGCACCGGTACGGCCCGGGGGTCCCGCGGATCGGTGCCCGCCAGGACCTCGTACGCGAGGCGGAGGTCGGCGACGGTACGGGCCAGCGGGCCGTCGGTGACGAGGAACTGGGACGCCGGGCCGGGGTCGTCCGGGCCGAGGACGCGGTGGTCCGCCGGGAACCGCCCGCTGGTCGGCTTCAGCCCGGCCACGCCGCAGAACTGGGCGGGGATGCGCACCGATCCGCCGGAGTCGTTGCCGAGCCCGAGCGCCGCCATGCCCGTGGCGACGGCGGCCCCGTCGCCGCCGCTGGAGCCGCCGGGGGTCCGGCCGGGGTCCCACGGGTTGACGGTGTCGCCGAACAGTTCGCTGCGCGTGTGCATCCCGGCGAGGATCAGGGTGGGGATGTTGCTGTGCCCGATGGGGACGGCTCCGGCCGCGCGCAGCCGGGCCACCGGGGGCGCGTCGGCCGCTGCGAGGAGGTCGCGGAAGCGCTCCGCGCCGAAGGTGGTCGCCGCGCCTTCGACGGCGGTGCTCTCCTTCACCGTGAACGGCACGCCCGCGAGCGGCCCGAGGGGGTGACCGGCGGCGCGCCGGCGGTCCGTCAGCGCCGCGGCCCCCCGCGCCCGGTCGGCGAAGAGCTGGGTGACCGCGTTGATCCGCGGGTTGACCTCGGCGATGCGCTCCAGGTGACTGTCGAGCAGCTCGACGGCGGACACGTCCCCCGCGCGCACCGCTTCCGCCTGCGCGGTGGCCGGCATCCTCCACAGGTCGTCCCGCATGACGCCCCTCCTTCTCCCGTACACGTGCCCGTTTCCGGATTCCGTTCCGATGCGAGCGCATCGGAACGTCCCGACCGTACCCCGAGAACCGATACGAGCGCATCGGATAAAGTGCGTGACCCAGGACTCCGGGGAGAGGCGGCGGGCATGCCCCGACAGGTGGACCACGCGGACCGGCGCCGCCGGATCGCCGACGCCGTCTGCGAACTCGCCGACGAACGCGGGCTGGAGGGCGTGACCCTGCGCGATGTCGCCGCCCGCGCCGAGGTGTCGATGGGCGCCGTCCAGCGCTGCTTCCGCACCAAGGAGGAGATGCTGGTGTTCGCCCTCGGGCACATCGGCGAGCGGATCGGCGCGCGCGTACGGGCCCGCCTGGTCCGGAGCCCGGCCCAGTCGGCCGGCACCGCCCTGGGGCACGCGGCCACGGAGGTCGCGCTGCTGCGGGAAGAGCACCGCGCCGAGGCCAGGGTCTGGCTCGCCTTCGTGGCGCAGGCGGCCGTCAGCGAGGTGCTGGCCCGCACGGTCCAGGCCAACTACACAGCCCTGACGGAGTCGTTCGCCCGCCTCATCGAGGAGGCCGGCGCGGACACCGGCGGCGCCGCCGAGGCCGGCGCGGACACCGGCCGCGCCGCCCCCCTCGACCCGCGGCGCGAGGCCCGCGCCCTGCTCGCCCTCGCCGACGGCCTCACCACGCACGTCCTCATCGGCCACCTCACCCCCCGGGAAGCCCGGGAAGTCCTCCACACCCACCTGGCGCGCCTCCTCTCGCAGTAGCCGGCGAGGCCTGGCATTCGTCAGAAGAGAGCCCGGCGTACGCGGGCGCGGGAGGGCGCGCGGGGAGCCGGATGCGCCCGATGCCCGAGATTGTCGTGGGTGGGCGTGCACATTCGGGGGGTCCGGGGGCTTGGCTGGTGTGTGTGGGTCCTTCGGTTTCTCCTGCCGAAGGTCCGGGGGACAGGCACACATTCGGCTACCGCACACAACACCGGAAGGATTCGCGCCGACGTGAATCGTGTCGAGAACGCCGCCTCCGTCCTGATAGCGCCCGCGACGCGTGGCCGCCGTGACGAAGATGCAGGCCGCCCCACGGGGGCGGCGACGCCGATGACCAGCCGTGGGTGAACGCATGTGTGAAGGCGAGTTCGACTCGTCCGGGGACCGTGCGGTCTCCAGTGAGCTGGCCGGCGTCCTGCCCGTGGAGTACGTGGCCTTCCACTCCCAGCACCACAGCGCGTACCTGCGCTACGCGCACCTCCAGCTGGGCGGGCGGCAGGGGGCGGTCGCCGTCGTGGACGACGTGTTCACCTTCCTGCTGAAGGTCTGGCCGCAGGCGCTGCGCGAGGAGAACCTGCACGCCTTCGCGTGGGCCGTGCTGCGCGAGCACGTCGAGCGGTGGCTCGCGGTGCTGGACCGGCCGGTGGCCATGGTGGAGACGGCCTGGTTCGCGGCGCTGCGCCACACCTCGCGCAAGCGGCTGGAGCTCCTGGAGTCCAAGCTCGGGCTGTACGCGGCGATCGCCGAGCTGCCGGAGCGGCATTACGACGTCGTCCTGCTGACGTTCCTGGAGGGACTGGAGGGCGAGACGGTCGCGCAGCTGATGGGGATCTCCCCGGCGACCGTCCGCTCCCACATCCGGGGCGCCCGCCGGACCCTGGCCCGAAAGATCGGGCTGGACGTGGCTCCCGGAGAGGAGAAGGACCAGTGACCGACAGCCCCCGCGACCGTGACGCCGTGCTGTGGGAGGTGGCGGAGGCCCTGCGTGACGCGGAGGTCCTCGGCGACGAGTACGCCGGCTACGACGAGGACGCGGCCCGGCGCAGGGTCGCGCGCCGGGTCGTGGCCGACCGGATCCGCGCCCTCGCCGCGCGCCGCCGCACCCGCAGTACGCGGACCCGCCGGCAGCTGCCGGCGCCCCCGCGGTCGCCCCTCTCGGCCGCCGCCGACCGGCAGTTGTTGCTGGACGCGGCCTGCCACGTGCGCGCCGTACGGGCCCTGGACGCGCTGACCCGGGCGCTCGTCGACAGCGACCGGTTCACCGAACACGCGCTCCAGGCGCGGGACTGGCCGCACAGCCAGGAGTCCGCGCTGCTGTTCGGCTGCCTGCTGCACCTGGTCGGCCGGATGGAGGGCGCGCAGTTCTGGTTCCAGTACGCGGCCGGCGCCGGCTCCCGTACCGCCGCCGTCGCCCTGTACCTGCTGCACCTCTCGCGCGCCGAGGTCTCCACGGCCCGGCACTGGAAGCGGCAGGCCGGCGAACTGCCGCTGGACGAGGGGCTTCCGGCGCTGCCGCCGTTCCCGAGCGAGCTGGAGGCGCCGCTGGGGGCCTCGGTCATCTGGACCTCGCCGCCCATCACCACGCAGGACCTCACCGCCGTCGGCCCGCCGCCGCCCGCCGACTCCCGCTCGGCGCGGCAACTGCCGGTGATGCTGCGGCGGGCGGTCACCGCGCTGGTCCCGGAGGAGGACCCGGACCTCGGCGAGGTCTTCACCACCAGCGCCCAGCTGGCCATCGCCCTGGCCCGGTGCGCGCGGCTCAATCCGTTCCGGCTGACGCAGGAGGCGAACCCGTGGGCGTCGCTGCGGCCCGCGCACCTGACGCACGCCCGGCGGCGCGCGCCGGGCGGGCGGGCCCCGACCGCGCTGGCCTCCGTACACCAGGCGCTGCGCGTGCTGGAGGTCGTCAACCGCCATACGGGCGGCGTCAGCCTGGCGCAGATCGCCCGGGAGACCAAGCTCCCGCAGCTGATGCTGGCGCGGGTCATGGAGCACCTCGTACGGACGAACCTGGCGACCCCCGTCGGCCCCGGGGCGTACGTCGCGGGGGCGGCGCTCGTGCTCACGGGGGTCTCGGGCGAGGGCGGGCCGGGGCAGTTGCCGCAGACGCTGGCCTTCGTGCGCGACGCCGTCGGGGCGGCGGTGTACGTGGGGCGCTACTGCGACGGCGAGGTGTCCATCACCCAGTACGCCGACGGGCCCACCGCGCCGGTGGTGGAGGAGTGGGTCGACTTCCGCGCGGCCGCGCACGCCTCGGCGGTCGGCAAGGCGCTGCTGACCCAGCTGGACCACGACGGCCGCAAGGACCACCTGGCGCGGCACCGGGCGGACCGCCTCACCGAACACACCCTGGCCAGCGAGCAGGCCCTGTTCCGCCAGCTCGACGACCGGCGGCCCAACGCCCCGCTGCTGGACCTCCAGGAGTACGCCATCGGCACGGTGTGCGCGGCCGTCCCGCTGACCTCCGGCCCGAACGCGGAGTGCGTGGCGCTGTCCCTGCCGGGCCCGGACCCGCGCCGGCTGCGCCAGGCGGCCCGGGTCCTGCAGAACGAGGCGGCGGCGGTCCTCCTCGCCCTCCTGGTCAGCGGCACCACCCCGGCCCCGCTGACGACGGCGGGCTAGGTCCTGTCGTCAAAGTGGCGCCTGGCCCGCGACGCCCGGCACCGCACCTCGCCGCGTTGTCCAGGCGCCCGAGTACGTCCAGTACACGAGCGTCCCTCCGCCTTGCGATGCACGGCGCCGGACGCCGCGGGCCTGACCGGCGCCACTTTGACAACAGGACCTAGCCGCTTCCCGTCCGGGCGCCGCTGCCGGGCCGTCGCGGGGGCGGCCCGGTACCGTCCGCCGGGCGGGCGCGTTCCGCCAGGAGGACGCAGGCGGCCGCGCCCAGGGAGACGAGCCCGCCGACGTACAGCCCGCTGCGCGCGCCGTGGTGGACGGCGAGCCAGCCGACGGCGAGGGCGCCCAGCGGTGTGGAGCCTTGCAGGATCAGGGTGTAGAGGGCGAGCACCCGCCCCCGGTAGCGCGGGTCGCTGCCCAGCTGGATCCGGTGGTTGGCGGCCTGCGCGAAATAGATCGTCGCAAAACCGGTCAGCCCGGTCAGGGCGACCGCCGCGCCGTACGTCGGGGCCCAGCCGGCCAGCGTCTCCAGCGCCCCGAAGGCGAGCGCGGACCCGGTGACGACGCGGCTGGAGGGGCGTCCCCGGCGGCCGGTGGTGGCGAGGGCGGCGAGCAGCGAGCCCGCCGCGAAGGCGGTGGTGAGCAGGCCGAACGAGGCGGCGTCGGCGTGGAACACGGTCTTGGCGAGCAGCGGCAGGGTGAGCTGGAAGTTGAACCCGAACATGCCGAGGGCCAGCACGAGGCCCAGCGACAGCATCAGGTCCGGGCGGGTCCGTACGTAGCGCAGTCCGTCGCCGACGCTCCCCCGCCCGGCCCGGGGCGCCCGGCGCAGCTCCGCCGGGCGCATCATGCGCAGGGCGACGACGGTGGCCAGGTAGCTGACGGCGTTGAGGACCATGACCGGGCCGGTGCCGAAGGCCGCGATGAGCGCGCCGGCGAGCGCCGGGCCGAGGACGCGGGCCACGTTGAAGTAGACGCCGC
This sequence comes from Streptomyces sp. ADI95-16, assembly GCF_003721495.1. Classification (NCBI taxonomy): domain Bacteria; kingdom Bacillati; phylum Actinomycetota; class Actinomycetes; order Kitasatosporales; family Streptomycetaceae; genus Streptomyces; species Streptomyces sp. ADI95-16. The sequence continues at coordinate 257,686 of NZ_CP033582.1, read as the reverse complement.
TCAGCGCGGAGGCGTTGGGCAGCAGGTCGGCGCCGACCATCTCGCTGACGAAGGCCATCCGCGTCGGCACCTCGGCGGCGTTGACGGTGCCCAGGCACAGCGCGAACAGCAGGACGTGCCACAGCCGGACCGCCCCGGCCAGGACCAGGGCGGCGAGGACGAGGGCGCAGACCCCGGAGAGCAGGTTGCAGACCGTCAGCAGCATGCGTTTGTCGTACCGGTCGGCGAGCCGGCCCCCGTACAGGGTGAGCAGGAGCACGGGGGTGAACTGCAGGGCGGTGACCGCGCCCAGGGCGGCGGCGGAGTCCCCGGTGAGGGCGAGGACGAGCCAGTCCTGGGCGACGACCATCATCCAGGTCCCCCCGACCGACAGCACCTGTCCGGCCGCGAAGAGCCGGAAATTGCGGACGGACAGCGAGCGGAAGGTGCCCGCGAGCGTGGTGCGCATGGTCCTCCGTGGGGGGCGGTTGCCTGGTGGCTACCGGCCAAGGACACCACGTCCCGCCGGAGTCTCAGTCGATCAGGTGCGGCGCGAAGGCGCGGGCGGCGTCCGTGCCGTACGTCTGCTCGATGCTCATGAGGAGATCGGCGGGGGCGAGTTTGTACGTCTGGGTGCCGACGACCTGGAGCACGACGGTCGCGAGCGCGCAGCCGAGCCGGGCCGCCTGCTCGTAGTCCAGGCCCCAGGCGATGGCGGCGAGGAATCCGGAGCGGAAGGCGTCGCCGACTCCGGTGGGGTCGGCGACGGATTCGGCCGGTACGGCGGGTACGTGCAGCCACGGTTCGCCGGAGCGGCCGATGTCGGCGCCCGCCGCGCCGCGGGTGATCACCCAGACGCCGGTGCGCTCCAGGACCTGCTCGATGCTCCAGCCGGTGCGTTCCTGGAGGAGGGCGGCCTCGTACTCGTTGGTGAACAGGAAGCGGGCGCCTTCCACCAGCAGGCGGGTCTGCGGTCCGTCGAGGCGGGCCAGCTGCTGGGAGGGGTCGGCGGCGAAGGGGATGCCCAGGCGCCGGCTCTCCTCGGTGAGGCTGAGCATGGCCCCCGGGTCGTTGGGGGCGATCACGGCCAGGCCCAGGTCCCCGGCCCGCTCCCGGACGGAGGCCAGGGTGATCCGGCCGGCCTCGGCCATGGCGCCCGCGTAGAACGTGGCGATCTGGTTGAGGTCGAGGTCGGTGGTGCACACGAAGCGCGCGGTGTGCAGGGTTTCGCTCCGGTGCACGCTGGAGGTGTCGACCCCGTTGTCCTCCAGCCAGGTCCCGTACTCGCCGAAGTCCTTGCCGGCCGCTCCGGCGAGTACGGAGGTGATCCCGAGGCGGGAGAGGCCGAGGGCGATGTTCGCCGCCACTCCCCCGTAGCGCACCTCCAGGTCGTCCGCGAGGAAGGACAGCGAGACCCGGTCCAGCTGATCGGCGATCAGCTGGTCGACGAACCGGCCCGGGTAGGCCATCAGATGGTCGGTGGCGATCGATCCGGTCACTGCGATGCGCACGGGGAACTCCTTGTGAGTACGGCGGGCGGGTGTCAGAGTCCGGCGGCCTGGCGCAGGGCGTCCACGCGGTCGGTGCGCTCCCAGGTGAAGTCCGGCAGCTCGCGGCCGAAGTGGCCGTAGGCGGCGGTCTGGGCGTAGATCGGGCGCAGCAGGTCCAGGTCGCGGATGATCGCGGCCGGGCGGAGGTCGAAGACCTGGCCGATGGCGTCCTCGATCTTCTGGACCTCGACCTTGGCGGTGCCGAAGGTCTCGACGAACAGGCCCACCGGCTCGGCCTTGCCGATCGCGTAGGCGACCTGGACCTCGCAGCGCGAGGCGAGACCGGCGGCGACCACGTTCTTGGCGACCCAGCGCATCGCGTAGGCGGCGCTGCGGTCGACCTTGGACGGGTCCTTGCCGGAGAAGGCACCGCCACCGTGACGGGCCATGCCGCCGTAGGTGTCGATGATGATCTTGCGGCCGGTCAGACCCGCGTCGCCCATCGGGCCGCCGATCTCGAAACGCCCGGTCGGGTTGACGAGGAGGCGGTAGCCCTCGGTGTCGAGCTTGATGCCGTCCTTCGCCAGCTCCTTGAGCACGTGCTCGACGACGAGTTCGCGGACGTCCGGGGTGAGGAGCTTCTCCAGGTCGACGTCCGCCGCGTGCTGCGAGGAGACGACGACCGTGTCGAGGCGGACGGCCTTGTCGCCCTCGTAGGCGATGGTGACCTGCGTCTTGCCGTCGGGGCGCAGGTAGGGGACGGTCCCGTTCTTGCGGACCTCGGACAGCCGGCGGGAGAGCCGGTGCGCCAGGTGGATGGGCAGCGGCATCAGCTCGGGGGTCTCGTCGGTCGCGTACCCGAACATCAGGCCCTGGTCGCCGGCGCCCTGCTTGTCGAGCTCGTCCTCATCGCCCTCGACCCGGGTCTCGTAGGCGGTGTCGACTCCCTGCGCGATGTCCGGGGACTGCGCGCCGATGGAGATGGACACGCCGCAGGAGGCGCCGTCGAAGCCCTTGGCGGACGAGTCGTAGCCGATTTCGAGGATCTTGTCGCGGACGAGCTGCGCGATCGGGGCGTACGCCTTCGTCGTCACCTCGCCCGCGATGTGCACCTGGCCGGTGGTGATGAGGGTCTCCACGGCCACGCGGGAGGCCGGGTCCTGGGCGAGGAGGGCGTCGAGGATGGTGTCGCTGATCTGGTCGGCGATCTTGTCGGGGTGCCCCTCGGTCACGGACTCCGAGGTGAAAAGGCGGGTGGACATGGAACTCCTCAGGTGGGCAGCGGTGTACGGACGCCCGGGCGGCGGGCCCGGGCACACACGATCCCCGCACCGGTGCGGAGGGGAAGGGGTGGAACCGGTGCGGGGAAGTCTGTGAGGGGAACGCGGTCAGCGTACGGAGACGATGGACCGGTTTTCGTCAGGCGCCTTCACGGGATTGTCAATTCGATGTCAGGGATTGCTGACGTTCCCGGGACGGAGGCGCCGGTGGTGACGGTGACGGTCACCGAGACGGCGCTGCCGCGCAGTTCGTCGGCGTAGGCCTCGGTGACCGCGCGCAGCGCCGCCTCGGCGGCGCCGTACGCGAGCGTGCTGCCGGCGGGGGCCGCGGCCGGGCCGCCGATGTTGACGATCCGGGCCGCGTCCGCCCTGCGCAGCAGCGGCAGCAGCGCGTCGGTCACGGCGATGACGCCGAGGACCCGGCTCTCGTAGGCCCGCCGCGCCTGCCCGGCCCGGGTCCCGCCGGGAGCGCCCGGCGGGCGGGCGCTCCCGGCGTGGTTGACCAGGACGTGCAGCCGCCCCACCTCGGCGTCCAGGCGCATGGCGGCGAACTCGGCCGACGCCTCGTCGGTGACGTCGAGGTGCAGGAAGCGTACGTCCGCTCCCTGGGCGCGCAGTTCGCTCGCGGCGGCGCGGCCGCGCTCGGTGTCCGGGGCGCCGAGGTAGACGACCAGGTCGTGCCCGGCGAGCTGCCGGGCGATCTCGCGGCCGGTCGCCTCGTCTGCTCCGGCGACGACGGCGACGCGGGCGGTGTCCGAGGACATGGGCTGGCTTCTTTCTCCCTGGTGGGCGGCCCGCGCGATCAGTAGCGGTAGTGGTCCGGCTTGTACGGGCCGGCGATGTCCACGCCGATGTAGGAGGCCTGCTCCGGGCGGAGGGTGGTGAGCCTGACGCCCAGGGCGTCCAGGTGGAGACGGGCGACCTTCTCGTCGAGGTGCTTGGGCAGCACGTAGACGTCGGTCGGGTACTCCGCCGGCTTCGTGAACAGCTCGATCTGGGCCAGCGTCTGGTCCGCGAACGAGTTCGACATCACGAACGACGGGTGGCCGGTCGCATTGCCCAGGTTCAGCAGACGACCCTCCGACAGCACGATCAGCACCTTGCCGTCGGGGAACTTCCACGTGTGGACCTGCGGCTTGACCTCGTCCTTCACGATGCCCTCGACCCTGGCCAGCCCCGCCATGTCGATCTCGTTGTCGAAGTGACCGATGTTGCCCACGATCGCCTGGTGCTTCATCTTGGCCATGTCCGCGGCCATGATGATGTCCTTGTTACCGGTCGTCGTGATGAAGATGTCCGCCGTCTCCACCACATCGTCCAGCGTCGCGACCTGGTAACCGTCCATCGCCGCCTGGAGCGCGCAGATCGGGTCGATCTCGGTGACGATGACACGCGCGCCCTGACCCCGGAGCGACTCGGCGCAGCCCTTGCCGACATCGCCGTAACCGAAGACGACCGCGACCTTGCCACCGATGAGGACGTCCGTCGCACGGTTGATGCCGTCGATCAGCGAGTGACGGCAGCCGTACTTGTTGTCGAACTTCGACTTCGTCACCGCGTCGTTCACGTTGATCGCCGGGAAGAGGAGGGCGCCGTCGCGGTGCATCTCGTAGAGGCGGTGCACACCGGTGGTGGTCTCCTCGGTGACGCCGCGGATCTCGGCGGCCAGGGCCGTCCAGTCGAGGGACGAGTCCCGCAGGAGGGCCAGGACCAGGGACATCTCCTCGTTGTCGGCGGTCGACGGGTCCGGGACGGAGCCGGCCTTGGCGTACTCGGCGCCCTTGTGGACGAGGAGGGTGGCGTCACCGCCGTCGTCGAGGATCATGTTCGGACCGGAGTGCCCGGGCCAGGTCAGCGCCTGCTCGGTGCACCACCAGTACTCCTCCAGCGTCTCGCCCTTCCAGGCGAAGACGGGGATCCCGGCCGCGGCTATCGCGGCCGCGGCGTGGTCCTGGGTGGAGTAGATGTTGCACGACACCCACCGCACCTGCGCGCCCAGCGCGACCAGGGTCTCGATCAGCACCGCCGTCTGCACGGTCATGTGCAGGGAGCCGGTGATGCGGGCGCCGGCCAGCGGCTGGGCGGCCGCGTACTCCCGGCGGATCGACATCAGACCCGGCATCTCGTGCTCGGCGAGGGTGATCTCCTTGCGGCCGAACTCCGCGAGGGCCAGGTCGGCGACCTTGAAGTCGGTGAACTCAGCCGTGGGCGAGGGCATGTGCGCTCCTTGATTCGATGATGTTCTGGTGGATCTCTAGCGTGGCGGTCGAGCGGTTGAGGGTGATGTAGTGAAGGCCCGGTGCGCCTTCGGCGAGGAGCCGGTCGGCCATCGCCGTGGCGTACTCGACGCCGATGCGGTGCCCGTCGGCCGGGTTGTCCTTCGCGGCTTCGAGCCGTCCGGCCAGCTCTTCGGGGAAGGCCGCGCCGCTGAGTTCGGCGAAGCGGCCGATCTGGCGGGCGTCGGTGGCGGGCATGATCTCCGGGATGATCGGGGTGTCGCAGCCCGCGGCGGCCACCCGGTCGCGCAGCCGCAGGTAGTCCTCGACGTGGAAGAACATCTGGGTGATGGCGTAGTCGGCGCCCGCCCGGCACTTGGCGACGAAGTGCCGGATGTCGGTGTCCCAGTCGGGCGAGCGCGGGTGCATCTCGGGGAAGGCGGCGACCCCGACGCTGAAGTCGCCCGAGGCCCGGACCAGGGAGACCAGTTCGTCGGCGTGGCGCAGGCCCTGGGGGTGCGCCGTCCAGGTGGCGTTCGGGTTGCCCGGAGGATCGCCGCGCAGGGCGAGTACGTCGCGCACGCCGGCGTCCGCGTACTGGCCGATGATGTGGCGCAGCTCGGCCACCGAGTGCCCGACGGCCGTCAGGTGCGCCACGGGCAGCAGTGTCGTCTCGGCGACCATCCGCTTGGTCACCTCGACGGTCCGGTCGCGCGAGGAACCGCCGGCCCCGTAGGTGACGGAGACGAACGACGGCGCCATCGCCTCGATCCGGCGGATGGCGTTCCACAGGACGCGCTCGCCGGCGTCCGTCTTGGGCGGGAAGAACTCGAAGGAGAACGATCGCTGTCCGCTCGCCAGCAGTTCGCGCAGGCCGCTCATCGTCTGACTCCCGTGTTGAAGTACGTGGCCTCGGGGTGGTGGACGACCATGGCGTCCGTGGACTGCTCGGGGTGGAGCTGGAACTCCTCGGAGAGCTGGACCCCGATCCGCTCCGGCCGGAGCAGGTCGGCGATCTTCGCCCGGTCCTCCAGATCGGGGCAGGCGGGGTAGCCGAAGGAGTAGCGCCGGCCCTGGTACTCGGTGCGGAGCATGCCGCCCAGGTCGGCGGGGTCGTCGGAGCCGATGCCGAGTTCGGCGCGGACGCGGGCGTGCCAGTACTCGGCGAGCGCCTCGGCGAGCTGGACGGACAGGCCGTGCAGCTCCAGGTAGTCGCGGTAGGAGTCGGCCTCGAAGAGCTTGGCGGTGGCCTCGCCGATGCGGTTTCCGACGGTGACGACCTGGAAGCCGATGACGTCGCTCTCGCCGGAGTCCGCGGAGCGGAAGTAGTCGGCGAGGCAGAGCCTGCGGGTGCGCTCCTGGCGGGGGAAGGTGAAGCGGGTCCGCTCGGAGCCGTTCTCGTCGAGGATGATCAGGTCCTCGCCCTTGGACACGCAGCGGAAGTAGCCGTGGACGACGGCGGCCTCCAGGAGGTTGTCGGTCCGCATCCGGTCCAGCCACATCCGCAGCCGCGGCCGGCCCTCGGTCTCGATCGTCTCGCGCCCCAGACCCCACTGGCCCTTGAAGAGGGCGGCCTCGTCGAGCCAGGAGGCGTAGTCCTTGAGCGGGATGCCCTTGACGACGCGGGTGCCCCAGAACGGCGGGGTGGGGACCGGGTTGTCGACGGAGACGTCGGAGCGCGCCGGTACGTCCTGCTCGGGGAGGTCCGGGAGGGGTACGGACCGCCGGGCGACGCGGCGCTGTTTCAGGGGCGGGAGTTCGGCGCCGGGTACACCGCGTTTGACGGCCATCAGGGTGTCCATCAGGCGCAGGCCCTCGAAGGCGTCGCGGGCGTAGCGGACCTCGCCCTGGTAGATCTCGTGGAGGTCCTGTTCGACGTAGGCGCGGGTCAGGGCGGCGCCGCCGAGGATCACCGGGTAGCGCTCGGCCAGTCCCCGGGTGTTGAGCTCCTCCAGGTTCTCCTTCATGATCACGGTCGATTTCACGAGCAGCCCCGACATGCCGATGACGTCGGCCTTGTGCTGTTCGGCGGCTTCGAGGATCGCGGAGACGGGCTGTTTGATGCCGATGTTGGCGACGTTGTAGCCGTTGTTGGACAGGATGATGTCGACCAGGTTCTTGCCGATGTCGTGGACGTCGCCTCGGACGGTGGCCAGGACGATCGTGCCCTTGCCGTCCGCGTCGGTCTTCTCCATGTGCGGTTCCAGGTGGGCGACGGCCGTCTTCATGACCTCCGCCGACTGGAGGACGAAGGGGAGCTGCATCTGGCCGGAGCCGAAGAGCTCGCCGACGACCTTCATGCCCTCCAGGAGGGTGTCGTTGACGATGTCGAGGGCCGGGCGGGTCTGGAGGGCCTCGTCGAGGTCGGCCTCCAGGCCGTTCTTCTCGCCGTCGATGATCCGGCGGCGCAGGCGTTCCTCCAGGGGCAGCGCCATCAGTTCCTCGGCGCGGCCGGCCTTGAGGGACTTGGTGTTGACGCCCTCGAAGAGGGCCATCAGCTTCTGGAGCGGGTCGTAGCCCTCCGCCCGCCGGTCGTAGATCAGGTCGAGGGCGGTGCCCACCTGCTCCTCGTCGAAGCGGGCGATGGGGAGGATCTTGCTGGCGTGGACGATCGCGGAGTCCAGGCCGGCCTTGACGCACTCGTCGAGGAAGACGGAGTTGAGGAGGATACGGGCGGCCGGGTTGAGGCCGAAGGAGATGTTCGACAGGCCGAGGGTGGTCTGGACGTCCGGGTGGCGGCGCTTGAGCTCGCGGATCGCCCCGATCGTGGCGATGCCGTCGCCCCGCGACTCCTCCTGGCCGGTGCAGATGGTGAAGGTGAGCGTGTCGATGAGGATGTCGGATTCGAGGATGCCCCAGTTCTCGGTGAGGTCCTCGATCAGCCGCTCCGCGATCTCCACCTTGTGCTCGATGGTGCGGGCCTGGCCCTCCTCGTCGATGGTGAGCGCGATCAGCGCGGCGCCGTGCTCCCGCGCCAGCCGGGTGACCTTGGCGAAGCGGGACTCCGGGCCGTCGCCGTCCTCGTAGTTGACGGAGTTGATGACGGCGCGGCCGCCGAGCTTCTCCAGGCCGGCCTGGATGACGGGAACCTCGGTGGAGTCCAGGACGATCGGCAGCGTCGAGGCGGTGGCGAACCGGCCGGCGAGTTCCGCCATGTCGGCGACGCCGTCGCGGCCCACGTAGTCCACGCACAGGTCCAGCATGTGCGCGCCCTCGCTGATCTGGTCCCGGACCATCTCCACGCAGTCGTCCCAGCGGGCCTCCAGCATGGCCTCGCGGAACTGCTTCGACCCGTTGGCGTTCGTCCGCTCGCCGATCGCCATGTACGAGGTGTCCTGCCGGAACGGCACCGTCTGGTACAGCGAGGCCGCACCGGGCTCCGGACTCGGTTCGCGCACCGCCGGGGCCAGCCCGCGGACCCGTTCGACGACCTGGCGCAGGTGCTCCGGGGTCGTGCCGCAGCAGCCGCCGACCAGGGACAGGCCGTACTCGCGGACGAAGGTCTCCTGGGCGTCGGCGAGCTCGCTCGCGGACAGCGGGTAGTGCGCGCCGTTCTTGCCGAGGACGGGCAGGCCGGCGTTCGGCATGCAGGACAGCGGGATCCGGGAGTTGCGGGCCAGATAGCGCAGGTGCTCGCTCATCTCCGCGGGGCCGGTGGCGCAGTTCAGCCCGATCATGTCGATGCCGAGGGGTTCGAGGGCGGTGAGGGCCGCGCCGATCTCGGAGCCCAGCAGCATGGTGCCGGTGGTCTCGACGGTGACCGAGCAGATCAGCGGGACCGAGAGGCCGAGGGCCTCCATGGCGCGCCGGGCGCCGATGACGGAGGACTTGGTCTGGAGGAGGTCCTGGGTGGTCTCCACCAGCAGCGCGTCGGCGCCGCCCGTCAGGAGCCCCTCCGCGTTGGCCTGGTAGGCGTCGCGGATCGTCGCGTAGTCGATGTGGCCGAGGGTGGGGAGCTTGGTGCCGGGGCCCATCGAGCCGAGGACCCAGCGCTGCTGCCCGGTGGCGGCGGTGAACTCGTCCGCGGCCTCACGGGCGATCCGCGCGCCCGCCTCCGAGAGCTCGAAGTTGCGCTCCGCGATGTCGTACTCGGCGAGGGCGGCGAAGTTCGCGCCGAAGGTATTGGTCTCCACACAGTCCACGCCGACGGAGAAATACGCCTCGTGGACCGTCCGGACGAAATCGGGACGGGTGACGTTCAGAATCTCGTTGCAGCCTTCGAGGTTCTGGAAATCCTCAAGGGTGGGGTCCTGCGCCTGGAGCATGGTGCCCATGGCGCCGTCGGCGACCACCACGCGGGTCGCGAGCGCCTCACGGAGGGCATTGGAGCGGTTCCGGCTGTCACCGGAAAGGGTTGGCAGCGAGGCCATGGAAAAGCTCCTGTTCAACGAGAGGGCCGCTCAATGTGAAGGAACGTCGACACCGTCAGTCCACCGCGCGGACCACCACGGCCGAGTTGAATCCGCCGTGGCCGCGCGCCAGGACCAGCGCGGTGCGCACCTCGGCGGTGCGCGGCCGGGGTCCGATCAGGTCCAACTGGTACGCGTCGGACAGCCTTACGTTGACCGTGGGCGGGATCAGGCCCTCCTCGATGGCCAGCAGCGCGGCCGCCAGGTCGAGCGGGGCGGCGCCCGAGCACAGCCGGCCCGTCATCGTCTTGGGTGCGGTGACCGCGACGCCGCAGGGGCCGAACACCGCGGTGATGGCCTCGGCCTCGATCCGGTCCAGCTCGGGGACGGCGGCCGCGTCGGCGAAGACCACGTCCACGTCGCCGGGTACCGCTCCCGCGTCGGCAAGGGCCAGCTCGATCGCCGGGCGCAGGCCCGGCTCGTGCCCGCTGCCGGGCCGGGGGTCGGACACCGCTCCGTAGCCGGAGATCTCGCCGTAGACGCGGGCGCCGCGCGCCCGGGCCGCCGCGGCGGACTCCAGGATCAAGATCGCGCCGCCCTCACCGGGGACGTGTCCGGCGGCCTCCGCGTCGAAGGGGAGGTAGGCGCGGGTGGGCTCCGCGCTGCCGCTCAGCCTGCCGCTGACGAGCTGGACGCCCCAGCCGCAGGGGCAGAGCGAGGCGTCCACGGCGCCGGAGACGACCAGGCCGGCGCCCTCGCGGATGCGGCGGCGGGCCTGCGCGACGGCGTCGAGCCCGCTCGCCGCGCAGACCGCGGCCCCGCCGGCGTCCAGCGCGCCGAGGTCGAGCGCGCCGAGGTCCTCGGGGTCCACGCCCGCGTCGGCGAGCGCCCAGCCGGCGGCGACGAGGGCGATCCGGGGCGTCCGGCCGCTCTGCGCCAGCAGCCGGCTCGGCAGTACCCGGCTCGGCGGCCGCCCCTCGGCGGCGAAGCCGGGGACCTGGCCGGCGAGGGTCACCGGGTACGGGGAGGGGCCGAAGCCGGTGATCCGGCCGATGCCGTTCGTACCGGTGCGGGTCGCGGCCCAGAAGCCGTCCGCGCCGAGTCCGTTGGGGGCGGCGACGCCCAGGCCGGTGACGACCACCGAGGTGGCCGTGCCGCGTTCCTCCCGGGACGCGGCGGCCGGGTGGCACAGCGGGATCCGGCCCAGCCGTCGCCGGCACCCGGGGCCGTGATGGAAGGCCGGACGCGAACGTCCGGCGGGCCGTAAGCGGGATCGCGTTCCGGGCCGGGAGTGGGCGGATTCGCGGTCGGCGGGACGCCGCGATCCGGTGAAGGGCTTCACGGCACCGATTGCCGGTGGGGGGTCCGTCCGGACCACTGTCAGCGTGCCGTGCATACCTTCCCTCTCCTTTGACCCACCGCGAAAAGAATGCCGGAGCACGATGTACAGCGTGTTCTGTCACGGGCCCCGGTTCAATACGGGGCCGTGCAGAACTCGGTCAGGTTTCCGTAAGGCCATTGCATACGTGTCGGGTTCAGTTCAGGAGAAGTCCAGGAGAATGTCAGATGTCGAGCAGGGCGCGGCGGTAGCTCTCGGCGAGTTCCTTGAAAGCGGCCTCGAAATCCGGGCCGGGCGTACACCGCAGGTCCCGCCAGACCGGGTCGCTGTCGAACCAGTGATCGCTCGTCAGCATGTCGAGCCCCTGCCCCGGAATGCCCCGGGCGGCGAGCAGCTCGCGGGCGCGCACCGCCGTGAGGTCCTCGGCTGCCGGATCCGCTGCCTGGCCCGCGACGGCGGCGACCGCGCTCAGCAGGGTGCGTACGGTGACGGGTACGGGGTGGGCGGCGTGGTAGACGGACGCCGTCAGGTCCCCGGCCGGGGCGAGGCCGGCGCCGAGCAGGAGCCGGGCCAGGTCGTGCGCGGTGATGACGGACGTACGGGCGGCCCAGCCCTCGACGCTGCCCGGCAGGGCCCGCAGGATCCGGGCCAGGCCCGGGACCACCCAGCGGTCGCCGTCGCCGAGGACGAGGTGCGGGCGCAGGACGACCCCGCCCGCCGCGAGGACGGCGTCCTCGGCGTGGGCCCGGGAGCCCGAGGTGGGCGAGCCCGGGTTGCGGACGAGGTCCTCGGGCCGGGCGGCGCGGAAGGCTCCGCGGCCGTACACGGAGGCGGTGCTGAGGTAGACGACGCGGGAGACCCCGGCGCGCCGGGCCTCGGCCATCAGGGCGGCCGTACCGCGGGCGTTGACGGTCTCGTTGGCCTCGGGGGTGCCGCCGATCTGCGAGGCGCAGTGCAGCAGTACGTCGACCCCCTCGCAGACGCCCCGCAGCGAGCCGGGGTCCGAGAGGTCGGCGCGCACGGTGCGGTGGCCGGGCACCGCGGCGCCGGGGTCGGGGCCGGGGCCGGCCCCCGCCGCGCCGGCCGGCGGTCTGCGGTGGGACATCAGCCGCAGGGACAGGCCGCCCCGGCGCTCGGCCTCGCGGGCGACGTGTCCGCCGATGAATCCGGCCGCTCCCGTGATCATGATGGTGGGCACGCGCGCTCTCCTGTTGGTGGTGATGGCGGGCTCAGCCCGCGCTGGGGCGCAGGGTGAGGTCGGCGGTGAAGACCGGCCGGTCGTGCTGGGTGCCGACGACGCGGACGGCGATGTCCCCCGCCGCGTCGGGGCGTTCGGCGCGGGCCTCGATCCAGCAGGGGGCGTCGAGTTCGGCGTACCGCTCGAAGGTGCTCGCCATGCCGAGGACGAGGGCGTCCGGCAGTCCGGTGACGGCGTGGGCGGCCTGGCGGGCCGACTCCAGCAGCACCATGCCGGGGACGTGGTCGACGGGGTGGTCGAAGAAGATCGGGTGCTCGGTGTCGACCCGGAGCTCCCACTGGTCGTCCGGACCCGCCGGGGCGGGGGCGAGGACGACGTTGCCGGGGGCGGAGGACCTGCCGACCACGGCCGGGTCGACGGCCGGGGGCGGGGTGCGGTCCGAGGTGGTGGGGCGCTCGCCGCGCAGCCGCCGGTGCACGGCCGGGCTGGTGCAGCTGAAGGCGGCGGAGGCGGTGGCGAGCGGCGTTCCGTCGCGCCACACCGAGACCTCGTAGCGCATGCTCGCGATGGTGCGGCCGCGGCGGACGATGTCGCCGCACACGGTGCGCAGTTCGACCTCGGTGGGCACGGGGCTCGCCACGAGCGCCTCGGGGGTGGCTATGAAGGACATGTCCCACATCAGGAACTGGTGCCCGAAGGGGACCCCGTACTCCGAGTGCGCGAGTAAGGCCCCGGTCTGGCGGACCGACTCGATCAGCAGCAGCGGGTCCTGGTAGCCGCCGGCCGGGGCGAAGAGGGAGTGGCCGCGCGGCCACTGTGCCCGCACGACGTAGGAGTCGCTCTGGTCGCGGCCGGCGAGCGGGTCGGGTCCCCAGCCGGTCAGCAGTACTTCGCTGACGGCGGCACGGTGCACGTACTCACGCGGCACCGTGGTGGTGAGCAGGCAGTTCGCCGCCGGAGCGCTGTGGTGGGCGGGGATACGGAGAGCGGTGAGGGACGACATGCGCTGTACTCCTGTTCTGCTGAAGAGCAGGGGTGAGCCACGCACACGTCGGCAGCCCCCCGCTGTGATCGCTTGCAGACCTCTAAGATACAGACAGGTCGGTTCTTTTCTTAAGGAAATCTTCGAGGTTTCCGAAACAACCGCTGACCCGGACCGACGGAATCCCGCCAAGAGGTCGGTTCCGCCCGCGCGAGCGTCGCCGGAACCCTTGACTCCGGCCCCAACTCCACTGGAACAGACAGCACTGCCGGGTTTGCGCGCCCGCAACGCGGGTCGCCGCACCTCTCGTCCGATCACAGAAAACGATCAAACCGGCATCCCAAAGCACCATATTTTTACGATACTTGCTGTTCAGGGGCGCCTCCTGGCGGCCCGACCGAGGCCAACGCGCGGAGCCCGCGCTCCCGTTGACAATCAGACAAGTCTGTTTGGTATCTTCATTCAGCACGAGCGTTCAGCAGTCCGATGGCGCGACTGCGCCTCAGGAGGAGCAGATGAATCGGCAGGCCGCGGATGTCCTCGAACCCCGCTCGGAGCAGATCCGCCCCCAGCGCACCCTGCTTTCCCAGCCGGGCCACTTCCCGCCGCCGCGGGTGGAGCGGCCCGCCGCCGCGGCCGAACCGGCCCTGCGGGTCCTCGTCGTCGAGAACGAGGCGCGCGCGGCCGACACCCTGGTGGTGGGGCTGCGCCGGCACGGCTACCTGGCCGAGAGCGTGGCCACCGGCGCCCTCGCCCTCCAGGCGCACGGCGACGCCGACCTGATCCTCCTCGACCTCGACCTGCCCGACCTCGACGGCCTGGAGGTCTGCCGCGCCATCCGCGCCGTAGGCGACACCCCGCTGATCGCGGTCACCGCGCGCGGCAGCGAGCTCGACCGGGTGCTCGGGCTCCAGGCGGGCGCGGACGACTACCTCGTCAAGCCGTACGGTTTCCGCGAACTGCTCGCGCGGATGGAGGCGGTGATGCGCCGGGCCCGCCCGCGGCCGCAGGCCACCCGGGTCATCACGCACGGACCGCTGCGCATCGACGCCGGCACCCGCGAGGTCCTGCTGGCCGGCCGGCCGGTGGAGCTGACGCGCAAGGAGTTCGACCTGCTCCACCTGCTCGCCTCGCAGCCGGAGGCCGTCATCTCCCGCCGCCAGCTGATGACGCAGGTGTGGGACGACACCTGGTCGCACCGCGGCCGCACCATCGACACCCACGTCAGCAGCCTGCGCGGCAAGCTCGGGGCGAGCGGCTGGATCGTCACGGTGCGCGGCGTCGGGTTCCGCCTCGGCCGGCCGTAGCCGGCCCCGGGCGCCCGGAAGGGGCCGCCCGGGGCCCCTCGTTCCGCAGACCGATACGATTCCGACAGGTCGGTTTGGTTCCAGTCAGTAACGCAAGGACGTGGCATGGCACAGCAAGAACGCGGCAACCGGTCGAGGCGGTCGATCCTGGAGGCCGCCGCGCGCGTCTTCGACGAGCGCGGGTACGACGCCGCGAGCACGAACGAGATCCTCGCGAGCACCGGTCTGACCAGGGGGGCGCTCTACCACCACTTCCCCTCGAAGGAGGCGATCGCCTCCGCGCTGGTGGCCGCGCAGAGCGAGGCGCTGGTGGTGCCCGACCAGCCGGTCAAGCTCCAGGCCGTCATCGACCTCACGCTGGAGTTCGCGCGCCGGCTCCAGCACGACCCGGTGCTGCGGGCGAGCGTACGGCTGGCGGTGGAGCAGACCTCCTTCTCGCGCCCGGCGCAGACCCCGTACGAGCAGTCGAACGCGACCATCCTCGACCTGCTGCGCCAGGCGCGGGAACAGGGCGAGGTGCTGCCCGGCGTGGACCTCCAGGAGGCCACGTCCACGATCGTGGGGGCCTTCACCGGCCTCCAGGTGATGTCGCAGGTGTACAGCAACCGGCAGGACCTGCCGGAACGGGTGTCCGCGCTGTGGCGGTTCCTGCTGCCCGGACTGGCCACGCCCGGCATGCTCGCCCGGCTGCGAACGGCGCCGCTGCCGCAGGCCGTGTCTCAGACCGCATCGCAGGCCGTGTCTCAGACCGCACCGCAGACCGCGCCGTAGGCCCCCGCGCACCCCGTCAGTCCTGACGGCCCGCCGCCCCCAGGGGGCTTCCTCCCCGCGCCGGCCCCCGGGGGGCGAACAGGGGGCGCAGCAGGTCCCAGATCCGCTCCGAGGCGCGCGGTTCCCACCACGTGCCGTCGGTGCGCCCCAGCGACTCCAGCCCGGCGGTGACCACCACCGCGAGGTCGGCCAGTTCGGCCAGTTCCCCGCCGGCCGAGACCAGGTGACGGCGGACCAGGTCCAGGGCGTCGTCCCGCAGTCGCGGCGGCCCGGCGCTGCCGTCCGCCGCCAGCTGCGTGCCCGCCCGTACGAGTTCCTCGTCGCGCAGCGCGGTGCACAGCGAGGAGCAGAACCGGGCGGCGGCCGACTCGGCGGGTCCTTCGAAGGCCTCCTCCGCCAGGGTCGTGGCCCGCTCCAAGGCCTGGCTGTACACGGCGGCGGTCAGCTCCGTGGTGGAGGAGAAGTGGTGGTAGAGCGCTCCTCTGCTCACCCCGGCGGTGCGGCAGATGTTCACCAGCCCGGCGTCGGCGGGCCGGCCGTCCGCGATGATCCTCGCCGCGGCGGAGACCAGGGCCTGGCGGGTCTGTTCGGAACGCTTCTGCATGGCGCGGCACCTGCATCTCTCTTTTCACGGCACACAGAAGCGCGGGGGAACGCCGGGCCGTCGGCACTACACCGAATCATACAACCCTGCCTGTTTTTTGAAACCCCTCGCCCAACGAGAGCCCCTTTACAGCCCCTTTGACCTCCCCAGATACTTGGTATTCGCTAATTTCCCGCAGAGTGATTCAGTAACAACCAGACAAGTCTGTTCGTTATGACGGCGTCGGCCGGCGCCGTGACCTTCCCTCACCGGCCGACGCGGGAGCGCTCCGGCCGGTCAGACCTGCTTCACGGACATCGAGTGCCGGAAGTAGTCGGAGGGGTCCCACCTGGCCTTGACCTGCTGCAGCCGCGCGTAGTTGCCCTTGTAGTACAGCCGCTGCCACGGCACACCGGAGGTGTTCTGCGCCGGATCGGCCATGTCGGTGTCCGGGTAGTTGATGTAGCAGCCGTCGGTCTGGCCGTCGAGGCCCGGGACCCCGCCGGTCGCCGCGTGCATGTTCGCGTACAGGGTGCGCAGCCAGGCGACGTGCGTGCTGTCCTCGGCCGCGCTGTTCCAGAACGTCTGGTAGAGCATCTTGAAGGCCGAGCTGCGCTGCGGGATCGCCGTGGCGTCGGGCGCGACCGCGTTCACCTGGCCGCCGAAGGAGAACAGGATCAGCATGGCGCGCGGGTTCGTGTAGTCCGCCGCCGTCATGGACGCGTACAGCGAGGCGAGCTGCGCGTCCGTGAAGTTGGTGCGCATGTACGCCGACTTGTGGGCCCCGCGCAGCGTGGGGTCGTTGAGCGTGGTGTTGATGGTGCCGATGAGGCTGGCAGCCTGGAGCCACGGCAGTTTGCGGCTCGCGGCGCGCGCGGTGGTGACCCCGTCGAGGATCTGGTTGAGGTAGGTGTCGAGCATCGCGGCCGCGTCGGGGACGCCCGCGTCCACCTGGGTGACCAGGTTCAGCATCCCGCTGGCCTTGGAGTAGACGTTCAGGATGCCGCTCAGGTTGCGCAGCGGCGAGTTGGGGGCGCTGTTCGCCTCGTGCCAGGCGCCGAAGTTCTTCACGAGCCGGCTGAACTTGGCCTCGTCCAGCTGGCTCCAGGGAATGCCCTGGATGTGCATCAGGACGTGGGAGGGCGGGGAGACGAGCTGGTTCTCCGGGGTGGCCGCGGAGCCGCCGGGGGCGTTCGGGGAGCGCAGCCAGTAGCGCGTGACCACGCCGAAGTTGCCGCCGCCGCCGCCCGTGTGCGCCCACCACAGGTCCCGGTTGGGGTCGTTGGGTTCGCGGGTGGCCCGCACGATGCGGGCGGTGCCGGAGGCGTCGACGGTGACGACCTCGACGGCGTAGAGGTGGTCGACGACCAGGCCGTTGCGGCGGGAGAGGAGACCGTAGCCGCCGCCGGCGATGTGGCCGCCCGCGCCGACGCCGTAGCAGACTCCGCCGGGGAGGGTGACGCCCCAGCCCTTGTACAGGGCCTCGTAGACGTTGAGGAGACGGGCGCCGGGCTCGACGGCGAAGGCCCGCATGGCCGGGTCGTAGCCCACGTACGTCATCTCGGAGCAGTCGAGGATGACCTGGACGTCCGGGTTGCAGACGAAGTTGCTGAAGCAGTGGCCGCCACTGCGCACCGAGACCCGCTTGCCGGCCCGGTACGCGGCGGTGATGGCGGCGGCCGCGTCGGGCGCCGACTTGATCATCTTCACGTACGAGGGCGCGGCGACGTACCGCTGGTTGTTGCCGGTGGTGAGCTGCGCGTACCGCGGGTCGCTCGGGGTGATCACGGCCCCGGTCGGCGCCGTCGTACGCGCTCCCATGGCGTCCTGGCCCTCGCCCACGACCTCGTCGGCGACGGCCGGGGCGGCGGTGACGGCGCCGAGCGCCGCGCTGCCGGCGACGGCGGAGACGGTGGCGGCGGCGCCTCTGAAGAGCGCCCGTCTGGCGATGTTGGCCATGCTGGTTTCCCCCTTGGATGTGACGGTGTGTGGGAGGGGCCCCCGGCTGCTGCCGGGGGCCCGTCCGGTGTCGGAGTCGGATGCGGGACGTCAGGAACGGGAAGGGACCGCCGGGGCCCCCGGTGGCCGGGGGCCGGGGCGGCTAGCCCTTGGGGGCCGGGCCGTTGCCCAGCGACGAGGCGCCGCTGGCGTCGATGACCTGGCCGGAGACCCAGCCGGCCTCGCCGGACGCGAGGAACGCGGCGATGCCCGCCACGTCCGCCGGGGTGCCGGTGCGGCCGAACGCCGACCAGCTCTCGGCCGCGGCCCGCATCTGCGGGTACGCCAGCCAGGGGTTGAAGTCGGTGTCGATGATGCCGGGGGCGATCGCGTTGACGGTGATCCCGCGGGGCGCGAGCGCCTCGGCGAGGGTCAGCGTCAGGGTGTTGGCCGCGCCCTTGCTCAGCGAGTACGCGACGACGTTGGGCATGGCGATACGGGTGGTGGCGCTGGAGACGTTGATGATCCGGCCGCCGTCCCGCAGCCGCGTCAGGCCCTGCTGGATGACGAAGAACAGGGACTTGACGTTGACGGCGATCAGCTTGTCGAAGGCCTCCTCCTGCACGCCCTCGATCGGGCCGAGCAGGCCGGCGCCGGCGTTGTTGACCAGGATGTCCAGGCCGTCCGCGTGCCGGTCGAACTCGGCCCACAGCGCGGCCGCGTCGCCGGCCACGCCCAGTTCGGCCTGGACGAGGAAGGCCTGGCCGCCCGCGGCCTCGATGGCGGCGACGACCTCCTTGGCGGCGCCGTCGCTGCTGTTGTAGTGGACGCCCACGCGGGCGCCGTCCGCGGCCAGCCGTTCGGCGACGGCCCGGCCGATGCCCTTGCTCGCGCCGGTCACCAGTGCGGTCTTGCCCGTAAGTGCGGTCATGTTGACATCTCCTGAATTGAGTGGGGACAAAGGTTTTCAATGGGTCCGGGGATAGGCGGGCCGCTTCGGCCGAACCCGGGGTACCACCGGCCCGGGCCGGTGCCGGCCCCGCGCCGGCCCCGGCGCCGGCCCCGCCAGGACGGGGCCGCCGGCGACCGAGCGCACGGTGGTGGTGGCGCACGGCAGGGCGAACCGGATCCGGTGCCCCGGGCCGCCGAACAGCAGGTGCAGCGCCGGATCTGCCCCGGCGGCGGCGGTGTCGGCCCCGTACGCGGCCCCGGTGACGGCGCAGAGGCCCGGGCGGTCCGCGAAGAGCTCCGCCAGGGCCGCCGCGGCCAGGTCGGAGCCGCCCTTCACGGCCCGGACCGGGGCGGCCCGCCCCTCCCGTACCGCCAGCACCAGCGGGTAGCTGATGAGCGGCGCCAGCCGGCGCCGCAGCGCGGCGCGGGCCGCCGGGTCCGCGCCGACGACGACCGGGGCTCCCTTGACCGTCACCCGGCCGTCGGGCACCCCGAGCGAGGCGGCGGTGTCCAGCGCCGGCCACAGGGCCGGTACGGGCCGCACCGCGCCCGGGGTGAACAGCCGCTCCCCGCCCGTCCCGCGCAGCTCGGCCCGCGCGCCGGTCAGCGCCTCGGTGAGGGTGAGCGTCCCGGCGGCGTCCAGGGCGTCCAGCAGCCGCTGTTCGGCCGGCCGGCTCTGGGCGAGGGCCCGCAGCACCCGGCGGATGCCCTCGGCGTGGTCCGCACCGGCGTCCAGCCGGGCGGCGGCGACCGCGGTCCCGGGGCCGAGGTCGCGCGGTCCGGCGGTCAGCAGCGCCTCGTCCGAGGACAGCACCAGCACGTCGGCGTCGGGCCCCGCCTCGGCCAGCAGCGCGGCCGGCGAGGTCCCTTGCCGGGCGGCCAGCACGCGCCGCCCGGCGTGCCGGCCGGTCGGCTCGATCCGCAGCAGCCCGGCGTACGGTTCGGCGGCGATGACGACGGCCCGCCGCCGGCCGGGCGCGGCGGAACGCCATACGGCGGGGCTGACGCTGATCACCGGGCCGGCTCCGCCGCCCGGGGCCGGGCGATGGTCAGGCAGACGACGCCCGCGGCCAGGCCGATGCCGAGGGTCAGCCACCAGCCGCGGTCGAAGGCGGCGACCCGGCCGGCGCCCGTGGTGCCGGCGAGCACGGCGATCAGCACGGCGACCCCGAGGACCGAACCGATCTGACGGGCCATCGTGACGACCGCCGAGCCGGTGGAGAAGGTGCCCGGCGGCAGCGCGGCCACCCCGGCGCCGACCAGCGTCGGCACGGTCAGCCCGACGCCGACGCCGGTGAGCAGCATGCCCGGCAGCAGCCCGGTGACGTACTCGGGCCGGGTGCCGAGCGCCGCCAGCCACCAGCCGATGCCGGCGGCGAAGACCAGGCAGCCGAAGGCGGAGACCGCGCCGGCGCCCCAGCGCTTGGTGAGCGGCCCGGCGCCCATCGCGAGGATCGGCACCATCGACGGGCCGGGGGCGATGGCCAGTCCGGTCTGCAGCGGGGTCCAGTGCCAGACGTCCTGGGACCAGAGCACCGCGGACAGCAGCATCATCGCGAAGGCCACCGCGAAGACCAGGTTGGCCAGCGTCGCGGAGGACATCCCGGGCAGCTTCAGCAGGCCCAGCGGCAGCACCGGCGCGGGGTGGCGCGCGGAGCGCAGGACGAACAGCACCAGGATCACGATCGAGCCGCCCAGGCAGCCGAGCACCTCGTACGAGGACCAGCCCCAGTCCTCGCTGCGGACCACGCCGAGCGAGAGCAGGGCGATGCCGGCGGTGAGCAGGCCGACGCCCAGCAGGTCGGCGCGGGCGGCGGCGGCCCGCCCGGGGGTGGCCGGGATCGCGCGCAGGCCCACGATCCAGGCGACGAGCCCGATCGGCACGTTGACCAGGAAGATCAGGCGCCAGTCGAGTTCGGTGAGCAGACCGCCGGCCAGCGGCCCGAAGGCCGCCGCGAGTCCGCTGATGGCGCTCCACGTACGGATCGAGGGGATCCGCCGCTCCGGCGGCGCCACGGTGAGCAGGATGCCCAGGGAGGACGGGATGAGCAGCCCGGCCCCGACGGCCTGTACGACGCGGGCGCCGACGAGCACCCATACGGTGGGGGCCAGCGCGCACGCCACGGAGGCGAGCGTGAAGACCACCAGTCCGGCCAGGTAGGCGCGGCGCGGCCCGATCCGGTCGGCCAGTCCCCCGGCCGGGATCAGGGAGGCCGCGAAGATCACCGCGTATGCGTTGAGGATCCACGACAGCGAGGCCAGGGAGGCCCCGTCGTAGTGCGCGCCGACGTCGGGCAGGGCGACGTTGACGATGAAGACGTCGAGGTTCGACATCGCCACGCCGGCCGATATCACCCCGAGGACCACGCCGAACCTGGTGGCCTGCCCGGTGGTTGTTGTTGCCATGGGAGTCGTCTCCGGTAGTGGCTGCGGGTTTCGGGTCAGCCGAGGGTGACGGGCAGCCGGTCGTGGCCGCGCTGGACGATCTGGTCGCGGAAGCCGGGGGCGCCGACGACGGCGAGGTCCGGGAAGCGCCGGAACAGCTTGGGCAGCAGGGTTTCGGCGGTCATCCGGGCCAGGGCCGCGCCGAGGCAGTAGTGCGCGCCGGCACTGAAGGTGAGCTGCTTCTGGTTGCCCGGGCGGTCGGGGTCGAAGCGGTCGGGCTCGGTGAAGCGGCGGGGGTCGCGGTTGCCGGAGGCGATCAGCAGGGTGACGGCGCTGCCGCGGGTGACGGTCTCGCCGAAGAACTCCTGGTCCTCCCCCGCGACCCGGTTCAGGGCGTGCACGGGCGGGTCGAAGCGGAGCACCTCTTCCAGGAACCGGGCGGTGAACTCGGCGTCCTCGCGGATCCGTTCGGCGTACTCGGGGTGTTCGGCGGCGATCCGGATCGAGTTGCCGAGGAGGTCCTGCGGGGCCTCGCTGCCGGCGACGATGACCGCCATCAGGTTGGCGACGAGGTCTTCCTCGGTGAGGTCGCTGCCGGCGTCGCGGGCCTTGACGAAGGCGCTGGTGAGGTCGGTGCCGGGGGCGGCGCGGCGCCGGTCGACGAGGTCGGCGACGTACTCGGCGAGCTTGTCCATCGCCGCGTCGCCGGGGTTCAGCTGGCTGAGGTCGCCGCCGACCGGGTCCATCGAGGTGGTGATGGCCTTGATCAGGGGGTGCATCCCCGGCTGGTCCTCGGGGGGTATGGAGAGCAGCTCGCCGAGGACGGCGATCGGCAGCCGGTACGTCAGTTCCTCGACGAGGTCGACGCCTTCGGGGGCTCCTTCGGCGGCGGCCTTCTCCAGGCGGGCGACGGCCTCGTCGGCGAGCCGCTCCACCATGGGGCCGAACGCCGAGACGCTGTGGGCGGAGAAGGCGCTGGAGAAGAACCGGCGCATCCGGTCGTGGTCGGGCTCGTTGCTGAACAGCATGTTCTTGGTGAGCCACTGCCAGGAGGAGTGCTCGCGCCAGCCGGGCATCCGCAGGTCCTGCATGGCCGCGTCGGTCTGCAGCAGCCCGGGGGCGCGCAGGGCGCGGGCGCACTCCTCGTAACCGACGGCGAGCCAGTGTTTGTCCCCGAGGCGGACCAGGCCGCCGTGGGCGCGCAGCTCCTCGTAGAGCGGGTACGGGTTCTGCTTGCCCTCGAACGACAGCAGCCGGATCATCGTGTCCAGCGGTTCGGTCAGGGCCTGGGTCTCGGTCACTTCTGCTCCTGGTGGCTCATCGTTCACAGGGCGCGGCCGTCGCCGCTCACAGCTGTTCCATCACGAAGTCGATCTTCGCGGCGCCGCATTCGGGGCACTCCCAGTCGTCCGGGACGTCCTCCCAGCGGGTGCCCGGGGGGATGCCGTCCTCCGGGGCCCCCAGTTCCTCGTAGTAGACCCATCCGCAGAGCAGGCACATCCACGCTCGTTTGGCGGTCACGACACTCGGTTCGTTCACGGGATCACTTCTTCGTCGCTGGTACCGCGCCCGCCGCCGAAGGCGGACGGGCCTTCGGGGCGGCGCGGCTGTGGATCAGGGAATCGCCGGCGCGTGGCGGCTGGTGTGCGCGGAGACGAACGCCGTGACGGTGGCGCTCACCTCCCGGGAGCTGAGGATCCCGATGTGACCGACGCCCGGGGCCGGCACGAGCCGGACTCCGGGGAGTTCCCGGGCGATGGTCTCGGAGTCCGCGTACGGCACCCAGTCGTCGGCCGGGTCGTGCAGGGACAGCACCGGCCAGCTGAGGCCGGCGCCGCGCCGGACGGCGTCCCAGTGGCTGACCGGGACGCCGTTGCGCCGGTGCAGTTCGTCGTAGACGCGCCGCACCGTCCGCTCGGGGACGCGCATGCCCGCACCGTCCCACCGGTCCAGGACGCCGCCCAGGGTGCAGGCCGGTGCGAGGAGCACCATGGCGTCGAGGTCGGCCCCGCGCAGGGCCAGTCCGCTGAGCGAGGCGATCGTGCCCAGCGAGTGGGTGACGATCACGCGGACCCGGCCTTCCAGGCTGTCCAGTACGGCCGCGACGGCCTGGGTGTACTGGGTCATCGTGGCCTGGGAGCCGTCCCACACGCCGTGGGCCGGCGCGTCGAAGGCGGCGACGGTGAAGCCGAGCCGCCGCATCGGTTCCACGAAGGAGTGCATGCTGCTGCTGTCGGTCGCCCAGCCGTGCACCAGCAGTGCGATCGGCGCTCCGTCGGCCGGATCACCCCAGAGGTAGCCCCCCGAGATGTCCGGTGAGCCGTGCACCGCGAACCGGCGCGCTCCCAGGGGGAGCACGTTGTCGGGTTTGCGGCCCAGCCGGCGGGTGTCGCTGAACGCGTCGGTGGCCCAGCGGGCCCCGGCGCCCGGAGCGATCAGGCTCAGGGCACTGTGTGCCGCCCGGCGCACGGCTCGGCGGCCTGTCACCGCACGGCCTCGGTGAGCTTCGGGTCGGACGGCTTCGGCGGCACCTTGCTGCCGGAGGCGTCACTGTAGAAGCCGGACTCCGTGTCGTAGAAGTGCAGATGGCGGACGATCTGCCACATCTGACGGAAGGAGAACACCTCCTCGCGCACCATCCCCGGGTACTTCTGCTTGAGGGCCTGCTGGGCCTTGGGCAGGTTGTAGAAGGGGATGACCGGTGCCACGTGGTGGGCCGTGTGGATCGAGATGTTGTGCGTGAGGAACAGGAGCCACTTGGGGTAGACGTAGTCCGTCGTCACCAGGAGCCGGCTGGCATTGCGCGTCCAGTGCTCCGCCGTCAGGTAGGGGATGTCGCTGGCGCTGTGGTGCATCAGCGTCGTCGCGCTGAACCAGGCGTGCGTGGCGAGCCACGGCATCACGAAGTACAGCAGGATCCCCGACCAGCCGGTGAAGTAGACGAGCGCGCCGAGGTACGGGAGGGTCACCGCGAGCACGAAGGCGATGGAACGCTTCACGTCGCGGCGGTGGCCCTCCTTGGGGTAGAAGCCGGGCCGGAAGGCCGACTCCAGCCAGTAGTTCACGGTGCCGCCCCAGAAGGCCCAGGTACGGGTGGCCAGGTAGACCGCCTTCTGGCGCAGCGGCATCCGCGCGTACATGCCGGCCGGCAGGGGACGCCAGTCGGTGTCCAGCTCCAGGTGGTTGGTGCTGGAGTGGTGCATGTTGTGAACGTGGCGCCACGCGTGGAACGGGTAGGCCAGCGGCAGCAGGGACAGGTGTCCGATCGCCGTGTTCAGCTTCCGGTTGCGGGAGAAGGAGCCGTGCCCCGCGTCGTGCGCGATGCAGTGCAGGCCCCAGCCCCCCAGCCCGGCCACGATCCACAGCGGCAGGTAGAGCGCCCAGTGCGGGGAGTAGGCCACGCCGACGATCGCGCCGGCGTAGACGAGCCAGCTCACCGCGAACCCGAGCACCCCGCGCCAGACCCGCGGCTCGAAGTAGTCCTTCGGAACCGCCGCCTGGAGCCGTTCACCCTCGATCGCAGCGGACTGCTCAAGGAATTTCTCGAACTGCGCGTCAGGCGCGGTCGGGAAATCAAATGCACCCATGTCGCACCCTCCTAGACTGCCTGCTCCGGGAGCCGGAGCTCCTTGGCCAGGTATCCGCTCAGATCGTCGATGGTCTGGTGCTCGTACAGCAGACCCGGGGAGAGCCGGCGCTCCACGACCTTCTCCAGCGCGCCGGAGACCTGGACGGCGACCCGGGAGTCGAGCCCGTAGGACTCGAAGGTGGTGCCGGTGTCTATGTCGGCCTTGGCGATCTTGAGGTGATCGGCGAGATAGCCCATCAGCCAGTCACGCAGGACCTCCTGCGTCAGCGGGCCGCTCGGCTTCACTGCCTTCTTCCTGAACACGCTCGGCTACTCCGTTCTCGTGGTGGCGGAACGACCGGCGCCGGCCATGGCGGCGGCCTGGTCCCGCTTCTTCTGGATCTGTTCCTTGGTCGGCTCGCGCAGCTCCCGCACGACGCCGATCTTGCCGAGACCCGCGATGATCCATCCGCTGAGGTCCGGCTCCCGCCAGGTCACGCCGTGCCGGTAGGAACCGGGGAAGGCGTGGTGGTTGTTCTGCAGCCCCTCACCGAAGGTGAGCAGTGCGACGGGCCAGTTGTTGGCGCTCTTGTCCTCGTTCTCGAAGGGCCGGCCGCCGATGGCGTGGCAGACCGAACCGACCATCCAGGCGGCCTGGTTGGCGAGGAAGATGCGGGCCAGCCCGCCGAAGGCGACACCGGTGACGAAGGCCATCCAGGTCTGCTCGACCGCGAGGCCGATCAGGCCGGGAAGGATGACGCCGCTGGCGACCCAGGTGAAGTAGGTGCGGTGGAAGTACATGAGCCGGCGGTCGCGCAGGACGTCCGGCGCGAAGACCGACCACTTGGAGTTCTCGTCGCTGAGCATCCAGGGCATGTGGGCGTACCACAGACCGTGCATGCGCTGCTTGAAGGTCCGCCCGTGCAGGTTCGGGGAGTGCGGGTCGCCCTCCTGGTCGCTGAAGCGGTGGTGGCGGCGGTGGGTGGTGACCCACCACATGACGGGGCCCTGGGCTCCCATCGAGGCGGTGATCATCATGATCGCCTCGAACACGGGGCCGCTCTTGAAGGCCTTGTGGGCCAGGTAGCGGTGGAAGCCCACCGTGATGCCGAACATGTGGACGAAGTACATGCCGGCGAACAGCCAGATGTCCGTCGCCGTGAAGTTCCCGGTGAACAGGAACCAGGTCGCCGCCGCGGTGCCGATCAGCGGGAGGGTCATGGTGCTCAGCGCGGACAGCCGCTTGGTCCGGAGGCTGATCGGATCGAGCCGGACGATGCCGGGGTGGGCGACCGCCGCGGGGTTGGCCGTGGCCATCAGGTGACTCCCTTTCTGCTTAACTGCTTGCGGTCCGGATACCGGACCTCGGACACCAGCCCCAGCACGTCCATGGCGCGGATGACGGTCCCGGTCGGGTCGAACTGCCAGAACCCGTGCCGGTTGTGCGCGAGCGACGGCCGGGCGTGGTGGTTGTTGTGCCAGGCCCCGCCGACCGAGATGGGCACCAGCGAGGGCACGTTGCGGCTGCCGTCCCGCGTGGTGTACGGCCGGTTGCCCAGCGTGTGGCCGATGGAGTTGACGGACCAGGTCACGTGGTCGAGGAGGAAGATCCGGACCAGACCGCCCCACAGGAAGCCGCCGACGGCTCCCCGGGCGGTGCCCGTCAGCGCCCAGCCCAGCAGCGCGGGCAGCGCGAGGCCCAGCAGGACCCAGGTGAAGTAGTGCTGGTTCAGGCGCATCACCAGGCGGTTGCGCACCAGGTCGGGGACGCGCTTGGCCCAGTTCTGCCGGCGCACCCGGAACAGCCAGCCCACGTGGCCGTGCCACAGGCCCCGGATCCGGGCGTACCGGCCGGTGCCCAGCGGCCGCGGGGAGTGGGGGTCCCCGTCGCGGTCGGTGAAGGCGTGGTGCTGGCGGTGCGTGGCCACCCAGAACAGGATCGGTCCCTGCGCGGCCATGCTGCCCGCGATGCCCCACAGCGAGGTCATCACCGGCTTCGCGGCGAAGGAGTGGTGGGAGAAGAAGCGGTGGAAGCCGCCCTCGACACCGAGCGAGGTGATCACGTACATCCCGGCGAGGAGGCCGAAGTCGACCCAGGAGAACCCGAAGTTCATCGCGAAGACCACCGCGGCGACCACACCGAGGGTGGGCACCCCCACGGTGACGTACGCCAGCCGGCGGGCCGCGACGTCGATCTCGCCCTCGCCCGGCACGGCCTCGCCCGCGCCGGACTCGGAGGGGCGTCTGACGGTACGCATGGCGCTGTCGCGGTCGCTCATCACACCGCTCCGCTGCCGGCCAGGGCCTTGAAGGTCTTCAGCGACCCGTCCAGGTACGCCGCGCGGGTCGCCTTGCGGCGGACCTTCCCGCTCGTGGTCATCAGCACCGTGCCGGGCGGGCCGAAGTGCAGCACCGTCGGGCGCACGCCGTGGTCGGCGGTGACCGCCGCCGTCACCTCGGCGCGCAGCGCCTTCTCCACGGAGGCGAACTCCGAGGAGGTGCCGCGGTACTCGGCGACGACGATCACCTGCTCGTCCTCGGACCCGGAGGCCCCCTCGACCCCGTCGCCGGGCACCGAGAACACCGCGGAGCGGCGCAGTTCGCCGGCGCAGCGCTCCACCGACACCTCGATGTCCTGCGGGTAGAGGTTGCGGCCGCTGACGACGATGACGTCCTTGAGCCGCCCGGTGACGAACAGTTCCCCGTCGAGTACGAAGCCCAGGTCGCCGGTGCGCAGGTAGGAGGGCTCCGCCGGGTCCGAGCCGGCGGGGCGGACGCCGAAGGAGGCGGCGCTGAGCTCCGGCCGGCGCCAGTAGCCGGTGGCCACGTTGGGGCCGGCCACCCACACCTCGCCGACGCGGCCGTCCGGTACCTCGGCCTCGGTCTGCGGGTCGACCACCCGGACCCGGTGGCCCACCGCGACGACGCCGCAGCTGACGGCCTCTACGGTGTCCGCCGCGTCGGCGCCGGCCGGGGCCCGCAGCGCCGTGCCGGTGGCGAGCGCCGCCTTGTCGAGGCGCTCGCGCCGGATCTGGCCGCCGGAGGCCGGCTTGCCGGTGACGAACAGGGTCGCCTCGGCCAGGCCGTAGCAGGGGATGATCGCCGCCGGGTCGTAGCCCCGGGGCGCGAACCGCTCGCGGAAGCGCTCCAGCGTGGCGGCGGACACGGGCTCGCTGCCGCAGAACACCTGGCGCAGCGAGGAGAGGTCGAGGGTTTCCAGGGCCTCGTCGGGAACGGAGGTGACCGCCAGGTCGAAGGCGAAGTTCGGGCCGACGGTGATCGTGACCTTGTACTCGGTCAGCGCCCGCAGCCAGCGGTAGGGGTCCTGTACGAAGTGCACCGGCGACATCATGACCAGCGGCCAGCCGCCGTGGACGGCGAGCATGATCGTGCCCATCAGGCCCATGTCGTGGTACGGGGGCAGCCACGAGCAGCCGACCCGGTCGGGCTCCATGCCGGTGTGGGCCTCCAGCACCCGGCAGTTGCTGACCAGGTTCTCGTGGGTCAGCACGATGCCCTTGGGCTCGCCCGTCGACCCGGAGCTGTACTGGAGCAGCGCCGGCTCCGCGAGCCGTACGGGCACCTCGGTGTCGTCGTCCTCCTGGAACAGCGCCTCGTCCGGGAAGATCCACTGGACCTTCCCGGTGCCCTCGGGGTACTGGGCCTCGAAGGCCTCCACGTGCGGGCCGAAGCGGCCGTCGGTCAGCACGGCCTGCGGCTCGCAGTCCAGCACGATGCCGAGGAACCGCTCGGTGGCGCGGCGGCCGAAGGGCGGGAAGGAGGGGACGGCGGTGCAGCCGGCGCGCAGGATGCCGAACAGGCCGGCCACGTAGTCGAGTCCGGGGTCGAGCGCCAGGACCACCCGGCTGCCCTCCAGGCCGCGCCGGGTGAGTTCACGGGCCACCGTGCGCGAGCGCAGGTCCAGGTCCCGGTAGGTCCAGTCCACCGGGTGGTCCGTCGTGCCGTCCGGCAGGAACCGGAAGGCGAGGGCTTCCGGTTGCTCCTGCGCCCGGGCCCTGAGGATCTCCGGGAGCGAGGATCCGTCGAGGGGGATGGGGGATGGTGCCATCAGAGAGCGGCCTTTCTGCTCGGTCTGGTCGATCGGCCCGTGCGGGGCCCTTCCGTGCGACCCCCGTGCGGGGGCCCTTGCCGCGGTCCGGGCGCGGGCCGGGTGGTGGGGCCGGGGGTGGTCAGCCGGTGCGGACCATGCGGAGTTGCTGGGCGGAGCCCAGGTGGGCGCCGGCGGCGTCCCAGGCGTCGATCCATTCCACCGACCAGCCGGAGGTGGCGGCCTGGCGGGTCGTGGCCCTCAGCAGCAGCCACGGCGAGGAGGCCTTGGCGAGCCCCGCCCCGGGCCGGACCGTGAGCTCCACGGTCGGCACCAGCGCCAGCGTCGAGAGCACCGCGGCGTAGGAGGGGGCCAGCGCGTCCATCAGGAAGACGAAGCGCAGGACGTCGGGCGGGCTGTCGTCCTCCACGAGGCGGACCCAGGCCACCAGCTCGGCCTCCTCACCTCCGGCGTAGGGCCGCGACGACCCGACCGGGCGGATCTCCATGCTCGTGGTGATCGGTACGAATTCCTTTGGGATCGCGAATGGCTCGCATTCCTCGGGACCCGGCACCTCGGGGATCGGAATTGACACCTCCGGCCAGGAGACATCTCCGCCGGACGGGGCGAACACCGCCCAGGAATCGAGCAGCGGACCGCGGTCCGACTCGGCCCGCCCGGACACGATCGTGCTGGAGCGGCCGGCGTGCGTCAGCTCGGTGGTGATCCGCAGCGGAGCGTCGATCGTACGGCCGAACCGCCCTGTGACACTGACGAGTTCGGTCCCCGGCGCCTTCTCCTGCATGGCCGCGGTCAGCAGCGCGAGCGCCAGCCCGCCGTGCAGCCCGCCGAAGCCCTTGAGGTGCTGCGGGACGGCGATCGGGCCGCCGTGCCAATTCCGCAGAAACCGCCCCGGGGAAATCGCGCCGGGAATCTCTTCGCTCGCATTTTCCTGCATGTGCCCAACCCTATGAGTTTGCCAGCCGCACATGCAAGGGGAATTAATTCCCGAGCGGGCCGGAAAATTGCATGACAAACAGACGCACCGGAATAGCGAATTCTGCTTTCCAGGACGTCCGTGCTGCCCTGACGTTCTCCTGGCGAGGGGTGCTCCCCGCGGCGCGGCCGGGCCGCTCCGCGCCGCGGGGGCGCACCGCGGGGCTACGCCGGGACCGCCTGCGGGAAGGTGAAGAACCCGTAGACGTCGTACTTGTTCTTGACCCGGCTCAGCCGCGCCAGGTTGGAGCCGTAGTAGGCGTCCGCGTAGTTGGTGAGTTCCGTGTCGGGGAAGTTCACGTACGAGTGCCCGTTGGAGTACGGGTCGAACGCGTTGAACAGGCCGTTCAGCCAGCCCGACGCGGCGGCCTCGTCCTCGGCGGCCGGCGTGGAGGAGGCCAGGCTGACGGTCGCCGTCGCGCTGTAGAGCGCGTCGCGGTGCAGCCAGGCCGTGGAGTCGACCGCCGGCTTGTTGGCGTTCTTGCCGAGCCCGAGCAGGCTCACGATGCGGGTCTGCCCGGCCCGCCGGTCCGCGTCGAAGGCGGTCAGGAGCTGGTCCACGCCCGTCTGCGGCATGACGCGGTTGAACATGCGGCCGCGGTTCTTGACCCAGGCCTGGCGCGGCAGCGCGGCCTCGGGGTTGCTGCCGGTGATGTGGCAGGCGTCGGCCGTCTTGTCCTCACAGCCGAAGACCCGCATCATCGCCTTGTCGTACGACAGCTCCTGGACCACACGGGTGGCCGGGGCGGTGCCGACCAGCGAGGTCAGCAGGGCCAGTTCGGCCTCCAGCTGCTCCATCGAGCCGAAGTGCACGCCCGAGACGATGATCGTCGGGAGGTTGCCCGGCGCGGCGTTGGGCAGCCGGATCAGCCCGCCGCAGGCGAGGTCGGCCGAGGCCTGGGCGGACCAGTCGAGGTAACCGGAGACGGCGCGCTGCGCGTTGGCCCAGGTCCAGGTCAGGGTGTAGTGGCCGACCCGGGTGATCTTGGTGGGGGCCACCCGGAAGTCGGTGACCACGCCGAAGTTGCCGCCGCCGCCACCGCGCAGCGCCCACAGCAGGTCGGGGTGGTTGTCCTTGGAGGCGGTGACGATCCGGCCGTCGGCCAGCACCACCTGCGCCGAGACCAGGCGGTCGGAGGCGGGGCCGTACTTGCGGTACTGCCAGCCGGTGCCGCCGCCGGTGATGAAGCCGCCGGGGCTGACCGTCGGGCAGAAACCGGCCGGGACGGTGATGCCGTGCGGGCTCAGCTGGGGCACGACGTCGACGGCCTGGACGCCGGGGCCCACGCTCACGGTGTCCGCGCCCGCGCGGACGTGCTTGATCCGGGTGAGGTTGATGACCAGGCCCTCGGTGGTGGACCAGCCGCCGTAGTTGTGGCCGCCGCTGCGCACGGCGGTGTGGATGCCCTGGTCCTGGGCGAAGCGCATCGCGGTGCGGACGTCGCCCGGGGTCTCGGCGTAGACGACCGCCTGGGGGTAGATGTTGTCGAACTGCGCGTTGGCCAGCTGGCGTGCGCGCTCGTACTGGGCGTCGCCCGGCAGTACGAGGTCGCCGGTGAGCGAGGCGCCGAGGCGTTCCCAGGCACCCGTGGCACGGCGGCGGCGCGGGCCGGCGCTCGCCATGCCGACCGTGGCGGCGGTGGCGGTGATGCCGGCGCCGGCCGCGAGCAGAGTCCTACGGTTGATCATGAGGAAGATCCTTCTGTAGTACGTATGGCATGCCATGGCAGTTGGCTCGTGGGCCGGTCGGCGAGGGCCCGGGCCCGGGCCCTCAGGAGGCGCTGCCAGCGCGGGGCGCGCCCGGCCGGGCCCGCCTCCCGTCCGGTCCCCACCCACTCGGTGACGGGACGGATGCCGTGCAGCGCGTTGACCAGCCAGACCTCTCGGTCGTACAGGTCCTGCGGGGTGGCCCTGGAGCGGCGTACGACCACACCGCTCTCCAGGGCCTGACGGACCAGCAGCGCCCGGGTGACCCCGGGCAGCAGGTGGTCGTCGGTGTCCGGCAGGCACAGTTCGTACCCCTCCCACCACAGGAGGCTGGCCGTGGTCGATTCCGTGGCCAGGCCGTCCCGGGTGGTGAACAGGGCGTCGTCCGCGCCGGCCGCCTGGGCCATCGCCTTGATCTCGGCGAGCACCCCGAGGTCGGGTCCCTTGCGGCGGGGCTGCGCGCGGGGGTCCGCGTGCGGCCAGGTCAGGATCCGGACGCCGCCGAGGAGCTGGGGCGCGCGCCGGATCCACAGCGCGAGGCTCGCGTCCTCGCGCAGTTCGGTACGGGGGAACCAGGACCCGGTCCGGGGCAGTTCGGCGAGGGCGCCCTGCCAGAACCGCTCCAGGGTGGCCAGGTTCAGGCCGAGTTGGACGCAGGCACCGGAGAACCGGCTCACATGGTGCTCGATGCCGCGGACCCGTCCGTCCTCCACCAGCCAGGAGTCGGCCGCGAGGAGGCCGTCCTGCCGGTCGGGGGCGGGGGCGAAACCCGTGACGCTGTCCCACAGGAGCCGGCCTTCGGCGGCTGCGTCCGTCATGTCAGTACTTCCCCTTGCTGCTGTTGGTCGGCGCTCCCGTTCGCGGTCCGTACGGGGCGCGCTCCAGCCACTCGCCCAGGGAGGGCACCACCGGCGAGAGCGCGGCGCCGAGCGCCTGCTTGAACCGGGTGAACTCGCTCTTGGGGCGCAGGTGGGCCAGCGCGGTGCGGGCGGCCTCGCTGTTGAACTGCGCGGCCTGCTTGCGCTCGGAGTTGAACGCGGCGATGGAGCTGACCCGGTCGGCCGGGTTGGCCAGGGCCTTGGCCACCGCGTCGGCGGCCGCCGCCGAGTCGGCGATGCCGCTGTTCATGCCGCGGGCGCCGAAGGGCGGGAAGAGGTGGGAGGCCTCGCCGACCAGCAGGACCCGGTGCCGCGGGTCCGTGAAGGAGTCCGCGACGACGTGCAGGAACTTGTAGCGCGAGACCCACAGCAGCCGGTCGGCGTACTTCTGGCCGACGACCTTGGTCACCCAGCGGCGTGCGGCCTCCTCGTCGGCCCACTCCGCGGGGTCGTCGCCGTCCTTGCACTGGAGGTCGAGCTGGAAGCCGCCGGCGAACGGCACCCGCATCACGCTGCGCCCGCCGAGCGCGGGGTGCTCGTAGACGAACACCCGCTCCAGCGGCATCGGGTCCTCGGGGTCCTCCTCGATGTCGACGACGACGTGGAAGGCCTCGGAACGCTCGCCCACCATGTCGATCCCCTGCGAGCGGCGGACCTGGGAGCGGGCGCCGTCCGCGCCGATCACGTACTGGGCCTCCCAGACGGTGCCGTCCTCGGTGTAGAGGCGGGCGCTGTCCTGGTAGGTCTCCACGCCGGTGACGGCCGCGCCCCACCGGAAGGTGACGCCGGCGTCGAGGCAGGCGGCCAGCAGGTGCCGCTCGGTCTCGATCTGGCGCAGGCTGGTGAAGGGCGGGATGAAGTCGGCGCGCGGCGGCTGCGGCGGGTAGCTGCGCGCGAAGACCTCCTTGTCGCGGTAGATGGTGCGCCGGGTGGGCCACACGACTCCGTTGCTCACCAGGGTGCGGTCCAGCCCCGGGCTGATCCTGCCGAGCAGGTTCAGCGATTCCCGGTGGACGAACAGGGCCCGGCTGCCGGGGCGCACCCGGTCCTCCGGTTCGGCCTCCAGGACGGTGACCGGCAGGCCGTGGCTGCGCAGGGCGAGGGCCGCGGTGAGCCCGACCGGGCCGGCGCCGACGACCAGGGCCGGGATCGGTCCGGGCCCGTTGGGGTTCTGGGACATTGACAGCTCTTCCGCTCTTCCGCTCTTCGGGGGGTTGGGTCCGCAGTTCCGGGCGGATCAGCCGGCCGTGCCGACGGTGGGCGCGGTGTTCTCGCGGAGCATCTTGGTGATCTCCACCCGGCGGACCTTCCAGGTCGAGGTGCGCGGCACCTCGTTGAACGGCCAGTGCAGGGGGGCGGCCAGGGCCGGCAGGTCGGCGGTGGCGCGGGCCCAGCGCTCGGGGTCGAGGGGGGCGTCGCGGCGGGTGCAGATGACGGGGACGGGCTCGCCCTCGGGGCCGATGACGATGATCGCCTCCAGCAGCTCCTCCAGGCGCGACATCAGGACGTCCTCGACTTCGAGGCTGCTGTCGATCGCCTCGATCTGGTCGATCTCGCGGTCGATCAGGTGGAGCTTGCCGAAGCGGCCGAGGTAGCCCATGTCGCCGAGCCGCCACCAGCCGTCGTTGATGTTCTTCAGGTAGCGGTTGTGCTCGCCGAGGTACGTCATGATCGTGCTGCGGCCGCGCAGTTCGAGGTGTCCGGGCTTGCCCTTGGCCACCGGGTGGCCGGACTCGTCGACGACCCGCAGCTTGATGAAGCCGGGCAGGACGTAGCCGACGTCGCGGCCGTCGTTCTTCTCGGCGCTCTTCTCGGTGTACCAGGCGCCGGAGATCGGGCCGGTCTCGCTCTGCCCGTACAGCTGGACCAGCAGCGGGCGGGGCCGCGTGGAGGCCTTGAGCAGGCGCTGGATGGTGCGCGGGTGGATGGCGTCGAAGGTGCTGCTGTAGTAGCGGACGCTGGACAGCGGGGCGCCGGGCGCGTCGGCCAGGTCCTCCCACTGGATGAAGTTGTTCGGGTGGGTCTCGACCAGGCCCGGGCGGTGCCGCACGAAGATCGGGGCGATCTTGTCCGGGTCCGGGTCGTTCAGGATGACCATCGGGTTGCCGTAGTTGAGGAACACGCCGAGGGAGTGGAAGAAGCGCGAGTGCACGAAGGACATGCACAGCGCGACGGTCTCCTTCTTGCGGATCGGCCAGGCGATCATCTGCTGCGGCAGCAGGCGGTGGAACAGGCCGCGCGCGTTGTGGACCATCAGCTTGGAGACGCCCGTGGTGCCCGAGGTGTGCGTGATGAGCGCGGGCTGCGTCGCGTGCAGCTGGACGGCGGGGCGCCTGGAGACGCCCGTGAAGTCCGCGATCCGGCGCAGGCCGCCGAACTCGGCGGTGCCGGCCAGTACGGTCTCGTGCGTCAGCTCCTTGACGGAGACGCCGTCCAGCGGGCCGGTCAGCTTCGTGGCGTCGGAGATCAGCCAGGGCTGGTCGAGGCGGGCCAGCAGCTGGGCCACGATCTCGCCGGGCAGCGCGGAGGACACCATCACGGGGACGGCGCCGACCCGGGCCACGGCGCAGGCCAGCAGGTGGATGTCGAAGTTGTCGTCCTTGTGGACGGCGACGCGCTCGGTGGGCCGGATGCCTATCGCCCACAGCCGGGCCGCGAGGTCGTCGACCACATCGGCCAGGGAGGCGTAGGAGAAGTTCGTGCCGAGATCGGGGAAGGTCGCGAGGGGCTGGTCGAGGGTGACCGGGGTGCCCGGGAACTTGGCGGCGGCCTTCTCCCACAACTGGCCCAGGTAGAAGGCCTGCTCCGGCAGCGGGTTGGCGAACTTCGGGAGAGAGAACATGGACCTGCTGCTTTCTTGGTGGGTGGAGGGGGTGGGGAGGTTCACCAGCTGCCTTGCCGGATGAGGAAGCGCTGAAGTTTTCCGGTGGCGGTGCGCGGCAGGCTCTCGACGACCTGCACGGCGCGCGGCACCTTGTAGGGCTCCAGGACCGCGCGGGCCAGCCCGACGAGTTCGGGCTCCAGCTCCGCCGTGTCGTGGGCGTCCGGCCGCAGGACGACGAAGGCGCGCAGTTTGGAGGCGCCCCGGTCGTTGGGGACGCACGCGACCGCGATGTCGCGGACGGCCGGGTGGCGGGCCAGTACCTGTTCGATCTCCAGGGGCGAGAAGGTGATGCCGCCGACCATTTCGAGGTCGTCGGTGCGGCCGCTGTGGGTGAGGGTGCCGTCCTCGCCCCGCACCACCCGGTCACGGGTGTTGAGCCAGCCCTCGACGAGGGTGCGGGCGGTTTCCTCGGGGAGTCCGAGGTAGCCGCGGGTGACCGTGGGCCCGCGCACCCACAGTTCGCCGGCGACCCCGTCCGGTACGGGTGTGCCGTCGCGGTCGCGGACCTCGGCCTCGAAGCCGGGGACGGGCCGGCCGACGGTGCCGGGCTCGTGGAAGAGGTCGCCGTTGGTGGCGATGGCGTGGCCGGCCTCGGTGGAGCCCAGCTGGTCGTAGAGCGGGGCCCCGAGGAAGGCGGCGGCGCGCTCGCGCAGTTCGTCGGTGAGCCGTTCCCCGGCGGAGACGGCCGCCCGTACGGTGGCGAAGTCCGCGGGGTCGGTCTCCGCGAGGATGTTGGCGTACGCGGAGGGCACGGCGTAGAGGTAGGTGACCCGGTGCCGGGCGACAAGCTCGGCGATCCTGGCGGGCCTGGGGGGCCCGGGTTCCAGGACGGCGGCGCCGCCCGACCAGAGCGGGAACGCCAGGGCGTTGCCCAGCCCGTAGGCGAAGAACAGCTTGGAGACCGACAGGGCGATGTCGTCCGGGCCGAAGCCGATGACCTGCTTGCCGGCGCCGCTGTAGTAGATCTCCATGTCCTCGTGGCGGTGGACGACGCCCTTGGGAAGGCCGGTCGTGCCGGAGGTGTACTGGACGTACAGCGGGTGGTCGGGGCCGAGCCGGACCGCGGGGGCCGGGTCGGCTTCGGCGGCGCGCTCGACGAGCTGGGCGCCCGTCAGGTGCGCCAGGCCCGGGAACCGTTCGGCGAGGCCGGTCTCGGCGACGACCAGGACGGCTTCGCTGTCCTTGGCGACGTAGGCGTGGCGGTCGGCGGTGAGTCCGGGGTTGGCGAGCACCGCCACCGCGCCGAGGCGGGCCGAGGCGAGGAAGGCGACGACCCAGGCGATGCCGTCGGGCAGGGTGATCAGAACGCTGCTTCCCTGGCCGACGCCGTGCCCGGCGAGTACGGAGGCGGCGCGGGCGGCGAGGCTGTGCACCTCTCCGTGCGTGACGGTCCGGTCTCCCTCGTAATAGGCGATCCGGTCCGTCCACCCGCTCCGGAGCGCTTCCTCTCCGAGAGCTGCGGCCATGTTCATAGCGTGTGACTCCTGTGGTCGACTCGTGGCGGAACGTGGGGGTGTGGGGGGTGGTGTGGGGGGGCCGCCGCCCGGCCCGCGGGGGTGACCGGCCGGGCGGCGGAGCTGGGCGGCCGGTCAGGCCGCGAGCGGCTTCTTGACGCGGATCGCGCGCAGCGGGGCGGAGGCCTTGAGGACCATCTCGTCGAACTCCTCGTCGGCGTCCGAGTCGAGGATGATCGCGCCGCCGGCGCCCACCCGCCACTGGTCGCCGACCTTCACGGCGGTGCGGATGACGATGTTCAGGTCCGCGGTGCCGTTGGTGGAGAGCAGCCCGATCGATCCGGAGTAGACCCCGCGGGCCTCGTTCTCCAGCTCGTCGATGATCTCCATCGTGCGGAGCTTGGGGGCTCCGGTCATCGAGCCGCCGGGGAAGCAGGCCCGCACCACGTCGACGGCGTCGGTCCCGGTACGGATCTTGCCGCGGATGGTCGACACCAGCTGGTGCACCGTGGTGTACGACTCGGTGACCATCAGCCTCGGTACGTGGACGGTGCCGACCTCGCAGACGCGCCCGAGGTCGTTGCGGAGCAGGTCCACGATCATCAGGTTCTCGGCGCGGGTCTTGGGGCTGGCGGCGAGCGAGGCGCGCAGGGCCTCGTCCTCCACCGGGTCGGCGCTGCGCGGGACGGTGCCCTTGATGGGCTTGGTCTCCACGACGCCGGACCGGTCGATGGAGAGGAACCGCTCCGGGGAGGAGCTGGCGATCTCCAGGTCACCCAGGCGCAGGTACGCGGCGTACGGCGCGGGGTTGGACCTGCGCAGCGCCCGGTAGTAGTCGTAGCCCTCGCCCTCGGCGGGCAGCCAGGCGGAGGTGGTGAGGCAGACCTCGTAGCTCTCGCCGGAGCGCAGGTTGCGCTGGATCTCGTCGATCCGGGCCCGGTACTCCTCGCGGCCGTGGGTGAGCCAGGGCTCGGGGTCCACGCCCTCGCCGGCCTCGACGGGCTGCGCCGGGCGGAGCGAGAGGAGGGTCGCGGCGGTCGTGTCGAGCCACCGCAGGGCGGCGGACTCGGTGCCCGGCTCGGTGTCGCTGAGGGCCAGCAGGTAGGTGGCGCCCTCCTGGTGGTCGACGACGATGACCCGGTCGGCGAAGATCCAGACGGCGTCGGGGGTCGGCGAGACGTGCTTGTTCACCGAGCCGAGGTCGCCCTTGAGCTCGTAGCCGAAGTAGCCGACGTAGCCGCCCGTGAAGTCGAACGGCAGGTCGGGCACGTCGAGGCGGCGCCGGCGCAGCTGCGCCTGGAGGTAGTCGAAGACCGAGCCGGGGACGCGCTGCGGCAGCCGGCCGGTACGGACGACCTCCACCTCCCCGTCGGTCAGGTGGTACGTGACGGTCTCGGCGAGCGGGCCGGTGGAGTCGCCCAGGTAGGAGAACCGGGAGCGGCCGGGCTCGACGTGGGCGCTGTCCAGCCAGAAGGCCGGGGCGCCGGAGCCCGCGTACAGGTGGGTGAAGGCGGCCTCGGTGTCGATGGCCGTCTCGATGGTGCGCAGGTGGACCCGGTAGCCGGCGGCCGGCTCCTCGGTGGTGGCCTGCACCGGCGCCTTCGCGCCGACGGCCGCGGCGGCCCCGGCGGTCGCCGGCTCGGGGGCGGCGGGGCGGGGGTGGGCGTTCCAGTGGGCCTGGGTGAGGTCCCGGAAGTTCGCCATCATGCCGCGGCCGTGCTCGGTGGAGACCGACTCGGGGTGGAACTGGACGCCCCAGACCGGGCGGGTGCGGTGGCGCAGGCCCATGATGACCCCGTCCTCCGACCAGGCGGTGGCCTCGAGGGAGTCCGGGAGGGGCTCGGCGACGCTCAGCGAGTGGTAGCGCACGGCGGTGAAGCCCTGCGGGAGACCGGCGAAGATGTCGCGCCCGTCATGGGTGATGGGGCTGAGGAAGCCGTGCCGCGGCTCGGGGGCGGGCACGATCTCGGCGCCCTCGCCCTGGCCGATGCCCTGGTGGCCCAGGCACACGCCGAGCACCGGCACGGGGGAGGTCTCCAGGATGTGCGCGGAGACGCCGAAGTCGCGGGGCCGGGCCGGGTGGCCGGGTCCGGGGGAGATCACGACGTTGTCGAAGGCGGCCAGGTCGATGCCGGCGGCGGCGGGGTCGTCGTTGGTCACGACGACCGGTTCGACTCCGTTGACCTCGGCTATCAGCTGGAACAGGTTGTAGGTGTACGAGTCGTAGTTGTCGATCAACAGGGTTCTCATCACGCGGCTTTCTCGGGAGTCGCGGGCGAACGGCAGCACGGCGGTGATCCGGTCAGCCTCGGGAAATGAGCTCGGAGACGGTCCGAGCGGTGAGCAGTGCCTGGTCGTCGTTGAGGCGCGGGTCGCACAGGGTGCGGTAGGCGCGCCGCAGGCCCGCCTCGTCCTTGGGGCCGCCGGCACCGAGGCACTCGGTCACGCGGTCGCCGGCGATCTCCAGGTGCACGCCGCCGGGCCACTGGTCCGCGCCGAACAGCACCTCGAAGAAGCCGGTGATCTCGTCGTGGATGTCGCCCATCCGCCGGGCCTTGAGCCCGCCGGGGGTGGTGATGGTGTTGCCGTGCATCGGGTCGCAGACCCAGGCCACGTCGTGGCCCGCCGCGCGGACGGCCTTGACCAG
The DNA here is from genome assembly GCF_003721495.1 of Streptomyces sp. ADI95-16. NCBI lineage: Bacteria > Bacillati > Actinomycetota > Actinomycetes > Kitasatosporales > Streptomycetaceae > Streptomyces > Streptomyces sp. ADI95-16. The sequence goes on along the minus strand of NZ_CP033582.1, from coordinate 218,736 downwards.
GCCGGGCAGGACCTCGCGGACCCGGCCGGCGCCGAAGCGTCCGATCAGGGTGAGGCGGCCGGGCCGGCGGTGCCGGTCCAGGCGGGCGCAGAGTTCGACGAGGGCCTCGGGGCTGGTGCCCGGGCCGACCTTGCAGGCCACCGGGTTGGCGACCTGGGCGAGGAAGGCGACGTGGGCGCCGTCCAGGCGCCGGGTGCGCTCGCCGATCCAGGGCAGGTGGGTGGAGAGCAGGTAGTGCTCCCCGGTGTGGGAGTCGCGCCGGACCAGGGACTGTTCGTAGTCCAGTACGAGTGCCTCGTGGCTGGTCCACAGGCCGGTACGGCGCCAGGTGCCGCCCAGCTTGCTGGTCTGGCCGTACTCCTTGAGCACGGACCGCAGGCTGCCGTCCCAGGTGCGGGTGGGCAGGATCTGGCGGCCCTCGCCGCCCCGCGCGTCCCACGGGTGGATCGCGGAGGCGGATTCGTGGGCCATCAGGTGGAGCTCGTTGAGGACGGCACGGGCGGTGCCGTAGGCGGTGAGCATCCGGTACGGGTCGGGAATCCGCGCGGCCGCCTCGGGGGCGGACTCGTTGACCATGTCGCCCCGGTAGACCGGCAGGACCTGGTCGCCGACGGTCTCCTCGGGCTTGGAGCGCGGCTTGGCGTACTGGCCGGCGATCCGGCCGACGGTGACGGTCGGCAGGTCGCCGGTGCCGCTGATGATCTCGGCCATCTCCCCGATGACGCGGTGCTTGCCGCGGACCGCGGCGAGACCGGCGGCGCCGACGGGTTCGGCACAGTCGCCCGCCTGGAGCAGGAAGGCCCGGCCGGCCGCGACGTGCGTCAGGGCGGAGCCCAGCCGGCGCACGTCGGCGGCCGCGGTGAGGGCGGGTGCCAGGGCCAGCTGGTCCTGGACGTGGGCGGCCTTGGAGGGGTCGGGCCACGTGGGCTGCTGGTCGGCCGGCAGGTTGCGCCACTCGGTCGTGGGGAGCGGCAGCCCGGCGGGCACCGGTACGGCCGGCAGGTAATCGGCGAAGGTCACTGCTCATCTCTTCCGTCGGTGTGGCGGCAAGGGGGCATTGAGGACCATGGATGGGCGGCCTGTCAGCCTTCGAATTCGGCGGTGACCAGCCCCTTGGGCTCCAAGAGGAACTGGGCGAGGCTGCCGTCGTGGGGGGTCTCGGGGACACCGGCCCAGGGCTTGACCCGGCCGGTGACCACCTTGCGTACGGAGGGTTCGCGCAGGACCGCCCCGGCGAGTCCGGCGTGGTCGCCGGGCAGGCTCACCACCAGGGACTCGCGCAGCGGGCGGGTGCCGTCGGAGGGCTGCCAGGGGGCCACCACGATGAAGGGGAAGCCCAGTTCGGTGCCGGCCAGCGCGTGGTCGGCGCGGTCCACGGAGACGACCAGCGGCCGCAGCACCGTGGTGCCGTCGCCCGGGTCGGCGAGGACGGAGCCGCCGTAGCGGTGGGTGCTGTGGTCGCGCGCCCCGGCGGTCAGGCCGGTGAGGTGGCCGGCCAGGGCCTCGCCATTGGCGGGGCTGGTGGCCGGCAGGGTGGCGAGCTCGTCGAGCACGGGGCGTACGGGCAGGTCCGCGAGGCGCTCGGCGAGCGCGTCGGCGAGGGCGGCGACCGGCCCGCTGGTGAGCACCAGCGAGATGTTGTTGCAGCGGACGCCGCCGTCCTCGGAGATCCACTGGACGAGGTCGTCGAGCAGTTCCTTGTCGGTCTCGGCACCGGGGCCGACGAGCACCTTGCTGCGGCCGGGGCCGCGGACCAGGACGTCGCCGCGGTGCGCGAACCGGGCGGCGGCGTCCGGGCCGCCGTAGACCAGGCCCAGGTCGGCCTGCTGGAGCAGGTGTTCGCCGACGTCGTGGCCGCCGGGCAGGAAGGCCACGGTGTCCGGGTCGAGTCCGGCGGCGAGCAGCGCGGCGACGAGCCGGCGCGGGGTGAAGGGGTCCTTGCTGCCGGGGCGCACCACGACGCGGGCGCCCATCGCCAGGGCGCGGACCCAGGTGACGTTCGGCTCGGGGTGGTTGTTGGGGACGATCGCGGCGAGGATCCGGCCCCGGGGGACCATGACGGTGCGGTAGCCCCGGGTCTCGTACGGGGCCGGGGTCTCGGCGCCGTTGATGCGCTCGATGATGCCGAGCTGGGTGTGGATGCCCTCGATCGCGCGGGTGATGGCGGCGCCCGGGGTGCCGGTGGCGAGGACGACCCGGCGGCGGTACTCCTCGGGGCTCTCCCCGTTCAGTTCGGCCGTCGCGAAGAGCTCTCCGGCGGCCGCGAACAGCTCGGCGGGCGGGGCGGGCGTGTCGGCGCCGCCTCGCAGCCGGTTGAGGGCGGCCTGGGCGAGCAGCCGGGGGGCCAGGCCGACGGAGACGAGCGGGGTGCCGTCGAGGGCGGTGAGCTCGGAGCGGTCGCGGCTCTCGACGTCCTTGCCGCCGATGACGGGATTGATCGCGGGTAACGCGCCGCTGTCGTGGGCGTTCCCGCCGTGGGGGGCGGCCATCAGTAGACACCCTCGATCACGGCCGGGGCGTCCTTGGTGGTGAGCGGGCCGATGTCGGCGAGGCCGTCGATGTGGTCGCCCTTGGCGGGGCGGACGCGGATCGCGGTGTCGCGCTCCAGCACGTTGGGCAGGAACATGTCCTTGCTGAGCTGGTGCACCAGGACCTGGCCGCGCTCGCCGTACTCGACGGGCTCGCCGGTCTCGGGGTGCAGGAGTTCGACGATCGACTGCGGGAAGTACGGGCGGAAGACGGCGGGGTGGCTGTCGCCGGCCTCGCGGACCCGCTGCGGGGCGATGCCCATCAGGGTGTTGCCGTAGATGGCGGCGACCCGGGCCCGCGGGAAGAACGTTTCCTCGATCTGGTGCAGGGACTCGGGGCTGATGCTGGTGCCGGCCCACAGGATGCCTTCGAGGGAGGCGGCGAGCGCGTCGTAGAGGGCGGGGCGGGCGCAGACCGCCTCCAGCACCGGCGGGGTGATGAACAGGACCTTGATGTTCTGGGAGTTGACCACGAGCTCGATCTGGTCGAGCAGGTACTCGCGGTACTCCGCGGCGAGCTCCGGGCGGCCCGAGCCGATGAGCCGCTTGACCCAGCGCGGGTCGAAGTCGAGCGTGAAGCACATGGAGCCGCGCAGCTGCGCGAGGTGGCGCACGGTGCGGCCGACGACGTGCGGGCCGGTGGGGCCGACGTGCAGCCAGTGCCCCTGGGAGGGGAAGCCGTGGTCGGCGAGGACCTCGCTGACCCACTCCACGTTCTGGCCGCGCGATTCGCTGTCGACGACGCGCTTGGGGGCGCCGACGGTGCCGCCGGACTCGAAGACGTCGAAACTGTTGCCGGCGCTCCCCTCCGGAACCAGGTCCTCGACGGGTACGGTACGCAGTTCACCGCTGACGTCCGGGAAGCGGCGCAGGTCCGCGATCTCGACGATGTCGGTGAGCGGGTCGAAGCCGAGGCCCGGTGCCTTGCGCAGCCAGAACGGGGATCCCGTCGCGGGGTCGAAGTGCCAGCGCATCATCTCGCGCAGGTGCTTCGAGACGGCGTTCGGGTCGTCGGCTCCCAGCACGTCGTTTACCAGCTCAGTCATGTAGATCCAACCGTTTCTTCGGGCAGTGCCACCGGGCACCGGATGTTCAGGTTCTGGGCACGCCCCGGCGCCGGATTGAGGAGCGGGAGTGCGGAGGTGCGGGAGTGCGGGAGTGCGGGTGCAGCGACGGCCGCGCGGCCGGGGCCGGGCAGCACAGGGGACCGCCGATCGGGGTGGCCCGGGATGCGCGGACCTCCTTGGGTCCCGCTGCCCTGTTCGCCATTTACCTTTTCCGCGAGACACCTTGGCTGTCAAGCGCGATGCGCAACGTGACACGGTCTCGTACGGGCCCCACGTACGCGGTGGCGTGCGACGCGGCCGCAAACACGGCCGTTCGCACTCCGTTCCTGTTCAACTGCTGGGCTGCTCACTGGTCATGGCCCGGGCAGGCTCCTATCGTCACTGCCCATGACCACCCGTAACAGCGAGCGCCTCGACCTCAACACCCACTCGGCGCGCACGTACTCCGCCATGCACCGTCTCGCCACCACGGCCGCCCAGGCCGCCACCGACGCGGGCCTGGAAGGCCCCCTGGTCGAGCTGGTGCGCATCCGTGCCTCCCAGATCAACGGCTGCGCCTTCTGCATCGACATGCACACCATCGACGCCCGGTCCGCCGGCGAGGCCGAGCAGCGCCTCTACGCCCTGAACGCCTGGGAGGAGGCCCCCTTCTTCACCGAGCGCGAGCGCGCCGCGCTGGAGTTCACCGAGTCGGTGACCCTCGTCCACGACGGTCACGTCCCGGACGACGTCTACGAGCGCACCGTGAAGGTCTTCGGCGAGGAGCAGCTGGCCGCCCTGCTGTGGATCATCGTCGTGATCAACAGCTACAACCGCGTCGCCATCACCCCCCGTCTCACCCCGGGCAACTACAAGCCCTCTGCCTGACCCGCCGCCGCCGCGTCCGCCCGCCCCTCCGCGAGGCGGTCGCGGCGGCTCCGTGTCCCGACCCAAGAAAACTCCCCCATGCCTGGCACCCACAGAACCCCGGTCAGCCCGCTGCCCCGGCCCGGCATCCGCGCGCAGGACTTCACCGATCCCTTCACCCGCCGCCTGCTGCTCAACGAGGGCTCGACCACCGAGCTCCTGGAGCGCCGCGGCCGCTGCCGGCTCGGACTGCGCGTCGTGGAGCAGACCCTGGCGCCCCTTCACCTCCGGGACGGCCGCCTGCTCGACATGCTGGGCGTCACCCCGCAGACCCCCTGCCTGGTCCGGCGCACCGAACTCGTCTCCCCCGAGGGGACGGCCGTCTCCCGGAACCTGGTGATCGGCCGGCTCCCCCGGTCCGACGAGGTCACCCAGGTCGTCACCCACCACTCCGTGGCCCTCGGCCGGTCCGTCAACCTGCGCGGCATCCCGCAGCGGCGGACCCTGCTGAGCACCGGCCTCACCACCTGGCAGGGCACCGGGCGCACCGTGCCCGCCGTGTCCCGCGGCTACCTGCTGCACCTGGACGACGAGGCCCCGCTGTACGTCGCGGAGACCTTCAACCCCGCCGTCGCCCCGCCCTGGCGGCGCGGGACGGGCACGGCGGCTCCGGTGAGCGCCGTACGAGCGGTCCCCGCCGTCGTCACCACGGCCCTCGGGCGGGCCTCATGAGCGGCTCGGTCGCCGTGGTCGGCGCCGGGCCGGTCGGCCTCGCCGCCGCGCTCGCCGCCCACTCCCTCGGCCTGGAGCCGGTCCTGCTGGAGGCCGGGGCGCGCACCGCCCGGCGGCCCGGCAGCCGCGCCATCTTCATCCACCGCGCCACCCTCGACCGCCTGGAGCGGATCCGCCCCGGCCTGAGCGCGGAGATCTCCGGTCAGGGCCTGGTGTGGGACACCAAGCGCACCCTGTGGGCCGGCCGTCAGGTGCACCTGCGCACCTACCCGACCACCGCGGCCACCGCGCCCTTCAGCAGCCTTCCGCAGACCGTCGTCGAGGACGTGCTGCGCCGCGCCTGTGACGCGGCGGGCATCCGCTCCGTGTGGGGCGATCCCGTCGCCGACGTGGACAGCGGCGCGGCCGGGGTCCGGCTGCGCACCCGCTCCGGCGGCGTGTACGAGGCCGGCCACGTCATCGCCGCCGACGGCTCCCGTTCGACGGTGCGCGAGCGGGTGGGCATCTCCCTGCGGGGCAGCACGTCCGAGACCGAGTTCGTCGTCATCGACGTCGCCGACGGTCCCGTACGGGCCCCCGCCGAGCGGATCTTCCACTACCGCCATCCCGGGGTCGCCGGGCGCAACGTGCTGCTCGTCCCCTTCCGGGGCGGCTGGCGCGTGGACGTCCAGTGCCGGCCCGGCGACGACGCGGCCCGCCTGGTCGCGAACGCGCCCCGGTGGCTGCCGCGGGTGCTGCCGCAGGTACCCGACCCCGAGATCACCTGGTCGTCGGTGTACCGCTTCCAGCAGCGCCTCGCCGACCGCTTCGCCGACGCGAGCGGCCGGGTCCTGCTGGCGGGCGAGGCGGCCCACCTGCTGCCGCCGTTCGGGGCGCGCGGCATGAACTCCGGGATCAGCGACGCCGTGGCCGCGGCCACCGCCGTACGGGAGGGCGCCGTCGCGGACTACGCCCGGGCCCGCCAGGAGGCCGCCGAGGGCAACATCCGCGCCGCCGGGGCCGCCCTGGACCACCTGCTCGCCGTCCGGCCGGCGCAGCGCGGCCGGCAGTGGGCCGCCGCCGCGCTCTCGCCGCTGTGGCCGAAGGCCGGCCACTGGCTGGACGCGGCGCCGTACGGGCCCCGCATCCGCAAGCTGACGTACTGAGAGCCGGCCCACCGAGCTCCGCACGGCGAACGGCCCCGTATCCGTCCATCGGATACGGGGCCGTCGGGCTTGCCGTGCTCTGCAGCTCGCGGTTCAGATCGCGTTCGCGCGCGCCAGGTCGGCGAACTCCCGCCAGAACCGGGCGTACTCCGTCGCGAGCTCCGCCACCGTCTCGGCGCGGTGCGCGGGCACCCCCTCGGCCATGGTGCGCCACTCGCCGGCCGGCAGGGTCAGCGCGCTCAGCAGCCGCAGCAGCGTCCGCCCCGTCTCGCTGTGCCGCAGCGTGGGGTCCTGGCACAGCTTCTGGTAGGCCACCGTCAGTTCCCGCTCCGGCGGCGGTACGAGGCGCACGTGGCCCCGCTTCGGCGCGGCGGGCCGCTGCTGCTGCTGTTGTTGCTGCTGCTTCTGGTGCTGCTGCTGGCGCTGCTTGCGCTCGCCGACCCGCTGGCGCTCCGGCACCGGGTCCTCGCCGCGCTGCATCCGCTGGCGCACGTCCCGGACGGTGGCCGGGGACAGCCCCGTCCGCTTGGCGATCTCCCGCAGCGAGACCCTGGCCGGGTCGGCCAGCAGCCGCTGCGCCTCCCGCCGGCCCTGCGCGGTGCTCAGCGGCCGGACCTTCCCGTCGCGGCCGAGCCGGCCCTCGGCGGGCGCCTGCACCGCGCCGGGGACGCCGCGCCGCAGCGCGGCCACCGTGTGCGCGGACAGCCCCGCGACCGAGGCGATGGCCCGGTCCGCCCAGTGGCCGTGCGTCTGGAGGATCCGTACCGCCGCGGCCGTCCGCTCGGACAGGGTCAGCGGCAGCCCGTGCCGGGTGTTGGACTGCACGGCGTACACGAAGGCGTCCTCCGCGCTGCCGTCGAGGAACTGGACCTCGATCTCCGTACGGCCGCGCAGCAGCGCGGCCCTGAGGCGGTGCATCCCGTCGACGACCCGCATCGAGGGCCGGTGCACGACGATCGGCGGCAGCCGGTTCTCCGAGACGGCCAGGGCCCGCAGGTGCTCCGCGTGCTCGGTGAGGGCGCGCGGGGAATCGGCGGGCTGGAGCGCGGAGATGGGCACCAGGTGCACCGAGGTGAGCCGCTGCGGACGCGACGGCTCCTGGCTCTCGTGGTTGACGGGGCTCCCCGCCCTGGCAGTGGTCATCGCCTGCGCCCTTTCCGAGTGGTGCGGTGGTAACAGCCCGCCGGGGGTGGGCAACCGTGCGCTTCGCACGGTTGCCCACCCCCGGCGGGGTCGTGTCAGCTGAAGCGGCGCAGCAGCGTGACCGCGGCCCCGGCCGCGGTCACGGCTTCCTCGCCGCCGGCTTCGAGCACCGGCAGCAGCGCCCCGAGGACGAGGGCCGGCCGGCCGCCGTTCTCGCGCAGGAAGGCCTCCGAGCCCTCCCAGAACACGGCGCGCACCGCGTCGACGGTGGGCAGGCCGCCCTCCGGGACAGCGGTGAGCAGCTTCGCGGCGAGCACCCGCTCCAGCTCGGTCGGCGCCCAGTCGCCCGCCGACAGGTCGGCGTCCAGGCCCTCGACGGCGGCGCGCAGCTCGGCCGGGGTGCCGCCCGGGGTCGCGGTGCGGGTGCCGATGAGCAGGCCGGGGATCGGGTTGGCCCGGTAGTTGTCCCAGAAGGCGTCGCCGAAGCGCTCGACCGACTCGGCGGGCACCTCCGGCACGTGCCAGGAGTAGGTGGTGAAGCCGGCGGCGGCCAGGCACTCGGCGAAGGCCTCGTACGACCAGCGCGAGGTGGTGATGGTGGAGGTCTCGGTGCCGATGAGGTCGGTGACGAGCACGCCCCGGTCCTCGGCGGGCGTCTCGGAGACCACCCGCAGGCCGTAGGCGTCCCACTCGGGGCCGAACGGGTCGAACTCGGGCCACACGGTGAGCGCGACGAAGGTGCCGCCGGGCACCAGGTTGTCGTGGATGCCGCGCAGCATCGAGGTCAGCTCGTCCTTCGTGGTGGCGTAGTTGAGCAGCCAGACCGCGCTGACCAGGTCGAACTCGCCCAGCCGGGGCAGGTTCACGGCGTCGGCCGCGTGGTAGGTGATGCCCTGGGGGTCCTTCTGCTCCGTCTCGCGGGCCAGCTCGACCATGACGGGCGACAGGTCCACGCCGACGACCTCGGCCGCGCCCGCGGACTTGATCAGGCGGGTGTAGTGGCCGTGCCCGCAGGCGAGGTCGAGGACCCGGGCGCCGGTCAGGTCGCCGAGGTGCTTGAGGACGTTGTGGGCTTCGGGCCCGGCCAGCGGGGCCGTGTCCTTGAAGTCCGAGTAACGGTCGCCGATCACCGCGTACTGGTCGTTCTGCTCGGTCATGTGCGTACTCCCTTGGGTGCGGCGGCGTCAGACGTTCGCGGGGCGGTGGGCGGCGAGGTCGGTGTAACCCACGGCCGCTCCGTCGTGGAAGGTGTCCGGGTCGGGCTCGGTGAGCGGGGCGCCGCTGCGGATCCGCTCGGGCAGGTCGGGGTTGGCGGAGAAGTACCGCGCGAAGCTCACGGCGTCGGCGAGGTCCGCGTCGAGCCGGGCGGCGGCGGTGGCCGGGTCGGTGGGGTCGTCGCCGGTGAACGGATTGGTGATGACGGCGCCCGCCCAGCGCTCGCGCAGCAGCGCCGGGAGCTCCGGGTCCGGGCCCTCGACGATGTGCAGGTAGGCGATCGCCTGGGCGTTGAGGGCGTCCGCGAGCAGGCCGTACGTGGTCGCGGGGTCCTTCTCGACGGTGTCGTTGTAGCCGCTGGCGGGCGAGAGGCGCAGGCCCGTACGGCCGGCCCCGACGGCGGCGGCGACCGCGGCGACGGCCTCGGAGACGAAGCGGACGCGGCCGGCGGCGTCACCGCCGTAGGAGTCCTCGCGCAGGTTGGAGTTGTCGGAGAGGAACTGGTGGAGCAGGTAGCCGTTGGCGCCCTGGAGCTCGACCCCGTCGAAGCCCGCCCCGATCGCGGCGGTGGCCGCGGCGGCGAAGTCCCGGACGGTCGCGGCGATGTCGGCGGGGGTCATCTCGCGCGGCTCCACCGTGTCCACCAGCACCCCGGGCGCGGTACGGGCGTCGCTGAGCGCGGTCACGGCGGACGGCGCCAGCGGGCGGACCCCGGCCGGGAGCAGGTCGGGGTGGGCGATCCGGCCGTGGTGGGACAGCTGCGCCACGATCCGCCCGCCGGCCGCGTGCACGGCCTCGGTCACCCGCTTCCAGCCCGCGATCTGGTCGGCGGTGTGCAGTCCGGGCTGGCCGACCGGCCCGTGCCCGGCGGCGCTGACGCGTACGCCTTCGGTGATGATCAGCCCGGCGGAGGCGCGCTGGGCGTAGTACTCGGCCATCAGGGCGCCGGGGACACCGGCGGCGTCGGCGCGGTTGCGCGTCATGGGCGCCATGACCACGCGGTGGGGGAGCGTCAGCGCGCCCGCGGTGAGGGGGTCGAACAGGGAAGGCATGGGGTCTCCGGAGGGTGGGGCGGGGAAGCGGTGGATCAGTGGGTGTCGTCGGAGGCCAGGGCCCGGTCGACGAGGGCCGGCGCGGCCCCCGTGTAGCGGACCGGGTCGAGGAGTTCACGGAGCCGGTCGGCGCTGAGGTGCTCCTGGACCTCGGGGCGGTCCGCGAGGACCTCCCCCAGCGGCCGGCCGGTGCGCCCGGCCTCCGCCGAGGCCTCGGTGAGCAGGGCCTTGGCCGGGGCGCGGCCCAGCAGCGGGGCGAGGACGGCGGAGATCCGCTCGGAGACGACCTGGCTGCCGGTCAGCGCCAGGTTGGCCCGCATGCGGTCCTCGTTGACCTGGAGGCCCTCGGCCAGCTCCACCGCGGTGTACGCGGCGCCGCCGGCCAGTCGCAGGCATTCGCGCAGCAGCAGCCACTCGGCGTGCCAGGCGCCGCCCGACCGTTCGTCCTCGGCCAGCAGGCACTGGGTCAGGCCCGCCGCCAGCACCGGCACCTGGAGGGCGGCGGAGCGGATCAGCGTGGCCAGCACCGGGTTGCGCTTGTGGGGCATCGCCGAGGAGACGCCCCGGCCGGCCCGGCCGGGCTCGGTGACCTCGCCGACCTCGGTCCGGGTCAGCGACTGCACGTCCACGGCGATCTTCCCGAGCGCCCCGGCCGTGAGGGCCAGCGCGCCCGCGAGGTCGGCGATCGGGGTCCGCAGGGCGTGCCAGGGCAGCGCCGCGTCGGCGAGCCCGGTCTCCTCGGCGAAGGCCTCGGTCAACCGCCGTACGTACGCGCCGGGTTCGACGGGCGCGGCGCCCTCGGGGGCGGCGTACTCCAGGTAGCCGGCGAGGGTGCCCGCGGCCCCGCCGAGCGAGACCGGCAGGCCGCCGTCGAGCAGCCGGCGCAGCCGTGCCGAGGAGTCGAGCAGCAGCTGCCGCCAACCCGCCGCCTTCAGCCCGAAGGTGGTGGGCACGGCCTGCAGGGCGAGGGTGCGCCCGGCCATGGCGGTGTCGCGGTGCCTGGCCGCGAGCGCGCCCAGGGCCTCGGCGGCGCGCTCCAGGTCGGCGGTGACGAGGAGCAGCGCGCGGCGCGCGACGAGCATCGCGCCGGTGTCGAAGATGTCCTGGCTGGTGGAGCCGCGGTGGACGTACTCGGCGGCCTCCGGGTCCCGCTCGGCCACCAGGTCGGTGAGCGCGCGGACCAGGCCCACCACCGGGTTGGCGGTCTCCCGGCTGCCCCGGGCGACGGCCAGCGCGTCGATGTGCTCCGCGCGGGCCGCCTCCGTGATCGCCCGGGCGGCCTCCTTCGGCATGGTGCCGAGCCGGGCCTGGGCCCGGGCCAGGGCCGCCTCGGCGTCCAGCATGGCCTGGAGCCACGCCAGGTCGCCGACGGCGGCCTCGACCGGGGTGCCGGCCCGGACCGGGGACAGCAGCCCCGTGTCCGGTCCGGCGGCCGCGGCCGGGAAGGCGGCCGCGCCGGGGTCCGTGCTCACGGCTTCACCCCGGAGAGGGTGTGCCGCTCCGGGACCGGTGCCGGGACGAGCCGGGTGTCCTCGTGCACCACGGTCATCAGCGCGGACGCGATGGCGTCGGAGTCGCCCAGGGTCACCGAGTCCACGCCGGGGCGGATGCCCGCGGCGGTGGCCCAGTGGACCGCTTCCGTCGGCACGCCGTACGCGAAGCGGCGCGGGTGCGGGCGGCCCTGGGCGTCGATGACGCGGCACGGCCGCTCGGTGACCGCGACGGCCCCGGTCTCGTAGCCGTCCGCGCCACCGGCGCCGGGGACGGTGTGCGGGCGGACCTGACCCGTCTCCAGCAGGTACGCGAGCAGCGGATCGGCGGTGCGCCGCACGTCGGGGACGGGCAGCCGGGCGTCGATCAGCACGCGCGCGGTGATGGTCCGGCCGCCGGTCACCGCCGACTCGGCGGTGAACACGCCGTCGCCGGAGTGCGGGGTGATCCGCAGGTCCGGCCCCAGGACGTCGAGGATCCCGGCCCGGATCAGCGCGATCATCTCCTCGATGCGCGAGGCGGGCGGGCCGATCGAGAGGAACGCGTTGAGCGGGGTGTACCAGCCGTCCAGGTGCTCGCGGTGCGAGGCACCGGTGAGACCGGAGTGGTCGACCGCGAGGCGGATCTCGTTGCGCAGGTCGCGCAGGACGTCGAGGGCCGTCTTGAACGGGCCGCTGACGTTGCCCCGGCGGGCCTCGGCCAGGTCCCGGCCGAGGTAGTCCAGCAGCCAGCCGCGGAACTCGTCGAGGGAGGCGAACCGGCGGCCCTCGGCGGGGTCGTTGATCCGGTCCCAGCTCCAGCGGTCGGCGGCGGCGATGCCGTACCGGTCGAGGACCGCGCCGCGGGCCTCCTCGGTCTCGGCCGCCAGGTAGTCGTCGCACAGCTTCCTGGCGTCCTCGATGCGGCCCGCGCCGCGCAGCAGCACGTCGTAGTAGACGCTCTCGACCTCGCGGGAGACCAGCGGCCACAGCTCGGCCAGGAAGTCCACGCGTTCGCCGGCCGTGGCGCGCTCGCGCAGGACGGCCACGTGGTCGGCCGTCAGCAGGCGCGGGTAGTAGCGGCCGAAGGGGCCCTTCTCGTTCGCCCCGCGCGAGTGGTAGGGGATCCCCCGGCGGGAGCCCGCCACCAGGCGCGGCTCCTGGCCCGAGGGGCGGTAGACGAGCGTGCCGTCGACCCGCTCGAACGCCCCGCCGCGGCCACGGGTGAACAGCGCCATGTGGTCGAAGAAGTTGAGGCCGAGCCCGCGCAGCAGCACCGTCTCGCCGGGTTCGACGAAGGACAGGTCCAGGTCGGCCGGATTGGCGGGCGGCACGTACGCCAGCCTGTGCTCCCGCGCGAACGCCGTGAGCGCGGCCTCGCCCCGGTCGGGCCGGGAGTCGGTGTGGCCGAGGGCGAGCACGACCGCGCCCAGGTCGGGCAGGGCGGTGCCGTCGGCGAGCCGCAGGAGCTGCCCGCCGTCGCGGTCTTCCAGGGCCACGGCACGCGACTGGTGGACGCGGACCGTGATGCCCACCGGGGCGGTCCTGACGACCCGGCGGAACGCCCAGCGCAGGTAGTGCCCGTACAGGGAGCGGGTCGGGTAGTCGTCGGGCCCCAGGACGCGCGCCTCGGCGAGGACCGCCTCGGCGAGCTCCGGCTCGGCGAAGTCGTCGAAGGGGCCCATCAGGGTGAGGAACCGGGCCCACTCGTACAGGCTGGGTCCCTCGACGACCGGACCCGCCATGACGACCGAGTCGTCGGTGAAGACGGTGACCTGGGAGGACACCGTGTTCATCAGCAGGTTGCGGCTCTGGTCGGTGCGCCACACGGCGCCGGCGCCCGCCGGGTGGGGGTCCACGACGTGGACGGTGACCGGGGTGTCCGGCACGGTCCGGGCGAACTGGGCGCAGAACCGCTCCAGTACGGACAGGCCGCGCGGGCCGGCGCCGATGATGGCGAAGAACTGCCGGCGCTTCTCACTCATCGCGGATTCCCGTCCAGGTGGTGACCTCGACGCCGTCCCCGAGCGGGAGGTCGAGGGAGACGTAGCCCAGCCGCCCGTCCCGGATCCGTTCCAGGTAGTCGGCGGGAAGCATGGACAGGTTGTCGGAGACGATCACGGCGCCGGGCGCCATGAGGGGCTCCAGGACCTTCAGGACCGGCAGGTAGAGCTCTTTCCAGCCGTCCAGGAGGATGAAGTCGACGGGCTCGGTGAGCGCGCCGAGCGTGTCGCGGGCGTCGCCCTCCAGCACGGTGACGAGGTCGGCGAGTCCGGCCTCGGCCAGGTTGTCCCGCGTCTTGCGGACCTTGCCGCCGTCGAGCTCGCTGGTGGTGAGGTGACCGCTGCCGTTCTCCCGCAGGGCGGCGGCGATCTGGATGGCCGAGGCGCCGTAGGACGCCCCGAACTCGACGGGGTTGCGCGGCCGCAGGGTGCGGACCAGCAGGTGGAGCAGCCGGCCGATCTTCGGATCGACGGGGAGCAGGGCCTCGGCGCACAGGGCGCTGGCCTCCGCGGGGGTGGGCGGGGCCGATAATCCGGCGGCGCTCGCGTAGGCGCGCTCCATGACGCCCTTGTCGTCACGTTCGGCCATGGAGTACAGCCGGTTGAGAACGGCGCGCACCGCAGGCTCATCGAGCCCTGAGGAGCCCTGTCGTACAGGCAGGACAGACAAGATTTTCTCCCGTTAACATTCGAGCCCGCAGGCCGGCCGTCAGGCCGTGACGCCTTCGAGCAGGTCGCGGCGTATGTAGCTCAGGGCGTTGTAGATGGTCCGGCGGGTGTCGAGGATCGCCCGACGGCCGTGCATGACACGGGTGTTGTCGATGAGGGCGATGTCGCCGTCCTGCCAGTGGATGTCCTCGGTGAGCTCGTCGGTGAGGGTCTTCATCCGGCTGATCAGGCCGTCGGGGAAGCCGGTGCCGTCGGCGTAGCCGATGACCGGCTTCTCGTAGTTGTAGGAGGGGCCGAAGATGCTGTTGGCCCAGGAGGGGCGGTCGCCGAACAGGGTGGTCCGGGCCGCCGGGGTGCGGTACGTGTAGTGGGCGGAGCCGTCCTCCTGGAGGACGAGGGTGGTGCCCTCGCGGTCCTGGACCAGGGCGAGGAAGTCGTCGAAGGTGATGTCCTCGACCTTCTTGTCACCGCCGGACTGGTGCAGGACGAACTGCTTCCACTTGGCTTCCTCGACCCGGCGGGCGTAGGAGATGTCCTGGGCGAAGGCGGCCTGGTCCCCGGCGGGGGTCGCGTCCCACACCCGGTAGCCGTCGCACACCGTGGTCTGCGAGCCGCTGGAGGCGGCCGTCTCGCAGAAGAACCAGGTCAGGTCGGGTCCGAAGGGGCTGTTGCCGTTCTCCAGGTGGAGTCCGACCTCGTCCGTACCGGCATCGACCTTCTGCGCCACGGCGCCTCCGTGAAAGGTGCGCGCGGGGTCCAGGGTCACGCGGTCGGAGTGCGCCTTGACGAAGAGGGAGAAGTCCTCGACGGAGGGGCGGAACCCGCGCAGGACCACGAAGCCCGCCTCCGCGAGCAGGGCGACGGTGTCACGGGGTTCCAGGTCGCCCAGGGTGGGACAGCCCTCGCTGGCCAGGACGAGCTTGCCCGTTCCCGCTCCGAGGGACTGGACGTCCGGCTGACTGTGAGACATGTGTGACCTCTTGACTCATCGCGGTTGATGGGAGAGCAGTGACTCGGCTATCGCCGTGCGCACCGGGCGGCCGGTGACGGTGAAGAGCCGTCGGTACGCCTCGTCGTCGGCGCTCAGCAGGTGCACCACCTCGACGCGTTCCACCTGCGAGAGGTGTTCGGCTCCGAAGGCGGCGATCTCGCGCTCCGCCTCCTGCCGGTCGATGGCGGGGTCGATGACGAACAGGCCGTTCAGGGCGGGCAGATCGTTGCCCACGACGGCCGCGGCCCGGACGAACGGGAGCCGCGCGTACTGGGCCTCGACCCATTCCGGCGCCACGTTGCGCCCGGCGGCGGTGATGATGACGTTCTTCTTGCGGCCGGTGATCCGCAGGAACCCGTCCTCGTCGATGGTGGCCAGGTCACCGGTGTGCAGCCAGCCGTCGACGACGGCGCAGGCCGACGGGTCGGGCCGGGTGTACCCGTCGAACAGCGAGGGGCTGCTGACGAGGACCTCGCCCTCCTCGCTGAGGCGGACGCTGACGTGGCGCAGCGGCCGTCCCACGGTGCCGATCCGGCGGGCGCCGGGGGTGTTCCAGCTGACGACGGAGCTGTTCTCGGAGAGCCCGTACCCCTCGTAGACGGGGATCCCGAAGCCGTCCAGTTCGCGCAGGGTGTCCGGGTGGACGGGCGCGCCGCCGCAGCAGATCAGGGGGGCCCGGTCGGTGCCGAACAGGGCCTGGTTGACGTTGCCGCCGGCCTCCTTCGCCCGGCGCGCGGCCTCGGCGAGGGCCGTGACCAGGGCCGGGGTGGCGACGACGGCGCTCGTGCGCGCGGTGACCAGGTGGGGCAGGGTGGCCTCGACGGCCGATCCGCTGGTGCCCACGAGCGGGGCGTCGGGCGGCAGCAGGGTGACGCAGCCGCCGTCCAGGAGCACCAGGTACAGCCCGGTGACCTGCTCGATGAGCAGGCTGAACGGGACGACGGACAGGTAGCGGGCGAAGGCGTCCGCGGGCATCGCGGCGTGCAGCGAGTCGATGAGCGCGCTGATGCCGCCCGAGCGGATCCGTACGCCCTTGGGGCGCGAGGTGGTCCCCGAGGTGTGGATGATCTTGCAGATCCAGTTCTCGTCCGCGGCGGGCACGGCGTACGGCCGCGCGGCCGCGCCGAGCGCGTCCAGGGACACCTCGACGACCCGGCAGCCGGGCGGCAGTACGCTCTCGCGCCCCCACTCGGCGAGCCGGGCGGCCCCGAGGGAGTCCACGACGCAGACCTCCGCCTCCTCCAGGAGGCTGGCGGCCTGCTCCCGGGTGAAGGCGAGCGGGACCGGGACCTCCGTGGCCCGGGCGGCCAGCAGCGCCAGGTCCGCGACGACGAACTCCGCGGTGTTGCCGCACAGCACGCCGGTGCGGCCGGCCGCCGTGACGAGGGGCGCCAGCTCCTCGCTCAGCGCCCGCGCGGCGCGGGTGATCTGCCGGTAGGTGTACTCGGCGGCGAAGCCGCCCGCTCCGTCCAGGACCCGGACCAGGGTGCGGTCCGTTTCGGCGTAGCGCTCCAGGGCGCTCTCAACGGCTCGCACGGCTGACCGCCTCCTGCGCGGGAGCGGTGGCCCTGGTGTCGGTGAGCAGCTCGACCATCGGCTCCAGGAAGGTGTACCGGCCGGTGGCGTTGGCGAACAGGTCGGCCAGCTTGCGCAGTTCGATGAAGCCGACCTGGGGGAGGTGGTCGTAGTACGTCCCCCAGCTGCCCCGCTCCTGCGGGTCGAGCCGGTCCGGGTCGGCGTCGCCCAGGACGGTGAACCCGATGCCGGCGCGCCGCAGCGACTGGCGCAGCGGGGCGGTGACGGTGCACAGGATGTACTCCATGCCCATGCACCAAGAGATGATCGGGATCAGCCGGACCAGTTCCTGACCGGAGCCGGGCACGCTCGCGAGCGCGCCGATCTCGATGACGTTGGCGCGGTCCACCGGGGTGCCGGTGCGCTCGGCGATGGCCTTCTCGACGGTGGTGTCGAGGTAGCGCTCCGAGAAGAACGGCTCGTCCGAGACGTGGGTGCAGCCGGCGCACCCCACCATGACGGGCTCGCCGCCCTCCTCCTGCCGGACGGCCACGATGAAGGAGTCGGGGTCCGGCTGGATCTTCGCCGCGTGGACCGCGGCGTAGGTGGTGCGGGCGAGGTCGCCCGCCTCGTGCCAGGCACTTGTGTCCCGTAGCGCCAGGGATATCTTCAGCAAGACCGAGTCTCCATTCGCGGATGTCCCGGGCCAGGGAGGCGGTGCGCCCAAGGACGAGCCTGTTCAAGCTGGGCGGCGAGGGCGAACAGGGTCGCCTCGTCGCCGAATCGCCCGGTGGCGTGAACGCCGACGGGGAGGCCCGCTTCGGTCCAGTGCAGGGGGACCGACATGGCGGGCTGGCCCGTGAGGTTCGCCAGCGGAGTCTCGTGGCAGAACTCGACGGCACGCGTGAGCTGCTGCCGGGGAGTGCCGACGGAGAAGGTGCCGAGCGGCGGGGCCGGCTCGGAGGTGACCGGGCCGAGGAGCACGTCGTAGCCCCGGCGGCTGCCCCGGCCCTGGCGCCCGGCCTCGCCCCCGTCCTCGTCCTCGTAGAAGCCGGCGAGGCCCCGGGCGGCCCGCTGGAGGGTGGAGACGGCCAGCAGGTAGCCGGCGGCGCTCAGGGTCCGCCCCTGCTCGTACAGCTCCCAGGTCAGTTCCTCGAACTGGCCGGGCTCCGGGGTGCGGCCGCTGAGCAGCGCGTACGAGCTGATCGCGGAGGAGACCCCGGCGGCCCACAGCACCAGGAACGGTTCGACGAGGTCGGTGAAGGCCACGGCCGGTTCGGCCTCGACGACCTCGTGTCCGAGCTCGGCGCAGAGCGCCGCGGCCTCGCGCACCGCGGTCGCGCAGGCGGGGTCGAGGCGGCCGCCGCTGCCGGCGCGGGTGCTGAAGGCGATCCGCAGGCGGCGTCCGGGGCCTTCGGCCACGGCCCGCGCAAACGTTCCCGCGGCCACCGGCGGCGCCCAGTACGGGTCGCCCGGCGCGGGGCCGGAGATCGCGTCGAGCACGGCGGCGCTGTCGCGGACCGAGCGGCTGACGACGTGCTCGGCCGCGAGGCCGTTCATCAGGTCGCCGACGGCGGGGCCCAGCGGCGTCCGCGCCCGGGTGGGCTTGAGTCCGAACACGCCGCAGTTGGAGGCCGGGATGCGGATGGAGCCGCCCGCGTCGTTGGCGTGCGCGACGGGGACCAGGCCGGCCGCGACGGCCGCGGCGGAACCGCCGCTGGAGCCGCCCGCGCTGCGGGCGTGGTCCCAGGGGTTCACGGTGGCGCCCTGGGCCGTGTTCTCGGTGGTGGGCAGCACCCCGAACTCCGCGGTCCTCGCCTTGCCCAGCACCCGCAGCCCGGCGGCCTCGAAACGGTCGGTCAGCTCACTGCCCTGCGCCGGCACGAACCCCTTCAGGAACCTCGATCCCATCGTCGCCTCCATGCCGGCGACGGTCGGGCCTAAGTCCTTGAGGAGGAAGGGCACGCCGTGCAGGGGCCCCCGCTCCTCTGGGCGCAGGCCATCGGGCTCGTCCGCCTGGGCCAGCGCCCGGTCGAAGGAGGTGACGGCGACGGACCCCAGTGACCCGTCGAGCCTTTCGATGCGCTCGATGGCGGCGCGCAGCAGATCGCCCCGCGACAGCTCACCGGTGCGCACGAGTTCTGCCTGCGCATGCCCGTCGAGCTCACGCAGGCGCTCTGAGAAAGACATGCCATCACCCTTTCGAAATAGCTTTCAATAAAGCTTTCTTGCGAGATGCTAGCTTCTGGTGCGGGGTTCATCAACCGACGACCGGGCCTTGGACGGTGTGTCCTGGGGTGGAAAATCGGACAGATGCCCCCATGAGGTTGGCCACCCGGACCGACCTTTGATGAGATGCGCGTCAGAACCAGGCCCTGGCAAGGCGCGGCAGGCGCGGCACACCGAACCGCCGCGCGGGAGGCGAAACATGAACGACAGAGCTCCGGCCGGCAACGCGATCCCACTGGACCGGCTGGCCCGCCAGGCGACCCGGCTGGCGCAGCTCGTGAACGCGGCCACCCGGGCGGCCTCGGCCTCGGCCGGCCTGACTCATGCGGATACGGACGTACTCCTGGCCCTGTACGGCGCCCCGGGGCACCGGCTCCGGCCCACCGCGCTGTCCACCGCGTGCAACCTCTCCTCGGGCGGCACGAGCAATGTCATCCTCCGGCTGATGCAGGCCGGATACGTGAACCGGGAAGCCGACGCGTACGACGGCCGCAGCACCTGGGTGCAACTCACCATGGAGGGAGAGGCACTCGCGTCCTCGGTTCTGGAATCAGCCACAGCGGCGCACGCCCGGCTCCTCGACCGGCTGCCCGGCGGCATCGCCGTCGCGCTCGACGAACTCCTGGAGATCGCCCTCGGCCACCTCGACGACGGCGCAGGCCGCTAGCCTGGCCCGCCGCGCCTTCTGCCGGCCGGCGGCGGTCCGTTCACCCGGGGCCCGCCGGAGGGCCTTCACCCCGGGCGGGGACGCCGCCGCGGCCGGGGCGGCCGCCGAGGACGCGCGCGGGGAGGACCTGGACAGCGCGATGAGCTTGGCCATCTGCGCCCCGGTGGGAACCCCCTCGACGCGGTACCCGTCGGCCACGACCGTCGGGGCGATCCGCACGGACCGCCGCGGGGTCACCGCTTCCTGGTGCCGTCGTACGTAGTAGGGCGAGCGCACCGCCGCGCGGAAGCGCTCCGGGTCGAGCCCGGCGCGCCGGGCGGCCTCGGCCAGCACCGCGAGGTCCGCGATGTCCTGACCCTCCGTGAAGCGCGCGGAGAAGACCTGGTCGCTGTAGGCGTCGCCGCACCCGTGGTCCGCCGCGTACTGGTAGCCCTGGAGGGCGAGGCGGCTGGACGTGTTCGCGGGGGCGACCGGGCTCACCCGTACCCCCAGCCGGTCGGCGAGCGGACGCAGACCGCGGTCCCAGCGCTGGGCCGACCACACCGGGTCCCAGGCTCCGCGCCGGCTTTCATGGGGATGCCACCGCACCTGAACACCGGAGCCCGCGAGCTCCTCGGTCAGGAAGTGACGGGTGATCATACTGGACGGGCATCCGTAGTCGAACCACGAGTCAATCCCGACAGCCATCGCTAGTGGGCGCCTTCCTGCACCTGGGTGCTGTGCTCTGTTGGCCGGTCACCTCTGGTGCTCCATGGCGGACTTGCACCGCCCGGCCATAGAACCATACCTTCATCCCGGTTTTCAATCAGCTACCGGTATTGACTCAGTGGCGCCTTAACAGCGGCCCTGAGCAGCGAAAATACAAGAGCGTGAACCCCGGGCGTCGAGATTATGGACAGCTTCTCCCGCCTATTCGCGGTGAAGATCCTGGCCAAATGCAGACCGAGAGGTCTCGTTCTGTTCTCCGCGCGCGGTTCAGGAACGGACTCGGGGACACCCGAGCCGGCCCGGAGTCCGGACCGGCGGACCCACGGAGGGCAGATCGGGTTCACTCACACACGTGGGCCGGTTCATAAGTCCCCCTGCTCAGCTCTTTCTTCACCAGCGCCGCCGAATCTACAAACCGTGCCGCCGGTTTGTCAAAGGTCTATCGGGGTCGATATCGGACACAGAACGTGAGCACCGATGCCCTCCATGCCCTTTATGCCAGGAGAAATAACCGGGGATGCGGGAAATACCGGACACGCCCCAACGAGCCCGCTTCACACTGGGTGAGGAATTGACTCTCCCGTAACCCCTATATGAACAGGTTGAAGCCAACCAAGTGGACTGTTTCACGGGGGCGGTGCGAGGCTGTCACGGCGGCCTCGACGCGTGCGGCGACCGGTACGCGGAAGCCTCGCGGAGGCGCTGGGGAGGGGTGACCGATCCAGCCACGGGCGCGAATCTGATCCACTTCGAGGGAAGATAATACCAACGATGCGGTTTAATATTCCCTGTAAATCTTCCTCAGGAGCTCCCGTGACCAAACAGGAACGGGCCGTACGCACCCGCCACGCACTGCTCAGGTCGGCAGCCGCAGCGTTCGATCAGCGCGGATACGCCGCAGCCACACTGAGCCTGATCAGCAACGGCGCGGGAGTGAGCCCGGGCGCCCTCCACTTCCACTTCGAGAACAAGGCCGCCATCGCCGCGGCGGTCGAACTCGAAGCCGCCGACACCCTCTGCATGGTCGCCACCCACGTGTACATGCGGCAGGGGTCCGCGCTCCAGGCGCTGGCCGACACCTCCCACGCGCTCGCCCGGGCCTTCACCACCGACGTGGTGGTGCGGGCCGGCTTCCAGCTCGGCCGTGAGGCGTCCTACGTCAGCTCGCTCGACCTGCACAAAGACTGGGAGCGGTACGTCCACCGGCTGCTGGCCAGGGCCGCCGAGCAGAACACCCTGCAACCGGGCCTGTCGCACCGGCAGATGGCGGCGATGGTCGTCGCGGCCACCGTGGGCTTCGAGGTGCTCGGGCAGGGCGAGCGGGAGTGGGTGTCGGCGCATTCGCTCACCAGTTTCTGGCGGCTGATCCTGCCGTGCCTGGCCACCCCCGAGGCCCTGTGCGAGCTGGATCCCACGGGCGGCCGCCTCGGTGTGATGTCCCGGTCCTGAGCGTACGAACGGTACGGACGAAGACCGGGCCGACGGGCGAACACAAACAGCACCACCGGTTTTTCCGGCAAACGGACCACCAGACGGCAAAAATAAACAGACCATCCGGTCTCTTACCAGAAGTCCCCTCATACCGCGCGAACCGA
This sequence comes from Streptomyces sp. ADI95-16, assembly GCF_003721495.1. Lineage (NCBI taxonomy): Bacteria > Bacillati > Actinomycetota > Actinomycetes > Kitasatosporales > Streptomycetaceae > Streptomyces > Streptomyces sp. ADI95-16. The sequence goes on along the minus strand of NZ_CP033582.1, from coordinate 197,162 downwards.
CACGAAGAGGGCCCCGGGCGGTACGCCCAGGGCCCACGATTCGAACGAACGGGTGTACCGGCCCGCCACCCCGGGCCGGTACCCGCCTACACCGCCGCGGCGTCCCGCGCCGGCTCCTCCTCGGCCCCGGCGCCGGCCCCGGCTTCGGCCTCGTCCTCGCAGTCCTCCTGGGCCCGGGCTTCCAGGAGCTTGATCTCCTCGACGACCCGGTCGCCGCGGTCCGCCGCCATGTCCAGGCGCGCGAGGACGGCGGGCGTCGCGATGCCCGGGTAGAGGTGCTGGTAGAGCGCCGAGACCCAGCGCTCCATGTCCTCGCGGGCGCTGAGCGTCTGCGAGTAGACCTGGACGCCGGTCCAGGAGGCGGACATGATCCACGCCGTCTCGGCGGGGTTCACGTGCGGCAGCAACTCCCCCTGCGCCTTGGCCTGGGCCAGCAGTTCCTCCACGACGCCGATCCAGCCGGGCACCGAGCCGCCGCCGAAGATCTCCCGCATCTCGGGCTCCAGGGACAGCCGTGCGCCCGCGCTCAGCAGGGGCTGGCGCCGCATCCGGTGCGCGAGGACCATCGCCACGTCGAAGAGCTCCTGGAGCTTGCTCTCCCGCGGCGGGACTCCCCCCTCGACGAACTGCTCGTCGAGCACGCCCTGGGCCAGCTCCTGCTTGGAGCAGAAGTGGAAGTACAGCGCCCCCTTGGTGACACCCGCCCGGGCGAGGATGTCCGCGATCGTCGCGGCTTCGTACCCGCGCTCGTCGAAGACCGCCGCGGCCGCTTCCAAGATCGCGCGCCGCGTACGAACCGCACGCTCCTGCCGAGCCACATTGCCTCCGAGTGTTCGAGTGCTTCGAGTGCTTCGCGGGTCCGAGCGCACCCCGTTAAAAGGAACCAGCAGGTCCGTATTTTATCAACAAGAACGACAAGTCTTGACACCGGAATCGCCTTGTAAACAAAACCGGAAAGTACATATCTTACGAGGAGTGCTGTCCCATCCGTCGAACGACTGTGTGGAGAGGTCAATGACCCTGTTCACGTCTGAGAACTATGCCCCGGCGTTAGCCCAGGAAGCCGGCGAGCCGTGGACGAGCCCCGCAGAGCTCCCGCAGCTGACGAGTACCGTGCCCCGAGAGTACGTGCACCGCAGCTCCGTCGCCGAAGTCTTCCTGACCGGTTACAAGCGCATCGACGACAACGTTTTCCTGCTCGGCGGCCAGTGGCCGCGGGCCCACACCTTCTTCACCAGCCTCGACGGCACGAGCCACGACCCGGTCCAGGCCGCCGAGACCCTCCGTCAGGCCGGTCTCCTGCTGTGCCATTCGGAATATGGAGTTCCACTGAAGCACAAGATGCTTCTGTGGACCCTGGATTTCACGGCCGATCCCTCGCAGCTGCGCATCGGAACCAGCCCCACCGAACTCGAAATCCTCGCGACGTGCAGGGATTTCGTCTGGAAGGGCAACAAGTTCTCCGGCGTCCTCGAAGTCAGCATCCGCTGTGACGGCAGGGACGCGGCCTCCGGGACCGCGACGTTCAGCTGTGTCTCCCCGGCCGTCTACCGCCGTCTGCGCGGTGAGGCCGGTTTCGAGTCCGCGCTGCGGCCGCTGCCGCGCCAGACTCCCGTCCCCACCGCCGAAGCCGGCCGGCTGCTCGCCGCCGATGTCGTCCTCGCGCCCGCCGACCGGCCCGGCCGCTGGCTGCTCAGCCCCGACCTCGGCCACCCGATCCTCTTCGAGCACGCCAACGACCACCACCCGGGCATGGTCCTCGTCGAGGCCGCCCGCCAGGCCGCGTACGCCACGCTGGCCGACGCCGCCTTCACCCCGACGGGCATCGAGACCGCCTTCCGCAGCTACGCCGAGTTCGACGCCCCCTGCTGGATCGACACCGAGCTCGTCCCCACCGACGACCCGGCGGCCCGCAGGGTGCGCGTGACCGGACACCAAGACGGGCGCACGGTGTTCGAGTCGACCGTCACGGGCACCGTCCCCGTTCTCTGACCCGGCGCGGCCGGGCCTCGCCCCCCGGGCCGGCCGCCACCTCGGGCGGGCGGGGCCCCACACGATCATCTGGAGGTTGGCTGTGCGAGCGTCGCTCCCCGTCGCGGGGAACAGTTCGGGTGTGCTCGCCGGCAAGTCGGCCCTGATCACGGGGGCGAGTTCGGGCATCGGCGCGGCCGCCGCCCGGGTGTTCTGCCGGGAGGGCGCCCGGGTCACCCTGGTGGCCCGCCGGGAGCCCGAACTCGCGGCTCTGACGGCCGAGTTGACAGCCGCCGGACACCAGGCCCAGTACGTCGTCGCCGATGTCACCCGGGCCGGGGACGCGGTCCGCGCGGTCGGCGCCGCCGTCGAGGCCTACGACCGCCTCGACGTGGCCTTCAACAACGCGGGCCTCGGCGCCCTCCCGGGCCCGATGCACCTCCAGGACGACAAGGTCTACGACGAGGTCATGGACGTCAACGTGCGCGGGGTGTGGAACTGCATGCGCGCCGAGCTGACCGCGATGCTGGAGTCCGGCGGCGGCTCCATCGTCAACAACAGCAGCACCGCGGGGCTCGTCGCCACGGCGGCCGGCTCCCCGTACATCGCGTCGAAGCACGCGGTGATCGGCCTGACCAAGGCGGCCGCGAAGGAGTACGCGCAGCACCGCATCCGGGTCAACGCGCTCGCCACGGGCGCCACCCGCAGCGAGATGATCACCGGCTGGATGGCCGAGGACCCGGCGCGCGAGCCCGCGATGGCCCAGAAGGCGATGCTGAGGCGGCTCGCGGAGACCGAGGAGATCGCGGAGGCGGCGGTCTGGCTGTGCGCCGACCGGTCCTCCTACGTCACCGGTACGACGCTGGCCGTCGACGGCGGCCGCCTGTCCCACTGACCCCCCGCCTCCAGCACGCCCCCAGGCCGCCCCTTCAGCCCGCCTGCGGCCCGAACTCCCCCGTCAGCAGCAGCTTCTTCTGCGGCTTGCCCATCGCGTTGCGCGGCACCGCCGCCACGAAGCGCACCTCGCGCGGCCGCTTGTGCACGGAGAGGTGCGCGGCGACGAACTCCGTGAGCTCGGCGCCCGTCACCCCCTCGGCGACGACGAAGGCCACGATCCGCTGCCCCAGGTCCGCGTCCGGAACGCCCACCACCGCGGCCTCGGTGACCCGGGGGTGGTCCAGCAGCGCGTTCTCGATCTCGCCCGCGCCGATCCGGTAGCCACCCGACTTGATCATGTCGATGGAGGCCCGGCCCACGATGCGGTGCACCCCGTCCGCCGGGTCCACGGCCGCGATGTCCCCCGTACGGAACCAGCCGTCCTGCGTGTACGCGGCGGCGGTCGCCTCCGGGCGGCCCAGGTATCCGGAGAACAACGTCGGCCCCGTGAGCTGGAGTTCCCCGATCTCGGCACCCGGCTCGGCCGCGATCCGGGTACGGATGCCGGGCAGCGGGGTGCCGACCGTACCCGGCCGGACCTCGCCGCCCGCGCGGCCGCTGACGGTGATCAGCGTCTCCGTCATCCCGTAGCGCTCCACGGGCCGCAGCCCGGTCAGCCGTTCCAGGTCCCGGAACACGGGCGCGGGCAGGGCCGCGCTCCCCGAGACCAGCAGCCGCGCCCCGCCGAGCGCTTCGGCGGCCGGCGCGTCGGCGGCGATCCGGGACCACACGGTGGGCACTCCGAAGTACAGGCTCCCGCCCGCCTCCGCGTAGGCCTGCGGGGTCGGCCGCCCGGTGTGCACGAGACGGCTCCCGCTGCGCAGCGCCCCGAGCACGCCGAGCACCAGCCCGTGGACGTGGAACAGCGGCAGCCCGTGCACCAGGGTGTCCTCGGCGCTCCACTGCCAGGCCTCGGCCAGCGCGTCCAGGTCGGCGGCGATCGCCGCGCCGGTCAGCACCACCCCCTTGGGCGCGCCGGTGGTCCCGGAGGTGTACAGCACGAGCGCCGGATCCTCGGGAGCGGCCCCCGGAGCGGCCCCCGGAGCGGCCCCCGGCCCCGCCGAACCGGAGGAGCGCCGGTCGAAGTCCACGTCGATCAGCGCCGCCCCGGAGTCCCGCAGGATGTGCTCCCGCTCGGCCGGCCCGGCATCGGGCGGCAGCGGTACGAAGGGCACCCCGGCCAGCAGCCCCCCGACGGCCGCCGCGACGGTCTCCAGCGAGGCCGTCGCCGTCACCGCGAAGGCCGGGGCCCCGGCCACGTCGGAGGCCACCGCGCGCGCCGCGCCCAGCAGTTCCTCGTAGGAGGCGGTCCGTCCGGCGACGCTGAGCGCGTCCTTCCGGTCTCCGTACACCCCATCCAGCGCGGTCAGCACGCGAAGCCTCCTCGGTCACTCCGGCAACACAGGAGCCCAGGCTACGGCGCCGGTCGCGCACACCGACGGCCCGGGCACCTTCTCCCCGGGCCGTCGGGCGCGTCAGCCGCGCTTCAGCCGCGCGTTCAGCCGTGCGTTCAGCCGTGCGTTCAGCCGTGCGTTCAGCCGTGCGTTCAGCCGTGCTTCAGCCGCGCCGGTCGCGCCTCAGCAGCGCTCCACCGGCACGCGATCAGATGACGCCCTGCGCCAGCATCGCGTCCGCGACCCGCTCGAAGCCGGCGATGTTCGCGCCGACGACGTAGTCCCCCGGCGCCCCGTACCGCTCGGCGGTCTCGTGCGCGACGGTGTGGATGGACCGCATGATGCCCGCCAGTTCGTCCTCGACGCGCTGCTCGCTCCACGCGACCCGCCCCGCGTTCTGGGCCATCTCCAGCGCGCTCACCGCGACCCCGCCCGCGTTGGCGGCCTTGCCGGGCCCGAACGCGACCCCGGCCTCCTGCAGGATCCGTACGGCCTCGGGGGTGGTGGGCATGTTGGCGCCCTCGGAGACCGCCTTGACCCCGCTCGCGACGAGGGCGCGGGCGTCCCGCGCGTCCAGCTCGTTCTGCGTGGCGGAGGGGAACGCGACGTCCGCCGGGACGTCCCAGACCCGGCCCCCGGACACGAAGCGGGCCGAGGCCCCGCGCCGCGCGGCGTACTCGCTGACGCGGCCGCGCTCGACCTCCTTGATCTGCTTCAGCAGAGCGAGGTCGATGCCCTTGTCGTCGATGACGTAGCCCTCGGAGTCCGAGCAGGTCAGCGGGTTGGCGCCGAGCCGCTGGAGCTTCTCGATGGTGTAGAGGGCGACGTTGCCGGAGCCGGAGACGACCGCGCTCAGGCCGTCCAGCGCCTCGCCCCGGACGGCGAGCATCTCGGCGGCGAAGAGCACGCTGCCGTAGCCGGTGGCCTGCGGGCGGATCGCGGAGCCGCCCCAGCCCTGGCCCTTGCCGGTGAGCACGCCGGCTTCCCAGCGGTTGGTGATGCGCCGGTACTGGCCGAAGAGGTAGCCGATCTCCCGGCCGCCGACGCCGATGTCCCCGGCGGGCACGTCGGTGTGCTCGCCGATGTGGCGGTGCAGTTCGGTCATGAAGGACTGGCAGAAGCGCATGACCTCGGCGTCGGACTTGCCGTGCGGGTCGAAGTCGCTGCCGCCCTTGCCGCCGCCGATCCCGAGGCCGGTCAGGGCGTTCTTGAAGATCTGCTCGAAGCCGAGGAACTTCACCACGCCGATGTCCACCGACGGGTGGAAGCGCAGGCCGCCCTTGTACGGGCCGAGCGCGCTGTTGAACTCGACCCGGTAGCCGCGGTTGACGTGGACCCGGCCCCGGTCGTCCTGCCACGGGACGCGGAAGAGGATCTGCCGCTCGGGCTCGGTGAGCCGCTCCACCAGCGCCACGGCCGGGTCGGCGTACTCGGGGCGGGCGGCGAACACGGGGGCCAGGGTCTCCAGTACTTCCCGTACCGCCTGGTGGAACTCGGGCTGCGCCGGGTTGCGCCGCTCGATGTCTGCCCGCAGTGCTTCCAGCCTGTCCTTCTGATCCTTCACGTGTGTCCCTCCAGGGGTTCCGTGGTTCCGTGCTTCCGGGGTGCGGAAACGTTCTTCCGTATCGCGGCTCCCGATCGGGAGGCTACCGCGCGACACCCCGGCCGGGAACATCCTCATGGATCACGCGCGACAGGAAGCCTTCCTACTCATAAGACCAACAGCCTTGACGATTAGATGACCCGCGCATGACCAGCAGCAGACCAGAAGATCAGCAGCAGACCACTCGCGGGCGGGTCCGCCGGGGTCCGTGCCCGTCATCGGAACGGGCCAACGGGCCCGCCGCGCTTGCCAGTAGGGTGCCGTCATGAGCACCTCCCCACTGCGCCTGGAGCCGGTCACCGTGGCGAACTTCGACACGGTGTGCGCGATACAGGTCCGCCCCGACCAGGCACATCTCGTCTCACCCGTGGTCAAGTCCCTGGCCGAGGCCCATGTCAACGGTGACAACGCCTGGCCGCGCGCCATCGTCGACGGCGACGAGGTCGTCGGCTTCGTGATGGCCTTCATCGACATCGCCTGGAACCCGGCCGCGGACCCCGGCGACATCCGCTCCGGCATCTGGCGCCTGAACATCAGCGCCGACCGCCAGGGCAAGGGCTACGGCCGCTTCGCGGTCGAGGCCGTCACCGCCGAACTCCGCCGCCGGGGCGCCGACCGCGCGTACGTCACCTGGGAACCGGGCCCCGGTACGCCCGAGCCCTTCTACCTCGGCCTCGGATTCCGCTCCACCGGCGAGCGGAGCGGCGGCCAGGCCGTCGCCGTACTGCCCCTGGACACCGGACAGTACGACGCGGTGGACGCCCGCTAGGCTCCGGGCAGTACGACCGTCCGCGCCGCCCCCGGCATCAGCGGTGGGACGGCCTGGACACCGGCGCCCGTCCGGAACTCCTGCGGACTGACGCCCCGGACCCGCTTGAAGGCCGTCGACAGCGCGAACGCCGATCCGTAGCCCACCCGCCGGGCCACCTTCGCGACCGTCGCGTCCGGCTCCCGCAGCAGATCCGCGGCGAGCACGAGCCGCCAGCCCGTCAGGTACGCCATCGGCGGCTCCCCGACCAGCTCGGTGAACCGGCGCGCCAGCGAGGCCCGGGAGACCCCGGCCTTGACCCCGAGCTCCTCCACCGTCCAGCCGTGGGCCGGGTTCTCGTGGAGCATCCGCAGCGCCGGGCCGACCACCGGGTCGCCCTGCGCCCGGTACCAGGCCGGGGCCCCCGAGCCGGGGTCCGCGAGCCAGGTGCGCAGGACCCCGATGAGCAGCAGGTCCAGCAGCCGGTCCAGGACGATCTCCTGCCCCGGCTCGTCCCGGGAGATCTCCGAGGCGAGCAGCCCGATCAGCGTGGCGTCGGCGGCCGCGGCGGGCCGTACCAGGACCGTCGGCAGCGCGCTCAGCAGCCGGCGGCCGATCTCGCTCGGCGCCTGGTAGGTGCCGCTCAGCATCACCGCCGACCCCGCGTCCTGGAACTCCGCGCCCCACGTGCGCACGCCCAGCGCCATGCTCTCGCTGACGTCCTCGCCCGCCCCGGTGGTACACCGCTGATCGGGGTCCACCGTGATCTGCACCGGGGTGTCCGGCGCGTCCCCGATCGTGTAGGGCTCGGGCCCCCGTATGACGGCCACGTCCCCGGGGCTGATCCGCACCGGCTCGCCGCCGTCGGGGAGCACCCAGCTGGAGCCGCGCACCATCGTGGCCACCGACAGCGGGGCCCGGTCCTCGATCCGTACCGCCCAGGGCGGGTTGTAGACGGCCTTGAGGAGGAAGGCACCCCGGGCCTTGGGGCCTTCGAGGAGGCCGGTCAGCGTGTCCATGGGCCCATCCTCCCTCCGCCGGAGCCGGTCTGACGGAAACTCAGGCGTCCCAGACGCCGGTGGCCGCAGCCTCGCGCGCGAAGTCGGCGAAGTCCCTGGGCCGCCGGCCGAGCACCTCCTCCACCCCGTGCACCAGGTGCGCGTTGCGCCCGTCCAGGATGAGCGTGAACAGGTCGGCGAGTTCCTCCGGCAGGTCGTTCTCGCGGAGCACGACCCGGTAGTCCTCGGTCGAGACGGGGAGGTACGAGATCTCGCGCCCGGTCGCCTTCGACAGCTCGGCGGCGGCGTCGGCGAAGCTGAGCAGCCGCGGCCCGGACAGTTCGTACGTCCGGCCGATGTGGCGGTCGTCCGTCAGCGCGGCCACGACCACGTCGGCGATGTCGTCGGTGTCCACGAAGGGCTCGACGGCGTGCCCGGTGGGCAGGGCGATCTGCCCGGCCAGGACCGGTTCCCGGAAGAAGCCCTCGTCGAAGTTCTGGTTGAACCAGCTGGCCCGGACGACGGTCCAGTCGGCGCCGGACTCCTTCATCCGGTCCTCGGCCACCCGCGCCGCGTCCTCCCCGCGCCCGGAGAGGAGCACGAGCCGGCCCGCCCCGGCGGCGACGGCAGCGTCCGCGAAGGCGCCGATCTGCTCGGGGGCGCCGGGGAAGGCGAGGTCCGGGTAGTAGGTCACGTACACCCGGTCCACCCCGTCCAGCGCCGGCCCCCAGGTGGCGGGCAGGTTCCAGTCGAAGGCGGGGTCGGCGGAGCGTGATCCGACGCGGACCCGGCGCCCCCGCAGGAGGAGCTTCTCGGCGACGCGCCGACCGGTCTTGCCGGTGCCCCCGATGACGAGGGTGACGGCGTCCCCGGTGTTCTTCGCGTTGCTCGTGCTGCTCGTGCTGCTCGCGTTGCTGGCGCTGCTCGCGTTGCTGGATGTGTTCGATGAGTTCGTCATGCCTTCAGTCAACCGCCGCCGCGCGAGACGGAACATAGCCGAAAAGCTCACCTCCATAAGCGAGCGTCCAAGGCGCCGAGCCGCCCTCTCACCGCCCCGCACTCAGCTGCCGGCCCGCACCTCGGTGTTCTGGCAGGCCGTCAGCAGCCAACGCCCGTCCTCGGCACGGGTCATCACGTACAGCGGGCTGCCCTCGGTGTCCCCCTGCGCGGAGTGGTAGACCTGGCGGACCTTGACCGCCGCCACGTCGGGCCGCAGGAAATGGGTGTGGACCACCTCGTAGCTCACCTCCCCGTCCCACTGCGCGGCGGGCAGCACCGCGCGCGTGAACTCGGCTATCGCGTCGAGGCCGATGAGGACCTTGCCGTGGGCCGTGGTCCACAGCGCCTCGGGGTGGAAGAGGGCAAGGAAACCTTCGGCGTCCTTGGCCCGCTGGGTGCGTTCGACGGCGGCGACGACCTCGGCGACCGCCTCGTTTTCTGTAGTCATGTGAGTGAGGATGCTCCCTCACCTATGGTTGAGGTCAATAAATATGATCACATGGCGGCATGACGAGGAATCTCTACTTGTTCTGCTCCGCCGCCCAGCCCGTCTTCGACGTGGCCCATGTGATCGAGGACGCCCAGTCGCGGGGCTGGAACGTCTGCCTGGGGCTTACCCCGACGGCGGCGCGCTGGCTGTCGGTGAGCCTCGACGGACTCGCCGCACTGACCGGCCACCCGGTGCGCTGGGAGTACAAGCTGCCCGGGGAGCCTGACGTCTGGCCGGTGGCCGACGCCCTGCTCTTCGCCCCGGCCACCTTCAACTCGCTCAACGCCTGGGCCCTCGGCCTCACCGACCGGTTCACCCACGGGGTCGCGGCCGAGGCGCTCGGCAAGGGCATTCCCGTGGTCGCCATGCCCTGCACCAACACGGCGCTCGCCGCGCACCCGCAGTTCGACCAGTCCCTCGCGGTCCTGCGCGGCGCCGGTGTCGAACTGCTCTACGGCGAGGGCGGCTTCGTCCCCGGCCCGGCCGGCCAGGACGGCCCGGCGCACTTCCCGTGGCAGGCCGCCCTGGACGCGGTGGACCGGGCGGGCACGGCCCAGGCCTGACGGACCGGGCCTGCGTGGGACCGGGCGCGCGTGGGACCGGGCGCGCGTGGGACCGGGCGCGCGTGGGACCGGGGCCGGCAGGCGGCCCGCTACTCCCCGGTCACCCCGTCGATCGCCTCGCGCAGCAGGTCCGCGTGCCCGTTGTGCCGGGCGTACTCCTCGATCATGTGGGCCAGGACGTAGTGCAGGGAGTACTCCTGATCACCGTGGCGCCCCTTCACGTCCAGGGACTCGGCGGCCTCCACGATCGCCCGCGACCGCGCGCAGGCGTCCTCCCAGATCCCGAACGACTCCGCCGGGTCCGCGTCCTCGACGTGGAACTCCGTCCGCTCCCCCGCCGCGTTCCGCGGGAAGTGGCTCCGGACGTCCTCGCCGCCGAGGACATTGCGGAACCAGCCCCGCTCGACCTCCGCCAGGTGCCGCACCAGCCCGAGCAGGGACAGCCCCGACGGCGCGACGGCCTTCCGCCGCAGCTGCTCGGGCGTCAGGCCCGCGCACTTCACCATCAGGGTGTCCCGCTGCCACTGCAGGACGCTGGTCAGGGTGGCGCGTTCGTCCCCGACCAGCACGGGCGGGGTCCGCTGTTCCTCGTTCATCGGGCGATCATCACAGGCTTACGGTCATCCGCGTCACCGGGTTTCACTGCGTGGACAGCTCCCGGAAGAACGCCCGCACGTCCCCCACCAGCAGATCCGGAACCTCCATCGCCGCGAAGTGCCCACCGCGGTCGTACGAGGTCCAGCGCACGACCGTGTCGGTCCGCGCGGCGACGTGCCGCAGCGGAATGAAGTTGTCGCGGGGGAAGTCGGCGAGCGCGGTCGGCGTGGCCGACACCTCGGGCGGCTGACCGGCGTAGTCGGCGTGCGCGCGCTCGTAGTAGATCCGGGCGGCGGACCCGGCCGTGCCCGTCAGCCAGTACAGCATCACGTTGGTCAGCATCTGGTCCCGGTCGACCGGGCACCGAGGGTCCGCCCACTCGGCGAACTTCTCCCCGATCCAGGCGAGCAGCCCGACGGGCGAGTCGTTCAGCCCGTACGCGAGGGTCTGCGGCCGGGTCGACTGGATGTCGGCGTATCCCTGCCGCTCGCGCGCCCAGACCCGGTACCGCTCCCACGAGGCCAGCGTCCGCTCCCGCTCCCCCGCGCTGAGCGCGGCCAGCTCCTCGGGCTGCGGCTCCGCGGTCGCCCCTCCGCCGGGCAACAGGTTCAGGTGCACCCCGAGTACGTTCCCGGGCCGGATCCTGCCGAGCTCCCGCGAAACGGCGGCGCCCCAGTCCCCGCCCTGGACCCCGTACGTGCCGTACCCGAGCCGCTCCATCAGCACCCCGAAGGCCCGCGCGACCCGCTTGAACTCCCAGCCGGTGTCCCGGGTGGGCCCGGACAGGGCGAAGCCGGGGATGTGCGGCAGGACGAGATGGAACGCGTCAGCGGGATCCCCGCCGTGCGCCCGCGGATCCGTCAGCGGGCCGGCGACCCGCTGGAACTCCACGAAGGACCCGGGCCAGCCGTGGGTCATCAGCAGCGGCGTCGCCCCGGGCTCGGGCGACCGGATGTGCGCGAAGTGCACCCGCGCCCCGTCGATGGTCGTCACGTACTGCGGCCACTCGTTGAGCCTCGCCTCGGCCGCCCGCCAGTCGTAGGCGGTGCTCCAGTACCGCGCGAGCTCCCGGACCTCCCCGAGCGGCATCCCGTACGCCCGCCCCACCCCGGGCAGCTCATCGGGCCACCGCACCCGGTCCAGCCGCTCCCGGAGATCCTCCAGCTCCGGCTCCCCCACCTGAACCCGAAACGGCCGCGCCCACTCCCCGAGATCACCCATACCCGCGATCCTAGGCCGCCCGCCCGCGCGCGGCGTTAACGGCGTTAACGCCGTTACTGACTTCGGCTTGTCAGGGTGAACCTTGGCGAAGTGCCTGATGGGCTTGAGGTGCTGGCTGTATGGACGACCGTGGCAACGGGGTCGCTCGGGCCACCCGTTCTGCCGATGTCCGGCAACCGGACCGGCTCATGGGTGCCGCCAGCAGCGGGTGACCCCGCCGCGGAGCCCCACATACTGTTGCCCCGTACGTGAGCAGGGCATACGGGGGTAGGGAACATGGTGGACGAGACGGTACGTGCAGGCGCCGGGCATCGTACGGAAGTCTTCGTGTGGCTCGGTCTCGCACTACTCCTGGGCGCACTGTCGGCCCTGGTACTGATTCCCCAGGCCCAGCATCTGCGCTCGCTCCGCGACGGTGTGCGCGCCAACGCCACCATGCATACCCGCGGCACGTGCGCGCTGGGACAGTGCTCGGTCGCCTTCGAGGCGCAGGACCGCACCGTCGTGGCGGCCTTGCCCCCAGGCAGTAGTGGCAGCAAATACCCCGTGGGCGCGCACCTCACCGTCCGGTACCGGGCGGACGATCCGCAGACAGTCGCCGCCGCGGCCGACGTGGAGGGCGGTGGGGCGACCTTGCTAGCCGCCTCGACCGGCGCGGGTGCCGTGTTGTTCCTGCTTCTGCCGGTCATGAAGACGGTGGCCCGAGCACGGCGGCGGCGCGCGGCGTCCAGCGCCGTTGGATGACGTGCCCGCCCCACATGCCGATCACCGTGCTACTGACTTCGACTCGTCAAGGTATGCCGGGGCGTCGAGGGTCAGGCCGGTGCCTGCTATGAAGCCGTCGAGTGTGTGGGGCCGGTATTGAAGGCGTTTGAGGCGGTTGCGGACGAGGGTTTCGAGGCGGTCGAGGGCCATGACGGCGAGGTTGGCCAGGCTGCGCTTGACGTGCGCCCAGACGCCTTCGACTGGGTTCAGGTCGGGCGCGTAGGCGGGCAGCAGGAACACTGTCAGCCACGTCCGCTCGGCGACGAGGTCCCGCATCTTTCGCGAGACATGGGTGTTCAGCCGGTCCCAGATCAGCACGATCGGCGCCTTGACCAGCTGATGGACGCTGTCGACCAGCGCGATGAAGTCCCGCTCGTCCATGCTGCGGCGCTTGCCCTTGCCTGCGGGGTGGGTCCGCAGCCGGTGGCACAGCCGGGTCCGGGAGCCGGGCCGCATGGCGATCAGGCCGGCCACCGACAGCCGTCCCGAGCGGCGCCCGCTCACCGTCACGACCGGGGTGCGGCCTCGCCTGCCCCAGGTCCGTCCCCGGGGCGGCCGACGGGTGAAGCCCGCTTCGTCCTCGAAGCAGACGTAGCCCCCGCAGGCCGCCCGGGCCCTTTTACCTCCGCCCAGGTCGCCTCCTTCCATGCGATGACGGCCTGCTCGTCACGCTCGGCGACACGCCGCGCGGGAACCTGCGGGCTGAAGCCGAGCCGGTGCATCAACCGGGTGGCACCCGAGACGCTGTAGGAGACGTGGAACTTCCGGCCGATCAGCGTGGCCACCCTCGACGCGGTCCACACCTGGTCCTCCACCCAGCCGTGCGCCGCCGGACCTTCCTCCAGGAACCTTGTCAGCTTCTCGAGGCAGTACGGCGACAGCCGGCACCGCGAACCACTCGGTCCACACGAGACCAGTGCCGCAGCCCCGCCGTCGCGCCACAGTCGGTGCCATTGGTAGGCCGACTTCAGGCTTACCCGCAGGCGCCGGGCGACCTCCGACGGCTTGGCCTTCTGCTCGAACAGCCCGACCGCCTGTATCCGTACCGATTCACGGCGCTGACGCCCTGCAGGGGTCAGCCCGCCCCCATCCGCATACCTCACACACCACGGGATACAGCCACAGCTCCAAGCCCAGCAGGCACTTCACCAAGATTCACCCCGACCAGCCGAAGTCAGTAACGCCGGGGCGGGGGTCTGTCAATCGAACGGTGTATCGAGGGTGGTTGGGGTTACTGACGGGCTGCGGACAGTCGGCCGTCGAAGGTGATGTCGAAGGCGTTCAGAGCGGTCTTCCAGCGCATGGTCCAGCGGGCCTGACCACGGCCGGTGGGGTCGAGCGACATGATCGCCATGTAGACGCACTTCAGGGCGGCGGTCTCGTTCGGGAAGTGCCCGCGGGCCTTGACCGCCCGCCGGATCCGCGCGTTCACGGACTCGATCGCGTTCGTGGTGCAGACGATGCGGCGGATCTCGGTGTCGAACCGCAAGAACGGGGTGAACTCTTCCCAGGCGTTCTCCCAGAGCCGGACGATCGCCGGATACTTCCTGCCCCAGACGTCTGCGAACTCGGCGAACCGTTCCAGGGCGGCGTCCTCGGTCGCCGCCGTGTAGACGGGCTTGAGGAGCTTGGCGATCTTGTCCCAGTCCTGGCGGGCGGCATAGCGGAAGGAGTTCCGCAGGAGGTGGACCACGCAGGTCTGGACGGTGGTGCGGGGCCAGACGGTCTCGACGGCGTCGGGCAGGCCCTTCAGCCCGTCGCAGACGAGCATGAGGACGTCGTTCACGCCGCGGTTCTTGATCTCGGTGAGGATGTGCATCCAGTGCTTGGCGCCCTCGCCGCCGTCGCCGGCCCACAGCCCCAGGATGTCCCGCCGGCCTTCGGTCGTGACGGCCAGGGCGACATAGATCGGCCGGTTCGCCACGGCGCCGTCGCGGATCTTCACGTGGATCGCGTCGATGAAGACCACCGGATAGACAGCGTCGAGCGGCCGGTTCTGCCACTCGGCCATACCGTCCATGACCTTGTCGGTGATCGTCGAGATCGTCTGGCGGGAGACCTCGGCTCCATAGACCTCTGCGAGGTGGGCCTGGACCTCGCCGGTGGTCAGGCCCTTCGCGGACAAGGAGATGACCATCTCGTCCACGCCGGTCAGGCGCTTCTGCCGCTTCTTGACGATCTTCGGCTCAAAGGATCCCTCACGGTCGCGGGGCACGGATATCTCCACCGGGCCGACATCCGTCAGCACGGTCTTCGCACGAGTTCCGTTGCGGCTGTTCCCGCCGTTCTTCCCGGCCGGATCGTGCTTGTCATAGCCGAGGTGATCGGTGATCTCGCCCTCCAGGGCGGACTCCAGCAGCCGCTTCGTCAGCTGCTGGAGCAACCCGCCCTCGCCGGTCAGCTGCAGGCCCTCAGCCTGGGCGCGGAACACCAACTCGTCGATCAGCCGGTCATCCACCGCCTTCGACAGCTTCGGCTCAGACGGCTCGACAGTCTCGGCCTCGGTCACGTTCTCACTGGTCATCGGTGCATCCTCCATGATCGGGAGTTACACCGAACGATTTACAGTCCCTACCGCGACGATCACCAACCGTCAGCCCCTATGACAAGACGGCTTCAAGGTCAGTAACGGCGTTAACGCCCCCGCCGTTCCACCAACAGCCCCAGCCCGTCCAGGATCCGCTCCAGCCCGTACAACAGCGCCTGGTCCTGCCCCCCTTGCTCCGCGACCGATCCCAACACCGCCGCCAGCGCCGGGTACTCGTCCCCGCGCGCCCTCAACACCTCACCCAGCATCACGACGAGCTGCGCATCGGGCCCTTCGCCCCCGGCCCCGCCGGTCCCGCCGGCCCCGCCGGCCATGGCCCGCTCCTGCTCGGCGATCCCCCGCACGTGCCCCGCCACCAGCACCACCGAGTCCATCGCCTCGGTTCCGCTCAGCCCGCACCCGTCCAGCGCCGCGAGCGCCCGTTCCATCCAGCCGAGTTCCCGCGGCCCCATGACCCGCGCCCCGACCGTCGCCTCCAGCAGCCACGGGTGCGCCCGGAACCCCTCGTACAGCCCCCGCGCCCACACCCCGAGCTGCTCCCGCCATCCCCCACCCGCCGACGCCGCGCCCGCGGCCGCGGCCGCCGCCAGCCCCGCGTCCAGCCCCGCAGGGTCCGGCAGCGCCGCCTCCACCATCAGTGCGACGAGCTCCGCCTTCCCCGGCACGTACCGGTAGAGCGCCATCTTCGTGACCGCCAACTCCGCGGCCACCCGCTGCATCGATACGCCGCCCAGCCCCTCCGCATCGGCGATCCCGACCCCGGCCAGGGCAATGCCCTCCAGGGTGAGCCCCCGCTTCGGCCCCCGCGCGGGCTTGGCCGGCGGCCCCCACAACAGCCGCACCGCCGCGCTCCACTGCTCGCTCGTCATGGGATCCCCTTGCACTCGCACCAAAACTGCGTCTACCGTACACGGAATCCCTTCTGTATCCGCCGGACGCAGTTCTGGTCCCCCCACCACCCCGGAGCCCACCTGTGCCCACACCCCCTCCCCCACCGTCCTCATCTCCGGCGCGAGCATCGCCGGCCCGGCCCTCGCCCACCGCCTCGGCCACCACGGCTTCCGCCCCACCGTCGTCGAACTCGCCCCCGCCCTGCGCGAAGGCGGCCACGCCGTCGACTTCCGCGGCGACACCCACCTCACCGTCCTGCGCCGCATGGGCCTCCTCGACGAACTCCGCCGCCTCCAGACCGGCGGCAGCCCGATGACCTTCGTCGACCAGGACGGCACTCCCCTCCTCCACCTCCCCGCCGCCTTCGCGGGCGGCGACATCGAGGTCCTGCGCGGCGACCTCTCCCGCACCCTCTACGAGGCCTCCCTGCCCACCACCGAGTACGTCTTCGGCGACTCCGTGACCGGCCTCACCGAAACCCCGGCCGGCGTGGACGTCACCTTCCGCCGCTCCCCTCCCCGCACCTTCGACCTCGTCATCGGCGCCGACGGCATCCACTCCCACATCCGCCGGCTCGCCTTCGGCCCGGAGGAACGACACGTCACCCACCTCGGCTACTACGCCGCCACCTGGAGCCTCCCCCACCACCCGCACCCACCCCGGAACCCGAACCCGGACCCCCGCCCCGGCTCCGTCGGCTACAACTCCCCCGGCCGTCTCGCCAGCGTGGGCACCGGCCACGCCAACCCCTCCCGCGCCGGGGCCTTCTTCCTCTTCGCCTCGCCCGAGCTCACCTACGACCGCCACGACCCCGACGCCCAGAAGGCCCTCCTGGAAGCCGCCTTCGCCGGCCTCCCCTGGCGGGTCCGGGAACTCCTCGACACCCTCCCCGCCGCCCAGGACCTCTACTTCGACTCCATCAGCCGCGCCGACGTCCCCGCCTGGTCCACCGGCCGCATCGCCCTCGTCGGCGACGCCGCCTGCGGCGCGACGATCGGCGGGATGGGCACCGGGACGGGCATCGTCGCCGCGTACGTCCTGGCCACCGAACTCGCCCGCTCCCCCGGGGACCACCGGGCCGCCTTCGCCCGCTACGAGTCCCTGCTCCGCCCCTACGCCCGGCGGTGCCAGAAGGGCGGCGACCGCACGGGCCCCTTCCTCGCCCCCGCCACCGCCCTCGGCCTGCGCCTCCGCAACGCCACGCTCGGCCACCCGCGCGGCATGGCCTGGATGCTGAAGCAGGGCCAGAAGGCAGCCTCCCTGAAGAACCTCCCGCGCCAAGCCGACCCGGCTCCGACGCGTTAACGGCGTTAACGCCGTTGTCCTGTCTCACTGACAGTCGGCCGATCTCACCGAAGATTGACCGCTGCGGTGTTGTGTCAACGAAGCGCGATCGAGACATCCCGCTGACAGCCTGGTCACGTGGACGACTTCACCGAGCAAGGGCTTCGCGAGGCGATCACCGCAGCGGAATCGCCGGCCTGGTCCGTGAGGGCCACCGCAGGACGTCGTCTGGCGGCAGCACCGCAGATTGGAGGTGTCGCCGGTGTCCTGCACCGTCTATTGCTGGACGCTCAGGACACCGGTGTGACCTCGGATACTGCGTCAGCTCTCTTGGCTCGGAGAGATCTGGCTGGCCTGCGTGCCGTGCTCGCTGCCCGTGCAGTCGCCTCTGACGAGGGAACCGCCGATCAGCTCGCTGCGGAGCTTGACTGTGACCCACGCTGGGCGACCGGACAGGATGGTGACGAGCTGATCGTGCAGCTTCGGACGTTGGCAGCGGACAGAGACCCAGATGTCCGCAACGAAGCCATGTTGCGACTTACACGCCTGCGCTGACCGGAAGGCACTGGCCAATCTTCGGTGAGATCGGTCAGCCTTCAGTGAGACAGGACAGCCGTTAACGGCGGTGGCGGCGCGGCGGCGTTAACGGCGGTGGCGGCGTTAACGCCGTTAACAATCGGAGGATCCCACTCCACTTCCCGGCGTTAACGGCGTTAACGCCGTTAACGGTCCCCCCGGCGCCGCCAACGCCACTATCGCTCCCACTTCGTTAGCAAAACCCAAGCGTGGCGCCCACATCACCCCCGGAACGTTAGTAAAGTCCCTCTCATGACTTCACCCTCACCTCAGAACGACCGGGAAAAGGTCGTCTCCAAACTCCCCCCGTGGCTGCGCCAGGAGTTGAAGATCCGCACCGCCCAACTGCGGGTCGACATCCAGGACGCCGTCCACCAGGGCATCTCCCACTGGAGCGCCCTCGCCTCCGCCCCCTCCCCCGTCGACACCTCCGGCGCCGAGTCGTTCTCCACCTGGCTGCCCGCGGGCCAGTGGGAGTCCTTCCGCGCCGATGCCAAGGGCCGTGGTGTCTCCCTCATCCAGGGACTGGCCCAAGCCGTCCGTCTCTGGCTGGAGCTGAACCCGGCCCCGACCGTCAAGCGGCCCTCCGTCGTGCGCCGCATCGTGGTGTGCAACCAGAAGGGCGGCGTGGGCAAGACCGCCATCACCGCCGGTACCGCCGAGGCCCTCGCGGAGGACCCGGAGTCCCTCCACCCGGTCCGCATCGCCCGTCAGCTGGCCCGCACCTCGCAGGGCGAGGAGGGCCAGCAGCTCCACCACGAGGCGACGACCCCGCTGGACCTGGAGGACCTCCCGGGCCTCGGGATGCGCGTCCTGCTCATCGACTTCGACCCCCAGGGCCACCTCACCAAGCAGCTCGGCCAACAGCCGCTCCCCATCGGCGGCGACAGCCTCACCTGTCACATGGCCGGCGAGGCCAAGGGCCCCCTCTCCGACCTGATCGTCCCCGTCCCAGACGACCGGTTCGGCGACCGCCTCCACATCCTCCCCGCCTGCACCGACGCCTTCCTCCTCGACGTCCGTCTCTCCACCGTCCGCGCCCGCGAGGCCGCCCTCGAACGCGCGCTGGCTCCGGTCGAGTCCGACTACGACGTCATCCTCATCGACTGCCCCCCGAGCCTCGGCCTCAGCATGGACGCGGCGATCTACTACGGGCGCCGCCGCGACACCGAACAGCCGGGCGCCTCCGGCGCGCTGATCGTCGTACAGGCGGAGGACTCGTCGGCCGACGCGTACGACCTCCTCACCTCCCAGATCAACGACCTCCGCGACGACCTCAGCCTCGACATCGACTACCTCGGCCTCGTCGTGAACCTCTACGACGGCCGGCGCGGCTACATCGCGACCTCCTCGCTCCAGGCCTGGATGGACATAAAGGATCCGCGGGTCGTCGCCATCGTCCCCGACCTCAAGGAACAGCGCGAAGCGGTCCGCGTGAAGCAGCCGCTGTTCGTGTACGCGCCCAAGGGCGACCAGGCCGTCGCACTGCGCGCCCTCGCAAGGGAGATCTCATGAGCAAGGCCGACAAACTCGGAGTCTCGGCGTCCTTCGCGCGGGCCCAGCCCGTCGGCGTCAGCTCCCGCCGCGCGGCGATCGCGGAGGCCACCGGGGCCCCCACCTCCGGGGTGCTCCCCCCGTCCGAGGTGCCCATCGAGGCCCTCGCGCACAACCCGTTGAACCTCCGCGAGGACCTGACGGACCTCGATGAGCTCGCGCAGTCCCTCATCGTCCGGGGCCAGCTCCAGCCCCTCGCGGTGGCCACGCGGATGGCCTTCATGGAGGCCCACCCCGGGCAGACCGACGGACTGGGCCGCGCCCCGTACGTGGTGATCGACGGCAACCGGCGCCTCGCGGCGGCCCAGCTGGCCGGTCTGAAGACCATGCACATCCACGTCAACGACGCCCTGGCCGCCAGCGCCGCCGACATCCTCGAATCCGCCCTGATCGCCAACGTCCACCGGGTCGACGTCGCCCCGCTGGACCAGGCCCGCGCGATTCAGGAGCTCGTCGATGTCCACGGCTCGCAGGCCCAGGTCGCGAAGCGGCTCGGGAAGACGCCGGCGTGGGTCTCCCAGCGGCTGGCCCTGCTGAACCTGACCCCCACCCTCCAGGAGAAGGTGGAGACGGGCGAGCTCAAGGTCGAACCGGCCCGCCGGATCGGCCGCCTCCCGCAGGAGGAACAGGAGACGGCGGCGACCGAGAGCATCAACGCCGTTAACCCCCCGCGCCAACGCACCCGCCCCACGCCCACCGTTAACGGCGTTAACGCCGTTAACGCCGCACCCCCGGCTCCCACCCCCGTTCCCGCCCCCACCCCCCGGATCACGATCGCCACGGACTCCCCGGAAACGATCGCCGACGCCCTGACCGCCCACCTCACCCCTGACGATCTGAAGGCCGTCACGGAACTCCTGGTCACCCGCATCTGAGGCAGACACCACGGCCGGGGGCGTTAACGCCGTTAACGCCGCAACGCCCCCACGTGCGTTTCATGTGCGTTCAGAGGTGCGGTTCGCATAGGCTGCGCCATGGAGGCACCCATGGAAAACGAACAGCAGTCGCTCTTCGCGGCCGTAGACGCCCTGCTCGAAGAAGCGGCCGCGCAGGACCCGCTCCCCCACCCGGACGAGCGCAAGCGCCTGCGCGAGGCGGCCGGTCTGAGCCAGGACCAGATCGCGAAGGCCCTCTCGGTCCGCCGGGAAACGGTCACGTCCTGGGAAACCGGCCGCACCGCCCCCCGCCCTCCCAAGCGCGCGGCCTACGCCCGCCTCCTGGAGGGCCTCGCCACCCTCCACCCCGTTAACGCCGTTAACACCCCGAAGCCTCCACCCCCG
Source organism: Streptomyces sp. ADI95-16 (assembly GCF_003721495.1). Taxonomy (NCBI): domain Bacteria; kingdom Bacillati; phylum Actinomycetota; class Actinomycetes; order Kitasatosporales; family Streptomycetaceae; genus Streptomyces; species Streptomyces sp. ADI95-16. The sequence goes on along the minus strand of NZ_CP033582.1, from coordinate 176,744 downwards.
ACCGTTAACGCCGTTAACGCCGCACCCTCCCCCGCCCCGACCGTTAACGCCGTTAACGCCCAGGAGCCCCTGGCCCCGCCTATTAACGCCGTTAACGCCGGGCCCTCCCCCGCGTCCACCGTTAACGCCGTTAACGCCCCGCGCGCCGAAGGCGCTGCGGTTTCCGGGGCGGAGCCCCAGCCCGCTGGCGCCGAAGGCGCCGCACCCACCCCCCCGGGGTCTGGGGCGGAGCCCCAGTTTCGGGAAGGGGCGGGTAGGGGAACAGCCCCGCAGGGCCCCACCCCCGCACCGGCAGCCCCCACGCCGAAGCCGGCGCCGACCGTTAACGGCGTTAACGCCGTTAACGCCCCGGAGGCCCCGGCCACGGCCCCGAGCCGGACGCCAACGCCAACGCCAACGCCGACCGTTAACGCCGTTAACGCCGTTAACGCCGTTAACGCCGTTAACGCCAAACGCCGCCCCACCCCCCTGGAAGGGAACGGTCCGCTCGTCGTCCTCGACGGCACCGGCCACGCCCACGCCGCCGGCGGCCTGGTCCTCGACCACCCCACCAGCACCCTCCCCGCCCTCATCGCCTGGGCACTCGGCCCCGACGCCGACCTCCGCTCCCCCCGCCTCCACCGCAACGGCAAGGACGGCGACCCCCTCCTCGTCCTCACCGCCGCCGCCACCGAGGCCCTCGGCCTCCCCCTCGTCCTGGAGGACCGCCGCGCCCTCCGCCTCCCGGACAACCACCCCACCCTCAAGCAGCTCGCCAAGAGCAAATGGCAGCTCACCCGCCGCGGCTTCGGCCCCTGGCCCCGTATCTACCGCCCCGCCACCCCCACCACCGGCCGCCAGTGCGTGCAGCTCGCGGTCCTCCCCTGGGGCGCCCTCGACCCCCGCGCCTGGGGCGAGGACACCGCCGAGCTCCCGGCCCCGGAACTGGCCGAGCTCCTCACCACCTACGCCGCCCGCGTCCTGACCCCCCGCGGCTCCACCGCCGTCACCGGTCTGGAACTGATGACGGCCCTGCGCCCGCCCACCCGTGCCGCCCGCAACCCCCAGACCAACACCTGGGAGTCCGCGCCCGTCGCCGGGTCCCTCGTCCGCCCCGTCGACCCGGCCCCGCCCGAGGCCCCCGACGAGCACCCGGTCGTGGCCGCCCTGTACCCCCGCGCCCACCAGCGCACCCCGGACCAGGTCCTCGACGAGGAGGCGTACGACTGGATCCGCGACCCGGAGCTCCTCTCGGACGCCGAGTGCACCCGGACCCACGCCGTCGGCATCGACGTGAACATGGCCTTCGCCGCCGCCGCGAACCGCCTCGCGGTCGGCCTGGGCCCGGCGGTCCACGCCTCGCGCCCCCGCTTCGACCCGAAGACCCCCGGCTGCTGGCTCGCGGACCTCTCCACGCTCGACCTCGACCCGCGCCTGCCCAGCCCGTTCACCCCGCACGGCCGGCGGCCCACCGGGCCCGCCTGGTACGCGACCCCGACCCTGGCCTACGCCCTGGAGCTCGGCCACCCCGTCGAACCCGCCGAGGCCTGGCTCCGCCCGGACAACGGCCCGTACCTCGACGCCTGGTACACCCGCCTCCGTGACGCCTACGTGGCCACGATGGCGGACCTCGGTGTCACCCCGGCGCTCTCCGAGCCCGAGTTCCTCACCGCCATGGCCGCCCTGCCGAGCGGGAACAAGCAGGTGCTGTCGGCCATCAAGTCCACCGTCAAGGGCGGCATCGGCAAGCTCCGCGAGCGCCCCCAGGGCGCCGGCTACCGGCACGGCGAGCCCTGGCCCGCCCTCGAACGCCCCACCTGGCGCCCCGACATCCGGGCCGCCGTCATCTCGACGGCCCGCGTGAACATGCACCGCAAGATGCTCAAGATCGCCACGGCGGCGGGGGAGTACCCCATCGCCGTGCTCTCCGACTGCGCGGTCTACCTCTCCGACGGCCCGAGCCCCCTGGACTTCCTCCCGCACACCCCCGAGGGCAAGCCGCTCCCCGGCGGCTTCCGCCTCGGCGTCAGCCCGGGCATGGTCAAGCACGAGGGCACCCAGCCCCTCCTGTGGGCCGTTCAGATGCTGGACGAAGGCCTCAACCCCGCCCGCCACATCAAGGGCCACGACGCGGCAGCCGACGGAGAATAAGCACCCATGACCCAGATCGACGACAGCCTGACCCGCGCGGACGAACAGAACTTCACCCGCCCGATCCCCAAGTCCGCGGGCGCGCAGATGCGTTTCCTCGTCAAACAGCTCAAGTCCACGCGCGAGGCGGCGCGTCGGCTCGGCGTCTCCCAGCGCACGGTGGAGCGCTACGTCAAGGACCAGATCAGGCAGCCCAAGCCGGCGCTCGCCGCCCGTCTGGAGGCCGAGGTCCGCCGCCACTGGCAGCCCGTCGTCCGCAAGCGCGCCCGCGCGAGGGCCGCTCGTACCACCGGCCTGGTCATCGAGACCCGCGCCCGCTTCGGTTTCACCGCCGCCCCCGGCACCACGGACGACGGCCGCATGCGCCGCATCACGCAGCACCTGCCGCCGGAGTACGCGGGCCGTCTCTTCGACGCCCAGGAATCCGGCGCCACCGAGGCACAGCTGCGCGCCATCGCGGCGGAGGGACTCCAGGAGATCTACTTCAAGGACAACGGCGCCCGCGCCCAGAGCCTCCTGGTCGAGTTCACCGACATCGACTACGTCGACTTCGCCTTCTGATCTCGTACAAGCCCGCACTTGCTCATGCGTGCCCGCGAGCTTTGGGGCGGAGCTGGCGGGCGCACCGGTCGAGTTCTGTCCTCCGGGACGTCCCCTCGGCCGGGAACCTGTTCGCCGCTCACGCGCGGCTGGCCGCCGCGAGGTCATCCGCGGCCGCGTCGAATGCGTGCCTGAGGGACTCCACCGGGTCCGACACGCTGGCCGGCAGGGCCAGGGCCATGCGGCCGTACTCGGTTCCGGACGTGCGGATCATGTCCTCGGCCAGTTGCCGCTTGCCGCCGGGGAAAAGTGGTGGATCGCCTGGAGCGAGCGGCTGCGTGACTTCGACGGTCCGGTACTGGTCGTCTGGGCGGCCGAGGACCGGTTGATGCCGCGTGAGCACGGCCCCCGGCCGGCCGCGCTGTACCCGCGGGGCCGGCTGATCGAGATCGCCGGCTCGTCCACCCTCGTCCCCGAGGACCGGCCCGAACGGCTCGCCCGCGTACTCACCGACTTCCTGATCCAAACCGGAGCGGAGCCGGACCGACACGTCCGCTGAGCCCCGGGACGGCAGGGGCGGCAGGGGACGGCAAGGGACTGGAGAGACCGAAGGGACTGAAGGGACTGATTTTCGCCATTCCCTCAAGAAACGTTTCAGTCACTGCGCCCGGCGCGGCCGGGCACTCCCAGTCCCTGCACGAACGCGCAGGTCACAGCCGTCCGGTCCCCGCGGAAGGGACCGAAGGGACCGAGTCAGGCAACTGTGGGCGTGGACAGCCCCCGCTGTGAGCGCTCGGTCTTGCGGCCGACGTGCCGCGGCTCGATCGTGCGCGGGTCGACGGCCTCGCCCGGCGCACCCTCCCGGTAGAGCCCGTCCGGCTCGGCGTCCCGGTCGTGCGGCAGGAGGTAGAAGACGCGCCGCTTCTGCAGACCGCTGTCCGGGTCCGCTTCCGCGGTGTCCCCGAGCTCGGTGAAGCCGATCATGCGCCCGTCACGGTGGTAGCGCGGTTTGCCCCGGCGCCGGGGGGTCTTGTCCAGGGCCTGCCGGACGTAGTCGAGTTCCTCGGGGTCCTCCAGCCACACCACTTTGACCTCGTGGGCGAGATCGCTTGCTGTCAGTAGCGAGCTCATGGCCGGGATCCTTCCTCGTTCACGTCGGCCCTCGCGGGCCCCTGGTCGCGCCGCGCCGCGAGCGGCGCCGGTGCGGATATGCGGCAGGGACCCGAGGGGCCCCGCCGGCTGGTGGGTCTGTTCATCGTCCTTGTCCATCGTAGGCGTGCCCGTCCCGGGGCGGCAGCACGCGTCGGCCGGTCACGTCGAGCTTGCCCTGTTCGCGTCACGCGGAGTCTGCTCTTCGTCGGCCAACAGGGCCAGTCCTGGGTAGAACTTCTGCCCGTTCGACCGCAGCATCTCGTTGGGGGAGGCGACTCCCACCTCGGCGCGGATGCGCGTGGCGAACGCGCGGGTGGTGGCGGGTCGCAGGCCCTCGCCGTCGAGGCACCAGGCACTGTACGCGCGGTAGAGCGCTCCCTGCTCGACCTTGAGGTCGCGGGGGTCGGGCAGTTCCGCGCCGGTGGTGCAGCATTCGGCGAGAAACCGCCCGATGTGGTCCTCGGTGGTGGCGTAGGCCTGGGTGGCGGTGCGCACGACGCTCGGCCCGGTCAGGGGCGGCTTGCTCGCGAGGTAGGCCTTGGCGCCCTGGATCATCCAGTGGAGGATGCCGGGGCCCTCCTCCTGGACGAGGGTCTCCGCCAGGTTGTCGATCTTGCGGTGGTCGGGGACGACCTTCTCGAAGGGGATGAGCCGGATCCGGCGCCAGAACGCATGGCCGCCGGTGCCGACCTCGGGACGGTGGTTGCCCAGCAGCCACAGCTTGTGCGTGGGCTCGAAGCTGAAGAAGTCCTGTCGCATGCGGCGGGCCTTGAGGCGGTCGCCGCCGGTGAGCAGCTTGACGCGGGCCTCGTCGAACTTGTCGTGCGGCTTGAGCTCGCTGCAGACGAACAGGCGCCGGCCGTGGAGTTCGGTCAGCTCGGTGGAGTGCTCGTTGAACTTGCCGCGCTCCATCAGGAAGCCGGGCGGGGCCACGTCCGCGTAGTCGCCGAGGATCTTGATGACGACGTCGAGGAGGGCCGACTTGCCGTTGGCGCCGACGCCGTAGAGGAAGGGCAGGACCTGGCCGCCGACGTCGCCGGTGATGGAGTAGCCGAGCAGGAGATGAAGGAAGTGGATCATCTCCTTGCCCTTGTCGTCGTCCCCGAACGTCTGCTTGAGGAAGCAGTGGAACCGGGGTGTGGGCATGGCCTCGGGCGCCAGGTGGGTGGCGCGCGAGTGCAGGTCGCGGGTGGGGTCGGGCTTGTGGAGGTCGCCGGTCCGCAGGTCCACGACCCCGGCCGGGGTGCACAGGGCGTACTTGTCGCCGTCCAGCATGTCCGGGTCCAGGGCGAGTTCGGGGGAGGCCTTGGCCTGGGTCAGCATCGCCTTGACGCCCGAGGTGGACATGGTCCGCTTGCGGTGCTGGGCGAGCTCCCGGTCGGTGAAGACCCCGCGCGGGTCGTGGGCGGGCAGGTCCTCCGCCATGTCGCCGGCGGCCCAGATCGCGGCCTTCTCCCCGCCGGTGCGCTTCCACCGGTACTCGTCCCAGACGTACCAGCCCAGTCCCTCCACGTGCCGGAACCGGTCGTGGTGGAGGTGGGCGAAGAGTTTGGCGTTGCCGCGGTCGGTGAGGTTGTGCAGCAGACCGGTCTGGATGAAGTCGGAGGCCGAGGAGGCCGCGGGCACTCCCTTCTGCTGGGCGGGCAGCCGCCGACCCTTCGCGGTGGTGGCGGGCGTGGCCTCCGCGGTGAACGCGGCGAGCTGTTCCGCCGCGGCCTGGGCGTTGAACCCCGTGCTTCCGGCGCTGCTCATGGGCGTTCCTTGGGGTGGATCGGTCGGTCGCTTCCGGCGCGGAGCCCCGCTTCGACGATGAGGACGTTTCGGCGCGGCTGGTGGGGTCGGGCGTGGTCGGCGGCTTCCAGGAGCAGTCGCCGGGCCTCCGGTCCGGTGAGGTGGCCCGCGGCGGCGAGTCCGCCGGCGGTGAAGGCCGCCCGGTTGAGCTTCTCGCTGAAGGCCGTTCCGGAGGGACTGGCCCCGCAGGCGCGCACCTCGTCCAGGAGGCCCGTGAGGAGCCGCTGGCCGCCCTTGGGGGTGGTCTTGGCCCCCCGGGGTCGCGAGGGGGCCACGGGGGCGTCTGACGGCGCCACAGGGACCTCTACGGTGTGGCCGGTGCGGGCGAGTTCGGCGATGAGCCACAGCGGCAGGGCCGCAGGGACCCGGGCGCCGGGCAGCGGCTCGTAGACCCCGGCGGCGGTGCGCGTCGTCGGGGCCACGATGTATCCGCCGACGGCACGGACGTCCACCTGCCAGGCGAGCGCGACCTTCGGGCTGGACCCGCTGGAGCACCGCAAGCTCGGACCGCCCCGGGGGGCCCGGTACCAGATGTGCATCCCTCCGGATGGCGTGCGGACCCGCAAGGTCGACGTGTCCTCGCAGGGGTTGGGCCGGGACCGGTAGGCGGCCAGGAGGGCCAAGGTGTCGAATCCGCTCTGGAGTCCGGTCAGGTCGACACGGTCGTCGATGGGGATGCCCGGCAACAGCCGTTGCCGGTCGGGCAGCTGTTCCGCGTGCGCGTCGACGTCGATGACCACCAGCCCGGCGGGTCCGCAGGCGACGCCGATCCCGAAGCCCGGCTCGGTCTCCCACCACGCGCGCAGGGTACGGAGGTCCGTGGTCGCGGCGTGGAACCCGTGGCACCAGCGGCCCAGGGCGTGGCACGGGCAGTCCTGCGCGGGGTGTCCGCCGCTTCGGCAGTCCGGGCAGTTCGGCGCGGGCGTCTTGGCGCCGGGGGCCAGCGGGTGCACGGGGTAGCCCCGTCCCGCCAGCCAGCTCGCCACGTCCAGTGCCGTCCCGCCACTCACGCCCGGTGGCAGGTTCTCGGAGTGGACGGGCACTGGCTCTTCCTTGACGCGGTGTGAGGGGCGGCGGTTCCGGTTCCCGGACCGGTCCCTGACGTGCGTGTTCACCTGCACCTCAGGGACCAGAGGGACTGAAGATTCACTATCGCGGAGGTTACCGCAGAGTCTGCGGCGAGTCGGGATCAAATTCCGCAGTATCGATAGTTCAGTCCCTTCAGTCCCTCAGTCCCTGAAGTTCTCACCAGGTTCGTCCCTAAAAGTTCGGCCACGGAACCGGGTGTGCGCCCGGGCGTGTCGCGCCCCGGTCGGGAGTTGCGGACGTATGCCTTCCGGTCCCTCTCCGTCCCTCTCGCGCGGTGGACTCCGGACCCTCAGTCCCTTTCAGTCCCTCACCCCCGGGCGGAGCTCGCCCGGGCCGTTTTCTCGCTCCGCACCCCTGCCGGACGGTGCTCAGGTACTGAAGTGGACTGAAGGGCGTTCAGTCCCTCGTGGTTCAGTCCCTGAGGAAAACAGCAGGTCAGAGCGGTTCGATTGGACTGTCAGGGACTGAAGGGACTCAAAGTTGGTACTTCCAGCTCTCATGCGGGTGTGTGTATGCGCGTACGTAAGTAGATCTTGCTATGTGTCTGAGTGGCTCATAACTAGAAAGTTGAGTCCCTTTAGTCCCTGTCCACCGGGGTGCAGGCCCCTGACCAGCAGGTTTGTGCAGTGACTGAAGGGACAGGGACCGAAGGGGCTGAACCGGCGTTCAGTACCTGTCCAGGGGAGGGGGTACCGAGGGAGGGGAGGAGGCTTGGCGGTCCGCTCAGGGACTGGAGGGAGCCCGGGGCACCCGATCTCCGGCCGGCGCCCCGGCAGGGGCTCAGAGCCCGCCCCCGCAGCCTCCACAACCCGCGCAGCCGCCTCCCGCGCCACAGCCCCCGGGCCCGGCCCCGCCGTCGCTCCCGGACCAGCTGCCGCCCCCACCGCCCCCACCGCTTCCGCCGGAGCCCCCGTCCATCAGCCAGGCGAGCAGGACGGAGACGAGTACCGGAGCCACGACCATCGCCAGCACGGCCGCGCCGCTCAGGGCGTCCTGAGCCGGCTGGAGCTTGGGGGCCAGCACGATCAGGACCAGCGCACCCCACGACCCGAGACACAGGTGGACGCTCAGCAGCGCCCACAGCCCCTGCCTCGTCACGAGAACATCAACATCCCGGTCATATCCGGCAGGTTGCCCGTCGCCCCACTACGGAACACCCCGGTCCGCCCACAGGCGCGCGGCTCCCCCCGGCTCCCCGCCGCTCCGGGACGTCCGGGCGCCCCTACGGCGCCGCCGGGCGGGCGCCCGCCCGGCGGACGGCGCCGGAGTCTCAGCTGGCGTCGCCCGCCGCCGAACCGGTCGCGAGCTCCGTGCCCCAGCGCGCGATCGCGGCGGGCAGGTCGAGCGGGCCGGAGCGCAGGTCGGAGTCGGCGGCCGGCCAGTCCTCCCGGGGGACGCGCCACATCAGCTCGAACTCGTTGCCGTCCGGGTCCTTGGCGTAGAAGGACTTGGAAACCAGGTGGTCCGTCGCGCCGACCAGCGCGCCGCGCTCGGTCAGCTCGCGGCCCAGTTCCGCCAGCTCACCGAGTGTGCCGACCTCCCAGGCCAGGTGGTAGAGGCCGACCCGGCCCTGTTCGGGGCCGGGCGCGTCGGAGCCGATCGCGAACAGCCCGAGGTCGTGGTCGTTGAGGCTGCCCGGGGCACTCAGGAAGGCGGCCCGGCCGGGGATCAGGTGGTCCACCTGGAAGCCGAAGACCTCGGTGTAGAAGGCGACGGAGCGCTCGACCTCGCGGATCCAGAGCACGGCGTGGTTCAGACGGCGGACAGACATGCGGCGGGCTCCCGGTTGGCTGGGGCGGTGGCCGGCGCGACGCGGCCGGCACGTGGACGGCCACACCATACAGTTCAAATTCGAACTACTGCCATCCGCGCACGTCAGCGTGACGGCCGCCACCACCGGGGGCCGCTTCGGGGGCGCCGGACCGGGTAGGGGCCCGGTGCGGGGTGCGGCCTTGGCCCTCATGGCCGCGACGGGGGCCGCATCCCGCCCTGGGGGAGGGCCGGGCCGGGATCAGGGGTACCGGCGGGCCAGGAGCTCGGCGAGGAAACCGTCGGCGTCGAAGGTCTCGTCCCCGGGCGTGATGACGGCGTACGTCTCGTCGAGGAAGGCGGAGAGCGCCGACGCGGCGATGAGGAGCACCGCTCCCTCCCCGCCCTCACTGTCGTTCAGCTCGACGCGGACGCCGTCGTCCGCCCACTGCGGCCGGAAGGTGACGTCCCCTTCGCCCACGGGGCGGTGGAGGCCCTCGGCCAGCATCTGGCGGTCGAAGCACCAGGTCGTCAGCACCGTGTCCCGGGTGAGGAACTGGGCCCGCACCGCGTACGGGTCGGCGCTGTCGTAGGAGAACCGGCCGAAGAGGGGCACGCCACCCCCGGCGACCGGCTGGAGATGGACGGCGATCAGGGCGGACACACAGGACTGCAACACGGCCTCCGGGGGTGGACTTCTCATCCGCACCCCGTGTGCCCCCTCTCCGCCGCGCCACACGGCGCTCTTCGGAGGAACCGTCACCGGAGAAGCGTTCACTTCCAATTCATTGCAACGATCGAAGCCGAGGTTGTTGCATTACCGTCGATTCCATTGCAACAATTTCCCTGACTTGACCTGCATGTATGACAGTTGAGCGCAATGAATCGATTGCCGGATCCATGAACGCAACGTAGCTTTTCCATCATCGGAAACGGCGGGCCGACAGAGCGCCCGCCACTCACGAAGGAGAGCACGATGCACAAGTTCGCCACCCCCGCCCCCGTCGCCGCCGTCCTGGAGATCCCCGCGGGCCGGATCCGGCTGATCGCCGCCGACCGGGCCGACACCACGGTCGAGGTGCTGCCCGCGGACCCCTCGAAGGGCCGCGACGTGAAGGCCGCGGAGCTGGTCACGGTCGAGTACGCCGACGGCGTCCTGCGGATCGAGGCCGCCGCGCCGAAGAACCGGCTGCTGGGCATCCACTCCGGCGCGGTCGAGGTGACCGTCCAGCTGCCTTCCGGCTCCCGCGTCGAGGCGAAGGCGGCCGCCGCCGAGCTCCGGGGCGTCGGGCGGCTCGGTGACGTCGCCTTCGAGGGCGCGCAGGGCACCGTCAAGCTGGACGAGACCGCGAGCGCCCACCTCACCCTCCAGGCCGGCGACATCACCGTCGGCCGCCTCGGCGGCCCCGCGCAGATCAGCACCCAGCAGGGCGACCTGACCATCACCGAGGCCCTGCGCGGCGCGCTCGAACTGAGCACCCGGGCCGGTGACATCACGGTCGGCGCGGCCCGCGGCGTCCGCGCCTCCCTCGACGCCGGCACCTCCCACGGCCGGATCCACAACGCCCTCACCACCGCCGAAGGCGCCACCGCCACCCTCACCATCCAGGCCACCACCGACGCCGGCGACATCACCGCCCGCACCCTCTGAAGCCGCACGCCCCCCGCATCGACACCGAGGAAGGCCGGAAAACATGAGCACCACCGAGAACTACCAGGCCGCGGAGCGACTCCTGCGCCGTCCCGCCCGCCCCGGCGAGCTCGTCGTGGGCGACAGGGTCAGGCCGCAGTGGATCGAGGGCGGCGCCCGCTTCCAGTACGCGGTGAGCAACGGCGTCGGCAGCCGGTTCGTGCTGGTCGACCCGGCCGCGGGCACCCGCGAGCCGGCCTTCGACCACACCCTCCTCGCCGCCGCGCTGGCCGCCGCCTCCGGGCAGCGGGTCGACCCCGAGGCCCTGCCGTTCACGGCGGTCGAACAGGCCGGGAACGCCGTGGAGTTCGCCGCGTTCGGCGCGTACTGGCGCTGCCGCCTCGACGGCTACGTCTGCGAACCCGCCGAGTTCACGCCGCCCGGCAGCCCGCTGGAGGTGCCGTCCCCCGACAAGACGGTCGCGGTGTCCCGGCGGGGGCACGACCTGTGGGCGCGCTCGCTGTCCGACGGCCGCGAGTGGGCGCTGACCACCGACGGCGCGCCCGACCACCAGTACGGCCCCGGCCCGGACTCCACCGCCAACGCCACCCTGCTGCGCAAGATCGGCCTGCCGTACCTGCCGCCCGCGGTGGCCTGGTCGCCCGACTCGACGAAGGTGCTGGCCCACCGGACCGACGAGCGCCACGTCCGCCGGACCCACCTCGTGGAAGCCAGGCCCGCCGACGGCGGCGCGCCCCTCCCGCACACCCAGCGGTACGCCTACGCAGGGGACGAGCACCTGCCGCTGGCCGAGCTGGTCGTGCTGGACGTCGCCGCGGGCACGGTGGTCCGCGCGCGGGCCGAGCCGCTGCCGATGCCGCTGTTGTCGCCGATCACCGCCCAGTGGGCGTGGTGGGCCCCGGACGGCTCGGCGGTGTACTACCTCGCCCGCCCCCGCGACCAGCGCACCCTCACCCTGCACCGGCTCAACCCGGTCACCGGCGAGGTGAGCACCGTACTCAGCGAGAGCGGGGCCACCCGCGTGGAGCCCAACCAGTGGGCGTACGAGCCGCCGATCGTGCGGGTGCTGGCCGACGAGGTCCTGTGGTACTCGCAGCGGGACGGCTGGGGCCACCTCTACCGCTACGACCTGCGCACCGGCGCACTGCTCGGGCAGGTCACCTCCGGGCCGTGGGCGGTGCGGCAGATCCTGCGCGTCGACGAGGCCCGGCGGGTGGTGTACTTCACCGCCTCCGGGCTGGTCGAGGAGGACCCGTACCGCCGCACGGTGTGCCGGGTCGGCCTGGACGGCTCCGGCTTCGCCAAGGTCACGGACGACGCCCTGGACCACGTCGTGACCCTGCCGGGCGCCGGCCAGGAGTACTTCGTCGACTCCGCCTCCACCGTCGACACCCCGCCGGTGACCCGCGTCCGCGACTGGAGCGGCCGCGTCCTCGTCGAGCTGGAGCGCGCCGACACCGGCGGGCTGACCGCCACCGGCTGGACGCCGCCGGAACGGTTCCGCGTCAAGGCGGCCGACGGCGTGACGGACGTCTACGGGGTCCTGTACCGGCCGCGGGGCTTCGACCCCGCCCGGCGCTACCCGGTGGTGGACAACCTCTACCCCGGCCCGCAGGTGGCCCGGGTCTCGCCGTCCTTCGACCCCGGCGGGACGGGCCTCGACGCCGAACCCCTCGCCGCGCTGGGCTTCGTGGTGATAGCCCTGGACGGACGGGGCACCCCCGGCCGGAGCAAGTCCTTCCACGACGCCTCGTACGGCCACCTCGCCGACGCCGGCTGCCTCGCCGACCACGTCGCCGCGCTGCCGCAGCTGGCCCGGACCCGGCCCTGGATGGACCTGGACCGGGTGGGCGCCCTCGGGCACTCCGGAGGCGGCTTCGCCGCGGCCCGGGCGGTGCTGGACCACCCCCGGACGTACAAGGCCGCGGTCGCCCTCTCCGGCTCCCACGACGCCCGCCACTTCAACCCGGGCTTCGTGGAGGCCTACGACGGCGCGGACAGCCCCGACACCTGGGCCCGCACCTCGAACACCGACCTCGCCCACCAGCTGACGGGCCGACTGCTGCTCGTCCACGGCGCGATGGACGACCAGGTCCACCCGGACCACACGCTCCGGCTGGCCGACCGGCTCATCGCCGCCGACAAGGACTTCGAGCTGCTCATCGTGCCCGGGGCCGAGCACACGTTCATCGACTGCCTCGCCTACGTCCGCAAGCGCTGCTGGGACTTCCTGGTGCGCGAGCTGATGGGCACACAGCCCCCCGCCTACCGCCCGGCCCCCATCGCCATCGGCCCCGAACTGCTCGCCGAACTGTTCGCCTGACGAAGCCGCGGTGCCCCTGGGGCGCGGTGGAGCCCGTCATGATCACTAATCTGGGGAACCCGCTGACCCCCGGAAAGGTGCCTTCACGTGTCGCGATCATGGGTCAATTCGGCCGAACGCATCGGCGCCGACCTGCACCTGGTGCTGGCCGGGACGGGCTCGCGCCGGGCCGCCCTCGCCCAGGCCCTGCGCGGGGCCATCCAGGAGGGGCGGCTGGCCGCCGGGGTCCGGCTGCCGCCCTACCGGTCGCTCGCCGCCGACCTCGGCATCGCCCGGAACACGGCCGCCGACGCCTACGCGGAACTGGTCGCCGAGGGCTGGCTGACCGCCCGGCAGGGCTCGGGCACCCGCGTCGCCGAGCGCGCCGCACCCGCCAGGGCGGTGCGCGTGCCGGTCGAGACCCCCACGGGACCCGCCGCTCCCGCGCACAACCTGACGCAGGGCCGGCCGGACGCCTCGTCGTTCCCCAGGACCGCCTGGGCGACCTCGACCCGCCGGGCGCTCACCGCCGCGCCGCACGACGCCTTCGGGCCGGGCGATCCGCAGGGCCGCATCGAGCTGCGCACCGCGCTCGCGGACTACCTCGCCCGGGTGAGGGGCGTACGGACCTCACCGGAGCGCATCGTGATCTGCGCGGGCTTCTCCGACGCGCTGCGGCTGCTGTTCGGCGGCGGTGTGCTGCGCGGCCCGCTCGCCGTCGAGGCGTACGGCCTGGCCTTCCACCGCGCCCTGCTGAGCGCCGAAGGCGTACGGACGGTGCCGCTCGGCATGGACGGGCTCGGCACGAGAACGGAGGAACTGCGGGGGCGCCGCGACGTGCGCTCGGTGCTGCTCACCCCGGCCCACCAGTTCCCCGTGGGCGGGCCCCTCTCCGCGGCGCGGCGGGGCGCGGCGGTCGACTGGGCGCGTGCCCGGGGCGGCGTGGTGATCGAGGACGACTACGACGGGGAGTTCAGGTACGACCGCGAACCGATCGGCGCGGTCCAGGCGCTGGACCCCGACCACGTCCTGTACGTCGGGTCGGCCGCCAAGAGCGTGTCGCCCGCGCTGAGGCTGGGCTGGATGGCGCTGCCGGAGCGGCTGGTGGCTCCGGTCCTCGCGGCGAAGGGCCTGCGCGAGCGCTGGACGGGCGTGGTGGACCAGCTCACCTTCGCGGACCTGATCACCTCCGGCGCCTACGACCGGCACGTCCGGCAGATGCGCCAGCGCTACCGGGACCGCCGGGGCCGTCTGGTCGCCGCGCTCGCCGAGCACGCGCCGCACATCGAGGTCACCGGGATCGCGGCGGGGCTGCACGCGGTGCTGCGGCTGCCCCCGGGCACCGAGACCGCGGCCGTGAACGCCGCTTCCCTGCTCGGCCTCGGACTCGACGGGCTCGCCGGCTTCCGGCATCCCGACACCGCCGAGGCCCTGTTCGACGGGCTGGTCGTCGGCTACGCGGCCCCGCCGGACCACGCGTACGCCGCCGCTCTGGACGCGCTCTGCCAGATCCTGCCCCGCGTTCAGCGCCGGGCGAGTTCCCGCTGCCAGACCGGGCTCTCGAAGTAGTGGTTGTCGAACTGCTCGGAGCTGTCACGGATGTCCTGCACCGAGGCCTCGCCCTGGTACACCCGCTCCAGCAGCCGGTAGTAGTCGAAGCGGTCCATCCCCGGGGTGAAGACGACGAGCATCTCGGCCTCGCTGTCCGGGGCCGGCGCGAAGGCGTGCGGCACGGTCGGCGGCACGGTCAGGAAGTCGCCCTGGCCGAGCGTGAGGACCTGGTCGTCGAGCAGGATCCGCATGGACCCGCCCAGTACGTAGAACATCTCGGTCGCGCGGGTGTGGAAGTGTGCGGGAGCGCCGGGCGAACCCTTGTGCAGCGTCGCCCGGTTGGCGGTCAGCGCACCGCCGGTGGCGTTCGCGTCGGCGAGCAGCGTGATCAGGCTGGTCGCCCCGTCCTGCAGCGTCTCGGCCTCGGCGGCGCGGACGAGGACGGGCTTCGAGGCGCTGGTGAACGTCATGGGCACTCCTTGGATTCAGTGGTTCCGCCGACCGGTCCTCCCGGCGACACCACTGAATCTAGTCTCCGGAAAGACCCCCGGAAGGGTGCATTGAAGGCCCGAAAGCATGGGTCAATTGAGGGGCCGTCAGGGCCGTGACGATCTCGGGACATTCGCTGACAGCGCGCCGGGGAACAGGTCATACCGACCAGGGTCTCGGCGGAGAACACCCCCGGGGCCGACGTGCAAGGCAAGGAGTGCTCCGTGCGCACCCACCACAAGACCGCCATCGCCCTCGCCGCCGCGCTGCTGACCGCCGCGGCTCCGGTCGTCGCGCAGGCCGCCCCGGCGGCGGAACGCGGCGCCGCCCCCTCGGCGTGCCGTCCGGCCAACCACACCGCGAAGATCACCTCGGCGCCGGCCAGCGCGGGGCACCACCACTACCGCGTCACCCTGACCGCGCCGCGCGGGTACGACCCCTGCGCGCTGGCCGGTTCGCCGACCGACGTGCGGTTCTCCGACCACGGCTCGCGGACCCCGGTCACCGCCGGCCGCTACGGGGACCAGAGCGCCGTGGTCACCTTCGGCCCCGGCCGCCCGGTGCACTTCGACATCCAGGTCCCGGGCGACGCCCGCCAGGTCCGCGCGGACGAGGCGTCCTTCACGCTCCGGGGCCCGGACGGGCCGATCCCCGGCGCCTCCTTCGCCGAGGGCGCGCTGATGGTCGCTCCCGGCACCCTCATCGGCCCGATGGAACAAGGCGCCTGACCGCGACCGAGCGGGAGAAATCGGGCTTCGCGGTCGATTATTCGGATTCGCCAATTCCGTATATTGCGAAGCCTTTGCCGTGGCGTTCTTCTTAACTCAGGTCTACCTCAAATCCCGGAAGATCGATTGACGCGTCGCGTCCTCCCCGTGCAGTCTTTGCGAAGCGCGGCCCGGCCCACGGGAATGAAAGAGCCGGTGCGCGCAACACGGGGGGAACGGGGGATTGACAGGGTGTACATTCATGCCCTTTTCCCTTTCCTGCTCGAACGACTTCGAGTGGTATGGACCTAAGGGGAAAGAACGTTATGCGCTCCACTGTCAGAAGAGGTGTCACCACGGCCGCCGGCGTCGCTCTGGCC
Organism: Streptomyces sp. ADI95-16; assembly: GCF_003721495.1. Lineage (NCBI taxonomy): Bacteria > Bacillati > Actinomycetota > Actinomycetes > Kitasatosporales > Streptomycetaceae > Streptomyces > Streptomyces sp. ADI95-16. Next base: position 161,213 of record NZ_CP033582.1, on the reverse strand, counting down.
GCGGTGACCCTGGCCGTGCTGCCGGGCTCGGCCCAGGCCGACGACTCCTTGGTCTCGAACGTACGGATCGCCAAGTACACGGCCTACCTCGCGTCGCAGTCGGCCAAGGGGGACGCTCAGGCCGAGGAGACCGCCGAGGGATTCGCCGCCCTCTCGAAAGCAGACAAGGCCCGGTTCCTCGACCTGATCGAGGACCGCGCGGTGATGCGCAAGGTCTTCGACCCGGCCGAGGCCCCGTCCGCGCTCGTGGGCTCGTCGCAGCAGGTGCTGGCCGGCGGCGACGTCGTGGTGCAGCACGAGTCCCTCAGCGGCGTCGACGAGGCCTCGCCCCACACCTCCGTGGCGCTCAGGGCCTCCGGCTACCGGGACATGTGGGCCTCGTACTCGATCACCGACAGGGTCATGGGCGTCAAGGTCTCGCGGGTCACGGTGCGGACCAACTATCAGGTAAAGGGCAAGGACACCACGAAGGTGTACCCGGGCAGTGCGACCCATTCCCTTTCCGTGCCGGGATGCTCTTTCTCCAACAGCCCGGTGAAGGAATGGATTTCCTCCGCGCCGGCCGACAATGCCCAGAGCGAGACCATTTGGTCGGCATCGTGCTGGGGCAGCGAATGGGACAAGCGGGAGCGGGTCTGGGCCGACTACCGCGGCTTCGTGGGCGGTTACCTCAAGGACGAGTAAATTGAAAAGCCGATGAATTCGCCTTCAGGTGAATTCACCCTCGGGTGAGGTCGGCGGCGGGCTCGGTCGCGTAGCGGCGCATGGTGTCGATGCCCGGCCTGCGGCGTCAGCGGCCGCCGAAGGTGTGCGGGGCGCCGGGCGGACCAGGACGAACGTGCCCGGCCCGCGCCGTCCAGGAACGCCGGCAGGCCGTGCTGTGGAACGGCACGGCCGGCCCGGCCCCGCTCGGCCACGACCTGCCCGCGGAGCCGGCCGCGGTGTCGCTGACACGGGCACCCGCGATGTCGTGCGCTCGCGCGGGGAAGCGCACGACATCGCGGGGGAGTGCCGGTGCCGGCGCCGCGCCGCGCGGACCGGCGCGCGCGGCGGTGAAGCCCGTGCCTACCGGAACAGACGGTCCCCGGGGCCGGCCATGCGATGCGTGCCGCCGTGGCGGTTCACCCAGTCGCGGACGAGGCCGATCGCGTTGGCGCACTGCCAGCTGTCGTCGTACTCGCGCACCCCGGTGAACGCCCCGTAGCCCGCGATGATGCCGTCCACGCGCCCGTCGCCCAGCAGCTTGTCCACGTACCACGGGTCGTTGTACGTGGTCGTCCAGGACAGCGTGGCCGCGAGCCGTCCGGCGTCACGGTCCCCGGCGCCCTTCTTCAGCTCGGCGCACGTGTTGTAGGTGGCCTCCGTGCAGTTGCCGAACCCCTTGGTGATGTCGCTGTCGCCGTAGTCCATCACCCGGCGACCGGCCGGGAACCCGGAACCGGACCGGTTGAAGGCACCCTGGACCTGGTCGCGGCTACCGGTCGAGGTGATCCCCTCCAGGCTGCCGAGCCGGCCTTCCAGGCTCTGCCAGCCCCGGCCGCCCACGTCCGGGGTGTTGCCGCCGTGGTACTCGTAGAACCCGTACAGCACCTGGATCCCGGCGGCCGTCAGCCGCTGCGCCTTGTCGCGCAGTCCGGCGACGCTGCACCCGCGGTTCTCCCGCTCCCCGCAGTAGTTCGGGTCCTTGATGTCCAGCCAGACCAGCGACAGCCGGCGTCCCGCGTTGGCGTTGGACAGAATGCGGTCGATCATGCTGTCGAAGCTGGGGCCCAGCCGGTTGTCACCGGCCGAGGAACAGTCGTGATAGGCCCGCCATTCGTTCGGGTTCCACCAGGCACAGACGTCTATCTCGATGCTGTTGGCGCCGTGCTTCAGGGCGGCGTCCACACCGGCCAGCGTGTCGACGCGGTGCGCGATGGCATAGATCGGGTGACGCTGATCGGCTGCTGCCGCCGGGGTCGTGGTGAGCGCGGTGGTACCGATGACCGCGCACAGGGCCGCCATCAGCGTCATGAGCACCCGCACCCGTGAACCGGCACCACGCCTGAGGTATGTGGTCAAGAAAACTCTCCGTCAAGTCGGTGTCCTGATAGGACGGTTGATCTGGTCCCGCACATGCTGGCACGCGATAAATGCATGATGAACGGACCTGGTGGAAGGCAGCCACGGAGTGGCGGGAAACCGCCTCCGGCCGCGGCGCCGCCCGCCTTTACCGCGGCCCCCGCGTAGGTGATGCTGACCCGGCGTTGGACGATGATCGACACGGGGGACCCGGTCGGTCCGGAGGGGGAGACCGCCGTGGTGCGCGTAGAGCTGCTGGGACCGGTACGGGTGTACGCCGATGACGGGGCCGGGGCCGGGGCCGGGACGGCGCCGGTCGAGGTGGGCGGCCCGCGGCTGCGGATGCTCCTCGCCCGCCTCGCGCTCGGTGAGGGCCGCACGGTGACCACCGACTCGCTCGTCGACGGCCTGTGGGGGCAGGCGCCGCCCGCCGACGCGGCCAACGCCTTGCAGGCACTGGTGTCCCGGCTGCGCAGGTCGCTGCGCGGGGCCGCGACGGTGGAGTCCGCCTCCGGCGGCTACCGGCTCTCGGTGCGCCCCGAGGACGTGGACGTCCACCGCTTCGAGGACCTGGCCGCCCGCGGCCGTCGCGAACTCGCGGCCGGCCGCCCCGGCGAGGCGGCCTCGCTCCTCGGGACGGCGCTCGGGCTGTGGCGGGGCGAGGCGCTCGGCGACGTACTCGACGCCCCCTTCGCGCGGCCCGCCGCGACCCGGCTCGACGCGCTGCGCACCGCCGCCGCCGAGGACCGCTCCGAGGCCGAGCTGCGGCTCGGACGGTACGGGGAGGTGCTCTCCGACCTGGAGGCGGCGGGCGCCGCGCGGCCGCTGAGCGAGCGGGTCGCCGGCCTGCGGATGCGGGCGCTGGCCGCCGCCGGACGGCAGTCCGAGGCCCTCGCCGTCTACGAGGCGATACGGGAGCGGCTCGGCGACGAACTCGGCGTCGACCCGTCGGCCGAGCTGCGCGAAGTCCACCTCGCCCTGCTCCGGGGCAGGCTGGAGACGCCCGCCGGGCGGAACAAGGCCGCCCCCGGCCCGCTGCCCGCCCGTCTCACCAGCTTCGTCGGCCGCGACGCGGAACTCGGCGGACTCGCCCGGCAGCTCGACCGCGGCCGGCTCGTCACCATCGTCGGCCCCGGCGGCGCCGGCAAGACCAGGCTCTCCTGCGAAGCGGCCACCCGCGACCGCGCCCACGCGCGCGGCCGGGTCTGGTTCGTACCGCTCGCCGGCGTCAGCGCGCCGGACCAGCTGGCCGACGCCGTGCTCGGCGCCCTCAGCTCCACCGACGGCGGTCTCTACGACGCCGCCCAAGGGCAGCGGGCCACCCCGGTCGAGCGCATGGCCGGGCTCTTCGGCAGCGGCGACGCCCTGCTCCTGCTCGACAACTGCGAGCACCTCGTCGAGGCGGCCGCCGAGCTCGCCGCCGAACTCCTCGACCAAATGCCCGAGTTGCGGATCCTCGCCACCAGCCGGGAGGCCCTCGCCATCACCGGCGAGGCCCTGTGCCACCTCGGCCCCCTCGACGTGCCGACGGGCTCACCGGAGCCCGCCGAGGCCGCGCAGTCGCCGGCCGTACGCCTCTTCGTCGACCGGGCCACCGGCGTCCGGCCGGACTTCACGCTCGACGACCGCACCCTCGACGCCGTGGTCGAGGTCTGCCGGCGGCTCGACGGGATGCCGCTCGCCCTCGAACTGGCCGCGGCGAAGCTCCGCTCGATGAGCGTCGAGCAGGTCGCGCGCCGCCTCGACGACCGGTTCCGCCTCCTCGCCTCGGGCAGCCGCACCGCCCTGCCCCGCCAGCGCACCCTGCTCGCGCTCGTCGAGTGGAGCTGGGACCTGCTCGACGAGCCCGAGCGGATCCTCGCCCGCCGGCTGTCGGTGTTCCCGGGCGGCGCGACCGTCTCCGCGCTCGAAGCGGTCTGTGCGGACCCCTCGCTCCCGGCCGGCGACATCCCGTACGTCCTGGACGCCCTGGTCGAGAAATCGCTGGTCACCGTGGTGGCGGGGACGGGCGGGCCGCGCTACCGGATGCTGGAGACGGTACGGGCGTACGCGGCGCGGCGCCTCGCCGACGCCGAGCCCGGCGAAGCCGTCACCCGGCGGTACGGCGCGTACTTCCTGGCGCTCGCCGAGGAGCACGAACCCCGCCTGCGCACCCGCGAACAGCTGCGGGCGATCGAGGTCTTCGACGCCGAACACGACAACCTCGTCCTCGCGCTCCGCTCGGTCGCGGACGCCGGGGACGGGGACACGGCGGCACGCTTCGCCGGGGCGATGTTCTGGTACTGGGGGATCAGGGGGATGGACGCCCACCTCGACGCCCACCTCGGCTCCCCCCTCGACGCCCACTCGGCTGCTCCCGCCGCCCCGGGGGCCCCGGCCACCGAAGGCGGTACGGCCACCGCGCGCGAGTTCCACCCGGCCGCGCTGCTCCTGCGCATGTCCCGCGTCGCCCCGCCCACGGGCGCCCCGGGACCGGGCACCGCCGCCGACCGGGAGGACCCCCTCGACTCGCCCGACCCCTGGGTGCGGGCCGGCGCCCACCTGGCACGGGACTTCGCCCTCACCGAACGGGGCGACCTGGTCACCGGCGCCGCATCCCGCGCCCTGGCCCTGCGCGGCTTCGAGGCGGTGGGCGACCGCTGGGGCCTCGTGATGAGCCTCCTGCCCATCGGCCGCGACCACTCCCTGCGCGGCGAGTACCCCGAGGCCATCGCCACCTTCGAACGCTGCGTGGCGCTCAGCTCCGAACTCGGCACCGAGGACTACCTCTACCTCAGCAAGGCCAGACTCGCCCGCGAACGCCGGCGCAGCGGCGACCTGGAGGGCGCCTTCCGCGACCTGTACGCCGCGCACCGCCAGGCCCGCGAGCGCGGACAGCTGCGCCTGGAGGCCAACATCCTGGTGGGCCTGGCCAATGTGCACCGCAGAGCCGGTGACCTGGCCCAGTCGGACGCCACCCTGGACCGCCTGGAGGCGCTGGGCGTCCGGCGCCCCGCCCTCAAGGGGCTGGCCCGCGACCTGATCGTCAGCACCCGCATCGAGAACCGCCTCGCCGCCGGGGACGCCGTACGGGCCAGGGCCCTGCTGCCCGAGGCGGCCGGCGCCCTGTTCGGCCAGGGAGCGGGAGCCGCTCTGGCCTGGGTGGCCGAACTGCTCGGTGGGATCCGTACGGTGGAGGGCGCTCCCGAGGAGGGCGCCAGATCGCTCGGCATGAGCCAGGTGATGCGCGGGGCCTTCGACCACGGCGAGCCGGAGTGGCGCGAGCTCATCGAGCGCATCGTGGCGGTGCTGGGCCGCCGCGGCTTCGACACGGCGTACGCGCGGGGCGCCGCGTACTCGCGTGACGACGCCCTGCGGTGGCTGGAGGCGGAGACCCTGCGCAGCACCTGACGGGTTTCAACCCGACAGGTCTCAGACGGCGTTCTTGCGGTAGGCGTGCATGGCCAGCGGGAAGAAGACCACGATCACGCCGGCCATCCAGGCGAGGGTGCCGAAGAGGGAACCGGCGACCGGTCCGCCGTTCAGCAGGCCGCGGACCGTCTCGGCGACCAGGGAGACGGGGTTGACGTCGGACCAGGCCCGGAGCCAGCCGGCCATGCCCTCCCGGGGGATGAAGACGTTGCTGGCGAAGGTGAGCGGCAGGATCAGGATGGTCATCAGGCCCTGCACGGAGGCCGGGTTCTTGATCAGCATCCCGAGGTACACCGAGATCCAGGAGAAGCTGAGCGCGAAACCGACGAGGAGGGCGAGCGCGGCGAGGGAGGCGAGCGGACCGGTCCGGACCCGGTAGCCCATGACGAGGGCGAGGACGACCAGGGCGCCCAGGCAGACGACGTAGCGCACGATGTCGGCCAGGACGGCGCCGATCAGGGGGCTGGAGCGGGCGATCGGCATGCTGCGGAAGCGGTCGAAGATCCCGGTACTGGCGTCCGCGGACAGCGAGGCGCCGACGCCGATGCTCGCCTGGAAGACGGCCATGACCATGACACCGGGGGCGACGAGCCGCAGGTAACCGTCGGTGTCGCCGCCGGACATGGCGTCACCGAAGAGGTAGATGAACATCAGCAGGCTGATGATCGGGGTGAGGACCACGTCGACCAGCTGCATCGGCGACTTCATGAACCTGGTGACCCCGCGGCCGGCGAGGGCGAGGCTGTGGTGGGCGGTCTGCGCCAGGCTGATGCGGCCGGCGGGCTCGGCACGGCCGGCGGGGAACTGGATGCTCATGACAAATACCTTTCAAGACGGGGGAAGCGGAAGGGCGGACGACCACGACGACGACCACTCAGACGCCGACGGCCTGACCTTCGGTGACGGGCGCGTGCCCGGTCAGGGCGAGGAAGACCTCGTCCAGGCTGGGCAGCCGCAGGCCGAGCTCGTCGGCGGTGATCCCGGCACCGTCCAGGCGGCGGGCGACCGCGGCGACGACCAGCGGGTCATCGGCGGGCACGGTGAGTACGCCGGACTCCTGGGCGGGGACGTGTCCGGTCAGCTCGGCGAGCATCCCGGCGACCTGCGGCACATCGGCGGCCACGGTGGGCCGGACCTGGAGGATCTGGCCGCCGACACGGCGCTTGAGCTCACCGGGCCGGCCCTCGGCGACCTTGCGCCCCTTGTCGAAGACGGTGATGGAGTCGGCGAGCTGGTCGGCCTCCTCCAGGTACTGGGTGGTGAGCAGCACCGTGGAGCCGTCGGCGACCAGCCGCCGTACGACGTCCCACACCTCCTGCCGGGCGTGCGGGTCCAGACCGGTGGTGGGCTCGTCCAGGAAGAGCACCTGCGGCCTGCCGACCAGGGAGGCCGCCAGGTCGAGGCGCCGCCGCATGCCGCCGGAGAAGGTGGCGATCGGCTTGCGGGCCGCCTCGGTGAGCGAGAAGTCCTCCAGCAGCTGCGCCGCCCGCACCTTCGCACCGCGCCGCGACAGACCGAGCAGCCGCCCGATGAGCACCAGGTTCTCGACGCCGGACAGGCTCTCGTCCACGGAGGCGTACTGCCCGGTCAGCCCGATCAGCTGCCGCACCTTGACCGGGTCCTTCACGACGTCGTGCCCGCCGATGGTGGCGTGACCGCCGTCGGGCCGCATCAGCGTGGCCAGGATGCGTACGGTGGTGGTCTTGCCCGCCCCGTTGGGCCCGAGGACGCCGACGACCTTCCCGGCCGGCACCTCCAGGTCGACACCGTCCAGCGCGGTGAAGTCCCCGTACTTCTTGACCAGCCCCTCGGCCCGGATCGCGTACGCCATGCTCAACAACTCCTCGTCAGGTCCTCGTTCTCGATGCCCCAGACCCTGCCGCTCCTCCCTGACAGCCCCCTGACACCCCCCGGCCACCCCGCTGACAGCCCCCGCCGAGCGCTGTCAGCGGCTGTCAGCGGCGCCCGCGCCCTGCTGGGCGCACCCGGCGCCTGACGAGCCGGGCCCGCACTTCGAACGGGGGCGATTTCGGATCACCTGCGCGCTGTGCCGGATTCGGTCCGTTTCTGGCCATTGCCCACCTGTTTCGCATCGGTCATGGCGTATCGGGGTTTTCGCGGGGTCCGGATGGACAGCGCTCCGTGCGGCGGGGACCGCGTCCGTGGGGGGCGAGCGCCCGCCAGTCGAACAAGGGGGTTTTGAGCGATGGCTGCTCTGAGCTACGAGATCCTTACCGACCCGGTGCCGTTCCGGACGTCCGGGTCGGACGACGCCCAGACGTCCGTGGCGGGCACGGTGTACATCGTCGTCTCCAATCCGACGACGGACTGGGTGCCCTGGTACCAGATCGAGGTGGTCCTGCCCTGTGGGAAGGAGGCCGGTGACCTGACGGACCGGCCGGACGTGATCAAGACCGGGATCGAGCCCTACGCGGTCCGGTTCGGGGACGTACCGAAGGACGAGTGGGACGCGAGCACCCGCACCTTCACGGTCTCCGCCGCCCTCGGCGGGCTGTTCACACCGGGCGATTCGATGGTCCTGTCGCTGGACGGATTCCCCGTCTCCGACAAGGAGGGCCTGGTCCGCCTCACGGTGAACGAGATCTCGGGCGGGGACCCGGGGGACGCGGTGCGCACCCGCCCCCTGACCCTGAGCCTGCTGAAGCGGGCGCCGAAGGCACCGCGCAACTTCCGCCCCGAGGAAGCCCTGGTGGACGGGGGCGAGAACGTGGTCCTGGTGTGGGACGGCCCCGACACCCTGACCTACACGATCGAGGGCCCGGACGGCCTCTCCGTACCCGTCCCGCAACGCTCCGGGCCCGACTGGCGGTGGTCGCCCGGCCCGGACGACGCACCCCTGCGGGACGTTACCTACACCCTGGTGGCCACCTCCCCGGACGGACGGCAGCCCGGCTGCTTCCTCACGACCACCGTCGCCGTGCGCAGGCCCGAGTTCGAGGCCGTCACCGCCGTCCAGGGCCTCTTCGCCCCCCGGATCGAGGGCACCACGGACAAGGGCGTGATCGTCCTGACCGAGGACGGCGTCGAGGTCCTCGCCGCCGACGGCGCACCCGGCCTGGTCTCGGCCGGGAAGGCCGACGTGGAGGGCGTGACCACACGCTGGGTGCGGGGCCGTGACGCCGCCGCCGGGTGGATCGAGTTCCCGGCCGCCGGGCTGAACGTGTTCCGGGGCGAGGGCGACCGGAAGTGGGGGACCGTGGCCGCCGACAAGGCCGATCTCAACGGCATCAACACCGCCTGGGTGCAGGGCCGCGACGCCGCCGCCGGGTGGATCGAGTTCCCGGCCGCCGGGGTCAACGTGTTCCGGGGCGAGGGGGACCGGCAGTGGGGAACCGTGGCGGCCGACAAGGCCGACCTCAACGACCTCGCCACCGACCGGGCACGGGTCAAGGACCGGCTCACCCTGGACGGCGGGTTGACGGTCACGGACGTACTGGAGACACGGAGCGGGCCGTCCCGGCTGATCGTCCACGGCCGGCTGGACGCCGAGGGCGAGCTGAGCGCCGCTCAGAACGCTTCCGTCGGGGGTGAGCTGAGCGTCAACGGTGAGCTGCGGGCCTCGCAGGGCGCCGAGGTCGCGGGCACGGTCGTGGCGAGCGACCTGACGGTCCGGGGCAAGCTGCGGACCAACCACGAGCAGTTCAAGCTGATCGTGGAAGGCGAGTCGCTCTTCCGCGGGCAGGCGAACGCCAACGGCGGGCTGGCGGTCCGCAACGAGCACGCGGGATGGCTGGTGCACGCCAAGGGAGAGCAGGTATCGATCCAGGGAGACCTGCGGGTCCACGGCGCGTTCCGCTCGGACTCCTGACCCCGGGGGGACGCCGCGCCGCCCGCCGGGTCGGGACAATTCCGGGACGGCCGCCCCATGATTGCGGGACCGGATTCCGGTCATTCTGGCGGGGTTCGCCCACCAGGGCGACGGAAAAGGAGTGACCGATGCCGCAGCTGGAGATCGAATTCCCTGCCTTCGCCGAGAACTGGCTTGAGGTGGAAAGCGTCCCGCAGATCGGGCGGGACGCCGCCGAGGAGCGTGCGTGGGTTCCCGCGTACTGGGCAGCGCCCGCCGCTGCCTGACGCGGCAGGCCGGGGGTGGCATCGATGCGATGCCGCCCCCGGCCGTCCTTTTTCGCACCTCCCGCACGAACGGTGGCCCGATGTCTGTCGCTGCAATCAACAACAATTCCCCGGAATCCCCGGAATCCCCGGAGTTCCTGGAACGGCCGGAATCCCAGGCGTTCCGGCGCGCGGACCGCATGCTGGTGGACAACCGCAGGTTCGGCGATTCCCGCTCCATCGAGGAGCGGAACGTCGCCCGGTTCTCCATCGGCGCGGAACTCGCCACCCCAGGGGCCAGGCCGAGGCGCTCATCGCCCTGGCCCGAGCGCTCCGCGCGGCCGGCGACCCCGAGGGCGCACGGGCCCGCGTCCACCAGGCGGCGCACCTGTTGTCCGGCTTCGCCCCACGCCGCGCCGCGAGCATCCTGAGCCTGGCCGACTGACCAGTGCCGTGCCCGGAAAGGCTCACCGGGTCACAGCACTAGGCCCTGTCGTCAAAGTGGCGCCGGTCAGGCCCGCGGCGTCCGGCGCCGTGCATCGCAAGGCGGAGGGACGCCCGTGTACTGGACGTACTCGGGCGCCTGGACAACGCGGCGAGGTGCGGTGCCGGGCGTCGCGGGCCAGGCGCCACTTTGACGACAGGGCCTAGGCGGCTTGCCCCAGGTCCAGGTACGTCGCCCGCTGCACCACGCGCAGCCGGTCGAGGACTTCGGCGACCTCCGCCCGGTCCCTGCGGCCGGCGGCGAACCCCCTCAGGACCTCAAGGACCCGCGCGGCCTTCCAGCACCGCAGCGCGGCCTCGTCCACCAGCTTCGGACCCGCCACCCGCATCAGGACCGCCAGCCGCCGACGAGCGCGCCGCGCCCTGCGCCGGCCCCACCAGCCCTCCTGCGCCCCGTCGAGGGCGCGTACGGTGTCCATCCGGTTCACCAGGGCCCGGATCCGGGCCTCTTGCGGGGCCGTCCAGTCCCGCCCCCGGCGGCCGGGAAGCGCGGACAGGACCTCCTCGACGGCCATCCGGGCCGCGGCCGGCCCCCGTTCGTCCAGCAGGGTGACGGCCGACCACAGCGAGGTTTCCACCGCGGGCGCGTTGTCTCGTTCGGACACGACTTACCCCCTCTCCGTTCCTGACTCATGCCCGCACGACCGCCACGCGCAACGCGAACGGGGTGCAGCGGCCCTTTCAGGAACGCACGGACCGGCGGGATCCGGCCCCCGGGCATGGGCCGCCCGGGTGAGGGTCGCTCTGCTCACCCCCACCATCCCCGCCCCCACCGCCCAGTTCCCGCTCGGCGGCATCCAGCAGCATCTCCAGCGCGACCGGGTAGGCACTGTGCGGCATGCGCGCGGCCAGCAGCCCGGCGGTCGCCGCGATGTTCGGGTACTCCTGCGCCGGCAGCCGGGCGTACGTCGACTCCCACCGGTCCTCGTCCGAGTCGCGCGCCTTCTCCGACAGCGCCAGCGCACCCGCGTCGAGCGCCGCGAAGGCCAGGGACTGGTCGATGTACGCGTGGTAGATCCGTACGGCGTCCACGTCCTCGAACCCCGCGCCCCGCAGGCTGGCGAGGATCGCCTCGTCGGCGGCGATCTCGCGCGGCCGGCCGGTCACCCGGCTCGCGGTCAGCAGCGCGGCCTGCGGGTGCGCGAGGTACGCCCCGTGGATGCGCAGCCCGAGCGAGCGCAGGTCCTCGCGCCACCGCCCGGTCGGGACCCAGCCGGCGAGCGCCCGGCCGATCAGCTCCTCGCCGATGGCCAGGGTCAGGCCGTCCATGCCGTCGAAGTACCGGTACAGGGTGCTGGGATCCGCCCCCAGGGCGGCGCCCAGCCGCCGGGCGGACAGGCCCGCGCTGCCGTGCTCGCGCACCATCCGCAGGGCCGTCTCGACGATCAGCCGCTCGGAGAGCACCGTCCCCTGCCGCGTCGGCCGCCGCCGTCTGCGGCCCTCCTCCGCAACCACGTCCTTCGCCATCCGCCCGCTCCCGACCCTCTCCCGTCCTTATGCCAACACCATTGACCTTAACTCGGAGCGCCCGGTTCCATCAGTCCCCTGAGGCACACGCCTCACAGAGAAAGGACCTCGCCATGCGCGTTCTGCTCGTGGGTGCCGGCGGCGTCGGGAGCGCGATCACCAAGATCGCCGCCCGCCGCGACTTCTTCGACCACTTCGTCGTCGCCGACTACGACCTGACCCGCGCCGAGGCCGCCGTCGCCGCCCTCGGCGACGAGGAGCGGCGGTTCAGCGCCTGCCGCGTCGACGCCTCCGACGAGACGGCCGTCACCCGGCTGCTCACCGAGCGCGGATGCGACGTCCTGATGAACGCCACCGACCCGCGGTTCGTGATGCCCCTGTTCAACGCCGCGCTGGCGGCGGGCACCCACTACCTCGACATGGCGATGTCCCTCTCCCGCCCGCACCCCGACCACCCGCACCGCGAATGCGGCGTGAAGCTCGGCGACGAGCAGTTCGAACGGGCTGCGGAGTGGGAGAAGTCGGGCCGCCTCGCCCTCGTCGGCATGGGAGTCGAGCCCGGGCTCTCGGACGTCTTCGCCCGCTACGCCGCCGACCACCTCTTCGACGAGATCGAGGAGATCGGCATCCGCGACGGCGCCGACCTGACCGTCGAGGGCTACGACTTCGCCCCGTCCTTCAACATCTGGACCACGATCGAGGAGTGCCTGAACCCTCCCGTGGTCTACGAGCGCGAGCGCGGCTGGTTCACCACCGAGCCGTTCAGCGAGCCGGAGGTCTTCGACTTCCCCGAGGGCATCGGCCCCGTCGAGTGCGTCAACGTGGAGCACGAGGAGGTCCTCCTCGTCCCGCGCTGGGTCGGGGCCCGCCGGGTCACCTTCAAGTACGGCCTCGGCGACGACTTCATCGGCAAGCTCAAGACGCTCCACGCCCTCGGCCTCGACTCCACCGACCGGGTCGCCGTACGCGGCGAGGACGGCCGCGAGGTCCGCGTCTCGCCCCGCGACGTGGTCGCCGCCTGCCTGCCCGACCCGGCGACGCTCGGGGACCGCATGACCGGCAAGACCTGCGCCGGCACCTGGGTCAAGGGCACCAAGGACGGCCTGCCCCGCGAGGTCTACCTCTACCACGTGGTCGACAACCAGTGGTCCATGCGCGAGTACGGCTCCCAGGCCGTCGTCTGGCAGACCGCCGTCAACCCGGTGGTCGCCCTCGAACTCCTCGCCACGGGCGTCTGGTCCCGGCCCGGCGTCCTGGGCCCCGAAGCCCTCCCGCCCGTCCCCTTCCTCGACCTCCTCACCGCCTACGGCTCCCCCTGGGGCATCCGCGACCAGCACCACACCCGGCCCCCGAGCCACTGACCACCCGGGGACGGTCAGCCCCGGGCGCCACCCGGCGGCAAGCCCCGACCCGGCGCCGGTCCTTCGCAACCTCCCCCGCATGTGCGGCGTTGTGTTCCTGTTGGCCCCGATCTTCAGGAGTACCGCGTGACGCCTACCTCTCCACCCGCCAGCGACGGTCTGTTGCGCCAGACCCTTGGTGAATGGCGCATCGGACTGGTGGCCTGGCGGCTGCTCGTCCTTCAGACCGCGCACCCGGCCGTCGCGGCCGGCACCGCCCGCTACTCCACCTACCGGGCCCACCCCTGGCGGCGGATCGAGCACACCATGGACAGCGGCAGCCGGCTGTTCTTCGCCGGGCCCGAGGAGCGGCGGCGCGAGATCGCCCGGCTGGAGCGCGCGCACCGCCGGATCCGCGGCACCGACGACGCCGGCCGCCCGTACACCGCCGAGGACCCCGAGGTCCGCGCCTGGGTGATGCTGACGCTGTACGAGGCCATGACGGCCATGCGAGAGCTCTCCGGTGATCCGCTCGAACCGGCCGAGCTCGACGCGCTGTACGCGGAGTTCAAGGAGGTCTGCGCGGCCCTCGGCATCCCCGACGAGGTCCTCCCGGCGACCGCCGCCGACGTACCCGCCTACGTCGACCGGACCGTCCGGGAGGTCCTCGAACTCGGCGACCAGGTCCGCTACCTGCTCTTCGAGATGCTGCGCGAGGCTCCCGCCCCCCGCCGGCTCGGACGCCTCCGGCCCGCCTGGCCGCTGCTGCGCGCCGTCGCCGCGAGCGTGCTGACCAGCCTGACCGTCGCCGACCTGCCGAGGGCCTGGCACGAGCGGTTCGCCATGCCCCGTACCCGTACCGCCGCCGCCCTGTCCTGGACGCTGCACCGCGGCATGCGACAGGTGATGACCCGTCTGCCGGACCGTCTGCGCTACCGCCACGCGTCCGACGAAGAAGGCCGGCAGCGACCTGCTTCCCGGCGGCCCACGGCGCCCCCGCCGCTGCCCCGGCCCCGGTCCCGCACCTTCGACTCCCGCCCGGCGCGGCTGGAGGCGTTCTTCCGGCAGGTGCTCGACCAGACCGGTGACGGGCGGGTGGACTCCGCCGACCTCCAGGCGATGGTCCACAACGTGTGCTGGCAGCTGGAACTCCCCGTCGAGCGCGAGGACCGGCTCTACGCCGCCTTCGAGTCCTGGTGGGAGCAACTGCGCGAGGCCATGGACGCGGACGGCGACGGCGCGGTGGAGTGCGCCGAGTTCGTGTCCGCGATGCTGGGGGGCATCGACCGGGATCCGGACTACCTCGACCGGGGCCTGGGGCCGGCGGTGCGCGCCCTGTTCCGGACCGCCGACACCGACGGCAGCGGATATCTGTGCGCGGACGAGTACCGCGTCCTGTTCGGGGGCCCGCGCGTCCACCCCGCCGAGCTGAACGACGCCTTCCGCCAACTGGACGGGGACGGTGACGGCCGGCTCAGCGAGGAGGAGTTCGTCGCGGCGTTCACCGACTTCTTCACCGCCCGCGCCGACACCGCCGCGGGCGTGGCACTGCTGGGCCGTCCCTGACTCCCACTCGACGTGACCCGGCCCCGGGGCATCGCGCTACTGGCCCGTGTGGTGGGTTTGGCCGTTCCGGTTGCGGACCTTGGTACGGATCCTTTTGGCTGTGTATCCGACCCCGGTGACGATGACGGTCGCGAGCACGTTGCCGAGGAGGTCATGGCTGAGGAAGGCGTACAGCGTTGACAGCCGCCTGGAGCGCGAGGTGCGCGACCTGGTGGTCGTCCCGCCCGGACCCCTCGAACCCGTCGGCCGGGACGCCGTGGACGATGCCGACTTCGAGGCCCGGCTGGAGCACATCACAGCCGAAGGCCTGGAGGACGAGGCGCTGATCGAGGAAGACCTCCGGCCCCCACCCGTCGATCCTGTCCAACCCTTGTCCAGTCCCGCGTTGGACAAGGCCGCGTTGGACAAGCCCGCGTTGGACAAGCCCGCCACCAGCGGCGACCGGCATCTCGGGCAGATCCTGGTCTGGCGTCGGCTCGTACTGCCCTTCCCGCTGCTGGGCGTCACGGGGTTCTTGTACTGGGCCTGCCAGGGGGCGGCCTTCAGCAGGATCGGGGGCTGGGCGGTCGTCCCCGCGACCGTGCTCTGCCTTCCCGTCCTGTACGGCAGCCTCAGGGCCACCACGGTGCGGAAGCTGCCGGCCCGCATCGCGGCCCCCCTGCTCCACATCGCCTGGTCGGCTCTGCTCGTCCTTGACCAACTGCCGTGGCCCCCGCCCGGCACCGGCACGAGATGGAGCAGCCGAGACGGAGCCCGCGGGCAGCGGTACCCGGGCGGGGGAACCTCAGGCCGTGTCGCGCAGGGTCCGGGCCTCCCGGGTGAGCCATGCCGGGCGGACCGTCTCGACATTGCGGCCGACGCCTGCGGCGGCGCGCTCCAGGGCCTCGGCCGCCACCGCCAGGTCTCCGGCGGCCCGCGCGCGAGCGGCGTCCGCGAGTGCCTGGGCCCCCGCGCCTTCCGGGGATCCGGCGCGCTGGAAGGAGGCCGCGGAGCGGTCCGCCGTCCCGGCCGCCTCCTCGTACCGGTCGCCGGTCCAGTGCGTCCAGGCCAGGTTGTAGAGGCAGACGCCTTCGGTGCGCGGGTTCTCCATGGCCGATGCCGCGTGGAACGCGGCCTCCAGCGAGGCGACCGCCTCGGCATGCCGTCCCAGAGCGAGCTGGGCCACGCCCTTGGCGTTGAGCGCGTAGTCCGTCGCCTCCCGCACCCCCGCCACCTGATAGGCGTGTACGGCACGGTCGCTCGCGGTGATGGTCTCTTCCCAGCTGCCCATGGTCAGCAAGGCCGTGAACCGGGCGTTCCAGGCCCGTGCCTCGGTCAGCGGGTCGCGCGACTCGGCAGCGATGGCGTTCAGCCGCTCGGCGCTGGCCAGAGCTTCCCGCCCGTGCCCCAGCGTGCTGTGGGCGAGGCTGAGGCTCAGTACCGCATGGGCCTCAGCCTCGGTGTCGCCGTTGTCGTTGGCCAGGACCGCCGCCCGCGACAACGCCGCCGTCCCCTCCTTGAGGCTGCCGAGTTGGCGGTGCGCGTCGCCCAGGCCGAACAGGGCGTCCTGCAAGGCCTGCCGGTCTCCCAGGCGCTCGGCCACCTCTGCCGCCTCCGTGAAGAGCGTCACCGCGTGTGCCAGCGGACCTCCGCTCAACCGGGCGTGCCCGTAGCTGATCAGATGGGCGAGACGTGCCGCGTCGTCGGTCAACTTGTCCTCCAGTGTCAGGTGCATGGCGATCGCCGCGAGGGCGGAGCCGTGCCGGGTCATCCAGGGTCCGATCGCCCCCAGTACCAGCGCGGCCTCGTTCATGTCCCCTGCCCGCCGGCGGTGTTCGAATGCGCGGCGGTGGGCGCGCACATCCTCCAGGCCGCGCCACCGCTCGCGCGCCGGGGCGGCGTGCGCGTACCAGTCCGCCGCCTGCCGCTCCAGTGACCGGCGCCCGAGCGCCCCGTCCTGGGGCAGCGCGCCGTACGCGAGGTCGGCGTCCAGCGGATGCAGGGCGTAGGTGCGGTTGGGCCGGTCCACCGAGAGCATCCGGATGCGCAGCAGTTGCGACATCACGCCCACGACGTCAAGACCGGGCGCGAGGGCACCCACGATCCAGTCGATCGCCTCCCGGGAGGCGGGCGTGCGCAGAACGGCGAGTACGTCCACCACGACGCGGGTTTCCGGGCCCAGCCGCCGGTAGCGGTCCTGGGCGAGACCGCTGACCACGTCCTCGCGCAGGGTGAAGTCCTCCAGCACGTCCCGCAGGGTCGGCAGTTCCAGCACGTCGTCCGCCACCGCACCCATCAGCAGCTCCAGCGCACGCGGCACCCCGTGGACGCGAACCGCCGCCCGCAGCAACTCCTCGTCGGACAGCTGTGCGACGCCGAGGCTGCCGTCCTGGTCGAGTTCACGCAGGAGCGCGATCGACTCGGCCGCGGGCAGCCCCTCGGAGAGTTCGACCTCCACGGCGAAGCGCCGCAGCTCCGGTGCCAGCCGCAGCGGAATCTGCGACGTCACCAAGAGGCGCGGAGTATGACGGTTGCGGAAGAGGCAGTCGAAGAAGACCCCGAGCTCGGCGTCCTCAAGCCGGCCGTCGTCCAGGAGCAGGTCCTCCAGGTTGTCCACCAGGATGACGACGAGCTCGTCTCCCATCGCGTTGAACAGCTCGCCGACCTTGTCGTGCACCGGGCGGTTCGCCGCCCATACGCCGAGCAGCCGCGCCTCGGTCTCCGGGCCCAGGGCGCGGGCGCAGTCGAAGTACAGGCGCTCCAGGGTGACCCCCGACGTACGGGTGCTCAGATTGACGATCGCGGACGGCAGCGGCGCCCGCGTCTGTCCCGGCCACTGGCCCTGCTCCAGCATCTCCAGGACCTTGGCGGACAGCGCGCTCTTGCCCATGCCCCGCCGCCCGGTGACGGTCACCATGCGGACGGCGGGATCCGCGAGATGACGGCCCACCAGCTCGCGTGCCTCGATGCGGTCCTTGAACAGCTCCAGACCGTGCGTCACCGGCAGCCCGATGACCCTCAGGGAAGACGCCCGCCCCGGCCCGGGCTCCGGCCCCGTCTCCGAGCGGGCGTCGGGCAGCGCCAGCGGATCCCCGATGCCCAGCAGCTCGGCGAGGCGGGTCCGCAGCGGTTCGTCTACGCGCCGCAGCGTGTGGTCGAGGCGGGCCGCGGTCAGCCGCCCCGGCCCCTCCCACCGATGATGTTCGGCGATCACCCCGACGATGCGAGATCCCGCCCACAGGGCGGAGCCCGACATGCCCGACCAGGGCGACACCTGGGGATCGGGGTCGGCGGCGGCCACCGAGACGGTGACTTCCAAGGTCCCCGTCCTGAGGTTGGACAGGGCGGCAACCGTTCCGTCCGCCTGGTGCAACTCGCGGAACTGCCTGCCCTCGGCGTCCCGTCGGCGCTTCCACAGCGGGAATCCGGCCGCGTGTACGTCGACCACGGCATGACGGTCGTCACCGATCCGTCCGAAGGGCGCCGGCCCGACCGGTTCGGCGCCGGCCGGAGGCGTGAACGCGAGCACCGCCACGTCCGTCGCCCCGTCCGACCACACCACCTCGGCCGGCGCGGACCACTGGCCCGGGCGGTCGGCGTCGAAACGCACCTGCACGCCGGCCGCACCGCTCACCACGTGGAACGCGGTGAGCACCACCGCGTTCCCGACCCGGTAGCCCGAACCGCGCCGGCCGCCCTTCCCGGCGGTGACGATGACCTCGGCTATTCGGCGCGGGTCGAGCCCGGTGGCCACCGCTGCCCCGTCAGTTCTCACCGAGCAGTTCGTCCCCGGAGATCAGGGCCACCTGCTCGGGCGCATCCGCGAGCACGGGCTGCAGGGTCAGGGAGAGCCGCTGGGTGACGGTCGAGGACCGCTTCGCGGAGGCACTGGCATCGAACACCCAGAACCGGACCTTGACTCCAGGCTCGTTCGTGCGCTCCACCCCCACCGTCAATTCCAGTTCCACACGCTCTGCCCGGAACCGGAGATCAGAATCCTCACCGGCCGACATGGCGCGGCTCAGTTCCGCCCGCAGCTGCGCGATCATGTCCGCCAACTCCACGGCATCGTTCATCGACTGTCCCCCGAGACAACTCACCCAACTACGTACGACTGCACGTCACATCATCACGCATCCAGATCAACCGCCGTCAATCAAATGCCTGTTCAGCCGGAGAACGCGCCGGATCCCGCCCGGACTTACCCGGGCGAAACCACCCACCCCGCCGACTGCCCGCTGCCCCGGCGCCCGGCCGTCCTCCCGCCGCCGAAACGATTCTTCTCCCCGTCCCCCGGACAGGTGAGTGACCAGCTCCGAAGAGAGGCCCCCCGCACCCGGCGGGCCCCTCAGCCGCGTCCCCGCTCCGCCAGGGCCGGCGGATCTGTTCAGTGCGTGAGGGCGTAAGCGGCCGGTTCGGTCTTGTAGGGGGCGAAGCCGGTGTTGTCCTTGCAGCCGAGCTGTTCCCAGGTCTTGTCGTTGGTCACCGGGTCGGTGTTCGTCAGCCGGTACTTGCACGCGCCCTTGATGAAGTTGCCCTGCACCCCGCCAGGGAAGTCGATCTCCTTGTTCCACAGGTACGGCGACTGGTAGTTGTTCACGCGGGCCGTCGCATTGACGTCGATGCCGCCGGGCGCGTAGATCTCGTACACCCAGCCGGTCTTCTCCTCGCCGTACGTCGCGAACCTCTTGGCCACCGACTGGTCGCAGCTGGTGCTGAGGTGCGCGCTGAGCTGGCCGCCGCCCTTGACGATGTACTCGGCGACGGGGGTGAGCTGGTCACCGCGCGGGGTGAAACCGGTCCGGAAGATCTCCTCGACGTTCTCCCTCGTGTCGCCGCGCCACAGGGTGTTGACGTCCTCGCGCCACTGCCAGCGCTCGCTGGAGGCGGTGGCCGCGACCGTGCGGGCGATCCGCGTGATCGTCGTGGTGCGCCACCAGTCCGTGGCCCGGTAATCGACGACCGGGCCACAGGGCGCGGTGGTGTCGTCGGCCGCCGCCGGCGCCGCGGTGGCGGTCGGGGCGATGACGACGGAGAGAAGGAAGGTGGAGGCAAGGACCCGCAGAGTGGCCTTCAGCATGCTACGACGACCCATCAGTCGAATGCGTTCGCGGAAAACGGAGGAGCACCCCGTTTATAGGGGCGCCGCTCATCGGCCGAGCCACGGTCCGGCGGACGGGTCACCCGTGCGGCGGGATCAGTCGTACTGGTAAAAGGATTCACCGAACAGCCCCCGCGCCATGGAAGGGGCGGCCCACCTGCACTTCGCCTCCCCCATGCCCCTATGCTGCCGCCATGGGTCGGGATCTCACGTTGTTCATGGTGGACTGGGAGCAGTTGCGCACCTTCCCCGCCCAGGACCGGATCGAGGTGCTGGACGACAAGGCCTGGCCATGGGGGCTCGACGACTCGTGCGAACTCAGCCGCGGGCGGCCCGACGGCTGGCTCTGGCCCCCGGGCCCCGAGCGAGCATGGTGCGCCGAGTACGTCTTCTTCACCACCAGCGGCGCCTATTGGCCGCATTTCCGCGCGGGCAACGCATGGGCTGACATACGTCTGCTCGTCGGAGCGTCCGTTCGTGAGGCGATGGACGCCTTCCTCGACGGTCTGATCTGGTACGCGGACCCGGCCGATGATCCGGCCGTGACCGGCGGCGGGGGGCTCTTCCCGCCCGCCACGGACCGCTGGATCCCGCACGCCCTCCTGGTGTGCCCGCCGGCGGCGGTACCCGGCAAGGCCCGGGCCTGGGAGCGGCTGGAGCCGTGCCTGGGCAAGCTGCGCGGGCCGTTCGCCGCCGAGTGCGAGGGCTGGGCAGGCCGCCCCGACACCTTCGAGGACTTCATCGCGCTTCTGCGCGAATGGGGCGACGTGACAACGGAGGCCGCCCGCCACGGCTGGGGCCTGGTGGGCCTGCCCTAGCCGCCGGCAACCAAGGGGAACGTGACGCACGTGGGTCACGACCGGGGAGCTTGTGGTCCCTCGGGGCCGACCGGTGTCCAAGGACGGCGTGGCTGGCTGTGCCGTGGTGGCGCCTTCACCACGCCGGACGATGCTCGGTGCCGAGCCGGGCGGGCGTCCGCGCCCGTCCGCCTTGCGAATCGCCACCCGGACGCCCGCGCCAGCAGCACGGCGGCACGGCGGCACGGCGGCAAGGCGGGTATGTCTGCAGAGCAAAATGAGTACGAGGACTCAGGCCTCAGCGGCGCCCGTCACCGACGATGAGTACCACCACCGCCGAGACCGGGAGCCCTCTCATGCTCAGCCGCATCGCCGACGTCCTGGTGCCCGCCGTCGGACGCCTGTCGGTGACCACCGACGCCGACACCGCTCTCGCTCCGGGCAGCATCATCGCCGCGAACCACACCTCACTGGCCGACCCGGCCATCGTGCTCGCCGCCTTGCGCAGGCTCGGCGCCGAGCCGGTCGTGATGGCGGCCGCCGGACTGTGGCGCGTCCCGCTCCTGGGCCGCGTCCTCGCCGGCGGGGGACACATTCCGGTGCTCCGCGGCGACCGGCGAGCCGCCGCCGCGCTCGACACCGCCGCCGAAGCCCTGGAAGAGGGGCGACTGATCCTCATCTACGCCGAAGGCGGTCTGCCCCGCCGCGAGGACGCCGCCGAAGCCGCCCCCGGCCCCTTCCGCAGCGGCCTCGCCCGCCTTGCCGAACGTACCGGCGCTCCCGTCGTACCCGTGGGCCACGCCGGCGCCCGCCGCGTCACCTCGGGAGGCGTCGGCAAGCAGCTCGCAGGTCTGGCCACCGCACCCCTGCGCCGCCCGGGCCTGCACGTGCACGTGGGCACGCCGCTACGGCTCACCGGGGACTGCCAGGCCCGCACGGCGCGGGCCCGGACCGCGGTCACCAACGCGTGGCGGACCGCAGCAGCTCACCTGGACGACTCCTCCCCGATCGCCGCGTAGCTCTAGGACGCCCGCCAGGTGATCCACTTCGCGTCGGCGCCATCGCCCTTGTAGCTGATGGTGGCCGGCTCGTCCCCCTTCGGAAGCATGTGGATCGAGCACTGCCGCACGGTGGCGTTCGGCTTGACCATCGTGTCCGGAACCGTCCTCGGGCACTGCGCCACTCCGGGCCCGCCCAGATCCAGCAGGATCACGGGCCGCACCTGCTTCCCGCCCGCGCTCTGGAGCCACACATGGTCCTGCATGCCCGGATAGACGTCGTACTGACCGGTGTTGAGGTACTCGATGGTGACGTAGTACGGCACGAGGTCCTGCCCGCCGTCGCCTGCCTTGAAGCGGCTCAGATCCGCCGGATCCCCGGCGCGTACGGTCTTGGGGGTGGCCTTGATCGGGACCAGGTGGCCCTTGCTGTCGTCGACGGCGGCTTCGGCGGGCGTGCCCGGCGGCAGTACCCCACCGCCCCCGCCGCCGAGCCCGTCGCCGACCTTCCAGACGACGGTGTCGCTCCCCTCCGCGGAGTACGCGACGGTCGCCGGCTCCTGCCCCTTGGCCAGCATCACCAGTACGCACACCTCCGCCGTACCCCCGGCGGGGACGGTCGCCGGATTGCCCTTGCGGCAGTGCTCCGGGAGGGCCGGAGCCGTGGCCAAGGGCACGTTGAGGACCATGACCCCCTTGCCGGACACCCCGTTCGTCCCGACCACGGACAGGGTGTCCACCAGGTTCGGCCGGTCCATCGCGAGCTCGCCGGTGTTGGAGAACTCGACGGTCAGGAAGTACGGATCCATGTCCTTGAGCTCGTCGTCGAGCCGGATACCGGCGAGATCGGCTCGCGAACCGGACAACAGGCTCTTGGGCGTGATCTGAACCGGCCGCTGCTTCCAGGTCGCCCGGCGCGCCTCGGTCCCCAGGGGCAACGGCCGCGCCGCCGGCTTGGCGGGCGGCGTGCTCGCCGTCCCGCCGGCACCGCCATGCCCTCCGCCGCAGCCCGTGACGAGCACCAGCAGCGCAACCGCCGCCACACAAACGGGCGTACCCCGACGCAGTCCCACGTTTCTCCCATCGATCCACGGCGTACGAGGCCGGTGAACATCCGGCGCCCGCGCCACTCACAAGCTTAGGGACGGCCCCCCGGCCCCCCGCCGCGGCCTCTGTCCACGCCGGCGGAATGAGCCGGGGTGATTTGACCACTGCGGAGTGGCAGCGGGATCACCACGGAGCGCGCCACGCTCTGACGGCGTCGGCGGACAGCTCGGAAGCTGCCTCCGCGAGGCGGGGGTGCCTTACGGCAACGGTGCGTATGAGGGTGAAGGAGGGCGCGGGAAGCTGGGGATACGCGATGGCGTGTGCCCGGTGGGATCGCAGCTGCGTTGGCCGCCGTCCTGCTGGTGGCAGCCGCCGCCGGGCCGGGAGCCGGGGACTCCGGGCGGCAGGTGGACATCTACACGCAGCCGCCGATGCTCACCATGCGCAGCACGCCCGTACGGGGCACCATCCCCCTGACCGCCATGGCCCAGGACCTGGACCGGCTGCTGTCCGCCGAGCACGTACGGGGCCCTACCTACTGGTGGGGCACTCGTTCGGTGGGATGCTCGCCCTGCGGTACGCGCAGGAGCAACCGGCACAGGTCCGCGGGGCTGGTCCTGGTCGAGGCGCTCGGACCCGCGCTGAAGCCGGCGATGGCGACGGACTGGGCGGCGCACGTCGAAGCACTGCGGCACCCCGGGACCCCCTTCGCCGCCGACCCGGCCTTCGAACAGGTCGGCATCGACGCTGGGGTCACCGCCATCGCTGGCGGCGGGCCGCTCCCACCGGTTCCGGTCGCGGTCCTCAGCAAGACCGCGCCCTTCGCGGCGCCGCCCACCATTGTCCAAAGACCTTCTCGCCAAGCTGGAGACGTCCTGGCCGAAGGCCCAGCAGGCGCTGGTGGGCCTGCGACCGCAGCCCCCACCCCGGGCGACATCGAGGTCTACGAAGCCCGTAACGCCGAGGACATTGCCACCCGCATCAACAGCGGCGAGAAGGTCTCGGACGTATGCACCTATCGACGTGAAGGGCCCCGGCGGATGCCGGAGCCCTTCACGTTCGGTCAGCCGCGGGGACGCCCGCGGCTGAACACGCACTGGTTTTCGCTCGTGCAGCCGGAACAGTAGGAAGAGCTGCTCCAGGGCGAAGGGTTCACCAGGGGCGTGCACGCGGTAGCCGAGGCGAGCTTAGAAAACCCACAGGTCCCGGTAGCCGCCCAGTCTCTGAACCGGCTAGGGAACCAAGACGCTGTGTGGGAATCATCGCCGCGCTACTTCTTGACGTAGAGCTCCTGGAAGGGAGTGAAGGGGAGCGCCTGGAAGCAGAAGTACGCGGTCCACTTGCCCGCCGCGATGCCCGCCTTGCCCGCCGTCTGGCAGGCCGCAGCCGTGCCGTGGAAGGACTCCTCATGGACGTAGCCCGCGGGGGGTGTGCCAAAGCTCGACGAGGCGGCCGACGGCTGTTGGGTGGCGGTCGCGGCGAAGGCCTGGGGGGCCGTCGCCGCAAGGGCGCTGGCCAGGACCGCACCATGCAGGGTACGTCGTATCGAGCGGTTCATGCTGGGTTCCTTTCGTCGGGGCGGAAATGGGACTAGCCGACGGCCAACGGGGGCCGTCTCGCGGGGGTCTGGGTCGCCACAAGATCGCGGTACTGCGGGCAGCGGCATCAAAGAACGCTGGTCCCGGACTCGACGAGGTCCCGGAGTACATCAGGACGACGTGGCGGGCGTGCGCGTGCCGTGCTGGAGATGGTCACGGGCGCTGGCCTCGACGACGGTGAGCGATCAAGCCGCCGTCCTACGCCTGCTGCCTGCCAGCCTTCCAAGAGGCATCGAAGCCATCGTCGTATGACGTCGACGACCCTAGTGGCATGCCGGATTGCCAGGCTGCGAACGCAAGCTGGTCGACGAGAAGGCCAACTGTGAGACTCATGGAACGTGCGCCGTGGCCTGCGCCGAGTTCGCGCCGGAGGAGCACGATCCCGTTGTCACCTGTAGTCGGACGGCGCCCTGCGACGTGCTGGAGTGCGGCACACATTTTCCTGGCGTGCAGCGGATCGACCATCGAGTCTCCCTCGGAGACGCTGAACAACACCGCGGGGTAGACACCCTCCGCGGTGACGCTGTGGTAGGGCGAATAGGACATGAGCCATCCGAGTTCTTCCTCCACCTCCGCCGAGCCGTATTCGGCAGTCCAGGACGGCCCGAGCCCGAACCGCTCGTACCGGGCCATGTCCAGGACAGGTGCTCCGCAGAGGACGGCCCGGTAGAGGTCGGGACGCTGGGTGAGCGCTGCACCGACCAACAGCCCACCGTTGGATTCACCGCTGATCACGAGTTGTGAGCTGGTGGTCCAGCCGCCGCGGATGAGGGCTTCGGCCGCAGCGTGGAAATCGTCGACCGACTTCTGTTTGTTCGCTCTGGCGCCCGCGGCGTGCCACTGCGCTCCGCCCTCGTCTCCACCACGTACGTGGGCCACGGCGTAGACGCCGCCTGCTTCGACCCAGGCAAGTATCTCCGGGTTGTAGGAAGGTGCAAGGGAGAGTCCGAAGCCGCCGTATCCATAGAGGATCGTAGGCAGCGGCCCACGGCGTGAGTGCGGAGCGAAAACGGTGACTCGGATCTGCGTACCGTCCGGCGACGCGCAGTTCAGATGATGCACCGCACCAGGCCGCGAGTGAAGCGACTGCCGTCCAGGAGGCGACGCCCAGATCGTGCGGGTGCGGGTGAGGGCGTCCCAGCGGAAGACGGTCGGCGGCGTGAATGGATCGGTATACGTGAACCACGCTTCGTGTCCCCGGCCACGGATCTCGCCGACGACTCCGGGGCCGGGGAGATCGATGTCAAAGAGGTGCTCGCCCGTGGCCAGGTCATGGACCGTGATCTCGCTGAACATGTGCCGGTTTCGGCCCGCCAGGAGAAGAGGACGCGCCAGTTTTGGGCTGTCGAGCATGGCGACGTGTTCCAGCCTCGCGTCCGGGTCCTGAGGGAGGATGTCCCTCCAGCGGCTGGATTGCGGGTTCTCGATGTCGGTGACCGCGAGGCGGCCGTGGGGCGCATCGCGGTCGGTGTGAAGGTACAGCTGTCCGTCGCGGCCGACGAGGGCGCGCGTGCGCGCACGGACGTTCCTCTGCACGGGTGTGAAGACCGGGTACAGGGGGCTGCTGGTGGTGAGATCGGCCAGCCACACCTCGTTGTGACGTACTGCGCCGATCGTGGCGGTCAGGATGAGCCATCGGCCGTCTGCGGTGACCGCGATGCCGTAGGAAGTCGTCTTGTGCCCGTCCGCGCCGAAGACGAGGGAGTCGTCGGTGTCAGGGTCGGTGGCGACGTGGTGCAGGTAGACGCGCCGATGGTAGTGCTCCTCGCCTGAAGGAACGGCCGAGCTGGGCAGGCTGCGCACGTAGTAGAAGGCGTCGCCGCTGGGCAGCCATGCGATGGGGGAGTGGCGGCATCGGGTGATGGGCCCGTCGACGATCGAGCCTGATGCGGTGTCGAGAACGTAGAGACAGCTGTCGGCGTCACCTTTGACGGACACCTGATAGGCAAGCTGGGTTCCCGTCTGGTCCGGGTACCAGCTGTCCAACGTGGTGTGTCCGGTGGGGTCCAGGGCCGTGGGGTCGATCAGGAGGCGCTGATTCCCGTCTTCTTCGGCGATGTAGAGGGCCGCGTGCTCCTGCTGGGGCTCCCGCTTCATGAAGAAGTGGCGATTTCCGCGCCAGACGGGCGGGCCGATTACGCCCACCGAGACCAGTTCGTTCAGGTGGGTACGCAGCTGGTCCCGCCCGGGAAGCGAGTTGAGTGCGGTATGTCTGAGGCTGTCCTGCT
Organism: Streptomyces sp. ADI95-16; assembly: GCF_003721495.1. Taxonomy (NCBI): domain Bacteria; kingdom Bacillati; phylum Actinomycetota; class Actinomycetes; order Kitasatosporales; family Streptomycetaceae; genus Streptomyces; species Streptomyces sp. ADI95-16. Next base: position 135,042 of record NZ_CP033582.1, on the reverse strand, counting down.
CGGCGAGCCAGGTCCGAGTTTCTTCACTGTCGTATTGCTCCAGCCACCGGTACGGATCAGCGACGGAGTGGCCGAACAGCTTTTCCACCAGACCCTGGCGTCGGGCGGCGGGGTAGGTGAGGGGTGTATCGGAAGGCAATTCTCAGTCCTTTCCGTGCTCGTCGACCAGATGAGCGATGACAGTGGTGTAGCGGAGTACTTCTGAGTCGTCCCACGACACGAAGACGCAGAAATCGTGCAGGTGGAGAAGGGCCTTGAGCGTCGCCGCGCGGTGAACCGACGGGTCGGGCGGGAGTCCGTAACCTTCGATGAACCGTGCCGCTAGGCGGTCCCAGCCGGCCGGATCCACCGAAAGTGGTAGCCGAACCGACAGGGAACGCATTTCGTGAAGCTCGCCCAGTACCCAGCCGACGTCTTGCTGCCAGGTGCCGAGGCCCAGCTCTTCCCCGGTAAGTAGCGCGTCGGTCTCATCTGACTCCGACGGCACGAGCAACCCCAGGCTCGGGTTCCCATGCAGCAATACCCGGGGTCCAGAGCGCAGGCTCTCCAGCCATGAGGCGAGCAGCTGCCAGCGGCGGGTCCCGAGGGCCTCCCGGAGACGCGTGTGCAGCACTGCTGGGGGACCGGCCAGCGGGCTGTCCATCCAGGCTGACAGACGGAGCCAGGTCAGGGGCATGTCAGGGGCTGCGCCGGTCCCTGCCAAGGGTGCGGCGTGAAGTGCTCGAAGCAGCACTCCGAGGTTTTCCAGGAGAGAACCGGCCCTCGCGTGGGCCTGAGGCTCGCGCGAGAAGAGGAGATCGGCTGTGGAGGAGGCGCCTGGGGCCGCGTAGTGGAGCGTGTTGCCGTGTGGTTGGGGCGGGACGAAGCGGGCACCGGGGGGTCTGGTGGTGACTGCCTCAAGAGCGGTGAGGAGTGAGGGGTGCGGAGAGAGGAACGGCTGGGTCCTCCTGTCGCCGGCGCTGCGGACCCACGTCGTCCGTCCGTCCGGAGATCGCGTGATCACGGTCCGGACGTGGCCACTGCCGAAGCGATCGACAACGGTTCCAGGAGGTGTGGTCATGTCGTGCCGGCCTCACCGAGCTCGGTATGGAGTTCCTCGATCATCGGCAGCAGAGTGGTGAGCGGTGCTGCCGTGGATGCCTCGATGTTTCCGGTGGTGATGCTGCGCCCGGGTTCCGGCGCGGCGATCACGACATTGCGGCGGTTCCGGAGCGCAGCCATGTGGGAGCGGAATGCGTAGCTCTCGTATCCTCCCGGCGGCAGTGCGGGTGCTATGCCGATCGGCGCGCTGGTGCATTGCAGGGCCAGCAGCGCGGGGGTGTCGGCTAGTCCTGTCGCGAAGCGGCTGACGAAATGGAAGGTGGCGGGGTAGACGGCAATGGCATCGGCCCACTGGCCGAGCTGGACGTGCGGCGCGGCGACGGGGGAATCGGTGGGCCAGATGTCGTGGAGCACGGGGCTGCCCCCGATCGCAGTGAGGGCCGCTGCAGTGACGAATGTGCTTGCCTGCCGGGTGAGCAGGACCTTTGTTTCGGTCTCGGGGTAAGTCTCACGCAGCCAGCCGAGCCATCCGGGCAGGGAGGAGACACCGAGGGCTCCAGTACCGACGATCAGGAGTCGCTGGGCAGAGAACTTCGGGACCGGTGAGCTCTGTTGCGTCATCTGTGACTCGCAACCATGGCCGCCGCTTCTGCGCGAACGGCTTGGGTGACTGCGTCGAGTGCAGACAGGGACGCGGCTGCTCCGTTCACGGTTTGGAGACCAATCGTGTTGAGGACTACTTCGTCCGCCCCGGCCGCGTAGTAGGCGCGCACGGTACGGAGGATGTCGTCGATACTTCCCACGGCTACGGTTCCGCTGTCGATGAGCCGGGTGGCCGTTGCGAGGAGGTCGTGGGGGTCCACATCGATCCCGGCGAGTTTGAGCATGGCCTGGTAGTGCGGGGCCCGGAGGTGGGCATGGGTAGCGGCCAGGATGACGCGTGTGTGATCGCGCCGTGGGGCGTCGAGCGAGACGTGGACGACTGCGGTTACCCGGGGCCGTGGCCGTTGCGCGCGTTCCGCGCCGCGGGTGAGTGCAGGCAGAAGGACTTGGGCCAGGTAGCTGGGAGGACTCAGCCAGGTGATGGAGACGTCTGAGATTTCGCCAGCGAGTTCAGCCATCCGGGGCCTGAGTACGCCAAGGCCGAGCTGAACCGGCGGGGTGTCCAGGGGTGGGAGAGCGCCGTGCATTCCGTAGTAATCGCCGGCCAGATCCACCATGTCACCGGCCAGGAGGCGCCGGACGATCGTGGTGTACTCCCGTACGGCCCCCAGGGGACTGGAGTAGGAGCTGCCACGCAGCGCCTGGACGAACGGCGCCGACCCGGTGCCGAGTCCGGCAACGAACGGGTGTCCGCTCAGGGCTGCCAGGGACCGGGCCTGGAGGGCGGCCTGGAAGGGGTGGCGCAGTGGCAGGAGCGTCACGCTGGTGCCCACAGGAATGCCGCCGCCGGCGCCGGCGGCGTAGGCGAGCGCCGTGTGTGGTTCGAGTAGGAGCGACTGCCCGGTCCACAGGCGTTCGGCGGCGCCTTCCCGGACCAGGTTTGCGAAGGGAAGAATCTGTTTCCCTTCTGTCGGCATGAAAGGAAGGAGGATGGATATCGTCATGCGCAGGCCTAAGCAATGGGTATTGCGGGACGACGTGCACGGCCAGCAGTCGAAACTGCTGGCCGTGCACCGATTCGACAGGTCCTGAGTCAGCAGCCCCACTTGATGCTGGCGACGACGCTCAGGGAGACGATGGTCTGAGGCGAGGGGGCCTCGTCGGGGGTGACCTCGGTGGCCATCTCGTTCACGTCGGCGTAGGTGTCGAAGCCGGCGGCCAGGTCGATCTCGTTCATAGCGATCTCCTCAAGGAATCCGTTTGCAAATCTGACGGCGCCTGATCGGGACTTCCTGATTGGGTAGTCCCTGAGGGCAAGATCGAAACTAGTCCTGTTTTATTCGTTCATGGAAGTTTTCTTTGATGATCGGTTGAACAGTGTCGGGCTTTTATCAATTCCAGAGAGAAGTGGGAGACGACAGGTTGCGATGGGGGTCGGACGGGTTGATTCCGCCTTCGATGAGGGCATCTCGAACCCGCTCCGTTCGGGTCCGTCCATCCGGGCGGGTCGCGTGACCGACCAGTCCTGAGGCCAGGGCACGGGACCGGTGCTCACCCAGACTGGTGTTGCGCATACCGGGCCGGGCATCATCTGGTTCCCAGGCCATAGCCACCCCGGGAGCCAGCCGCCTGGTGAACGGAGAACCACCACTCCCGAGACCGACGATTCCCTTGACAGCCCCGACAAGCGACGCGAGCACCTCCTGATCCAGACCGTTCAGGTACACCACCACGCCATCGCGCCGCGGCAGCACCGCGCTTGAGGAAGCTGCCTTGGCTCGGTAAGCGACGGCATGTTCTTCCAGGCATTCCAGTGTCCGACCCCAGGCCTCGACAGCAGCGTCGGGTGTCTTGACATGCAGGTACACCCGCAAGACCTGGGCCTCTGGAGGAAGCGGTAGCGACCCGTCGACGAGGAAGAACCCGGGAGAGAGCATGGGGCGGGCCGCCGAAATGCGCACGTGAGCCCGCTGTGCGTCGTCGCTGGTGCGCACAAGCCGGTACGAGTCGAGACGGACACGCACACTGCTCAGCTCTACGACCAGACCGTCCTCCGTCGCAGACAGCACGGGAACGGTGTGCGCGGTGTAGCGGTGAGGTACGGCCTGCGCCAGGAGAGCTTCGAGGTCCCGGTCCTGTGAGGCAGGAGCTCGCTCGGTCTCGCTCTCCGGCCTGCCGACGTGGACGATCTGGTAGAGCGCAGTGGCCAGGTGGGCGGTGAGTGCCTGAGCGGAGGACGCGGTTATTTTCCTCGCCCCCACGGCAGCCGTGAGGCCGCCCCCTTCCACGTGCACCACGTCCAGCAGCTCCTGGAGTTGCTCGGACAACTGCAGTGGCGACTGCGGCCGTGCTCGACCGCCTGTTCTCAAGACTTCGGCCGGTCCGCTCATGCGAGATCCTCTACAAGTCCGAGTGTCAGGATGAACTTGTCCGGCGTGAGCAGTGCTCTTCGCCCGATGCCGGCAGCTGCGCGCGGCAAGGCCGCGAGCCGCGGCGCCGTCCGGGCGCCGGCGAGCAGGCGGTCGAGGAGATGCCAACCGGCGAATGCCACGACCCGCGCGGCCAGGGCGCTGCCTGCGGGCCGCTGCTCCAGATAGCCGTTCCAGAATGCCTGGATAGTGGGACGCGCCAGTCGTATGCCGGAAGTGATCTGCGTCAGCATCTGTTCACGCGATGGTGCCGCGTCACGGTCGGGATCTTCCGATGTTGCAGCGTCCAGCACCGCGCGGTGCAGCAGATCGCCTACGACCCCCCCGAGGTCACGGGCCGCGTCGCCCGCCTGGAATTCCTCAAGGTCGGTGAGGTGGATCCGACCGCTGGCGATCAGGAACTGGTCCAGGCGTAAATCGCAGTGAGCGGCCACCGGTTCGGCCTGCCGCTCCCTTTCAAGGAGCGCCCGCAGGGCGTCCGCCAGGGCAACGTCGTTCTGCAGCAGACTCCACACCTGGAGCTCTGCGGCGGAAGAAGCCTCGAACAGAGCCACTGGAAGACCATCGAGTAGTTCAGCGGACGGGAGCAGCGGTGTGCTCGGCCCACTCTGTCGAAGCTGGTCGACCGGCAGATTGTGCAGATGACCGACCGTGTTGCCCAGTGAGCGAGCAAGGCTGTTTGTCAGACCGTGGTCCTTTACCAGGTCGGCGGCAGTCACGGCATCCTCGACCAGTTCGAACACCATGAGCTGGGATCCGAGTTCGGAGCCCAGACAGCGAGGTGAGAAGAGCTGGGGCTCCGGATACTGCTGCAGGAGCTGCTCAAAGGCCAGACATTGTTGAATCCGTGTCTCGGCCACCTGCTGCGGGCCCTCGAGTTTCTTGACGAAGACGCCCTGGCCGGTATCGGTGGTACCGCTCATGTTGGTATTTCGGCCCGGCAGGTACTTGCGGTCAGGCTGTCCGGCGAGAGTCCCCAGCCCCAGGCTGACGAGGAAGGCATTCACCTCCTGGAACCTCGTGTCATCCGCGGCCGGTACGGGCGCGCTGAGCGTGCTCATCGTTCTCCCCCCTATCTCTCCCCGAAGGGCTCGCGCCCCGGGGACTGGGTATGTACCCGTCATGGCTGTGTGTCCCCGTGCATCGCCCTCCGGATGAGTTCGGCGGCCGCAGCTGGCTGGTCGGCGGTGAAGTAGACACGGCGAGCCATGATCGGCTCGCCCTTGCGGAGCTGCACAGGGAGGGGCTCGGTGAGTTCGAGGGCCATGGTGGTGGCGCTGCTGACCGAGCAAGCCACTGCGTCGTCCTGGTCCAGTAAGCGACGCAGCCCGTGGCTTTGCGCCATGCCGTGCGCAGCACGCACGGTCTGGATTTGATTGATCGGAATGACAAGGGCGCGGAAAGGGCCGGTGCGCAGGTACAGCGTGTCGTCGTCGATCAGGTGAGGGGTACGCATGGTCATCGCGCAGAATCCCACAGTCATGACGAGCGACAAGACCACCCAGACGAGGTGAAGAGGGCGGTAGGCGGGAGGGACCATCGCGTCCACGACGACACTGGTGACGAGATCGGCCGCTGTGACCGCCCAGATGATGGTGCGGGCATCGGCGGAGTGCGGTATCGAGCGGCGTGCGCCGGACAGCGCGACAGGCTTGCGCGCCAGCCAGGCAGCGAGATCGCGGAGCATGGTCTTCGACCAGGTCAGGGCCGATCGCCGGGGCATCGCACCGGCATGGACATGGCTGCGGGTGTCATCATGCACTATGCGTACTCCTCTTGACGCGTAGGCCCGCGGCCAGGGCCAGGGCCCAGCTTCCTGCCACCAGTACGAGTACGGTCGCCGGTCTTCTCAGCGCCGATCCGGCCCGACTCACTATCTGCCCAGGGCGCATTCTGGGGCGGGCACTCTGGACAGGGGTCGGCGCCAGGAGCGCGGACCGCGGGGTCGGCGCGGGACCGAGGCGTGCTCGCTCCAGCCAACCCTGCGCGGGGTCCTCATGCGTGGGAGCGACCGACAGTTCTGCTTCCGTGCTCAACCAGTACTTCTCCCAGCGTTCGATGTCGCCGTGACAAGCGCCGACATAGGCCAGCGTCACGTCGAGGCTGGGCAGGGCTATACCGCGGGCCGCTTCCGACAACGACGTCCCTGAGTAGTTGGCCCTGCTCGCGAGCATGCGGTAGGAGGGGTTTCCCGCCGTCCTCCGCAGCACGCGCAATTCATGGGCGAAGCGTTGCAGGGGGCCGTCAGCGGGGTTGATCGGTGATTCCGGACGTCCCATCTTCTTCTCCAGATCTGTGTAGCGGGTCAGTGAGATGTCTCTGTGCGCCACGGGGCCGGCCCTGGCCCCGCACGGGGCCGGGGCCGAGGCCGAGGTGGTGTCAGATCCAGCCATGCTGCTTTGCCGTCCGGGCTGCCGCGTGGCGGTTGTAGGCACCGAGCTTGGAGACTGCGGACGAAATGTGGTTGCGGACGGTCCCGGCCGACAGCCCCGCTTGCTCCGCGATCTTGGCGATCGAGGCACCATCGGCTGCCAGGCTCAGCACGTCTGTCTCCCGGGGCGTCAGTGGGCAATCGCCGTAGCTGATGGCGTCGGCCGCGAGTTCCGAAGCGATGAAGCGGCGGCCCGCGTGGACGGTGCGGATGATGTTCGCGAGATCGTGCGCGGAGACGGTCTTCGGCAGGAACCCGCGGACGCCAGCTTCCAACGCCCTCTTCAGATGCCCCGGCCGACCGTAACTGGTGAGGATCATGGTGCGGCAGCCGTCGAGCTCCTTGTGCAGCGTTCGCGCGACCTCGATGCCGTCGTGACCGGGCATCTGAAGATCCAGCACGGCCACGTCAGGCCGATGTGCCCTCGCCATGGAGATGGCCTCCCGACCTGTCGCGGCCTCGGCCACGACGGTGAGGTCTTCGTTGAGTGCCAGAAGGCTGGCCAGGGCTCCGCGGATAAGGTGCTCATCGTCTGCGAGCAGAACACGGATACGGTCCGTCACGATCCCCTCCTCTCATGGCCGGTGGCACTCAGTCGGCTCGTCCACGGAAGACAGACGGTGAGGAGGAACTGGCTTTCGCTCTTGGCGCAGCCCGAGACCGTGCCGTCGAGCGGTGCCAGCCGCTCGCGCAGACCAGCCAGACCGCTGCCGCCGGTGCCCGGAACCAGGGGCCCGTACACACCGTCGTTCTCCATGGTCAGAGTCAGAGTGCCCCCCTGCGAGGACAGTTCGATGAGGCACTGCCGTGCTTCGCTGTGTCGCAGCACGTTCGTCACTCCTTCCCTTACTGCCCAGCCCAGGGCCTGCGGGGCCCCCGCCCCGAGGCCTTCTGGGTCACTGACCAGACAACGGATGCCTGCGGAATGCAGCACCGCACGAGCACCTTCCAGCTCAGTTCTCAGGTCCGCGGAGCGGTAGCCCGTCACAACGGCGCGTACCTCTTCCTGAGACTGGTGCGCGATCCGCTGGATCTCGACCATCTGATCGGCGGGCGCGCCCTGACCGCTCAAGGCCGCCGCCAGCTCACTCTTCAAGGCGATCACTGTGAGGTTGCGGCCTAGCACGTCGTGCAGGTCGCGTGCGAACCGCAGCCGCTCCTCGGCGACCGCGAGCCGGGCCTGTATCTCTTGGGACCGCCCCAGTTCGAGCACCACGCCGACTGCCCAGGCCGAGAACCGGTAGGTCAGCGCGAACGCAGCACCACCGATGACGGCGTAGAGCCCAGCTCCGGCCAGTAATTGGATCTCAGTACCCAGGACAACACCACTGAGCCCGACCGTCGTTGCGATCATTGTTAACAGAGCAAGCGCGGCCTTCGGCGGCCAGGCGATCGAGAGAGGGCCTGTGAGGAAGACAAGGGCGCCGGCGAGGAGCAGCTCGGCGGACGACGCACTGAGCTGGGACGGTTCCGCGTTCAACTCGAGCACGACTGCACTGGCTACCATCGTTGCGGCAGCCGCGCCGCTCACCTGGATCCAGTTGCCGAGCTCGGGGCGAGCAGGCAGGGAGTACGGCAGGCAGACACACGTGGCCGTGTGCACGAGGCAGGCCCCGGCGATCACCCAGAACAGATGCCCACCGGTCTGCTCCGCAGGGGTGGCTACGAGCCAGATGCCCACGAGAACGGGTTCCAGCAGGGTCAACAGATACAGCGACGCCCGGGTGTACAGGTGGAACTGCTCGGACCGGCTGCGGCGGCCCGCTCGGCCCACCACTGCGGTGATCCTGCCGTGCCAGTGTCGCCGAATCGGCTCGTGCGACTCTCCGTGGCGCCCCTGCATGATTGAAGCGGTCATTTTCGGGGTTCCCAGCGAAACCAGGTGCGCGCGACCCACACGGCGGCGGCTGTCCACAGCAGGGCACCCCCCAACTGAGGCAGCGCCGCGGACCACACGGCCGTGCCGTCGTCCGTGCCGAGCCAGCCCAGTCGCACCAGTTCCATCACCGGGGTCAGCGGCAGCACACGGCACACCTCGGTGGCCCAGGACGGTAGCGCCTCCAGCGGCATCACCAGACCTGACCCGGCGACTGAGACCAGAATCAGAGGCATGGTGGTCAGCTGAGCCATTTCCACCGTTCGGGTAAATACGGCGGAGCACGCGGCCAGCGCCGCAACGAGAACCGTGCCGATGACCACACCGATCAGCAGCAGCGGCGAGCTCGCCGGAGACTGCACGTCCAGGAGTGCAACGCCGACGCCGAGCACGATGCCGCACTGCGCCCATGCCACTCCCGCCACCGGCATCGCTGTACCCACGAGGATCTCGCTGTCCGACAGAGACCCCGTGCGCAGCCGCTTGAGGACCAGGCCCTCACGGCGTGCGACGTATGCGCCTACGAGTGTCGAGTAGACGACGAAAAGCAGGACCATACCGATCGTGCCGGTCGCCAGGACGGGGCCGGCCAGGAGCTGCTCGTCGTCCCTGGCGGTGAATGTCGACGGGGTGACGGAGTGGATGAACCAGAGCGATCCGAGAGGCAGGACGAGGGCGGAGACGAGGGCGCTCCTGTTCCGGAGCAGCATGATCAGTTCGGTGTGCCCCAGTGCCAACATTCGGCTCCGGCGGGAGGCGAACCCGTTGGAGGCGTACGCGGTCATGAGCTGCTCCTTGCGGGTCGGGACTCTGCGCCGATGGTCATCGCCAGGAAGGCTTCCTCAAGCGATGCGGTTCGTGCGTCCAGCCCTTCCAGACTGATGTGTTGCTCAGCGGCCCAGTTCAGCAGTCGGGTCAGAACGGTCTGGAGGTCCTGGGTGTGGAGCACAACGCTCTGCCCGTCGGTCTGTCGGCGAGCGGTGCCCGGCAGCGACGGCAGGGACTCGGGATGCAGACCTGCGGGAAGGTCGAAGCTGATACGGGAGGGCTGGCCGGCGATGACCTCGGCGGCGGTGCCTTCGGCGACCACACGCCCCTTCTGTAAGATGGCCAGATGGTCGGAGAGCTCTTCCGCCTCCTCCAAGTAATGCGTCGTCAGCAGTACGGTGGTGCCGTCCTGCTGCAACTGCCGCACGATGTCCCAGGTGTCGCGACGCCCTTCGGGGTCCATGCCTGTCGTCGGCTCGTCCAGGAACAGCACCTGCGGGCCGCCGATGACCGCGAGTGCCAGATCCAGCCGACGGCTCTCGCCGCCTGATAACTGCTTGACCGGCACAGTGCGCCGGCCGGTCAGCCCGACCAGGCTCAGTACCTCGGAGACCGTACGAGCGGGAGGGGAACACTTGGACCAGAAGCGTGCGACCTCAGCTACCGTCAGGTCCGCCGGGAAGCCGCCGCTCTGCAGCATGACCCCGGTCAACGGGCGGACTTCGGCCCGCTGGCGGTAGGGGTCATGACCCAGGACGCGTACCTGTCCGCTGTCGGCAGGAGCCAGGCCTTCCATCAGTTCCACCGTGGAGGTCTTGCCCGCTCCGTTCGTCCCGAGCAGGGCGAACACCTCCCCCCGACGGACTTGCAGGCTGACACCTCGCACGGCTTCATACTCCGACCGGCTACCCACCCCGTACGTCCTGCGTACATCACGAACATCGATCACGACGTCGTTCTTGTAATCGTTGACTTTCATGGGTCTCAGCCTCATGTCGCGTGCTGCGACACGGCAGTGCCATATGTAATCAATCTTCACGCCCCCCGCGCGGTCGACCTATGACATATGTCAGAGGTCTGTACGTCCGCAATCGGCGGCAGCCCTCGGCGGTCAGCCCGAGTGGCACACCCAGGTGCTGAATGGGCGCTACCGCCGTGCCGGACGATTCCCCCGTTCGGCACCTCATGATCAAAACTATGGCGGCAATAAGCTGTCAATCTTTTTAACCCCCAATGGTCGATATTTCGCCAACTCCCCGCCTCCCCTATGGGTTGTCTCGTAAGCGATCTTCGACCGGTTGCGGCAGAGCCCCCGCGCACGGGCGACTGGGCCCTGATGGCAGGATGATCGCCCCGACGATCCTGGGGCCATGTCCGTGCACACGCCTGCTGACTACCTCGAACTGGCTCATGCCGAGAGCGACAGCGCCGTACTGCATCGACTCGCGCGGTGTCCGTACCCCTTCGTATGGCAGGCGCTGGCCGCCAATCCCTCCACGGCGCCTGGCACTCTGCTGCAACTGAGCACGGCGCAAGACAGTGCCTGGAACGACAACAGGCTCCTTCTCCTGCTGGCGGAGCATCCGAGCGCGGACCACGCAGTACTGCGAGGCATCCGTGATGCCGTGGCGGCGAAGCTCGCCGAAGGCGAACGGCCCTATGCCGCTGTGCTCGCGCTGGCTGGGCGGACGGAACTCGCGGCGGCAGAACTGCGACAACTCGGGACTCTCCGTGGGGCTTCTGCGCGTCTGCGCAGTCAGCTGGACCGGCACCTCGGGCTCCGTACTTGACCCATACCCATCCCGGTCGACTCCAGGTGAAACGATCTTGGTGTGACTGCAGTGATCACGGCGTCGGTGCCGTCCTGGATAGGCCCCTTCACCGGGCTGAGCCCGCGCTGCTTCGGCAGGCTGGTGACCGCCGTGCGACGCGAGACCGCTGCCGACCTTCAGCGTGGGCGGCCCTGGGGGCTCCCACTTGAGGATCGCATTCTGCTTGTCACGGCCTACTGGCGGACGAACTTGACGATGCGCCAGATCGCTCCGCTGTTCGGCATCTCGAAGTCCGCGGCGGACCGGATCATCGATCACCTCGGGCCGTTGCTCGCGCTGCAGCCGCGCCAGCGGTTCCGCAAAGGCAGCGTGCTGATCGTGGATGGCACCCTGGTGCCCACCCGCGACCATTCGGTGGCCGAGCAGTCGAAGAACTACCGCTACTCAACAGCCCATCAGGTAGTCATCGACGCCGACACCCGCCTGGTCGTCATGGTCGGGCGGCCCCTGCCAGGAAACCGGCACGACTCCCGCGGCTGGGAAGAATCCGGCGCCAAGGCCGCCGTCGGCCAAACGATGACCATCGCAGACGGCGGCTACCAAGGCACCGGACTGGTCATCCCGCACCGCCGGCGCAAAGGCGAGGAACTCCCGGCCTGGAAAGAGGCACACAACCACTCCCACAAGCAGGTCCGGGCCCGCGTCGAGCACACCTTCGCCCGCATGAAGAGCTGGAAGATCCTGCGCGACTGCCGACTCAAAGGCGACGGTGTTCATCACGCGATGCTCGGCATCGCCCGACTGCACAACCTCGCCCTCGCGGGCTAAGCACAGGGGCGGCGCGGCGACCGACCCCTCCACCACCAACTCCGAGATCGTTACGGGACAGCCCTTAGTCGATCACGCTGCCACCCCGGCTGCGGGGCCGTGGGGATGGATGATCAATTCCAAGGTATGCCCGCGGAGGGTGTGGGGTGGGCGGCGGCCGAAATCACCGCGATAGGGTCAGGCGTCAGGGTCGACTTGGGGGTGCGTGAACCGCACGGGCCTGCCCAGTGACCGGGCGTAGGCGATTTCGGCTCGGGTGCTGTCTCCGATGTAGTTGCCGACTACGAGCACCTCATCAGCGAGCCGGATCTTCGCTCGGTGCAGTTCGCCGAGTCGAACCTTCAGCGCCTCGGCCTCGACGGGATCGGACCCAAGTTCGTGCGGCGACTTCATGTCACAGCCCGGTTTGACGACAATCTTGCCGGCTTTGGTCTCCCACAGATCGGCCTCGGTCATCTCGGTCATGAAGCGGGTGGAGCCGCAGATCACGACGATACGCGGGAGGCTCAACAGCTTCTTCGCGTCGGCGAGCTTCTCCTCGGGGGTGAGAAGGTGCGGGTATGACACTGGTTCCTCCTGGTGGTGTGGTCCAAGGGGTGCCTGCGGAGACGAGAACGAGGGTGTCCAAGATCGTTTTCTGACGAACGACGTGGACACCCTCGCGACAGCACTCTATGCGGCGACCGACGACATGCTGAAGGAGTATCCCGAGCTGGCGCCGTGGCGCCCAGCCGGCCGTGCATTGCACCCCGCCTGAGTGATGCGGACGCCTGTAGGACCAGGTGGCCCGGCCGTCGCCATCCCAGGCGAGCTCGAAGGCGCCGGATGCGCGCCGGACACCCTTGATCCGTAACCCGGGGCGGAACTGGCAGCCGGGGGAGCGTAGGTCGGGCAAGAAGGTGCCCAGGACGACGCGACGGAAGCGCCGGCGTTGGGCGGGGGTGAGGTGCTGGAGGTCGGTGGTGAAGCGGGGGGTCTCGAAGGTTGGCATGCTGGTCTCCTCCAGGAAGCGCGAAGCCCTCCGGCGCGGGCCGGAGGGCGGGGTATAGAAGGGCGTGTGCGGTGATCTCGGTCACCGGTGGGCTGGATCGTGCTCGGCGTCCGGTGGTGAGTTCCGGTAGGTGCGGCACGGCGGGTGGTGAGTCATCGGTGAGTGCGGCTCTGTGGGTGGTGAGTGAATTGGTGACTCACCGGTGCGTACGGGCTGGTGAGCGGTGACCGAATCGGTGAGTCACCGGTGCGTGGCGGCAGGGCCCGGAGAGCGATGACATTCGCTCCCGGTGCGGGGCCGCCTCAGCCTGAAGGGCCTGGAAAGAGAGTCGGGCCGCTGTTCCCGCCTGGCGGGATGTACCGCTGCTCGGCCCTTTTTTGTTCAGAAGCCGGTGTCTCGTGGCGGGCGATGGACGCCAGCGGCTGCGGAGGCGAGAACGGGGAGCGCTTGTAGTCGACTGGGGAGAACAGTGGCGCGTAACTGGCAGCTGAAATGTTGGCGAGTTTTTGAGAGCACTGTTCCGGCGTGTCGGACAGACTGGCGTTGTCAGTCGCGCGCAGCCGCTGACGCTGGGGCAGCACGGGATTACGTGTCAAGGCGCGCCCTGCGGGCCCAGACAACGGTCGCGAAGGGGCAAGTGTGTCACTGGGGGTGAGCTTGAGTAGCCCGCCTCACGATTCGACGGACTTCGGCAGCAGTAGACCCGCTGGTGGGCATGCCATTACGCCATCATCGAAGATCGGTGGCGCCGTCCATGACCCGGCCCCTTGCAAGTTCACCGAGCCGCCGGTGAATTTGGTGCCGCGGAAGCTCACTGTGCCGCCGGTGAACTCCACGCCGCGGAAGGTCACGTACCCGCCGGCGAACGTCGCATAGTCGAAGGACACGTTGCCGCCGATGAACACGGCAGCCTGGAAGCCCACCCTGCTGGCTGCGAATGTCGCTCTGTCGAAGCTCACGTTGCCGCCGGCGAACACGGCATGGCGAAAGCTCAGCAAGCCGCCGGTGAACTCGGCACGACGGAAGCTCACGTATCCGCCCGTGAAGCGGGCTCCGCGGAAACTGCCGCCGTCGAAGACTGTGCCGGTGAAGTCGAAGTCGTAGCCCTCCCAGGAGGCTGCGGTCCCACTGATTCGCGGGTTCAGATGATCGCGGATGACGCGGATCACCGTGTGTCGAACCTCGCGGTCGGCCTGCCAGGCCAGCCGTTCCTGGACCGAAGCCGACTCGGACGGCTCGGCCGGATAGGGCATGCGCAGGTACGCGCACAGCACATCGATGCAGATCTGTCGGCGTGCGCGTTCCGCCCAGTCATCCGCCAGACCGGCCATCGCATGGACGCCGGCCAGGCGGCAGGCGGGCTCTTCATGTCCCAGCAGCCCGGCGGCCATGGCAAATTGCTCGTTCAGCAGCCGAGCCTGCTCGTGGTGCAGTTCCTCCTGAGCACTACGGCGCAGTTGCCTGGAGGAGGACCAGGCCGCGAACCACGCAATCATGCCGCCAATGAGAGTGGCCGCCGGGACCGCCCACCAGGGGGCGCCCGAGGTCTCCCCTTGCCCCTGAGGAGACAAGCTCGCGGCAAGAATCAGTCGGACACTGCCTACCGCACTGGTCAGCGTCGTCATGGCGGTCACCCTAGCCCGAGGTCGAACGCCTCCCAGCAGGACAGACCCGTACGAGAACAGATTCACCCGTGCGTCGCTCACCCAGCCTTGCCACTCCCGCCTGCACAGCACGACCTGCGTACTCGGAGCCCGCCACCGCCCAGAACACAACCAAGTCTGGCGCAAGCCTCACGTGTTCTCAGAACTCGGCGACATTGCCATTATGTGGAACGAGGCGTTCGTATCGGCTGACCAACAGACGTTTCTCAAAATTCGCCTACGCAGCCAACGCCGGCGACCACAGGGGGTGGAGCGTCGGCTGCGGCCTACAACGACACCGTGGCCGCTGAGGTCTGCGAGGCGCTGAGGGTGGCGACCGAGCCGCGCATCGTCGCCGCCAGCCGCCTACCGGTCATGGAGATTGCCGGGGTGCCGCACGAGCTGATCCGCTGGACCGCCCGGCGCAGCGACCAGATCGCCGCCTCCCTTTCCGAGCGGGAGCACGAGTACGTCACCGCCGTCGACGACGATGGCGGGCTCCGCTTCCTGCCCGTGGTCTCGGATAGGGCGCGCGTCAGGTTGAACCGGATCGCCCGGATGCTGCGGGCCGTGTCCTGTCGCACGCTGGGGGTATGGAGTATGCGCCGATCCTGGTGCACCGGATCTCCCCGGCCGGCGGTCGGCGGGTCGTGATCCGGATCCGCGGTGTCGACACGGTCCTCGGGGTGGCGTTTTCCGATGCGGATCTGATCGAGTTCCTGCGGCGCATCGACATCCCGGGTCCGGACGAGCTCGTCCTTGGTGATTCCGAAGTCATCGCATGGCAGGGCGGGCAGCCACACCAATACGAGTAGGCGCGCTGGACCCGGGCCGGGCTGCCGTGGGTGCGCGGTCGCTGGGCTTGGCGGGTGTGACCACGGGGGTGAAAGAAGGGGGGAGAGATGGGGGGTGAGGTCAGGGGAGAGGTGGGGGGAGAGATGGGGGGAGCCGGTTTCCGTGTCCTTACGGCATCGTGCCTGGTCAGACGCTGAATCGCAGCCGGTGACTAGCCAGACTTATAGGTAGGAGGGGGTAGGGAGTGGCGAAAGGGCTGAGGGGGCGTGAGCGGCTTGAAAGGAGGCGTGAGGACGGGGGAGAGGGCTGAGAAGAGAAAAGGGGACGAGGTGGGGGAGAGGGGGAGGAGGAGTGGGCTGGTCGAGGTAGCGGCTGAGAGGGAATGGTGGGGGTGGTGGGTGACACTGTTCTGGCCGGTGGGCCTGAGGGGCGCTGTCTCGCAGGGGTCGGGGGGCGGTGTGGTCCGTCACGGGGTTGCGTACGCCGGCCCGGGGCCGGAGTGCGTGTGTAAGCGACGACTGCGGCGGCGTCGTCCCGGTCGGCTGGTGCCGCGAGCACGGGCGGGCTGCCGAGCCGGTGATGGAGTGGCACCTGTCGACTATGTCCCGGACACCCACAACACACTGACCCACGACCCCCGGTACGCGCACGTGTCGGGCGGTCAGGTGCTCCAGGACGGCGACGGAGGCCACCTGAATGTCGCCCAGGACTCCCTCACCCGGGTCCTGCGAGGTGTCTGCGACAACCCGGAGAACTTCGCGAACCTGTACGACGCCGAACGCGCCCAGGCCGCTCGCACGCTCGACGGGGCGAGCGCCTCCTACGGCAGCGACAAGGACTGGGAGAACCGGACCGCGGACGTCGGCATGGGCTCAGGTGTCTTCAACGCGATCGGGGCCGACGTGGTTCTCGACCAGAGGGACTCCAAGAAAGCCTGGATCGATGACGTGGCCCGCTACTCCTACCACGGAGTCGGCGCACCCCTGACGCTCATCCCGGGCATCGGGGACACCGCCCAGCGCATGGTGGACGCGGCCACCTACGAATGGTCGAAGGACGTCAAGGCGGAGGCCGACCAGATCGCGAACGTCGGCGTCGCCAAGGAGATGGGGGCCAAGGCGCAGGGCTCCCACGATCTGATCAACCAGTGGGCCGGCAGCCGCGGAAGGGACCCGATGACGGACAGCGTCGTCAACTATCTGCGGGACCAGTCGGACCTCCACTACAGCGCCTCGCGCAATCAAGCACTCGCCGACCTGCACAGGGGACTGTCCTGATGAAGAAGTCCATCGCCGTTGCCGCAGCCGCCGCAGTCCTGGCGGCAGGAGGCGGGGTCGTGTACGCGACCGGGGTGTTCGACACATGGCGTGACGGCCGTGCGCTGGCCGACGGCTGCGGGGAGATGGTGGACGCGGCCGAGGTGAAGCAGCTCCTCGGCGCCGAACGGGTGCGCGGGCGGAGCCTGGGCGGCCTCGGCTGCCGCGCCTTCGATCCCGGCGGCAAGGCGTCGGTGACGGTGGAGCGCGGGAGCGCCCCCGGCTCGGTGGTGCAGCACGCCCGGCAGATCCTTGCGAAGGACCCGGAGTCGCTCCTCGTACCGGTGGGCGGAGGCTGGCTCGCCCTCGTGGGGGTCGGCGGTGGCGGAGAGACGTACGCGACCGCCCTGCTGCCCTGCGGCAACGAGTCGGCCGGGGACGATCTCGTCGTCGGCATGACCGCCGTGCGGGCCAAGGGCGGTGGCACCCTGGAGGAGCGGCGGGAGGGGCTGGCGGCACTGGTGACCCGGGCACTGAAGCAGGCCGCGGCCGCGAAAGGGTGCGAGCCGGCACACGCCGACAAGCCCCAGATGCCTTCCGGCGCGTTCACGGACCTGAAGAAGGCCGGTGCGGCGACGGGCACGTGCCGGGACACGGGTCTCCCGAGCTACGAGACGGAGTCCTACGCTTCCGCGCCCATCGAGCAGTGCCTCCTCGCCGGCGCGGCGGGCGAACCGACCTTCCGGCTCGCCGCCTACTACGGCCCCTACCCCAACGCCCCGCGGCATGACCCGTCCAGGAGCCCGGACGACTACACGGCCCCCTCGGGAACCACCTCGGGCAAGTCCTGGACGACGGCGGCCTGCCCCACGGGGGAGGCCCTGTTCACGATGGAAGCCCTCCTCCCCGGAGCGGAACCCTCCGCCGAGGCCCGCAAGGCGTTCCCCACCTTCGCGGCCGCGTCGGCGAAGCGACACGGATGCGAACCCCCCGCGTCCTGAAACCGAAAGAGCCCCTCAGGGTTGAAGGCGTGATGCCGGCGGGGGAGAGCCGGTAGGTTGCCTGTCATGGCTGAGCTTGGACCCGTTGTCTGGCCGCCCGCCCCGTTGCGGACCGAGCGGCTCGTGCTGCGCGAGTCCGAGGCCCGCGACCGTGCGGCGTACATCGACCTGTTCGCCTCGTCGGAGGTGCGGACGTACCTCGGTGGCCCCCGACCACGTGCTGAACTTGAGAGTGCGGTGCCCGAAGTGCCCGGGCGGCGCCCTGGCGTGCTGGTGGTCGAGCACGACGGGGCGATGATCGGCATCGTCACGCTCGACCGCCGGGACGCGCAGCGTCCGGGGCACGTCCGCCCTGATGCCGCCGGGGAGGCCGAGCTCAGCTACATGCTCCTGCCGGAGGCATGGGGACGCGGGTACGCCCATGAGGCATGCGCGGCGGCGCTCGGCTGGTTCGCCGACGCGTTTCCCAGCGAGCCGGTGGTGCTCTGCACCCAGGTGGCCAACGACCGCTCGGTACGTGTCGCGGAGAAACTGGGCTTCACCGAGATGGAGCGGTTCGAGGAGTTCGGCGCCCAGCAGTGGTTCGGCGCGTGGTCCCCGGTCCCGCGCTCTGGATGAGCGCGTACTCGACCACCGATCGGGGTTCCACCTCCGCCAGGCATGTAAGGCGGCGGGCGGTAGGCGGCGATCCAGTCCTGAGAGCCGATGAAGGCCCTCATTCGCCGGCCTTATGACGGTTCAAGTTGTCAGGACCAGGACGATGGTCGCGCCAAGCCGCCGGCGCGCGGCGATCAGGAGCGCCGCCCTGGCCGGTAGCGGCTCGTCACAGCTGTCTATAGGCTGCGCAAGTTATGTGTGTTCCCGGCCGGGGATTGAGTGTGTTCCGGGTGGCTGGGTGAGCCGGGGGCGTAGGCACGAGATGAAGCGTGGCGGGAAAGCCGTGGGAATCCTCTTCGGCTGCGTCTTGGGCGCTTTTGGCCTGTTTGTCGTCGGTAAGACTGTCTTCGCACCGGCGCAGGCGCCGGTGCCGCTCGTGGGTGTCCCGGCTTCAACCGGTACCCCGAGGGCGATGGCGTCACTGTCACCCGAGGCCGCGGCCTTGCGTGAGCAGCTTGTCTCCTTCCTGACGTTGGCCGGTGATCCGGGCCACCCGGGAGCGGAGCGCTGGTTCCCCGGTGGTGCCTGGGAACTGGACGGCTTCACCTACAGTCCTCTTTCGCCCATCACGGACCCCGGCGCCGGCGATCGTTTCGACGGGACCGCCCGGGTGCACCATCGGGAACTGTCGAAGGCCGATACCGACACGGTGCTGCGTGCCGTCTCGCGGAACGGGCTGGCCATCCCCTCGACGCTGGAGATCACCTCGGCGTCACGGGCCGACAAGGACTGGACCCTGGGCTTCAAGCTCAAGGCCAAGGGCGGCGTCCTGGTGACGGGGCAGGCGAGGTTCACCACTCGGGACTCCAGCGACCCGGTCATCTTGCGCCTCACCTACGACAACTGACGTTGCCGGTTTCGCCCGTATTGGGGCTGGTCTTGCAGGCGGATCTGGAAAAGCCGGGTGTGTGGCCTGGAGGTCAACGGCGCGGTGAAGCAGAGCGGCTGCTCCTACCTGCAGCTCTTCGACTGCTGGAGTGGCACGAGCAATCGACCGACCGTAGGTACAGCCGTACGGTCCTCAGTGGGCGGGCGCTCCGAATTCCGCGTGCTGGGTGTGGAAGGCGTATTCCGCGTCGTCATCCGAGGGCGGTGCCGAGAATATGATCCGGCGTGCTTCTGCCCGTGCCTGCGCCATGAGCACTTCAAATTGTTCGTCCCATCGAGCGCACCTCCTCAACCCTTTCGCAGGTGATTCGCGGCGCACGGACGACCGGATTGGTTCACCGGCCGGCCGAGCACTGGATCACGGTCGTCGTCTCGGCGACGCCACACCTGGCGCCCCACCCCCGACCGGTGGGACGCCGGCGGCGCGGATCGCCGTCAGCGCGGCAGCGTGTCCACGAAAGGCTGCGGGTGCCTCTGGCGGCCTGGCGGAGGTGGGGCGAATGGCTCGGGTGGGCCGGGCCGCGGTGGTGAACCGGCGCCGGCTGCGGGGCCCGCCTGATCCGAGCCATCGTCACGGCCGGCGTCACCCGTCCGCGAGTGAGTGGGCCCCTAGCCGCCCCGTCCGGCGTGCTGGCCGACGCCCACTCCTAGGCTGTGTCGGCCACGGGGCCGCAGGATGCGCTCGCCCGCGGCCCGCGTCGGAGTGGCATACCCGCCTCGCATCCACCGGCCGCGATGACCGGCGACGGACAGACCGTCACCCTCCACGGCCAGGCGGACGGCGGTCAACCTCCATGCCGCCTGACACCAAACGACACGGGTGTCTGACCAGTCAGCTCCGCGGCGCCGCCGGGTCCGGCAGGGGGTTCCCCTCGCACTCGGCGTCTGCGGCCGGTATCCGGCCGTCGACGAGGAAGCCGTCCACATAGGCGTCCACGCACGCGTTGCCCGCCTGGTACTGGCCGTGGTCACCGCCGTGGACGGTGATCAGTCGCGATCCCTTGAGCCCCCGGTGGGCCCGCACCGCGCCCTCGTAGTGCGTCGCCGGGTCGTGCGTCGAGTTGAGCATCAGGACGGGCGGCAGCCCCTCACCCGTGACGTTGACGTGCGGCGCCTTGGACTTCGGCCACTGCGCGCAGATTGATGCGAACGTGAGCTCCCGCGCTCCGGCCATCGGGTTCGTACGGGTGTCCGTGGCGCTCTTCCTCACCCAGTACCCGGTGTCGCGGGTCCACGGTGTGTCCGAGCAGGTGACGGAGAAGAAGTCGGCGGCGAACCCGGCACCCATCGGGTGCTTGAGGTTCTGCGCGATGGCCTGACGGGCGGCCGGCGGCGCGCTGTCCGGGTGTTCCAGGACGCCCAGGGCCATCGCCAGGTCGGGGAAGCTCTTGCCGCTGTAGATCAGGCTGGTCGTGGCGGCGTCGAGGTGGTTGGGCGTGATGACGGTCCCGTTGAGGTTCAGCGGGTGGTCGTGGAGCTGGCCGCGCAGCCGCTCGTAGCTCGCCTTGGCCTCCTCGGGGGTGCTGCCCTGGTGGTAGGTGGCGTCGTTCTTCGCGAGCCACGGCAGGAAGTCCTGCTCGAACCGGCGCTGGAAGCTCAGCGGCTGGCCGGTCAGGAAGGACTGCCAGCTGCCGGTGAAGTCCACATTGCTGTCGAGGACGACCCGGTCGACCCGGCTCGGGAACTCGGTCGCGTAGTAGGCGCCGAGGAAGGAGGCGTACGACGGGCCGTAGTAGGAGACCTTCTCCGCTCCGAGCAGCGAGCGGTACAGGTCCATGTCGTGCACGGCCTGGTCGGTGGTGATGTACGGCAGTAGATCGCCCGAGTTGCGCTTGCAGTCCTGTACGAAGTCCCGTGTCCGCTCCAGGGTCTGACGGACCGCCTGGTCGGACCGGTCGCGCAGGTCGCCGCTGCCGAACAGGGCGTCGACCTTGTCCTGGTCCGCGCAGATCACGTTCGTACTGGCGCCTACGCCGCGCTGGTCGAAGCTCACGATGTCGTACGCCGCCGCCAGCTTGGGCGAGTACGTGGCCAGCCGCGCGGGCCGGGGCAGGCCCGAGGCGCCGGGGCCGCCGGCCGCCATCATCAGGACGCCGCGCCGTGCTGCGGGGTCCGTGGCCCGGTGCCGGGACACCTCGACGGTGAGGCTCGCTGCCTTGTCGGGGTGGTACCAGTCGCGCGGGACCGACATCGCGGCGCACTCCAGCGACGCGGTGCCCGTACACGGCTGCCAGTCGAGCTGCTGACTGCGGTAGCGGTCCGGTACCGGAGGTGCGCCGGCCGGTGCGGCGGCGCTCGCCGCGCCTGCAGGCAAGGCCGCCGCGGCAAGAACCACGCACGCGGTGGCCGTAACCGCAGCCCATCGTGTTGGCTTCCTGAACAAGTGCATTCCGTGTGCTCCCCGTTGGATCTTCTTGCTCTTCGCTCCGATCCTCCCCGCAGGGGGAGACTGGGGCGATCCTGCTGTCACCCGTAATGAGGGTGGCACTAGGACCACCCCGCGCCACGCGTCCAGCCTGGAACGACCCCTCCGCTACCGGGCCCATCCCATTCCCGGTTCGGCGAGGGCTGCGCGTTGCTCGGAGTCGCGGCGTTCGCGGCGTTGTTTCTGGTCGGCGATCCAGATGCCGGTACGGTGTTCGCCGCCGTCGGGGGATCCCACGCCGGCGGCGCCCGAACCGGCGCCCCGCACGCGACCCAAGTGGCCGACCGCTTCCACCTCTGGCAGAACCTTGGCACCGCCGTCGAAGCCGGCGTCCGACTCCACATCAACTGCCTCAAGGCGGCTTTCACCAGCCCTGATGACCGTTTGAGCAATACGGCGACTCGGGGTCCCAGTCCCCTACGACCCGCTCCACCTCGTGGTCGGCCAGGTGAGGCAGGAGCGCGACCGCGGCCTCTGCACGGAACCGAGCCTTACTCAATCGGCACGTTGCTCCGCGGCGTGGGCCGCAGGAGGATCCCGTGGGCTGCGGCCGTGTCTCCCGGCCGCAGCGTCCACGGCACGGACTCGTTCTCGGCGAGCCACCCGTCGGCCAGGAGCTGCTGGACGACGAACTCGCGGAGCTTCGGCGGCCAGCCCAGGGTGGAGCACAGCTGGCCGTACGAGGGGCCGTGCTCGTGCCAGCTCCGGAACACGGCGGTGGCCTGCGCGGCTTGCTGGCCGTGGCCGGGGTTCAGCTCCTTCCAGGCGTCGTACGCGTCACGCACCTGCCGGGGGGTCTGGCCGGTGCAGCGGGTGGCCGTGTGGTGGTGTCATTGCCCAGCCGGAGCCCCACAGTCAGGGTCACGTCTGTGCGGACGAGGGGGTTGTCGGGCGCGAGTTGGTCGTCCAGCCAGATGACAGCGGACGGGTCGCCCTGGCCCCGGGCGGCCGCCGGGATTTCGAGGACCTTGGAGATGGCCCGGCCGACCCTTCGGCACGCCTCGTTCCAGCTCGGTGTTGAGGATGCTTTTTGCCTCGAAGCACCAGTCGAAGAGCACTGCAAGGGACCTGTTCGGGTAGCCCGCCGCATGGCTAATGATCACGTACAGCCGTTAAGATATAGAGAGGTCTGTTGAATTTTCAAAGTGATATAGATCGAAGAGGGGTACTAGCCAGGTGGCACAGCAGGAGCGGGGTACGCGTTCCAGACGCTCGATTCTGGAGGCGGCGGCGCGAGTCTTTGACGAGCGGGGCTACGACGGGGCGAGCACGACGGACATCCTTGTCCGCACCGGGCTGGCACGAGGGGCCCTGTACCACCACTTCGCCTCCAAAGAGGCCATTGCGATCGCACTGATCGAGGCCCAGACGGAAGCTCTGGTGGCTCCGCCGAACGAGGTGAAACTGCAGGCGACCATCGACTTGACCCTGGAATTCGCTCGACGGCTGCAGCGCGATCCGGTACTGCGCGCCAGTGTGCGGCTGACGGTGGAACAGACCTCGTTCACCTACCCGGAGCGCACTCCGTACCAGTGGTCGACCGAGGTGATCGCCGCCCTTCTGGCGGAGGCCGCAGAGCAGGGCGAAATTTTGCCGGATGCAGACCTCGACGAGCTGACCACGTTCATCGTCGGGGCTTTCACCGGCGTTCAGTTGATGTCCCAGGTCTACAGCGGGCGGCAGGACCTTCTTGAGCGCGTGACGTCCATGTGGCAACTGCTGCTGCCCGGCTTCGCTACCCCCGCCATGATCAGTCGTCTGCGGACGACCCCCGCGCAGGAGAGCTGAGCAGAGGGTCGAGTATCGACCAGATGCGTTCCGAGGTCTCTGGGTCCCACCATGCGGAGTCCCGGCGGCCGAGGCATTCCAAACCGGCCGTGACAACCACCGCCAGGTCGGCCAGGTCATCCGTTTGGCGCTCGCTCATCCTGCGGCGCACCAGATCGAGTACCTCCTCAAGCAGCCGCGGGCTCCCGTCGGATCCGCTGGGGCTCAGCTGCAGGCCGGCCCGCACCGTCTCGTCCTCACGCAGAGCGCGGCCTAGAGACGTACTGAAGCGAGCGGCTCCTGTGTAGGCAGGGACTTCGAAGGCGGCATCGATCAAAACCGTGACCTCTTCACGCGCCCGGACGCGGACGGCGACGGCCGCCGCCTCCGTGGTGTCGAAGTGGTGAAACGGAGCCCCTCTGCTCACCCCGCCGTGCGGCAGATGCTGACCAGTCCGGCAGCGCGCAGACCTCCCCTGCCGATGAGCTCGGCGGTTGCGCGGATGAGCGCCTGACGTGTCTGCTCGGCGGGCTTCTGTATCCGGCGCTACGCCTTTCCATGGTTTTGGGAGCGGGTTTATCAGAGCCTGGGCCCAGTGTGTTCAGTCAACCACCCGGCAGTCGTTACAGACAAGTCTGTCTGTTCTGATGGTTGAGTCGCAGCGCCGCTGCACAGCCCAGGGTGAGTGCGTATGGGAGAATTTCGTCTGAAGTGGGTTCAAGAGATTGGGTGTTCTGTGGCTGCATGGAGGCCTTCGAAGGGTGCCGCGAGTCCCGCCAGGATGACACAAATCTCTTTGACAATCAGACAAGTCTGTCTGTTTACTGTCGGGGTGTCTTGCGGGGAGTGCCCGTGGGAGCTGAGTGACGTTGAGGAGTTCGATGGATAGCTCATCCGACCCGGTGTTCGCGGAAGCTCTGTATGAGGGGCTCGTGCGGGCCCCCCGTTCCCCCGATGCGACATGGGGGGCACGGTCGTCGCCCCGTCCCCGCAAGCCGATTGGCGCTGTCCGACTCCCGGCCCCGGCCCCAGCGACTCCAACGGACACCCTTCTTCGGACAGATGCTGCGGCGATCCTCCACCGCTTCACTCTCGCGCTGTCCTCGCTCCGGCATCTGGGCCAACCGGACCTGCCCCACCATGACGCCTCCTGCCTGGCCTACGCCCACCATGTTCTGCAGCTTGCCTCGGCGGACGGAAGCCCCTCCGCCGAGGAACCCGCGTTCCTGGGCGAAGTAGAGCCGCCCGCAGGTGGTTCCACCCCGCATTACCTGGTGGCCGCGAGCACTCTGTTGCTTGAATGCGCTCTGCTCCAGGTGACGGAGACTGGTATCGCAGACAGCCGCGCCTCGATGGAGTGCGGGGTGGCCGTCGTCCGGAGACTTGGTCACGTCATGCGCGCCATGGAGTTTGGCCGGTGGAATGGCGACCCAGGCTGGAGCGACCGCCGCCGACTTGCTCGCTGGCTCCATGACGAGCTAGGCAACACTCTGGCCGTGGCACTGCACCGCATCGAACTGGGTGAGGGCGACCCCAGCCGGGCCGCCCCCCATCTCGCCGTCGCCAGGAAAGCCCTCGGCGAGGCCGCCCGCGAGAACCGGATCCTGATCGGCGCCTTGCACCGTAGCTCACATACACCTCCGGTCCGTGAGGCCTTGCAGCACTGGCTGGCCGACATGGAGCCGCAGGCCTTGGTCACCATCAAGGTGACGGGCGACGAGACGCTGGCCCCCGAGCTCTGCCGCCGCGAGCTGTTACTCGTCTTACGTGAGGCACTTCGCAACTGCCTCACGCACGCCGGGGCCGAGCGGATCGAGGTCACCGTACGCACCACCCGGCGTTGGCTGTACGCGCGGGTCCAGGACGACGGGGTCGGCTTCGTGGCCGAGCGTGACGTGAGGGAGACGAGCGGCGGACACGGCCTGCAGGGGATGGAGGGACGAATCGAGGACCTGGGGGGCCGGCTGCGCATCGGGAGCAGTCCGGGTGAGGGCACGTACGTCGAGATCCATCTGCCCCTCAGCGTCCGAATATGACAAGGACTCCCGCCATGACCCCCGCCCGCATCGTCCTGGCCGATGACCACAATCTGTTCCGAGAGACACTCGGTGACCTGCTCGAAGCGCAACCCGCCCTCACCGTGGTGGGGCATGCTGCCGACGGGGCCGCGGCCGTGCGGTGTGCCGCCGCCGAGCGCCCCGACCTGTTACTTTTGGACTTCCGCATGCCTCACAGCCGAGGGGCAGGCACGGTCCGCGACATCTTGGACATATCCCCGAGCACGCGGATCCTTTGCCTTTCCGCCTACGCGGAGCCGGGCCTCGTCCACGAGGTCCTGGCCGCCGGCGCCCGCGGCGTCCTGCACAAGGGCATCGACCGGGAAGCACTTCTTATGGCGATAGAGCGGACTCTCGAGGAGGCCGCGCACACCACTGTCCTGGTGCCCAGTCCGGCTGCGGAGGGTTCCGACAGAGAGGCCCTCTCCTCGCGGGAGCGTCAGGTCCTGGTCAGCGTGGCCGCAGCGATGAGCAACCGCCAGATCGCCGACAGTCTCCGCATCACCGAGGGAACGGTCAAACGGCACCTGAACAGCGTCTTCCGAAAGCTCGGAGCCGTGTCGAGGCTCGACGCGGTCAACAAGGCGGTACAAGCGCACATCATTCCATCGCCGACCCTGCCGACGGCGGTGCGCAGTGGTCACTGGGGCCCTGACGCACGGAGCACCACGTCCCCATGACCACTGCGCACACCGGCTTCCCGACCGAGGGGTCAGGCTGAGGGTACGGGCCGCCTGACCACGGCCGCCGCGACTGATCCATCGTGCCCGACGGAAGTGATCAGACCGCAGCTGCCGGATGTCCTCGGCTCGCCACTTGGAGCGTCGGCTTCCCAGTACCCGAGCAGAGCGGCCAACTGGAGTGCGCCGCTCGCACTGTGGGACTCACCCAGCACCTCCTGTACGCGCAGGACATCCGGGTCGTAGCCGGCGAGAGCCCGGCCCCGGCCCCGGGACTCCACCGCAGCCCAGCCCGGCCGGCTGCTCGATCCGCAGGACACGACGCTGATGTCCGCGGGCGTGCACCCGCTCGCGGACAGAGCGTCCCCGATGCAGCGCGCGAGTGCCGCCGAAACAGCCAGCGGTCCCTCGCCCAGCGGGCTGAAAGAGACCTCGCAGGCGGCGAGTTCGGCCAGGTGGGCCGAGCTCCCTGTACCGCCTTCGAGTACGAACACGGCACTGCCCTCACCCACCGAGGCACCTTCGGGAAGGTCACCGCTTCGATACCAGGCCCAGGCGGACTGGGCGCTGAGTTCCTCCACGGCACCGGTCAGAAGGCGCGAGGCCCGACCGGTGGTCAGGGCGTTGCGGGCGTAGCGCAGTGCGGACAGAGCGGAGACGTGTCCGCCGGCCAGCGAGGCATTGAGACCGGTGAAGGAGTGTCGCATGGCCACTTGGCTGGCGCAGTGGTTGAGCAGCAGGCCTGGAAAGAGCGCCGGGCTGACCAGGTAGGGCCGCTCCAACTCGTAGGTATCCCGGAAGAACTCCGAGAACGCCTGCGCGCTGCCGGTGCTGCTGCCGAGCACGACCCCGGTATCCGCGCGCTCCGACTCCCCGACCGGTTCCGGAAGGGCGTCCAGGGCCAGCTCCGAGGCCGTCATTCCCAGGGTGCTGGTCCGGCTCAAGACGCTGAGCCCTTTGCGGCCCAGGTGCTCTCGAGGATTGAAGTCCGGTACGGGAAGTAGCCGCACCGGCGGTGCGGGCTGTCCGGCCAGTACCTCGGCCGCGTCGTCACCCAGTGGCAGCTCCCCGGACCGGACTGCCTCGTACAGCGCCTTGCCACCGATGCCTGCGGCGCTCAGAACGCCGTAGCCAGTGATCCGCACCGCGGGCGCGGCGGTTCTGTTCATTCGGGCCTCCCCAGCATCACGATGGCGTTGTTCCCGCCGAACGCGAACCCATGGTTCTCCACGATCTTCGGATGGGCAGGGCGGGCCTGCCCGGGCACGCAGTCCAGGCCGGGGCCGAGGGCAGGGTCCACCGTCCGGACCGTCGAGGTCGGCGGCAGGAAGCCCTCGTACAGGGCCATGCAACACGCCAGCGCACCGAAGCCGCTGGCCGCGCCCATGGTGTGACCGAGCATCGACTTGATCGAGCTGATCGCGGGAATGCGGTCGCCGAACACCTCGCGGACGGCCGCCACCTCAGTGGAGTCGTTGGCGGATGTCCCCGTGCCGTGGGCGCACACGTAGTCGACCTCGTCCGGCTTCACGCCGGCATCCCGGTGGGCGCGCCGGATGCACTCGGCGATCCCGTCCTGATCGGGCTGCGTGGGGTGTTTGGCATCGCAGGTGATGCCGTAGCCCAACACCTCGGCGTAAATCCGGGCACCGCGGGAGACCGCACTGTCCCACGACTCCAGGATCAGCGCGGCGCCTCCCTCCGCGGTCATGATGCCGCCCCGGTGTTCGTCGAACGGGCGGCACAGGTCCGCGGCGATGGCGCCCAGCCGATGGAAGCCGGCGTGCGTGGCGCGGTTCACCGCGTCGGCACCGCCGACCACCATGACGTCCGCCGCACCACTGCGGATGACGTCGAAGCCGTAGCCGATCGCGTAGTTGCTCGCGGAACAAGCCGTGCCGAAGGTCTGGGCCTCACCGTGCAGGCCCAGCTCCGTGTTGACGGCCGCCGCGATCCGGTCGGCGGAGGCCCGGGAGACGAGCTCTCCGTCGATCCCCTCCAGCCCTCGCTCCAGCCACTGCTCGGTCAGCTCCTGGAAGACCTGAGCCTCTCCGTTGGTGGTGCCCATCGCGCTGCCCGCCCGCGCGGTGGCCAGGGCGTCCGGTTCCCAGCCCGCGTCCTGCGCGGCGAGCCGGGCCGCCGCCGCCGCGAACTGGCTGCTACGGCCCCACTGCGCGGGCTCCAGCACCCTCAGGTGCTCCTCCGGCCGGAAGTCGTGCACCTCGCCGGCCTGCGTGTGGTTGAACCCGGCGCTGTCGAACGACCGGATCTGCGAGATTCCGCTGCGTCCCTCGCGTATGGCCTCGGTGAACGCCCAGGCTCCGATGCCCAGGCTGCTCACCGCTCCGAGGCCGGTGACCGCAACGCGACGCAGCTGTGTCTCAGACACCCGTCGGCTCGGTGACGTGACGCGCTATCAGGGCGTAGGCCGTACCGAGGCTGTCAAGGTCGACGAGCTCCTCCTGCGGAATCTCGATGTGCAGCTGCCGCTCGAAGCGGGAGAACATCTCGATGACGAGCAGAGAGTCGGCCTCGAAGTCCTCGGCGAAGCTGTGCTCCTCCCGGATCTCCTCGGGGCCCACCTCCAGGACGTCCGCGATGATCTCGCGGATGCGGTTGCGAAGCTCCGGGGCAAGTTCCACGGCCAGGTTGCCGGACATGTGAATTCCTTTGCTTTTGAATTCTCGATCGACCAGATGGTTCGGATAGTTCCTTCGGGAAAGGATGCTGCCACAGACTGAGCTGCGGAGAGAAGTCCGTTCGATCGGTTTGCATACAACTTTCATGCCGGTTTGACGTGCATTCGATTTCGGCTGGAAAGAATCAGGTGTCGGGGGGCGGGACCGTCCCGCTGCCGAAACCAGAGGGAGCTCCTCGCATGAGAATGCCCGTGCCCGTAGGTATTGCCTCGGTGGCCCTGTGGCTGCCGGAGCATCAGGACACCGCAGCGAGCGCCGTGGCCGAGCGGAGGGTCGAGGCACGCACAGCCAAAGACCTGGGGAACCCGCGACTCCCTGTCGCCGGGGACATCGCGCCCCCGGAGATGGCTGTGCTGGCAGCTCAGGAAGCCTTGCACGATGCCGGAGTACCGGCGGCCGAGCTGTCGCTGCTGCTGCACGCCTGGATGTACTACCAGGGCCACGACCTGTGGTCACCGCCGCACTACATCGCCCACCAGCTGGGCGCGCATACAGCCGTTCCTGTCGGGATCCAGCAGATCTGCAACGGCGGGGCGGCGGCGCTGGAGCTGGCGGCTGCCCGGATGACGGCCGGGGAAGGGCGGGAATCGGCTCCCCGGCACGCCCTGGTCACGACGGCCGACCGCTTCGCCATGCCCGGCTTCGACCGGTGGCGCAGCGACTACGGCGCCGCCTACGGGGACGCCGCCACAGCGGTGCTGCTGCGCTGGCCGGCCGGCCCGGACGACCTCGTGTTGCGCGCCCTGCACACCGACGCCGCCCCGCATCTGGAGATGATGCACCGGGGTGCGGACCCATTCGCGCACCTGCCCCGCGAGAACTCCGCGGTGGTCGACATGCGCCGGACCAAGCGGGTCTACCTGCGCGAGCACGGCGTCGAGCCGTTCAAGAAGACCAACCGGGAGATGATCCGGCACGTGGTGGCGGGCGCGCTGCGCGACGCCGGGCTCGACGCCGGTGATCCGCGGATCCGTTTCGTGGTGCTTCCCCGGCTGGCTCGCAAGACCCTGGACGACGCGTGGATCCCCTTGCTGCGGGAACTTTTCGACGCGCCTGCCGTGGACTGGGGCTGCGAGACCGGTCACCTGGGTACGGGTGATCTCGCGGCCGGTCTCCACGAGGTGTCGGGCCGTTCCGCCCTCGGCGCCGGAGAGTTCGCACTGCTGCTCAACGCCGGCGCGGGTTTCACCTGGTCGTGCGCCGTGGTCGAGGCGCCGACGCGGCACTGATACGCCGCATGCACAAGGGGCCTGGGGCCGTCCCGAACCTGATCAGGTTCGGGACGGCCCCAGGCCCCTGCGGTCGAACATCCGGGCAGCGCTACTGCGGATAGGTGCGCCACGCTCCGGCCGGGCGGTGCGGCCCCGTACGCCGCCAGCCCGGCGAGGGCGCGGCCGGGAACGCGTCCGCGTGCTCGGCCGGTCCGCTGGGTACCGTCGCCGCGAGACGCAGCAGAATAGCGGTCACCGCGGCGATCTCCTCGGGGGTGGGCTCACCTCGCACCACGCACAGTTGCGGCGCGGGCCTGGCAGTTCTTTGTGTGTCCATGGTCGTTTCCCCTGTCACATCGGCGGGTTGCCGTGCTTGCGCGGGACGAGCTGCTCCTGCTTGGTGCGCAGGACCCGCAAGGCCTCCGCCAGCACGGCGCGGGTCGTACGCGGATCGATCACGTCGTCGACCAGGCCGCGCTCCGCCGCGTAGTACGGATGCATCAGCGCCTCCTTGTACTCCTCGGTCAGCTCGCGCCGTGCCGCCTCCGGGTCGTCGGCTGCGGCGACCGCGCGACGGTGGATGACGTTGACCGCGCCCTCCGCGCCCATCACCGCGATTTCGTTCGTCGGCCACGCGTAGGAGAGATCGCACCCGATCGACCGGGAGTCCATGACGATGTACGCGCCGCCGTACGCCTTGCGCAGAATGACTTGGACCCGGGGAACGGTCGCGTTGCAGTACGCGTACAGCATCTTGGCGCCGTGCCGGATGATGCCGCCGCTTTCCTGGTCGGTGCCCGGCAGGAAGCCGGGCACGTCCACGAGAGTCACCAGCGGGATGTTGAAAGCGTCGCAGGTCTGGATGAAGGAGGCACCCTTCTGGGACGCCTCGATGTCCAGGACGCCCGCCAGGTGCCGCGGCTGGTTCGCGACCACCCCGACGGTCTGGCCGTCGATGCGTGCCAGTACACACAGCAGGTTCGGGGCCCACCGCTCGTGGACCTCCAGGACTTCCCCGTCGTCGACCAGGCGCGCGATCACCTCACGCATGTCGTAAGGCTGGTTGGGGTCGGCCGGCACCAGACGCAGCAGTTCTTCGTCCGGGGTACCCAGGTCCACCGCCGGCTCGGCCGTGGGCGGCAGCTCGCGGTTGTTGGCGGGCAGCAAGGAGATCAGGTACCGCACGTCCTCCAGGCACGAGGCCTCGTCGTCATAGGCGAAGGCCGCCGCACCCGAGACCGCTGCGTGCAGGTCCGCCCCGCCCAGCTCTTCCTGGGTGACCCGCTCGCCTGTGACGGCCTCAACCACGTCGGGTCCGGTGATGAACATCTGCGAGATGCCGCGCACCATGAACACGAAGTCGGTCAGTGCGGGCGAGTAGGTGGCGCCACCGGCACAGGGCCCCAGCATCACGCTGATCTGCGGGATCACTCCTGATGCCCGCACATTGCGGCGGAAGATGCCGCCGTAGCCGGCCAGCGCGGAGACGCCTTCCTGGATACGGGCCCCGGCCCCGTCGTTGAGGCTGACCAGCGGCGCGCCGGCCGCCTCGGCCATGTCCATGATTTTGTGGATCTTCTCGGCGTGGGACTCACCCAGTGACCCGCCGAAGATCCGGAAGTCGTGCCCGAAGGCGAAGACCGTGCGGCCGTGGATCCGCCCCCAGCCGATGACGACGCCATCGGTGTGAGGGCGGCGGTCCTCCAGTCCGAAGCCGACGGCCCGGTGCCGCCGCAGCCCCTCGATCTCCACGAACGTTCCTTCGTCGAAGAGAAGCTCCATACGTTCGTAGACCGTCATCTTGCCGCGGGCGTGCTGTGCCTCGGTGGCGTGCGCCCCGGGACCGCTGCGCACCGCCTGGCCCAGGCGCAGCAGTTCGGCCGTCCGCGCCTCCATGCCGGGCCGTGACGGCTGCGGTATCACCGGAGCCGTGGTGATCGGGCGATCATCCAAAGCGGTCATTGAAAAGCACTCCCATACATTGATGATTTCCGTCGGGGACAGAATGTGCGGCCGCCATCGAAGTTGACTAAAAGGCCGTGATTCCGCACCGTTCGATGCGGATTTCATGGAGCTTCCATGTCGAATGTGAATGATGACCTCAGCCCACCGGACTGAGGAGTTCTCCGCATGACAACGCCGCTCGATGCCGTTCCATCGGCATCCGATCCCGTGCTGACATACATGAGCACCATTGACCGTTCGCTGGTGCACAGAGCAGCCGTCTCGGAGGTGCTCGTCACGGATCTGGTGGCGACCGGAGACGAGACATTCGCGGCCGGGGCGCAGCTTCCGCTTGGCCACGCCTACTTCGGGGACCACCTGAGGGACCCGGTGTCCTACGACTTTCTCCTGCTGCTGGAGGCCGCCCGCCAGGCCGGGGTCGCCGCATCGCACCGGCAGCTGAGCGTCTCCCGTGAAACCGCCTTCCTCGTCCACAACTGGTCGATCGAGCTCGACGACCTCGACGCCCTTACTCCCGGGAGCCGACCTGGCGAGCTGGAGCTGACGGGCACGGTCATTCCGTCGGCGGGCCGCAACGGCCAACTGCGCGGTGTCGGCTCCTCGGTCGCCCTTTCCATCGCCGGGCGCCCCGTCGGCCGCACGCGGATCGACGTGGGCGCGGCCAAGAGCGCGGACTACGGCAAACTCCGTTTCCTCCAGCGCCGGTCGGTACCGCCCCTCACCGCTGAACTCGGCGTGGTGCCGCGGCCGCGGGCGGCAGACACGGCCGGCGTGGGGCGCCGGAGCCCGCTCAATGTCGTGCTGGGCGAGCCGGTTCGCGCGGGTGACACCGTCTCGGCGCTGGTGGAGCCGAGGTTCGAGAACGCCAGCCTCTTCGACCACACCTACGACCACATCCCCGCGATGGTCATCACCGAGGGCGCCCGGCAGCTGGCCCACCTGGCGGGCGCGGCGACCGGCGCCGCCGTCACCCGCTGCGCCGCGGAGTTCACGCGCTTCGCCGAGCTCGACTCCCCCATGATGGCCACCGCCACGTTCGAGCCGGTCGCCGGCACCGCCCACCCCACGGACTACCACGTCGAGTTCCACCAGGAGGACACGGTGGTGGCGCGTGTCTCGCTGTCCTTCGCCCCGGTGTCCTCCTCCGTCACCGCGGAGGCGCTGTGAGCGGCCGCCTGCCTGCCGTGCGCGCGGTGTGGACCGACTTCGGCGGTGTCCTGACCCCGCCGATCAGCCAGGACCTGGAGACCTTCTGCCGCCGTACCAAGATCCCCGCCGGAGCCATGCGCGCGGCCATGACCGCGGTGGCCAAGCCTTTCGGCGGCGACCTGATGGCCCCGCTGGACACTCCACTGATCAGCGAGGACGAGTGGGCCGCGCGGATGAACGCCGAGCTGCTGGGGCGGGGTGTCGACACTGACCTGACTGGCTTCGGCAAGCACTGGTTCGAGGGTCGCGAGACCAACGAGCCGTGGCGTGCCCACCTCGCTGAAGTACGCGCGGCCGGCATCTACGTCGGCATGCTCTCGAACATGCCGCCCGCCTGGGACCCCCTGTGGCGGCAGATGATCTGCCCCGGCGGGTCGGAGACCCTGTTCGACGGACTGGCGCTGTCCTTCGAGATCGGGGCGCGCAAGCCGGACCGGCGGATCTTCAACGTGGCCGCCGAGCTCGCCGGGGTCGCCCCCGAGCAATGCCTCCTGGTCGACGACATCGAGCGCAACTGCGCCGGAGCCGAGGCAGCGGGCTGGCAGTCCATCCACTTCACCACCGCCGAAGCGGCGGCGGAGCAACTCGCCCGCTGTCTGCCGCCGCAGACCACCGCCGGTCCCGCGGCCACCTGAACAGGAGAGTACATGTCACGCACCGTTCTGATCACCGGTGGAAACAGGGGAATCGGACTCAGCATCGCCCGCGCCTTCGCCGACAACGGCGACAAGGTCGCCGTCACCTCCCGCAGCGGCGAAGCCCCCGAGGGCCTGTTCGGTGTCCGCTGCGACGTCACGGACGCCGAATCCGCGCGCCGCGCCGTGGCCGAGGTGGAGGCCCTGTACGGGCCGGTCGCCGTGCTGGTCTCCAACGCCGGCATCACCCGGGACGCCCTCGCCCCGGTGATGAGTGAGGAGGACTTCGAGGACGTTCTCCAGACCAACCTCGTGGGCTCTTTCCGTATGGCCCGCCTGGTGTCCCGCTCCATGATCAGCGCCAAATGGGGACGGATCGTCTTCATCTCGTCGATCATGGGCTTCCTGGGCTCACCCGGCCAGTCCAACTACGCGGCCTCCAAGTCCGGGATGCTCGGCCTGACCCGTTCGCTTGCCTGGGAGCTGGGTTCGCGCAACGTCACCGTCAACATGGTCACCCCCGGCCTCATCGAGACCGAGATGATTGAGAAGGTCACCGACAAGCGCCGCGCGCAGCTGCTCGCCCAGACTCCGCTGCGTCGCACGGGTGCCCCGGAAGAAGTCGCAGAGGTCGTCAAGTTCCTCGCGAGCGACGGCGCGGCCTACGTCACAGGGTCCGCGATCCCGATCGGCGGCGGCATCGGCATGGGGCAGTGAGCTTCGGCCGTCCCCCTGGTTTTCCCACCCCTTCCACCCCTTCCGCTGTTTTCCCAATGAGAGAGGACTCCGTCATGACGGACGAAGAAGTACTGCAGATCGCCGTGGACATGGGCAAGATCTTCAACGACGGGGACGACGAGGTCGCCCGCCGCCTGGTGGCCGCGGACTTCATCGACCACGAGGCCCCGGAGGGCTCGCCGCGCGGCCCCGAGGCGTACGCGAACACCGCGCGCTGGATGCGCAGCGTGTGGGAGAACGCCCGCTGGGAGATCGTCGACTCCTTCGCCAAGGGTGACAAGGCGCTGCTGCGCCTCGTCTTCACCGGCCGGCACGTCACCGACTTCATGGGTGTGCCCGCGACGGGCAAGGAGGTGCGTGTGCAGCACCTGCACGTGTACCGCATAGCCGACGGCCAGGTGGCGGAGCATTGGGCGGTCCGTGACGACCTGGAGCTCTTCCGCCAGATCGGTGCCTGGACCAAGCCGCTGAAGGGGGCTCCCAAGCCCGTTCCGACGGTCTGACCAGCGACTGAACGAGAGGGCGGCATCCGCGTTTGCGCGGATGCCGCCCTCTCGTGTTTTCCGGGGTCAGAAGCGCTTCGGGCCGAGGCCGTTGAGCAGTGCGTCCACCACCGCGGCCGCGAGCGTGTCCGGGTCGGCGGAACTCTCCGCCTGTTCGAGGATCGCCTGCTCGATCAGCGCGTGGTAGACCCGGCGGGCCCAGCCCAGATCGGCGTCCGGCCGCAGCAGGCCTGCCTGCTGCGCCCGCCGCATGAGCAGGTTGCCCTTGGCGAAGATGCGCTCGTGCGCGGCGATGGCGGACGGGTCCCGCAGCTGGGGCTGGCCGACGGTGTACCGCCAGCCGCTCTTGATCTGGATGACGTTCGCGGTGATCTGGTGCAGCGCCACCAGCGGAGGTGCGGTCTCCGGGCGGCCGATGTCGATCGCCTCCTCGACCTGGCGGAAGGCATGGGCGGCCATGGCGTCGATGAGCGCCTCGCGGGATGCGAAGCGACGGTGGACCGTGGTGCGAGCGACGCCGGCGGCCGCCGCGATCTGTCCCAGGCTCGCGGTCGGATCGTCGCCGAGGACGCGCTCGGCCACTTCCAGGATCGTCCGCACGGTGCGCTCAGCGTCCGCGCGCAGCGGGCGCTCTCTCGTTGTCTCCGTCATCTCGTGAACAGCCTCTCCGTCGTCGCCTGCCGTCTCTGGATGCATCTTCTCGGCCAGTCTAGGTGACACCAAAGTGGCAAGACAATGAGAAATTGCATCACGAGTGTTGCATCTAGAGAGTTTCTTGATACTTTTAAGTCGCGAGTCAACGGGAAGTCGCGTCTATCAAGGAGTGGTTGGCATGTCGGAGAACCAGCAGAACTGGACCGAGACGTACGAGTTCGTCGAAGGTTTCCGGGCCTCCGGTCCGACCCACCTGCAGAAGGTCGGCGTACTCAAGACCGGGCCTGCGGACGCCCGCCGTGTTCTGGTTCTGCTGGGTGGCCGCGAGGGCGCTGCGGGCGTCTTCCGGCACACGGCACGCAGCCTCGTCCAGGCCGCTGACGACCTTCAGGTGTGGGCCGTCGACCCCCGCGAACAGAACCTCGCCGACCTCTCCGCCTTCGCCGGCAGCCCCGAGCAGGCCACCGAGTACTACCTGGGCGGCCACTACCAGGTACAGCAAGCCTCCGACTCGCTCTTCGCCGCGCATTGGGGCCTCGAAGTCCTCTTGGAGGACGTACGCCGAGTGGTCCTCGCCGCCTCGGACGGCGGACGGCGCGACGTCGTACTGGGCGGCGTGTCCGTCGGTGCGAGCGCCGCGCTCCTCTACGCGGCCTGGGACTTCGACGGAGCACCTGGCTACCGTGACCTCGCCGGCCTGGCCGTCGTCGACGGCGGGGTGCACAACGCGTACGCCGGCGCCGGCATGGAGTTCGCGCTGCCCCTCGAAGCCGCCAAGGGCTGGCTCGGCGCGATCGAGAGCGGCGCCGTGTTCGAGAACTTCACCAGCAGCACCCTCAGCCTCGGCGACCAGCCCGAATCGGCCGCCATCTGGTTCCAGCTCGCGGCCCAGCACGCGCTCGCCGACCCCGACGCCCCGGCCGTTCTCGCCGACCAGCTGCCCGAGGCGGTCCGCACCGACCGCAAGCTCACCAACGCCGGACTGCTCGGCTGGCTCGTCGATGCCCAGCATGTGCACCCCTCGTACTCGGTGCACGCGGGCCGGCTGGAAGGCACGGGCGCCTGGGTCAATGACGGCCACACGGACCTGAAGACCGTCGTCGAGGCCTTCGCCGGCCCCCGTCCCGGTGCCTGGGTCTGGTACACGCTCAACCGCGTCATGCTCGACCTGGTCGCCGCGATCGACTTCGCCGAGACCGACGTCACCCGCATGCTCGGACTGCGCCTGCCGCACGGCCGGGCCATCGACGTGCCGCTGTACACCTTCCAGTCCGGCCTGACCAACGGCACCACCGGCCAGGCCGCCGCGACCGTCACCGCGAACAGCCGCATCCCCGAGATGTCCCTGCACGCCGACAACGCCCTCACCCACCAGGACGTCGTGTACGCCCGGTGGGAGGACAACCGCTTCCTGCAGACCCTCTCGCAGTTCCTCCGGGAGCTCCCGCGGCGCGCCCACTGATCAGGCGCCCCGCCCCAGATCGGGGCGGCAGGGGCACATCCCCCGCGACCCCTGCCGCCCCTTCCCGACCACCGTGACCAAGGAGAGCTCCGATGGCCGCCGTCGCCACCCCGATCCCGGAGGCACCGCCACGCGCGGGCCTCACCATCCTCGCCCTATGCCTGGCAGTTTTCATCGTCCCGTACGGCCTGAGCAGCGCACCGGTCGCGCTCCCCGCGATCGGTGGGGACCTCGACGCCGGGGTCGTACCGCTCCAGTGGGTCGTCAACGCCTACAACGTGACGGCGGCCAGCTTCATGATGGCGGCCGGTTCGACCGCCGACCGGATCGGCCGCAAGAAAGTGTTCGCCTTCGGCGTGGGCCTCTACGGAGTCTCCGCACTGATGGGCGCGCTCGCGACGAACATCCTGATGCTGAACGTCGCACGAGGCGTCGCCGGCGTTGCCGCGGCCGCCATGATGACCGCCGGTGTTTCCGTCATGGCCAACATGTTCCATGGTCCCGCCCGCGCCAAGGCCTTCGCTTTCGTCGGCGTCACCATCGGAGCCGGGCTCGCACTCGGCCCGACCACCTCGGGTCTCCTCGTCTCCGGTCTGGGCTGGCGCTCCATCTTCTGGGTCCAGTTCGCCATCGCCGCCGCGTCCATGGTCGGCCTCAAGCTCATCCAGGAATCCAAGGACCCCGACGCCAATGCCGTCGACTGGGCCGGCACCGTCACCTTCACCCTCGCCCTGTTCTGCTTCACCCTCGCCATCATCGAAGGTCCGCAGTGGGGCTGGGGCAGCACCGCCGTCCTCGGCTTGCTCGGTGCGTGTGTGCTCCTCCTAGCCGCCTTCGCCGTCGTCGAGCGCCGGCAGCAACACCCCATGTTCGACCTCTCGCTCTTCGCCGAACCCCGCTTCATGGCCGTCAACCTTCTGGCCACGGCCGTCTCCTTCGGTTTCGTCGGCCTGATGGTGCTGCTGCCCTCGTACCTCGTCGGCGCCAACGGCCTCAGCAGCA
The DNA here is from genome assembly GCF_003721495.1 of Streptomyces sp. ADI95-16. Taxonomy (NCBI): domain Bacteria; kingdom Bacillati; phylum Actinomycetota; class Actinomycetes; order Kitasatosporales; family Streptomycetaceae; genus Streptomyces; species Streptomyces sp. ADI95-16. Next base: position 97,056 of record NZ_CP033582.1, on the reverse strand, counting down.
GTGCGACCGGCCTGACCATGCTCTTGCTCACCGCCCCGGTACTGGCCTTCCCCCTGGTCGCCGGACGGCTGGTCCAAGCCGGCGTCTCGATGCGGCCCATTCTCAGCGGCAGCCTCGCCCTGGTCGCCGCGGGACTGGCGTGGCTGACCCTCGTCCACCCGGGTATCAGCCTGCTCGGCCTGGCCGGGCCCCTGCTCCTGATCGGCATCGGTATCGGCCTCATCTACGGGCTGATGGACGGTGCGGCCGTCAGCACGGTCGCGCCCGCCAAGGTCGGCATGGCGAGTGGCATGTTCAACACCATCCGGCTCGCCTCCGAAGCAGTCGCCGTGGCCGGCATGGTCGCAGCCCTGGTCTCCCTGGTGCAGTCCCGCATCAGCGACGGCCTGGACCGGTTCGCACAGGGAACCGACCTCGACGCCCGCGGTGTCACCGACAGCGTCACCAGCGGAAACCTCGACGGCCCGGTCGCCCAGGTACCGACAGCCTCCCGTGACGCCTTCACCGACTTCCTCGGTCAGGGCTACACCGGCGGCTTCCAGACCGTCCTGTGGGCCACAGTGGCGATCTGCCTCGTCAGCGCCGTCGTCCTGCACCTCATCCTCACCGACCGCCCGGCCGACGAGCCCCCGGCCGCCGTCGACGAACACGCCACCAGGCGCACGGCGGAGCAGGCGCCGGTCTGACAGCCGCACGCCCCAGCCACTGGAACCGCTCGATCGCCCGGTGCGCCCGCACCGGGCGATCCGCGGTCCGGCCCCACGGACCGGACCCACCCAGGAGAAGCCATGCAGCGCACCCCGCAGAGACCCCTCGCCGCCGCCGTCGTCCAGCTCCCCCTGCCCGATACCGCGATCGCCCTGTTCCCGGCAACCCCCGGCGCCGCAGCATCACTGCACGAAGAGGAGCGCCGGCTCCTGCCCCGCCTGCCGTCGGCACGGCGCCCCGGCTTCGTTGCCGGACGCGCGGCGGCGGGCCGCGCCCTCGAACTCCTCGACGTCCAGGGCCCGGTCCTCCGCGACGGGCGACGCCCCCTGTTCCCCCCGGGCGCGCAGGGATCCATCAGCCACGCCACCGGCCCCATCGGGGCATCCATCGCCAGTACGCACCCGGACGTGATCGCCGTCGGGATCGACCTGGAGCGCACGGACCGGCTCGGACGCGGCGCCGACCGGCTGGTCTGCACGATGCGCGAGCGCTCCTGGGTCGCTCGGGCACGCCGGCCCGAAAGCCGCCTCTCCGTCCTATTCTCCGCCAAGGAAGCCATCTACAAAGCCCTGCACGGGATCAGCACCCGGCCACCCGTCTTCCATGACGTGGAGATAGGGCTGGAAGGAGACCGGCTGGACATTCGGCTCGCCCCGGAACTCCTCCAGGAAAACCGTCGGATCGATGGCTGGTTTCAGCTTCTGCCCGGGAAATACGTCCTGGCATCGGTCGCCGTGATATCCGCCACCGGGACGGAATGAAGAATTCCATCCATCATGTCTACATCGTTCGATCGGGTTGAATCAACCTTCGAGTCATTTTCTTGTCATCAAGCCGCAAGGCGTGGAAGTGTTGTCCAAGTATCTGGAGGATAGTCGGTTCACCTGGGGGAATAATGCTTCAATTCAACGTTCTCGGACCACTCGCGATAAAACGCGATGGCCGGGAGATTGCCGTACCGCGGGGCCCGAAAGTCCGACAGTTGCTTTCACTTCTGGTCCTGCATCCCGGAACGGTGGTCTCCCATGAATCTCTCGTCGATGAGCTTTGGAGCAAGGAGCCTCCCAAAACCGCCCTCTCGACGCTCCGCACCCATGTCTATCACCTGCGGAAGATTCTCAGGGAGGAAGGTGGGGGCACCGCCCTTCCGGGACTCCTCCACACCTGGTCCGCCGGCTACGTACTACGGGCAGCCCCGGATCAGGTCGACGCGGAGACCTTCCGCCGGTTCGCCCGAGAGGGAGAAGCACTGCTCAACGCCGGTGAACTGGAAGAGGGCGCGCGCGTGCTCGCCCGCGCGCTGGACCTATGGAGCGGGGGAGTGCTGACGGACGTCATGTGCGGCCCTGTGCTGACCCAGTACGTCCAGCACCTCGAAGAGGTACACATGCGCGTGCTCCAGCAGCGGATCGGCGCCGAAATGCAGCTCGGTCACCACGGCCATCTCGCGGCAGAACTGAAAAGCCTCGTCACCCGGCACCCCCTCAATGAATGGCTGCACGGCCAGCTCATCACCGCGCTCTACCGGAGCGGCCGCAGAGGAGACGCCCTGCAGGCCTATCAGAAGTTGCGGGGAATACTGCAGGAAGAACTCGGACTCGACCCTTCCCGTGCCTTGCAGCATATGCAGCGTGTCATTCTCTCCGGGGTCGACGGTGAAACTATCGCAATGATTCAGAACGGGACACAGCGGTCCTCGTCGACCCTATCCCGCCTACCCCAAGCCGGCTGAGGGAGCCATCGTGCGCAAGGTGCTCATCGCCAACCGTGGCGAAATCGCTGTCCGCGTTGCCCGGGCCTGCCGGGACGCCGGGATCGCCAGCGTAGCCGTCTACGCCGATCCGGACCGGGACGCTCTGCACGTCCGCGCGGCCGACGAAGCTTTCGCGTTGGGCGGTGACACCCCGGCCGCGAGTTACCTGGACATCGCGAAGGTCCTTCAGGCCGCGGCCGATTCGGGTGCCGACGCCATTCACCCCGGATACGGGTTCCTGTCGGAGAACGCCGAATTCGCGCAGGCCGTCCTCGACGCGGGCCTGACCTGGATCGGCCCGCCGCCGCAGGCCATCCGCGACCTCGGTGACAAGGTCGCCGCCCGTCACATCGCGCAGCGCGCCGGCGCCCCGCTGGTCGCCGGCACCCCGGACCCGGTCTCGGGTGCGGAGGAGGTCGTGGCCTTCGCGAAGGAGCACGGCCTGCCCATCGCGATCAAGGCCGCCTTCGGTGGTGGCGGCCGTGGCCTCAAGGTCGCCCGCACCCTCGAAGAGGTGCCCGAGCTCTACGACTCCGCCGTGCGCGAGGCCGTGGCCGCCTTCGGCCGCGGCGAGTGCTTCGTCGAGCGCTACCTCGACAGGCCGCGGCACGTCGAGACCCAGTGCCTGGCCGACTCCCACGGCAACGTGGTCGTCGTCTCCACGCGTGACTGCTCGCTGCAGCGGCGCCACCAGAAGCTGGTGGAGGAGGCTCCCGCGCCGTTCCTGACGGAGGAGCAGAACGCGGAGCTGTACGCCGCGTCGAAGGCGATCCTGAAGGAAGCCGGCTACGTCGGCGCCGGCACCGTCGAGTTCCTCGTCGGCACCGACGGCACGATCTCCTTCCTGGAGGTCAACACCCGCCTCCAGGTCGAGCACCCGGTCACCGAAGAGGTCACCGGCATCGACCTGGTCCGCGAGATGTTCCGCATCGCCGACGGCGAGGAGCTCGGCTACGGGGACCCCGTGCTGCGCGGTCACTCGTTCGAGTTCCGCATCAACGGCGAGGACCCGGGCCGCGGCTTCCTGCCCGCCCCGGGCACCGTCACCCGGTTCGCCCCGCCGTCGGGTCCGGGTGTCCGCCTCGACGCGGGCGTCGAGTCCGGCTCCGTGATCGGCCCGGCGTGGGACTCGCTCCTCGCCAAGCTGATCGTCACGGGCGCCACCCGCGAGCAGGCCCTGCAGCGCGCGGCCCGCGCGCTGGCCGAGTTCGAGATCGAGGGCATGGCCACCGCCGTGCCGTTCCACCGCGCGGTCGTCGTCGACCCGGCGTTCACCTCGGACCCCTTCCGGGTCCACACCCGGTGGATCGAGACCGAGTTCGTCAACGAGATCCCGGCGTTCGCGGCTCCCGCCGTGGACGACGCGGAGGACGAGCCGGGCCGCGAGACGGTCGTCGTCGAGGTCGGCGGCAAGCGCCTCGAAGTCTCCCTGCCGTCCTCGCTCGGCATGACCCTGGCCCGTACGGCCGCCGCCGGCGGCGCCAAGCCGAAGCGCCGCGCCGCGAAGAAGTCCGGCCCGGCCGCGTCGGGCGACACGCTCGCCTCGCCGATGCAGGGCACGATCGTCAAGGTCGCGGTCGAGGAGGGCCAGCAGGTGGCCGCGGGCGACCTGATCGTCGTCCTGGAGGCCATGAAGATGGAGCAGCCCCTGAACGCGCACCGCGCGGGCACCATCGTGGGTCTCACCGCCGAGGTCGGCGCGAGCCTCACCTCGGGCGCCACGATCTGCGAGATCAAGGACTGACACTACCGTCCGGCTAGTAGCCCTAGCCCCACAGCACCCTGTTGGTCTCATTCAGAGGAGCATCATGCCCAGTCACTCCCACAAGGCCGTCCTCCCGGGCCTCCTGGCCCTCGCGACCGCCGCCGTCATGCTGGCGCCCACCGCCACCACCGCGCACGCCGAGCAGAACGCACCCGCCGCCTCGGCCACCACCGCACTGCCCGCCCTGATTCAGGGACCCGGCGAGGCCATTCACCCAGAGGGCTTCACCTGGGACCCGACCCGCAAGACCTTCCTGATCGGCTCCCTGCGCCACGGCACGATCTCCGTGGTCGGCGCCGACGGCATACCCCACACCCTCGTCAGCGACCCCAGCCTTATCGCCACCGGCGGGATCCGCGTCGACGCGGCCCGCAACCGCCTGCTGGCCACCTACGGCGACGTCTACGCCGGCCCGAACGCGCTCCTCAGCGACGGCTCCACCCCCGAGACCCGAGGACGCTACGGCGGCGTCGCCATCTTCAACCTGACCACCGGTGTGCTGGAGAAGCGCGTCGAGCTCAGCCAGTCGCCAGGCCTGCACCTCGCCAACGACCTGGCCCTCGACCCCCAGGGCAACGCCTACGCCACCGACTCGTTCACCGGCACGATCTACAAGGTGACCCCCTCCGGCACCGGCTCCGTCTTCCTGCAGGCCCCGGCCCTCGACGCCGGCTACGAGAACGGCCTGCCCAACGTCGGCGTCAACGGCATCGTGTACCACCCCTCGGGCGCGCTCATCGTGGTCCGATACGACTCTGGTGCCCTCTTCAGGATCCCCCTGAGCAACCCTGAGAACTTCCGCGAGATCAGCCTCAAGGAGCGTATCCCCGGCGCCGACGGTATCGCGCTCGGATCGGACGGCACCCTCTACGCGGCCACCAACACCATCCGATCGAACGGCATCGACGGCCTGTTCAAGCTCCGCTCCCCGGACGGCTGGCGCAGCGCCCAGATCGTGAGCAAGGCCGTCTCCCCCGAGGCTGCCCCGACGACCGTCACCCTCACCCCCTCGGGCGCGTACGTCCTCAGCAGCAATGTCCACATCCTCTTCGGCAGCGGTGGCACGCAGACCCGCGATGGCTTCGCCCTGCGCCGCTTCTGATGGCGCTCGACCTCGGCTTCGAGGGACGGAGCCATCCGCCCACCTCACCCTACGAAGTGGGGCGGGAGAAGATCCGCGAGTTCGCCGAGGCTGTGGGGGACCTCCACCCCGTGTACACCGACACGGAGGCGGCGAGGGCGCTCGGCCACCCCGACGTGATCGGGCCGCCGACCTTCGCGTTCATCCTCACCTTCAAGGCCGTGCGGCGCATCGTCGACGACCCTGAACTCGGCTTCGACTACAGCCGGGTGGTCCACAGCGCGCAGCGGTTCGAGTACACCCGGCCCGTGAGGGCCGGGGACTCCCTCACGGTTACCTCGACCGTCGAGTCGGTCAGAACCCTGGCCGGCAACGACGTCGTGGAGATCCGCGGCGACGTCCACGACGGGGCCGGCGAGCACGTGGTGACCGCCTGGACCAAGCTCGTCTCGCGCGCGACCGACGAGGAGGGATAGACCGTGCGTTCCAAGATCCGCTACGCGGACGTCGAGGCCGGCACCGAACTGCCCCGTCAGACCTTCCACGTGCAGCGCAGCACGCTCGTCCGCTACGCGGGCGCCTCTGGAGACTTCAACCCCATCCACTGGAACGCCCGGTTCGCGGCCGAAGCGGGCCTGCCCGACGTCATCGCGCACGGGATGTTCACCATGGCCGAGGCGGCACGCGTCGTCACCGACTGGGCCGGTGATCCAGGTGCCCTCGTCTCTTACACCGTGCGCTACATCAAACCCGTCGTCGTCCCCGACGACGCCACAGGCGCGCTGATGGAGGTGCGGGCCACTGCCGCGGAGAAGCTCGACGACGAGGCGCGCACCGTACGGGTCGACATCACGGCGACGAGCCAGGGCCACAAGGTCCTCGGCATGGCTCGTGCCGTGGTGCGCCTTGCCTGAGACCGAAGACAACACTGAACGGAGCAGCATGCAACAGCGCCGGCTTGCCGACCGCCTCGAAGTCTCAGCCCTCAGCCTCGGCTGCATGGGCATGAGCGACCACTATGGCCCGGGAGACGACACCGAGTCGACCGCGACGATCCACCACGCGCTCGATCGCGGCATCACCATGCTGGACACGGCCGACATGTACGGCCCGTTCCACAATGAACGCCTCGTCGGGCAGGCGATAGCCGGCCGCCGCGACGACGTGGTCCTGGCCACCAAGTTCGGCATCGAACGCCTACCGGATGGCACCGCCAAGGGCATCAACGGTCGGCCCGACTACGTCCGGGCCGCCTGCAATGCCTCGCTTCAGCGCCTTGGCGTCGACCACATCGACCTGTACTACCAGCACCGCATTGACCCCGCAGTCCCCATCGAGGAGACCTGGGGCGCGATGTCCGAACTGGTGGCCGCCGGAAAGGTCCGGCACCTGGGAATCTCCGAGGCAGCTCCCTCCACCGTGCGCCGGGCCCACGCCGTACACCCGATCACGGCGGGCCAGTACGAGTACTCGCTCTTCACCCGGGATATCGAAACCGAGCTCCTGCCCACCCTGCGCGAACTGGGCATCGGACTCGTCGCCTACGCCCCCATGGGACGCGGACTGCTCACCGGCACCGTCACCGGCCCGGACCAGTTCCCCGCCGACGACGTACGCCGCTTCGCCCCTCGCTTCCAGGAGAGCAGCCTCGCCACCAACCTCGCGCTGGTGGACCGTCTGCGCGGCCTGGCGGTGGTACTCGGGGCCACCCCTGCCCAGCTCGCACTCGCCTGGCTGCTCAACAGGGCGGCCGACATCGTCCCCATCCCTGGGACCAAGCGGCGCACGTACCTGCACGAGAACCTCTCCGCCGCCGATCTGTCCCTCACCGGCGACCATCTCGAACTGATCGAGGAATCGATCCCGGCCGGGGCCGTCGTCGGCGAGCGCTACGACCCTCCCCGCATGGCCGTCGTCAACCTCTGACGTCTGACCTCCGACCTCTCTGCCGAAAGCAGCACACATGTACATCACCGTCCTCGGCGCCACGGGCCGCACCGGGCGCATCGTGGTCGAACGGCTCCTTGCCCAAGGGCACTCCGTACGCGCCGCCGTCCGCAAGTCGAAGAACGCCGCGGGGCTCAACGCCGACCTGGTGACCTTCGATCTTACCTCGTCCGACCCGGACCGCTTCGCAGCGGTCTTCGCCGGGACCGACGCCGTCATCAACGCCGCCGCCACGAGCAGCATGATGAAGAAGCAGGCGGACCTGGTCGACCGGGCAGGTGTCATCGCCGCCATCGACGCCGCCGCGGCCCTCGGCGTGAAACGCTGGATCCAGGTATCGATGATGGGCAGCGGGGAGAGCGGCCGGGTACCCGTCTACCTGCGCGCCATCGGCCAGGCCAAGCACGCCGCGGACACCCACCTCGCCGCCTCGGGGATGGCGTGGACCGTCGTCCGTCCACCCTGGCTCACGGACGGCCCGGCCGCGGGCCTGGTCACCGTCGGCGAACGGGTCCCGGAGGGCTCCCTCACCCGCGCCGACCTCGCGGCAGTCGCCGTCGAGTGCCTGGATGCCACCACCACGCACGACCGCATGCTGGAGGTCACCTCCGGAGACCTCCCCATCCGTGAGGCCCTTCGCTCCCTCATCTGAGAATGCCGGGCTTCCGCTCCGTGCCGGGCACCGCAGTCGGCCGCCCCTGCACGGCGCGCAGTGCGACCGGGCGGTCCATGGAGCAGCGGCTCGCTCGCATTTGGGACGGACGGGCGCTGTCGACGAACGAAAGGCCCGGCGGATTCCTCGACGCTGTTGGTTGCCCTCGCTGTTTCGTTCGTGTGGGGCCGGGTTCTGACGCTGAGAGACCTCACCGATCCGGGAGCGACTGGTCGTTCTGAAGGAGCATGCGGCCGCTCTGGCCATCATGCGCCGCACGCTCACAGATCTCCTCGAGGCTGGAGCGGTAGCCGGTGAGCCGCCGGCCGATGCCGCCTCCGGAAACGGCGAGCGGCCGTCACCCGCCGGCGCGTCCGCCGGCCCGCAGCAGGGGGAGCAGGGCCGGCCTGCGAGGCAGCCCAAGGGATCTGTCAGCCGCGGATCGTGACTCTGGTGGCGAGTGCGGACCGCCCGATGCGCGCGAGAGACGCGGTCCTGGCCCAGCTCACCGAGCCGGCGCTCCTCGGCGAGCCTCCGATGAGCGCCGACGAGCTCTCACCCGGGCCCGACGGCACCCGCCTGGCACATGTTGCGAGATCGCAGGAGCCTGCCTCCACGCCTGCGGTCTCCGCAGCATGCCCGCGATCCCGGTCAGACGGTGACCGTCTGACCGGGATCGCGTGAACCCTTCGCGAGCTGTATATGAAACGGCGGAGTCACTCTGCGGGCGCTGCCTCTCTAGCCAGAGCCGCGGGCCAAGCGGGCAAGATGGCGTTCCCTCACACGCCCCGCCTTGGCGTCATTGACTGCCCGGATCAGGCGCTCACCGACTTCCTGAGCATCAGTTCCCGCGGGGAGGAAGCGGGCGAGGCGGAAGGCCAGGTCGTAGCAAGACCCGTCCATGGGGATCACCTGGCCTGACAAATACCTGTTCACGGCAAGAGTCATGCGCCCGAAGACGAGCCATGCTTCGTCTTCCAGCCCGGTCTCCTCGATCAAACGCTTCAGCTCGGCAATGAAGCGCTGCTGCTCCTCGGGGACGTCGATGACAACAGAAGCCGCCTTGAATCTGAGCTCCCTCTCCCCGTCGACCTTCCTGACCAGGCGGTGGTACCTCGTCCGCCCGCCGCTTGTCTTCCTTCACGCGGGCCGCATGCTCTTGCCAGGCCTGGATCGGGCTCAACTCGGCACAGACACGGGGCTCCAGGGCCTTCGCCCAGTTCGACCCTCGGTACCAGTCTCCGGGCCGCCCCGTCACCCGCGAAACCATCGCCCACGCGATGACTGCCCTAACGGAAATGGCAGCGGTATGGGAGCAGCGCGATCTCCCGTGAGCTCCACGCGCTTGACCCCATAGCGCCCTCTGGGGGCAACACCGAAACGCGTTGGCCCCCAGAGGCGCTGTGCCTCACCGGGCCCGGTCACGCCCGGCTGCGTCGGTGACGACCTCAGTTTCCGGCAACTGACCTGCCATCCCGGCCGCACTCTGGTCGTTGCCCAGGCTGGCCTGGGCTGTCGCGGAGCTGATAGGAGTCCCAGACTCGTTCTTGGAGCTCCTCGATGCAGGGGCCGCAGGCGTACATCGGCGCCTGGCCTCCAGCGACGCTGACCGGGCCGATCCACAGAACGCGGGTCCGGCGCCGTCCGCAGTACAGCCAGCAAGTGCCGTCGACCCAGTGGTTGCCGTCGTCGGTGGTCGCCGGGATCGGCAGGCCGCCGCGCGCGAACTGAGCGATGCCGGGGATCACCGGTTCGCACGGAAGACCCAACCCAGGCAGCACCAGCTCACGCCTCCTGTCCACTGTCAGCGTCAGGGGCGGCCAAGCCCTCCGGAACTCCGTCAACGGTTCCCGCCTCCAGGGCGTCGATTGGTGTCCACTCGTGCCCCAGGATCGAGTCTCGCCAGGCTCCGTGAACGAAGACGTGATCGCGGATCCGCCCGTCCTCGGTCATGCCCGCTCGCAGAAGCGTGCGCGCGGATGCCTCGTTGAGTGGCGAGCGTGCAGCCCAGATGCGGTGCAGGCCCAGGACCTTGAAGCCGAGCGCACAGAGCAGGTGGACGGTCTCCGTGCCGAGGCCCTTGCCCCACTCCTCCGGATTCAAGGCGAAGCCGATGGTGGCCGCCTGCTGCGGTTCGGTCGCCAGGCGCGCGTAGCCGATCAGCTGGTGTTCACCGAGCCGGGTGATGGCAAGGCAGTACTCGGTTCGCGGGGTGTCCTTCGCAGAGGTGATGGACCGGTCGACGATCCCCTGGGCCTGGTCGCGGGTGCGGGGCTCGAAGCTGAGGTGCTGGGTGGCCTCGGGGTCCCCATAGATGGCCAGGAGGGCAGTGGTGTCCTCGGGTTCGACTTCGCGCAGCGCCAGGCGGGGGCCGGCCAGGTGGACTGGGGTCATGCCTTCGGAGCCTAACGGCGGGATCATCGGACGAGGACCGACGTCGGGGTGGCCGTGAAGGCTTCGATCTCCTCGCGCAGGCGGGCTGCCGTGCCCCGGCATCGCCGACCTTCGGCCTGTAGTGCGGCGTGGACCCTCTGGGCGCTGCTGGTGATGCCGAAGTTTCGCTGCTCGATGGGGAGGTCGAGCACAGGCTGCACCGCCTCGATGGCGCCCTCGATTTCTCCTCGGGCGATGCGGGCGAGGGCGAGGTCGGTCTGCGCGCCGGCCTCGTCACCGAAGGCCCATTCCGGGCGAGCAGAAGAGAGCCGAGCGTGAGGCCGCCCGCCCCGTCTGCGCCGGCTGCGGGACGAAGTTCGACAACGACCGATGGTCGAACGCCGCAGCCAGCCGGGAGCCGGGCAACCGGTGGCACCCGACGCTGTGCGAGACGAGCGAGACGTGCGAGGAGAGGGCGGTCGCGGCAGCGGACCAGGCCGAGCGCGACCGCTCGGAGGCGGAGGCCGCAGCGACCGCTGAGAAACGCCCGCGGCTGGCGGTCGCGCTTCCGCCGCGGGTAAGCCTGCGGCTGGCGGCGTTGGGCCCTGCGCCGCATCTGAGGTCAGGACGAGGGGGTGGGGCCCGGTACCGGGGTATCGGCGGACCAGAAGTCGGAGCGGACGTTGGGGGTGGGGATGTCGCCTTCGTAGGTGCGGCCGTTCGCCACCTTCGTGGGCGCGGCCACCTTCGACTCGTGCACGCAGGGGCTGGTGACTTCGAAGAAGGCCTGCCCAGCGTGACCGAACATGACCATGATGCCGAAGCCGTCCGGGGAGGTGGCGACGATCTCCGGCATGTCCTTGTCCGGATTCACTGTCTTGATCCGGTAGCCGCTCGCCTTCCAGAAGTTCTCGACCACACCGAGGAAGTTGCCGCGGCGCTGCTCGGAGACGACCGTCATCACGGTCCAGTAGCGGGTTACGTCGCAGCTGCCGGTCGTCGTCGTGGCGTGGACCCATTCGATCTCCGGCTTGATCGCCCCGACCGTCGCGTAGAACATCGCATCGCCGCGCTCCGCCGCTCCCTGCATGTCCATGCCTGCAACTGCCTCTTTCCCGTTCTTGGTGTCGCCCAACAGCCCGCACCCGGCGAGCAACGCGCCGGCCACGGCCATCGCACAGGCCAGGCGAATGGTCCGTGTGGTGCGCTTCATCGGTGCTTCTCCCTCACGATGCTCTCAGGATGTCCGGCGACGATCTTGGCGATGTTGTTCGCCGAGGTTTGGTCCTTCTCCGGAGTGAAGTATTGGGAGTGGGCGTCGAACCCTCCGCCGTCGAATATCATCCTGGGCCCGTCGTCGACCAAGAAGCGCTGTGCCCCGAAGGCCTTGCTCGCGGGGTCCTTGCCGAAGTACACGTCGTCGTTGCCGATGTCGAAGAGGTCGCGTCCGACCCGGACCCCCACCGGGCCTCCCAGCACCCAGCCGAGTGCCGCCTCGCTCTTCGAGGGCAGGTGGGTGACCGGGTCGTTGTCGGCTGCGCCGACGAACACATGATCCTTGCCCACGCCGAGCTCCGTCGCCTTCTGCGCGTCCACGCCGGGGCTGCCGAGCAGGATCACGTCGTCCACGCCAGGGATCCCGCCGGACTGCTTGGCGGCCGTGCCCACGGTGAGCGAGCCGTAGGAATGCCCGATCGCCGTCACGTGCGGGTCCTTGTTCTCGTTCGTCGCCGAGATGCCCGCCATGAACTCGTTGTAGACCGGGGCGCCCCGCTGCGCATCGCCCTTCGACATCACGTCCACGTTCTGCGGGGCGTCGTAGCCCAACCAGACGATCGAGGCACTGGACGGGTCCACGCGCCGGGCGCCGATGGCGGTGTCCTGGGCCCGCTTCATCGTGCCCGTGACGAACTCGTCGTTGAGCTTGGTACTGAGACCGGGGACGTAGGCCGAGACGTTCTTGGAGGTGTCGGGGTTGCCATAGGAGACGATCGCGCGTCCGTTGCCCTCGTCTCCGATGCCCAGGAGGAACATGGGCGGGCGACTCGGCTCGTGCAGCTTGTCCTGGATCATGCGGAGGGCATCGAGCTTGGTCTTCGCGTCATCGCCGCCCCGGTGCGCCAAGTTGTCGATGAGGACCGGCAGGTAGTTGCGGTTCGCCTCGTCGCGGGAGACCGCCGGTATGCCGTCCAAGCCGCCGATCAGGTCTGGTGCGATCTCCAGGTACTCCTGGCGCTGTTCATCGGTCAGGCCGTCCCACCACTGCTTTCGCTCGGCGGGGTTTTCGTCCTGTGGGATGCCTTTGCCGAGGTACGTGGCGGCGGCGGAACGGACGTCGGAGGTGTCCCGGAAGACGTCTTTCAGCGTGGCCTCGGTGACATCAAGGCCCTTCTCCGCCTTCAGACCGCCGAGGGTCTTGGCGTACCGGGCATCTATCTCCCGGGCGGACCGCATGGCCCGGGCGATACGGTCGGCCACCTCCTGTGCCTTGGCCGCGTTCGGGTTCAGTGGCTTGAAGCCCGAGTAGCCAGGGTAGAGCGGCGACTGCCCCTGCGCGCCGAGGCCGGGCGGTTCCAGCGCGAGGCGGGAGCTGCCCTGGACCTTGCTGCCCGGGGCCTGTTTCTTCGCCCCGGTCAGGTCCTCGACCTCGGTGGCCGGGTAGCTGACCGAACCGTCCTCGTGGACGGTGAAGTTCAGGGCGGCGGCATCCGCGAGGGCCTGCTTCAACTGGGTCTGGGGCTCGGCGAGATCGCCGGCAAGCCCGTTGAGGGCGGTACGGATGAGCCCGCATTCGGTGTGCAGGTACTGGAAGTTGCGGCTCAGACGCTGAAGCTTGCCGAGGGCCGCCGCCGCCGAATCGCTCTTCTGGGTCTCGCGGAGCTTCGCGGACATTGCGCTGTCAACCCGTGCCCGGTCGGAGTCCGAGCGGTTCGAGACCTCGTGCCACTTGTCTCCCGCTTCCGTGAACTCGGAGGTCTTGAGGTCGCGCAGCTGCTGCCAGGTGAAGGTGCCGGTCATCGCTGCCCATCAGCCTTGGCGCCGCCGTTGACGCCCTTGAAGGACGTCTCGATGGCGGTGTCCGTCTCACCCATCTCCTTGGCGACCGTCAGCAAGGTCCCCTTGAGCTGCTTGCACTCGTCCCGCACCGCCTGAAGGCGTTCATCCCAGGACGTCAGCACGCTCTTGAGGGCCGCGACGGAGCTGAGACCCGCGGCTCCCGCCTCGATGCCCTCGTGGCCAGGGCCGAGCGCAGAGCGGCTGGTCTCCGTGCTGGTGCGTAGGTCGCCGGCGGTGCCGGAGGCGCTGGTCCAGGGGCCATGGCTGTGCTCGAGGTCTCCGGCCCCACCCCCGCCGCTCCCGGAGTCAGGGGCCGCTGAGGCGAGCCTCATCGCGGGCCCGCCGTCAGCCGGTCCGAATATCTCCTGCCAGCGCTCCGAATAGGACACGCTTTCCCCCGTCTACGTCTGACTTCCGCTTCCGCGCCCAGAGAGACTAACCCAGGTACCCCCACGAGCAGCGGCGATGCCCACCGCATCCCGACCTCGGACAACTGCTCCGCTCGCTCCGCGGACAGCGGGGCGGCCCTGCTCCGCTGGTTGTTGACCCATGCCCCAGACGAAACCGGAGTTCCCCGCCGTCCTTGGAGAGCACGGTCTCGACGTGCGCCCGCTCGGGATCGAGGCCGAGCCAGCCTGCTGTACTACGAGCCCATACGTAACCTGGGGGCCTGTCCTCCTCGTTCGTTCCCGATCCATCCTCGACGACCTTCGAGTCCAGACAGTCGTCGCTTTTGACAGCTTGGTTGCCGTTCGCAGCATCGACGTCCGTGGGGTCGATCCGTCCCTTGCCGCCTCTACGGCAGCCCTGCGGCACGCCGCTGCTCGATCCCTGCGCCTTCCGCACGTTGCCCGGGTGCCGGGGGAGGCGCGGCCGGACGGATCTCCAGGCGTTCGGGCGGAATCATTCCGCCGCCTTCGCACTGTCCGTGCTGTCCCTGTTCGAGACGTTCCAGTGCGCGGTCGAGTTCTTCGAGGTGCTCGCGTGCCCTGTGCCATCAGGGTCAGAAGTCGGTGCTGCCTCCCTCGTGAGCGTGCTTGCCGTCAATGGCGGCCAGGGCGTTCGCCACGACGATTCCATCGAAGCCGCTTCTCAGCGCGGCCGCCCGCGCGAGGGCATCGGCACGGTCGGCCGCGAGGCGTTCACGGGCGGCCACGAGGGTGGGAGGGGCGTCGTCCTTGGCCTGGGTCACGTCCGGTCCGGCGCCTCCATGAGGTCGTCGCGAGTCTGGCTGCCGGTGGTGAATCCTTTCCGGCCCTGCCCGCCTCTTTCCAGTCCGTCACGATTTCCCGAGGCGGGCACCGCTGGTACGCCTCCGTTCTGTGCAAGGTGACCACCAGCCTCCCCACCACCCCCACCCGCCGCCAGGCCGCGGCCGGGACCGTGGGAGTCGACCTCGCACCCCTCAACTCCCACAACCCAGAAAGTGCGTTCGTCGAGAACCCCCGCCACCTTCGAACCGCTATGAAGCGGCTACAGAAGGCGCAGCAGGCACTCGCCCGGACGCAGAAGGGATCTGCCCGCCGGCACAAGGCTGTGCAGCGCGTGGGGCGTCTTCACCACGTGGTCGCCGAACGCGGCCGCGCTCGGCACATCACCGCGTCGGGGCGTCGTCAGCAACGGTAGCCGTTTGGGACCTGGAGGAGAGCCACGAAGATCCATACCATGACTGCGGCGCCGACCGTGCCGCCCAGGAGGGCGACCGTGAGGTTCCAGCGTCCTACATACCCGATGAGCACCCCCCACCACACCGCTGCCGTGATCGCGAGCAGGGCTCCGTAGAAGGTCAGCGCGAGCCCGTTGGCCGCGCCGTTCACCCCTACATCGCACGACCGCCAGGCGGCTGCCAGTAGCACCGACCCGAGCACGCCGGTGGCCAGACCGGCCGCGGGCGCGATCGCACAGCCCCACTGCCCCCGCGTCACTTCCGGGTCCTGACCTGCGGGACGTTCTCGCCATTGCGATGTGCCTGCTCCATTTGGTCCATCGCGTCGTTGATTCCTTGTCGGAGCTGTTCCTCGGTCAGGTTGTCGCCGTACTTGTCGTACAGGTCGATGCCGACGCGCATCGTGATCTGATCGCCTTGGTCGTCGTCCCCGGTGAGCAGCGTTTCTCCAAGTGAGGCGCCCTTGATCAAGGTGTCCGCGTCGAAGCCGGCTGCTCGGCCGACGTATCCGTAGTGGACGTTGGAATAGATGTCGTAGAAGACTTCGCGGTTCGTTCCAGGCTGCTTGAAGTAGTAGTCGTCAAGCGTTTGGAGGTCGTACCGCTCCTGGAGCTGCGGCTTGTGGTCCCAGTCCTGCCCCGGAGCCACCTTCACGCCCCACATCGTCAGCGCCGTGTTGATATCGGAACCGTAGTTGCGCCCGAATTCGTACCACTCGGGTTCGTCCAGCAGGGACCGTATATGCCCGACTGTGTCCGACTTCGCGTTCCGCTTCATCTCCTCGAAGATCCACTTCTCGGCGTCGGTAAACTTCTGCTCACTCCGCGCCGACCCCGTAGGCGGGATGACGGGACTGGCCGAGGCGTTGAACCCCCCGATGGTGCCGTCGAGGATGTTCCCGTCCACGACCACGGCTTCGAGTGCCTGCTTGACGGCCTTGTCGAACTCGTCCATGGCCCTCACCGCCGCGGCGATGTGCGCGGTCCAGGACTCCTCCACGCTCTTCAGGTCCGGGTCGCGCCGCAGTGTCCGTTCCTGCGCCGGGTCCTGGACCCGCGTGAAGTCGAAGGTCGCGCGTCCCGCTGCCGAGACCGCCATGCCCGCGGCCACGGCGTCGTCCCGCGCCGATTCGACCTTCTTCTTCAGGTCCGCGAAACCGGTGTGCGCATCCCTCAGAAGCTTGGCTACCGCCTTCGCCTCGGTCTGCGCGGACTTGTACTCACGCCGAGTCGTCGCGAACTTCGTCTGCGCCGCTTCCACGCTGAACCCGAGCCAGTTCTGGCCCAGGGTGATCTTCTGGACCGTCTCCCCGTAACGCTCCTCTACCTTCGACAGATCAGCGGCCATGGATTGCCACTGTTCGGCAGCTGTCGTCAGGACGCCGAGATCGGTCGTCATGACTTCCTGGTATGTCAACACGCGCCCGATCCCCCCTACAGTCCTTCGAGCTTGGATTTCGGGCCCAGCGCGCGGAGTTCGTCACCCGTCCGTACGTCGTTCTGTACGAACAAGCCCGAGGTGCCACGCAGGGAGGTCTTTTCGGCGCTCACGCGTCCCATTAACATCTTCACCTGCTGGTCCCAGGTCTCCGTTACCTTCTTCAGGCCGGAAGCCGTCTCCCAGCCGTCAAGGGTCCTTGCTGCTGCGCTCGTGTTCTCCTTCGCCCCGTCCGCGGCCTTCTTCGTGTTGGGCTCCAGCTCGGTCTCGATGGTGTTCGCCGCAGCCTTCTTCTCCGCCGGCGTCGAGCCGAACACGCTTCCGCCTCCCTGAGCCAGGGGGCCGGCCGGTACACCATCCACGCCGTTCAGCCTGGTTCCCGTGCTGTTTGCGTCTCCTGACATGC
Source organism: Streptomyces sp. ADI95-16 (assembly GCF_003721495.1). Classification (NCBI taxonomy): domain Bacteria; kingdom Bacillati; phylum Actinomycetota; class Actinomycetes; order Kitasatosporales; family Streptomycetaceae; genus Streptomyces; species Streptomyces sp. ADI95-16. The sequence goes on along the minus strand of NZ_CP033582.1, from coordinate 80,211 downwards.
TCATCCTCCCCTGTTCCCCTGGTTTGGATCATATGTGGCGGCTCCCGCGCCGCAGCCAGGATCACGATCAGAGGTGTCCGTAAACAGCTGTCGGGCGCCCCAGCACCCCCGAACGTGGATGCAGCACCGGACGCCGCCCTCCAAGCCCGCGGTCGCCATGGCGCTCACCGCCCAGCTGCCCGTGCAGAGGCGGCGGCCCTGGCTGAGGTAGAGCGCCAGGCCGCGGCGGTCGCGCTCCAGGTCCTGCCGTGCGAGGACTGCGGCCAGGAGCAGGCGGGTGGGCTGTGCGAGGTGTGCGGGTACCGGCGCCAGACGGGGGCCCTGACGGTGGAGGCCGGGCTCGTTGCGGCCGCCTGGTCCGCCGACCTGGACGACTCGGGGGCCGTCGCCGCAGTTCTCGTCCACGTCCGGGCAACACTGCAGGCGGCAGTCCGGAAGGTGCAGGACGACTTCCTGGGGTCGGCGGAGTCGGGTGAGGTGGACGCTGATCCGCTGGGCACGGCGTCCGTGCTGGCGTTCGGCGCGCTCCAGGCCGTGCAGGAGGCGGTCCCGGCGTATCGCCGCCGCGCCCTGGCGATGCTGGGTCGGAGCGATGAGGCCGAGGCCGAGGCCGAGGCCCGGCGGGCGTACCGGACCGAGCAGGGACGGCGCTGGTTCCGACACAACCCGAACGGCGCGGACGCCCTCGCCGCGGCGACGAAGGCCGCCGACGCGGCGAGGGAGCGCACCGCGCAGTTCCTGCTGGCGGCGCGGGTGGAGTGGTTGCGCGAGCAGGCCGCCGCCCGGGCGGAGCAGGCCGCGGCCGCGCCGTGGACAGACCGGCTGCCTGAGCTCGCCGCCCGCCCGCTGGACGGCGCCGCCGCCGGGGCGGTGATCGCATGGCCACCGAGCTGAGCGGCGTGGATCTCGCGCGCCAGGCCCTGGTCGCGGCCCGGGAGGCGGCGAGGAAGAACGGCGCCACCAGCAAGAAGCCGAAGCGGCGTACCACCGCCGTGGTAGGCCGTGGCGGCCGCGAGCCGCTCGGGCTGGGCAGCGCGATCAGCCGGATGATGTGACCGAGCGAGGGATGGTCGCCCCGGCCGCCGGCGGAAGCGTCCTCGCCCGCTTCGACACCATCCTCGCCGCGGCCGTGCCTGATCTCGTCGGGCGCGTCCAAGGCGTGGCGTTCGACGTGGACACCGGCCGCCTGGACGTCGTCCCCGACGCCCCTGCGGTCGGCACGAAGCTGCGCTGGAGCGCACCGAAGCTGATCGAGGCCGCCAACGAGACGGGCCCGGCGCAGACGTCCGCACCCTGCACATCCTGGCGCCGACGGCTGTGAAGGTCAACGCCGCCACAGCGGCCGCCGAATCGGCCTCGCAGCCAACCATGCCGGTCCTGCCAGTGGAGCGCCGGATGCCGCCGGAGGGCTATCGCCGTGCGATCGAGGCGCACCGCCGGGCCGCGCCGTCGTCCCGGGTGGACCCGGGCATCGCACAGGCAGTGGAGCGACAGAACGCCCTGATGCGCAAGCTCAGCCAGCAGGCGTTCCCGATCTGGAGGAGCTCGCCGACGAGCAGCCGGAACCGATCGACAGCGCCGTCCTGCATCGGCGCCGCCAGCTCTCCGAAGGTGAGGCGGGCGCCGGAGACCAGGGCCTCCAGCACGGGGCGCACGGACGGGTGGAGCTCCCATTCGTGTTCGGCGGCGCGCAGCACGACGGCCTCGTCGGCGCCCTCCAGCGCGGCCCGGGCGGTCGTGAGGGCCAGGACCAGGCCGGGGTCGGCGGGGACGTCCCGATGTACGGGAGAGAAGGGGCCGGGCGGCCGGGATCGCGGGCGTCCAGACAGGCGGCGAACTCCGACACGATGTGGGGGTGGAGGGCCTCGGACACCTTCTTGCGCAGCTGCTCGGCGTACGCGGTGCGCTCGGCGGGGCCGGCCACCGTGGGCACGTTCGCGGGCAGGGTGGGGGAGCGGAGGAGCCGGCCGGAGTACGTCCACGGGCAGCGGCCGGTGTGCTGCTGCCGTCGAGCCCGCGCAATCCGCCGGTGCACCGGAACGCCGGTCGGCGTCAGGCGGGACGCGGCGGCCGCCGCGGTTCGGCGGCGCAGCGGACACAGGTGGTCGTAGTCAGTCCCAGCCAATGGCGCCGCCATCACCAAAGTCTCGACACACCCACGAGCAGGCCTGAGGCACGGAGGCCGCCGGGCCTCCGCACCGTGCGGCCGCACACGAGTGCCGGGCCGGCAGCATCAGCGCCACCCGGGAGCAGCTGCCGGAACATCACCGCGCCACCCAAGTTCCTTGGGGCAGTAGTGGTGGTGGTTTGACCACGCAGGCGAAGCCAGCGGTCGCCTCGCGCCAGCAGGAGAGGCCCCTCTGCAACCGTGCCGACCAGCGGTGTCCCTCGGCCGACTGTGGTGATGCTGGCCACCGCAGTCTCCGTGGAAGGATGCGGCCGGCAACTGCCCGGCAGGCACCGACGTCGCAGGTCAGTAGCCCTGCGCTGCGTTCATCTGCGCCGGTCGCACCCTCTGGTGTTGTTCGACGTTCAACCTGTATGTTGAACGCCGCCAGCTCCCGGCGTCAGTGTGAGAACCCCACTTCACCGCACCAAGTTGGGGCTCCCCTCATCTCTTTCCACAGGAGCAATGGATGACCATGCCCACCCCTGCCCCCGGCACCCCCCAGCAGCCGGACGGCGCTCCCGTCCCCCAAGCCCCGGCGGTCGGCTTTCCCCTCCCTGCGCAGTCGGAAGGCGGCGCCGACAAGCCCGCCGGTCAGCTCAACGCCAAGCACAAGACCGTTCTCGGCTGCGGAGGCATGGTCGCCCTCTTCCTCATAGTCACGATGATCGCCGCGGTTGTGTCGCCCTCCGAGGCAAAGCCCCCCGAGGCGAAGCCCGCCCCCACCGTCACGGTCACCGTCACCGCGACTCTCACGGTCACCGCGCCCCCGCCGGTAGCGGCTAAGGCACCCGAAGCGTCGCCGACGCCGGAAGCTGCACCGCAAACGGCGGAAGTCCCGGATATGACCGGCAAGTCGGGCGATCTCCTCGTGGAGGCCCTCAAGACGGCAGGGTTTGCCGACGGCTACAAGGCCACCTCGTTCCACGACGTCAGCGGCCAGGGACGCACGGTACTGCTCCTGACGAACTGGAAGATCTGCGATCAGGACCCCAAGAACAAGGCCATACCTGTCACGGAGAAGATCTCGGTCGGCGTCGTCAAGTTCGGCGAGAGCTGCCCTTAACGCCAACGCTCGCGGCCAGGCTCTGCGAAGCGCGGAGCGGACGACTTCACCTCCCCCCGGGCACAAATGCTCGCGAACGAGGCGGACACCGTCGTGTGCCGTGACCCGTCCTGCGCGCCCAGGAGCAGGATCTGAGCCTTGGAGCGGGTCGTGCCTAGGGGCACCCATTCAGCGGACAGGCCGTCGTACAGCGCACCGGCGGCCCCGCCAGTCCGCGCCGTCGAGGCCGTCGCTGCGCTGGAGACCATCCGCCAGGCGGTCGAGAACGCGTATCGGCCTTCCATCAGCGCCCCGACGACCAAGGCTGCCGGCCCGCAGCACGCCCTGGCCGCGCTGCTGATGCTCCACGAGGTCCGCGAGCAGCTCAGCGGCTGGTCCAGACGGCCCGCGGCCAGGGCACGAGTTGGGCCGAGCTCGCCGGGCCGCTCGGGGTCGCCAGCCGCCAGGCCGCCGAACACCGCTACCTCTGCCTGCGCCCCGGTGCCGCGGGGATGACCCCGGCGCCACGTTGCGCGGGCTACCGCCGCGCGCTCGCCTGCCAGCCCCTCCCGATACCCATGTGACGCAGATCACTGTCATTTTGTGATCTGGGGAAGCGCTCAACTCCCTTTTGAGGAACCCATGTTGTCCTGGCAGGCGCCGCCCCCAGCGGACAGGTCAACGGCGGGTGGCGTGACGCCCGACCTGCCGGGCGACGTCCGGGTCGGTGAGGACGAGCGGCCGTACGCGCAGGAGTCCGCCGGCTCCCGGGTCGGGCTCTCCGCGCGGGAGCAGCCCGGCCTCCTGGGCCACGCCGTCGACCCACTGCCCGTCCGAGCCGGGGCGTCCCTGCAGCTGACGCACGACCGGGGCGGCGCCGAGGTAGACGACCCGGCGCCGGGCCCGCTGGTAGGCGCGGAGGATCGCCCGCAGCTCGCCCCGGGACTTGGGGGTGAGCTCCACCTCGACAGCGACCACGGGGCCACCGGGCGGCACCAGGACCAGGTCCGGCCAGTGCACCGCCTGGGCACAGGCCGGGACCGCGAGGAGTTCCGCCGGTCGCCCGGGCACCGCCTCGGCGGAGCGGGCCTCGCGCTAGGGTCTGTGTGATGTCGTGATCATTCGGCGGTCTTCAGGAGGTCGTCGATCCAGATCATTGCGGCGCGGAGGTGGAGGCCGGCGAGGTAGCTGTCCGGGGTCTTGTCGTATCGGGTGGCGATGCCTCGCCAGGCTTTCAGTTTGTTGATCAGGCGTTCGACGGTGTTCCGTTCCTTGTAGAGGTCGGCGTCGTGGCTGACGGGGCGGCCGCCTCGGGCGCCCTTCTTCTTCCGGTTGGCGGCTTGGTCCCGCTTTTCCGGGATGACGGCCTTGATTCCGCGTTTGCGCAGGTAGGCGCGGTTGCCGCGGGACGAGTAGGCCTTGTCTGCGGCGACCGCGCCGGGCGTCGTGCGGGGGCGGCCGACGGGCAGGCGAACTCTAACCTTGGCGAGCACGGGGATGAACTGCGGGCTGTCCCCGGCCTGCCCGGCGGTCAGGACCAGCGCGAGCGGACGGCACCTGCGGTCCGCAGCGAGATGAATCTTGCTGGTCAGTCCGCCCCTGGACCTTCCGAGCAGGGCTTCCTTCAGGCGGAGCTTACGTCTGCGCCGGATGGCCCGACGCTCGGCCTGTCCGTTCTGTTCCTCCGGTCCGCCCCTTTTTGCCGGGCTGCCTCCTGCTCCTGCACGGCTTCTTCCAGGGCCTCCATGAGGTGCTTGCTGACGCGCATTCCTGCGGAGTCTTGGTGGGCACGGACCGTGGTGGAGTCCACGCTGACCAGCGACAAGTCTGTTCTTCCCACGCGGGCACCCTCAGCGATCAGGCCTTCCAGCAGGGCAGTGAAGACACCGGCGTCCCGCCAGACGCGGAAGCGTCCGTAGACGGTGGCCCAGGGGCCGAACTCGGCAGGCATCTCCCGCCACTGGGCACTGGAGCGGAACCGCCAGATCACACCCTCGAACTGCTCCCGCAACCGCTCCGGGTACGGGCCGTACCTACCGATCGGCAGGTACGGCTCGATGAACTTCCACTGAGCATTGGTGAGTTGCCTACGCGTCACGACCACAGTCCTACCGGATTCCACCCCACGAAGAGGGAAGAACTCAGAAGCTGATCACGACATCACACAGGCCCTAGGTGAGTATCGTTCGCCCTGCCGCCTCCAGGGCGAGGCCGACGTCGGCGAGGGCCAGGCGGTGCAGCAGCCGCTCGCCCGGGCGGGAGGGTGCCGACAGGCCGGTACTCGCGATGCGCGCTCCGCGTTCGGTGGGCCACACGACGGTGCCCGCCCATCGCATCCCCGCAGAGCGGTGCAGCTGCCCGGGTTCCGCCATCACCCGTATCCGCAGACGCGGGGTTTCGAGCCTCCCGCCCCAGCACGCGGTGGCCGCCTGCGGCAGGTCAGTGTCCCGTACCGCGTTGCCGACATCGTATGCAGCACTGTCGGCGGGTCAGCTGAGCTGGAACGCGCCTTGCGGAGCATCCTCGAAGAGCTTGATGATCTTCTCTCGGAGAAGCAGCAAGCTGTCGAGCCTGGCCATGAAGCTTGTTGACAGCCACGACTCACGGTACATCCGGCGTCGCTCAGCGACGGCGGCAGTACTGAGAGCCTGGCCCCAGCCGAGGGCCTGGTCTCCGAGAATCTTCTCTGCATTGTTGAACTCCAACGGCGCCGTCCGCTTGGTTACGTTCCCGGTACCCAGCAGCTCACTGATCCTCCGCAGCTCCGCGACGGCCATCTGGACAGCGAGTTCAGGTGGCAGACGTACTGTGTGCGGCGCGGGGCAGACCCCGGGAAACGCCGCGATGTCGTCCGCGAACTCCTCCAACTGCAGCTTCTCGCGGTGGACCGCGTCCAGAGCTGCGAGCAAGGCCTCGCTCGGGACCTTCGCCCACACAAAGCGGGAATCCTCCGGCATCGGACGGACAGCCAGCATGTGCTGGTTATGCACCACACGGGCTGATCTCGTCCAGGAGACCGTGTTCGGTGCCGTGGCCTGGCGGAACCCGGCTGTCATGTCCAGGGCTGAACTTACGGACGAAAGGAGAGTGTTCTGGTACTGACCAAGAAGCTCATCGAGCACGTCCTCAGTCTCGGCGTCGAAGTCTTCGTATTCATCACGCACCGGACTTCGCCTCCTTCTTCAGTTCCAGAATGCTGACCAGCCTCTTCCGTGCCCGCAGATAGGCCTGCCGCACCGCTGCAGGATCCTTCCCGAGAGCCTGGGCGGCGTCCTGATGCGTGAACCCGTCGAGTTTCCACGCCATCGCCTCCCGCTCCGCTGGCGACAACTGGCCAAGGGCATCCCGGACTGTAGTCTCCTGCTCGGTGAGCAGGACTAGGTCCACCGGACACGTACCACCGGGACGCTCCGGAACAGGATCCAACGGCTGGGTACGGCTGGTGGCCTGCTGCAAGTATTTCCGATAGGCGACCGTCCGGAGCCACGCCCTGGGGTACTCGATCTCCCTCCATCGATCCGGGAGCAAGGTCAGGAAGGCCTCGTGCGCGGCGTCCGCCGCCTCGTAGACGCTAGCCCCCAGATTGAGAAGGAAGACCGTCATCCTCGGCATCTCAGCTCGGTAGAAGGCCTCCAGTTCGTCCGGCTCCTGTTGCTGGGGCTCGAGGAAGCGTGACCGCGTAGTCATTGCCACGTTCACCGCGGGCAGGGCTGGCACCTCGGTCACTAGCGCCCCACCCCGGCGCTGTCAGCGGCACCAACCAGAATCTCAACAGAGCGTTCGGACGACTTCTCCGACAGCCGACTGCCGGGCGGCAGCGACCTCACCCGTTCCGAAAGGCCCTGCTGGGCAAGCTCAGCGCGGCGTACCTCAGCCCTGTCCCGGGCCGCCCAGTCGCCAGCCTTGCGATGAGCCCGAGCAGCGAGGTCGCCCCCGCCACGATCACCGTCATCAGTGTTGGATCCACGACCACCCCTTGACCGTGCAGTGCGCTGTGCGCTGCATCTGAGTCTTAGAGGTCCTAACAAAGGCGTTGGACGTGGCGGTGGGTGATGAGGCAGGTGGCGAGACCGAGGAAGGCTTCGTGGATGTCGTCGCGTCGTTCCCATCGAATCCGTAGCCGGCGGAAGCCGTGGAACCATGCGATGGTCCGCTCCACGACCCACCGGTGGACTCCGAGGCCGGAACCGTGCGGGACGCCGCGGCGGGCGATCACCGGTTTGATGCCCAGCGCCCAGGCGAGACGGCGGTATTTGTCGTGGTCGTAGCCGCGGTCGCCGAGCAGGCTGTCGGGTCGTTTGCGTGGCCGTCCGACCAGGCCGGCGACCGAGGGGATCTTCTTCAGCAGGGGTATCAGCTGGGTGACGTCGTTGCGGTTGCCGCCAGTCAGAGAGACGGCGAGTGGGATGCCCTGGCCGTCGACGATGAGGTGGTGCTTGCTGCCCGGACGTGCTCTGTCGACCGGGCTCGGCCCACTTTTGGGCCCCGCCGAGCGGCCCTGACGTGGGAGGAGTCGATCACCGCCCGCGACCAGTCCAGCTTCTTCGCGACCCGCAGCTTCTTCAGCAGCACCACGTGCAGTTGATCCCAGACACCGGCGTCGTTCCACGCGGCCAGACGCCGCCAGCAGGTCATGCCTGATCCGAAGCCCAGCTCCTGCGGCAGGTACTCCCACTGGATCCCGGTATGCAGCACGAACAGGATCCCGCAGAGTGCCTGCCGGTCCGGCACCCGAGGGCGTCCCTCGACCTGCTTCGGCGCTGGCTCAGGCAGTAACGGCTCGATGAGCGACCACAGTTCATCCGACACGATCCACGGCCGCGGCTGACGTTTCCCCACGGCCAGACCAACGACCATCCGAACCGAAAGTCACATGATCAACAGCTTCTGTTAGGAACTCTTAAAGCATCGAGCGACGCCGAGTGTGACATCCGCAGAAGAGAATCTTTGCCGAACTCACTGACCAGCTATCTGATGCGGGCGGTCCTTGCTCTTGGCATTGGCCACAGAAGGTGCGCCCATGCGACGCAAGCGGCCGAGGGACGACTCACGGGAGCCAGCGGGCGTAGCCGTACGGAGTGCTGCCCCATCCTTCCCAGCCCAGGATGTGCGGGCCGCGGGTGATATTGCCCTGGTGGAGGTCGCCGTGGGCGGTGGTCCAGGTGAGGTCGTTGACTTGGTGGCCGGTGAACTCGGCGGTGACGCGGCGCAGGTACTCCTCGCGTACGGCCTCGCGGTCAGCCGACGGCGGGACGTTGGCGAGGGCGTCCAAGGCGGCGACCATCTCTTTCCACCACGTCTCGGGCAGGCCGGGGTCCTCGTCGATGGGTCCAGCCTGAGCGCTTCAAGCCAGCGGTCTTCGTTCGGATGGAGCAGTGCCATCGGTCGACTCGCGCGACATGCGGGGACCGATGACCGTAACGTCCATCAGGGCCTCAATGCGCTGGAGCAAGCCCTGAGACAATGCAGCGCGAGCGCTCATGACTGCGCTGAGGGCAGCGTGTATCGCATCCCGGTTGTGCGGCTGAATCGAGTGGTCCCCCCTGGGCGGTGTCATGACCAACGACTCACGCACGAGCTCAGTGGCATGATCCAAGGCGTCCATGATCAGCGGCTGGCCCGCCGGGTACCCATAACTCGTCTGCGGTATCCAGAGCCCCTCGTACAGGGCGTGATAGATGGCAGTGCGGGCCTCCCCTCGAAGGTTCATCACAGCCTGGTCGAAGGCGCCCAAGTCCACAGCAGGCCCGTACGAAATATCCTTCACCTTCTGGTCGAGTAGGTCGTGCCACGCGGCGGTTGACGTACGAACCAGAACAACGCGTGCCACTGCGGCTGTGCGCTGCTCCTGTAATCGCGCGGCCTCCAGTTCCCGCAGAGCGCTGTCTCTCTCCTCCTGCGCCAGGCGCTGAGCCTGCGATGACTGTTCGCGCTGTTCCCGCAGTGCCTGTCGCTGTACCCGCAGCGGGCCCCAAAAAGCGGCAGCGGCGGTGGAGAGTGACCCGCCTAACGCCCCGATCAGTCCATACATTGCATCTGACATGACAACATCTTGCTGTCTAGCTGCCTGCAGCGCACTCCCCTGATCGTGTGCCACCGAGGTGAACCGGACGGCGAAGACGTGGGCCGTGCTCCGTGCTGCCCGCCGGACCTTAAGCCTGATCCCCTCGTCAGGGAGCCGTCTGGTCAGCTGCCAGCCATAGAACCTGTCAGCCCCATTAAGGACAGCCGGCCGCCCCGGCGCGCCAGATGCGGTCCAGCCGCCGGCGCCGGGCGAGCTTCTCCTGGGCGTCGATGACGAGGTTGGTGGTCACCACGTAGATCCGTTCGTCGGCGCCCCGCTGACGGGCGAGGACCAGTTCGTTCGCGTCCTGGATGCGACGGGGCGCGTCGTCGTCGAAGTCGCGGGCCACGGAATCAGCGGGCGAACGATTCGGTCAGGCTAATGCGGTAGCCGTCCTCTTCCATCAGTACGACGGTGACGCCGAACGGGTTGGGGTGGTCCAGCTCGATCGGAGTGAAGGAGAAGTTCACCGCGGTCTGGATGGGTGGGACCAGCTCGCCGCCGGGCTGCGGCGCGGGGGCCGGCCTCCAGTCGGGGGCGACCGATGCCCAGCCCTCGGCGCTGCGGGACAGGAGCTGCTCGGCGTAGGGGAACTGGTGCAGGACGTGCCCGGCCTGGGTGGCGAGCACCATGTTCAGGCACGGTGCCGGGCCGACGATGGGCAGTTCGCAGGCGGTGGCGACGTCGTGGGTCTCCCACGCGAGAACGACTTCGTCCGCGTCGGCCGCGGCGGCGATGTTCGCGAGCTCTGCGATCCCGGCGAGCGCGTCCTGGCCGACATGGAGCGGCAGAGAAGTCAGAACGGTTCAGTAAGTGCCGACTCGGATCATTAGCTGACAAATAATCAGTAGGGAGTAATTTCCTGCAAGTCCACTATGTGCCCCTGAAATGATGCGCTGTCATATTCGTGCCAGATTGCCCCGCTCATCTCGTTGTACCCATCAGGGGGAAGGCAGGAAAATGGGCAGGTTCAGGAACGGGACCACGACGTTGGCCATCGCGCTGGCCGCCTTGGGAGCGCTCGCGGCCGCAGGAGGCACAGCTCACGCGGAAGCGGGCCAGGACACCATCAGCATGCTGAAGCAGGAGAAGACCCAGTGGTGCTGGGTCGCCTCCGGGCTGACCATCGCCAAGTTCCAGGGCTTCGGCTCCACACAGACGGACTTCTGCACCCGAGCCCAGCCGTACTACGGCTGCAACAACCAGCCCGCCACGCTCGACGACATGGCCAAGGGCTGGAGCAGCCTCGGCATGGCCCACACCGGCTCCGGCCTGAGCAGCGCGGCCACGTTCAACCAGGTGTACACCGACGTGAAGGCGGCTCGGCCGATCGGTGCCCGCATCGGGTGGACGTCCGGGGGCGGCCACATGAACGTGGTCTACGGCTTCGACACGTCGAACAACACGATTGCCGTGGCAGACCCGTGGCCGGACACCACCACGTACACGTGGTGGAACTACAACGACTACGTGAGCAACAGCTCGTCCAAGTGGACCCACTCCCGCATCGGTATCTCCCGCTAAGGCAGGCGACATGCGCGACACCAGCGGCACCAAAACGTCCAGCAAGCGGGCGGCCTCTCGCTCCTCCCGTCTGTCCCTCGTCATCGCAGTGAGTGCGTCCGCGCTGCTGTCCGTCGTCGGCCCGACGCACGCAGCTCCCGCCAAGGACCCTCTCCCGGCCGACATCCCCGACTACCAGGCCGCCCTCAACGCGGTGAAGTCCACCGAGGTCCGCAACACCGTCTGCCGCTTCCTGCGCACTCCGGTGCCCACCGACGGCGCCGGCGGGCCGGTGCAGACGATCCCCGAAACGGCCGAGCCCTGCCAGGGTCTCCCGGTCTTCACGATCAAAGACCCGGTGGCAGTGAACGAGATCACCCCCGGGTTCGTCGCGGGCACCGCCAAGCCACTGCCCACCGAGGCGATCAAGCTGACACAGCTGGTCTCCTCGCTCAGCACCACCGTCAACGGCCGCAACGCCACCGTCATGCTCGCCCCCACCCAGGGCGGCGGCTGGCACCTGGCAGCCGTGCGCGACGGCGACAGCGACGCCACATACGCCAGCAAAGCCACCCTGGGCACGCTGGTCTTCACCGAGCCGCAGATCCGCGGCTGGTACCAGCTCAAGCTCACCACCGTCGAGCCCCTCAACGACCAGGCCCGGCAAGGACTCGGCGGCCAGGCATCGGTGTCACTCAGCGACTACCAGAAACTGGTCAAGGCCCGCTACGCCGACAAGCTGCCCGGCTCGAACTACGACACCACCGGCTACTCCAGCGGCTACAGCCTCCAGCGCACGCAGGGCGACGCCCCGTCCTCCACCCTGCTCCTTACCAGCGGTTCCAGCGCGGCACTCGCCCTCGCGGGCGGAGCCGTCGTGCTCCGCCGGCGCCGGCGCGCAAGCACCCACTGAGCCCAACCCCGGACCGCCACTCGCTTCTGCCCCGGCAACCAGCCGGGGCAGAGCGAGTGGGGGTCCGGCCATCGCGCTAGAGGTTGTGCCTGCCCCAGCGCGCCCTGATCGCCGTCTCCGGCCGTACGGACGACGTCGCGGATGATCACCCGCTGCCTCGCCACATTCGCCCACAGCGGCTTCCAGACCCTCGGCGGGTCCACGGTGGCCCGCCAAGCCCCCCGCGACGTCCGCCGCCCCGCTGCGCTGGAAGTTCGGGGAGGCGTGCATCCGGCTCGGAATGGTGAACCAGCTGCCGACGTGGAGCTGAGTAATCAGGACGAGCGAGCTGTCGTGTTCGCGCAGCCAGGCAACGAGTCGGAGCGCCGTGCCGACCTCGCGCCGGACGACTTTCGCCTGGCCGTCGCTGATCGGCTGGCGGGCGGAGTTCCGCCGCAGGCGGCGCAGGTGGTGCCACTGGGCGATTCCGCTGACGATGCCGCGAGCTGGGACTGCTCGACAGCTGACCGTCGAAGCTGTCTTCACGGCCAGAGCCGTCTCTCGGGCTGGAGTACACCGAGGACCTCCAGCAGGCCGGGCAGTCCGCCTGGGACAAGATCCGCACCCATCAGGACGGCGCCGCCGCGTGAGCCTGACGGCCGTCTTCGACCACACCGCCCTGGTCGCCCTCTACTGGGCCGACCCGTTCTTCACCGGCCTCTACATCGAATCCTCCCGGGGCACCGGCCGCGTCCTGATCCCGGCGCTGTCCGTCCTCGCCGCCGAACGCGCGACCCCCGGAGCCGGCTCTCACGCCGCCCGGCTGCGCTTCGCCGAATCCGTGCCCTTCACTACCGCCCACGCACTGGACGCCGGCTCCTGGACTGCCACCGACTGGGCGGTCACCCACCCGGCGGCCATCGCCTGGCAGGCCGCCAAGACCGGTGAGCCCGTCACCGTCCTCTCCCTGACCCCCGAGGCGTACGAGGGCACCGGCATCTACCCCCTCGACCCCACCTAGCCAGGACGGCCGCAATGCCGGAAGTCACGCAGAAGCCCGACCACGGCTTCGGGATCATCAAGTCCGGCCTGGCAGCGGTCAGCTTGCAGATCGGCAACCTCGCCCAGAAGATCGACCGCAACACCAGGCCCAGATCATCGAGCTGCTCACCCAGCTCGTGGGGCAGCGCCCCGACGCCGGCTGACCACCTCCTGGGCTTGATGCCCGACCTCTTCACGGCCCCGACCAGCGCTCCGGTTCGGGGCCGCCGTATGTACGGGGGCGTTGGCCTGTCCGGGTCCTCAGCGCTTTTCGGGGGACTGTAAAAGTAACGGCTCTGTCTCACATCCGGTGGTAACGGAGAGTTGTGTTATCCGAGGAGGATGCGGTGGCGGAGCAGGGTGAAGCCTGCTCGTCCGTGCATCTGGCGGGCCATCCGTTTGGTCTTGGTGTTGATTCCTTCGGTCGGGCCGTTGCTGTACGGAAGTGTGACCGCGGCGATCACGGCGTCGCGGTCGCGCTCGAGGCCGCGACTGAAGGCGTGCAGGTGCGGCAGGTCGGCAGTACGGACCTGGGTGATCCAGAGTTCGAGCGCGTCGGCGTTCTCGGGCTGAGGCTTCAGCAGCGGGGCGAAAGTCCGGACGGAGTTGGCCAGGTGGGTCATCTCGGGGCAGGCGGCGATGAGCTGGTCGAGGAGATCGCGATGTCCGGCCTGGAGGTTCTCGGGCCTGGTCAGGAGCATCCGGGCCAGCCTGCGCGGCGAGATGTGGCTGCGGTCGGCGTCCGCACGGCCTTGGTTGATGTACTTGTGCAGGAGGTTGAGGCAGCCGGTGAAGCCGAGGGTTTTGATCTCTTCGAAGAGGTGCTGGACGGGGACGGCGGGGTCTTCGGCCCGGCGTCTGCGCAGGTGCTCGCGGTGTGGATCGACGAGGCTGGACCGGTATTTTGGGACGCGGAGCATCCGCTCGGGCCGGGCATAGCGTTTGACGGTGTTCAGGGCCAGTTGCAGGCGGCGGCCGCATTCGAGGAGGCCCACGCCCTGGTTGAGCAGGTCGTGGACTTGATGCCAGCGCTCGAGCGTGGTCTGCGCGCGGGGGCCGTCATACAAGGGTGCGTCGAGCACGGTGGCCCAGCAGTTGCTGTGCGCCTTCACCTCGCTCAGGGCGGCTTCGCACAGGTTGTGCCACACATGCCAGCGGTCACTGACCTGCACGGCGTCCGGCAGGGCCCGGCGGATGGCTTCCGCGTAGGTCGTCGATCCGTCACGGCACACGACCTCAACGCCCGGATGAGCACGCAGCCACGCTTCCAGCGTGCCGGCCGTGCGGTCGGGCAGGACATCGATCCGTTCATGGGTCTCGGCGTCGATCACCACGGTGGCATAGCGGTGCCGCCGGCGAAGAGCGAAATCGTCGACGCCGACCACCCGAGGAATCCGGCTGGTCGGGAGAGGGATCCCCAGCAGGGCACGGAGGGCTGTATGACGGGAGAGGTCCATGGCAAGTGCTGCCAGCAGACGCACGCCCGCCCGGCCCGCTAACTCCTTCACCACTGCCTTGACCTGCCTGGTCAGACGGGTAGTGCGCCGCTGGTATCGCTCCAGCACTCCCGGCACTTGCTCCCGGAAGGTGTGGCGGCAGCCGTATGTGGGACAAACGAGCCGTCGCACTCGTACGCGGAGCACCGCCCGCCGGCCGTCGACCGGTACGTCGGCCACCTTGCGCCACTGGTAGCCGTGCACCTGTTCCGACGACGCCCCGCACACCGGGCAGGGCGCAGGCTCCTTCGGAGTCCGCGCCCTCACCACAACCCGGCCGCCCTCATCGGCCACCTCTTCAATGACCAGCGGAGATATGCCGAAATCTTTACAGACCCATGATCCCTAAGAAACGGCCTAGTACTCCAGCAGGATTTTGATGTCTGACCTGCGGGTTTCGCTGGGCGGCTGGAGTGTAGCGGGCTGCGGTGTGGTCAGGGACGGTCTTCGTCGGACGGTCCATCGATCGTGCGACAGCGCCGCAAGTAGTGGCAGTGGCGGGGCAGCTTCCCAAGGTGATCAGCGCGCGTGTTGGCGAGCAGTGGAACCTGGACCTAGACGACCTCTTCGTGACCATTGGCCATCGGTTCGGACGGGTGGAACTACGCCGTCGCATGCGCGACTACGTACGTGGCCTCCTCGCCCCGGTGGCCCGGAAGAACAGCTGGCAACTGGCCGAGCAGGCAGGCCACGCAACCCCCGACGGTCTGCAGCACCTACTCGCCGGAGCGAAGTGGAATCCCGACGACATCCGCGATGACCTGCAGGAATACGTCGCTGACAAGCTCGGCGAGAGCGATGGCGTCCTCATCATCGACGACACCGGGTTCATCAAGAAGGGCACCACATCCGCCGGGGTCCAGCGCCAATACTCCGGAACCGCCGGCCGCACCGAGAACTGCCAGATCGGCGTCTTCGCCGCCTACGCCACCACCTTGGGCCGGGCCCTGGTCGACCGTGAGCTCTACCTGCCCAAGAGCTGGACCGAGGACCGCGAACGCTGCCGGGCGGCCCGCGTTCCCGACGAGCGGGAGTTCGCCACCAAGGGTGAACTGGCCCGCCGCATCGTGCTGAGGTCTCTCGCCTCGCCGCTGCCCATCTCCTGGGTCACCGCGGACTCCGCCTATGGACAGGAGAGCCGCTTTCGCCGACTGCTGGAACAGTCCGGCGTCGGCTACGTGCTGGCCGTGCCCAAGTCCCAGTTCACCGTGGGCTGCCCCCGCATCGACGGCCTGTTCGCGCAGGCCCCGGCCGAGGCATGGGAGAAAATCTCGTGCGGTGACGGCGCGAAAGGTCCTCGCGTCTACCACTGGGCGGCGGTGCGGCTGCCGGCCGTCGAGGAGTTCGACTACCAGGGCGAGGCCCCCCACCGGATGCGGTGGGCACTGGCCCGCCGCAGCATCCGCAAGCCCGACGAGATCGCCTACTACCTCGCCTACGCGCCCTTGGAGACCACTGTTCAGGAGCTGGTGCGGATCGCCGGGACACGCTGGGCGATCGAGGAGTGCTTCCAGGCCGCGAAGAACGAGTGCGGCCTGGACCAGTACGAAGTCCGTCGCTACGTCGGCTGGTACCGGCACATCACCCTCGCCATGCTCGCCCACGCCTTCCTGGCCTCCACGGCGCGCGAGCTCCGGGAAAAGGGGGTGGCACCGATGAGGCAGCAGGGGCAATCGAGTTCACAGTGGCGGAGGTTCGGCGACTCCTGGCAGCTTGTCGGCCCCGGCCCCCACACCTCCGTGGCCACCGAGGACGACACCACGCGCTGAGCTGGTCGAAATGGCGCCGCCAGCGCCAAGCAGTCGCCCGCCACTGCCACTACTTGCGGCGCTGTCGCACGATCGATGGACCGTCCGACGAAGACCGTCCCTGACCACACCGCAGCCCGCTACACTCCAGCCGCCCAGCGAAACCCGCAGGTCAGACATCAAAATCCTGCTGGAGTACTAGGTGTCCGCAGGGGATGAGGGCTTGATGCGCGGTGGCGGGGGTGACGTCGGTCAGGTGGACTCGGATCTGGGAGGAGAACTCGTCGGCGATGTCCTCCTCGATCCCGTAGGCGGCGAGGTAGGCGGCGACCGTGTGGTCGGTGGTGTAGCGGGTGAGGAGCTGGAGCTGGGGGTCCCATCCGTAGGCGCGGGCATCACCGGCCCAGGCCAGCGTGGTGGGTTCGCCGGCCTGGACTCGGGCGACGACGGCGACGGCGCTCGGACGTGCGCCGTCGTGTCCGGGGTCGCAGGTCAGCAGACCGGCGGTGAGCAGGCCGGCGAGCGGCCATCTGATCGCCGCCGTGCGCGCGGCGGCGATTGCGAGGACGGGGACAAGGGCATGGAGCTGGTCGGAGTGGCTGATCCCGTCGATGACGGCGGCGCCGACCGCCCCGGTCGATGCGTGAAAGGCGTGGGCGGCGTCGGCGTTCGTTCCGTCGGTACCGGTGCGCGAGGCGACACCGACGGCCGGGACGGTGCACGCGGGCATGCTGATGGCCACGGAAACTCCAGATCGTGAGGCGTGAAGATCGTCTGCGAGGCCCGGCCAAGACCACAACGAGCATCCCGTACACCGAAGACCACGCGGCGGGGCCGGTGTGAGCTGACTGTGAGCTTGGCGTGAGTTCCGGGAAGGGATCCAGGCCATACCGCGAAGCCGGTCAAGGTCCGGTGAGGATGTCGTGGGTGCCGATGCGACGCCAGACGATGTGCTGCTCGCCGTGGACTATCTCTTAGCGGTGACGATCTCGGTCATGGCACCGACCCAGACGAGGCTGGGTTCCTGCGCGGTGAAGTCGCGCTGGACGCAGTCCGGTGCGGCCTGCCGCCTTCCCTGCCTGGTCAGACCCCTGCGGTGCGGGAGACTCAATCCGCTCGCCGCGCCGAGTGTGTAGCGGAGCGGAGCGGCCCCCACGACACCGCAAGACAAAGATTCGGTCCTCCTTGGTCCCCGAAACCATCCTTCAGGTGCTCTGAACGTGGGACGATAGTAAGGAAGGACGGGGTCTAAATCGCCCCGATGCGGGGGCAGTCGTGGGTGGGGAGCGGCTCGTTGCCGCACTGGGGGTAGGAGGGGGTGCGTCCATGAGTGTTCTCAGTCTCGTTGGTGCCGGGGTATTCGGGCTGGTGGTCGGCTGGATCACCTACCGCACTCTGCGCAGGGCCCGAGACGGAGCCCATATAGCTGATCTGGCGGCGGTCGTCGCCGCTGTCGGGGGCGGTGCTGTCGTGAACGCCCAGCTCGCCGAGCCAGATCTGTTCGCGGCGTACGGGATCGGACTCGGAGTCGGGTTCTTCTCCTACCTGGCGATCAGCCTGAAGCTGGAGGGACGCGAAGTCGTCGCCGGCCCCGATGGCTTCCTGGGCGGGCGCGAGCACACGGCACTGAGGTCCACCGCTGAAGAGGCGCAGAGGTCACCCGGAGGAGACGACGAGGTTGCTTCGCCTGGGCGACCGTCCAGCTCCGGCTTCCTCGGTGGGCGCAAGACCTCCTGACCGGAGGCCGACACTCACGGGCCGACAGGAACTGACGGCTCTGCTGTGCCGTCAGACGGGTCGGGCTTCACCACAGCCAGTCGTTGCCGGAGCGCACATCACGGGCGCCGCCTCACGGGAGCGGGGGATACGACATGGAAGTTACCCTGGGTGATGTGCTGCCCACCCCTTGGACGCAGCAGGGGGCACGCTTCGACGTGGACGAGTTCCTCACCGCACTGGAACCGTCCGGCCCGCACAGCTCGGCCGCTAGAGAGCTGCTGCTTGCCTTGCGCCACGCCCGCGCGCGGGTGGAGGGATCGGGCGCGCCCAGCACCGGGACGGCGGCGGACATCGCCCGAGCCGTCCTGGAAATCGCCGTTGAATGGCGGATGCCCGTCGTCGAGCGCTGGGCGGTGGCCTGGCTGTGCGCATGGGGGGACACGTTTCTGCGCCTGCGCTGGTCCTCGCGTTCCCGGGACGGCCGGTTCCGCCGTGAAGGACGCGCCTTAGGCAGCGTCAGCGTGATCCTCGGCACCCGGG
This sequence comes from Streptomyces sp. ADI95-16, assembly GCF_003721495.1. Classification (NCBI taxonomy): domain Bacteria; kingdom Bacillati; phylum Actinomycetota; class Actinomycetes; order Kitasatosporales; family Streptomycetaceae; genus Streptomyces; species Streptomyces sp. ADI95-16. Next base: position 61,996 of record NZ_CP033582.1, on the reverse strand, counting down.
CGGCCACGGTCCTGGGCACCAAGTCCGGGACAGTGCAGCAGTGGACGCCCGAGGAGGGCCTGACGACGCTTGCCCGCCTCGACGCGGGCCCGGTGCGGGCACTGGCCGTTCGCGGCGACTGGATGTTCGCCGGTGGCCAGCACTCCTCGTTCACCACGGTCGGCATGGACCATCCGCCTCCCGCGCTGGAGCGCCGCGCCGCCATCACAGCCGCCGCGATCGGCTCGCAGGGCTGGATCGGCTGCGGAGACGAGTTGGGGCGTGTCCTGGTGTACCGGCCTGGCACGGATGGATGGCTTCCGCTGCCCGCGTCGGCCAGCACCGACGGGCAGGTCATGGCGCTGGCCTTCCGCGGAGACGAGGCGCTCCGTGCGGTCTGGGGTGACGGCACGGCAGCGGAATGGACATTTGGAGACCCGGGTGCCGATGCGGCCGGGGCCTGGCGGACGCTGGCACCGGCTACGGCGTGGTTGGCCGCGGCCGCATGGGACGAGGACGGAGAACGGCTGGCCGTCGCGACGGTCAGCGGAGATGTCCGCGTCCTGGGTGAGGAAGGGCCTGCCTGGTCGCACCTGGGCGCGCGGGCCGTTGCGTGGTCATTCGACGGTCGCCTCGCCTCCGCCAGTCGGGACAGGGTCCTCGTCGGTGAGCCGGGGGAGGAGGCGTTCGAGGACAGGCTGACGGGGGATGACATGGTCGAGCACCTCGCCTTTCTCGGCTCCCGGTATCTCATCACCACTCGGGGAACGGAAGTCGTGCAGTGGGACCTGTCGCACACGGGGAGTGAGCTACCCGCCAGCGGGGTACCGGTGGCGCTCATGGGCGGCGACGTCGTTACCGCGGTGGCCACCGATGAACGCGGCCGGGCCGCCGCGGGAACCGCTCTCGGACACCTGCGCGAGTACGACGGCCGCGGTACCACCACGGCTCAGGCCGCTCTGAGGCTGACCGGAAGCCGGATCTACCACCTGGTCCCCCACGGCAGGGACTGGCTGGTCGCCAGTCACGTCGGGGCGTTCCTCTGGTCTCCGAACGCGGCGGCTGACGCTGTAACACGGTTGAGCACCGCCCTCTGCACCGCTGTGGCAGTTTGCGGGGAGCGGCGCGCCCACGCGGAGGGAAGCACCGTCGTGCTCTCCTGCGGGGACACCCAACACGTTCTGCGCCTGCCGAATACCGTGGCCGACATCTGTTTCGCGGCCGACGGTACGATCGCCGCGCTTGACGACGCGGGCAACATCCTGGTCCGGGGATCCGAGGGCGGCCCCGGCTTTGCCGCCCTGCTGACGGCCGGATCGCGACTGCTGGGGTTCGGGGCCACCGGCCCGCTCGTCCGCGAGCCCTCGGGTACCGTGCGGGAACTTGCGACCGGCCAGGGCCTCCAGGATCCGAGCACCACCCTTCCGGCAGGATCCGGACCGGCCGCGAGATATGACGAGGACCGGTTGGCGGTCGCCCACCCCGACCGGGGAGTGGTGCTGCACTCCGCCGGACCGCGGCCCCCGGTTATCGCCGCGGGTCAGGCGGAGCGCGTGGCGGCCGGGGACCGGCGCATCGTGGCCGCCGCCGATACCCGGGTCGTCGGCTACGACGTACTGGATCCGGCTGCCGGTCGCGAGGGAGTCGTACAGCTACGTATCCAGGCCACCGACAGCGGTTACGACCTGGCCCTTCCGAGCGGGTCGCACCTTCAGCTGTCCAAGCGCGAGTTCGGCGACATCGACACCCGGGCCGCCCAGTCCGTCGACAGCCTCTCCCGCGTCGTCTTCGCCGCCGGTCTTGTGGGCGAGCGGGTGTGGCAGGCGGGATTCGATCTCGCACTGGACGCCGCCCGGGGCCCGTTCCCGGACCGACCCGTGCGGATCGAGCTGGACGCTGACAGCGAGACCGACAACTTGCCCTGGGAACTCCTGCACGCGGCGAACGCCCCCTTGGGATGGTTCAACCGCCCGCCGGTGACGATCGTGCGCACCGTCCGCCCGCAAAGGAGTCCCACGAACAGTCCGGGCCAGCCCCGTCGGCCCACCATGTTGGTGGTCCGGGGTACCGACCACAGCGGCCCCGGCGGCAGTGACCTGCTGAGAAGTGTCGACGAGGCATACGACCTGATGCAGCGCCGCACCCGGCGCAGCAACGTCCGCCTGGCCGAGCCGCAGCCCGTCGCCATTGAGCAACAGGAACAGTTCGAGTCCGCCCTGGCGAATCCGGTGGACCTGCTGCAACTCTGGGCGCACTGCGAGCCCGACCGTGTCCGATTCTCCCGGCGCTTCCCCCCGTTGAGCACCGAGCTGGTCGCCGAGACCATCGCCGGAGCACGCCCACGTCTGGTGGTGATCGTCGGCTGCCGGTCGGGAACTCTGGGCCGCCGACTCGTCCAGCTCGGCGTCCCGTGCGTGGTCGCCATGCGTTCAGAGGTGTACAGCCACACCGTGCAGCCGCTGGTCGAGGACTTCACGGCGCTGACCCTGGAGGGTGCTGCGGTGGATCTGGCCTTCGCCGACGCCCTGCACCGCTATGTGCTGACCGGACAACCCGGAGCAGCCGCCGTACCCATGCTCTATCTCGCCACTGACGCGAACCCGGTGCTCTTTCCCGCGCCCCGCCCGGCCGAACCACCCTCATAGTCCCGGAGGCACTGCATGCACCAGCCCCTGGTCTTCCTGGAGTCCTTCGACTCCACCAGAGCGACGGCCAACGACCGCGAGCACCATCCCAACCGAGCCCAGGCCCAGACCGAGGCGCTGCTGTATCTGCTCCTCGGTCACTCGCTCGCCGTCAACAACACCTACGGCATGGACTCCGTGAGCGTCCTGGAGCTGGTCGACGCGCTGCTGTCGACGCGGTCCGAGGCACTGAACAGAGGCAAGGACCGCACCGCCCGGGCCAGACTGGCCCGGGCCCGCCCGGTCCTCGTCTCCTGGTTCGGGGCCGACAACCTCCTGTCGGCTTGTGCCGGACAGTTCCTGCGGGTCGAACCGGGTGCCAAGTTCCGCCTCTCCGGGTGGGCACCGATCGATGACGACCACGAGGCGCGCAAGGAACTCGCAACCGTCTTGACCAGAAACCAGGGGGACCCGCGACAGCTCCCCGACTCGCCCGCCTGGCTGGGGCGCGACTACCCCAAACTGGCAGAACGCTTCGACATCCTGCTCCGGCTCGCGGAGTACAGCGGCCGCCGCGATGCCGGCTACGCCTCGGGGGCGGCCCACGTCCAGCTTGGCGACTATCTCGACCACTTCACCGGCCTGGAGAACAGGACAGTGGAGGAACTCGCCCGGCGTCGGCACTGCCCGGGCGACATCGCGCTCAGGATCCGCCAGGAAATCAGTTGCCGGCAGGGCCTCGTCGACCTCGGGAAACGGGGCTGGGCGCACGACCTCGTCGCGAACTCCTCCCCGGACGACCTGCGGAACCACGAACAGATTCGCGAGTTCGTGGACACCCTCTACAACGCCGTCCTCGCGGACTCGGCCGGGGCCCAGGCAGGCTTCATGTCCTCCGTGCCACGAGTGGACGCCCGCGACGAGCTCAAGCAGGTCAACGCCCTGGCCCTGGAGACGATCCGGAGCCGCCGGGGACTCGTGCCCGCCCAGCTCGGCCCGCAGCGGGCCGAGGCCGCAATTCCCACGGTCTCCGGGGTCTTCACGGCAGCCGAGACGCTCCCTGGGCTGCCCGTGAGCGCGCTGCGCCAGCTATTCACGACCTACTGGGAGCTGATCGCCGACCACGACCGGTGGCCGTCGTGGCAGGACAGCTGCGTCCGGTTGAACGCGCTCCTGGAGGAAACCACGAGGCAGCGCACCCAGACCGTCGAGCTGCCGAACCGGCCGCCGGGCGGCAGCCCGGTCACCAGCAGGCTGCGGGAGGCGTGGGCAGGGCACCTGGCCGTGCTCCAGGGATTACTTCCGGACACCCTGCGCGCGGACGACGGAGCCCTGGTCCTGGCAGCCCGGCACGGCGGCACCGACTACGCACAGCTCCTCCAGATGGAAGACCTCGCGCCCGACGTCCGCGCCAACGCCCTCGCAGTCGGCGAACACCTTACGGGCCTGGCCACAGCCGTGGCCGAGTGACCGGGCCCCAAGGGATCGGAAACCCGGATGACCGCACACGACCTCGGCGAACTCCTCAACCCGTCTCGGCGACCGCAGGCGCCGCCCCCCACCCTGCTGCCCTGGCTGGCTCGTTGGGCCGACCCGGCCGATCTGCCGAGCCTGGCGCGCGCCGCTGCCGCACTCGCCGACACCGTCGATCCGGGGTGGCCGCCCATCGCCGATGCGGTCGCCGAGATACTGGCCAAACGGGCCGACGCCTGCGCGCAGCTCGCCACACTGGTCGAAGCCCTGCCTCCGCTGGCCGGTCATCTCAGCCCCGAGGCGGCCGCCGCCCTGAACCCATCGGATGACCGGCCCGAGATTCTGGTCTACCGAGCGATGGCTGCCCGGCAGTCCCTGAACGCAGCCGCAGCCCCTGGCGACAGCCCGCCCGGGGCGCCGGCCGACGATGCCTGGGAACAGCTACGGGCACTGGCCCGCTTCGCCCCCGCGGACGTCCCGCCCCTGGCCAATGTCCCCCTCCTGGCCGCGCTGCTCACCGGTCGCGCGGAGCAGCACGGCACGCTCGAAGACAGCGAGACGGTGTACCTGCTGCCCTACCTCGACCCGCGGACTCTAAGGGGACGCGTCGAGCTGGCGCTCGACCTCGTCGAGGAGGCACTGGACAGCGAAGCCGAGTGGTACGCGGCGGCGCTGGCTGTCCGTGCCGTACCGTACCTCGACGCGCGGCAGCGCGACCGGCTCCGCGACATCGCCGACGGCGCTGTCGGGCCCTGGCAGGGACACTTGCGGGCGCTCGCGGCGACCGCGCGCCTGCCGTGGCCGTCCGTACGCGCCGAGCTGGCCGCCGCGCACCCCGGGCTCGCGGAACTGGACCGAGCCGCGGAAGCAACCGAGTCGGCCTCCCTGAGGCTCCTCTGCCGACAGGTCATCGCGGGCATCGGGGCCCGTTACGGCGCCTCCCGAGGGTGGCGGGCCTCGCCCGGGGACTGGTGGCCGGACATCCGACCGGTACAGACCACCGCCGGGAGCGGACTCGGAGCAGACAGGGGGCCCTCGCCAGGTCCTCAAGCCGCTCCAACGGGGCTGATCACCATGTCCTCGGCCGGAGCACCCGCCGGACAGCCCAGATACGTCAACACGCACATCGTGTACCGAAACGACCCCTTCACCTTCGTCGACCGGTACCAGCCGCTTCTGGCGGACACCTGCTACGCGCTGCGGGTCGGTATCGGCGAGTGGGCCGCCGACTCGCTGATCGACCACCCGCAAGCAGTGCCGGAGGAACTGCTTCCACAGACGTTGGAAGGGCACTGGCTGGAGGTGGCAGCAGCCGGTGACGACATCGAGGTCGACCAGGCCGCAGCCGCGCTCTTCCTGCCGCACCAGGGCGAGGCATGGGCGTGCTCCTGCCCGCCCGGAGTGCAGCCACACCGCTGCCATCCGTTCGACCGGACGCCGTACATCTTGCTGCCACTACGCTCGCCGAGCACCCCCGGAAGGGGCCGCCTGCGGGTGACCGTCCACTACCAGGGTCACCTGCTGCAGGCCTTCCAGCTCTCCATCGTGACCGGCACGGAGCCTGTGGCCGCGCCATACGATCCGGTCCTGTACGGCTGGACGGACTACACCGCCACCGAGGCCCTCACCGACCTCGACGCCCAGGCTCCCCGCACGCTCAGCGTCCTGACCGACGCGGCGGACGACGGCACCTGCCGGATCTACTGGAAGGCGGGCCCGGAGAGCGGACTGAAGGTCGTCGCCGCCGAGGCCCAACTCGGCCGGGCCATGGGGCTCTTCCGCCAGAGACTGCGGAGCGCCCACATCGTCAAGGGCCAAGGTGGGGAGATGAACGCCTACGGCGGCGACAACAGCAAGGACCGGCGGCGATACCTCTCCGATCTGGCGCGGCTGGCCACCCTCGGCCGGACCCTGCGCAACAGTCTCAGAGCCATGGTGGGCCAGGAGCTACCGGTGGCCGACGACCAGCCGTCCACCATCCAGATCGCACGGGTCCGCAACTCCACTTACGTCTTCCCGTGGCCCGTCCTCTACGACCTGCACCTGAACGATCCCCCGTTCGGTGTCGAGGACAGCGACTGGTACCAGCCTTGCCCGGTCATCGACCACTGGCAGCGGGACGTCATCGAGGCGGGCTACCCGCACGCGTGTCCGTACGGCTCGGGCCATCGGGTGGACACCCTGTGCCCCTACGGGTTCTGGGGGTTCCGCCACGCCATCGAAGTCCCGCCGTCCGCTCGGCCGGGCATCCCGATGCGGCGCGAGATCCCGTACCGGGATGCCGCCCGAATGGTCGTCGGGCAGACCCTCGACGACCAGCTGGACCTCGGGGCGATCTCGGCCCACCTCACCCGGATCGAACGCGACCTCCAAGTCCAGGCGGCTGCCAGGCAGACCAGCACTGCCGGCTTCGGTGCGGCTCTCGCTGCCCCGGAGCTGCAGTTCGTCTACTTCTTCTGCCACGGACTGCGCGAGTCGCAGCGCGACCCGTGCATCGGGCCAGTAGTCGAGATCGGCGTGCACGACGAAATCAGCACCCACCAGATCGCCACCTGGGACGCAACCCTGTGGACGCCGCGACAGGAGCACTGGCGGTCGGCCGCTCCGCTGGTTGTCATCAACGGATGCCGCACCGTCGAAATTTCCCCTGAGGCCCTCGTGTCGTTCGTCGATGCCTTCACTCATGCGTCGAGCGCAGGAGTGATCGGCACCGAGGTGATGCTGCACCAGAAGGTGGCCGCGGAGGCCGCAGAGCGCTTCTTCGGTCATTTCGCCGACCCCGAGGGCCTTGACGCAGGAGAGGCGATCCGGCGCATGCGACTGGACCTGCTAGGCAAGGGCAACGTCATGGGTCTGGCCTACACGCCCTACTGCTCCGCGGAGCTGCGCCTGCTCCGGATCCCGCCCGGCTCCGAACGAGGGGCGTGAACCGGTTCACGGGGGATGCCGATGGGCCTCCATGGGTAGGTTGCGCTCCGGGTACGCCGTACAGAGATGGCACCGCAAGCCCTACCAGAGAGGATGGACTGTGGGCGCTGCAGAACGCCGGGCTCTCCGCCTTGCCGCATATCAGAAGCTGGTGGAGGACAGACCTCACCTTTTCACCAACCCCGACGACGCGCCGTTCCGTATTCTGCTCGACCCGGCCGTTCAGAACCAGGTCGCCGACGCTGCCGCAGCTTCCGCACGCTCCCAGGGGTTGCCGGAAGAGTTCGGTGACATCGGCGTCGTATACCAGGACCGTTACGTGACCGTGGTCCGGGATGCCGTTCTGTTCCCACCTGGAGTACCCGGAGCCCACGTCCGGATCTGCCCCACGTCCGACGGGATCGGAGCCGCTGTCCTGCCGGTCCTCGAAGACCAGCGAACCGTGCTGATCCACCACTTCCGGCACTCCGACCGGCAGTGGCACTGGGAGATCCCGCGAGGCTTCGGAGAGCCAGGGGAGAAGGGAGACAGCACGGCCCGGCGCGAGGTCGAGGAGGAACTCGGCTGTCCAGTGCGCGAACTGGTTCACCTCGGTGCGATGGAGGCCGACAGCGGGATGGCGGCGACCCGGACCGAGCTGTACCTTGCCCGCCTCGACGAGGCTCGGTTCCGCCTCACCCCGTCCGGCGAGGCGACGCGCGAGGGCATCAGCACTGTCCGGGCGGTCGACCGAGTCACGCTGGAGGAGATGCTCGTGCAAGGGCAAATCACGGACTCCTTCACGCTCAGCGCGCTCGCTTTCGCCCGAGTGCGCGGGCGGTTGTGACGGCTCGCTCTGCTGTCCCCTTGCCCAGCCTGCGGAACCTCGCCCGGTCGCGCAGCCTTCCGCGTGGCGACGGCCTGTCGCACAGCGGTCAGGCTCAAGTGCGATCTCACGGGTTCGGAACCGTGGTGTCAGAGACAGCGAATTGTCTGGTGGGCCTGTAGCAGGTGAATGGAGGGTAGGCCGCCCCACCCCTTCAGGAGCACGCTGTGGCGCGTACCGCCGACGCCCGCCTCCCCCTCCGAAGAGGGCCTGCGCCTGCTCGCCTCCTGGGCCGGGACCCACGAGATCGGTCTCTCCGCTCCGCGAGCGTCCGGCTGACCGCTTCCGAGGCTGGCCACACTATGGATGGCAGGAGAGAACCCCCGCTTCTGCCAAAGGACGACGTGGCCCGTCGCCGGGCACCCCAGCGACCACGGAGTGGAAGCAGGAGGCTTGGTGCCCTAGTGCTGTGACCGGGAACGTTCGCCGGGTTGCTCGTGGTGCTGGTTGGAAATGCTCTCCCGGACCAGTGGGGAGGCGGGATGGCGCAACCGGTTCGGGTTCGCGGGCTGACCGAGCAGGAGGGGCAGAAACTCCAGTACATTGTCCGGCGGGGCAGTACCAGCTCGGTGCGGTTCCGGCGGGCGATGCTGTTACTGGCCTCGGCTGGTGGAAGCACGGTCCCGGTCGTAGCCCGGCTGGTCCAGGCGGACGAGGACACCGTCCGCGACGTGATGCACACGTTCAACGAGATCGGGCTCGCATGCCTGAACCCTCGCTGGGCGGGAGGCCGTCCCCGCCTTCTCGATCGTGACGACGAGGAGTTTGTCGTCCAGACGGCCGCCACCCGCCCGTGCTGGGCAAGCCCTTCTCCCGCTGGTCGATCCGAAAGCTCGCCGATCACCTTCGGCGCAACCGTGCCCGCCCCGTCGTCATCGGCCGTGAGGCCCTGCGGTGCTTACTCGCCCGCCGCGGGATCTCCTTCCAGCGCACGAAGACCTGGAAGGAGTCCCCTGATGCGGACTTCGACGTCAAGCTGGCCCGGATCGAGTACGCGATCAATGAGCGGCCGGACCGCACTTTCGCGTTCGACGAGTTCGGACCCCTGGGAATCCGCCCCACCGCCGGCTCCTGCTGGGCCGAGAAGACAAGGCCGGACCGTCTGCCGGCCACCTACCGGCGCACCCACGACATCACCTACTTCCACGGCTGCTACTCCATCGGCGACGATCAGATGTGGGGGATCAACCGGCGCCGCAAGGGCATCGACCACACCTGGGCCGCCCTGAGAACGATCCGGGCGGCCCGCCCGGACGGCGCCCCGGTCTACGTGATCCTCGACAACCTCTCCGCCCACCTGAACTGGAGAATCCGCAGGTGAGCGGCCCGCAACAAGGTGCGGGTGGGTGCCGGCTGATGCCGGTCGAGCAGGGCGCCGACTTCCGCCAGCCGCCCGGCGAGACCGAGCCCGAGCCCGCACCCGCCCCAGCCCGACGTCCGCTCGCCCCCGGCGGCCTCACCTTCTCAGACCCGGACCGCCATATCTGAGCGCTACCACCACGGGTTGCGCCACGTCCAGGACCAGCTCACCACCTAGCCCCACCGCCCGGTGTGCCAGCGCCTCCACCTGGACAGTGGTCGTAGCCGGCCCGGCTCCCGCCTCGGATACCGTGTTCCTCTACGGGGTGCCATAACGGATGTGACGCCCCCCACCGGAGGTAGTCAGCGTATGAGTTCAAAGCGCAGCAAGAATCCAGCCCTGCCCGTGCTTGACGACGCATTCCGACTCGCGTCGGTCAAGGACGCCGAAGAGTCCACCCGTGACTTGGCCGCGCGGCTGGCCACCACCGAGCTGCGCCGCGTTTCCCACCCGGGCCGGGTCACCTGGGAGCCCACCGATCAGGCCGAGCCCGTACCGGTCCCGCCGACTGTGGTCGACGGTGACGGGGACCTGTGGCTGCGGGACCGGGGCACTGGCACCTGGACCATGCCCGAGTTCAACCCGAAGGAGTTCCCGGCCCGCTGTGGCGAGGTTCTGACGTGGAACCAGCTTGCCCGCGAGTTCGGCCCGCTGACCGCACTGGCCGACGACCGCCGCATCGGCGGCGGCCGGCGTCGCTGACCGCGCAGCCTTCTGGGATGACCGCGCCCCTGAAGCGCCCGTTACGGGTAGCTGGGAGCTCCAGCTCACCGCCGAGCTCGACGATGGCGGCGAGCAGGTGAGCGTGGTGGTCGGTCACGATTTCTCCATGTTGCAGCCGGATACGTCGTCGCTGTCCGTGGGGTCGGGGTGGAAGAAGCGGGTGTAGCGGAGTCCGGTCTCCGGAGTGATGTTGAACACCGCGCATAGGTGCTGCGGGTCAGCGCCGGTGACGGCGGCCTCTTCGAGGATTCGGTCCTCGCGAAGTTGCTGGGTGGTGACCGGGAGGCCGCGCAGCAGCGGCTGCATCCAGCAGGTTGTGACCGGGGCCCGGGTGTGCGCGGTCTGCGAGCTGATGAACAGGTGAGGGTTGCGGGTATGTGGCCAGCGCTGGTGCCGGAGGTGGATGTAGTCGACGGCGGCCTGCCGGGTGAAGGCGTCGAGGGGGTGATCGATGTCGCCGAGCGTGAGCCGGCCGAAGTCGATGGCGGTCAGGGGCAGCGCTCGGGTCTTCCGTCCGGCCGACCCTGCGTTCGAGCCTAGGGCGCTCGCCCGCGACCGCCGCACGGGCGGGAGTGCTCGCAGGTCGCTGAGCGCGGGCCTTCTCCGGTTCTCGGACCATGAGGTCCTCTGGTCTCCTCCAGGAAGCACGAAGCCCTCGGGCGCGGGTCGGAGGGCGGGTACGGAAGGGCGTGTGCGGTGAACTCGGGTTACCGGCGGGCTGGATCGTGCTCGGCGTCCGGTGGTGAGTGAATTGGTGACTCACCGGTGCGTAAGGGCTGGTGAGTGGTGACCGAATCGGTGAGTCACCGGTTGCGTGGCGGCAGGGCCCGGAGAGCGGTGACATTCGCTTCCGATGCGGGGCCGCCTCCCGCCTGACTGGCACCTGAGAAGAGAGTCGGGCCGCTGCTCCCGCCTGCGGGACGTACCGCTGCTCGACCCCCCCCTTTTTGCACGGAAGCCGGTGTCCCGTGTCGGGCGATGGACGCCGGCGACCACAGGGGGTGGAGCGTCGGCTGCGGCCTCCAACGACACCGTGGCCGCTGAGGTCTGCGAGGCGCTGAGGGTGGCGACCGAGCCGCGCATCGTCACTGCTGGGCGCCTACCGGTCATGGAGATTGCCGGGGTGCCGCACGAGCCGATCCGCTGGACCCGGCGCAGCGACCAGTTTGCCGCCTGCCGTTCCGAGCGGGAGCACGAGTACGTCACCGCCGTCGACGACGATGGCGGGCTCCGCTTCCTGCCCGTGGTCTCGGATAGGGCGCGCGTCAGGTTGAACCGGATCGCCCGGATGCCATGTGCTTTGTCCCGTCGCACGCTGGGGGTATGGAGTATGCGCCGATCCTGGTGCACCGGATCTCCCCGACCGGTGGCCGGCGGGTCGTGATCCGGATCTGCGGCGTCGACACCGTCCTCGGGGTGGCGTTCTCTGATGCGGATCTGATCGAGTTCCTGCGGCGCATCGAGATCCCCGACCCAGACGAGCTTGTCCTCGGCGATTCCGAAGTCATCGCTTGGCAGGGCGGGCAGCCACACCAATACGAGTAGGCGCGGTGGACCCGGGCCGGCCGTCATGGGTGGGGTCTCGCTGGGCTTGGCGGGTGTGTACCACGGGGGTGAAAGAAGGAGGGAGAGATGGGGGGTGAGATCGGGGGAGAGGTGGGGGGAGAGATGGGGTGAGTCGGTAATCGCGTCCCAGCCGCATCGTGCCTGGTCAGACCCCAAAGTGCAGCCGGTGACTAGCCGGACTTATAGGTAGGAGGGGGTAGGGGAGCGAAGAACGGCTGAGGGGGTGGAGCGGCTTGAAAGGAGGCGTAAGGGCGGGGGAGGGACTGAGAAGAGAAGGAGGGGACGTGGCGGGGGAGAGGGGGAGGAGGAGTGGGCTGGGTGGAGGTCGGGGCTGAGAGGGGATGACGGGGGAGGGGGACACTGTTCTGGCCGGCGGGCCTGCGGGGTGCCGCCTTGCAGGGGTTGGCGGGGGTGGTCCGTCACGGGGTTGCATACGGCAGCCCGGGGCCGGAGTGCGCATGTAAGCGGCGCGACTGTGGCGGCGTCGTCCGAGATGGGGAGGCCTTCGAAGCGGCTCATGGAGACGAAGGCGCTGGCGCCGGCGAGGACTCGGTCGACGAGGTCGTGGTGCCAGACCGCGCCGAGCCAGGTGACGTTGTCGGCGATGCCGAGGGTGGTGGCGAGGGCACGCAGGGGGATGCTCTGGCCGCCGTCGCCGATGACGACGAGCTGGAGGTCGGGGTGGGTTCGGTTGAGGTGGGCGTGGGCTCGCAGGAGGGCGTCGTGGCCTTTGTGGGGGTAGAGGCTCTGGACGGCGACGACATAGGGACGATGCTTGGCCCAGGGCTGGTGGTGGTCGGGTTGGACGGGGTCGCGGGGTTCGATGGCGTTGGTGAGGGTGGTGACTTTGTGGGCGGGGGCTTGGACGTCGTCGAGGAGGAAGCGGGTGGAGCGGCCGCCGACGGCGACGATGGTGTCCTCGCTGCGGGTCAGCGCGCGGTCGAGGGCGTTCTTGGCCCGGGTGCGCAGGTGGGAGTAGTCGGAGTGGCAGAAGCGGATGACCCGGTGGGCTGAGGTGAGGGCGGGGCGAATGCTGGGGTAAAGGCGGCCGTCGCCGAACTGAAGGAGCACGGTCGTGTCGCGGACGAGGTGGTGCAGGTAGGCGGGCGGCGCGCCTGAGGCGGTTCCTCGGGGCAGTGACGAGGCGGGTGCCGGGAGGCAGTTCGTGGACGAGGGCGTTGTCTCGGCCGGGGTCCAGGACGCAGACGGTGAGGGTGTGGCCGGCGGCGGTCAGGAGGCGGACGTGGGAGAGCAGGACGCGCTCCAAGCCGCCGACGGTGAAGTGGCGCAGGATCAGGACGGTGTGTTTCGGCATGGGGGTTCCTTCGGCGCGGGTCCGGCGGCCGCCCGGGCGGCCGCCGGAGTGGTGTGGGTGGTCAGGCGGTGCGGTGGACCTTGTGCTGGGCGGCCTGGGCGACGGGACGGACCATGAGCAGGTCGATGTCGACGTGGGCGGGGCGGGTGGCGGTCCAGGTGACGATGTCGGCGATGTCGGCGGGGGTCAGGGGGGCGTCGACGCCTCGGTAGACGGCGTCGATGGCGGCCTTGTCGTTGTGGAAGCGGGCGCGCATGAACTCGCCGCCGTCCGCGTAGCCGCGCATCATGCCGGGGGCGATCTCGGTGACGCGGATGGGTGTTCCGCACAGTTCCAGGCGGAGGCTGGAGGCGAGCGCGGTCAGGGCGTGCTTGCTGGCGGCGTACCCGGCGCCCTTCTCGTAGGCGACGTGGCCGACGGTGGAGCCGATGACGACGACGTGCCCGCGGTTGGCCTCCAGGTTGGGCAGCAGGGCCTGGGTCATGCGCAGGACGCCGAGGACGTTGACGTCGTAGGCGCGCTGCCATTCGGCGACGTCGCTGGTGGCGATCGGGTCGGGGCTGGTGGGGATGCCCGCGTTGTTGACGAGGAGGGTGAGCGGCTCGTCGTGGCCGGCGATCGTCTTGGTGAGGGCGGCGACGGAGGCGTCGTCGGTGACGTCGAGCTGGTGACTGGTCAACTTCCCGGGACGCGGAGTTTGGGTGGGCAGGCGGCGGGCGGCGGCGATGACGGTGTACCCGGCGGCGTGCAGGGCGTGGGCGGTGGCCTTGCCGATGCCGGCGCTGGCGCCGGTGACGACGGCGAGGCCGCGCGAGTTGCTGGTGTTCATGCGGAGGGTCCCTTCGGGGTGGTGGTCTCGATCCAGGCGTGGGCGGGGTCGGTGTGGGTGATGAGCTGGGGGTCCTCGCCGGTGGCGGCCCACAGGTAGTGCAGGTCGTGGCCACCAGCGGCGACGAGGGTGTGGTGGCCGTGGTCGACGGCGGCCAGGGCGCGGTCGGTGATGACGGTGGCGGTGGCGTCGGCGACCTGGTGGTCGTCGTCGTAGGCGAGCAGGACGGCGAAGCCTGTCGGCGGGTTCAGATGGAACGCGAATGCCTCCTGCACCGCGGTCTCGTGGGGCGGGTTGCTGGTGTCGTGGCGGTGGGGCGGGTAGGTCGACCAGCGGCCGTCGCGGGCGAGGGTTTCCCCCAGCTGCAGGCGGACCGAGAGCGGCGGGGTGATCAGGGTGGTGACTTCCCGCTCCCAGGAGTCGTGCCCGCGCGCCTCGACCACGGCGCCGGGCCCGCCGAGGAGCACGGGGGCGCTGTCGGTGGGCGGGGTGCCGGGCGGGAGTGGGCTGGAGACGTACGCGATTCGTGCTCCGGTCTCTCCGGCGGTGAACGCCGCAGTGGTCCCGGCGGGCAGGTACCAGCCGCGGGCCGGGCCGCTGAACGGGCTGTCGCGGTTGATCGTCCCTCCGGCGGAGGTGAGGGTGCCGGCCAGCAGGACGAGCGCGTGCTCGCGGCCCGGGTCGGCGCCGGTGGTGTGGGGTTCGTCGGGGGCCAGGGTGGTCAGGGTCAGGGTGAGTCCGTTGGCGGTCGTGCAGGTGGTCATGGGCTGTCTCTCGGGTCGGGGACGGGCAGGCGGTGGCCGGAGGCCGCGGCCTGGGTGAGGGTGGCGCCGGTGGTGACGGCGTGGGCCGCCTCCAGCGCGGTGGCGAACCCGGGGCCGGAGCCGAGGACGGCGGCGGGGAGGGCGGCGAGCATGCGGGCGTCGGCGCCTCCATGGCGGCCCTCCTCCCGCGCCAGGACCTCGGTGGTCTCGGCCCGGGCGGGGTCGGTGAACTGCAGGCGGATCGCGGGGTCGCCGTGGTGTGCGTTGTAGGTGACGGTGGCGCGGCCGCGGGTGCCGTGCAGGGTGCAGGTGTAGCCCGCGGTCGGTGAGCTGGCGGTCAGGGAGTAGTGGACGGGGACGGGCCCGTACTCGACGAGGGCGTGGATGCTGTCGTCGATGTCGGCGTCCGGCGGGACGCCCGGAGTGCCTGCGGGCCAGAACACTCGGCGGGTGCGGGCGGTGACGGCGGTGGGCGCCGTATCGAGCCACCAGGCGAGGAGGTCGAGGTGGTGGACGGCCTTGGTGATCTCCAGGCCGCCGGAGTCGGCGCGGCGCCGGTGCCAGCGGCTGAAGTAGGCCAGTCCGTGGCCCGGGTTGAGGGTGTAGTCGAAGTGGCCGCCGGTCACGGTGCCGATCGCGCCGTCGGTGAGGAGCCGGCGGACCCGGGTGTGGAGCGCGGTGAAGCGCAGGTTGTGCGCGACCAGCACCCGCGCCCGGCCGGCTGCCTGTTGTTCGGCGGCCAGGATGCGGGCCGCGTCCACGACGGTGGTGGTCAGGGGTTTCTCGACGAGGACGCTGACCCCGTGCGCGAGGGCGGTCAGGACGTGGGGGGTGTGGGTGGCGTCGGGGCTCGCGACGATCAGGAGGTCGGGCCGGGTGACGGCGAGGACCTGGTCCAAGGCCTCCGGCCGGGCGGTGAGCACCGGCTGGCCCTGCGGGAGGGCCGCGAGCGCGGTGGTGAGGGCGGTCGGGTCGGGGTCGAGGACGGCGACCGGCCGGGCGCGGGTACCGGTGTTTGGGGGCGGGGTGGCGAGCCAGGGCAGGTAGGTGGTGCGGGCGCGATGTCCGGCGCCGACGAGGACCACCCGCAGGTCAACGGCATGAGCACCGCCCGGGAGCGGAAGGACCCACCTGCCTGAGGCGAGGACGGCGCGGACGCGAAGGCCGGGGTCGAGGAGGACCAGGTCGCCGTCGGCGCCGAGGTGGAGGCTGCCCTTGCGGGGATAGAGCCCGGCCGTACGGGCGGGGGTGGCCGTGGCCATGGTGATCACGTCCTCGACCGGGGCGCCGGTGGCCTTCCACATCCGGCGAAGGCCTTCGGCGAGCGGTGCGGTGGCCCCGCAGAACGCCGTCTCGTCGGCGGTGGTGGCGTAGCCGTCGGGGTGCACGATCCCGGTGGAGGCGCCGGTGGCGAACCGCGCACCTGCGCGAAGTTCGGCGCCGGCGGTGGCGTCGGAGATGAGGCAGATCCGGTCGGCGCCCAGGCAGCGCCACGCGATCCGCAGGAGTTGGTCGGGCAGGTGCTGGCCGTCGGCGATCACCTCGGCGCTCAGGCCGTCGGAGGCGAGGGCGGCTTCGAGGAGCCCGGGCAGCCGGTGGAGGCGGGGGCGGGTGAGGGCGGACTGGCCGCTCCACAGGTGCGCCACATGGGAGAGCCCGCGGATTTGGGCGGCGGCCAGCTCGGCGGGGCTGGCCGCGCTGTGACCGGCGGAGACGACGACATGGTGGGCGGTGAGGTGGGCGGTCAGCGCGTGGGCGCCGGGGAGTTCGGGGGCGAGGGTGACCATGCGGAGCGCGGCTGGGGGCGGGGACAGCTCCTTCAGGACTTCGCCCGGCTGCCGGAGATGGGCGGGGGCGTGCGCTCCGACCATGGCGGGGGCCAGGGCGGGGCCTTCCCAGTGGACCCCGGCCAGGCCCGGTGCCTGACCTGTGGTGATCAGTGCGGCCGCTGTCTCGGTCGCGGCACGCATCCGGTCGGGGGTGTCGCTGGCGAGGGTGGCCAGGACCGTGGTGGTTCCGGCGTGTTGGTGGGTGTCCAGGATCCGGAGCCAGGCGGCCGGGTCCGGATCGCCGAAGTCGTGGCCGGCCGCGCCGTGGACGTGGATGTCGACCAGCCCGGGCGCTGCCCACAACCCGTCCGCGTCCACGACGGTGTGGCCGGGGTGCGGGCAGTGGGCGGCGATCTTGCCCTGGCAGACCGTCACCTCCCGTACCCCGGTGGGCCCGGGCCCACCGGTGACCCGGGCGCCGCGTACGGTCGCACAGCCGGTCATGCCCAGCCCCCCGGCACCGGCAGAGCAATCTCCTCGGCGGCCGGCATCGGCACGGTGGTGCGCATGTGCGCGCAGCTGCTTCCGCCCTCGCCGGGCAGGTGGCGGTCGTAGGAGCCGCCCTGCCACAGCAGGCGGGATGCGTCCGGGCGCAGCGGATCGGTGAACGCCTCGTGAAGGGCCCCGGTGAGGGCTCCGCAGAGCGCGGCGGTGAGCGGGACCTGCCGCAGCAGGCCGCGCTGCTGGAGACGCTCCGCGTGGACCTGCTGCTCGATCTCTCGGATCTGGCGCGGGATGACGACCGCGTTGGCGTCGGCGGCGAGGATCTCGCCGAGCATGTTGGAGCCGGCCGCCCCGAGCACGAGGTCCGCCGCTCGCATCCAGGTCGGCAGGTCCTCCTGATAGGAGGCGATCGTCACGTCGGGGCCGCCCGGCTCCTGCCCCGCCCAGAAGCGGCGCAGTGCTTCGAGTTCGGCGGGCTCAAGGTAGGGGCCGGGGACCAGCAGGGCCCGGTCGAAGCGGGCTCGGTGAGCGGCGAGCGCGGTAGACAGAGCCCGCCACAGGTCTCCCGCGCCCTGTCCGCCGCCCATCGCGGCGACCACGAGTCGCTCGCCGGGGGCGATGCCGAACCGGGCGCGGGCTTCTCCACGGGTCAGGGGATGGGGCTCGGCGAGGTAGCCGGTGTAGTGCATCCGTTCGGCGAAGGCGGCGGGAACGTCGTAGTACTCCTCCAGCCGGAAGACGTCCGGGTGGGTGTGGATGTTGAACTGGCAGTAGTGGTCGCAGATCCACGGACCCCGGCCCGGGCTCCAGTACTTGCGCCAGGTCTTGGCCCGGTCGAAGAGCACCCCGCGCAGCGTGAGCACGCTGTGCTGTGCGGAGCGCTTCTCCAGGGCGGGGACGAGTTCGTCGTCGGTGCCGCGCGGGATGTGGCTGGAGAGCAGGACGTCGGGACGGTAGGCGTCCAGGAACGTGGTGATCAGGTCGGTGCGGACCTGGTGCAGGGTGTCCTCGGTGATGGCCAGGCGCGGGCGGAGGTTCCAGCCGTCGGGGTCGTCACGGTTCACGAAGGAGGGGATCTTGATCAGGTCGACGTCGTCGGGGAGCAGCTCGAAGCCGCGGTAGGCGCCGGTGACGCCGGCGACCGAGTGCGGGCGGGCCGAGCGCAGCAGGTAGGCGGCGACCTTCGCCGAGGACGAGGTGTGGCCGAGGCTGCGGCCGTTGTGCCAGTACAGGGCGATCTTGCGAGGTTCGGGCTGGGTCATCGGGGTCCCTCGATTCGGCGGTGGCCCGCCTGGGTGGCGGCGTGCTGGGCGGTGCGCGGATCCGCGTCGGTGGCGAGCGCGGCACGGAAGGCCTCCAGGTCCCAGTGGGGCGAGACCTGGATGCGCGGCAGGACGTGAGGTCGGCCGGCATTGGGGGCGTGGCGTTCGTCGGTGGCCAGCGCCATCGGGTAGAGGCGGGCGACCACCTCCCGTACGCGCTCGTCGTGCGCGCCGTACGGGTAGGCGAACAGGGCGGGCGGCTCGCCGAGGAGGCTGGTGAGGACTTCGTGGTCGACGGCGGTCTGCCAGGCCAGCGCGGCATCGGAGAGCGGGGGCAGGGCGGGGTGGGTGTAGCTGTGGGATGCGACGTCGCGCCCGGAGTCCCGCCAGCGCAGCACCTGTGCGGCGTCGGCGAAGCGCTGGCTGCTGTGGGGGGTACGGCGCGGCAGGGTGTCCGGGGAGAGGTACCCGCCGCACACCGCCATGGCCGCGGGCAGGCCGCAGGCGTCCAGGACGGGGAGGGCGTCGGTGATCGTGTCCAGGTAGCCGTCGTCGAACGTGATCAGCACGGCGTTCCGTCCCGGGAGGCGGCCGGCGCGCACCGCCCGGTGAAGGTCGGCGACGGTGAGCGCCCGGTAGGGGCCTTCGGCCAGCAGCCGCATCTGCGCGGTGAACGCGGCCAGCGGGATGGACATCGGGCCGGGCAGCCCGCCGAGCCGGTGGTACATGAGGATGTGCATCTCAAGGCTCCCAGTGACGACGGACGGGCTCGGGCGGCAGGGTCAGGGGCGCGGGCGAGTGCGATGCCAGGCGACCGTGGCCTCCAGGCCCTCGCGCAGCCCGACCGGCGCCACTCGGGGGAACAGGGAGCGCAGCAGCGCCGGATCGGCCTGCGAGTGCGGGACGTCGCCCCGCCGCGGACTTGCGGTGCGCATCGGGACCGGGGCGCCGAGGATGTCGCCCAGCAGGGCGGCCACCTCATTCAGCGAGGTGCGCCCGCCCAGCGCCAGGTTCACCGGCCCGTCATGGGCGACGCCGCGTACGGCGGCGTCGGCCAGGACCGCGCACACGCTGTCGACGAAGGTGAAGTCGCGGGTCTGGTTGCCATCCCCGTACCGCGTGAACTTTCCGCCCGTGAGCACGGCGTGGACCATGGCGGGGATCACGGCCGCGTAGGCGTGGCCGGGCAGCTGGCCGGGCCCGTACACGTTGAAGAAGCGCAGCGGCAGTACCGGCAGTGCGAAGGAGCGGGCGTAGGCGGCGAGGTAGCCCTCCCCTGCCAGTTTGGTCACCGCGTACGGGCTTGCCGGCGCGGGCAGCGCGTCTTCGCGCTGCGGCAGTTGCGGGTGGCGCCCGTAGACCGACGATGAGGACGCCGCGATCACCAGCGGGCCACCCGAGCGGCGGGCGGCCTCCAGCACGTTGAGGGTGCCGGTGACGTTGACCGCGTCCGAACGGGCCGGGTCCGCGAGGGAGCGCGGCACCGACGGCACAGCCGCCAGGTGCACGACCACGTCCGCGCCGGCGACCGCGCTGTTCATATCAGGTCGGCGTCCAGGACGCTGCCCTCACGGACCTCCACGTCAGCGGTCAGGCCGGCCAGATTGTCCGGGGTGCCGGTGGAGTAGTCGTCCGCCACCGTGATCCGGCCCGTTTCCGGCCGCTCCATCAGGGTGCGGACGAGGTGGTGGCCGATGAACCCGGCGCCGCCGGTCACCAGCACGCGCAGCCCGGCGCTCACAACGCCTCCACGCTCTCGCCGAGCGGGAGGCGGCCGCGGCAGTCCAGCACGTAGGAGGCGTTCTCGGCGATGAGGTCGTAGTCGAAGGCGGCGTGGTCGGCCAAGAGCACGAGCGCGTCCGCTGCGGCAACCGTCTCCGCATCAGCCTCGGCCGGCCGGTGCCCGGCGAACCCGGGATCCGTACGCCGGGAGGCCGGGACGTGAGGGTCGGCGGCCCAGACCTCGGCGCCGCCGGCGTTCAGCAGTGCGGCGACCGCGGCCGCCGGACTCTCCCGTACGTCACTGGTGTCCGCCTTGTACGCCAGCCCGAGCAGCAGCACCTTCGCCCCGGCCAGCGCGATCCCGCGCCCGGCCAGGGCCTGCTCCAGGCGCGCGACGACGTAGGAGGGCATCGACTCGTTGACCTCGCAGGCCAGGTCCACCAGCGCGAGACGGCGCCCGGAAACCTGGCCGGCGGCCCAGGACAGATACTGCGAATCGACCGGCAGGCAGTGCCCGCCGACCCCCGGGCCGGGCCGGTAGGCGAGGTGCCCGTACGGCTTCGTCCCGGCCGCGGCCACCACGTTCCAGACCGAGACGCCCAGGTCGCGACAGAACGGGGCGAGTTCGTTGACCAGGGCGATGTTCACCGCCCGGGTCGTGTTCTCCAGCAGCTTGGCCAGCTCAGCGGTCTCCACGTCGGCAACCGGCACCACCTCATCCACCAGGTCGCGGTAGAAGCCGATCGCGGCATCACGGGAGGCGGCGTCGATGCCGGCCACCAGCTTCGGCGTGTTCTCCAGCGTCCACACCCGGTTGCCGGGATCGATCCGCTCCGGGCTGTAAGCGAGGTGGAAGTCCCGGCCAGCGGCCAGGCCCGAGCCCGCCTCCAGGATCCGGCCGACCCGACGGGTCGTGCCCGGGTACGTCGTCGACTCCAGGACGACCAGCGCGCCGGGCCGCAGATGGACGGCCAGCGTCCGCGCGGCCGCCTCGACGTGCCCGAGGTCGGGGGTGCGGTCGGCGGCGACCGGGGTCGGGACCGCGATCACCGCGACGTCAAACCCGGCCAGGGCGGCCGTCAGGTGGGTGGGCTCGTAAGCACCTGCGGACAGGAGCCCGGCCAGGTGGTGGTCGGACACGTCCTCCACGGGCGAGGCGCCAGCGGCCAGCGCGCAGGCCCGGCCTTCGTCGATGTCGTAGCCGATGACCTGGTGGCCAAGCCCGGCTGCCCGCAGGGCCAGCGGCAGTCCGACGTAGCCCTGCCTGACAACGGCCACCTTGCGGACAGCCACCTGGCCGGGCGCCTGGGGCGGTGTGGAGGCCGATCCGTTGCGGCCGAGCGTGAGGGTGGTCATACGGGTCTCCGTCCGTAGGCGGCGGGCGTCCCCAGCGGAACGCCCCGCCACCACTGCACCGCAGCCGGCCAGGTGCGGCCACAGGTGCCGACGGTGCGCCAAGTGCGCCTGGTGCCGCACCACTTCACGGTCTGGGCGCGGGGGCGCTGTCGGTGCGGGGGTGTAATCTCACCCGCTATCCAGCGACGGCCCCAGGGCGCGGAGGCATCGTGACGGGAACCCCTGATCGCCAGAACTTTCGCCTGCAGGCGGCCCTCGATGAAGCCGACTGGGGGCCGGAGCAACTCATCCACCACGTCAACGCCCGACGACCGGAAGACCCCACGCGAAAACGGGCTACAAGTGGCTCAAAGGGGCAACTCCGGGAGCCGTGTCCGCCGCTCAGGCCCTCGCCACCCTCACGGCACGGCTTGGCCGGGCCTTGTCACTGGCGGACCTGGGCTGGGACCCTGACTCACGCAGTCAGCACGCCGCCGGACCGCTCGACAGCCCCTACGACTGCCGGCGTGCGGCGGACCTCCTCCTCGCCGCACGGGGAGCGCCGATGCACCGCCGCCGAACGTTCCTCCTGCTGGGCGGCGCAGCCGTCACGGCTCCCGCTCTCGAACTCCTCCTCGACCGTGAAGCCGCCTATGGCGGCCCCCGCAACGGCGGCCCTCTCTCCGAAGGCGTCCTCCAGCAGATTGAGGGCTCCCTGCACGACATCCGCGTCCTGGACGACGCCCAGGGCAGCGAACACGCCCTGACCTGGACCGACGGCATGTGGCGCAGCACCGCTGAAATGATCACCACCACCAGGGGCACCGCGCCCCTGCGGGCCCGCCTCCACACGGCGTTCATCTCGCTCTGCGAGCAGTACGGCTGGATGCTGTTCGACTCCGACCGCCACGAAGCCGCGCAGCGGGTCTACCAGAGCGGGCTCTCCCTGGCCCGGGAGGCCGAACCCGGCCCCGGCACCGCGGACGCCACCGCCAACCTCCTCGCGTCCATGGCCTATCAGTGCTCCCACCTCGGACAACACCACGAGGCCAGCACCCTGATCAGCGTCGCCGGCCGCCACCAGAGCCTGAGCCCCGGTGTCGTCGCGGTCCTTGCCCAGCGGCACATCGTGATCGCGGGACGCAGCAACGACCCGGACGGCGTACGCCGGGCCCGGGCGACCGCATACGAGTACCTCGACCGCCGTACCACCGAAGACCCCTGGTGGACCCGGTGGATCTCCCCCGAGGCAGTCGACTCCGCCACCGGTCGCGCCTGGCTTGCCCTGAAGAGCCCCGTCCGCGCACGCGATCACCTCGCAGGCCGGCTCGCCATCGCAGACGAGAGGTACCCCCGAGATCGGCTCATCGCCACACTCGACCTGATCGACATCCAGCAGCTCGAAGGCGACGTCACCACCGCGCTGACGACTGGCGAGAGCGTCCTCGCCACGGCGAAGAACGTCTCCTCACCCCGCCTGCACCGCCGCCTGTCCAGCATCGCCACGACCCTCAGCAGGGAACACCCCAGCCTCGCCACCACCACCTTCGCCCAGCGTACCGCTGCCGTCCTCGCATAGGTTCCGGAAACAGACGCCCCAGCGGTCTGTCCATGGGATTGAGGCCCCACGAAGTGATCCAGCCCCCGCCATAGAAACGGGCAGCACTACTGCCCGCCTGCACCGATAAGAAACACCTAAATTCCGTGCGCATGTTCGGAACGCGGTCGGGCAGATGGTGCTTCGGAGGTTGATAACTATGGTTCCCCTGCTTCTCGTTCTTCTACTGGCTCTGATTCTTTTCGGCGCGGGTTTCGCGGTGAAAATCCTGTGGTGGGTCGCTATCGCGGTCCTGGTTCTGTGGCTCATCGGATTCGTCGCCCGACCTAAGGGTGGGAGCGGGCGCTGGTACCGCTGGTAGACAGCCGGTCCTGACGCAGCTCAGGCACGGTCCGACGGTGGCCTGCCACCCCCGGTCGAGGGGGGGGCAGGCCACCGTCATGCCTCCAGGCCGGGATCCTTTTGCGTCTACCGGGTGAAATCGGATACCGGGGGTACTCGTAGGATGCCGGGTCGGCTGCCGTGACGCAGCAGGGGACCTGCTCACCTCCAAAGATCGGCGGCCGTCCCGGCCCGAATCTGATCTCGGCTGTGTAGCGGCACAAATGTGGGGCATGCGGAGGTCAGAACGGAACGCAAGTTCCACCATGTACGTAATACGGAAAAACGGAAGACCAGCGGGGAACCTCATTTCCCACTGTGTTCCTGCTTTACCGGAGGAGTTGTTTCGCATGACTGCAAATGTGTGGGGTTACCGTGAGACGTCCGGCCATCTGGCCGGTGCAGATCTGACCGGGTACAAGGTCGAGGCGACAGACGGCTCCATCGGCAAGGTCGACAAGCACTCCGACGACGTCGGCTCCGCGTACATCGTGGTCGACACCGGGCCGTGGATCTTCGGCAAGGAAGTACTCCTGCCGGCCGGCACGGTCAGCCGCGTCGACGCCGACGACAAGAAGATCTTCGTGGACCGGACGAAGGAGCAGATCAAGAATGCTCCCGAGTTCGACAAGGACAAGCACCTCGGCAACGCCGAGTATCACAACCAGGTCGGCGGCTACTACGGCGGCCAGCACCGGGGCTAACGCACGCGGACACCGGTGCCCCGGGGCGGGCCGGCAGCCATGTGGCTGCCGGCCCGCCCCGTTGCTGTGTCTTGAGCTGGTCTCACCACCGACACCCGGCTGTGGGACACCGCCGCCCTGCGCCGCCGAGGCTGGCTGTTCGGAGCTTCCGAACGGTGGGGTGGTGCCCTGATGCCCGCCCCCGATGACCGAAGCCGCCCGGGGCCGTTGCGGTTACCCGTCGAGAAGGCCGAGCTCGCTGTCGGGCCGGCACAGCGGGCAGGCGATGGCCGACGGTACGGTCCGCAGCACCTCCAGCACCGATTCCCGGGTAGCTGGCTTTCCCCGGTTGGTGATCGTGCAGGCGCCGGTGTGGACACGGTCGGGCCGACGAGAGACACCGATGCCGTACTCGATCCATCACCGCGGCGGCTCCGGCGGCGGCCGGCGGCGGGCCCGCTGTTCCTCTGCGGCCCGGACGGCGCCGATTCGCTCGTCGACGCGGGCGAGGGTGAGCTCCAGCCAGCGGCGTATGACCAGGAGCTGGTCCAGGGCCGGAGGCAGGGGCAGAAGGGGGTCCGGCATGGCGGGCTACGCCGCCTCGGTCACGTCGCCGGGCTCCATCGGGCGGGTCTGCTTCTTGAGCTGCATGCGCGCATCCACCACCGCGTCGCGGGCAACCGTCGCCCAGTAGGGGTGGTCGACGACGGCGATCGACAGCTCCCGGATCTCGGCCCGCATCCGGTCGACCGTCTCCTTCTGCTCCTCGCTCCAGCCGGGGCTGTCAGGGACGTCGCCGCGGTGGGAGAACCGCTCGCCCCGCTCCCAGCCGGCTAGGGGCTCCACGCTCCAGGGAAGCTCGGCCAGGTAGGTGCGGTGCTCGGCGTGGGCGCGGTGAAGGCGCTCCTGGAGCTGGAGGAGGTCGTCGGGGAAGGAGCTCGCGTCGGTCACCCTTGAATCGTAATCCTGTTCGAATTTGGATGGGAAGTCGGCGCTCCGCTCGGTGACCCGTTCGGCGGACCGCCTCGGGCCCGTCGGCCAGGTCGGGTGGTGCGGGAGCGGGTAGGTGCCGTGAGCTGGAAGGGGGCCTCTGGAGGAGGTGGTGGTCGTGGCGCGTCCTGTGTGGGCCGGGAATGTGTCGTTCGGGCTGTGGTGTTGACTGAATCAGTTGACGGATAACCGCCGTTCAGACGGCATTTCTGCTTGCTGCGTCCAGAGCGGTTTCCGATGCCGATCTCTGCACCCGCTGTCGGGCTTGCTCGCGCGGAGGACCGATTAGCGGGATACCCGCGCTGTTCTGCCAGCGGCAGAACAGCGGCCGGACCGGGCGCGACGATCACTACAGTCCCGTCTCATGGTGAAGATCACGACGTGCACACTCGAGTACCCGGCCGATGGTTTGACGATGACCGGGCACCTCGCGCTCCCGGCCGGCAGCGACCGCCGGCCCGCGGTGCTGCTCGGACCGGAGGGCATGGGGCTCAGCGACGTCGAGCGTCGCCGGGCCGATGCTCTCGCCGAGCTGGGATACGTAGTACTGGCTTTCGACCTTCACGGCGGGCGTTATCTGGGCGACCCCGAGGAAATGCTCGCCCGCTGTATGCCGCTGCTGTCCGATCCCGACCGGATGCGGGGCATCGGCCGTGCGGCGCTCAACGTGCTGCGCGCCGAGCCGCGGACCCACCCCGACCGGATCGCCGCCATCGGCTACGGCACCGGAGGCGCCATCGCGCTGGAACTCGGGCGCGATGGCGCCAGCCTGCGCGCGATCGGGACGGTCAATGCGACCACCACGGGCCGACCAGGCGAGGCAGCGCGCATTGGCTGTCCGGTGTGGGCCGGCGTCGGGTCGGAGGACCCGATCATGCCGCCCGCGCAACGGGAGGCGTTCACCGCCGAGATGCAGGCCGCGGGCGTCGACTGGCGCCTGACGGTCTACGGCGGCGCCTTGCACGCTTTCCACCACCCACCGGTAGACCATCCCACGGTCCCCGGCGTCGGCCACCACCCACAGCACGCACAGCGAGCCTGGCACGACGTCGTCAGTCTGCTCACCGAGTGCCTGCCCGTGACGGAGGTTCTGGGGGCAATGCCACAGACAGGCCCGTAGTTCAGAGAAGGTCAGCCTGCCGGTGGGCTTGCACACGGCCACCCGCCCCGCCCGGCTATGCCGCAGCCGCTTCGCTTCCAGCTGCTCTGTGGATGCACGGTCGAGTGCCCGTGACGAGGGCCGTCCTCGTCGCCTCGCCGAGCTCCGTCACCGTCCAAGGTTGGTCTCTCTCCTCGCTCGACTGCCTGCGGTGTCGAAAGCGGGGCAGGCGCAAAAGAAGGACGGCAGGCAACGCCCCGCTGGCGCCGCTGGCCGTCTCCGCCCGAGCCCGTGTGCAAGGAGACCCGTCATGCACAACGTCCCACCAGAGCCTGAACTTCCGGCACGCGTGCCGGAGAAGCGCGACGCCCATACCCCTGACCTGCCGCCACTCGGCCCGGACGCACCCGACATCCCGGACTCCGCAGTCGGACAGCCTCGGCGCGAGGGCCCAGCGAATAGCGGGCGTAAGGAGGGCGAGCAGCCCGTAGCCGGCCCGGGCAACGCCAAACCCCAGGAGCCAACCGACTGATCAGCGCCCGACATGCATCCGCCGAGCCGTCCCGGCACCGGCTCCTGACTGAGTGTCCTGCGAGTCCTGGACCGCGACGGAGGGTGCGCACCGCAAGGAACAGCGCCCTCAGCGTCCGCCTGCCCGCGCGCAGACCTGGGACGGATTCGCCGAGCCGCCGAAATGTGCGGCCGAGCGGGGGACAGCTGTAGCGGGTGGCGTAGCGACCCGCTACAGAGACGGGCGCAGCGGGCAGTGATGGCGAAGCCATTCCCCCGCAGGTGAGGAGCTGACCGTCCATGTTGGAGCGCACCCGGAGCAAGAAGCAGACCGAGATCACGTTCGTCCTGCCTGCCGGCCATCCGGCCGGGGAGGTCAGTGTGGTCGGCGACTTCAACGACTGGCGGCCCGGCGCCCACCCGATGGTCGAGCGTCCCGACGGAAGCCGCGCGGTCACGGTCGCCTTCCCGGTGGACCAGCACCACGGGTTCCGCTATCTCGCCGACGGCGGCCACTGGCTCGACGAGGAGGAGGCGGACGGCCACGACGGCCGCAACAGCCTCCTGCACACCTGATCCGCCACGCCGCATCTGCTCTGACCCACCCGAGTACGGCAAGGACAAGCACCGCGGCGACGCCGCCTACCGCGACCAGCTCGGCCAGTACTACGGACACGACCACAGCTGAGCGCAGCCCGCCGGGCTGCGTCTCCCCACCACGCACGGGAGCCGCAGCCCCGCACAGGGGCGGCGCGATCGTCGGGCCGAACTTCCTCGGGCAGTAGAACCGGGTCAGCCCGCACGCGCCGAGCGTTGTCCTGCGATCAGGAAGGTGGTGAAGGTCAGGCCGGGTTGATGTTCTCGGCCTGGGGGCCCTTCTGACCCTGGGTGACGTCGAACGTCACGACCTGGCCCTCCTGGAGCTCACGGAAGCCCGAGGAGTTGATCGCGGAGTAGTGGGCGAAGACGTCCGGGCCGCCGCCGTCCTGGGCGATGAAGCCGAAGCCCTTCTCCGCGTTGAACCACTTCACAGTTCCCGTAGCCATGTCTTTTGCCTTCCAGTCGATGAACGCCTCCCGCTCCATGCGGAAGGCGGAGGTGATCGCCCTGGTTCCTGCGGCACAGCACAGCAAAACACCCACGCCGAACGCGTGGGCAATGGGGAACTTCCGAACCACGACAGCTGACGCAGACGCTACACCCCCACAACGGGCTGTCACCAGAGGGAACGAGCACGCGTCACGGCCCCGGCATGCATGGGTGGGCGTGCCGCCGAGACCGGCGGGCACGCCCACCTCAGGCCGCTGTCCGTGGACGAACCTCGGCCGCTGCGCGACGGTACTCGGCGTTGACGCGCTGGGCTTCCTCGAGCTGGTCTTCGAGGATGACGATCCGGCAGGCCGCCTCCACGGGAGTCCCGTGGTCGACGAGTTCACGCGCTCTGGCGGCGATGCGCAGCTGGTGTCGGGAGTAGCGGCGGTGGCCGCCCTCGGAGCGGAGCGGGGTAATGAGGCGGGCTTCGCCGATGGCGCGGAGGAAGCCCTGGGTGGTGCCGAGCATCTCGGCGGCCCGGCCCATCGTGTAGGCGGGGTAGTCGTCGTCGTCGAGACGGCCGAACGAGTCGTCTGCTGTCATCGCACCTCACTGCGAAACAGGTAGAGGAAAAGGGTCGGAACGCGGGGAGGGGCCCTGGTGCGTACAGCACCAGGGCCCCGAAGGAACTGCTACACCATCTGCCGGCCCTAGTCCTGCGCCGGCCTACTGTTTCCGCCGGCCCGTCCGAACGGGGACAGGCTGTGCGGGGATCGCGGTTGCTTGACCGGAGACCACCTCACTATCGATGTCCTGCGGTACCCGGGCTCAGACTTCCGCCCGGGCGATCCTGATGGCGCCTCAACTCCTCCGTTCTTCCCTCGGTGATCAACTGCTACCAAACGGGAGAGACTGTCAACTGCGGGTTTACTGCGGTTACTCCGGTACTGCTTGTACTGCTGATACTGCGTACTGCTGGTGGCCTGACCCAGCGCCACTCTTCGGCAGCCAGCCCCGTCGCCCATCGTGCATCTGCTCTGGCTTAGAACCCCACTGCCGAACTTCCCGGTGCGCGCGCCCGCAGCCGACGCCTTCACCGAGGTGCTGCTCACTTGCTTCACTGCTGGGTACTGCGCACTGCACTTACGGGTACTGCCACTGCGTTGACTGCGGTACTGCTGACGGCGGCCCCTGATCACTGCGGGCCACCCGGTCCGGTCGTCAGTCCCGTCGCCGTCCTGCAACAACCCTGGCTTCGACACTCCACCACCGCACCGTCCTGCGAACTGCAACTACGGGTACTGCTGCCCGGCAGTTCGTCTCTGCCAGGCCCTGCGGTCTCTCTGTGCTACGAGAGAAACCATAACGACCCCACCACTCAATGTCTACTCCGGCCGACATAGATTTTCGTGTACGTACCCCTGAGGTAATCCGGTGTCGCCGGGTTGAACGGCTGCGGGCGGGGGCACAACGACCGGGCAGGCAGGGCCGGACACCGACAACAAACCCGGAGCGCGCGATGACCACGATGAGCGCCGAGCGCACAGCCCTTCGTTCTCTGTCCGCCGTCGCCGAGGCGCGCCGGGCCGCCCGGGCGTTCCTCGAAGCCCTCGGGCAGCCGGCCATCGGCCGCGACCAGGCCGACACGGTCGTCCTCGTCGTCTCCGAACTCGTAACGAACGCTCTGCGTCACGGTGGCGGCGCCTATGCCCTCCGTCTCGCCGCCCACCCCGGCACGATCGAGGTCGCCGTCGGGGATCCCAGCCCGCGGCTGCCGCGGATGCGGACCCCCGACCTCGTCGACGGGACGGGTGGATTCGGCTGGCACATGGTCAACGACCTCGCCCACCACGTCGTCGTCACGCCCGGGCCCGAAGGCGGCAAGACCGTCCGCGCCCTCCTCCCCCGGTAGCGCTCCGACCCGTACCTGCGGGCCTGGCAAGCCCGGGTAAGCCTGTTGCGGTCGCCCTGTTTACGAGGACTGTCAGCGGCCATACGGGGTCTCGTAAGGCGTTTCCACCCAAGAGGAAGTGAGCAGCTGTGTCTGGTGAGCAGAAGGCCAAGGCGAAGGTCGAGCAGGCCAAGGGCAAGCTCAAGGAGACCGCTGGCCGCCTGACCGGCAACGAGCGGCTGACCGCCGAGGGCCGCGCCGAGCAGGCCAAGGGCGACGCCCGGCAGGCCAAGGAGAAGGTCAAGGACGTCTTCAAGCACTGACCGACATACCTCAGGGCCGGAACCGCAGGAGCGGTTCCGGCCCTGAGGTATGTCCGCGCACTCCGGCCCGGGTCAGGCGGCAGCGGGCTCAGGCCGGCGCAGTTCCGCCTGGCCGAAGAGGAGGGCGTAGCCGCCGGGGAGCCGGCGCAGGATCCGGCCGAGGAGGTCGGGTCCGGCGAGGGGGGTGACGACGGCGAGGACGGCGCCGGTGTCCCAACGGGCGACGGCCGGGGTGGCGCCGGTGCGTGCGGCCAGGTCCTTGACGAAGCCCCAGCCGGTGAGGTGTCGCGTGTCGGGGAGCTGTGCGGTCAGGGTGAGGGCGGCCTCGACGGGGAGGCACTGGGCGAGGTCGACGCGTTCGTCTCCGGTGAGCTGGCGGCCGAGGGCGGCCAGGACGTTGTGGACGGCTTCCGCGGCGCGTTCGCGGGTGGGGTAGGCGCCTTCGTAGCGCACGCGTTCCAGCATCTGGTCGAACGTCATGGCGTGATGGGCCGGGTTCGGTCGAGGCTGGTCGTACATGGCTGTGGTTGCCCTTTCTCTGCGAAGGATCCGGCTTTCGGGGCTGGGTGGTCAGGTGGGCTGGGGGTGGCCGAAGAGGAGGTCGTAGCCGTGCGGGAGCTGGAGGAGGACCTCGCGGGTCAGGACATCGCCCGCGGCGGCGGCCACGGTCGAGAGCACCGCGCCGATGTCCCACAGCACGGTCGTCTCGGTGGCGCCCTCGATCCAGGCCGCGGTCGCGCGGACGAACCGCTCCGGCGAGAGCGGCTCCGCGGCCTGCAACGGGTTCAGGAGGATCAGGGCGTACGTCTCGGGAAGCCGCGCGGCGAGCTGCGCCCGCACGCTGCCGACCAGATGTGCGCCCAGTAGGGCCAGGACGACGCGGGCAACGCGGTCGGCCTCTTGCGGGGTTTCGTACTCGCCTCGCTCCTGGACGTGGGCCAGGAACGACTCCCTGCGCATCGTCATCACGTCACCTCCAGAGCAGGTAAGGAGGAAAAGGGGGTGCGGAGGGCGGGGCGCCGGAGGGGATTCGGCTCTCCCCCCGCCCTCCGTGGCCGGCTGATGCTGGAGGACTCAGCCGGAGATCTGCTTGCGGCCGTCGGCGCCGCCGATGCTGATCTTGCGGGGCTTGGCGCGCTCGGCGATCGGGATCCGCAGGGTCAGGACACCCGCGTCGTAGTCGGCCTCGATGCGTTCGGTGTCGAGGGTGTCGGCCAGAACGACCTGCCGGGAGAAGACACCGAGGGGCCGTTCGGAGAGCTCCATCTGCACGTTGTCCGTCTTCGCGGCGGGCCGGCGCTCGGCCTTGACCTTCAGCATGTTCCGCTCGACGTCGATGTCGATCGCCTCCGGGCTCACGCCGGGGAGGTCGAAGACGATCACGTACTCCTCGCCCTCGCGGTAGGCGTCCATCGGCATCACGGACGGCTTCGACCAGGTCCCGGACGTACCCGACAGCTGCTGGACGATCCGGTCCATCTCGCGGAACGGGTCAGTGCGCATCAACATCGCGAAACACCTCCAGTTGGTTCAGGCAGAAACTGCCAATGCGCTTCAACGTGCATCCGTTGTAGCATGTCATCCAAACGATGACAAGTAGCGAGTCATCCGGAGGATGACAAGTAGCGGAGCGTGTCATGAACGAAGCCAGCCAGTCGGCCGCGCCGGTCCCTTTCCCTGCTGCGGCGACAGCCTTGCGGGCCATCGACCAGGCCGTGCGGGACGCGCAGCGATCCTCTGCGGGAATGCCCCCGACCGAGTCGGCCGGCGCGGGCCCGCACCCGGCGCTGGCCGCGCTGTTGATGCTGCGCGAGGTCCGTGAACAGCTCGCCGGCTGGGAGAGCGGCCTGATCGAAACCGCCCGGGAGCAGGGCGCGAGCTGGGCCGAGCTCGCCGGACCCCTCGGTGTTGCCAGCCGCCAAGCTGCCGAACGCCGCTACCTGCGCCTGCGCCCCGGAACCCCCGGGAGTACCGGTGAAGAGCGAGTCCAGGCCACCCGCGACATCCGCGCCGCCGACCGAACCGTCACCGCCTGGGCCCGCGGCAACGCAGCCGACCTCCGCCGCGTCGCCGGACAGATCACTTCCCTCGCCAACCTCCCCGCCAGCGCCCAGGACGCCGTCAGCGACCTGAACCGGGCCCTCGCCGACAACGA
This sequence comes from Streptomyces sp. ADI95-16, assembly GCF_003721495.1. NCBI lineage: Bacteria > Bacillati > Actinomycetota > Actinomycetes > Kitasatosporales > Streptomycetaceae > Streptomyces > Streptomyces sp. ADI95-16. The sequence goes on along the minus strand of NZ_CP033582.1, from coordinate 30,356 downwards.
CGCAGCCCGCCTCCTCCAGCCCCTGACCGACACCCGGCCCCACCTGCGCCCCGAGAACTCGGCCCTCGCCGATCGCATCGACGCCCTAGCCCGGCATGCCGACCGGCTCCGCCAGGACACCCACGACCAGCGCACCGCCTGACCCGGATAGGGCCAGGGGCGCTTTGGACACGGCTGGTGCGCGCCGACCATGGCCGATGCCGGGTGGCTGTGCGGAGTTGGGCAGGCTTGCAGGCTCCTGCTGGGGCTGCTGACCGTCAACGCCAGATGATCATCGATACCGAGGGCGGCGTTGCCGCCGCGTTCGATGAGGCGACGGGCTTGGAGCGCGCCCAGGCCCATGCCCATCTCGGTGCCAGGGTCGTGGCCAGGCCGATGTTCTCCCGCGTCATCAGTGCGAGTTCGTCGTCGTTGCACCCGTTGGCATACGCCAGCAGCGTCGCATTCTGTAGCAGGCCTTCATCGACCCGGAAGGCTAGGGATGAGATGTGTTGTTGTCCGTCTTGCTGGGTGCGGTCACCGTGTGCGCTTGGTGAGGCCTTCCACCCGCTGCTTGAGGCCCTTGTTGAATGCGGCGTACCCGTCGTGTTTGGGCGTTGGTATCAGCCGCCGGGTCAGGGTGACCAGGGCGCCGGAGAACTCCTCGTGGTTGGTCAGGCGGGTGGTGCCGTCGGGGTTGGGGGACAGGACGAAGGAGTGCTTGCCGAGAAACAGCCGCTTCGTGCCGAGCGTGCCGGTCCACTGCAATTTCTGGCCGGGAGTTGCGACGGTGACCGTGGGTCTGAAGGTCATACCCGGCATGCGCATGGTGAGCTTGCTTCCCACCTGGGCGGTTCCCTCGGCTGAGGTGAAGTTGCTCCACTCGCCGTAGGTGCCGAAGTCGGTGAGGACGTTCCACACCGCTTCCGGGGCGGCGTCGATGTCGATGACGGCGGTGAGTACCGAGTCCATGACGGTTTCCGCTTCTGGTGTGTGTTGAGGCGATGGGCTGACGGCGGCGGGTGAGGGTGTGGTCTACCGGTGATGGCCGGCGGGGTCTGTGACGGCGGTGGAATCCGTGACCGTGGTGGCGCGAAGGCCGCGGTCGACGAGGTCGATGAGGTATTCGAAGCTCTCGCCGAGGTCGGTGGACCACTGGAATCCGCCGGACGCCTGCAGGCTGGCGAAGCCGTGGAAGACGCTGCGCACCGCCCGCAGTGCGTGGGTCATCTCCTGCGGGTCGATGTCGTATCCGCGCAGGACCGCTTCGAAGGGTCCGATCCCCCGCCGGGAGGCGAGCATGATCGGGTCGTCGGGGCCCGTCGGCGTGAGGCCGAGGGTGGCCGCGTAGCGGCCGGGGTGGGTGAGCACGAAGTCGCGCAGTGCGCCGGCTGCGGCGGCCAGGGCGTCACGCCCGGCGCGACCCTGGATGGCTGTGCCGATCGCGTCGGCGGCCTCGTCGAAGGCGAGCGCTGCCATGCGCCGGTGGAGGTCGTCCTGGCTGGTGATGTGCTTGTAGAGCGACGGGGCGCGCACCCCGAGCCGTTCGGCCAGCCGGCTCATGGTCAGTTCGCTGAAGCCGATCTCGTCGGCGAGGTCTGCGGCGGCGGCGGCGATGGTGGCCGCGTCCAGGCCTGCCCTAGGCATCGACGCCGGCCAGGAAGGTCAGGACCGCGGTGAGGGTCTGCTGGGGGAACTGGACGTGCGGGTAGTGGCCCGCTCCTTCGATCATCTCCAGCCGGCCCAGCCCGGGCGGCAGGTCAGCGACGATCGCCTCGCCCTCGGCCTGCGGCGAGGCCCAGTCGGGGTCGAGGGTGCCCTGCACGATCAGGACCGGGCAGGTGACGTTGCCCAGCTGCTCACCGGCGTCGGCGGGGGAGATCTTACCCATCGCCTGGAGGGCCTTCATCCGGCCGGGTTCCTCCAGCGTCGCGGTGATCTGCTGCAGACGCGTGTTCCAGTCCGCGGGCTTGGGGCCGGGGTAGGCGGCGTCCAGGTACTTGGCCCACTGCCGGGTGCTGCCGAGGATGGCCATGCCCATGAGATGGGTCGTGCCGCGGCGGTAGCCGGCCACCCTGAAGTCGCCGAGCCGGATCTGCTGCTTGCGGGTGAAGGGTGTGAGCTCGACCAGCGCGGTGACGAGGTCCGGGGCCTTGGCCGCGGCGATGGTGGCCGCGCCGCCGGCGATGGAGTGGCCGACGAGTATCGCCGGCCCGCCGAGGTGTTTCACCAGGGCGATCAGATCCCCCGCGAGGGCGGTGCGGGTGTAGGACGCCCACCCGACACTGGATTCGCCGTGGCCGCGCAGGTCCACCGCGGCAACTCGGTACCCGGCCTTGACCAGGGCGGGCGTGAAGAACCGGTACGCCTCGCGGCTGTCTCCCATGCCGTGGGCGACAACCACCAGCGGGCCGGCGACGCCGCTCACCTCGTACGCGATGGTCCCACCGTCGACGCTCAGGAACTCGGTCACAACTACCTCCATATGGTCCGCCAGCCCGGCGGCTAATTTCATTAACTAAAAGCTATCAACGTTAGCCAGGAAGTCAACCCCGGTCATGGAACTGGAACTGCAAGCAAGACCGCCCCCAGCACAGGGAGAGGGCCGGCCATGCCCTCCCTCAGCTTGTTCTTTATGGTCTGACCTGGTCGCGTTCGGCGATGGTCTCGGGTCGTCTGACGGTCTTGCCCACGTCGTAGCGGGTGGCGGGGTGCCGGTTCTTCGAGCCGAGCGGCCTGCCGGGGCCGGGCCGGTTGGGTTTCGGCGCACGAGCGGGACAGGGCAGGTTCGGGCGGAGGTTCCTGAACCCTCGGCGGACCCGGGCGGGAGTGAGACGGCCGGGCTCGGCTGGCTTCTCCCAGGGGCGGCGTAGGTCCGCGGCGAGGGGCCGGACAAGGCGAAGTTGGGTGTGGGCGGCGACGACCAACCAGGTCCAGCGCTCCGCGGCCTGAGGTGTTCGGAGCTTCGGGCGGGTCCAGCCGAGCGTCTGCTTGATCATGCGAAAGGTGTGCTCAAGATCGAATCTGCGGAGGAACACCTGCCAGCGGACATCGACGTCGTCGCCGGTCAGGCCGGTGGCGGACGACCACAGCCAGACGGGCAGTGGGTCGTGGCCGCCGGGCAGCCGGTCGACCTCCAGGCGGATCAGGGTGCCCTCGATGACCGGGAGTTTGCCGGTGTGGTCGATCCATGCGGAGCGGGTGGTCAGGCGGGGGTGGATACGGTCCCAGGCCATCACGCGGGCAGTGCCGTACCGGTCCGGTGACCTGCACGGTCACGGCATCGGGATCGCCCCAGGTCTCCGGCTTGGCGAAGCGGAATTCCTTGCCGCGCTTGGGTGGGCGCCCGCCCTGCGGTGGTGAGATCCACGGCACTGGGACCGGCTTGCGCATCACGCGGTCCGTGCGCATCCGTCCAAGGACCTCGACGGGCAGTCCGGCCAGGAGGTGGGCCATGCGCGGGGCGTCGTAGCCGGCGTCGCAGACGATCAGGATATCGCGGTCACCGACGCGCCACCGGCCCATGTCGATCAGGTCCTTGACCGCCCGGCGGACCTGGGCGGCGGTGACTTCAGCGACGTCGTCGGCCGGTCCCAGCCGGAGGGCGTCCAGTATCTGACACCACGAGGTCCGGCCCGATTCCAGGGCAGCGACGAAGGAATAGGGCCAGCCGGGGACGACCTGGAGCCCAAGCGTCCGATCAGCTCCCCGCCTGCATCGGCCCTCCGAGCTGCACCGGCAGATCAGCGCCGGCCAGACGATGGCTGGTCTGGCCTGCGCTCCCGTCGCGGCGCTGGGCACGGGCCACGCCGAGCAGCGCCGGGTGGCCGTCACGGACCGCCGCAGTTCGACGAGCCGAAGGCCAGGCGCCTGAGCTTCTGCTCAGTCCGCGGCCCGGCGTTCGTCGTCCAGGTGGCCCATGGCATAGCCGTGTTCATCTGGATGGCGGGCCAGGCGCGCCATCACCCACGCGGTCCGGGCGTCCATCCCTTCGCCGAAGTCGGCGGCCAGGCGCCGCGCCTGCCACGTCGTGCGCGGGGCGAGCACTCACCGTGCCAGCGAGAAACGGACGCGGCCGGTGCCGGACGTCGTCCGGCCTACCCCACTGCGCAGGTCCCTGGAAGCGGGCTCGGGGATGTTCAGGTCGGTCACGATCGCGAGTCTGGCGACGGCCACGCCGCCGCGACGGCCATCGGGCCGGCGATCACTGGAAGGGCGCCGCCGTAACGCCGTCGTTGACGCCAGGGGGAGGCGTAGCGGCAAAACTGAGGGCCCCACCAGTTGGTGGGGCCCTCAAAGTCTGAACCCTGGGGGTATGGCCTGCCCACTTTCGAGGGCTACCAGGGACGATTCCAGGGTCTTCGTCACCCAGTGTACCTACGATGACCCCACTATGCACAGCACGCCGCCCCAGATCATCACGCCGCCCGGCGACAAGGCCGTCATCGAGCTGATCACCCCCGACAGGCTGAACCCCTACCTGGGCGTGTGCGGCGGTGATGACGGCGCCGCGCTCGCGCTGTACCGGTGGAACAGCGATCTCGCAGCAGCGTTCTTCGAGCCGCTGGGCCACCTGGAAATCATGCTGCGCAACGCGGTCGATGCCCGTCTCGTTGCCCGCCAGCAGCGCCGGGGGCGCTCCATGGAGTGGTACGACGACACAGCCCTCCCGCTCAGCGGCAAGGCCCGCACTGACATCGTTCAGGCGCAGCAGCGCGCCGGCCGGGGAGGTACGATCACCCCGCGCGGGAAGATCATTGCGGAGCTGAGCTTCGGGTTCTGGCGCTTCCTGCTGGCCCGCCAGTACAAGACCAGCCTCTGGCCTGACCTGGCAGGAGCCTTCTCTCACGCTCCCAACCGTGCCCTGACCACGGTGGAGGACCCGGTCAAGCGCCTGCACAAGTTCCGCAACCGCATCGCCCACCACGAGGGCATCTGGCACCTGCCGCTTGAGGCCCGCCGTGACGACATTCAGACCGTACTCGGCTTCATAGCTCCCGCCGCCGCGGTCTGGGTGGCCGAAGCCTCGCGCATCGACGACGTCCTTGCCCGCCGCCCCTGAACCTTGCGCGGTCGCATCACGCTGCTCTCACCAGCGGGCGCTGCTCCCGCCCGCTCGGGTCGTGCCGGCGCGTCGCAGAGCTCCGAGGGGCACGTGACCCGCGGCTGCGGGCTGCTCAGGACAGGGTGGTCGGCGTGCGGGGCGGTGGGACGGCCCGGAGTAGCTCCCACAAGGGGCGTGAGCCGAACGCCCGTTCTCCGAGCCTGCGCATACAGCAAACGTTCTGGCCAGGAGCCTTAGCGGATTCAGACAATCTCCGGAAGTTGGATGCTCGTTGCCCACTCACGGACACACTGCGTAAAGCAACCGTCTGACTACAGGTTCTATGGGGGGCCGCTGTGCGCAGGGACGACGTCGTAGCGATCATTTTGGACTCGAAGAACGAGGTGAACAAGTCAGTCGAGGCTCTGGGGCACCGCGTCAACGACCTCGACCAGGAACTCCGGTCTGCGTTCACGGCAGAGTTCGCGGCTCTCCGCACGGGGGGTCTGGCCACGTTGCAGACGTTGCAGCAGGAGACGCGCAGCGGTGCCCATGCGGCGGCCAAACGGGCAGGGGACGTGGCGGGAACCGTCGGTGATCTCGGCAAGGCCGTGGACGGGCTGCGGGGTGAGCTCGACGGGCTGCGCGAGGAAGTCCGGGAAGTGTTGGCCCTGCTCCGCACCCCGGCCCTCGTCACAGAGGCGGATGTACCGACCGTGGTGACGAGTGAGGCCGGGCCTCCAGCTCCGGCACAGGAGGCTCTGGGCAACGAGGAGCAGGTCGCACACGCCGAGGAGGCTGGCGACGGCACCGGGCCGGCGGAAACCGACCCGGCCCTGGACACGGTGCCCGGTATGGCCGAGGGCGCTCTGGTGCCGGATCTTGTATCCGGCACCGACGAGGGCACCCCGGCCGGCGGTGCCACGACAAGCCCAGCGATGGGAGCTTCCGGTGATGACGCTGGAGAGGAGGCGGCACCTGCGGCCGCGCAATCGTTGCTGGAGAAGGAGTCGATGACCAGTACCAGTGAAACCCGCGAGCCCTACCCGATCAGCAGGGCCGGACGCATCTGGGCCATCATGCGTGCCGGAAGGATCGCCACGGCAACGTACGTATGCCACCGCGATGCCTGGGAATTCATCGCCGCCCAGGTAGGGACCCACCCGCACTTCCGGGTTCCAGAACTCCACGAGCGTGACGGGTTGGTCTCCGCGGTAATTTCCGGCCGCTCGCTGGTAGCCGTGCTGCTGACCCTCTACCGCGTCGCCGAAGCCCCTCTGCTCGGAGAAGGCGTGGATGAACTGGTTGCCTACGCTGACTGGGCCATGGCCTGCCAGCTCTACCAGGCGACTGCGGTCGCTCTCGCCAACACCGCCGCTGTCGAAGGGGAGCAGCTCGTGATCACCGTCGATAACAGGATCCCCGCCGTGCGCTAGCCCTGACGCCCACCGCGCTTGTACTCACGCTAGGGCGGCGAGCACCCGGCGGAAGCCGCCCGCCGCAGCTCCCGGGTGCGCACCGGAACGTGGCGGTTAAGGGCTGCCGATCGGCTCTGGACGTTGGCCACAGTGTTCAAGCGGTGCGGTCGAGGAGCCCGGGCGCGGCTGCCGTGGCCTGGCGTGGAAGGGGGGTGAGGCCGGCCTTCTCGGCGCGGGCCCGAGCCAGGGCGCGGGCTTCTGCGGTTCCCCTGCCCCGATCCCGTTCCGTCTGCTCGCAAAGGCGCTGGGCCTCGGCCTGGCCATGAGCGAAGGCGCCCCCGGGCTCGAGGATCCGGGTGCGGATTTGCTCCCGTCCGGCTTGGGCGATACAGGCGTCCACGGGGCCGCTGCGACGGTGGACGCGGTGCTGGGCGATGGCCTCCCGGTAGCCCGCGGGCTGCTCGTAGGGCTCCGCCCGGGGGAGTCGGGTCCGGGTCCGAGGCCGTGCTGCGGAGTGTGTCGGCCGGGCGCAGCACGGCGCCGTCGGCGCCCCCTGAGACCGCCGCCTGAGATCGCGGCCGCCCTCTCTGGCTATACCCCCTTCGGGAGCTGGCTGATCATCTCGCTGACACGGCCTCAGCCCCCGTGGCAGGGTCGGCGGTGATCGGTTACGGCAGACGGCAGGGGGCTCCCGTGGAAGCACGGATGTGGAACGGCTTGGTCGGCGTGGTGAAGGAGACGTACACCGCGGGGCTGGGTGAGGGGGTCGTGCCGGGGCCGCTCATGATGCCGCTGGTGCGCGGCGAGCTGGTCGGGCTGATCTGGGTCCGCCCGCTCCATGTCGGCCAGGACGCGCTCGCCGGGATCGCGGAGCTCGCGAACATCGCCGCGGCGGCCGGCGCGGACGAGGTCGTCCTCGCGTGGGAGACCCACGACGTCGCCACCGCCTGCGAACTGCCCATCGTCGGCCCGGCACCGTGCCTGAACATGGTGCTCGCCACCGCGGCCGGGCACGTCCTGCACCAGTTCCCCTACGCCGAGCAGCTCCTGTCCCGCAGCCCCGAGGGCTGGGCGTCGGTCGCCCCCGACTGGAGGCCGGCTCCCGTACCGCAGCCAGGGGGTGGGCTGGTGCCGCCGATCCAGACCGCAGTGAACTACTCCTTCACCCCGATCAAGCTGGACCACCCGGACCCGTTCGGCGTCACCGTCGTCCTGATGGAAGAAGACGGCTACCGCATCAGCCTGACCGAAGCGTTCGCCCGCTGATCCCATGGCACGCAACCAGTACCCCGCCGACCATGCACAAGTGCGGCCGAAGGGCGCCGAGCAGAAGCGGGGCCACTCCGGCTCCACAGAGGCGTGGTCGCGTACGCCTCCCGAGCCTCATCCCAGTCGAGGCCGCGGGGGGCGAAAGCGCTCCCGCGCGCCCAGCCGCATACGGAAGGACTACGGGGAGAGAGCGATCACGATGACCGCGACAACGGTGATGAGTGTGAGCAGGCCTGCGGCCCCGAGGACGATCAGCATGGTGAGGTTGGAGATCAAACTGCCGGCGGCTTTCCAGCCCTCTGGCGTCAGTCCGGCGATCCGCTGCGTTCGTTCGTGGCCGGGTGCCGGCGGATCGGGGGCGTGCTGGTCCCTGAGCTCTTCCCCTTCGTTCTCGTAGTCGGATATCAGGGCGATCCAGCTGTCAGGCGGCTCGGCTGCGTCTGTTCGGGACGACCGGTGCGCGGTTCCACGCTCGGCCAGTACGCGCAATTCTGCCGGGGTGGGCCGGTCGGCCGCATCGGGGGCCAGGCATGCTGCTGCGAGCGGACGGAGGGGGGCGGGAAGGTCTCTGAGGTCGACCGCTGCGCGGGACACGAGTGCCAGAAGGCGCACCGGGTCGCCGGTATCGGGGTACGGAGGATGACCGGCTGCCAGAGTGCAGAGTGTGGCGCCCAGGGCCCAGATGTCGCAAGCGGCTGTGGCGGGTTCCCCGCGTGCTTGTTCGGGAGCGATGTAGGCGACGGTGCCGAGCGTGACACGGGTGCGGGTCAGGTCGGAGGCGTGAGAGATGCCGAAGTCGATGAGCCGTATCCCCTGGGAGGTCAGCAGGATGTTATGCGGTTTGAGGTCGCGGTGGATCACGCCGGTGGAGTGCAGTTCTTCCAGGGCGGTGGCGCAGTCGGCGACGATGCGGGCGATGGCGGCGGGATGAGCGGTTCCGCAGCGTGCCACAAGATCACCCAGGGAAGGTGCCGCGACGTACTCCGTCGCGAGCCAGGGCAGCGGGGCCTGCGGATCCGCGTCGAACACGCGAGCTGTCCGGAGTCCGGCTGCGCGTCTGGCCATCTTGACTTCGCGGGCGAAGCGGACTCGGTCCCCATCGGTCGTCAGGCCTTCGACCAGAAGGGTTTTGACGGCATAGAGGCCTTCGGTCCCGTTCCGGTTCGCGAGGTAGACGCGGCCCATGCCACCTGCGCCGATGCGTCCGAGAAGCCGGTACGGGCCCAGCGAGGTGGGGTCTCCTCGGTAAAGCGGACGCAGGATCAGGTGGTCGTCAGGCACAATATCCGTCCCCGGTCGGGAAACCTGTATCGGACCTGCGTCTGTGGCGGGCAGGTCGTATCGGACAGTCCGTACTTCAGCACGCGCAGTACTGCGAGGGTGTCCGGGGCCGTATCCGAGCACTGGACGGTCGTGGCGAAGACGGGCTCGTTCCTGAGCGGCGTGACCTCGGTGAGGGCTGCGGGGTCGGGCTGGGCGCCGATCACGCACTCGCCTGGGTGGAAGAGCCGTTCGAGGCAGAGACTGATGGTGGCTGCGCGGCTGGACCGGGTCCAGGCGACCCCGGCGTAGGGGGCTCCACAGCGGTCCGGTATTGCCTGGCTGGTGGAGGCAACGACGCGCCAGTGCGCACCGGGTGCAGCGCAGTCCGTGGTTTCGGGTGAAGTGGCGAGCCAGCGGCCTGCGGGATCGAGGCCGGTCTGGATGCAGTCGCCGGTCCTGATTTCGGCGAAGGCCCGGTCGACCGGCCCGGGCTGTTCGGCCTGCCTGTTCTGGTAGTAGCCGTAGGCCAGTGCGCCGCCCAGTAACAAGAGTGCGAAAGCCATCAGCCCTTGTACGGCCCGCACGAAGACACTCTCACCACGGCTCCGCGCTCCTGTGGGGCGGTCACCAGGTTGCGGCGTCTTGTCCTCAGGGGAGGTGGGCAGGTGTGCCGTCCGCTCTGCGGCGGCCTCTGCGGAGTGGGCCGCTGAGCGCCCGGGGGACAATGGGCTTCCCGACGGTTTCGCGGACTGCTCGGGCGCGGTGCCGACTGCGCGCGGATCGGCTGCGAGCTCGCGGCCCTGGCGTGCGTACGCCTCGATGATCGCGGTCCAGGGACGGGGCAGCCAGCCTTCCGGACCCGCCAGTGTGGGCATCTCCGCCAGTTCGGCGGTGAGGCTGTCCAGCAGGTCCTCTGCTGTCGGCCGATTCCCGGGCCTCAGGGCGAGGCACTCCCGCACCACTGGTGCGAGTTCGCCGGGCAGGCCCGTGAGGTCGAGGTTCGCCTCCGCCACGTACGTGAGCAGTGCCAGCATCTCCATACCGCCCGGGTACGGGGCGCGGCCGACGACGAGGTGGAAGAGGGTCGCACCCAGGGAATAGATGTCCGACGCCGCTGTTGAAGGCTCGCCACGTGCCTGCTCTGGTGAGGTGAAGGCCACTGTCCCCAACGTCAGCTGCGTGCGTGTCAGGTCAGCCGCGTGTGAGATGCCGAAGTCGATCAGCCGTGGTCCGCTCAGAGGCAGCAGCAGATTCTGCGGCTTCACGTCCCGATGCACGATTCCGTGTCGATGGAGCTCTGCGACCGCTTCCACAGCTCCGCGGGTCACCCGCAGGGCCGCTGTGCCGGCCAGCGTGCCGGCTTCTGAGACCAGTTCCGCCAACGAGGGCGCCGGAATGTATTCGGTGGCCAGCCAAGGCCGTTCAGCTTCGGCATCCGCTCCCAGCACGCGTGCGGTGCGTAAGCCTTCCGCCCGCCGGGCCACTTTCACTTCACGGGCGAAGCGCCTGCGGTCGACAGCACTGACTTCAGCCTGCGCCAGGGGAGACTTGATGGCCACCAGCATGCCGTCGGTGAGTGACCGGCCCAGGTAGACCCGCCCCATGCCACCGGCTGCCAGACGACCGATCAACGGGAATCGGCCGAGCCGGGCCGGATCATCGTCCTCCAACGGCTGGATGTCCGCTCCGCTCGACAACTCCCCCACCCCGGGTTCCTTTCGGCGACCACGTGTCATGAGCACGGAAGTGAAATTCTATCCACGGACGGGCCAGAAACTGGTGGCGTTCACCTACAACGGGGGGCGCCGCACCGCTGCAGAGCGGGACGAAGGGCTGCAACTCCCGAACAGAGTGGCGACCGCGTGGCCATGCCGCAGATGTCGAGGGTCGAGCTGTATGCGGCGATCCGGCGGGACCACCACAGCGGCATGAAGATCCGGGCCCCGCTGCGATCGTTGGACGCATGCTCTCTCTGACGATGAATGACACCGCCGCCGAACTGCTCGGGGTACTCAACGGCCTGGAAGCCGTTGAGCCGCCCGGCGGCCTTGCACCAAGCCTCCGTGAGTATGTCGCACAGGGCGTTGTTCGTCGGGGGAATGTGCTGACCTGGGCTTCCTCGGTGGGAAACGCCGCAGATACGCCCTCCTTCTTCAACGACCTCACAGCCTGGGAGTGCTCCGACAGTTCCTTCCATCTGGAGGACTTCGTCCCGGTCGATGTTGTCACCGTTGATGACGCGCCGGTGATCAGCAGCGACGACCAGCGGATACTTCTCATGCACGGCGTCGCATTCGTACTGGAGTTCAGCCGACTGGTCTACGCTCTCAAACCGACCAGCCCCGTGCGCTGCATCGTGGGGGCGAATGACACCAATGCGACCTTCAGGTTCCACCAGATCAGGCCTGGCGAATCGTGGAACATGCCCAACCTCGATAGTTACCGTCTCGACAAGATGATCGTGGCCGATATCGCGCCGGCCACGACCTGACGGATCGGCGCCGGATCGGTTCGCGGCTGCGGACCATCGACGAGTACTTCCAGGTCGAGCGGCCGCTGCTGATGTCCTGCCGGAGGAGCCTGCGTCATTCTCGACATCAGCGGCGTGCTTGATCGAAGCCATCCCCGCGTGCGCGGGGGAGCAGAGCCTCCCCGGTCGAGGGCGGCTTCGCGGATGGGGTTCATCCCCGCGTTGGCTGCGTAGGTTTCAAGCGAGAGCACATGTTGATGGGGTCCGACATCACTCGTGGTCCGGAGAGTGCAGGGATATCGGTGAGAAGTAAGAGCACGTGACGCGGCACGGGCTCGCAGTGATCGCGTGCGGGGATTGTGCGGACCGTGGCAAGATGACGGCATGTTGATCCGAAAGGCCGATGCCGCGTAGGCGTCCGAAGGGGTTGCGCGCGGAGCGTTGGCGGCCCAGAAGAGGTGTCCCGGTTCGCCGGATCCGCGGTGTGTCCGCGGCGACTCGCCTAGCGATCCGGAAGTTGGAAGAAGACCGCCTGTGGCCTGGGGCTGTGGCCGCTGCCCTGGCCGAGTGCCGATCGTATTTGGGGCAGCCAGGGCGCGTTTTGCCGGATCCGGTGATCGGCTGCGACTGCTGTGACCCTTTGGTGGCACGAGACCGTCTGGAGGACGTGCTGCTGTGGCTGCCCCGTGGTGCTCGGGCAGACCTCGGCAGGCTCTTGGCCGGGTTGGACGCTGAGTTCGACCGCAGGGCCGTCTCCCTCAGCTCTCACCTCATGCTGGCAACCCCGTTCAGTGCTTGCGGGTATTGGCGCCGGCGATTCATGGAGAACTGAGGGCCGGGTGGTCTCTCGCCGCTCAGCTGGCGGCCTGCTGCTCAGCGCGGGCGCGGGTGGTGGCGAGGCAGTAGGAGTCGGTGCCAGTCTCGATGATGTTGCCGCCGAAGGTGAGGCGGTCGACGATGGCCGCGCAGAGGCGGGGGTCGGTGAAGGTCTTGGTCCAGCCGGAGAACGACTTGTTCGAAGCGATGGCGACGCTGTTCTTCTCCTCGCGTTCGGTCAGGACCTGGAAGAGCAGTTCGGCGCCGCGGCGGTCGAGTTCCATGTAGCCGAGCTCGTCGATGCACAAAAGATCAACGCGGCCGTAGCGGGCGATGGTCTTGGTCAGCTGCTTCTCGTCGGCGGCCTCGACAAGCTCGTTGACCAGCTTGGTCGCCAGGACGTACTTGACCCGGAAGCCGGCCATCGCGGCCTCGGTGCCCAGCGCGATCAGCAGGTGCGACTTGCCGGTTCCCGAGTCGCCGCTGAGGCAGAGTGGCAGTCCCTTCTTGATCCATTCGCACTTGGCGAGGGTGTGGACCATGGCCGGGTCGATGTTGGGGTTGGCGTCGAAGTCGAACTTGCGCAGTGACTTGTCACGGGGGAAGCCGGCGGCCTTGATACGCCGCTCGGACCGGCGCCGGGCTCGGTCGTCGCACTCGGCCAGGAGGAGCTCGGAGAGGAAGCCGAGGTAGGACATCTGCCCGCGGCCAGCGGTTTCGGCGAGCTCGGGGAACTGGGACCGGATGCTGGGCAGCCTCAGCATTCGGTATGCCTGGTCGATCGCTGCCGTGGCGGCCTGTTCGGCGAGTCCTCGCTGGCGGGGGATGGACACGCTGTTCTCCTTCAGGAGGTGGGGCGGTCGCGGCGGAGCCACAGGAGCTGGTCGTAGTGGGCGACGGAGGGCAGAGGCCGTTTGTCGGGCGGCAGGCGGGCCCGGACGGCAGCCGGCAGCGGGGCGATGCTGGTCCGGTTTCCTGCTGATGGTTCTGGAGCCTCGGCAGGGGCGGTGTCGGCGGCTGTTACCTTGCGGGCTTCAAGAGCGACGGCGTCCGCCGTCAGCGCCCCAGTTCTTAGGGCGGCTGCGAGTCCGGTGACCAGGGGTTCGTGGGGCAGGTGGCGGCCGAGGAGGAGGACCTTGATGAGCGCGCGCGGGTGCCGTCCCGCTCGCCGTGGGCCTTGACGGCAGCGTCCCACCAGGCGCCATGGACGGGAGTGAACCGGCCTGCGGAGCGGGCCTGGTCGAGTGCGGTCGCTCCCGGGCTTGCGCACGAGAGCTTCCAGGTAGTGGTCCAGTTCAAGGCGGGTGCCGCCTTTGGCGATCAGCCGTTCGTGTCGGGCAACTTAGTCCCGGCCGTCGTAGACCACCAGCTTGGAGGCGTGCAGCATTGCGCGGACGTTGCGGCCGATCAGCCGGACAGGCACCGAGTAGCGGTTGGTGCGGACCGATCTGGCCCTCGACGCCGCCCTTCTCGTGGGCGCCGCGGATTCCGGGCTGGCAGTAGAGGGCTTCCAAGCCGATCCTCCGTGAGTTCAGGAAATCTGAAGGCTTCGTAGCGTGAACTCAGGGGCTCCACGGCGGCTCTGCTGCATGAAGGGGTCGGGTTGCCCAGCTGAGAGCGGTTGTGTGCGTCGGCCCATGATCGCGATCCGTCGGCATTTGCGGGAGAATGTGGGGTGCCTACTTCCAGATCGCTTGCATCCTCTGACGAGATACGTGCGTATCTCGTCGATGAGTTGAATCTCGCCCTGCGTCGTCCCGGAATGTTCGGGAAGGAGCCGGAGCTGGCCTTGCGCATGCTGATGGACCACCTGCTGTTCGTGGAGTGTCAGCCCGAGGCCTTGGCCGAGCAGCAGCGCGTCTGGGAAGAGCGCGGCGCCTGGTCCAGTACCGGTGTCGCGGGCGTGTTCCGCGATCTGATCCCGGACCGCTATTACGAGTACGGCATTGCCTCGGTGTATGCCGAGTTCGCGCACCAACGCGGCTGGCTCAAGCCCGACCGCGCACTGGACCGTAACGAGTACGCAGTCCTGCAGGGCGCGGTCCGCCAGTGGGCGGGCGAAGACCGTGTGTGGGCGGACGTCGTCGCCGCGTTCGGTACCCCGTCGATGTTGTTCGGCAGCAACAACCTCTACTACGGCAAGACCCTCGGCTACCTGACTGAGAACCCGGAGGACCCGATGGTGTCCTTCCATCTCTGGAACGGCAGTGCTCCGGGAGGCGAGCAGTCATGGCCACCTGAGCACGAAGAACCGCTCCTGCTTGCGGTGCGGTTCGGAGCGGGGCCCTTCCGCCAAACCGTTACCTTCACGCCGGAGGGCCGGCGACGGCTCCCTGTGGCGTAGAACTCGGGATCAGCGGGTGTTCGGTGCCTGCTGCTCTGATTCCGATTCGGTCACTGCGCTGGTGTAGCGGAGGCTGGCCTTGGCGCTGAGCGAGAAGACGTGCGCGAGGTGGAGGGGGTCAGCGCCGTTTGCGAGGGCCTCCTCGAGGATGCGGTCCTGTCGTAGCCGGTCGACGCCTACGGGTAGGTCCTTGACCAGCTTGTTCATCCAGAAGGTGCCCACTGCTGTCATGGTGGTGGCTGTGTTCCGGCTGATGAGCAGGTGTGGGTTGGTGCTGTTCGGCCAGCGCCGGTGGCGGTAGGCGACGTAATCGGAGATCGCCACGCTGGTGTAATCGTCGAGCGGACGGTGCAGGCCCTGGGGATCGAGTCGGCGTCCAGGTAGATCCACCTGATCCAGCATCATCGCGCGGATCTGGCGGGCGGGCAGCGCATGGATGCCGGACAAGGCCACGACCACGCGAAGGGCCGGATTCTGCAGTGCGGCAATCGCGACGGACTTTACCTCGTCCGCGGTGAGTGATGCGGGGATCTTGATCGCCACCTTGCCGCCTTTGATGCCTCGCATCGGGTTGGCGAAGATCAGGCGTTCGGCCTTGAGCGTGCTAAACAGCGAACGCAGGGCACTGGCGTCGTATGCGCGATAGGGCCGGTCGGCGAGCCAGCTGGTGATGTCGTCTCGGGTGGCCTGCCGCAGGGTTGCGTACTCGCCGGCGCACTCGGTCAGGAACGGCAGGATGCTCCTCAGGTTCGTGACGACCGTCGCGTGGGCACGTGGCCTTCGGCGCGGGGTCCCGTGTCTCAGGACGTCGATCCATGCGTCCAGTTCGGTACGTACATCTGAGGCAAGGAAGGAGAGGTGCTCCTCGCACCATGCGTCGAGCGCGTCAGGCCGGTCGTCGAGGAAGATGTCGAGTTCCTCGAAAACCTCCAGGACATGATTGGCCGGCACTGCGGTGTGGGTGAGCTGCGCGATAGTCGAGGCTCGGATTTGCTCCCCTGGCCGGTGAACCGTGCAGAGAATCCGGATGCCACGTCGCACTGAGCCGAGAGTGCGAGGCGGCCAGCCGCGGAGTTCCGCGATCTGGGCGGCCCGGGAGCTCAAAGACGCGAATAGTTGAGGGTCGAGCGGTGGGGACTTGCTGCTGACTCCGCAAAGCTCGCGCGGCACCTCGAACAACAACAGTTCCGTCCAGCGTGCAGGAACACGGTGCGGCCGCGGTGACCTCGGTTCCGAGGGAACAGGCTGAGGCTGGAGGCCGCCGCGCGGTCGCAGGGTGCCGATGATGAAGAGCTGGTGTCCTGTGCGGGCGGCTACTGTCAGGTCGACGCGGGATTTGTTGTCCGGGCCGGTAATCAGGCTGGCCTGGCGGCGGCAGAGGCGGCAGATTCCATCGATCGCGGCGACCTCGCGTGTGCAGACGTCGCAGTGGCGGCTGGTGGCTTTCGAGGTGAAGCCCCAGCATGCTTTGCAGCGAGGGCGGTCGATCCAGCCCCACCCGAAGCAGTCCCGGCAGCTGCGGGTGGCCCAGGGTCGTGATCGCCGGACGGGCGTGCTCATAGCGGCGGCCCCGAGCGACCCGGTCGGCGCTGGTGCGTGATCGGGCTGCCGCCGACGACCTGCTTCTCCGCCTCCGGTGCCGAGTTCTCCTGCCGAACGTTGGCCTTCTCTGAGACGAGAAGCTCGGCTGTCGTGCAGTCCAGCACCTCGCAGATGATGTCGAGGTCAGCGAGGCGGACGGTCAGTGGCCGTCCGGACCACAGGTGGGACATCTTGCCAGCGGAGATCACCAATCCGGCGTCCGCCAGCATCCGTTGAAGCTCGGATGCCTTCCAGATGTCGCGCTGTGCGGCGACCATCCGCAGGTTCCACTTCATCGGCGTGTCCCTCCGAATCGGGCCGTGGCCCGTTGTCCCGCGCGGATCCAGGCATCTTCGACGTGGGACTTCTCGACGTGTACGTAGATCATGGTCGTGCTGAGCCATTCGTGTCCGAGGATCTCTTGGATGGCAACGACGTCCATGCCGTTGCGGTAGAGATCGGAAGCGGCGAAGTGCCGCAGCACATGCGGTGTGAGCTGGCCGACCTGGTGCGGCAGGTGCCGTGCGACCGCCTCGGCGAGCCCGGTCCGCAGAGCGTCGTCGGTCACGGCCCTGCTGGAGCCGTCGCCGTATCTGCGTTCCGAGGGAAACAGCGGGGCACGGGGGTCGTTGACCTTGTCGTCGAACTCCCAGCGCGGCCCGGTGACCCACCATTCCAGCAGGTCACGGGAGCCGTTGATGAGCGGGACGAGCCGTTCCTTCTTGCCGCGGCCCTGGCTGCCCTTGCCCTTGAGGAGGACCTTGCCGAACCGCCCCAGGTCCCAGCGAACGTCGCCGATCCGCAGCAGGCACAGTTCCGAGATCCGTGGACCGATCAGGCTGGCCAGCCGGGAGGCGGTGTAGTTCCTGGCGGCCGGAGCGTACTTGCGTGCCTCCTCCATGTCGCAGCGCCAGCCGCCGAAGAGCGCGGTGACCTCGGCCTCTGGCGGCGGGATCCGCAGCCTCGCGGAGGTGCCACCGCGGGGCCGGTTCATCTCGTCCAGTGGGGACTCGACGACGAAGCCGGTGGCGGCGTGGATGCCGGCCTTGTGCCGGAGTTCGAGGAACTCGAAGAACACGGCGAAGGCCGCGGCCTGGCGGACCTTGGTGCCCGAGGCTGAGTCGCGGCGGTGCCGCCCGAAGTACCGGTCGAGGTCGTGGGCCTCCATCTCCCACAGAGGCCGGCCGAACCATTCCCGCAGGCCGAGGACGGGGCCGATGTCACCGCGGATGGTGTCGTCGAGCACTCCGGCAGAGGCCCGGGCAAGGACGAACTCAGCCAGCAGGTCCTGCTCGAAGGCCGCGACCTCCTCGGAAGTCTCCAGCCGGAACTCCGGCCGCAGATCGCGCACGACGGCCAGTGCCATCCCGTTCCTCCCCTTCAGCTATCCGACGACTCCGCCATGACAGCTGAGAAGACTTCAGGATTTCCGAGAAATGAGTAGCAATCACCCGATCGTGTCCAGGAGACCGGAAGGGCCAGATCACGCAGCCATCGAGGTCTCTGACGCAGTCGAAAGGGTGCGGGAACCCACGGGAACATGGACATAGTGGGAGCGGAACGCCGTCCAGCGTTCGGCCTCGACGCGATGCCGGGAGAAGCCCAGCACCTGGGCGACCGCGGCCCTAAGGTTGTCCTAGCGGACCTTCCCGGTCGGCACCCCTCTAATATGCGGGTCTCGATGTCAAGCCCGGGAAACCCGCTGGAGCTTCACGTAGGCGTCCGGCAGGATGTCGGACGTGATCCTGAAGTATCCCTGCGTGTGCTGCGGCCACCTGACGATGGACGACGGACCCGGGTCATATCAGATCTGCCCGGTCTGTTTCTGGGAGGACGACGACATCCAGCTGCGCTGGCCGGACTACTCAGCTGGCGCCAACAGGCCTTCCCTGATCGAGGCCCAGCAGAACTTCCAGGAATGCGGAGCATGCGACGAACGGTCCATGGAACACGTCAGGCATCCCGAGGACGACGAGCCGCTGGACCCGAGCTGGCGCCCCATCGACACCGACCGCGACCGCTTCGAGCCCAAGGCCGTGCAGCTAGCCGCCTGGCCTGACGACCGCACTGTCCTTTACTGGTGGCGATATCGAAGCACCGGATTCTGGCGTCCCGCCCAGTGACGTCGTCACCCGGCCTGTTCGTCGAGTCGGTGAAGGAGCCCGTCGAAAATCTGCTCGCGTGCGACCTGCCCCTTGTGTCGGAGGTCAGTTGTCCCTCACTGCTCTCATTCGGCTGGGCTGGCCGATCATCTCGCTGACACGGCATCACCCTAAGTGGCAGGGTCGGCGGTGATCGGTTACGGCAGACGGCAGGGGGCTCCCGTGGAAGCACGGATGTGGAACGGCTTGGTCGGCGTGGTGAAGGAGGCGTACACCGCGGGGTTACTGAGGTTTTCAGGGTGGGGTCGGTGGGTTGATAGCCAGGCCTGTGGCGGTGAGGCAGCCGTCGATCAGGTGTGGCCGGAGCTGGATCCTGCGTAACTCGCGGCGGAGCTTGCGGTCGAGGTCGTCGGGTGTATCGAAAGCGGTGTTGGCCATCGCTCTGCGCACGAGTGACCAGACGGCCTCGACGGGATTCAGGTCGGGTGCATACGGCGGGAGCCGGACGGTGGTGAGCCAGTCGTGCTCGGCCTCGTACTGTTTCAGCCCGGCGGTCAGGTGGGTGTTGAGATTGTCCCAGACCGCCACGATCGGTCCGCCGAGCTGGATGTGGGCCCTCACCAACAGGTCGCGGTAGTCCTTCCAGGAGAAGCTTTTGCGGGCGCCCTTGAGCAGGAGATGGGTGCGGGGCCGGTGGATGAGACGGCTCCTTTCGCCGGGTTTGTAGCAGCACAGGGCGCGACCGAGGTCCGGCGGCGGGACCTGCCCCGGACGCGGATGACGGGGGTGTGTCCGCGCCGACCCCAGGTGCGGGCGCGAGGCGGCGTCATCGAGAATCCGGCTTCGTCCTCGAAGACGATCCAGGCATCGGACGCCGCCGCGAGCCTTTTACCCGGGGCCACACCTCCTTCTTCCAGAGCTCCACCGCGTGCTCGTCGCGTTCGAGAGCACGGCGGGCAGGTGCCTGCCAGGACCAGCCGTGCCGTTTCAGCAGTCGCCACACCGTCGCCACCGACAGTCTCAGCCGCAGACGACGGCGGATCACCGTCTGGACCCGGGCCAAGGTCCAACGCTGATCGTCGAAGCCGTGCGCTGTCGGACCCTTGCCAGTTCTTCCTCGAGTACGGCGAACTGGGCATCGGTGACGGTCGGGGAGTTCGCCGGGCCCGCGGAGTACAAGGCCTCCATGCCGCCCTCGCGCCAGGCCCGGCGCCAGCGTTCCACCGACCGCACACTCACCCGCAGATCCTTCGCGATCACCGCGGTCTTCTCACCCGCCGCGAACCGCTTGCCGGCCTGAAGCCGGATCCCCTCACGAAACGCCTGACGCTCAGCGGTCAGGCCCCCACCCTCCGGATACCTCACCCCACCGGCATACCGCAGGAATCATCAACCGTCACTACCCGACGACAACCCGAAATCCTCAGTAGCTGGACTCCATCGGGCGGGTTCGGGGTGGTGCAGGCCACGATGCGGCCGTCTGCGTTCCGGTGGTCAAAGGCGATCGTGTTGTCCCAGGCGCTGAGTGCGGGGGCGCTGTGGACGCTGGCGGTCTTGACGAGTTGGGCATCGTTCCAGCCGCCCCTGCAGGGGGAGAGGTAGACCTGGCCGGCGCCGTTGTGCGCGGACCACAGGACGCCGTCGAACTCGGCCAGGGAGGGGCCGTATTCGGAGGTCCAGGCGGTAGTGATCTTCTGCTCAGGGATCCACTCCTGGCCGTCGAACCAAGTGTGGTAGAGGTGGCGGTCCCCTCCGGTGTACATGCAGTGCAGCTGGTCGTTGTGGACGGCGAGGGCGGACGGCTGGTCGCTCGCGGCACCCTGGAGGGTGAGCGGGGCGGTCCAGGCCGCTCCGTCGTAGCGGCACCACACGATCCTGTTGTCACCTGGCCGGGAGAAGACGGTGTACAGGTCGCCGCGGTAGGAGGCGATGGCGGGTCTGGTCGTGGTCTTCCAGCCCAGCGGGATCGGCGCACTCCATGCGGCCGCAGACCATTCTGACGGGTTGCCCTCGGCGCGGCTGGTGATCTCGATGTGGCCGGTGGGCCACTTCGGGCGTTCGCCGGTGTAGCGGACGCGGAGTTTGTGGTGGCCGTCCCCGTTGAAGTTCCATTCCAGGTCGGGCTTGTGGTGCAGGACGGCCATGTCGTTGCGGGTGAGGACGAAGGTGCGGCTGCAGGAGAGGTCGTCCTTGTTGCGCAGGGCGTCCATGAGCCCGATGAACACCTTGGCGACCTCGTAGGCGATCGCCACCTCCAGCGGGATGGGATCCGCGATGACCGCGACGGGGTTGTTCAGGAGCCTGTCGATCTGGGTGACCGCGGTGTTCAGGGAGAACTGCAGCTGGTCGTACCACTTGGAGTTGCTCTGGTCGGCTTCCCACACCTGGATGTTGGTGATCATGAGATCGCTGGTGGACTGCTTGTCCAGGAACACCTTCCTGGACGCGGAGAAGTTGCGGGTCTGGTTCTTCTTGACTGCGCCGAACTCCTCGGAGACGAAGCTCTCCCCTCCGTCGTCGCCGCCGACGCTGGAGGCGGCGGTGAAGTAGATCTCGTCTCTGCCGCCACCCTGGTCCCCAACCGCGCGAACGACGTGGAAGTTCTCCATCTCCATCTTCACCCGCCAGGACTCGGCGGCCGGCTTGGCGCCGGCCGCCGCGGCGCGGGTGGCGCCGGCACTGTCGGGGTAGCGGGCCACGCCCGTGACCGCGAAGCCCCGCTCGCCCATCGCCTCCACGAACGCCGGATCCTCCTCGATCCGGCCCGCGGCGATGTCCTCGGCGGTCAGCAGCGACAGGTTCGGCGCCTCGAACGCCTCCTTCGTCAGCTGCGGCATCACCTGCTCCAGGTCCACCATCGAGTACCCGGTCGAAGACGGACGCTTGGTGATCTCCTCCGGCACGATCAGCGTGCCCGGCGCCGCAGTCCGCACCGTCGCCCGGTACGCGGCCCCCCACTCCTTCACCTCCGCCGCCTCGATCACCGTGCCGAGCGCGTCCACGAGCAACCGCTCCAGGTCGGTCAGGGTCTTGGCCTCCCGCACCCGGTCGGCACCGTGCAAGGCCACCCCCAGCAGCAGATTCCCGTAGGTCCCCGACGACGACAGCGCCGCCCCCACGCGGCCGCTCGAACTCTTCCCGGTCAGCAGCGCTTTCAGCCGCTCGATCCGCTCCTGCGACGACTGCGTATCCGCCATGGTCAACTGCCCCTTTCCAAGCGCCCCGGCGCACCGGGCGCGCACTGATAAACGAGTTTGGGCCTCTGCCTGACCGGCTTCCGCGCCGGCAGAGGGGGAGAGCTTTCTAAATCGCCCGACAGTTGACCTTCCGGGCCTCGCCACGGGCGGCGGCCCCGGCCGTGCCGTGGGAGCCGTTGGCTGTGGCCAGGACGAAGGCCGGCAGTGGGACGGCCGGTGTCGGCAGGGGACCGACCAGGCCCATGCCAGCCATGCCCGTGTCGCCGTCCTCGTTGAGCACCCCGGGCCGCAGATAGCGGCTGGCCGAGAGTCCTGCGATCAAGGCGAGCGAGGCGGAGACGATGAGGAGGGTCACGTGTGGATGCCTTCGAGGGGCTGGAATGCGGTCCGGAAAGGCGGCCCATGGGGTGGTCGGCTCCGGGCGGGTCGATGCCGGTGGCAGCCGGTGCTGGAGGGGCAGTTGAGGAATTTCCTGGACCGGAATCCGCAGTTCTACGACGAGGTCTACGGCGGCATCCACCACCTCCCCGTCCTGCTCTGCGGGCGAGCCTTCTCCCGGCACATGAGGGTATGCCGGCGGAAGGGGGCAAGTGGTGAGGGAGGTCCCGGGGATGGTGCTCGGGCCCGCCGGTGGCGCCGATGCTGGCGCAAGGCGGCCGAGTCTGTGCCGGGCCTGGCCGCGCTGCGCGCGGGTGTGGCCTGTGAGCAGAAGTTCGGCGGCCGCCGGGTGTGGTCGTTCAGTGCGTGTGTCTGAATCTGGAAGCCCTGGTACGCGCTGGGGGCCCGTGACCCTGCTGACAGGGTCTTCGCGTCGCCGTTCCTGGGATCACGTGCGTGTTCGTGCTGCTTTGAGTGCGCCAGGCGTGCGCTGAGGGCGCTCGTCGTTCGCTGGCGGGCTGCAGCACCCTTCCAACCAGTGGTTTGCTGGTTACTGTATGAACTCGACCGATGACTATAGGTGATCCTGGTTCCCGCCGCGGTCCATGGGGGATGCGGCGGAGAAGGGGAGCAGTATGCGTACTCGTATCATCGCCCTCGTCGTGGCGGCAGTGGCGTCGGTGTCGGTCGTGGCCGGTACCGCCTCGGCGGCCCCGGCGGATCTGAACGCGCCCTATGCCCGGGCGGCCGCCCGGGTCGCCGCCAACGGAACGCTCCTGGCGACGAAGAACGTCGCGTCGGTGGAGCGGTTCAACGGGCAGCCCACGGGCTATTACTGCGTGCGGGTGTCCGACGCCACCATCGATCTGCGCAACGCGGCGGTGGTGGCCACGGTCAACAACTTCCGGGCCATGATCACCGCCATTCCGAACAGCAACTGCAACGGCCAGACCCGCACCATCACGGTCGTGACGTCCAACTACAACAACGACCTGGCGGACGTTCCGTTCACTGTCGCCGTTCTGTAGCCGCGGCCCGGAGGCCCCCGGCCCGGTAGAGCGGCTCCCGTTCATCGGGCGTCGGTGGGGGTCGACCAGGACGGGCGGATGGTGACGTCGGCCCGCGTCCCGCCGTACGGCGGGAAGGGCCCTTGCTCCGTTGCCGGGGGGTTGGGGCAGGGGCTGTGCACAAGGCCCTGGCAGACCGGCGTCGCGATCAGCCTTGCCCGCCTCGATGCCCGCCTCCCTGACACGCGCAGGGCCCGATTGGCCAACGGGATCCGTCCGGTGCGGTGCGAGGGGCCTGTTCCGTGTCCCATACGAACCCCGCTGCGGCGAGCCGGCGGCCCGGCGAAGCCACCTCGATCACAGGTCTCGGCAGGTCGGACCCGCCGTGCTGGTTCGGGGTGGCTGCGATTCGTCTGTCGGGTTGGGCCCGGATGATCTACAGTGACTTTCTGTCACGGCCCATAACTGTCGGTTGTGTGTGCTGCTCCGTGGTGATGGCCTCAGGGATGGATTCGATCTAGAGAGGGGACACTGTGAGCGATTCCCAGCTGGCTGCTCCGTCCGACCTTCGCGGGGACATCAGGTATCGCGATGACGGCAAGTACACGATGTACGGGATCAGTCTGCGATGGCAGATCGGGGAGAACGCCCCCGATCAGGGGGCCTGGCCGCCTCCGGGGGACTGGGAGGAGGGCAACGCGCCCTATCCGCGCCTGTACGAGGTGTGGATCGACGGCGAGCTGCGGCAGACGGTCTTCCTCCACTGGTCTCCCTGGAACTGGATGCAGTCCAACTCCCACTGGGTGGATCTGGGTGACGAGGAGCCGGCAGGGCAGCTCCATGTGAAGATTCGCGCCAAGGCGGGCGATCAGTTCACGCCGTTCACCAATGTCGTCACGATCGGCTCGGGGCGGACCGGCTCCGAGAAGTGGGCGGCGCGCCAGCCTCGCCAGAAAGCCCCCGAGGCCACCCAGGCGGACCCGCGGCACGGCACGGCCAACCATCCGCGCAGCCGGGCCGGCGCCGCGATCCGGGACCAGGACCCCTCGCCGATCTGTGTCGAGGCGCTCCGCCTCAACACCAGTGCCGACTGGCACGAAGTGGTGCCGGGGGCTGCCAGGATGCTCGCCGACTATCCGTGGAACGATGCTCAGAAGTACCTTGAGTACCGCAAGTTCTTCGAGGAAGGCACCCTCGCGTCCGCGGGGAGCCCGGCGTTCCGCGGTCTGGATCTGGCACCGGACGACACGCTCGGAGACTGGCCCCTGACGGAGCTGGACTCGTCGGCTCCCACCCAGACCTTCACCTACGACTACATGGCGTATCACTGGGGCGAGAGCTGGTCCCACCGGTGGTTCATCACCCGTCCCGACTGGAATCCCTCCGACGGCTTGAGCTGGAAGGACCTGGAGCCGATTCCATTCCTGGTCGAGGTGCACGGTGCGCCGCAGGAAGAGGGATCCGCCAGCTGGGAGTTCGCGTCCCTCCCGCGCCGGACCGGGCGGGCGGCGATCGTGGACATCTGGGGCGGCCACGGAGGGCCGGACACCCCGAACGGCGAGAACGGTGGTAAGACGGGCGAATTCTTCCTGTCCACGTGCGACGTGATGCTGCGGTAGCCGAGCCTCCGCGCCGCCTGACCGGCCACCCCCGCAGGCGGTCGACCAGGCGGCCGGGGCACCGGAGCAGCACCGGATTCGCGCCCGAACGGCTGGCTGCACTCCTGGTCGAGATGGCCGAGCAGCTGACCACCACGGCCGCAGACGCCCCGCTGGCTGCGCTGCGGGCTGCCGGTGTGCTGGAGCGGATCGCCGCCCGGGTCGGCCGGGAGGCCGCCGACGCGCTGTGCGACGACGGTATGTCTGCCGATGCGGTGGCCACCGGGCTCGGGATCACCCGCTCCCAGGCCTTGGTCCTGCTCCTGACCGCTCAGGGCGGGTAACGGCATGCACCGCAGCGTCCGCGCTCGGCGGGGCGTCCGCGTCTGGAGACGTGATCGCGGTTGTCCTGTCAGGTTTCGATGTAGGCGACCACGACGACGGTGCGCAGTGCGGTGACGTAGTACAGGACGCGGACGTCCTCGATCTCGTCGGCGTACTGGCGCAGCTCGGGGCCGGTGCCGTCTGCGGGGATGGGCTCGCCGATCTCGTGGTCGACGGAGATGGCGACCAGGGCGCGGTCCAGGGCGTGGATTGCGCGCTCGGTGGTGAGGTCTTCGAGTTGCTTGGCGGCGGAGTCGCTGAACGCGATCCTGGCGCGTCGTGGGGCCATCAGGCGACGGCCGGGCGCTGGGCGGCGAGCCGCGCGAGGTGGGCCTCGCGCAGTTCTTCCCAGGGCGTGCACTCCTCCACCGGGGGCAGGCCGTTGGTGGCGATGTCCTCCAGGACGGCGGCGAGCCGGTCTGCGTTCTCGCGGGTCCTGGCGGCGTAGGCGCGGACCGCGTCGGCGGCCGCGGGCTCCAACTGCTGCCGCACGGTGCTGGCGGGGGCCGGTTGTTGGCTCATCAGGTGCTCCTGGTCGGTCATTCGGCGTCTAGTGACCACGGTATCGCCGGGACGGTCCTCCGGACCCGGGCACGGACCAACCGGGCCCCGGCGGGGATGTGGCAGGGGAGGCTTCCGCTTTGCCGGGGCGCTTTCGGTGCGGGCAGCGTCGAGGTCGTGGCGGTGGGTCGGGGCGGCATCGTCCAAACCAGATTTCCGGTCATACCTGACTTAAAAGACGCTTACCGTTATGTCGCTGAGAGTACTTGAATCGACACGCATTGCAGTAGTGGGTCGGGGGCGTGGGACGACGCGTCCTCGGACGGCACAAGCGAGGAGTAACGCCATGAGCATGACCCAGAGCGGCAAGCTGACCCTCAGTTCGACCAACTCGACCGAGACGGTGGGCGGCCAGACCGGCACCTTCACCCAGGTCAACTTCCCGACTCCGTTCCCGGCCGGCTCGGATGTCATCGTCCAGACCACCGTGCAGACGTTCAACGGGCCGGAGACCCCCGGTGTGAGGCTGCACAATGTCAGCCCCACGGGCTTCCTCATCCGCCTCAACGAGATCTACGGGGGCGGCATCTCCGCCGACGGCAAGCACTCCGCCGAGACCATCGGCTGGACCGCTTACACCGTCTGACACCGACGGATCGACTCGCGGCGGGGCCTCGGCGGAGAACGCCGGGGCCCCGCCGGCGTTGACGCTGAGGAAGGCACGGCGGTCCGGGGCGCGCGCAACGATGTGGGGTCTGTTCGGCGGCCTCGGCTGTCCTGGGCACAGCGACGGCTGGCTTGTCGGGACGTGGCTGGGTTGCGGGTTGGCCGTTGACGCTCGCGGTGTTGGCCGTGCCGGTGTGGCCGGTGGTTCCCGCGGTGCCGGAGCCGTTGGCGATGGCGCCGGGGCCGCGGCCGGGTGCGCCGCCGTTGCCGGCGCTTCCGCCGGTCTGGGCATCCCGGGCCGCCCGTGACCGGCGCGCCCGCGCCCGGGCGACCGGCACGCGAAAGGCCGCCCTGAAGCTGGGGCCCTGTTGGCGAATCCTGGGCTGGCTCTGCTCCATCGGCCATCGGGTGGAGCAGAGCGCAGACAGAACATGGGCTACAAGGGGCGGACCATTTCCGCTTGGGGACCCTTCTGGCCCTGGGTGACCTCGAACTCCACTCGCTGGTTCTCCTCCAAGCTCCTGTATCCATTGGTCTGGATGGCTGCGAAGTGCACGAACACGTCTGCGCCGCCATCGTCCTGGCTGATGAAGCCATATCCCTTGTCGGCGTTGAACCACTTCACAGTGCCTGTTGCCATCGGTCTCGTCCTTCGTTCGGTGCCACGGCGCGATCTGGACAGCCCTGGCCGCAGCCCAATCGAGCAGGCTCCGGCACTTGATCTTTTCCTCCCGCCACGGCGAAATCCGCCATCCTCCCTGGCCCTCACCCGTGGGGATGAACTTCACCGCGTCACGGGGAAGGAGCGCGGCAGGCGCCGAGCGGGGCGTGGGGAGCGCCGGTGGTGGAGCGGGTGCAGGTGTCCGGGGCCGGTTACCAGCTCACGATCACGTATCCGTCGTGGCCGCTTTTGCCGTCGTTGCGCTTGTTGCCGCCGGGGCCGCCTGTGGCGCCTTGTCCGGCGGTCTTGGGGACGTCGGCGGGCAGGTTTGCGAGGGTGCCGCGTTTCCCGGCCTGGCCGGCGTCCAGGTTCTTGGCGTCGCCGGCCATGTCACTGATGACGCCCGTGCCCGTCGAGGTGATTCCGACGGTGTCGTCGCACTTGTATCCGCCTCCGCCTCCGCCGTGTCCGCCGATCTCGCCGGGGGTGTCGCCGCGTCCGGCCGGGCCGCCGCGACCGGCGTGGGCCCGGCCTTCGGCGCCGCTGCCGCTGCCGCCTCCGGTGCCGCCCGAGCCGCCGGGCCTGGCTCCGACACGGGACTGGAAGCCGCCTCCGCCGCCCCCGCCGCCCGCGATGCCGAGCAGGCTGGCGTGCGAGGAGTCACCGGAGGTGGGAAGGGAGTAGAGGGCCGACTTGCCGCCTCCTCCTCCGCCGCCCGCGCCGCCTCCGTCGTTCGTGTTGCCCGGAGTGCCCATGTCGCCGCCCCCGTCGCCGCCGGCGCCGCCCGTTCCGTGGTACTGACGGCCTTGGACGCCCTTGGGACCGCCGCCGCCCCCGCCGCCGACCCGCACACCGATCTTCTTCGACCCGGATGTGATGGTGATGGTGCACTTCGCGGCACCGGCACCGCCGCCACCCCCTCCGCCGCCACCGGTGCCGTACTGCTCGGAATACCAGCCCCCGCCCCCGCCGCCTCCTCCGCCACCGACCAGGACGACGGTGAACTTCTCTAATTTGCCGGGGAGGTTGAACTCGAACCAGCCCGGCTTGTCGAAGACACGACGCCCTGTCTCTGCCTGTGCCGGCGCGGCGCCGATTCCGCTGGCCAACAGGGCCGCCGTGAGGACCGCCCCGGCCACCTTCCACTGCTGCGACTTCGCCATGATGCCCAATCCGTGAGGTGCCACCTGCACCGTTATGATCACGCGGAAGTCCCCGTGCCGAGACCGCGAGCGCCCGGCTTCACACGAACGGGGCGGGCGGGCGCCCTGTACCTTCCGCGGCCCGCTCCACCGGCGCCGGACACCGCGCCGCGTCGGTGGCTTTCGGCGCGGGAGGGCGGACCGGGAGCGGTCGGCGCGGCTGCTGAAGGCGATCGGCAAGGCCGACGAGGTCGCCGAGGCCCTCACCGGGAAACCGGGTGGGCTCTCGGAGTTCGAGCGGATCGTGCTCCACGGTGTCGCCAGGGTTCCGGGCCGGGAGTACCCGCCTGCCGGCCACGGCTACCCGCGCCCGTGAACGCAATCGCGGATTTCAGTCCCGTCAGTCCCGTCAGCCCCCTCGGTTCGCAGGGATGGTGGGCGTTCGCTGCTGCCGGGCGCCCATCCGTCTGTGACCCTGCGGGGTCGGGGATGTCGTCGATGTCCTGGAGGCCGGCGACCGTCCCGTTGGGTCCTTTGCCGTCTTGCCGGGGCCTTTGGGGAAGCTGCTCAGGCGCGGGTGGGGGTGTACTCGTACCGGGCCGGTGAACTCGGGGATGGCGCGGCGCAGGTACGCCTCCCGTACGGCCTCGGGTTTCTGAAGGCCCTGGGGCTCCTCGGGCGGCACGCCTGGTGGTGGGCGCTCAGGCGGACCGGGGGTTCGGCGGGCTCATCGGGCAAGCTGGGCGTTACCCGACACGCTCAAGATCGTTTATTGGGCATGAACACCACCAAGCGCCTACTCGCCGCTGTCACCCTTGCCGCAGCAGCTCTGTCCGTAGCGGGCACCGCCCAGGCTGATGTGATCGACGCCGCCGATGCGGTCATCCAGACCAGGAACGGCGCTGAAAGCGTCAACGAGGCGAACGGCCTGATCGACCACTCCTTCAACAGGGACCGCGGCCCGAAGCGTTTCCTCACGGAGGACATCACTAGGGTCGAGCCTCAGGAGGTGGTGGAGATCGAGGCCAGGCCTGTCATCGTGGAGGAAGCACCCCGGCCGGTCATCGTCCGCGAAGTGGACTTCGACAAGAATGTCCGCGTGCTGCACGAAGACTTCGACAGGGACCTTGTTGTCGCCGAACGTGGCGAGCAGGACGAGCTCGTGGAAGAGCTCGTGTCCGACTTTCTCGGCGACGACGATGGCGAACTCATCAGGGTTGATAACGAGAACGACTAGCGGCTTTCTTTCCCGGAAGTGCCTGTCACGGGTGGGCCGAGCTCAGTGTGGTTGCACGGCTCCGTATCTTGGCGGGCGCGATAGTCGGCCAAACGGGCCAACTATGATGCTCAGTGCCTGTTTCTAACCGACAACACCAGGCTTGTCCGCCCTCGGGTGTCAGTGGTGCGGCGTCAGTTTGTCAGAGGTGCGGCGTCAGAGTGTCAGGTGTCGTCGGTCAGTGAAGCTGAGTAGTCGCCATGCCCCTGACCTGCGGTGTTTGTGGGTCAGGGGCATGACTGTGCAGGTTGCTTGGGTACTGCGCAATTTCAGCGATCCTCGACAAGCATGCTGGCCTTCTGTTCTGCGGCAGTCAGCCACCGGTCCAGTTTGTATCCAGTGGTGTGTTTGAAGCATTCGAGCCGCGGGAGGATCGTCTGGCACCCCCACGCCGGGTCCCGCGGTGCTGACCGTGTGGACTGGGTGTGGGGGGCGGGGTGGACGTTGGCTGAGGATGTGCGGGTCAGGGGTCTTCAGTAGTGGGGCATTCCTCGTAGCTTTCGGGGAAACCGTCGGTGATGACGGCTCCGATTGATTCTTTTAGGTCGCAGCCTGCGTTTTTCCATTGGATGGCGCCCAGAGCCCAAATGATCAGCGCGATTACTATGAGATAGCTCGTCACGCGACTGGGATCCCATCCGTTCCCGTTCCTGTTCCCGCTTTCGGGTGGGGGCGGGTCTGTGGTGGGCCGGGGCGGGGGTTGCCAGGGGTGTTTGGTGTCCGGTGGACGCCATCCGGGTTCGTCGTCTGCCATGGATCCATTGTTGATTTCCGGTGCCGGCATGACTACCGATGTACGGGGCTGGATCTGGATAATGTTGAACGGGTGGCCAGAATGCATTGTTGACGGGTTGTGGAATGGGATCGTCCAGGCTTGCGGAGAGCGGGCTGTCTGTGACCGGGCCCAGGACGACCCGAGCTAAGCAGTTCCCGAGAGCTCCGCAGGTCAGGATTCGGGCCGCGACACGAACCCCGCCGCCCTGCTGGCTGCCCGCGTAGCGGGCTGGTCCTGGAGGCAGAGCCGGAAGGACCCGGGGCAGGGGAGCGGAGCGGACCGGCCCAACGGTCCGAAGGACCGGACCCCGTGAAACGGGGTCATCCGGGCCCGCGGAGCGGGCCGTTCGGGGTGGAGCGCAGCGGAACCCCGAACCTTGTCCGAAGCGAAGTGTAGGACACCGGACCGAAGGGCCGACCCTGGCTCGGCGAAGCCGAGCCCCGCCGAGCGCAGCGAGGCGAGACTCCTCCGCAGCGAAGCGGAGG
>NZ_CP033581.1:5920000-8184000 GCF_003721495.1 Streptomyces sp. ADI95-16 | reverse complement strand
GCTTCGCGGGACCGACCGGGTCGCTGCGCTCCCCGGTCTTGTGGTGGTCCGCTGCGCTTCCCACCACGGGCGGGTCTCGCTTTGCTCGCCCTGGGGCGGCCGCTGCGCGGCCGTCAGGGCCCGGTCGCTGCGCTCCCCGGCCCAAGGCCCGCTGCGCGGGCGGCTGGCAGCAAGGGGCGGGGGGTGAGTCGGACCTGGACCCAGGGTCCGACCGGGCCAGAGGTGTTCGGTGGGCTTCTGGCCGGGTCGGCGCCTGCCTCAAAATGAGTGTACAGCTAGGGATGGGAATCCTCACTGTCCACCGCTCGGGAGGAGGTTCCGGATATCGGGGCGTCGGGTTTCAGAGCGTCAGTTCCAGTTGGACCGCGCCCGGTTCTACGCGGGAGGTGACTCCGTCCCCGTAGGACACCCTCCATGGGCCTTTTGAGCGATGTGCTCCGGAATCCAGTTGCATCACGACCGGGTCGCTTCCGTCTGACGGGATGACACCCCGCTTGCTGCTGTCGTGGGTCCATCCCGGTGTCCACTGTGTGACGATGCCATTGATGGTGCGGCCCGATTCCGGGTCTTGCCAGATGACCCAACTGCCGGGGGTGTAAGCGCCATTAGCGGCTTTGGGTGCCGTCCCCTTCGCGCGGTCTCGCTTCCAGGCTTTGCGGACCTTGGCCGGGGTGTCGGTAGAGGCGGAGATGGGGACGGTCTTCTTGGGGCGCGGGATGCGGTTCTGAGCGTCTGCGACGATGTCGGCGATCAGTGGGGGCAGGTCGGATGCGAAAGCCGACCTGACGGCCGTGTGGTCGGTTCCGCTGACCGATACGGTGACGGTCCATTCCCCCTGTACGAGGAACACTTTCGTGGACTCCTCCCAGCGGACGGGCCAGAAGCCGGATCCCTCGGCCTCGATCTCCGCGAGCGCTTCGCGGCGCAGCTCGCTGGTCACCCGCGCGTGTGCCTGGTCCGTCGCCTTTCGGCGGGTCTCCCGGATCGTCGCGGCCCGCCACTGCTCTTGCGACTTCCACAGGTGCGCCGAATCGGCCGGCATGGCCTTGGTCTCGATCGCCTTTAGCAACGGTTCCACCCATGCCTTCACGCGCAGCTGCACGATCCGGTCCAGGGACTTCCCCGAGCGGGCCCACAGTTCCGTCCAACGCACGGGGCGGACTGTCTCCGGCAGCGGCGTGATGCGGCCCGACTCCGAGATACGGGCCGACATCGTCAAGGTGCTTACGGTTCGACTTTCCGTCTCGTCCACGTAGGTCATGCGATTCCCTCTCTCAAGGTGTTCACACGGCGCGGCAGGGGTGCCACTCCCCCGCCGCTGGCCGGGGCGCAGCGCTTGTGCTGCGCCCCGCCAGGGGGTTTCTGGGCGTTACAGCGAGGCGGCAGTGATGCGCGCGTGTGCCTGCGCGGGGCTGAGTTCGTAGTCCCATTCCTGGGGAAGTTCCGACAGGTCGATGTCGTGGTATCGGCGCGTGATGACGACTTCGACCGGTTCCAGGTCATGGGGTCCGACAACGCAGCGGGAGCAGCGCTGGGCGGAGTGGAGGGGGGCGAGCCGGTTGCCGCGCTCGTCCCGTTTGCCGTGCTCCCGGTCGTGGAGTTCAGCGATGTTCGTGAGCTGCTGGCGGACGTCGTCGCCGGTGCGTAGTACGAGGGGGCCGCGCCGGTGGAGCTGGTAGAAACGGCGGTCGCCGCATTCTGTCGGCTGGGGGGTGGGCTGGCCGTTCCCGGGTAGCTGGTCGAGGGTGATGGGGGTGGAGGTGACCACGGTGTGTTCTTCTTCCAGCCTGACGACGGTCTGGTGGTCGACTCCGTACGCCCAGTACCGCCGGACCGCGTGGACGGGCGAGAGGCGGGAACTGCTGTGGGTCGCGCCTTTGCCCTCGCCGGTGGTCCGGTCTCGCTGCTGGTGGTGAACGCGCCATGCGACGGCCGGGACGACGCACAGCAGCACCACGGCAGCAGGGCTGTAGAGGGCGGTCCAGTTGTCTCCGGTGCTGTGCAGGCGTACGGCCACGGTGTACGGGCTGCGGTTCTCCAGGGCCGTCACGGTCGCGGGGCGGAAGCCATCGAGGATGACGGCGCCTTCATAGAGGTGCCTGACTTCGATCTGCCGCATTGCTGCTCCTTGATGGGGTGGAGGGGCGGGCACGCAGGGGGCGCGGCTGCTGGCGCGCCGTGCGTGCCCGCCGGGGGGGCTGGTCGCTAGATCAGGGGCAGGTGGGGGGCGTCGTCGTAGTACAGGCCCGGTTCCTGCGGGAGGGGAGCGCCGGTCAGCCAATCGGTCGAGTAGACGCGGCAGAGCTCACCGGCGGTGAGGGGGGTGGCGGCGTCGCCGTCGAGGCGCCAGCCCCATACCCGGCTGGTGCCCTCCTCCTCGTTGGTGCGCAGGACGATGCCGCAGGGGCCGCCCACCAGCGTGAGCGACGTGGCCTCGACGACGTCGGCCAGTTCGATGCCCTGGCCGAGGTAGGTCCTGTCTCCCGTGTTGTGGAACGGCACAACGGCCGTGGAGACGCCTGCGCTGGCGGTCATGACGTGACACCCGTCTCCGGCCGCGTCGAACAGGGCGTACAGGAGGTTTTCGGCGCGCTGGGTGGGGAGGGTCGGGGCTTTCATGGGTTTGCCTTTCGTGGGGTGTTTCTCCGGTGGCGGCGGGGGTGCCACTCCCCCGCCGCTGGTGGGCTGGTGATCAGTGCTGCGGGGCGCCGTTGCGGCCGCTCCCTGAGCGGCCACCAGAGCCCGAGTCAGACAAGCGCGGGCGCGTCCACGAACGTCACTTCGGGGGACGGGCCCGCGAAGTCGTCCTCGCTGATGCGGTACGCAATGCGGCTCTGCTCGGCCGTGGCGGGGCGCGCGACCAGGTCCCTGACCGCCCAGGACATGAGGGTGACCGTGCCGTCCAGGCCGACCGTGCGCAGGACCGTCATCGCCATGCCTCCGATGGTGGTCCCGGCGAGCAGGAACGCGGTCTGCACCAGGGCTTCGTCCGGGGTGCTCTCGTCCAGCACGGGGCCGGTGATGGTGCACTCGGCCTGGTCGGCGCCATCAGAGGCGACCAGGACCACGGTCAGGTGGTGGGCGCCTTCACCGGCGGCGCGGGCAATGGACCTCACCAAGCCCACTGAGCGACGGGCCAGGCTGGCCGGGTCGAAGGCGCTGCTGTCGGGCGTCGGGATACAGCTCATGGGTGGGGCCTTTCTCTGGGTGTTGTCCGGTCGGGCTTGTGGGGCCGGGTGCCACTCCCGGCCCCACAGGCGGGTGTCAGTCCTCGTCGGGGCGCATGATGGTGAGTACGGGCTCGGCGTTGTCCCCGGGCCCGCACACGGCCTTCAGGCGGGCCGGGCGGGGGATGTTGGAGATGCCGTCACGCGGGATGCGGTTCAGCTCCACGGTCACCTGCCTCGTGGGGAACTTGGAGGTACGGGCCGCGTACGCCGTCGTGATCAGGACGTCGAAGAGTCGGCCGGTCTCGTCCTGCGGGGTCTGCGCGTCGCTGTCGGCGTCGCTCCATTCGACGCAGTCCGCCCACGCGGCCGCTGTGAGGGCGGTCGGCAGGAGGATCCCGGCGTCGGCGAGGAGTTGCTCCGGGACGGCGATCAGGAAGCCGTCGGCGAGGAGCTGGGCGCGGGTGGCGCCCGTGATGACGTTCATCCCGAACACGTTGGCGAGCGTCTGCCCGGTGTCCTGGGGGCCGTCAGCGGGAGTCGGATTGCCGCTCATGGGGTGGGGCCTTTCTCTGGGTGTCGTCCGGTCGGCGTGTGGGGCCGGGTGCCACTCCCGACCCCGCGCGGGGGGGCGGCCGGGTGGGGCCCGGCCGGCCGTTTCGTGGGTCTCAGCGAGTGCGCTGCTGGGGGATCTTCGCGGCGCGGGTGAGGTACTGCTCGATCAGTTCCAGCGCCTGGTCTTCCGTCAGTCCGTGGGCGCCTCGGTCAGCGGCGGTGTCGATGCGGCCGGTGAACAGGACCGGGCCGAAGTACGGGAGTGCCTCGGCTCGGAAGACGCGCAGGACCTTGGCGGCCGGGCGGTTGAACGGGAGGCCGCGCGGTACGGCGTCCTCGTCAACCCACATGGTCAGCTGACCGGTCAGAGCGACCGGGCGGACGGCCTGGCAGCTCAGGGAGTCGGCTGCCGCCGTCCAGGTGGAAGCCCAGTCAGCAAGTTCGAACCAGCCGTCAGGCTGGATCATCAGCGCGTACGGCGCGGCTGCCTGCGTGGAAGTCATAGTTCTCCCTTGGAATGAGGTGGGGTGGTTCGGCCGGAGGGTTCTTGCCCCATCCCCTCACCGACAAAAGAATACTACCGCGATCTGAAGGCATTGGGGGTGGAAATGGCCCCTCCGGGCCGACTCAAAAGAGTGATGTATTCGCAGGTCACAGGGGTTTTCAGCCCGGTGGGGGGCGGGCATTGCGGGTCTGGGGCCGGCTGGCTCCGGAGCGCGGAGCGCGGAGGGCAAGGGGTGGGGTGGCGGGCTGGAAAGGCAGAGGTACTCTGCGCGCGCAGCGCGCACCTCTGGCTTTTCGGCCCGCCATCCCACCCCGCAGCGCGGGCCGGCAAAGAGTGCACGGCCGGCGCAGCGAAGCGGAGACGGGTGGGCGCTCTACGCAGCGAAGCGGAGTGACGGAGCGCAGCGGAGTGCGGCCCGCGGCCCCGTGGTTGTGGCGGGGATCGCGGGCGAGAAGCGTGAGAGCGCGGAGCGCTCGGTCCGGACGCAGCGCAGCGGAGTCCGGCACGCCTTCCGCCCGCGGTCCCCGCCACAACCACGGGCGGGGTGGGCGGCGCAGCGCAGCGGAGCCGCCCACCCCGTCGGCACCGGACCCGCAACGCCCGCCCCCCACCGGGCTGAAATGCCTTGAGGGGGCCCCAGCCGGACGGCTGGGGCCCCCTCAGGAGGAGTTGGTGTCAGGGGGTGTCGTAGAGCTCCTGCGCGGCCCTCAAGGCGGTGCGGCGGACCACGGTTGGGTAGCCGAGGCGGTCCGCGGCCTGTTCCGCGTCGAGGCCGGGTTCCGCTCGCATCCGCGCGGCGATACGCGCCGCCCGCTCCTGCTGCAGATGCTTCTGCGCGGTGGGGACAGATACGCCTAGGACGTCGACAGCGTGGGCGGCGGTCACCGCGGGGTTGGCGTCGAGGAGTTCGGCGATGCGGCCGGGGAGTAGGTCCCGGGGGACCATGTCACCGGACCCCTTCGGCCGGCCGCTGGGCGCGGTCATGGTTCCGCGGGCGGCGCCGTAGGCGCGCACAGCGGCGCGGGGCCAGTGATCGACCCCGCACACCACCACGACATGGTCGGCCAGGCCACCATCGGTCTTGTAGCTGTCGACGCTGCGCGGCTTCACGCCGAGTACGGCGGCAGCGTCACGGCGGTCGAGCAGGTCCCTGTCGTCCTCGGTGGCCGGGATCGCCGGCTGCACCCCGCCGTCGCGGTAGGCGGCGACTTGCTCCAGGTCCCACAGCATCACCAGTGCGCCCGCCGAGCTGACCGGCGCGGGGAAGTCGTCAGCGTTGTACGGCTTGACGCGGCAGAAGGTGGCCCACGTCATCCCCAGGACGTCGGCAAGCTCCCGCCGACCCACGGCGGTTCGTCCAGCGCGGATCACGGTCCCGACCTCCCGATGAGTGAGGCGCGCCAGCGCGCGCCGACTCATGCGAGTCCACCGGAGCGGCCCACACAAGCGGGAAAATGCTACCGCACTCAATGAGCAGGATGGGTGTGTGCCTGCGTCTGCCCGGGCCCGGCGGCTACAATGGCCACGATGACGCTCACGGGTTCTCTCGTGGTGTGTTCTTCGGTCGGCCGGCGCCCTTGCCACCCGCTCTCAGCGGAAGTGGGCGCCGGCCACATGCATTTCCCCACTGACACGCTCCCCCATCCCCGATTCCACCCTGCTCTCCTCACCCCCATCCCAGTCCCCCTGCCCTACTCTCTGCCTCTCCTCATCCGTCGTTCCTTCCCCGCTCCTCCTCCCCTTCCATCCGTCCATCCCCCTCCGCTCTCGACTCACGTTCAACCGCTTTCCTCCCTCACCCGCTCTTCTCATCACTACCCCCTCCTACCTATAAGTCCGGCTAGTCACCGGCTGCACTTTGGGGTCTGACCAGGCACGATGCGGCTAGGACGCGATTACCGCCTCCCCCCATCTCTCCCCCGTACTCTCCCCCGATCTCTCCCCCCATCTCTCCCCCGATCTCTCCCCCTTCTTTCACCCCCGTGGTCACACCCGCCAAGCTCGGCGAGTCGGGCCCTGCGCCGGCAGGACCGTGGTCACGACGGCGGGGTTACTGGCACGCCTCGGGCCATCGCTTCGAAGTCGAGGATGGGGTGGCGGCTGATGTCCGAGATCTCGTCGGTCAGGAGGTTGCCGATGATGAACTCTTCTTCGGGGCCTGAGCCGAAGGTGACGACTTGCCCGCTGCTCTGGATCATCCAGTTCAGGAATGCCCGTTCGGTGGTCTCGGCAAAGATGATCTCTCTGTTGGGGTACCGGTCGCGGATCTTGGTGAGTTCGTCCCTGAGCGATTCGGCGTTGATGGCCATGGTCTCGGTGAGGGACTTGGGAGCTCGTCGGCCCCACCACTGGAAGACGACCCATTGGCGGACGCTGGGGTGGCTCATGACGCAGTCGGCGATGGCGGCCAGGTCGCTGATGTTGGCGCGGGAGGCGACGGTGTGGACACGGACCTTGTGGAAGCCGGCGTCGTCGCACAGGTGCAGGGACTGCCGGAAGCGGGTGGGCAGGTCGCGGTCCGGGCTGTGGCGGAACGCGCGCTGGACGGCGGGGGTGGTGCCGTCCAGCGGCAGGCGAAGGGAAGAGAGCGGGGCGAGGCGCTGGAGCTTGTCGGCGGTCAGGGTGTAGCCGGTGGTGTCCAGGGCGACGCTGATACCCGAGCTGGTGGCGTAGTCGATGACGTCGAAGATCGGGGGCCACAGGAGGGGGTCGCCGCCGGCGAGGACGAGGTCGGTGGTTCCGTGGGCGGCGAGCTTGTCGACGATCGAGAGCGCCTGCTCGTAGGTGATCTGGTCGGTGACGAAGGGGTTGTAGCAGCCCGTGCAGCTCATGGGGCAGCGGTTGTTGATCGACCAGTTCACGCGCTTCACCGTGGGGTTCACGGGACGGTGGGCGGATGCCCTGGTGGTGATTCCGTCGATCAGGTCCAGGAGACGGCGGCCGCGGGCGGTGGTGGTGCCGGCGAGGAGGGCGGCCGCGCGGGCTACCGCGGCTGTATCGGCGTTGTTCTGGAGCAGTACGAAGGCGAGCATGTAGCAGAGGTCCTGATCGGCTGGCGCGTGGTCCGCCGCGTTCTGGAGGCGCTGGGCAAGGGTGTCGAAGTAGGTGGTGTTGAAGTTCGCCGGTTCGAGGCGTTGCTGGAAGTCGTCGTGGAGGCTGCCGCGTTCGGCGGAGCGGTCGTAGCCGGGGCGCAAGGGGTGGGGCGGCAGCATCTCGATGTGGGTTCGGGTCATGGGAGCGGCCTCCTGATCAGTTGGGGATCCGGGGAGTGGCTGCCATCGCGGAGGCCGTGAAGCCGATGCCCTGGTTTTCGGTGAAGACCAGGTCGCGGACCGTGCTGAATACGTCCTGCGCGGTGGGGGTGGTGAGGAACCGCTGGGAAGATGGCAGGGGTTTCACGGAGTGCAGGTCGCGGATCGCGGTGACGATCTGCGGGACGTGGTCTGTCGGGTTGGTGCAGCCGGTGTGGCCAAGGTGGCTGAGCAGGTGCGACGCGGCGGTGCGTGCCTTTGCGATGTTGGTGACAGGGTCCTCGTGGGTGGCTTTGGCGAGGTAGTAGGTGATGGGCTGGATGAGCCACGGCAGGTCGGGGTCGTCTGAGGTGGTCTTCAGCGCCGCGGTGCTGGCGGCTGCCAGGCGCGGGGCTACGTCGAGGGGGTCGGCGAGCCAGGGGTGGGCTGTCATGCTGGTGAGGTAGCGGGCGCGGGGCACGTTCAGGCATTTGTCCTGGAGGGTGATCGCGGCGGTGGCTGTGATTCCGAACTGGTCTGCGGTGCTCTGGAGGACGGGCTGGAGCTGCGCGCGGGCGGCCGCGACGTCGGCGGGGGTGGGGACGATGGGGATCAGGTCCAGGTCGGAGGTGATCGTGCCGTCGGTCCGGGTGCGGAAGTCTCCGCGTGCGAGGGATCCGGAGAGCGCCACCGACATGCCTGTGGTCTTCGCGAGTGCGCTGCGCAGGTGGTGCAGGAGGTCGGGGATGTCGGTGCGCTTCATGATGCTGGTCCCGGGTCGGCGACGGCGGTGAAGTCGGCGTACGGCCCTTGGTTGGCTACGGTCTGGGCGAAGGCTGCGATCGTGAGGTCGATCAGGGGTAGGGCGCCGAGGAGATCGCGGGCGTGTTCGAGGTCTTTGAGCATGTGGCGGGCGGCGAAGTCGGGGTCTGCGTAGTCCTGGCGTGCCACGCGCGGGAGCTTGGAGGCCGCGATGGTGGACATCCAGCCGTCGGTGGTGACGGCTTTCGCTGCGATGGGGTAGTCCTCGCCCAGGTGGGCCGGGAGCTGGCGGGCGAAGACGCCGAGGCTGTGGAGGATCGAGGCGCCCCACGCGTTGTAGATCAGTTTGAAGCGGGCCGGGTTGCCGGGCCGGGTGAACGCGTACCGGTGGGCGGTGAAGGCGGCCAGGACTGTCTCGGTCCGGTCGTCTTGGACCGGGGTGTGGAGGAACGCGGTGAGGGTTCCGGTGGTGGCGCCGGGCCGGCTGCCGGTGACGGGGCATTCCACGGGGATGCCGCCGTGGCCGCTGATGTGCTTGTGCCAGTCCTCGGCCCAGGCGGGGCTGATCGTGGACAGCTCGATACACACCGGATTGTGGCTGGCCAGGTGGTCCGTGGTCTGCGCGGATGTCCAAAAGGCCTGGCTGTCGGGTTCGTCGGCGAAGCATCCGATGATGACGTCAGGCTCTGCATGAGCGACGTCGTGGGGCCGCGTCAGCGTCGTGCTGGGCAGGGGCGCGGCGGCGAGGTGCTTGCTGGCGATGGTGACTCGGGTGTGGGGCAGGTTCACCAGGTGGGGGATGATGCCTGCCGTCATGACGCCGTACCCGGCGACGAGGATCCTCATCGCCGGTCGAGCGGAGGCTAAGGAAGCCGTCATTCGTCTGCTCCACGGAGGATGGTCTCGCGCTGGGTGTACCAGGCGAGGGAGTCGGCGATCCCCTGCTCGACGGAGAGTTCCGGACGCCAGTCCAGGAGGGTGTCGGCGAGGGTGATGTCGGGGTATGCGCCCGCGGTGTCGCCGGGGCGCCGGCCGGTCAGCTGGGTGGGCATGGGCTGACCGGTGACGTTCTCGAAGGCCTTGATCAGTTCGAGGACCGTGGTGCCGGTGCCGGAGCCGAGGTTGATGACGCGGTAGGTGTCCCCTGATACGGGGACGATGGTGTCGAAGGCCCGCAGGGCCGCGGTGTGGGCGCGGGCCAGGTCCCAGACGTGGACGTAGTCGCGGATGCCCGTGCCATCGCGGGTCTCCCAGTCGGTCCCGGTGACCGGGTAGGGCTGGCCGGCGTGGAACTTGTCGATCATGACGCCGAGGGCGTGCGTCGGCTTCATCACCTGGAGCCCGGAGCGCATCTTGGGGTCGGCTCCGATCGGGTTGAAGTAGCGCAGGGAGATCGCCCGCAGGGCGCTGCCGCCCGTGATGTCCTCAAGGGCGTTCTCGAACACGGCCTTGGTGCGGGCGTAGGGGCTGAGCGGGTTCAGGGGGGCGCACTCGGTGATGCCCAGGCCGGACTCGTAGATCGCGGCGGAGGAGCTGAACAGCACCCGGTGGCAGCCGTTGCGCAGCAGGTGACCCAGGAGCGCGAGGCCCTTGGCGACGTTCTCTGTGTAGTAGTACAGCGGTTCGGCTACCGACTCGGGAACGACGATCTTGGCGGCGCAGCAGACCGTGGCTTCGATGTCCGGGTGTTCGGCGAAGATCCGGTCGATGAGCGGCCCGTCGCAGATGTCCCCCTCGTAGCAGACACGGCCCTGGGTGAACTCGCGGCGGCCGGTGGAGAAGTCATCGACGATGACCGGTTCGATGCCCTGGTCCAGGCATGCGGAGGCGATGGTGCTGCCGATGAAGCCGGCGCCGCCGGTGATGAGAACCTTCACGGATTGCTCCCAAGTCGATGGTCGGCCAGCGCTGTTGGGCGTGCGGCCGAGGCTGTGAGGCGCGAGCCTAGCAGCGGTTAGGTAGGGTCTATTACGTTTTCTCCCTGTCTGGGAGTGGGCCGTAGAGGCACCAGACCATCGTCGGCTGGAAGACGTGGTGGATCCGGAGTCCGTGGCGTTCCGCGATGTCGACCGATGCGATGCAGCAGTCGGCCTGTCCCTCGGCGACGAGGCGGACGGCCACCGGTTTGGCGTCCACGTACTGCCGCCGGGCCCCGGCCGGTGCGAAGGCGTCGGCGAAGACCTGGGTTGCGGGGTGCAAGGCGATGGACCGGGCTGTGTCAGGGCGTCCGGTCCGTCGCGTAGCCAGACACATCTGCTTGGTCGGGCTCACCCACACGTCATGGAGGTGCATGCGGTCCAGGTTGCGGAAGTGGATGTTCACCCACATGTCGCTGACGTCGCGCCCGGTCCGTTCCACGAACCCGGCGGCCACCAAGGCGTAGGTGTCGCTCTCGTACGCGGACCGGACGGCGGCGTCAAAGGTCTCGGTCAGGACGACCTGGCCGAAGTGGCGCAGTGCTTCCGCGTGGGCGTCGGTTCCCTCGGGCCCCAGCGTCGCAACGACCCCGTCGCGAGGCCTGTTCAGCGCCCTCTGGGGCTGATGCAGATCGCCCCGTCCCATGGCCGTCACTGCTCAGCCTCCTGGTCAGGGCAGGCCCACACCTCGGTGTCGAGGCGGTGTGCGCCGCTTCGGCCTAATGCCAGACCGCCCAGTACCGCGCCGGAGGAGAGGAGCTTGCCGCAGGCGTAGCAGGCCCGGCCGGCCGCCTGGTCCCAGGTGAGGCCGTGTGCGGTCGGAAGGGGGACGTCCTGGCAGCGGACACCCGTTGCCGCGGAGGTCATGTGCGGCTCCTTCGTACCGTCAGCTCATG
The DNA here is from genome assembly GCF_003721495.1 of Streptomyces sp. ADI95-16. Taxonomy (NCBI): domain Bacteria; kingdom Bacillati; phylum Actinomycetota; class Actinomycetes; order Kitasatosporales; family Streptomycetaceae; genus Streptomyces; species Streptomyces sp. ADI95-16. Next base: position 8,172,969 of record NZ_CP033581.1, on the reverse strand, counting down.
CTGCTCGCGGCAGGACGTACAGGCATACATGAGGATGGGCGGGCCGCAGGAGCGGGCACCGAACTGGACCGGCAGGGCGGCCTGGGACGGGCCCATGTGCCAGTGGCACCAATTGACGGGGCTCTCATCGGCCGGCCGCCCATGAGCCTCCGGCTTCCTGATGCCGGCGAGCCGGACGTCGGTTCCGCTGGGGACGTCGGGGGCGGTGCTGCCGAGCCGTCCGTGATCTTCCTCGTGACCGAACGAACCGATCTTCATGCCGTTCACCTCCTGGTCGTGGGCCAGCCGGTCCCCCGGAAGGGGGACAGAAAAGGAAACCGGCCTGGCGGGAACCCACCGGCGCTGTCGACCCCAGGGAAGGGGCCCGGGGGATTTACGATCACGGCGCCGGGTGGCTGGTACTCATTCAACGGGGGTACAACCGCCGGGAGAACAGGTCATGCTGGAGGACCCGTTGAATCCGTTGAATGGCAGGGGGTTCGATATGACACGCGAACCGAACAGAGCGCTCGCCGGCCTGATGACCGAGGCCGAATGGGGAAACGGCCAGCTCGCACGGGCCGTGAACCGGACCGGCGCCGAAGCAGGCATGGAGCTGAGTTACTCGGCGAGCACCGTGACGTACTGGCTCAGGGGCACGATGCCCCGCGAGGGAGTCCCGTCGGTCATCACCGAAGCGCTCTCCCGTCGTATCGGCCGCCCGATAACGTGCGCGGAGGCCGGGTTCCCCGGCATCGGCACGGACACGGTCGGCGACCTGTCCGACCTCGTAAGGGGCGACATGGACCCATCACGACGGCGCGTGCTGAGCGCCGGTCTCTATTCGGCGGCCCTCATGGTCCCCGTCTACTCCGACCTCGGCGACCGCCTGAACTCGGCAGACCAGGATGTGAAGGCAGGGCGCACCGTCCACGTCGGCGCGGGCGAAGTCGCCACGGTGCAGCGGATGACAGACCACATCGCGGGCATTCTCGACGAGCTCGGTGGCGGCCACGCCCGGCCGATGGCTGCCGCGTTCCTCGCCAACACGGTCATGCCGTGGATCTCCGCCGAGACCTCGCCGCAGGTGCGCCAGCAGATGCTCGCCGCGGCCGCCGATCTCGTCTACCTCACCGGGTGGATGGCCATGTACGAGAGAGCGCACGGCCTCGGACAGCAGTACTTCGTCCAAGCCCTCGGCCTCGCCGACGACGCCCGCGACCACGTCACCTACTGCCGGACCCTGCGCGGAATGGCACTGCAAGCCTCCAACCTCGGATACGGGACGAAAGCGTTGGAACTCGCCGACTCGGCAGCCGAGGCCGCACCGGCAGCCGGCCCCCGACTCGTGGCGTTCCTGCGCGGCCAGCAGGCCCACGGCGCCGCCATGGTCAAGGACCGCCGCCAAGCCTTCGCCCGCCTGCGAGAGACCGAAGACGCCCTCTCCCGAGCCGACGGCCGCAACGACGCCGTAGGCGGCTACGACCGAACCGCCTACGAGTTCCACGTCTCCCACGTCCTCGCCGAACTCGGCGACCTCCCCGGATCCATCAAAGCCATGCAGCGCTCAAACCGGGCCCGACCCGCCGCCGAACGGCAGGGCCGCGTCCACGCCAACGGCATCCTCGCCACCCGCCAATGGCAGCTCGGACACATCGAAGCCGCCTGCGCCACATGGGACACCTTCCTCAACGACTACACCGCCCTGTCCACCGCACGCGGCGACGAACACTTCGCAACACTGCGCACCCACGTCAAAGCCCAGCCAGGTACCCGCGCGGTACGCCAGCTCGGAGAACGCGTCCAAGCCGTCGCGACACAGAAAGCCGCCGCCTAAAAGGACACGAGCCAGACTCACGACCAAGGTAGGTCTTCGTCCTGTGCAGAAGCCGACCGGCACCCCACCCCGCCGCGGCGAGCCACGGATGAGGTGCAGAGGCAGAGGGATACACCAGGCACAGCCCGCGCCACGGCGTGACATGAGCGGACGAATGGCGACTCACCGATATCCGACACTCGGCGAGAAGCAGCCGGGGGGCACCACAGGAAGTGCCGACCACCTGCCTGGGGCGCCCCTTCGGTTCCCTCAGCTACCAGATACGCCGTCGCATTCACCCGTGCCAGGCCCCCGAACGCCGGCGATACCGGCGAAGAGCAGACACAGGTACTCACCCGCGAGTTCACCGGCGACCATGGGTGGGTGGGCGTCCTGACCTGGGGCGGGGAGATCGGGTGACTCACCGGTGAGTCACCGCTCGATCCGTGATTGCGCAGGGGGCTACGGTGATCGGACTAGTGAGGTCTGCGTGGCTCCCGCCCCGAGACCGTTGCGGTACACCGGCCTGTGGCGCGCGGTCCCGCGGTTCACCCCGCTCGGCATGTGGGCGGCGCTGGCGGCTAGTCCGTTGGTGGTGGCCGCCGTCGCCGCGCCGCGCCGCGCCGCGCCGCCGACAATCGTCGCCCAGGCAGCACCCGCCCCAAGTCAGCGGCCGCTCAGCAGGCGGCCGCCGCCGACCCGGCGGGCACGGCGAAGATGTTCGTGGCTTGTGGCTGCGTGCGAACGCGTCCATACCTCACAGTGCTGCCGCCGGCTGCTGATGCTGTACGCACGAGTGGGGAACCGCCCCTCGGTCTCAGCGCGACGGCCCCGGCCGGGCAGGCTCGGGAACAGGGCTGCGGACTCATGCCCGGACCGGTGGGCGCACCAGCCGCATGCGGCGGCCTCGCTCCTGTCGGCACGCTGTCCCCGACGCGACGCCGCCAGCGTGTCATCGCCTCCACGTCCTTCCTCGCAGCCCTTGCGGTCAGGTCCCAAGCCTGGGTGCCTGCCCGGTACACGGCCGTGCGGGGCCGCCACCCGGTGAAGGTGACAGCCCGCACTTGCTGCGCCGGTCAGCGGTTTCCTGCCGGGACCGGCTGCCGGCGGCCACCCGCCGTCAGGCGGCCGCCGGTCCCGTGCCTGAAGTCAGTGGCCGACATCCGGACCGGCCGGCGCCGGTGGCCGGATCGGCGGCCTTTCGTCGCCGGTGCATGGCCGGATACGACTGGGCACCCGTGCCCCGCCCCTACTCCCGCCGATCGCCATGGAGGCGCACCCCGATGACCCCAGTCGGCATGACCAGCTTCGACGACGTCTACGCTCTCCCCGATCCCCGCGGGTACTTCACCGCCCTGGGGCCGTACGAGTACCAGACCCCGGGCCACGCCCAGCCGGTCTTCCGCGCGCTTGCCGCCGAACTCGGGCCTGGGCGGCGTACGGTCCTCGACGTGTGCTGCTCCTACGGGATCAACGCCGCCCTCCTCAACCACGACGTCACCCTCGACGAACTCTTCGCGCACTACACCTCAGCTCGTGCGGCCGAACTCACCACCGCCGAACTCGCCGACCGCGACCGTGACTTCTACGCGGTCCGCCGCCGCCCCGACGCCGTGCGAGCCATCGGCATCGACGTCTCGCGCCCCGCCCTGGACTACGCCGTGGCCGTCGGGCTGCTCGACGAGGGGCATTGCGTGGACCTGGAGCACACCGAGCCGGAGAAGCGGCTGCGCGCTTCACTCGCCGGAACGGGCCTGATCACCGTCACCGGCGGCACCAGCTTCCTCACCGAACGCACCTTCACCCGGCTATTCACCGCCATCGGCCACCCCGTGCCGGTGGCTGCCTTCGTCCTGCGCACCCACGACTACGGGGCGATCTCCGGCTGCCTGAAGTCGTACGGCCTCACCGTCGAGCGGGCCGCCACCACCCAGCCGCAACGGCGCTTCACCGACCCCCGGGAACGGGAACGCGCGGTGGCCACCGTCACTGCGCTCGGAGAAGACCCGGCAGGGAAAGAGTCGGCAGGGTACTTCCACACCCGGCTGCACCTGGCCCGCTGAACACGCCCGCCGAACCGAACAGAGTGAGCGAGCCACGCCTGAAACTGATCAGCGCCGACAAAGGACAGGCGTTGACGGTGCTCCTCGGGCCCCTCGACGACGCCGAACTCCCCGAAACTGGTGTTGAGGACTGCGTCGTCGTCTTGTACGGCGACGGCTGAGGTGTTCTGGTTCGAGGTGGGCGGGACCGTCGACGCCGGCCCGGACGACGACGTGATCACCCCCACCACCGGCGGGCGCTGCGAGGAGCAGTGACGGCAGGGCCCCGGCGGAGCGGTCACTGCCGCGCGGTCGGGCACCTGGGTGGCCGGGCGCTGAGCACCGGGGCCTCCGCCCGGGGCCGACGGTCTCGTGAATGGCCGCCGGCTCCCGCGGTTCAGGCGAGGCGGGAGCTGAGGCGAACAACATCTCGCCGACGGCCCGGCGGATGTCCTCGGGCAGCTCGGCGTCGTCGAGAAGCCCGAGAAGCACCATCAACGCTGGCACGCTCACCCGGTCAAGGAGTGTGCCGAGCAGGTCCAGGGCTTCGGCCATACCGGATCAGCGAGGGGACCGCCGCCTCACGGACCGGAGGGATGTATGGGCTGTGGCACGCGGGTAGAACGTGCTCCACCGTTCAGAGACGCTCGGCGGCTCTCGGGGCCACGCACCAGCGGATTGGCCGCTTCAAGGCTCGGGGAGGCTGGTGGGCGGCGGGGCCGGCCAGGGTGTGGGGGTGCTCGCCGGTTGTGGCCCCGAGTATTCGTATCGTGGCGGACTCCATGTGGGCGCGGGCTCCGGTGCGAACGGGCCTGCCCGGTTCGCCATGAGGAGCATCATCGTCCCGGCGAAGAGGAGGGAGACGATGATCAGGGTGAGTCCGATGGGGTTGCGCGGATTGTAGTAGTACCTCTGGGTGCCCCACTTGCTTCGTTTGAACACCGGCTCACGGTCGTAGTTCACCTGGCATCCCCCTCGCTTCGCGTCTGCCGCCGCCCGCGTCTTGGGGCCCGCTCTCAGCGGGCCCCAAGGATGTGCGAGCTAGCCGACGATTTCGATCTTGCCGTTGGATGAGTTCGGCTCGGGCATGGCGGATGTCTTGGCGGCGGTCAGCCCGCCCAGGAGCCCGGCGAGGTCGACGCCGGTGGTGGAGGAGAGAAGTTCCATGCCCTGGGCGACGTTGTCAGTGACCGTGCGGGAGAGCTTGCTCGCGCCATCGGTGGAGATGACGGTCATCTTGTCGATGGCGGACAGCGGTTCGGCGGCCTTGGCCACGATCTGGGGCAGTGCCTCGACCATCATCTGAATCATCGCGGCGTCACCGTAGCTTTCGAAGGCGTCCGCCTTCTTCTGCATGGCCTCGGCCTCGGCGGCGCCCGTGGCCAAGATGGCCGCGGCCTCCGCGTCGCCCTCCAGGCGTACCGCTTCTGCGATGGCGGCGCGGCGGGCGCGTTCGGCCTCGCCTCGCTTGGCGCCCTCGATGGCCTCGGCTTCCGCGAGGGCGGAGCGGCGCTGCTTCTCGCCCTCACCGGTCAAGCGGGCGCGTTCGGCCTCGGCCTGGGCTGCGGCGATGGCCGCCAGGCGCTCGGCTTCGGCCTGCTTGACTCGGGCGACGCGGAGGGCTTCGGCTTCCTGTTCGGCCTGGTAGCGGCGGGCGTCGGCGGGCTTGCGGACCTGGGTGTCGAGCTGGCGGTCGGTCAGCGCGGCCTGCCGTTCGGCGACTTTCTCCTGTTCGGCCAGGATCTGCTGCTGCCGGTCGGCGTCGGCCAGCGGACCGGCGGCGTTCGCCTGGGCGGTGGCCGCATCGGTCTCGGCCTTGATCTCGGCCTGGCGCAGGTACAGGGTGCGCTGCGCGACCGCGATCTCCTCCTCGGCCTTCAGCCGGGCCTGTTCGGCGGCCTGCCGGGCGTTGGCCTCGGCTATGTCGGCCTCCTGCTTGGCGCGGGCGGCTTCGGGACGGCCGAGGTCCTCCAGGTACGAGCCTTCCGTGGTGATGTCCTGGATCTGGAAGGCGTCCAGCACCAGGCCCTGGCCGGACAGGCTGGCCTCGGCCTCCTCCGCGACCTGGCCGGCGAACGCGGCCCGGTCACGGATGATGTCCTCGACCGACATCCGGCCGACGATGGCGCGCAGCGCGCCCGACAGCACTTCCTGGGTGAAGCCGACGATGCCGTCCTGTTGTTGCAGGAACCGCTGCGCGGCGGCGCGGATGGCGTCCTCGTTGCCGCCGACCTTGACGATCGCGACGCCTTCGAGATTGGCCTTGATGCCGCGCAGCGTGACCGCGCCCCGGACGGCGATCGGGATGTGACGGCTCGACAGGTCGAGGGTGTAGCGCTGCTGGACGAACGGGACGACGAACACACCGCCGCCGACGACGACCTTCTGGCCGGTGTTGTCGGTCGATATCCGACCGGTCTCCGGATCGGTGGAGCTTTTGCCACGGCGTCCGGTGATGATGAATGCCTCGCTGGGGCCCGCGACCTTGTAGCGGGTGACGACGACGAGGGCAAGCAGGACGAGGAGTACGACGACTCCTACGACCGCGGTGACAACAGGACTCATGGTGGTTCCCCCCTGCCTCCCGGGTGGGGGCAGACTCAAGGGTTGATGGAAAGAGGATCGGAAGGTGGAAGGCTTTGGTTACGCTGCTCAGCGCTTGACGGCGCGGACGCTGACCGAAGTCGTGGACGGCGTGGCCGTCACCCAGATCTCGGCCCCGCGCTCCAGCGGGGCGTCGGCGGTCGCGGCGTACTTCAGCGGCTGGCCGCCGAGCGACAGCAGTACCTCGCCGTAGCCGTCGGCCGGGATGGCGGTGACCACCCGCCCCGCTGAACCGACGAGGTCCGCCTGGTGGGGTGCGCTGCCGTCGCCGTCCCGTTGCAGGGCCCGGCTGAAACCGTACGTGGCCCAGCCCGCGCCTGCTCCGGCCAGGACCCCCGCGGTGGCTGCCGCTCCCTGCCCGAGCCCCGTGGACCCGAGCACGATCGCCCCCGTGAAGCCGAGCATCGAAACGAAGCCCGCGATCACCGGCAGCGACAGCCACCCGTCGAACAGTCCGTCCAGGACGCCGTCGAAGACCCCTTCGAGCACCCCGTCGAACACCAGCGAGGCAGCGAGCAGCACGACTCCCCCGATGCCGAAACCCAGAAACAAGCCCATGGGCCCTCCCCGTCTGACCGCTGCCTTCCCGCTGGACAACTGCAGATTGGCAGGGGGACGCGGGCTCGCACATTGCCTGTGGTCGGCAATCTTTACGCCTCTTTGACGCACATCGTCGAGAGTCGGGGGCCCGCTTGCCAGCCGGCCGCGGCACCGCGCGGAGCGCCGTAGCCGGAACGGGGGCGCGCGTGGCTGCCGGGTACAAGGCATCCTGGGGCCGTGTCGAATTCCCTGCAGGCTCAACTTCCTCTTCCCGCTGGTCAGATGGTTGTTTGTGGCGATGACGGCCTGGCCCGCCGGCTGGCCGCCGAGCTGCGCGAGGTGTACCGGGAGCGGGTGACGCTCGTAGTACCGGCGGGCGCGCACGCCCCGCACGGGGCTGTCGGCCGGTGGACCGTACGGGGCCTGGGACTGCGCGGGCGTATACCCGGCAGCAGGCAGCCGGGACGGCCCTTGTCAGAGGGCGCAGGCAGCCGGGATCTGCGTGTCGTTGAGGCGGCGGACCCGGACGAGGAGGCGCTGGTCCTGGCGGGGGTGGCAGGGGCGGCCGCGCTGGCGCTGGTGTACGAGGATGACGACACGAACGTACGGGCCGCGCTCCTGGCTCGTCGGCTCAACCCAAGGTTGCGGCTGGTGATCCGTCTGTACAACTGCAAGCTCGGTCAGCACCTTGAGGAGCTGCTGGACCAGGCGGCGGTCGTTGCCGAGCCGGGTATCGGCCTGCGCGAGCTGGACTCGTCGACGACTGTCCTCTCGGACGCGGACACCGCCGCGCCGGCGCTCGCGGCAAGTGCGATCGCCGGGACCAGCAAGGTCATCCAGGCGGACGGCCTGCTGTTGCGTGCGGTGGAGCGTACCCCGCCGGGGCGGGCCAGGTGGCCGATCCGGGCATGTGCACCCTCGCGCTGCTGTCCGCGACCGCCGCCGATCCGGCCGGAAGCGAAGGCTCGGACCGCAGCGGTGACCAGGGGCCGCAACTGCTGCCCGACGACCGGGCGGTAGCTGCCGCGACCGGGCGGGGCATCGTGGCGCTCGAGGCGATGACGCATGTGGGTCCGGCCGTGCCGGGGCGTCGTCTGGCGGCGGCGCTGCCGGTGGCGTCGCTCTTCTCGCGGCGGCTGCGCTGGTCGCTGGCCGGCATCGTGGCCGCGGTGACAGGCCTGGCGGTGGCGTCCTGGCTCACCACTGGCGACCACCCCCTGCACGCCGCGTACATCACCCTGCTCGACATATTCGCGATCAACCACCCGGCCCTCGAGGAGGCTCCCGAGCGCAAGACGCTGCAGATCCTGGCCGGCTTCCTCGGTCTGCTGCTCCTGCCGGTGCTGGTCGCGGCCGCGCTGGAGGGCCTGGGGGCCTTCCGCAGCGCGACGGCGCTGCGCCGTCCGCCCCGCGGGCTGTCCGGGCATGTGGTCTTGCTGGGGCTCGGCAAGATCGGGGCCCGGGTCCTGGTCCGGCTGCGGGAGTTGGAGATCCCGGTGGTGTGCGTCGAGTCCGACCCGGAGGCCCGCGGTCTCGCGCTGGCCCGCCGTATGAGGGTGCCCGTCGTCCTCGGGGATGTCACCGAAGAGGGTGTGCTGGAGGCCGCCCGGATCCACCGCGCCCACGCGCTCCTGGCCCTCACCAGCGCCGACACCACCAACCTGGAGGCCGCCCTGTACGCACGCGCGGTCAGACCGGACCTGCGGGTCGTCATGCGGCTGTACGAGGACGACTTCGCCACCGCCGTCTACCGCACGCTGCGCGCCGCACACCCGGCCGCCCTCACCCGCAGCCGCAGCGTCACGCACCTGGCCGCTCCCGCCTTCGCCGGCGCCATGATGGGCCGGCAGATTCTCGGGGCCATCCCGGTGGAGCGGCGCGTGCTGCTCTTCGCGGCCCTGGACGTCGCCGGGCACCCGCAGCTGGAAGGCCGTACCGTCGTCGAATCCTTCAGGCCGGGGGCGTGGCGGGTGATCGCCCTGGACACCGCTTCGCCGGCGCAACGGCTACCGGACCTGTCGTCAACGCCCGGCGAGGCGGCCTGAGCCCCACGCCCGTCTGGTGTGGGACCTCCATCCCGGATACGTCCTCAAGGCCCAGGACCGGGTCGTGCTCGCCGCCACGCGGCGGGGGCTGGCCGAGCTCCTCGGCCGACGGGACATCCACGCCTCAGGTTCCTGACCCGAAGGATCCGGTTGTGGCGAAACCGGCGGCGGGATGGGCTGTACTGGGCGCCCAGGGGCATGGGAGCCTGATGGTTCGACTCCCTCCCTGCCAGGAGTACTCGCCATGCCCCGCCCTTCCCGCATCGGGCGTCCTTCGCCGCTGTCCGTCTTCGGCGCGGTGCTGACCGTCGCCGGGGCGGCGATGTACGCGCTGCCGGAGTACAGCAGTGCACTCCTTGCCCTGTGCGCGTTCGCCGTGGCGGCCGTGGCAGCCGTGTGGATCTCCGCCAAGCAGCGGTGACCGGTTGACACGGCACGCGTTCCGGCGGCGCGGACGCGGCACACTCGTCCGCCTGGTCCGCAGCGCACGAAGAGGCGTGCACGCAGGACGAACGCGGGGGTGAGGGATGTCATGCGGCTCGTACACACCTCGCGCCAGGTGTACACGCGCCCGCTCGGCTTCACCTCGGGCGGTCAGGTGCCCTTGCGGGCCACCCCCAGCATCGCGAGACCAGTGATCAGCAGGGAGAGCCCGATGACCAGGAAGGGGAAGCCGGGGCCGGGAAGGACGTACAGGGCGACGCCGGCCAGGGTGGTGGGCGTTCCTGCGATCACCATGGCGACCGCCAGGCGGCGCTCGGTGATGTTGCGGCGCGCCCACGCTGTGATGCTGCGGCCGTCCATTGGTCAGGCCACCTGCTTGGGGCCGGCTCGGCGTGCCGTGCGCTCGGCCTGGATGCAGCAGCCGACAGCGGCCGCGATGAAGACGAAGCCGAGGACCGTGCAGGCCATCACGGCATCCGCGGATGCGTCCAGCATTCGAGGGACGGCGTTGAGCGGCATGAGGGTGTAGAAGCAGAGGACGGCCCAGGCGTAGGGGCGGGCGGCCAATTGTCGACCTCGCAGGCCGCGTGGCGTCCAGCCGGTGAGGATCACCAAGGGGACGGGCAGCACGAGCAGTGTGCCGGCCGCGAGGGCGATCGCGTGGTAGGTGGGGTTGCCGTTCATCGGTACCTTCCTGGGTCGGACGCCCACGATAGACGGGGTGCTCGTGACTTGTTCATGCCGGAGTCCGGCAAGTTCCGGTGGGTCGAACTGCTGTCAGGGAACCGTCAACGGCGCGTATGGAACGTGTAAAGTCCGCCGTGGTGTGCCGGGAAGCCTGGTCGGCGATAGGGATAGCTCTCTTCGCGGATCGGGGTTTTCACGTCATGGTGCTCGTCGCAGTCTTCGGTGTGGCACTGCTGGTCGCCGTGCTGCTGTCCGGGCTTGCCGCCCGCACGGTCCTGTCCACCTCGCTGCTCTTCCTGCTCGGTGGGGCGCTGGTCAGTGACGGGTTCCTCGGGCTGATCCACATCACGGCCGACAGCGCGATCGTCTCCGTGACCGCTGATCTCGCCCTGTTCGCGGTGCTGTTCACCGACGGCATGCACGTCTCGTTCCCCAAGCTGCGGCAGACCTGGAAGAACCCGGCCCGCGCGCTGGGTCTCGGCATGCCGCTGGTCATGGCCGGCATGGCGCTGATCACCCACTACCTGGTCGGGCTGGACTGGACGACCTCCTTCCTCGTCGGCGCCGTGCTCGCGCCGACCGATCCGGTCTTCGCCTCGGCGATCGTGGGCCGCAAGGAAGTTCCCGCGAAGCTGCGGCAGCTGCTGAACGTGGAAAGCGGCATCAACGACGGCCTCGCACTGCCCGTCGTCCTGCTCCTGATCGCCGCGGCCGGCCCCACCTCCGGTCAGGCGGACGCCTCCATCGGTCAGATCGCCCTAGAACTCGGGCTCGGTCTGGTCTTCGGTGTCGTCCTGCCGCTGGTAGTGGCGGGCCTGGTCCGACTGCGACTGCTGGGGGCGGAGCCGAAGCTCCAGCCGCTGCTGCCGCTCGCGACCGGGATCATCCTGTACGGGCTGTGCCACCTCACCCACGCCAACCCCTACCTGGCGGCGTTCTCCGCCGGGGCCGTCCTGGCGTCCGTCTCGCCCGAGGCGAAGACAGTGTTCGAGCCGCTGGGCGAGATGCTCGCGGAGCTGGCGAAGTTCGCAGCCCTCCTCGTCTTCGGCGCGCTGTTGACGCCGGCACTCTTCGGCGATCTGTCGGTGGGCGGGTACATGGCCGTGGTGCTGGCGATCGTTCTGATCCGCCCCGCCTCATTGCTGGTCTCGCTGCTGGGGGCTCGGATCGAGCGGCGGGAGAAGCTGGTCGCCGCCTGGTTCGGCCCCAAGGGCTTCGCGTCCGTCGTCTACGGCCTGCTCGTGCTCCAGGCCGGAATCCCGCAGGGCGAACAGGCGTACACGCTGATCGCCGTGTGTATCGCCTTCTCGATCGTCGCCCACTCCAGCACCGATGTACCGATCGCCCGCCTCTTCGAGGTGGAAGACCTCACCGGCATACCGGACGACGACCAGGCCGTCGAGCAGACCGACACCGTTTTCGCCCCGCGCAGTGCACTCGACCAGGAGAAGCAGCATGATCGCCCGTGATCTAGCCGAGCCCTACCCGCATGTGACGACCGACGACCAGGCCGTGGACGCGGTACGCCTGCTCGCCGAGCACGACCTCGCCGCGCTCCTGGTCCTGGAAAGGGACGGCACCCCGTATGCGGTCGTCCCCGGCTCCCAGCTGGTGCGGCAGCTGGTGCCCGAGTACGTCATGGAGGATCCGCTGCTGGCCGCGGTCATCGATGACCGGCACGCCGACTCCCTCACCGAGGGCCTTGCCGGGAAGACCGTCGCTCAGTGGATCCCGGCGCGTTCCTTCAAGCCGGCATTCGTCGGCCCCGAGGCCGGGGCGCTACAGATCGCTGCGCTCATGGCACGTACCCATGTGCCGCTGGTCGCCGTCATCGACCGCGACGACGAAGGACGGCGGCTCCTAGGAGTGGTCTCGTCCGCTTCTTTGATGCGTCATCTTCTCGACGTGGGGGGTCAGGGGTGAGCGGTTGGCAGAGCTGGGCCGCGGTCGCCGTCTTCGTCGGCGTCTACTTGCTGATCATCACCGAGTGGATCCACCGCGTCGCCGCAGCCCTCGGCGGCGCGGCCCTGATGTTGGCCATCGGCGCCACGGACGACACAGCCGCTTTCCACTCGGACAAGACCGGCGTCGACTGGAACGTCATCTTCCTGCTGCTGGGCATGATGATGATCGTCGGGGTCCTGAAAAGGACCGGTCTCTTCGAGTACCTCGCGATCTGGTCGGTAAAGAAGGCCAAGGCCAGACCGTTCCGTGTGATGGCCATGCTCGTCGTCATCACCGCGGTGGCCTCCGCCCTGCTGGACAACGTCACCACGGTGCTGCTGGTCGCCCCCGTGACCTTGCTGGTCTGCGACCGGCTGAAGCTTTCCCCGATTCCGTTCCTGCTCGCCGAGGTGTTCGCCTCCAACATCGGTGGCACCGCCACCCTTGTCGGAGACCCGCCCAACATCATCATCGCCAGCCGGGCAGGCCTCACCTTCAACGACTTCCTGGTCCACCTCGCCCCCCTGGCAGCGGTCCTTACCGTCGTCCTGGTGCTGCTGTGCCGGGTGATGTTCGCCAAGCATTTCGTCTACGACGCGAAGCGCGCCGCCGCGATCATGGAGCTGCGTGAACGGGAGGCGATCAAGGAGCCGCGCCTGCTGATTCAGGGCCTGGGCGTCCTTGCTCTGGTTGTCGCCGGATTCGTCCTGCACCCCGTCCTGCACTACGCGCCCAGCGTCGTCGCTCTCCTGGGCGCAGGTCTGCTGATCGCGATCTCCAAGGTCGAGACCGGGGAGGTCCTCGGCGAGGTCGAATGGCCGACCCTGGCCTTCTTCGCCGGCCTGTTCGTCATGGTTGGCGCGCTCATCGAGACCGGCGTCATCGGAGAACTCGCGAGCTCCCTCGCGGACGTCATCGGCGGAGCCCAACTGGGCGGCACGATGCTGCTGCTGGGCGGATCGGCCGTGCTGTCGGGGATCGTCGACAACATTCCCTACGTCGCCACCATGGCGCCCATCACCAGCGAACTCGTCACCGACATGGGCGGCGACCCCGACCACGTCATGTGGTGGGCCCTCGCCCTCGGCGCCGACCTCGGCGGCAACGCCACCGCCATCGGAGCCTCCGCCAACGTCGTCGTCCTCGGCATCGCCGAACGCAACCGCCACCCCATCACCTTCTGGCAGTTCACCAAATACGGCCTCATCGTCACCGCCGTCACGATCGCCATCTCCGCCCTCTACCTGTGGCTGCGCTACTTCGCCCTGGCGTGAGAACCGACCGCCCCCTCCCCCTGGGGAGGGGGGAAGGGAGCTTGGCATGGCACGCAGCCGGCGCGCGGAGGCCGTCTCCATCGCCCTGTGGTGGGGTGCGCTCACCGTGTTGTTGTGGGGTGGAGGGCACCTCAGGGACATGCCTGCCTCGCTGGTGGCGTGTGCGGCGAGCGCCGCCTTGCTGATCAGCCTCGGGGCGAAGTGGCCCGCTGGCTTCGCTGCCACATCCAGCACTGGGCGGCGGCGCGCAGGAACCGCACGCCCTGAGGCGGGGGCTCACACCTCGGTGTCGGGCCAGTCGAGCAGGCGTGCGCCGATCACCGCGGTCTGGAGGGTGTAGCGGTTGACCGGGTCGGCCGGGTCGGCGCCGGTGAGGCTGTGGATCCGCTCCAGCCGGTAGGTCAGCGCCCGCACGCTCAGCGACAGCCGGCGCGCGGCCTCGGTCGCCACGCAGCCGCTGTCGAAGTAGGCGGTGAGGGTGTCGATGAAGGTCTGGGCGCCGCCGCGCCCGTTACGGAGCGGGCCCAGGACGTTTTCCACCAGGTCGGCCATCGCCTGCCGGTCCCGCGTCAGGACCGGGTAGACCAGCAGGTCTGCGGCGTGCAGCACCGGCCCGTCCAGGCCCATCCGCTCGGCCAGGTCGAGGGCGTTGAGTGCCTCCTCGTAGGAGTGCACCACGCCGCCGGCGCCGGGATGGGAGCGGCCTATGGCCACCTTGCCGCCGTCGGTGGCGGCGTACGCCTGTTTGGCGAAGAACGCCAGAACCTCCGGCTGGTCGCCGGGGGCCACACAGATCAGCCGCCCGTCCTTGGTGGTGAGCAGGATCTGCCGGCCCGCGAACCGGGTCAGTACCGCCGACTCGATCCCGCGGGCCACCGGGTAGCCGTCCCCGTACGGCTCAGGTCCGCTCGCCACGGCCACCGCGTGGGCCTGGGAGAGACGCAGCCCGAACCGTTCGGCGCGCTCCGCCAGCCTCCCGAGATCGCTGCGCCCGTAGAGGAGGTCGTCGATGAACTCGCGGCGCGCGGCCTCCTCCTGACGCACGGCCTGGTGCTGGGCACGCTCATAGCCTTCGACGAAGGCGTCTATGGCCTGTTCGGTTACCACAAGCAGGGAGCCTGCCTGCTGGATCGGCACCCGGGTGAGGACCTCCTGGGACACGGCCAGGTGCTCGCGGATCATCACGCGAAGGGTGAAGCCGAGCTCCGCGGCCCGCTCCCCCTCGGCGCGGCGTGCCTCCAGCTCGGTGCGCGTCATCCGGCGCCCGGTGGTACAGGCATCACGCAGGCACTCGACATACCCCGTCAGCCGGTCTTGCGGTGCTTCCCGCTCCGTCACGCACTCCCCCGTTCTCATCGCGTCGGTGAACCCGTTGACGCGCAATCAGGTTGCCATAGTCGGCAAAGGGGTCCTTCACCGGCAGCGAATGGCGGGTAAAGACTGCCGGTCGACGGCAATGCGCTGCCACGAAGCGGCGGAGAGGATCAAGGAACGCCCTGTGCCGAGGAGAGTTGCGCCGTGCCTGGCATCCGGTGGTCGCTGCCGCGCGGCAGAACTGAACGTGGCTGGCATGGACCAGCGCACCCGCAGCTCCCAAACCGTCGGCCTGTGGTTCGTCCGCAAGCATGGGCAGTTTGACGGTCTGCAGGGAACCAAGCGTTTTGAGTTGAACGGGGGCGGTCGTGTCGGGGGACTTCACGCAGGAGTGGGGCAGCGAGAGGACGAGGGTCGCTGACCAGGCAGCGATGCGGCTCAACAGTGCTCCGGCAGCCGACGGCGGTGGCGGGGGGACTTTCGCGTCGACGCCGGCGCAGAAGAGGTCTGCCGCCAACACCATCGAGACCGAGCTTGAGCCGAACACCAAGACGGCCACGGATCACGCGGACGAGAGCACCAACACCGCGGTCAAGGGCTTCGACGGCTGGGACGCGGCCGTGGGCCTGAAGAAGGTGGCGGACACGTGGGACCAGCAGGTGAAGGTCCTGATGGGCCGGCTCGGTTCTGAGAAGGGTTCGTTGCGCGGCGCCTCGGGCTTGTTCGTACAGAACGACCTCGGCACCGGGGACGGGTTCCGTCCCCTGGGCGCCCGGTCGAAGCTCAACGGTCTGTAAGGGGGAGCAGTACATGTTGACGTACCACGAAGTGATGTCGACCGACCTGGGCCTGCTGACGACGGCAGCGGGCAAGTGGGACGAGATGGCGGGCGAGCTGAAGAAGGTCGAGACCCGTTACGGCGACAGTGTCCAGAAGATCACCATGGGGCCCGACTGGAGCGGCGTCAGCGTCGGCGTCGCCCACACGAGCTTCGCCGCGACACGGTACGAGTACTCCGCAGCGCAGATCCAGGCCAAGGCGGTCGCGAGCCTGCTGCGCGATGCCCACACCCAGTTCGCCGACCTGAAGAAGCGAGTCGAGTCCGCGCGCGACGACGCGATCAAGGCGGGGATGACCGTCTCGGAGCAGGGCAACGTCGCGTTCGACTACGCCAAGCTGACTCCCGCGGAGCGCAGGGCCTACCACAACGATCCCGACGGCCAGACCACCATCCGTGACGCGGTCAACAAGTGGCAGCAGCACATCAACGATCAGGTCAAGGCCGTCTCCGAAGCCGACCAGGGTGTCAAGATCGCTCTTGAGGCGGTCGTGGTGGACAGCAATAAGGACGCCTTCGGCAAGGGCAATGATGGAACCCTCAACGGCTTCAACGCCGACGCGCAGGGTGACATCGAGGTGTACGAGGCCCGCAATGCCGAGGACATCGCCACTCGTATCAACAGCGGCGACAAGGTGTCGGCAGCCGACTACGCGGAGCTGGACCGATCTTTCCGCGATAACGCCAAGAGCACCGAGTTCAACCAGACCTTCCTCAACGGGATGGGTGCCCAGAACACGCTCAAGTTCACGAACAAGCTCAACGACCTGGCGTATCACGATGACAAGAAGGGCAAGCAGACGTACCTGGACCTGGAGAAGGGGCTCGCCAACTCTCTGTCCAACGCGATGCAGGACCCGAAGTCGAAGTTCTACAAGGACTTCCGGGAGCAGCTGAAGAAGGCCGGCGTCGAGAAGTTCGACCTAGCGGTAGCCGCCGAGGCTCCGAACGTCATCAGTCGTCGCCACGGGGAGCAGCAGGTCCGGGGCTATCAGAGTCTGATCACCCTCATGCAGAGCGGGGACGGCTACTCGGCGCCGTTCATGCACGACCTCGCTGACGACATCCGCTCGGCGGAGGACAGGAAGCGCGGCGGCGATCCGAACATCTGGGATCTGCAGGGCGATTTCAGCGGCAAGAAGGGCGGTTGGTTCGCCAACGACCCGCTCGACGGCCTGCTCGGCATCATGTCCAAGGACCCCGCCGCCGCCACCTCGTATCTCGACCCGGGTGCAGACCACAAGAACGACAACCTCCAGTACCTGCTGAAGGAACGCGACTGGAAGTTCGACGACACTCCCGTCTGGCACGGCGAGATCGAGACACGCAGCGACATCGAGAGTGAGGGCAAGGACGCCCGCACCGGTCTGGGACTGCTCCTTGAATCCGGCACGACAGGCCATACGCCGCTCGGCCCGAACCAGGATCCCTGGCCTGCGACCCCTCACACCGAGGGACAGGCGCGCATCATGCACGACGTGATCGGCGGGATCGGACCCGACCAGAGCGTGCACGAGAACATGCGTGAGCCCTTGGCCCGCGCGCTGGCCACGTACACCGCGGACACCCACGAGATCCTCGGAGGCCTGGACTCCAAGTACATCTCCGCCGCGGGGACCGGATACTTCCAGGACGGCGACAAGACCCACATGGCGGTCAGCCAGAAGGACCTGGTGCAGTTCATGCGCGGTCTCTCCGAGGACCCGGAAGCCTATGGAACGCTCCACAAGGCGGAGTCCCGCTACATCGACCTCTCCCTGGAACAGATTCCCAAGGGGGCACAGGGACCAGACGTCACCAACCCGATCAACAAGGCGGGCACCGCTCTGGGCGTCATGAGTTCCATCCGGGAGGACGTGCTCAACGACGGCCGGATGGCCGGGTACAGCGAGGCGGACTGGAAGGCGAAGCTCGCCTACCACGTCATCGGCGGTGCGGTGACGCCCATGTACTTCACCACGGCCGGCGGCGTCTCCCTCGCCTTCGGCGACTCCATCCAGCGCGGCGTCGACACCTGGGCCTGGGAGTGGGGCAACCGCATGAAGGGCGAGGTCGACGCCAAGATCAATCCTCAGATTGCGGACGAGTACCTTGAGGTCAACAACCAACTGCCGATCATGATCCGTGAGTGGGCCAAGGAGAGGCCGGACATCCAAGAGAGCTTCATTCAGGACTACAGCCGCGACGTCCTCGAAGGGCGTAACCGCGGTACTGAAACAGCACATAAGTACCTGACCGACACGACCAACTGACCGGGCAGCGAGAGAGCGAAGTGGGGACGTCGATGACGGGGAGCACGGGACGCCGACCCGTTCCAGTGAAAGCGTGGGCCGGGGCAGGAATATGCCTGGCCCTGCTCGGCGCATTCGGGACTTGGTTCCTCCTCGGGCGCGAGACGTCCCCACCCTGCAATGGCCTGGCCGAAAACGCGAGCGTCCGGAAATCAGTGGGGGCTGCTGTCCACCCCGGCATCAGCTGCGCGGCACTCGGAGAGGCGATCGTGAAGGCGACTGCGGGCAGCCAACCGGGGCGTCACACCCAGGCGCAGGCGCAGGCGATGAAGGACGTCATCTTTGCGCTCGGCTGGGGGCAGTCGCAGAAGATCGAGCTCGACCCCGCATTGAGGGTGCCCCTTGCCACTGCCCTGGCCGACTACGCACCCGATGTACATGAGATGCTCGCCGGTCTCGACAACGAGTACATAGTGAACGCAGGCGACAACAAGTCACCCTGGGAAGCCGGGGGGACTTACCACCTTTCGGTCTGGAACAGTGTTCTCACAAAAACCCTGCGCGCGGTGGCGGTGGACCCCCAGGCATACGCCCTCCTGCGGATGGCAGAAACCCGCACCGCAGCCGGGCAGCTCGCCGCCGTCCCCGCGGACGCGACCGGCGTAGATCTCTCGCTGCCGCCGACGAAGAACGCCCGCGCACTCGGCATCCTGGACGGCATCGCCGACGCAGCCACAAGCCAGGACGCCGACCAGGCCCGGAAATGGCATGCTGCGGTCTTCGACCGCCTGATCACCGAACAGGCAGACCAGGCGGAGCCGGCCGGTCGCCTCACCGCCACGTGGCTCCAGGAACTCAAGAACACCCCCGAACAGCAACGCGCAGAACGCCTGCACACCCAGGGCGTCGACATGGCCCGCACCTGGGCACAGACCCGCACCATGGACGAGCCAACCCGGCAGGAACTGCTCACCAAAGTAGAAAACAGCGCCCGCAACGCCCACGAGGAAGTGAAGCACTGAGGCCTCAGGCTTCACTGCGAGAAGGCCCAGCCTGCACCGCCGCCACGAAGCAGACCCACGGGACCCAGAGCTCCGTGCCCTGGCCATGCGCACAAGCATGGGCAACATGACGCCTCGGACGTGCACCAGATCCTCGAGCGGGGCGACCTCACCCGTCTCATGCGCGGCGTCGCCGAGGACCCCAAGGCGTTCGGTGTCATGCACCACTCGCAGAGCGTGGTGATCGCCGAGGGAGTAAACGGCTTCCCACCGGACTCGTACCGCAAGGAGGACCCCGAGATGCGCACCTGGGTCAATCAGTCGGCGTCGGTTCTCGGCCACCTCGACGGCGTGCGCGGCGACGTCATCTACGACCTCGGCCAGGCGGAGAAGGACACCCACGCCTGGAACCAGAGGATGAAATACCACGCCATCGGCGCACCCCTGACGGCCATCCCCATCGTCGGCGACGCGCTCCAGCGCACGGTCGACGCCGGCACGGCCGGGTACATGAACGAGCTCAACGCCAAGGTCGACGAGGAAACTCGTAAGAACATGGTCAACCACTTCGAGAACGGCGAGAACCAGATGAACGCCATGATGCGGAAGATGGCGACCCAGAAGGGCCTCACGAAGGAGGAGCTGGACGTGAGCCCGGGCGAGTACGAGGACGGTCTCCAGACGACTGCCGAGAACTGGTACCAGCAGGGCATCGAGGACGCCCAGAAGAAGATGGGACAGCCGTAGACATGGACAGGAAGTGGCTGCCGCTGACCATCGCGCTCGTCGCCGCCGGGGTGGCCGTCGTGACGGCAAGCTTCTGGCCTGACGACAAGAAGCCGCCGCTACCGCAGACGCTGTGCCATGGGGCGCTCAGCCGGCAGACGGCGGAGCTGATCGACGACGGCAAGGGGGGCGAGGTCAGCACGGAGGAGTGGGAGAGCAAGGGCAAGAGCACCGATCACGCGGTGTTCAAGGGGTGCCAGGTGCTGCGCGCCAACGCGGACAGCGATTACCCCCGGGGGGTCTACACCCTGATCATCGAAGACAACCGGAACGACCCTCACTACAAGCCCAAGAACTCCGTCCCCCTCCGCCCCGGCTTCACCGGCTGGGCGCTTCCCGACAAAGCCGAGGCCAACCTGTCCGCCGGCTGTGCCGCCCGCATGGGCTCGACGGCGCCGAACATCACGGTGACGCTCATGCCGCCCTCGAAAAAAGGGGAAGAGGAGGAGAAGGACCTCGCCGACCGGGACGCCCCCGCGATCCGCAACAACGCGGCTCGCCGTGGCGCGGGTCGCAAGGCCCGGCCGCCGGCGCCGAACTGGCCGAGCTCTGCGAGCCGCCGACGAGCTCGGCGTAGGTGCGGCCGGCCGTGGGCCCGGGTTCGGGTCGTCGTGGTCCGTGCCGTAGACCCGGCCGCGCAACAGATCCTCATCCCTGTCCATGCACCCCAGCGTCCCAGCCACCACCGACAGCCAGGCACCCTGCGGTCGTACGGTCAGCACGGCTCAGGACACTGGGCGGGTGACTTGTCTCGCGCGGCTTCTCACCCGCCTTTTCCCTCCACCTTGCGAACCGGTGGTCTTTAGCCTGGGAGCATGCCGCAGCCCGAGTTCCGTGCCGACGACTTCGTCAACCCCGAGGCCCCCGAGGACGAGCGCCGTCTCCGGCCGGACCACCCTCGTGTCCGTGACCACTCTTACGAATGTTCGCGCACTACTCAGGAGGTGGATCTGTGGAAGGCATCGCTCGTCTCCACTGTGATGGACCCCTGGGATGCCTACCCTGACGGGGGGGACGTCCCCGAGGACGCGGTCCCTGGCCCCTCGCTCACTCTGTTCGTCAAGGAACGGGGTCGCGGGCCAGGGTACGTCGCGGACTTCCTCTACGAGGCGGCTGACTTGCCGGTCACAGTGCACGGCATCCTGGCCAACGAGGGAGCCGGCCTCGGGCTGATCGAACTAGAGCTCTGGCGCCCGGGCTGGGGGTACTGGGACAGCTTCGGAG
Source organism: Streptomyces sp. ADI95-16 (assembly GCF_003721495.1). Lineage (NCBI taxonomy): Bacteria > Bacillati > Actinomycetota > Actinomycetes > Kitasatosporales > Streptomycetaceae > Streptomyces > Streptomyces sp. ADI95-16. Next base: position 8,152,200 of record NZ_CP033581.1, on the reverse strand, counting down.
ACTTCGTCGGCCCCTCCGAGGAGAATGCGGCGTTGCCCGTGTCGGCGCCGATCACGAGCGATGTGCTGCGACGCATCCCGGTGGGCCTGATCGTTGCCCGCGCCCAGGCCGAGCTGGCCGACCAATCTTGGAAAGAGGAAGCCATTACCGTCTTCGGTCGTCCGCGAACGGCAGGACCAGAACTCGCTGCAGCGTCCCTCCAAGCCCTGGAGAACGCGAACGCACTGGCACAGCCCGCGCAGCGAGGGCGGCCGCCGCTCGAGGAAAAACTCCTCCACCGTGTGGCCCGTGCCTACCTCCGTGAAGCCGCCAACGGCCCTGGCCTCCACCGGCGTCTGGCCGACCACTTCGACCGTCCGGAGCCGACCATCAAGGACTGGATCAAAGCAGCCCGCGTGCGCGGCTACCTCTCTCCTGCGGTCCCCGGGCGCCGCGCGGCTGGCCCGGGTCCTCTTCTTGGCCGCCCCGAGAGCGGACCCGGAGTTCCGTCAGCTTGAGCTCTACAACGCGCAGCAGGGGCTTGCCCAGGGTGACCTAAGGCTTGCCCACGCTGAACGGCGGGAGGGCTTGCCCAGCCATCAGGGGGCTTGCCCGGGGCGGAAGCGGGAGCGCCAGCCGCGGGCCTTCTCGGCGGTCTGGGCGGCCTCCGCCTCCAAGGGGTCGCGTTCGGCCTGGTCTGCTGCCGCGACCGTCTTGTCCTCGCACGGCTCGCACAGCGTCGGGTGCCACCGGTGGCCCGGCTCCGGGGAGAACCTGGTGTTCTCCCATCGGTCGTTGTCGAACTTCGTCCCGCAGCCGGCGCAGGCAGGGCGGGCGGCCTCGCGCTCGGCCCTCTTCTGCGCGGCCGCGCGGCGCAGCTGCTCCTGGTACTCCTCCTGCTGGACCCGCGCCCGCTCCGCTCGGCGGGCGAGGACGGCATCGCGGCGGGGGTTGCCGATCGCGTCTCGGAGGGGCTGCATGTGGGTGCGGCCGAAGCGGAGGAAGACCGGGCCGCCCGGGCCGTGCTCGCGTAGGTTGCGCAGTCCGGTCGGGGTGATCGGGATCTTGCGGTCGTAGCTGCTGTACCCGTCGGCCGGCTCGCCCGCCCACAGCGGCCGGGTCAGCTCCTGGAGCCGCGGGACGGTGCGGTTGGGGTCGCGGGCACCGAGGCGGTTGAAGACGATCAGGACCGGCGGGTGCGGGGCCTCCCCACGCTCTGCAACGCGGGCCATCCAGCGGGTGCGCCACATCGGCTTGTCCTTGCCGTCGGTGTCCTTGATCTGCCGCTTGAAGAACCTGGAGTACTTCAGCAGCTTTGCCGCGATCTCCTCGGCGGTCTCGTGGCAGTTGTCAACCTCGATGAACAACAGCGGGATCTGGTCCTGCGGGGCGGTGAGCACGATGTCGGCCTGGGCGCCGCCCTTGCCCGGCGCACCCCAGCTGCCGGTGGCGGGCAGCGGGACCTCGGTCGCGTACGAGGCGATCGTGCCAACACCGGCCGAAGCGTCGACGGCGGCCTGCGCGGCAGCCTTGGCCTCGGCCGGCTCCCGGGTGAGCAGCCGGAGGTCGGGCTTGGGGCGGAGCATCGCAATGACGGTCTCGTTGACGGCCATGGGGTGGGTGGCCCCGCTGGAGCCCGCACCGCGAGCGGTGGAGCCCATCTCCGACATGGGGCGCCCGAGCTCGTAGGAGGCGGCTTCCAGGCCCTTGGTGGTCAGGTTGCGCAGCGACTCCCCCGCCCGGCTGGTGCCGCCGTTCTCGGCGAGACCGTGCTTGCGCAGATCCGAGAGCGCACCCGCATGCGAGGCGGTACGGGCGGTCTTCCGCTCGGAGGCGGTCCCTTCATGGTGTGCCGGTAGGTCAGGTGTGGTGCGGCGATCCGCTGGATCTGGTCGGCGGTGGCCACCTTCAGCACCCCGAGCACGCGCAGCACATCGCCCCGCAGGTCGTTCGAGGATCCCGCCGGATTCGTCAGCCGCTTGCCTGCCATCAGCTCCACCCCTTCGACGCTCGCGATCAGTTGTACCGGTCAGCCGTGAGCTGGACCTGTCTGGTCGTGGAGGGCGCCGGGTTCCCTGGAACCCGATGATCTCCTCCCATCCGGACAACAAGAGGGGAGAAGTGTGACGGCGCGGTTTTCACGCTGATTCGCGTACTGACCTGCATTTTTGCCACCCTGCCGGGTGTCGGGCCCCCAAGTGGGTCCCGAAGGGGACTCCGAAGCGCCCCCTCAAGGAGCCCACTTCGGCTTGCCCAACCGGCGCAGGGCTTGCCCGTGCTCAGCTCGGCCCGCGGCCGGGCCGAGCTGGACGTGGCCGGCTCCCGGGCCGCAGTGACTCACGTGGCGCCGCGGGCCCATGCAGGGGACCAGCGCTGGTCGTCGTGAATCGCGTCGGCGCTGACAAACCACCTCGGCTGCCGCCTCACTTCCGGCCGACTGACGTTGAGCCGTACGGGCCAGCATGGAAGAACCACAGGTGACCTGTGGGAATGGGCGGTGTCCGGTGCGGGGGCTGGAGCCTCTGTTACTGCTTACAGCCCTGGATGTCGTCTGGGCAGCCGTGGACGTCGTGGGGCTCCAAGGAGTTGAGATTCCAGACGATGACGCCGCTCGGGATGGGCTCTTTATCAATGGGCGGGATCTTGACTGCGACGGCTGGTCCTGCAGGCACGTTCACGCGTAAGGCTTGCCGGTCTCCGCAGCGTACTTCGAGAAGCCGCTTGACCTCACCGCGAGTGACGGTGAGAGTCACGGCGGAGACGCCATCGGTGTCGCAGGCGATGTCGAAGCGGTAGGGCTTCTCGCCTGGGGTGTCCAAGGTCCGGTCAATGCCAGAGGCGACGTAACTGGAAGCCTCGGCAACCTGAGTGGTGTCTGCGTCGTCGGCGTCCAAGGCCCGCTGCGCGCGTTGCAGTGCGTCATCGGGTTCCCACTCCCTGGCCCGGCTGCCGTCGTCAGGGGCGCAAGCGGTAGCCAGTGCAGCGGTGGCAAGCAGAACGGCGAGGGCCCGGGTTATCCGCATGGCAGCATCCTAGAGGGGGGATCCGGGGCCCCGTCTGGTGCTCGCGAGACCCCGGAAGTCGTACAGATGGACAATGTCAGTGCGTGCGGCGGTAGAGCTCGGGGCCGCAAACTACGGCGCATGGGTCCTCGGGGCGGCCGACGATGGGCGGCGCGTCAGCACGGAGGAGGGGCGACGGAGGCACGAGGACGTACTCGCGCCCCATGGCGCTGGCTTGCGTGTTGCCGTACATGGTGACCTCGCCGTCGGACCAGCGGACGAAGAGGTCGTCTTCCCAGTCGTTCATCCCGTATTCGCCGGCAGCGATCACCCGGGCATGGGTCCAGGTGTCATTGCCCTCGGCGGTCGACACGACCGTTTCGCTTTGCACCCCGCCGACTCTGACGTCGGGGTACATGCTGACCTTTCCGCTCTTCCAGACCACCAGCAGGTCGTGGTTGGGCGTCGTGTCGTTGCTGTCGCCGTCGAAGTCGCCGCCGGTGATGAGTGCCGCCGACTGCCACAGATCGTTCGGTGCCGCCAGCTGTTCCTCAGCGTGAAGGCCGGCTCCGTCGACGTCAACGTACTTGGTGATCTCCCCGTCGTTCCACCGGACGATGAGGTCGTCCGGCCACCTGTTTCCGCCGTACTTGCCGGTCGCGATGCCGCGGGCGTACTTCCATACGGAGTCTGCGGGCGCCACCGTGATCTCGTTGGGCAGGTGCTGGTCGAGAGAGGTCGGGAGCTTGGTGTTCTGGTCGATGTCGGGGTAGATCGTCACTTCGCCGTCGACCCACTTGACGAGCAGGTCGTAGGCTGCGCCGCCGGCGTAGTCTCCCGCGGTGATGAGGTCTGCGTACTTCTTGAACAGATCGTTCGGCTTTGCCAGCTGGGTTTCGCAGGGCATGTCTTTCTGGCAGCCGGGGTAGAAACCGAAGTTCTGGTCTCCGGGGTAGAGCGTCACCTCGCCGTCGTCCCATCGGACGATCAGGTCGGAGTCACCGTTTTGCTGGGAGCTCGTGTGGAAGGTTCCGGCCGCTGCGCCAACCGCGTGTTTCCAGAGCCCGGCAGTGCCGAGCTCACTGCGGGTTCCCTGGTCCGGTGTCTCGTTCTTGACCGCCTGGTTGAACAGCCGGGTGACCTCACCGTCGAACTGTGAAGAGTAAGAGACATCGTTGGTCGGGCCGCCGGTCTTGTATCCGCCGATGACGCCGATGATCTCGCCGCGCCTGCCGTCGAAATTGCGCAGGAAAGGCCCACCGGAGACACCAGGTGCGTAGCCGTTGCACGCGATCTTCAGGAAGCGGTCGCTGTAGCCGCTGGTCGTGGTGGGGCCGCAGACAAGCGGAGCCTTCGAGTCTCCGGGGAACCCGAAGAGGCTGACGTTCTTCTGGGCGAGTTCGGAGAAGTGGATCGTGGTCAGTTTGTTCCCGGTGCCGGTGGCGTCCTCAAGGAACTGGCCCTTGGCGTTGGGCCCGCTTCGCAGGAACGCGAAGTCCAAGTCATCGCCCTTGACCGGCCCTAAGGGCTGTCCCGTAACGGTGTTCATGGGTGGGACGATCACCCCGTGACTGTTGTGATCACTGCGTCTGAGCTGTCCTGGATACGTCCGTTCAGCGGTCTCACCCCTCGGCAGTTCAGCAAGCTGGTCACTGCTCTACGCCGTCGAGGTGCGCATGAAGCGCGCCCGGGACGCCCTTGGACGCTTTGCTTCGAGGACCGCGTGCTGCTGGTCGTTGCGTACTGGCGGACCAACCTGACGATGCGACAGCTGGCGCTCTTGTTCGGCGTTTCGAAGTCCACGGTCGACCGCGTAGTCGATGACCTGGGGCCGCGCCTGGCATTGATCCAGCGGCAACGCTTCCGCAAGGGCACTGTTCTCATCGTGGATGGCACGCTCGTGCCCACTCGCGATCACACCCTCGCCCAGCGATCCAAGAACTACCGCTACTCCACCAACCACCAGGTGGTCATCGACGCGGACACCCGCCGGGTTGTGATTGTCGGCCGGCCGCTGCCTGGAAACCGCAACGACTGCAAGGCCTGGGAGGAGTCTGGCGCCAAGGCCGCCGTCGGTGACACAGTCACGATTGCCGATGGCGGCTATCCAGGGACTGGCCTCGTGATCCCCCATCGCCGCGAGCGCGGCCAGGCTGAACTCACGCCCTGGAAGGAAGAGCACAACAGGTCTCACAAGCAGGTCCGAGCCCGCGTGGAGCACGTCTTCGCACGTATGAAAACGTGGAAGATCCTCCGTGACTGCCGACTCAGAGGTGACGGCGTCCACCATGCCGTGCTGGGTATCGCCCAGCTGCAGAATATTGCCCTGACCCAGTGACCGAGCGGGTCAACCCAGCTCAGCCACGTCAGGGTCAGCAGGCTTCGGGGGCCTCTGATGACCGCACTCCAGCCGCGTTCCGTTGGCGTCAGTCACTGTGTACTCCAGGACAATCTTGGTCGGGTCGCCGTCCTCATAAGGCCACACCGTCATGCCTCCCTCCCAGACGAGGGTGGAGAACCAGACATCGATCCCCTCGGCTTCAGGCGCGACCGTGAAGACCTCCCCGGGCCGCAGATAGAAGTCCTCACCGTACGGCTCGATGAAGAGACAGAAGTCGCCCTTGCCTGCATTCTCCACAGGCAGCCTGCTGCGTCCCACTCGTCCCCCAAGACCGCTACCCCGATGACCGGTCCACAGTATCCGCCCACGCTGCCACCGCCACCTTCAAGCAGCCCACGCCCTGCAGGCCGATTGCGGGACAGCTCTTAGGGTCAGGTAGCGGCCGTCAATGTAGACTTTTCCCTGCTGGATGGGGAAGACACCGTAGGGCGCCGTGCCTCGGGACGGATTGGCCGGGTCGGGCTTCCAGCCGGGGACGAAGGCCAAGTGCTTGAACCGGTCGTTGTCGCTGAGGCAGTGGGCCGCCGTTATCACAATCGACTTCGTCGGCGAGGTCACGGAGGAGCCCGTGCAGAACTGCGGGCGCGCACCGGGGTCGGACTGGGGGTCGTCGTCCTCCGTTATGAGGAACACCCCCACTGTTGCAACTCCCTTGTTTTCGAAGTGGGACGGGGCTCCCGCCACAGCACCGCGCTCGGGAGACTCGGCTCCGTCCTTCGACTTGCCGTTGTCCACGGGTACAGCGCTCGCGATGCGTTCCGGGGTCCAGTACGCCTCGGCCCGCTTTGCAGCGGCGATCTGCTCCGGTGTCGCCTTCGGCTCCGCGCCAGCTGGGGGCTCGCCGGATCCAGAGGCCTTCGGCTGCTGGCCGGGCGCGGTCGGAGACGGCGAACTCGACGTGCCTGGCGCAGAGTGGCTCGGCTTGACGGGCACGGGCGTGACCGGCGGTGTGGCGGCAGGCTTGCTGCCACGAACTGCCTCGTCGTACAGATTCTGGATGTCGGAGCCGAAGTAGGGGCTGTACACCGCGGCCGGGCCGGCTGCAGAGGGGTGGAGCTCCCGGGAAGCGGAGGCAACTCCAATGATGTCGCCTGTGCCGCTGGCGGCGTCGTACCGGGAGATCAGTGCTGCCCCTGCCGTGAACCTTCCTGCCCCGGTCTGGCAGTCCAGACGCAGTCCTGCGGCGGATGCTCCCTCCGAGGCCGCTTCCGAGGTAATGCCTACGCAAGGTTCGGCTTGGCTGCCCGGGCGGGCGGGGAGTCGTACGTTGTTCTGCACACGGTCCGACCCCGTGAGCAGCCGGAGCGCGGGAGAGGTATCTTCCAGTTCCTTGCCGTCGCCACCTTTATCTACGACGGCAAAGGCGGTCCCGGGCACCGTCTCAGTTGAGCCGGTTGATGTCACGGCGCCCGGACCAGACCAAACGCGGTTCCGGGTGCCTTGACGCTGGACGACGAATTTTCCGTCGGGTGTCTCGATGGCGCCCTTCACAGTTTTCCGGACCGATGGCACATACACGAGCTTCTCGCCAGTTTCGCCACCAGCAACACAGTCGTTCGACGTCACGATGAGATTGCGCTGTGGGCTTGAAACAACGGACGCGGCACAGAAGTGCACAGCATCCTTACCGATCTTGAAAAGGGTTCCAGCCTTCGGCCCTTCCGGCCAAGTAGACGGCAACAGGGACGCCAGTGTTTCCCTGTCCGACTGGACACCGGGCGCGCTGGTCCGACCCTCGTCCGGCCACGGCCGAGCCAGCGCCATGCGCTCGGGCGTCAGCAGCAGATCTGCTTCCTTAGCCGTCCAGGGCGCTTCTGCCGCCAGCGCCGCACGGCCGGTCGCCCCTGGGCTGGGCGGCAGCGCCGAGGCTGCCGAAGCAGCTGTAACCACCAGCGCTGCAGCACAGGCCCCTGCCCCGACGTGCCGAATTGACTTTCTTAAGTGCACGGTCTGAGAACCTCTCGTCGAATCACCCCGATGCACGCAGCATCGACCCCCCAGGCGGACGGATGTTCGAACCTAATGGCCGCGACCCCACAATTGCAGCCCGGTTTCACCCATTGACTTCTCAAAGCGTCCTGATACCACCGGCGGACTTGATTCCACTTATTCCAGCGGAAGCCGCGGCACCTACGACAATCCCGTGCGGCATCTGTCGGTGCGAGGCGTCGAACAGCCAAGTGGAATCGGAACGTTTCGGGATGCGAAACTCCCGAAACGGCCAGAAGCCGACCGCGGGCCATAGCGCCTAATACTCCAGCAGGATTTTGATGTCTGACCTGCGGGTTTCGCTGGGCGGCTGGAGTGTAGCGGGCTGCGGTGTGGTCAGGGACGGTCTTCGTCGGACGGTCCATCGATCGTGCGACAGCGCCGCAAGTAGTGGCAGTGGCGGGGCAGCTTCCCAAGGTGATCAGCGCGCGTGTTGGCGAGCAGTGGAACCTGGACCTAGACGACCTCTTCGTGACCATTGGCCATCGGTTCGGACGGGTGGAACTACGCCGTCGCATGCGCGACTACGTACGTGGCCTCCTCGCCCCGGTGGCCCGGAAGAACAGCTGGCAACTGGCCGAGCAGGCAGGCCACGCAACCCCCGACGGTCTGCAGCACCTACTCGCCGGAGCGAAGTGGAATCCCGACGACATCCGCGATGACCTGCAGGAATACGTCGCTGACAAGCTCGGCGAGAGCGATGGCGTCCTCATCATCGACGACACCGGGTTCATCAAGAAGGGCACCACATCCGCCGGGGTCCAGCGCCAATACTCCGGAACCGCCGGCCGCACCGAGAACTGCCAGATCGGCGTCTTCGCCGCCTACGCCACCACCTTGGGCCGGGCCCTGGTCGACCGTGAGCTCTACCTGCCCAAGAGCTGGACCGAGGACCGCGAACGCTGCCGGGCGGCCCGCGTTCCCGACGAGCGGGAGTTCGCCACCAAGGGTGAACTGGCCCGCCGCATCGTGCTGAGGTCTCTCGCCTCGCCGCTGCCCATCTCCTGGGTCACCGCGGACTCCGCCTATGGACAGGAGAGCCGCTTTCGCCGACTGCTGGAACAGTCCGGCGTCGGCTACGTGCTGGCCGTGCCCAAGTCCCAGTTCACCGTGGGCTGCCCCCGCATCGACGGCCTGTTCGCGCAGGCCCCGGCCGAGGCATGGGAGAAAATCTCGTGCGGTGACGGCGCGAAAGGTCCTCGCGTCTACCACTGGGCGGCGGTGCGGCTGCCGGCCGTCGAGGAGTTCGACTACCAGGGCGAGGCCCCCCACCGGATGCGGTGGGCACTGGCCCGCCGCAGCATCCGCAAGCCCGACGAGATCGCCTACTACCTCGCCTACGCGCCCTTGGAGACCACTGTTCAGGAGCTGGTGCGGATCGCCGGGACACGCTGGGCGATCGAGGAGTGCTTCCAGGCCGCGAAGAACGAGTGCGGCCTGGACCAGTACGAAGTCCGTCGCTACGTCGGCTGGTACCGGCACATCACCCTCGCCATGCTCGCCCACGCCTTCCTGGCCTCCACGGCGCGCGAGCTCCGGGAAAAGGGGGTGGCACCGATGAGGCAGCAGGGGCAATCGAGTTCACAGTGGCGGAGGTTCGGCGACTCCTGGCAGCTTGTCGGCCCCGGCCCCCACACCTCCGTGGCCACCGAGGACGACACCACGCGCTGAGCTGGTCGAAATGGCGCCGCCAGCGCCAAGCAGTCGCCCGCCACTGCCACTACTTGCGGCGCTGTCGCACGATCGATGGACCGTCCGACGAAGACCGTCCCTGACCACACCGCAGCCCGCTACACTCCAGCCGCCCAGCGAAACCCGCAGGTCAGACATCAAAATCCTGCTGGAGTACTAATACTCCAGCGGTAGATCGTGATCTTGGCGACCGGATGGCTTGCCGGCGGTGGTAGCTCGTCGCGAATCAGCTGTAGGTAGGACCGGGGCCGAGGGCGGGGTCAACGAGACGGGCAGCAGTCTGGGGATCGGGCGGACGCTCAGTCCATGTCGGATCCGGTCTTCCAGGCGAGGCGGAGCTGCTCTGCGGCATCGGTGGCTTGGCGAAGGCCCGCCTGGTAGGCCGGTTCCCAGGCCGTGCGGTCGTTGAGGTCTGAGCCGAATGCGCGTATCGATGCCGGATCGGGCTCGATGGTTACCACTGTGTGCGCTGCGGCGACCGCCAGCTCCTGGTGGAGCAACTCGCGGGGAAACAGGTGCGCCTGCGGGTCGATCACGACGAGTGTGCGGGCTCCGGCCGCGAGTGCGGCGTTGGTTGCCGACCGCAGGGAGCCGTCCATGTATCGGCGGCCGTTGATGGTGATCGGCGGGTAGATGCCCGGGAAGGCCGTGCTTGCCGCCACGGCGGAGGGCAGGGGCGCGCCACTCGCGCGGTCGGAGACCTCCTGCTCGCCGGTCTCGACGTCCATCGCGGTGATGAGCAGCTTCCGGTCCGGCCATAACTGCGGGGAATCACCACGCTGTCCGGCCGTGATCACGACGGCCATCGGCTTCTGGCCCTGCTCGACGGCCAGGTGCAGCTTGGTGGTCAGACCGCCGCGCGAGCGCCCAAGGCCGTGGTCGTCCGGCTGACGGTGACCCGCCGGGCGGCTCGGCCTGTAGGTCCCCTTTTTCCGCGCTCCGGCGGCGTGCTGGTGGGCCCGGCATACGGTGGAATCGATGTTGAGGTCCCAGGTGATGAGATCCTTGGCGTCGGCCTGGGCCTGCAGGTCGCTGAAGATCCGCTGCCAGATGCCGTCCCGCTGCCAACGGCGAAACAGGTCATACGACCTGGCCCAGGGCCCGTATCGCTCCGGCACATCCCGCCACGGGACGCCGGTCCGGGTACGGAACTTATGCCGTCGATCAGCTGCCGCCGACTCCACCTCGGTGGACGTCCGGGTTTCCTGCCCTTGGGCAACAAGGACTCCAGCCGCACCCACTGCATATCCGTCAGATCTACACGTACCAGCCGGTGATCATCACAGACCGTGATCTACTTCTGGGCATCGAGTCGATCACCGGAAAGCCAAGGTCATGACCAACCACTGCTGCGAAGCGATGAGCCGCCGTGTGAACGTGCGCTGCGACCAGCACGACGACCCCTTCGCCTGCCCTGACGCACTGATCAAATTCAGCGCCAAGTTCCAGGAGTACGGGCTGATCATCCACGACGGCGGCACGTCGAGCATCACCATCGACTTCTGTCCCTGGTGCGGGCGACGCCTCCCCGAGTCACAGCGGGACCGATGGTTCGACGAACTGGAACGCCGCGGGATCGATCCGGGTGAGGACGAAGTCCCCGCCGAATTCCAGGACGACCGCTGGCTCGCTGCCCTGCCTCGGGGCTGACGCGCCACGTCGTCTCGTTTGGCGAACTCACACGTCTCGTGCAAGGCCGTACGCCTCGCGGGTCCGCTCGTCGGGTCCCGTGGGCAGGTATGCCAGGAGGACGGGGCCGGGGTAGAGGGCCGCGCTGTCCCAGCCAGCCATCTCTTCGCCGGTCAGGTAGCGGTATAGCCACTCGGCGAAGTCCATGGTGTGGCCGACCCAGTCGCCCTCCGAGCCCTGGACCACGATTCCGTCGGGGTACCCGTGGACCTCTGGAGCCAGGAAAATAGCGGCTCCCTGGTCCGTGCTGGCAAGAGGGATGAGGCCGTCGGAGGAACCGAAGGTGATCTGCGGACGGTTGCAGATCACGCGGGGATCAGCGTCGGGTTCCAGGTCGTCGGACTCCCATGCCCGCCACTCAGACCAGACTTCCGCATCCGACCGGATCTCCTCGCCCAGGTTCCGCCATGCACAGGCCGGGTGGGACGAAAGGTAGAGGCTCCCGTTGAGCTGGACGGGGGCGTACGCGTCGACGATCGCCTTGTAGTCGGCCGGAAGCCTTCTGTCGATCTCCTGCTCCAGGTGTAGCCAGGCAGCGGGATCGTTGTAACGGTTCTCCGCTGGGCCGAGCATGGCGAAGACGGCCTGCAGATAGTCGGTCATGGCGGTCATGCCCCTCGAAGATGCTTGCCGGGAATGGCTGGTGCCAGCATCGAGCACCCCTCCTGTCGACGGTTGGCCGGGGTCCTCGTTGTCTTGGCTTGGAGATGGTGCGGCAGCTGGTGCCAGACAGTTTGTGGGAGCTCTTCCTTCGCGTGATGCCCGAAGCGCCGGTGCGTCCACAAGGCGGCGGAAGCCGCAGGGCTGACGACCGTGGAGTCTTGGCCGCGATCCTTTTCGTTGCCACGTCCGGCTGCACCTGGCGACAGCTCCCACCCATGTTCGGCGCGTCCTGGCAGACCGCTCGCCGCCGATTCACGCACTGGACCGAAGTCCGGGTTTGGGCAAAGCTCCACCGCGTCATCCTCGACGAACTGGGCGCCACCGGGGAACTGGACTGGTCGATGCGATCGACTCAGTGAGCCTGTAAGAGGCCGTCCTCGCCGACCGCGAACGCCTCCTCGGACCCGACCTCCCCGACACCCTCAGCGCCCGCGCCAACCTCGCCGCCATGTACCGCGACTTCGAACGCCGCCACGACGCAGACCAGATGCGCAGCAAGGAACCGTAGAGCAGAGGCGGCTACGGCGCATCCCGGAGCGGAAGTGGTTCAGATGTGGCACTCGGATCCACCCTGACGTATCCCAGGCGACCGGTGAGGGGGCTACCTGAACTTCGGCGAGGAAGGAGGGAGCAGGCGCGTTTCTGCGGTGAACCGGCTCACCCAGCGGAGTGAGCCTTCCCAACCTGGCTCGATCCGGTGATGGGTGGCCCGGTATCACCGGGTTCATGATCAAGAACTTGCGTCGGGGCCTGCTGGCCTCCGCCCTCGCCTTCGCCGTGCTCGCCCCCGCTTCCCCCGCCCAGGCCGACGAGGTCACGCTCATGGACGGGATCACCGCGCTGCCGGTCGCCGAGGAGATCCGTGAGGGCTACAAGCGGGAGCTGTACCCGCACTGGAAGGACGACGACAAGAACGGCTGCACCGCCCGGAACGATGTCCTGATCGCCGAAGCCATCGAAGCGCCGACCGTCGGCGCCGGCTGTGCCCTCACCGGCGGGGTGTGGCACTCGTACTACGACGACGTCCTCGTCCAGGGGCCGTCCGGAGTCGACATCGACCACCTGATCCCGCTCGCTGAAGTCCACGACTCCGGCGGCTACGGCTGGACCACCGAACGCCGCCGCCGCTACGCCAACGACCTCGGCTCCGACGTCACCCTCGTCGGCGTCTCCGCCCGCTCGAACCGGCAGAAGGCCGACCAGGACCCAGCCACCTGGATGCCCATGGCCGCAGTCCACTGCCGCTACCTCGGAGAGTGGGTCGCCACCAAGCACCGCTGGGGCCTCGCCGTCGACCGGGCCGAGCGGGAAGCCCTCCTGCGGTACGCGGCGTCCTGCCCCAACGCCCGCATCACCTACGAACCCGCCCTCTGACCTGACGACCGCGACCTGGCCGCGGGGCGGAGGACGCCGCTACCGCCCGCGGTCAGGCTGGCCGGGAGTGGATGCTGCCGCCCCGGGCGGTGACCGGCTACGTGTGACGGCTGCCGGACCTGCCCGCAGCCGGCAGCACCACGGGGCCGGGAGCGGCCCTTCAGGTACGGCTCCCCGCAACCACTATTCCACTGCCCTTCCCGGCAGATCCACCGCGTGACGCGCAGACGCAGGGCTTGGGCCCCACCCGTATGGAGTGTCCTCTGACACGCGATCCTGACCGATTCACAAGTGATCGTGACGGGTGGCGCGAGCGGGCGCAGCGGGCGGATGGCCGAGCGGCTTGCTGCTGCGCCTGTGCCGGTGCGGTGTCGATGGGCCCTCACCCGCGGCGACTCCCGTCGGGAAGGCAGACGCCGGATGTCGGCCGATTCCCGCGGCGCCGGCCAAGCACCGCGTGGGCGGGCGGTTGGGCGCTGAGGGCTGCGCGAGGCGCATCAACACCACAGGGTGACGTTCTGTCACAGGATGGCCACAGGGGCTCCGCAGGAGGGCGGGGGCCCTTAGCGTCCGAGGTCTGCACCGCTAGCCCTACGGCGGTCCCGTCAGACAGGATGTGCCCTCTCTTGCTCATGCCCCGTACCCGCCGCCTCGCCGCCGGCGCCGCCCTCACCGCCGCGACCGTGCTCCTCCTGCCCGGGCAGGCGCACGCCGCCGGAACGCTGCGGATCTCGAAGATCTGGTACGACTCCCCCGGCAGCGACACCCGCACCAACGCCTCGCTCAACGGCGAGTGGGTCCAGATCACCAACAGCACCGGCACCGCGGTCAGCCTCAAGGGCTGGACCCTCACCGACACCTCCCGCCACGCCTACACCTTCCCCACCTTCACCCTCAAGCCAGGCAAGACCGTCACCATCAAGACCGGACGCGGCACAAACACCACCACCACGCTCTACCAGCAGCGCGGCGCCTACGTCTGGAACAACGACAAGGACACCGCCACCCTCCGCCGCACCAACGGCACCCTCCACCACACCTGCGCCTACAACTCCACCCGATACGACTACAAAACCTGCTAAACCGGATAGTCCGCCGCAAACGAGCCCGCGATCGAGACAGCGTGGGGAGTCACGGGCTGCCGGACGGGTCGTCATACAGCCGGCAGGCCCTTGGTGGTCAGGTTGTACAGCGTCTACCCCGCACGGGGGGGGCGGCGCTCTGCTCGGCGAGACTGTGCTTGCTGGTCGGTCCGGGGCGCAAATTCGGCATCTGTTCGACGTCTTTCGTACATGGCTTCGGACCGGATCCCTGCGGCGAGGGCAGCCTGACGTGGCACTCCGTGGATCGCCAGGTGTCCACCACGGCAGCCGTGGAACGTCGGAGCCAGCGTGCATCGAGCGGTGGCCTGTTTCTACAGCAGCCCGATCACGTCGGCCATCCATGTCGCGCCGGGCTGGTCCACGAATGAGGACAGGACGGTGCTGATGAACTGAGCGGCGACGCCGAGGTACACGATGGACAGCAGTCCCTTCTCGCCCGTCTTCCGCTGCCTTCGTACTGCCGCGCCAACCACCAGGGCGTCGTTGACCAGAGCGAAGCCCGCGAAGAGCAGGAGATGCGTCACCGATGGTCCTGGTTCGGCCCGAAGGGCCGCGCCGTACGCGGTCCCGAACCCGGACAGGAGACAGAAAAGCAGGAAGCCTCCGAGAATCACCCCCACTGCCTGAGTACTGTCCCACGCTTCCCGGAGGCGGTGACTGAGCCGGGCTGGGTTCTCTGTCCGGGCCGGCACTTCCGCGGTCACAGCTCCGGCTTGGGCGAGCCGTGGACGGATGACGGCTGAGGAGCCTGCGCTCTCTGGCGGGCCGGTGCGTGCTGAGGGAATGGGCGGAGGCGTTGAGGCGGTGGCATCGGCGGGCCGGGGGGCTGCCGGATTCTCCTGCCGATCGCTGATTTCCCGGCCGTGACCTGCGGGCTGCGGCGCCGCCTGCAGGCGGTGGGAGAAGGCCCTGACTCCCGCAGCGGCCGCAGTGGTCCGGTTCCGGCGGGTGGCTTCCAGATGGGAGACGAATCGACCGAGCAGTTCCGCGCGTTGCGCGCCGTCCTGGCCGGTGGCGGGGAATGTGCTGGTCGCGGACTTGTCCAATGCGGTGTTGGACAAGTCCTGGACAGGCGACGACAGGGGAGGCCGGTCTTCCGGGCGGGTGTCCTCCTGTGGAGGCGAGGCGGCTTCGAACGCGGCTTCGTCCTCCGCGCTCTCCGCCTCGATGTGTTCGAGGCGGTGGTCGAATTCGTCGTCGTCCATGGTGTCCTGGGCAACCGGGGCAACGCTTGTCTCCGGGACGGCGATGTCCTGGACCTGGCCCTCCAGGTACTCGATGTCGGCCTGAGCGGCCAGGACCTCGCCCATCCAGAACTCCTGCTGCTCCTCCGCCGTCATCCGGCGGCTCTGAGCACGCTCCTGCTGTGTCCGTACCCGGCTCAGGCGCTCCTTGGCGAGGCCCAGCTGTTTCTGAAGTCGGGCCTGTTCCTGCTCGCGGGCGTGCCGCAGCTGGAGCTGTGCGTTCTCCAGCCGGATCTTGCTGTAGACGAGCATGGGCCGCAGTTCCGCGAGATGCTTCTCCGCTTTCGCCGCCAGATCCTGGTATTTGATCACCTGCTCCAGCGCGTCCTCGCGGCGCTGGTGCTGACGCACCAGGTCCCCGCCCGTCACGGCCAGACGCCGCTCCAGGCTGGCGGCCTTCCACAGCTCGCCGGCCCGTACCACCGCGGCGTTGCGGACCGGGCCCGCTGGCGTGTATGCCTCCAGCAGCCGCCTCAGTTCGGGCTTCGGGATCACCTGGGCGCCGTTGAGGTAGTTCCCCCACGCCGAACTGCTGCGGCCAAACTGTTGCGCTAGGTCGCGAACCTTCGCGCCCTTGACCAGCTTGACCAGGTACAGCGCCAGCTCGCCCGCGGCCGTTCCCTCGTCGATCACCCGCCTCGGAGCCATGCTTTACCACTCCCCCGCCCCGCCCTGTCCAACCCCGACCACCCGCTGACCAACCCGGAACCGGCCGTGAACAGGCACAACGCCTTTCGCCCGCCTTGGCCTGCCCCGTACTCGGCCACTGTCTCCCCCAGCACCACGACCTGTCACGTCACTTGGGGAGACCATGACGCTGTCCACGCTCTACGACTTCCTCCGCAACGACCTCCTCGGCAACCTCCTCTCCACGCTGCTCGTCACCGGTGCCGGCTACACAGCCAAAAAGATCCGGAGCAGGCTCGCCAGCCAGAACGACGACACCGACCAGCCTGACAGCTGAACCCGGTCCCGCCCCGCGTGACAGTCTTCCGTTGAACGAATCGGACAGCGAAGCACCCCGCACAGTGAAGGCCCCGAACGCCCTCTGGCGCCCGGGGCTTTCGCGCTGACGCGCTCCCGCGCACGCATGCAGTACCCGCCTTCGATCGGCCGCCCACACAGCCAGCGCGGAAAGGTCCCGGCCCGGCACCCGACCCAGGTGCCGGGAGTAGCCGAAGGCTTGCCGGGCGGCGCGGAGGCTTGCCCAGACCGACTGGTTCGGCGGGCGCAGACCGCCGGACGGGGGCGCCGATGGTGGCCGCCGAGCTCGGGCCGGGCAGCTTGCTGGGGTTGATCACCTGCGACGCGACCGCAGGGAGCGGTCGCGTTCTTGCGTGCCTTGGGTTCCTACTTCTGTGTGACTGTCAGCTCGGCCCCGAGTGAGGCGAGTTTGGGCAGCAGGCTGCCGTAGCCGCGTTGCAGGTGGTAGATGCCTTGGATGGTGGTGGTGCCCTCGGCTGCGAGGGCAGCGGTCACCAGGGCGGCGACGGCCCGGATGTCCTGGCTGTCCACGTGGGCCGCGGTGAGGAGGGACGGGCCGTGCACGGTAATGGTCGGGCCATCGGCTGTGACGTCGGCGCCGAGGGCGCGCAGGGGGTCGACGTGCGTGGCGCGTGAGGTGTAGATCCGCTCTTCGATGCGGGAGGTGCCGGGGGCCTGGGTGAGGAAGGCTGTCAGCTGAGGCTGGATGTCGGTGCAGGTGGCGGAGGCGGTGGCTGTCTGTACGCAGCGGGGGCCGGCTGGGCATTGGGCGAGCGTGCCGCCGTTGGCGGGGGCCAGTTCGATTCCGGCGTCGGCGAGTGTGGCCACCAGCGCGGCTGTGAATCCGGAGACGGGGAAGTTGTCGAGGTGGACGGTTCCGCCGGTGATGGCGGCAGCCAGGACCAGCGTGGTGGCCTCCAGCCGGTCTGGCGGGACGGGGAAGGAGCCGCCGGTGATGTGGTCGGTGCCGGTGACCTGGAGGGCGGTGGTGCCCTCCCACGTGATACCGACTCCGCCTGCCGCGAGCATCGAGGCGGTCGCCAGCACCTCGGGTTCGCCGTTGGGGTTGAGGATGGTGGAGGTGCCGCGGGCGCGGGCGGCCAGCAGCATCGCGGTGACCGTGGCTCCGAGGCTCGGTCCCCACTTCTGAGTCGTCACGTCGGTGGTGAACGGCTGGGGGCCCCGGCCGGTGAGGTGGGCCTCGACGTGGGTGCCGGTGATGTCCAGGGTGGCGCCGGCGGCCTCCATGGCGGCCAGGTGCCGGTCGATGAGCCGGTGGCAGAAGGCGTCGCCGCCTGGTAGGGGGAAGCGGACCCGGCCGGCTCGAACGAGCAGGCCGGCGGCGAGGACGGCAGTGGTGCGGATACGCCCGCCCAGCTCGTCCGGGACGGCGGGGTGCCAGGCAGTGGCCGGCGTGGTCTCGAAGAGGTCGCCGACGATCCTGGTCGGGGTGCCGGTGCGGGTGAGGATCTCCGCGCAGACCTGGGTGTCCAGGATGTGCGGGATGCCGGTCAGGGTCAGCGGTTCGTCGGCCAGCAGCGCGGCTGCGTACAGGTGGAGGGCGATGTTCTTGCTGCCCTGGACCGATGTCGTGCCCTGCAGGCGGTGGCCGCCGGTGATGCGGATGGCGCGGGTGTCGGTGCGGGGCAGTAAGAAGGTCTGATCGTTCACGGATTCCTTCCCCGTGGGCGTGGGGCGTGATGGAGGGGGCTCGCGGTCCCGGCCCGGCAAGGGTGCCGGGCCGGGACCGCTAGCAGCACGGACTACCTGTCCGCGCGGGTGGGTGTGGCGTTCAGCGGCCGGGTACGGCCGCTGCCAGGGTGCGCGCGCGGGTCTGGACGCTGAGAGCCAGTGCCTTGTCCAGGGGCATGCGGTCGATGGGCCCGTACATGCGGGCGAACAGGGTCTGGTCGGCGGTGAAGGAGGAGATCTCGTTGATCCGGGGGGCGGTGTGGGTGATGGTGCCGCGGCCGGCGGTGCGGATGACCGCACGGGCGAGGTCGCTGATGGAAACCGCGTGGCCGGAGCCGCAGTTGACGACGGGCAGCAGCGCGGGGGCGTCCAGGATGCGGGTGAGCATGGTGACCGCGTCCTCGATGTACGTCAGGTCCCGGGCTTGGGTGCCGTCGCCCTCGATGGTCAGCGGGCGGTTCTCGGCGACTGCGTCGAGGAAGGCGGGGACGACGGCGTCGGGGTCCTCGTGGGGGCCGAAGGTGTTGAAGAACCTGACGATGCCGAGCTGGCGGCCGTCCTCCAGGCGCGGGCGGTAGATGTCGGCCAGCAGCTCGGTGGCGACCTTGCCCGCCGCGTACGGGGAGCGGGGGGCGTGCGGCGTGTTCTCGGAGAGCGGTCCGCTCTGCTGGCCGTAGACCTCGCACGAGGAGGCCAGCAACAGCCGCCTCGCGGTCGAGTCGGTGAAGATGTGGAGCATGTGCCGGTCGACTTCGACGTTGTGCTCGAACCCGCCGACCTCGAAGCTTTCCGGGACGGACTTGAGCGCGGCCAGGTGCACAACCGTGTCCACGCAGCCCAGATCCTGTGCGGTCAGCGACCGGACGTCGCGGACCATCAGGCCCGTTGGGCTCGGACGCCGGGAAGTGACCGACAGGTTGTCCAACGGGGTGACCGAGTGCCCTGCGATGCGCAACGCCTGGGTGAGGGCCGAACCGATGAAGCCGGCGCCGCCGGTGATCAGGACGTTCAAGGGTGCCTCCGCAAAGGTGGGAGCAGCGAACCGGGCTGGTGTGCCGGGCGTCTGCTGCCGCAACCGTGGTGCCTGACGCACCCGTCCGGGAGCTGGTATCGGCGCGCTCGCACGTGGTGTGCGGGAGCGGCACACGGTGTGCGCCTGTACGCCCTGTTGCCGTTTGGCGACAGGCAGTACTGTCGTGCTTCCCCGTCGGTGCGCAGGAGGTACCCGTGGGCCAGGAGACGAGCGACTTAGGCGCGATCTTCCGCAGTGCACGCCATGCTTTACGGCTGAAGCAGGTTGATGTCGCCCGAGCTGTCGGTTACTCCCCGTCTGCGATCTCGCGGATCGAGGGCAACCGGATGCGCGTGGACCTCGACACCCGTCTGCGCCTGGCCCAGGTGCTCCGCATCCCCCCTGAGCGGGTCAGCGGGTTCCCTGTCCCGGCGGGCCCGGTGATCGATACCGTGGTGAACGTACCGATGCCGAACGAGGAGGATGCGATGCGTCGCAGGACACTGCTGGGGGCGCTCGCTGCCGGGGCGTCGGCTGTTGTCGGCACGGGCACGGCTGCGGCCTCGCCCGCTGCGGCCGTGGACCTCGACGACGTGCTGTTCCGGCTCCCGAGCGCCGACCCCGCGCCGCTCCAGGCGCTGGCCGCCAAGACAGCCTCCGCGCGCCAGGCGTTCACCGCCGCCCGCTACAACGACCTTGGCAACTCGCTGCCCGGCCTGCTGGCCGCCGCCGAGGCGACCAGGGAATCGGCCGCCGGACGAGCCCGCCAGCAGGCCAATGCCGTCCTCGCCCGCGCCTATGTCCTGGCCTCCGAACTCGCCGCGAAGCAGCACTCCGACGCCGCGTGGGTCGCTGCCGACCGCGCTCTGGCCGCCGCACGGGCCAGCGGGATGCCCATCCCCGTCGGAGAAGCCGCCCGCGTACTGGCCATCACCATGCGGCGGTCCGGGAACTGCTCCTCAGCTGTCCGTTTCCTCGCCACCGAGGCGGCCGCGCTCGACCCCGCCCAGGAGCGCACCGGAGCCGTGCGGACCACGCTGTTGCTCACCGCGGCGTACTCGGCGGCTGCCGGCGGCGACCGGGCAACCGCGCTCACTTTGCTCGACGAAGCTGATGAGACCGTCGAGCGCCGCCCGCAGGCACCCGGCGGGCTGTTCACCGTCGACGCCACCAAGACCCAGGCCGCCGTTTACCGCATCGGCGTTCACAACACCCTCGGCACCCCGGACGAGGGCGTGGAGATCGCACGGAGCCTGAACATCGGCCTCATGCCTACCGCCGAACGCCGCGCCCGGGCCTGGACCGACACGGCCCGTATGTGGCACACGCTCGGCAACAGCCAGCAGGCTTTCGCCGCGCTGTCCCATGTCGAGCAGGAGGCGGCCCAAGAGGTGCGTCGGCCGGCACTGCGGGCCCTGACATCAAGCCTGCTCTACAGCCCGGCGCGCGTGCAGGGCCTGCGGGAATTCGCTGTCCGCACGGGAGCTGTGCCCGCATAGCGGCCTGACTCCGCCCCGGCGCCGGGGAGCTGGTCCGGTGCCCGGTCACGGCGACGGGGCAAACCACGCCTGAGGCTCGTCTTTCTCGACCAGCCCGATGAGCTCCCGCATCCGCTCACTCATCGGCGGCAGGGCGTCCAGCGCGAACCAGCCGACCTCCACCGACTCGTCGTCACAGACCCGGGGCTCCTGACCCGGGTCTGCCGGGCGGCAGGCGAACACGAGTTCCAGGTACTGCGCCCGGTCCCCGTTGCCGTGCCTAACCGGCGGGGAAGACGTCACCGCCGCAAGGCGTTCCACCACCACCCGGACCCCGGTCTCCTCCGCCACCTCCCGCGCCACCCCGGCGGCCGGAGCCTCTCCGGGTTCCAGGATCCCGCTCAACGGCGTCCACAGACCAGCAGCGGACCGGCGCTGCAGGAGCACCTGCCCGTGCTCGTCGAGGACCACCCCGACCACCCCCGGGAGCCACAGCAGGCAATCGGGACCGACCGCTTTCCGTAGATCTGACACAAAATCAGGAATCATGCCCTCACCCTAGGGCGAGGAGCGGACTGCCGGCGGGCTTTCAGAACACTTCTCCCCCGGACATCGCCCGCGCCCCGACGCTCACACCGCCCGGCCTCCACCGCGCACGGAACGCGCCTGAACAGCGGTTCTCCCCAGCATCACCGGACCCGCTGGGGCTCCGCCGTGCTGTATCCGTGCCTGGCAATATGCGGCGAGCTCGACCACCCTGGCCTCCGGCCCCGTCCGGATGGCTCCTGGTTTGAATACCCGCTGGAGGCCCCGCAGAGCGGTGACGTGGTCGTACGGCAGACGGCCGCCGCTGCGGTCGGCGAGCTGGAGCGGCTGCTGAGCCTCGCGTGACCAGCACGTGAACCGGCGGGGCCGGGGAACAGCGCTAGCCTCTGGGCTCGTTCCCCGGCCCCGTACACGGGCCCCTCCCAGGATGAGAGTCAAGGAATGCGTATTTCGGTAATCGGCTGCGGGCACCTCGGTATCCCGCACGCGGCGGCGATGGCCGAACTGGGTCACGAGGTCATCGGCGTGGACGTCGACCAGGCCAAGGTCGACAGCCTGAACTCCGGCCAGTGCCCCATCTACGAGACCGGTCTTCCCGAGCTGCTTGCCCGTCACACCGCGAGCGGGCGCCTGCGGTTCACCACCGACAACCGAGAGGCAGCCGCGTTCGCCGACATGCACTCCATCGGCGTCGGCACCCCCATCGACGCCGACGGCCGTTCGTACGACACCGGGCAGGTCTACGGCGCCATGCGCCAGCTCGCTCGTCCGCTACGGCTGGCGGACCCAACGTAGTACATCATCAGGAGTACGGCCCCGACGGCCAGCAGCCGGAGGCCCGTCTGTCCCAGGCCATCCGTCCCAGCGTCGTGGGCCAGCCCGGCACTCTGACGGCCTTCGCCGTCCGCTCCCAAGCCCCGGCCGCGCCCAAATCCTCTCGGGACTCACCGGTGAGTTCATACGAGGCACCCGGGCGGGTCACCGGTGAGTTCGCACAGGCGCTGGTGAGGTCACCAGGCAAGTCACTGGCAGCCGAAGGAGTATCGGTCAGTTCACCAGCGGCCGGTGAGTTCCTTGGCAGATGGGCGCTCTGGCCTGGGGCGGAAGGTTTGCAGAGTCACCGGCGAGTCACCACTCGGGCTGTACGAGCCTGGCCGCATTGGGGACCGCCAGAAGCGCGGCGAGT
The DNA here is from genome assembly GCF_003721495.1 of Streptomyces sp. ADI95-16. Classification (NCBI taxonomy): domain Bacteria; kingdom Bacillati; phylum Actinomycetota; class Actinomycetes; order Kitasatosporales; family Streptomycetaceae; genus Streptomyces; species Streptomyces sp. ADI95-16. The sequence continues at coordinate 8,130,166 of NZ_CP033581.1, read as the reverse complement.
CCGTGGCCGGCCAAGCCACCGCGTGTCATAGCCCTTCCCGCCCGCATTACAGCCCGAGCGTCCTGTCCCACATCCCACTGCGGCTTGGTCCGGTCACGCCTCGACGGCGGGTACCGTGCGGCTCTGAGGGACCGGTGGGCAGCCTTCTTCCTCGATCACGCTCACCGGCAGCAGGAGTTCTCCCGTCCCACCGGGTTCGCCGGGGTCCGCTTCGCGCGAGCCAGGCCGAGCGCCTGCACTTGGGTGCCCAGCCGGACCGGCCCGTGTGCCAGGTGCGGATCTCCTCGCGTATGGGAAGGCGCTCCGGCATCGCCCTTGCGCGTCGTGCAGGGCCGCGCGTCAGGCGCGGTAAAGGGGCTGAGCGTCCGTCCTGCCGCCGGATTTCCCCCGGCTGCAGACTCTGGTGACCTACCTGCGCGGCGAACTCAGCCGCACGGGGACAGGCCCTCGCCGCCGCAGAGGAGAGCGAGGCCGCCACCGCCCGCGAACAGCCCGCCGCCCGAGACAGGGTTGCGACCGAGGCCGGAACACCCCCGCAGGCGCGGGGTCCACGGATTCTCCCTGACGGACGATCCCTGGCTGCTCGGACCATCCCCGCGGGCGCGGGGTCCGCACTTCCTGAGCTAGGACTCTACCGGCAAGGCGGCTGTTCTCATTCAGTTAGTTTCTCGTGATCCCCGCCATGACAGCCAGACCACTGAGCTGCAACTGCATTGCCCTGGACGGAACCACCATCGGCTGCAGCACGCCAAGGCCCAAAGCCCGAGTTCCTGCGTGAACACCACCATCACCGTCTGCTGAACCTCGCGCCAGGGCCCTCTCCCCCGCAACTACCCCTTCGCTGGCCTCGGGCCCCTGAACGTCTTTTAGATTTGGCTGATATGGAACTGGCCGAGAACGTCAGAGGATGTTCCACCGCAGGGCGCGATCATGGCAACGGAGTCCTTCTACCCGCCGCTCGACCTCCTGAAGGCTGGTGGGAGCGTCTGAAACCTTCCGAGCGTTTGTCGTGATCATGCGTAGTTCCCGGATCGCGGCCAACGTCTGGTACCCGGACCACCGCGTGACATCCCACCCGTACGTGTTTGCGAAGGCTTCGTAGTGCTGCGACCCGTGGCCGAAACGCCTGCAGTGGACCTCCACCGTGACGAGATCCCACTCCGGCTGTCCGATTGCAACTGTGTCCCAGTCGCAGAGGACGGCTCCGCCGCTGGCGGTGTGCAGAGCGTTGCGGTGTTGTGGATCTCCCTGGATAACACCCTCCGGCAGCTCGAACTGCACGACATGGAGCGCTGACTCAAGTTGCTCGGTGCTGTCGTTCAGGAACGCGAGCGCTTCGTCGGACAGGCATGTGATCGACTTGAGGGACCGTCGGATTGCCGCGAGGTTGTCATGCGCCGGTAGGGCCTCGGGCGGAGTCGGCAGCGTGTGGAGCGAGTACAGCGGCTTGGCCAGCTGGGCCGCCGGCACTGGGTCGGACGGCTGAGGCAGATACTCCCAGAACGTGAGAGCGTGCTGGCCGACGCCCACTGGCTGGTCGACCGGGTGGAGGGAGACGGTGGGAAAGCCAGCGTCCATCAGCCAGCGAACGAACCGGACGGTACGAGCTACGTCGTCTATGCGTGATCCCTTTCGGGCGATCTTGACGACGACATGCTCTTTTACAAGGTGGATAACCGCGTTGGTGTGGCCGCGGAGCAGGCGAGCCTCGGAGGAATCGAGGCCGACGGCCGCACACCCGCGCTTCAGGACCTGATGCATCTCGAATTCGTCGAACCCGCCAGGGGCCAGCGCAGCTTGTGTCATGGGTCAAGGCTCGCCGACGATCCGGCCCGCTGTCACATGTGTCCGGGAGGAAGCGCAAGGATCTCGCGCAATTCGTGCGCCGCGCGGCTGGCCTCCGCACCCGGGGGAAGTGCCCCGATGACTTCGCGAGCCCGCTCCTCCACGATCGGGGTGCGGTGCTCCGCAGCGACCCGCAGGAGGGTGTCACCAGCTAGCTGACAGGCTTCCCTGAGGCTGTGGTCGTGGGCCATGCAGAGTGCTGTCTCAAGATTGAGCAGAGCAGGGTCGATGCCGGTTCTTGACGGGTATAGGCGGATGGCCTCCTCCTGGACACGACGTGCCCTGCTCGTGTGGCCGAGGGCGGTCAAGGTGCCGCTCTCGTAGAGTCTGAATCGGCGCTCAGGGAACCCAAAGGCTTCGTTGTCGCCAGGGCCACCCGCTCCGCTCTGTTCGAACGCGACAGTGGCGTATCGGAGTGCGGACTCGGCTCCCTCTGCGTCTCCGAGCTTGGCCAGAGCGCGTGCTTCGGCTGCCGAAGCGAATGCCGCTGTGGCGCTGGGACGGCCGCGGCTGATGATCCTGGCTTCCCGGGCAAGGACAACCGCTGCTTCCAGGGGTCCGTAGTAGAAGGGAAGCATGGCAGCCTGTGCCCGCACTCGGGCGCGGAGCTCCGTGTTGCCGCTGTCGTCCGCGGCGTGCCTTGCTGTGGCGTACCACGACCGGGACCGGGGAAGGTGCCCGAGCTTCATCAGGGCGTCAGCGACGAGGGTCGCCAGTATGGCGGTCAGCTCGGACAGGCGAACCTGTACGGCTGCCGGCTGCCTGTCTGCGGCGAGGCTATCAACTTCCTCAACTTGATCGAGGAGCACCTTGACCATGGGCGCTGGTGGTGTGTAGACGTACTGCTCTCGTGCCCACATCACCTGCTCGTCGAGCAGGTCGAGCTGATTCGAATTCACGGTTCCTGCCGCGAGTGTGCGATCGACCGAGCGCCGCACAGCATCGACCTGCCGCTCCAGGGATTCGTCGACGATCTCAGCACGCGGAGCAGCAGGCCAGGGCAGAGCCCGTTCCGCGAGGACCATGGTGGAAGATACCGAGGCAGGTACGGTCGCCTCTGCGCTCTCGAAGCCGAGGTCCTCGGGGCGCAGACCGCCGTAGTAGTTGCACAACAGCACAAGCGTGGCCGGTCGTGGTTGCCTGTCTGTCTCCCAGTGCCCCAGCTGATCGGCGTCAGCCCGGGGAGCACCCTGGTGCCCCGCGGTGAGTGCGTTCAGTCCTTCCGCTGCTTCCTTCAGCGTCAGCCCACGTGCGAGGCGGTGGGCGCGCAGGAGGGACACGGAGCAGTGGGCCTGAATCGTGACGGCGATCTGGCTGCACGACTCGCCGTGTGTGGTGGCCTCCTGACGTAACCGCTTCGCACAGGACGGGCCGTGTGGTGTGCGGTCCATCAGTACCTCCTCAACCGGGCTCGCTCATCAAAATCGTAGTGACAACCCGTCGACTCTGCGTCAAAAACAGTGACTTCCGCGCGGATCAGTGAACAGGTCACTGACCCCCACGATGTGAAGTTGCGGATCAGTGAACGGATCACTCACCCCCACGATGTGCGGTTGCGGATCAGTGAACCGTCACTGTTGCTCGGCACCGTCTTTAGGCGAATCCTTCCTATCTCGGAAGCCCGACAAGCTGCCCGACGGCCGGCGAACCTGACGCCCCGGCTGGCGGGCCCGCGGCGGACGCCACCCCACCAGCCGGCTTCAGTGCCCAGGAGGGGCGGTGTCCGTCGCTACCCAGACAGGGAGGTAGACGCGTTGACACGGTTGTCGAGTGGGCAGTTCCTGGCGGTACTGGTACACGGTGACGGCGTCGAACGAGTCGCCGTCGAGTTCGAGAGCCAGCGCAGTAACGTGGGTGAGGCTCGCCGTTTCGTCCGACAGCGGCTCGTGGATTGGGGGCTGGATGAAGACGACGCTCTCATTGACCGAGTCGTCCTCGTCCTGAGCGAGTTGGTCACCAACGCGGTTGTCCACGGACGGACTCGGCCGTCGAATGAGAGCGAGACCGTTGGCGTCGCGCTCGCCTTCAAGCCGAACTTCGCCTTCGGGCTCATGGTGACCGACAACTCCAGCAGTTGCCCGATCCCGACGATCCGCCCGTCCACGGGTGCCATCAGGGGACGTGGGCTGGTTCTCGTCAACGCCCATTCCGACTGCTGGACCTCGGCACCACGCAAGGAGCGGGAAGATTGTCCGGGGAAGGCCGTGTGGGCCTTCTTCCGTTGCGCGCAACCGACGTGACCGGAGGCCTCCGTCAAAGGTCTGGGCCTCGTCGCATTGATGCTGACGACAACCGCCGCGGAAGCGATCACCCTGGCCATCTAGCCAGTCGACACCGTTCCGGACGGACCACGAGCCGAAGAGCAGCCCTGCGAAGGGGCCAGTGCGACGGCCACCCACCAGCTCCACCCCCAGCACTTTCGCGGCCACCAGAAACCCGCCTGCCGGTGTTCGCCGCGCTTTCGGCCGGCTGCCGCCCTCAGCACTTGCAAGCAGCTGACCCCCACTCCCTTCACGACCAGCGAGGACCAACATGTGCAACCACGCGTCGCCGTGCCCGGCAGCTGACGGAGCCGACCGCGATGCCGCCGTCACCGTGGCCTTCCACCCTGTTCAGGGGTGGAGCCTGCTCTGCAACGGCGTTCTGCTCTTCGAGGACACCGGTGAACTGCTGCCCGACGGGCAGATCATCGTCCCTCACCGGTCCCTGACCTCGGCTGCGGCGCGACGATCGTGGCGGGTTCCGCTCGGCTGCTCGTGACAGCTCTCCCGGCCCGCGCGGCCTACAACTTCGAGCACTTCCGAGACCAGCTGGCGGATCCCTCCGTCCTGGACTACAGCGTAGCCATCCGCGTCTTCCGTGCACCGCTGCTTGCCGTGGCGGTCGGCGGCCCTCGTCGTGGCGGCAGTTTCCCTACCTCGGACATGACCGTGGCCCTGGCCGTCCGAGCCCTTCTTGAGGGCCGCCACGGCTACCCCGATCTGCGACTGGTACGGCCGCCTTCCTCTGACACCTGCTTCTGCATCGAGTGGGGAGAGATCCCGCCTGCCTGGCGCGACGACGTTCTTCGCGGCCGGTTCTACGGCTACAGCGAGGCCGCCATCGCCAAGTACCTTCGCCCGATCGAAACCCGGGACGTCTTCAGCGCCCGGATGACGGCAGCACCCGAACGGCACCCCGAGAACCCCAAGTAGAGAAGGAGGCTCCACGTGTTCATCAAAATCCCGAGCGAACTCGAAGCTGCTCTGATCGACCGTTCTCTTCCGCCGTGGGAACTGGACGGTTCGTTCCTGACGCGGTCCACCATGGAGGAGTACCGGACCCGGCTGACGACCGCCCCGCAGTTCGAGGAGACCGCCACGGCCCTGCGTCACGCGCTGACCTGGGAGGGCGGCGGATACGCCGTGCTGTGCCTGGGGAACCTCGCCAAGGCGCTGGGGACCGGCGTCCGGTTCCGGCGGCTGGTGACGGCCTTCGCGGCCGAGGTGGCCGTCCCCTTCTCACCCTTCCCGCGGTGGCCCCTCTGGAAGGACATCGGGGTCAAGGTCGACAAGGACCCAGGCAAGTCCAGCGGCATTGGGTACAACGCGTTCCACATGGACCTGGTGAACGCTACCCTGCCCCCGGACTACACCACGCTCCTGTGCGTTCGCCCCGACCCGCTCGGCGGCGGCCCCAGCATCCTCTCCGACGCCCACGCGGCAGTAGCACGGCTTTCGGAGAACAGCCGCGGCCTCCTGGCCGAGGCGGCCTACCACTACGGGACCTTCTTCGACCTGCACGGTGTCGGCGAGGAGTACAAGCCGTTCCCGATCCTGGAGGACTGCGACCCGGGCGATGGGTTCGTCCGGTTCACCGCCAAGATGCTGGAGCGGTCCCAGCTCGGCCAACTGCACGCCGACGCGGCCAGGGGGCTTGCCGAGGAGCTCGTCCGGGGGCAGGTCGCCTTCATGCTCCAGCCCGGGGACTACCTCATCGTGAACCAGCGGCGCTTCCTACATGGTCGGGAGGCGCTCAACAGCGGTCAGGAGGCTGTACCGGTCGCCGAGCGGCGGCTGCTCCTCCAGCTCTTCCTACGTGCGAGGACGGGCAACGGCTCGGACGTAGCCGGCCGACGGCACCGGTGACCCGCCCATCCCTGCCCCCGAGTCCAGCCGCCGAGCACGCGGCACGGCCACGGGGCGGGGCCCGGTCGGGGCACCGCCGGAAACGGCCGCGCACCGCGTCCACGGGTCCGTGCACGGAGCTAGATGCGCGAGTTGCGCACCGACTGCCACACGGCGCCAGCCAGCGCGCGCGTCGCCCGCGGGACCGACAGGTGCTCGTGCTCGCGGTAGAGGGCCCAGTTGTACTGCACGAGCGACAGCTTTTTGGAGGACAGTGATCCCGCCTGGTGGGCCCTGTATACCGCCAGCGGCTCGCTCAGGCCCCGGGCGTCAGCACCGCCCCTCATGATCGATAGCCAGAGGGCGTAGTCCTGGCGCTTGCGCATCTCGGGCATCAGCCTCGTGCCCAGAACAGTGCGGTCGTACATGGCCGTGAGAGCGCCGATGTGGTCCTGGAGCAGCATCGCGCGGTAGTCGACGCGCTCCCGCGCACGGACCACCCGCCCGTTCGGGACCCAGTCGGTGCTCTCGCCGTCGTAGTCAGCGTCCATCTTGAAGTACGAGGTGAACGTCAAGGGCGCAGTGGCCTGGGCGGCGAAGGCGAGCTGCTTCTCGGTCTTCTCCGGAAGCCACATGTCGTCGCTGTCGAGGAAGGCGATGTAGTCCCCGCGGGCCCGCTTGATCGCGAGGTTTCGGGCCCGGCCGGCGCCGCCCTGTTCGGGTGCCGACTCCGGCAGGACGCGCTCGTCCTGCTCGGCGAACTCGCGGAGCAGATCCATGGAGCCGTCGGTGGACTGATCGTCGGTGACCAACAGCTCCAGGTCGCTGTGGGTCTGTGTGAGCACCGATCGGACAGCTGCGCCGAGAGTGGTGGTCGAGTTGTACACGGGCATCACTACAGACACCAAGGGCACAGCGCTTCTCCTTGCCAGACCAGGAACGACTCCCCATTCAAGCACCGCAACCGAGTAGGAGCTGCCATGCAGATCGTTGTCGCTGGTCAGGGCTATGTAGGGCTTCCCCTGGCCGTACGCGCCGCAGAGGTGGGCCACAGTGTCATCGGCTACGACGTCGACCCGCACCGCGTCCAGGAGCTGGCTGCCGGCCAGTCCCACGTTGAGGACGTGACCTCCGACCGGCTGCGCGCGGTGCTGGACAGCGGGGCCTACTCCGCGACCGCCGATGCTGCCGCGCTGGCCGGCTTCGACATCGCGGTGATCACCGTGCCGACCCCGCTGCGGGACGGCACGCCCGACCTGAGCTACATCGAGGCCTGCGCCAGGAGGCTGGGCGAGCACCTGAGCCGGGGCGCAACGGTCGTCCTGGAGTCCACGACCTATCCGGGCACCACCGAGGAACTGCTGCTGCCGATCCTGGAGACGGCATCGGGGCTCAAGGCCGGGGTGGACTTCCTTGCCGGATTCAGCCCCGAGCGCATAGCCCCGGGCAACAAGAAGAGGTGGTCGTTCGAGACGACGCCGAAGCTGGTGTCCGGAATCGATGCCGAGTCACTCAATGTGATCAAATGTTTCTACGACGGCATCTTCCGGATCACGGTGCCGGTGTCCGAGCCCAAGGTTGCCGAGCTGGCCAAGCTGATCGAGAACACCTTCCGGCTCGTCAACATCTCCATGATCAACGAGCTAGCGACGCTGACCAACCGCCTCGGCGTGGACATCTGGGAGGCGATCGACGCTGCCGCGACCAAGCCCTTCGGCTTCACCCGGTTCACCCCTGGGCCGGGCGTCGGCGGGCACTGCCTGCCCGTCGACCCGCTGTTCCTCTCCTGGAAGATCCGAGAAGACCTCGGCGTCCCCTTCCGGTTCGTAGAGCTCGCCAACGACGTGAACCGCCACATGCCCGACTACGTCGTCCGGCGTGTCGTGGACGCGCTCGACAAGCGCGGAACGGCCATCAGCGGGTCCCGGATCCTGCTGCTCGGCCTGACTTACAAGATCAACGCCACCGACCTCCGTGAGTCGCCCTCGGCACGTGTCGCCGAGCTCCTGATCGGCCTCGGCGCCAAGGTCCGCGGCGCCGACCCCAACGTCCCGCACGGCGAGACCAGCAAGCTGAACGTGCCGCTCGTGGACGCGAGCGCGCAGGAGATCGCGGCCGCTGACGCCGTGGTGCTCCTCATGGACCATGCGGCCTTCGACCTCGCGATGATCGGGAAGACCGCGCCGTACGTTCTCGACTGCCGAAACCGCCTCTCGGGACCGAACGTTGAGACCCTTTAGCTCCTCGAAATCCCCGCCCGGCCCGCTGCTGATCCTCCATCCCCGGGAGCTCTCTTGCGCAACGAATGGGAACACGCTCACACGGACTACACCAGGCCCGCTCAGCGCCAGACCCCTACCTCGCTGGCCGAATCCGAAAGCGACTGGCGCCACCACCTGGAGCACTCCACCCCCAACGGCTGTCTGATCCGAAACAACGCCATGACCGAAGCGCTCGCCAGCGGAAAACCGATGTACCTGCTGCACACCACCAAGGGCATCGAAGCCGTCCGCTCCAGCCGGCAGCTGCACGTCTCCACCGGATGCCTGGTCGGGGCCCTGTACTGCTCGCCCCTGGTCACCCAGCGCGCGGGGCTGCGCCCCCACAACCTCGGCGCCTACCTGATGGAGACGAAGCCCTCCACCACACCCCTGGTCATCGAGGTCACCCCGGACGCCCCGATCAAGCCCAAGGGCATCGACTACCTGCACCTCGGCCCCATCCACCTGCGCACCTACCTGCGCTACCAGAGCTTCCTCACTCCAACCGAGAACGAACAGCTCGACCGCGCCATCCTGGCCGGGCTACACACCGCAGCACCCTTCCTCGACACCGCCCTGCGCAACGCCGCCGGCCACACCACGCCCGCACCGGCGTTCATCGACATGCTGTCCGACGCCGTCGCGGGCGTGCCGTTCCTCGGCTACGTGTACTTCGAGGTTCTGTCGGAATACCTGATGCTCCACTCCGCCACCCCGGAAACCAAGACCTACGCCCAGGTGGGGGAGCTGAACAACCGGCTGTACAAACGCCTCGCCTTCGCCGCCGTCGACAGCATGGGCCAGCTCTTCGATCTGGCCCGCTTCAACCCGCGCCACCACCGGCTCGTCCAGCTCGTCGAACGCATCGAACCGGCCCTCGGCCCAGGAGCTGCCGAGTACGTACGACGTCGGCTGTCCCACCTGTTTGCCCGGACTGCGCTGCACCCGTCCCAGGACGCGGGATCGCTCACTTTCCAGGGCGCCGACCTCGACACGCTCCGAAAAGCCGCGCCAGGGCTGATCGGCCAGATGATCTTCCGTGAGATGCGGTACATGGACCGCTACCGGCACCTCTACCACTGCTTCGAGAAATCCAAGGCCCTTGAGGCGTGGGACTACTGGAACACCGAAGGGATCCCTACCCCCTTCAACGGAGTCATCCCCAAGGGAGAAATCGGGATCAATCCCGCCTACCCCCGAGCGGCAGTCCGAGTATGGACTGCGCGACAAGACTGCAAGGGCTACCTGCACCCCGACGAGGAGATCACGGCAGTCCCCACCCCGCACCTCGCCTCGTGGTGGGCACCGCCCCGCCAGCGCGGGACGCCCAACGCCACCGACGGATCACAAGTCGAGTTGGTGCCGGTAGCCCGGTCGCCGATCCCCACCCGACGGTCGCCCGTGAACGGGGTACCTGCATGACCGCCAAGCACCTGCACATCCTGACCGGCATCAACCGCACCTCCGAACCCTCATCCGGGAGCATGATCCTTGCCCACGACCTCTACCGTGCGATGCCCGACACCCACACGACCTTCCTGGGCAGAAACCCGGTCGATCAGGCATGGAGTGCCGCATTTGACCAGCTCATCACCCTCTCCACGACCAAACTGCCCCAAGGTCCAGGCTTCGACCTCTACGTCGACACGCTGACGCGTGAGGTTGGTGCGCTCATCGAGAAGATCCGGCCGGATGCGATCCACGCCCAGTACCTCGGTTTCGCACTCAGCCTGGCGGTCGCGCGGACCGCCGGCAGCATTCCGATCATCACCATCGCTCACGGCCCCGACGTGATGGCCGCCGAGCGCGACGTGCGGGAACGCGAATCCCTGCATGCCGTTGCCGCCGCGAGCGCGGCGATCGTCGCCCCGACCTCCGCCCTAGCCGACCGCATCGACCGTCTCACCGGGCGCCGATTCACCGATCGACTCACCGTCATCCCGTGGGGCATCCCCCTGGGCTACGCCCGGGTACGCGATCAACCGCCTGGGACCGGACCCCTGTCCCTGGTGCACGCAGGCCGTCTAGACGACAACAAGTCCACGATCACCGCCGTCGAAGCCCTCGCATTGACAGACCAGCCTCATCACCTGACCGTGATCGGCCAAGGAACCCTTCGGGAGCATCTGGAACAGCGGGCCGTCGAACTCGGGCTGCGGGACCGGATCCAGTTCGAGCCGTTCCTGCCCCGAGCCGAACTGTGGCGCCGCCTGCCGGACTTCGACGCCTTCGTATTCACTACCAGGGGTCTGGAGGCATTCGGGCTCGTCCTTGTCGAGGCCCAAGCCCACGGACTTCCCGTTGCCTACTCGGCTCTTCCCGGTGCAAGGGAAATCCTGGGGAACACCGGAGTTCCCTACATTCCTGGTGACCCGTGCTCGCTGGCCACGGCCCTAGACGAGATGGGTCGGGACCTCCGCCGGCGCAAAGCTCTGGCCAGAGCGGCTCTCGACAACGCGCGTCGATACGACATCACGAACACCAGCCGCGAACTTCGTGAACTGACGCTGCGGATTACCTCGGAGAACGGAACACCAGTCGCATGAACATCACCGCCTGGCCCACCAAGCTCCTCGTCGTAGACGTCGAAGGCAACGGCGCCAACCCGCCCGACCTGGTCGAGGTCGCGGCCCTGCCCGTCCGCGACGGCCAGCCGGACAAGACGACCGCCGGGGCGTGGCTCATCCGCCCGCCCCGGCCCGTCACCTCCTTCGCGACCCGAGTCCACGGCCTGACCAACGAGGCGCTCGCCACCGCCCCCTCCTGGCAGGAGACGTCCGGCGCCGTGGGCAACTTCCTGGCCGGAGCGTGGATCTGCGCGCACAACGCGCACGTGGACTACCGGGTCCTGTCCGCGCATCTGCCGAAGTGGGAGCCGGCCGGGGTCCTGGACACCCTGCGCCTGGCGAAGGCCACCTACCAGGGCCTGCCCTCCTACGGGCTCGACGCGCTGATCATCCAGCAGCAGCCGGACCTGACTGATGCGCCCGCCGTCGGCCGCCATCGCGCCACCTACGACGCATACGCCACCGCCCAGCTCCTGCTGGCCATGGCCGAGCAATACGACACCTGGGACCAACTCGTCGCCGCAGCCGTCCCGCCCGGCCTGCCCGGAGCCCCCACACCAGAAGAGGAACCGACCCTGTGGTGAACAAGACCCCGAGATCCGAACCCGCGCCCTCAGCGTGCCCCGCCAGCCCGGGGGATCTCGCGTCACGGCGCTACCTGGCCGAGCAGTGGAGTCATGTCCCGGACCAGGTCACGGCGAGCACCAGGACCTGCCACAGCCTGGACCCGGAGCAGCTAAGGAAACTGCTCAGCAGCCTCGTTGGAGCAGGCATCACCGTCAGGGTGACCCCAGACCGCTCCCCCACCCAGCACGTGGTCACCTTCAGCCGCCCGCACGACCAAGCGCTGCCGCTCATCGGGAGGCCGGTATGACCACCGCGACCGACGAAATCCGGGAACGGAGCCCCGAGAACGCCGTGCACGTCCACGAGATTTCGATGCAAGCCGCAACGTCGGCCCGCCTCTACGACCATTTCGGGGGCGGCTGCGAGGCCTACGCTGTCGATCGGGAACTGGCCGCCAGGGCGACGGCCGTCGCTCCCTGGCTCTCCTGGAGCGCCCACACCGCACGCGAGTACGCCCACACTGCGGTTGCCCGGATCCTGGACGACACCGACATCCGCCAGTTCCTCGACCTGGGCTGTGGACTGCCAGCCGCGGACGGCCGACCCCTCGTCGAACTGGTCAGGAAGACCGCCCAACCGGACCCAGGTCGGTCCCCGCAGTACCGGTACGTGTCGGTGGACCACGACCCGATGGTCATCGCGCACGTGAAATGCGAGGTTGTGGAAACGTCGGGGGACGATGCCATGCTCCTCGACATCACCAACGCCAACGCGCTGCTGAACGCCTTGCGCATGTTCGACAGGGTGCGGCCGGTTGCCGTACTGCTGCACCAGGTCCTCGAATGGATCCCGGACGACAAGGCCGTCGCAAGCCTCCTGACCGCGATCCGGGCATGGCTGCCTGCCGGGAGCGCACTGTCCATCGTCCACGCCACGGCCGACACCCAACCGGACCAAACTGCGCAACTCGTTGGCATCCTCGCCGATGCCGACCTGGGCTTCCGGCCCCGGAGCCGCGCGCAGATCGCTGGCCTGTTCGGCGACTTCACCCACCTCGCGCCCGGCCTCAGCGAGACCCACTCCTGGCACGCCCGGCGGGCGACCCTACCGAAGGGCTACTCATCCGGGTACGCGGGCATCGCATTCAAGCCCGCCGACGGATCGGCTGGCGGCAGCGTCGACGCCCTCTGAAGGGCCGCTTGCATCCGTGCCACGCACCGTTCCCGGCGCGCCCCTCACCAAGGAGAGACGGTCAATGAACACCGCACACCTCATCCACCGGGCCGCCCCCCTCACCAGAATCAGGCCGTTTCATCCCGACTGGGTTCCCGCTGGCGGACACATCCTTCTCCGCACGGGCATCTACTTCGACGTCGTGACCATCCGAAGTGAGCTTGGACAGCAGATTGCCGACAGGCTCATCCAACTCTTCGACTGCCACCCTGGCGGGATCTACCAGCGAGCGTCCGGCTCGGGGGCCGTCTACTTCGTCACCCCGCCGAGCACCGCAGACCAGTTCACATGGCCGCCCGGCACCCTCCACTGCGGAGCCAAGAAATCGGAACTGGTGGAGGTACCTGCACTCGACTCCGCACCGGACCCGTGGTCGTGGCTGTCGCTCCCCACCCGCCGCCGCGAGTTCGTGGACTGCGCAAGGCTTCACGACTTGATTGTCCGCTCCCGCGACACAGTAGCCGCTCTGTGCCCCGCTCGCCGGACTCGGCAGTCAGGCCGGCAGTCGGTGCAGCGACCGGCTTCGGCTGCCCGCGACGGACCGGATGTCGGGGTTGCGTACTCGTACACCAGACAACCCTGACATCGGGATTGGCCGGTGCCGTTGCCGAACGAGTGAAGGATGGAGAGGCTGTGACCTCGATGGACAACCCAGGAGTTCAGGCGATGCCCCAAGGCCCCCGCCCCTCGCACGCAGCCTCCACGGATCAGCACCACCGGAAAGCACGCCTCTCGCGTCCCGCCCTTGGAGGAGGTCGCACATCTGTCACGCAAGACCCTGATCGGGTGCCGTGATCCCATCTCCACTCGAACGTGTGAGTTCAGACGCTCCCACCCTCAGAGGAACTGCCTTACACCCCAGCATCGCATTTCAGTTCGAAAAATTCCCTCTCCCGTGTCCGTTACGGCGCGCAGGCGTGAGGGGTTGTTCGACTATCGCTCGGTTCCACGTCAATCCAGGGAGGACCAGTGCAGACAACGCACCACCCCCGTACGGCTGCTGCCCTAATCGAACAGGCCGGGCCGGGGTACCGGCCGCTGACGAAGGTGGTGCTGCTCGCGCTGCGCTCGGACGGGCGGGTGGCGCTGGTCCGCAGGGCCCGACACCCCGACCGGGGCCAGTTGGCCTTGGTGGGCGGACCGCTGGGGCCGGCGGAGTGGCTCGACGAGGCCGCCTGCCGGGGAGCCTCCCAGACGCTGGGTATCGGGGTGGGCGTCCAGGACCTCGAACTCAGTGGCCTCCTGCACTACCGCAGCGAGCGGGGCGCAGGCCGCCTGTGCGCCGTCTTCGCCACGCAGCGCTGGTCCGGTGAGCCCCGCAACTCCGCACCCCGCGAGTACAGCGAGGTGGTGTGGGCAGACCCCGGCGGTCCCCCGGCCGACTGCCGGCCTCTGACCCACGCCGTCCTCAACCAGTACGTCGCGGGCACCCTTTACAGCGCCATCGCCATGCCCGCGGCCACAACGGCCCCGGCCGACGGAGCCGCAGCCCCGGCGGCAGAGAGCGCGGCCGAGGCGCACGGCCCAGGCCCGGCTTGGGGGAAGACCGGGCCATTCGCAAGCAGCGACCAAACCAGCAGTGCACGGCTGGATATGAGGGGGACGAAGTGAGCACGGAGGCGAGTGGTGATGTGGAGCAGGCGACGGTGTCGGACTCGGAGCGGCTGCTGTTCGGTGGTGAGCTCGCCTACGACATCGGCTGGGATCGGCACGAGGGCGCCTGGCTGAAACTCGGCCTGTGGACCATGGCCAAGGCCTTACCCCGGATGGTCGCCACCGGGCTGAACCTCGCCCACCTCGCTGATGCCCGTGCCCTGCGCGTGGTCCTCGGCGCCGAGGTCGGACGTGGCATCACCCAGGCGATCGGGCTGGTCGCGGTCAATGCAGTGCTGGGCCACATCCTGGCCGGCGGCACCACCAACGAGCGCCTGCTCCAGGCCGTTCCGGCCCTTGTGCTGGTCGCCGTCACTGCGCTGGTGGGCTCGCTGCTGCGGTCCGCGTCCACCGCGGCGACCGGCGAGCTGGAGCCGAAGGTCCAGCGGGTGGCGACGGAGCAGTACCTGGGGCTGGTGCACCGGGTCGAGCTCGCGGCGATCGAGGACGATGAGTTCCACCGGCTGCTGGACGCCGCCCGCTACGGTGCCGACTCCGCCCGGCGGATGATCCGTTACTGCACGAACACACTGAACTCGGCGATTTCCCTGCTCGCGGCGGCGAGCGTCCTCACCGTCCTTCACGTCGGACTTTTGCCCCTGCTCGTCTTGATTACCCTGCCGAGCGGGTGGAGGTCGCTGACGATCTCCAAGCAGCGCTACATCAGCTTCCACACCTTCGTCCAGCACGCGCGGGCCGGGCACCTGCTCGGGCAGTTGCTGACCCAACGGGAGGCCGCGGCCGAGGTCCGGGTCCACGAGGTCGGCCCGTTCCTCCTCAGCCACTTCCACGAGATGGCCGAGACCAGCGAACGCGAGCAGACCCGCCTCGCCCGTAACGCTGCGAAGATCGGGCTGATCGCCGACGGTGCGTCCGGGGTCGCGACCCTCCTCACCTACGGGGCGCTGGGAGTGCTCCTGTGGAGCGGGCGGATGGACCTCGCGGTCGCGGGCACCGCGGTCCTCGCGATCCGTACCGGATCCTCCAGCCTGGACAGCCTCGTCGTGCAGATGGCCGATCTTCACCAGGAGTCCCTCTTCGTGGCCGACTTCGAGCGGCTCTGCACGGAGGCCAAGGCTCGGGCGATCCCGGAGACCGGGGAGAACCTCCCTGGGGAAGTACGGGAAGTCCGCTTCGAGAAGGTCACGTTCACCTATCCAGGCAGCGGCGGTGAGACGCCGGAGCCGACCCTGCGCGAGGTGTCCCTGTCCTTCCCGATGGGCAAGGTGATCGCCCTGGTAGGGGCGAACGGCTCGGGAAAGTCCACGCTGGTCAAGCTCCTGGCCGGCCTGCACCTCCCCGATGCCGGCGGCGGCACGATCTGGTGGGACGACGTCGATGCAGCCAAGGCCGACCGCAGCCAGATCTTCTCCCGCATCGCTCTCATGTCTCAGTCGTTCTTCCGCTGGCCCTTCACGGTCAGGGTCAACATCGGGATCGGCCGACCCACCGTCCCCATCGACGACCAGGCAGTACGGGACGCTGCCGTGTTTTCCGGCGCTGACCGGTTCATCGCCGGACTGCGCCGCGGGCTCGGCACTCTGCTCGGGCGCGGCTACAAAGGCGGGCAGGAGGCCTCGGGCGGAGAGTGGCAGATGGTCGGGATCAGCCGGGCCTGGTACAAGCGCGCCGGGATTCTGGTGGTCGACGAGCCGACGAGTGCCCTCGACGCGGTAGCTGAGCAGCGGGTCTTCGACGAGATCCGCGCGGTGGCCGCGACGGGTCAGACCGTTGTCCTGATCACCCACCGCCTGCATTCGGTGCGTGAGGCTGACGTCATCCACGTCATGAAGGACGGCCAGGTCGCCGAGTCTGGGACGTTCGAAGAGCTCATGGACGAGAGCATCGGCACGGGCGAATTCCGCGACGCCTACTTGATTCAGGCTGCGGCCTTCGCCGACAGCGTGCCCGCTCAGCGGGCGCCCGTCGTCGATCGCGCGGAGGACCGGACGTGAACTCCGTATCACAGGACCGGCTCCGAGCGGGACCGACATTCTGGCGGCTGCCCGCCACGGCGCACCCGGGCGCCGCGGCGACTGGCGCCTTGGATGCTCGGAGGCACCATCATGGCCGTGAACGTGACCGCGCCGCTCCTCCTCGTCGACGGCCACCATCTTCTCTACCGGTCGCCGTACGTTCCCAAAGCGGTTCCAGGACCTGGACGGCACCGATGTGACCGGCGCGTTCGGGTTCGTAGCGCTCCAGCGGAAGGCGCACCGCGAGCATTGCGCCGGCCATGAGGTCCTGGTGGTCTTCGACGCCGAGGACGGCTCAGCCAGCCGGTCCAGGTTGATGCCGAGTACAGGGCGGACCGGGCTGAAGCGGACCACAGCCCGATCCAAGCCCTGGCGCCGCTGCACCACCACGGCACGGCCGACGGCGGCCTGCGCGGTGGCCGCGGGCGCCTTGGCCGCCGCCACCAACGTGTGGACGGTCCCGCTGGCCGGGGCGTTCGTACTCACCGTGCCCGTGCTCGTCCTGTGACGCTCGCCGGTCTCCCGCCTCACCGCCATGTCGGTCCCCGCGTCCACCGCGCCCGCTGGCACGACTCGCCCCTGACCTTGAGGAGTCTCACCATGACGATCCTTTCCACCGAGCCGCGCGGCACCGCAGCCCTTCTCGTGAACGCTGCTGGCCAGTACCTCCTGCATTTGAGGGATGCGAACAAGGTCATTTGTGACCCGGGGACGTGGTCCATCCCGGGCGGTGACCGCGAGGGCGAGGAATCCTGCCGCCAAGCCGTCGAGCGCGAGCTGTTCGAGGAGACGGGCCTGAGCGTCCCACTGGAGCCCCTCACCGTCGTCAACGCCCACGGGCCGACCGGCGACGAGGGCCAGATCCAGGTGTACGTCGGCACCTGGGACGGCGACGACAGCACGCTGCCGTGTCCCGAAGGGATCATGTTCAAGTGGTTTCCCGCCGAGACCACGGCCTGGCTGACCATGTGCCCATGGACGGCCGACGTCATCGCCCTGCACCAGAAGACCGCCCCTGTCCCGGTCCCCCGGTCCGCGAGCGCGCCCGCACGGGTCGGGAGGAGCCGGACCCGGCTCAACGTGATCGGCGTCCACCTCTATCTCGAACGCGAAGACGGCCGGATCCTCCTCGGCCGACGCCACCCAGATGTCGCCTTCGCCGGCGACCACTTCCACTTCCTGGCCGGACACCTGGAGAGCGAGGGCGCCAAGGCCGGCCTGATCCGGGAAGCCGAGGAAGAAGCCGGCCTTCTTGTCGCCCCCGAGGATCTGGATCTGATCCACACGATCCACATGCTCGACGAGGGCGAAAACACCGACGGGCAGCCGCGGCTCGGGCTCGTCTTCCGCGCCCGCACTTGGTCGGGCACGCCCGAGGTGCGTGAGCCGGAAAAGTGCTTGGAGTGGATCTGGGCCGACCCGGCCCGGCTTCCCAAGCCGATGGTCACGTACACGCAGGCCGCGATCGAGGCGATCAGCCGCGGTGAGACGTACACCGAGCTCGGCTGGACCTAGCCCACCAGATCTGCCGCACCGCACCGTCCCGTCCCCGGATGCCGAGGAGATCTCCCCATGCCTGAACGGCCCCTTGCCGACGGCCTCACCGGAGCCGTGCCCCGCCAGCTCCCAGGACCCGGACCCGGTCCGGCGGCCGCCCGGGCCGCGATGGTCGCGCGCCTCGAACAGGAAGGTGCCCTGCACCGGGGACCTGTGCGGGAGGCCCTGCTGGCCATCCCCCGCGAGGTCCTCATGCCGCAGGGCTACGTCCGGCGTACGGAGTTGTACGAGGCTCCCGTGCAGTGGCAGCTGTTGGACTGGGCGGTGCCCGCCGACCGGGCGGAGTTCCTCGACGTGCTGCACTGCGGTGAGAGCGTCTTGATCCAGCACGACGGAGAACCCATCCTCGGGCGGGAATCGGGTGTGCGGCGGACGGGCGTCTCCCGGAAGACCCTGGACCTCGGCCGTGCCATCGAGGCTCGCTACCGGCCTCTGAAGACCAACTACTGCACCCTCGGCAACGTTTTGCCCCATTTCCACACGCGTGATCCCGCGGTACGCGGCAGGGGTCGACCCTGGCCCGGGCGGCCCCCTGCCTTTCACGTTCCTCGACGAAGGCCGCCCGCAGGAGAGACAACTCCCGCACGACGCGGCCGGCTTCCGCTTGCTCCTCATCGACCCGGCGATCTGACCTCACCCGCCGCGATGCGGACTCGTGGCGGAACTGGGAGCGGCAAGTGCAGCGATGTGACCCGTAGCCGTGCAACCGCACTCTCACGCCGGTACCCCCGTTCAGCGCAGGTAATCGACAAGGGAGTCGACGCATGACCGCAGCCATCAGGGCCACTCCGCGCACCGGGCGTTGTCAGTGCCGGAACATCCAGTTCACGGTCACCGGCGTGCCCGATTATGTCCATACCTGCAGTTGCCGGGACTGCCAGAGTCTGTCGGGGGCACCGATGATGTCATGGGTCTCCTTCCCCCTGGCCGGCTTGGCATGGAGCAGCGGAGAACCGTCGTGGCACTACACGTGGCCGGACTCCAAGCGCGGGTTCTGCCCGAACTGTGGCAGCCAGGTCTGCGCCCTCGACGACGGAGCCACCAGCATCGCGGTCACCCTCTCCGCGCTGGGCAACCCGCCCGAACTGGTCCCGGTCAACCAGAGCTTCCGCGAGCATGCCGTGCCCTGGCTGCCTCAGGTCCCCGACACCCGCGCCCGCAGCTGAACGCCACGCCCGTACCACGAGATCGGAGACCCGTGTCCCTGTTCGACTCGGTGGACTACCACTACGCCCGCTACCGCCCCAGGCTGCCCGACCAGGTCGTCCGGCTCCTGGCCCACGAATTGGAGGAGGCTGAGGCGCCCACGCTGCTGGACCTGGGCGCCGGCACCGGACAGGTCGCCCTCTCCATGCTCCCCGCTCTGCCTCCCACGGCCCACCTAGACCTCGTGGACCAAGACGAGGACATGCTCCGTACGGCGCTCGACGAGCTCCAACCACACCTGGGCGAGCGCACCTCCACCGTGCACGCCGTCCCGGCCGAGGAGTTTGTCCCCGCCCAACCCGGTTACCAGGCTGATCTGATCACCTGCTGCCGTGCGTTCCACTGGATGGACCGCCCCGCTGTGCTGGCCATGGCCGACCGGGTGGCCGCAGCGCACGCCGCCGTCGCGGTCATGGGCGACGGCAGCCTCTGGACCCACCAGGCCGATTGGACGGCCGCGCTCAGGGGCCTGATCCAGTCCCACCTTGGGGAAGACCGCCGCGCCGGCACCACCGGCACGTACCGCGAGCCCGGCCGCCGCTACGAAGACGACCTGGCCGACTCCGCATTCAGTGACCTCACCGAGCACCGCATCCCCTTCACCCGCTTCTGGACGCCTCGCGGCGTCCTGGGCTACCTGCGGTCCACCAGCTTTGCCCGGCCCGGCCTCTTCGCCGACCACGTCCGATTCGAGGAACAGGCCCACGCTCTCCTCGTACAGCACGCCCAGGACGAAGTCCTGCACGAGGACGGCGTATTCACCGTGCTGCTCGCCCACCGCCCCGAGGTGTCGCGATGAGCGGGGCCCGGAGCACCGTCCGGGGCGACGTCCACCTCATCCTGCGCCGCAACGGCGAAAGCGGCCTGGCCTCTGCCGGGCCCTCGCCACGGCGGGGACCGATGTGCGGACCGGGGTGACCGTGGCCGAGAACGAGTCCTTCGAACGCCTTCAGCTGTGGCTGGCTACCTCCCTGACCGGGTTCTGCCGGCTGACGGGAGACCGGGAGAGGCCCGGTCCGATCCGGCTGCTGAAGACCATGGACCTCATGGCGATGGTGTCCGGCGGACCCTTGGCCTGCATGGTCGTAGAGCCCCGCGAGCGCGACGAACATGCCGGTACGCCCCTGTGGGAGTTCCGTGTCCAGGGCTTCGGCCCCGACGGCAAGACCGCCGCCGACATCATGGCCGGCGCCGTCCACACCTGGGACCGAGAACTGCGTGGCCGCGCCACCCCCGTCCTGACCATCCTTCCAGCGAGGACACCCGACAGCGCGCTGCCCGTCGGCGACATCGTCAAGAAGGCCCAGACGCGCATCGTGACCGGCTGGCCCGGGCGTGACGGCGCCGCCCACCCAGGCGTTGGGCAGGACAGGGAAGGGGAAGGGGCCACCGGGCTGTGATCACATGGATCAATGGGGCGTTCGGCGCCGGCAAGTCGACCTGGCGGGTGGGCTTCGCGAGGCGTTGAACGGAGCAGTCATCGCAGAACCGGAGGACGTCGGCGCTCTCCTTCGCCAGAGCATGGCCAGCCACCCCCGAAGGGTGGGCGACTGCCAGGACTACGCCGCCTGGCGGCGCCTGACCATCCGTCTCATCACCGAGCTCCATCAGCTCGTCGCCGGACCTGTGATCGTCCCGATGACCGTCCTCACGCCGGCGTACGCGGCCGAGGTGTTCGAGCCGCTCTCCGAGCTGGGGACACTCTTCCACCACGTGGTGCTCCACGCCGGTCCCGGTTCACTGAGCACTTTCAGCGTTGCCTCTCCAGGGTGAGGACGGCTTTGGTAATGACTGTCATGCGGTTGGGGCCTTTGCGGGATTTGCGAAAGATCTGCCGTGGCTTCAGCCGTGCCATGCCGCGTTCGACCGGCGTCCTCGCCGCGGCCAAGGCCCGGTTGACGGTGCGCTGGGTGAGGGTGAGTTCACCGCCCGGTGGCCGTGTGAGTCCGGTGGTGACCCAGGGGCCCGCGCCCTGGTAGGCGCGGTCGGCGAGGATCGGGACGCCCTGGCGTTCGCAGATCCGGATGGTGCGGTGGGTGCGGACCGCGGTGAGGTCGTGGGTGCGGCCCGCCAGCGCGCATCGGTCCACCGGACCTTGGTCAGGCTGCTGGGAGCATGGAATTCTCCGCGACGCGCGGGTCGCACCCGGATCCTCGCCGTCTCACCGGTGAGTTCGGCACAGGCTGCCGGGGATGTCACCGGTGAGTTCGCACCGGCGCTGGTGAGTTCACCAGACGAGTCACCGGTGGCCGCAGGGGTGCTGGTGAGTTCACCGGCGGTCGGTGAGTTTCTGGGCGGGTGGGCGCTGTGACCTGCGGTGGGGAGGTTGGGAGACTCACCGGTGAGTCACTGCTGAGGCTGTGCTCGATCCGTGATTACGCAGGGGTCGCCGCGGTGATCGGACCGGTGAGGCTGACGCCGTTTCGTGGGGCAGAGCGTTTGCTCCCTCCCACGAAAGGACGCCGTCATGACACCTGCTCCCCCTTCCCCACGCCGTCGCCGCAGGCCCGTACCAGCCCCGGATTCCCGGCCCGCCACGGCGACGCTGCGTAGCTCCCGGCCCGAGACCGTTGCGGTCCGCCGGCCTGTGGCGCGCGGGCCGCGGTTCACCCGGGTTGGGGTGTGGGCGGCGCTGGCGGCTGGTCCGCTGGCCCTGGCCGTCGCGGTTGCCGTGCCGCGGACGACCGTCGCCCAGGCCGCTCCCACCCCGAAGGCGGCGGCCGCTCAGCAGGCGGCCGTCGCCGACCCGGCGGGTATGGCGGAGATGTTCGTGGACCTGTGGCTGCGCGCGGACGCGTCCATGCCCGACAGTCCGGCGGCGGCCGCGGTGCGGGCGCTGGTTGCGGATGCCGACCTGCCCCAGCGGCCCCGTGCTGAGAAGCAGGCACCGGCTGCTTCTCGGGTCACGGCCGTCCGGACCTCGCGCACTCCGGTTGGGTGGACGGTCGTCGTTGCCGCGATCAGCGAGCAGTCCGTCGAGGGGGCGCCGCTGGTGCGGTACTTCGCCGTGGCCGGAACCGGTGGCAAGGACGGCGGTGCGCTGCGTGTGACTGGGGCGCCGGGCGAGGTCGCCGCCCCCGAGACCGCCCCGGCCGAGGAGGAGACATTCAACCAACCGGTGCCCTCCACCGGGGTACTGGCGGGGTCGCTGGGCGAGTTCGTCCGCGCCTACCTCGGCGGCGGTCAGAGTGCAGGGGTCGAGCGGTACCTGTCGCCCGGGGTGCGCATCTCCGCGCCGTCGGCGGCCGGCTATGAGCGGGTGGATGTCGAGGATGTCGCCGCCGACAGCCGGGGTGCACTCGCCGACGGTGCCCCGGCGGATGGGGCGCGGGCTCGGGTGCGTCTGCGGGTGACGGGCGTGGATGGTGCCGGGGTGCGCTGGCCGCTGGTTTATCGGCTGGAGGTGACCGCCCGGGCGGGCCGTTGGGAGATCAGTGCGCTGGACGCCGCCACCGCGGCGCCCCCGCCGACGTCGCCGAAGTCCTCGCCGTCGGCCTCGGCGACCGTGGCCTCGCCCGCTCCGGTTGTTTCCGGGGGTGCTCGATGAACTCGGTCATCCTGGCGGGCAAGTTCGACGCGTTCGGCGATTCCTTCATCAAGACGCTGACCGACTGGGGCAGCTCCGGGCTCACGGCCGCGCTGATCATCCTCGTGCTGGTGACCATTGGCTCCAAGTGGTCCATGAAGGCGGCGATCGGTGCGCTGATCGCCATGGTCATCGCGCTGGGTATCTACAAGTCCCGTGACGCGTTGTCGGACATGGTGTCCGACGAGATCAACCACCCGGCCAATGCCGCTGCCGTGGTCGTCGTCGGCCCGCGGGCCGAGGGTGCGGGCGGTGTCCTGTGAGTGAGGAGACGCGGCCGGGTGTCGCGCGGTCGTACACGAGCGCGCGCCGGCATCCGTGGGTACTGGGGAAGCTCGGCGACTGGACGATGTGGTTCGGTCCGTATACCCCGGCGCAGTTGGTGGTGCTGGGCGGCGGCGCGTTTGTGCTGATCCAGACGTTCAGCTGGTGGTCGTGGGCGGGGCCGGTGCCGGTCGTGGCGTGGCTGGTGTCGGTGTGGGCGGTGCGCGGGGCGCAGATCGCCGGTCAGAACCCGTTCACAGCCATCTTGGGTGTCCTGGTGGTGCTGACGCGTCATCCTGCCGGTCGGATCGGCGGCCGGACCGCCCGCGACAGGCAGCACAGCTGCTTCGGGGGCCAGTTCATCATCGAGCCCGCGCGCGCCGCCACTCCCGCAGCGGCAGCCCCTGCGGGAGTGGCGGCGGCCGGGCCGGCGACGGGCGTGGTGACGAGCGGTGCTCATGCGTCGGGTGTGCGGGCGGCGGGTTCGGGGCTGGACCGGCTGCTCGCCGGGGCGGGGAGGGCGGACGCGTGACGCGGACACCCTTCCGGCACATCGCCGGGCATCTTCTGTGGTCGTCCTCGGGCGTGGTGTGGGCCGTGTGGCGGGTGGAGCCGCTCGCCGGCGGCTACCTCCCGGCCCGTGTGCGCCAGGAATTGCTGGGCCGGGTGACCTCTCTGGTGCGGTCCATGCCGTCGATGGAGCCGCGGCTGTTCGTTCTGGCGGCGCGTACGGATCCCGGTGAGGTGGCCGAGCGGATGGTGGAGGGGCTGGACTGGCAGCGTCTGCCTGGGTGGGCGGAGACCTGTGCGGCCGGTGTCGACATGCTGGCCGGCGGTGAGATGCACGAGCGGACCGTATGGCTTGCCGTGCCGCTGCCCGGGAAGGGTGGCGCGCTCACGGCCTCGCTCGGGGTGCTCTACGCGGAGGTGTCGGCGACGCTCGACATCGCCCCAGTGCCCGTCGCCCAGGCTGAGGTTCAGGCCGCGCGGGAGAGCGCGGAGCGTATTCAGACTTCGCTGGGCGGCGGCCTCGGCCTGCGTCCGGCGTCGCCGGCGGAGATCGTGTGGATGGTGCAGCACGCCGTGCACCGCGGCCTGCTGGAGGAGCCGCTGCTGTCCGACGCCACCGACAGTCCCCTCTACGGGAGCCGGATCCACGGCGGACAGTTGCTCTCCCCCTCCTACGCAGACCTCGGCCAGGTCCGCCTCGCCGAAGGTGGCCAGGAGCGCCACGTCAGCCACAGGAAAGCCAGCGCAGGTTCGTGGTGGCGCAAAGCCGGGACTGCATCGCCGGTCGGGCGGTTGTGGCTGCAAGTCGAGTCGGAGGCCGGGACCGGCTACCAATCCCATCTCGTGCTCGCGGAGCTGCCGCCGGCGGTCACGGTGGAGAGTGCTGACGTTCTCGCGCAGTTGGAAGGCCTGCCGTTCCCCGTCGATGTGACGGTGGACTTGAGGGTGGTGCCCGCTAAGAAGGCGCGTGCGCAGGTGCAGAGCAAGAAGCGTGAGCTGCTGGATCAGGCCGATCAGTACGGGGCGCAGCCGACGGGGATGCCGCATTCGCTGGGGGATGCGGCTGGGGATCTGGAGGAGCAGGACGCGCGGATGGCGCGGACGTCGGTGGAGGTCGAGGTCCAGGCGGTGACCGTGCTGAGCGTGTGGGGCCCGGATGCGGCGACGTGCGATGCGCGGGCGCGGGAGCTGTCGGCGGCCCTGTCGGGCGGTGACTACCGGGCGGTGCGGCCGATCGGCATGCAGGAAGAACTGTTCGCCCTCGGGCTGCCCGGGGCGGTGCGGGCCCCGAAGCTGCACCAGTTCACCCAGCATCAGCTTTCCGAGGACTGGGCTGCCTGTGGCGCCCTGACACTGTCGCGGGTCGGGGACCCGACGGGGATCCTGATCGGCCGCGATCTGGACTGCGGCACCCTGCGCCCCGTCCTGCTCAACCCTGCGGACGCCCCGCAGGTCAACGCGAGCGCTTCGAGTGCGGTGATCGGTGACCTGGGGGCGGGGAAGTCGGTGCTGGAGAAGCTGGTCACCGCGGCGGTGGTGGACCGGGGCGGGCGGGCGATCGTCATCGACCGCACCCCGATGCGCGAATGGGCCGGCTTCGCGGAGACGTCCATGGGCGACCGCTGCCAGATCATCGACGCTGCCCAAGCGCGGCTCTCCATCGATCCCCTGCGGGTGTTCGGCGGATCGGTGGGCGCGCACTACGCCCTGTCGTATCTGACCTTGCAGCTGGGGGTCGGCGCGATGACGGCGGCCGGCGCAGTGCTCCACCACGCCGTTGAAGAGGTCAGCATCGGCCCCAACCCGTCGATGGGAAGGGTGCTGGATGTCCTGAAGGCTCTCGCCGCGCAGGGCGGCACGACGCGGGCTGATGCGGCTGAGACCATGGCCGATCTGCTGGGGATTGTGCAGAGCAATCCGCTCGCCGCGATGGTGTTCGATCCGGGTCTGCCGGTGGTGACGCTGGCCGGTGATCTGGGCGCGGACATGGTCGTGGTGACCACCACCGGTCTGACGCTGCCGCCGAAGGAGGCTTTCGCGGACGCCGAAGTCCTGCGGCAGCAGCCGTTGGAGGCTTTGATCGGACGGGCGGTGCTGTATCTGATCGCCGCGATCGCCCGTCAGGCCGCGTTCACCGATCCGGGACGGTTCTGCCTGGTTGCCCTGGACGAGGCCTACTGGCTGACCTCCTCCGCGGAGGGCTCGGCACTGGTCCACGAGATCCTCCACGACGGCCGTAAGCACGGCGCCGGCGTGTTCCTTGGGGCCCACGACGCCGACGAACTCGGCAAGGACGCCGGGCTGATCGCCTACCGGTTCCTGGCCCGCACCACCGACGAGAGGCGTGCGGCTAAGGGGCTGAAGTTCCTCGGTCTGGACGGCGACGACAAACACCTGCTGCAACTCGTCACCACCGGGCTCTCCCCCGTCGGCCAGAGTGGCCGCGAGGGCGAGATGCTGCTGCGCGACCCCCGCATGCAAGTCGGCCGAATCCAGGTGGCTGTCCCGTTCGTGCCCCGCCTGCGGAAATCGATCTTCACCACACCCGGCCGCACCCCCACCACGGCACCCGCCCGAGCCGAGGGGGCCCAGTGACCATAGGACTGCGTCCGCCCAGGCTGCGCCGCTTCGACCGCGGCACCCTTCGTGCCGCCGGGTTCGTCGCGCTGCTCACGGTGGTGTTCCTCGTGACGAACACGGCGGTGGCCGCGGCCGCGGACGGCACCGCAGACGGGGGCAGCGGGCTCCTGGCTCCGCTGAACGTGCGCACCGCCGAAGGGGGGCTGCTGGAGGGCTACCAACTGGAGAGCCGCCCGGCGGCGTACCGCCCGGAGCCGGCCATGCCAGACGTCGTCGGCCAGGCGCAGGTCATGATGATGTCCGGTCTGTTCACCCTCGCCCGGCTGCTGGTCGGCCTGTGCTGCTGGCTCATCGGATTCGTCTTCCGCTTCCCGCTGCTCACGTTGCTGACCGGTCCCGCCCAGCATCTCGCCGACTCCTACCAGGCCCACATCGTGGACGCGCTCGGTCTGAAGGGGCTGATGCTCGCGTGGGCGTTCGTGTTCGGGCTGATCCTCTTCGCCCGGGGCAAGGTCGGCACCGGGCTCGGGCAGATCGGCGCGACCCTCGTCATCGCGGCGCTGGCCGCGAGCGTTCTCATCCGCCCCGACTACCTCCTCGGACGTGGCGGGCCCCTCGACCAGACCCACAAGGCCGCCATCGAAGTCGCGTCGATCACGACGTCCAGCTACTTCGGCACCAAGACGTCATCCGACCCCTGCGACTTGATCCACGGGCCCGCGCAGAGCACGTGCGAGAGCTCGGGAATGTGGGCGCAGGCCGTGGTCAAACCCATCCAGGACTCACTGACCGACGCTCTCGTCGTCAAGCCGTACATGCTGCTGCAGTACGGGCGGATCCTGGACCCCAAGACCGACAAAGCCGCCTACGAGACACACCTCAAGTGGGTCAAGAGCGGTGAGCCGGTCGAGGAGGAACCCGAACGTGAGAACCCGTGTGAGTTGCTTGACCGGGTTTCCCGGGAGTACTGCGAAAGCTCCACCGCCCCCAGACGCGCCGATTTCAACAACGTCCTGAAGGATCTGGACAAGGCGGGGCCCGCGGGCAAGGCCGCCGCCTCGTATGCCAAGGAACCCAGCTGGGACCGTGTCTTCGCGGCACTGGCGCTGCTGATCGCCGTCGCCGTCGTCACGGCCATGGTCGTCTCCATGTCCCTCGTGATGCTCGGCGCCCAGGGGGCGGATGCCGCAGCGGCCGGCGCGGGACCGGTCGTGTGGGTACTGGCGATGCTGCCCGGCCCGACCCGGACGCTGCTGTGGCGGTGGGCGGGAGTGTTCGTCACCTCCGCGCTGGTCACCTTCGCCACCGCCATGGCCATCCCCTTGTTCGGGATCGCCGCCAACGTGCTGCTCTCTGACAGCGGACCTGACCTGATGGTGGAACGACTGCTCCTGCTGGACGCCCTCGCCATCGCCTTCCTCGTCATGCACAAACGGGTAGCAGCCGCCGCGACATCGGTGGGCCAGCGCATGGCGATCCGTATGCGGTACGCAAACCTGGGCGGGAGCGGCTTCCCCCGCGGCCTAGCCATGGGGATGGCCGGAGGCGGTGGCCGTGGTGGGGCGCCGTTCTCGCTGGGGCGTGCCGCCTTCGAGGCGCGCACCGCCGCCCGCATGGGGACGGCACCGTTCGCCCTGGCCCTGCGCGGAGCCCACGCGGCGCTGATCGGACCCAAGCCGGCGAACCGGCACCCGGTCGCCCGTGCTCTGACCGCCGCCCTCAAGGACGCAGGTATCGGCGGCGGACAACCGGCGCCCAAGGGCCAGATGCAGGTGGACAAGTGGACCGGCGAGGTTCTCCACGACCCCGCCACCGACCGGCCGCTGCTCGGCTCCCGGTTCCACAAGCACGCCTCACGGCTGCGCGGATACCGCATCGCCCACCGCGCCGGACGCACCGCCTACGGCGCCACCATCGGCCTGCCCCGCACCGTCCACACGGCGAAGAGAAGAGCGAGCGAGATCACCGACGACGCCCGTACCCAGCTGCGGGTGGCCGCCAACTACGTCGGCGACGACGCCTACGCGTGGAAGGGCGTCGGACGGGCCGTGGGCAGGAGCGCGGTCAACACCGGCCGACTCGCCCGCGACACCGCGATCAGCGCGGCCATCTACACGGCCCCGGCCGCCGGCGGACGCACAACCAGCCCCCACGGCATCAGCCGCCCGGACAACCCCGCCGCGGCCACGTCCGGCACCCGACGCACCGGCACCCATGCAGTCAGCAGGCCCGTGGTCCGCACCGCCAACGGCAACGGCAACGGCAGCCGTCCCGGCACCCCAGGTGCGGGCAGCCAGGGAGCCACGCCGGGCAGCGGCAGCGGAGCAGGAGCACCCAGCCGAAGCATCCGTTCCGGTACTGCGAGCGGGAGTGGATCCCGGCCTTCGAGCCCGCAGTCTCCCGCTCCTGCTGCGAACCCTGCGGCCAGCCAGGCCGCGGCCGACCGGGCGCGGCTGCTCGCCGTGATGCGTGCACGCCGCCAGGCGGCGCGGGACGACCAGGGCAACGGGGGAACGCAGTGAGGAAGCGGAAGATGGGGTGCCTGCTCGTGCTGCTTCTGGCGATGGCGGCGTGCTGTACCGCGCCGGTGCTGATGTCCGCCACAGCCGGCCAAAGCGGCGGGCAGGGCGGACCGGTAGACGCGAAGGCGGCCGGTATCCCGAAGCGGATGCTCACCGCCTACACGGCTGGTGCCGCCCAGGTCACCGAGTACGTCCCTGACTGCAAGGGCATGCGCTGGCAGATCCTGGCGGGCATCGCCCGCATGGAGTCCGACCACGCCGCCGGCAAGCAGATCACCCCGGCCGGAGACATTACGCCGCCCATCACCGGGCCCCGACTGGACGGATCCGGTGCCGGCGGCAACACCAGCGCCTTCCCTGACACCGATGGCGGCCGCTGGGACGGCGACAGCGCCTACGAACGAGCCGTCGGCCCGTTCCAGTTCCTGCCCGAGACGTTCCGTGCCTACGGAAAGGACGGCAACGGCGACGGGACCATCTCACCGCACAACGCCGACGACGCCGCCGTCTCGGCGGCCGTCTACCTGTGCGGAGCCGGCCGCGACCTGAACAGACGGGAAGAGCTGCGTGCCGCCATCTACGTCTACAACCACTCCCAGGCATACGTGGACGACGTCATTTCGGGCATCGACCGCTACGACGCCCTGGGCGCCAGCCCGGACGTCCTGTCCGGGAACGCAGGCGTAGTCGTGGCGGCGGCCCTCGCCCAGCAGGGCATCCCCTACTCCTGGGGCGGTGGCGGGCCCAGCGGAGCCACCACCGGAATCTGCTGCTCCCCCCGCGGCCAGGACGGCCGCACCGTCACCGGCTTCGACTGCTCGGGACTCACCCAGTACGCGTACGCCAAGGCCGGGATCACCCTGCCCCGCACGGCCGCCGCGCAGGCAGGCGTCGGCCAGCGGATCCCCGCCTCCGCCGGATACGGCGCCCTGCAACCCGGCGACCTGGTGTTCTACGGCTACAGCCCGACATCGGACGCCAGCATCCACCACGTCGGGATCTACCTCGGCGACGGACAGATGATCAACGCTCCCCGGCCGGACCTACGCGTGCAGATCGACCCCGTCACCGCGATGTCCGGCTACGCCGGAGGGGCGAGGCCTCTGTGAGCACCCCGTGGAGCGGGGTCCGGATGATTACCGCGGCCGCCGCCCTGGCCTGCGCCGGGACCTTCCTACTGCACCTCGGCATGCAGGGGCAGGACGAGGAGCCGGCGCCCCGGCCAGCTCCTACGGCCGTACGTACAACCAGCAATCCGGTCATGGCTGGCGCCGACGAGGGACCGGCCACCACCGGCACCCCGACGTCGGTATGGCCACCGGGCCGGACCAGGAGCACCTCGGCGAGCACCCCTGCCACAGCGGCCGCACCCTCGGCGGCATCTTCGCCCGCCGATTTGGCGGCCGGTGCCTCGGAATTGCCTCACCCAGGATCCGGCGAGGCGGCCGACCCCCTTATCCAGCAGGTCATGGACAAGGCCAGCCCCCGGGATCTTCCGCCCGCTGACGAGGCACTACTGGTGCGGCAGGGGCGTGCGGCGTGGCTGGCCGAGGCGGCCCGGTACACGCGGGTGCGGATCCAGGCGGTGACCGCCCGCCGCGACACCCCCACCGCCGCCGACGGCGGCGTGCCCGGCCGTGCGGTGGTGCGGCTGGTGTGGGCCGGCGCCGACCCGGCCGGGACTTTCCTGGATGGCCGCCCCGGCACTGTCCACTTCACGAAGAACGGAGACGGATCATGGAACCGAATGCACTGACGCCGTCGGCTGCCGGAGCCTTCGGAACGGCCGGTGACGTCCTCGCCGCCCTGTGGGCGGTGGGCGCATGGGCGTGGGCGAACCTGTGGTGGATGGTGCTCGCCTCGGCTGCCCTGACCGCTGGTTGGCAGGTGCTGCAGCAGCGCCTCGCCGCGAAGGCGCTCGCCGAGCGCACCTGTGTCGAGCTGGTGCCGTCCGGACAGTTCTCGCCGGGGGACGAGGAGATCTGGCGCCATGGCATGCAGCTGATCCGTGCCGCAGGGTCGGGACCGTGGTGGACACCGCGACGTGCCCGCACCCTTCGGGTGCGGCTGCGGGCCGACGGCAGCTCGCCGCTCGCCTACCGGATCGAGGCTCCCGCCTCCGCCCACGCGCTCCTGCACCGGTCCCCCTTCGGTCCGCGCGTCACCGTCAGCCCGGCCGCCCCGGTCGCGGACAAGAAGCGCACCCACGTAGTGCGGACCGCACTCACGTTGAACGGGAAGTCCGGCTCGAAGCTGCGAGACGTGCCTCTGGAGCCGGATCCATTGCAGCCGCTGGTGGACGCCGTCGCCGGGATCCGCGCGGAACTCGGCGACCTCGCCGAGGTCTGCGTCGACCTCTCCCCCGCCCCGCGCTGGCAGCTGGCCCTGCACCGCCAGCAGATCGTGGCGCAGGCCCGCGTCGAGGCTCGCCGCGAAGCCGTCCGCGAGGCGCGGTGGGTGGGCACCCAGTCCACGAGCAGCCTGCCCGCCACCGTGGGCCGGCTGCTGGATCCGGCGGAGTGGAAGGGGCCCCATCGCTCTCCCATCGTGATGCCGCCGCGCCCCCGGCAGGTCAACCGTGAGCGCGTGCTGGGCAAGCTCGCCGAGAGCGCGGGCCTGATGCGCGTGCAGATCCTGGTGCGCTGCGCCTCCGACACCGAAGGCCGCGCCGAACAGCTCCTGTCGCTCGTCAACGCCGGCATGGACGTGTATGCGGGTGCCTCCCGGATCGGGGCGCAGGGCGTGTCGATCGGGCCGTGGCGGATCGGGCCCGACCGGTGGCCGTGGCGGCCGCGGTTCGACGTTCGGTGGGCGACAGGGCTGATGCGGCCCGCCGCCGGGGGCTGGGCCCGTATCGATGAGCTGGCCGGCCTGCTGAAGCCGCCGACGGCGGCGGCACGGGTGCCGGTGGTCGAGGCGCAGATTCCCACCTATGAGCCGGGCAAGGACCTGCTGCCGCAGGGCTGGTACCAGGGGCCCGACGGTCGCGAGCGGCTGCTCGCCACTCACGAGGACGACACCTTGTTCGAGATCCAGTCCGGCAAGGCCGGATGGGGCAAGACCATGCGGGCCCAGGTCCAGGCCGTCGCCAGCGCCCACAACGGGCGCGGCCTCGCCTTCGTCGACCCGCACGGCGACTCCTTCACCGAGGTGGCTCCCTACCTCGCCCACGACGAAGTCATGGACCGGATCCACGTGTTCGACCTCACCATCCGCGGCACGAACGCGATGCTGGCCTGCTGGAACCCGCTCGACATGACCAGCGGGCAGCGCCCATACGAGGTGACCGCCGCCGTCGTCGACGCGATCGCCACCGCCCTCGGCTGGGGCGACGTCACCGCACCACGCGCACTGACCATCCTCACCAAGGCCGTCGAAGCTCTCATCGCGGTCAACACCGCCGCCGTCACCACCACCGCCGGGACCGGAGCCGGCGCTGGGGCTGGGGCTGGGGCTGGTGAGCGGCAGGCAACGCTGTTCCAGATCCGGCCGCTGCTGACTGAACCGTCATTCCGGCAGCTGGTCCTGAAGGCGCTGGATGACGAGGCGCGCCGGTGGTGGGCCGCCAGCTTCCCCGACATCCCCAAGGACGCTCTGCTGACCGTCCTCAATCCGCTCGACCGCCTCGCCGCGTCCCCGGTGATCCGGGCGTTCCTGGGGTGCCCGCTCAGCGGCTACGACATCCGACGGGCGATGGACGAGAGCCACGTGGTGTGGATCTGCCCGCCCGGGACCGGGCCCACCGACCGGCTGCTGGTCTCGCTCATGGTCCGTGACTTCCTACGCGCGGGCCTGTCCCGCAGGGACCTGCCCAAGCGTGACCGCAGTTCTTTCCGCTTCTACCTGGATGAGCTGATCTCCCTGGACGGAGCCGCGTCCACGGTGCTGGCAGAGATCACCGAGCAACTGCGGAAGTTCGGGTGCCGGCTCCACGGGATGACGCAGCTCCTGCACCGCCTCTCCGGCGGCACCCGCACCGCGCTCCTGCAGAACGCATCCTGCCTGTCCACGACCGCCGGGTCCGCGGATGCCATCGCGCAGATCACCGGTGAGTGGGGTGGAAAGGTCACCGTCGAGGACGCCGCCGAACTCGAACGGTGGTGGCACTACGCCTCTTTCACCGTGGCCGGCAAACGGATCGGACCGCTGCTGGTACGCGGCCCCTCCCTCGCCGAAGTCTTCGGCCACCTCGCCCGCCCCGGTCACACCGAGGCCCTGCTCTACTCCGCCCACGCCAACACCGGCGCCCGCCCCCTGGACGAACTCACCGCCCAGGCCATCGCCCAGACCGATACCGTCCGCGCCTTCCTGACCACCCTCCCCACCACCGCAACCACATCCACGGCCGGCACAGACGACACCCAGGAGCAGTACGCATGACCACCGCCACCGCCACCGATACCGCCGGCCACCCGCCGACCGGTGACACCCGCGCCCACCAGGCCCTCGCCCTCATCGCGCAGCACCGCATGGTCACCAGCACCCAGCTCCACCAGATGCTCGCCCCCGACATCCCCCCGCGGAAGATCTACAAAGTGCTGGCGCCGCTCCGGGCCGAAGGACTGATCGCCCACACCGTGCTCGGAGGGGGCAAATTCCTCCAAGCGCACTTCCTCACCCCCGCCGGCGCGCAGACCGTCCGGGACTGGCCCGAGCTCCGCGGCCGCGCCCCCGCCGTCCTCACCAACGCGGCAGCATCCATGCGCGCCGCCCACACCCTGACCGGCGTCCGCGCCCACCTCGCGTTCCTCACCGACGCACGCGAGCGGAGCGACGAGTACGGGGCGCTGGACTGGGTGCCCGAGACCGCCCACCGCCTGCCGGACACCGGAGGCGAGGAACAGGTCATCGCCGACGCCGTGTTCCACTACACCGCCACCAGCCCTCGCCGCCGCCAGTACCGGGCGTTCGTCGAAGTCGACCGCGCCACCATGAGCAGCGAACGACTGGCCCGGAAATTGATCTCCTACGCCCGCTTCCACGACTACACCCCCCAGCCGGCCGGACGCCGCAACACCATCGCCGAACAAGGCGCCATGCTCGCCTGGCAACGGTTCTACCCCCGCTTCCCCCGCATCCTGTTCATCCTCACCGGAGCCTCACGCCTCTCCCTGACCCGGCGGATCCAGGACCTGCGCCACATGACAGCGGACCACGAACTCGTCGCCCGCTTCGCCACCCACGTCCCCCTCGGCGCCGCCGTCCTGGAAGACATCGAGACAGCCAGCCCCTCAGCACCCGTCTGGACACCGCTCGCCGGGCCCGCCGACCCCAAGCCGTGGACGCAGCTGTAAGCCCGCGGCAACGCGCCCGACCTCTCCGAAGAGGGCTGGGCCGACTGACCGCAGGTGCCAGGACGAGCACGTCAAGGGCATGGAGCAGATCGCCGACCGGGATTTCAGCAAAGCCTGCCTCACCGACACCTGCGACGACATCCCGATCGCCTCAACGTACCCGCAGCCCCACGCAACGCCCCGCATGACGCGTTGCGGGGCTTGACCGTGACCTCCGCGACCGTCACCGGTGAGTGAACCGGTGACATTCGGCGTCAAGGATGGAAGACCACTTCACCCTCTCCACCGGCAACGAAACAAACCATCACATGCGCAAAGAATCGGCCATAGCATCCATTTTCAGCCAGCAGTTGCCGACGGGCTAAATAGCACCGAAACCGTCCCATGCGCTGGGACGACATGCCAACCAAGAGTGGATTAACTGCACTGACATTGAAGGTATTTACTTCTAAACCACGACGACCGCGCAGTTGCGCCCCACGAAACCCCATAGGACGTACCGGAGTGACGTCGTAGGGTGCCCAATACACACGCCGCAGCAACTCAAACCGTTGCAGCAGCGATTGCACGCGCCGGGGAGGGGCATCCCGAGACCACCGCGGCCAGGCGACAACCGGGGAGACCAACGTGACCACACGCCGTACCCGATCCGCCGTACACCGCCGGATCTTCACTGCCACCACCGCTGCAGTGCTCACGGCCACAGCCCTGCTCACCGGCTGCTCCAAAGACGACAAGGCGGCAGACCCCGCACCTGCACCCCCAAGCCCGAGTGCTTCCCCTAGCCCCTCCGCCGACCCTCAGGCAGCCGAGAAGTCCAAGGTTCTGGCCGTCTATGACGCCTTCTGGGGAGAAGCCGTCAAGGCATACGAGGCTGGGACCGAGAAGGACACGAAGCTCGTGAACTACGCGTCCAAGGATGCGCTGAACCAGACACTCACCGATATTGCGAGCATGCAGCGAGCGGGCACTGCGATGAAAGGCACGCCAGGGCATCTCGCCGAGGTCTCGGCGCTGAATATGTCTGGCGAGCGTCCAACGGCCACGATCTCCGACTGCTTCGATCTGTCCACCTGGAAGATCACCGATCGTGCCAGCGGCCAGGCGAAGCCATTCCCTACAGAGCAGCCCATGCGCTACATCACCGAATTCGATGCGGAGCTCCAAGGCGGGCAGTGGATGCTTACGAAGTTCGTCCGGCACGGGGACCGAACGTGCTGAGACGAGAAGCGCTCGCGGTGTCCGTGGTCTCAGCTACCTTGGCGTTGGCCTGCCCTGCACCGGCGTACGCCAGCGGGGGCGTGTGCGAGGGCGCCTCGGGCTGGGTGAGCGTCTGCGCCGACAAGCCCGGCCAAGAGGGCAGCTATGGCACCCGCCACCAAGGCAAAGGCAGCAACGACAGGGGCGATGGCCCCCCGCCACGGTGGGATTGCACCCGGACTCTGTTGAATCCCCAACCCCCGGCGGGAAGCGCGGCATGGGAGGGACACCAGGCCGGCGATGGCGCGGTCTACCGCAAGGAATGCCGTTCAACTCAATCCGTCGACGGATACTTCGTCATCACCACGGAGTGGTCGGCAGATCCGGCCGCCGCCACGGTCGATCCGGTGGTGCTGGCGCAGCAGGCGGTGGACAGCATGCTCTTGACGGGTCCTGCGATCGCCAGCCCGAGAGCAGAAGGCACCTACTCGGTGGGGGTGCCCATGTGGCTGTGGGTGACTCCGGGCCCGACGACATGGGGTCCGAACACTGCTTCCGCTTCGGCGGGCGGTATCACGGTCACCGCCACGGCCACGGTGTCATCCATCAGTTGGCGCATGGGCGACGGCTCCACCGTGACATGCACTGGTCCAGGCACTGCCTACTCTGCGGCTCGGGGCATGTCGCCCTCTCCGGATTGTGGCCACGTCTACCGCACACCGTCGGCCCACCAGCCAGCCAATAAGTACCAGGGCACCGCGACGACCACGTGGACGGTCAACTGGGCGGTTATCGGCGGCGGACAGACCGGGCAACTGACCGAGGTCCGCCAGTCCCCCTTCACCGTGTCAGTCGGAGAACTCCAGGTCGTCGGCCAGTAGCGACCCAAGCGACCGTACAAACTTCCTTTTCCTCTTTCAGGAGGCACAGCACGTGAGCACCACCACCCCGGTCGTGCCGGGTCAGGCTTCCGTCCCGCCGCCCGCCGGTCCTGCCGGGGGGTCGGCGGCCGCGCCGCGGGTCCTGCGGCAGCGCCGGCGCCGTCCGGGGCTGATCGCCCTGTCCGTCGCGCTGATCGCCGCCGGAGGCTTGTCGGGAGCCCTGTTGTTCACTGCGTCGGGGCAGCGGACGGCCGTGCTGGTGGTGGCCCGGGACGTGCCGGTCGGCGCGCCGATCACCGAGGCGGACCTGACCACGGCTTCCCTCGCTCTGGATCCGGCGGTCAAGGCGCTGCCGGTGGGGAAGAAGTCGGGCACGGTCGGGCAGCGGGCCGCAGTGGCTTTGAAGGCGGGGACACTGCTGTCCCCGTCGCAGGTCACTGCTGTGTCCCTGGTCAAGCCGGGTGAGCAGCTGGTGGGTGTGGCGCTCAAGCCGTCGCAGCTGCCGGCGAGCCGGCTGGCTCCAGGGCAGCAGGTGTTGATCGTGTCCACCCCGGATGCAGCTCAGGCCGGGGGCGCGAAGCCTGCTGAGGGCGCTGCGGGGGCGGCGCCCAAGACGCTCGCGGCCACGGTGGTTGCGGTGGGGCTGCCGGCTCCAGCAACCGGGGTTGTGGTCGTGGATGTGGCCGTGCCCGCGAGTGACGGCCCGGCGCTTGCCGCGCGGGTGGCGACGGGTGCGGTGGCGCTGATTCTCGCCGCGCGGGAGGGCTGATGGCTGTCGTCGCGATCGCGGGCGGGCTGGGTGCGCCGGGGGCCACCACTGTGGCGATGGCATTGCTGATGACGTGGCCACTGCTGGAGGGGCATCGTGTGGTGCTTGCCGAGGCGGACCCGGACGGCGGGGCGATCCTGCCGGGCGCGCTGCAGGGCACGCTCGGCAATACGCACGGGTTGCGGCATCTTGCCGTCGCGGGCCGTCAGGGGCAGTTGGGTGAGGCGTTTTGGCGGCAGCTGGTGGACGTCACCGATGCCGGGACCCGCGACCGGCTGGTGCTGCCCGGTCTCTACGACCCTGCGCACGCTTCGGCGATGGAACCGGTGTGGAAACCGCTGGCGGGCCTGTTCTCGGGGATCGAGGAGCACAGGCACGACGTCCTGGTGGACCTCGGCCGCCGTGGCGCCGTCGGCAGCTCCGCCGTGCTGGCCCAGCGCGCCGACGCTGTTGTCGTGGTGGCCCGCAACACGCTGCGCGGACTGCAGAGCGCCGATGTGCGCCTGAAAGCACTGCGAGAAGTGGTGGGCGGCGCCGGAGAGGTCGGCGTGCTGCTCGTGGACGAGGGCCCGTACTCGAAGGACGAGGTCCGCAAGCGGCTGGAGGTGCCGGTGACGGCTGTCCTGCCGTGGCGGCCCAAGGACGCCAAGGTGCTCTCGGACGGGGCGGAGCCCCCGCGACGGTTCGAATCGGGAGAGCTGATGAGGGCGGCGCGGTCAGCCGCGGTGCGGGTGCAGGAGCTGGTGGCGATCCGCCGCTCGCGTCTCGTTCCTCCCCCGCCCGGCACGGTGACGGCAGGGGGTGTGGACGGTGCGCGCTAGCCCCCTGCACAACAACCCCGTCGTGGCGGACACCTCGCTTCAGGCCCGCCTCGCCGTACCCCGCCCCGCCATCGGCACCGGTGCTGCCGGAGGTACGGTGCCGGTCGATCCCCGCCGGACCCGGCCCGTACCGGCTGCGGCGACGTCGCCGGGCGGTCCGATCACCATCGACTACAGCGCCGTACGCCTGATCAAGAAGGAGGTCGGGGACCGGCTCACGGAGCTGCTGCGCTCCCGCCCGGGGCTGAGTGCGGCCGCGCAGGAGCAGCAGGGCCGGCACCTGATCAATGAGCAGGTGGCGGTGTGGTCGGACGCCGAGGCCGTCAAGCGCGGGAGTGCGACGTCGGCCGCCGAGGACGCCGCCACCGCGCAGGCCGTATTCGACCTGCAGTTCCGGGCGGGCCGTCTGCAACAGCACCTGGACAACTCTCTGGTGGAGAACATCTTCATCAACACGTACACGGACGTGTGGCTGGACTTCACTGACGGGCGGCGTGTGCGAGTGGCGCCGGTCGCCGACTCCGACGACGAGCTGCGGGAACTGCTGCGGGACCTGGCCCGCAGGACGACGGGCCAGAGCGAGCGGAGTCTGTCGACGGCGGACCCGTTCCTCGCCCTGCGTCTGTCAGACGGGTCGCGTCTCCAGGCTGTCATCGACGTGACTCCTGGGACGTACGTCACGATCCGCCGGCACGGCATGCGCCACGCTGACCTGCCCGAGCTGGTCGGCCGCGGCATGCTCGACACCACCCTTGAGCAGTTCCTGCGCGCCTGCGTACGCGCGGAGAAGAACGTGATGATCGTCGGCGGGCAGGCGGCGGGCAAGACGACCCTGTTGCGGGCCATGCTCAAGGAGATCGATCCGGACGAGCGGTTCGCGACGCTGGAGACCGAGTACGAGCTGTTCGCCCACGAGAACGGCCATCACCGGCAGGTCGTGCCGATGGAGGCCCGAGAGTCCAACGGCGAGAGGGTCGGCGGAGTCGCGGCCGGCGAGATCACGCTGATGGATCTGATGTACCGGGCGCTGCGGATGACGCTCACCCGGATCGTGGTCGGTGAGGTCCGCGGCCCGGAGATCGTGGCGATGCTCCAGGCCATGACGAACGGCGCCGGCGGCAACCTGTGCACCCTGCACGCCATCCACCCCTCCGTAGTCTTTGACCGGATCGCCGAGCTGTACCTCCTCGCCCAGGCCAACATGTCGGAAGCCTTGGCGTACCGGCAGGCCGCGAACGGCCTGCACTTCATCGTGTTCGTCTCCTCCACTGATGAGACGAAGATCGGCGGGCACCGTCACCGGTTCGTCTCCCACGTCCTGGAAGTCACCGGCATCGGGGAAGGTGGACGCCCGGAGACGAACGCCATCTTCGGACCACGCCCGGAGTGGAACGAGCACCGGGCCGTACCGCTCATGCACCCCCGCTGCATCAACGACCTGCGCCGCGCCGGATTCGATTCCTCTCTCCTCGGTGAGCCCGGCGGGGCGTGGCCGGCGGCGCTGCCGCTCCTGGTGACCGAGGGGGGCGGGGCACTGTGACTGCACTGCTGATGTGGGTGCTGTGCGGGCTCGCCGTCGCAGGCGGCCTGGTCGGCCTGGTGGCCGGGATCATCGGCACGAGTGCCCCGGCCGGGCCGTCGCTGGCCGCCCGTCTACGGGCCGGGCGCAGCATGGCCTCACGCGACGCGGCGATGGCACGGCGTACGCGGATGGCTGCCGGTGCCTTGGTTGGCGTTGTGTTGTGGCTGGTCACGGGCGTATTCATCGCCGGGGCGCTGGTGTTCCTGGCGGTGGTGGGGGTGCCGTGGCTGCTGGCGCCCACGAAGTCGGCGGCAGCTCGGATCGGGAAGCTGGAGGCTCTCGGCGACTGGACGCAGCGCCTGGCTAACGTGCTCAGGCTGGGCCGCGGGCTGGATGAGGCCTTGCAGATCTCCCGGAAGGGCTGTCCCGAGGACATCGCGGGGGAGGTCGGGGACCTGGTCGACCGTCTGCACGTCGGGTGGCGGCCGACGGATGCCCTGCGGCACTTCGGTGACGCGCTGGGCGACGTGACCGCCGACAAGGTGGTCGCCGCGCTGGTGCTGTCGGCCGCCGACCGTGGCCCCGGGCTCGCCCAGGCGCTGGATGACCTCGCCGAGTCCGTCCACGAGGAAGTGGCCCGGCGCCGGGCGATCGAGGCCGACCGCGCCAAGCCGCGTACGACGATGCGGTGGATGACGATCATCACGCTCGGTGTCGCCGGGGCGGGGTTCCTCATCCCCTCTTACACCGCTCCGTACGGAACGCTCCTGGGGCAGCTGGTCCTCGGCGTCCTGTCCGCGGGGTTCGTGGGTGTGCTCGCGCTGATGCGGCAGATCGCCGACGTCAAACCGGTCCCCCGGTTCCTGATCGCCGACCCGCGCAGCGCCGTCACCGCAGCCCCCGTTCCGGCTGAAGACAGCGCGCAGACGACGGAGGTGTCGGCATGATGCCCGTCGCTGCGATCATGTCCGGGGCCGCGATCGGCGCTGGTGCCGCGCTGCTGGTCCGTGAGGTGCTGCGGCCCGCCCCGGCGCTCGGGCCAGCGCTGCGCCGCCTGAACCAGCCCGCCCCCGCCTCCCCCACAGCCGGGCCGGCGTCCCGGGATGAGCAGTGGGGGCAGTGGCTGCTGGACCATCTCACCGACGTCCCTGGCGTACGGATCCCGCACAAGGACCTGGCCCTGACCGGCTCCACCCCCGCCAGGTTCCTGCTGACGAAGGTCGCACTTGCGGTGGGTGGTCTGCTGCTGCCGCCGCTGTCCACGATCCCGCTGCTGCTCGTCGGCCTGCCCCTCTACCTTCCCGCTATCGTCGGCATTCTCGCCGCCATCGTCTTGTGGTTCGCCCCCGACCTCGCCCTGCGCGACAAGGCCAAACGGGCCCGGGCCGAGTTCGCGCACGCCATGGCCGCTTACCTGGACCTGGTCGCGCTGCGCCGGGCCGGGAACGTCTCAGCCGAACAGGCCATGGAACAGGCCGCCCAAGTCGGCCACGGATGGGCGTTCCTGCGGATCCAGGGAGCACTGGCCCGCTCCCGCGTCGACAAGGTCCCGCACTGGGAATCCCTGGCCCGTCTGACCGCCAAACTGGACCTGCCCGTCCTGGACGACCTCGCGGCGATCATGCGGCAGTCCGCCGACGACGGCGCCTCCGTCTACGCGACCCTGCGCTCCCGCGCGAAGAACCTCCGTACCGAGTTGCTGGCCGCGCAGGCAGCCGAGGCGAACTCGGACAGCGAGAAGATGACCGCGCCCGGCGCGCTCCTCGCCGTCCTGGTGATGCTTCTGATCGCCTTCCCCGCCATCATCCGCATGCTCAACACCTGAGGAGACACCGTCATGATGACCAGGCTCGCCGTCCGCGCCACGACCGCCGCCTCCGCCACCGCCGCGTGGTTCAAGTCCCGTATCGAGCAGGGCGGGGCCGACGACCGGGGCGACATCTCGATCACGACCATCATCATCTGGGTGGCCGCGACCGCCGGCGCCCTCGCGATCGCCGGGACCATCGCCGTCGTGATCGCCAAGTACAACACCAGCCTCTCCGGCATCTAGAGGACCAGATGGGCGCGCAGAGACGGGAAGGAGACGGGGTGAATCACGACGGCGGCCGAAGGCCCGCCAGGGCTGGGCGTTCTCGGTGGCTCATGCGCGTCCCCGGTGCCGACGAGGCCACGCAAGGGGGCGGGGACCGCGGGGAGTCATCCATCCAGATGGCGATCGTCTTCCCGTTCATCCTGCTCGTGACCGTGGCTGTCGTGCAGGCGTCGATGTGGGTCTACGCCCGCAACATCGCTCTCACCGCGGCTCGCGAAGGCGTCGCGGCCGCCCGCGTCTACCAGGCCCCCGAAGGGGCGGGCGCGGCCCGGGCCACCGAGACTCTCGGCCGGATCGCGGGCGACAGCCTTGCCGGCCGCAGCGTGAGCACTACGGGAAGTTCGGCGACCGAGGTCCGGGTGACCGTCACCGGCCAGGCCCTCTCCCTCATGCCGGGACTGTCCGGACTGAGCGTCTCGCAGTCGGCATCCGCACCGCGTGAACGGTGGACCACCCCTTGATCACGACCAATCCCTACGCGACGTGGGTCCGCCGACGGGCAGGGGGCGGGGACCGGGGTAGTGAGACGATCGCTGCGGCGATCGTCACCCCGCTGCTGCTGATGCTGCTGTGCCTGGTGATCGCCGGGGGCCGGATCGTCACCTCGGGCGCGAAGATCGATGCCGCCGCAGAGGACGCCGCCCGGGCCGCGTCGATCTCCCGCACCTACAGCGGCGCCCAGGCTGAGGCCGCCGCCGCGGCTGCCCGTTCCCTCGACGACCAGGGCATCCGGTGCGCGTCGTCATCCACGAACGTCGACGTCTCTGGACTGGCCGTGCCCCTCGGCGAGGTCGGCACCGTCACCGTCACGATCTCCTGCACGGTGGCGGTGTCCGATCTTCTGCTGCCCGGAGTGCCCGGCAACAAGACCATGACAAGCCGGTTCACGTCCGTGGTGGACGCCTATCGCTCCAGAGCTCTCGGGTTCGCGAATTCTGAAGGGCCATGGCGTGCGAACCGAAGTATGGGGATCGTGCAGTGAGCGCGCGCGAGTACTCGGGTTCACGCTCCGTCCGTCGAGGGATTCCGGGCTCCTGCTCGGCAGGCCGCCCGTGCTGTGAACCAGACGGTCTCGAACTCGTCGAGGGTGAGGTCGTGCGGCTCGTGTCCTTCCCACTCCTGGACGGGAATCTCAGCCGTGGCGCCGAACGTCGCCTCGTAGCCCGCGAGCGTTCCAGCCTGCTGGGCGGCTTGCCACTCGGCCAGGGATGCCGCGGCGAGCGGCCTCTCAAGGGGACCTTGGAGTTCAACCTGGCGGGCGACCCAGCCGTCCGCGTCGACCTCGAAGTAGAACCAAATGTCATCCTCGGCCCAATAGCTGCGGAACCAATGCCTCATATCGTCATTGTCCGCGACGCCGCCGTCGTACGTTCACAGGTCCTGCGTCCATACGCCGGCAGGGTGTTCGTCTGGGTGCAGGTCCAGCCGGGGTTGGTGGGTCAGGGCGTCTTCCCCACCGGGCTGCCAGGGGAAGGCTCCGTCGCGGTTGGGCCAGACGACCTGGAGGACTGGGAACGGAGGCTTGCGGTAGTAGCTGATCGCGGTTCCGAAGAACGCCTTGTACCAGCGGTAGTCGACGGGCCTGAGGACCAGGGGGACGCTTGCGACGTCGTGCCACTCTTGGCCGGGCTCCAGAGGCTGGCCTTCAACGGCTCGCTGACTGAGGTCGTTGAGGATTGTCTGCATCAGGCGGACGTCCAGGCCGAACATCGCAAGCTCGGGCATCCGGTGGCGGTGCCACAGACCAACGGTGTAGGCCCACCCGGGTCCCTGGCCGTCGGCGGGGACCATCGAGACCTGCCAGCCGTGCTGACGAATGGCGTCGACGATCGACTGGGTGCGGGGGTCGAGCTCGTTGATGCCCTGACAGAGGACGCAGTGGCAGGGAGTGTGACCGGTGGGCATAGCCGTGAGGCTACGGGAGCGGTTCTGCCCCAGGTTCGGCGGGATCGGTCAGGCAGACGGGCTGGTGCCGGCGAAGCCAGGGTGGTCGACGAATGGTGCTTCAGGAATCCCGGAAGACCATCACGATTCATCGAGATGCTTCAAGAACTGCACTCCATCGAGGCACCCCTGGCCCGCACCGGAGCACAACCTGCAACAGCGGGAGCTGCCGAACCTACGACTTTTCCGACGCTGGAGGGCTTACCGATGCGGGCAGTACAAGCCTTGTGGCGCAGCCGTCTGCGCGAGGACAGGGGCGGGATCGCCGTCTACACCGCGATCGTCACCATCGCCCTGCTGGGCATCATCGGGCTTGCCCTCGACGGCGCGGGGAAGCTCCGCGCGACAGAGCGGGCGGACGCTGTCGCGATGGAAGCCGCCCGCGCAGCCGGCCAGGCCATCGACCCAGCCCAGGCCGTGACCGGTGAGAGCCTGCGCGCCGACCCGGAGGCTGCGGCTGCTGCCGCCCGCGCCTACCTCGCCCGGGCCGGCACCCAGGGCAGCGTCTCCCTGTCCGCGGACAGCACCCAGCTGACCGTCACCGTGTCCGACACCTACGCCACGAAGTTCCTGTCCGTCGCCGGGATCAGCTCCATGGGCGTGAGCGGCCATGGCAGCGCCCGCCTGCTGCACGGCGTCACCCAGCCCGAATAGCGAATCCGCGCAAGAAGGGGCCCCGTTCATGTCCAAGCCCACCATCCGCAAGCCTCTCAGCGGGGTGCGCACCGCGGCCGCCCTGCTGCGTGCGCTCCTCAGCCTGGCCGTCCTCCTCGTACTGCTGGGCGGCCTGCCCGTGCTGCTGTGGTGGGCCGCCTCCATCGTCGGACCCCCCGGACTCGCAGCCCTCAGTTCACTCTTCACCACCGACGACTCCGGGCAGGTGTTTCTCCTCGCCCTCGCCGTCGCAGGATGGACGGGCTGGGCGCTCTTCGCCGTCTCGGTGCTGCTGGAGATTCCCGCCCAGCTACGCGGCCGATCCGCCCCGCAGATCCGCGGCCTGGTCGGCCAGCGTGCCGCCGCCGCCTTGGTCGGCGCCGTCCTCCTGGCCCTGCCCACCGGGACCGCCCTTGCTGCGGCCCCCTCCCCCGCCCAGGCCGCCACCCACACCACCACCACGGCGGCTGCCGTTCCCGGCACCGGTGCCACCCATTTGTCCACGGCCGCCGGAACGGAGCAGGCCGCGGCGACGCACACGGTGCGGGACGCCAAGCCGGCCGAGAGCCTGTGGTCCATCGCCGAGGCACGCCTGGGCGACGGCGGACGCTGGGAAGACATCGCCGCCCTCAATGAGGGCAACACCATGACTGACGGCAGGACCTTCCACGCCGATGGGCCGATCCAGCCCGGATGGATCCTCCACCTTCCCGCGGACGCCCGCCCCGTGCCGGCGGCTTCAGGGCACGTGCCGCAGCCGTCCGGCACCGCGACCCGCACGGCCTACACCGTCAAGAGCGGCGACAACCTCGCGAGCATCGCCGAGGCTCAGTTGGGAGACGCCGGCCGGTACGGAGAGATCTTCGACCTGAACAAGGGCGGCCCGATGCCCGGCGGCGGGACGTTCACGGACCCCGACCTGATCCACCCCGGCCAGCACCTCACCCTGCCCGGCAGCGCCTCCAACCCGGCCCCGCCGCAGGAGGCCAAACCGGATCCCGGAACCGACGACAGTGCCACCCCTCCGCCCGCCACGAAACCCGCACCACCCACGCCGGCGCCATCCGCCTCCGCCACGAAACCCGCACCGTCGCCGTCCACTTCCGCGACCGCTTCGCCCTCGGCGACGGCCGAGGCAGCGCAGCCGGCTCTGTCGGCCACCGCGG
Organism: Streptomyces sp. ADI95-16; assembly: GCF_003721495.1. Classification (NCBI taxonomy): domain Bacteria; kingdom Bacillati; phylum Actinomycetota; class Actinomycetes; order Kitasatosporales; family Streptomycetaceae; genus Streptomyces; species Streptomyces sp. ADI95-16. The sequence continues at coordinate 8,085,387 of NZ_CP033581.1, read as the reverse complement.
TACCGGCAGACGAGACGGCGGGCAGCCACGTCAACTTCGCGCTGATCGCCGGCATCGGAACGCTGCTGGCCGCCTCACTCTCCGGGGCGCTCGGCGTCCGCCGGATCCTGCAACAGCGCGAACGTAAAGCCGGGCAGACCATCGCCAAGGACGAGGAGCCGACCGAGCTGGAGCAGCTCCTGTCCGCGACTTCGGGGCCAGCCGGGATCGAGCTGCTCGACCGCGCGCTGCGCACCCTCGCCCACCACGCCGCAACCGACGGCCGAGACCTGCCAGCGCTGCGCGGAGCACGCCTCGACACTGCCGGGGTCACCCTGCTGCTGGACGAACCCGCCCCGCCCGTGGCCCCGTTCACCGCGGGCCCCCATACGCGCACCTGGACTCTCGACCCGACGGCGGAACTCTTCACCGCCGAGGAGGTCGCCGATGTCCAAGCGCCCTACCCCAGCCTGGTCACCCTCGGTGCCAACTCCGACGGCCTGGTCCTCATCGACCTGATGACCTGCCGGGTCCTGCTCCTGGACGGCACCGACGAGGCGGTCCTGGAGGTGGCGCGTGCCGTCGCGCTGGAGCTGGGTACCTGCGCGTGGACCGACTACAGCGAGATCCTCACCACCGGTCTCGGTGCCCGCCTCGCCGGTCTCCTTCCGCAGGGCCGGATCCGGGCGATGCCGCACCTTCCCGCCGTCGCAGCCGACCTCGGCGAGCTCATGCTGGAAGCGCACCAGAGCGGGGAGCAGGTTCTTCCGTGGCTGGCCGTCGGAGCCGGGGACATGGAAGGGGAACATCTGGTGCAGCTCGCCGACGCTCTCGCCGCCGGCCGGACACTGGACACCGCGGTCGTCCTGCCCGCCACCGCGGCGGCCCGCCGGTGCTTCCCCCACGCTGAAGTCCTCAACGTAGCCCGCGGCCAGGACGCCACCGTCGCAGTGCTGGAGACGTCGGTGGATCTGCAGCGGATCACCGATGAGCAATACCGGCAGTACGTCCACGCCCTCCAGGTGTCCACCCAGGAGCCGCAGGCCGCGGCCGGTCAGTGGGCGAACGCCGAGGACCACGACCAGGCGGCCGCCGGCGGGGCCCCGCTGACAGTGCACGCCGTCGGCGATGAATCGCTGGACCCCGGCAACCCCTTCCCCGCCCTCCTCGCCGGATCCGCCCGATTCATCCCTGCCTCCACGGAGCCCGCTGAGACCAACGGCACCGCCGAAGCAGGCACAACGAACGACTACGGTACGGAACCCGACGGCGCGCCAGCCACGGGGCAGGCAGCCGGCAGCAGCCCCGTAGTCGTCGCGCCGGATCCCGCACCGGTATCCGCGCAGCTACCCCGCCAGACGGCCACCGGCGAGAGCGCGGGAGTGCGGATCGAGGTGCTGGGGCCGCTGCGGATCACCGGCAGTGACAGCACCGCGCACAGCCCGCGCACCACCGCCATCGCCGCCCTCATCCACCTGCGGCCCGGACGAAGCACTGACGCCCTGTGCCAGGCCATGGACCCCGCCAACCCCTGGTCCACCCGGACCTTGCACTCACGCCTGTCCGAACTGCGCGGCGCAGTCGGCCTCCACACCGACGGCCAGCCACTCCTCCCCCGCCCCAAAACCGGCGCCGGATACACCTTCCACCCGGCCGTCACCTCCGACTGGGCACAGTTCCAAGCCCTCGCCAGCCGGGGACTCGCAGCGGGTCCGCGCGCCGGGACCGAAGACCTGGAGGCAGCGATGGCACTGGTCCGGGGCAAGCCCTTCGACGGCCGGACGCTCCCCTGGGCCGACCCGATCGTCCAGGACATGCTGTCGAGGATCACCGACACCGCCCACACCCTCGCCCGCTGGCAAACCGACGGCGCCCTACCCGACCTGGACGCCGCCCGCCACACCGTGCACAAAGGCCTGGAAGTCGAGGCAACCTCCGAGGTCCTCTACCGCGACCTGCTCACCATCGAATGGGCCGCCGGGAACGACGCCGCGATCCGCCGGACCCTCACCCGCATCCAGCAAATGGCGCGTACGTACGACATCACCCTCGAAGACACCACCGAGGACACCATCGCCCTCGTCCTCTCCGGCAAGCCGGCACCCTCCGAGGCGAACACCATGCGGGTCTGACACGACATCGCACACACTGGACGGCTGCGGGGAGCACCGCTCCCCGCAGCCGTCCAGCACACTTGATGTGTGAAGGCTCAGGCCATCGGAGCGCGCAGCGCATCCCTGGCATGCCGGCCCGTCGCGAGGAGTTCGGCGCGGGCAGCGTTCTCGCCGACCGGCGGCCGGTCCTGCCACTCGGCCCGGACCTCGGCCACCGCCGCACACACGGTCTGGACCTCCTCCACAAGATCGGCACCCAAGGCTTCCGACCGCGGTCCGGTCACCATCACCGTGCCGTAAAAACCGTAGGGCAACTCGATCCCCCGCCACACCGAAGCCAGCACCCATGCCGACAAGTTCAGCGGGAGACGCTCAGCCTGACCGTTGCCGTGGACATGCAACACGGCCCGGCGGTGGTAGACCGCCGTATCGACAGAGCCCCCCACCCCGGCCCGGATCAACAAGCCGCTCTCCAGTGCATCAGCCGGCCACGGCACCAGGGCCGCCCCACCGTCCGCATCGATTCGCAGCACCAAACTCATCTCACAACCTCCTTGTTTGACAAGACTGAACAAACTAGTAGAAATCGCAGGCAGTTGACGGACCTGCGGCCAGCGGGACGACACCCGGGCCCCTGAAAGCAGCTACCTCTCTCAAACTCATCCAATGGAGCCGGACAGGCGATCACGTCTGCTCCTGTGCGTATGCCCCCAGTTCGGGGTGCTCGCGCAGGAGTTGCTCCCGCAGCATGCGTACCTGTGCGGCGTCAGCCGCTGCCTTCCGCTGCGCCTCGGTCCGCTCCTGCGCCGTCTTGCTGCGCTCGGCATGTTCCGCGTAGGCCTCGTCGAGCATGCGCGCCCAGCGGATCGTCTGCCGCAGGCGTGCCGCTTCCCCTGCCGCCTGAGCCTCGGCTGCCAGGGTTGCGCTCACTCGCTGCACGGCGGTCTGCGCGGCAGCCTGCTCGACCCGTTCTTGGCACTGCCAGCACAGGCCGTCAGCCGGCCGGGGCCCCTTTCCGGCAGCCGTGCAGCCCTGACCATCGCACTCCCACCAGTGAGGCGCGGGCTCCTTCTCCCGCGATCCGGGTACCTGTCCCCGGCGGCGGTCCGTGCGACGCTGCTCGCACTTCGGGCATCCATCGCCCAGGTGCAGGGTCACGCCGTCCTCGCACATCGGATCAGGACAGTCCGTGGACGGGCGCACCAGAGCGACCGCGACACCCACCGGGGAGGCGAGCTGTCCCTCGGCCAGGGCGCGGGCGTAGCCGTGGGTCCACCATCGCCTTTGGATCCGTTGCACCAGCTGGTGTGCTGTGCGCCCGCCGTCCAGGGCTTGCAGGATCGCCTCCCTCAGCACCGACGGGCGGTGGTCTGGCAGCAGAGCGGCCAGTTCCCTGGGCCATGCCGCTTCCACCGCGCGGATGGCATCTGCCAGCGCTGGGGGGATGCGGTGGGAGGCAGATGCTCCCCGACCGGATCTCAGGGCGGGCGCGTCAGCGTCTGCGGGCGCGGCGGAGCCGCCGGCCTCGCGCACACTACTACCCGCACCAGCCCTGCGGGCGTCATCGGCGCTGCGCGCCGTAGGCGCTACGGGGGTTTCAGTTACGGGGAGGGTTAAGGGAGAGGGTTGGGGGACTGTGAGTCCCCCCTGAAGGGACACAGAGTCCCCCCTGCCCGGGGACTGACAGTCCCCCCTCCCGTCGGGATCGGGGTGCCCTGGGGGAGGGGACTGAGAGTCCCCTCCCCCAGGGCGCGGCTTTCCCTTGTCGCTACGCTGCGCGCGGGGCGGGGCCGGCGGAAGTGGCGCGCGGTTGTCGTTGGTCAGTGGCGGCAGGCCTCGGTGGGCCCGGTCCTGGTTCACCCGGGCAAGGCGCTCCGGGCCGTACCAGGCCGCCGGGATCTGCAGGTCGTACACCTTGGGGCGGGCCTGCTTGGGGATGTAGCGGGCGACGTCCTGATCCCCCAGCACGATCACACCCTGCTCCACCAGGGAAGCCAGGCGCCGCTGGACCGTCTTCACGTCGCAGAGGGCGATCCTGGCCAGGGTGCGGCGTGAGGGGAACGCGTTGCAGCCGTCGGAGTCCGCCTTCTCCGCCAGACCGGCCAGCAGCATCCGATCCGTCGTACCGGCCACGGGACTGTCATGCAGGGCCCACAGAATCGGTTCAAGCGCCACAACGCACCACCCATGGTGGGGTTAACACGTGTCCGATGTGAAGGGCACGATGTGGCGCGCCCAGGGGGATTCCGCGTACGCTCATGACTCAGCGCACCTCCAGTTCTTGCGACTAGGTGCTCTTCCCCGCCCAGGCGGACCAGGCCCGGGACGAGGACTTGCGAGCCCCGCCACTCGTGGCGGGGCTCGTTTAAGGTTTCAGGCAAGGTCATATTCGACACAACAGGGTGAACGTCACCGAACCGATCACCATGACGCCCCAACCGGGATCACGACCAGGTGACAGCAGTACTGGTGACTCACCGGTGAGTTTCCCCGGCTGCTACACCACGCCCCCTGCCTAGGGCAGTTCGTCGTAGTGAAGCTCAACCCGGTCGGCGGCACCCACCACATGAAAGCCTTCAAGGACGCGACCGGCGTCCGCCACGGCCGCGCACCACACACCCGACACACAGAACCGGCACCCTCTCCCCCATCCCGAGCGCTGCCGCCTCCGCTGCCGTCGGCATCCTCGCGGTGACTTTCTCATCAGCGAACCCGGGAGCCAGCCCACCAGCACTCATCGCGCCCAGCACACCACCGACAACCTTCCCCGGCTGGTCGAGCCCACAGGCTTCCGCCACATCCACCGGATAGAAGGCCTCCTGTATCTGCACGACCTCCCCCTCGATCAGCGCGTGCCTGGCCCGACGGACCACAAGCGTGCCGGGCTCCAGCCCCAGCAGCGCGGCAATATCGGCAGGTGCGGCGATGCGCTCCACAGCCCGCAGAACCACGGCGCCACCCACACCCACACCAGCCGCCGCCGTCTCCCACGGACCCATATCGCCACCGGGCCGCAGCACAGCGCCATACCGGCTCGAGGGGAACACGAACACGCGCCCGACTGCGCACCACCGTCCCCACCCGCGGCTTCCGCACCACCAGACCACGCTCAGCCAAATCCCGGTAAGCCCACTCCACAGACGGCTTTGACTCCAAGGCCATCGAGGCCGCCCTGCAATGCGTCCACGGCACTTTCCGGGAACAGGCCGGGCCGGACTTCGCGGCGTGGCCATAGCGCCGCCGGTGGCCGTGTCCCACACTCGCACCGCACGGTCATGGCCGCTGGTGGCCTCGTGCTGGGCGAACAAGCAAGAGACGGCGTCGTTGAACGCGATACAGCAGATTGATCACCATTCGACACATGCATACCTGGCCGGCTTGCAGCGAGGAGCCCGGCTCGCAAGAGCCGTACGGCTGTGGAGGGCTGGCCTCGGCGCGTGATGAGTCCGAGCTGGCGTGCGGCGAATTGCGTCAAGCGGCTGCGCCTGGACGTGGGCGTTGAGGACGTGCCGGGACTCGGGGCCGGGCCTGTCGACGGCGCTTGAATCGTGGTTCTGGATCACTTTTGGTGCAGAGCCACGGAGCGTCACCGAAGCCGCGATCATGGACCCTCGTGACCGACGATCTTCTTCTCCAAGACCTCTGGTTCCACCACGTCGATGACGTCATGCTCGACACCATCGCCGTCCGCGGCGAACTGGTGACCGTCCAGGCCGCTGCGAGGTCCGGCGTCATGCGGCGTGCAGGACGCGTTTGCGCAGGAGGTCGAAGTTGGCGCGGCCGAACATCTGGCGCTTCAGCATCTTGATCTTGTTGTTACTGACTTCGGCTTTTCAAGGTGAGGCTGGTGCGTCGAGGGTGAGGCCGGTGCCGGCTATGAAGCCGTCGAGGGTGTGGGGCCGGTATTGAAGGCGTTTGAGCCGGTTGCGGACGAGTGCTTCGAGGCGGTCGAGTGCCATGACGGCGAGGTTGGCGAGGCTGCGTTTGACGTGTGCCCACACCCATTCAACGGGGTTCAGGTCGGGTGAGTAGGCGGGCAGCAGGAAGACCGTCAGCCACTCACGCTCTGCCACGAATTCCTGCATCCTGCGGGAGACGTGGGTGTTGAGCCGGTCCCAGACCAGCACGATCGGCGCCCTGACCAGCTGATGGACACCGTCGAGCAGAGCGATGAAGTCCCGCTCGCCCATACTGCGACGTGTTCCTTTGCCGGCGGGGTGGGTCCGCAGGCGGTGACACAGCCGAGTCCGGGAGCCTGGCCGCATCGCGATCAGGCCGGCCACCGACAGCCGTCCCGAGCGGCGCCCGCTGACCGTCACGACCGGGGTGATGCCGCGCCGGCCCCAGGTCCGTCCCCGGGGCGGCCGTCGGGTGAAGCCGGCTTCGTCCTCGAAGCAGACGTAGCCCCCGCAGGCCGCCCGGGCCCTTTTACCTCCGCCCAGGTCGCCTCCCGCCACGTGCTCACGGCCTGCTCGTCGCGTTCGGCGACCCGCCGCGCGGGCACCTGCGGGGAGAACCCGAGCCGGTGCATCAACCGGGTGGCACCCGAGACGCTGTAGGAGATGTGGAACTTCCTGCCGATCAGCGTGACCACCCTCGATGCGGTCCACACCTGGTCCTCGACCCAGCCGTGCGCGGCCGGCCCCTCCTCCAGATACACGGCCAGCTTCTCCAGACACCGCGAGGACAGACGGCACCGCGACCCGCTCGGACCGCGAGAGGCCAGAGCCTGAACACCGCCGTCCCGCCACAACTGGTGCCACTGATAAGCCGACTTCACGCTCACCCGCAGCCGCCCTGCAACCTCCGACGGCTTGACCTTCTGCTCGAACAGTTCAGCCGCCTGCAGCCGTACCGCCTCGCGCCGCTGACGTCCTGTCGGAGTCAGCCCGCCCCCATCCGCATATCTCACACACCACGAATACAGTCACCCACCCACACCCATCAGGAACTTCGCAACGATTCACCCCAACGAGCTCAAGTCAGTATGGCCTTCGACGGGCCCGGAGCTGTAGCGCAGGCTCAGGCCGGCGACGACGGCGTCGAGGTCATGTTCGAGGCCGGTCGCGAAGGTCTGCAGGGCTGGGATCGAGTCGGCCTGTACTCGTGCGATCCAGGCTTTGAGCCGGTGTCCGTGGCGATTGTTCATCAACTCGGCGAACACCCTGGTGTGTTCGGCGGTGCGGTCGAGTTCGGGGCAGCGTTCCGGTATGTCCTTCAGTCTTTGAGCCTGGTCTTCGTCCAGGTTGTCAGGGTGGCGGGTGATCCAACTGGTCACGTCCCTGACGGAGGTCTTGCGGCGGGGCGAGGCCTGGTTCGGGAAGGCCTCGCGGAGGCGATGGACGTACTTGCGGACGATCTGTTCCTGGCCGCCATGACCGCGCTCACGGATTTCTTCGAAGAGGCGTCGGGCGACGGTGCGGCCTTCGGCATACCGCTGGTCGATGTAGGGCTTGTAGGGGTCGAGGATGCTGGCCCGTCCGTTCCAGCGGCCGACCAGGAGCTCGTCGGGGTCCTTCGCGTGCGCCAGGCGCCGCACGGTGTTGCGGGCCAGGCCCAGCGGCCGGGCTATGACACGCAGGGCGATGCCCTCAGCCAGGAGGCCATGGACGGCGGCGTGCTGTTCCCGGACGCGGTCCGACAAACGCCCCGAGCGCCGCGGTCCGGCAGTGTTCGGCGGCAGGAACAGGGCTGGCGACGGGGCCGGCGTGCTGGTCGGAGGCTCGGGCAGCAAGGCACGGTGGTGAATGACGGTCTTCTCGACCGCTTTGGCGAGGTTCTTCCAGAGATGCCACCGGTCTGCCATGTGGATCGCGTCGGGGGCGCCGAGCCGCCCGGCCTCGGCATACATGCCGGAGCGATCCCGGCAGATCACTTCGACGCCAGGATGATCAGCCAGCCAGCGGGCGACGGTCTCGACCCTGCGGTCGGGAAGCAGGTCGACGGGGCGGCGGGTCTCGATGTTCACCAGGATCGTGGCGTAGACGTGGCCCTTGCGCAGAGCGAACTCATCCACGCCGAGCACACGAGGCGTCGGCGGCGAGGCCTCGGGCAGGCCTCGTATCAGCCGTAACAACGTGGACCGGCTCACAGGAACGGCGAATGCATCGGCGAGCCGGGAGCCAGCACGGCCGGCCAGCATGAGCGCCACATGCCTCAGAGCCGTCTGTAAGCCCTGACTCCGTCGTCCATGGCGGAAAGTCAGGCCCGGTACCTGCCTGCGGGCACTCCTCTTGGCGGCATCGGAACCGGCGGACCTGTAACTCGATAATCACACGGCGCCAGCCGGCCGCGGAATCGTCCAGGCGGCGCACGTACCGGCTGTGCACCCGATTCGAGCTGGTTCCACAGCCCGGACATATGGCCCGGCCGGACCTCGCAGCGGCCTGGACGGTCACCAGTTCGCCGCGGACGGCGATGGTGTCGAGCACGACGTCATCGGCGTGGTGGAACCAGAGGTCTTGGAGAAGAAGATCGTCGGTCACGAGGGTCCATGATCGCGGCTTCGGTGACGCTCCGTGGCTCTGCACCAAAAGTGATCCAGAACCACTTTTCACCCGTCGCCGACACCGTATTCCGCTCCATGCTCGTATCCAACGTCTGGTACGCCTGCCCGGAGCCGCCTGCAGCAAGGCATCCACCTAGCCGATGAGTTCGTCCTACCCCGGCATCACCAGGGTACTTGGCAAGGAGCTGCAAACCTCAGGGGCGCGGTTGGGCCCTGGGCCTGGTGCTCCTGGTTGCGCCGGCGGTCTCACGCGTCATCGTGCGTCGCTCCTCCTGCCTTGACGGCGATGCCCAGGCGCAGCTCGGCGGCCATCTCGTAGCCGCGCTCATCCTTTGACTGTGACACGTCCTCGATGGCCGGGTGGCGGCGGGCCGATCGGCGACGCCGATGTCCCAGAGCGACTCGTAGAGGCCATGTCCGCGGCACACACCGGCGAGGTCCAGCGGCAGCACCTGACCGATGCGGGGCTTTCCGTACGGGACCTGCCCGAGCTGTGCGACGTGGACACCCCCGCCGACGCGGATCGGGTCGCGGCCGCAGCCCCGCGGACGCGCTTCGCCACTCTGCACCACGGCCTGTGCGCGGTGACCCGATGACCGCCCGGCTCGCCGAGCCCGCCACCCGTACCTGGCAGGCGGATCCGTACGCGGTCGCCCTCCGCACCGGGCAGGGGCCGCTGTTGCTCCGTCGACGCGACGGCTGGCTGCTGCCGCTGGAGGTCGAGCGGTGGCGCGCCGAGCCCGACGCGGCCGACGACACCGTCCTGGCCCGATGTACCGGGCCCGTCCTCGACATCGGCTGCGGACCGGGCCGACTGGTCGCCGCCCTCGCCGGGCTCGGCCATACGGCGCTCGGTGTCGACGTCACCCCCGAGGCCGTGGCCCGTACCGAGCGGGCGGGCGGCAGCGCCCTGTGCCGGTCGGTGTTCGACCCGCTTCCCCGCGAAGGCGGCTGGGGCACGGTCCTCCTCGTTGACGGCAACATCGGCATCGGCGGGGACCCCGCCGGCCTGCTGCGCCGGGCCGCCGAACTGACCGCCACCAACGGCTTCCTGCTGGTCGAGGTCGCCACCGCCGACGTCGACGAGCGCGTCGAGGTGTACGTCGAGGACGGCACCGGCGGCCGCGGAGCCTCCTTCTGGTGGGCCCGGCTCGGCACCCGCGCCTTGTGCGCCGCAGCGAGGTCCGCGGGCTGGACCCCGTACGACACCTGGCAGGCGGCAGGCCGGCACTTCGTACACCTCACACGCTGACGGTTGCCGAGCGGTGAACCGCCGGGTGGGGTCCGCAGCAGTGCGGACCCCACCCGGAGTCCCAAACCTCCGACCAGGCGCCCCTCGGCGGGCTGACGGAAGGTCGGGGGGTCAGCCGACGGTGACGACCATCTTGCCGAGGGCTTCTCCGGCCTCCATGGCCCGATGAGCTTCCACGATCTCGCCGAACCGGAAGACCCGGGCGGGACCGGCCCGCAGGACACCGGCCTCGACCTTGGCGTATATCTCGTCCAACGGCACGTCGGTGAGCGGGAATTCGGGCGTGCCCAGGACGAAGGCGCTCCCGAAGAAGCTGAGCCGGACCCCGCTGGGAAGGTCGGCGATCGGGTCGAAGTCGCGTACGGGCTCGAATCCGCCCAGGAAGCCGAGCTGGCAGACCCGGCCGCGCGGCCGAACCAGGGCCAGCGAGTCGCGCAGGACGCTGTTGCCGACGACGTCGAACACCGCGTCGACGCCGATCTCCCGCTCCGCGACCTGGGTGGCGAGCGCGCCGTCGTCGATGAGTACGTCGGCAGCCCCGAGTTCCTTCAGCAGGGGCGCCCGCAGCGGGTCCCGGGTCGTGGCGAGGACGGTCGCGCCGTGGTCGACCGCCAGGTTGACCGCAGCCTGGCCGAGCGAGGAGGTCGCTCCCCTCACCAGGACGGTCTCGCCGGGCCGCAGGTCTAGATTGCCGAACAGGCCGCTCCACGCCGTCGCGTACACCTCGGGAACCGCCGCGAGATCGGCCCAGTCCAGCGAAGAGCGGACGGCCACCACGTTGGTCGCCGGCACGGTCACCAGCTCCGCGTAGCTTCCGTTGCGGGTCCGCCCCATACCGCCGAGGATCGCCACGACCCGGGTGCCGACGGCGAGTTCACCGGACGGGTCGGCCTCGACCACGCCGGCGCACTCGATCCCGGGGACGGCGGCGACCTTCCCCCAGGCGCCGCTGCGCATGTAGGCCTCCGCGTGGTTGAGGCCGAACGCCTTGACCCGGACCAGCACTTCACCGCCAGCGGGCACGGGGTCGGGCAGTTCCGTGAGGGTGAGGACCTCGGGGCCGCCGTGGGCGGAGATGACTATGGCCTTCATGTCCCAGCTCCATTCTTGAGCACTCATTCAACTATTGATGCGAAGAAAAGGGCCACCGCGAACGGTGGCCCGTACGCCTCGCCGTCAGGCGAGAGCGGCGAAGGCGTTGTCGACGATCGCGCGCAGGAGCGCCTCTTCGGGGTTCGCCTTCCCGACGACCATCAACCCCTGACAGGTGGCGACCAGCAGCTTTGCGCTCCCGGAACGGTCCAGCGAGGCGCGCACCTGGCCCCTGCGGGCCGCGTTCTCCAGTGCGTGGGTCATGCACCGCTCCAGCCGGGCCAGGTGGCCACGGACGACGGCCGCCGCCTCGTCGTCCTCGGCGGCGTTCTCGATCGCCGTGTTGACGAGCAGGCAGCCCTGCCGGCCCTCGGGGCTGAGCAGATCGCGCACCAGCCCGTCGAAGTACCCGCGGATCTCGCCCACGGAGGCGCCCGGAGCCTCCAACTCGCCCAGCTTCTGGGGGACGACCAGCTTCGAGTACCGCTCCAGCGATTTCAGGAAGAGCGCACGCTTGCCGCCGGGGAAGGCGCTGTAGAGGCTGCCGGGCTTGACTCCGGTCGCCTTCACCAGATCCTCTACGGACACCGCCCGATATCCGCGCTCCCAGAACCGCAGCATGGCCACGTTCAGGACGGCGTCGGGCTCGAACTCTCGCGGTCTGGGCATGAGAAGAAAATACATGAACGATCACTCAAGAACAACGTTCGAACCCGGCGCCTTTCCGCGGCCCCGCTCCGATCAGGCCCGACTGCTCTCCCGGCCCATCCGGCGTGCCACGGCACGCACGCCGACGTACGCGAGGGTGAACAGCACGATGGCGGCCAGGGCGAGCAGCCAGTTGCGCAGGTAGTCGAGCGGCAGGACGGTGGGGTTGGCCACGCCCCCCGGACGCAGCAGCGGAGGAAGGGCGATCGCGGAACGATCAGTTAGAGAGAGAACCCCTGGGCACCGCGGTCACGCCAAGGGGAGTCAGTTCTCTTCGTACTCCTCGACCAGGTTCAGGTAGTCGGGATTCAGTGCGGAGATGAGGAGGGACATAGGCTCAGGCGTAAAGATCAGGCACTCCGACGCAGTCGCCACCCCTGTGGTTGGCTACACCGGCCCTCCCGCCCCACCCCAGCACCCGGCAGTCGAGCTGCCCGACGGCCGGCGCATACAGTCCCAGCATCTCACCAGGCCGCTCATCACTCGTCAGCACCTCGCCAGGTGCTGGAGACGCGAGATTGCGCCTGGTGAACATATGATCGCGATGCCTGCTCAGCTACTGCTAGTCGAACATGCCGCAGGCAGGCCGCCAAGTCCGCGCCTCGGAGCGTGAGACATGAAGGGGAAACACATGACTACCTCTCAGGCCCAACGGTTCTACCTTGCGCTGGTCGAGGAACCGACGGCGCTGGCCACTGTGCCGCAACCTCAGTACCAGGGACTCTTCGTGGAGCCCCCCTCCAGAGTCGAGGACGAGACCGAGGAAAGCGGCTCTCCCCTCTGACACCTTGATCGTCTGCGGCAGCTCCCGGCGGCCCGGTTCAGGTCCAGGCGACACGATCCCCGCCGACCGCCATCAAGACCAGAACGGTGGTCGCGGCCCTGTTCCACGCAAAGAACGACGACGGCAGTGTGGAGCAGGCCGGCGTCCGCCCCCGCTGTCATGGTGGCCGCCACCTCGAAAGCATCGGTTCCACCGATGCCTGAGCTGGTCGAGGCGTTCGGCGATGGTGAGCGGGATCCCGCGTTCGTTGCAGGTAGCGGCGGCTCCCAACACCGCGACCGGCAACAACGCCCCGGCACCGTCCCCTGGCCACCCGAAAGGTCCGCTCGCCGACGCTGTGGAGACGAGTCCGCCGGGGACTACTGTCTTACTCCAGAATCGGTAGACCAGGACCAGCGGCCGCGCACTTGGCGCTGAGGGGCGGGGTCAGACTCCCGTTCCCGCACGGCCTTCGGCTTGGCACCGACGATGGTTTCACGAGCGCGACCGGCACCTGCGGACGCACAGGCAGCGCAGGGATCCTTCCTCTCTCGTCCGCCCGCGCCTCTGCCGAAGCAGCGAACCGCGTGTGACACCGGGGACACCGCTCAACCGCGCCCGACCGCCGCACTCGCCCGAGCACCGAGGGCCCGCTCGGGAGGGGCTGCACTGGGCGTGGCCCCTCCCGCCCTGGCCATTCCGGAGCGGGCCCTGCCAAGATCCGGACCATTCCCGGACCACCACCTGGGCGGGAACCATCGAGGCGCATCATTTCTGCTGGTCAGCGGGCAGGTCACGCGTGTACCAACAGCAGACGAAGAACCTGCTTACAACCTCGACGTCCACGCCCCGAACGACGCCCTCACGGCAGGACATGCTGGGCAGCACTCGCTCACGGGTTCGAGAGCGCCGCACCTGCTCGTGCCTACGACGCACTGGCGTCCCTCCGATTCAGCGTTCGGATCGCGAAGTCGCCCGTCTATCGCAAGCGACGCTGCCTGATTCCTCCGGCGCGGCGAGATCACTCCTTGCTACAGACCGTTACACCGAGCAGCGTCAGGTCTCGATCGCCACTCCCTCCCAGGCAGCAGGACTCCACAGAGCTGACTACTGAGCTTTGCGGGTTGTCGTCGGGTGTGACGGTTCTTGATCCTTGCGGTATGCCGGTGGTATGCGTTATCCGGAGGGTGGGGGCCTGACCGCTGAGCGTCGGGCTTTTCGTGAGGGGATCCGGCTTCAAGCCGGCGAGAGGTTCGCGGCGGGTGAGAAGACCGCGGTGATCGCGAAGGACCTGCGGGTGAGTGTGCGGTCGGTGGAACGCTGGCGTCGCGCCTGGCGTGAGGGCGGCATGGCGGCCTTGCGCTCGACGGGTCCGGCGAACTCCCCGACCGTCACCGATGCCCAGTTCGCCGTACTCGAGGCGGAATTAGGCAGGGGGCCGACGGCGCACGGCTTCGAGGATGAACGCTGGACCCTGGTCCGGGTCCAGACGGTGATCCGCCGCCGGCTGCGGGTGAGCCTGTCGGTGGCGACGGTGTGGCGGCTGCTGAAACGGCACGACTGGTCCTGGCAGGCACCCGCCCGCAGAGCCCTCGAGCGCGACGAGCACGCGGTGGAGCTGTGGAAGAAGGAAGTGTGGCCGCGGGTAAAAGGCTCGCGGCGGCGTGTGGGGGCTGGCTCGTCTTCGAGGACGAGGCCGGATTCTCCATGACGCCGCCCCGCGCCCGCACCTGGGGCCGGCGCGGACACACCCCCGTCATCCGCGTCCGCGGTCGCTCCCGCCGCCGGACCTCGGTCGCCGCGCTGTGCTGCTACAAAACCGGGGAGAAGAGCCGTCTCATCCACCGGCCCCGCAACCATCTCCTGCTCAAGGGCGCCCGCAAGAGCTTCTCCGTAAGATGTTTCCTGGCCCGGGAGGGCCGGGTGTGGCTCAAGAGCTTCTGCCTTCAGTGGCTCGCCAGGAGTGGCCGCCCGGCCCTTCGGGGCACCCTGGCTGCTGATTGAGATGTGCGCTTCGGTCGCTTTTTACGGAGATGACAGCGGGGTGTTCCTCGGGCCGACAGTGATGCGGTTCGGACCGGGGAGGGCGAGTGAGCGATCGGAAGACTGTGGCCTGGGTCGGTATTGACGCGGGCAAGGGACACCACTGGGCGGCAGCGGTCGATGAGACCGGCGCGACGCTGTGGTCGAAGAAGGTCGAGAACGACGAGGCAGCGATCCTGGCCGCGCTCGGCGAGCTCCTGGACCTGGCGGACAAGGTTCACTGGGCGGTGGACATCTCCGGCACGGCGTCTGCGCTGCTGCTGGCGCTCCTCGCAGCTCACGGCCAGTCGGCGGTCTATGTGCCTGGCCGCACGGTCAACTGCATGTCGGGCGCCTACCGAGGTGAAGCGAAGACCGACGCCCGTGATGCCTACGTGATTGCGGAGACATCCCGTCACCGCAGGGACTTCGCAACGATCGATGTTCCTGCCCAACTCGCCGCCGATCTCGCACTGTTGACCGCTCACCGGTCCGACCTGATGGCCGACCGGGTCAGGATGATCAATCGACTGCGCGACATCCTGACCGGCGTCTTCCCGGCACTGGAGCGGGCTTTCGACTACAGCAGTCACAAGGGCGCGCTGGTTCTGCTGACCGGCTACCAGCTCCCGGCCGCGATCCGCCGCCGCGGTCAAGCAAGGATGACGGCGTGGCTGGCCAACCGCGGCGTCCGAGGCGCCGACGCGGTGGCCGCGGGCGCCTTGGAAGCTGCTCAAGCCCAGCAGACCGCGCTGCCCGGAGAGGAAGCCGCGGCCCAGATCGTGGCTGACCTGGCCGCACAGATCTTGAACCTGGATGACCGACTGAAGCGGATCGACAAGCAGATCAGCGAGACGTTCCGCAGCCACCCGCAGGCGGGGATCATCGAGTCTATGCCCGGCATCGGCTCGATACTCGGGGCCGAGTTCGTCGTCGCCGCCGGTGACCTTGCGGCCTACGCCGACGCCGGCCATCTAGCATCGGCGGCCGGACTCGTTCCCGTTCCCCGCGACTCCGGCCGACGCACCGGCAACATGCACCGACCCAAGCGCTACAGCCGCCGCCTGCGACGCGTGTTCTACATGTCCGCGCAGACCAGCATCGTCCGTGAGGGACCCAACCGGCAACCGGGACTTCTACCCCAAGAAGCGCGCCGAAGGTTGCAAGCACGTCCAAGCCGTCATCGCCCTGGCTCGTCGACGCGTGAGTGTGCTCTGGGCGCTGCTGCGTGACGGACGGACGTTCACCTCTATGGCCCCAGTCGCGCAGGCGGCTTGATTCGGTCATTGAGACTCCTGGAAGGACTACCGCGACCTACTGGCGAGAGCACACATCCAGCTCGGCGGACCCATCGTGGTGATTTGAGACAATCTCAACACCCACCTGGCCGCCGGGCCGAAACGGTACGAGGCCGAGCACGACTGGCTCACCACCATCCGCCTCCCGGCATACGCGCCAGACCTGAACCCGGTCGAAGCCGTCTGGTCGCTCGTGCGCAGAGCTACGGCCAACACCGCCTTCGACACCCCCGGCGACCTCGACCGCACACTCCGCCGCGAGTTGCGCAGAATCCAGCTCCGACCCGACCTCATCGACGGCTGTCTCACAGCCACCGGTCTGACCATCAACCCACCGACCCCACCCTGAAATCCTCAGTAACTCGCCGTAGCGGTGCCCTCTATCCAGTCCTTGCGCGCCTGTACGATCTCCTCGTTGGAACGCCCGATCCAGTTCCAGAACCACTGTCTTCGGTACGTCGCTCCATGCGCTGCACCAGCGGCGGCCCGTACAGGCCAGGATGCTTGCCATCTAAGGATCACCGCGTCCGGGAACGCGTCCTTGAGCAGGTGAGAGCGGTGGAGTCATCATCTGCCTCACCGGCAATCGAGTAGCCGCCTGCTCAACACCTAGCTTGATCATGGCGCGGAGGGCAGAGTGGTCGTCTACTGCAAACACTCCGAGGCCCTGAGACGTGGTGATGACCCGGGTCAGTAGAGGTAGACATCCACCAGTAGGGCGGCCGCGCCTGCCAACAGTGCGTACACGCTGGTACGCCGGGCGGGCTCCGCCGCCAAGGGGCCGAGCCCCAGGGCTAGGGCGGTGACGGCCAGGGCGAAGACGCCCGAGCCGGTATCCTGCCAGCTGACTGGGAAGACGGCCACAGGGGCATCGGTGAAGAACTGGTCTCCGTGGGCCGCCCGCAGGATGGCGTTCCAGGCGATGGGACCAGCCGCCGCGGCCAGCGCGCCGACGGCCAAGACCACGGGCCGGCGGCCGCGCGGCAAAGCGAGCAGGACAAGGGCGAAAGCGGCCGACAGAGCAGCCCCGTAGAAGATCTGGCCCCAGCTGATCACAACTCGCTCCTCTCGCAGAGGCCACCGGCCGGAACATCGGTCGGCGGCCCCCTTGGATGTCAGGCCGGATCGCGGCCCAACTTGTTGGCCCGTCGGTAGTACTCGTACAGGCCGTCGAAGACGGGCAGGACGACGGCGAGGGTCTGGTCATCGTCACCGGTCATGGAGAGGCCGCGCAGGACGACGTCGATGCCGGGCGCCTCCGGAGCGTCGAATCGCTCGTCGTCGATGTCCGCCTCGTGAACGATCTCGGCAATGCGCTTCAGGATGGGGTCGGTGAGCTCGTAGCGCCGAAGGACGGTCTCGAAACTGCAGTCGCCCTGGTGGTGACCGAGCTCGACACCCCGCATGTCGAACGCGGTGGCGCCCGCGGGGACGTCGGCTGCGTCCGCGACGAAGGCGAATTCGGCCTCCGGATCGATGAAGCGTCGGATCAGCCACGCGCACGCAGCCCGGTCGATGTGGATACCCGCACGGGTGGCCCACTTCATGCGGAGTCCTCACTGGTTCGGTCGGGATGCAGGGCATCGACGGCGGCTTCGGCGGCCTGGCGCTGGGGCGGGGGGAAGTAATCGCGGCGATGGATGCGACGCAGCTCGGCGCGGAGTTTACCCATGGCCCGGAGCCTCTGATCATCATCAAGACCGTGCGCCTCCTGCGCCTGCCCGAGGACCGCCTCGTACTCGGCAGCGCGAGCCGCCGCCATCGTCCGGGCCAGCTCGTGCTCCTGCGCAGGGTCGGCGTGGTGGGCGAGCCAGACGGTGGCGCTCCCGCCGGCCTCATGGACCTCCTGTGCGACCCATTCCAGGTGCTCGCGGGTGCGGGCGTCGGCCGGCAGCCCGACCAGACCGTCCCCGATCTGAGCGACGCCGAGGCGCTTGAGTTTGCGCCAGACGGTGATGCGTGGGGTCGAGGGCTCCCTGGGGACTCGGTAGGACAGAAGCACCCACTCCTCCTGCACTCCGGAAACGGAGCGCGCAGGCTCGGCTCCACCGGTCATCGGGAGCCTTCGCCGTCCGCCCGGCGGTGACTCGGGTCCGTCGTTTCACGGGGGCACATCGGGGCTCTCCTTCGGCAGCGAGGAACTCGGGCCTATCCAGTACACGGCCCGGAGGATCACGTGGTGTTCCGGCTGTTCGTCCGCCGCCGAGACCCCCTTTCCACATCCAATGCAACCATGGTTACATCGAATGACGGGCGACGCCATTCCAGCGCCTTCACTCCGTCGGCTTTCCGACGGTTCCTCGTGGACGGAGATCCCGCTCGTGACCACCACCGGCCCCCGCACCCCCGGTTCAAACCGCGAACCGGAGCCACTCCCGGAGGGGAGCGGGACCTGGTTCCCTTCCGACAGGCACTGAAGACCTGGTTCTCCATCTCGCTGCAGACGTTCGGCGGGCCGGCCGGCCAGATCGCCGTGATGCAGCGCACCCTGGTGGAGGAGAAGCGCTGGATCGGTCAGCAGCGGTTCAACCACGCCCTCAACTACTGCATGCTGCTGCCGGGACCCGAGGCACAGCAGCTCGCCATCTACATCGGCTGGTTGCTCAACGGCACCCGGGGCGGTCTGGCCGCCGGAACCCTGTTCGTCCTGCCCGGCATCCTCGCGTTGCTGGGGCTGTCCGTCCTGTACGTCGGCTGGGGCACCACCACGGCGGCCGCCGGGCTGTTCGCCGGCCTGGCTCCGGCGGTCGTGGCCATCGTCGCCCAAGCCGTGTGGCGAGTGGGGCGCCGCTCACTCACCCACCCCGCACTGGTCGTAGTGGCGGTGGCCGCCTTCGCCGCGCTCGCCGCCTTCGCCGTACCGTTTCCCGCGGTCATCGCGGCCGCAGCGCTGGGCGGGCTGGGTACTGGGCAGGTTCGCTCCCCACGCCCTCAAGCCTGCGGCCGGGCATACAGCTGACGACGGACCCGCCCCGCTGATCGCCGATGACGACCTGCACCAGGAATCGCCCGGCCGCAGGCGCACGGTACGCATCCTGCTCGCGGGCTTGTTCCTCTGGGCCGCTCCGATGGCCGCTGTCGCAGCGCTGACCGGCACCGGAAGCGTCTTCACCGCGCAGGGCCTGTTCTTCTCCGGCACCGCCCTGGTCACCTTCGGCGGCGCCTACGCCGTACTCGCCTACGTCGCCCAGCAAGCCGTACAGACCTACGGATGGCTGACTGCGGGCGAGATGGTCCGCGGACTGGGGCTGGCGGAGACGACACCCGGCCCGCTGATCATGGTCGTCCAATTCGTGGCCTTCCTCGGCGCCTACCGCGACCCCGGCGCGCTCAACCCCTGGGTGGCCGGAGTGCTCGAAGCCCTGCTGACCACATGGGTCACCTTCGTCCCCTGCTTCCTCTTCATCTTCCTCGGCGCTCCCTACATCGAGCGGCTGCGCGGAAACCGCTCCCTCTCCGCCGCACTGAGCGGAATCACAGCGGCCGTGGTCGGTGTCATCGCCAACCTCGGCCTCTACTTCGCGCTGCACACGCTCTTCGCCACGACGAGCCCCATCGACTGGGGACCCGTACACCTGGCACTCCCCCACCTCGACAGCCCGCGCCTGAGTGGGCTCGCAATCACCCTCGCCGCCCTCGTCATGATCTTCAAGCTGCGCTGGAGCGTGTTGCGCACCCTCGGCGTCTGCACGCTCCTCGGCCTCGCCTCGACCCCGCTGTCCGCGCTCAACTGACTGCTCACCGCCCCGCCTTGGGCGAGCGCCAGAGGTACGCGGGTTGTGATCAGCGACTCACGCTCTTGGCCCGGAGCCCGGTACACGGTAGCCTCACGGCGACATTTCCATAGAGCGACGACGGCGAGACGGAAGTCCGGTGTGAATCCGGCATGGTCGCGCCACTGTGTGCTGCGTCGGCATCCCGAAGGGGTGACGCCGCAGCGAGTCAGACCCGAGGACCGTCGTCCTGCACCACCGTATGGGACGCGTGTTCCCCGAGGAGGTTCCACCATGGCCGAGGCTGTCGTCTCCGCTGCCATTCCCACCACTTCCGGCTCTCAGTCGGCTCCGCTGCCCGTGCGCGCGGTACTCCCCTGGGCTGTCTTCGTCGGCCTCCTGATGCTCGTCGCCCTCTACTTCGTCGGGGCCGAGCAGGGCGCCACGTCCGTGTTCTCCGGCGCCGGTGTCCACGAGTGGGTCCACGACGGTCGTCATCTGCTCGGCTTCCCCTGCCACTGAGAGGCAACGCACGTGTACGCCTCTACTGTCAGAGGTCTGTTGGTCCGCGGCATGCTCGCGGGCCTGATCGCAGGCCTGTTCGCCTTCGGCATCGCCTATGTGGTGGGTGAGCCCTCGGTGAGGGACTCCATTGCGGTGGAGGAGGCTCAGGCTGCGCAGGACGCCCCCGCCGCTGCGGCCCCCGCGGCCCAGAACCCGCATGCCGGACACGGCGCTGCCGCTCCGGCCGAAGCGGATGAGGAGGAAGAGCTCGTCAGCCGCCCGGTCCAGTCGACGTTCGGGCTGGCCACCGGCGTCCTCGTCTACGGCGTGGCGCTCGGAGGCATCGCCTCCCTGGCTTTCTCCTTCGCTCTGGGACGCGTGGGCAAGTTCAGCCCGCGCGCGACGGCGGCGCTGACCGCGGCGGCAGCCTTTACCACCGTCTACCTGGTGCCGTTCCTCAAGTACCCCGCCACCCCACCGGCCGTCGGCAACCCCGACACCATCGGGCAGCGGACGACGCTGTTCTTCCTGATGATCCTCCTCAGCGTGCTGCTCGGGCTCGGCGCCGTGATCGCGGGCCGACGGCTGGCGCCGCGTCTGGGGAACTGGGACGCCACGCTGACGGCGGCCGGCGGGTTCATCGTCGTGATGGCCGTCGCGTTCGCGTTCCTGCCGTCGAACGATGACGCGGTCAAGGCCAGCTTCCCGGCTGCTCTGCTGTGGGAGTTCAGGATCGCCTCACTGGGCGTCCAGGTCGTGCTGTGGACGGTGTTCGCCATCGTCTTCGGCGTCTTGGCCCAGCGGCTGCTCAGCCCGAGCACGGTCGACGCCGACGCGGCCGCGCGGCAGCAGGCGCCTGCCCTCGGCTGAGGGATGCGCCATCGCGCACGTAATCGCTGCGACGGCCCCGGCTCCCCAAGGGGGTGCCGGGGCCGTCGCGCATCGTCCCCGGAGAGCACATGCCTTGTGTCACCTTCCGGAGTGAGTCATGATCAGGGCTTTCGACCTGTCGGGGGGCGACGTTCGTGGTCACGTTGATTGTGCTGTCGTTGCTGATCGGCCTGCTGGTTCTCGGCATCTCAGCGGGTGTGTACTTCCACTCGAGCCCGCTGTTGAAGCGCGGCGTTCGGACCTCCGCCGTCTGTGTGAACGTCGGGCAGGTCGCGCAGGGCTCGATGCTGCTGCTCGAGTACACCCCTCAGAGCGGGCCGGCACGCCAGTACACGGTGGGTCCGTTTGTCTTCCCCCCGGTCAGGGTCGGCGGCCGGATCGAGGTGATCTACGACCCCAAGCGCCCGCAAGAGGTGAGCCTCCCAGAGCGCCTACCCAAAAGCACTCGCCGTCTGGTCATCGCAATAGCGGTATCCGGAGCGGCGGTTGCAGCCTGTGGGGCGGTGGCAGTGGCATACACCTGGTGAGCCTGGCCAAGGCGGCCCCTCCGAGAGCGACTTCAGTCCCGGCTGCCCTCGCCGCGTTGCCGGCGTCGGGCGGAGCCGAGTGCGCCGACCGCTCCACCGGCGCAGAGCCCGATGGCGAGCCCCAGCGCCACGTTGCCCAGGAACATACCCACCACGACGCCCGCCACCAGCCCGACCGGAATCGCGATGACGGAGATGGTGCCGCCGTCTTGGTCCCTGCCGCCCTCGTCTGTCACCAGATCATTATGCGGCGCTCTGTCCGCCTGCGTGTACCGGTCGGCCAGAAGGCCGACGAAACTCCCACACCTCGTCTCGACCAGCCAACGACCACAGCCTCACCCGTCTTCCGCATGCCTCACACGGCGCTCTCCTCCTCAGCCGTCGCCGGCATCGTCCTGGCGGGGGGCAGGGCGTACGGGATGGACTCCGGCGACGGCGCAGCACCCGCCCGTGCCAGCTCCAATACCGCGCGCGCCACCCGCGCCGCCGCGTCGGGCACCTGCCGGAAGCTGGGGAAGTCGTTCACGTCGACGACCACCGGCCCCTCCGGGCCCAGCAGCACGTCCACCCCGTACAGGTCGAGCCCGTAGACAGCCCCTACCTGCGCGGCGATCGCCGCCACTTCCGCCGACAACGGCACCTGCCGCTCCCGCACAGACGGATCGGGGTGCAGCGGGGAGCAGCGCTCGGTCGCGAAGAGCTCCCCTCCGACCGCGTACACCTTGAGGTCGGTACCCGAGTTGGGGACGTACGGCTGGGCTACGAGCAAGCCCTCACCCGCGAGGAGCGGTAGCAGCTGCTCCAATCCCTCCGGCGAGGACACCAGGTGTACCGCCCGCCCGGAACTCCCGTCCGCGGGCTTGACGACGAGCGGGTACTCAGCCGCCGGTACCTCCCTCAGCAGTTCGGCGCGCGCCACCGCGTACGTCGGCGGCAGCGGCAGCCCTCGGTTCCGCCCGATGGCGGCGGCCAGCGCCTTGTCCCGTACCCCGCGGATCGACCGGGCATCGTTCACGGTGGTCATCCCGAACCCCGCTGCTGCCTCGAGCAGGGTCAACCCCGGACCGCCGGAGACGGTCTTGAGGACCCAGGCGTCGTACGCTCCGGCGTCCATCAGGCCGGACATGCGCAGCAGCGATCCCCCCGGCCGCACGACATCCACATGATGCCCCCACGCGGCCAGTCGGCGAATCACCTCGTTCGGCATGCCGTCGTGGCGGTACTGCTCCTCCACCAGGAAGCAGAGCCTCATCGGGCTATTCCTCATATTCCCCGGACATTCGTTGGTCCTGTCTCCCGAGCCGTGCGGCCCAGGAGGCCTCGTGGTCACTCGGCAGCGTAGTCAGTCCCGTGTCAGTCGAACTGCGCCCGGGGGCCGGCGTCCCGCGAGGCGCGGTCGAACAGGACTATGGAGGTGAGGCCGTCCGGCGCTGCCAGGCCGCTGCCTTCGACTGCGGAGAGCAGCCTCGCCAGGCCTCTCTGGTGGGTGGCGAAGACTCGACGTGAGGTCAGACGTCGTCGGGCGCGCTGCCCGGAGAGCGCCTCGTGGGACCCGACGTCGAGCAGGACCATGTGCAGGGGTCGTCCGGCTCGATCCGCGTTTCGGGCCAGCCACCGGCGCATCCACGCCCTACTTCCGCAGTCGTGGACGAACAGCGGGTGCCCCCGGCGTATTTCGGCGCGTATCCAGCGCATGTGCTTCAGTCGCGCCCAGGGCTGATACGCCACGTAGGGAAGCCAGGCGGGCATCAGTGCCTGATACGTGGTGCGGGTGGCGCGCGGGTCGACGACGGTGGCGGCGGATTGCCACGCATGCAGCAGGGTGCTTTTCCCACTGCCGGGAAGCCCGGCCACGATGACGACCGCGTTCTGTGGGTAAGACAGGAGGACGTCCGAGTGCCCTCGCCCTCGCAGATCGACAATTCCCTGCGGGTGGATGGGCTCTGCATCTGGTCGCTCGCGGTGTACTGGAGTCTTCTTCCCCTTCGCACGCGGCGGGCATGCGTTTGGCGGCTCCTGCAGCAGGTCGGAACCGGTCCGGTTCGGGGCCCGTCGAGTGTCCGACTGCAATTCTATCGGGTTGATGGTGATGGGTGGCTCACTCTTCGCAACTGATGGAGCAGGCTCCGCGATCGGCTCTCAGGTTGATCAGCCGTAACGGATGGGGGTGGGACGACCAGGCACAAAGACCTCCTGCTGCCGCTTTAGGATGCCCCATATGGCGAAGCGCAGTGTTCAACGGCGGCGGGCAAAGAAGATCCTCGGCGAGGAGCCCGTCGCCCTGGTCTGGTGCGAGATACCCCGGACCATTCCCAAGCCGCCGAAGGAGGTCCACAGGGCAGCAGGCAAGGGAAGGCTTTCACCGGGACACCACTGGCTGTTCTACGTGGGCGTGGTGGTCTTCTTCTTCGTCTTCATCCCCATGTTCCTGCTCGACCAATTGAGCAAGAAGATCGACTCAGACCTTGGGGCGGGGACCTCGCCGGAGCGGACCTCGCGTCGCGGCCCCGGAACATCCGCTGCGATGAGCAATCGGCGGGCCCCTGAAATCTTCGATGGTGACTGGGACTTGACTGCGGGGCGGCTCCTGCTGGGCTGGTACGGGCGCTCCCCCAACCCGAAGCGTCTGGTACTGCTCACCCGCGACCGGATCTGCCTGGCCGCATCCCCCGGCCGGCGGCTGTCCCCGACCAAGGCCGCCGACTTCCGACTGACAGCGGAGTTCTCCTCGCACGAGGCGCACATCGAGGCGGAGTCCGGCCAGCCGCGCGGCTTCGCGACCTTCCGACTGCGCTTCGCGGACGGCTCCTGGCTCGAACTCGGCCGTCTCGCCGGGCCCAAGGACGCCGACCACTTCCTGAACACCGCGGCCCGGCGCGGCTCCGGGCACGCTCTCTGACGGACATCCATCGGGCGCCCCTCCCCGACTCGCCGTGAACCGTTCATCCCTGACTTCCCGCTCGACACCGAGCGGCCGGACGCACTTGCCACCGTGAGGCGACCGCCCGTTCGACGTCTACGGAGATGGTGATGACGCGTTTCAGGGCACGGGTACTCGGCGTTGTCGCGGCTGCCTTATCGGTCAGCCTCGTAGCGCTCCCCGCAACAGCAGCCGACCGGTCCGCGCCGCGAGCAAAGGCGTTGGAGAACTTCAGCATCGTGGTCCTCCCCGATACCCAGTACTCGGCGGAGAGCTTCCCGCAGGCATTCAACGCCCAAGGGAAGTGGATCAAGGACAACACGATCGCCCGGAACATCAAGTACGCGATCCACGAGGGCGACATCGTCGACGACTCCGACGAGCCCTACCAGTGGACCAACGCGACCGGCGCGATCGGCCAGCTCAACGGCACGACCCCGTACATCCTCGGGGTGGGCAATCACGACATGGACGCGATGCCCAAGGGCCAGAACCCCGCCGTGGTGCGCGACGCGGCGGCGTTCAACCGCAACTTCCCGCGGAGCGGCTTCTCGAACCTGCCGTCGTTCGGCGGCACCTACCCGGCCGGGCAGAACGACAACAGCTTCCACATGTTCTCGGCCGGAGGCACGAACTGGCTGATCCTCGCGCTGAAGTACGCCCCCACCGACGACGAGATCGCCTGGGGCAACAGGGTGATCACCGAGCACCCGGACCGCCAGGTCATGATCGTGACCCACGCCTACCAGAACGGCACGACGAAGGACTCCGTCGGCCAGAAGCTCTGGACCAAGATGGTCAGTCGGCACCCGAACGTCGCGATGGTGTTCTCGGGCCATTACGTCAACCAGGGGGTGATCGTGGAGAAGGGGGTGAACGGCAACACCGTCCACCAGATCCAGGCCGACTACCAGAACCCCAGCACGCTCGGCCCGAACAGCTACTTCCGGATCCTCGAGTTCAACCCTACGGCGAAGACGGTCAGCGTCCAGACCTACTCGCCGTACCTCAACAAGAACCTGACCGACGCGAAGAACCAGTTCACGCTCCAGAACGTGAGTTTCCCGCACGCCCTCCGCTGACCGAAGAAGCCGGTGGCCGACACCGTGGGGGACGGTGCCGGCCACCGGCCGCGGAGGATCAGGCGTCGCCGTCGTGTGCGGCGGCGCCGACGAGTTCCTCGAGCAGGTCCTCCATGGTGACGAAGCCGATCACGGCGCCCTGGTTCCCGGTGACGGCCGCCAGGTGGGTGCCCGCTGCCCGCATCGCGGTCATCGTGTCGTCCAGCGGGGTGTCGAGGGAGACCTTGGTGATCGGGTGGAGGGCGCTGCGAGGGAAGGGCGCCGTCCGGTCGGGCGCGGCGAGGGCGTCCTTGATGTGCAGGTAGCCCAGGATCTCCTCGTCGGGTCCGGTGACCGGAAGGCGGGAGTACCCGTGCTGGGCCGCGGTCCGCTCAAGAGCCCGGGGCGTGATGTCATGGCCGACCGTGACGATGCGGTCCAGGGGAGCCATGATCTCGCCAACGGGTCGCTTACCGAGTTCGAGGGCGTCTTGGAGGCGTTCCCCGCCCTCGGGGGCGAGGAGGCCTGCGGCACTGGAGTCCTTGACCAGGCGGGCGAGTTCGTCGTCGGTGAAGACCGAGCCGACCTCGTCCTTCGGTTCGACCTTCAACAGGCGCAGCAGCGCGTTGGCGAAGGCGTTGATACCGAACACGAAGGGGCGCAGCGCCCGCGTCAGGGCGACCAGCGGCGGGCCGAGCAGCAGCGCGGTCGGTGCCGGGGCGGCGAGCGCGATGTTCTTCGGCACCATTTCGCCGACGAGCATGTGCAGGTACGTCGCCACCGTGAGCGCGATGACGAAGGCGATCGGGTGGATCAGCCCCTCCGGCACGCCGATGGCGTGGAAGGAGGGTTCCAGCAGGTGCGCGATCGCGGGTTCGGCGACCGCGCCCAGGACCAGCGAGGACACGGTGATTCCGAGCTGGGCGGTGGCCATCATCGCGGAGATGTTCTCGAGACCCCACAGGGTGGTCTTCGCCCGGAGGTTGCCCTTGGCCGCCGCCGGTTCGATCTGGCTGCGGCGTACGGAGATCAGGGCGAACTCGGCGCCGACGAAGAAGGCGTTGGTGATCAGGGTGAGGAGGCCGATCAGCAGCTGGATCGCGGTCATCGGCCCTGCTCCTCGGTAGTGGCGGGTTCGGCGGGCGCGGTGATCGTCACCCGGTCGGCACGGTGGTGGTCTATGTCCAACACGGTCAGCTCCCAGCCTTCGACGACGACGGAGTCGCCCTCGGCGGGGATGCGTTCCAACTCCGTGGCGATGAGCCCGGCGAGGGTCTCGTAGGGGCCCTCGGGAACGTCGAAGCCGATCTCTTCCAGCTCGTCGAGCCGGACGCTTCCGTCGGCCTCCCATACACGGCGGCCCTCGTGCTCCGGGGCCTCGATGAGATCGGGAACCTCTATCGGGTCGTGCTCGTCGCGGACCTCGCCGACGACCTCCTCGACGATGTCCTCGACGGTGGCGACGCCGGCGGTGCCGCCGTACTCGTCGATGACCACGGCCATGGTGCGTGAGGTGCGCAGCCGGCCGAGGAGGGTGTCCACGGGAAGGGAGTGCGGCACCATCAGGGCGGAGGTCATCAGGTCGGCAACCGAGATCACCGGGCGCTTGTCCTCGTCCAGGGCCAGGACGTCGCGGACGTGGATGGTCCCGACCACCTCGTCCAGGCTGTCGCGGTAGACGGGGAACCGGGACAGGCCGGTGGCCAGCGTCAAGTTCGCGGCGTCGGCCGCGGTCGCGTGCAGCTCCAGGGCCTGGACGTCGACGCGCGGCGTCATGACGTTCTCCGCGGTCAGGTCGGCCAGGTGCAGGGTCTTGACGAACAGCTCGGCCGAGTCGGCCTCTATCGCACCTTCACGGGCGGAGTGCCGGGCCAGCGCAACGAGCTCCTCGGGGGTGCGTGCCGAAGCCAGCTCCTCGGCGGGCTCCAGGCCGAAGCGGCGCACGAGCCGGTTGGCGGTGTTGTTCAGGTGCCGGATCAGTGGCGCGAAGGCGGCCGTGAAGCCGCGCTGCGGCCCGGCCACGACCTTGGCCACGGCCAGCGGTCGGGAGATCGCCCAGTTCTTGGGCACCAGCTCCCCGACGACCATGAGCACGACGGTCGACAGGGCGACGCCGAGCAGGGTCGCAGTGGTTGACACCGCCCCGGCCGGCAGGCCCACGGCCTCCAGAGGTCCGCGCAGGAGAGCGGAGACGGACGGTTCGGCGAGCATGCCGATCACCAGCGAGGTCACGGTGATGCCCAGCTGGGCGCCGGACAGTTGGAAGGTGAGGCGCTTGGCGGCCTTCAAGGCGCTTTCGGCGCCACGCTCGCCCGCCTCGACGGCGCGTTCGAGCTCACTGCGCTCCACCGTGGTGAGCGAGAACTCGGCCGCGACGAACACCGCGCACGTCAGCGTCAGCGCCAGGGCCAGAAGCAGCAGCAGGACTTCGGTCACCGTGCCACCCCCGCTCCCGGCTCGACCATCTGCGGGCAGGACGTGGCACGGCGTGGACTGGGAGGTTCACCCATTGCGGGTCTGCTGCTCCTTCTTCACTCGGCGGACCGCTGTTCGACGGCCCGGCAGGGGTTGCCTGGCGGGGAGAGTCCCCGCAACAATCGTAAAGGGTAGGCAAAGGCGCCACATCAGGCACCCCTCTTCCTCCATGGGGGCGGTTTCCGGCCTTCCTCCCGGAATCAGCCGGAATACGGCCTACCACCACCCTAACTACCCCTATGCTTCTACAGCTGTGTAGAAAAGGCGAGGGGTGTCCGGATACCGTCGCGGCTGCGATGTCGCGCCGGCGGCTCTGCACGCCTGCGCTATCGCCTGCCGATGTTGACTTGTGGAGGGACCGCTGTGGCCCCGATCGACCTGAAGTACGCCTACTGGGCACAGGCACTGGCGGCGCTGCACAGCTCGGTCAAGTAGCCATGACCTGCGGGGCGGTACGACTCGGCCGTACCGCCCCGCCCATTTGGAACCACACGCACAATCAGAAGGAGTGAACGCCACCATGGTGTTCAAGAGACTGCTCGGTTCGCTCGGCGTGGGCGGCCCAGCCGTGGACACGGTCCTGGACCCGATCGCTGCCGTTCCGGGCAGCACCCTCAGCGGCCAGGTGCACCTCAAGGGGGGCAACGCCGACTTCACGATCGACCACATCACCCTTGAGCTGATCGCCCGGGTCGAGGCGGAGCACGAACACGGCGAGTCCGAGGGCTCGGTCGCCTTCGAGCGCTTCACCGTCGGAGGCGGCTTCCGTCTCGCCGAGGGCGAGCACCGCGCCATCCCCTTCGCGGTCACGCTACCCTGGGAGACCCCCATCACCGAGCTGTACGGCCAGCCGCTGGGCATCGTCCTGGGTGTCCGCACCGAGCTCGGGGTTGCTGGAGCCAAGGACAAGGGCGACCTCGACCCCCTAGTCGTCCGTCCACTTCCCGCGCAAGAAGCCGTTCTGGAAGCCCTCGGCCAGCTCGGCTTCGGCTTCAAGTCCGCCGACTTGGAGTACGGCCACATCCGCGGCACCGGCCAGCAACTGCCCTTCTACCAGGAGATCGAACTCACACCGGCTCCCGCGTACGCACACCAGGTCAAAGAGATCGAGGTGACGTTCCTCGCCAATCCGGCAGGCATGGAAGTCGTCATCGAGGCCGACAAGCGCGGCGGCTTCTTCTCCGAGGGACACGACGCGGTCAGCCGGTACACCATCAGCCACGCGGATGTGCCGCATCGGAACTGGAACGCTGAGGTTGACGTCTGGATTCGGCAGCTCGTGGAGCACCGGGCCGCCTACGCCTCGCACGGCTCCTATGGACACAGCGCCCCGTACGCCGACAAGGGTCACGGCGGTCATCACGGTGAGGGCCACGGGCACCGCTCCGGACCCGGCATGGGAACGGTCGTCGCCGCCGGCGCGGCAGGCCTTGCCGTCGGCGTCGTCGGCGGCCTGGTGGCCGCCGAAGTGATCGACGAGGTAGGCGACTTCTTCGAAGACGATGAGAACGACGGCGGGGACGAGGACTAACCTCCCCTCCCCCGAACTCCATCCGGGGATTGTTGGGCCTCCGAGTGACTCGGGCCGAGTGGTTGCCGCCAGGGCAGCCACTCGGCCCTGTTGCCGATGCCGGACCGGAGCGCCGCGAGTTGGCCGCACTCGCCGACGCCGCCTGAGCACTCCGGCGGCCGATCGTCACACCGTGGACATCGCTTCGCGCCGGAAAAGGGGCGGGCAGCGGGAGCAGACTCCGTCGGGGCACCCCTGCTGGTAACTTCTACAACGTTGTAGAAATTGATGGTCCGGATCCGTAGCGAATTCCGGACCAGCACCCGACGAATACGGAGTTGGCATGGCCCTGTGGGACCGGATCAAGGAGTCCGCATCGACGATGCAGACGCAGCTGGTTGCGAAGAAGAACGACCTCAAGAGCGGCGCGTTCCGTGACGCGAGCATGGCGATGTGTGCCCTGGTCGCCGCAGCGGACGGCACGATCGACCCGTCCGAGCGGCGCCGGGTGGCACAGCTGATCTCCACCAATGAGGTGCTTCAGAACTTCGACGCCACCGATCTCCAGCGTCGCTTCGACGAGAACCTCAACAAGCTGACTGCCGACTTCGACTTCGGCAAGGTCGCCGTGCTCCAGGAGATCGCCAAGGCGAAGAAGAAGCCGGCCGAAGCGCGCGCGGTCATCCAGATCGGCATCGTCATCGGTGGCGCGGACGGCGACTTCGACAAGACCGAGCAAGCCGTCGTCCGGGAGGCCTGCTACACCCTCGACCTACCTCCTCACGAGTTCGACCTCTAGCACCAGACAACGAGTCAGAAGGGAGCGGGAGTGGAAATCTCCGGGCTCATCAGCGCGATCTTCATCGGAATCATCATCGGTGTCCTGGGGCGACTGGTTCTGCCGGGCCGTCAGCGCATCGGATTCCTGTGGACCATCGCGATCGGCATCGCGGCGGCACTGGTCGGCACCGTCATCGCCGCCGCCCTGGGCGTCGCGGACACCAAGGGCATCGACTGGATCGAGTGGGCCATTCAGATCGGGCTGGCCGCCGTGGGCGTGGCAGCCTTCGAACGGGTCAAGGCCCGCGCCTGATCCTGCTCCCCGGCCCCCACGGGGTCGGGGACCGGCCACTCCCCTACAACGGTGTCGCCGCCTTCAGGATGAAGAACAAGGTGAACGCGGCGTTCGCAGACGACAGGGCGGAGGCCGCGGCGCCGGCCGTGGCACCCCACGCGGCGAGGCCGGCCGGAGTGAATACAGGCGGCCAGCGCAGGGCGGCAGGGGCGGGAGCAAGGAGAGCAGCCACCCGGCGCGGCACAGGACCCACGGCGAAGTGGGCGAGCGTCACTGACGGGGCACCCTGGGTCACCAACGCAGCCTTGGCCACGGCCCGGGCGACGGTCTGGCGACTTCCCGTCGCAGCCGCAGCCTCCTCGTCGGCCCACCGCTCGGTCGTGTAGGCGACCGAGGTACACAGGGGGCGAAGGAACGGGTTGGCCCGCGCCGCCAGCTGCGTGGCCAGCAGGAAGCGGTGGTGACGCAAGGCCAGGTGCGCTCGTTCGTGAGCGAACAGGGCCCGGCGCTCGGGGCCGTCGAGTTCTGCGAGCATCCCGGCGGTCACCACGATGCGGTCCCGGCTTCCGGGGAGCGCGTAGGCGTACGCCATGTCGTCGGGCAGTACGGCCACACTGCGGTCGGGCAGCCCGGCGAGGGCGCGCAGGGCTTCACGTCTCACGCGGAAGTGGCGCCAGGTGATGCCCGCGCAGCTGGCGAGAACGGCCAGGAGGGCGGGGATGGCGACTCTTCCCGCGACTTCGTCGTAGGGCACCGCATCCCGTACCTCCGGATCGGACCAGCCGTCGGGCAGCGGGTTTCCGGGGAGCTGGGCGGTGCCGACCACCATCAGAAGGGCCAGGCAGAGGGTGCTGCACACCGCGAGCACGGCGGCGATGGCGGACAGCAGCCAGGTTGCCGTCCGCGGATGAAGGTGGTGCTCGGCCAGCCGCGCGATGGGCCACGCCGTGAACGGCAGCACGAGGGGCAGGAAGACGAAGACTCCCATGGGAGTTCAGCCGTCCCCTTCCTGATCAGCCTGTGCGAGAAGGCCCCGCAGCAGTTGCTCGTCGCCCGGAGAGAGCGAGGTGACGAAGCTGGTCAGCACCGCCTCCCGGTCCGCCTCGGCGTCCAGGACCTTGCGCATCCGCAGCGCGGCGAGCCCAGCTTCGTCGGCCACCTGAACCCACTCGAAGGAACGGCCGGAACGTTCGCGGGCGACTGCACCCTTGGCGTGCAGGCGGGTCAGGATCGTGATGACCGTGGTGTAGGCGAGAGTTCCCGGGAGACGCTCCTGCACCCAGGACGCGGTCACCGGTCCCGGGGCAGTACCAAGTACGGCAAGGACGTGAGCCTCCAGCTCACCCTGACCTCGTCGCGGGGAAAGTGCGCCCCCCATGCTGTGCCGGGCTGTCATGCTCAAGCCTCCCGTCCAGGGATCGCGGATTCCACGCGAAGTGGGGTCCATCGTACTAACCTCAAGAACCGCCCAGCGTCACACTCGAACGCATCGTGCGCCGGGGCGTGCGGCAGCACGCAGCCCGGTGCCTCTCCCGCCGTGCCCCCCGCTACCACCAAGGTTCTACATCGTTGTAGATTCTTGACTCCTGCGTCATCGGTCGGCACGGGGGCGTACGGCGATGACAGGCCCACGGGCCAGCGGAGGGAAGGCGGCAGTCAGTGGGCGGGGAGCCTTGCGCGACGCGCTCGCGCCGCAAGCCGGTGCCTGGCAATCGGCGACATCAGAAGCCTCGGCTGACCGGGCGGGGGCGCGTGACCTTGTGGTTCATGGGGATCCTGGCCGGCCTCGTGCTGCTCGCAGGGGGCGCCAGCGGCTGGCTCTATCAGCGACTGGACGGCAACATCAGCGCTTCCGACGTCGACGACATGCTCGGCGGCGACCGTCCGGCCAGCCTGAGCCCGGGCGCCAAGAACATCCTCCTGGTCGGATCGGACAGCCGCGATGGAGCCAATGCCAAATATGGCAAGGACCTGGCCACCATGCAGTCGGACACGCTGATGGTGCTGCACATTGCCGCCAATCGGAAGTGGGGAGCCGTCGTCTCGCTCCCAAGGGATTCCTGGGTGGAGGTGCCGGCCTGCGACCGTGGAGACGGGAGCCAGTCCGCCCCGCGCCATTTCAAGATCAACTCGGCGTTCGCCGTCGGTGGCGCCAGGGGCGACGTGGGCAGCGCAGCCGCCTGCACGATCAAGGCCATCGAACACAACACCGGCCTGCGTATGGACCACTTCATCACGCTCGACTTCCAGGGCTTCAAGGGCATGGTCAACGCCCTCGGCGGCGTCGAAGTCTGCCGCCCGAAGGCGATCCACGACGTCAAAGCACACCTCGACCTCGGCGCAGGGTGCCAGGTCGTCAAAGACGAGCAGGCCCTCGGCTACGTCCGCACCCGATACAGCGTCGGGGACGGCTCCGACATCGGACGCATCGGACGGCAGCAAGAGTTCATGCAAGCTCTCGTGACCAAGGCCCAACAGAAGCTGACCAGCCCGGGCGACGTGTACGGCTTCCTGGACTCCGCGACCAAGTCCGTCACCACGGACAAGGCACTCGCCGGGATCCGGCCGCTCTACGGGCTGGCGTCCAAGATCCGGGACATCCCCGAGGACCGGCTCACCTTCGTCACCGTGCCCAACTACCCGCGGGAAGTCGACATCCCCACCGACAAGGCCAACATCTCCTGGCAGTACCCGCAGACGCACGACCTCTTCAGCGCCCTGGCCAGGGACGAGGAGATCAGCAAGGCCAAGCTCGCGTCCGCACCGTCCGTCGCCGCAGGTAGCGTGCAGGTTCTGGTCCTGAACGGAACGGGGAGGCCGGGCATGGCCGCGGCCGTCGCCTGCCAACTTCGCTCGGCCGGTTACACCGTGACAGGTACCGGAAACGCACCGCGGTTCGCAGAACTCACCCGTGTGACCCATCCACCGACCGGCCTTGCAGTGCACGCCGAGACCCTCGCATCCCAGCTCAAGACATCCGTCAGTCCCGAGACGAACACCAGCGCGGCTCCCCGGGTGATCACGCTGACGGTCGGCAGCGACTATTCCGGCTTGTTCGGTTGATCCTGTGACCGCGCGACACACAGCACACGAGATGGAACAACGCAGCTCCGGCTTCGCAGACCTGTGTCCGATCGACAGAGAGAGTGTCCGATGAGCAACGGGGCGGCCGAATCAGCCCGCAGCGAGCCGTCCGGGAATCCTTCCGACGAGGTGTTCACCCATGCCGCCGCGGCGTTCGCCCTGCTCGCCTCCTCCCCCCGGCTGCATATCATGTGGGTCCTGGCGGAAGGGGACAGCGATGTGTCCGACCTCGGCGCGCGCGTGGGACGTGCGCTACCCACCGTCAGCCAGCACTTGGCCCAGCTCCGATCCGCCGGCCTCGTCCGGGCCCGACGGGAGGGACGTCGGAACGTCTACTCCGTGAGCGATCGCGACGTGCTGGCCGTCGTGCAGCTCATGATCGAGCAGGTCTCCAAGGGAGTGATACCCGGCTCAGCCCTCCCACAGGGCTGAGCTCACGAGCCGCACGCCTCTCCGACTGGAAGCGCCCTCAGGGACTGGCTCCGTCGAAGCCGTACGTCAGCTCCTCCCCGTCGGCGGGCTGCCGCACATCTCGGCGGTACACGTATAGGGCGTCCACCCTTACGGCATCCGCGGCAGCCTCCAGTTCGCACGGGAAGGTCACCTGCAACACCGGCGGTCGGCCGACCACCCGGACACGCACACCCTCGGCGGGTCCACCGACCAGCACCGCCGACTCCCAGCTCACCGAGTCCTCACCCGACATGGGCCCCCCAACGGTCACCCGCCACATCGCCAACACCCAGCCGTGTCAGCGCATTTCACCGCACACTCTACTTCTACACTCATGTAGATTTCCGGACTGCACGACAAAGCACCTCGGCCGTCCACGCCGGGGGTCCGACACACGGAAGGAACGTCGACATGGGTGTGAGCCTCAGCAAGGGCGGCAATGTCTCTCTGAGCAAGGAGGCGCCGGGCCTGACCGCCGTACTGGTCGGACTGGGCTGGGACGTCCGCACGACCACCGGCACGGACTACGACTTGGACGCGAGCGCTCTTCTCGTCGGGGACTCGAGCAAGGTCCCCTCCGACCAGCACTTCGTGTTCTACAACAACCTGAAGAGCCCGGACGGCTCGGTCGAGCACACCGGCGACAACCTCACCGGCGAGGGTGAGGGCGACGACGAAGCCATCAAGGTCAATCTCGCCACGGTGCCGACGGACATCACGAAGATCGTCTTTCCTGCCTCCATCCATGACGCCGAGAACCGCGGCCAGAGCTTCGGTCAGGTCCGCAACGCCTTCATCCGCGTCGTGAACCAGGCTGGCGGCGCCGAGCTCGCCCGCTACGACCTGTCGGAGGACGCCTCGACCGAGACCGCCATGGTCTTCGGCGAGCTCTACCGCAGCGGCGAGGAGTGGAAGTTCCGCGCCGTCGGCCAGGGTTACGCCTCGGGCCTGTCGGGCATCGCCGCCGACTACGGCGTCGGCGTCTGAAGCTCCACGCCCTCACCCTTCGGGCAGGCGGTCGCCATGCGGCGACCGCCTGCCCGAGGCCCACACAGCACCTTCACCACGACCCGGCACGACACCCTTGACCTGCTACTACAGTCATGTAGATTCAGGCGCCGCGGCGGCACCTCACAGGACGCCTCAACGATCCGAACACCAGGAGAAGGCCGTGAGCATCAACCTGAGCAAGGGCCAGGAGATCATCCTGGACAAGGCCAGCAACAGACCGATCCGGGTCGTGCGCATGGGCTTGGGCTGGAAAGCAGCGCAGCGCCGGGGTCTCTTCGGCCGGCTGACCGCCCGCGAGGTCGACCTCGACGCCTCGGCCGTTCTCTTCGCCGGCACGGAGGTGATCGACGTCGTGTTCTTCCAGCACCTCGTGAGCAACGACGGCTCCGTCCGGCACACGGGCGACAACCTCACCGGCGGGGCGGGCCGGGGCGGCGACGACGAATCGATCCTCGTCGACCTCCAGCACGTACCCGTCCACGTCGACCAAGTGGTCTTCACCGTCAACTCCTTCACAGGCCAGACGTTTACAGAGGTCGACAACGCCTTCTGCCGCCTCGTGGACGAGAGCACCGGCGAGGAACTGGCCCGCTACACGCTCTCTGGCGGCGGCAAGCACACGGCTCAGATCATGGCCAAGGTCGACCGCACGAGCGGAACCTGGCGCATGTCCGCCATCGGAGAGCCGGCCAACGGCCGAACCTTCGAAGACCTGCTCCCGAAGATCGCCGGACACCTGTAGAACCTCAGCCGCCGAGGCACCACGGACCGCCGTGGTCCACGCCCCGCCGACACACCCTCCACCCGCGCAAAACAGCAGGCCACGTCGGCCGCCATCCAGGAGAGACGCACCGTGTTCGGCATCAGCGAGATCGCCATCATCCTGATCATCATCGTCCTGGTCTTCGGCGCCAAGAAGCTCCCGGAGCTCGCCCGGTCCATGGGCAAGTCGGCCCGAATCCTCAAGAGCGAAGCCCGGGCCATGAAGGGCGACTCCGGAACCTCCGAAGCGCCCGTCGCGCAGCCTGGCACCCCGCCCGACTCGCCCGTCATCAAGGGCACCGTGACCCACACCGGCCAGGACACGCCCGGCACCACGCAGCACTGACCCCCTTTGAGACCCGTACGCAAGCAGCCACCACGATGGGCATCATCAGCTGGATCACCCTCGGTCTCCTCGCGGGAACCTTGGCCACGCTCCTCATGCCCGGTCGCGACCCCGGCGGCGTCGCCGGCACCACGGCCATCGGCATCGTCGGGGCGCTGATCGACGGCTGACTGTCCGAAGTGCTACTCGACAGGCCGATCGAACGGCACTTCTTCGACCTCACCACATGGGCCGCGGCCATCGAAGGACCCCCTCGTCCTGCTCGTCGCGTACGGGATCCTGTTCGGCTCCTCCCGAGACTGACCTCGCTCCGACACAGAGCTGAAGAAGGCGACGAGCGGGCGGCGTGAGGCGAAGGCGCGGGCCCTCAGCGGGCCGGAAACGCATATGCGGCTGTGCCCACCACCTTGCTTGCCACGACGCACGGGACGCGCTGTGCTACGCGTCCGTGCCGACCGCGGACCCTGCCTCAGAAGAGAGCCGGCAGTGTTCGTGCCGCCGGTACGCCGGCCCCGAGCCGCTTGCCACGCTCTACGCTCCGGCATAGTCCGCACCGGTCGGGGAGCGTCGCGCGATCCAGTCAGACCTGAAGGTCTGATCTCAGCCACCCCCAGGGGCCGATGCGCGCATCGGTCCCTGGGGGTGTACCTCACAGCGGGCTCGATGCGCCTCGCTGCTCGCGCCGCGCTTCGGCGCTGCCTGCGCCGGCGATCTTCGTACGGTGCCCCAGGCCCCGTACGGACAGGGCGCAGGCAACGCCGAGGGCGGTGAGGAAGAGCCAGGGCAGGGCCGGGACTCCGGCGCGGCGGGCGGCGTCGAGGGCGGCACCGGTGAGGAGGTTTCCGGCGGTGATCCCGATGCCGCAGATGGTGTTGTAGAGGCCGTAGTGGGTGGCCACGAGCCGGTTGTCGGCGAGGGCGACGATGGTGTCCATCTCGAAGGGATAGACGATCATCGTCGCCAGGGCGAGGAGCAGTCCGCTGAGTACCGCGGGCAGGGTGCCGCCGGCGAGGCGGCCGATGCCGGATTCCGGTACGGGGATGAGCATGGGCAGGAACCCGGCCCCCATCACGACCAGCCCGACCGTGAGGGAACGACTGGAGGACCACCGCTCCTTGCACCAGGCCGTGATGCGGGTCTGGCCGAAGATCGTGGCCAGGCCGGAGACCGCGAAGAGGGCGCTGGTGGCGGCCGTCGTGGCGATGCCGGGCGGGGCGGACTCGCGCAGGGCGAGCGGCAGGGCCAGGTAGACCTGGAAGGACAGGACGTACGAGCCGGTCATCGCGGCGGCGAAGTACAGGAACGGCCGGTTGGCGACGACCGTGCGCCACTGGCGCAGGACGCTCTCGCTCGGGCCGGTGTCGGTGCCACGCGCCTGCGGCAGGGAGCGCAGTTGCACGACGGTCAGAACCGCGAAGACACCTGCCGAGACGAGACAGGTCAGGGAGAAGTCGACCTGCGTGAGGGCGAGCCCGATGAGCGGGCCGGCCAGGATCCCGGCCTGGTAGAAGACGTTGAACAGGGCGAACGCCTCAATGCGCCGTTCACCGGCGTCGCGGGCCAGGTAGGCGCGCACGGCCGGGTTGAAGAGGGCTCCCGCGAAGCCTGTGGCCGCGGATGCGGCCAGCAGGCCGGGCAACGAGTCGACGAGGCCGAGCGCGGCGAAACCGATCGTACGGAGGGTGCAGCCGGCGACGATGAGCGGCTTGTAGCCGAAGCGGTCGGCGAGGGTGCCGCCGAGGAGAAACATGCCCTGCTGGCTGAAGTTGCGTACGCCCAGGATCAGCCCGATCACCCACGCGGACAGGACCAGGTCCCCGGACAGGTGCTGCGCCAGGTACGGCATCAGCATGTAGAAGCCCAGGTTGATCGTGAACTGGTTGAGCAGCAGCAGCTGAACGCTGCGGTCGTAGCTGCGGACCTGCCTGAGAACGGCCGCGCTCATCGGCGGGCCTCCGCTCCGAGCACGGCCAGCGGGTCGAGAACGCGTCGGCAGCGGGTCCACGTGACGGCTTCGAGTTCGGTGGGGTGGGTGATAGCCAGGGGGTCGTCGGCCGGTTCGACGCCCAGGAGGTCGTGCCGACGGCAGTAGTCGTCGTTGTAGACGGTGGAGAGGTAGCGGTGGGGGCCGTCCGGGAAGACGGCCGCGATCCGGGTGTCCGCGGAGTGGGTACGGGCGGCCCAGGCGGCCACGAGCGCGACCGCCCCGACACTCCAACCGCCGGATACGTAGTGGGAGCGCGTGAGCCTGCGGCACGCCCAGACGGCCTCGCCGGGGGCCACCCAGTGGACCTCGCTGAACTGGCCGTAGGCCACGTTGCGGGGGTGGATGCTGCTGCCGAGGCCGCGCATCAGCCGCTGCCGCGCGGGCTGGCCGAAGATCGTGGAGCCGGTGGAGTCCACCCCGATGACCTTGAGGCGGGGCGAGTGCACGCGCAGGACCCGGCTGATGCCGGCGGAGTGCCCTCCGGTTCCGACACTGACCACCAGAACGTCGATCCGGCCGAGCTGGGCGACGAGCTCCCGGGCGAGCGGCGCGTAGGCACCGACGTTGTCGGGGTTGGCGTACTGATCGGGGCACCAGGATCCTGGGCGCTCGGCCAGGAGTTCACGCACCCGCAGGCGTCGGGCCTCCTGCCAGCCGCCGCTGGCGTGCGCGGTTTCCACCATGTCCACCTGGGCACCCTGGGCACACAGCAGGCGCTGCACGTCGGGCTCGAGTCCTGGGTCGGTGACGACGGTGACGGGATGTCCGTAAACCTGTCCCGCGAGGGCGAGCCCCAGGCCGAGCGTGCCGCTCGTGGACTCGATGATCTCGGCTCCGGGCCGCAGTTCACCCCGGGCGCGGGCCCGCGCCACCATGTGGAGCGCGGGGCGGTCTTTGATACCCCCGGGGTTGAAGCCTTCGAGCTTGGCCCAGAAGCCTCGTCCTGAGGGGGTGAGGGGGTCGGAGACGCGGACGACCGGGGTGTTGCCGACGGCGGCCTGGAGGGAGTGGCCGCCGTCGGATGTCGCGACGGCCGTGAAGGAATCGTGCATGGGTCTGCTCTCTGGTGCGTGATGCGCCGGGTGCCGGGCAGCGGCGACTCACCCGCACCCTTGGCATACGGGCAGGCGGGGGTGAGGGACCGCCGCGTCAGGGCGGTCCGTTCGGCGGTTTTCTAGATGCGCCAGAGACAGAGGCAGGACTGGGTGTTGGTGCAGGCAAGACCTGGCGGTCCGCCGCCCATGTCGAGATGGGGCCCGGAAGGGTCACGGGGCTGTGCCGGATCGGCCCCGGCGAGGGTCGCCCGTCCAGTGGGCAACGGGCCCTCGGCCCCGGTCCAGGACGGCTCGGTCCGTTCACGCGAGCAGTGGTCACCCGGCTGGTGCGGGGCGGTCGGGTCGTCCGGGTGGGACAGCTCTGCGGCGCCGGTCAGCTCGGCCACGACGAAGGCGGAAGCCTCGGCCCCAGACAGGGTGTGTACGTGTGCGGGGGACCCGGCCGCCGTGCAGAAGGCAACGGTCAGCAGCGCCATCACCAGCGCCGTCAACACTCTGCGACCAATCGTGCACACAAAGTCAAGACTAGTGGATGTTCAGATGCCCAGCGACCCGGCGAACCGCCACACCCCGGCCGACATACGCATCTCATCCGATCAGCGGTGGCCGGTGACCTTGACCGCAGAGACCAGGAGGATGATCGCGAGTGCGGGGATGAGGACGAGGCCGGGGATCACCTCAAGGAGAGTCCGCCGAGGAGAACTCCGGAAATCGAGCCTGTGGCCATGAGCGCGGCGAAACACAGGTTGGCGCCGACGACGGCGAAGCTGCCGTCGCGGCTGTAGCGGGCGAAGGCGACGAGCATGGTGGGCAGGGAGACCAGCAGGGACAGACTTCCCGCCGGCTTGATGTCGGCTCCGTACAGCAGCACGATCGTGGGGATCAGGAGCTAACCGCCCGCGACGCCCATGATCGCGGCGACGAGGCCGATACCGAACCCGGCCACCACTGCGGCCACCAGCTGGACCGGTGCCGGCAAATCGAGCGAACCGACGGCGGTGGCGTGCGTGGCGACGAGGGCGGCGGCCATGCCGACCATATCCATCACGCCGCTCCCCTCCTTCGGCCACATCACCGGCTGGGTGGGCAGCCACCGGGCCAACGACCCTGCTTACTGCAGCGCCTCGACGGCGGGGGCGTCGCGGATACCGAGCCGCAGGTGCTCGACGTGGAACAGGGCTTGGTCGAGGAGTTCGGCGACGTGGTGGTCGTAGAGGGCGTACACGATGGACCGGCCTCGGCGCTCTCCGGTGACCAGGCCGAGGTTGCGCAGGAGGCGCAGCTGGTGGGAGCAGGCCGACTGCTCCATGCCGACCGCCTCGGCGAGGTCGCCCACCGAGCAGGGGCCCTCCTGTAGGCGAGCCAGGATGTAGAGACGCGACGGGGTCGCCAGTGCCTGGAGCGTGGCCGCGACGTCCCCGGCCCCCGCTGCGTCCAGGCGCTCGCGAGCTGACGCGGTGTTCTTGTCGTCGACTCCGTGACCCATGGGGCCATCCTACCGAAGACACATGAAGACATGTTCATTCATTCCTGTACGGTGAGAAGTAGCCGCCCCCTGCCCGTGAAGGGTTCTTCGTCATGCCTTCCCTCCTGACCACGCCGTCCGACCGCGCACCGGCTGCAGCTCCGGAGCGGCAGCCGGTGCGCAAGACGCGGGTGTTCGCGTTGGCGGAAGCCCGCTGGGCTGGTGCCGCGCTGGCACTGTTCCTGCTCGCCCTGCCCCTCCAGCTGGCCGGGGCACCCGCCTGGGCGTGGGGGCCCCTGTACGCGCTCGCCTACCTCGCGGGCGGGTGGGAACCGGCGTGGGCCGGACTTCAGGCGCTCAAGGACAAGACGCTCGATGTCGACCTGCTGATGATCGCGGCCGCCATCGGGGCGGCATCGATCGGTCAGGTGATGGACGGCGCGCTACTGATCGTCATCTTCGCCACCTCCGGCGCCCTGGAGGCGCTCGCCACGGCCCGCACCCAGGATTCCGTACGCGGTCTGCTCGACCTCGCCCCCGCCACGGCCACCCGGCTGCGCGAGGTCGGCGGCGAGGAAGCCGTCGCCACCGAGGGCCTGAGGGTCGGCGACACGATCCTCGTCCGCCCCGGCGAGCGGATCGGCGCCGACGGGCAGGTGCTGGAGGGGGCCAGCGAGGTCGACCAGGCCACCATCACCGGCGAGCCACTGCCGGTCGGGAAGCGGGCGGGCGACGAGGTTTTCGCCGGTACGGTCAACGGCACGGGGGCGCTGCGCGTGCGGGTCGAGCGCGGCGCCTCGGAGTCCGTCATCGCGCGCATCGTGGCGATGGTCGCCGAAGCCTCCGAGACAAAGGCGCCCACGCAGCTGTTCATCGAGAAGGTCGAGCAGCGGTACTCGGTCGGCATCGTGGCGGCCACGCTGGCGGTGTTCGGGGTTCCGCTGCTGTTCGGTGCAGGGCTGACCGACTCGCTGCTGCGAGCCATGACGTTCATGATCGTGGCCTCGCCTTGTGCGGTGGTCCTGGCCACCATGCCGCCGCTACTGTCCGCCATCGCGAACGCCGGGCGTCACGGCGTGCTGGTGAAGTCGGCGGTGGTCATAGAGCGGCTGGGCCAGGTGGACATGGTCGCCCTCGACAAGACCGGCACACTGACCGTGGGCACCCCGCAGGTAAGGGTGGTGCGCGCACTGCCCGGCAGCGGCATGGACGAGGACGACGTGCTCGCGCTCGCGGCGGCTGCCGAGCACCCCAGCGAACACCCGCTCGCGCGGGCCATCGTCGAAGCCGGCCGCGAACGAAGCCTTCGGATCGCCACCGCGGAAGACTTCACCTCCACCCCCGGGATCGGGGTCACGGCCACCGTCGGCGGCAGGAAGGTCGAGATCGGCGCACCGTCCCGACTCCTCGATGGATCTCACGGAGAGCTGCCGACCCTCGCCGGCCTACTCGTCGAGGAGTTGGAGGACGGCGGCCGGACCGCGGTTCTCGTCGTACGGGACGGCTCCCCGGTCGGCGTGCTGGGCATCTCGGACCGGCTGCGGGCGGATGCCGCCGCGACCGTCGCCTCGCTCACCCGCCTGACCGCTACGGCGCCCATGTTGTTGACCGGGGACAACCCCCGGGCCGCCTCCCGTCTGGCCGACGAGGTCGGCATCCCCGACGTACGCGCCGCCCTGCTGCCCGAGGACAAGGTCGCCGCCGTCCGGGAGCAGGAGGCGGCAGGCCTCAAGGTGATGATTGTCGGCGACGGCGTCAACGACGCCCCGGCGCTGGCCGCCGCCCACACCGGGCTCGCCATGGGCCGCGCCGGATCCGACCTCGCCCTGGAGACGGCCGACGCGGTCATCGTCCGCGACGAACTCGCGACCGTCCCGACCGTGATCGCCCTGTCCCGCGCCGCCCGCCGTCTCGTCGTGCAGAACCTGGTGATCGCCGGCGTGTTCATCTCCGGTCTGGTGGTCTGGGACCTCGTGGGACATCTGCCGCTGCCCCTGGGCGTGCTCGGGCACGAGGGATCGACCGTCATCGTGGGCCTCAACGGCCTGCGTCTGCTGCGCGAGGCGGCTTGGCGCCGCGCCGCCGACCCGGACCGGAGTACTCGATGAGCCGCCGCCCCGCCAAAGCCGTTCGCGAGCCGGAGTCGGCCCGCCCGACCATCACCGTCTGCCGCGGCTGCTGCTGCGGCACCCCGAAGGTCGCACACCTGGACCACGCGGACCAGCTCGCGGATCTGCGGGGCTCCTTGGCCGGCATCGCCATGGTCCGGCGCACCGACTGCCTGGACGCCTGTGAGCGCGCAAGCGTCATCGTCGTCCAGCCCTCCGCCGAGGGCCGCGAGGCCGGCGGTCGGCCGGTCTGGCTCGGTGAGGTCAACGACCCCGATGCCGTCTCCGAGATCACCGCGTGGGTCCGGGCCGGAGGCCCCGGCCTCGCCGAGGAGCCCGACATCCTCGACCTGTACGCCTTCCGGCCGTCACGACGAGTCCAGCGCGAACTGGATCACTGACGAGGGCGGGCCGAAGAGCGGTAGGGGGTTCCGCGCGCACAAGAGGGCCACCCACGACTGCGGTCATTCACATCGGGCCGCCCTAATATGTGCGCATGAGCGCAAGCACGCACGTGGCAGATGCACACCCTTCGCAGGAGCAGACGGAACGGCTGGCCACAGCCGTATCGGTCCTGGCTCTGCTCGCGGATGCCACCCGTCTCGCGCTGCTGGACGAGCTCGGCCGGGGCGAGGCCGACGTCACGACTCTCACCGAAGCGTGCGGCGCCGCCCGCCCGTCCGTCAGTCAGCACCTCGCCAAGCTCCGGCTGGCCGGGCTGGTCACCACCCGCAAGGACGGCCGCAGGGTCGTCTACGCCCTGCGGCACGGGCACCTGCGACGGCTGGTGGAGGAGGCCCTGAACGTCGCCGACCACCAGCTCGGCTCCCTACTGCCCCACGACTGACCGCTCCCCCGGCCGCCGTCCGCTGGCTCTGCAATCAATATGTGCACACGTATGCACATCTTGGTTATGCTGGTGTGGTCTCCCCATGCCGCCGACCGGGACGGGCCCGATGCTCTACGTACTGCGGAACCGCACCTACCGCCGCCTGTTCACGGCCCAGGTCTTCGCCCTGGTCGGTACGGGACTGGCGACCGTCGCCCTGAGCCTCCTCGCGTACGACATCGCGGGGGACAACGCCTCCGCGGTCCTCGGCACCGCGTTGGCGATCAAGATGATCGCCTACGTAGCCATTGCCCCGGTTGTCGGCGCGATCGCCGACCGGATACCCCGGCGCACCTTGATGGTGGCGATGGACCTCACCCGCGCCGGCGTCGCCGTGACCCTCCCGTTCGTCACCGAGGTATGGCAGATCTACGTCCTGATCTTCCTGCTGCAGGCGGCGTCGGCGGCCTTCACACCGACCTTCCAGGCCACGATCCCGGAGGTCCTTCCCGCGGAGCGGGACTACACCCAGGCCCTGTCGATGTCCCGGCTCGCCTACGACCTGGAGAGCCTGTTCAGTCCGGCCCTGGCCGCTGCCCTGCTGACCCTAGTCTCGTACAACTGGCTGTTCATCGGGACCTCCTTCGGCTTCGCCGCCTCGGCGGTCCTCGTCGTCGCCACGGTGCTGCCGAAGCCCGCCCCGATCGAACGCACCGGGGGCGTGTACGCGAAGGCCGCGTTCGGCACCCGGCTGTTCTGGGCGACGCCGCGCCTGCGGGCCCTGCTCGCCCTTGACCTCGCGGTCGCCGCCGCCGGAGCCATCGTCTTCGTCAACACGGTCGTCATGGTCCGGGACCACTTCGAGCGCACCGCCAGCGCCGTGTCCCTCGCCCTCGGCGCGTACGGCGCCGGCTCGATGATCACCGCTCTGCTGCTGCCGCGCCTGTTGCGGCGCTTCACCGACCGCGCCGTCATGCTCCCGGCCGCGTTCGCCCTGCCAG
The DNA here is from genome assembly GCF_003721495.1 of Streptomyces sp. ADI95-16. Classification (NCBI taxonomy): domain Bacteria; kingdom Bacillati; phylum Actinomycetota; class Actinomycetes; order Kitasatosporales; family Streptomycetaceae; genus Streptomyces; species Streptomyces sp. ADI95-16. The sequence continues at coordinate 8,040,874 of NZ_CP033581.1, read as the reverse complement.
TGATCCTCGCCGCCGTCGCCGGCCTCACCGCTTCGGCGGTCGGCTCGTGGTCCTGGTTCGTCGTCCTGGTCGCCTGGGCCGCGATCGGGGCCGCGTGCTCCGCCGTACTGACCCCGGGAGGCCGGGTGATCCGCCGCTCCACGGGCGATGCGGACCTGCCCGCCGCCTTCGCCGCCCAGTTCTCGCTCTCCCACAGCTGCTGGCTGCTCACCTACCCGCTGGCCGGCTGGCTAGCCGCCGGCGCCGGGCTCCCCATCACCGCCGTGGTCCTCGGCGTCATAGCCCTGGCCTCCGCGACCGCCGCGGTCTTCATCTGGCCGGCCCGCGACCCGTCCGAGCTGGAACACGTCCACCCGGACCTGCCCCCGGGCCACCCCCACCTCACCGACGCCCACCCGGCCTCGGGCGGCTGGCAGCACGGCCACCACTACGTCATCGACCAGCACCACCGCCGCTGGCCCGATCGCGCCGAGCACGCGTCGTCCGGATCGCGCTGACGACGATTTCGCACCACGCCTGCGCATACCGTGAGAGATCTCGATCCGGGCCACGCGGCGGACCGGTCATGCCGCATGATGGTGCCGCCATGCCACGGACAGCCGACGCCCGCACCGCATGCCGTACCGGCACGGAACCGGTGGACGGCGTGCCGGTCACGGCCGCACGCACGCTGGCCTTCACCGGCTCCGGCACTGGACTCGGGCTCGCCGGGCACCACGTGGCCTCCGCGCACTCCGCGTCCTGGCAGACGGCGCTCCTCGCGTCCGGGCTGCTCTTCCTGCTCTCGTTCCCCTTCATACGACGGGCACGGTCGCTGCCTTCGGTCATGACCCTGACCGGAACGGCGCAGGTCGCACTGCACATGGTCTTCAGCCGGACGGACTCGCACACGGCCCCGCACCCCCACGCGATCCACGTCCATGGCCCTCCCTCCACCGCTCACGACACCTGGCACGCCGGCCACCACAGCGCGGTGCTCATGCTCACCGCGCACGTGGCGACGGCTCTCCTGGTGGCCTGGTGTCTGCAACGCGCGGATTCCGCGTGCCGCACGGTGGCCGATCGGCTCGACGGGGCACTAGCCCAGTGGTTCCGGGCACTGGTCCCGGCCGGAACGGCCCCGTTCATCCCGCACGTCGTCCGACCGTTCCGGGCACGGACCACAGGGCACACGTGCCACTCCTCGATGCTGGCGTACGCCGTGGCGCGAAGGGGCCCTCCGACTGCCGAGCTCGCTCTCGCCGTCTGATCCCGAGGCGCGTTTCCACGTGCCAGCCTTCGCCCACACCATCATGGGAGTCACCCGTGCCCCGCTTCGCCTCCGCGCGCACCGCGCGCCGTTCCGCCGCGATGACGGCAGTCGCCCTCGCTGCCGGCCTCGCCCTCGCCTCGCCGGCTTCCGCCCACGTGGAAGTCGAGGCGGAGGGCGCCAGCGCCCTCGCCGAACACGTCACCCTCGACTTCACCGCCGAGTCCGAGTCCGACTCCGCGGGCATCACCAAGCTGGAAGTGGTCCTGCCCGAGGGCATCAAGCCCACGGAAGTCACGTACGGCAAGGGCCCGGACGGCTGGACGCTCGCCCCGACAGACCGGGGATACGCCGTCTCCGGACCCGCCCTCGCTCCCGGCAAGGACGCGGCGTACTCCGTCACCGTCCGCCAGCTCCCGGACGCCACGTCGCTGGCCTTCAAAACGCTGCAGACCTACAGCGACAACCGGGTGGACCGCTGGATCGAGCCCGACAAGTCCGGCGGCGAGGCCAGCCCCGCCCCCGTGCTCAAGCTGAAGGCAGCGGCGCCGGGCGCCAAGCCGGTCAGCCCCGGCACGAGCCCGAGCGCCGCGGCGTCGTCCGCTCCTCCCTCCAACGCGCCGTCCACGCAGCCGCCGACCGAAGCCTCCGCGACTCCGGCTCCGGCAGCCGAGAAGAAGGAAGACACCTCTCCCGCGCTGCCGATCGGCATCGGAGTCCTCGTCATCGTGGTGATCGCCGGTGCCTGGTGGTTCCTCAAGCGCCGCCGCTCCGAGAACGCCTGACACCGGGCGCCCCCACTTCCAGTGAGTAGTCGGCGGCTCCGCGTCCGTCCCGGCCGGGACGGACGCGGAGCCGCACGGCAGGACCCCGCCGAGGGCGGCGACATCGGCAGACCCCATACTCGGTCATCGTTGCCGGGCCATCGAACCGGTGGACCGGGCGAGTTGGAAGGGTTGATGGGGGACATGACGGACGTGAACGATCTGGCCGTGCCAGAAGTGGTGGAGAGCCCTGCCCGGGAGGCACCACCGACCGGCGGTCTGGCGCAGTGGCTGCTCCGCCACCGCGTACAACCGGTCGGACCTGCGGCCGGCGAGGGACACGGCGAGCCGCACGCCTGGTGGAAGGTGATGTGCCTGACCGGAGTGGACTACTTCTCCAGCCTCGCCTACGTCCCGGCGATCGCCGGTCTCGCGGCGGGTGCGGTCTCACCGCTCGCCACCCTGCTGATCGTGGCCCTGACCCTGCTGGGGATGCTGCCGATGTACCGGCGCGTCGCCCGCGAGAGCCCGCACGGTGCGGGGTCGGTGGCGATGCTCGAGGACCTGCTGCCGTTCTGGCGGGGCAAGGTGTTCGTCCTGGTGCTGCTCGGGTTCGTCGCCACCTCGTGGATCATCACCATCACACTGTCCGCGGCGGACGCCTCCGTGCACGTGGTGGAGAACCCGTTCTTCCCGCGGGCCCTGCACGGCCACGAGGTCGCCATCACGGTGGCGCTCCTGCTGCTGCTCGGCGGGGTGTTCCTGCTCGGGTTCAGTGAAGCGGTCAGCGTCGCGATCCCCCTGGTCGCCGTCTTCCTGCTGCTCAACGCGGTGACCATCGCCGTCGGCGTGGTCGACGTCGTCACCTCGCCGGGCGCCTGGTCGGCGTGGACCGACGCGCTCATGGACGGCGGAGGCGGACTCGGCGAGCTGGCCGGACCCGCACTGCTGGCCTTCCCGCTTCTGGTCTTGGGACTGTCGGGCTTCGAGACCGGGGTGAGCATGATGCCGCTCATCGCCTCCGACGGCGAGGACGCCGAGCAGCGGCTGCAGTCCCGCATCCGCAACTCCCGAAAGCTGCTCACCACCGCTGCGGCCGTCATGAGCGTCTACCTGCTCGCAGCCAGCTTCGTCACCACGGTCCTCATCCCGCACAAGGCGTTCGAGGCCGGCGGGGCGGCCAACGGCCGCGCTCTGGCCTACCTGGCTCACGAGCACGTCGGAGAAGCCTTCGGCACCGTCTACGACATCAGCACCATCCTCATCCTGTGGTTCGCGGGCGCCTCCGCGATGGCAGGTCTGGTCAACATCGTCCCGCGCTACCTGCCCGACTACGGCATGGCCCCTGAGTGGGGCCGCGCCGTTCGCCCCGTCGTGCTGGTCTACACAGCCGTCTGCGTCGCCATCACCTTCGCCTTCGACGCCGACGTCAACGCCCAGGCCGGCGCCTACGCCACCGGAATCCTCGCCATGATGGTCTCCGGCGCCTTCGCCGTCACGGTCTCGGCCCTGCGCCGCCGCCAGCGCGCGACCACCTACGGCTTCACCCTGCTCACAGCTGTGCTGCTCTACGCCCTGGTGGCCAACATCGTCGACAAGCCCGACGGCATCACCATCTCCGGCTTGTTCATTGCCGGGATCATCGTGATCTCCCTGATCTCCCGGGTTGCCCGGACGACCGAACTGCGCGCCGACCGCATCGTCTTCGACCCGATGGCCCGGCAGTTCATCACCGACACCCTCGCCTACGACAACGCGATCAGCATCATCGCCAACCGCCGCCAGGCCGGCGACGGCGCCGAGTACGCTGACAAGGAACGCGAACAGCGCGGTAACAACCCGGTACCCGGTCCCGCCGACGTGATGTTCGTGGAGATCGACGTCGTCGACCCCTCGGACTTCAGCGAAACCCTCACGGTCCACGGGATCGAGGTCGACGGGTACCGAATCCTGCGCGCCGAAGCCTCCGCTGCCCCGAACGCAATCGCCGCGATCCTCCTCGCCCTGCGCGACACCACCGGCGTGCAGCCGCACTGCTACTTCGCCTGGGCGGAAGGCAGCCCCCTGACCCACATGTTCCGCTACTTCCTCCTCGGCCGCGGCGACACCGCCCCCGTCACCCGCGAGATCATCCGCAAACACGAACCCGACCCCGCCCGCCGCCCCGGCATCCACGTCGGAGGCTGAATTCCACCACCGCGCGAAGTCGCCCGGCGGGCCTGCCCATATGCCGTCTTGAGTAGGTTTCCCAGCCACCACAGGCCCAGACTTCGCACATGTTCGAGACGGTGCCGGTTTGCGCGTACTGCCGTACGGTCCCTTCCCCGGGCGACGCCGCCACCCTCGTCATCATCCCGGCCGGGACCACCCCGGGCGGCTGATCGCCCTGTCAGCCGCCCGCCGGGAGGACCGCCCCGCAGCGGCTGGGAGGACGTGAAGAACGTCCAAGTTCGGGGTGCAGCGCGGGCAAAGTGGGCCGCGCCGTGACCGTTGCCAACAACCCGCCACGTCGACCCCGACGTGATACCCGGAGTCGGCCGGATCGGCCCCCGCGTCGCACCGCTGCCCGCGGTGTCCCATGTACGGCATCTGGTCAGTGACCTGGTGTCAGATCTATCGTGAGGCAATGACGGCAGGCAGCGCGGGGGTGCCCGGCGGGGTGGAGCGGGGCGAGTCGGGGACGACGGACGTGGTGCTGCGGGCGGGCGGCGCCTCCTGGCTCACTGTGCGACGCTCGCTGGGGAACGCCTCGCTGACCGCGCTCGGTACGGGCCTTCTCGGGCTCGCCCTCGTCCTGCCGGTGGCGGTGATCGTACTCTTCTCCGGCGCCGGCTGGGCCACCGTGGGAGTGGTGGCCCTCTGGATGGTGTCGGCGGCCGTCGCGGCGGGCTTCGCGGGCGCACTGGCCGCAGCCTGCTTCCGGGTGTACCGGATCAGGTTCTCCGCCGCAGGCGATCCCCCCGGGGTGCGCCTGGTGCGCGGCCTGGGGAGCGGTCCGTGGCGGCTGGCGGAGGATCCGGACCGCCTGCGCCTGGAACAGGAGATCCAGGGGCAACCCAGCCTGGTCTGGTGGGAGACCCCGGGCTCCAGTGTGGTCACCGAAGGTGAGCGGCGGGTGGTGCGGGTGGTCCCGCTCGGCTGTGCCCGGCCCCTGCGCCGGCGCTTGACGGCCTTGTCCGCCCCACATTTCGGGGAGCCGGCCGTAATGGGCTTTGATCCCGAACGGCAGATCCAACCATGCGCTCCTTCGACGTGGGCGTCACGCGGCAAACCGGCCGGTTCGTCGTGTTCGTGACCGGTGAACTCGATATCAACACCTGCCCGCGCGTCACCGAAACCACCGACGCGCTCCCCCTACAGGGCCAGACCCTTCTGGTAGACCTGTCGGCCGTGACGTTCATGGACTCCGCCGCCCTCAACATGCTCCTCAGGCTCCGCCACCGCGCCCACGCCGAAGGCGGAACCCTCAAACTGTGCGGCGCCTCCGACCAGACCCTGCAGGTCCTGGACATCACCGGTACGCGTTCCCTGTTCGCCCTCAGTCCCGGGCCCGCCCAGGAAACCTACTGAGGGCGCTACACAGCCCCCTTCCCACGGAGCGTCCCGCTCAGCCGCCCCCGCCACCGCCGCATCCGCTGCCGCCTCCGCAGCTGTAGCCCCCGGCGCCGCTGATACCGATGCCGGAAGGCCCACCCCGGCGGGGGCGCAGCCGGGGCGCGGGACGGGTGATCCGCTTGACGTGAAGTTCGAGCAAGACGGCCGGTCCCAGGGCCTGTTCCAAGGTCGTGAGGAACTGTCGGGCGTCGATGTCCAGTGGGAGTACGGCCCGGCAGACGTCGGAGTCGTCCCGGATCAGGCGCAGCGTGAGGACGCGGGTGGCGGGGAGGGGGTCCCCGGCGTACGGCTCCTCGATCTCCAGTTCCAGGCGCAGACGGTCCGGATCCTCCGCCAGCCGCCACGGACCGCTCCCCAGGCCGCGCACCAGGCGCACCCCGGGGGGATCGCCTGCGGCGGAGAACCTGATCCGGTACACCCGGAAGCAGGCCGCGGCCAGTGCGCCCGCGAAGCCCGCCGCGACGGCCGCCGACACCATCCAGAGGGCCACCACTCCCACCATGGCCCAGCCGGCGCCGGAGAAGAGCACGATCACCGCCACCGGCAAGACGAGGGCAAGCCCGAGAAGGCCCGTACCGAGCGCGGTCAGCGCGGCGTTCCCCAGCGAGCGCGGCACGGTGCGCCAGGAGCCGCCGCCCGCCCGCAGCACCACGTCCGTCGTCCCCGACTCGCCCCGCTCCACCCCACCGGGCACCCCCGCGCAGCCTGCCGTCATTGCCTCACGATAGATCTGACACCAGGTCACTGACCAGATGCCGTACATAGGACACCGCGGGCAGCCATGCGAGGACCGCCCCGTCGGATCCGCCGACATCCCCCCAGTGGACCAACGGTCCCGGCTCGCCCACCGCGGTGGCCGGCCCCTCATCCACGACATTTCCACCTTCCGCGGCATTGCCGCCCGCTACGAGAAGACCGTCACCTCCTACGAAGCAGCGGTCACACTCGCATCACTCCTGCTCTGGGCAAGATCAGTTTGAAGACGGACCCTAGGTGTCGGGGTAGGCGGCGACGGCAGGTGCTGGCCGGGGTACGGCCGCAACTGCGGCGGACCGCCCGTGGGCGTGTTCACCACGGGCCGCCGCCTTCACCAGCACGGCGGGCGGAGTCAGTTGGGGCGTGGCTGTCCCGGTCCGGCCGTCACCCCGCCGGCCGGCAAGGTGTCCCTGCTGGGCCGCCGGTCCTTCAGCGCCTATCTGACCCGCGAGAGCACGAGCCTGGTCGGGACGGCCGTGCACGGCGTAGCGCTGCCTGCGCTCGCGATCCTCCATCTCAAGGCCCCCCGGGGCAGATCGCACGCCTTTCCTTCCTCGTCCAGCTGCCCACGTTCGTGCTGACGTTGCCGGCCGGGACGGTCATCGACCGGCACGACAAGAAGACGGTCTGGTCCTGACCGATCTTGCGGCGGCCGCAGTGGTCGCGGTGATCCCGGCCACCGCGGTCCTGGGGACGCTGTCCATGCCCGTGTTGTACGGCGTGGCCTTGGCGCCGGGAGCCGTGACGGCGCTGCACCAGACCGCGGCCGTCTCCATCCTTCCCCAGCTCGTCGAGCCCGGGCTGCTCCAGCAGGCCAACTCCCGGATCGGGCAGCGTTCGGCGCCACCGACACGGCCGGCACCTACCTGGGCTGTCGTGGTCGGACCCGGGCGATACTTCGCCCTGGACACCGCCTCCTACTTACTCTCGGCATGGTGCGCGTCCCGGATCCGTGCGGCCCCGCTCCGACATCCACTAGGACGCGGCGAAGCATCGCCGCGGAGGTGATCAAGGGGGTGTCCGGCGCCGAATGCCTGGCTGGGGCGCTCGCCGCACCGAAGATCGTCCGCCGGTTCGAGCCCGGACGGGTCTTGCTCGCTGCGTTCGCCATGTAACCGCTGATGAGCGTGCCGCTCCTGTCCCGGGCCCGGGCCGTTCTGGCTGCTTGCCCTCGCGGTCGCGGGCGGACTCCAGCTCGCGGCGGCCGTCTGCGCGGGAACCACCGAGCGCTCGGTATGCCAGCAGATCTGTCCCCCCGAGCTGCAGGCCCGCGCCCAGCAGACCTCAACCTGGCTCGTCTCCGGCAGCCGCCCCCTTCCCCGCCCTCGCTGCTGGCGCACTGGCCACCGCCACCAACGTGTGGACGGTCCTGCTGGCCGGGGCAACTCGTGCCCGTCGGCGTCACTCGGTCCTGATCTTGAGGAGTCTGACCATGTCGATCCTGTCCGTAGAGCCGCGCGGCACTGCAGCCGGCTTCGGCCGGAGCCGGCCGGCCAGGCGCAGCCCCGGTAATGGTGGCGGTGGAACGGGTGCGGGCGGCCGTCAGCGAATGGTCGCGTCCACTAGACGGTCCACCAAGGCAGGCCCCAAAGCCTCCTGCCGAGCGCGGACAGGACCGTGCCGCTTGTGCCAGATGTAGGGTGCAGCGGGCGCGCCCCTGCCGCACCGGGAACGGCGAAGGCCGCCGGGTCGCCCCGACGGCCTTCGCGTTTTCAGGTGACGACTCGGGACTCATGTCCGCTCGTCAAGACCACGGTCAGTCGAAATCCCACATCTGTGGCGCCGGCTTCCCCGTCCAGGGGTCGATGCCCTCGTCCATCAGCCGGTTCTCGGCTTCGAGATTCAGGAAAGGGGCCGACTCCACCCCTCTCAGTGATGCATCACTGAGAGGGAAGGCATGAAAGCCATCCGTAAGGACCTTGGCGAGGAACTCGACCATGCCGCAGTCGTAGATGGCCCACCCGCCGCCGTGACGCGCCCACACGGCTACTCGCCAGGTGTCCGGATGCGGTCCATCAGCCACCCAGCACAGGACGTCGGCTCCGTTGGTCTGCCCCCACACCAACATGTCCTGCAGGTCCGGGCGGTCAGGGCGAGAGGCATCCTGCCAGGCCAGCATGCCCCCCTCCTGGAGTGCGTCCGCCGGCAACCGGCCCACCGTCAGCGGGGCAGGGGGCTGACCGACGCGCGGAACCGAGACGAAGATTCCGTCATCGAGCGTTCCGGCACCGAACCGGTCGATGAACTCTTTATAGTCGGCGGGAAACGCAAGGCCGTAGTCCGCCTCCACTGCGGTCCAGTCCACCACGTCACTCACCTCGTACAGAGGCGTGACCATCTCGAAGAGCCTGGCCGACTCGTCATTCATGTGCGACTCACTCTCCGTCATGGCGTGGCACCGACTGGGACCGGGCCCCCCTGGTGATTGACGAGCCCTATGTTGCGCCATGTCCCGAACTTGTTGCTGTACATGCTGTTTGGCACGACCTCGTCCAGCTTGAGCTTTCCCGGCTTGCCGTCAATGGTAGAGGTCGCCTTCATGACGTACCCCACGGGAACGGTCCTTTCGCCCGCGTACACCGGAGTGACGCTGTAGCGGACGAGCTCTCCACGGTCGATGGCCGCCTTGACCTTGAGCTCATGGGAGTACATGTGACCGGACATTCCCGGATCGTCCGGCGCGACCCTGGTCGCATTGGCAGAACGGGAACAGGTCGAGAGGTTTTTGAGGTTCAACCCGTCACCGCCAAATTGTGCTCCTATGAGGTGGCAGGCGTTCACCCATGAACTCGGAGGCCGGTTCCCGAGGTAGCCGGCGTTGGTCCGGGCCCACTTGTAGCCGGGGGGAGCCACCTTCTTCCAGTTACTGTCCGTACCCTTGTGGGTTGCCAGGTAGGCACTGTCGAGGCACGCCTCGGCACCCGTGGCACGTCCTCCGTGATCCTCGTCCACGTCCCCGTAGTTGATCCAGCCCTCGCCGTCCTTTCGGCAGTCGGTCTCTTCGTCGTCGTCGCCGCCCGCGCCCGTCCCCGGGTCCGCGCCGGGCGCTCCCTGCGTGTCCGGGACCTGGTCGGGGTTGAGGACGGTGGCGGCGCCGCCCGCCAGCATGGCGAGGAGGTTGGCGCCGCTGACGGCCATGTCGACGGCCTTGGTGGCGCTCCAGACGGCCGTGGTCGGGTTCCAGTCCGGCTTGGGGATGTGTTTCGGCGCCGGCGGCGGATTCTTGCCCGCGTAGGGGTTCTGCGGCACCCTCGGCTTGGGAGGTGCGGTCGGGCGCTTCGGGCGGGTCAGCGTGGCGGTGCCGCCACGGCTCCGTCCGCCGCCCGAGTAGTTGTGGCCGCGGTCATTGCTGCCGCTGCTGGTACTGCCGCTGCTACTGCCACCGCGTTGATTGCGCATGTATTGCTTCTCGGCCTGGAGTTCGTCCCGGCCTCCCCAGTGCTGATCGCTGCGGCTGTAGTCGTGGTACTGCATCGAGGCACAGCTGGGCTTGCTCAGGCAGTCGTCGTTCTTGATGCTGTCGTGCCCGGCGATGTAGGTCTCCCAGAAGACGCACCCGGCGGGTCCGCCGAGCACCCTCTTCAGGAAGAGCGTCTTCTTCACCTTGCGCGGGTCGAAGCAGTCCAGCGCACTGTGGCCCGAAGGATCGATGCCGTTCATCGGGCTGGCGTTGGCGTAGGTGTAGCGGTTGGCCTGGGCGGAGGGGTTCGGGTCGAGCTGCCAGGTGTCGCGGCTGGTGAAGCCGCCGGTGCCGGGCTGGTACCAGCGGGAGGCCATGTTGACCTCGCCAGTGGAGGGATCCGTCCAGCCGGACTGGTAGCCGAGCGACGGGTTGGCGCCCGAGGACGCCGTCACGTTGCCCAGCGCGTCGTAGGCACGCGACGAGGAGACGGTGGTGCCGTCCTCTGAGAGGCTGGCGACCACGTCGGTGTGCTGGTCGGTGACTGCGAGGCGGGCGGAGCCCGCCGTCCCCGTGGTGGCGCTGGCGAGCAGCGTGCCGCCGGGGGTGCGGCTGTAGGTGGACATGCCGTCCTTGACCGGGTTGTTGGAGCCGCCGTCGTAGTTGAAGGCGGAACTTCCGTTGTTGAGGACGCGGTCGAGTGAGTCGTAGGTGAAGGTGCTGGTGCCGTTGCTGACCGTCCGCTCGAAGGCGTCGGTGCTGATGGCCCGGCTGGTTCCGCCGTCGGTTACCGACTTAAGGGTGCCGCGGGCGGAGTAGTCGTAGGTCTGCGTGCCCCGGGTCTGGAGGCGGTTGCGGGAGTCGTAGGTGGCGGTGACGTCACCCTTCTTGGTCAGGTTGCCGGACTTGTCCCACTCGAAGGCGGTGGTGGTTGTCCCGCTGGTCTCCGAGGTCATGCGGCCGGCGAGGTCGTAGGCGTAAGTCTCCGCGCCCGCACCCGCCGTGCCCGTGGTGGTCTTCTTGACCAGTCGGCTGTCGAGGTCGTACTCGTAGGCCGAGCCCTGGACCCCGGCGCCCGTGCCGGTGTTCTTGACGCTGTCGTCCGCGAGCCGGCCCAGAGCGTCGTAGCTGTACGAGCGCTTCGCACTGATGGTGAACGTGCCGCCGGCACCGGGGCGGGCGTACTCGTCGGCGGTCGGTCGCCCGGCCGCGTCGTAGCTGCTGCGCACCTGGGTGCCGGTGAGCGGGTCGGTCGTGGTGTTGAGGCGACCGGCGGTGTCGTAGGCGAAGGCGGTAGTGCCCGCCGGGTCGGTGCGGGAGGTCATCTGACCGTCCACGTCATACGTGTAGGCGGATTTGCCCGAAGGGCCGTCGGCGCTCAGGAGCTGGCCGCGGTCGTTGTAGGTATAGGTGTTGCCCGCCAGGATCCCGTCTGCGCCGGAGCCGGTCAGACGGCCGGCGAGGTCGTAGGAGAGCGAGCGGGGCCGGGTGGCCACGGCGGTGCCGGAGCCGGTCTCGGCGGTGAGGCGGCCCAGGGCGTCGTACGTCTTCTGACGCTTGACGTTGCCCGGGAGCAGCTCGGTGACGCGTTGTCCGGCCGCGTCGTAGACGTTGGCCCAGGTGCGGTTCTCCAGGATCGGGTGCTGCGCGGTGCTGGGCTCGATGGTCGCTTCCGGCAGGCCCCACGCGTTGAAGGTGTAGTACGTGGCCTTTCCGCGGCCGTCGGTCAGGCGCGTGCGGTTGCCCGCCGCGTCGTAGCCGAAGGTCGTCGTGATCGAGTCCGTGGCCGTGACCGGTTCGACCTGCTTGGTGAGCCGGCCGAGGGCGTCGTAGGTGTACGTGGTGCGCGCGCCGCCGGGCGAGATCGACGCGGTGACGTTTCCGTCGGCGTCGTACTCGGTGGTGGACGTGCGCAGAGCCTTCGTGCCCGTGCCGTAGTCCGTCTCGGACAACGGCCGGCCCTCGAAGTCGTACGCGGTGACGGTCTTGCGGCCGGTCGCGTCCTTGCTCTCGGTCTGGCGGCCGAGGCCGTCGTAGACGGCGGTGCTGACGCCGCCGGCCGGGTTGGTGACCGTCAGGGTCTGGCCGGCCTTGTCGTAGGTCGCGCTGGTGACCCGCCCGCCGGGCGTGGTCGAGGCGACCTGGTTGCCCGCGTCGTCCCAGGTGAAGCGGGAGACGAGGTTCTGCAGGGTGGGCTTGCGCTCGACCGTGGTGGCGGTGAGCTTGCGGCCCAGTTCGTCGTAGGTGGATTCGGAGCGTGCTCCTGTCGGGTCGGTCGCGGACAGCGGCAGACCGGTCGGGGTCCAGGTGTAGGTGGAGACGCCACCGCCGGACAGGGCGGTGGAGGTGCCGTTGAACTTCGCGGTGCCGGGGGCTTGGAGACCCTGTGCGCCGGCGATGGCGGGGTCGGTCTTGCCGACCAGCTGGCCCATCTGGTCGTAGCCGTAGAACGTGGCGCGGCCCAGCGGGTCGGTCGTGGAAGCCGTGTTGCCGACCTTGTCGTACGTCGTGCGCGAGACGGCCGTGATGGCCGCGGTGGCGCCCGGCGGGGTGTAGTCGGGCAGTGTGACCGCGACGGTCCGGCCCAGCTTGTCGGTCTCGCTCTTCGTCACCAGGCCGCGCGGGTCACGCGACTCGGTGGCCTCACCGAAGGTGTTGTAGCCGACGAGGGACTTCGGGGTGACGGCCGTGGCCGCACCACCGTTCTCCTCGGCCTGCACCTGCGGCGCGCTCGTCTCGACCAGGCGGCCCAGCGCGTCGAACCGGCCCGTGCTGGTGATGCCGCGCGCGCTGGTCTGGGTGAGCGGGAGGCCCCGCTGGTCGAAGGTGGCCGACGAGGCCCGAGTGGTGGTGCCGTCGGTGACGGTCTGCTTCGTCGGGTTGCCCACCGCGTCGAACTCGGTGGTCGAGGTGACCTTCCTGCCGGTGCCGTCGATGGACTGGGTCGACTCGGTGACCCGGTCCTCCGCGTCGTAGGCGAAGGTCGAGACCCGGTTCAGACCGTTCGGGTCGAAGACCGAGCGGGTGGTGCGGCCCAGGGCGTCGACCGTGTTCACGGTCTCGGCCCCGCCGCTCGCGATGGCCGACACCGGGTTGCCCGCACCGTCGTACACCGTTGACGCGAGGAGGATGTCCTTCTTGGAGCCGTTGGCCTGGGTGACCTGCTTGGCCGTCGTTGTGGCCTTGAGGCCGTCGTCGTAGTAGGTGAAGGCGGTCGTGGCGCCCATCGCGTCGGTGGTCGAGGCCAGGCGGCCCGCCGGGTCGTACGCCTTCGAGACCAGGACCAGGTCACGGGTCTGGCCGGACGGATCGCCGGTCCAGTTCTTCAGGACCGACTCGGCGACCTGGCCACGCTTGGTGTACGAGGTCGTCACGACGTTGCCCACGGGGTCCGTCGCACTGATCACTCGGCCCAGGGCATCGTGCGCGTACGTCGACTCGTTTCCGGCCGCGTCCGTCACTCTGTCGTTGAGGCCGCGCGCGTTGTAGCGGTAGGTGGTGGTGCGGGTGGCGTCGCCGCCGGTGGTGTCCTCCGTGGATTCGGTGAGCAGGTGGCCGTCCTCGTCGTGCGTGCGGCTGATCCTGGCGGTGTGGGTGACGCCGGTGATCTCGTTCTTGACGCCCGGACCGGTCTCCGCGACGACGCGGGACATGGCGTTGTAGGCGTACGAGGTGGTGACACCGGCGGGGGTGGCGTCGGAGACCTGTGTCTCGGTCAGCTTCCGGCCGATGCCGTCGTAGGTGTACGTCGTGACCACGCCGGACGGCGCCGTCGACTTGGCCAGGTCACCGCTCGCGAAGTACGCGTACGAGACGTTGACGCCGCCAGTGCTCTTCCTCGTGGCGACCAGGCCGGCAGGGGCCGTTCCGCCGCCGACCGCGGGCTCGGTGCCCGTGGTGTAGGTGGTCGTCGCGGTACGGCCGTCGACCGAGGTGACCGTGTCGGTCAGGCCGAGGTCCGTGTAGGACGTCGTCGTCCGGTAGCGGGTGTCCGCCGGGCCGGAGGAGCGGCCGTCGAGGATCGCGGTCTGCTTGCCGTTGCGCAGGTCCAGCTTGTCCGCGGGGTTGTTGTAGTACTCCGCGAAGGAGGTCCAGCAGGAGTTGGCGTCCCGGCAGGTCGTGGTCGAGACGGTGTTGCCGCGCTCGTCGTGACCGGTGACGGTCGCGTGACCGTTGGGGTCGGTGACCGTGTGCAGGAAGCCGCCGGTGTCGTACGTGTACGTGGTGACACCGCCGTCCGCGTTCGTCGTGGCCGTACGGCGCTGGCCGCGGACCGCGTCGAAGGTGCTGGACGTCTTCGCACCTGTCGGGTCCGTGACCGTCACCGTCGAAGTGAGCGAGGAAACGGATGCGGAGGTTCGGGCCTCGTACTGAGCCGCGACATCGTCGGCGGAGAGGCTGTGGCGGTAGACCGCGGCCTCGTCGAGCGTGCCGGTGAAGTAGCTGACGTTGCCGGGGGCGGACGGCCAGAACTTGGCGAAGCCCGCGCCGAGGAACGTGCGGCTATTGCTCTGGTGGGTGACCGGAGCGCCGGACTTGGTCGCGACCTGCGCGCCATCCAGATAGAGCGTCTGGGTATCGCCCTTGGCCGTGATGGCGGCATGGTGCCACTGGTTGTCCGTCACGGTGCCCGGTGAGGCGTTCGAGGCGTGCACACCGGCCGAGGAGTACTCGCCGTGGAGCTTGCCGTCGGCACCGACGTACAGGACCGGGGTCCAGGTGCCGGTTGCGTCGGCCGCCCCCGCGATGGGTGCCGACTGGTCGCTCAGGATGACACCCGGCTTGTCGGTCCGGAACCACACGCTGGCGGCGACGTCAGTGGAGGCGGTCCCGACCGCTGGCAGCTCGGCAAATCCGTCGCCGTTGAACTGCACCGCGGAGCCGTCGCCGGGGCCGAACACGCCGGCGGCCCCGAGGTTCGCCTTGGTGTACGTACCGTTGGCACCGGCCGCGGCGACCTTGTTGACGGCGGTCGTGCCGCCGCTCTCGTTCAGCTGCCAGTAGCCGGCCGGAGCGTCCGCCATCACGACGCCCTCGTACTGGTCTCCGTTGCCCGACACCAGGCGGTTGCGGGCCTTGAAGTGGTCCGCGACGCTCTGCGCGTCGAGTTCCTTGGAGTAGAACGCGGCTTCGTCGAGCTGGCCGCTGAAGTACCGGGTGCCGCGTGCCTGTCCGTCCCAAGCCTCGCTGGAGTAGCCGCCGCCGAGGTAGGCGGAGGCCAGGGTCTCCGGCTTGACCACACCGCTCTTGGAGCCGACTTTCGACCCGTCGAGGTAGAGCGACTGACCGGCGGGCCCGCCGGTGATCACGACGTGGTGCCACTTGTTGTCGGTGACCTTGGCCCCGCCCATGACCGGCCAGCCCGCGGACGGACCGTCCCAGAGGTGGCCGCGCAGCTTGCCGTCACCGTCGACGAGCAGGCTCGCGTTCCACATCGTCGGGGTGGTGCCGACCTCGGTGTTCTGGAGGCCGAGCAGCACGCCGTTGGGCTTGTCCGTCCTGAACCACAGCTCCACGGAGAGCGCAGAGGCCTCGCTGATCGACTCGGACGGGACGGAGACGACGCCCTTGGCCCCGTCGAGGGTGACCGCGCCGTCGTCGCCGTCGAGGAACGCCCCGACGCCGCCGAGCCCGACACCGTCACGGTAGGAGCCGTTGCCGCCGCCGGAGATCTCGTCCGCCGCCGAAGCGCCGCCGCTGTCACCGAGACGCCAGTAGTTGACCGGACCCGATGCCCGGACGGCGTCGCTGTAGGCCTGCGAGCCGGCCGCGTAACGGGGCTCGGAGATCTGCCACAGGCCGCCGCTCTCGTCGGTGACCTTCGTCGCGCGACCGGTGTCGCCGTCGTACTCGACCAGTGCGCTCACCCGGCCCGACGGAAGGGTGGACCTGGTCAGCTTCGACGACCCCGCACGGGCTTCGAAACGGGCCTTGACCGCCCCGGCGTCGAGGGCGCGGTGGTAGATCGCGACCTCGTCCATGGAACCGGTGAAGCGGCGTACCCCCGCGGGGCCGCCGTCCCAGCTCGGGTTGGAGTAGCCGGCACCCAGGTAGGTGAAGGTTTTGCCGAAGTGGTCGACCACACCGGGGATGGCACCCAGGCGCGCACCGTCGAGGTAGAGGACCTGCTCGGTGCCCGTGGCGGTCAGGACGGCGTGGTGCCACGCGTTGTCGGTGACCGCGGCGGCCGAGGTGACGGGGGTGGTCCCCATGCTCTTGAGCTCGAACCCGCCGTGCAGCTTGCCCGCCTGGTTGATGCCCAGGACCGGATTCCACCGGTTCGGCTGGCCTTCCGACAGCTGCTTGTCCTGGAAGCCGACGAGCGTCCCCGGCTTGTCCGTCTTGAACCACAGCTCGACCGAGAGGACGGTCGAGGCGGACAGGGAGGTGCTCGGCAGCTCCACGACGGAGTTGGTGCCGTTGAACGAAGCCGCCTTGTTGCCGGTCGCGCCCAGCACGCCCGCGGACCCGAGGGTGACGTCGCGGTAGTGGCCGGGGTTCATGCCCGTGCGGGAGACCGCCTCGCTGGCCGCGGACTCGCCCTCGGCCTCGTTCAGCCGCCAGTACCCGATCGGACCCGCGTCCTGCACCAGGCCCCGGTAGGACGAGCCCGCCGTGTACTCGTACGTGGAACACGCGGTGGTCGACGTGGGGGGACAGACCTTCACCAAGCGGTCGCCGTCGTACGTGTACGACCAGGTGAGCGCCGAAGCGTTCGGACCTACCGCGTCCGTGGACACCGACGCGACGTGCGCGCCCGACCACGTGAAGGTCAGCGCGCGCTTCGACAGCGCGTCCGTGGCCTTCGTCAACTTCCCGGCCGTGTACGTGAGCAGCTGCTCACGCCCGTGGCCGTCCTTGACCTTCGTCAGGCGGCCCCCCGCGTCGAAGGTGTGGACCGTGGCCGCCACGTCGCGCAGCGTCCAGCCCCCGCCCGCGACCTCGGTGAGGACGTCCACGGAACCGGCCGGTGCGCTGTAGGTGCCGTCGGCGTTGCGGCCGAAACGGACCTGGCTGCCGCTGTCGAGGGTGACGACGACGCTGCCGTCTGGCTCGGCGACCGCCCGCATGTCCCAGCGGGTGGCCCAGCCGGCGCCGAAGGCGTTCGCCTGGCGCGGGTCCTGCGAGTTGTACGTCCGCGTGACCGCCAGCTCCGGGCCGGCCGATGGCACGGCGGCGTCGGTTGCGGCGGTGGCGTAGTTGCCGGCCCGCTCACCGAACGTCCGGCCGCTGTCCGCGCCGCCCAGGTGGGAGGTGATGACCGGCTGCGGGACCTGCGTGGTCAGGATCGACGGCTCGGTCCGCGACGACTGGTCCTTGCCGTCGTTCGCGTAGGCGTACCAGGCGTACGTCTTCGCCCACTTCAGCCAGTCCGACGGAACCGTCCAGCTCTCGGACGCCGCATGCGTGTTGCCGCGGCAGTTCTTGCGGACGTCCTTGCCCTCGACCTCGCAGACCTCGAACTGGTAGGTCAGCGCACCCGGGGACTTGTCCTGGTCGGTGGCCGTCGCCCACAGCGTCGGGGTGAGGGTGTCGACGACCGTGCCGCTCGGCGGAGCAACGGCGGTCAAGTAGGGGGGCGCGTTGACCGCGTCGAACCGCACCGTCGGGCCGGGTACTCCGTCGTCGACGAAGCTGCGTACCTGGTACTCGTCCATGGTCCACTGGAGCGTGTACGTGCCTGGCGCCAGCGGCGCGATCTTGGCGTCGACGGTGGCCGAGCCGCCGGGTGCGACGTCGTAGGGCATGGACGTCCACCGGATCTTGCTCCAGTAGTCACCGCCCACCTTGTTGCCGTTGGCGTCGAACAGGTCGTACCGCAGTGCGAAGTTGCTCGTCTTTCCCCAGGTCTGCTGCCCCTGGTTGGTGACGGTGACCTTGAAACTGCCCTCGGAGGTGGCCGTCGGGGGCTGGACGAAGCCGCCCAGCTCGTACGTGGCCCCGTACTTCGACCAGGTGACGTCGAGGCTGGGCTTGCCGCTCGGGTAGTTGTCGGAGCCGAACTTCTTCCAGGTCCTGGAGTCGTCCGTGGCCGCCTTCACGGCCAGGCCGTAGTTGGCCTTGCGGCCGTGAGTCCAGTCGTCGACCAGCTTGCGGCCCGAATCGCCGAGCGGGATCGACTCCCACGCCGCCGCGCCGCAGGGCCAGCTGCTCGAACCGTCCGGGCGCCAGGCATGCGCGAATGACTTGGAGCCCAGAGCGTCGCCGGTCGCCGGGCCGGGGTAGCTGTTGGTGCTGCCCTCGGACCAGTTCGAGGTGATCTCGTGGACCGTCACCGGGCGTGCGGTGCACGAGTACGAGTACGTGTTGAAGAGGCTCAGGTTCGCATTGATCACGAACGCGTTCTTGAGGGTGGTGTCCAGACCGTTGAACTTCAGGAACGAGGCCGCCTTGTGGCCGCCCCCGTCATACGTTCCGACCTTGAGCTCGGTGGAGCTGGAGAAGTTCTGGTTGAACGGCGACTCGACGTACGTGCCGGAGGCCGCCTCCAGACCGTTCACCGAGGGGTCTACCTTCACGGGGAACACCCGCTCGGGGGCCGACAGCCACTTCGGGTCCAGCTTCACGACCAGGACCTGGCGGGAGCCCTCCTGCACGAGGTCGTAGGTGACGCCGGAGGAGATGACGCCCTCGTCGGAGTTCGGCGCCTTCTTCGAGTCCTCCATCCAGCCGGCCGGCATCCAGCCCTGCTGGTGGCCCGCCGCGTCGTTGAAGACGACACCGCCGAGGCCGTCGAGCTTGGCCGTCAGCCCCTTGAGGGCCAGCGGGAAGCGCCATTCGGCCGGCGCGCTCTTGTCCTTGAGGATCAGCGTCTCCTTGACGGAGTCACTTCCGGCTATCAACTGCACGTCCGCCTCGTGACGGACGTCCGGGTACGTGATCACACTGCCGTTCACGCGGCCTTGTGCACGGGCCGCACCCTCGATCGAGTAGCCGATCGCGGTGGTGTCGTCCATACCGAGACGTACGAGGGTGGCAGCATCGGCGAACTCGGAGAAGTAGACCTTCTCCTCGGTCGACCGGGCCTGCCAGCCGGGCCCCGGAGCGTTCTCGGCCCGCACACCCGCAGCCGCCTTCGCCAGCCCGGTGTCGATCTCCTTCCACTTGCCTTCGTTGTCCCGGAAGTTGACCTGCTCGTTGTAATAGCGGGTCGTGAAGGTGCCGTCCTCGTTGGCGAACGTACGCTCTTTCTCAGCGCGCTTGCCCGTCACCTCGGAACTGGCCTTGGGGTCGAACCCCTTGGGCGCGGCCCGGCGCGGGGACGGGACCGTGCGGTAGGACGGCACCTGCGTCTTGGGTGCCTTGCCCAGCTTCAGCCGGGTGGTGCCGGAGTCCGGGGCGAGTTCGCCGCGCGCCTTCAGGGCGCCGGTGCGGCCGCCGGACGCGTTCGCGTCGGTGGCGTCGCCGGAGGCTGCGTGGCCGCGCCCGCGGGCCGACCCCCAGCCCTGTCCGGGTATTTGACCGGCGCCCGGGCCGGATCTGGAAGCAGACCACAGGCCGACGGCCTGCGCTGCTTGTTCCGTGCCCGCGAGCACGGTCATGGTGATCGCCATGGACATGACGAGTAGACGGTTGATACGCACCGTTGTGGCCCCCACAGAATTGATCAGTGGGGGCAGTCCTATCCAGGCTCACAGGAAATGCACAAACTCCGCCCGAGATCCGACCAACTGGATCGCAGGCCAAGGGTGTTACCAAATCGCTCAAGTCGTGATGGATACATCAAACCCACCACCGACGACAGCCGGGCCCGTGACGAAGGTCACCCCGATCCTGCGGCATCGATGGGTTTGCCGCGGTCGTGCGCGTGCCGTCCACGAGCCCACCGGGCTGATCGCCTCGCTCAGGTCAACCGTGCAGGGGTGCCCGCACGGCGCTCAGACGCACTGCCTTTCGTAGCTGAAATCTAGTACTCCAGCAGGATTTTGATGTCTGACCTGCGGGTTTCGCTGGGCGGCTGGAGTGTAGCGGGCTGCGGTGTGGTCAGGGACGGTCTTCGTCGGACGGTCCATCGATCGTGCGACAGCGCCGCAAGTAGTGGCAGTGGCGGGCGACTGCTTGGCGCTGGCGGCGCCATTTCGACCAGCTCAGCGCGTGGTGTCGTCCTCGGTGGCCACGGAGGTGTGGGGGCCGGGGCCGACAAGCTGCCAGGAGTCGCCGAACCTCCGCCACTGTGAACTCGATTGCCCCTGCTGCCTCATCGGTGCCACCCCCTTTTCCCGGAGCTCGCGCGCCGTGGAGGCCAGGAAGGCGTGGGCGAGCATGGCGAGGGTGATGTGCCGGTACCAGCCGACGTAGCGACGGACTTCGTACTGGTCCAGGCCGCACTCGTTCTTCGCGGCCTGGAAGCACTCCTCGATCGCCCAGCGTGTCCCGGCGATCCGCACCAGCTCCTGAACAGTGGTCTCCAAGGGCGCGTAGGCGAGGTAGTAGGCGATCTCGTCGGGCTTGCGGATGCTGCGGCGGGCCAGTGCCCACCGCATCCGGTGGGGGGCCTCGCCCTGGTAGTCGAACTCCTCGACGGCCGGCAGCCGCACCGCCGCCCAGTGGTAGACGCGAGGACCTTTCGCGCCGTCACCGCACGAGATTTTCTCCCATGCCTCGGCCGGGGCCTGCGCGAACAGGCCGTCGATGCGGGGGCAGCCCACGGTGAACTGGGACTTGGGCACGGCCAGCACGTAGCCGACGCCGGACTGTTCCAGCAGTCGGCGAAAGCGGCTCTCCTGTCCATAGGCGGAGTCCGCGGTGACCCAGGAGATGGGCAGCGGCGAGGCGAGAGACCTCAGCACGATGCGGCGGGCCAGTTCACCCTTGGTGGCGAACTCCCGCTCGTCGGGAACGCGGGCCGCCCGGCAGCGTTCGCGGTCCTCGGTCCAGCTCTTGGGCAGGTAGAGCTCACGGTCGACCAGGGCCCGGCCCAAGGTGGTGGCGTAGGCGGCGAAGACGCCGATCTGGCAGTTCTCGGTGCGGCCGGCGGTTCCGGAGTATTGGCGCTGGACCCCGGCGGATGTGGTGCCCTTCTTGATGAACCCGGTGTCGTCGATGATGAGGACGCCATCGCTCTCGCCGAGCTTGTCAGCGACGTATTCCTGCAGGTCATCGCGGATGTCGTCGGGATTCCACTTCGCTCCGGCGAGTAGGTGCTGCAGACCGTCGGGGGTTGCGTGGCCTGCCTGCTCGGCCAGTTGCCAGCTGTTCTTCCGGGCCACCGGGGCGAGGAGGCCACGTACGTAGTCGCGCATGCGACGGCGTAGTTCCACCCGTCCGAACCGATGGCCAATGGTCACGAAGAGGTCGTCTAGGTCCAGGTTCCACTGCTCGCCAACACGCGCGCTGATCACCTTGGGAAGCTGCCCCGCCACTGCCACTACTTGCGGCGCTGTCGCACGATCGATGGACCGTCCGACGAAGACCGTCCCTGACCACACCGCAGCCCGCTACACTCCAGCCGCCCAGCGAAACCCGCAGGTCAGACATCAAAATCCTGCTGGAGTACTAGGCACTGTTTCTTGGATCATGTGCGGAGCCAGACGGCGAGGGCTGCGAGGGTGACGGTGCCGAGGTAGATGTAGGCACGTTTCTCGTAGCGTGTGGCGACGGCCCGGAAGCCCTTCAGACGGTTGATGGCGCGTTCGACGGTGTTGCGTTTCTTGTATCGCTCGCTATCAGGCGCCCAGGGCTCAGCCCGAGGGCGAAGACGTGCGTGAAGGTCGAAATCATGCAGAACGCACACCCGCCGACATCAACCCCCTGAGCTTGTTCCGCTTTGACGGACACCTTTGGTGTGGTGGTCAGGCTGCCAGGGCGGTCTCGTATTCGGCCGGGCTGCGGTAGCCGAGGCTGCTGTGGAGCCGGTGCAAGTTGTACCAGCTCTCGATCCACTCGAATATCGCGGTGCGTGCGGCAGCCCGGCTCGGCCAGGGGTCGGTGTCGCCCAGCTCGTTCTTCAGGGTCGAGAAGAACGATTCCGCGAGCGCGTTGTCCCAGCATTGCCCAGTGCGTCCGACCGACAGACGTATGCCGAACTCGTCTGCCAGAAGCGCGAGTTCGCGGCTGGTGTATTGGCAGCCGCGGTCGGAGTGGAAGATCACCGGACCGGCCGGCCGCCGGGTTCGGCAGGCGGTCCGCAGGGCGTCGGCGACGAGCTCGGTTCGTAGGTGGTCGGCCGTCGCCCAGCCAACGACGCGGCGTGAGGCGATGTCGATCACGGTGGCCAGGTAGAGCCATCCCTCACGTGTGGCGACATAGGTGATGTCCCCGCACCAGCGGGTGTCGAGAGCCGAGAAACCGGGCTGGAAGTTGCGAAGTACCAGGTCAGGGCGGGTGACCGCGTGCGGGTCGGGGATGGTGGTGCGGTGCCGGCGTCGTCGGTGCTTGCCGGTCAGGCCGGCCTGCCGCATCAGCCGTGCGACTCGGCGGCGTCCGCAGTCGGCGCCCTCGCGCCGGAGGACGGCGTGGACGCGCGGGGCACCGTAAGTGCCGCGGGACTGCTGGTGAACAGCGGTGATCTGTTCGGTCAGCTCGGCGTCCCGCACCGCCCGGGGGCCGGGGGTGCCGGTGCGGCGGGCGTAGTAGGCGGTCCGGGAGACCTTGAGGAGTTCACACGTCCGTTTGACGTTGTGACCTGCGATTTTCTCCGCCTCGATGAACGGATGCACATTCACCGGGTCTCCTTCGCGAAGAAAGCCGTCGCACGCTTGAGGACCTCGACGTCCTCCCGCAGCCTGCGGTTCTCCCGCCGCAGTGCGGCCAGTTCCTCACGTTCGCCGCTGGTCAGGCCGTCCCGTTCGCCGGCGTCAACCTCGGCCTGCCTCACCCAGCTCCTCACCGCGGTCTCGGTCAGCTCGAAATCCCTGGCGACCTGGCCAACCGAGCGGTCGCCCCGCCGGCACAGCTCGACGATCTCGGCCTTGAACTCCGGCGTGAACGAGCGGCGAGGGCGCGGCCTCTTCTTCCTCATGCTCTCCATGATGAACATCATCCTTCCGGGGCCGAAACCCCTGATCTCCGATGTCCGTCAAAGCGGATCAAGCCCACCCCCGCGCCTCCAGATCAGCCTTCAACCACCTCAGCATCGCCAGATTCGACTCCCCCGCCAGTGCCCTACGGCGCAGCTCCCGGTCGACCTCCCGCTGCGTCTGACCCCGAGCCATGCCCCCTCAGCTCACTCTTCCTCGATGACGTCGCCGTGCCTGCCAACCCAGACGAGGGCACCCCGCTCGTCGAACCAACCAGTGACCTCAGGCCGGACAAGAGGAAGCCCCCAACGTTCCAGCGTGCCGTCACAGAGCTCGGCCAGGAATTGGACCATGCCGCCCTCGTAATGCCACCACACCCCGCTACGCGACGAGACAGTAACCAGCCAGCGCTCGGGATCATCCGTCACGGAAGACCACAAGAACTGATCCCCTTCCATCGACTCCCCCCAGGACAACAGGCTTTCCGCGTCCACCTCCTGCGGGCAAAAGCCGTGGAAGCGGTCAGACGCCCACCCCTCCCGCTCCTGACACGACCCCCGAGCCCAGCCCGTCATCCCCCCGGGCCAGGGGAGACCGGGGCTCATGAAGTCATCCAGCACAAACGTGGGGTACCACTCACAAAGACGCTTGAAATCAGCCGGCAGAGCAGAACCAAGCACCTCCTCAGCCGCGACCCAGTCGAACACGGCCGGCTTCCCACGACGCACATCCGCCAGCCCCGGCACAGCACACTCCAACACCGCAACCGCCTCATCCGCATCCACAATCCTGCGAACCGGCCTCTGAACACCTATCAACTCATCCACAACCCCGCACCCTGCCAGACCACCCCGACAACCCGCCCACACCAGAACCGACCGGCTTCCGGGGAGGGAGTCCGAAACCGAACGTCGCGCCCTGAGCACCGGCCCAGGGCGCGCAAACTTCCCCGTACAACCTGCGTACGGTTATGACCTTCCACCAGAAAGTGGAGGAGGCAGCCGTCTTCGCGGAGAAGCTGCCGAAATCCTCGATCGACGCCGAGCTGTACGAGCTGGAGGCCGGCCGCCACGTCCCGCCGGACCGCGTCTGGTCGGCGTGGCTGTGCGGGGACCACCTCGTCACCGGGCGGCGCGAGGTCCCGAGGCAGTTCGCAGGCGGCATCGACGCCAACAACCGGCGCGTGCGACGGGCGTTCCTCGCCTCCGTACGCGTCCTCGGTGAAGGCGTCGACATCACCGGCGAGCGTGGTGTGGAGGCGATCTGCTTCGCCGACACCCGTGGCTCCCGGGTCGAGATCGTCCAGAACATCGGCCGCGCGCTCCGCCTCAACAAGGACGGCGCTCAGGGGAGCACGAACACGGGCGCGACTGCGCACCACCGTCCCCACCCGCAGCTTCCGCACCACCAGACCACGCTCGACCACATCCCGGTAAGCCCGCTTCACAGACGGCTTTGACTCATCCTCAGCCATCAGTTCAAGCGTCGGCGTCCTCGCCCCAGGGGGAAACTCACCCGAGTCGATACGCGCCGTCAACCGGTCAGCCAACTCACGCCATTGCTGCGACGGCATCCCTGCCCACCCCTCAATGACCGGTCATAGCGGTGACGCCAAGGGGAGTCAGCTCTCTTCGTACTCCTCGACCAGGTTCAGGCAGTCGGGATTCAATGCGGAGATGAGGAGGGACATAAGCTCAGGCGCGAAGATCAGACACTCCGACGCAGGCGACACCCCTGTGATCGGCTACACCAGCCCCTCCTGCACCACCCCAGTACCTGGTAGTCGAGCTGCCCGACGGCCGGCGCATAGAGTCCCAGCGTCTCACCGGTCCGCTCATCGCTGGCCACAGCACCCCGCCCGGTGCTGGAGACGCGAGATTGCGCCTGGTGAACATATGATCGCGATGCCTGCTCAGCTGCTGCTAGTCGAACATGGCGCAGGCAGGCTTCCAAGTCCGCGCCTCGGAGCGTGAGACATGAAGGGGAAACACATGACTACCTCTCAGGCCCAACCGTTCCACCTTGCGCTGGTCGAGGAACCGACGGGGCTGCCTACTGTGCCGCAACCCCAGTACCAGGGACTCTTCCTGGCGCCCCCCTCCAGAGTCGAGGACGATACCGAGGAGGGCGACACTCCCCTCTGACACCTTGATCGTCTGCGGCAGCTCCCGGCGGCCCGCCTCGAAAACTTGGTCGCTTCAGTTGCTGAACAAGGCGGAGCGGTACAGAGGGCCACCCGAGCGGGAATCCCTCGCCGCTCCCACATGACCCGCGATGGCCTGCTGGAGTCCTTGGCCCATCGCGCTGGATGAACCCGAGTTGCCGAGGCCGGCACCCCGCGCGGACCGGCGGCCTGGCAACGGGACGGTCCCAGCTGGCCAACGTGACCTACCAGCGCGGTCAGCGTTGATCCCGGCAAGGACAAGACCCTGGCCCTCCCCCGACACCCCCGTCAACGGGGTAGGCGAGCCACGCCTGAAACTGATCAGACGGGCGTTGATGCTCCTCCTCGGGCTCCTCGATGACGCCGAGCAGCCCGAGGACATCCGCCGGGCAGCGGACGAGATGGCGGTGTCGACAGGGGGCACGGCGCTGGCTCGTGCACGACAGTCGGCGGTGGGGCAGTCCTCCGCGATCCCGAGCAGGCCTGCCGCTCGGGATCGCCGCCGCCAAGCCCCAGCCGCGTAAGCGCAGTGGTCGAGCCGTCCAAGGGCAGCGACTCCGCCGGATCCTTGTCGCTCTGGGAGCGGTTGGAGGCGGCGGAGACCGCGATCAGGGCGTCGGGGCTGTTCCGGCCGTTCGCGTACGCCTCACGCGGGTGCGTGTGGCGTTGACGGCTTCGGGGTAGGTCGTCCGCTTCTCGTGCCGGCTCACGGCGGTCAGACCCAGGTGTAGTTCTCGTCGGTGACGGCGTCCAGCGCGGCGTCGGTGACGGCGGCGTGGGGATCTGCGAGGGCTGCGAGGGCGGGTCCGATGGGCGGGAAGATCGGGAGCTCTGCTGTCTTCCGGTAGTCGATCCATTCGATGACCCCGACCTCGTGGCTGCCGTCGGGCAGTTCGTCCAGCTCCTGCTCGGCGAGGCTGGCGCGGAGCTCGGGGGTGATGTGGAGGCGGTAGATGAGGTGGAGCTTGCGCGGCGGCGGGGTGGGGCCCGGGCGGGTTACCCGCTGGTCGACGACCCACAGCAGTTCGACGCCTTCGGCCTGGTCAATGTTCAGGTCGAGTTCCTCCGCCAGTTCCCGGCCCAAGGCCTGGTGGAGGTCTTCGCCGTCCTCGACGTTGCCGCCCGGCGGGGTGTAGTGGGTGGAGTCGGCGCGGTCGCGGCGGATGAGGGCGACGTCGTCGCCGCAGAACACCAGGGCCCCGGTACGGATCTTGATCCGTGAGAACGAGGCCACCGGCTTCTCGGGAGGGCTTGTCATGACGGCCAGTATCACAGCCTGCCGTGAGCGCACCGTAGGACGACGTCCAGCCGCATAGCCCTCCCGAGGCGACCTGGACCATGCACAGCCTCCGGCGTGGCATCCGGACCGGACCCATCGACAACATCGCCGGGGAGCGCCGATCCGGGCCCCGCCTGGACGTTGCCCGCGCCCCCGGCGGGGAGGAGAAGCTGGTGCGGGTCACGCTCGACGGCCTGTGCCGGCGTCTGGGGGGCGCCGTCTACTACTCGCAGTACATCGACGGTGAGGTACTCGTGGTGACCTCAGCGTCCGGGCCCGCGGCGCCGCTGGTCAACGATCGCGTGCCGTTCCCGCACGTCGCGCACACCAGCGCCGTCGGGGAAAGCCTGCTGGCCCAACTCGACTTCCGCGGCCGCATGGATCGCCTCTCCCGCTGCGAGCCCTCGCGCTCACCGACCGGACCATCACCGAACCCACTCGGCTGTTCGAAGCGCTCGACGGGCACGGCCCCCAGGCCTGCCAGTTCGACCTCCTGGAATACTCCGACCGCGAGATCTGCGCGGCGTTCCCCCTGACCATTCCCACCCGGGCGGCATGCATCGCGCTGTCCCTGCCCACCAGCACCAGCGACTCACGCAAGCCGCTCATACCCTCAGCCAGCACTCAGCCGGAATCCTCCTCGCTCTCCTGCTCGCGGACAGCTCCGCACCCAGCCCCCACTGCGGCCGACCGTCGCGGGAAAGCCCGTCTGGAACACCAACAGCAGTACCGCACTCGCACTGCCCTGAACCGTGCCCACGGCAACTGGCGGGGTAATCCGGGTCCCTGGCCGTCCAAACCACGCGTGCCTCTCGCGTACCGCGCAGAACACCGCGGATACAGAACCGACCTGGCATCGTGCGGACCCGGGATGCTGATGACATCTCGAAAAGGAGGACAACCGCAGCACATGCTTGCGGTACGAGTGCCACATGTGTCAGAGCCAGCCCCGCCAGGGGCCGGCCCTGACACGCACCCCTGGCCGTCTCACACCCCCGAGGTGCGTAAGTCGTCTTACGCGTCCCGCACCCCGGCCGCACCGCACCCCGGCCCACACTCGCAGAGGTCCGTGTCAGTGGCCATTTCTGATTCTCCGCTGACGGCCACTTAGCGAAGAACTATCTGGCCGCGATTGTCGCGGTGGGTGATCGGCATGGCGGATCCCAGGTGGCAATGCACGCCGAGCGCCAGGCGCACGGTGAGCCCGCCCGGGTGTTCGGCTCCAGCTCGGGCGCGATCACCGCCGTGCACCTGCTCACCGCCCACCCCGAACGTGTCGAGCGCCTCGTGGCACACGAACCACCGCTGGTGGAGATCCTGCCGGACGCCCCCGAACATCGCGCGCTCATCGCGCGCGTCCAGGAGACCTTTCGCTCCGAGGGGCTCATACCGGCGATGGCCGTGTTCGCCGCCGGCATGAAGAAGGACGGCGACACCACCGAGCCGGAGGCCGAAGTCAAGCTGCCACCGCAGGCGGCGGCCCGAGCCGAGCGGACAATGGCCAACCTGCCCTACTCCCTCGGGCACATCGTGCCCAGCTTCATGTCCTACGCTCCGGACATCCACCGATTGGAGGCGCTGTCGGACCGATTGGTGCTCGCCTGCGGCCAGGAGTCACGTGGCGAGCTGCCCTGCCGTCCGGCCGCCTTCCTGGCCGAGCATCTCGGTACGGAACTGCGGCGCTTCCCCGGCGGGCATACCGGTCTGACCACGCACCCCGCCGAGTTCGGCGAGCTCCTGCTGAAGGCATTCCGAGCCTAACCACGTATCAGCACGCGGGTCGACGCCCACCCGATGGTGGTCACGGAACGTCACATCCGCAACTGGCCGTACGTGGGGAGATCCTCGTGGCCGCGCTCAGGAGCCCTACCAGGGCCCGCCCGGCGGCATGACGGGGCTTCTCGTTCCGAGTTGTGGGGGCAAGGGGCGGACCACGGCTGTGTGCCCAGCCTGTTGCTGGCGCAGGAGCTGGTTCTCGGTGGCGGCCTGGTGCAGGGCGCCGACGAGGGCTTCCACGTCAGCCTGCCGGGCCCTCACTGCGGACGGCGTCTCCGCGAAGACAGCCGAAGCCCTACGGACCGCGATGCGCCGCCTCTTCGAGGGCAAGCCCCAGCACACCGATGGGCGCCTCACCAAGGAGAACCTCTGGCGAGAAGCCCAGGTCAGTCGGGCCACCATGAACTGGGGCGTGGCCGTCCTCATCGAATGGGAGAGCCACCTCGCCGAACACGGCGCCGGCACACCCAGCGAGGCCCGGCGGGACGAGGAGACCACACGACTTCGTCGGATGCTCACCGAGAAGACCCGCGAGTGCACGCTTGTCAACAGGCGTCTGGACGCAGCGGCCCGCGGCCACGGCCATCGCTGCCCTCCACCACGACAACGCCCAACTCCGCCAGGAACTCGCATGCGCCTCTGGTGGCCGCGTCGCTCCACTCCGCCCCGAAGCGGGTGAACCACACCCCCACCACGAAGAGGAGGTCTTGCCTCATGAGACATGCGAAACACGAAGAACAAGGCTTCCTCTGGGTCACGGCCGAGGCCAGCACTCCAGGATCCGGCCGTCGACGGTCCCAATGAGCAAGTGCCCTTGGGGTGCCACAGCCAGGGACAGTGCGGTGGTCGGTGCTCCGTCGACCTCAAGCCCGGTGTGCCACCGTACCGAGCCGTCGGCAGCGTCCAGTGCTGTCAGGGCGCCGGAGTTGTAGGCCACGTAGACGGTGTCCCCGTCTACGTCGAGGGCAGTGGCAGGATGATCGGTGCGATGCTGCCACTGCACTGAGCCGCTTAGGGACCGCCGCACGACGTAGGCGCCACCGAGTTGGAGTCCGCGACCGTTGTGGACGGCACCGGCATAGACCAGGGACTGCCCGATTTCGACCGCGGGACCCCCGAAATGATGCTCCTCCGGTACCCAGGAGTGTGGGAAGAGCCGCCGCAAAGTCCTATCGGCGCCCACGGCGATGACCCACTTGTCCCTGTGCGGCTCGTCCGGGTCAGTACCTACAAGGACGTACGGGCGGCTCGCGCGACGGACGGCGAATGGGTGGTTGAACAGGTCGAAGTGACCGACCTCCGGACCGTCCACCGGACCGTCGAGGTCGAACATCATCAACCGTTCGGGATTCTTGCGGCGGCCGTCCAACGGCCTGAGGATCGTCCTCTGGCCGCCTGCGACGAGAACCGTGAACACGCCCGGGCTCAGGGTCTCCAGCACCTGCCCTGTGTCGACGGCGACCCGGGCGACTCGGGGTGCGGACGTCTCCCAGCGCCTTGCCTTGCGGCGACTGCGGCGTTCGGCGTTGGTCCAGACTGATGTGCCGTCGGAGGCCAGCACCAGCTGTCGGCCGCCTTCCTCGTCATCGACCGCCCACTGCAGGTCTCCTGATGGCAGCCACGACTCCGCCAGGACCCCGTCCAGAGCGGCCAGCACGCGGCCGTCCTCCATACCTTCGACAGCCCACACCCGTCGGCGTACGGACCACTGCCGACCGGCCGAGGCCGCGAGGTCCGCGAGGATTCGGCGGGCCTCAACGCTGTGATCCGGCTGGGCAACCGGTTCCGCAGGGGCGGCCAGCTCCTCGGCACCGATCTCCCCCCGCCCGACGGCACCCCAGTCTGAGCGAGCCACATCGACCGCATGACCCTGCTCGTGTGCCTGCGGGTTCTCCCAGTCGTCACACGGCGCCAAGACCAGACGAAGCGCCGTCTCGCTGCGCCATTCCACGCCGAGCACCTCCCGCGGGTACTGCAGGGCGGACACCACGTCGCCGGAGTTCAGGTGGATCAGCAGCAGCTCACCTTCGAACGAGTAGCCGCCGTCGTAGCGCCCCGTACCAACGGCCAACAGGGGGAGAACGGGGTGGAAGGCGAGAGCCCGAACGGGGTACCAAGACCGCGCCACGTGCCGACACCGCAGCCCGTCCTGCTCATAGACACCGATCCGGTGCCCCGTCCATCGGGAGTCCGCAGTGCCACTGCCACTCCACTGGACATGTCCGAGGTCCCCACCCACAGCGACCGTCCGCGACCGCTCGTCAACGACGGCCAGAGCGGGTTCTCCGATCTCGGCGAATGAGCCGTCGCCGAGCACGCGTCGGACTATCGGCACGAGGGTCATACAGGGTTCCTCCCAGGGCGGCACATGAACGACCGCCGTCCCGGGCGCGGCACGGCGGCAGCTCATGATCCCGTCGGGCGGCGGGGTGCACCAATGGATTTCATCCGGGCAAGGCGCTGACCGTACAGCCCGTGCCCATCTGGGTGAACGTGACGAGCTGACGGCATCGCAATCCCCCTGTCTCGCGAGACACACAAATCACGAAGAGCACCTCCACGCCCATATGGTGCCCCGCCCGGCCAGCGACGGTCTGGCCCTGCCCTGAGCCCCGCGGCACGCCGCCCGCGCCGCCACCGTGCAGAACGGAACCATGGAGCAGTGCACCCGCTACTGAGGTTGTAGGCGTGGTGTCGTCAGTGCGAGTCCTGTCCCGGCGAGGCATCCGTCGATGAGGTCGCTGCGGTACTGGATCTGGCGGAGACCGTTTCGCAGTCGGCGGATGAGGTGGTCTGGGTCTGTGAAGGCGGTGTTGGCCTGGGTGGTTCGGCGGAGAATCGACCAGATGCCTTCGACGGGGTTGAGGTCGGGTGCGTAGGACGGCAGGTGGCAGGCCGTAACCCAGTCGTGTGCGTCGATGAAGGCTCGCATGCGGCGGTCTTTGTGGACGTTCAAGTTGTCCCATATGAGGACGATGGGTCCGTCGAGCTGTTGGTGGGCGGCGATGAGGAGGTCGCGGTATTCGGTCCAGGCGAAGCTCTTGCGGCCGCCGCTCTTGTGATCGGTATGCCGTTTGGGCCGGTAGATCAGGCGGGAGCGTTCGCCAGCTTTGTAGCAGCACAGGGCGGCTATGGAGAAGCGGCGCTGGGAACGGCCCTTCACCCGGATGACCGGTGTGCTGCCGCGTTTGCTCCAGGTGCGTGAGGTCGGCGGCGTCATCGAGAATCCGGCCTCGTCCTCGAAGACGATCCAGGCCCCGAGCGCCGCCGCGGTGGTTCCAGGCGCGACCATACTTCCTTCACCCAGCCGGCCACGGCTGCCTCATCGCGCTCGACGGCACGACGGGCCGGAACCTGGTGGCTCCAACCGTGTCTCCGCAGCATCTGGGAGATGCCCGACAATGTCATGCTCTTGTGGAACCGTCGGCCGATCAGCGTCTTGATCCTGGCCAGCGTCCACCGCTGATCTGGCCAGCCGTGCGCGACCGGGCCCTTGGCCAACTCCTCCTCGAGCACGGCGAACAGCCCATCACTCAGCTTCGGACGTGAGGCTGGGCCGCGGGAGCGGACCGCGTCCTGGCCGGCTTCCCGCCAGGCTCTCCGCCACCGCTGGACCGACCGGACGCTGACCCGTAACTCCTTCGCGACCTCGGTACTGCCCCGCCCATCGGCGAACATCGCGACCGCTTCCATCCGGACCCGCTCGCGGAATGCTTGTCGCTCCGCGGTCAGACCCCCACCCTGCGGATACCTCATACAACCGGCATACCGCGACGATCACCAACCGTCAGCCCCTATGACAAGACGGCTTCAAGGTCAGTAACGGGCGCCAGCAGACGGATACCGCCGAAGCCCCCGCGCCGTGCTGGGCGCGTCGACCGCTACCCGGACCACCACGAACCGCGTTGCTCTGTACGTACACTCCGCGGTCACGCCTGCCAGGCGTGCCGGTTCAGGTAGTCCTCCAGCGTGAGCATCCCGGGGTGTTCCGCGCGCAGGAGATCCAGGTCGGCCGCGTAGCCGACGGTCTCGAACCAGCGGTTCATCACGTGCATCTCCTCGCCCTGCTGTGCGCGGAAGTCGTCCCAGGAGATCTGTCGCACGTCCACGGCTCGTCGCAGGACCCGGGCGAAGACGTCGGCCGCCTGCGCCATGGACAGCTCGTCGCCGGCCAGGTCCACCGATCGCCCCTTCCACCGGCCGGGCCGGCTCAGGGCCAGCAGGGTGAAGGCGCCGATGTCCTCGACGCTGACCTGCTGCACCGGCCGCTCGGGTGACAGCGGGGTCTCCAGGAAGCCGTCCGCGATCTCCTGCCGGCGGCCCTCCCAGTTCTCCATCAGGAACACCGGCCGCAGCACGGTGAAGGGAACCGGACTGTCCGCCAGGTACCGTTCGATTTCGTACTTGCTGTCGAAATGCGGAATGCCCGTGTTCCTGTCCGCGCTGCCTACCGAACTGAACACGAAGTGCCCGATACCGGCCTGCGCCGCCAGGTCCACCATGCGCTTGCCCTGCGCCACTTCGCCGTCGTAGCCGGCCTCGAAGAACTGGGTGACGCAGAACACCGCCTCCGCACCCGCCAGTGCCTGCCGCAGCGAGTCCGCGTCCTCCAGATTCCCGGCCACCACCTGCGCACCCAGCTCGGCCAAGGCGCGAGCGGCGGGCTTGTCCGGGTCACGGGTGAGCGCCCGCACCGGCCGGCCCGCCGCGAGGAGATGCCGCGCCACCGCTCCGCCCTGCTGGCCCGTGGCACCGACCACCAGCACCGCAGGGCGCGGATCGTCCGCGGCAGACGTCATCGGAACCACCTTTCGATACACCCGGAGCGACCGCTCGCCTCGTACCGGAACCCCAGCCAGCGGCGGCAACGGCCCATCGGTACCACCGTCTGCCGGTTGCCTAAACCAGGCCGCGCAGTGGCTCACCGCGCAGCCTGATGTCCAGCTGGCGTTGCGTGGCGCCGCTGTCCAGACGCACGTCCAAGCCCCCCCGGAGTTGGGTGTCCGCTCGGCGGCCGGCGGGGAGCAGGGACGGGGCGATGCCGTCGCGGCAAGCGATGAGTACGCCGAGGTCGTAGCGGCTGAGGGCATCGGCCCCCGCGAGTCGGACGACGCCTGCCACGTCTTGGCCGATGCCCTCGCGGGGGTGAGCGCGTATCGGGCCGAAGGCCCAAGCCAGGCGTGCCGGCCCGTTCCCTGGCCACGAGCCGGCGCCCTCATGAACCAGTGGCCCTGGATACCCGGCGGACGGCTCCCGGCCATCTCCGGCGCCGGCTCGGCCATATGACTGGCGTGCATTGCGCTGCAGAAAGCCACCTGGCCATGTTGAGCAGGCAGAAGCAGGCTATCCAAGTGGAGGGGCGATGGCGTTCACTGAGTTCGACACGACGGCGTTACCCAGGGAGCAGCGCTTCGAGTGGTGGTGCGAAGCCATCGGACAGGGCGTGGCTCCCATCCGGATCACCAGTGACAAGGCATCGGACTTCACGGCGAGCCTGAGTTCGCTAGGTCTCGGGCCTCTTCAACTGACGACGTTGGCCTTCCCCGAGTTGCGCTCGGAACGTACCGCAGAGCTCGTCCGTCGCGGGGACCCGGAGACTTACGAACTGACGCTGATCCTGGGCGGATCCATGGCAGTGTCCCAGGGCCGCAACGATGCCGCTCTCCGCGCTGGCGACTTCGCCCTCTGGACGTCCTCGCGGCCCTACCGCGGCAGGGCCGCGAGTACGCCCGGGACCGGGGCCGCCCGAGCTGTCATCCTGCACCTGCCCAGGACGCTCGTCCCAGTGCCCGAGGCCAGGCTTGATCCGCTGCTCGCCCACACCCTGCCCGCCCGATCAGGGATCGGGCGGATCCTCGCTGACCACCTGATTTCGGTAGCCCGGGAGGCGCCCGGACTGGACGACGCGGAGTGTGAGCGGCTCGGCATGGCGAGCCTGGACCTGGCCGCCGGGCTGCTCGCGGTCCGGGCTGACGCACAGGACCGCATCTCCCCCGAGACGCGACACCAGGTGCTGCTAGCCCGCATCGACGTGTTCATTCAGGACTACCTGGCCGATCCCCAGCTCGGCCCCGAGGCCATCGCGGCCCACCATCACATCTCCGTGAGGCTCCTGCACCAGCTCTTTCGCTCCAGGGGCGAGACGGTGTCGACCGCGATCCGTCGGCGTCGTCTGGAGCACTGCAGCAGGGACCTGACCGACCCGCGACTACTGGCGGTTCCCGTGCACGCGATCGGCGCGCGATGGGGCCTGACTAATCCCGAGTCGTTCAGCCGCTCGTTCCGCACCGCTTACGGCGTACCACCTGGCGAGCACCGTCGTACAGCACTCGCCGTGCGCTCAGAGACAACCCTTCATGCGTCGCAGGCCAATGACGGATAGACAGGCCCGCGACCAGACTCGTCAAGAGCGCGAGGGGCCGGACCAGCTCGTCGCCGGTCCATCGCAACACGCTTACGAAGAGGGGAATCATGAACAAGAGCATCAAGTTCCGAACGTTCGTCACAGCGATGCTGATCACCGTCCCTGCTCTCGGCCTCGTATCGGCCCCTTCCGCCCAGGCATCCACGCCAGCGGCTTCGACTTGTCGGGTCATCGCCCCGAAGCCGACCGCCGAGGGGCATGGCGACGGCCGAGTGTGCGACGGGAACATCACCGGCACCATCCACGACGACAAGGCCGATGGCCGCTGCCCCTACATACGCATCTTCTTCACGGTCGGTGACCCGTGGGAGTCTCCCTGGGCAGGAGGCAAGGGCAAGGCCGTCAACTTCGGCGGCTACCACGACGGCGAGTACACGGGCGCGGAGATCAGGTACATCTCATGCTGAAAAGGATGAGGCCGGGGCAAATGGCCGCAGCGGCCAGCCTGCTGGGGGCCTTCTGCTGCCTCGTCCTGACAACGGCCCCCATAGCTCAGGCAGCGTCCGCCGACGCGGTGCTCACCTGCAAGGTCGTCGACACAGGCGGTCCCGGCTCTCGCCCGGAGGGGTACGGCGATGCCCGGGTGTGCGACGGGAACATCACCGGCACCGTCCACGACACCAAGGCTGATGGCCGCTGCCCCTACATGCGCATCTTCTTCAGCGACGGCGGCTGGTGGGAGTCGCCGTGGGCCGGGGGTAACGGTAAGGCCGTGAACTTCAGCGGCTACCACTCCGGAACTGCGACCTCGGCGGTGCTCGACTACATCTCCTGCTGACCACGCGGCCTGCGGCGCCGTTCCGGGGGCGGGGCCGCTGCCCCGCTCCGCTACCGCCCACGGGCGGCGCCGCGCCGCCGGGACCCGCGCCCGTGACGGCACACCTCCGCCACTGCGGCCGGGGTCCCGGCCCCTAGACCCCGGCGGACTGACACGATGCGGCCCCTTGCTACCCGGAATGCCGGCGGCAAGGGGCAGCTCTTTTGCGTTCTGACGAATTTCAGCAGGTCTGCCGGGGCTACGGGGCCATCAACAGTTCAGCGACCTGGTCCCGGTACGCAGGGCTGGTGGCGGCCACGAGGTCGTGGTCGAGCACCTGCACGTCCATCTGCCGCGCGTCCTCAGGGCGCCCGCCGGCCCCCGCACTGCCAACGGCGAGCAAGAGACGGACCGATGATCCGACGCTTCCGCCGCTGCTGCCACGCCCCCGGCGCCCTCGCCTCCCGCGACGCCGACGTTCTTGACGTCGAGACCGCCTTGGCCACCGCCGACACCGCAGCCCGCCTGCGCGATCGCATCGCTGCCGGAGAGAAGGTCTCCGGCCCCGCCGCCCGACAGGTTTGATGACGGCGGCCCACGGCTGGTGTCCGAGGGTCACGAAGGCAGCAAGCTGGTCACCCTCGTGACCAGCCACATCACCGGAAGACGTTCGTAGCGGCCCGCAGTCTGGGCCCGCTGCACGGCCCACGCCCGTCCGTGCATGCCGCGGCGAGCCCGGGTCCCGTAGCGACTGGAGACGCGGGCGAACTGAAGGACCAGGTTAACCACCTCGCTCTCGCGGGCGCGGTCCTGGCCGACCGGTCGCGCCAGGCCGAGGAGGCGGCCCGGCTGCCCGACAACGTCCTACGCTTCCCCAGGGCCTGAACTGCCTCTGGTCCTTCGTCCAGAGACGGTTCGCCAGCAGATCGGTTCCTTGAACGTCATCTCATCTGGCCCTCGTGGGTAGGCTGTCGATCATGGTGGGGCTCGTTGAACGGCTGGTGCCGGACGAGCTGTGGGAGCTGTTCCAACGGGTGGTGCCGAAGGCGCCGTCGCGGCGCCAAGGCGGTGGACGGCGCCGGCACGGTGACCGTGAGGCACTGGCCGCGATCGTGTTCGTCACGACGTCGGGTCGTACCTGGCAGCAGTTACCCACGGCATCGTTCGGCCCCTCGGGGGCGACAGCCCACCGACGGTACTCCGAGTGGAGCAAGGCCCGGGTGTGGGCCAAGCTCCACCGCTTGGTCCTCGACGAACTCGGCGCTCGCGGCGAGCTCGACTGGTCCCGCTGCGCGATCGCCTCGGTGAACATGAGGGCCTTGAGAAGGGGGATCTGACGGGTCCGAATCCTGTCGATCGGGGCAAGTTCGGCTCGAAGGTCCACTTGATCACCGAGTGCACCGGTCTACCCCTGTCCGTCGCAATCTCGGGCGCGAACTTGCACGACGAAGCCAGGCCCTCGAGCCCCTCGTCCGCGGCCGGATCGTCGGCGACGGCCTGGCCGGACACGCGGCCGGCGCTCCGTACGACCGCACCGTCGCCACCTGCGGAATCGTCGACCTGCCGCCGTCATGGATCGAGCAGACCCGTCCCGGCGGCGTCATCCTCGCCACCCTCGGCGGCTGGATGTACTCCTCCGAGCTCGCCCGCCTCACCGTCCACGAGGACGGCACGGCGTCCGGGCGCTTCCTCGGCGGACCGATCTCCTTCATGCTCGCCCGCCCCCAGCAGCCACCGCGGCTGGGCGTCCTCCCCGACCTCGACCAGGGCGACGAGCACCCGGCCCTCCTCGGCGCCGACGCCCTGAACGACTGGAACACCCGCTTCGTCGCCCAGCTCGCCGCACCCCGAACCCAGCGGATCACCCTCGACCGCGACGGCCGCACCGAACACGTCCTGATCGACGTGAACGCCGGCTCGTGGGCCGCCCTCACCGAGACCGACGGAGCCTGGACCGTCCGGCAGGGCGGCCCCGACCGCATCTGGGACGCCATCGAGGACCACGTCAACCGCTGGCGCGAGCACGGCGCCCCGGAACTCGACCGGTTCACCGTCTCCGGCCGGTAGGGTGCTGCCCTTGCCGGACGGAGGAGACCAACCATGGACGAACCCCTGGACCGATGGGCGGCCCGCCGCGCGAAGCGACTCCGCCCCGTCGGCGAACGCAAGGCCGTCACCCTCGTACCCGGGGCACACGGAGCCCACGTCCACCCCGACGCCCCCCGCCTCATCCTGGAATGGGACGGCTACCAATGGACAACACTGGCCACGGTCGCCGACCTCGCGGCAGCCCGCCGCTTCCTCAACCCACAAGCGGCCGACGACGCACTGCCGACACCTCCCGCCCGGTCCCGCATGGCCGCGGGAACAGGAAGGCACCGCAAACCCCGCGCCGACGAATAAGGGACACGGACCTTCTCCCCTCCCCCACCACCAATGACGCGGAAACGCCCGCGGCGGGCCCCAACCGCGTTCACGGCGTGGCGACCCACTCCCGTGCCCGGGGCAGCCACTGAACCCCTCGACCAAGATCACGGGCCCACCGCTGGGGCGGACACGGGTACACGCTGCATCAACGACCTCGTGGCGGCGATTCCTCCCCGCCCGGCGCGGGGAGGAGAGCAGCTTGGGCCTGGGGTCGATGTCGAAGTCGGGTTGATCCCCGCAGACGCGGGGAGCAGTTCGCGGCTTCGAGCTGTACGGCCGCACCGCCGGGTTCATCCCCACGGGCGCGGAGCGGATGCCGAGGACGCGCAGGTGCCCGAGTGATCGAGTCAACCCCGCATGCGCGGGGAGCAGGGAAGGTCAGTGGCGATGCCCGGGGTAAGCCAGTGGAGGTGGTCGGTGAGACCGGCGTCCTCGAAGGCCGCGGCGACGGCGTCGCGGCCCTGGGAGAAGTGCGCCCAGGAGCTGTAGTGGATGGGGACAACGGTCCGGGCCCGCAGCGAGCGGGTGAGCTTGAGGCCCTGCTCGCCGTTGAGGGTGATGGGGAGTTCGCCGAGTTCGTCGACCTGGGCGGCGCCGAAGTGCAGGATGGCGGCGCCGATGGTGAAGCGACGCGCGATTTCGTCGAGTTCCGCGAAGTAGACGGTGTCGCCCGAGATGTAGAGCGCTTCGCTCGCGCCGGGCTGCTCCACGACGAAGCCGATGACGTCGCCGGCGTGGCGTGCGGGGGTGGCGGTGACCCGTAGGGTCTCGCCGTCGCGGCTGATCTCGTGGCTCGTCCAGGGAGCCAGTGGGACGGCGCCCGCGCCCAGGCGCTGTGCGCCGCTCTCGGTGGTGAGGACCAGGTGGTCGGCGAGCAGGGCGCGGCCCGAGGTGTCGAGGTTGTCGGGGTGTTCGTCGTGGCTGAGGAGGATCGCGTCGATGGCGGGCAGCTGGTCGGGGGTGAGGGCGGGTCCGGCGGTGCTGTGCAGGGTGATGGGGCCGAACTGGTACTGGGCGGGTGCCGGATCGAAGACGGGGTCGGTGAGCAGGCGCAGGCCGCCGATCTCTATCAGGACGGTGGCGGTGCCGATGTGGGTGAGGGTGGTCTTCATGGTGGGCTCCTCGGAGGTTGGCTGAGCGGTTGGTGCTGGACTGCTTCGGACGGTCCGGAGGAAAA
Source organism: Streptomyces sp. ADI95-16 (assembly GCF_003721495.1). NCBI lineage: Bacteria > Bacillati > Actinomycetota > Actinomycetes > Kitasatosporales > Streptomycetaceae > Streptomyces > Streptomyces sp. ADI95-16. Next base: position 8,002,127 of record NZ_CP033581.1, on the reverse strand, counting down.
GGGGACCGGGGGTCAGTGCTGGTGTGCGGCCTGGAGCATCCAGTGCTGTTTCTCCAGTTCGCCGGCGAGGGCGATGAGGAGGTCCTGGGAGACGGGGTCGGTGCCGGCGGTGTCCTCGATGCGGCGGCGGGTGCGGCGGATGAGGTCGCTCAGGGTGGTGGTGATCAGGTCGAGGGCGTCGGTGTCCTTGACCCAGCCGGCGGGGAAGGGGGTCAGGGCGCTGGTGGCGGTGATGGTGGCGCTGCGTCCGTCGGGTGGGGTGCCGATGGTTGCGGCGCGCTCGGCGAGGGTGTCGGCGAAGTCGCGGGCGGTGGTGACCAGTTCGTCCAGGTGCTGGTGCAGGGAGCGGAAGCGAGGTCCGAGCAGGGCCCAGTGGGCCTGCTTGGCGGTCAGGGAGAGGTCGAGGAGGTCGACCAGGGCTCCCTGCAGGGCGCGGGCGGTGGTGTCCTGGTCGGCCTGTGCCAGGGGGCCGGTGATGGTGGCGGGCATGGCGGGTGTGCTCCTGTCGGTGGTCCGGCCCCGGGGCCCGGCGGGTCCGCTGGACCGTGCCGGGCACCGGGGCCGTGCGGGGGCTGTCAGCTGGTGGCGGCGTTGAGGATGAGGTCGCTGACGGCGCGGGGGTGGCTAGCCATGGCGGCGTGGGAGCTGTTGATCTCGACGGTGCGGGCGCCGGCCCGCTTGGCCATGGCCCGTTCGGCCGCGGGCGGGATGGTGTGGTCGTCGCGGGCGACGAGGTACCAGGAGGGGATGGTCTTCCAGCCGGGTGCGCCGGCGGGCTGGGCGAGGGTGGCGAAGGCGGCGGGCCGCTGGGCGGCGGCCATCTGCGCTGCCTGGGCGGCAGGCAGGTCCTGGGCGAAGAGCTGGCGGAAGTAGGCGGGGTCGATGGAAGCGTCGGCGTCGCCGGTGGCCGCGCCGGGGAACGGCCGGGCCACGATGTGCTGGAGCAGTTCGGTGCTGCCGCCACCGAGGGCGGTGGCCTGGCCGACGCTCTCGCCCTGCTCGGGTGCGTAGGCGGCGATGTACACGAGGGCCTTGACCGCGGGGTTGCCGGTGGCGGCGCCGGTGATGACCGCACCGCCGTAGGAGTGGCCGACCAGGACGACCGGGCCGCTGAGGGTGGCCAGGAACGACTTCAGGTACTCGGTGTCGCCGGTCAGCGAGCGCAGCGGGTTGGCCGGCGCGTAGACGGTGTAGCCGCGCCTCTGCAGGGTGTGGATGACGTCGTTCCAGCCGGAGGCGTCGGCGAACGCGCCGTGCTCCAGGACGATGGTGGGCTTGGGGCGCTTGGCCTCGGGGCTCGCGGCGCTGGAGGCAGCGGCGGGAGTGAGGGTCAGTCCCATGGTGAGCAGTGCTGCCAGGGCGGCGGGGCCGACGGCGCGCGGGAGCCGTCGGGTGGTGCGGGGCAGGGCGGGCATCGGATTCTCCAGGTGAGGCGGGGTATGGATGGGACGGAGCGCTACTTGGTGAACCGCCGGACGAAAGCGAGGGTGGTCTCGGCGACCTCGCTCCAGCCGTGGTCGATGGTCAGCGAGTGCCCGCGGCCGGGGATCTCGGTGAACTCGGTGAGGCCGGGGTTCTTGAGCTGGCGCTTGTACGCGGCAGCGGAGATGGCGTGCGGGACGGTGTGGTCCTGCTCGCCCGAGACGATCAGGAGAGGGCCCCGGTCGGGGTTGTCGATGTCGACCTTGGCTTCGGTCCAGGGGTTGAAGTTCGCGGTGGCGGCCTGGAACAGCGGGGCGCCCGGGGCGGGGACGGCGTAGGTGTCGTGGAGGCGGCGGGCCTCGTCCTCGTCGACGGCGTTGGCGAAGGCGTAGCGGAACTGCTCGTAGGTCAGGGGGACGGCGCGGTGGCGGTTGGCGGGGTTGCCGAGCACCGGGAGGGAGGAGCGAAGCGCGGAGACCGGCAGGGGCAGGACGCCGCGGAACGGGGCGGCGTCGATGGCGACGGTGGCTGCTGCCAGGCCGCGGCCGGCGACGATCTGGGCGAGCAGGCCGCCGAAGGAGTGGCCGATGACGGCGGGCCGGCGTTCGAGTCGGGCGATGACGGCCGCGTAGTGGTCGGCGACCTGGCGGACGGTCTTGTTGGCGAAGACCTCCGGGTGGGCGGCGGCTTCCTCGACGGTGTCGGGGTCGTCGGGCCAGCCCGGGGAGAGCGGGGCGTAGCCGGCGGCCTCGAACAGGGTCGCCCAGCGGTCCCAGCTGCTGGGCAGCAGCCACAGGCCGTGGATGAAGATCACGGGGGTGCGGCCGGAGGCGTTGGCGGTCTCGATCTGGGCCAGGGTCGTGGCCGGGATCTGCGGTTCGTCGTGGGACATGGGGTTCTCCGTAAGTTGTTGGTCGGCCTGGGAGGGCCGGGTGTGGCTGATGGGGTCTTGCCTTCAGTGGCTAGCGCTGCTGCTGGCCTGCTCTCTGCCCACGGCCAGCAAGCCGTCTACGTCCGGCGGCCGCACCGCCAACCGCATGTCGGGCGCCTGTCGGGGCGAGGCGAAGACCGATGCCCGTGACGCCGTCATCGCTGAAACCTCCCGCCAGCGAAGGGACTTCTCCACCATCGATGTGCCGGCTCAGCCGGCCGCCGACCTGGCGCTGCTGACCGCCCACCGGTCGGATCTGGTGGCCGACCGGGTGCGGATGATCAACCGCCTCCGCGACGTACTGACCGGCGTCTTCCCCGCTCTGGAACGGGCCTTCGACCACAGCTCGCAGAAGGGCGCGCTGATCCTGCTCACCGGATACCAGAGCCAGGCTGCCATCCGGCGCCGCGGTCGGGCCCGGCTCACGGCGTGGCTGGCCAACCGCGGCGTCCGGGGCGCCGACACGGTCGCGGCCACCTCCCTGCAGGCCGCTCAGGCCCAGCAGACTTCCCTGCCTGGTGAGGAGGTTGCCGCGCAGCTCGTGGCTGATCTGGCGGCGCAGATCCTGGCGCCGGACGACCGGCTGAAGCGTCTCGACAAGCAGATCCGCGAGACACTCCGCAGTCACCCGCAGGCCGAGATCATCGGGTCCTTGCCCGGCCTGGGCCCGATACCCGGCGCCGAGTTCGTCGTCGCGGCGGGCGACCTCACGGCCTGTGCGGACGCCGGTCACCTGGCCTCGGCGGCCGGCCTGGTGCCCATCCCCCGCGACTGCGGCCGACGCACCGGCGACCTGCACCGCCCCAAGCGCTACAGCCGCCGTCCGCGCCGGATGTTCTACATGTCCGCCCAGACCAGCATCATCCGCGACGGGCCGAACCGGGATTTCCACCTAAAGAAGCGCGGCGAGGGCTGCCAGCACGTCCAGGCCGTCATCGCCCTGGCCCGCCGGCGAGCGCGTTGTGGGCCTTGCTGCGTGACGGACGAGTCTTCACCCCCGCCCAACCGGTCACGCAGGCGGCATGACTTCACCATTGAGACTCCTGGTACTGGGCGGGGCGCCGGTGCTGTCCGTGGTCGGGGACGGTCGCGCGGCGCCCCGGGGCTCGGGGGTGCGGGGGTACGGGCGGGGGCAGTTCAGCTGGCGAGGAAGGCGAGGAGGTCGGCGTTGAACGCCTTCTCGAAGTCGCCGACGAGGCCGTGCGGGGCGCCGGGGTAGACCTTGAGCTGGGCGTTCTTGACGAGCTTGGCGGCCTGCAGGGCGGCGGCCCCGATGGGCACGATCTGGTCGTCGTCGCCGTGGGCGATCAGGACGGGGATGTCGATGCTCTTGAGGTCCTCGGTGAAGTCGGTCTCGGAGAACGCCTTGATGCAGTCGAGGGCGCCCTTGACGCCGACCTGCATACTCATCAGCCAGAACGCGTCGCGCAGGCCCTGGGAGACCGTGGCGCCGTCACGGTTGGCGCCGTAGAACGGGGTGCTGAGGTCCTGGTAGAACTGCGAGCGGTCGGCGGTGACGCCGGCCCGGATGCCGTCGAAGACGTCGATCGGGGAGCCCTCGGGGTTGGCGGCGGTCTTCAGCATCAGCGGCGGGACGGCGCCCAGCAGTACGGCCTTGGAAACCCGGGCGGTGCCGTGGCGGCCCAGGTAGTGGGTGACCTCGCCGCCGCCGGTGGAGTGGCCGACCAGGACGGCGTCGGTCAGGTCGAGCTGTTCAATCAGTTCGGCGAGGTCGTCGGCGTACTGGTCCATGTGGTTGCCGTCCCAGGTCTGGGAGGAGCGTCCGTGTCCGCGGCGGTCGTGGGCGATCGCCCGGAAGCCGTGGGAGGCAACCAGGTGTGCCTGGTTGTCCCAGGCGTCGGCGTTCAGCGGCCAGCCGTGGCTGAAGACGACCGGACGACCAGCACCCCAGTCCTTGAAGAAGATCTGGGCGCCGTCGCGGGTGGTGATCGTGGGCATGGTGGTCCTCCGGAAGGTAGAAGCGAGCCGGGCCGTGCGGGCCCGTCGCGATGTGGTCGGTCTCGGCGGGCCGGCCGGTGCTGTCACCGGCAGGCCCGCCGTTCCTGTCGTCACCAACATCCCCTGCCGGAGCGGTCCGAGGATTGAGTCGTCCGACTCCCGGCCCGGATTGAGTCACCACACGATCCGGGCGCCCGGCGTTGAGTCACGCATGCCCGGGGAAGCGCTGCGGCCGGTCGCTACGATGGGCCGCCTGGCTGGAGAGAGACCTAATACGTGCAGGTCCGGACGGCAGCCGGGGAAGGACGGACGACGCATGGTGCTGGTCCTCGACACCGGCGAAATACCCGCGCGCGACCGGGCCGAGGCCGTCCGCGCCGCGATGCTGACCGCCACCCCGGCCTGCCGGCTCGTGCACCAGGACCCCGACAGCCCCCCGCGCGCACGCATCGACCTGTGGCACTTCGGCGCCGCCTTCCTGTGGCGGCACGAGGGCACCGGGATGCGGATGACCCGCACCCCGGCCCACATCCGCCGCGACGCACCCGAGATCCTCGCCATCGCCCTGCAGGAGTACGGCCACGCCAGACGCACCCAGGCCGACCACACCCTGACACTCGGCCGCGGTGACCTCCTGCTGTCCGACCTCACCGCCCCCTACGACTACGCGTGGACCGGCCTGGGATGCGCTGCGGCCTTCTCCATCCCCTACGACCGGCTCGGCCTGCCGGTCGACCTGGTACGCCGAGCCGCACCGAGAGTTCAGGCCAGCAGACTCCTCCCACTGGTCCGCGACCACCTCGCCGGCCTCACCAGCCAAGCCGACGCGGTCAGCCAGGACACCCAGGCGCCCGCACTGGGCGAGGCCAGCATCACCCTGGTCCGCGCCCTGGTCGCCTCCGCCGCCCGCGAGGACAGGCACGCGGCCGCCGCTCTGGCCGACACCCTGCCCGCCCAGATCAACGCCTACATCGACCATCACCTGCGCGACCCCGAACTGCGGCCCGCGCGGATCGCCGCCGCCCACCACATCTCGCTGCGCCAGCTCTACCGGCTCGTCCAGCCCCCGCAGAGCACCCTCGAACAGTGGATCCTCGCCAGGCGCCTGGCCGGCGCCCGCAGCGACCTCGCCGCGCAACAGGAGCGCCAGCGTTCCATCACGGACATCGCCCGCTCCTGGGGCTTTCGCGACCCCTCACACTTCACCCGCCGCTTCCGCGCCACCTACGGCCTCACTCCTCGCGAATGGCGCCATCTCGTCGCCGAGGAGCAACCGCAAGCCGCAGCAGGCGCCCACGCGGACGACCAGAGCCCGAGCAGCCCGCGCTGACTTGCACCACCGTGCCACCACGGCCGGAAAGCAGGACCAACGTGACGGCCATTGCCGCAAATCCGGCCGAGCTGTACGGGCCTCCGCAGCCCCGGCCTACGCTCCACCTGGTCCGGCGACGCGCGAGGCGACGAACGTCCGACGGCCCCCCTTGTCGACCACGTTTACGCCCCGGCGGTGAGCACCACGTGAGCAGTCCCCTTTCCATGTCCCTGTCCGCTGACGACCCGGCGGACCTCTTCGGCCGTGAGGACGAACTCGCCCTGGTCGAGCGGCTGCTCGACCAGGCACAAACCGGCCAGGGAGACGCCCTGGTACTCGGCGGCGGCGCCGGCGTCGGAAAATCGGCCCTGCTCGCCCGGGCCTGCCGCAGCGCCGAACGGCGGTCCATGACCGTCCTGGGCGCCGTCGGCGTCGAGCCCGAGAGCCGCATGCCCTTCGCCGCACTGCACCAGCTCCTGCTCCCGCTCAGACCACAGGCCCACCGGCTGGAGCCGGGCCAGCGCAGGGCCCTGCGAACGGCGTTCGGCTCCCAGGGCTCCGTCCCCGACCTGTTCAGCGTCGCGCTGGCGACCCTGGAACTCCTGACCGAATCCGCCGCACAGAACCCCCTGCTCGCCGTCATCGACGACACTCAGTGGCTCGATCCCCCCAGTGCCGAAGTCCTGGCCTTCGTGGCACGCCGGGTGTCCGCCGAGCCCGTCCTGATCCTCACCGCCGCGCGCACCGGCCATCGTGATCCGCTGAGCGGCACCGGCCTGCGCGAGATGCCCGTGCAGCCCCTGGGACCCGCGGCAGCGATCGCGCTCCTGGAGCGCGCCGCCCCCCACCTGGGCCCCGGCCACCGATCCCTGATCCTCAGTCAGTCGGCCGGCAACCCGCTGGCCCTGGTCGAACTTCCCAGGACCCTCTCCCCCACCGGCCCCGCCGCCGGAGCAGCCGGGCAGCCGGCCGACCTCGTCCCGGTCAACGAACGCCTGGAGCGCGCCTTCGGCCTCCGCTACACCGACCTCCCCCCGGACACCCAAGCCCTGCTCCTGGCCGCGGCGGCCGACGCCGCCTGCGGACTCACCCAGCTCCTGCGCGCCGCAGGCATCACCGCCGGGATCCGTGTGGGCGCGCACGCGCTCCAGCCCGCCGTCGACAGCGGCCTGATCCACCCCGACACCGTACGGCTGCGGTTCCACCACCCGCTCATCCGTTCCGCGATCTACGCCCGCGCCACGGTCGCCGAGCGGCTCTCAGTCCACGCGGCCTTCGCCGACGTCCTGGAAGCCGACCCGGACCGGCGAGTCTGGCACCGTGCCGCGGCCACTCTCGGCACGGACGAGAACGTCGTTGGTGAACTGGAGGCGTTCGCCGCCCGGGCCCGACCCCGTGGCGCCGTCACCATCGCCGTCACGGCCCTCGAACGCGGTTCTGACCTGACCGCCGCCCCCGAACGCCGCACCGCGCTCCTGCTGCGAGCTGCCGAACTGGCCAGCGAACTCGGACAGCGCACCGCCGCCGCCGAACTCGCCGACCGCTCCGACCCCGCCCTGATGGGCCCCGAGGACCGCGGTCGCCTCGCCGTGGTCCAGGAGATCATCGCCCCGGGCGAGATGCGCGACCAGGCGCGGGTGCGCGCCTTGCTGCGAGCCGCTGCGGACACCGCCGAACCCCACCCCGACCTGGCCGCCCAACTACTGTGGCGCGCGGCCTCCCGCTGCTGGTGGGGCAACCTGCCCACCCCCCTGCGCGAGAGCGTCGCCCGCGCCGTCGACCCGCTCGACCGGCCCGGCGACGACCCGCTCGCGCTGGCGATCCTCGCCTACGCCCTGCCGGAATCGCACGGCACCCAGGTGATCGCCCGCATGGCTGCCCTGACTCCCGACCGTTCCGACCCCGACGTGATGCGCTACCTCGGCAGCGCCGCCCTGATCCTCGGAGACTTCCACACCGCGTCCTCATACATGGCCACCGCCGCCGACACCTGCCGCTCCCAAGGCCGCCTCGCACTCCTCGCCCGAACCCTCGGCGCCGGAAGCTGGGGCAGGATCTGGACCGGCGAATGGGACCGCGCCCAGACCGAGAGCCAGGAAGCCGCCGCACTCGCGGAAGAGACCGGCGAAAGCTTCTGGGCCGTCTCCGCCACCACCAACCTCGCCATGCTCGCCGCCCTCCGAGGAGAACACGAAGTCGCCCAGGCCCTCGCCCGCAAGGCCGAAGAAGTTCTGAACGTGAGCGGAGTGCGCTTCCTCCTCAACAGCATCCAGCAGGTACGCGCCGTCGCCGCGATCGGAGCCGGCCGCTACGAGGAGGCATTCGACCTCCTGCGCCGCCTCTTCGAACCCACCGAACCCACCTTCCACGAGATGCGCTGGTGGGTGGCCCCCGACCTCGCCGACGCCGCCGCCCACACAGGCCGCCAGGAAGAGGCCCGCACCATCCTGGCCGGCTTCGACGCCCTCGCCGACCGCCTCCCCTCACCCATGATCCAGATGTGTCTGCGCTACACCCGAGCCGTCCTCGCCGACGACGACAACGCCGAACCCCACTACGAGGAAGCCTTGTCCGGCAGCCCCAGCCACTGGCCGCCCCACCGCGCACGGCTCCTCCTCGCCCACAGCCACTGGCTGCGCCGCAAGCGCCGCACCGTCGAAGCCCGTGGACCGCTGCGCGAAGCCCGGGACATCTTCGACACCCTCGGCGCCCCCCACTGGAGCGACCACACCCGCCAACTGCTCAGATCCGCGGGCGAGAGCAGCATCCAGCGAACACCGGCCGCACGCGACCGGCTCAGCCCCCAGGAGCTCCAGATCGCCACACTCGCTGCCACCGGCCTGACCAACCGCCAGATCAGCCAACGCCTCTACCTCTCCCACCGCACCATCGGCTCCCACCTCTACCGCATCTTCCCCAAGCTCGGCATCACCACCCGAACCCAACTGGCCCACGCACTCGCCACGGACACGCCCACCTGAGCAGGCTTCCCCGGCCCTGGCAAAGCGCCGTGCTCACACCGGGACTGCAATGAAGACGGCTGGTGGCGACGTGAGAAGAGGGCGCCTGGGGTGGGACGCAGACGGCAGCGTGGTTGCCCTGGCCGTGGAGCGCATCTCCGCCCCCGCCGAGATTGAGCCCGTCTCATCCTCAGCACGAGGTTCCAGAAGGAGGACAGCAATGACCAGGGTGCTGACGAAAGTCGCGCTGATTCCTGGCTCATCTAGGAAGAAAACTGTCCTAGATGATCCCTAGAGTCGTGACGTCACGAGGAGCCACGGGAGGGGACGATACCGATGAGTCAGACTGCACCCGAGGGCTACACAAGCGTTGCACCGTGGGTGGTCACCGACGACACCGGCGCACTGCTCGACTTCATCACCGCCGCGTTCGGCGGCGAAGAGATTGCACGGGTGCCGGTCGAGGACGGCACCATCGGTCACGGCGAGATCCGAGTCGGCGACACGGTCGTGCTGGCCTTCGACCGACGGCCCGACTGGCCGGTGATGCCCTCACTGCTGCGGGTCTATGTCCCGGACGCGGACGCCGCCATGGCCACTGCTGTTGCGCACGGAGCACTAGTGATCACCGAGGCTGCCGACAGTGCGTGGGGGGATCGCGGCGGCAGAGTGCGGGACCCGTTCGGCAACATCTGGTGGGTGATGAGCCGGGTCGAGCACATCGCACCCGACCTGGCCTGGCAGCGAATGTCCGAGCCGAAGTACGCCGAGGCGATGCGCACGGCCCAGGAGACCCTGGACGCCTCGCTCAGCGGCCGGGAAGCAGGGGTGGCCAGCACCCCGCAGCGCCCCGCCCACTGAGAGGTCAACTTGATCAGGCCAGCGGCGTCCGCCCAGGCCTGAGCTCCTCCCCCGTGGCGCCCGCCCGCAGGCCAGCGCCAAGGGGGTTGGGGAACTTGGGTGAGCAGGTCTGTTCCACCCCGAGCGCGGGGTGGGCGGTACCCTCACCCCCTTCGGTGAAGATCGCCAACAGCATCCAGAAGCTGAGCCGGAGCCGGCCCTTGGGGCCGGGGTCCTGCGCTTCGCTGCGGACCTCGTTCGGCTTGCGCTTCGCTCTAGCCAAACGGCCCGCTTGCGGGCCTGAATGACCCTGCTTCACAGGGTCTGGGCCCGGCCCGTTGGGCGGGTCTACTTCGCTCCCCCACCGGACCCCCAGTGCGCCGACTGCTCCCTCTGGGTGGTTGTCGCGGATCGCTGCAACTGCGCAACACTCAATTGCGACACCGCGTCTCCCCGTCCAGCTCAACTCATCCCAGTGACACCACCTACACCGCTCCAGACTGTCCCCGCGAACTGCCCCTCGCTGGCCTGACCAGCCCAAAACCGAACACCGCCCGGAAGACACCGGCTGCGGCTTGCTGGACAACCACCCACGATGTCGCAATGGGTGCGATGTCCATGGGCAGCACCATACGGAGTCCACTGGTTGCGCCCTGGGCGCTTCGCGTAGTCCGGGCACAAGGTCAGGAGCCCTCCGCTTCCGCACCCAGACGCTTCACCCGGCCGGCGTAGTCCGCCCGGGCCGGTCCGCCCGGGCCGGCCACAGGCGCCAGGCACGCTCATCGAGCCCCTGGCCACGCTGCGGTGCGTCAATACTGGCAGGACGGCCGGACGCGGAGCAGCTCGGTCCGCAGCACGGGTGTGCCGTCGACCGGTGCCGGGTCCTCCGCGGTCGGTTCGATGCCTCCGGCGGCGACTTTGTCGAGTGTCGTCAGGCCGTCGGCGCCGACCGTTCCGAACACCGTGTAGTTCGGCCGCAGCGCGGAATCGCCGTAAACGACGAAGAACTGTGAACCATTCGTATCCGGACCGGCGTTGGCCATCGCCAGCAGGCCGCGCCCATAGAGGCGGCGCGCGCCGGTCGGATCGGTCGATGCCGGCGGCAGGTCCACCGGCAGCTCGTCCTTGTACTTGTACCCGGGCCCGCCCTCACCGGTACCGGTCGGGTCGCCGCACTGCAGGACCTTCAGCGTCGGGTACGCCGTCAGACGGTGGCACACCGTACGGTCGTAGAACCCATGCCGTGCCAGGTGCAGGAAACTCTGGACCGTACACGGCGCCTTGGCCCGGTCCAAGTGCAGCGGGAGCGGACCCTGGCTGGTCGGAACAGCCATGTCAACCGTGCCACGACTGGGGGTGCGCCGCGGATCAGGCGGCAGCGGAACAGAGCGCGCCGGCGGCTCGTCCGGGGTCTGCGTGTACTGGCAAGGGCCGTGCGTCGTGCGCGGCGGAGCACCCTCGGAAGCGGTGGCGACACTCCCCCCGGACACGACTAACGCCACGGCCGCGAATGCGCTGATCAGTACCCGTTTCATCTCGCACGCCCTCCCGATGATCGCCAAGTCCTGAAGCGGTCGCAGTCTAGGGCGTGGGTTGGTCCGCGGGAATAGTCAACGGCAGGAGGCCGGCCCGGCCGACCCCGAAGTCCTCGCCCTCCAGCTGACGTCCCTGCTCGACGCAGCCCGCCAACCGGACGTCCTCGCCCATACCCGCCAGCACAGCCCGGCCCTGGCCGGCCGCACGCAGGAACGGGCAAACCCATGACAGCCACCCGCCCTGCTGCTAGCCACCCCATGGCAGCAGCCTGGTCACCTGATGACAGCCGAGATCACTACGCCTGCCCGGCCTGAGCCGGAAGTACTAATCCCGTCCCGGCTGACGCCCAACCAGTGCCACCAACTCACCCACTCACATCAGTTGGCCGGCCCGCTTCCGTTGCGGCAGTACCGGATCGCCCCGGTGGGACCGGATCGAAGACAGATGTCCAGGTGGACGGTAGTGCTCCCGCTGAAGGAGATCGTGTGACCCGTGGTGCACGTACCGGCCCCGTTCGCGTCCTCGATGGACACGTAGTGCGTGCCCCCGCTGTCGGTCCACGAGGCTCGACCCCAAGCGCGAAGTCCGTCAGCCTGGTTGTCGCAGACCCTGAACGTGTCCGGGCCTTCCCACTGAGCGATTCCGCCTGGGGCCCCAGAATCGGTAGTGACAACCTGCCAGTCGGTGCTGGCCGAAGCCGGGCCGGCAACCATGAGGGCTGCCGCACCGGCAAAAAGCAGAACACCGAGTGCTTTCATCGGCTTGTTGCGTACAGATGACAGCTTGTTCATGAACTCACCTTCACTTGCGCGTGCCTGATGGTCAACCAGCTCTTTCCAGCCAACAAGCCCGACCTCGTACTGCTCGCACATATGCGAGCCACGGGAAATGGGGAGAACTGCGCGCCGCACTGTGGCTGCCTGACCCAGCGACGCCGCACCGCAGGTGGCCATCCCCGACGGGTCAGCCACCACGGTTTGTTCCCCGCAAGTCAGACGGGGTCCGAGACGCTCGCATTTGCCTTTCGCCGCGCAAGCGCGGTGCATCGGTGAGATCTCTCGCTTTCACGTCAGTACGCGACCTGAGCAGCTCTCACTCAACGACAGTGGACAGCCCCCGATCTCTCACATCCATGACAATGGCTACACGGCCCGAAACTCACGCGGACCAGCAACAACACACCAGGGCCCACTGTCTCTCACACCACTGTCACCAAACCGAGAGATCGCAGTTGGGGACCAGCGACAGCCGGTTAGTACTCCGGCTGTAGAACGTGATCTTCATGGTTGTTGGGCGGCTTGTCGCTGGTAGTGGCTGGTGCGCGAGCGTGCTTGGTGCAGGCGGCGCCATGCAGACCAGCGCAGGCGGTGAGCAAGGTCGCGGGCCGGCGCAAGCAGGGCTGCGAACAGTCGTCGGATCTCATTTGGACCCCGACGCTCGCGGTGCCCTTCTTCAGGTCCCCGGTCTCGTCAACAACCAGTACGGCGTCCTCGTCGCCGAGGTGCTCGACTACGAAGTCCCGTATGTCGTCGCGGACTTCGTCGGCATCCCAGCGGGCCCGGCTGAGAAAGTGCTGCATGCCGGCCGGACTGGCGTCACCGGCGTGCTCGGCGATCGTCCAGCAGTTCTTCCTCGGCAGGTCCGCGAGCAGCCCCAGCACGAACGCCCTCGCCCGGCGGCGCGGTTCCACCCGGGCGAACCGGCCCGCCACCTTGCCCATCAGGCCATCGAATACAGATTGCCACCGGGCAAGGTTTACGCTGTGGCCCACGGCCACCGGCTGATCTTCGTTTGTCGACACAACTCACGATGATCAACGATGGCTGCCCTCAGAGGAGACCGACCTCACTCAGCACGATCAAGGCCAGCGTCAGACCGGCTGTCCGCTGTCAGAGGGTGGCAGCACGCAGCACGATCAGGGCGACGGAGGCCATGGTGAGGACCACCGCCGGAGACGCGCCCTTGCGGTCGCCGACGCGCAGGTGGAAGGCGACCGCCCCGGCGAAATAGAGCGTCAGGCCGATCGCGGCGGCGATTCCGATGGGTCCCCACCAGAGTCCGGCGATCGCACCGGCCGCGCCCGCGATCTGAGCGCCGATCAGGAAAGCCATCATGCTCTGCGGCACTCCGAGGGTGGACATCTGCTCGGTGATGTGCCGCGTCCGCAGAGACTTGGCCCCAGCCGATACCAGGAGAAGCGCCGACATGAACACGGTGACGACGGCAAGGGAGACGAACATGGCTGAAACCTCAATCATGCGAGATGCGAGTAAGGGGCGTGCGCACCTCGACGACGATAGGCGGCCACCAGGTACCTCCAGGTAACCTTCGGGGCATGAGCCTGCGACCCGGAATTGCCTTCCTCGCCGACTGTCCCGCTCTCCTGGCCATGGAGATCATCGCCAGCAAGTGGTCCATGGTCACGCTCTTCGCGCTGACCGACGGCCCGTTGCGCCACGGCGAGCTGGTCGAGCTGAGCGGTGGCATTTCGCGCAAGGTACTGACCCAGACGTTGCGCCGGCTCCAAGCCAACGGGCTCGTCGAGCGGCACGCGTACGCCGAGGCGCCGCCGCGCGTGGAGTACGGCCTGACCGATCTCGGGCGAACCCTGGAGAAGCCCATCAGGATGCTCACCGCATGGGCGCGGGAGAACGGCGAGGCGGTCGTCAACTTCCGGGAAGCAGCCGAGGCGGCCAGGACCATCGAGGCGGATCAGGCGACCCCGGTGAAGACCCCTCCTGTTGATGAGAACCCGAGCCGTTTCTGATCAATAGAAGAGGCTGAACCTGTAAGATCCTGCCGTCGCCGGAGGCTTGGCCATCCTCGTGATCGGGGCCCTCCTGCAAGAGGCCAACGACGACCGTCACCTCAGGGTCAAGCCCCTGGTCCTGAAGGAGCTCCCGCAACCGAACCCAGAGGGCGCTCGTACCCGTCCGCAGATACTCGGTTGTACTGGACGACGATGCTCGAAGCCATGAGCTCAGCCTTCCAGTCCGCCCGGCGCAGCGGAACAGATGAGGCCACCCACGATCGACGACGGGCGGCGGCAACGACAGGTCGCTCCGCAACAGTGATCAAGAACTACAGCTGGAGTATTAGGCAGGTCAGTGCTGGTCAAAGACGTAGCCGTGCCCCTCCTCGGCTGGACAGGCAAAGACCCGAAAGTCGCCCCATCTGCCAACCGTGATCTTGGTGGTGAGGTCACTGCCCACGGTGAACAGCAAACGGCACGGGGCGCCACAGGTAAGGCGCGGGACGTCATCCGGGTCGGTCAGGCGCCAGGTGGGCCACCCGCCGAACTTGATCCCCGCCACGCACGTGATGACGTCGTCTCCGTCTCCCGTCGCCTCCACGTACTCCAGCACTGACTCGACGAACTCCGCGTCCGGCAGGCCCTGGGGGTAGGGGAAATCGAGGAGGGGCACCGGGGCGAGCGTGCACCGCACCGGGGTGTAGCCGTAGCCCGGATCCTCCCGCCGTAAGAGCAACGGAGGCGACCCGAGTATGCGCGTGACGTCGGCGCTGTTCCGCCAGCGAATCTCGGCGACCGGGCTGACATCGGCCTGCGGAGCAGGCGGATCCCAGTGCACATTGGGGCACCAAAGGAGCTGAAACACATCCTTGCCCTCGGGCCACCAGTCCCCCAAGATTCACATCTCAGCCGAGCGCGAGGGTGAGGTGTGGCGCTTCGCGGTCACCGACAACGGGATCGGGATCGCCCCCCGAGTACGCCGAGAAGCCGCAACTACCCGGCCCTTCTCGGACTCGCCGCAGCCATCTGCTGCTACAAACGGCTCGTCCGCCTCACCACATAGGACACGGTCTGAGGAAAAGGGCCGTAACCAGGAGGTTCTCAGAACATGGGAGAAGGCCGGACATCCAGTGACGTCCTCTCGTGGAAGTGGATCGGGTTCCTGCCCGCGCGGCGCGGCCGAGCGCGCCGCGCGGAATCGGCGGGGTTGCGGGACCAAGGGGATGAACGTACGCGGTCGCCGCGGGGTCTCTCCGTGCGATTCCCGCGCGCCCGATCCGGAGTCCGGTGGGTCGTGATGGTGGCGCCGGGTCATCGGCACTGGGGCCCAGGGCCTGGGTGGTGTTGTTCGCTGGTGGCGGGGTTCAGGCCGGTGCGCTGGTGTCGTAGAAGGCGCGGGCGGCGAGGCCGATCCATTCGGGGCGTTCCCAGGAAGGCCAGCGTGTACGGGCGTTCTCGTCGATGGTGGCGGCCGTCTCGTCGGCGGTGACGCCGCGCTCGCGCAGCCGCAGGGCCTCGTCGCGGACGTAGGCGAGGTAGTCGCGGACGTCGTGGATGAGCGAGGCGTCGGTGACCTCGCCGTGGCCGGGAACGACGGTCTGCGGGGCGAGTGCGGCGAGCTGGTCGAGCACGCCGATCCAGCCCTCGCCGTCCACATCGGTGTCGTGGGGCGGGAAGTACGGGGCGATCGGGAAGATGCGGGTCTCCAGCAGATCCCCGGCGAACAGCACCCGGCCGTCCACGAGGACGATCTGGTCGGATCGGGTGTGCGCGGGACCGACCTCGCGCAGCAGCACGGTACGGCCGCCGAGGTCGATCTCGGCCTCGCCCTCGTAGATCAGATCGGGGTCAACCAGTTCGACTCCTTCGAGTTCGGCGGCGACCGCGGGGCTCAGGCCTTTGAACATGTCGAGGTAGCCGGCTCCCTTGCGCCGCAGTTCGGCGCGCTGACCGCGGTTGTAGACGATCGTGGCGGCGCCCTTGAACGCCTGCGCGCCGAAGCCGTGCTCAGGATGGAAGTGGGTGAGGGTCAGGTACAGGCGGCGGTCGCCGGCCAGGCGCCGGGCCTGCTCCAGCACCAGTGCACCGTTGCGGGGGCCGATGCCGGTGTCGATGACCAGCGCGGCCTTCTCCCCGAGCACGATGCCGATGTTAGGGACCAACTCGACGCGGTGGTCCGGGATGACGAAAACGCCCTCGGACACTTCGACGGGAGGTCCCGTTACGACGGGCGGGGGGCCGTGCAGGACATCCGGCGCGCCGTCGGAAGCGAGAGGCGCGGGGTCGGTGGCGCACATGGCACAACTCCAAATCTGAACAGTGTTGAGATTGTGGACCGACTGTAACACCCAATCTGAACAGAGCTAAGATGGAGCCATGGCGAAGGAGCGATATCACCACGGGGACCTGCGCGGCGCGTTGCTCGACGCGGCAGAGACCCTCGCACGGGAGCGGGGGGCCGACGGCTGGTCGCTGCGTGAGGCATCGGCGCGGGTCGGTGTCAGCCCCAGCGCCGCCTACCACCACTTCGGCTCGCGTGACGCACTGGTATCCGCCCTGTCCGAGGTCGTGCTGGCCCGGCTGGGGAATCGCCTGCGCGACGCCATGGAGGCGGCGCCGGAACAGGGTCCCGAACGTCTCGCCGCATGCGGGCGCGCCTATGTCACCTGGGCCGTCGAGGACCCGGCCGTCGCGCGGCTCGTCTTCCGCGGCGGCGCCACAACGGCGCAGTCCACCATCTCACCCCACCCGCACGATGTGCTCACGACCGAACTCGACCGCTTGACCGAGTCGGGTCACCTGCCCCCGGGAGCCCGCCCGGGCGCCGAATTCGTGGTCTGGGCCGCCATCCACGGCCTGGCCATCCTGCTCATCGACGGCCTCGTACACATCGACGACCGGGAAGGCATCGAACGCCATACCGAACGTCTGGTCTTTGCCACCTTCAACGGCCTGGCTCGGGAAACCGCCCCTGAGCCGGACCGGCCCACGCCCACCACCACGCACACGCGACGCCTCACCCAGAGCCCGGCCCCCAGCCTCGCACCGCACTCGCCCTCGTCCTCGCCCTGAAGGACCCGCGGAAGGGCTCTGATGGCCCGGGCGGATCCGGGAGCTCACGCAGGTGGGATGGTGGCGATGCCGCCCTCCTCCTCCGTTGGTGGGGCTGCCGCAGCGGGGGCAGGTCGGCGCGTCATCGTGTTCATGGACGAGGACCAGCTCGAAGTCCGCCATCCCGGCCACGACGAGCTCCTACAGCAGTGCGGTGGCGCCGGATCTGACGATCGGGTCGTACTCCTCGATCAGTCGGTCGGCGAGCCAGTCGGCGTCGTCCTCGCACAGCGGCCCGCCGTCCACGCCGTCGAAGCAGCCGTCGGCGCGCAGCCGGTCCCGGTCAGCGGCGACCGTCACCTCGGTCACCCGCGACAGGTCCGCGCGAGGCCAGAACGGGTCGTGCGGCTTCTCGCCGCCCTTGGCGGCAAACGCTGCGAAGGCCGCTTCGGGCGTCGGCCCGCTCGCGGTGAACCGGTGTCGGGGCCTCCAGAGGTGGGTGTCCCGTCTCAAAAGATCTGGTTCGAACCCAGGGCTGTGAGCTGCGGCGACCAGATCGATTGAGACGGGCGGACCTTCGATTTCTCAGTCGGTTTGGTCCAATGCGTGAGAACGCCGCTCGTCGTCTCCAAGGATCTGGTTCGGCGGGACCGTGTCGAGCCGGTCGAGTTCCTCCCGGCGCCCGACGATCGCAGGGCCGCAGCCTGGTGGCAGACCACCGACGACCAGAGCAATGGCTTCCTCGGCGGTGTCCGCCTCCCCGACGATCTGGGAACGGGACGGCCCAACGACGAGGTAGCGCCCGCCAGGAAGATGTATGACGAACGGAACATCCCAAGACCAGTCACCAGTGCACCTGCTGAAGTGCAGGTTCTGGTGGCTGCTTGAGGGATGGAGCTGCCGGAGAAGCGGCTCAGCATGCGCGGCTCGCACCAGCTCGAAGTCCATGTCCTCGCGATGGAGCAGCCGCTGCCAGGCAACCTCCACGACATCATCCTGACCAGGCTCAGCACCATCGGAAGCACTCGGCGCATCTATCGATCCCATGCGCTCATTCTTCCGCCCCGAACGCATCTCGGGATTCCTGGAGATGGCCACCAGTGCGGGGTCCAGCCGAAGACGCTCGGCCTCTGACATCCCTCGGGATGCGGGGCTCAGGACGGTCAGCGGCTGCTCGCCGGGCCACTGAGCGGCCAGGGCGTCGGCGGCCTCGGACCTCCAGGACGGGACGGGGGCGCCTTGTCCGGGGTGGGGCCGGCGAGGAAGACGGACGGGCCGGCCGGGATGGGCTCGCGGGCCATGACCAGGTTGACGCTGTTCACGAAGTGGCTCCGTTCTGCGTCGTAGCGGCACGGGCGGCATGCTGTAAGGGTCCAGGGCAGGGGAAGGCCGTCGTTCTCCTCGCGGGGCACGATGCGGACGTGCAGGTGTCCTTCGTGGTGCGCATGTCTCACGAGCCATGGGCTCCTGACTGTGAGTCGGTGGGGTGGTTCACCCGGTTCATGGCTCCCCCCGGTCGGCCATGGGCCGGAGACCGGTGCCGACCGTAGAGTCCGTGCGCGGGAGCACTCGTACGAGTAGGGGGCCGACATGGGCAGGAGTGCGGTCGTGGTGGGGGCCACTGGGCAGATCGGGACGGCGGTGGTGGAGCGGCTCGTCGGTGCCGGCTGGCGGGTGCGGGCCGTCAGCCGCGGCGGCGCACGCGAGGTGGGACGTGCCGGGTGGCCGCCGGAATGGGGCGTACGCACGCTGTGCCTGGACCGCGACAAGGAGGGCGCGCTCGGACGGGTGGTGGGCGGAGGCTGCGATCTGTTGGTGGATTGCGTGGCCTACACCTCCCGGCACGCCGACCAGCTGGCCGCGCTGGGAGGCCGGGTGGGCTCGGCCGTGGTGATCTCGACCTGCATGGTCTACCGGCAGGACGCTGCCGCAGGGATCGGCGCTCCCCGGTGGCCCTTGCCCGTGACCGAGGCACAGCCCGTCATCGCAGCGGATGACAGTACGTACGCGGGCGGCAAGGCCGCGGTGGAGCTGGTTCTTTGGGAGCGCGCGCCGTATCCGGTGACGGTTCTGCGGGCGGGGATGGTCCACGGCCCGTACTCCTCGACCCCCCGCGAGTGGTACTTCGTGAAGCGGGCGCTGGACCGACGGCCGGTACGGCTACTGGCTCATGGTGGTGCGGGCATCTGCCACCCGACGGGCACCCGCAATCTGGCCGCGCTGGTCCTCGCGGCGGCGGCGCGGCCGGGACGGCGGGTGTTGAACGCCGGGGATCCTCGGCCTCCGAGCGTACGGGAGATGGCCAGCGCATTCGACGCGCTGCTCGGGCAGCGGCCCGTGGAGTATCTGTTGGAGGGGCCCGGTGAGCCCGGTCTGGGCATGACGCCGTGGTCGCTCGCCCACCCGCTGGTGCTCGATACGGCCAGGGCGGAGCGGGAGCTCGGCCATCGACCCGTGCACGACTATGCCGGATCGCTGCCTGAGACCGTGGCGTGGCTGATGGAGGCGACCGGGGGCCGGGACTGGCGGGAGGTCTTTCCTCGTCTCGCGGCACGCTGGGGGCGGTCGGCCTTCGACTACGCGGCCGAGGACCGGGCGGTGGCGGCCGGGCATGTGAGCGGGGTGCCGCTCATAGCAGTCGACCGGGACCGGCGGAACTGAGGGGTCATTCGGTTTTCCGGACAATCTGGTGGGGGTGCCGGGGAATGACCGGGCTGAATGGGCGGTGTTGCCATGAGTCGTGCGTTGGTGGCCGGGTTGAGGCCCCCCGTTCCCATCTGCGCCGACGGCTCGGATTGTCGACAAGGACCTCGTCTCGGAGTCGACGCAAGCCGATATCAGGCCCTGCCCGACCTGGGCCGGTATCCACGTCTGGGCGCGGGCCGTCATTGGCAGTGACCTTTCTCTCGCCAACGATGGGGCTGCCGGTGGATGCCTGCCGAGAAGCGGTGGGGTCGGTGAGATGAAGGGATTCCGTCATGAACGAGGAGATCCAGCACATCGAAGAGGTCGAGGCAGAGGAGCTTCCCGAGCTCGCCCTGATGGTCGACCTTCCGGAGTAGCAGTCGGCGCGCGATCCCGTGCAGGTGCGGCGGGCCTGGCGGCCCGTCGCACCTGCACGTCCCACCCTGTACAGGAAGGAGCACGGCATGCAGGTGGAGCCGGACGCCCGGCAGGCCGCCGCTGACCGGGGTGAACTGACCCGGCGCATGGGCCTGGTGCTCGAACGGGCCGCGCTGCCGCTGCCCCCGGCGCAGGCGCTGCACCGGCCCGCCGTCGTCGAAGTGGTCCACACCGTGCAGCGGGATCTGCGGTCGGGCCCTCTCGGCCCGGACCGGCTGCGGGAACTGCAGACGCGCCTGGTCCTGGGCCCCGCGCCGATGTGCGCGCCTGTGGACCCGCAGGGCCACCTCAGCCGCAGCGTGGCTCGTGCCCTGCGCTCCGTGCCGGTACGTGCCGACGCCCGAGGGCAGCCCGCCGCCTCGACGGTCGCCGGCTGGCAGGCCGGCGAGCGACGCGTGCTGGAGGAGGCGCTGAGCCTGCTGGAGGAGCTCTGGCCACAGGGCGCCGAGGAGATGAGGGAGACGGTTGCCGAGGTCGCCCTGCTCGACGGCCACGCCATCGAGGGATTCACCGACTTCACCGTCCACGGCGCCGTCCTCGTCAACCGGACCCGGCTGCGGGAGGGAGCGAACGGACTGCCGGGGCCGGTGCGTTGCGCCGAGGCCTTGGTCCACGAGGGCGCGCACACCCGGTGCAATGCGGCCGCCTCGCTGGAGCCGTTCCTGCTGCCCGACCCGGGAGCCGCCGGCGGCGGGCAGCGCCCGGGCGGATCGGGCGGACCGCTGGTGGCCACACCGCTGCGGGCCGATCCTCGCCCGTTGAGCGGGCTCTTCCAGCAGGCCGTCGTGCTGGCCCGCAGCGTGCTGTTCTACCGGCGGCTTGCCGTGGCGGGTGCGGCGGCGGCAGAGCGGCACGCGAAGCTGGCGGAGGGCGGTGCGATGGCCGTCCGCACCCTGGACGCGCATGCGGACGGCCTCACCCCGCGCGGTCGGCGGGTACTGGAGGAGTGTGCGAGCGTGCTGGGAGGGCATGGGTGAACGCCTGGACGCCGCAGGTCTTCGCTCCGTATCCCGGCCATCCGGACGTCCTGCTGGCACGCGTCGCCGCCCGCTCTGCGGCCTTCGAGGGGACCAGTGCAGCTGACGGGGACCGTGTGATCGTCGGCAGCGCCGCCGGGCACGACCGGGAGCAGGTCATGCGCGGTGCGCGCGGGGAACTCCTGGAGCGGATCGGGAACGTGATGGCCGGGCGGGCGGCCGAGGCGGGCGGCGGGGTCGTGGCGACCCGCGCCGAGCTGGGGGCCACGGCGCAGGCCGTCCTGGCGCCACCGGCCCGGCCGGACAGCCGGTGCTTATGGGTGCGCGGACGTACGGTTTCGGGCAGGCCGGTGTATGTCGCGGCGGGCACCGTCTTCCTTCAGCACCGTCCACCGCCCGGCTGCGAGGCACTGCCTCCGGCCGGCTCCACCGGACTCGCCTCGCACACCGACCGGCGGTCCGCTGCCCGCCATGCCGCCTGGGAGGTCCTGGAGCGGGATCTGATCCGGCGCAGCTGGTACGGACTCGCCGGCCGGCCTCCCCGGGCACTGGCCGCGGCCCCCGACGGGCCGCTCGGCGATCTCTTCGAGGCCCAGGGCCTGGTGGCCACCGCGTTCGCTGTGCCCGCACCGCCCGGCGCCGAGTGCGTGGTCGTGTGCCTGCACCGGCCGGACGGCACGGGCCAGACGTTCGGGGCGCGCTGCGGGCCGCCGGGCACGGTCGAGTCGCTCGTCGGGAGGGCAGCGTACGAAGCCCTCATGGTGCGGTGGAGCATGGACAGCCCCGTGGCCCGCGCCACCTGGGAGCGGTGGCGGGGCGATGGCCCTCCGCGAACCGCTGTGCAGCACGCTCTGTGGGCGTACCACCGGCAGGACAGTCTGAGCCTGTGGAAGGTGGCCGGAGCCACCAGTGTCGCCACGGCCCCCGTCCAGGCCGCTTCGCCGGTCGACCCCTTCGACGTTCTGGCCAGGCACACAGGCCGCGATGTGGTCCTCGTGGAGACGGACGGAACACCGGCCCGCGACGCCGGAGTGAGCGTGGTCCGCGTCCTGGCGCCTGGAGCACTGCCGCTGCCGTCCGGCCCTCCGCCTGCGGGTTTCGAACCCGCCTCCGGCCACGCCCACCCCCATCCCTTCGGATAGGAGCCCCATGGCGCCCCAGCCCTCCCGGCCCGACTACGCCACCGAGTTCGCGGACGACTACGACCGTTTCTTCGGCAAGCCCGGAATCAGCGGCACCACGGTGGACGCCCTCGCCGCGCTCGCCGGGACCGGGCCCGTACTGGAACTGGGCATCGGCACCGGAAGGATCGCCCTGCCGCTTCGCGCCCGCGGTATCGACGTGCACGGCATCGACGGTTCCGAAGCCATGCTCGACCGGCTCCGTGCCAAACCCGCAGGGGTCGAGGTCCCCGTCACCCTCGGGGACTTCTCCCGGGTCCCGGTCACCGGCAGCTTCAGCCTCGTGTACCTGGCGGCGGGGACCTTCTTCGAACTGCGGGACCAGGAGAGCCAGGCCCGGTGTTTCGCGAACGTGGCCCGCCGGCTCTCCCCGGGTGGCCTCTTCGTCTTCGACTCCCACGTCCCGGAGGCCCTCGCCCGGGCCGCCGGCGGATCGGAAGTCGTCTCCGAGGACGAGGACCATCTCGTCCTCTGCCACCGGCGCGTCGATCCCTCCGCCCAGCGCTACCGCTCCCACTACGTCATCCACGAGGACGGCCGCACCCGCCACCTGCGGGTCGAGTTCCGCTACGCGGGCCACGGCGAACTGGACCTGATGGCAGGACAGGCTGGTCTTCGTCTGCGCGAGCGCTGGGGCAACTGGGCGGGCGCGCCCTTCACCAAGGACAGTGCCTACCACGTCTCCCTCTACGAACGACCCTGACCGCCCCGCTTCACCGCACGGACGGAGCATCACATGAGCCGCCCCGACGGCCGGTTGCCGTTCCCCTTCCCGCACACCGACGGCCTCGCCCCACTCCCCGAGCTGGCCGATCTGCGACGGAACCGGCCCGTCGTCAAGGTTGGCCTGCCCAATGGCAGTACGGCCTGGCTGGTCACACGGAACGCCGACGTGCGCAAGGTACTGGCCGATCCGCGGTTCAGCCGCACCCGTGCCCCCCGGAAACAGGAGGCCGAGCGCGTTCCTGCCTCCGGGCCGCGGACAGCGGGGCGCCGCGCCACGGTCCTGCCCGACTCGATCCTCGCCAGCGATCCGCCCGACCACTCGCGCCTGCGCAGGCTGATCTCTCCGGCCCTGACGGTCCGCCGAACCGAAGCCATGCGCCAGGACATTGCCGCTCTCACCCACGACCTGCTCGGAGCCATGGAACCGGCCGAGCGTCCCGCGGACCTCGTCACCCACTTCACCCGCCCACTGCCCCTGACCGTCATCTGCGACCTGCTCGGCACATCGCGGGTGGATGCCGACCGGCTCGATGCCTGGGACGAAGTGATGCGCAGCGTCACGGCCACGAACGCGGAAGTGAGCGGGGCCGTCGAGGAGATGACCTGCTATCTCGCCGGCCTGGTTGCCGCCAAACGATCCCACCCCGGCGACGACATGCTCAGCGTGCTCATCGCGGCCCGGGACGAGGGCGACCGGCTCAGCGAGGGCGAACTCATCTCCTTCTGCGTGGTCCTCCTCGCGGGTGGTTACGGCACCACGGCGGACCGGCTCGCCGGACTGGTCCACCTCCTGCTCGAACAACCCGACCGGTACACGCTCCTGCGCGATGAACCCGACCGGATCCCGAACGCGGTCGAAGAGCTCCTTCGCTATGCGCAGGCCAGCGTGGGAGCGAACATCCGCGTGGCAACCGAGGACGTCGCCCTGGGCGGGATCACGGTCGCCCAGGGCGACGCCGTCCTCGCACTCACCTCCTCCGCCAACCACGACGAGAGCGTGTACCCCGCGCCCGACCTCCTCGACCTCACCCGCGCCGCCCCCTTGCACCTCGCCTTCGGCCACGGCGCCCACTTCTGCGTCGGCGCGCAGCTAGCCCGCGTCCAGCTCCAGGAGGCCCTCAGGGCCCTCGCCCGCCTACGGCCGGGCCTGCGCGCCGCCGGACCCGCCCAGTGGAAGACCGGGCGAACCTCACGTGCCCCCCGCACGCTGCCCGTCACCTGGTGACACTCACTCGGGACGACGCCTCGCGATGGAGATCGCAGACGGTAGGCACATGTCCGTCAACACGATTGGCCTGACAGCGGCGCCGATCCCGCTGGTCCCGCTGCCCCGATGTCTGTGCCGGTCGAAGTACAGATCCTCGGGTACGACCGTCACGCGGGGGTACCGCCGGGCCAGCGCCTTGGCGGGCAGGGGCCTGCCACCCTCGTTCGCGCGGTGCGGCGAAAGATCGGCTTCCGGGCTGGAGGCCACCCCGCGAAAGCGTCGCCCCCCCTGCCGGGTGGCGCCCCGAACAGCGCTTCTCCAGGGCGGAGGAAGCCAGTTGACATGGAGTGCGCTCCAACACCTAGCGTCCTGGACAGATGATCTCGACGCCGGGAGGCAACAGCATGACCACCAACGTCCCCACCCGGCACCTCGGCAGCCTGGCGGTCTCCGCGCAGGGCCTGGGGTGCATGGGCATGAGCCACGGCTACGGCGCCAGCGACGACGCGCAGTCGATCGCGACCCTGCACCACGCCCTCGACTGCGGGGTGACCCTCCTCGACACCGCCGACTTCTACGGCACCGGGCACAACGAGGAGCTGATCGGACGGGCCGTCGCCGGGCGCCGCGACGAGGTGGTGCTGGCCACCAAGTTCGGCTTCGCCAACCGCCTCGGGGAGCCCACCCTGGTCCGCGGCGACGCCGCCTACGTACGGCAGGCCTGCGAGGCGTCGCTGCGCCGGCTCGGAGTCGACCACATCGACCTCTACTACCAGCACCGCGTCGATCCGCAGGTTCCGATCGAGGAGACCGTCGGCGCCATGGCCGAACTGGTGCAGGCCGGGAAGGTCCGCCACCTCGGGCTCTCCGAGGCCGGCGCGAGCACCATCCGGCGGGCGCACGCGGTGCACCCGATCGCCGCGCTGCAGAGCGAGTGGTCGCTGTGGACCCGCGATCTGGAGGCCGAGATCGCCCCGGTCTGCCGCGAGCTCGGCATCGGCCTGGTCCCGTTCTCCCCGCTCGGACGCGGCTTCCTCACCGGCCGGTACAGCTCGGTCGACGGGCTGGCCGAGACCGACGTGCGGCGCGGCCAGCCGCGCTTCGCCGACGGCAACCTCGAACGGAACCTGGCGATCGTCGCGCGGCTCGACGAGCTGGCCGCGGCCAAGGGCATCACCACCGGCCAGCTCGCCCTGGCCTGGGTGCAGCACCGGGGCGACGACGTGGTGCCGATCCCCGGCACCCGGCGCCGGCAGTACCTGGAGGAGAACCTCGCGGCCCTGACCGTCGAGCTGTCCCCCGAGGACCTGGCCGCCATCGAGGCCGCCGCCCCGTCCGAGCAGATCGCGGGCACCCGCTACGACGCGACCAGCCTCACGTTCGTCAACAACTGAACCGCCCGCGGTGCACCACAGCCCTGCCACTGTCCTGCGCCGCCTTCCCACAGAAACGGGTCTCGGCACCGACGGTTCCGTCGCCGTCGGTGTTGTGATCCCGCTGAAAGAGCTGGACCTGTGTCTGGGTGGCGGGGCCGAACTGCACTACCTCGGCACATTTGGAGCACTGCGCTAAATTAGTTCTGCGTTCCAAATATGTCATAGTGGAGGCATGGCAACGAGAACCCCCCGCCCTGAACGGCGTAACCAGGTGCTCTCCACGGAGCGGATCATCGAGACTGCGATCGAGCTGCTCGATGCGGGTGGCGAGGGCGCCATGACCACGCGAGCCCTCACCGAGCGCCTGTCCACCGGGGCGGGGGCGATCTACTACCGGCTGGGCAGCCGGGAGGAGTTGCTGGCCACGGCGACGGAGACGATCGTCACCGCCGCCCTGGCAGCCGAGCCCGTACAGGTCTCGGCCTCGCCCGAGGATGAGATCCGCACCGTGGCGCTGGCCCTGTTCGATGCGATCGCCGAGCATCAGTGGCTTGCGACGCGGCTGACACTGCAGGTCGTCCGGAAGCCGTTCGGCCCGGTGACGGTGGGAATCTTCGAGCGGATCGGTCGCCAGGTGGGCGCGCTGGGCGTGCCGCAGGCGTCCTGGTTCGACGCCGCCTCGACGCTGGTGCATTTCATCCTCGGGGCCGTCAGCCAGAACGCCCGCATCGAGGGTGACACCTCCACGGTGGCACCTGACCGCACCGAGTTCCTCGACGCGACCGCTGCGGCCTGGGAGGACCTCGACCCCGAGGACTACCCGTTCATGCACGCCGTCATCGGCCAGATGAACGATCACGACGACCGCGAGCAGTTCCTCACCGGCATCGCCGTCGTCATCGACGGCCTTACCCGGCTCGGTTGACCCGTCCCGCTCAGGCCAGCCCGTTTCAAGCGTGTGTTCCAGAAGGGAATCCCTCATGCGTGACGTAGTGGTTGCAGGCGGCGGTCCGGTCGGCCTGTTCCTGGCCGCGGAACTCGCCCTGGGCGGCGCCTCCGTCCTTGTTCTGGAGCGGGACGAGGAGGCCACCTCGCCATGGAAGGCACTCCCGCTCGGGCTGCGCGGTCTGAGCGCCGGGTCGGCCGAGACGTTCTACCGCCGTGGCCTGCTCGATGCCGTGATCAGCGCCTCGCATGCCGATCCGGCCAAGGTCGGCGCAGCCCCCGAGGCCATCGAGGCGCCGGATCCCCGGGCCGTGAGCCACTTCGCGGGCATGGGCCTGGACGCCGCCGACATCGACGTCGTCTCGCTCCCGTTACGGCTGCCCAGCCCGGCGATGGAAGGCTTCATGACCAGCCTGGAAGCGGTCACCGCGGTCATGGCCGAGCGCGCCACCGCGCTCGGCGTGGAGATCCTGCGCGGCAGGCCCGTCACGGCACTCACGCAGGACGACGAGCACGTCACCGTCACGGCCGGCGGCCAGGAGTTCCAGGCGCGCTACCTGGTCGGCTGCGACGGCGGGCGCAGCACGGTGCGGGGCCTGGCGGGCTTCGGCTTCGCCGGTACGGATCCGCTGTTCACCGGCTACGTCGCCCAGGTCACCTTCGCCGATCCCGACCAGCTGTCGCCCGGCTTCAATCTGACGCCGAACGGCATGTACCTCCGTACGCCCTTCGAGGGGCACGTGGGCATGATGGACTTCGACGGCGGCACCTTCGACCGGTCCCGGCCGCTGACCCGCGAGCACCTCCAGGAGGTCCTGCGCCGCATCACCGGGACCGACGTGACGCTGACCGATGTGCATCGGGCGTCGAGCTTCACCGACCGTGCCATGCAGGCGACGACGTACCGCGAGGGGCGCGTCCTGCTGGCCGGCGACGCTGCCCACATCCACTCCCCTCTCGGCGGCCAGGGCCTCAACCTCGGCATCGGCGATGCCGTCAACCTCGGCTGGAAGCTGGCCGCGACCGTGCGCGGCACCGCGCCCGAGGGCCTGCTCGACACCTACACGAGCGAGCGCCACCCTGTGGGAGCCGCGGTGCTCGACTGGTCGCGCGCCCAGGTGGCGACGATGAAGCCGGGCCCCAATGCCCCCGCACTGCGCAAGCTGGTCCACGAACTGCTGAGCACCACGGACGGCACGACGTTCGCCTACCGCAGAACGTCCGGTCTGTTCAACCGCTACGACCTGGGCAACGCCCATCCGTTGGTCGGCAGCACCGCCCCCGACTTCCACTTCGAGGACGGCGTCCGCCTCGGCGACCTGCTGCGCCAAGGCCAGGGCGTCCTGCTCGACTTCGGCGCCGACGACGCACTGCAGCGTGCGGCCAGGAGCTGGGAGGGCCGGATCCAGTACGTGGCCGGCCGGCCACGCAACGACCTCGGCTTCACTGCCGTGCTCGTACGCCCCGACGGCGTCGTGGCCTGGGCCAGTGGAGAGTCCCTGGACCCCGGCACGTTCGAGCAGGTCGCCGCCCACTGGTTCGCCAGCGCGCGGAACTAGACTGGTCCTGGCCGTCAGGGCGCTGATGAGCTTGCCTGACCCAAGCACCCGGCCGGGCGGCGGCGCGCGCCGCCGATGGCGATGCCGGCCCGCTCGTCAGCGGGCGGTCAGCTCATCGATGAGCCGAGCGAACTCGGTGCGCTGCCGGTTGGTCAGATGGGCGTAGAGCGGCATCTGCATCTCGTCGGTGATCCGCTCGGCACGTTGCAGTCGGGGGATCCGGGCCGTGTCGACGGGCTGCGGGTCCTGCCAGCCGTAGTGGGCTGCCTGCTCGGCTCCGAGGTTGATGACCATGGCGGCTTGGGCGTTCAGCCCGCACATGCGCACCGCCGCCAGATGGCAGGCGCCCCGGTGTTCGCGCAGTACGTGGATGCGCTGCATGGCTGCGCCGGCCGGGTCGTCGTCGGGGCACGGTTGCGCGCGCCAGCCGGCGAAGAGGGGCAGCGCGTCGGCGTCGGCAGCATCGATCAGCTGTCGTGCCAGGTGGTTGAAGTGCTCCACGTCGGCGTCGGCGGGGATGTGCGCGCGCCCCCACTCGCGGACAGCCTGCGCGTAGCAGGCGGCGGCCTCTTGCGCCGGCATCACGGGCTGTCCCGCCAGCCAGCCCCTCGTCACCAGCCGGGGGCCGAGGAAGCCCT
The DNA here is from genome assembly GCF_003721495.1 of Streptomyces sp. ADI95-16. NCBI lineage: Bacteria > Bacillati > Actinomycetota > Actinomycetes > Kitasatosporales > Streptomycetaceae > Streptomyces > Streptomyces sp. ADI95-16. Next base: position 7,973,632 of record NZ_CP033581.1, on the reverse strand, counting down.
GTACCGCTTGGACCACCGCGGTCGGTGCCTCGCCGAGCACTCCGAAGCGTCCGCGGCAGTAGAAGCCGCGACCGGGGGCGAACCCGGCACGCAGGCCGATCCCGGCAGTCGCCCCGTCGGACATGAACTCGTCACCGAAGTCGTGGATGGGGCGGGCCACAGCCGAGATGCACTGAGAGATTTCCATGTCCTGAAGGTCGCCGACCACAACTCATCAGGTCAAGAGGTGTTCTTCTGAGGGATTCCTTTAGCTAATCTATCGAGTCATGCTCGATGTCCGTCGCCTGTACATGCTCAAGACCGTCGCCGCCCGGGGCTCCATCACTGCGGCCGCCCGCTCCCTGGCACTGACCGCCGGTGCCGTGTCCCAGCAATTGGCCGCTCTGAGAAACGACGTGGGAGCCGACCTGCTGCGTCCCGACGGGCGAACCGTCGCACTGACGGAGGCCGGCCGTGTCCTCCTCGAACACGCGGACCGGATCCTCGCCGCCATGGAGGAGGCCGAAAGCGCCGTCGCGGCGGTCACGGGCGCGGTCGGCGCCACCGCCACGCTCGCCGCGCTGCCGTCCACCGTCACCAGGATCGTGGCCCCCGCTCTTACCGCACTCGGCTCATGCCACCCGCAGCTCGCAGTGACCTGCCTCATCACCGACCAGGCACAGCTAAGCGAACTCGCACTGGGCACCGTCGATGTGGTGCTGGGACAGCGCTATCACCACCTGCCGGACGCGACGCCCCGCGGCATCAACGTCTCACCCCTGCTGGACGATCCGCTGCTCGTCGTCACCGCAGCCGACCAGGGCGACGACCGGCCCGTCATGTTGCAGGACCTCGCCGCGCACGATCTCGCCGTACCCCCGGCGACCACGGACTGCGGACAAGCCATCCTGCAAGGCTGCCAGCGGGCCGGCTTCACACCCACACCCCGCTACGTCACCGCCGACATCGCCGCCCAGCTCGGCCTCGCACGAGCCGGCCTGGCCACCGCGCTCGTCCCGCGCACGGCCATCGACCCGACCACACTCGGAATCCGCGCGACCTCCATCGCGGACCACCCGATTCAACGCCTCCTGTTCGCTGCGACCCGCCACACCGAACACGCGAACCCGACGACCACTGCCGTCATCGCTGCGCTGCACACAGCCGCCCAGGAAGGGCAGACCGCCTGCCTACCGCCAGTCCAGGAGTGACCCACCGCTTCCCACAAGCACGAGCGCCACCACACGGGCGCTGCCACCTTCTTCTGGTCGAGGCACACGGCTGACCAGTAGCACCTATGCCCGTAATACCGGGGGGCGCTCGCGGCCGTCCCTCCGCCGTACTTCACGCCCGGCCGAATGCTCCCGGGCCTCGGGGCCGCATCATCGTTTCTTCCCTGTCAGCCCTGTGACCTGCACAGAGAGGGCGTCAGATCGAAAGGGTGACGTGGTGTGGATCCGCTGCCAGCGGATCCGGGCCAGGGCCGGGTCAGGAAGCCGGTGATCCTCTCCGACGGCTTCTCCGCCGGGAGGAGCGACCCCGACGCGCTGTGGAACGCCCTGGAGAACGGCGACTACCCCTTCGTCACCAAGCTGCGCGAGGCCGGCTTCGACCTGGTCCTCCTCGGCTTCGACGAGCGTTCCGCGTCCATCCTCGACAACGCCGCCGTGGCGATCGATTCCTCTTCATGACTCCAGGTGTACGGACCCGGGTGTTTCGCGAACGTTTCGCACGTCAGGCCCCTTACGACAGGCCCCCCAGGGCGAACCCCAGCCCCATCACGACGAACAACGCGCCCAGTGCGCTGAACAGCCACCAGAAGGCGGTGCCCTCGGCCGGGAGGGTCCAGCGTGACGGGTCCGCCTGGTCGTACCGGACCTCGACGCGGGCACCGACGGGAAGGGTCCTGTCCTTGGGCCGAGCGATGCTCGTCCTGGTTTCCATTGCGCGGCCGTCGCCCGTGCTCCAAGTGATGACCGGGTAGTACACGGTGGTTCCGACGCTCCGGCTGGTGCTGCCGGTATCCGAGCCCGGCGCGATCCGGGTCTCCTCAAGACGGGTCACCACGCCCCGCGCAGTACTGCCCTCCCTCAGCAGGAACCGGACCCGTCGGATCTTGAGGGAGGCGACGACACCGATGACCGACCCCGCGGTGGTGAAGACCGATGCGAGGAGCAAGAGGATGTGGGAAGCAGACACAGGGGCGTCTCGATTCTGGAGCCGAAGAACTCCTGACAGCATGCCAGTGCGGCGATCTCCCCTTACGGCAGGCCCTGGCCGGGACGGCACTCAGCGCGGACCCGCCGACCGTCTCCTCCCAGAGGAGGAGACCGGACCGGGCCGCAGGTCCAGGACCAGGGGTGGACAGGACCGGGGTCCTCGTGCCCTTGGGCGATGTGCCGTACCAGGGCGGGTTCCTAGCCTCGGGGCATGCGATCACACGAAGCGGACGATGCTCAAGGAGACCCCGTGACCACTGTCAGCCCCGCCGCACGCCGCGCCTTGGCCGTGGGCCTCACCCTCGCCGCCTGCCTCACGTCCTCCCCCGTCCTGGCCACGGCCGCCGAGACCCCCGCCCAGGACAGCTCCGGGGCCGGACTGGACCGGTACTACCGCCAGCACCTCGGCTGGGGCAGCTGCGTCAAGGGCCCCGACGACACCACGGGCCGCGATCTGGATCAGGCAGGCGTGCAGTGCGCGGACGTGACCGTGCCCCTGGACTACGCCGACCCCCGGGGGCGCACGATCACCGTGGCGATCTCCCGGCTCAAGGCCACCGACACCCGCCACCGCATCGGCGCGATCCTCCTCAACAACGGCGGTCCGGGCGGTCCCGCGCTCCAGTCCCCGCCGCAGGCCCGTGCGTCGATGAAGGAGGTCGGCGCGCGCTACGACATCGTCGGCTTCGACCCGCGCTTCATCGGGCGCAGCACCGCGCTGGACTGCGGCTTGCCCGTCGGCATGACCTGGCTGTCCGCCGGCACCGGCCGAGCGGGCTTCGACCGCCAGGTCGCCCTGCAGAAGAGCCTGGCCGACAAGTGCCGGGCCACCGACGCCGCGGTGCTCCCGCACATCACCACCCGCAACACGGCCCGCGACATGGACGTCATCCGCGGCACGCTCGGCGAGCGGAAGATCTCCTTCCTGGGCTACTCGTACGGCACCTACCTGGGCACGGTCTACACGCAGATGTTCCCCGGCCGCCACGACCGGATGGTGCTGGACGGGGCGATCAACCCGAGCGACTACCGCCCCCGGCTGCTGAAGGGCACCGAGCGCCAGAACGAGAAGGCGCTGTCCGACTGGGCCGCCTGGGCCGCGGAGCACCACGACACCTACGGCCTCGGCCGCAGCCGCGCCGAGGTGCTCGCCGCCGTCGACCGCATCGTCGCGGCGGCCGCGCGCGGTCCGCTGACCATCGGCGCCGGCGCCGATGCCTTCCGGATCGACGACAGCCAGGTACCGCTCCTCCTCTTCTCGGGCATAGCGGACGACACCACCCCGGCGCGGGCGTCGTTCGGCGAGCTGCTTTCCGTACTGGCCAAAGCCGCGGAGGGCCGGCCGACGACGGTGCCGCCGATGCTCGTCCCGGAGCTCCGGTACGTGCTGCGCGGTGAGGGCGAGCCCACCGGCGCGCAGTCCGCCGTCATCTGCGGGGACGTGGCCGCCGCGCGCGATCCCGAGCTCTACTGGCGGGACATCGAGCGCAACCGCACCGCGCACCCGCTGTTCGGCGCTCTGACCAACAACATCAACCCGTGCGCCTTCTGGGACTCGCCGCGCGAAGAGCCCACCCGGGTGCGGCGCGATGCCCCTGCACTGATCGTCGCCGCCACCGGTGACCCGCGTACGACGTACGAGGGAAGCGTCGAGCTGCACAAGCAGCTGCCGAGCTCCAGGCTGGTCACCCTTGAGGGCGCCAACCGGCACGCCCTCTTCGGGCGCTACGGCAACGCGTGCGTGGACGACCAGGTCAACCGGTACCTGGCCACCGGCAAGCTGCCGGCGAGGGACCGGACCTGCGTCAAGCAGGCGGGGTAGCAGCCCGCGGTTCACGTTTTGAAACGATCAGTAAGCAGCGCCTGTCTTGTCGTTGATCCGGAAGGTGATTACGTCGACTTCGTCGGTTCCCGCGAGATCTGGGTAGTGGCCCTTGAGGCCTTCCCGGAGTTCGGTTGCGGTCGTCAGCCCCTCGGCTTGGGCGTCCTGGTTGGTGAGGTCGCTGACCAGGCAGTGCCTGATGCCGGTCACCTCTGCCGGCAGGACGACTTCGGGGTCGCTTTCAAACACCAGCCGTGCCGGCCCGAGCTGGGCCGGGTCCCGGAAGCGGGTGGTCTTGGTCTTGGCGCCAGAGCGGATGTCTTCAAGGTAGCGGGGGTTGAACCGGATGATCGGGGGACCGGCCGTCTCGGGGTCTTGGTAGAGCGACGGGTCGAGCCCGTTCATGCCTTCCGGGGTCCATCGCTGAGTCAGCGGCATCAGGTCGGCTGCGAGAACGGACCTGGGCCCCGCGGGCGTGGGCACGATGACGCGCATGGTGGGGTAGTAGTCCACGAAGACCTGCCGATCGCGCCCGCACGGGCCGATGACCCCCCGCCCGTGGTTTCCCACGGCAACGATGCAACGCATCTGACGGGCGCCCTGGGCTCGTGCGGCTCCCAGAGCCACGAGTTCGGCGCAGGGCCCGCCGGTGAAGTGGTAGAGGTTCACGCCAGCGAACATCCGGTAGTCGGCGGCCATGACCGCGGCGCCCATGGTGTGGATCCCGTCTTCATCGGGCCCGGCGTCGGTATGCGCGTCTATGGTGCGGCATGCCAGCTCCACGAGCTCACGCTCGTCACTATCGAGAGCTCGTGCAGATGACGGTACGTACACGTTTTCAGCCTTCCCTTTCGTCAGCAGTCGCCGAAGATCATTCCACGCCACGGAGGAGGGTTCCACGGGATTTCGGCTTGCCTTGACTGGCCCCTACGGTGGTCCCGTGGACGGGAGGGAGCGGCCTGGCTGAGGCTGGTCGTGGTCACGGACGACGATCCCGGGCCGCGGCTCTGCCGTGGCGGTACTGGACCATTGATGCCGACGGTGAAGACGGCGGCGGTGTTCTGCACGTCGGTGTGCCGTTCGCGGCACTGGCGGCGGATGGGGCGGGCAGGCGCGAGGGCCCGGGCGGTGCAAGGTGCCAGGGCTGCCACCTGCTGATGAGACTCCTTCAAAACGGCTGTGCCGGAGTTCCAGGGCAGGGCGAGGCCGTTCACGACGGCGTCCCAGTCGTTCTGAAGGAAGGCGGCGAAGCCCTGGACCGGTGAGGGCCCGTGATCGAGGGCGCGGTCATCCAGGCGGTGAGGTCGTGGCCGCGGCGCTCGCGGGTGATGGCGCTGAACTCGTGCGCGAGGTCGCGGGCGGCGGCTAGGTCGGGGCAGGCGTCCAGGATGCGATCGAGCTGGTCGCGCTGGCTGTCGGCAAGGGTGTCGGGGTGTCGCATGAGCCAGGTCGTGATCCGGCGGGGGCTGGGGACCGGCTGCGGTGGTTCGACGGTGGTGATGCCGGCGCGGAGGGTCGCTACGTACTTGGTGACCACGATGCGGCTGCCGCGGTAGCCGCGTTCGCGGATCTCACGGAACAGGGCCGCGGCGTTGGTGGCGCCGCCGAGGAAGCGTTGTTGCAGGTAGGGCTTGAAGCGGTTGATGTGGCCGTTGGGCAGGCGTTCGCGGTCGGAGGCGAGGATCTGGTCGAGGTCGGTGGTCGGGTAGTGGCGGACGGTCTTGCGGTCCCGATCCAAGCGGGCTGCGATCGCGCTGATCGTCCAGCCGCGTTCACTCAGCTGGTGGATGTCGCCGTGCCACTGCCGGACCTGGGCCGGAGCTGCCCGTCGGGTGGGTCGCTCGGCTCCGGCGGCCCGATCTACGCGGCCAGAGGGGCGGGGTCAGAGGGGCGGGGTCAGAGGGCTGCTGGCGCTGGTCCGTCTCCCCGGTCTCGGCGTCTTTGCGCAGGCAGACGCGGTGCTGGTGGGCGGTTCGTTCGACAGCGCGGGCAAGTGAGTGCAGCAAGTGCCACCTGTCTGCCACCTGGATCGCGTCGGGTGCCGCGCGGGAGGCGGCCTGGCTGAAAGTGCTGCACCGGTCCCGGCAGATGACCTTGCTTTCGGGGTGATCGGCGAGCCAGGCAGCCGCCGTGCCAGCGGTGCGGTCGGGCGGGAGATCGATCGGCCGTCGTGCCTCGACGTCGATGAGCACGGTGCCGTAGGTGGCGCCCCCTCGGAACGCGAACTCGTCGATCCCCAGCACCGTGCCCTGGGCAGACGGCGGGTCCGGCAGCCGACGGAGTTCACCCAGGATCACGTCCCGGCTCGTCCTCACCGGCAGGTGTCCCGCGAGCCGGGCGCCGGCCCGACCACCGACGGCCAGCCCGATCGCCTGCACCATACGGGCAAGCGCCGTGGTCCGGCGGCGGTACCGCCCGGTCAGGCTCGGCACCTGCTCGGCCATGGTCCGGCGTGAGCACGGGCCGTTGTCGCAGAAAAACCGGTGGACCCGCAGCCGAAACAGCACCCGGCGCCCGCCCAGCGGGCGGTCCGCCAGGCGCCGCATGTACGTGCTGTGTACGCGTGAAGCGGTCGCGCCGCACGAAGGGCACGTCACGGTCCGCTGCCGAGCGGGCAAGGTAATGCACACAGCATCCCCGACGACGCTCACCGCATCGATGACCAGCCCCTCAACGTCGGGCCACACCAGATCCCAGAACTGTTCGTCCCCCACGAACACCATGCCGAGGAACGGACATTGCCGGTCATGACGGATGTTTAGAACTGGCCATCACGAAATATCCGCCACAGCCAAGTTTCGGCTGTGGCGGATATTTCGTGATGGCCACGTTGGTGCCGGTGGATGTTGGTGTCCCTATGGCCGCGTAGGGTCGGCCGGATGGATGACAGGTTCGACGTGGCGCAGGCACTGGCCGGGGGTTACCCAGACCGAGCGGGGGCCTGGGAGTTCGTCAGAGAGTTCGCAGCGTCCTGGGCCACCCCTTTGACCTCGTCTGATGGGTTCTCCGCCGGTGAGGTGCAGGAGGCGGAGGAGCGGCTGGATCTGCGGCTGCCAGTTGCTCTGCGGGAGGCGTACGGGTTGTTCGGCCGACGCGGTGACCTCGTTGCGTGGCAGGATCCCCTCCTTGAGCCGGGTGAGCTGCTTCTCGATCCTTCTGGTCAGCTTCTTCTCTTCCGGAGCGAGAACCAGGGTGGTGCGGGCTGGGGGGTGCGTCTAACCGACCTGTCGAGGGAAGACCCGCCAGTAGCTCTGTTCTCCGATCATCTGCCGCAGCTCACGACGTGCTCGTTTCTGGACCGTGTCTCGCTGGCCTGTGTGGAGATGGTTCTGAGTGAAGCCGTTATGGCCAGGTCAGGTGGGCCAGAAGGACCAGCGTGTCGGGCATCAAGTGAGGTGGTTGCCTTCGTGGAGGCGGAGTTCGCACCGGTTCCGCTGCCGCCGCATCCGGCATGGTTCGAGCCGATGGGACCGCCCGTGCGGTGGTTCTCCTCGCCTGGCCTGGTGCTCCGGCTCGAACCCGGACTCGTGGGCATGGACCTGGTCGTGATCGGAAGGACAGAGGCTGATCTTCAACGCGCTCTCGAAGCAATTCCCGGCGAGTGGCCTGCCGCCTCGCTTGCGCTGACGGTCCCCACCGACGGTTACGACGTCGAGCCGCCCTTCTGAGACTTCATGGCGGCTGAGCAAGGACGAGGGTCCTCAAGAGACCAAACGAAGCTCGTCCGTACGACCGGCGCTTGATCAGCTTGATTCGCGTGACCTGGCCCTCGACCGCCCCTGAGCTCCAGTTCAGTGTCAGGCCGTTCACGACGGCCGCCCAGTCGTTCTGGAGAAAGGCCGCGAAGCCTTGGAGCGGTTGTGGTCCTTGCTCAAGTGCGCGGGCCATCCAGTGAGTGAGGTCGTGCCCTCGGCATTCGCGGGCGATGGCGCTGAACTCGTGCGCGAGGTCACGGGCGGTGGCCAGGTCCAGGCATGCATCCAGGATTCGGTTGAGCTGTTCGCGCTGGGTGTCGGTCAGGGAGTCGGGGCGACGCATGATCCAGGTTGTGATGCGGCGGGGGCTGGGTATCGGCTGGCGTGGTTCGGGGGCGGCGGTGCCGGCGCGGAGGGTCGCGATGTACTTGGTGACCACGACGCGGCTGCCCCGGTAGCCGCGTTCACGGATCTCACGGAAGAGGGCGGCGGCGTTGGTCGCGCCTTCGCGGAAGCGTTGTTGCAGGTAGGGCTTGAAACGGTTGATGTGACCGTTGGGGCGGCGTTCGCGTGCGGATGCGAGGATCTGGTCGAGGTCGGTGGTCAGGTAGTGGCGGATGGTCTTGCGGTCCCGGCCCAGATGGCGGGCGATTGCCCTGATCGTCCAGCCGCGTTCGCGCAGGTGGTGAATGTCGGTGTGCCACTGACGGACGCGGGCCAGGAGCTGGTTGTCCGGCGGGTCGTCGGGTTCCGGCGGCCCGATCAGCGCCGCCAAGGCCGCAGAGGATGGCGGCGCCTGGCGCGGGTCGAGATCGTCGACTTCAGCGTCTTTGCGTAGACAGGCGCGGTGCTGGTGGGCGGTTTTTTCGACAGCGCGGGCCAGCGAGTGAAGCAGATGCCAGCGGTCTGCGACCTGGATCGCGTCGGGTGCGGCACGGGTGGCGGCCTGGCTGAACGCGCTGCATCGATCCCGGCAGATGACCTTGATGCCAGGGTGTGCGGTGAGCCAGGCGGCCACCGAGTCCGCGGTGCGGTCGAGCAGGAGGTCGATGGGCCGTCGGGTCTCGACATCGATGAGCACGGTACCGTAGGTGGCGCCCCTGCGGAACGCGGACTCGTCGATCCCGAGGACCGTGACTTGGCCGGACAGCGGGTCCGGGAGCCGCCGGACCTCTCGCACGATCACGTCTCGGCTCGCCCGCACCGGCAGGTAGCCGGCGAGCCGGGCGCCGGCCCGACCGCCCACGGCCAGCCCGATCGCCTGCACTATCCGGGCGGCCGCCAGGGTGCGGCGCCGGTAGGGCGTGGTCAAGCACGGCACCTGCTCCGCCATGGTCCGACGGGAGCACAGGTCGTTGTCGCAGAAGAACCGGCGGATCTTCAGGCGCAGCAGCATCCGTCGGCCGCCCAGCGGACGATCGGCCAGCCGCCGCATGTACGTGCTGTGCACGCGCGCCGCCAACATGCCGCACGACGGGCACGTGACCGTCTGCTGCCGGGCATGCAAATCGATCCACACCACATCCCCGCCGACTTCCACCCCATCGACGGCCAATCCCTCGACATCAGGCCACACCAGATCCCAGAAGCGTTCATCCCCCACGGACACCATGCTGGACAACGGACATCACGGGTCGTGGCGGATGTTTAGGACCCGTCACGAAATATCCGCCACAGCCATTTTCAAGGAGCCCAATCATCGTGGGCGCCGGCCTCGCTCGCGTAGGTGTAGTGGGAGTCGTTCGTGACCAGCGGCGGGATGCCGAGCTTCTTGCCGATCTCCAGCAGCCCGTCGCGGACCCGGCGCTCGATCTCGTGCCGTGGTCCATCAGCTCCAGGAAGTAGCGGACCTCGCCGAAGATGTCCGTGTAGTCGGAGGCGGCCTGCACGGCCTCGCCGGACGGGCAGCCGGTGGAGGCGATCAGGCCCTCCAAGCACTGGGAGATCGTCGCCTTGTCCATGCGGCGGCCACTTGGTGAGCCAGCCCTCGTCGTACGCGTCGGAGGACAGTCGGAAGAGGTTGTGCAAGCCGGTGGCGGTCGCCGCCCAGATCGTCTTACGGGGTGGTATCACGAGCGGCGGGGCTTGCTTCCCGCCATGTGCGGTGAAGATTCCCTCATGACAGACGATCAGGAGCGATTCACCCTGTGGACGCCTCCCCAGCCGATCAGACTCCCCGGTGCAGGCGCGATCGACCACTGCGTGGCCAACGACGGATCGCAGCGGCCCAAGGGCACCCGCCGACGCAGCCAGCGCGACGGCCGGTACGTGACCACATGCCAGGAGGGCGCCCTCGGACAGGTGGACTGGATCGAGTCCCGGGAGCCCGCGGTCACCACCACCGTTCGATCCCCGAAGAGCGGAACCCTGGACTCACAGGGCGACAACGGCAACATCTCCAGCGTCAGCGCCGTCCTGACCGTGGACGTGTCCTGGGGACAGGAATTCCAGGAAGCCACCGTCCGCTACGACGCGGAGTGCTGGTTCTGGGACGCCATCATGTGGCATCGCGAGGGAGAATACCTGGCCGAGGAGTTCAAACCGGTCATCGACGGGACGATCACCCTCAGCCAGGGCCAGAACGTCCTGCAGAGCCACGTCTTCCACGCCGGCGTGGGATCCGTCTCCTACCTGTGCACCGTCACACGCACCTACACCAACCTGCAGCCCGGCACCTACCAGGTCGAGATCACCGGAACCAAAACCAAGGGCAGACGCACAAGCGACGGCAGAACCCGCACCGGCAAGGACCGAGTCGTGCTCCAGAAACACACCGCCACCTTCACCATCGGCTGACCCGGCCGCGCCCCACCCGAAACAGCGCGGCCCGCCGCCCCAGGTGCCAGTGGGTGAGGCAGGCACTCCCGCCACCGCTCGATCGACCGTGGAGCCACGATGAGGGACTTCGCCGACCGCACCGACCCCCGGATGAACGAGGCCGCGTGGCGCGCCCTCGACCTGACGCGCGCCTACCTCGCACGCGACCCCACCGCGATCGTCGAGCACCTCGCGGACCTGGAGGAGGACCAGCTGACGTGCGCCAGAGGCGTGCTCATCACGATCTACAACGACACCCGCGAGGTCCTGCGGACCACCGGGCGCCCGCACAATCCGGCGACCGTGGCGCGCGAGGTCGACGCGGTGGCCCGATTCGCGCCGACCGAACACGAGTTCGTCGTCGCTACGGCCGCTCGGCGCAAGGTCTTCGGTCTCGCCACCGCAGACGTCCGTCTCGCTCGGCCTCTTGCGCGTCAGTCCGGCAGCCAGTGCAGCTCGTGCGCCAGGGTTTCGGCGACGGCACGGATGCGGCCGTGTAGTGGCGACTGCTCGTGTGGGAGGACCAGGTGGATCGTCAGGCTGGGCGCGCCCCGCAGCGGTCGCCAGGTGAGACCGGCCGGTGATGCCGTGACCGCGGCTTCTCCGGCCGGGGCGAGGGTGACCCCGTCGCGCAGGTCGCGCTGAGACATGTCGAAAGAGACTGCGGGCGTGTGGAATCGGGGGTGTGGTCGGGTGTCTCGGAACACTGCGGACAGCTGATTGTGGATCACGGGGTTGGCCGCACGGTCCGGAAGCCGCAGCGGATACGCGGCCGCGTCGGCGATCTCGATCTCCGGGTGTTCGGCCAGCGGATGGTGCTGCGCCAGCTGGACCCCGATGCGCTCACGCCGCAGCAGGAACCGGCGCACGCCACGGCCCGGCTGTTCACCGCGGGTGATCCCGGCATCGATGCGGCCGTCGGCAACCGCAGGGGAGATCTCCGGTGTCGCCATCGGGACCGCGCCGACCTCAAGTCCGCTGTTGCCGCGAATCAGCCTGTCCACCAGAGCCGGTGCCGTCTCGGCCCCGGCGCTGAGGCTGTATCCGATGCGCAGCGTGCCCAGTTCACCGGCCGCCGCGCTCCGGGCGGTGTCCCATGCCCGGTCCAGCGCCGCCAGCGCGGGCGGCGCGGACTCCGCCAAAGCCACACCGGCCGTGGTCAATACGACGCTACGCGTGTTGCGGACCAGCAGGGCCGTACCGAGTTCGGCCTCCAATCGGCGGATCCGGGCGCTGAGTGCGGGCTGTGCGATACCGATCCGTGCGGCCGCGCGGGTGAAATTCAACTCCTGCGCCAGCACCAGGAAGTACCGCAGGCTCACCGTATCCGGCGCCACGTGCCCTCCCTGCCGATTGATAACGATCCGTTCTGAGCCTATCCCGTACCGGTCTTTCCCTCGACCGCACATCAAGCTCTAACCTGCGCATATGACGATTCAACTGACCGCAGTTCTGGACGTCGCACTCACGCACACCGCCGATTTCGAGTCCGCCCTCACGGCTCTCGCGAAGGCCGCGGCCACCGAGCCCGGTGTGCTCGACCATGAATTCTGGCGCGACCCGACCCACCCGGGCCCTCCCCGATGTCGTAGCCTCCGTCCTCACCCGGATCCCGATGCTCCGCGCCTAGCGAGGTCGGCGGCAGTTCTTAGCAGGAGCTCCCAGGTCACCCGGAGTGTGACGGTCTCGTCTCTGGACGGAGGTCGTCATGCATAAGTTGGTGGTCCTGTATCCCAAGCCCGCCGACCCAGACCACTTCCGCGACTATTACGTGACCAACCACCTTCCGCTGGTCATGAATTGGCCGGGCCTGCTTGCGTGGCGCTACAGCCTCGACGTGGCGGCGACCAAGGGAGAAGCGCCGTATTTCGCGGTCTTCGAAGGCGACTTCGCTGACGCCGCCGCCATGGCCGCGGCGCAGGCGTCGCCGCAAGGCCAGCGGTTGGCCGCCGATGTCGCCAACTACGCCACCGGCGGTGCGGTCGTCATCCACTATCCGGTGCAGGACGGCACCGGCTGAGGCAGGCCGGTACGCTCCGGGACGCGTTCGGTCGGCCGTTGCGGCCAGGTCCGGCCATCGGCGGACGCCGTTCGCGGTTGCCGGTTCGTTGAGCGTCAAAGGTGGGCCGATGTCCTGGCCGGATGTGACGGTGGTTGATGCGTGCGTGCGGCGCGACGGCCGGGGCGGTAGCCCCACGTCCGTCACCGACGACGACCCGGCGGCGACGGACGCGGACCGGCGTGCGGTCGCTGCTGCAGCCGGCACCTCGCACGCGGCGTTCCTCGGCCCGGTGCGGACGCCGGACGGTGGCTGGCCTGTCCGGTTCTTCACCGCCACCGCCGAACTGTCCGGCTGCGGCCACGGCACCGTTGCCGCGCAGGCCGTCCGGTTGACCCGCACCGCGCTGGGCGAGCTGAACGACCGCCAACACACCGGCGGGCGCACGTTCGACACCGTCGCGATCCGCCGCCCCGCCGGCATCGAGGTGTGGTTCGACCAGGGCCTCGTCGCGCTGCGTCACCCGGCACCGGACGAGCGCGCCGCGCTCGTCGCCGCGCTCGGGCTCACCGCGGACGACCTGCATCCGACCGACGCGCCACGGATCGCCGCGCCCGGCGCACCACGCATGCTGGTACCGGTCAGCGACCGGTCAGCGCTGCTCCGAGTCCACCCACACCTCGGCAGGCTGACAGCGGCGTGCCAGCGGTACGGGCTCCTCGGCTGTTTCGTGTACGTACCGCCGGTGGGCGACCGACCGGGTGCGGCGCGGATGTTCGCGCCGGCGATCGGTGTCGACGAGGACATCGCCAACGCCAACAGCACCGGCTGCCTCGCCGCCCACCTGCTCGACACGACAGGGGCGCAGACGGTCGCGATCGAGGTGGAGCAGGGCGACACCCTCGGTCGACCGGCCAGCGTGCTCGCTTCGGCCCGACGCGGGCCGGCGGGCATCACGACCCGGGTCGGCGGGTTGGCGGTGGTCCGCGACGGACACTGAGGCGACGACCAGACCGTCCTCTTCTGCGATCCGCGCATGGGGCTGGGGCTGTCCGCTGCGGTCGAGCGTTGGCACCCGGTGGCGGGCGTCAGCGGGACGCGGTGTCGAGGACGCGGCTGAGCGTCCATCGGGAGACGCGCAGCTTGGCGGCGCCGCCGGTTCGGGGGCCACGGGGCACGGAAGACCGGATCGTGAAACGCGGACGGGCAACTGAACATCAACGCCGACTGGGCGACAGGGCCTTGGAAGGACCCCGTCGGCATCTTCACCGACCTCCTGGAGGCCGAGTTCGGCCGCGGGACCGGCTCGGTCCCCGCATGAGGCGATCCGGCAGCCCTTGGTCTTCGATGAAGTAGTTCTTGGTGTGCCGGCCCTCCGGATCGGCCTCGACGTGCTGCGTGTGGACCAGCCCTCCGGGCAGGGGGCGGTCGTGGCGTCGGTGGGGCCTGGACGGAGAGCGGCAGGCGGGCGTGACACACGGGCAATCGAGGGGACTCTCCGGGAGGATCTTCACTGGGACTCGCCGAGGTTGCGAGGGACTCCCGGCGGGGCCGGCTAGTGGGTCAGCCCCAGCAGGTAGCTGATGTCCCGGTCGAAGGTGAGCTCGCGCAGGATCGTGGTCGGACGCCCGTCCGTCATCCGCCAGATGAAGGTGTAGAGCACCGGCTCGCCGCCCTGGACCCGCCGCATCATGATCGCGGCCTGGTCGCCAAGGTCGGTGGTGGCCGGGAAGGTCACGTCATCGACGGACTCACCCACCTTCTGCCCTTGCTCGCGCAGCGCCCGGAAGCGGGCCATGAACTGGTCCTTGGTCAGGGTGATCGTCCGCCCTGCCTGGTCGACCCGCACGTTCTGAAACTCGGGATCGTACAGCCGGTCCAGCGCATCCACGTCCATGGCCAGTCCGGCCTTGAGGTAAGTCCACATGCCGTCCACAAGTGCCTGATCCATGACGCACCTCTCTCTATAACGGCGTTATATCGAGGTGAATGTAACACCGCTATAGGATGGTGTCCATGGACGCAGAGAGGATCGTCAGCCAGAGCCTGGAACTGCTGAGGCAGGAAGGGCTGGCCGGTGTGACCTTCCGCAAGCTCACCACCAGCCTCCATGTCACAGCGCCGGCCATCTACTGGCGGTTCAAGGACAAGCGCGAGCTGCTGGAGGCCATGGCCGAGGCGATGCTGCGGGAGGAGTTCGGCGAACTGGCGCCGATGCCGCCCGGCCAGGACTGGCGGCCGTGGCTACACGAGGTGCTGCGCCGCCTGCGCCGCGCCATGCTCGCCTACCCCGACGGCGCCCGGGTCGTTGCCGGCGCTCGGCCGCCGAACACGCCCACGCTCGCCCGCATCCCCGAATACGGGCTGCGCGCACTGGAAGACGGCGGACTGTCCCTCCCGCAGGCGGCCACCGTCATCTACACCGCCGTCCACTACACCTTCGGCCACGTCATCGAGGAGCAGGACTCCGCCGAAGCCCAGCCCACCGAGGAGTTCGAGCTGGCCTATCCGACCGTGGCTCGCGTCATGAACGAGGGCCGCCGCGTCGGCCTGACCGCCAGCGACGTCTTCGACGCGGGCCTGTCCCTGATCATCGGCAACCAGTGAGTACACGCCTGCCGTACTCGACCAGGTCGCATAACCCCTGAAGAACTTACGCGCTCGCCCCCTTAGGGATCTGCGACGTGCAGAAACGGCGACCGCTCAGCCGTTGAGCTGCCGACTGAATGGCTTTGCCACGTTCCGCCTGCGGGGTCGGTCTCCCGGGCCCGTGCCGGACGGCCTCATTGACTGCCGCGGATCTCGTCGATGCGCCGTGCCAGGGCCTGCGTCTCCGCGATCAGCCGCGCATGCGCCTTCTTCTGCTCCTCATCGCCCTTGGCCCTGAACGCCGCGCTGAAGTGGGGTTGGAGCTGGGTCCACCAGCCGTAGTCCAGCATCGCCCACGCCTGTGGGCACAGGGGGGCGCGGGTTTTGGGGAGATAGCCGCTGTCGACCAGGGACTTCTGGTACTTCTTCGGGTCGCTGCCCTCCAGGTAGCACAGGAAGTTGAAGGCTCGTTGCTGGGTGACGGGATGGTCGCTCGCCAGGCCTTCCAGGGTCGGCTGGCCTTCCTTGCGGGCGAGTTCGTCGAAGAGGACCGCGGCGGCCAGGGACGGGCCCGGCCCGACCTCGTTGACGGTGTAGAAGGACGCGAAGCCGTCAGCCGCGTCCTCTTCGAGGCCGAGGTTGGCCAGGAGGAGCTGGCGTTGCAGGGCGTGGCCCATCTCGTGGCCGAAGACGAACTCGGTCGACAGCACGGTCAGATCGTCGGTGTTGTACTCGGACGCGGGGAGGGGGGCAGGCCGTTCGACGGTCTTCACCACGTCGGCGAGGGCCTTCTCGATGGCCGTCAGGAACGACGGCGGGATGAAGATCGTCCTGCCGTCGGGCTGGGTGACGGCGTCGGTGACGCCGGGCGGCACGTCGGCGGTGACCTTCACGACCATGTCGTGCGGGAGGGTCAGAGTTCTGTTCACCCAGTCGGCCGTCCGCTCCAGCACACGGGACTTCCGGATCAGTGCCACGGCCTGCCGGTCCTGCGGTTTGACCGTCTGGGCCTCGTAGACGACGGTGACCCTGCCGGAGCGCGCCGTCTGGGGGCGAGGCCCTGCGCCGGGTCCCTGCCCGGCGTCGCGGACCTCGCCGCCGCACCCGGTCACGACGAATCCGGCGAGGACCAGCACGCCTGACAGGACGATGCGCGCCCGCTTCGGGCGACCGGCGGTGTTCGGCATCCTTGGTCGGCTCCCGTCGCGTGTTCCCGCACTGATCCTCCGGCCGTCCGGCGCCGGGCGCACGTCGAGCCGCCCGTACGGGGGACCGTCCGCCACGGTGCCGACGAAGACGAGGATCCGAACATGCAGGCCGGCCGCCCGGACGGCTTCCACACCGTCGGGCGCCAGGGCGGTGGATTACTGTCGGAACAGTTGCGGCCAGACCCTGGAGAGCCCAGGTCAGCCGCGGCGCGGCGGAGTCAGGCCCGCCTCGTGGGCGGCGACGGCCGCCTCCACTCGGTTGCGGGCGCCCAGTTTCGTCAGGACGGCACTGACGTGTGCTTTCACGGTGCCCTCCACGAGGTGCAGCCGGGCCGCGATCTCCGCGTTGGACAGCCCTGCGGCGAGGCCGGCCAGGACGTCGCGCTCCCGTTGCGTGAGCCTGTCCAGGGAGCGGTGGGGGTGCGCCGTGCGGTGGGCGCGCATTCCGGCGATGACCCGGCTCGCAACTCGGGGGGAGAGGTAGGCGCCGCCGGCGCCGACCGCCCGTACGCCGTTGAGGAGTTCTCGGGGGTCGTCCGCCTTTGAGCAGGAAACCGTCGGCGCCTTCCTCGAGTGCTCGGGTGATGTACTCGTCCTGGCCGAAGGTCGTCAGCATGATCACACCGACGGTTGTCGGTTCTTGGCGAAGCCGGGCTACCGCCGTCAGCCCGTCGAGGCCTGGCATCTGGATGTCCAGCAGGACCACGTCCGGCCGGTGTCGGCGGGTGAGCGCGAGGGCCTCGTTGCGCCGCTCCGCGTCCCGTGCGCCGAGCCTTCTGACCGACAGCGAAGGAAATTTTGAGGGCCCGGGACATCAGACCCACCCGTGTGTGCGACGGTTCGTCACCCACACGGGTGGAGCACAGTGCTGCCGGTGGCCGCGTCAGGGCGACGCCACGTCCGCTCCGAGGGCCGGCCTATTGCGCGGTCTTCCAGGTCAGTTCCCGCTGGAAGCCATGGCGCCAGTCGCGGGTGTGCACGGCATCCGTGCGGGGGGTGTCGCTACCCGTGGCTTTGGCGTCGACGTTCTGCCCGCTGTCGTAGTAGGACTGCAGGGCGTAGGCATCCCATTCCTCCTTGCCGCCCCACGAGAAGTTCTGCTGGTTGCGGCCCGCGTCGCTGTAGTCCTCCATCACCACAGAACCGCCGTCACCACCCTCGTAAGCCATGACCTTGCCGTTGGCCGGGTTGTAGAGGGTGAATTTGTCATCGCCGCCCACCTGGAACCACTGGCAGTCCGCATCGGAGCTTGCCTGGTCCTTGAGCCAAACAAGGTTGTTCGCATCACTGGCGCAGAGGTTGTGGTCCGGGAACGGGCTGCTCACGACGTGTTCCTCCGCCCTCTTGTTCCAGGTGAGTTCCATCTGATCGCCATGGCGCCAGCCACGGGTGTGGATCGGGCCGGTGCGAGGGGTGTCACTACCCGTGGCCTTGGCGTCGACGTTCTGCCCGCTGTCGTAGTAGGACTGCAGGGCGTAGGCATCCCATTCCTCCTTGCCGCCCCACGAGAAGTACTGCTGGTGGGGGGCCGAGGGATCGTAGTCCTCCATCACCACGGGGCCACCGTCACCACCCTCGTAGGCCATGACCTTGTCCTTGCCGAGGTTGTACAGCAGGAAGTGATCATTGCCCACGGGGTACTGCAACCACTGGCAGTACCCGTTCTCACCCTTCAGATCGCGAAGCCACACCGAGTCGTCGGAGGCGCTCGCGCACAGAATCTGCTGCTTCCACCGCCCGCTCGTCAGCATTTCCGGAACATCGGCAGCCGCCCGCAGGTTCCTTCCGAACGTGACCGGATGGTGGTCGGACAACGGCCCGCCCAATTGCGCAGCACGGTACGCTGCGGTGAAATCGCTGGTCACCATGTAGTCCAACTCGCCGCCACTCCGCTGTGTCTGACTGCCCGAGCTCACCACACGAACGGTGTTTCCCGGCCATGCGGGGTCGGCAACCAGTTGGCTGGGTGACCGGTTGAAGTCGGCGAGCAGAGCCCACGAAGGGCGGTTGAGCCGGACCATTTCCGTCCTGACCGCAGCTACGATCCTCGCCGCGTCATTTCCGACATGGGCCCCTGCGTGTGCTGTCCAGAACACCGAGCCGTCGCCCAGTTCGACGCCGAACATCGCTCGGCTGCCCACGGGCGGCAGGATGTGAACGCTGCTGGCCCGCTGGCGCGTCACGATGGCGAGGTTGACCCGGTTCCCATTGGGGTCGGTCCGCATGTGGTAGACGTAGTAATTCGTGCCACGGCTGCTGCTTCCGCGCCAAAGGTATTCACGAACCTGGTAAACCCCGGCGGGTGCTTGGTATGGGAACGTGCGCAGCGGGTTGTCTGCCGCGCTTCCGGGGACGGCGCCTGCTTCCTGAAGGGCCACTACATCGGCCCCTTGTACGGTGAACATCGCCCTGACCTGGTCGGCCCAGTTGCTCTGCCCGCCACTCGTGGCACCCTGCATGTTCCAGGTCACGGCGATGTGGTCCCGCACCGCTGCCTCAGCGGGCGCGACCGGTATGGCGAGCCACGCCGCCATCATCGAGATCATCAAAACCAGTGCTCTGCTTGAACTCCTCCACGGTCTGATCGCGCGCGGCGGGGTACCAGTCGATTGATCCGGCACTTAAACCCCTCTCCAGGTCGGTGAATCTTCCCTGTCCGGATCCGGTTTTCCCGGACGGGTATCTCCGTGCAAGCAGGGATGCCCCGCGGCGGAGCATCGAGGTATGAACCCACGAAATGGGTTCGCCCGCTGGCCCCGCCCAGGAGATTTCCGAACCTGCGCTGCTCTTGACTCCGTCGGCAGGAAATACCGACGGGCTTGGGAATCACGTCGTGCGTCACGCGGTGAGCGCCGTGGAAAGAATCCCGTCCGACGGTCGGGAGACAGCGAATCATCCGCTGCCTTTTCGCGCACGACAAGAGAGGCAGAGGGAAATCCGGACAGCGAAGGTGAGTAGCGGGCCCCGCTTCCCCGCGACTTGGCGTCCCTGACGTCCGCACTGCGTCGGGAGATTCCTGGCCAGGGCGCCTTTCCGACTCCGTGTGCGTGACGGTCGAGCCGCGAGCCGACGACGGTCCGGACCACGGAATTCTGTCCGAAATGCGGGCGCTGCCTCCACGTTGGCGTCCCCGCACCGGACGACGAGGCCACTTGCGCGAACTCATGTCCTGAACGAACTCGTCGCCCGGGCCCCAGGCCGAGGGCCTGCCGTTCGACCGCTGACTTCGCGTGAGCGGTGTTGCCGGTGGTGGAGCGTGACGGTCGGCGTGCCGGTGAAACCGCCATGGGTGGGACGTACCGACCTGCCGTGAGAGGAGCCGCTGCGCGGCCTGCTCTTCAACATCAGCGAGCCGAAGACCCCGCGCGGCCTACCGCCTCCACACCGCCGGGCGGGCCCCGGCCCACCCGGCGCAAACCGACCGTCGCACCCGACCCGGACCGGCATCCCCCAGCCGACGGACCCGCCAACCGGGAGGCGCCGGCCACCAAACGCGGACGCGGAGGCGGAGGGGCTGGGGGGAGTCAGGCGGCGGACGAGACTCCGCCGAGGCCCTGCCTGACACTGCGGGTGAGCTCGTCGGCGAGGACTTCCTGCGCCCCGGCGGCCAGGCCGTCAAGGGCGAGGGCGGCGACGAGGGCGGGGTCGGTCTTCTGACCGGCCGGAATCCGGGCGGCCATGTCGGTGTCCATGTAGGCGACGTGGAGTGCGGTGACCGCGATGCCTCGCGGGGCCAGTTCCTCCCGGATCGCGTCGGTCATCGCCCAGCCGGCGGCCTTGGCGGCGGCGTAGGCCCCGACTCCGGCCGGGTGAAACCAGGACAGGATAGACAGGACGTTGAGGACGGCCCCGCCCTGGTTGCTCTCGATGACCGGGGCGAACGCTCGGGTGGTGGCCAGGGGGCCGAAGAAGTTCGTGTCCATCTCCAGCCGCACCGCGTCCCAGTCGCCCGCGACCAGCGGGGTGCCTGTCATGATCCCGGCGTTGTTGACGAGCAAGGTGGCGTCCGAGGCGATGCGGGCTGCCTCCCGCACCGATCGCGGGTCGGCCAGGTCCAGGTGCAGGGGTACGACGCCGGGCAGGTCCACCGACTCGGGCCGGCGGGCGGCGGCGTAGACCTTGGCCCCACGCTCGACGAGCTGGGCGGCGAGATGGCGGCCCAGGCCCCGGTTGGCTCCGGTGACCACGGCGACGGCGTGCTTGAGTTCCATGACATCTCCTGAGGGGTGGGGCGGCAGACCGGGGCACTCACGCTCAACCGAACCATTTAGATTACGCATGCAATCTATACCCGGAGTAGGATAGATGCCAGTCGTCATCCAAACGAGGAGGTCCCATGGGCCGCGTATCGCAGGCGCAGGCGCAGGAGAACCGCAAGCGGGTCGTGGAGATGGCTTCGCAGCTCTTCCGCGAACAGGGCACGAGCGTGAGCGTCGCCGATCTGATGAAGGCGGCCGGGCTGACCCACGGCGGCTTCTACAAGCAGTTCGCCTCGAAGGAGGCGCTCATCGACGAGGCCGTCACGCACGCCTTCCACGAGCTGGCCGAACGGCGCGCCACCACACTGGAGGACAACGGTGGCGAGCGCACCGCGGCCCAGCAGGCGATGATCGCCAGCTACCTGTCCGCCCGCCACCGGGACTCCCCCGCCGCCGGCTGCCCCGCCGCCGCGCTGGCCAGCGACATGGCCCGCGACCCCGGCGCCCTCGGGGCGCACCACACCTACGCCGACGGCGTGTCCGACTTCGCTGACTGGCTCGACACCGACGACCAGGACGGCATCGTCCGGCTGTGCACGATGCTCGGCGCGGTCGTCCTGGCCCGCGCCACCAAGGACAGCCCTCTCTCCGATGAGATCCTTGACGCCGCCCGGGCCTCACTGACCCCCACGCCTTGACTGCCGCGCACGGCCGGCATCGCGGCGCCGTCGTACCCAGTGGGACCCGTGCGCGGACGCCGCCGCGCTGAGCCGTTTCGCGTCGAACCTGGAGCCCCGCCTCCCCTGGGGCTGCCCCAGCGCCTCGCGCGCGAGGCGCCTCTTGGGAGATGACCGGCTGCCACTCGGGCACCCATTCACAGACATCGCCGCACTGGGCGGTGTCTTTCGTGTCGGGCCGGGGGCGAAACTGCTTCACTCTCATGATCATCAAGCGCAGAATGTTCGGATGACGACGACACGGGTGATCACACAGCAGGCCATCGGCGGCTCCGACGTGCTGGAACTCGCCGAGATACCCCTTCCCTCGCCGGGCCCCGGCGAGGTCCTGGTGCGCGTACGGGCCACCGGTATGAACCCTGCGGACTGGAAGGTCCGCATCGGCAAGGTGGACTTCTTCGGCCCTCCGCCGTTCGTGCTCGGCCACGAGTTCAGCGGCACCGTGGAAGGCATCGGCGAGGGCGTGGGCCGCTTCGCGCTGGGCGAGGAGGTCTACGGCTGGACCGTCCCGCCGCACGGCAGCCACGCCGACCACGTTGTGGTGGCCGAAGACCGGATCGCGCCCAAGCCGCGCACCCTCGACCACGTCGGCTCCGCCGCGCTGCCGATCTCCGGCTTCACTGCCTACCAGGCCCTGGTCACCCTCTCCGACGTACGGTCCGGCCAGCGGGTGCTGATCCACGGCGCGGCCGGTGGCGTCGGCCACCTCGCCGTGCAGATCGCCAAGGCCCGGGGCGCGTACGTCATCGGCACGGCCCGCGCCGCCAAGCACGACTACCTGCGCGAACTCGGGGCCGACGAGCTGATCGACTACACGGTGGAGGACTTCTCGGCCCTGCGCGGCATCGACGCGGTGCTGGACACCGTCAGCAACGACTACGGCCCCCGTTCCCTGCCCACCCTCAAGCCGGGCGGCATCCTGATCGACGTCGTCGGCGTCGGCGTGGACCGCACCGAGGTGACAGCCCGAGCCGCCGAACTCGGCGTGCGGTTCGTGGAGTTCTTCCTGGAACCCACCCCCGCCGTGCTGACCGCCTTCGCCGAACTCGTCGACACCCACGGCGTACGTCCCACGATCTCTGAGACCCTCCCGCTCGCCGAGGCCGCGAAGGCCCACGAGCTCAGCGAAACCGGCCGGGTCCAAGGCAAGATCGTCCTCGTGCCGTAGTCCCGACGTCCTGGTGCGATGAGCCCATTGCCGTGTGACAGTGACGTCCCGCGGTTCCTCGGTCCGAGTCCATTGCCTGTCGGTCCTTCATTCGTCCGCCACCTTGGCGTGCTCCCCGCTCAGCCACCGGGCGACGGTCGCGCCGTATGCGGCGGCGGCCTGCTCCCAGGGGAAGTGGCCGGAGTCGAAGGAGACGAGGCGGCTGTTCGGGAGCCGGTCGTGCAGGTAGACGCCGTTGGACGGCGGTACCAGTTCGTCGTGCTCGGCGTTCATCACCAGCACCGGTGTCGTGATCGACGGCAACAGGTCCCCGAGGAGCGGGAGTTCCGCAGGGTACGCGCGGACGTAACGCGCCGACTCGGCGAAGCGTCCGTCCTCGTACGCGGACACGTAGTCCTCCCACACTTCGGGCTCCCCGCCCTTGGGTGCCCCCGCTTCCACCGCCGCGCCGACCGACGCGCGGGCGTCGAAGTCTTGGAGGAAGCCGAGGTCCGGCGCGGCGATCATGTCCGCGAGCGCGCCGGACACGTCGAGCGGATACGCCGCTCCGCCGCTGCCGACCATGACCGATGCCACCGACTCCGGGTGGCGGGCGGCCAGGAACAGCGCCGCGCCGGTGCCGACGTCCGGGCCCAGCACATGCGGAGTGCCCAGGCCCCATTCGCGGATCAAGGCGTACAGGAACTCGCTCATCGCCGAGGGGCGAAGAGCTCGGTGCGCCCCTGCGAGTGGCCGAATCCGGGCAGGTCGACGGCCACCAGTCGGCCCAGTGGCGCCAGGCGCGGCCAGATGCGGCGGAACGCGAGGAGGCTCTCCGGCCACGGGCTCGTCATGAGGAGCGTCGGTCCCGGCTGTTCGCCGGTATCCATGTGGCGGATCGCCAGGCCGTCTACGGTTCGCGTCCGCAAGGCACTCGCGGTGAGCGGTGAGCTGGTCATGACCTCTCCATTCGGCCGAACGCCGGCAGGTGTCCGCCGTCGTCGACGGCGATGTTCATCGGGACGCCGATCGCCACCGCGCGGGCGCGGGCCCTCCCGGCCATGGTCTGGACCGTGTCCAGGTTGATGCTCATGGCGTCGCGTTGGTGGTGCTTTCGGCGGGAGCGTCGGTCTGTTCGGCGATCCAGGAGGCTGCGAACGTGGTCCAGGCCGCCGCGTCGCCGGCCCCTCGGGCGAGCCCGAGACTGTGGGGGCCGTGCGCGAAGACATGGACGGTGTGCGGGACGTCGCCTGCGGCCAAGGCCGCGGCGAGGCGGTAGGTGTGTTCCGGAGGGACGTAGCCGTCCTCGGCGGTGTGCCACAGGAAGAACGGTGGTGACTGGGCGGTCACGAGCTTGTCCAGCGATGTCTCACGCCGCAGGTCCGGTGAGGCGTCCTCGCCGAGCAGGATGATCCGCGAGGGCCGGTAGGTCTCGGTCTCCATCGACGTGATCGCGTAGCCGAGTACGGCGAACTGGACCGACTCGTGCGGGTCGGCCGTCGGTGCGAGCGCGGCGTGCCCGGCCAGGTGTCCTCCTGCGGAGAACCCGATCAGACCGATGCGCTCGGCGCCCTGTTCGCGGCGGCGCCGGATCTCGGATCGCAGCGCCAGCAGGGGCTCGGGATGGCGCGCATGGAGCGGGTACCGGAACACGCTCGCCGGGATGCCGAGCCCACCGAGCCAGTCGGCGACCGGCTCCGCTTCGTGTTCCGCGTGCGCCGCGTACCCGCCGCCGGGGAGAACGATCATATGGATCGCCGCAGCCCGGGCCGCGCCGACGTCAGCGGGGCGCGACCGCGTCGGTTCGTGCTGACTGCTCACCACTCACCTCCGTATGCGTACGTGGACGGCGTCGCCGGCCTGCTCCCGTGAGACCGTACCCAGGTCATCGGCCAGCCGGACGCCCCGACACCACGCGAAGACGTCCGCGCGCAGATCTGGTGCACGGCGGCCGTCGGGCAGTGCCGGTGCAGACGCTCGGCCCTGCGGCGCGGCGTCGGCGTCAGCAGCCCCAGCGGGAGGCCCGCGCCGCGAGTTCGAGGGCGGTGACGGCGCCGGGTTCGCCGCGCTCGCGGAGGAATTCGCCCGGGACGGTGTAGCGGGCGCCGGCCTGCGGGGAGCGGGCTGCCTGCCGCACGACGTCGTCGACCAGTCCGGTGGCCATGTCCAGCCGCGGGTAGCGGCCGTGCAGCGCCTCGCCCTGGGCGTCGCTGACGAACTCGGTTCCGAAGCCGATGTCGACTCCGATGCCCCGACGGGTGAGGTAGGCCAGCACGCCACGGCGTTCGGCGATGCCGTCCGAGGTGTGCAGGGCGATCGCCTCCCACACCGGGTCGGTCTTGTCGGCGCCGTAGCCGTGCTCGGTGAGGAACCGGGCGTGTCGTGGCCGCCAGCTCGGGAGGTCCGTGCCACGCGCCTGGTACGGGAACCTCACCGCCCACCTGGAGGCCGGCCTCCAAGTGGGCCCCGACGTCCTCGCGGCCCAGGTGCGCGCGGCGACCCCGGCGGAGCGGGAGACGTACGGGGAGGCGATGACGGCGCTGTGGCCGCTCTTCGACGACTACCAGGCCACGGCACGGCCGTGGGAGGTCCCGCTGGTGATCATCGAGGGCTAGCGGGCGTCCGGGCCGGCCGCCTGCTGGTCCTCGGCGGGCCGGTCGAAGCGGACCGAGCGGACGAGGAGGCGGTCGGAGGCCTGCCGGCCGTGGGGCTTGAGCCGCCACTGGTCGCCGTCGCAGTTGGTGTCCGTGTAGACGGTCGCCCAGGCATCGGTCTCGTTGTGCGGGGCGTAGCCGGGACCGTACTTGTAGGAGTCGACGGCATAGAGGTTGATGCACTCGCCGCTGCGCGGTTCGGGCAGGGTGACGCTCACCTCCCGGTCATCGCCGTCGCGGAACTTGTAGTGGAAGTCGCCGGTGGCGGCCAGCGCCGAGCCGGACATCGCGAGGGTCAGGGTGAGGGCGCCGAGGGCGGCGCCGAGGGCGTTGCGGAGCTTCATGCGGGGGTGGTCCCTTCCGGAGGTGACTGAGATGATCACGGGATCACTGCGGGGCCGACCCTAGGAGGGCGCCGCCAGGCGAATCGATCCGCCTCGATCCGCGGACGCGGCGCGTCCCCGCGTCACCACCCGTCCAGGCCAATCCGCCGGAGCGGTGGACCGGCCGCCTCTCGATCTCGGGTGCGGGCGGAGCTGCCGGGCATCGGCCGGTGCCCGGCGGCTCCGTTGCCGGGGGTGGGTGTTGTCGCGGTGTCAGCCGCCGAGGAGGCCGGCGATGGGTCCGAACAGGCCGGTGAGCGCGATGGCCCTCACCGGGTCGGGCTGGGTCTCGGCGGCGGGCTTCCAGCCGGTGAGGGTCCAGGTCTGGCCGGGGCCGCCCTTGCTCTTGCCGACCAGGTATCCGCCGTCGTCGGTCCAGTAGGTCCGCTCGGTCGGCACGGTCTTGCTGTCCGCGCCGTAGATGCGGGTGCCGTCGTACGCCCACCGGTAGGTGCTGTTCTTGCCGCGGCTCGCGCCGCATCCGTACATCCTCGTCGACGTCCTGTCGGACTCGACTGCCGGTGGGCGGATCCCTTCCTCCGCTGCCGCGTCCAGGTAGGACTGTGCGGCTTCGGCGCCTTCCGGGTCCTCCTCGACGTGGTGTTCGGGGAACGTGAGGGAGGCGCAGTAGCGGTGCCAGAGGTCCAGGACCTCGGACAGGCCGGCGTCGGCTCCCAGTTCGGTTTCCGCCTCCGCCAGGAACGCTGCGGGCAGCAGTACCGCGAGTTTTCCCTTGAGGTCGCCGGGCATGTCGTTGAGCTTGTGCCGGAACTGGTCGGCTGCGCGCCTGCGGTCCTCGGCCGTGGGGTGTGACTGGAGGTCGAGCCATACGCAGTGGTCCCCGATGTTCTGGTACTCGCCGACGGCGTGGCTGACGATCTGGTTGAACGGCCGGCGCTCTGCCGCGTCGTCGCTGGTGCTGAACCACCAGGCGGTCGCCGGACTACCGTCCGGCTCTCCCAGCTCCAGAGTCGGCTTTTCGGTGACGGACTGGAGGTACTTGGTGCCCGCCTTCCAGTCACTGGCGTCCTTGGTCCTGCCCAGCCGTACGCGGACACAGCGGCCGGTCTCGTTGTTGACGATCGTGAAGTTACCGTCGGGAAACGTTGACATGGCCGCAGTATCGGCGCCCGAGCGCAGTCCGCCAGGCGTCTTCCGTGATCTTCAGCCGAAAGGAGCTATCGCGGAGTCGCAACCCCGGCCAGGAGGCGCGAGCCCGGCGACCAGACGCCCACCGCACCCCCCAACCCCCTTGCCGGACCAGGGCTCGCCCGCCGCATGGGACAGATCCGTGAACTCAGGCGAAGGTCAACTGGGTTTGACCAGTCACCGGGTGCCCTTCTTGGCGTCGTGCACGGCCTTGATCTCCTGCGCGAGTAGGGCCCGCTTGCGGGCGGCCCGCACCTCCTTCGGGTAGAGCTGCTCGATCTCGGCCGTGGTCTTGCCCATGTGGCGCCAGTACGTCTCGCCGACCCGGGCGATCTCTCCGGACTCGCGCAGCAGGTAGGTGTAGAGGATGTCCTTGGCCATGTGCTTGCCCACCTCGATGCTGGTCAGGTCGAACACCACCAGCTGGCCCGGGGCGCGGACCACGAGATCGGGGCGGAGGTCGCCGATCAGCCGGGTCTCGCCGGTCTTGGGGCTCTTGAACAGCGGGCGCAGTTCGCGCTCGTAGACCATCAGGCCCGGGGTCCGCTGGACGTAAGCCTCGATCGGCAGGTCGAGGACCTCGGCGGGCAGCCTGGCGAAGGCGCGGAGACTGGTCTCGCTGACGAGGTGCAGGCCGCTGTGCGGGAACTGCTCCTGGACCAGGCGGCTGAAGATGTGGTGCAGCTTGGTGCCGCGCACGCTGTTCGTCAGGGTGGGGCTGCCGGGAGCCTCGCCGAGCTCCGCGATGGCCGCGCCGACGAGATCCTCAAGGGCTTCCACGGTCAGCACGGCCTCGCCGGCAGCGGTCGCCCCGGTGGCGGCGCCGGGCTTCACCGGCGGCTCCTTGAGGAGTTCTCGGGCCTGCTTCAGCCAGGCGTCGACCTCGGCGTCGGAGAAGACGTGGGGGGCGGCCAAGGTGCTGTCCTTGATCGCCTGGAGGATCTCGCCATGCGCGATCGCCGCTGTGCCCTTCACCTTCGGTCCCGAGACGAGGATGTCGTCGCCGCTCATGATCAGGGCGATCCCGGTGTCGGTGACCTTGACGCGGTGCTCCGTGAGCAGGAAGCGGACCACGTCCCTCAGGGTGAGCCCGATCCGGTCGAGGACGGCCACCCCGATCCGGTTGAAGGCGGCGACGACGCCGACGACGCTCCCGGCCAGTTTGGGCAGCGCGCGGACGGCCTCGGGCAGCGTCATGACCGCCACGACCAGCTGGCCGAGGAAGCGGCCCGCGTCGAAGAACTCCAGCCGCTCAAGGTGTTCCCAGAAGGTGTCGCGCAGTGCCCGCAACCCTTCCTGCCCGGTGATCAGCGGGTGCTGGACGGCGGTGACGGCCGCTTTCCAGATCTCGTGGCGCGCGTCGGCGGAGCCGGCGAGCGCGCCGATCATGTCCAGGACGTCGCTGATGCTCTCGCCCGCTCCCCACAGCACGCCGCTGAACACGGCGGCGCCGTCGGCCAGGTTGGGCTCCCAGTTGCCGATGACGTACGACCACGGCACGTGCCGTTCCTGGAGGTAGGCACGGAAGGCGCGGACGCGGACCAGGACCAGGGTCTCGCCGAGGCGGCCCAGCTTGCGCAACTCCTCGAAGCAGGCCATGACTTCGTCGTCGTCGAGGTCACGGAGGAATCCCTTGAGGGTGGCCGTCGCGACCGAGCCGGGGGCCTGGGTGAGGTGGTGCAGGACGTCGGCGATGCGGGCGGCCACGGCGCGCGGGTCGCGCGGCCGGCGGCCGACGACGGTGACCTCGCGGATCGTCGTGAGGTCACCGGTGTACGCGAGGACGCCGGCCGGCACGGATGCGGCGTCCCGGGTGATGACGCGGAGCCCGGTGTCGTGGCGGTGCCCGTCCGCGCCGACGCGGTGCACGGCGTAGCCCGCGCCGGGCACCGCCGCGGCGACCAGGCCGACCCGTTCGCGGGCGATCGGATCGAGGTAGAAGGCCCCGGCGCCGAGCCGCACGGCGATGGTCCGCTCGTGGTCGGTGCCGCCGAGGGCCGGGACGAGCCGGACGCTGCCGGAGCCGACCACGAGACTGTCGACGGAGATCCGGCCGAGCAGCGCGTGCCGGTACTCGTGGCCCATGCGGGTCCGCAGGGCCGCGAGCCGTTCGGGCGTCCAGGGCCGCTCGCGCGCGGGCGGCGCCGCGGCGGTGCTCCGGACCGGCGCGGTGCGGGCGCCGCTGCCCAGATTGCGCCCGCCGGTACCGGCGCCCGCCCCGAGGCCGAGGCCGCCCGCAGGCCGTCCGAAGGGCGGGGCGCCGCCGCGGTCGCGGCGGAGGCGCACGGTGACCGGGCGGCCCGCGGCGTCGTAGCTGGGCACCCGGTAGCCGTCCTCGGACGGCTCCTCCCCCTCCCGGCGGGCCCCGTCGTGCGCCGCTGGCGGGGGCGCTCCCGCGAACCGGCCGCCGGCCGCCCGTACCGCGTCCGCGAGGGCCTGGCGGACGGCGGCCTCCAGGAGCCGGGCGGTCTCCGGGGCGAGCCCCTCGGGCCGGGCGATGGTCTCGGGCGGGTGGAATTGGCACTCGGGGCGGCCGGTGTTCACCGCACCCTCCTTCCGGCGATTACCCGGTAGACCGTGCTGACGTCGTCGGCGGTGACCTCGAAGACGATGTCGGGGTGGCGGGCGCTGAGCCGGGAGAGCACCCCGGCGCGCGGCCCGCCGCCGAGCGCGGCGGCGCAGATGGAACAGACCTCCTGGTCGACCCGGATGTAGACGGTACGGCCGTGCGCGGCGGCCCGTTCGGCCTCGGTCAGGCGGGCCAGCCGGGCGTCGAGCTGCTGGCCGAGGTCCTGCTCGGCATGCCCGTGGGCCTGCGGGACGACCACGTTGTCCGGCGGCCTGATGTCGTGGGCGGGATCGTACGAGCCGAGGGCGCGCGGCGAGCCGCCGGTGAACAGCTCCCCGGCGAGGGCGGGGATGTCGGAGCGGGCGACGGCGACCGTGCCCTCGTACCCGGCGGCGGCCTTCGCGGTCGGCGGCACGTCCTGCCCGCCCGCCAAGGTGGCGCGCTCCTCGAATCCGGAGGGCTCACGGGAGGACGGTTCGCGCAGCCCGGCCGCCTCCAGGCGCCGCCGCTCGGCCTCGACGGCGGCGCGCGCCGCCCCCAGGTCCTGGCGCAGCTGCTGCTGTACGGCGGGGTCGGCGGGACGCTCGGGCTGGTAGGGGCGCTTGGGGCCGCCCCACTGTTCGTCCAGGAACTCCTTGGCCACCGGGTCGTGGGCCTCGCGGGCACGTAGCTCCTCGGGGCGCGCCGTCTCGTACCACCGCCGGTCCAGGGCCGCTTCCCGGTCGGTGAGCGAGGCCCGCTTCAGCTGCGCCCAGCTCGGCCACGCGGAGGCCGGACCGGGCCGCGCGGCTTCGACGGCTCGCACGGGGGCACGCGCGGGGGCGGGGGTCTCGTGCCCCTGCTCGGTGCGCGCGGGGACGCGCGACGCGGTGCCCCTCGGGCGCACCTGCGCGTGGGCGAGTCCTTCCGCCGCCTCGTCGACGCGCTCGCCGAGCGCCCGGGTCCAGGCCCTCGCCTCCGCCGCCGGAAGGCTCTGACCCAGGGTCCGTTCCATCTGCCGCCGGGTCAGGGCCATGGCCTCGGCCCAGCGTTCGGCCGTGACGCCCTCGCCGCTGAGGAGGCGGGTGAGCAGGGCGGCCTTGACCAGGGTCGGCCCGGCACGGGTGAGGAGCCCGTGCAGGAACGGCTCGACGGTGAAGGCGCCGACGACGCCGACGACCACGCCGAACTCCATCTTCTGCACGTACGCGTCGATGCCCGACCACCGTGCACCGACGACGTCGTGGGCAAAGGTCGCCAGGGCCGCCGCGGTGGAGCCGCCCACCACGCCGGTGACGAGCTTGCCCGCGATCACAGAGGCGATCCGGGCGCGCAGGGAGGCGGTGCCGATGCGGCCCCCGACCAGGCCGCCGAGTCCGCCGCCGATCTTGTAGCCGACGGCACCGAGATAGCCGTCGACGGCGGCCATGACGAAGCCGCCGGCGGTGGCCTCCTCCTCGTGGAGAAGGACCTTGACCAGGTGGATGCCCTCCGAGACCCCGACGCCGAAGCCCACCGCGCCGATTCCGCCGCCCAGTCGGATGAGGGAGGCGACGACGCCCGCCTCCCAGGCGAGGGCGAGGCCGCCGATGGCGAGCACGGCGAAACCGGCGATCCGGTAGCCCTCCCCGGCCCGGCCGAGCCGCCACTGGACGAGCCGGGCCTCGAACTCGCCGACCGGTTCGAGCAGGGGTCCCGCGGCGCGCCCCCACTGCTCGCCGCGGCCCGCGACGCGCGAGACGATCTCGAACCGCACCGCGTACGAGGGCAGTCCCTGCTCCTGGGTGGCGAGCACCTCCAGGAGCCGGATGCCGAACTCGACCTCTACCTCCTCGAAGTCGTCGGCGGTGATCCGGCCGGCCCGCGCGGCCCGCTCGACGGCCGTCGCGGCGAACTCCTTCTCGCTGTAGACGCGTTGATCGCGCCCGGAGAGGATGTCCTCGACCAGCCGCTCCCGCTGGGCGAGGAGTTCGGCGCGCAACGCCTCGGCTCTGCCCGGTTTGGGGCGCATGACGGTGCTGCTCTTCTCGTAGAGGAAGTCGACGCGACCGAGGACCTCTCCGGCGAGCACGGTCCCGTCCGGCCGCCGGTCGAGCCGCACGGCCCCCTGCCCGAGGCCCCCGACCGCGTAGGCGTGTGCAGAGGTGGCCGCGCGCTCCCGGGCGAGGGCGGCGCGCAGGGCGCGGACCCGCTCGTGCTGCGCGTACGGGCTGCTCTCGCACTGCTGGAGCAGGCGAAGGCGCAGGGCGAACCGACGGGTGGCGTCGGCGGCGTCGAAGAACTCCGCCAGTTTCCCGTGTCGTTCGACGCTTTCCAGCACGTACCCGAAGAGGCTGCCGAACCGTCCGCGCACGTGCTGCCCGCTCTCGTCGAGCAGCGCGCCGAGGGCTGCGGCGAAGCCGTCCTCGCCGATCAGCGGCACGAGGCCGGCGGCCATCCGCCGGGCCGTCGGCCGGAAGTACGCGGCGTCGAGGAGCTCCGGGGCAAGGTCGAACGAGGCCCGGCAATAGAGCACCCGCTCGCCCTCCTCCGCGGGCCATTCGAGGTGCCGCAGCGCCACTCCGGGCACGCCGGGAAAGACGTCCCCCTCGGCGACGAAGAGCCGGGCGGCGGGCTCGTGGCGCGCCGGGTGGTCACCCGCGTGCCGGTCGAGCAGCAGGAAGAGGGCGTCGCGGTCGATGCCGGCCGGGGTGCGCACCGGGTTCGAGGCGGGGCGCAGGACGGCCGGCTGGAGCCAGACGGTGACGATCTCGCGCGCGTACTCCTCGGCGTACCGGCTCCAGGGGATGCCGGTGGCCCGCTCGAACACCGCCTCGTCGACACAGAATCCGGCCTCGCGCACGGTCATGCCGACCAGGAGACCGGGACCGAGCGCGGCGACGTCGCCGATGCCGACGCGCGGCAGCCGCATGGCGGCGAAGACGATGTGTCCCGGGGGCACGCGCGGGACGCGGGCGGCGATCGTCCCGCTCTCGTCGGCCGCGGTGAGGCGGTGCAGCGAGGCGTCCGCCCCGGCGACCGCCCAGGCCGGCACGGTCTGCCTCCCCTTCTCCCGCACGGAGCTCCGGACCACCAGCTCCTCCCCCAACGTGTACGGTACGTAGGCCTTGTTGAGCCGCACCAGCCAGACGTCCACGTCACGGACCGTGCCGCCGAGCGAGCGGTACAGCACTGCCTCCGGGAACGGCTGCCCCAGCATCTCCTCCACGTACCTGAGGAACCACCCGACCTCGATCCGCGGCCGCGCGGTGCCGACGACGGTCCAGGGCTCCTTGCCGCGCACCGGAACCTTGGCGGGGCGCCCGGCATCACCGTACGAGGGCACCGCGTAGCCGCCCACCACGTCCCGCCCCGGCTCGTGGACCTCCCGAGCCGGGGCCCCGTCCGCCCACGCCGCCGGACGCACCCGCCCGACCTCCCGCTCGGCCTGGGCGAGCCGCCCGGCGACGAGCGCGGTGAGCCGCCGGGTGAGCTCGGCCAGCTCGTCGGGGCCGGGCTCGCCGGTGAGGGTGATCCTCACCGGCACATGGACGTGGATCTCCAAGGGGATGCGGCCGCGGCTACTCGGTGACCAGCGTCAGGACGCGCAGCCCGGAGCCGACCATGTCGCCCCGTTCGGTCCAGAGGCCGACGTCGAAGACGTGCAGGCTGCCGATGGCGGCGTCCTCGGGGATGTGGACCACGATGTCGGTGGGGATCTTGTCGGGCCGGCCCTCCGCGAAGGTGAAGGGCGTGTCGAATCCGGGGATGAATTCGGACCGCACGTCGAATCCGGGCGCCACGCTGCTGAGCGTGATGGGGACGGGCCCCCGGGAGGTCATCAGGCTCAGGCCCCCCACGGACGTCTCGCCGCCGTTCGGCACGATGCCCCCGTGGGCCTTGAGGACGGCGAGCTCGCCGACATCGGGCTTCGTCGTGACGTGGTCGGCACGGAGCATGTACACCGGATCCCCGCCCGGGGGCGGGAAGGTCGTCGTGGGTACCTTCTGGCTCGTGCCCTGACCCTGCGGGGCGGTCACCAGCGTGATGTTGCACTGGCCTTGATGCGCGTCGGTGTCGGGCTTCAGGGTGCCCGCCGTCCTCGTCACCCTCTCGCCCTCCCCGTCCACCTGGTAGGTGTTGGCCCTGAGGCAGAAGTGCTTCTCGGTCACACCGTCGCCGAAGCTCGGCGCATTCCAAGGTGTCATGCGGAACGTGGCCTTCTCGCCCGGCTTGATCGTCTGCGCGTTTCCGGCGTTGTCGAACCAGTCGTACGCGTTCTCCTTGGTCATCTCGCCGATGCCCGGGTCGAACACCCACGCCTGGGCCTGGACGCCCGTCATCACCTCCTGTCCCTTGTTCTTCACGCGCACGATGACGGTGTTCTTCCTGCCGGCGTGTGCCGAAGTGGACTCCGTCCCCCCTTCAGGCTGGATCCGGATGTTGGCGTTCTCCCATGGCTTCGTGGCCCGGTCGGTGGGGTACGGCCGCTCCGTGCCGCCGTCGGCCGAGTCGTCGATGGGGATGTAGAGGTCGTTCCCAGGCATGGGAGCTCCGTTCAGTCGACGTTGTAGGAGAGCTGGACGCTGGTGATGTAGACGCTGCCGCCGGCGGTGGCGTCGGCGAGGCTCGCGTCGACGAAGTAGCTGAACCGGGCCATGTCGACCCGGTCCTTGCCGGACGGGATCGGCTGTGCTTCACCGAAGGCGCCGCCGGAGCATTTCACCTGAGCGATCGGCTCAGGCCGGCCAATGGTGACGAGCGAGGTACGGAACAGGGTCACGTTCAGGCTGCCGTTGCCGGTGTTCTGGCCGGTGGCCCGGAGGGTGAGCAGTTGGACGCCGTCGGGGGGCGCGACGGTGAGGATCCCGGAAAGGCTCGTGTCGGTCGCGCTCGACCGGCTCGCCACGCCCTCCGCGTCGAGCACCCAGGCCACTCTGTTCTCCACGGGTGAGAACGTCGGCGCCAGCGACAGCAGCCGCTTCACCGTCGGCCGCTGCCCCACCGCCTTCAAGCCCGTGTCGATCTGCCCCACCACCTTCGACAGGTTCTCCAGGTCCTTCTGGATCGCGTCGAAGCGCACGTTGAAGCCGTTCTGGCCGCTCGCCGCCACGCGGTCGCGGTTGTCCACCCACGCCACGTGTTTGAACGTGGGGCTGAAGCTGATGTCGGTCACGGATTCCCTCCGGGCAGGAGACGGGTGACGACCTCGACGCCCAGGGGGCGCAGGCCGTCGAGGAGGCTGACGATCAGGGATCGGGTGGCGGGCGGCAGGGTGTGGCCCGTGAGTTCGGGGCGCAGCCGGACCGTGAACTGGTACGCGCCGGGCTTGTCGCCCACCCGATAGGAGGCCTGCACCCAGGCGGGGCCGCCGTGTTCGCCGCGTACGGACATCGCGGCGGGAGCGGTGGTCAGGAGGGCGGCCGCTCCGTCGCCGGTGGACCAGCCGAGCAGGCCGGCGGCGCCGATCTCGGCGGGTGAGGGAGTCACGGTCAGGGGCACGGTGGTGCCGGTCGGCAGGATGTCGCGGAAGAGCCCGGGGGCGGTGACCCTGACCGGGTCCTGGTGCTCCTGGGCGACCGTCACGACTCCCCCGGCGACGCGGACGTAGGTGAAGCCGGCCCGGTGGGCGAGCGCGCCGAGCGTCCCCAGGGGCAGGCCCGGGTGGCTGAGGCGCAGTTCGCGTGCCTCCTTGGCGAGTTGGCCCGCCGTCGCGCTCAGGTCTCTGCGGACGACCAGTTTGCCGGTGGTCGCCGCAGGCACGAGGGCGATCAGCCCGTCGAGGTGTTCGGCGACCTCGCGGCGCATCCGATGGGTCTCCGCGTCGGTTCCGTACTCGGCGTGGGCGGGGTCGTCGTGGCGCACGAGGAAGGCGGGATGGAGGCCCTCGCCGGGCGGCATGGGCGGTGGCGGGTCCGGGTCGAGGGTGCCGTCGGCGCCGATCGCAGTGTTGTCGGCGACGGTGACGGGACGCACGACGATCTCGCGGGTGGCGGAGAGTGTGAGGTCGGCGAGACGGAGTTCGGCCACGACGACGACCCGGCCGGCGGCCTTGCCGCGGAGGACGACGGAGGTGCCTTCGGTGGGTCCGGCGAGTTCACCGCGGCCCGCGCCGCAGCGCAGCACGTACCAGCGGACGAGGGAGCCGGGGGGCGGCACGAGGGGCCGGACGGAGAGGGTGATCGTCCCGTCGACGGGGAGGGTGCCGCCTGCGGTGTCCATGCCGAGGAGTTCGCCGGGGGCGCACTCGGCATAGACGAGTCCGTCCGTGCGGTGGGTGACCAGGTCGAATCCGGACCAGTGGGCGAGGGCGGCGATCCGTGAGGAGGGGACGGTGTCGTGACTGAGGAGGACGGCGCGGCCGGTGGCGCGGGCGTCCGCGGCGCTCGGGTCGTATCCGGCGTGCACGACGGACCGTGAGGTGAAGAGGTTGAGCCGGGCGATGGCCGCGGCGACGACGGGCTGGACGAGAAGGGGTTGGGGGGTACCGGGGAGGGGGCGGGAGTCCGCGGCGAAGGGAGACAGGGCGACCAGGAAGCCGGGATGGAAGATCTCCTCGCCGGGGGGCCGGCGCAGGTCGGCGCCGAGGGTGCCGAGCACGTCGACGCTCTGTCCGGGCAGCAGGTCGAGGGGGGCGACCCGCAGCGGCAGCAGGCCGCGGCGTAGTTCGGCGTTGGTGTCGTCGAGGACGAGGGGGTCGGCGACGCCGTCGATGGGGCCGACCGCGTCGTTGAGGGCGGCGGTGAGGCCGGCGGGGGTGGGCAGGGTCCAGCGGCGGGCGACGGTCAGGCGGCGGCGGTAGGCCTCGTCCGTCTCGCCGGGGGCGCGGACGACGCCGAGGCCCGCGCCGTTGCGGTCGAGGTGGGCGCCCTGGGCGTGGGCGAGGGAACGCTGGGCGGCGGTGCGGGCGAGCTGTCGGCGCAGGTGGTCGCGTTCCCAGCCGACGGCCCACAGCAGTCGGCCCATGGTGCCGAGGAGAGCGGTGAGCCGCCACCACTCCTCCTGGCCGCCGGCGAGTCCGGACTGGATGCCCGTCAGGATGCCGGTGCCGTCGGGCAGCGGGACGGAGGTGCCCGCGGTGAGCCCGTCGGGCAGCGGCAGCGAGAGCGCCGGGCCGCCCCGTACGCCGAAGGTGACGGTTGTCCCGGCGGGGACGTCGTGGCGGGCCTGGAGGATGTACAGCGGCCGGGGCGCGACGCCGAACTGGGCGGTGTGCAGCTGGAAGTCGTACGGGGCGACGGCCGTGCCCACCACCACGAGCGGCAGCCGGTCTGCGCCGCGGGCGAAGGGCGCGGTGAGCCGCGCGGCCATGTCGGCGGCGGCGAGCCGGGGCGGGTCGGGCGCGACGGCCTGCGCGGTGGGGGTGCTCATCCGCCGACCACCTCGATGCTGCTGAGGGCGGCGTCGGCGGCGAAGACGGCCATCTCGGTGGGGCCCATGGCGAGGGACTCGCCGACGGCGGCCTCGACGGTGCCGAGCTGGTAGGCGACGCCGCCGAAGCCGAAGCGGCCGAAGGCGGGTGGGCAGCGCCGCAGATGGAGCCTGCGGACGTCGTCGACGCCCGGCTGTTCGGCGAGGGCGCACATCACGCGGGCGTAGAGGACGTCGTCGCCGAGCCGGAGCCGGCCGATGTCTGCGGTGAGGCGGGCCCGGATGCGGGCGATGACGGTGGGGCCGTCGAAGCCGGCGGCGAGGACGATCTCGGCGCGGACGGCGATGTCGATGTGGTCCGCCTCCAGGATGTTGACGTGCACGCCGATGGGCCGGACGCGGTCCACGGCCGTCTCGACGAGCTCGTACACGCCGGTCACGGAGCCGGGGGCGGGCAGGGTGCGCCAGGGGCGCAGGCCCCGGTGGGCGACGGCGACCTCGGCGAAGTAGGGTTCGCCGACCCGGCGTTCGTCGCTGAAGGTGCGGCCGCCGAAGTCGAAGCCGCCGAAGTAGGCCTGGGAGACGTCGATGCCGCCGAGCGGGTCGGTGACGCGGGCGTCGAGGACGTCGGGCACGCCCAGGGCGGCCTGGCGGACGCTCTCCACGGTCCACAGGGCGCGCGGGAGGGCGATGATCCTGGCCCGGTAGGCGTCGTCGTCCTCGGGGAGCAGCTCGGCGAAGGGTGCCGGGTTGGTGACGACGAGGGCGGCGGGCGGCCAGTCGGCGAGGTACTGGGCGCGGTGCGCCGGGTGCACGTCGTCGACGGTTCCGGCGGCGACCGGGGCCTCCCCGGGGTCGACGGCGAGGACCCGTACGGTACGGGCGGGGGCGGCGGCGGTCAGTTCGACGGGGGCGGTGGTGGCGAAGGCCCGGGCGGGGTCGCCGGCGCCGAGCAGGACGGTCGCCTCGGGCACCACGTAGGTCCGGCCGGGGACGCCGCCGGTCAGGGTGAGCGCGACGGTTCCCGCGCGGCGGGCGGCGTGGCGGGCGAGTCCCGCGTCGTCGCCGAGGAGTTCGAGGGCGGCGCCGTCGGCGGTGGCGGTGAACTGCCCGTAGTAGAGGGCCTCCATCCGCTTCCACAGTTCGGCGTCCTCCTGGGCGACCACTTCCAGGATCTTGCCGAGGGGGCTGGTGGGCGACAGGTCGACATCGGCACCGAGGGCGGCCCTGGTGCGGGCCTTGCTCTCGGCGAGGATCACGTCGAGGCCCTTGAGGACGAAGCCGTCGGGAGTCACGCCGTACGCCATGGTTCACACCTCCACTTCGGCGCTCAGGGCGGTGGTCCGGCCGTCGAGGGCCTCGACGAGGACCCGGACGGTCAGGACCCGGACGGCGGGGTCCTCGGTGAACGTGACCTCGGCTACCTCCCGCACCCGTGGGTCGGCTGCCAGGGTGCGGACGATCTCCAGGCGCAGCAGGTCCTTGAGGACGCGGGTGCCGCCGGGGTGGGTGAAGGCGGCCCCGGCGCTGAGCCCGTAGCGGTGGTCGCAGCGGTCGCTGCCGAACGGGGTGAGCAGGCGCAGGGTCAGTGCCTGGACGAGGTTGGCGAGGCCGCGGACCTCGGCGAGGCCGGTGCCGCGGACGACGAGGTCGCCGTCGGCGAGGAGCAGGCTGTGGCCGAGGGGTTCGGGCGGTGCGGGGGGCTGCATGGGCGGGCGGCTCCTCAGTCCGTACGGAGCAGGGTCTGGCCCGGGTCCTCGACCTGCCAGGCGAAGGGGAGGACGGGGGTGGCCTGGGTGGTGCCCTTCGCGGTGGCGAGGGCGACGGGTGTGCCGCTGATCTTCAGCAGGCGGCTGGCTCCGACGCTGACCGCGGTGACCTTGACGCAGGGCGCCTGCCCCTTGCTGACGTCGGTGTTGGGGCAGGCGGGGACGGTCGCGGCGAGCAGATCGGTGACGAGCAGGGCGGGGGCGCCGTCGACGGTGAGCGCGCTCTGCGAGGCGGTGGTGAGGACGGTGGCGCCGTGGGCGCACGTGAGGACGGAGGCGGTGGTGAGGACTTCGGGCATCACGTCACCTGTACCGAGGCGCCGTCGAGGGACAGGCTCACGGCCCCGTTGGTCAGCTTGATCCCGCTTCCCTTCGTGCGGACGGTGACGGCACCCTCGGGGTCGATCTCGATGGTGGTGCCGGTGTGGTGCTCGATGGTGACCGAGTCGTCGTCGGGCGGGGTGGGCCGGGCGCCGACCTGCGGGAGCTTCGGCGTGCCGACGAGGATGTGCAGGCCGCTGGCCTGGATGACCCGGCCGCCCTTCGCGTCGGTGAGGTCGTTGACGCCGGGGCCGGTGGGCTGCCCGTCGGAGCCGGTGCCGGTGGGGAGGGCGAGCCAGTAGTCGCCGGGTTCGGGCGCGGGCGCCCGGGCGCCGGGGGTGCGCGGCCAGAGCCAGCCGACGACGGCGGCGTCGTTGACGAGGTTGCGGTTGTGGGCGAGCAGGGCCCGCATGCCGGGGTAGACGGGGGTCATGAGCCCGCACGGCCCGAACGCGAACGGCGCGGCGACGGGTTTGTCGAGCAGGACGTCGTCGCCGACCGGGCCGGTGACGCTGGGCATGCTCACGGAGGGCGGCGGGGACTGCCCGTAGCGGAGGGAGACCTGGTGGCCCGCGGCCCGGTAGGAGCTGACCTCGCCGACGTCGACGGAGGGGCGGGCGAGCAGGGCGCGCTCGGCGCCGGCGTCCAGCCGGTCGGTGACTGCCCGGACCCCGTCGACGGCCTCGACGAACTCCCCGGCGGCCGCGGCGACGAGCTGGACCTCGCACACGTAACCGGTGCGGACGCCGAAGCGGTGCACGAGCCGGTTCACGCGCAGCGGTCCGGCGGGGGCGTCGTCGATTCCGCGGAGCGTGGCGACCTGGCCGACGCGCAGATCGGGGTGGCCGAGGACGGTCAGGTTCACCGAGTTGCGGGTCGGCGGGCGCTCCTCGCCCGGCGCCACCACGAGGGTCTCCTCGCCCTGCGCGTCGCCGTACGAGACGAGGTTGACGTCCGGGTCGAAGACGACCGGGGCGGGGTCGTCGGTGCCGACGGCGGGGCCGATGAGGACGAGCCGGTCGCGGATGACGACGGGGGCGTGGGCGGTGTCGGCGAGCTCGCGCAGCGCGTCGAGGGCGGTGGGGTTGCGCACGGTGTGGTCGGTGAGCTTCGTGGTCAGCGCGGAGCCCTTGGCGAGGGTGAGCCCGGCGGCCGTCACGACCTTGTCGGCGAACTCCAGGGCGGTGGTGGCCTCGGCGCGGTGGACGCCCGCGGGGGTCATGCGCAGGGCGTAGCCACCCGCGTCCTGGCCTGTGAGCCGGACCCGGCTGAGGCCGTCCTCGGCGACCCAGGAGGCGAGTTTGACGACGCGGCCGGCCATGACGGGGTGACGGCCGACGCTCCGGTCGTCGAAGTAGCCGAGCCGGACGGTGGCCGAGAGCGGCCGGCGGGCGAGGGCGGCGCGCAGCGCCTTGACCGTTTCGGCGGGCAGGTTGACCAGGACGGCCTCGAAGGTGCTCGCAACGGCCCCTTCGCCCATGGTGACGGTGATGTCGGCGTCGAGGACGAGGGAGCCGCCGAAGACGTCGTTGGAGACGTTCAGCGGCAGGGTGGTGAGGCCCGCGAGTCCCACGAGGGGGCCCGCCTCGGCGGCGACCGTCCCGAGGAGGCCCGCGGGCCCGCCGGAGGTCTCCTCCTCGGCGAGCGTGAGGCTGTAGCGGATGGCGAAGCTCATGGGGCGGACACCCCCGCGAGGACCTTCGAGCCGTAGCTGCCCGTGCCGTTGAGGTTGCGGACGTCGACCCGGGCCTCCCGGAAGACGAGCCGGAGCTCGCCTGCCGGGCAGGGCAGGTCGCGGACGGCCTTGCGGCGCAGCAGCGGGACGAGTCCGCCGGGCTCCTCGCGGGCCACGGCGACCACGAGGAACGGGCCGCCGCCGCCGAGCAGGTCGAGGACGCCGCCCGCGGCCGCCGTCTTCTCGACCGTCTCCTCGGCCGCGTTGACGTACAGCTCGATCCGGTAGACGTGCTCGCCGAAGCGCAGCCGGAAGGACTGTGGAAAGCCTTCGTCGGCGTCGACGGGCAGACTCGCCTGCATCGGGCCTCCTCTCGGGACGGGGCGGGGACGGCGTTTTCCGGGGCTTTCAAGGGTTTCCGGGGTTCCGGGGTTTCCGGGGTTCCGGGGTTTTCCGGCGTGCCTGGGCTCATCGGGGTGCCCGGGCTCAGAAGAGCGGCGGGCCGGGTGAGCGGGGTACGGCTCCGGGGGCGGGTACGGAGGGGACGCCGGCGCTCCCGGCGGCGAGCGCCATGTCGGCGATCTCGCCGGCCAGGGCGCTCAGACTGGAGCGGGGC
This sequence comes from Streptomyces sp. ADI95-16, assembly GCF_003721495.1. Lineage (NCBI taxonomy): Bacteria > Bacillati > Actinomycetota > Actinomycetes > Kitasatosporales > Streptomycetaceae > Streptomyces > Streptomyces sp. ADI95-16. The sequence continues at coordinate 7,932,756 of NZ_CP033581.1, read as the reverse complement.
ACGTACTGGAGGGTCATGGAAAGGTCGAAGGCCTCCCGTTTCTGCACGCTCTGCGCGAAGCGCAGGTCGGTGATCTGCATGTCGAGGCTGAGCGTGAGCCCGCAGACGACGGGGATGCCGGTGGCGGCGAGGGCCGGGCCCGCGGCGGAGAGCAGCGCCCGGGAGGTGAGCGCCAGCACCTCCAGGGCCTTCTTCGTCGCGAACCGGTCCGGGCCGAGCAGCACCGCCTCGATGGACAGGGTCTTCGTGGACGGCTGGGTGGCCTGGGAGAACCTGCTGCCCAGGATCCGCTCGACCCGGTACCCCTCGGTCATGGTGATGCTCTGCACGTACAGCAGGGGGATCGTGCCGACGAGCACCTTGTCCGCCACCGGCTACCCCCGGCTGCCGAGTTCGCGGTCGAGTTCCTCGAAGACGTGCGCGGCGATCCGCCGTACGTGGTGCTCCTGGAGGGCGCCGACCACCTCCACCTCCACGGGGAAGTGGTAGTGCACGACCTGGCCGGCGTCGCTCCGGTGGGACACCACGGCCTCGCTGCCGGGGGCGGGCACGATGTACTCGCCCTCGTGGACGAGGGCGATCCCGGTGCGCTCGACCCGGTCGCCGGCGGCGGACGGCAGGGCGTGGTCGTCATCGGACGTCATGGTCAGTCCTCCACGCCGACGTTGAGGGCCATGCAGGTGAAGGTGGCCTGGGGGACGCCGTCGACGGTGATGTTGCTGGGCTGGGCGGCGCTGACCACGCAGCGGCCGAACTTGAGCGAGGAGAACGCCCAGTCGGTCCCCTTCTTCTCGGCGACCGCGATGGCGAACTCGCCGCCGTTGACCGCGAGCTCGGTGAGGTCGGCGACCGCCGAGGCGATGGCGGGGATGGTCAGCGTGAAGGTGAAGGTGAAGGGCTGGCGCACATAGCCGACGCCGTCCGCCTCCAGGCTGTGGATCACCGTGTGCGGCACGTTGAACGACGGGGAGAAGTTGGTGATCGGCGAGATCGTCCGGCCGGCGAGTTTCACTTCCAGCCGGGTGTTCCAGTCGGACATGGGGACGGCTCCTTAGTCGAACTTGAGCGTGATGTTGATGCGGTGGATCGCTCCCGCGTAGTCGACCCGCACCATGGCATCGGCGGCCCGATCGGTCTGGGCGGCCTGGACGAGGGAGTCCTCAAGCGGGGTGCGCTGCGGCTTGTCGAGCAGGGCGAGGATGGGGACGACGATCTCGTACTCCTCGATGACCTCGGCCCTGCGCAGGGGTTCGAGGACGGTCTCCATCTCGGCGACGAGTCCGCGCAGGCCGGAGCGGCTGATCCGGAGGTTGCCGATGCTGCCGATGAGCCGGGCCTTGAGCCGGAAGGTGATGTCATCGACGGTGCGGACGATGTCGATGTACTTCTTGCCGCCGGGGTTGCCCGTGTAGCCCTCGCCGAGATGGACCCCGGCGCCCGGGATGAGCGGCGGGTCGACCAGCCAGTTGACGCCCTTGCCGGCCGGGCCGCCGGTGTTTGCGCCCTCGGAGTCGTTCAGCCTGATGAGTTCCTGGGCGGAGAACGCCTCGGAACTCACCTTGACCTTCTTCAGGAGCAGCGAGACGTGCGGCTCGTGGCCCGCGATGGTGCCGGCGACGGCCGCGGCGACGTCGTCGTCGCTCTTGTGCGCCACGTACACCATGCGCTCGCTGACGAGGCTGCCGACCACCACGGCGGGGTCGGAGGCTCCCTTGGCGAGCATCGCGACGCCGATGCGCTCCATGCCGTCGGCCACGGGGGCGACGACGTGCTCGGCCAGCTTCACGATGGCGGGGGTGGGCGTCGGCTGGCCGCCCGTCGGGGTACTGAGAGCCAGTGCGGTGCCGGCGAAGAGGACCAGTTGCACGTTGACCGTGCCCATCTTGGCGAGCGCGTCGTCGTAGGCGTTGGGCTGGGCGAGCCGTACGCCCCATACCTCGCTGGGGCCCGGCTCTTGGACGAGGGCCGTCGCGATGGCCTCGCCGAGGGCGCCGGTGGCGATCCTGCGTGCCTCGTTGACGTCGGTGAACAGCCGGGGGGTGTTGGGCGGGAGGAAGTCCGTGGGCGGATTGGCCGGCGGGGTCGCGACGCCGATGATGCCGACGTTGCCGAAGGCACGGACGGCGGGGGCGAAGGGGACGCCCTCGGTCTTGACGCGGACGTAGCGGACGGGACTGTCGGGCATGGGACCTGCTTCCTTCCGGAACGGGGGCGGTCTTCGGGGCTCGCCGACCGGTGGCCCGGACAGGCCTGCGGGCGGCGATCGCATCAGGTCAGGAACACCGCCGCCATGCCGGCGCCCTCCAGCAGGCTCTCGATCTGCGCCTGGGTGAGCCCCGGCTCGGCGGGCGGCGGCAGCGGGACGGGGGCGGGGAACGCGGCGACGAGCGCGTACGGCGCGACGCGCACCCCGAAGGACCCCGGCGACAGCGGACGGCCGCGGGCCGCTGCGGCGACCAGACGGGCCGCCCGTACCGCCCCCGCGACGTCGTCGGTGGCGCCGACGACCACGGCGGCGTCCACGGCGACGGTCCGCCGGTTGGCGGGGTGCCCCGGGTCGAAGACGGGCGGCAGGCGCAGCTTCACCTCGGTACGGAGGTACTCGCCGGACTCGCGCAGGTCCTCCACGGTGACGAGGCCATGGCTGTGCATGAACGCGTCCAGGTCCAGGAAGCGGAACTGGTCGCGGAACCCGTCCAGGGTGTCGTACGCGTCGACGGCCTTGACCACGAGGGAGTCGAGGCCGCCCGGGTCGGTCTCGGCGACGACGTCGATCTCCAGCTCGGCGAGGACGTCGATCCACACCGGCTCGGCCGTCTCGCCCTCCCAGCGGAAGTCGGACAGGGTCGTGCCCGGGACGACCTGACTCCAGGTGCCCCGGCGGGCGTCGAGCGGGAAGACCGGCCACTGGGCCGCGACCTTCCGGACCCGCAGCGCCGCCACCGATTCGATCCGCTCGTACTCCAGCTCATGGGTGCGCTCGACGAGGAACCGGGCCCGGGGTCGGAGCAGCGCGCCGAGTAAGACCGGGTCGGCGAGCCGGGCCATGGCCCGGTCCTGGATGACACCCATGCACGCGTCCTTTCGCGCCGCGGCGGACCGCGGAGCGAAAGCGCTGCTCCGGCGTGCGGCAGGACATAGGGACGCACGTCGGCACACGGCGCGACAAGGCCTTGTACTCCCTGCGGAGGAGAAGACACACCGATCGGGCGATTGCGCCCCGATCGGCGTTTTCGCCGCCCTCGCCTGCCCCTTCGAGCGAGCGCGCGAGCCCGGTGGGGGGTTGTGCGCCGGGGCGCGCGTACGGTTGGTCCGTCGCCATTTCCCAGTTCCCGCAAGGGTCCTGACGCCACCTCACCTGCATTCGACGCCGTCCCGCCGTCAACGCGAGTCCCCTCGGGCGCGGCAGGTGTCACCCAGCAGCCCGAAGACCGGGCGCAGACCGCCCGGCCGCCGGTCGACGGGAAGGTGTGAGGGGAAGTGGACCCGGACGCCGAGTGCCGGCGCGCCGCCGTCGGCGTTGCGGTCGTCGCCGCGCAGCGCCGAACGCACCGAGGCGGCGACAAGACGCTCATGATGCGGATCACCCGCAAGCAACGGCATCCACCGAGCGTAGCCAGACACGACCCGCCCCCACCCAGCGTTCCGCCAAACCCACCCACAGGGCGACAAACACCCCACCCACCAAAAACATCTCGCCGACGGCGGCTACCCGGGCACCGGACTCGTCATGCCCCACCACCGCCGCCGGGGCGAAGGCTTCCCGACTGGAAGCAGGCGCACAACACTCCACACAAGCAGGTCCGCGCCCGCGTCGAGCACGTCTTCGCCCGCATGAAGACCTGGAAGATGCTGCGCGACTGCCGTCTCAAGGGAGACGGCGTCCATGACGCCGTGCGAGGCATCGCCCGCCTGCACAACCTCGTCCTGGCCGGATGGGCGAGCAGGTCGCACACCGCACGTCCGCGTCCGCTTCCACTTCCGCACCCACTCAAAGATCATTTATGGGACGGCTCTGTAGACCGTGCCCTATCTGGTGAGGCGGACGAGCCGTTTGTAGCAGCAGAGGGCGGCTGCGAGGCCGAGGAATGCCGGGTGGTTGCGGGGATGGCGTTCGTGGCGGTGGTTGGGTCGGCCGAAGCCGGTCATCCGGACGCCTCGGCCTGGCGTCGGTACTCGGCGTTGATGCGCTGGGCTTCTTCGAGCTGGTCTTCGAGGATGACGATGCGGCAGGCGGCCTCGATCGGGGTACCGCGGTCGACGAGTTCCCGTGCGCGGGCGGCGATCCGCAGCTGGTAACGGGAGTAGCGGCGGTGTCCACCCTCGGAGCGCAGGGGGGTGATGAGGCGGGCTTCGCCGATGGCGCGGAGGAAGCCCTGGGTGGTGCCGAGCATCTCGGCGGCCCGGCCCATGGTGTAGGCGGGGAAGTCGTCGTCGTCCAGGTGGCCGCCGAGCGGGCCGATCGGGTTCTCTGCTGTCATCGCACCTCTTTCATGAAAACGCGTGGAGGGGCCCTGGCGCCTATGGCACCAGGGCCCCGAAGGAACTGTTACACCATCTGCCGGCCCCGATACTGCGCCGGCCTTCTATGTTCCGCTGACCCGACGGAGACGCAGTCGGGGATGCGGGGATCGCGGTTGCTTGACCGGAGACCACCTCACTAACGATGTCCTGCGGTACCCAGGCTCATGACTTCCGCCCGGGCGATCCTGATGGCACCCAATTCCTCCGTTCATCCCTCGGATGATCAACTGCTTGCCAAGCGGGGAATTGCGAACTGCGTGTACTGCTCCACTCGGTACTGCGTACTTCTCTACTGCTCGTGGCCTGACCAAGCGCCACGCTCCGGCAGCCAGCCCCGTCGCCCGTCCTGCATCTGCTTTGGCTTAGAACCCCACTGCCGAACTTCCCGGTGCGCGCGCCCGCAGCCGACGCCTTCACCGAGGTGCTGCTCACTGACTTCACTGCTGGGTACTGCGGACCGCACTTACGGGTACTGCCACTGCGGTACTGCCTGCGGCGGCCCCTGATGACTGCGGGCCACCCGGTCCGGCCGTCAGTCCCGTCGCCGTCCTGCAACCGCTCTGGCTTCGGAACTCCACCACCGCACCGTCCAACAACAGCGACTACGGGTACTGCTGCCCGGCAGTTCGTCTCTGCCAAGCCCTTCTTCACTGGGCTACGAGAGAAACCATAACTGCTCGACCATCCAATGTCTACTCTGGCCAACATAGATTTTCGCGTGCGTACCCCTGAGGTAATCCGGTGTTGTCGGGTTGAACGGCTGCGGGCGGGGGCACAACGACCGGGCAGGCAGGGCCGGACACCGACAACAGAACCCGGAGCGCGCGATGACCACGATGAGCGCCGAGCGCACAGCCCTTCGTTCTCTGTCCGCCGTTGCCCAGGCGCGCCAGGCCGCCCGGGCGTTCCTCGAAGCCCTCGGGCAGCCGGCCATCAGTCCAGACCAGGCCGACACGGTCGTCCTGGTCGTCTCCGAGCTCGTGACGAACGCCCTGCGCCACGGCGGTGGCGCCTATACCCTCCGCCTCGCCGCCCACCCCGGCACGATCGAGGTCGCCGTCGAGGATCCCAGCCCGCGGCCGCCGCGGATGCGGACCCCCGACCTCGTCGACGGGACAGGTGGATTCGGCTGGCACATGGTCAACGACCTCGCCCACCACGTCGTCGTCACGCCCGGACCCGAAGGCGGCAAGACCGTCTGCGCCTTCCTCCCCCGGTAGCGCGCTGGGCCGTACCGCGGCCCTGGTGAACCCGGGCAGGACGGTTGCAGCCGGCCTGTTCACGAGACCTCCCAGCGGCCACATGGAGTTCCGTAAGGCGTTGCCGCCCAGGGAGTTGATCAGCTGTGTCTGGCGGGCAGAAGGCCGAGACAAAGGGCGAGCAGGCCAAGGGCAAGCTCAAGGAGACCGCTGGCCGCCTGACCGGCAACGAGCGGCTGACCGCCGAGGGCCGCGTGGAGCACGCTACTGACTTCGGCTTTTCAAGGTGAGGCTGGTGCGTCGAGGGTGAGGCCGGTGCCGGCTATGAAGCCGTCGAGGGTGTGGGGCCGGTATTGAAGGCGTTTGAGCCGGTTGCGGACGAGTGCTTCGAGGCGGTCGAGTGCCATGACGGCGAGGTTGGCGAGGCTGCGTTTGACGTGTGCCCACACCCATTCAACGGGGTTCAGGTCGGGTGAGTAGGCGGGCAGCAGGAAGACCGTCAGCCACTCACGCTCTGCCACGAATTCCTGCATCCTGCGGGAGACGTGGGTGTTGAGCCGGTCCCAGACCAGCACGATCGGCGCCCTGACCAGCTGATGGACACCGTCGAGCAGAGCGATGAAGTCCCGCTCGCCCATACTGCGACGTGTTCCTTTGCCGGCGGGGTGGGTCCGCAGGCGGTGACACAGCCGAGTCCGGGAGCCTGGCCGCATCGCGATCAGGCCGGCCACCGACAGCCGTCCCGAGCGGCGCCCGCTGACCGTCACGACCGGGGTGATGCCGCGCCGGCCCCAGGTCCGTCCCCGGGGCGGCCGTCGGGTGAAGCCGGCTTCGTCCTCGAAGCAGACGTAGCCCCCGCAGGCCGCCCGGGCCCTTTTACCTCCGCCCAGGTCGCCTCCCGCCACGTGCTCACGGCCTGCTCGTCGCGTTCGGCGACCCGCCGCGCGGGCACCTGCGGGGAGAACCCGAGCCGGTGCATCAACCGGGTGGCACCCGAGACGCTGTAGGAGATGTGGAACTTCCTGCCGATCAGCGTGACCACCCTCGATGCGGTCCACACCTGGTCCTCGACCCAGCCGTGCGCGGCCGGCCCCTCCTCCAGATACACGGCCAGCTTCTCCAGACACCGCGAGGACAGACGGCACCGCGACCCGCTCGGACCGCGAGAGGCCAGAGCCTGAACACCGCCGTCCCGCCACAACTGGTGCCACTGATAAGCCGACTTCACGCTCACCCGCAGCCGCCCTGCAACCTCCGACGGCTTGACCTTCTGCTCGAACAGTTCAGCCGCCTGCAGCCGTACCGCCTCGCGCCGCTGACGTCCTGTCGGAGTCAGCCCGCCCCCATCCGCATATCTCACACACCACGAATACAGTCACCCACCCACACCCATCAGGAACTTCGCAACGATTCACCCCAACGAGCTCAAGTCAGTAAGGGCAACGCCCGCCAGGCGAGGGGCCGTCGATCCGGCGGACCGGGGCGCGGCCGGGTGGCCCGCCGAGGCCGCCGCCGAGTCCGTGGCGTACGCCACGCCGTGGAAGCAGAGGATCACCTCCCCGGTCTACTCTCCCTCGACGTCGATGCCGACCACCGGAACCGCGCCCGCCCCGTGTCCCGGGTGTCGGCCGCACATCGCCAGGTACGGGGTGTGCCGTGAGCATGGTCTCGCGTACGGCACGCTGCCGCGTTAGGGAGCCGCCCGGGTCGAGCGCGCCGGCGCGCGACATCGCATCGTCGCTGGCGGCTCATGTGCTGCTGCCTGCTGCCTGCCGTCCGCGGGCCGCCGCTCAGGCGAGGCCACCGTTGGCGAAGAGGGTCTGTCCGTTGATCCACCGGCCCGGGCCGGCGAGGAACGCCACGGCCTCGGCGATGTCGGCCGGCGTGCCGAGCCGTTCCAGCGGGGACTGCGCCGCGAGGTGGTCGATGCTCTCCTGGTCCTTGCCGTTCAGAATCATAGGGGTGGCGGTGGGGCCGGGCGCGACGCTGTTCACGGGAATGTCGCGGCCGCCCATCTCGCGGGCCAGGACCAGGGGCATGGCCTTGTACAAGTGGCGGCCGTCCAAAGGCACGCTCGCACTCGACGGCTTCTTCCACGCCGTCGAGTGCACACTGACCTTCCCCGACAGCGACGACATCGAAGCGGACCTGACGGCGCAACTGCGCGCGTTCGTCCACCTCGTCACCCGTACCCCCGCCGGACGAGTGATCGCCGAACTCATCGGCCAGGCACAGACCGACCCCGACTTGTCGGCCGCCCTCCTGGCACGCTACTCCCGCCCGTGCCGGGGCCTGCGAACGGCGCAGACGCGCGGCCAACTGCGCGCCGGCATCGACCCCGAGGTCCTCGTCGACCAGCTCTGGGGCGCCTGCTACCACCGCCTCCTGATGCCCACCCCGCCCCTCACCGAGGAGTTCGCGGGGAACCTGGTGACGAACCTCATGCACGGAGTCCGGCCTTCCGCCTGACGGGCCGGACCCGACCTGGCCGAAGTGGACGGATGGCGGTTCAGGCCCTCGCCAGGGAGGACCTCGTGGCTAGGAGCGCTCCAGTACCCGCGCGAGGAAGCGCTGGGTGGCCTGTTCCCGTGGCGCGGTGAGCACGTCCTGCGCGCTTCCCTGTTCCACGATCACGCCGTTCTCCAGGAAACACACCTGGTCCGCGACCTGCCGGGCGAAGCCCATCTCGTGGGTGGCCATCAGAATGGTCAGGCCGCGCTGCTTGAGGTCCTCGACGACGTCCAGGACCTCGCCCACCAGTTCGGGGTCGAGGGCAGAGGTGATCTCGTCGAAGAGCAGCAGTTCCGGTCGGGTGGCCAGTGCGCGGGCGATCGCAGCCCGCTGCTGTTGTCCGCCGGACAGCCGGTCGGGGTGTTCCTTCGCCTTGTCGGCGAGCCCGAACCGGGACAGCAGTTCCCGGGCCTCCTCCTCGGCCCGTTTGCGTGGAACACCGTGGGCCCGGCGCGGCGCGAGCGTGATGTTGTCCAGGACGCTCAGGTGCGGGAACAGGTTGTAGGCCTGGAAGACGATGCCGATCCGCCTGCGGGCGGTGTCGGGGTCCAGGCGGGGGTCGGTCAGTTCGCTGTCGCCCAGGTGGATGGTGCCGTCGTCGACGACCTCCAGCAGGTCCACGCAGCGCAGCAGGGTGGACTTGCCTGAGCCGGAGCCGCCGATGAGGCACACGACCTGGTGCTCGGAGACGTCGAGGTCGATCGAGCGCAGGACCACGCGCGAGCCGTACTGTTTGCGGACGCCGCGCATGCGCAGCAGGGGCTGGTTCATCGGCCCGGCTCCGCCCAGGTGCGCTGCGCCGCCCGCCGCTGGAGCCGGTCGGCGAAGCGGGTCAACGGGATGGTCACGGCGATGAACAAGAGAGCGGCTCCCAGGTAGGGGGTGTAGTTGAAGTCGTAGTCCGCCTTGATCTGCGCGGCCCGCAGCGCCTCCAGCGGGCCGAGAACGGCCACGAGCGCCGTGTCCTTCTGAAGTGCGATGAAGTCGTTGAGCAGAGGGGGCAGGACGTTGCGTACGGCTTGTGGCAGCACCACGTAGCGCAAGGTCTGCCGTTCGCCGAGCCCCAGCGCCCGTGCGGCGTTGCGCTGCGCCGGGTGTACGGAGTTCAGGCCCGCGCGCAGCACCTCACCGACGTAGGCGGCGTACGAAAGGACCAGGGCGATGACTCCGAGAACCCAGGGCTGGGACGGAGTGCCTTGCAACCGCAGGGCCGGCAGCCCGAATCCGACCAGGAAGACCAGGAGCAGGGTCGGCACGCCGCGGAAGACGTCCACGTAGACGGTCGCGGCCAGCCGCAGCGGCTGCAGGCCGGGCGCGCGGGTCACGCGCACCAGGGCGATCAGCAACCCCAGTACGAGGATCAGCACTTCGGCGATCAGGAACATCTGGATGTTGAGCCAGAAGGCCCGCAGGAGTTCGGGGAGCGCGGCCCGGAACTCGGCGCCGTCCAGGAACAGGCTGTCCACGCGCTCCCAGCCCGGCGAGGCGACCGCGGCCGCGCCGAGCACCACCAGGCCGAGCAGGGTGCACAGGGAGGAGATCCAGGTGTGGCGCCGTTTGCGGGAGCGGCGGAACCGCCTGCGCGCCTGCTCGTGGTCGCTGGGACGGTGGATGTCGTCCGACGAGGTGTGCGTCGGTGGGGGCGGCGTGGCCGCCTTTGCGGTGTCCACCGTCGCCTTCGCGGTGTCCGCCGTCGTCTTCCCTAGGTCCACGGCCGGCCCTCTACTGCTTCAGCTCGGGGACGTTCGCCGACGCGGACAGCCACTTCGAGGTGAGCTCGGCCAGTGTGCCGTCGGCCTTGAGGGCGTCCAGGGCCTTGTTGACGCAGGAGGTGTAGCCGCTGCCGTTCGGCAGGAGCAGGCCGAACTCCTCAGGTGTGCCACCCGCGTAGCCGAACTGCCCGACGATCTTCGCCTGGTTGATCTCGGAGCCGGCCAGGTAGAACACGGTCGGCAGGTCGGTGACGATCGCGTCGATCTGACCGTTCTTCAGGGCGTTGACCTCGTCGTTGGTGGTGTTGAAGACGCTCGGCCGCTGTGCGGGCTTGAGCTGGTCGAGCACGGCCTGGTAGCTGGTGGTGGCGACCTGTACGCCGATCCTGGCGCCCTTGAAGGCCTCCAGGGACGTTGCTTTCGCGAATGCCGAGTTGTCCAGAGTCAGGATGGCCTGGTTGGCCTTGTAATAGCTGGTGGAGAAATCGACGGCCTGCGCGCGCTGCGGGGTGATGGATATCTGGTTGACATCGAAGTCGAAGTTCTTCGCGCCGGGCGCGTAGGAATGGGCGAATGGTTCGACGACCCACTTCACCTGATCCCGGCCGAAGCCCAGCTTGCCGGCCACCGCATAGGCAACCGCGCTCTCGAAGCCCTTTCCGTTGGACGGATTGTTGTCTTCGAACCACGGCGCATAGGCCGGGGAATCGGTCGCGACCGTCAGCTCTCCTCGCCGATGCAGGGCGGGGCTGTTGGCGGCGCAGTCGGGGCTGCCGGAGGCGGCGCTCTCGGCGGTGTTTTCCGGCTGGGGTGCGCAGGCGGCGGCTGCGGTCAGCACGGCGGCGGCGGAGACCGCGATGGCTATGCGGGTGCGGGTGCGGGACATCAAAGGGTCCTTCGAAAGAGAATCCGGGAAAGGGGTACGAAAACAGGCCGACGCTGTGCGTTCAGCAACACAGATCGGCGGCGCAGCGCACGTTGTCCACGTGTCGGCGGCGTACCAGCAGGAGAATCCCGAACATGCGTTCAGCATTCCGCGTCGTGGAGACCGGTGTCAATCCCGACGGCCGCCGTGGGGTAACGCGTTGATAACATGTCAGCTGGTGAGATGGAGTACCTGGTCACCCTGGCGCAGGCCGAACAGTTCGGCTGCGGAGCCACCACGGACCACCAGTTCGGCGAAGCCGATCCCGGAACTTCCGACCGTGATTCCGGGCTCGCCCAGCGGGACGTCCGGGAGCCTGTCGTAACAGCGGACCCGGACGCGGCGGCCCTCACGTCGGTTGTGGACGGCCAGACTCCGCGCGCTGTCATATCCGGGCAGGTCGACGGCGGGCCGATCCAGTTTGCAGTTGCCGAAGTTGTCCACAACAGCAACCCGTACGTGTCGCTCGACGGGAGGGTGTACCGCCATCGGCTGCGCGGGGACCGGGCGGCCGTCCGTCAGCCAGCGGGCCAGCAGGGGCACGTACCAGAGGCTGCGGAACTGGGTCCGCACCACTTCCTCGACCTGGGCCGGCGTCAGGTCGGCCCATCCGGCGGCAGCGGCCTCCAGCACCTCGCGGACATCGGTGACCTGAACCTCCGCCAGGCCCAGGTAGCTCGCCAGCGGGGCGAGGACCCGGGGGTTGACCGTGCTGACGACCAGGTGCTCCCCGTGGCGGAAGTAGCAGAACGGCACACCGTTGGGCCAGTGCCCGTCCCGCGGAGCGATGTTGACCAGTACCAGCAAGGGCTGGGCCGGGCCGCCGATCAGGTCCGTGGAGCGAAGCAGGTCGAGAAGGGTGAGGGCAGCGGCACCCTCCGGGTCCGGCCCGGACAGCGGCACGACGGTGGGTGTGGCGCCGAAGAGAGTGGCGATCCGTGCGGACTGCCGGGCGAGCGCGTTGGGGTCCGCGCAGTCGGTGAGGGAAACAACCGGGAGGGGGGTCATGGCGGGATCTTGGCCTTCTGTCGGGGTCTGCTGACGATCGGAACTCGGGACTGCCGGATGCGGTGGTGACTCAGGTCCGGCAGCGGCTGGGCCCGGCGACGGCTCGGGGCCGGGGCGGCTGGGGCCGGTGGTGGGCGGTGCCGGCGCAACAAAAAAGGACCCTCCGATATCGGAGGGTCCGTCGCATCCTGTGCGCGCACGACTTCGCTAGCGAAGGGCCTCCGAGGGTCGGGGCATCATTCGCATCATGGCGAGCGTGGCGGTGTGCTGCATGGGGGCGACGTTAGCACCGCGGGCGCGCGCCGCGGAGGTCTGTCCACAGAGTGGGCAACCGACCAGCCTGCCCGGCCGCCGTCACCGGCGTCGTCGTCCCGGCCCGCTGGCTGTACGGGGGGCGTCATGACTCAAGCCGCGGACATCACCGTGCAGGAAGTCGCCTTGCCCGGCATGGGTTCCGCTACCTCGTGAGGCACGCCCGTCAAGGGCGGACAGAGACGGAGCCTGGCATCGTCCCGGCGGCTCGCCCAGGACGGTGGCCCGCCTGGTGCTGGGCGGTACGGCGGTCCTGGACACCGCCCACCACGAGCGCCTGCTCACCCACCCCGTGGAGCGTGGCGGCCAGCGCTCACGGCGAGTCCGGCGGCCCGGTCATCACCGTCAAGGAGGCGGACCACCCGGTCCGGATCGAGCGGGACGCCGAACCGGCCGACCTCATGGCCCGGGTCCGCTTCATGACCAGCACGTGCTGCGTGAAGGCGGCATCATCGGCACCCGCGGGTGAGGCTGCCGCACCGAGTCCCAGGGCGAATCCGGCAAGCATCGCCGTCACAAGGCTCGCCGGGCGACCGGAGGCGGATCGGCTTTCTCTTCCGTGAACGCGCCCCGACGCACCGGTCCGGGACTTTCGGGGATTCGGGGCCTTTGGCGGGGCCGCGCGGACGTGGTGCGGGGAGTCCGGCCGCGCGGCCGGCCGTACTGCCGGTCAGCTCGTCGCGCGTACCGCTTCGCGGATCAGGTCGGCAACCTCCTTCGGCCGCGAGACGGCGACCGCGTGCGACGCGCCCTCGGCCTCGACGACGGTCGCCCCCGCCCGCTTCGCGGCGAAGCGCTCCACCTCCGGGTTGATCGCGTTGTCCGCGCCGGCCACCAGTGCCCAGGACGGCTTGGTCTTCCACGCGGCGGCCGCAGCCGTCTCCTCGAAAGCCGCGGCGGCCAGCGGTCGCTGCGCCGCGGCGAGGACCCTCGTGACCTCCGCGGGCACGTCGGCGGCGAAGACCGACGGGAAGGCATCCTCCGCGATGGTGACCTCGACCGCGGGGTCACCACCCGCGACGGGGTACGTCCACTGCTTGAGGTTGCTCACCAGCGGTGACGCGGGGAAGCGGCCCTGCAGCTCGCCGAGGCTCTCCCCCTCCTCCAGGACGTAGGCGGCCACGTAGACGAGCCCGACGACGTTCTCCGTCACACCGGCCACGGTGATCAGCGCACCGCCGTACGAGTGGCCGACCAGCACGACCGGACCGTCGATCTGGACGGCCACGGAGGCGACGTACGCCGCGTCGGTCGCCAGGCCACGGAGCGGGTTGGGCGGGGCGATCACGGGGATGCCGTGACTCTGCAGTTCCGCGATGACCCCGGACCAGCTGGCCGCGTCGGCGAACGCGCCGTGGACGAGAAGCACCGTGGGAGTGGAAGTGGAAGTGGGAGCGGACGTGGTCATGTCTGTGCTGTCTCCTCGGTCTCAGGCGGTATGCGGGGCCACGCGCGGGGTGCGGGGTGCGGACGGCCATCGTGATGGCGGCCTCGGGCCGCGCGGGGTCGGACGCGGGGAACTCTCCTGGGAATTCCTCGGCTACGGCGGTCGTTGCGGCGATCGCCCGGATCGGTGTGCAGGGCACTCCGGCGCAGGTGGTCGTGTCACCGTAAGTCCGTCGTGCGCGGAGGAGTTGTCCACCAGTGCGCGTCCGATGTCCCCGTAGCGCACGGGCCCTCCGGGCTCGGCGACAGCGTGGAGGGCTGCGTCGACCACGTACGCGATGCCACCAAGCGGACAGCCACGCTGAGCGGGCCCTGTGCCCCGCCGCGTTCGTCGCGGCGAAACCCGGATGCAGGTCCTGCTCGTGGACGCCCCGAGCTGATCGTCCTCCCGGTGACCGCGCCGCCCGGCCGGATCGACGACGAGCCGTGCGCGGATGCCTCCGCCCAGGAGGAGGCCCTCGGCCACGCCCTCCTGACCCGCCTGCGCACTGCCAACAGGGCAGGCGCGGCAGCTCGATTGACGCCGGAGTCAGTTCGGGCGAGTTCGTGTTCGCTGCCACCGGAGCATGGGGCGCCCTCCCCCGAAGGCGCCCAGCCCCGTCGCCCGATCAACCCGTCAGGGCGCCCATGGCACGAGCATGTCCTTCATCGCATCCGTCATCGCGAACTGCAGCAGCGGGCCGTAGGTGATCCTGCCGACGCCGAGGCGGCGGAAGCGTTCAAGATCGTGCTTGACGGGATGAGCCGTGGAGTTCACGGGAATGGCGACGGCGCCGATCACCGCCGTGAGCAGATCGTCGTTGTCCTGAATGCCCACCGGGTAGAGGCTGTCGGCGCCGGCCCGCTCCAGGGCCCGCAGTCGCTCGATCGCCTCGTCGAGGACGCCGACGGCGTCCTCCGCGTGCAGGAAGAGGTCGGTGCGCCCGTTGATCCAGAGCGGGAGACCCGCGTCGTCGGCGGCCGCGCGCAGGCCCGCGATGTAGTCCGCGTGCTCCTGCGTGCCGCGCACGCGTCCGCCGTCCGAGTGAACGGTGTCCTCGATGTTGAGGCCGACGCCGCCGGCCTCGATGAGTCCGGCGATGAGATCCGCGGGCTGCTGTCCGTACCCGGCCTCCAGGTCCACGGACACGGGGACGTCGACCGCCGCGATGATCGGCCGGACGGCGGCGAGCACCTCCTCGAAGGTCTGGCCCTCGTTGTCGTCGGCCCCCCGGGACTCGGCGAGCGGGTGACTGCCGATCGTCAGCGCGGGGAAACCGGCGTCGGCTGCCGTCCGCGCGGACCAGACGTCCCAGACGGTCGGCAGCACGAGCGGCTTGTACTCGGCGTGCAGCTGCTTGAGGCGTTGAGCGCGCTCAACTGTGGTGCGAAAGTCCATGTCAAGGACGCTACCCCCGGATCGCCACGAACAACGTGCAGGCGGGGCGCCTCCCAGAGACGGAAAGGTGCAGCCCGGTTCCCTGCCCGGCCGGGGCGCTCGACTGCCTGCGGTGTGGGGCAGCGACCCGCTTCCCGGCCATCGCATCGATGACTGTCGGTGCGCGGGCACGTCCGGCTCTGCGGACACCGCGCCCGCTCCTGCTCCTGCTCCTGCTCCCGGCGCCGGTAAGTCCGATCACGTCGGCCAGCCACGTCGCGCGGGGCTGGCACGACCGGGCTACCCCGGCTCCATGCCGCTGGGCCACTCCCCCGCCGCAGGCCTCGGCCTGGACATGGGCACGGTTCGCGGTGTGGGCAATTCCGGTGCGCAGGTGCCGTCGATGGGATTGAGCAGCACTGCGACGGTCGCGTCGGTTCGTCTTGGGCCGAGCACTAGGCGGCGAGCAAGAGTGCGACCGCGACCTGGAGGGCGCCGACGGAAACGTGCGCGTGGCGGCGAGCACGGTCTCCGCCACCGAACGGCGCCGCTATTCACTGACTTCACGCACACCGACGAGCACCGCGGCGGAACCCGACCCCGACGCCGTCCTGCCTCTGGTGATGAACTTCCGGGCTGCACCCGAGCCCCACGACCACCTGTGCTTCCTCCTCGACGACCGCCGCATCTGACACGTCCCGCCTGCGCGCTGTCTCGCGACGTGATACAGCGAAGCGTCGCTGGTCCGCCCCACCACAAGGTGGGGCGGACCAGCGACGCTTCCTATGCGTGATGCCTCGTGCCGCTACCAGCGGTACCAGCGGCCGCTGCTGCCCTTCGGACGGGCGACGAACCCGATCAGCCACAGCACCAGCACCGCAATGGCGACCCACCAGAGGATCTTCACCGCGAAACCGGCACCGAACAGGATCAGAGCGAGCAGAAGAACAAGAAGCAGGGGAACCATAGTTATCAACCTCCGAAGCACCGCATGCCCGAGCACGCCCCAACCATGTGCATGACTTTTACGGGTTTCTTATGCACGCCGACGGGCAGCCGTATCCGCCCTCCATGCGCTGATCGGCACCTCGCGCGGCCGCCCCGGTGCGCGCACAAGACCGCCCGCCAGGTCCGGCAGGCAGTTGCAGGTTTACGAGCAGAGATAGAGAGCAGGCGAGCGGTCACGACCAATCCGGTACAACACGAGGAGGTCCCGATGTCGGGCACGGAGAAGAGCAAGGCGCACGTCGAGCAGGCCAAGGGCAAGGCCAAGGAGGCCATGGGCCGCATGGCCGGCAACGAGCGGATGACCGCCGAGGGCCGCGCCGACCAGGCCAAGGGCAACGCCCGCCACGCCAAGGAAGACATCAAGGACACCTTCCGCCACTAGGCGTTCGGACGCGTTCACGTCCTCCCTGCTGAGCCCCGACCTCGTCCCCCTGGGTCGGGGCTCAGCCATGTCCAGCGGCGAAGGCCTTCTCCGGGGGTGACCGTGTGGTGCGAGGCGAGCGGAGACTACTTTGTGCAGCTCAGCGCCGGTCTAGTCGACATATCGTGGGCAACACGTGTGGCACCGCCGTCGCCCCGCACCTGCCCCTCTCCCTCCCCCTCCTAAGCGGATGCCAGAACGCGGTCAAGCGCTGCCCGGCCTGCTGGTCCCCATCCCGGCTTGCCCCACGAGGATGAGGAAGAGGCTCCTCGCGGCAGCCAACCCTCGTGCGCGCCGGATCATCGCCTCGTCCGCGTTCCCGTACGCATCGAAGAACCGTGATACCGCCCCGCGGGAAGGAGCACGGCGTTCTCCACCTGCAGCGGCTCGGGCGGCCGAGCCGGTTCCTCTCCCCGGCGCCCCGGGGCCGGCTCAAGCTGCCCTGCCACACGTTCATCCGGTGCTCGTTCCCGGGCTCCAGTTCGTCGCCCCACGGGAACACGCACCGTTCGAGGCCGCCCCGGGCGGCGTACTCCCACTCCGCCTCGGGCGGCAGCCGCTTCCCCCGCCCAGGTGGCGTAGGAGGCGGCGTCGTTCCACGAGACGTGGACAACCGGGTGCTTGGCGCGCTCGCTCACATCGGACTCGGGGCCCTCGCCTCGGGTGTCGTCAGCATGCCCCGTGTACCTGCCGCCACCAGGGAGGCCTCGGCAACCGCGCTGGTGTGGGTAAACCCGGGCGGCAGAATCCCGGCGAGGAGGAACGACCAGTCATAGCGTCCCGGTGACCGACACGCTCCGCATTCACGCCTCGCGCCCGAAGCGACAGGTCAGCGTCTTTCTCACGGCTTCGGCGTGGGGAAGACCGTACGGAGCTGGCCCCGTCGTCGGGGCTACCGTCCGTGCCGTCCCGGACAAAGACGCCCGCCCGAGCAGCCCTCGCCTCCGAGCGGTCCCTCGGTTCAGCTCGACCGTCTGCGGGGGGGGATGCGTGTGGTTCGTGGGCGCGCTCCAGCCTGAGGGCGGACGGTATGGCGTGAACTGGCCGTGGGCGGTGCCCGGGGCGACAGCTGCCCGGTGGAGTTCACCCCTTCGGACGCGAAGGGGTGCCAATGCGCTGGGTGCGGCTGAGGCTGGGCCCATGGCCGCCAAGCTGATCATCCATCCGCCCAACCAGCAGGGCCGAGCCCTCCTCGCCGCTGGCGGGATGCAGGACGCCGAGGACATCGGTCTCAGTGGCCCCGACTTCGTGGAGCGGCGGGGGTCGGCCCCGAGGCGTGGGAACCGTTTCTCTGACGTGCTTCCACGTTCAGGTGGCGACGTCTCGTGGGGCCTCTGGCGGGAGCGGGGCGGGAGCACCGGGGAGTCCTGCCCGGACGCGCCGGGGAACGCGGCTCCCGCTCTACGTCCGGCCGCGCCCGGCGGGGGCTGAGCGGGTGATCCCACGCTGACCGTAGACGGCCGTACGGCGACCGGAGGAGCAGAGCGGTGACTGAGACGGGCCCGATCGTCGTGTTCGCGAACTTCCTCTCGGACTTGGCGGTGGATCTCAACGAAGGGCAGATCCTGACGCAGTGGGCCCAGCAGGCGCCGCGGAAGGCGTGGCTGCTCCGCCCCGGGGACATGTTCGTCACTCCCGTGCCGCTGAGCCGGGAGTTCTTGCGGTACGTGTACGACCTGACCGGGGTGCCCGCGGAATCGGTGGCTGTCATCGAGGTGCCACCCGCCGGCTCTGTTCCGCTGGCTCGGGCGGTGCGCGAGGCCGGCCTCGTCGAGCACGTCCGGGCTCTCGCCGGTGACCGGGGTGCGGCGCTGTTGCCGACGGCGCTGGACGCGTCGGCGATCGCGTTCGCCCGGGACGTCGGTGTCGCCGTCCATCCGTACCCCACGGTCGAGGCTGCCGAGGCCGCGCTGCAGATGACCATGCTGCTCAACACGAAGACCGGGTTCCGCGAGACGGCCGAGCAGTTGGGCATGCGGCTGCCTGCGGGGCGGATGTGCCGACGCACAGAGGCCGAAGGCGTGGCGCGCGAGCTCCTGCGGGACCACGAGTGCGTCGTGGTGAAGCCTGACCGTTCGGCGGGAGGGCACGGAATGCGCTTCGTGTCCCGCGACGACCTGAGGGGCGGGGCGAGCATGCCGCTCGACACGGTCGGTGGGCCTGACGGCCTGTGGGTGGTGGAGGAACGCCTCGACGTGGCCGAGTCGGTCAGTATCCAGCTGGAAGTGGCCGCCTCCGGAACGCGCGCGCTCTTCAGCGGTGCGATGCGCACGGTTCAGGGCGCCTTCACTGGATACGCCTCTCCGCTGCCGCCGTCCAGCGCGCACGTGGCCGATGAGCTGGAAGAGTGGGGGGCGGCTCTGGGCCGGCATCTGGCCGGCCACGGCTACGCCGGGCCCTTCGGGCTCGACGGGCTGGTCGACGCGGACGGGGTCGCGTACGCGAGTGAGAGCAACATCCGCCGTACTGCCACCACCACACCGCACACCATGGTTTCCCGGCTGACCGCAGGATCGGCCGAACCCCACCCCGCCTGGTCGGTGGCGAAGGGCTGGACGCGGAGCCCCATGGACTTCGACGGAGCCCTCGCCCGGCTGCACGCATCCCGCCTCGCGTTCGACCCGGATCGCGGCGAGGGCGTGGTTCTCTACGCGGACGCGCCGCCCGACGGCCGTTCCTGGCGGTACGCGGTGATTGCGGGGAGCGCCGGCGACGTGGAGGAGCAGGAATACGCGTTGGCCGAGGTCTTCGAGTTCGAGGGCGGGTGACCCCCACGACGCCGGTCCCGACACCCTCCTGGGTGCCGGGACCGGCGTCGTCCTACGGGAACGCGATCAGGCGGGTCGACCGCCGAAGGGGGCGCCGGTGCCGTAGTAGGTGCCCAGCTCTTCCCGATACCCGGCGTCGCCGAGGTGCTTGTCCCGGTGGAACTCGGGGGCGTTCTTGATCTGTTCCTTGGTGCGGTCGACGAAGACCTTCTTGTCCTCCGGGTCGATCCTGACGACGGTGCTGGCCGGCAGCAGGACCTCCTTGCCGAAGATCCATACTCCGGTGTCCACGACCAGGTAGGCGTCACCGACCTCGTCGGAGTGCTTGTCGACCTTGCCGATGCTGCCGTCGGTCGCCTCGACCTTGTAGCCGGTCAGGTCCGTACCGGCCAGGTGGCCCGCGGTCGGCTGGTAACTCCACACATGCTCAGTCACGCGAAAAACAACTCCTCCGGTCAACGGGGGACGGCGGAAGAATGAATTCTCCACCGATCCTCCCTATTCCGTACGTCGTGCTCGGCGGTAGTGCTGCGTTCCGCCTGGACTTCACCTGCCCCGCCTTTACGACTTCACGCACCCGGATCGAAATGCGGGACCGGGGCGGCCGTCGATCATTGGAGGTGAGCAGGTCCCCTGCTGCGTCACGGCGACCACCCCGGCTACCCTCCGGATGCCCCCGGGATGCGCCTCTATCCGCGCCTTTATCCGTTCCGTGTTTGGTGGGGGCCCGCCGACAACGAAATGGCGGTGGCCGGTCACCCCTAAGGAGGGGTGACCGGCCACCGCCATGCAGTGTCAGAACTGCGCTTTGCCGTACGGCTACCAGCGATACCAGCGGCCGCTACCGCCCTTGGGTCGGGCGACGAAACCGATCAGCCACAGGATCAGGACTGCGATAGCCACCCACCAAAGAATCTTCACCGCGAAACCCGCGCCGAAGAGGAGAAGGACCAGCAGAAGAACGAGAAGCAGGGGAACCATATTTATCAACCTCCGAAGCACCGTGTGCCCTACCGCATTCAAGGCATGCATTCGATTCTCACTTGCTTCTTATCCTGGCGGCTGGGCAGAAGAGGCTGATGCTCTGCGAGAACGACATGCCCCGCACGAGCTGCTGGTGGAGATGTTCGCCCGACTGGAACGGACTGAGCTGGGGCACGCTGGCGTACCGCCGCAGCTTCGCGCGCCGCGGTCTGGCCCGATTCGCGGACGAACCGAACTACCGGCTGCGCTATGCGGCCCTCTTCGACCCGCAGGCCGAACCGGAACTCGTTGAACGGCTCTCCCACGACACGAACCGCCTGGTGCGCCACCATGCAGCGGCCGACCCGCGCCTGCCCCGCCCAAGGCTCGTCGAACTGCTCGGCGAGCACGGGATGCCGCGAGCGGCAGCCCGCAACAACCCCGCACTCCCCGCCGAACTCACGCACCAGCTGCTCGATGTCGCGGGCGTCGACCGCTGAGAGATGCCGAGCCGCGGGTGCGTGGCGAGCAGCCGCACGCCGCCGTATACGTATCCCGGGCCGGCTCCCTTCGCGCCGAGCGGCTCGCCGTCCCGCCCCGTCGCGTCCGTGCTCATCCGCCGCCCTCACCGGATCCTGGTCACGGTCCACCCAGTGCCGGCCTGACCACCGGCGCCCCTCACCCCCGCAGCACGCTCACACCGCACAGCCGGTTACGCAGCCGTATCAGGTGGGAAGGGCCCGCCACCTCCTTGAACCGGTCGAGGAGAAGGCCGATACGGCGGTCATCTCCCGCCCGCACAGCGACAGCAATCGCATCGACAAGCTCGTCCGGGTCCTCGGGCATGCGGAGAGTCTTCACCGATACAAACCGATACAAACCGATCAATCCCTGACCAGGCCAACGAGCAGTAGGCGCGCACCCAGGACCCGCCAAAAGGGTGTCCTTGGCCCGGCACAGCCCTCGGACAGATCCACCGTGCCCGTCATGCCGGGCGGCCCGGCAGCTCCCAGCCGACACAGACGGGCTCCTTGCCCATGACGGCGGCGGCCGAGTCGTCGACAGTCAGGCTGCCGGGGGCAGGACGCCAGCGGACGGGCAAGCGAGTGCTGTCGGCCGCAGCAGGTGACGGCAACGTGTGACGGCGGCCGATGCCCAGCCGACAGCACCCCCGGGGAGGAGGCCACCGGCGCGCCAGGTGGGCTCCTCGCCTTGCCCCATCCCACCCGATCCGCCCGCGGCCTGCCAGTACGACGGGTCAGGTGTCGGCGGTCGCCCGCCGGCAGGCGACCGTCGGCACAACCCTCGGGTACGGGGGCCGGCCGCCGAGGCCGAACTGCCAGATCTCGGTCATCGCGCGACACCGGTCTGGACCTCGTCCGCTGTCCAGCCGGTGATGTCGAGCAGCAGGCCGTCGAGCGCGCCGTCGGGGTTCAGGCCGTCTTGGTGCGTTCCGTGGAGCCGACCATGCAGCAACTCCTCATACCTGTCCATGCGTCCCAGCGCCCCAGCCTATGTCTGCGATCAGGTGTACTCCGCGGCCGCCCCGTGCGTCTGGCCGGGCCGGAGCCGGTCACGTCCTAGCGTGGCTCCGGAACCGATCCGGGCGGACCACCGCCGGGACCCAGGACCTACGGAGGCACCTTGACCACGTCGCCCGCCATTACCGAGCTCACCGGGGACTACGTCCTCGACCCCGCCCACACCAGGATCGGATTCATCGCCCGCCACGCCATGGTCACCAAGGTCCGCGGCGCGTTCCACCAGTTCGAGGGCACCGCCCATCTGGACGGAGCCGATCCGGCCCGATCCACCGCCCAAGTGGTGATGAAGGCTGAGAGCATCGACACCGGTGTCGAACAGCGCGACCAACATCTGCGCGCCAACGACTTCCTGGACGCTCCCAACTTCCCCGACATCACCTTCCGCACCACCTCGGTCGAGCCGCACTCCGACACCGAGTACCGCGTCACCGGCGACCTGACCATCAAGGACACCACCCGGCCGGTCACCATCGACTTCGAGTACACCGGCAATGCCGTCGACCCCTACGGCAACCTGCGGGTCGGCCTGGAAGGATCGGTGACCATCTCCCGCAAGGAGTACGGCGTGACCTGGAACGCCGCCCTGGAAGGCGGCGGAGTCCTGGTCGGCGACAAGGTCGTCCTGGAATTCGACATCTCCGCGATCAAGCAGGGCTAA
Organism: Streptomyces sp. ADI95-16; assembly: GCF_003721495.1. Lineage (NCBI taxonomy): Bacteria > Bacillati > Actinomycetota > Actinomycetes > Kitasatosporales > Streptomycetaceae > Streptomyces > Streptomyces sp. ADI95-16. Next base: position 7,910,400 of record NZ_CP033581.1, on the reverse strand, counting down.
AGCCGGTATCCGGAAGCCGTCCGGAACGGCCGGTCCGAGGAAGGCGCTCCGTGACATCGGTCCGCCGACGTCACGGAGCGTCCGCGCTCCGGTCAAAGATCTCCGGGACGGGGTCACCCTTGTTCTGCAGCGCGATGGCGAAGGTGAGCATGTCGTCGTCGATGACCTTCGGTCGCCCGCCGCGGTTGCCCTCGGACGCGGCGGTGACCTGGCCTTCGAGGGCCTTCTCCCCTCCCCAGCTGCCGCCGGGGCGGGTGCGGGGGTCTTGGCGGCGGCTGCGGTGACGGCGGCGACGGGCCGGTCCAAACCGACACCAGCTTGGTGGGCGTCGGTGAGGATCCGAACGACGTCGACGCCGGCTTCGCCGATCGTCTTCAGCAGCCGCACAGACCGCTCCCGGTCCGCCTTCGCCCGCTCCGAGCCCGCGACCCGGTCTCCGTAGGATCATGATCATGGATGAGATCAGTGCTCTTGGCCCTGCAGACGAGAAGCTGACGCAGGAAGCGGCCGAAGTCGCTGTTTCCTGGGTCCTCGCGGGAGAGCTGACGCATGAGCAATCACAGCAGCTGATCGTGGGCGACCACCTGGGCAGCCACAACTGGATGGGGGAAGCGGACTGGGTGCACCGCTGGGAAAGAGACCTCCGTGAGGCCCTCACCACCGCCACCGACAGCCAAGAGGGCCGACAGCGCGTGGCCGCGGCGAAGGACACGGCGCTCCGGGAAATGCAGAGCCACCTGTACTTCGAACTCAACTGGGCCGGCTGGCTCGGACCCAACCCCGGCTACCAGCGCGTCTGTGCATCCCTGCGCCGCATAATCGCCACCGGCCGCCCGACAGCCCCGTAGGACAGTGGGGCCGGGCCGGGGATACGGGCCATGACCACCGCCCGAAGCCTGGCGGCCGCCGGAGAGACCGCCCGCCACTCCCCCGCCCCGAGCGGAGGGCGGGGTGGTGAAAGTGGCGTCGCCGAGGTGGCTGGGCAGTCGGTCCCCGAGGTCTTCTTCCAGTCGAGGTCAACGTCTTCGACTATCTGGAGGTCATCCGCGGGTGAGGCCGTCGGGATGTGTTCCCAGGAGCAGCGGTGAACCCTGGGGACAGAGCCATCTGTACATCAGTCCGCCGGGCTGGTTACTGGTCATCACCAGTCGAACAACACTGGTCCAGCACTGGTGCGGCGGCCGCATCTTGGAGGCTGGTCCAGCCGTGCGGGAAGGGTGAGAGTGCGTGCTCGGGTGCGGGGGTGCCCGGCGTCGCGGTGAACGCCTGCCCCACTTGCTCCCATGTCGTGGAACTCAGCACGACCTCTTGGTCGAATATTTCCGAGCTCAGGCCGAGCATTGCGTCGTGGTGCAGGGCTCGGATGTGGTTGAGGAGCTCGATCGCGGCGACCATGGCCCACGTGATGAGCGGAACGGCGGCACGGAAGCGTTCGGCCAGGCCGAACGGGTCGGCCTCACGACGCCTTTTGGGGTCGTCGTGGACGACGTCCCCGTAGGTCCACGCCCACGCCAGGTCGTGGTCAGCCAGGGAGGAGGTCTGGCCGGTGGCGGTGTTCCCAGCGCAGCTTCGTGCCCGCCCAGGTCGCCGCGTAGGTGCGGTGCTAGGAACCGTCCGAGGGCAGCCACTCCGCCGGATCCTTGTCGGCCTTGGACCGGTTGGAGGCCGCGCCGAGACCGCCGGGACCGCGATCAGGGGGTCCGGGGACGCCTGGTCGTTCGCGTACGCCTCGCGACTGGCCGCCGACCACGGGTCCGCTCCGCTGGCGGGGAGCGTCATTCGAAACCTGCGGCATTCGCTCCGCAGCGCCTCCGGTTCGCGCCGGGTGATCCCCGCATCCGTACCGCCCGAAGCTCTGCCTTCCGTCACCGGCGCGTGGTTGTCACGGGTGTGCCTGGCCATTCTCAGACGGTTTTCAGCTGTGCACGCGCATTCCCCCGGAAGGTGTCGGGCCGGAACATACCGTCGCCGCAGTGGTGCGGACAGCGATATCCGCCCACGCGAGCGAAGGAGAAGCTGTGGCAGTGGACGAGAGCACGGCGGCCGAAAACCCGGAAGGCGTCCTGGACGATCCGCGATTGGAGAGGTTGCGGCAGATCCTGACCGGTGGGCACCCGTCCCCGTTGGTGCGGCCCCAAGGTCGCGACGGGAGCGAGCGAACCTGATGCTCGCCGTGGCGCTGCGCGCCGCTGCCCGCACGGAGCAGGGGCATCAGCTCGGAGAGCTTGAGAACAGCCTGGTCCAGGCCATGCTCACCGCGATGCCGCAAGCGGACCTCATCGGTCTGGGGAAGCTGTACCTGTTCCTGGTGACGTACGGCACCGGCCTGCCGTTCCCGGTGTCCGTCACCGGCCGGCCCCTCGGGCAGACCTACGACTGGGCGCAGTACCAGCAGGACTGGCAGGCGATGGCGCGCGAGACGATGGCCCAGCCGAACACCGCGGTGGTCAGCCGGGAAGGTTTCGCCCTGGGAGAGGGGGTGGACGGGCCTGAGTTCGTCGAGGCTCTGCGTACCTGGCGGACCGGTACCTCGGCCATGCCCGGAGCCGTTGTCATCTCCCCCGACACGCTCGCGGTCTCGCCGGACGGCGATCCCGTCGCTCCCGGCGTCGAAGGCGCTCAGGCGGCCGAGGCCTCGGCGGCGGGGGTGCGCGCGTTCGATCCTGTCCGGGTGCGTCTGGAAATGGAGAGCTTCCACGTACTGCGGGCCCAAGGTGACCAGGGCGGCGGCAAGGACGAAACCTACTGGTGCGCGTCCTCCGGCAGCGACAAGGCAGCCGGCCCCGCCTACCGGTCGGAGGAGTTCGGCGGCGTCCAAACAGGTCACACCCGCACCTTCGGCTCCAACCGTGTCGTCTTCGACGGGCAGGTCGCAGGCCATCTGATCCTGCAGATCTTCTGCTTCGAAGCCGACCAGAGCTCCAGCGAGTGGTACGACGCCCTCCACGCCCGCCTGCGGCAGCTGTCCCAGGACATCTTCGACAGTCCCTGGTTCCAGATCGGCAGCAACCTGCCCGGTGGCGGCATCGCCGGCATCCTGGCCGACATCAACACCCTGGGCGTCATCCTGATGAGCCATTTACGCAACGACGACGACCTGTCCTGCGCACGCGCGATCTACCTCGACCGCTACGACCTCGCGCTGCTGTCCGAGCGAGGCAGCGTGGACCTGCACTTCAACGGCGACGGCCACCACGTCTTGAAGCTCAAGTACGCCAGCCCCGAGAAGGTCCCCTTCCCCGCCGGCACCCTCCAGTACCTCGTCCGGGAACAGGGTGACCGCTGGGCCGCTCCCCTCCAACTGCCCTGGCAGTCGATCACACCCCCCGCCATTGCCTTCTACGGCAGCCGGCTCCACGTCCTGTTCAACCGCCCCAGCGACAAGGCGCTGATGTGGACCAGCCACGCCGACGGCGTCTGGAGCGCCCCGCGCCAGATCAACCAGGAATACTCCGACATCGCACCCGCCCTCGCCGTCTTCCAGAACAAACTCTGGTGCGTCCACACCGGCACCGACGACACGGTTGGCTACTTCACCTTCGACGGCAGCTCCTGGTCCCGCCGTGCCCAGATCTTCGGGTTCGGGTCCCGCATCGCCCCGGCGCTGACCGTCCACGACAACCGGCTGTGGCTCACCCACATCGGCGGGGCTGGTGATCCCCACACCAACTGCTACGAAGGCAACACCTGGACCCAACCCCGGCGTGACAACCTGGGCTGGAAGCTGGACAGCCCGGTCAGCATGGCCAGCAACAGCGGAAAGCTGTGGCGCGTCGCCCGCGGCACGGACAACGGGTTCCACGCCAGCAACGCCACCACCTCCGGGAGCAACGTGACCTGGAACCTCCTCGACGGCATCGGCCACCCCAACTACACCCAAGGCCCGACCCTGCTTTCCCACAGCGGCGGGTTGGAGGTCTTCCTCCACCAACGAGGCGAGCTCTACCAGATGCACTGGCTCCCGTCCCAGAACATGTGGCACGGCGGCAACTTCCCCGGCGGCAAGCGCATCCGCCCCATGGACGAAGTCTCCTGCGCCGCACAAGACGGGCGGCTCTACGTCATGTACCGCACGGACTCGCTCACCGCCGCCTCCGCGCCGAGCACCACATAGCCGGGCTTCAGGCCCAGGCACAGCCTGCCCGTTCCCGCCTGCGGGGCTCGCCCCGGCGGGCGGGAACGGGTCGGAGTTGGAGACCGGCCCCGGCCCGGGCGCTCGGCATCGTCGACCGCGAGGCCCAGCGCAGCTTCGTCGCGGTCCACTGGGCGGCGTACTCGCAGCGGTAGCCGCCGACCGGCGGAAGCCACTGCGCCGGGTCCTTGTCGGCCTTGGACCGGGCGTGCAGTCCCACGGATGCGTGCCGTGAACTGGGCGAACCGGCGCACCAGGCTCAACCGGTCCACGATCGTCTTCCTCCCCGGCAGCCTGCTCCGCCGCTGGTCCTGCCATCCCCGCAGCATGGCGTCGAACATGGCGGGCTCCGGGTCCAGAGCGGGCGCGTTGCCCGCGCGGACCAGCCGGATCGCACCCGCGCGCACCGGCACGCAGCGGTGCCCCGCCCTCGCGGATCGCGGGGCGGGGCCGCTGCGTGCCGGGTGTCCTACAGCAGGGCGATCGAACTCGCCCGGTCGTTCATCGCGTCCCCGATGTACGAGGTCGACTGCTGGTACTCCTGGTGGACACCGGAGGCGTTGGGTGCATCCCACAGCTCCAGCCAGCAAGACAGCGTGGTCAGCGAGCTGACGGAGTTGTTCCAGGTCCCTTCGAGGTTGATCTGGGCGTCCCGGCCATTGCCGCTCTGGCAGCCGCTGCCGCCGGTTAAGAAGTCATCTCATTTGGCCTCGGCGGGTAGGCTTTCGGACATGGTGGGGATCGTTGAACGGCTGGTGCCGGATGAGTTGTGGGAGCTGTTCCAGCGGGTGGTTCCGGAGGCGCCGTCGCGGCCTCAGGGCGGTGGGCGGCGCCGGCACGGTGACCGGGAGGTGCTTGCCGCGATCGTGTTCGTGACCACGTCGGGTTGTACCTGGCAGCAGCTACCCACGGCTTCGTTCGGCCCGTCCGGGGCGACAGCTCACCGTCGTTTCTCGGAGTGGAGCAAGGCCCGGGTGTGGGCGAAACTCCACCGTCTGGTCCTCGATGAACTCGGTGCCCGCGGCGAGCTGGACTGGTCCCGCTGCGCGATCGATTCGGTGAACATGCGGGCCTTGAAAAAGGGGACCTGACAGGCCCGAATCCTGTCGACCGGGGCAAGTTCGGGTCGAAGATCCATTTGATCACCGAACGGACCGGTCTGCCCCTGTCCGTCGGCATCTCGGGCGCGAATCTGCATGACAGCCAGGCCCTTGAGCCCCTCGTTCGCGGCATACCGCCCATCCGATCCCGCCGTGGACGCCGACGGCGCCGGCCCGGCAAGCTCCACGCGGACAAGGGCTACGACTACGCCCACCTGCGGAGATGGTTACGCGAACGCGGCATCAAGCACCGCATCGCCCGCCGAGGCGTCGAGTCCTCACAGCGGCTCGGTCGCCACAGATGGGTCGTTGAAAGGACCGTGTCCTGGCTTGCCGGCTGCCGCCGCCTCCACCGTCGCTACGAACGCAAGGCCGAGCATTTCCTTGCCTTCACCAGCATCGCCTGCACCCTCATCTGCTACCGCAGACTGACCAAATGAGATGACTTCTAAGACCAGGGCGGAGCCGCCGTAGTTCGAGTCCGTGTAGATGACGCCGAGTTGCACGGCGTCCGCCTGGGTGGTGCCCGAAGAGCCCTTGAGACGGTTGGCCAGCTTCTCGTCGATGTGCTTCGCCGACAGCGGCGCGTCTGTGATCCGTCCGTTGGTGGAAGCGGTGACGGCCTCCTGGAACGTGTCATAGCACTGCATGCTGCCTGAATCGATGTTGAGCACGCAGTTCTTCGGGGCGGGCGCTGCGTTCGCGGTGGCGGCGGCCGTACCCAGGGCGAGGACGGTGGCAGCTGCTGCAACGGCGATGCGTGACGTACGAGCAAACACGGGTCACTCCTGTCTCGTGGACGTTCAACCGACAGCGTGGATGCTTCCGTCTCCATCCGGCATGAGCCAGAGGCACATTCAGCCAGAGTCGATGTATATGGCATGCGTTGCTGCGAGTCAGAGGACGACGCGCCGCACCATGTGTGCTTCATGACCTGCCGTGACACGTTGAGCAGGTCGTCGGCAGCAGCCTGAAGGAGGCGCCGAAGAACCGGCGCGAACTGTTCGAGACCGCGGCACCGGAATGGTCGGCGCCGACGTGGACCTGTGCCGGCAGGCGTTCCTGCGCGGGTTCGATCTGGAGCGTACGTTCCGGATGATGAAGCGAACTCCCGGCTGGACCCGGCCGAAGATCCGGACTCCTGAGGCCGAGGCCGTGCACCGCTGGACGTGGCTGGTCATCACCGCGAACACCCAACTCCGTCTGGCCCGTCCCCTTGCCCAGGACCTTCGCCGGCCCTGGGAGCGACCGGCAGAGCCCAGCCGACTCACCCCCCGCTCCCGTTCGGCGGGGGCTTGGGAACCTCCGGGTTCACTTGCCCCGTCCGGCCCGTGCGCCGAAACCGTCGCGGCCTGGATCAGGCCGGCCACTCGGCTCGAAGAACAAGCAGCCCGCCACCCGCTACGAAGTAGGCAAGACCGCCAAACGCCCAGAGAGCCTGCGATACAAGAAGGACGGTCACGTCGGACGGCTGTCGTGGCCGAGTTGGTGCGTGCCGGATCCGGACCCCTGGTCCAGGCCCAGCCCATGTGGCCCCGCGATGCGCGACCGCGGTCAGCAGCCTCCGGGTGTGGGAGTAGCCCCGATGGTCAGCGTGGCCGGGGCAGCGCAGCAGCCTCCCGCGCCGGACTCCTCGGCGGCAGGCTGGTCGAAGAGGCCCGCGCCGCCGCAGACACCGGTCTCCGGGAGCGTGAGTTCGACGCGTTCGGCGGCCTCGTGGTCGCCGGCGAGGTGGGCGGCGATGGAGCGGACCTGCTCGTAGCCGGTCATGGCGAGGAAGGTCGGGGCCCGGCCGTACGACTTCATCCCGACGAGGTAGAGGCCCTTCTCGGGGTGGGACAGCTCGCCCGCGCCGTGCGGGTAGACGGTGCCGCACGAGTGCTGGTTGGGGTCGATCAGCGGCGCGAGCGCGGTGGGGGCCTGGAGGCGCTCGTCGAGGCCGAGGCGGAGCTCATCGAGGAAGGTGAGGTCGGGGCGCAGGCCGGTGAGGACGACGACCTCGTCGACCGCATCGAGGCGGCGGCCGTCCTCACCGATCAGGACCAGGCGGCCGTCTCCGTCGCGTTCGACGGCGTCGGTGCGGAAGCCGGTGATCGCGTCGGCGTAGCCGTCGTCGACGGCGGCCTTCGCCGCAAGGCCGAGGGCGCCGCGGGCAGGCAGCTGGTCGGCCTCGCCGCCGCCGAAGGTCGAGCCGGAGATCCCCCGGCGCAGGATCCACGTCGCGTGCGTGCCGGCGCCGTCGTCGGACTTGGCGAGGTCGGCCAGGTAGGCGAGCGCGGTGAAGGCGGAGGCGCCGGAACCGATGACGGCGGTGCGCCTCCCGGCGTACCGGGCGCGGACGGCCGGGTTCTTGAGGTCCGGGATCCGGTAGGAGATCCGGTCGGCCGCGGCCTTCTCGCCGAGTGCGGGCAGGCCGCTGCCGCCGGCCGGGCTGGGGGTGGACCACGTGCCGGAGGCGTCGATCACGGCGCGGGCGTAGATCCGCTCCTCCGTGCCGTCCGGGCCGGTGGAGTGGATGACGAAGGGCTGGGTGTCGCGGTCGGCGTCGACGATGCGGTCGCGGCCGGTGCGGGAGACGCCGGTGACGGTGGTGTTGTAGCGGACCTTCTCGCCCAGGACGTCGGCCAGCGGCTGGAGATAGAGGCCGGCCCAGTCGGCCCCGGACGGGTAGGCGGAGCCGTCGGGCCGGACCCAGCCGGTGGGGGCCAGGAGCTTCTCGGCGGCCGGGTCTACGACCTCGGACCAGGGGGAGAACAGCCGCACGTGCGACCAGGCACGCACCGCCGTCGCCGCGGTGGGTCCGGCCTCCAGCACCAAGGGCTGGATGTCCCGCTCGATGAGGCGGGCGGCGGCCGCCAGGCCGATGGGGCCGGCACCGATCACGACGACGGGAAGGGCTGTGGTGGATGCGTTCACGACGGGCTCCCTCATTGATTCGACAGTTGTCGATGTCCTGGGTTTCAGAGTGCACCTCACATCGACGTTCGTCAATATAGACATTTATCGAAGTTACCGGGAGGATGGGGGCATGACCACGAAGGTGTTGCCGCTGCTGGAACCAGAGACCGTGGCGCCTTGCTGCCCGCCACTGTCGGAACGACCGCTGACGGCCGAGGAGGCCGAGCGGACCGCGGCCATGTTCAAGGCCCTCGGCGACCCGGTGCGACTGCGTCTGTTCTCCCTGGTCGCGTCCCACGAGGGCGGGGAGGCGTGCGTGTGCGACATCTCCGACGTCGGCGTCTCCCAGCCCACCGTCTCCCACCACCTGAAGAAGCTCCGCGAGGCCGGCCTGCTGTCCTCGGAGCGGCGCGGCACCTGGGTGTACTACAGGGTCGAGCCGTCCGTGCTTGCCGCCATGGGCCGGCTCCTCATCCGCGCGGCCACCGCATGACCGTCACCATCACGCCTCTGACCGGGGCGCACGCGGATGAGGTCCTGGCGATCTACCAGGCCGGGATCGACGAGGGCAACGCCACCTTCGAGACCACCGCCCCCACCTGGGCGGAGTTCGACGCCGCGAAGCTGCCCGCCCACCGCTTCGCGGCGCTCGACACCGACGGCGAGCCGCTGGGATGGATCGCGGCCGCCAAGGTCTCCGACCGCCGCGCGTACGCGGGCGTCGTCGAGCACTCCGTCTACGTCCACCCCGCCGCCCGCGGTCGCGGAGTCGCCGGCCGGCTCCTGGCAGCCCTGATCGAGTCGACCGAGGCCGCGGGGATCTGGATGATCCAGTCCGGGATCTTCCCCGAGAACGCCGCCAGCCTCGCGGTCCACGCGCGGGCCGGTTTCCGCGTGATCGGCACCCGCGAGCGCATCGGCCGCCACCACGGGGTGTGGCGCGACGTCGTACTGCTGGAGCGCCGCAGCCCCCGCATCAGCTGAACCGAACGCCTCCAGAGGCGGCGGCCGGGCCGGCCCAGCCGCGGCAACCCGTCTGCGCCCGCAGGAAGGCGCCGTCGCGACCGGCCTCGGAGACCGGGTGCCGTCCGGGCGTCGAGGATGACGTGCTCGACGCCCGGGCGGCGCAGGTGGTAGCCGGCGACGAGCCCTGTTTGGCCACCGTCGATCACCACACGCCCGTGCGCCGCGTCATGCCGAGGGTGTCCCGGAGTCCGTCTTGCCGCGCGTGAAGATGACGGCCACCAGCGCCAGGCCCACCACGGCGCCGACGAGCTGCGCGGCGATGAAGCCGGGCACAGAGGCCGGGGCGATGCCCGCGAAGGTGTCCGTGAACGCGCGGCCGATGGTGACCGCGGGGTTGGCGAAGGAGGTGGAGGAGGTGAACCAGTACGCGGCGCCGATGTAGGAGGCGACCGCGACGGGTGCGAAGCGGAGGCGGTCGATGCGGGCCAGGCCGAAGATCAGCAGGATCAGGCCCGCGGTGGCGACGGCCTCGCCGAGCAGGAGATTGCCGGCGGAGCGGTCGTGCTGCGACCACTTCACCAGCGGCCGGCCGAACATCGCGTCCGCCAGGATCGCGCCGCCCATGGCGCCGGCGATCTGCGAGGGCACGTAGACGGCGAGCTCGCGGGCGGTGACGCCGGGCCCGCCGCGGCGGGCGGTCCACCACTCGGCCAGGGTCACGGCCGGGTTGAAGTGGGCGCCGGAGACCGGTCCGAGGAGCGTGATCAGGACGCCGAGGCCGAAGACGGTGGCGGTGGAGTTGGCCAGCAGTTGCAGGGCGACGTCGTCGGTGAGCGCGGTGGCCTGGATGCCGGAGCCGACCACGACCGCGACCAGGGCGGCGGTGCCGACCAGCTCGGCTGCCGTGCGGGCGATCAGCGGGGCGCGGGGCGGGGTCGCGCCGGGCGCGGGCTGCGACGCCGTGGCGACGGCCATGACCTCGCTCACGGTGGGCTCTGCGGTGGTCAAGGCAGGTTCTCCTCGGGCAGGTGAGGCAGGGCTCGGAAGGCTACGGGCAGGACCGCTTGAGGTTCGCTTCGGCAGTGGCACGCGCTCTCTGGGCGAGGTCGGTGAACTGACCGGCGAGGGCTTCGATGACTTCCGGGCGCAGCCGGTAGTAGATGTAGCGGCCGCAGGGCTCCGTCTCCACGATCCCGGCCTCCCTGAGCACCTTCATGTGGTTGGAGAGGTTGGTCTGCTTGGCACCGGTCTCCTCCACGAGGTGGGTGGTGCAGAGCGTCTCACTGGCGAGGAGGCTCACGATCCGGAGCCTGAGCGGGTCGGCCAGAACCCGGATCAGATCAGTGTCGACTGACGTCATCATGGGCTGATACTTTCACATCAGCAGCCACTGACACCAGCTTCCGCTGACGTCGGCGCCGCGCCGTTGCATTCCTGCCCGCCCGAGAAGAGACCCCATGTCTGACGCCAAGCCGTCCGTGCTGTTCGTCTGCGTCCACAACGCCGGCCGCTCCCAAATGGCCGCAGCCTGGCTCACCCACCTCGCAGGCGACCGCGTGGAGGTCCGCTCCGCGGGCTCCGCACCTGCGGGCGGCATCAACCCGGCCGCGGTCGAAGCGATGCTCGAGGTCGGCATCGACATGTCCGCCCAGACCCCGAAGGTCCTGACCGTCGAGGCGGTCCAGGCGTCGGACGTGTGCATCACCATGGGCTGCGGTGACACCTGCCCCGTCTTCCCCGGTAAGCGCTACCTCGACTGGCAGCTGGAGGACCCCGCAGGCCAGGGCATCGACGCCGTACGCCCGATCCGCGATGAGATCGAGACCCGCGTCCGCGGCCTCGTCAACGAACTCCTCCCCGGCTGACTCCTTCCCGGCTGGCTCCTTCCCTCCCCCGGCTGACTCCCGAGTCGCGATGATCGGAACCTGGTTGCCGCCCGGGGGCGAAGTCGCGTGCGGGTCCTGCTCATTCCGCCTCGAACCCTGCCTCGCGGCTCCATGCCCGGTAGGCCTCCAGGGCTGTGGGCAGGGTCGGGTAGACGCGGTTGGCTCCCACCGAGGCGGTCAGGCCGTAAGCGTCCAGGTCCTCGCGGAGTTCCTGCTTGACCCTGGCCAGTGCGAGGACGATGCCACGGTCCGCGAGTTCCTGGCGCAGTGCCTCCACGGCGTCCAGCGCCGTGATGTCCACCTCCACGTTCGCCTCGGTGTTGAGGACGAACCACTGCGTCGGAGAGCTCTGCTCGTCGACCGCCGCCAGGGCACGACGGCGGAAGTTCTCCGCGTTGGCGAAGAACAGCGGCGAGTCGTAGCGGTAGATCACCAGCCCCGGAACCGTCCGCGCCGTCGGGTAGTCGTCCACGTCGTGCATGCCGGCGAGCCCGGGCACCATGCCTTCCACGGCGTCGTGCGGGCGGGCCACACGGGCCAGCAACTCGACCACGGACAGGGCCACGGCGACGAGGACGCCGTGCAGGATGCCGAGGACCAGAACGCCCAGGAGGCATCCGAGCGCCAGAAGCAGTTCGCGTCGGCGGAAGGCCGCGAGGCGCCGGAACTCGCCGACTTCGACGAGGCGGACGGCTGCGTAGACGACGATGGCGCCGAGGACGGCGCTCGGGGTGTGGGCCAGGAGTGGCCCCAGGAAGAGGAGGACCATCAGCACCGCGAGGGCGGCGACCAGGGAGTAGGCCTGGCTCCGCGCTTTCGCGGACTGGGCCAACGCGGTGCGGCTGGCGCTGCTGCTGACGGGGAACCCGTGCATGAAGCCCGCCCCCAGGTTCGCCGTCCCCAGGGCGAGCAGCTCGCGATTGGGGTCCAGCGGGAGCGGATCACCGCGGTCGGCGAAGGCCCGGGCGGTGAGGATCACGTCCGAGTAGCCGACGAGAAGCACGCCCAGCGCGGGGATCACCAGCTGCGGAAGGTCACCGGGGGACGGCAGCGCGGGCACCGGCAGCCCGGAGGGTACGGATCCGATCACGGCGATCCCGTACCGCTCGTCCAACCCGAATGCCGCCACCGCGGCTGTGGCGACGACGAGGGCGAGCAGCGGACGCGGAACCAGACGCCAGTAGCTCGGTGCCACCAGGAGCAGGACGAGCACCGCGGCGGCCAGGACGGCGGTCGGCCAGTGGACGTGCGAGACGTTGAGGGCGAAGGTGTACAGCTGTGAGAAGAAGCCGGAGCCGGTGGCCCGTACTCCGGTGAGCCGGGGCAGCTGGTCGACGATCATGATCAGGGCAACACCCGCGAGGTAGCCGACGAGCACGGGCCGTGAGAGCAGGTCGGCGAGGAACCCGAGGCGCACGGCCCAGGCCGCCAGCGACGCGAGGCCGACGACGACGGCGAGGGCCGCCGCGAGCACCGCGTACCGGCCCGGGTCCCCTCCTGCGAGCGGCCCCACGGCGACAGCCGTCATCAGCGCGGTGGTCGACTCGGGTCCCACCGACAGCAGCCGTGAGGAACCGGTCAAGGCGTAGAGCACCATGGCCGGCAGCACGGCCCAGAGCCCCACGACCGGGGGCAGCCCAGCCACCCCCGCATAGGCCATGACCTGCGGCACCAGATACGCGGCGACGGTGATTCCGGCCAAGGCGTCACGACCGAGCCACGACCGGCGGTACCTCCGGAGGCCGAGAGGCAGCAGGGACGACCTTCCACGTGCGGACATCGCGCTCCTCGCTGACGGTGCACTCGGCAACTCCGCGCCGGCATCCGCCCCGCTTCAGTGGTTCCCGAGCGTGGACGCATGGTCGGGGACGGCGTTCTGGAGGTCCTTGGGAGGTCGCTGGTATCCCGTCGAAGGAGGACGGGGCGGCAGGGTGAGCGAAGGCAGGGCGACGTCCGCGTAGGGAAGCGAGGACAGCAGGTGGGCGATCATGTTGAGTCTCGCGCTGCGCTTGTCGTCGCTCTCGACCACGTACCAAGGGGTGTCCTCGGTGTCGGTGTGGACGAGCATTTCGTCCTTGGCCCGGGAGTACGCCTCCCAGCGCGTGAGCGACTCCAGGTCCATCGGGGAGAGCTTCCAGCGCCGCAGCGGGTCCTGCGCTCGGGCGCGGAACCGCTCCTCCTGCACCGCGTCGCTGACGGAGAACCAGTATTTGCGCAGCAGGATCCCGTCTTCGACGAGCATGCGCTCGAAGACGGGGCACTGGCGCAGGAAGAGCCGGTGTTCCGCCGGTGTGCAGAAGCCCATGACGTGCTCGACCCCGGCGCGGTTGTACCAGCTGCGGTCGAACAGGACGATCTCGCCGGCGGCGGGCAGGTGCTCGACGTAGCGCTGGAAGTACCACTGGGTGCGCTCCCGTTCCGTCGGCGTGGGCAGGGCGGCGATGCGTGCGACACGGGGGTTGAGGTGCTCCGTGACACGCTTGATCGTGCCGCCCTTGCCCGCGGCGTCGCGGCCCTCGAAGACGATCACGAGCCGGGCGCCCTCCGTGCGCACCCACTCCTGGAGTTTGATCAGCTCCGTCTGGAGCCGCAGCAGCTCGTCCTCGTAGACCGCCTTCTTCAGAGCCATGGCCCATCCTCCCCGTCGTCGTCCGGCGCTTCGATCAAGTCAGTCACGGCGGGCATCCGCGCGCAACGACGCACATCGGGCCCGGGCGTGTCGATACGCTGACCGTGGGTCGGGCAACCGAGCGGGCCGTCGGAGGGGAAGCGCGTGGGTGTGGGGGATCCGTTGACCCGGGTACCGCGGATGCGGCTGGACGAGTTGCTGGACGAGCTCCAGGTGCGCATCGACGAAGTGCGCGGCACTCGCGACCGGGTGCACAGCCTCCTGGAGGCCGTGGTGTCGGTGGGGCGGGAGCTGGATCTCGCCCAGGTGCTCCGGCGGATCGTGGAGGCGGGCGCCCTGCTCGTCGACGCGGAATACGGCGCGCTGGGAGTGATCGGCCCCGACGGCCGCACGCTCTCGCAGTTCCTGACCGTGGGACTCACGGATGAGGAGATCACCGAGATCGGTCCCCTGCCGGCCGGCCACGGCCTGCTCGGGGAGGTCATCCGCCACCCGGAACCCCTGCGCCTGACCGACCTCGGCGCGCACTCCTCCTCCCACGGTTTTCCGGCCCATCACCCGCCCATGCGCACCTTCCTCGGCGTGCCGATCCGGGTCCGCGAGGAGGTGTTCGGCAACCTCTACCTCACCGACAAGCGCGGCGGAATCGACTTCGACACCGAGGACGAGACGGTGATCTCCACCCTCTCCGTGGCGGCGGGTGTGGCGATCGACAACGCGCGGCTCTACGAGGGCTCTCAGCGCCAGCAGCGATGGCTCAAGGCCAATGCGGAGATCACCGAAAGCCTGCTGTCCGGCGCGTCGCGCCCGGCGGTGCTGGAGCTCATCGCCCGCCGCGCACGAGAGATCACCACGGCCCGCCTCGCGGACATCGCCATGCCCGTGGCCGGTGTCGACGGCCTGGTCGTGGAGTTCTCGGTCGGTCCGGACGCACGCGCGCGGCAAGGCCTCGTCGTCCCCTTCTCCGGCACGCTCTCCGGAGCCGCGCACCGGGCCGGCAAGCCCGTGACGGCCGTGCCGGGCTCGGCCGGCGAACGCTACCCGGCCGAGGCCCAGGTGCAGGACGGGCTGGGGCCCGCCGTGGCCGTCCCGTTGGGCACCTCGGGCGGGGAGAGCAGGGGCGTCCTGCTGCTCGCGCGCGCGGCGGGAGAACCAGCGTTCGGCGAGGGAGAGTTGGAGCCCCTCGTTGCCTTCGCCGGTCAGGCCACACTCGCCCTGGAGCTGGCGGAGCGGCGCCGGGACGCCGAGCAGATAGCACTGCTGGAGGAGCGCGACCGGATCGCCCGTGACCTGCACGACCTGGCCATTCAGCGGCTCTTCGCCACCGGCATGACCTTGCAGAGTGCCGCTCGGCTCGTCGAGCACGAAGGGGCCGCCGAAAGGGTCGGGCGGGCGGTCGACGACCTGGACGAAACGATCAAGATCATCCGGTCGACGATCTTCGGGCTGCGCACCAAGGACCGCGAGAGCGGACCTGGTCTGCGGGCACGCGCCTCCCGTGCCGTCGGCGACGCGGCCACCACCCTCGGCCACCCGCCGCGCCTGAGCATGGAGGGCCTGCTCGACACCGACGTACCGCCGCAGATCGCCGACCACGTGATGGCGGTACTGGGCGAACTCCTCAGCAACGCCGCCCGCCACGCGCAGGCGACCCGGGTCGGCGTGTCCCTCAAGGCCGGCCGTGGCGAGGTCGTACTGACCGTCTCGGACGACGGGAAGGGCATTGCGGCACAGGGGGCACAGGGGCGCAGAAGCGGTCTGCGCAACCTCGCCGAGCGGGCGCAGGGCCTGGGCGGGTCCTTCACCCACGAGAGGCCCGACGAGGGCGGCACCAGGCTCGTCTGGCGGGCGCCCCTCCCTACCGGGAGCTGAGGACCGGGGCAAGGGCGTCAGTTCCGGACCCGTCAGCTCCGGACCGCCGGCAGGGGCCGGGGCGGGTCCGCCTCCAGCCGGAACCCGGTGACGAGATCAGGGCGGATCCGCAACGCGCCGGTCATCGGGCGTGCCACCCAGGGGCGCAGGAAGGACGCGTACCGGTCCACCTCGTCGGTGTCGGCCACCACCCTGGCGTAACCGGTGACGACAACGCTCCAGCCGAGGTGCGTGACGGGATCGATGACGTCCGCTTCGTAGGCCACCACCACGCCGGGGACGTCGCAGGGCGCCACCAGAGAGCCCAGTGCCCCGTCCTCATGGATCCGGACGATGACGTCCTCGCCCACGACGAGATGGTTCACCGGGCGGACGGCGGGCAGGGCGTGCCGTGTGAAGACGATGCGCCCCAGGGACACCGTCGAGAGCAGCCGCAGGGCCTCGGACCGGTCCAGATCCCGCATGTGCCGGGCGGTCGTCATCCCACCGGACCGGCCGGCGGGTCGCCGTGCGGCTTCCTGATCCATGGTGTTCACCTCACGAAACGACGAACTGCAGGTCGCGGTCTGCGGCGAGCACCCGCATGGACTTGGCCACCAGGGGCGGCACATCGCAGAGCAGGAGCCGGGTTCCCTCCGCACGACAACGGCGGTGCAGACGGATGAAGAGATCGATGCCCGCGCTGTCGCAGAAGGAGAGACCGCACAGGTCCAGGACGATGTTCCGGTGGCCGAATCCGGCGAGTTCGCGCAGGCGCGGCCCCACTTGCTCCGCCGTGTAGAGGTCGAGCTCCCCGGCCAAGGAGACTCTCAGGCCACGAGCGTCCCGGGCCACGGTCTTCAGGTCGATCAAGGCGGTCTTCATGACGTCCTCCGCGCTGCGTGCGGCTCCGTCGAGTCGCGCCGTTCCCCGTGCGCCATCAGTTCATCCGGTTCCGAGTGCACTCGGAAAGGCCCGGCAGGCCCTCCGGACAGGGCCGAAGGTCCCTTTCCCGGGGCCCGGCCGGTGCCCGCCGCGCGGGGGGCCCACCGATGAGGGCCGACCGGCCCTGTCCGTTCGGCCCGTGAAGAAGGCAGGATGCCGGTGTCCGTGCGCCCCGAACGACCCCAGGCGAAGGAGTCGCGTCATGACCGGCAGCAGTGCCCCCTCCCCCGTGGCGGAGCCCATCAGCGTCTTCCTGCTCGACGACCACGAAGTCGTGCGCCGCGGGGTGCACGACCTGCTGGACGCCGAGCCCGACCTGACCGTGGTCGGTGAAGCGGGCACGGCGGAACAGGCGCTGATCCGCATCCCCGCACTGCGCCCCCGGGTCGCGATCCTGGACGTACGGCTCCAGGACGGCGACGGGGTGAGCGTGTGCCGGGAGCTGCGCGCGCGGATGCCCGGGCTGGCCTGCCTGATGCTCACGTCGTTCGACGACGAGGAGGCGCTGCTGGACGCCGTGATGGCCGGGGCCTCCGGCTACGTCCTGAAGCAGATCACCGGCACCGACCTGGTGACCGCCGTCCGGACGGTGGCCGCCGGCCAGTCGATGCTCGACCCCGGCGCCACCACGCGGCTGATGGCCCGCATGCGCGGCGACGTACCCAAGGAGGAACAGGTTCCGGGGCTTCCCGGCTTCACGGACCGGGAGAAGGAGATCCTCCTCATGGTCAGCGAGGGTCTCACCAACCGGGAGATCGGCAAGCGGCTGCACCTCGCGGAGAAGACCGTCAAGAACATCATCTCGCGGCTCTTCGTCAAGCTCGGCGTGGAGCGGCGCGTCCAGGCCGCGGTGATCGCCAGCCACGCGCTGACCCCGCCCGGCCGACACCCGGCCACGGCCCCGACCGCAGCGGCGGAATAGGAGTCGCGCGCGGGAAGGGCCGGGCAGCACTCCGTACGACCGCGTGCCCGGCTTCATCGTTCGCCCGTCGTCGCCTCGGTGGTCACTGGTGCGGGACGACGGCGACGGGGCAGGCCGAGTGGTGGAGCACGGCATGGGCCACCGACCCGATCCGCGTGCCCACCGGCGAGTCACTGACCCGGCGTCCGACGACGACCAACTGGGCGTCCGATGCTTCCGACAGCAGTACGTGGCCGGCGCTGCCCCGCTCCACGTGCGCGACGACCTCCACCTCGGGGAACCTCGGCCGCCACGGCTCCAGCGCCTGATCCAGCGCCGCCTTCTCGAACGGCTCCAGCCCGCCGAACTGCTCGGCGATCCACATCGAGCCGGGGCTGTAGCCGTAGACCGGGGGCAGGCTCCAGGCGCGGACCGCCCGGAGCGGGACCCCGCGCGCGGCGGCCGCCTCGAAGGCGAAGCCCAGTACCCCGGCGGACTCCTCCACACCGCCCTGCTGCCCGACGACGACCTCGCCCTCGGCGCCCCCGAGCACCGGCTTGCCGCCCCTGGCCCGGACGGAGACGACGGGGCACTCGGCGGAGGCGATCAGCCGCTGCCCGTACGAGCCCAGCAGGAAGCCTGCCAGCGCGCCGTGCCCGCGGGTGCCGAGCACCAGCATCTCCGCGTCCTTGGCGGCGCGCAGCAGGGCCGGCACGGGGACGTCCGCCACCACTTCCACGGACAGCGAGAGCTGAGGGTGGCGGTGGCCGAGCTCGGCCTCCGTCTCCTCCAGGATCTCCCGGGCCCGGCGGTCCTCGGTGCCTCGGTCCTGGACGACCGCGCCGGCGAGCGGCTGCCACGGCCAGGCATGGACCACGTGCACGTGCATGTCGCGGCGCACGGCTTCCCGCGCGGCCCAGTCGGCAGCGGCCCGGCTCTCGGGGGAACCGTCCACTCCGACGACGAGGGTGCGCTTCACAGGTCTGTCCTCCGTAATGATGCGCGAGGCATCGGGGTCGCCGGCGGGGATGGGCGGCGCCGGCCGAGGGAGGGCCGGGCGCCACCGGGATTCACCTTCCCCGGGCCGGGCAGGTGCGGAACAGGGCCGACCGTCCCTCCCCGAGGGCCGGTCCTCCCCTGTCGGCCACGCCCTGGCAGAGCGCAGGATGTCGGCATCGGCTCAGTCGACGAACGTCCCGGACCCTCGCACGCACGCAGGAGCGGACATGACCGCGTTGACCGCGTATTCGATCTCGGAGCTGGACGCCCACTGGCGCGCCGCCAACTACCTGGCGGCCGGCCAGATCTACCTCATGGGCAATCCCCTGCTCGCCGAGCCGCTTCGGCCGGAGCACATCAAGCCGCGGCTGCTCGGCCACTGGGGCACCTCGCCCGGCCTGAACCTGGTGTACACGCACCTCAACCGCGTGATCAGGGAACGCTCGCTGGAGGCCCTGTGCATCTGGGGCCCGGGCCACGGCGGCCCCGCCGTCCTCGCCAACTCCTGGCTGGAGGGCACGTACAGCGAGACCTACCCGGACGTGAGCCGCGACGCCGACGGCATGGCCGAACTGTTCCGGCAGTTCTCCTTCCCCGGCGGAGTGCCGAGCCACGTGGCGCCGGAGACCCCCGGTTCCGTCCACGAAGGCGGGGAGCTGGGATACGCCCTCGCCCACGCCTACGGAGCCGCCTTCGACCATCCCGGCCTGCTGGTCGCCTGCGTCATCGGCGACGGCGAGGCGGAGACCGGACCGCTGGCCGCTTCCTGGCATTCGAACAAGTTCCTCGACCCGGTCCACGACGGCGCGGTCCTGCCGATCCTGCACCTGAACGGCTACAAGATCGCCAACCCGACGGTGCTGTCCCGGATCCCCGAGGCCGAGCTCGACGCGCTGCTGCGCGGCTACGGGCACGACCCGCTGTACGTGACCGGCAGCGACCCCGCCCAGGTCCATCACGCCATGGCCCGCGCGCTGGACCACGCGCTGGACCGGATCTCCCTGATCCAGCAGGAGGCACGGAAGGCGGGCACTGACCCGGGCCGGGAATGCGCACGCTGGCCGATGATCGTCCTGCGCACGCCCAAGGGCTGGACCGGCCCGGCGACCGTCGACGGCGAGCCGGTCGAGGGCACGTGGCGCGCCCACCAGGTCCCGCTCGCGGGGGTGCGCGAGAATCCCGCGCACCTGAGGCAGTTGGAGGACTGGCTGCGCTCGTACCGGCCGGAGGAGCTCTTCGATGCCGACGGCCGCCCGACGGCGCGGGTCCTGGCCTGCGTCCCGGAAGGCGAGCGCCGCCTGGGCGCGGTGCCGTACGCGAACGGAGGGCGACTGCTGAGGCCTCTGCCACTGCCCGCGCTCGACGCGCATGCCGTCCCCGTCGACAAGCCCGGCCGCACCCTCCACGAACCGACCCGTGTCCTGGGGCACTTCCTCACCCAGATCATGCGGGAGACGGCCGGCCGGCGGGACTTCAGGGTCGTCGGACCGGACGAGACCGCTTCCAACCGGCTGGACGACCTGTACCAGGCCACCGGCAAGGCCTGGCAGGGCATCACGGAAGCCACGGACCGCAACCTGGCGCGCGACGGCCGGGTCATGGAGATCCTGTCCGAACACATCTGCCAGGGCTGGCTGGAGGGATATCTCCTCACCGGCCGCCACGGCCTCTTCTCCACCTACGAGGCCTTCGCGCACATCGTGGACTCCATGGTGGGCCAGCACATCAAGTGGCTGAAGACCTCGCGCGAGCTGTCCTGGCGGGCGCCGATCGCCTCCCTCAACTACCTGCTCACCTCACACGTCTGGCGCCAGGACAACAACGGCTTCTCCCACCAGGACCCCGGATTCGTCGACCACGTCCTCAACAAGAGCCCCGAGGTCGTACGGGTCTACCTGCCGCCGGACGCCAACACCCTGCTCGCCGTGGCCGATCACGCCCTGCGCAGCCGCGACCAGGTCAATGTGATCGTCGCCGGCAAACAGCCCTGCTTCGACTGGCTGCCGATCGACGAGGCCCGCACCCACGTGACGCGCGGCGCCGGCATCTGGGAGTGGGCGGGCACCGACCACGGCTACGGCTCCCGCGAACCGGACGTCGTGCTCGCCTGCGCCGGCGACGTACCCACCATGGAGGTGCTGGCCGCCGCGGCCCTGCTCCGCGAGCACCTCCCCTCGCTGGCCGTCCGCGTCGTCAACGTCGTCGACATCGCCCGGCTGATGCCCCACGACGAACACCCGCACGGCATGACGAAGGCCGAGTACGACGCGCTCTTCACCACCGACACGCCGGTCATCTTCGCTTACCACGGCTACCCGTGGCTCATCCACCGCCTCGCCTACCGCCGGACCGGCCACTCCCAGCTGCACGTCCGCGGCTACAAGGAGTCCGGCACCACGACCACCCCGTTCGACATGGTCGTGCGCAACGACATGGACCGCTACCGGCTCGTCATGGACGTCATCGACCGCGTTCCCGGCCTCGCGAGCCGCGCCGAGGGCTTGCGCCAGGCCATGGCCGACCAGCGCATCCGCCACCACGACTGGATCCGCGAGCACGGCACCGACCTGCCGGAAGTGGCGGACTGGTCCTGGCCGTACTGAGCACGCGCCGGGCCGGGCCCGGCCGGTCCCCGCGTTGACCGCCCGCGGGGACCCTGCCGACACACACGTCCACGGCGACAGCCGCGACGACCAGGGCGGCCGGTAGCGTGCGCCGCCGGTACGACGCGAGCCACGACAGCGGCCATCACCGCCTCACGGCTGCTCCTGCGCATCGGGGTTCCGCCTTCGCCCCGCGGGAGCGATTCGCCAGGTGCCATGGCGTACGGCGAGAGTCGCCGTCAGGTCGGCCTGCTTCGGGAAGGGGACGCCCAGCTGCCACGGCTCTGGCAAGGCCGCCAGCTCGATGGTCACCAACTCCTCGCCGGCCCCGCCCAGGACGCCGATCCAGTGAGGTGCTGTGGCGATCAGCCGCTCGGGCAGCCACGACCCGGGCTCGGGAACGCGGGAGGGGGGTGCCTCGGTGAGTTCGCCGAGGGCGGAGCCTGCCAGCAGGGCCAGCAGCCGCGCCAGGACTGCGGCAGGCAGTGCGGGGTCTCGGGTCTCCAGCAGCACGTAGCAGTCGTCGTGACCCGAGAACCAGACCTCGGAGCCTTCCAGGCGGTTCAGGATCGGATCGTCGAAACCAGTCGTGCCAAGTACGAGAGCGAGTTCGTCGAGCTGCTCCGGGGTCACGTCGGAGGGCACGTCGATGAGCGTCAGCTCGTACGGTGACCAGGTGTCGTCGAGGAGACGGTGCAGCTGGTCGCGGTCCATCACCACGAGTTCCTCCCCGAGGGCGTAGGTTCCGGACGCCCAGGATCCGAGGGGGTGAACCCTGCACGGCACGCCGAGCTCGGCAGCGATCAGCGACGGCTGCAGCGTCCGCCACTCCTCGTCCAGGTAGGAGTTGGTCTCCAGCGACACCACCGCGACCGCATCGTTCGCCACGGCCACGAGCAGGTCGGCCAACTCGCGCGCCCGGGCCGCGCCCGCGGCCACCTTCCACGCCCCTTCGACCTCGCGGAGGCTGAAGCTCAACGGGAACGGCCGACACTCCGATCCGACGCCGTTCACGCTGAACGCGCCCTGCCGCATGACCTCGATCACTGCCCCACCCCCGAGAAACCACCAGACGTCGATGCTGCGCCCGCACTCATCATCGCTGTTCCCTCTACCGGGTCAGCACGGCCGCGACGACGGCCACCCGACAAACCTCTGCTCTCGCCGTCACGATGACCGTCCTCGACGCTCTTCAGTCCAGAGACTCGAAGACCCATCCGGTGACCTCCTCGGGTACAAGGTCGCCCCCTGCCCGCAACAAGGACGACGAGCCGGTCTTCTACCCCGGCGCGCGGCTCGCCCCGGACCTGTCCCTGCCCCGCATCCGAGAACGCTGGACCTCCGCGACCCCGTCCGACCCGGTGGCCGAAACCGCCACGGATGACGCTCCGCTGCGGGCTGTGCCCGGGCCCGCTTCCGCACGGCGGGCCGCGACCACCGCCGCCTGGCAGGCGGTCTTGGTGCTCGACGGCGTTGACGACGGCATCATCGCCGCGCACGTCGCGGCGGCCGGGGAAGTGCTCGACGCCCTCGCCAAGACCTCCGCCGCCCACACCCGCAAGCAACTCGGTGAGGCAGCAGCCGCGTTCGAGCGCGCCTCGCGCTCCCACGTGCGGGCCGTTCGCGGACACGACCGCGCCCTGCGTCGGGCCGCCCGCGACCTCGTCCACGGCGGACCGGCGCTCGGCCGTGGGGAGGACGGGGCAAGCACCGCGATGCTGATCGACATGGCGTTCTTCCTCGTCACCGCTGCGCCAGCCTGGCACTAA
Organism: Streptomyces sp. ADI95-16; assembly: GCF_003721495.1. Taxonomy (NCBI): domain Bacteria; kingdom Bacillati; phylum Actinomycetota; class Actinomycetes; order Kitasatosporales; family Streptomycetaceae; genus Streptomyces; species Streptomyces sp. ADI95-16. The sequence continues at coordinate 7,887,721 of NZ_CP033581.1, read as the reverse complement.
CGGAAGGAGCACGCCCAGCAGGCCGCCGCTGCCCTCCAGGCCGCCGAACACCTGCGCGCCGCCTACCAGGCCGCAGCCGGCCATCCCATGGCCGTACTCCGCGAGCGGGGCCCGCCTCCTGCCCCCGGCGCTCCACCGGCGACATGCCGCCGTCCTGCGCAGAGCGATGCCCGAGCTCGCCGAGCAGGTCCTGGCCGAGGCCGGGTGGCCTGCGCTCGCCTCCACCCTCGCCGACGCCGAAGCGGCCGGCCGAGATCCCGCCGGACTTCTCGTTCAGGCATTCGGGCGACGGGAGTTGGACACTGCGTCCTCCGTCAGTGACGTCCTGGTGTGGCGGCTGCGCCGTCTGGCCGGGCTGCCCGCCGACGCGTCTGCAATGCCGCTCCACAGGAGTTCCACCGCCCAGCCGTCGCGTTCGCACGCGGACGGCCCCCTTTCCGGACTGAGAACTCGTCCTTGGCTGTAGTTCGCGCAGGGCCCAGGCGGCTTCGCGGTTTCGCCAGTCTTTGCCGGTGCCGGGCCGCAACAACTTCATTTGTGGTCGCGCATGAAGGTAGGGATCTCGTCGCGGGTCGGGTAGTTCGGCAGGGGGGCCGGCTTGTCCTGAAGGAACGCAGTGATGACGGCGACGGCCCGGTCGTTGTTGTCGTCGAGGCCGTTCCACATGTGGTGTCCGACTCCGGGCATGTACTGCGTGCGCTGGATGGCGGGGTCATCGGCAAGGATGGCGGTCGCCCATTGACGGACCTGGGAGGAGCACTCGGCGATCATGAGCATCGCGGGGGTCCGGGACTGCCTCAGCAGCGGTGCGATGGAGGGCGAGTCCTTAACTGTCTGCTGGACGCGGAGGCTGGCGGCGGGGCTGAAGGTGAAGTTCTGTGCGGTGTCCTCGGTGGGGATGCGGTGCGCGTCGCGCGCGCAGTAGGCGGATGCGGTGTCGCTGCCGAGGTCTGCGGCGGTGAAGGCGTTGTCGCCTTCGGCCTGTCCGATCAGTCCGGTGTCGGGGGTGAGGAGTCCGAGTCGCATGAGGCCGAATGCCACGGCGTACCGGGGGACGTGTGTCGATCGCGGTCCGGTCGGGGCGGGCGCGAGGCCTCGTGCGGATGCTCGGCCCTTGTTCCCGGTGATGTGCGCGGTGGGGCCGTCCAAGGGCCCGGGCTCGGCGATGATCGCCCGGTGCAGGCGTGCGGCGACGCCAGGGTCGGCCAGGGCTCGGGTGAGCACGACTGCGCCTCCGGAGAATCCGAGGATGTCAACCTTGCCCTTGTCCAGGCGGTCGACGAAGGCGGCGAGGTCACGGACCGACCTGGAGATCGTGTACTGGTCCATGGGGAGCAGGTCGCTTCGTCCGCCGCCGGCCTGTTCGTAGGCGTAGACGTCGTAGCCCTGGCGGGCGAGAAGTCCCAGGAACCGGTGGTCTTGCACCGAGATGCCGCGGATGGGTCCTCCGTGGAGGTACACGAACGGGACGGAATGCTGGGGGCCGGGGTTCGCGGGCGGGTAGTGATACACCGCGACCTGGCTGCCCGTGGCCAGGTTCCAGTGCTGAGTGGACACGAACGGCAGCGCGGGCGGGTGCCGCCGGGCCGTCGGCACGGTCGGGATGCAGACCGTCGCCGTCAACGCCGCCGCGACGATCACCGGCAGGAACGGCACGAGCCGCGCCGGCCAGGTGCGGCGCCGGCCCCGCCACAGCGCGAGGACAGTCCCGGTCCCGAGGGTCGTCAACCACGCGGCGAGCCCCGAACCTGCCCCGTCCGTGAGGGCGATCAGTGCGAGGAAGACGACGACCAGCGCCGCGACGGCGGCCAGGGCCGGCAGTAAGCGTCCGGTGAAGCGGACGAGACGTATGGCGGACGTGGGCACGGCGGACCTCCGACAGTTTCAGAACACTGTTTCAAAACGACGTTATCAGAGAGGGTAGGCTGCTGATCGTGGGTAGGCCCAGAACAAACGACGAGGCCGTCAAAGAGCGGCTTGTGGAGTGCGCGACCGAGATGCTCGCCACCCGTCCGCGGGAGTCCGTCACGGTCCGCGCCGTGGCCGCTGCCGCCGAGGCGTCGACGACGGCGGTGTACTCCTTGTTCGGCGGTAAGGACGGGCTGATCGGTGCGGTGCGCGACAGAGCCGTCGCCGGCCTGTTCCAGGACCTTTCGGCGGTACAGACCTCCGCGGACCCTCTCGCCGACCTCTACGCACTGGCCGCCGCCTACCGTCGTTGGGGGCGCGGACACAGCCACCTCTACACGGTGCTGTTCGGTGGTGTGCAGTCCTTCGACCCGTCGGGAGAGGCCGGTGCCAGTGACCCGATCCGTCCGCTCCTCGCGGCGATCGATCGCGCCTTGACGGCGTCCGTCCTCGCCGGCGAAGCAACGTCGATCGCTCTGTCGATCTGGGCTGCCCTGCACGGGCTCGTGACTCTCGAACTCACCGGCGCCCTCGACGCCACCACGGCCGAGGCTGCATTCCGCTCGACGATTCACGCCACACTGCGCGGATGGACGACCCCGGAGGTGTTCCGCAGTCTTCGCCAAGCCGAACTCGCCCGGTGACCGGATCAGGGCCGGATTCCGGGCTCTCCCGACCCTGGCTGAAGCAGTGGCGCGTGGTCGGTGAAGGCCGGCACGCCAAGGTCAACCAGCTGCGGCCGGCCATCGGCCGGAGCCCGTTTGAGGCTGTTGAGCTTGGCCATCGCAGCGTCAGAGCTGACTTGAAGTCCTTCGACCTCGCCGAGCCAGCCGTTGGCGCGGGCCTCGCGGATGCGCTCGCGGAGGTTCTGGATGATCTCCAGGAGGCGGGGCCGCTCGCGAGGATCCATCTGGAGGACCGGTCAACGGATGCACTTATCGAAGCAACCCAGCTCGGCGCTGAGTTCGCCCTGAAGATGTGCATGAGGGCGACGAGCCAATATCGGCGATGTAGCGTTCACGACGTCGGCTTCATCCTCACGGTGTCGCGTGGGTCGCGGAGCACTCATGCTGATGGGGTGGGGGTCCCACGACGTTGAGGATCGGGCCTTCTCCGTCCAGGAATTCGAAGACGAAGACGACGCCGGAGGACGTGGCCTGGATAGCGCATTGGTTGTCGAAGGTGAGGGGTGTGTAAGTCTGCCAGGCGCAACCGGCACGGTCGCCGTAAGCGAACTAGCACGGCCAGGACCGGCGCTTCCCGACGGCTACTTCCCAGGGGTCACCGAGCGCCGCGGTGCCCTGGCCCCAGGCCGCGCCGTTCTCAACAGGCCCAAGATATCCCGACCGGGCGAGTCCCGCCAGGACGTCAAATAACTCCACCGAGGCGGAGCCTGTCATCTGCGGCGATGGGCTGCCCAACGGCTTCGGGCAGACCCGGATCGTCCCACGGTCCTGCTAGGAGAACGCGTATGTCCGGACGGGGTCGAGGTGCAGTTCGTAGGGCCCGAAGCAGTCCGCTGCGAGGGTCGCGACCGGAGCGCCGCAGGGGCAGGCTCGGTTGAGTCCTTCGTCGCCTGTCGGACCGCAGCACCCATTGCCGCTTACGCCCGCCTGCGCGCACAGGCGCCGGGTCGGCCAGAGCGGGCCCGATACCATCCCCCCCTCGGAGGAACCCGGCGCGCGTGCTGTGCGCGGCGTCGCCCATACTCCAGCTGGCCGTCGGCAGTTCCGCCAAGAGAAGACTTCATGCAGGGGCCACACGCCAGCCGCCGTGCAGTCCGCAAGCGGCACCAGGTCGATCCGCACTGCCGAGAGCAGCGCAACCGCCGCCTCGCTGCGCGAGTCTGTTGCGCAGACCGCCGGCGCGGGACTGACGTGGCAGGCGCTCGACTGCCCGCGGGTCCTCGGCCGCGCCGGCCGTGTCGCCGTGTTGTGGATGCTTGGCTCCCCTTGGCTCGGCTGGCGTTCGCATTGTTCGATCACTGCGGGCCCCATTCCATCGCATGGCCGGCCGAGGAACACGCGGACGTCTTTCGCCCGCGGCCCTGCGAACCACCCGAGCGCGAGCCGCGTCCGTCGCCGTGCCAGTCCAGGAACGGCACCGAGTCGCCGAGGCGGCCGCGCCGGCCCGGTGGCTTATGGTCGCGGTCCGGTAAGGCTCGGTACGCGCCCCCCTGGACTCCATCGCCCCGGACGAGCCGGAGCGGCCAACCGCACCACCGTCAGGGGGAGTTCTGATGTTACGTACCATTCCTGCCACTTCGCTCACCGCCCTCTCGACCGCCGGGATCCTCCTGCTCTCCGCCTGCGACGGGACCGGCAGACCCAGTGGGGTCGCCGCCCGCGCGACACCCTGTCGAGTCCGCAGCGGCGGCCGTTCCCGCAGTCTTGTCGGAAGATCACAAGTTCTGCGGTGGCCGGGCCGCTCCGGGTTACGCTCCCTGCTCCGGATCCCTCAACACCCGCGCCACTCAAGGCAATCACGGTGGACACCCGGGTCTGCCCAAGATCGCCGCCCGCCTGCGGGTGCTCTCCGTACACACCAGCCACCAGGTCCAAGACCTCGCACAGATGGACGGGCAACTGGAGGAAGCCCTCGCGGCGCCGCCGCCGCACCACACCCACCCCCTGACCACCTGCCCGCGCCTCGCCCCTCTGCCGTCGGACCCTGCCCGTGGCCCCGGCATCTCCGGCCAACGCCGCGTTCACGCAACGCGGATAGCGGCCGGCCCAGCCCCAACCCCACCTCGCACGCCCACTGACGGAAAGCCCCGCCCTGTTGACCCTGGCCGATCACCCGCCCGCCACCGCCCCGCCGACCGCCACATACGGCGCCGTACTGGGCAGCCGACACGTTGCCCGCCTGCTCGCCGGCACCCTGACCGGGCGCCTGCCCAACAGCATGGTTCCCGTGGGGCTCGTCCTGTGGATCACCGGCGGCGGAGGGTCGCTCGCCTTCGCCGGAATGCTCGCAGCGCTGTACGGGCTGGCGTCCGGGCTCTCCCAGCCGGTCAAGGGCAGGCTGATGGACCGCCATGGCCAGGCCCGTGTGTCGGCGCCGGCGGTGCTGCTCAACGCCGGTTGCCTTGCCGCGCTCCCCCTGATCGGGGCGGGCGGCCAGCCGACGGTGGTGACCGCGGTGGTGGGATTCGCGGGTCTGGTCACACCGCCACTGGAGGCAGGACTACGAGCGCTCTGGCCGACGGTCCTGCCCGACCTCGGGCGGCGCCGAGTCGTCCAGGCCCTCGACACCGGCTCGCAGGGACTCCTCTACATCGTCGGCCCCCTGCTCGCCTCGTGGCTTGCGACCGCGCACGGGCCCGACACCGCGTTGACCACGACCGCCGCCCTCGGACTCGTGGGCACGGCGGTCGTCCTGACCGCCGCACCGTCGCAGACCTGGCGTCCCCCCGCCGCCGACGGGGCGGCCGGCCGTGGACGGCTGATGAGCGCCGGTCTGATCCAGCTGTTCACCGCGCTGGCGGGAACGGGGTTCGCGTTCGGAGCGATGAACGTGTGGGCTGCGGGCATGGCCGGCACCCACGGGCTGGCCATGTTCTCCGGAGTACTCCCCGCCGCGTTCTCCACCGGCAGCTTCCTGGGCAGCCTGATCTACGCCCGCCGAGCGCGGCCCGGCCCGCCCGCCACCCAGCTCATCACCACCAGCGCCCTGTTCCTCCTGGGCTGGATGCCCCTGCTGACCCAGCCCGGCCCCCGTACGGCCATCGTCTTCACAGCGGTCCCGGGGCTGTTCTACACCCTGATCATTACCAACGGCTTCCACACCGTGGACGTTCTCGCTCCCCCTTCTCGTACCACCGAGGCGTACGCCTGGCTGATCCTGTCCGTCGGCACCGGTCAGGCCGCCGGAACCGCGCTCGCCGCAGCCCTCGCCACGCGCCTCTACGTGCTCGCCGCGCTCCCCGCCGCCGGCGCCGCCACCGCGCTGACCATCCTCGCTCTCGCCCGCCGCGACCTTGGAACCACCAGTCCCCGCGGCCGCCACCGGCGCCCCCGACAGCACCCGAACCACGGGAACCACGGGAACCACCGCTCAAACCTCCCTCCGCACGAAAGAGACACCTACGTGCCCGTTGTTGGCAGCCCCGGCCACCAGGCGGTGCGGAACGGGGCCCCGGCTTACGCGTCAGCCGCCGCACAGGAAGAGTGGCTCGCTGCGACGCGAGGCCAGGAGCAACGGGCCGCGCGCGCCCGGGCCGAGTGGTTCGGGAAGTCGCCGCTGGAAGGGACCCGAGCGCAGGCGGGGCCCCAATGGCGGCCGCCCGCCCGGATGGGACCGAGAGCAGCCGCGCAGGACGCAAGCGGCGGCCCGTCGCCCTCTGGGACTTCGGGGCAGCAGCTCAGAACGCCGTGACCTGAGCAGCAGGTCGCCGTGCTCGTCACCTGATCAGTGGCCAACTGGCCGAGGTGGACGTCGACTACACCACTCCGGCGGGCGAGACCCTTCTCCGCCGCGCCGGAGTGTCCTCCCGCGTCTACGCCGACGACCACGCCATCGGCCGGCGCCGGCACACCTTGGCCTCTCCGCGAACGTCAAGGCTCCGGCCTACGCCCCAACGGGGGCGGCGAAGTGCTGCGCCGCATCCCTGAAGGCCAATCGGCCGTGCCGGGAACAGCTGGTTGGGCCGGCGCGGTTGCATCGACTGGGGGACCCGCGCCGTACGGGTGGGGAACACGGAGACCACAAGGTCGTCCGTACCACCAGGATCGGTCCCGGGATCGGTCCCCAGGATCGCGGTACGCCCGCCGCACACTTGGACCAAGACGTATTTCTGCAGGAGGACTGTTTCATGACTGACCGTCGCTTGACGCTCATGGCAGTACACGCCCACCCCGACGACGAGGCCACCGGAACCGGAGGGGTCCTCGCGCGGTACGCGGCGGAAGGCATCCGCACGGTTCTCGTGACGTGTACCGACGGCCGTTGCGGTGACGGACCGGAGGGTGTCAAGCCGGGCGATCCCGGGCACGATCCGGCGGCCGTCGCCTTGATGCGCCGTCAAGAACTCGAAGCGAGCTGTGACGTCCTCAAGATCAGCGATCTGGAAATGCTGGACTATGCCGACTCCGGGATGATGGGCTGGCCGAGCAACGACACGCCTGGATCCTTCTGGCGGACCTCCGTGGAGGAAGGCGCCGCCCGACTTGCGGAGCTCATGCGGCACTACCGACCCGATGTGGTCGTCACCTATGACGAGAACGGCTTCTACGGCCACCCCGACCACATCCAGGCCCACCGGATCACGATGGCGGCGCTGGAGATGACCGCGCTGACACCGAAGGTGTACTGGACGACGATGCCCCGTTCGGCGATGCGGCGGTTCGGGGAGATCCTGCGCGAGTTCCATGAGGACATGCCCGAGCCGGATCCCGCCGAGGCCGCCGCGATGGCCGAGATCGGCCTCCCCGACGATGAGATCACCACGTGGGTGGACACCACCCCGTTCAGCGGCCAGAAGTTCGATGCGCTGGCCGCGCACGCCAGTCAGGGCGAGAACATCTTCTTCCTCAAGATGGGCAAGGAGAGGTTCGGCGAGTTGATGGGCATGGAGACCTTCGTACGTGTCAAGGACGCCACCGGCGCGGCCGTGCCCGAGAACGATCTGTTCGCCGGACTGCGCTGATCCGCTTGTCCGACCGGTACCCGGGAAGGTTCATCGGCCCGCCGGGGTGGTCGGCCCGCTGCCCGCAGGTGCGGCCATGGGCGGGAAGCCGGAGCCGGACAGGGCGACCCCAGGTGGGGAAAATAGTAGTAGTGGCCGGCAGCCAGTGCTGAGTCGGCGGCACCCTGCGCCGATATGGCGTGCGCGGGTGGGGCCCGGTGCCAGGACGTTCGGCACCGGGCCCCACCTCCCGCCTACGGCCAGGCGGCGTGACACACCTCCGCCTTGCTCATCCCGTCGCTTCCGCGGCAATGCCCGGCTGCGGCCGGGTCCGCATGCCCCAGCGGGCGAGAGACGGCCCGGCGGCGCCCAGCGCCGCGAAGAACCCCGCCAGTAGCAGCCAGCCCGCCGTACCGAGGCCGAGCACCACCGTGGTGAGGATCGCGGGGGCAAGTGCCTGGCCCGTGCTGAAGCCGAGGCCGAGCAGACCTTGGTACTGGCCCTGGGCATGGTCGGGGGCAAGACCGAAGCCCAGGGCGAAGCCCGCCGAGGACTCCCAGACCTCTGCCAGGCTATGGACGAAGATCGCTGCCAGGACCAGTCCCGCCGCCACCCAGACCGGGGTGTACGCCGCCAGCGCCATCATCGGGCAACTGACGAGGAAGAGCAGCCCAGCGGTGCGAAACGCCCTGCCGCCGTCGTGCGGGGTTTCGATACGGGACCCGATCCTGGTCTGCAGCAGTACGCAGAAGGCGGCGTTGACGGCGAACAGCGCGGCCACCGTCCAGCGCGGCGCTTCGGTGTGTTCGGAGATCCAGATCGGCAGGAGCAGGGAGACCACCGGGTACTGAAGTCCCATGGCCCCGTAGAGGGCGGTGAACGTCAGGAACGGGCGGTCCGCGAAAGCGAGCCAGCGACTCTGCTGCGGCGGTGCTGCCAGCACCGGATAGCGGGGCAGCAGGAGCAGGAGCAGCGCGCACAGGGCGAAGCTCGCCGCGTTGCCGAGGATCAGCGCGACATAGGCGCCACGGGTGCTAGCGGCCAGCGCCAGCCCGGCACCCACCGTTCCGAAAATGACGCCCAGGTTGACGAAGGTGCGCAACTTCGCCCGGAAGCGGGCCGGGCGATCACCCCCGACCCGGACCACCAAGGCGCCCCAGGCCGCGCCACCGGCCGCTGCGGCGATCTGGTCGACCGTCGCGATGATCGTAAGCGCGGCCCAGCTCTCGACGAGGACGAGGGCGGCCATCGCCATCGCCTGGACCGCGAGGGCCAGCATCATGATCATGCGCGCCCCACGCCGGTCGGCGAGGTGCCCGCCGGGGATCCCGGCGCACAGGCCGATCACTCCGGCGATGGTGAGCGCGGCGCCGATCTGCACCGCGGGCAGGCCCACGACCAAGGTGAAATAGAGCGCCGACGCCGCGTTGAACAGACCGTTGCCGATCCGGTTGACGAAACTGGCGGCGATCAGCACGCGCTCCGGCCTGCTGTCCCCCACCATGCTGCCTATTCGGCCTGCCTGACGGCCCTTGATCATGGACGGCAGGCTAACAGCGGTCGCAGAACCCGCCGCAGCCCGCACCATCTGTCACCGAATCGCCCGCAAGGGCGTCGACTCATCGCAGCGACTCGGCCGTCACCGGTGAGTGGTTGAGAGCACCATGTCCTGGCGAGCTGGGTGCCGTCGGCTTCACCGCCGCTCCGAACGCAAGGCCCGGCAGTCGAGCGATGGTGCGCTCGCCCCCGAGCAGAGGACCATCCGGGCCGCACTCAAGGCTCTCCCGGGATTTGGCGGACCTGGAAGCAATACCCGCATGCCGCCGCTTTCGACGAGATGCCCGACATCGCCGGTCTCACCGCGGAGTCGTTCGGACTCACCGAGGAGGCTGCGGACTGGATGCGCGTGAAGGCTCTACGCAACCGCCGATTCGGCAGCCCGGCCGTCTTCCGGTGGTCGATCCACTCGATGACCCCGACTTCGTGGCTGCCGTCGGGTAGTTCATCCAGCTCCTGCTCGGCGAGGCTGGCGCGGCGCCTCGGGTGATGTGGAGGCGGTAGATCAGGTGGAGCTTGCGCGGCGGCGGGGTGGGACCCGGGCGGGTGACCCTCTGGTCGACGACCCACAGCAGGTCGACGCCGTCGGCCCGGTCGATGTTCAGGGCAGGTGCGTATGTGCCGCGTCACCGTCCCACCCGTGGTCTCCCCCACCCGGACCTGGCGCGACGCGGTGTCCGTGCCCTGGACCAACTCCAGTTCGGCTGCGGTGCCGACGGGATTCGAACCCGCGGACAGATGGGAGCAGGTCCGCTCCGTCCCCGTCAGTCGTCGTGGGAAGGACCTCGCCCACAACGATCGCAATGGACCGCTCTGCCACGGCACCACAACCTACGGGAAGGCGCGCCCTCCCGCTCCGACTCAGGGTAGAGACTTCGTTCCCCGCGGACCAACCCTTATCCGAGACACCGGCAACCGCTGACACGGGCACACGGAAATCGAATCGTTGAGCGTGGACGCGTCAGCGCGACCGCACCCGGGCCACGTGCGGGCTTGCAGCTGACCCCGATGGCGATCAAACGGAGCCCAGCCTCGGAGCGATCGCGACGGCTGCTCCGCCCTCGGCATCGACCGCAAGGCGCTTACGCTCCGCGACACCGTTCCCGAAGCAGGTTTGGGGTTGGCCGATTGACCACCATGCTGCAGGTCCCCTCAGGCGTGCGGCGTCAGGTCGTTGGCGGGGCTTCGGTCGCTGCGCTCAACCTGGATCGCGTACGGGGCCACCGCACTGGCCGTCATCGCGTTTAACGCGGGCACCGCCTACGACACCTACGGCTCCTGGCCGGAGCGGAGCGCGGCGGACCGGGCCGGCTTCGTCCGGGCCGGAATTCCGCTGCAGGAGGCGTTCATGGCGAACGCCGCCATGGTCATAATGCTCGCCCTCGGTGCCATCGGCGCCGTCGCAATCAGCGGCGAGTACAGCACGGGCACCATCCGTACGAGGTTCGCGGCCGTTCCGGCCCGCCGTTCGGTGATGGCCGCCAAGACGGTGGTCGTCACGGCGGTCACCACAGTCTTCGGCGCGATCGTCGCGGGGACCTCGTTCGGGCTGACGGCGATCCTCGACGGCAGGGACGCGGGCGTATCGATCAGCTACCCGGGCGCGCTGCGCGTCGTAGTGGCGTCCGCCCTCCTTGCGACACGTGTGCACGGTCGCCGGCACGGCCATCGGCTCCGTCATCAGGCAGACCTCGGCCAGCATGATCGCCTCGGTGGTGGTCATCCTCGTGCTGCCCATCGTCTTCACCGACGGCGGCCACTGGTCGGCGGTCGCCGGGCATGCACGCTCTACCGGGCCGGGTCACGGCTCGTGGAGGTCGGCTCACCCCAGACCGGCTTTCCGTGGACGACCGGCGGAGCCTGGACCGTCTACGCGGTGTGGGCGCTCACCACAGCCGTGCTCGCCGTCACCAGCGCGCAACGCCGCGACCAGTGAGAGGGCCGGTCGGCCAACTGCCCGGGCGGCAGGAGGGCCGACCGCACCGGGAAGCAGTTGACGGTCGGCTCTGCGGTGCTGTCGTCGCCGATACGCCGGGGCCGTCAGGATCAGCCTGACCGAGACGCGCGCTCCGACTGCCGGACAAGGCGGGCGGCGGCCAGATCATCACCTGCGACACGCTGCGCTGCACGTCATGCTGCTGTGCGACCGCGCCCAGTTCGGTACCCCCATCGATCCCGTCGCTGCCTGATCTACTGCACGACAGGCTCGGCCCCAGGTGCCGAGTCCACCGTGCGGTGGGTCAGTGCGCGTGTCGCCTGCTTCCGATGGGCGTGGGCTGACGTTCAGCACCGGCGACGGTCGCCTCGCTGCCGCCGCGAGGAGTGTTGTCGTCGTCCGCAGCACACGGGCACGGGAGAGCGGCCGGGCGGAGGAAGTAGGCGCGGAAGCCGTCCCACGCAAGAGTGAGGGCGACGATCGCAACAACCGCGACGATCGGCACTGTTCCCTGAACGAGGCCACCCACGATCGGTCCCAGACCTGCCAGGCTGATCACGATCGCACCCGCCCGCCCCATTTTAGGCACTCGTACTATGTAATTTTCATGCATGTCAACGCCTGTCCTAGTAGTCCGGAATTACCTCCATCACCTGTCCTGATCGACGCTACCGACAGCTCCCGACAACTGAAGGGAGCGTTCACCCGACCGAGTGGCATATTGGATTCAGGTCTTCTGTGGCCGGGGAGCGGCGGTGTAGCGTCCCCGCCCTTCATCTCGCAAGGACGCTTACTCAATACGTGTGGAAGTTTGCCGTTCCGCTTGACGCATCCCCGGCCGACCCGGTTCGAACCGGGGGACATGGCAATTCACCCGGGCGTGGTCGAGCCCCTCGCCGAGCACCCGCGACCTGCACGCCGCCGCCGCCGAGAACAGCCTCTTGGACATCGCGGCCCGGCAGCTCACCGCAGGCCTGGACCCGCCCAGCCGGGCCGATCAGCTCGCCGCCGTCCAGGCCATACGCCGCGCCTCGCAGCCCGCCGTCGACGAGCTGCACCAGGCCGTCACCCTGCACGTGTTCTACGCAGTCGCCGAGTCCTGCAACACCGGGCACCGCCCCGCTGTCGCCGAGCTCGGCGCCCTGCCCGACGACGCACGCTGGCTGGCTGGCTGGCCGACAACCGTCTGCCTCAGGCGCAGGCCGTCGAGCGCCGCACCCTCACCGAGCACAGCTTTGACCTGATCGTTGTGTCCAGGGCTCGAAGGGAGCAGACAGAGCCGCTCGGGATGGCCTCCTTCACCGGCGCCGCAAAACCTGGCACCGACAGCTCTCCCCGCAGAGGTGAGCGTTCTTCGTGAACTCGGCCAGAGGGCCCTACCGCATCAGGCTCCAGGGCGGGCCGGCGTGACGTACGCCGCAGCCGCCCTCATCGGGGGGAACCTCTTCCCACGGCTACTGCGTGGGAAGAGGTTCCATTTTCCGGAAGGGGCTTGCCTGCGGCAGCTGACCTGGGCAAAGGGAACAGTCGATGCTTTGAGGGGTCACACGTCCAGCGCATCTGCGCGGGTGATCCCAGATCAGCGGCGGCCTGCGGCCAGGAGGACAAGGAACTGGCCGCCGCCCGCCTGGATGTCGGCGGTCACCGGCAGCCCCGGCACCAGTCGGGAGAACCGGTCCACCAGCCAATCCGCCGCCTCTTGGGCGTCCCGCTTCGTCGGACAACGGCCCACCATCTCGCGCCCCCCCTTGCGCTCCAGCCTGTCGGCAACGGCGATCAGCGGCGCGGGTTCGACTACGTACAGGTGCTCCGGCCAGGCGATGACCACCTTGACCGCGCCCTTGCGGGTGTTGCACCCGCGGTGCGCGAGCCGCTCGGCGACCTTGGCTTTCCGGTCGGCGGTCCGGCTGTCGACGCTGGGCCCCCGCGGGTCGTTCACCGACTCGTCGGGGTCGACCGGTTCATCACACACCCAGCAGCGCCAGCCGTCACGCTCGGCCACATCATCAAGGAGACTCATCCAAGCAAACTAGCCTGCCCGGCCACCACCCGCGCACCAGGGTCCCGGCAACGTCTCCACACCGGCCAACAGCGCTGCGCCGCCTGGCCGACCAGGCCGTTTCCTTCGGATCATCGGATCGTTGGTCTGGTGTGCGTCCTTGACTGATGCCCAGTGGGCGAGGATCGAGCCGCTCTTGCCGGAGCGGACACCTCGGCGGGGCGGGCGGCGGCGTGATCACCGGCAGGTGCTCGACGCGATCGCGTTCAAGTACCGCACCGGACGCCGTGGATGGACCTGCCCGAGCACTTCGGTTCGTCGGACGGGCGCCCACAACCGGCTGCGGATGTGGGCCGCCGACGGCGCCTGGGAGGGAGTTTCGCCGGGGCCCGTCAAAGGGAGCCTGGCCGGCGAGCCGGCCGACCATGACCCTCGGACGGTCCCGCAGCGGGCCGACCACCACGATCCACCCCGCCGCGGACGGCCGTTGCCGCCCGCTGGAGTTCGTGCTCACGCCCGGCCACGCCGGTGACACACCGGCGTTCACCCAGATCATGGCCCGGTCACGGGTGCCCCTGCGGGTCGGCCGCCCAGAGTCACACCGGACGTGGGCCTGGCCGACAAGGCGCACTCGTCCCGGGCGATCCGCTGTCATCTGCGGCGGGGCGGGATGCGGGCGGTGATCCCGCAGCCGGCCGACCAGACCGCCAACCACAAGCGGCTCGGGCGGCTCGGCGGCCGTCCGCCGGGCTTCGACCGCGAGGGCTACCGCCAACGGAACACCGTCGAGCAGTGGATCAACAAGCACAAGCAGTGGCGCGGCCTGGCCACCCGCTACGACAAGACCGCACCAGTTCCCTCGCCGGACTCCTCCTCGCCGCCACCTTCATCTGGTCAGCGAAGTGATCCGAAGGAAACGGCCTACCTAGCCCCGACCCCGTACCGGCATGTGGAGGTGTAACTTCCGCGCACCCGTGGCAAGGCGGCTTCTGCGCTGGCCTAGGGTTGTCTGGTGAACTCCCCAGTCGACGATCTCGATGAGCAGCCGTGCGTGACCATCAGCTGCCAGGACAACGTGTCCGTAGGAGTCAGCTTCCGTGACCGACACAGCTCCGACGATTACTGTGTGCACTACTCGGTCGAGGTTCAGGCGCCCGGGCTGACCGCTCGCCTCGACGAGGCCGTGGCTTGGATCGGGAACAGCAGCGGTCTTGCCCCGTTCCTGGAGAAGCTTGCCGGGGACTTCACCGGCTGGGACGGCGAGCAGTGCTGGGAGACCGACGACCACGACTTCGCCGTGTCCGCAGTCTTCCGGCCCGGTGGATACGTCCGTTTGACCTGGACACTGCGCCCTTGGCGGACGGCCGCAGGCGGTTGGAGTGCTTCGGTGACCACGCGACTGGAAGCCGGCGAGCAGATGGCATCCTTTGCCGCCGATATCCGTCACTTCCTCGAAGGCCAGGTCAGCTGATTCCGGGGAGATGACCAGGACCAAGTGGCGACCTGCGGTCTGGATGCGGGGGCCGGGGCGGGGGCGGGGGCAGTTACGGCGCTGCTCCTCATGTGCGGATAGCTACACTCCATTACGTGTTCGAACTACCTACCTAGTGCTCTGACCGCATAGGTTCACCGGTTTGGGGCTGCGTCGGTGAGGGGGCGTCCGCCCCAGCGGATGGCTTTCGCGCTGCGGATGCGGGCGCGTTCCTTGCGTTCGGCGGCGAGGACATCACGATGACGGGCGTTGGCGTTGCGCCAGCGCAGGAAGCGGTGCAGTTCACGGGTCTGGACGGTGTGGTTGGGGTGGTTCGAGTTGGCCAGGGTGAACTGCCGCAGGGGTCCGAAGTGTGCTTCGATCGGGTTCGCCCAGGAGGCGTTGGTCGAGGTAAAGCACAGTTCGACCCGGTTCTTCCTGGCCCAGGCGCGGGCCTTCACCCCCTTGTGGGCGGACAGGTTGTCCATGATCACGTAGATGGGTGCGCCGTCGGGTCGGGCCGCACGGATCGATCTCAGCGCGGCCAGGGACTGGGCAGAGCCTTTGTGACGGCGGTTGACGCCCCACAGAGTGTCGTCGCCGATGGAGTAGCAGCCGTGGAAGTAGGTGACGCCGTGGGTGCGGTGGTAGGTCGCCGGGATGCGGTCGGGCTTGGTCTGGGCAGCCCAGCAGGAGCCTGCGGTGGGGCGGATTCCCAGCGGGCCGAATTCATCGAAGGCGAACACCCGGTCGGGGAAGTGCTCCAGCACGTGTTCGATCCGGTCCAGCTTGGCTTCGCATTGAGGGTCGGAGGACTCCTTCCACGTCCTGGCGCGTTGGAAGGTGACGCTGCGTCGGGCGAGCAGGCAGCGCAGGGCCTCGCGGCCGATGCGGACGACTCGGCCGTGGACTTTCCGCAGGTAGGCGGCGAGTTTGCGCAGCGACCAGCGGATGAAGGGCTGGCCGAGCATGGCGGGGCGGGTGGTGGCCGTCTTGATGACGAAGTCCTCGTCGTCAGGGCTGAGTAGGCGGGGACGGCCTCCCGCCCGCTGAGGGGCCAGTGCGGCCAGGCCGATCTCGTTGAAGCGGTGGATGACGTCGCGCACCGTGTCCTCGTCCGCCTGCACGAGTTGGGCGATGACCGGCACGCGGTTGCCGCCGGCGGAGGCCAGCAGCATCACGCGCCGGTAGCGCACCGAACTGGTGCTGTCCCGCCGCACGATCTGCTGCAGCCGCTGCCCCTCCTGATCGGTCAGTCTTCGCACGCGTACTGGCTCGGCCATCGCGACCCCCAGGGCAAGTTGTGCCATCCGCGGTCCTACCCTGGACTCGCGGCTGACCTAGCATCTCGTGCCATGAACGAAGCCGAGAACGTCTTGGAGTGGCTGCAGGCCTGGTACTCCGCACAGTGCAACGAGGACTGGGAGCACGAGTGGGGTGTCAAGATCGAGACGCTCGACAACCCCGGCTGGTCCGTCCGCATCGACCTGGAGGACACCGACCTGGAGGGACACGACTTCCCCCGCCAAGACCTCAAACGCAGCAAGAATGACTGGGTCATGGCCCGGACCTCCGACATGACCTTCGATGCCGCCTGTGGACCAGGCAACCTCACCGAGGTACTCGTCCTCTTCCGCAGGTGGGCGATGGAGAACACCCCCAACGAACGGTAAGACGGCCCCAACCCGATACCTCCAGCTCCGGACGCCGCCCCAAGCCGGTGAACCTATGCGGTCAGAGCGCTAGCGACCCGCCCGAGCGCGCGGCCGTGCTCCTGTGGCTGAGCGCTTCCGTTCGTGCTGGCCGATCGCCACCAGCCGGAGATCCGCGCGTGCCAGGTCGGTGCGGTCGCGCGTTGGGTGTGGCCGACGCAGGGCGGCGGCGAGGAGCGCCAGGTCCTCACGTATCTCACCCAGGACGGCATCGGGCGCCCGCCCGCTGTATCCGCCCTGGTGCCGTTCGAACGCGCCCTTCAACTCCCGGCCCGAAATCGGCGAACCCGCCCCGCTTCACCCGGCGGTCACATGGCCGCCGACGATCCGGGTGGGTCGGTGAGAGGGCGTCAGGCGAGCGGGTCCGCGCTCAGCGAGATCGTCCCCGGGCACGGTGGGGGCTGGGTGATCAGCTCAGCCATGCGGATCAGCCTGGCGACGTATGTGGCGTCGCGGCCGGTCAGTGCGGGAAGGATGGCTTCGAGGTCCGTAGCGCACTCGGTCAGGATGAGATGGCGCCGCGGATCGAGTACGCCCTGTCCGGCGAGGTAGGCGTTGACGCAGCCGGCCGCGTAGAAGTCGAGGGCGGGAACTGGATCGCCGCTGGGTGCGTCGATCCAGCGCAGCCCGTCGGGGAAAGGCTCGCCCCTGTGAGCTGCCCACAAAGTGGTCACACGGGTGAAGATCAGGCTGTCGCCTGATGGCTCGTCGCCGTTCACTGCGGTCCTCCCGCGATCGAGGTGGTGGAGACGTATGAGTCGCCTGCCCTGCCAGTCTCAGAAATTCTTCGCCTCCGGCGGTGTGCACCGGCATCGGAGGGCCCGCCGACGACGAGCGCGTCTTCCCGGCCGCCCTCGTAGCCCTCGGACACCAGCTGTGGGCCGCCGTCATCACAGCCGCATCCGCCCACCTGGCGCATCAGATGCAACACTCCGCACAGCTCCTTGAAGGCCGTTTCCAGTGATCAGCGACGGCGGCTCCGTCGACGCCCGAACCGAACCCGAGCGTGGCCAGCTCAGTCGAACGGGCCTGCGGCGGAGTCGTCATGGATGGTCAACGCTCCGGCGAGGTCGAGGTCGGCGACAGTGCCGTGCGCCCCGGCGCGGACGAGCAGCACTGCGCCGAGCGCGGTGCTCCAGAACGTCCTTGTCTCCACGCTGAGCGGTCGACGGGTCTTCCAGCCACGCCTGTCGATGAGCCGGCCCACGAAGCGCTCGGATTGCCGGAACAGCAACTGGAGGTGCCGATCGACCACGGGGGCGAGTTCGGGCTTGGAGATCCCGGCGGCGAGTGCTCGCGCGACCGACGGGAGCGAGGGCATGGCCAGTACGGCGCGGGCGATGTTACGGCGAAATGCCGCCGCATCGGGGGCTTGGCGACCGATGCGCTCGATCCGTCGGGCGTCGTGCAGCAAGCCGAGAAAGGCGGCGTGCACGAGCAGTGAGTCCTTGGAGCCGAAGTGGTAGGTGACCTGATTGGGGAAGACGCCTGCCGCGTTCGCGATCTCCGCGACGCTCACCTCAGCGCCGGGCCGCTCCTTGCAGAGCCGGGCGGTTTCCTCAATAAGCCGGCGCCTCGTCGCGCGACCGCGGTCACGCGACCGGGGCGACGTCGATCGAGCTTCGGTTCGCTTCTTCTCCACACGCGAATTGTATGTGATACAACAAAGCTCGTTCACTTGTATCGCATACAAGAAAGGTCCAAGGACATGCACCGGACTGAAGTCGTCGTGACCGGACTCGGCGCGATCACCCCACTCGGTGGAGATGTGGAGTCCACCTGGGACGCCCTGCTCGCCGGCAAGTCCGGCATCCGCGGCGGCGTCCTGCCCGGCCACGAGGACGCCGGCCTTCCCGACATCGTCGCGGGGACCATGGCGATCGACCCCGCCGAGTCGCTGCTGCCGGTACAGGCCAGGCGGCTCGACCGCTCACAGCAGGCAGCCTTGACGGCGGCGGCCGAAGCCTGGGCCGATGCCGGCGCCCCGCAGGTGGACCCGGACCGGCTCGCATCGGCGATCGGCACGGGCATCGGAGGCATACGGACGCTCCTGAAGGAAGACGACACGCTGGAGGCGGCCGGGACACGGCGCGTCTCGCCCCGCACGGTCCCGATGCTCATGCCCAATGCGGCGGCAGCGCTGATCAGCATCGAATACGGTGCGCGGGCCGGGGCCTACACGCCCGTCTCGGCGTGCTCTTCCGGAGCCGAGGCGATCGCCCTGGGAGCCAGGCTCATCCGTGCCGGCGAGGCGGACGTGGTGATCGCGGGTGGAACGGAGGCCGCGATCACCCCGATCACCGTCGCCGGCTTCGCCCAGGCGCAAGCACTGTCGCGATACACCGCCGAACCCGCCTCGGCCTCCCGGCCGTTCGCCGCGGACCGCAGCGGATTCGTCCTCAGTGAAGGCGCGGCTGTCGTAGTGCTCGAAAGTGCCGAACACGCCAGCGCCCGAGGCGCGCGTGTCCACGCGGTACTCGCGGGCGCCGGGATCGCCGCCGACGCTCACCACATCACGGCGCCCGCTCCCGACGGCTCCGGTCAGATCTCGGCCATGCGCAAGGCCCTCGCACAAGCCGGCTTGGCTCCCGAGCAGATCAGCCACATCAACGCCCACGCCACCGGAACCCGGGCCGGCGACGTCGCCGAGGCACACGCGATCGGAGAGGTCTTCGGCCGCGCCACCGTGACAGCCCCCAAGGCGGCGCTCGGCCATCTCTTTGGCGCCGCCGGAGCAATCGAGGCGCTCATCGCCGTCCTCAGCGTCAAGCACGGCGCCATCCCGCCGACCCGCAACCTCACCGCGGCCGGCGTCGGTCCCGACATCGACCTCGACGTCGTCGCAGAGCGACGAGACGTCCCCCAGGAAGCCGTGCTCAGCAACTCCTTCGGCTTCGGCGGGCAGAACGTCTCACTCATCGTCACCGGCGCGCGGCACCAGGCGTCCCGTACGGTGTCGGCCACACCATGACCCAAACGAACGCACCATGGTCCGTGGAGGGTCGCCGCCGATTGATCGGGCGTTGCAAGACTCCTCCGACGATCGCGCATCCCGCCGGGCGGAGACTTGGGTTGATCGAAGCCCGGCGCCGCGAAGAGGGCGTCCCGCCCTTGCCTCGTCTCGCCAAGTAGTGCCCCCGGTTCACTGCCAGGACGAGCGGGTGGACTGGTAGGCGGCGGCTCCAGTAGGGATGGGTTGCTGGTTTCAGTGTCTGCCTGTCACTCACTGACCGTTGACGGATTCGGAAGCCAGTTCGCCTGTCGGGGCGCTGCCTTGAATTCCGTCGAGAAACTCGGTCAGCAGGTGGTGCAAGACGTCGGGTCGTTCCAGGTGGAGGTCGTGTCCGGTACCCGGGATGCTCACGGCCATCGTGTCGGGTCGTCTTTGGAGCATGCCGTCGGCTTCGTGTGGAGGGATGATGCTGGACTGGCCGAGGACTGACAGCGTCGGGCAACTGATCCTCGCCCACTCGTCCCAGGAGCCGTGGCGGGCGTTCTCGGACAGCGAGCCGACCATCACGTCACGGTCGAAGCGGGGCCACAAGGCGCCGTCGCGCTTCTCCAGACCGGCCGCCCAGCCTTCGCCAACCCGGCCGCCGCCGAAGAATCGTACGGCGGCCTGCCGTGAGGGGAAGGACATGGGCCAGGAATCGAGCCATGCCCCGATCTCCGCGGGGGCGTTCGGATTCGGATGGCCGGGAGCGGCCTCGACGAGCACGAGGGCACGTATCAGTTCGGGGTGCGCGGCAGCCGTGAGCATGGCCGTGGCGCCGCCCATCGACTGGCCCACCAGGACGGGCCGGCGCAGTTCGAGATGGTCGAGTACGGCGACGACGTCGGCCACGTAGGCGGCGCGGGAGAGGTCGTACGGGCGGCGTTCGCTGCCGCCGTGGCCGCGCTGATCGACAGCAACGACCCGGTAGCGCCCGCTCAGGTACTGGGCTGTTGCGTCCCATTCGCCCGCGTGGCCGGCGAGGCCGTGCAGCAGTACGACGGGCGGCCCCGACCCGCCCCAGTCGCGGCAGGAGAGTCTCACCCCGTCGCGCAGCACTGTGCGCTCGGACCAGGTCATATGGTGCTCCTTCGTGGGTCGAGGGTCGAGGGTCGAGTACGAAACGTCCCTTGGGAATCGGTACGAGGTAGGCGTGAGCAAGACGGGGCTGTCTCGGCGATGACGGTGCGCGCATGCACCTCGCCTAGAGTGAAGCCGCAGGCCACAGGCGTGAGATGAGTCGTTGGAAGGGGCAGTGCGGCGTGGTGGTGGAGGGGTTGGAGCTGTATCGGGGGGAGCTGACCGGCTACTGCTATCGGATGCTGGGGTCGTACGCGGAGGCCGAGGACGCCGTGCAGGAGACCCTGGTGCGGGCCTGGCGGAACATCGAGCGGTTCGAGGGCAGGTCTGCGATGCGGACGTGGCTGTACCGCATCGCCACCAACGTGTGCCTGGATGCCCTTGCCGCGGGCAAGCGGCGGGCGCTGCCGATGGACCTTGCCGCTCCGAGCGAGGGTGGCACGGCGCCGGGGGCTCCGCTGGACGGCTCCCTGTGGGTGGAGCCCTGCCCTAGCGGGGACCCGGAGGGGAGTGCGACGGCCGGCGAGTCCGTGCGCCTCGCCTTCGTCGCCGTGCTCCAGCATTTGCCGCCCAAACAGCGGGCCACGCTGATCCTCCGCGACGTCCTGGGCTTTACGGCCAGGGAAGTCTCCGACCTGCACGGCACCACCGTCGCCTCCGCCAACAGCGCCCTGCAGCGAGCCCGGACCACGTTGGCCGGCCGTCGCGAGAACGGCGCGGAGCGGGTCTCCCCGCAGAGCGAAGCGACCCGCCGAGTGCTGGCCGAGCGGTACGCCACCGCCTTTTCCCGCTACGACATGGAGGAGCTGAACATGCTGCTCCACGTCGACGCCACCCTGTGCCTGCCGCCGTACTTGAAGTGGATGCGTGGTGTCGGCGACATCCGAGCGTGGCTGACCGGCCCGGCCGTCGGCTGCCGCGGCTCCCGACTGATTCCGACCCTGGCGAACGGCACCGCGGCCTTCGGCCAGTACCGCCCCGACCCGGACGGCACCGGCTATCTGCCCTGGGCTCTTCAAGTCATCGATTTCTCCGGCGACCGGATCACCGGCATCACGGCCTTTCGTGACACCGAGCGCCTCTTCCCGCTCTTCGGCCTGCCGGATCATGTGGGCGAGGACGACCGACTCGGCGCTTGAGTCTGACTACCCGTCGGCTTTCTCGGCGAGGGTATGGGCGACGAGGGCGTTGGCGTGGCCGTGGCCCAGGCCGTGCTCGGACTTGAGCCAGCTGACGAGCTCCATGTGTTTGGTGAGGGAGGAGGTGCGGATGAGCTCCTTCCACTCGGCGATCGGGCGGCCGTACTTCTTCTCGATGGAGGGGAAGTAGCTGGCAGGACCGTTCACTGCAGTTGCCATGGGTTCCTCTGTTTCCATGTAGATGATCTTGATGTCGCCAATGGCGCCCCTCGGGGCACCTGACGTCCACGGATTAGCGGCTCGTCGAGGTGGTGGCCAGGCGGACCATCACGGCGGTCAGCCAGAGCAAGCCGAGACCCGCCCCCCGCGGTCGCGCGTAACGGCCTGGACCGTGCCGGCCCCGAGGAACAGCGGGCCCGCCGTCATACCGCAGACCAGAGCCAACCGCGCGGCAAGGCACGAAGCCGGCGCGGCAGAGGCGGCGTGAGTGGGCGCGTTGAGTACGTCGGACATGACCGGGCCTTCCTCGCGTGGATGTCATCACTCATCCGACCGACGGCAACCGGCAAAGTCATCGCTCCGGGCAGGGTGAGCTGCATCACGGTCGACCCGGCGGCCGGCCGCTCAGAGCCGTCCGCCAGGTCGGCGGGCGGCGGGCGGCGGGCGGCGGGCGGCGGGCCCCAGCGGGGGGTCCTCCTGGAGCACCTCCTGGAGGACCAGGCAGACGGCTAAGGCCGCGTGTGGGTGAGGCGGTCGTGTACGAGGACGGCTGCCGCGCCGGCGGTCACGGTCAGGGCCCCGACGGCCATGAAGCCGCCGCGGGACCGCCAGGAGAGTACGGACCAGCGGGACTGGGCGGACAGAACCGAGCCCGTGCTCAGCCAGGAGCCGGCCGAGACGAGCGAGAGGGACGACCCGATCGAGGCGGCCGACAGGACACTGCCGACCGAGCCGATGGAGAGGGCCGAGCCGACGGAACCGATGGACAGCACGGAGCCGACCGATCCGATGGACAGGACCGAATCCTTCGACCAGAGCGAGAGGAACGATCCGTCGGTGCGGTTCCGGAGGAGCGACAACACGGTCGATGCAGCCATGGGGCCATCCTTACACGGGGCGCGGGCCGGGCCCGCTTGAAGGGCTCGTATTCGGCATGAGAGAACCTCCCCCTGCCGTAAGAGCCGACAACCGGCGACTGCCTGGCCCGGGCGGGACAGCATGGAAGCCGTCCACGCCGGATCGCCGCCGGTCGGCCGCTCCCGAGTCGCTACTGAGGAGCCAGGCGGAAACAAGACCGCCGCCCCGGACCGCTGGGCGCGCTCGGCCCGGGCCCGTGCGGGGCGGCTGCCTCGGTGGCGGCTTCGCCGCGGCGCTGGATGAGACGGACATGTTGCCGGATCCACCAGCAAACACTCCTCTTCGACCTCTAGCTCGAACCCGTCGTGACCATCCGGGTGCGGGCCGCTACGGAGCGGAACGCTCGGTCGGCTCCATTGCCCCGCGCCACAGCGGTGCCATCGAGACGGTGGGCGCCCGCATGGCGATGCACGGCGAGGGCGGCGAAAATGAGACTGGCCGGATGAGAGCACCCGAGCAGCGGACACCGCGTCGTCACCACGCGCTCGAAGCGGCGCTCTGCCCTCCGCCCTCGGCGCTCTCATTGCAGCCGGGGCGAGGGGGCACCGCGGGATCCCTGCGGGTGCAGGCAGGAACACAGGTGATCGCTCATGTGCCGATGGCTCGCTTACTCGGGAACGCCCCTGCTGCTCGACACCATCCTCTACAAACCGGCCCACTCGCTGATCGATCAGAGCCTGCACTCCAAGTTGGGTGTCGAGACGACGAACGGCGACGGGTTCGGTGTCGGGTGGTACCCGGAGGGCAGTGACGGCACCCCCGCGCTCATGCGGGACGTCGGCCCAGCCTGGAACAACCGCAACCTGAGGGAGCTCGCGGACCACGTGACCTCTCCGCTGTTCTTCGCCCACATCCGGGCGTCGACGGGTACGGCGGTGCAGCAGACGAACTGTCATCCGTTCCGGCACGGCCGCTGGATGTGGATGCACAACGGCGCCATCTCCGGCTTCCACCCCATGCGGCGGGACCTCACGATGCTCGTGGACCCCGCGCTGTACTCCGAGATCGAGGGGACGACTGACTCGGAGGTCATGTTCTACCTCGCGCTCACCTTCGGCCTGGAGGAGGACCCGCCGGCCGCGGTCGCGAGGATGGTGGGGTTGGTGGAGCGCGTCGGCCGCGAGCACGGCGTGGAGTACCCGATGCAGATGACGGTCGCCGTCACCGACGGGACGACCCTGTGGGCCTTCCGGTATTCCAGCCAGGGCACCTCACGGTCGCTCTTCTACAGCAGCCGGGTGGACTCGCTGCGCAAGCTGCACCCCGATGTGCTCTTCCTCCAGGAGGTGTCGGACGAAACCCGCCTGGTGGTGTCCGAACCCCTCGGCGATCTGCCGGGTGCCTGGCACGAGGTGCCCGAGAGCAGCTACGGCGTGGTGCGTGCCGGGGCCGACGCGTTGTGTCCCTTCACCCCGGAAGCGGCATGACGCGGCCCGTGACGGCTGCGGGTGTTGTAGAGGACGACGACGCTGGTGGCGCGCGGCGTCTCGGGGCGCCGGGAGCCGAACTCCGAACACGACGACGAACACGACGCGCCCGGTGTGGCTTTGGCTAGCGGGGTACGTCCATGTGCAGGCGGACCGTCGTTCCCTGGTCGCGGGTGGAACGGATCTCGACGAGGTCGCAGAGCTGGTGCGCGAGCCAGAGGCCCCGGCCGCCGATCTGGTGGGTGTCGGGGCGGCTACGGCCCGCCATCGCGTCGGCGATGAACCCCGAGTCGCGGAACTCACACAGGAACGTCGCGTCCTGGGTCCAGGTGCGCAGAGTGCCTTGGCCCCCGGCGTGCCGGATGCTGTTCGTCGCGATCTCCGTGACGGCGACGGCGAGCCTCGGCAACTTGGTCTCGGGGACGCCCGCGTCGGAGGCGCACTGGGAGACCTTCGCGCGGATCGCGGCCAGGTCGCCTTGCGTGAAGCTCAGTTCCTGGAACGGGTCACAGGGGGCGGACAGGGCGTCGAAGGCGTACTCGTTCCCGCCGAGGTACTCCTCGTTGGTCGCGTGCTGCCCGTCCCGGCGGATCAGGGGGTGGCAGCGCGACAGCGACCGCAGAGCGTCCTGGTCCTCATCGGCCGCGTCGTAGGGGCACAGCATCGACCAGGTGGGGCTGTGGGCGAAGGCCCGGTTCAACAGCCATTCGTGGTAACGCAGTTCGGAGAGGTGGGCGGCGCTGCGCGCCTGGCGCCAGGCGGTTTCGCCGATACCGCGTACAGGGCGGTCGCCCTCGCCCCGCTCCTTCATCCAGGCCGACCACGCGGCGACGAGCCGGCCGGGGTTCGGGCCCGCCGTCGTCAAGTCGACGAAGGCGACCGCGGGCTCGTCGGAGAGTTCGGCGCGCAGCAGCGAGGTCTTGTCCGAGGGCACGGCGACGACCACCGCCTCGCCGCCCTCCAGGGCCTCCTGGATGAAGCCCAGCGTCCCGGACAGGAACTGCGCGTCGCCCCGGTAGGGGTACAGCTCGTGGCGGAAGGGGCTCTCGGGCCCGCCGGGTGCCTTCGAGGGCACGGTCTCGGTCATGCGGCCATCACCACCGGTACGCCGTCGTTCGCGTAGCCCGCGAGTTCCCAGCACAGGCGGACGGTGTCGTTGGCTCCCTCGATGTGGATCCGACGATCGGGCAGGTGACGGGCGGCGTCGACGAGCGCGTGCATACCGGCGGCGTCGATCATCTCCAGGGTGTCGAACCGCAGCCGCACCTTGGCGGCGTGGCCCATGGCGGCCCGTAGAGCCGCGTTGAACGCCGAGGCGCACTCCGAGTCGATCACTCCGTCAACGCTCCACCTGTCAGTGCCGGTACTGAACATCCGAAAGGCCGGACGTGGTGCCCTCGTGCCCGTTTCCTGCGGATGCATACATGCCGCCCGCTCAAGCGTCGGCGCGTCCCACAGCGACGGCCGGAAGGCGCACACCACGATGGCGCCGCTCTCCGAGGCGAACTCGTCGAGTTTCAGTTCCTGGGCCAGCAGTTCCTCGGCCTCGCCGGGCGCGGTCGCGGGGATCCGCTCGGTGAGCACGCGGACCGAACGGAAGCCCTGGCGGGCGGCGGTACGGGCTTCCCGGCGCACGGCGGCCAGGACCGATTCGGTGTTCGCGGAATCCGGCAGGTCCAGAACCACCGAGGCCGGGGGCAGGCCCTCGGGCACGGCCCGCGGCAGACCGGAGGCGTTGCGGGTGGGGGCGACGAACACGAGCTTGTCCCCGTAGAGGGCCCCGTCGGCCACGTACGCGCGCGCGTCCGCGAGGAAGGTCCCGGACGGGTCCATCCGCCAGCAGACGTGGTCACCGAGCTCGACCTCGTCCAGTGTCGCCAACGCGCGTGCGGCTCTCACCTCGCCCCCTTCCGGCCTTCCGGCCCCTCGACCAGCTTACCCGCCCGAGCACACCGCGGACTCGGGCCCGGGACCCGTGGAGGCGGACCGACTGACCGGACCGCGGGGCTGCGGACAGGGTGCCATTGCCCGATCAACGGGGGCCCAATCGGCGGTGGCCCGATCAGTTCGAGCCCGATCGGCGGGGGCCCGGACAGCGGGCCGGGCGTGCCCCGTGCGGCGGCGATGGCAGCACCCGGCGACCGGTGACGGCATCTCCTCCCGGGCAGGGGCCGCCCCTCCGGAGCGCCGCTGCCTCCGGCCTCCTCCGTTCAGTGGGTGCGGGTGCGCCTTTCGAGGCGGGTGCCGTGGCGAAGGGTGATCGACATCAGGTCGCTGGGGGCGTTCAGCTCCAGGCGGTGCCAGCGGCCGCGCGGGACGATCACGGCAGTTCCCGCGCTCAGCTGCACCATGTCCTCGGCGCCGCCGGGCGTGGTGGGACGGAAGTAGAGGCGGACGCCACCGGTCAGGCAGCACACCGCCTCTTCCGCCTCCGGGTGCATCTCCCAGTGGTCCGCGTGCACCTCGGTGTCGGTCTCCACGTGGAACGTCGCGATCTGCCAGGCGCCGGAGTCGCTGCTCGTCATCCGTCGTTCGGCGACTCGGACATCGCCGTCGGGGCGGAACTGCAGCGCTGAGGCGAAGAGGTCGATGACGGGCGTCGTCATGACGGTGTTCCTTCCAGTCGGTTCTTTGCGGGTGCGGCGGGTGCAGCGGGTCGCGGGGCAGGCAGGGCAGGCAGGGCGGCGGCACGATGGCGTGGCAGTACGACGATCGCCACCACTGCCGCGATGACGAAGAGGCCGGCGGCGACGGCGAGGCTCAGGGCATAGCCGGCGTTGAGCGCGGCGGGGTCGGTGGCCGGGCCGGTGCGGAGTGCGGCGACGGTGGCCAGGGCGGCCAGGCCGACGCAGCCGCCGAGTTGACGGGAGCTGTTGAAGAGGCCGGAGGCCGTGCCGGCCTCGCGGGAAGCGACGCCGGTGGTCGCGGCGGCGGCGACCGGGGCGATCACCAGCCCGACGCCGACGCCGGTGAGGGCGCAGGGGCCGAGCACGTCGGTGAGGAAGCCGCCATGAGGGCTGATGCAGGCGCACCAGGCCAGGCCCGCGGCGGCCAGCAGAGCGCCGGGCACCAGGGCCGCTCGGGGGGTCCGTGTCGCGGTGACGCGGGTCGCGATGACGGTGCCCGCGACCAGGCTCACGGAGAACGGCAGGAAGGCGGTACCGGTCGCCGCGGCACCCATGCCCAGGACCTGCTGCATGTACAGGGACACGAAGTAGAACGCCGCGAACTGCCCGGCCGCGGCCAGGAACACCAGCACGTTGGCGCCCGCCACCCAGCGACTGCGCAGCAGGCCGAGGCGCAGCAGTGGCGCGGAGGCCCTGGATTCGGCGTAGGTGAAGGCGGCCAGGAGCGCGGCCGCCGCGGCGAGGGTCGCCACCGTGGCCGGGGATCCCCATCCCCGGGTGTCGGTGCGGACGACGCCGAACACCAGCAGCCCGACTCCCCCGGTCGCCAGGACCGCGCCGAGCACGTCCGGCCTCTCGCGCCGGTCGGGCGGCCCTCCGGCCGGCACGCCTGCCAGAACCAGCGCGAGGGCCGCCGCCACGATGGGCAGGTTGACGAGCATCACCCAGCGCCAATCGACGTACTCGGTCAGCAGGCCGCCTGCCATCACCCCCAGTGCTCCTCCTGCGGCGTTCACCGCGCTCCACACCCCGAGCGCCCTGACACGCCGAGGGCCCTCGGGGAAGGCGGTCGTGAGCATCCCGAGTGCGGCTGGGGCGGCCGCGGCTGCGCCCAGCCCCTGGCCGGCACGGGCCGCGATCAGTTGCCAGGGTGCCTGGGCCAGCCCGCCAGCCAGCGAGCACAGCCCGAAGACGGCCAGGCCGCCCACGAGCAGGCGGCGGTGACCGTACAGGTCGCAAGCGCGGCCGCCCAGTAGCAGGAGTCCGCCGAAGGTGAGCGCGTAGATGTGCACGACCCACGACAGATCGAGCGGTGCGAATCCCAACGCGGTGCGGATCGCGGGCAGTGCGACGTTGACCACCGACATGTCCAGGGCGAAGACGAACTGGGCGACGGCGGCGGCCGCCAGCACCGCTCCGGGTCGCCCGGCTAAGTTTCTATACATGTATAGAAACTAGCGTCAGGGATCACCGATGTCGATACCTGGGGAATGATGGGGGCCATGCCCCAGCCGTCCGCACCGCAGCCGTCCGCACCGCGCAAGTCCCCCGGCCGACCTCCCCGCATCTCCCGCGAGGAGGTCATCGGGACGGCCCGCCGGATCGTGACCGAGGAAGGTGTGGACCGGCTGACGATGCGGCGGCTGGCCGCGGAGGTCGGCAGCACGCCGATGGCGCTCTACCACCACGTCCGCAACAAGGAAGAACTGCTCGTCCTGCTGCTGGACGACTACGCCGCGCGGGCGCTGCGCCGACCCGAACCGGCCGCCCATCCTCGCGAGCGAATCGTCGCCGCCGCCGCCGCGATCCACGAAGCGCTCGCGGCCTGTCCCTGGATCGTGGAGGTGCTGACCGCCGATGACCTGATGTCAGCGTCGGCGCTGTGGTTCGTCGAGCAGATCGTCGACGGCCTGGTGGAATGCGGGCTGTCCCCCGAGCGGGCCGTGCACGGTTACCGCGCGATCTGGTACTACACCGCTGGAGAGATCGTCGTACGCGCGACAGCGGCCCGGCGGCGGGCGGACGACGACCGTACGACCTACCGGGAGCAGGTCTTCGGCAATCTCGACCCGGCCGAAGTCCCCCGGTTGGCGCAGGTGGCGGACCGCTGGACGCCTCTTACCGGCGAGGACACCTACCTGGACGGGCTCCGAGCGCTGGTGACCGGCCTCCTCGCCGCCCACTGACGGCCCACCGCCCGGCGCCGGACCTCGAAGGGGCCGACGAGCGTCAGGCGCGGACGCCTCAACTCGGTCAGGCTTCCGTCACGTTGATGAGGTCATGACTGGGCTATCCGAGTCGGTTGCGGGCTGCGGCGGGTGCCGATGCCGCCCGGCCTCCCCGCGCCCGGCGGCCGGGCCGAGGACGCCGCACCGGACCGTCCAGCCCCGCCGCGCGCCGGGCCCACTGGGCGGCGACCTCCTGGGGCACGCCCATCACCCGCACCGACTCCTGCGCGCTGCTCCGGCAGGCCGGCAGTGAGCAGTGCACCTCACTAGCCTCAACAGCCGCCTCCGGATACGTCATCGACTCCGGCGGCAGATACTGCACGGCACACCCCAGACAGACAAAGACCGTCCGCATACTCTCCTCCTACTGGTAAGTGACACCGCTCCCGCCGCACGCGCCACACGGCCCCGTCCACTGGCGGATCACGGACCGCTGGTTGCCGCTTTCGTCCGTCTCGACGGCATGCTCCGTGTGCTCAGTGACCCGAAGACCACCGCACGGCCGGCAAGGCCTCTCCTCCATAAAGGCAGCATCCCGCATCCGGACGCCGCAGGGTACGGGAACACGGAAAGCCCCCGCTCCCAGCCTCGGTCCGTAGATCTTCTCACTGACCATCTTGGCGTCGATGGTGATGGCGGGGGCGCCAGCGCGGATCGCCTTGGCACCGGTCGCCTCGAACTCCGCGACCACCGGGCACCGCGGTTCCTCGTACACGCGGACGACCGTCTTCGCCTGCGGATCCCCCACCGTGATCTCGTACCGTCCGAAGCCAGCGCCTCAGGCAGCTCCGTGATCCCCGCGTACGGAACGGGCGCGGCGCGGCACTGTGCTGTGACGACGCCGCCGGCCCACGCCCGCAGCCGGCCGCCGCCACCGCGAGCGCGCCACACACCACTACGGCAGCCGCCCGTCTGACATACCTGACCTGTATGAAGGTTCCCCCCTGATTGACCCGCAGACTCTAGACGCCCACCGGGAGAACCCGCACACCCGTTTTGGCCAGCAGGGGGTCCCGCGGCCGCCAGCAGACCTGAGTCCCTCGCGTCGGCGGCCGTGCAGACAGGGCGGTCACCGAGATCATGAAACGATCAGGCTGAGCCCGATTGCTTCCAGTTGGCCCGTCCACGGAGATTCCCACGTGACCGAAGAAGTTCCCGGCGTCCAGATCGCCTGGACCCGGGGCGAGACCACCGTCCGGTGGAGCAGCCCCGCCGGCGGCGTCGAGAAGCAGTACGAGCAGCCGCCGCAGTCCGTCGTGGCGTGGCGGGAGTACGACGAAGTGCTGGTGCTGGTGGTGGAAGCGGTCAACGGCACCCCCTTCACGCCGTCGGACAACGCGGTGGTCTACCGGTCCGACGGCACGGAGCAGTTCCGGCTGCACCCGCCGCGCGGCCTGCTGCCGGAGCCGAGCGATGTGCACGGCTTCTACGACGCGTTCCCGGAGGGCGGTCGGCCGCTTCTGATCATGGTCACGCGCAACGCTGGCGACTTCCAGGGGCGCATCGACCTGGAGACGGGCAAGATCGTGGACACCAACCACTGGCGCTGAACCGCACGGCTGCGCCTCGGAATGGCGTGGTGGATCTCGCGCAGACTTCGAAGTTTCAAGGCGAGGCTGAGGTTTCGAGGGTGAGTGACTGTTGTCGTTCCGACGCGCTGCAGGTCGCCATCACCGGCGCGCACCGGCTGCTCGTACGCTGCTCGGCTGCAGGCTGCTACGAGAACCGTGCGGCAGCCGTCCGAGGAGGGCCGATCCGGTCCTTCGGCGCTGACTACGGGGGTGGACCTCGGCAAGTCAGGAGCTTAACCATCTCCGCAAAAGTGACGCTCTCATCAGCCCGTTGCACACGGGTGACGTCGGAATTTCGTCCGCAACCCCACGGTTGTTCGCACCGCGTCGGCGCTCCGCCCTGACGAACACAAGCACGACACGGCACGAAGGAACGGACATGACGACGACGTACCTCCTCCAGGTCGACTTCCCGAGCAACGGCCACTTCGGAGAACAGATGGCGACTGAGTACCGGCAACTGGCCGAGAGCATCAACCACGAGCCGGGGATGATCTGGAAGATCTGGACCGAGAACAGCGAAGCCGGCGAAGCGGGCGGCATCTATCTCTTCGATTCCGAGGCCACTGCGGAGAAGTACCTGGCCAAGCACACCGAACGGCTGCAGTCCTGGGGCATCACATATATCCGTGGCCGGATCTTTGCCGTGAACGGACCGCTTTCGGCGATCAACAGGGCTCCGCTCACCCCCACCACCGCCTGATAGCCGGCGCGGCAGCGGGATCCGGGTCGGCTGCGGCCCGATGACCTCTCAGGCGGTACGCGCCTGAGAGTAGGGCGCTTCTTGGTAGCTCAAGAGGTGTCTACGCCAGCGAGCTTTCAGGAGGCCCTGTTGACGCAGTTCTACGGCATCACGCGGATGGAGTTGCCTTGGTCCCTCTTGACCACGGGGTGCGCGAGCTCCGCGCTCCGACGGATGTGTCGGACGCGGAGTGGGCGGTGGTGCGGCGGCTGCTTCCGGTGCCGGGCTGGCTTCGGGGGCGGGGAGGGCAGCCGGAGGCGTACTGACACCGCGGGATGCCGGACGCGATCCGCTGCCTGGTCGACAAGCGTGAGCCGGCCCCCCGGGCTGGCCCCGGGAGGCGGGCCCTTCGCGGCCGGCGGACAGCGGGCGGGTACGCGCCTGAGAGTAGGGCCGGCCTGGGCTGGACGGCGGGGGCAGGGCGGGGGTCAGGCGAGGCCCGCGGCGATGGCGCGGCGGACGGCGTCCGCGCGGTCGCGGATCCCCGCCTTGGCGAACAGGTTGTTGATGTGCGTCTTGACCGTGGCCTCGCTGACGAAGAGCCGTTGGGCGATGGCCCGGTTGGGCAGGCCCTGGCCGATCAGTGCGAGGACCTCGCGTTCGCGGGGTGTGAGGTCCTCGGGCAGGGGTCGGGCAGGCGCGGGCGCCGTGGTCCTGACGGTGGCGAGCAGGCGGTCTTGGACCTCGCGGTCCAGGACGGACTGGCCGGCGGCCGCGGCCCGGATCGCGCGGGCGATGTCCTGGCGTCCCGCGTTCTTGGTCAGGTAGCCGCGGGCTCCCGCGCCCAGGGCGCCCAGGATGGAGTCGTCGTCGGCGAAGGTGGTCAGGACGACCACCGCCACCTCCGGGTGCTCCTCGGCCAGTCGGCGCGTCGTCTCGGTGCCGTCCATCACCGGCATCCTCAGGTCCATCAGCACCACGTCCACGGGGCCGGCCGCGACGGCGGCCAGCACCTCGGTACCGTCGGCGGCGGCCGCGACGATGTCGAGATCCTCGGTCAGGGCGAGCACCGCGGCGAGGGGCTCCCGGACGGCGGCCTGGTCGTCTGCGACGACCACCCTCAACCGCTTTGACTCTGCTGCTGGTTCGGTCATTGCGGAATCACTACCTCCACTTGCCAGTCCCCCCGGTGCGGGCCCTCGGCGACCGGGCCCGCGGTGAGCGTTCCGCCCAGCAGGGCGACGCGTTCGCGCATACCGATCAGCCCCATCCCACTGCCGGCGCCCGCGCCCACCTCACCGGTGGCGGGACGGTTCCTGATCCTCAGTGTGGTCGATGCCGCGGCGAAGGTCAGCTCCACGTCGACGGCTCCCCCGGGCGCGTGCCGGGCGGCGTTGGTCAAGGCCTCCTGAGCGATCCGCAGCAGGTTCTGGACCGCCTTCGCCGGCAGGTCGCGTTCGGTCCCGGTGACGGTGAGCGCGTCCCGGTGGCCCGAGGACGCGAGCATCGCCGCCAGGCTCTCCGGCAGCGGCAGGGTGTCCTCGCGGAGCGCGTGCACGGTCCACTGCGCCTGCTTCAGGCTCTCCTTGACCAGGTCGTGGGCCTTCTCATGCGCCTCTCGCACCTTGTTCATGTCACCGGCGGCGATCAGCGCGTCCGCCAGTTCCAGCTGCATGTTGATCCCGGCGAGCGAGTGCGCCAGTACGTCGTGCACGTCCCGGGCGATCCGGCCGCGCTCGGTCAGTACGGCAGTGCGGGCCTCGGCTCGGGCGGCGCGTTCGGCCGACTCCGCCGCCTCGATCGCCGCCCGCACGGCCCGGCGCTGCGTCCGGTTGACGATGCCGATCAGGACCGGGATGCCGGTGGCGAGCCCCAGCGTCCACGCCAGCGGGTCCTGCTCCGGCCCGAGACGCAGGTAGAGGACGGCGCCGCAGAGCAGGCTGCACACCCCGGCGAGGACCAGGGCCGGCCTGGTCTCCAGGCGGTATCCGATGTGGCCGGCGAGGAAGAAGGCGAAGAGGTAGCTCGTTCCGCTGTTGCTGACGCCGATCAGGGCGGCCGCCGCGACGACGCCGAGCGTGAGCCAGACGAGGGCGAGGCGCGGCGGGACCCTGTGCTCGGGCAGCCGGCGGGCCAGGAGGGACGCGGCGTTGACCACGAAGAGCACGGCCACGGCCAGACCCTGGCCACTGAGACCCATGGGCCGGATCGTCAGGGCTCCCGCGACGATGACCGCGAGCGTCGCCGCCCACTGCACGCGCGGGTCCTGCTCGGGGACGGGACGCTCTCCCGTCGCCTGTCCGGTGTCCGTCCCGGGGGACGGGGCGCTCTGGTCTGCGGGCACGGGCCGAAGATACGGCACGGTCAGGCCGTACGGCCGAGGGCGGCGGCAGGGCGGGCCCCGGCGAGCCTGTGGCCGCGACTGCGGATGAAGATCGTGGCCACCCGGGTGACGACTTCGGTGAGGGCCATCAGCACGAAGGCCGTGACCCATGCCTGCTGGCTGGTGATGTGGTGCGCGAGGCTGAACCGGGCCACGGGCTCGGCGCCACCACCGTGCTCGACCCACGTCTGGAAGCCCATCCGCGCTCCCATGCCCACGATCCACAGGACCGCCGATACGGCTCCCGCCTTGATCAGGAGGTGGCCGTCGAGGGCGCGGATGCGGGTGTAGACACCCCCGGCGACGCCGAGTGCGGCGCCCACGGCGGTCAGGGCCGCGATCAGGACGAGGTCGTTGCCCTCGGTGGGGACGGAGTCCAGGTACGTGTACGCCACGAAGGCCACGATCCCCAGCGGGAGCAGGAAGGTCTTGCGGTCGAGCCGGCCTTCCCGCAGCTGCCGGAAGACGATCAGAATGAGGGCGATGTCAGTGATCCACTCGGTTGCTGTCATGCCCTCCAGACTGCTGCGGCGCGGCTCGCGACACCTGGACCCCAGGGTGGAGACGGGGGTGGAGATCGGCCGGCCGGCGGGTTCAGGAGCGTTTGACGCACAGGACGGTCTCGGCTTGTCCCGGTGTGTGCCGGCGCCGGCCGGAGCGCTCAGGCGGCGGGGTCGCCGCAGGACCTGAGCGCGTCCGGTATCAGAGCGGCCTGCTCATCGGCGGGCCGGCCGGCGAAGTGAACGGTTGCCGGACCCGTACGTCCCGAAGGCCGAGGACGTCATGAGGAGCGTACGAGGGTGTCAGCCGTCGGAGCCTGGGCTCCGCCCAGCCGGCGGCGCTTGACGAGCAGAACAGCCGTGCGTGCGAGGACCGCGGCCAGGGCCATGAAGACGAAGGCGTTCGAGTAGACGTCTTGGCCGCTCAGCTTGTTGTTGATGCTGAACAGGATCACGTCCTTGGTGAACCAGTGCTCGGAACCGTAGGCGAAGAGCACGCGGGAGGCGGACATCAAGGTCCAGACGATCGCATAGGCGATGCCGCCCTTGGTGTAGACCTCGCCGTCGGTACCCCGGTGGGCGGGCAGCAGGGCCGCGGCGAGCAGGCCACAGACGGCTCCCGTGCCGATGCCCGCCAGCTGGAGCCAGGGGTCGTTCCCGCCCAGTGGGAGCGTGCGGACGAAGAGCGCGATCACGATCACGACAGCGATGATCGAGCGCAGCAACCGCATGTTGGTGATTTTGCGGGTCCCCAGGTCGGTGGACAGGATGATGATCAGGATCACCCCGCTGGCGATCAATGCGGTCAAGAACGGGCTCATGGGCGAGTCACCCCTCATCTCGATGAGTACGGAGGCGCCCTACGGCTCTCCCGCACCTTCCACCCTCAACGCTAGGGAGCGGAAGCGAGGACCGGGACAACCGACCGACGGACCCGGCTGTCAACCGACCGGTGGACAGCGGTGAATGGCCTGTCCGAGCCTTGTACATCATCGTCGCAAGGGGCCGTGCCCACATCGGTGGGACGGCCGACCGGAATGCGTCGGCAGGACGGACGGAGCCGAAACGGCCCGGCCGGTCGGGACCGTACGCGGGCGATGGCGCTTGCGGCGGTGCCACACGCCGCTCCCCCGCCCGTAGTGCATCGCAGTGGACGTGGTGCGGTCAACCGGCAAGCGAGCCGGGGCGCCGGCGTGCGGCGTTCGCCTACCGGGGGACGGTGGAAGGGCTTTCAGCCTGCGCGGCTTCATCGGCCTTCTTGGTGATCATGTCGGTCAGGGCCTGGGCCGTGTTGTGCTCGGTGTCGATCCCCACAGCCCCGCCACCTTCAGAAGTGGCGGCTTCGGCGCTGCGAGGGAACATCGCCTGCTCGTACTCGGTGAGCGCGGCCTCGATGTCGTCGGGGTGCGCGGCGAGGGCCTGGCCGAGTTCGGCGCCGTCGAGCATGGCGAGGTTGGCGCCCTCGCCGTTCGGGGGCGAGAGGTGGGCGGCGTCGCCGATCAGGGTCACCCCCGGCACGCGGTCCCACCGGTGCCCGGCGGGCAGGGCGTACTGGTGGCGCAGGACCGGCGCGGTGTCGCCGTCGGTGATCAGGGCGGTGAGTTCCGGTGCCCAGCCGTCGAATTCCCGCGCGATGCGCGCGGCGGCCGCGGCGGGATCGGTGAAGTCGATGTCGGCGAACCAGTCCTGCGGCCTGGCCAGCATCACGTACGTGTGAAGGGTGTCGCCGCTTTCCCGGTGAGTGAAGATCTCCTTGCCCGGCGCGGGCACCATCAGCATCCCGCCGCCGACCGTCTTCGCGGCAGCGGGGTGCCGGGTGTCCGCGTCGAACAGGTACGTCTCGACGGACGACGTGCCGGCGTATTCGGGCGTGGCGGTGCTGAGCAGCGGCCGGACCCGCGACCATGCGCCGTCCGCGCCGACCAGCAGGCTGGTGACGACGGTGCTGCCGTCGGCGAACGTCACCTCGTGGCGGCCCTCGCCGAGGGCGCGGGTGCTGCTGACCTTGTGGCCCCACCGGACGGTGCCGGCCGGGAGCGAGTCGAGCAGGATCTGTCGCAGTTCGCCGCGCTGCACCTCGGGGCGTCCGCCCCTGCCGTCGTCGGCCTTGTCGAGCAGGACGGTCCCGTCCCGATCGAGGATCCGCAGTGCTTCGCGGCCCTCCATGACGATGGCGTGGAACTCGTCCGTCAAACCGGCCGTCTTGAGGGCGAGCTGCCCGTTGTAGTCGTGGATGTCGAGCATTCCGCCCTGCGTGCGTACCGTCGGGGAGGACTCCGCCTCGTAGACCGTGACCGGGATTTCGTGGACGTGCAGGACGCGGGCCAGCGTGAGTCCGCCGAGTCCCGCGCCGATGATCGTGACGGGTATGCGCATGGTGGCTCCTCGCGATCGGGGCCGCCCAGTGAGCTCTGGCCGGCCGTCTCTGGAAGACTGCCGGACCTCGCCGACAAGCCACCGACACGGCACCCACAGCCGGCTCCGGACGTGATCGGCCGGACGAGGCCTGGGCCTCCCGGGCGAGGCCATCACGGAAGCGCGGATCAGCAGGCCGGGTGTCCCCCCGCCCGTCCGCTTCTGCGCCGTCACCACCGCTGCCGACGAGACCAAGCCGTTCTCCGGCGGCGCGACGTCCTTCAACAACCTGACGGGTCCAGGGGCGGTTCAAGAGCTCCTTGCGCAGCGCCCTGTGGAACCGTTCGATCTTGCCGATCGTCGTGGGCGGGCGCGGCTTCGTCCGCCAGGCATGTGGATGCGAATGCGGAGCGTGTCGGTCACCTCGCCGTTTTCCCCGCAGACTAGCCTGGCGTCCAAGATCCCAGCGCAGCGAGCGGGGAACGGTCGCACGCCTTCACCTACGAGGAGCCGCAGATGAGCGCGACATCAGGGGCGACCGTCGCCGAGCGTCTCCCGCTGCACGACACCCCCGCCTCCACCCACGCGGACCGAGCACTCGTCGCGCACAGCCCCGGACGTCGGGTGACCGTGACGGACGTCGCGGTCTGAGCCCGGGCAGCAGACGGCCGTGACCGGAAACGACTCATCCGCTACGAACCGTACGAGCCATCCGCACGAGCCGGAGTCACAGCCCGCGGTGCGCGCCGAGACCCGCTGGCCGATGGCCGGAGCGGTCATCGCTTCGGCGGTGCTGACCTTGCTCTTGCCCGACGACTTGCGCTTGGGACCCCGATGGGCGCTCCCCCTCGCGGAAGGCCTCCTCCTGGTGGCGCTGATCTCGGGCGACCCCGTTCGGATCAGCCGGCGCTCGGCGGCCTTGCGCGGGGTGTCGATCGCCCTGGTCAGCGTGATGGCGTGCGGCGCCATTTGGTCAACCATCCGGCTCATCGACGACCTCATCCACGGCGGGAGCGAGACCAACTCGGCCACGACCCTCCTGCTGGTCGGGGGCAGCGTCTGGGCCTCCACCGTCATCACGTTCTCCCTGCTGTACTTCGAACTGGACAGTGGCGGGCCGGCCGCCCGGGCCCACCACATGCCCGCCACTCCCGCACTCGCCTTTCCCCAACATCTCAGCCCCGAACTGAACGCCTCGCACTGGCGTCCCCGCTACATCGACTACCTCTACCTCGGATTCACCAATTCCACGGCCTTCAGCCCTACCGACGTCATGCCACTCACCCCCTGGGCCAAGAGCGTCATGACCCTCCAGTCCATCGTCTCGCTCGTCATCCTGGGACTGGTCATCGCCCGGGCCGTCAACGTCCTCGCCTGACGAACCGCCGAGCCTCCGCCCAGCGAGAGCGCCCCGGACAACGTCCGGGGCACTTCCCCTTCGTCCGGCGAGCACCGGGGTGAGGGCCGGGGCCGGGCAGGCAACGATGCGGACGGTCCGCACAAGGGCGAACGGCCCGACGGTGAGAAGCGGTGCGACGGCACCGGCTCCGTCGGCCTAGGCCTCGGGCCGGATGTTCCCTCCGCAGACCGATATCACCCGGTGCGCGGAGTCGGGGTACGCCAGCGGCCGTTGGTTCGGTCCGACCTGGGCATCGATGATCGGAGCGTGCTGGTCAACGAGGACGGCCTGGTCATCCCTCACCCCGCCAGGCGGTGACCCGGACGCCGACGGCATCGCGCCCATCGCCCAGCTGGAAAACCGCAACGGCACGACTCCCTCTCATCGTCGTCGAGTCCACGCGGGAGGACCGAAGGGAAGCACGCTCGAGGACCAGTCGCGGTCCGGAGTGAATTTCGGTTGGGACAACACCGTCGACGGCTACGGGACAATGGAGCGCTACCGGCCATCGACAAGCCCGGCGGAGACCACCACTTCTTTTACGAGGAGAAATAGGTGCCCACCAGCACGGACAACCTCTTCGAGCTCATTCGAAGCAGCGGCCTCGATGTGGACGCGGTCCAGGGCAACGAACCCGGTCCGTCGGTCGAAACCGCCTGGCGCGCGATGGCGGGTTTCGGCGTGGAGCCCGTTGCGTCCCTTCCCCTGAAGGGGGTGCTCTCAGGGGTCCACCAGCTGTGGCTCGACCATGCCCGTCAGGCCGGTGTGGTCGGCGAAGACGGGACGTTCCTCCTCACGGCGGTCGTGACCGACAGCTCTGCCGTCGGCTGGGTCCGTGTGCGCTTGACCGACACGGCCGACGTATCCCGCCTCGTCGATGACCAGGGGCGCATCGAATTCATCGCCCGCTCTTCGCACGGCGACCGCATCTGCGGTGTCACCGCAGAGGAGTACGACTACTGGGTAGTGAGCCTTGACCTCTGACGGGGCCGTGTCGCGGGCCACCGCTTGAGTGGCCACCTCCTCGCGGTTTGGGCCGATCGACTCAGCGTCCGCCTCCGTGCTGGACGGACACCTGCTGGGGACCGTCCAGTCCCGGCCGGCGGAGGAGAATCTGAGCCGGCTCAGCATGCGCGGAGCACGTCCGGCCGATCCTTCCCCAGATGTCGCCGCACTGCCGCGGATGCGCGCGGCCGCCGCCGACCGAGCCGTCGAGATCGACCGCCTGTTCCACTACGACGGCTACGCGACGGTCGGCGGCGAAGAAACCCCGGACCGCTAGACCGTGCCCTCATCCTTTCGAAACACGAGGACAGTCAGAGGCAATCGAGTGTCGCCTGAGTCAGAATGATCGCCATGACGACTTGAAGAGCACCGGGCGGCGGCCGGAAGTCCTGGCGCAAGAGAGGGAGCGGCTGGTCCGTCTTCGATGGTGACCGCTGGATCTGCGTTGTCTGCCACGAGCCTGTCCGCTCCTACCAGTACCGCTGCCATCCGCCCAAGTCCTCCAGCTTCGAGCGCTGCATCGGTTTGGCCTGGTGCTCGGGATGCCGGATCTACTCAGGCGACATGGTCCACGTTCCGCGCAAGCGGGTCCTGGTCGACGCACTCGCATCACTACCCGCCGATGACCGCGACCAGTTGCGCCGGACGGAGGCCGCGCTGATCGACTATCTCGACAGCCGCGGCCTCGGTCAGCTATAGGCCGAGCACCACGCTGAGCTGTCCCCAGGAGCAGGAGCTTTGGATCGAGAAGTAGTCAAAGATCTCATTGTGGTTGGTCGTTGACGTCCTCCACCGATCAGATCGTCACCCTGGGTTGTTCTGCTGCTGCAGATGTCCTGATCCGGACTGGTGGCGGGCCTTGCCGTCTCGGCCGTGACTCACGTCTGCCTCCGACCGAGCGCGCGTTGGTCCGAATCACGAGCTCGGGGCTGCGGGTGACGTCGGTGATGCCGAGTTCCTCGCGGAGTCCCCTATGCTCGCGCTGCGTTGATATGAGCAGTTCATTCAGGGGAGCGCGGAGCCGCATGACCGATGAGATCAAGTACGAGTACAAGACCGTGCGGACAGTTCGCGGCACCGACCGCTTGGTGATCTCGAAGATGCAGAAGGACGGCTGGGAGCTCGTGGAGCAGGCCCAGGGCAGGCTGCGCTCCACCCTCAACTTCCGTAGGCCGAAGAAGCCTCAGCCGTGGCTCCTGATCGGCACGGCGGCCGCCGTCCTCGTGATCCTGGCCATCATCATCGGCGCTGCCTCTGCACTCAGTGACGGAGGCGAGAAGAAGGGCGAGTCAGAAAAGGCGACGACCGCTGCGAGCGAAAAGCCTTCCGCTACGTCCACTCCGACTGCGGCCAAGTCGGCTGCCACTGAGGTGATCACACCTCAGAACAACCCGGAGTTCGCGGCGCTGCTGAAGGCGAACCCGTGCGACAAGGCGAACCTGGACTTCGCGAACAGACACAAGGGCCAGACGGTCGCGTTCGATGGGTCGATCGTAAACATGGCGCCCCATGGTGACTACGACACCCGCTACGACTTCCTCCTGGGCCCAGGCGACGAGGGACCGAACACGGGAGTCGGCCCGGCCTTCAAGTACGAGGACGTCAACGTCTTTGACCTGAAACTGACCGGCAAGAAGATCCCCACCACCGTCGGCGCAGGCAATAAGTTCCGCTTCGCCGCCGAGGTAGGCGAATTCAACACGGCCCAGTGCCTCTTCTTCCTCAACCCCGTGTCGACGGAAACCCGGTAGTCAAGATGGGCAGCCTCGTCATCACGGACCAGCGGGTCCGGCCATTCTCTCAGCGATGATCATCTCTAGATTCGCGAGTTCACGCTGCTGCGATCGTTTCGCTGAAGAACGTCACTGATCAGGCCTTCCAACAGACCGTGCTGCTGGTCTGCCACCCAGGCGGCGATCCGGATCTCCTCCCGCCCGGTGAGGAAACGCCCCTCCCGAACACCACCTACATGGACGCGCTTGCCTGGGTTCGGCCGCTCGGCAAGCTCACCGTCTTCGCCCGCCCGTACGCCTTCATCGGCCTCGACATCCTGGAACGCGCGCACACGGTCGGCCTTCGGGGATGGGACTGATCGTCGCGGACGAGGCGCACCGGGCCTCAGGCCTTCCCCCGACGGGTGCCGTCCTGGGCGACCCGGGCTCCCGGGATCACTACGACAGAACACCAGCATCGCCAACTCCTGCAACGAGCCGTCACGCACCCACGCATTCGGCCGCTGCCGAACGGGCCTCCAGCAGGTCATAGACGTCCCGCCACTCTCGACCGCTCGCACCTTCGGCCTTCCACCCGATGCCCCCACTGAATCCCCTCACCAGCCGGCATCACCAGCAAGCCAACTCTCCACCCTGACGAACTACACAGGCGCACCTCCCCTGCCTCGGAGCCGGGGCCGGGCGAATCACTCGCCCGAAGCCGGAGGCGCAAACGGCTGCTCCGGACTCCTCGTCGGCGCGGAACGCGCGGCCGGCTGGTGCGTCAGATCCGTACCTACCGGTTGTCCCAGTCGAGGCGGAGGACGGCGAGGTCGTCGGTGTGGCGTCCGGCGTTCAGGGCTTGGGTCTCCTTGATGAGGCGGTCGACGTGGGCGCCGGGGTCGGCCGGCGGAAGGCTGTTGATCAGGTCGAGGAGCCCTTCGGCGCCGAGGCGTTCGATGCCGGTGCCGCTGTAGCCCTCGGTGAGGCCGTCGGTGTAGACGGTCAGGGCTCCGGTGGCGGGCAGCGGGGCGACGGTGGCGGGCCAGGCGCCGAGATTCGGGGCGATGCCGAGAGCTATTCCGTGTTCCGCCGCTACCTCGCGGGTGCCTTCGGCGGTGGTGAGGAGGGGTTCGTGGTGGCCGGCGAGGTGGAGCGTGGCGGTGGAGGCCCGCTGGTCGAGGGTGAGGAGGGTGCAGGTCGCGAACAGCGGCAGGTTGCCGCGCTCGGCGATCAGGATGCGCTCCATCAGGTGCAGGAGGTCGGCGCCGCGGTGTCCGGCCAGGATGAGGGCGCGCCAGGCGATGCGGAGGCAGACACCGACGGCCGCGGCGTCGGGGCCGTGTCCGCTGACGTCGCCGACGACCGCGTGCAGTCTCCCGTCGTCGCCTTCGACGACGTCGACGAAGTCGCCGCCGAGGAGGGCGCGTTCGGAGCCGGGCAGGTACCGGTTGGTCACGGTGACGGTGGAGGTGTCGAGGATGGGCTGGGGCAGCAGGCCCCGTTCCAGTCGTGCGTTCTCCGCGACGCGCAGTCGGGCCTTCTCCGCCTCGACGGCCACGCGTTCGGTCCGGCTGCGGTAGACGGCGTAGCGGATCGTGCGGTGCAGCAGTTCGGCTTCGACCCTGCCCTTGACGAGGTAGTCCTGGGCGCCGGCGGCCATGGCCTCGGAACCCGCCTGCTTCTCCGACAGCCCGGTCAGGACGATGACCGCGGTGTGCGGGGCGAGCTCGCGGACGGCCGCGATGGCGCCGGTGCCGGATACGTCGGGCAGGTGCAGGTCGAGCAGGATGCAGTCGACCTCGCTCCCGGCGATCACGGCACGGGCGTGCGCGAGGGTGGTGCGCGTGGTCAGCTCGAACCTCAGCCCCGTGTCGTGGAGGATCTCCTCGACCAGGAGGGCGTCCGCGGGGTCGTCCTCGATGAGCAGGATGCGGTACAGCGGGTCCGGCGGTGGTCCGGCGGGGCTGTTGGTGGCGGGTGTGGTCATGCTGAGGGCTCCGCGCCGTCCCGGACGGCCTCCGGCATCGTGAAGATGTCCGTGGCCCTGGGGGGCTCGTCGGCGAGGGTGAAGGTGATTCGGGCGCCGTCGCGGTGGTCGGGGTCGATGGCGATGGTGCCGCCGTGGAACTCGACGATCTTCTTGCACATCGCCAGGCCGATCCCGCTGCCGGAGTACGCGTCCTTGGTGTGGAGCCGCTGGAAGATCACGAAGACCTTCTCGGCGTACTCGGGGGCGATGCCGATGCCGTTGTCGGTGACCGCGAACCGCCAGAGGTCGCCCTCGCGCTCGGCCGAGATGTGGACCTTGGGCGTCTGGCCGGGACGATGGAACTTGATCGCGTTGCCGATGAGGTTCTGCCAGAGCATGCCCATCTGGGTGGGGTCGGCGACCAGGGGCGGCAGCGGGTCGTGCGTGATCTCCGCACCGGACTCCTCGATGCTGACGCTGAGGGAGGACAAGGTCCGGTTCAGCACCGTCTCCAGCTCGATGCTCTGGAGCTCGTGGTGGACGCGGCCGACGCGGGAGAAGTCGAGGAGGTCGTTGATGAGCGTCTGCATGCGGTTCGCGCCGTCGACCGCGTAGTCGATGTACTGATCGGCACGCTGGTCGAGCTGTCCGCCGTAGCGGCGCTGGAGGAGCTGCGTGAAGCTGGAGACCTTCCGCAGGGGCTCTTGCAGGTCGTGGGAGGCGACGTACGCGAACTGCTCCAGCTCGGCGTTCGAGCGCTGCAGGTCGGCCGCCTGCGCGT
Source organism: Streptomyces sp. ADI95-16 (assembly GCF_003721495.1). Lineage (NCBI taxonomy): Bacteria > Bacillati > Actinomycetota > Actinomycetes > Kitasatosporales > Streptomycetaceae > Streptomyces > Streptomyces sp. ADI95-16. The sequence continues at coordinate 7,844,522 of NZ_CP033581.1, read as the reverse complement.
CCAGGCGCTGGCGGGCCTCCTCGGTGAACGCCAGCTCGCGTACGAGGCGGCGGCGCATGAAGTCGATCTCGCTGCTGAGGCGGCGCAGGTCGGCGGGGCCGGTGGAGGTGATGGGGTGCTCGAAGGTGCCGTTGGCGATGATGCGGGCGTCCGCGCCGAGCTGCTCCAGGGGGCGGGTGATGCCGCGGCGCAGCCCTTCGAAGACCAGCACGGTGAGGGCGGCGATGACCAGGGCGATCGCGGTGAACACCCAGTTCCGCAGGACCATCGTGTCCGAGAGGTCTTGAACTGCCCGGGCCCGGTCCGCGCGCAGGCGATCTTGCTGGCTGGACAGGGCGGCGCGGATGGCGTCGAAGGTTTCCTTGCCTTCCGCGGCGCGCTCGGCGGTCAGGGGAGAGGCCGTTCCGGCGGGTGAGGAGGCGATCGGCCCGGCGATCCGCTCGTGCCAGGTCTCCACCGCGTCCTGCACGGCTGTCAGGTCTCGCAGCCGGGCCGCGTCCCCCTGGAGCAGCCTGGTCAGGGTCTCGGTGTGCGTCGCCTGATCGGTGAGGCCCTGCTGGTAGGGGGCCAGGAAGTCGGGGGTCCCGGTGAGGCCGTAGCCGCGGATGCCGGTCTCCTGGTTCAGGAGCGCCGATTCCAGACGGAAGGACGTGCTCAGGGCCGGGGACTTCGTGTTGACGAGGGTGTCGCTGATCGACTCCGTCCGCCCCAGGACCCAGGCGCCCATCACTCCGAGCAGGGTGAGGACGGTCAGCGACACCGCCACCCCGGCGCGCAGCCACCGCCGCGTCGTCCAGGTGGAAAAGCGCCTTGTCCGCGCTTTTGTGTTCCCGCTCATGCCGTCCGCCCTGCCCTCCGCCGATACGCCGCCCGCGCGAGAGGCGGCCGGAGATACTGTAAAGGGTGTTCGACAACGCTGGTTGTCGCGGGGGCGGATCTGCCCCTAAGGTGCGAGGTATGCCTGGCAAGAACTTCGCACTGCGGACCACCCCCGAAGAGACGGCAGCGGTCGCGGACGCGGCAGTCGGCCAGCTAGCCAGACGACTCGCCCAGCAACTCTTGGAAGAAGCCCCGCCCGCGCCGGCGGGGGATCCGGCGCCGGCCCTGTCCCTGCTGCACCTGCTGGACCAGCTCCAGCAGGCCGCCGAACGCCTCCAGCGGGTCGCGGCCGTGGCCGCCGCCCGCGCGGGCGCCGGCTACCCGCAGATCGGTTCCGCCTGCGGCATGACCCGCCAGGGCGCGCGGCGCCGCTGGCCGGGGCTTTTCCAGCACTCCGACGAAGCACCCATGGAGCATCCGATGATGACCACCCCCGCCCGGCCCTTCGACGTCCTCCTCGTCGAGGACGACATGGCCGATGCCATGCTCATCGAGGAAGCCCTCTCCGAACGCGGCACCCGCAACCTGGTCCAGGTCACCGACGGACTCGCCGCCCTCGAACACCTGCGCGCGCCCGGGAGCGTGCGCCCCGACCTGATCGTCCTGGACCTGAACATGCCCCGGATGAACGGCCGCGACCTCCTCAAGGTCCTCAAGACCGACGAGGACCTCCAGACGATCCCCGTGGTCGTCCTCACCACCTCGACCGCGCCCGACGACGTCGCCGGCGCCTACACCAGCCACGCCAACGCCTACGTGGCCAAGCCCGTCAATCTGGAAGAGTTCGAGAAGGCCGTCCAGAGCATCGATGCCTTCTACCTCGACACCGCCATCCACCCGCCCCGCACCTGACCGCCTTCGGGCCGGCCCGCGACGGAAACGACAGCAGCCGGGAGAGGCCGAGAGCAGCCGGGACCGCCCCCGAGCGGTCCCGGCTCCCCGATTGCCGGGCCGGTCAGTTCTGGTTGAGCGGCAGGGCGATGTCGGTGACCTGCTGGCGGGCCGGGAACGAGCCCAGGCCGGTGGCCTTGCCGGTCAGGACGTTGATCTCGTAGAGGCCGTAGCCCCTACCGGCGTCGATCGTCGCGAAGCCCTTGTTGGTGCCGGCCCTCGGGTTGTAGTAGATGTCGAAACCGGCGTCCGGGGCCGCGTTGACGCCCAGGTTCCCCGTCGGGGCGAGCGTGCCGGCGTTGGCCGGGGACTGGAGCGAGATCCGGTCGGCCGTCGTGTCGAGGTCGAACAGCGAGGTTGCCGTCGCCGCGTTCAGGTCGTTGTTGGTGTAGGCGGCATCGGTGACGCCCGTCGCGATCGACGGCGGCGTGGTGGGGTTCGTCAGCGTGCCGTCGACGGTGGTCACGAGCGGCGCGGTGGCGTCGTCGATGTTGTGGCGCAGGTTCTGGCCCGTGTCGGAGATGACCCTCAGCCGGTTGGCGGCCGGGTTGAAGTCGATACCGAACTGGACGCCGGAGAGCGCGACGCTGAGCTGGGAGACCTTGGTCGCCTGGGCGTTGGCAGTGCCGAGCGTGTAGATGCCGCCCTGGTCGCCGACGCCGTACAGCTTCCCGTTCTGCACGCGGAAGTCGATCCCGATGAGCTTGGTGTCGCCGAGCAGGCCGGACACCTGCCCGATCGAGGAGGTCCTGGCGGGCCGGTCGACGTCGAACTTCACCAGCCGCTGGTCGACCGTCAGCCCGACGGCGCGAAGGTCCAGGGCCGGAAGGATCCGGTCCGGGGGGTCGGTGTCGGCGCCCGCAGCCGCCCCGGCGGGTGCGGTGCAGAGTGCGGCGAGGACGGCGGAGGCGGCGAGGACAGTGATGCCAGTACGCATGTTCACCCTTCACGGAAGTACGGCTCGTGACCCGGCCCACCCTGCGGGCAGGGCCACCGGTACTTCGGCACCGGTCCGCAGCAGGACCGTTCCGGCTGCCCAACACCACCCCAACAGCCCACCTGCATCTCATCTGAGTCAACGCCAGGACGATGGCCCTGAGGGCTGAGATCGCCATCGCGCGCTGCGAGGGTGAGCGGTAGCCGGGTTCAGGCGGTGGTGAAGCGGCTGCTCGCTGCGCCGCGGAGGCGACCGCTGGGAAGCCGGCGGCCGAAGGCGAGCAGGAGGAGGTCCTGCGCTGCGCCGTGCACGGGAGAGCCGGAGCCGTACGACCAGTCCAGGTCCTCGGCGCACAGCCGTACTCCGGAGATGTCGGCGCCGAAGAACCTCAGGCCGCTCGGCCGGATCGCGCCCAGCAGCAGGCGCAGCCGGTCCTCGGGAACACGCCGGCCGAGGCCGAGAGCGACGGTGATGTCCAGTCCGTGCACGGTGTCGTGGCCCAGCGCCGCCGGGAACCCTCCGATCGGTGGCGTCCAGGGGTGGTGCGCACCGCCCCGCAGGAACGCGGCGAGCTCGCTGGTGGAATGGGCAGCCGCGTCCCTGCGCGCGACGCGGTCGGTCATCCGGTGCAGGCTGCCCCGCGCCCTGGCCAGTTCTCCCATCGTCGCCGGCAGGGAGAGCCGGAACCCCAGGGACATGTGGGCCGCGACCTCACGGACCCGCCACCCCGCGCAGAGGCTCGGCCTGTCCCACTGATCGGCCCGCAGGGTATCGAGGAGGTCGGCCAGCTCCCGGCGTTCCGCCGCGATCCACGCCCTGAGCTCGGCATTCCTGCCCGTTCGAGATGTCGGGTTCTCCATACGATCAAGCCTGCGGCCAGCCGAGACATAACTCCAATAGAGAGATGCGCTGCGATCTAGAATCACTGGTTATGGAGCTCCGCCAGCTGCGCTACTTCGTCACCGTCGTCGAGGAAGGCGGTTTCACCCGCGCCGCCGCCCGGCTGCATCTGTCCCAGCCCGGCCTCAGCGCCCAGATCGGCCAGTTGGAGAAGGAGCTCGGGCAGCCCTTGCTCGACCGGTCCAACCGGTCGGTGACCGCGACCGAGGTGGGCCGGGCCGTCCTGCCCTACGCGCGGGCCGCACTGGCCGCCGCTGACGCGGTGCGACAGACCGTGGACGAGCACACCGGACTGCTGCGCGGCCGGGTCACCCTCGGGCTGGTCTCCGGTGCCACGAGCCGCGCTTTCGACATCGCCTCGTTCCTCGCGGACTTCCACGGCGCCCATCCGGCGCTGGAGATCGCGCTCACCGAAGACACCTCGGCGCGGATGCAGGCCGCGCTCCTGTCCGGAGAGATCGACATCGCCCTCCTCGGGCCCACCTGGGAAGCGCCCCCGCCCGGCATCTCCTACCGCACGGTCATCGACGCTCCGCTCGTCGCCGCCGTCACGTCCGACGATCCCCTCCTCACCCCCGCGGACCGCTCCAGCGTGCCCCTGGCAGATCTGAGGGGCCGTCCGCTGATCTGCCTGCCGCGCGGAACCGGAGTTCGCGCGGCCCTGGAACGCGCCTGCGCACAGGCCGGATTCCGCCCCCACGTCGCGTTCGAGGCGGCGGCCCCCCACGTCCTCGCGCAACTCGCCGCCCGAGGCCTGGGCGTCGCCGTACTGCCCCTCGGCGAGGATGACTCGGACTTGGACGGCGCGCTGCGCACCCTGCGGATCGTCGAACCCGGGGTGCGTGCCCGTATCGTCCTCGCCTGGCCGGCCACCGGACCCGCGAGCCCGGCGGCCCAGGCGTTCCTCGACCGCTTGCGCGCGGCCCTGCCGAAGGCTGGTGAGGGGCCGAGGTGATCGCGTCTGTACGGGCCGTACCCCGTGAGAACGCGGGCCGCGAAGCCGTCCGGCCGCTCCTCACCGCGCATGGCGCCCCGGACGTGGAGAATCGCACTCACACCCTGCTGACCTGCATCGACGGGCTGGTCTTCGACCGACTGGTGAGCGGCGGCGAAGTATCGCGCGAGGCCCTCGAAGGCCTGGTCGCCGCCGCCCTGCGGTGCCTCCGGCTCAGCGGCAGAGTCGGGCCACCTGCTCCAGTTCGTCCGCCAGCAGTGCCGGGTCGCGGGGGCCGATGTGCGGGGCGGCCAGTGACCGTACGCGGAAGCGGTTGTCCGGGGTCGTCTCGTCAGCTTCCCGGATCATCAGGTCCTGGAGGGCGGGCGGGAGGGCCCGGTCTTCGGTGAACCGCACGAACGTGCGCGGGATCCGGCCCCACTTGTGGGGCAGGCCGCGGCCGTCGGAGGCTCCGAGCGCGGCCGACTCGTCGGGTTCGAGGATGTTGAGCAGGGTCCTGACCTCGGAGTCGGAGCAGTCGGCGGCCATCGCCTCCTTGGCGATCCGGAAGAAGTCCGGGTCGTTGCTGCGCCAGTTGACGCGGGTGACTCCGAGTTCCGCAGGGGTCGGGACGGGGGTCATCCTGAAGATGTGGCTCGCGGCTGCTTCCTGGGTCGCCATCAGCTCGTTCATCGAGGCCCGCTTCGCCGGGCAGAAGGCGGAGACGTACACCAGGTGTGAGATCAGCTCGGGTACCAGGTCGGCCGTCGCGTTGAGGGTGACGCCGCCGAGGCTCTGGCCGGCCAGGACCACCGGGCCGTTGCGATGGGCCCGCCGCACGACCGCGGCCACGTGCGCGGCGCAGTCCGCCAGGGTCGTCCCGGCGATCGGGGAGGGTTCCGTACGCAGCCGCGCCAGGTCCTGCGGCGCCTGGTAGGAGAGCGGGAAGTAGGCGCCGGGGCCGTGGCCGGGCAGGTCGACCGCGACCGCACGGTGCCCGCGCAGTCCCAGTTCGGCCACCACCGGAGACCAGCCGTAGGCATTGCTGCCCGCGCCGTGGATCAGGACGAAAGTGACCGCGGGATCGACCGCATTCATTAAGTTACTCATGAGTAGATTCTATGTCCGCGGCCGCTCGGGGTCGATGCGCCTCCGCCCCTCGCTTGACGCGGCGCGGAACCAACGGGAGCCGGGGCGCGTCATTGAACACGTTCAGTGATCATCTTCTGGGGGTTCTGATGTCCACACGCCGCGCAAAGATCGCGATCTGGCTCTCGGCCGGAGCGGTGGTGACCGTGCTGGCGTCCGCCGGCTGGTGGCTGTACCAGGCCACACCCGCCGCCCCTGAGGGCGGGGACGACAGCGCCGACTACCTGCGGGGCGGGATCCGCTTCGAGGAGCACGGCTCCGCGCACGTACACGTCTCCGGAGGTACGTCGAACTGACCCCGCGAACCGACTTCCCGAGAGGACCCGACATCTGATGTCCATATGGCCTTCGATCGTTGCCGTACTCGGCACCCTCGCCGGCGCCCTGACCGCCGGACTCCTCCAACACCGTTCGGCACGCGCCGCACGCACCGAGGCGCGCAACGAGAGCCACCGCCAGGACCAGCTCAGCGCCGTCACCGACTTCGCTGCCGCCCTCGACGCCCACCGCTCGGCGATGTTCCATCGGGAACGCCTGGCCCTGACGGGGCGGGCACCGAGCACCAGTTGGAGGCCGAGACGAGGTCTCACGACACCCGGGCGGCGATCACCGCACCCCACATTCGCCTTCAGGTCCTGGTCCCCGAACTCGCCGGCCCCGCCCGGCAGGCCGCAGATGCCACCTACGCGCTGCGCAGGGCCACCGACCGGACCGAGCTGGACGCCCGGCGGCATACGGCCAAGGAGGCATCCTTCGCCTTCGTCGCCGCGGCCGCCACGCTGCTGAGCCCCGGCAACCGCTGACCAACTCCCGCTCGGCACCCGGTAGACGTCGTGCGGCGGGGCACGGCGCCCGGAGGGGTGCCTGGCCGTCAGCCGTCAGCCGTCAGCCGCCGGCCGCCGGCGGGGGCGGCCGGGCGCCGTCCGCGGGCCAGGGCGCTGGGCCACCAGCTGCGCGGGCCGATGTCGATCACCAGCGCCGGCACCAGGAGGGAGCGTACGACGAGGGTGTCGAGGAGGACACCGAAGGCCACGATGAAGGCGATCTGCACGAGGAAGGCGAGGGGGATGACCATGAGCGCCGCGAACGTGGCCGCGAGCACCACACCGGCCGAGGTGATGACGCCGCCCGTCGTGGTCAGGCCGCGCAGGACCCCCTGACGGACCCCGTGGACGAGGGACTCCTCCCGGACGCGGGACATCAGGAAGATGTTGTAGTCGACGCCGAGCGCCACGAGGAAGACGAATCCGTAGAGGGGAACGGAGGCGTCCGTGCCGCTGAAGCCCAGCAGGTGCTCGAAGACGAGCGCGGAAACGCCCAGAGTGGCCAGGAAGTTCAGTGCGACGGTGGCCACGAGCAGCACCGGGATCAGGAGCGACCGCAGGAGCATGACGAGGATGAGCAGGATGATGCCGAGGACGACGGGGACGATGACCGTACGGTCGCGGGCCGCGGTCCGTTCGGTGTCGTACCGCTGGGCGGTGTAGCCCCCGACGATCGCGTCCGCGTCCCGTACGGCGTGAAGGCGCGTGCGCAGTTCGGCGACCGTGTTCTTCGCGGCGTCGCTGTCGGCGGCGGCTTCGAGGGTGGCGTCGATGCGGATGCGGCCGTCGATGACCCGGGGCCGGCCGCCGCCCGGCCGTCCCGAAGAGGTGACGGGTGCCGCCGAGGCGACCCCGTCCGTGGCCGTGGCGGCGGCCTGCACCTCGGATGCTCGGGCGGCGTTCGCGATGATCACCGCGGGCTGGCCGGATCCGCCGGGGAAGTGCCGTGCGAGGGCTTCCTGCGCGGTGACGGAGGGGGCGTCCTTGACGAAGATCTCGTCCAGGGGGACGCCCTTGGACGACAGGCTCGGAGAGAACGCGGCCAGGACGAGCAGGAGCAGCGTCGTCGATGCCCAGACCCGGCGCGGAGCCCGGTCGATGACGGAGGCGATGCGCCGCCACACCCGGTGGCCTTCCGCCGTGGCGTCGCCGGGCTTGGGCGTGGCGGGCCAGAACGCGGCCCGGCCGATCAGGGCGAGGACGGCGGGCAGGAAGGTGAGGGTGGCCAGGACGGAGCAGACGATGCCGATCGCTCCGACCGGACCGAGGGCCCTGTTGTTGGTGAGGTCGCTGGCGAGCAGGGCGAGCAGGCCCAGGGCCACGGTCGCGCCGCTGGCGATGATCGCGCCCGCCGAGCGCCGGACGGCGGCGACCGCGGCGGCCGTGCGGTCGCCGCGCGCGGCGAGTTCCTCCCGGAACCGTGCGGCCAGCAGCAGTGCGTAGTCGGTCGACGCGCCGATGACCAGGATGGACAGGATGCCCTGGACCTGGCCGTCGACCCGCACGATGCCGCGGTCGGCCAGGGCGTAGACGACGGCGCAGGCCAGACCGAGGGCGAACACCGCACTGATGATGATCACGAGTGGCAGCAGCAGGCTCCGGTAGACCAGCAGCAGGATCAGCAGGACGGCTCCGAGCGCCACGCCCAGCAGGATCCCGTCGATGCCCGAGAAGGCGTCCGCGAGGTCCGCCTGGGTGGCCGCCGGTCCGGCGATCTGCGCGCTCAGACCGGCTACGGAGTCTGCCGCCGCGCGTACCTCGGCGAGCACGGCCGGCAACTCGTCGCCCAGGTCCGGGGCGAGCGGGGCCACCGCCTGGAGGGCCTGGCCGTCCCGCGATCGCAGGGCGGGCGACGGCGGTTCGCTGATGCCCCTCCGCCCGGCCAGGGAGGCAACGGCGCGGGTGGCCTCCTCCTGCTGCGCGGTGGTGACGTCCCCGCCGTCCCGCGCCTGCCAGACGATGATCGCGGGCACCGACTCGGACCGCTCGAAGGCCCTTCGCGCCTCAAGGACCCTGGTGGATTCCGCGCTCTGGGGCAGGAACGCGGCCTGGTCGTTCGTCGCGACTTCACCGAGCTTTCCCGCGTAGGGGCCGAGCGCCCCGCCGATCCCCAGCCAGATCACCAGGAGGACCACGGGCACCAGCCATCGGATCCACCACGACGAGCTCTTCACCGGCACGTCCCTCCCTTAACTCAAGCATCAAGTATCTCAATCGTCGAGAGATCATATGCTGGGGGGATGCGCAGCGCCGACACACCCCCGCCCGTACTTCCGTGTGACGACCCGATCGGGTTGCAGTCGTTCGCCGTGCTGCTGCGGGCGATGAACGCGGAGTTCAACCGGATCGCCCAGGAGTTCGCGCACGCCCAGGGTCTGCACCCGACCGACGTGCAGGCGCTGATCGCCGTGCTGGACGCCGACCGCGATCAGGAGGGCGGCCCCATGACCCCGGGAAGGCTCGGCGCCCGCATGAACCTCACCTCGGGCGCGGTGACGGCCTGCCTGGACCGGCTGGAGCGGACGGGCCACATCCGCAGGGTCAGGGATTCGGGCGACCGGCGCGTGGTGCACATCCACTACGCCCAGGCCGGCCGCGAGGCCGCACGCGAATACTTCCGGCCGCTCGCCAGGTCCACCGACGCGGCACGCGCGCTCTTCAAGGCGGACGAACTGCACGTCGTGGTGCGGTTCCTGAGCGAAATGAACGACCAGCTCGCCCGCGAACGCCGCTGAGGACATCCGTCCGTCCGCCCCACCCGGCGGTGTTCCCCGAGCGAACCGTCGCCGGGGGCGAGGAGCTGGTCAGGTCAGTCGAATTCCGGGGTCCCCGTTACGTCCCCGCGGGTGCGGATGCGGTAGCGGATCTCGACCCCTTCGGGTCCCTGAGCGCGGATCGCTCCCCACGGGAGGGTCTGAGCGGTCTTGAGCGTGGTGAAGTTCGGGTCCTCGACCACTTGGATGGACACCCCGTTCACCTTGCGGGTGAGGCTGAGTACGTCGCGCGGTTCACGGATCTCGACCGAGGATTTGTGGCCGACCGCCACGTGCAGTACCACCAGGCCGTTCTGCCCGATGACCTCGCTCCTGTCCCGAACGGCCACGACACCACCTCATCCGCTGGGGGCGCACCCGCCATTGGCGTGCGCAGACTCCACTGCGTCGGCGATCTTAGCCTCCGCACCCGGGAGCGTCGGGGAGGCCACGCCCGGGTGACGCGCCGATTCCCGGGAGGGCCCGACCGGCCTCGGCGGGTCAGCGGGCGAGGGAGACGGCGAAGGGCGCGAAGCCGTTCCGGCGCAGGACGTGGGGGACGACCAGGATCATGGCCTCGGTGGCGCGGGCGGTGGTGATGTCGCCGAGATCCTCGATCCATGCGGGCTGCCAGCCCAGGTCGCCGAGCAGGCCGGTGACGGTCTTCTTCGCGTTCTCGTCGTCGCCGGAGACGTAGGCGGTCGGTGGGGTGGCCAGGGTCTCGGGAGCGGTCATGACCATGAACAGCATGGTGTTGAGGGTTTTGACCACATGGGTGTCGGGGAGAGCGGCCTGGAGCTTCTCGGCGAGGCTGCTGCCGGGGTAGCAGAGGTCGCCGGGCAGGCCGTCATCGGTGTCGCGGGTGGCGTTGGAGACGTCGATGAGGATCTTTCCGGAGAGCTCGGTGCGCAGGTCGGTGAGGCGTTCCAGGGCGCTGTCGCCGGGGGTCGCGTTGATGACGATGTCCGCGGTGCGGGCGGTGGTGCGCTGGTCGGCGAAGGTGATCCGCGGGGCGGGAGGGGTGGTGGTGTCTTCCGGGCTCCGGCCGCCGAGGGTGACGTGGTGTCCGGCCGCGGAGAGCTTGCGAGCGAGGTTGGTGCCGACGCGGCCGGCGCCCAGGATGCCGATGTTGGTCATGCGGTGATGCTCCTTGCGGTATCAGGGTGGGAAGAGCGGGGGGCGTCCGGTCAGACGGTCGGTGACAGGACCTTGAGGGCGGCGGCGTGGATGCCGGGGGCGGCGGCCAGGAAGTCGCGGCTACCCGTGGTCCAGGGTTCGCCCGCCAGGTCGGTGACGGTGCCTCCGGCCTCGGAGACCAGCAGGGCGCCGGCGACCAGGCCGGAGCGGACGTCGGAGAACTGCCAGAAGGCGTCCATGCGTCCGGCGGCGACGTGGATGAGCTGCATCGTGGCGGGAACGGAGACCCGTACGACCAAGCCGTTGATCAGCATGGCGGTGACGGAGTCACCGATCCGCCGGAAGGTGCGCTCGTCCTCGCCGGGCTTGGCCTGGCCGGTGCCGATGAGCGCGGCGCCCAGGTCCGTCTTGGCGGACACCTTCAGAGGCCGGTCGTTGAGGTGGGCACCGCCTCCGGCGACGGCGGTGTAGGTGTCGCCGGTCAGCGGCAGGTGGACGACGGTGAGCACCGGCTGGTTGTCGCGGACGAGGGTGGCGGTGACGGCCCAGTCGTCCATGCCGTGCACGTGGTTGATGTTGCCCTCGGCGGGGTCGACGACCCACCACTCCCCGGCCGGGAGCGGTCCGCCGGCCAGTTCGTCCTCGGCCCACTGCGATCCGGGCCGGGCCCGCAGCAGCGGTGCGCGCAGCACGTCCAGCACCGCGTCGTCGTTGGCGTGGATCTCCTCGACGATCCCGCTCATGCTCATGCCCCGGGCGTGCGGGGTGTAGCGGTCGCGCAGCGTAACGCCGGCGGCCTTCACGGCAGTTGTGACATCGGACAGGAGCGTCGCGTCGGCGTGGAAAGGCATGGTCGTGGTCATGGTGGGCTCCCTGGAGTCGATGGGTGCGAGGTGGTGTTTCTCGCCCCCGCACTTCGAAGGTAGGCCGCCCGACCATTAACAACAAGTGCATGCTTGTCACTTGTGGAGTTACTGGCATGCAACTGGATTTGAATCTGCTCACAGCCCTGGACGCGCTACGGGAAGAGGGCAGCGTCGCCGCCTCCGGACCCACCGCCGCGTTCGCTCTGCAACTCGCCCTCGGCAGCGACCTGGTGGTCACCGTCCCCGACGTGGTCACCCGCACGGCCCGGGACCAACACGGAAACCATCCAGGCACTCTTCGCACCGCCCGGCGACCTCGGCGACCTCGGGTGCCGGAACGAGGGAGTCGACGTCGGCGCGGTGTCGGCCTAGCGCGGCGTGGCGGGCAGCGGCGTTCCCCCCTCGGCGTGGCCGCTCTCCGCCGTCGTCAGAATCGCGCCCGCGACGATGCCGAAAAGGCGATCGGCGCGCGGTGCGAGCGAGGGTTGATCGCCGAGCCAAGCGAGCATGGCCACCAGCGCGAACACATCGGCGCCGTCGATGTCGCTCCGCGCCCTGCCCGCTTCCTGGGCCCGAGCGAGCAGTCGCGCACCGGCGGCGCGCAGGGTGACGCACGAAGCATGGAGCGCGGATTCGGTGTCCTCGATGGCGGCCGCCATCAGCACGGTCACGCCCCGGTACTCGGTCGTCCACACGACGCAGTCGTGCAGCCACCGCACGAGGGCGTCTTCGGGAGAACTCGACGTCTCAAGCTCGCGCGCCCTGCCCGTCAGCTCGTCGAAGCTCGTGCGGAGCAGGGCTTCGAGCAGCGCCTCGCGCGTCGGGAAGTGCCGCAGCAGCGTCGCCAGCCCGACCTCGGCCCTGCGCGCGACGTCGCGCAGCGACACCTCGACGCCCTGTTCGGCGATGGCGGCGCCCGCTACTGCGAGCAGGTGGTCGCGGTTCTTCCTGGCATCGGCCCGCATCTGTCACACCTTGACTATCCGGATCAGTGGTCCATATATTCGGATCAGCGATCCACTTATATGGATCGCCGATCCGGATAAGCGTATCCCGCGACACGGACAGGAGAGAACGATGACGACGCGCACCATGGCGGCGATCCGGCTGCACACCTTCGGCGGCCCTGAAGTCCTGCGTTACGAGAGGGTGCCGGTTCCCGAACCGGGACCGGGTGAGGTGCTCGTCCGCGTGCACGCGGCCGGCATCAACCCTCCCGACTGGTACGCCCGCGAGGGAATGCCCGACGTACCTCCCGAGCTGAGGCCCCCGTTCCGCCTTCCCCTGACTCCGGGGACCGACATCTCAGGCGTCGTGGAAGAGCTCGGCGCCGACACCAACGGCTTCTCGGTCGGAGACGAGGTGATCGGCCTCCTGCGCTTCCCCACCGCCCTCCAAGGCAACGCGTACGCCGAGTACGTCACCGCACCGGCGACCGACCTCGCCCGCAAGCCGGCCACCGTCGACCACGCGCACGCCGCCGCCCTGCCCATGTCCGGGCTGACGGCGTGGCAGTTCTTGATCGAACTCGGGCACGACCACCCCTCGCCGTTCCAGGAAGCCCGGCACCGCCCGATGGCGATCGACAGCGGGACCACGGTGCTCGTCAACGGCGCCGCCGGCGGCGTGGGGCACCTCGCTCTTCAGCTGGCCAAGTGGAAGGGGGCCCGGGTCATCGCCGTGGCCTCCGGTGCCCACGAGACGTTCCTGCGCGAACTCGGCGCGGATGAGTTCATCGACTACACCAAGGAACGGCCCGAGGAAGTCGCCCGTGACGTCGATCTCGTCCTGGACACAGTAGGAGGTCCCCACAGCAGGCGCTTCCTGCGGTCCGTGAAGCGCGGCGGGTCCCTCTACCCCGTGTACTTCGGCGAGTTCGACGACAGGGAGAACGCGGAGCTGGGCATCACCGTCACGGGCACCCAGGTCCGGTCGAACGGCGCTCAGCTTGCCGACTTGGGGCGCTTGCTCGACACGGGCGCGGTGCGTGTCGCACTCGACAGCACGTTCCCGCTCGCGGACGCCCGCGCGGCGCACGAACGCGCCGCCCGAGGGCACATCCGAGGCAAGATCGTGCTCACCGTCGCGTAACGGCACGCCGTCAGTGGCTCCCGGCCTGTGCGTCGAAGGCTTCGCGTGCGCGTGCGATGGCGGGCATGTTCTCCGAGGCCCACGCCAGTAGCACGTCCACCGGAGGCCGAAGGGTCTTGCCGAGCGGTGTGATCCGGTACCTGATCGCCACCGGGCGGGTGGAGACCACCTCGCGCTCGATCACGCCGTTTCGTTCCAGTCGTCTCAGCGTCGCGGTCAATGACTTCTGCGTGACCTGCGGGACGGCCCGGCGCAGTTCGTTGAAGCGGCACGGGCGTTCGCACAGCTCGTTGAGGACGCTGAGCGACCACTTGTCGAGGATCTGGTCCAGCAGTTCGCGGTGCGGGAGGTCGATGCGGAATTCGTCGTCGGTATCCATGGCGAAACCTGGTCTCGTTGAAGTGTCCTTCTTCCACTAAGTAGCTTACGAATACCTAGTTCGAAGGAGGAACAGCCATGACTGTTCAGCACTTCACGCCGGAAGGCATGCTGCAGCCGGTTCCGTACCACCACGTGGCCGTCGGCACCGGGACGAAGCACGTCCACGTCAGCGGGCAGATCGCGCGCCGGGCCGACGGAACTCCGGTCGCGCCCGGCGATCTGGCCGGTCAGGTCGCCCAGGCGCTGCGCAACACCTCCGTCGGACTGTCGGGCGCGGGCGCGTCGTTCGCGGACGTGCTGCGCCTGACGTTCTACGTGACCCGGTGGAGCCCGGAGAAGATCGGCGACCTGATGGCCGGTGTGGAGGCCGTCGCCGATGAGATCGGGCTCCGGCTCCCCATGCCACCGGCTTCCCTCATCGGTGTCGACTACCTCTTCGAGCCGGACGTGCTCGTCGAGGTCGAGGCGACCGCGCTGCTCGACTGATGCCCGGGGCGCACGGGCGTCGCGGGCCGCCCCCTGCTCCGGCGGGCGGGGGGGCGTGCTCGGTGAGACCGGACGAATCAGCCGTGGCCGCATCCGTCCGCGCCCCTCGGGCCGAAGGAATCGAGTACGGAAGGCCTCCCCGTCCGGAGCGGAGGCGGGCTGACGCGGTGAGGAGGGTCGATGGTGGGTGGTCTCGGTTGGCAGGTGGCGGCCGACGGCGGCCGGCCGGAGGGGCGGGCCTGCGCGCACCTCGCGCTCCTGGCGCCCTCCGCGATGTCCTCGCCCGCCCGGCCGGCCGGCTGCCCGGACTGTCTGGCGCGCGGATGGAGCTGGGTGCGGCTGCGCCGGTGCGTGACGTGCGGACGCGTCGGATGCTGCGACAGCTCTCGGGGCGCGCACGCCCACGACCACCACGTGCGGAGCGGGCATCCGGTCGTGCTCTCGCTGGATCCCGGCGAGGACTGGGCCTGGTGCTTCGCCGACGAGGTCTTCCTGGTCCGCTCCGGCGAAAGCGGTTCGGGGACTTCACGGCGGCAGCCGTGCTAACCGCGGAGGGTGGTCGCCGCGGACGGCAGCGTGGCGGCGACTTCGTCCGCCAGCCGCTCGAACTCGGGCCTCAAGAAGGGTGCGGCCAGCCGCGCCACCCCCTTGAACCGCAAGGACGCCGTGTAGGTGAGGAGCGTGGTCGTGGCCGACCGGGCCTGGAAGGTCAGGTCATCGGTGGCCGTGACGGTCTTGTTCTCACCGACGAACAAGAGCCGGGCCGGCTCCCGGGACGCGAGCCGGTAGCGCAGGTCGCTGGTCCGGCCGCGGAAACGAGAGGTGTTCCGCCACTCGGTTCCCTGGTGCACCGGCCCTTCGCCGACCTGCACGCAGCGCACCGTTCCCGGGTCCCATTCCTCGGTTCGCGTGAAGTCCTCCAGGTAGGCGACCAAGTCGTTGAGGGGAAGTCCGACGAGAATGTCCCGCTGCACCGTGATCACGACAGCTGCCCCTTACCGGCCCGTCAGGCCGAATCGAGATTCCACCGACCTACTGCCTTCTCTCCGGGAGGGCCGCGCGGATGCACCACCGGAGCCGGGCCACGTGAAGAGCGGGAGACGACGTCATGAGCGGAACATCAGGCGCAGAGGGCCGTGTGCGGAGGGAATCGGTGTGGGACTATCCGCGTCCGCCCCGGATCGAACCCGACACGCGCCACGTGGTGGTACGGGATCGGGGCGTGGCACTGGCCGACTCCCACCGTTGTCTCAGGGTGCTGGAGACCAGTCACCCGCCGGTGTTCTACATTCCGGCCGCGGACGTACGCGTCGAGCTGCTGTCCGACTCCGGGCGCCGCAGTGCGTGCGAGTGGAAGGGCATGGCCGCCTACTGGACCTTGCGAGGGCCGGCAGACCACCCTCCCGTGCCCGATGCCGCCTGGAGCTACGAAGCGCCGGGACCGGGATACGAGGCTCTCACCGGGCACCTGGCCTTCTACCCCGACCGGGTGGAGGTGTGCACGGTTGACGGGGAGCGGGTGCGCGCCCAGCCGGGCGGGTTCTACGGCGGCTGGATCACGGACGAGATCGAGGGCCCCTTCAAGGGCGGGTCCGGCACCTTGGGCTGGTGATCGGGGCTCGTCCCGCATCCGGCAACGCCGTGGCCCCCGAAGAAGGGGTGGGGGCGGGCTCACCGAAAGGAGCGTGGTCATGGGCGAGTCGGGCCGGCGGATGCTTGTGGTCGGAGCCGGCGGCGCGGTCGGTGGAGTGGCCGCCCGGCAGCTGGCGGGACACGGAGCGCAAGTCGCGCTCGCCGGACGGAACCGGGGCCGGCTGGAGGAACGGGCCGAGGCGCTCGGAGGGCGGCCGTGGCGTGTGTTCGACGCCTATGACCTCGACCGGTGCGCCGGTCTGGCCGGGTGGGCGCGGGACGCGCTGGGGGGTCTCGACGCCGTCGTGGTGGCGGTCGGCGTGGCGGGCTTCGGTCCGGCCACGGAGGTATCGATCCCCGCGTGCGAGCATCTGTTCACCGTCAACGCGCTGGCCCCGATCACGGTGGCGCGCGGCGCCCTTGAGGTCCTCGACGCGGGTGGTGCGGCCGTCGTGGTGACCGGGGAGATCGTGGACCGGCCGGCCCTCGGGATGGCCGACTACGCGGCGGCGAAGACGGCTCTGGCCACCTGGCTGGGGGTCGCCGGGCGTGAGGCCCGCCGCCGGCACATCACCGTCACCGACGCGCGCCTGCCGCATCTGGACACGGGGTTCGCCCAGCGCCCGGTGGTGGGCCGTGCCCCGGCCTTCGGGCCGGGCGGCGACCCGGAGGAGGCGGTGTCACGACTCGTGGTCGCACCGGCCCTGGCCGCCCACGCCGGGCGGCGTGACCCGGACTCCGTCCGGGTCACGCCCTAGCCCGCACGCTCGGCTCGCTTCGTAGGCTGGTGACATGCCTGACACGCCTTACCGCATCACCACAGGGGCGGTGGCCCGGCGTCTGGGGGTCTCCCCCACCACGCTGCGGTCCTGGGACCGCCGGTACGGGATCGGGCCCTCGGTGCGCGAAGGCGGCCGGCACCGGCGTTGGGCGCCCGAGGACATCGCGATGCTGGAGGAGATGTGCCGGCTGACCACCTCTGGGGTGCCCCCGGCGGAGGCGGCCGGCACGGCCCTTGCCCGGGCCGGGCGCCCTCCTGGCTCCGCTGCCGCGCCCCTGGCCACCGCTGGGACACCGCAGCCCACCGCCGGTGCGCGGCGAGGCCGCGGTCCGGGGTCGGGCAACGGTCTGCCGCTCGGTGGGGTCCGCCAGGAATTCCGGGGTCTGGCCCGCGCGGCGGTGCGGCTGGACGGCCCGGTTCTGGACGAGCTCCTCGCGGACCTGGTGGCCACGCACGGGCTGGTGACGGCCTGGGAAGAGGTCATGGCACCCACCCTGCACGCGGTGGGCCGCAAGTGGGAGTCCTCGGACGACCGCTACGTGGAGGTGGAACACCTGCTGTCCTGGCACATCTCCACGGCCCTGCGGCGGATCACCGGCAGCGCCCCGCCCGCTGAGGCGGCGCCGGTGTTGCTGTCCTGTGCTCCGGGTGAGCCGCACACGCTTCCCCTCGAAGCCCTCGCGGCCTGCCTCACCGAGCGCGGACTGCCGATGCGGATGCTGGGCGCGGCCGTTCCGGCCGAAGCGCTGAACGCGGCGGTGCGGCGGCTGGGCCCGTCAGCTGTGGTCCTGTGGTCGCAGTCCCGCCACACCGCGAGCCATGCCGTGGCCCGCCTCGTCGCGAACACCGGCTTCGGGATCAAGGGGGCCCGTACCCATCCGCTCGTGGTGCTGGCCGGCCCCGGCTGGGGAAAGCGCACGGCCGCACCGGGCATGCTCTGTCCGGCCAGCCTGAGCGAGGCGCTGGACGTCCTCACCCGGCATTGCGCCCTCGCGTCCGCTTCGTTGACCGCTCCGGACCAGGCCGGCGGCTGACCTCGTTCGCCGCTGTGCGGACACCGCCTCGCGAGGCGGTGTCCGCGCCGGCTTGCTCAGTCGTCCGCGAGGAGGCCCGCGGTGAGTTGGGCCACCCGCTGATGCCAGGTCGAGGCGGAGCGGAGCATCGTGTGCCCGCCGACCGCCATGGGGATCGCGGCGGCTTCGGCACCGGCCGCGGCGGCGCGGTGGACGAAGGCCCAGGAGTCCGAAGCGGCGGTGACGCGGTCGGCCGGGTCGTGCAGGACGTAGATCCTCCGCCCCGCGAGGTGCGCTACGGGTTCCCCCGCGGGCAGCCACGGGGCCAGGGCGATGACGCCCCGGACCATCGGGTCGCCGCCCGCGCGCAGGGCCGCACGGCCGCCCATGGAGTGGCCGATGAGGACCACGGGAAGCGGCCCGGCCCGCTCGCGCAGGATGTCGAGGGCGGTTTGGGCGTCCCTGGCCGGGTCGCGGCGGTCCCCGTTCCAGCCCCGGTGCCGGTAGCGCACCTCCCCCACGAGCACCCTCCTGCCATCGAGCGCGCTCGTCGCGGCCGCCACGAACGGGCGCATCCGCAGGGCGGGGAGGTTGACCCGGGGCGGTGGCTCCATTCCCTCGGCCCTGCCTCCGTGGAGCAGGAGCACGGCCGCCGTGGGCACGGCGGGAGCGCGATGGACGAGGAGCGCACCCGCCGGATCGCGCGGGGATCGCGGGCCGAGGGCCGCGGAGGCGGTCATCGGGCCACCGGCGGGAGAGTGGTCCCGCGCGGGGGCCGGGGCAGGAATCCGCTGGTACGGGCCTTGTAGTCGGCGTAGCCGGGGCGGTCGGCCATATGGGCTTCCAGGAGCCGCTTGCCGCTGCCCCAGACGAGCAGTCCCGTCATGGTCAGGGGCGAGACGAGGGTGAGGGCCGCTGTCTGCCAGGTCGTACACGCCGTCAGGTACAGGCCCCACCAGACGAGGAAGTCTCCGAAGTAGTTGGGGTGTCTGGTCCAGGCCCACAGGCCCCGGTCCATGATCCGGCCCCGGTTGGCGGGGTCGGACTTGAACGTTGCGAGTTGGTGGTCTCCCACCGCCTCGAAGCCCAGGCCGGCAGCCCACAGCACGAGCCCGAGCACCATGAGGGGGTCGGGACCGCCCGGCAGGTAGGCGGCGGCCTGCACGGGCAGCGAGACGAGCCAGACCAGGGATCCCTGAAGGAGGTAGACCTTGCGCAGCGCGTACCGGGCGGGGCTGCCGGGAGCCCGTGCGAGCATGGCGGCGTAGCGGGGGTCCTCGCCGTGACCGCGGGCGCGCCGGGCGATGTGCAGCGCCAGCCGCAGCCCCCACAGGCAGGTGGCCGCCAGGACGAGGAGCCTGCGGAGGTCGTCCCCGTAGCCCGCGGACAGGACCCAGGTGACGAGGGCGACGGCGGCGAACGCGATGCCCCAGGCGATGTCCACGATCCGGTGGATCCCTAGCCGGAGGGCGATCGCGAAGGTGGCCAGCATCACCGCGAGGGCCGCTCCGGCCGAGGCGGCCAGATTGCTCGCGAAGGCGCTCCAGTTCATCGCGGGCTCCCCGGTACGGGACCGTCGGCGACCAGGCGGAGCTGGCGTACGTCGAGGTAGCGCGAGCGGAATCCCGCCTCGGAGTAGGCCAGGTACAGCTCCCACATGCGGAGGAACACCCGGTCGAAACCGAGGGCGGTGACGGCCTCGGCCTGCCGCAGGAACTCTTCCCGCCACAGCTTCAGGGTTTCGGCGTAGTGGTCGCCGTAGCCGGTGTCGTCGGTGATGCGCAGACCGGCGGCCGCGCTCTCCCCCGCGATGGCCTCCCGGGAGGGGATGAGCCCGCCGGGGAAGACGTACTTGCTGATCCAGGTGTGCGTGCGGGCCGTGTTCAGCATGCTTTCGTGCCGCATGGTGATGCCCTGCAGCGCCACGCTCGCGCCTGGCGCGAGCAGTCGGCGGAGCGTGGCGAAGAACACCGGCCAGTACTCGGCGCCGACCGCCTCGATCATCTCGACGCTGACGACCGCGTCGAAGTGGCCGTGGACCTGACGGTAGTCGCGCAGCTCGACCGTGACCCGGTCGGACAGTCCCGCGGCCGCGATCCGCCGTACGGCGAGGTCGCGCTGCTCGGCGGAGAGGGTCACGGTCAGGACCTCGGCGCCGCGGGCCGCGGCGCGCAGCGCGAGTTCGCCCCAGCCGGTGCCGATCTCCAGCAGGCGGGTGCCCGGCCCGACGCGGGCCAGGTCGAGGAGCCGGTCGATCTTGCGGTGCTGGGCGGCGGTGAGGTCCCCGTGCGTGGCGGGCAGCTCGGTGAAGAGCGCCGAGGAGTAGGTCAGGCTGGGGTCGAGGAAGAGGGCGAAGAGGTCGTTCGACAGGTCGTAGTGGCGGCGGACGTTGTCGCCGGCCCCCTCCAGGCTGTTGCGGTCGTCGGCGGGACGCCGGTGGACCCAGGCGCCTCGGAGCCGGCGCAGGGGCGCGGGTACGAGGTCGTCGGCGTGGGAGGCCAGGGCCGTGAGGACGGCCACCAGGTCGTCGGCGTCCCACTCGCCGGCCATGTAGGACTCGCCGAAGCCGATGAGGCCGTCCGCGCCGATCCTGCGGTGGAACGCGGCCGGATCGTGCAGGACCAGTGCGGGGTGTCCGCCGCCGCCGTCGGCGGGTGCGGGGATCCCGCCGTGGTGCCGGGCGCCGTGCCGTATCCGCAACGGGGCCTTGGAGAGCGCGTGTTCCACGATCCGCCGGGCGACCGCCGTACGCAGGGCCGTGGAGCGGGGAAGGCGGGCGACGTCGGGCCAGCGCGCCGGGTCGACGGGCGCGGCGCCGGCGGACTCGTAGCCGCTGGCGTACGCGGTCAGGATCGGCGGCGGGGAGATGGTCACAGCAGGCCCTTTCGGGTCTCGGGAACGGGTCGGGGGCGGACGGGCTGTTCGTGGACCGTGCGGGCGGGGACGGCGCCCTCGCCGCCGCCGCCGTCCGCGTTGGGGGTGACGGGGTGCGGCTCGGCCGCGGCGAGCCTGCGCAGGCGGTTCAGGTCGTTGCTGACCCGCACCGTCGCGGGGCGTGCCGTGCGGGACGGGAACCGGTGGCGGTCCGCCGGGTGTCGAAGCGGGGTGTCCGGGGGGCAGGGCCGGATCGCGGAGGCGAGCGGGAAGACGCGGTGGGCCACGAAGCACGCAGTGAACCCGCCGCGTTTCGGGAAGGAGCCAAAGGAGCCATGGGTGGCCACCTCGTACGGGACCACGTCCTGCCCGCGCGAGAGCGCGGACGCGGCTGGCGGGCCGGCCACACCCGCCCCCACCATCACCGTGACGCTAAGCCCGCTCATGATCCCCTCCCCCTCGCACTCCATGGACCGCGGGCGCCCTTCGCGCCCGTCCTCCGTTCTGATTCGGTGCCGACCCCCTCCCGGATGGGCCCGATCCCCGTCCGCCCGTCCGGGGTCCGGCCTCGGGGGCCGTCGGCGCGGCGGAAGCCTGGGGAGCGAGGCGTACGCGCATCCGGAGCAGCCCGCGGCGGCAATGGGCCTTCACGGTGCCCAGTGGCATTCCGGTCCGCTGCGCGATCTGCTGCTGGGTCAGATCCGCGAAGTAGGCGAGTGCCAGGACGTCCCGCTGAGCGGGAGACAGACGCTCCAGTTCATCCGCGACCACGACCCTGTCGAGAAGGCGGTCGAGTTCCCCGCCGGCAGCCGCCTGCGGCGGCGGGCCGGCCGCGGCCTCCGCCACCAGCGAGAGCCTTCGGGTGCGGTCGGAGAGCGCATCGGCGATCTTGTACCGGGTGATACCGACCAGCCATGCGGGGACCGGGCCCCGGTCAGGGCGGTAGGAGCCGCGCCCCCGCCAGGCCGCCAGGAACACCTGCTGGGTGACGTCCTCGGCCTCCAGCGGATCGCCCAGCGTCCGGCTCGCCAGCCCGTGGATCAGCCTGCCCCATCGGCGAAAGGCAAGCTCCAGGGAACGCTCGTCCCCGCTCGCGAGACCGGCGCCGATCTCCGCGTCCGTCGGATCTGCCGAGGCGGGCGAGGTGGCCGAGCTGGGCCGGGCATCCGGCCAGAACGGGGCACGGGGGCCGCTGGGCAACGACCTGCCAGGAAGAACCGAACGTCCGTCGCTCATGACGACTCCTCTTCCTGCCCGGCCGGAGCCGGTACGGGAGCGGGCGCCCGCTCAGCTGTGACCGGGCTGCCACCGGGCCAATCGCGTCCGGCCGTATGAGCGTGCGCTCAGCGGATTCCTCATTTCAAGTCGCACCGGTTCTGCATCGAATCGCCACCCGTCCCGGAGAGGCCGCACGGACAGGAAGCGTCCCGTATGGTTCAAATTTCATCCAAAACCGTTCCGGGGACCCACGCCCGCGTGCCGAGTTGTAGCGTCGCTGTCTTCATCGTGGCCATGTCGGTTCTGTTGGAGCCGGTGGGGCCAGTCGGACGAAGGGAGGGGGGCATGGCCGTTCCTGTGGATGCCCACACCTTGGCGGTAGAGCAGATGCGCCTGGGAGATCACGCTTTCGCGCATTACGAGGACGACGAGCTGAGATGGGGGGTGCTGGGGGTCTTCGCACAGCTTGGACTGGCCCGGGGCGAAAAGGTCGTCGTCATGGCCGATCCGGACGTACCCCATGACGAGGCCTTCCGCCAGCTGTTCCCTGACGGGGTGTCCGAGGCGGCCGTGAGCCGTGGCCAGTTGCGGTTCACCAGCATGCGGGAACTCATCGATCCGCACCGGAGTTTCACCGCTGAGCGCCAGATGGGCCGTTTACGCGAGGAGACCGAGCAGGCTCGGTCCGAAGGGTACGCGGGGCTGCGTTCGATCATCGACATGGCGTGGGTCCAGGACCTCGGCATGGACGTCGAGGGCGTCATGCACCGGGAAACGCATGCGGAAGCCCTGTTCACCGACCGCCTTTACGCGGAGATCTGTTCGTATGACCGCCGCCGGTTCACCCCCGAGACGGTGGAGGCCATGCGCGTCGGGCATCCGGTGGCACTCCTGGAGCGTCCCGGAGAGCTGGGCGCCTTTCACTTCGATCACGGGCTACGGCTGGTGGGGGAAGCCGACTGGTCGACCCGCGCGCAGTGGAGCGCCGCGCTGGAAGATGCGCTCAGCGGACCGTCCGCCGATCATCCCCTGCTCATCGACCTCACCCCGGTGTCCTTCCTTTCGGTGACCTGCGGGACAGAGGTGCTCCGTCAGGTCCGGCAAGCCCGCCCGGCCAGGCGGGTGGAGGTTCGCTGCTCCCCGTTCAACGCGGAGTTGCTCCGCCGCCTCGGAGCGCGCGGGGTGGGAACCCTGTTCCTGGTCGAGGACGAAGGGAGCGTGTGGTGACCTTGCGGCTGACACCCGCCCTGGAGGCAGAAGAACTCCTGCTGGACACGCGCTTCCGCGCCGTGGACCTGGGGAAGTTGCGCCTCCGGGTCGACGAGCTCGCCTTGATCGCCGGACTCGGCCAGCCGCGCCGCGCCGAGTTCGTCCTGGCCATGCACGAGGTGGTCTGCAATGCGGTACGCCATGGCGGAGGATCCGGCACGCTCAGGCTCTATCAAAGCCGGGACGCGCTGCGCTGCCAGGTCAGCGATGAGGGCCCGGGCTTCGACGAAGGCAGTGTCCCCCGCTCCCTGCCCGACTTGGGAGCGGCCGAGGACGGACGCGGCCTCTGGCTCGTGCGCCAGATGACCGACAGCATGGAAATCGCCACGGACACCGTCGGCGCCCGCGTCACCTACACCATGCGGCTCGGCGTACGTAGCGACGCAGCCACGTAGCCATGTCGGGCAGGGCGTCGGCCAGTTGGGCGGCGCCGGGGCCGAAGACGGATCAGGTCCTCGTCGGGGTCGGGGCCGCACTTCCGGCGGAGGCAGTGGTGCGGCGCGGTGGTGCGAGGAAGAGGGCCATCACGGGGATGACGTAGAGCGCCCATGCCGCGGTCTGGAGGACCGTCGGGTTGGGCTGGAAGTTGAACACGCCCTTGAGCAGGGTTCCGTACCAGCTGTCGGAGGGGATGGTGTCGCTGATGTCGAACGCCAGGGAGCGCAGGCCGGGGAGGAATCCGGCCTCCTGGAGGTCGTGGAATCCGTAGGCGAGGACGCCCGCGGCCACCACGACCAGCATGGCGCCGGTCCAGGTGAAGAACTTGGCCAGGTTGATCTTCAGGGCGCCCCGGTAGAACAGCCAGCCCAGCACTACGGCGGTGAGCAGCCCGAGCATCGCCCCGATCAGGGGGCGGATGCCGTCGCCGGTGGCCTGGACGGCGGTCCAGATGAACAGGGAGGTCTCCAGGCCCTCGCGGCCGACGGCCAGGAACGCGGTGAAGACCAGGGCCCCGGTTCCCACGGCAAGGGCCGCGTCAAGCCTGCCGTGGAGCTCGGCCTTCAGGTGCCGCGCGGTGCGCTTCATCCAGAAGACCATCCACGTCACCAGGCCGACCGAGATGATCGACAGGCCGCCGCCCAGCAGTTCCTGCGCCTCGAAGGTCAGGGTGGAGGAGCCGAACTGGAGGGCGGCTCCGAAGCCCAGTGAGAGGGCCACGGCGAGACCGACGCCCAGCCAGACCGGCCCGAGCTTGCCCTTGTTGCCGGTCCTCACGAGGTAGGCGATGAGGATGCAGACGACCAGGCTCGCTTCGAGCCCCTCGCGCAGCCCGATCAGGTAGTTGCCGAACACGGCGTTGTTTTCCTTCCGGTGGTCACACGAACAGCGTCCGGCCCCACCAGTCGTCCGTGTCGCGGACGCCCGGCGGGACGGCGAAGACGGCCGAACCCACGTGCTGGATGTATTCGTTGAGCGAGTCGCTCTTCGACAGCGCCCGCTGGATCCGGACGAAGCCCTTGCGGACGTCGCGCTGGTAGGCGAGGAAGAACAGGCCCGCGTCGAGCCGGCCGAGGCCGTCGGTGCCGTCGGTGAAGGAGTAGCCGCGGCGCAGGATCGTCGCGCCGTCGTTGCTGTCGGGGTGTGCGAGGCGGACGTGGGCGTCCGGTTTCATCGCCTTCAGGAACGGTGCGTCGTGTTCCCTGGGCTTGCCGACCGGGGCGCCTTCGGCCTTGTCGCGGCCGAAGATGTCCTCCTGTTCCTGGAGCGGGGTGCGGTCCCAGGTCTCGATGTGCATGCGGATGCGGCGGGCCACGAGGTAGGAGCCGCCGGTCATCCAGTCGGCGCCGTCGCCGGAGGCGACCCACACGTGCTTGTCCAGGGCGGCGGTGTCGGTGCCCGAGATGTTCCGGGTGCCGTCCTTGAAGCCCATCATGTTGCGCGGGGTCTGCTCGTCGGGGGTGGTCGAGGAGGTTTTCCCGAAGCCGAGCTGGGACCAGCGCATCGCGGTCTTGCCGAAGCCGATGCGGGCGAGCTGGCGGATGGCGTGCACCGCGACCTGCGGGTCGTCCGCGCAGGCCTGGACGCACAGGTCGCCGCCGGAGCGGGCCGCGTCGAGGTTGTCGCCGGGGAACTGTTCCAGGTCGACCAGGGCCTCGGGGCGCTTGTCCTCCAGGCCGAAGCGGTCCTTGGCGAACAGGCCGGGGCCGAAGCCGATGGTCAGCGTGAGCCGGTTCGGCTTGAGGCCGAGGGCCTCGCCGGTGTCGTCCGGCGGGGCCTGGGGCAGGCCGCCGACGGCGCCCTCGCCGACCGGGAGGCCCGCGGTCATCCGCTCGGCCGCCCGCGTCCAGTCCTTCAGGAGCCGCACCAGGGCGGCGCGGTCCTTCGTCGTCACGTCGAACGCCGCGAAGTGCAGACGGTCCTGGACCGCGCTGGCGATGCCCGCCTGGTGCTCCCCGTGGAAGGGCACGGCCGAGCCGGTCATCCCGGCCGGCACGGTGTCGGTGCCGCTCCTGAGCGCCGCGACGGTACCGCCCGCCGCGGCGGCGCCGAGCGCGAGCCCGGCACCACCCCAGCCGAGGAGGGCGCGGCGCGATGGCCGGGGCGCGACGTCCTCGGGCTCCCGCTGCTGCTGGTCGGACTCGTTGACCAGATCGGTCATGGTGGTTCCTGCCTCTCCCTGACCGCGGTTACTTGGCGACGGCGGCGACGAGCTTGGACAGCGGCTCGGCCAGGGAGTTGACCCCGTCCGACAGCTCCTTGCGCTCCGCGTCGCCGACCTTGTCGTAGGAGGTGAAGTCGTAGCCGTTCTTGTCCGCGCGGTACCTGTCCAGCAGGACGCCGAGAGCGGAGAACTGGGTGTCGAGCTGCTTGACCAGGGCCGGGTCGTTCTTCTCGGCGGTCGGCTTGAGCAGCTCGTACGCCTTCTGCGCGCCCTCGACGTTGGCCTTGAAGTCGACCAGGTCGGTGTGGGAGTAGCGCTCTTCCTCACCGGTGACCTTGCCGGTGGCGACCTCGTCGAGGAGCTCCTTGGCGCCGTTGGCCATCGAGGTGGGGGTGATCTCCGCCTGGCCGACCTTCTTCTGCCAGTCGGTGAGGTCGGCCATCAGGGTGTCGGCGAGCTTCTTGTCCTGGTCGGTGATCTTGCCGTCCTGGAAGAGGGACTTCTCCAGGCGGTGCCAGCCCGTCCAGTCCTTCGCCGGGTCCTGGCCGGCCTCCAGGCCGTCCTCGCGGACGTCGACCTTCGGGTCGATGTCACCGAAGGACTCGGCGACCGGCTCGGTGCGCTCCCAGCCGATGCGGGAGACGGCGTACGCCTTCTTCGCGGCCTCGACGTCCCCGGCCTTGACGGCGTCCGCGAAGGCCTGCGCCTTCGGCAAGGTCTCGTCGGCCTGCTCCTGCGCGTACGCGCGGTAGGCGGCGACCGCGGCGTCCAGCTCGGGGCTGCGCTTCTCGCCGCCCTTGCCGGTTGCCTTGACCTTGGTGCGGATGCCGTCGCCCTTCATGCCGGGCTTGCAGGCGAACTCGTAGTCGCCCGCCTTGATCTCGGCGGTGATGGAGGCCTTGGTGCCGGGGCCGATGTTCTCGCGCTCGGCGACGATGCGGCCGTCCGGGAAGAGCAGGTACAGCTCGGTGACCTTGGCGCCCTTGTTCTCGACCTCGATGGTCGCCTTGCCCGCCGGGAACTCGGTCTTGGACGGCTCGCAGGCGGTGTCAGAAGCCGCCACCTTGATCGCGCCGTCGCCACTGGCGCCGCTCTTCTGGGCGCACCCCGTGGCGGCGGCGACGGCTATCGCGAGACCGGTGGTCGCGAGGAGCGCCGAACGGGCAGTGGTGGACATGCGTACTCCCAGGCAGGGCGGAGCGGATGGACTTCGATGGGCCACGGTAAGGCAAGGCTGCCCTGTCGTCTACGGAACTGTAGACGATCGTGGGCCGGGCGGCGCCGGCCGGTCGGTGCGGTACGTCCTCGCGGCGCACGCGGTCGCGGCAGCGAGCCAGGTCAGGGCGTAGAGCCAGCCGCCCAGTACATCGCTGGGCCAGTGCACGCCGAGGTAACCGCGGGTCAGGCCGACCGCGACGGCCCAGCAGGCCAGCACGCACCAGCCGGCCCGGGCGGCGGCCGGAGTGGCCGTTCGCCACAGGGCCCATGCCAGCAGCCCCGCCGCCGTGGCCGACGTACTGGTGTGGCCGGAGGGAAAGGCGAACCCGTGGGCGTGGGTGGCCCAGCCCCCGGCCGGCGGGCGGGGCCGGGACACCGCGAACAGGACGGCGTAACGCATGCCCTGGACCAGCAGCAGGAACCCCAGGGCTCCCGCGACCGGCAACAACCGGCCCCACGCGCCCCGGCCCACGCCCACGACGAGGCCCGCGGTGACGGCGCAGAGGTAGGGAACGGGACCGGTACCCGTCGCGGTGATCGCGCGGGCGAGGGCCAAGAGGACCGGGGGGCGGTGCCGTACCGACCACAGGTGCAGGCTCCGGTCCAGGGCCCAGGGGGTCCCGTGGCGGGCAGTCACGAGGAGGGCCAAGAGCCCGAACAGGGACGCGGACAGGGCCGAGACCAGCGCCCAGCGCGTCGGGAGGGACACCGCGCCCGGGTTCACCGGGGGGCGACCAGAGGACGCAGCGCGGTGGAGCCCAGCCGCTTCACGAGCGGAGCCGCGTGGCGGGCGGCACGGGTGAGCGGCCAGGCGACGCACACGCCGACGGCGAGGCCGAGAAGTACGTCGTGGGGGTAGTGCGCGCCCACCCAGACGCGGGACAGGGCCATGAGCAGCGCGGCGGGGACCGCGATCGCCGCGAGTCGGCGGTCGACGAGCCACAGGGCCGTCGCGGCGGCGGCCGCGATGGCGGCGTGGTTGCTGGGGAAGGACCAGTCGC
This sequence comes from Streptomyces sp. ADI95-16, assembly GCF_003721495.1. NCBI lineage: Bacteria > Bacillati > Actinomycetota > Actinomycetes > Kitasatosporales > Streptomycetaceae > Streptomyces > Streptomyces sp. ADI95-16. The sequence continues at coordinate 7,816,686 of NZ_CP033581.1, read as the reverse complement.
CCAGGGGCGGGCAGGCCTCCAGCGTCAGCGTGTGCAGGGTCTGGCAGGGCCGCTGTTCCCGGACGAGGGACTTGATGCCCGTATCGGCCAGGAAGGCTGCGGTCGCCACGAGGGGCGCGGCCAGCGCCGTAGCCGTTGCGTGCGGATCACCGGCCTCCCTGGCGCGCCACCAGCCGAGGAGCATCAGGACCGCGAAGAGGGCGAGGCCGTAGGTGGACCAGGCGGAGATCAGGCCGTCCAGCCAGGAGGGGGCTTGCCGGGCGACTCCCGTGAGCCAGGTGTACAGGTTTCCGTCGACGGCGGGTCCGTCCAGGGCGAGCAGGCTCAATGCGGGTTTCCGTTCGAGGTGCGGTCGCTGCGGCGGCGGATCGTCTCCACCGCCAGCGGGGTGAGTGATACGAGGACGACGAGGGCGACGATCGGCAGGAGGTAGCGGTCGATGTCGGGAACCGAGGAGCCGAGGGCGTAGCCGGCGAGGACCAGGCCGACGGTCCACACGAGGCCGCCGATGACCTGCCAGAGGGTGAAGACGCGCGCGGAAACGCCCAGGGCGCCGGCCATGGGGTTCGCGACGGTGCGCACGATCGGGACGAAGCGGGCCAGGAGGATGGCTTTGGCGTGTCCGTAGCGGTCGAGGAGTCCCTCGGCCCGTTCGGCGCCTTCGTGGAGTTTGCGGCTGCGGCTTCGAGCGAGCAGGGCGCGTCCGCCTCGGCGGCCGATGAGATAGCCGGTCTGGGCGCCGAGGAGGGCGCCGGCCACCGCCGCGCACAAGACGTGCGGGAGGGAGAGGTGCACCGGCCCGTGGTTTCCGCGCACGCACAGGAGGCCGGCGGTGAAGAGCAGGGAGTCGCCGGGGAGGAAGAAGCCGACGAGGAGACCCGTCTCGACGAAGAGGACGACCGCGACGCCGAGAGCGCCGAAGGCCGACAGGAGCGAGCCGGCGTCGAGCAGGTTGACGGCCTGTGGACCGAGCGTCCGCGACGCTGCCGCGAGGATGTGCAGGGGCATGCCGAGCAGCTCCCGTGAGGTGAGAGGAACAGGGGCCGGGCCACGCCCCGCCACCTACGACTACAACTCTGTAGACGGTCTACGTTACTGTAGACGACCGGTGAGGACAGGAGCGAGCGCATGGGCGACACACACGGGGAGCGGCGTCCCGCCGGCGAGCTGGAGGCGGGGGTCCTGGCCGCGCTCTGGGCCGCCGGACGGCCGTTGACGCCGGGACAGGTGCAGGAGGCTCTCGGCGGTGCGCTCGCCCGCACGACGGTGACGACGATCCTGACCCGCTTGTACGAGAAGGGGACCGTGAGCCGGGAACGGTCCGGCCGCGGCTTCGCCTATCTCCCGACCGAGGACGCGTCGGGACTCACCGCCCGGCGGATGCACGCGGAACTGGCGAAGGACGAGGACCGGGGCGCGGTGCTGAGCCGGTTCGTCTCGCAGCTGGGCGACGAGGACGAGCGCCTGTTGCGTTCGCTGCTCGACGGGGACGGACGCCCTTCGTGATCTACACCGTGTGGCTGCCGCTGGTCCTGCCGTTCCTCGCCGGTCCAGCCGCCCGTCGGCTTCCCGCGAGCCTGCCGCCGCGGCACGCCGTCCTGGTGCTGGCCCTGGCCGCGATCGGCCTCGCCGGCGCGAGCACGTGCGCTCTGGCCCTGCTCGTCGTCCCCGGCGCCACCCACGTGCCCGCCGTGGCCGCCGTGGGCCACCTGCTCGTACCGCTCGCCTCCGGGGCGCCGGATGCCGTCGTCGCCGTCGCCGCCGTGGCGGCGGCCCTCCTGGTCTGCTGCACCACCCTGCTGGTCCGGGGAGCCGGGCGGCGACAGCGGCGGCTGAGGCGGGCACGGGCTCTGGCGGCCCGCTCGGACAGCGAGCTCGTCGTCCTGGCCGACCACTACCCCGATGCCTACGCGCTTCCCGGCCGCCCCGGCCGCATCGTGGTCACCACCGGCATGATCCGCGCGCTCTCCGCGCCCGAACGCGAGGCCCTGCTCGCCCACGAGCGGGCCCACCTCAAGGACCGCCACCACCTCTTCACCGCGGTGGTCGACCTGGCCGGCCTGTGCCACCCGGGCCTTCGCGCACTGCGCGAACCCCTGGCCTACGCGGTGGAACGCAGCGCCGACGAGTCCGCGGCCGCGGCCGTCGGAGATCGCGGACTCACGGCCCGGGCCATCGCGCGGGCCGCTCTGGCCGCCCGTGCCGCGTCCGCCGTCGCGACCACGCGCCCGGGTCCGGCCCTCGCGGCGACCGCGGGTCCCGTTCCGAAGCGCGTCGCCGCTCTGCTCGGCGGCCCCGACCCCGGCAGGGCGATACGGCCCCTCGTCCGCCGGGCGGCGACACTCGCGCTGCTGTCCTGCGTGGCCCTGTCCGCCGGGGCGTCCCTCCACGCGGCCGACGAGCTCCACGACGGCATCGAGATCGCCCAGGGCGAATCCCCCTGAGGTACCACGCCGAGGAGTACGGGGCCGCGTCGCGCCGGCCCTCCGGGCCCGGTCGGCCATGGCAGTACGGCCGGGGCCCGGCCTGATCCACGCCCCGTAGAGTGAGGCAAGGCAAACCTACGTATCGGCACAGCAGGGCGGTAGCGGGATGGTGGAGGACGGTCGGGACGCGAGGCGTCCGCACGGCGAGCTCGTCGCGGACGTGCTGGCGGTCTTGTGGGCGGCCGAAGAGCCTTTGACGCCGCAGCAGATCAACGGCGCGCTCGGCCGGGACCTGGCCCGAACGACGGTCACGACGATCCTGACCCGGCTGCACGAGAAGGGCACGCTCGTACGGACCCGCTCCGGCCGGGGCTTCGCCTACGCGGCGGCGGACGACGCCGCCGGCCTGGCGGCCGGCCGCATGCGGCGGGAGCTGGACCGGGAGCCGCAGCGCGACCTCGTACTGAAGCGGTTCGTGTCCTCACTGTCCGGGGACGACGAGGAGGCACTGCGGCGCCTGCTCATGGAGTCCGAGGACGGCGAATGACCCTGGTGCTGGCCGGGGTGATGCTGGCGCTCGTACTGCCGTGGGGCGCGGCGGCTGCCGCCCGCCGGCTGGCGGCGCTGCTGCCGCCGCGAGAGGCCTGCGCGGCCTTGACCGGGGCGGCCCTGCTGCTGGCGGTGGGCACCGTGGCGGCGTTGATCGGCTTGTTCCACGTCCCCTTCCTCGCCGCCCTCGAACAGGTTCCCCTCCCCCGCGCGGCCGCCGAGTGGCCGGCCACCGTGCCGGTCGCCGCCGCGGCCGGAGTGGCGCTGGCCCTCCAGACGGTCCTGGTGGTCCGCCGCTGGCACGAACACCGCTCCGTGCTCGCGCGCGCCTGGTCCGCCACGGGCGACGCGGTGCCCGACGGTGACCTGCTGGTGGTACCGGGCCCCGACCCGCAGGCGTTCGCGCTGCCGGGGTGGCGGGGGCGCAGCGGACGGATCGTGGTGACGACGGGCATGATCCGGGCTCTCGGCCCGGCGGAGCGCGAGGTGCTGTTCGGCCACGAGCGGGCCCATCTCGCGGGCCGCCACCACCTGTTGTCCGTCACCGCCTATCTCGCCGCTGCGGTGCACCCGGCCCTGCGCTCCCTGCGCCCCGCCCTGGACCTGCACCTCGAACGGTGGGCGGACGAGACGGCGGCCTCCTCCGTGGGCAACCGTCGGCTGGCGGCGACCGCCATCGCACGCGCGGCGCTGGCCGCCGCCTCCACCGGGCAGCCCGGCAAGGGCCACGGCCCCCTCCTGTCGGTGGGTAGCGGGCCGGTCCCGCAACGGGTCGAAGCCCTGCTGCGGCCGGCGCCCGTCCGGCCTCGGGCCCGCGGGGCACAGGCCGCCGCGGTGGGCCTGGCGACCGCGGTGGCGGTGTCGGCGGTACTGGCGCTGGGCCTGGCGTACGGGCTGCACGAGTACGTGGAGCTCACCGCACGGGCCCTGCTGAGCCGCTGAGCTGCCGAGCCCCTGAGCGTCGACTTTGATGTAGACCAATCACCCTGGGTGTAAGTATGGTGAGCCTGGACTTGCCGCACGTACCTCGGCACGCCCCCAAGTGCCGTGTGCACGCGCGGCAGCGCGTGACGGCCGACCGCAGCGGGTCGGCTCGGAGGTGGCGTCCCCCTCCCCAGTGATTGGATGCGACGTGTACGACAGGGGGAACGGGGCATCGAATCCCTCCGGGACGACCGTGGAACTCCTGGCGGCGGCGGGCGAATCCGCCCAGGCGCTGATGGCCGAGAGCCTGGAGGCGCGCGGGTCGAGCCTGCTCCACCAATCGATCCTCAAGGTGCTGGCCGATCTCGGGCCGCACGCGCGGCGCGACCTCGCAGCGCGGGTGGGCGCCCCGCCGGCCGAAGCCTCACGGGTGCTGGACGACCTCCAGAGCCAGGGGCTGGTCCAGGCGTTGGTGGTCAACGCGGGCGGCCGGCAGGAGGTGATGGCCCTCACCGCGGCGGGTACCGCGGCCCGGGCGACCGCGCTCGACCACGTGAGCGGCGTACAGGACGTCCTCCTGGCGTCCCTCACGAAGGGTGAGCGCGCGCAACTGCACTACCTGCTGCGCCGGGTGTGCGCGAGCGCCGCCCGATCCGGTGGGTCGCACCCGGGTTCCCGGATCTAGACGAGCCGGCCGGCCGGTCGGCCAAGAGCGGGGCGCGTTGAGATCGGTCCGTACCTCCGCGCCGGCTCAGGGACCGATCTCGAACTCGGGCGGTTCGAGGCCCTTCAGGCATCCGGTCTTCGGTGCGGCCGGGGTGTTGAAGAAGGAGGTGGCGATCTCCTGGGCGCACTTCGAGGTGGCGAACACCACGTGCGGCTCGTAGGGGACCGTGACGACCTTGGCCTTGCTCAGCGTACGGGCGACGTACGGCCCGTTGTCCGCACCGGTCTGGGAGTCGAAGCCGCCCGACAGGGCGAGGGTGGGGATGTCGCCGCGCGTGACGTCCCGGATCGAGGGCGCGGCCGCGGGGACGTTCCAGGCGGCGCAGTCCGGACGCAGGAACGTGAGCTGCGGAGCCTGGGCCTGCACCGAGCGGGGGAAGGACGGGAACGCCATCTGGCCGCCTCGGAGCGCCTGTTCCTGGCTCTCGTACGGAGTCCACGCGCTGCAGAAGACTCCGTAGACGAGACCGTGCGCGACCCTGCCCATGGCCGCGGGGCTGAGCTTGCCGCCGGCCCATTGCCTGGCGATCCGCTGGGGCTTGCCGTGCGCCAGCTCGTCGAGGGCGATGGGGACTTGGGGTGCGACGTGGGTGGCGGAGGTCATCCAGTTCACCAGGGCCCCGCCGTCCAGTACGACCTTCACCGGCTTGTCGCTCCCGGGAAGGGTGACGGTGGTCGTGACCGGCTTGGCTTCGAGGTCGCGGACGAGCTTGTCGAAGGTGGCCGGCAGGTCCGGGTAGCGCTTGGCGCAGGGGGGCTGGTCCGCGCAGGCCTTGAACAGGCCGTCGAGGCCCTGCCGGGCGCTGCTCCAGGTCAGGGCCGACCCGCCCTTGGACGGCGGCAGTATGCCGTCGAGGGCCACCGAGCGGAGGCCGCCCGGGTGCAGGCGCATGTAGACCAGTGCCAGGTGGGTTCCGTAGGAGATGCCGTACAGGTTCCACTGCTTGATGCCGAGCGCGGTGCGCAGGTCGTCGTAGTCGGCGGCGCTCTCGGTGTCGTTGTAGGCGCTGAGGTCGATGCCCCGGGCCGCGAGCTGGTCGCGGCAGGCCTTCGTGGCCGCGACGTGCAGGCGCTCGGTGGAGGGCGCGTCGGAGACGAGGCCGACGGCGCGGGCGTTGAACTCGTCGATGTTGGGGCACAGGACGTTCGGCTCGGCCGAGTACGTGCCGCGCTGGGACATGAAGACCACGTCGCGGTCGCGGTTCAGGCCGCCGTCGATGGCCATCTTCGCCTCCCCGACCGCGTCGTCGCCGGGTCCGCCCGCGAGCCACACGATGGGGTCGGGTTTCGGTGTGGGGGACTCGGCGGGCACGATCGCGACACCGAGCCTGATCGTCTTGCCGGTCGGCTTGGCACGGTTCTCGGGGACGGTGAGGGTTCCGCAGCGGGCCCCCTTGAGCGCCTCGATCGGTTCCGGCGTCCTGGGGCAGGGGCCCGGTTCGTAGCGGGCGTCGCCCGCCGTGCGGGCGGTCGTGCCGATCGGCGCCGCGGGGCCGGTGCTGCTGTCGGTGCGAGAGCGTGCCTGGGCGGGCGCCACGAGCAGGCCGGTGACGAGGAGCCCCGTCGCCAGGCCGGCCGACGTGGCCCGCAGTCGTCGTACGACGCTCCGACGACGGGGCGCGTGGTGGCGTGTCATCTGGCCTCCCCGCTACTTCGGGATGATCGTGAACGGTGTGGGTTCGAGACCGTCCACGCACGAGGTGTCGGGCGCGGTAGGGCGGGCGAAGAACGACGCCAGCACGTGCTGCGCGCAGGGCGACTGCGGGACCACCCAGTGGCCGATTCCGGGGACCTGTATGGAGGTCGAGCGGGACAGGTCGCGGGCGACGCCCTTCGCCCAGCTCGCCCCGGTCTTCACGTCGAACGTGCCGGAGACCAGCAGCGCGGGCACCGAGCTGACCGTCGCCAACCGCTGGACCTTCGCGCGGTCCGGGACGTTCCAGACACCGCACATCGGGTACTGGAAGGGCAGTTGCGGCGCTTGGGCCAGGACCGTGTCCGGCCACCCCGGGAAGGCTTTGCGCCCGGCCTTCAGCACGTCGGACTCCGAGTAGCCCGGAGCCCACTCGCCGCACGCTATCGAGTTCGTCAGGCCGTGCGCGAACATGCCGACCGGCTGGACCGAGCCGGCGGCGCGGGCCTGCGCGAAGCGCTGCGGGTTTCCGCGGCTGAGCTCGTCGAGCGCCGCCGGGATGTCCTTGGGCCGGGGGGTGAAGGCGACGATCAGGTTCAGCAGCGCGCCCCCGTCGAGGACGGTCTTGACCGGCTTCCCTCCGCTCGGCGGCTTGACGTTCAGCGTCAGGGGGTGGGCCTCCAGCTTGCGCACCTGCTCCGTCAGCGTGCGGGGGAGGTCCGGGTAGCGGTCCTTGCAGGCCGGTTGCGCCGCGCACGCCTCGAAGATGTTGTGGATTCCCTCGGCGGTGCTGCCCCAGGTCCACGGCAGGGTCACGTCCTTGGGAGGTGTGACCGAGTCGATCGCCACCGCCCGGATTCCCTCGGGGTGCAGGCGCAGGTACGTGAGGGCCAGGTTGCTGCCGTAGGAGTAGCCGTAGACGTTCCACCGGGGTATGTCCAGCGCCTTGCGCAGGTCGGCGAAGTCCGCGGCGTTCTCGGTGGTGTTGTAGGCGCTCAGGTCGACGCCGTCGGCCGTCAGGCGGGCGCGGCAGTCCTTCACCGCCTTGAGCATGAGCTGTTCGGCCTGCGGGGCGTCGTAACCCAGGCCCACGGCCTGGGCGTTGAACCGGTCGACCTCCGGGCAGGCGAGGTTCGGCTGGTCGTACAGGTTGCCGCGCTGAGCCATGACGATCAGCTCGCGGTCCTTGTTCAGGCCGGAGTCGATGAGGAACGGAATGTCGTCGAACGTGTCGGCACCGGGGCCGCCCGCCATGAACACCACCGGGTCCGCGGCGGGCTTCGCCGCGGCGGACGCGATGATCGCCACGGCCAGCTTGACGGTCCGGCCGCCGGGGCGGGAGCGGTTCTCGGGGACCTCCAGGAAACCGCACCGCGCCTTGCTCAGCGCTTCGATGGGCTCGGGGGGCTTCGGACAGGCTCCGGGGACGAACCGGGGGGCTGCCGGGCCGGGCGTCGCGCCGGGCGTCGCCCCGGGCCAGGCGATGCGGGCGGATGCCGTTGAGGCGCTGACCGGTGTGGGGCAGAACGCTGCCAGGCAGGCCAGAGCCGCCGCGGCGGTCACGGCGTGGATCGTGTGCTTGGGCATGTGATCTCGTTCCTTTGCCGACATCGGCGGCGGCCTCTGACGGGACCGGGCCGCAGCGGTTTGCGGGAACGTTGTGGGCCGAACATGCGCTTTCGACGCTACCGGGTGAAGCGTTCGGGTGCACGCGGAGTGGTCACGACCCGTATCCCCCGGCCGTCCGACACGATGGGACACCCCCTACCCACCTCGTCGGAGTCACCGTGACCCCAGCGTCGGGCCCACCGTCCGGCCCACCGCCGGACCCGCCTCGCCCACGCGGCTCCGGCGGGTCGATCCTGCCGGTGCTGCTGCCCATCGCGGTCCTGATCGTGGTGGCGGTGGGCGTGGGCTCGTGGCTGCAGTTCACCCAGCGGCAGGCGGTCGACGCGGTCCACACCGTCGGCGCCTCGGCCGCCGACCGGGTGGACGTGGATGCCGTCGTCCAGAACGTCGACGCCACGGCCAGAGAGCTGGTGCTGCGCGTCTGGGTCACTCCACGCGGGACCCTCGGCGAAGCGGAGGGGTCCGCACCGGTGGCCGATCTCAGACTCCGGACCTCCGGGGCCACCCTGGGCGATCTGATGTTCAAGGCGCACGAGCGGCTTGAGACCAGGGACGTGCAGGTCGCGCTCACCGGCGGGTCGGTCAGCGACTACCCGTTCGACAGCTACGCGACCGCCATCGGGTTCCAGGCGCAGCTCGGGGACGAGCAGGTGCCGGTGCGCTTGCACTTCTCCAACAAGGACACGCTCTTCTCGGCCTCCGCGAGACAAACGCCCTCCCGGCAATCGGCCGTCGTGGCGCTGAGGTTGTCCCGATCGGGGAGCGTGCTCGTCTTCGCGGTCTTCATGATGGTCGTGATGTGGGCGCTCGCGGCCTCCGTGCTCCTGGGGGCCTGGTACCTGACGACCCGCGTCGAGGGACTGGTCTGGCCCGCCCTCGCCTGGATGGCCGCCACCCTGTTCGCCCTCTCGGCGTTCCGCAACACGGCTCCCGGCACACCCCCGATCGGTTGCGTGCTGGACTGGTTCGCCTTCCTGTGGGCCGAAACCCTCATCGCCCTCTGCCTGATCACCGTGGTCCTCACCGGCGTCCGCACCGCCCTCCAGCCGGACGACGACCCCCGGCCCGCCCGCTGAGGCCGGCGAGGCCCGGGGATGGCCCGGGCCTGTGCTCGGGTGCGGTCGGTCATCGGGCGCCGGTGATCCATCGTTGGACGGCCGCGTTGACGGCGTCGTCGAGTGCGGAGACGGCTTCGATGGCGCGCAGGTCCCCGGCGCGTGGCGGGATTCCGGCGGCGGTCAGCGCGGCGTGCAGGTCGAGGCGCCGGTGGTCCGTCGCGCTGATCCGGCTGACGGGCTCCTGCTCCTCCTGGCTCGGGCTCGGGTTCGGGTTCTGGCTCGGCGCGGAGTTCTGGAAGCACCTGTCCTTGTTGCGCTCGAATCCCCGCAGACCGGGGAAGCGGTAGGGGTCGAGCTCCTCCGGTGTTTTCGGCGACTGTGGGGGAACTCGCCACGTGTTCATGCCAGGACCTCCGGGAGTCCGGTTGGTGGTGGGGGAAGGTGTGGTGGGAGGGCGCCAACTCATGTCCGGTGCTCCTGGAGGACGTGGGCACCCGCGGCGATCACCTCGGCGAGCTGGTTGGCGAGGGCGACGCTGCATCCGCCGAGCCGGACGAATCCGCGGGAGCCCAGGGGCCCGTCGTTGGCCAGGGAGGGGAGGGCCAGGCCGGCGAGCGCGAGGGCTGCCTCAAGGTTGGTGACGGCGTCCAGTCCTGCCTGGTAGGCGGCGTCCTGAAGCTGTTTGTACTGGATCCGCTCGGCGTAGGAAGTCTCGTAGGGCATGGTCGCTCTCCTCTTGCGGGTGTTGGGGGGGTGCGGTGAGTGGTGCGTCAGCGCTTCGTGAGCCGGCCTGCCGAGATCGCGGATCGCGGATCGCGGATCGCCCGTGACTTATTGGATCCGATTGTCGTTCCCCAGGTGAAGATGATCACTTCGGCTCCGGGAAGGACCCCGCTCTCCATGTGGCTGGCGCTTGTCGCGTGTCCGTCGATGGCCGTGGTGGCCCCGCTCCGCCGGGGCGTCGTCACGGTCTTCACCGCTCTCGACGCACCCGGGCGACCGCACTCCGAGCACAGAACTACCGCGGACGCGTCGCGCCGCTTCCGGCCGGGGCCTTCCCAGGCGTGACCGTCATGCCCGGTGATGGAGCTTCGAGGCGGGGGAGGGCCTGGAATTGCGGTGTCGTGGCGTCGGCTGGCGAGGGGGTCGGGTGAGCGTGATCGTGCGGACGAGCTGCTGGAAGCAGGCGAGCGCGGCGATGGCGGGAAGGGTCGCCGAGGCCTGGGCGGCGAACGTTCTCGGCGCTTGGGACACGCACAGGAGTGTGGCCAGCAAGGAGAACAACAGGACGATGGACCAGGAGTGGGCGGCTCGGCGCTGGTGCAGGGCCGCCCTGAGGATGGACAGGGAGCCGACCATCCAGGGCCCGTAGATCAGCAGCGGCCACCAGCTGACCACATCATGGGCGGTGTGAGGCGTGGCACTGTGCCGGAGGGCGTCGCAGAGGGCGAGGCCGCTGAGGATGCTCACGACGGCGGCGATGATCGCCACCAGTACCGCTGTGCAGAAGCTGCCCGTCCGCATCAGCGGCGCTGTCGACCCCTTCGCCGTGGCGGTCCGACGGTGCCCGCCGGACACGTGTGTCCGGGGCAGCCCGATGGTGTCCGACGGTCCGCCCACCAGACCGGTGGTACGGATCGTGTCGTCTTCATCGTCGAAGACGACCCGGTCGAAGGTCTCCCCCTGGCCGGCGGCCATGCTCCCCTGAAGGAGACAGGCGAGCTCCTCTGCCGGATCCCATGCGCCGTTCTGCTGGCTCAGCCCGAACGCCGCGTGCATCGCGGCGATGTCCTCTTCGGGATCCGGTACCTGCCGAAAGGTGTGGGGATCCGGCTGGACGGGAAAGCCGTTCCTGCCGTGATGACCGTATGGCTCATACAAGGGAGCGGAGCCTCACTTGATCGTCGGCGCACATCCGGGACGCGTCCAGGTCCTGCGACCGTCGATCGAAATCGTGATGGATCACTTCGATCGCCTTAAGGAAGTCCTCAAAGACCGCGGACGAGTATCTCAGCTCGATTTCCCCGCCTTCGTGGCACAGGGTCGCGTGCTCGCTCTGGGCGCGGTCCGATGAGGCCGGCATGAATGCCCATTTGCCCATCCGGGGAGCCTCGGAACCCATGGAGGGAACCTCCCCCGCCGTATACCGATGAAGGATTGCGTCAAGGTTTGCCGTTGTCATAGTCCAACTAACGCTCCCGGCCTCGGACAGGGCATGCGCCATGCGGGTGATGATGGCGGAGCGTACCCAGGTTGACCTGTCGGGCTTCGCTTCGCGCGCCCTCCCACAGCACGTCGTCGCAGCTCAGGCCCGCGAGGGCGCGGCGGCGACCGGCGCGCCGCAGGGGAGCGCGCCCCCGGCTCGCACGGCTCACACGCGCTCTGACCCCGCCCGGGCGGGGCCGCCCGATCCCCGGCGAATCGCCTGGCCGTCGCGTTCCCGTCCGGCCCCGCCGAGCCGCCGGACCGCCTGATGGAAGTCGGAAGTAACGGTAATCCGACAGGTGCTGCTTATGGCTGCAACAAGGAGGCGGGGCATAACTCTGCATATGCCGAAGCGTTATGACGAACTGTTGGCGAGGGTTCGACCGCGAGCCCCTGAACCAGTCCGCCATCGGAAAGGACTTGCTGTGGCAGACGTGTTGTTGAAGGTTGTGCTGATCTGCGCCGTACTGGGAGCGTTCTGGGGCGCGTTGGCATCGTCGGGGGTGGGCCGGATGCGGCACGGGGACATCCTCGAACTGAGGCGCCAGCAACGCTTCAGGCATGTTCTGGACATGAATGTGCAAGCCACCTGGCCCTCCTACCCGGAAGTGCCGGTGGCTGCCGCGCCGGTACGAGAGCCCGCGGGCGCGACCACCTGTGCCGCCTGCGGAGCACTGTCCGGTCCGGGAGGTGGTATTGCCGGCTGAGTACGGACACCGCCTGCGGCTCACGGGGGTCAGGTGTGGATCCGGACGGCGTCGTGGATGAACTCGCGGCTCTGTTCGGGGCCGAGTGCCTGTGCTTGGAGGTGGTCGTACATGAACTGGTAGGGCCGGCGGTCCGCCGGCTTCTCCAGGTAGAGGTCGCTGGTGAAGCGCTCCAGGTACACGACTCCCGCGTCGCTGTCGGGAAACGTCAGGATGGAGAACTGCCCCGAGACACCGGGGTGCGCTCCCGCGTCGTGTGCGAGGACCTGCGTCGTGACGTGCGGCTGGGCGCTGAGGAGGTGCAGGTGTTCGAGCTGCTCGCGCATGATCCCGGCGGTACCGACGGCGCGGTGCAACACCGATTCGTCCAGGACGACCCCCAACCGGAGGGAACGGGCCGGATGGTGGGCGCGATGCTGGCGCCGTAACCGCACCTCAAGACGGGTGGCGACCTCCCCGGCCGTGATGTGAGGGTTCGTTTCCCTGATGACCGCGGCGGCATAGGCGGGGGTCTGCAGCAGGCCGGGGATCACCAGTGGCTCGTACGAGTGGATGGAGGCGGCCTCGGTCTCCATCCCGACGAACACGCCGTAGGGGACGTCACCGTAGGCGACCCACCAGCCCTGCCGTCCGGACTCGCTCGCCATCCGCATCAGCGCGGCGACGAACGACTGGTCGGTGACCGCGTAGAGCTCACACACATCCCGCACGTCACGGGGGTTGATGGCGCGACGCCCCGTCTCCAGCAGGCTGATCTTGGACTGGGACACCAGAAGCCGCCCCGCCACCTGTTGGGCCGTCATACCGGCGGCACGGCGCAGGCGGCGGAGTTCCGCACCAAGGCGCCGCCTTCTGATGGTGGGGCTTCCGTTCGCCGCCATGGGCGGTGTACCTCCGACTACAGGACCTCACACTGAGACGCACACCCAGGACAAGCGGCAAAAGCATTCTGCGTATCCGGACCACCAAGGAGCCACACCAGGACCACGAAGATCACCTATTCAGCCCAGAGGCCCAACGCGCCCGGCGCTGCGCCGGGGCATTCACCGGTCCCGCGCAGTTGGCGCACGCCCCGGACGGCGCGGATCGGCCGTCTGCCACTCCCGCCGGGCGGGGCGGGACCCGGCGTTCTAGCCTCGTGCGAGTCCGCTCCGGTGTCGGCGGAGCGGAGGAGCGGCCGGGCCCGATGCCCGGGGCGCGGGTGGCGGCTCTTGCCAGGTACACGATTCTCAGGGAGCCCGTGTGAGCATCTCCGAACGGCAGCTGATCGGATCACCGGAGCCATGGAGCCGCGGCCCGTACGCGGAGGCGATGTTCGCTCCCGTCGGCGACATCACGCTGCGGGACTGCGAGGGCTGGACCTTCCCGTTGGAGGTCGGCCGCTGGTCGCGGCTGGTGGACCCGACAGACCGGACGGTCCTGGAGCGCTGTTCCGGGCGGGTCCTGGACCTCGGATGCGGGGCCGGACGCCTCGTCGAGGCACTCGCTTCGCGGGGCCACACCGTCCTGGGCATCGACGTCTCCCCGGTGGCCGTCATCTCCACGGTGTGCCGGGGCGGTCCCGCGCGCAGCGGTACGGTCTTCGGCCCGGTACCGGACGAGGGCACGTGGGACACGGCGCTCCTGATGGACGGCAACATCGGCATCGGGGGCGACCCGCTCCACCTGCTGCGGCGCGTCCACGACCTGGTACACCCGGGAGGGCTCCTGATCGTGGAGGCCGCGCCCACGGAGGTGGACGAGAGGCGACGGGTACGGATCCATGCCGGGCAGGCGGCGATCAGCACCGTCTTCGCGTGGGCCCGAGCGGGATCCGGGGCGGTGGTCCGGTACGCCCGGCTGTCGGGCTGGTCTCCCGTCGAGGAGTGGACCGTGCCCGGGACACGTCACTTCGTGGCCCTGCGGGCGTGTGTCTGAGCCCTGGCCGCTGTGCGTTCCGGTCGCAGGCGCAGCCAGGTCCGTACGGTCCAGAAGATCGCCGAGACGAGGAACAGACCTGCGGTGACGAGGAGCCAGCGGGCCAGGAATCCGTCCGCGGACAGGCCCGTGTAGGCGGTGTAGTGGCCGCCCTGTCGCAGGATCAGCGGCCAGTAGACCAGGAACAGGACACCCGAGACGAAGCCGGGCACGCGCAGGTAGTTGACGCCCGGCCGGGGCGTGCCCTCCTGCGGGGCCCGGTCCGCGTGGAGGAGGAGCTGGACGGCCCGGTCGGTGACGGAGTAGAGGGGCAGCAGGACGAGGTCGTGGAGCAGGGCCGCGCCGACGAACCAGATGGCCACGCCCGTCGGGTCGCCCGCCAGCAGACGGATCCCGGCGTAGCCGGCGAGGGCGAAGGAGGCCAGGGTGAGCAGGAGGTGGAGCGGGGACGCGCCGTAGCGGCTGCGGAAGGCAGCGGCCGGACCGTCGGCGGGGCGGGTCATGCGGGCTCTCCGAAGGTGAGGCGGGTGACCCACTTGGTGTTGTGGACGCCGGGCGCCGCGGGGATGATCACGCGGGCCGGGTAGCCGTGGTCGGGCGAGAGGTCGGCCCCGTTGACGTGCAGCGCGAGGAGGGACCGCTCGTCACGGGCCTGGTTGGGGGCCAGGACGACGGAGGAGAAGGAACCGCCGCGCTGGACGGATTCGACGAGCACCTTCGGGGTGTCCGTGCCGAGTCCCACGAGGGCGGCGAGATCGGTCAGACGTACGCCCGACCACTGCTGGTCGGGCGTGGACCAGCCCTCCACACAGGCGATCGGCAGTGCCGCCTGCCGCTGCGGCATCGCCAGCAGCATCTGGCGCGTCAGCACCTCCTGCCGCCCGGCGCCGCGGACGGTCAGCCTCCAGGCGGGGCCGATGTCGCTGGGCCGGATCCCGCTGGAGGCGGCGGTCTTGTTGATCTGGAAGCCGTTCGGACCCTTCCCGGGGTCACGCCCGTGCGGAGCCAGCAGGGCCGTCTGGCGCCACCAGCCACCGATGCTCTGCCCGGCCGTCACCACCAGCAGCGCGAACGAGCCGGCGCCCACCATGGCGAGCGCGCCCCGTCGGGAGATCGTCGCGGGCGCCGGACGGGGAGAGACCAGACCGGCCGCTTCCGCCGACCCGGAATCGGGCTGGTGGCCCCGACCCGCCCGCACCGCCCGGACGGCGCGGGGAAGGCGGAAGGTCACGTGGAGGGCGAAGGCGCCGATGAACACCCAGGCGCCGTAGAAGTGCAGCACGTAGAAGGAGCCGGGGAAGATGTAGTCCAGCTGGATGTTCAGGATGCCCGTGACGAAGGTGAAGCCGGCGCCGCCGACCAGCAGCAGGAGCGAGAGGCGCTCCAGCCCGTGGCTGAGGGAGCGCACGGGAGGCCACTCGAACAGCTTCGGGATGACCGACCACAGCTTGGCGAGGAGCACGGGGACCAGGACCACTCCGAGGACCGTGTGCACGCCCTGCGTCAGGCGGTAGAGCCAGTACGGGGAGGTGGGCCAGGTGAACAGGTAGAAGCCGAGCCACCCCTTGTCCGGTGTCTGGTCGTTGCGCGCGGCGAGGTCGGGGTTGTAGGCGGCGTACGACAGCAGGCCCGTCACGAACAGCACCGTGATCCCCGCCAGCAGGACCAGCCCGAACACTCCGGTCAGCCACGGCCCGCGCAGGGGGCTGCGCCAGAAACCGGGGCGCGTCGGTCCGGGCGGCGGGCCGGCCGCCCGTGCCCGGCCCACCGCGGCTCGCACCCGCTCCGCGGCCGACGCGGTCGGGGTCGGCTCGGGGACCGGGGCGGCGGACGGACGCCCGGGGACACCGGCCGGCTGGTCCCGCTGATCGCGCTGGTCCCGCTCACCACCGTTTGCATCCAACCGGGACACCTCCGTACGCACAGGTCCTGTCAGACAGGAGAGCCGGGGAGAACATCCCTCACCCGCGCTCCGAACCGCGCACATGACACGCGGAACCGCCTCACTCCCCCGGTCGGGGCAAAGGCGGTCGGGCCGTGAACGCACGGGTGGGGCCGGTCACCGCGTGCGGTGACCGGACCCACCCGGCGCTCTGTCGTACGGATGCCCTGACCGTACGGTTACTTGGGCATCAGGACCGTGTCGACGATGTAGACGGTCGCGTTGGCGGTGGGGACGTTGCCGCAGACGACGTTCGAGGTGTCGTTGACCTTGTAGGACTCACCGGAACCGCTGGTGGTGAGCTTGGTCTTCTCCAGGGTGTCGTAGGAGCCGTTCTCCAGCTGCTGAGGGGTGAGCTTCTGGCCCACGACGTGGTAGGTGAGGATCTTGGTGAGCATGGCCTTGTCGGCGAGGACCTTGTCGAGGTCGGCCTTCGGGATCTTGGCGAAGGCGTCGTTGGTGGGCGCGAAGACGGTGATGTCCTTGGCGTTGTTCAGGGTGTCCACGAGGCCGGCCTTCTTCACGGCGGAGACCAGCGTCGACAGGGCCGGGTTGTTCGAGGCGGCCGTGGCGACCGGGTCCTTGGCCATCCCGTCGAACGAGCCCGCGCCCTCCTTCGGGACGCCCGCACACGCCGAACCGAACGGCTTGTCCATCGCCATCGCCGGCTCGGAGGCGGCGCCCGAGGCGGATCCGTCCGTGCTCGCCGAGGCGGCGGAACCCGCGGCGGAGGAGTCGCTGTCCCCGGAGCATGCGGTCAGCGCGAAGGGCAGCACGGCGGCGGCGGCAACGGCGACGGCGGTACGACGGAAGCGAAGCGTGTGCACTGTGTTCTCCATGGGATGTCTGTGTGTGGTGACGAAAGAAGCGGGACCTGCGGACCGGATACGGCGGCGGAGCAGGTGTGCGATGCGGGGCGACCGGATCCGGTGCCCCTCACGACCTGCATTCGGCGTCCCGAGCACGCCGGATGGGCCGCTCATACGATCGAGTGAAGGTCTTTTGCCGTGTTGACGAGCGGGGCCCTCCCCGCGAGCGGGGAGGGCCGGGCTCAGGCCGGCCGTCAGGCGTTGACGCAGGTGTTGCCGAAGGCCGGGTTGAGCAGCCCGATCACGCTGACCGAGTTCCCGCACGCGTTGACCGGGATGTGGATCGGGACCTGGATCAGGTTCCCCGACAGCACGCCCGGCGAGCCGATGGCGGCACCCTGCGCGCCCGCGTCGGCCGAAGCCATCGAGGCGCCGCCCACCACCACGGCGCCGGCGGCCAGGGCGAGGGCTGCACTCTTCAGAACACGCGACATAACGATGTCTCCCTTGACGAACTCTCAGCGCCGCCCCGTGTGGGGCGATGCGCAGGCCCTGGATCAGGCCCGCGTCCCCCCTTCGTCGCCCGGGCCCGCTCCGGCTTGGCCGCGGACGGCTCCTTCCCTCGAACGGATGACGGCTCCGGCCGTACGGCCGAATGACCGGAGCGAGGCGCGTTCCCCCGGCCACCTGCTCCCGGGCCGGCGCCGTCACGGATCCGTGAGCACGTCAGGACGTCAGGACGTCCGGGACCGCGACCGAGGCGCTTGCGGTCCGGCGTCATCGCCGTGGAGCGCTTGAAGATCGTCTGTGGTGTCCCTTCCGCGTGTCGCGCGCCTCCGCGCGCGGCGGCGAGGGAGGGGACCGGACCGCTCGGATCGCCGTGCACCACGGGTCACGACATCGCGCGAAGGATGCCAATCCGAGAGTGACGGAGCTACGAATCACCCGCTGAGGAGGACGGACCGACCGGCCCTCCCCCTGTAGGAGGCGGTCCCCATGCTCACCCTGGTCCTCATCGGATTGCTCGGCGGCCTCATCACCGCGGTGTCCCCGTGCATCCTGCCGGTCCTGCCTGCGGTGTTCCTCGCCGGCGGAGGCGATGCGGGGCTCCCACCCGAGACGGGCCCATCCGAGACGGGCCCGCCCTCGGCGGCGCGCGATCGGGACGTCGCGCGGCCGGTCCCCGACGGGGGCAGCGCCGTACTGGTCGACGATCCCCCGGTCCGGCCGCCCCACCCGCGCCGCAACCGGCGCCCCTACGCCGTCGTCACGGGGATCGTGGTCAGCTTCGGCTTCTTCACCCTGCTGGGCGTCACCATCATCTCGGCGCTCGGCCCGCCGCAGGACATCCTCCGCCGTCTCGGACTGGGCGTGCTGGTCATGACCGGCCTCGGTCTGATCTTCCCGCCCGTCGCGGGTCCGGTCCTGGCCGCGATCGCGGTGGCCGGTGCGCGCGGCCAGATCAGCTCCGACATCGTCGCCCTGACCCTGTCCTTCGCCCTCGGCACCGCCATCCCGCTGCTGGTGTTCGCTCTCGCCGGTCGCCGGGTCAGCGCGCGGGTCGCCGCCTTCCGCACCCGTTCCCGCGGTCTGCGGATCGCCGCCGGCACCCTGACGATCGTGCTCGCGTTCGCCCTCGCCTTCGACGCGACCACCGCCCTCCAGCGGACGCTGCCCGACTACACGGCCGCCGCGCAGAAGGAGGTCGAGGACAGCGACACCGCCCGCCGGCAACTGTCCGGCCTCTACGACGACTCGAACAAGGAGCTCTCCGCCTGCGAGGACGGCGTGAACGAGCTCCGCCCTTGCGGACAGGCCCCGCCCGTCAACGGCATCACCAAGTGGCTCAACACACCGGACGGGCAACCCGTCGACCTCACCGCGCTCCGGGGCAAAGTGGTTCTGATCGACTTCTGGACCTACTCCTGCATCAACTGCCGGCGCAGCCTGCCGCACGTCAGGGACTGGGACCGCGCCTACAAGAGCAGCGGCCTCCAGGTCATCGGCGTCCACTCGCCCGAGTTCGCCTTCGAGAAGGACCCCGGGAACGTCGCCGACCAGACCCGCAAGCTCGGCGTCGGCTACCCGGTGGCCCTCGACAACCAGCTCGCCACCTGGAACGCCTACCGCAACCGCTTCCGGCCCGCCAAGTACCTCATCGACGCCAACGGCACCGTCCGCCACTTCACCTTCGGCGAGGGCCGCTACGACCAGACCGAGGACCTGATCCGCACCCTGCTGCGGCAAGCCGACCCCGGCGTCAAACTGCCGCCCAGGACAGGCCGCGGGAACGACCGCCTCACAGCCGGCCGCACCCCCGAGACCTACTTGAACACCCCGCGCCTGCGCGGCTACACCGGCACCCCCCTCATGCTGGGCCGGCCGGCCGCCTACCGCTTCCCGGCGGCCATCCCGCTGAACGGGCTCTCCCTCGACGGGACCTGGACCGCCGCCTACGAGCAGTTCACCGCCGGCGACAACGCCCGGCTCGCGATCACCTACCGCGCCAAGAACGCCAACCTCGTCCTCGCCGGCGAGGGCCCCGTCACCGTCCTCATCGACGGCAAAAAGACCAAGACCATCCAGGTCCACGGCGCCCCCACCCTCTACCGTCTCACCGACGACGACCACCCGCGCAAGGGCCGGCTGGAGCTCCGCCCCGCCCCCGGGATCCAGGCCTTCGCCTTCACCTTCGGATAGCCGGACAGCAGGCGCGGCTCCTGCAAACGGACAGAAAGGCGATGAGACAGGTCATCCAACGAATGGATTTCGACCAGATATTTGATACTTTCATATATTTTTTACCTTGGGGTCAGATCATCCGACCGAACGAGCAGACTTCAGGCGCGCCGACGCACACAAGCCACGACGCGCATCCGGAAACTCGGAGGTCTACTTGAAGAAGGCCCTGTTCTCCCTCATGACGGCCGCGGCGCTGGCCACGTCCGTCATGGCCGCCACGCCGGCTCAGGCATCGGTTTCCTACCAGGTGAATCCGACCCGTGCCTGCCAGCAGCAATACGGAGGTGGCGTGTTCGGCGCCAGCCACTACACGTGGTCGCCGGACGGCCTGTACTGCTACGGCCTGTCCTTCCCGGCCGCCATCACGTGGATCGGCACCCTGGACAAGCACAGGATCTACAGCTACTGCCGCGCGACCTACGGCAACCGCGCGGACGCCAAGGTCGGTGCCGGCTGGCGGCTCCCCGAGAGCGCCTGGTGGTGCGTCGTCTCGTAGCCGCGCATGACCGCAGGTCCGGGAGGCGGGCGTTCGCGGCGCCTCCCGGCCGCGGAGTCAGCCCCCACGCCCCTGACGGCCGGTCACGGCCGGCGCGTTCGGGCCGGACGTGGTGACCACGGGCGGCCGACCTTCAGGCTTTGACCAGTGGAAATGCCCCCGACGACGGCGCCGGCCCGTGCCCTATCCTTATTGCGACAAGGTTGCAATAACGCCGCTCAGGCAGGAAGAGGGGTGCTGTGGTGAGCTCTCCGGTGGTGCTCGGGATCGAGTCGTCGTGTGACGAGACCGGCGCGGGGATCGTGAAGGACGGCAAGCTGCTCGCGCACGTGGTGGCGTCGAGCATGGACGAGCACGCCCGCTTCGGCGGCGTCGTGCCCGAGATCGCCGCCCGCGCGCACCTGCACGCCTTCAACCCGGTCGTCCGGCAGGCCCTGGACCAGGCCGGGCTGCGGCTCGGCCAGATCGACGCGGTCGCCGTCACCACCGGGCCCGGCCTGTCGGGCGCGCTCCAGGTGGGTCTGGCCGGGGCGAAGACGCTGGCGTACGCGGCCGGGGTGCCGTTGTACGGCGTCCATCACCTGGCCGGGCACGTCGCCGCCGACACCCTGGAACACGGTCCGCTGCCCCACCCGTGCGTGGTGCTGATCGTCTCCGGCGGCCACACCTCGCTCCTCCTGGTCCGGGATCTGGTCCGCGAGCCGATCCTGCACCTCGGGGACACCCTCGACGACGCGGCGGGCGAGTGCTTCGACAAGGTCGCCCGGATCCTGGGCCTGCCGTACCCGGGCGGGCCCGCCATCGACCGGGCCGCCCGCGACGGCGACCCGAAGGCCGTGGCCTTCCCGCGCCCGCTGACCCGGCCCGGGGACGACCCGTACGCCTTCTCCTTCTCCGGCCTGAAGACGGCCGCGGCCCGCTGGGCCGAGAAGCACCGCCAGCGCGGGGAGGAGCCGCCGGTCGCCGACGGGGCCGCCGCGCTGCAGGAGGCCGTCGCGGACGTGCTGACCCGCAAGGCCCTCGCGGCCTGCCGCGCCTACGGCGTGAAGACGCTGATCGTGGTCGGCGGCGTGGCGGCGAACTCGCGGGTCAGGGCCCTGGCGGAAAGGCGATGCGCCTCTGCGGGCATCGAACTGCGCGTTCCGCCCATGACCCTGTGCACGGACAACGGCGCCATGATCGCGGCCGTCGGCGACCTGCTGGTCCGCTCCGGCGCGGAGCCCGCCCCGCTGAACGTGTCCATCGACCCGTCCGCGCCCCTGGAATACGCCTCCCTGACGCCGCTCCCCGCCCGGCCCGTAGCCGTCCCCCGATGAAACCCCACCGTCCGGCCGGTCCCGGGCCGGCGAGCTCCGCGCGGCGGTAGGGCCTGGCTGTGCGTCGCGCGGCGCCGGACCGTAGCCTGCGGTCATGACTGAGATATCGATGCCCACGCCCGCCGACGCCTTCGAGATGCTGCTGTCCGGCAACCTGCGGTTCGTCGCCGGCTCGCCGGAGCACCCCAACCAGGACGCCGCGCGCCGCACCGAGACCGCCCCGGCACAGCAGCCGTTCGCGGTGATGTTCGGGTGCTCCGACTCCCGTCTGGCCGCGGAGATCATCTTTGACCAGGGGCTGGGCGACCTGTTCGTGGTGCGCACGGCGGGCCACGTCGTGGGGGCGGAGGTGCTGGGCAGCATCGAGTACGGGGTGAGCGTGCTGGACTGCCCGCTGGTCGTGGTGCTCGGCCATGACTCGTGCGGGGCCATCGCGGCGGCCACCGCCGCCGCCGACGGCGGCCAGGTGCCAGCCGGTTTCGTGCGTGACGTCGTCGAGCGGGTCACCCCGAGCGTGCTGGCGGCCCGCGCCGCCGGGCGTGACTCTGCCGATGAGATCCTTCACCAGCACATCCGGCACACCGTCGATCTGATGCTGGAACGCTCCCGCGTACTCGCCGAGCGCGTGGCCTCCGGCCGCCTCGCCGTGGCCGGCCTGTCCTACCGGCTGGCCGACGGCAGCGCGCAGCTGGTCGCCGCGCACGGTCTTCCCGTGCCCGCCGTCCAGGCCTCGTGACATCGGGGGCGCCGCACGGAACACTGCGGCCGGTGTTCAGCGTTCCCGCAGGTCCGGTGCGACCTCTCGAAGCCGTGCGGCGCTCAGTGCGCCTTCCCGCAGCAGGACGGGGGTCTTGGCGGTGACGTCGACGATCGATGACGGGACGTCCGCCGGGGTCGGGCCCGCGTCGAGGTAGACGGCCACCGTGTCGCCGAGCATGGCCCGTGCCGCGTCGCAGTCCTGCGGGGAGGGCCGGCCGGTCAGGTTGGCGCTGGAGACCGCGAGCGGTCCCGTCTGGTCGAGGAGGCCGATGGCCACGGGATGGGCGGGCATCCGGATCGCGACCGTGCCGTGTGTTTCGCCCAAGTCCCACTCGATCGACGGTTCGTGACGGGCGACCAGCGTCAGCCCGCCCGGCCAGAAGGCGTCGATGAGCTCTCGCGCCTGCCCCGACAGATCGGTGACCAGGCCGTCCAGGGCGGCCGGGGAACCGACCAGAACCGGTGAGGGCATCTGCCGGCCCCGGCCCTTGGCCCGCAGCACACGACCGACCGCGTCGGGGCTGAAGGCGTCGGCGCCCACCCCGTACACCGTGTCCGTGGGCAGCACCACCAGCTCACCCCGGCGCACCGCGGCGGCGGCCTCGCGCAGACCCTCGGCTCGTCCGGACTGGGCCGAACAGTCAAATCGAAGCGCCATCGTTCTCCCTCCGCACGGCCCCTCGTGCCGCGACTTCATGGCGCCCGCAGGCTACCGCTTCCGGGCGACCCGCTCAGGCCGTACGATGCGTTCTGCTCCGGCCCAGGCGGCCTGAGCCCACAACCGAATGCATGCACAACTGGGGGAAGCCGGTGGGAATCCGGCGCTGACCTGCAACCGTGAACGGCGCGATCCGCGCCGTGAGTCGGAGAACCCGGGGTGCGATGTGCACCGCTTCCCACTGTCACGGTCTGCAGTTCGAAGCCCCAGCCTGACTCGGCACCCCCGTGCGCCCTCCCCGAGGACGCCGGCTCGGGTGTGCGCGAGTGCGGGTCGGCGGGTTCGCGTCAGCAGACCCGGAGATCCCTCAGGAAGGCACTCCATGCGCCAGATCCTCGCCCGCCGCTCCGTGATCACCACGGTCGCCCTCGGGCTCGCCCTCGTCGCCGCTCCGACGGTGGCCGAGGCCAAGCCGAAGCCGAACACCAACGCCGCCGTCAAGGTGAACCTCACCGTCCAGGGGCCCGACGGGCTGCTGTTCAAGGGCAAGGTCAAGACCAAGGGCCACGACGTCACCACGGCCACCGGCGGCACCCACAAGTGCGACGGCACCAACGGCGGCGCCAACCCGTCCAAGGTCCCGACCCCGACCGCCGCCCTCGATGACGCCGCCCACAAGAAGGGCTTCACCTGGGACGGCACCTGGTACGCGTCCTTCGACGACTTCTCGGTCGACACCATAAAGAGCGTCAGCGGCGGGGGTTCCGCCTACTGGAGCATCGCCGTCAACGGCGCCCCCACCCCGGTCGGCGGCTGCCAGTTCAAGATCAACGCCGGTGACCAGGTCTCCTTCACCTGGACGGCCTTCTAGTACGGCACGTTCGCCCGGCCGGCGCTTTCGCACACGGTCGGTGCTGCGGTCCCGAAGGCCCGCAGCACCGACCGGGGTCCGGAGGTCAGGCGCCCCAGCGCAGGGCGATGGTGTCGCCCACGCCCACGACCTTGTTGCGGGCCGCGCCGGCGAAGGCGGAGCCGTCGACGCTGACCTTCCAGGTGTTGGAGCCGCTGTTGGCCTTGCCGTTGACGGCCGTGACGGTGCCGGTGCCCGACGAGGGGGTCACGCTCGTGACGCAGCCGGAAGGCGTCGCGGCGGTGGTCGCCGCGTTCAGGACGTCCCCGAGGGTGGTGGTCGTACCGGTCGGGGTGAAGGCGACCGAGCACACCTTGAGGCTGCCGGCGCCGTCGTCGACGGTCAGCGCCAGCTGGGTGGCCGTACCGGCGGTGAAGGTGGACTGGGCGACCCACTGCGGGGCCCCGGGGGTGACCGGAACGGGCGGGGCCGTCGTGAAGCCGCCGCCCGCGACGGCCCGCAGCGCGTCGATGGAGGAGTAGGCGGAGGGCACGGTGTCGGACGGCTTGTACTTGAAGCCGCCCGCCGGGTTGTACTGATTGGCGATCAGGAAGTCGATCGGGGTCTTGCCGCTGCCGGTGAGGAAGTCCCCGGTCTGCGGGTTGAATCCGCAGGCGTTGAGACCGGCGACACCCCAGCCGTTGGAGCTGGTGTTCACCCCGTACAGGGAGTTGAAGGCACCGCTGCCGGAGACCAGCGTGCCCTTCAGGAAGTTCTTCGCCTGGACGACGTCCGTGTCGGTGTTCGGTACGCCGGACACGCACAGGGCAGCCATGGCGGCGCCGGTCATGTCGACGTCGCCCGCGGAGTTCAGGACGGTCGGATTGCCCTCGCCCTTCTGGTACGTCCAGCCGCCGTCCACGTGCTGGTTGGCGCGGATGCGGGCGACCATCGAGTCCGTCAGCGCCTGCGGGACACGGGCGCCGCCGGCCTGCGTCTTGGCGCCGCCCAGCGAAAGGGCCGCGAAGACCGTGCCGTTGAAGTTGCCCGACGGGCCGAAGTAGCCGGCTTCCGCGGTCTGCCAGTAGGAGTAGATGTTGGCGACGAGGTTGCGGGAGGCGGACACGCGGGCAGGGTCGATGCCGGCGGCGTACGCGTTGAGGGTGCCGCGCTCGTAGTCCGTGACCACCGGGGAGGCCTGCGGCCAGCCCGCCGTCGACAGCAGGTTGCGGTAGACGGTGCGAGCGTTCTTCGTCGTGTCGCCACCCGGGTAGACGTCGACGACGGCAGTGCCGGCCGCCGCGAAGGTGCTGAACGCCCACTCGTTGGACAGGCCGGAGCCGGCGTACGAACCGTCAGCCGCCTGGAGGGACTTGAGGTATGCCACACCGTTGGTCTTGGAGGTGGCGATCTGGGCGGGTGACGAGGTCGCGGACGCGGGGAGCGCGGTGAGCGCGAAGGCGCCGAGCGCTGCGGGCACGACGAGCGCGAGGCGGCGGGAGGTGCGGGGACGGGGACGGGACATGGCCTGCTCCTGGAATCGGCGGACGCCGACCTCATCCGGCGCTCCACGTCCAGTGCGGACGCACGGGCGGGCATGCCGGAGGGCCGCCGCCCGGAACGCGTGGTACGGCTTCCTGTACTGCATCGCCGTATGGGCATTCGGGCTCGGAGACGGCCCCCGCCGTCCCACACCGCTGCGCGTCAGCTCCGGCTTCCCACCGGATTCCCCCATCTGGCAGCCCAGGACGCTACCCGAGTGATCAAGGGTCCGCCAGCCACCGCGAGACGGGCCGCCCGGACCCGCCGGGAGCGCTCCTGGATGAGATGCAAGACACCTTGACGCTGCCTTTATCAGCGTGTTCCACTCCGACTGATAAGCACTCAGCTCCAGGGGAAGCCGGTCTGAATCCGGCGCTGACCCGCAACCGTAGGCCCGGCATCGCCGGGCGAGCCGGAATGCCTGGAGCCAGGTTTTTGCAGCGAGAAACGCCGTCGCGGACTACGGCGTGGTTCGAAGGCTTCTTCCGCGCCCTGCGCACCGCGCATTGCGCACCGCGCTCCGTGCGTGCGGGAAGCCCTTTGCCACGCACTGGTCCGCCCGGCTGACACGAGGGGCCGTGGTGGGGACCGCAGAGCTAGCAGAGCGACGCACGGGAAGAATGAGGCTGGTGTCGCTGATGTCGGCGGCGCTGCTGACGTTCGGCGCGAGCGCGGTCTTCGTCACCGGGACGACGTCCGCGGCGGCCGACCCGATCGAGGGGTGCACCGCCACGGCCGGCGCCGTCGTCGCCGTCGACTTCGGCCCGTTCGGCGGCAAGGTGGAGCGCGGCTGCGACACCACGCCCACCACGGGCTACGAACTGCTCCGGGACGCCGGTTTCACCACCGAGGGCACCGTCCACGACGGCCCCGCCTTCATCTGCCGCATCGGCAACGGCTCCTTCAACTCCGGTACCCAGTACCCGACTCCGGACAAAGAGGCCTGCGTCCTCACACCGCAGGCGACCGCCTACTGGTCGTACTGGATCGCCTCGCCCGGCCAGAAGAACTGGACCTACAGCCCCCTCGGCGCGATGGCCCGCACGCCGAAGGACGGCGACGTGGACGCCTGGGTGTTCGGCGGTACGGACATCGGCGGGACCTCCGGCAAGCCCACCTTCTCCCCCGACGACGTACGCGCCGCAGGCGGCGGCCCCAGCCCGGACCCGACCGGGCCCACGGGCCCGCCCACCGTGCCGCCGGGCACCGTGGACCTGCCCGCCGCCACCCGGTGGCTCACCGGGCAACTGACCGACGGTGAAAGGGTCGTCGACGAGGGCGCCACGACGGCGAACCACTTCCTCACCACCGAGGCCGTCTACGCGCTCGCGGGCGCCGACCCCAAGAGCGCGACGGCCCGCAAGGCCGCCGACTTCCTCGCCACGCCCGCGCAGACGGACGCGTACGCCTACCCGGTCGGCAAGGACGGGATCCCCGACGCCACCGCCGCGGCGCGCCTCGCGCTCGTCGCCGAGGCCACCGGCAGGGATCCGCGGGCCTTCGGCGGGCACGACCTGCTCGGGGACCTGGTCAAGTACGTCTGTCCCCGGGACATCGGTGACGGCGAGACGGTCGACGGCTGCCTCACCAAGGGCGATTTCCGCACCACCGGCCAGTCGGACGCCCAGGCCATGGCCGTCATCGCCCTGCTGAACGGCGGCGTGACGCCCCCGGCCGACGCCGTGAACCGGCTGGCCGGCCTCCAGTGCGAGGACGGTGGGTTCACCGGCATCCTCATCCGCTCCGGCGGATGGTGCGACAGCGACGCCGCCTCCACGGGGCTCATCGCCCTGGCCCTCAAGCGGGCCGGCGGCCACGACGCGGCGGTCGCGAAGGCCCGGGCCTACTTGAGGAAGTCCCAGCTGGCGACCGGGGCTTGGCCCTCCGCCTCGTACATGACGACCGGCGCCCCGGCCGCCACCGCACGGGCCGCCCAGGCGCTGCGCGCCCTCGGTGACACGCCCTACGCGGA
This sequence comes from Streptomyces sp. ADI95-16, assembly GCF_003721495.1. NCBI lineage: Bacteria > Bacillati > Actinomycetota > Actinomycetes > Kitasatosporales > Streptomycetaceae > Streptomyces > Streptomyces sp. ADI95-16. The sequence goes on along the minus strand of NZ_CP033581.1, from coordinate 7,789,826 downwards.
CGCGGGCCTCTTCTGGCTCTCCAAGCAGCAACTCCCCGCGGGCGGCTTCGGCTTCGAGGAGGGCGAGACCGACGCGCGGGTGTTCGCCGCCGCGCCGGTGGTGCTCGCCGCCGCCAAGAGCGACCTGGTGACGCTGACCACCCCGCCGGCGGTTCCGCCGACGGCTGCGCCGGGCGAGGGGCCTGACGCGAAGAAGGGGACGGCCTACCTCACCGACAAGGCCCGTCTGATCCAGGGCCGTTACTACGAGAACGCGCCCGGCAGCGGCTTCGCCGACTACGGTCTGACCATCGACGGCGCCTACGCCCTGGCCGCCACCGGCCAGGACAACGCCACCCTGCGCAACGTCGTCGACTTCCTCGACAAGGGCGGCAAGGACGGCAAGGGGCGCGGCGTCCACGACTGGACCCTGATCGGCACCAAGCACGCCGGCGGGGGTTCCATCGGCAAGACCGCCGTCCTCGCGGAGGCCGTCGGCCGCAACCCGCGCGCCTTCGGCGGACAGGACCTGATCGCCGCCCTCGCCAAGGCCGTCTGCCCGGCCCCGAGCACCGCGCCCGACCGGAGCTGCGCCGCCAAGGGCGCTTACACCAACGCCCCGTCCGTGTTCTCCCAGTCCCTCGGCATCATCGCCCAGGTCCGCGCCGGTGACGGTGCCGCGGCGGCCGAGCCGATCGCGTACCTGGAGAGCCTCCAGGAGTCCTCGGGTGCCTGGCCCAGTCTGATCGGGACGTCCAGCGGGGCCGAGGTCGACTCCACCGCAATGGCCGCCATGGCCCTCGACCTGCTTCCGGACGCCAAGGCACAGGCGGCCGTGGACAAGGCGCTGGCCTGGCTGGCCACCCAGCAGAAGGACGACGGCGGCTTCCCCGGCGCGTCGGGCAACTCGGTCAACTCCGCCGCCCTCGCCATCCAGGGCATGTCCCTCGACGCGCCGAAGTACGGCGCCCAGATCGGCAAGGCCCGTAAGTTCCTCGTGACCCAGCAGAACACCGACGGCGGCTTCAACGTCGCCAAGGGCGGCCAGCCCGGTTCCGACGTCCGCGCCTCCACCCAGGCGGTGGGCGGCGCCACCGGCATCTCCTTCGCCACCCTGACCCGCAGCCTGGAGGGCACCACCCCCGAACCCATCCCCAGCACCTCGACGGGAACGGGCGGCACGGGCGGCACCGGCGGTACGGGCGGCACCGGCGGCACCGGTGGGACGGGCGGCACGGGCAACACCACGGGCGGGACCAGCGGTACGGGCGGGACCACCGGATCCGGCGGCACCAGCGGCACTCCCGTCATCATCACCCCTGGCGAAAGCCCGAGCGCTTCCAACGGCACCAGCTCCGCCGGCGGCAACTCCGGCAGCTCCGGCAGCTCCGGCAGCGGTTCGGGCGCCTCCGGCGGTGCCGGCGGTACCGGCACCACCACCGGTTCCGCCGGCGGCAACAGCGCGGTCGTGACCGGCGGTTCGGGCGGAGTCCTGGCCTCCACCGGCGTCCAGGTCGGTGCGCTGGCCGGCGCCGCGGCCGTACTGACCCTGGCCGGATGGCGGCTCGTCGTCATGGCCCGTACGCGCCGCAACCCTGCGGAGGAGGACCGATGAGCTCCCGCGTCACACGCGCCCTGGCCCGCCTGACGGCGGCCCTCGGGCTGACGGTGGCGGCCCTCGCCGCCACCGTCGGCCCGGCCGGGGCCGCCCCCCAGGCGATGGGCCAGTGCACCACCTCCTCCGGAGTCGTGCTCGCCGTGGACTTCAGCCACTGGGGCGGGCCCGTCTACCGCTCCTGCGGCACCACGCCCACCACGGGCTACGAGCTCCTCAACCAGGGCGGCTGGGCCACCACCGGCACCGGCCACGACGGACCCGCCTTCATCTGCCGCATCGGCTACAGCGGCCACCAGGGCGGCAAGCAGTACCCGACCCCGCAGCAGGACGACTGCGTCCTGACCCCGCCTGCCTCCGCGTACTGGTCGTACTGGCATGCGAACCCGGGGCAGAACACCTGGGAGTACAGCCAGCTCGGCGCGATGCTCTACAAGCCGAAGCCGGGCAGCGTCGACCTGTGGATCTTCGGCGGGACGAACATCGAGGGCACCGAGGGCAAGCCCACGGTCACCCCCGATCAGCTGCGGGCCCACAACACCCAGCCCGCGGGGGCTCCGGCTCCGAAGGACACCCGTACGGCGGCTCCCCTGCCGCCGGACGTCAACACGGGCCCCAGGCCGGAGAACCCGCCGCCGGCCGACCGCACACCCCCTGCGGCGGCCCCGCCCGCGCAGGGCGCGGCGGCCCCCGTCCCGTCCGCCCCCGACTCCCCCTCGGCCTCGGCCCCGCCCGCCGGGAGCGCCTCACCCTCACCCTCGCCTTCGGTGTCGCCGTCGCCATCGCAGTCGCCGTCGACCAGTACGGGAGCGGTGGCCGCTCAGGCCCCCGGGCCCCAGGTGGTCGAGGCGGCGCCGGCCGCCGATGCCGAGCACGACGCGGGCTCGTACCTGCCCGCCGTCGCCACCGGGGCGCTGGTGCTGCTGATCGGCGCCGCCGCCGTGTTCGCGGCCAAGCGCCGCCGTCGTACGGAGTAGCCGCGTGTCACGCACCACCACGGCCGCGGCCACGCCGCCCGGGTCCGGCACCGCGCCGGACCCGGGCGGCCACCGTCTGCCCCGCACCCTGCACCCGGTCGCCTGGTGGATCTGGGCGCTCGCCCTGGCCACCGCCGTCAGCCGCACCAACAACCCGCTGCTGCTGTTCCTCGTCCTCGCGGTCCTCGGCTACGTCATCACCATGCGGCGTACCGAGGCCCCCTGGGCCCGCGGCTTCAAGTACTACCTCTACCTGGCCCTCACGGTCGTCGCGATCCGGGTGACCTTCCGGGCGGTCTTCGCCACCGGCATCACCCCGCGGGACCACTTCCTCTTCTCCCTCCCCCACATCCCCACCCCCGACTGGTACGCGGGCATCCAGCTCGGCGGTCCGGTCTCCCTCGAAGCGCTGCTCTCCGCGGCCACCGACGGACTGCGGCTCGCCTGCATGCTGTGCTGCATCGGCGCGGCCAACACCCTCGCCAACCCCAAACGGGCCCTGCGGGTCCTGCCCGGCGCGCTGTACGAGCTGGGCGTCGCGGTCACCGTCTCCATCAGCGTCGCGCCCCAACTGGTGGCGAGCGTCCAGCGCGTGCACCGCGCCCGCAGGCTGCGCGCCGGCCGCCCCAAGGGCCCGCGCGCCCTGCGCGGCATCATCGTCCCCGTTCTGGAGGACGCCCTGGAACGCTCGCTGCGGCTCGCGGCCGCCATGGACTCCCGTGGCTACGGCCGCGCCGGGACCGCCACCCGCCGCTCCCGGCGCCTGACCGGTGCGCTGATGCTGCTCGGCATGTGCGGGCTGTGCGCGGGCGCGTACGGGCTCCTCGACGCGACCGCGCCGAAACTGCTCGGGCTCCCCACGATGGGAGCGGGCGCGCTGCTGTGCTTCGCCGGACTCCGGCTCGGCGGGCGCCGCATCACCCGTACGACCTACCGGCCCGACCCGTGGCGGGCCGCGGAGTGGACCGTCGCCGGGTGCGGGGTGGTGTCGGCCGTCCTGCTGTTCAGCAATGCCGGTTTCAACGCCGCCGAGCTCAACCCCTCGATCTACCCGCTTAGTTGGCCGACCCTGCCGCTCGTGCCGGCGGCGGCGATCCTGCTCGCCGGAGCCGCCGGCTTCCTCGCCCCGCCCCCGACCGCTCCCGTCCGGGCGACCGTATCCGCACCCGTCCCCGTACAGCGCAACGAGGAACCCAAATGATCCACTTCGACCAGGTCACCGTCCAGTACGACGACGCGGCCGAACCGGTCCTGCGCGAGGTGGACCTCACCGTCGAGGAGGGCGAGCTGTGTCTCGTCGTCGGCCACACCGGCGTCGGCAAGTCCACCCTCCTCGGCGCCGTCAACGGACTCGTACCGCACTTCACCGGCGGCACCCTCTACGGCCGCGTCACCGTCGACGGACGCGACACCGCCGAACACCCGCCGCGCGAACTCGCCGACGTGGTCGGGGTCGTCGGGCAGGACCCGCTCGACGGCTTCGTCACCGACACCGTCGAGGAGGAACTCGCCTACGCGATGGAGCAGTTGGCGGTGCCACCCGCCACCATGCGCAAGCGCGTCGAGGAGACCCTGGACCTCCTCGGCCTCGCGGACCTGCGCCACCGCGCCCTGCACGAGCTCTCCGGCGGCCAGCAGCAGCGGGTCGCCATCGGCTCCGTCCTCACCGCCCACCCGCGCGTACTCGTCCTGGACGAGCCGACCTCCGCCCTCGACCCCACGGCCGCGGAGGAGGTCCTGGCCGCCGTCACCCGCCTCGTCCACGACCTCGGCGTCACCGTGCTGCTCGCCGAACACCGCCTGGAGCGCGTGGTCCAGTACGCCGACCGCGTCATCCACCTCCCCGGCGACGGGCGTGTCGTCTCCGGGCCGCCCGCCGAGGTCTTCCGTACGTCGTCCATCGCACCGCCCATCGTGGAGCTCGGCCGCACCGCCGGATGGTCCCCGCTGCCGCTCTCGATCCGCGACGCGCGACGCGCCGCCGCACCCTTGCGGGCACGGCTGGCCGACGCGACGCCCGTACCCGTGCGCCCGGCGCCCGCCGCCGACCCCGTCACGCTGCTGAAGGCCCGCGGGGTGACCGTCGCGTACCAAGGCGTCCCGGCCGTGCGCGAGGTCGGCCTCGACCTGCGCGGCGGGGAGATCACCGCCCTCATGGGCCGCAACGGCTCGGGCAAGTCCTCCCTGTTGTGGGCGCTCCAGGGCTCCGGTCCCCGCAAGGCGGGCTCCGTCGCCGTACCCGCTGCCGACGGCGGGAAGGACGCGGATCCGCAGAAGCTGTCGGCGGCCGAGGCCCGCAGGCTCGTCGGTCTGGTCCCGCAGACCCCCACCGACCTCCTCTACCTGGAGAGCGTCAAGCAGGAACTCGACCAGGCGGACAGCGAATCGGGGGTGAGCGGTCCGGGCCGGGTCCGCGCCCGCGCCCTCCTGGACCGCCTGACGCCGGGCATTCCCGACGGCACGCACCCCCGCGACCTCTCCGAGGGCCAGAAGCTGGCCCTGGTCCTCGCCATCCAGCTCTCGGCGGCGCCCCGTGTGCTGCTCCTGGACGAGCCCACCCGCGGCCTCGACTACCAGGCGAAGAACGAGCTGATCCGCATCGTCGACGACCTGGCGGCTGAGGGCCGCGCCGTCGTCATCTCCACCCACGACGTCGAGTTCGTCGCCCGCGCGGCCGACCGCGTCGTGGTCATGGCCGAGGGCGACATCGTCGCCGACGGCCCCACCACCGAGGTCATCGTCGCTTCCCCCGTCTTCGCCCCGCAGACCGCGAAGATCCTCTCCCCCCTCCCCTACCTCACGGTCGCCCAGGTGGCCTCCGCCCTCACCGACGACGGAACGGACCCCGCCCCATGACCGCGCCCGCCGCCGCCACCGCCTCCGCCACGGCCTCCGCCTCCGCACGCACCGCTGCGATCCGGATCAACGCGCGCGCCGGCATCGTCATCGCCATGGCGGCGTTCCTCGGAATCGTCGCCTTCTTCTGGCCGTTCCTCGTCGCCCCGGGGAAGTTCGGCTCGAACTACGCCCCGCCCCTGATCTTCGGCGTCCTGCTGGTCATCGTCCTGTGCGTCGTGATCTCGGAGATCGCCGAGGGCGGCATCAACTCCAAGGCGCTGGCCATGCTGGGCGTCCTGTCCGCGGTGAACGCCGCCATCCGCCCCCTCGGTGCGGGCACGGCGGGCATCGAGACGGTGTTCTTCATCCTCGTCCTCGCCGGCCGGGTCTACGGCCCGGGCTTCGGCTTCACCCTCGGCTGCACCTCGCTCTTCGCCTCCGCCCTGATCACGGGCGGGGTCGGGCCCTGGATGCCGTACCAGATGTTCGGCTGCGCCTTCGTCGGCATGCTCGCCGGCTTCCTTCCCAAGGCCGGCGGCCGCCGCGAGGTCGGCCTGCTCGCCGTCTACGGATCGGTCTCCGGCTACCTCTTCGGCTTCCTCCTCAACCTCTCCTTCTGGCCCTTCTCCCTGGACCCCAACAGCTCCATCGCCTACCTGCCGGGACTGCCCTTCACCGAGCAGTTCCAGCGCTACCTGGCCTTCGACCTGGCCACGTCGCTCGGCTGGGACACCGGTCGCGCCGTCACGAACTTCGTCTGCGTCTGCCTGGCCGGACCGGCGGTCCTCACCGTCTTCCGCCGCGCGGCCCGCAAGGCCCGCTTCCAAGCTCCCGTCCGCTTCAGCTCCCAAGGCGGTACGGGCCACGACCGTCCCGGGGCCCCGCCGGCGAGCCCGTAACGAGCCCGTGCGGAAAGCGGTTGGCGGACGACGGAGACCACTGCTACGTTTCCGGAGGCCGTGCGAAAGAACGAGGAGGTGGTACCCGTGAACGCAGTATCGACATGGGTGCTCCCCTCCGGGGTCACGGCCGGACGATAGGCAGGTCGTCCGGGAGCGCCGCTCACGAGCACTCCCGAAAGGCACGACCATGCGTTTCACTTCCGAGCAGCGCCTCGACGACGGCGTCCTCGTACGCGAATTCACCCTCGGCGAGATCCCCGGCACCCTGTGGACCCCCGAATCCGCCGCACCGGTCCCGCTGATCCTGATGGCCCACAACAACGGCCTGCCCAGGGGGGCGGCCCGGCTGGTGGCCCGGGCCCGGCACTCTGCGGCGCACGGCTACGCGGTGGCGGCCATCGACGCCGCCGGGTGCGGTGACCGGCCCCGTTCCGCCGCCGACGAGCAGGCGCGCGCCGACCTCCGCCGGGCGATGCGGGCCGGCGAGCCGGTCGACGCGATCTTCGAGTCCTTCATCGGCCCGCTGGTCGAAAAGGCGGTCCCGGAATGGCGGACCACCCTGGACGCCCTCCTTGCGCTGCCCGAGATCGGCGGCCCGGTCGGGTACTCGGGGTGGACCGCCGTCGGCATCCACCTCGCGGCGGTCGAGCCGCGCATCGCGGCCGCCGGCTTCTTCGCCGGAGGTTACGTACCCCGCGCCCAGCGCGAGGAGGCCCGGCAGGTCACCGTTCCGCTGCTGTTCCTGCTGCAGTGGGACGACGAGGGGAACCCCCGGCAGCGGGCCCTCGACCTGTTCGACGCCTTCGGCAGCAAGGAGAAGACGCTGCACGCCAACCCGGGCGGACACACCGGCACCCCGTGGTTCGAGGTGGAGGACGGGAACCGGTTCTACGACCGCCACCTGAAGTGACGCCGGGCCGCCGGCCCGGCAGCAACCAGTAGGCGGTGGGCGGCGCCCACCAGGACGCCGCCCACCGCCGACAAGTCCGGGAGGGATCGTGAACGACCGTGCGGTCAGAACTGCCGGCGCTGGTCTTCCACCGTCCAGCCCTCACCCAGCTCACGCAGGAGAGCCTCCAACGCGGCGTCCGCCTCCCGTGTGAACAGCTCCTGTTGTTCCTTGGGCCACGGAGACGGATTCGGCGGGTACTCCCAGTCCAGCGACGAGTCGTACAGATCGGCCAGTCGCGCCAGTTCGGCCTGGATGCCCGAACTGATCGGCAACCGCTCCAGTTCGCAGGGGTATCCGTAGGGACTGTCGAGATCGGGATCACCGGACGGACCTGGCCACAGTGGGGTGTGAACGCCGTGTTCGAAGAAAAACCGCAGGTAGTAGGACACGCATCACCCTCTCACAGCACCTACTGACGCTGCCCTGGCCGGCCGAACGCACAGCACGTCATCGGCGGTTGTCCGCGTCGAGGCCGTGGCAGGCCTCCAGAAGAGCGGCGAGCTCGCGGGACGGGGGGTGGGGTCTCACGGCGAGGGAGGTCGGGACGGTCGGTGCGGGCGTGGCGAACGGGCGGAAGGCGACGCCCGGGGCCGGCTGGATCGCGGCCTGGGCGGCGTAGTAGACGGTCCATGTGGGGCGGCCCGCGGCGATGGCGGCCAGGGTGTCCTGGTCGTTGGTGAACGCCGGTCCCGGGGTCGGCTCGAAGCCCGCCGCCCGGCAGGCCGCGGTGACGGCCTTGACCAGCGGCGGGTTCTCCTCGTGCGTGGCGATCCGCAGGGGCAGCCCGGCCAGGTCCGCCGCGGCCACCTCGGGGTCCGCGGCCAGTGGATGACGCGCGGGAAGGGCGGCGACCAGCTCCTCCTCCCACAGCGGCAGCACTTCCAAGCCGGGCAGGGAATCCGCGCCCCGGACGAAGGCCGCGTCCAGCTCCCCGTCCCGTACGTGTCGCAGACGCGTGGCCAGGGGCACGCTGACCAGCTCCACCATCAGCGCGGGCGCGTGCTCGGCAAGGGCGGAGAGCGTCTTCTCCAGCCGGCGGCCCAGGCCGGTGCTGGTACCCAGCCGCAGCGTGGCGTCCTGCTCGCGGCGCAGCCCCGTCATCACCTCGGACGCGGCCCGTTCGGCGTCCAGCAGGGCGCGCGCGTACGGCAGGAACACCCGCCCGGCGTGTGTCAGCGTGACGCTCCGCGTCGTGCGGTCGAACAGCTGCGAGCCGAACTCCCGCTCCAGCCTGCGGATCTGCTGGCTGACGGTCGGCTGACCGATGTGCAGCCGATCGGCGGCGCGCCCGAAGTGCAGTTCCTCGGCCACCACGGCGAAGTACCGGATCTGGCGCAGCTCCACGAGCGCCTCCCGTCCCCGCCCGATTCATCATGATCATCGATGAGTCTACGTGCGGATCGCGCGTTGGACGGAAGGCCTTCCTCGGCTGGAATGACCTCCTGCGTCGCACGCGGCGCAGGGACACCGGGCCGCACAACGGAGAGGGACCGCCATGGGAGTCGCGAACGTCAACGGAACCAGCCTCTACTACGAGGCGCACGGCGCGGGGCGCCCGCTGGTCTTCCTGCACGGCTGGGGCACCAGTGGCCGAGTGTGGGACGCGCAGGCCGCCGATCTGAGCCGCGACCACCACGTGGTCACCGTCGACTGGCGCGGCTGCGGCCGGTCCGAGCGGGCCGCGACCGGCTACACCATCGCCGATGTCACCCACGACACCCTGGAGTTCCTGGAGGCGCTGGAGCTCAAGGCACCCGTGCTGATCGGCTCGTCGATCGCGGGGGCGTTCGTGCTGGAGGCGGCGCTGGCCGCGCCCCAGCGCATCGGTGCGGTGATCCCGGTGGACGCGGGGGTGCACCATTTCGCGGCCGGCACGCGGGAGGCGATGGCCAGGCTGCTGGCCGACCTGCGGGCGGACCGTGCCGGCGCACTGGCCGACTTCGTGCCGCACTGGTATCGGTCGGGGGCCGACAGAGCCATGATCGACCGGACGGTGCGACAGCTCCTGGACTCCACCTACCTGATCGACCGCCTCGTGGCCGACCAGGCGGACTACGACCCCCGCCCCCGCCTGGGCGGGCTCCGGGTGCCGGTCCACTTCCTCCACGGCGAGCTGGACACCGAGGTCCCCCTCAAGGTGCCCCGGGAGTGCGCGGCGCTCATCCCGGGGGCCGGGCTCACGGTGATCGAGGGCGCGGGCCACATGTCCCAGCAGGACCAGCCCGAGCGCTTCAACACGGCACTGCGCGCGGCGCTCGCATCGATGCCGGAACGGGCGGCCTGAAGGCCCGCCGCGCCGGGCGGCGGTGACCGGTGAAGCGGGTGTGGGGCGGGGCGGCAACCCGGTGGTTGCCGCCCCGCCCCACACCCGCTTCACCGTGCCGTCAGAGACGGTTGGACAGATCTCCGTAGTAGCCGCCGACCTGGCGGTGGTACTCCTGGTTGCCCAGATGGGCGTCCTTGTCGAACTCCGGAGCCGCCTTGATCTGCTCCTTGGTCTGACCCACGTAGATCTTCTCCTCCTGCGCGTCGATCCGCTCGATCGTGCCCGCCGGCAGGAGAACCTCCTTGCCGAAGATCCACGGACCGGTGTCGACCACGATGTACGCGGAGTTGACGTCGTCGGAGTGCTTGTCGACCTTGCCGATGGAGCCGTCCGTCGCCTCGACCTTGTAGCCCGTCAGGTCGGAACCAGCGGTACGGCCGGACGTCTCGCGGTAGCCCCACACATTGGCAGTCATACGAAAATCCCTCCAAAATGATCGGTACCAAAGGCCACTTCATACCCACGATCCGTGAGAACCGGGGAAGAGCGGCGCCGTCGGAATCACGCCTGCCCTGAAGAATTCAGACCACGCATCCGAATCGGAACAGTTTTTCGCAAGTGCGGTCCCGCACGTGGGCGGCCACGGTGGCGCGGGAGACAGGTGTGGGGCCCGCACCTGGACGGTACGGGCCCCACATCACACCTGGTGGGCAGTCATGCCCGCTACCAGCGGTACCAGCGACCGCTGCCGCCCTTCGGGCGGGCGACGAAGCCCAGCAGCCAGATGACCAGCACCGCGATCGCGATCCACCAAAGGATCTTGACCGCGAAACCGGCACCGAAAAGAAGCAGAACCAGCAGAAGAACGAGAAGCAGGGGAACCATAGTTATCAACCTCCGAGCAGTCATCTGCCCGGGCACTCCGCAGCCATGCGCTCGAAATTTATCTGTTTCTTATCGGCGCGGACGGGAAATAGCGTCCGCCGACCGGCCGGGGCGTGCCGCGGCCGCGGCCGGCTCCTGGCCTGCTAGTGCCCTGACCGCATAGGTTCGGCGGGTTGAGCCTTGCGGGATGATCGCGTCATGAGCGAGATCGTGTTGATGTCGGACCCGAAGGTCGCCGCCATACCCGTTGCGGAGTGCGGTGAACGTCTTGTGGACGTTCGCGCCGCCGGTTCGCTGCTGGTCGATGCACGCAAGCAAGACCCGGCAGATGCCTTCGCCTACCTGCGGGAAGGCGTGCTGGAGCGGCTGCTCAGGGCCCAGGCGGGGCTTCCCCAGGACTTGCGGCTGCTGTTCGTCGAGGGATATCGGCCCCCTTCTCTTCAGCGGGAGTACTTCGAGGAGTACGCGAGCCAGCTGCGGGCTATCCACCCGGAATGGTCCGCCCGGCAGATCTATTCGGCAGCGAGCCGGTATGTGTCACCGCCAGACATCGCTCCGCACAGCGCCGGCGCTGCCGTCGACCTCACCCTGGCCGATGCTGGTGGGCGCGAACTGGACCTGGGCACACGGATGAACGCGGCCCCGGAGGAGAGCAAGGGCGCCTGCTACACCCATGCCGCCAACATCAGCGAGGAGGCCCGTGCCAACCGGAGGTTGCTGGGTTCCGCGCTGGCGGTGGCGGGGCTGGTGAACTACCCCACGGAATGGTGGCACTGGTCCTTCGGCGACCGCTACTGGGCTCTGGTCACGGGGAAGTCCGCCGCTTGCTACGGCCCGAAGGAGATCACCCCGCCCGGATAACCGGCCTGGCCTTGCCTGTCCGACCGGTCACGCGGCGAGTCGTCCACCCCAACGGATGCCTTTCTCGCTGCGGATTCGCGCGCGTTCGCGGCGTTGGGCGGCCAGGACGTCGGGGTGGCGGGCGTTCTTGTTGTGCCAGCGGAGGTAGGCGTGCAGGGCCCGGGTCTGGACGCAAGGACGACTGAAACGCGACGAGGGCGGAAGGCCCGGCACGCTCGTGCCGGGCCTTCGCGGGCAGGGCTGTGGGGCGGAGGACGTCGTTCGCGAGCCGTCCGCGTCAGGTCCTGGCCCGGTGTCTGCCAAGGGCCCAAACGGGCACGGCGATGGCTTCTGCGGCGTCGCAGGGCGCCGCTAGTGCTTCGGCCGGGAGAGGCGGACGCCGGTCCAGTCACCGGCGATGCCGATGGCCTTGGTCCGGGACAGTCCGGCCGTCGCCACCGCCTCACTGATGTCGCCCGCCTCGACGAACCCCGCGCGTCCTGACTTCGGGGTGCACAGCCAGAGCTCACCGTCGGCTTCCAGGTAGGTGAGGGAGTCCACCAGGGCGTCCGTGAGATCGCCGTCGTCGAGGCGGAACCAGAGCAGGACCGCGTCGGCGACGTCGTCGAGCTCCTCCCCCTCCAGCGGCTTCCCGGTCAGCGAGGCGATCCCCTCGCGGAGCTCCTCGTCCACGTCACCGCCATGGCCGATCTCCTGGACGACCTGCCCCGGCACGAACCCCATCCGCGCCGCCGCGCTCGCGCGCTCTTCCGCCTGATCCACTGCCGCCGACACCGGGCCTCTCGTCACCAGGGCACGCCCCACGGCGCACGTCACCCCGGTAGCCAATCAGAGAAAGGGGGCGATGTCGGGCAGGTAGCACCAAGACGGACGTGGCGTCGATGGCCGCGGCCGCCGCTCACCCACACCTCCACCCCTTGCTCTACCTATCGAGATTCGATAGATTCCCATCGTAAGTCGATGGAGGGATGGGGTTATGGGAAAGCTGGCAGTGGGCGCGTTGCGCGCCGTGCTCGCGGTGGTGCTCACCGGCACCGTGTTCGTACAGGCATCGATGGTGTGGGCGTTGTTCACCGACCCGGAAGACGAGACGCTTCCGCTGACCCCGCTGCGCGTGATCACGATCCTGGGCATGCTCGCGGCCCAGGCCGCCCTGGTCTGCGTTTGGCGGCTGGTGACGATGGTGCGGCGCGGCACCGTCTTCTCCCACGCCGCCTTCCGGTACGTGGACGTCGTGATCGGCGCGATCGTGGCCGCTGCCCTCATGTGGTTCGCGGTCACGATCGTCAACGCGCCGGGCCAGCGGGAGGACCCGGGCGTCACCGTCATCATGGGCGGGATCGGCCTGGCCATCCTGGGGGTCGCGCTCATCGTGCTCGTGCTGCGGATGCTGCTCGCCCAGGCGGTCGCGCGCGACGTCGAAGCCACGCAGATGCAGGCCGAGCTGGACGAGGTCATCTGATGCCGATCGCCGTCGACATCGACGTGATGCTGGCCAGGCGGAAGATGTCCGTGGGCGAGCTCGCGGACCGCGTGGGGATCACGCCCGCCAACCTGGCAGTGCTCAAGAACGGCCGCGCCAAGGCGGTGCGCTTCGCGACGCTCGCAGCGCTGTGCGACGTACTCGAATGCCAGCCGGGCGACCTGCTGCGCTGGGAGGCCGAGGACGCCGCGGACGGCTGACGCGCCCGAGGTCGGACGTACCACTGCCGATCCGACCGTACCCCCCTGCGGCCGATGCCGGTCAGGCCCTCGCGGGCGTGGCCGGCATCGGCTTTTGCGGCAAGAACATTTGAGTCACTGACAGGGCTACGGGACGGGTCGCGAAGGGCTGGTCCGCGTATCGCCTGGGTGCCCGGTCAGTGGTGGGCGGTCATGTGCGCGAGGATCTGTTCGGCGCTGTCGGCGGCGAAGGCGCCGTCGAGGGCGCCGGCCGCGCCCTCGGCCGCGTCGATGGAGCGGGGCAGGAGGAGCTCCTCGTAGGCGGTGATGGCGTCGTCGAGGGCCGCGTGGTCGACGAGGGCACGGGCGAGGTCGGCGCCGTCTCGCATGGCGAGGTTGGCGCCCATGCCGGAGAACGGGGACATCAGGTGAGCGGCGTCACCCAGCAGGGTGACGCCCTCGGTGTGGTTCCAGGTGTGGGGGACGGGAAGGGCGAACAGGGGACGGTTGACGTAACCGGTGTCCGTCTCGGTGATGAAGCCGCGCAGGGCCGGGCTCCAGTCGGCGAAGCGTTCCAGCAGGGCGTTGCGGACGGCGCGGGGGTTGGCCAGGTCGACGCCTTCCTGCCGGTGCCAGTCCTCGGGCGTGCGCATGCCGACGTAGATGCGGATGTGGCCACCGCTGTTGCGCTGGGCGACGATGCCGAGGTTGTCGTCGAGAGCCATCATCGTGCCGTCGCCGGTGAGGGCGGCCAGTGCCGGGTGACGGGCATCGGCGTCGTTCAGGCCGGTTTCGACGAAGGTGACTCCGGTGTAGACGGGCATGGCGTCGGACACCAACGGGCGCACTCGCGACCAGGCGCCGTCCGCTCCGATGACCAAGTCGGCGTCGGTGGTGTGGACATGGGCGAAGTGCAGGCGGTGGCGGCCGTCGCCGAGCGGTTCGACGTGGTCCAGCTTGTGGCCCCAACGGACGGTCCCGGGGGCGAGGGAGCCGAGGAGGAGATCGCGCAACTGCCCGCGGTCGATCTCGGGACTCCCCTGGCCGCCTTGGGGCGGAGCCGCGTCGAACGTCATCCGCCCGTCGCGCCCGGCCAGGCGCCACTGTTCGCCCTCGGGACGGGCCAAGGCGGCGAAGTCGTCCCACAAGCCGGCGGCGCGCAGGGCGTGCCCGCCGGTGTCGGGGTGCATGTCGAGGGTGCCGCCCTGGTCGCGGGCCGTCGCGGAGGCGTCGAGTTCGTAGACGGTGACGTCGATGCCGTGGCGCTGGAGGATGCGGGCGCAGATCAGGCCGCCGGGGCCGGCGCCGATCACGGCGATGCGGGCGGGTGTGCGGGTGGGGGTCACGGGCGTTCTCCTCGGTTGGGCTGGTCGCGCCGACGACCGACGGCGGCGGTTCCACAAAAGCACAACGACTCAATAAGTTCAATGGTGCAAGTTTTTACATCAGGCAAGATAGCGTACGATGCAAGAATGACGACCACCATGGGACGACGCGAACGCAAGAAGGCCGCCACCCGCAAGGCGCTCGCCGACGCCGCCCTGCGCCTCTTCATCGAGCACGGCTACGACGGCGTGACCCTGCACGACGTCGCCGAGGCGGCCGACGTGTCCACCACCACGCTCCTCAAGTACTTCCCGAGCAAAGAGGCCCTCGTCTTCGACGAAGAGGCCGACCAGGAGGCCGCAATCGTCTCCGCCGTCCGCGACCGCACCCCCGGCACGACCATCCCCCAGGCCCTGCGCGCGCACGTCAGACGCGTCCGCATCCGCCACGCCGACTCCGACACCGGCTACGGCGACTTCTTCGACCTGGTGGTCAGCACCCCCGCCCTCAGCGACTACGCCCACCGCATGTGGATGCGCCGCCAGGACGCCCTCGCCCACGCCATCGCGGATGACACCGGCGCCCCGTCCGATGACCTGCGCAGCGCCGCGCTGGCCCGCTTCGCCCTGGAGGCCTCCGCCTTCGCGCGCGGTGCCGCCGATGCCGAGCAAGCCCTCGACGCCGCCTTCGATCTCCTTGAGAACGGATGGAGCGCCACGGGCCTTTGAGCCGTGCGGCGACTTACTCGTCCTACGGCGGGATGCTGGAGGGCTACCCGTGCAAGCGCGTCAACGACTGGTCCTGCGCTCCGCAGCGTCCCCCGGGAGGAACTGGCACGGGACCATGAGTTCCAGCCACGCCTGCGACGCATGACCAGGGGATACGGGCGCATCATCGGGCCGCGACGGGCAACAAGGGCTCCATGACGACGGAGAACGGCGGGGCCGCGAGACGCCTCCGACATGTGTGGCTCGTGGCGGCCCAGGCCACCTTGATGATCCTCCTGGGATTCTTCGTGACCCGGGTGGCGGACGGCCATTGGCCGCTCACCCTGGAGGACCGGCTCCCCCGGGCATTCGCCGAGCACCGGAGCCCCCTCGGCAACGGCCTCTCCGCGGGGCTGTCCCTCATGGCCAGTACGGAGGGCATCGTCGGCGTGACGCTGGTCTGCGTCGCCGCGCTGCTGGTGCTGCCGCGCGCCCCGCGGTGGACGGAGGCCGTGTTCCTGGGCGCGTCGGTCGCCGTCCAGTCGGCCGTGTTCCTCCTCGTCACGATCTTCGTGGAACGGCCCCGCCCCGATGTCCCCCAGCTGGACGGGGCGCCGCCCACATCGAGTTTCCCGTCGGGGCACGTCGGCGCGTCCGTCGCCCTGTACGGAGGGCTCGCCACCCTGGTACTGAGCCGTACGCGCGGTCCCTGGCGGTACCTCACGGCAGGGGTACTCCTGCTCGTTCCGCCGGCGGTCGGACTGTCCCGGGTGTACCGGGGAATGCACCACCCCTCCGATGTGGCGGGCGGCCTGCTCAACGGGGGCGCGACGCTGCTCGTCATGGGGTTCGTGTTCCTGTACGGCCGCGACCGCGACCGCGACTCCGCGAGCGACCGGACACCGTACGGAGTTCCGCGCGGCGGGGCCGAAGAGGTACCCGCTCAGCCCGGCCGGCTC
Source organism: Streptomyces sp. ADI95-16 (assembly GCF_003721495.1). NCBI lineage: Bacteria > Bacillati > Actinomycetota > Actinomycetes > Kitasatosporales > Streptomycetaceae > Streptomyces > Streptomyces sp. ADI95-16. The sequence continues at coordinate 7,773,897 of NZ_CP033581.1, read as the reverse complement.
GCCCGCGCGGACGGTCGGCCGACCGGCCGCCGGGTCGTCGTCGTACGCCACCCGCACAACTGCCCGGACGAGCTGGCCACCCAGGTGCGCACCCGGCTGGGGCGGCACGGATTCACCGACCAGCGGTGGACCTCGACCACGGTGGAACGGCCCGGTGGCGGCCTCGCCGAAGAGTGCGCCGCGGGCGGCGTGGATCTGGTCGTGGCCTGCGGCGGCGACGGCACCGTGCGCGCCTGCGCCGACGTGGTGGCCGCCACCGGCATCCCGCTGGCGCTCGTACCCTGCGGCACCGGCAACCTCCTGGCCCGCAACCTGGACCTCCCGGCCGACCCGGCGACGGCGCTCGAAGAGGCCCTGGGCGGCGGGGATTTCGGGATCGACGTCGGCCGGGTCGAGGGTGACGGCCTCCCGCCGACCCGGTTCGCCGTCATGACGGGCGCCGGCTTCGACGCCGCCATGGTCCGCGACGCCTCTCCCGCGCTCAAGGCCCGCCTGGGCTGGGTCGCCTACACCCTGTCGGCGGCCCGGCACCTGCGGGACCCCCGGATGCGGCTGATCATCCGCCTCGACGGGGGACGCCGGATCCGGCGCCGGGCGCGGATGGTCGTCATCGGCAACGTCGGCACGCTCCAGGGCGGCCTGGAACTGCTGCCGAGGGCGCGTCCGGACAGCGGGCGGCTGGAGATCGTACTGTTCGACCCCCGGGGAGCGGCCGGCTGGCTCGCCGCGGCCACGCACCTGGCCGCCCGTGTCGTACGCAGGCCCGCCCCGGCCCCCTCCCCCGGCGATCCGGACGGGCCGAACGGGCCGAACGGGCCCCACGTCGTCGCCGGGGGCTCCCTGGAGTACTTCAGCGCCACCCGGATCGAGGTCCGCTTCGCCCGCGCCCAGGCCCGCGAGGTCGACGGCGACAGCATGAGCGAGGGCGCCCTGCTGACCGCCGGCATCGAACCGGGCGCCCTGAGGATGCGACTGCCCCGCGCTCCCGGCGCCACCGCACTCCCCCACGCGCCCGGCCACAGCTCGCAGACGCCGCACACCGCGCACCACTGAACCGTTCCGGCGCCCACCGCGCCGGAGCACACACAGTCAGGATGACGAGACGATGGGAACCGCCACCCGGGTACCGCAGCGACGCGACGTGCAGGGCGACGAGCTGTCGGGCGACGAGGCATGGGCCGCCTTGCGCCGCTACGGGAGCTGGAGCCTGGCCAGGGACTCCTTCATACGCTTCCGCTACGCGGACGGCTTCAGCCACTCCCGCGCCCTCGCACTCCAGACCGTCCTGTCGATCGTGCCGCTGGCCATCGCCGCGATCGGCCTCTCCAGCGTCCTGCACACCGAGGGCGTGGGGCGCGTGGCCGAGCTCACGATCAGCCGGATCACCAGCGGCCCCAGTCAGGAGATGGTCGACGAGGCCCTGCGCGAGAGCCGCCGGCACGCCGGCGACGGCGGCCAGGCGGCCCTCTGGCTGGGCCTGTTGTTCTCCCTCGTCAACGTCACCACGAGCCTGTGCCAGGTCGAGCGCGGCGCCAACCGCATCTACGGCAACGAACGCGACCGGCCGTTCCTGCTCAAGTACTCGCGCGGCCTCGTCATGGCGGCCCTGGCGGGGCTCCCCCTGGGACTCAGCTTCGTCCTCACGGTCCTCGGCTCCCATCTGACGCACGCGTTCGCCGAGGTCTACCACTTCACCCCGGCCACCACCCGTGCCTGGGACCTCCTGCGCTGGCCGGTCGGCGTGCTGCTGGCGGTGCTGGCCACCAGTGCGATCTTCCGCCTTTCGCCGCGCCGCGCCCAGCCCGGCTACACCTGGCTCGCCTTCGGCGCCGTCGTCTACCTGGTGCTGTGGCTCGTCGCGACCGGGGCGCTGAGCCTGTACGTCGGTGCGAGCAGCTCCTTCACCAGCGTGTACGGGCCCCTCAGCGCGATCATGTCCCTGCTGCTGTGGTCCTACCTCACGTCCCTGGCGCTGTTCCTCGGCCTGTCCTTCGCGGCCCAGCTGGAAGCCGTGCGCGCCGGGACGAAGGAGCCGGTCACCCGGGACCCGGGGGTCTGACACCAGGCCGTACTCCTACCCGCACCCACACCCACCCGGCCGTTTTCCCACCCCTGAAGGGAGACTGCGCCCCCATGGCACAGCGCACCGCACGAACCCGACGGATCGACACCGTCCGAGCACTGATCTCCCGGCACTCCGGGCCCGACGCGGCCTTCGGCCGCAGACTCGTGCTGACAGTGACGGCGACGGCCGCCGTGGCGGTGCCGTTCGCCCTGGCCCTGGTACTCGTCGAGTCCCAGTGGGCGCCGCTGCACCGGCTCGACCGGACCACCGCGGAGCGGCTGCACCGTACCGCCCTCGAACACCCGGCCTGGGTGCGCTTCCTGGACTTCCTCACCGGCGTGGTGTGGGACCCGGTGACCATGCGCCTGCTGGTGGCCGCTCTGGTGGTGTGGCTCCTGAGCCGACGGGCCTGGCGGCTGGCAACCTGGGCCGTCGTCACGGCGACGTCCAGCGCGCTGATCGGGCTCCTGGTCAAGAACGCCGTGGAGCGGGCCCGTCCGCACCTGCCGGAACCCGTCGCCCACGCGCCCGGCTTCTCCTTCCCCTCCGGTCACGCCATGACGGCGACGACCTCCTGCGCCGTCCTCCTCCTGGTCCTGCTCCCGCTGGTGCCGCGCGCCTGGCGGGCGGTGCCCTGGGCGTTCGCGGTGACGGCGGTCCTCGGGGTGGGCTACACCCGGGTCGCCCTCGGGGTGCACTGGGTGAGCGACGTCGTGGGGGGCTGGCTGCTCGGCATCGCCGTGGTCACCGCGACGACCCTGGTCTTCGAGGCCTGGCGGGCCGACACCGGGCGTCGTCGTACGGCGGTCAGCGAGGGCCTGGAGCCCGAACTCTCCTCCGCCGCCGACCCCGAAGCCTCCGTGGCGGCCGCCGCCCGTCCTGACGGGCGGCGGTGAGGGCGTGAGGGCCGCGGAGCCGATACTGGTGATCGGAACATCACGAGAGGGAGCGGCATGGGGATCGATGAAGTCGGGGCGGACACGGACGACTTGTTCGTGGGCGCCCTGGATGAGATCGGCCGGGAGGATGACGGTCCCGTCCCCTGCCTGGTCGCCCTGCACGGGCGGCCCACCCGAATTGTCTTCGAGCGTGCGGCATCCCTGCTGGGGCACGAGGAGCCGGCTCAGCGGGAGCTCGGGGCGCGGGTTCTGCGCGAGCTGGGTGCCCACGACGAGGAGGGCCGTCGGCCGTTCACCGCGGAGACGGTCGAAGTCGTCCTGGCGGAGATGCCCAGCGAGCCGGACGCCTGGGTCCTGGGGTGGCTGATCTCCGTCCTCGGCCACCACAACGCCCACGAGACCCTCGATCTGGTCCTCGGCCATCAGGCCCACGCGGCGCAGCCCGTACGTTTCGCGGTCGCCGCCGCGCTGCCCTGTCTGGCCGACCCCGAGCGCGCGCAGGACCGGGTCGTCGAGGCCCTCCTGCGGCTGGCCGAGGACGACGACGACTCCGTGCGCTGGTACGCCCTGTACGCACTGTTCCACGAGGCGGCCGGGGTCACCGGCGAGCGGAAGGCCTCGTGGGCCGCGGCCCTGGTCGAGCGGGGCGACACGGAACGACGTGCCCAGCTCAACCACCTCGGCACGACCTTCGACGACCTCGCCGACTCCGATCTCCGCGCGGCTCTCGGCGGAGCGCGGGGCGTCTGAGTTCCCGTATCAGGGTGAGCGGTGCCAGACCAGGACGAGGTAGCCGCCGTAGAGGGCCGACAGCCCGGTCGCCGAGGCCAGGACCCATACGACCGTGGTGCGCCGTGCCCGGGCGAGCGCAGCGGCCAGGGGAAAGAGCAGCGGGAACGCCGGCAGCAGGAAGCGCGCCTTGGAGTGGAAGAAGCCCGCGCCGCCCACGGCTATCAGGACCAGCACCCCGGTGTAGATCCACACCGCGGCCGGCGGACGCTGTGTGAGGAGCACGATCAGGAGGATGACGGCAGCGGCCACCGTGAGCGCGACCACTACCTGGTTGAGGGTGGTGTCGGGCGCCGTGAACAGGCGCCGCACCTGTTCCAGGGTGTAGCGGCCTCCGTCGAAGGTGGACCCCCAGGCCCGCTGCTCGATGAAGTAGCCGTCCCATCGGCCCAGCCGGTGGCCGACCCAGACGAAGAACGCCGTCCAGCCCAGGGGGGCGAGGACCAGCGCGGCGCACAGGCGCGCGGTGTGCCGCCGCGCGGCGCTCCCGCCCCGGGAGCGGAAGGACGCGAGCAGCGTCCACAGGGCGGACAGGGCGACCGCGGCCACCACCGCGGACCCGGACGGCCGGGTGGCTCCCGCGACCATGGCCAGCACCCCGGCCGTGAGCCAGGAGCGCGACAGGACGGCGTACAGGGACCAGGCGGCGAGGGCCACGAACACCGGCTCGGTATAGGCCATCGACTGGACCAGCGCGTGCGGGACGATCGCGTACAGGGCCACGGCGAAGAAGGCGACCCGCGTGCCGTGCAGCTTCTCCGCGACGGCGAAGACGCCCCACGCGGCGATCAGCGATGCCAGCAGGGCGACGGCCCACGCGGCCCAGCTGACGGGGAGTCCCGTCACCGTGGACACGCCCCTGGTGAGCCAGGGGTACACGGGGAAGAAGGCCAGCTTGCAGGTGGGGCCGCCGAGCTGACAGGCCGGCTCCATGGGGCCGGTGTAGCCGTCTTCGGCGATGCTCAGGTAGAAGATGGAGTCCCACCGCGTCGCCAGCACCTCGTGGAGTCCGAGCCCCTTGCGGTGGGCCCACACCGCGAGTACGCCGACACCCGCCAGCCGCAGGGCGACGTGCAGCGCGAGCGCCGCCCACGCGCGCCGCAAGGAGGCCCACGCGCCGCCCGCCGTGGCCCCGGAGGCCTTCGCGGCGGGACGGGCCGCCGCTCGCCGTCCCCCCACCGAACCGTCCGAACCGGCGCGTATCCGGGTCTGTGTCACGTGCCGTCCTGTCGGGCCGTTCCGAGCGCGCCGGGCGGCCGCTACGGACCCGGGTGCGCGTGCTGAGACCCACACGGTACGACGTGGCCTGCGGGCCCCTGCCCGGGGGCCCGGGGGGCCGGGCCGCCGCGCCCGGCAGTGGCGTCCAGCACCGATCCGCGCAGCCGCTGCGCGCGTTCCGGGCGCGGACGCCGCCGGACGGGCGAGGGACGTGGTGGGAGCGGTGACCGAACGGGCTCACGGGTCGTTCCCCCGGGGACAGGACACCACCTTCGAGGGAAGCGGGCGGAACTCCGTGGACGAGCTCATCTTGGCCAAACTGCACAACCGGTTCGGCTTGTTCGACCGTGACGGCGATGGCCGGGTCACCAAGGCCGACTACGACGCGATCGCCGAACGCCTGGCGGAAGCCGCAGGTCAGGCGCCTGATTCCGCCACCGCCCGGAAACTGCGGGCCGAGTACGACGCTGGCTGGGCACGCATGTCCAGCGAGCTCGGGCGCGGGATGGACGCGGAGCTCGACGAGGACGAGTTCGCCACCGCCTGGTACGGCGTCTCCCGCGAAACCGACTTCGGCACCGCCGTCCTGCCCGTCGTCGAAGCCGTCATGACCGCGATGGACACGGACGGCGACCAGCACCTCCAGGCCGCCGAGTTCACCCGCTGGCTCGCCGCCTACGGCGTGGCCGCCGACGACGCCGCCACCGCCTTCACCCGCCTGGACCGCGACGGCGACGGTCGCATCAGCCATGACGAACTCGCCCAGGCGTTCCACGAGTACTTCACCGGCACCGACCCCGACCTCCCCGGCAACTGGCTCTACGGCCCCCTCCCCCGCTACACCCCGAGTCCTCCCCACACGGTGCCTCCTCACACGACGCCTTGAGCCCGCGCCGGGCGCCCGGGGCGTAGCGGGGCGGCGCGCGCCGTCGCCCGCTCGTGGCGAGGCGCCCCCGGTCGTACGGTGGAAGCAGCGGGAGGCGCGCCTCCGTAACTCCCTGCGTGCCATGAGCGAGGGGGCGGGCCGGCTGCGGGCCCGCCGGCAGGTCCTCGGAGCCCTCGCCGAGCCCTGTTGGGCGTCGTCCTTCCTCCGTGTGACATCCCGGAAAGCAGGTGCGACTCCCATGCGCACGTCAACCCGCGTCGCCGGTGTCCTCACCGGCCTGACCCTCGCACTCGGCGGCGCGGCTCTCGCCGCCCCCGCCGCCCAGGCGGACATCCCCGCCTGCACCGGCATGGCCACCCAGGCGGGTGCCGGCGCCACCGAAGCGGTCACCGCGGCCTGCCACCGCGGCGTGAGCGGCGACCTCCAGGGCTGTGTGAACGGGCTGACCGGAGCCGGGGTGCCCGGCGGCGCCGCGAACGGCGCCTGCCGTGCGGCGGCACACGAGCCCCGATAGCCCCGCGCCGCGGGGATCACCGGTGCCGGTCTTCCTCGTCATACGTGGGCGTGGGCGTCGGCGTCCCGTCCGCGCTTGCGGAGGTACGCCTCCAGCTCTGCCGCGCCGGTCAGCATCGCCCGCCCGCGGGCGGACAGCCGGCCGCGCCAGTCGCCCAGGGCGGCCTCCAGCGGCTCCAGACCGCCGGCCGTCCGCACTTGGGCGATCAGCGGGGCGATCTGTTCCAGCAGGTAGCCGCCCCGCCTGAGTTGGTGGGCCAGCCTGGCGTCCCGTACGTCCTTCTCGTCGTAGACGCGGTACCCGGTCCGCGGGTCTCGGCGCGGGCGCACCAGCTCGGCGCGCTCCCATGTGCGCAGCGTCGCCGGCCTGATGCCGAGCCGGTCCGCCAGCGGCCCGATGAACGTGTCGCCGGGCTCGGGCGCCGCGGTGGGGCCCAGGTCGCGCAGCGCGTTCTCCACGGCCTGGAGGGTGCGCCGGTCGTCGAGGAGCTGCGCGTGGCTCTCGTCGATGAGCCGGAACGCCTCCTCGACCGCGTCCTGGTTCACCGCCCTCATGATGGACGTCGCCGTCTGGTGGCCGTGGCCGGGAACCAGGGCGACGAACGCGCGCAGGGCGCTCGCGTGGACCGAGGTGTAGGTGCGGTAGCCGTGGGGGGTGCGGGCGGCGGCGGGGAGGATCCCGGCCTCCTCGTAGTTCCTGACCGCCTGTGTGGACAGACCGTGCCCGCGCGCCAGATCGACCGGCCTGAGCCGCTCACCGCTTTGAAGGTTTTGCCGCATGAGGCCGACGGTATCGGGGAAAAGTTTCAACCGAAAGTTCAACGATACCGTTGAAGGCATGGCTACTGACATCAAGGACGCCGTCCGTACCGTCGATGCTGCCGCCGTCATGGGGCTGCTCCCGGGCCGGCCCCGGCTGCTGGCCCTGGGTGAGCCCACCCACGGCGAGGACGCGCTGCTCGGCTTGCGCAACGAGCTCTTCCGGCAGTTCGTCGAACAGGAGGGCTACCGGACGATCGCGATCGAGAGCGACTGCCTCATGGGCCTGGTCGTCGATGACTACGTCACCTCGGGCACGGGCAGCCTCGACGAGGCCGTGGAGCGCGGCTTCAGCCACGCCTGGGGCGCTCTCGCGGCCAACCGCGAGCTCGTGCGCTGGATGCGCGCCCACAACGAGGGCCGGCCCGCATCCGAGCGGGTCCGCTTCGCCGGCTTCGACGGCCCGCTGGAGATCTCCGGCGCCGCGAGCCCCCGGCAGGCCCTCACCGCACTCCACGGCTACCTCTCGACCGGGGTGGACGCGGAACTTCTCCCCTGCACCGCGGAAACGCTCGACCGTCTGCTCGGCGCGGACGACCGGTGGACCGATCCCGCCGCGATGACCGACCCGGCCCGGTCCGTGGGGCAGTCGGCCGAGGCCGGTCGGCTGCGGCTGCTCGCCGATGAGCTCGTGGCACTGCTCGACGCGCAGACGCCGCACCTGATCACGGCGACCGGACGGGACGACTGGGACCGGGCGTGCCTGTACGGGCGCACCGCGACCGGCCTGCTGCGCTACCACTACGCGATGGCCGACACCTCTCCGGCCCGCATGACGCGGCTGTGCGCGTTGCGGGACATGATGATGGCCCACAATCTGCTTGCCGTCGCCGCGCGCGGGCCGGCCCTCGTCCATGCCCACAACTCCCATCTGCAACGGGAGAAGAGCACGGTGCGGATGTGGCAGGGGCCGCTGGAGTGGTGGAGCGCCGGCGCCCTGGTCAGCGCCCAACTCGGCGCGGAGTACGCCTTCGTGGCCACGGCCCTCGGCACGATCCGGCACCAGGGGGTGGACACGCCGGCGCCTGACACCGTCGAAGGACTCCTGTACGCGCTCCCGGAGGACCGCTGCGTCATCGACGCCCCTCGGCTGGCCGCCGCACTCGGCGGCACACCGCTCGGGCGCCGCGTGTCCCCCTGGTTCGGCTACGCGCCGCTCGACCCGGCCCATCTGGAGAACGGCGACGGCCTCGTGTTCGTCAAGGACCTGCCGCGGAGCTAGGGCCTGTCGGACAGGAGTGGACAGTCTTCCGCTCCTGTCCGCACTGGAACGTGGACACCGGTGTGCATGATCCTTTGTGTTACGGAGGACCGCGGGTCGCTCGGGCTTCGCGGGCCTCCCCACAGAAAGAGTTGGCATGCACCTTGCAATATCGACGACCCCACCGGTCGTCGACGCGAAGAGAGCGAGACGCGCGCACCGCGGTCCGCGCGGAGGGCTCGCCGGCGCCGCCGGCGGCGCCGCTCTCACCGTCCTGCTGTTGCTGGGCCTCGTCGTCCTCCCGGCCCCGCCCGCGGCGGCGGCCGCCGCCGACCCGCCGCGCGCCCTCCCGCAGAACGCCACCGCGGCGGACCTGAAGTGGCAGCCGGCCCTCGACTACGACACCGACGGCTGCTACAACGTCCCGGCCATCGGGCCCGACGGCCGGATCTCCGAAGGCCTCGGCCACGACAACACCACCGGTGAACGCGACTGCCGCGACCGGTCGGACCTGGACAACACCAACGCCTACTCCCGCCAGCGCTGCAACTCCGGCTGGTGCGTTTACCTCTACGACTACTACTTCGAGAAGGACGTCGCCGTACAGAACGTCGCCGACGCCGGCGGCCACGTCCACGACTGGGAGCACATCGCGGTCTGGGTCCGCAACGACAAGGCCGAGTACGTGGGCGCCTCGGCGCACGGCGGGTACAAGGTGATGGCGGCCGACAAGGTCCGCTGGGAGGGGAACCACCCGAAGATCGTCTACCACAAGGACGGCGGGGCCACCCACGCCTTCCGGTTCGCGACGGCGGGCGACGAACCGCCCGAGAACCACTACGGGCAGTGGCGGCGCTCGACCCTGGTGTCCTACAACGGCTTCCCGGGCGGACTGCGCGACGACCTGTTCGAGTACGACTTCGGCAAGGCCACCATCGGCATCATGGACTCGCAGTTCGCGGCGAACATCAAGGGTTCGATCTCCACACCGCAGAGCGAGTGCACGACGACCGTCGAGGGCACCGTCATCTGCACCGAGGTGCAGGTCCCGCTGATCTCGTTCGACTTCGACCGCGACGAGGGCTCCCCCGGGTTCCCGCCCGAGCCGGACGACCCGGGCGGGGAACCGGGCGGCACCCCGGGCCCCACCGGCGCGCACCTGCGGGTGATGCCCCTCGGGGACTCGATCACGTACGGGGTGGGCAGCTCGACCAAGTCGAGTTACCGGGCCGACCTGTGGAAGTCCCTCAAGGCCCACACCGATGACGTGGCCTTCGTCGGCTCACAGCAGTCGGGGAGCCTGCCCGACGACGACCACGAGGGCTACCCGGGGCGGCGCATCGACCAGGTGGCGTCCATCGCCCACTGCACGGTCGCGCGGACGAAGCCGAACGTGGTGACCCTGCACATCGGCACCAACGACATGAACCAGAGCCACGACCTCGCGGGCGCGCCCAAGCGGATGGGCGCTCTGATCGACCAGGTGCTCGCGGACTCACCCGGCGCGACGGTGCTGGTCGCCACTCTGATCCCGTCGGTCAAGGCCGGCATGCAGCCGAAGATCGACGCGTTCAACGCGGCGCTGCCGGGCGTCGTGGCCCAGCGGGCCGGGCAGGGCAAGCACGTCCTGCTCGTCGGCATGGGCGCGGTCACCCCGTCCGACCTGGCCGAGACCTCCCACCCGAACGACACGGGCTACCGGAAGATGGCCAAGGCCTTCTTCACCGGGATCACCACCGCCCACCAGCGCGGATGGATCCGCACCCCCGACGGCGCCGAGGGCGACCCGAAGACCTGCGGCGTGGACTCCGCCGCCGACCTGGGCAAGGGCTGGAAGCCGATGGGGGTCATCGCCCCCGGAATGGGCGGTCCGGCGGGCCGGATCGACCTGGTCCAGCTCAACGGCGACCACCGGGCCGACTACGTGAAGATCTTCCCGGACGGTTCGGTGCGGGCCGCGCTGAACACCCAGGGGGCGGACGGCCGGATCCACTGGGTGGACCAGGGCATCATCGCCCCCGGCGTGGGCCAGCCCGGGGACTCCGTGCGCTTCGCCGACATGAACGGCGACGGCCTCGACGACTACCTCATCCTGGGCGCCAAGGGCTCCCTGTGGTCGTTCCTCAACAGGCCGGGCAGCGACGGGAAGATCCACTGGGAGGCGCAGGGCCGGGTGTTCCCGTACTACCACGGCACCAAGAAGCCGGGTGACGAGAGCGGTATCAGTCTCGGCTGGACCCGCGACGACGTGCGCCTGGAAGACGTCAACGGCGACGGCCTGGACGACTACCTGGTCGTGGGCCCCGCGGGCTCGATGGACGCCCACGTCCACGTGCCGAACACCATGACCTGGACCAAGATCGACACCTTCGCCACCGGCACCAAGGCCGGGCCCCGCGCCCGCATGCGGCTGGGCGACATCAACGGCGACCGGAAGGCCGACTACCTGGTCGTCGGCAGGACCGGAGCCGTGCACGCCTACGTCAACCACATGACGGGCATGTCCGACGGCAACTGGACCGAGCACAAGTACTTCGCGAAGGAGTCCTTCTACCCGGACACCGCCGTGGCCTTCCGAGACGTCACCGGCGACAACCGGGCCGACTACCTCGTCATCCAGGGCGACCGCGTCCAGGCATGGGAGAACCAGGGAGGCGACAACCTCACCCCCTGACCCAGGGCGGCCGGACCCGGAGCGCTCACCCCTGCCAGGCGCGCTTCACCCGGTCCTCCTCCACCTCGAAGTTGAGGCGTCCGGCGCGAAACTCCATGGTCACCATCGCGCCGGGCGCTACCGAGCGCAGGATCCGCCAGCCCCGTGAGCGGGCTCGGCGCTCGGCCTCAGCTGTTTCGAGACCGACGTAGCGTGCCAGGTCGTCGACGGGGCCGGGGGGCGAGGTAGCAGTCATGGCTCTCGTCTGCCCCGGCTCCGTCGTCCCGACGCCCCACGGGCGGCAGTGGTCCTCGGCGGCGATCGCGGCATCCCGCCCGGCGGCGGGAACCCGGTCGTTCCCGTCAGACGCCTTCCGGCTCGCCCTCCGATCGGGCGGCGCGATACCGGTCGAGGGTGAGACGGGCCTTGCGCTCGGCGAGGATCGGAAGGAACGTCTTCAGCTTCGCGCCCCTCAACTCCCGGCTGACTTCATCGACCGTGGCTTCGACGATGCGGGCGTCGACGTCGGGATACGCGGCTGCGAGGCGGTCGGCGAGGTGTTGGAGGGTGCCGTCCTCGTCGTGGAATCGCTGCGTCATGTCTCCTGAATTCTGTAGCCGTGCCCGTTCAGTCTCACTGCCCACATTGGTGAGGAAACAATGCAGCCGGAAGGAGATCATCAGCCAGATGCGGCGGCGGCCGCCGGGCCGCGACCCGGTCCGCTCCGCCTGCCGACCGGGCTCCCGGGCGGTCGGGGCGCGCCGGCTACCGGCGGCGCCCCCGGCCGCGGCGCACCAGGAGGACGACGACCAGGGCCGCGCCGGCTGCCACGAGGAGCGGCGTGCGGTTGGCGCGGGCGGCCGTCGCGGCCCGGCCGGCCGGGTCGAACAGCGGGTCGGGGTCGGTCGTCTTGTCCTTGACCAGGTGCGCGGCCCGTTCGGTCTTCGTACGGATCTGGTCGGACACCAGAGTGGCCTTCTCGGCGGCCTGTTCCTTCACGGCGGCCGCCTTCTGCTTCGCCCTCGCCTTGATGTCGGTCTTGGCCGCCAGCGCCTCCACGGTCTTCCCGAGCTCGTCACGGGTGCGCTCGATCTGCGCGCGCAGTTCTTCGGGCGCGGGGCTCTCGGAGGCCGGGGCGGGGGTCCCGATGTTGGTGCGTGCTTCGTCGTTCATTGGTGTGCCTTCTCCTTGATCTGGGCCACGTCTGCCTTGATGCTGTCGATGGTCTGCTGGGGGGCCGGGGTGCCTGCCTTGTCGATCTGCTTCTTTCCGGCCAGGGCCACCCCGGCGGCTATCGCCGCCAGCGCCGCCGTGGTGATGAGGGCTGCCGCCCATACCGGCAGTACCAGCGCGAGGGCGGCGATACAGGCCGCCACCAGCGCCTGGGCCGCCAGGATGCCGAGGAGCCCGGCGGCGCCGAAGAGGCCGCCGCCCTTCCCGAAGCGCTTGCCCTTCTGGGTCATTTCCGCGCGGGCCAGCTGCATCTCCTCTCGGACCAGCTCCGAGATCTGCTGCGAGGCTCGCGAGACCAGCACGCTCACCGGTTCCTCGGTGTGGCGGACCGGCCGCTCCATCGTGGTCATGACGAGGTCACCTTGCCTTCCTCGGTCCATCAGAGGCGCCGACCTGCCGGTCGGCCGCCTTCCTCGCGGGTTCCCCGGGTGAGCCGTGTTCACGCGCGGTCACCGCTCCGTGCTCCGACGCTTCCTCGTCGCTCCACGCGCGGGTGTCCCGGGGTTGGACGTAGGGCTCCTCTCCTTCCGGCAGGCCGCCGGCGATCGCGCGCTGGCGGACCAGTTCCGCGTCGAACTCCAGCCCGAGGAGGATCGCCAGGTTGGTGATCCACAGCCACACGAGGAAGACGATCACACCGGCGAGGGTGCCGTACGTCTTGTTGTAGGAGCCGAAGTTCGCGACGTAGAACGCGAAACCGGCCGAGGCCGCCATCCAGATCGCCAGCGCCAGGAAGCTGCCGGGGGTCACCCACTTGAATCCGCGGCCCTTGGCGTTCGGCGCGGCCCAGTAGAGCAGCGCGATCATGATGGTGACGAGGATGACCAGGACCGGCCATTTCACGATCGACCACACCGTCAGGGCGGTGTCTCCGATCCCCAGGGAGCTGCCCACCTGCCGGGCCAGGTTGCCGGAGAAGACCACGATGAGCGCACTGGCGCAGGCCAGGACCATCAGCGTGACGGTCAGGGCCATGCGCAGCGACAGGACCTTCCACACCGGCCGGCCCTCCGGCATGTCGTAGACGGCGTTCGAGGCCCGGATGAACGCGGCGATGTAGCCGGACGCCGACCACACGGCGACGACCAGGCCGACGATCGCCAGCAGGGATCCGACGCCGGAGTGGCCCTGGATCTGCCGGACCGCGTCGGTGACCACGTCGCGGGCGGACCCGGGTGCCAGCTTCTGCAGGTTGTCCAGGACCTCCTTCGTGGCGGACTCGCCCGCGAGGCCGATCAGGGACACCAGTACGAGGAGGGCCGGGAAGAGGGCGAGCACCCCGTAGTAGGTGAGCGCCGCGGCCCGGTCGGCGAGCTCGTCGTCCTTGAACTCCTGGAGCGTGCCGTGCAGCACGGCCTTCCAGGACCGCCCGGGAAGGTCCGAGAGCCGGTCCGGCGCCCGCTCCTCCACCTCGGGGCCGGGGCCGGCCCCGCTTGCGCGGCCGGTTCGCGAGCCGTCGTGCTCGTTGCCGGGTGCCGGCTTCGGTTCGTGTGTCATGTCCTGCGGCTGTCCATCTCAGCGCCACTCATGTCATGACGGCCCGGTGAATCGCGGGCCCGGGTGGTGGCCGGGGCCGGTGGGCGGGCCTCCCAGGGGTGTGGGTGAGAGGTCCGCCGGTTCCTCGCCCGCTTCGAGGAGGGTGTCGGCGGCACCGACGATCAGCGGGTCGGGCCGGCCGACGGCCGCCTCGTCCTTGCTGGCGTAGTCCAGGCGGCACAGCAGGCTGCGCATCGCCTCCAGCCTCCCGCGCCGCTTGTCGTTGCTCTTGACCACCGTCCACGGTGCGTGGTCGGTGTCGGTGGCCCGGAACATCTCGACCTTGGCGGTGGTGTAGGCGTCCCACAGGTCCAGGGACGCGACATCGGTGGGTGAGAGCTTCCACTGGCGTACGGGGTCGACCTGGCGGATCGCGAAGCGGGTGCGCTGTTCGGCGCGGGAGACCGAGAACCAGAACTTGATCAGCAGGACGCCGTCCTCGACGAGCATCGCTTCGAAGGCCGGGCACTGCCGGAGGAAGCGCTGGTACTCCGCGTCGGTGCAGAACCCCATGACCTTCTCGACGCCGGCGCGGTTGTACCAGGAGCGGTCGAAGAAGACGATCTCGCCGCGACCGGGCAGGTGGGCGATGTAGCGCTGGAAGTACCACTGGCCGGCTTCCCGCTCGCTCGGCTTGTCCAGGGCCACGATGTGGGCGTTCCGCGGGTTGAGCCGCTCGGTGAAACGCTGGATGGTGCCGCCCTTGCCGGCCGCGTCCCGGCCCTCGCAGATCACCACCACGCGGGCGCCGGTGTCCTTGACCCAGCGCTGTAGCTTCAGCAGCTCGATCTGCAGGATGCGTTTCGTCCGCTCGTACTCCGCCCGCCGGACCTTTCGGTCGTACGGGTAGTTCTCCCTCCAGGTCCGTATCGGCGCTCCGGACGCGTCGAGCAGTACCGGCTGCTCCGGCCGGGTCGCGTCCACGCTCAGACCCGCGAGCAGCACCTCTTCGGGCTGCGGTCCGCTCTCTTCCTGGTACTGGTTCATACCCTGCGTGTACCCCACACACAGCGGTGATGCCCCGGACGGTGCGCGCGCGGCCGGACGGAACGGGGACGGAACGCAAAGGGCCCCGTCCAGCCGGGGGGGGGATGGCTGAACGGGGCGGGCCCTGACCGGCCGGGGGGGTGACAGGTCAGGGCGTATGAGGGGGGCTGGACGCAGTGGCCCGAAAGGCTTCGGCCCGATGCCCTACTCCGCAGGCTATCGGTTCCGCACGGGTATCGCCCACATACTCGCCCGCGTCTGGATGAACGATCTTCCAGAACCGGACGTTCCCCGCGCGGCCCTCGGGTTCAGTGAGGGCCGTGCGCGCCGGTCAGGCCGGCGCGCACGGTCCAGCCCACTGGAACCGCTCAGCTCCAGCCGAAGACGCGTATGTCCCGTAACCCGGAGATCACACCTGTGACGGCCCCCACACGGGCGGGTGCTCCTCAGCGCTGCTGTTCGTCGCCGGTGAGGCCGGTGACGGAAGTGGCGTGGCTCTCCGGGACGGCGTCGCCGAGGACGAGCGCCTTCGCCTGGCGGAACTCCTCGTCCGTGATGTCTCCGCGCGCCCGCAGGTCGGACAGCTTGGCGAGCTGCTCGGCACCGCTCGGCGGGGCCGCGGCCTCGCGGACGTAGGAGTCGAACTCCTTGCGCTGCGCTCGCGCCTGGTCCAGCTCCCGCTGTCCCATGCCCTTGCCGCGGGCGATGAGGTAGACGAAGACCCCGAGGAACGGCAGCACGATGACGAACGCCAGCCAGCCGGCCTTGCCCCAGCCTCCGAGGGCGTCATCGCGGAAGATATCGAAGATGATCTTGAAGAGCAGGAAGAACCACAGGACCCAGATGGCGAACCCCAGCATGGTCCACAGGACGCTCAACAGCGGGAAGTCGTACGCGAGGTACACCTGAGTGTTCAATTCGTCCCTCCACATGGCCGTGCGTCCGGGGGACATACGCCCTCTTGTACTGACCATCGTGCATCCGCGGGCCCCCGTCGGCATCCCGCCCCGTGCCGGACCGATCGAGGCCCGAGTGCGCGACAGGACCCGGCCGAGGTGACTACCGGCCCGACCGGGCCCTGCGTGCGGGGGACACGCGCCGCCCTGTTCGGGTTTCCGCGCGCCGTCCATCACCAAAACTCGCACGGATGGTGGCAGTTCGCATCTCTTCGGTCACCAGGTGTAGCGGTCGGGTGATGGCACCGGCGCCGGCATGCGCGCTGCGGGTCCTCCGCCGACGATGAGCCCGTACCCCATCCCCGCTGTGAGGAGCTGCTGATGCTGGAACGTGCCCCGCGCAAGGAGCGCGCCAAGGTCGCTTTCGCCCTGTCGGCGGAGGTCCCGCCCGGTCGAGTCCCCGTGGTGGGCGATTTCGCGGTCACCGTCGAGATCCCCGGCAAGAGCGGGCTTTCCCGCCGGTATCTGGCCGCCGGTGATTACTGGTTCAACGACGAAACGGGCGGCGACCGCGACGGACGGGGCGGCCGTTTCCGCCTCTAGTCCGCCGACCCCGGCAGCCGCGGTTCCGCATACCCACCGCCGGCCCGGGCAGGCGGGGACAACCGACCTGGAGAAGGGTCGACGAAGCGATGGGCGGTCGTATGCGGAGCGTGGGCGTTGAGGAAGAACTGCTGCTGGCGGACGCGGACAGCGGGGCGCCGCTGGCCGTGGCGGGAGCCGTTCTCGCCGCGGCCGACCGGGCCCAAGCGGCCGGCGAAGGGGTCGGCGAGGGGCGCAGCCACACGTTCGAGTCGGAACTCCAGGAGGAGCAGGTCGAGTTCGCCACGAAACCGGTGACCGACATGGACGAGCTGCACCAGGAGATCGTCCGGTGGCGGGCCGAGGCCGCCCGGCACGCCGCGACGGCCGGTGCGGTCGTGGCGGCGATCGCGACGTCCCCGCTGGCCGTCCAGCCCTCCATCTCGCCGGGCCACCGCTACGAATGGGTGGCGCGGCAGTTCGGCATGACCGCCCAGGAGCAGCTGACGTGCGGCTGCCACGTGCACGTGTCGGTCGAGTCGGACGAGGAAGGCGTCGGCGTGCTGGACCGCATCCGGCCCTGGCTGCCCCTGCTGACCGCGCTGAGCGCGAACTCGCCGTTCTGGCAGGGCGAGGACACCCTGTACGGCAGCTACCGGAGCCGGGTGTGGAACCGGCTCCCCTCGGCCGGGCCCTTCGACGTGTTCGGCTCTCCGGCGCGCTACCACGCGGAGGTGCGGTCCATGGTGGACTCGGGCGTGCTCCGCGACAAGGGAATGCTCTGGTTCGACGCCCGGCTGTCCGCCACGTACCCCACGGTGGAGATCAGAGTGGCGGACGTGTGCCTCGACGCCTCGACCCCCGTCCTGCTGGCCGGCCTCGTACGGGCGCTGGTCGAGACGGCGGCCCGGGAATGGCGGGCCGGCGAACCGCCCGCGCAGGTCAGTACCGGTCTGCTGCGGCTCGCGTCCTGGCAGGCGGGCCGCTCAGGGCTCGACGGCCCGCTGCTGCACCCCCGCTCGCTGCGGGAGACCTCGCCCGAGACGGCGATCGAAGCACTCCTCCTGCACGTCGGCGACGCGCTGGCCGACTCCGGCGACGAACACCTCGTACGGACCGGCGTCGCGGACCTCCTGGAGCACGGCAACGGCGCGCGCGTACAGCGGGACCTGCTGCGGTCGGACGGGGACCTGGCCGCTGTCGTCCGGCACTGCGCGCGGCGGACGACGGGCGGCGCCGGGGGTTCGAAATAACCGCTGGACACCCTGAACGCGGTGGCGTTGGGTGGTCGGCATGCCGGAACCGGAACTGCGCACCGACCGTCTCCTGCTCCGCCGGTGGCGGGAGTCCGACCTCGAACCGTGGGCGGCGATGAACGCCGATCCCGAAGTCCGGGAGCACCTGGGCGAACTGCTGACGCGGGAGCAGAGCGACGCGGTGGCGGCGCTCATGCGGGCCGAGTTCGACGAGCGGGGCTTCGGCTGGTGGGCGCTCGAAGTGCGGGCGACCGGTGAGTTCATCGGCCGGGCCGGCTTGGACGAGGTGGACGCGGACATGCCGTTCACCGGGGTGGACGTCGGATGGCGGCTGACGCGTTCGGCGTGGGGCCACGGTTACGCCACCGAGGCCGCCCTGAGCTGCCTGGCGTTCGGCTTCGAGGTCCTCGGACTGCCGGAGGTCATCGCCACGACCACCGCCGGGAACGTTCGTTCGCAGGCGGTGATGCGCCGGATCGGCATGACCAGGGACCCGGCCGATGACTTCGAGGATCCGAGCGTGCCGGAAGGGCCGCTCCGCCGGTGCGTGCTGTACCGGACCCGTCGCGATGCGCCGCGGGCGGCGCGCAGGGCCCGCGCTTCGTGAGACTGCCGACGGGCCGTCACCTCGGTACGCGTCAGACGCGTTGCGCGTGGTGGAGGAGGGCGTGGAGGCCGTGCCGGCGCAGCGCCGCCCGGGCGGCGTTCGCCCCGGGCGCGCCGTGGACTCCTCCGCCCGGGTGGGCGGCCGCGGAGGCGAGGTAGAGGCCCCTCACTGGCGTCTCGGGCCGGCCGGTGCCGGGGGTGGGGCGGAAGATCGCCTGTTGGTGGAGGGCGGTGGTGCCGTTGTTGATGGCGCCGTTGTGGAGGTTCTCGTTCATCGCCTGGAGGGTGCCGGGGGCCAGGATCCGGCGGGCGCGGATCCGGGCGCGGAAGCCCGGCGCGAAGCGTTCCACCTGCGCTTCGAGGCGGTCGGCCATGGCTTCCTGTTCGCGGGTGTCCCAACGGCCGGCGATGCCGTCGGGGCCGGCGTCGGCGGTGACGCGCTGCGGGAGGTGGGTGTAGGCCCACGCCGATTCCGTGCCGACGGGTGAGCGGCTGGGGTCCGCCGTGGTCATCTGGCCGAACAGGGCGAACGGCTCGTCGGGGACCTGCCCCATCGCGATCTGCGCGGCGAAGCGGGTCAGGGCGTCGATGCCGTCGGCGACGTGGACCGTGCCCGCGCCGGCCGCTCGCGGCGCCGTCCACGGCACGGGTCCCGTCAGCGCCCAGTCGACCTTGAAGGTCGAGAAGTCCCACTGGAAGCGCTCCAGGTCCCGCAGCAGCCGGCCCGGCAGGTGCTCCTCGCCCACGAGGTCCCGGTACAGGGCCGTCGCCGACGTATCGGCGAGCACGGCCCGCCGGGCGCTGGTTCCCTCCCCGTCCGCGGTCCTGACGCCCACGGCCCTGCCTCCCCGTACGACGACGGAGGTGACCCGCTGACCGCAGCGCAGAACGCCTCCGCGGCGCCGGAACCGGCTCACCAGGGCGGCGGTCAGCGCTCCGGAGCCGCCGACGGGGACGGGGAAGCCGTGGCTCTGCCCGAGCATCGACATCAGCCAGCCGAAGCCGCCGCTGCCCGCGGCCTCGGGGGCGAGGTCGGCGTGCAGGGCGTTGCCCGCGAGCAGCAGCCGGCCGCCCTCCCCCGCGAATTGCTCCTCACCCAGACGGCGTACGGGAAGGGCCAGGTTGCGGGCCAGCCGCAGCCCGCCGGCGGCCCGGAGCCTCGCCGCCAGGCGGAGTCCGGCACGGATCGGGGGGAAGGGGGTGAACAGGGACCGCACCAGGTCCGGCCCGACCCGGCTCCACACCTCGTACATGTCCCGCCAGGCGTCCCCGTCGGCGGGGGCGAACTCCGCCAGCCCGGCGGCCGTATCGGCCGTGCGGCGCTCCAGTACGGCGCACCGGCCGTCCGGCAGCGGGTGGGCGAGTACGGACGGGGCGTGGCTCCACCGCAGGCCCTCGGCGGCGAGGTCGAGGCGGGCGAGCACCGGCGAGGCGGCGGCCAACGGGTAGAAGGCGCTGAAGATGTCCGAGACGTAGTCGGGGTGGACGCCCCGGTCGCTGCGGACGGCGCCTCCGGGTTCCTCCTGCGCCTCCAGGACCTCGACGGACCAGCCGGCGTCGACGAGGACGTTCGCGGCCACCAGGCCGTTGGGCCCGGCGCCGATCACCACGGCGTCAGGCACGGCGCGCGCCGGCGCCGCCGCGCTCCACGACCGTGGCCAGGCGGGCCGGCCTGCCCCGGTGCCGGAGCTGGAGCAGGGTTTCGACCGCGGGGCTGTGGAAGGTGCCAGACTCCGAGACCTCGCGCGGTGAGCGCCGGATCAGCTGATGCCGGACGGCCATGGAAGACGTCCCTCCGTCCACGGGGCGGTGTCAGGGGCAGTGTCAGGGGTGGTGTCACGGTCATCGTGCGCCACCCCGGACCGCCCCGCATCCCGCCCTCCCGGCGGTCAGCCCTCGCGGCTCGGGAGGATCTCCTTCATCTTGGCGATGGCGAAGCCCCAGCCCTGCGCCACGGTCGGCTTGCCCGGTACGGCCACTTCCTCGGGGTTGGTCAGTACGTCCAGCAGGACCGGGCCCGGGGTGTCGAACGCCCGGCGGACGCTGTCGTGGAGATCGGCCGGATCGGTGACGCGGATCCCGGTGAGGCCGAGCGCCGTGGCGACGGCGGCGAAGTCGGGGTTGTCGAGCTCCGTGCCGAACTCGGGCAGGCCCGCCTGCTCCTGTTCGAGCTTGACCATGCCCAGCCGGCGGTTGTCGAAGACGACGAGCTTGACCGGCAGCCGGTACGTCGCCAGGGTCATCAGGTCGCCGAGGAGCATGCCGAGTCCGCCGTCACCGCAGAAGGCGACGATCTGCCGGTCGGGGGCCCAGAGCTGGGCGCCGAGGGCCTGGGGCATGGCGTTGGCCATCGAGCCGAGGTTGTACGAGCCGATCAGGCGCCTGCTTCCGCGCATGGTGACGAAGCGGGAGAGCCAGACGGTGGCCATGCCGGTGTCGGAGGTGAACACGGCGTCCTCGGCGGCGTACGCGTCGACCGCGGCGGCCAGCGCCTCGGGCCGGATCTCGTGGTCACGGTTGTCCAGCGCCGCGCGCAGCTTCCCGGTCCAGCGGTGCTCGTGCTCGGGGTCGGCCAGGCGCCGCTGGCCCTCCTCCCACTTCACGAACCGCTCCCGGGCGTCGTCCAGGTGCGCGCGGTCGGGGGCCCCGGATTCCTTCAGCAGCGGGAGCAGGGCGCGCAGCGTGGCGCCCACGTCGCCGGCGAGGCCCACGTCGACGGGGACCCGGCGCCCCAGGTGCTCCTCACGGGTGTCGATCTGGACCACCTTGCAGTCCTTCGGGTACCAGTCCCGGTAGGGGAAGTCGGTGCCCAGCATGAGGAGGGTGTCGCCGTGGTCGAGGGCGTGGGAGGCGGCGGGGTTGCCGATCAGGCCGGTCTGGCCGACCTGGAAGGGGTTGTCGTCCTCGAAGCCCTCCTTCGCCTTCAGGGTGAGCACCATGGGGGCCGAGAGCAGTTCGGCGGCCCGGAGGACCTCGGTACGGGCGTCGCGGGCTCCGCGGCCGACGAGGAGGGTGACGCGCGAGGCGGCGTTCAGGAGTTCGGCGGCCTCGGCGAGGGCCGGCCCGTCGGGCCGGGTGACGGCGCGTTCGAGGGCGAAGCGCGCCGGGCGGTCGTCGCCGAGTTCCTGGTCGCCGAGGTCGCCGGGGACGGTCAGCACGGCGACGCCGCCTCGGGTCACGGCGGCGCGTACGGCGGACTCCAGCATCCGCGGCATCTGCTCCGGGGAGGTGACGGTGGCCCGGTAGACGGACACGTCGCGGAAGAGGAGGTCGTTGTCGACTTCCTGGAAGTAGTCGCTGCCGATCTCGGCGAGCGGGACCTGTCCGCAGATCGCGAGGACGGGCGTACGGCTCTTCGCGGCGTCGTACAGCCCGTTGAGGAGGTGTACGGAGCCGGGGCCTACCGTGCCCATGCACACCCCGAGGGTGCCGGAGAGCTGGGACTGGGCCCCTGCGGCGAAGGCGGCGGCCTCTTCGTGCCGGCAGCCGACCCAGGTCAGCTCCTCGGTGGTGCGGATCGCGTCGGTCAGCGGGTTCAGGGCGTCTCCGACGACGCCGAATACGTGCCGGACGCCCAGGTCCTTCAGCGCGTCGATGATCACACGGGCCACGGTGCGTGCCACAGGAGTGCCCTTCCCTCGGTCTCAGTCGGCGAAGCGGTCCGGGTCGGCCGCCCGCCAGTCGGATGCCCAGCCCTCGGGCGGTGATGCGAGCAGTTGCCCGGGAGCGAGCCAGTCGTGGAGTTCCGCGTACGAGCGCACGGTGTGCGGGTCCACCCGCTGGAGCAGTTGGTGGGGGCGCAGCCCGGACGGGCCGTCGACGCCCATCGCCGCCATGATCTGCAGGGCGCTCTTGACCGTGGCCTTCTGGTAGCGCTCGACGCGCCTTGATTTGTCGTCGACGTCGACGGCGCGGGCCCGCCGCGCGTCCTGGGTGGCGACCCCCACGGGGCAGGCGTTGGTGTGGCAGCGCTGTGCCTGGACGCAGCCGATCGCGAACATCATGGCGCGGGCGGCGTTGGTGTAGTCGGCTCCCTGGAGCAGGCGTTTGACGAGGTCGCTCCCGGTGGCGACCTTGCCGGAGGCCCCGATCCGAATGCGGTCGCGCAGCCCCGTGCCCACGAGGGCGTTGTGCACGGTCATCAGCCCTTCACCGAGCGGCAGGCCGACGTTGTCCGCGAACTCCAGCGGCGCAGCGCCCGTGCCGCCCTCCGCGCCGTCGACGACGATGAAGTCGGGGGTGGTGTCCTCCTCCAGCATGGCCTTGCACACGGCGAGGAACTCGCGGCGGGAGCCGACGCACAGCTTGAAACCGACGGGCTTTCCGCCGGCCAGCTCGCGCATCCGGGCCAGGAAGCGGACCAGTTCGCGGGGCGTGGAGTAGACGCGGTGGTAGGGCGGCGAGATCACGGTCCGCCCCTGTGGGACACCGCGGACCTCCGCGATCTCCGCGTTCACCTTGGCGCCCGGCAGCACTCCCCCGATGCCCGGCTTGGCGCCCTGACTGATTTTCAGCGAGACGCATTTGACCTGCTCGTGCGCCGCCTTCTCGGCGAACTGGCGGGCGTCGAAGTCCCCGTCGTCGGTGCGGCAGCCGAAGTAGCCGGTGCCTATCTCCCAGATGAGGTCCCCGCCGGGCCCGAGGTGGTATTCGGAAAGGCCGCCCTCGCCGGTGTCGTGCGCGAAGCCGCCCATCCGGGCACCGGTGTTGAGGGCCAGCACGGCGTTGCCGGACAGCGAGCCGAAGCTCATCGCCGAGACGTTGAGCAGGGCCATGTCGTACGGCCGGGTGCAGTCGGGGCCGCCGATCCGGACCCGGGGCGGGTCGGAGCGCACGGGGCGCGGGGCCATGGACGGGGTGAGGTATTCGCTTCCGGCCCGGTAGAGGTCGAGTTCGGTGCCGAAGGGCTCCTCGGCGTCGGTGCCCTTGGCCCGCTGGTAGACGATGCTGCGGGTGTCGCGGTCGAAGGGGCGGCCGTCGAAGTTCCGCTCGATGAAGTACTGCTGGATCTCCGGGCGCAGCGCCTCCAGGGCGAACCGCAGGTGCCCGAGCAGCGGGTAGTTCCGCAGGAGGGAATGGCGGCGCTGCACGAGGTCGTGGACGGCCAGCGCCGCGAGCGCTCCGAGCAGGACGAAGAGAAGTATTTTCAGCACGCCGCGCGTGTGTCCCGAAGCCGGGACGTCAACCGCGTCAGCGCGGCGCGTCTGCCGGGGGCAGGGGCGCGCGCAGCGCGCTGCGTCCGTGGTCCCAGGCGTCGCGGATGTGCCGGGCGAGGCGGTCCTCCAGCAGGACGGTCGCCGCGCAGCCGAAGGCGACGTCGCCCTCCAGGTCCGGCTCGTCGGCGAGGAGACCGCCGATGACCTCGTGGCGCACGACCTGTTCGTGGACGGCGTCGGCCTCGACGTGCTCGGTGTAGAAGTGCTCGGCGGCGGCTCCGGCCCCGCACCGCCGCATGGCCTTGGCCAGGCGCCTCGACCCGGGAGAGGAGGTGACCTCGACGCACGCGAAGTGGCCGACGAGGGCGCCCCGCAGGGCCCGGTGGAGTCCGAAGAGGGACATCAGGTTCACCGTCGCGAGCAGGGGGGCCGGGGCGTGGTCCAGGTAGCGGCCGTACGTGGGATCGAGGCCGAGGTCGGCCATCAGGTCGGCGAAGAGCCTCGCGTGGATCCGCTCGGCGCGGCCCGCGCCGAACTCGTCGTACTCGATGGCGACCATGGCGGCCTTGGCGCGGCCGGTGAGGCGGGGGATCACCCAGACGTGCGGATCCGCCTCCTTCAGGTGGTAGAGGGAGCGCAGGGCCGCGTACTCGCGCAGCTGCCAGAGTTCGCCGTCGGTCTCCAGGTGGTGGCTGAGGCTGCCGGAGAGGTCTACGGGCTCGACGAGCAGCGGGGCGAAGGCCTCCTCCACCGATCGGGGCGCGTCGGACGGCTCGGAGCGCAGGGCGTGCAGGAAGCGGGCTTCCAGGGCCTGTCGCAGCCGCAGCAGTTCCGGGTCCCATTCGCGGGCGTCATCCACGCCGTCGAAGCCGCGGTAGTGCGGTTCGTACAGGAGGTAGAGGGCGAGCTGGAGGTCCTCGCCCCAGGGGTCGGCCTTCAGGACGGATTCGTGGGCGTACCGCGGAGGGCCGCCGGAGCGCAGGGCCCGGGTCACGGCGCCGGACAGTTCGCCCCGCCCGTCGACCAGGCGGGGGCGGGGGTGGGCAGGGCGGTCAGCGGTCACGGTCGGGCTCCCGGTGGGCGGTGTCATGACGGATTCCCCTCCTCGGGCTCCTCGGGCGGCGCGGCGGCTCGCTCGCGCCGGCGGTGGCTGGTGTCGCACCAGGGGTAGGCGCGACTGCGGCGGCAGGTGCAGACCGCGACCACGAACCGGTCGGACCGGGCGACCGTCCCGTCGTCCAGGGCGATCTCGACCGGCCCTTCGACCAGGACCGGGCCTTCGGGGTCCACGCGGACCCGGCGGGCGGGCGCCGCCGCGCCGCCCCGGCCAGGGGTGGTGTCAGGGGTACTGGGCACGGATGACCACCAGCTCTTCCTGTTCCTCGGCTCCGGCCGCCAGGCCCTGCCGCTCCAGCCAGGCCCGCCGCGAGCGCAGGACGGGCCCCCACGGTACGGAGGCCCTGGCCGTGACCTCCGCGATCAGCCGCGCCCCGGCCAGCCGGTCGACGGTCTCCTCGGCCCCGCACATCCCCGAGTGCACCATGAGCAGGACGCCGCCGGGACGCAGGAGGGCCGGGGCCCGCGCGCAGATCCGGTCGATGACATCGCGCCCGTCGGGGCCCGCGTCCCAGGCCCGCTCGGGGCCGTGCGCGGGGGGCCGGGTCGCGGGGGCGGGGACGTACGGCGGATTCGCCACGACCAGGTCGTAGCGGCGACCCTCGGTGCGGGCCGCGAAGTCGCCGTGCAGGACGCGCAGGGGAACCCGCCGGCGCAGCGCGTTCAGGCGGGCCGTCACGACGGCGGGCCAGGCGACGTCGACCGCCGTGACCCGGGCTCCCCTGCCGGCGGCGTGCAGGGCCAGTGCGCCGGTTCCCGTGCCGATCTCCAGCACGTCCCGGCGGGACCCGAAGTCCTCGCGGGTGAGTGCCTCGGCGAGGAGCCGGGTGTCCGCCTGGGGCCGGTAGACGCCCGGGAGGGCGATCAGGCCGGCGGACAGGGTGTCCCCCCGGGTGAGGGCGGTACTGGTCAACGCGTTCCTCCGGGTCGGTCGGGGCCGCGCGGACGGGGGCGGCCTTGGGCGGGCACGCTTCGCCTGCCCGCTGAGGGGAGTCCCATACAGGAACGGGGCGATCTTCGGATCCCGGGTCCGTCCCGCGGGGCGTGCGAACCGGCGGGGCGTGCGAACCGGCGGATGCGGGGTAGGCGCGGGCCATGATTACTCCCGCACCACTCGCAGCATCCGGTTCCTCGTCCCTCCTGTTGATCCTGGCCGGCGTGGTCGTGGCCGTGCTGTTGATCGCCGCCTTCTGGTACGGCACCCGCCGCGACGCGGCCGGCAAGGATCCGGGCGCGCGGCCGTCGGACCAGAGCCGGGCCGCACGGGCGCGGCAGTCGTCCTGGGAGACGCCGGACACGGACGCCCCGGCAGCCGGATCCGATTCCCCGCACCGCCCCTGAACAGCGGGAACCGCGGCCGGGTCCGGCGACGGCCCCGGCCGTCGCCGATGCCCGCCCCTTCGCCCCCCCCTGTTTCAGGACCGCATTCGGGGTAGACGAGGGACATGGTCGTCACCGAGCAGGGTGTTCTTCCGGACGCTGTCCCGCTCCCGGGGCGCGACGCCGTCGGCCGGGCGGTGGTGCCGACGCTCGGGGTCGAGGAGGAGTTCCTCCTCGTCGACCGGCTGACCAGGGCCCCGGTGCCGCGCGCCGGCCCGGTGATCGAGGCGGCTTCGCGCTTCCTCGGGGATCTGGTGCAGGAGGAGTTCTACCGCTGCATGGTCGAGGTCTGCACCCGCCCGGCGACCACAGCCACGGACGTACGGGCCCAGCTGGCCCTGCTCCGGGCGGCCGCCGCCCAGGCGGCGCGCGCTTCGGACTGCCTGCTCGTCGCCTCGGGCACGGCCGTGGTGCCCCCCGACGCCCCGATCCCGGTGACCGACACCCCGCGCTACCTCCGTATGGCCCGGCAGTTCGGCGCCCTCGTGGACGGCAACCTGGGCATCGTCTGCGGCTGCCACGTGCACGTCGGCGCCGCCGACCGCGCGCAGGCCCTGTTCCTCGCCAACCACGTCCGCCCCTGGCTGCCCGTCCTCCAGGCCCTCGCCGTCAACTCGCCGTTCGCCGGCGGAGTCGACACCGGCTTCGCGAGCTGGCGCTGCGTGGAATTCGGCCGCTGGCCCACCGCGGAGCCCTCCCCGCTGCTGGACAGCGCCTCGTACGAGGAGTCCGCCGCGGCCCTGGTCGCCTCCGGGATCCTGATGGACCGGCGGATGATCTACTGGTTCGCGCGCCCGTCCGAGCACCAGCCGACCGTGGAATTCCGCGTCGCGGACACCAACGCCGACCTCGACACCACCGTTCTCGTGGCCCTGCTCCTGCGCGGCCTGTGCGCCACGCTGCTCGCTCAGGCCGAAGAACGGCGACCGCCCCCGGACGTCCCCGTCCCGCGCCTGCGCGACGCCCACCGCTACGCCGCCCAGTACGGCCCCACGGGCCTCGCCCTCAACCCCTTCACCGGCGAGCACGTACCGGCCCGGTCCCTGATCACCGCCCTCGTCGCGGCAGCCGCCCCGGGCCTGCGGGCGGCGGGCGACGAGGCCGAGGTCCACCGGCTCCTCGGCGCGCTCCTGCGGAAGGGCACCGGGGCGGCCCGCCAGCGCGCCGCCCTGCACCGCTCCGGCAGTCTGCGCGCCGTGGTCGACCACCTGGCCGACCTCACCACCTGGGCCTGATCCCGCCGAACTCGCCGGCCGAAACGGCGCGGTGTTCAGGTCTCCGTGTACTGGACGGCCGCGACCACGGCGGCATGTGCGCCGGGCTCGGCCATCAGGACGCAGAGGGTGTAGATCGCGTCTTCCAGCGCGCGTCGCGCGGGCTCGTCGGCGGGTGTGGCGACCAGGCGCAGTCTGGCTTCGAAGAACCGGCCGAGGGCGTGTTCGGCGTCGTCGGTGCTCGGCATGAGTCCGGGCACCGCCCGGCCGGACCGGGCGTCGGGGGAGGTCCGCGCCGCCTGGACGGCCTGGCTCAGGGCCCGGCCGATGAGGGCGGGGGGCGGGGTTCCCCGGGACTCGGCGACCATGGCTGCCGCCAGCTCGGCGACGCTGATCTCGACCCGGGCCGCCGCGGCGGCGAGGACGCGCCCGGCGTCACGCGCCGAGCAGGGCACGGTCGCCATGGTCATGCCGACCGCCCACGCTACGGCGGCCCCGGCCGCGGCCCCTCGGGCGTCGTACGGGCGTGAGCCGGCCGCGGCGGGGGGCGTCGAGGCTCTGGATTTCATGGCACACCCCTTCGTGCGGCGCGGCGGGCCGTGACGCGAGCCGCGTTCCCGGTCAGACGAGCAGGACGATGGCGTAGGCGAGGAAGAACAGGGCGCAGACGACGGCCAGGGCGCAGATCGCCACGAGCGGCGCCATGCCCCAGCCGCGCGTGAGCGGCCGGTACGGGCCCGCGCCGGAGCCGGTACTCGACTCGCCCGGCGGCGTCTCCCCCGGCGGCACGCCGCCAACGACACGCGGCGCGGAACCACGCGGGGCCGGTTCGGAGCCCGGAATGTGTACGGACATGGTGTCCTCCTCGCCCCGACGGCCCGCGACCGCCTCACCACGGGTGGCTCCGGCGTGATCCGGCGGGCTCCGAAAGCGTCTGTGCCCGGCCCCTACCCGTACCCCGGCACCTCACGCGTGACACGGACGGATCGTCGCAGGGCTGCCAGGACCGATGCGGTCCAGGCGGCGGCGCGACGGGGCCGTCCGTCCGGTGGGGCAGTCGGCGACGGAGGCGTGCGTACGGCGGCGTCCCCGGGGCAGGCCTCCTCGCATGAGGCTCGGTTCGGGACACGACGCCGGGGAACGCGGGCCCGGCTGGAAGGGCTACGCCGCGAGCGCGACCGCCGTCGTCGCCGGCGCGGTCATCGGCGGCTGGGCGGTGGACCCCGGCTCCCGCTGGTACCGGTCGCTGCGGAAACCGCCCTGGCAACCCCCGCCCTGGGCCTTCGGAGCGGTGTGGACACCCCTGTACGGCTCGATCGCCTGGGCGGCCGGCCGGGCGCTGCACCGGGCCGAAGGGCCCGAGCGGCGCGGGCTCGCCGTCGCCCTGGGGGTGAACCTCGCCCTGAACGCGGCGTGGAGCTGGCTCTTCTTCGCCCGGAGAAGCCCGCGCGCCGGGCTGGCCGGCACCCTCCTGCTGGACGCCTCGAACGTCCGGCTGCTGCGCCAGGTGCACCGCATCGACCCGGCGGCGGGACTCGCCCTGACCCCGTACGTCGCCTGGTGCGCCTTCGCGACCGCGCTGAACGCCGACATCGCCCGGCGCAACCGGTGAGCGACACGCCGCCGGATCCGCCGCCCCGCACCCACGCGCGAGGGCCGGGCCGTGGAAATCTGGCTCCACCCGGACCGCCCGCCGATCGAGGGAAGCGACCGCCATGACCACGAACAGCGCCTACGTGATCGTCGGAGCAGGACTGGGCGGGGCGAAAGCCGCCCAGACCCTGCGCGAGGAGGGCTTCGACGGGCCGCTCGTCCTCATCGGGGCGGAGCGTGAACGCCCCTACGAGCGTCCGCCCCTGTCCAAGGGCTACCTGCTGGGAACGCAGGAGCGCGAGCAGGCCTACGTACATCCCGAGCAGTGGTACACCGAGCACGACGTCGACCTGCGTCTCGGCGCGACGGCCACCGCGCTCGACACCGCGGCCCGCCGGGTGACGCTCGCGGACGGCAGCCGGGTCGACTACACCAAGCTGCTGCTGACCACCGGCTCCTCACCGCGCCGGCTGCCCGTCCCGGGCGCGGACCTGGACGGGGTGCTGTACCTGAGGCGGCTGGAGGACAGCGACCGGCTCAAGGCGGCGCTGCGGCCCGGAGCCACGATCGTCGTCATCGGCGCGGGCTGGATCGGCCTGGAGAGCGCCGCCGCCGCCCGTGCGGCCGGGGCCCGGGTGGTGGTGCTGGAGAGCGCGGAGCTGCCGCTGCTACGGGTACTGGGCCGTGAGGTCGCCCAGGTCTTCGCCGACCTGCACCGGGACCACGGCGTGGACCTCCGCTTCGGGGTGCGGATCGCCTCCATCACCGGCGACGGCGCCGCGGCCGACGGCGTCCTGCTCGCCGACGGCACCCGCCTCGCGGCGGACGCGATCGTCGTCGGCGTCGGCATCACCCCCAACACCGGCCTCGCCGAGGAGGCGGGGCTGGCGGTCGAGGACGGCATCCTCACCGACGACCACCTGCGCACCTCCGCGCCCGACGTCTACGCCGCGGGCGACGTGGCCAACGCCCACCACCCGTTCCTGGGACGCCGCATCCGCGTCGAGCACTGGGCCAACGCCCTCAACCAGCCCCAGACCGCGGCCAGGGCCATGCTCGGCCAGGACGCCGCCTACGACCGCCTGCCGTACTTCTTCACCGACCAGTACGACCTGGGCATGGAGTACACCGGTTACGTCGAACCCGGCGGCCACGACCGGGTCGTCTTCCGCGGCAGCACCGCCACCCGCGAGTTCATCGCGTTCTGGCTCGCCGGCGACCGCGTCCTGGCCGGCATGAACGTCAACGTCTGGGACGTCACCGAGCCCGTCCAGGCCCTCATCCGCTCCCGCGCGCCCATCGACCCCACACGCCTGGCCGACCCCGAGGTCCCCCTGGAATCGCTGCTCCCCCACTGACCCGGGCACCGGGAGCGGCGATCCCGGCAGGCCGGCCTCGCCGGTTTGAAGGGCGGCGGGTCGGAGAGACGACAAGTGCGGCGGCTTCCGGCCGCCCGCGTGAGGCGCGAGGAACGGAGAGTCGCATGAACACCCGCCGTAGTGGTTCGCAGTCCCGCTCCGCCGCGCCGCATCCGCGGCGGCTCCTGGCGATCTACCTCAACGACCACCTCGCGGGCGCGAGCAGCGGGGTGGCCCTGAGCCGCCGCATGGCCCGGACCCATCGGGGGCGGGCGGTGGGTCCGGCGCTGGCGGAGCTGGCCGGGCAGATCGCCGCGGACCGGGAGAGCCTGCGCGAGTTCATGACGGCGCTCGACGTCCCCGCCCAGTGGTCCAGGGTCGTGGTGGGCCGGCTGGCGGAGAAGACGGGCCGGATCAAACTGAACGGCCGCCTGGTGCGCCGCTCACCCCTCAGCGACGTCCTGGAACTGGAAGTCATGCGGCTCGGTGTGGAGGGCAAGGCCTCGCTGTGGCGGTCGCTCAGGACCGTCGCGGACGCCGACCCCCGCCTCGACGGCGCGGCCGTGGACCGGCTCCTGGACCGTGCCCGGCGGCAGGCGGACGTACTGGAGGAGCTGCGGGTGCGGGCCGCCCGGAATGCCTTCGCGCCCGCTGCCGAGGCGCGCGCGGACAGGGGCACGGGCACGGTGGGCACCGGAACGGCCGCCACGCACGGGTAGGCCGGTGTGCGGAGGATCAGCTCTCCCTTCGCGGGCGTCCTCGTACGTCGCTTTCCGCCGTCGGAGCTCCCCAAGGGCCGCCGAGGCAAGATCAGGGCGGCCGATGCGGGGAATGCGGACGAAGCGGGGTAGGCGCCGGGCATGAACTCATACATCGACGACAGCACGCCCGGCCCCGAGCGGGCATCGGCCCTGGATCGGGCCTCGGAGCGGTGGCTCGGCGCCGTGGCCGGCATCGAGGAGACGACGGCGGCTGATCCGGTGATCCGGGGGCTGCAGCGGGGCATCCGCGCGCTCCCGCTGGGACGGGTCCGCGGGCTGCTGCGGGGCGGCCCGCTGGGCCATCCCGCCCACCCGTTGCTGGTGGAGGTACCGATGGGCTGCTGGATGTCGGCGGCCCTGCTGGACGCCGTACCCGGGGCGCACCGGGCTGCCACGGTTCTGACGGCGGCCGGTCTCGTCGGGGTCGCGCCCGCGGCGGCCGCCGGGTGGGCCGACTGGGCGGAGCTGCCGCCGCAGCAGGCGCGGGTCGGCGTCGCGCACGCCGCGGCCAATGCGGCCGCCGTCGCCTGCTACGCGGTCTCGCTCGCCGACCGGTTGCGGGGCCGGTCCGCGCGCGGGCGCCTGTGGTCGCTGGCGGGGCTGGGCGCCGTCGCGGTGAGCGGGGCCCTGGGCGGACACATCGCCTACAGCGGCCGGCTGGAGGCCGTCGACAGCACGCCGGCTCCGGCGCCGGGTCCGGTCCTCGTACGCCCTTGAGGCGGAACCGGTGGCGCCCACGCAAAAACGCCCGGCCGGAAAGTCTCGGCCGAGCGTGCGTGCGTGCGTCCGCGCGTGGGGGTGCGGTGGCGGTTCAGTACCAGCGGCCGGCTTAGTACCAGTGGTTGGCCTGCCAGAAGTTCCAGGCGCCGACCGGGCTGCCGTAGCGGGAGTTCATGTAGTCCAGGCCCCACTTGATCTGGGTGGCCGGGTTGGTCTTCCAGTCGGAGCCGGCCGAGGCCATCTTCGACGCCGGGAGGGCCTGGACCAGGCCGTACGCGCCGGAGGAGGAGTTCGTGGCCATGTGGTTCCAGCCGCTCTCGTGCGAGACGATCTTGTCGAAGGCGGCGAACTGGGCCGGGTCCTTGATCATCTGGTGCGCGATCGCCTTGGCGCTCGTCGGGGCCGCCGCCTGGGCGGGAACCGTGGCGAGCATGGTGCCGGCGACGCCCAGGGCGACGATGCTGCCGGCGAGGGTCTTCTTCGAAGCGGCGAAGCGACGGATGACAGCGTGGGACACGGGGGAACCTTCCGAAGGGGACAAGGACCGTCGCCGCATGCCGAAGACATGCGTGAACCACTCACACAGGTGGAGAGGGGATCCGCGGGCTCCGGGTGAAGCACCCGTACCGCCCGGCGACATCAACCAGTTAGCCAGCCGGCCGCGGCCCTGGCAACGACCCCCGTTACTAGCCGGGATCGGACCCGGAGGCCGGAAGACCCTCGTCCGGGCCGCCCGAGGGGGCGGGTGCGGGCGCGAGGGGAACTACTAGACCATCTCGTATGTGACGTGGCTCCTATGGGACGCCTCACCCCCGAGGCCCCCGATTGTCACGCTCCGCAACCGGTCGTATCCCCGCGCGGCACCCCCGTACTCCTCCCGCCCGGCTTCTATCGTGGGAACCAAACACGGCATCGAGCGCTGAGGCAGGGCCATGGCGGAGGCAGGAATCGACTACGCGGCGGTGTTCCAGGCACTGCCCGGCATGGTCGCGCTGCTGACTCCCGACATGGCCTAC
Source organism: Streptomyces sp. ADI95-16 (assembly GCF_003721495.1). Taxonomy (NCBI): domain Bacteria; kingdom Bacillati; phylum Actinomycetota; class Actinomycetes; order Kitasatosporales; family Streptomycetaceae; genus Streptomyces; species Streptomyces sp. ADI95-16. The sequence goes on along the minus strand of NZ_CP033581.1, from coordinate 7,741,444 downwards.
GCGGACGTGAACGAGGAATTCCTGCGGATCTCCGGCCGGACGCGCGAGCTGATGGTGGGCCGGTACCTGTTCGACGTCTTCCCCGACAACCCCGGCGACCCCGCCGCCAGCGGCGCGCGGAACCTGATGGCGTCACTCCAGCGGGTGCTCGCCACCGGCGAACGGGACGCGATGGCACTGCAGCGCTACGACGTGGAGTCCCTGGAGCGGCCGGGCGAGTGGGAGGAGCGCTACTGGAGCCCGGTCAACGCCCCTGTGCTCGGACCGGACGGCCAGGTGGTACTGCTCGTACACCGGGTCGAGGAGGTCACCGAGCTCATCAAGGCCCGCGGGCGGGGCAGCCGCACCCAGGTGCTGGAGGCCGAGCTCTACACCCGGGCCAGGGAGCTGCAGGAGGGCAACGAACGGCTGCGCGCCGCCCACGCCCGCGAACGCGAGGTCGCCCTCGCCCTGCAGGACGCCATGCTGCCCGCCCTCGGCCCCATCGGCCACCACCGCGCCGCCGTGCGCTACCAGCCGGCCGTCGGATCCCTCAACGTGTGCGGCGACTGGTACGACCTCGTCGATCTGCCCGGAGACCGCATCGGCGTGGCCGTCGGGGACGTCGTGGGCCACGGCCTCCAGGCCGCCGGTGTCATGGGGCTGCTCCGCAGTGCCCTCAGCGCCGCCTCCCGCGTCGCCGACGGCCCCGCCCAGGCCCTGGAGGTGCTGGGTCTGTACGCGCGCTCCGTGGAAGGCGCCGAGAACACCACCGCCGTCGAGACCTGCGTCGACTGGGACACCCACACCATCACCTACAGCAGCGCCGGCCACCCTCCGCCCGCTCTGCTCCACGTCGACGGCACCGTCGAATTCCTCGACCAGGCCACCGATCCCCCGCTCGGCGCCCGCCCCGAGCACATCGCCCGTCCCCAGGCCACCACCACCTTCGCCGAGGGCGACACCCTCGTCCTCTACACCGACGGCCTCATCGAGCGCCGGCACGAGGACATCGACACCGGCCTCAACCGTCTGGCCGACTCCCTCATCCACCACCGCGGCACCGCCCCCGAACCGCTCGCCGACGCGCTCCTCCTCGATCTGCTCCCGACGGTGGGCACCACCGACGACACCGCCCTCGTCATCGTCCAGCTCTGACCGGACCCGGCCCGCCGGATTTGCCGGAACGGCAACAAGGCTCGCCCCGCCCGCGTCGTCACTCTCATGATCGTGGCGACCCTGGCACACGGCGGGTCGGGAATCTTGGAGGATTCATGTCGCAGCAGGCCATGGACGTCACGCACCGGATGGTCCCCTCGCCCGGGGGCCGGATCCACGTGGTGGAGCAGGGCTCCGGGCCGCTGGTGCTGCTCGTGCACGGTTTCCCGGAGTCCTGGTACTCCTGGCGCCACCAGTTGCCGGCGCTGGCCTCGGCCGGGTACCGCGCGGCCGCGATCGACGTCCGCGGCTACGGCCGTTCCTCCAAGCCCGGGGACCTGGAGGCGTACCGGATGCTGGACCTGGTGGAGGACAACGCCGCCGTGGTGGACGCCCTGGGCGAGCGGTCCGCGGTGGTCGTCGGCCACGACTGGGGGTCGGTCATCGCCGCCAACTCCGCCCTGGTCAGGCCGGACGTCTTCCGCGCGGTGGGGATGCTCAGCGTTCCCTATGCCCCGCGCGGCGGGCCGCGGCCCAGCGAGGTCTTCGCGCGGATGGGCGGGGACGAGGAGTTCTACGTCGCCTACTTCCAGGAGCCCGGCCGGGCCGAGGCCGAGATCGAGCCCGATGTGCGCGGCTGGCTCGCGGGCATCTACGCCGCGTTCTCCGGCGACACCATGACCGGGCCCGGCGCGCCCGACCCTCACTTCGTCAGCCGGGGCGGCAGGCTGCGCGACCGGTTCCCCGCCGGCCGGCTGCCCGGCTGGCTCAGCGAGGACGAACTGGACTTCTACGCCGGGGAGTTCGAGCGGACCGGTATGAGCGGGGCGCTCCACCGCTACCGGAACATGGACCGGGACTGGGAGGATCTCGCCGGTTTCGACGGCGCCCCCATCACCCAGCCGTCCCTGTTCGTCGGTGGCGCCCTGGACGCCTCCACCACGTGGATGGCCGAGGCGATCAAGGCGTACCCCGCCACCCTGCCCGGCCTGGTCTCCTCCGAGGTCCTCGACGGCTGCGGGCACTGGATCCAGCAGGAGCGCCCCGCCGAGGTCAACCGGCTCCTGACCGGCTGGCTCGCCGCCCTGCCCGCCTGACGCCTCGTCCGCCGCCGTCACAGTACGGCGCGTTGCCGCTTCACAGCCGGGTCGCCGTGCGGATCAGTCCGGCGAGGGCGCGGGAGCGGCTGTGCGGGGGCCAGGCGATGTGGGTGGTCACGGGGGGTGCGTCGGTGAGGGGGACCGCGGTGTGCGCGGTCCACAGCCAGGCACGGGCGGAGGCGGGGATGACGGCCAGGGTACGTCCGAGGGCGATCAGCTGGGCCAGCTGCGACGGGTCACGGATCTCGGGGCCCGGGCCGGGCGGATAGCTGCCGTCGGGGTGGGGCCAGCGGGGCAGCGGCAGGTCGGGAACGTCGCTGACCTCGGCCATGGACAGGAACGGGCGTGCGGCCAGGGGGTGTTCGGCGGGCAGGACGGCGACCTGGTCCTCGGTCAGCAGTTCCTCGCTGTCGAAGCCGGCGAGGGAGCTGAACAGCGGGTGCAGCAGGGCCGCGTCGGCGCGCCCGTCGCGCAACAGCCGCGTCTCCTCACCGATTCCGCACAGCACCACCTCGACCTCGGCCGCGTCGGGTTCGGCGGCGTAGGCGTCGAGCAGTTTCCGCAGGAGTTCGTGGGAGCCGGCGGCCTTCGCCGCCAGCACCAACCGGCTGCGGGGTGAGGCGGCGCGGCGGGTGCGGCGGGCCGCGGCGGCGGCCGCGTCGAGGGTGGCGCGGGCCTCGTCGAGCAGGACTTCCCCGGCGCCGGTGAGGGCGACGCCGCGCCGGGTGCGTTCCAGCAGCAGGACGCCCAGGCGCCGTTCCAGTTGCTGGATCGCCCGGGACAGTGGCGGCTGGGCCATGCCGAGGCGCTCGGCGGCGCGGCCGAAGTGCAGTTCCTCGGCGACGGCCGCGAAGTAGCGCAGCTCGCGGGTCTCCAGGGGGTCCATCGCCCCAGCGTACTGCGGTGATACCCGCCGGGTATCACAGGAGACCGGATCGGTGTTGGAGCGCCGTTCGCCGCGCGGGCAGCATCGACGCCATGAGCGAGAAGAAGATCGCGCTGGTCACCGGCGCGAACAAGGGCATCGGATATGAGATCGCGGCCGGACTGGGCGCCCTCGGCTACGGCGTGGGGGTGGGGGCCCGCGACCGGGCCCGCCGTGAGGCCGCGGTGGAGAAGCTGCGCGCGGGCGGGGCGGACGCCTTCGGGGTGCCGCTGGACGTGACCGACGACGGGAGCGTCACCGAGGCCGCCGAGCTGGTCGAGCGGCGGGCCGGGCGCTTGGACGCGCTGGTCAACAACGCAGGGATGTCAGGAGAGTTGGGGCCGGGGTGGGCGCAGGACCCGACCGCGGCCGACTTCGGCGAGCTCCGCAGGGTCGTGGAGACCAACGTCATCGGTGTCATGCGGGTCACCAACGCGATGCTGCCGCTGCTGCGGCGTTCGGCGTCGCCGCGCGTCGTCAACGTCTCCAGCCGGCTCGCCTCCCTGACCCATCAGGCCGATCCCGACGTGGAGATCGGCCCGGTCATGGGGCTCTACGCGCCGTCGAAGTCGTTCCTCAACGCCGTCACCGTGCAGTACGCCAGGCAGCTGGCCGGCACGGACATCCTGGTCAACGCCGCCTGTCCGGGTCTCGTCGCCACCGACTTCAACGGCTTCCACGGCCCCCGCACGCCGGAGCAGGGCGCGGCCGTCGCGATCCGTCTCGCCACGCTGCCCGACGGCGGCCCGAGCGGGTCGTTCTTCGAGGACGACGGCGAGATCCCCTGGTAGCCCGCACATCTGAGTACGCGTACTCAGGTGCGCGGCTCCCTCGCCGGTAGACACTGTCTACTCCATGGCGGAACATCAAGGAGCAGACGTGATGCGTACGAAGAAGACCGCGGCCCTGACGACGCTGGCGGCCCTCGTGGCGGCCGGCCTGGCCGGCGCCGGGCCCGCCGCCGCGGCGGACGGCGGGATGCTCCCGCACCCGGGCCCCGACGGTCTGGTGTGGGTGGATGAGTTCCGGGGCGACGGCGGCGTCGCCTCGGGCGGGGCCTCGAACGACCTGCCGACCGTCCTCACGGTGGCGTGTGACGGAGGCGGCGACGTACGGGTGACGATGGACTCGAAGGGGACGATCGTCGCCGCGTTCGACGTGGAGTGCCCGGCCTCCGGCGGCGCCGGGGTCGGCACGGCGAGCATGGCCCCGGGCGTGGTCCGGCCGGGCGACTTCACGATCGTCGTCGACGCCTCGACGCAGACCACCCGCTGGTCGCTGACCGTGACCCAGCCCGAGTAGCGGCGCGGCCGACCGCGCCTGGGGCCGCGCGGCGCGACCCCCGGCACGGGTCAGCGCGGCGGAAGCGGGCGGGGCCGGGTCACTCGCGCTCGCGCCCGCCATGGACCTCGGCCGCGCACAGGACGCGGGGGTCCGCCGGTGCGGCCTGCGCCGTCGGGCCGCTCCCGCCGTGCGAGAGCCGGCGATGCAGGGCCGGACCGCCCACCGCGATGGTCACGGCCAGCAGGGTCGCGGTGATCAGGCTCGGATCGGAGACCCACCGACCGAGCAGCTCGTCGACGACGAGGGCCGCCGCGACCAGGAGGACCTTGCCCAGCAGCAGGCTGGAGTGCAGCCGGTGGTCGACCGGCCGGCCGAGGCGGGCCCGGCGGCGATGCAGCAGCGTCATGGCCGCGGCCGCGCACCCGACGAGGGCGAGGACGCGGAGCGCGTGCTCCCAGGCGGGAGTGTCCGAGCCCAGCGCCCAGACTACGCCCATGACGATCCCCGCGAGGACGTAGACGGCAGGGCGGACGTACCCACGCGCCCGCTCCCCTGTGATGCGGCTGATCGGCATGACTGCCTCCTGACCCCCGAGGGTCGCGTCCCACATCAAAACAACTTGCACTTCGAGTGTCATTAGTTTGGGTGGGTTCTGTCAAGCCTTACGAGCACCTCGCTCCGAGAGCCCCTCGCACTCAGAGCGTCTCGCTCAGGGAGTCCGCCAGCCGTCGGCGTGCCGTGCGGGTCGCCGGGACCATCGCCGCCGCGACCGCGCCGAGGACCGTTCCCAGGACCACCGTCACCAGCACCGTCGGCGAGGGCAGGTGGGCGATTCCCGCGCCGATGCCGCTCGACGCGCCCTGGGCGTCCACGAGCCAGCTGCCGGACACCGCGCCCACCGTCGTTCCCACGACGGCGGCCGCCAGCGCGGTCAGGCCGGCGGCCGTCACGATCATCGAACCGATCTGGCGCGGCGTCAGCCCGATCGCCTTCAGGGCCAGCAGGTCCCGGCTCCGGTCACGCACGCCCGTACTGATCTGTGTCAGCAGTTCGGTCAGCCCGATCAGCGCCAGCACCGCGATCAAGGCGGCCATCACCCCGCGCGCCGGTTCCAGCCGGTCGGCCGGGTTGGGCGTCTCGCGGACCTCCAGGGCTCCGCCGGTCGCGCCGGCGAGCTCGGCGCTCACCGCCCGGGGGTCCGCGCCCGCGCGCAGCACCAGGGCGTGGTAGTCGGGCCGCAGCCCCGGGTCGCGCTCCCGCAGTGCGTCGATCGTCGTGGTGATCACCCGTCCGCCGGATTCGGGTTCGATGGTGCGCCCCACGAGGTGCAGGACCTGCGGCCGCCCCTCGACGGTCATCCGCACCCACGCGCCGACCCGCACCCCGAGGAGATCGAGCAGTCCCTGCCCGGCCACCGCCTCGTCCGGGCCGCCGACGGCCCGCCCTTCCACCACCTTGGAGGGGTACGGCTCCCGGGCCGTGCCCAGCCCCCGGAGGGTGATCGTGCCGGTCTGCCCCGGCACGAGCGCCGCCATCTCCGCGCCCGGATGGACCGAGGCGATGTCCGGGACCGCCGTGAGGGTCTTCTCCAGTTCCGCGTCGGACGACCCCGCGGGCTGCGCCGCCCGTACGGTCAGGGCCGCGGGCAGCCCCATCCCGGCGGGCCGGCCGCGGAACTGGTCCAGCGTCGACCAGGCTACGAGCGCGACCGTGATGAGCACCAGCGGCAGGGCGAGCCGCGCCACGGGGACGAGCGTCCGGCCGCGCCGGGGGAACGCCGCGCGCCACCCGAGGACCAGGGCGGGAGGCACTCGTACGCCGAGAGCCCGCCTCCCGAGGGCGGTCATCGGGGCGGCGGACGGCAGCGCCGCGCGGGCCACCGGGACCGGCGGCACCCGGCCGGCCCGCCAGGCCGAGAGTCCGGTGGCGGCCGCGATCAGCAGCACCGCGCCGCAGGGGATGCCGATCATGACCGCGGTGTAGCCGGGCAGGTCCTGCCACACGGCCGCGGCCCCGCCTATCCGCCCGGGTATGCGGGCGCCGAGGAGGGCGATCGCCGCCGTGCCCAGGGAGACGCCGAGGCAGGCGAAGGCGAGGTGCTGTACAAGGAAGCCGCGGGTCACCTGGCCGGGGGTGAAGCCGACGGCTTTGAGGACGGCGATGTCCCTCAGCTGGCCGCGGACCCGGGCGCCGATGGCTCCGGCCGCGGCGAGGGCCGCCGCGAGCAGCGCGCCGAGTCCGAAGACGGCGAACATCTGGCCGATGAGCCGGTCGTCGCCGCCCGCCTCGGCCCGGGCCTGCTGCCACTTGGTGACCTGGGCCACCCGGTCGGCGCCGAGGGCGGTCACGGCCCGCTGGACGATGAAGTCGGTGTCGTCCGGATCCTCCAGGCGCAGCCCCACGCTCTGCCCGACGCTGCCGTGGGCGATCCCGTCGAAGGGGCCGGAGAGCACCCAGCCGATGCCGGGGCCGCCACCCGGGTGGTAGCGGGGCTCGGCCACCTCTGCGATCCCGCTGACCCGGAGTTCGTGCGGCGCGCCGTCCGGGCCGGTGACCCGTACCGTATCGCCCGGCTCCGCCCAGAGCGCCCGGGCGACCGAGGTCTCCAGCACGACGGCGCCGGCTTCGGTGCCGGCGCGGGCGCCCTCGTCGGGCGGGGTGAGCCAGCTGCCGGCGGTGATGAGCGGGCGCCCCGTTTCCGGGGCCGCCGCCGCGGTCTCGCGCAGGGTCACCCCGACCCGCGCGCCGCGCGACTCGACGGTGGTCGCCGTCGTGCGGTAGGGGCCGGACAGGGCTTCCACCCCGGCCACGCGGGACAGGGCGTCGATGTCCGCGCCGGCCGCGCCGGCCCTGGTGTGCAGCCAGATGTGCGCGCCGTGGGACTGGTTGAAGATCCGCTGCCAGGGGTTGGCGGCGTAGCTGAACAGCGCACCGGCGAGCAGGAGCGAGGCGATGATCCCTGCGCTGGCCAGCACGACGAAGAGGGCTTCGCCGCGGTGTGCGCGGAAGTCGGCGTGCGCCCAGCGCAGGGTGGCCCGCACAGTCACTGCTTGAGGTCCAGGTCCAGTACGCCGGTGACGCCGCGGGCCGGCCCGGGGCGGCCGCCGCCGAGCTGGGCGTCGTCGGCTATGCGCCCGTCGAAGAAGCTGATGACGCGGTCGGCGGCGCTGGCCATCCGGGCGTCATGGGTGACCATCATGATCGTCTGGCCGCGTTGGTGGAACCGGGAGAGCAGCCGCAGCACCTCGCGGGTGCCCTTGCTGTCGAGGCTGCCGGCCGGTTCGTCAGCGAGCAGCAGCGCGGGGTGGTTGACCAGGGCGCGGGCGAGCGCGACCCGCTGCTGTTCGCCGCCGGAGAGTTCGCCGGGCATGGATCGTTCGCGGCCTTCGAGGCCGAGTTCGGCGAGGAGTTCGGCGCGGGAGGCGCGGGCGGCCTTCGGGGAGGTGCCGGCGAGGAGGGCGGGCAGTTCCACGTTGTCGGCGACGGTGAGGTTGGAGACCAGGTTGAAGAACTGGAAGACGACGCCGATGCTGCGGCGTCGCAGGACGGCCCAGCGGGCCTCGCGGTACTGATCGACCCGTTCCCCGCCGAGCCACAGCTTCCCGCTGTCGGGCCGCTGGAGCCCGCCGATCAGGTGCAGCAGGGTGGATTTGCCGGCTCCCGACGGCCCGGTGACCGCGACGAACTCCCCCGGCCGGATGGACAGGTCCACCCCGCACACGGCGTCGACCGGTACGCCCTCGCCGTGGTGCGTCTTGGTCAGGCCCTCGGCGCGCACGAGGGGCTCGACGGCCCCGGGGTGCGCGGTGGGGTCGCTGGGGTCGGTGGTCGGCGCATCGGGAGCGGTGGTGGCCCGGTCGCTCATTCCAGCTCCTCCTGACAGCGTTCCAGCCAGTCCAGGTCGGCCTGCAGGTGCAGCATGGCGCCCTCGATCAGCAGGTGGGAGATCTTGTTGTCGCGGTCCTCCGCCGCGGCCAGCTTCGACAGGTCCCGCATGGTGTTGAGGTACTGCCGCCGCTGCCTGTTGATCAGCGCGACCGGATCCGCCAGACCCGACCTCGGCGCGAGTGCGAGTTTCATGAAGAACTCGTCCCGCACCCGGGGTTCCTCGGCCGTCTCCTCGAACCAGGCCAGCACGGCCTCGCGTCCGGCGTCCGTCAGCTTGTACGTGCGCTTGTTGGGCCGTCCCGACTGCTCGACGTCCTCGCCCTCGATCAGGCCGCTCTTCTCCAGGCGGCCGAGGGTGACGTAGATCTGGCCGACGTTGGGCTGAGGGTACGCGGCGCCCAGGAGCTTCTCAAGGTCCTGCTTCAGCTCGTAACCGTGCGCAGGGCTACGAGTGAGGAGCGCAAGGAGCGCCAGCCGCACTCGCTCCCCCTCCTTCCCGCTCCGTAGTCAACGGTTCACTCGGCAGCGGACCGGGTCGAGCCGCCGTACGTCTTGTCTGCCTGGGCGTCTAGTATCGCCCATGCCTAACGGGTATATATAGGCCACGATGGTCGGCGGCGCTGCCGGATCGTGCTCTGGGAGGAATCTATGCGGTGGATGCGTGCCGCGGGTAGAGCCCTCCTGGTCGGGGCGGTGGTGCTGGCGGGGTACGCCGGTTTCGGTGTCCACGCGGACGCGGGCGCGGCCGCCGGGGCCCGTGGTCCGCTGACGCTCGTGACGGCGGGCGATCTGACCGACTACCTCTCCCCGCTCCTCGACGACTGGAACGGCGCTCATCCTGCGGAGCGCGTCACGCTCGTCGAGCTGCCCGAGTCGGCGGACGAGACCCGGGCCCAGATGATCAGCGAACTGCGGTCGGGCCGCGACCGGTTCGACGTACTGAACATCGACGTCGCCTGGACCTCGGAGTTCGCGGCGGCCGGGTGGATCGCCCCGCTGGAGCGCGGCCGCTTCCCGCTGGACGCCTTCCTGCGCCCGGTCGTCGACACGGCGACCTTCGACGGACGGCTCTACGCGGTCCCGTACGTCACCAACGCGGGGCTGCTCTACTACCGCAAGGACATCCTGGACCGGGAGGGCGAGGAGCCGCCGCGCACCTGGCCCGAGCTGATCCGGCAGGCGCGCACGATCGCGCCGAAGTACGGACTGGACGGCTACGCGGGACAGTTCCTGCCGTACGAAGGACTCACCGTCAACGTCACCGAGGCCGTGCACTCGGCGGGCGGTTCGATCCTGCGCGACGACGGCGCGCGGGTGACCGTCGACTCCGACGCGGCCCGCGCCGGGCTGGGCTTCCTCGCGGACGGCGTGCGGGACGGCTGGATCTCCCGAGAGGCGCTCGGCTACAAGGAGGAGGAGTCGCGGCGGGCGTTCCAGGACGGCCGGCTGCTCTTCCTGCGGAACTGGCCGTACGTGTACGCCGACGCCGGCGCGAACGGCTCGAAGGTCGCCGGCAAGTTCGGCGCCGTGCCGCTGCCCGGACCCGACGGGCCGGGCACCAGCGTGCTGGGCGGCTCCAACCTCGCGGTGAGCAGCCATGCGCGGCATCCGGCCTCGGCGGCCGATCTGATCTCCTACCTGACCAGTGAACGGGTCCAGCGGAAGGTCCTGACCGAGGGCTCGCTGCCACCGGTGCGGGCCGCGCTGTACGAGGACCCCGAGCTGGTCCGCGCGTACCCGTACCTGCCCACGCTCCGCCAGAGCGTGCTGGCGGCGGTGCCGCGCCCCAAGAGTCCGCGCTACGACCAGGTGAGCCTCGCCGTGCAGGCCGTGGCGCAGGACGTGATGGCGCTGCGCCAGACGCCCGAGCAGGCGACGGCGCGGCTCGCGCGCGAACTCGGGGCCATCTCCCGCACGGGCTGATCGCACTCCACTCCTTCCCCCAAGGGTCTCTACTTACATGTTAAGTAGAGACCCTTTGTCATGCATGCGGGCATCTCCGCACAAACCACCCCAGCTTTCCGCTGTTTCTGGACACATCGTTGACACCTTCCAGTCGCTGCTACTTAACATGCATGCATAACAGCGCGCCCGATCCGGGCCGCTCTCGCATTCAGCAGAAACAGGTCGACGCGAGATGCTCAGCACCCTTCCGGCCGGCACCGGCCACCCCTCCCGCACCTCCACCGCCCCTGCCCCCTGGTGGCGCGACGCGGTGATCTACCAGGTCTACGTCCGGAGCTTCCTCGACAGCACCGGGGACGGCATCGGCGACCTGGCCGGCGTCCGGGCCGGGCTCCCCTACCTGCGCAAGCTCGGTGTCGACGGGATCTGGCTCAGCCCCTTCTATCCGTCGCCGCAGCACGACCACGGCTACGACGTCGCCGACTACTGCGATGTCGACCCCGTCTACGGCGACCTCGCCGAGTTCGACCGGCTGGTGGCCGACGCCCGCAGGCTCGGGCTGAAGCTGCTGCTCGACATCGTCCCCAACCACTGTTCGAGCGAGCACCCGTGGTTCCGGGACGCGCTCGCCGCTGAGCCGGGCAGCGCGCCCCGCTCCCGTTTCCACTTCGCGCCCGGCCGAGGACCGCAGGGGGCGGAGCCGCCCAACAACTGGCGCGCCATGTTCGGCGGTCCCGCCTGGAGCCGGATCACCGAGCCCGACGGCACCCCCGGCGAGTGGTACCTGCACCTGTTCACACCCGAGCAGCCCGACCTGAACTGGCGCGACCCGGCCGTGGGCGACGACTTCGAGCAGGTGCTGCGCTTCTGGCTGGACCGCGGTGTCGACGGCTTCCGCATCGACGTCGCCGCCGGGCTGTTCAAGCACCCCGAGCTGCCCGACTCGCAGGACCCCGGAGCCGACGAGCGCGCCCGCGACGCCGTCAACCAGCTGGCCTGGAACCAGCCCGAGGTCCACGGCGTGTGGCGTCGCTGGCGCTCGGTGTGCGAGGAGTACGCCGCCCGGGACGGCCACGAGCGGCTGCTGGTCGGCGAGGTGTCCGTACCGACGGCGCGCGAACACGCCACGTACGTCCGCCCGGACGAGCTGCACCAGGCCTTCTTCTTCGACCTGCTCAGCGCCCCGTGGGACGCCGACGCCTTCCGCTCGACGATCACCGAGGCGGTACGCGACATCGCCGGCACCGGCTCCACCGTCACCTGGGTGCTCAACAACCACGACCAGGTCCGCACGGTCACCCGGTACGCGGGCGAGCCGGGGGTGGCGGGCAGCGGACTGGGAACCGCCCGCGCCCGCGCCGCCGCCCTGCTGATGCTGGCGCTGCCCGGCGCGGCGTACGTCTACCAGGGCGAGGAGCTCGGTCTTCCCGAGGTCATGGACCTGCCGGACGAGGTCCTCACCGACCCGATCTTCCACCGCACCGGCAGCCGCAAGCACGTCCGGGACGGCTGCCGGGTCCCGCTGCCCTGGTCGGGCCACGCCTCCCCGTTCGGCTTCAGCCAGGGCATGGCCGGCGCCACACCCTGGCTGCCGCAACCCGAGTGGTTCGCGGAGCACGCCACCGACCGCGCCCTCGCCGACACCCGATCGTTCTGGCACCTCTACCGCGAGGGCCTCCAGCTGCGGCGCAGCCTCCCGCAGCTGGGCGAGGGCAGCCTGCGCTGGCTGGACTCACCCCCGCAGGTGCTGGCCATCGCCCGCGGCGACGGCCTCGTCTGCGCGGTCAACTTCGGCGCGGAGCCGGTGCCCGCCCCGGTCTCCGGGCCCCCGCTGCTCGCCAGCGGGCCCTGCCCCGACGGCCTCCTCCCCGCGTCGACCGCCGCGTGGTGGACGGCCGAGTGCCCGACCCTCTGACCTCACCCATCAGACCCACCAGACCCACCACACCCACCGAGAAGGAGCTCATCATGCGACGAACCGGCAAGACGGTCCGGCGGAGCGCGGCCACCGCATCGGCGGCCCTCGCCCTCGCCCTCGGTGCCACCGCCTGCGGCGGCACCACCGGGCCCGCGAGCGGCGGCGAACTGAGCGGTCAGACCGTGACCGTGGCCGGCGTCTGGACCGGCGGCGAGCAGAAGAACTTCAAGAAGGTCCTGGACGCCTTCACCGCCAAGACCGGCGCCAAGACGGTCTTCGTACCCTCCGGCGACAACGTCTCCACCTTCATCGGCAGCAAGATCGAGGGCGGCAACGCGCCCGACGTGGTGATGGTTCCCCAGGTGGGCGTGCTCCAACAGTTCGCCAAGGCCGGCTGGCTGCTCCCCCTGTCCGACCGGGCCGCCGGCACGGCCGGCTCCTCCCTCGCCCCGGTGTGGAAGGACTACGGCACCGTCGACGGCACCTACTACGGCCTGTACTTCAAGGCGGCCCACAAGTCGACCGTCTGGTACGCCCCCGACGCCTTCTCCCAGGCCGGCGTCAGCGAGCCCAAGAGCTACGCCGACCTGCTGAAGGCCGGCCGCACCCTGGCCGACTCCGGTCGCCCCGCCTTCGCCATAGCCGGCGAGGACGGCTGGACCCTGACCGACTGGTTCGAGAACATCTACCTCTCACAGGCGGGGCCGCAGAAGTACGACCAGCTCGCCCGGCACGAGCTCAAGTGGACCGACGACAGCGTGGTCAAGGCGCTGACCACCCTGGGCGACCTCTTCAAGGACAAGCAGCTCGTCGCCGGCGGCGCCCAGAGCGCCCTGGGCACCGACTTCCCCTCGTCGGTCGAGCAGGTCTTCGGCCCCGAGCCCAAGGCGGGCATGGTCTACGAGGGCGACTTCGTCGGCGGGGTCGCCAAGGACCAGTTCGGCAGGAAGCTCGGCGAGGACGCCAAGTTCTTCCCGTTCCCCGCGGTCGACGGCGGCACGACGCCGGTGGTCAGCGGCGGCGACGCGGCCGTCGTCCTCAAGGCAGGCAAGAACGGTAAGGCCGGCATGCGGCTGCTGGAATTCCTGGCCGGCTCCGAGGCGGCCGAGATCTGGGCCGGCGCGGGCGGCTTCCTGTCCCCGAACAACAAGGTCAGCCTCGCCGCGTACGGCGACGACACCGCCCGCAGCACCGCCAAGTCGCTGGTCGAGGCGGGCGATTCGGTGCGCTTCGACATGTCCGACCAGGCCCCGGCCGCGTTCGGCGGCACCAAGGGCGCGGGCGAGTGGAAGCTGCTCCAGGACTTCCTGCGCGACCCGTCAAACCCGCAGGGCACGGCCGCGGAGCTCGAAGCCGCGGCCGCCAAGGCGTACGGGAACTGAGGCGGCCACCATGGCTGACACCGTGACCGCCCGCGCCGCGGCGAACCCGCGGCGCCGGGCTCAGCGAAAGAAACGCCGTCTCGCGATCGTCTTCGTACTGCCGGCCCTGCTGCTGCTCGGCGCACTGGTCGTCTACCCGGTCATCTTCTCCTTCGGCCGCAGTCTCTTCGACGCCAGTGGCGACCGGTTCGTCGGAGCCGGGAACTACGCGGCGATCGTCCACGACCCGGCCACCCTCAAGGCCCTGCGCAACAGCACCATCTGGGTCGTCGTCGCCCCTCTCCTGCTGACGGGACTCGGGCTGATGCTCGCCGTGCTCACCGAGAAGGTGCGCTGGGCGACCGCGTTCAAGCTGGTGCTCTTCCTGCCGATGGCGGTGTCGTTCCTCGCCGCGGGCATCGTCTTCCGGCTCGCCTACGAACAGGACCCGGACCGGGGCGTGCTCAACGCGGCCGTCGTCGGCGTCCACGACGCCTTCGACGACACCGCGGCCTATCCGACGGCCCGCGCCCGCGAGGGCCAGGGGCTGACCGGAGGGGCGGGCGGCCCGTACAGCACGGAGGCGACCGTACGCCCCGGCGGTACGGTCAGCCTCGCCTTCGTCGGAGTGGCAGCCGGCGGGGTACCCGCCGACGCGAGGCCCGCGGCCGGCGCGAACGCCGCCGGGGGCGGGTCGCCCGGTGCGGGGACGGCGCCCGGTCCGGACGGCATCGCGGGCGTCGTCTTCCTCGACTTCGCGCCCGGCGGCGCCGGCACGCCCGGCAAGATCGACCCGGGCGAGAAGGGCCTGCCCGGGATGGTGGTGGAGGCCGTACGGGACGGCCGGGTGGCCGCGACCGCCACCGCCTCCGCCGACGGCTCGTTCCGCTTCACCGGGCTGGCCGAGGGCGAGTACGCCGTACGGCTGCCCGCGGCCAACTTCGCGGCCCCGTACCGGGGCGTGAACTGGCTCGGCCCGGCGCTCGTGACGCCCGCCATCATCGGCGCGTACCTGTGGGTGTGGACCGGCTTCGCGATGGTCCTGATCGGCGCCGGGCTCGCGGCGATCCCGCGCGACGCGCTGGAGGCCGCGCGGATGGACGGTGCCAGCGAGGGCCAGATCTTCCGCAGGATCACCGTGCCGCTCCTGGCGCCGGTCCTCACCGTGGTCTTCGTGACCCTGGTGATCAATGTGATGAAGGTCTTCGACCTCGTCTACATCATCGCGCCGGGACCGGTGCAGGAGGAGGCGAACGTACTGGCCACCCGGATGTGGCTGGTCTCCTTCGGCGGCGGCAACGACCAGGGGCTCGGCAGCGCGCTCAGCGTCGTGCTGCTCCTGCTGGTCGTCCCCGCGATGGTCTTCAACGTCCGGCGATTCCGAAGGAGCGGAGCATGAGCGGCCACGGCACCATCCGGCGACGCGGGTTGTCACGCCTGCTGAGCGGCTCCGTCGTCCAGGGCGTGCTGATTCTGGTCGCCCTCGTATGGATCACCCCGCTGGCGGGACTGCTCCTCTCCTCGATGCGCTCGGAGCGGGACAACGCCTCCGACGGGTGGTGGACCGCGCTGAGCGACCCGTCGCAGCTGTCCCTGGACAACTACGGCGCCCTGCTGAAGGACTCCGGCATCGCGGCGGCCTTCGGGAACACCGTCCTGATCTCGGTTCCCACCACCGCCCTGGTCGTCGCCATCGCGGCACTCGCCGGATACGCCTTCGCCTGGCTGGAGTTCCCCGGGCGGGACGGCATCTTCCTCGTGGTCGTCGGGCTGCTGGTCGTGCCCGTGCAGATCGGACTGCTGCCGGTGGCCAAACTCTTCGGCGCGGTCGGGCTGTTCGGCACGATCCCCGGAGTCGTCCTCTTCCACGTCGCCTACGGGCTGCCGTTCGCGGTCTTCCTGCTGCGCAACTACTTCGCGGAGATACCGCGCGAGATTCTGGAAGCCGCCCGGATGGACGGCGGGAGCGAGTGGCGGATCTTCTCCCGGCTCGTGCTGCCGCTCGGCCGGCCGGCCATCGCGAGCCTGGCCATCTTCCAGTTCCTCTGGGTCTGGAACGACATGCTCGTGGCGCTGCTCTTCGCGGACAGCGAGTCCCAGCCTCTGACGGTCGCGCTGCAGTCCCAGATACGGCAGTTCGGAAGCAACATCAGCGTGCTCGCGCCGGGTGCGTTCCTGTCCCTGGTGGTCCCGCTGGTCGTCTTCTTCGCCTTCCAGCGGCACTTCGTCCAGGGGGTGATGGCGGGCTCGGTGAAGTAACGGCCCGCCGGCGGCCGCCCGTTGCGGCCGCCGGCCGGTCAGCGGCACCGCCGGCCGGTCAGCGGGGCCGCAGCCCGTCGAAGACCACGTCGAAGATCCGCTCCCGGGCCTCCGGGGCCGCGCTGAGCTGCTCCACCATCGCGCCGGTTCCGACCAGGAGGGCGAGCAGCTCCGGCATACACAGCTCCGGGCGCACCGCCCCGGCCCGCTGCGCCTCGGACAGCAGGCCGGCCAGCCGCGTCTGGATCTCCCGGGTCGGCTCCTGCAGCGACGCGTGCACGTCCACGCCGGCCGCCGCGAGCGCCCGGACGAACTCGCTCTTGCCCGCGGACTGTTCCACCACGAGGCGGAAGCAGGAGAAGAAGGCCTCGGCCGGACCGTTCTCTTCCGCCAGCCGCGCGGTGATGGCCGCCATCGCCTCCAGCCTGCCCACCATCACCGCGGCCAGCAGCGCCTCCTTGGTCGGGAAGTGCCGGAAGAGCGTGCCGACCCCGACGCCGGCGGCCCTGGCGATCTCCTCGGTCGACACGCCGACGCCGCGGGTGGTGAACACCTCCGTGGCGACATCGAGCACCCTGGCCCGGTTGCGGGCCGCGTCCGCCCGCAGCGGGCGCTCTTGACCGCCGCTCATCCACTTCCGCCTTCCCTCGCGAGCGGCCGAAGTGCCCTCTGGACAACCGGAGTTGCCAGTCCGTATCGTTGAAAACGGAGCCGCCAGTCCGATTCTAGCGGCCGATCCCGCCGGAGGTCGATCATGCCCAAAACGCTGTCACCGCGAGAGGTCTTCCACACGCTGCTGGAGCGCATCAACGCCGAGCGCTTCTCGGAGCTGGCCGAACTCTACGCACCGGACGCCGTCGTGGAGACCGTCTTCGAGCCGGTCGGGCCGCGCCGCTTCGAGGGCCGGGCCGTGCTGGAAGCGCGGTTCGCGGAAGTCTCCGCGGGTCGGCCCGTGCGGCTGACCCCGGCGAACGTGCTCGTCCGGGAGACCGACGACCCAGAGGTGGTCGTCGCCGAGTGGGACTACCGGGTGCACCACCGGGCGACCGGGCGGAACTTCGAGACCGCCAACATCCAGGTGCTGCGGGTCCGCGACGGCCTGATCGTCGAGAGCCGGGACTTCCACGACCACCTGGCCCTCATCGTGGCCGGCGGCAACCTGCCGCAACTGGTGGCGGCGCTGGAGGACGGGGACGGCCGGCCCGCCTGAGGGCCGTTCAGGTGACCGGCGGGGCGGGGCCGGACCGGCAGCGGTGTTCGGGCTCAGCGGTGTTCGGTCACGCCCTCGATGACGAGGGAGGCGCCGATGCCCAACAGCCAGACGTCCTTGGCCAGCGCCGTTCCCTGCTCCGTGGGAAGCAGGCTGCCCTCGCGGCGCATCCCGGGCGTGCACAGGTAGAGCCCGAGCAGGCCGGCGGAGAAGGCGGTCAGCGCGGCACCGGCCGCGACGGCGGGGACCACCGGCACGAGCAGTGCCCCGGCGATGGCGAGCTCCCCGGCCGCGAGCAGCCGGGCGAACCGCTGTGCGTCGAGCTTGCCGAGGAAGGGATAGGTGGCGGCGGCGAACTGCTGCAGCCCTTCGGCGCCGGCCCGGTCCGTGTGGAGTTTCGACAGGCCGGAGTTCAGGAAGAAGGCGCCGACGGTGAGCCTGAGCGGCAGTTGCCGTGCCGTGGTGCGGCACGCCGAGCGTGAGGTCATGACGGATCTCCCAACCGGGTAACCCCCGCCCACCACCCTGCCAGCCGCCGGAAGCGTGTCAAACGCGCGCCGCCGATACGGGCCTCCGTGACGCTGCACTCGCCCGGCAGCGCCAGAGCGGCGGCCGGTGGTGCGGGCCTGGTCCGGTCGGGTGGGGCCGGGGCTTTGATCTGTTCAGGCCGCCGTACGTGCGGCGGGCTTCGGGGGCTCGGCTATTCGGGTCGGTGCGGCTGCGCTTGCGCGCCCGACGCCGCGTGGATCGCGGCCAGCCAGGCGTCCATGAGTCCGTCGGACCGCGTGGCCGGGCGGCGATGGGGTGGGCGCCGGTCCGGGCGGGCGGCCGGCGCGCACGTACACGCTGGTCGGGACCCGGGGCCCGGACGGTCAGCCCGTCCGGATCGCCAGTGGCCGCGCCGCCGGAACCGTCATCACCCGCCAGGAGGGCCGGGGGCGGCGGCGGTTCGAGCTGACCGACGCGGTCCTGTCGGACGGTACGTACGCGGCCGAGCCCCTCGACGGATACCGGTGACGCTCCGGGTTCGTCACTCCGGGTCGGCGGTCCACGGCCAGGCAGCGGCGCGGCCCGCCTCGATGAGCCCGACCATCCGGAAGGCGGCGTCCGTGAGACCGCCGAAGGTGTGCCGGTGGGGGCCCTGAGGGGCGTGGGCGGGCTGGTACCCCGCCAGGTTCCAGGTGTAGACCGGGATCTCGGCCGGTACCGGTTCCGCCGGGCCGCCCCGGCCTTGGTGCGCGGCCTGCTCGTCGGTGACGATCAGAACCCGGTCGTGCCCCGCGTAGTGGGCGCGGACCGCCGTCGCGGTGTGGGTGCCGCCAAGGCTGTGGAACCGTTTCAGCGCCTCCAGCACCGGTTCCCCGGCGGCGAAGGGCACCGCCGCGCTGGACCATCCGAACTCCACCAGGTCCGCCTGTTCGGCGCGCATCGCCAGCGCCGCGCCGAAGACGGCCGCCGCGTCCGCCCGGTTCAGGGTGGACCGCTCGGAGACGGTGTCCCAGAACATGGAGTCCGACCGGTCCACCAGGATCAGCGTCCGGCCGGGCAGCGCCGGTACGTTGGCCAGCGCGTGGCCCAGGGCCCGTTCCAGCGGGACCGCCCAGCGCGGCGACGGCGCGTGCCGGTGGGCGGCCAGGTAGCGGAAGGGGAACTGCCGGGACCGGGCGACCTCGGAGGCGTCCGAGACGCGTGCGGCGACGCGGGCCGCCGTCTCGTCCGAGATCCCGGCCTCGTCGAAGTTCCGGAGGTTCCGCAGCAGTGCCATCGGTCCCATCGAGGGGATCACGGCCTCCCAGACGGCGGCGTCCATCGGCCCCTGGAGCCAGCCCGCCAGGGCCTCCCAGGTCAGGCTGGCCGCGGCGAGCCGCTCGGCACCGCCCGGCCCGGTCACCACGGCCCGCCGCTCGTCCACCGGCAGCTCCATCAGCGCCCGGTGTGCGCCGAGCAGCCGGTCGCCGGCCGGTGCGACCGCCTTCTCCGGGTGGTGGCGCCGGTCCAGGGCGTGCCGGAAGAGCGCGCCCTGCCAGGGCTTGCCGGGGTCGGGGGACGCGTGCACCAGGTTGAGCACGTCGCCGAAGCGGAAGGTCTTGGAGGGGGTGTCGTACTTCAGCAGCGACCGGGAGGAGTACAGCCGGCGCACGGCGTCGGCGATGCCCCGCTTCACCGGCTGCGGCACGTTGCGCCCGTACGACGCGGTCCAGTGGGCGAGCAGTTCTCCGGGCTCGTCGGCGCGCTGGAGCACCGAGTCGATCACGGAGCGGTTGGTCGGGCCCCCGGACGATCCGGCGGTGAGCCGGGCCCTGACGTAGGCGGCGGCGCCCACGAGGGACGCCGTGCGCATGTTGCCCTCGCCGCGCAGCCAGCGCAGCAGGCCGGCCGTCCATACGGGGTCCTCGACGGCGAGCTGGCCCACGAGGCGGGCGTACCGGTCGTCGCGCTCGCGGCCGCTCTCGTAGAAGGTCCGCTGGGAGACGAAGTTGCCGACGGCCAGCAGAAACAGCTCGTCCCGGGGCTCCCGGACGAAGGCCGGGCCGCCCTCGTAGGTGCGGGAGGACCGTGCGGTGGGGTCGTGCACCCGTGCTTCGGGCCGGGTGCGGGCGGCCGCCGAGACGTGCGGGGCCACGAGCATCTCGGACCAGATCTTCGAGACGCGTGGGGTGTGACGAGGCAGTGAATCCCCCCGGATCCAGAGGTACGGAAAAGGCCCCGGCCGGTGGGTTCGCGGGCCCGGAGCGAAGACGGCCGCGCCACCCGAGATCAAGGGGGCGGCGGCGTCACTTGGTTGTCTGAAGGAAGTAGCCGCAGCCGAGCGCATCGGGGGCGCGGTCGCGGTGTCACCTTAGGCATGCCACCGGACGGCGCGCCACTGAATTGACGCCCGCGCGGATGCGGCTGTTCTCGGGCCGCTCGCGCGGGACCGGGCGGGCGGGGCCGGGCAGGCGGGCGGGCCGGCGGGGTCGACCGTGCCCGCCGCCGGGGGCCCGTCGTTGATCACGGGGCCCTGGCCATGAGCGAAGCGAGGTACGCGTGAACCAGCCGACCCCCCTTTCCGTAGAGAGCCTCGATGCCCTCCAGCACCTCAAGGAGACACGGGAGATCAACACCGTGATCCTGTGCTACCCGCACCATCCCGGTGCCCTGGAACTCGACGTCGAGGGCAACCTGACCCACGACGAGATGGTCCAGGCCCTGCCCGACGACGAACCGCGTCTGATCGTCCACGAACTGTCCTTCGCCAGCCCCGAGGGCACCCGCCGGAGCGAACGGCTCCTGATCCTGTGGGTCCCGGCGGCGGCCACCGCGCACGAGGAGGCCTACACGGCCGGCTACGACTCCCTCAAGGAACTGCTCCCGGACGTCCGGGTGCACCTGACGGCCAGAAGGGCGGACCAACTGGAGTACCGCAGGCTCGTCGCCCTCGCCGGGTGAGAGGGGAGGAGCCGGAGCCGTCCCTCGGCGCGGGCGCGCCGCCGGGCCGTCGTACGCCACGGCGGCGCCGGCACCACGACGGCCCGGCGCCGACGGGCGGCGGCGGCTCGATGCGCGGCGGCGGGCGCCCACGGCGCGTTCGTGCCAACAGGTGGTGGCAGGTGCCGGGATCGCTCCGCCGCGGTACGAGTACGTCATGGCGGAGAAGAAGGACAGGGCGGGCAACACCACCGGTGAGCGGCCGAACCGGCGGGGAGCCACCTTCGCCGCGCTCGCGGGAGCGCTGATCGGGGCCTTGGCCGGCCTCACGGGGAGCACGCTCGCCTACTTCGAGGCCAAGGACACGCACCGCGCCGAAGGCGCCGCGCGGCGGGCGGACATCCGGCGGGAGGCCTACGTCGACCTCTCGGCCAGCACCAACAGGTACGTGCAGCAGGCCACGCAAATGCTGAAAGTGAGCCTGGACCCCGCCAAGAGCGCGGAGGACCGGCGGCGCCAGTTCGAGGACAAGTACGCGCCCGCCAACACCGACCTCTCGCGGGCGTACACGACGGTGCGCCTCGTGACGACGCCGGACGGCAGGCGGGACCTGGAAGAGGTCGGCGCCCTCTCCTCCCGCGTGGGGAAGCTGGCGACCGACGGGTACGACCAGGGCCCCGCGGGCGTCGACACGAAGAAGGCCGGCATCGAATTCACCGAGGCGGTGGAGCGGCAGCTGGCCGCGCTGCAGACGTTCCTGGACAAGGCGGCCGGCGAAACGCTGTAGCCGCCGGCCCGCCCGCCGCCTCGGGGCGGGGGGCCGGCAGGGAGGGCGCGGGGGCCTCGTGGGTCCGGTCGAAGCCGATGGTGGTGAAGTGCCCGCGCAGCACTCGGTCGAGCATCAGCACCGAGGCGGCCTCGGACAGGCTGTCCGGGACCGGTGCGATGCCCTGCTCGGCCGGCTCCGGGGAGGCGCCGAGGTGTCGTACGAGCCGGTCCAGTCGCCGGTGGTGCCGCGCGAACACCCTGGCCGGTACCCACCGGCCGCGCGCCTCCTGGCCGGCGAGCGCGTCCGCGGCCGACACGTCGAGCATCACCACGTGCAGCTCACGGCCCTGCCCCGCCGCCGACCGGGCCAGCCAGCGGCGGATCCAGGGGCGGCTCCCGCAGTCGTGGACGAGCAGCGGCTGCCCCGTCGCGAGCGCCTCGCGCAGCCGCCTTACGTAGGCGAGGCGGGCCCACGGCCGGTACACCGCGTAGGGGAGCCGGGCCGGCATCCGGGCCTGGTACGCCTCGCGCACGTCGCGCGGGTCGACCAGCAGGACACCGGGTGACCAGGCGCGCAGCAGCGTGCTCTTGCCGCTGCCCGGCAGGCCCGACACGACCACCACCGCGCCCCGCGGATAGTGCAGGCGGTCCGCCCGCACCTCACGTCCACGCAGGTCCACCAGCCCGCGCGGGCGCAGTACCGTCCGCCGCGCCTGTTCTATGCCGTCCATCCACACCCGCTCGTTGCTCCGTCCATCGGGGAGGACGGGGATCTCACACCTGTGACGGTACCCGCGGGCGCGGGCGGCCCTCGCGCGGGGTCGTCAGAGCGCGAGCACGCCCCGGCGGCGGAACCGGAGCGGAACCCCGGCGGAACCCCGGCGGATCCGCAACCGGCGTGCCCGCACGTCGTATTCACGTCGTGCACGACTGTCCGTCGCCCGGCGACGACGAGTCCTTAACGCGGGGGCTCCAGTCTTCAGCCGCCATTGCCGCACACATGTCCGACCGACCTCCGGAGACTCCTGGTGCACCCTCGCCGTCCCGCCCGCCCCGCCGCGGCCGCCCTCGCCCTGGCCTCGGCGCTCGCCGTCCTCGCCGGCCCCACCGCGGCCGCCCCCGCTTCGGCGCTGGGCGGCCACGAGAGCGGCCGACTGCCCGCCGTCACCCCCGTGGCGGAGACCGCCACGCTGTTCGACGACGAGCGGGGCGGCAACGCCAACGCCGACGACCCCGCCATCTGGCGCAACGACGCCGACCCCGGCCGCAGTCTGGTCGTCGCCACGGCCAAGGAGGGCGGCCTGCGGGTGTACGACCTCGGGGCGCGTCAGGTGCAGGCGCTGCCGGCGCCGGGCGGGCCGGGGCCGGGCGACTCGCCGGGGCGGTTCAACAACGTCGACCTGGTCCACAGGACGCGCCTGTCGACCGGGCGGGCGGATCTCGCCGTCGTCACCGACCGCGGAAACGACCGGCTCCGCTTCTACCGCATCGACCGCGACCGCCCGGGCGGTCCGCTGACGGACGTCACCGCGCCGGCCGTGCCCCCGGTCTTCTCCGCCTCGCAGGAGGAGATCAACGACCAGCGCACCGCGTACGGCCTGGCGACCTGGACGGACCGGGCCACCGGCCGCTCCTACGCCCTGGTCAGCCGCCGCCACGAGACCCGGATCGCGCTGCTCGAACTGACCACCGCCCCCGGTGGCACGGTCGGCTACCGGCTGGTGCGGACCCTGGACCTGCCCTCCTCCTTCCGGCTGCCGAACGGCTCGTCATGGACCCCCTGCGGAGAGCCCGGCGAGCGGCCCCAGGTCGAGGGCATGGTGGTCGACCCCGCCGACGGCACCCTCTACGCCGGCCAGGAGGACGTGGGCATCTGGCGGGTGCGGGCCGATCTGACCTCGGCGCCGGTGCTGGTGGACCGGGTCCGCGAGTACGGTGTCCCGGCCGTGTACGACGCGGAGACCGAGGAGTGCGCGGCCGGCGCCGACCCGGGCTACGGAGGCCGCCGCCTGAGCGCCGACGTGGAGGGGCTGACCATCGTCGACGAGGGACACGGCGGCGGCTACCTCATGGCGTCGAGCCAGGGCGACGACACCTTCGCCTTCTACGACCGCGAGCGCGCGGACGGCCACGCGTACGAGGGCGGCGTACGGATCGCCGCGCGCTCGCGGGACCTCGACGGCTCGGAGGAGTGCGACGGGGCCGCGGCCCTGAACCGGCCCCTCGGTCGCGCCTTCCCCCGCGGCCTGCTCGTGGTCCAGGACGGTCACGACGGCCCCGAGGACGGCCCGCGCACCGCGACGGGCTTCAAGTTCGTGGACCTGGGCGAGGTACTGGACGCCCTGGACGACTGACCGGAGCGGGGCGGGGCGGGCCCGTGCGGCCGGGCCCGCCCCGCCCGTACGCCGATCGACACCCCGGCCCGGGCGGGGGAGGATGAGAGGGACGGATACTCCGCGGCCCGGTGCGCAGACTCCGTACGGCCGAGCGGCCGAGCCGCCTCCCCCACCCCCGTCCGGGAGGAAGCATGTCGAACCGACGGATACGTCTGCTGCTGCTCACCCCTGTGATGGCCGGCTCGTGCCTCGTTGCCCCGGCCGCGCTGGCATGGTCCGGGGCCTCCGCCGCCCCGGCGGCCACCTGTTCGATCTCCGGAGTCTTCGAGAACGGGAAGGTGCACCTGTCCGGAGGCGGCTTCACGCCCGGACAGGCGTTCCTGTCGTCGCCGACGGCGGCGGGCGGGACGTTCACCATCGCCGAGAACGGCGGATTCCAGATGATGAACGTGGAGAACGCCCGGTACACCGTGACGCAGGCCAACCAGCACACGGAGTGCAGCGGCTTCAAGGGCATGACGACGAACGAGGACGAGACGACCCAGAACGACCAGAACCAGAACAACAACCAGAACAACAGCAACAACAACAACGACCAGAACGACAACGGCGCTGACCAGAACGGCTAGCGAGCCGCCGGTCGCCGCGGCGGCATCGGGTCAGGAGCCGGTGAGGGCCTGAGCCAGCAGGCCGTGAAGGACGCGCTGGTCCTGGGGGGTGAGGCCGGACAGCGGGGAGTCCAGGACGAGGAGGCCCAGGAGGCGTTCGCGCAGGGCCGCGCCCTCGGCCGTGAGGACGAGGTGCTTGGCGCGGCGGTCGGTGGGGTGGGGGTGGCGCTCGACCAGGCCCTGCCCTTCCAGCTTGTCCACGACGAAGGTCGTGTTCGAGGGCTCGCAGCTCATGCGCTCGGCGAGTTCCCTCATGGTCATCGGCCCGCTCATCTCCCGCAGCGCGGTCGCCTGGGACGCGGTGAGGCCCAGGGTGGCGGCCCGCTCCCGTACGTGCTCGGCGATCCGCTGGGCCAGTCCGTTCACCAGACCGCACAGCTGTCGCTCGGCGATGGCCTGTGCGTCCGCGGGCGTCGTCATGCCACCACTCTAGCAAAACCGTCAAGCCAACATATTTACAACTTGAATGATTCGAACTTGATGCTTATGGTTGGCCCCGTCGCCCCGGGAGAGCCCGCGGCGACGATCTGACGATGCCTCACAAAGGAGCACCCATGCCCGACTTGACGGTGTTGCAGGACGAGCGGCTGCGTCGGCCGGCGGGTATCCGCTCGATCCGGCTGGGCGACACGAAGGTGTCGTACGTGCCAGACGGCGATGTGCGGCTCCGGCCGCTGGAGCTGCTCCAGGACACCACCGACGAGGTGTGGGCCGCGCACCCGGAGTACCTGGACGCCACCGGTCACCTCGTGGGGAGCGTCGGCGGCCTGCTGGTGGAGCACGGCGACCGCGCGCTGCTGATCGACGCGGGCTTCGGCCCGCAGCGGCTCGAAGCTCCCGAGGGCCCGCTCGGTGTGATCCACGGGGGTGCTTTCGCGCAGAACCTGGCCGCTCTCGGCCGCCGCCCCGAGGACATCGAAGCCGTGGCCTTCACCCACCTCCACTCCGACCACCTCGGCTGGGCCTGCGAGCCCGTGTTCGCCCACGCCGAGTACCTGGTCTCCGAGCCCGAGTGGGACCGGCGCGACCTGCTGGAGGCCCAGGGCATGACGGCGCAGGCCGAGGCCCTCGCGCCGCGCGTGCGCACCGTCACGGAGGGGCAGGAGGTATTCCCCGGCGTGCACGTGCGGATCACCCCCGGGCACACCGTCGGGCACGCCGAGTACGTCATCACCGGCGGCGGACGGCGCCTGATCACCTTCGGTGACGCCGTCCACTCGCCGATCCAGATCGACCACCCCGACTGGTCCTCGGCCTTCGACCACGACCTCACCCGGACCGCCGAACACCGCCGCCGCCTCGTCGCCGAGCTGGCGGAGCCGGGCACCATCGGCTTCGGCGTCCACTTCGCCGACGTGGTGTTCGGTCACGTCCGCCAGGACGGGCAGGGCCCGGCCTGGCGACCCGTGGACGCCTGAGCCGAGGGGAGGCCGGTGCCGGGCGGGCCTCCCCTCGCGGGCGCTCAGAGCGTGGTGCGGGTCCTGGTCCGGCGTACGACGCGCACCTCGGGGCCGTCGGGCGCGTCGGGCGCCCCGGACCGGCCCTCGACCTCGCGGGCGAGGGCGGCGACGGTCGGGTGGGCGAAGAACTCCCGCATGGACAGCGGGACCCCCAGGGCCGTACGGATCTTCGACACCGCCTGCGTCGCCAGCAGCGAATGGCCGCCCAGCGCGAAGAAGTTGTCGTGCGCGCCGATCCCTTCCGTGCCGAGCAGTTCCTGCCACACCCCGGCGATCGCCCGTTCCGCGGCGGTCGCCGGGGGCGTGTGCGCGTCCTGCGCGGGCAGCTCCTTGCCCAGCGCCGCCAGGGCCTTGGCGTCCACCTTTCCGTTCGGCGAGGAGGGGAAGCCGTCCACGGCGGCGAAGCGCGCCGGGATCATGTAGCCGGGGAGCGAGCGGCCGGCGTGCTCCCGCAGGTCCCGCGCCGTCGGCGGCTCCGCCCCCGTCGCCGGTACGACGTAGGCCGCGAGCTGCCGGCCCCGCGTCGGGTGGTCCTCGGCGAGCACCTTGACCCGGGCCACCCCGGGGTGACCGGCCAAGGTGGCCTCCACCTCGCCCAGTTCGATGCGGAAGCCCCGCACCTTGACCTGGTCGTCGGCGCGTCCCCGGTACTCCAGCCGGCCCGTCGCGGTCCACGCCACCACGTCGCCGGTGCGGTACATCCGCTCCCCGGGGGGCCCGAACGGGCAGGCGACGAAGCGCTCCGCCGTCAGTCCCGGGCGGCCGGCGTAGCCGCGGGCGAGCGCCGCTCCGGCGATGTACAGCTCGCCCGGCACACCGGGCGGCACCAGGCGCAGCCCGTCGTCGAGGACGTAGACCCGCGTGTTGTCCACGGGGCCTCCGATGGGGGCCGTGTACGGCCAGGCGGCGGTGTCCTCCGGCAGTGCGAAACCGGTCGTGACGTGCGTCTCGGCCGGTCCGTAGTGGTTCTCCAGGCGGCATCGCGGCCGGTCGGCGAAGAAGCGCCGCATGCGCTCCGTCAGCACCAGCGCCTCACCGGCCTGGACCACCCGGCGCAGGGAGGCCAGCCGGAGGTCCTCCTCCTCGGCGATCTGGCAGAGCGTCTCGATCACCACGTTCGGCGCGTAGAGGCGGGTGATCCGCTCCCGGTCGACCCAGCGCACGAAGGCGGCGAAGTCGGCGCGGATGTCCATGTCCGGGATGACGAGGGTGTCGCCGTCCAGCAGGGTGGCGAGGATCTCCTGGGTGCTGACGTCGAAGCTCGGCGTGGTGAACTGCGCCGTGCGTCCGCCGGCCGGCGCCGGCCGGGTCCTGCCCTCCCAGGTCAGCAGGTTGACCAGGGTCCTGCCGGGCATCAGCACCCCCTTGGGGCGGCCGGTCGAGCCGGAGGTGTAGACGAGGTACGCCGGGTCGAGCGGGGAGAGGGGGCGCGCCCGGTCCGCGTCGGTGAGGTCCGCGGCGGGCTGCCCGGCGACGGCGGCGGCCGCCTCCGGCTCGTCGAGGCACAGCCGTCGGGCCGGTGACCCGTCCGGGATCCGTTCGGCGAGCGGTGCGGTGGTGAGGGTCAGCCTCGGCGCGGCGTCCCGGAGCAGGTACGCGATGCGTGGGGTGGGCTGCCCCGGATCCAGTGCCAGGTAGGCGGCGCCCGCCTTGAGGACGGCGAGGACCGCGACCACCAGCTCCGGGGTGCGCGGCAGCAGCAGGCCGACGACGTCCTCGGCGCCCACCCCGGTCGCCGCGAGGTGGCGGGCGAGGCGGTTGGCGCGGGCGCTCAGTTCCTCGTAGGTCAGGGTCTGTTCGCCGAAGCTGACGGCGGGGGCCCCGGGCGTGCGCGCCGCCTGCAGTTCGACGAGTTCCGCGAGGCCCGCGTCGGGCAGCGGGCGGTCGGTGGCGTTCCAGTCGGTCAGGAGCGTACGGCGCTGCTCGGCGTCGAGGAGTTCCACGTCGCCGGGGCGCTGGTCCGGGTCGGCCGCGAGGGCGGTCAGCATGCGGATCAGGCCCGCGGTGAGCCATTCGGCCGTGCTGCGGTCGAACAGGTCGAGACGGTAGGTGACATAGCCCCCGAGGCCGGCGGGGGCGGCATCGGCGTCGCGGTGCTCGGTGATGTTGAACAGCAGGTCGAACATGGAGTGGCGCAGCTCGAACGGGTAGTCCTCGACCCGCAGCCCCGGCAGCTCCAGCTCGCCGCCCGCGTTGTTCTGGAAGGCGAGCATCACCTGGAACAGCGGGTGCCGGCTGACCGAGCGGGCCGGGTTGAGGGCCTCCACCAGCAGGTCGAACGGCAGGTCCTGGTTCGCGTACGCCGCCAGGCTGCCGGAGCGGGTCCGGCTCAGGAGTTCCGCGAAGGTGGCGTCGCCGGAGGTGTCCGTGCGCAGGACGAGGGTGTTGACGAAGAACCCGACGAGATCGTCGAGGGCCTCGTCGGTGCGGCCGGCGAGGGGGGTTCCGAGCGGGATGTCGGTGCCGCCGCCCGCCCGGGACAGCAGGGCCGCGAGGGCGGTCTGGACGACCATGAAGGTGCTGCCGCCGGTGCGTTCCGCCAGCGAGGCGAGGCGCCGGTGCAGCGCGGCGGGCACCTCGAAGGGGA
The DNA here is from genome assembly GCF_003721495.1 of Streptomyces sp. ADI95-16. Classification (NCBI taxonomy): domain Bacteria; kingdom Bacillati; phylum Actinomycetota; class Actinomycetes; order Kitasatosporales; family Streptomycetaceae; genus Streptomyces; species Streptomyces sp. ADI95-16. Next base: position 7,713,230 of record NZ_CP033581.1, on the reverse strand, counting down.
CCATGCCGCCCCGGTGGTCGCCCTCCGGCTTGCGCGGCCGGTCGGTGGGCAGGTTCAGCTCGTCGGGCAGGCCCGCGAGGGCGTCCTTCCAGTACGTGGTCTGCCGGGCGAGGGCGCTGCGGGGGTCGTCCGCCGCGCCGAGGATCCGCCGCTGCCACAGGGCGTAGTCGGCGTACTGGACGGGCAGCGGGGCCCGGCTCGGGGCCGCTCCCGCGCACCGGGCAGTGTAGGCGGCGCCCAGGTCCCGCCAGAGCGGACCGATCGACCAGCCGTCGCAGGCGATGTGGTGCACGACGATGAGCAGGACGTGCGCCCCCGGCCCCTCGGTGAAGAGGTGGGCGCGCAGCGGCAGGTCCGCGGTGACGTCGAAGCCCTCGGCGGCCGCCCGCGCGACCGCCTCGGCGAGGCCGCCCGGTGTCCCGTCCGGTGTCCCGTCCGCCGCGGCGGCGTCGTGCCTCAGCAGGGGCGGCCTGGCCTCCTCCGGCGCCAGGATGCGCTGGTACGGCTCCCCCGCGACCTCCGGGTAGACGGTGCGCAGGCTTTCGTGCCGCTCCAGGAGATCGGCCAGGGCCGCTTCGAGGGCCGTGGTGTCCACGGGTCCGGTGAGCCGCAGCGCCCAGGGCATGTTGTAGACCGCGCGCTGGTCCTCGAACCGGTTGAGGAACCACAGCCGGCGCTGTGCGTACGACAGCGGTACGATGTCCGGCCGGGGTCCGGGCTCCAGGGCGGGGCGGGCCGCGCCGCGGTCGCCGAGGCGGGGTGCGAGTCCGGCCACGGTCGGGCTCTCGAACACGGCGCGCAGCGGCAGTTCCACCCCGCACTCGGTCCGGATGCGGGTGACCAGCCGCGTCGCCATCAGGGAGTGGCCCCCGAAGGCGAAGAAGCTGTCGTCGACGTTCTCCCAGGGGCGGCCCAGGACCTCGCCGAAGAGCCCGCACAGCAGCCGTTCGGCCTCGGTGCGCGGGCCTCGGCCGGCGGGCGCGCCCAGGTCGGGGGCGGGGAGCGCCTTGCGGTCGAGCTTGCCGTTCGGGCTGAGCGGCAGGGCGTCGAGCCGGACGAGGGCGGCGGGGACCATGAAGGCCGGCAGCAGGCCGGCGAGGTGGGCGCGCAGTGTCCCGAGGTCCAGGGCCGCCCCGTCCGCCGGGGTCACGTAGGCCGTCAGGTACTTGTCGCCGGGCCGGTCCTGGCGTACGGTCACCGCCGCCTGGGCCACGGCGGGGTGGGCGGCGAGGACCGCCTCCACCTCGCCCGGCTCCACCCGGAACCCCCTGATCTTCACCTGTTCGTCGGAGCGGCCGAACAGCTGGAGGACGCCGCCCTCCTGCCACTGGGCGAGGTCTCCGGTGCGGTACATGCGCTCTCCGGGGCCGCCGAAGGGGCAGGCCACGAACCGCTCCGCGGTCAGCCGGGGCTGGTGGGCGTAACCGCGGGCGAGGCAGGGGCCCGCCAGGTACAGTTCGCCGGTCACGCCGACGGGCGCGGGGCGCAGCCGGTCGTCGAGGACGTAGGCGCGGGTGTTGCCGATGGGGCTGCCCAGCGGTGCGGCCGCCGGCCAGGCCGTGCTGTCGTCGGGGAGCGTGTACATGGTCACGCCGTGGGTCTCGGCGGGACCGTACACGTTGTGCAGGCGCCGTCCGGACCCCGCGCGGTGGAAGCCGCGGATCCGCCGGCCGAGGGTGAGGCCCTCGCCGCCCTGGACGACGTCGGTGAGGGAGTCGAGGGGCAGGCCCTGCTCGCGCGCGCTCTCGTAGAGGGCCTCGATGACGGCGGTCGGGGCGAACAGCTCGTTCACCCGGTGGCGTTCGATCCAGAGGGCGAGCTGTTCCGCGCTGCGGCGGACCTCGTCCAGGGGTACCACGAGGGTCTTGCCCTGGAGCAGGGTCGCCAGGACCTCCTCGACGGAGAAGTCGAAGCCGATGGAGCAGAACTGGGCGGTGCGGGTGCCGGTGCCCCCGGTCGGGAACGCGGCGCGATGGGCGGCGAGCATGTTGCGCAGGCCCCCGTGCGGCATGAGGACGCCCTTGGGCCGTCCCGTGGAGCCCGAGGTGTAGATCAGGTACGCGGGGTGGGCGTCCCGCAGCGGGCCGCCGCGCTCTTCGTCGCTCAGGTTCCCCGCCGGGCGCGCGGCGAGGTCCTTCGCCGTCGCGGCGGTGTCGAGGCGGATCGCCGGGGTGGTGGCGGGCAGGCCGCCCAGGCGCGCCGTGTGCGTCAGGGCGAGCGCGGGCCGGGTGTGCGTGAGCATGTAGGCGACGCGCTCGTCGGGGTAGTCGGGGTCGACCGGCAGGTAGGCGGCGCCGGCCTTGAGGACGGCCACCATGGCGACGAAGGTGTCGAGGCAGCGCGGCAGGGTCAGTGCCACGATCTGTTCGGGGCCCGCGCCGTGTTCGACCAGCGAGCGGGCGAGCCGGTTGGCCCGTTCGTTGAGTTCGCGGTACGAGAGGGAGTCCTCCTCGAAGATCAGCGCGGTGGCCCCGGGGGTCCGTGCAGCCTGCTCCTCGAACAGCTCGACGACCGTCCGGTCCGGTACGGGCCGTGCGGTGTCGTTCCAGGTCTCCAGGACCAGTTCCCGCTCCCCGGGCGGGAGCAGCGCGCTCTCGTCGACCCGCTGCCCGGGGGTGCGCACCGCCCCGGCCAGCAGGGTGAGGTAGTGGTCGGCCATCCGCCGTACCCGTGCCTCGTCGAACAGGTCGGTCGCGAAGACGAAGCGGCAGAGGTAGCCGGACTCCCGCTTCTCGGTGTGCAGTTCGAGGTCGAACCGGGTGGACTGGTCGGCGATGTCGACGACTTCCGCGGTCACCTCCCCGACCTGCCAGGCGCCCTGGAAGTCCAGGTGGTTGCACAGGACCTGGAACAGCGGGTTGACCCCGGGGTCGCGCCCGGGCGCGACCTCCTCCACGACCCGCGCGAAGGGCGCTTCCTGGTGGTCCTGCGCTTCCAGCGCGACGTCCCGGGTGCGGCGCAGGAGTTCCGCGAAGGTGGGGGTGCCCGAGAGGTCCGTGCGCAGGGCGACGGTGTTCACGAAGAACCCGATGGTGTCTTCGAGTTCCGGGCGGGTCCGGTTGGCGACCGGTGTGCCGACGACGACGTCCCGCTCGCGCGTGTAGCGGTGGAGCAGGGCGTTGAGCGCCGTCAGCAGGACCACGAAGGGCGTGACCCCTTCGCGGCGGCTCAGCTCGTCCAGTTCCCGCGAGAGGTCCGGGGGCACGTCCACGGCGACGGAGGCGCCGCGGAAGCTGGGGACGGCGGGCCTCGGCCGGTCGGCGGGCAGGTCCATGACGGGCAGGTCGCCGCCCAGCCGGTCCTTCCAGTAGCGGACCTGGCGTTCGACGTCGGCGGTGGCGCCCGCGCCGTGCTCCCACACCGCGTAGTCGGCGTACTGCAGGGGCACGTCGGGCAGGCGTGCGTCCCGGCCGGCGGCGCCCGCCTCGTACAGGGTCCACAGCTCCCGGAAGAAGATCCCCTCGGACCAGCCGTCGGTGATGCTGTGGTGGAAATTGACGAACAGGTGGTGGCGGGTGGCGGAGGTCCGGTACACCCGGGCGCGCACCAGCGGCTCGGTCGTCAGGGGGAAAGGGACGCGGCTCTCGGCGGCCAGCCGCCCCCGCACCTCCGCCTCGGCCTCGGCCTCGTCGAGTCCGGAGAGGTCGACGCAGGGGACGTCGAGCGTCAGGACGGGCTCGATGTCCTGGAACAGCCGCTCGCCCCGCTTGGTGTAGCGGGTGCGCAGGGCCTCGTGCCGGGCGACGAGCCGGTCGAGGCTCTCCCGCAGTACGTCCAGTCGCAGCGGGCCGTCGAGACGGACCGCGAACGCCACGTTGTAGGCGGCGTTCGCGCCGTACAGCTCGTCCAGGAACCACAGGCGTTCCTGCGCGCTCGACGCCGGGACGGGGCCGGTGCGCGGTGCCCGCGCGATGGCGCCGGCGGCGAAGGCGTCGCGCTTGCCGCCGCGGAGCTTTCGCAGCAGGGCGTCGCGCATCTCGGACGCGGTGGGTGCCGCTTCGTGCGCCGTCATCTCAGGCCTCCGCTCCGGTGGACAGGACGCGCCGGACGATCGCGACCGCCGCGTCGACGTCGTCGGAGGTCACCCCCGAGTGGGTGACGGCGCGCAGCCGGCCGTGACCCAGTTCGGCCAAGGCGAGCCCGAGGCGCCCCGCGGCGTCGGCGAAGGTCTGCCAGGTGAACCCGGGGGCCGTCACCCGGAACATGACGATGTTGGTCTGGACGGCGGCCGGATCGGCCTCGATGCCGACGGTGTCGGCCAGCCCCTTGGCCAGCCGCAGGGCGTTGTCGTGGTCGTCGGCGAGCCGGCCTGCGCCGTCGAGCGCGACGAGGCCCGCGGCCGCGAGGAGGCCCGCCTGGCGCATGCCGCCGCCGAGCATCTTGCGGACCCGGCGGACGCCCCGGATGAACTCCGTGTCCCCCGCCACCATCGATCCGATGGGCGCGGACAGCCCCTTGGACAGGCAGAACTGGACGGAGTCCGCGTAGCGCACGATCTCCGCGGCCGGCTTGCCGAGGGCGACGGCGGCGTTGAAGATCCGTGCGCCGTCCATGTGGACGGCGACCCCGCGCTCGTCGGCGAACGCGCGCACCTCGCGCTGGTAGTCCATGGACAGCACCACGCCGCCGCAGCGGTTCTGGGTGTTCTCCAGGCAGATCAGGGACGGCAGGGCGAACTGGGGGTCCTCCGGGTCGTCCGGGAACCCCGCCCGCAGGTCCTCCAGCGCCAGCCGGCCGTCGGCCTGGTTGGCGACCGGCTCGTACACCACCCCGCCGCAGACGGAGGCGCCGCCGGCCTCGTAGACGTAGATGTCGCTCTCGGCTCCGACCAGGACCTTCGACCCGCGGGGTGCGTGCGTCATGATCGAGGCGAGGTTCGCCATCGTTCCGCTCGGCATGAGGCAGGCGGCCTCCTTGCCGAGCAGGTCTGCGGCCCGGGCCTCAAGGGCGTTGACGGTCGGATCCTCGCCGTACACGTCGTCGCCGAGCCGCGCCTGTCCCATCGCGCGGAGCATGGCGGGGGACGGCAGGGTGAAGGTGTCGCTGCGTAGCTCGATCACGGGGGTGTCTCCTACAGCTGGTTCGTCAGTGGGAAGTCGGGGAGGTCCTGGCCGCGTCGGCGGCGTCCGTGGCCTCCGTGGCGTCCGCGAGGGCCGCGCCGAGGTCGTCGGCCACCGCCTTGACGTGCGGGGCGCGCACGATGTCGTAGTGATCGGCCCTCAGTTCGCGCAGCACCACGGGGCCGGGCGTCCAGGGCGCCCAGCTCGCGGCGGAACCGGTACGGGCGCCGTCCGTTCCCTGGTAGAACCTGACCGCCCCGGTGTAGGGGCGGGGCCGGTGGGCCGCCGCCAGCCGGAGGTTGGTGCGGAACACCTCGTAGTGACGGCCGAGCCGGGTGCCGGGGAGGGCGTCGGCGTCGCCGTCGGCCGGCGTGGCCCCGGCGTCCAGGTGGCGGGCGAGCGCGTCGAGGGCCTCGTCGACGCGGCCCGCCCGCGCGTGCGCGGCCGCGTCGGCCGGCAGCGCCGCGTCGGGGTCCCGGCCGGCGGAACCCAGTACGTCCACGGCGAAGGCCCTCAGCAGCTCGGGCTCCTCGGGCGGCGGCCCGCCCTGCGGAAAACCACTGTCGATCATGGCGAGCAGTGCGACGTCCTCGCCCTCGTCGGCGAGCCGGCAGGCCATCTCGTGGGCGACCAGGCCGCCGAACGACCAACCTCCCACGGCGTAGGGCCCCTCGGGCCGTACCGCGCGTACGGCCCGGAGGCAGTGCTCCGCCAGGTCCCCGACCGAGGCGGGCGGTGCCCCGCCGTCGGCGAGGGCGGGTGCGGGCAGCGCGTACACCGGCTGCTCGTCGCCGAGGGCGGCGCTCACCTCGCGGTAGCAGGTCACCCCGCCGCCGACGGGATGGACCAGGAACAGCGGGATCCGGCGCCCCCGGCCGCGCATCGTCACGAGGTCCGGGGAGCCGCCCGCCGCGCCCGGCTCCCGCTTCAGCAGCGCCGCCTGGCCGGCGATCGTGGGGTGTTCGAGGACCGCGGCCACCCCCAGCTCGCCGCCGAACTCGGCGTTGATCAGGGAGACCAGGCGCACGGCCAGGAGCGAGTGCCCGCCGAGGGCGAAGAAGTCGTCGTGGACGCCGAGGTCCGCGGCGTCGAGCAGCCGCCGCCACAGGCGCAGCAGCCGTTCCTCGTGGGCGTCCGAGGGCGCGCTCGCGGGGCCGTCCGCGCGGGCGGCCGCGGCCGCGGGGGGTTCCGGGAGCGCCTTGCGGTCGAGCTTGCCGCTGGCGGTGAGCGGCATGGCGTCGATCCGCGTCCAGGCGGCGGGGACCATGTAGGCGGGCAGCCGCTCGCGCAGGTACCCGGCCGTGTCCGCCGGGTCGGGGTCGGCGCCGGCGGCCGGGACGACGTAGCCGACGAGCCGGTCCTGGCGCAGGACGACGGCGCACTCGGCGACGGCCGGGTGCCCGGCGAGGACGGCCTCGATCTCCTGGAGCTCGATGCGGAATCCCCGGAGCTTGACCTGGGAGTCGGTGCGGCCCCGGTATTCGAGGGTGCCGTCCGGCAGCCAGCGGGCCAGGTCCCCCGTGCGGTACATGCGCCGCCGGACGCCGCGGCGGTCGGTGTGGCGGATGAAGCCGCGCTCCGTCAGGTCGGGCCGGCCGTGGTAGCCGTCGGCCAGCCCCACGCCGCTGAGGTGCAGCTCGCCGGTGACGCCGACCGGTACGGCGTGCCCGCGCCGGTCGAGGACGTGGGTCTGCATGTTGGCGATCGGCCGGCCGATCGGCACCACGGTCCGCCCGTCGTCCCGGCAGCGCCAGGCGGTGACGTCCACGGCGGCCTCGGTGGGGCCGTACAGGTTGTGCAGCTCGGCCCCGAGGACCGAGAAGAAGCGGGTCTGGAGGTCGTACGGGAGCGCTTCACCGCTGCAGATGACCCGGGTGAGGCCGGTGCACCCGCGGGCCAGGGGCTCCTCGACGAACGCCTGGAGCATGGACGGGACGAAGTGGGCGGTGGTGATCCGCTCGGCGCCCACCAGCCGCGCGAGGTAGGCGGGGTCCCGGTGCCCGCCGGGCCGGGCGTGCACCAGCGTCGCGCCGGCGAGCAGCGGCCAGAACAGTTCCCACACCGATACGTCGAAGGTGTACGGGGTCTTGTGCAGGACCCGCTCCCCCGCCTCCAGGCCGTACTCCTGCTGCATCCAGAGCAGCCGGTTGCAGATGGCCCGGTGGGAGACCACGACGCCCTTCGGCGTGCCGGTCGAACCCGAGGTGAAGATCATGTAGGCGGGGTCCTCGGGCGCGCCGGGGACCGGCTCGGGAGTGCCCTCGGCGGCCTCGGCCGGGTCCTGCCCCGCCTCCGCCCGTACGACCGTGATCCCCGGGACCTCGTCGAGCCGGGAGGCGCCCGGTCCGGCCGCGAGGACCACGGAGATCCCGGCGGCGCCCAGGACCTGGCGCAGGCGCAGGTCGGGGTGGTCCGGATCCAGCGGGACGTACGCGGCCCCGGCCTTGAGGACGGCGAGCAGGGCGACGGAGAGGTCGAGCGAGCGCTCCATGTGGAGGCCGACGAAGTGGCCCCGGGCCACGCCCTGGGCGCGCAGGGCTCCCGCCAGCCGGCCGGCCCGTTCGTCGAGGGCGCGGTAGCTCAGCTCCTCGCCCTCGTGGCGGACGGCGGGCGCGTCGGGCCGCAGGCGCACCTGTTCCCCGATCAGGGCGTGCAGGACGTGGGGCCCGTCGTAGGTCACGGCGGTGGCGTTCCACGCGGCGATCCGCTCGTGCTCGGCGGCCGGGAGCAGGTCCGCGTCCTCGTGGCGTCCCTCGGGGTCACCGGCCATGGCGGCGAGCACGGCGGCGTAGTGGCCGTGGAACGCGGCGATCTGCTCCTCGTGGAACTGTCCGGTGTCGTAGCGCAGGCCGAGGGTGAGGTGCTCGTCGGCGCTGCCGACCGCGAATTCCGCGCCGAAGGGGAAGTGCGTGGGCGCGGAGCCCTCCGCTTCCAGGACGACGACGTCGGACTGCCCGGCGAGGGTGTTCTCCACGTGGAAGCGGGTGTAGTTGAAGAAGCTCTCGAACAGTTCCGACCCGCCGGTGCGCCGCATGATCTCCGGCAGCGGGTAGCGGCGGTGGGGCTGGACGGCGATGTCCTGGCGGGCCGTCCGCTCGATCAGCTCGGTCCAGCTGCCGCCGGTGAGACGGCCCCGGAACGGGAGGGTGTTGAGGAAGACGCCGAGGGTCCGGTCGGCGTCGCGCTCCTCGCCGCGGCCGTTGTAGACGACGCCGGTGACCACGTCGTCGGTCCCGCTGAGCAGGCTGAGCACCCGAAGGTGGGCGGCGAGCAGCACGCAGCGCAGGGGTACTCCGAGGCGTGCGGCGAGTCCCGGGAGGGCGGCGGTCACCTCGGGGTCGAGGGGGGATTCGTGGAACCCCATGGCGGCCGGGCCGGTGCGGCTCGGGGGCAGCGCCGGCCGAGGGAGCCGGGTGAGCGAGGCGCCGTCCAGCTCCGCCGCCCAGTACGCCGCGGTGTCCTGGTCGGCGAGCGCGGCGCTCTCCAGCGCCACGAAGTCGGCGAAGCGCGAGGCGGGCGGGGTGGTGTCCGGGCGCCCGGTGCCCGCGAGCGCGGCGGCGTGGCGCAGCAGGAGTTCGGCGAAGAGGGACCGTTCGCTCCAGCCGTCCAGGATGGCGTGGTGCTCGGTGATGAACAGCTGGAGCGTGTCGTCCGTCAGGCGCTGGACGTGGAAGCGGATCAGCGGCGCCCGCTGCCAGTCGAAGGGCCGCCGGGCCTCCCGCGCGGTACGGGCCTCGACGGCCGCGCGCCGGGCCTCGGGGCCGAGGTGGTCCAACTCCTCGAAGGTGATCGGTGGTTCGACGTCCCGGTGCACCAACTGCGCCGGTTCCGAGAGGGAGTGCAGGTCGAACGAGGTCCGCAGGATGTCGTGCCGGCCGATGGTCTCGGTCACCGCGGCCCGCCAGGCGGCGACGTCCCAGCGGGCCCGGATGCGGTAGGTGGAGGTGTTGTGGTACTCGGCCGTGCCGTCGGCGGAGAGCCCGCTGTGGAACAGCATCCCCAGCTGCGTCCGCGTCATCGGGTAGGCGTCGTCCAGGCCGTCCGGCAGCAGGGTGCGGTCCGCCGGGGACAGCAGCGCGAACGGCTCCCGCCGGCGCTCGGGCTCCTCGCCCGGAGCGGTCGGCGTGACGGCCTCCGCCAGGCTCCGGATGGTCTGGCGCGTCATCAGGTCGGTGAGTTTGAAGTCCAGGCCCGCCTCGCGCGCCAGGGCCAGCAGCCGGATGCTGCGGATGGAGTCGCCGCCCAGGGCGAAGTAGCCGTCGTCGATGCCGACCCGTTGCCCGAGGACCCGGCTCCAGATGTCGGCGAGCGCGCGCTCGACGGGGGTGCGCGGTGCCGCGTGCTGCGCCGGGGACGGACCCCGGGCGCCGCGCGGTTCGGGCAGGGCGGCGCGGTCGACCTTGCCGTTGGCGGTCAGGGGGAAGGCGGGCAGGACGGTGTACGAGGCGGGGACCATGTGCTCGGGCAGCAGCGCGGCCAGGTGGGCGCGCAGGGCGGGCGCGTCCGGCGCCGTCGCCTTCGCCTTCGTCGGCGCGGCCGCGTACGCGGCCAGCTGGGGGTGGCCGGCCCCGTCGGTGCGCAACAGCACGACGGAGTCGACGACGTCCGGGTGGGAGCTGAGGGCCGCCTCGATGTCGCCGAGTTCGATCCGGAAGCCGCGCAGCTTGACCTGGCGGTCGATGCGTCCGCAGTACTCCAGGTCGCCGTCGTGCAGGAGGCGTACGAGGTCGCCGGTGCGGTAGAGGCGTTCGCCCTCGTGGTCGGCGAAGGGCGCCGGTACGAAGCGCTCCGCGGTCAGCTCCGGGCGGTTCAGGTAGCCGTCCGCGAGCCCGGCCCCGCCGACGTACAGCTCTCCGGGGACACCGGTGGGAACGGCGCGTCCGTGCCGGTCGAGGACGTACAGCCGCAGGTCCGGGATGGGCGTGCCGATCACGCTGCCGCGGCCCTCGTCGAGGTCGCGCAGGGTGATCGGCCGGTAGGTCACGTGCACCGTCGTCTCGGTGATCCCGTACATGTTGACGAGCCGCGGGGCCGTGTCCCCGTGCCTCTCGAACCAGTCGCGCAGGGCCGGCAGGTCCAGGGCCTCGCCGCCGAACACGACCAGGCGCAGCGCGAGCGGGGCGGGTGGTGCGGGCGGGGCGGGCTGTGCCTCTTGGTCGGCCCGCATCAGCTGGTAGAAGGCCGACGGGGTCTGGTTGAGCACGGTCACGCGCTCGGTGCGCAGCAGCCGGTGGAAGGCCTCGGGGTCGCGGCTCGTCTCGTACGGCACCACGACCAGGCGGCCGCCGTGCGCCAGCGCGCCCCACAGCTCCCACACCGAGAAGTCGAAGGCGTAGGAGTGGAACAGGGTCCACACGTCCTGCGGGCCGAACCCGAACCAGTGGTCGGTGGCGGAGAACAGCCGGGCGATGTTGCGGTGCGGGATCAGCGTGCCCTTGGGCCGGCCGGTGGAGCCGGAGGTGTAGATGACGTACGCGAGGTCGTCCCCGGTCACTTCGACGGCCGGGGCCGTCTGCGGCTGCCCGGCGATCGCGGCGGCCTCGGCGGCCAGGTCGACGACCCGGGCGGTGCTCCCGTCCCACCACACCGGCACGCCCTCGCCGGCCAGCAGGGTGCTCACGCCGGAGTCCTCGGCCATGAACCGGAGCCGCTCGGCCGGATAGGCGGGGTCGAAGGGGACGTAGCACCCGCCGGCCTTGAGGATGCCGAGGATCGCGACGACCAGGTCGGCGCCGCGGTTCACGCTCAGGCCCACCAGGTGCCCCGGCCCGACCCCGGCGGCCCTCAGGTGGTGGGCGAGCTGGTTGGCGCGGGCCTCCAGCCGGCCGAAGGTGAGGTGCGTGTCGCCGTCGGTCACCGCGACCGCGTCCGGGGTGCGCGCCGCCCACTGGCCGAACCGCTCGTGGCACAGGGCCGGGGCGGCCGTGCGGCCCTCCGGCGGGGGCGGGGGCGGGGCCTGTCGCGCGAGTTCGGGACCGCTGAGCAGGCGCAGCCGGGAGACGGGCAGGTCGGGGCCGCGCGCGATGCTCCCGACCAGCACGGCGAAGTGCTCGGCCAGGAGGCCGATGGTCTGCTCGCCGAACAGGTCGGCGCGGTACTCGAAGGAGCACTCGACGCCCTCCGGTCCGTCGGTCGCGTCGAGCAGCAGGTCGAACTTGGCCCGGGACAGGGGGGTCGGGAGCCATTCCACCTCGACGCCCGGCAGGGTCCAGGACAGGTCTCCGGCGCGGTTCATCCCGAACATCACCTGGAACACCGGTGACGCGGCCGCCCCGCGCTCGGGGTTCTTCATCTCCACCAGCCGCTCGAACGGCAGGTCCTGGTGGTCCTGGGCCTCCAGGACCCGGTCGCGGACCTGCCCCAGGAGCTCGCGGAAGGTCGGATCGGCCGACAGGTCGGAGCGGAAGACGGTGGTGTTGACGAACAGTCCGACGGTGTTCTCGAACTCCTCGCGGTTGCGGTTGGCGATGGGAGTGCCGACGAGGATGTCGTCGAGCCCCGTGTAGCGGTTCAGCAGCACGTTGAAGGCGGCGAGGAGCCCCATGAACAGGGTGCCGCCGGACTCCAGGCACAGGGCGCGCAGGGTGTCCACGGCCCGGCCCGGCAGCGGGAACACGTGGATCCCCGCGGCGGCGGGCACGGGGGCGTCCTGGCGCCGCGGCCGGGGGGTGGGCAGGTCGAGCACCGGCAGCTCACCGGCGAGCCGCTCCTGCCAGTAGCGTTCCTGGCGGTGGGCGGCCGCGCTGTCCAGCCACTCGTCCTGCCACGCGGAGTAGTCCGCGTACTGCACCTCCGGGGGCTCCTGGCCGTCCGGGGCGCCCGCGACGCGGCTCGCGTACCCCCGGGACAGTTCCGCGAGGATGATTCCCGTGGACCAGCCGTCGGTGACGATGTGGTGCGTGTCGACCAGCAGCACCGACTTCCGGGCGGACCTGCGCAGCAGCGCGACCCGGAACAGCGGCCCGGCCAGCAGGTCGAAGGGCCGGTCGCTCTCGCGGCGCACCCACCGCTCGACGGCCGCGTCGTCGTCGGCGATGTCCTCGACCCGCCACTCCACCCGGCTCTCGGGGCTGACCAGTTGCAGCAGTTCCCCGTCGCGCACGGCGAAGCGGGTGCGCAGGGCCTCGTGCCGGTCCACGAGGCCCTGGGCGGCCTCCCGCAGTGCCTCTTCGTCGACGGCGCCGGTCAGCGTGTAGAAGAGGGGCACGTGGTAGGTCGACGCGTCGCCGGCGAGTTCCTGGAGGAAGTACATGCGCTTCTGGGCCCGCGAGGCGGGGAAGACGTAGAAGTCCTGGCCGGCGGCTTCGTCGTCCGGCCCGCTCGTGGCCGTGGCCTCCGACTGGCTTGCACTCAACGGGAATTCCTCTTCTCTCGATCGCTGCCTCCGGCGCGGCCCCGGATGCGCTCGCCCCCGGCGGGGCGGACCACGGGCGGTGGGCCGGGGCTCAGCCGGCGGTGGTCCCGACGAGCCGGTCACCGGCCTGGAGCGGCGGGTAGACCTCCAGGGCGTCCGCCGGGTGGTACTCGATGTCGATCCTGGTGCCGAGGCCCAGCTCGGCGCCCAGTTCCAGGAGGACGTCCAGGGCGACGTGGTCCTCCAGGGCGAAGCCGGTGGAGTCGAAGACCGTGGTGCGCGACCGGTACGGGTGCGCCAGCGCGGGCTCGGCGCACAGGTCCGCCAGGTGCGCGCCGATCCCGTCCGCGCCGAGTTGCTGGCACTCGCCCTCGCGCAGGGCCTGCTCGACGTGGTCGGTGCAGACGAACGACCGCTCCAGGAGGTCCTTCGGCAGCTCGGTCTTGCCGGGCAGGTCCGCCCCGATGGCGTTGACGTGCAGGTGTTCCCGTACGTCCACGTCCTGGAAGACCGGGCCGGCCCCGACCTCGACCGAGGTGGCGGTGCAGAGGATGTCCGCCGCGGCGACGACCTCCTGCGCGGGCGCGATCCGCACGTCGAGGCCGAGGAACTCCACCCGCTGCGGGAAGCTCGCGGCGTGGCGCGGGTCCACGTCGTGGACCAGGACCTCGGCGATGTCGAAGACCCGGCTGAGGCCGTGCAGTTGCGTCACGGCCTGGGCGCCCGCGCCGATCAGGCCGACGACGCGGCTGTCGGGGCGCGCGAGCAGCCGGCTGGCCACGGCCGAGGCGGCGCCGGTGCGGATCGCGGTGAGCACGACGCCGTCGGCGAGGGCCTCCAGGCGGCCGGTCACGTCGTCGAAGCGGGCGACGGTGCCGAGGATGGTGGGCAGCGAGCAGTGCTCGGGGTTCCCCGGGGAGTAGGCGACGGTCTTGAGCGTGACGCTCTTGCCGGGTTCGTGGTGCGGCATCCACTCCAGGCAGCCCAGGCCGTTGGCCTCCCTGGTGAAGCCGCCTCTGGCCGGGGTGTGGCCGGCCTCGCCCTTGGCCAGCGCGCGCAAGGCGGCGAGGAGGCGGTCGGTGACCTGGTCCATCACCTCGTGCCGGCCGACGGTGCCGATGATGCGGGCTATGTCCCGCGCGTCCAGAACTACGGTGGTCATGACCGAACTCCGTGGGTGTCAGTGCTCGCTGGAGGATGAAGGGAGGGAGGAAGGGAAGGAGGTGGAAGCGGAGCCGCGTTCACCGCGGGTGGCCGTCGGTGGCCTCGATGAGCGTCCGCGGCCGCATGTCGGTCCAGGACTCCTCGACGTAGCGCAGGCAGGACTCCCGGTCCGCTTCGCCGTGGACCGTCTCCCAGCCCTCGGGGACCTCGGCGAAGGCCGGCCACAGGGAGTGCTGTCCCTCGGCGTTGACCAGGACGTAGAAGGTGCCGTCGGTGTCCTCGAACGGATTGGACATGGGTGGTTTTCCCCTCTGCTGTCGGATGGGTCCGGCGTCGGACGGAAGCGGTTCGGGGCTCAGCCGCCCAGTTGCTCGAACAGCTCCCTGACCTCGTCCTCGGTCATGCTGTTGACGCGTTCGGCCAGCAGGCGTTCCACCTCGTCCCCCATCGCCGTGATGGTGGGCATCCCGAAGACGTCCTGGAGGCGCAGGTCCACCCCGAAGCGCCGGCGGACGCGGGAGACCAGCCGGGTGGCGACCAGGGAATGGCCGCCCAGGGAGAAGAAGTTGTCGAGCACGCCGACCTTGTCGACGCCCAGGATGTCGCCCCAGATCTCGGCGAGGTTCTCCTGGACGGGCCCCTCGGGCGGTACGAAGGCCAGTTCGGAGTAGTCCCGCAGCCGGTCCGGCTCGGGCAGCGCCTTGCGGTCCACCTTGCCGTTCGGGGTGAGCGGGAAGGCGTCGAGCAGCAGGACGAACGACGGGACCATGTAGTCCGGCAGGTACGCGGCGACGTGCGCGCGGACCGTTTCGGGCGCCGGGCCGGAGGTCCCGCCGTCCGCCACCACGTAGGCCACGAGCCGCTTCAGCCCGGACGCCGTCTCCTGGACGACGGTGAGGGCCTCCTTGACCCCGGGGTGCCGGGTGAGCACGGCGTCGATCTCGCCGAGTTCGACCCGCATGCCGCGGATCTTGACCTGGTGGTCGGACCGCCCGACGAACATGAGCGTGCCGTCCGGACGGCGGTATCCCCGGTCGCCCGTGCGGTACATGCGCTCGCCCGGGGCGTACGGGCTCGGCACGAACGCCGCCGCCGTCTTGGCCGGATCCCCGAGGTATCCGCGGGCGAGGCCGGTCCCGCTGATGTAGAGGTCGCCGACGACGCCGACCGGCACTTCCCGGTGGAGTCCGTCGAGGACGTGGATCTGGTTGTTGTCGAAGGGCAGGCCCACGCTGACCGCACCGGCCGTGTCGACGTCCGCGGCGGTGCAGGTGTGCGTGGTGGAGTCGATGGAGACCTCCGTGGCGCCCCAGGTGTTGTGCAGGGCGCCGGGCAGGACCTCGTGGTGGCGGCGCACCAGCTCTCCCGACAGGGCCTCGCCGCTGGACACCGTGGTGCGCAGGGCGCTCAGCAGCTCGCGGTGGCCGGGGTCGACGTGGTCGACCATCATGGCCAGCATGCTCGGGACGACCTGGAGGTGCACGGTGCGGCTGCGGACGGCCGCGTCGAGGATCTCCTGCGGGTCGCGGTGGAGTCCGGGGTCGATCAGGGCGATCCGGCCGCCGGTCATCAGCGGCCAGAAGAGTTCGAGCGCCGAGTCGTCGAAGCTCAGGGTGGTCTTGTGCAGGACGGTCTCGCCCGGCCGCAGGCCGTGCAGGCGCTGCATGAACGCCATGCGGTTGACCCAGCCCCGGTGGGTGTTGGCGACGCCCTTGGGCCGGCCGGTCGAACCGGACGTGTAGTAGACGGACACCAGGTCGTCGGGGTGGACGGCCGCTCCGGGGGACGTCGCGTCGTGCGCCTCGATCGCCTCCCGGTCCGAGTCGAGGAACACGGTGTGCGCCACCTCGGGGACGCTGTCGCGGTGCCGTTCGAGCGTGAGGCACCAGTGGGAGCCGGCGTCCCGCGCGATGGTGCCCAGCCGGTTGCGCGGGGAGCCGGGGTCGAGCGGCAGGTAGGCGGCGCCCGCCTTGAGGATGCCGAGCAGCCCGGCGACCATCTCGACGGAACGGTCCATGCAGATCCCGACGACCGTGTCGGCGCCGACGCCCCGCGCGCGCAGGTGCCGGGCCAGCCGGTTCGCCCAGGCGTCCAGCGCCCCGTAGTCGAGGTGCTCGTGCCCGTGCACCACGGCCACGGCGTCCGGGGCCGACGCCGCGCGCTCCTCGATGAGTTCGTGCAGGCACCGGTCGGCGGGGAACGGCCGGTCGGTGGCGTTCCACCCGCGCAGGCGCAGGTGTTCGTCGTGCGACACCAGGCCGTATTCGGCGAGCGCGCGGTGCGGGTCGTCGAGCACGCCGTCCAGCAGGGTGCGGTAGACGGCGAAGAACCGCTCGGCCGTCTCCGGGGCGAAGAGGTCCGTGTTGTATTCGAGTTCGCACTCGATGACTCCGCCCGGCACCTGGGCCATGAACATCGTCATCTCGAACCGCGCGGAGCCGTTCGGCACGGGGAAGAACTCGACGTCCAGGCCTTCCAGGGCGAGCCTGCGGTCGAAGTCGTTCTGGAACGCGAACACCACCTGCGCCAGCGGCTGGTGACCGCTCTGGCCGCCCCCGCCGAGCCGGCCCACGATGCGGTCGAAGGGAACCCGTTCGTGCTCGACGGCCCGGCGCACGGTCGCCTCGATCCGCGCCGCGTAGGAGGCGAAGGTCTCCCCGCCGTCGTACGTGGACCTGACCGGCAGCGTGTTCACGAAGAAGCCGATCAGGCGGTCCAGATCGGGGTGCGGGCGATTGGCGACGGGCGTGCCCACCACGATGTCGGCCTCGCCCGTCCAGCGGTGCATCAGCAGGGTGAAGACGGCCAGGGAGAGGGAGTACGTGGACACCCCGCACCGCCGGGCCGTCTCCGCGAGCCGGCCGGCCTCGGCGGCGTCGAGGTCGTACAGGAGCGCGTCGCCGAGCGTGGTGGTGCCGCTGCCCCGGGGGGTGTCGGTGCGCAGCGCCGGCGCGAGCGGCGCGCCGCGCAGTTCCTCCTCCCAGAACCGCAGCCCGCTCTCCGGGTTCCCGCTCACCGTGTCGCGTTCCCACTGGGCGAAGTCGGAGAAGCGGACGGGCAGGGGTTCGGGCAGGGGTGCGCCGCCGGATCCGGTGGCCTGCCGGTAGCCGCTGCTGACCTCGTCGAGGAAGAGGGAGTTCGACCAGCCGTCGGTGGCGATGTGGTGGAGCGTGAAGAGCAGGGCCCACGCGTCCTCGCCGAGACGGAAGGCGTGGGCGCGCACGAGGGGTGCGGCGGTGAGGTCGAAGGGGCGGCGGATCTCCGCGCGCAGGAACCCGCGCAGCCAGGCGTCACCGCCCTCGGCGTACTCCTCGCGCAGGTCCCTGGTGTCCAGGCCGGGGTCGACGTCCTCCCGCACGGAGAGCACGGGGGCGTCGCCGTCCAGGACGAACGTGGTGCGCAGCGCCTCGTGCCGGTCGACCACCCGCCGGAGCGCGGTGCGCAGCGCCGTCGTGTCCAGCGGTCCCCGTACGCGGTAGACGAGCGGTTCGTTGTAGGCGGGGTCGTCGGGGTCGAGCTGGTTCAGGAACCACAGCCGCTCCTGCGCGTGCGACAGCCGTAGGGGGCGCTGCCCGTCGGCCCGCGGGATCGGCGGGGGCGCAGCGGCCCGCGGGAGCTCCGTGTCGGAGCCGGTCAGCCGGTCGGCGAGGGCGGCCGCGGTCCGGCCCTCGAAGATCCAGGCGAGCGGGACTTCCTGTCCGAACTCGACGCGCACCCGCATGATGAGGCGCGCGGCGAGCAGTGAGTCGCCGTGGTCGAAGAAGTCGCCGTCGGCCGCCAGCTCCGGCTGTTCGAGGACGTCCCGGAAGAGGGCCGTCATCCGCGCCCGTACGGCTTCGGCGGTCATGCTGCTCACGCGGTCTCCTGTCGGGCCTGGCGGGCGTCGGACATCCGCCCGGTCCCCGCGCGGGAGGCCAGGTCGATGTCCGCGGTGCAGCGGACGGGGACGCGGTTCAGCGTCAGGGTCCCCTCGATGTGCAGCCGGCCCGTGCCCGCCGTGAAGTCGGCGGTGTCGAGGACGGTGCGGCCGGCGTCGACCGCGAGGTCGAGGGTGGTGCCGCCCCGGGTGCCGGGGAAGGTCAGCGGCACCGTCCGAAGCCGGGTGATGCGGGCGTACAGTTCGGCGCCGGAGAGGCCCGCGTCGCCGAGCACGACCGGGTTGTCGGACTCGCTGAGGCGTTTCACCAGTTCACTCACGTGGATCCATCCCTAGGAGAACTCGAAGGACAACGCGTGCGCCGCGGCGGTCACGCTCCGGCCGCGGGGGCGTCTCCCCTCTCGGCGAGCCGTTTGCGGTCGACTTTCCCGTTGTGCGTCAACGGCAGTGAGTCCAGGGGCACCAGGCGCTTGGGCACCATGTACGAGGGCAGCCGGGCCGCGAGTTCCTTCTTCGCGCGCTCCGCGTCGAAGTCCGCCCCGCATTCGACGAAGCCGACGAGCTGGTCCGCGCCCGCGGACCGTACCGGCAGCACGGCGGAGCGCCGGACGCCGGACACCGCGTCCAGGGCCGCTTCGATCTCGGCCGGTTCGATGCGGTAGCCGCTGATCTTCAGCTGGTCGTCCACCCGGCCGAGGAACACCAGGCGCCCGTCGGGCGCGACCCTGCCGAGGTCGCCCGTGCGGTACATCCGGGCGCCGGGCACGCCGGAGAAGGGGTCGGGCAGGAAGGCGCGGGCCGTGTGCGCGGGGTCGCCGGCGTAGCCGCGCCCGACGCCGGGACCGGCCAGGTAGATCTCGCCGGTCAGCCCGGGGGGCAGCAGCCGCTGGTCCGGTGACAGGACGTACACCACGCCGGACCCGGCCGGGCGGCCGAGGCACACCTGCTCGTCGCGGTGGACGTCGGCCTCGACGGAGCCGATGGAGCACTCGGTGGCGCCGTAGATGCTGACGGCGCTCACGTCCGCGGCGCGCAGCGACCGCCAGAGGTCCCGGCCCGGTTTCTCGCCCCCGAAGACCACGAGTTTCAGCGGGGTCCCCAGCAGCCCGAATTCGACGAGCAGCGACAGCTGGGAGGGCGAGCAGTCCACGACGTCGAGCTCGCTGCCGGGGGTGCGGAACAGGAAGCTGCCGGGGTCCCGCCGCTGCATCTCGTCGAAGAGCACGAGCCGGTGTCCCAGGCCGATCATGGGCAGTACCTGGTCGATGAAGGAGTCGAAGGTCACCGGCGCCGCCCCGCCGACGCGCAGGCCGGCGCCGTCGGGGCTCACCCGGCGGTACACGGGGGCGAGTTGGGTGCGGATGTGCTCGGCGAGGCCCAGGTGGTCGATCAGTACGCCCTTCGGGTTGCCCGTCGAGCCCGAGGTGAAGACCGCGTACGCCAGGTGCCGGGGCAGCGGCCGCGCGTACGGTGCGCCCTCCCCCGGCGCGGTCGGCGCGTCGGAGGTGACCGGGACGACGGGCAGGCCCGTACGCTCCGCCGTGCGCGCGTGCGTGGCGTCGGCGACGATGAGGCGGACCCCGGCCAGGGCGTACTTCTCGGCCGTGCGCAGCTCGGGTTCGGCCGGGTCGATCAGGAGGAAGGCCGCGCCCGCCGCCCAGATCCCCAGCATCGCGGCCACCAGCTCCCCGGTGCGCTCGCACACGACGGCCACGGTGGTCTCCGGGCCCGCACCGTGCTCGCGCAGCCGCAGGGCGAGCGAGCGGGCCGCCGCGTCCAGCTCGGCGAACGTCAGCTCGCCGTCCGGGGCCTCTACGGCGACCGCGTCGGGCCGCTCGCGCACCACGGCCTCGAACATCTCCTGTACGGAGACGAACTCCTCGGCCTCCTCGTCGTCGCCCCGGCACACGCCGGCCAGCAGGGCCTCGCGCGTCCCGGAGGACATCAGCGCGTCGCCCGCCGGGCCGGGGCGCGTTCCGGCCGTCCGCGCGAGGGGGACGACCCCGCTCGCGGCGGCGACCAGATCGCCGACCAGCGGTTCGGGCTCCGCGGTCAGCCGGCTCAGGGCCCGGTCGAGTACGGCGAGCAGTTCTGCGGCCTCCGGGGCCGACAGCGCTTCCGGCGCGGCGCGCAGGGCGAGGCGCGGTTCGGGCCCGGGGTCGGCGTACAGCTCCACCCCCGAGGCGGCGCCGCCGGGGCCGAAGGAGACGGTGCTGTCGAACAGCTCGCCTCCGCTGTCGCCGACGATCCAGCGCCGGATCTCGTCGGGCTCCACGTCGAGGTGCGCGGCCGCGTCCTCCCACTGGGCGCGCAGTTCCCGCAGCCAGTCGGACACCGGCCGGCCGCAGTCGAGCCGTACCCGCAGGGGGGCGGGGCCCACGCCCGCCGCGGCATGGCCGTACACCACGTCGTCGCGGCCCGACCGGAGCGCGAGCGCCACCGCCCAGGCGGCCCCGACGAGCGTGTCGGGGCCGACGCCCCAGCGCCGCGCGGCGGCCGCGAGCCGGGCGCCGGTGCTCAGGGGGTGGGACGTCCGCGGCTCGGCATCGGTCGCGGCCGGGAACAGCCGCTCCAGGGTCTCCGTTCCCGCGAAGACGCCGCGCCAGTGCCGCTCCGTACCGCCGAGGCCGTCAACGGCTGTCGCCATGGTCGCCCGTTCCCTTTCCGTCGTACGTCTCCCAGTCCTCCAGGGCCTGATGGATCGCCGTCAGGCCGCGCCTCATCCGCTGCGCCGGGATGCCCGTGGGGAAGCGGATCCGGCCCGGCAGCACGGGGGCGTAGTTCGCCGAGGTCGTGAGCACCAGGTGGTGGCGCTCCAGCGCGAAGTCGGCGAACCGCTCGATGTCCTGGACCCCCAGGTCGAGCCAGAGCTGGGTGCCGCCGAGCGGCAGGGGGCCGGCCGCCGCCAGACCGCGGGAGTGGGTGAGGTAGGCGGCCCGCCCCGCCCTGACCGCCTCGACCAGCTCGGTGTTGCCGCGGCTGATCGCGGCCACGGCGTCGAGCTGGGCGCGTCCGTTGATGGAGACCGCTTCCCATTCGAGGCGCGGCACCAGGCGCCGGATGTTCTCCTCGGCCGCCACGATCCAGCCGATCCGGTCCCCGGGACGCCCGTAGTTCTTCGACACGGAGTTGACGATCGTCAGTCCGGGTTCCGCGACGGCGAGGTCCACCGGTGTCGGGCAGCGGTCGGGGCCGAAGTCGAAGGAGTCGTACACGGCGTCGTACACGACGTGGACGTCGGGGCGCGCGGCGAGGGTGGCCAGGACGTCGAGGTACTCGGGCCGCAGCACCTCACCGGTCGGGTTGTGCGGCAGGTTGACGTACACGACGGTCGGCTCGGTGCACTCGCTCCGCAGGAGCGCCAGGTCGTCCGAGGTACCGGTCAGCGGGAGCGCCTTGTCGCGTATCCCGGCGGCGCGCATGCTGTCGCGCACGCCGCAGAAGACGGGGGTGGCGTGCACCGCCTTGCGGTAGCCCTGGCCTGCGAGGTCACGCAGCAGCAGGCCGATGGCGTGCATGCCGCCGGCGGTGACCAGGATGTGGGACTCGTCGGCCAGCCGGCTCGCGGAGACCTCGTGCTCCCGCTTCACCAGCGCTTCCGTCAGTCTCGGGTGTCCCTGGGAGGCTTCGTAGGAGAACGGCGCGCCGGCGTGTGCCGCGTGGGGCGCCTCGGCCGGGGGCCTCGCCCCTTCGGGCCACTCCGGTACGTTTTCGACGAGGACCAGCCAGTCCTCGCCCGGACGGGACTCGGCGATGTTCAAGCGCCGTTGCAGGGCCGACAACTCCGGAGCCGTCACCTGTTCTTCCTTTCCGCTGTGGCGTTCACTGGCCGTGGCCCGTGCGCAGGCTGAGCGGACGCATGTCGGTCCACACCTCGGCGATGCGGCTCAGGCACTCGTCCTTGGTGCCGCTCTTGCCGCGGGCGTGCCAGCCCGCCGGCAGGGGCCGGTCCGCCGGCCAGATCGAGTACTGCTCCTCGTCGTTGCCGACGACTCGGTAGAGGTCGTCCCGCACCTCGTCCTCCCGCTTCACACCCGTCCCCTTCACCGGTTCCCGGCCCGTGTGGGCTGCTGCGCGTCCTCGTACACGAAGCGGATCTCCCGCTCGGCCGCGTCGAGTACGTCCTCGATCTCCTCGGGCCGCTCGGACGTCGCGATGATGTATCCGAGTCGCCCGTAGGCGTCCTGGGCGGGGCGCACCTCGGCGCCCGGCCGTACCGTCACCGTCACCCGGTCCACGCCGGCCACCGCGGCGGCCCGGTCGGCCCCCTCGATCGCGAGGACGCGTCCGGCCCGTTCGGCGATGAGGAACCGGATGCCTCCCTGCCGGCTGAACTCCGGCTCCAGGAGGGGTTCCTGGCCCGTCGCGGCGCGCACCTGCTGCTCCAGCAGCCCGGTGCCCGTGGCCAGCCGGATCATCTCGGGGATCATGCCGCCGGCCAGCCGGGGGTTCACCTCGATGATCACGGGGCCGTCCGCCACGAGCCGCAGTTCCGTGTGCGTCGGGCCCGACCGCACTCCCGCGGCCGTCAGCGCCGCCCGCGCCGTGCGCGCCAGTTCCTCGGCGACGGCCTGGGACACCGGCGCGGGGAAGAGGTGCTGGTGCTCGACGAAGTAGGGCGTACCCGTGACCGATTTGGCGGTGATGCCGACGCAGTGGTGGCGGCCCTCGACGCTGAACGTCTCGACGCTGTACTCGGGACCGTCGGCGAGTTCCTCGACCAGCGCCGCGCCGGCGGTGGGCAGTCCGCGCGCGTTGACCGTCCGGGCGAGGATGTGCGCGACGTGCGCGCTGACCTCTTCCGCGCTCGTACAGCGCAGCACGTTCGTGGAGCCGGAGTCGTCGACGGGCTTCACGACGCACGGGAGACCGACCTTCGCGGCGGCGGTCACCCCGGCGGCGGCGTCCCGTACGACCACGAACCGGGGCTGGCGCACTCCCGCCCGGGCCAGCGTCTCCCGTAGCTTCGCCTTGTCGCGGCAGGTCCGCATGGCCTCGGCCGGGTTGCCCGGGGCGCCCAGCCAGGTCGCCAGCTCGGCCACGGTGGGCACGTAGAAGTCGCTGGTCGTCGTGATCCCGGCGATCTCCTGGGCGCGGAAGCGGGCCTGGACCGCCTCCCTCAGGGCGGGCAAGGAGTTGGTGTCGCAGACGACCACCTCGGCGCCGGTGTCGTCGAGGCCGGTGTACCGGGTGGGCTCGCCGGTCAGGAGCACCGGCGTGAAGTCCAGCTCGCGGGCCAGCCGCAGGGCCGCCATGCCCGTACCGGTCGTGTTCGACTCGACGAAGAGCAGCGTCCGGCGGACCGGGCGGACCTCGTGGAGCGAGGCCCGGGACCAGGAATGGACCTCGGTGCCGTAGACCACCTCGCGCGGCCGGGGCGCGAGTTCCAGGTCCGACAGCCGGTGTTCGTCCCAGTGGTCCTGGCTGTAGACGGTGTCGGCGTACCGGTCGCCGCGGTCCGGGAAGATCCCCACGATGCGGCGGCCGGGCTCGCCGTGCGCGGCGAGGAACCGCAGCACCTGGTAGACGGAGCCCGAGGTGTTCCCCGCGAAGATCTGCTGCTCCCGGGCGAGGTCGTGGGTGGCCGCGAACGCCTCGTGGTCGTTGAGCCAGTGCACCTCGTCCAGGAGCGAGGCGTCGAGGTTGGCCGGCTGGAGGCTGTTGCCCAGCCCGCTCTGCAGTCGGCCCGGCCGGTCCGGCTGGGCGAACAGCGCGCTGCCGACGCAGTCCACGCCGACGACGTACAGGTCCGGGTTGTGGCGGCGCAGGGCGCGCGCCGTGCCGCAGAGCGAGCCGCCGCTGCCCACGGCCCCGACCAGTACGTCGACGGTGCCGAGGTCCGTGACCAGTTCCTGGGCGAGCGCCCGGTAGGCCCCGGGGTTGTCGGGGTTGCTGTACTGCTGTGGCCAGAAGGCGCCCGGCAGGTCCGCGCGGAGCTGCTCCAGGCGTTCGAGGCGCGCGCTCTGCCAGCCGTGGCTCGACATGCGCTCCACGACGTGGACCTCGCAGCCCAGCGCGCGCAGCTTGGCGAGGGTGATGGGGTCGATACGGGGGTCGGTGACGATGTGCACCGGGTGTCCGAGGGAGCGGCCGACGAGGGCGATGCCGAGCGCCATGGTGCCCGAGGAGCTCTCGATCACCGGCGCGCCGGGCCGCAGTACGCCGAGGCGCCGGGCTTCCAGGAGCATGTGCCGGGCCACCCGGTCCTTCATGGCGAACGGGTTGTGCATTTCCAGCTTGGCGCACACCTCTACACCGGGGGGTGCGTCCAGCCGCAGCCGTATCAGCGGCGTCGACCCGATGGAGTCGTGCATGGCATCAAAGAACATCGCCGTTCCCCTCGGTGGCGTCGCGCCGCGCGGACGGGCCGGGCGCGTAGTGGTAGATGGTGCTGGGCCCGCCGAGGCGCGCGCATCGGGCTTGTACGTGGGAGGTCTTGCGGTCCAGTTCGGGGTCGTCACCGGCGAAGAGGACGCCGAGCACGGTTCCGCTGTGCGCGACGACCACGCCGAGTCCGTCCGCTTCCGCGCAGGCCTCCAGCAGGGGTGCGAGTGCGGCGCGCGGCCGCTGCCGGGCGTGGAGTTCGGCGCTGCGGGTGGCCACGCCGCCCACCGTGCGCAGGTCCTCCTCGGCGACCGCGCCGGTCAGCCGGTCGAGCAGCGCGGCGTATTCCGCCCGGGTTTCGGCGTCGACGGGGGCGGGCCTGCGGTTGTAGGTGACGGTGTCGACCTGGCCGCCTTCGTCGTAGCCGACGACCACCAGCCGGGGCAGGTGGCCGAGGCGGCTGTGCAGCCGTACCTCGCGGTGCAGGAAGGCCACGATCTCGTCGTGCATGACCCCGTCGGAGGGTTCCACCTCGCGCAGCAGGGACTCGACGGTGGCGGTGGGAAAGGCCGTCCCGAAGGCGTCCGCCACGGCGCGTACCGAGGCCACCAGGTCCGCGGACGAGCTCGCCAGCCCCTTGCCCTCGGGCAGTTCGCTGTCGAGTACGAGTTCGCCGCCGCCCGGGTGGCCGAGCGCCTCCAGTGCCAGCGCGGCGACCCGCGCCGATTTGCGCTTGCGCGCGGCGTCCACGGTGATGCCCGTGGCGCCGTCGCAGTAGTGGAACGTCGCTTTGGAGCCGGTGGTGATCGGCAGCGTCACGAGGAAGTGCCGGTCGTCCGGGAGGACGCCCTGGAGCAGTTCGCCGAAGGTTCCTACGGCCCAGCCGCTGCCGACCGCCCAGGGGCCCGGCGCTCCGGCGGCCGCCGCCGGCCATGTGGTGGGCACGGGGAGGCGTGCCGTCCGCTGGTCCACTGTGTTCCCCCGCATGCGCTCACTCCGCATCGGCGCCGAGACCCAGTGCACGGTCCGTGCCGTCCAACGCCTGCCGTACGACCGCCGCGCGCCGCTCCCACGCGTCGGCGAGGCCCTTCTCGTCCTGCTCCTGTCCGGCCAGGGCGGCCCGTACGTGGTCGGGGTTCGCGGATCCGGAGGACCGCATCCTCGGCAGCGCGCGCCGGACGTCGAACGCGTCCGCGAGGAGGGCTTCGGCGTCCTCGATGACGTGTCCGTGCTCCGCGGCGAGGTCTCGAAGGACCTGCGGTGCGCTGTCCTTGGGCGTGCGTCCGGCCCGTACTCCGGCCAGTACGTAGCCGCCGGCGATCACCTGGGCCGTGCGCCATGCGACGCCGTGGTGCAGCGTGAGCTGGTTGGCCAGGGTGAACCCGCCGAAGTACTCCTTCTCGCAGGCCCCGAGGAGCCGGTCCTCCCGCAGGACGAGGTTTTCGAGGACGGCCGTCAGCAGCCGGAGCACGTCGTGGCAGGTGTCGAAGGCCTCGGCCACGTGGGCGCCGGCTTCCTTGGACACCTCCACGAGGTTGCTGTAGGGCGTGTTGCGCTGGCCGAGCATCACATCGATGTGGAAGGCGGCCAGATGGGCCGTCTTGCCGCGGATGCGTTCCAGGATCGGGAAGTTCTTCTTCTGCGGCATGGCCGCGGAGATGCCGGAGAGCGCGTCGGGCAGGTCGATGAACCCGTGCTCGCTGCCGGCCCACATCAGCAGGTCGGTGCAGAAGCGGCTCAACGTGCCGCCGAGGAGGCTGAGTTCGGAGGTGACCTCGGCCGCCCACTCCCGGGAGGCGACGGCGTTGAGCGCGAGGGGCTCCGCGCGGTCGAAGCCGAGGAGGGCGGCCAGCCGGTCCCGGTCCCAGGGCAGCTCCTGCCCGGACATGGCGCCGGCGCCGAGCGGGCACGCGTCGATCAGGTCGTGCGCCTGCAGCATGCGCCGGGAACGGCGCAGCAGCCGGTCGCTCAGGGCGGCGAAGTAGAAGCCCGCGCTGATGACCTGGGCCGACTGGAAGTGCGTGTACCCCGGCATGAGCACGTCCGCGGACCGCTCGGCGAGCCGCTGGGCGGCGCCGGCGAGGACGTGCAGACCGGCCGCGACCTCCTGGAGCCGCTGTTTGGCGAACATCACCTGGGCGCAGGCCTGGAGGTCGTTCCTGCTGCGGTCGGCGTGCCAGACGGGGACGGGCTCCTCCAGCCGTTCCGTGACGCTCCGCTCCACCGCGAGGGCGATGTCGGAGAGGCTCTGCTGCCGCCCCCGCTCGATCACTTCGGGGGTGACGCCGTCCAGGAGGCGCCCGAGCGTGCGCGCCTGCCCGGCTCCGATCAGCCCCATCCGCAGGTACTCGGCCACGAGCGACTTCTCGATCGCCAGGTACCAGGGCAGCAGGGTCCGGGCCTCGTACCGGAACTGCGGATCGAGGACCAGTTCCCGGACCAGTGCGCTCGGGTCCTCGGTGACCCGTCCGCTCAGTCGCCCGGTCATGCCGTGGGCTCCGCTTCCGGCTGCGGGACGGGGACGCGCTTGACGGTGCGTACGTGCGAGCACGCCAGCACCAGGGGCGCGAGCAGCGTTCCCAGGGAGGCCAGGACCAGTGCGGGCAGCGTGCCCACCGCGGTGCCGAGCAGCCCGCCCAGGACGGCGCCGATGGGCATGACGCCCATCCCGGCCATCCGGTTGGTCGCGTTCATCCGGCCCTGCATCTCGTCCGGCGTGATGGCCGACCGGTAGCTGCGGACGTTGATGTTGTAGACCACGATCATCGCCGCGTCCAGGACGTACATGGCGACCATCAGGGCCACCGCCGCGGGTGCCGGAACCAGCGTGGCCAGCGGGGTCAGCAGCGAGGCGACACCCGTGAGGGTGGCCGTCAGGACGAGCAGCCGGCCGAGCGGGAGCAGGCGGCTCATCGGCGCCGCGATGACGGCTCCGACGAGCGCCCCGGCGCCCGACGCGGCCAGGATCAGGCCCACGGTGTACGGGGGGATGTCGAGGGTGCGGGTCACGAAGACCAGTGCCACGGGCTCGGCGATCGCCATGAAGAAGTTGATGATGAGCGTGGTCAGGACCAGGGTCCGCACCGTGACGTGGCCGGTGACGAACGCGACGCCGTCGGCCATGTCGCGCCAGATGGACTGACCCGCCTCGGCGCCTTCCTCGCTCCCCTCGGTTCCCTGGGTCCCGTCACTGCCCTCGGCTCCTTTGCGCTCGCCGCGGATGAGCGCGGTGAAGAAGGCCGAGAGGGCGAAGAGCACCGTGTTGATCAGCATCGAGACGGGCCCGGCGAGCAGCTGGAAGATTCCGCCGCCGAGCGCGCTTCCCGCGATGCTCGCCGAGGAGGCGCTCAATTCCAGTTTGCTGTTGCCCTCGATGAGGTCGTCACGCTCGACGAGTGCGGGAAGGATGGAGGCACTGCCCACATCGGCGACGACGCTGAAGCAGCCGACGAGCAATGCCACGACGAGCAGGGTGGGCACACTCAGAAGGTCGAGCCACCAGGCGATCGGGATGGCGAGCAGAAGAAGTGCGCGGGCAATGTCGCACAGGACGATAATGGCCCGCTTCGGTTTCCGGTCCAGCCACACTCCGGCAAAGAGACTGACCCCGATATAGGGCACATAACCAGCGGCCGAAAGCAACCCCATCTCGAAGAGGGAGGCATCCAGGGAAACGGACGCGAGCAGCGGGAAAATGACCGCCACCATGTGCGCCGCGAACATGGAGGACGTCTGGCCGAGCCATAGGTTCCGGAAATCCCGGTGCCGCCACAACCCCGAGGGCACGTCTCCTACCCTTTCCTTTCCGGTACTAGTGGCCACGTACCAGAAATCCCAGTTCGAGGCCGGTCGAGTCGACCTCGGGCGCGGTCGTCAGACATGCCACGACATCACCCCCGGCCTCCGCGATCAGCTCTTCCCAGAAGACCCGCGTCTCCAGGCGCTGCTCCGTGATCCGGTGCAGGAAGTAGTAGGGGTTGTAGTACGCGTTGCCCAGGCCGTGCCGCAGGACGGCCGGGTCCAGGGGGCGGTGGTCCACCTCGACGATCGCGAGGTGCGCTCCGGGCGCGCTGGCCAGCGCGGTGCGCACCACCTCGACGGTGGCGCCGCGGCCCTGCTGTTCCAGGACCTCCTGGAGCGAGAACGCCGTGACGAAGCAGGGGGCGCCCACCGCTTCGGCCTTGACCTGCGCCATGTAGTCCTCGGCGGTCGCGTTCACGAACCGGACCTGGTCGGACATGCCGCGCTCGGCCGCGGCGCGGCGCGCGTTGTCGATGCTGCCGGCGGTCGGGTCCACGCCGATGCCCGGGCTGCCGTCCTCGCAGAGGTCGAGGAGGAAGGTGCCGTCCCCGCATCCGAGGTCGACCAGGGCGCTGGGCGGCTCGGGAAGGCGGGTGATCAGCCGCTTGACCAGGGGAACGGCATCGAAGCGGCTCATGCCGCAGCTGCCGAGGCCGACCATGGTGCCGTTGCGCGAGGCGAACCGCTTCCGGTCGGCCATGACCTCGGGAAGTTCCCGCAGGGTGGCGCCGTACCCGCCGATGAGGAGCTCGTACCAGGGGCGGAACTCAAGGAGTTCGCGGCCCTTGGCGGTGATGGCCGGCACGCCCTCGGAGTCGGTGACGATCCCCTCGCCCTCCAGGTAGCGCAGCAGGCCGGTGAGCCGCTCGGGGTGGAGGTTCAGGTCCTTGGCCAGGCCGTCGACGTCGGTCGGCGAGGGCTCGCCCAGCCGGGTTAACAGACCGCTCGACATGGCGAACTCTATGCACTGGGCGAGAAAGAAGTGCCTGATGGGCTGGATCGCAGAAATCAGGCGCTGCTCGAAGTCTGGTTGCATATTCTCTTTGCTCTCGTCGTTACCGTCAGCTAAGCAACCCGCTCGGATGGCAGGCGCGGTCCCCGCTGAGATTTCAGCCACGACTGAGCACCCCCCTCGAATCCTCGGTGAACGCACTCTAACTTGAGCACGTTTGGCGAGACCAGGCTTGACTTCCGAGGTCCGCGTGAGTAAGGCCGATGCCTCATGGACCCCTGGTGTCTCGCGGACAACTTCCATCGGGTGACGAACACGTGGCCGGTCGCATCCGAAAACATTGAAGGCCGTACGAGGTCGCGTCGCCGCTCGACGGTCGGATTCGACGAGGGCGATAACGAAAACGGGTTGGCCCGTATTGACCTTGCCCGCCCCGCGGCGCGGGAGCCGCACCAGCCGCGCCGACGCGGATGAACGCCTTGATCATTTACCAAAACAGCAGGTTCGCGCCGTGAAGGAGGCGCGGAACAGGACAGCGGGCGTCGGCCACCGCGTTCCGCCCGAGCCGGCGAAGGCCTGCCGTCAGTGGCCGGAGAAGACCCTTTCCCGCGACGGGAAACAACCGCTCGCCCCCGCGCCCCGGCGCGGCCGACGCCCACGGCCGGTCCGGCATCGGCATGATCGTCCGCGCCGCCCGAGCGGGCGGCCGTGACGGTCCGTGATCCTGTGAAGATGTTCAGGTCCCACGACGGACCGGTCCCACGACGGACCGGTCCCACGACGGACGGTGCCACGACGGACCGGTCACCCGCCGCCCTGCTGACGGCGCGGTCAGGCCGTCGGCGGCCGGCCGTTCCAGTCCAGCCGCAGGACGGCGAGGTCGTCGGTGTGGCGGCCGGCGTTCCGGGCGCGGGTCTCCTTGATGAGGAGGTCGATGTGGGCGCCCGGGTCGGACGGCGGCAGCCGCTCGATCAGCGCCAGCAGCCCTTCGACGCCGAGGCGTTCGCCGCCCGTCGCCCCGCTGTGCCCTTCGGTGAGCCCGTCGGTGTAGAGGGTCAGGGCCCCGGTCGGCGGCAGCGGGATCACGGTGGCCGGCCAGGAACGCACCTCCGGGGCGATCCCGAGCGCGATGCCATGGGCCGCGACCGCCTCCCGGGTTCCCTCCGCGGTGGTGATCAGGGGGGTGTCGTGGCCGGCCAGGTACACGGTGGCGGTGCCCCCCGCCTGGTCGAGGGTGAGCAGGGCGCAGGTGGCGAACAGGAACTGCGGGCCGCGTTCGGCGACCAGGATGCGCTCCAGGAGGTGCAGCAGGTCGGGGCCGCGGTGTCCGCCGAGGACCAGGGACCGCCAGGCGATGCGCAGGCAGACGCCGAGGGCGGCGGCGTCGGGGCCGTGTCCGCTGACGTCGCCGACCACGGCGTGGAGCAGCCCGTCGTCGCCTTCGACGACATCGAGGAAATCGCCTCCGAGCAGGGCCTGTTCACGCCCGGGCAGGTAGCGGGTGGTGACGGTGACCGTGCTGGTGTCGAGCATCGGCTGGGGCAACAGCCCGCGTTCCAGGCGGGCGTTCTCCTCGGCCCGCAGGCGGGCGGCCTGGGCTTCGGCGCTCGCGCGTTCGGTGTGGCTGCGGTAGACGGCGTAGCGCACCGTGCGGCGCAGCAGGTCCGCGTCGACCTTGCCCTTGACCAGGTAGTCCTGGGCTCCGGCAGCCATGGCGTCGGAGCCCGCCCGCTGCTCGGACAGGCCGGTCAGGACGATCACCGCGGTGTGCGGGGCCAGGTCGCGGACGGTGGTGACGCCGTTGGTCCCCGAGAGGTCGGGCAGGTGCAGGTCCAGGAGGATGCAGTCGACCTGGCGGTGGGCGAGTTCGCGTCGGGCCTGGGCCAGGGTCGTGGCCGAGGTCAGCTCGAACCGCAGTCCGGTGTCGTACAGCAGCTCCTCGACCAGGAGGGCGTCGGCCGCGTCGTCCTCGACCAGCAGCACGCGGTACGTCGGCTCGACCGGCAGGGGGGTCGGCTCGCTCACGACTCCCGCTCCCCGCCGTCGAGGGCCGGCCCCGCCGGTGCCGCGCGGTGGCCCGCGGTCTCGGGCGGTGCGGCGGCGAGGGTGAAGGTGATGCGGGTGCCGTCGGTGTGGGCGGGGTCGATCGCGATGGTGCCGCCGTGGAACTCGACGATCTTCTTGCACATCGCCAGTCCGATCCCGCTGCCGTGGTAGGCGTCCTTGGTGTGCAGACGCTGGAAGATCACGAACACCTTCTCCGCGTACTCGGGGGCGATGCCGATGCCGTTGTCGGTGACGGCGAACCGCCACAGCTCGCCCTCCCGTTCGGCCGACA
This sequence comes from Streptomyces sp. ADI95-16, assembly GCF_003721495.1. NCBI lineage: Bacteria > Bacillati > Actinomycetota > Actinomycetes > Kitasatosporales > Streptomycetaceae > Streptomyces > Streptomyces sp. ADI95-16. Next base: position 7,682,360 of record NZ_CP033581.1, on the reverse strand, counting down.
CGTGGATCTCCGGCCTCTCGTCGGGGCGGCGGAACTTCACGGCGTTGCCGATCAGGTTCTGCCAGAGCATCCCCATCTGCGTGGGGTCGGCGACCAGGGTCGGCAGCTCGTCGTGGGTGATCACCGCTCCGGCTTCCTCGATGCCGACGCTGAGGGCGGAGAGGGTCCGCTCCATCACCGAGTCGAGGTCGATCTTCTCGTGCGTGTGGTGGACGCGGCCCACCCGGGAGAAGTCGAGGAGGTCGTTGATGAGGGTCTGCATGCGGTTCGCGCCGTCGACCGCGTACTCGATGTACTGGTCCGCCCGGGCATCGAGCTGTCCCCCGTAGCGGCGCTGAAGGAGCTGGGTGAAGCTGGAGACCTTGCGCAGCGGCTCCTGGAGGTCGTGGGAGGCCACGTAGGCGAACTGCTCCAGCTCGGCGTTGGACCGCTTGAGGTCGGCGGCCTGCTCGTCGAGGCGCATGCGCGACTCCTCGATGAACGCGGCTTCGCGAACGAGCCGTTCGCGCATGGAGTCGATCTCCGCGCCGAGCCGGCGCAGGTCCGCGGGGCCGGCCGGGGTGACGGGGTGCTCGAAGTCGCCGGCGGAAACCTTGCGGACGTCCGCGCCGAGCTGTGCCAGCGGCGTGGTGATGCCGCGGCGCAGCCCCTCGAAGACCAGCACGGCGAGGGCGAGGATGACCAGCGCGACCACGCCGAAGATCCAGTTCCGCAGCCGCATGGTGGCCGCCAGGTCGTCCCTGGCGTCGGCGCGGTCGGCCTGGAGTTCCCGCTGCTGCTCGGCCAGCGCGGCGCGCACGGCGTCGAACGCGGTCTTGCCCTCCGCGGCGCGCTCGGCGGCCAGCGCCGGGGCCGCCCCGGGCGTGGTGGCGGCGATGGGCCGGGCGATCCGCTCCTGCCAGGCTTCCGCCGTGTCCTCGACGGCCTGTACGTCCCGCAGCCCGCCGGGGTCGTCGTGGAGCAGTTCGGCGAGCCGGGCGGTGAACGCCCCCTGGTCGGTGAGGCCCTGCTGGTAGGGGACCAGGAACTGCGCGTTGCCGGTGAGTCCGTAGCCGCGGATTCCGGTCTCCTGATTGAGCAGCGCCGATTCCAGGCGGATCGAGGTGGTCAGGGCGGGAGACTTCACGTCCACCAGGCCCCGGCTGATGGCGGTCGTCCGGGCCAGGACCCAGGCTCCCGTCACACCGAGCAGGGTCAGGACCACCAAGGACACGGCCACGCCCACCCGGAGCCACCGCCGGGTCGTCCACCCGGACGGGGCCCCGGGGCCCGGCAGCCCCTCTTCGCCGGTCATCTCTTACGCCCTCCGCTGTCGCTGCCGCTCCCGAACATGATGCGGCCTGCATACTGTAGAGCGCCCCCGGACAACGATTGTTGTCGCGGTCCCGCCGAGAGCCCAGAGTGCCAGGTATGCCGGGCACCACCTCCCCGACACCCCACGGAGCATCAGATGACGAGCGCCCCCGCCCTCACCTACGACGTCCTGCTCGTCGACGACGACGCGGCCGACGCCATGCTCATCGAGGAGGCGCTCTCCGAGCGCGGGTCCCGCAACCTGATCCGGGTCACCGACGGAGTCGCCGCGCTGGAGCACTTGCGCACCCCCGGGAGCACCCGTCCCGACCTGATCGTCCTCGACCTCAACATGCCCCGGATGAACGGCCGCGATCTCCTCCAGATCCTGAAGAACGACGAGACCCTGCGGACCATCCCCGTCGTGGTCCTCACCACCTCGTCCGCACCCGAGGACATCTCGGGCGCCTACCACCGCCGCGCCAACGCCTACGTCACCAAACCCGTCAACCTCGAAGAGTTCGAGAGGGCAGTCCAGAGCATCGACTCCTTCTACCTCGACACCGCCGCCCGCCTGCCCCGCGGCTGAACCCGGCGCCGGGCGCCGGCTCCGGCGCCCGGCAGCGGTTTCCGGTCATCTCCGGACGGCTCCGGCGCGAGGGGGCACACGCGTCGTTTTCGGGGGCAGACGATGGGTGCTCACCCGTGTCCGGGTGAGCACCCATCCACGCGGCGCTCCCTCGGCCCGGCCCGACCGGACGGCCGAAGGGGCGGCGCTCTGCCCCAAGGAGTCTCACGATGCTGATCACCGTCATACGCACCGGCGGGTTCGCGGGCGGGGAACGGAGCCGTTCCCTCGACACGCTGTGCCGGCCCGACGGCACCGAACTGGAGCGGCTGGCCGAGCGCGTGCTGAGCAGCGAGGGTCCCGGCGGTCAGGATCCGGTCGCGGACGGCTTCCGTTACTCCGTCCACATCGACGGCAAGCTGGTGGAGTTACAGGATCCGTACCTCACCGAGGACCAACTCCGGCTGGTCAACACCGTCCTGACGCAAGGCGCCTGAGCCCCGCCCGCCCCGGGCGACGCCGACCGTACTCCCGCCCGGCGGCGGCTCATGATCCGTCCCGGACGGGGAAGGCGGCTGCCGAACGTACGGCGGGCAACGACCGGGAGGGTTCCCCCATGGCGATACCGAAGGCAGGCGGAAACCGGGCTCGACGGCGCGGCACACCGATCGGGCGGGACGTGGTGCTCGCCATCGGGCTCGCCGGGGTCGTCGTGGGTGGCCTGGTCACCTTCGTCAAGGCCGTCGGAGCGTCAGGGACGCGGCTTCCGGTCGTGCCCGTCGTCCTGGCGGCGTTCCTCCTGAGCGCGGTGGCGCTCGCCGGCTGGAGCGTGGCTCCCGCCCGGCGGCGTCCCGCCGGGCCTCCCGGCCCGGCCCCGTGGCCGGAGACGGCCGCACCGGACGGATCGGGCCTGCCGGACCTGCCGGACCTGGGAGCCACCGCGCTGGACCATGCCGCGGTGGACGCCGACGGCTTCGAGCACACCATCGCCGCGCTCTGCGTGCGCGACGGCTGCACCCCGGTGGAAGTCGTCGGAGGCGCGGGAGACTTGGGCGCCGATGTCCTCGCCACGACCCCGGGCGGGCTCCGGGTCGTGCTGCAGTGCAAGCACTACTGCGAGGACAACCGGGTCGGCTCGCAGGACCTCCAGCGTTTCGGCGGAACGTGCTTCGCGGTCCACGACGCCGATGTGGCCGTCGTCGTCACCACCAGCTCCTTCACCGAGCCGGCCCTCGAATACGCCGCCGCCTGCGGCATCGTCTGCATCGACGGCGACGCCCTGGCGGCCTGGACCGAGCTGGCCGTGGCGCCGCCCTGGGAAGCACCGGATCCGGACCCCGATCCCGTGGCCGTGTAGTGCGTACACTGCCGGCCATGGCATGCCGCATCAGTGAGCTGGTCATCGACTGCGCCGAGCCCCAGCGGCTCGCAACGTTCTGGAGCGAGGTCCTCGGCTACGTCGAACTCGGCCGGGAAGAGGACGGGGGCATCGAGATCGGGCCGCCCGGCGCCGGCTTCGGCGGTCCGCAGCCCACCCTGATCCTCAGCCCCGGCGGCGGACCGCGGACCGGGAAGCTCCGGCTGCACATCGACGTCAACGCCACCGACCGCGACCAGGACGCCGAGCTGGAGCGACTGCTCGCCCTCGGCGCCACGCCCGTCGACATCGGCCAGACCGGCACCGAGAACTGGCACGTCCTGGCCGACCCGGAAGGCAACGAATTCTGCCTCCTGCACCGGCGGCTCCCGCCACTTTGACGACAGGCCCAGGGCCTGTGTTTCGGATCGGGCCCTAGGCCACTCGCGGGGCCCTGCGGGGCCGCCGTGGGGCCGTGTCGAGGAGGGCCCACAGCCGGCGGCCGTCCTCCGCGAGGTCGTCTCCGCAGCTGTCGAGGCTCGCGAGGACCTGGAGACCGGCGAACACCTCCCCCTCGGGCGCGGCGCCGGGCTGGTGGCTGAGCGCGACCACCAGGATCTTGTCCGACTGGTCGGCGAGGTGCAGGCTGACCCGGCGCCCGCCCTCCCGTACCGCCGCGGCGACCAGGAGCTTCACGGCGGTTTCCAGGTCCCGCTCGTCCAGCCGCGGATGGTCCCATCCGCGTACGGACGTCAGGGCCTGGGCGGCGGCCTTCGCCGGAGCCCATTCGTCCGCGCGGAACGTCAGCGCGACCGTCCGGCGGTTGCGGATCCGCATCCGGGGCCGCGGCAGAGCGGGGAGCAGGCCGCCGGGTTTCGTGGCCGGCTGGGGCCGGGGCGGCTCCACGGGCTTCTTCTGCGGTGGCGGGGATTTCGGCGGGTAGGTCGGCGGCAGCTTGGGGCCCTTGGCCTCGGGACTGGTCAACTCGTCCTCCTCGCAACGGGGAACAGGCGGCTCCACCATCCTGGCAGGGTCCTGTCCGCCTCGGAGCCGATCCACCCGGCCGGGGTTCCAGGTGCGCCCGCAGGAGGCCTTCACCGACGGGGTGTTGACGGTGCGTCGGCCGCCACGGCGTCGGGCCGACGGGGCTCAGGCCAGAAGGGCCGCCGTGCAGTCTTCGGCGAGGGACTCGGCGTGCGGCGGCAGGGCTGCGCCCGCGCGCAGGTGGCGGCGGACCACGGACAGCGGCAGATCGACCAGGGCCACGGTGACCCGGTCCCGGGCCTGCTCGTCCGTGGCGCCCAGCGCCCGGGCGAGACCGCTCACGGTGGCGAACACCCTGCCGTTGCCGGAGTCGGCGCGCGCGGTGTGTTCCGCGGACCAGTCGGCTCGGCCGAAGTCGGCGGCCCCGTAGAGGAGGAGGGCGGCCTCCCGGGGGTTCTCCCGGCTCCAGGCCACCACGTACCGGGAGCCGGCGCGCGCCGCCCGGTGCGGGTCGGGCTCCCCGCCGAGCACGGCGAGGTAGCCCTGCTGGAACCGTTCGACGGTCCGCAGCCACACCTCCGCGAGCAGCGCCGGGCGCCCGGCGAAGCGGTGGTAGACCGAGCCGCTCGGCGCGCCGACGGCCTGGGCGACCGCCGACATGGTCACGGCGGCCGGTCCCCCGGCGGCGGCGAGGGCGACTGCGGCGTCGAGGAGCTGGTCGGTGTCGAAGCGGGGTGGTCGGGCCATGAATCAGAGGGTACCCTCCAATTTATTGGAGAGCGGTCTCCAATACTGTTGAGGGGAGGACGCATGGGCGTCCACAACGTGCACGAGCGCCTGCTGAACGCGAAGGAGAGCGAGGTGGGCGCGCTCATCGACACCCTCGCGAGCGGGGACGGCGACCTGCTGTGGCCCGGCCGGGACTGGTCGCCGATGGAGTTCGACCGCCCGCTGGCGCCCGGCGCGGTGGGGGGCCACGGACCGGTGCGCTACACGGTGTCCGGGTACGCGCCGGGAAGCTGGATCCGCTTCGAGTTCACGGGGCCGCGGGGGTTCCACGGCCACCACGAGCTGGCCGTACTGCCCGCGGGCCCCGGCCGGACCCGGCTGCACCACACGCTCTCCATGACCACGAGCGGACTGGCCCGGATCACCTGGCCGCTCGCCTGGCGGCCACTGCACGACGCCTGCCTGGAGGACGGCCTCGACCGCGCCGAACTCGCCTCCACGGGCCGGGTGGTCCGCCCGGCGCGCTGGTCGCCGTACGTGCGCTTCCTGCGCGCACTGGCCGCCCGCGCCGGGCACTGACACCGCGCTCCCCCGCCCCGGCCCCCGTCCGACGGTCAGCGGTGCAGCTGTCGCGTCCAGTCCTGCGGAACGCGGTCGGCCGGTCCCGGGGCCGACTGGTCATCGGGGTGGGCGACCGGCGGCGTCAGTGCGGGGCCGGACTCGTAGAGGGCGTCGGTGTCATAGCTCCAGAACCACTCCTCGCCCGGTTCGAAGCTCTGCACCAGCGGATGGCCGGCGGACTTCCAGTGGGCGGTGGCGTGCTGGCCGGGCGAGGAGTCGCAGCAGCCGATGTGGCCGCACTGGGCGCAGCGCCGCAGGTGGAACCACCAGCCGCCGAGCGCGTCGCAGTCGGCGCAGCCGGTGCCGCTGGGGGGCGTGCTCGGGTCGATTCCGTCGATTCCGTCGATGCCGTCGGTCATACGGGCTCCTCTGTGGTGTCGGATTCCGGGTCGGTCAGGGGCAGCAGCACCTGGAAGCGGGTGTCGCCCGGTTCGGACTCGACCTGGAGGCTGCCGTGGTGCTTGTTGACGACGATCCGCCAGGAGATGTCCAGGCCGAGGCCGGTGCCCTGGCCGACCGGTTTGGTGGTGAAGAAGGGGTCGAAGATGCGGCCGCGGATGTCCGCCGGGATGCCGGGGCCGGTGTCGCGGAACTCCACGAGCAGCCGGTCCCCCTCCCGCGCCGTGCGGACCGTCAGCGTGCCGTCGTGGCCGGTGCTCGTGATGGCGAAGACGGCGTTGTCGATGAGGTTGGTCCACACCTGGTTGAGTTCCGCCGGGTAGGCCGGCACTTCGGGCAGGGAGCGGTCGTACTCCTTGACCACGCGGACCCGGGAGCCGGTCTTGCCGGACAGCATCAGCAGCGTGCTGTCGAGGAGTTCGTGGACGTCGACGACCCGGTGCGGGGCGCGGTCGAGCTGCGAGTACTGCTTGGCGGCGTCCACGAGGTGGGAGATGCGGGTGGTGGAGTCGTCGATCTCGTCCATCAACAACTCGGTCTCGACGGTGTAGTTGAGCCAGCCGATGGCCGACGGCAGGATCTCCTCGGCCACCGTCGCCGCGACCTGTTCCAGCCAGTCCGTGTCCAGTCCGGCCTGTACGAAGGTCGGCGCGATCCGCCAGCCCTCCTGGATGCCGTGGTCGTCGAGCCAGTCGGCGAGTTCGTCCTCCCGGTCGGAGGCCTCCAGCGGGCTGAGCGCCGTGGCCTTCGCGACGCGTTCGACGGTGCGCTCCTGGATCTCGATGAGCTCGGCGATCGTCTCGCGCGAGTACTGGCCCTGGGAGATGTGGGCCAGCTTGTGCCGCATCTTGCCGACCCGTTCGCGCAGCGTCGCGGTGGCCCGGACGGCGGCCGCGGCCGGGTTGTTCAGCTCGTGGGTGAGGCCGGCGGACAACGACCCCAGCGCCAGCAGCCGTTCGCGCTGGCCGACGGCCCGCTGGGTGTTCTTCGAGCCGAAGAAGAGGCCCTCCAGCAGGTGCGCGGCCATCGGGAACCATTCCTGCATGATGTCCGCGAACGACTGCGCGGGCAGCACGAAGAACCGCGTCGGCTCGGTCACCCGCATCGAGTTGGTGTACGTCTGCGGCACCTGGTCCCCCAGGTAGGCCTGCATGGCCCCGGCGTACACGCCGCGCTGCGAGGTCCGGCTCACCTCCACGTCGTCGCCGCCGACCCGGCGGGACATGACGACGGTGCCCTCGACCATCACGTAGAAGCAGGTGGCCGGGTCACCCTCGGTGTACACGGGACCGGCCTCGAACCGCTCCACCCGCCCCTCGGCGCACAGCCGCCCGAGCTGCTGCGGGGAGAGCTTCTCGAACAGGAACAGCGAGGCGATCTCCTGCGGGCTGCAGGGCATGAGCCGGCCGCTCACGACTGCTCCAGGTACCGGTGGACGAGCATCACTGCCATGGCTCCTTCTCCGACGGCCGACGCGACGCGCTTGGCGGACTCGGCGCGCGCGTCGCCCGCCACGAACACGCCGGGGATGTTGGTCTCCAGGTGGTAGGGCGGCCGGTCCAGCTCCCACCCGGCCGGCGGCCTCCCGTCCGGGGTGAGGTCCGGTCCGGCCAGGATGAAGCCGCGCCCGTCGCGCAGCACCGTACCGTCGAGCCAGTCGGTCAGCGGGGCCGCGCCGATGAAGACGAACATCCACTGCGCGTCGACGAGTTCGGCGCCGCCGCTGTCCACGTCGCGCAGCGTCAGCTGCTCCAGGTGCCCCTCGCCGTGCGCGGCCTCGACGACGGTCCGGGTCCGGACCGTGATGTTCGGCGTCTCCTGGATCTGCTGGATCAGGTAGTACGACATCGACGCGGTCAGGGACTCCCCCCGCACCAGCAGCGTCACCGACTTCGCGCTGCGCGCCAGGTACATCGCCGCCTGTCCGGCGGAGTTGGCGCCGCCGACGATGTAGACGTCCTGCCCCTGGCACGAGGCGGCCTCGGTGAGCGAGGAGCCGTAGTACACCCCGCAGCCGGTCAGGCTGTCGCAGCCCGGCGCCTGGAGCTGCCGGTACGACACGCCGGTCGCCAGGATGACGCTGTGCGCGGCGATCCTGGAGCCGTCGGAGAAGCTGACGACGCGCGCCGCGCCGTTGGCCTCCAGCCCGGTGACCTCGCGCGCGGTGAGGATCTCGGCGCCGAACCGGCCGGCCTGGCGGCGGGCGCGGTCCGTGAGCTGCGCGCCGGACACGCCGTCCGGGAAGCCGAGGTAGTTCTCGATGCGGGAGCTCTGGCCGGCCTGTCCGCCGGTCGCCGACCGCTCGATCAACACGGTGCGCAGCCCTTCGGAGGCCCCGTACACGGCCGCGCCGAGGCCGGCCGGGCCGCCGCCGATCACGACGAGGTCGTAGAAGTCGGTGGCCGGCGTCGTCGCGAGCCCGACGTGGGCCGCCAGCTCGGGCACCTCCGGCTCGATCAGCGGGGTGCCTTCCGGGGTGATCACCAGGGGCAGGCGTTGCCCGTCGGCCCCGGCCGCCTCCAGCAGTCGCCGCCCTTCCGGGTCGTCGGAGGAGTACCAGCGGTAGGGCACCTGGTTGCGGGCCAGGAACTCCCGGACGTTCGAGGAGGGCGCCGACCAGCGGTGCCCGATCACCTTGGTGACGCCGACGGGCCGGTAGTCGTTGGCGCGCCAGGCGGCGAGGAGGTCGTCCAGGACCGGATAGAGCTTCTCCTCGGGCGGGTCCCACGGCTTGAGCAGGTAGTGGTCGAGGTCGACGACGTTGATCGCGTCGATCGCCGCGTTGGTGTCGGCGTACGCGGTCAGCAGCACGCGCCGCGCGCCCGGGTACACGGTCAGGGCCTGTTCGAGGAATTCGATGCCGTTCATCTGCGGCATGCGGTAATCGGCCAGGATCACGGCCACCAGGTCGCCGCGCAGTTTCAGCTCGCGCAGCGCCTCCAGCGCGGATTCGCCGGACTCGGCGCGCACGATCCGGTATCCGGCGCCGTAGCGGCGCCGCAGGTCACGGGCGACGGCGCGGGACACTCCCGGATCGTCGTCCACGGTCAGAATGACGGTCCGCGTCGTTTCGGCGACCTCTGTCATGCGTACGTCTCCCACCCCGAGCTGGCGGCACGGCAAACCGCCCGCGCCGGTTCCCGCCCATCGTATGTTCGATCGCCCGGGTTCGCCCCAGGACACGGCGGGCCGTGCACTGTGGGTACGGCCCGGGTCGCGGGTGGTCAACCCGGGCGTCTACGGAAGGGGGCCGTACCGCGCGGGGGCCCGGCAAACGGGTGCGGCCTGGCGGGGGACGGTTTCCGGGCGGGCGGCCCGTCGTTGTGGGGAGGAAGGAGGTCTGCCATGCCACCAGCACAGGGGCCCGCGAAGCAGCCCACGACCGAACTCGACGCGCGCTACAGCTCGGCGCTCCATCCCCGCCCCGGCGCCGAGGACGTCACTCCCACCGAGTGGACCGAGGCCCAGCGGCAGCTGCGGGCCGCCGAGATCTTCTGGGTGTCCACGGTGCGGCCCGACGGCCGGCTGCACGTCACGCCCGTGATCGCCGCCTGGCACGGCGGGGTGCTGTACTTCTCGACCGGCGCGACGGAGCAGAAGGCGAGGAACCTCGCCCACGACGGTCACTGCGCCGTGACGACCGGGGGGAACTCACTCACCGAGGGGCTCGACCTCGTGGTCGAGGGGACGGCCGAGCCGGTCGTCGACGCCGGGGCGCTGGAGGAGGTGATCGCGGCGTACGAGGAGAAGTACGGGGCGCACATCACCTCCCCCGAGGGCACTTTCCACGGGATCGGGGACGCGTTCCGCCGGGGGGACGTGGTCGTGTTCGCGGTGGCCCCGGCCACGGCGTACGGCTTCGGCCGGGACGACGGGGTCTACTCCCACACGCGCTGGACGTTCTGAGCCGTCATGCCCGGGCCGGGCCGGGCCGGCCGGGCCGGGCCGCTCAGGTCAGGCTCCACGACCAGGTGTGGTCGGCGCTGACGAGGGTGGCGAGGACCACGAGGTCCGCCACGCCCAGGGCGATCCCGAGGCGGGCGCGGCCCGGCCGGGACGTGCGCCGCCACAGGGCGAGGGAGCCGAGGACGACGGCGACGGGGCCCAGGACGATGTTCATCACCAGGAGCCCGACGAGGCCGAGGACGAACGCGGTGACGGCCATCGCGTCGGCGTCACGCGTTCGGGCCCGCGCCGGGGTCGGTGCCGGAGCCGGAGTCGGGACCGGAGCCGGAGTCGGGACCGGAGCCGGGGCGTTCTTGGCGGGGGTGCGCGGGGTCATCTCGGTGCGCGGGGTCATCGCAGGCCTCCCCGGTTGCCGGGCCGGCCGGAGCGGTGGCCCGAGAGGTGTTCGCGCGCCGCGAAGACGGCGAGCCAGAGGGCGATGGCGAGTCCGGCGGCCACGCTGACCGGTACCGGCACGTGGGCCACGGCGCCGAGGACGACGCCGAGGACGAGTAGTGCGACTACGAGGAAGAGCACGGGTTTTCCTCCTGCCTTCAGGTAACAGTTGTTCACTGACTATCCGGTATAGTTTGGCACATGCTGGCGGCTGGCGACTGTGACGAGGTTGACTTCCCGACATGAGTCCGAACACCGGTGTCCGCGAGGCCCAACGCCGCCGTACCCGACGCGCCCTCCTCGACGCGGCCCTGTCGCAGCTGGAGGAGCGCAGCCTCGGGAGCCTCGGGCTCCGGGAGGTGGCCAGGGCCGCCGGAGTCACCCCCACCGCCTTCTACCGGCACTTCCACGACATGGGCGAGCTGGGGGCCGCGCTCGTCGAGGAGGCCTTGGCGAGCCTGCACGAGACCGTGCGGGACGTCCTCGCCGAGACCGGTGACGCGGCCCGGCGCGGCGACGCCGCGGTGCGTCTCGTCGCCGAACTGGTCCGCAGCCGTCCGGCGCACGTCCGCTTCCTCGTCCGCGAGCGGCACGGCGGGGTCACGGCGGTGCGCGAGGCCATCGACGGGCAACTCGACGCGTTCGCGGACGAGATCGGCGCCACCCTCGCCGCCGATCCGGTCAGCGCGGGCTGGGGCGCCGACGACGTGACCATGCTGTCGCGGCTCTTGGTGGACCACATGTTCATGACGGCCTCGGCCTGCCTCGCCGCTTCGCTGCGCGGCGAGGACTGGTCGGCCGTCATCGGCACGGCCCGCGGCCAGCTCCGCCTGATCCACCTGGGACGCGTGCACTGGCCGGGCTGAACCGGGCGGAGGGCTCGCCCGCACGCCCAACTCCCGGGCGGGCCGCGGCCCGCGAGCCCGGCCTGATCCGAAAGACAGGCCCTAAGCGGTCGCGGTCTCCGCCGCGTCCGCGTCGGGGGTCACGACCAGGAACGCGTCCCGCTCCAGGTCCATCACGACGGTCGCCCGCTCACCTCTCGCCCGGCACCCCGCCGCGTACTCCTCCGCAGGCCAACTGCCGTGCGGATCACCGGCGGGAAAGGACTCCAGCACCCTCGCAGCACGCACCGCCGCCACCTCCGTCAGCAACGAACCTTCCCTGCGGGCCGTTTGCCCTCCGGTCGCGGGACCATGCGCCGTGGCGCGTGCGCGCGCGGGAACGGCCCTGATGCCGGTCCCGGCCCGGTACGGGCCGGTGCAAGGCCCAGCGGGTGCGTACGGCAGGGGGCTGCTCTAGCGTCGAGAGAGGGAGGAAAGCCCTGTCGAGCCGGTCCGGGCGGGGCCCGGACCCCTGGCCGCACCCCGGCCGGGCGCGCTCGGCGCCGTTCCCACGCGGATCCGGCACTTCCAGGTTCCGGGCCGCACGACGATCCCGGAGAGCAGGTGCGTCCCATGCGCACGTCGACCCGTATCGCAGGTGCCCTCACCGGCCTGACCCTCGCACTCGGTGGCGTGGCCTTCATCGCCCCCGCCGCCCACGCGGACGTCACGGCCTGCATCAACCAGGTCGAGCGGGAACTCCAGGGCGGAGAGGCCCCGGACTCCATACGAATGGCCTGTTACGTCGGCCTGACCGGCGACCACGCGCAGTGTGTGAGCGGCCTGACGGCGGGCGGCGTGACCAACGGCACCGCGGTGAGCGCCTGCCGGGTGGCCCCCAACTAGGCGCCCGCCCCCCTGGACCGGCCCGGACGGCAGCACCGTCCGGGCTGATCCACGGCCCACGGCTCACGGCCCACGGCCCAGGCCCTAACCTCCCGGGGTGAACGTCACCGGCAGGCTCTCGGGGCCGCGCAGACCGCCGGGGCGCCAGCGGATCTCGTCCGGTGCCACGGCGAGGGCGAGCCCGGGGAGCCGGCGCAGGGCGGCGGCGATGGCGATCTGCCCCTCCAGCCGGGCCAGTGGCGCGCCCAGGCAGTAGTGGATGCCGTGCCCGAACGCGAGGTGGGCGTTGTCCTGCCGGGTGATGTCCAGGCGCTCGGGGTCGGGAAAGCGCGCCGGGTCGCGGTCGGCGATGGCCGAGCCGATCAGCACGGTCGCGCCGCGCGGAACGGTCACGCCGGCGATCTCGACGTCCTCGCGCGCGAACCGGGCGATGCCGGGGCTGACCGGCCCGTCGTAGCGCAGGAACTCCTCGATCGCGCCCGGCAGCAGTTCGGGGTCGGAGCGCAGCAGGTCGAGCTGGCCGGGGTGGGTGAGCAGCATGGCGATGCCGCCGCTGATCAGGTTGACCGTGGTGATGTGGCCGGCGGCCAGCAGCAGGAACACCATGGCGACCAACTCGTCCTCGGTCAGCCGCTGTTCCTCGTCCCGGGCGGCGATGAGGCCGCTGAGCAGGTCTTCGCCGGGGGCCGCCCTTTTGGCGTGGACGAGCTCGGTCACGTAGGCGCGCATGTGCTGGTACGCCTCGTTCACCACGGCGGGATCCGGTGGCTCCGCGCCGCGGGTCACGATGCGGTTGGTCCAGCGCTGGAAGTCGTGCCGGTCGTCCACCGGCACCCCGAGCAGTTCGCTGATGACCGTGACCGGGAGCGGGAGCGCGAAGTCGGCGACGAGGTCCGCACGGCCGGCCGGGGCGACCGCGTCCAGCAGCTGGTCGGTGATGGCCTGGATCCGCGGCCGCATCCCGGCCACCCGGTGCGCGGTGAACGCCTTGGAGACGAGCCGTCGCAGGCGGGTGTGGTCGGGCGGATCGCTGCGGAGCATGTTGCCCATCAGCGACTCGCCCCCCGATGTGGGCAGCTGCCGCAGGAGCCGGGCGTCCGAGGCGTCGCGTACGTCGCTGCTGAGGCGGGAGTCGGACAGGGCCGCGAGCCCGTCCTCGTAGCGGGTGACCACCCAGGCGTCCAGGGCGCCCGCGATGACGACGCGGCGCACGGGGCCGTCCTCGCGCAGTTGCCGGTACAGCGGGAACGGGTCCGCCACGAAGGCCGGATCTGCATAGGGCAGGGGAACCGACCCCTCGGTCATGACGCCTCCCGCAGTACGCCGTCCTCGCTGTCGAGGGTGAGGTTATATGCGTGAACCTCCGGATACATCGGTTTCCTCCCCACCTACCGCCTTACGGATGCCCACTCCGAGCCGATCGGACCAGCTCCGCCTCCCGGGAACGGGCTCGCGCCACCCCCCCCCCCGTATCGTTTGACAAAACGGAACGCCGCTCCGAATACTAATACGGAGCGGCGTTCCGTTTTGGTTGACCGAAGCGGGCCGCCCCCGACCGCCCTGCCCGTCGCCGTTCGAACGAGACGACCGGCGCGCGCGGGCTCCACAGAGGGGAACGACTCGTCATGAGCGCAGCCACATCCGCCGACACGACCCCGGTGCTGTCCTTCAGCCCGGTGGTGCTGTCCGTACCCGGGCGCCCCGCGGACCTCCAGGTCCGCGTCTCGGCGCCCGTGACCGGGACCGGCCTCCCCGTCATCCTCCTGTCCCACGGCCACGGCCGCTCGAACCACCTCTCCTCGCTGAACGGCTACGCGCCACTGGCGAACTACTGGGCGGCTCACGGGTTCGTCGTCATCCAGCCCACCCACCTCAGCTCCCGCACCCTGAGCCACCTGCACGCCGACACCCCCGGAGCGCCGCACTTCTGGCGCTCGCGAGCCGAGGACATGACGCACGTCCTCGACCGGCTCGACCTGATCGAGGCCGCCGTGCCACAGCTGGCGGGGCGGGTCGATCACGACAAGGTGGCCGTGGCCGGGCACTCGCTCGGCGGTCACACCGCCGGCCTCCTGCTGGGCGCCCGGGTCACCGACCCCGACACCGGGGAGGAAGCGAACCTGTTCGAGCCCCGGATCAAGGCGGGCGTACTGCTCGCCGCCCCCGGCCGGGGCGGCGACGTCCTCACCGGGCCCATGGCCGCGCAGGTGCCGTTCCTCCAGAGCATCGACTTCTCCACCATGACCACCCCCGCACTGGTCGTCGCCGGCGACAAGGACGACTCCCGGCACTTCACGGACATGGGGCCGGACTGGCACGCCGACCCGTACACCCTCGCCCCCGGCCCCAAGACCCTGCTCACCCTGTTCGACGCGGAGCACGGTCTCGGCGGGATCGCCGGATACGACGCCGCCGAGACCACGGACGAGGAGCCCGAACGGGTCACCGCCGTAGGCCGACTGACCGCGGCCTGGCTCCGTACCGCGTTCCACCCCGACCACGCCGCGTGGAGGGCGGCGCGCGAGACACTGACGACCGCCCCCGACCCGGCCGGCCGGGTCGAATCCAAGTAGGGCGCCCCCGCCGACCGGCCGGTCAGGTGCGGCAGCGGAGCATTTCCAGCGGCGGGTTCGCGAGGAGGTCCGCCCAGAACTCCTCGCCGAACTCACGGACGCCCGCTTCGGACACCTGGAGCGGGAGCCACTCCAGCGCGCCGAACCCGGCCCCCCGCAGGGACTCCTCGTAGACCTCGCGGCGCGGAGCCGTGGCGACGATGCTGATCGGCCGGGGGTCGAGGAGAGCCGTGACCCGCACCCGCGGACCCGTCTCCGCCTCCTCGCCGGTCGCCTCGCAGCGGAACCCGTACGTGTCCAAGGACGCGCAGTCGAACCGGTAGTCGGGCTTCTGGGCGAGTACGAAGAACTCTCCGCCCGGCACCAGGCTCCGGTGGACGGCGCGGCACATGCGCTCCATCGCAGCGATGTCCTCGGCGTAGTTGAGGCACTGCACGCCCACCGCGATGTCGAAGCGCCTTTCGAGGCGGCGCAGTTCGGCCACGTCACCGACCTCGTACCGGACACCCAGCGGCTCGCGCCGCTCGGCCTGCTCCCCGGCGGCGATCATCTCGGCGGAGATGTCGACACCGAGGACGTCGGTCGCGCCGCGCCGTTTGAACTCCCTGCTGTAGAACCCGGTGCCGCACGCCAGATCGAGCACGGACTTTCCCCTCACGTCCCCGACCACGCCCAGGAAGCTCGGTACCTCCCCGTACCGCGTCAGCGGCAGGGACTTGAACCCCTCGAACGCCTCACCGATCTCGTCGTACTGCTGCACGCTCACGTGCCGCCCCCCTCTTTCGGTTCGTCCTGTACGCGGCCGCGGCGGTCCTCGGTCGTGGCCGCGCGGTCGTGGCAGTGAGTCTGCTCCGCCCCCGTCCGGCCGCCGTACTGGCAGATGACACGAAGAAGTCGCCGGGACGATCCTCCTATCGCCCAACACCGCGCCCCGGAAGAGATGCCCTGACCGGGCTAGTGCGGCGTCCAGGTGAACTTGCCGCCGCCGACCCACCGGACCACATCGAGGTCGTCGAGGTCGTGGATCGGAATCCCCGCCTCGGAGGCGACCAGGAGCACGTCCGTCATCGACATCGCCCTGCCGACGAACTCTCCGTCGACCTCCACGATGCGGAAGGGCGGGTTTCCAGGTTGAACGCCCAGGACGGTGATCCGCGCCGGCGAGATGTGAGGTGTCGAGCCTTCGGTCATGCAGAGACGGTTCCACGCCGGGGCCGGTATCGCGCGCGGCGACACGTTCCGAGCCGCCGAATCACCGCCGCGGGCCGAACGTACGCACCGGCGCGGGCCACGCGGACGGCGGTCAGGGCAGGGCAGGACCGGACAGGGGCAGGCCGGAAGGGGCGGGCGACGACGGCCGCCCCCGGCCAGTCGGGGTTACCGAAGGTATTCCGTACCGCCCGCTCGATTCGATGACGCCGGCGTGTCTCAAACTCTGGAGACCGATGGTGGATTTAACGGTGAGATACGCCACAACGGCAATGGTCAAGCCGTATACGAACTCCCTCGGATTGACCGGATTCCGCCCTCCCCCGGGAGGGTATCCGACCGAATTGTTTCAGCCTTCGACAGTCACGGGGCACCGGCGCCACCCCAAGCGCGTGACGGGGCGGCGAGCCGAGGGGAGGGGCGCTTTTGAGCCACCGCACAGGGCTCGGGGCGTGGCCGATCCGAGAGGGCGAGAGCAACAGAAACCGGACCATCCCACCCGTCAAGACATAGGACGAATAAGACATATGGCGGGAAAATCTCCATTTGCGCCGCCCCGGCCTCGCTGTATGTTCCGTAGTGCAACAAACCGAACGCTGTGGCAGCGAGAGGGAGAACCACCATGAGCGGAACCACGCGTCAGCAGAGCTGGAAGATTCAGACGGAATTACCCGTCGAATACGAGATCGTCGAAACCCATGACCTGTTGAATCCGGAGAATCCCGACCTCCTCACCGTTCCCGGCGGCGGCCGCGGTACGGGTACCCGGCTCGTCATTCTCGACCATTCCGTGGACGAGCTGTACGGAACGAAAATTCGCACCTATTTCTCAGACAACGACGTGCCCGTCGATTATTTGACGCTTCCCGGCTCGGAGGAGAACAAGTCCATCGAGCGCGTCCTGGAAGTGGTCAACAAGCTGAACGAGGTCGGCACCAACCGCCTCAGTTCCCCGCCGATCGTCATCGGCGGCGGCGTCGTGGCCGACGTGGTGGGGCTCGCCGCGAGTCTCTACCGGCGCGGCATCCCGTTCGTCCGGGTGCCCACCACGCTCCTCGGCCAGGTCGACGTCAGCGTGGCCGCGAAGTCGGGCATCAACTACGGCGGCTACCGCAACCGTCTCGGTGCCTACACCCCGCCGCCCCGGACCCTGATCGACCGCTCCTTCCTCGCCACCGTCCCGCGCCGCCAGTTGCGCAACGGCATGGGCGAGATCTTCAAGATGGCCCTGATCAAGGACCTGCGTCTGTTCGAGCTCCTGGAGGAGTACGGCGCGGAGCTCATCGAGGCGCGCTTCCAGGACCCGCGGCCCGGTGAGGAGCCCGGCCGGCGCGGCGACGGCCCGGCGGCAGCCGTGGCCGACGAGGTCATCGGCCGGGCCATCGCGGGAATGGCCGAGGAGCTCCAGCCCAACCTGTGGGAGAAGGACCTCCAGCGGTCCGTGGACTACGGGCACTCGTTCTCGCCGCTGGTGGAGATGCGGGCCCTCCCCGAACTGCTGCACGGCGAGGCCGTGGCCATGGACTGCGTCTTCTCCGCGCTCCTCGCCGTCGGCCGGGGCCTGATCGACGACGACCAGTTCACCCGCATCGTCGCCGTGGCCCGGCGGATGGGGCTCGCCCCCTCCCACCCGCTGTTCTGCGACGTGGAACTCGTCCTGGAGGGCCTCGCGGATACGGTCCTGCACCGCGACGGCAAGCAGAACCTGCCGATCCTCACCGCGATCGGCGAGGTGTGCTTCCTCAACGACGTCACCGAAGGCGAGATCGAACGGGCCTGCGCGGGCATGGGCCGCCTGCTCGGCACCGGCGCCGGCCGGACGGGACAGTGCGTGGGTGCCGACCGATGAGCGAAGCCCCCGACGGATCCGACGGATCCGACGGCCGGGTCGTGGTCGTCACCGGCGGCAGCGCGGGCATCGGCAGGGCGGCCGCCGTGGCGTTCGCGGCGGCCGGGCTGCGCGTCGTCATCGCGGCCCGGAGCGAGGAGCGCGGCGCCGAGGCCGAGCGCGAGATCCGGGCACGGGGCGGCCAGGCGCGCTTCGTCCGCTGTGACGTCACCAGCCCCGGACAGGTCCGCGACCTGTTCGCCCGGACCGTCGAGCTGTACGGAAGGGTGGACCACGCCTTCAACAACGCCGGTGTTCCCGGCGACGGCCGCCTCGCCGACCTGACGACGGACGACTTCGACCGCGCCTTCGCCGTCAACACCCGGGGGCTGTGGCTGTGCCTGCGGGAGGAGCTGCGGCTCATGTCCGCCCAGGGCGGCGGCAGCATCGTCAACAACACCTCGGTGCACGGGCTGCGCACCGTCTTCCCCGGCATCGGCGCCTACGTCGCCTCGAAACACGCCGCGGTGGCCCTGACCCGCATGGCGGCCGTCGAACACGCCCATGAGGGGATCCGCGTCAACGCCGTCGCCCCGGGGCCCGTCGAGTCCGACATGCTGGCCGCCTCCGAGGCGGCCGTCGGCGGGGCCACGACCTGGCGCGGGCTGATCCCCTCCGGGGAGATCGGCACGCCGGGCCAGGTCTGCGACGTGGCGCTGTGGCTGTTCTCCCCCGCCTCCTCGTACGTGAACGGTCAGGTCATCGGCGTGGACGGCGGATTCCTCGCGACCTGAGGCGGCGCGCCCGGAAAGCCCCCGCGCCGCGCCGCCCGGGGACGCCCGGGACGCCCCCGTCCCCCCTCCTCCCGCCACTCCCCTGCTCAGTGGAGCGAAGGACGCACCCGAAGGACATCCCCCATGGAAAGCTTCACCACCTACGACTACGTCGTGGTCGGCGCGGGCGCGGCCGGCAGCGTCGTCGCCGCCCGGCTGAGCGAGGACCCGGGCCGTCGGGTCCTGCTCCTGGAAGCCGGGCCCGCGGACACCGACGCGCGCATCGCCCGGCCCGCCTCCTGGCCCTCGCTGCTCGGCGGCGAGCTGGACTGGCGCTACCGCACCACGCCGCAGGCCGCCCTCGACGGCAGACGCCTCGCCTGGCCCCGCGGCCGGGTCGTGGGCGGATCCGGCGCGATCAACGCCATGGTGCACATCCGCGGCGCCGCCTCGGACTTCGACGCGTGGCAGCGCTGGGGCGGCGACACCTGGAACGCCCGCCACCTCATGCCGTACCTGGAACGTCTCGAAGGCCCCGCCGACGCGGAACCGTACGGCCGCCTCCCGGTGGCCGAGAACACCGGGCCCCATCCGTTCGCCGCCGCGTTCGTCGAAGCCGCGCAGAAGTACGGGCTGCCCGGCAACCCCGATTTCAACGCCGGCCGACAGGAGGGCGTGGGCCTCTACCGCACCACCCGCACGACCGCCGCCCCGGGCGCTCCCGCCCACCGCGGCCACACCGCCCGCACCCACCTGCGGCCCGCCCTCGACCGCCCCAACCTCACGCTCGTGACGGACGCGGCCGTACAGGGCCTCCTGCTGGAGGGCGGCCGCGTGAGGGGCGTACGCATCCGGCGCGGTGGCGCGGGCCCGGTGAGCTCGATCCGCTGCACCGCCGAGGTGGTGGTGTGCGCGGGAGCCGTCGCCGCCCCGCAGCTGCTGCTGCTCAGCGGCATCGGCCCGGCGGCGGACCTGGCGGCGCTGGGCGTACCCGTGGCCGTGGACCTGCCCGGCGTCGGCTCCAACCTCCACGACCACGTCCAGGTCTCGCTCGCCTACGACACCGCCGAGGGCCACCCCGTCGCCGACTCCTCCAACCTCGGCGAGGCCGGCGGCTTCGTGTGCCTCGACGGTGCGTCGGGCGCGCCCGAGATCCAGCTGTCCTTCGCCCCGATGAAGGACCTCAACAACGCGGCGCGCCTCGGCCACGGCTTCACCATAGGCCCGGGCGTCACCCGCCCCCTCAGCCGCGGCCGGCTCGCGCTGGCCTCCGCCGACCCCGGCGCGCATCCCCTGATCGACCCCGCCTACCTCACCCACCCCGCCGACCTCGACGTCCTGGTGGAGGGGGTGCGCATCGCCCGCGACATCGCCGCGACCGACCCGCTCGCGGGGCTGACGGCCGGCCCCGCGCCGCTCGCTGCGACGGCCTCCCGCCGCGAACTGGAGGCGTTCGTACGGGCCAACGCGCAGACCCAGTTCCACCCGGTCGGCACCTGCCGGATCGGCCTCGACGGGGATGCCGGCGCCGTCGTCGACCCGAGGCTGCGGGTCCGGGGCACGAGCGGCCTGCGCGTGGCCGACGCCTCCGTCATCCCCAACATGATCACCGGAAACATCCACGCGGCCGTGGCCGCCGTCGCCGAACGCGCGGCCCGCTTCATCCAGGAGGACAACGCATGAGGGCCCACGACGAGCGGGACGGCGCCCTGCGCTGGGGTGTCCTGGGTGCCACCTCCTACATCGCCACCCACCTGATGCCGGCCATCGCCGCGGCCCCGGGCTGCGCCCTGACGGCCGTCGCCAGCCGCCCCGAACGGGCCGGGTCCGCCCGGGAAGTGGGCCGCGCCTTCGGCGCCACCGCCCACCCGGACTACGCCTCGCTGCTCGCGGACCCCGCCGTCGACGCCGTCTACGTACCGCTGCCCAACACGGAGCACGTCGACTGGACGCTGCGGGCGCTGGCGGCCGGCAAGCACGTCCTCGTCGAGAAGCCCCTGGCGATGGACGAGGACGGCTGCGCACGCGTCGAGAAGGCGGCCGAGGCGGCGTCGCGCACCGTCATGGAGGCGTTCATGTACCGCTTCCACCCCCAGCAGTCGCGTGCCGCCGAGATCCTCGCCTCCGGCGCGATCGGCGAACTGCGCCTCGTACGGGCCTCCTTCGCGTTCCGCATCGAGAGCGGCAGCGGCAACATCCGGCTGGAGCCCGCCCTGGGCGGCGGAGCCACCTGGGACGTCGGCTGCTACGCCGTCGACGTCCCGCTGCTGTTCTTCGGGCAGGCTCCCCGGCGGGTGAGCGCCCGCTTCAGCAGCCGCCCGGGCCTCGCCGTGGAGTCCAGCGCGGTCGCGACGATGGACTTCGGGCAGGGGCGTTCCGCGGTCGTCGACTACGGCATCGACTACGGTCCGCGCGCCGCCTACGAACTCCAGGGGACCCGCGGCACCGTCATGGTGCGCAACGCCTGGGCGATGGACGGCGAGGACGGGGTCATCACCGTACTGACGCAGGACGGCGGCGTCCGCGAGGAGACCGTCCCGGCGGCCAATCACTACCGGCTCCAGGTCGAAGCCTTCGCGCGGGCGGTGCGCGAGGGAGGGCCGACGCCGATGCCGCTCGCCGCGTCCCGGCGCACCGCCCGGGTGGGCAGCGCGCTGGTGGCGTCCGCCGCGGCCGGCGGCGCCGCCGTGGACACGTCGGACGAAGCGTCGGAGGGCCCGTGAGGCCCACGGGATCGCCGGCGGCCACCCGCACCCTGACGGTCTGCGTCGCCTCCGTCGGGGGGCTGCTCTTCGGCTACGGCACGGGCGTCATCGCCGGGGCCCTGCCGCTGGTGACCGCGGAGTACGGCCTGTCGTCCTGGGTCCAGGGCGCCGCGGTGTCCGCCGCCCTGCTGGGAGCCGCGCTGACGGCTCCCGGCAGCGGCCGGCTCGCGGACCGCTTCGGCCGGCTCCCGGTGATCGGCGCCGCGGCCGCGGTGTACGCGGTCGGCACGCTCGCCTCCGCCGCCGCCATCGGCACCGGGTCGCTCCTCGCCGGGCGCTTCCTGGTCGGACTGTCCCTGGGCGCCACGTCCTTCGCGGTGCCGCTGTACATCTCGGAGATCGCCCCGCCGGCCCGGCGGGGCGCCCTGGTCACGCTCAACCAGCTCATGATCACGATCGGGCTGCTGCTGTCCTACGTCGTCGCCTACGCCCTCGAACCGGCCGGAGCCTGGCGCTGGATGATGGCCGCGGGCATCGCCCCGGCCCTCCTGCTGCTGGGCGGGATGTTCCTCGTACCCGAGTCACCGGACTGGCTGCGCAGCCGGGGACACGGCGAACGGGCGGCGCTGGCGGCGGCCCGGCTCGGCATCGGGACGGAGGGCGGCCCCGCGGTCCCGGCTCAGGACCCGGTGCGCGGCACCGGTCTGCGCCTGGCCTGCGCGCGGGCGGGCCGCCGGTGGGTGGTGCTGGGCCTCGCGATCGCCGTCCTGGTCCACCTGACGGGCCTGAACACCGCCATCTACTACGCGCCGACGATCCTCGCCTCCAGCGGCCTCACCTCGGCCGGCGGCATCGTCGGCTCGATCCTGGTGGGGCTGTGCAACGTCGCGGCGACGGTGGTCACCGTACTGTGCCTGGACCGGTGGGGGCGGCGGCCGCTGATGATCGGCGGGCTCGCCGTCATGGCGCTCACCGCGCTGGGGATCACGGCCGCCGGACTCCTCGGTCACGAGGGCGCCGTCACCGCCCTGCTGCTGTGCGTCTTCATCACGGCCGGGGCGGTCGGCCCCGCCGCGGTGTTCTGGGTGTACATCTCGGAGATCTACCCCTCCGAGGCCCGGGGAGCGCTGATGAGCCTGGCCACCGCGGCCCACTGGGCGGCGGACTTCGTGGTCGCCACCACGTTCCTCCCGCTGGTCCAGCACCTGTCGCTGGCCGGGACCTTCGCCCTGTACGCGGCCGTCACGGGCGCGTCGGCGCTGGCCCTGGCCCGGTGGATGCCCGAGACACGGGGTAGGCCACTGACAACGACCGCCCCGCCGGTGATCCCCGTCCACCACGCCGACTGACCAGTCCCCCGCCCCTCCCCACCCCGAAGGTGCGTTGCCCATGCATCCCGATCTCGCCCCCCGCCACGCCGACTGCCTCCTCTTCGACTGGGACGGCACCCTGGTCGACAGCCAGTACGCCAACTACCGGGCCATGGCCGCCGTCCTGGCCCCGGAGGGCGTGGTCCTGGAACAGGAGTGGTTCGACGCCCGTACGGGCCTCTCCTCGGCGGAGATGATCCGCGTCCTGGTGGAGGAGCGCGCCCTGACGCCGTCCCGCCCCGTGGAGCTGCTCGTCGCCGACCGCGACGAGCTGTTCCTCAAGGAGGCGCACACCGTACGACCGCACCGCGAGGTGCTGCGGGTCGTCGAAGCCATGCACGGCCTGGTCCCGATGGCGGTGGCGTCCGGCGGGGCGCGCCGCGTCATCGAGGAGACCCTGCGCCACCAGCCGTTCAGGGAGCACTTCGACACCCTGGTGACCCGTGACGACGTCCAGCGGGGCAAGCCGGCGCCCGACATCTTCCTGCTCGCGGCCGAGCGCCTCGCGGCGCATCCCTCGCGCTGCACGGTGTACGAGGACAGCGACGAGGGCATCGAGGCGGCCCGCGCGGCGGGCATGACGGTCATCGACGTCCGCCCCTACACCGCCGCCCGGCCGTGACCCGCACCGGATCGCGGCCGTTCTTGGAGCACCAGTACCAACAGCCCACCTCTCTGGAGCTCCGGTCGTGTCCGAACAGCACCGTTCCGCCCCTCCCCCGGCCGGTGCGCTCTCGGTGAGGCTGCGTCGCCCCGCTCACCTTCTCCCCCGTCTGTGAGGCCGCCTTGGCGATCGCCCGCTCCGACATCCGCGAACTCGTCACCTCCTACCTGGAGCGCCACCCCGGCGAACGGGAGCTGCTGGCGGCCCTGTTGGAGGAGCCGGCGACCGCGTCCGAGGCCACGGACCGCGCCGCGCCGCCGGCGCGCGTCACGTGCAGCGCCGTCGTGATCGACCGGGACCGGCGGGTCCTGCACATCCACCACCCGGCGACGGGCGAAACGCCCCGCGCGCCGGGTGGGCGGGTGGCGGCCTCGGACCGCACGCTCCTCGAAGCGGCGCTGCGCGGACTCCGGGAGGAGGCCGGGATCCCGCCCGGCGCCCTGTGCGTCACCGCGGAGTTCCTGAGCGGCCCCCTGGACATCGCCGTCCACGCCGTCGAGGCGGGCCCCGCCGAGGGCCCACCGGCCCACCGGCACTACGACTTCCGGTTCGTCTTCTGCCTGGCCGATGCCGAGGAGGATTCGGGGCCGGGGCCGGGGTCGCAGTGGCCGCGGTGGCTGCGGTGGCTCCCCTTCGACCAGGTCGGCTCGCCGACGCTGCGGGCCAAGCTGCTGGCCTCCGGGCTCGACGGCGGCGTCGAACCGGTGAACGCCTCGGCGCTGATCCACGACGGTCAGGGCCGCTACCTGCTGCACCTCCGAGACGACGTACCCGGCATCTGGGAGCCGGGGGCCTGGGCCCTGCTGGGCGGTGGCCGCGAGCCGCAGGACGCCTCGCTGGAGGAGACCGTACGTCGTGAGCTGCGCGAGGAGGCCGGACTCGAACCGGCCGTACTGGAGCCGCTCGCCGTGGAGTCGGCCACCGGTACGGACGGCCTGACCGTCCCGGTGCGGGTCTTCGCCGGGTGCTGGAGCGGAGACCCCGCCACCCTGCCCCTCACCGAAGGGGTGATGCTCGCCTGGTTCGACCCGGGGACGATGCCCCGCCTGCGGATGAGCCCGGCCACCCTGGAGCTGGTACGCCGGCACGCGGCCGGGCGGCCCCCCGCTTCCGGCCGGGTGTCCGGGTCGCCGGCCCGGAGCGTTCCCCATGTCGTCGGCGTCCACCTCTACCTGGAGCGCGACGGGCAGGTCCTGCTCGGGCTACGGCATCCGGACAGCGCGTACGCGGGGTCCGCGCACCACTTCCTGGCCGGGCACTGCGAGCGGGAATCGGCCGTGAGCTGCCTGGTGCGGGAGGCGCGGGAGGAGGCCGGGCTGGTCATCGACCCGGCGGACGTGGAGCTGGCCCACCTGGTGCACGTCGTGGAGGGGGCGGGGGCGCAGCCGAGGATGCAGCTGGTCTTCCGGGCCCGGCGCTGGCGGGGATCACCGGAGGTGCGCGAACCGGACCGGTGCCTGTCCTGGGGCTGGTGGCCGACGGACGCCCTGCCGGACCCGATCGTCCCGTACGCCCGGGCCGCGATCGAGGGGATCCGCGCGGGCCGCCCGTACACCGAACTCGGCTGGACCTGAGCCCGCGGCGCGAACCGAACCACCGACCCGACCCGACCCGTCCCCACCGCCCGGCCGGGCACCGGGGCATCTGAGCTGATCGGAGCCGATGTGACCTCGTACGACTCGGCGGCCGGCCGCGAGCGCTACCGGCTGACCGTGGACGTCCACCTGATCCTGCGCCGCGACGGCGAGAGGGGCGCCGAGGTGCTGCTCTCCCGGCGCGCCGGCGACGTGTACGCCGCCGGATTGTGGCACCTTCCCTCGGGCCATCTCGACGGCCCCCACGAGGACATGGTCGAGGCCGTGATCCGCGAGGCCGCCGAGGAGACCGGGGTCGTCATCGACCGGGCGGACGTCACCCTCGCGGTCACCGTCCACCACCGCAGCCCCTTCGGCGGCGCCCGCATCGGCCTGTTCTTCGAGGTCCGGCGGTTCGGCGGTGAGCCGCGCGTCATGGAGCCCGCCGTGTGCGACGCCATGGGCTGGTACCCCCTCGACGCCCCGGCCGAGCCGATGGTGGCCTACTGTCGCGCCGGCCTGGACGCGTACCGTGCCGGCCGGCCCGGCGCCGTCCACTTCCACCAGCCCGGGGACCCCGTCCCGTACCGGGCCGACGGACCGGACCGCACCCGCCTCCTGCCCGGCGCGGGCGGCAGTGGCGGCGGCAAAAGCAGCAGGCGGACACCGCGCCGGGCGCCCCGGACGGCCGTGGGAAGCGAACACACCCGGCTCGTGGTCGTCCGGGGGAACTCGGCTTCGGGCAAGTCCTCGGTGGCGGCGGGGATCCGCGACCGGTTCGGCCGCGGCCTGGCTCTGGTCGGCCAGGACAACCTGCGGCGGATCGTACTGAGGGAGCGCGACGTGCCCGGCGGCGCCAACATCGGACTGATCGGCACGGCCGTCCGGTACGCGCTCGACGCCGGCTACCACGTGGTGGTCGAGGGCATCCTGTACGCCGACCGGTACGGCGACATGCTCGCGGGCCTGCTCGACGCCCACCGCGGAGTCTCGCGCTGCTACTACCTCGACGTCCCCATCGAGGAGACGCTGACGCGGCACGCCTCGAAGGCCGATCCCGGCCTTCTGCTCCAGGTCACCGAGCGGGAGCTGCGTGACTGGTACCGCGAGCGCGATCTCCTCCCCGGTGGCTTCGAGACCGTCATCGGAGCCGACAGCTCCCTCGCCGACACGATCGGGCGCATCATGCGCGACACCGGTCTCGCGGGGCTGTCCGCGCGTACCGACTGAGGCCACGAGCCACAAGTCCCTTACGGGCAACGTAAGTTCGAGCGAGTGCACGGCGCTGACGGGTCGTTGACCAGGTGGTGGCGTCAGCCCGATGTCCGGCGCCCGGGCGCGTGGGGAGTGGTGCGGGTGGATGTGGTGCGGGAGTCGGCCGGTGCGGGGCGGGTGGTGCTGTGGGAGGAGTCGGCCCGGGACGGCGCGCAGGCGAAGACGCTGATGACGGCGGGTTTCCGGGTGCGGCTGGCGCGCGAGACGGGCCGGATCTTCGGCTCGGACGGCCCCCGGCACGTGGTGTTCGCCGCCGGTTTCCCCGCGGTGTGCGGGGAGGAGTTCGAAGCCGTACGCCGGGTCGCGGGGGAGGCCGAAGGCGCGGTGAGCGTCGCGGCGGTCTGCCGCGGGGCGCGGCGGGACCTGGAGCAGGCGGTGGCTTCCGTACGGGGCAGCCGTCATGCCCGGGTGATGGTGGTGGTGCCCGCGTCGGAGGCGATGGCGGAGGTGATGGTCCACCGCGCCGCCCGGGAAGCCCTTCAGGCCGGGGTCGATCTCGTGAAACGGGCCCGCGACCTGGACGAGGGGGTCGCGGTGGACGTGTGCCTGGCGGACGCTTCCCGTGCCGACCACGCACTGATGGCACACTACGCGCGGGCCATGACCGGGGCGGGGGCGGGGCTGGTCGTCCTGGCGGACACGGTGGGCGCCCAACTCCCCTCCGGCTGCGGGGAGATGTTCCGCCAGGTGCGCGCGGAAGCCGGAAGTGAGGTCGTGCTGGCCTCCCACCCGCACAACGATCTCGGGCTGGGGCTGGCCAACACCTTGGAGGCGCTGGCGGCGGGGGCCCGGGTGGTGTCCTCCTCCTGGCTGGGCATCGCCGAGCGGGCCGGCCTGGTCGCCACCGAGCAACTGCTGTTCCTGCTCGCCCGGCACGCCGGCGAACTCCTGGGAGCGGACGCCGCCCCGTGGTGGTCGCCGCCCGATCTGACGCGGCTGCCGGTCATCGCGGAGATGGTGGCCGGGGAGACCGGTGTCCCGCTGGGCGTCACCACGCCCATCGTCGGGACCGGAGTGGGCTCCGTCTCCACGGGCACGCCGTTCGTCCACCCACGGCTCTTCCAGCCCTACGACCCCCAGGAGCTGCTGGGCATCACCCCGCGCGTGGTCCTCACGCACCTGGCCAGCGCCCGGGTCGTCACCGCGGTGGCCACCCGCCTCGGGCACACCCTCGACGGCGAGCGGACCCGTACGGCGATGGCATGGGTCAAGGAGCGCGCCTACCGCACCGGCCGGGCCGTGGTCGAGGACGACGCCTTCGCCGACTACCTCGACGGCCTCACCCACCGCACCGCTGAGGACACGCGATGAGCACCGGATCCGCCCTGCCGCCCCGGGACGCGGCAGACTTGGACGACGCCCGCCGGGCTCTGCGCGGTGGTGCGGCCGTGGTGCTGCCGAACCCCGCTCCGCTCACGTACGTCGTCGCCGCCACCAGGCCGCAGGCGGTGAACGAGGCCAAGGCGAGGCCCTCCGGCCAGCCGGTCGCCCTGTGGGCGCACCACGGCGACACCCGCCACGCCGTCACCGCCCGCACCGCACTCGACGCCACGGGCATCGCCCTGGCCGGCCGGCTGCTGGCCGAGGAACACGTCACCCTGCTGCTGCCGCTCCGCGCCGGGGCCCGGCGGCCCGACTGGCTCGCACCCGCCTGCAAGGACGGCTGGGTACTACTCTTCGGCGCCCGCTGGCAGCCGCTCGCGCCGCTCCTGGACGAACACCCCGTGCTGTACGTGAGCAGCGCCAACCGCACCGGCCACCCGCCCGCCGCCACCTCCGCCGAAGCGCTGGCCATGTTCCCCGCCAGCGTCCCCGTCCTGAGCTGGCCGCACCCCGCCGACGACGCTGCCGACGGCCCGGCCCGCCGGGCGACGACCACCGTGGCCCTGCACGCCGACGGCCGCCTGAGCCTGCACCGCCACGGCGCCCAGGACCAGCCCTTCCCGAACCCGGACGCCTATCTGACGGACCTGCGCACACGGTACGCACCGTCACCCACCTGAAGCGGGCCCCCTGATGGGCGGGCCCGCGTACCCGTTCCGGCGGGCGGGCGTCGCCGAAGCCGGGCGCGGGCTGCCCGCACATCACCTGCGGCGCAGCGCCGTTGGCAAGGGGGTGTGGACAAGTGGCCCGCCGAACGAGGGCACTTCGGCCTCTCGTCGGGGAGAGGGGGTGCGACGGCATCGAGAGACGGGGAGGACCGGCCCCTGCCGCTGTCCCTGGCGAGCGATCGCCGGGTGGCCGTTCCAGGACCCGGCCGGGCAGCTCCGCCCAAGATGCCGGGTCGCGCGTGTGTGACTAGCCTTTGTAGGTGAGAGCCGCAACTGCGGGGAACATCCTCGGCCCGCAGTCATGCGTCACAGCGCGAGGCCATGCATGTGCGCGCCCACCCAGAAGGGGTCCGCGGCCGTCGAGGCCGTGTAGACACGGAGACGCACTCATCGCATCCGATGGGCCATCCGCGCGGTCCGCGCACATCCCTTGCGCGAGAGGCATCGGCTCTGTGCCGCAGTGAGCGGCACACAACTGGAAGGGTTATGACCATGCAATCACTGAGAGTGAAGCGGCTCTTCGCCGTGTCCGCCATCGGTGTTCTGATGGCTGGCGGCGCCGCCCTCGGAGCGGCTGGTTCGGCCTCCGCGGCAACCCCGACGCACTCTGTCACCTACGTGAGCGGTGGCGGCTGGGATGACGACGGATACAACCACCACCACGGCTGGTACGACGACGATGACGACGACTGGGGCGGCTGGGGCGGAGGTTACGGCGACGACTGCTGACCCCCGTCACGCCACTCAGAACGGGCTCGCTGCGGCGTCAGCCCGTTCTGGGTGGCGTTCGTCCGTGTGGGACAAGGCCCGGTACGCGGGGTGGTGGGGTGGGGTGGGCGGCTGGGTTTTTGACGAGGTGGGGGCGCAGGAAGGGAGTGAGGGCCTGGGCTATGGCGCCGGAGAGGAACCAGAGGAGTTGGACCCATGGAGTCCACCAGGCGAGGAGGAGGGTCAGGCCCCAGTAGGCGGTGACCAGCCAGGAGATGGTGCTGTCGAGCCGTTGGGCCGGTTCCTCGGCGGGTGAGGACAGGACGCCGTGGCGGCTCGCCTGGGTCTGGATGCCCGAGCGGCACAGCATGAGGAGGAGGACGACCAGGCCGAAGAGCAGGGCGGCCAGCGGGTTGTCCGGGTAGTGGCCCATGGTCGTGGTGGCGAACGGCAGGAAGCCGGTCAGCAGCAGCAGGGGGAAGTGGAGCATCATCATCGGGCCGGGGACGTGGCTGATCCGGTCGAGCATGGTGTGGTGCTGGCGCCAGATGATCCACAGGACGAGGAAGGCCAGCAGGTAGGAGTAGAAGGAGCCCGCCTCGTGGATGAGGAAGTGCCACAGGTGGTCGGCGGCCTGGGACTTGGAGTCGCCGTCGGTGGTGTCGAAATCCTTTCCCTCGGGGCGGGGGATCTCGATGACCAGCAGGGTCATGGCGATGGCGAAGACCGCGTCGGTGAAGAATCCGAGCCGTTCGGGCGTTTGTCCTGGTCGTGCCGCGTGGTCCATGTCGTTGCGTTCCTCGTGGTCGGCGCCGTCGGTCAGTTGGTGGACAGGGTGGTGTCGAGCCAGTCGAAGGTGGCCTGCTGGAAGCGGGACATCGCTCCCATGTGGCAGTGCTCGCCGGCGCCTTCGGCCTCGGGGAGGGTGATCAGGGTCTGCGGGCAGGTCAGGGCGGCCGCGACGCGCTGGGGCTGGCCGTGGAAGAACTGGTCGTTCTCGGCGTCCAGGATGAGGGTGGGGCAGTCGATGAGGTGGGCGACGCCGTCGAGCGTGTAGTCGGTGGTGCGGCGGATGTAGTCCGCCACCGAGGTGGCGCCGAAGGTCCACACCCCGTTGCGCAGCGCCCAGCGGACCTGGGTGCTGCTCGTCATGAGCAGGCCGGCCACGGGGTTGGCGAGGTCGTCGCGCCCGGTCTCGACCCACTCGCGCAGGAAGGGGGGCATGATCCGGGTGTTGGCGTCGTGGTAGCTGTAGAGGCCGTCGTCCAGGACCAGGGCGGCCAGGCGGTGTTCGTGGGCGGCGGCGCGGGCGGTGAGGTAGCCGCCGAGGCTGTAGCCCATCAGGACGATCCGGTCGGGGGCGATCTCGGGGCGGGTCAGG
Source organism: Streptomyces sp. ADI95-16 (assembly GCF_003721495.1). Lineage (NCBI taxonomy): Bacteria > Bacillati > Actinomycetota > Actinomycetes > Kitasatosporales > Streptomycetaceae > Streptomyces > Streptomyces sp. ADI95-16. The sequence goes on along the minus strand of NZ_CP033581.1, from coordinate 7,652,227 downwards.
GCGCAGTCGACCACCGGGGTCACCACGGCCTCCCAGTCGGGGCGGAAGACCAGTGCCTGTTCGCGCAGTGCCGCGCCCTGGCCGGGGCCGTCGTAGGCCAGCACGTTGTAACCGCGGCGCAGCGCGGCCGCGGCGACGACGAAGTAGACCTCCTCCAGGGTGGAGTCGAAGCCGCTGGTGAAGATGACGGTGGGGCGGGGGGTGCCCGAGTCGTCGACGAGGAAGAGGTAGCCGGGCAGGCTGGTGTCCTGGTAGGGGATGCGCACGGCCTCGACGGGGGTGTCCATGAGGGCGGCGGCCTGGGCGAAGGTCTCGCGGGACAGGGTGGACAGGAGCTTGACCTCGGGGTCGTTGGCGGGGTCGTCGCGGCGGTAGAACTCGGCGGTGCGGTAGTAGTTCGAGGCGCGCAGCAGGGCCTCGCGGGCACTGACCCGGTGCCCGGCCGCCAGGGCGCGGCTGCCGATGGCATGGACGCGCTGCGCGGTGTTCTTCCACTCCCGCAGCCAGGCATCCTCGTCGCCCTCGCCGATGTTGCGGGCGGTGGCCAGGACCTCGCCCAGGTCGGAGCCGCCGTCGTTGGCGAACCCCGCCGCCCGCAGCGTCTCGAAGGAGAACGACTCGTCGTCGAACAGGAACTTCATGGCGCACTCCCGGAACCTTGGCGAGACGGAACGGTTGCGTCTCGGCTAGAGGCAGACACTAACGGGCACTCAGTCGAGACGCAACCGTTCCGTCTCGTGATAGTTTCGGAGCATGTCGAGCCCACCCGCACCGCAGACCCCCGAACGCAGGCTCCCTGGAGGACCGGTCCTCCAGGACTCGGTGACTGAGGCGATCGCGGCCGCCTTCTTCGAGGAACTGGCCCAGGTCGGTTACGCCAAGCTCTCCCTGGAGGCTGTCGCCAAGCGCGCCGGAGCGGGCAAGGCCGCCATCTACCGGCGCTGGCCGTCCAAACTGGCGATGACCATCGCCCTGATCTCGCAGGTCGTGTCGAGCGCGGTCGAGATCGGCGACAGTGGCACCCTGCGCGGGGACGTACTCGCGTTCGTCACCGACGCCGCGGCGGCGCTGCGCCACCGGCTCCCCACGAGGATCGCCCCCGACCTGCTCGCAGAGAGCACCCGTAACCCCGAACTGGCACAGGCCCTCCTCGCCGCAGTGCGCGATCCCCGCCGGGCCAGGGCGGTCGGCATGCTGGAACGGGCGATCGAGCGGGGCGAGTTGCCGGCCGACGTCGATCGCGACCTCGCACTGGACATGCTGGCCGGCCCGCTCTACTGGCGGCTGGCGGTGGTGCACGCGCCGACCGCGCCCGACTACCTGGACAGGCTGACCGACAAGATCGTCGCCGCCATCACCGCCTGAGGGCTGCCCCATGAATGCTGAGGGGCCGCACTGTCAGAGGGGCCGGGCAAAATGGCCGCCATGACGGACGGAACGATCTGGCTCGCCGCCCCCCGGTCCATAACCTTCGGGGGCTACCACGTGGTGCTGGCCCGCGGGCTCACCCCGGACGAGCTCGCCGCTCGCCTCGCGGCAGCCGTGGACGGCGCGGAGTGCGGCGTCGTGGCGGTCGGGGAGCACACCGGGGACACCCTGCTCGAACTCATCGACGACACCTACGGCGACGCCTTCGCGGCCATCGGCCTGCGCCTCGGCCGCGCCGGGGACTGGACGTACGCGGTCGCGTACGGCGGCTGGCCGGGCGAGTTCGGCCCGCTGGAGCCGGTCTCGCGAGGCGGCGCGCACGTCTGCCTCCTGGAGTACGAGGAGGAGAACGGCAAGCCGGTCCCGCCGCAGTTCGCGTACTTCCACGACGGCCGCCTGCTGAGCGCCTGCAACCTGCACCTGGACGCGTCGTGGGGCTACACGGGGGTCGATGGCGACCCCGCGACGGCGCGCCGCCTACAGGATCGGCTGACCGCCGCCGGTCTTCCGGACCCCGAGCGGAACCGGGGCGAGGCGCACCGGATCGCGCTGGGGGTCATCGAGCGGTTCTTCGGGCTCTCGCTGCCGAGGACCCCGATCGTGGAGGGCGCGCTGCCGTCCGTCCTGCTGGAGCCGAGGTAAGGCACACCGGGCGCCCGGCCGCGCCGACCGCCGGGGGCGGGTTCAGCGGCCGGGTCGCAGGCCGGCCAGCAGGACCTCCAGGGCCAGTTCCGTCGCCTCGGACAAGGGGGTGTCGTCGAGGAGCGAGGCGACGGCGAGGGTGGCGAGGCCGTGCACGGTCGAGAAGGCGACCTGGGCGAGCTGGACGGGATCGCCCGGGCGTACGGCCCCCGTCCGCTGCCCCGCCTCCATCAGCCGGGCGACGATCAGCAGGCTCTCGTGGCCGAGTTCGCGCAGCTCGGCGCTGGAGTCGTCGGCGTGCTTGACGGTGAACATCAGGTCCAGCAGAGCCGTGTGCCCGACGGCGAAGTCCACGTAGGCCCGGCCCAGCTCGGCCAGCCGCACCCCGACCGGCCCGGCGGCTCCGGCGGCCCCGGCGGCCCCGGCGGTCTCGTCGGTCCCGACCCGCTCGTCGGTCTCGTCTCTCTCGTCGGTCCCACCGGCCGCCGCCGAGCGCAGGCGTGCGTTCAGCGTGGTGAAGCCGCTGACCGCGAGGGCGTCGAGGAGGGCCTGCCGGTCGCGGAAGTGCCGCGAGGGCGCCGCGTGGCTCACGCCCAAGTCGCGGGCGAGGCCCCGCAGGCTCAGGCCTTCCGCCCCCGAGGCGGTGAGGACGACCTCGGCGCGCTCCAGCAGGGCGGCCCTGAGATTGCCGTGGTGGTACGACCCGTCGACGGTCAAGACGGACCCCTCTCTGGAATGTTGTCATTGACTACAATGCTGGCGGTGCCTACATTGATTATGTCGTACGCGGCAACCCAGCGAAGTGGAGCAGTCGACATGTCGATGACCTACCGGGGCACGGTGGCCCTCATCACCGGGGCGAGCGCGGGACTCGGCGTCGAGTTCGCCCGTCAGTGGGCCGAGCGCGGCGCGGACGTGGTGCTGGTGGCCCGCCGCCTGGACCGGCTCGAGGAACTCGCGCGGGACCTGGAGAAGCGGCACGGGATCCGGGCCACGCCCATCGCGGCCGACCTGGCCCTGCCCGGAGCGGGCGCGGCCCTGCACGCGGAGCTCGAAGCCCGCGGGATCCGGATCCAGACGCTGATCAACAACGCGGGCTTCGGCAGCCACGGCCCGTTCCTGGAGCAGGACCCCGCGCAGATCGACCGGATGATCCAGCTCAACGTGGCGGCGGTCGCCGGCCTGACCCGCGCCTTCCTGCCCGACCTGGTGGCCGACGGCCGGGGCGCGCTGGTCACCCTCGCCAGCACCGCGGCCTACCAGCCGACCCCCGCGATGGCGGTGTACGGGGCGACCAAGGCGTTCGCGCTCAGCCTCACCGAAGCGATCGCCTTCGAGACCCGTGCCTCCTCGCTTCGGGTGCTCGCCGTCTCCCCCGGGCCGACGAGCACCGAGTTCTTCGACGTGGCCGGCAGCCAGGACGCGGCCGTCGGCAAGATGTCCACGCCCGGGCAGGTCGTCTCCACCGCCCTCCGCGCCCTCGAACGCGGCACGACCCCGCCGAGCGTGGTCGCCGGAATCGGCAACCGCCTCTCCGCGCTGGCCTCGGGCATCGCACCCCGCCGCCTCGCCCTGGCCGTCGCCGGCCGAGCCCTGAAGGCCTGACCCCGGCCGCGGAAGGCTCCGCCGACCGAGCGGGGCGCCGTGGCGGGAGGGGGATGTCGTCTCAAGGACGGCGGGCGCACGGTCGCGCTGCCCTGCCCGGACGGTGTCGTCGTCCCGCACGTCACAGGAATGTCACTCCCGCCCGGCCGCTACGCACTGTGGGCAACCATGTACGGATGCGCACGCACCGCACCACCACCGCCCTGCTGATCGCCGCCGTCGGCGCCCTCGCCCTCACCGCCTGCGACCCGCAGGCCGCCGGCCCGGACGGCAAGGCCTCCACCCCCGGCGCCGGCACCTCCGCCCCTTCGGCCACGGCCTCGGGGCAAGCCCCAGGCAAGGCCCCCGGCAAGACGACGACGGCCACCCTCCCCCAACTCGTCAGCAAGGGCCTCCAGACCGCACAGGACGAGGCCCAGGCCGCCGGTTTCTTCTCCCTGAAGTCCCACGACAGCCTCGGCCAGGAGCGGCTCCAGGCCCTGGACCGCAACTGGAAGGTGTGCAGCCAGACTCCCGCCGGCGGCACGAAGGTCGACACCGGCACCACCGTCGACTTCGGCGCGGTGAAGCTGGAGGAGTCCTGCCCGGCCGCCGACGCGCCCGCCCCGCAGCCGGTGGGCAAGACCATGCCGGACTTCACCGGCAAGGGCATGAAGGCGGTCCGGGCGAGCCTGCCCTCGAATGCCGGCGTCACCGTCAAGGACGCCCTCCAGAACCGCATGGTGCTCCAGGAGTCGAACTGGAAGGTGTGCACCCAGGACCCGAAGGCGGGAGCCGCGCTGGGCGGGCAGCCGCTCTCCTTCACCGTCGTCAAAACGCAGGAGTCCTGCCCCTGACCCTCCGGCCGATGTGGCGCGCCCCCGGCGGCGCCGCGAAGATCCGCCGGGGACGGACAGGTGTACGTTCACCATCGGCGGGCAACTGGACGGTATCCGCCCGGGGGAAAGAAATCTCCGGCACAGGCGGCGAGCAACCGAGGAGGCGCGGTGTCGAACCACGCGACGAACGCACATCTGGAGGCCCTGCGCGAGGAGGTGCGGGCGACGGACTCCCGCCTCACCCCGCAGGAACGCGCGCACCTGGAGTCCCTGCTGGACGACCTGGCGGCGGACCGCGCGGCCGCCGACGCCCCCGGGACGGCCACGTCGCTGAACCACGCCGCGGAGCGCTTCGAGGTGCGCCACCCCTCCCTGGCCGCGGCCCTGCGCAATCTCGGCGTCAGCCTGGCCAACATCGGCATCTGAGCGTCCGCGTACCCTCTATCCGTGTCCGCCTCCCGTCTGCATCGCGTCGCCGTCCTCGTACTGGAAGGTGCGAAACCCCTCGACGTCGGGATTCCCGCGCAGGTCTTCGCGACCCGGGCGAGCATGCCGTACGAGGTGCGGGTCTGCGGTGCGGCGCCGGGCCTCGTGACCGGCGGCGACGGGCTGTCGTACTACGTGACCCACGGGCTCGACGCGCTCGCCTGGGCCGACATCGTCTTCGTCCCCGGCTACCGCTTCCCCGACCGCGAGGACCCGCCGGGGGCCGTCATCGACGCGCTGATCGCGGCTCACGACCGGGGCGCGCGGCTCGCGGCCATCTCGACGGGCGCGTTCGCGCTCGCCGCGACCGGCCTGCTCGACGGCAAGCGGGCCACGACCCACTGGCATTACGCACGTGCGCTCGCGGCGAAACACCCGCTCGTCCAGCTCGACGAGAACGTCCTCTTCGTCGACGAGGGCAGCGTGCTGACGTCGGCCGGCGCCGCCTCGGGAATCGACCTCTGCCTGCACGTCCTGCGCGGCGACCTCGGTGTGGCGGCGTCGAACCACGCGGCCCGGCGGCTGGTAGCGGCCCCCTACCGCAGCGGCGGCCAGGCGCAGTACGTGCCGCGCAGCGTGCCCGAGCCGCTCGGCGAGCGGTTCGCCGCCACCCGCGAGTGGGCGCTGCACCGGCTCGGCGAGCCGCTCACCCTGGAGGCGCTGGCCCAGCACGCGGGGGTGTCGCCCCGTACGTTCTCGCGGCGGTTCGTGGAGGACACGGGCTACACGCCGATGCAGTGGGTGATGCGCGCCCGGATCGACGTGGCCCGTGAGCTGCTGGAGCGTTCGGAGCGCAGCGTCGAGCAGATCGCGGGGGACGTCGGGCTCGGAACCGGCGCGAACCTGCGGCTGCACTTCCAGCGGATCCTCGACACCACCCCGAGCGAGTACCGGCGCACCTTCACCCAGGGCTCCTGAGCCCTCTCTTTCGTACCTCGCCCCGGGCGTCGTCCCCCGCGTGGCGAGATCCTTTTGAACCGTGGCAATCACGCCGCTGTCATGCGCGGCCGCCGGGCGCGACTCTGGTGGCGAACAGAAGCAGAAGGGACATGGCTCATGACTCGCATCGCCATCAACGGATTCGGCCGCATCGGACGCAACGTGCTCCGCGCGCTCCTCGAACGCGACAGCGACCTGGAGGTGGTCGCCGTCAACGACCTCACGGAGCCCGCCACCCTCGCGCGGCTGCTCGCGTACGACAGCACGTCCGGCCGGCTCGGCCGCCCGGTGACGGTCGACGGGAACACCCTCGTCGTCGACGGCCGCCGCATCAAGGTCCTCGCGGAGCGGGAGCCGGAGCAGCTGCCGTGGGCCGAACTCGGCGTCGACATCGTGCTGGAGGCGACCGGCCGCTTCACGTCGGCCGAGGCCGCCCGCGGGCACGTCAAGGCGGGTGCGAAGAAGGTCCTCGTCAGCGCTCCTTCGGACGGCGCCGACGTCACGCTCGCGTTCGGGGTCAACACCGACGCGTACGACCCGGCCCTGCACACGATCGTCTCGAACGCCTCGTGCACGACCAACGCGCTCGCGCCGCTGGCCGCCGTCCTCGACGACCTCGCCGGCATCGAGCACGGTTTCATGACGACGGTGCACGCCTACACGCAGGAGCAGAACCTGCAGGACGGTCCGCACCGCGACCCCCGCCGCGCCCGCGCCGCCGGTGTCAACATCGTGCCGACCACGACGGGCGCCGCGAAGGCGATCGGCCTCGTGCTGCCGAACCTTGAGGGCAAGCTGTCGGGCGACTCGATCCGGGTGCCGGTTCCGGTGGGCTCGATCGTCGAACTCAACACGACGGTCGCCCGTGACGTGACGCGCGAGGACGTCCTGGCGGCCTACCGCGCCGCGGCTTCGGGCCCGCTGGCCGGCGTACTCGAATACTCGGACGACCCGCTGGTGTCCTCCGACATCACGGGCAACCCCGCCTCGTCGATCTTCGACTCGGAGCTCACCCGCGTCGAGGGCCGCCACATCAAGGTGGTCGCCTGGTACGACAACGAGTGGGGCTTCTCGAACCGCGTGATCGACACCCTCACGCTCCTCGCCGCGGGCTGAACCACGCCGGGACACCCGCGCGCCCGGTTCGGGCGGGCGCCGGCGTCCCCCTTCCATTCGGGGCCACACCACGCCCCGTACGGGTGAAGGCTCGGAATGGTGTGCGGGTCTCTTCGGGGTCGGCGTGCGAGGTTCTCACCCGGACAGGGGCCGCGACCGACCGTGCGTGGAGGGTCGGGCCTCCTGCGAAGGCTTGCCTTTCGCGTCATCGGGAGGCGGGCTCGCACTCACCGGAAGGAAGCACATGAGGAAGCTCACTTGGGCTGCGCGGGGTGTCGCCGCGGTATCGGGAGCCATGCTCCTGGGGGCGCTGGCCATGCCGGCGGCGGCCGCCCATGGCGGACCGGACCCCAAGGGCACGGCCAAGGGCCAGCCGGCCAAGGGCAAGCCCTCGAAGGGCAGGCCCGCCAGTGCCACCCCTGCCAGGCCCACCACCCCCCGGTGTTCGTCCGAGCGCGACGTCAGCTCGGCCGTGGTCGACTACTCCAGCAGCGGCCTGTTCGAGACAGTGTTCCGCGCGGCGACCGACCGTCAGGGCCACGCGTTCCTCAACGACAGCCGCAACCCGGGGGTCTGGATCAACCTCGCCCTCCTCCCGGGCGCGCCGACCTGCGCCCAGGACACCGCCCTCTCGGTCACCGAGGAAGACCCCGGCAACCTCTACATCTCCCTGCTGGGCAGCAACGGCACCCTCTACCAGGCCCAGTGCACCACGGCCAGCGGTGCGCCGTTCACTCCGGCGACCCTGCCCGCGGCGTGCGGCGCCGGCTTCACGCCCATCTCGGGCACGCCCGTCTAACCACCCGCCCCCGGTCTGCCCGTCGGCATGCCGGAGCCGGTACACGCCACTCGTCACGGCCGGTCGCCCTGTGCGGCCGGCCGTGACGCGTTCGGCACCCCCACAATGGAGGCTCGCGAAGGGGAGGGGTGCGGCATGGTGGAGGAGCAGGCCTCGGTGCGGGTGGAGCGGGACGGGCCGGTGTTCACGGTGGTCCTGAGCAGGCCGGGGGTCCGCAACGCCGTGGACGGTCCGACGGCGGCACGGCTCGCCGACGCGTTCCGCGCGTTCGAGGCCGACGAGGACGCGGCGGTCGCGGTGCTCTGGGGCGAGGGCGGGACGTTCTGCGCGGGCGCGGACCTGAAGGCCATCGGCACCGAGCGCGGCAATCAGGTGCTCGCCTCGGGAGACGGCCCGATGGGGCCGACCCGGATGCGGCTGAGCAAGCCGGTGGTCGCGGCCGTGGCCGGGCACGCGGTGGCGGGGGGACTGGAGTTGGCGCTCTGGTGCGACCTTCGGGTCGTGGAGGAGGACGCGGTCTTCGGTGTGTTCTGCCGCCGCTGGGGTGTGCCGCTGATCGACGGCGGCACGGTGCGGCTGCCCCGCCTGATCGGTGAGAGCCGGGCCATGGACCTGATCCTGACGGGCCGTCCGGTCAGCGCCGCCGAGGCCTACGACATCGGCCTCGCCCACCGCGTGGTGCCTGCGGGGCGGTCCCGGCAGGCGGCCGAGGAACTGGCCCGCGAGATCGCCGCGTTCCCCCAGCTGTGCCTGCGCCACGACCGGCTGTCCGTCCTGGAGCAGCACGGGCTGGGCGAGGCCGAGGCGCTGGCCGGAGAGTACCGGCACGGGCTGGTGCCGCTGACCGCGGGTGAAACCCGGGCGGGGGCGGGCCGTTTCGCCTCGGGCGCGGGCCGGCACGGCGCGTTCGGGGAATGAGCGGGGCGTCCGCGTCGGCGGGGCGCACCCGGCTCGGGCGTCCAAGATCATCAGGTGCAGAATGACCCGTATGTCGATAACGAACACTCCGGAACCGGCAACGATCGACGACGCCGCACCGATCGGCCACAACCTGGCCCGCGCTTTCGGCGACGACCCGATGATGTGCTGGTTCTTCCCCGACGAGGCCACGCGCGAGGCGGGGATGGCCCGCTACTTCAGCACCCTCTTCATCCGGCAGTACGCCCTCCACGGCGTCTGCGAGCACACCGGGTCGGCGGCCGCCTACTGGGTGCCACCGGGCGCGCAGGACAAGGCCGTTCCCGACGCGGAGACCGTCCGGGAGCTCTCGGAGATCCTCGGCGACCGGGCCGCGCTGTTCCGGCAGGCCGCGGAGGCCGCAGCCGGGCACGGGCCCCAGGAACCGCACTGGTACCTGGCCGTGCTCGGCGCGGACCCGGCCGCCCAGGGCCGGGGACACGGAGCCGCCCTCCTGCGCTCGGGCCTCGCCAAGGCCGACGCGGACGGGCTGGCGACCTACCTGGAGTCCTCCAAGGCGTCCAACCTCCCCTTCTACGAGCACTTCGGCTTCGAGGTGACCGGCGAGGTCGAACTCCCCGGTGGCGGGCCGACCTTGTGGGCGATGCGCCGAGCCCCGCGCCCCGCCGACACCGCGCCCGCGACCGCGCGCTGACGCACCGCCGCTCCGAGAACGGCCGCCCGACCGCCCGCCTGCCCACCCGCCCCTCCACCGACGTGACGATGCCCGCCGCCCCCGGGCGCGGCGGGCATCGCACGATCACATACCCGGCGCCGCGGGACGCGACGGCGTGATCAGTTCTTAGCATCAGAGGGTAAATACCCGCTCCACCGCCGCATGACCGACTACAAAGGACCGGACCGAAGGAAGTCCGGCAACACCGAATGATGCCGACCGCCCACAGTTGTGCGTGCGGGCGGCAGGATGGGAGATCCGGTGGAGGTCAATGCGAATACGGTGGACTTCCCTCCTGGGAGTCCGATTTCCGGCTCGGCCCACTGATGCGCGCCATCGTATTGAAGCCCGTGTCGTTTTCCGTGGCACACGCTTCCGTGGGCGATTACCGGCTGCTCGCCTCGTCCATCCGGTCCCGGGCCGCGTTGGCGCAGTGTCTGCCCGGGCGGGCGGGGAACGAGGAGGTGAGCGCTCGGTACCTGCCCGTCCGCATTCAGCTGAGAGGTTTGTTCATCGAGCTCTTCATCGAGCTCCGCACACAGAATTCAGTTCTCCGAATCACTGGATTCCGCAATACCTTCGAGAACTGGCAGGCCCCGCCGGAGGGGCGTTTCCGGCACGTGCGGGACGCGGTCGCGCCACCGGGAGTCCTTCGAGCGGAAGCCCTTTCGTTCGAAGGGGAGGTTCCCGCCCTTGAGGCGGCGGCCGAAGTGGGAAGAACAGGGCTTTCCCTGGGCCGTCGGCCCATGATGAAGGCCGTGATGTGGCTGCACCGGAACACCGATCCGAAGTGCACCGCGCTCGGGATGCTCGTGCTCGGAGAGATGCTCTGCGAGGCTGCCAGCTCCCCCGTCCTGGCACAAGAGATGTCCCGCATCTGGATGACCGGCGGACCGCTGCCGGCCCGGACGGAACCGGTCCCGTCGAAGTCGGCCGCGTAGCAGCGGACGGCGCCGCTGCCGGTTCTCCGAAAAAATCTCAAGGAAGCGCCAATCCAAAGGAGTTGGCGCTCCGAAGACACAGTGAGACCCCCTCCGGGAGCTCGCTTCACCCCCCGTACGATCTGCGATTCCCGTCCCGGGAACCCGCGGAACAGGAGCGAATGTGATAGCCAAGCCCACTGGTCGCCTCGTGGCACTCGCCGCCGTGCCCGCCGCCGTGTTCCTGAGCCTGGGCCTGTCCGGTCCCGCCCTCGCGGAGGACGGGAAGGCTTACCAGATCGACCTGGCGCAGCTCAACAACTCCGGTTCCCGGGGTACGGTCATGCTCAGCCTCAAGGGCACCCAGCTGACCGTGCAGATCGAATCCGAGGGCATGGTTCCCGGACAGCCCTCGGCCCAGCACCTGCACGGCTCGACCAACGGGCACGATTTCCACTGCCCGGACGCGAGCGACGACACCAACCGTGACGGGATCCTCAGCAACACCGAGGCCACGAAGGACTACGGCGACATCAACATCTCGCTCACCACGTCCGGGGACACCCTGGCGACCAGTGGCCTCGCCGTGGATCGGATGCCCGTCGCCGACAAGCAGGGCAAGGTCTCCTACAAGCGGACGATCCCCGTCTCGCAGGCCGTGGTCGACCACATCAAGGACCTGCACGTCGTACAGCACGGCATCGACCCCAACAACAACAAGAAGTACGACTTCGAGGGGGCCGGCAAGAGCGAGCTCGACCCGAAGCTGCCGCAGGAGGCCACGGCCCCGACGAACTGCGGGATGGTCATGGGCGCGTCCGTGGGCTCCATTCCGGTCGGCGGCATCGAGACCGGCGGCGGTTCCGAGGAGAGCGCGATGGTGCCGGCGACGGCGACGGCCGCGGCGGCGTTCGCCGCATCGCTGGCGGCGGTCGGCGCGGTGGTCATCGCGCGGAGGCGGACCGTTGCGGTCCCCGTCCGCGAGGAGACCACGGGGGGCGCCGCGTGAGTCCCCGCCGCGTCTCCGCCTCCGCACCGGCCGTGCGTCTCGTACCCGCCGTACCGGGCACACCCGCCGTACGAGCCGTACCCGCCGGGTCCGGCGCCCCCGCCCTACGAGCCGTACCCGCCGGATCCGGCACACCCGCCCTACGAGCCGTACCCACCACACCCACCACACCCGCCGGGTCCGGCGCGCGGCCGCGCCGCCGCCGGGTCGCGGTCCCGCTGGCCGGCGCCGCCCTCGCCACGCTGCTCCTCGCAGGGTGCGGCGGCTCGGACACGGCGGCGCCCGCGGCCCCTCAGGGACAGGCCCCGCAGGCAGCGGCTCCGGCCGCGGGCGGCGCCGCCCCCTCGGGCAAGGCGGCCGCCAGTGGCCGCCCCGCCTCCCCGGGGGCCGGAGCGCAGAGCGGTTCGGGTTCGGGGCAGGCCAAGGGGGCCCTCGCCCGGTCGGAGCCGCAGAAGATCAGCATTCCGTCCCTCGGCCTCTCCAGCTCGCTGGAGACGCTGCGGCAGAACACGGACGGAACCATGCAGACCCCGAAGGACCCCGGCCTCGCGGGCTGGTACGAGCCGGGGCCGACGCCCGGTTCCCAGGGGCCGGCCATCATCGCCGGCCACGTCACCTGGAACGGTGCGGCGGCCGTGTTCCAGAAGCTGAAGACGATGAAGGCCGGCGACACCATCAAGGTGACCCGGCAGGACAACAAGACGGCCACCTTCACCGTGGACCGGGTCGCCGAGTACCCGAAGGCCGAGTTCCCGACCCTTGAGGTCTACAAGAACCTCGACTACGCGGGCCTCCGCCTGGTCACCTGCGGCGGCGACTTCGACCCGAAGAAGCACTACTACGACAGCAACGTCGTCGTGTTCGCCCGTATGACGGGCAGCGCGTAGCGAGGCCGAGGTGCATAATCTCTGCACCTTCGCCTCACAACTGTGCAAATCTGGTGCCCACTTCACCGACAGGAAGGCGGCACCGTGGACCAGGTCCCCAGCCACCCCGATACCGAGCGCTACTCCGTGACGCTCTGCCCGCCGGCCGTGACTGCGGTCGCCGAACTCGTCGCCGCCAGCGGTGTCAGCAAGTCCGATGTCATCAACAGGGCCGTACTGCTGCTGGGGTTCATCGAGCGCGAGCGGGCCAAGGGGCACGACCTGATGATCCGGGACACCGCCGGAGCTCTGGAGCGGATCCACATCATCTGAGCCGGGCCGGCAGCGCGCCTACGGGCGCGCTGCCGCCCTCGCGCCCTCAACCGGCGCCCACCACCGGCGGGTTGATCCGGGCGAAACCCTCCTGGCGTTCGTACGGGAAGTAGGGGTACGGGGCGGTGCGCCGGCTGGCCGCGTCGAGCGCGGCCATCTGCTCGGGGGTGAGGCTCCAGCCGACGGCGCCGAGGTTCTGGCGCAGCTGTTCCTCGTCGCGGGCGCCGATGATGACGGAGGAGACGGTCGGGCGCTGGAGCAGCCAGCGCAGCGCGATCTGCGGAATGGCCTTGCCCGTTTCCCGGGCGATCTCATCGAGGGCGTCGACCACGCGGTAGAGGTGCTCCTCCTCGACCGGCGGGCCGTAGTCGGCGGTGTCGTGCAGCCTGCTGCCGGCGGGCAGCGGCCGGCCGCGGCGGATCTTGCCGGTGAGGCGGCCCCAGCCGAGCGGGCTCCAGACGATCGCACCCAGCCCCTGGTCGAGCCCGAGCGGCATCAGCTCCCATTCGTAGTCGCGGCCGAGGAGGGAGTAGTAGACCTGGTGGGCGACGTAGCGCTGCCGGCCGTGCCGTTCGGCCGCGGCGAGGGATTTCATCGCCTGCCAGCCCGAGAAGTTGGAGACGCCGAGGTAGCGGATCTTCCCGGCCCGGACCAGGTCGTCCAGGGTGGAGAGCACCTCCTCGACGGGGGTCCCGGCGTCGAAGGCGTGGAGCTGGAAGAGGTCGATGTGGTCGGTGTCGAGGCGGCGCAGGGCATCGTTGACGGAGGCGATCAGGCGGGAGCGGGAGGTGCCCGCGTCCGCGGGGCCGTCACCCATGGGCAGACCGGCCTTGGTGGAGATGAGCACCCGGTCCCGGCGGCCCTTCAGGGCGGCCCCCAGCACTTCCTCCGACGCGCCGCCGGAGTAGACGTCGGCCGTGTCGAACATCGTGATCCCGGCCTCGACGCAGATGTCCACGAGGCGGCGCGCCTCGGCCACGCCGGTGTTGCCCCAGGCCCCGAAGAGCGGCCCCCGTCCGCCGAAGGTGCCGGCGCCGAAGCTCAGCTCCGGCACCTGAAGCCCGGACGCACCCAGCCTCCTGTACTCCATGACCAGTCCCCTCTCCCCCACGGAGCCACCTAATGGTCCCGCAGTTCCGTTAAGATGGCCCCAGCGTAACAACTGGCGGCAGCTAATGGAACAGGAGTCCCGTTATGGAGTTGACGGAGGCCGGGCCCGAGGTCGGACCGGGAAGCACCCGGCCCGGGGGGCGCACGGCGCGGGTGCGGGCGGCGGTGCTCCGGGCAGCCGGGGACGTCCTGGCCGAGCAGGGTTTCGCCCATCTGGACCTCGCCGACATCGCCCGCCGCGCGGAGGTCGGGAAGACGACCGTCTACCGCCGCTGGGGCTCGGTCACCGGCCTCGTCACCGATCTGCTGCTGGACATGGCACAGCAGTCCGTGCCGCGCACGGAGACCGGTTCACTGCTCGGCGACCTGAAGGCCAACACCCGGTTGGTGCGGCGGACCCTGGCCGATCCCCGGCAAGGCGCCCTGTTCAAGGCCGTGATCGCCGCCGCCACCTGCGACCCCAAGGCCGCGGAGGCCCTGCACGGCTTCTACGCCGTGCGCGTCGAGGAGTGGGCGCCGTGCGTCGAGCAGGCCGCCGCCCGCGGCGAGGTGCCCGGGGGCACCGACGCCCACGAGGTGATCCGCGCGGCGTCCGCCCCCCTCTACTACCGCCTGCTCACCACCGCCCTCCCCCTCGACGAGGCCGCCGCCGACCGCGCGGCGACGGCCGCGGCGGCGGCGGCACGCGCGGGGGCCTACGTACGGGAGGCGTAGCGGAACCGGCCGTCAGGAAGCCGGTTCGGTCTCCTCCAGGCCTTCCAGGCTGTCCATGAAGGAGCTGACGGAGAACACCGCACGGCCGGGGCCGGCCGGGCCGTAGCCGGGCGGGGACTTCAGGCCGAACTCCTCAAGCGTCGCCCGGTAGGTCTCCAGCAGGCGGATGTGGTACTCCAGCGGAGCCCCGAGGGGATTGGCCTTGCCGAGCGGCGTCGTCGGTTCCGGGCACCAGGTGGTGAAGCGGGGCACGACGCCGTTCGACATGAAGAATCTCAGGCCCTCGGCGGTCGACTCGATCGCCTCGCTGACCTTGGTGAACCCGAAGGGCTCGGCCATCTCGATGCCCGCGACGAAGTTGGGGATCACATTGCGCGGCCCGAACACCTCGGTGGAGTCCAGGATCCGGCGGTGCCATTCGTCGCGCCCCACGTAGCGCTCCTTGCCCGGGCAGTGGAGCTGGAACAGCCGGCGGTCCCACACCTCGAAGTTGGGGTGGTAGATCCGGATGCCGTAGTCGTGGAACCGCTGCACGGCGTCGCGCGGCAGCGCCTGGGCGACGACCTTGCCGATCCAGCGGCCGGGGAACCGCTCCTCGATGGCCTTGGCGTAGTGGCCGTAGAAATCGGCCTCGTCACGGCCGGCGACCTGCGAGGTGATCGAGCCGCCCGTGAGGGTGTAGGCCCGGGAGGTGCCGGCGGTGTCGTACCGGTCGATGATCTCCAGGGCCTCCAGCACCTCCTCGACCGGCTTCACACCCGTGTAGGGCCGGCCCGCCGCCTTGTGCTGACGCCAGTTGTGGTTGATGTCGCAGAACTGGCACTCCTCCTTGGCGCCGAAGTACTGGCAGACCCGGAAGACCGTCAGGTAGACGAGGTAGCCCCACTGGATGGTCGGTGCGACCTCCATGACGGACTTGCCGTTCGACAGCGTGTGGCGGTAGTACTCCGGCATCGGCGGCAGGCCGACGTCCGCGATCCGCGCGCCGTCCAGGTAGAGGCCGAGCACACCGTCCTCACCGCCGCGGACGACGTACGGGGAGTCCGGGTTGACCCGTACGGACACCACGGTGCGGCGCAGGTCGTACGGGCCGCCGGTGAGCACGATCTCCTCGGGCGGCCGGTTGAGCGCGGCGGCGCCGAGTTCCGGCAGCGTGCGGTGGTCGAAGGAGAAGATGAAGTACGACTTCGGCTTGACGTCACCCGAAGCCCCGTCGGCGGTGCCGCTGAGCGCGGACTCGTCGAAGGCCATGCCGCCCCGGAGCAGGTCCTCCTTGATCACGGCTTCCCGGGGTACGTGCGGGAAGCGACCCATGAGGTCCTCGATGAGCGCGGTACGGCTGGGGCTCTCTCCTTGCTGGTTCATTCCCCCATGCTAGGCGCCCCGCCGGGCGCGCCCCGGACCGGCCCCGCACCGGAACCGGCGGGCCGGCCGGCCGGGGCGGGGCCGGAACTCGCGTCCCGCGGGACGCGTCAGCGGGCCGCGCCGAAGTCCTGCGTCCAGTAGGAGTTCGGCTGTGCGAGGCCGACGCCGATCTCCTTGAACGAACAGTTGAGGATGTTCTCCCGGTGGCCGGGGCTGTTCATCCAGCCTTCCATGACCTGCTCGGGCGAGCTGTAGCCGTAGGCGACGTTCTCGCCGTAGGTCATCCAGCCGTATCCGGCGCGGGTGATGCGCTCGCCCGGGTCGGAGCCGTCGGAGCCGGTGTGCGACATGTTGTTGTGCGAGGCCATGTCCTGGCTGTGGTTCAGCGCGGCGGCCGTCAGCTTCGGGTTGATCGTGAGCGCCGAGCACCCGGCCTTGGCGCGCTCCTGATTGACGAGGGCGACCACCTCGGCGGCCGGCCCGGAGGACGGAGCGGTGGGGGTGGCCGGCTTCGCCGAGGTCACGGGCGTCGTCGGCCGGGGCTTGGGCTTCGCCGGCCTCGTCGTCACGGGGGGCTTCACGGGCGCGGTGGACGGGGTCGTCCGCTGCGGGCTCGGCGCGGCCTCCTCCGTCGGCGTGGCCGTCGCGGTGGGGCTCGCCGACTCGACCGGGGTGAGCGTCTCGACCGGGGCACCTTCGAGGCCCGCCAGGTTCCCGACCGGGGCGCTGGGGGCGGGGGCACTGTGGGAGGGGCGCGCGCCGTGCCGGCCGGCGGCCTTCGTCGCGCCGGAGTCCTGGGTGTCCAGGCATGCCATGGCAGCGGTGGGTATGCCCACGATGCCCAGGGTTACGGCGGCTATCGATATTTTCTTGTAGTGCGTCCTCTTACGGTGCTTCTGCATACGTGACCTCACTTGGTTTCCGCGAAGCGTCCTGAGCCTGAGCTGCGGGAGCGCCGGGCCGGGCCGCCATTCTTAGAAGCCCCGGAACGGGCTGGCAAGTCTCACCACCGGCCCGCGCGGCAGTGCCGTGCGACGGGCTTGAAATGGGCGGACAGTCATGCTGACCGCGCTTCCGGCAGGTCAGGTGAGATGGCTGATCTCTCATCAGAAACGCCTGCGGAAGCGAAGGTTGCCCTAGATCATCTCACTTCTTGAGATGCCCATTCTCGGCGAAGAGGGGAATGTCGATTCCAATTGGACAAATCTCCATATGTCGGCGAAGGCTGAGCGGACGTAATGCTTCCGTGATCAGACGGGGCCGCGTGACGCATGTCACTGTTTCAAGCGGGAACCGAGCGCCATCGCCCGCGTCGGCGCCGCCGCCGCGGACCACCCCCTCCGGCCCGACGCCCCCGCTCCCCCGGTTCGCGCCAACTCCCCTTGAACAAAATCGTGTTGCTCATTTCGATCACGAAAAGAACAGCCGGTGCCGGGCCCCTTGCTGTGCCGTCGGGCATCGCGAATGATGCTCCCCGTGCGCCGGCCGACCCGGCCGGGATCCGCGCTCCACCCCCGAACGGACCGGCCGGAGGCCTGCTTTGCGGACGAGTCATCACATCCGGAGATCATCCGTCGTCGTCGGCGCCACCCTCGCGCTGGTCCTCGCCACGGCCACGACGGCCTTCGCGGCTCCGCCCCCGGCGCTCCCCACGAACGCCGAGGCCGTCGAGCTCACCTTCCAGCCGGCGTACGACTACGACACGGACGGCTGCTACCCGACACCCGCGATAGGACCCACCGGGGTCCTGAACGGCGGGCTCAGTCCCACCGGCGCCCTGAACGGCAGCTGCCGGGACGCCTCGGACCTCGCGAACACCAACGGGTACTCCCGCGCCACCTGCAACAACGGCTGGTGCGCCGTCGTGTACGCGCTGTACTTCGAGAAGGACCAGGCCATTCCCGGCATCAGCCTCGGCGGCCACCGCCACGACTGGGAGCACGTGGTGGTGTGGATCCAGGGCAACGAGGCGAAGTACGTCGCCACCTCCGCCCACGGCGATTTCAACATCCACGCCCGCGACCAGATCCGCTGGGACGGCACCCACCCCAAGATCGTCTACCACAAGGACGGCCTCGGCACGCACTGCTTCCGCGCGGCGAACTCCAATGACGAGCCGCCCGAGAACCACCGGGGCACCTGGCAGTTCCCCGCGCTGATCGGCTGGTCGGGCTACCCGGCGACGCTCCGGGACAAGCTCAGCCAGGCCGACTTCGGCAGTGCGCACTTCGGACTGAGGGACGATTCCTTCGCCTCCCACCTCGCCAAGGCGAAGCCGGCCGGCATCCCCTTCGACCCGTACCAGTAGCCGCTGCGCGCCCCGGCCACGGGCGGCGCGCCTCAGGCGGCCGGGGCGTTCAGCACGTACGAGCGCGAGGCGCACACCTCCGCGCGCAGCGCGGGCAGGTCGACGTCCAGTACCTGCCCGTTCCATTTGCGGGGTTCGCCGTTGATCAGGACGGCGCAGATGTTGCGCGCGTCGGTGCCGAGCACGACGGTGCCGATCGGGTCGTTGAGCGGCATGTTGTTGAGGTCCTCGGCCCCGATGACCAGCAGATCGGCCTTCTTGCCCGGTGTGAGCGAGCCGGTGATCCCGGCGAGTCCGTTGGTGCGGGCGCCCTGGAGGGTGGCGAAGTCCAGGACGTCGTGGGTGGTGATGCGGGAGGGCTGCCGGTCCGTGCCGTGGACGGCGTTGACCGCGCGCATCCGCTGGATGGTGTGCAGGGCCCGCATCTGCGTGAACATGTCGCCGGCCAGGGCGACTTCGACGTCGATGCTCAGACCGGGGCGGATACCGGCGGACAGCGCCTCGTCGACTGCGGGGATCGCGGTCTCCAGGCCGATCTGGGCGTCCGAGGTGGGGGCGAGGGACACGGTGGTGCCGGTGTCCCCCATCGCCCGCCATGCCGCGGTGGTGAGTCCGGTGGCGTGGATGAGGGTGACGTCGGGGCCGAGCAGGCGGGCCCCGGCCCAGCGCAGCACCGCCTCGGAGGAGGCCGCGCCGAAGACGGCGTCCACGCTCACCCCGACACCCAGGTCCCGGGCGACCCGGGCGAGCCCGGATCCGTAGGCGAGCTCGGGGCCGGCGATCTCGTCGGTGGCCAGGGCCGCGAGGCGCAGGGTCAGCAGCTGGTCGTCGCCGGCGAAGTACTGGTCCTTGAGGCGGGTCAGGTCACCGGGCCACTGCCGGTCCCAGGCGCCGAAGTGCGGGCCCATGGAGGCGTGCACGCCGCGGATCCCGGTGCCGAGGAGGGCCTGGATCGCGGCGTCGGAGTGCTCTCGGGTGCGGGAATTGTGGGAGAAGTCGAGCATGGTCGTGATACCGCTGTCGATCGCCGTGAGGGCGGCGAGCCGGGTGCCGGTGTACATGTCCTCGGGCCGGTACACGGTGGCGTACCCGGCCAGGGTGGTCGTGACGTAGGCGCCCAGGTCGTCTACGTCGGGCATGATCCGGCGCAGCTGGGTCTGCCAGGCGTGCCGGTGCGTGTCGACGAAGCCGGGGGTGAGGATCGTGCCGGTCGCGTCGACGACCACGGTGTCGGCGCGGGCGTCGGCGTCGGCCGCGCCGAGGCCGGCGCCGACGGCGGTGATGCTGTCGCCCTCGACGAGGAGGTCGCCGCGGTCGATGACGCCGAGGCGGGGGTCCATCGTGACGATGGTCGCGCCGGTGAAGAGGATGCGCCGCCGGTCGGCGGGCCGGCTGCGGATCCGGGTGAGGACGGCGTCACTGGTGGTGTCGTGGACGTTCATGAGCGGGTCTTCCTCCTGGTGGCCGCGGGCGGGTGCCCGCGGCCACCAGCCTCGACGCGCGCCGCGGCCGGAACCAGGCCGCCGTGCCCCCGGGTGCCGGGCACCCACCATCCGGCCCAGCCGGGGGCGCATGTCCTGGCGCGGGGAGGAGCCGGATCAGAGCCGCGCCGCGCTGAGCGAACCGAGGAGGGCGAGGGCGTCGGCGGAGGGGCTGCCCGGCTCGGCCTGGTAGACGACGAGTTGCTGGGTGGGGGCGCCGTTGACGGTGAAGGTCTCGTAGTGCAGCTCCAGGTCACCGACCTCGGGGTGGTGGAAGAGCTTCGCCTCGCGGGTCTTGCCGCGCACCTCGTGGCGGGCCCACAGGGTGCGGAAGCCGGCGCTCTTCACGGACAGCTCGCCGACGAGTTCCGTGAGCCTCCGGTCGTCGGGGTCGATGCCGGCCGCTCGCCGCAGGGTCGCCACGCACGCTTCGGCGGCCCGGTCCCAGTCGCGGTGGAAGTGGTGTGCGGCCGGGTCCAGGAACGTCATGCGCAGCAGGTTGTCCGCGTGGGTGAAGCCCGCGAACAGGGCGCCCGCGAGCTGGTTGCGGGCCAGGACGTCCAGGGTGTGGCCCAGGACGAAGGCGGGCGTGTCGGACCAGCTGTCGAGGAGGCGCCTCAGGTTCGGGACGACCCGTTCGACGCGTGGCGCCGGGCGCGTACGGCGGGGGGTGGGGGTGGCCACGCGGTGGAGGTGGGCCACGGCTTCGCCGTCCAGTCGCAGCGCCCGGGCGACGGCTTCGAGCACCTGCTGCGACGGGTGGCGTTCGCGGCCCTGCTCCAGGCGCGTGTAGTAGTCGGGGCTCACCCCGGCGAGCGTCGCGACCTCTTCGCGGCGCAGGCCGGGCACCCTGCGGCGGCCGGTCGTGGGAAGCCCGGTGTCCTCGGGGCCTAGCCTGGCCCGGCGTGCGCGCAGGAACACGCCCAGCGCGTTCTCGTCGGCGGGGTCCTTGCCTGTGTCCATGTCCCGAGGCTAGGCGATGGCGGTAGGCGGTCGTGCCCGTGAAGGGGGGTGCGGTACACCTGGGAACCGGGCGCGCGTGCGGTCGTGGTCATGCGGCCTCTTCCGTCCGGCCCCGAGGGCCACACCCGGATCATCGGTGTCCCGCGAGGAGCCTCGGCATCAGCTGAGGGCGATCCCGCGATCGGCGTAGAAGGTGGCGAAGACGTCGAGCGGGAGTTCCGCGTCGCGGGCCCCTGGGGCGTGCCCGGAGGGGTTGCGGAAACGGACCGTGCCGTTCTGGTGGCCGGTGACGAGTACGAGGTGGCCGCCCCGGCCAGGGGCGGGGCGGTCGGGCCGCCGGATCTCCTTGTGGACGGAGGCCGTCACCACGTGCCCGGCGTCGAGGAGTTCGGCGAGGCGGTCGGCCGGGAGCCGTCCGTGGACCTCGGCGGTCAGGCCGTGCGCGGCGCGGGCGTACGCCGCGAACGGGGCGTAGATGAGGCCGCGGATCGCGGCGGTGTCCGCGTCCTCGGTGTAGGCGCCGTACGCGCGGGCGCCGTCGAGGAGGTCGAACAGGCTCGGGGCGTGGCCGTCGCGGCGCAGCAGGGCCATGCGCAGGCAGGCCATGCCGCAGATGTGGGAGCACCAGCGGGCGTAGGCGGCGTGGTCGGGGGCTCCGGACTCGCTCCACCTCGGGTCGTCTCCGGGCCGGTGGCCCCGGTACACGATCGCCTCGATCAGGTCGGGACTGGCGTACTGGGTGACGGTGGGAAAGTCGGTCTCGACCACGGGCTCGCTCCTGGAGTGCTTCGCGAATGACTCCGCCAGTGTGCGTGATCCGGCCCGTACGGGCGGTGGGTGCGGGCGCGCCCACCTCCAGTGGCGATCACGCGGCGCGGCTGTTTCGCTGGAAGTACTGCGCATCTGCGCCACACACTTCTCGGGGCCCCCGGATCAACGGGCGTGCGTCTCGGAAGGACGGGTCCGGCGATGGCGACTCCCCAATGGCGAGCACTGGTCGATCACATCCAGAGCGTCCGCGAGGGCGTGTACGAGACGAACGTTCCCGGGACCGGATACGACAACCGGACGCAGTTCGGGCGCCAGTTCGGGGAGGACGGCGAGCCCTGGTGCGTGATGTTCGACTGGGACATGTACGCCGACGTCGGGCTGGGGCACATCGTGCCCAAGGTCAACAACGTGTCCGTGTTCACCGACTGGGCGAGGACCCGCGGCCAGTGGTCCGGGTATCCGTCGGTCGGGGCGTGGACGAACCTGTCCCGCGGCGGGCACACCGAACTGGTCGTCGGCTTCGACGACACGCACGTCTACACCAAGGGCGGCAACACCGTTCCCGAGGACGCCACCGACGCGGGGCAGGGCTACGGGGTCTACTCGCACCGGATCAAGCGGCGCAGCTCCAAGGTGGTCGGGTACTTCGCGCCGGCGTTCGAGGACGGGTGTCCGCCGACGGCCGACCCCGAAGACCACCGGGGCGGCACGCCCGTCGGATCGTGGCGCTGGCCCGGGCCCGTGCTGCCGAGCGGTGACGTGACGGTGACGGCCACCGATGTCGTGTTCGGCGCGCGGAACACCTCCGTACGGATCGTCCAGGCGGCGCTCGCGGCGGAAGTGGGGCTCGACTACGCCTCCGCGCCCGGCACGTTCGGGCCGCGCACGAAGGCGGCCGTGGCCGCGTTCCAGCGCAAGCTGGGCCTCATTGACGGCGACGCGGACGGCGCGTTCGGGCGCTTCTCGCTCACCGAACTGGGGCGCCGGCGCGGCTTCACCGTCGTCGGGCTGAACTCCTTCGACGCTCCGGCGCCGGAGGCGGCCGAGGCCGAGGCCACGGGACGTAGCGCCATCCCGGCGTCGAGCGTGACGTTCGGCTTCGTGGTGGACGGCAGCACCACGGCGGCGGCCAAGGAGGCCTGCCGGATCATCGGTGTTCCCACGACCCGCTGGGTGCCGGGCATCCTGGTGGCCGCCAAGCGCGAGTCCTCGTACCGCTTCAACGCGGTGAACAGCTGGGACAGCAATGCGACCGGGCCCAAGCAGAGCGACGGGCATCCCCGCAACTGCTCGCGCGGGGTCATGCAGGTCATCCCGACGACGTTCGCCGCGTACCACCAGCCCGGTACGTCGAAGGCAATCTACGACGGCGTCGCCAACATCTGTGCGGCCATGCACTACGTGATGGCTCGCTACGGCGTGTACCGCGACGGGTCGAACCTGGCAGGGCGGGTGCAGCAGTTCGACCCCAGCCGCCGGCCGGCCGGGTACTGACCTCGGTTCACCGGAACGGGTACCGAAGGGGGTACCGATCATGAGCAAGCTCGTCAAGCTGTCGGACCTGCGCCTCGGCGCGCACAACGACAGCGTCCTGGTGGTGCAGCAGGCCCTGGCCAAGGCGGTGGGGCTGGACTTCTCTTCGGGCCCGGGCACGTTCGGGGAGCGCACCCGGCAGGCGTACGCGAAGTGGCAGCACCACCTCGGCTTCTCCGGTCCCGAGGCGGACGGCCTGCCGGGCCCGGACTCGCTCAGAGCACTCGGCACGAAGTTCGGCTTCAAGATGCAGGACGAGGCAGCGGCCGGGAAGGTGGCCTCCCCGGTGCCCGGGCACACCGTCACCTACCGCTACGGCATCCAGAACGCGCGGTACGCGGCGGGCTACCACACCGGTGAGGACTACGCGTCGGCGAAGGGGACCCCGGTGGTCGCGGTCCGCGACGGCTCGATCCAGTGGTCGAACGACACGGGCGGCGCGTACGGCAGCTGGGTCGGCCTGCGGGCCGAGAACGGCCGGGTGTACGTCTACTGCCACCTGTCGTGGCGGGGCGTCGTCACGGGCCAGGGCATCAAGGCGGGCCAGCACCTGGGGAAGGTCGGCTCCACCGGCAACGTCACGGGCCCGCACCTGCACTTCGAGGACCACCCGGCGGGCCCGTTCGTCTACGCCCGTACGCGCAAGCCGATGTGGTGACGCGCGGGCCCCCGGGCCGGTCGCGGCCGGTCAGCGGGCGGTCAGCGGGCGGTCAGCGGGCGGTCAGGGTGTCCACCTCCGCCTCGAAGAGCAGGGCGGGGTCCAGCCCCATCCCGGTGAAGTGGCCCGCCAGTTCCAGGGACAGCGTGCCGTGCAGGCGGCTCCAGAACGTCATGGCCAGCCGCAACGCGGCGGGCGTCGCGTCCGGGTGGCCCTCGGCCCAGTCCCGGTGGTCCGCCAGGTGTTCCTCGAAGGCGTGGGCGTCCGCACCCGGCGCGGGCTCCGGTCCGGCGGCGGCGCAGGCGTCGAGCAGGACCGACATCATCTCCGAGGCGATCCCGGTGATGTCCTGCGGCGCGTGGTAGCCGGGGACCGGGGTGCCGTAGACGAGGAAGTAGCGGTGCGGGTCCGCCAGCGCCCAGCGGCGCAGTACCCGGGCCAGCTCGGGGAGGGCGGGCCGGCCCGCTCCCGCGTCGGCGACGGCGAGGAAGGCGTCGGCGAGGCTGCGGTACGCGTCCCGGATGAGCTCGGTGATCAGGTCGTCGCGGTTGGCGAAGTAGCGGTAGAGCGCCGGCCCGCTCATGCCCATCTGCTTGGCGATGGCGTTGAGGGACAGCGCGGACGCGCCGGAGCCGGCAATCTGCTGCCAGGCCTTCTCCTTGACCTCCTCGCGCACCTGCTGCCGGTACCGCTCGCGCGGGGTCTCGCGGGGGGTCTTCGTGCTTCCGGTGCTTCCGGTCATGGTCGCCGCCTCTCACTTCTCCAGTTGGTTAGAAGCTATCACCATCGGCAAGCTCCCTTTCGATCGAACGAGCCGCTCCCTTGACATCGGCGCAACAGCCGTTCATTCTAGTTACAGCTTCTAACGAAGACGAGAAGCGCAAACACAAATGACCCGGAGGTCACCCATGAACACCGTCGAGCGCATCGAGATCGTGCTGCCGGGCAAGGTCGAGCCGGAGGGCCTGGAGCTGCACCGCGGCCCGGTCCCGGTGCCGGCGGCCGGGCAGGTCGTGGTCGCGATGGAGGCGACGGGGGTCTCCTTCGCCGAGCAGCAGATGCGCCGCGGCCGGTACTACGACCAGCCCCCGTTCCCCTTCGTGCCGGGATACGACCTGGTCGGCACCGTGCTGAGCGTCGGCGAGGGCGTGGACCGCGGCCTGCTGGGCACCCGGGTCGCGGCCCTGACGAAGACCGGCGGCTGGGCGAGCCACGTCGCGCTCGACGCGGCCGACGTGGTGGAGGTGCCGGCGGGCGTCAGCGCGGTGGACGCGGAGACCGCGGTCGTCAACGGGATCACCGCCTGGCAGATGCTCCACCGCAAGGCCCGGGTGCGCGCCGGCCAGACCGTCCTGGTCCACGGCGCCAACGGCGGGGTCGGCTCGGTCCTGGTCCAGCTGGCGCTGGCCGCGGGCGCCCATGTGATCGGCACCGCCTCAGCCCGCCACCACGACGCCCTGCGCGCGCTCGGGGTGACCCCGGTCGACTACCGCTCCGGCGACGTCCCCGCGCGGGTGCGGGCCCTGGCGCCCCGCGGGGTGGACGCCGTGTTCGACCACGTCGGCGGCGAGGGCATCGTCGGCTCCTGGCGACTGCTGGCCCGTGGCGGCACCCTCGTGTCGTACGGCAGCGCCGCCACCCGCGACGACGAGGGCTCCGGCGCGTCGCCCGTGCTCAAGCTGCTGGGCCGGGTGTGGCTGTGGAACTGGCTGCCCAACGGCCGCAGCGCGTACTTCTTCAACATCTGGGCCGGCCGCGCCTACGCCAAGGACCGCTTCCGGGCCCGGCTGCGCGCCGACCTCACCCAGGTGTTCGCCGCCCTGCGCAGCGGCGAGATCACCGCCAAGGTGGCCGCCGAGATCCCGCTGGCCCGCGTCTGCGAGGCGATGCGGCTGGCCGAGTCCGGCACGGTCGCCGGGAAGGTCGTCCTGGTCCCCTGACCGGCCGCCGTACCCCCGCCCGCTCCCCCGTGCCCCCGGTGGAGATCGACCGCACGGCCCCCGTCATCACGCGCGACGACATCGTCATCCACGCGCCGCTGGACCGGATCTGGAAGATCCAGACCGATGTCGAAGCCTGGCCCACCTGGCAGCCCGAGGTGATCGAGGCGACCAGGCTGACGCCCGGCCCGCTGCGGGCCGGGTCCGTGTTCCGCTGGTCCGTCCACGGCCTCGCCGGCATCGACTCCACCGTCAAGCAGGTCCTACCCCGGCGCCGCATCGCCTGGGGCGGGCCGGCGCAGGGGATCACCGCGGTCCACGTGTGGACCTTCACCCAGCGCGCGGACGGCGTGCACGTCCACACCGAGGAGTCCTGGGCCGGTGCGCCGGTCGAGGCCGACACCCCCGCCCTCCAGCAGGCGCTCGACGCCTCGCTCGACACCTGGCTGCACCGTCTGAAGGCGAAGGCCGAGAACTGAGCGCGCCCCTCCTCCCTCCGCGAAGGGAGGCCTCAGCTCCGGGAAGTGCCGGCGCCCTCCGCCCCGGTCCGGGGCTCGCCGAGCTCGTACGAGAGGTGGTGCGGGGCCAGGGAGCGCAGGAAGGCGTGCGCGTCGAAGACCTCGCCGGGCGCGACGACTCCCGCCGCCCTGACCGACGCGCCCAGGATCCGTTGGGCCGCTTCGACGACCAGCGGCGCGCTGACGGCGTAGATGTCCTGGCCGCGGACCACCGCGCGGCGCCGGGTGCCGCCCGCGCGGACGGTGACGTCGACGAGGAAGGTCTGCGCCGACCGCCCCCGCTCGTCGACCGGCGCAGGCGGTGCGGCGTCAGGGGCGAGTACGTCCTTGACGGCGTCGATCGTCATGAAGGTGTGGATGTCCGGGGCGGACAGGTGGCGCGGGATGGTGACGCTGTCCGCGGTGGTGAACTCGCCGACCACGGCCCGGTCGC
Organism: Streptomyces sp. ADI95-16; assembly: GCF_003721495.1. Lineage (NCBI taxonomy): Bacteria > Bacillati > Actinomycetota > Actinomycetes > Kitasatosporales > Streptomycetaceae > Streptomyces > Streptomyces sp. ADI95-16. The sequence goes on along the minus strand of NZ_CP033581.1, from coordinate 7,625,839 downwards.
CGATCGGGGCGGGGAAGGACCACTCGCCGGTGGGCGCGGCGTCATCGCGGTGCCCCAGACGGCCGCTCGCGTAGACGAGCCGGCGGCCCCCGCGCCGGCTCCGGGAGACCTGCCCGGAACCGCGGGTCCCGGCCGTGGGGTGCCAGCTGCTGAGGGCGTACGCGATGTGGACCTCCTCGGCCGCCGCGCCGTCGCCGAGGGCGGCGGTTGCCATCAGGTCGCCGAGTCCGCCGTAGAACGCCATCGCGGGAAGGACCACGACGCCGGCTTCGCGGGCGCGGTCCCCGAACCGCGTGAACGTGTCGGAGACGGCTTCCACCTCCGCCGCCACGTCCAGGTAGGGGATCCGTGCCCGCAGGGCGGCCTCGATGACCGGTCCCGCCGTGGCGGCGAACGGCCCGGCGCAGTTGATCACGGCTCCCGCGCCGTGCAGCGCGTGGTCGAGCGCGGCCGGTTCGTCGGCCGACGCGGCCCGGACCTCAAGGCCGGCGGCCCCGGGGAGCGCGGCGGCCAGGGCGTGGAGCTTGTCGGGGTCGCGGCCGGACAGGATCGGGGTCAGCCCCCGGTCCAGGAGTTCGCGGACGACGAAGCGTCCGGTGTGGCCGTAGGCGCCGTAGACCAGTACCGGCGCGGTCTGAGTCGATCCCATGAGGTTCCCCCGTCGTGTGCGCTCGTGCGCGGATGATCACTGATCGCCATCCTGCCCGCGGTGGCGGACGGCCGTGAGTGGCAGCACTGCCACGGCCCATACACTTTCGGACATGAGCCTTGTCGCGCTGGCCGTGACCTCCGGGGTACCGCACTTCGAACTCGCGATGGCCTGCGATGTGTTCGGGGTGGACCGGTCCGATCTGGTCGACCCCTGGTACGAGTTCCTCGTCTGCGGCCCGGACACCGCGGCGGTCGGCGACCGCTTCCGGCTCCGAACCGACGCGGGGCTGGACCAGTTGGTCCGCGCGGACACCGTGATCGTTCCCGCCTGCGCCGACCCGGACGGGGACCCGCCGGCCGAGCTGGTCGACGCCGTACGCGCGGCCCACGAGGCGGGCGCCCGGGTGGCCTCCCTGTGCACGGGCGCGTTCGTCCTGGCCGCCGCGGGCCTGCTGGACGGGCGCCGGGCCACCACGCACTGGCTGCACGCCGCGGCGCTGGCCGCCAAGTACCCCCGGGTGGAGGTCGATCCGGACGTGCTCTACGTCGACCACGGCAGCGTCCTCACCTCCGCGGGCAAGGCCGCCGCGATGGACCTGTGCCTGCACCTGGTCCGCCTCGACCACGGCGCGGCCGTCGCCAACCAGGTCGCGCGCCGCCTGGTCGTCCCGCCCCACCGGGCCGGCGGACAGGCCCAGTTCGTCGCCACGCCGCTGCCCGAACGCCCCGACCATCCCCTCGGGGCGCTGCTGACCTGGGCGATGGGACGGCTCGACCAGCCGCTCACGGTGGAGGACCTGGCCCGCCGGGCGAACATGAGCTCGCGCCACCTGGCGCGGGTGTTCCTCGACATCACCGGCAGCACTCCGCTGCGCTGGCTGCTGACCCAGCGCATCCACCGCGCCCAGGAACTCCTCGAAACCACCGAGGACACCGTCGCGGCGATCGCCGCGGCCACCGGCATGGGCACCGCCACCACGCTGCGGCGCCACTTCAACCGCACGGTCGGCGTGCCCCCGGACGCCTACCGGCGCACCTTCCGCGGCGCCCGGCGGGGCGACGGCGCCTGACGTACGACAGGGCCGGCGGTCAGTGGATCCGCCGGACCCGCTGGCTGGTCAGTTCGTACCGGGCGCCGACGACGGCCAGTTTCCCGGCCGCGATCCTGGCGGCGAGCTCGGGCTGGCCGGCCAGCCGCGACCGCACCAGGCGCACGTTGGCCGTGACCGCGGCGTCGACGCGCTCCTCGCCCCGGAGCCGGCGGTCGATCGCGGGGCGGATCTGGTCCCCGAGGTAGCGCAGGGGGCCGGCCGGCTCGATGCCGTTCTCGTCGGCGTGGACCGCTGCCGCGACGGCCCCGCACGACTGGTGCCCCAGCACCACGACCAGCGGGATGCCCAGTTCCACCACGCCGTACGCGACGCTCCCCAGCACCGCCACGTCGAGGACCTCGCCCGCCGAGCGCACCGTCATCAGGTCGCCGAGCCCTTGGTCGAAGACCAGTTCCGGCGGGACCCGGGAGTCGACGCAGCCCAGGACGACGGCGAACGGGTGCTGTCCGGCCACCAGCTCCTGGCGCACGGTCCGCGTCTCGTCGGGGTGCCGCTCGTGCAGCGTCCGCCAGCGCTGGTTCCCGGCGAACAGCTCCCGTAGCGCCGCCTCCGGGGTGGTGGGCCGGGCGCGTGTCGCGCCGGGGCGGGCGGGAGCCGAGGCATCGCGGGCGCTGAACGCGAGTCCGGCGCCGACGACCGCCGCTCCCGCCACGGCCGCCCGGACGAACCGGCGCCGCGCCGGGGTTCGCCCGCCCTCATGGCTCTGCGCATCGGTGGTCACACCGCACCAAGCTAGGCGGAGCGGGCCCCGGTCGGCTGTCGGCGGGACCGGGGTCGCCCCGACCTTGGGAGAATCTTGGGCAAGAGCCTCATCGGTTCCGCCCGGCCTCCCTCAGGGCGACGGCGCGGAAGTCGAGCGGCGGCAGACCGGTGACCCTCCGCACGGTGTCGGTGGTGCGGTCCTCGGCTCCGGCGGCGATGGCCCGGTCCATGTCGGCGAGCAGGGCCGCGAACTCGGCGGGCATGAAGGCGGCCAGCCGGTCGCGCATCTGCTCGGGAGTCAGCTCTTCGTGGACGACGGACCGCCCGGTGACCTCGGAGAGGACCTCGGCGACCTCACGGTGGTTCAGTGCCGAGGGCCCGGTGAGGATCAGGTCGGTGTTCGGGGCCCGCGTGTCGGTCAGGGCGCGGAAGGCCACGGCGGCGATGTCCTCGGCGTCCACGAACCCGACGCGGCCCTCGCCGGCGGCGGTGCGGATGACGCCCTCGGAGCGGACGCTCTGGGCGTGGGCGTGGTCGCCGGTGAAGTTCTGCATGAACCAGGAGGGCCGCAGTACCGCCCACTCGTCGAACAGGCCGGGCAGGGCCTGGTGGACCCGGCCCACGGCGGGGCCGCCGGCCGGGATCGCCGAGGAGCTGAGGAGGACCGCGCGGCGCACTCCGGCCGCGCGCGCCCGGCGCAGGAAGGGGAGCATGACCCCGGCCGGGTCCGGGCTGCCGGGCGGCGGGATCAGGTAGACGCGGTCCGCGCCGGCGAGGGCGTCCCCGTACGTGTCGGGGTCGTCCCAGTCGAAGCGGACGGCCCGGGCTCCGTCCATGGCGGTGGCGCTGCGGCCGGCCGCCGTGACCCGGTGCCCGGCTACGGCGAGGCGGGCGACGAGGCGGCTGCCGGTGGTGCCGGTGGCCCCGATGACGAGGGTGGCGTCGGACTCGGTCATCGGCTGCTCCCGGTGAAGTCGGCCGCCGCGTCCTGCGGGAGGGCCAGGGGGTTCCAGTAGTCGCGGTAGTGGCTGATCAGGCCGTTCCTGACGGTGACCACGGCGATGTAGCGCATGTCGAAGGGGGCGTCCGTCGCCACCAGGCGGCCCGTTCCGCGCATCTCCACCACGATGGTCTCCGGCGCGGTGGTCTGGTGGACGGCCACCTCGGGGAAGGCGTGGAGGTCGATGTGGTCGGGATAGCCGCGCATGTAGTCGGCGACCGCGGCCTTGCCCGCCAGACGGGTGGGCCAGCCCTCGGGAGCGAAGGGGAACTCGAAGATCCCGTTCTCGTCCCACAGGTCGACCCAGGCGGGGATGTCCTTGTCCAGCAGCAGGCGCAGGCCGTGGCGGTACAGGTCCGCCGGCTCCGTGCGAGGTGACATGAGTGCTCCGTCCCATAGAATACGGACCAGCGGTCCGCTTCGATGTCGACGATACGGACCCTGGGTCCGCTTTTCAACTGGAGGAGTGGCATGACCGAACGCAAGCCCCGCAAGGACGCCGCCCGCAACAAGGCGGCCGTCTTCGAGGCGGCCGACGACCTGTTCGCCCACTGCGAGAGCCCCGAAGCCGTCACCATGGCCGATATCGCCGCGGCCGCCGGGGTCGGCAAGGCCACCCTCTTCCGGGCCTTCGGCGACCGGGGCGGCCTCATCGGGGCACTGGTCGAAGCGCGGCTGGAGCCGGTGCGGGAGGCCGTGGAGACCGGTCCGCCACCCCTGGGTCCCGACACCGCGCCGCTGCTGCGGGTGCCCGCGCTGCTCGACGCGATCCTGTGCTTCAAGTACGACAACCGCCACCTCGCCCTCGCCCTGGAGGGCTCCGGCGGCAGCAGCCCCTACCGGGCGGGGCACTACGGCGGCTGGCACGGCACGCTCCGGACGCTGCTGGAGCAGATCCCCGGCCTCCCCGAGAGCGAGAGCGACTTCACCGCGCACGCCCTGCTCGCCGCCACCCGCGCCGACCTCGTCGAACACCTCGCGGGCGCACTGGACACCCCGCGCGAGCGGCTGCGCGCCGAGCTCGCGGCCTTCACCGCCAGGGTCCTGGGCGACCGTGACCGGGACCGCGACCGCGAGGCCGGAGGCGGGGCCTCCTAGAGCCCGTAGCCGCCGGACACCTCGATGCTCTGCGCGGTGATCCAGCGGCTCTCCTCGGACAGGAGGGTGGCGATCATCATGCCGATGTCCTCCGGTTCACCGACCCGGCCGAACGCCGTCTTGGCCTCGATCGGCTCGATGACCTCGGGGAACCGCTCGAAGGCGTCGTCCGAGATCCGGGTCCTGGTCGAGCCCGGCGCGACGGCGTTGACGCGGATGCCTCGCCGGCTGAACTCCTTGGCCATGTACCGGGTCAGCACCGTCAGGCCGCCCTTCATCGTCGCGTAGGCCGAGTAGCCCGCCTCCACGCCGGTGGTCAGCGCGGAGTTGCTGGTGACGTTGACGACGGCGCCGCCGTCCGCCATCAGCGGCAGCAGCGTCTGCGTCAGGAAGTACGGCCCCTTGAGCAGGACCCTCGTGAACTTGTCGAACAGCTCCTCCGTCGTGTCCTCGAACATCGACATCTGCCCGAACCCGGCGTTGTTGACCAGGTGGTCGAAGGTGTCCCGCTCCCAGGTGCCGCGCAGCGCGTCGACCACGGAGGCTCGGAAGACCGGGAAGCCCGCGGTCTCGCCCACGTCCAGCGGCAGCGCGACGGCGGTTCCCCCCTCCTTCTCGATCGCGGCCACCGTGTCCAGCGCGCCTTGCCGGTTGGTTCCGTAGGTCAGGATCACTCCCACCCCGCGCTTCGCGATGGCGAGCGCCGCGCCCTGTCCGATGCCGGAGCTGGCTCCTGTGACGATGGCGACCTTCATGATGTACCTCCTGGAAAAGGGGCGGGGAATTCGAATTCCCCTCGGAATGTGACCCCTTTATGGAAGCATTCCGGCCGGCACGGATAAAAGAAGAATTCTCCTCTTCCCTTGCATGATCCTGCTCTTCTGGAGACCATCAGGGCAGTACGGTCGCCGGGGCCCGTACGGAGCGGCTCAGGCGGGTCGCGTCCTCGCTGGGCGGGGCGCCGAACTGGCGCCGGTACTCGCGGCTGAACTGGGACGGGCTGTCGTATCCGACGCGGTAGCCGACCTGCGCGATGTCGTGGGGGTGGACGGCCAGCAGCAGCCGGGCCTCCTGCAGCCGGATCTGCTTCTGGAACTGGATGGGGCTCAGCGCCGTCACCGCCTGGAAGTTGCGGTGGAAGGCCGAGACGCTCATGCCGGACAGCCGCGCCACGTCCTCCACCCGGAACGGCTGCGTGTAGTGCTCCCGGATCCACCGCACCGCCCGCGCTACATGGCTGAGGCTGCTGTCGGCGAGACCGAGCTGGCGCACGATGGCGCCCTGCTCGCCGGTCATCACGCGCCAGAGGATCTCGCGCGTGACGAGCGGGGCGAGCACCGCCCGGTCGCGGGGCTCGTCGAGCAGGCGCAGCAGCCGTACCACCGCGTCGAGCAGGCCCCGCGGTGCGTCGCTGACGGCGATGCCGGGCAGCGCGCCGCCCTGTCCGCCGGCGCGCGGCACGTCACCGGGGCCGGCCAGCAGCAGCAGTTCGGCGATGGCGGAGGGTTCCAGCGTGAGCCCGAAGCCCAGCGCCGGGTGCTGGGCACTGGCCCCGATGAAGTGGCCGGTGACGGGCAGGTCGACCGATGCGACGAGGTACTGGCCGGCCCCGTACTCGTAGACCCGGTCGCCCAGCGCGAGGTGCTTGGCGCCCTGGGCGATGACCGCGAGCACGGTGCCGGAGGTGGACGGCGCCGGCGGGTCCTCGCTGTCGACCTTGGAGATGAGCACTCCGTCGATGTCGGTGGTCCAGTCGGGCCGCGCGTGCCGGTCCAGCAGGGTGCGGAGCTCGTCGAGGTACATGCTCCGATTCCAGCACACGCTGGCCCTTTGGCACCTGTGGAAGGAGAATCGTGCAAGACGTCGGGAGCATTCTGCCCACGCCCTATTTCCTCCTGAATTCCTTCCCCCGGCTTGAATTCCGCCCCCGGTACGGTGCCGGGTCCGGCCAGGGACCGGGCGCTCAAGGGGCGACGGGGCGGGCCGGCGGCGGGGGTTCGCCCTCCGGGTCGGTGTCGGCGTGCCAGCGCACGGCGCCCGTGCCCAGGGAGATGGTGGCGCGGGGCCGCATGGGGCCCTCGCCGCGACGGGAGAGCAGCACGATCTCTTCGACCCTCGCCGACATGACGTCGAGGCGCGCGGTGCACTCGGCGACCACGCTCCGGGGATCGCGGGTGCGTCCCAGCGACAGGTGCGGGGTGAAGGCGGGGAAGCGTCCGCCGCAGCGGGGGAACGGCTCGATCAGGGCGCTGCGGAGCGCCGTCCAGGGGGCGAGGCCGGCCGCGGCGGGATCGATCCACACGGTGGCGGACACCCGGTGCCGGAAGACGCGTACTCCGCTGAGGCGGGCTTCGAACGGCTCCCGCTCGGCGGCGCGGGCGGCGAGCAGCGGGGCGGCCGCCGGGAAGTCGGCCTCCGGGACGAAGCCGAAGACCAGGTTCACGTGGGGTGGCCAGCGGCGGATCTGGGGGTCGTGCGCGGCGCGGATGTCCTGGATGGCGGGCCAGAGCCCGGCCGGGGGGAGCCATGCGACGGCGGTCCGGGGTGTCGGCGCCACCGCCATGGATCCGGTGGGGACGCCGGGACCGTCGGGGGTGGGCGGGGGCTCGTTCACCCGGCCATGATGGCTCATCGCCCCGGATCCCCGGCGAGGCTCGTGCCCGGGAGGCGCGCGGCGGACGTGCGGGGCGAGGGGGCTCCTGATGGAATGGCTCCTTCGGCTGTGAGGCCGGGGAGGTGTCTTGTCGGAGCATGACGGGAGGTCCAGGGGACCGACCGGGGGTCACGAGGCGCTGCTGGCACGGCTCCGGGCGGTGGAGGCCGCCGCCGAACAGGTAGGGACCTCGCTCGACGAGGCCACCACCTGCGATGAGCTGGCCGGATTCCTGTTCCGGACCCTGTGCGACGCCGTCGGGGTGGATCTGTGGACGGACGACGGCGGGCCGAGCCGGGTGGCGGTGGCCGGGGCGGCCGGACTGCTGCCGGCGGAGAGCGGTGTGGCGCCCTCGGTACGGGCGGTGGACGGCGGGCATCCGCTGTCCGAGTGGGCGGTGCTCGCCGGCGGTGTCCGGGTGCACGCCGTCTCGGTCCCGCTGCTGGCCCGGGACCGGGTCTACGGCGCGGTGGTCGCCGTACGGGCCCGCGGGGGGTTCAGCGACCACGAGGCGGCGACGATTCATTTCGCGGCCCGGCTGGCGGCGGTGCACCTCGGCCATGCCCGGCAGTTGGCGGCCTCGGAGGACACCATGCTCCATCTGCAGCGGGCACTGGTGTCGGAGCCGGTCCGGCCGCATCCCAATCTGGAGACCGCCAGCCGCTACCTGCCGGCCGGCCACCGGGCGCTGGTGGGCGGGGACTGGTTCGAGACGGTCCGGCTGCACTTCGGCCGCACCCTGCTGGTGGTCGGGGACGTGATGGGCCACGGGCTCGACGCCGCGGTGGACATGAACGCGTACCGCTCGACCCTCCGGGACGTCGCCTCGACGGACCTCGCCCCGCACCGCGTGCTGCGTCAGCTGGACGCCCTGGTCGCCGAGGACCCGGCCCGGCGCCCCGCGACCTGCCTGCTGGTACGGATCGACCCCGCGCGCGGGGTCGCGATGTTCGCCAGCGCCGGGCATCTGCCGCCGGCGGTCTTCGGGGTGGACGGCTCGGCCGCTTTGATCGACGTGCCCGTCGGGCCGCCTCTGGGTACCGGGGTGGGCGGGTACGAGGCCGTCACCTGCGGGATCACGCCGCAGGAGACCCTGCTGATGTTCACCGACGGCCTGGTGGAGCGGCGGGGCGAGGACATCGACGTGTCGCTGGCCCGGCTGGCGGGGCTGCGGCTGCCGGTGGGGGCGGGGGTCGAGGCGCTGGTGGACGCCGTGGTGGCGGGCCTCGACGCGCGCCACGCGGAGGACGACGTGGCTGTGCTCGCCGCCCGGCCGCGGCGCCGTCCGCCCCCGGCCTGACCGGGCTCCGCGCCGCTTGCTCAGCGCCGCTTGCTCAGCGGACGCGGTATGTCTTCCCCCATGGGAGGGAGACGCGATCCTCGCTCGGGGGATCCCCCGGCCCTTCGGGTGCGGTTGCCTGGGGGTATGGAAAACACGATGAGACGGCTGCTCACGGTGGTCGTGGTGGCGCTGCTGTCGGTGACGGGAATGACCGCTCCGGTGCTGGCGCAGCCGGCGGGCGGTGACATCAGGACCCGCATCGCGGCGGTGCCGGGCCTGCGCCTGCTCGCCGAGCGGCCCGGCGCGCCGGGGCAGACCGTCCTCGACCTCGCCTTCCGCCAGCCCGCCGACCACCACCATCCCGGCCGGGGCTCGTTCGAGCAGCGGCTGACGCTGGTGCACAAGTCCTTCGACCGCCCGATGGTGCTGTACTCCGGTGGGTACGACCTGGGGTCGTCGCCGCAGCGGCTGGCAGAACCGTCCGTGTTGCTCGACTCCAACCAGATCACCACCGAGCAGCGGTTCTTCGGGACGTCGCGGCCGGCGACCCCGGACTGGTCCACGCTCACGATCTGGCAGGCGGCGAGCGACCACCACCGTCTGATCACCGCGCTCAAGACGCTGTACCGGGGGCCGTGGATATCGACCGGGGGAAGCAAGGGCGGGATGACGGCGGTCTACCACCGCCGTTTCCATCCGCAGGACGTGGTCGGCACGGTGGCCTACGCCGCGCCCAACAACGTCGACGACCGGGACGACAGCGCCTACGACGCCCGTCTTGAGGAAGTGGGCACCGCCGAGTGCCGCGCCGCCCTCAAGTCGGCCCAGCGGCAGGCGCTGCTGCGGCGGGAGGCGATGACGGAGCGGTACGGGCGGTGGGCGGAGCAGGAGAAGGGCACCTTCCGGACCATCGGGAGCACGGACCGCGCGTTCGAACTCGCCGTGCTGCGGCTGCCGATGATGTTCTGGATGCACCAGTCGGCGGGCGGCTGCGCTTCCATACCGGCCGCCGACGCATCGGACGACGCCCTCTACGCGTGGATCGCGGGGGTGACCCTGCTTCCCGTCTACACCGACCAGTCGCTCGAAGCGTTCACCCCGTACTTCCACCAGCTGGGCACACAGCTCGGGTACGCGCAGTTCTCCGCCCCGCACTTGGAGGGGCTGCTGCGCCACCCGGGTGTCCAGGAGGTCCGCTCGTACGTGCCGCGGGACATCCCGATGACCTTCGAGCCCGGTGCGATGGCGGACATCGACCGCTGGGTCCGCCGGCACGGGAGCTCGCTCATGTTCGTCAACGGCGAGAACGACGTGGCGGTCGCCGAGCCGTTCCGGCTGGGCGCGGGATCCCGCGACTCGTACGTCTTCGAGGCGCCCCAGGGGGACCACCACATCTCCATCGCCGGCCTGCGCCCGGCAGACGCCGAGCGAGCCACCGCCGTACTACGGGGCTGGGCGCGCTGAGCGAGCGGAGCCCCCTCCCGGCACCCGTGGTGTCAGTCGCCTCCGCCGCCGCAGGACGAGCCACAGCCGAAGCCGCCGCCGCTGCTGCCGCTCCCCCACGAGCCGCCGCGTCGCCGCTTGCGGGACGACCCGCCCCCGCCGGCGCGAAGCAGCGAGCCGATCACGATGAGGACGATGATTCCCACGATCATCAGGAAATGCATGCCTCCACCCCCGTTCCGCTCTCCCGGTGGCACCTTCGTGTGCCCGTGGAAAGGGTGTGCCTCGCGGGCGCGGGCGCGGAACCCGACTTGAGGAAGTCCAGAGCTTCGCGAAGGGAGGAAACGAAAAGCCCGGCGGACCGGCTGGGCCGGTCCGCCGGGCTCACCCGTCAGGTGCGGTAGGCGAAGTACACCGCGTCCGGGTACGAGGCGATGATGCTCGCCAGCGACTTACGGTACGTGTTGGTGGAGTGGTACGTGAGGTAAGGGATCCCCGCGCTGCTCCGGTACGTAACGATCATCGAGTGGTCCTTGGACCCGTCCCGGTTGAAGTCCACCTGAAGGATGTCGCCGACATCCAGCTGGTAGACGTTGGCCAGGTTGGCGGCCCGCTTGTTCGAGTTGGTGAACCAGGCCCACTCGTTCGCGCCGACCCAGGAGTCGGTCTGCTGGGAACCGCTGTACCACCAGTTGCGGTAGTCGCTGGTGGTGCCGGAGACGTTCTGCCAGCCACCGGCCTTCAGGGACTGGCTGACGAAGTTGGTGCAGTCACCGCCACCCCCGTTGAACGTCCGGTACGCGGGGTTGTAGTTCTTCCAGTACTTCTCCGCGTACGCCGCCATGGCGGCGTAGTCGTAGCCCGTGTTCTTCGCCTTGGGCTTCGCCGGAGCGGGGTACTTGGTCGACGCGGGGGTGCCGTCCGGGTAGGTCTGGCCGTCGTCCGAGACGACCGCGGCCTTGGCCACGGTCGGCTCGTTGACCGCAACCGGGCCGTTCTCCTGGGACTTGATCGAGGTCAGTTCCCAGTTGCCCCCACGCTTGCTGACGAGGTTCATCTCGTACCGCGTGCGGAAGCCCGTGGACGACGGCTCGTCGCCGCGGAGCTTCTTGTAGGTGAGGGTGGTTTCCTCGGTGACCTGGACGGTGGCCTTCCCGTTGGTGACCGTGGCCTTGTCCACGGTCACGCGGGTGTCCGCGTCACTGTAGGCCTCGCCGAGGTCCCTGAGCCGCGTCTTGCGGGAGCGGAGCGAGGACACCGCCGTCTCCTCGCCGCGGGCCACCTCGCTCGACATCCGCGTCTTGACGGCGCCCGAGCCCGCGGTCGGGGCGCGGTGCTTGGGCCGGTCCTCGACGAGAGCCTGGGTGCGCCGCGAGAGCACGTCGTCGGCTATGCGCCCGAAGGCGTCGACGGTCGCCTTGTCCGCGGCGTGCGGCGCATTGGCGCTGGTCGCGGTGGCGGAGGGCAGAAATACGGCCGTTGCGACCGCGGTGGCCACCACCACGCCGATGGCGGCGGGTATGAACCTTCTTGGTATCACAATAGTTCCCCTTGTCACCGGTCCACACAGACCGGGGGGACGGAATCTTCGCACAAGTTGCGGACTACGTGGGTCCGTTCTCTCAGCGGACACCGATGGGGTGTTTTGTCCCCCCTCTGGAGAGGGGCCGGCCGAGCCCCGCCGCACCCCCGCCCATCAGCTCGTCCTGTGAGTCTGCTGTGACCTGAGAACGCAATGGGGACCAGGGTGCGACGAGCGTGCCAACACGTTCTATATTCGTACGAACCATCCATGCACGACGGTGCTGCGGTGACCGAAGGGGGAGGCAACGGTGATGGCCGAAGAGGCACCGCACGCTCGGACGGAGTCCCGGGCCGCCCGCAAGGCTGCCAAGGAGGCCCGGAACCGCAAGCGCCTGCGCATCGGGATCGGCGCCGGCCTGATAGCCGTGAGCGCGACCGCCGTCACCGCCTACGCCTTCGGGCCCGATGGTTCCTCGGGGGACAAGGGCGACAAAAAGTCAGCCTCCGGCGCCACGGCCGCCAACGGCAAGGGCGCGAAGGCCGACGAGAAGCCCTGGGACGGCAAGACCCACGTACTGGGCGACGGCTCGACCTCGTACACCGGGCCGCAGCCGGGTCAGCTCAAGCCCGAGAAGCTGAAGCCCGGCGAGAAGCCGCCGCAGTTCGTGGTGTTCTCGTGGGACGGCGCGCTCGAAGGCGACGACCACCTGTTCTCGCACTTCCGCGAGGTGGCCCGCGAGAACAAGGCCCACATGACCTTCTTCCTCACGGGCATCTACCTTCTGCCCGAGAGCAAGCGGATGCTGTACAGCCCGCCGCAGCACAGCCAGGGCTCGGCCGCCATCTCGTACCCGACCGTCCCCCACGTGAAGACCACACTGGAGCAGCTGCGGGGCGCCTGGACCGACGGCAACGAGATCGGCTCGCACTTCAACGGCCACTTCTGCGGCCCCAAGGGCGGCGACGACTGGAGTCCCGAGGAGTGGAAGAGCGAGATAGACCAGACCTACTCGTTCGTGAAGAACTGGAAGACCAACACCGGCTTCTCGGGCGAGGCGCCCCTGCCGTTCGACCCGGACCGGGAGTTCGTCGGCGGCCGCGCCCCGTGCCTTGAGGGCCAGAAGAACCTGATCACCGCGATCAAGCCCTACGGATGGCGCTACGACGCGAGCTCCTCGGGAGACTTCCAGCTGTGGCCGTCCAAGCAGAACGGCATTTGGAACTTTCCGCTGCAACTCGTCCCTTTGCAGGGCAAAGAGACACAAGTCCTCTCGATGGACTTCAACTTTCTCTTCAACCAGTCCGGTGACAGCACCAAGGGCGACCCGGCGAAGTACCCGGCCTGGCTCGAACAGACCCGCAAGTCGTACATGAACGGCTTCAACCGCGTCTTCAGCGGGAGCCGGGCGCCGATGTACATCGGCAACCACTTCGAGGACTGGAACGGCGGCATCTACATGAAGGCCGTCGAGGAGTTCATGAAGGACGTCTGCACGCGCGACGAAGTGCGCTGCGTGTCGTTCCGGGAGCTCGCCGACTGGCTCGACGTCCAGGACCCGGCGGTCCTGGCCCGGCTGCGCTCGCTCGACCCCGCGCAGGCACCGGAGTGGAAGACGCTGGTCAAGTAACCCGTCCGCGGACGCGGACGCAAACGCGGAGGCCGCCCGGGAACCAGCCCGGGCGGCCTCCGCGTTTCTCAGCTCACTTCACGGCCTTGATGTACTCGGCCCACAGGCGCACCGCCCGCTCGCTGCCCGGGGTGCTCGCGGCGTCGCCGCCCAGCCCCGTCAGCGGCAGCGGGATCAGGTCGGTCAGCGACATCCGGTAGACCACGACGGCCGTGGACTCCCTCTCCGTGTTGGCGACGAACCAGCCGGCCGTGTTCGCGGCGGTCGTCCCCGTCTTCCCCGCCGCGCCCGGGTGCGCCTTGTTCGCGCTCTTCGCCGACCCCGCGGTGACCGCGTCCTGCAGGGCGTCCGTCACCGCGCTCGCGGCCTTGGCCGACATCGCCCGCTCCGGCTTCGGCGCGACGAGCGGGATCGTGGCGCCGTTGCGGGTGATGGAGCGCACCGAGTACGGCTCGGTGTGCATGCCCTCGGCGGCGAAGGTCCCGTACGCGCTGGCCATGCGGATCGCGCTGGGCATCGAGTTCTCCCCCAGCGCGAAGCCGGGGACCTTGGGGCCGAGGCTCGAATTCAGGAACCCCGAGCGCTGGGCGAAGAGCTGCGCCTGGTCGAGGCCGACGTCGAGGCCGAGCTGGAGCATCGGGGTGTTGATGGAGTCGGCGACGGCCTGGCGCAGGGTGACCTGGCCCCAGTTGCGGTCCCCGTCGTTGTTCCCCTTCACCACCTTGCCGCTGCGGTCCCAGTACGGCCCCTCCGGCGTCTGTACGGTCACCTTGTCGTTGCCGTCGTAGCGGGACGTCGGGGAGACGGGCGTACGGGGCTTGTCGCGCGTGCGCAGCACTCCCTCGTCGAGGGCGGCGGCGTACACGAACGGCGTGAACGCCGTGCCGGCCGGGATCGTCGTCGCGTTCGACTCGTTGAAGCCCTGCTTCAGGTAGTCGGGGCCGCCGTACACGGCGAGCAGCCGGCCGTCGGGGGCGATGCTGGCCGCGCCGATCTTGGCGAAGGTGTCGGTGTTGGGGCGACGGTCGGCGTCGAAGCTCTTCTGCGTGTTCTGCACGGCGGCGGTGAGGGCCGCCATGCGGGTCTTCTCGAAGGTCGTGTAGACCTGGTAGCCGCCGAGGTCGAAGTCGGCGTCCTTGATGTGTCCGGTCTTGATCGCGTACTGCTTGGCCAGCTCGACCAGGTAGCCGGTCTGCGCGTCGGCGTCACTGGCGACGGAGGGGGCGATCGGCTCGGGGAACTTGGTGTAGGTGGCGCGCTCGGTGGCCGAGAGGTTGCCGGTCTCGACCATGCGGTCCAGGATCCAGCCCCAGCGCTCGACGGCCCGCTCGTGGTTCTTCACGCTGAGGGCGGGGTCGTACAGTCCGGCGCCCTTGAGGAGGGAGGCCAGGAAGGCGCCCTCGCTGGCGTTGAGCTGGGAGACGTCCTTGCCGTAGTACGCCTGGGAGGCGCGCTGGATGCCGTAGGTGCCCCGGCCGAACCAGCTGGTGTTGAGGTAGTCCTGCAGGATCTGCTTCTTGCCCGTCTTGCTGTCCAGCTTCATCGCCAGCAGGACCTCGGTGAACTTCCGGGACAGGGTGCGGTCCTGTTTGAGGTAGGCGTTCTTCACGTACTGCTGGGTGATGGTCGAGCCGCCCTGGGTCTCGCCGCCGGTCGCCGCGGCCTTCACGGCGCGCATGACGCCGGAGGGAGAGACACCGGGGTCCGAGTAGAAGCTGGCGTTCTCCGCGGAGAGCACGGCCCCCTGGACCTTCTTGGGCACCTTGTCGAGCGGCATCTCCTGCCGGCTGACCCAGCCCGTCCGGGCCATCTTGGATCCGTCGGCCCAGTAGAAGACGTTGTCCTGCTGTGTCGCGAAGGAATTGAGGTCGTCGGGTATGTCCGTGGTCGCGTAGGCGACGCCGACGACACCGAACATGCCCACGACGAGGTAGAGACAGGCGCCCAGCCACTGGCGTCCCGAGGGTATCCAGCGGCGCCAGCCGAGGCGGCCGGGCCGCGGGTAGGCCGGCCGCAGGCGCTTCCCGAGTACGCCGGCCTTCGCGAAAAGGGGCGCGAGGGCACGCAGGAGCTCGGCCCGGCGAGCCGCCAGTGCCCCGCCGGCCCGGCCGGCCCAGCCGGTCCCGCCGGCCCCGCCTCCGGACTTCCGCCGGCGGCCCACGTAGGGCCCGTTCTCGTCCGCCCCGGCCGGCCGGTTCTCGGCAGACCGTCCCCTTGTGGCGCCACCCCGCTTACCCACGCCAAATGTCCCCTCTGCTGTGCTTCCCCTCACCCTAGAACGGTCATAGGACAATCCGTGAAACGCCCCCGCGCCAGATAGCAGCCTGATTCCGGGCAAAGCGTCCGAGTTGCGTGAGTACCACTCGGTAACGTCGGGTGAGCGGTGCCCGTCAGTGGTGGGGCCACCACCCCTCGTCCGCACATCAGGGGTGACGTCCGCCGCGGGGCCGGTCGCTCAGCGGCGCGGCGCCAGGGGGGCCGAGTCGCCCAGGGCCGCCCCGGCCTGGGCCGCCAGCGTCACCGCGACCAGCCGGGACTCCAGCGGCGGCGCCACCGCCCCCGGGACGGGCATCATCATGAAGCGGCCCTGATAGCGAACGCCCGAGGTGGCGCGGAGTTCGATCT
This sequence comes from Streptomyces sp. ADI95-16, assembly GCF_003721495.1. Taxonomy (NCBI): domain Bacteria; kingdom Bacillati; phylum Actinomycetota; class Actinomycetes; order Kitasatosporales; family Streptomycetaceae; genus Streptomyces; species Streptomyces sp. ADI95-16. The sequence continues at coordinate 7,610,121 of NZ_CP033581.1, read as the reverse complement.
CGCCCTGCGGCCACCCCTGCCGCTCCAGGTCCCACACCCAGTCCGGAACGTTGACGGACCCGTCCTGTTCCAGCCGGGCCGGGTGCCCGAGCAGCGAACCCCGCTCGAAGCGGCAGGCCCGCAGTTCGAGCACCTCGACCAGCTGCCTCCGTACCTGCTCGGCCACGTCGTCGGGCGAGGCGGCGAACCGCGCGAAACGGGCCGTCTCGTGCAGCCGCTCCAGGTGGCCGGCGTCCGTGAGCGCCACCACCCTCAGCAGCCGGGCCCGGGCGGCCAGCTGCGAGACGGCCAGGCCTACGAGGAGCAGCAGGACGGCGGTCTCGATGTCGGCGCGGTCCGTGATGTGCAGGCTCTGGTACGGCGCCGTGTGGAAGAAGTCGAACCAGGCGGCGGCGGAGAGCGCGGCCAGGGCCCCGGCCCAGCGGCTCCCGAGCGCCGATACGGCGACCACCGCCACCACCAGGACCAGCGCGACATTGGTGTGTGACATGTCGGCTCGCACTGGTACGAGCGCCAGCGCGACGGCGAACGGCGCGAGCAGGGCAGCCGCGAAAGCGGCCGCGTCACGTGGCGGGATCCTCATGATCGGCCTCCGTCCTCGCCCCCTTCCGTACACCCCCATCTTCCGGCACGGGGCCCGTGGGCGCGGCCCCCTTGACGGCTCCCTGACGGGGCCGGACCCGATCCTGACGGGCTCTTGACCGGGCTGGGCCGGGCGGCGCCCCGCCGGGCCGGCCGGTCACGGAGGTGACGAGGAAGTGCCGGAAGTCCCAACAGCCTTTGCCGCGAGGGGCGTTCACCGGCCGCCCGGCGCCGCGCCCCGCACGGGCGCGGCCTCGACGCTCAGCCGGCTCCCTCACCGCGGGGTTCGCCCCGGTCCCCGGCGCGCGGGCCGGCCGCGGCGCGGCGGAACTCGGCGTTGATGCGCTGGGCCTCTTCGAGCTGGTCCTCAAGGATGACGATGCGGCAGGCGGCTTCGACCTGGATGCCCTGGTCGACGAGTTCGCGGGCGCGCGCCGCGATCCGCAGTTGGTAGCGCGAGTACCGGCGGTGCCCTCCCTCCGACCGGAGCGGGGTGATCAGGCGGGCCTCTCCGATGGCACGGAGGAAGCCGGGGGTGGTGCCGAGCAGTTCGGCGGCCCGGCCCATCGTGTACGCGGGGTAGTCATCGTCATCGAGTCGACCGCCGAGCGAATCATCCGCTGTCATTTGCACCTCTTCTTGGGACACGTCGAGGGTCCCTGAAGGAAATACAACACCATCCGCAGACCCGGGTGCCGCGCCGACCCCACCAGCTTCCCTCACCGAAAGTGTTTATCCGATCCACAAGCGGTAACACTGGGTGAGGAAGAACATCAACCAGCCTGCGGAAGGACGGCACATGTCAGTGAGCACCGTAATCATCCTCAGCGTCGTCGCGGTCGTCGTCGCGGCTCTCGCGCTCGCGCCACCGGTGGCGGCGCCCCGGGCGGGCACGCGGGCGACCGGGCGCGGCCGTCGGCGCGGCGAACCGGGGACGGGGCGGCACGGGCGGCGGCGCCTGCGGACCGTACCGCAGCCGCGTACCGGCGAGTACCGCAGGAGTGCCGGCTGACCGGCGCGAACGGCGGCCGCCCGCGGTCGGAGCAGGACCCCGAGCGGTCCGGATCTCCGGGTGAATAGAATCGGCTCATGTCGAAGCCTGACGAGCTGCTCGTGGACGTCGCCGCCAAGGTCGAGTCCGAGCAAAGCAATCAGATGTCCCTCACCGTGGTCACGGGTGGCGCTGTGATCACCGGCCGGCTCGCTCCCGAAGCCGTCTGGAGGCAGCGCGTGTCGGAGGTCCTCACGGACTCGCCTCGCCTGAGCGAGTTCTCCGACGTCTTCACCGCCGCCCCCCGGCGGGAGGGGCCACCCACCCATCTGCACTTCCACGTCGCCAGGATCCTCCAGGGCCCGGTCGGGATCCCGGAGACGGGCGGCATGTACCGCGTCTCGATCAAGGACGTCACCGGCTGGACCGTCGGCGACTTTAGCTACTCCGACCACTGAACTCCGCGACCGCGGACACCCGATGACACGCGGTGGGGCCCGACCGGTACGTACCGGTCGGGCCCCACTGTTGTTCCTGGTTCCGCGGGTGTCCTGCGGCCCACGGCTCCGTCGGTCAGACGGACACCGGGCTGCCGAGCATCGCGGAGGCCCGCTGGAGCGGGGTCAGGGCGGGCTCGGGTGCGGCGGCGGCCTGGGGAAGGCCGCGGCAGGTGAAACCGAGGAGGGTCATGGCCCGGACGACCTCACCGGCACTGAAATCGCGCCGGTCCTGCCGGGTGATGATCTGGCCGACCTGCTTGACCGGGTACTGGCGGCGGCCGATGATCACGGACTCCCCCACGATCGGCTCGGGCTTGACGCCCTTCATCGACTCCAGCACCCCGCTCTTGGTGAGGTCGAACGGGAATCGGGCGATGACACAGCGCATGGGACCTCACAGTGGGAGGGGCCGGAAGGCGTTCCGACCGGGGTACGGCGGTTCAACGGGCGAGGGCGCGGGTGTTCTACGCCGCGTCGAAGGCCGGCTGTCGCGCCGGACGGGCGCGGCGCCGGCCCCGGGAGGGGGCCGCGGAGCGCCTGGGGCGCTCGGCCACCGGGGCGGTGATGACCACGGGGATGCCCGACGGGGTCCGGGCCCCGGTGATCCGGCCGAGGGCCTCTTCGCCCGAGCGGACCTGGGTGGTCAGCGGCACGATGCCCGCGGCGGCCATGAGGCGCGTCATGTCGCGCCGCTGCGCCGGGGTGACCAGGGTGACGACACTGCCGGACTCCCCGGCGCGGGCGGTACGACCGCCGCGGTGCAGGTAGTCCTTGTGGTCGGTGGGCGGGTCGACGTTGACGACCAGGTCGAGGTTGTCGACGTGGATGCCCCGGGCGGCGACGTTCGTGGCGACGAGCACGCTCACGTGCCCGGACTTGAACTGCGCCAGGGTACGGGTGCGCTGCGGCTGGGACTTCCCGCCGTGCAGGGCGGCCGCGCGTACGCCGCTGCTCAGCAGGTCCCGCGTCAGCTGGTCGACGCCGTGCTTGGTGTCCAGGAACATGATCACGCGGCCGTCGCGGGCCGCGATCTCGGTCGTCGCCCGGTGCTTGTCGGCTCCGTGGACGTGGAGCACGTGGTGCTCCATCGTGGTGACGGCGCCCGCGGACGGGTCCACGGAGTGCACGACCGGGTCGGTCAGGTAGCGGCGTACCAGCCGGTCGACGTTGCGGTCCAGGGTGGCGGAGAACAGCATCCGCTGGCCCTCGGGACGCACCTGGTCGAGCAGGGCCGTGACCTGCGGCATGAAGCCCATGTCGGCCATCTGGTCGGCCTCGTCCAGGACGGTGACGGCGACCTGGTTCAGCCGGCAGTCGCCGCGGTCGATGAGGTCCTTGAGCCGGCCGGGGGTCGCCACGACCACTTCGGCGCCGCCGCGCAGCGCGCTCGCCTGCCGGCCGATCGACATCCCGCCGACGACGGTGGCCAGCCGCAGCTTGACGGCGCGGGCGTACGGGGTGAGCGCGTCGGTGACCTGCTGGGCCAGCTCCCGCGTCGGTACGAGGACCAGCGCGAGCGGCTGGCGGGGCTCGGCGCGCTGTCCGGCGGTCCGGGCCAGCAGGGCGAGGCCGAAGGCGAGGGTCTTGCCGGAGCCGGTCCGCCCGCGGCCCAGGACGTCGCGTCCCGCGAGGGTGTTCGGCAGCGTCGCACCCTGGATCGGGAACGGGACGGTCACGCCCTGCGCGCCGAGCGCGGCGAGCAGCTGCTCGGGCATGTCGAGGTCGGCGAACGCCTCAACGGCGGGCAGTGCGGGGGTGATCGTCTTGGGGAGGGCGAACTCGCCGCCCACCGAAACGGGACGACGGCCGCCTCGCTGATTGGAGTGTGTACGCGTGTGAGTACGAGTGTGAGTACGGTTCATAGGGACCTTCCTTGATACGGCACATATCAAGGAATTCCCGCAGCAGCGTAGGGCGCGGAGAATTGCGAGAATGGACCGAATGGAATACGAAGACAATGCGGCGCCAAGGCGCCGGAAATGCGTGCAGCTGAGGCCCGCACCCCTGAAGGATGCGGGCCCCAGCTACGAGTGACGCGTCAAAATCAGGCGGGAACGATGTTCTCCGCCGTCGGGCCCTTCTGGCCCTGCGCGATGTCGAAGGTGACCTTCTGGCCTTCGAGCAGCTCGCGGAAACCCTGGGCGGCGATGTTCGAGTAGTGGGCGAACACGTCAGGACCGCCACCCTCCTGCTCGATGAAGCCGAAGCCCTTTTCCGCGTTGAACCACTTGACGGTACCTGCAGCCATTTTCAAAACTCCTCTGGGGCAGTGCATCGGGATCCGCACTGTGCGAACACCGCGTCGCTGCGATGATTGCCCCACCGGAAAAGTTTGGGAACCACAACTGCAACTGAGATCGACAGTAGCACGCTCCGGCGGTTTGCGGCCGCGGAATAATCCTGGTCTGCCCTTGGGGTAAAAACCCGCCCCCGACGGCACAATCAAATCTCATACAGCGGGCACAGATATTGATTCCTCCCGGCCGTAGCGTTCTCGGGAACCGCCGCCGCGCGGCGCGTGTCCACCCGGCCGTCGAGTCGTTCATGCGGGTATGGCCACGACGCACTCCCCGCCCACCACCACGGCGCGCCACCGGGGCACGGACGACGGAGCCCGGGCCATGCGCCTACCCCGGCAGCCGGCCCACGCCCTGAGGTCCGCGCCGCTGTACGACGAGCTGGCCCGCGAATGGGCCGCTCGCGGCGCCACCGTGCCCGGCCTGCCGGACCCGATCTGGCAGCAGATGGTCTCCTGGGAGCACTTCCAGCGCGAGATCGCCGCCGTGGTGCGCGATCTGCACCTGCGCGGTGCGGAACCGGTGCCCGAGCCCGGCGCCCCGCCCGCCCCGCCGCGCTGGCAGCGGGTTTGAGGGTCGGGCCGGGCGCATGGACGCGGGGCCGCAGGGCAGGCGAGGCAACAGGAGACAGACGTAGGAATTCCATCCCCGAACCGGGAGGCAGCCGATGGCTCCCCCGATCCAACACCTTGAGCTGCCGCGGCATCCCGGCGCGGCCGTCCGGGCCCGGGAGGCGACCTCCCGGTTCCTGGGCGAGGCCGTGCACCGCGGCCAGAAGGTGACACCGGCCGCAGCGGACATCACGCTGCTCGTCGTCAGCGAACTCGTCACCAACGCCGTCCGGCACACCCGCGGCCCCTGCGTACTCGACCTCGCGGTCAGCGACGGGGCGATCTGCATCGGCGTCACCGACACCAGCCCCACTCCGCCCCAGCCGCGCCCGCCGCACGTCGAAGGCACCGGCGGATGGGGCTGGATCCTGGTGAACCACCTCGCCCAGCACATCACCGTCCGGCCCTCCCCTCACGGCGGCAAGACCATCCACGCCCGCATTCACGCCACGGTGTGAAGGACGCGCCCGGTGCGACGCGCGCACCATGTGACGCGTGTTGCTGCTGTGATCGGGAAGGCTGGCACGTATGTTGCCGGAAGCCATCGTTCCAGTACGTTCCCTGGTCCGCCGCAGTCGGGAGCCGATCGTCGTCCAGACGTTCCGCTCGACCGCGGCGGCCGTCGTGGCCTACGTCGTCGCGCTCTCGCTGAGCAGTGAGCCGGCGCCCCTGACCGCGCCGCTGACGGCGCTGCTCGTCGTCCAGGTGACCCTCTACACCACGCTCACCACGGGCATCAGACGCGTCAACTCGGTCGTCGCGGGCGTCCTGGTGGCCATCGGGTTCAGCGCCCTCGTCGGGCTCACCTGGTGGAGCCTGGGCCTGGTCATCCTGACCTCGCTCGTCGTCGGCCACATCGTCCGCGTCGACGAGTTCGTCCCCGAGGTCGCGATCAGCGCGATGCTGGTGCTCGGGGTGACCCGGGTCGCCGCGACCGCCTGGGACCGCGTGCTGGAAACGCTGATCGGGGCCGTCGTGGGGCTCATGTTCAACCTCTTCCTCGCCCCGCCCGTGTGGGTGGCGCCGGCGAACGAGGCGATCCGGTCACTGTCCCGGCGCATGGGCGACCTGCTCTTCCACCTCGGCGCCGAGCTCGCGGAGCACACCCCCGTGGAGAAGGCGGCGGCACGCCTGCACGAGGCGCGCCGGCTGGACAGCGACATCACGCGGGTGGACTCGGCGCTGCGGCAGGCCGAGGACAGCCTGCGCCTCAACCCCCGGGTCAAGGAAGGGCTCCTCTTCCGGCTGGTGCTCCGTACGGGGCTGGACACGCTGGAGATCTGCGCCGTCGTCCTGCGGGTCTGCTGCCGCACCATGACGGACCTGGCCAAGGAACGTACGGACGGCTCGCTCTTCCCGGACGAGGTCGCGGAAGCGCTGCGGGAGCTGTTCGGGCACATGGCGGTCGCGGTCGAGAACTTCGCGGTGCTGATCACCGCCCAGATCAGTACGAGCGCGGAGGAGGCGGAGACCCGGTTGAGCCAGGAACTGGACGCGGCCCGGGTCAGCCGCGAACGGGCCGCGCGGCTGCTGCTGGAGGAGGCGCGCTCGCGCCCCGGTCAGTGGCAGCTGTACGGTGCGCTGCTCGCGGAGGTGGACCGGGTGCTGGACGAGCTGGGCGTGGAGAAGCGCTCCCAGCGGCTCGTGGAGGAGCTGGACCGGCACTCGCGGGCGCGGCGCACCCGGGCTCCGAGGCTCCGGCGGCTGTGGGAGCGCCGGACGGACGCCGAGCGCTGAGCCGAGCCGTACGCGCGGCTTGCCCGTCGCCTTGCCTTGGTGAGGTCGCCCGAACGGCCCGCTGCGATCGGCGCCGGGGTCACCGCTCGGCGTGCCCCTGGAAGGCGCGGCGGTAGGCGTTCGGGCTGGTGCCGGTGACCCGCCGGAAGCGGTCCCGGAACGCCGTCGGGGAGCCGAAGCCGACCTGGGAGGCGATCCGCTCCACGGGGTGGCTGGTGTTCTCCAGCAGGTACTGGGCCTGGCGGATCCGGGCGCGGTGCAGCCACTGCAGGGGCGAGGTGCCGGTCTGTTCGCGGAAGCGGCGGTTGAGGGTGCGCGTGCTCATCCCGGCCCGGCCGGCGATCTCGTCGAGGGTCAGCTCGTGGTGGACTTTCTCCTCCATCCAGCGCAGCAGCGGCTCCAGTTCCGACCCGTGCGGGGTGGGGGGCTGCTCGTGGACGATGAACTGCGCCTGCCCGCCCTCGCGTTCCAGCGGCATGACCGACAGCCGGGCGGCGTCCGCGGCGACGGCCGAGCCGTGGTCGCGCCGGATCAGGTGCAGGCACAGGTCGAGTCCGGCGGCGGCTCCGGCCGAGGTCAGCAGCTGCCCGTTGTCGATGTAGAGGACATCGGCGTCCACCTCGATCCGGGGGTACCTGGCGGCCAGCGCGGGGGCGGCCGTCCAGTGGGTGGTGGCGCGCAGCCCGTCCAGGAGACCGGTGGCGGCGAGTACGAAGGCGCCCACGCAGATCGACGCGATCCGGGTGCCGCGGGCGGCCGCCCGGCGCAGCGCGTCGAGGACCTCCGGCGGCAGGGGCGCGTCGAGGTCGGCGACCCCGGGCAGCACGATGGTGTCCGCCTCCGCCAGGGTCTCCAGCGGCCAGGGCGCCCGGAGCGCGAAGGCGCCGGCGTCCACCTCGGGGGTGGGCGCGCAGACGCGGACGCGATAGGCCGGGCGGCCGCCGGGGAGCCGGGTGCGGCTGAACACTTCGATGGGGGTGGACAGGTCGAAGGGGATGACTCCGTCCAGGGCGAGGACGGCGACGGTGTGCATGGCCCGATCCTAGGCGTCCGCCGGATTCCCGCCAAGGGGTGCTGGGGCGGCCTCCCATCACGCCGACCGCCACAAGTACTGCTGATCGGCTCTTTCGGGCGACTGGCGGGAATCCGTTGGAGCCTGGCAATTGCGCCACTGCCGAGCATGGGCGGCCGCGCATACCGTCGGTTCCGGCGCCCCGGGCGGGCGCCGGAACCGACGGAAGGGACCGCTCCTGATGCTGTGCCAGATCGTGCTGTTCGACGGCTTCGACCCGCTGGACGTCATCGCCCCCTACGAGGTGCTGTTCGCCGGATCGATGGCCGCTCCCGGGCAGCTCAGCGTCGAGCTGGTCTCGGCCGAGGGGCCGCGCGAGGTGCCCTCGGGCGCGGGGCTGCTCACACTGCGGGCCACCGGCCGGCTGGATCCGCGGCGGGCCGGGCTGGTCCTCGTACCGGGAGCGGTGGGACCGCTCGGCACCGGTGCCGACACGGGCGGGCCGGGCGGTCCCGGCGGCGAGGACACGGTTCCCGCCCTGTTGGCGCGCTCGCTCTCCACCGGGCTGCCGGCCCTGCTGAAGGAGGCACTGGAGCGGCCGGAGACGATCGTGGCCACCGTGTGCGGGGGCTCGCTGGTGCCGGCGATGGCCGGGCTGATCGAGGGCCGTCACGTCACGACGAACCACCTGGGCCTGGACGCGCTGGCCGCCACCGGCGCGGTCGCGGTCGACGCCCGCATCGTGGACGACGGCGACCTGGTGAGCGGCGCGGGCGTCACCTCCGGCCTGGACCTCGGCCTCTACCTGCTGGAGCGCGAACTCGGGCCTCGGATCGCGCACGCCGTGGAGCGGCTGTTCGCCCACGAACGCCGCGGCACGGTGTGGCGGGCCACCGGGCCGGTCCCGGCCGCGTTCTGACACCCGCCCCGCCCTTGCCCTCCCCGGCCCGCCCTCTCGATCTCCCTGGAAGCTTCCCCGTGACGAAATTCCTGCTCGCCGTCCACGTCCTGGCGGCGATCATCGCGATCGGTCCGGTCACCGTGGCCGCCAGCATGTTCCCTGCCGCCGTGCGGCGGGCGGTGGCCGCGCCCGGCGACCCCGCCGGGCCGGCCACCGTACGTACGCTGCACCGGATCTGCCGGGTCTACGCGGTGATCGCCGTAGTCGTCCCGGTGTCCGGCTTCGCGACGGCGAGGAGCCTGCACGTGCTCGGCAGCGCCTGGCTGATCACCTCGATCGCGCTGACCGCCCTGGCCGCGGTCGTCCTCGGCGGGCTCGTCCTGCCCCGCCAGGAGGCGACTTTGGACGCCCTCGACGCCCCGGCCGGCCCACCGGAGAGCGCGGACCGCACCGCCCGCCAACTGGCCCTCTACACCGGCGTGTTCAACCTGCTGTGGGCCACCGTGACCGTCCTGATGATCATCCGCCCCGGCTCCACCACGGGAGCCTGAACGGCCCCACTCGGCCGAGTGCCCGGTCCGGCAGCAGCAGGGTGCGGGCGATCAGGCGGTGGGCGGCGAAATCTCCTGGCGGACCGGGGTGGTGCGCGTTAGGGTCTGTCCCGATGATCACTCCTTCTGCTCTCAGATGGGGGGTCCCCTCCGCGCAAGGTGAGTGCTGATGCTCACTGAGACCGCGATGGGAGATTCCCGCCTTTCCCTCTGGCTGCGCGTGCGCGAGTTCGCCGTGCCGCCCTCCATGATCGAGACCGCGACCGCCCGCCGCCGTGCCGGGGACTGGGCCGGGGCGTGCGCCGCCGCGCGTGTCGACATCGACTTCAACCCTCGTGACCTGGAGCGCACCCACGGCCGGGAGCTCGCCGCCCGGATCCGGGACGACCTCCGGCACCTCGCTCCCGACCTGCTGCGCTGGCACATGCCGAGGATCGCTCCCGACGGGCTGCTGCGCCCCGGGCTGACGCTCGCCCTGGCCCGGTACGGGGTCGCGGGGCACGGCGTACGGCCGGTGCACCTCGTGGCCCGCACTCCCCCGGCCTGGGCGGACGCCGGTCAGCGGATCAGCATCGGGCTGTGGGACGGGTCCCTCGACGAGCCCGCTGCCCGCCGGCATCCGCATCCCCACCCGCACCGCCGGTTCCGCCTGGACCTGCACCGCCACCTGTGGGACGCCCGCAGGGCCGGGGAGTTGGGCCCCCGGTCCGGGGCCGGCGCCCCGCCGGGCCCGGCGCCGCACGAGCTGCTTGCGCGGGGCCACCGCTGCGCCGTCGACCGGTGGGCGGCCGAGGCGGGCATGCTGCTCCGCGCGGAGGGCCTGCCCGCCGACGGGGCCGTCACCGTGCGGCTCTCGGCCCGGCACCGGCTGGACCTGCGCCTGGTGACGGATCCCGGCGGCGCCGGTCCGCCCCGCCTGCGGATCTCGGCGTCCCCGGAGGGCGGCGGCGCCGCCCTGCCCGTACTGCCCGACGCGGCGACCTGGGTGCTGCCCGATCTGGAGCTGCTGCGCACCGGGGCGATCGGGGCGGACCGGCTGCACCCGCTGGTCGCCCCGGCTCTCGTACCGGGCCACGCGCCCGCCGCCGCCCCGTCCCGGGCGCCGGACGCGGCGGGACGGCCGCACCTCGTGGAGTGCCGGGGCGCCCGGCACCGGATCGGCCTGGTCGACGGGGTGCTGGCCCCGCTCGACCACGATCCCGCCGAGATCCGACGGGAGGAACTGCTGGTCGCGCTGACCGGCACTCCGCTCCCCTGCCTCCAGGTGATCGACGCGGCACACCGCCGTCCCGACTGCCTCACCGGCGTCCGCGAACGCCTCGACCACGGCGACACCGCCGGCGCGCTCGCCATCGTAGAAGGCCTGCTGGGTCCCGAGGCGCTGCTGCGCGAGGGGCCCCTGCGGGACGAGCTGGAGTCCGCCGCGCAACGGCGGATCACGTACGGCCTGTTCAGGGCGGGTCTGGCCGGGGCGGAACCCGGTCCCGGACCCGACCGCGGCCGCGTCCGCGGGCGCCGTTCGCGCCGGCGTCGTACGACCCGCCGCTGACCCCCATTCCTTGCACCACCGACTCCTTCAGGTGATCACACATGCCCTCATATGCCCCGCTCGACGTGGCCGGCGAGCTGCTGGACCTGCTCCGCGACACCACGACCGAACCGCGCCCGGACACCCAGCTGGAGGCCCTGTCCCTGGCCGTGGCCGCCGACCTGCCCGTACTGCTCTGGGGTGAGCCGGGGATCGGCAAGACCGCCGCCCTGACGCAGCTCGCCGAGTCCCTGGACCTGCCGCTGACCACGGTGATCGCCAGTGTGCACGAGCCGTCGGACTTCTCCGGCCTGCCCGTCATCGGGGACGATCCCGCGGTGCAGGGCGTGCCGATGGCCCCGCCGGACTGGGCCGTTCGCCTGGTGCGGGCCGGCCGCGGCCTGCTGTTCCTCGACGAGCTGTCCACCGCCCCGCCGGCCGTACAGGCCGCCCTGCTCCGCCTCGTGCTCGAACGGCGCATCGGCGCGCTGCGGTTGCCGCCCGGCGTCCGGATCGTCGCCGCCGCGAATCCGCGGTCGTCAGCGGCCGACGGCTGGGAGCTGAGCCCGCCGCTGGCCAACCGGTTCGTCCATCTGCGGTGGACCCATGACCACGAGGTGGTGGTACGGGGTCTCGGCGGCACCTGGCCCCGGGCGACACTGCCGCGGCTCGACCCGGAGAGGCTGACCGGGGCCGTGGACCTCGCCCGGCGCGCGGTGTGCGGGCTCCTCACCACCCGCCCGACGCTCGTCCACCGGCTGCCCAGCGGCGAGACCGGCCGGGGCGGCCCCTGGCCGTCGCCCCGGAGCTGGGACATGACCCTGCGCCTGATCGCCTTCGCGACCGCGGCCGGCTCCTCCCGGGAAGTGCTCTCCTTGCTGGTCAGGGGCTCCGTGGGGGACGGTCCCGGACTGGAGCTGCTGGCCGGCCTGGACCGCATGGAGCTGCCCGACCCCGAGGAGCTCCTCGCGGACCCGGCGGGCGCCGCCCTGCCCGAACGGGGCGATCTCCGGCAGGCCGCGCTCGACGGTGTGGTCGAAGCGGTCCGCCGCCGCCCCGAGCGGTCCCGCTGGGACGCGGCGTGGACGCTCCTGGTCCGGGCGCTGGAGACCGGGGCCCCGGACCTGGTGGTGGTCCCCGCGACCGCGCTCGCCGCGCTGCGCCGCGCGGAGTGGGACGTACCGGAGGCGATCGAGCGGCTCGCCGGTGCGGTGGACCTGTCGCGGCGGGCGGACCGCGCCACCGCCCGGGCCGTGGAGGCCGGGTGATGACCGGGCGGACCGTGGGCGGCCTGGACCGCGACAAGCTCTTCGCCGCCCGGCTGCACGCCACTCGGGTGCGGCCCTACCTGGCGACGGCGCTGTTCGCCCTGCACGTGGTGGAGTCGCGGCGGGTCCCGACGATGGCCGTCGACCGGCACTGGCGGTGCTACGTCTCGCCGGCGTTCGTGGACCGGACGCCGGTGGAGGAACTGGCCGGGGTGTGGGTGCACGAGGTGTCACACCTGCTGCGTGACCACCACGGGCGCGGTGACCGGGTCACGCGGGAGCGCGGGCTGCACGGCCCGGGGGAACGGCTGCGGATGAACATCGCGGCGGACTTCGAGATCAACGACGACGTGTTCGGCGACGGGCTGGTGCGGCCCGAGGGCGCTGTCGATCCGGCGTCCGTGGGGCTGCCCGAAGGTCAGCTCATGGAGGACTACCTGCGCCAGTTCGGACTCGGGCCGCACACGGGGCACATGGCCTGGCTGGACTGCGGCAGCGGGGCCGACGGCCGGGAACGGGAGTGGGACCTCGGTCCGGACGGCGCGCACGGCCTGAGCGAGCAGGAAAGGGACGCGGTCCGCTTCCGGGTGGCGCAGGGCATCGCCGGCCGGCCGGGGAACACCCCGCAGGGGTGGAAGCGGTGGGCTGAGGAGGCGTTCCACCCGCCGCAGCCGTGGCGGGAGTTGCTGGGGGCGGCGGTGCGGTCGGCCGTCTCGGGTTCCGGCGCGGGCGAGGACTACTCGTACGGCCGCCCGTCGCGGCGCTCGGCCGGGGTACCGGGCGCCGTGCTGCCAAGCCTTCGGCGCAGGCCGCCCCGGGTCTGCGTGGTCATCGACACCTCCGGGTCGGTCAGTGACGCCGAACTGGGCGGCGCGCTGCTCGAAGTCGCCGCGATCGCGCGTGCCGTGGGCGGCCGGCGGGACCTGGTCACCGTGGTGCCGTGCGACGCGGCGGCGCGGATCGCGCACCCGTTGTGCAGCGCCGAGGGGATCCCGCTGCTGGGAGGTGGCGGTACGGATCTCCGTACGGGCTTCGCCAAGGCGCTGCGGTCGGCGGCCCGGCCGGATGTCATCGTGGTCCTGACCGACGGCCAGACGCGCTGGCCGGGCTCCCGGCCACCGTGCCGGACGGTGGTCGGCCTGTTCCCCCGGTCCCGCTCGGCCGGCTCGTGGGACGAGCGGGACCCGGACTACGTCCCGGACGGACCGCCCGCATGGGCACGCGTGGTGGACATCGGGTAGGCCCGCCCGGCGCGGGAGGCGGTGGCGGTGGCGGTGGCGGTGGCGGGAGAGCCCCGGTCGGCAGGAGTACTTTCCGCCAAATCCACCGTTCCGCCCACCTCTGCGGACACGCTCAGTAGCGTGTGTCTCACAAGTGGTGCGGTGTCCCGCCGAACGGGGCGCCGGCCGTGGACGGAGCAGCGAGGGAGCGGTCGACGATGGCGAATGTGGAAGTCTCGTTGAAGGAAACGATGGCCTCGATCGAGGGCGCGCTGGGAGCCGCCCTGGTCGACTACACCAGCGGTATGGCCCTGGGCACGCTCGGCGGCGGGAAGGACCTCGACCTCACGGTCGCCGCCGCCGGCAACACCGATGTGATCCGGGCCAAGGTCCGCACCATGGAGATGCTTGGTCTGAACGACGAGATCGAGGACCTGCTGATCACCCTCGGCAGTCAGTACCACCTCATCAGGCTCCTCAAGGGCCGAGGAACCACCGGCCTGTTCCTGTACGTCGTGCTGGACAAGGGGAATTCGAACCTGGCCATGGCCCGTCACCAGATCCGGCGCATCGAGGCGGCCCTGGAGCTCTAGTCCTCCTTCCGGCCCACGCATGCCCACGAATTGAAGATTTCTTCAATCGGGCACATCTGAAACCGGTCAAGCAGGGGCGCGCGTGGGCCCGGTGGACGCGATGATGAGAACCGGCGGCTGAACTGCGGGACGGTCGGCCCGGGCGCCGGCTTCGCGGCGGCGCGTACGGAACAACAAGCGACGGCGGGAGCGTTGGTGGGCATGCAGGTACCTCTGTACCAGGCGAAGGCCGAGTTCTTCCGCATGCTCGGGCACCCGGTCCGCATCCGCGTCCTGGAACTCCTGCAGAACGGCCCCGTGCCGGTACGGGACCTCCTCGCCGAAATCGACGTCGAGGCGTCCAACCTCTCGCAGCAGCTGGCGGTGCTGCGGCGCTCCGGGATCGTCATCTCGATCCGCGACGGCGCGACCGTCAGCTACGCCCTGGCCGGCGGCGACGTGGCCGATCTGCTGCGCGCCGCCCGGCGCATCCTGACCGAACTCCTGGCGGGCCAGAGCGAGCTCCTCGCCGAGCTGCGCCAGACGTCCGTGGAGCGCTGATCGGGCGCGGGGTCAGCCGACCTGGATGCCGATCACACAGGTGTCGTCGTCCGTGTCGGACCGGCTCTCGGCGAGGAGGCGGTCCAGCCGCGCGTCCAGATCCCCGGCGCCGGCGGCCGCCGCCTGTACGAGGTGGCCGAGGGAGTCCTGCACCGAGGAGTCCCGGCGCTCCACCAGCCCGTCCGTGAACATCAGCAGGGTGTCGTCAGGTTCGAGCCGCACCTCCCGCTCGACGTACCTGACGTCGGGCAGCGCGCCGAGGAGCAGGCCCTCGATGAGCGGGAACGCCCCCGCCTCCCCCTGCCGTACGAGTACGGGCGGCAGGTGCCCGGCTCGCGCCCAGCGCATCACCCGGGTGCTGGGGTCGAAGATCCCGCAGACGGCGGTGGCGGTCACGTGCTTGGCCAGATGGTGGGTGACCGTGTTGAGCCAGGACAGCAGCTGTCCGGGGCCCGCGCCGGTGACGGCCAGGCCGCGCAGGGCGTTGCGCAGGACGACCATGCCGGTGGCCGCCTCGATGCCGTGCCCGGCGACGTCGCCGACGGACAGCAGGATCAGTCCGGAGGGCAGCACCACGGTGTCGTACCAGTCGCCGCCGACGAGCGACTCGGTCTCGGCGGGGCGGTAGCGGACGGCGATCCGCATGCCGGGCGCCTCGATGGCCGCCGGGGTGGGCGGCATGATGGCGTGCTGGAGCTGGAGGGCGAGCCGGTTGCGTTCGGCGGACTCGGCCTCGGTGTGGGCGAGCTGGTCCCGCGTCGCGGCCAGCGCGACCTCGGTCCAGTGCTGGGCGGAGATGTCCTGGTAGGCGCCCCGTACCGCGTGCAGCCGCTCGTGCGCGTCGAGTACGGGCTCGGCGACGACCCGGATGTGGCGGGTGATCCCGTCGGCCCGCTGGAGGCGGAGGTTGACGGAGGCGGGGCGGCGGTGGCGGAGCACCGCCCGCAGGAAGCGGCCGAGGGCGGCGGAGTCGTCGGGGTGGGCGTAACCGGGCAGTTCGCGCAGCCGTACGGGGGGCGCGGTGGGCGGGAGCCCGTGGAGCGCGTAGAGCTGCGCGTTCCAGGTGATCTCCCCGGTGGCGAGGTTCTCCTCGAAGCCGCCGATCCGGCCCAGGCGCTGGGCGTGCTGGAGGATGTCGGCGAGCCGGGCGGTCTCGTCCTCGATGCGCCAGAGCAGCAGGACGGCGGCGCCGTGCCGGCTGACGCTGATGTCGGCGACCGAGGTGAGCGGGATCTGGTCGACGAGCGCGGTCAGGCTCATGCGTTCGGCGCGGAAGGGTTCGCCCGTCGCGTGCACGCGCTCGATGATGTCGAACAGCCCGCTCTCGCCGGCGGCCATCGGGTAGGCCTCCAGCAGCAGCGCGCCATTGACGTCGCCGCGCGGTCGGCCGACGGGGTCGACGAAGCGGCTGCTGGCGTGGCGGATGCGGAAGTCGGTGAGCCGGCCTTCGGGGTCGAGGACCGGGGTGAGGACCACGGCGGGGTCCTGGAGTCCCTCGGCGAGGTCGATCAGCTCGGAGACGTCCGGGAGCACCGCTTCGGCCACCGCGGGGTCGTGCGGGGGCGAGGTGTCCATGGTGCGGGCGCACAGTTCGGCGAGGGCCTCGATCTGGCGCTCTATCTGCGGCGGCTGCGGTGCCAGGGGCTGCGGCCAGCAGATTTCGAGGACCCCGTGGATGCGCCCGCCGGTCCCGGTCGGGGCGGCCATCCTGCCTCCGTCGGGCCACAGCAGGTGGCCGATGGAGGGCAGCCCTTCGCCGCTCAGGCGGTCGAGGGTGACCAGCCGGCGTTCGCGCAGCGCGAGGCGGGCGACGGTGGACACGCCCGGGGGTACGTGGCGCCAGCGCGCCGCCTCCCTCGGCGGGAAACCGGCGTGGCCGGCCAGGGCCAGCGAGCCGTCGGGGACCGCGGTCCACACGGCGACGGCGACCGCGCCCAGCGGCTCCAGCGCGTTGGTCAGGAGGGACTCGGCCACGGCCTGGGTGTCGTCGGCGGCGGCCAGCACGCCGCTCTCGGCGGTGCGCAGCCGTACCGCGACGGCGGTGGGCCGCTCGGCCGGCTCGGCCGCGCCGGTGCGCTCGACGAACTCGGCGGCGACCTCGGTGACGTGGTCGCGCGCGGCCTGGTTGACGATGTCGGCGGCGAGTTCGAGCGGGGACAGCCCGCTGTCGCGGCACAGCACGTCGAGCTGTCGTGCCGCCGCGGCCGGGGTGCAGTTCAGCTGCCCGATCAGGATGCCCTTGGCCAGTTCGACCAGGGCCCGGCCGTCGGCGGCGGCGTGGGCCTGCAGCACCTCGCGGCGCAGCCGTTCGACGGTGGCGACGAGCCGGCCCATCGGGGTGGGGGCCTGGTGCGGGATCGGGGTCGCGGCTTCGGGCAGGTGCTCGGCCGGGGTCGCGGGCGCCGGCGCGTCGCCCGGCCGGTACGTGTCGGAGGTCATCGGGTGAGCCAGTGCCGGACGCGGGCGATGAGGTCGTCGGCGTCCACGGGTTTGGTCACGTAGTCGCTGGCTCCGGAGGCGAGGCTCTTCTCCCGGTCCCCGGGCATGGCCTTGGCGGTGACCGCGATGATGGGCAGCGCCGCGTACTCCGGCATCCGGCGGATCTCCGCCGTGGCGGCGTAGCCGTCGAGCTCCGGCATCATCACGTCCATCAGGATGAGGTCGACGCCCGCGTGGCGGGTGAGGGCCTCGATGCCCTTGCGGCCGTCTTCGGCGTGCAGGACGCGGACGCCGTGCAGTTCGAGGACCCCACTGAGGGCGAAGAGGTTGCGGGCGTCGTCGTCGACGACCAGGACCGTGTGTCCGGCGAGGTCGTCGACGGGCACGGGGGAGGTCTGCCGGCGCTGTGTGTCGCCCTGTACGAGGGGCAGTACGTCCCCCGGCTGGTCGGCGGACAGGTGCAGCACGATGCGCTCGCGCAGCTCGTCCAGGCTGGAGAGCAGTTCCAGGTGGCGCGCGGCGGGCCGGTCCCGCAGTGCCTTGTCCTGGCCGGTGCGCACACGGGGGTTGTTGTGGGCGAGGACCGGGAGGGAGGACAGGGCCGGGTCGCCGTCGAGGGCGTCGAGGAAGCGCAGGGCCTCTCCGTCGGGCATGTCGAGTTCGAGGACGACGCAGTGGAAGGAATCGGTGGCGAGGGCCGCGGCGGCTTCCCGGGAGCTGGTGGCGTTGACGATCTGGATGCCGCCGTGCTCTCCCGTCGGCTGGTGGCGGGGGGTGAAGTCGCGGTCGGCGCTCTCGGCGACGAGGGAGAGCAGGCCGTTGGGCCGTTCCTCGATCACCAGGAGGCGGCGGGCCTGGCGCTGCGGCGGGAGGACCGCGCTCCCCGCGCGTCCCGGGCGGGCCGTTCCGGGCTCGGTGTGCCCGGACGCCTGGGCGGGCACACCGGCGAGGGCGTGCTCCTCGTGGTCGGCCCAGCTGACGGGCAGGTAGAGGGTGAAGGTGCTGCCCTGGCCCGGTGTGCTCTCCGCGGTGACGGCCCCGCCGAGGAGCTGGGCGATCTCACGGCTGATGGAGAGCCCGAGGCCGGTGCCGCCGTACTTGCGGCTGGTGGTGCCGTCGGCCTGCTGGAAGGCGCCGAAGACGGATTCCAGCTGCTGCTCGGGGATGCCGATTCCGGTGTCCCGCACCCGGAAGGCGACGATGGCTCCGCGGCGGCGCAGACCGGTGGGGATCTCGGAGCCCGCCGCCGGTTCGATGCGGAGCTCGACGCCGCCGCGCTCGGTGAACTTGACGGCGTTGGACAGCAGGTTGCGCAGGATCTGGCGCAGCCGCGAGTCGTCGGTGAGCAGGTCGGCCGGCGCGTCGGGGGCGGTGGTGACGGTGAAGTCGAGGCTCTTCTGCGTGGTCATCGGGCGGAAGGTGGCATCGACGTAGTCGAGCAGCTGCGGCAGGTGCACCCGCTCGGGGTTGATGTCCATCTTGCCGGCCTCGACCTTCGACAGGTCGAGGATGTCGTTGATCAGCTGGAGCAGGTCCGAGCCGGCGGAGTGGATGATGCCCGCGTACTCGACCTGCTTGGGGGTGAGGTTGCGGGTGGGGTTCTGGGCGAGCAGCTGGGCGAGGATGAGCAGGCTGTTGAGGGGGGTGCGCAGCTCGTGGCTCATGTTGGCCAGGAACTCGGACTTGTAGGTGGAGGCCAGCGACAGCTGCTGCGCGCGGGCCTCCAGCTCCTGCCTGGCCTGCTCGATCTGCAGGTTCTTGGCCTCGATGTCGCTGTTCTGGCTGGCGAGGAGGGCTGCCTTCTCCTCCAGTTCGGCGTTGGAGCGCTGGAGTTCCTCCTGCTGGACCTGGAGTTCCTCGGAGCGGGCCTGGAGTTCGCCGGTGAGCCGCTGGGACTCGCCGAGGAGTTCGTCGGTGCGGGCGTTGGCGACGATCGTGTTGACGTTGACGCCGATGGTCTCCATCAGCTGGCCGAGGAAGTCGCGGTGCACGGGGGTGAAGGCGGTGAAGGAGGCGAGCTCGATCACGCCGAGGACCTGGTCGTCCACCACGATCGGCAGGATGATCAGGCTGCCCGGGGTGGTGTGACCGAGCCCGGAGGAGATCACGTAGCCGCCGGGGACCTGGTCGGTGGCGATGATCCGGTGGCTGCGGGCCGCCTGCCCGACGAGGGACTCGCCGAGGGCGAAGCCGGTGCCCTCGTCGGCGCCCGCGGGCCGGCCGTAGGAGCCGACGAGGGTGAGCACGGTGCCGGCGGGGCCGTCCTCGGCGAGGTAGAAGGCGCCGTACTGGGCGGCGACCAGCGGCGTCAGTTCGTCCATGACGAGTTCGGCGACGGCGGCGAGGTCGCGGTGGCCCTGCATCAGGCCGGAGATCCGGGCCAGGTTGGACTTCAGCCAGTCCTGTTCCTGGTTGGCGCGGGTGCTCTCGCGCAGCGAGCCCACCATCGAGTTGATGTTGTCCTTGAGTTCCGCGACCTCGCCCGAGGCGTCGACGGTGATGGAGAGGGTCAGGTCCCCCTCGGCGACCGCGCTGGCGACCTCGGCGATGGCCCGGACCTGGCGGGTGAGGTTCCCGGCGAGTTCGTTGACGTTCTCGGTCAGGCGCTTCCAGGTGCCGGAGACTCCCTCGACCTCGGCCTGGCCGCCGAGCCGGCCCTCGCTGCCGACCTCGCGGGCCACCCTCGTGACCTCGGCGGCGAAGGAGGAGAGCTGGTCGACCATCGTGTTGATGGTGGTCTTCAGCTCCAGGATCTCGCCGCGGGCGTCCACGTCGATCTTCTTGGACAGATCGCCGTTGGCGACGGCCGTCGTCACGAGGGCGATGTTGCGGACCTGGCCCGTGAGGTTGTTGGCCATGGAGTTGACGTTGTCGGTCAGGTCCTTCCAGGTGCCCGCCACGTTGGGGACCCGAGCCTGGCCGCCGAGCCGGCCCTCGGTGCCGACCTCGCGCGCGACGCGGGTGACCTCGTCGGCGAACGCGGACAGCGTGTCGACCATCGTGTTGATGACACCGGCGAGCGCGGCGACCTCGCCCTTCGCCTCCACCACGATCTTCTGCGACAGGTCGCCGCGGGCGACGGCGGTGGCCACCTGGGCGATCGAGCGCACCTGTCCGGTCAGGTTGGAGGCCATCACGTTGACGTTGTCGGTGAGGTCCTTCCAGGTGCCGGAGACGCCCCGGACCGTGGCCTGGCCGCCCAGGTTGCCCTCGGTGCCGACCTCCCGGGAGACGCGGGTGACCTCGTCGGCGAACGCGGAGAGCTGGTCGACCATCGTGTTGATGGTCTCCTTCAGCTCAAGGATCTCCCCGCGCGCGGTGACGTTGATCTTCTGGGAGAGATCGCCCTTGGCCACGGCGGTGGCGACCTGGGCGATGGAGCGCACCTGGGCCGTAAGGTTCCCGGCCATGAAATTGACCGAATCGGTGAGGTCCAGCCAGGCTCCCCCGACCCCGGGGACGTCCGCCTGGCCGCCCAGGGTTCCCTCGGTGCCCACCTCGCGGGCCACCCGGGTCACCTCGGAGGTGAACAGCGACAGCTGGTTGACCATCCCGTTGAAGACCGTGGCGATCTCACCGAGCAGCCCGTCCGACGCATCGGGCAGCCGGGTCCGGAAGTCCCCGTCGCGTACGGCGGTGAGCCCGGCCAGCAGCAGGCGCAGTTCCGGCTCGCCGATCCCGCCCTCGCGCGGCACCACCGGCACCCCGCTCAGTGAATCCGTACCCGCCCGCTCGGCCATCCGCCAACCCCACGCTCGATACCCGTCACCCCGGTGCGCGGGACCACCACCGGCACCGGGACATGCCTGAGCGCCCGGCCCGCCGGACCTCCCAGGCCTCGGCACCGGTCACTGAAGGCTAGCGCCGTCAAAGCGACGATAAGGCACGGCCGGTCACACCGGGGCCGCACCGGCCGGCACCCGTGACCGGCCGCGCGGGCAAGTGTCAGGCGCCGAGGGCTTCTTCCACGCTCGGGTGCACGGACAGGACCGTGTCGGCACCGGTCAGGGCGAACAGGCGCCTCAGCTGTTCGCCGGGAGCGGCGATCCGCAGCCCGGTGGCGTGATGCAGCCTCAGCAGCAGGTTCAGGAAGGAGGAATCACCGAAGGTGATGGAGCTCGCGTCCAGCACCACGAGCCGGTGCCGGTCCGCGGCCGAGGCGAGCGCCTCCTCCAGAGGGCCGAGCGTGTCCTGGTCCAACTCCCCGCGCGCCGCCACCACCCATCCGGGCCCGGCCGAGTAGCCGTCCCCGACCACGCCTTCTTGGTACGTGTCCCCTGCTCCGGTCATGTGCGCCTCCCCGGATCGTCACCTGTTCGTCCTCCGCTAGGGAGTATGCCTGCTCGTGCCGTGGAGGATGCCAAGGGGCCGGGCACCGACCCGTTCCGCGCCCGGCCGCGCGGCCGTCGGGAGCCTCGCGGAAATTGATTTGATAATTGTTGTGTAGGACTCAGAAGTCGGGGCAGAAGCGCCCCGGCAGCCGTACGTCAACGGGAGGGAACGGCCACCATGTCTCGCTCGGCCACCGCCGTAAGCCCCATTCGTGCAACAGACACGCAGGTCAGGGGTTCCGCAAGCACACAAGAGGCGGAACTCCCCCAGGTGGTAAACGCCCGGGAGATGGCACCTGGCGACGCACGCGAGCTGTCGAGGCTCTTCTTCGGCAGGTTGCGCGTCCTGGAGGAGGGGACGCGCGAGTACCAGTACGCGCGCAACACGCTGATCGAGATGAATCTCTCGCTCGTCCAGTTCGCGGCGCGCCGGTTCCGCGCCCGCGCGTTCGGCGGGGGCATCGACATGGACGACATCGTCCAGGTCGGAACCATCGGCCTCATCAAGGCGATCGACCGGTACGACCCCGAGCGCGAGGTGGAGTTCTCCACCCTCGCCCTCCCCTACATCACCGGTGAGATCAAGCGTCACTTCCGCGACACCACCTGGGCCGTGCACGTGCCCCGCCGTCTGCAGGAGCTGCGTACGGAGCTCGCCAAGGCGCAGGAGTCCCTGACCGATGTGCTCGGCAGGGCGCCGACGGTCAAGGAGGTCGCCCAGCACCTGGAGCTCCCCGAGGAGGAGGTCATCGAGGGGCTGGTCGCCGCCAACGGCTACACGAGCGGTTCCCTGGACACCGCGGGCTCCGACGGGGACACCCAGTCCACGTCCAGCCGGGGTACGCGTCCGCTGGCCGAGAAGCTCGGCGACAACGACCCCGCCATGGAGCTCTTCGAGGAGTTCCACACCCTCGCGCCCCTGCTGGAGAAGCTGGACGAGCGCGATCTGCTCATCCTGCGCATGCGCTTCGGCGAGGAGAAGACCCAGGCCGAGATCGGGGCCGAGCTCGGCATCTCCCAGATGCAGGTCTCCCGCATCCTGTCCCGGACCCTCACCCGGCTGCGCGCCGGGATGCTCAGCGGAGTGTAGGGAGCGGAGATGACCTCGTCGGCTCACGGACCCGACCGCCCCGCCCCGCCCCTCGGCGCGCAGCCGCGCCGGGAGGGTGCGGCGCGGGCGGACGCGGTCGTACGGTGCGTGAGCCCGGGGAGCGGCGCGGCCGCGATGCTGACGGCCGCGCCGCTGCGGGACCGGCCGGGCGCGCGCCTCAGCGGCGACTGCGACCTCGACAGCCGTCAGGTCCTGGCCTCGGCGCTCGGCATCGTGACCCGGATCCCCGGTCCCGTCGTCCATCTCGATCTGTCCGCCGTGGTGTTCCTGGACGCGGCCGCGGTGGCCGCCCTGGTGCGCGCGTCGACTACCTTTACCGCTCAGGGCAGGCGCCTGTTGATCCACGACCCGCCCTACTCGCTCCGCAAGGTAGTGGAGATGTTCCCGGACGAATGCGCCGCGCTGGAGGTCGCAGCATGATCACTGTTCCGGCGCCTGCGGGCCCGGGGGCCTTCGTCCACCCTGCCCTCTTCTACCAGGACCTCCCGGAGTACGTCGCGGGGGTGGCCGGCTTCGTCCGCACCGCCCTGAGCGCCGACGAGCCGGTCCTCGTCGCCGTGCCGGGCCCGCACCTGGACGCCCTGCGCGGGGACCTCGGCGCGGACGCGTCCGAGGTCGTCTGGACGGACATGACCGAGGCGGGCCGCAACCCCGGCCGGATCCTGGCCGCGCTGCAGGACTTCGCGGACCGTCACCCGGACCGGGCGGCCCGCATCGTCGGCGAGCCGATCTGGCCCGGGCGCACCCCCGCCGAGGTGCGGGAGGCCACGCGTCACGAGGCCCTCATCAACGCCGCCTTCGAGGGGCGCCGGGCGACCGTCCTGTGCCCGTACGACGTGCGGGGCCTGTCGCAGGCGGTGGTGGCCGATGCCCGGCGCACCCACCCCACGGTGATCGAGAAGGGCCGGGACCTGCCCAGCCCGGCCTACACCGACGTCGCGGCGGTCTCCGCCGACTGCGACGTCCCGCTGCCCGCACCCGAAGGCGACGTGCTCCGGCTCGACTACGCCCACGGAGAGCTGTCAGCGGTGCGGCAGCAGGCCGAGAACTGGGCCCGCGGATCCGCCCTGACATCGGCGCGGCGCGGCGACCTCGTGCTCGCCGTCAGCGAGGCGGCGGCCAACTCCCTTTCCCACGGGGGCGGCGCGGGAACGCTCCGCCTGTGGGCCACCGGGGCGGGGGTCGTCGCCGAGATCCAGGACGGCGGCCGTCTGGCCGACCCGCTGGCGGGACGGCGCCGTCCCGCGCTGGCGTCGACCGACGGTGGCCGCGGCCTGTGGATGATCCACCAGCTGTGCGATCTGGTCGAGATCCGCGCCACGGACCGGGGCCTCACTTTGAGGCTCCACATGGCGACCCTGTGAGACCGTCGGTGTCCTACAATGTCACGGGCATGCTCGGGAGTCCCCGGGGCCGGACCAGCAGGACGTACACCACCGGTTCATGGACGGGGAACCGGCATCGACTGGCGGGGGTGAAAGACAACAGTGGAAACCATGGGACCGACGACAGGTGAACCCGTGCGCATCGGACCTCCTGTCGGCGGCCAGCGCCGCCGGCTCGCTCTGGCGGGTGTCCGCGGCCATGTGACGAAGGGGCGCGATTTCACGCGCCAGGCCTTGCGGGACTGGAACTGGGACGGAAACGCGACAGCCGATGACACCCTGCTGCTGGTGTCTGAGCTGCTGACCAACGCGTCACTGCACGCCGACGGTTGTCTGGAACTCGTCCTCACGGGCGGGGACGACGTCCTGCGGATCGAGGTGTTCGACGGCACGACGACGCTGCCCCGGCGCAATCCGACACCGCGGCAGGGCCTGCCCGGCGGGCACGGGCTGTACATCGTGGAGCGGCTGTCCGATCGCTGGGGAACCCGCGTCCACGACCACGGCAAGGCCGTCTGGGCGGAGATCGAGGCCTCGCGGCTGGCCTCCGGCAGGCCGGCGGGCTCGTAGCACCCTGAGCCCCTGACCGCGCGAACTCCCTTGTGGGACAAGGGAGTTCGGGCGGACGTGGGGTGGAGGCCGGGCCACGGGGTATCCGCGCACCATGGAGACCTCTTCGGAACGGCCGGGCGGCGTGCGCCGCCCGTGGTGGGGGCGGATCGCCATCGCCCTCGCGGTGCTCGTGGTGCTGGTCGTGCTCGTGGAGCGGTTCAGCCTGCTTCCGGGATTCGGCGGCCTGTGGGGTGAGGAAACCCGGGACCGCTCCGGTCCCGCGCTGCTCAAGTCGATCCAGGACATGGACCGCTACGAGGGCGCCGTCGGCAACTTCCAGGTCGTCGTGGACCTGGAGAAGGACGCGGCGTTCCTGCCTGACGCGATCCGCGGCACCCGCACCCTGTACGTCGGCGCCGGCACCGTCGGCGGCTACGTCGAGCTGGGCGGACTGGGCGAGCAGAGCGTCACGGTCGACTCCGACCGCACGAAGGCCTCGATCCGGCTGCCGCACGCGGTGCTCGGCGCCGCGGCCCTCGACCCCGAGCGCTCGTACGCCGTGTCGAAGCAGCGCGGACTGCTGGACCGGCTCGGAGACCTGTTCTCGGACAATCCGTCCGGCGAGCAGGCCGTACAGAAGCTGGCCGCGCAGCACATAGAGGAGGCCGCTCGCGAGAGCGGCCTCGTCCAGCGCACCGAGAAGAACACCACGGCGATGCTGGAGAACCTGCTGCGCTCGCTGGGCTTCCGGGAGGTGACGGTCAGCTACGGGTGACGGGTGAGGCCGGCGGCCGCGCACAGGTGCCCGTGACCTTCGGGAACCGTGTGCGCGGCCGCCGGCCTCCGGCAGCCTTACGCGGACGGGGTCACATGTGACCGACGAACGGACCGCCGAAGGGGCCGAGACCGTAGTACGACCCCAGCTGCTCCCGGTAGCCGGTGTCGTCGAGGTGGTTCTCTCGGATGAACTCCGGAGCGGACTTGATCTGCTCCTTGGACAGCTCGACGTAGATCTTCTCCTCGGCCGCGTCGATGCGCGAGACCGTGCCGGCCGGCAGCAGGACCTCCTTGCCGAAGATCCACGGGCCGGTGTCGACGACGATGTACGCGGACCCGGCCTCGTCCGAATGTTTGTCGACCTTGCCGATGCTGCCGTCCTCGGCCTCGACCTTGTAGCCGGTCAGGTCCACGCCCTCCAGGCGGCCGGACGTCTCGCGGTAGCCCCACGCGTTCTCGGTCATGGCAGGTTTCTCCTCGCCGGTTGATTTCGTCGGACGGTGCCTTCGGAGATCCGCCTGCCCGGCGACCGTTCTTCCATGCGCGGGAATTGGCATGGGGCCGTCGGGGGCGGGTAGCCGCGCCTGCAAGGTCCCTGCCGGCGGGGCCGCGCCCCGGTGCGCGGCCCCGCCGACGACACGGAAGGGGTGCGCATGTCGCACGTCGAAGAGCACGTCGAGGTCAACGTCCCCATATGCACGACGTACAACCAGTGGACCCGGTTCGGACCGTTCCCCGCCTTCACGGGCGCCCGGCGGGACGAGGTCCGAGCGCGATGAGAGTCGGCGGAGCTCGCACAGCGGCCCGGTCCGCATCCCGGTCCGCGTCCCGGGGCGGCGCGGTCAGGGAGGTCACCGCGCGCTGCGGTCTGGTGGCGCGCGGTGTGCTGTACGTACTGATAGGGATGCTGGCCGTACGGGTCGCCTTCGGCGACGGGGGCGGCAAGGAGGCCGACCGGCAGGGCGCCCTCCAGGAACTCGCGGGGAAGCCCTTCGGCGGTGTCCTCATCTGGGCCGTGGCCATCGGGCTGGTCGGCATGGCACTGTGGCGCCTGTCGGAGGCGGCTTTCGGCGCGGCCGGTCCGGACGGGGACAAGCCGCTGAAGCGGCTGGCCTCGGCAGGCCGCGCCGCCTTCTACGCCGTCGCCGCGTTCTCCGTGTTCACCTTCGCGGCGGGCGGTGGCGGGCGCTCCGGCGACGAGGAGTCCCGCGATGCGACGGCGAAGGCGCTGGAGCTGCCCGCCGGCCAGTGGCTGGTGGGGGCGGCGGGGGTCGGGATCGCCGTCGCGGGTGTGGTCATCGCGGTCCAGGCGGCGCGGTGCAAGTTCCGCAAGCACCTCGCGTTGGGCGGGCTCTCGGCCCGCTGGCGCCGGGCCGTGGACTTCCTCGGTGTGACGGGCGGCCTGGCCCGTGGCGCCGTGTTCGCCGCGGCCGGTGGCTTCCTCGTCTTCGCGGCGGTGCGCTACGACCCCGCGCAGGCGAAGGGGATGGACGACACCCTGCGGTCGTTCACCCTCACGGCGGCGGGCCCGTGGCTGCTGGTGGCGGTCGCCGCCGGGCTGATGCTGTTCGGGGTGTTCTCCTGGGTGGCGGCCCGGTGGCGCGAGGTCTGACCTCCGCGCCACCGGTGCTCCGCGCGGATGGTCAGCGGGGGTCGCGGCGCCTGAGCCGGATGCCGGCCCGCGCCGCCCGCGCCGGGCTCGGGTCCGGGTCGGGGGCCGGGCTCGGGCCCGCGTCCCGGTCCGGACTCGGCTTCGGCGCCCGCTCCGAGCCCGGCCGCCACTTCCACTTCGGCTTCGGCTTCGCCTCCGGGCCCGACTCCGGCTTCCGCTGCGACTCCGGGGCCGTCTTCGGCTTCGGCTTCGCCTCCGGGCCCGGCTCCGGCCCCCGCTGCGGCTCCGGGGCCGTCTTCGGCTGCGGCCTCGGCGGCGGAACGGCTCCGGCCGCCGGCCGGCCCGCCGCCTCGCGCCGGGTCCAGCGGTGCCACCAGTGGTGGCGGCGGGGATGCACGGCGCGCCCGAGCCGCCGGCCGATCAGCAGGTACCCGAGGAGCGCCCCGGCGGTGTTGAGGATGACGTCGTCGATGTCGAAGACGCGCCCGGTGACCAGGGCGCCCTGGATCAGCTCCACCAGGGTCATCAGGCAGAGCGTCACGACGGCGACCCGCACCAGCCCCCTGGCCGGGGGCAGCAGCACGGGCAGGAGCACGCCGAACGGCAGGCCGAGCAGCAGGTTCCCGCCCAGCTGGCGCACGGCCTCGGTCGTCGAGGTCCCGTGCAGGTAGGCGTCGATCGAATGGCCGGGCCGCACATTGCTGTGGACGAGGTCCACGGAGGCCGCCGACGGCTCCAGTGTCAGCCGGGCCAGCGCCAGGCTGAACAGCACCGTCCCGGCGAACGCCGCCACCATCGCCAGGGCCCGCACGACCGGGGACACGGGGCCGCGTCGCCTCCCGGGGACCGGTACGACCTCTTCCTCGGACTTCTCGTCGCGCCACCGCGCGTGCCTCTGTGTCATGCGGGCGCGTCTACCCCCTGGGGGAACCCCGAAGCGCGCGCCCGGGGCGCTCAGCGGCCGCGGCCCTCGGGAGCGCCGGTCAGCCGGGAGGCGTCGAACTCCGCCCAGACCACCTTGCCGGTGCCATGGGCACGGGAGCCCCAGCCGTCGGCGAGCCGCTGCACGATGTACAGGCCGCGGCCGCCCGGTACGCCGACCCGGCGCACGGCCTGCGGGCGGGGAGGCGCCGTGTCGCCGTCGACCACCTCGATGCGCAGGCCCTCACCGGCGGTGAGGACGAGCTCCTGGCACCCGTGCGCGTGCAGGGCGGCGTTGGTCACCAGCTCCGACACGACGAGGAGGGCGTCCTCGGCGCTCTCGCGCCGGTCCCATCCCCAGTCCCGCAGGGCCTGCCGAGTGAAGTCCCTGCCCTTGCCGACCGCGCCCCGGATGCCGCGCAGGTCGAGCCTGCGCCGCTGGAACGTGACCGGCGTTTCCGTACACATGGGCCCGCCGACGGCTGCCCTCTTCGTATTCACTGTCGCCTCACCCCGGCCGATGCCTCTGCTCTGCTCTGTTGGATGAACGCGAGCGGCGGCCGTCCCGCGGTCACCGTCGCCAGGTTCCGCGTATGCCCGCGCTGATCGCCCGGACACATGCGGACCCACTGGCGCGGACCGGCTCAGAACCCACCGCCGCGTCCGCCGGGGGCTTCCCGGCGGACGCGGCGACTGCTTTGCGGGGGGGGCGAGCGGGTCAGCCCGGGCAGGATCCGGCGCAGAGGGAGCCGATCGTGTAGGTCCCGGCGAGGTTGCCCCGGTTACCGGCCGTAGTGCTGCCGATCCGGTTCGTGTAGTTGACGCCGTGGTAGTAGTGGAACCGGCTGCCCGTGTGGTTGTAGACGGAGCGGGTGTTCGTACCGGCCCGCATCCACGAGCACTGGGCGCGGGTGTCGGTGGAGTTCCCCGACCACTGGCACTTCTGCCCGCCGCCGTCCTTCTCCGAGTAGAAACAGATCCAGCCCGACGCACAGTTGTCGTAGCCGGTGGCCGATGCCGCCCCGGCTTGCGCCGCGGGCGCGAGTGCGAGTGCGGCACCGAAGAATCCGGTGGTCATGGCCAGTGCGAACCTCGTACGACGATTCACTGCCCCTCCTACGGCCTGCCCGCACGGTGCGGGCGGGCGCTGGGGAAAAGTCTGGTCGGTGAATGGATCCGCCGACTACGGGTGATTCAGCCAGTTCATCCGTGTTCGGTTCTCCTCAGCACCATTCGAGGCTTTTCCGGCTGAACATCCGCGACGCCCCAGGTCGGGGGTCGTGAACGTTCGAATGGCCACAGGACGTGCGATTCGCGGACCGGGACCCTCCGAACGGGCTACGCGCGCCGGGGAGCGGATGCCGCGCGGCGTCGGCGCTGGTGGGATGGGGGTGCGCGGGCTCGCCCGGTGCCCGCCGCCCGGCCGGGGCCCGCCGCCCGGCCGGGGGTCCTGCCCGCTGAGGAGGGCCGATGCGCCGCTATCCGCCGATCGCCGATCACGGCCTGATCGGAGACCTGCAGACCTGCGCGCTCGTCTCCTCCGAGGGCGTGCTCGACTGGTTCTGCTCGCCCCGGTTCGACTCCCCCAGCATCTTCGCGGGCCTCCTGGACCACGAGCGCGGCGGCTTCTTCGCCCTCACGGCCGACGCGCCGCGCGTCACCACCCGCCAGCTGTACCTCGCCGACACCGCCGTGCTGGTGACACGGTTCCTGACCTCCGACGGGGTCGGCGAGGTGGTCGACTTCATGCCCGTCCGGGAGCCCCGCACCGCCACCGACCGGCACCGGATCGTGCGCATCCTGCGCGTGGTGCGCGGGCGGGTGCGGTTCACGCTGGAGTGCCGACCCCGCTTCGACTACGGCCGCCGGCCCCATGACCTGGTCGTGGACGGCGCCACCGCGCGGTTCGCCGGGCCCGGCACGCACGCGTACCTCCAGGCCCTCGGTCCCGTTCCGCTGGAGGCCGACGGCCCGGACGTGCGGGCCGCCATCGTGCTGGAGACCGGGGAACGCGCCGCGGTGGTGCTCACCGTCTGTGACGCCGACGGCCCGGCGCCCGCGGCGACGTCGGTGGACGAGGTGCTGGAGAGCTACCTGCGGGTCAACCGGTTCTGGCACGGCTGGATGAGCCGCTGCCGCTACCGGGGCCGCTGGCAGCAGATGGTCAACCGCTCCGCGATCACCCTCAAGCTCCTCACCTACGCGCCCAGCGGCGCGCCCGTCGCGGCGCCCACCATGGGCCTCCCCGAGCAGGAGGGCGGTGAGCGCAACTGGGACTACCGCTACACCTGGATCCGTGACGCCTCGCTGTCGGTGCGCGCCATGCGCGAGATCGGCTTCACCGAGGAGGCCGACGCCTTCCGCGCCTGGCTGGGCCGGCGGGTCATGGCCGGCGAAGCGCCCAGCGGCGAACCCTTGCAGATCATGTACCGCGTGGACGGCGACCCCCACTTGGCGGAGGAGGTCCTCGGCCATCTGGAGGGCTGGCGGGGATCGGCGCCCGTACGGGCCGGCAACGGCGCCGCCGGCCAGTTGCAGCTGGACGTCTACGGCGAGGTCGTCTACGCCCTGGCCCAGGCCGCCACCCTCACCGAGGCGGTCGGGTACGACGGCTGGCAGCGCTCCGCGGAGATCCTGGACTGGCTCTGCGACCACTGGGACCGGCCGGACGAGGGCATCTGGGAGACCCGCGGCGGCCGCGAGGACTTCACGTACAGCCGCCTGATGTGCTGGGTGGCCATGGACCGCGGCGTCCGCCAGGCCACCCTGCTCGCGCGCCCCGCCGACGTGGCCCGCTGGACCGCGACCCGGGACGCCGTGATGCGGCAGATCATGGAGCGGGGCTGGGACGGGGAGCGCCGGGCCTTCGTCCAGCACTACGGCAGCCCGGTCCTGGACGCCTCGCTGCTGCTGATGCCGGTGGTCGGTTTCATCAGCCCGCGCGATCCCCGCTGGCTGTCCACCCTCGACGCGATCGACCGCGAGCTGGTCTCCGACAGCCTCGTCTACCGCTACGACCCGGCCGCCTCGCCCGACGGACTGCGCGGCTCGGAGGGCACGTTCTCGCTGTGCAGCTTCCTGTACGTGCACGCCCTGGCCCGCGCGGGCCGGCTCCAGCAGGCGCGCTACGCCTTCGACAAGATGCTCACGTACGCGAACCACGTCGGCCTCTTCGCCGAGGAGATCGGGCCGACGGGCGAGCAACTGGGCAATTTCCCGCAGGCGTTCACACACCTCGCGCTGATCACCGCCGCGCTCGCCCTGGACGAGGAACTCGACCGGGCCCCGGCCGACGGCGGCTGGGAGTGACGGCGGACGATGACCGGAGGTCCAGCGCCGGCCGGCGCCCCGTCGGCCGTCCGGGTGACGGCGGACGGTGACCGCAGCGGGCGGCGGGTGCCTCCCGCCGGCCGGCCCTACGGTGTGCCGCATGGCCCACGACGAGCCCCCCGGCGCCGGCGGCGCCGATGAGGCCTTCGAAGACGATCCGCGGTTCGCCGCCGCGCGCCTCAAGGAGCGCCTCTACGCGTCCATCACCATGATTTCGGTGGTGATCGGCCTCGCCGGCTCCGAGCACGCCGACGCGATGGGAGCGGCCGCCACCGTACTGACGGCAGCGGTCGGGCTGTGGCTGGCCGCACTGGTCGCTGACCAGCAGGCCCACCGCGTCGTCCACGGCCGGCTGGCGACGGGCCACGAGCTGCGCGCCATGCTGGCCGTCAGCAGCCCGCTGCTGGTGTCCGCCGCCGGGCCGCTGGTGCTGATCGGCGCGGCCGTGCTCGGGGTGATGGAGCTGGACACCGCGCTGCTGACGGCGGCCGGCGTGAACGTCGCGACCCTGTTCGCCTGGGGCTGTTTCGGCGGGATCCGGATGGGCGGCGGCACGGTCTCCGCGTTGCTGGCGGGCGTCCTGGACGCGGCCATCGGCACCGCCGTCGCGCTGGTCAAGGCGGCCGCCGGCCACTGACATCCGGTGTCGGCGCGCCGGGACCGGCGCGGCCCGCGGGTCCGCCGCGTGCGACCCGGCCGGGAGCGTACCGGCCGCCGCCGACACCGCTCAGTGCTCGGCCGGGGCCGGCTCCACAGCGGCCCGCTTCGCCTCCCGGCGGCGCAGCGCGTCCTCGTCCGTGTCGGCGTCGTAGGTGACCAGCTTCGGCAGCATCGCGGTCAGCATCGCCACCGCGGCCACGCACATCAGGCCGCCGCTCCAGAACGCCGAGCGGGTGCCGGTCCAGCCCGCCACCGTGCCCGCGCGGACCTGGCCGAGCTGTGGGCCGACGCTGTACGAGAGCACTTCGATGCCCGCCAGCCGGCCCCGCAGCTCCTCGGGGATGGTCTGGTTCCAGATCGTCGCCCGCCCGAGGCCGCTGAGCATGTCGCCGGCGCCGGCCACGGCCAGGCACACCAGGACCACCCCGATCTGGCTGAACCAGCCGGCGGCCGCGATGGCCACGCCCCAGACACCGGCTCCGAAGATCACGAGCAGTCCGTGCCGCCGCACCCGTGACGTCCATCCGCTGGTCAGGCCGATCGCCAGCCCGCCGATCGCGCCCGCCGAGTACATCAGGCCCAGTGCCCACACCGCGTCGAGCTCGTCCGCGAGGAAGGGGAAGAGGGTGTTGGGGAAGGCGAAGAACATCGCGGCGAGGTCAACGGCGTACGTGCCGAGCAGGACCGGCCGGCTCCACGCGTACCGGGCTCCCTCGGCGATGCCGCGCAGCGCGGGGCGTTCGGCGCCGCCGACCGGCGGGGCCGGGGACAGCCGGGTGCACAGGCCGACCGAGACGACGAACCCGACGGCGGTGACGCCGTAGGCGGCCCCGTATCCGGCGTACGCCACCACCAGTCCGGCCAGGGCGGGTCCCGAGATGGCGCCGATCTGGTAGCGCAGCGAGTTCAGGGCGGCCGCGGCGGTCTGCTGCTCGTGCGGCACGATGCGCGCCATCATCGAGTCCAGGGCGGGGCGCTGGAGTCCGGCCAGCGCGGAGACGCCGGCGGCGACCACGTACAGGGGCCACAACAGCGGGTCCGGCAGCAGCGCGTTGACCAGCAGCACCACGGAGAGCACTCCGAGCCCGGCCTCGGTGAGCAGGATCACGCGTCTGCGGTCCAGGGCGTCGGCGAGGGCTCCGCCGTACAGGCCGAAGACGACCAGCGGTACGAGTTCCACCGCTCCCATCACGCCCACCGCGAGCGGCGAGTCCGTGAGCTCCTTGATCTGCAGGGGCAGCGCGATCATCGCCATGGCGGAGGCGAAGAAGGTCACCACGCCTTGGAAGAAGAGCAGTCGGAAGTCCCGGCTGGAACGCCATGGGGCGAGATCGGGAAGCAGACGGGACAGACGGGACAGGAGGGACGAACCTGGAGCACTCACAACGGTCCATCCTCAGCGACGCCGCCGCGCCCGGGCAACGCATTTTCCGCGTGCCCCGGTACCACCGCGGCGGTCCTCAGGGCGTGACGATGGCGAAGTCCGGGTCGGGGTCGGTGAGGTGCCCGATCAGCTCGGCGAGCCGGGCGGGGTCGCCGCTGACCTGTGCGCGGCCAGCGGCCACCAGGTCCGGGAGGACCGCCTGGCCGAGCAGGATGCCGCGCAGGGAGGGTTCGTCCAGGGTGATCTCGACGTCGGGTTCGCCGACGGCCGGTCCGAGGCCCCGGATGTGCGTGAGCACCCCGTTGCGCAGGCGCAGGGTGCTGGGCTCGCGGCCGTCGGGGAACCGCCAGCGGACGGTGATGTCGGCGTCCCAGCTGCGCGGGCCGTCGACGCGGATCGCGAGGGAGTCGAAGAGCTGGTCGAGGGTGAGGGCGGCCAGCATATCCTCGGAGACGGCGCTGGCGGGGGTGCCGACGGTGCCGTGGCGCAGTTCGAGGGCGCCGGTGAGGAAGAAGTTGCGCCAGGTGCCGTTCTCGCTGCCGTAGCCGAGCTGTTCCAGGGCGTCCGCCTGGAGGGCGAGGGCGCCGGCGTGGTCCGGGTCGGCGAACAGGACGTGGCCCACGACCTCGACGACCCAGCGGAAGTCGCCTTCGGCGTAGGAGGCGCGGGCGCGGCTCAGTACCGTGTCGGCGCCGCCCATGAAGTCGACGTACCGGGTGGCGGCCTCGGTGGGCGGGTGGGCCCACAGGCGGGCCGGGTTGCCGTCGAACCAGCCCATGTACCGCTGGTAGACGGCCTTGGTGTTGTGGCTGACCGAGCCGTAGTAGCCGTGCGTGTGCCAGGCGCGTTCCAGCGCCGGGGGCAGCCGCAGCTCCTCGGCGATCTCCGGCCCGGTGCGGCCCTGGTTGAGCAGGCGCAGCGTCTGGTCGTGGAGGTACGCGTACAGGTCGCGCTGCTCGGACAGGAAGGTGAGGGCGTCCTCGCGGCCCCAGACCGGCCAGTGGTGGGAGGCGAAGACGACGTCGGTGGCGTCGCCGAACAGCTGGACGGCCTCGGTGAGGTAGTGGGCCCAGTCGTGCGGGTCGCGGACCTGCGCGCCGCGCAGGGTCAGCAGGTTGTGGAGGTTGTGGGTGGCGTTCTCCGCGGTGCACAGGGCGGCGTGGCCGGGGAAGTGGATGTTCAGTTCGGCCGGGGCTTCGGTGCCGGGGGTCATCTGGAAGACCATGCGGATGCCGTCGACGGTCTCGCTCTGCCCGGTGCGGGTGATGGAGAGCGTCGGCGGGATGAGGGTGACCGTGCCCGTCGAGTTCGTGGCGCCCAGCCCCGAGCTGATCTGGCCGCGGGGGCCCTTGGACAGGGCGGCGCCGTACATGTAGGCGGCGCGGCGGGACATGGCGGTGCCGGCGTAGACGTTCTCGCTGACGGCGTGCTCCAGGAATCCCTCCGGGGCGATCACCGGCACGCCTCCCGCGACCTCCTCGACGCCGATCACGCCCTTGACGCCGCCGAAGTGGTCGACGTGGCTGTGCGTGTAGAGGACCCCGGTGACGGGCCGGTCGCCGCGGTGGCGGCGGTAGAGGGCGAGCGCGGCGGCGGCGGTCTCCGTCGAGACGAGCGGGTCGATGACGAGGATGCCGCGCTCGCCCTCGACGAGGGTCATGTTCGACAGGTCGAAGCCCCGCACCTGGTAGATCCCGGGGGTCACCTCGAACAGGCCGTGCCCCGTGACCAGCCGGCTCTGGCGCCACAGGCTCGGGTTGGCGGTGGGCGGGCAGTCCTCGGCCAGGAACCCGTAGGCGTTCAGGTCCCACACCACGCGGCCGTCGGCGGCTCGGATCGCGGGCTCCTCGACCGTGGCGATGAAGCCCCGGCGCTCGTTCTCCTGGTCGCGGGTGTCCTCGAAGGGGAAGCGTCGCAGCACGCCGGCGTTGGCCTCGGCGATCGGGGGCTCGGCGTCCCGGGGAGAAGCGTTCACAGACCGTCCTGCCTCTCAGCGGGCCGTGGGCCGGCACCCGTGTCGGTGGAGCCCCGTCCCCACCCTGGGCCCGCGCGGTGGCGCGGGCCACCGCGCCTGCTCCATTCAGATCACGCCGCGGACCAGGGGCGGCCGCCCGGTGTGGTGGGCGAGGAGGGCGTGCGGGTCCTCACCCGTGGGGGTGTGGTCCGTGTCGGCGGCGTGGTGGGTGTGGTCGGTGTGGACGGTCGCGGCGGTCAGCCGGGGGACGGCGTGGATGAGCGCGTGCTCGGCCGCCACCGCCAGGGCGTGGGCCTGGACGACGGTCAGGTGCGCGTCGACGACGATGTCGGCCTCCGCGCGCAGGGCGTGGCCGATCCAGCGCATCCGAACCGGCCCCGCGCCCCGTACCCCGGCCACGGCGCGCAGCGCGTCCTGCGCGGTCTCGACGAGGCCGGGGTCGACGGCGTCCATCAGGCGCCGGCCGACCGCGCGGGCGGCGCCGACGAGGGCGTAGAGGATCGCGGCGGTGATGAGCAGCCCGACGACCGGGTCCACGGCCGGCCGGCCGAGCGCGGCGCCGCCCGCTCCGAGGAGGACGGCGAGGGAGGCGAAGCCGTCCGTACGGGCGTGCAGGCCGTCGGCGATCAGGGCGGCCGAGCCGATCCTGCGGCCGGTACGGATGCGGTAGCGGGCCACCCACTCGTTGCCGGCGAACCCGGCCAGCGCGGCCCCGGCCACGGCCCACAGGTGGGTGAGGTCACGGGGGTGCAGCAGCCGGTCGACGGCCGCCCAGGCGGCCACGGCGGCGGAGGCGGCGATGGCCGCCACGATC
Source organism: Streptomyces sp. ADI95-16 (assembly GCF_003721495.1). Taxonomy (NCBI): domain Bacteria; kingdom Bacillati; phylum Actinomycetota; class Actinomycetes; order Kitasatosporales; family Streptomycetaceae; genus Streptomyces; species Streptomyces sp. ADI95-16. Next base: position 7,574,499 of record NZ_CP033581.1, on the reverse strand, counting down.
AGCATGCCGGCGAGGTCCTCGGCGCGGCCGTAGCCGTAGGTGTACCGGCGGTTGGCCGCGCGGCGCCCGAGCAGGAAGGCGATGCCGAGCGGGACGGCGGTCAGGGCGTCGGTGGCGTTGTGGATCGTGTCGCCGAGCAGGGCCACCGACCCCGACAGGGCGGTGATGACGGCCTGGACGGCGGTGGTGAACCCGAGGACGAGCAGGGAGAGCCACAGTGTGCGCATGCCCTCGCGCGAGGTCTCCATGGCGGTGTCGACCTTGTCGGCCGGCTCGTGGCCGTGCGGGCGCAGCCGGTGGGCCAGCCGGTGCCGCAGCCGTGCCGGGCGGGTTCCGCCGGGGCCGTGGGCATCGTGGCCGTGGTGGTGGGCGTGTGGGTGGGCGCGTGGGTGCCGTTTCCCCTCCATGACCACACGGTGGCACAGGGAATCCGTTGCGGCTACAGCCGTCGTACGGCCTGTGACCAGGTGCGACGCCCTCGCATCTGCGCCCGGGGAGCACGAGCGGCGCGCGGGCCCCGCCGCTGCGGGCGGGGCCCTCGGCGGACTAGAACATGCGGGTCCAGTCCGTCGCCGGCATGCCGAAGGTGCGGGCGGCGGCGGTGGCGATGGCCGGCGGGGCGGTGCCGTCGTTGGAGCCGACGGTGTTGTCACGGCCGGCGTTGAAGACGTCGTCCTCGGCGACCTGGACGTGGTTGTTGTTGCCCAGGACGAACACGTAGTGGGAGTCGCCATCGGCGGGCGCGGCCAGAGCCGGGGACGCGACGGCGGAGAGGGCGCCGGCGGCTGCCAGGACGGTCAGGGCGGCAAGGGCACGGCTGCGGACGGATCGCTTCACGACATCGCCTTTCACACGGAGGACGGGGGTCACGCCCCCAGAACGTAGGGGCAGCCCGCCGCCCGCCGGCCTCCGACACACAGGAGCCCGCGCCCGATGGCTCCGTTCGGCGGCGGGGGTTCTTACGGATCCGTGACGGGCGGCCCCGCATCCGGTTCGGCGGGGCGGGAGCGGCATAGCGTCGGGGCATGCGTGTACTTGTGACTGGAGGAGCGGGCTTCATCGGCTCGCACATCGTCGCCGAGCTGGCCGAACGCGGGCACGAGCCCGTGGTGTTCGACCTGGCGGCGGACGGGCGGGACGTACGCAATGCCGGGCAGGTACGGCAGGCCCTGGCCGGGGTCGACGCCGTCTGCCACCAGGCGGCCAAGGTCGGTCTCGGCAAGGACTTCGGGGACGCCCCCGGGTACGTCAGCGCGAACGACCTCGGTACGGCGGTCCTGCTGTCCGCGATGGCGGAGGCGGGCGTACGGCGGCTGCTGCTCGCGGGGTCGATGGTCGTCTACGGCGAGGGCCGGTACGAGTGCCCCGCGCACGGGGTGGTCCGGCCCGGGCCGCGCGCCGAGGCCGATCTGCGGGCGGGCCGGTTCGAGCCGCGCTGCCCCGGCTGCGGGGCCGAGCTGGTGCCCGGGCTGGTCGGCGAGGACGCGCCGATGGACCCGCGGAACGTCTACGCCACCACGAAGCTGACCCAGGAACACCTCGCCGCCGCCTGGGCGCGGGCCACCGGCGGGCACGTGGTCTCGCTGCGCTACCACAACGTCTACGGGCCCGGGATGCCCCGCGACACGCCGTACGCCGGGGTCGCCGCGCTGTTCCGCTCCGCGCTGGCCCGGGGCGAGGCGCCGCGGGTGTTCGAGGACGGCGGGCAGCGGCGGGACTTCGTCCACGTACGGGACGTCGCGGCGGCCAACGCGGCGGCGCTGGAGGCCCTGCCGGAGGGGCCCGTGGGCGGCTTCGCGGCGTACAACGTGGGCAGCGGTGATCCCCGTACGGTCGGCGACATGGCCAAGGCCCTGGCCGCCTCGTACGCGGGCCCGGACCCGGTCGTCACCGGCGAGTACCGGCTGGGCGACGTACGGCACATCACCGCCGACTCGGCGCGGCTGCGCCGGGAGCTGGACTGGCGCCCGGTGGTGCCGTTCGCCGCCGGGATGGCCGAACTGGCGGCGGGCGCGGCGGCGGGGACGGCGGCCGGGGCGCGTCTGACGCTCTGGCCTACGCCGGAGCCGGGGCCGGAGCGGCCGCCGGGGCCGGGAGGGTCAGTTCGAAGCGGCAGCCACCGGTGACGTTACTGACGTCCGCGCGGCCCGCGTGGGCCTCGACGATGCCTCGGACGATCGCGAGGCCGAGGCCCGCGCCCGCCGGAGGGGTCCGCGCCGGGGTGCCCCGCCAGCCGGTGTCGAAGACGCGCGGGAGGTCCTCCTCCGGGATGCCCCCGCAGGCGTCGGTGACGGACACCACCACCGCTCCCGCGCGGCGTTCGGCGGCGATCGCGACCGTACCGTCGGCCGGGGTGTGGCGGATGGCGTTCACGAGGAGGTTGGACAGCACCCGGGACATCTCCTTGCCGTCCACCTCCACCGGAAGCGCCGCGACACCCTCGCCGACCAGCCGTACGCCGTGCTCCCGGGCGAGCGCGTCGACGCCGGTCAGGGCGTCGCCCACCAGGTCGTAGAGGGACATCCGGGTGCGGCTGAGGCTGAGCGCGCCCGCGTGGATGCGGGAGAGCTCGAAGAGGTCGCCGACCATGGAGTTGAGGCGGTCGACCTCGGTGCGCATCTGGCGGTGGTAGCGGGCCGGGTCGGCGGCCATGCCGTCCTCCAGCGCCTCCGACATCGCGCGCAGCCCGGCCAGCGGGGTGCGCAGGTCGTGCGAGATCCAGGCGACCAGCTCGCGCCGGGAGGTCTCCAGGGCCCGCTCGCGTTCGCGGGAGGCCGCCAGCCGCTCGCTGGTGAGGGCCAGCTCGCGGCTGAGCGCGGCGAGTTCGGCGGGGGCGGGGACGGCGGGCGCCGTGAAGGTGCCGTCCTCGCCGAAGACGCGGGCGGCGCCGACGAGTTCCCGGCAGCGCAGCACGACCTGCCGCCCGAGGAGCAGCGCGGTGGCCAGGGAGACGGCGGCGGCCACCGCAGCGACCGTCGTGACCACGGCCAGGTCGTGGGAGGACAGGAACATCGCCCATGCCACGGCGAGGGTGCCGGCGAGCATCGCGGACACGGCGACGGCCGCGACGACGGCAAGGGAGACGGCGACGCTGCGCCGGCGCAGTATCCGCAGGGCCACGGCTCCCAGGAGTCCGGCGGCGCCCGCGCCGAGCAGGGCGTAGAGGGCGATCAGCAGCAGGTCACGCACGGCCGGCCACCGCCGTCGGGGAGGGCTGGGCGTCGAAGCGGTAACCGGCGCCCCAGACGGTCTGGATCAGTCGGGGGCTCGCCGGATCGTCCTCGATCTTTCCCCGGAGCCTGCGGACGTGGACGGTGACGGTGGACAGGTCCCCGAAGTCCCAGCCCCACACCTCGCGCATCAGCCGCTCCCGGTCGCAGACCTCCCCCGGGTGTCGCAGGAAGTAGGCGAGGAGGTCGAACTCCCGCAGGGTGAGGGCGAGTTCCGTACCGTCCTTGGCCGCCCGGCGGCCCGCCGGGTCCAGGGTCAGGCCCGCCGCGGCGAGCCGGGGACCGGCGGCCGGGGCCGCGGCCGGGGTGGCGGCGACCCGGCGCAGCACCGACTGCACGCGCAGGACCAGCTCGCGCGGGCTGAACGGCTTCGTCACGTAGTCGTCCGCTCCGACCTCCAGGCCGAGGATCCGGTCGTCCTCGTCGCCGCGGGCGGTGAGCATGATGACCGGGACGGGCGGGGTCCCGGCCTCCCGGGCGCGCAGCCGGCGGCAGACCTCCAGCCCGTCCATGCCGGGCAGCATGAGGTCGAGGACCACCAGGTCCGGGCGGTGTTCCTCGGCGGCGCGCAGCGCGGCCGGTCCGTCGCCGGCCAGCCGCACCGCGAACCCGGCGCGGTCGAGGTATCCGGCGACGACCTCCGAGACGGTGGGGTCGTCGTCCACGACGAGGACGCCGCGCACGCCCTCGTCCGTACTCTCCGCGTTGTTCGCTGCTGCCATGGCTCAAGACTGACATCCGCGCGGGCCGGGTCGTGCCCGGGGCGGCGCCCGTCGGGAGGGCGTCCGCGTTTCGTAAGGACTCAAAGCCCCATTCGTCCGCCGCCGCTTCCTACGGTGTGGCTCGTGACTGAATCAGCTTGCGCGCCGCCCCGCGCGGACCTCGTACTGCCGTGCCTCGACGAGGCGGAGGCGCTCCCCTGGGTACTGGCCCGGGTGCCGGCCGGCTGGCGGGCCATCGTCGTCGACAACGGGTCGACCGACGGCTCCGCGGACATCGCCCGCGGTCTCGGCGCCACGGTCGTGCACGAGAGCCGCCGCGGTTTCGGCGCCGCCTGCCACGCCGGGCTGCTCGCGGCCCGCGCCGACCTGGTCTGCTTCTGCGACTGCGACGCCTCCCTCGACCCCGGGCTGCTCGCCCCCATGGCGGCACGGGTCGCGGCGGGCGAGGCGGACCTGCTGCTCGGCCGCCGCCGTCCGCGGGGGCGCGGCGCCTGGCCGGCCCACGCCCGCGCCGGGAACCTGGCACTGGCCCGGATGCTGCGCCGCCGTACCGGGCTGCGGCTGCACGACCTCGGGCCGATGCGGGTCGCGCGCCGTGAGGCACTGGTCGGCCTGGAGCTGACCGACCGGCGCAGCGGCTACCCGCTCCAGATGGTCGTACGGGCCGCCGACGCGGGCTGGCGGGTCGCCGAGACGGACGTCCCGTACCTGCCGCGCTCGGGCAAGTCGAAGGTCACCGGGACCTGGCGGGGCACCTGGCACGCGGTGCGGGACATGCGCCGGGTGCTGGCCGAGCCGCCGCTCAAGCGGTCCGCCCCGAGCGCGGGAGTACGTACATGAGCACCCTCCTCGTCATCGCGAAGGCCCCGGTCGCGGGGCGGGTCAAGACCCGGCTGACGCCGCGTTTCACCCCGGAGCAGGCGGCCGGCCTGGCGCGGGCCGCACTTCAGGACACCCTCGCGGCGGTCCTCGCCACCGACGCCCGGCGGCGGGTCCTGGTCCTCGACGGGCAGCCGGGGCCGTGGCTGCCGGAGGGCATCGAGGTGGTCCCGCAGTGCGCGGGCGGGCTGGACGTCCGGCTGGCCGCGGCGTTCTCCCTGTCCGGCGGGCCCACGCTGCTGATCGGCATGGACACCCCGCAGGTCACCCCGGAGCTGCTGGCCCAGGGGCTCGACTTCACCGGCACCGGCGCCTGGTTCGGTCCCGCGGACGACGGCGGGTTCTGGGCACTGGGCCTGGCCCGGCCCGATCCGGCGCTGCTGCTCGGCGTCCCGATGTCCGTCCCGCACACGGGGCGGGAGCAGCGGCTGCGGCTGACCGCGTCCGGCCGGGCGGTACGGGACCTGCCCGCGCTGTGTGACGTGGACACCCCGGCGGACGCGGCGCGGGTCGCGGCCGCCGCGCCCGGTACCCGGTTCGCCGCGCTGCACGGCGAGCTGTGCGCGGTCGCGCGATGACGGCGCAGCTGTCGGAGCCGGTGCGCGCCTGGCGGGCCGACCCGTACGCCGACGCGCTGCGGGCCGGCCGCGGGCCCCTGTACCTGCGGCGCTCGGACGGCTGGCTGTTGCCGCTGGACGTGGCGCGCTGGTGCGCCGAACCGGACGAGGCCGACGCGACGGTGCTCGCGCGCTGCCGGGGCCCGGTCCTGGACATCGGCTGCGGGCCGGGCCGGATGGTCGCGGCGCTGGCCCGGCTGGGGCGTCCGGCGCTGGGCGTGGACGTGATGCCGGCGGCGGTGGAACGTACCGTGCGGGCGGGCGGCAGCGCGCTGTGCCGGTCGGTGTTCGATCCGCTGCCCAGCGAGGGCCGCTGGGGCACGGTGCTGCTCATCGACGGCAACATCGGCATCGGCGGGGACCCGGTCGCGCTGCTGCGGCGCGCCGCCCGGCTGACGGATCCGCGCGGCTCGCTGCTGGTGGAGGTGGCCGCGCCGGACGTGGACGAGCGGGTCGAGGTCCACCTCGACGACGGCGACGGCGGCTGGGGGGCGCCGTTCCCGTGGGCGCGGGTGGGCGCCCGCGCCCTGGGTGTCCACGCCGCCGAGGCGGGCTGGTCCCGGGCGGTGGCCTGGGAGGCGGCGGACCGGCGCTTCGTACGGCTGACGCGCTGATCCCCGGCGCCCCGCCGCCCCCTCGTTCCCGCGCCGCCGGGCCTGGTTCAGGCCCGGCGGCGCAGCAGTGCGCGGATGCCCAGGTACGCGCCCGTGACGAGGGCGATCGCGGCCATCGCGAGCAGCCAGTTGCGCGCATAGTCCAGCGGCAGCACCGTCGGGTTGGCCGGCGCTCCGGGGCGCAGGAGCGGCGGGAGCGCGATCGCGGTGAGGGAGCCCGCGACGACGAGGGCGGCCCGGGGTGCGCCGGTCAGGCGCAGTCCCGCCGCGGCGGTGAGGGCGGCGACGGCGAGGACCAGCGGGGCGATCAGCCCGTCGTGGAGCACGACGGCGCCCGCGAGCCACAGCGCGATCCGCCAGGGCTCGGGCTGCCCGAGCAGCAGGACGCCGCCCAGCGCCATCAGAGCCAGCCCGAGTCCGCCCAGTGCGCGGCGGTACGTCATCACGCGACCTCCAGTCGGCCGACCCACTTCGTCTGGAGCACGCCGGGCCGGTTCGGGGCGATGATCCGGGCCGGATAGCCGTGGTCCAGGGAGAGCACCTCGCCGCCCAGCCGCAGCGCGAGCAGGGTGAGCGGGTCCTGGGCGTACTCGCGGCCCATCTCCATGACCCGGTAGGCGCCGGCCGCCTCCAGCGAGACGACCCGGGCTCCGGCGCCGGGCCCGGCTCCGGCGCGCTCCAGCAGGTCCCGTACCCGGACGCCGGACCAGTGGGCGGACTTGCTCCAGCCCTCGACGCAGGCGATGGGCAGGGTGACCTCGTACTGCGGCATCGCGCTCAGTTCGGCCAGCGTGAGCAGGTACGGGCGCGGCCCGTCGACGGTGAGCCGCCAGTCGGTCAGCGAGGCCTCGGTGACCTGGGCGGCGGCGGCCGTGCGGTTCACCGGCAGGCCCTGGACGCCGTGTTCGGGGCTGCGCGGGGCGAACAGGTCGAAGGGTGCGAGCGCGGTGACGGACTGCCCGACGGTCGTCAGGGTGACGGCGCCCACCCCTGCGGCGACGGCGGTCAGCAACTGCCTGCGGTCCGGGCCGTCGGCCGCGGGCAGGGCGAGGGTGCCCTCGGAGCGCCGGCTCCAGTGGGCGTGGATCTTCGGCCACTGGACCGCGAGGTGCAGGAGCAGCGCGCCCAGCAGCAGCCAGGCCACCGCGAAGTGCACGGGAACGAAGGAGAACGGCCACGGATACCACTGATAGGTGTTCAGGAAGCCGGTGATCAGCTGGAACACGCCCGCCGCCACCAGGACCGCCACCGAGAGCCGCTCCAGCGCGTGCCGCGGCGACCGGACCGGCGGCCAGGCGAAGAGCCGCGGGTACACCGTCCAGAGTTTGGCCAGCAGCAGCGGGATCGCGGCGATGCCGGATGCCACGTGCAGGCCCTGGGTGCCCCGGTAGCCCCAGTACGGGCGGCTCGGCAGCCGGTCGGCGAGCCAGTGCGGCGGGTGCTGGAGGTAGTGGCTGAGCACACCGGTCGCGAAGCAGACGACGATGGCCAGCCCGAGCCAGCGGCCGATCGCGGTCGCGGTCCGGGCGTCGTGCAGCCGCCCCTTGAAGGTGACGGGTGGCCGGCCGGGCGGGGGGAGGGTGAAGGGCATGCGCCCATCACACCCGTGCCGGGGCCGGATCGGGCGGCTGGACACCTTACGAAACACGGACGTGCGGGGCGCCGGGCCCCGATCCGGGCCCGGCTCCTGGAACGCTGCGGACGTGAACCCACGCACCGCCCTCACCGTCCCGTCCCGCACCGCCGCCGCCCCCGCCGCCCTGGCCACCCTGATCGCTCTGGTCGCCCCGGTCGCCCCGGTCGCCCTGGCCGCCTTGGTCGTTGCCCTCGTGTGCGCCATCCGCTACGACGGCTACTTCACCGATCCCGCCGCACTGTCCTGGTGGTACGCGGGCTGCTGGGTGCTGTTCGCGGGCGCGCTGCTCGCGCTGCGCCGTGTCCCGGCGCGCCGGGTCGTACCCCTGGTGCTGGCGGGGGCCTTCGCGGTGGCGGCGACGGGGCTGGTGGCGCCGCCCCGGACCAGTACCGACTCGTACCGCTACGCCTGGGACGGCAGGGTGCAGGCCGCCGGGATCTCCCCGTACGACCACGCGCCGCAGGATGCCGGGCTGACGCGGCTGCGCGACCCCTGGCTCTTCCCCACGGGCGCGGCCTGCACCGGCCCCGACCGGGCCGCGATCCCGCACCCGGCGGACACCCCGGCGCCGCACTGCACGCGGATCAACCGGCCCGCCGTGCACACCATCTACCCGCCCGTCGCCGAGGCGTACTTCCTGGTCGTGGACCTGCTCTCGCCCGAAGGCGCCCGGCACAAGCCGCTCCAGATCGGCGCCGGGCTGCTGTCGCTCGGCGTGACGGGCGCGCTGCTGCTGATCCTGCGCCGCCGGGGCGGGGACCCGCGGTGGGCCGCGTACTGGGCGTGGTGTCCGGCCGTGCCCGTCGAGGCGGTGAACAACGCGCACGTCGACGTGCTGGGCGTGCTCCTGGCGGTGGCCGGTCTCGGGCTCGTGGCCGCGCGCGGGCCGGGACGCCGGGCGGCGGGCGGGCTGCTCCTGGGCGCGGCCGTCGCCACCAAGCTGATGCCAGCGATCGCCCTGCCGGGCGCGCTGTCGGGGGTGCGCCGGGTGCGGGACGCGGCCGTGGTGCTGCTGCCCGCCGCCGCCTTCGCCGTGCTCGCGTACGTCCCGTACGTACTGCTCTCGCGCGGCTCCGTCTTCGGCTACCTCGGGGGCTACGTCGAGGAGGAGGGGTACGAGGACCCCTCCTCGGGCTCCCGGTACGTGCTGCTGCGTCTGGTGCTGCCGGACGACTGGGCGTTGCCGGTGCTGCTCACCGTGCTGGCGGGGGTCTGCCTGTACGTGCTGTGGCGCGGGGATCCGCGCCGCCCGTGGAGCGGGGCGCTGCTGGTGACGGGCTGGGCCTTCCTCCTGCTGACGCCGGGCTACTCGTGGTACGCGCTGCTGCTCGTGGCGCTGGTGGCGCTGGACGGGCGCTGGGAGTGGCTGGGCGTCGCGGTCGCCGGGGCGGCGGTGTACGTCACGGGGCAGGTGTTCGGCTCGCGCGAGACCACGGGCGCCGTGGCCTACGGCCTCGCGGCGCTCCTCGTCGTCACGGTCACGGCACTCCGCCGCCGCCACACCCCCGCCCCGACCGCCACCACCCCGGCGGCGGCGTAGGGGCGCCGGCGGCCGCGCCGGCCAGGACCCAGGGTCACGCCGACGCGCCGGGGCGCACGGGGAGGGCCCGGGGTCCGCCCCCCGTGGCGGGCCCCGGGCCGGTCTCGTGGCCGCCGTCAGTCGCCGATCGCGATCTTGCCGTTGGCCGGCACCGGCTCGCGGGTCACCTCCGGCTTGGCCGCGCCTCGGCCGCCCAGGAGCTGGGACAGGTCGATGCCGGTGGTGGAGCCGAGGAGTTCCATGCCCTGGGCCACGTTGTCGGCGACGGTGCGGGACAGCTTGCTCGCGCCGTCGGTGGAGATCACCGTCATCTTGTCGATCGCGGCCAGCGGCTCGGCCGCCTTGGCGACCACCTGCGGCAGCACCTCCACCAGCATCTGGATCATCGCCGCGTCGCCGTAGCCCGCGAAGGCCTCGGCCTTCTTCCGCATGGCCTCCGCCTCGGCCGCGCCCTTGGCCGCGATGGCGGCCGCCTCCGCGTCACCCTCCAGGCGTACCGCCTCCGCGATCGCCGCGCGGCGGGCCCGCTCGGCCTCGCCCCGCTTGGCGCCCTCGACGGCCTCCGCCTCCGCGAGGGCGGAGCGGCGCTGCTTCTCGCCCTCACCGGTCAGCCGGGACCGCGCGGCCTCCGCCTCGGCTGCGGCGATGTCGGCCAGACGCTCCGCCTCGGCCTGCTTGACGCGGGCCACGCGCTTGGCCTCGGCCTCCTGTTCGGCCTGGTAGCGGCGGGCGTCGGCCGGCTTGCGGACCTCTGTGTCGAGCTGGCGGTCGGTCAGCGCGGCCTGTCGCTCGGCGACCTTCTCCTGTTCGGCCAGGATCTGCTGCTGCCGGTCGGCGTCGGCCAGCGGCCCGGCGGCGTTCGCCTGGGCGGTGGCCGCATCGGTCTCGGCCTTGATCTCGGCCTGGCGCAGGTACAGGGTGCGCTGCGCGACCGCGATCTCCTCCTCGGCCTTCAGCCGGGCCTGTTCGGCGGCCTGCCGGGCGTTGGCCTCGGCGATGTCGGCCTCCTGCTTGGCGCGGGCGGCCTCGGGACGGCCGAGGTCCTCCAGGTACGAGCCTTCCGTGGTGATGTCCTGGATCTGGAAGGCGTCCAGCACCAGGCCCTGGCCGGACAGGCTGGCCTCGGCCTCCTCCGCGACCTGGCCGGCGAACGCGGCCCGGTCGCGGATGATGTCCTCGACCGACATCCGGCCGACGATGGCGCGCAGCGCGCCCGACAGCACTTCCTGGGTGAAGCCGACGATGCCGTCCTGTTGTTGCAGGAACCGCTGCGCGGCGGCGCGGATGGCGTCCTCGTTGCCGCCGACCTTGACGATCGCGACGCCTTCGAGATTGGCCTTGATGCCGCGCAGCGTGACAGCGCCCCGGACGGCGATCGGGATGTGACGGCTCGACAGGTCGAGGGTGTAGCGCTGCTGGACGAAGGGGACGACGAACACTCCCCCGCCGACCACGACCTTCTGCCCGCTGTTGTCGGTGACGACCTGCCCGGTCGCCGGATCGGTGGACTTCTTGCCGCGCCGGCCCGTGATGATGAAGGCCTCGCTGGGGCCGGCGACCTTGTAGCGGGTGACGACGACGAGGGCGAGCAGGACGAGGAGTACGACCACTCCCACGACCGCGGTGACGACTGGACTCATGATGGTTCCCCCTGCCTCCCCCGGTGGAGGGAACAGATCGGTGGTGTGGGTGGACGGAGAAGGCGGCGCAGCGGAGCGGGGCGCGCGCGTCAACGCTCGACGGCGCGCACGCTGACCGAGGTGGACGACGGCGCCGCCGTCACCCACACCTCCGCGCCGCGGGCCAGCGGCCCTTCGGCCGTCGCGGCGCATTTGACCGGCTGGCCGCCGAGCCGCAGCAGGACCTCGCCGTAGCCGCCGGCCGGGACGGCGGTGACCACCGTCCCCGCGGAGCCGACGAGGTCGCGGTGGCTCGGCGCGGCCCCGCTGTCGTCCCGGAGCAGGGCCCGGCTCAGCCGGTACGTCGACCAGCCGGCCCCCACCCCGGCCAGGGTCCCGGCGGCGGCTGCCGATCCCGGCCCGAGACCGGTGGTCCCGAGCACGATCGCCCCCGTGAAGCCGAGCATGGAGACGAAGCCCGCGATCACCGGAAGCGACAGCCAGCCGTCCAGCAGTCCGCCCAAGGCGCCGTCGAAGACGCCTTCCAGGACCCCGTCGGATACGAGGGCGCAGGCCAGCAGGACGGTTCCCCCGATGCCGAGACCGAGAAACAAGCCCATGAGCACCTCCCCCGCTTGGCCCGCGTTCGCGCCGTACGACGCCATCGTGTCAGCGGGTGCGCCTGCCGTGCATTGCCTGGTTCCGGCAGTCTTTACGCTTCTTTGACGCACCCGCTCGCGCTACGGTCCGCCACTGCCGCGTACGCCATTCGTACGAGGCGAATTACGGAGCCCGAACGCCAACCCGGGCCGCTCTTAGGCACGTTCCGGCTCCTGACAGGGAAGGAACCAGGGGGAGGCGGATGTGAAGTCGATGCGGATACGTACGAGGCGACGGGCAGCGGCAGTGGTCGGCGGGGCGGTGGCGCTGGCGGCGCCCCTGGTCGTCGCCGGGGGCGGGACGGCGCACGCCGACTCCTGCAACATGACCGTCGGGCCCTACCAGCGGCAGGTCGAGCAGTTCCTGGAGCGGCCGGTCGACGGCCGGCAGTCGGCGGCCGACTGCAAGGCCACAAAGGCGTTCCAGGCGACGCACGGGATCACCCCGACGGCCGGGTACGCCGGCCCCCTCACCTGGCGCACGATGAGCACGATGCTCGAACAGCGGGCCGCCGGCAACACCCCCAACCGGCAGGGGACATGCCCGACCGATCTCGGCCGGATCGCCTGTGTCGACCTGACCCGCCAGCTCAGCTGGGTCCAGGACGGCGGGAAACTCGTCTACGGCCCGGTCCCGGTGCGCACCGGGAAGGACGGCACCGAGACCCGGACCGGTCTGAAGAAGATCTATTACCGCAACATCAACCACTGGTCGACGATCTACGACGTCGCGATGCCGTACGCGCAGTTCTTCGACGGCGGCATCGCCTTCCACTCCGTGGACAAGAGCATGTGGAACCCGCCCGGTTCGGGAGGCTGCGTCAACATGCGGTCCGCCGACGCCAAGGCGTACTGGAACCTGCTGAAGAACGGTGACGACGTGTTCGTCTACGGCCGCAAGCCGGGCACCTAGTCAGCCGGTGCGCTCGTACTCGACCTGGGCGAGGAGGTTGCCCTCGCCGAAGTCGTGGGTGCGGGTGGCGCCGGTCTCGGCGAAGCCGCACTTGGCGTAGAAGCGCCGGGAACGCGGGGTGTCGCGCAGGGTCCACAGGTGCGCTCCGGCGCAGCCCGCGTCGCCCAGGCGGCGCAGCGTCTCGGCCATCAGCGCGGCGGCGACGCCGGTGCCCCAGCCGTCGGGGTGGCCGTAGAAGGTCGCGATCTCCGCGAGGCCCGGCCGGGTCGGGGACGGCAGGAAGACGGAGAGCGCCAGGGGGCGGCCGTCGACCTCGGCCAGCAGGATCGTCCCCCGTCCGGCCGAGTCCTGCGCCGGGGCCTCCGCCGAGGCCTGCGCCGGGCCCGCAACGCGGGCGTGCCATCGCGCTCGCCTGCTCCGGACCTCGCGGGCGGCGAACTCCGGCTCGAAGAACGGGCCGTAGGCCGCCTCCCACGCGGCGGCGTGGATCCGGCCGAGCGCATCTCCGTCAGCCGGACCGGCGCGACGTATCTCGATCATTGCGTCAGCCTAACGCGGTGGTCTGACAGACCGGCCGGCGACGAGACGGATGGCGCTGATCGTGAGGTCGGGGTCGTGGACCTGTACGTAGTGATCGCTTCCGGTGGCCAGGAACTGCGGGGTCTGGGGCTCCAGTTCGACCAGCGAGCGCTGCACCTCGGGCCAGGCGGCCTCAAGCCGGGCCAGGAGCTCCTTGGGGACACCGGGCGCGGTGGCGAAGGGCTCGGTCTTGCTGAGCACGGCCAGCGGCACCTTCGGGAGGGGCCCTGCCGCGCCGATCGCGCGGATCGCGCCGTCGATGTCGACCTTCTCGAATCCCGGGGCCGAGTCGAAGGCGGTGCCGGGGTTGTTCAGCAGCCGGAGGTAGGCGGGCCAGTCCTCGCCGAAGAGCTCCTTGAGGTTGGTCCCGAAGCCGTCGACGAAGACGAGTCCGGCCACCTTCTCGGGGTGTTCCTGCGCGAAGTTCCGCGTGATCATTGCGCCGAAGGAATGACCGACGAGCAGGTAGGGGCCGGGTACGCGGGCCGCCGTCAGCACCTTGTCCAGGTCGGAGGTCATCGCCGACAGGGAGCGCGTGCCGGTGACCGGCGTACTGCGGGTGGTCAGGGCCGGCGGGTCGGTGTAGCGGAGGGTGCCGGGGCGGTCGTAGACGCAGACCCGCGCGAACGCGGCCACGCCCGGGAACACGGCGGGGGCCTTCGGGACGGGCGGCTTGACGTCGGTGACGTTCCAGGTGTCCGAGGAGTCGTGCAGTCCGGATTCCAGGATCACGGTGGGACCGCCGGGGCCCGCGCCCCCGCCGCCGCTCCCCCGGCACCGCAGGTAGATCTTCCGGCCGCCGCCGATGTCCACGGGGCCGGCGAAATCGCCCGCCCCGGTGGCCGTGGGGCCGGTGACACCGTGCTGCCGGGGCGGGCCCGCACCGCATCCGGCCGACGCCGTAGCGATCACGGCGACGGCCGTCGCGACGAGCGCGTACGCCAGGGCCCGAGGCTTCGTCCCGGATGAGGTCACGTCCCGATCCTCACCCGGGGCCGGGCGGCCCGCAGCCCGGCCCACCCGACTGCCCGGGCGGGCTGGTTGCCGTGCGCCGGCCGGTCAGGGAGCGGCGGTCAGACGGACGGCCCCGATCCGGCCCTCGGCGTCGAAGTCGACCTCGGCCGCGCTCCCGCCGGGGAGTTCCGCCGTGATCCGGTCCCCGTCCTCGCGGCGGGGTACGCCGTGGTGGTCGAAGTAGCCCGTGACGGCGCGGCGGGCCGAACGGCCGATCAGGCCGGCCCCGGTCACGAGGGTCCGCGGCAGCGCGATGGCGTCGAGCGCGGCGCGGGGCACCTGGGGGTCGTCGGGCAGGAAGTAGACCTGTGTGCCCGGCCCGGCCTGCTGGCTGAAGTAGCCCGGGGCCTCGGCCACGCCCATCCCGGCGAAGGCCAGCATCTCGGCCGCGCGCCGGGGGTCGGCGAAGCCGGACAGGTCGAGGGCCTCCTCGGTGAGCTCGGCGATCCCCTGGCTCCGGCCGTACCGCTCGATCGCGCCGGTGAGCGCCACCACCTCGGTGCCGCGCAGTCCCGGGTTGGCCCAGCCCCACATCCAGGACCGCTCGTCCATGTCGTAGGTGCCCAGCACCGCGACCCGCAGCTCCAGGCCCTCCTGCCGGTAGGCGCAGGTCGGCAGGTCCGCCGTCCAGGGGCCTTCGGGAAGGAACGCGGTCAGGGCCTCAAGCTGCTCGGCGCCCCACGCCGCGTGCCGCTCGGCCTCCAGCAGGAACGCGTCACTGAATCGGCTGAATTCGCTCACCATGTTCACGACGATACGAGACCCCCTCGCCCCCGCCGCCTCCGGGGGTGACGGACCCACGGCGGGGGCGCGCCCGCGGCCCCGTCCGGCGGCCCCGTCCGGCGGCCCCGTCCGCGCGGGCGCCGCAGACCCGCAGCGCCCGTACGCCCGGGGCGCCCCGCACCTCCCGCAGCTCGGCGAGCTCCCCGGCCGGCAGCCGCAACGAGACTCCCCGGCGGCCTGAATCCAGGTGCGCGCACCCGGCGTCGAGCAGTTCCCCGTATCCCAGGGGGTGCCGGTCAGGGCCTGGACCTCCCGTAGGAGCGCTCGGGTCCGTGAGGGCCGGAAGCCCGGTTCCGCGGCCGTCCACCACTGCCCGTACGGATGCTCCGCCCCCGGCCTGCCGACGGGTGGCACAATGCGGCGCCATGACCGATGACAGCGCCTCCGGCGCGTTCCTGGCCGGGCAGACGGGGCTGATCGTCACGATCCCCGAGGCCGAGCCCGTCGTCCGCGCCTGGCGCGAACGGCTCGACCCCGGGGCGCGGGCCGGAGTTCCCGCACACGTGACCGTGTTGTTCCCGTTCCTGGAGGAACGCCACATCGACGCGTCCGTGCACGCGGCCATCGCCGAAGTCCTGGCCGGGCACGAGGCGTTCGACCTGCGGTTCGAGGGGTGCGGGCGCTTCCCGGGGACCCTCTACCTCGCCCCCGTCCCGGACGCCCCGCTGCGCCGGCTCACTCTCGCGATCGCCGACCGCTGGCCGCGAAACCCGCCGTACGGCGGCCGGTTCGCCGAGGTCGTCCCGCACCTCACGATCGCCCAGGACCAGGAACCCCACGTCCTGTCGGCGGTCGAGGCCGACCTCCGGCCCCGCCTCCCCTTCTCGGCCCACGTCTCGTCCGTCGCGCTGATGGCTTACGACGGCACGGCCTGGCAGCACCGCACCACTTTCCCGCTCCCCCCGGCCACCACCGGCTGACCGCCCCCACCCGGCTCGGGCGAACCCGACAACACGGCCCAGGCCATGGTCAAGCCTGGTCCTCCGCAGGCTGGGCCCCTCGTGTCACCCGCATAGGTCTTGAGTATGAGATCCGGGAACAGCTCCTGGGACGGATGCCTATGACCCGCGACTCCTCCTAACGTCGTGAGTGTCACATCGGGCAACTCGACACTTGGACGGCGGAGATGAGGCACGACACATCAAGCGGGACGATCGGCGCCACCCGCGGCGTACTGGCGCCGGCGCCGAGTCGGACACCGGCCTCAACCCGGGGGCGGCCGTCGGGAGCCGGACCTGAGCCGCCCCGCCCGGGGTCGGTGCCCTGCCCGAGTGGCGGGCGCGGGCAGGGGACCGGCCCGGCCGGGCACGGGTGGGGTAGGTCAGGAGGCGAGATGGAACCCGGCGCCGACTCCGCCGTTGGCGTTCAGCTCGTCGATGATGCTCAGGATCGGCGAACTGTGCTGGGCGCCCCAGGCGTTGCCCACCAGCGTCTGACCCACGACGACGGGGGAACCGGAATCACCGCCGTCGGTCCAGATGAGGTGGGTGAACCAGATCCCGTTGGTGCCGAGCTTGATGGCGCAGGTCAGGCCCGTCCGGTGGCCCTGCTTGCACATGCGGGTGCCGTTGGCGGGCGGGGCGCCGATGGATGTGATGGTGACGCCGCCGACGGTGTTGGTGGCCGCGACCCTGCTCTCGTCGAGCTTGATCACGGCGTAGTCCAGGCCCTTGGGGCCGGAGTTGAGGAGGTTGTTGGGGGTGCCGACATAGGTGACCGTGCCGATCGGCCCCGTCTGCAGATCGGGGCGGCTGTCGGGGATGGGGGCCGGGGCGAAGGCCGTTCCCGCCGGGGAGGTGTCCCGGTAGACGGAAGCGCCGACCAGCTTGTTGCCCTGCTCGTCGATGAAGCAGTGGGCGTTGGTCAGCGCCACCAGATTGCCGGCCGCGTCGCGGCCGACCGCGGTGAGGGTGCAGATGTAGAAGCTCGTGGGAGCCTCCGGGGTCGGCTGCAGCCGGAAGATGATCCCGGTGCCACCGCCTACGGGGGTGAGGGTGTCCGCGCCGGCGGGAGGGGCGGCGATGAGTGACATGCCCGCCAGGAGCGCGGCGAGGCCGAGAGCGCGCAGTGTTCGTAACATGCGATCGCTTCCTTGGTGAGGTGATTAGAACTATTTTCTAGTTCCTATCACGCCGCAGGGGTCGAGCCACAGGCTGCAACAAGCCTTCTCCCGGCGGCGGGCGGGCAGACGGGCCGGTGAGCCGGGGTGCCGGTATGGGGTGGCTCACCCATCCCTTTCTCGGGGGCGGGTCAGGGGCGGGCAAGGGTGTTCCCCGAGGGCAGGGCGGGTCCGCGCCGAAATCATCGGTACATGACAACTGCAACAATGCGGCGCTCCACACTCGCGGCGGGACCGATCTGCATGACGGCCTACGGGCTCATCCGGCTGACCGACGAGAAACACGGTCCAGGGCTCGCCTGGTCCGCGGGTCATCTGGCCCTGCTGGCAGGCGTCCTGTGCTTCGTCCCGGTGTTCCGGGGACTGAACCGGATGGCGGCGGAAGGGCGCGGCCGGGGCGCCCGGCGGCTCGCCGACGCCGGGTTCGCGGCGGGCCTGATCGGCGTGGTGGCGGTATCGGTGCAGGCGGGGATCGATCTCGTGGTCGGGTTCCTCAGCGAGGACCGGGCGGCGATGCAGGTGCTCTTCGAGCGCGTCCAGAGCAAGCCGATGATGGGGCCCGTCTTCTACACCGTGGGCCCGATGCTGTTCTACGTGGGACTGCTGCTGCTCATGGTGCAGTTGGCGGTACTGCGGCGCGCCGGGGCGTGGCGGACGGTCGCGATCGTGGCGGGCATCGCCGTCTCGATGGTCAGTCTCGATCTGCTGCCCCTGGGGGGCCTGTTGTTCCTGGTCGCCCTCGTCACCCTCGGCTCCCCCGCCCCCGGGGTGTCCCCCCGGCCCTCGTGACGGGAGCGCCTTCCGGAAGCCACAATGGCGTCGGTCGAGCGGAGGGGGGCGGCGGTGGCGGAGATACCCGGGGCGCGGGCGGGGCTGCTGCGGGACACGGAGGAAGTGCGCGCGTACCTGCGGTCGCTGGCCGCGCGGCTCACGCCGGGGCAGGTGCCGGAGTTCGCGCTGCCCGACGAGCCGTTCGGGGACTGGGGCACGGAGCCGGCCACGTTCCAGTACTCCTTCCACGGTCATGTCCGCGCCCGGGACGCGCGGCCCGAGCGCGCGGCGTACGATCCCGCGCTGGCCTCGCGCGCCGCAGAGTCGCTCCGGGACGACGGCTGGGAGAGCCGCGTGGAGGCCGCCGAGTACCCCCGCACCGGGGGCTGGGAGGTCGTCGTGGTCGGCGTCCGCGACGGCCGGCGGATCACACTGTCCTTCCCGCGCGACCACTGCGCGGTGCTGTACCGGGGCCAGAGCCGGGCCCTGCCGCTCTACGAGCACGTGCCGCACATCCGGCCCGACCCGGCGGTGACCCTGGAGACCCTGGAGCCCGGATGGGCCCTGTGCTACGAGTGCGAGGGGCTCGGGTACTGCCCCACCTGCGAGGGCCGGGGCCGGGTCATGGGCGGGCGTCCCGGCTGGGGCGGCGGCACCGGTGACCCGGACCGGCTGGGGCGGTGCCCGGAGTGCTTCACCGAGCGGGTGTGCCCTATCTGCCGGGGGCGCGGGAGCCTCAGGCCGGGCTGAAGCCGAAGAGGCCGTCCATGGCGCGTTGCGCGGCCCATGCCGGAGTGGCCCGGACGGCGAGGTCGCGCACGGCCACCGCGAGGGGGTGGGTGAGGGCCGCGACCCGGCCCGCGCGGCGGGAGCGGATCCGGATGGCGTCGGTACGCGCGCGCCGGGCCCGGGTGTACGCGGCCAGGGCGGCCGGTACGTCGTCGTCCCCGTCGAGCAGGCGCGCGAGCACGACGCCGTCCTCGATGGCCTGGCAGCCGCCCTGGCCGAGGTTGGGGGTCATGGCGTGCGCGGCGTCTCCGACCCAGGCGAGCCGCCCCGAGTGGTAGCGGGGCAGTGGCACGGCGAGGTCGTAGAGGTCGTGCCGCAGGACGGCCGCCGGGTCGATGCGTTCCAGGAGCGCCGGGATCGGGTCGTGCCAGGCGCCGTAGCGGCGCCGCAGTTCGGCTCGGAGGTCACCCGGCGCGTACCCCTGCGGGGCGCGCGCGGTGGCGTAGACGTAGACACGGCCGTCCGCGAGCGGGACCACTCCGAAGCGTTCGCCGCGGCCCCAGGTCTCGGCGGCGACCAGGCCGGGCAGCCCCTCGCAGGACAGTACGGTGCGCCAGGCGGTCTCCCCGCTGTGGCGTAGGCCGGGGTGGTGGGGGAAGTACTGGCGGCGCAGGGCGCTGTGGATGCCGTCGGCGGCGATCGCGACGTCCGCGGTGAGGTCCCCGGCCGGCGTACGGACCACCGGGCCACCGCCTTCGGAGCGCTCGACGCGCTCGACGGCGGTCACCTCGACCCCGTACCGGACCGTGCCGTCGGGGAGCGCGGCGGTCAGGGCGTCCGCCAGGGCCGGACGGTGCACGGCGAGCGGGGGCCGGCCGTAGCGGGCCGCCATCGCGGCGGTGTCGGCGCGGTTCAGCCAGTCGCCGCCGGTGCGGCGGACGCCCATCGCCGCGGGGACGGCGTGGCCGGCGGCCCGGGCGACGTCGAAGCCGATGGCGTCGAAGGCGCGCAGGGCGTTGGGGGCGAGGACGATCCCGGCTCCGAGGGCGGGCGGCCCGGGCGCCCGTTCACAGACGGTGACCCGCCAGCCGCGCCGGTGCAGGGCGAGCGCCGCCGTGAGTCCCCCGATGCCCGCACCGGCTATCACCGCATGACGTGGATTGCTGAACATGGCTCCTCCACACTCCACCATCCCTCTACATCCGTAGAGGCCGATGCCCTCACTCTACAGCTGTAGAGTGAGGGCATGTCCACGCCTGATCGCAGAACCCTCATCGCGGACACCGCGATCGATCTCGTGGCCGCCGCCGGGCTGCGCGGTCTGACCCACCGGGCGGTCGACGCCGCCGCGGGACTGCCTGCGGGCAGCACCTCGTACTACTTCCGCACGCGGACGGCACTGATCGGCGCCTGCTACCAGCGGCTGGCCGAGCTGGACCTCGGCGACGTCGACGCGGACGGCCCGCCGCCGGCGGAGGTGGACCGCGGCGCCGCCGCGGCGGCGCTCGCCGCGCTGCTGTACCGCTGGCTGACCACGGGCCGCGCGCGCCAGCTGGCCCGCTTCGAGCTGAGCCTGGAGGCGGCGCGCACGCCGGAACTGGCGCCGGAGCTCCACCGGGCGGGCCTCGGCGCGCGGGCCCGGGCCACGGCGATCCTCGCCGGGCTGGGCGCGGAGCGGCCGGAGGAGGCCGCGGAGCTCCTGGTCGGCTGGACGGAGGGGATCCTCTACGACCGGCTCGCGGGCGCCCTCGCCCGCTCCCGCCCGGCCCCGGACCTGGCGGAACTGACGTCCGTTGCCCGGCGCATGGTGGACGCGGCCCTGTCCTGACCCGCCACCCGGCCGACCCGGGCCGGGCCCGGGCCGGGCCGGGCCGGAAGCTACAGGGCGCCGAAGTCGGGGAGGATCAGCGAGCCGTCCTCCGCGAGGGTGAACCCCGGGTTGTGGGCGATCTCCCAGACGTGGCCGTCGGGGTCGGTGAAGTAGCCGGCGTAGCCGCCGTAGAACGTGGTCGCGGGCAGCCGCGTCACCGTGGCCCCCGCGCGTTCGGCCGCAGCGACGACCGCGTCGACCTCCTCCGGCGAGCGCACGTTCTGTGCCAGGGCGACACCGCCGAAGCCGCCGGAGCCGCCCGCACGCTCGTCGTCGATGCCGCCGTCGCGCGCGAGCTCGTCGCGGCCCCAGAGCACCAGCGCGAGGCCGCCCGCCTGGAAGAAGACGGTGCCCGACACCTCTTGGCCCCGCCAGCCCAGGCCCTCGTAGAACGTCCGCGCACGCGTCACGTCCGCGACGCCCAGGGTGATCAGACTGACTCGCTGCTCCATGGCCGCAAGCTACCAGGGCCGCCGCGCGGAACATGGTCGGCTGGCCCACGGGATGCGGCTGACTGGCGATGGTCCGCGCGATGGAGCGGGTGGAGGAGATCTCCGCGTTCGCGCTCGGGCGGTGCCGGTGAACCGGTTGTCCACGTCGCTCGGTACGCCGGACCTGTGCGCGGCGCTGATGGCGAACCGGCTGATCAGCCCCGCACGGCGAGCTTCGGAGCGGGAGCGTCCGGCGATGCTGCCGCAGCGGCCCCGGCACCGGCTTGTCGCGGCGTCTTCGCGGCAGGTGTCACAACGAGTTGAGTGCACTCTCCTGGGCCGGATCCTTGGATGCCGGGTGGTCCGGGGCGGCGGCGTGCAGTGCCGCTTCGACCCGGCGGTTGCTGGTCATGGATGCCGTGACGGCGGTCATCGCCAGGAGGAGGCCGGCGGCGGCGTAGAGCGGGGTGCGGATGTCGTGGGTGGTGGCCAGCCAGCCGCCGAGGAAGGCCCCGATGGGGGCGGCGCACATGGAGAGCATGCGGGAGGTGGAGGCGACCCGGCCCATCAGGTGGGCGGGGACGATCGCCTGTCGGAGGGAGGGCGCGAGCACCATCGTGGCGCCCATGCCCGCCCCGCAGACGGCGAGCGCGAGGCCGGCGGCGTACGGGTTCGGAGCGGCGGCCAGGCCCAGGATGGCGAGTCCCTCGACTGCGGCGGTGCAGGTCAGCGCGGTGCCGGTGCCGAGTCGTCGGCCGAGGAAGGAGGCTATGGCCGCGCCGAGCAGGCCGCCGGTGGCCTCCGCCGTGAGGAGCAGGCCGAAGCCGAAGGTGTCGATGCCCAGGCGGTCGTGCGCGAAGAGGGCGAGGACGGTCTCCACGGCGAGGAAGGCGATGTTCCCGACCGCCGGGCGCAGCGCCAGCCCGAGCAGTACCCGGTCGCGGAAGACGTACGAGGCCCCGGCCCGCGCCTGCCGCAGCAGCGATTCATGGGCCTGCGGCGCGGGCCGGGGCGTGGCGGGCAGTGTCCGTACGAGCAGTGCGGAGAGCGCGAACGACATCGCGTCGGCGAGCAGCGGAACCGCCCGTCCGAGTGCGAGCAGGGCGCTGCCCGCAGGTGGCCCCGCGAAGCCGGACATGGCGGTCTGGGCGCCGCGCAGGCGGGAGTTGGCGCGTTCCAGGAGTGCGGGGTCGCGGCGGAGAAGATCCGGCAGGTAGGCCGTGGCGGCGGTGTCGAAGAAGAGTCCGCCGAGGCCGAGGAGGAAGGCGACGGCCGCGAGCAGTGGAATGCTCAGCGCGTCGAGCGCGGCCGCTGCCGCCGGTATCGCGAGCAGCACCGCACGCGCCGTGTCCGCGACCCACATCGTGCGCCGGCGGTCCCAGCGGTCCACCAGCGCACCGCCGAGCACCCCGAAGAGCAGCCACGGCAGCGTTCCGGCGGCCGTGACGACGGCGAGCGCCATCGGATCGCGGGTCAGCGTCAACGCGAGCAGGGGCAGTGCGGCATGCGTCACCCCGTCACCGAGCGAGGACACCGTCTGTGCGGTCCACAGCCGTCCGAAGCCGGTCGGCAACTTCCGTACGTCTGAGGTCACTTGGTGTCTCCTTCGGTCTGCTCGCGCTGCGCCGGGTGGAACAGTGCGAAGACGAGTGACGCGTCCGGCAGCGAGGGATCGGACAGCTCGCGGTACTCGTCCGCCAGTGCCTGCAGCCGCGCCCCGAGCTCCGCGAACTGCTCCTCGGTGAGCCGCAGATGCGCCATCCGAACGTGCCGCTCGCCGTCCGCGGGCGATGCCTCCAGGTCCGCCACCGCATGCCGCATCAGCACGTCCGGCCCTCCCTCGCCCGGATCCGGCAGCGCGATCGACCGCGCGGCCATCGCGTAGTACCGCTCGGTGACCCCCCGCACCTTCCGCGTCCGTACCACCTTCACCAGCCCGGCCCGCTCCAGCAGCCGTACGTGGTAGCTGGAACTCCCCTTCGCCAGGCCCACCCGCTCGGCGATCTGCGTGATCGTCGCGGGCTCGAAGCGGAGCACGGCCATGATCCGGTGACGCGTGAGGTTGGAGACGGCGCGCAGCTGCTCGTCCGTGGTGACGTGAAACGTCTCGGGAAGATCATCGGTAGGCATACGAGCAATGGTCAACGTTTCTTGACCATTGCGCAAGAGGGATTCCGCACGGACCTCCGGAATCTGCTGTCCGGCGCGCCAGACCTTCCGTCAAAGCCCCCCGCTCCGCCGCCGGTCCGGGGACGACCCGGGGCAAAGAGGGCTCCCAGCAGAACGCCCCGAGAAGTTCCCACCCGAACGGGGGGAACTTCTCGGGGCGTTGGGGCGCTCGGGCCGTTGCGGCCGCCGCGGCCGTGTGCGGGAGGGCTACAGGCGGACGCTCCACGCCGCCGAGGTGCGCAGCGTGCGGGCGATCAGCGGGTCGCGCACCGCCGTCGTGCGGTCCTCGGCCGTCACGGTCAGCTTGTGCGTGCGCAGGTCGAGGAGCCACAGCTCCGCCACCCGCACCTCGGTCCGGCCCCGGAACCGCTTCAGCTCGCGGCCGTCCAGGTACCACCTGACCTCGGGCTGCCGCCCGTAGGCGTCGGCCAGCCGGGGTACGGAGGCCTTCGCGGTGTGCCACGGCCGCAGGGTGCGGTCCGTCGGGGTGAGCGGGGTGACGAACGTGGCGTGGCGGGCGAAGCCCGCGATCATCGCCTCGGTGCCGGGCAGGCTGAAGGGCTTGCCCAGCACCCGCATGATCGAGTTGTCGGTGGGCCGGTACAGCCCGGTCACGTAGTAGCCGCCGCCCTCGTACGCGCCGACGACACCGCCGTCGGGCGATTCCTCGCCCAGCCAGCGGTACCACTTGGTGCGCTCCCGGGCCATCCGGTCGGCGGTCAGGGTGGAGCTGTTGGATTCGGCGGGCTCGGGGCCGGTGTACTTCTCGTAGTCCGGGACGCCGGGGTAGAAGTATTCGTCGGCGAGCTTGCCCAGCGAGTGGCCGGTCTCGTGGATGGCGACCTGGCCGGATTTCGCGTTGCCGGCCGAGGCGGTCGAGATGCCCTCGTAGCCGAGGGTGGCGCTGGGCTCGTTGTAGCCCGCGCCGCCGTACTTGGCGCTGTTGGCGAGCACGATCACCAGGTCGGCGGCCGGGGCCTTCGCCACGTAGGCGTCCACCTTGGGCTGGTCGACGCAGAGCAGCCGCTCGATGTCCTCGCACCAGAAGTACGAGCCGAGGGCGGTGTCGCGCACGGCGCCCCGGTCCGGGTCCCCGGTGACGCCCGAGTCGTTCGAGACGGCGTCGACCGTCCATACGTTGAAGAGGTTCTGGTAGGTGGTGTACGGCTCGACGGCCGCCACCTCGGCCCATTTCTGCCGGGCGTCGGCGTGGAAGCGGTCCAGTTCGGCGGCGGTGTAGCCGTCGCCGATGACGACGACGTCCAGACGGTCGGCGGTGGAGCCGTTGTCGATCATCTTGGTGACGTCGCCGTCGGCCGCCCGCTCGGCCTCCGAGAGCCGGGCCGCGCTCTTCGCCTGCCCGGAGAGGGGTACCCGGGTGTAGCCGGATCCGGCGTCGGTGCCGTGCTCCGGCCCCGGTATCTCTACCTTCACGCGGGCCGTCGCGGGTGCGGGCGGCGGGCCCTCGGCAGCGGTGGCGGCAGCGGCGCCGGGACCGGCGGTCAGGAGCGCCGCGGCCGCGCAGGCCGCCGTGACGGCTCCGCACAGGGTCCGGCGGATGGTGGGGTGCATGAAGTGAAGTCCTCCCCCGAAGAAGGAAGTTGGGAAGTACGGAAGTACGGCGGTTAAGTGGGGATGTAAGCCTGCTGATGCGAGTGCTTAAATTAGGGGCCGCGCGGGGCGTGCGCAATGGTTGGCCCTCCCGCACCACGGGGAATGCGAGCAACGAGGGGAATGTCATGGGGGAGTTCACGGGAGCGTTCACGGACGAACCGGCCGAGATCGGCCGCCGCGTCCAACGCCTGCGCACCGGACTCGGTCTGACGCAACGCCAGTTGGCGGACCCCGCCTACACCCCCGCCTACATCTCGACGCTGGAGTCGGGCAAGGTCCGCCCCTCCGAGACCGCGCTGCGCTTCCTCGCCGGACGCCTGGGCACCTCGTACGAGGAACTCGCCACCGGACGCCCCGCCCACCTGGCCACGGAACTGCGGCTGGGCCTGACCGACGCCCAGCGGGCGCTCGCCACCGGCGCCGCCGACGAGGCCGCCGTCCACTACCGGCGGCTGCTCACCGACGCCGAGCACCTGGACCTCACCGCCGAGCGGGCCGAGGCCCTGCTCGGGCTCGGGGACTGCGCCCTGGAGTCCGGTGAACTCGGCGACGCGGTACGGCACTTCGAGGCCGCCGAACAGCTACTGGCGGGCGAGCCGCTGCCCCGCCGGGCCCGCCCGATCCGGGGCCGGGCCGTCGCGCACCTGCTCGCCGGGGAACTGCGCTACGCCTGCTACCTCCTCGAATCCACCATCGACGAACTCAACGCGGGCGGGCTGGCCGACCCCGAGGCGCTGGTGCTGCTCTACGCCGCGGTCATCGGGCCGTACATGGACATGGGGGCGCACGCCCGCGCCGCGCACGCCGCCGAGCTGGCGCTCGCGCTGGCACCCCGGGTCAGTGACCCGGCGCTGGTGGCGGGGATGCACCGGCAGGTCGCGCGGACGTTCCTCGCCGAGGGCCGGGCGGCCGATGCCGACGCCTCCCTCTCCAAGGCGCAGGCGGTCTACCGGGAGTTGCGGCTGCGCACCGACCTGGCGCACTGCCACTGGATGCGCGGCTACGTCCAGGCCCAGAACGGTGATCTCGACTCGGCGGAGGCCGAGTTGCGCACGGCCCGGGACATGCTGGCGGCCAAGCGCGCCGCGCTCTACACCGCGCAGGTGGAGATCGAACTCGCCGACGTGCTGCGCCGGCTCGGGCGGTACGAGGAGGCCGCCGGGCTGCTGGCGGTACTGCTGGATCTGGGCGACAGTCACGGCGCGGTCCACGCGGGCGGCGCGCACCGGCTGCTCGGCCTGATCGCTGAGGAGCGCGGGGAGCCGGAGCTCGCCGAGGAGCACTACGTACGGGCGCTGGCGCTGCTGGAGCGCAGCGGGGCCACGGGCGATCTCGC
The DNA here is from genome assembly GCF_003721495.1 of Streptomyces sp. ADI95-16. Taxonomy (NCBI): domain Bacteria; kingdom Bacillati; phylum Actinomycetota; class Actinomycetes; order Kitasatosporales; family Streptomycetaceae; genus Streptomyces; species Streptomyces sp. ADI95-16. The sequence continues at coordinate 7,548,655 of NZ_CP033581.1, read as the reverse complement.
CGACCTGTGCCGGCTGCTGGGGGATCTGCTGCGGCGTACGGGGCGGATCGAGGCCGCGCTGGACGTGTACCGGACGGGGCTGGGCCACCGCGCGGCGCCCGGGTCGACCACGCTGGGGCCGGCGCCGGCCGCTCCGGCGTTCCCGCCCCGCCCGGCGCCCCGGTAGGCGCCCCGGCCGTTAGGAGGCGCGGCCCGTCTCAGGGGGTGGCGGGCAGCGGGTGCCCTTCGGGGCCGGTGACGTCGGCCTGCGTGGAGAAGCGGGAGAGGAACACGTCGTACTGCCCGTCCGGCCTGCGGGTCATCGTCGCGCCGTCCTGCCAGATGCCGTTGTCGTCCCACCACTGGGTGCCGTACGGATCGCCCTGGTTCTGGTGGACGTCGTGCATGCCGAGGCCGCCGTCGTCGAACGGTTCGCCGAAGACGAGGATCGGCCGCCCGGGTACGAGGATGAGTTCCAGGGCGTCCGAGGCCTCGGCGTACGAGCCCGAGAGCCAGGGGCGGGGCGGGCTCAGGCGGTCCAGGAGCGCCGCCAGCCACGCGATGCCGCAGCCGGTCCGGTTCCGCAGGGCCGGGTGGCGCAGGTAGTCGATGGCGCCGGAACCCGAGGTGCGGGCGAGGTGGTGGTAGCCCGGCGGCAGGTCGGAGGCCGGTTCGAGGACGGATGCGGCGAGGGTGCGGACCTGCCAGCGCACTCCGGTGGTGGACTGTTTGCTGTCCACGTCGACGGCGCAGCGGTAGCGGCCGGCGGGGGCGTCGACCTCCAGGTTCACGTGGAACCAGCGGCCCTGGGTATCGGGCTGATCGCGGAAGTGGCGGTGCAGGGTTCCGGACAGCACGCCGTATTCGTCGAGCGGCATGCCGTCAGTCAACCACGCGGGCGCGGGTGAGGGTGCCGACGCGGCTGCGGCTCATGCGCGGCGGCCGTGGCCGCGCCGCCACACCAGGCGGCAGGCCTGGAAGGACACCATCAGCAGCGCGACCGTCGCGAGCGTGGAAGCGGCGCCGAGCGCTCCGGTGGAGACGACCCGGAGCAGCGACACGGCGAGGGCGCCGGGGCCCGTGTCGTAGGCCGCGGCGGCGGGTTCGAGTTCGATCGCCCCGTAGAGCACCCGGCACACCAGGCTCACGGCGGCCAGGACCGCACCGGAGCGCACCACCGTGCCCAGCGCTCCCGGGGTCGCCCATGCTCCGCGCATCCTCGTCACGTCCTCTCCCCCGCTCCGTCCGGTACCTGTCGTATCCCATGATCCCCGGCCCCGGCCGGGGGCCTGCGGCCGCCCCCCTCCGCCACGGATCAGCCGTTCAGCGACTTCATCAGCTCGGGGGCGTAGCGGTCGCCCGAGACCACGCCGTGCGGGGCCACGGCGTCGATGGCGGCCAGGTCCGCCGCGGTGATCGTCACGGCGGTGGCGGCGAGGTTCTCCTCCAGGTAGCGGCGGCGCTTGGTGCCCGGGATCGGGACCGCGCCCCGGCTCAGCGTCCAGGCGAGCGCGAGCTGCGAGGGGGTGACCCCCTTGTCGGCGGCGAGGCGGCGGACCTGGTCGACGACGGCCAGGTTGCGGGCGAAGTTCTCGCCCTGGAAGCGGGGATCGGTGCGGCGGAAGTCGTCGGCGGCGAAGTCCTCCGGGGTGGTGATCGCCCCGGACAGGAAACCGCGGCCGAGCGGCGAGTAGGCGACGAGCCCGATGCCGAGTTCGCGCAGGGTGTCGAGGACGCCTTCGTACTCGATGCCGCGCTCGAAGAGGCTGTACTCGGTCTGCACGGCGGCGAGCGGGTGGACGGCGTGGGCGCGGGCGATGGTGGCGGGCGCGGCCTCGCACAGCCCGACGTGGCGGACCTTGCCGGCGGCGACGAGCTCGGCCATGGCGCCCATGCTCTCCTCGACGGGCACGTTCGGGTCGATCCGGTGCAGGTAGTACAGGTCGATGTGGTCGGTGCCGAGGTGGCGCAGGGAGCGGTCGGCGGCGCGCCGGATGTACTCGGGGGTGGCGTTGTGGCCGAGGAAGGCGCCCTCGTCGGTGAACTCGGCGCCGGTCTTCGTGGCGATCACGACGTCTTCGCGGCGGCCGTTGGCGGCGAGGGCCTTGCCGAGGAGCTGCTCGTTACGGAACGGGCCGTAGCCCTCGGCGGTGTCGAGCAGGGTGACGCCCAGCTCCAGGGCGCGGTCGATGGTGGCGAGCGACTCGGTCTCGTCGGTGGCTCCGTAGTGGGCGGTCATGCCCATCAGGCCGAGGCCTTCGGCGCCGACCTGCAGGCCCTGGCCGCCCAGTGCGCGGATCTCCATGATGCTCTCCTTCGAGGCGAACGTAAGTAACTAACTGGATAGGTCAACCATGCACGGGCGGTGCGGCCGATGTCAATAACCAGATAGTTACTTGCTAGGCTGCCGGTCATGGCAAGGGACTCCAGCGCAACGAAGGCACGCCTGCTCGACGCGGCCTTCTCCGAATTCGCGACGTACGGCATCGCCGGCGCGCGGGTCGACCGGATCGCCGAGGCGGCGCAGGCGAACAAGCGACTCATCTACGTCTACTTCGGCAACAAGGAGCAGCTCTTCGACGCCGTGCTCCAGCGCGCGCTGGAGACCGGCTCCGAGTCCGTGCCGTTCGACGTCGAGGACCTGCCGGGCTACGCGGGCGCCATCTTCGACCACCTCGTCGCACAGCCGTCGCTGATGCGGCTGATGCTGTGGAAGCAGCTGGAGCGGCCCGGCTCGGCGGACGCGGAGGCCGCGTCCTACCGCGCGAAGATCGCGCTGGTGGAGCAGGCGCAGCGGGCGGGCCTCATCGAGCCCTCGCTCGACCCCGCCGACGTCCTGACGCTGGTGCTGGGTCTGTCCCAGGCCTGGTTCGGCGCGATGGGCGGCCCCGCCGTGGGTGCCGGGGGCACCGGCTGGGAGCCGGAGCGGGTGGCGCGGCACCGGGCGGCGGTGGTGGAGTCCGTACGCCGCGCCACGTCGCCGGCGCCTGCCGCGTAAGAGGCACCCCGCACGAGCGGCGGCCGGTTCCCCGGGCCGGCCGTGGGGGTGGGCACCGCCCTCACCCCGCGGCCGACGGGCGGGCCCCACCCCCGGCGCTCGCCCCGCGGGCGCGGTGATCAATGATGGCGCGCATGACACCGATCACCGGCATGGACCTCACCGGCTTCACCGAGCAGGAGCCGGGGGTGTGGACCGACGAGCAGGGCCTCGTGCTGTCGGTGCACTTCTTCGATCTCGTACCCGACCTGCCGGCGCCACCGGCCGAGGCCGACCGGCTCCGGCACGGCCTGGCCCTGTCGGTGGCCCGGGCCGGCGCGGGTCTGATCGAGGCCTCGGTCGGCGAGGTCGACGCCCTCCCGGCCGTACGCCAGTTGGTGAAGGTACGGCGGCCCGGCGGCCACGGGCAGGTGTTCCTCGGCTCCTGGACGGTGCCGAGGGCCGGATGCAGCACCGTGGTCAAGGTACAGGCGGGCGAGGGCCCGATGTCCGGGGTGCGGGAGGCCGTGATCCTCAACCAGGTCGGTCCGGAGCGGTACTTCATGCCTCATCCGTACGGGCCAGGCATCGCGGGCGGTCTGCCGTACCACGTCGGCGATCACGAGCAGTGGGACGCGGGCTTCCCCGACCACCCGCTCACCCTGGTGCGGGCCGCGCTGCGGCGTCTCACTCCCGGCATCACCCTGCACCCGGTGTTCAAGGCGCTGCCCGCCTTCGGAGGTCCGGCGGCCGGAGGTCCCGCGGCCGCGCCCGCCCCCGCTCCGGCAGCCCGCCGCTGGTTGCGCCGGGCCCCTCGGGGCTAGTGCCGTGACCGGGAGGGTTCACCGGGTCGCGGCGTCCGGTGCGGTGCATCGCAAGGCTGAGGGCCGCGGCTCGTACCGGACGTACTCGCGCGGTCCGACAACGCGGCGAGGTGCCGTGCCGGGCCCCGCGCCCCGGCAAACCCTTCCGCTCACGGCACTAGGTCGTGGCGGGGCGGCTCAGTTCGCGCACCGTCGCCATGTCGCTGAACGGCAGCAGTTCCTCGCCGACGATCTGGTGCGGCTCGCTGCCCTTGCCCGCGATCAGGACGATGTCGTCCGGGCCCGCCCCGGCCAGGGCGAAGGCGATCGCGCGGCGCCGGTCGGCGGTGCGCTCGTAGGGGGTGCCCGTCGACGCGATGCCGGGGGCGATCTGGTCCAGGATCGCCTCGGGGTCCTCGCGCCGCGGGTTGTCCGAGGTGAGGACGCACAGGTCGGAGTGGGTCCCGGCGATCCTGCCCATGTCGGCGCGCTTGGTCGTGTCCCGGTCCCCGCCGCAACCGAACACCGTGATGACCCGGCCGCGCGCGAAACCGCGGATGGCGGTGAGCACCTTGTCCAGGGAGTCCGGCGAGTGCGCGTAGTCCACGATCACCGACGTCCCGCTCGGGGTCACGAAGCGTTCGAACCGCCCCGGGACGGGGGGCAGGAGGGCGAGCGCGGCGACCAGCCCGCCCAGGTCGTGCCCCAGCACCCGGCACGCCGCCACGGCGGCCAGCGCGTTCGACACCGAGAACCGCCCCGGGACGGGGATCGCCGCCGGGTACGCACGCCCGGCGTGGTGCAGCGTGAACCGGGTGCCCGAAGCGTCCGCGCTCAGGCCGGTGGCGCGGAAGTCCGCCTCGGTGTCCAGGGCGTACGTGGTCACCGCGCCCGGCATCATCGCGGCGATCCCGGCTCCCACGGCGTCGTCCGCGTTGACCACCGCGTGCCGGCACAGGCCCTGGAACAGGCGGAGTTTGGCATCCCGGTAGTGCTCCATCGTGCCGTGGTCGTCCAGGTGGTCCTGCGTCAGATTGGTGAAGACGCCGACGTCGACGAACGTGCGGTCCACCCGGTGGGTCAGCAGGGCCATCGAGGTGGCCTCCAGCACGACGCTGCCGGCGCCGCCGTCCCGCATCCGGCCCAGCAGGTACTGGAGGTCGGGTGACTCCGGCGTCGTCAGGACGGACGGCGGCATCGGGATCACCTCGTCGCCGATCCGGCTGCCCGCCGTACCGATGACGCCGACGCTCGCGCCTTCGGAGATCCGCAGCAGGGACTCGACCATGTACGAGATGGAGGTCTTGCCGTTGGTTCCGGTGACCGCCACCATGTCCATCTGCCGCCCCGGCTCGCCGAAGTACCGCGAGGACGCGACGGCGGCCGCCTTCCGGGTGTCGGGCACCCGTACGACGCACACGTCCCGGGGCGCTGTCCGCGCGGCCCGGTCCGTGTCGGCGTCTGCGTCCGGGTCGGCGGCCGCGGCTGCCTCGCCGTCGGCGTGCGCCTCGACGATGACCGCCGCGGCGCCGCGGGCCAAGGCCGCCCCGACCGCCGCGGGACCGCCGCCGCGGTGGCCGGGCACCGCGATGAAGAGGGAGCCCGGTGTCACGCGCTCGACGTCGAAGGTGGTGCCGGCGGTGATGCGCGTCGTCTCGGCGTCGCCCTGGAGGACGTGGTGTTCGTGGCCTGTCAGCAGCCCGCTCAGCTTCACGGTGGTCCCTTCGAAGGTGGCTCGGGCCCGTCGTGCGGCCGTCGCCAGGCGGCAGCGCCGACGGGTCGCCGGGCTGCGGTGATCGTGTGGGCCGTCCCCGCACCGTCCCCGTCCCCTGAGCGCGGGCATCGGGCGTACGTCGTCGGGCGTACGTCGTCGGGCGGCGGACGGCGGACGGCGGACGGCGGGTGGCAGGCATCGGCCATCGGGCCTGAGGCCGCCGGGAGAGGGGGGTGCTTCGCTAGCCGTGGCCGTGCAGCGCGCCGCGGCCGACCGGGGGGGCCTGGCCATCGGCAGCGGTCAGGGCGCTCACGCCGCCCGTACGACCCGCGGCGACCGCGAGCACGTCAGGGGCAGCCTGCTGTGGCAGGCACTCCCCCGTCACACGTGTGCGGTCCATGGGCCGAGTGTACGTCCCGTCGCGCGCCCCGGACGCCGCCGATACGGGTGGAGCCCGGCACCTGATCAAGTGCCGGGCGGTGCGTTGCCTACCCGGCCGGCGGCTGTGCAGGCTGCCGGCGCCCCGGGAGTCCACCGCGCCGTCCCGGCCGCCGCGCCGTCCCGCCGAAAGGGAACAGATGTCCGCCGAACCGTCCCGCCGTACCCTGCTGACCGGAGCCGCCGCCGCGGCCGTCGCCACCGCCACCGGCGCCCGCGCCCACGCCGCTACGGCAGGAGCCGGCACAGGCCCGGTCGTCCGCACCACCGCCGGCCAGGTCGCCGGGGCCGTCGCCGGGCGGACCGCCGTCTTCCGTGGCGTGCCGTACGCCGAGCCGCCGGTCGGCCGCCTGCGCTTCGCCTCGCCCCGGACGCCCCGCCCCTGGCGCGGCGTCCGCGACGCCACCCGGTTCGCCGCCCCCTCGTACCAGTCGGCGCTGCCCGGAAGCAGCGAGGACTCCCTCTACGCGAACGTCTGGACCCCGGACACCGGGGGCAGGCGGCCGGTCCTGGTCTACGTACACGGCGGCGGCTGGTTCCTCGGCGCGGGCAGTCAGGACGTGTACGACGGCGAACGCCTCGCCGACCGGGGCGATCTCGTCGTCGTCACCTTCAACTACCGGCTCGGCGCCTTCGGTTGGGGGTCCCATCCGGACCTGGCCGACCCCGAGACCGGCTCCCACGCCAACTGGGGCCTCCAGGACCAGGTGGCGCTGCTGCACTGGGTCCGGGCCAACGCCCGTGCCTTCGGCGGCGATCCGGACAACATCACCCTCGCCGGCACCTCGGCCGGCGGCGCGAGCACCTGGCAGTTGTCCCTGCTGCCCGAGTTGCGCTCCACCGTCCGGCGGATCGTGCCGATCAGCGCGGCACACGCCTGGGCCCCGGCGCTCGCCCTCAACGCGCAGGACTCGGTACGCGCGTACGAACGGCTGGCCGAGGCGCTCGGCACGGGCGTCTCCGGACTCCGCGACGCGGACGCCGCCCGGATCAAGGCCGCCTGGGAGGCCACCTTCACCGGCAGCCCCGAGCTGCGCCCGCTGGGCAGCGGCCGCGAGTACCGGGGCCCCGTCGTCGACGGCCGCTGGGTGCGCGGGTACGACCACGAACTGCCCACCCCGCGCGTGCCGGTCCTTTCCGTCCACGCCGCGACCGAGGGCTCCTTCTTCACCGGTCCCGCCTCCCCGAGCCCGTCCCCGGCACCCACCGACGAGGCGCAGCTGCACGCGTCCGTACGTGCCTGCCTGCTGAAGGGGACGCCCGAGGTGCCGGCGGAGCTGGTCGAACGGTGCGTGTCCCACTACCGGGCCGCCGCGCTGGCCGAGGGACTGCCGGCCGACCCGCTGACGCTGTGGACGGAGATCTGGGGGGACAGCCTCTTCCGGGGTCCGGTGATCCGGTTCGCCGAGCGGCACGCCAGGACGGGCAGCACCCCGGTGTACGTCACCGAGTTCGCCCACCCGGTGCGCGCGCCGCACTTCGGCACGCCGCACGAGGCCACCTCGAAGTTCCTCTTCGGCACGCACCGACTGCCCGGGCAGGCTCCGGTGTTCGGGGACGGCCCGCTGGAGCGCACGGTGTCGGACACCTTCATCGATCTGGTGGCCTCCTTCGCGCGCACCGGCGTCCCCGCCGCGCCGGCCGCGCCCGCCGTCCCGGTGTTCACCCCGGGCCGGGCGAGCGCGCTGATCCTCGGAGGTCCCGGGGTGGCCCGGATCGCGGAGCTCCCCAAGCAGCGCCAGCTGCGTTTCTGGGACGAGGCGGGCTGGGGTCCGCGGATCTGAGCGCGGCGGGACTCCTCGGGGAGGGCGGCCTCGACGAGTTCCTTCGGCGTCGGCCGGATCCGGTCGGCCCTGGCGGTCGCCGCGAGCCGCTGCGCCGTGCTGCCGTGCTGCCGTGCTGCCGTGCTGCCGAGGGAGCGGTACGGGGCGCCGGCGACGCGAGGTGCGGATCGGCTTCGCCGCCGAGACGAACCATGACAGCAATAGCGGCACCGGGAACCAGCCGAAGCCCGGCGGCACGGCTCCGATCGGCGCCGCCGCCGGCCCGGCCGCCTCGGCGGCGCCTTGCCGGTCTCTGCGGGGGCCTCCGCCGCCCGGGTCGTGTGGGCGGGGGCGGTCGGTCAGGCGTCGGCGGCGAAGGCGCCCTTCGCGTGGAAGGCGTGTTCGGCGAAGCGTTCGCCGATCCGGCGGTGGGCGGCGGTGTCCGGGTGGAGCGCGTCCGGCAGGGGCAGTTCCGCGAAGTCCGCCTCGCCGTAGAGCGTGCGGCCGTCGAGGTAGTGCAGGTGCGGGTCCTCGGCCGCCCGCTGCGCGGTGATGCGGGCGAGTTCCTCCCGGATGACGTTGAGCGTCAGCTTGCCCTGGGCGCGCTCCGCCGGGTCGCCGAGGGCCCGGAAGCTCAGCTGTCCGCCGCTGAAGTCCGGTGCGAGGGGGCCCGGGGTGTCCTCCTGGATGGGGCAGAGGATCGGGGAGACGACCAGCAACGGCACCTCGGGCCGGCCGTCGCGGATGGTGTCGAGGAAGCCGTGCACCGCCGGGACGAAGGCCCGCAGGCGCATCAGGTCGGTGTTGACGAGGTTGATGCCGATCTTGACGCTGATCAGGTCCGCCGGGGTGTCGCGCAGGGCGCGCGCGACGAAGGGGTCGAGCAGGGCGTTGCCGCCCAGCCCCAGGTTGATCAGCTCCACGCCGCCCCGGGCCGCGGCCACCGCCGGCCAGATCTCGGTCGGGCCTGCGGCGTTGGAGCCGTGGCTGATCGAACTGCCGTGGTGCAGCCACACCCTGCGGCCCCGGTCCGGCAGGGGCTCGACCGGGGCGTCGGTGCGCAGCGCTATCAGCTCGACGGTCTCCCGGTGCGGCAGCCAGATCTCGATGTCCTTGGCGCCCGCGGGCAGCCCGGCGAAGCGGGCGGTGCCGGGCGGGCCCGGGGTCGTCTCCATCGATCCGGTGGTCATGTCGACGGTGCGGACGTTGCCGCCGGTCACCGTCGTCCGGCCCGTCAGACGGCCGTCGACGACCAGGTCGTAGAGGCCCTCCGGCGTGGCGGGGGCGCCCGGGTAGACCGTCTTGGTGGGGAGCACGTCCAGCTCGACGGCGGTGGCCCCGGTACGGAACGCCACCCGTACGCCGGAGGGCTGGGCCTCGACCATGGCCAGGTACCCGTCCGGGAACTGCCGGCGGGCCCGGGCGGGCAGCCGGTGCGGCAGCACGCCGTGCTCGGTGGCTTCGACGTCGAGGGCGCCGCGCAGCACGCGGGCGTCGACGGGGGTGGTGATCCAGTCGGTCACGTCGGCTCCTTTGCCATTGGGTCGTGGTGGTGGCGATCGCGGTGGCGGTACGGGGGTCACCCGTGCGGCGGCCGGGACCGCACCGCCCCCGAGTCGATCATCGCGATCACAGCACCCTACCCAGGATCGGCCCCTTCCTGCGGACGGCCGGCGTCCTTGAACTCGACGGTGGTGAACAGCAGCGGGGTGTGCCCGCAGTTCTCCAGGTCGTGCAGCAGGAACTCGCCGGGCCCGAACGTGAAGTGCCGGGTCTCCCCCGCCTCGTAGGTGACCTCGCGGGTCGTGCCGTCGGCGGTGTGCTGGCGGCCGCGCCCGGCCGTCAGGGCCGTCCAGAAGTAGTCCAGGGCGTGCCGGTGCGCCGGCAGCCGCTCGCCCGGCGCGAGCCGGATCTCCCACACCCGTACCCGGTCGGTCTCGCTGAGCAGGCGGCCGCCGACCCGGCCGTTGTGGGCGTTCTCCTCGAACTCCGCGCGCAGTTCGGCGGACCAGCCCTCGTGGTCGCGCGCCACCAGGGTCCCGGCGAGCGGCAGGCCGTGATCGTTCACCATCATGTCCGTGCCTCCTCAGGCGAGTCGGCCGCCGCCGTCGACGTGCAGCACGGTCCCGGTGACGAACGGGGCGGCCATCGCGTACAGCACCGCCTGGAGCAGGTCGTCGGGGGTGCCGGTGCGGCGGGCGGGGTTGCGCTCGGCGACGTGCTCCAGGAAGGACTCCTTGTTCTCGCCCAGCCCGTCCCAGGCTCCGGAGTCGACGATGCCGGGCGAGACCGCGTTGACGCGTACGGGGGCGAGCTCCACCGCGAGGGCCTCGACCAGGAAGGACAGCGCACCGTTGGTGGTGGCCATGACGACCCGCTCGGGTGCGGGGCGCCAGGCGGCGACTCCGGAGAAGAAGGTGAAGGAGCCGCCCGGGCGGACCTGCCCGGCCAGGTGCTTGGCGAGCAGCAGCGGGCCGATCACCTTGGCGTCGAACGCCCGGCGCACCGCGTCGAGCGCGAGGCCGGACACCGGCCCGTTGGCGGGCATCGCGGCGGTCGAGACCAGGTGGTCGAACGCGCCGGCGCGGGCGGCGAGGGCCGCGATGGACTCCTCGTCGGCGAGGTCGACGCGGTGGATGCCGGCCGCCGGGGCGGCCAGGGTGGCCGCCGTCGCCTCCAGCTTCGCGGTGGAGGGGCCGGCCAGCAGCACCTCGGCGCCGGCCGCGGAGGCGGCCCGCGCGAGGTGCCGGCCGATGTGCGAGCCCGCGCCGACGACGATGACCCGCCGTCCGTCGAGGCTGTCCCCGGGGGTGGTGCTGAGCGTGCTCATGGTGCGTGTCCTTCGGCTCTTCGACTGTCCGTTCCGGCGGGGCCGGCCGGGCCGGTGCGGCCCGTGGTGACGACTCTGCCGCCAGCCGTCCCATGCGTCCAAGGCATCGTTCTCATGGCTGCGATAGCCTGGGAGAATGGTCAAAGGGACGGGTACGGACACGGTGACGGTGACGGGCACAGCGGCGGCGATGGCGACGCTGCGGCAGTTCGAGTACCTGGTGACCGTCGTGGACACCGGATCCTTCACCCGCGCCGCCGAGTTGCTGCACGTCACCCAACCCGCCCTGTCGAAGCAGGTCCAGGCCCTGGAGCGGAGCGCGGGCGGCCCGCTGCTGGAGCGGCTGCCGCGCGCGGTACGGCTCACCCCGATGGGCCGGGCCATGCTGCCGCACGCCCGCGCCGCGCTCGCCGACGCCGAGCGGGCCGGTACGGCCGCCCGGCGCGCCGCGGGTCTCGCCGGCGGGGAGATCCAGCTCGCGACCGTCTACTCGATCACGCTGGGCGTGCTCCCGCCCGTCCTGCGGATCTGGCACCGGCGCCATCCCGAAGTCCGCGTCAGGCTGGTGGAGTTCGCGCACGCGGACGCGCTGCTCGCCGCCATGGCCGCGGGCCGGGCCGACCTCGCGGTCGGACCGGTGCCGGACGGCTGGGACGGGCCGGTGCGCACCCTGGGCACCGAGCGGTTCGTGGTGGCCGTCGCCGCCGACGATCCGGTGGCGGCGGAGGGCACGGGCCGGGTGGCACTCGGGGCGCTGGCGGAGCGCGCCTGGGTGCACTTCGCCCCGGGCAACGGCCTCGCGGAGGTCCTCGACCGGGCCTGCGAGCGGGCGGGGTTCCGGCCGCGCACGGCGGTGCGTACCGAACAGACCGCGGCCGCACCGTTGTTGGCGGCGGCCGGACTGGGCCCGGCGCTGGTGCCGGCGAATCTGGTCCCGGCCGGTTTCGCGGGGCACCTGCTGGACCCGGAGCCCCCGGTGTCACGGGAGCTGGCGGCGTACGCGCGACCGCGCCCCGATCCGGTCACCACGGCCTTCCTGGAACTGCTGGCGGAGCACGCGCGGCCCTGACGCCGGGCGCGCAAAAGGGTTTGACGCCCTCCGGTGCCGGGAGTTCGGATGGTGCCCCATGAGCACAGAGCGAACGAGCGGTCCGTCCCCCGTCGACGAGGACCTCGTACGGCGCCTGGTCGCCGGGCAGTTCCCGCGGTGGGCGGGGCTGGCGGTGGAGCGGTTCGCGTCCGGCGGCACGGTGAACGCCATGTACCGGCTGGGCGCGGACATGGCCGTACGGCTGCCCCTGGCGGCGGGCGGCGCCGGGGACGTGGCGCTGGAGCGGGAGTGGCTGCCGCGCCTCGCGGCCATGCTGGCCACGCCGATCCCCGAGGTGCTCGGGGCCGGGGAACCGGCCGAGGGGTATCCGTGGCCGTGGTCGGTGTACCGGTGGCGGGCGGGGGCGAACCCCGAGGCGGGGGCGCTGAGCGAGCCCGTGGCGCTGGCCGGGGACCTGGCCGGGTTCGTGGCGTCGATGCGGAGCATCACCCTGCCGGGTGCGCCGGCCGCCCATCGCGGCGGGCCGCTCAGCTCGCTCGACGCCGGGACCCGGGCGGCGATCGGGCGGCTGCGCGGGATCCCGGAGGAGGGCGTCGACTGCGACGCCGCGGCCGCGGTGTGGGAGGAGGCGCTGCGCGCCCCGGACTGGGACGGCCCGCCGGTGTGGCTGCACGCCGATCTGATGCCGGGCAATCTGCTGGTGGAGGCCGGACGGCTGACCTCGGTGATCGACTTCGGGTGCGCGGGCGTCGGCGATCCGGCCTGTGACCTGTTCCCGGCGTGGAACCTGTTGCCGGCCGGTGGTGCGCGGGAGGTCTTCCGCGAGGCGCTCGGCGTCGACGACGCGACCTGGATCCGGGGCCGCGCGCGGACGCTGTCGCAGGCGCTGATCGCGCTCCCGCACTACCGGCGGACGAACCCGGCGATGGCCGGCAACGCCCGGCACGTGATCGGGGCGGTGCTGGGCGAGACGGGCCGGGACGGCGTGCCCGCGTCGTCCCGTTAGGGCGCGGTCCATGGACGTGGAATCGATCGCGAACGGAACGGCCGGGTTCGCGGGCGCACTCCTTCGGATCCCGTCAGCCGTTGGGTTTCGCCCGGACGTGCATGCGTTCCCCCTGGCGGCCGAAGAGGCTGAGGACCTCGACGGGACGGCCGTCCGCGCTGCTGAACCAGTGGGGCAGCCGGGTGTCGAACTCGGCGACCTCCCCGGGGCCGAGGACCAGGTCGTGTTCCGCGAGGACGAGCCGCAGCCGGCCCTCCAGTACGTACAGCCACTCGTAGCCCTCGTGCGTGCGGAGCACCGGCTCGGCGCCGCGGTCCGCGATGACCATCTTGTACGCCTGGAGGGGGCCGGGGCCGCGGGACAGGGGGACGAAGGTGCCGCCGTTCGGCAGGGCTCGGGCCGTCATCCGTACCCGGGGGTCGCCCACTTCGGGAGCGCCGACCAGGTCGTCCAGGGGCACGTGGTACGCGCCCGCGAGCGGCAGCAGCAGTTCCAGGCTGGGGCGGCGCTGCCCGGACTCCAGCCGGGACAGGGTGCTCTTGGAGATGCCGGTCGCCTCGGAGAGCGCCGCCAGGGTGAGGCCGCGCTTGGCGCGCAGCGCTTTGAGCCGGGGGCCGACCTCGTCGAGGACGGCCCGGTACGACGGCGTGGGTTCCATGCGGGCATTCCACCCTGCCGTCCCGGAAACGGCAACAAGAGTTGCCGCAGCGGCGCCGAGGGGCCACCCTCCGCGGCATGAACCCACACGGAGAATCCGCACACGACCACGACCACGGCCACGGCGCCGGCCGTCATCACACCGACGTCGACCGGGAGGTGACGGGCGCCCGGCTGGAGACCGGCGGCGAGCGGCGCCCGCCGTTCCCGCGCGGGGCGGCGGCCCGGCTGCGGGAGCCGATCGGCCCGGGGCAGGAGGTCCGGCGCGTCCTCGCCGGGCGGCTCGGCCTCGGGGGCCGGGTCACCGTACGCCGCGCCGGACTGCCCGGCGCTCCGGCCGGCCTCGCGGGCGTGCGGAGTGCCGGATGAGCCGGGACGTCACCGGTCCGGACGCGGCCGTGGCCGAGGGCCGGTCGCGGCCCGCGCCCTCGGTACGGTGGGCGCTCGCCGGCCTCTCGCTGTCGATGCTGCTGTCCTCGCTCGGCACCAGCATCGCCAATGTCGCCCTGCCGACGCTGGCGCGGGCGTTCGACGCCTCGTTCCAGCAGGTCCAGTGGATCGTCCTGGCCTATCTCCTCGCCATCACCACCCTGATCGTCAGCGTCGGACGGCTCGGCGACCTCATCGGGCGCCGCCGGCTGCTCCTCGCCGGAATCCTCCTGTTCACGGTGGCCTCCGTCCTGTGCGGGCTCGCGCCCACGCTGTGGCTGCTGATCGCGGCCCGCGCGGCGCAGGGTCTGGGAGCCGCCGTGATGATGGCCCTGACCATGGCGTTCGTCGGCGAGACGGTGCCGAAGGCGCGGACGGGCAGTGCCATGGGGCTGCTCGGCACGATGTCCGCGGTCGGGACCGCGCTCGGGCCGTCGCTCGGCGGCCTGCTGATCGCCGGACTCGACTGGCGGGCCGTCTTCCTCGTCAACGCACCGCTGGGCGTGCTGACGTTGCTGCTGGCGCACCGTCACCTGCCGGCGGACCGGGCGCGGGAGCCCGGCCGGACCCGGGCCCGCTTCGACCACGTGGGCACGCTGCTGCTGGCGCTCACCCTCGCGGCGTACGCGCTCGCCATGACCCTGGGCGGCGGCGGGTCCGGTGTCCGGGGCGCGGTCCTGCTGGCGGCCGCCGTGCTCGGTGTCGCCCTCTTCGTACGCGCCGAGGCCCGCGCGGCCTCGCCGTTGATCAGCCCGGCCACCTTCCGTGAGCCGGTGCTGGGCGCGGGCCTCGCGACGAGCGCGCTCGTCTCGACGGTGATGATGGCGACGCTGGTGGTCGGGCCGTTCCACCTGTCGCGTGCGCTCGGGCTCGACGAGGCCCGGGTCGGCCTCGCCCTGTCGGCCGGTCCGCTCGTCGCGGCGCTGACCAGCGCGCCGGCCGGCCGGGTCACCGACCGGTGGGGTGCCCGCCGTATGACCGTCGTCGGACTGGGCGGGGTGCTCGCCGGCACCCTGACCCTCGCGGTCCTGCCGGCGACCCTCGGCGTCATCGGGTACCTCGCGCCCATCGCCGTCACCACCGCCGGCTACGCGGTGTTCCAGACGGCCAACAACACCTCCGTGATGGCCGACGTCCCCGCGGACCGGCGGGGCGTCATATCGGGGATGCTCAACCTGTCGCGCAACCTGGGGCTCATCACCGGCGCGTCGGCGATGGGCGCCGTGTTCTCGCTCGCCTCGGCGGCGGCCGACATCACCACGGCACGGCCCGGGGCCGTCGCCACCGGCACGCGGATCACGTTCGCGGTCGCGGCGGCCCTGATCGTGCTCGCGCTCGCCGTCACGATGGCCGGCCGGCGCCGCGCGCGCCGCGCCCCCCTCCCCGTGTGAGGCGCCGCGTACCCGGTCACAGGCCTCCGGTGTTCAGCAGCCGGTTGGGCGTCCCGGCCGGGACGCCGGTCAGGGCGCCGGGTACGGCCCGGCCCAGGAGCCAGGTGCGGACCTGGGCGGGTGTCGCGGCGGGGTGCGCGCCGAGGTAGAGGGCGACCACGCCCGTCACGTGCGGGGTGGCCCAGGAGGTGGCGCCCGACTCGTCGGTGACGGTGCCTCCGCCCGCCAGTACGGAGGTGATCCGCTCACCGGGCGCGTACAGGTCCACGCAGGTGCCGTACCCGGATCCGAACCCCTCCGAGTCCTTCCAGTGGCGGTCGGTGCGGGTGGAGGCCGCGACGACGATCGCGCCGCCCACCCCGGCCGGGGAGTGACCGCAGGCGTCGTCGCTGAAGTTCCCGGCCGCGACGACCACGGGGATCCCCGCGTCGATCAGGCGCCGTACGGCGGCGTCGACGGCGGCGGAGCGGTTCTTGAGGTTGAGGGACATGTTCACCACCGCCGGACGGCGGGCGTGTGCGGTCACCCAGTCCACGGACTTGACGATGGCGGCGTCCGGACCGGCGTCCGGACCGGCGTCGGGAGCGCCCGCCGCCGGGGCGCCGGCGGCCCCGTGGTGTCCGGCACTGCCGCTGCCCTCCTCGCAGGCGATCCCCTGGACGCGTACGAGGTCGGCCCGCGGTGCGACCCCGTACGTCGTGCCGGCGATGATCCCCGCCACGAACGTGCCGTGGCCCAGCCCGAGACCGTCGAGGCAGTCGCGGGAGTCCGCTTCCCCCACGAAGTCGGCGCCGGCCGTCGCGCGGCCGCCGAACTCCGCGTGCGCGATGTCGAGCCCCGTGTCGATGACGTACACGTGCACCCCGCTGCCGTCGGCGCGCGCGCCGAACTTGCCGTCCGGCGGCCCGGTGCGCTGATCGAGGCGGTCCAGGTGCCAGGGCACTCCCGTGCGGACGACGGGCTCCGGCGCCGTACCGGACCCGGCGCTCCCGGTCGGGGCCGAGGACGGTGCGGGCTTGCCGGACGGGGCCGGGGAGGGCGCCCCGGACGGGGAGGGCCGCGCCGACGCGGACGGCGGCGCCGACGCCCCCGACCCTCCCGGTGCCCCCGACCCTCCCGGCTCCGTCGGCTCCGTCGGCTCCGTCGGCTCCGCCGGCTCCGTCGGCCCGCACGCCGCCAGGCCCAGTACCGCCGCCACCCCTGCCGCCACCCACGCGCGTCTCATGTCCGGCTCCCGTCGCCCCGGCGGCCACCCGCCGCCGCCCACGGAGACGAGCCGCGCGGCCTAGCGGTTTCCGCCGCGCCCGATTCCGTGACCCGGACGGCTCAGCACTGGCTCGGCGTGCCGTTCAACACCTCCAGCCGCTGCCGCGTCAGCCGCAGCAGACGCGGTTCCAGGGAGGGCAGGGCGTCCAGCAGGCGCAGGAGTTCGAGTCCGGCCTCGCGGGCCGCCGCCTCGTCCTTGAGCTGCGTCCAGCAGTACAGGGCGCCGGCCGCCGCCGCGAGGACCTCGGGGGCGTCCGGGGACTGGCGGGCCAGCCGGGAACGCCCGGCGCCGATCCACAGCTGCGTCGCCGAGCGGTAGTTGCCCGCCATCCTGGCCAGGTCGGCCCGGATCTCGGCCCATTCGGTTGCTTCGGGCGAGGTGTAGCCGTGGACCTGGAGGACGTGCTGCTCCCAGGCCTGCGCGAGCGTGGCCGCCTCGTGGTGGCGGCCCGAGGTGGCCAGGGCGTGGATGTGCGGCCTCGGATCCCGCCCCGGCGCGGCCGGTACGGGCGCCTGCGCCCGCGCGGGCACCACCACCGCCGCCGCCTGCACCGGATGCGCGGACCGTACGGGTTCCTCCACCCCGCCCCGCTGCTGGTGCTCGGACGGCGCGCTCAGCGCCCGCGTCGCCGGCAGGGTCAGGGTCCCCGGCGGCAGCGCGGCGGCCCCCACGGCGAAGGCGTGCAGCTGTACGCCGGTGGGCCGGGTCGGGTTGCGGCGCAGCTGGTCGATCCAGTGCCGGGTGTACGAACTCACGGTGTTCTCGCCGCCGGTGAAGGCGGGCGGGATGACCACCCCGTACGTCTCCGCGGCCGCCGGCACCGGCAGGCCGCCGAGTTCGGCCAGCACCGGCCAGGCGGCCTTGTCGGCGACGAGGTCGAGCACCACCGTGGTCAGCCCCGCGGGCCGGGGCCGCAGTTCGGTGACCAGCCATTCCCAGGGCAGGGCCGTGTAGCGCACCGTGGACGCGGTGCTGCCCGCGAGCGCGAGGTGGAGGTCGCGGCCGCGCCGGTCGAAGGTGAGCCGGCCCGACAGGTAGACCAGCAGCGGCCCCGGCGTGGCGGCGGCCGCGCGCAGCCGCATCAGCACGGTGTTGGGATCGCGCGCCCCGTCGAGGTAGGTGGTGTCGCTGGGCGCGTGGCTGTTCAGCAGTACGGAGACGGGCACCAGCCCGAGGGCCGCCAGGTTCGCACTCGGCGCGACCTGGACGGCACGGCGCCGCACCGCGGCATCACCCGCGATGAGAAGTACGTGCCCCCGCTGCTGGCTGCTGTGCTGACCCGGCTCGTCGATGTGCATGGAGAGAAGGTACTCACCGTACCCGGGAGCCGCCGACCCCTCCCGGGCATCGCGGCGGACGTGCCCTGTCCCGGCGGCGGTGCGGCGGTCATGCTGGTGGGGCGCGTCCGCCGCGGGAAAAGGGCGTGGACGCACCGATGCGAGGGAGCAGTGCGTATGACGAAGGGCGCGGGCCGAAGCCCCGTCGAGGTGAGGCCGGTTGCCGGTCACACCGGGGCGGAGATCACCGGTGTCGATCTGGCGCGGCCGCTGGACGACGCGGCCGTGGCCTCGATCAGGGCGGCGTTGCTGCGCTGGAAGGTGGTGTTCTTCCGGGGCCAGGACCTGGACCACGAGGCGCACCTGGCGTTCGCCCGCCGGTTCGGCGAGCCGGTCGGGCTCGGCAAGCGGGGCAGTGCCTCGCCGCCGGAGTTCCCCGAGATCGAGACGACCGCCGACCGGCTGGAGCTGGGCGGGCGGTACGGCATGGACCGCGAGGAGTGGCTGGAGCGGCGACGGCACACGCTGCTGCGGGGCTGGCACTGCGACCACGGCGCCCGGATCGACCCGCCGGCCGCGACGGTCCTGCGCGCCGAGGCGGTGCCCCCGTACGGCGGTGACACCTGCTGGTCGAACCTGGCGGCGGCGTACGCGGGGCTGTCGGCGCCGCTGCGGGAGTTCGTGGACGGGCTGCGCGCCGAGCACCGGCTGGGCGTCGGCTATCAGCCGCGGGCGGGCGAGGACGCGTACGTACGGCACTTGCTGGAGCGTCAGACCGCCTCGCACCACCCGCTGGTGCGGGTCCACCCGGAGTCGGGAGAGCGGCTGCTGTTCGTCAACGGCTATTACGTGGAACAGATCCTGGGCCTGTCGCGGGCGGAGAGCGCCCCGCTGCTGGAGCTGCTGCTGGAGCAGGCCGTCCGGCCCGAATACACCGTCCGGTTCCGGTGGGAGCCGGGCGACGTGGCCTTCTGGGACAACCGGGCCACCATCCACCTGGCCCCCAACGACACGGCGCACCTCGGCGCGCCGCGGCTGATGCACCGAGTGATGCTGGCCGGCGAGGTCCCGGTCGGAGTGGACGGCAAACCGTCGGAGCCGGTGACGGGGACGCAGCCCGGGCGCTGGTGAGCCGGCGGGTGAACGGTATCCCCAGCCGCTGCCGGGCCAGGGCCCCGCAGGCGTTGGCGGACAGGCCGACCCGCGCGGCCGGTTCGGGCATCGAGAGCGGACGGGCCGCGGTACAGGGCGAAGCCCGGCGCCGTCCCCTCCCCGGATGCCCCGCCCCCGATGCTACGGGGGCGGGGCGGTGCCGGGCCGAGCGGTGCCGGGCTGGCGGGGTCAGGCCTGGCAGAGGCCGCGCTCGTAGTCGACCGTGGCGGTGGCCTGGGAGTACTGCCACTGGGGGGCGAGCAGCTGCGCGTTGAGCTGGCGGGCTCCGGCCGGGCTCTCGACCACGTAGCCGAAGTCCTGGAGCCAGGCCGGGTAGAGGTTCTTCGAGCCGATGTAGAAGGCGGAGTCGTCGACGGAGATCAGCTTGTGGTGCTGCGCGTACGGGTGGCCGTCGGCCCACTTCGGGGCGGCCGAGCTGCGGAACGTGGCCAGCTGGAGGTTCGAGCACATGGCGGTGCGGGCGCTGTTCTTGTCACCGGTGACCAGGGCGAGGCGGTCGCGGAGGGTGTCGCTGATCTCGGAGAGGGACTTGATCTGCGAGTAGCCTCCGCTGCCGACGGCGCCTCGGTTCTCGGGGTCGCTGACGACGATGCGGACCTTCACGCCGGCGGCCATCTTGGCGGCGAGGGCGTCGTAGACGCGGATGTCGTAGCGGGGCAGCGGCGGGCAGGTCGCGTTCATGTCCTGCTGGGAGATCTCGATGTGCCCGGTGGCGCTGGAGATCAGGGCGCGCAGGGCGCTCTCCTCCGGGTTGACCGTGTCGTAGTCGCGGTCGGCGTTGGTGTTGTCGTGGAGGCCCACGACGCACTTGGTGTCCGGGGCCGTCGGCAGGACGGGCCGGTACTGGGAGGCGGGGTCGTTGCCCATGATGCCGACGCCGAGTCCGCCGACGGCGATCGCCGGCACGTCACCCGCGGGGGCCGGCGCCGCCGCGCCCTTCGGCAGGGACGGCATGCAGGCCGCGCCGTTGGAGGAGGCGAACCAGACGCTGGCGATGTTGCTCTTGTTCTGGCAGGTCCAGGACCACAGTTCGTCGAGGTAGCGGCCCGCGGAGGCGGCGGCCGGACCCTTCAGCGCGAGGTCGACGTCGGCCACCGGGTGGGTGGTCTCCAGGTAGTCGTCCTTCCAGCTGTTGATGCCGCCGGTGACCACCGACTGGCCGTCGACCACGAGGAGCTTGGAGTGGTTCCACGAGAACGCGGTCTTGGAGGTCGTCATCGAGGCGACGTTCAGGTCGATGTTCCGCGCGTCGGCGCCGAGCTTGGCGACGAGCTCGTCGCGGTACTTCGACGGCACCACGTTGAAGTGGTAGAGCGGGGCGGCGCCGACCAGGATGCGCACCTTGAGCTTGTTGCCGCCCGCGGCGGAGTTCTTCAGGCCCGCGACGATGGCGTCCTGGAACGCGCCGTTCGGGAAGGGCGCGAGCGTCGATATGTCGACGGTGCGCGTCGCGTGGGAGATGTTCTCGGTCATCTTCGAGAGCAGCCGCTCGGAGCCCGGCCGGGTGGCGCAGGTGGCGTCGCCCCAGCAGCCGGGGGTCTGGAGCAGCCAGTCGCCGCCGCCGGGCGTGGAGGCGTCGAGGGCGTTGCCGGCGGTGCGCTCCCACACGCGGCCTTCGAGGCCGGGGGAAACCTGGCGCAGCGACCGCTCGACGACGTCGAGGTGCGGCGTGGAGTCGGCGAGGGCCGGGGTGGCGGGGAGGAGGGCGATCAGCGCGGCGGCGGTCGCGACGGACGCCGCGGCGGCGCGGGTGACGGAGCGGGGCCGTGAGTGGCGGAGCAATTCGGTTCCTTGCATGAGGGGGGGTTCCGTCGCGGGGCCGCCCGACGAGGGGCGGCGCGGGGCGACGTCCAAGATCAACTCACGGAAGCTACCAGGCGGATATGGGGTGAAGAAATTGTGTATACGGGATTGAGCCACGGGGCTCGGCCGGCGGGGCGGTCACTCCCGCATTGCAGCGCGAAAAGGGCAGATCTACGCTGGATGCATCAGTCTTCCTCGGGCCCCGGCAACAGACCGGGACCCAGCGGTGTCCGGGCGGCCCGCCCGCGCCGCTCAGGCGGCAGCCGGCGGTCGGCGGCGCCATCCGGCGCCCCGGACACCGCATCCCCTCCCGAGGAGTCGCGCGTGTCCGAACTCCTGGCTCCGTCACGCCCCGTGGCGGCGGAGTCGCCGCTGCTCGTGGCGTTCTGCCGGCTGGACGACCTGCTGGCGCAGGCGGTGGACGCCATGGAGTTCCGGTGCGCGCCGGAGTCGGCGGCCGAGGCGTTCCCGGGGTTGCACGTGAGCGCCTCCCAGGCCCGGCGGCTGCTCGAACTGCCCCCGGGGCGGCCCCTCCTGGCGGCGCCGACGGCCCGCGAGCCGCGCCCCGGATGGGACCTGATCAGTGCGGGGCACATCGGGTGGCGGTGGCTGCGGACCCGGTACGGCCTGAGCGATCTCGAACTCGACGTGGCGCTGCTGGCGCTGGCTCCCGAGGCGGACCTGCGCTACGAGCGGCTCTACGGCCACCTCCAGGACGACGTGGGCCGCAAACGCCCCCTGGTCGGGCTGGCCTTGGACCTGCTGGCCACGACCGCCGAGGGCCGGCTGGCCGCGCGCGCCGTCTTCGCCCCGCAGGCGCCGCTGACCGCGCACCGCCTGCTCGCGCTCGTCCCCGACCCGCGGGCCGTCGAGCCGCCGCTGCTCGCGCACTTCATGGTGCTGGACGAGCAGATCACCGATGTGCTGCTCGGTCAGAGCGGCCTGGACCGCAGGCTCGCCCGCTGCTGCCGGCTGGAGACCCCCGCGGCCGGGTCGGATCCGGAGCACGAGGGCCTCGTACGCATGGCGTCCCGGTCCCCCGGCGGGCGCCCGCCCCGCGTGTACGCCCAGGGGCCCGCCGGTTCCGCCAGGGGCGGGGCGGCCCGGGATCTCGCGGCCGGGCTCGGGGTCGCGCTCCTGACGGTGGAGACCTCGGGCCTGCCGGGCGAGGCCGACGCGGCCTCGGACGTACTGGCCCTCGCGTTCCGGGAGGCCTCGCTGCTGGGCGCGTTGCTGCGGATCGACGACATCGAGGGCTTCCGGCTGCGGCCGGACGAGCGCGAGGTGCGCGAGCGGGTGCTGGCGGGCCTGCTGGCCGGGCACGACGGCCCCGTGGTCGTCGAGGGGGCCGGGGAGTGGGCGCCGCTGGACCGGCGCGCGCTCGGGTTCCTCACCGTCCCGGTCGCCCCGTGCGGCGTCGCGGCGCGGCGGGCGCTGTGGGAGCGGGAGCTCGCGGCCCAGGGCGTGCGCGCGGCCCCCGCCGACGTGCGTGCGGTGGCCGACCGCTTCCGGCTCGGCCCCGACCGCATCGCGGACGCGGCGCTGACCGCCGTGGCCGAGGCCGCGACCCGAACAGCACCCGACGCACCCCACGCATCCGGCGCACCAGGCACACCCGGCGCCCCAGGCGGCCCCGGCGGGCCCGACACACCCAGCACAGCTGGCGCACCCGGCGGGCCCGGCGGGCCCGACACACCCAGCACAGCCGACGGGCCCGGCGCACCCCACGTCCCCGGCGGGCCCGGCGCACCGGAAGCACCCCACGTACCCGGCAGGCCCCACACACCCCACGTCCCCGGCGGGCCCGGCGCACCGGAAGCACCCCACGTACCCGGCAGGCCCGACGCACCCGACGCACCCGACGCACCCGACGCACCCGACGCACCCGACGCACCCGACGCACCCGACGCACCCGGCAGGCCCAACGCACCGACCCGCGAGGAGTTGTTCGCCTCGGCGCGGGCGCAGAGTCGGCATCGGCTGGCCGCGCTGGCGCAGCGCGTCGAGACCGTCTACGGGTGGGACGACCTCGTCCTGCCGCCGGACTGCGCTGCGCAGCTCGCGGAGGTGTGCGAGCGGGTGGCGCACGGCCGGCAGGTCATGGACGACTGGGGCTTCGAGCACACCCTCTCCCGCGGCCGGGGCGTGAGCGCCCTGTTCACGGGCCCTCCGGGCACCGGCAAGACCATGGCGGCCGAGGTCATCGCCCGCGAACTGGGGCTCGACCTCGTCAAGATCGACCTCTCCACGGTGGTCAGCAAGTACGTCGGGGAGACGGAGAAGAACCTGGAGCGCGTCTTCACGGCCGCGGCCGACACCGACGCCGTCCTGCTCTTCGACGAGGCGGACGCGCTGTTCGGGAAGCGCTCCGAGGTGCGGGAGGCGCACGACCGCTACGCCAACATCGAGATCGCGTACCTGCTCCAGCGCATGGAGCGGTACGAGGGTCTCGCCGTGCTGACGACCAACCTGCGCCGGAACCTGGACGAGGCCTTCACCCGGCGGCTCCAGTTCATCGTGGAGTTCCCCTTCCCCGGCGAGGCGGACCGCGAGCGGATCTGGCGGGTGTGCTTCCCGCCGCGGGCCCCGCGCGATCCGGCCCTGGACTTCGCCCGGCTGGCCCGTGACTTCCAGCTGACCGGCGGGAGCATCCGCAACGTCGTCCTGCACGCCGCGTTCCTGGCGGCCTCCGACGGCACCGCGATCGGCATGCCGCAGCTGATCCGGGCGACCCGGCGCGAGTTCCAGAAGCTGGACCAGGTCATGCCCGGGGCGGGGCCGGACGCCGGCGGGGAGGGCTGAGCCGTGTTCCAGGACCTCGACGCGACGCTCAAGGCGCTGCTGGGCGACAGCCTGGCTCCCGAGGAACTGCGCGCGGCCGACGTCAGCTTCGTCACGCCCGACAAGGACTTCAAACCGGCCCAGGACACCGTGAACCTGTTCCTCCACGACGTCCAGGAGAACAGGACGCTGCGGAGCCAGGAGCCCCTCCTCGACAGGGCGGCCGCGGGCGACGGGTACACCAGCGGGCGGCCGCCCATGAGGGTGGACTGCACGTACCTGGCCACCGCCTGGTCGCACAAGACCGGCGGGGTCAAGGCCGAGGACGAACACCGGCTGCTGGGGCAGCTCCTGCTGTGGCTGGGCCGTTTCCCGGTGATCGACGAGCGGTTCCTCCAGGGCGGTGTGGCGCGGCCCGCGCAGCTGCACCCGCTCCCGGCCTCCGTCGGCCAGCCGAGGGACAGCGCGGGCACGGGGCAGTTCTGGACGGCCCTCGGGGTGGCTCCCCGGCCGGCGCTGGCGCTGACCGTGACCCTGGGGCTCGCCTCCCCCGAGCCTCCGCAGCAGCTTCCTCCGGTACGGGACGTCCTGCTCGATCCGTCGGTCCTCGGCCGTCCCGCGCTGCGGGGCCGGGTGCTGGACGTACTGGACGGCGCGGCGCGGCCGGCGACCGGGGCGCGGGTCTCGGTGGTCGAGGCCGGGCGGGACACGGTGGCGGGCCGTTCGGGCGACTTCTCCTTCGGGAGCCTCGACTTCGGCGAGTACACGCTGCTCGTGCGGCTGCCGGGCCGGCCGGACCTGCAGACCCGGGTGACGTACCGGTCGGACCACCAGGTCCACAACGTCGTCCTTCCGCAACCCTGACGCACCACGGACCAGGCCAGGAGGCTTCGATGAGCGACTTCGAGACGAAGGCACCAGGTGTACACCTCTTGGAGGTCCCGACCGCCGGGCCGATCGCGGGAGCGGGCACCAGTACGGCGGCGCTGATCGGCACGGTCGCGGGCGAGGTCGCGGAGGCGGCCCTGGGCAAACCGGAACTCGTGACCAACTGGACCACGTACGTGAAGGAATTCGGCGCGTTCGGTGAGGCGCTGAGCCTCCCGCACGCCGTGCGCGGGTTCTTCGAGAACGGCGGGACGATGGCCTACGTCGTGCCGGTCGCCGACATGGCGGGGCTGGACGGCGCGCTGGAAGCGCTCACCCACACGCTCGACGTCAGCATCGTCTGCCTGCCGGGGCAGACCGATTTCGGGAACCAGCAGAAAGTGATCACCCACTGCGAGGACATGGGCGACCGGTTCGCGGTCCTGGACGGGGCGCGCAACGCCGAGAAGGCCTCGGACACCGCGCCGCTCCTCACCCAGGGCGGGAACCTGCTGACCGATCGCGGGTTCGGCGCGCTGTACTGGCCGTGGATCTCCGTCAACGACCCCGATGCCCCGCCCACCCGGCCGGAGCAGGTGCAGGTTGCCCCTTCGGGGCACATCGCCGGTGTGATGGCCCGCAGCGACAACCAGCGCGGGGTGCACAAGGCGCCCGCCAACGAGGTCGTACGGGGAGCCCTCGATCTGGAGTACCACCTCAACGACGCCGAGCAGAGCGTGCTGAACAACGCCAACATCAACGCGCTGCGGGCCTTTCCCGGCGGCCCGCCGCTGGTGTGGGGCGCCCGCGCGCTGGCGAGGAAGACGGAGTGGCGGTACGTGAACGTGCGCCGGCTCGTCGCGTACATCTCGGACTCCCTGTTGCAGGGCCTGCGCTGGGCCGTGTTCGAGCCGAACAACACGGCGTTGTGGAAGGCCCTGGAGCGCACCGTCACCGAGTTCCTGACGCGGGTGTGGCAGGCGGGCGCGCTGTTCGGGCGGTCGGCCGAGGAAGCCTTCTACGTCAAGATCGACGAGGAGCTGAACCCCGCCCCGGTAAGGGAACTGGGCCAGGTGTTCATCGAGATCGGCCTGGCGCCGACCCGGCCGGCGGAGCACGTCGTCATCCAGCTGGGCCTGTGGTCCGGCGGCGGCCGCGCGGGCGAAGCGTAGAGAGACCGGAGAGAGGGACCTGACATGCCTCAGACAGGCCAGCGGGTCGATCCGTTCCGCAGTTTCAACTTCCTGGTGGAGCTGGACGGGATCGCCCAGGCCAGCTTCAGCGAGTGCAGCGGCCTGGGGTCGACCACGGAGATCATCGAGAACCGCGAGGGCGGCGACAACACCACGGTGCGCAAGCTGCCCGGCAAGACGAGCTTCTCCGACATCACCCTGAAGTGGGGCATCACTCCCTCGCGGGAGCTGTGGGCCTGGCGCCAGCAGGTGGTGGACGGGAACGTGGTCCGCAAGAACGGCTCGATCGTCGTGTTCGACCTGAGCAACCACGCGGAGGTGGCGCGCTGGAACTTCGTCAGCGCGTGGCCGGCCAAGTGGGAGGGCGCGTCGTTCAGCGGCAAGGGCACCGACGTGGCCGTGGACACGCTCGTACTGGCCCACGAGGGCCTGACCCGGGTGTGACGGCGATGCTGGTCACGGAGGTCGAGTTCGAGCTGCCGAAGGGGTACGTGGACGAGGCCGGGAACCTGCACCGCAGCGGTGTGATGCGGCTGGCGACGGCCGCGGACGAGATCTACCCGCTGAAGGACCCGCGGGTGCAGGGCTGGCCCGCGTACCTGATCGTCGTCCTCCTCTCCCGAGTGGTGACCAGGCTGGGCGGGGTGCCCGAGGTCACGCCGGGGGTCATCGAGGGCCTGTACTCGGAGGACCTGGCGCACCTCCAGGACCTCTACAACCGGATCAACGGGCTCGTTCCCGCCACGCTCTGGGTGACCTGCCCGAACTGCGGTCAGGAGCAGGAGGCCGAGGTGCCCCGGCCGGGGGGATGAGGGGCTACCCCGTGGCGCGGGTCCGCCAGGAGGTGGCCTTTCTCGGACGCCGTGTCCACTGGACGCTGGCCGAATTGCTGACCCTTGACCACTCGGAGCGGATGGAGTGGATCCGCGAGATCGTCGCCGCGGGGGAAGGAGAGGACGGACCATGACGCGGGACACGGCACGGGACGGCGCGCAGGCGCAGGACAGCGCGCGGGACACGGCGCGGGACCTGCCCCGGGACGGCGTCGCGCCGCTGCCGACCCTGGGCGAGCGCCTCGACGCCCAGGGGCGCGGGCTCGCCGCGCGCCTGCTCACGCCGTTGCCCTGGGCGGGCCCGCTGCGGGTGTTCGTCGACCACGCGGCCGGCCTGGTGGTGTGCGCGGGCCGTTTCGACCGGGTCGAGTCCGCCCCGGACCGGCCCGTGCCCCTCGTCGCGGAACGGTCCGCGAACCGGTCCCGCCCGGCGCCCCGGCTGCCGGGCGCCGCCGGGCGGGAGGCCGCCGCCCCGCCCGCGGGCCCGGACGCCGGCCGGACGCCGGACCGCTCCCCCGCCCCGCCCCCGCGGCCGCCGTCGGCCGCGCCCGACGGGCCGCGGGGCGATGTCCTGCCGGCCGCGACCAGGGCCCGGCTGCGCGGGGCCGTCGGGCCGGCGGCGGATGTGCTGCGGGTGCACCACGACGAGCCGGCCGACGCGCTCGCGCGGGCCCGCCGGGCGGACGCCGTCACGGTCGGGCGGGACGTGTTCTTCCGGCGCGGCCGGCTGCGGCCGCAGGAGGAGCGGGGCTTCGGGCTGCTGGTCCACGAGGCGACGCACGTGCTGGCGCTGATGCGGCCGGGTGCGGCCTGGCACCGGGCGACCGGCGCGGGCGCCCGCGCCGAGGAGGCCGAGGCGCTCGCCGCCGAACGGGCGGCGGCCCCCGGCGCCTTCCCGCAGACGGGTGGCCCGCTGCCGGGGCCGTCGGCGCGGAGCGGAGCCGCGCCGGCGCGCCCCTCGGGGCGCGCGGCCGTCGCCCCGGCGGCCGGACCGGCTGTGGCCCCGGCCCCGGCCCCGCCGTCCGCTTCCGCCGCCGCGCGTTCCATGGCCGCCCCGGCCGACCGGGAGGCCGCCGGGGCGGCGCCCGCGCCGCCACCCGTCGACGTACAGGCGCTGCGGCGGGAGCTGATCGACGACGTGATGCGCAGGTTGCGCGACGAGTCCGAGCGGGGAGGCTGACGTGCCGGCCACTCCGTTCCGCCTGCCCGAGGTGCCAGGCCCCTCGCCGGTCAGCGCCGCGCTGGCCAGGGCCGAGATCATCGACACGACGTCCGGCGAGGGCTTCCCGGTGATGTTCAACCCGGAGGAACTCAAGCTCGACCAGGGCAACAGCTTCGCCGAGATCGGCATCCCGGGCCTGAACACCCCGCCCGTGCAGTACGTGCGCGGCAGGGCCCGGACCCTGAGCATGGAGCTGTTCTTCGACACGTACGAGAGCGGCGGCGACGTCCGCGCGCACACCGGCCCGATCGTGCGGCTGCTGGACAAGCGGCCGCGGACGCAGGGGCCGCCGGTCCTGCTGTTCTCGCTGGGCAGCTTCCAGTTCCGCTGCGTGCTGGTCGACGCCGGTCAGCGCTTCACGATGTTCCTGCGCAACGGCACCCCGGTGCGCTCCAGCCTCTCCGTCCGCTTCCAGGAGTACGTGCCGACGGACATCGACGTGCGCCGCGGGGTGTTCTTCGGGTCTCCGACGGTGTCGGGGATCGCGAACCGGGCCGTGGCGGCGGCCGGGGCGGTGGTGTCGGGTTCGGCGTCGGTCCACGTCGTGGTGCGGGGTGACACCCTGAGCGGGCTCGCCGCGACCTATCTGGGCGATCCGGCCCTGTGGCGGGAGATCGCCGACGCCAACCGCGTCGTCGACCCGCTGGACCTCGCGCCCAACACCCGGCTGGTGATCCCGCCCCGGCACGCGGGAGGGGCGGCGCCATGACCACCTCGTCGTACGCGCCGCGCTTCGACATCCGCGTCGCCGGGCTGACGATGGCCGCCGAACTGGCCGAGCAGGTCCTGAGCATGACGGTCGAGACCAGCCTGGACCTGGCGGGCTCCTTCGGTTTCGTGCTGCGCAACCCGGACAACGCACTGCTCGATTCCCCGCTGCTGGACCCGGGCAAGACGGTGGAGATCCACCTCGGGTACGGCAACGACCTCAAGCCGGCGTTCCTCGGGGAGATCGCCGCCGTCGAGCCGTCGTTCCCGCAGAGCGGCCCGCCGACCGTGCAGGTGTCCGGCTACGACAAGTCGTACCGGATGCGCCGCGGCCAGCCGGAGCCCACCGAGTACACGTTCATGAACGACAGCCTGGTGGCCGCGCGGATCGCGGTGGAGAACGGGCTCGTCCCGGTCGTCGACCCGACTCCCGGCGTGAAGGAGAAGATCATCCAGGTCGAGAGCGACATGGCCTTCCTCAAGGACCGGGCGCGGCGCTACCACTTCGACGTCTACGTCGAGTGGGACCGGATGTACTTCCGCTTCCCGCGCCCGCAGGCGGCCACCCACGTCCTCGAATGGGGCCGGAACCTGTCGAGTTTCACGCCGCGCGTCTCGGCCTCGGCCGCCGCGGGGCTGCAGATCGTACGCGGCTACAACCAGGAGCTCGCCCAGACCGTCCAGGGCCTGGCCCTGGCCGCGGACCTCGGCGTGGACCAGCTCACCGAGCGGCTCGGCAGTTCCGCGGCCGACCTGCTCGTCGGCATGGCGCGCAAGGGCATCCGCCGGCACTCGCTGGAGAATCCGCTGGACGCGAAGGTCCTGGCGCAGTCGCTGCTCGCGGAGCTGCTGGACGGCATGTACGAGGGTTCCGGCTCGTGCGTCGGCGTACCCGGGCTGAGCGCCGGCCAGTTCATCGAGATCCGCGGGGTCGGCAAGCGCTTCAGCGGCACCTACCGGCTCCGGAAGGTGACCCACCGGATCGACGAGGGCGGGTTCATGACCGACTTCTCGATCAGCCAGGGCGGCCATTCCAGCCTGCTGGGCATGTTGCGCAAGCAGATCGTGGAGGAGCCGCCCCCCAACCGCACGGAGCCGTTCTACGGTGTGGTCCTCGGCGTGGTGGAGGACAATCACGAGGTCACGGCCGTGCCGCCCAAGGCGCCGCTGGGCCGGGTGAAGGTGTCCTTCCCGGGGCTGTCCGACCGGTTCACCGGAGGCTGGGCGCCGTGCGCCCGCCCGATGGCGGGCAAGGACATGGGCTTCTACTGGCTGCCCGAGCCGGGCGATCAGGTGCTGGTCGCCTTCGACCAGGGAGACCTGGGCAAGCCGTACGTCATCGGCGGCCTGTGGAACGCGGACCAGCCGCCCCCCGCCACCAACACGGACGGCTCGAACAGCACCCGTGTCATCAAGAGCCGGTCGGGCCACACCATCACCTTCGACGACGCGAAGGCCGGCGGGGAGGTGGTCATCAGGGACGGCGGCCGGGGCAGCGCGATCACGCTGAACGCGGCCGACGGCTCGCTGACCATCAGCGCCGCCGGTGACCTGTCGCTCACGGCGGGCGGCGACGTCACGCTGACCGCGGCCGGGCGCACGACGACGATCACGGCGGGCTCTTCCGTCGAACTGGCCGCGGCGCAGGGCGCGACGAAGCTCGTCGTCAGCGAGACGGACGTCAACATCACGTGAGGAGGGACCTCGGATGGGCAAGGTACTGACCACGGCGAGCACGGTGACCTGCGGGCACGTTCCCCCGCCACCGCCTCCACCCGACCCCCCGCCCGAACCGCCGCCCGTTCCGGACCTGGTCAAGACCTCCAGCACGCAGAAGCTGAAGGTCGAGGGCAAGCCGGTCCTGGTGAAGTCGAGCCTGATGGGCGCCACCATCGCGAACTGTCCCAACACCGTTTCACCGCTGACGCCCTGCACCACCGTGCAGACGGTGTCCTTGGGCGAATCCGGCAAGCTCAGGTCCGGCGGATTCCCGGTCATGCTCGACCGGATCAGCCTCACGACCAACGGCTCGGTACCACTGCTGCCCGTACTGACGCCCGCGGCGAACCAGTCGAAGCTCAGCTCGGAGTGATCCGGAGGCCATCATGGAGTCCGAAGTCCACGGCCGCGGCGTCGCCTTCCCGGTCCGGTTGGGAACCGCGGGATTCGACGAGTCCTCGGGCCGGCGCAAGATCCAGGAGTCCATTCGGATCATCCTCGGGACCCAGTACGGCGAGCGCGTGATGCGCCCCGACTTCGGCTGCAACCTCAAGCGCCTGCTGTTCGCGCCGAACAACGAGTCGACGGCCGGCCTCGCCCGTTACTACGTGGAGGAAGGCCTCAGCCGCTGGGAGCCGCGCATCGAGCTCGTCGACGTCACGGTCACGAACGACGGCGAGCGCGCCGCCCTGCTGATCGACATCGGCTACCGCATCCGCGCCACGGGCGCCATCGACCGGGTCGTGCACCCCTTCCTGCTGGAGCGGTCGCCGTGACCCCGCGATCGCGGCGCGGGCGCGTGCTGCCCCCGGATCTGGACGACCGGACCTGGCAGGACCTGGCGGCCGAGATGCGGGCGCTGCGCACGACGTACGCGCCCCAGTGGACGGACGACCAGCCGAGCGACATCGGCATCACCCTCATCGAGCTGTTCGCCTGGCTCGGCGAGGGGATGATCTACCGGCTGAACCAGGTGCCCGAGAAGAACTACCTCGCGTTCCTCCGCCTGATGGGCATCACCCGCGACCCCGCCACCCCGGCCTCGACCCACCTGGCGTTCACCACCAAGGCGGAGTCGGTGCTGGTGCCTGCGGGCACGCAGGCCCACACGCTGCCCGTGGAGGGCGAGGCCCCCATCGTGTTCGAGACCGACGAGGACGTCACCGTCCTGCCCTTCGGCCTCACCACGGCGCTGCTGCTCACCCCCGACCCCGGTGACGACTCCGTCTTCCTCTACCAGGACGTGTCCGCCGACCTGGTGGGCGGCGGGACGGGGCGGGACCCGATCTCCGTACCGCCCGGTCTGACGACGCACCTGTGCCTCGGCTTCGAGGAGGCGCGCGCCGCGGAGGTCGTGCTGCGGCCCCGGCTGCTGCGGCCCGTCCCTGACGCACCGGTGGGAACGGTGTCCTGGTCCCGGTCCGGAGGGGGCGAACAGCCGCCGGACTGGCCCGTGACCGGACCCTCCGGCACGACGAAGGACCTCCACGACAAGCCCGTCCACCTGACCATGACGCAGTCGTGGGGCTCCCAGAACCCGAACGAGGAGTGGGGCAACTCCAGCCCGGCGCCGGGCTCCCCGGTCTTCGACGCCAGCCGGTTCTGGATCGACCTGATGATCTCCAACCCGGGCCCCGGGCCGCTGGAGGTCGGCCTCGGCCGCGTCCTCTTCAACGCCGCTCCCGCGCACACCGCGCTCTCCCTGCGCGCCCCGGAGACGCTCGGCGAGAGCAGCGGAGAACCCTTCCAGGTGTTCGCGCTGCGCAACCGTCCGCTGTACCGGAGGCCGGACCCGAAGGCCCCGTACGCCGATCTCGAAGTCCAGGTCGGCCAGGGCACGCCGCCCGAGTGGGAGACCTGGCGGCAGGTGCCCGAGCTGCTGCCGGGGCCGGGGAAGGCGTACCGGCTCGACCCGGTGACCGGGGAAGTCGGGTTCGGCAGCCACGGCGAGCGCGACAGCGCGGGGCACGGCAGCATCCCGCCGGCCGGCAGTCTGATCCGGGCGAGCTCGTACCGGTACGTCGCGTCGGGCACGGCCGGCAACGTCTCCCACGGGCAGATCGTCGTCATGGGCACCCGGCCGGACGGGACGGTGCCCACCGGCGTCAGCGGCGTCTCCAACACGG
The DNA here is from genome assembly GCF_003721495.1 of Streptomyces sp. ADI95-16. NCBI lineage: Bacteria > Bacillati > Actinomycetota > Actinomycetes > Kitasatosporales > Streptomycetaceae > Streptomyces > Streptomyces sp. ADI95-16. The sequence goes on along the minus strand of NZ_CP033581.1, from coordinate 7,516,648 downwards.
CGGCGGCCACGGACGGCTGTGACGAGGAACCGATCGAGGACACCCTGCGCAGGGCCCCGGAGCAGCTGAGGATCCGGGACCGCGCGGTGACGGCCGACGACTACGCCTACCTGGCGCGGGAGGCGACCAGCGACGTCCGGATCAGCCGGTGCCTGGCCCCGCACCCGCAGGACGGCGCTCCGTGGACCTTCGGCGGCATCGACCGCGCGCCCGGGAACGTGACCGTGGTCGTCGTACCGGACCAGGGCGCGCTGGTGGCGCGGCCGGAGCCGCCGCCCGAACTGATCGACGCGGTACGGGCGTACCTGGACGAGCGCCGGGACCTGACGGTCCGGCTGTTCGTGCACGGCCCCCGATACCTGCCCGTCGTCGCCGCGGTGAGCGTGGTGGTGTGGCGGGAGGCGGAGCTGGCCGGCGTGGACCTGGCGCAGGTCAAGGCCGATGTCGAGCGGAAGACCGCCGAGTTCCTGCACCCGACCCGCGGCGGGCCCACCGGGCAGGGGTGGGAGGTGGGCCAGCAGGTCTTCGGCTCGGATCTGTTCCGGGCGGTCATGCCCCCCGAGGACGTGGGCTACATCGAGCAGCTCAGCGTCCGGCCCGGGCCGCCCGCCTACCCCGGTGGCAGGCCCTTCCCGTCCCCGGAGCCCGGCGCCTCAGTGCAGGTGGCCGACTACGAACTCGTCTGCGCCGGCACATCGGCCGTGACGGTCAGGAACTCGTCCCAGTGACGGAACGGAGGACGCCGGCCATGCCCGACAGCAGCTATCTCCGCTACCTCCCGCCCGTGCTCTGGGAGGAGGCTCCGGCCGAGGGCGAGTTCTCCCTCGGCAGTGCGCTCCGGGTCTTCGAGAAGATCCTGAGCGGCATCTCCGACGGTGTGCCGATCCTGCACGAGAAGCACACGCGGGCGGGCGACGAGAGCCACGCCCATCCGGCGATCGGGGAGCGGATCGCGCGGCTGGACCGGCTCTTCGACCCGTGGTCGACGCCGCCGGAGTTCCTGCCGTGGCTCGCTTCCTGGGTGTCCCTGGGCTTCCCCGAACTCCAGGGCGAGCAGCTGTGGGACGAGTACCAGCGGCGCAAGGCGACCGCCGAGATCGGCGACATCCACCGGCGGCGCGGGCTGCGCTCCGGCCTGAGCGCCCTGATGGACCTGCACGCGGTGGGCGGGGTCCGGCCCCGGGTGGCGCTGGACGACGGTTCCTCCCTGCTCCTCGTCCACCTGGAGTCCGGTGTACCGGCCCCGGTCTCCTCGCTCGCGACGTTCCGGCCGCTGCTGAAGGGGAAGGACGAGGTCATCCGCGAGGGCCTGATGTGCCCGTGCTGCGTCACCTGGGGGCCCGACGGCTCGCTCTTCGTCGGCGACCGCGGTCTGCCGCAGGAGGTCGCGTTCTCCCACAAGCGGCGGGTGTGGCGCCTGAACGCCGCGGGACAGCCCGACTTCGACAACAGCAGCTCGCCGCTGCCCCGACCGCTGGTGCCCCAGCAAGCCCTGGGCAACGTCATCGGCGTCGCGGTGCGGCCCGCCGGCGGCGGGCAGCCGGAGACGCTGTTCGTCCTCGACCACGCCGGAAGGATCTTCTCTGTCCCGGCCCCGTACACCGCGGACACGGCGACCGCGGTGACGGCGCTGTCCGACACCGGTCCGGTGCACCCGCTGGCGATGGCCATCGACGGCAAGGGCGATCTGCTCGTCCTGGACCGCCGGCTGGCGCCGGGTGAAGCGGCGTCGCCGCGGGTCTTCGTCGTACGCCCCGCTCCCCTCTCGGTGACGGTGAAGGAGCTGGACGGGGGCCTGGTCAAGGAGCCGCTCTCCCTGTTCGTCGACGAGGACGGCGCCCTCGTCATCGGCGACGGCGGCGACCAGCTGACGACCCCGCCCCCGGGGGCGGGCGGGGGCAACCTGGTGCGGGTGGTCCGGGGCGGAACGGCCGCGGCCGCCTGGACGCACACCCGTCTCCTGCCGCCGGACAACCCGCTCGTCGCGCCCACCGCGGTGGCCCGGGCGGGGGCCGGCCGGCTGTACGTGCTGGACGCCGGCCTCAAACCCTTCTGGCCCTCGGCCACGGACGCACCCTTCATCCTCCTCAAGGCCGTGCCGGCCCGCGTCCACCTGGTGGAGACGGGGCCCGGAGCGGCGAGCACCCTGCCGGTCACCGGTCCGGGCCACTTCGTCAGTCCCACCGGGATGACGGCGCGGGGCGAGCACCTGATCGTCTGCGATCCCGGCCAGGGCGGCTCGTCCGGCACCGACCTGAACGACTTCCGGTCCCGGATCCAGCCCTTCGACATCAACGTGGTCATCCACTTCACCGAGGCCGACCTCTCGGCCGATCCGGTGAAACGCAAGCGCCAGGTGAACCAGGCCATGGGAATGATCAATTCCACTCTCGACCGGCACAAGCCCGCGCACTGCCGCATCCGCGCGGTGACCAGGACCGACTAGCAGTGACGAGCGGGTGAGCAGCATGCCAGTCAAGCGCACGGAATACTTCAACTTCGACACCGTCAGCGTCCGCAGCGGATCCACCACCCGCGCGGAGAGCCTGATGGACACGGAGGACTACCTGCGGCGGCTCGACGAAGCGCGCGGGGCGACCCTGCACACCTGGGGCGTCTGCGGCGGGTTGCGGGTGAGCGCGACGCCCGGTCAGGCCGGGCTGACCGTCCAGGCAGGCACCGCGCTGGACGCCGCGGGCCGGGTCAGCGTCGTCGACCCCGGCGGCTTCGCCCTCGTCGACCCGAACCTCGACCCCGGCCAGCTGCTGAACATCACCCCGGTGGTGGTCGGCGGCGACGGCCTGCTGCCCCTGGGGACCGCGGGGGTCCCCGAAGGGACGTACCTGCTGACCCTGACCTGGCGTGAGGTCGTCGGGGAGACCCGGCTGATCCGGCTGCACGCCCCCTGGCTGCGGCTGGTGCCCCGGGCCGGGTTCGAGGACGTGGGCGCGCAGGTGGTGCTGGCCGAGGTGACGCTCGCCGCGGACGGCTCCGTCTCGGGGCTGACGGCCGGGCCGCGCCGCACGGTGGGCGTTCCCGTGGAACGGGTGGAGCTGCGGTGCGCGCAGGTCTCGGCGGGGCCGGCGACGACCGTCGGCCAGGGTCCGGCGGCGGAACTGCGGGCCAGGGCGGGTGGCGGAGCGGATCTCACGGTGTTCGCCGCCGACGGCACGGCGCACACCGCCCTCTCGGCGGACGGGGCCACGGGCCGGGTGGGGATCGGCACGGACTCCCCCTCGGCGACGGTGGAGATCACCCCGTCGGCGCCGAACGTGCACGGGCTGCGGGTCTCGACGCCGATGCCGGGCTCGGGGATCGAGCTGGAGAACGACGACAGCGGACCGGCGTACTCCATGTTCCCCGGCGAGGACGGGGGCTGGCACCTGCGCAACGAGAGCACGGAAACCGAGCTGCTGGTGGTGAGCGAGGACGGCGCCCTCACCGTCACGGACGGCCTGAGCGTCGGCGGCGCCCTCACCGTCACGGACGGCCTTAGCGTCGGCAGCGGCCTCACCGTCACGGGCGGCCTGAACGTCGCCAGCGGCCTGAGCGTCACGGACCGCCTGGACGTCACGGGCCGTACGGACATGACGGGTGACCTGTCCGCCGCGGGCAAGGTCCGCGTCGCGACCACCGAGTCGGTGGAGGCCGCCCTGAACGTGGGCGGCGGCGGAGTCCACTCCGGCGGGGGCGGAGGAGGCTACTCCTTCGCCGACCGGGCGTCCGGGAACTTCGTGACGATGCCCCAACAGGGCGAGCGCTGGGTCTGGTACGCGTTCCAGGGCAGCGCCCGGCTCTGGTCGGGCCAGGACCTGCTCTCGATCGGCAAGGGCGGCCAGGGAAGCGCGCTGGACGTCAGGGGCCGGATGCGGTGCCGGCAGGGCCCCGTCGACACGTCGGCCGGCATCTGGTTCCACCAGCGGGGTCCCGATGCGGACCGCGCGTTCGTCGGCATGGAGACCGACACCACCGTCGGCTTCTGGGGCAACACCGGCGCCGGGTTCGGGGTGGTGATGGACACCGGAACCGGAACGCTGGCCTGCCGAGGCGGTCTGACGGTGGCCGGGGAGTCCACCTTCGGCAAGCACTTCGGACGGCGCGGCGCCGAGGCCGTGCTGCACCTGCACGGATCGGTCGTCCAGGACACCGGAAACGGGATCCTGAACCTCCAGAGCGGCGGCAACGTCATCGCCCTGAGCGGCAGCGAGGACTTGGTCGGCATCGGAACGATCACGCCCCGCTCCAAACTCGACGTGAACGGCAACCTGACGGTCACCGGCAGCGTGATTCAGGGCAGCAGCGGCTTCATGATCGACCATCCCCTGGACCCGGCCAACAAATACCTGTCGCACTCCTTCGTGGAGTCCCCGGACATGGCGACCTTCTACGGAGGAGTGGTCGAGACCGATGGGCAGGGCAAGGCGACCGTCGCCCTGCCGGAGTACTTCGAGGCCCTGAACCGCGACTTCCGCTACCAGCTCACGCCGGTGGGCGGTCTGGCGCAGGCGGCCGTGATCGACGAGATCAAGGACAACCGCTTCACCCTGCGGACCGACCGGCCCGGCGTCAAGGTGTCCTGGCAGGTGACGGGAGTCCGGCAGGACGCCTGGGCCGAAGCCCACCGGATCGCGAACGAGCAGGACAAGCCGGAGAGCGAACGGAGCTTCTACCTCCACCCCGGGGAACACGGCCAGCCGGAGAGCGCCGCCCTCCTGGCACCACCCGAAGGGACACACGATGACTGATCAGCGGACCTCTGACCTGCCCGACCGGATGCGGGAGCGCCTGGCCGGGCTCCGGCGGGACCACGACAAGGGCCAGGCCCAGCTCCAGAGACTGATGCAGGAGGAGGCCGCGACGCGTGACGGGCTGCTGCGCGTCAGCGGGGCGATCCGGATCCTGGAGGAACTGCTGCCGGAGGACGACGCGCCGGGTACCGGGCAGGCGGCGGCCGCCCCCGACGCGGCGAACTCCCGGCCCAAGCCCGGGCCCCGGGCCGTGCGCGTTCCGTAGCGGCGGGGCGCGGCGCGGGCGGCCCTCAGACGGCGGTCGTCCGGGCGCGGGCGAGGAGGGCCCCGGTGTCCACGCCCGTCGGGAGGGTGCCGTACGCGCCGCCGTGTTCCCCGCCGAGGCGGGAGGCGCAGAACGCGTCGGCGACGGCCGCCGGGGCGTGGCGCACCAGGAGCGAGGCCTGGAGGACGAGGGCCATGTTCTCGGTGATCTGCCGGGCCCGGTACTCGGCTTCGGCGGGGTCGGCCAGCTGCTTGTGCAGCGCGGCCAGCGCCGCGTCCAGGTGGCGGTCCGCGCCGGCGGCCAGGCCCGCCTCGGCGAACAGGGCCTCGACGGTCTCCGGCTGCCTGGCCATGGCCCGCAGCGAGTCCAGGGCGGCCACGTTGCCGGAGCCCTCCCAGATCGAGGACAGCGGGGCCTCCCGGTAGAGCCGGGGCATGCCGGAGTCCTCGATGTAGCCGTTGCCGCCCAGGCATTCGAGGGCCTCCGCGGCGTGCGCGGGGGCGCGCTTGCAGACCCAGTACTTGGTGACGGCCAGTGCGAGGCGGCGCAGCGGCGCCTCGTCCCGCTGCCCTTGGGCGACCCGGTCGGTGGCGCCCGCGAGGCGCAGCGCGACGGCCGTCGCGGCCTCGGATTCGAGGGCGAGGTCGGCGAGGACGTTGCGCATCAGGGGCTGGTCGATCAGGGCCTTGCCGAAGGCGCGCCGGTGAGTGGCGTGGTGGACGGCGCGGATGACGCCGAGGCGCATGCCGGAGGCCCCGCCGAGGACGCAGTCGAGGCGGGTCATGTTGACCATCTCGATGATGGTCGCGACCCCGCGGCCCTCCTCGCCCACGAGCCAGCCGAAGGCCCCGTCGTATTCGATCTCGGCGGAGGCGTTGGAGCGGTTGCCCAGCTTGTCCTTGAGGCGCTGGAGCAGCAGCCGGTTGCGGCTGCCGTCCGGGAGCACGCGCGGCAGCAGGAAGCAGGACAGCCCGCCCGACGCCTGCGCGAGGGTCAGGAACACGTCCGACATCGGCGCGGAGGTGAACCACTTGTGTCCGGTCAGCCGGTAGGTGCCGTCGCCCGCCGGGGTCGCGGTCGTGGTGTTGGCGCGTACGTCGGAGCCGCCCTGCTTCTCGGTCATCGACATGCCGGCGATCAGACCGCGCTTGCGGTCGGGCTGGCGCAGCCCGAAGTCGTACGTCCGGGAGGCCAGCAGCGGTTCCAGCCATCCGGCGAGTTCCGGCGCGGCGCGCAGCGCGGGCACCGCCGCGTACGTCATGGATATCGGGCAGGAGTGGCCGGCCTCGACCTGTCCCCAGACGAGGAACTTCGCCGCCCGCGCGACGTGCGCGCCGGGCCGGTCCTGCGCCCAGGGCGCGGCGTGCAGCCCGTGGGAGACGGCGGTGCCCATCAGCTCGTGCCAGTACGGGTGGAACTCGACCTCGTCGACGCGGTGGCCGTAGCGGTCGTGGGTGCGCAGCACCGGCGGGTGCTCGTTGACCAGGCGGCCCCAGTCCGCGGCCCGTTCGGATCCGGCGAGGACGCCGAGGTCGTGGAGCTCGGGCGCGGCCCAGGCGGCGCCCTCGCGGGTGAGCGCCTCCAGCAGGGCCGGGTCGGCGGCGGCGTCGTAACCGTGGTGCGGGGGCACCTGGTTGGTGACCTCATGCGTCTGCGGCATCGTGTCCTCCAAGGGCACGCAGGGTGAAGGTGATCAGTCCGGGGATGACCTCGCCGGGGTCCGCGTCACCGTCGGCGAGCGGCCCCACGAGGGCTTCGGCGATGGCGCCGACGAGCGCGGCGGCGGTCAGCTCGGGGGATTGCGGGGGCAGTTCGCCCGAGGCCACGCCCGCCGCGATCTGCGCGGCGTACACGTCGCGGAACGCCCGCCGGAAGACGAGCCGTTCGGTGTCGACGGCCGGGTCCGCGGGCTCAGCCAGCAGGGCGAAGGCGCGGCGCGGTGCCTGGAGGGCGCGGGAGGCGAAGATCTCCACGGCGGCGGCCACCCGGTGCGCGGCCGTTCCGGGGCGGTCCGCGCAGGCGGCGACGGCCTCCAGCTCCCGGGCGACGAGGGTCCGGAAGAGGGCGGCGGCGAGTTCGGACTTGCCGGCGAACGACTGGTAGACGCTGCCGGTGGAGATGCCGGCCTCGGCGGCGATCGCGGCGACCGAGCAGCCGCCGTACCCCTCGCGGGAGAGCAGTCGGACGGCGGCTTCCAGCACGTGGTCGCGCCGGGCGTCGAGGCGGGCCTGTACGGCCGGGGGGCGTCGGTAGGGCACGGGAAGAATTGAAGCACCGATTCACTGCTTCACACCAGCCCCGGACGGGACCGGACCGGACGGGCTCGGGCCGGTCCGGACCGACCCGGGCCGGGTCAGCGGCGGGCCAGCACCCGGTCCAGCGCCCCGAACAGCCGGTCGACGTCCTCGTCCGTGGTGTGGAGGTGCGGGCTGATCCGGATCGCGTCCCCGCGGGCCCCGACGTACACGCCGGCCTCTTCGAGGGCCGTGACGACGCGGTCCCGGAAGGCCTCGGGAACGGTGACGCCGAGCATGTGCGGTCCGCGCGGGCCGGGGAAGGCCAGGTCACGCCGCGCGGCCTCCTCGGCGATGCGACCCGTGATCCGCGCGAGCGCCCCGGCGATCCCGGGCACCGTCCACTCGGTCAGCTGCCTCAGGGCGGCGACGGCCATCGGCGTGAGCTCGAAGGCGGTGCGGGCGCCCACGTCGAAGCGGCGGGCCCCCGGCTGGTAGGCGTCGCGGTACTCCACGAGCCGGGCGAAGTCCTGGGAGCCCTCGCGGGCGATCCAGTTCTCCTCCAGCGGCCGGCCGCCCTGGTGCTCCGGGGCCACGTACAGGTAGCCGAGCCCGAAGGGGCCGAGCAGCCACTTGTAGCCGACGCTGACGAGGAAGTCGGGCCGCAGGGCGCCGACGTCGAGCGGCATCGCCCCGGCCGACTGGCTCGCGTCGACGACCAGCGCGGCGCCGGCCGCCCGGGCCGCCCCGGCGATCCGGTCCAGATCCAGTGCCGCGCCGTCGGTCCAGTGCACCTGGGGCACGGAGACCACCGCCACCTCCGCGTCGAGCGCCGCCAGGACCGCCTCGGTCCAGGACTGCCCGTCCGCTCGCCCGACGGTGAGGATCGTGGCACCCGTGCGCTCCGCGAAGCGCCGCCAGGTGTAGATCCCGGACGGGTATTCCCCGTCGAGTACGAGGACCCGGCCGCCGGCCGGCGCGGACAGGTTGGCGGCCGCGACCGCGAGGCCGTAACTGGTCGCCGGCACCAGGGCGATGTCCTCGGCCGTGGCACCGATCAGCCCGGCGAACAGCCGCCGGCGCTCCTCCGCGCCGCTGAACCAGTCGGCGCCGCCGATCCGCCAGGGCTGCGCCCGCCACCGCAGGGCCTCGGCCCCGGCCGCCACCCCCGCCCGCAGGGTCGGCGCCACGCTGGCCGTGTTGAAGTAGGCGATCCCGTCGGGGATGTCGAACAGCTCCCTGGCTGCGGTCATGGCACGTCCCTCGCTGTGGGTCTCGGACATCCGCCCATCATGTGGCAGCGGGCGGCCCCCGCCGGGGTGCCGTGCCCCGGCGGGGGCCGCCCGGATCCGGTCGGCTCAGCCGGCGCTTCCCTTCTCCCCCGGGAAGGGGCGGCCGAACTGTTCGTCCAGGACCGACAGCCGGCGCCAGTACTCGTCCTCGTCGATCTCGCCGGTGGCGAAGCGCCGGCCGAGGATCGCGATCGGCGCGTTCTCGCCCTGCGCCCCGTACGGGCCCTGCGGGCCGCGCGGCACGGCCCACGGGCCGCGCGGGCCGCGGCCGCCGCGCCACACCGTGCGGCGCAGGGCGGTGACGACGGTGACGACGACCGCCGCCCAGACCAGCGGGAGGAAGAGGATCCACGGGCCGGGCCCGTCGTACGCCAGGGTGTTCATCTCGGTCAGCTCCTCGGAAGCGGTGAAGTGGTGAAGCGGTGCGAAGTGGTGTGGAGCGGTGTGCTCCGTCATCACGAGACTCGCTCCGGGAGGGGGTCCGGGTCGTCCTACGGCCGGCGGCACCACGCGTACTTCCGCGGGAGTAGGCGCCTGGCGATCAGCCGAGCCAGCCGGGGCGCACCAGCCCGGACTCGTACGCCAGCACCACCAGTTGGGCCCGGTCCCGGGCGCCGAGCTTGATCATCGTCCGGCTGACGTGCGTCTTCGCGGTCAGCGGGCTGACCACCAGGCGGCGGGCGATCTCCTCGTTGGACATCCCCATGCCCACCAGGGCCATCACCTCGCGCTCCCGGTCGGTCAGCCGTTCCAGCCCGGCCGCGGCCGCGGGGGCCTTCGAGCGGGCCGCGAACTCGGCGATCAGCCGGCGCGTCACCCCGGGCGAGAGCAGGGCGTCTCCCGCGACCACCGCCCGTACCGCGCGCAGCAGTTCCTCCGGTTCCGTGTCCTTGACGAGGAAACCGCAGGCGCCGGAGCGGATCGCCTCGAAGACGTACTCGTCGAGGTCGAAGGTGGTCAGCATGACGACCTTGACCGAGGTCAGCGCGGCGTCCCCGGTGATCGCGCGGGTGGCGGCCAGACCGTCGAGCCCGGGCATCCGGATGTCCATGAGGGCGATGTCCGGGCGCAGGGCGCGGACCAGGCGCAGGGCCTCGGCGCCGTCGGCGGCCTCGCCCGCCACCTCGATGTCGGGCTGCGCGTCGAGGAGCGCCCGGAAACCGGCCCGGACCAGTTGCTGGTCGTCGGCGAGCAGTACGCGGATCACGCGCCCTCCTGCGGTGCGGTGCCCCCGAGGGGCAGCAGGGCCAGGACCCGGAAACCGCCGTCCGGGCGGGGGCCGGCTTCGATGGTGCCACCGAGGGCCGAGGCCCGCTCGCGCATCCCGATGAGCCCGCTGCCGGTGCCCCCGGCGTCCTCGGCGGTGGCGGGCCCGTCGTCGTCGACGCGGAGTTCCAGCAGGCCGGGCGAGCGGGTGACGCGGACCCGGGCGGTGCGGGAGCCGGAGTGGCGCACCACGTTGGTGAGGGCCTCCTGGACGATCCGGAACGCGGCGAGGTCGGTGCCCGGGGGCAGGCCCCGGCCGCCGGATTCCCCCTCCACGCGGACGGTGAGCCCGGCGGAGGCGGCCTGGGCGACGAGCTCGGAGAGCCGGTCGAGACCGGGCGCGGGGGTGCGGGGCGCCTCGCCCGGGGCGCGCAGGGTGTCGAGGACCTGCCGGACCTCGCCGAGGGCCTCCTTGCTGGCCTCCTTGATGGTGCTGAGGGCGGTACGGGCCTGCTCGGGGTCCGTGTCGAGGAGGGCCAGGCCCACGCCCGCCTGGACGTTGATGACGGAGATGCTGTGGGCCAGTACGTCGTGCAGCTCGCGGGCGATGCGCAGCCGCTCCTCGTCCACCCGGCGGCGCTCGGCCGCCGCCCGCTCGGCCCGGTCGCGGGCCCACTGCTCCCGGCGCACCCGGACCACCTCGGAGGCGGCCAGTACGGCGATCACCCAGGCGGTGACCCCGCCCTCGGTCCCCCAGGCCGCCGGGCCGTCGCCGGCGGGCGGCAGCCACCGGTACAGCCAGTGGCCGATCAGCAGGTGCCCGGCCCAGAGCAGGCCCGCCGCGGTCCAGGCGGCGTACCGGTGCCCGGCGAGGACGGCGCTCAGCAGGGCCAGGGCCACGCAGAGGAAGACGGGGCCGTAGGGGTAGCCGCCGGCGAGGTAGACCAGGGTGACGGCGCAGACGCCGTAGAGGACGGCCACCGGATGGCGGTGGCGCAGGAGCAGCAGGGCGGGGCCGAGGAGCAGCAGGAGCCGGCCGGCCACTCCGAGCGGCTCCCGGCCGGGCTGGAGCTGGCCGGCCCAGCCGCTGCCGACCTGGGCGATGACGGCCACCAGCAGCGAGGACCGCCACGGCAGCCCGCCGCGCTCCCCCGCCAGCGCCGCACGCTCCGCCCGCTCCGCCCAGTGCCGCCGCCGCTCCGCCATGCGGCCACGCTAGACGCGCGCGGGCGCCGGCGTCGTCCGCCGGGCGGGGCGATCGGGCGTACTCCCAGGGAAGTACGCCCGTGTGATCATTCACTGTGCCTGATGACATGAACACCCAATCCAGCACGGCGGACCGGGGCGGCGCGAGGGAGCGGAGCTGGACGGCGTTCACCGTGTGGGCCGGTGTGGCGGCGCTCGTGTGGGCCCTGTGCTTCGTCTCGGTTTCGGAGCAGGACGAGCGCTGCGCGCACGGGTTCGTCGGACCGGGCGGCCCCTTCACGGTGCGGCGCGACTACTTCCCGCCGGACGTCACCTGCGTCTGGCGGGACGGCACCGAGGCTGCCGGGCTGGGCCCGCTGGAATTCGTCTGGTGGGCCGTGGTCCTGGGGACGGCCGTGAGTCTGGCGCTGACCCTGGCCAGGGGCCGGCGCGACTGAGGGACCCGGCGGGGCGGCCCCGGTATTCGCGTCGACTTCACCGGGGAGCGGAACTAGCCTGGCGCGCATGAGCATCCTGGAGAAGATCCACGACGTCCCGGTCCTGATGTGCGCCGCCGAGGGCGAGCCCATCCGTGGCGAGCGCGAGGTCCTGGACCTGATCGGGAACGCCGGGTACCAGGGCGCCGAGTGGGTGGTCGTGCCGGCCGAACGGTTCGACGACGCGTTCTTCCGGCTGCGTACGCGCGTCGCCGGCGACATCGTCCAGAAGTTCGTCCAGTACCGCCTGGGGATGGCGGTCATCGGTGACATCTCCCGTCACACGGAAGCCAGTTCGGCGCTGCGGGACTTCGTCCGCGAGTGCAACCGCGGGCGCCAGACGTGGTTCCTGGCCGACGTGGAGGAACTGCGCGAGCGGCTGGCGGACCGGCCGTAGCGATGCGCCGGGCAATCCCCAACCCACCTTTGCGGTAAGGCACTTCACGGGCGCCGGGCGCGGAGTACGATCGCCCGCGTGGGGGGACCTGGGCGGTATGCGGACCGTTTCGCGCTGCGCGTCGGCGGCTGCGTCGCGGCGGGGTTGCTCGTGCTCGCCGGCTGCTCGGCGGGGGGCGGCGACGCACGGGACGGCGCGGGCGCCTCGCCGCCCGCGTCCCCGTCCGCCGGGAGCGGTGCGGCCGCGGCTCCCGTGCCCGGGACGACCGGCGCCTCCGGGGTGCCCCTCGTGCCCGAGCTGGACGAGGCCAAGCAGCCGAAGGACGCCGCCGGGGCCCGCGCGCTGCTGGAGCGGATCTCCGTCGAGCCGGAGGCCTTCGGGCCCGGCGTCGTCCGCAGCTCCCCCTTCGAGAGCGCCCCCGGCCGCTGGCCGGTGCTCGACCAGGGCTGCGTCTGGCAGACCTCCGGCCTGCCCGAGGACGTCCTTGCGACCGTCACCCGGCACTTCCACCTCCCGGCCGAGGGCGGCCGGGGCCGGGTGAAGCTCACCTCCACCGTGACCGTCCACCGCGACCGCGCGGAATCCGGCTGGGAGACGGCGCACGCCATGGAGGAGGTCCTGCGCTGCCCCCACCAGGTTCTGAGCGACGGCGAGGAGATCAACAACCTGCTGGGGGCCTCCTTCTACCTGGGCGAGCAGCTCAACGGCTGGACCGAGGACGCCTTCAACGAGTTCGGCGAGTACCTGAGCGAGGCCGACGGCGGCCCGTACCGGTACGTCTGGTACCAGGCGCAGTTCGGGCCGGTGACGGTCGCCGTCGCCGGCAAGGGCGCGGCGGGCTTCACCAAGCAGGAGATCGACGCTCTGGCCGTCCAGGGCACGAGCCGGCTGATGCTCCAGGCCAAGCTGGCACTCGCCAAGGGGGGCGTCTGATGGAGCGGCTGGAGCCCTCGGACCCGTCCCGGATCGCCGGGTACCGCCTGCTGGGGCGGCTCGGGGCGGGCGGCATGGGCGTCGTCTACCTCGGGCGTACGGACGACGGGGCGCTCGCCGCCGTCAAGGTGATCCGCGCGGAGTACGCCGACGAGGACGACTTCCGGGCCCGGTTCCGCCGTGAGGCCTCGATCGCCGCCCGGGTGGACAGTCCCTGGGCGGTGCGGGTCACCGGCTCCGACCCGGACGCGCCCGCGCCGTGGCTTGCGACCTCGTTCGTGCCCGGCCCGTCCCTCGCCGAGGCCGTCGCCGCGCACGGGCCGCTCCCGCCGCGCGCCGTACGCCTCCTCGGCAAGGCCTTGGCCAGGGCCCTCGGGGTGATGCACGAGCAGGGTCTGGTGCACCGGGACGTCAAGCCGGGCAACGTGCTGCTCGGCATGGACGGCCCCCGGCTGATCGACTTCGGGATCGCGCGGGGCGGCGAGCACACCGCCCTGACCTCCGCGGACGTCATCCTCGGCACCCCCGGTTTCCTCTCGCCCGAGCAGGCCGTCGGCCGCGCCGCCGAGCCGGCGGGCGACGTGTTCTCGCTGGGCTGCCTGCTGGCGTACGCGGCCTCCGGGCGGCTGCCGTTCGGGACCGGTGCCGTGGACGCGATCCTCTTCCGCACCGTCCACGACGAGCCGGAGTTCGGCCCGGAGGTGCTCGCCGACCCCGAACTGACCGCGCTGCTGCGGACCTGCCTCGCCAAGCACCCCGACATCCGGCCCGGCACCCGGGAGCTGGAGGAGTCGCTGACCGAGGACGCCCCGGGCGCGGGCACCGGCTGGCTGCCCGATCCGGTCGTCGCCACGATCGCCGAACGCGCCGCCGCGCTGCTCGCGCTGCCCGGCATCGAGGAGACCGTCGCCGATCGGGAGGCGGAACGCGCCGCCGGGGCGCCGTCGCGCAGGCGTTTCCTGGCGCTCGCCTCGGGCGGCGCGGTGCTCGCGGCCGGCGGCGGCCTCGCCGGCTGGCTGGCGCTGCGGGACGACGGGAAGCGCGCGCCCGCCGCGGGACCTGTGGCCCGGTCGTGGGTCATCGGCGTGCACGGTGACCTCTCCGGCCCGCAGAAGGCCGCCGGGCAGGCGCAGGAGCGGGGGGTCCGGCTGGCCGTCGACGCCTTCAACGCGCGGTCCGACAAGCCCTTCACGCTGAGCGTCGCCACCGCCGACGACGCCGGGAGGGCGGACCGTTCGGCGGCCGCCGCGGCCACGCTCATCGGCGACCCCGACGTGATCGCGGTGGTCGGTCCGACGGGGAACGCCTCGGTGATGCCCGCTCTGGAGCCGTACGGGGAGGCGGCGCTGGCGCTACTGACCGTGTCGGCGCTGGCCGTCAGCTTCGGCGTGGCCGACCGGCGCAGCTTCTTCCAGGCTTCCCCGCTCTCGCTGGGCCAGGGCTCCGCCGTCAACATGTCGCTGGCGAAGGCGCAGGGCGCGCGCCGCCTGGGCATCCTCTGCGACCGCGACGGGGACGCGGAGGGCTGGCAGGCCTCCGTGCACCTGGCGCGCACCCTCGGCCTCTTCGCGGCGGACGCCACGCTGTACCCGAGGGTGGTCCCGCGCGGCCCCGGCGAGGCGGACCTGGATCCGGTCGTCGCGGACCTGCTCGCCCAGCGCCTGGACGGGCTCTTCTACACGGGCACCCCGGCCGGCGCCGCCAAGGTGGCCGGGCTGCTGGCCGCCGCCGGGTTCCGGGGGGCGCGGGCCGCCGATTTCGCCGCCATCGGGCCGGAGTTCCTCACCGCCGCCGGACCGGCGGCCGAGGGCTGGCAGTTCCTCGCCCCGTACATCGGCCCGGAGGCGCCCGAGGTCGCCGGGCTGGCCCGCGCGCACCGGGCGGCGTACGGCTCGGCCCCGGGGTTCTGGACGGCGGAGGCCCACGACGTGGCGAACCTGGTCGTCGACCGACTGGTGACGGCCGTGCGCGGGGGCGGCCGGCCGTCGCGCGCCGAGCTGCTGGCGGCCCTGGGGCAGGGCACCTTCCGCGGTCTGACGAAGGAGTACGCCTTCGACGACCAGCGGGTGGTCAAGGGCAACCTCTTCTTCCTGCACCGGGTGGAGGGCGGCCGGCTGCGCTACGTGGGCCGGGCCGCCGAACTCCCGGCGGGGTAGCGGCGGATGCGTCCCCTCCTCCCGTCCGACCCGTCGGCGGTCGGGGGTCACCGGCTGCTGGGGCGCCTCGGCTCGGGCGGCATGGGCACCGTGTACCTGGGCCGGTCGCCGGCCGGGGTCCTGCTGGCGGTCAAGGTGATCCGCGCCGACCACGCGGCGGACCCGGCCTTCCGGGAGCGGTTCCGGCGCGAGGCGGAGGCGGCCGGGCGGCTGTCGGGGCGCTGGGTGGTCCCGGTGGTGGCCGCCGACCCGCGGGCGCGCGAACCCTGGCTCGCGACCCCGTTCGTGCCGGGGCCCGCGCTGTCCGAGGCGGTGGCCGGGTACGGTCCGCTGCCGGTGGCCGCGGTACGGACGCTGGGGGCGCGGCTCGCCGAGGCCCTGGCGGAGGTGCACGCCGCGGGGCTGGTCCACCGCGACGTCAAGCCGGGCAACATCCTGCTCGCCCCGGACGGGCCCCGGCTGATCGACTTCGGGATCGCGCGGGCGGCGGGGGCGGTGACCCTGACGGCCGTGGACGCGGTCGTCGGCACCCCCGGGTACCTGGCCCCGGAGCAGGCCCGGGCGGGCGGCCCGGCGCCGGGGCCGGAGAGCGACGTGTTCTCCCTCGGCTGCGTCCTGGTGTACGCGGCGACCGGCCGCGGCCCCTTCGGCGGCGGACACGCGGCCGCGGTGGTCTTCCGTACCGTCCACGACGAGCCGGACCTCGCGGCCGTCCCGCCCGAGCTGCTCCCGGCGGTCACGGCCTGCCTGGCCAGGAACCCGGCCGGACGCCCGGCCCCGGCGCGCCTGCGCGCCCTGCTCGGCGACGTCCCGTACGGCTCGGACGCCCCGGGCGGTGGCGGGGAGTGGTTGCCGGGGCCGCTGGCACGGCTGATCGCCGAGCGGTCCACGCACGCGCTGGAACTGCCCGCCCCGGAGCCCACCCGGCTGGACGCACAGCCGGCCGGCGCCCGGCCCCTCACCCGCCGGAGGCTGATCGCCGGCGCCGGGATGCTCGTCGCCACCGGCGGGCCGGCCGGCTGGTTCGCCACCCGCGGCGGGCGGCGCGGCTCCCCGCCGCCGCCCGCCGGGGAGCGGCCCACGCTCGGTCTCGCCCTCCAGGCCGACCTGTCCGGGCCCGGAGCGCGGACCGGCCGGGCCCACGAGCGGGGCCTGCGGCTGGCCGTGGACCAGCACAACGCCCGTGCGGACGCCGTCTTCCGGCTGGCCCTGCGCACCGCCGACGACGGCGGCGACGAGGCGCGCGCGGCGGCGGCCGCGAAGGAGCTGATCGCCGATCCCGCGGTGCTCGCGATCGTGGGCCCCACCTGGGACGGGGCCGTACCGGGGCTGGCCGGCGCCTGCCTGACCGCGGATCTCACCCTGGTCCTGGTGTCGTTGAACAGCGCCCAGCCCTTCCAGTCGCAGTGGCGGACGCTGGTCGACACCCGGGCGTCCGCCGACGGGATCGCGCTCCCGGTGCTGCACTACCTCTCCCGCGTGGAGCCGGTGAGCCGTACGGCCGTGGTGGAGGACAGCGCGGACGGCGAGCCCGCCTGGCGGCTCACCCGGGCCCTCCAGCAGAGCCCGCCGTCGCAGGGCACCACGAGCGTGCACCGGATCCCGGCGGGCGGCTCCGACTTCGCCGGGGCCGTCCGCGACCTGACGCGGGCGCGCGCGGGGGCCGTCGTGTTCGCGGGGACCTCGCCGGAGCGGGCCGCCCTGCTGGCACGGGCCCTCGCGGACGCCGGGTTCAAGGGCCCGCGCCTCGGGATCGGGGAGGCGATGGAGCCCGCCTTCCTCACGGCCGCCGGTCCGGCCGCGGCGGGCTGGCTGTTCGCCGCCTTCTTCACCGACCCGCTGTCCGTGCCCGGCTGCGCCGCTTTCGTCGCCGCGCACCGGGCCGCGTACGGGGAACCGCCCGCCCGTTGGGCCACCGAGGCCTACGACGTGGTGGGTCTGGTGGCCACCGCGCTGACGGGCCTCGCGGGCGAGGGCCGGGACCGGCCGGGCCTGTCCCGCCGGATCTTCCGGGTCGCGCACCAGGGCCTGGCCAAGCCGCTGGGCTTCGACTCGACCACGCACACGCTGGCCGGGGACCGGATCGCCCACCTGTACCGCGTCGTCTCGGGGGCGTTCGGGTACCTGGGCCCCTACGCGGACGTCCGGTCCGCGCCATGAGCCGGCCGCGCCGGGCCGCCGTCAGTCCGGGTGGGAGCGCAGGGCCTGGCGTACGGACCAGAGCACCGACACGAACGGGACCGCGACCAGGGCGCCCACCACCCCGGCGGCGATGGCCCCGCCGATCACCGACAGCGCCACCACCACCGGGTGCAGCCGTACGGCCCAGCTCATCACGAGGGGGTGCAGCAGGTGCCCCTCAAGCTGTCCGATGACGACGATCAGGGCGATCACCAGGATCGCCACGACCGGGCCCCGGGAGGCCAGGGCCACCACGGTGGCCACGGCGAGGGCGACCGGGGAGCCGATGAGCGGGATGAACGCGGCGAAGAACTCCAGCAGCGCGAGCGGTACGGCGAGCGGCACTCCGAGCAGGAAGAGCGCGAGCCCCACCAGGATCGCGTTGGTGGCGGCGACCAGCACGATGCCGTGGGTGTAGCCGGTGAAGGTGCGCCACGCCGCCGTCCCGGCGACCGTCAACCGCTCCGCCGTGCGCGGGGGCAGCTGCGCGCAGAACCAGCTCCACTGCCGGTCGCCCGAGTGGATGAAGAAGACCGAGCAGAACAGGGCCAGGGCGGCCACCGTGAAGACCGCCAGCACCTGGCCCGCCCCGCTGAGGGCGGTGTCCAGCAGGGTCGCGCGATGGGACGACAGGTAGCCGCCGGTCTTGGCCCGCAGGTCGGTCAGCAGCCCGGGGTCCAGGCGGAACGGCGGTTTCTCCAGCCACCGCTGGATCCGTCCGAGGCCGTCGCGGAACTCGGTCACCAGCGAGGACCACTCCCCCGCGACGGCCTCCCCGACGAGGGCCAGCGCGCCCAGGACGAGCACGCCGCTGCCGACGAGCGCGCAGGCCACGGCCGGCGGGCGGGGCATGAACCGGTTGAGCAGATCGGCCACCGGGCGGAGCATGGCCGTCACCACCAGGCCGAGGAAGACGGCGACCGCCAGCTCGTGGAACTTGCCCAGGGCGGCGAACACCGCGTACACGGCCGCGCCGACGACCAGGAGCCGCCAGGCGTGGGCGGCGGCCGTGCGCAGCAGTGGTGACACCGCCGGGGCCCGCCGGGCGCGGATGCCCGGGCCCGGTCGTCCGCGCGGGCGCGCTGCCCGGCGTACCGGCCTCGCCACGATGCGTCGGGTCATGTGCGGCCGCACCTCCGAGGTGTGTTCCCCAGGAGGTACCACGCGCGGCCGCCCGGCCCACGCGTCGCGGCTCATGTTCCCCCGAAGGCCGCACGGCGGCGGGTTTCGGGAGCGTACGGCGCGGGCGTCAGAGGCCGCCCAGGACCGCCCGCCAGTCGTTGCTGGTGTGCCAGTGGCCCGGCGGGTACTCGAACCGGGCCTCGCCGAGGAGCAAGAAGCCGGCGGCGCGGCAGACGCCGTTTGACGCCGCGTGCTCGACGGAGGGGAAGGCGTGCAGGTGGCGGCGCGTGCCGTGGGTGCCCGCGTGGGTGATGAGCGCGCGGGCGGCCCGCGCGGCGAGGCCGCGGCCCTGGAACTCGGGGAGGATGCCCCAGCCGGTCTCGTAGACCTCCTCGTCCTGCCAGACCCGCTCCCAGAAGCCGATCGAGCCCACGGTCTCGCCCTCGGCGACGACCCGGAACATCCGCCCGGCGGCGGGCTCCCGGGCGCTCATGGCCAGGTACCGCCGGTGCCGTTCGTGGAGTTTGGCATCGGTTTCCGGGCCGCCGAGGTGCTCGGTCATGACCGGCTCGTTCTTGCGCGGCAGCAGCCAGAAGTCGTCCTCGGCCCAGGGTTCGAGTCGTACGCGCGTCTCCATGCCGCCACGGTAGTCGCCGGGTCTGACATGGTCTGACCCGGTCTGACACGCGGTCGCCGCGTCCCCGGCCCGCGCGGGCCGGGGACCTACGGTGGGGGCATGGACGACAGCAGCATCAGCTCCCTCCTCGGCGCGGCCGCCGCGCGGGCGGTGCCCGTGGTACGGACCGTACGGGAGGAGCGGCTCGGCGATCCGACGCCGTGCTCCGGGTACGACGTCCGGGGGTTGGTGGAGCACCTCTTCGACGTCATGGTCAACTTCGAGCGGCTCGCCCGGAAGGAGCCCAGCGCCTTCGAGAAGGAGCCGGAGCACCTGAAGGGGGACCCCGAGTGGCGGGACCGGTTCGCCGGGCAGGCGGACCGGCTGGTCGCGGCCTGGGCCGAGCCCGGGGCCGAGGAGGGGACGACGGGCGCCATGGACCAGCCCGCCCGCCTGGTCGGGACGATCGTGCTGCTGGACCTGACCGTGCACGGATGGGACCTGGCGCGGGCCTCGGGGCAGCGGTTCACGCCGGACCCGGCGGGGGTGGAGGTGCTGTCCGGGGTCATCGACCGGCTCGCGCCGTTCGCCCGGGAGGCGGGGCTGTTCGGCGAGCCGAAGCCGGCCGCGGCGGACGCCTCGCGCTTCGAGGTCCTGCTGGCGGCGACCGGCCGCGACCCCGACTGGCAGCCTGCGGGCTGAGCCGCGGTCAGCCCCCGCCCGGGCCCCGGGGTCAGCCGGCGGGCGGGGCCGCGGTCAGCCGGCGGGCGGGGCCGGGACCAGGCCGTCGGCCGTCAGGCCGGTGAGGACCGCCTCCCCCAGGGCCTGGACGGCGGACTGGGGGCGCACCATCACCGTGAACTCCTTGATGCGGCCCTCGTCGTCGAAGTGCAGCAGGTCGATGCCGTGGATCTGCTTGCCGTTGACGGTGGCGCGGAAGGGCAGGACCGCCGACGGGGCCACGGCGCCGTCGGCGCTGGTCTCGGCGGCGCCGTCGTACTGCCCGATGTAGCGGATGTCCTCGAAGACCCGCAGCAGCACCCCGAAGAGCCCCAGCACCATCGGCTTGCCCTCGAAGGGCGTGAACTTCACGGGGCTGTAGAAGCTGATGTCCTCGGTGAACAGGCCGTCCAGGGCGGCGAGGTCCCGGCTGTCGACGGCGGCACGGAAACGGTCTGCTGTGCTCACGGCTTCTCCTCCATAGTCATGATGGTGACTAGTCATATCCATGACTATCATGGGGACCATGTGCGTGGACAGAGCCGGAAAGGAGCCACCGCCGTGGCCCTGAAACACGCGGTACTCGCGGCGCTGCTGGACGAGGAACTCAGCGGCTACCAGCTGGCCAAGTCCTTCGGTCTCGGCGTGGCCAACTTCTGGCACGCGCAGCCGCAGCAGCTGTACGCCGAGCTGACCCGGCTGGAGGGCGACGGCCTGATCGTGGGCCGTGAGGTGGTCCAGGACACCCGGCCCAACAAGCGGCTGTTCGAGGTCACCGCCGCCGGGCTGGCCGAGCTGGAGCGGTTCACCGCGAGCGCCGCCAAGCCCTCCTTCATACGCGACGACCTGTTCGTCAAGGTCCAGGCCGCCGACCACGTGGACACCGACGGGCTGATCGGCCAGCTCGCCGATCGCGCCGCCTTCGCCGAGGGCAAGATCGAACTGTTCGAGCGGCTGCTGCGCACGATGCGCGGCGAACGCGACGAGGAGGAGTTCCTGCGCCACGGCGAGCGCGTCGGCCCGTACCTGACCTGCCTGCGCGGCCTCGCCTTCGAGGAGGGCAACCGTGACTGGTGCGCCCGCGCGATCACCGTCCTGCGCGAGCGGAAGGCAGCCCGTGAGCAGCGCTGAGCAGCGGTTCCTGCGGTACGTGGCGCTGGGAGACAGCCAGACCGAAGGGGTCGGTGACGGCGACGACGCCGTCGGCCTGCGCGGGTTCGCCGACCGGCTCGCCGAGCGCCTCGCCCCGCACAACCCGGGCCTGCGGTACGCCAATCTGGCCGTACGGGGCCGCCTCGCGCGGCACGTCCACGAGGAGCAGCTGGCGCCGGCCCTCGCCCTGCGCCCCGACCTGGCGACGGTGGTCGCCGGGGTCAACGACCTGCTGCGCCCCGGGTTCGACGCCGATGAGGTCGCCGGTCACCTGGAGGCGGTGTTCGCGGCGCTCACGGCACAGGGGGTCCGCGTCGCGACCGTCACCTTTCCCGACGTCGCCCGGATGACCCCGCTCGCCCGCCCGCTGAGCCCCCGGGTCGCCGCGCTGAACGAGCGCGTCCTGCGGGCGGCGCGCCGGCACGGCGTGGCGGTCGCCGAGACCGCCCACCACCCGGTGGTCACCGACCCCCGGCTGTGGAGCCCGGACCGGCTGCACGCCGCCCCCCTCGGCCACGACCGGATCGCCGCCGCCCTGGCGCACGCGCTGGCCGTGCCCGGCAGCGACGACTCCTGGACCCGGCCCCTTCCCGGGCCGCCGGTGTCCCTTCCCACCGGCTGGCGGGGCGCCGCGGGCGAACTCCGGTGGGCCGCCTCCTTCGCCGGCCCCTGGGTCGGCAGGCGGCTGCGCGGGCGTTCGTCCGGCGACGGCCGCACCGCCAAGCGCCCGCGGCTGCTCCCCGTACGGCCGGCCGGCTGAGCAGCGCGCCTGCTCGCCCGGTGTCCGGTCAGCGCAGCGGGTGCCCGTACCGCGCCGCCAGGGCGGTCAGGTCCGGGTCCCCGAAGGTCTTCCTGAGCAGCCGGAAGAGATCCGCCTTGTCGGCGCCGAACCGGGCGACGTAGGCGGCGTAGGTGTCCGGCAGGTGGAACCGCGGGGGCGTGGACTTGCTGTGGAACTTGTCGGCGTACATCACGATCTGCTCCTCCGGCGTGATCGCGACATAGTCGGCGGGCGGCAACGGGAGCCCCTGCAACTCCACATCGCGGCGGGTGAGGCCCACGCCGGTGTGGCAGGAGCAGAACCGGCAGATCTCCTCGGGCAGCCCCTCGGCCTTCAGGATGTCGTGACCGAGGATTCCGTGCCGGATGTAATTCCCGTGGTCCATGGTCCCGTTGGCGTCGTAGAGCCGGTACACGCCGATGTCGTGCAGGAGGCATCCGGCCCGTACGAGATCGCGGTCGATCCCGCCGTCGCCGGAGTACCGCGCGAGGAGCTGCTGCGCGATCTGCCAGACGATCTCGCAGTGGGTGTGGACGAGCTCCAGGGCCTCGGGCGAGGGCGCGTGGCGTTCGTGCAGGGCGCGGATTTCCGCCGGGGTCGGAAGGGAGGGGGCCATGGCCGCAACGGTAACAACCGCCCGAAGCCGGTCCCGCCGGGCGGCGCGCCGCCGGTCGGCGAGGCGCCGGTCGGCGGCGCCGGGCAGTGCCTGTTTCTGATCCCGTGCCGTGCAGGTCAGCGGGGAAGAGCGGGAGTACAGACGAAGGCCTCCCGTTCGCGGAACGGTCACGGTGACGCTTCCGCGAACGGAACTCGTGGAGTGACTGCGGGTGGAGCGACCAGGTGTCCCGTCGCACTGATTCCTAATGCGGTCTGTCAAGCCGTGAGTGCCTGCGCCTGATCCCAGGCGCGTGCTGCACCATCACGAACCCCTCGCCTGCTGGGATCTGTCGGCTCGTCCACCGACCACAGACGTGCCACGGTGCGCGGTTGTACGCCTCTGTTGATGTCAGCTACTGATGTCACGCAACATGCCCAGGTCGGGGGCGGCTGCCGTGTTGCGGTACTTCACTGCGGTACGCCTGTCCCGGGAGACGGCTCCACGTGAGAGCAGGCTTACTCTCCTCGGAGGGACAAAACGTTGAAACGGGCCTCGTGCGTTGGTCGCCGCCGCGACGAGGGAGGTGCCGGGGCCCGTTTCTGATGTCCGTCGATCACGTCGGCGGCGTGTGGGGTGGGTCAGAAGCAGCCGGGTCCGGTGGAGGGGTTGAAGCAGGCGTTGGCGCCGGTGCCGCCGTCGTTGGTGTTGGTACCGGGACCGCCGAAGAGGGCGTCGTTGCCGGGACCGCCGAAGAGGGCGTCGTTGCCGTTGCCGCCGTTCAGGCTGTCGGCGTCGTTGCCACCCTCGATGCGGTCGTTTCCGTCACCGCCGGACAACGAGTCGCTGCCGTCGCCGCCGCAGATGATGTCGTTGCCACCGCGGCCGTCGACCACATCGCTGCCGCCGAGAGCGAAGATCACGTCATCGCCGGGAGTGCCGACCAGGATGTTGGGGCCGTTGGTGCCGGTGATGGTCGGCGTGGCGTTTGCGCAGGTGGGGACCGGCTCGTAGGTGATGGTCACCTGGGCCGCTCCCGCTGCGGGTCCGGAGGTGGCTCCCGACGGGACGAGGTTCGACCCACCGCCGCCACCACCGGAACCCAGCGTGCCATTGGAGGCGATGGCGTTGCAGCCGCCGCCTCCGCCGCCTCCGAACCAGCCGCCGCCTCCGCCGCCTCCCCCGAAGCCGCTCCCGCCGGTGCCGGCGGCGCCGGCCGCACCGTTGGTGCCGGCGGTGGATGGGTTCGGCGGGCATGTGGCTCCGCCGGTGCCTCCGGTGGTCTGAGTACCTCCGCCGCCGCCGACGCCGCCTTGCGGTCGGTCGCCGCCGGGCTGGCCGGTGTCTCCGGCGTCTCCGCCGGTGGACTCAGGCCCGGAAATGGTGAAACCGCCGTGGCCGCCGCCTCCGCCGCCGCCCGCGACGATGAGGCGGGGGTCGGTGCCGGGGCTGCCGGTCAGGACACAGCTGACGTTGGCCGAGCTGCAGGTGCGGACGTCGCTGGAACCGCCGCCGACACCGCCCGCGGCGATCCCGGTGACTGTGCCGCCGCCGGTGTTGACGTTCACGAACAGGGTGTTGCCCGGGGTGGCGGGGACGGTGCCGGTGACGGTGGCGCCGTTGCCGCCTGTGCCGCCGTTGGTTCCGTTCTGGCCCGCGGCGCCTGTGGCGGTGACGGTCAGTTGGGTGACGCCGGCCGGGACGGTGAAGGGCTGGTTGGCGCCCGCGTTGAAGGTGACGGTCACGGGCACCGCCGCAGCAGCGGGCGTGGCCGTGGGCACCACCAGGGCCGCCGGCAGCGCCACCGTGGCGAGCAGGACGGCAGCACGCCGGGCCGGGCGTCGCGGCCGCTCACCAGCGGCTTTGGCATCACGTCGCTGGAAAACGGCATGCTGCAGGGTCGGTCTCACGATGCGGGACTCCTCAACAGAGAGCGCGGCACTCAGGGCGTGCCACCGACGTCGGTTGCTACTCAGGCCCCTGCCGGGACCGCCCGACGATCAAGCCACACCCACCCGGTGCGGTCCGACAGACACACCGTCATACCGCGCCGCGATCCACCGACCAGCCGCTGCCCGTCCCCGAACTCGGCCCTGTGATCCGTAGTCCGACCAGGAGTTCCGTTCACGGAAGCGTCACCGTGACCGTTCCGCGAACGGGAGGCCTTCGTCTGTACTCCTACTCTTCCCCGCTGACCTGCACGGCACGGGACCAGAAACAGGCACTCAGGGGGCGCCGGGCAGGGGCGCCGGGCAGTAGGGCGGCGGTCAGTCGGTCGTCGGCAGCTCGGGCAGCGGCTGCCAGCGCACCGGTACGTCGCGCATCACCAGCACCGAGTCCAGCTCGGCCGTACCGGGCGGGAAGCGCTCCGGGTCGTCGAAGAAGCTGGAGCGGGCCGAGGTGATCCGGGCCGGCTCGACGCGCCAGGCGTCGGTCTCCAGCCGCATGCCGTCCAGGCCCCGGCCCGACCGCTTCGCCGACCAGCCCTCGCTGCCGTCGCGGAAGAACGCCGACGCCTCTTCGAGGCCGGAGAACAGCAGGCTCCCCTCCAGGCTGTCGGTGACCTCGGCCGTCACGTCGACCTCGGTGCTGCCGTCGCGGGTGGCGAAGGCGACGCGCACGGTGTCCTCGGTCTCCCGCACGGTGAAGTCGGCGCGGCCGTGTTCGCCGGGGAAGACGCGGCCGCCCGCCCAGCGGTTGACCAGTGAGGCGGTGTCGCGGCGCGGGATGTACACGCCGCTCTCGACCCCGTCGGGGCCGTCCCGCTCGACGGAGATCCGGTGGGCCGCGTTCTCGCTGCGCAGCCCGGCGGCGGCCGGCGCCCACGAGGGGCGGACCGAGCCGAGGCGCAGCAGGCAGATGCCGGCGACGGCGTGGCCCCGGACCAGCTGGGGGCGGAGGCCGTCGGGCAGGAGGCGGGCGACGGTGTCCGGATCCACCCGGTAGTTCACCAGCAGCCGCCGCTCGATGACGCTCGCCAGCCTCGGCGCTCTCATGACGGTCACGCTCCGCGCCCCTCGTCCGCCCGGGGTGTGCCCGCCGGCTCGGCGCCGGGCCGCCATGCGGTGTGCCTGAGCACGATCTGCTCGGGGCAGACCGCGCTCAGGAACCGGCCCACGCTCGTCGCGAGCCGGTCCTCGACCAGCGAGTAGAGGATCCGGTTGCCCTCGCGCCGCTCGGCGACGAGACCGGCGCCCTTCAGCACGCCGAGGTGGCGGGAGATGGACGGGGCGCTGATCGAGAACCGGGCCGCGATCTCGCCCGCCGCCAGCTCGCCGGACCGGAGGTCCTCAAGGATCTGGCGGCGCGTCGGGTCGGCGAGCGCGCGGAAGACCCCGGCCTCGCCGTCCTGTGGATGCTGTTCGGACATGCGCAATGTTTAGCACATTAGCTAAATGGCTAACAACGCCGCTTGCCATGGACGCGGGTTGACCGTTGTATGAGGCAAGCAGTGATGGGTGTGTCTGGGGAGGTGGGCGGAGATGGCGGCTGCGCGACGGGTGGCACTGGCGACGGACGCGTTCGGGCGGGCGAGGGACGCGGAGCTCCCGGTGCTGATCGCGGCGCTGCGCGAGCGGGGCGTGGACGCGGCGGCGGCCGACTGGGACGACCCGGCGTTCGACTGGGCGGCGCAGGACGCGGTGGTCATCCGCTCGACCTGGGACTACCCGGGGCGGCTGGCGGAGTTCCTCGCGTGGGCCGCCCGCGTCGGCGGCGTGACCGCGCTGCACAACCCGGCGGAGGTCGTGCGCTGGAACGGCGACAAGACGTACCTGACGGAGCTCGCGGCGGCGGGCGTCCCGACGGTTCCGACCCGGTTCGTCGCACCGGGCGAGCCGGTGGAGCTGACGGAGGGCGGGGAGATCGTCGTCAAGCCGTCGGTGTCGGCGGGCGCGCGCGACAGCGCCCGGTACACGCCCGCCCAGCGCGGGGCGGCCGAGGCACACGTACGGATGCTGCACGAGGGCGGGGCGACGGCGATGGTCCAGCCGTACCTGGAGCGGATCGTGGACGGCGAACGGGCGCTCGTGTTCCTGGGCGGGGAGTTCAGCCACGCCATGCGCAAGGGACCGGTGCTGACGGACACGGGGCGCGTGGACAACGCGCGCGTACCGCACCCGGACCTGGTGGGACACGTCCCCGACGCGGCCGAACTGGCGGTGGCCCGGGCCGCCCTGACGGCCCTGGCCACCGCCCTGGCGGCCGGTCCCCTGCTGTACGCGCGGGTGGACCTCGCCCTGGACACGGCCGGGTCACCGGTGGTGATGGAGCTGGAACTGATCGAGCCGAACCTGTTCCTGACGGCGACCGAGGGCGGGGTGGACCGCTTCGTGGAGGCCGTGGCCCGCCTCTGAGGGCCGCGTCCGCCCCGGGAGGTACGGAGCCGCTCCCCCGCCGTTGACCTTGGCCGGGGGGCTCGCCTGGTCACACGGGGTTTCCCGGCCCGGGGGCCGACGGGCAACGGGAAACCCGTCGATCCCCGGATCGGGCGGGGGCAGGCTGAAGCCGTCAACCCGCTGCAAAACCCACAAGGGGGACATGATGCGCACGATGATCCGCGGCGCCGCCGCGTTCGTGACAGCGACCGCCGCCGTCTTCGCACTGAGCGGCACGGCAGGCGCCCAGCCGGCCGACGTGTGGGCCGGCTGCCCGGACGGGGCGGTCTGTATCTACCCGCAGGACCAGAACCCGGCCGTCAAGCCGAGCAACATCTACTACTCCTACGGGGCGCACAACCTGTCGAACCAGTTCGGGCGCCACTGGGTCCTCAACAACCAGTACGGCGGCGCCAGCGCCAGCCTGTGCACCGGCTCGGGCGGCCGCGGCTGCGGCAACCCGATCGCCCAGGGCACCGGTGTCTACGCCGACCTGACGCCGATCAACTCGATCACCCTCAACCGGCCGTAGCCGTCCCCCCCTTCGGACAGTCCCCGGAGCCGCCCGCGCGCGGCTCCGGGGCGTTCCCGTTTCCCGCCACACCGGATCCGGTCCGTGGTCGGCCGTCAGTCCCCCGCTGTAGCCTGGGCGCCTGCCATCTCACGACCTGGGCGCGCTTTGCCATGGGGGATGCCGTGGGCGATCCGGACCTCGGACGGAACACCGGTCATCACGAAGAATCAGCGGAATCAGCCGAACCGGCGGAATCAGCGGAACCAGCCGACGGCTCCGCCCTGCCCTTCCCCGCGCGGCTGAGGCGGCTGCGGGCGCGGCGCGGGCTCTCGCTGGCCGATCTGGCGCGGCGCACGCACTACAGCAAGGGCTACCTCAGCAAGATCGAGACGGGCGCGAAGCCCCCCACCGTCGATGTGGCCCGCCGCTGTGACGAGGTGCTGGACGCGGGCGGCGAACTCCTGCGGCTGGTCCGGGACACGGAGGTACCCGGCCCCCGGTCCGCCGCGGGGCCCGCCACCGGGCCCGCTGCCGGGTCCGCCGCCCCGGCCCCGCCGCCGTCCGCGCCGCAGTCGGCCGGGGACTGCCCCTACCGGGGACTGGCGGCGTTCACCCCACAGGACGCGGGCTGGTTCTTCGGCCGGGAGCGCGCCACGGCCGCCCTGGTCGAGCGCGTCTTCGAACGGATCGGCAGCGGACCGCTGATGCTCGTCGCGGGGTCCGGTGCCGGCAAGTCCTCGCTGCTCAGCGCGGGCCTCGTACCGGCGCTGCGGCGCGGCGGCGGCTTCCCCATGCCGGGCGCCGACTGGTGGCCCGTCATACGGTTCACGCCCACCGCGCACCCCTTCCAGGAACTGCTGAACAGCGCGGCGAAGGTGCTGGACGGCGACCTGGGCATCACCGCGCACCAGTTGCGGGAGCGTCCGGAGGTCCTCCTCGACGCCGTGCGGCGGCTGTCGGACGCGGGCGCCGCGCCGGGCGTCCGGCCCGTGCTGCTCGTCGACCAGTTCGAGGAGCTGTTCACGCTGTGCCCCGACGAGGAGGAGCGCCGCGCCTTCGTACGGGTGCTCTGCGCGCTGGCCGCGGACCGGCCGGGCCGGACCCGGCACGACCCGGCCGTCGTGGTGCTCGGCGTACGGGCCGACTTCTCGGGGAACTGCCTGGACTTACCGGAGCTGGCCAAGGTGTTCACGGACGGGCTGTTCGTGCTGCCGCCGATGTCGGTCGCGGAGCTGCGGGAGTCGATCACGCTCCCGGCCGAGCTCGCCGGGCTCGCCCTCGAACCGGGACTGGTCCCGCTGCTGCTGCGCGACGCGGGCTTGCGCGAGGAGCCGGCCGAGTCGCTCCGCGGCGACCCCGCCTCCGGCCCCGGCGCGCCCTCCGGCGCGCTGCCCCTGGTGTCGCACGCGCTGATGGCCACCTGGCAGCGGCGCGAGGGCGCCACGCTGACCGTCGCGGGCTACGAGCACTCCGGCGGCATCCGGGGGGCGATCGCGCACACGGCGGAAAGCGTGTTCGCCGGCCTGTACCCGGCCGAGCAGCGGACGATCCGGCGGGTCCTGGTCCGGCTGGTCCACGTCGCCGACGGCACGGGGGCCACCAGGCGCCGGCTGAGCCGGGCCGCCCTGATGGAGCAGCTGGCCGACACCGACCGCGCCGGGGCGGCCCTCGACGCGTTCGTCGGGGCCCGGCTGGTCACCGTGGACCGCGACACCGTCGAGATCACCCACGAGGCCCTGTTGCACGCCTGGCCCCGGCTGCACGGCTGGATCCACGCCGACCGGGCGGGGCTGCTGATCCACCAGCAGCTGACGCACGCCGCCGACGAGTGGGAGCGCGAGGGCCGCGACCCGTCGGTCCTCTACCGCGGCACCCGGCTGGAGACCGCCCGCTCCTGGGCCGAGGAACTGGACGGCCTGAGCCGGCTCGGCCCCCCGGAGGCCGCCTTCCTCCGGGCCAGCCGGGCCGCGCAGGAGCTGCGGCAGGCGCAGGCCGGGCGCCAGGTCCGGGTACGGCAGCGGATGCTGGCCGCGCTCGTCGCGCTGCTGGTGCTGGCCCTGACCGCCGGCGCTCTCGCCTACCAGCAGCGGGAGGGCGCCCTCGGTCAGGAACGCGTCGCGCGTTCGCAGGCGCTGGCCGTCCAGTCGACCTCGCTGGCCGCCGGTCAGCCCGAGGCCTCGATGCTGCTCGCCGAGGAGGCCTACCGTACGAAGGACACCCCCCAGGCCCGCGGCGCTCTCCTCAGTACCCAGGCGCAGCCCTTCCTGGCCCGGCTGGGCGGGCACAGCGGGCCGGTCAACGCGGTGGCCTTCGGGCCGGGGACCGGCGGACCGGGGAACGGCGGACCGGGGAACGGCGGACCGGGGAACGGCGGACCGGGGAACGGGCTGCTGGCGACGGGCGGTTCGGACGGGCGGGTACTGCTGCGCCGGGTGGCGGACCGGCGGACGGTCGCGACCTTCACCGTCACCGGACGGGTCCGGGCGGTCGCCTTCAGCCCCGACGGCCGGACCCTCGCGGCGGCCTCGACGGACGGTCCGGTCCACCTCTGGGACATCGCCGGCCGGCGGAGCCCCGCGGTCCTCCCCGCGCGTACCTCGGGTGCCCGGGCCCTGGCCTTCGCGCCCGACGGCTCCACGCTCGCCGTCGCGGGCGTGGACGGCCCGGTCCAGCTGTGGAGCGCCGGCGGCGACCACGCGGCCCTCGCCTCCCTCACCGGGCACACCGGCCGGGTCAACGCGCTGGCGTACTCGCCGGACGGCGGGACGCTGGTGTCGGCCGGCGCCGACCAGACCGTACGGCTGTGGGATCCGGCCGGCGCCCGCCAGCTCGTCGTCCTCGAAGGGCACACCGGCGAGGTGCTGGGCGCGGCGTTCGCCCCCGACGGCAAGACGGTCGCCACCGGCGGCGTGGACCGCACCGTACGGCTGTGGGACGTGGCCGGGGGGCGGGCCACCGCGACGCTGACCGGCCACAGCGACGACGTCAACGCCGTCGCGTACACGCCGGACGGCACGACGGTCGTCAGCGGCGGCGGCGACGGCACCACCCGGCTGTGGGACGTGCGCGGGGCGCGGCTGACGGCGACGTTCGCCGGGCACACCGACTACGTGCTCGCGGTGGCCGTGGACCCCGGCGGCACCACGCTGGCCACGGCCGCCTTCGACCAGTCCGTGGTGCTCTGGGACCTGCGCGGTCCGGCGCTCATCTCGCGCCCGTTCACGGAGATCTGGCACGCCGCGTACAGCCCGGACGGGAAGCTGATGGCGACCGCGGACGCCGATCACACGGTGCTGTTGTGGGACGTCGTACACCGTCGAGTTCTGGCCACCTTGACGGGGCACACCGAGACGGTGTTCTCGGTCGCCTTCGCCCCCGACGGGCGCACCCTGGCCTCGGCGGGCTCGGACGGCACGGTCCGGCTGTGGGACGTCACCGCGCGCGCCCCGCTCGCCGCCCTCGTCGGCCACGGCGGGACCGTGTTCGCGGTCGCCTTCGCCCCCGACGGGCGCACCCTGGCCTCGGCGGGCTCGGACGGCACGGTCCGGCTGTGGGACGTCGCCGCGCGCGCCCCGCTCGCCATCCTCACCGGCCACACCGACTTCGCGAACGACGTGGCGTTCAGCCCCGACGGCCGGACCCTGGCGAGCGCGGGCGACGATCTGACGGTACGTCTGTGGGACGTGGCCGGGCGGCGCCCGCTGGCCACGCTCACCGGCCACGCGGGCGCGGTCCGGGCGGTCGCCTTCAGCCCGGACGGCCGGACGCTGGCGAGCAGCGGCAACGACGGTCCCGTACGCCTGTGGGACGTGCGGCGGCAACGGGTCGTGGCGGTGCTGGCCGGGCACACCGGCGCGGCCCGGGGCATCGCCTTCTCGCCCGACGGGCGCACGCTCGCCAGCAGCGGCAACGACCGTACGGTACGGCTCTGGGACGTGGCGGGGCGCCGGCTCCGGGCGGCGCTGGCGGGCCATACGAACGCGGTGTGGGGGGTGGCCTTCTCCCCCGACGGCCGGACGGTGGCGAGCAGCAGCAACGACGGGACCGTACGGCTGTGGAACCCGGACCCGGGGGCGCGGCTGGCCGACATCTGCCGGCTGCGGGAGGCGATCGGCCCGGCGGAGCGGGCGGCGCTCGCGCCCGGCCTGCCCGTGCCCGCGCGGACGCGGGGCTGCGCCCGGTCGTGAGCGGGCCCCCGAGAAGGCCTGATCGGCGGGGGTTTCCCCGGGGTTGCCCGTTGCCTCTCCGCATGGGGTGACGCGAGGTCCTCGACGGGGTCGGCCCCGTGCCAGCAGGCTGCGTGGCGAGGTTCCACCACCACGGGAAGACAGAATCGGGGGTCCCGCGATGCCACGCAGGTCCGGTCTCATCGGCGCACTCGTCGCCTTGTTCGTTCTCCTCCTCGGGGCGTCCGCCAACGCCACCGCTCACACGGCGCGTTCGGCCGCCGCGGCCGATTGCCGGGTGCTCGCCCCGGGTGCCTCCGCGGCCGCGGAGAGCGCCGTGGCCGCCGCGTGCGAACAAGTGGCGGCGGGCGTCTGGTACTCCTGGGGCGGCGGTCACGGCCCGCAGCCCGGTGCCTCGTACGGGCAGGTGGACCCCACCGATCCGGCCAGCGAGCACGATCCCGAACGGCGCGGTTTCGACTGCTCGGGTCTGGTCCGCTACGCCTACGCCCGCGCAGCGGGTTCGGACATCCTGAACGGGCCCGCCGACACCCAGTACTACACGCACCGCGCCGCCGAACGCCTCACCGCCGGCCAGGGCCTCGCCCCGCTGCTGCCGGGCGACCTGCTGGCCTGGGGCACCTCCTCGCACCTGCACCACATCGCGATCTACCTCGGCGCGGGAAAGATGGTCGAGGCGAAGCAGTCCGGGACCAAGCTGATGGTCAGTGACGTCCGGCTGGACGGCGACTACCACGGGGCGCTCCGCGTGAACACCGGCCCGGTCACCGGGCACGTCTTCCAGACCTGGGGCACCGGCGTCTGGACGAAGGCCGCGCCGTCCGTCTCGGCCGCGCGGGTGTACGCCTTCCCCGGTCCCACGACGATCCGGGTCGCCTGCCAGAAGCACGCGGAGACGGTGACCTCCGACGGCTACACCAATGACGCCTGGTCGTACCTGCCCGACTACCAGGCGTGGATGACGAACATTTACATCAAGGGCGCCGCGTGGCTGGAAGCCGTTCCCACCTGCACCTTCTGAGTCCCCGTGGGCCGGCCGGCCGCCAGGGGCAACTACGATCACAGGTCCGCGGTCATGATCGTCCCGGGGGTGGCCGGACCGCGGCGTCGCATCCCCGGCCCATTAGCCCACAGTTGAGGAGCGCCCATGCGCCTGCCTTTGGACCGACGCCTGGCTCTCAGTGCCGCCCTGCTCGCCGTGGTGGGGGGTGTGGTTCCGGCCACCACCGCCTACGCCGCGCCCTCCCCGTTCTCCGCCGAGACCGTGCGGACCGCCGCGCCCGCGCCCGACCGGGAGGCGCTGACGCGGGCGTTGAAGAACACCCTGGCGGTCGGGGCGCCGGGCGCCATGGTCCGCGTGACCGGCTCGGGTGCGCCCCTGACCCAGGCGGAGGGGGTCCAGGACAAGACCACGGGCGCGGCGATGGACCCGAACTCGCGCTTCCGGATCGGCAGCGTCACGAAGACCTTCTCGGCCGTCGTCCTGCTCCAGCTGGTGGACGAGGGCAAGCTGAAGCTGGACGACCCGGTCAACACCTACCTGCCCGGTCTGCTGCCCGACGACCGGATCACGGTGCGTCACCTGCTGACCCACCGCAGCGGGCTGGCCGATTACACGAACGCCATGTTCGAGCACACCGTGCCCGGCTTCGAGGCCGTGCGGAACAAGGTGTTCACGTACCAGGAGCTGGTCGCGCTGTCGCTGCGCGAGCCGAGGACGGCCCAGCCGGGCGTGTCCTACTCCTACTCGAACACCAATTTCGTGGTCGTCGGCATGCTCATCGAGAAGGCCACCGGCCGGTCGGTGGCCAAGGAGTACGAGCGCCGCATCATCAAGCCGCTGAAGCTGAAGAACACCTCGTACGTGCACCCGTCCACCGCCATCAAGGGGGCGCACGCGCACGGCTACCTGCACCCGGACGAGGCGGGTGCCCCGCTGGTCGACTCCACCGAGCAGACGGTGTCCTGGGCGCAGTCCGCGGGCGCGATGATCTCGACCACGGCGGACCTGAACACCTTCATGTCCGGCCTGCTCGGGGGCAAGCTGCTGTCCGCAGGCATGCTGGACGCCATGACCACCGTGACCCCCACGGACGCCACGAACACCCGCTTCTACGGGCTGGGTCTGCGCCGCTACGACCTCTCGTGCGGTACGTCGGTGTACGGGCACACCGGCACGGTGCAGGGCTTCTACACCTACGCGTTCGCCACCCGCGACGGCCGCCGCAGCATCGCCGCCATGGCGAACACCTCCAACCGCGGTGACGCCAACACCGCCCTCGGCGGCACGCTGGACGCCGCGTTCTGCGGCAAGCGGCCGGCCCCCGTGTCTCCGGCCAAGGCCGCCGCACGGAGCTTCGCGGCGACTCCCGCCGACGCGGACCTGCCCGAGCGGCGCTGACGCACGGGTCCTCCTGAATCCCCTGGTCGGACCTGAGTACCGCGTGGTGTGTCCGGCCCCGGCATCCGATGGTGCAGGTTGGTGACAGTCCGTCGGCGCGGGCCGGCGGCGGGGACCGGGAGGCACATCGGTGAGCGAGGACCACGAGGACCGCTACGAGCTGGTGTTCGACGGCGGCGAGCCCGAGGGGGAGGGCGAGGACCTCGTGGTCGTCTCGCGCACCGCGCAGAAGGGGCCGGGCGGCCATCCGGTCTACGCCGACTCCACCGGGATCGTACGGGCGGAGATCAGCGACCAGGGCGAGGTGCGGATGCTGCCCTCGGGCGGGCAGCAGTCCCTCACCCAGCCGACCCGGGCCCGCCGCCCCGGCACCCCCTGAGCGGGGCCGGTCAGCCGGCCGTCGGGGTGAGCCCGGAGGTTCCCAGCCGCAGGGGCCGCTGCGGCGCCGGGTCCGGGTAGGTGGCGGCCTCTGCCTCCAGCGCCCCCGTGATCCGTTCGCGGAACTCCGGGGTGAGCAGGTCCAGGCCGCGCAGGAGTTCGAGGGCCTCGACCGTCGGGGCGGGCAGCGGCCGGGCCATCCGGTCCGCACCGCTCAGCCCGAGGAACCCCTGGCCGGCGCGCTCGCGCTGACGGAGGGCCTGCTCGGCCAGGCCCGCGGCGGCGTAGCCCAGGGCCAGGGCGAGGTCGTCCAGGAACTGACCGGCCCCCCGGTGCATGTCATCGGCGCCCTGGAGCGTCTGCACCGGGCTTCCCGCGGCCGTCCACTCCTGGTCCCGCGACACCCCCGCCCCGCCGAGCACGTCGCGGGCTTCCCCCAACAGGTGGCGGGCCCGCTCGACGGTGTTGACGGCGGCGACGAGCTCGGCGGTGTCTATGTCAGGGGTCATCCGGTGCCTCCAGGTGGTGAGTGCTGGAGGCACCGTAGAAGACGACGGGGCCCGCGCACCATGCCTGAGCGGACCCGGCTCACGGGGGACGGCGGACTCCCGCCCCGTATGGCGGCCGCCGACACTGCCCCGGCCGGGAGTGTGGTGCGCCACGCCATGGGCGCGCGGGCGGGCCGTCCTTACTGTTGCGAACCATGACGAGCAAACTTCCTCCCGCGCTTCCCCTGCCCGCGCCCGGCCCCGCGGGGGTGGACCTGCGGGGGCGCGTCGCTTTGGTGACCGGTGGCGGCAGCGGAATCGGCCGGGCCTGCGCGGTGGCCCTGGCGGCGGCGGGCGCCGCCGTGCACGTCGTGGACGTCGACGCGCGGTCGGCGGAGTCCGTGGCCCGTCTCGTCCGGGGGCGGGCGCACGTGGCCGACCTCGCCGACCCGGCGGCCATCGAGGGGCTGCCCGCCGGTGTGGACGTCCTGGTCAACAGCGCGGGGCTGCAGCACGTGGCGCCGATCACGCAGTTCCCCGTCGAGCGCTTCGCCCTGATCCAGCGGGTGATGGTCACCGCGCCGTTCCTGCTGCTGCGCCGGGTGCTGCCGCACATGTACGCCTCGGGGTGGGGCCGGGTGGTCAACATCTCCAGCGTGCACGGGCTGCGGGCCAGCGCCTACAAATCCGCCTACGTCGCGGCCAAGCACGGGCTGGAGGGGCTGAGCAAGGTCACCGCCCTGGAGGGGGCCCCGTACGGGGTGACCAGCAACTGCGTCAGCCCCGGCTATGTGCGCACCCCCCTGGTCGAGGGCCAGATCGCGGACCAGGCCGCCGCGCACGGCATCGGCGCCGCGGACGTGGTGGCGGACGTGCTGCTGACCCGGTCCGCGATCAAACGGCTGATCGAGCCCGAGGAGGTGGCGGCGGCCGCGCTCTGGCTGTGCGGGCCCCACACCGGCTACATCACCGGGATCTCCCTGCCGCTGGACGGCGGCTGGGCCGCGAACTGACGCGAGGGGGAGGGCACGGGGGTGCGGCCGGTCGGTTCTATGCCCAGGGGGACCTCACGGCCCTCCCGGGACCACTGGGCGATGAGCGCGTCGTAGATCGGCGTGCCCGTGGCGGTGACCGTGTCCGGCCGGCCACCCGCCGCCGCCGTGGCTACGGGTGGCCGCGGACGGGCGGGGAGGGTGGCCGGCATCGTGGCCCCGGGATTCATGGCTTTCATACAAGGCTGAACGATCCTCCGCTCCGGGAGGTCGCGAGGCGTTATCAGGCTGTGTCCGTCAGGCCGCGAAAGTGGCCCAATGGGGTGGAACGCCGCTGCCGCCTCCACCACGGACCGCCTCCACCACGGCCTGGTGCAGGTCCCGGCTCTCCGGTTCCGACACGCACTCCACGGGGCTGCCGGACAGGGTGAACCAGTCCGACGAGCTGCTGTACTGCACCGCCACCTGGGCTTCGGCGCCCGTCCAGGTGGTGTGCACGGTCAGGTCTCCCGAAATGATCCCGACCTCCTCGGTCCGGACCCCTCCGGCCCCCGGAAAGACCCCTGTCGTCGTCCACGAAGCCCATGCCATCGACGGTCTCCTCCCTGCTCGGCTAAACCTGCTCCAACTGGTTTTCCTTCTGTTGGTCTACCCACATTGGCCGCATTCGTCACGGGGGGCTCTCATGGACAACAGGCCCGTTCCGTTCCTCTGCCCGCGCTAGCGCGGAAAGGTACGCCCATGTACGAGATGCGCGCCGAGTCCATAGCCGACCGATGCCAGCTCCTGTGGCACGTCATAGCGAAGGACACGACCTTCAGCACCCTGTGTGGATCCCTCCTCAACCCCGACCAAACCCCTCCACCGGCGGCTGACCCCGCCGCCGAGCGCTACTGCGCGCCTTGCATGACCGCCTTCAGCAGGGCGGTGCACGCCTTCGGCACGCCGTCCGAATGACCCCGGGAGGGCCCGGTGGGACGTCCCCACCGGGCCCTCGCGCCGGGCCCTCGCGCCGGGCCCTCGTGGCCGACGAGTGACCGGGTTCAGCCCGCCGGCCGCGCACCCCACGCCGTCCAGGCCCGCGCGGTCAGGCGGATCGATCCGTCGGAGGCCCGGGGCAGGGTGGCGCGCAGCCGTTCCCGCAGCTCCGCGCGGTGGTCCTCGGGCAGCGAGGCCACATAGGCGGGCGCGGGGCCCTGGCCGCCCAGGAACGGCCCCCAGTAGTCGTCGAAGTCCCTGAACCGGGTCGGTACGGTGATCTCGCCGGCCTCCACCCCCGCCAGCCCGGCGCCGGTGAGCAGCTCGCGCAGCGGCGTCCGGCCGGCCAGCGGGAACCTGACCGCCTCGTCCAGGGCCTCGGCCCGCCGGTCGAGCGCGCGGGCGGCGTCCCAGAACGTACGGATGGCCCGCATTCCGCCTTCGCCGTAGTCCCAGAGGTAGACGGCCACCGTCCCGCCGGGCCCGACGACGCGCACCATCTCGGCGGCCGCCCGCGCCGGGTCCGGCACGAAGGTGAGTACGAGCCCGCTGACGGCCGCCGTCGCCCGGCCGTCGGGGAACGGCAGGGCCAGCGCGTCGCCCACGACGAAGTCGGCCCGGGGACCGGCGAGGTGCAGGCGGGCGTGGCGTACGTAGCTCTCCGCGGGATCGACGCCGATCACCCGGCGCGGGGCGGCCGCGTCCAGCACGGCCCGCGCGACCGCGCCCGTACCGCAGCCGATGTCGCGCCAGCTGCCGCCGGGCGCGACGGCCAGCCGGCGGACGAACTCGGCGGCGACCAGCCGGCTCCAGCGTCCGACGTACGGCTCGTACGCCTCCCCGGCAGCCCACATCGGCCCACGTCCTTTCGGGTGCGGTGTCAGTCGGCGTCCGTGAACGTCCGAAGGACGTACGGGAAGACGGCGTAGCCGAGGGCGAACCAGGTGAGCGCGTACAGCCATCCGGCGAGGACATCGGTGGGCCAGTGCACCCCCAGGTAGATCCGGGTCAGCCCGACGGCGACGGCCCAGCCCGCCAGGATCACGCAGGGGATCGCGGCGGCGGCGGGACCCGCGCGACGCAGGAGCGCCCAGGCCAGCAGCCCGGCCGCGAGGGCGGAGGCGGTGGTGTGGCCGGAGGGGAAGGAGTGGTCGTGGGCCACGGTGGCCCAGTCCGCGAGGGCGGGCCGGGGCCGGCCGATCAGGTGGAGCACACCGAAGCGGGCCGCCTGGGCGAAGCCGAGGAAGAGCAGCGCGGCGGCCGCGCCCCACAGCCGCTCGCGGGTGCCGCGCCCGGCGATGACCCCCGCCGCGGCGGCGCACACGTAGGGGAACGGGCCGCTGCCGGTCGAGGTGACGGCCCGCGCGAACGCGACGGCGACGGCGGGCCGGTGCCGTACGGACCAGCGGTGCGCGGCGCTGTCCAGCGGGTACGGGGCGCCGTGCCGGGCGGTGACGAGGAACGCCAGCAGCACGAACAGGCCCGCGCACAGCGCGGCCCCGGCGACCGCGATACGACGGCGTCGCCGCGACCGGGCGGCCGCCGGAGCGGGTGGGGCCATGGGACGGTGCTCCCCTCATGCGCACGGACAGTCCTGGGCAATCCAGACGAACGGGCAGGGAAGATCGTTCCCCTGGTTCCCCGGGCCGACACGAGCGGTACGGGTGACACCGGCCCGGAGGGGCCCGGGGCGGTCGCGGCGGGCTCAGCCGGTCAGGAGGGCGACCGCGCGGGCGGTGCGCAGGTGCAGGGCCGTCCGCCCCGACCGGCGCGTGGAGACCAGGCCCGCGCCGCGCAGGGCGCCCAGGTGCTGGGAGACCGCGCTGGGGGTGACCCCGAGGCGGGCCGCCAGCGCCGGGGTGGTCAGCGGTTCGGCGAGCGCGGCCAGCAGCGCCGCCCGGGTCGCCCCGAGGACGGCGGCCAGGCCTTCGCGGTTGGGGCGGTCCGGCTCCCAGAGCAGACCGACCCCGAGGGCCGGATAGCGGATGGAGGCCGCTGTCACCGGCGACTGGTCTACCAGTACGTCCGGCCAGGCGAACACGGAGGGCAGCAGCACCAGCCCGTGCCCCGAGGCCTCGACCGCGCAGGGCGCGGCGCCGGCCCGGCGCCGCCCGCCGACGACCAACTCGCCTTCGTGCCAGGCGATGTCGCGGTGCAGCTGCGTGAACAGCCCCTCGACCCCGCCCTCGACGAGGGCCACGGCGCGCCGGCCCACATCGGCGTCGAGGACGGCCCGCATCCGCCCCCAGTGCGGGGCCACCAGACGGTCGTGACAGCGCCGCAGGGCGCCGGCCAGCCGGGGCAGGGCGACCTCGGCGGCCGGAAGCCGCCCCACGGCCCGCGCGCCGGCCCCGGCGGCGCATTCGGCCGCGAAGTACGCGGGATCCGTGGCGCACAGGTCGGCCAGCTCCTCGTCCAGCGAGGGCAGCCGTTCGCGCGGCACCGGGAACAGGAACGACGGCAGGCAGCGCCCCAACAGGATTCTCAGCAAAGGCAGTTCGGGGTCGCCGCGGAGTACGTCCCGGGCCTCGACCAGCCACCGGTGGTGCACGGCATGGCCCGTGGTCGTCAGCGCGGCACGCACGCCCAGCACCGTCTCGGCCAGCGGCGACACTGCGAATCTGACGCGGGCCACCTCCGCCGCCGTCAGCCTGATCTCGACGGACACCGCCACCCCCGTCCGGCGGGCCCGTCCGGCGCCCGACCATGTAGCTCTGGCTGAACAGTAGTCGGCGGGTGCCGGCGGCCCGCAGGCTGCCCGGCATGGACCTGCACTTCCTCACTTCGTACGACGGAACCGAGCTGGCCTACCGGGTGACCGGCGACGGCGGCGCCCCGCCGCTCGTCTGCCTGCCCGGCGGCCCCGGTCGCGCCGCCGCCTACCTGGAGGACCTCGGCGGCCTCGGCGCGCACCGGACCCTGATCCTCCCCGACACCCGGGGCTCCGGCGCCTCCGCGATGCCCGCGGACCTCGCCACCTGCCGGGTCGACCGGCTCGTGGCCGATGTCGAGGCGCTCCGCGGCCACCTGGGTCTGGAGACCTTCGACCTGCTGGGCCATTCGGCCGGCGGATCCCTGGCCCAGCTGTACGCCGCCGCCCATCCCGAGCGGCTGCGCCGGCTGGTGCTGGTCACCCCGTCCTTCGCCTCGATCGGGCTGCCCTCGGACACCGGCGCCGAGGAGGTCCTGCGTTCGCGGGCCGCCGAACCCTGGTACGCGCGGGCCCTCCCCGCCTACCGGGCCGTGAAGGCGGCACGCTCCTTCGGCGAGGCGGCCCCGCACCGGCTCGCCTTCGAGCCGCTGATGTACGGGCGGTGGGACGCCGCCGCCCGGGCGCACGCCGCCGCCGATCCGGCCCAGCGTTCGCTGCCGGTCAGCGAGGCCTTCTACGCCGGGTACGCCCCCGACACCGAGGCTCTGGCGGCCCGGCTCGCCCGGCTCGCGGCGCCGGTGCTGCTGCTGGCCGGTGAGCATGACCTCTGGCCGACGGCGGCCGCGGCGGCGCGGGCCGCCGGTGTCTTCCCGGACGCGGAGCTGACCGTACTGCCGGGAGCGGGCCACTATCCGTGGCTGGACGACGCGGCGGCCTTCGCCGCCGCCGTCACCGGGTTCCTCGCTCGCTGACGCCGTCGGGGCGGACCCCGGCGGGCACCACGGCGCGGGAGAGCGACCACCACAGCGACCAGGAGACGGTGCCCACGAGCAGCCCGTTGGCGATGACGGCGGGGAGCCCCCAGACGGGCCAGATCAGGGCCGCGACCAGGAACAGCGCGAGGTTCAGCCCGGCGAACAGCGCCCACCCCGGTCCGGCCGGCCCCCGGGGCCGCAGGCCCGCGTTCGCCAGGGCCACCACCGCGGCCGTCGCGCCGACCAGCAACTCCCGCTGGAAGCCGTGCCATTCGCGGATGTGGTTCCACGGCAGCAGGGTGCCCAGCCAGACCAGTACGAAGCAGCCCGCGCCGCGCAGCAACGACCCCGGGAGCCGAAGCCGACGCCGCTGCTCCGGCTGCGGTTGCGGCTCCGGTTGCGGCTCCCGCTGCGCGGCGCCCCCGGCGACGGCCTCCAGGGCGGCCAGGGCCTGCTCCGCGGTGGCCCGCCCGGCCGGGTCCTTCGTCAGGAGCGCGGCCAGCATGGGCGCCAGCGGGCCGGCCCGCCCGGGGACCGGAGGGTCCTGCATGACGATGGCGACGCACAGAGCGGAGAAGGTCTCGGCGACGAACGGCGGCCGCCCCTCCACCGCGCAGTACAGTGTGGCGCCGAGCGACCAGAGATCGGTGGCGGGCGTCGGAGGCTCGCCCTCCAACTGCTCGGGCGCCATGTAGGCGGGCGTGCCGAGAAGGGTTCCGGTGCGGGTGAGGGTCATCGTGGCGTCCGCCACGTGGGCGATCCCGAAGTCCGTGATGATCGCCCGGTCGTCCATGAGCAACACGTTGTCCGGCTTGAGGTCGCGGTGGACGATGCCCGCGGCGTGCGCCCGCCGGAGCGCCTTCACCATCAGGACGCCCAGCTCGGCGACGCGCCGCACCGGCATCCGCCCGCCGCTCGCCACTTGGGCCGCGAGGGACGGGCCGGTCACGTACTCCATGACGATGACGGGCGCGCCCTCGTGCTCGACCACATCGTGCACCGTGACGATCCCGGGGTCGTTGAGCCGCGCCGCCGCCCTGGCCTCGCGCACGAACCGGTGGAGCAAGGCCTCGCGCCGTTCCTCGTCGACGCCGTCCGGGAACACGATCTCCTTGACGGCGACCTCACGGCCCAGCCGCTCGTCCAGGCCCCGCCACACCCGCCCCATGCCGCCCCGGCCCCGGAGCTCAATTAGCCGGTACCGCCCGCCGATCAATGCTCCGCTCTCTGCTGCCACGGCGCAACCCTAACGGGCCTCATTCCAGCACCAGGTCCGCTCCCGCCCGGCCCGGGGCGACCAGACGGGCGTTCGACTCGTCCGAGCGGGACACCCACTCCTCGGCGGCCGGCCGGTCCCGCCCGTGGCGGACGTGGCGGTCGACGAGCCGCCGGACGCGGACCGCGTCGTCGGGGGCGAGGAACCAAGCCTCGTCGAGGAGCGGCCGTACCTGCGCCCACTCCCCCGCCCCGTACAGCAGGTAGTTGCCCTCGGTGATCACCAGGCGTACGGCCGGGCCGACCCGGATGCTCCCGGCGACCGGCTCTTCCAGGGCCCGGTCGAAGGCCGGGGCGTAGACCGCCCCGGCCCCCTCCCCGGGGGCGGCGCGCAGCCGCCGCAGCAGCGCCGCGTATCCGGCGGCGTCGAAGGTGTCGGGCGCGCCCTTGCGGTCCGCCCGGCCGAGCCGGACGAGTTCGGCCTGCGCGAGGTGGAACCCGTCCATCGGTACGGCGACGGCCAGTTCAGCCCCGAGGGCCCGGGCGAGGCGCGCGGCCAGTGTCGACTTTCCCGCCCCGGGCGGTCCGGCGATCCCGAGGATCCGCCTGCTGCCCGACGCCGCGAGCGTACGCGCCCGCTCCTCCAGTTCCGCGAACTCCATGCCCCCATCCTGCGGCACCGCGCGGATCCCCGTCACGGGCGGGGGGCCGACGTCCAGCCCTGCCCGTGGAGTCGTTCGAATCCGTCCAGGAGGAGGTCCAGCGCGAACTCGAACTCGAACCGGTCGTCGCAGCCCCGGCCCCCCACGACGGAGCTCCGGTCATGGGCCACCGCCCCGGCCAGCTCGGTGACATGGGGGTACCGCAGGGCCATCGCCTCGCGCGCGGCCGTCTGCGCCGGGTCCGGTGCCGGTGCCGACGCCGTCGCTCGTGGTTCGGGGCCCGGCGGGGCGTCGAACAGTTCCTCGGTGAGGCCCAGCACCCGGCTGCCGAGGGCGTGCATCGCGTGGTGGGTGAGGTCGAGCGAGAAGCCGCCGGCCCGGAACATCCCGATCACGGAGTCCAGGTACGCGAGCACGGCCGGGGTCGGGCTGCTGCGCGAGCGGATCACCTGGGCCGCCCAGGCGTGCCGCATGAGGGCGTCGCGGGCCCCGAGGATCCGGCGGCGGACCGCGCTCTTCCAGTCGGCTCCCGGCGCGTGGGGGTCGAGGCCGGCGACGACAGCCTCCACCATCCCGTCGAGGAGTTCCTCCTTGTTGGCCACGTGCTTGTAGAGCGCCATCGGCACGACGCCCAGTTCCTGGGCGAGCCTGCGCATGCTCAGCGCCTCGATCCCGGCGCCGTCGGCGAAGGCGACGGCGGCGCGCAGCACCCGGTCCCGGCTCAAGGGGGTCCGGCGTGACTCCTCGGCTGGCACGTCGGCCGGCATGTCGGTTCTCCCTGGTCGTCATTTCCGCCGGGCGGGCGGGCGTGGATGGCATCCCGCCTTGACGAGTGTACGACGTACACCTACCGTGAGCGCCAGATGCCGGGTGTACGCCGTACACCCATCGAGGGAGGGGCTGTTCCGCATGAGTGAAACCAGGAGGCTCGCGGTCGTCGCGGGTGCGTTGTTCCTCGTCACGGAGGTCGCGGCGATCGGCGGACTCGCGCTCTACCGCCCCGTTCTGGAGGGCCCCGGCTACATCCTCGGATCCGGCGCCGACACCCGGGT
The DNA here is from genome assembly GCF_003721495.1 of Streptomyces sp. ADI95-16. Taxonomy (NCBI): domain Bacteria; kingdom Bacillati; phylum Actinomycetota; class Actinomycetes; order Kitasatosporales; family Streptomycetaceae; genus Streptomyces; species Streptomyces sp. ADI95-16. The sequence goes on along the minus strand of NZ_CP033581.1, from coordinate 7,473,698 downwards.
GTTCCTGGGGGCGCTGTGCGAACTCGTGCTCGCGCTGGCGGTCATGGGCACCGGGGCCGCGCTGTACCCGGTCCTGCGGCGGCGCGGCGAAGGAGCCGCCGTCGGCTACGTCTGCGGGCGCCTGCTGGAGGCCGCCGTCATCGTGGTCGGCATCGTCAGCGTGCTGGCGGTCGTGACGCTGAGACGGTCCGCCGGCCCGTCGGGCGCCGCCGACGCCGCCTCCCTCGTCACGGCCGGGAAGACCCTGGTGGCGCTGCACGACTGGACGTTCCTGCTCGGGCCCAACTTCGCCCTCGGGGCCAACACCCTGGTACTGGCCTGCCTGATGTACACCTCGCGGCTGGTGCCGCGGGCCGTCGCCGTGCTCGGGCTGGCCGGCGGCGCGCTGATCTGTGCCTCGGCGACCGCCGTGCTGTTCGGGGTCTACGAGCAGGTCTCCGTGGCGGGTTCGCTCGCGGCCCTGCCCGTCTTCGCCTGGGAGGTGACCCTGGCGGTCCGGCTGCTCTTCAAGGGCTTCGACGAGGCGGCCGGTGACGGCGCCGGTGAGGGTGCCCGCGCCCGCGTGGACGCCCTCACCGGGTGAGGGCGCTCAAGGCATCCGGTCCACGTTCCACATCGGCAGGCTCCGGAAGAACTCCACGGCCTCCGCCCGCCAGTACGGTTCCCAGGACGCTGCCTCGGCGGCGGCCTCCTCCGCGTGGCGCCGGATCTCCGCCTTCAGCCGGCCGTCCACTCCGGCGGCGCGGGCGATCTCCCGGATCCGTTCCAGGGTGGCGTCCGGGCAGCGGGGATCGCCCAGCGCGGCTTCGACGAGGGCGGCGTCGGCCCCGGTCGCGGCGGCCAGGACCGCACGGACGGCGTAGGTGCGGCGGCCGGAGCGGATGTCGGCCCCGGTGGACTTGTCCGCGACCGCGGGAGCCGCGCCCGCGCCCGCGTCCTCGCCCGCGTCCTCGCCGAAGGGGCCGAAGAGGTCGAGGCAGTCGTCGCGCATCTGCTCGCTGACGCCCACCAGCCTGGCGTACCGGTGCAGCCGGGCGCGGTGCGGCGCCGGATCCTCGCCCGCCGCCAGCAGACCCATCGTCAGCGGCGCCAGGACCGAGTACCGCGCGCTCTTGAAGTCGGTGACGGTGTGCAGGAATTCCTCGTCGGGCAGCGCGTGGGCGTCCCGCTCCAGGTCGGCGATCTGCCCGGCCACGGTCTCCGCCGCGGTGCGCGTCTGTACGCCGAGCAGGGCCTGGCGGAGCGCGACGGGCGCCTCGGCCTCCAGCAGGACCTGCGTGGAGAGGAACCCGGCGAGGTCACCGGCGAGCACCGCGAGCCCGAGGGCGGTGGCCCCGTTGCCGGGGAACTCCCGGCGGTAGGCGTAGTACGTCGAGGGGCCGCCGCGGCGCAGGGGCGCGTCGTCGATGATGTCGTCGTGGACGAGCCCGTGGGTCTGGAGCAGTTCGATGCTCAGGGCGGCCTCCGCGAGCCCCGGCACCTCCTCGGTGGTGACCAGCCGGGCCGCCTCGTACAGCAGGACGACCCGCAGTCGCTTGCCGCCGCGCATCGAGAGGTCCCGCAGGAGGTCCAGGCACCGGGGGACGTACCGGCTCGGCACCGGCAGGTCGAAGCGCCCGGCGAGGCTGTCGAAGTACTGCCCGAACCGGGCGTCGAAGCGGGTCCGGTGCCCGAGGACGCGTTCCAGGGCGGCGGCGTTGACCGTGGCGTGCATGGAGATCAGTATCGGCGACCGGGCCGGCAGGCGTGGGGTGCGGGTGCGGGTGCGGGTGCGGGTGGGCAGGATGCCGCGAAAAAAATCCGACGGCGATGTCGAGAACCCGTGGCCCGCTCCGTCCCCGGGGTGAACGCGGCCAGAATGGGCCGCACCCGTACGAGGAGAACCACCATGGCCAAGTACCTGCTTCTCAAGCACTACCGGGGCGCGCCCGCGGCGGTCAACGACGTGCCCATGGACCAGTGGACGCCGGAGGAGATCTCGGCCCACATGCGGTACATGCAGGACTTCGCCGACCGGCTGGAGGGGACCGGCGAGTTCGTCGACGGTCAGGCGCTCGCTCCCGGGGGGACCTTCGTCCGGTACGACGGCGAGGGCCGCCCGCCCGTCACCGACGGCCCGTTCGCCGAGACCAAGGACCTCATCGCCGGCTGGATGGTGATCGACGTCGACAGTTACGAGCGCGCCGTCGAGCTGGCCGGAGAGCTGTCCGCCGCCCCCGGGGCGGGCGGGAAGCCGATCCACGAGTGGCTCGAACTGCGCCCGTTCCTGACCGCGCCGCCCACCATCACGGAGTGACCTCGCCGATGAACGAGGCCTTGCTCAGGAGCCTCACCCCGAGCGTGCTCGGGATCCTCGTCCGCCGCGGAGCAGACTTCGCGGCGGCCGAGGACGCCCTGCAAGAGGCGCTGGTCGAGGCGGTCCGCGTCTGGCCGACGGACATGCCGCGGGACCCGAAGGGCTGGCTGGTCACCGTGGCCTGGCGCCGGTTCCTCGACGCGGCCCGGTCGGACACCGCCCGGCGCCGGCGCGAGGACCTCGTCGACGAGGAGCCCGCGCCGGGACCCGCGCCGGGTGTGGACGACACGCTCCAGCTGTACTTCCTGTGCGCCCACCCGGCGCTGACGCCGTCGTCCGCGGTCGCGCTCACGCTGCGCGCCGTGGGCGGGCTGACCACCCGCCAGATCGCCCGGGCCTACCTGGTGCCCGAGGCGACCATGGCGCAGCGCATCAGCCGGGCCAAGCGCACCGTCTCCGGGGTGCGGTTCGACCAGCCCGGCGACGTCGCCACCGTACTGCGCGTCCTCTACCTGGTCTTCAACGAGGGCTACTCCGGCGACGTCGACCTCGCCGCCGAGGCCATCCGGCTCACCCGGCAGCTCGCGGCCGCGATCGACCACCCCGAGGTGGCCGGGCTGCTCGCCCTCATGCTGCTCCACCACGCCCGGCGCTCCGCCCGGACCGGGCCCGACGGCAGCCTCGTACCGCTCGCCGAGCAGGACCGCGGCCGCTGGGACACCGCGATGATCGCCGAGGGCGTCGCGATCCTGCGGGCGGCCCTCGCCCGCGACCGGCTGGGCGAGTTCCAGGCTCAGGCCGCCATCGCGGCACTCCATGCCGACGCGCCCACCGCCGGGGAGACCGACTGGGTGCAGATCGTCGAGTGGTACGACGAGCTCGTACGCCTGACGGACAGCCCGGTCGTCCGGCTCAACCGCGCGGTGGCCGTCGGCGAGGCCGACGGTCCGCGCGCCGGGCTGGCGGCGCTCGCGGCGCTGGACGACGCGCTGCCCCGCCACACCGCGGTGGCGGCGTACCTCCACGAGCGGGACGGCGACCTGGAGACGGCGGCACGGCTGTACGCCGAGGCGGCCCGGAAGGCGTCCAACCTCGCCGAGCGCGACCATCTGACGCGCCGGGCCGCCCGCCTCACCCAGCTACGAAGAACTGGATAACTTGTCGAAATCCAGCGCGAGCAGGGCCTTTCCCTGGGCCGTGATGAAGCCGTAATTCAGTCCCCCGCCGATAACACCGCCGAGGATGGGGACGAACTTCCCCGCGATCTTCGCCGTGAGTCGTTTGAAGATTTCCGCCGCCACGCGCACGACGACCTGAGTTCCGACCTCCACCCCGAGCGACACGGCCACGATCTTCATGAATTCCTCGAACGAGAGCGAGTAACTCCCGGTCTTGTGGTAGATCACCGCCATCGTGACGCGGAACTGCTGCGCGATGGTGTTGGCCATGTCCGCCGGGACGCCCAGCACCAGCGTGGCGGCGCCGCCCATCCCCGACGCCACACCGGTCGTCGCCGCGAGCAAGGCGCAGTGGTTGATGTACCCGTCGATTCCCTTTTTGTCGACCAGCTCCTTGACTTTCAATCCGTCGAGATTGCTGTGGGCGAATTTCAGTGCCGCCACCATGGCCGCTTGATCGTACCTGGCCACATTTCCCCCCGGGTTTTCCCGATCTCTTTTGAGGCTTTCCTCGTACCATCGTGACAGAGAACACGGCCGAAATCGACGGCTGTGGCGAAATACGGTAATGGAGTGACGTCAGTGCCCGTGGTGGGTAAAGGCGGCCCAGATGTGCGGGGCGTCGAGGTCGAGTTCGGGACGCGCCTCCAGTACGGCGGACAGCGCGGGCGGGACGATCCGGTGCGGGTCGAGCATCCAGAGCTGCGCGGCGCGCAGCGCGTCGGCGGGCGAGCCCACCGCCTCCGGGTGCCCGGGCAGTCCGCGGCCGGTGAGGTAGTGGTGGAACACGTACATCACCATCGAGGTGCGGATGTCGTCGGCGATCGCCCAGAGGGAGCCGACCACCGAGGCGGCGCCCGACGTGAGGAACGCCGTCGACAGGGTCAGCGCCTCGTCGTAGTCGGCCAGGGTCAGGTCACTGGTGCAGTTGGCGAGGACCAGCAGACCGCCGGGCGCCGACGGGTCGCGGCCGTGGGCGAGGGCCTGGATCTCCGCCAGGGTCAGCACCTGCGGCACAGGCGCGGCGGGGTGCAGGTCGAGGCTGGACGCGGAGGGCGTCGCCCGGGCGGTGGCGTGGCAGTTGACGTGGCAGACGGCCGCGCTGGACCCGCCGCGGCCCGGCAGCAGCGGTGCCACCGCCGCCGCCGTGGCCGGCCGGGACGGCGGGCGGCTGCCGGGGCCGCCGGGCTCGGGCACGTCGTCGACCGGCCCGACGACGGTGGCCCCCGGGTACAGCGCCGCGATCAGCCGGGCCTCCTCGTGCATGGCCGGGGTGCCGCCCGGGTCGGCGACCACCGCCTGCGCGCCGTCCCACGGCAGCCGCGCCCGGGCCGCCACCTCCACCAGCTGACGGGAGGTGGAGCAGTACGAGATCACCGCCCGGCCGCAGGCGTAGCCGCCGCCGGGCGCCCCGGAAGCCCCGGGCGCTCCGGGCGCGCCCGGCAGTCGCGCGGCGTGCCAGGGGACCATCCCGAGCATGCCCACCGGGGACAGCACCAGCCGGGCCGGCCGGTGCCGCCGCCCCGCCCCGACGTGCTCGATCACCGCGGCCATCGCCACTTCGCCGGCCCAGGAGCAGAGCGGGTCCAGGGCGCCGCGCCACCGGTCCGAGGCCCGGCCCAGGCGCTTGCGGCCGCGCCGGTAGAGCTCCCACATCACGGCCGGGTCGTTCTCCCCCGGCAGCACGACCGGCTCCCGGGTGGCCGCGGCGAACTCCTGGAGGGCCTCGCCGTACGCGGCCGCCGGGCCGTCGTCGGTGACGCACAGCCCCGGCAGCCGCAGCCGCTCCACCACGCCGGTCGCGGTCACGATCAGGGCGTCGCCGGCCCCGTCCCGGCCCGGGATCAGATGGACCAGCGCGTCGTGACCGACCGTCCGCAGCGCCCGGCCGATCTCGGCCGGTGTGGGCGCGGAGAGGATGCGGCGTTCCGCCGGGCCGCCCTCCAGCGCCTGGAGCACGAGCAGCCGCAGTCCGTCGGGGATGACCACGGGGCCGTCGGCCGGAGTGCCGGGGACCCGGCCGGGATCGGCCCGCCGCCATGCCTCCGCCAGCTCCGGCCGGCCCTCCCGCTCCAGCAGTTCGGGTACGGAGGCGGCGACGGTCGCCGCGTTCAGCACCAGTCCGCGCCCCAGTTCCAGGGCTTCCAGCGCCTCTTCCGTACGGCCGTCCCTGAGGCACCACTCGACCAGGCGCATCATGTCGGAGCCGGCCGCGCGGGCGGAGTCGAGGGCGGTCTCGGTGCCGGTCTGGAGCAGCACGGCCCGGCCGTGCGCCGCGAGTACGGACTTGGCCACCTCCCGGGACTGCGCGCGGTGGTCCGGGTCCTCGGGACCGTGGGCCCGCAGCGCCTCGGCCAGGGCCCGCGTGAGGAGCACCGTGAACGGGTCGCCCGGGCGGGAGAGGACGGCCGTACGGGCGTCGCGGAGGAGGCCGACGGCCCGGTCGAGGTCGGCTCGGTCGCGGGTGCGCCGGAAGCGGGTGAGCAGCAGGCGCCCCAGCCCGTACCGGCAGCGGGCCCGGGCCCCGTGGAAGCTCGGCCCCGCCTCGTCGACCGCGCCGGACAGCAGGTCGATGCCGCGGTCGAGGGAGCTCGTACGGGAGCCGGGGGCGGCGGGGCCGGCCGGGTCGGCCGCGTCCAGCGCGTCGGAGTGCGCGCACAGCACGGCGGCCGCGCGGAGCAGCAGCGGCGCCCGGTGCGCGCTGCCGGGCGGGCAGAGGGCGGCCGCCCGTACGACGTCCTCGACGGCCGCGCGCAGGGCCGCGAGGTCGTCGGCGCGGGCCGCCCGGGTGGCGCGGAAGAGGCCCGACTCGCTGAGTACGGCGGGCAGTAGGGGGTGGTCGGCGGGCAGCGCCGCCGCGGCCTCGGCGAGTTCCGCCGCGGCCCGGTCGGCGGCGCCGTCCTCGCGGGCGGCGAGCAGTCCGGTCAGGGCGGCGGCCGCGAGGAGCTCGGCGGAGAAGCCGCCGGGGGCCGCCGGGCGGCCGGGCCGCAGCAGGGCCGCGAGGTCGGGCTGTCCTGCGGTGCCGGGCCGCGCCAGCAGCGTGGCGAGTTCGGGGTGCGGGGCGCGCGGGTCGGACCGGTCGCGCAGTCGCTCGTACGCCGTTCGGGCTGCGTGGAGGTCCATCCGGTCGCCGATCAGCAGGTACCGGTCGCGCAGCATGCCCGCGAGCAGCAGCGACAGCCGGTCGGCCAGAGGGCCGTCGGTGCCGTCCGCGGCGGCGATCGCCCGCCGGGTGAGGGTGACGGCGTCGGCGAGGTCGGCGATCTCGCTCTCGTGCAGCCACCGCCGGTGCAGCGCCAGGGCGTGCGCGGCCATGACGGGGGCGGACCGCTGCCCGGCCGGACCGGCCGGCCCGGTGACGATTTCGAGGACGCGGCCCACGGGTTCGGTGAAGGGGTACGGGCTGCCGTCTCCGGGCAGGACCGCCGCCGCGGACAGCGGGATGTCCTCCGCCTCGGCGGGCGCCGACCGGGTCGGGGGCCGGACGGGCCCCGGCGGGCGGGCGGAGCCCGGCGGTCGCGCGGGGCCGGGGGCGCGTACGGACTCGTCCGCCGGGCGGCGGGCCGCCCCGGGGGCTCCCGCCGCTGCCGCCCCGGGGGCCCCGGCGCCGCCCGTGAACACGCCCAGCAGCTGCTGGATCAGCGTGGCGGGCCCGGTCGCCCGCAGCTCCCCGGCCCACTCCGCGAAGTCGCTGCCCGGCGGCATGTGGCGCGCGCCCTCGCGCAACAGCCCGTCGGCCTCGGCGAGTTCGGCCGGGCCGGCGGCGCCGCGCCGCGCCAGCTCGTACCCGAACGCCCCGGCCGCCATCAGCAGGAAGCCCTTCAGCGATTCCTCGGCCGGGTCGGTGTACGCCGATGCCCGCCGGAGCCGGTCGCGCCAGTGCCGTGCCGCCGCGTCGTCCAGCTCGCCCTTGCCGCGCATGAAGGTGATCAGCAGGAGCACCATCTCGTAGACGGGCACGGGCCGTTCGCGGCGGCGCGCGGCCGTCTCCAGCAGGTGCCTGAGGCTCTGGAGGTCGTCCTCGACGCTCTGGTTGCGGGAGACGTCGGGGATCCCCTCTCCGTCGCGCCACGAGGCGGCCTGCGCCCGTACGAACGGCTCGCTGGTCCAGACGCTGTTGAGCAGCGCTCCGATGAACAGGTCCTCCAGGTCCGGGCTGTGGAGCTCGCCGCCCTCGGGCACGCGGTCCAGGACGATGCGGAACCAGCGCACCGCATCCCGGATCAGCGCGGTGTCCCGCTCGGGCAGCCGGACCGTGTAGCCGATGAGCAGGCTCACCGCCAGCGCGATGGCGGCGGCCTCGTAGAGCTCGTCCTCGTAGCCGTAGAGGCCGACTCCGGTCCGCAGCAGGGCGATCGCCAGCTCGTTGTCCTCCCGAACCCCCGGGACGTTGGCGACGAGGGAGATCCCCGGGTCGGCCCGGTCCTGGGTCATCGCGCGCATCAGCAGGGCGGGCAGCTGCGGCAGTGTGCGCCGGGAGGTCCGCTCGAAGAGGGCGAGGGCGAGCCGCAGGCAGGCGCCGCCGCGCTCGGTGTCGGCGTCGGGGATGACGTCGATCAGCTCCTGCCCGCGGCGGATCAGGCGGTCGAGCCGGGCGTCGTCGGAGCTCTCGGGCAGGAGCATGCTCAGCAGCGTGACGAGCCCGAGGAGGATGTTGAGCCGTTCCTCGGCGCGGTCCGCGTCGGTCTCGGGCGGCTCGTCCGCCGCCCGGAGCCGTACGGTCGGGGCCCGCTCCTTCAAGGCGAGGTCGTCGAGGGCGAGTTCGAGGTGCCGGGCGGCTTCGCCGAGGTCATCGGAGCGGCCTGGCGCCCCGGGGGCGGACGCCGGGGCGCCGCGCTCGGCCCGGTCGATGAGCAGCAGTGCCAAGTCCGTCCGGTTGGCGCGCACTTGGCGGCGCTGGGTGCCGGGGTGGTCGATCGCCCTGCGGTGCCATTCGATCAGGGCCGTCTCGGCGGCCGGGCCGCCGTCGTGTTCGTACAGGTGCCGGGCGGTCATGGTGGCGAGTTCCGTCGCCTCGCCGCCGTCGGCCGACGGATCCCGGGTCAACGGCCACAGCAGGGCGAGCGCTTCGTCGAGTTCCCCGGTCGGCCGGGCGTACGGTCCGTGGCCGTCGGCGCCCTCGGAACCGCCGCAGCCGTCGTCGTGCTCGCAGAAGAGGAGCAGCGCCAGCTGGAACGGGACGGCTCCCGGCACCTCGTCCTCCGAGGGGGTCTCGCGGGCGGCGCGGAGCCTGCCGATCGCCTCGGTACGGTCGGCCAGCCGGTCCGGGGCGCGGTGGTCGGGGGCGCGCGACCGGTCGGCGAGAGCGAGTCCCAGACAGGCCAGTGCCACCTGGAGGTCCTGGGCGAGCCCGGCGTCGGGCCCGTCCACCACGGGGGTGAGAAGGGCGACGATGCGGTCCAGGTCCCGGGACCGGCCCCCGCCGGTGAGCTCGCGGCTGCGGTTGTACAGGGCGAGGCCCAGTTCGCACCGGGCGTCCACGGCCAGGGCGGGCGTCCACCACTCGGGTTCGCCCGGCAGCGGCGGGAAGGCGTCGGGCCCGTGCGGGGGCAGCGGCGCGATCGCGGTCTCGAACTGCTCGATCGCCGCGTCCCGCGCGTCCGGATCGCCGGTCAGCTCGGCCTCGACCCGGGCGGCGCGGGCCGCGAGCAGGCAGGCCCAGTGGTACGAGGCGCTGCCGGGGCGGTGCTGGGACAGCAGCCGGTCGAGCAGGGCGCGGGCCTCGGCGAGACCGTCCGGGAGCAGGGGCGCCCCGGCGGCGGTCACCGCCCCGGCCGAGGCGACCTCCAGGGCGTGGACGAACAGGAGTTCCGCGAGGTCGGCTTCGGTGTTCCAGCGCTCCTGACCACCGGGGTGCAGGACCCGGGCCCGCTCGCGCAGCGCGGCGATCTCCCGCTCCAGCGCCCGGATGTCGTCGCTCCCTGACGCGTCCATGATCCCCCCGTTGCTCTTCCGCGACGGCCCGGTCCGGCGGCCGGAATTTACGATCCGGAGCGGACGCCGGTCCGCCGTCAGCCTGTTTTCCCGCGGCACCGGAAGTTCACGGTGCCCAGATCCCCGACTCCCCCCGGGGGCCGTCGCGGTCCCCGTATCCCCTTCTTTACCCCTTGCCTTCACGATGGCGTGGCGGGGACGCTGCGATTCTGCCCGGCGAGGTGCGCGCCTGGCAATATGGATGGCGCACTCGGTGGACCGATCCGGTTTTTCCAGTACGCTCATGGCGACCGCTTTGCCGTCCCGGAGCGTACTGGCAGACGCGCGAGGGGGAACGATGCATGGACGATATTGATCTTTCGATTCTGGCCGACCTGGAATCGAATCCTGACGATATACGCGAACGTTTGACCGAAGCTGATCGCATTCAGCTCGATCGTTTGCTGGGGCTGTTCGCGAACGTCTCGGACGACGACGGGCTCAGGGCGGTCGGCGAGGCGGTGGCGGCCCATGTGCGCGGCCGGCTCCCGGCCGACGACCCCGCCCTGCGCCGGTGGCGCTCGACCATGGCGCCCGACCGGTCGGCGGCGCCCGGGCTCATCCGCCGGATGGCCACCCGGCACGGCCATCACGTGCCCGTCCGGTCCTCGGGCACCCGGCCGTCGCACCACCGGGCCGAGCCGGCGGGCCCCGCGGCGCCGTCCGCGTGGGACCGCATCCGCGAGCGGCTGCTCTCCGCCTCCTCGCTCTCCGAGGCCCAGGTCAGGGAGGTGCTGCGGCAGGATCCCCGGCAGCCGCACCTGATCCGGCTGACCCGGAAGGGCGGGGAGGTGCGGCTGCCGTCGTTCCAGTTCCAGGAGGACTGCGTCCCGGTGCCGCTGGTCCTGGCCATCAACGAGGTGCTCAGGGCCTCCAAGGACCCGTGGGGCGCCGCGGACTGGTGGCTGGGGCCCAACCACTGGCTCGCGGCCCCGCCGGCGGAGGTCCTGGGCAGCGTCCCGGACGACGAACTGATGGCCGCGGCCCGGGCCGTGGGCGAGGGGGACTGACGTGGCACGTCCGGCGAAACTCCCCGGCAAGCTCGCGGGCACACCGCACCAGGTGGTCTGGCCCGCCGGGACGACGCTCTACCGGGTGCACCGCAAGAGCCGCTCGGCGGCCGACTTCAACGCGACCGTGGTCGACCACCACTTCGGCGGCACCCGGTTCGACAGCACCCTCAACGACGAGTACTCCTACCTCTACCTGGCCCCCAGCGCCGAGACCGCCATCGTCGAGAGCCTGCTGAAGGAGCTCCCGGTCGACGACGGGGAGCCGCGCGTGGTCTCGTACAGCGCCATCGAGGACCGGCGCCTGTCCCGGCTGGAGCTGCTGACCGACGTCACGCTGCTCTCGCTGCTCGACCGCCGCGCGATGAGCGCGGTCAACCAGGGCACCTGGCTGATCCAGTCCGAATCCCCCGACTACCCCTTCACCCGGCGCTGGGGCCACTGGCTGCGCGGGCAGGCCGACTGGGCGCAGGGGCTGATCTGGACCTCCAGGCAGAACCATCCGGAGCCCACCGCGGTGCTCTTCGGCGACCGCTTCGGCCCGCTGGTCCGCGAGGACGGGAACGAGGTCCTGCGCCCCGTCCCGGGCGGCATCGACCTCGACGACAGCGCGGGCCGGCGCTGGCTCGACAGCGCGTTGGACCCGTACTGCGCGCGGGTCGGCGCACCCGCGGACTGAAGCCGCCGGGCGCCCGGCCCCGGGTGCGGGCCGGGCGCGATCCGGGCGAAGCCCGGGCGTCCTCCGGGAATTCCCTCAAGATACGGAAAACAGCGCTCGATCACCCTCCCCGATCGTGCATAGTGGAGGGACGCGATCAGGGGGAATGCGGAGCCGCGAGGCGCGGAATGCGCCGCGAGCCGCTCCATTCCTCATGCCGATTACCCGGCATTCCCTCCCTTTCCCTTCCGGTCACTTCCATGCCCGTCTCGCGCGTCCGCACGAATTGGAGTTCCCGTGTCTCAGTTCTCGCAATCGGAACGTCCCGCGGTATTCCCCGTCTGCCTTCTCATCGACGTGTCCGGGTCGATGTCGGGCGGCCCGATGGCGGCGATGAACACCGCGCTCCCCGCCATGCAGCGGGCGATCCTGGACGACCCGACCACCGGTGAGATCGCCCGCGTCTCGGTGGTCACGTTCTCCGACACGGCCGCCTGCGTCCTGCCGCTCAGCGACATGGCCCACGCGCGGATGCCCACGCTCAGCCCGCAGGGCGGCACCGACTTCGCCGAGGGGTTCAGGGTCGGCCGCGAGGCGCTCGTCGACGGCATCGGCGCCCTCGGCCGGGGCGCGCGCTACCACCGGCCGGTGGTGTTCTTCCTCAGCGACGGCCAGCACAACTCCTCGCAGAGCTGGAAGAGCGGCTTCGACCGGCTGCGGAGCAAGGAGGACAAGTACGGCGCGGAGGTGGTGAGTTTCGGATTCGGGCAGGCGAACCGCGACGTGATCGCCCAGGTGTCCACCCGGCACGCCTTCTTCGCCGAGGACATGGACCCGGCGGTGGCGGTCAAGGAGATCCTGCACACCGTGCTCATGAGCATCAAGACGACCTCCGGTTCGTTCCAGGCGGGGGGCGCGGCGGGGCTGACCATTCCGGAGTCCACCGGGCTGACGCCGCTGCCGGTCTTCACGAACTGACGGGCCGTCGATGAGTCCCAAGTGGTGGCGCGGCACCCGGGAGGAGCCGTCGGCGGCCACGGCCGCCCCCGCTCCTCCCGCCGGCCCGTCCGGCTCCGGGGCCACCGCCCCGGAGCCGGCGGACGCACCGGACACCCAGCAGGACGGTACGCACGACACGCCCGCCGCCGAGGCCGTGACGGCCGAGGTGGTGACGGCCGAACAGGACGCCGGATACGCGGAGTTGCCCACCGAGGCTCCCCGCACCGGGCCGCTGTCCCCGCTGCCCGCGCCCCTGCTGACCGGTGTGCCCACCGGCCTGCCCGGGATGCGCGCGGACGGCGGGCTGCTGCGGGGCCGCTGGATCGCGGCGGCCAGCCTGACCGGCACCTCGCACCTGCTGCACGGCACGTCCGGCCAGGACGTCTACCGGTATACCGCCACCCACGACGGCTCCGGGCTCGTCCTGGTCGTCTGCGACGGCCTCGGCTCACGGCCCACGACGGCGCAGACCGGCGCGGGACTGCTGGCCTCGTACCTCTGCGAGGCCGCCGCCCACATCACGGGGCAGCGGATGGCCGAGGCCCCGCAGGACGTCCTGCGGGAGGTCCTCGTCATCGGGAACGCGGCGGTACGGCGTCATCGCGCGGCCGTCCTGGAACCCTTGACGGACTCGGACCTCGCGGCCACCGTCGCGGTGTGCTGGCTGCCGTTGCCCGCCGAGGGTGAGGGCGAGGCACGGCACGCCCTCCCCGGGCATGCCGTACGGGTCGGCGACTGCAACGTCTTCACCCTCGCCCGGGGCAGTTACGAGGCCCCCTTCCCGGCCGCGAGCGAGGGGCCGGCCAACGTCGTCACGGCGTACCTGCCCTGCGAGGACGCGGCCCGGGTGGCCGAGTACGCCCCTGTCTCTCTGGCCGGGGTGGACGCGGTCGTCGTCACCACCGACGGGCTGGCGATCGACCTGTTCGACTCGCCGTCCGTACGGACCTGGCTGGCCTCGCGCTGGTCGGTGCCCTGCGGCCCCGCCCGGATGCTCGACTCCCTGCGCTACCGCCGCCAGGGCTCCCACGACGACCGTACGGCGCTGATCACCTGGTCCGCGCCCCTCGACCACATCCCCCGCCTGGAACCGTGAGGAACCGGTCATGCGTCATCTCAGCGGTTCCTCCGGCCGCCGGTACGCCGTGGACGACGCCGAGCTGAACAGCGGCGGCCAGGCCAAGCTGTACCGCTGCCGTGACGACAAAGGGGTCGTGCGGGTCTACAAGGAGTACCGCACACCGTTGGCGGACCCCGCCGACATCGCGCAGCTGACCCGGATCCAGCAGGTGGGGCAAGCCGTCGTGGCCCGCGCCGAAGCTGCGGGCTCCTTCGCCGAGACCGCCGACTCCTCGGTCAACTGGCCCATCGACATCGTGCGTTCGGGCCGGCAGGTCAGCGGTGTCGTCGTGCCCCTGATCCCGGGCGACTTCATGCGCGGCGGCAAGAGTCCGCGCACGCTCGACTTCCTCTCCCTCGCCCGCGCGAACCCGCCGCGGGCAGCGGTCCGGGTGGGGGTGCTGATCCGGGTGTGCGACATCTTCGCGTTCCTCGAATCCGCGCAGCTGCTGCACGGGGACGTCTCCGCGAAGAACCTGGTCTGGCGGCCGTCGCCGTCACACGCGTACCTGATCGACAGCGACGGGATCCGCTCCTTCTCCCCCGCGCCGGCGCACGGCGTCTGCACCCCGGGCTGGGAGGACCCGCGGCTACAGGCCCGGAAGGTCCCGGCGCACGACCGCTACAGCGACCGGTACGCGCTGGCGCTGGCCCTGTACAAGGGCCTGTTCCTCAACCCCGGCGGCCCGCAGTACGTGGGCGGGACCTGGAGCAGGGCCTCCGGCTTCCCGCAGCACCTCGACCCGAAGCTGCGGAGCATGTTCGCCCGGGCGCTCGACCAGCCGCTCGCCACGCACGACCGGCCCACGGCGGCGCAGTGGCGCAGCACCCTCCAAGCGGTCTACCTCGACGACAAGGGGAACTTCCGCCGGCCCGCGCTCGATGTGCTGGACAAGTACGCCCAGGGCTACCGGGCCGCGTTCGCCCAGCCGAAGGCGGCCGCCCGGATCCCCGCGCCGGCGCCCGCGCCCGCGCTCGTACCCGCCCGGCGGCCCGCGCAGCGGCCCGTACACCAGCCGCCCGCCCGGCGGGCCGCACCGCCCCCGCCGCCCCCGCCGCCGCCGCCTTCGGGGAACAACTCCGGGTGGTGGGCGCTCGTGGCGGTCCTGGTCCTCGTCCTGATCGGCGGGGCCGGGTACCTCGTGTTCCAAGGCCGGGAGGAAGACGGCGCGGGCCACGGCCCGTCCGCCGGCGGGCGGCCGTGCCCGGCGGAGATCGCGGCGGACCTGCCCGCCGGTTCGGGGAGCGACGCGGTACTGCTCCGGCACTACGTGACGGAGCGGCACGACATCACCCTGTGCCGGACGGTCGACGACAGGGTGTACTACCACGGCGGGCTGCTGGACCAGCCGGACGCGCCCACCATGACGATCCCGGCGACCAGGACGGACACCGGGTACCGGGCGCCCCGGGGCGACTACCTCTACGAGATCGACGGGGACCGGGTCCGGGTCACCGTGCCCGACGGCACGACGAGTTCGTACCGCCTGAAGGACGTGACCGATGCGGGCTGAGGAGGCGCCGGGCCGGTCAGTCCTCGGGCCGGCCGTCCGCCGTCCGCGCGTGCTCGGGCCGTCCGGCGGGCGCGTCCTGGGCGCGGGCCGCCGTCATCGGGCGGTACTCCGCCAGGACGTCGAGTACGACGCGGGCCACCTCGGGCCGCCGCACCGCGAGGTGCACCTCCCAGTAGGGCCGTTCGGCGAGCGCGGGGCCGATCGCGGCAAGCATCGCGCGCAGGCTCGCCGCCGGTGCCAGGCCGCCTCGCCCGGCGCCGAGCACCGGCAGGCACAGCGAGGTCAGGGGCGGGGCGAAGCCGTCCCGTTCCACCGCGGCCTCCTCGAAGACCTGCCGGACCGCCTTCGTGACGACGGCGGGCGTGGTGTCGTAGCCGCCGTCGGACCTCGGCATCACGGTGGCGGCGTGGTAGATCCGGCGGACGCCCTGGGAGGCGAGCTCGCCGGCCGAGGTGGCCACGACGGTGCCCGGGGCGACGGGCAGGCCGGGGGCGGCGAACCGCACCAGCCAGTCGTGCAGTTCGCGGGCCAGTACGTCGTCCACGATGCCGCCGGCCGCGTTCTGGCGGGCGGCGGCGCGGCGCAGCGCCCCGGAGGTGGTCGGCCTGAAGGTCCGCGACATCTCCAGGTAGGTGTTCTCGGAGGAGACCAGGACGTCGACGCCGGTGACGAACTCGATGGGGCCGGTGTGCACGGTGATACGGGCCTTCGTGCCGCCGAGGACGAGGTCCAGCGGCAGCGGGCCGAGCGGTGCGGGCCCGGCCGCCCGGGCGGGCGCCGCGGCGGATCCGCCGGCGGTCCCGTGCGCCGCGCACAGGCTGAGCACGGCCTCCGCCGTCTCGGCGAGCACCAGTTTCTCGTGGTGCTTGCGGAACCGGTCGGTGCTCACCCGGAACACCCCGGCCGCCCGGCGCCTGCGGTCCTGGGCCGCCCACTCCCTCGCTCCCTGGGTCAGCCCGAACGTGTAGGCGGCGGCGGTCTGCAGGTCACCGCCGCCCAGGGTGTCCACGGCATCCCGCAACAGCGTCTCGACGGCGCCCGGCCGTATCTCCTGGCCGCCGTCGCCATCCGCGCCGCCGCCGTGGGCGGCCGACGCGGCGTGCAGCAGCGGGAGTTCGAGGCTCCGCAGGCCCAGCAGTCCATGGGCCCGTACCAGGCCCAGCTCGGCGACGATGCCGGGCAGCGTGGCGGCGGTGGGAGAGAATTCCATGCGTGCAGCATGCTGCCGCACCCTGCGCACCAGCAACCGCTTGGGCCGTGAGAGCCCCAACCGGCCTGCGAATACGCCGACTTGATGATCAGTGTCCAGGAGGGGCGAGGGAGGCCAGGACGGCCGAGGCCTGGGCGGCCTCGGGCAGGGCGAGGGCTTCGAGGTGGGCCAGGGCCTGCGTCAGACGGGTCCGCGCGCGGGCGTGGTCGCCGGATCCGGCCAGGGCGGTGCCCAGCAGGCGCAGGGTCCGGGCCTGCGCGGCGCGCCAGCCGAGGCGCTGGGCCGCGACGAGCGCGCGTTCGCCGCACTCGACGGCCTCCCGGGGGTGGCCGGCCGCGAGGTGGGCCGCGGTCTCGGAGATCAGGTTCATCACCTCCAGGGCCGGGTAGCCCCCGCGCACGCCCAGTTCGGCGCTCTCGCGGTGCCGGGCGACCGCCTCCGCCGCGCGGCCGCCGTGGCGGGCCACGATCCCGAGGCTGTACAGGGCGTGGGCTTCCCCGTAGCGGTCACCGCCCTCGCGGGCGGCGGTGAGGCTGAGCCGGCAGGCCTCGGCGGCCTCCTCGTAGCGGCGCAGGCGGAGCAGCGTGCTGACGCTGTTCGAGCGGGCGTTGGTGGTGCCCCACGCGTTGCCGCAGGCGGTGCCCGCGGCGATGGCCTCCCGGTAGAGCGCGTCGGCCGCCGTCCAGTCGGCGCGGCCCTGACGGGCGACGGCCCGGCAGATCAGGATCTCGGTGCGCACCACCTCGTCCGCGGCCGCCGCCGCTGCCCGCTCGGCGTCGTGGAGGGCGGCCTCCGCCTCGTCGAACCGGCCCAGCCGGGTGAGCGCCGAGCCCAGCAGGAAGCCGGTCCGGCCGGCCGCGCGGATGTCCTCCCGCTCCTCGGCGGTACGCAGGACCCGGCGGGCGGGGGCGAGGAGCGCGGCCCACAGGAACGAGCCGTCGAGCGCCGGGTCGAGTGCGAGGAGCGTGTCGGCGATCAGCCCGACGGCCGACGGCCGCGCCTCCAGGGTCTGCACGGCCACGGCCAGCACGGCCTCGATGTGCGAGGGGCCGGTTTCGAAGGGCGTGCCCCGCGCGGTCGTGGGTGTCAGCAGGCCCACGAGGGGGTGGCCCGGGCGCTCGGCGGCGTACGCCTCCCGGGCGCAGGCCAGCATGTGGTCGGCCAGCCGCAGGAGGGCCGCCGTACGTTCCCCGGGGCTGTCACCTTCCTCGGACCGGGCGGCGGCGAACTCCCCCAGCAGGTCGTGGAACCGGTAGGTCAGCGGGGCCGGGGATTCCAGGAGGCCGAGCGCCGTCAGCCGTTCCAGGTGCCGCTCCGCCCCGGCGGGGTCCAGCCCGGCGAGCGCCGCCGCCGAGGCGAGGTCCAGCGTCGCGGTGCGGGGGACGGCCATGAGCCGGAACAGCCGGGCCTGCCCCGCGTCGAGCAGGTCGTAACTGAGGCGGAAGCAGGCCTCGACGCTGCCTTCGGGCCCGTCCCGGCCGGGGAAGGCGGGGCCGAATCCGGGACCGAGGGCGGGGCGGCGGCCGTCGAGGAGCCGGAGGAAGTCCGCGAGCCGCCAGGCCGGCCGCGTCCCGAGCCGGGATCCCGCGATGCGTACCGCCAGGGGCAGCCCGCCGCACCGTTCGACGAGGGCCGCGGCCTCGGCGGGCTCGGCGGCGATGCGCTCCTCCCCCACGATCCGGCCGAGCAGGGCCAGCGCCTCGGCGGCGGGCAGGACGTCGAGGCGCAGGCGCCGGGCGGCCGGGAGTCCGGACAGGGTGCTGCGGCTGGTGACGAGCACGGCGCAGGTGGGCGATCCGGGCAGGAGGGGCTCGATCTGGGCGGTGTCCCGGGCGTCGTCGAGGACGAGCAGGATCCGCTTGCCCGCGAGGCGGGTCCGGTAGAGCGCGGCGCGTTCCCTCGGCTCTTCGGGGAGCGCGGGGTCCGTGACGCCGAGGGCGCGCAGGAATCCGGCGAGGACGGCCGCGGGGTCCGCCGGGTCCTCGCGTACGCCGCGCAGGTTCGCGTACAGCTGGCCGTCGGGGAAGTGTTCCCTGAGCCGCCCGGCCGTGTGCACGGCGAGGGTGGTCTTGCCGATGCCGCCGATCCCGCCGACGGCGCAGACGACCACCGTCTCGGGGGCCTTCGGGACCAGGGCGTCGAGCAGGTCCCGTACCACCTCGGCGCGCCCTGTGAAATCGGCGGGTACGTAGGGGAGTTGGGCCGGGACGGGTAAGTGCGGTGGGGCGGTGGCGGTGGGGGTGGCGGTGGGGGCCGCGGCGCCGGGCGGGGTCGTCCGCGCCTCCCGTTCCCGGCCGCCGCCTTCCAGCGCGGCGTCCCGGAACGCGCGCAGCCGGTCGTTGAGGGGGTGCTCCAGGCACAGGCCGGTCAGCTCGGCGACGAGCCGGCCGTGGCCGCCGAGCCGCAGGTCCAGCTCGACCCGCTCCATCAGTACCGACAGCCGCAGTTCGGCGAGCCGTTCGCGCTGGATGCGCGCCTGCGGGCCGGGCAGCCCGGCGAGGGCGGGCCCCCGCCACATCTCCAGGGCCCGCGCCAGCAGGTCCCGCGCCGCTTGCGGGTCCCCGGCCGAGACGTGGGCGCGCGCCCGGACGGTCAGCTCGTCGAAGCGGGTCAGGTCCAGCTCCCCCGGGCCGACCTGGAGGGCGTAGCCCCGCCCGTGGGTGACGAGCCCGCCGCCGAGGGTGCGGCGCAGCCGGTAGGCGTACGACCTGACCGTGCCGACCGCCGAGCGCGGCGGCTCCCCGCCCCACAGGCCGTCGATCAGCTCGTCCACGCCCACGACCGCGTTGCGCCGGCACAGCAGCATGGCGAGCAGGGCGCGCTGCTGGGGCGGGCCCAGCGGGAGCGGGGAATCGCCGCGGTGCGCCTGGACCGGTCCGAGCAGGGAGAAGTACGTTCCGGGGCGCGTTCCGCTCATGATCCCTCTTCCAACTCCCGTACGGACGCGCGCAATGTGCGTGTACCTGCCACCGAGCTGGAACTGTACCAAGGCATGCGGAAGGGGACGGATCACTCGGAACGCTCATCGGGCGTCGATCGGCTGTTGATCCGACTTTGCCACTCTTCATCCGGCAAGACTTCGGGGAAGGAAAAGACGATGCCGGTTCTGACCGACCGCACCGACCGCGTGACCGTGACGATCCATGCTGCCGATCCGCTCAGCCGGGCCGGGGTCCTCAGCCTCCTGGAACGCCAGCCCGCGGTGCGGGTCGTGCCGTGGCCGCCGGAGGACGGACCCGCGGCCGAACCCGCCGGACCGGCCGGACCGGCCGCCGAGCCCGCTACCGGACCCGCCGCGGCCAGAGTGGCCGTCATGCTGATCGACCGGGTCGACGAACGCTCGACGGCCGAACTGCGCCGGGTCCTGCGCGGCGGCGAGCAGCGCGTGGTCCTCGTCGCCCGCGAACTGCGCGAATCGGAGCTGTTCTCGGTCGTGGAGTACGGCGTGCAGGCCATCGTCTGGCGGCACCAGGCGACCGAGGAGCGGCTGGTCACGGCCGTACGGCAGGCCGCGCAGGGGGAATGCGTGCTGCCGCCGGACGTGATCGGCCGGGTGCTGGGGCAGATGCACCGGCTGCGCCGCTCACAGCGGACGACGACGCCCCCGGGCGCGGCCTGCACGACGCTGTTCGGCATGGCGCCGCGCGAGACGGATGTGCTGCGCCTCATCTCCGAGGGGCTGGACACCCGCCAGATCTCGGAGAAGCTCTGCTACTCCGAGCGGACCGTCAAGAACATCCTGCACGGCCTGATGACACGGCTGCGGCTCAACAACCGCGCGCACGCGGTGGCTTACGCGCTGCGCGAGGGCTACATCTAGGGCCTGTCTTTCGGATCAGGCCGGATCAGGCCCCGCGAGCCCGGCATGACCCGGAAGACAGGCCCCAGTCGGTGACCGGAAGGGTCGGCCGGGGCGCGGCGTCCGGCGCCGTGCGTCGCGAGGCGGAGGGACGCCCGTGTACCGGACGTACTCGGGCGCCTGGGCAACGCGGCGTGGTGCGGTGCCGGGCGTCGCGGGCCGGGCGTCACGGTGACGACGGGCCGAGGCCGGCTCCCGCGGGGCTCGGCGGCGCGGGCGGGGCGGGATCCGCGCGAGGCGTCCTAAGCGGGGCCGAACCGGTGGCGGGCGAAGGCCCGGACCAGCGGGTGGCAGCGGTAGCGGCCCGACACCCCGGGCGCCAGCAGCCCGGAGTCGACGAGTTCCTCGATCGCGCCGGCCGCCTCGGGCTCGCCGGCGGCGAGCAGCGCGGCCACCTCGGCCGGGCCGAACCGGTCCGGCGCCGTCGCGGTCGCCCGCAGGGCCCGGAGCGCGCCCGGCGACAGCCCCTGGGCGCGGCGGCGGAAGCCGTCCTCGACCGCCCGGCCGTCCGCCCGTAGCCTCGCGAGTGGCCCGGTACCGCCCGGGGACGCCAGCTCCGCCGCCGACAGGCCGGGCTCCAGCCGTAGCCGCCGCCCGGCCAGGTACAGCGCGAGCGGCAGCCCGGCGCACCGGGCGGCGAGTTCGCGCAGCCCGGCGGGGTCCTGGCGGGCCCGCCGGGCGCCCGCGACGGCGCCGAGCAGCTCCAGCGCGGCGCCGTCGTCCAGTTCCGGTACCTCGACCGGCCGCGCCCCCGGTACGACGAGCCCGCGCGAGGCCGAGGTCACCAGCGCCGCGCACCCCGGCGTCCCGGGCAGCAGGGGCAGCAGCCCGGCCGTGTCGCGGGCGCCGTCCAGGAGGAGCAGCACGCGCCGCCCGGCGAGCAGCGAGCGGTAGAGCGCCGCCCGGGCCTCGGTCCCGTCCGGCACCGCCGCTTCGGGTGCCCCGAGGGCGCGTACGAGCCGGCCGAGCGGGGCGGCGGCGCCCGCGCCGAGGCCGGCCCGCAGCACCCCGTCGGGGAACAGCTCCCGGGCCCGCTCGGCCACATGGGCGGCGAGGGCCGTCTTCCCGATGCCGGGCATACCGGTGAGCACGGCGACGGGCACCGCCCCCGGCGCCCCGGCGAGCACCCCGAGCACGAGGTCGCTCTCCGCACCCCGCCCGACGAAGGGCCCGGCCGCACCCCCCTCGGCGCACGCGCCCGCGAGGGGGCGGGGGGCCGGGCGGGAGCGGGGGCGGAGGGCGTGGTGCAGGGCGGTCAGGCCGGGGCCGGGGGTGGCGCCGAGTTCGAGGGCGAGCGTCTCGCGGGTGGCCTCGTACACGGCGAGCGCCTCGCCGGTGCGGCCCGCCCGGTGCAGGGCCCGCATGAGCAGTTCCTGGGCGCGCTCGCGCAGTGGGTGTTCCGCGGCGAAGGCGCGCAGGGCCGGGACGGCCGCGGTCTCGCGGTCCAGGCCGAGTTCCAGCGCGTCGTGGAAGTGGGCCTCGCGGGCGGTCAGCCACAGTCCGGTGAGCTCGTCGCGCCGGGCCTCGGCGTGGGGGCCGGGGAGGCCGGCCAGCGGGCAGCCCGTCCAGAGCGCGAGGGCGCGCTCCCGGGCGCGGTACGCCTGCCGGACGGCTCCGGCGGTTCGCAGCCGGGCGGCGTCGGTGAGCCCGCGCTCGAACTCGTGGATGTCCACCGCCGGGCGGGACAGCCGCAGGGCGTACCCGCCGGAGGCGAAGACGAGGATCCGGGCGGGCGCCCGGGCCGGGCGGTCCGGTTCGAAGAGGGCCCGCAGCCGGGACGCGTACGTCCGTACCGTCCCCACGGCGCGCACCGGCGGGCGCTCTCCCCACAGCGCGTCGCAGAGCTCGGGCACGGGCACGGGCCGCCCCGCCCGCAGCAGCAGTACGGCGAGCAGCGCGCGCTGCTGGTTCGGGCCCAGGGCCAGCGCGGCGCCGTCGGCCGTCCGCGCGCTCATCGGCCCGAGCAGCCGGAACCGTACGCCCTCGGCGACCGGGCACCCGCGCTCCGTCTCCGCCACGTACCTCCCCGCTCCCCGGACTCCGCTGAGGGGAAAGGTTACTTCGCCGACGCGGGGACGGCCGGCCGCGGGCGGGGGTCCGGCGGCCGGCCGTCCGGTTCGCCGCCGCCTACGGAGCGGGGATTTCGCGCGTCAGCTTCGACTGCCAGGGACACCAGGTGGAGTTGGGCAGGAGCGCGCCGCCCACCTCGTCCAGGTGCTCGTTGACGTAGGAGATGCTCGCGTCGCACACCTCAGTGGCCATGCTGAAGAACTTCACGGTGCTGGGGGCGAGCGAGTACTTCCAGGGCTTGTTGTACGAGGCGGGGGTCTTGACGATCTTGCCCATGACGCTGATGTTCTCCGTGTCGACGCCGTTGATGACGTCGCGGGCCTGCCGGATCTTCGCCGGGTCGGTGAGCTGGATGACGAAGGTGTTCTTGCCGTCGGTGAACTCGAAGTAGACCGCCTTCGTGGCGGCGGGATGCGCGGCCGCGGCGCTGTCCTGTGCCGCCTGCGCGGGCGCGGCCAGGGCCAGGGCGAAGAGGGAGACCGCCGCGAGGCTGCCGGCCTTGGTGAGGGTACGTCGCATGTCTGAGACCTCCAGGTTTCAGCCGGGTCGCGCTCTACGACCCGTATGCGGCGAACGTAATCCGGAAACCAACGGAATGGTCTATTCCAGCTCAAGGATGCCCAAAAGGCCCGTCCCGGGTGCCCGGGAGAACGCCGTAGGCCCACCGGATCCGGGATCCGGTGGGCCTACGGCCGTGAGCGGAGAGGCTCACCAGTAGTGGTTGCGTCCTCCCACGGCGTGCCCGAGGGCACCGAGAAGCCACAGGACCAGGCCTACCACCACGAGGATCGCACCAATGGTCCACAGGATGGACAGCCCGGTGACGAATCCGATGATCAGCAGGATGACTCCGAGGATAATCACGACAAACCTCCCAGACTCCCGGCTCACGGCTTCGCCCGCTGGGAGCGAAGAGGCCTCCCTGCGTCTACCATCCCTGGCGCCATTCATGCGCGCCGGCGCCCACGAAGCTGCGGAGCCGGGTCAGCGCTCCTGATGGCGGGGGCCGCCACCCGGCCCGGGCAGCACCCCGGCCTTGGCGGCGGCGATGACCGCGTCCGCCTGCGCCCGGGTGAGCTTGCCGTCCTTGACCGCCTGGTCGAGGCGGTCGGCCAGCTTCTGCTGGCGCGCGGCCGCGTCCGGCCGCTCGCCCGCCCGCTCGTCCTTGCGGTCCTTGCGCTCCTCGCGGCGCTCCTCGCCCTGCGCGGCGCGGAACTTGTCCAGGGAGCCGGTCACCTTGTCCACCGGCACGCCGAGGTCCTTCGCGAGCGCCTCGGCGAGTTCCTTCCGGTGCTCCTCGCGCAGCTCGGCGCCCTTGCCCGCATGCGGGCGCGCCTCGGCGGCGGTGGCGGGCTTGGAGTGATCCTCGGCGAAGGCGACGGCGGGGAAAGCCAGGCCGATACCGGCCAGAACCACACCTGCGGTGATACCCGCGCGCTTGCGGACGTTGTTCATGAGAGCCCTTCCGTGATCACGACTGACTCCGGCCGATCCTGCTCCCCGTTGCTGTGGGGAAGCTGGGTGCGGGATGAGAACTCCCTTAGAACGGATCCCTCCGCTTCTTCGGGCGGCGGCCCGGCCCACGAGTGGATGAATGTCGGGGCGCGCCCCCGCACCTGTTGTGGGATGGCTCCGCACACCCCATCACTCAACGGGAGACCCACATGAAGATCCGCACCATGGCCGCAGCGGCTTGCCTGATCGTCGGCGCGGTACTCGGCGGCGCCGGCTCCGCGATGGCGGACAGCGAGGCCCACGGCATCGCGGCCGGCTCCCCGGGCTTCCTCTCCGGAAACCTGATCCAGGTCCCGATCCACGTCCCCATCAACGCCTGCGGCAACAGCGTCAACGTCATCGGGCTGCTGAACCCGACGGCCGGCAACGTCTGCTTCAACGACTGACACCGAACGACCGACGCATCGGCCGTACGGCCGCCGGAGCCCCGTCCCCCACCCGGGGGGCGGGGCTCCGGCCGCTCCCGGACCGGTCGAGGGCGCACCCGCGCGGGGAGAAGGAGGAGGGAGAAGGGGGAGGAAGGAGGAGCACCCACTCCTTTCCACTCTCAACTTATAGCGCGCAGGGGGGCTTGCGGCAAGGCCCCCACCGTGCCGCAGAATCGCTCGCCGAGGCCAGAACCTGCGGAAATGGGAGATTCACGAAGTGCGTGTGCTGCTGTCTGTGTATGGGTTTCGCGGTGACACCGGGCCGGTGGGGCTCGCCCCCCGGCGGCCGGCCGACGCGGATCGGAGCCGCTGACATGAACCCCGTGACGACCAGTGCGTTCGGCCTTCCCGAGCGCCTCTCCGCCAAGGCGGACCCCTCGCTCATCGGCGGCGACGAACGGCACTTCGCGGCCATCGCGGAGAGCCTCGACCAGGCGATCGCCGAGCTGTCCGACCGCCTCGTCGAGCTGCGCGCGGCGCCCGGCGGCCTGGGCCGGGAGGCCATGGACCGGGACGCGGAGATCCACCGGCTGACCGCCCGCCTGCGCACCCTGCGCCGCTTCGGCCTCGACCTGTGCCTCGGCCGGGTCGTCGGCGCCGACGACCCCGAGCCCCTGTACGTCGGCCGGCTCGGCCTCACCGACAGCGAGGGCCGCCGGCTGCTGATCGACTGGCGCTCCCCCGCCGCCGAGCCGTTCTTCGCGGCGACCCATGCGAACCCGATGGGGCTGGCCGGCCGCCGCCGGTACCGCTGGGCCGGCGGCAGGATCAACGACTACTGGGACGAGGTGTTCACCGCCGACGGGTTCGAGGGACACGCCGCGCTCGACGACCAGTCCGCCTTCATCGCCGCCCTGGGCGGCAGCCGGTCGGCGCGGATGCGCGACGTCCTCGGCACCCTCCAGGCCGACCAGGACGCGATCATCCGCGCGGGCTCCCGTGGCGCCCTCGTCGTCGACGGCGGTCCCGGCACGGGCAAGACCGTCGTCGCCCTGCACCGCTCCGCCTACCTCCTCTACCGCGACCCGCGCCTCGGCCACCGCCGTGGCGGCGTGCTGTTCGTCGGCCCGCACGAGCCCTACCTGGGGTACGTCGCCGACGTGCTGCCCAGCCTCGGGGAGGAGGGCGTACAGACCTGCACCCTGCGCGACCTCGTCGCAGAAGGCGCCGCGGCCGCCCCCGAGAGCGACCCGGAGGTGGCCCGGCTGAAGTCGTCCGCGGACATGGTGCGGGCCATCGAGAAGGCCGTCGCGTTCTACGAGGAGCCGCCCGCCGAGGGCATGACGGTCAGTACGGCCTGGTCCGACGTCCGGGTCAGCGCCGACGACTGGGCCGAGGCGTTCGGGGCGCCGGGCCCGGGCAGCCCCCACAACGAGGCGCGGGAGCAGATCTGGGAGGAACTGGCCACGATCCTCATGGACAAGCAGGGCATGGACGAGGAGGAGGACGGCATCTCGCACGCCTCCTTCCTGCGGTCGCTGCGGCAGGACGCGGACCTGGTCACGACCCTCAACCGGGCCTGGCCCCTGCTCGAACCGGCCGATCTGGTCTCGGACTTGTGGACGGTACCCGCCTACCTGCGGATGTGCGCTCCCTGGCTCGGCCGCGACGAGGTGGCGAAACTGCGGCGCGAGGCGGCCCCCCGGGCCTGGACGGTGTCCGACCTGCCGCTCCTGGACGCGGCCCGGCAGCGGCTCGGTGACCCCGGGGCGGCGCGGCGGCGGCGCCGGCACGACGCCGCGGTCGCCGCCGAGCGCGAGCGCATGGCCCGCGTCATCGAGGAGATCGTCTCGGTCGCCGACATCGACTCGGCCGGTGACGACAGCGAGGGCGCGGTGCGGATGCTGCGCGGAAAGGACCTCCAGGACAGCCTGCTCGACGAGGGCGCCCTGCCCACGGCCGCCCCGGACCGGCTCGCGGGGCCCTTCGCGCACGTCGTCGTGGACGAGGCCCAGGAACTGACCGACGCGGAGTGGCAGATGCTGCTGCTGCGCTGCCCCTCCCGGAGCTTCACCATCGTCGGGGACCGCGCCCAGGCGAGACACGGCTTCACGGAGTCGTGGACCGAGCGCCTGGAGCGGGTCGGGATCGACAGGATCGAGCTGGCCTCCCTGAGCGTCAACTACCGCACGCCGCGGGAGGTGATGGCGGAGGCCGAGCCGGTCATCCGGGCCGCGCTGCCCGACGCCAACGTGCCGGTCTCGATCCGGTCCGGCGGCATCCCCGTCGTCCACGGCTCCGTCTCGGACCTGGACGACGTCCTCGACACCTGGCTCGCCGGGCACGACGCCGGGATCGCCTGCGTCATCGGCACGCCCGGCGGGGCAGCCGGTGCGTTCCGGGCGCGGCCGCGCGTGCGGTCACTGACCCCGGAGCTGTCGAAGGGTCTCGAATTCGACCTGGTCGTCCTCGTCGACCCGGAGGAGTTCGGGGAGGGCGCCCCGGGCGCGGTCGACCGCTACGTGGCGATGACCCGGGCGACCCGGCAGCTCGTGGTGCTCACGAGCTCCTGACGTCCGCCGGACGGGCGGGGTAGGGGCGGGTGTTGTCGACGACCGCCCAGCCCTTTCCCCCGTCGGGGGCGGCGATCTCGACCAGCCGGTGGTCGAGGTGGCCGGTGATCATCACGGCCATGAGGGACAGGTACTCGCGCTGGAGATCGGGGGCGAGCTCGGTGGCCGCCGGCACCTTGAGGACGGCTTCCTGGTCGTCGGCCAGCAGCGCGCAGGTGGTCTGGACCGCCCGGATGAGCACCTCGAACCGCTCACCGGTCAGGCGCGCCCGTAAGACTTCCAGGTAGGGGCCCAGGACATCGACGTCCTGGCCGTCCCCCGAGCCTGCCGGATGGTGCTCGGTCATGTTCTCGCCCTTCTCCGGACGGCCGCGTCCTCTGGAAGTGTAGGGAGCGCGGCCGTGGACAGGGTGTTGTTCGGCCACACCCGAGGAGGCGGCCCCCGGCAGCGCCTCCCCGGGCGGCCCGGCGGTCCGACTATGCCAGCCGCATGCGCCATTGGAATATCGGAGTGGCAATTCCAAGGTGAATTCGCGGAAGGACACTTCCAGCTTGGCAGTGCACCTCGTCACAAGCCTTAACTACTCCAGGGGTGGCCTGATACGGTCGCGCGTGGGCGGGATTTGGTCGCTCCGCGACCGGTTCATTCCATGTGCTCCGGCGTGTCGTCGTGACAACTCCGCAGCAGAGGAGGCGTTCTGGCGCGCGCGGGCAGTCACGCTCTTTACATTGAGCTGGTATTGACGAATCCGACTCTGCCGTGGGGGGATCAATGGCCCAGCTCCACTCATTCGCCGTTCCCGATTTTCACCTTCCGTTCGGGAACTCCAAGCATCCGCAGGCCGCACGGGCCAACACCGAGGCCACGTCGTGGGTGTTGCGCCACGAGCTCGTCACCCACGCCGCCGAGGAATTCTCCGGCATCGGCTGCGGGCACCTCGCGGGCCGGGTGAGCGGCGACGTCCCGTACGACCGGATCGTCCTGCTCGCCGAGTGGATGGCCTGGTCGTTCGTCCTCGACGACCAGCACGACCACCTCATCAGGACGGGTCAGCTGGCCGCCTGGCGCCCCGTCATCGGAGCCATCACCGAGTACCTGGAGACGGGGAGGACGGGTGACGCCTCAGCGCGCCAGAACCCCCTGGTGGCCGGGTTCATGGACCTGTGCGACCGGATACTGGCCGGGATGTCGCAGGGCACCGCGGCCCGCTACCGCACTCATGTCCCCCTCATGCTGGGCTCGTTGGACCAGGAGGCCGGAAATCGCCGGGCGGCCGAGCGGCCCGCGCTCCAGGACTACGTCCTGATGCGCCGGCACAGCTCCCAGATCCTTCCCATGATGGACATGGTGGAGGCCGGACTGGGCGTCGACCTGCCGCAGCACATCCACGACCTCCCGGAGTTCCGGGCGGTCGTCGACAGCGCCCTGGACGTCATCTCCTGGGGCAACGACGTGTTCTCCCTGCCGAAGGAGTACTCCTGCGGGGACAACAACAACCTCGTCTCCCTCGTCGCCACCTGGGAGGGACGTTCGCTGCCCGACGCCGTCCAGGCGGTCGAGGGCCGCATCCAGGCCCGCATCGAGGAGTACCTGGAGTCCGAGCGGCGGCTGCTGCGGCTCATGGAGGCGCGGCCGGACACGGATCCGTCCGTACGCACCGCGGTCACCCGCTGCGTGCGCAGTTATCAAGATTGGATGATCGGCGCCGATCTGTGGCAGCGTTACGAGTGCACGCGGTACAGCGACGAACGGTTCGCGGCCGGGCTGGAGTCTGCGTACACCCGCCCGGACCTGATCTCGGTGGCATGACAGGGAGTCGGTCCATGGCCCGCACAGAACGATCCGGCCCGGCGAAGAGTGCCCCGGTGGCCCCGGGGCGATTACCGCTCCTGGGCCATGCCCTCCCCTTGTGGCGCGAGCCCATCGCGTTCCTGGAGTCCCTGCGCGAGTACGGCGACGTCGTCCGGCTCGACATCGGCACCTGGCCCGTCCACATGCTCACGAACCCGGACCACGTCCACGCCGTACTGGTGCAGCAGGCGCAGAAGTTCGGGCGCGGCAGGATCTTCGACCGGCTCCGCCCGATGTTCGGCAACGGCATCGTGACGACCGACGGGGACTTCCACCGCAAGCAGCGCCGGATGATCCAGCCGGCGTTCCACCGCAACCACATCGCCGAGTACGCCGAGGTGATGGGCCGCGCGGCGGAGGAGATGACCGGGTCCTGGACGGCGGGTTCGGAGATCTCGATGGTCACCGAGGCCCGGCGGTACGCCCTGTCCTCGGTCGCCGAGATGATCTTCTCTGGGGATCTGAGCCGCCCCGCCATCGCCGAGGTGCACCGCTCGCTGCCGATCGTGCTGGAGGGCATGCTGCTGCGCGCGGTCATGCCCAAATCGCTGGACCGGCTGCCCGTCCCGCTCAACCGGCGCTTCGACGCGGCGGCCGCCCGGCTGCGCGCCATCATCGACCAGGTGATCGCCCAGTACGGGGACGCGCAGGAGGGCGGCAGCGACCTCCTCTCCCTGCTGCTGTCGAGCGTGGACGCCGAGACGGGCGAGCGGATGGGCGCCGCACAGGTGCGGGACGAGGTGATCGCCATCATGTTCGCCGGTACGGAGACCTCGGCGACCACCCTGTCCTGGATATTCCACGAGCTCGGCCGGCACCCCGAGGTGGAGAAGCGCCTGCACGCGGAGATCGACGCGGTGGTGGGCAAGCGGCCCGTCCGCATCGATGACATCCCCCGACTCACCTACACGAACGACGTGTTCCAGGAGGCGCTGCGGCTGCACTCGCCGCTGCTCTTCACCCGGCAGGCCCTGGTGCCCCTCACGCTCGGCGGTGTGTCGATCCCGGCGGGCGCCGAACTGGCCTACAGCCCTTACGCGTTGCACCGGGATCCGGCCCTGTTCCGCGATCCCGGCGTCTTCGACCCGGACCGCTGGCGGCAGGAGACGCAGGAGCGCCGGCGTGCTCACCAGTACATCCCGTTCGGGGCCGGCCAGCACAAGTGCATCGGCGACACGTTCGCGGTGGCGGAGATCCTGACGGCGGTGGCGACCGTGGCGTCCCGCTGGCGGCTGGTTCCCGCCCCGGGTGTGACGGTGCGGGAACTCCCGGCCGGAATGCCCCAGCCCAGCGAACTTCCCATGATTCCGGTCGCAAGATAGCGCCGATCTGCGCCGAAGTCAGCCGACGATACAGCGTCTCCCTCGAACGAGTGGCGAGATGCGGAGATAATGTGCTTAAGGAGCACCAACTTTCCTACTGGCCCGTAGACTCGACCGCACGCGCGCTGGAGGGGGCTGGAGAATGTCGCATGTCACAGAACCACAAGGATGGGCGTCTTCGCCCTTACTCGAAAGGGAATCCGAGGTTCTGGCGATCCACCGGGCGGTGGACGATCTCTGCGGCACCCCGGACAGTGGCCAGCCCTCCCGTCGCGGCGGCGTTCTGACCTTCGCGGGATCGGCCGGCATCGGCAAGACCACCCTGCTCGCCGAGGCCCGACGGCATGCCGCGGAACGCCACTGCACCGTGCTGTTCGCCCGTGGCGGCGAGCAGGAGCGGCAAGTCCCGTTCCATGTGATGCGCCAGCTCATCCAGCCCGCGTTCGCCGCCATGACCGAGGACGAACGACGCGACCTCCTCGGCACCTGGTACGGCATCGTCGCCCCGGCGCTGGGGCTGACCGCGGCTCCCGAGGGCCTCACCGCGCCCGACCCGCAGGGCGTGCGCGACGGTCTGGACTGGGTCGTCACCCATCTGACGGTCCGCAGCGCGCCCGTCGTCCTGGTGCTGGACGACGCGCACTGGGCGGACGCGGAATCCCTGGCCTGGCTGACCGCGTTCGCGGCGCGGGCCGAGGAACTGGCCATGCTGATCATGGTGGCGTGCCGGCCCGACGAGATCCCGGCCGACGCCGGATCACTGCGCGCCCTGATAAAGCGCCAGGGGACGCGCCCCCACGAGCTGGCCCCGCTCACCACCAGCGCCGTGGCGCGCATCGTGCGCGACGCCCTCGGCGAGGACGCCGACGACGTGTTCTGCCGCGAGTGCTGGGCGATCACCGGCGGCAACCCCTTCGAGGTCGTCGAACTCGCCATGAAGGGCCGCGACCGCGGTCTGAAGCCGCACCAGGACAGCATCCCCCAGCTGCGCGACCTGGCCTCCGCCGTCAAGGGCAGCGGTCTGATCGACCGCCTCGAACAGCTGGGGACCTCCACCGTCCGGCTCGCCTGGGCCGCCGCGGTACTGGGCACCGCCGTCCCGATCAGCATCGTCGGAGGCGTCGCGGCCCTCGGTGAGGCGCAGGCGGCCGACGCGATCGCACAGTTGCGTGACGCGCGCATCCTGACCGTCCTCACCAGCCTGCGCCGCCAGGAGGTCGTGGAGTTCTTCCACCCGCTCATCGCCACGGCCGTGTACCGGTCGATCCCGCCGGGCGTCCGCGTCGCCATGCACGGCATGGCCGCGCAGGCCCTGGTCGACGACGGGTTCGGCGCCGCGGCCGCCGCGCGCCACCTGCTGGAGATGCACCCCGAGGGCGACCCCTGGGTGGTGCAGCAGCTGCGACAGGCGGCGCGGGACAGCTTCTCCGCGGGCGCTCCCGACGCGGCGCGCCGCTACCTGGCCCGTGCGCTGCGCGAGCCGCCGGACGCGGAGTACCGGGCCGAGGTGCTCTTCGAGCTCGGCTCCGCCAACCTGCTGCACGATCCCGCGACCACCATCAACCAGCTCAGGGCCGCGCTGGAGGAACCCAAGGCGGATCAGGAGCTGCGGGAGGCGATCACGTACCGGCTCGCCCAGGCGATGGCCCACACGGGTCAGCTCGCGGAGGCCGCCGGGCTGCTCTCCGACGAGGCCAAGCAGGCCACCAGCTCCCGCACCCGGCTGCGGATGCAGGCCGAGCAGTTCAAGTGGAACTCGGTCCGGATGGACGAGGCGAACTCGCCGGCCCGCTCCCGCCTCCTCGCCCAGTTCGCCAAGCGGCTCACCGGCCGCGGCGTTCCCGAGCGGCACATCCTGGGACTGCGCGCGTGGGACGCCGCCATGCGCGGCGAACCGGCCGCCACCGCCCTGGAGTACGCGGAACAGGCGCTGGACGGCGGGATGAACTGGACCGACCAGGACTTCGGTTTCGAGGTGCCGGCCGTCGTGGCGGTCACCCTCATGTACTGCGACCAGCCGGGGCGCGCCGAGGAACTCTTCAACGCGGGGATCATCGAGTTCGAGGCGAAGGGCTGGCGCGGCGCGCACCTTTCGTTCGTGTACACCCTGCTCGGCTACGTCCGCTTCCGGCGCGGGCGGCTCGCCGAGGCCGAGGACTTCGTGCGCAACGGGCTGCAGATCGCCGAGCGCGTCGGACACGACATCCCGGCGCAGTGGTACGCGGTGGGCACGCTCATCGAGACGCTGCTGGCCCGGGGCAGTACGGAGGAGGCGCTGCGGGTCGCCCACGCGTACAAGCTGGCGGAGGGCTTCCCGCAGGCGGTCGTCTACCCCGATCCGCAGGCGGTGTGGGGCAAACTCCTGCTGGCGCAGGGGCGGATCGACGAGGCGAAGCAGCACCTCTCCGCGGCGGGCAAGCGGCTCGATCTGCGGGGTACGCGCAATCCGTCCTGGAGTCCCTGGCAGCTCGATCTGGCCCTCGCCCAGATCACGAAGGAGCCCGAGCAGGCGCGTGCCACGGCGGCCGAGGCGGTGGCCAGGGCCCGGGTGTTCGGGACGTCGAGCGCGATCGGGCACGCCCTGCGCGTGTCGGCGGCGACCGTGGACGCGTCCCGGGCGGCGGGCTTGTTGCAGGAGGCGGTGAACCACCTCGAACAGTCCCCGGCGGCCTGCGAACTCGCCCACGCGCTCATCGATCACGGTACGGCCCTGCACACCATCGGTGATCCGCACCGGGCGGCCCAGCAGCTCTACCGGGGCATGGGAGGCCGCCTCGGCATGCGGTGCGAGCGGGCTCGCGAGCCGTGCCCGGTCCCAGCTGGCGTCGGCGGGACTGCGGCCGCGCCGGCTGCACGCGTCCGAACAGGACACGTTGACGCTCGCCGAGCACGCGGCGGCGACGCGCGCCTCGGTCAGTCTGGACAACGCGGCGATCGCGGCGGAACTGCGGACCGACGCGCAGGCGGTCTCCGAGCTGCTGTCCGCGGTCTTCACCAAGCTGGGCACCGACCGGCTCGGGCTGCGGCGGGCGATGGGAGGCTGACCGCCGGCCGGGGCGAACGGGCGAACGGGCTTCGGGGGGTGGCCGGTTATCGCTGGTGCGGGGAGAGGTGTGGTGATCGTGCCTGGCATGATCAGCCCTCACGTTACTTCTCAGTAGCGTAACCTCCCCCCAACCAGAAGGTCTTACGTACGTGCGCATGCTCGCCAGACGCCTCCTGCTCCCCGGCCTCATCACCCTGGCGCTCACCGCCACCGGCTGCTCCGCCTCCCCGCACACCGGTGCGGCGGATCCCGCGGCCCCCGCCACCCTCGCGCCCGCGGCCGACGGCACCCAGCAGCTCGACGTCGCCGCGGCGCCGCAGGGCAGCCCCACGCCGACGGCCGTGGCCCGCGTCGGCTCCGGGAAGGGCGCCGCCCAGAAGTCCTCGCTGAAGGTCGCCTCCTACGACCAGGCGACCGGACGGGCCGTCATATCCTCGGCCCCGCAAAAGGCCACCCCCTCCCCCGGCCGCTCCCCCGCGGCCGACAAGCCCGTCGTCGTGGGCGACGTCATCGCCAGCGCACCGGCGCCGGGCGCCCCCAACGGCCTCCTCGCGAAGGTCACCGAGGTCGGCAAGAAGACCGACAGCGGCACCGAGGTCAAGACGGCTCCGACAACGCTGTCTTCCGTCCTCAACGACGACAAGGCCGACGGCAAGGTCCCCGTCGACCCGGCCTCGGTCGCGGTCGAGCCCCTGATGAAGGGCGTCACCTTCTCCTGGGCCAAGAGCCAGGGCGTGCGGTTCGGCCCGCAGGGCGCGAAGCTGCCCCTGGGCAACCTGCGGCTCGACGTGGACGTCCCGGTCGAGACCGCCCCGGGTGCCCCCGTATCGGCCGGGGCCTCGGTCTCCGGCTTCGTCCAGCTCGCCCCGACGGTGGAGTTCTCGTACGACGGATCGGGCGGCGCCGGCCCGCGCGCCGCGTTCCTCGGGATGAGCGGCGACTGGTCCTCGCAGTGGAACCTCAAGGGCCACGCCGCCGCGAGCACGGGCGCCCCGAAGCGGATCCCGTTCGCCAAGCTGCACAGCGCCCCGGTCATCCAGGTGGGCCCGGTTCCGGTCGTCGTCAACCTCGATCTGACCGTCTACGTCCAGGTCGAGGCCGACGGGCGGGTCACCCTCGACGTCCGGCAGGAAGTCAAGGGCGACTTCCGGGTCGGTGGCAGCTACGCGACGGGCAAGGGCTGGAATCCGGTCAGCACCTCGAACGTCCAGAGCACTCCGGTGAAGGCCGAGGTCACCGCGGCCGGCCAGGTCAAGGGCGCCCTCGGCGCCGAGGCCTCCGTCGGCCTGTACGGGGCCGTCGGCGTCTCCGCGGACTTCGCTCCGTACCTGCGCGGCGAGGCCGACGTCAAGGCCTCCGCCTCCAGCGACGGCAAGGCCTCGGTGAGCGGGGCGTGGGCCGTGTACGGCGGGTTCGACCTGAGCGGACAGCTGCACCTCCAGCTGTCCCTGTTCGGAACGCCCATCCTGGAGCGTCGCGTTCCGCTGGGCGCCCTGCACCGCGAGTGGCCGCTCGCGAGCGGAAAGGCCGCGCTCTGACGTAGCGGCGGGCCCGTCAGCCGTTCGCCGTGACGAGGAGGGTGCGCGCGGCGGCGGCCGACGGGCCGGGCAGGCGGCAGCGGTGCGGGACGTCGCCGCGGTGGTGGGCGCTCTGCCCGGCGCGCAGGGTCAGGGGCTCCTCGCCCTCGACCTCCAGCACGACCTCGCCCTCCAGGACGTACAGGAAGTCCTCGCCGGGGTGCTCGAACCAGCCGCGCTCGCCCCGTCCGGGCTCGAAGTGGTGCTCGTACGCCTCCATCAGGCCGCTGCGCCCGCCGGGGATCAGCACCCGGGCCACCTGCCCGGCGGCCTCGCTGACCCGGATCACCTGGGGGTCGCTCTCGTGGCTGACCGCGCCGGGGCGGTCCGGGGGGCGCAGGAAGGTGCCGGGGGTCACGTCCAGTGCCTCGGCGATCCGGTAGATGGAGCTGAGGCTGGGGGTGGCGAGCCCGCGTTCGAGCTGGCTGAGGAAGGGCTGGGACAGCCCGGAGCCGGCGGCGAGCGAGGCCATCGAGATGCCGCGCCGCTTGCGCCAGGCTCGGATCACCCGTCCGACCTCGACGGCTTCGGGTGTGGGTTCGGGTCGGGACACCAGCCGAACGTACCGCATCGCCGATCGGCGCCCTCGGGGGCTCCGGAACGTTTCGCACCGCCGCAACACCGCGTTCATAAGCGTGGTCAATTATTGACCTCACTTATCAACGAACGAGGAGTTGCCCGTGTACGCCACCCCCTCCCCGCCGGGCCGGGCCGGCCGGACCCCGGGCCGGATCCCGGGCCGGCTCGGCCCGGCGCTGGTCGCGGCCGGCTCCGTGCTCGCGCTCTGGTACGCGCTCGCCCGCTCCGGTGTGGTGTCCCCGGGGCTGCTGCCCACTCCCCGCCAGACCTTCGCCGCGCTCGCCGACGGCGCGCGCGGCGGCACCCTGGCCACGGACCTCGCCGCCAGCCTGGCCCGCGCCGGTCAGGGCTTCGCGCTCGGCGCGGCACTCGGCGGCGCGCTGGGCTTCGCCACCGGCTACCTGCCGCGGCTCTCCGCCGCCGTCACCCCGCTCGTCTCGTTCCTGCGGCCCATCCCGGCGATCGCGCTGGTGCCGCTGGCCACCGCCTGGTTCGGCATCGGCGAGAGCGCCAAGCGCCTGCTGATCGCGTACGCCGTCCTCCTCGCGGTGTGGCTGTACGTCCACGACGGCGTCTCGCGGGTCCCGGTGACCCATCTGCGGGCGGCCCGTTCGCTGGGGGCGCCGCTGCGGCGCCGGTTCACCGAGGTGCTGCTGCCCGCCGCGGCGCCCGCCCTGCTCGCGGCGCTGCGGTACGGGGCCTCGGTCGCGCTGCTGGCCCTGGTCGCCGCCGAACTCGGCGGTGCGGACGCCGGATTGGCCTACCGCCTCCAGGTCGACGGCCAGTTCCTGCGGGTGGACCGGATGTTCGCGGGCCTGCTGGTCCTCGGGCTCCTCGGGGTGGGCGTCGACGCGGCCCTCGCGGCGATCGGGCGCTGCTTCGTGCACTGGAGCGCGTCATGAGCGGGAGCGTACGGCTGGAGGCGCTGTCGGTCTCCCACGGAGGCACCCGGCGGCGGTACGCGGGCGCGAGCGGCGCGGTCCCGGTGCTCGACGCCATCGAACTGGAGTTCGCCAGCGGGTCGTTCACGGCGCTGCTCGGTCCCAGCGGGTGCGGCAAATCGACCGTGCTCAACACGGTGGCGGGTTTCGTCCGGCCCACCACCGGGCGGGTCACCGTCGCGGGCACCCCGGTGGACGGGCCCGGTCCGGACCGCGGCATGGTCTTCCAGCACTACGCGCTGTTCCCGTGGCGCACGGCGCGCGGGAACGTCGAGTTCGCGCTCAAACGGCTCGGGCTGTCCCGACCGGAGCGGCGCCGCCGGGCCCTCGCGGCGCTGGCCGAGGTGGGCCTCGCGGAAGGGGCCGAGAAGCATCCCGCGCAGTTGTCCGGCGGCATGCGGCAGCGGGTGGCGCTGGCCAGGGCGCTGGCCGCCGAGCCCGAAGTGCTGCTGATGGACGAGCCGTTCGGGGCGCTGGACGCGCTGACCCGGACGCGGATGCAGGAACTGCTGCGGGAGCTGTGGCAACGCACCGGCACCACCGTGCTGTTCGTGACGCACGACATCGACGAGGCGCTCGCCCTCGCCGACCGGGTCGTGGTCCTGGGCGGCTCCCCCGGCCGGGTCCTGGCCGACCACGCGGTACCCAGCGGACCGCCCGACCCGGACCTGCGCACCCTGATCGCCCGCCGACTCGGCTCCCCGTGAACCACCCGACCACCCCGACCGCCTTGGCCGCCCTGGCCGCCCCGCAGCCCCAAGGAAGCGAGTCCCCCGTGTCCCTCACCGCCTCCGTCCTCCGCAGACCCCGTCCGGTGGCCGCCCTCGTGCTGGCGGTCCTGCTCGCCGCCCTGGGCACGGGCTGCTCCGGTACGCCCGCCTCCGCCGCGCGCGACGCCGGGCAGGAGGTCACGCTGGCCGCCAGCGACCATCTCGGCGGCGCGCCCGTCTACCTCGCCCAGGAGCGCGGGCTGTGGGCCGCCGAAGGCGTCCGGGCCACCGTCACCACCCTGCCCACCGGCCGCGACGCGCTGAACGCGGTGCTCGGCGGCCAGGCCCAGCTCGGCGTCGTCGGCGACCTGCCCGCCGTCACCGCCGCCCTGGGCGGCCGCGACCTGCGGATCGTCGCCGACCTGTCCCGGTTCTCCGACTGGCGCCTGCTCACCCGTACCGACCGCGGCATCACCGGCTTCGCGGCGCTGAGGGGCCGCAAGGTCGGCGTCCCGCAGGGCACCAACGTCGAGTACGCGCTGTCGCGGATGCTGGGCGCGGCGGCGCTGACCGCCTCGGACGTGACCGTGGTCAACCTCGCCCCGAACCAGGTCCCCACCGCCCTCGCCCGCGGCGACATCGACGCCGGGGTCACCTTCCCCAGCTTCTACGACGCCGCGCGCACCGCCCTCGGCGCGCGCTACGCCGAGCTGCCGTTCGGCGGCTACACCGCGCGGACTCTGCTGGTCGCGGGCCCGAAGGCGAGCGACGCGAGCACCTCCGCCGCGCTGCGGACCCTGGTGCGCGCCCAGCGGGAGCTGGCGGCCGATCCGGCCGGCGCGCGGCGCGCGGTACTCGCCCAGTCCAAGGGCGCCCTCCAGCCCGGATACGCCGAGGCGTTCCAGCCGCGCTACGGGTACGGCGCGACGCTGTCGGCCGAGTTGCTGACCCAGCTCACGCAGGAGGCCGCCTGGGCGAAGGCCGCCCAGGGCCTGCCGGGGCCGGCGGACCGCGCGGCGCTGGCGCGCCGGCTGCACACCGCACCGCTGCGGGCCGTGGACCCGGCGGCCGTCACGGCCGGCTGACCGCCGCCCGCGCCCGCGCACGCACGCACGCACCACCCGTTTCACCCACCGGACCCCGACCGTCCCCGTACGAGGAGCAGCACCATGACCGTCGACCAGAACACCCTGCGGCGCCGCGGCGTCGGCCTGCGCGCCCACGACCCCGAGCGGAGCTTCGGCGGGTACACGCTCTACACCCCGATCGCGGGGCCCGGCGAGGTCTTCCTCGTCGACATCGAGGGCAAGACCGTCCACACCTGGAACCCGCCGCACCCGCCGGGCCGGCACGCCCGGCTGCTCCCGAACGGGAACCTCTTCTACCAGGGCAAGGACACCGGCGGCCCCACGCTGTTCCCGATCTGGGACGTCTACCACGGCGGCATCCTCCAGGAACTCGCCCCGGACGGCGCCGTGGTGCGCGAGGTCCGCCACCCCTTCCACCACCACGACGCCTCGGTCCTGCGCAACGGCAACCTGCTCGTCCTCGGCGTCGAGCCCCTCGCACCCGCCGACGCGGCCCGCGTCCGGGGCGGCATCCCCGGCTCGGAGGCCGTGGGCGGCGTGATCCACGGGGACGTGGTGTACGAGCTGACCTGGGACGGCGAAGTGGTCTGGCGATGGGCCGCGATCGAGCATCTGGACCCCGAACAGGTGCCGCTGGACCGGCACTTCGCGCGCGAGCACTGGCCGATGGCCAACACCGTGGGCGAACTCTCCGACGGCGGCGTCGTCGTGGGGTTCCGCAGCGCCTCCACCACGGTGGCCGTGGACCGCGCCGACGGCTCCGTCCGCTGGCGGATCGGCCCCGGCACGCACTCCCAGCAGCACTACCCGCACGAACTGCCGGGCGGCAACATCCTGGTCTTCGACAACGGGACCTATCGCGACACCACGTCCGTCCCGTACTCGCGGGTGCTGGAGATCGACCCGCGCACGGGCGAGGAGGTGTGGTCGTACGAGGACAACCCGCCGCAGAACTTCTACAGCCCGTACATGTCCAGCGCCCAGCGGCTCCCGGGCGGCAACACGTTCATCGCCGAGGGCTCCTTCGGCCGGCTCTTCGAGGTGACCCCGGACGGGGACGTGGTGTGGGAGTACGTGGTCCCCGAGTTCGGCTCGTTCGGGCGGGGCGTGGGGCTGGAGTCCTCCCGGGGCGCCCAGAACTCCGTCTTCCGCGCCTACCGCTACGCGGCCGAGGAGATCCCCTGGCTCTGAGCTCACCGGGCCGGTGGCATTCGGCCAATGCTTGACGTGGCCCTGACATTTCAAGGTCCTTGTGGGACCTTCCCCTTCCCCGGCCACACCCCACACGGCCGCGGCGAAGAGGAGCCCCATGATGAGAATCCCCAGACTGCCGGCCGTGACCGCCCTGGTCGCCGCCGCCGTGCTCGTCGGATCGACGGCGGCCTCCGCCCTCGGCCCCACCGCCGAGCAGCGCCTGGACGGCACCATCGTGGTCGCGGGCAACACCTGCGGCTGGACCAACGCCCGTACCAGCGCCGACCCGCCGAACGCGCTGAGCGTCGACCGCACCAGCATCAACACGCCGGGCGGCAACCTGAGCTGCGCCGGCGGCATCACCGCCACCCTCAACAACAACCCCGCCTTCACCTTCGACGACACCGCCGGGACCGCGAAGGCGGACCTCATCGACATCACCGGCAAGCTGAGCTTCATCTCCTGCCGCTACAAGGCGACGAACATCGTCTGGAACCGCGACGGGGCCACCCGGAAGTACGTCAACCAGGCCTTCACCGCCGCGAAGACCTCGGGGAGCTTCCTGTGCCCCGGCTCGGTCACCACGGCCGCCGGGGACGCCTCGATGCTGTTCCACTGACCCCTTTGCACGGCAGCGGCCCCCACGGCCCGGTCGGGGTCGTCGGGGCCGCTGCCGTGCCACCCCCGCCCGGACCCGGCCGGCATCCGCCGTCACACGGGGGTACGGGCTCCGATGCGGGCCGTGAGGAGGGCGATGTCGTCGTCGGCCGAGGCCGGGACCAGGTGGCTGATCAGGGAGTCGCACAGGAGGTCCAGCGAGCCCTGCGGCTCGGTGAGCAGGCGGGTGAGTTCACCGAGGCGCTCGTCGATGTCCCGGCCCCGGGCCTCGATCAGGCCGTCGGTGTAGAGGATGAGGATGCTTCCCGCCGGCAGGGTGACCTCGCTGGTCGTGAAGGCGATGCCGCCGACGCCCAGGGGCGCGCCGGGCGGGGTGGTCAGGAGCCGGACGGTGCCGTCCGGCAGCACGGCGGCGGGCGGCGGGTGCCCGGCGCGGGTCAGGGTGCAGCGGCCGGACGCGGGGTCGCAGACCACGTACAGGAAGGTGGCGAGCATCGGCTCGGCCAGGTCGGCGAGGGCCGCCTCCAGCTGGAGCAGCAGCGCCGTGGGAGACAGGTCGAGGCGGGCCAGGGCCCGGACGGTGGCCGAGAGCCGCCCCATGACGGCGGCGGCGGGGATGCCGTGGCCCATCACGTCCCCGATGAGGAGGGCCGCCTTGCCGCCGGGCAGGGCGAGCACGTCGTACCAGTCGCCGCCGATCTCGTTGACGTCGCTCGCGGGCAGGTAGCGGTGGGCCACCTCGATGCCGGGCGGCGGGGTGATGTGCTGGGGCAGCATGCTGCGCTGGAGGATGACGGCCGTCTCGTGCTCGTGGTGGTAGAGGCGGGCGTTGTCGATGCTGATGGCGGCCCGGGCGGCGAGCTCGGCGGCGAGGGTGACGTCGTCGGAGCCGAAGGGGCCGATGGGGCGGGTGCGGTAGTACGTGGCTATGCCGAGCACCACGTCCCGGGCGACCAGCGGGGTCATCATGAAGGAGTGCACGCCGGCCGGCAGCAGCCGGGCGGGCTTCGGCGAGTGCCGGGCGGCGGGGGCTACGGACTCCTCGTCGAGCCGGCCGATCAGGTAGGGCTGCCGGTCGGCCAGCACCTGGGTGTACGGGGCCGTGGCGGGAAAGGTGAGGGTCCTGCCCAGCGGCGCGAGGATGTCGGTGACGGCGGAACCGCCCAGCGGGGCCTTGCCCAGGCGGCGCAGCGCGGCGCCCGCGGAGAGGCCGAGGCCGGGCTCGTCGCCCCGGGCCAGGGTGTCCAGGACGTCCACGGTGACCGCGTCGGCGAGGTACGGGACGGCGAGGTCGGCCAGCGCCTGGGCGGTGCGCTCCAGCTCCAGGCTGGCGCCGATGCGGACGCTGGCCTCGCTGAGCAGCGCGAGCCGGCGGCGTCCGGCCTCGGCCTCGGTGTGGTCGCGCTGCTGCTCGGTGATGTCCAGCAGCGAGGCGATCACGCCGATGGGCCGGTGGCCGGGGTCCTCGACCCGGACGTAGGAGCAGGACCACACCCGGTCGTGTTCGGGGTCGGCCGGTGTACGGCCCACCCGGCGGCGGTCCAGGACGGGCTCACCGGTGGCCAGGACCTCCCGCATGGCCTCCTCCATCTCGGCGGAGTTCACCTCGGGCAGCAGCTGGGCCAGGCGCCGCCCGAGGTGGGCGGACTCCGGCAGGCCGTTCATCTCCTCCAGGGCCGGGTTGACCTGGAGGAACCGCAGCTGCGTGTCGAGGACGGCGATGCCGACCGGGGAGCGGGCGAACAGTCCGTCCCAGACCGCCGACGAACCCCGGATCCGGCGTGCCGCGTGGGCGTCGGCGGCGAAGACGAGCACGGCGGAGGCGCCGTGGCGCCGGCCGGACACCGGGCAGGCCCAGACTTCCAGCTCCAGGGGATGGCCCTCGCGGTGCCAGGCGGTCACCGTGCCCATCACCCCGCGGCCGGTGGCGGCGGTCTCCCACAGTGAGCGGCCGAGGCTGCGGTCGGCCCCCGGGTGCAGCAGTTCGGAGATGTGGCGGCCCACCACCTGGGGCGGGGCGTAGCCGAGGAGTTCCTGCGCCGCGTTGCTCCAGCGCACGATGGTGCCGTCGGCGCTGGTGGCCACCTGGGCCACGGCCAGCGCCCCGAGCCAGCCGCCGGCGTCCTGGGCGGCGCCCGCGATCAGCTGTTCGACCGGGATCGGGTCGTCCATCCGGCACCGGCCTCCTTCCCGGGGGCGAACGCGCCGGTTACTCGCGGGTACCTCCGGTGCGCGCTCCACACACAGTCCATGGTCGCCCGGGCGGCCGGGGACCGCTCCCCGGGCCCCGTGGCCGGCGCCGGGACAAACGATCGTTTCTGTTGTGGAACCGATCGTTGATCTGATTCAGTGACTGGCGGCCGCGGCGGTACCCGGCGGCCGCACCACCGCACGCCCCGCGCACGCACACCCCGCGCACGCACACGCCCCGCGCACCACCGCGCACCGCACACACCGCACACACCGCACACACCGCACACACCGCACACACCGCACCAGCCGACCCATTCCGCCGGGAGCACCCGTGACTGACGAGACCGATCCTCATCTCGCCACGCTGGCACGCCTGGACGAGCTCATCGAGGACTCCGGGCTCGACCGGTCCCGGGTCCTCGACCCCGCCCACCTGTCGCTGAGCACCGGACTGCCCCCGGAGCTGGTGGCGGCGGGGCTGGACCGCCGGCCGATGGCCCCCGTCAGCTTCCTGGAGCAGGTGGGGCAGCGGCTGGAGTTCCTGCGCGCGACCCGGCTGCGGCCGGACGGCAGGCCGTACCCGCTCAAGGAGATCGCCGACGGCGCCGGGCTGACCTCCCAGTGGCTGGGCCAGATCGTCAAGTGCGAGAAGAAGCCCTCCCTGGAGCACGCCGCCCGCATCGAGGACTTCTTCCGGGTACCCCGCGGCTTCCTGACGGCGACCCCGTCCCAGGCCCTCGACCGGGCGCTGCGCGTGCGGCTGGCCGACGAACAGTCCCGGCTGATGGCCGAGTTCAAGAGCCGCAACCAGCTGGGCGGCATCGCCTTCCGGGGGCTGCGGGACGCGTCGCCCCGGACGCTGGCCGCCGTACAGGCGCTGATCGACTCCATCGCCACCGATCACCACGGCGGCCCCGCCCGAAGGAAGCGCTCATGAACGGCCCCGTCGTATGAACGATCCCCACGGCCTGGCCTTCTACGTACCCGGCACGTTCCTGGCGCTCATCCTGGGCACGCGGATCCCGGCCCTGTGGCGCCATCCCCAGGACCGGCTGCTGCGGTCCGTGTGCGTGCTGCTCACCACGTCGATCGGCGTGTTCTTCTCCTGCGCCGTGCCGACCATGGCCGCCGTCAACCGGCTGACCGGCGTCCCGAACGCCGCCGCCCCGATCGTCTACTCGCTGCTGACGGCGTTCTCCGGTGCCAACATCCTGCTGATCATCCACTGGAGCCGGGGCCCGGACGAGGCGGACCGGGCGGCGCGCTGGGCCCGGCGCTGTACGGCGGTGACCGCGGCGGTGATCGTCGCGGTCAACGTGCTGTTCCTGCTGGGCGACACCCCGGTCGAGCGGCTCACCGACCTGGACACCTACTACGCGTCCACGCCGTTCATCAGGGAGATGATCCTCCTCTACCTCCTGGCCCACACGACCGCCGGTGTCATCGGTTCGTTCCTGTGCGCCCGGTGGGCCCGGGAGGTCCACGGCGGGCTCAAGGCCGGGCTGGCCCTGATCACCCTCGGCTACCTGCTCAACCTCTCCTACGACGTGCTCAAGTTCAGTGCCATCGGAGCCCGGTGGACCCACCGCGACTGGGACCAGCTCAGCACGCGCTACGCCGCGGCCCTGGCCTCGCTGTCGGCGCTGGTGGCGGGGCTCGGGTTCGTGCTGCCGCTGCTCTCCCAGCGCCTGGCGGCGTACTGGGACATGTGGCGCCGCTTCTACCAGTTGCGTCCGCTGTGGCGTGAGCTGCGCGAGGCGATGCACCGCAGCATCGATCTCGCGGCGGGTCCGTGCACCTCGATCGAGATCCGGGTGACCCAGCTGGAGTCCGACATCCACGACGGCATCCTCGCGGTCAGCCCGCACCTGGACGCCCGGCAGCGGGAACGCGCACTGGAGGAGGCCCGGCGCAGCTCGCGCTCCGCCGACGACGTCGTCGCCATCGCGGACGCCGCCGCCCTCGCGCACGCGGTGGTGGTGTGGGGCCGCGAGCGGCCGGCGGACAAGGACACGGGGCCGGCGGGTCTGGCGGGGCTACCGGGGCCGGCGGGGCTGCCCGGGCCGTTCCGGCAGAACCACCGCTCGGTCCTCACGCTGCCCGACCATCCGGCCGGGCTGGTCCGGATGTCCCGCGCCCTGTCGTCGGACGTGGTCAAGTCGTTCCGGGACGCCGCCGCCCTGGAGGACAGCCGGCGGTGACCCCCGCCCCGCGGGCGGCTCCGGGGACCGCCGACTGGCCCCGCCGGGCGGCCGGGCGTTCCATCGAAGGGTGACCCCTCTGCGCATCGACGTGCACGCCCACCTGTGGACGGCGCAGTACCTCGACCGGCTGGAGCGGCTGGGCAAGTCCGACACCGCCACCCAGCGCGGCATCGGCGCGGGTGAGGGCCCGGCCGAGCTCGACCACCGGTTCGCGCTGATGGACCGGACGGACATCGCGCTCCAGGTGCTCTCCGTACCGCCGCAGTCCCCGCACCTCGCCCGGGAGTCCGACGCCGTACTGCTCGCGCGCGTGGCGAACGACGCGTACGCGGAGCTGGTCGCGCACTGGCCGGACCGGTTCCGGGCGTTCGCGGCGCTGCCCCTGCCGCATCCGGAGGCGTCCCTGCGGGAGCTGGCCCGCGCCTGCGACGAGCTCGGCATGGTCGGCGTCGGGGTGACCACGACCGTCCTGGGCCGCAGCCTCGCCGACCCCGTCTTCCACCCCCTGTACGAGGAGCTCGACCGGCGCGGCGCCGTGCTGTACATCCACCCGTCGGGGGAGGGCGCCGCGAGCCCGCTGATCAACGGCCACGGCCTGACCTGGATGGTCGGGGCGCCGGTCGAGGACACGGTCGCGGCGATGCACCTGATCCTGGCGGGGATCCCGCTGCGCTACCCGAGGATGCGGATCCTGGTCTCGCACCTCGGCGGGGCGCTGCCGATGCTGCTGCGGCGCCTCGACGACCATCTGGCGTTCGAGTCGCCGCAGACGCCCGAGCGGCCTTCGCTGGCGGCGCTCCGGCTCTGGTACGACACGGTCGGCCACTGCCATCCGCCCGCGCTGATCGCCGCGGCCGCCTCGTTCGGCGCCGA
The DNA here is from genome assembly GCF_003721495.1 of Streptomyces sp. ADI95-16. Taxonomy (NCBI): domain Bacteria; kingdom Bacillati; phylum Actinomycetota; class Actinomycetes; order Kitasatosporales; family Streptomycetaceae; genus Streptomyces; species Streptomyces sp. ADI95-16. Next base: position 7,429,160 of record NZ_CP033581.1, on the reverse strand, counting down.
CCGGCTGGTCCTCGGCACGGACTTCCCGTACGAGGACGGGGAGGTGTTCGAGCGGGCCGTCTCGTACGTCGAGGACTCGGGGCTCCCGGCGGACGAGATCACCGGGATCCTCGACACCAACGCGGCCGCGCTGCTCGGCCTCTCCGAGAGCTGACGGGCGACCCACGGGCACGACTCGGCTCCCCGGTTCCCCAAGCCGCCGCTCGTCCCGGGGCGGCTGGACGCCGGGCGCCGCTCTCGGGGGCCCGCCCGGCTCCCTGACCGCCGGAGCGCGGTGCGCGGCGGCGGCTCCGGCCACCGCCTTCGCTGGCGTAGGCTCGGGCTTCGCCCTTCCGCTCGCCCTCTCGCTCGTCCCGGGGAACCCACGATGCCGCACACCGGTCCGCAGTCCGTCGACCGCGCGCTGGAGATCCTCGACGCCGTGGCCGACGCGCCCGGGCCCGTCAGCGCCAAGGCGCTGGCCCGCCGGGTGGGGTGCTCGCTGTCCACCGCCTACCACCTGCTGGCCCCGCTCGCCGCGCGCGGCTACGTCGTCCGTACGGCGCGCGGGTACGTGCCGGGGCCGCGCGTTCCGCTGCTGCACCGGAGCTTCCTGCGGCATCTGGAGCCCGCGCCGCGCATGACGGACCTGCTGGCCCGGCTGCGGCGGACGACCGGCGCCGAGGCGTACTACACCGCCTACCGGGGCGGCCTGATCACCGTCGTCGACACGACCGCGCCGGTCACGGACACCGCGAACCCCTTCGCTCCGGGGCGCGAGACCCGGGCGCACGCCACCGCCCACGGCAAGGCGCTGCTGGCGGAGCTGCCGGGGCCGGCGCTGCGGCGCTACCTCACCGAGCACGGGATGGCCCGGCTGACCCCGGCGACCATCACGAGCGCCGACGGGCTGGAGAGGGAGCTGTCCCGGGTGCGCGGGCAGGGCTTCGCGGTCTCGGTCGGGGAGGCCGATCCCTCGTACACCTGTCTGGCGGTCGCCCTGCCGCGGGCGGGGGACGACGGGGCGGTGCACGCCCTGTCGGTGTCGCTGCCGACCGAGGAGTTCCGGCGGCGCCCGGAGGGGATCCGCGCCGCGCTGGCCGACGCGGCGGCGGCCGTTTCCTGACGCGGCCGCCGTTTCCTGACGCCCCGGCCGCCGTTCCCTGACGCCCCGGCCAGCCGTTTCCTGACGCCCGGCCGCCGTTCCCTGACGCCCGGCCGCCGTTCCCTGAGGCGGGCCCGACGCCCCGGCCCGCCCGGGTGCGCCGCGCGCATTCCGACACCGCCGGAAATCCGGCGTTCCTGGTGACACCGGCCCCGGGGTGCTGCCAGGCTGGAGGGCATGATCTTCATCGCCGTCAGGTTCGACGTCCGCCCGGAGCACAGCGACAACTGGCTCACGCTCGTCGACGACTTCACCCGCGCCACCCGCAACGAGCCGGGGAACCTCTTCTACGACTGGTCGCGCAGCGTCGACGACCCGAACAAGTACACCCTCCTGGAGGCCTTCGCCGACGCCGAGGCGGGCGCCGCACACGTCGCGTCGGAGCACTTCAAGGCCGGTATGGACACCCTCGCGGGCGCCATCGCCACGACGCCGGAGATCATCCACGTCGAGGTGCCCGGCCAGGGCTGGAACGCCATGGCCGAGCTGTCGCCCCGCCCGTAGGGCGGGTCCGCCGTCACGCGGGGGGATCCAGCAGCCGGGCCGCCGTCTCGCGCATCTCGATCTTGCGGATCTTCCCCGTGACGGTCATCGGGAACTCCTCCACGACATGGACGTAGCGCGGGATCTTGAAGTGGGCCAACCGGCCCGCGCAGTACGCCCGGACGGCCTCCGCGGTCAGCGGCTCGGCTCCCTCGCGCATCCGCACCCACGCCATCAGCTCCTCCCCGTACTTCGGGTCGGGGACCCCGATGACCTGGACGTCCAGGACGTCGGGGTGGGTGTGGAGGAACTCCTCGATCTCCCGCGGGTACAGGTTCTCGCCGCCGCGGATCACCATGTCCTTGATCCGGCCGGTGATGCTCAGGTAGCCGTCCTCGTCCATGACCGCGAGGTCACCGGTGTGCATCCAGCGCGCCGCGTCGACGGCCTCGGCGGTGCGCTCCGGCTCGCCCCAGTAGCCGAGCATGACCGAGTAGCCGCGGGTGCACAGTTCACCGGGTTCGCCGCAGGGCACGGTCCGGCCGGTCCCCGGATCGACGACCTTGACCTCCAGGTGCGGCCCGACGCGGCCGACCGTGGAGACGCGGCGTTCGACCGAGTCGTCGGCTCGGGTCTGGGTCGACACCGGGGAGGTCTCCGTCATCCCGTAGCAGATGGACACCTCGGTCATGCCCATCCGGTCGATGACCTCCTTCATCACCTCGACCGGGCAGGGCGAGCCCGCCATGATGCCGGTGCGCAGGCCGGACAGGTCGTACGAGGCGAAGCCGGGGTCGGCCAGTGCGGAGATGAACATGGTGGGGACCCCGTAGAGCGAGGTGCAGGACTCCGCCTCGACGGCGGCGAGGGTGGCGGCCGGCTCGAAGGACGGCGCGGGGATGACCATGGCGGCGCCGTGGCTGGTGCACGCCAGGTTCCCCATCACCATGCCGAAACAGTGGTAGAACGGCACCGGGATGCAGACCCGGTCGAGCTCCGTGTAGTGGCACAACTCGCCCACGAAGAAGCCGTTGTTGAGGATGTTGTGGTGCGAGAGCGTCGCGCCCTTGGGGAAGCCGGTGGTCCCCGAGGTGTACTGGATGTTGATCGGGTCGTCGGCGCTCAACTCGGCCTGGGCCCGGGCGAGTCGGGCCGGGTCGCCCTGCCGGCCCCGCTCCAGCAGCTCCGTCCAGCGCGGCCCGTCCAGCAGGACCGTGAACTCCAGCTCCGGGCAGCCCGGCCGCACCTCCTCGATCATGGCCGCGTAGTCGGAGCTCTTGAAGCGCTCCGCCGCGACCAGCATCCGCATCCCGGACTGCCGCAGTACGTACTCCAACTCGTGGGAGCGGTAGGCGGGGTTCACGGTGACGAGGATCGCCCCGATCTTGGCGGTGGCGTACTGCACCAGCGTCCACTCGGCCCGGTTCGGGGCCCAGATCCCGACCCGGTCGCCCTTGGTGATGCCGAGGTCCAGCAGGCCCAGCGCGAGGGCGTCGACATCGGCGGCGAACTCCGCGTACGTCCAGCGGCGGCCCGCCGCCCTGTCGACGAGCGCGTCGCGCCCGGGGAACCTGCGCACCGTACGGTCCAGGTTCTCGCCGATCGTGTCCCCCAGCAGGGGTACTTCGAACACCCCGGACGCATAGCTCGACGCTGCAGACACACGTACCTCCAGGAATCGGTGGCGAGGGCGCGCCGGGCGGACCGGCGCCCCCTCATGATCCCCGCCGGAGGTCGCGCGAACCAGCCCCGGGCGGCCGTGCGCCCGGGGCCGGTCGGATCATCGGGGACCGGTCAGTTCCCGCACGGGAGCCACAGCCCCGATCGTTCGAGCTCCCGGTCCAGTTCCCTCGCCGGGAGGAACTCGGAGGGCCCGGGCCAGCGGTCCCACCCCTCGTCGCCGTCCCACAGCTGGTCGAGCAGCGGCACGCCCAACAGGCCCGCGACCTCCTGACGCAGCCGGGGCAGCATGGCGTAGAGCCGGTCGCCGGGGCAGGAGGTGTCGTTGAAGTCCCGGTGTCCGTAGATCTCGGAGGGCGACAGCCCGTACTTCTGGCAGACGTGCGCGCAGAGGGCGGCCAGGGCGGCGAACTGCTTGGCCGGTGGTTCGACGCTGGTGTAGGTGCCCTCGTTCTCGATGCCGATGGCCACGGTGTTCTGGCCGACGCAGTGGGCAGCGCGGACCTGGTGCCGGCCCGCGTTCAGCTCGGTCAGGCTGCGGTGGCGGCCTTCGGTGACGTAGGCGCCGCGGCTGACGGTGAAGTGCTGGCCGGTGTCGATCCAGCCCTGGATGTCCATGTGGTAGTTCTGGATCGCCCGGGCGAGGGCGAACGCGCGGTCCTTCGAGTAGTCCGTCACGTTCGCCGTCGCCGTGTGGTGGACGACGATCCGCTGCGGCGGCGCGGCCAGGACGACGACGGACTCGGACGCGGCCCGGGCGCCCCAGGTCCCGCAGCCGAAGATCTCCGGCGTCGCGGCGGCCGAGGCACCCGCCCTCGCGGCCCACGCGCGGGCTGGAGCGGCCGAGGCGCGCGCCGGGGTGGCCGACGGCAGCAGAGCCGCGGCTCCGAGCCCGAGCGCTCCGGCGAGGGCGGTGCGCCGGGTGACCAGGGGCAGCGGCTGCCGCGACTGGGGCGAGGGAGAGGGCGGTTGCGGCTCGGCGTGTGACGTCATGTACGGGGCCCGCTTCCGTTGGCGTGAGGGGTCACCAGTGAAGGGGACGACCCGCGTCCGGGGCACGCAGGCACTCCGGTGGGACGGCGAGAGCAACCGCTTCGTACCAGCGGTCGTCGTCGCCGGATCAACTACCGCCCGGAAACAACGCCGATGCGCCGTACCGGCGGGGACTGCGGATGCGCCCCGTCCCGCCCGGCGCGAGAATGGACGTACCGGAGCCCTTGAGCGGATCGCTCGGGCCCGGGACTCGGTTCGACTCGGCTCGACTCGGTTCTGCCGGCGATCTCTCGGAAGGCCCCGAGATGTCCGTATTCTTCTTCGACATCGGGGCGACGCTCGCCGACGTGAGCTTCGAGGACGACGGCTCCCTGACCTTCCGGCCCCGCCCCCGGGTCGTCGAGGTGCTGACCGCCCTCGCCGGGGTCCGCAAGGGCATCATCTCCAACCCGGGAGCCGGGGACGCCGCACGGGAGCGCGCGCGGGCGGCGCTCGACGCGGCCTTCGCCGGGCAGTTCACCGAGGCGGCCCTGCTGCACTGGGGGCCCAAGACCGAACGCGGGATCTTCGACGAGGCGGTCGCGAGCGCCGGCGTACCGGCCGACAGCTGCGTCTTCGTGGGCGAGGACCCCGACGAGCGCACGGTGGCCCGTACCGCGGGGCTGCGCACGGCGGCCCATCCCGTCTTCGCGCAGGCCGCCGTCGAGGGCCGCCCGGTGCTGTGGACGCGGATCGGCCTGCCCGGGGGACGCGGCCCGGCCGAGCTCGACGCGGTCGCGAACGGGGCCGAGGTCGTCCCGGTGCACGTCGCCTCCGACCGGCTCGTGCTCGCCATGGCGAGCGAGCGGGGCGCGAGCGCGCTGCGGCAAGCCGGGTTCACGACCGACCCCCGGGGTTCCGTGGAGGAGACCGCGGCCTTCCTGCTGCGCGACGACCGCCCGGTGTCGGCCCCGGAGGCGTTCGCGGGCGAGCCTCCCGAGGCACTGGCGGCCGTGGAGAGCGGCCTGCGCGCCTCGGCGGCGTTCGCCTTCGCCGCGGGTGAGCTCGCCGGGGCGGGCCCGGCGCTCCTCTCCCTCGGTCCGGCCCCGGGCGGCGTCTACCTCGCCGCCGCGGCCGGCGTCCCCGTCGAGGGGGTCCACCTGCCGGGTGCCCGGCCCGGGCACACCGAGCGGCTGCTCCCCGACCCGGCACTGCTGTCCCGCCCGGGTGAGGCCCCCGTCCGGGAGCCGGCCGCCGGCTTCGCACCCGGGGCGCCGTCCGAGGAGACCGTCGAGGCGGTGCGCGCGGCCGTCACCCCGGAGGTGATGCGCGCCCACGTCGCCCGTGTCTCGGGCGCCGCGCCGCTGGTCGAGGGCGGCGCGCACACGGTGCGCGGCCGGCACGCGGCGGGCGCGGACAACGTGCTCGTCGCGCAGGCGCTGGCCGACCGGTTCGCCGCGCTCGGCCTGACCGTACGGCTGCGCCCCTTCACCTGGCGGGGGCACCGGATCGCCAATGTGGAGGCCGAACACCGGGTCGCGGGCTTGGACGGCGCGGTGCTGGTGACGGCCCATCTCGATTCCACCGGCGACCAGGGCGCGTACGTGGACGGCGCCGGTGTGCCGCGCCCCTACGATCCCGCCGCCGATCCGGCGCCCGGGGCCGACGACGACGGGAGCGGCGTCGCCGCCGTACTGGCGGCGGCCGAGTGCCTGGCGGGGCTCCTGGCCGCCGGGCGCAGTCCCGCGCGGACGGTGCGTTTCGTCCTGTTCAACGCCGAGGAGCAGGGGCTGGTCGGCAGCAAGGTGTACGCGCGCGCCGCCGCGGCGGCCGGCGACAGCATCGCCGGGGTCCTCCAGATGGACATGATCGCGGGGCGGCGCGACGGCGGGCACACGGTGGAGGTGCACGCGGGCGCGGCGCTCGCGGGCCCGGCGGCCCAGGCTTCGGAAGAGCTCGGCGAGGTGCTGGCCCGGGCCGTCTCGGCGGTCTCCGCGGGCCTCACCGTGGAGCGGATCACGGGTCCCGGCGACCCGGCCGCGGGGCGGAGCGACCACGCGAGCTTCCACGAGCGCGGCTGGGCGGCCGTGGCCGTCTGCGAGAACTTCTTCGACGGCGCCGAGCCGGCGTCCGGTACGCGGCAGTACCACCGGCCCGGTGACACGCTCGATGACCCGGACCACGACACGGGGTACGCGACCGACATCGCGCGGGGCGTCACGACGGCTGCTCTCACGCTCGCGGGACTCTGACAACTCGACGCACGGAGCAGGTGGTGAGCATGAGCGGCAGCACCCTGGTCGACAGGCGGGACATGACCTACGACCGGTTCCGGGAGGTGGTCGGGGCCGACGACTTCCTCGACGACACCGAACGGGTCGCGGAGGAGGTCCGGCACACCTTGATCGCCGACCGTGACAAGGTGAACCGGTTCACGGGGCACTTGCGGGAGCTCAGGGCGCAGGGCGCGCCCGCGTTCGAGAGCGCGCCGTCGACGGCGCCGCTCCCGGACAGCTTCTACATCGCGCAGGCCAAGGACTACGTCCGTTCCGTGTCCGAGGCGATCGGTTTCGCGGCCGAGGAGCCTGCCGAGTTCGAGGCCGACCCGTCGGTGACGGCGACGAGCGCGGGTGTGCGCGTCGTGAGCCTCCAGCAGATGCTGGGCGGCATCGAGGTGTGGGGCATGGCGCCGAAGGTGTGGCTGCTGGAGGACGGCACGGTGGACCGGGTCGTCGGCGACACGGTGAGCGTGCCGCCGGACCTGCCGGTGACTCCCGTGGTCTCCGCCGAGACGGCCCTGCGGGTGGCGGCGGCGAAGGCGGCCGCGCCGAGCACGATCACGGGACCCTTCGGCAGCGACGAGCTCCCGGCCCTGGACGTGTCCGGGGGCTTCGAGCGGCTGTCGGTCCAGCCCGAGAACAACCGGCCCGTGACCTTCGCCAAGGGGCCGTTCGCGGAGGCGATCCCGGCCCGGCTGGTGTACCTCTACATGGGCGGCGAGACGCGTCTGGCCTGGTTCTTCACCTTCTCCCGCGAGCACCTGCTCGTCCAGTACCACGCGTTCGTGGAGGCGGACGCGCGGACGGCGGACCCGGCCGCGCCCGAGATCCTGTACTTCTACGACGCGACGAACCACGCGATCGCGGGCACCGTGTTCCGGCACAACCCGATGGAGGGGGACCTGGCCCAGGTCACCTTCCCGCCGCCGCTGACGGACTATCCGACGCTGGTCCCCGACACCCTGCCGCCGGGCTTCCCGGACGCCTGGACGAGGCCCACGAACGGGACGGTGGCCACCGAGGGCAACAACGTACGGGCCTCATCCGGCGAGGACTCGCTGCCGTTCGAGGTCGGCGTCGGAGCGGGCGGTGACGGCGTCTTCAACCCGCTGGTGAACACCCCCGAGCACCTGGTCACCAACATCTTCTACTTCTGCAACTACATGCACGACTTCTTCATGATGCTCGGCTTCACGGAGGAGTTCGGGAACTTCCAGACGGTCAACCCCACCGGGCTCGGGAAGGGAGCGGACCCCGTCCTCGCCTTCGCGCACCCGGGGCCGGTGCCGGGGACCGCGAACATGGCCACCCGGGCCGACGGGGTGGCCGCCGAGATGAACATGGGGCTGGTCGCCCGCTCCGGACGGCACACCGCCAACGACGGGGACGTCGTCTACCACGAGTTCTGCCACGGGGTGACGAACCGTCTGGTCGGCGGGATGGCCGACGCGAACGGGCTGCGCGAGAAGCAGTCGACCTCGATGGGCGAGGGCTGGGGGGACTACTTCGCCCTGACGATCATCAACTTCTCGCGCCCCGAGGAGCGCGTGGTGCTCGGCAACTGGGTGGTCGACAGCCCGAAGGGCATCCGCCAGCGCCCGTACGACAGCCGGTACCCGGGCAGGTTCGGCGACATCGGCAGGCGCCGGGGCGAGGTGCCCGGCGACGGCGGGGCCGACCTGGACTACGCGGAGATCCACAACGTGGGCGAGATCTGGTGCGCCGCGCTGATGGAGCTGACCCGCACGACCTCGGCGGCGCTGGGCAACAAGGAGCGGGGCTACCGGCTGACCTGGCAGGCGGTGGTCGACGGGCTGAAGCTGACGCCGCGCAACCCGTCGTTCCTCACGGCGCGGGACGCGGTCCTGGGCGCCTTCAAGGCGATGAAGGGCCGGGCCCTGACCGACGAGGAGTACAAGGTGGTCCGGGCCGGGGCCTGGGAGGCCTTCGCCCGGTTCGGGATGGGGTTCGACGCCTTCAGCCCCAACGCGTCGTTCGCCGGCTGCCGCAGCGGCACGGCGATGCCGCCGGCCGGTTCCGAGGACTAGCCGGGACGGTCCGCGCCCTCCTTCCCGACGGCCGTACGGCGGCCGGGGAGGAGGGCGCGGGCCCGGGGCGGGGGCTCAGGAGAGCTTGCCGCCGTAGTCCGGGAGCTTGAACGTCCGCTCGGCGTGGCCGCCGACCAGGTCGCTCGCGTTGTTGCCGATGTTCGCGATGATCGTGTAGCCGCGGCCCTCGATCTCGGCGCGCTTGGCGGTCTTGTAGGCGCTGACCTCCTGGAAGAGGTCTGGCAGGTCGCGGACGTAGAGGCCGGTCACCGGGTATCCGACGGCCGTGAGGTTGTACTGCGTCAGCGAGGCGATGATGCCGGGGCGCGCGGTGACGAAGAAGACGGCCACGCCGCGGGAGTGGGCGTACTGGACCAGGTCGCGGACCTTGGCGATCGCCGGGGTCGGGAAGGTCCAGAAGTAGTGGAAGTCCGTCTCCAGCGAGGAGTTGTCGATGTCGAGGACGATCGCCGGCTTCTGGCCCGCGGGGGTGTTGGCGATGCGCTGCTCGACGTAGGGGCGGGCGACGTCGACGACGGCGTCCACGTCGCGCAGCCAGGTGCCGTAGTCGATGCCGAGGATGGCGGCGTTGCCGCCGGGGGCCCAGGAGGTGGCGGCGGACCGCGCGGCGGGCGCCGGGGTGGGGGTGGGGGCGGCCTGGGCGGTGGCCGCGGGCAGGACGAGGCTGAGAACGGCGGTCGCCGCGGCGACGGCACCGGCCGTACGGGTGGCCCGGGTACGGCTTCGGCTCATGGGGGGTGGCTCCTCGGTCGAGGGATTGGCGTGAACACGCCTAAGACTCGGGAGGGCGCGGCCGGATGTCTACTGGTCGGTAGGGAATTTTTCATGGACACGGGGTGAAGGCCGCCCGCCCCTGGCGGGGCGGACGGCCGCGAACGCTACGGCTTGGGCAGGGTGCAGCCCGGCCGGTTCAGGTCGATCACGCTGCCGGGGCCCACGCACGGGACGATGATGTACGTCTCCTGGGCGTAGTTGATGCCCCGGCGGACCGTCACGTTCCCGTTCGCGTCGACCTCGCACGGGTTGTTGTCCGTGCAGCGCGCGCCGTCCTCGTTGCCGGTGTTGTTGACGGCGACGACTTTGCCGGTCGTCGTGTCGACCACCGGCGAGCCTGAGGTGCCGCCGATGGTGTTGCAGGCCGAGGTGTAGCGGACCGAGTCCTTCCAGGTCCACTCCCCCTCCTTGAGGCGGTAGGCGAACCCGTCGACGTTGCAGCTGTATATCCGCTTCCAGTACCCGGACACCACCTTGATCCCGGAACCCTGGGCGGGGCGGGTGTCGTTGAGGGTGAGGGCGCTGATCCCGTACTGGCTCTGGATCTGGGCGTACGACTTGGTGAGCTGGTAGACCGAGATGTCGGTGTCGGTCATCGTCGCGTACGAGACCTTGCTCGCCCGCAGGGTCGCGACCTTGGAGCCGGCCGAGTTGAGCAGGGAGAACGACCGGCTGGACGGCTGGTCCTTGACGACCTCGCCGGCGGCCGGGAAGCCGGTCTCCAGGCAGTGCCCGTTGGAGAGCACGAGCGCGGGGTCGCCCGCCTGGGAGTTCGGCATGCGCACGACGGAGCCGGAGCAGTTGCTGAGTGCGACCGTTCCCGCGAAGTTGACCGCGACAGCCGGGGCGGCGAGCGCCCGGTCGTGCGGCGCGGGCGCCGAGGCTGCCGCCGGGACTGTCGCCGTTCCCGCTAAGAGCAGGCCGAGCACGGCGCCGGCGAGAGGCTTGTTCATGTGGGGGTCCCCTCTGATGACGGATACGACCGAAGATCCTTCGGTTGTCATGCGCATTGTTAGGACCCCAGGCCCAACTGGCAAGAGGGCGTGCTCGATTGACGGACCGTCCGGTCCGGATAGCGGGGAAGCGGGCCGTCAGTCCCGCGGCGCGCCGGGCGTGAGGCGGGCCACCACCTCGGCCAGGTCCTCGCACGCCTGCTCGATGCGCAGGCGGATGTTGTTCTGCTCCGTGACGAGCGCGGCCAGCAGCAGCCCCGTCAGGGCCGCGCACCCGTTGAACGCCTGGAGGTTGACCATGATCTCGAAGAGGGTGTGCCGGGCGAACGGCCCGGCGCGGTCGGTGGCCGCCCCGATGGCCAGGACCGACACGAACAGGGCGCACGGCGCGCTCCCGGCGAGCTGGAAGCGCACGGCGGCCCAGATCAGCAGCGGGAAGACGAGGAAGAGGAGCGAGAGGGTGCTCCTGGTGGCCACGAGGGTGACGACGACCGCGGTGGCCGCCAGGGCCGCCGCCTCGGCCATCCGGTAGGTGTCCTCGGGCAGCCGGGCCCGGCGCAGCACGAGCAGCACCGGGGTCACCACGAGCACGCCCATCGCGTCACCGGCCCACCACGCCGCCCACACCGGCCAGAACCGGTCCAGCGGCAGGTCCCCGGTGAGCACGAGCGTCCAGGTGCCGACGGTCGCGCTGAGCAGCATCGGCAGCAGGCCGCCCAGGAAGACCAGTGCCATCCCGTCCCGCAGCCGGTCCATCTCCAGGCGGAACCCCGCCCGGCGCAGCATCGCGTACGCGCACACCGGTCCCAGGGTGTTCCCCGCGAGGATCGCGATGTCGGCGGGGTCGATCCCGGCGAGCCCCTCGATGACCAGGTACGCACCGAGCGTGATCCCCGGCCAGACCCACGGGCCCATCCACAGCAGGCAGGCGAGGGCGATGCCGGTGGGCAGCCACAGGGGCGTGACGGCCGCGCCGTCGATGACCACCCGCTGGGTCAGGCCGACCCATCCGGACACGTAGTAGGCGGCCGCGACGGCGAGGATCCGAAGAAGAGTTCCAACGAGACGTCGCCTTCCCTCGGTGCGCACCACAGCATCAGACAACAGGGCGCGCCCGCGGACGGGGCGTGACACGCGCTATCGGGGCGCCGCCGCCTCGTGGCTCAGGACGAGGACGGCGGCGTCGTCGCAGTGCCCGGTGGAGTCCGCGACCCGCATGACCTCGGCGGCGAGCTCGTCGGGGTCGGTGCCCGCCGCCTCCCTGACCACCCGCAGCACCCGCTCCAGTCCCACCTCGATCGGGAACGACGGGCCCTCGACCACGCCGTCGGTGAGCAGGACCAGGGAGCCCGCCGCCGTCAGCCGGCGCCGGGTGACGGGGTACCCCGACCCGGTGAGCATGCCCAGGGGCAGTCCGCCGTCGTCCAGGGTGATCCCGTACTCGCCGTCGGCCGTGGCCCAGACCGCCGGTACGTGGCCGGCGCGGGCGCTCTCCAGCTCCCAGGTCGCGGGGTCGAAGCGGAGGAAGCTGCAGGTGGCGAAGAGCTCGCGGTCCATCGAGAGGAGGAGGTCGTTGGCCCGGCTCAGTACCTCGCCCGGGTCCGGGGCCGCGGCGGCCACGGCGCGCAGCCCGATGCGGACCTGCCCCATGAAGGCGGCCGCCTCCACGTCGTGGCCCTGGACGTCGCCGATGGAGAAGGCGACGGTGCCGTCAGGCAGCGGAAAGCCGTCGTACCAGTCGCCGCCGATGTCGAGGCCGTCCCGGGCGGGCGCGTACCGGGCCGCGGTGCGCAGCCCCGGCAGGGCGGGCAGCGAGGCCGGGAGCATTTCGCGCTGGAGGGCCGAGGCCAGCTCCACGCGGGCGTGCTGCACCTCCGCTCCCGCCCGCGCCTGGGCGGTGAGCAGGCCAAGCGTGGTCAGCAGGTCGTCGGCGCTCGCCGACCGCTGGTGACGACGCGGGGTCATGGACCGCTCCCAGGTGCGCCCGGTCGTCCTGTGGCGTCACCGCCGGGAAGGCGCACGCTCATCATATTTGCGCCCGGCGTGCCCCGCTCAGCCCGCTCGGCTGGTCGAAGAACGCCCTGGTGAGGCATGCCTTACCGGTGCGGACGACAGCGGAGTTTGGTCGGTCGGCCACAGCGCGTGAGCTATGTTTGAGGATGAGTGGCATGAGAGGGAGGCCCGCCGGTGTCATCGGGGCAGCAGGCACGCGCACAGGCGGCTGCGATCACGCCGAGTGCGCAGTCGCCGGACCATGAGCCCGTTCCGGGCGACCGGGTCCGCGCGCTCTTCGACGGCCATCGGCTGTCGCCCGGGCAGCGTCGCATCGCCCAGTACCTGATCGACCACCTCACCGAGGCCGCCTTCCTCTCGATCACCGAGCTCGCGGAGCGGGTCGGTGTGAGCCAGCCGTCGGTGACCCGGTTCGCCACGTCGCTGGGGTTCAGCGGCTATCCCGCGCTGCGGGACGCGCTCCAGCCGATCGCCCTGAGCAAGGTCGCGGGCTCCCCCGAGACGCGTGAGCAGTTCCGGCACAACGAGCTCCAGGCGGCCGTGGACGCGGAGATCGAGAACCTGGAGAACGTCCGCAGGCTGCTGGCCGACACCAATCAGGTGCTGGACATCGGCCGCGAGCTGGCCCGGTCGGTCCCGCTGACGGTGCTGGGCCTGCGGATCTCGGTGTCGCTGGCGGAGTACTTCGCTTACGCGGCCCGGCGCATCCATCCCGATGTGCGCCTGGTGACACGTGGAGGCAGCGTCGCGTACGACGCGCTGCTCCAGTCCCGGGAGGCGGGCGGGACCTGGGTGCTGGCGTTCGCCATGCCCCGGCACGCCAAGGAGACGCTGAGCGCGCTGAAGGCGGCCCGCAGCGCCGGGCTGAAGATCGTACTGATCACGGATTCCACCCTGGGGCCTCTGGTGGACGAGGCGGACGTGGCGCTGACCGCCGCCACGGGGGCCCGGCTGGTGTTCGACTCGTACGCGGCGCCGGGCATGCTCTCGGCGGCCCTCCTCCAGGCGATGGCCGACGCGGATCCCGAGCGGACGCAGGCGCGGCTGGAGGGCTACGAGCAGGTCGCCGATCAGCACGGTTTCTTCCTCTAGGACGTTTCAAGACCTTTCCAGGCCTTTCCCGGCGAAAATTTTGGCCACTGAAGGTCGTTTTCCGGCGGTTTGACCAGGCACTTTCACGCCTCGGGCGGGTATGTAATTTTTCATTCGCTTGTCTACTCGACGGTATATATGTTTACTAGGCAGCGCGCCGGATCCAGCAGATGCCAAGGAGAGCGACCCCACGCACTCCTGAACAAACGCTCAGCGTGACGCTCCTCCTCACGTCCCGCACGGGTGTTCCGTCCCGGCTTCCGGATCCACCAGAGCGCTCTTGGCGGCCTCGGTCAACCCCTGGGCCGAGGCCGCCACACCAACGTCTCGATCAGAGTTCGACACCTCTCGGAAGCGACGAGAATGCCCACGACGGTCCTTCACACCCTCAGCCCGGACTGGCCCTGTCAGGTCAAGGCGCCCGGGACGCACGACTGGGAGCGCACCGCGACCCGCTGGCTCCGAGACCTGCTCCCGGCCCGCTACGCCGGCTACTCGATGCTGACCCGCCACCCCGTGCTCCTCACCCGGCACGTACAGCTGCAGCTCCAGCACGAGTTGCGCGCGGTGCGGGTGGCACTGGAGACCAGCAGGGCCGAACTGCCATCGATGGGCGTGACCGACGGCATCATCGAGAACACGATCCGCATGTACGCCGTGGAGCTGGAACAGCTCGGCCGCCTCGCCCGCGGGGTCCGCCTCATCGGCGACGCGCTCCTCGTCAACGGCGGCGGGGGCCGGCGCCGCCAGCAGTAGCGCCCGCGTCAGACCCAGTTGACCTCCGCGCGGCTCAGCAGCGGATCGCCTTGGAGTTCCCACAGCGGGACCGCGAAGTTGCCGAGGCCGTACCGGCCGCCGTAGTGCAGGCCGAGGACACGGTGGTCCGCGAGGTCGAAGACCGGGGAGCCGCTGTTGCCGCCCAGGGTGGAGCAGTCGTGCTTCACGGTGAACTCGCCCGGAACCAGTCCCGTCGTCATGCCGGGCTGGAGCCGCTTGACGTTGTAGACGTCCATGAAGATGCGCCGCATGGCCTCGGGTTCGTTGCGGCGGCCGTCGGCCGCCGGGTAGCCGATCACATAGACCGGCCGGCCGGATACGTCCGCGGGCGGCTCGGCCGCCACCGCGAGCGGGGTCGCGGGCGGGCCGTTCCCGTTCTCCCCGATCCGCAGCAGGGCCATGTCCACCCGCGGGTGGATCCCCACCACCTCGGTGATCCCGTACGTGAACGCCTCCGCGGCGCCGGTGTCACCGCCCGGGCCCGCGCCGCTCCCGGCGCCGAGCTCCTCGGCGAGGTCCAGCCGGGCGCTCATGCCCTGCCGGAAGCTCCAGCCGTCGCCGTCGCCCCGGGTGAACTCGGCGGCGACGTGCCGGTTCGTCATCACCACGTCCGGGCCGACGAGGAACGCGGTGCCGAGCCAGTCCAGGCCGGGGTGTCCCTGGACCTCCACCCGGCCGACGCGGGCGATGGACGTACGGATCCCGGCCCGCTGGCCGTCGAGCACCGCCCAGTCGCCCTGCTGCGAGGGGAAGTCCTGCCCCTGGACGAGGATGGCGGGCCGGCCTTCGAGGAGGACGATCGCCTCCACGCCGAAGTACTCGTCCGCGTCGATCTCGTCCTCGCGGCCCGCCGCCATCTTCTCCAGCCCGCTGACCCCCGCGCCCAGCACCCTGGCCCGCTCCCGCTCGGCGAACCGGCCGATCTGCCCGGCCGTCGCGAGGTCCGGGGGAAGGTCCTCGCAGGACTCGGGGATCTCCGCGTCCAGGCCCCTGCGTACACGGTCGGCGACCTCGCGGAGGTCTCCGAAGACCTGTGCCGCGCCCGTCGCCACCGGGGAAGAACCGCTCATCTCACGCCACCTCCATCCGGTTGCGCTCCGCCGGCGCCGCCAGCGCCGTCTGGGCTGCCGTGATCTCGGCGTACGCCTCGGGGCTGGTGCGCTCCAGGTGCCGCAGCACGCTGCTCATCTGGGTGCCCACGTTGACGAACGCGGTCGTCTTCCCCTGGAAGTTGACGTCCTCGACGCGCCGCGTGCCACGGTGGAGCGCGACCACCTTCCAGTCGTCGGTGAAGACGGGCGATCCCGAGGAGCCGCCGCGGGTGTCGGTGAAGTAGCGCACGTCGTCCTCGTTCGTCTCGTACACCAGGTTGTTGCGCAGGGCGACGCGCTTGGGCAGGCCGCCGGGGTGCTGGATGATGTTGACCGCCACCGGCTCCTCCCGGTCCACCGTCAGCGCGGCCGTCGCCACCCTCAGCGCGGGCCGCGCCAGCTGGCCGCTCAGGCGCAGGATCGCGTAGTCGAGCCCCTCGTCCCAGGCCACCAGTTCGCTCGCGCTGACCTCCTCGGTCTCCGTCTCGTCGGCGCCGTAGTCGAAACGGGAGCGGGAGCCGCGCACCTGGAGCCGCAGGTCGTCCGGGGCCACCGCGGTGAGCTCGGTGGCGCTGCGGGTCCGGGCGTTGACCACGTGGTGGTTGGTGACGAGCAGGCCGGGGGCGATCAGCCAGCCCGTCCCGGAGTGGGGGTAGCCGTTCGGCTGGAGCGGGGCGCCCGACTGGTACGGGGAAACCTTGATCCGGGCGACGGACAGCCCCGCGAGGGCGCCGCCCTGGAGGAACTCGAACGGCACGGTGTCGTCGTGGTGGACGACCTCTTCCTTGGTCTCCCCCTCCGCCGGCCCGGCCGGTACGTCGGGTTCGCCCGCGGCGTTGCGCGCCACCTCGTCCAGGGCGCGCTGGAAGACGGCGAGCGGGTCGGCCGCGACGGTCTGGGCGACGGCGTTGCGCAGCCAGACCTCCAGCGGTACCGAGCCGTCGACGAGCCGCTCCACGCGGTTCATCGCGTTCAGGTCGGAGCGGACCTGGAGGCCGGGGGCGGCCAGCAGCGGGAGCGTGCCCCGGTACTTGGGCATGATGCCGTCGAAGAGCAGGGTGCGGACCATGGGGTCGGCCAGGCCCGCCTCCAGCGCGGCGTCGGACAGCCGGACCACTTCTTCGCTCGGGAGGTAGGCGTGGCTCATGCTCGCTCAGGCCGCCGCTCGGGGGCCGTTCCTTTCGGCTGGCCGGTGTTCCCCCCGGAGCCCGTTCCCGGAGCCGCCCGCGCCCATGGCGGTCGCCACCCCGGAGACGAGTTCGCCGCTCTGGTCGCGGAGTTCGAGCAGTTTGCGGGCGAGCCGGTCGAGGGTGCCCCGGTCGCGGGCCGCGCGGAGGATCCCGCTCATGCCGGCGTGGGTGGAGCCCGTGGACCGGAGGGCCTCCTGAGAGGCATCGGAGGTGCCGGACGCCGCGTTCTCCAGGATCCTCGCGAGGGCGTGGCGCAGCTTGGGTTCCCGGGCCACCACGTGGTCGATCGACACGGCGAGCGCTTCGAGCGCCGCGTCGTCGGTGTCCGGCAGCCCCACCACCTCCAGGGTGTGGTCCAGGGCGACCGGGTCCTCCCGGCACACCTCGGCCGCGACGGCCCGTACCAGGACGGGCCGTTCGGTCAGTGCCTCGTCGGTGAGCCCGCGCAGCCGCAGGGCGAGCCGCCGGTCGATGTCGGAGCCCGCCCCCGGGGACGCGACCAGCCGGGCCCGGTGCAGCATGGCGCCCATGGCGTCGAAGTCCCGGCCCAGTCCGGTCGCGATGTCCTCCGCCTCCACGAGGTCGCGTTCGGCGGCGCGCGGGTCGCCGTCCTCCTCGGCGAGGCGCGCGGAGAGCAGCAGCAGGTCGAGCCGTGCGTCGGTGCTGCCCGCCTCCTCGGCGCGGTCGACGGCCGCCTCCGCCGCGGCCCTGGCCTCCGCCCGCCGGCCGCAGCGGGCCAGCGTCTCGACGAGCAGCGCGTGCAGGGGGCTGCCGGGCGTCCAGGGCCGGCGTTCGGTGAGCCGGGCGGCGGCCGTGTCGGTGAAGCCCTGGGCGAGGAGGTCCTCGACCTCGCGGGCCGCGATCCGCTCCCAGTCCTCCTGGTCGGCGTCGATGAGCACCTGGTCCGGGGTGTGCCCGCCGAGGTGCCCGGTCAGGAAGGCCGCCGAGCGGGAGGTCATGTCCTGGTCGGCGTTGTCGAGGAAGCGTTCGACGCCGGGTTCCCAGCGTTGCTCCACGGCGCGCGGGTCCTCGTTCAGGCGCAGCCGCTGGTAGATCTCCTCGGCCCGGGCCTCCAGCCCCTCGCGGGCGGCGTAGTGGTCCACCGCGCGCCGCCCGACGTCGCGCATGAGGTCGGTCCGCGCGGTGTCCGACAGGCGCAGCATGATGGCGCGCAGGTCGGCGCGGTGCCGGACGCCGTCGGGTCCGGCGGGTTCCACCAGGTCGAGCCGGGCCAGCCCGCCGAAGAGGCGGCGGGCTTCGTCGGGGGTGTCCACCCGCAGCCCGCAGGGGCCGGCGAGCACCTCCCGGATCAGGTCGGGGGTGATGACCCGCAGGGCCAGGCCGGCGTGCGCGAGGGCGCGTACCTCGTCGTCGGCGATGTGCTTGAGCACACGGTCGTAGAGGATGCCCTGGACGAGCATCTGGTCGACCTTGTGGTGGATGTGGTGCCGCTTGGGGGGCAGGCTCTCGACCAGTCCGCTGAGGGAGCCGGACTCCTGGACGGCCCGCGCGGCCAGTTTCAGACTGAGCGGGTGGCCGCCGACGCGTTCGGCCAGGTCCCGGGCGACGGCCTCGCTGCCGACCCCGCAGGACATCAGGAGCTGGACCGCCGCGTCCGGTTCGAGGTCGCCGAGTTCGATGGTGCGCACTTCGGCGGCCCGCGCCGGGTGGTTCACGGGCGCGCGACCGGCGACGACGCACCGCAGCCGCGGGTAGGCCCGCTGGAGGGCGGCCCAGATCGCCCAGACCCGGCCGAGGGCGGGTGAGGCCCGGTACTGGGCCTCCTCGAACGAATCGACCACGATGACCAGCGGCGGTGCGGGGGCACCGGGCGGCAGGGCCATCGCCTGGACGAGGAGTTCGGCGACGCGTCGCACGAGGTCGCTCTCGCGGTCGCGCGCCGCCGAGTGGAAGGCTTCCGCGGCGCCCCGGCCGACCCCGGAGCGGGTGGTGGAGAGCTGGTACAGCTCGTCGATCCGGCTCTGTTCCTGGCGCTGGGCGCGGGCGGTCTCCTCGCAGGCGCCGGCCAGCGCGTCGAACGCGGCCCGGTGGCCGGGGTACTGGGTGCCGAGCTGCCGGGCGATCTCGGCGATCAGGGTGACCGGTTCGTGGACCGAGAGCGTCGGCCGCTCGAAGTCGACGTAGGCGAAGGGGAAGGGGAACGCGGAGGGGGTGGCGGCGGGGTGCTGGAGGGTGCCGAGGAGGAACCGGGCGAGCAGGGTGCTCTTGCCCATGCCGCCCATGCCGTGGATCAGCAGCGGGGGTTCCTCGGTGTCCGCGGGCGGCCCGACGTAGCGGCGCAGCTGCTCCAGTTCCTCGGCGCGCCCGCAGAAGGAGCCCTGGACCAGGCGCTGGAGCGGCTGGAGCAGCCGGGCGCGCTCCAGCAGCCGCTGGACGTGTTCGGGGTCGGGGAGGCCGGTCGTTCCCGGGATCCGCGAGAGCCACAGCAGGGCCTGGAGGGTGTCGGCGAGTTCGTCGACACCCTGCCGCTCCAGGGCGGGCGGGCGGCCGTAGAGGTAGGCGAGGGCGGTCCGTTCGGGTCCGGGGCCTTCGGGAACCTGGTCGAGGTTGGCTTCGAGGACGAGCCGGGCGGCTCCGGGGCCGGCGAGGCCGCGCAGCGCCGCGTCCCGTACTTCCTGTTTGAGTGCCCAGGTGGTGTGCGGGCTCATGCTCAGCGTCCGGCATTCGTGGACGAGTTCCATGGCCGCGGCGCCGGCCGCGGCGCTCTCGCCGGGCAGTCGGAGCCGGGTGGGGTCGAACCCGGTGAGCAGGCAGGCGGCTTCGCGGTACGCCCGGCGGGTGTCCGGTACGTCCGGGGGCGGTGCTTCGGCGGCGGCGAGCAGTTCGGCCCGCAGGCGGGTGGCGAAGGCTTCGCCCGGGCCCAGCTCGCGGTAGAGGCGGACGGTCTGTTCGCAGGCCGTGCAGAGCTTGCGCATGTAGCTGTCGTCGCCGGGGCCGCGCGCCGCGTCGAGGATCGCGGGGACGGCCACCTCGACCAGTTCGTCGGGCGCGGGCGCGCCGGCGGCCGGGGCCGGGGCCTCCTGGAAGAACGCGCGGAAGAACCCGCGCAGGTCGTCCGGGCCGACGGCGCGGGCGGTGTCCCGGCAGACGTTCTTGCGTACGTAGTAGGGCAGTTGGCGCTGCGTCGGATAGCCGAGCAGCACCAGCCGGGGCAGGGTCTCCCCCGGTTTCGCCGTGCGGTCGTAGATGGCCAGGGCCAGCTGCCCTATGCAGTCCCATACGTCGGAGTTGGCGTCGAGCATGTCGCACTCGTCGAGGACGAGCCAGAACTGTTCGTCCGCGGTGGTGGCCCGGCTGACGATGCGGTGGACGGCGTCCTCGACCGACGGCAGGCGGTCGTTCAGCTGGCTCGGGTCGTACGGCCCGCTGCCCGCGCCGGGGTCACCGACGAACTCGGCGAGCCGCCGGACGACCTGGTCGGCGGTCGAGGTGCGCGAGAGGGTGACCCGGACCGGGCGGAAGCCGCAGTGCTGGCCGAGGTAGCGCAGGAGGCTGTAGGTGTAGGAGCGGCCGCTGTCGGGTTCCCCGTCGACCACGAGCACGGTCTGTTCGGGGTCGGCGAGGAACTCCCGGAGCCGTTTGCGCAGCTCGGCGCGGTCGATGAAGACCTCGGTGCCGTTCCTGAGCACGGTGGCGAGGAAGTGGTCCTGCGCGGAGGAGTGCACCCGGGCGTCTTCGAGGAGCCGGTCCAGGAACCGCCGGGCTTCCGCTCCGGCCTCCAGGACGCTCAGCTCGTCGAGGTCGACGAGGGCGCCGAGGAGGTGGCACTGGAGCCCGATGTCCCTGCGGGCGGCGTGGACGAGGGTGACGGCGTTCGGGCCGCTCTTGTTGGTCAGGGGCAGGTCACCGATGAACTCCGGGGAGAAATCGGACTGGGTGAGCCGTTCCCGGGGGTCGAGGGTGTCGAGGAAGTAGTCACGCACCCAGGCGGTGACGAGGCCCCATTCCGTATCGGTGAGCGGCATACCGCACCTACCCGGCCACCCTCGTGGGGTGACAGACGGATTGACTGCTACTTGTCATGGTTTCATTGGGTCTGTTCGGTGGCAAGGCCGTCGAACACCGCGAGAACGGGATCGCGGACCGGCTTGGTCGAGAGGTATTCGCGGATGCCGTGGTGGTTCCCGCTGTCGTTGGTGACCAGGTGGTCGGTGACGAGCTCGACCGGCGCGTACTCGGGCCGCAGGGTGTGGTCGAGGGCGACCAGGTCGCGCGGGTCGGAGGCGTTGCACCAGGCCGCCACCCCGGCGGGGACGGCGGGCGGCTTCGTCAGGGCGTCCCGGATCTCGGTGATGGCGAGCGGCGAACCTACGGTGACGAGGAGGTCGACGTCCCGCTGCCGCTCGCGCAGCGCCTCGTAGGCGATGATCGTGCCGAGGCTGTGGGACAGGACGACGAGTGCGCCCCCGTCCGGGACGGCGACCGCGTCGAGCGCGCGCGTGAACACCTCGCGCATGGCGGGACCGGCACCTCCGAAGAAGTACCCGTGGACGTCCTTGAAGGTGTGCTCCACCAGCAGGCGGAACACGGCGGTACGGGCGGCCCTCGGCAGCGGGAGGGCCTCCAGCCCGGCGTCCGAGCCGGGGACGGTGTTCGCCGACTCGCCCTCCGCGAGGGTGTCCCCGAGGTAGGTCATGTCGCGCAGCCAGTCGCCGAGCGCCGCCTCGGCCTCCGCCGGGTCGCCGGTGGTGCCGGGGGCGGACGGGACGAGGCCCTCCGCCCCGCCGAGCGTGGCGTCGAGGCGGGCCTCGGCGAGCGTCCGCGCGATGAACGCGTCGGGGGGTTCGGCGGCGAGCGCCCCGGCGCCGTGCGCGTCCGGTGCCTCGAAGCCCACGGGCCCGCCGGGGCCCCCGGACCCTCCGTCAATGGGATCCTCCCCGGCATCGGAGAGCGGGGCCGGATACCGCAGGGGCGCCCAGTACGCCATGCGCGTGGCCGCGCCCATGTCGGCGCCGAAGAGGGCGGTGTCCCACTGGGACTTGAGCAGGTCCTCGCGGACCTTGTTCCCGTTGCCGTGCACGTAGACGACTCTGGCGTCGCTGGCTTCCATAGCACCTCCCGTGCCGTAGCAGCACGGATGCCGGTCACAGCCAGTATTGGTCCGCGACGCACCGGCCGCCAGTCGATCGCGGGTGGCCGGGCAGGTGGTTGACCGCTCAACTCGACGCCGGGCCAGGGCCGGAATCGGGGCCGGAATCGGGGTCGGGCTCGGGCTCGGGCTCGGGCCGGTGTCAGAGGGTGCGGCGCATGCAGACGCGGGCCCAGCGGTTCAGGCCGTGGGAGGCCTCGCGGGCGCGGACGGCGCGCAGGCCCGGGCCGAGCGCGGCCTCGTCGAGCGGTTCGAAACCGCAGCGCTCGTAGTAAGGGGCGTTCCACGGGACCTCGGCGAAGGTGGTCAGGGTCAGGGCCGGCACCGCCTCGGCCGCGGCCAGGACCGCGAGATGGTCGAGCAGCGCCCGTCCGATGCGGCGGTGCGCACTGTCCGGATGGACCGACACCTGCTCGACGTGCAGGTTGCCGTCGACACGGTCGGCGATCAGGTACGCGACGGGGGCGTCCGCGTCGTCGACCGCGACCCAGGCAAGTCCGGACCGCTGGTAGCCGGCGAGTTCGTCGAGCGGGAGGGGTTCGTCGTCGGCGATCTCCGGCATGCCGACGTCACGGAAGCACAGACCGGCGGCCCTCTCGATGTCCTGGAGGAGCGGCAGTTCGCCGACGAGTACGGATCGAATACGCATGCGCGCATTGTCGCCGGTGGCCCGGCCCGCCTCGACGGGTATTCCCGTCGAAACCCCCTGGAAGATCATCCGCCCGCACGGCACAGTGGCGGTCATGGCTTCTTCCGTACACCACGTGACCATCGACTGCGCCGACACCTACCGGCTCGCCACCTTCTGGGCCGAGGTACTGGACGGCAAGATCGGCGACGACGACGTGCCCGGCGACCCCGAGGCGCTGGTCGAGAGCGACGGCGTCTCGCTCCTGTTCGTCGCCGTCCCCGAGGGCAAGGCGGTGAAGAACCGGATCCACTTCGACATCCGGCCGACGGACCGCGGCCGCGACGAGGAGGTCGAGCGCCTGCTCGCCCTCGGCGCCACGCTGGTCGCGGACCGGCGCCGGCCCGACGGCTCGGGATGGGCGACCCTCGCCGACATCGAGGGGAACGAGTTCTGCGTCGAGCGCAGCGCCGCCGAGCGGGCGGCCGCGACCGCCGTCTGAGCGTCGGCCCCGCCGGCCCCCCGGGGGTGGAGGCGGACCGGGGGAAATCCGGGTGCGGAGCGGGCCGTGGGCGGCCTAGGCTCCCCGGATGAGCACCCGTACCTTCCGGATCACCGTCCGCGGTTCCTTCGACTCCCTCACCGCCGAGCAGCACGCCGAGCTGCTCGGCGAGGCACCGCACCACGACATGCTGCACGCGGCGTTCACCCCCGAGGGCCACCTCACGTACGACATCGCCGCCCGGCCCGCCTTCGTGTTCCGGTTCCTGGACTCCGGCGAGGCCGAGGAGGACCTCCTCGACGCCTCGGCCCGCGCCGAGCTCGCCGCCGAGGAGTGGCTGACCGCGCGCGGGTACGGCTTCAAGCACCTCCGGTCCACCGCGCAGGACCTCTCCCAGGCACCGCTGGGCAAGCGCGGGCGCAGGGAAGCCGCCCGCGCGGACGGCTGACGCGCGACGGTCCCGGCGCGGCGCCACCATGAGTGGGGGGAACCCTTCGCCCGGGAGGTGCCCATCGTGTCCACTGACACCGTCGACGTACTGATCGCCGGCGCCGGTCCCGTGGGGCTGACCGCGGCCGTCGAGCTGCGGCGGCGCGGGATCGGCTGCCGTGTCGTGGACCGGCTGCCGGAGCGGCTGCCGTACGCCAAGGCCGTCGGCATCCAGCCCCGCACCCTGGAGATCTGGGACCGGATGGGCCTGGTCCGGGCGGCCCTCGAAGCGGCCGTCCCGATGCTCGGGCAGCTCACGTACGTCAACGGCGTCGAAAGGCCCCGGATCGAACTCTCCCTGCCGCCCGAGGTGCCGTACGGGTTCGCCGCGCTGCCGCAGTACGAGACCGAGCGGATCCTCGACGAGTTCCTGGCCCGCTTCGGGTCCCGGATCGAGCGCGGGACCGAGCTGGTGGGGTTCGCGCAGGACGCCGACGGGGTGACGAGCCGCCTGGTCACCGCGTCCGGGGCGCAGGAGGAGGTCCGCTCGCGGTACCTGGTCGGCTGCGACGGGGCGCACAGCGCCGTCCGCAAGGGGCTCGGCCTCGACTTCGAGGGGGGCGCCTTCCCCGAGGAGTACATGCTCGGGGACGTCGAGCTCGACTGGGACATGCCCCACGGGTACGGCGTCCGCGCCATGCACCTCGGCGCCGACGGCGCCGTCGACGACGTGCTGGTGTGCATCCCGCTGCCCGGGCGCGGCCGGTACCGGATCTCGTCCGTGGTGCCGCCGGAGCTGCGGACCGCCGCCCGCGCGGAGAGCGGTGACGGCGTGGCACACGGCCTCGACGGCGGCTCCGCGCCCTCGCTCTCCCACCTCCAGGACGTCCTGGACCGGCTCGCGCCGCGGCCGGCGACCGCCTCCGCCCTGCGCTGGTCCTCGGTGTTCCGCATCAGCCACCGGATCGTGGACCGGTACGCCGACGGCCGGGTCTTCGTCGCCGGCGACGCCGCGCACATCCATCCGCCGACCGGCGCGCAGGGGATGAACACCGGCATTCAGGACGCGTACAACCTGGCCTGGAAGCTCGCGCTCGCGATCCAGGGCGGCGCGCGCCCCGAACTCCTCGCGAGCTACGACACCGAGCGCCGTCCCGTCGGTGTGGAGGTCGTGGGGCGGACGGTGCGGCACGCCGCCGAGGGGGTCCAGGCCGACCCCGACGACCCCGGGACCGTCATGCTCCGCGAGGCGCAGCTGCTGCTCGGCTACCGGGGCAGCTCCCTGGTCGGACCGCCCGGGGAAGGGGCCGGCGGCGCCGACGGCGACGGCCCGCGGGCCGGGGACCGCGCCCCCGACTGCGGGGGCCTGACCGGGCACATCGCCGCCCACCCGCTGCGGCTGTACGACCTGTTGCGCGACCGCGGGCACGTGCTGCTGCTCTACGGGGGCGGCGACGGGGAGCCGGACGGGGCGGGCGCCGACGACTTCCCCGCACTCGCCGCGACCGCCCGGGACGTGTCGCTGGGCCGCGTCGCGACCTGCGTGGTGCTGCCCGATGCCGCCCCGGCCGGCGCCGGCGACACGATGACCCTGCCCGTCTACCGCGACCGCCGGGGCGAGTTCGCGCGGCAGTACGCGGCGCGCGGCCGGACGGCCTTCCTGGTGCGGCCGGACGGCTACCTGAGCGCCCGTCTCCAGCCGCCCACCGCCGGTGAGCTGGCCTCCCGCCTCGCGCTGGTCTTCCAGGCCTGAGCGCCGGGGTACCCTGCCCGCCCCGGCCATCCAATTGGACAAGCAGTCGATGTTACGACCACGATGAGCCCCGCAGTATCGCGGCAGTGCGGGGGGCATACCGCTCACATCGTGACGTCCTCCACGCTCACCGCCTCGTCCCCGCATCAGACCTGGAGAGACTTCGCCATGAGCTTCGGCGACCCGAACAACCCCTACGGCCAGCAGCCCCCGCAGGGCCAGCCCGGCGGCTACCCGCAGCAGGCGCCCCAGGGCGTTCCCCCGCAGCCGCAGTACGGCTACCCGCAGCAGCCGCAGCCCCCGCAGCAGCCCTACGGCTACCCGCAGCAGCCGATGCCCCCGATGCCGGGGATGCCCGGCATGCCCGGGATGGGTCTGCCGCCGCTCGCCCACTGGGGTCAGCGCTTCGGCGCGTACATGCTCGACCTCCTCATCATCGTCGGCCCGATGTACCTGGTCGGGTTCATCAACGGCGTCGCGACCTCCAGCTCCAGCTCCAGCGACTCCTCGGCCGGTCTCTCCATCCTGAGCCTCATCACCATGCTGTACGCGATAGGCATGGGCTTCTTCCAGCTGTACAAGGAAGGTTCGACCGGTCAGACGATCGGCAAGAAGGCGCTCGGCATCAGCGTCCTGCGCGAGGCCGACGGCCGCACGCTGGGCTTCGGCTTCGCCTTCGTGCGCAAGCTCGCCCACTTCCTCGACAGCATCGCCTGCTACCTCGGCTGGCTGTGGCCGCTGTGGGACCAGAAGAAGCAGACCTTCGCCGACAAGGTGTGCAGCACCGTCGTCATCAAGGTGAAGTGATCCGGGGCTGACCGGCCACGGGGCCGTTCGCACGCGTACGGCCCCCCGGGGCCGGCCTTCCGTCCGTGAGGACCGCGAAGGCCGGCCCCGCCGCGTTGTCCGGGTCTCACTCGGAGCGGTGGCCGCCCCAGGGGCCGAGGGCGAACCCGGTCCCGTCGCGCCGGACTTCGACGGCGCCCGCGCCGCCGAAGTGGGCGGGGACGACCAGTTCCCGGGTGTCCGCGGCCCGTTCGAGGATCCGCAGCCGGCTGGCGGCGGCCTCCGCCTCGTCCATGCAGAAGCAGCTGTTGCAGGACGGCCGCAGGATCTGGACCGGGCTGTGCAGCAGGTCCCCGACGAACACCGCGCGGTCGCCGCCGGAGGCGAGCCTGAGCACGGCGGATCCGGGCGTGTGACCGGGGGCGGACTCCAGGGTGAGGTGCTCGTCGATGCGGTGGGCGCCCTCCCAGAGCACGGCCTGCCCGGCCCGGTGGATCGGCGCGACGCTGTCCTCGTAGAGCAGCCGGTCGTCCTCCCGCAGGCCCTTCCCGTACCCGCCCCGGGGGCCGAACCAGTGGTCGTCGGCGGCCGGTATGAGGTATTCGGCGTTGGGGAAGGCCGGCACCCACTCCCCCGCCTCGTCGACGGTGTTGCCGCCGACGTGATCGGCGTGGACGTGGGTGTTGACCACGAGGTCGACGTCCTCGGGCCGCACACCGGCCCGCTCCAGTTCGCCGAGGAAGTCGGCCTGCCAGTGGTGGAACCGGGGCGACCCGGGCCGTTCGCGTCCGTTGCCCACCCCGGTGTCCACCAGGATGGTGCGGCCGGCGCTGCGCAGCACCCAGGTCTGCAGCGCGACCACCGCCAGGTCCCGCGCCGGCTCCCAGTGGTCGGGCGCCAGCCACTCCTCGTTGGCCTTCCACAGTTCGGCCCCGGCCTCCGGGACGAAGTCGGCCGCCGGCACGAGCGGCCCCTGCCACTCGACGACCCGCAGGACCTCGACGTCTCCCAGGACGACGCTCTGCTCGTTCTCGTTCTTCATGGCCCCAATCTATGCGGGCCAGTTGAGCCCCTCAATGCCAGCCCGGCTCATCCGGATACGCGAGGCTCTCACCCCCGAGGCCGGCGCTAGGCTGATCCGATGGATGTGGTGAGTGACGCGATCGCGGCCGTACGCATCGGCCGGCCCTCCTCCGACCGGATGCGGGTGAGCGGGAGCTGGTGCGCGCGGTTCGACGCGTACGACGGCGCCGGGTTCCACGTCGTCCTGGAGGGCACCTGCTGGCTGCTCCCCGACGGCGGCGGCGAACCGGTCGCGCTGGGCGCGGGTGACGCGGTGCTGCTGCCGCACGGGACCGGGCACGTCATCGCCGACTCCGCGGTGGACGAGGCGGCGGTGCGAAGGGCGGTGCGCTTCGAGGACTGGCGCGCCGAGGAACGCTCGGAGCGGTCCTCGCGGCAGCCCCCGGCCGCGGGCGCGGTGGTGGAGATGCTGTGCGGCAAGTACCGGCTCGACCGCAGCCGGGTGCACCCGCTGATGGCGGAGCTGCCCCGGGTCGTCCACCTGGCGAACCGGGTGGGCGCCCATCCCGAACTCCGCTCGGCCATCGACCTGCTGGGGCGGGAGCTGGGCGGGCAGCGGCCCGGCGCCTGGATCGCGGTGCCGAACCTGCTGGACCTGCTGCTCGTCTACATGGTCCGGTCCTGCCTGGACGAGGGGGCGACCGGGGTCTGGCCCGGCGTCCTGGGCGACCCGGTGGCGGCCGCCGCGCTGCGCGCCCTGCACGCGGACCCGGCCGCCGCGTGGACCAACGACCGGCTGGCCGCCGAGGCGGGGGTCTCCCGGCCGACCCTGGCCAGGCGGTTCACCGCCCTGGTCGGCCGGCCGCCGATGGCGTACCTCACCTGGTGGCGCCTGACGTTCGCGGCCACCCTGCTCCGCGACACCGCGGACCCGCTGGCCGCCATCGCGCGCCGGGTGGGCTACGCGACCCCGTACGCCTTCTCGCACGCGTTCAACCGGGAGTTCGGGACGACGCCGGGGCGCTACCGGGACGACCGCGCGGCGGGTGCGGGCGCGGTCAGGACCTCCTGACGCGCGCCCGCGCCACCTGGGCGGGGGTCAGCGGCCGGGGCACCGCTTCCACGAGAAGTGGTAGACGCTGCCGATGGCGCCGTCCGTCGAGTCGACGGACATGTAGCTGGCCCGCGCCGGGTCGGAGGTGCCGACCTCGGCGCGCAGCTCGGTGTTGATGTTGAAGTTGCGCAGTTCCCCGCAGGGCGCGAAGGCCAGGGCCTCGACCCCCGTGGTGTCGGTGACCTGCCAGTTGTCTTCGAGCGCTCCGGCGAACCGGGGGGTGCGCTGGGCGGTCTGGCTCATGCCCTGGAAGTAGTAGCTGGCCTTCTGGGTGCCGACCGCGCCGGGCTGGAGGCTGCCGAAGCCCCGGTAGTCGACCTTGGCCACGGCGTACGTGTAGCCCTGGGGGACGTGTACGACCAGCGAGAGCTGGCAGTTCTTGCGGCCCTCGGTGGCGGGGGCGCTGCCGCCGGCCTGGGCCATGTACTCGCTGTAGGTGACGGTGAAGGCCGAGTTGTCCGGGGCGACGGCGACCGCGGCGGTGCCGGGCTTGCAGCCCGAGCCGTTGACGGTGGCGACGTCGACCGTCACCCGGTCCGTGGGCGCCGCGGGGGCGGCCCCGGCGGAGGCACTGGCTCCGGCCGAGGGGGTGAGGGCGAGGAGGGCCGCCGATACGGCGGCCGCGGCGAAGGTGGTGCGCAGTGGCTTGATCACGTGGCCATGGATAGCCGTCCCCGGCGGGCGCGGCCCGGCTGCGGCAACGGCGTCTCACCCCGATGGTCGGCCCCGTTCACCGCAGAAACGATCATGCGGCGCCGTCCGGGCGGCCGAACGGCGCAGCAGGGCCCGCACGGGGCTCGCGTGCCCGGGAATTCGATGCGGTTTCTCCTAGTATGGGCGTCCCGTTGACGGAGGAGAGCTCATGCCGGGTCGGTTCGGGGGGCGGCGCTCGGTCGCGCTGTCCGTGTCCGTTTGCCTGGGCCTCGCCGCCCTGGGCTCCCTCGCACCACCGGCCCCGCCGGCCTCGGCAGTCTCGGCGGCCTCCGCCGTCTCCGCAGTCCCCGCCGCCTCCGCGTTCGGCCCGCTCCCCGGGCGCCACCACCCGGACGACGACCGGCTCTCCGCCGAGACCCGGCCCGACGAGGTGGCCTCGCTCGGCGCGGAACACGCCCGGGAGCACGCCGAGCGACGGCTGGCCGCCCGGGAGTCCACGGTCTATCCGCAGGCGGCCCGCACCTCCGGCCTGGAGGCCCTGCGCACCTCCCAGCAGCAGGCCAACGCCCGCCTCGACGCGGCCCGTTCCGGCCGGTTCACGGCGTTCTTCCCCTCCCCCGACTTCGGCGTCCACGTCGCCCAGCTGCCCACCGGAAAGGTGCTGCTGTTCTCCTTCGAACGCGTGGAGGTCGACCCCACGAAGGAGACCGGCCCCACGGACCGGATCGGCCGCACCAACGCGGGCCGCGCCTACCTGTGGGATCCCGCCCGGGGAACGGGGGCCGGGGCCTTCAAGAAGGTGGAGCCCCCGACGGTGCTGATGCCCGACGGCCTCCACGTGCCCCGCCCCGCGCCGTTCTTCTGCGCCGGACACGCCTTCCTGCCCAACGGCATGGTCGGGGTGTTCGGCGGCAACGTCGGCGGCAAGGGCGGCAGCGGCGCCAAGCTGTCCTTCGTCTTCGACCCGTGGACCGAGCTCTGGTACCGCAACCGCGACATGTCGGTGGGCCGCTGGTACCCCTCGGTCGTCACCGGGCCCGACGGCCGCCAGATCATCATGTCCGGTCAGTCCGAGCGCGGTACGGGCACCCCCACCCCGGTCGTGGAGCGGTTCCCGGCGCTGCGCCATCCCGTGCCCTGGCGGCCGTACGACATCCCGCTCGGCCTCGCCTCGGAGCGGTTCCGCTCGGACGCGCCGTTCCGCAACGACTACCCGCACCTGTTCTCGCTGCGGGACGGCAAGATCTACGGCCTCGGCCGCGACGCCGACCAGCAGTGGCTCTTCGACCTGGCCACGCAGACCCGTACGGACCTGCCCAGGCGTCCCGCCGACTTCCGCGGCTACGGCTCGGCGGTGCCCCTCCCGGCCGGTTTCCGCGGCCCGGACTCCGTGCTGGTCCTCGGCGGCGACCCGCGCGACCCGAACACGTACCGGCTCTCCGGCGGCGCCTGGAGGACCGAGGAACCGCGGGCGTTCGGCCGGACCCAGGACGACACGCTGATCCTGCCGGACGGCACGCTGCTGACGGTCAACGGCGCCCTCGCCACCCGGGACTACGGGTACGGGCCGTTCAACCCGAAGGCGGACCTCAAGTACCGGCGGACCGAGCTGCGCGACGCGCGCGGCCACTGGCGGCTCGGGCCGGCCCAGCGGCTGCCGCGCGGCTACCACTCCAACGCCCTGGTGATGCCGGACGGCCGGGTGATGGTCACCGGCGACGAACTCCAGCAGATCGCCAACGACCCCGACATCCGGGACCGGATGGACGGCAGCATCGAGCTCTACGAGCCCCCGTACCTCCACCAGGGAGGTTCCCGCCCGGCCCTGGACCGGGTCCCGGGCGGCGAACTGGGCTACGACGAGGAGTTCCGGGTGCGCAGCTCCACCGCCTCGCGGGTGAAACGGGCCGTGCTCCTCGCGCCGACGACGGTCACCCACGCGGTGAACACCAGCCAGCGGCATCTGGACCTCCGCTTCACCGGGACCCCTGGTACCAGCGGCGGCGGCTCGATCGGACTGCGGACGCCGCCCGGCGCGGCCGACGCGCCCCCCGGTTACTACATGCTGTTCCTGCTCGACGCGAAGGGCGTCCCCAGTACGGCGAAATGGGTGAAGCTCGGTCACCGCTGACCTGGTCACGGGCGGGGCGCGTCGCCCGAACGGGTGTGGACGGAGCCCCCCGGCACGACAGCCGGACGGCGGGCTCGTAGCGTCGTCAGCGTCAGGGGTCCTGGTGGCCCGACAAGGTGAACTCTCCTGACGAGAGGCCGTGTCGATGCTCAATGACGTCCCGATATCCAGCCTTCTGCGGATCCACCGCGGCTCCGCCGCCCCGGAGGAGCTCGCCGCGATCGCGGTGGTCGTCGCCTGCCTCTCCGGCCGGTCCGCCCACGCCGCCCACGGGCCCTCCGCCACCGCGCACCGGCGCCGCCCGCGCCCGGGGCGCGGCGGCCACGGGTGCTGGGCGGGGTGCTGGGCCTGCCGGTGACCCCGGCAGACCCCTTCACACGGTGCTCAGGCGCGGCGGAGCAGCTGCGACATGACGCCGCTCAGCGCGGCCGCCGGGTCGGCCACGGCGCCCTCGGACCGCCAGGCGACGAACCCGTCCGGGCGTACGAGGACGGCTCCTTCGGGGCTCATCTCGTGGACCTCGGCCCAGTCGGTGCCGCTGGGCTGGATCAGGTCGGCGCCCGGCGCGGAGCCGATGGTGTGGGCCTCCAGCCGGACGTCCAGCTTCGAGGCCACCTTCCCGGCCGCCTCCCGCCACGGGGTGCCGACGCCGCTGATCAGCACGAAGGAGCGCTCGTAGAGGTCCAGGGTGGAGATCTTCGCGCCGGCCCGGGTCAGCCACATGTGCGGCGCCCGGGTGCCGACGTCGCCACTCAGCCGGAGCTTCTCCGGGATGACGGGCCGGTGCGCGTCGCCGCCGACGACCGCCCCGCGCGGGTAGCAGTACCCCATCGCGGTGGTGAGCACCCCGCTGCCCGGACCGCCGCCCATGGTGGGGGGCGGGGCGTATCCCGGGTGGCTGTGTTCGGCCGAGCGGGCGGAGGCGCGCTCGCTCGTGGCCTGGGCCACGGGCAGCCGTTCGGCCTCGTAGGTGTCGAGGAGTTCCCGTCCGGCGGAGCCGTCCAGCACCGCCGCCATCTTCCAGGCGAGGTTGTGGGCGTCCTGGATGCCGGTGTTGGAGCCGAAGGCGCCGGTGGGGGACATCTCGTGCGCGGCGTCGCCGACGAGGAACACCCGTCCGGACGAATAGCTCACCGCCACCCGTTCGGCCGCGTGCCAGGGCGCCTTGCCGCCGATCTCGACGTCCAGGTCGGGGAGGCCGATCGCCTCGCGGATCTGGTCCACGCAGCGCTCGTCGGTGAAGTCCTCCAGCGTCTCGCCCCGGTCGGGGTGCCAGGGGGCGTGGAAGACCCACTGGCTGGTGTTGTCCACGGGCAGCAGCGCCCCGTCCGCACCCGGGCGCATCAGGTAGCAGACGATGAAGCGGAGGTCACCGAGCTCTTTGACGAGCCGTTCGGAGCGGAAGGTGACGCTCACGTTGTGGAACAGCTCGCCGTTGCCCGTCTGGGGGATCCCCAGGGCTTCGCGGACGGGGCTGCGCGGGCCGTCCGCCGCGATGAGGTAGTCCGCCCGGACGGTGAGGTGTTCGCCGGTCTCCCGGTTCTTGACCAGGGCGGTCACTCCGGTCGCGTCCTGGTCGAAACTCATCAGTTCGGTGGAGAAGCGCACGTCGGCGCCCTGCGCGCGGCTCTGGGTGGCCAGTTCCGGCTCGATGTTGTTCTGGCTGCACAGGCACCAGCCGGTGGGGCTGAACCGGGCGATCGCCCCGGACGGGTCAATCGACTTGATGAGCCAGGTGTGCTCTCCGTCGGTCAGCGACTGGGCCTGGAGGATGCCCTGGTTCCCCTCCAGCACGGAGGCGGCCCGGCGGATCGCCGGTTCCGCTCCGGCCGTACGGAACAGCTCCATCGTCCGGCTGTTGATTCCGCGTCCGCGGGGGTGGGCGGAGGTACCGGCGTGCTTCTCGACCAGCAGATGCCTGATGCCGTGACGGCTCAGGAACAGCGAGGTGGACAGCCCCACGAGGGAGCCGCCCACGACGAGGACCGGTACGCGGACATCGGCATTCTCTTCCATCAGCTGCGGGCTCCTGTGTTCTCTGCGGGGCAATGGATTCCTTATGCCCCCGATGAGACTTCGAGCCCAGGCGATTCGCCTCTTGTCACCCGCTTGATCCTGAGATCTAGCGTTCTGTCCCCGGTCGGATGACGATGAGCGACAGCGGCTCCCCTCTGGTGCGCCGGCCTGCCGTTCCCGGCCGGCGTCGGCGCCGGGCTCCGGGCGGATTCCGCCGATGACGGACGAGGAGTCCGTACGCGATGGGTTTCCAAGCCCTCACGAAGGAGTGAGTAGATGACAACCACCCTGTCCGAACGGGTGTCACAGTCCGCCTTCGACGGCTCCATGCTCCGGGTCGTGCTGCTGATGGACCTGCACGAGGGGGCCCAGCAGCAGTTCTTCGAGGCGTACGAACAGCTCCGCCACGACATCGCCGCCGTGCCGGGCCACCTCGGGGACCAGCTCTGCCAGTCCTTCGAGAACCCCTCGCAGTGGCTCATCACCAGTGAGTGGGAGAGTGCGCCGCAGTACCTGGCATGGGTCAACAGCGAGCAGCACGTCGAGCAGGTGCGTCCGCTGGGCGCCTGCGCCCGCACCATGCGCCCGCTGCAGTTCACCGTGCTGCGGGAGACCGGCAAGCGCTACGAGGAGGCCGCGCTGCCGCCCCGGGGCCGGCTCCAGCCCGCTCCCCGGCTCGGTGCGGGGATCGTCCGGCACGCGCTGACCTTCACGGTCAAGCCGGGCAGCGAGAAGCAGGTCGCGGACCTGCTGTCCTCGTACGCCTCCCCGGCGTCCCAGGTCGACGAGCACACCCGGCTGTGCCGGACGTCGCTCTTCATGCACGGCAACCGGGTCGTACGTACGGTGGAGGTCCAGGGCGACCTGGTGGCGGCGCTGCGGCACGTGTCACAGCAGCCCGAGGTGCGCGCCGTCGAGGAGGCCATCAACCCGTACCTGGAGCAGGCGCGCGACCTGTCCGACCACGAGTCCGCGCGGATGTTCTTCATGCGCGCGGCGGTCCCGGCGGTGCACCACATCTCCGCGACCGGGCGGGAACCGGCGGAGGTGACCCGGCACGCACTGTTCTACCCGGCCAAGCCGGGCTGCGGTCCGGCGCTCGCGAAGTTCCTGTCGCGGCAGGACGAGGCCGCGGCGCGGCACGCGAAGAGCCCCGTACGGAGCAGCAGCGTCTTCCAGCGCGACGACATCGTCGTCCGGCTCTTCGACGTGGCCGGCGCACCGGGGGAGCGCCCCGCGGCGGACTTCGGCATCGAATCGCCGCACCAGGCGGCGGTGCTGGAGCGGCTGCTGGCCGCCCCGCCCGGTGCCGGCCCGGCCGCGCCCCACCCCATGAACCTGATCACCGACCGCCGGGCCACGGCCCGGTCGTGATCCGGACGGGTCCGCGGAGCACCCGCGTCCGGCCCGCACCAGCCCCCTCACCTGCCAGGAGGAAGTCAGCCATGACGAAACACCGCCCACGCATCGTCGACCTCAGCGAGACACAGCCCAACCGCCGGCGCGGCGGCGACGTGCGGGCCGTCCTCACCCCGACGTTGGCGGGCTCGACCAGCGGCTTCATGGGGCTGGCCATCATGGGCCCCGGGGAGTCGATCGCCGAGCACTACCACCCGTACTCCGAGGAGTTCGTGTACGTGGTCAGCGGCGTGCTGGAGGTCGACCTCGACGGCGACACCCACCCGCTGCGCACCGACCAGGGGCTGCTGGTGCCGATCAACGTGCGCCACCGGTTCCGCAACGTCGGGGACGTCGAGGCCCGGATGGTCTTCCACCTCGGTCCGCTGGCGCCGCGGCCGGAGCTGGGCCACGTCGACACCGAGGAGGCCGCGCACCCGCAGGGCGCCGGCTGGGACCGGCCGCCGGAGCACTCGGGAGTGGTGTCGTGACCCGGCGGCGGGTGGCCGTCACCGGAGTCGGCGTCGTCGCGCCCGGCGGCATCGGGGCCCGCGCGTTCTGGGACCTGCTGTCCAACGGGCGTACGGCGACACGGGGCATCACCCTTTTCGATCCGGCCGGGTTCCGCTCCCGGATAGCCGCCGAGGTCGATTTCGACCCCGCGGCGCACGGGTTCGACGAGGACGGCGCGGCCCGGGCGGACCGGTACATCCAGTTCGCCCTGGTCGCCGCGCGGGAGGCCGTCGCCGACGCTGGCCTCGAACTCGGCGGCGACGACGCCTGGCGGACCGGGGTCTCCCTCGGCACCGCCGTCGGCGGCACCACCCGGCTGGAGCACGACTACACCGCCGTGAGCCAGGAAGGCTCGTGGTGGGACGTCGACCACCGGCTCGCGTCGCCCTACCTGCACCGCGCGTTCACTCCCGCCACCCTCGCTTCGGCGGTGGCGGAGCAGACCGGCGCGCGGGGCCCGGTACAGACCGTCTCCACGGGCTGCACCTCCGGGCTCGACGCCATCGGCTACGCGGTGCACTCCATCCAGGAGGGCCGGATGGACGTGTGCATAGCCGGCGCGTCGGACTCCCCCGTGTCCCCCATCACGGTGGCCTGTTTCGACGCGATCAAGGCGACCTCGGCGAACAACGACGACCCGGCGCACGCCTCGCGGCCCTTCGACGCCAACCGGGACGGGTTCGTCCTCGGCGAGGGCGGAGCGGTCCTCGTCCTGGAGGAGCTGGAGCACGCCCGGGCGCGCGGCGCGACGGTCTACTGCGAGATCGGCGGGTACGCGACGTTCGGCAACGCCCATCACATGACCGGGCTGACCGCCGAGGGACTGGAGATGGCCCGCGCCATCGAAACCGCCCTCGGCCAGGCCCAGGTCAACGCCGGGGACATCGACTACGTCAACGCGCACGGCTCCGGCACCAAGCAGAACGACCGCCACGAGACGGCGGCGGTCAAGCGGGTCCTGCGCGACCACGCCTACAAGACGCCGATGACCTCCATCAAATCCATGGTGGGGCACTCGCTCGGCGCCATCGGGGCGATAGAACTCGCGGCCTGCGTGCTGGCGATGACGCACCACGTGGTGCCGCCGACCGCGAACTACGAGACGCCCGACCCCGAGTGCGATCTGGACTACGTCCCGCGCACGGCCCGCGAGCACACGCTGCGCAGCGTGCTCTCCGTCGGCAGCGGGTTCGGCGGGTTCCAGTCCGCGGTCGTCATGACCCGGCCGAAGGAGGTACGCGCGTGAACAGCCGCAGCGGCCGTACCAGGGGTGCCGGCACCCCGGGCAGGACCGTCGTCACCGGGATGGGCATCGTCGCTCCCAACGGGATCGGCGCCGAGGCCTTCTGGAAGGCGACCGAGTCCGGCGACAGCGTCCTGGCCCGCGTCACCCGGCAGGGGTGCGAGCACCTCCCGCTGCGGGTCGCGGGCGAGGTGCGGGACTTCGACCCCGGCACGCTCGTCGAGGAGCGCTTCCTCGTACAGACCGACCGGTTCAGCCACTACGCGCTCGCGGCGGCCGACATGGCGCTGGAGGACGCCCGGCTCGGACGGGCCGACTACGAGGACGACCCCTACTCCGTGGGCGTCGTCACGGCGGCCGGTTCGGGCGGCGGCGAATTCGGGCAGCGCGAGCTCCAGCGGCTGTGGGGGCAGGGCCCCCGCTTCGTCGGCCCGTACCAGTCGATCGCCTGGTTCTACGCGGCCAGCACCGGCCAGGTCTCCATCCGGCGCGGGTTCAAGGGCCCGTGCGGTGTGGTGTGCGGGGACGAGGCCGGCGGCCTGGACGCCTTCGCTCACGCGGCCCGGGCGATCCGCCAGGGCAGCCGGGCGATGCTGGCCGGGGCGACCGAGGCACCGCTCGCGCCCTACTCGGTGGTGTGCCAGCTCGGTTACGAGGGGCTGAGCACCGCCGAGGACCCGGAGCGGGCGTACCGGCCGTTCACCGACAAGGCGTGCGGTTTCGTCCCGGCGGAGGGCGGCGCGATGTTCGTCGTCGAGGACGAGGCCGTGGCCGGGCGGCGGGGCGCGACGGTGCGGGCCGTACTGGCCGGCCACGCCGCGACCTTCACCGGACCGGCGCGCTGGGAGGAGTCGGCCGAGGGCCTGGCCCACGCGATCCGGGGCGCGCTCCGGGAGGCCGGTTGCGCTCCCGAGGAGATCGACGTCGTGTTCGCCGACGCCTTCGGGTCGCCGGAGGCCGACGCGGCCGAAGCCCGGGCGATCTCCCTCGCGCTCGGCTCCCACGGGTCGAAGGTGCCGGTGACGGCGCCCAAGACCGGTACGGGGCGGGCGTACTGCGCGGCGGCGACGCTCGATGTCGCCGCCGCGGTCCTGGCACTGGAGCACGGGGTCGTGCCTCCGACCCCGAACGTGTTCGAGGTGTGCCACGACCTGGATGTGGTCACGGGTGACGCCCGGGCCAGCGGGCCCCGGACGGCGCTGGTGCTGAGCCGGGGCCAGATGGGCTCGAACTCGGCGCTCGTGATCCGCAAGGGGTCCGATTCCCCCGCGTAGGGGCGGGCCCGCTCGAAGGAAGCACCACCGCACCACGCGGGAAGCAGGACTCGTAGGACTCGCCAAGAGAGAAGGCACCCATGTCCGAACGACTGACCATGGAAGAACTCGCGGCCCTGATGAAGACCGCCGGCATCACCGTCGATCCCACGGAGCTGGCGAGCCGTCCGGACTCCCGGTTCGACGACTACGGCCTCGACTCACTGGGCCTGCTCGGCATCGTCGGGGAGCTGGAGAACCGGCGCGGCCGGTCACTCCCCTCGAACGCGGACCGCTGCAAGAGCCCCGGCGAGTTCCTCGACCTCGTCAACAGCAGCCTCATGACCGGAGCCTGACATGCCTGGACACACCGACAACGAGATCACCGTCAACGCGCCCGTCGACGTCGTGTGGGACGTCACCAACGACCTCCCCAACTGGCCGCAGCTCTTCAGCGAGTACGCCTCGATCGAGATCCTCGACAAGGTCGGGGACACCACCAAGTTCCGCCTCGCGATGCACCCGGACGAGAACGGCGTGGTGTGGAGCTGGGTCTCGGAGCGCACCCTGGACCGGAACGCGCTCACCGTGAAGGCGCGCCGGGTCGAGACCGGCCCGTTCGCCCACATGAACATCCACTGGGAGTACGCGCCGGCCCCCGGCGGCGGCACCCGGATGCGGTGGGTGCAGGACTTCGCGATGAAGCCGGAGGCCCCGGTGGACGACGCGTGGATGACGGACAACATCAACCGCAACTCCCGGATCCAGATGGCCCTCATCCGGGACAAGATCGAGCAGCGCGAGCGGGAGGGCCGTACGCCCGTGGCCGACCGCCTCTGACGCGAGCCGCGAGCCGCGAGCCGCGAGCCGCAGACGAAAACGACGACGAAAGGGGAATCCTCCCGATGCACCAAGCTCTCATCGTGGCCCGAATGGCGCCCGGCTCGGCGCCGGACATCGCGGGCCTGTTCGCCGACTCGGACGCCGGCGAACTGCCCGGCCTGATCGGGGTGCGCCGCCGCAGCCTCTTCCAGTTCGGCGAGGTGTACCTCCACCTGATCGAGTCCGACAAGGACCCCGGCCCGGCGATCGCCCGGGCGACGTCGCACCCGGAGTTCACGGGTCTCAGCGACCGGCTGTCGGCGTACATCAGCCCGCACGACCCGGAGACCTGGCGCAGCCCGAAGGACGCGATGGCGCACCGGTTCTACACCTGGGAGCGTGACGCCCGCAGGTAGTCCCACGGCGGCGAACGCGGCCGGCATCCCGGAAATCCGGGATGCCGGCCGCGGGCATGTCAGGCGGAGGGGAGGATTCCTCACCGCTTGTGACCGAGGCAATTCGGCAGGTAGTAATTGGGTGAATCCCTGACTGAATCGCCGTCAATAAGCCTCAAGGCTTATCTCGATTTGATAACGACATGCCCCAAAAAGGCCTGGACCATTACTCCATGACGCGCGTAACTCACTTATTTTTTATGTGAATTGACGGATCATCAGAAAAGAGAACAAGGTAACAGACAGGTATCTCGGACCGCGCTCCCGTTTGTCCGAATTCTCCACCGCGCCCGTCTGGCAGGCTTCCGCGCACCCACTCCCCTGAATCAGGAATTGAGGTGCGCATGACTGGAAACAGAAGGAAGCAGCGCGAACACCGGCGCAGACCCCGGCGGTTCATACTCGTCACCGCCGCCCTGGCCTCGGCGGCGGTGCTCGCGGGGGGCATCGCCTACTCCGGACTCGGTGACGACGCCCAGGCAGGACCGGCGGAGGCCGGCGGTTCGCTGGCGGACACCGTCGTACCGGCCGCCGCACCGGCACGCGACGAGGAGCCGGCGCCCATCGTCGGCGAGCCCGCCGACGCGGACGCCAAGCGCGGCATGGTCTTCGACGGCCTCAAGGCCGCCCCGAAGGGCGACCGCTGCGTCGGCGTCTACCGCACCGAAGGCGGTCTCTGTACGCACGGCCCCGATGCCCCGCCCAAGGGCGTCGACATCAAGAAGGACATCGAGCCCGCCGTCAAGAGCAAGGCTCCGGCGGCCGATCCGGCCAAGCCCCAGGCGGGCGACCCGGCCAGCACCGAAGGCGGCGGGCGTCCTCAGGACGCGCCCGCCGCGGACGCCTCGTCCGCCAAGGCCGCTCCCGCCGCAGCTCCGGCGCCCGCCGCGGCCTCCGGCAGCCAGGGCGTCGCCGCCGGGCCCGCGGGCCAGACCGTCCAGTGCGACGGCGACGGCAGCACCGGCAACCGCGTCCAGGTCGTGTACGTCCACGGCTCCGACCGCGACCGGTACGCCGAGTACGTGGCCTCGTTCCGCAAGTGGGCGGCCGACGCCGACCTCATCTACTCGGCGAGCGCCAAGGAGACGGGCGGCGTCCGCCACATCCGCTACGTCACGGCCGCCGACTGCACCCCGACGGTGCTCAACATCGAGCTCCCGGCCTCCGCGCTCTCCGAGTTCAGCGCGACGAACAACGCGCTCGCCGGCAAGGGCCTCGACCGCCGTGACCGCAAGTACATGATCTTCGCCGACACCCAGGTCTACTGCGGCATCGGCACCTTCAACGGCGACGAGCGTCCCGGCCAGACCAACCAGAGCAACTTCGGCCCCTCCTACGGCCGTACCGACTCCGGCTGCTGGGGCGGCCACACCGCCGCGCACGAACTCGGCCACAACCTGGGCGCGGTCAACAACAGCGCGCCCAACACCAGCCGGGGCGCGCACTGCACGGACGAGTGGGACGTCATGTGCTACTCGGACACGCCGTACTACCCGCAGATGCGCAACGTCTGCACCAACCAGGCGTCCGAGAACATCCTGGACTGCAACCACGACGACTACTTCCACACCAGCCCCAAGCCGGGCAGCTACCTGGCCACGCACTGGAACATCGCGGACAACCAGTTCCTGATGAAGGGCAACGGCGGGGGCGGCACCACCAACCCCGACCCGTCGCCCAAGCCGACGGCGAGCCCGACCTCCAAGCCGACGCCCACCCCGACGCCCACCAAGCAGCCCACCGGCGGGCCGACGGTGACCGCCGGCCAGATCCAGGCGGACTCCGTCGTGGTGAGCTGGCCCAAGGTGGACGGCGCGGCCTGGTACCAGGTCCTGCTGGGCGGCAAGCACCTGACGTGGGTCCAGTCGACCGCGCTGCGGATCTACAACCTCCAGCCCGGCACCGAGTACAAGGTCGCCGTGTCGGTCCGGGACGGCTCCGGCCGTGACACCGGCCCCGGCAAGACCACCTCCTTCCGTACGACGGGCAAGGGCGGCGGGACCACCACCCCGAACACCCGCTACCTGCTCGGCAACGGCAGCACCGGCATGAACGCCGAGCTGTGGGGCGGCCGCACCGCCGACAACACCGTCCTCGTCGGCGGACGCGCCAACGGCTACGCCCAGCAGCAGTGGTACTTCGACGACGCGGGCAGCGGACTCGTCCGCGTCCGGTCCGCCGTCTCCGGCAAGTGCCTGCAGATGGGCGGCGCCCCGGCCGCGGGCATGTGGGTCGCGCAGCAGCCCTGTGGGAGCGGCGCCGCGCAGAAGTGGAAGATGTCGGCCAGCGGTGGCGGCATGACGCTCGCGGACTCCAGCGGCGGCTTCGCCCTGACCGTCAGCAACCGCCCCTACTACGGGTACTGGCTGCTCGACCTCCAGAAGGCGGACGGCCGCCC
This sequence comes from Streptomyces sp. ADI95-16, assembly GCF_003721495.1. Lineage (NCBI taxonomy): Bacteria > Bacillati > Actinomycetota > Actinomycetes > Kitasatosporales > Streptomycetaceae > Streptomyces > Streptomyces sp. ADI95-16. Next base: position 7,388,415 of record NZ_CP033581.1, on the reverse strand, counting down.
GGCCCAGGTCTGGACGGTCCAGAAGGCCGGCTGACCGGCCCGAGCCGCGGGCCACGCGCCCGGTCCGGCTCCGCTTTCCCCGGCGGGCGGTCGCCCCTCCCCTGCGACCGCCCGCCGGCCCCTCTCATCTCAACTCGTCCCAAGGAACGCGACGATGCGCACACGACACGCTTTCCCGACCTTCAGATCCATCGGCCTGTGGTTCCTGCTGCTCCTGTGCCAGGCCATGGCGCTCGCCGTCTCCACTCCCGCCCAGGCCCACGGCGACACCGTGAAGGTGGTGGTCACCGGGCAACGGGAGGGCCACGTCACCGCGGACATCACCTGGGAGAACGACGGGGACGCCATCGACGAGACGGTCGCGGCCACCGTGAACGCCGTCAGCCCCGACGGCGCCCGCTCGGCGGGCCCCTGGAAGCTGGTCCGCGACACCGGCAAGCCCGCGGGCTGGACCACTGCCGAGGCGCTGCCGCCCGGCTCCTGGAAGGTCAGCGTCGACGTGGGGTTCCCCGCGCTCGGGCACGGGGACAAGGAGGTCGCCGTACCGGTGGTGGACCCCGCTCCGGCCACGAGCCCCACCGCCCCGCAGCCCGCCGCCTCCGGTACCCCCGACGCCTCCGCGACGCCGTCGGCGGCAGCTCCCGGCACGTCGGCGGACCCGTCGCCCTCCGCCTCCTCCAGCTCCGCCCCGCAAGCCGCGGGCGACGGCGACGGCGACGGCGGGGACGGCACCCTGTGGTGGACCACGGCCGGAGTGGCCGCGACCGCCCTGGCCGGCGCCGCCGCCGGTGTCCTCCTGCGCCGCGCCCGCGCCCGCAGGCTGCGTTCCTAGGGCATCGGGTCCGGGTAACCCACCTGGGCCCGGCCCGAGTTCACGGCGATGTCGAGAACCCGGTCGGAGGCCGGGTCGCGCAGGGCCTCGGGCACCTCGCAGCGGCCCGGTCCCACCTCGCAGCCGACCCGGAAGCGGCCGGCGTCGGGCACGGTCAGCCGTACCCGGCCCGAGCCGACCCGCGCCGTCACCCGCTGCGGCGGGGTGAGGAAGGCGGCCTCGCCCCGGCCCGAGCCCACCCGGACGTCCGCGCGCGCGGAGGTCAGGTCGCCGGCCACGAGGCTTCCGGATCCGACCTCCGCGCGCAGCTCCCCGCGCAGCCCGGTCAGCGTGAGCGCGCCGGAGCCCACGCTCGCGTCCACACTGCCGCTCAGGCCCTTGACGGCGACCCGGCCCGCACCGGCCGTGACCTTGACGGGGATCCCGTCGGGCACGGTCACTCCCAGGCTGACCGAGCAGCCGTTGCCGGCGCTCAGCAGGCTTCCCTGGCCGGAGCAGCGCGGGGTCAGCCTCAGGGAGCCCCCGAGCCAGCTCTCCTCGATGGCGGGCGCCCCGAGGGACCAGCGGACCTCCGCCCGGTAGCCGACCTCCCGGTCGGAGCGGGGCGTGACGGTCACGTTCGCGTCGCCCCCGACGATCTCCACCGCCGTCACCGGCCGGCCACCGCTGCCGCCGTACAGGACGCGGCTCTGGGTGACCCCGTAGGCGAGCACCTGCCAGGCGACGGGCGCCACGACGAGGACCGCGCTGAGCAGCGCGGCGGTGATCCAGGCGCGTCGGTGCACCGGGCGGGGCGGTGCGGTCGGTGCGGGCCGGGCCGCGTCGGCCGGCCTCACTGTGTGCCGTCCAGGAAGCGCAGGACCGCGAGCACCCGGCGGTGGTCCCCGTCGGCCGCCGACAGGTCGAGCTTCGCGAAGATGCTGTTGATGTGTTTGGCCACCGCGCTCTCGCTCACCACGAGCGCGGCGGCGATGCCGCCGTTGGAGCGCCCTTCCGCCATCAGTGCCAGTACCTCGCGTTCGCGCGGGGTGAGGCGCGAGAGCGGGTCCGATCCGCCGCGGCGCAGCAGCAGCTGGGCGACGACCTGTGGGTCGAGGGCGGTGCCGCCGCCCGCCACGCGCCGCAGGGCGTCGATGAACTCCTCGACGTCGGCGACCCGTTGTTTGAGGAGGTAGCCGATCCCGGCCCGGCTCTGGGTGGCCAGCAGGTCGGCGGCGTAGCGCTCCTCGACGTACTGCGAGAGCAGCAGCACGGCCGTGGCGGGGCTCGCCTCTCGTATCCTCAGCGCCGCCCGGACGCCCTCGTCGGTGAATCCCGGCGGCATCCGGACGTCCACGAGGGCCAGTTCGGGCCGGTGCGTCTCGACGGCGGCCAGCAGGCTCTCGGCGTCGCCGGTCTCGGCGGCCACCTCGAACCCGGCCATTTCGAGGACTCTGACGAGTCCGATCCGCAGCAGGACGGAGTCCTCGGCGATCACAGCCCGCACGGCAGCTCCACGGTGACGACGGTCGGGCCCCCGAGGGGGCTGTTGATCATGATGGTTCCATCGACCGACCCTACGCGTTTGCGCAGGCCGACCAGTCCGGTCCCGCCGGCCGGGTCCGCGCCGCCCACCCCGTCGTCGGTGACGACGAGGCGCAGCAGGTCCCCGCGCCGCCGGTCCGGCATCCGGTCCACGCGTACGGAACAGGCCTTCGCGCGGGCGTGTTTGGCGACGTTGGCGAGGGCCTCGGAGACCACGAAGTAGGCGACGGCCTCGATGGTGGGCCCCGGCCGGGTGCCCATGTCCACGGTCAGTTCCACCGGCAGCGGGGCGCGCGCCGCGAGCCCGGAGAGCGCGGCGTCGAGCCCCCGGTCCTCCAGGACGGCCGGATGCAGGCCCCGTACCAGGCTGTTGAGTTCCTCGATGGCCTCCTTCGCCTCCCGGTGGGCCTCGTCGATGACGGCCTTGGCCTCGGGCGGCAGATCGGGCAGGGTGGCGCGGGCGATGCCGAGGTTCATGGCGAGGGAGACCAGGCGCTGCTGGGCCCCGTCATGCAAGTCCCGCTCGATCCGGCGGCGTTCGAGGTCGGCGGCGTCGAGGACTCCGGCCCGGCTCTCGGCGAGGTCTTCGACGCGGCGCTCCAGCTCCCGGGCCCGGTTGGGTCCGAGGAGGGTGGCGGCCGCGGCGGAGTCGAGCCGGGTGAGGAGTGCGGCCGGCCAGGGAGCGGCGAGCAGCAGCAGGACCCCCGTCACGGTGACGAGGTCGTAGGCGCCCGCCAGGCCGAGGCTCGAACGGTCGGGAGGCAGCGCCCAGGCCCACCCGTAGACGCTCGCGCCGGCGACGCCGCCGGCCCAGACGAGCACCAGCAGCGCACCCCCGAGGCCCATGAGGGGGCTGACGAGGAGGTGGTACGCGTACTGCCGCCAGGTCGCGTCGGAGCGCAGCCGCTCGGCGACCCCCTTCGGGGTCGACCAGGGGTGCGCGCGGACCACTTCGGGAACTTCGAGTCCCAGCAGCGACCAGAAGCGGCTGCGCTGGAGCCGGCCGAGCAGGGGGCCGAGGGCGAGTACGAGGACCAGCCAGAGCGGGACGGACAGCAGGCCGAGCCCGGCGGGCAGAGCGGCCGGTATCGCCGCGACGGCGAAGGCCGTGTTGCGCCAGGCCCAGGCCGACCAGGGGCCGTGCGCGGCGATCCAGGTGTACGTACGCCTCAGAGCGCCGCGAGTTGCCATGCCCGTACGGTAATCGCACTGGTCAGGGGCATGCCACCCTGCTGGTGCCCGCCCGGGGGTGTACCCAGCACCACCCCCGGTTCGGACCATGGGGCTACTGATTCGGGCGGCCGCGGCGACGAGTGTGGAGGGGTGCCCGCAGGACGGACCCGCCGGGCCGGGAGGAGACCCACCGACATGGCCCTGATGACCCCTCAGTTCCAGGCCCGCCGCGGCCCCCGGGGCGGCGCCCGGCCGGGCCGTGCGGCCCGGCGCGCGGCGCTGCCCCGGCCGGCGACGGTGCTCACCGGGGCCGGGCTGGCGCTGCTGCCGTGGATGGTGGTGCTGGCGAAGACGCTGCCGCGGACGGCGGAGGTCTCCAACTGGTCCACCGCGTGGATCGGCCTGGACGCGATGCTCGCCGCCGGGCTGACCGGCACCGGGATGCTGCTGCGCAGGGGCGACCCGCGGGTGGCCCCGGTGGCGGCGGCGACGGCCGCGCTGCTCCTGGTGGACGCCTGGTTCGACGTCACGACCTCGGCCGGCACCGGCGGCCAGGGCATGGCGCTGCTGCTCGCGGCCGGCGCCGAACTGCCGCTGGCGCTGCTCTGCGCGGCGGTGGCGGCACGCCGCACCGGCTGACGGAGCGGAGCCGGGGCGGCGCGGCGGCGCCGACGTCCGGGGGGCGCCGTACCCGCCGCGCCGTACCGCGCCGTACCGCGCCGCCGCCCCGCGTACGAGGGCGCACGGCCCGGGATGCCGCGCGGGCTCAGACCCGGCCCCCGCCGCGCGGCCGGAAGCGCACCACGGCCGCGCGGCCCTCGGTCCGTACCCGGCAGGCGAGCCCGGCCGGCGCCAAGGCCGCGTCGTACCGGGCGAGTTCGACGGCGTCCCCCGGGCCGGCCCCGGCGCCTTCGAGGGTCGCCGGGCCGTCCAGCGCGACCACCAGCAGCGTCTCGCCGGGCTCCGCCGCCGCGAGCGCCAGGTCACCCCGTACGACGGCGGTCTGGGCCCGCGTCGTATCCCTGCGGTACATCACGTTGAAGTTCAGGACGGGACCGTCCAGGAGCCGGCAGTCGGTCGGGGCGTCCCCGGCGAAGTGGCGGGGCGCGTAGCGTTCGTCGACCAGGCGGTGCTCGCCCGCGACCGTGAGGTCCATGCCGGCGCCCTCGGCGAGGGTGAGCGTACGGTCGATGCCGGGGAAGCCGGAGAAGGGGCCGTCGGCGGCCACATCGGCCAGGCTCACCCGCCACTCGAAATCGCCCGTCCCGGCGGACTCCGGCCAGGCCGCGATCTCCCGGGTGACTCCCCCGCCGTTCTTCCAGACGGCGGCCGCCCGGTCCGCCGCCCGCAGGACCCTTACCTCGTTGCCACTGGTCATCGCGCTGTTCCTTCCGTCGGCCCGGCGAACCCGATGGGGCTTCCCTCCTCCATGATCGCGGGTGTTCGCCGCCCCGTTCCTTCGGAACCTGAACTCCCCACCGGCGCCATGTCCGCGCCACGGAGAGGGCACTCATGCGTCAGACGACCGGCAGCGGCCGGGCCGCGGGCGCCGCCGCCGACGGGGTCAGCGGGCTCGTCGAGGTACGTCTTCCCGTACGACGACGTGGCCGACCGGCCAGTCCTCCGTACAGATCCTGGGCAACGCCAACCCGCCTACCGCACCGACCCTCGGCATCGGCTGGTAATGGCCAAATCCGCCGGGAGCGCTCTCACGCTCCCGGCGGTTCGGGTTACCCTGCTGCCCGCCGGGGCGCGCACCGCCTCCGGCCGCGCATCAGGAGCATGAGGAGCCGCCCGTGCCCGCACAGCCGTCCGCGCCCGGCAGCCGTCCGACCCTGGAGGCCGTGGCGGCGCGCGCCGGGGTCTCGCGGGCCACCGCCTCCCGCGTCGTCAACGGCGGCGAGGGCGTACGCGCGCACGTGGTGGACAAGGTACGGGTGGCCATCCGGGAACTCGGCTACGTACCCAACCAGGCGGCGCGGACCCTCGTGACCCGGCGCACCGGGGCCGTCGCGGTCATCATCGCGGAGCCGGAGGTACGGATCTTCTCCGACCCGTTCTTCTCCCGGCAGGTGCGCGGCATCAGCAAGGAGCTGACGGCGCACGACACCCAGCTCGTGCTGCTGCTCGTGGAGGACCGCGGGGACTACGACCGCATCGAGCGCTATCTGGCGGGCGGCCACGTGGACGGCGCGCTCGCGTTCTCCCTGCACACCGACGACCCGCTGCCCGCGATCACCCGGCGCATCGGGATGCCGACGGTCTACGGCGGCCGTCCGGGCTGGACCGGCGGCCCCGGGGAGCCGGGCGGGGTGTCGTACGTCGACGCCGACAACCGCGGTGGCGCGCGGGAGGCCGTACGGCACCTGCTGGAGCGGGGCAGGCGCCGGATCGCGCACATCGCCGGCCCGCTCGACCAGACCTCGGCGACGGACCGGCTGGACGGGTACCGGGACGTGCTGCGCGAGGCCGACCCCGCGCTGATCGCCGAGGGGGACTTCACCTCGGCGGGCGGAGCCCGCGCCATGGCGGAGCTGCTGGAGCGCGCCCCAGGGCTCGACGCGGTGTTCGCGGCGAACGACCTGATGGCGACGGGCGCGCTGCGGGTGCTGCGCGAACGCGGTCTCAGTGTCCCCGGGGACGTCTCGCTGGTCGGCTTCGACGACACCGAGCAGGTGGCGGAGGCCGCGGATCCGCCGCTGACGACGGTGCGCCAGGACATCGAGGGGATGGGCCGGCTGATGGCCGGGCTGCTGCTGCGCACCCTGGCCGGGGGCCGGACCACCACTGCCGGCGGCGCGCCGCCGGAATCGGTGATCACCCCGACGAAGCTGGTGCGCCGCGCCTCGTCCTGAGCGCGGCCCTCGGCGCGAGGGCGAAACGCCCGCGACGGCGAACGCCCGCCGCGGCGCCGCTCGAGGAGCGGCGCCGCGGCGGGCGCGGCACGGTCGGTAACCCGGCCGTGGTTACTCGATGACGAGCTCGACGGGGATGTTGCCGCGGGTGGCCTTGGAGTAGGGGCAGACCTCGTGGGCCTGCTTGACCAGCAGGGTGCCCGTCTCGCCGGCGAGGGACTCGGGGAGCTCGACGCGCAGGGTGACGGCGAGGCCGAAGCCGTTGCCGTCCTTGCCGATGGAGGCCTCGGCGGTGACGGAGATGTCACCGGTGTCGACCTTGGCCTGACGGCCGACGAGGCCGAGGGCGCTGGCGAAGCAGGCCGCGTACCCGGCGGCGAAGAGCTGCTCGGGGTTGGTGCCCTGGCCGTTGCCGCCGAGCGCCGGCGGCATGGCCAGCGCGAGGTCGATCTGGCCGTCGGAGCTGACGGCACGGCCTTCGCGGCCGTTGGCGGTGGCGACAGCGGTGTACAGCGCGTCCATCGGAGGGTCCTCTCACAGGGGTGAACCGTCGCGGCCGGTGTCGGCCGCTGATATAAATATTGCACACGATTAAGTTGTACACAACTCAATGGCCCGCAAGGGGGCCTGGGTACACTGGTCACCATGACCGAGCAGCCGACCGCCGACGCCCCCCGCGAGCAGGACTTCCTCCGCCTGGACGGCCAGATCTGCTTCGCGCTGAACGCCGCGAGCCGCGCCTTCGGGGGCCTCTACCGCGTCGTCCTCAAGGACCTCGGCCTGACCTACCCGCAGTACCTGGTGATGCTGGTGCTCTGGGAGCACGGCGAGCTGCCCGTCAAGGAGCTCGGCCACCACCTGCGCCTGGACTCGGGCACGCTGTCCCCGCTGCTCAAGCGGCTGGAGGCGACCGGGCTGATCCGCCGCGAGCGCAGCGCCGAGGACGAGCGGTCCGTCCACGTCAGCCTCACCGACGAGGGAGTCGCGCTGCGCACCCGCGCGGTGGAGGTGCCCCGGCGGATCGCCGCGGCCACCGGGTTCGAGCTGACCGAGATCCGCGACCTGCAGACGCGCCTGAACGAGCTCACCGCCGCGCTCGACGCGGCCGCGCTGGAAGTCTGACCAACCGCGGCCGACCGAGGGCCCGACCGGGCCGGGCGACCCAAAGGCCTGACCGGCCCCGCGGCCCGAGAGCGCTCTAGGCGTCCTTCTCCATGGGCCGGCGCAGCCGCTCCAGCAGGGCGTAGAGCGTCGCGCTCTCCGCCTCGTCGAGGGTGTCGAGGGCGCCGTGGGTCGCCTGCATCTCCTCGCGCACCCGCCGGATGATCTCGCGGCCCTCGTCCGTCGCCACGACGTTCTTGACGCGGCGGTCGGCCGGGTCCGGTTCGCGGCGCACCAGCGCGCGCCCCTCCAGCCGGTCCACGATCCCGGTGACGTTGGACGCGTCACACACCAGCAGGGTGGCCAGACCGCGCATCGGCACCGGGCCGTTGAGTTGCGCGAGCACGCGGGCCTGGGTGGACGTCAGCCCGTACCGGGCAGCGGCGGCGGCGAAGTCGCGCCACTGGGCGGTCCCGATCGCGGCGAGCAGCTCCAGCAACTGGAGCTTGGTGGGGACCTGCGGAGTGGTGGCGCTCATGGCTGGAGCGTACTGAAGATGCTTGACATTATCAATTGTTTACTTGACCTCCTCAAGTATTCCCGCCTACCTTCTTCGAAGTACTTGATGACATCAAACATCTGCGATCTGAAGCACTAAGAAGGTCCTGCCTCCCATGAGCACCACCGCACCCGCACCCGACGCCGACGCGCGGCCCAGGAACGAGACGGTCATCGTCTTCGCCCTGAGCCTCGCCGCCATGGTCGTGTCGATGATGCAGACCCTGCCCGTCCCGATCCTGGGCCTGATCCGCACCGACCTCGGCACCTCCACCGCCAACGTCAGCTGGGTGACCACCGCGACCCTGCTGTCCGCAGCCGTCTTCACCCCGCTGCTCGGCCGCTTCGGCGACCAGCACGGCAAGAAGCCCACCCTGGTGGCCGTCCTCGGCGTCATGGTCGCGGGCTCCGTCATCGCCGCGGTCGCGAGCTCGCTGCCGCTGCTGATCCTGGGACGGGTGCTCCAGGGCGCCGCCACCGCGATCTTCCCGCTGGCCCTTTCGGTGCTGCGCGAGGAGGTCCGGCCCCAGAAGCTGCCCGGCGCCATGGCACTGGTCAGCGGCACGCTCGCGTTCGGCAGCGGCCTCGCGCTCGTCGCCACCGGTCTGCTCACCTCGGGCTCCGACGCCGACTACCGCAACGCCTTCTGGATGGCGACCGGCTTCGCGGTCCTCGCGCTGCTCGCCGTCGTCTTCCTGGTCCCGGCCACCCGCCACAAGACCGGCGGCCGTACGGACTTCCTCGGCGCGCTGACCCTCGGCATCGCCCTGCTGCTCCTCCTGCTGCCGATCTCGCAGGGCCACGAGTGGGGCTGGGCCTCCGCCCGTACGCTGGGCAGCTTCGCCGGCGCCGCCGTCATGACCGCCGTCTGGGTCATGGTCGAGCGCAAGGTGCGCGAGCCGCTCGTCGACATGAAGATGTTCGTCCACCGCCCGGTGCTCATGGCCAACCTGGCCGGCATCCTCGTCGGCTTCGGCATGTTCGCGAACTTCCTGGGCGTCTCCTACCTCGTCCAGATGCCGCAGAAGCTCACCGGCTACGGCTTCGACGCCTCGATCCTGCGCGCGTCGGTCCAGTTCCTGCTGCCGGGCGCGATCGTCTCGCTGCTCGCCTCCCCCGTCGGTGGCCAGCTGGTCCGCCACCGCGGTCCCCGGGTCGCGCTCGCCCTGGCCGCCGTGCTCGGCGCCGTCGGCTTCGGCTGGCTCGCCGTGGACCACAGCCACACGTTCTCGGTGATCGGCGCCGGCCTGATCGTCGGCGCGGCCGTCAGTTTCGGCTACGCGGCCATGCCCGCCGTGATCATGTCGAGCGTCCCGCACCACCAGAGCGGCATCGCCAACGGCATCAACTCGATCTCCCGTTCCACGGGCAGCGCGATCGGCAGCGCCATCGTCACCACGATCCTGGCGTCCAAGACGATCGAGCACCTGCCGCCGGGCGTTCCGGCGCTGCCCGCCGAGTCCGGTTTCACCCTCACCTTCGTGATCGGCGCCGTGGCCTTCGCCCTCGTGGCGCTGATCAGCTGGATCGGCCTGCGCGGCCAGCACGGTCCGCGCGCGGCGGACTCCTCCGCCGACGCCGCGCAGCCGGCCGCCGCCCCGCAGGCGCGGCAGGACGAGACGGCGAAGGCCGTCTGAGTCCCCTCCCCCAGGACCCGCGGGTGCGCTGGGGCAGGGAGCAGACCCGGCGGCGGGAGGCCGGTGACGCTTCGGGCGCGAAAGAAACAAGCCGGGGTCCGCACCAGATGGTGCGGACCCCGGCTCGCGTTCTACGCGTCAGCGCAGGCTTTCAGGTCAGGCGGGAACGATGTTCTCGGCCTGGGGGCCCTTCTGGCCCTGCGTGACATCGAAGTTCACCTTCTGGCCTTCCTGAAGCTCACGGAAGCCCTGGGTGGCGATGTTCGAGTAGTGGGCGAACACGTCAGCGCCGCCGCCGTCCTGCTCGATGAAGCCGAAGCCCTTTTCCGCGTTGAACCACTTCACGGTGCCAGATGCCATGTGCATTTCTCCTTCAGGGGCAGTACCCGGACGCGCACTGTGCGAGCCCGGAGTCGCCGTGATGATTGCCCCATCCGCAAAAAGCACCGGAAATTAAAAATGCACCCGCCGGCGGACCGACGAGAGCACTTGAAGTCTTTGGGAACCACAACTGCAACTGGGACGACCGTAGCACAGGGAATGCGGGTGGGAGCGGAGCGTTTCCCCCGGTCGGCGGCGGTTTGTTACCCCACCCGGCGGATTACGAATATTTCCGCGCGGATGGGGAAGGGAAAACGGCCGTCAGGGGCGCGCCTGCCGTCAGCCGCGGAACTCCGCCGTGCGCTCCGGGGAGGCCTCGGCCAGCGCCTTGACCACGGCGTCGACGCCCGCCCGCAGCCCGTAGACCGGGGTGCCCGGCTGCTGGCGCCAGGAGTCGTCGAGGCCGCCCGCGTCGACCGTGTCGAAGCCGAGCTCGTCGATGAGGGCGCGGACGACCTTCTTCGCCGCCTCGTCGTCGGCCGCGACCGGCAGGGCCATCCGGTCCGGGGAACCCGCCGGGAGGGGCTTGCTGAGGATGTCTTCGGCGAAGGTGCCGTTGAACGCCTTGACGACCGGGTGGCCGAGCCGGCCCTCCGTCCAGCGGCTCTCGGTCAGGCCCTCGTCCTCGATGCCGGCGATCCGGCCGTCGCGCCGCTGGGGGTAGTAGTTGCAGGTGTCGATGACGACGAACCCGTCGGCGGCCCCGTCGAAGAGCCCGGAGGGCAGGTCGGGCACGTTCTTCAGGGGGACGGTCACCACGACCACCTCGGCGCCGCGGGCGGCCTCGGCGACGGTTACCGGGGTCGCGCCCGTCTCCTGCGCCAGCGACGTCAGCGTCTGGGGGCCGCGCGAGTTCGCGACGGACACCTGGTGCCCGAGGGAGGTGAGCCGGCGGGTCAGGTTGCCGCCGATGTTGCCGGCGCCGATGATGCCGATCTTCATGGGAGCGCTCCAGTGCGTGCGGAATCGGATGTCACGTAACGCGTATCGCGTTGATCCGAACCACGTGACGGCCCCCCGCATTCCGTCCGGCGGTGGAGAATTTTTCGGGCCACCCGAACGAGTGATGTCCGTCAACTCGGCGTGAACGCCGCCCTGTTCGGGCGGGAGCGGGTACCGGCCGCGCGGAGTCACCGATCCGCCGGCCGCGTCATGTTTCGGCCATTTTCACGGCTTCCGAAAAACCGTCCGAACCGAGAAGGCATGGGTGAGGGCAGTGCCGGGGCCGCGAGCAGCGGCCGAAAACGAGTGGGGCCCGCCGAAGGCGGGCCCCACCTGAAACTACGCGCCGCTCGCGCCGAGCATTCCCTCGCGCTCGACGATCTTCACGCGCTCGCGGCCCTCGGGCTCACCGAGCGCCTTCTCGGCGGCGTCCAGCAGGTACCAGCCGTCCCAGGTCGTGTAGCGGACCTGACGCTCGGAGAGGAAGGCCTCGACGGCCTCCGGCGCCGGCGCCTGCGGGGTGAGCAGGTTGCCGCCGGCGAAGTCGGCGAGGAGGTTCGCGACGGTCTCGTTCGCGTCGCCCTTGGTGTGGCCGATCAGGCCGATCGGGCCACGGCGGATCCAGCCGGTCACGTACGTCGAGGGCAGGGGCTCGCCGGCCTCGATCACGCGGCCGCCCTCGTCCGGGACGGTGCCGGACTCGACGTCCCAGGGGAGCTTGGGCAGCTCGTCCGAGAGGTAGCCGACGGCCCGGTAGACCGACTGGACGTCCCAGTCGGTGAACTGGCCGGTGCCCTTGACGTTGCCGGTGCCGTCGAGCTCGGTGCGCTCCGTGCGCAGGCCCACGACCTTGCCGTCCTCGCCGAGCACCTCGGAGGGCGACTCGAAGAAGTGCAGGAACAGCTTGTGGGGCCGGTCGCCGGTGTCGCGGATCGCCCAGTTCTCCAGGGTCTTGGCGACCATGTCCGCCTGCTTGTTGGAGCGGCGGGTGGCGATGGAACCCTCGTCGTAGTCGATGTCCTCGGGGTTGACGATGACCTCGATGTTCGGCGAGTGGTCCAGCTCGCGGAGCTCCATCGGGCTGAACTTGGCCTGCGCGGGACCGCGGCGGCCGAAGACGTGCACCTCAAGGGCCTTGTTGACCTTGAGGCCGTCGTAGACGTTCGGCGGTATCTCGGTCGGCAGCAGTTCGTCGGCCGTCTTGGCGAGGATGCGGGCGACGTCGAGCGCGACGTTGCCGACGCCGAGGACGGCGACCTTCTCGGCCTCCAGCGGCCAGGTGCGCGGGACGTCCGGGTGGCCGTCGTACCAGGAGACGAAGTCGGCGGCGCCGTAGGAGCCGTCCAGGTCGACGCCGGGGATGCGCAGCTCGCGGTCGGCGGTCGCGCCGGTGGAGAAGATCACGGCGTCGTAGAAGGAGTGCAGCTCGTCGAGGCTGATGTCGTTCGGGTAGTCGACGTTGCCGAAGAGCCGGACCTGGGGCTTGTCGAGCACCTGGTGGAGGGCGGTGATGATGCCCTTGATCCGCGGGTGGTCGGGGGCGACGCCGTACCGGATCAGGCCGAAGGGAGCGGGCATCCGCTCGAAGAGGTCGATGGAGACACCCGGTTCGGCGGCCGTCTCGGACTTCAGCAGCGCGTCGGCGGCGTAGATTCCGGCGGGGCCGGCACCGACGATTGCTACCCGCAGGGGGCGAGACATGACTGGGGTTCCCTTCGACCGACAACAGACTGATCAAAGGAACCCTAAACTAAGGCCACCCTAACCCGGTACCCGCCCCCCGTCTATGCCCCCATAACCCGACCTTATGCCTCTCCCAAGCATCGCTTTGGGGGCGGTTCGGGCCCGCCTCCCGCGGGAGGCGGGCGGGGGCGGCCCTCAGGCCTCGTACTCCGTGAGGTCGATGGTGTGCACCTGGAGGAGGTGGCCGTGCTCGGGGTCGGTCGTGTCCCGGTCCGGCTCCATGCCGAGCTTGCGGATCACGTTCTCGGATTCGTCGTTGCCCGCCCGGTTGATGGCGATGACCCGGTCGAGGCCCCGGTCCTGGAGGGCGAACTCCAAGGTGGCCTGGGCGGCTTCGGAGGCGTAGCCCTGGCCCCAGTACGAACGCCCGAGGCGCCAGGTGATCTCCACGGCGGGCAGCACCTCGGGCAGCCACTCCGGTACGGAGAGTCCGACCACGCCGATCAGCTCGCCCGAGGCCAGCAGCTCGACCGCGAACTGGCCGAAGCCCTCCTCGTCCCACTCGTCCTCGAAGCGCTCGATGTCCTCGGCGGTCCGGTCGAGGTCGAGGGTGGAGCCGTCTCCGATCCAGCGCATCACCTCCGGGTCGGCGTTGATCTCCGACAGGGGGACGAGGTCGTCGTCGGACCAGCGGCGGAGGAGGAGTCGGGGGGTACGGATCTCGGTCATGCCCCACATCCTGCCGAACGCGGCCGACCAGGGGTAATCCGGGGCCCGCGCGGGGCCCGGGAGCCCCCGCGGCCGGGTCAGCCGGGTCGTTCGCCGGGGGCGAGGGGGACCGTGATCGCGTCGAGTTTGGACCTCAGGTACGCGTGGGAGTCGACGGGTTCGTGGGTGACCCGGCCGAGCGGGGCCGGGAGGGATTCGACCCGGGTGTGCGGATCGCACTCGTAGAAGTAGACGAGCGAGACCAGTTCCTCGGCGGGGGCGGCGGCGGGCGGCGGCAGGACCCGGTGCCGTCCCGCGCGCCAGCGGTCTCCGGTCCAGCGGGCGAGCAGGTCGCCGATGTTGACGGTGAGCGCCGCCGGGTCGTACGGGGCGTCCTGCCAGCCGTCGCGGTCGGTGTGGATCTGGAGGCCGCCCGCCCCCGGTTCGCGGTCGAGGACGGTGACGGTGCCGAAGTCGGTGTGCGCCCCGATGCGGAACTGGCCGGGCAGCGGCGGGCCGACGGTCGCGGTCCCGGGGTACCAGTTGACGTTGAACCCCCAGGTGGGGTGCCCGGTGTGCCGGGTGAAATGGTCCGCGTCCAGTCCCAGGGCGGCGGCCAGCAGTTCCAGCAGCTCGTCCGAGAGCGCCCGCATCGCGGTGAGGTACTCGTGCACCAGCGGCCGCAGCTCGGGGACCTCGGCGGGCCAGGCGTTCGGGCGGAACCACTCGGCGTCCACCCGGGCGACCCCCGTGGGGTCCTCCGCCGCGCACGACCAGGACTCCTTGAGGTCGGGCGGCGAAGCCTGACCCTCCGCGTAGCTGTTGGCCTCCGCTCCCGGGCCGAGCCAGCCGCGGCCGCCGACGGACACGGCGTACGGCTCCTTGACCGCGGCCGGAAGCCGGAAGAAGGCGCGCGCCGCCTCCCGGATCCGGGCGGGCAGCGCCGGGTCGACGCCATGGCCGGTGACCAGCAGGAAACCGGCCGCCTGGAGGGCCTCGTCGACCCGCGGCGCGATCGCGGCGCGCGGCTCGGGCCCGCCCGACCGCCACGGCCCGAGATCGATCACGGGGACCTGGGAACTCACCATCGGGGACCTGCCTTCCGAGCGGGTACCGGGCTTCGGGCGTCCGCTACGGAGACTAGTGCTGTGACCGGGAAGGTTCACCGGGGCGCGACGCCCGGCACGGCACCTCGCCGGCCACAGCACTAGAGGGTCTCGGGGGCCGTACCCCGCTCCTGCGGTGCCAGCGCGTACCAGCCCGTGCCGGCGAGGTGCCCGGTCCGCCGGAAACCGGCGCGTCGCAGCACCGCGCGGGAGGGCGCGTTGCCGTCGTCGGCCCCGGCGTACAGCGCGCTCACGCCCGGCTGGGCGAAGGCCCAGGCGCACAGGGCCCGCAGCGCCTCGGTGGCGTGCCCCGCGCCGCGCCCCGAGGGGACGAGGTCGTAACCGATCTCGGCGCGGCCGTCGCCGTCGGGGGCGGCGTGGAAGCCGATCCCGCCCACCGCCCGGCGGCCCTGGTCGCGGACGATCGCGTACGCGCCCCAGCCCGGCCGGTACGTGCCGTCCTCGTGCGCCTTCACCACCGTCCCGGCGGCGAGCCGGGTGCCTTCGGAGGGCCCGTCGGCGGGCCAGGCGAAGCCACCGGTGCCCCCGGCGCACAGGTCGGCGGCGAGCGCCGGGGAGATCTCGCAGAGCGTCACCCCGCTCCCCCGGACCGGCTCGTTGTACCAGCGCCAGACCCGTGGCCGGGGCAGCCCCGGGAGGTCGGCCCGCCCGGTCGCCCACAGCAGCGCGGCCCAGGGCCCGCCGCCGGTGGCGGAGTGCGGGCGGGCGGGGACGTGGGGGAAGAGGCGGGTGAGGACGCGGGCGCAGAGGTCCGCGGGGGCTTCCCAGGCCTCGGCGCCGGCGCCGCGCAGGATGTCGTGGGTGTGCACCAGCACCTCGGTCACCCCCATCGCGGCGAAGCCGTCGGCGTCCGCCGCGCCGGCCGGGTGCCAGGCCCGGTCGCCCGCGCGGGCCGCGCGCACGGCGGCGCCGAGCAGCCGGCCGGCGGCCTCGACGCGGTCGATCAGGGCGCCGGGCGCGGCGGGGGCGGCGTCCACCCGCGACGGCGGGTACCCGCCGGTCGCCCGGGCCGCGAGCTGCGCGGCGAAGCCGGTGAGGTCGCCCGCGAGGTGGACGGCGGTGTCGCGGCGGCTCCACCCCAGGCCGGCGGCCCGGGCGGACCAGTCGAGCCCGGCCGCCTCCCGCAGCGCGCGCACGCCGAGGGACACGGCGGTGTCGAGGTCGTCGGCGGCCGGGCCGGGAGTCACGCGCCGCCCTCGGGCAGCGGGCTGCCGCAGCGGGCGCAGTAGCGGGCGCCGGGTTCCGCGGCGAGCCGGCCGCAGTCGGGGCAGACCCGGTGGAGCAGGCAGGCGCTCTCGCCGCCCCCGCCCCCGGCCGGGGCGGGCGCGATGCCGAGTCCCGGGCGGCGGGCGTGCACCGTGAGGTACGCCAGCCCGTCCGGGCCGGCCGTCAGCGAGCGGCGGGACCCCTTCGGCAGCCAGGCGACCGCGAGCGGCCGCAGCGGGTGCGGGCCCGCCTCGCCGTCCAGCCGGCCCGTGCCCTCGACGACGACGAGCAGCACGTCGAGGGCGGGCTCGGCGTGTTGCGCGATGCGGCCGCCGGGCGGCAGCCGGATCAGGTTGGAGTCGAGGCCGCGCGGGCTGCCGGTCAGCCGCCACAGCGCGCCGGTCGCGTCCGCGGGGGCTCCGGCGATCACCGAGTCGAGTTCCGTCAGGACCTCGGCATGGCGGAATGGTGTCATCGGACCCGTCCTTCCCGGGCCTGATCCGATCTCCGGGGGATCGCGCGTGGCCCTCAGCGGTGCAGTGGCAGTCATACACGATCAGGACCGGCCGTTCCGCGTTGATTGATGTTTCACCCACCCCCAAAAGCGGCGGTCGAACACCAGACGGATACAGTCGTCGCGCACTTCCCCCTGCCCGGAAACTCCGCACATGAGCCCCCACGCGGCGCTGCGTCCGCAGCCCACGCCCCTGCCCACGCCCGCGCCCGCGCCCACCCGGGCCCCGGCCCGGCCCACCGCCGCGGCCGCCCTGCACAGCATCAGCGCGGTGACCGCCGTCCTGCTCGGGCTCGTCGCGATCGGCGCGATGATCCACGAGCCGGTGCTGATACCGCCGCTGGCCGCCAGTGCCGCGCTGGTCCACAGCGCCCCGACGCTGCCGCTGGCCCAGCCGCGCGGGGTCATCGTCGGACACCTGGTGGGCGCTGCCGTGGGGTACGCCGTCCTCGCGGCGGGGGGCGGCAGCGCGTGGGCGGCGGCCGTCGCGGCCGGTGTCACGCTCGCGCTGAACATGGTGGCCCGCACCCCGCACTCGCCGGCCGTGGCCACCGCCGTGATCATCGTCTTGCAGGCTCCCGCGCCGGACCGGTTCGTCCCCCTCCTGTTCGGCTCGACGGTCCTGCTGGTGCTGACCGGTTTCGCCGCCTCCCGGGTCCGCCGAGGGGCACCGAGGTACCCCGCCTACTGGTGGTGACGGGCCGGGCGCGGCCGGCCCGGGCGCGGCCCGTCGCCCGCCGGGCCCGCGTACGCTCGAAGGCATGAGGCAGGGAAGCCGGATCTCCACGAAGGACGTCTTCGGGGCCCCGTGCTGGGTGAGCCTGATGGCCCGCGACCTCGACGCGGCGCAGCGGTTCTACGGCGCCGTCGTGGGCTGGAAGTTCCGGCCGGCCCGTCTCGGGGACGCCTTCTCGGTAGCCGAGGCCGACGGGGTGCCCGTGGCGGGCATCGGGGCGCTGGCCGCGGATCTGGCGATGGCGGTGGCCTGGACCCCGTACTTCGCGGTCGACGACGCCGATGTGGCGGCCGACCGGATCCGGGAGCGCAGCGGGACGATCGCGGTCGGCCCCGTCTCGTTCGAGTCGGGGGGCCGCGGGGCGCTGGTGGCCGACCGGGACGGCGCGGTGTTCGGGATCTGGGAAGGGCCGGTGGCGGCCGACTGGCGGGTGGGCGCGGGGCAGGCGCCGGCGTGGCTGGAGCTGCGTACGCGCAACGCGTTCGAGTCGGCGATCTTCTACGGCGAGGTGCTGGAGTGGGCCAGCGGGCGCGCCGGATGCTGTGAGGTCTCGTACGAGGAGGATCAGGTCGTGCTGCGGCAGGGCGGGGAGCCCGTCGCCCGGCTGAACAGCGGTCCGGTCGAGACGGCGGCCTATTTCGCGCACGCCCGGCCGCGCTGGCACGTGCACTTCCGGGTCCCGGACCTGGGCCTCGCCCGCGCGGCGGCCCTCGACCTGGGCGGGCGCACCGTCTCCGAGGTCACCGGGAACGAGACGGAGCGGTGGGTGACCCTGCGCGATCCGGACGGGGCCCTGTTCACCCTCACCACGGCCCGCGAACGGGACGACGACGGCTGACGGCTGACGGCTGACGGCTGACGGACCCCGGCGTCAGGCGGCCGGGGGGCGGCGGGTGCGGGTCCAGGTGAGGAGTTCCTCCTCGGTCCAGGTGTTGACGACTCGCTCGGCCGCGACCCCGCACTCCACGGCCCGTTCGCAGCCGGTGAGCTGCCAGTCCAGCTGCCCCGGGGCGTGCGCGTCCGTGTCGATCGCGAAGAGGGTCCCGGCCGCCACGGCACGCTTCAGCAGCCGTCGGGGCGGGTCCAGCCGTTCGGGTCTGCTGTTGATCTCGACGGCGGTACCGGCCTCGGCGCAGGCCGCGAAGACGGCCTCGGCGTCGAAGGTGGACTCGGGCCGGGTCTTCCCGGTGACCAGGCGCCCCGTGCAGTGCCCGAGGACGTCCGTGAGCGGATTGCGCACGGCGGTCAGCAGCCGCCGGGTCATGGCGGGCGCGTCCATCCTCAGCTTGGAGTGCACGGAGGCGACGACCACGTCGAGCTCGTCGAGCAGCGCGGGCTCCTGGTCGAGGGAGCCGTCGGCCAGGATGTCGCACTCGATGCCGGTGAGCAGCCGGAACGGCGCCCAGCGCGCGTTCAGCTCCGCCACCGCGTCCAGCTGTTCGCGCAGCCGCTGCGGCGTGAGTCCCCGGGCGACCTTCAGGCTCGGCGAGTGGTCCGTGAGGACGGCCCAGTCGTGCCCCAGCGCGGCGGCGGTGCGGCCCATGGCCTCGATGGGGCTGCCGCCGTCGGACCACTCGGAGTGCAGGTGGCAGTCGCCGCGCAGGGCCGCCCGCAGCGTCAGGGCCGCGGGGGTGGCCGGCGGCCCCTCGGGGTGCGCCGCGACCTCGTCCTCCAGCCCCTGGAGGTACGCGGGGATCTCCCCCGCGAGTGCCTCCCGGACGACCTGGGCGGTCTTGGGCCCGATGCCCTTGACCGCCTCCAGGGTGCCCGCCCCGGCCCGGTCGGCCACCTCCCGCTCGCCGAGCCGTACGACGGCGTCCGCCGCGGTGCGGAAGGCCGCGACCCGGTACGTGGGCGCCTGGGCGCGCTCCAGCAGGAAGGCGATCCGGCTCAGCGCGGCCACGGGGTCCATCGCGTACCTCCTCGGGTCCTGCCTCCTTGGTCCCAGTCTGGCCACGGAGCCCCGGGCGGGCGCGCCGGGGCGGTGCGCACGGCCCGGCCGGTCGGCGTGAAATCGGCGTGCAAGGCGCGTCGTACGGGGCAGACGACCCGGAGTACAGATCAACCGGGCAGGCCGCGAAGGGACGTACACCGTGTCGCGATCGAGGATCCTCGTAGTGGGCGCCGGCTTCGCCGGGGTCGAGTGCGTACGGCGGCTGGAGCGCCGGCTGTCCCCCGCCGAGGCGGAGGTCTCGCTGGTCACGCCGTTTTCGTACCAGCTGTATCTGCCGCTGCTGCCGCAGGTGGCCGCCGGGGTGCTGACCCCGCAGTCGGTCGCCGTCTCGCTGCGCCGCAGCCACAAGCACCGCACCCGCATCATCCCCGGGGGCGCCGTCGGCGTGGACCCGAAGGCGCGGGTCTGCGTGATCCGCAAGATCACCGGGGAGGTGGTCGACGAGCCGTACGACGTGCTCGTGCTGGCTCCGGGCAGCATCACCCGCACCTTCGACATCCCGGGGCTGGTGACGCACGCGCGGGGGATGAAGACCCTCGCGGAGGCCGCGTACCTGCGCGACCACGTCATCGCCCAGCTGGATCTGGCGGACGCGAGCCAGGACGAGGAGGAACGCGCCTCCCGGCTGCGGTTCGTGGTGGTCGGCGGCGGCTACGCGGGCACCGAGACGGCGGCCTGCCTGCAGCGGCTCACCCGCAACGCCGCGTCCCGCTACCCGCGGCTGGACCCCCGGCAGATCAAGTGGCACCTGGTCGACCTGGCCCCCAAGCTGATGCCCGAGCTGGGTGACGCCCTCGGCCAGGCAGCCCTCGGGATCCTGCGCCGGCGCGGGATCGAGGTCTCCCTCGGGGTGTCGGTCGCCGAGGTCTCCGCCGAGAAGGTGACGCTCACCGACGGGCGGGTCCTGCCCAGCCGCACCCTGATCTGGACGGCCGGTGTCGCCGCGAGCCCGCTGGTGGGCACGCTGGGCACCGAGACGCTGGCGGGCCGGCTCGTGGTACGGCCCGACATGACCGTGCCCGGCGCCGACGGGGTCTTCGCCCTCGGCGACTCGGCGGCCGTACCGGACCTGGCCAAGGGCGACGGCGCGATCTGCCCGCCCACCGCGCAGCACGCCATGCGGCAGGGGCGCGCGGTCGCCGACAACGTGATCGCCACGCTCCGCGGCCGGCCGTCGCGGCCTTACGTGCACAAGGACCTCGGTCTCGTGGTGGACCTCGGCGGGACGGACGCCGTGTCCAAGCCGCTCGGCATCGAACTGCGCGGCCTCCCGGCGCAGGCGGTGGCCCGCGGGTACCACTGGTCGGCGCTGCGGACCAACGTGGCCAAGACCCGGGTGCTGACGAACTGGCTGCTCAACGCCGTCGCCGGGGACGATTTCGTGCGGACCGGGTTCCAGGCCCAGCAGCCCGCCACCCTGCGCGACTTCGAGTACACCGACGCCTATCTGACACCGGAGCAGGTCCGGGCGCACACGGCCGCGCTCCGGGCCCGGGAGTGAGGCTCAGCGCAGTCCCGCGCCCCGCGCCAGGAGCAGCGCCACATCGGCGCCCGCGACGACCAGCGTGGCGTGGAAGGGGATGCGCCCTCCCGGCCGGGCGGCGGCGAGCAGCGCCGTCGCGGCCGTGACCGCGAGCAGGCCGAGGCCGTACGGGGTGACGGGCCCGGGCGGGCCGGCGACCAGGGCGAGGGCCGAGCCGAGGACGAGGAGTCCGGCCAGCGCCCCGGAGCGCCGGGCCCCGAGCCGCTGCGGCAGGCCGCGGATCCCGGTGGCCAGGTCGTCCTCGATGTCCGGGAGGACGTTGGCGAAGTGCGCGCCCGCCCCGAGCAGGGCGGCGGCCGCCATCAGCCAGAGCGGCGGCCAGGGCGCCCCGGGCAGGCCGAGCGTGACGAACGCCGGGAGCAGCCCGAAGGCCAGGGCGTACGGGAGCCAGGAGGCGGCCGTGCCCTTGAGCCGCAGGTTGTACGCCCAGGCGGCCCCGACCCCGCACAGGTGCGCGGCCCCGGCGAGCGGCCCGCAGGCGAGCGAGAGCGGTACGCACAGCAGCAGCGCCGCGAGCGCGGCGGCGGTGACGACGGCGGGCCGTACGCCGCCCACGGCAAGGGGTTTGTCCGGCCGGCCGGTCGCCAGGTCGCGGCGCAGGTCGACCCGGTCGTTGCACCAGCCCACCGACAGCTGCCCGGCCGCGACCGCGCAGCCGGTGACGGCGGCGCCGGCCGGTCCCCGTCCCACGGCGACGGCCAGTGCGGTGGCGAACGCGGTCACGGCGGCGGCCGGCAGGGGGTGGCAGGCCTTCGACAGCCCTGCCGCCACACCGCCGCCCGGGCGGGCACGGCGCGGCGGGTTCTCTCGGGTGGCGACGGACACGGCGTCACTTTAGGGGCCCGCCCCTGCCGCCGGGAGGCGGCGGCACGCCCGGCTCGCGTGATTCCTGGGGAAACGTCACTTGTTCCCTATGTTGGGTCAATGACACGTGTCCTGTCAGTGAGCAGCGTGTTCCCGCCCCACCGCTACCCGCAGCCGGAGATCACCGAGGCCCTCGCCCGCTGTCTGCCGCCGGGGTCCGACGCCGGTCTGCTGCGCCGGGTGCACGCGTCGGTCCGGGTCGACCACCGCAACCTCGCGCTGCCGCTGGAGCGTTACGGGCCTTCGAACGACTTCGGCGCCACCAACGCCCTCTTCGTCGACACCGCGCTGGAGCTCGGGGCGAGGGCCACGGCGCTGGCCCTCGCGGGGGGCGGATGCGCGCCGCAGGACGTGGACCTCGTCATGTCGACCACCGTGACCGGGCTCGCGACGCCCTCGCTGGAGGCGCGGCTCGTCACCCGGGCCGGGCTGCGGCCCGATGTGAAGCGGATGCCGCTGTTCGGTCTCGGCTGCGCGGCGGGCGCCGCCGGGCTCGGTCACCTCCACGACCTCCTGACCGGCCGCCCCGCCGATGCCGCGCTGCTGCTGTCGACCGAGCTCTGCTCGCTCACCCTCCAGCCCACCGACACCTCGATGGCCAACCTGGTGGCGGGGGCCCTGTTCGGCGACGGGGCCGGCGCCCTGCTGGCGGTGGGGCGCGAGCACCCCCTGTACGACACCGGCAGCGGGCCGACGGTGGTGGCCTCGCGCAGCCGGCTCTACCCGGGCACCGAGGGGCTGCTCGGGTGGGACATCGGCCACTGGGGCTTCCGGATGGTGCTGGGCCGTGAACTCCCGGAGCTGGTGCGGCTGCACGTGGCCGAGGAGGTGGAGACGTTCCTGGCCGGGCACGACCTCAAACCCGGGGACGTCGACGCCTGGATCTGCCATCCGGGCGGGCCGAAGATCCTCGACGTCCTGGCGGAGACCCTGTCCCTGCCGGACGGCGCCTTCGCGGCGAGCCGGCGCTCGCTGGCGAGCGCCGGGAACCTCTCCTCCGCCTCCGTCCTGCACATCCTCGGCGGGATCCAGGCCGACGGGCCGCCCGCTCCCGGCGCGGTCGGGCTGATGCTCGCCTTCGGTCCGGGCTTCGCCTCCGAACTCGTCCTGCTGCGCTGGTGACACCGATGCCGATGACCCTGCCGATGACCCTGTCCCTGAGCCTCTACCTGCTGCTGCTCGGCCTCGTCGCGGCCGAGCGGATCGCCGAGCTGGCCGTCGCCCGCCGCAACGCCCGGTGGAGCCTGGCCCGCCGAGCCCGCGAGTACGGCAGCGGCCACTACCCCGCCATGGTCGCCCTGCACACCGCGCTGCTGGTGGGCTGCGCGGTGGAACCCTGGGCGGCGGGGCGCCCGTTCGTCCCGCCGCTCGGCTGGTCCGCGCTGGCCCTGGCCGTCGCCGCGCAGGGCCTGCGCTGGTGGTGCATCACGACGCTCGGGCCGCGCTGGAACACCCGGGTGCTCGTGGTGCCCGGGCTCCCGCTGGTCGCGGGCGGGCCGTACCGGCTGCTGCGCCACCCCAACTACGTGGCCGTCGTGGTGGAGGGCGCCGCACTGCCGCTGGTGCACTCCGCCTGGCTGACGGCGGCCGGGTTCACCGCACTGAACGCCGCCCTGCTGGCCGTCCGCGTCCGCTGCGAGGACACGGCCCTGACGACCGCCACGCCCGAGCCCGCCACCCGCGCCGCCACGGCCGGGACCACGGGCTCCGCCACGGGCCCCACCGCGGGAGCCGCCGCCACAAGCCCAGCCGCAGGCCCCACCGCGGGATCGACCGCAGGGTCCACTGCGGGAGCTGCCACAGGCCCCACCGCAGGAGCTATCGCAGACCCCGCCGCAGGATCCACAGCGGGAGCCACGGCGGGAGCTGTCGCGGGAGCCGCCGCCACAAGCCCCGCCACAAGCCCCGCCGCAGGGCCCGTGGCGTGATCGACCTGCTAATCGTCGGCGGTGGTCCCGCCGGGCTGGCCACCGCGATCCACGGGGCGCTGGCCGGGCTGGAGGCCGTGGTCCTGGAGCCGCGGGCCACCCCCATCGACAAGGCCTGCGGTGAGGGGCTGATGCCGGGCGGGCTGCGCAGGCTCGCCGAGCTCGGCGTGAGCGTTCCCGGCCGGCCCTTCCGGGGCATCCGCTACCTCGACGGCGTCACCGGCCGGCAGGCGGAGGGCCTCTTCCGGGCCGGTCCCGGCCTCGGTGCCCGGCGGACCGACCTCCAGGCCGCCCTGGCCGAACGCGCCGCCGCGCTGGGCGTACGGGTGCTGCCGCGCCGCGTCGAGGAGGTCCGCCAGGACGAACACCGGGTCACCGCCGCCGGGCTGACCGCCCGGTACCTGGTCGCGGCGGACGGCCTGCACTCCCCCGTCCGGCGCGGACTCGGCCTGTCGGCGCCGCCCGTACGGGGCCGGCCCGCGCGCTACGGGCTGCGCCGCCACCACGACGCGGAGCCGTGGAGCGACCTCGTCGAGGTGTACTGGTCCGCGCGGTGCGAGGCGTACGTGACCCCGCTGGCAGCCGGCCGGATCGGTGTGGCCGTACTGACCTCCGAGCAGGCCCCCTTCGACACCCAGCTCGCCCGGTTCCCGCTGCTGGCCGAGCGGTTGCGGGGCGCGTCCGGCGGGCCGGTGCGCGGGGCCGGGCCGCTGCGGCAGCGGGCACGGACCCGGGTGGCCGGGCGGGTGCTGTTCGTGGGCGACGCCGCCGGCTACGTCGACGCGCTGACCGGCGAGGGCCTCACGCTGGCCCTGACGGCGGCGGGTGAACTCGTACGCTGTGTGCGGGCGGGCCGGCCGGAGGCGTACGAGCGGGCCTGGCGGGAGCTCTCCCGCGGCTACCGCGCGCTCACCGGGTCCCTGCTCTGGGCCCGCGGGCGGCCGCCGCTGGCCCGCCGCATCGTCCCGGTGGCCGCCCGGCTCCCGGGAGCGTTCACCCGGGCGGTCAACCTGCTGGCGTAACGGACCCGGGGGACCCGGCGGGGGCCGGAAGGGCGTGCGGACCTCTCGGTGTCAGGCTCGGTGGCTCGGCTCGCCCGCCCGCGCCGGCCGGTTCATCAGCGCCACACCGGCGAGTACGGCGCACGCGGCGGCGCTCAGCACCACCGTGATGCCCGCCCACGGGAACGGGCCGCCCACCGCCCCCTCCAGGGGGTCGAAGAGGGCCACGCCGCCCCACACGTGCAAGGTGACGAGGCCGAGCGCGGCCACGGCCACGGACCGCCACACCACCGGGGTGTCGCGTACCGCGAGGACCACCCCGAGCCCGAGGCAGACCACCGCCACCAGCAGCGGGAGGAAGTCCGCGGGGGTCATCAGCGCCGGCGCGGCGGCCTCGACGGGCAGGTGCAGCGCCCCGCAGAACAGCAGCGCGGCCGCCACCGGCCGGCGCAGTACGTGGCGCAGCGCCCCGGATCGGGGCCTGTGGGCGGCCGCGGCGCGCAGGGGGACATCGGCCTCGGCCGCCTCCTGCGGACGCGCCGGGGCCGGGGCCGGATGCCGGGAGCCGTCGGGCTCCTCGCGGTCGTCGGGCTCCGTCGCCGCGAAGGTGCTGGGGTCGTTCATGGAAGGCTCCGTTCGCCGACGCGCGGGTCCGCACCGTGCGCACGCTCTGTTGTATTCACCGGCACGTTCGCGTGCTGCGCCATTCGGGGCGGGCGAACGGGGGTTACGGCGCGCCTTCGTCGGCGGCCACGGAACTCGCGGCGGGGCCAGGCTCCGCGCGGGTGCGGAAGTAGCCGACCACGGTGTTGGTGACCGCCACCAGCGGCACCGCGACCACCGCCCCGCCGATCCCGGCGATGATGCCGCCGGTGGCGACGGCGAGCACGACGCCCAGCGGGTGGATCCGTACGGCCCGCCCCAGGATGAACGGCTGCAGGATGTGCCCCTCGATCTGCTGCACCAGCAGCACCACCAGGAGCGCCATCAGCGCGGTGAACACCCCCTGGGTGACGAGCGCGACGACGACCGCGAGCGCGCCCGAGGCCACGGCGCCGACCAGGGGGACGAAGGAGGACAGGAAGATCACCACGGCGATCGGGACGGCCAGCGGCACGCCGAGGAAGTAGATGCCGACGCCGATGAAGACGGCGTCGATCAGGGCGACGATCAGCGTGCCGCGCACGTACGCGGTCAGGGTGCGCCAGGCGCGCGGCCCGGCTCCGGCCACGCCCCGCCGGGCCGAGGCGGGGACGAGCCTGAGGGTCCACTGCCAGATGTGCCGGCCGTCGTAGAGCATGAAGAGCGTCGAGAACATCGCCAGCAGCAGGCCGGTGATGATCTCCACCACCACGGTCACGCCCTTCAGGCCGCTGGAGGTGATCTCGCTGGTGCTCGTGCCGACGGAGTCGCTCAGTTTCTTCGCGATGTCGTTGATCTGCTGCTCGGTCACGTGGAACGGGCTGTTCAGCAGCCACCGTTTGAGTTCCTCGATGCCCTCCTGGACCCGGTCGGACAGGTCGCCGAGGTTCTCGGACACCTGCCAGACGACGAACCAGCCGACGAGCCCCAGCACGACGAACCCGCAGATCGCGGTCAGCGCCGTGGCGAGGCCCCGGGACAGCCCGCGCCGGTGCAGGCGGGCCACCGTCGGCTGGAGCAGCGCGGTGACCAGGAGCGCGACGACGAAGGCGAGGACGACGAGGCGCACGGCCCCGATCACCCGCATGAGCACCCAGAGCGTCGCGGCCAGCACCAGGAAGCGCCAGCCGGCCTCGGCGGCCACCCGGACGCCCCAGGGCACGGCGCCGGCCGGGTTCCGCGCGGCGTCCGTCGCCTCCCGCGCGTGCTCGGCGGCGTGCTCGGCGGCGTGCTCCGCCGCATGCTCCGCCGCGTACCCGGCCGCGTACTCGGCCGCGTACTCCGCCTCCCGCCGCGCTCGGACCCGTGCGCCGTGCTCGCGGAGCGCCGCCGTACGCCCCTTGAGGCGGCCGAACCAACCCTGTACCCCTGACATGCGGTCCAGCCTGGTTCATGGCGCCCGCTCCGGCATCCGCTGATGCCGCCGGGCGCGAGCCCTCGCATAGTGGGTGTCATGAAGGCTACGGAGGTACTGGCCGACGCCTACGGACGTGTCCGGGAGGCCGTGCACGAGGCAGTCGGGGGCCTGACGGCCGAGGAGCTGGGCGCGCGGGTCGATCCGGCGGCCAACTCGATCGCCTGGCTGGTCTGGCACCTGACCCGGATCCAGGACGACCACGTGGCGGACGCCGCGGGGTGGGAACAGCTGTGGGACGCCCAGGGCTGGATGGAGCGCCTGGGCCTGTCGCTGCCCGCCGGGGCCACGGGGTACGGGCACAACGCCACCCAGGCGGGGGCGGTCCGGATCGAGGCGGGCGAGGTGCTGCTGGAGTACCACGACGCCGTGTACGAACGGACCCTGCACTTCCTGCGGGGCCTGGCCGCCGCCGACCTGGACCGCGTGATCGACACCCGCT
Organism: Streptomyces sp. ADI95-16; assembly: GCF_003721495.1. Classification (NCBI taxonomy): domain Bacteria; kingdom Bacillati; phylum Actinomycetota; class Actinomycetes; order Kitasatosporales; family Streptomycetaceae; genus Streptomyces; species Streptomyces sp. ADI95-16. The sequence continues at coordinate 7,361,650 of NZ_CP033581.1, read as the reverse complement.
GGGACCCCCCGGTCACCCTCGGGGTGCGCCTGATCAGCGTGATCTCCGACGACCTCCAGCACGTGGGCCAGGCCGCGTACGTCCGCGGGCTGCTGGAGCGCCGTTAGGGGGACGCAGGGCCGATCGGATGGGGTGGGTGCGCCCTCCCGGGGGTTTGCCGCGCCGCCTGCCCGGCGCGTGCGGGCCGGGGGCCTAGGGTCGCCGGAGACCGAGGAACAGGGCCGCGCCGCCGCGCGGTCCGGTGGAAAGGGCGTCCGCCGTGCCCCACGCAGGTTTCGTCCGCTCCCTCAGTGCCGCGCTGGGCGCGCTCGTGCTCCTCGCGTGCGGGGCGGGGCACACCGCCGCCGCCCCCGAGCCGGAGCGGCCCGTCGTGGAGACCGACGGCGGGGCGGTACGCGGCCGCGCGCACGGGGCGTACCGCACCTACGAGGGCATCCCCTACGCCGCGGCGCCGACCGGCGCCCTGCGCTGGCGGCCCCCGGAGCCCGCACCGCGCTGGCCCGGCGTGCGCGACGCCGGGGCGCCCGGCCCGCACTGCGTGCAGCTCCCGGCCCTCGGGCCGGGCGGGCCGACCGGCTCGGAGGACTGCCTCCACCTCAACGTGACCGCGCCGGCGGGCGGGGAGGGCGCCCTGCGTCCCCACCCGCGGCCCCGGCCGGTCATGGTCTGGTTCCACGGCGGCGGCTTCCTGAACGGCTCCGGCGACACCTACCTGCCCGACGGGCTGGCCGTCCGCGGGGACACCGTGGTCGTCACCGTCAACTACCGGCTGGGCGTCTTCGGCCTGTTCGGCCATCCGGCGCTCGGCGGGGCCCCGAACCTCAGCATCGCCGACCAGCAGGCCGCGCTGCGCTGGGTACGGGCGAACGCGGCCCGGTTCGGCGGGGACCCCGGCAACGTGACCGTCTTCGGTGAGTCGGCGGGCGCCCTCAGCGTCTGCGCGCACCTGGCCTCGCCCGCCTCCGCCGGCCTGTTCCACCGGGCGGTCCTCCAGAGCGGATCCTGCTCGACCGGGATGCCGGCGGGCGCCGTCCTGCCGCGGCAGGAGGCGTACGAGCCGTTCGTGCCCGAGCAGCTCACGACGGCCCGGGGGGTCGCCGCGGCGGCCGCGCTCGGCTGCGACCGGCCCACCGGCCCGGAGGTCCTGACCTGCCTGCGCGGCCTCGACGCGCGCAGGCTGGCGACCCCGGAGCTGATGCGGCGCTTCTCGCTGGTCTCCTACGGCAACCGGATGCTGCCCCGGGAACCGCGCCGGGCCCTGGAGGCCGGGCGCTTCCACCGGGTGCCGGTGGTGCAGGGCACCAACCGGGACGAGATGCGGCTCTTCATCGGGCTGACCCTGGCGGATTTCCCCGTCCCGGACGAGGCCGCCTACCGGGCCCGGCTGGTGCGGTCCTTCGGGGATTCGGCGGCGGCCGTCGAGGCGCGGTACCCGGCGGCCGGGTACCCGACGCCCGCCCTGGCCTGGGCGACCGCGCTGTCCGATGCCTCGTTCACCTGTCCGGCGCTACGGGACGGCAGTGCGCTGGCGCGGCACGTGCCGACGTACGGCTACCGGTTCAGCGACCCCGACGCACCGGACTTCACCGGGCTGCCGACGGTGCCGGGCTTCCCGTACGGGGCGGCGCACGGCCTTGAACTGCCCTCCCTGTTCACCACGGGCGCGGCGCTGAGCGGGCCGCAGCGCGAACTGTCCGAGCTGATGACCGGGTACTGGACGCGGTTCGCCCGTACCGGCACGCCGAACGCGCCGGGCAGCCCCGACTGGCCGCGCCTGCGGACGCCGTCGGGCGCGGTGCTGTCGCTGGCTCCCGGGGCCGGCGGGGTCCGGCCGGTGGACGTACGGACCGCGCACCACTGCGACCTGTGGGCGACGGTGGGCGCGCCGGCGGAAGGCCCGCCCGAGGTCCGTCCGTAGGCCCCGCCGAGTTCGCGGGCCGGGGTCAGTCGGCGGTCGTGCGGGCGCGGGCGCCCTCGCGGGTGCGGCCCGGGGTCTGGGCGCGCTGCGGGTGGCGGCGTACGTACTCGCGCTCCAGTTCGTTCATCCGGTCCGTATGGGTGACCAGGGCGTCGTTGGACCCGTGCAGCAGGGTCTCGTGGCGCGTGCGGTGGATCGCCTCCAGCTCCTTGAGCAGCCGGCCTTCCTCAAGGTTGTGCGCCGACGGCCCGCGCTCGTGCTCCGTCATGGCAGGTGCGCCTCCTTCTGTGCCGAGGAGCGGCCGTCGTCCCCGGTCCCTCCATCATCCTGCGCACCCGGTCCGGCTGCGCGCTCCGGGCCGCCGGATACCCTGACCGCATGACGATGCGCGAAGGCGCCGACGTGAGCGTCGACGCGATGATCGAGGACCTCCGGACACTCGTGGAGACCGAGTCCCCGTCGCGTGACGTCAACGCCTTGGCGGCGTCGGCCAAGACGGTCTCGGCGTTCATCGAGAGCCGTCTCGGCGGGCACGCCGTCCTGGTGGAGAGCGAAGCCGGGCCGCACGTCCACTGGTCGGGCGGCGGTGATCCCCGGGTGCTGATCCTGGGTCACCACGACACCGTGTTCCCGCTCGGCACCCTGGAGCGCCGCCCGTTCACGGTCGAGGACGGGCACGCGACCGGTCCGGGGGTCTTCGACATGCTGGGCGGGCTGGTGCAGGCCGTGCACGGCGTGGCCTCGCTGGAGGACCGGTCGGGGGTGGAGATCCTGGTGACCGCCGACGAGGAGGTCGGCTCCCGCTCCTCGCGGGCCCTGATCGAGGAACGCGCCCTCGCCTGCGGCGCCGCGCTGGTGCTGGAGGGCGCCGCCGACGGCGGGGGGCTGAAGACCGGCCGCAAGGGCTGCGGCACCTTCCAGGTCTCGATCACGGGCCGCGCCTCGCACGCCGGACTCGAACCGGCGGCCGGGATCAACGCCCTGATCGAGGCGGCGCACCAGGTGCTGGACATCGCGGCGCTCGGCCGGCCCGAGATCGGTACGACGGTCACCCCGACCGTCGCGGCGGCGGGCACCTTGGACAACGTGGTTCCGGCGGCGGCGACCGTCGTCGTCGACGTCCGGGTCGAGACGGCCGAGGAGAGGGAGCGCGTCGAGGCCGCGTTCGCGGCGCTGGCTCCGCATCTCGACGGGGCGCGGCTCTCGGTGCACGGCTGCGTCGGCCGGCCGCCGATGCCCGAATCCGCCTCGGCCGAGCTGTTCGCGGTGGCGCGGAGGCTGCTCCCCGGCCTTGAGGGCAGGGCGGTCGGCGGCGGCAGCGACGGCAACTTCACGGCCGCGCTGGGGGTGCCGACGCTCGACGGTCTGGGAGCGGTCGGGGGCGGCGCCCACGCCGACCACGAGTACCTGGTGATCGGCGCCATGGCCGAGCGGGCGCGGCTGGTCGCGGGCCTGGTGGACGCGATCCGGCGCGCCTGAGCCCTGGCGTCACTCCGCCGCGGCGGGCTCCGGGAAGAGCCGGTCGAGGTGGTGGCGCAGGACCGCGGCGGCGGATTCCTGGGTGCGCTGGCCGACCAGGACGCTGGTGCCGAGCCCCGCCGACATGGCGAGGAGGCTGATGGCCTCGGTGCGCGGGTCCGTGCCGGGAGGGGTCAGCCCGGCGTCCTTCGCCTGCTGGAGCAGCCCGGTCAGGGCGTCCTCGGCGGCGTTGGGGTTCTCGATGAAGGGCTGCGCGGCGAGGGCCTCGTCGGTCAGGGCGAGGGCGGCGTACGCGGTGAAGACGATGTGGAAATCGCGGCTCGCCCCGTCCGTGGGCAGCGCCTCGGTCAGCAGGGCCTCGACGGTCGCGCGCGGGCCGGGGTTCGCGCCGATGGCCCGGAGCCGGGCGGCGACGCGGGCGCCGAGGCCGGCGGCCAGGTGCTGGAGCCCGTAGAAGAGCAGGTTCTCCTTGGTCTGGAAGTAGTACTGGACCAGGCGCAGGGACACGCCCGCCTCGGCGGCGACGTCGCGCATGCCCACCGCGTGCAGTCCGCGGCGCGCGGCGACCCGGACGAGGGCCTCCGCGATCTGGGCGCGCCGTTCCTCGTGGTCCACGCGTTTCGGCATGCGCCGGCTCCTCTGCGCTCATCGGCCGTCGGCCGTCCGCCGCCGGGAGCTTGATGGTACCGGCGTACCAGGATCCCGGGCGAGCGGACGGCGGGCAGGCGGCGAGTAGACACTGTCTACCGCTGCTGGTAGACAAGGCCCATGGAACAGGACAGCTCCCTGCGCGAGCGGCTGATCGACGTCGGCGTGGACCTCGTCATGACCGAGGGCACCGCCTCGCTCGGGCTGCGGGAGATCGCCCGCCGGGCCGGGGTCTCGCACGGCGCGCCCCGGCGGCACTTCCCCACGCACCACGCTCTGCTCTCGGCCATCGCCCGGCGCGGATTCGCGGACCTCGCCGCCCGGTTCACCTCCGCCCTCGCCGGCGCGGCCACCCCGCGCGAGCAGCTCACGGCCCTGGGGCGGACCTACGTCGGCTACGCGCTGGAGCACCCCGGCATGTTCGAGCTGATGTTCCGCCACGACCTGCTGGACAGCGAGCGGCACGGCGGCCCGCCCGGCCCGGGGCAGCCGCGGCTGCGCGAGTCCACGCTCCCACTGTTCGAGCTGCTCGTCGGCCTCGTCGCCCGCTGCCGCGCCGAGGGCGAGGACGCGCCGCCCGCGGCCGTGACCGCCGCCGCGCTGTGGGCGAACCTGCACGGCGTGGCCCAGCTGTGGGGCTGGGGCAGCCTGCCCCTGGTCCACGGCCACCACGAGCCCGCGCGGCTCGACCTCCTCGTCACCGCCGCACTCGACGCGCACCTCGGCCCGGTCGCCCGGTGAGGCCCCGGACAGCGCTCCTCGCCTCCGTCTCCGGCGCCATGATCGTCGCCCTGGACGGCACCGTGCTGGTGGTGGCGCAGCCCGGCCTGCGGCGCGATCTCGGGGCGAGCGTGGCGCAGGTCCAGTGGACCAGCACCGCGTACCTGCTCACCGTCGCCGCGTTCCTGGTCGTCGCCGGGCGGCTCGGCGACCGCTACGGGCATCCCCGGCTGGCGATCACCGGCGTACTCGGCTTCGCCGCCGCCTCGGCGGGCATCGCCCTGGCGCCCGGCGTCGGCTGGGTGATCGCCCTGCGGGCCGCGCAGGGGTTCTTCGGCGCACTGCTCCAGCCGGCGACGCTCGCCCTGCTGCGGCTCGCCTATCCGCCCGACCGGCTCGCCGCGCCCGTCGCCATCCGGACCAGCGCGATCGGGGTGGCCGCGGCGGCCGGGCCGCTGCTCGGCGGGCTGCTCGTGGCGCACCTGGGCTGGCGGGCGGTGTTCGTGGTCAACGTGCCCATCGCGCTCGCGATCGCCGCGCTGATCCTGGCCGTACGGGTGCCCGAGCCGGAGCGGACCGGCGCCGGGCGGCCGCCCCTGGGCAGCACGGCCCTGCTCGTGGCCGCCGTAGCGGCGCTCGTGCACGCGCTGGCCGGCGTACCGGCGTACGGATGGACCGCGCCGCCGACTCTCCTCGGGCTCGGGGGCGCGGCGGGGCTCGGGGTGCTCCTCGTACGGTGGGAGCGGCGCGCCGCGCACCCGCTGGTGCCGGCCGCCGTGGCGCGGTCGACGGCGGTGATGGCGTCGATGGCGCTGCTGCTGACCGCGTCGGGAGCCCTGTTCGGGGCGCTGTTCACGGCGACGTTCCTGCTCCAGGACGTACGGGGGCTGGGCGCGTTCGACAGCGCGCTGCGGTTGCTGCCGCTGACCGCCGTCATGGTGGTGGGGGCGCCCCTGGCCGGCGTCGCGCAGCGCAGGTTCGGGGCGCGCCGGATCGCGCTGGCCGGGACGGGGCTGGTGGCGCTCGGGATCGCCGGGCTGTGCACCGAGGCTCTGACGGGAGCCGGGGGCGCGGTGCTCGGCGCCGGGTTCGCCGCGGTGATGGTGACCGCGACCGGGACGGTGGTGGGAGACGCCCCGCCCGGGTACGCGGGGGTGGTCGGCGGGCTCAAGCAGACGGCCACGAACGTGGGTCCGGCCCTCGGGATCGCCCTCGCGGCGGGAGCGGGTGCCGGTTCCGGGGCCGGGGCCGGGGCCGGGGCCGCGGGGGCGGCGGGCGCCGGGGGGACCACCCCGGCGCTGTTGGCCCTGGCCGCCCTGGCCGCCTTGGGACTGCTGCCGGCGTCGCTACTGCCCGGCCGCCCGCGCGGTGCAGCTGCGGGCGACCTCGTCGGCGAAGACGCGGGCCAGCGGGGCGAGCGCGCTCCAGCGGCGCACGGCCCAGCCGACCGCGAGCGGCGGTAGCCCGGGGATCGGGACGAGCCGCAGCGGGCCGTCCGCGCCGGGGACCCGCCAGCCGGGCAGGGCGGGTACGACGGCGTGGCCCAGGCCCAGTTCGGCGAGCAGCAGGGCGGTGTCCCAGTCGGCCACGCTGGTGTCGGAGCTGATCCGGATGCCCAGGCCGGCGAAGGCCGCGTCGAGGTGGGCGCGGGATGCGGAGTTCTCGGGGAGCCGGATGTGCCGGATGCCGGTGAGGTCGGCGGGCTCGACGCGGGCGCGGGTGGCGAGGGGGTCGTCCGCGCCGACCGCGAGCACCCAGGGCAGGTTCATGACGGGGCGCTGCTCGATGCCGCGCACCGGCCGGCCGATGGTGATCCAGGCGAGGTCGAGGTCGTCGGCGGCGAGCGCGTCGAAGCAGCTGCGGCTGGAGTTCTCGGTCTGGAACTCCAGGCTCACCCGGGGGTGCCGGCGCCGGAAGGTGACGACGGCTTCGGACATGAAGTGGCGGACGGTCGTGGCCCCGGTGGTGACGCGGACCGAGCCGCCGTCGCCGCGTACGAGGTCGTCCAGTCGGCGCAGGGCTCCGTCGAGGCCGGAGATGCCGTCGGCGGCGGCCGCCTGGAGGATGCGGCCGGCCTCGGTGGGGACGACGCCGCGGGCGTGGCGTTCCAGCAGGCCGGTGCCGGTCTCCTTCTCCAGGCGGCGGACGTGCTGGCTGACGGCCGACTGGGTGCGGCCGAGATCACGGGCCACGGCGCTGAGGCTGCCGGCGCGGCACACGGCGACGAAGACGCGGAGGTCGTCGAGGGTCATGGGCTCACGTTAGCCACCCTCAGATCCAAGCTCTGCCTTGGGCGTTGATAGGAAATCAGTGGATTGACTTGGATCTCCGGCTGCTCGAAGATCAACACAGGGCCCAGGGCGGCAACCCGGCCCAGCCTTCACCGTGGTCCGGACCTCGGGTGAAGGCGGTGCCGGGTGCCGACCCGCCCGGTTCGGCTAGCCGAGGCCGTCGACGCGGTGGCGGGCGCCGGGGTCGATCCGGATCTCGTGCGGCAGCGGTGCGGGGGCGGAGCCGGCCGGGATCGGGCCGGCCGGGGGGACGGAGGTGCCGGTGGCGGAGACGCTGAAGGCGCCCGGCTTCTTACCGGTCTTGACCCACAGGACGCCGGCGCGGTCGGCCGGGTCGAAGAACCAGCCGGTCGCCGCGGCCTCGTACGCGCCCTTGGAGGCGAGGCGGGTGAGCGCGGCGCCGTCGGCGGTGACCGCGCCGGGGGGCGAGGCGAGGTGGAGGGAGAGCTCGTAGCCCCGGGAGGCGGGTTTGCCGGTGTAGTCGCCGGTGGGCGCCCCGACGGAGACGGTGACCGTGCCGGAGCCGGTGGTGGGGGCGGTGACGGCCACCCGCTGGCGGGCGAAGGCGCCCGACTCGTGGGCGCGGGTCAGGCCGTCGTCCTCGTAGAGGCTGAAGGAGCTGTTCCCCCGCGGGTGGATGTCGTAGGTGAGGGTGGATACGGGCTTCTCGCCCGAGTGGTTCATCCGGGGCCACATCGGCACGATGGCGCCGCCCTTGACGAACAGGGGCAGGGTGTCGAGGGGGGCCCGGTAGCCGTTCAGCCAGCCCGGACCGGCGTAGACGCGGCCCGTCCAGTAGTCCGTCCAGGTTCCGGCGGGCAGGTAGATGCCGTCGCGGACGGAGGTGTCGGAGACCACGGGTGCGACGAGGAAGGAGTCCCCGGCCATGAACTGGCCGCTGGTGAGGTTGCCGCGGGCCACCGGGTCGTCGGGGTATTCGAGGACCATCGCGCGCGTGCTGGGGACCCCGCTCTCGTGGGCGACGCGGCTCATCGTGTACAGGTACGGCATCAGGCGCATCTTGAGCTGGAGGTAGGCGCGGTTGACGGACCGGTACGGCTCGGCGAAGCGCCAGGGCTGCTTGTCCTGGTAGCCGGCCCGCGGGTTGGCCGCGCCCCAGCCGGACATGGTCATGAAGGCCGGGGTGAAGGCCTTCCACTGGAGGTCGCGGGTGTACGTCTTGGGGCTGCCGCCGAAGATGCCGTCGACGTCGCCGGAGGCGTAGTTGAGGGCGGAGAGGCCGGCTCCGGTGATGGCGGGGACGTGCCAGCGCATGTCGTCCCAGGTGCCGTGGGTGTCGCCGGTCCAGACGACGGCGTTGCGCTGGGTGCCGGCCCAGCCGTCGACGGTCCACACGTAGCGCCGGGCGTCGGAGTTCTTCTCGATGCCGTCCACGGCCTGCTGGACCCCGTTGAAGGCGTACTGGTAGCCGCTCCCGATCCAGGCGACGTCGGTCTTCACGCCCCGGACACCGGCCGCGGCGACCTCGTCGGCGAGGGAGTCGAGGCCGGTGGAGGTCCACAGGCCGGTCTGGAAGCCCTTGGCCTTCAGGGCGTCGACGGTGGATTTCAGAGGTGCGGTGTAGCCGCAGCCGTAGCCGTCGTTGGGGAGGAACCAGCCCGAGGGCATGTCGGCGGCGCGGGCGTCGGCGGCGTAGCCGGCCACGTCGGGGGTGGTCTGGTGGCGCGGGCGGCCGTGGTCGCCCTGGTACTCGGGGTTGGAGGCGTTGAAACAGTCCGCGTTGCCGAGTTCGAAACCCCAGACGGGGGCCATGAAGGGTTTCCCGCTGACGTCGGTGTAGGCGTCGAGGACGGATTTGAGGGAGTCCCCGGTGAAGTACCAGCCGTCGAAGCGGGTCTCGTCGTGGGTGAGGGTGGTGGGGGCGTTGAATCCGTACGAGCCGGGGGCCCAGGTGTTGCGCATGACGCCGTAGCCGTTGGTGGACATGTAGAAGGGGGCGGGGCTCGCGTTGTCGTTCTCGCGCCACTTGTTGTCGACGGCGACGGGGACGGTCTTGTCGCGCAGGGCCCACTCCCCGAGGCGCAGCCCGGTGCCGTAGAACTGCTCGTCGGCGCCGCGGGCCAGGTACTGGGTGGTCCGGGCGCCGGTCCAGCTGGTGGGCCGGGACTCCTGCCAGACCGGGGTGGTGTTGTCGGCGCGGTAGACGGAGAACCGGAGCGGCGCTTTGTTGACGCGGATGTTCAGGGCGCCGGTGGTGATGCGGTAGTACGGGCCGTCGTCGGTGAAGGAGGCGTCGACGGAGCCGAAGTCCGTGGTCGGGGCGAGGGCGGAGCCGGCCGGATCGTCGGTGAAGGCGCCGTCGGGGGAGAGCCAGAGCCGGAAGATGTCGGCGCGGGCGATGACCACGCGGGCCTTGGCCCCGCTGGACGCGGTGACGGTGAAGGTGTTCCCGGACCGGGTGAAGCCGGTGACGTCGCCGGCCGTGGCGGCGGCCGCCGGCGCCGCCGTGGACGCGGCGGTGGCCCGGGGAGCGGCCGGTCCGGCGGCGGCGAGCCCGGCCACGGTGAGGGCGGCGGCGAGCAGCGCCGCGACGCGGGTACGGCGGCGGGCGGAGCGACGGGCACGGCCGGGGTCGATGCCGGTGCTGACGCGGGTGGGTCTCATGGGGCAGCTCCTCGTGCGGTCCGGATCGCGGACACACCGCTTTGGCATGCGCCTGGCAACATAGCGGCCGGCCGAGATCCTTTGAAGGAAGCTGCTCGAAGTCGTCCGGAATCACGCAGCTTTGAGCATGCGCCACTTCGATGACGTCACTTCGATGACGTCACATCGGCGAGACGGAGCGCCCCGTCAGCAGACCGAGCGGTAGGGCAGGTCCGGAACGTTCTGCTCCCATTGCGCGCGCGTCAGGTCGCGCCCGACCCGCCGGCACAGCTCCTTCGCCACGTTCGCCGGACCGAGGTCGAAGACCCGGTGCGGGTGGAACGAGGAGGAGACGTGCAGCCTGCCCTCGGAGTCGAAGGCGACGGCGCGCAGGAAGCCCGCGGACCCGCGCATCGGGTCGCCCAGCCGGCGGCGGGCCGGCACGTCCCACAGCTGGACCCGGCTCTCCCCCACCATCGCGGCCAGGGTCCGGCCGTCGTGGGAGAACCGCAGCCCCGCCAGCCGGCCGCCGAAGTCCTCGCCGCGGGTGCCCGCCGTGCTCGACAGTCCGCCCAGGCGCTGGCGGCCGCTGCCGTCCCACAGGGTGACGGTCCCCTGGAGCAGGCTCACCGCCAGCACCGAGCCGTCGTCGCTGAACTCCAGGTCCTGGATGACGCCGGGCCCGAACACGCCGCGCTCCACCTTGCGGGTGGCCAGGTCGATCCGCTCGCCCGCCGAGGTGAACAGGAGGGTGCCCTCGCGGTTGACGGCCAGGTTGGCGGCGCCGGCGTCCTTGATCTCGTACGCCTGCTTGCCCGAGGCCACGTCCCAGACCTGCACGGTCCGGGGCTCGTTCGCCAGCGCGCCCGCCGGGAGCGCGAGGACGATCTGCTTGCCGTCAGGGGTGAACTCCACCCCGTCGACCCGGAAGACGGACTTCGGCAGGGAGATCTCCGCGCGCTTGCGGCCCTCCCGGACGTCCCACACCATGACCCGCAGCTTCCCGTTGCCCCCGACGACGCCCGCCAGCAGGCGCCCGTCACGCGAGTACACCGCGCCGCCGTCGTCGTCGGTGAGGTCGGCGTCGCCGGTGGAACCCCTGAGCGGCACCTCGGGCAGGGCGCGGTCGCGGCCGTCGGCCGTGGTCCAGATCTTGGCCTCCGTGTCCCTGCCGGTGGCCAGGACCCCCGCCGTCACGAGGGTCCGCGCGTCCGGGGCGAACACCGCGTCCATGACGTTCACCGTGGAGGCGGCGTCCTCCAGTCCGAAGGTCAGGTCGAGGTAGCGCACCTGACGGTCCCTGGAGAGGGAGAGCAGCCTGCGGCCGTCGGCGTCGAAGGCGAGGGCCACGCCCGTCGCCGCGCCGTCGGCTTCCGGCCGGGGGAAGGTGAGCAGCGGCTGGGCGGAGGAGCTCGACCGGTCGGACCACAGTTTCACCTGGGTGTCCGTGACCTCGGCCATCAGGGAGGCGTCCGCGTTGACGGCGCCCACCGACTTCGCGCTGAACTCGTAGATGCTCTTGCGGCTGGGCAGGTCCCACAGGGTGGAATTGCGCCCGTTCATGTGGATCAGCCGCTTGCCGTTCCCGCTGAACCGCAGCCCGTGCTCCTTGCCGCAGGGGGTGGTGGGGTACGGGTCCGGGTTCGTCAGCTGCGCGGTCTGCCCGGTGGCCACGGTGTAGAGCTGGACGGGGCGTCCGGGCAGGCAGTAGGCGAGGGTGGCGCCGTCGCGCGACAGGGCCACCGCGTCCCGCCCCGGGATCCGCAGCACGATCCGCCCGGTGGCGCCGTCGATGAGGAGGGTCTCCTGCCTCGCCTCGTAGGAGGTGACCAGGAGGAGGCCGGCCTTCTCGGACACCCCCGCGAGCTGGAGCGCGCCCTGGTCCTCCAGGATGAGGCGGCCGGGCTTGCCGCTCACCAGGTCGATGAGCTGGACACCCTTGCGCTTGGGCTGCACCGCGACCGTTCCGGTGGGGTCCGGGGCGGCCGGCAGCTCGTCCTCCTGGGACAGTTCGGCGCGCGCCGTGCGCTTGCCGGTGACGAGGTCCCAGACCTCCATGCTCTTCTTCTCGTTGAGGACGGCCAGGGTGCGTCCGTCGAGCAGGGTGTCGATGTGCTCCTCGTAGACGCCGGTCGAGACCCCGGCCGGGTTGGTCGCGACCTTCCGCTCGTCCTGGCCGAGCGCGCCGTAGAGGGCGGCGCGGGCCTCGCCCACGGGCGCGACCCGCCAGGCGGCCACGCTGAGCAGGGCCGCGGTCTCGGGGTCCGAGGTGCGCAGGCTGTCGGCGATCGAGGCGATGCTACGGGCGGACGCCTCGCGTTCGCGCTCGTCGCCGATCCGCTTCTGCTGCCAGGCGACGAGGCCCGCGACCAGCGCCAGGGCCAGCAGGGCGGCCCCGCCCGCGCGCAGCCGCCGGGTGCGCCGGCGGGCGAGCGCGGCGGCGGCCCCGTGGGCTTCCAGCAGTTCCGCTTCCAGCCGGCTCGCGCGCAGCCACGGCGGGGCGTCGGCCACGCAGGCGCGGGCCGCCTGCGGGGCCCCGCCGGTCGGCAGGGCGTCGGGGGTGCGCCCGTGCCCGTCCCAGTAGCCGGCGGCCTGGGTGAGCCAGCGCAGCAGGCCCAGCGCGTCGCGGTCCTGGTCCACCCAGGCGCGCAGCTGGGGCCAGGCCCGGATCAGGCCGAGGCCGGCGAGGCGTACGGTGTCGGCCTCCAGGACCAGGAGCCGGGCGGTGACGAGGGAGTCCAGCGCGAGGCGCAGCGCGCCGCGTTCCTCGTAGGGCAGGCCGTCGAACCACTCCGAGGTCGAGGCGGTACGGGTGGTGTCCTGGGAGCCGTCGGGGGCGGTGCCCGGGACGACGAGCCGGAGCACGATCTGCCGTACGGCCTGTTGCACCGGCAGCGGCAGCCCCTGGTACATCTGCGCGGCGGCGGCCCCCCGTCCGGGTTCGGCGCCGCCCTCGGCCGTGTCGCGCAGCGCCCCGGCGGACTGGCGGCCGTCCACGAGGAGGGAGGCGTCCGCCCGCTCGGGGCCGCCCAGCAGGGCGAGGAGCAGCTCGGTGGAACTCGGTCGTTCGGCCGGGGTCTTGGACAGGGCGCGGCCCACGAGCGCGCGCAGGCCGGCGGGCAGGGGGGCGAGGTCCGGCTCGTGTTCGGTGACGCGGACGACGATCTCGCCGAGGTTCTCGCCGTGGAAGGGGTCGCGGCCGGTGGCGGCGAAGACCATCACCGCGCCCCAGGCGAAGACGTCGGCGGCGGCGCTCGCCCGGTGGCCGGTCAGCACCTCGGGGCCCATGTAGCCGGGGGTGCCCATGAGATGGCCGGTGGCGGTGAGCGACATGTCGTTGGTGCGGGCGATGCCGAAGTCGATGACCCGGGGGCCGTCGGTGCCGAGGAGGATGTTGTCCGGCTTGAGGTCGCGGTGGACGACCTCGGCGCGGTGGATGGCCGCGAGGGCGGTGGCCACGCCGGTGGCCAGCCGGACCAGGGCGTCGCCCGTGAGCGGGCCGGATTCGCGTACGGCCTTGCGCAGGTCCCGGCCCGCGACGAACTCGCTGACGATGTAGGGGCGTTCGCCGTCGGTACCGGCTTCGATCACCCGCGCGGTGCAGAAGGACTCGACGCGCTGCGCCGCGAGGACCTCCTTGGCGAAGCGGCCCGCGATCTCGGGGCGGCTGACGAGTTCGGGCCGCAGCACCTTGACGGCGACGCGCGCTCCCGCGTGGTCGTACGCCTCGTAGACCGTGCCCTGGCCGCCCGCGCCGAGGCGGGCGGCGAGCCAGTAGCCGGCGATCCGCTCGGGATCCTCGGACGTCAGCAACTCAGGCATGTCTCCCCCTGCTCCAGCCTGATCACACCCTGCGGGCGGAGGCTATCAAGGGGCGCTGAGCTGCGTGATCACCGGGTCCCGGGGGTTCTGGCCACCGCCGCGGCGGCCCGTTCGCGCCAGCGGACGTACTGCTCCTCCGCGTCGCCCGTGTACGACCAGGGCACGCGCGTGGCGCGGCCGTCGAGCAGCCCGAAGACGTGGGCCGCCTCGGGGAGCATGCCCGCGTGGACGAGGCCGTGGGCCAGGCAGTTGAGGTCGGCGACGTCCTGGGCCGCCGGGACGGTGCGGGCCGCGAGCCACCGCTCCATGGTGGTCCGCAGGTCCCAGCGGGCCGCGTCCCCGCTCCAGTGGTGCAGGAGGTCGAGGCCGGCCCGGCCCTCGGCCTCCACCCGGTGGCGGAACTGTTCGGCCCGGGCGACCTGTGGGAGGACGGCGAGGGCGGAGCCGGGCGGGGCGGCGGCCGCGGAGTCCCGCGCGAAGTTGTACGCCTGGCCGTGCGAGCCGTGCCAGCGGGCGGACATGTAGCGCAGCCCCTGGTGGTGGCCCTCCCGGTGGTACGGGTCGCGGACGCGGAGTTCCTGCCACCAGCGGCCCATGGAGGCGTGCCCGCCTTCGTACAGCCGCGCCAGGGTGATCAGCGACAGCCAGGGGTGGGGGTCCGCGGGCGCGGCTTCGCAGGCGCGCAGGCAGATCCGGGCGGTGTGGTCCAGGAGCTCCCGCGCGGGTATGGTCCCGCCGCGGGCGACGGCGAACATGCGCATCACCTCGGTGTCGGCGCGCAGGACGACGGCGTCGAGGCTGTGGGGTTCGGAGGCCTGCCAGGCCTCCACGACCCGTTTGTCGGCGGCGGCGTTGGCGAGCAGCCGGATCCGGTGGGTGCGCCGGTCCCAGTCGTGGGCGGCTCCGGCGGCGAGGAGGTCGCGGGGGCCCTGCCAGCGCCCGGCGGCGATGTCCTGGCAGGCCTCGGAGAGGGCGCCGTCGGTGAACGCGGGGTCGTACTGCGGTGCTGCCGCGGAGCGGCGGCGCTTCCAGGCCATGGGACGGGACCTTCCTCCGGTCAGAAGTCGGTGAGCAGTTCGTCCGGTCGGCCGGCGGCGGCGCGGGTGGGGTCGTGGCCCGTCACGCCGTAGGACTCGTCGACGTCCTGGGCCCGCTGGGGGTCGAGGGGGCTCGGCTGGAAGTACGACCTGCCGCGGAACCAGGACACCAGCATGGGCACGGTGCCCAGGGCGAGCGTACCGAGGCCGATGGTGAGGGCGGCGGCGTTCAGTTCGGTCACCGACTGGGCCAGGATCCACAGCATGAACAGTCCTCCGCACAGCGGCCACGCTCCGACGAGGAGGAAACTGCCCGCGGAGGTGAACAGCGTCTTGCGGTGGACCACTACGGCGGAGAACGCGGTGAGGCTGTAGTAGAACGCGATCTGGAGGCCGATGCCGCTGAGGGCGTCGGCGAGCAGTCCCGCGCCGGAGCCGAGCGTGACGGCGGCGGTGAAGACCAGGGCGACGGTCGCAACGACGGCGGTGGCGGTCCAGGGGGTCTGGCGGTGGGGGTGGAGCCGGCCGAAGGCCGGGGGGAGGGTGTGGTCGCGGCCCATCGCGAAGAGGGTGCGGGTGGCCTGGATGAGCGAGGTGTTCAGGGTGGCGACGGTGGAGAGCAGCACGGCGAGAACGAGCAGGCGGCCGCCCCAGCCGGGCCAGATGGCATCGCCGAGGACGGTCAGGAAATCGCCGGGGGCGCGGCGGACGGCGTCGGTCCCGATGAGGATGTTGACGGAGATGGTGAAGACGGTGAACAGGGCGAAGACCATGAGGACGCCGATCACGCCCCCGAATCCCGAGCCGCGGCGGCCGCCGCGGGTCTCCTCGCCGAGGTTGCTCGTCACGTCCCAGCCCCAGTAGGCGAAGACGGCGATCAGGGCGCCGCCGACGAAGGTGTGTTCGCTGCCGAAGTGGCTGAAGCCGAACCAGGAGAGGGAGAAGTCGGCCGCGTTGCCGTCCTTGGCCATCGCGGCGACGGCGAAGACCACGAGCAGGACCAGCTGCGCGCCGGTGATGAGGGTCTGGGCGTGGGCGCTGATCCGGGCACCGAACATGACCACGCCGGCCACGAGCAGGAACCAGAGCGCTCCGATCGCGGTGGGCAGCAGGGTGGAGCCGCTCGTGTCGAGGCCGAGGAGGGCGAGCGTCGCGCTGCCCGCCGGCAGGGCGCTGGAGGCCATGAAGACGGTGGTGGAGACGACGACCGCCCAGCCGCTGAGGAAGCCGAGGAAGGGGTGCAGGGACCTGCCGACCCAGGCGTAGGCGGCGCCGGCGTTGGGGTCGAGGCGGCCGAGGTGGCGGAAGGCGAGGGCGATGCCCACCATGGGGATCGCGCAGTACAGGAGTACGGCGGGGCCGGCGACGCCGACGGCGGCTATCAGCGCCGGGAGGGTGACGGCGATGGTGTAGGCGGGACCGCAGCCCGCGACCGCCATGACGACGGAGTCGAACCGGCCCAGGGCGTCGGCCCGTAGGCCTCCCCCGGCACCAACGTGCTTGCTCAACGGTGACGCCTTTCCTAGGGATGCCGGCGGCCCCGTGCCGTGCGGCCGGCCGCCTGCGGGCAAGGCGGGGCGAGGCCACGCGATGCGCGGCGCGGCGCGGAGCCGCACTGCTCGGCGGTGGCACGGCTGGGTGGGGCGGGGCGCGGCTGGTGGGGGCGGGGATGGGGTGGATCGGCAACTGGGCGGCATCGCTGTGGCGTTCCGGGCCCTTGCAGAGCCGACCCGGCGGCGGTTCACGCGTCCGGGTGGAGAGGCAGGTGCCAGATCCTGCCGAAGCCGCGCGGGAAGCGCAAGAGCCCTGGTGCGGATCCTGGATGTCAGAGCGGACATTGATATTCGATTCAATGCAACTTTCATCAATGTGCCGAGGATTCGCGGGCGTTCTCCCGCCGCCTACGGGGTGCCCGGCGGGGTGACCGCGAGGATCGGCGGGGCCGGGGAGGTGTGGCGGTGGCCGCAGGGGTCGAAGACCAGGAGCACGGGGCGGCCCGGGCGCTGGCGCCAGGAGATGCGTTCCGGCAGGCGCGCGCAGACCGGGCAGCGGGGCAGCGGGCTCGGCTCCGGCGCGTGGTCCGGGGCTGCCGTCAGCCGCGGCGTGGACTGCGGATCGCGCATGAGTGCTCCCTGGTCCGGGGGTTGTGCTGCTGAGACTGTGCCATGGACCGGCCCCGCCGCGCACGGGCGAATCGTCCAGTGTTCCGGCTGGTCAGAGGTGTGGTCACCAGGGGGATTCCGGTCCTCTGCGGGCACTTGCCGATCAACCGCTCCCGTGGCCGACCGCCACCAGGCCCGATTCGTACGCCGCGATGACCGCCTGGGCGCGGTCGCGGACGCCCAGTTTGGAGAAGATGCCGGTGATGTGGTTCTTGACCGTGGAGACGCTGATGTCCAGGTCCGCGGCGATCTCCGCGTTGTCGAACCCGGCGGCCAGCAGCCGCCAGATCTCCAGCTCGCGCGGGGTGAGGCCGGCCGGGGCCGCCGTCACCGGCCGCGGCCGGGCGGGGGCCCGTACGTAGGCGGAGATCAGCCGGGTGAGCAACCGGGGCGCGACCGCGGCCTCGCCGGTGTGGACGGTGTGGACCCCGGCGATGAGCTCCTCCGGGGAGACGTCCTTGGGGAGGAACCCGTAGGCGCCGGCGCGCAGGGCGGCGACCACGTACTCGTCCATGTCGAAGGTGCTGAGGGCCAGGACGCGGGAGGCGGGCAGCGTGCGCGCCAGTTCCTCGGTGGCCCTGACCCCGTCGAGGACCGGCATCCGGATGTCCATGACGACGACGTCGGGCCGCAGCTCGTGGGCCAGGGCGACGGCCCGGGCCCCGTCCTCGGCCTCGCCGACCACCTCGAACGCCGGGTCGGGCGCCAGGATCAGGGCGAGGCCCCGCCGTACCAGCGGCTGGTCGTCGGCTATCAGCACACGGATCATCCGCGTCGTTCCCCTCCCCGTCCCCCCGGGACCGCGCCGGCCGGAAGCACGGCCGCCACCCTGAACCCGCCGCCGTCGCAGGCGCCGGCCTCCAGGGTGCCGCCTTGCAGGGCGACGCGTTCCCGCATTCCGATCAGACCGTACCCGCTGCCGGCGGCCGGCCGCGCGGGTCCGGGCCGGGCGCCTGCGCCGTCGTCCCGCACCTCCACGTCCACGCCCTCCGGCCGGTACGTCAGCCGTACGTGGGCCCGCGCGCCCCCGGCGTGCTTGCGGGCGTTGGTCAGGGCCTCCTGGACGATCCGGAACACCGTGAGCCCGACGGTCGGCGGCAGCGGGCGGGCCGTCCCGTGGACGGTGAACTCGGTCGGCGTCCCGGCCAGCCGGGATTCCGTGATGATCCGGCCGAGGTCCCCCGCCCCGGGCTGCGGCTCCGGGGGCACCTGTTCCGGTTCCTCTCCGGCCCGCAGTACGTCGAGGAGCTGGCGCATCTCGCCGAGCGCCATCCGCCCGGAGCCCTCCAGGGTGACCAGTGCCTCGCGGGCCGCCTCGGGGTCGTGCGCGAGGTTGGCCCGGGCGCCGCCGGCCATCAGCTGCATGGTGGTGATGTGGTGGGCCACGATGTCGTGCAGCTCCCGGGCGATCCGGCGGCGTTCCTCGGCGACGGCCCGGTCGGCCAGCAGGGTGCGCCGGGCCTCGGCCTCCTGCTGCCAGCGCCGCACCAGCAGTCCGGTACCGACGACGAGGAGGACCGCCACCGTGTTGCTGAGGACGCCGGTGAGTGGGGACACCGCGCCGTGGCCCCCGCTGATCAACGTCAGTGGCACGGTCGCGAGGGCGGCCGCCGCCGTGACCGCCGGGCCGCGCAGCCGGGTCACGGTGTACAGCGCGACGGCGAAGGCGGCGGAGAAGTGCGGGCCCGTCGGCGTGGTCAGGTTCAGCGCCACGCCCAGGGCGAGGACGGCGCAGAGCACCGTCACCGGTCTGGCCCGGCGGGCCAGTACACAGGCCCCGCCCAGGACCACGAGGACCACGGCGGACACGGTGAGGGGACGGCCGTCCTCCGTGGCGCCGAGCGAGAAGCCGATCAGGTCGTTCGCGGCGGTTCCGATGGCCAGGAGCGCGTCACTGCGCGTCCACGCGAAGGCCGGCTCGCGCACCCTGTCCCAGCGGGTCCGGCGGCCCGGGGCCTGCGCCCCCTCCTGACCGGTCGGGCCGGTCCGGTCCTCGCTGCGTATCGGCATGCCCGCCGGTCCCCCTCCGTCGCCGGCCCGCCGGATCCGAACCGGAGCAGCCGCAGGTCACGTACGTACGGGGTCCATTCTCGCAGCGGCTCCCCGGCGCGCGCAGGGCCCGGGGGCGGAGGCCGGACCAGGACTGAGGTCCTGGTCCGGGGAGTGCGCCGGACCCCGGTCCCGGGTGCGGCTTCCTCCCTGACCACGACGTTTCGGGGTGCCGCCGCTGATGAGCTGGAGAACGTCCGGGAGTTCCCCGGTCGTTCGAGTTACGGAGGACCCTGTGATCCGCGCCCTGACCGGCTTCGCCACCCGAAGTCCGTGGAAGGTCATCGCCCTGTGGGCGGTGCTGGGTATCGCCACGACCGTCCTCGGCCAGGCGCTCGTCTTCCGCGCCACACAGCCCAGTACGGGCGAGTTCCTGCCCGCCACCTACGATTCCGCGGCCGCGCTGAAGGTCGCCGAGGAGCACTTCGGGGCCAGGCCCGACGCCAATCCCCTGACCGTGCTGGTGGCGCGGGCGGACGGCGCGGAGCTGTCCGCCTCCGACGAGCGGCGGATCGACGCCGTGGCCGGGAAGCTGGCCCGCCGCGAGGTGGTGATGCCGAAGACCGGGGAGACTCCGCCCTTCACGCAGGACCGCACGCAGATCCCCCGGGTCAGCCCGGCGATGACGGCCCCGGACCGGAGCTTTAGGCTGCTGGCGGTGGAACTGACCGGCAATCCCCAGGACCCCGGGATGCAGGACCTGTACCGGGCCTTCCGGGACCACGCCCGGGCCGAGTTCGCCGAGGCCGGTCTGCGGACCGGGTTCACCTCCGGCCTCGCGGCCACCGTGGACACCGCCGACGCCGAGAAGACGCGGTCCCGGATCGTCGGTGCGGCGATGCTCGCCGTGATCGTGCTGCTGCACGTCCTGGTGTTCCGCAGCGTCCTGGCGGCGCTGCTGCCGCTGCTGGTGGTGTCGGTGATCGGCGGCGCCGCCTCCGGTGTGGTGGTCGGCGCCTCCCTGCTCACCGGCATCCAGCTCGACTCCTCGACACCGCAGTTGATCGGCGTGGTGCTGATCGGGATCGGCATCGACTACTTCCTCTTCCTGCTGTTCCGCTTCCGTGAGCAGCTGCGCTCCCGGCCCGGGCAGAGCGGCCGCGAGGCGGCGGCCGAGATCGCCGGCCGGGTGGGTACGGCGGTCACCTCCGCGGCGCTGACGATCGTCGCCGCGTTCTCCACGCTCGGGGTGGCGACGTTCGGCCAGTTCCGGGTGCTCGGCCCGGCGATCGCGGTGTCCGTTCTGGTGATGCTGCTGGGCAGTCTCACCCTGATGCCGGCGCTGCTGGCCGTTACCGGGCGGAGGATGTTCTGGCCCTCGCGCGCCCTGCGCCGCGAGCCCCGCGAGGGGATGGCCGGGCGGACGGGCCGCCGGGTGGCGACCCGCCCGGTGACCATGGTGCTCGCCTCGCTGGCACTGCTCGGCGCGCTGGCGGCGGGCCTGGCGGGGATGCGGGTGGACTACGGGCAGGGCGGTCCGGGCGACGAGCGGACGGCGGCGGCTCGGACGGCGGCCGAGATCTCGCGCGCACTGCCCGCCGGGGTGTCGGACCCGACCACCGTGTTCGTCACCGCGGCCGACGGCGGCGGCGTGGACGCACCGGGGCTGGGCGCGCTGTCGAAGGCGCTGGCGGCGCTCGACGGGGTCGGACAGGTCGCCCCGGCCGTGCCCAGCGAGGACGGCAGGGCGGCCCGCATCGACCTGTTCCTGACCGCCGATCCACAGGGTCAGCAGGCCCGCGACCTGGTCTCCGGGCCGCTGCGGGACACGGTGGCCGCGCACCGGCCCGAGGGCACCGAGGTACATGTGGGGGGCACGGCAGCGCTCTTCGCCGACATCTCCTCCGCCGTCTCCGACGACCTCAAGGTGGTCTTCCCGGTGGCCGCCGGGCTCATCTCGCTGATCCTGCTCCTGCTGCTGCGCAGTCTGCTCGCGCCGCTGGTCCTGATGGTCTCCGTCGGGCTGGGCTTCGCCGCGACCCTCGGCGCCTCGGCGCTGGTCTCCCAGAACCTGCTGGACCGGCCGGGGGTGAACTTCACGCTGCCGCTGGTGCTGTTCCTGTTCGTGGTCGCGCTGGGCACCGACTACAACATCCTGATCAGCGACCGGATACGGGAGGAGATGGAGCGGCCCGGTCCGGCCCGGGCGGCCGTGGCCCGCGCGGTACGGCACACCGCGCCGGCCATCGCGACGGCGGGTCTGGTGCTCGCCGCCTCGTTCGGGAGCCTGGCCGTCAACCCGGCCCCGGGCACCCAGGAGATCGGCTTCGCGACGGCGCTCGGGATCGTGCTGTCCGCGTTCGTCCTGTCGATCGTGCTGGTACCGGCGCTGGCCGCGCTGCTGGGCCGGTCGATCTGGTGGCCGGTGCCGCCGCGGGGCACCGACCGGCCTCCCGTCGCCACCGTCGCCACCGCCGCCACCGACGACACCGGGGAGGCCGGGCACGACGGGCACACCGAACACACCGGGAAGGCCCGGCACTCCGACGACGCCGGCACCGGGCGGCACCTGCCGGTGGGCTGAGGGACCGGCCGGACACGCGAAGGCGCCGGCGCGCGGAGGACCGTAGGGTCCCTCCGCGCGCCGGCGCCGGCGTGTGGGTGCGCGCCTCGGCGCTCACTCCGTCCCGCTCACGCTCACGCCATCTTGGCGACCTCGGGGTGCTCGGCGAGCCAGGCGCGGACCGCCTGCTGCTCCTTGCCCTTGCCGCTCTCCTGGATCTTCGCCTCCAGGCCGGTCAGCTGGGCCTCGCTCAGCTTGAAGGAGCGCAGCCACTTGGCCACTTCCGGCTCGTCCTTGGCGAAGCCCTTGCGGGCGAGGGTGTGGATGCCGTCGCCCTTGCCCCAGGAGCCCTTGGGGTCTTCGAGCTTGTGCAGGTCGTACGAGGCGTAGGCCCAGTGCGGGGACCACAGCACGACCGCGACCGGCTCGTGCTTGTCGTACGCCCGCTTGAGTTCGGCGAGCATGCCGGGGGTCGAACCGTCGACGACCTTGTACTCGCCGTCGAGCCCGTAGGCGGGCAGCACCTTGTCCTTGAGGAGGCCCATCGCGCCGGCGCTGGGCTCGATGCCGATGATCCGCCCCTTGAACTGCGAGCCCTTGCCCTTGAGGTCGGCGAGGGACTTCACGTCCTTCATGTACGAGGGCACGGACAGCTCGATGGAGGTCGGGCCGTACCAGGAGCCGAGGTCGTCCAGCTTGTTCCCGTACTTCTCCCAGTACTGGGCCTGGGTGACGGGCAGCCACGAGTCGGTCTGGAAGTCGACCTGGCCGCCCGCGAGCCCGGTGAAGAGCGCGCCGAGCTCCAGCTGGCGGGCATCGACCTCGAAGCCGCGGCGCTCCAGGAGCTCCTTCCACAGGAAGGTGGAGGCGACGCCCTCGTCCCAGGGGATGTAGCCGAGGCTGATCTTGCGGCCCTTGCCGACGTCGGCGAGGCCGCCGGCCTTGGTCTCACCGGATCCGGAGCCGGGCCCGAAGGTGCTCAGGCCGCCCGCGACGAGGGCGAGGACGACGGCTCCGGCGATGGCGTACGCCGGCTGGGGGCGGTGGTTCCACACCTTGGCGGCGCCGCTCGCGCCGGCCCGGACCTTGGCGAGGGCGCGGCGGCCGAGCGGGGAGACCTGACGGCCGAGCGCGCCGGTCATCCGGTCCAGGTACATGGCCAGGATGACGATGGAGATGCCCGCCTCGAAGCCGAGGCCGATGTCCACGTTGCCGATGGCCTTGTAGACGGCGCCGCCGAGACCGCCGCCGCCGACCATGCCGGCGATGACGACCATGGACAGGCCGAGCATGATGACCTGGTTGACGCCCGCCATGATCGTGGGCAGGGCCAGCGGGAGCTGGACGCGGACCAGCGTGTCGCGCGGGGTGGTGCCGAAGGCGTCGGCGGCCTCGACGAGTTCGCCGTCGACCTGGCGGATGCCGAGCTCGGTCATCCGTACGCCGGGCGGCAGCGAGAAGATGATGGTCGCGATGATGCCGGGCACCACGCCGACCCCGAAGAAGATGATGCCGGGGATCAGGTAGACCATGGCCGGCATGGTCTGCATGAAGTCCAGGACGGGCCGCAGTACGGCGCTGACCCGGTCGGAGCGGGACGCCCAGATGCCGAGCGGGACCGAGATCACCAGGGTGATCAGGGTCGCGACGAGCACCAGCGACAGCGTCGACATCGCCTCGTCCCACAAGCCTATGGAATCCACGAGGGCGAACCCGGCGATGGCGAGCAGGGCGGCCAGCAGTCCGCGCAGCCACCAGGCGGCGACGGCGAGGATGCCCGCGAGCAGCAGCGGGGCGGGGGCCGAGAGGACGGCGTCGATGCCGTCGTAGAGGCCGGTGACGACCGTGCTGATGGCGTCGAACAGCCAGGACAGGTGGCGCTGGAGGAATTCGACTCCGGTGTCGACCCAGGAGCCGAGGGGCAGGCGGGGCATCAGGCGGCCACCTCCGCGCAGTACATCGGGGGACGTTGTTCGTCACCGATGAAGGCGATGAGGCGGTCCTGGGACACGGAGCCGATGACGGAGCCGTCCTCGGCGGTGACGGCGACCGCGTGCGGGACGCGGGCGCTGACCGCGCACAGGTCGGCGAGCGGGGTGTCGGCACTGACGGTGGGGCAGCCACAGGCGTCCGCGGCCGGCTCCGCGTCCTCCATGACGGCGTCGGCCGTCAGGACCCGGGAGCGGTCGACGTCCTGGATGAAGGAGGCGACGTAGTCGTCGGCGGGGCGCGTCAGGATGTCCTCGGCGGTGCCCTGCTGGACGATGCGGCCGTCGCGCATGACGGCGATGCCGTCGCCGAGGCGCATGGCCTCGTTGAGGTCGTGGGTGATGAAGACGATGGTCTTCTTCAGGCGCCGCTGGAGTTCGAGCAGCTGGTCCTGCATGTCGCGCCGGATCAGCGGGTCGAGGGCGCTGAAGGACTCGTCCATCAGGAGCAGGTCGGCGTCGGTGGCCAGCGCGCGGGCCAGGCCGACGCGCTGCTGCATGCCGCCGGAGAGCTCGTCGGGCCAGGACTTCTCCCAGCCGCCGAGCCCGCACAGCTCCAGCGCCTCGGCGGCGCGCCGTTCGCGCTCGGCCCGGGGGACACCCTGGACCTCCAGGCCGTAGGCGGCGTTGTCGAGGACGTCGCGGTGCGGGAACAGCGCGAAGTGCTGGAACACCATGCTGATCTTGGTGGAGCGTACGTGGCGCAGCTCACGCGGGCTGAGCGCGGTGAGGTCCTGGCCGTCGAAGAGGATGCGCCCCGCGGTGGGCTCCAGCAGTCCGTTGAGCATGCGCAGCAGCGTGGACTTTCCGGATCCGGACAGACCCATGACGACGAAGATCTGGCCGGGCTCGACGCTGAAGGAGGCGTCGATGACGGCGGCCGTGGTTCCCTCGGCGCGCAGTTCCTCGCGGTCCGCGCCGCCCTGGAGCGTGCGGACGGCGGCCGCCGCCTCGTCGGGGTGTCTGCCGAACACCTTGTACACGTGCTCGGCCTGGAGCGTGGACACATACACCTCGCGGGTCGTACCTGGTACGGCGCGCGCCCGGCCTCGGGGGCCGGGCGGCCCGTGGAGCGGCACGGGATCCGCCCGTCCCTCTCGCCGGCCGTGTGGGGCCGGAGGGAGGGTCCGCTCCACGGACCCGGGTGCCCGCACTTAACCGGCGCAAACACCAAGGTGAGCCACCTCACGCCGACGCGCGGGCCGGAGGCTACGAGGTCTCGGGTGCCGGCTCCGCCAGCAGGGAGGCGCGCAGGTGGGCCAGGATCCGGTTCAGCAGCCGCGAGACCTGCATCTGGGAGATGCCGAGGGCGGCGCCGATCTGGGCCTGGGTGAGCTCCTCGCCGAAGCGCATCCGCAGCATGCTGCGCTCGCGCTCGCTGAGCCGTTCCAGCAGCGGGGCCAGGGCCTGGACGTCCTCGACCAGCGCCAGGGCGGGCTCTTCCTCGCCCATCACGTCGGCGAGGGTGTGCCCCGTGGTGGGGCCGTCGCCGTGCTCGGAGTGCGGGGCGTCGAGGGAGCCGCTGGTGTGGCCGTTGGCGGCGACCAGCCCCTCGACGACCTCTTCGTCCGTGAGGCCGAGGTGCCCGGCGAGGTCGGTGACGGTCGGCGAGCGGTCGAGCCGGACGGTCAGTTCCTCCTTCGCCTTCGCGATGTCGATGCGGAGCTCCTGGAGGCGGCGCGGGACGCGGACGGCCCAGGAGGTGTCGCGGAAGTGCCGCTTGATCTCGCCTGTGATGTACGGCATGGCGAGGGTGGAGAACTCGTTCTCGCGGGCCGGGTCGAACCGGTCGATGGCCTTGATCAGGCCGATGGTGCCGACCTGGACGACGTCCTCGATGTCGCCTCCGTCACACCGGGACCGGAAGCGGCGCACGGCGTACTGGACGAGTGAGGCGTTCATCTCGATGAGGGTGTTGCGGACGTACTGGTGCTCCGCAGTGCCCTCGGTCAGTTCGCGGAGCCGCAGGAAGAAGACCCTCGACAGCTCCCTCGCGTCGGCGGGGGCCACCTCGCGGGGTTCGTCGATGCGGGGCAGGTCCGCGATCCCGGCGGCCTCGGTGTACGGGCGGCGGGGACGGGGCAGGAGGGGGGTGGTGCGCGCCGGGTCGGCGGTATCGGTGGGGTCAGTGGGGTCGGCGGTATGGACGGGGTCGGCGGTACGGGTGGACTGGACAGGGGCCGGCATGGGGTTCGCTCCTTGGGCTGGTCGGCTTGCGGCGCGGGACCTTGACTGCCGTTGATGGTGGACCCTTCCGGCGAATACGTCAAAGATCGTGTGATTTACGCTACTTTCCCGCGAGGCCCAGGTTGGCTCCGTCCCGCAGGTCCGAGAAGCCCTGGGCGACGACGGCCGCCGGATCCAGGCAGGCCTTGCGGGCGTCCGCGGCGGCCGGGTTCTTCGCGCAGCCGAGGTCGCGGTAGGTGGCGGCCGCCTTGTCCAGTTTGCGGGCGGTGGTACCGAGGGTGGCGAAGCCCGAGCGGCCGTCGATCTCGTCGAGGGCGAAGCGGGCGGCCTCCCGGGTGTAGTCGGCCGCCTCGCCGCACTCCTCGGTGAACACCTTCGGCGAGGAGCTCGCGCACGGGGAGTGGGTGCCGCTGCCGAACCGGCCCTCGCCCGTGGAGATCCTCACTTCCAGGGCGGACTTCACGTTCTCCGCGATCCGCGCCTTGTCCGGGGTCGCCCCGGTGCCCGCGTCGGCGGCGAGGGCGGCCCGGCCCGCCGATTCCGGTCTGCCGTCGCCGTCGCGGTCCGCGTCCGCGCTGCACCCCGTCACCAGGGCGGCCAGGGCGGCCAGGGCGGCCGCCGGAATGAGCGGCACGGCCGCCCGGATCGGGCCGCGTCGTGTCTTCGTCATGCTCTTCACCCTCGTCCACCGCCGGAAAACCGTCGCGCCACCCTATCCAAGGGCCCCGCGGAGGGGCGGTGTTGTCAGTGGTCCTGGGTGACGCGGAACCCGGTGGCGGCCCGGTCGCGGTGGATGGTGAGCCGGTCCCAGGAGGGGAACACCAGATCGGTGAGGGCGATCAGGCGCCCCGCATCGTCGTGCAGGGTGCGCCGGACGGTGAGTCCGCAGGCGGCGGGGGCCGTGGTGTGCGGGTGACGGGTCCGGGTCATCGTGAGGGTCTCGGCGATCCGGGCGTTCGCCGCGCTCTCCTCCAGCCAGCGGTGCAGCGGCCCGAGGTCCTCGTCACGGACGCCGGCCTCCGCCCGGTCGCGGTACCCCGCCAGTTCGGGGGTGCGGGCGACCAGCTCCGGGCAGAGGTACGTGACCGCGTGCTGCAGGGTCTCCCCCGCCGGGCCGAGTTCGCGGCGGTGGTGGACGAGGGTGCGCTCCCCGGCGCGCATGCCGAGCAGGGCGGCGAGCGAGGGCGGGGCGGTGGCCAGCGTGAGCCGGCTCCGGGGCGGGGACGGGAAGGGCGCCCGGGCCGGGCGGGTGCCCCGGCGGCCGGTGACGACGAGGCCGTCCTGGCGCAGTTGCCGGAGGGCGGCCCGGATCGTCTGCCGGTTGACCTGGTAGCGGGCGGCCAGGGTGCGTTCGGAGGGCAGTCTGCCGCCGGGGGCGTGCGCGGCGCGGTCCAGTTCGCGCCGCAGCGCTGCGGCGATCCGCTGGTACTTGGGCGTGGCGGCCGGGCCGCCGCTCCGCGAAGGGGAGGGCATGGCTTCTCCTCTGACGGGTGGTCAAGGACTGCGCGGTCTGCCCGACCAACCTAGCATTGGTCTATACCTGTTGGCACCGAACGGCCGGGCACCCCCGCACCTTGGCCAAAATCCCTCCCGCCACGGGCCGTTCTCGCCGCCGGCTACTCCCGCAGCGGATTCGGGAGCGGCAGGTAGCGCGCGTCCGCGCCGTCCGCCCGGGTCCACCGCAACAGCAGGTTCGTCTTGGCCGGCAGGGCGGGGCCGGCGAGCAGTTCCGCGATCTCGGGGAGTCCGCCGCGCTCCGCGTCGTAGCGCCGGAACTCCGCGCGGACGGCCGGCCACACCCGCGCCATCATGTCCGGATACCGCTCGGCGAGCGCTCCCCCCACCTCCGCCAGGTGGTTGACGACCAGGCAGTACACCAGCCGCTGCCAGGCCGCCGCACGCGACAGGTCCCCCGGGAGTTTCACCCCCTCCGCATCGCGGAAGAGGGCCTGCACCGGCATGCCCTCGGCGTCGACCGCGACCAGGGTGTTCTGGAGGTGCGCCTCCAGCACGATCCCGTGCCGGGCGAAGAGTTCCAGCACAGGGGGCACGACATGGCGCAGGTACGCCCGCCACCAGGCGGCCGGGTCGACGGTGCGGGCCGGGGCCAGCGGGCTGCCCGGGAAGCCCTCCGCGAGCGCGGCGGCCAGCAGCGCCACCGCCCCCGGTTCGACCCGGGCGCGCAGCCCGTCGCGGACCAGGACGGCGAGTTCCTCGAAGGCGAAGGCCGCGGTGCGGTACCCCCGGTCGGCGAGCCAGGCCGCGTTCGACCCGGAGCGGCGCAGCTCGTCGAAGCCCGCCTCGACCGCGCCGTCGGTGCGGCGGAGCCTTTGCAGGTCGTGCCGCCACAGCCGGCGCACGTCGTTGGTGATCCGGACATCGAGGCTGAACTTCACGAACAGGTCGGCGGCGGCGTCTTGGACGTACAGGGTCCGGATCGCGGCGGTGGGCCACGCCGGGAGCCGCGAGGGACCGAGCCGCAGCAGCCGCCCGTCGGCGAAGGCCTCGCGCACCTCGCGCCGGGCGCCGACCAGCTCCAGCTGCCAGGGGTGCGCGGGCAGCAGCCGGTATCCGGCGGGCGCGCGCGGCCCGTCGAGGGCGTCGGCGAGGGAGTCGAGCGCCCCGGCGACGGCCGGCCCGCCCTCCTCGGCCAGCTGGTCCTCGCGCAGCCCGAGGAAGACCAGCGGGAAGCGGGCGTGGGCCTCGGGGGCGTACGGGAGCCAGCTCGCGGCCGGCGCCCCTCCCCGGGCCTTGGGGGCGGGGTGGTGCGGGTGCCCCATCACCAGGGACTGCTCCGAGAGCAGGTACGGGTCGGCCGGGGGCCGTGCGTGCGCCCGGGCGGCCAGCAGCGCGGCCACGGCGTCGCGGCTGTCGGCGATCTCGGAGGGCAGCTCGTCGTTGGAGACCCCGGTGTACCGCAGCAGTTCGTCCGAGACCACCTTGACCAGTCCGGCCCCGCCGAGCGGGTGCCAGCCCTGCTCCGTCAGCAGTTCGGGGTGCGCGGGGCGGCGCCCGCCGCTCACCCGGAGCAACCGCCCGCTGCCGCGCAGCCGGTGGACGCCGGGCTCGCCGGCCGGCTCGGCCGCCTCCCTGAGCAGGCAGTTCAGCAGGGGGGCCGCGGCGTAGGCGTCGGCGGCGGCGTTGAGGTCCACTGGTTCCATTCGATCCATTCGGTGATCATCACCGATCATCGGGTAAAGCAATGAAGAGAGGACCAGGACCCTGGACCGCAGCGCGCACGCCCCCGCCCCGCCCGGCTCCCCGGCCCCGCCGGCCCCTCCCGGCTCCCCGGCCGAGGAGGCCGTCGCCGCCGCGCTGGCCGGCGTACGGCCCGGGCTCGGATCCGCGTACGGCGCGGCCCTGCCCGGGGCCCGGGCGGCCGTACTGGGCCGGCTCTGGCGGGCGCTGGCCTTCGAACCGCTGCCGTGGGTGGCCGGCCGGGAACGCTCGGCCGCCTCCCTGGTGGTGCGGCCGGCAGGGGGCGGACGGCTGGAGGGGCCGCTTCCGGATCCATACGCGACCGGGGACCACATCACGGAGCTGCGCCTCGACGGGCGGCCGTACCGGCAGGCCGCGCGGCTGCTGGCGGCGCTGAACGTGCCGCACGGCGAGGAGTTCGCCGCCGAGCTCGACGACAGCACGGCCTCGCTCGCGCTGTCCCGGGCCACCCAGCCGGCCGCGCCGGACCCGGACCCGCCGCACACCTGGGGGTGGGAGCAGCGGGTGGTCGACGGGCATCCGTACCACCCCAACTGCCGCTCCCGGCCCGGGTTCTCGGTGGCCGAGCAGCTCGCGTACGCGCCGGAGCACCGGCCGGTGGTCGAGCTCGGGCTGGTCGCCGTACGTCCCGGGGAGTGCCTGGTCACGGACGGATGGCCGCAGGAGCTGCGGGGCGCCGGGCGGATCCTGATCCCGGTGCACCCGTGGCAGGCCGCGCACGTGCTCAAGGGGGAGGGCCTCCAGCACTCCGGGTTCGCGGCGCATCCGCTGATGTCGCTGCGGACCCTGGCACCGGTGGCGGGCGGCGCGCACGTGAAGACCGCCCTGAGCACCCGGCTGACCTCCTCCGTACGGGACATCTCCGTCTACTCCGTCGAGACGGCGGCCGCGGTCTCCGCCTTCGCGGAGGCACTGGCCGCGCGGCTCGACGGGCGGCTGCACATCACCCGCACCCTGGGCGCAGCCACCGCGCACAGCCCGGACCTGGCCGCCGTACTGCGCGAGCCACCGGAGCGGTACGCGGACACCGCCGCGGGCGAGCGGGTCGTACCGGTGGCGGCGCTGACCGCCACCGGGCTCGCCCGCTCCGCCGCCTGGCGGGCCGAGTTCGCCCGGCTCGCGCTGACGGTGTGCCTGCGGGTGCTGGACCTCGGCGTGGCCCTGGAGGCCCATGGCCAGAACCTGCTCGTGGTGCTCTCCCCCGCCGGGGCCCCGCTCCGGCTGGTCTACCGCGACCTCGCCGACATCCGGATCAGCCCGGCCCGGCTCGCCCGGCACGGTCTGCCGGTGCCGCCGGTGTCCGGCCGGCTGATCACCGACGACGTGAGCGTGCTGCGGCGCAAGCTGTTCGGGTCGCTGGTGGCCGGGGCGCTCGGGGCCACGGCCGGCTCGGCGGCCGCGCTCGCCGAGGACCTCGGCGCCGCGGCGGCGGGTCTCGCCCCCACCGCCGACTCCGGGGCGCTGCTGACGGAGCCGCTGCCCACCAAGGCGCTGACCCTGATGCGGCTGAGCCCCGGCGTGCCGGGCGACCAGTGGGCGGAGCTGCCCAACCCGCTGGCCGGGGGGTGAGCCGGGCGGCCGGGCGGGCTACTGTCGAGGGGATGACCGACACCTCGTACCTCAATGCCGTACGGGCGTCCTACGACGCCGTCGCCGTGGACTACGCCCGCCTGCTCGGCGCCGAGCTGGCCCGCAAGCCGCTGGACCGGGCGATGCTGGCCGCCTTCGCCGAGTACGTGCGCGGCGAGGCCGCCGCGGCCGGCTCCGGGGGCAGGGCCGTGGCCGACGTGGGCTGCGGTCCGGGCCGGGTGACGGCCCACCTGGACGCGCTCGGGGTACGGGCCTTCGGCGTCGACCTCTCCCCTGCGATGGTGGCGGTGGCCCGGCGGAGCTACCCGGGGCTGCGGTTCGAGGTGGGGTCGATGGCCGCGCTGGACATCGCGGACGGGGTGCTGGGCGGGGTCCTGGCCTGGTACTCCACCGTCCACACCCCGCCGGGGGAACTTCCGCCGCTGTTCGAGGAGTTCGCGCGGGTGCTGGCGCCGGGCGGATACGCCCTGGTCGCCTTCGAGGCGGGCGACGCGCGGACCCGGCTGGAGCACGCGTACGGCCACCCGGTCGAGCTCGACGTGTACTGGACCCCGCCCGGCCTGATCGCCGGGCTGCTGGCCGCGGCGGGCCTGGCGGAGGTGGCCCGGCTGGTCCGGGAACCCGGCCCCGACGAGAAGTCCCCGCAGGGTTTCCTACTGGTCCGCAAACCCACCGGGTAGACCCGCGCCCCCGGCCCCTTCGGCACCCGGCGGCCGCCGCGCCGCCGCGCCGTGGGCCCGGTGCGGCGTCCCGGGGGTGGGCCGTTCGGGGGGCAACCCGGCCCCTGTGGGCCCGCCTTCGCGGCGATCGGGCCGGGCGGTGGCAGGAAAGGGGGATGAGCCTCCACCGCCGCCAGGTCCTCGCCAGCGCCGCCGGGGCCGCCCTCGCCACCGTCGGGGCGGCCGCGCCGGGCGGGGGCGGCGGCCGGAACGCAGGCCGCAACGCCGCCGGGAACACCGGCCGGAGCCCGCGCCGGGGACCGGGTTCCGGCGCGGACTTCGGTGCGCTGGCGGCGGCGCTGGACGGCCGGCTGGTCCTCCCCGGCGACCGCGACTACGCCGAGGCCCGGCAGCTGTTCCAGCCCCGCTACGACTCCGTCGCACCCGGCGCCGTGGCCTACCCCGCGCACGCCGGGGACGTGGCCGTCTGCCTGGACTTCGCGCGCCGCTGCGCCGTACCGGTGGTCCCGCGCGGCGGCGGGCACAGCTACGCCGGCTGGTCGACCCGGGAGGCCGGGCTGGTCCTCGACACCGGGGCGATGGCCGGCGTGAGCGTCGAGGGGTCCGGCGTACGGATCGGCGCGGGGGCCCGCCTCGGTGACGTGGGCGCGGCGCTCGCCGGGCGCGGTCTGGGCCTCCCGACCGGGCTGTGCCCCTCCGTCGGCATCGCGGGGCTCACCCTCGGCGGCGGCCTCGGACTGTCCGCGCGGGCGTACGGGACCACCGCCGACCGGCTCACGGGGGCGCGGGTGGTCACCCCGGACGGGGTCGTCCGCGAGGTCGGCCCCGACGGGGATCCGGAGCTGTTCTGGGCGCTGCGCGGGGCGGGCGGCGGGAACTTCGGGGTGGTGACCGAATTCCGCTTCCGTACGCACCCCGTCGGGGACTGCGCGGTCGCCGAACTGCACTGGCCCGGCGGCGATTCCGCGGTCGTACTGGCCGGCTGGCAGCGCTGGCTGGCCGGGCTGCCGGACCCGTTCTGGAGCCAGGTCGAGTTCGTCGTCGAGGGCGGTCCGGCGGCCGGGCCGGCCGTGCCCGTCGTCCGCGTGGTGTGCCTGGACGGCGGGCGCGGCGAACTGGAGGCGCGGTTGGCCCGGCTGTCCGCCCTGGTCGGCGCGGAGCCCCGGGACAGCCGGATCGACGTGCGCGACCACGGGGACACCCTGCGGGCCCTGGCCGGCTGCCTGGACCGCGGCGGCGCCGAGTGCCGCCTGCCCGGGGTGCTGCCCGGCCGCGACCCGAGGGGGCGGCTCGGGCGGGATTCCTACGCGGCCCGCTCCGACTTCTGGGCCGGCGACGGGCTGCCGCGGGCGGCGGTCGACGCCGTCCTGGACGCCGTCCGGCGCTATCCGGGGGCCGTCCCGCGCGGCGGGACCGGGGTGGTCCAGTTCGACGGGGTGTGCGGCGGAGCCCTGAACCGGGTGCCGGCCGGTGCCACCGCGTTCGCGCACCGCGACAGCGCCTTCCTGGCCCAGTACCTCGTCTACTGGCCCGCGTCCGCGCCGGCCGCCGAGGTCGCCCGGCACCGGGCGTGGCTCGACGGGCTCTGGCGCGACCTGCGCCCCTGGGCGAGCGGCAGCGCGTACCAGAACTACGCCGACCCCGCGCTCGACGGCTGGCGCGAGGCCTGCCACGGGCCGAACCTGCCCCGGCTCGAAGCGGTCCGGCGCACCTACGACCCCGGCAGGCTCTTCCGCTTCCCCCAGGCCATCTAGGGCCTGTCTTTCGGGCCCTTCTCAGGTCACGTCCGCGACGAAGAGGAATGGGAGCTCCACGAATGCGACGCACGTTGACGGTGGCGGTGGCCACTGCCGCGCTGATGCTGCTCGGCGGGCCGCTGCCGGTGGCCGGGGCCGACGGCTCCGGGACGGCGCGGGCCGTCGGGACCGCGCGGGCCGCCGGCCCGGTCCGGGCCGCCGACGGCTGGTCCGCCCGGGAGGCCGAGGCGTTCTGGACGCCCGAGCGGATGGCGTCGGCCGAGCCCGTCACCTCCGGGGTGCCCGAGACCCGCGCGGCCAAGGCCGGCATCGGCGAGAACTTCGACGGCGTCCCGGTCGTCGGGCGGATGTTCGTCATGCAGGGCAGCGGCGCGTACTTCTGCACCGCGAGCGTGGTCGCCTCCCCCGGCCACGACCTGGTGCTGAGCGCCGCGCACTGCCTGCTCGGCCCGGACTCCCGCCAGGTGGCCTTCGTACCGCGGTACACGCGCGCGAAGCCGCGGCCTTACGGCCTGTTCCCGGTCCTGCGGGGTACGAACGGGCGCCCCAAGGTGTGGATCGACCCGCGCTACCCGCGCGAGGGGCCGGACCGGGCGGCGACCGTGGACGTGGCCTTCGCGCAGGTGGGGCCGGACGCCGAGGGCTGGCGGGTGCAGGACGTGGTCGGCGCGAACCGGCTGGTCACCGGCGCCACTTACACGCACGCGCGGGTCGAGCTGATCGGCTATCCGGCGACGTCGGCGCGCCCGCGCCGGTGCCACAACCGGACGACGAAGTTCACCAGCACCGACCCCGGCATCCCGGGATCGTTCCTGCGGATCGACTGCACCGGGTACCCGGGCGGGACCAGTGGCGGCCCGTTCCTCGCGCACTACGACCCGCAGACCGGGACCGGGGAGGTGGTCGGGGTCATCGGCGGCTGGAAGACGGGCGGGACCACGCCCGACACCTCGTACAGCTCCTACTTCGGGCGGGAGATCAGGAAGTTGTACGAGACCGCCGTTGCCGGGGCTCGGGGAGCGTGACCGCCCGGACCCGCCGGGTCCGGCGCGGGTTGCCCACGGTGCGCGGGGTCGCCGGGAGCCCGTCGGCGGTCAGCGCGTCCGGCGGCGGCAGCGCGAGCTGGCGGCGCAGGTCGGCGAGGGCGACGTGGACGGGGGCCAGGATGACCTCCGCGCGCGGGTGGACGCGCGCGAGGGCGTGCGCGGTGGTCTCGATCACCTCGGCGGCGTCCTCCGCGGCGGTCCGGCTCCACCCCCCGGGCTCGCGGGCGCTCCAGGGGGCGACGGCGTCGTAGAGGTGGCAGGCGGCATCGGCCGCGGCGTCGGCCCGTTCACCGACGCCGGGCGCCGCGGTGGTCGGCAGCTCCATGCCGGGTCAACGAGCGGGACCCGCCGGGGGAACGGTGGCCGGTCCCTTCTCGGCGTCCGCCGCTACGGCACGGCCGGGGCGCGCCGGATCCGCCGGGCCACGGCGTGGGAGGCGACGGTGGCCGCGGCGGCCAGGCCCAGCCCCCGCGCCAGGTCACGGGGCCGGGTCGGCCGCAGCACCCCGGCGCGACGCAGCCGGCCGCGGGCCCAGAGGGTGAACGGGACGACGACCAGCGGTGAGGTCACCACGCCCGGGGTGTAGCCGCGGGTGACGGCGGCC
Source organism: Streptomyces sp. ADI95-16 (assembly GCF_003721495.1). Lineage (NCBI taxonomy): Bacteria > Bacillati > Actinomycetota > Actinomycetes > Kitasatosporales > Streptomycetaceae > Streptomyces > Streptomyces sp. ADI95-16. The sequence goes on along the minus strand of NZ_CP033581.1, from coordinate 7,327,346 downwards.
TGCGCGAGGTGGACGAGGCCGTGCAGGCCGAAGCCGTCCAGGGCGCTCTGGTAGAAGGCGGAGCGGCCGCCGGTGCGGTACCCGTCCGCGGCGGCCGCCGCGACCACGACGCCCATGACGCCGACGGCGGCGGCGAACTCGCGGGAGTCGACGGCTTCGAGCCGCTGCCACACCCGGTCGGGGACGCGCGGGTGGCGCGCGCGCAGGACGGGGACCCGGGTGCGGGACCAGCGCGTCATGGCGGCCACCTCCTCCAGGTCGTGCACGGCCCAGGCGGCCAGCAGGCCCAGCGTCGCGGGGGCGAGGGCGGCCAGGGCGGCGGGAGCGGCCAAGGCCTCGGGGGCGGCAGGGGCCACCCGTGTGTTCGAGTCGGTCATGAGGCCACCGTATGCAGCCAGAGGGGCAGCAACAGCAGGGAAACCACCGAGGACTTGATCACGAGCGAGGCGGAGAGGTCCACGCCCACGTCGTAGCGCTGGGCGAAGACGAACAGGTTCTGCGGGGTCGGCATCGCCGCGATCAGCACGAGGTACGCGAGCCACTGCCCCGGCACGTCGAACAGCGCCCCGCACACCACCCAGGCGAGCAGCGGGAAGCCCAGGCACTTGAAGGCGATCAGGGCCAGCTCCTCGCGCGAGGTGCCCCGGATGTCCAGGCCCTGCCCGCCCAGGTGGAGGCCGAGGGCGAACAGGGCGACCGGGGAGGCGCTGTCGCCGACGAACGCGGCCCCGTCCAGCACCACCGCGGGAACCCGTACCGACAGCAGGTTGAGCAGGATCCCGGCGTTGCAGGCGAGCACCAGCGGGGTGGCGAGGGAGGCTCCGACGGCCCGCCCGAGCCGGGAGCCGGGGCCGCCCGCGCCCGGACCGGCGCGGCCGAGTTCCATGATGGAGATGACGACCAGGGACAGCACGCAGACCTGGAAGAGCAGCACCGGGAAGATCGGGGCGGCCGTCCCGAACACGGTGATGAACACGGGGACGGCGAAGTAGGCGGTGTTCACCTGCACTCCGGCCATCACGCGCAGCGCGACGGCGCGCGGCTCCCGTGTCCCGTGGGCGGTGGCGGCCACCGCGATGGCGAGCACCGCGAGGGCGGCGGCGGCCGCGTACCCGCCGATCGCCCGCCAGTTGAAGAGGGCACCGAGGTCGCTGGTGTAGATGTTGCCGAAGAGGTAGCAGGGGACGGCGAAGAGGAAGGCGTAGTCGGCGAAGGCCTTGGAGGCTTCGGCGGGGACGGTCTTGCGGCGCGCGAGGAGCGCCCCGCCGCCGAAGGCCAGCAGCACCGGCACCAGCTTTTCGAGTGCGGCTGCCCCGCCCATGCGTACCGGCTCTCCCCCGTGATCGGCCTGACCGCGAGCAGCCTATCCGCACGCCCCGTCGCCCTTGCCCGGGGACCGGTCCCGCATAGGCTGGACCGATCATGAGCGACCGAGCCCGTACCCCAGCCCCCGCCCCGCCCGCGCGGGAGCCGCGCGCGACGAACCGGCTCTGGGGGGTGGTGCGCACGCCCGCGCGGGCGGCGGAGCCGCTGTTCGCGCGGGCGCCCAGGGCGTGGCAGCGGATGCTGCCGTACCTGCTGATGGGCGCCTTCACCGCCGCGCTGCTGCCCACGACCATCGCGGTGCTGACCAACGACTACAAGGCGGGCGGCGGCTGGGCCGGCGCGCTGGGCGTGGCCCAGACGGTGCCGCTGCTGCTGGCGGTGACGCGGCCGCTGGCCGCCTGGGGTCTGGTCCTGCTGGCGGACACCCTGGGCGCGCTGGTGCTGGTCCGCGCCGACCAGGTGGCCGGGCACGCCTGGCCGTGGACCCCGATGGTCATCGTCGGCTACCTGGCGCTGATGGCCTGCCTGGGGCTGCGCGAGTCGATCCGGACCCTGGTCGGGGTGTGGCTGGTGACCGGCGCGGTCGGGACGGCGCTGGGGTTCTTCCAGCCCGGCGGCGTGATGACCACCGTGGCGCTGCTGTTCGTGCTGAGCGGGGTCGTGCTGGCGCTGACGGGCGCGGTGCGCGGGCTCGGTGACGCGCAGCAGCGGATCGCCGAGCAGGAGAGCATCAGCGAGGGCGAGCGGGCGCGGCGCACGCTGCTGGAGGAACGGGCGCGGATCGCACGGGAGTTGCACGACGTGGTGGCGCACCACATGTCGGTGATCACCGTGCAGGCGGATTCCGCGCCGTACCGGCTGCCCGGGATGCCTGATCCGGTGCGCGAGGAGTTCGAGGCGATCGCGGCGAGCGCCCGCGAGTCGCTGGGCGAGATGCGACGGCTGCTGACGGTGCTGCGCGGCAACGGGGACGGGCCGGGCGGCGAGCTGGCCCCGCAGCCGGGGCTCGGCCGGGTGCAGCAGCTGGTGGAGGCGACCGTACGGGCCGGGCAGCCGGTGGGGCTGTCCCTGGCAGCGGGCGCCGCCGAGGCGCTGCCGCCGGCGGTGGACCTGTCGGCGTACCGGATCGTGCAGGAGGCCCTGGCCAATGTGGTGCGGCACGCGCCCGGCGCGCGGACGAACGTCTCGGTGACCCTGCACGCGGACGAGGTGCTCGTCCTGGTGGTCAACGGCCCCGCGCGGGACGCCGTGACGGCGCTGGAGGGTTCGGGCACGGGGCACGGTCTGGTGGGAATGCGCGAGCGCGTACGGTTGACGGGCGGGACGCTGGACACCGGTCCGCTGCCCGACGGCGGCTTCCGGGTCGCCGCCCGGCTGCCCCTGAGGGAGCCGGGCGAGCCCGGCGGCCCGGCAGCACAGCCCGGTCCGGACCGGCCCGGCGATCCAGCCCAGCCCGACCAGCCAGACAGGGAAGCCAGTTGACCATCCGCGTGATCATCGTCGACGACCAGGCCATGGTGCGCGCGGGGTTCGCCGCCCTGCTCTCGGCGCAGGCCGACATCGATGTGGTGGGCGAGGCGCCCAACGGGCGGGAGGGGGTGCGGGTCGCCCGTACGGTGCACCCCGACGTGGTGCTGATGGACGTACGGATGCCCGAGATGGACGGGCTCGCGGCGGCCCGCGAGATCCTCGGCCCGCCGCCGGGCGTGACGCACCTGCCGAAGGTACTGATGCTCACCACCTTCGACATCGACGACTACGTGTACGAGGCGCTGCGCGCCGGCGCCTCCGGGTTCCTGCTCAAGGACGCCCCGCCGGCCGACCTGATCGCGGCGGTCCGGGTGGTGGCCTCGGGCGAGGCGCTGCTGGCGCCCTCGGTGACCCGGCGGCTGATCGCCGACTTCGTCCAGCAGCGGCCGGCGCCGCGCAAGGACCCGGCGCTGCGCCTGAAGGGGCTGACCCCCCGGGAGACCGAGGTGCTGGAGCTGATCGCGCGCGGGCTGTCGAACCAGGAGATCGCCGCGTACCTGGTGGTGGCGGAACAGACCGTGAAGACGCACATCGGGCGGGTGCTGGCCAAGCTCGGCCTGCGGGACCGGGCGCAGGCGGTGATCTTCGCGTACGAGGCGGGGCTGGTGCGCCCGGGCGACAGCGCCTGATCCCAGCGGCCGGCCCGCCGCGCCCTCCTCCACCCCCTACCGGGGTATGACCCGCGACTTGGCTCCCCGGTCCGACGTACGGCGGGACACCCGCTTCCTACCTTCTCCCTCGTCACGAGGGAGAGGAGAAGGGGCATGGGCCGCTTCGCAAGGACACTGGTCACGGCCGCACCGGCGGTGACGGTGGTGGCGGGGACCGCGGGCTGGGCCGCCGGGGAGATCGCGGACGTGCCGAGCGTGCCGTTCGCCGGGACCGGCCACGGCGCCGACCCCGCCTGCGCCGCCTGCGCCGCGCTCGCGAAGGGGGCGGCCCGGTGAGCACGATGACCCTCCTGACGGCCACCGCCGACCGGATCGAGCGGCAGACCCCCGCCCACCGCGACCGGGCGCTCGACGGGCTGCGCGCCCTCGCGCTGCTGGCCGTACCGACCGGGCACTGGCTGCTCGGCGGGTTCACCCTGGACTCCGACGGGGCCCTGCACAATGCGAGCCCGCTGTCCGCGTTCGGCGGCCTGGCCCCGGCCAGTTGGGTACTCCAGATGCTCGGCGTCTTCTTCCTGGTGGGCGGTTACGCCTCGGTGCTCTCGTACCACCGCCGCCAGGGGTCCGCGGGGGCCTGGCTGAAGGGCCGGATCGTCCGGCTGGGCCGGCCGGTGCTCGGGGTCACGGTGGTGTGGGCGCTGGCGGCGCCGGTGCTGTACGCGGCGGGGGTGGCGGAGGTGACGCTGCGGACCGGGGCGAAGCTGGTGGTCCAGCCGCTGTGGTTCGTCGGGGTGTACGCGGTGGTCACGGCGCTGACCCCGTACTGCGTGCGGGCGGCGCGCCGGCTGGGCGGCTGGGCGGCGGCCCCGCTGCTGGGGGCGGTCGCGGTGGTGGACTTCCTGCGCTACGGGCCGTTCGCGGACGCGGTGCCGGCGTGGCTGGCGCTGGTGAACATCCTGCCGGGGTGGCTGTTCGCGTACCAGCTGGGCGTCGCGTGGGGCGAGCGGCGGATCGGCCGGCGCGGGGCCTGGCTGCTGCTGGCGGGCGGGGCCCTGCTGTTCGCGGCGCTGCTGCTGGTGTTCCACTACCCGGCGTCGATGGTGGGGGTGCCGGGCGAGGCGCGGACGAACTCGCACCCGCCGTCGCTGCTGGTACTGGCGCTGGCGGCGGCGCAGTCGGGGGCGGCGATCCTGCTGCGGGACCGGCTGGCGCGGGTGTTGGCCCGGCCGGCGCTGTGGGCGCCGGTGGTCGTGATCAACCTGTGCGCGATGACGATCCTGTGCTGGCACCAGACGGCGCTGCTGGCGGCGGCGGTTCCCGGCTCGTTCGTGGGCGAGGTGGCCGGGCTGACGGCGGCCCCGGACGGCCCGGGCTGGATCGCGGTGCGTCTGCTGTGGCTGCCGGTGTTCGCGGCGCTGCTGGTGGGGATCGCTCGCTACGCGCGCCGGTTCGAGGCCGCGCCGGTGGACGGGCGCGGCGCCTCGGCCCTGCGGCGGACCGTGGCGGGGCTGCTGGCGGCCGGGTTCACGGTGTTCGCGCTGGGTCTGGCGTAGCGCCGGCCGGTCCGGTCCGGGCAGCGGCGGCCGGGCGTCGTCAGGCGATCAGGCGATCGAGGCCGCGACGATGGCGGCGACGGCCAGGTTGCAGGAGGCGGAGACCCAGACCGCCGGGTGCGGCTCCGGGTCCACCACGATGGCGCCGAGCTTGCCGGGGGTCACCCAGTCCAGCACCAGGAACGCGACCGCCATCAGGACCAGCCCGAGCAGCCCGAACGCCGCCGTGGACAGCAGGCCCTTGCCGAAGTCGTCGTACGTCGTCCAGATCGAGGTGAAGACGATGCCGCCGATGCCGAGCAGCGCGGAGCTGAGCAGGACGGCGGCGTTGCGGTTGCGGTCCTCCCAGATCTGCTTCGGGAGCTTCCCGGGCGTCAGCACGTCCACGAGGACGATGCCGAGGATCAGCAGGACGAGGCCGAGGGCGCCGAACGCGCTGGTGCGGCCGAGTCCGTTGATGATGTCGCTCATGGGGGAAGCCTGTCTCCGCGGGGATGGACGTACGTGAGGTGGTGCTGTGGGGGCCGGCCGAATCTATCGCACGGCCTCGCCGCGGACCATGGGGAGGTCAGGGAATGGCAAAGCTCGAAGGCGTACCGGGGGTACGACGCGGAGTTCCCGGCCGCGTGCTCCGGGGAGTTGCGGGGCCGGGGCGCCGGCCGCTCGAACCGGTCGAGGACACGCCGGCTCGAACATCGCTCGTACGAGAGGGAGTTGGGCCCCGGGCCGGGGTGAGGCCGGGCGAACCCTTGACCTCAATATTAGTTGAGGTCTTAGTGTTCCGGGCATGGACATGGAAGTCACCGCGTGGACCTCGCTCCACAGCACGATCAACGCACAGCGGGACCGCCGGCCGCTCTCCCGCGCGAGCCTGCGCCGGATCGCCGCCTTCGCCCGCCCGCACCGCCGGGGCCTCACCCTCTTCCTGCTGCTCAGTGTGGTGACCGCACTGCTCGCGGTGGCCACCCCGGTGCTCGCCAGCCGGGTCGTCACCGCCATCGTCGACGGCCGCGGCACCGGGACGGTCACCCGGCTCGCGCTGCTCATCGCGGTGATCGCGGTCGCCGAGGCGGGGATCGGCCTGCTGGCCCGCCGGCTGTCCGCCACCCTCGGCGAGGGGCTGATCCTGGACCTGCGGACGGCCGTCTTCGACCACGTGCAGCGGATGCCGGTGGCCTTCTTCACCCGGACCCGGACCGGGGCGCTCGTCAGCCGCCTCAACAACGATGTGATCGGCGCCCAGCGGGCCTTCAGCAACACCCTGTCCGGGGTGGCCGCCAACACGGTGACCCTGCTGCTGACGCTCGCCGTGATGCTGGGCATCTCCTGGCAGATCACCCTGCTGGCGCTGGTCCTGCTGCCGGTGTTCGTGCTGCCCGCCCGGCGGATGGGGGCCAGGATGGCCGCCATGCAGCGCGAGGCCTCGACGCTGAACGCCGCGATGGGCACCCAGATGACGGAGCGGTTCTCCGCCCCGGGCGCGACCCTGGTCAAGCTGTTCGGGCGGCCCGCCGACGAGTCCGCCGAGTTCGCGGCCCGGGCCGCCCGGGTGCGGGACATCGGGATCCGTACGGCGATGGCCCAGTCGGCCTTCATCACCGCGCTCACCCTGGTCTCCGCCCTGGCCCTGGCCCTCGTCTACGGCCTCGGCGGCTACTTCGCCCTGCGCGGCTCCCTGGACGCCGGCGCCGTCGTGGCCCTCGCCCTGCTGCTGACCCGGCTGTACGCCCCGCTGACGGCGCTGGCGGGTGCCCGGGTGGAGGTGATGAGCGCCATGGTGAGCTTCGAGCGGGTCTTCGAGATCCTCGACCTGGAGCCGCTGATCGCCCAGAAGCCGGACGCCCGGCGGGTCCCGGACGGGCCGGTCGCCGTGGAGTTCGACGGGGTCTCCTTCGGCTACCCCTCCGCCGACAAGGTCTCGCTGGCCTCGCTGGAGGAGGTCGCCACCCTCGACGCGCGGGGCGGTACGCAGGTGCTGCACGAGGTCTCGTTCCGCGCCGAGCCCGGGCAGATGATCGCCCTGGTCGGCTCCTCCGGGGCCGGCAAGTCCACCATCGCCCAGCTGCTGCCGCGGCTGTACGACGCGGACGCGGGCGCGGTCCGGCTGGGCGGGATCGACGTGCGCGACCTCACGGCCGACTCCATCCGGGACACGCTGGGCATGGTCACCCAGGACGGGCACCTGTTCCACGAGTCGGTACGGGCGAACCTGCTGCTGGCCCGCCCCGGGGCGGACGAGGCCGAGATCTGGGAGGCCCTGCGCCGGTCCCGGCTGGACGGCCTCGTGGCCTCGCTGCCGGACGGCCTGGACACGGTGGTCGGCGAGCGCGGGTACCGGCTCTCGGGCGGGGAGCGCCAGCGCCTCACGATCGCCCGGCTGCTGCTGGCCCGGCAGCGGGTGGTGATCCTCGACGAGGCCACCGCGCACCTGGACTCCACCTCCGAGGCGGCGGTGCAGGAGGCCCTGGGCGAGGCGCTGGCCGGGCGGACCGCCGTGGTGATCGCGCACCGGCTGTCGACCGTACAGGCGGCGGACCTGATCTTGGTGGTCGAGGACGGCCGGATCGTGGAGCGGGGCACGCACCCGGAGCTGCTCGCGGCGGGCGGCCGGTACGAGGAGCTGTACCGGACGCAGTTCGCGCCGGGCGGCGCGGCCCGGACGACGGGAGCATGATGACCCCAGGCCCTGCCCCCTCCCCCGTTCCTGGAGTACGCGATGGACATCAAGCTGGAGCTGGTCGCCGTCCCGGTCACTGATGTCGACCGGGCCAAGGCCTTCTACGAACGGGTCGGCTTCCACGCCGACCACGACGTGACGGTGAGCGAGGAGATCCGGTTCGTCCAGCTGACCCCGCCGGGATCGGCCTGCTCCATCGCCCTGGGCAAGGGCCTCACCCGGATGGTCCCGGGGTCCCTGGACAACATGCAGGTGGTCGTCGGGGACATCGAGGAGGCCCACGCCGACCTCCGGGCCCGGGGCATCGAGGTGACCGAGATCATGGACATGCCGTGGGGCTCGTTCGTCTACTTCTCCGACCCGGACGGCAACGGCTGGGCGGTCCAGCAGACCAAGCCCCGCACCGCCCGGTAGCTCCGCCGCCCGCGTCGCGGCGTTACGGCGCGATCGGGAGCTGGCGCTTGTGCTCCGTGAGGCGGTAGCGGCGGACGATCGTGTCGAAGGCGCGCTCGTCGACGGGCTTGCCCTCCAGGAAGTCGTCGATGTCGTCGTAGGTGACGCCGAGGGCGTCCTCGTCGGCCTTGCCCGGGGCCAGGGTCTCCAGGTCCGCCGTCGGGGTCTTCCAGACCAGCGCGGCGGGGGCGCCCAGGGCGTCGGCCACGGCGCGGACCCGCCGCTTGGTCAGGCCGGTCAGCGGGACCAGGTCGGCCGCGCCGTCCCCGAACTTGGTGAAGAAGCCGGAGACCGCCTCCGCCGCGTGGTCGGTGCCGACGACGAGGCCGTCGTGCGCGCCGGCCACCGCGTACTGGGCGACCATGCGCTGACGGGCCTTGATGTTGCCCTGCACGAAGTCCTGGTGGCCGGCGTCCCGGAAGACGGTGCCGCCGGCCAGCGCGGTCTCCAGCGCGGCGTCACTGGCGGGCTTGACGTCCACGGTCAGTACCCGGTCCGCCCGGATGAAGCCCAGGGCGAGCTGGGCGTCGTGCTCGTCGGCCTGGACGCCGTAGGGCAGCCGCATCGCGTAGAAGACCGCCTCGTGGCCGGCCGCGCGGGCCCGCTCCACGGCGAGCTGGCAGAGCCGTCCCGCCGTGGTGGAGTCCACTCCCCCGCTGATCCCGAGCACCAGGGAGCGCAGCCCGGTGGAGGTGAGCCGCTCCGCCAGGAACGCCACCCGGCGCTCGATCTCCCGCTCGGCGTCGAAGGTCTCCGACACCTGGAGTTCCCGGGCGATCTCCTGCTGCAGAACGGTGGACGCCGGCCGGCTCACGGCTGCTCCTCGTGGTCGATGGTGGTGCACGGTGTGCTGTGCTTCCCACCGACCCTAGTCGAAGCCCCCCGGCCGGCGTGTCCCCGGTCGGCCCGTCCCCGGTCGTCAGTCGTCCAGGAAGACGATGCGGCGGGCCGGGGCCGCCGGGCCCTGGGCGGTGGTGGCCGTGAAGCGGCCGGCCGGGACGGCGCGCTCGCGGCCCCAGGCGCGGATCTCCTCGATCTGCTCCGGGTTGTTCCGGCTGAGCGGGACCGTGTTGGCGAAGGTGTCGAGGACGAAGGCGGGCCTGAGGTTCTCCGTACCCCCTCCGAGGTAGACCTCCGCGCCGACGTCGTGGAGGGCCGCCTCGATGTCGGAGCCGGCGAACCCCTCGGACAGGTCGACGAGACGGGCCAGCTGTTCGGGATCGGGGTCGGTCTTCAGGTAGCGCCGGTAGTAGATCCCGATGATCTCCTCGCGGTCCTGGGCGTCGGGCAGGTCCACGAAGAACAGCTCGTCGAAGCGGCCCTTGCGCAGCAGCTCCGGCGGCAGGCTGCGGACGTCGTTGGCCGTGGCCACGACGAAGGAGCGCGACTGGGACTCCTGGAGCCAGAAGAGGAACTGGCCGATGATCCGCTGCGGGACCCCCGTGCCGTCGCCCGCCCCGGCCAGGCCCTTCTCGATCTCGTCGATCCACAGCACGCAGGGCGCGACCCGGTCGGCCGTCTCCAGGGCCTCCCGGAAGCGGCCCTCGGACTCGCCGAGGTACTTGCCGTGGATGGAGCCCATGTCGAGCCGGTACAGCGGCAGTTGCCACTGCGCGGCGATGGCCTTCGCGGAGAGCGACTTGCCGCAGCCGGGGACGCCGACGAGCAGTACCCCGCGCGGCGGCCGCAGCTCGGTGGCGCGCAGGTCGGCCTGGAGCAGGCGGCCCCGGCGCCGGAGCCAGTCGCGGAGGTTGGAGAGCCCGCCGACCGCGTAGTCGGCGGCCTTCAGCGGCACCTTCTGGAGTCCGGTCAGGTCGTTGAAGATGCGGTCCTTGGACTGGGCGAGGACGAGGACGTCGCCCTCGTCCACCGAGCCCTTGGCGGCGACGGTCGCCATCAGGTTGATCGCCTCGCCCTCGGTGACGCCCACGAGGAACTCGGAGGCGCGCCGGATGTCCTGCTCGCCCCAGGCGATCGGGATGTGGCCCCGGTGGTCGTCGAGGAAGGCGGAGAGGGTCGCGTACATCTCGTCGGCGTCCGGCGGCTCCAGCTGGAGGCTCATCCCGAGGCGCTGGAGGCCGCTCCACACCGGGCTGTCGGTGATCAGGATGATGCTGCCCATGTTGGTGTCGGCGAGCCGGGCCAGTTCGGCGATGTGCCGGGTCAGCGGGGTGTCGGCGTCGAGGTCGTCGGGTTCGACGAGGACGAGGGTGGCGTTGGGGCGGGCGGTGAACTGGCCGGCCGCGTACTCCATCGCCCCGGTGAGCGAACGGTCGTCCATCAGCGGGGCGTTGGTGCGCAGGTCCCGCAGGCCGGTGGCCCGGGTGTAGATCCAGAACGGCATGTTGCCGCGCCGCGCGTGGGTGGCGGCGGTGCGGACGAGCCGCAGGGCGCGCTGCTGCTCGATGGTGCGCATGCAGATGACCGGCACCCGGGCGGAGATGTAGCTGTCGAGGTCGCGGTGGCATTCGGCGTAGTTGGGCATGGGGCTACGGGTCTCCGATGAGTCAGTCGGTGATGACGCGGCGGCGGGCCGGGGTGGCTGGGTCGTACGACCAGCCGCCGCCCGGAGCGGGCGGGGCTGCGCTGCCCGCCCCGGCGGCCCCGGCCACCGTGGTCAGCGGGTTGTCGCGCAGGGTGCGGCGGCGCTCCTCGGCCCACGTCGGGTCGGCGCCGCCGCGTACGGCGCGGGTCAGCTGGTCCTCCAGCTGCCGCTGGAGGTTCTCGATCTGGCCGTCGACCAGGGTGCGCAGCTGTGTGCGCAGGTCCTCGGGCAGGGAGGGGTGCGAGGCCAGTGCCCGGACGGTGTCGAGGCCGGTGCGGGACTGGACCAGGGCCCGGCCCGCGGCGAACTCGTCGGCGGCGGCCTCCGCCAGCGCCGCGGTCAGGCTGTCCGCCCAGGCCTGGAGGCGGTGGCCGACGGCCCCGGTGAGCTGGTTGACGAGCCGGACCCAGGTCTCGTGGTGGTAGTCCTCGGGCCGCAGCCGCGGCAGCCGGGCGGCCGCCGCCGCGGTGCCCGCGCCGCCTTCCTCGGCCCAGCGGGCCAGGTACTCGGTCCAGGTCTGGTAGGCGCCGCCGTGGCCCCAGAGGGTGTTCAGGGTTCCCTCCGGCTCGCGCCGGGACGCCGGACGAGCTGCTCGCCGGGCGGCAGCGGGGACCACGCGGGCAGCCCGTCGACGACGCGGCGCAGGCGGGCGGTGGTGCGCTCCTCGGCGGGGCCGGTGCCGGCGGCCCACAGCCGGCGCGACGGCGGCCCCTGTTCGGGGGTGTGCGTGCTCATGCCTGGGTTCCTTCCCGGGGTACGGTGCGGCCGCCGAACGGGGATCCGGCCTCGGTCGCGGTGGACAGGGAGGCGATGAACTCCCGTACGGCGGCTTCGACGGCGTCGGCACCGGCGTACGCCTGCTGCCAGGTGGTCAGATCGGCCGAGGCTCCGGCCAGTTGGTGCTGGGCGTCGCGCTTGGCCTCGCCGAGCAGGACCCGGGCGCCCTCCTGCACCTGGCGGGCCTTGCTCGCGCCCTGGTTGATGACGATCGCGGCGCCGGCGGCGATCAGCAGCGGGATGACGACCGTGGCGGCCCCGCCGATGGCGCTGCCGATGAACAGGCCGATCACGGCGACGAGTGCGGCCACCGCCACCTTGCTCGCGTACCGGTATCCGAGGGCGGCCAGGAAGGGGGCGGTGTGCTTGTCCCAGTGCGCGCCGAGGTCCTGCTGGAGTTCGGGCAGCGGGGTGCGGAAGGAGCCGCCCCACTGGGGCAGGGTGAAGCTCTGCGAGCCGATGGGGTAGGTGGCGTCGAAGCGGGCCCACACGTCCTGCGGCACGGCGTTGCGGTAGTCCGCGGAGACCGCCTGGTGGGCGTGGTGGAACCAGTCCCGGCAGGCGGCCACGGCGAGCCTGCGGGTGGCTTCCGAGGTGCCGATCGCGGACGGGTTGAGCGCGGCGGTGCTCTGTACGGTCAGGTAGTCGAGGGTCTCGTCGTAGGAGGCCGAGTCGGCGTCGGCGTCGGCCTTCGCGCGGACGGTGTCCCCGTCGTGGGCGACGACCGCCTGCTGGAAGGCGAGGTCGCGGCGGAGGGGGAGTTCCTCGTTGTCGTACTCGGAGACCAGCCGGTCGAGGATGTCGTCGACGGCGTCCTCGATGCGGTTCGACGGGGTGTGTTCGGCGTTCATGATCGCCGTGTACTTGTCGAGCACGGCCTGCTGGCTGCGGGCCGCGGAGAGCACCTGGGCGAGCGGCGGCCACTGCGGTGACACCCGGGACAGGAAGGGGAACTCGTCGGCGGCCACCGGCGGGCACAGGCCGCCGATCTCGGCGCGCCACCGGTCGATCTGGGCGTCTTCGGCGCCCTCGTCGCTCGCGAGGAGTTCGTGCCACTCGTCCATGGTGTCCCGGAGCATGCCGCGGCCGGCGGCGCCGAACGCGCCCTGGGCCACCGACTCCAGGATGACGGCGAACTCGCGGCCGAGCGCGGCTGGGTCCTGCGCCATCAGGTAGTGCCGCAGCCAGCGGGTCGACTCGGCGTGCCGGCCCTGGCGGCGCAGGACGAGGGCGAAGAACAGCGAGGTGCGGTCCGGGGAGCGGCGGAAGGACTCCTGTACGGCGCGTTCGCACAGCGTCGGGTCGTCGGCGGACCAGGCGGCGAGCGCGACGAGCGCGGGCGCGAGCCAGTAGCGCGGGGTCTGGAGCATCAGCTGGTCGCCGACCATGCGGACGGTGTCCTCGGAGACCAGACCGATGTCGAAGGCCTGGAGCATGCCGACGGCGGTGCGCCGGACCACCTTGTGGTGCCCGAACTCGTGGTCGAGCTGGTCCTGGATGACGCCGACCTTGGTCTCCGCCCGCTGGAGCGCGGCCGTGAGCCTGGCCTGGTCGACGAACGCGCGGAACTCGTCGCGCAGTTGCTGGAGTTCGGTCCGGGTCTGCTGGGTCCCGGCCTCGACGGCCGTGACCTGTCCGGAGACGTGGCCGACCTGTTCGGCGACCTGGACGACGAGGCGGCTGACCTCGGCGACCTTCCGGTGGAGGGCGTAGTCCGTTTCCGTCACTGCTGGTTCTCCGATCGTCCGCCGGGCCGTACGACGGACCCGTTCGTCAGGACGGGCAGCACCAGCCCGTCGGAATAGACCTCGACGCAGGCGTAACTGGCGTTGCGGGCCAGCATCCTGGCCTCGCCGTACGGTGAGGGCATCACGTCGCCGGGGGTGTAGTGGGTGAGGATCGTGCCGAACAGGTCGAGGACGTGGTCCACGTACGGCGGCCCGAGCCAGCACTTGGCCACGTACCCCACCGGGGCGGTGTGGTGTTCGGCCTCGTAGTGCTCGCGGATCCAGTCGGCGAGCTGCCGGCGCGCCGTGTCGTCGAGGCCGGCGTCGAGCCGGGACACGGCCTCCAGCAGCTCCGGAGACCGGTTGCGCAGACGATCGGCCAGGCGGCCGGGGGCGCGGGCGGGGCCCGCGACGCCCGGCTCGGGTCCGGCTGTGGTGTGGAGGTCCTGCGCCGGTCGCACGACGCGGCGCGGACGCTCGATGTACCCCATGGTCTCCCCCGGATTTCATGAGCGGAGCACGCAGGCTAATGACGTTGCGTCAATCATGCGACCGTAAAGCGGATTCGAGCCATGGGCGACCCGGATGCGCCCGCGATCCGACCGGTTTTCGGCCAGTGCGGCGCGGTGGGCGGCCGCAGACTGGTGCCATGGCGAAGGTTTACGCCCTGCTGGTGGGCATCAACGCGTACGGCGACGGCGGACGGACGGATCTGCGCGGGTGTCTGAACGACGTGGCTCGCGCCCGCGCCACACTGGAGCGCCGGGCGGCGGGCCGGCTGGAGGCGCTGAGCCTGCTCGACGGGGCCGCCACGGTCGCCGCGGTGGAGGAGGCGATCCGCTCCCACCTGGGGCGGGCCGGCCCCGGTGACACCGCGCTGTTCTGGTTCTCCGGGCACGGTACGGAGTACGCGGTGCGCACCGCCCAGGAGTTGACGGTCGAGCCCACCGGGCGCTGCCAGGCGCTGGTGTGCGCCGACGGGCCGCTGCCGGACAAGCGGCTCGGCCCGCTGCTCGACGGTGCGGCGGCGGACGGTGCCTCGGTGGTGGCGGTGCTGGACTGCTGTTTCTCCGGCGGCGCCACCCGCCAGGAGAGGGGCCGCGTCCGGTACCTGCCGCCGCGCCCCGGCTGGCGGCCGCCCCCGACGGCGCGGGACACCGAAGGGCCCGACACCCGGCCGCGGCACCTGCTGCTGGCGGCGAGCCGGCTCGGGCAGCTCTCGTACGAGTGCGCCTTCCCCGCGCCCGACGGCGCCGCGAGCGCCGACGGCTCCGGCGCTTCGCGCATCCACGGGGTGTTCTCCCACGCCCTGGCGGGCGCCCTGCACCGGGCGGGGCCGGCGGTGACCGGGCGGGAGCTGCTCGCCGGGGCCCACGCGCGGGTGCGGCGGCGGGTGGAGGGGCAGCACCCTGTGCTGTTCCCGGCCGAGCCGGGCGGGCTCGCGGACCGGCCGCTGCTGGGCGGCGCGGTCCGGGAGCCGAGTCCGCACCTGCTGCGGCACGGCCCGGACGGGTGGGAGGTGGACTGCGGCCGGGCGCACGGGCTGACCGGCGGTGCCGGCACCGAGTTCACCGCGCCGGGCGGCCTCGTACGGGCCCGGGAGGTGGAGGCGGACCGCGCCCTGGTCGATCCGGACGGCTGGACCCCGGACCCCGGGGCGGTGCACCAGGTCGCGCTGTCGGCGCTCGCCCTGCCCCCGGCGGCCGTGGTGTTCTCCGGCGGCGGCGTGGCCCTGCCGGCCTCCCCGCTGCTGCGCGGGGCGGCCGAGGGCTCCGAGGAGGCCGACCGGGCGGCACTGCTGTTCCGCGTCGAGGTGCGGGGCGCGCTGGCCCACGTACTGCGGCGCGACGGGTCGCCGTACG
This sequence comes from Streptomyces sp. ADI95-16, assembly GCF_003721495.1. Lineage (NCBI taxonomy): Bacteria > Bacillati > Actinomycetota > Actinomycetes > Kitasatosporales > Streptomycetaceae > Streptomyces > Streptomyces sp. ADI95-16. The sequence continues at coordinate 7,312,285 of NZ_CP033581.1, read as the reverse complement.
TGGCCCCGCTCCCGCTGGCGGGCGCGGCGGACGCGGCCCGGCTCGGGGAGTGCCTGGTCCGGCTGGCGCAGTGGTACCGGATCCGCGATCTCGACGCGGGGCTCTCGCCGCTGGGCGGGCACGTCCGGGTGGAGGTGCTGCCGTGGGGCGACGAGGACGCGCGGCCGCTCGTACCGGACGGGAACGGGGAGATCGTCCGGGAGTACGAGGGCCCGCAGGAGCCCTGGGTGTCGGTACGGCTGCGCAACACCGGGCACCGGCCGCTGTGGTGCGTGCTGCTGGACCTCAACGACCGTTTCGGCGCCGGGTCTTCGCTGTTCCCCGGCCAGTTCATCGGGCCCGGCGGCACCGGGTACGCGCTGGACGGGGCGCCCGTCCGGCTGAGCCTGCCCGCGTCGCGGCCGGCCGGACCGGGGGCCAGTGTCCGGGACTGGCTCAAACTGGTCGTCACGGAGGGCGAGTTGAACACGGTGCCGTTCCACTTGGACGCCTGGGATCCGGACGGGCCCGGGCAGCGCGGGTCCTGGCGCCCGGCCGCCCCGCCCGGGGACGGCCTGCTCCGGCTGACCGCGCCGCCGGGACGGCCGGCGGCCGGCCGGGACGTGGGCCCGGTGCCCCCCGGCGCGGCGGGGCAGTGGGCGACGCGCACGGTGGCGCTGCGCACGGTGTTCCCCGGCTGAGGCCCGGGGCCGGGCGGCGGTTGCGGGGAGGCCCCGAAGCCGGGGCCGCGAAGCCGAGTCCCGGCCCCCGGGCCGCACCGGGTCACTGGCCGAGGTGCGTGAAGCCGGCCCAGGCGCTCAGGTCGCGGGGGTCCAGCTCCGCCAGCCGGTCCGCGAGGACCGGCGGAAGTTCCGGCGGCACCGTCCGGTCCGGGTCCAGCACCCACAGCTGCGCGCGCCGCAACGCCCGTGCGGCCGGCTCCTGTTCGCGGCGCAGGAAGTGGTGGGTCATGAACATCAGCACGGAGGTCGCCTCGTCCGGGACCGGCCACAGCGAGCCGATCACGGAGCGGGTCCCGGCCACCAGGAAGGCCGAGGCCAGGCTGTACGCCTCGTTGTACCCGCGCCCGGAGACCTGGCTGCGGCAGGCCGCGAGGACGACGAGCCCGAGCCGGCCGGGGAGCGAGTCGGTGACCTCCTCGGCGGTCAACTCGCCGCCCTTGAGGGAGAGGTAGGAGCTGCGGGGCCGGTTCTCCGCGACCGTGCCGTGGCAGGCGAGGTGCAGTACGGCCCCCTCGTCGCCCTCCCCGCGCAGCCAGTCGGCCACCTGTCGCGGGGTGCCGTCCCCGGTGCTCAGGCCGAGGAGGCGTCCGCCGGGGTAGAAGGCGCGGTGGACGGCATCGGCCTCCTCGCCCGCGTACCGCAGGTCGCCCGTCGGGTCGCCGACGATCAGCGCGGTCCCGGTGTGCGGGGCGGGCGGGCGCGCGGCGACCTCGCAGAGCAGCCGCGCGGAGGGGGCGTACGAGATCTCCGCCTCCTCGATGGCGTGGCGACGGCCGCCGCCGCCGTCGTCGCTCCAGGCGGCGTGCCAGGGGACCACGCCCAGCGACCCCATGGGCAGCAGCACCAGCCGGGCCACCCGGCCCGGCCGGTCGGGCACCGTGAACAGGTCGAACAGCGGCCGGACGGCGGCGTACCAGGCCCAGGAGCAGAGCCGGTCGAGCTGCTCGCGCAGCGGGAGCCCGCCGGACTGCCCGGGGCCCGGGGCGGCGGCGGTCCCGGCCCAGCCCGGGACCGGCCCCAGGTCGCGTCCGGCGGGGGCGCCGGGCAGGTAGTCGCGCAGCGGGGCGGCGTCCTCGGTGAGCCTGGGCAGCGGTACGGCGTGGATGTCGCCCCGGGCGGTGACGACGAGGGCGGTACCGGGCCCGAGGAAGGAGGCCGGGACGAGGTAGACGAGGGCGTCCTTGCGCAGGGTGCTCAGGCGCGCGCCGATCTCGGCCGCGCCGGGCGGGTCGAGCAGGGATCCCGTTCCGGCGGCCAGGACGCTCAGCGCCTCGCGCCGCAGGGCCGTCGGGACGGCGTCCGCCCCCGCTCCCCCGCCCCCGCGGCGCCAGGCCCCGGCGAGGTCCTCCCGGCCCGCCGCGACGAGCAGTTCGGGGACGGAGCGGCTGGTCGTCGCCGTGTGCAGGACCAGACCGCGGCAGGCGTCGAGGGCCTGGACGGCCTCTTCGAGGGCGTTGTCGGCCAGGCACCAGCGGACCACTTCCTCGGAGTTCTCACTGGCCAGCCGGGCCGCTTCGGCGGCGTCGTGCGTGCCGGACTGGAGCAGCGCGGCCCAGACGTACCCGCGCAGGGAGTCCATTCCGAGCCGGCGCCCGGCCTCGCGGTCGGCGCGGGATGCCTGCGGGCGGGCCCGGTAGGCGCGGCCGAGCGGGAGGGCGGTGAACGACCAGAGGCGGTGTTCGGGGCCGCCCATGGCATCGACCGCGCCCCGCAGGAGGACGATCGCCCGTTCCAGGTCCGTGAGAGCCTGGCGTTCGACGACCCGGCCGGCCACCTGCGGGGCCGCCATGGCCAGGGTGCAGTACAGGGCGCCCGCGTTGGCCGTGAAGCGGACCCAGGGCTCGCCGCCTTCCTTGCTCAGCGCCGCCGCCTCCTCGACGAGGGCCAGCGCTTCGCGCAGGCGCGGCAGGTCGGTGGGCTGGAGGGCGTCGCGGATCCACCCGGTGGCGATGTCGCCGAGCAGGTTGGCCCGGCCCTGGCGCGGGTACTTGGCGGCCTTGGCCCGCAGTTCGGCGGCCGAGGGGCGGCCGGCGGGCGGCCTGGTCCGGGGGGCGCCGACCCGGTGGGCCAGGTCCTCCCGGGCGATGCGGGCGGTCTCGTACTGCGCCCAGACCTCGATCCAGGCCGTGTCCTCGCGCGGCAGCTCCGCGACCGCCGCCGCGACATCGGCCAGGTGCCGGTCGGCGGCCGGGAGGTCCCCGCGCTTGGCGGCGATGATGGCCTGCGCGGTGCCCTGCTGGCAGGTCCACTGCAGGCGCAGCCGCGGCGACAGGTCCAGGCTGTCCGTCATGCCCGACCAGCGCTCCACGGCGTCGGCGAACCCGCCGGTGACCCCGGTGTACTGCTCCCCCATGCCGGCCGCCGTCTGTTCGGCGAACACCAGCCAGGGGTCCTCGCGGCCCGCCTCGCGGGCGGCCTCGAAGTGTTCCATCGCCTCGGTGAACCGGGCCGCGTCGCCGAGGCCGCCCTGGCCGAACCGCCGCATCGCGAGGACGGTGTGCCCGCGTCCCCGCCAGTCCTCGTGCTCCCGGGCGTGCTCCAGGACGACCCGGGTCAGTTCCGCCTCGCGCTCCTCGCCGAGCCGGTCGCCGTGCGGGTCGATCATGTGGAGCGAGTTCAGGATCATCGCGGCGGTCTCCGCCTTCGCCCGGCTGCCCGGTTCCATCGCCTCCCAGTTCCGAAGCAGCGGGTCGACCCGCAGCCGCCAGCGCTGCCGGGCTTCCGGGGTGTCGGCGAGCAGCAGGTTGTCGGCCCCGAAGTCGATGGGCTCGCCGCTCTCGATGGCGCCCTTCAGCTGGTTGAACATCCGGTCGATCTCCTGCGACGACACGTCGGAGGGGCCGTCCTGCGGCAGCCGGGTCTGCGCGTCCAGCAGGAACAGGAGCGCGTGGTCGCGCTCCTCGCCCGTGAGCTCCTCGTCGGTGAGCGCCAGGCGCAGCGCGCGCACGACGGCCCGCAGCCGCTCCGGGTCCGTCTCGGGCTCCTGGGCGGCGTCGTGGCGCAGGTTCAGGGACAGGCCCAGGGCCAGCGCCGCCCGGGTGGGCTTGCCGTCCCGTTCCGGCTGCCAGCGGTCCAGGGCCCGGGTGAGCATCTCGACGCCCCGGTCCAGCAGGCCGTCCCGCTGCTGGACCATCCCCCGCGCGCAGAGCAGCCGGCCGAACACGTCCAGCTGCGCCACGTCCAGGCGGTCCATGTCCCGGGGACCCGTGACCAGCGCCGCGAGGTCCGCCTCGGCGAGCGCGCCCTGGGCCTCGTCCTCCCAGTGCACCGCGATCACCGTACGGATGAAGGCGATCCGCAGCTCCGCGTCGCGCACCCAGTCGGGCGGCGTGCCTCCCCGAGCGCGTACGTCGGCCAGCGCGGCGGCCGTCTCCGCCCGGGCCTCCTCCAGGACGGTCCGGTCCAGGGTGTGGGCGCCCAGCAGGGTCAGGGACATGCCCCGGGCCTGGCGGACGAGCGCGGGGTCGTCCGACCCCTCCCGGCCGCCGGCCTCGACGGCCAGGGTGAGGTACCGGACGGAGTTGACGAAGGAGGGCGCCCCGCCGCCGAGCGTGCCGTGGCGGAACCAGAGGTAGCCGAGGGCCACTTGGAGGTCGGTGTCGCCGCCTTCGACGGCTTCGAGGGCGCACAGGTTGCGGTGGAGGGCCTGGTCGAGGAGGTCCCGGTCGTCCTCGGCCGCCTGGTAGCGGGCCTTGGTGGCGAAGGCGAGCAGCCGGCGGGCGAGGGAGGCCGCCTCGTCGAGGCCCGGGTCGTCCGGCAGCTCCGCCAGCCCGTCCGCCACCAGGTCGTGGAACCGCTCCAGCAGCTCGGGGTCGGGCTGTTCGTCGTGGCGCAGTCCCAGCAGATGGCCGTACATGATCCGCCGGAGCGGCCAGCCGGGCCCCTCCTCGGGGCCGGGGGGCCGGAAGGCGTGCGCGAAGGCCTCGGCGGCCAGCTCCAGGTCCTCGGGGGCGCTCTCCTCCAAGGCCAGCAGATAGCTCAGCTCGCCGGCCCGCCCGCACAGTTCGCGGGCGTACGGGTCACCGGCCGGGAGGCCGGCGAGCTCGGCCATGACGGCTTCACGGGCGGCCCGCCACGCGGCGGGGTCCTCGGGCGGATCCTGCCCCTGATCCGGGTCCTGGCCGGGCTCCTGGTCCTGGCCGGGCTGCTGGTCCGGGTTCTGGGTCTGGGTCTGGTCCACTGGTCGTCCCCCTCATGGCGCGAGTCGCGCGTGGTACGGAAGCAGGGCCTGGTCGAGCCAGCGCCGCCCCTCGGCGGTGGCGAAGTCGACGGGTTCCTCGGCCGTTTCGGCGAGCAGGCCGGGCGGGCAGCGGTCGGCGAACAGGACCAGCGCCCGCTCGCCGGGCTCACGTTTGGAGGACCAGAGGAACCCCTGCGCCCAGGGGTCGGTGTGGCGTCGGATCCAGTGCGCCCAGTCCCTCGTGTACGGGTAGTCGCGGGCCTCCGCCTGGACCAGCCAGCTGTCCTGGTGGACGGCGGCCAGGTCCTGCCCCGTGACGAGCGAGACCACGTCCGCGGAGGCCGTGAGCCGGAGCACGGACAGCCGGCGGCCCGTGACGGCCACCCGGGGCACCAGCCGCGCCCCGCCCGCCGGGTCGAAGGGGAGCGAGTGCAGCACGGTCTCGCTGACCGCCGCCTCGGGGGTCAGCCCCGCGTAGAGGTGCCCGTACACGTCGCAGGAGGTGGAGTCGAACCGCCCGCCCCCGTAAAGGCAGTGGGACGGCACGGGGTTGAAGGAGCCGGCGCCGCGGCGGGAGGAGTGCACCCGGTAGAGGGGGGTGCCGGCGGCGAGGGTCACCTTCACCGGGGTGCCGGTCGGCTCGGCAGGCGGCCGGTAGTTGGGCACGTCCTACTCCCCCTCGGTCAGCAACTCGGCGGCGGTGACGAGGTGTCGCTCCCGCGGGGTGCCGAGCAACCGCTGCGGTACGTCGTCCAGCCAGCCGTTCGGCGAGAGCCACCAGTCGGCGGCGCCCCAGGGGTCGTGGTCCGCGTCGAGCAGGGCGTTCACCTCGCGGACCAGGGCGCGGGCCCGGCCGTCGGCGGTGAACTGGAAGGCGGGGAGGCGGACGACTCCGCCGGCGCCGTGCAGCCGGACGAGGCCGGGGCCGTACGGGTCGCAGCCGCCCTCCAGGACCTCGGCGTCGCCGAGGGAGGGCGCGGCGAGCAGCCGCGCGCGCACCTCGCCGAGCACCGGGCCCACCATGCGGTGGCCGTCGAGGACCAGGACGGCGAGGTCCTCGGCGCTGAAGCCGAGGTGGCCGGCGGTCCCGGCGTCGGGGTGCTCGGGGGCGGCGGTCAGACGACTCTCGCCGGGGAACCGGTCGGGCAGCTGCTCGCCCAGCAGCCGGGCGGCCAGCAGCGCGGCCCGGCCGGCCGCCTCGGCGTCGGCCATCCGCAACGCGGCCAGCAGCAAGGCGAGTTGCCGTAGCGCCTCGGGGGTCAGCCGGGGTTGCAGCTCGTCCCACTCGGCGGCCGCGGCGGCGAGCCGCGCGTAGGGGTTCGCCGGACCCGCGGGGTCGGCGTGATGGGCGGGGTTGGTCACGTCGGGCATCCGTTCACGGGCCGGGCTCCTCGGTGGGGGCGCCGTCGGTGGGGGCGTCCGCGATGGGAGCGCCCTCGGTGGAAGCGAGTAACTCTGCCACCAGCAGGGCCCGTTCGGGGCGCCGGACGAGGAAGTGGAGGTCCCAGTCGCCGCCCCGGGCCAGTTCGGCCTCGACTGCGGCCCAGACGGCGGCGAAGCTCACGGTCGCGGTGAGCCCGCCCCGGCCGGCGCCCAGCAGCGGCAGGCACAGCGACCTGAGCGGGGGCAGCCCGGCGTCGGCGGACCGGCCGTTCTCCTCGGCGAGCAGGGCGAAGACGCGGGTGACGGCGCGGGTGACGTCGGCGGGCTGGACGTCGTAGTCGTTGGTGCCGGGGCGCGGCACGGCGACGGCGGCGTGGAAGATCCGCCGGATGCCCTGCCAGGCCAGGGCTCCGGCGCCGGTCGGGGCGACGGTGCCGGGTGCGACGGACAGCCCGGGGGCGGCGAACCGGTCGCTCCAGGCTCGGAGTTCGTCGCGGACGCTGTCCTCGACCAGCCGGCCCGCCGGGTCCCGGACGGCGCCCGCGCGGCGGAGGGAGGCGGCGACGGAGGACTTGTACGGCTCGGGCAGCGCGAGGTGGGTGTTGGACGGGGAGACGACCACGTCGATGTCGCGCAGCAGGTCCACGGCATGGACGTGCAGGGTGACGTGGCGGCCGTGGCCGCCGGCGCGCACCGGTATCCGGTGGTGGCTGGGGGCGAGCGGACGCGGCCGCGCGGACGGTTCGGAGGTGGCGGAGGCGGAGGCGGGAGCGGGAGCGGAGGCGTCGGCCGGAACGGTGCCGGCGTCTGCGGCCGGGGCGGCGCCGCCGGCCGAGTGTGGCTGCGCGGGGGCGCCGGCGGCGAGGCGTACGAGCTGCTCGGCGACCTGCCCGAGCACCATCAGCTCCTGGTTCTTGCGGAACCGCTCGACGCTGACGCCGTAGACCTGCGCGGCGCGGCGGCGCCGGTCGGCGGGCGGCCAGTCCCGGGTGCCCTGGGCGAGACCGAGGCTGAACTCGGCGGCTTCCTGGAGGGTGCCGCCGCCGATGGCGGCCACGGCGGTGCGCAGCAGCCGCTCGACGGCGGGGAAGCGCGGCTCTCCGGGGCTCCCCTCCCCCGGACCGGCCGACATTGCGGTGAGCACAGGAAGCCTGAGTTCACGCAGTCGGACGATCCCGGCCCGCCGCACTTCCCTCACCTCCGCGAGGACCGCCCCGTGATCGGGCAGTTGTGTGGGCGACATGGCGGAAGGATCGCACCGCGCGCGTCGCCCCTACAAGCCGGATCCGGCCCCCTCTTCCACCATGTTCCGCCCCGGCCGGGTCGCGGTCCGGTCGCGGGACGGTCGAAGGCGGTCGGATCCCGGTCGGATCCCGGGCGTCGTCCGCCCGCCCGCCCCGCCCGCCCGCCGGGCCGCCCGGCAACCCGGGGTCCGGCGGACCTCAGGGCGAGACCCCGCGTCAGGCGCCGACGTACGCCGCGAGGTGCTCCCCGGTGAGCGTGGCCCGGCCGGCGACGAGATCGGCGGGGGTGCCCTCGAAGACGACCCGGCCGCCGTCGTGCCCGGCGCCGGGGCCGAGGTCGATGATCCAGTCGGCGTGCGCCATGACCGCCTGGTGGTGCTCGACCACGATGACCGACTTGCCGGAGTCCACGAGCCGGTCGAGCAGGTGGAGCAGCTGCTCGACGTCGGCGAGGTGCAGGCCGGCGGTCGGCTCGTCGAGGACGTAGACGCCGCCCTTCTCCGCCATGTGCGTGGCCAGCTTGAGCCGTTGCCGCTCGCCGCCGGAGAGCGTGGTGAGCGGCTGGCCGAGGCTGAGGTAGCCGAGCCCGACGTCGGCGAGCCGGCCCAGGATGCGGTGCGCGGCCGGGGTGGCCGCCTCGCCCGCGCCGAAGAACTCCTCGGCCTCGGTCACCGACATCGCCAGCACCTCGCTGATGTCGCGGCCGCCGAGACGGTATTCCAGCACCGCCGCCTGGAACCGCTTCCCCTCGCACTCCTCGCAGGTGGTCGCCACCGCGGCCATCATCGCCAGGTCGGTGTAGACGACCCCGGCGCCGTTGCAGCCGGGGCAGGCGCCCTCGGAGTTGGCGCTGAACAGCGCCGGCTTGACGTCGTTGGCCTTCGCGAACGCCTTGCGGATCGGGTCGAGGAGCCCGGTGTAGGTGGCCGGGTTGCTCCGTCGCGAGCCTCGGATGGCGCCCTGGTCGATCGAGACGACGCCCTCGCCCGGCGGGATCGAGCCGTGGACGAGCGAGCTCTTGCCGGAGCCGGCGACTCCGGTGACGACGGTGAGCACCCCGAGGGGGACGTCGACGTCGACCTCGCGCAGGTTGTTCGCCGTCGCGCCGCGGATCTCCAGTGTGCCGGTGGGCTCGCGGACGGTGTCCTTGACGGCGGCCCGGTCGCCGAAGTGGCGGCCGGTGATGGTGCCGCCGGCGCGCAGCCCCTCGACGGTGCCCTCGAAGCAGATGGTGCCGCCCCCGGTGCCGGCGCCGGGGCCGAGGTCGACGACGTGGTCGGCGATCGCGATCGTCTCCGGCTTGTGCTCCACGACGAGGACCGTGTTGCCCTTGTCGCGCAGCCGCAGCAGCAGGGCGTTCATCCGCTGGATGTCATGGGGGTGCAGGCCGATGGTGGGCTCGTCGAAGACGTAGGTGACGTCGGTGAGCGAGGAGCCGAGGTGGCGGATCATCTTGACGCGCTGCGCCTCTCCGCCCGACAGGGTGCCCGAGGGCCGGTCGAGCGAGAGGTAGCCGAGACCGATCTCCACGAACGAGTCGAGGGTCTGCCGCAGGGCGTCGAGCAGCGGCGCCACCGACGGGGCGTCGAGGCCGCGGACCCATGCGGCCAGGTCGCTGATCTGCATGGCGCAGGCGTCGGCGATGCTGATCCGTTTGATCTTCGAGGACCGGGCCCCTTCGCTGAGCCGGGTGCCGTCGCATTCGGGGCAGGTGGTGAAGGTGACCGCCCGCTCGACGAACGCCCTGATGTGCGGCTGCATCGCCTCCTTGTCCTTGGAGAGGATCGACTTCTGCAGCTTGGGGATCAGCCCCTCGTAGGTGAGGTTGACGCCGTTGACCTTGACCTTGACTGGTTCCCCGTAGAGGAAGTCCCGCATCTCCTTCTTCGTGTACCTGCTGATCGGCTTGTCCGGGTCGACGAACCCGGACTGTGCGTAGACCTGCACGGTCCACTGGCTGTCCGACTTCCAGCCGGGGATGGTGAAAGCGCCCTCGGCGAGGGACTTGGAGTCGTCGTACAGCTGGGTGAGGTCGATGTCGGTGACCGAGCCGCGGCCCTCGCAGCGCGCGCACATGCCGCCGGTGCGGTTGAAGGTCGCCTTCACGGTCGTCTTCGCACCGCGCTCGACGGTGATCGCGCCGCTCGCCCGGACCGAGGGGACGTTGAAGGCGTACGCGCCGGGCGGGCCGATGTGGGGCTTGCCCAGCCGGCTGAAGAGGATGCGGAGCATCGCGCCCGCGTCGGTGGCGGTGCCGACCGTGGAGCGGGGGTCGGCGCCCATCCGCTGCTGGTCGACGACGATCGCGGTGGTCAGGCCTTCGAGCACGTCGACCTCGGGGCGCGCCAGCGTCGGCATGAAGCCCTGTACGAAGGCGCTGTACGTCTCGTTGATCAGCCGCTGGGACTCCGCGGCGATCGTGTCGAACACCAGCGAGCTCTTGCCCGAGCCGGAGACGCCGGTGAAGACGGTGAGCCGGCGCTTCGGGATCTCGACGCTGACGTCCTTGAGGTTGTTCACGCGCGCGCCGTGCACGCGGATCAGGTCGTGGCGGTCGCCGCCGCGCGGTGCGGGCGACTGCGTGTTCGCCCTCGTGGCCTTGCTCATCTCTCTCCATCTGTCGGGCGGTGCCGCCCCGTTCGAAGGGTCCGGCCGGACCGGGGCCTACTGCTTGCGGGGCTGGTTGAAGCGCAGCATGTTGCCGGCGGGGTCGCGGAAGGCGCAGTCGCGGACGCCGTAGGGCTGGTCGGTCGGCTCCTGGAGCACCTCGCCGCCCGCGGCTCGGATGCGCTCGAAGGTGGCGTCGACGTCGTCGGTGGAGAAGATCACTCCGCGCAGCATGCCCTTGGCCAGCAGCTCGGCCATCGCCCGCTGGTCGGCGGGCGAGGCGTTCGGGTTCGCGAGCGGCGGTTCGAGGACGATCGAGACGTCGGGCTGCGCGGGCGAGCCGACGGTCACCCAGCGCATCCCCTCGAACCCGACGTCGTTGCGCACCTCCAGGCCGAGGACGTCCCGGTAGAACGCGAGCGCCGCGTCGTGGTCGTCGACGGCGATGAAGCACTGGGACAGGTTGATTTCCATGCGTTTCACGCTACGGGCGGGGGTGGTGTTTCGCTTCTCCATTCCTGACCGGTCGCGTGTGGATCTTGGCGACGCAGGGCGGGATGGCGGCGCCGTCGTCATGGCCGCGGGCGCGGTAGGCGCTCGGGCTCTCGCCGACCAGCTCGGTGAACCGGGAGCTGAACGAGCCCAGCGAGGTACAGCCGACCGCGAAGCAGACCTCGGTGACGGTCAGGTCGCCCCGGCGCAGCAGCGCCTTGGCGCGCTCGATCCGGCGGGTCATCAGGTAGCTGTACGGGCTCTCGCCGAAGGCGGCGCGGAAGCTGCGGGAGAAGTGGCCCGGCGACATGAAGGCGGCGCTCGCCAGCGCCGTGACGTCCAGCGGCTCCGCGTAGTCGCGGTCCATCCGGTCACGTGCCCGGCGCAGCCGGACGAGGTCCTCCAACGACGTCATGCGCCCACCTTCGCACAGCCCCGCCCGCGGGCGACGGCGGTCGGGGTGGCCGCCGGGGTTCAGGGGGCGGAGGGTCCGGCCGGGGTCGCCGGGGCGGTGGGCGCCAGGACGTCCAGTTCGTCCAGGGCGCCCGCCGCGATCTGCCGGGTCAGGGCCTCGGCGCGGGCCGCCTCGCCCTCGCGGACCGCCTCGGCGACCTGGACGTGGAGGGTGACGGCGGCCGGGTCGGGGTCGTCGAACATCACCGCGTGCTGCGTGCGGCCGGTGAGGACCTCGGCGACCACGTCGCCGAGGCGGGCGAACATCTCGTTGCCGGAGGCGTTCAGCACGACGCGGTGGAAGGCGATGTCGTGCCGCAGGTAGGCCTCCAGCTGATGCCCGCGCGAGGTGCGGACCATGCCGAGGGCCGCCTCGGTGAGTTCGGCGCACTGTTCGGCGGTGGCCCGGGCGGCCGCGAGTCCGGCCGCGACGGGCTCGATCGCCGAGCGCAGCACGGTGAGGGAGCGCAGCTGGCGCGGCCGGTCCGGGCCGGCCAGTCGCCACCGGATGACCTGTGGGTCGTAGACGTTCCACTGCTCGGCGGGGCGCACGGTGACGCCGACCCGGCGCCGTGACTCGACCAGTTGCATCGACTCCAGTACCCGCACGACTTCCCGGACGACGGTGCGCGAGGCGCCGAAGCGTGCGGCGATCTCGTCGGTGCGCAGCACCGTGCCCGGTGGGTCCTCGCCGCCGGTGATCGCGAGGCCGAGGGTGTCCAGCACATGGGAGTGGAGGCCCTGTCCGGGACTGCCTTCGGTGGTCATGGCGTAAGCGTACGGTGACGCCCCGCCTCACCAAAGATGTGATGTTTGGCCTCCACCCCTTGAATAAGTACTACTTAATGCGCTTCAGTGGGCCCGCACCAACCGATGTCAACGACGACAGCGACGAGCAGGACAGTGAGGTAGCCGTGGTCAACCAGCGCGTCATCGTGGTGATGGGCGTGGCCGGCACGGGCAAGACGACCGTGGGCCGGCTGCTCGCGGACGCGCTCGGCCTGCCGTACGCGGAGGGCGACGCCTTCCACCCGGCGGCCAACGTCGCCAAGATGTCGGCCGGCACCCCGCTCGACGACGCCGACCGGTGGCCCTGGCTCGACGCCATCGGCGAGTGGATCCGCGACCGGGCCGGCCACCGGGGCGGCGTGGTCGCGGCCTCCTCCCTCAAGTACGTCTACCGCGACCGGTTGCGCGCCTGCGCCCCCGGGGCGGTGTTCGTCCACCTCACCGGCGGGCGCGCCCTGATCGAGGAGCGGATGGCGGCGCGCACGGGCCACTTCATGCCCACCGCCCTGCTCGACTCGCAGTTCGCGACGCTCGAACCCCTGCGGCCGGACGAGGCCGGTGTGGTCGTCGACGTGTCCGGAACCCCCGAAGAGATAGCCGAACGGGCGCTCGCCGCGCTCCGCCGGCTCCCCGCCCCCCAGAACTGAGGAACCGTCACCGTGACCAGTCTCAGCGCCGAGACTCTGGCAGCGGCCGCCGCCGAGCCGATCACCTCGGCCGGCAACGCGCAGCTGGGCATGGCCGTGCTCGCCGGCATAGCCGTCATCGTCCTGCTCATCACCCGGCTGAAGCTGCACGCCTTCCTGGCCCTGACCGTCGGCTCGCTCGCCCTCGGCGTGTTCGCGGGCGCCCCGCTCGCCAAGACCATCACCAGCTTCACCGCCGGCCTGGGCGCGACCGTCGCGGGCGTCGGCGTACTCATCGCCCTCGGTGCGATCCTCGGCAAGCTCCTCGCCGACTCCGGCGGCGCGGACGAGATCGTGGACACCATCCTGGCCCGGGCCAAGGGCCGCGCCATGCCGTGGGCGATGGTGCTGATCGCCTCCGTGATCGGGCTGCCGCTCTTCTTCGAGGTCGGCATCGTGCTGCTGATCCCGGTGGTGCTGCTGGTGGCCAGGCGCGGCAACTACTCCCTGATGCGGATCGGCGTCCCCGCCCTCGCCGGCCTCTCGGTGATGCACGGGCTGATCCCGCCGCACCCCGGCCCGCTCGTCGCCGTCGACGCGCTGCACGCGAACCTGGGCGTCACCCTCGCCCTCGGCGTGGTCGTCGCGATCCCCACGGTGATCATCGCGGGGCCGCTGTTCTCCCGTTACGCGGCCCGCTGGGTGGACATCCCGGCGCCGGAGCAGCTCGCCCCGCCGCGTCCCCCGGCCGCGCCGGAGCACCGTCCCCGGTTCGGGGCGACCGTCTTCACCGTGCTGCTGCCGGTGGCGCTGATGCTGGTCAAGGCCCTGGTCGACATCGTTGTCGACGACCCCGCCCATCCGGTGCAGCGGGTCACGGACGTGGCGGGCTCCCCGCTGATCGCGCTCCTCGCGGCGGTGCTGGTGGGCATGTTCACCCTGGGCCGGGCCGCCGGGTTCACCCGGGAGCGGATCTCGGCCACGGTGGAGAAGTCCCTGGCGCCGATCGCCGGGATCCTGCTGATCGTGGGCGCGGGCGGCGGCTTCAAGCAGACCCTGATCGACGCGGGCGTCGGCCAGATGATCCTGGAGCTGTCGAAGAACTGGGCCGTCCCGGCCCTGCTGCTGGCCTGGCTGATCGCGGTGGCCATCCGGCTGGCCACCGGCTCGGCGACGGTGGCCACGATCTCGGCGGCCGGCCTGGTGGCCCCCCTCGCGGCGGGCACGTCGACCACCGAGACCGCGCTGCTGGTCCTGGCCATCGGGGCGGGCTCGCTGTTCTTCAGCCACGTCAACGACGCCGGGTTCTGGCTGGTCAAGGAGTACTTCGGGATGACCGTGGGTCAGACCCTGAAGACCTGGTCGGTGATGGAGACCATCATCTCCGTGGCCGGCCTGGGATTCGTCCTCCTCCTCTCCCTGGTCGTCTAGCCCCCCGTCCAGCCCCCGGCCTCTTCAGGTCCTCCCTCAGAGGGCGGGCCGTCCCCCAACAGGGGGAGACGGCCCGCCGTGGCGGACGATGTGCGGCTGCCGTGGCCGAAGCCAGCATGTACGGCATGACGACAGCCGACGCTCCCCTCCCCGCCTTCGCACCCGTGCCCGTCTGGGCTCGCCGCGCCGCCCACGCCATGGCCCTCTGCGCGGTCCCGTCCGGCCTGTGGCGCATCGCCATGGCCTGCGGTGTGTACGTGGGCTACAGCGACCAGGTGCTGCGCGACGTCTTCGACATCCCGGGATGGGGCGTCGCGTACGTCGTCTGCCTCTCCGTCCTTTCCGAGGTGGCCGCCCTGTTTCCGCTGCTGCTCGTCACTGACCGGTGGCGGCCGCTGCGCCCCCGGGCCCTCGCCACGCTGGCCTGGACCGCCTCGGGCGTCCTGGTCCTGGTGGCGCTGTGGCAACTCGTGGTCGCTTTCACCGTCGAAAGCCGGACGTACATGTCGAGCGACACGGCACTGACGCTCTGGTGGCTCACCTTCGCCCCGCTGTTCGCGATTCCCGCCCTGATGACCGCGGTGACCTGGTCGTACGCAAAGCGGCACCGGACAAGGTGACGGGCATGGCGCGGCGTCAGCACGGTTCGTACGCCGACCGGTGCGGCCGGGTCGGCGGCCCGAGCCGCGCGGCCGCGAGGCGCAGGCCGTTCGCCGCGGCGGCGCACCGGGAGGCGAGGGCCGAGACCTCCGCGCGCAGGGCCTCCGCCTCCGGGCCCTCCCAGTCCAGTTCGGCGGCGGCCAGCCGCAGCCGCGCGGCGTGCGAGCACAGGGCGGCGGCGTGCCCGCGCAGCCCCTCGGCCGGGCCGGCCGGATCCGTGCGCGGGTGCGGGCGGCGCCGGGGGGCATCGGGAAGGTGGGTCACGGGGCCCCTCCAGGGAGCACGGGCCGGCGGGAGCGCCGGGGCGGGGTGGTCACGGCGGGGAGTCCTCCCGGCCGGGGTCGCGGCCCGGGCCCGGGCCCGGACCGCGGTCGAAGAAGGCCCGGCAGGCGGCCCCGAGGCCGAGCAGCGGCTCGGCGGTCATCGCCCGGCCGGTGGCCACCTGCCATCCGGCGTGGTCGTTGAACGGGTTCCCGTCGGTCAGCGCGTTCCAGGCCAGGATGTCCGCGAAGGACGGCGTCAGGATCCCGAAGGCGTGCTCGGCGCCCTTCTCGCGCATCGCCGCGCGGAACAACCGCACCGCGTCGCCCTGCCGGCCCTGTTCGGCCGCCGTGAGGATGGCGGCGGCGTCCGGGTCCGCCGGCGGCCCGGGGAACCCGGCGCGCGCCGCCCGGATCCTGGTCCTGAGCCCGCAGACGGCCATGCTGACGGCGAGGCTCTCACGGCCCGCGAGGACTCCGGCGAGCCGACCGGCCCGGGCCACCCCGCGCCCGCGCAGCGCCCAGCCCAGCCCCGCCGGATCGGTGAGGGTGCGCAGCAGGGTCCGCCAGGCGAGCCGCCCGCCTCCGGCCCGGCGGCCCCGGCCGCCCCACCCCAGCGCCGAGACCGGCAGGCGGCTCCCGAGGGCCAGTTCGGAGGCGTACCGGGCCGCCTCGCCGACGGCGTCGGCGGCCTCGGCGAGCTCCCGGCACAGGGCGTCGAGCTGGTCGGCGTCCGGTTCGGCGGGGAGGGACGTCACGGCGTCGGGCATGGGTTCCTCACGGATCGTCAGCGGCGGGTGAGCGTGAGCCGGATGCCCTGGGGGTCCAGGGTCGCGGGCAGGGGCCCGAGCGGGTCGAGGACCGGCCGGGTCCCGGTGACGCGGTGGCCGCGCAGCACCTCGGCGCAGAGCGCGGCGGTGACCAGCAGCCCGAGCTGGTCGCCGGGGCAGCGGCCGGCGCCGTGGCCGAACGGGGCCATCCGGATGTCCCGGTCGGCGCCGCGGTCGCTCCACCGGCACGGCACGAACGCGTGCGCGGCCGGTACGTGTTCGGGGTCCCGCTGGTGGAACAGCGCGGGCAGCAGCACCGAGGTCCCGGCGGGGTAGCGCACCCCCCGCCACTCGGTCGTGGCCCGGGTGACCCGGATCAGGTCCGGCACCACCGGGTAGAGCCGCAGGGTCTCCCGTACGCAGGCCCGCAGCCGGGGCAGTTCCCCCGGCTCGCCGCCGCCCGCCCGGGCCTCGGCGCCGGCCGCCTCCTGCTCGCCGGGGTGGGCGCCGAGGAGCAGCAGGGTGCGCAGCAGCGTCGCGGGGACGGTGTCCATGGCGCGCAGCCAGCGGTACGCCTGCCCGGCGAGGTCGTCGGGGCCGGCCGCCGCCCGGCGGGCGAGCCCGGCGAGGGTGTGCGGTTCGGCGTGGGCCGCGTACCGCGCGATCCGGGCGGTGGCCCGCTCGTGGACGGCGCGCACGGCCCGGGCCCGCGTCGGGCGCGGCCCCATCGCGTCGCCCTCGCCCCGCAGCCGGCGCAGCCAGCCGGCGAGTTCCTCGTCCCCGGCGGCCGCGTCCCCGAGGACGATCCGGCGTCCGGCGCGGGCCACCGCCCGGCGGGCGGTGGCGAGCCGCAGGGTGCCGGTGGCGGTGAGCAGCCGGGCCTCCTCGGCGAGGGCGGCGAGGAACGGTCCGTGGGAGGGGTGGACGGGGGCCCCGGCGGCCAGCACCTCGGCGCCCACGCGGCGCCGTTCCCCGCCGGGTGCGCACGGGTCGGGGGCGAGGACGTTGACGGGTTCGGCGTAGAAGCGGCGCATGTCCTGCGGGTCGAGGATGACGAGGACGGGCCCGGAGGGGCCGCGTACCAGGACGGGCGCGCCGCCGTGGCGTTCCCGCAGGTCGCGCAGGGCGGCCGCGTAGGTGTGCGCCGCGCGCGGCCGGGCGAAGCCGGGGAGGGCGCGGGCGGACAGCGCCCGGGCGGCGAGGGCCCGTACGGACTCGGCCCGCCCGGCGCGGGCCGGCGGCGCGTACGGGGCGACGGCCGTTCGCACGCCGGCCGTCCGCGCCGCGCCACGACCGGCCCCCGGCGCGGCCCCTGACCCGGCCGCGGCCCCGGCTCCAGCTCCGGCCCCCGACCCGGCCCCTGACCCGGTCATGCCGGAACCGCCCTGTCGGCGCCCTCGGGAGCGGCCTCCTGGACCGTGCGCATCCCTGTACCTCCGCGCAGCCGGAAATCAACGGTCGGTGACAACGGGATCACCGTACGTCGATCTTGGGGGGTCCGCGCTCCGAGCGGCGCGGGGGATCCCCTACCGGAGCGGGTCGAGCTCCGTGAGCTGGGCGGACGCGTCCAGACCGGCGGCCAGATAGGCGGTGAACACCGCGTTGTGCAGGGCCCACGGGGAGCGCCGCCGCCGGATGAGCGCGATGGCCTCGGCGGGTGCGAGACCGCGCTCCACGAGGCATTGGGCGACGACGAGCCCGGAGCGGTTGTAGCCCGAGTGGCAGCGCACCAGGATCGTGCGGCCGGCGTCGAGGGCGCGGGAGGCGGCGCGGGCGAGCCCCCCGACGGTGTGCAGCTGGCCGGCCGTCAGGACGGCGTCGGGCATCTCGGCGACCAGGTGCTCGGTGCCCGGGCCCGGCCCGTGGCCGGACCGGGTGAACAGGCTGATGACCAGGTCGAACTCGTCCGCCACCACGACGGGCCGCGGCTCCCCGGCGGGGTCGTTCCACACGTGCCCGCCCATCCAGAGGCCCGGGGAGATCTCGTCCCACGGGCTCTGCGGTTCGGGTACGTCACGTTCCTTGCCCGAGATCTTCGTCATGGCCGTCACGATCGCACGACGGCGGCCGCCTCAGCGGCGTCACCGGCGAAAACGGCCTCGCGGAAGGCCGTGCGCAGGGCGGCGGAGCCGGCGTCGCCGCGCCCCGGGACCAGCGCCGCCCAGCGGCTGTGCCGGGGCGAGATCCACAGGCTCGGGCCGTCTCCGTACGACCAGACGCCGTACGGGCCGGGGTGCCAGAGCAGGCCCCGGGCGGGGGTGAGTTCACCGGTGCGGATCCGCAGGGACTCGGCCGTCCAGGCCCGGGGGACGGGGTGGTCCGCCGGGGAGAGCAGGTGGCCCAGGAACCGGCCGAGGTCGGCGAGCGGTGCGCGCAGGGTCCCGTCGGGGCCGGTGGCGGTGCGGGTCATTCCGAGCGGGCGCCAGACCAGCTCGGCGGCGCAGTCGGCGACCGGGGCGCCGCAGAGCCCCTCGACGAACGGGACCAGGTCGGGCAGGCCGTCGGCGGCCCCGCGCGTGAGGAGCTGGTGGGTGGTGGGCCCGTGCGCCGTGAGCGGGGTGTGCAGGGAGAGCTCGCCCCGGTCCACGAGGCACCCGATCACGGGCCAGAGGGCGAGCACGGGCATGAGCCCCGCGACATCGTGGACGGCGTCGGCGTCGGCGTCGGTGCTGGCGGCGTCGGTACTGGCAGCGGAGCGGGCCTGGAGCCCTTCGGGTCCTCCGAGCGCCCAGAAGGCGCCCGGGCCGGCGGAGCTCACCTTCGCGTACAGGGCCTCGTCGCTGTGCGGCGTCATGGTCGACGACGCTAGCCACGCCCGGCGGCCGTCCCCGCGCGCGTCGCGGCGAAGTCGCGGCCCGCCACCCGGATGCCGGTACGGGGAGACGGTACGGGGGGCGGAACGCCGCGGGGGCGGGGCGCCCGAAGACGCCCCGCCCCCGGACGTGCGATCAGCTCTTGTCGGGCCGGTCCGTCACCCGCAGGGTGTTCAGCAGGGGCTTGCCGAACCCGCTGTGCGTGACGAAGCGGATGTTGAGCACCCCGTCGGTGACCGTGACCGTGTACGTACGGGTCAGGGCCTTGTACGACGAGCCCGCCTCCAGCGCGATGTCCAGGGACGGCAGCACCTGCGTGCCCTCGGCCATGACGTCGAAGACGCGCTTGTTCGGCTTGGCGGCGGAGAGCTCCGCGAAGCCCAGCTCCACCGTGTAGGTGCCGTTCGGGACGTTGTCGAAGCGGTACTCGTACATGCCCTCACGGGCGTTGCGGAACAGCCGCTGGTCGTCCGTGCCGGCGATGGTGCGACCGGTGGACTGTACGGAGGAGTTCCCCTGGTAGCCGTACGAGCCGGCCTTGTACTTGCGGTCCGGGGACCAGCCGTCGCCGAGCGCGTCCGTGGCCGCGTAGTCGGAGCCCGCGTCCAGGGCGACCTGGTAGCGCGGGACCACGACCTTGACGGGCACGGTGAGCACGGGGGCGCGGCCACTGGCCGAGGTGATCTTCAGGTCGGCCGTCAGGACGGCGCCTGCGGCCAGCCCGGTGGTGTCCACTGCCAGGGCGACCGCGGCCTTGCCTCCGGTCGGCAGGTTCCCGGCAGCCGGGGTGGCCGTCAGCCAGGCAGCGTCCTCGGCCACCGTGAAGTCCGTGCCGAGGCCCGGGTTGGTGAGGTCGAGGGTGCGGGTGCGCTTCTGGTCGGCGGGGAGGACGACCTCCACCCCCGGCGTGGAGGCGGTGACCTTGCCGGTGCGCAGGGAGCGGATCACCGAGGTGACGTCCGCCGCCTTGACGTCGACGGTGGCCGAGCCGGACTCGTACTGGGCCGCGGTCAGGGAGACCTGCCGCGAGCCGGACGGGCTCTGGACGACGTAGGCGCCGTCCGCGGCCGTGGTCGCGGAGACCGCGGCGTCGCCGGTGCCGACGGTCACCGTGGCGCCCTCGATGCCCTTGCCGTCGTTGGCGTCGAGCACCTGGCCGGTGACCACGCCGCTCTTGGTGGTCCGGAAGCCGATGGAGAGGCCGTCCGTGATGACCGGGGTGTTGAAGGAGTACTTGAAGGCGTCGGTGCCGGTGGCGTTCTCCACGCCGACCGTGGCGGTGGAGCCGCCCTTGATCCCGGTGCCGCCCGTCCCCTTGTAGTGGTAGGTGACGGTGCCGTCCTCGCCGATGGCCGCCGAGAAGGAGAACTTGTCGGTCTGCGCCGACCAGTGCGCCACGTCGCGCCACTCGATCACGTACCGCCGGTGCGGCGCGGTGCCGGTGACCGCGGTGAAGACGCCCGAGCCGCTGCCGGGGGCGCCGACGACCAGGTCGTCCCAGAACGGGTACAGGGCCGCGTTGGGCGTGGCCGTGCTCGGCAGGTCGCCGTTGATGTCACCGGTGTTGTTGCCGCCGAAGCTGACGGTGCCGTTGGTGCCGATCCACGCCTGGCCGTACGTCTTTCCGTACAGCGGCAGCGGGAACGGCAGGCCGACGCGCTCGGTGGTGTTGTCGCCGGTCAGCGCGAGCTGCCGGTCCCCCGCCGGGTACGCGGCGCCGCTCGCGGTGGCGCAGGCGTAGCCGTAGCCGTCGGTGCGCTCGGGCAGGCTGACCGCGACCGTGGCGTCCCCGGCGACGGTGACCTTGGCCGTGCCACCGGTGACGCAGCGGGAGGCGTGGGTGGCGTTCACGTCGTACGTGCCGTGCGGCAGCGTGACCTCGAAGCGGCCCTGCGCGTCGGCGGTCGCGGTCACCGGGGTGTCCGCGATGGTGACGACGGCGCCGGCGGCGGGACCGGCGGCGGAGGAGACCGTGCCGGTGAGCTTGCCGGAGGCGGCCTGGGTGAGGGTGAAGTCGCCGGTGGCGGTGGCGTTCTCGGTCACCGTCGCCGTCGCCGCCTGCTGCCCGTAGCCGAACTTGGACGCGGTCAGCGCGTACTCGCCGACGGACAGGGAGCCGAAGCGGTACGAGCCGTCGGCGGCCGTGGTCACCGTACGGTCGATGGGACCGTGGGCGGTGATCTTCACACCGGCGACCGGCTCGCCGCCGGCGCGGACGGTGCCGCCGAGGGCGCCGATCGCCCCGCGCGGGGCGGCGTTCACGGCGGCCAGCGCGTCGAGCCGGCCCTCGCCGAAGACGTTGTTGTCGGCGGCGTTGCCACCGCACTGGCTGCTGTCGGTGTCCAGCGCGGTGCCGTCGAGCAGCGACTCGGTCTGCGCGACGTCGCCTTCGAGGGCGGGGGCGGCGGACCAGAGCAGGGCCACGGTGGCCGCGGTGTGCGGGGAGGCCATCGAGGTGCCGGAGAAGGCCTCGTACCCGCCGCCGGGGACGGAGGAGCGGACGTTCACGCCGGGCGCCGCGATGTTCGGCTTGACGATGCCGCCGGGGCCCGCGCCGCGCGAGGAGAACGGGGCGATCGCGTTGTTGATGTCGAAGGCGCCGGAGCTGTAGGAACTCGCGTAGTCGCCGGGCGATCCGCTGGTGGCGCAGCTCGGGCCGGAGTTCCCGTTGGAGAAGGCCGGGAAGATGCCGGCGGCGCGCCAGGTGTCGACGATCTGCTGGTACCACTCGTCGTGCGCCGCGCTGCCCCAGGAGTTGTTCACGATGTGCGGGGCGAGGTCGGGGCGCGGGTTCTGGCCGTTCAGGTCGGTCGGGGCGACGATCCACTGTCCGGAGGCGAGGAGGGAGGCCTCGGAGCAGGAGCCGGTCTCGCAGCCCTTGGCGGCGATCCACTTGGCGCCGGGCGCGACACCGATCTTGTTGGCGCCGCCGTCGTCGCCGACCATCGTGCCCATGGTGTGGGTGCCGTGGTCGTTGTTGTCGCAGGGCGCGGCCGAGGCGCAGACGCCACCGGGGTCGAACCAGTTGTAGTTGTGGTCGTACGAGCCGTCGGCGTTCTTGCCGCGGTACTGGTTGTTCACCGCCGGGTGGGTGTAGTCCACGCCGCTGTCGATGTTGGCGACGACGATGCCCTCGCCGCGCACGCCGAGCTGCTCCCACACCTGGGGGGCCTTGATCCGGTCGATGTTCCACTCGACGGCGTCGGCGGCGGCCTTCTCCCGCTTGCCCTCGGCGGGCTTGGGGAGGGCGACCTTGTCGTCGGCGTCGATCCGGGAGACCTCGGGGCGCTGCGCGAGCGTGCCGGCGAGCTTCTCGCTGCCGACGACGCGGACCGCGTTGACGATCCAGTACGAGGTGTACTCGGCCTTCGCTCCGTCCAGGGCCTTGATGACCTCGGCCTGGCTGCGCGCGGCGTGCTCCTTCTTGGTGCGCAGAACCGTTTCTGCCTTGGCCGCGCGGGTCTTCTGCTTCCCCGCCGCCGAGAGGTCGGCGGCGCTGTCCAGATAGACCCAGAAGACGGCCTTCGCGGAGTCGTCGAGCTGGGCGCGCAGCTTGGGTTCGATCTTGCGCTCGGCCGCACTGGGCGTGGGGCCGGGCTCCGGCGCGGCCGCGGCGACGCCCGCGCCGATGGGTAAGAGCAGGACGGAGCTGAGGGCGGCGACGGCCGCGCGTAAGGATCGTCGTCTGGTGCTTCGGGCCACGTGTGGTCTCCTCGTACGCCGTGTGCAGGTTGTGCGGAACGGACGGAACGGGCATGCGTGACGTGCGCGGGTCATGGTGATCGAGGGGTCATGCTCATTACAAGGGGGCCAATTGAGCCGATCTGGAACCCGCCACGGCCACGGAACGCCGCACCCCGGCCCGGGACGCCGTGGCGCGGCGCGGCCGGGTGGCCCTCGGCGGGCGGCCGGGCGAGGCTGAAGACATGACCATCCCGGCGCCCGCCGCCCCGCCCGCCGTCCGGATCGCTTCCGCCCGGGGTCGTTGGATCCTGCTCACCACGGTGCTCGGGTCGAGCATGGCGCTGCTCGACTCCACCGTCGTCAACGTCGCCCTCCCCCGGATCGGCGAGGACCTCGGCGCCGATCTCGCGGTGCTCCAGTGGACGGTCAACGCCTACCTGCTGACCCTCGCCGGGCTGATCCTGGTCGGCGGCGCGCTCAGCGACCGGTTCGGGCGGCGGCGGATCTTCGTCCTCGGCGTGGTGTGGTTCGCCGTGGGTTCGCTGCTGTGCGGCATCGCCCCGAACGCCGGGGTGCTGGTGGCCTCCCGCGCCCTCCAGGGCGTCGGCGGGGCGCTGCTCACGCCCGGTTCGCTCGCGCTGATCCAGGGCTCGATCCACCCCGACGACCGGGGCCGCGCGATCGGGCTGTGGTCGGGGCTCGGCGGCGTCGGCGCGGCTGTGGGGCCGTTCCTCGGCGGCTGGCTCGTGGACGGGCCCGGCTGGCGCTGGGTGTTCCTGCTGAACGTGCCGCTGGCCGCGGTGTGCGTGCCGGTGGCGCTGCGGCACGTACCGGAATCGCGGGACCCGCAGGCGCACGGGAGCTTCGACGTGGCCGGAGCGCTGCTGGCCGCGTCGTCCCTGTCCCTGGTCACCTACGCGCTGATCGAGGCCCGGTCCGGATCTCCGCTGATCATCGCCGCGGCCGTCCTCGGCGTCGTCCTGGGCGCCGTCTTCGTCCTCGTCGAGCGGCGGCGGGCCGATCCGATGGTGCCGCCGGACATCTTCGCCTCCCGCCAGTTCACCGCCGTCAACCTGGTCACCCTGTGCGTGTACGCGGCGTTCAGCGGGTTCTTCTTCCTGGTCGTGCTCCAGCTCCAGGTGGTCGCCGGTTACTCGGCGCTGGCCGCCGGCGCCGCGCTGCTGCCGACCACCGGCCTGATGCTGCTGCTGTCCGCCCGCTCGGGCGAGCTCGCGGAGCGGATCGGGCCGCGGATCCCGCTCACCGTGGGGCCGCTGCTGTGCGCGGCCGGAATGCTGCTGATGCTGCGCGTGGGGCCGCAGGCCTCGTACGTCCAGGACGTGCTGCCCGCGCTGCTGGTGATGGGAATGGGGATGGTGGCCCTGGTGGCGCCGCTGACGGCCGCCGTACTGGCCTCGGTGGACCCCGGCCGGGCGGGCCTGGCCAGCGGGGTCAACAACGCGGCCGCGCGCGCCGCCGGACTGCTCGCGGTGGCGGCGCTGCCGCTGCTGGCCGGAATGGGACCCGAGTCGTACCGCTCGGCGACCGAGTTCGACGCGGCCTTCGGGCGGGCCATGCCCTGGTGTGCGGGGATCCTGGTGCTCGGCTCCGTCCTGGCGTGGGCGACCGTACGCAATTCCTCGCCCGCGGCCTGCCATCCGCAGTGCCACATGCACTGCGGGGTGAGCGCCCCGCCGCTCGAACCCCCCGCCTCGGTGTGAGCGCCGGGACGGCGTGAGCGCGGGCGCGGCGCATGTGCTGGAGCGCGACGGCCGATCTGGCGGCGGGTACGGTCATCACCGCCGTCGGGGTGGTGTGCGTGCTGCGCGTGCGACGGGCCCGGGACCTGCCCGTCGCGGCGCTTCCGCTGCTGCTGGGCGCACACCAGCTGGTGGAGGCGGCCGTCTGGAACGCGGGCGGCGGCTGCGGCCCCGCCAGTACGGCCTGGGCGGTGATCGCGCTGCCGGTGCTGCCCGTGTGGGTGGCGTTCGGGGTGCTGCTCGCGGCCGCGCCGCGGGCCCGTCGCGTGCTGTGGGGACCGTCGGGCTCGCGACCGCCGCCGTGCTCGCGTACTGCCTGGCGACCCGGCCGGTGGACGCCGAGGTCCGGGGCCACACGATCGGGTACGGGGTGGCCGTCCCGTACGCCCCGCTGGTGCTCGCGGGCTACCTCTTCGCCACGCTGGGCGCGCTGCTGCTCTCCGGGGACCGGGAGCTACGGCGGCTGGGGGCGGTGCTGGCCGCCGGGGCGGTGGTCTGCGCGGCCCTGTGGCGGCTGGAGTTCGCCTCCACCTGGTGCGCGTTCGCGGCGGTGGCGTCGGTGCTGGTGCTGGGCTGGGTCCGGCGCGGTCCGGGCCGGCCGGGCCGCGCGGGCCCCGGGGATCACTGGTTCTGGCCGCCCAGGACGAACAACAGGTAGACGAAGAAGGCGAAGAGGTGGCCCACGAACAGGTAGGCGATCAGCCGGATGACCAGACCGCGCGGGAACTTCGACTCGATGCGCTTGCGCACGCCCGGCGCGGCGGGCTCCCCGGCCTGCACGGCGGGGTCGGACACGGGCTCTGCGGAATCCACGGACATGCTCTCTCCTCGGGGCTACGGGGCTACGGAGCTACGGAGCTACGGAGTTACGGACGGTGCTGGTTGGTGGTCGTGGTCGAGCCGCCGAGACACAGCCCGGCGAGGCTGCTCTGCAGCAGCGTGTGGACGAACAGCAGGTCGGCCCCCTGGGCCGTGGCGGCGCCGATCCGGTGCGGGGTGAGCGAGTCGAAGTGCGCGCTGTCCCCCGGCTCCAGCAGGTGCTCGGCCTCCCCCAGGTGCAGCCGCAGCCGCCCCTTGAGGACGTGGAGCCACTCCTCGCCGGGATGGACGCGGACCAGCTCGCCCTGACTGCGCCCGTGCGGGACGTGCACGCGCAGCGCCTGCATCCCGCGCCCGGAGCCGCCGGCCTGCCAGTACGTCCACCCGTCGGCCTCCCGTGCCCCCGGACCACCGGCGCGTACGATGGGATCGGCCACGGCCGGGGTCTCCCCGAGCAGCTCCGAGACCGTCGTACCGTAGGTGCGGGCGAGACCGAGCAGCAGCGGCAGCGAGGGCTGGCGCCGGCCGGTCTCCAGCCGTGACAGGTGGGCGGGCGAAAGCCTGGACCGCGTGGCGGCGGCCTCCAGCGTGAGGCCGGCCCGCCGCCGCAGGTCCCGCAGCTGCGGGGCCACGGTGGGCAGCTCGTGCGCCGCTGCCCCGGCGTCTTCGTCGGATCCGGGTGTCATACCCCGATTGAGCCAGAATCTTGCCCGCCTGGCAATCTCCCTTGCCTCTGAGGCAAACCCGGGTGGGCCGCCAGGACGGTGGCCACCGTGTCCGCTTCGGGGGCGGTTTTGTCCGGGCGGTGGCGCAGGACGCGGGCGAAGCGGAGGGCCACTCCGGCGGGGTAGCGGGTGGAGCGCTGGAGGCCGTCGTAGGCGATCTCGACGACCAGTTCCGGGCGGACCCGGACGGTGAAGCCGTCGTCCTCGACCGCCAGTTCGCGCAGCCGCTCCGTCTGCCAGCGCAGCATCTCGTCGGTGAGCCCCTTGAAGGTCTTGCCGAGCATGGCGAAGGTGCCGTCGGCGGCGCGGGCGCCCAGGTGCAGGTTGGACAGGAGTCCGGTGCGGCGGCCGTGCCCCCATTCGGCGGCGAGCACCACCAGGTCCAGGGTGTGCACCGGTTTCACCTTCAGCCAGTGTTTGCCGCGCCGGCCGGCCGCGTAGGCGGAGTCGAGGCCCTTGGCCATCACCCCCTCGTGGCCCCGGGCCAGGGTGTCGGCCCAGAAGCGTTCGGCCTCGGCCGCCTGCGCCGCCGGGTCCGCCACCACCAGCCGACGGACGCGCGAGGCTTCCGGAACGAGGGCGGCGAGCGTCGCGTACCGCTCGTGGACCGGCAGGTCCAGCAGCACCTCGCCGCCGGCGGCGAGGACGTCGAAGAAGTACGGGGCCACCGGCAGCGTCTGCCGGGCGGCCGCGACGTCCACCCGGGAGCCGACCCGGCTCGCGATCTCCTGGAACGGCACCGGGCGGCCGTCCGCGCCCTGCCCGATCACCTCCCCGTCGAGGATGAACGCGTCACCGGGCAGCGCCCGCGCCAGGTCGGCCACCTCCGGAAGCCGGTCGGTGATCTCGTCGAGGGAGCGCGTGTACACCCGTACGTCGTCGCCGTCGCGGTGCACCTGCACCCGGATGCCGTCGAGCTTCTCCTCCAGCACGCACGGCCCGAGCGCGGCGAGCGCCTCGGCCACCGACTTGGCGGAACCCGCCAGCATCGGCTGTACGGGCCGGCCCACGCGCAGGGTGACCGTGCGCAGGGCCCCCTCGCCCCCGGCCAGTACGGCCGCCGCCACCCGGGGCAGCGAGCCGTCCAGCATCACCGCCCGGCGCAGTGCGGTGGCCGGTACCCCGGCGGCCGCGGCCACGCCCTCCAGGGCCACCGCGTCCAGCGCGCCCTGGCGCACCTCGCCGGAGAGCAGGCTGCGCAGGAACCGCTGCTCGGGGGCGGTGGCCGCGCCCAGCAGGGCGTCCAGGATCCGGCGCCGCCCGGCCTGCGCGCCCGGCCCCGCGACGGCGGCCAGCTCGGTGACGGCCGCGTCGACGGCGCCGACGCCGAGGGTGGGTTCCCCGGCCGGTGGGACCTCCCGGGCGAGGGCCCGCCAGCCGATGCCGGGCCGGCCCTGCGGGAGGCGCCCGGCCAGGTACGCGATCACCAGCCCGGCCTCGTCGGGGGGCGCGGCGGCGAACAGCTCCGCGAGCAGTGCGGTCTTGCGGGACCGGGCGGAGGTCCCGGCGACCTCCGCCGACACGCGCGCGACCTCGGCGAGCAGCATGCCGCCATCCTGCCGCCTGCCACCCGCCACCGCCCGCCGGCGGCCACACGGTTCGGACGACCCCGCCGGTCGGCGTACCGCGGGTGCGGTATTCCGGGCCTGCGGTGTACGCCCTGAGGAGGTCGCGGACTTCCGCCTGGGGACGCTCGGGCGGGGCGGGCCCTGCGACTAGGGTTTCCACATGAAGCTCCGACTTCCCCGGCGCCGCCGCGGCCGCCTGCTGGCCGGCGCGGCCGCCCTCGCCGTCGTCGCGGGGGCCGGCACGCTGACGGCCACCGCCGCGGCCGGCGACGCCCCGGCCGTGCACCGCCAGGACCGCGTGCTCGACATGCCCGGCGCCGCGATCGACACCTCGTACTTCACCGCCTCCGGCGCGGGCGTCGCCGACGGGGCGAAACGTCCCGCCGTCCTCCTCGGGCACGGCTTCGGCGGCAGCAAGGAGGAGACCCGCGCGCAGGCCGAGCAACTGGCCCGGGACGGGTACGCCGTCCTGACCTGGTCCGCCCGCGGCTTCGGCCGCTCCGGCGGCCGGATCGGGCTGAACGATCCCGAGCGGGAGGTCAAGGACGTCTCCCGGC
The DNA here is from genome assembly GCF_003721495.1 of Streptomyces sp. ADI95-16. Taxonomy (NCBI): domain Bacteria; kingdom Bacillati; phylum Actinomycetota; class Actinomycetes; order Kitasatosporales; family Streptomycetaceae; genus Streptomyces; species Streptomyces sp. ADI95-16. Next base: position 7,284,742 of record NZ_CP033581.1, on the reverse strand, counting down.
TCATCGACTGGCTCGCCCGGCAGCCCGAGGTGCGGCTCGACGCGGACGGCGATCCGCGCGTCGGCGTCTCCGGCGCCTCCTACGGCGGCGCGGTGTCGCTGCTCGCCGCCGGCTACGACCGGCGGGTGGACGCGATCGCCCCGCAGATCTCGTACTGGAACCTCGCCGACTCGCTCTTCCCGGACGGCGTCTTCAAGAAGCTCTGGACCGGCATCTTCTTCACGACCGGCGCCGCGGAAGGCCTTCAGCCGTCCGCGCCCGCCCCCGAGAGCCAAGACGGCCGGGACGCCCGCCCCGGTGCGCCCGCGGCCACCGGCTGCGGGCGCTTCGAACCTGAGCTGTGCGCCATGTACGAGCGGGTCGCGGTGGCCGGGAAGCCCGACGCCGAAGCCCGCGAGCTGCTGGAGAAGCGCAGCCCGTCGGCGGTCGGCGACCGGATCAAGGTGCCCACCCTCATCGTGCAGGGCCAGGACGACTCCCTCTTCCCGCTCGGCCAGGCCGACGCGATGGCCCGGGCGATCGCGGCGAACGGCGCGCCCGTCGCCGTGGACTGGGCGGCCGGCGGACACGACGGCGGAATGCGCGAGTCCGGCCGGACCCAGGCCCGGGTGACGTCCTGGTTCGACCACTACCTCAAGGGCGACGAGAAGGCCGCCACCGGCCCGGCGTTCCGCGTCTCGCGCTCCGGAGGCATCGACTCCACCGACGGCGAGGTCCAGCTGCGCGGCGCGACGGGCGAGCGGTACCCGGGGCTCACCTCCGGCCCGCACCCGATCGCGCTGACCGGCCGGGAGCAGACCTTCGCCAATCCGGCCGGCGCCACCCCGCCCGCCCTGTCCGCGTTGCCCGGCATCGGCGGCCAGCTCGCCGCGTTCGGCGCGGGGCTCTCGCTGGACTTCCCTGGGCAGAACGCCCGGTTCGAGTCGGCGCCGCTGCCCGCCGGTCTGCGGATCACCGGGACCCCGACCGTCACCCTGAAGGTGAGGTCGACGGCCGCGGACGGATCGGCCGTCCTCTTCGGCAAGGTGTACGATGTCGGCCCCGACGGGCGGCAGCAGGTGCTGCCCAGTCAGCTGGTCGCCCCGGTACGGGTGGAGAACGCCGGCAACGGCGCCACCGTCGCGCTGCGGCTCCCGGCGATCGACCACGCCGTCGAGGCCGGGCACCGGCTGCGCCTCGTCGTGGCCGCCACCGACCTCGGCTACGCCTCGCCGGCCGCCCCGGCCACCTACACCGTCGCGGTGGAGGGCCCCCTCGCGGTGCCCGTCGCCGAGGACGTGCGGACGGCGGCCGCCGGGCTGCCCGCCTGGACCTGGGGACTGCCGCTGGGCGCGGCGGCGCTGGCCGCGGCCCTGCTGGGGATCCGGCGGCCCGGGCGGGGCCGCGCGGGGGCGCGGGGCCGCGTACCGGCGCCGGACCCGGCACGGGCCGACGTACCGCTGGAGATCACCGGCCTGACGAAGAAGTACGCGAGGGCACAGGACCGGTACGCGGTGCGGGACCTGTCGTTCCGGGTGGAGAAGGGGCAGGTACTGGGCCTGCTCGGGCCCAACGGCGCGGGCAAGACCACCACGCTGCGGATGCTGATGGGGCTGATCTCCCCGGACGCCGGGGAGATCCGGGTGTTCGGGCACGCGGTACGGGCCGGGGCGCCGGTGCTGTCGCGGGTCGGGGCGTTCGTGGAGGGCGCCGGATTCCTCCCGCACCTGACGGGCCGCGCCAACCTGGAGCTGTACTGGCGGGCCACCGGGCGTCCGGCCGAGGACGCGCACCTGGCGGAGGCCCTGGAGATCGCCGGGCTCGGCGACGCGCTGGAGCGCGCGGTGCGCACGTACTCGCAGGGCATGCGGCAGCGGCTCGCGATCGCGCAGGCCATGCTCGGGATGCCCGATCTGCTGATCCTCGACGAACCGACGAACGGTCTGGACCCGCCGCAGATCCGGGAGATGCGCGACGTGATGATCCGGTACGCGGCGGGCGGGCGGACGGTCATCGTCTCCAGCCACCTGCTGTCGGAGGTCGAGCAGTCCTGCACCCACCTCGTGGTCATGGACCGCGGCCGGCTGGTGCGGGCGGGCGCGGTCGCGGAGATCACGGGCGGCGGGGACACCCTGCTGGTGACACTGGCCCGGCCGGTGGACGAGACGACCGCCGAGAAGGTGGCGGCGCTGGAGGGCGTGGGCTCCGTGGCGGCGGCCGATGACGGGCTGCTGGTACGGCTGGAGGGCGCGACGGCCGAGAGCCTGATCGCCGAACTCGTACGGCTGGAGGTCCCGGTGTCCGCGGTGGGGCCGCACCGCCGGCTGGAGGACGCGTTCCTCACCCTGATCGGAGGTTCGGCATGAGTGCCGTGACGGAGGTGGCCCCCGGCTACCGGGCGAGCCGCACCCTGCCGCTGCGCGTGGAGGCGCTGCGCCAGTGGCGAAGGCGGCGGACGCTGGTGATGGGCGGGGTGCTGGCCGCGCTCCCGTTCGTCCTGATGATCGCGTTCGCGGTGGGCGGCGGGCCCGGCGGCGGCCCGAACGGCGGGAACGGCCGGATCACCCTCATCGACACGGCGACGGCCTCGGGCGCGAACTTCGCGGCGACGTGCCTGTTCGTGTCGGCCGGGTTCCTGCTGGTGGTGCCGGTGGCGCTGTTCTGCGGGGACACGGTGGCGTCGGAGGCGAGCTGGTCCTCGCTGCGCTACCTGCTGGCCTCGCCGGTCCCTCGGGCCCGGCTGCTGTGGAGCAAGCTGGTGGTGGCGCTCGGCTTCAGCCTGGCGGCGATGGTGCTGCTGCCGGTGGTGGCGCTGGCGGCGGGCACGGCGGCGTACGGGTGGGGTCCGCTGAAGCTGCCCGCCGGGGGTTCGCTCGCGGCCGCGGACACCGTGCCGCGCCTCGCCCTGGTCGTCGCGTTCGTCTTCGTGTCCCAGCTGGTCACGGCCGGGCTGGCGTTCTGGCTGTCGACCCGCACGGACGCGCCGCTGGGCGCGGTGGGCGGGGCGGTCGGGCTGACGATCGTCGGGAACGTACTGGACGCGGTGACCGCGCTGGGGTCGTGGCGGGAGTTCCTGCCCGCGCACTGGCAGTTCGCGTGGGCCGACGCGCTCCAGCCCCACCTGGAGTGGGGCGGGATGGTCAAGGGCGCGGCGGTTTCGGTGTCGTACGCCCTGGTCCTTTTCGCCCTCGCCTTCCGCGGCTTCGCCCGCAAGGACATCGTGTCCTGACCGGGGGCCCTGTGACGGTCCCGAGGGCCCTGACGGCCCTCAGGACCTCAGCGCCCTCAGGGCAGGACGCGTACCGGTTCGCCGTCGAGGAACGCCTTGATGTCCTCGACGGCCTGGCCGTAGTACGTGGCGTAGTTGTCCCGTGTCACATACCCCAGGTGCGGCGTGGCGAGGAGCCTCGGCGCGCTGCGCATCGGGTGATCGGCGGGCAGCGGCTCGCTGTCGAACACGTCGACGCCCGCACCGGCGATGCGCCCCTCGCGCAGCGCCCCGAGCAGGGCCTCCTGGTCGACGATGGCCGCGCGCGAGGTGTTGACGAGGTACGCGCCCGGGCGCATCAGATCCAGTTCCGCGGCCCCGATCAGCCCCCGGGTGCGCTCCCCCAGGGCGAGGTGCACGGAGACGAAGTCGCTGCCGGCGAGGAGTTCCTCCTTGGACGCGGCGCGGGTGACGCCCACCTCCGCGCACCGCTCGTCGGTCAGGTTCTGGCTCCAGGCGACCACGTCCATGCCGAACGCGAGGCCGATCCGGGCCACCCGGCCGCCGATCTTGCCGAGGCCGAGGAGGCCGAGCCGGCTGCCGTGCAGGTCGGTGCCGACGGTGCTCTGCCAGGGGCCCCGCCCCCGCAGCGCGGTGTTCTCCGGGACGATGCCCCGGGCGAGGCCCAGCAGCAGCGCCCAGGTGAGCTCGACGGGCGGGGTCGAGGAGCTGCCGGTGCCGCACACGGTCACCCCGGCCCGCGCGGCGGCGGCGTAGTCGATGACCGAGTTCCGCATGCCGCTGGCGATGAGCAGCCGCAGGCGGGGCAGCCGGTCGAGGAGGCCGGCCGGGAACGGCACGCGCTCGCGCAGGGTGACGACGATGTCGAAGGCGGCGAGCCGGGCGGCCAGCTCGTCCTCCCCGGTGAGGTGGTCGGGGAAGGTCACCACCTCCACCCGGTCCGCGACCGGCGCCCAGTCGGCGAGGGTGGTGGCCGCCTGCTGGAAGTCGTCCAGGACGGCGCAGCGCAGCCGGTGGGTCACGCGGGCCTCGCGATCGCCGGGGCCGCCTCGATCTCGGCGAGCAGCTCGGGCTCCAGCGGCCGGTCGGCGATGGCCGCGTTGGCGCGTACCTGCTCGGCTGAGGTGGCGCCCGCGATGACGGAGGCGCAGCCGGGCTGGGCGCAGAGCCAGCCGATGGCCAGCTCCAGCAGGCTGCGGCCGTACTTGTCGGCGAGCGCGGCCAGCGCCTCGACGCCGTCCAGGCGCTGCTCGGTCAGGTACGCGTCGCGCCCTTCGAGCCGGGACCCGGCCGGTACGGGGGCGCCCCGGCGGATCTTGCCGGTGAGCAGCCCGTTGGCCAGCGGGAAGTACGGGAGCACGCCGACGCCGTAGTGCTCGGCGGCCGGGACCAGGTCGCGCTCGGCGGAACGCTGGAGCAGCGACCACTCGTTCTGCGCCGAGACGAAGGGGGTGGCGCCGGTCTCGCGGGCGACGTGGGCGGCTTCGGCGAGCTGCCAGCCGCTGAGGTTGGAGTGGCCGATGTAGCGGATCTTGCCCTCGGCGACGAGTTCGGTGAGCGCGGCCAGGGTCTCGGCGATGGGGACGGTGGGGTCGGGGCTGTGCAGTTGGTAGAGGTCGATGTGGTCGGTCACCAGACGGCGCAGCGACTCCTCGACGGCGCGCCGGATGTAGGCGCGGCCGCCCCGGGCGCCGGCGGCGGGACCGTAGCCCATGTCGACGCCGTCGTAGCCGAACTTGGTGGCCAGGACGACCTGTTCGCGGCGGCCCTTGAGGGCCTGGCCGAGGTGGCTCTCGGAGCCGCCCCGGTCGCCGTAGATGTCGGCGGTGTCGAGGAGGGTGATGCCGGCGTCGAGGGCGGCGTCCACGACGGAGCGGGTGGCCTGGGCGTCGAGACGGCCGCCGAAGTTGTTGCATCCGAGACCGACGGCGGAGACCTGGAGACCGGAGCTGCCCAGGGGGAGATAGCGCATGTGTTTCTTTCCTCCGCGTTCATCGGTGTCGACCGGCGGACGGCCGGCCGAGTGATCAGCAGCTCCTGCCCGCTCACCCTACGTCCATGAACGTCTTTGGTGGCGGCAGGGCGGTGTTCGTGGCCGAAGGAGCCCCGGCCCTGTGGGAGGGCCGTGCCTTCCGCACGGCCGGGGCGTGACTCAACTCGGCTGGTAGTCGTACTTCATTCCGATGCCCAGCGTGCTCTGGTGCGGGAGGAGGCCGGCGGCGACGATGTCGAGGACCGGCGCGAGGAGCAGTTCGGTGAGCCGGGTGACCTCCTGTGGGCTCAGCGCGGACCAGGGGGCGGCGGCGAGTTCGTCGGTGAGCTTCTCGGCGGAGGTGCGCAGGGCCAGTCCCGCCCCCGTGGCGGCGCCGTCCCCGGCGAGCAGCCCTCGGGAGGCCAGCCGGTCGCGGCCGTCGCTCCACTGCCCCGGGGACCACTGGCGGCTCTCGAAGACCTCGGCGGGGGCGGCTCCGGCGGCGGAGTGCAGGACGAGGGACTCGACCGGGTCGAGGCGGTGGGCCTGGAGGGCGGCGAGGTGGCCGTCGCCGCGGTGCTCGCGCAGGATCGTGGCGGCCTGCCAGAGCACGGCGTGCGGGGTCTCGGGCCACGGCTGGGCGGAGTTGGCGGCGGCCAGCGGGCGCCCGGCGGTCGCCGCGGCCTCGGCGGCGCGGCGGGCCAGCGCCGCCGCCTCGGCCAGGTCGGGCGAGGCGACGCGCTCGCCGAGCAGGGCGCGCAGGGCCCGGTCGGTGGCTGCCGCCCGGGCCGCGAGCACCGCGGCCGGCGGGGCCGTCTCCCAGAGCCGGGAGACGTACCGCTCCACCATGGACGGGCTGAAGCTGTAGAAGAGGGAGGTGACCAGCTCCGGTCCGGCGGCGCCGAGCGGGGCGGCGCGGAAGGCGAAGTACAGCGGCCAGCGGTCGTCGGTGGCGTACCCGAGGGCGGCGGCCTCCTCGTAGGACTCGGGGGCGAAGTAGACGACGGCGTGGACGGGTTCGAGGAGCTGCCACAGCTGGCGGACGGCGCCCAGTCCCGGAGCGCCGTCGTGGACGGTGGTGTTCGGTGTCATCTCGCTTGCCCCCAGGGCCGGTTGGCGGTGTACCCGTGCGCCGCCAGCCTAGGTGACCGGCTGCCGTGACGCCCGGGGGGGTGCCCCTATGGGTTTGGTCAAGGTGATGGGGCGGGTTGTGGTTCGTAGAAGGTGCCGTCTCGGAGCATGGCGAACAGGACGTCGGCTCGTCGTCGGGCGAGGCAGAGGAGGGCTTGGGTGTGGTGCTTGCCCTGGCTGATCTTCTTGTCGTAGTAGGCCCGGGATCGTGGGTCGGCGAGGGCGGCGAAAGCGGAGAGGAAGAAGGCCCGTTTGAGCTGCTTGTTTCCTCTCCGGGAGGGTTGTTCGCCGCGGATGGAGGAGCCGGAGCTGCGGGTCGTTGGGGCGAGGCCGGCGTAGGCGGCGAGGTGGGCGGCGGAAGGGAAGCTGGATCCGTCGCCGACGTCGATGAGGATGCGGGCTCCGGTCCTGACGCCGATCCCCGGCATGGACGTCAGGACCTTGGAAAGAGGGTGGTTCTCCAGCAGTTCCTCGATCCGAGCGGCGAGGAGTTTTCGCTGGTCAAGCACTGCCTGGAGAGAGTTGGCGAGGCTGGGAACAATCAATGTGGCCGCGTCCGTGCCCGGGACGATGACGGTCTGCTCGTCCAGAGCCGTGAAGATGTCGTCGACGAGACGCTCCGCCATCCGCGGGGCCTTCGGACGTATCAGCGTCACGAGCCGACGGCGTCCGGCCTTGCGGATCTGGGCCGGGGATCCGAACTGGTTGAGGAGCTTGAGCACGGCCGGGTGCTGGACTCGTGGGCCCAGGACCCGTTCCAGGGACGGGTGGATCTGCGTGAGAAGGCCCCGCAGGCGGTTGCTGATCCTCGTCGCTTCGCCGGCCAGGTCGTCGTCGAAGCCGACGATCATCTCGAGCTCGGCGATGGTCTCTTCTTCGCGGTCGACCGAGCGGAGAGTGTGGGGCATGACGCGGGCTGCGTCCGCGATGACGAACGCGTCGCGGGCATCGGTCTTGGCCTCGCCCGGATAGAGATCGGCGATCCGCCTCATCGTCAGCCCCGGCAGATAGGCCACCGGGCAGCCCATGTCCCGGGCCACTGCCAGTGGCAGAGCTCCGATCGAGGCCGGCTGGTCCACGACCACCAGCACGGTTCCGTGCTTGGCCTGCAGTTTCCCGAATACCTCGCGGAGCTTGGGTTCGCTGTTGGGCATCCGTTTGTCGAAGGCCTTCTTCCCGGCCGGGGTGACGGCGGTGGCGTGGTGTTCGCCCTTGCCGACGTCCAGGCCTAGGAAGGCGCCGATGCCGCTGATTTCGATCACGTGCATCCTCCGGTCGTCCCCGTCGCCCGGCCGTCCCACGGCACCGATCGCCACATCCACATTACGAAGAGCCTCCCGACCTGCGGAAAGGCCGGTGGTCATGCCCCTAATCAGCGGTCTGTCGATGCCTCCGGAGCCGGTGACACCACCCCCCAAGCCATGCGATCGACAGGGGGAGAAAGTCATGCCAACTCCGGAGGCCGGGCGCCCCATTGCGGGGCAACCAAAACGGTAATGGGGAACCCGGTGGCGGAACCCGGCCGGAGGGGGGCGCGAACGGTGACATAACGTGCCCCCATGGATCAGGAGCACATACCCGGGGACCCCGAAGGCGCGGCCGAAGGCGCGGGCAGGCGGCGGTTCCTCGCCCTCGCGACGGGGGCGGCCACGGTGGCCGGACTCGGGGCGGTGGGCGGCTGCGGGACCGGGGACGCGGACGGGCCGGACGGCGGCGGCGCGAAGGCGGGCGGAAGCAACGCGCCGAGCGGCAAGGCGGGCGGCAAGGCGGGGCCCCGGGGTTTCGACGTCAAGGCGGAGAACGCCCGGCCCGGGAACGCCGACTGGACCGTGACCAAGCCCGGTCCGGCCCGCGCCGTCGAGGGGTTCGCCGACAAGGTGAGCGTCCTGCCCGGCGAGTCGTTCGGGCTGCACGTGTCCACCACCGCGCCCCGGTTCACCGTGTCCGCCTACCGGATGGGCTGGTACGCGGGCGCCCGCGCCCGGCTGGTGTGGCGCTCCGAGGCGCTGCCCGGGGCCCGGCAGCCGGAACACACCGTGGACCCGGGGACCCGGATGGTGCGCACCCGGTGGGCCCGTACCACCACGGTCGAGACCAAGGACTGGCCGGAGGGCAGCTACCTGCTGCGGCTCGACGCGCAGGGCGGTGAGGGCCAGCGGTTCGTGCCGCTCACCGTGCGCTCGGCGACGACGGCCGGCCGTACGGTCGTGGTCAACGCGGTGGCGACCTGGCAGGCGTACAACCGGTGGGGCGGCTACGGCAGTTACGACGGCCCCAGTGGCGGCTACGCCTCGCGCTCCCTCGCGGTGAGCTTCGACCGGCCGTACGAGTACGACGACGGCGCGGGCCTCTTCCTCACGTACGAGGCGCCGCTGATCGCGCTCGCGGAGCGGCTCGGCATCCCCCTCGCGTACGCGACGACCACCGATGTGGCCCGGGAGAAGCGGCTGTTGGAGGGCGCGGCGGCGGTCCTCTCGCTCGGCCACGACGAGTACTGGTCCCCGGAGCAGCGGGCGCACATCACGGCGGCCCGCGACGCCGGCACCAACCTGGCGGTCCTGGGGGCGAACTGCTGCTTCCGCCGGATCCGGCTGGAGCCCTCCGACCTCGGCCCGGACCGGACGCTGGTCTGCTACAAGTCCTCCTACGAGCAGGACCCGGGGTTCAAACGCGGCCAGCCGGCGACGGTCGACTTCCGTTCGGCGCCCGGGGCCGACCCGGAGAGCTCGCTGCTCGGCGTGATCTACGACGGCTACCCGGTGGACGCCCCGTACGTGGTGACCAACCCGGGGCACTGGCTGTTCGAGGGCGCGGGAGTGAGCGAGGGCGACCGGTTCGCGCACCTGGTGGGCGTGGAGTACGACAAGGTCAACACCGGCTTCCCCACGCCCCGGCCGATCGAGATCCTGGCCCACTCCCCGGTGGTGTGCGAGGGCCGCCCGAGCCATCAGGACACGGCGTACTACACGGCGGCGAGCGGGGCGGGCGTCTTCGCGACCGGGACGATGCGGTGGGTGGAGGCCCTGGACGCGAAGGGCGACGGCGCGAGCGGGCGCAACCACGGCCTGGACGCCCGGTCGGGTGCGCTGACCACCCGGGTGACGGAGAACCTGCTGCGCGTGTTCGCGGCGGGCCCGGCGGGCCGCACGCACCCGGCGCGGGACAACGTCAAGGCGGTCTACGGGGGCACGTCACCCGGGCGTTGACCGTCAGCCCGTCAGCCCGCCGGGGCACTGGGACGACGGGGCTCCGGGACGTAGACGATGTTCGGCGCGCCCGTGTCGGGATGGACCCCGACACGGGCGCGCACCCCGTAGACCTCGGCCAGCAGTTCCTCGGTGAGTACCCGCTCCGGCGGTCCGGAGGCCGCCACCCGCCCGGCGGACAGGACGTACAGCCGGTCGCAGAAGGAGGCGGCGAGGTTGAGGTCGTGCAGGACGAGCAGGCCGGTCGCGGGCAGGGCGCGGACCAGACCCAGGATCTCCAGCTGGTAGCGGATGTCCAGGTGGTTGGTCGGCTCGTCGAGGGCGAGCAGGCCGGGGGCTTGGACGAGGGCGCGGGCGACCAGGGCGCGCTGGCGTTCGCCGCCGGAGAGTTCCTCGAAGCGGCGGTCGGCGAAGGCCGCCGCGCCGACCGTCTCCAGGGCCTCGGCGACGCGCCGCGCGTCCTGGGTGCCGTCCTGCTCCCAGAACCGCTTGTGCGGGCTGCGGCCCATGGCGACGACCTCGCCGACGGTCAGCCCGAAGGTGCCCGCCGCGTCCTGCGGGACGACCGCCACCCGCCGCGCCCGGTCCTTGACCCCGAGCGCGCCGGCGTCCGCCCCGTCGAGCAGCACCCGGCCGCCCGTGGGGCGCAGGGCGCCGTAGACGCAGCGCAGCAGGGTGGTCTTCCCGCTGCCGTTGGGGCCGACGACGCCGACCGTCTCGCCGGGGCGGGCGGTGAGGTCGATCCCGTGGAGCAGCGTGTGCCCGTCCACCTCGTAACGCACGGCTTCGACGGCGAGTTCCACCGGGTCCGCCGTCATCCGGCCACTCCTTCGGTACGGGTGGACCGGCGCAGCATCCACAGGAAGAACGGCCCGCCGACGAGCGCCGTGACCACGCCGACGGGTATCTCCTCGGGGGCGGCGGCGGTACGGGCGAGCAGGTCGGCCAGGCTCAGGAAGACGGCTCCGCCCAGTGCGGCCACCGGCAGCAGCGCCCGGTGCCCGGCGCCGACGACCATGCGGGCGGCGTGCGGAACCATCAGCCCCACGAAACCGATCGCCCCGCTGTAGGCGACGAGCACCCCGATGACGAGGGAGGTGAGGACGAAGACGACGGCCCGGAACCGTCCGGTGTCCAGGCCGAGCGTCCGCGCGCCCTCCTCCCCGGCGAGCAGCAGGTCCAGGGGCCGGGCCAGCGCGATGAGCAGCCCGGTGCCGAGGAGCAGCGCGACGGCGGGCAGGGCCAGTTCGTCCCAGCGGGCCCCGCCCAGACCCCCGAGGGTCCAGAACAGGACGCTCCGCATCTGGTCGGGGTGCGCGGCCAGTACCAGCACCAGGCTGGTGAGCGCGGACAGGACGTACTGGACGGCGACCCCGGCGAGGATCAGCCGGCCGGTGGTCATGGTGCCCCCGCGCCGGGCCAGGGCGTAGACGGCGACGAGCGCGCCCATCGACCCGGCGAACGCCGCCAGCGGTACGCCGATCCCGCCGAGCACGCCCGCCCCGGCGCCGAGGACGATGACGGCGACGGCGCCCGCCGAGGCTCCGGAGGAGGCGCCGAGCAGGAACGGATCGGCGAGCTGGTTGCGCACGAGGGCCTGGAGCACGGTGCCCGCGACCGCGAGTCCGGCGCCGACGACCGCGCCGAGCAGGACGCGCGGCATCCGTACGTCCCACACGATGGAGGCGAACGCGCCGGGCCGGCCGGGCCCGTCCAGTACGGTGTCGAGCACCTGGCCGGGGGGTATGCGTACGGGCCCCAGCGCCAGGCCCGCGACGGCGCAGGCCGCGAGGGCGGCGGCGAGCAGCAAGGCCACGGCCGGGGCGCGGCGACGGCTCACGCGGAGTCGGGGTGCAGCTGGCGGCCCAGGGACTCGACGGCGTCGGCGACGCGCACGCCCAGGACGGCCGAGGACAGCGGGAGCACCACGAACCGGCGGTTCTTGACGGCGGGAACCTCCGCGAGGGCGGGGTCGTTCACCAGGCGCTGCTTCTTGGCTTCGACGGTGGTGCCGCCGTAGTCGTAGATGAGGACGACCTCGGGCTTGCGCTCGATGACCTTCTCCCACGACACGTCACCGAAGGTGTCCTTGAGGTCGGCGAACACGTTCGTCCCGCCGGCCAGCGAGACGATCTCGTTGCCGATGCCGTTGCCTCCCGAGGTGAAGGCGGAGGCCTCGCCCGAGTCGTAGACGAAGACGGCGGGCTTGGCCTTGTCCTTCACCCGTGCGGTGACGGCGTCGATCCGGCGCTGTTCGGTCCCGATGAGGGCGGCGCCGCGCTCGGGTACGCCGAAGGTCCGCGCCACCTCGATGATCTCGGTCTGGAGCTGGTCGAGCCCCACCGGCCCCCGGGTGCAGTACTCCACGCTGAGCCGGGAGTTGATGCCGGCCTTGGCCAGCCCCTCCCGGTCCCGGCCCTGCGCCTTGTCGAAGGCGCTGGAGTAACCGCCGTACACGAAGTCCGGGTTGGCGCCGAGGAGGACCTCCTTGGAGGGGTACTCCTTGGCCAGCACCTTGACCTTGTCGTAGGCGGGCCGATAGGCGGGCAGCACGGCGTCGTCCAGGTAGGCGGTGCCGACCAGCTTCTCCTCCAGCCCGAGGGCGAGCATGATCTCGGTGGCGTGCTGGTTCATGGTGACCGCCCGCCGCGGCGGGGCCTGGTAGGTGCTGCTCACACCGCAGTTGGTGACGGTGTACGGGAACCCGGGCGCGGCATCCGCCCCGGCGGCCGGGTCCGCGGAGCCGGCGGAACCTCCGCATCCGGCCAGCGGGATCAGCAGGGCGGCGGGGGCGAGCGAGCGCAGAACGGCGCGGGAACGCGACATGGCGAGGCCTCTCCGGGGGATCCTCGTCCCCGGTCGACGTGAAGGGGCGGCGCGTCAGTGTCTGACTCCCGGCCCCGCGAGGGGGCCGGTCACAGTGGCGGGACCGCACCGGAATCGCACCGGTTTCCTGTCCTGCACCGCCCGGGTGAACGCGCCCCAGTCTGCCATGCCGATGTGTTCGATCCATTTCGACCCCGATGACGCCGGTCTGAGGTATTCGGCACAACTGTCAGGTATCGGCAGGCACGTACCTGGGGATCCTCATCGGTACGGGGCCCCGTACCGGCCCCGTACGGGCCCTTTCGGCCGCACACCCCGCCCGGACCGCCACCCCCGCCAAGCACCCTCGCCGCCGAGCTCTGCCGTTCGCGCCGCCCCGCCGGCGCCCCGGCCCTCGCGCCGCAGCAGCTTTCCTCCACCCCCGCCGCGCAGTCGGGGGCAGCCCCCCACGCCCTGGAGACGTCATGCCCGAACTCTGGCTGCCCGGCGCCACGCGCCTGGACATCGGAGACCACGCGCCCACCGACGGCGGCCCCGCGAAGGCCATCGCCCACATCACCTGGGACGACAACGGCACGGCCGCCAATCCCCTCCCGCTGGCCCCCTACGAGGACTTGGTCGGCTACTTCGGCCGCAACCCCGACGGCAAGAAGGTCGCCCCGCACATCCTGTGGGACCCCTTCGTCGGCCGCTTCACCCAGTTCGTTCCCGCCGACAGCCGCTCCAAGTCACTGGCCGACGCCGCGGGGGGCACCCGCACCAACCGCGCGGGAAGCGTCGTCATCCAGGTGGAGACCCTGTTCTTCCCGTACTGCCGCTGGAACGGCACGACCTACGCCCGGCTCGTCGACACCCCGTGCGAGGGATGGGGCGCGCTCAACGCCTGGATACGCGACTGGGGCGTCCCGGACAGCTGGCCCATGGGCCGCCCGACCTCCTTCACCTCCAACCGCAGCGAGTCCGTATGGCGCTCGCGCGCGGGCTGGTACGCCCACGCCCACGTACCGGAGAACGACCACACCGACCCCGGAACCTGGCCCGCCTTCGCCGACGCCCCCTACGAGCCCTTCCCGGGGGCCGCGTTCTTCACCACCGGCCGCCGCTCGCCGATCATCGCCGCCATGCACCAACGCCTCGTCGCCGTCGGCTGCGACCGCTACCGCACGCACACCGACCTGGACGTCTGGGGCTCCGGCGACGTGGCGTCCTACCGCGCCTGGCAGCAGAAACTCGGCTACACCGGCGCCGACGCCGACGGCCACCCCGGCCCCACGTCCTGGACCAGGCTCCAGGTCCCCCGCACATAAAGCCCAGGCCCGGCCGCGACCAGCGGCCGGGCCCGTCTCATGAAACCTCGGCGCGAACGCCCTTGCCGATGAGCCCGTCGGTATAGGTCACGGTCTTGGGGCTGAACCCGCCCTTGCCGGTGACGGTTCCGGTGATGTTCTCGCCGGGCGCGAGCTCGACCGTCGCGATCTGGTTCTCATCGGCCGCGAGTTCGGCCATGTGCTTGGTCCCCGAGGTGTCGGTGATCGTGAAGTACAGCGGGTTCACATCGATCGGCTTCGACGAGTTGTTCGTGATGGTGACCGCAACGCTGGTGTAGGCGGAGTCATCGGCGATGACGCTCTTCTTGAACTCCGTCCTCTTCGCGACGACGGACACGGCGGCCTTCTTGTCCGGAGCGGCCGAAGTCGGCTTCGCCTCGGAGCCCTTCGCCGCATCCGATGACGCGGCAGCGGCCGGCTTGGCGGCTCCCGTCGCCGAGTCGCCGCCGTCGCCGCCGACGACTGCCGCGACGATGCCGAGGAGCACCACCACGCCGACGACACCGAGGCAGGAGAACCCGACGATCTTCCCCGCGCTGCTCTTCTTCGGCGGGGGCGGGGGCGGGTAGCCGTATCCGGGCTGAGGCTGACCAGGCGGCTGGAACTGCTGTGACATGAGGAACCCCCACAGGAGCGGATCTGGATTCCGGTCACCGTATGGGCACAAGCGGAATCAGGGGCGGCTATGCCCGAACCGTGACATTCGAACATTTAACCGCCCCGGCGGGATGTTCACCTCCGGCTTGGAGGTCAGCCCCGCATCCGAGTCCCCGGGCCGCGCCCGGGCTGGCGGGGGCGGGGGGTGTGGAGGATCGTGGGCTGCGTGGCCCTTGCGGCAGGAGGTGGTTTCGGCATGCGCGCTACGCTCGCCGCCCTCGTCCTCCTCGGTCCGGCCCTGCTCGGTGCGGCGCGCGGCGGCTCCGGTGAGACCGTCCCGCTCTCGGGCGGTCTGCCGGGCGAGCGTCTCGACGTCACGCTGGTGCGGGTGGTCGACCCCGCGAGTGCCGCGCCCGACGACGCCGACCGGCTGGTCGCCGTACAACTGCGGCTGGAGAACACCGGGTCGGCCGTGTACAAGGACTCACCCGCGTCGTGCGCGCACCTGCTGGACACCGCGGGGCGGCGGTTCGCCGGCCTGAACGCCTCGGTACCGGCCGGGCCGGCCTTCCCCGAGACCGTCACCCTCGACCCCGGCGGCACGACGGCCGGTTTCGTCACCTTCCGGCTCCCGAAGGACGCCGGGCTCGCCGCGGTGCAGTTCGCGCTGAACGGCGGTCTCGCCGAGGACGTCGGCCAGTGGAGCCTTTCCGGGGCTTGACCCCGGGCTGACCGTCTCCGGCCCAACTCCCCCCGCACCAGAGCGTGTAGAGACCAACGACACGCCGTCGACACACGCCGTGACCTGGTGCGCCTGTTGTGTAATCTGCCGGAAGTTACCAAGTCGTAGCTAGTGACTTCACATGCATGCCGCAGTAGAACTCGTTCTCATTCCACCCCACAGTAAGGAATGTCACATGAGTGATCCTTTCATGCCCGACAAGGGCTCCAAGGGCTTCTCCCGACGAGGGTTCATCGCTAGAACAAGTTCCATACTCGGGGCGGTGGCCGTCGCCGGAAGTGCCTCCGCCACGACCGCCCGCGCCACCGTCGCCACGAGTGCCACCGCCGCCCCGATCGACAACGGGGCGCACGTCCCGGTCCTGATCATCGGCACCGGTTACGGGGGCTCCGTCGCCGCCCTCCGCCTCGCCCAGGCCGGCGTCGACGTGCACATGATCGAGATGGGCATGGCCTGGGACACCCCAGGCTCGGACGGCAAGATCTTCGCCAACACCACCAGGCCGGACTACCGTTCCTTCTGGCTCCGCACCAGGACCAAGGCCCCCATCAGCAACTTCCTCGGATTCCCGATCGACAAGGACGTCCCCCGCTACACGGGCATCCTGGACGCCGAGGACTTCAACGGCATCACGGTCTACCAGGGCCGCGGCGTGGGCGGCGGTTCGCTGGTCAACGGCGGTATGGCGGTCACCCCGAAGCGCGAGCGGTTCGGGGCCGTCCTCCCCTCCGTCGACGCCGACGAGATGTACGACGTCTACTATCCGCGCGCCAACGCCGGGCTCGGGGTCACCAACGTCGACCAGGCCTGGTGGGAGACGGCGCCCTGCTACCAGTACGCCCGGGTCGGCCGCAAGCACGCCCAGCGCTCCGGCTTCCCGTTCGTGTTCGTGCCCAACGTGTACGACTGGGACTACATGAAGCAGGAGGAGGCCGGCACCGTGCCCCGGTCCTCGCTCGACGGCGAGGTCCTCTACGGCAACAACTACGGCAAGAAGTCGGTCCAGAAGACCTACATCGCCCAGGCCAAGGCCACCGGCCGCGTCTCCATCTCCCCGCAGCACAAGGTCACTTCGGTCGCCCCGGCGACCGGCGGCGGCTACACCGTCTCCATCGACCAGATCAACACCACCGGCGACACCACGGCCACCAAGACCGTCACCGCCGACCGGGTGTTCTTCGCCGCGGGCAGCGTCGGCACCAGCAAGCTGCTGGTCAGGCTGAAGGCCACCGGCCGGCTCCCCCTCCTCAACGACGAGGTCGGCAAGGGCTGGGGCGACAACGGCAACGTCATGTGCGGCCGCGCCAACCACATCTGGGACGCGACGGGGAAGCTCCAGGCCTCCATGCCGACCGCCGGCATCGACAACTGGGACGCGGGCGGCGCGTTCGCCGAGGTGGCACCGCTGCCCACCGGCATCGAGACGTACGCCTCGCTGTACCTGTCGATCACCAAGAACCCCCACCGCGCCGAGTTCTCCTGGAACGCGGCGACGGGCAACGTGGACCTGAACTGGCAGCGGGCGTGGAAGCAGCCCGCCATCGACATGGCCAAGTCCATCTTCGACAAGATCAACTCGAAGGAGGGGACGATCTACCGGAGCGACCTCTTCGGCGGTAACAAGGTCTGGGGCGACCACCTCACCTACCACCCGCTCGGCGGCGCGGTCCTGGACAAGGCGACCGACAACTACGGCCGCCTGCACGGCTACAGCGGCCTGTACGTGATCGACGGATCCCTGATCCCCGGCAACACCAGCGTGAACCCCTTCGTCACGATCACCGCGCTCGCCGAGCGCAACATCGAGAAGATCATCGCCACCGACCTGTAGCGGACCGGACCGGCCGAGGCCGGGGCCGGCCGCGCTCATCGAGCCGGGCGGCCCCGGACCACGTCAGTGCCCGGGCAGTACGCACACGCTGTCGAGGCCCAGCACGTGGTTGAGGCGGCCGAACGCCAGCCAGGAGCCGATGCTCATCGTCAGTTCCACGATCTCCAGCTGGCTGTAGGACGCGGTCATCCGGTCCCAGAACTCCTCGTCGAGACCGTGGTGGTCGAGGGTGTACCGCTCGGCGTACTCGGCGGCGAGCCGCGTGCGCGCGTCGAAGGCGTCGGTGGTGCGCCACTCGGTCACCGCGTCGGCGAACTCCTCCTCGACCTTCTGCCCGTCGCGTTCGGTGCGCCAGTCGAGGCAGAAGACGCACCCGTTGATCTGCGCGACCCGCAGCCGGGCGGCCTCGAACTCGCGCAGGCCCAGGGTGGTGTGGGCGTAGACGGACAGCGAGAAGTTCGCCGCGGCCATCCCGATGCCGGGGACCATGTCCCCCCACACGTACTCGATCGGGTGCTGACCCTCGGGAACGTCGATCCTCATGACTGCTTCCTTCCGAGTTTGCCGACCGCGGGACGCAGCGGGACGTCGAGCGCGTCGTAGATTCCGGGTTCCGCTTCCATCAGCCAGTCGATGGCGCCCACCAGACGGCCGACCGCCGTGGCGTTCCCGCCCGCGGAGCGGTTCTCGCCCTCGTCGGTGGCCTCGACCGTGACCTCGATCCGGGGTCGCCCCTCGATGATCACGCGGTGCGCCCCGGCCCCGTCGGGCGGCGCGGGCCAGTCCGGGGCGCAGGACGGGTGGATCCGGGTGACGTGCTCGATGACGATGCGGGGTTCGCCCTCGACGACGCCCTGCACCTCGAAGCGGATGGCGCCCTGGGTGCCGGCCTCGAAGGCGCCCATCGTCCGCGTGGTCACCGTCGCGTCGAGCGCGCGGCGCTCGGACGTCTCGCGGATCTCGTCGAGTTCTACGCCGAGGGCCCGGGCCATCAGCCGGATCTGACCGCCCCACACCATCGTCGGGACCGAGGGCATCAGCATCATCGGCTCGAAGTCCATCGGCTGGCCCATGCCGACCAGGAGGCGGACCGAGTCGGGCTGGTCGTACGTGGAGTAGTCGAAGATCTCCTGGCAGCGGATCGCGTCGACGGTCGTGCCGAGCCCGCTGATCAGCAGCGGCAGTACGTCGTTGCCCCAGCCGGGGTCGACTCCGGAGGCGAACAGCGAGCCGCCGCCCGCCTCGACGGCGGCGAGCACCGGGTCCCGGAACTCCGGCGGGGCGTTGCGCTGGTCGTAGAGCGGGTACAGGGCGGGGCTGACGACGACGGCGCCGGCCCGGATCGCCCGGGTGATGTCGGCGAGGGCGTCGTCGGGGCGGATGTCGCCGGAGGCCGCGTAGACCACGGCGTCGGGGCGGGCGGCGAGGACGGCCTCGACGCCGTCGGTCGCGGTGATGCCCAAGGGGCTTTCGAGACCGGCGAGTTCGCCTGCGTCGCGGCCGGTCTTGTCGGGGTTGTGGACGAGTACTGCCGTGAGTGTGAGTGCCGGGTGGGCCTCGACGGCACGGATCGCCGCCCGGCCGACGTTCCCGGTACCCCAGACCACCGTGGAAATCATGCGCGGAGGGTAGCGACCGGACCCAGAGGTGCCCAGTGCCGTGACGGAGGAATTTCGGACGGCCGGGTTCTCGCCCCACACGCGGGTATGACCACCCTCTTGACCCAGATGGTCCAGACCAATAGTTTCCGAGGTGCACGCACAGCACGCCTCCGCATCCGCAAAGGAAGCCCATGCGCCCCGCAGCACGCTCGGCAGGCTGACCGCCTTCGCGCCCGTAGCCGCCGCGGGGCACGGCGACGCGGGCCACGACCGCCCGTACGAGAAGGTCGGGTACTGGGCCTGCGCGGCGGCCGCTGATCCCCATCGACCGGCGCCGCCGGGCCGCGGAAATGGACACCGGCCCGGCGGCGCCCACCACGTACGCTCCCGCCATGGACGACGCGGCGGTACGAGCGGTGGGCCGGCTCACCACGCGCTGGGCGGCCCGGGCGGTGACGGGCGAGCGCGGCACGGTGCTGACGGCGGCGGGAGTCTGGCCGCTGCTGGCCCTCCTCGCGGACGGCGCCGGCGGCCCGGCGCGGGCGGAACTGGCCGAAGCCCTGGGCATACCCGCCGGCTCGGCGGCGCGGGCCGCGCGGGACCTGCTGGGCGCGCTGGCCGGCGTACGGGGCCTGGAGGCCGCGACGGGGCTGTGGACCAGGGCCGGTCTCCCGCTGGAGGAGCCCTGGCGGGCGCTGCTCCCGGAGGGCGCGCGGGGCGTGCTGTCGGGCGACGCGGAGGCCGATGCCGGGACGCTCGACGCGTGGGCGTCGGAGCGGACGGGCGGGCTGATCGAGAGGATGCCGGTCGCGGTCCGGCAGGACACCCTGCTGGTCCTGGCGTCGGCGCTGGCGCTGCGGTTGAAGTGGATCCGGCCGTTCTCGCCGTGGTGCCCGGAGCTGACCGAGGGCCCGTGGGCCGGGCGCGAGGTGAGCGGGCTGTACCGCGAGACGGCCCTGCTGGACCGGGTCCGCGTCGCCCGGACGCCGGCGGGGCCCGTCACGCTCCTGGAGGTGGTCGGGGACACCGGGGTGGACGTGCACCTGGTGCTCGGCGAGCCGGAGGCGGCGCCGGGCGAGGTGCTCGCCACCGGGATCGCCGCCGCGACCCGTACGATCCCGGCGACCGGTGCGAGCCTGCTCCCCGAGGGGGAGCCAGGGCCCGGCCTGTCGATCGCCGCCGTCGCGTCGAGCTCGCGGGAACCCCGGCTGAGCGTGAAGACGGTGACCTTTTCCGTGGACGCGGATCACGATCTGCTCCACCAGGCCGGGCTGTTCGGTCTGCGCAGCGCCTCGGACGTCCGTTACGGCCATTTCCCCGGCATCAGCGCCACGCCCTTGGCGGTCGGGAGCGCGCGTCAGGTGGCCGTGGCCCGCTTCGACGCCGAGGGGTTCGAGGCCGCGGCCGTCACCACGGCGGGTCTGGCCGCGGGCTGCGCCGAGCCGCGGCTCGCCTACCGCGTCCGGCACGCCGAGGTCCGCTTCCACCGGCCGTTCGGCTTCGTGGCCGTGCACCGGACCTCCCGGCTGGTCCTCGCCGCCGGCTGGGTCAACGACCCGGATATCGTCTCCGGATGACCTTGAACCCCATCACCGCGAGCGCCGCCGGCACCTGGCGGCTCGGCGACCTCACCGTCAACCGGACGGGCTTCGGCGCGATGCGCCTCACCCACCTCGCGGACGGCTCCCCCAGCGACCGCGACCGCGTCACCGGCGTGCTGCGCAAGGCCGTCGAACTGGGTGTCAACCACATAGACACGGCCGCCTTCTACTTCTCCCCGCTGCGCTCCGCCAACGAGCTGATCAACAGCGCCCTCGCCCCGTACGCCGACGAGCTCGTCATCACCACCAAGGTCGGGCCGGCCCGGGCTCCCGGCGGCGACTGGTGGTGGGCCACGCCCGAGCAGCTGCGCGGACAGGTCGAGGAGAACCTGCGCCAGCTGGGCCGCGACCACCTGGACGTGGTCAACCTCCGTATCCCGCGCAGCCAGGCGGATGCGTCGATCGCCGAGCACTTCGGGGCGCTCGCCGAGCTGCGCGCCGCCGGGCTGATCCGGCACCTGGGCATCTCCAACGTCAGCCCCGGCCAGTTCGCGCAGGCGCTGACGATCGCGCCCGTGGTGTGCGTGCAGAACGCGTACGGGATCGGCTCCCCGGCCGAGGACCACGCCTTCCTGGACGCGTGCGGGGAGCGGGGCGTGGCCTTCGTGCCGTTCTTCGCCGTCGCGGGCTCGGGCAAGGAGGCAGGGGTGGTCTCGCAGGACGGCGAGGCGGTGCGCGCGCTCGCCGCGGCGCACGGGGTGTCGGCCGCGCAGCTGCGCATCGCCTGGACCCTGAACCGGGGTCCGCACGTCCTGGCCATACCGGGCACCGGGAACCCGGACCACCTGGTCGAGAACATCGCCGCGGGCGCGCTGCGGCTGTCCGCCGAGGAGATCGCCCTGCTGGAAGCGGTCTAGTCAGCGGCCGCCGCGGTGGGCGGCCGCCAGGGCCGCCGTCTCGGTGAAGGCGGGGATCCGGCCGGTGCCGCCGCGCCCGGACACGGAGAGGGAGGCGGCGGCCGTCCCGTAGGCCACGGCGTCGGCGAGCGGGTCACCGAGGGCGATCCGGGCGGTGGCGGTGCCGGTGAAGCAGTCCCCGGCACCGGTCGCGTCGAGGGGGTGGGGGTTCGGCGGTACGGGCTGGTACGTCGCCTCCCCCGCGCCCTCGTCGAGCAGCAGCCGGCCGGCGCCCGCGGTGACGGCGACCGCGCGGGCGCCGAGTGCGCGGTAGCGGGCGGCGGCCTCGCGCGGGTCGCCGGTGTCGACCAGGGCCTGCGCGTCGGCCGGGCAGGAGCTCTTCAGGAGCCCGGTCAACGGGGCGATGCGGGCCAGCAGTTCGCGGGCCTCGGCCCGGCCGGTGAGCCGGGGGCGGAAGTTGGGGTCGTACGAGAGGTGCCCGCCGGCCTCGTGCACGATGCGGGCGGCGGCGAGCACCGCGTCCCGGCTGCCGGGTGCCAGGGCGCCGGTGATCCCGCTGGTGACGAGGGCCTTGCAACCGGTCAGCAACGCGCGCCAGGACGCGATGTGCCGGGTCGAGAGGGTGGAGCCGGCGCTGTGGGTGCGCCAGTAGACGAAGTCCCGGTCGCCCTCGGTGTCGGAGCCGAGCAGGTAGGCGCCGTTGGGGCGCGGGGCGCGGCGTACGTGGGAGACGTCGATGCCGAGTTCGGTGGCCCGGCGCAGCAGCGGAGCGCTCAGTTCGTCGTCGCCGACGACGGCGAGGAGCGCGGTCCGGGCCCCGGCGGCAGCGGCGGCGGCCGCCGCGTTGAGGGCGTCGCCGGAGTAGGAGAGCCGCACCCGGGTCCCGTCGACGGCGTGCCGCAGCGGCGCGTCGGCATGGATCTCGACGAGCACCTCGCCGAGGACGAGGACGTCGTACCCGGCGGGGGTGGCGGGCCGGGTCACCGTCAGGCCCCCGCGGTCGCGCGGTCGCAGCTGCGGGGCAGGGCCAGTTCCTCGAATACGGCGGCCAGTTCGGCGGGGTCGGCCGGCAGCCCGGCGCCGATCCCGACGGCGGTCGCGCCGGCCGCCAGCCAGTGGGGGACCTCGGCGGGGGTGATCCCGCCGGTCGGGATGAGCAGGGCCGTGGGCAGGACGGCCTTGAGGGAGCGGATGAAGGCCGGGCCGCCGACATGGGCGGGGAACACCTTGGCGGCGCCCGATTGCCGCGCGGCGGCGGCGATCTCGCCGGGGGTGAACCCGCCTTCGACGAAGACGGCCCCGCGTTCGGCGGCGTACGCCCGGACCTCGGGCGCCGGGTAGGGGGAGATCAGGAACGCCGCGCCGGCGTCCAGCGCGGTCCGCGCCTGCGCGGCGGTGGTCACCGTACCGACGCCGATCAGGGCCGGCCGGCCGGTGGCGTCGTGGAGCGGGGCGGTGCGGGCGACGGCCCCGGCCCAGCCGGGGGTGGTGGTGGTGAGTTCGACCGCGCGGCATCCGGCGGCGAGCAGGGCGGTGGTCCGGCGCACGGCCTCGTCCGCGCGGGCCTCGCGCAGCACCGGCAGCAGCCGCTGGGCGGCCAGCACCTCGTAGGGATGACAGGACAACACGACCAACCCCTCCCGGCGTTCCACGTAGTGGAACTTGGTACCGTGTACCGGAACATCTGGTGGAGACCATACCCATCCGCGGAGATCACATGTCAACGGCCGACGACAGCCCGGTCCCCGAACCCGGCGCAGCGCCCCCTCCCGGTCGCGGCGGCCGCGCTTCGGCGGCCGGCAGCGCGCTGGAGAAGTCCCTGCGGATCCTGGAGGCCGTCGCGGCGCCCGGCGGTCCGCACCGGCTCACCGATCTGACGGCGGCGGCCGCGGTCCCGAAGTCCAGTACGTTCCGGATCCTGGCCTCGCTGATCGAGCAGGGCTTCGTACGCCCGGAGGCCGACAGCCGGTACGCGCCGGGCCCCCGGCTGCGCGGACTGGCCGCCCTCGTCGGAGCCGGGGAGCCGGCGGACGTCGAGCGGATCCTGGACGAACTCCGGCGCGCCACCGGGCAGACGGTGCACCTGGCGCTGCACACCGGAGAGTCCCTCACCTACGTCCGGAAGCTGGAGAGCGACCAGCCCTTCCGGACGGCCTCCCGCGTCGGCATGCGCATGCCCCTGCACACGACGGCGATCGGCAAGGCCGTCCTGGCCCACCTGCCCGCCGAGGAGGTGCGGGAGCTGATCGCCGCCACCGGCCTGCCCGGCCGGACACCCCGTTCGCTGACCACCCCGCAGGCGCTGCGGGCCGAGTTGGAGGCGGTCCGCGCCCGGGGGTTCGCGGTGGACGACGAGGAGAACGAGCCCACCATCCGCTGCGTCGGCGCGCCGGTCCTCGGCCCGGGGGGCCGCCCGGTCGGCGGGGTGTCCGTCACCACCGTCACCTTCCTGGTCTCCCGCGAGCGGATCGAGGCCTACGCACCGGCCCTGCGCGCGGCTACGGAGGCCCTGGCTCCGCTTCTCTGACGACGAAGCCGGAGTCGGCGGGCGCGGCCGAGTCGGCGGGCGCGGCAGGCGCGGCAGGCGCGGCAGCGGCAGCGGCAGCGGCAGCGGCAGCGGCAGCGGCAGCGGCGAGTTCCCGGGCGGTCCGCAGGTGTCGGTGTCCGGGCTCCAGGGCCCGGCCGGCCGCGTCGAGGACCCGGGCCAGCAGGGCGCGGGCCTCGTCCGCCCGCCCCTCGGCGATCAGCGCCCGGGCCCACTCCAGCCGGGCGTAGACCGTGTGCGGGTGCTCGGCGCCGAGCACCCGGGTGCGGTCGGCCGCCAGGGCCGCCCAGGCTCCGGCGGCCTCGGCGGCCCGGCCGGACGGGGCGGCGAGGGCAGCCAGGCTGCTCCGGATCGCGAGCGTGTGCGGGTCATCGGGGCCGAGCAGGCCCTCCGCGTCGGCGAGCAGCGCGGCCAGTTGCCGCCCGGCCTCGGCCGGTTCGGTGGCGCGGTACCAGATCAGGCTGCGCCGGGCGGCCAGCGTCTGCGGGTGCCGGGGTCCCTGGACGCGCAGCCGGTCGGCGAGCAGCCGCTCCAGCTGGCGGGCAGCGCCGCGCCCGTCGCCCCCCTCGCCGGTGAAGTAGGCCAGTTGGTGCCGGGTGGCAAGGGTGTCGGGGTGGTCGGGACCCAGCACCGCCTCGGTGTCGGCGGCCAGCTCCGCGAACCGGGCCGCCGCGGCGCGGTAGTCCCCGGCCTCCCCCGTGAAGAAGGCCAGCTGGTGCCGGGCGGCGAGGGTGTCGCGGTGGCGGGGGCCGAGCCGGTCCTCGCGGCGCCGGACGATCCCGGCGAGGTCGGCGGCGGCCCGGCGCGGCCGACCGGAGTCCCCGACGGCGATGGCCAGGGGCAGTTCGGCGCCCGGGACGCCGCCGCGGTGGGCGCGGGTGAGGGCCTCCACCGCCCGGGGCAGCCGCCCCTCCTGATGGGCGACCAGCCCCATGTCGTACGCGTCGACAGGCTCCACCCGGGCCAGCAGACCCCGCCACAGATGGTCGGGAACCGGCTCCGGCCCGGGTGCGTTCAGCAGGTAGTCGAAGGCCGTGTACCCCTGGCCGTAGTTGCCGATGAGCAGCCCGCTCGTCGCGTAGGCGGAGGCGCAGGCCCAGTCCATCGCCGCCGCGAAGGGCTCGGGCTGGAGGTCGCCGCCGCCGCGCGCCGCCAGGTAGGGGGCGTGCAGCGCGCGCAGCCACTCGCGGCTGACGGGCCGCCGCAGCCCGGCCCGGCGGCAGTCCACGGCCGCCGCGACGACGGCCGCGCCCCGCGGGTTGGTGCCCGGGGCCCAGGCGTTCTCCCAGGAGGCGCGCAGCTCCGGCCCGGCGGCGAGGACCTCGGCGATCCCGAAGCGCTCCCCGGCGCGCAGCGCGGCCCCGATCCGGGGGTCCGCCTGGTGGGCGGCGGCCCTGCGGCGTTCCTCCGGGGACCAGTGCCGGGCCAGGCGCAGCACCGTCGCCCGCTGGAGCAGATCGCGCTGGGCCCGCCAGGCGTCGCGGTCGGAGCCGGTGAGCCGGCTCTCCTCGCGGGCGTCGTAGCGGCGGTACTCCTGGACCCGCATGGTCGCGACGACCAGGGTGCGCGAGAGCGTGGCCAGCTGGGCGGCGGTGAGACCGCCGGCGCCGAGGTGGTCCTCCAGGTCGTCCAGCCACAGCACGGCGCGGCGCCGGCGGGCGGCGATCCGTACCGCCTCCGGGAGCGCGGCGCGGGACAGCGGGCGCACGAAGGCGTGCCGGGGGTGGCGGGCGCGGGTCACCTCGTAGGCGAGCCGGGTCTTGCCCGCCGTGGACTCCCCCACCACCAGGACGAATCCGCCTCCGGCGAGGGCCGCGCGCAGCCGGGGCGCGGCGTCGCGCTCGATGTACGCGGGGGCCGCGCCGGGGGTCTCGGCCGGATGGGCCCCGGCCAGTTCGGGCCGGTCCACATGGCGCAGCCGCGGGATCCGCCCGGCGGAGGTGCGCAGCAGTTCGGCGGCGCCGACGCCGGGCGGGTCCCCCGGCGCGAGCCGCTCGGCGAGGAGCCCGGACAGCGTGGTCACGGCCGCGCCGATGCCGGTGGCCCAGGCTCCGGAGGTCCACAGGGAGGCCAGCGCCAGCGCGCCCGCTCCCAGCCCGACCGCGCCGAGATAGCCGAGCCAGCCCCTCGTACGGCCGGATCCACTCCAGAGCAACGCCGGCATGCCGCCCCCAACACGTCCCGTGGTGACTCCCATTGTGGCCCCGCCCGGGACTTCGGGTACCCCAAGGGAGCGATGGACGGCGGGAGTTCATCGGCGCCGGCGAGCCGGCGCCCAACCCGAACCCGGCCGCTCGGCCGGCTCGCGGGGATGCGATGCTGGCGGCCCCACCAGTCAGATTTTCCGAAGGCGGAAAATCTGACTTCCGGATAAGTGTTATCGGGGCCTCTCTCGACGGTCTCCCAGGTATTGGGCATCATCGACCGCCGGTACGGACAGGGAACAATCACATGAGTACACAGCACACGGCAGCACTGGTCGCAGCGGCCCGCGCGGGCGATCCCCGCGCTCAGGACGAGCTGGTCGGCTCCTTCCTGCCGCTGGTCTACAACATCGTCGGCCGGGCCCTGAACGGCTCCTGCGACGTGGACGACGTGGTGCAGGACACGATGCTGCGTGCCCTCGACGGACTGGGCGGTCTGCGGGCGGACGACAGCTTCCGTTCCTGGCTGGTGGCGATCACGATGAACCGCATCCGGGCGCACTGGCAGGAGCGCCGCAGCGGCCTCGGCGAGAGCGGCCTGGAGGAGGCGAACGACCTCGCCGATCCGGGCGCCGACTTCGTCGACCTGACCGTCGTACGGCTCAACCTGGCCGGTCAGCGGCGTGAGACGGCCCGCGCCACGCGCTGGCTGGAGCCCGACGACCGGGCCCTGCTGTCGCTGTGGTGGTTGGAGTGCGCCGGGGAGGTCACCCGCGCGGAGATGTCCGCCGCGCTGGAGCTGTCGCCGCAGCACACGGCGGTCCGGGTGCAGCGGATGAAGGCCCAGCTGGAGTCGGCGCGGGTCGTCGAGCGGGCGCTGGACTCGCAGCCTCCGTGCGACGCGCTACGCGCGGTGACGGCGGGCTGGGACGGCCGGCCCTCGGCGCTGTGGCGCAAGCGAATAGCCCGGCACGCCCGGGAATGCATGCGTTGTTCCGGTCTGTTCAGCGGACTGGTCCCGGCGGAGGGCCTGCTGGCCGGGCTGGCCCTGGTGCCGGTCGGGGCGGCGCTCCTCGCGGGCGTACGGTCGGCAGCGGCGAGCGGCATGGTCCCCGTCGGCTCCGCGGTGCACGACGCGGCCACGGAGCTCACCCCGGTCGTGTCGGGCCCGGGCCGGGCGGCCCGGCGGCGCGCGGGCGACTCCGGGCCGGGCTCCGGTTCCGGTTCCGCGTCCGGCTCCGAGGCGGGCGGCAGCCGCGGCGCCCTGCGCAAGCGGCGCCAGAACCGGCGCCGGGTCATCGGCGGGGCCGTGCTCGCCGCGTGCGTCGCGGGCGGCGGGCTGGTCTACCTCGGTACGCTGCCGGGCTCCGGCAAGACCGAGGCCGAGGGCGGCGCGACCGCCTCGCCCCTGGCGGCCCTGTCGGCCCCCGACGCGGTGCTCCCCTCGGATTCGGCCTCGCCCTCGGCGTCGGCCTCGGCTTCCGCCTCGCCGTCCCCCTCCGCGTCGGCCTCCGCCTCCCCCTCGCAGAGCCCGACCACCGCGAGCGCGAGCCCCTCGCCGACCCGCACCAAGTCCACGCCGCCGAAGCCCTCGGCCCCGGCGCCGGCGCCCGCCCCTCCGGGGGTGGCGGGCCAGGTCATCGCCCTGGTCAACAAGGAGCGGGCCGCCGCCGGCTGCGGGCCGCTCACGGAGAACTCCCAGCTCCGATCGGCCGCCCAGGGGCACTCCGACGACATGGCCGCCCGGAACTTCTTCGACCACACCAACCCCGACGGGGCCGACCCGGGCAAGCGGGTGACCGCCGCCGGGTACCGGTGGTCGACGTACGGGGAGAACATCGCGCGGGGGCAGCAGAACGCCGACTCGGTCATGGACTCCTGGATGAAGAGCCCGGGCCACCGCGCCAACATCCTCAACTGCGCGTTCAAGGAGATCGGCGTGGGCATCCACCAGGGCGCCGGCGGCCCGTGGTGGACCCAGAACTTCGGCGCCAAGATGTAGCCGGGGCGCCGCCCGCGCCCGCCGCCACCGCCTCAGGTTTCCGGCAGGATGGAGACTGGAGGCGAAAGGGCTGTTCAGAGCGCGGGCGGACGGAGAACTGCGGTATGGCGAGGAAAGAGCTCCGCCCGCACCAGCGCGAAGCGGTCGACGCCGTGGCGCGGGCGCTGGAGCTGCCCGCCGGGGGCCGGGTGCCCCAGGCGGGCCTGCGGACCCAGGTGATCATGGCCACGGGTTCCGGGAAGTCGCTGGTCGCCGTGCGCTCGGCGGAGGAGCTCCGGGCGGCCCGGGTGCTGGTCCTGGTGCCCACCCTGGACCTGCTCGTGCAGACGGCGGCGGCCTGGCGGGAGGGCGGCCGGGCCGGGCGGCGCCTCGCCGTCTGCTCGCTGCGCGAGGACGACGCCGGGATGCCCACCACCACCGATCCGGCCGAACTGGCCGGCCTGGGCGGCCGGGTGGCGGACCGGGTGACGGTGTTCGCCACGTACGCCTCGCTGGGCATGGGCACGATCGAGCGGGCGCACCTCGCGGGGCTGCCGGGCTGGGACCTGATCGTGGTCGACGAGGCGCACCGTACGTCCGGGCGGATCGGCAAGCCCTGGGCGGTGGTGCACGACAACGCCCGGATCCCCGCCCTCCGGCGGCTGTACATGACGGCCACGCCCCGCGTGTGGCAGGACGGCGAGCCTCCCGAGGAGGGCGGCGAGGCCGGCGAGGACGACGACGGCCGGGGTAGGGGCGGGCTCGTCGCCTCGATGGAGGACGACCCGGCAGGACCGTTCGGGGCGCGCTGCCACACCCTGACCCTGTCCGAGGCCATCGACCGGGGGATCTGCGCCCCGTACCGGGTGGTCTGCGTGGACGTCACCGATCCGGGCTTCCAGGCGGCGGTGCTGCTGGGCCCGGACGGCCGCTCGGACGCGGTGCGCGGGAGCCGGCTCGCGGCGTTGCAGACGGCGCTGGTGAAGGCGGCCGCGGACCAGGGGTTCCGGCGGACGCTCGTCTTCCACCACCTGACGCGGGAGGCCGAGGCGTTCGCCGCCGGGCTCCCGGCGGTGGCGCGGCGCCTGCGGTCCGCCCGGCCGTCCGGCGGGGCCCCCGGAAGGTCCCGGGGAGGAGCGCGCCCGGGAACCGGGGAGCCCAAGGGGCCCGTGTATCCCCGGACCGTGTGGGCCGACTGGCTGTGCGGTCTGCACCCGCCCGCGCACCGCCGCCGGGTGCTGGCGGAGTTCGCCTCGGGCCAGGCCGCCGAGAAGGCCTTCCTCGGCAGCGTCCGGGTGCTGGGCGAGGGCGTCGACATCGCCCAGTGCGACTCCGTGTACTGGGCGGACGTCCGCGGCTCGATGCCCGACCTGGTCCAGGCGGTCGGCCGGGCGCTGCGGATCCGGCCCGGCGAGGGGAAGGTCGCCTCGCTGGTGGTGCCGGTGCTCCTCGGACCGGGCGAGACACCGGAGTCGATGCTGACCTCACGGGCGTACGGGAGCCTCGCGCGGCTGCTGGAGGCGCTGCGGGCGCACGACACCCGGCTCGTCGAGGCCCTCGCCCAGCCGCAGGCCCCGGGCCGCCCGGCGGGAGCGCCGGGGGCGGGGTCCGGCGCGGAGTCGCTGCTGAGCTTCGCCACCCCGCGCGATCCGGCGCTGCTGGCGGCGTTCGTCCGGCTCCGGGTGCTGAATCCGGAGCACGAGCACTGGCGGCGCGGGGTCGAGGCGGCCCGGATCTACGCGGAGGGCGCCGGGGACCTGAAGGTGCCGTTCGCCCACCGGGTGCCGGCGGGCGGGTCGCCGTGGCCGCCCGGGCTGGCCGGGTTCCCGCTCGGCCAGTGGATCGCGGACGCGCGGCGCACGTACCGCCGGGGCGCGCTGGGCCGGGAGCGGGTGGCGGAGCTGGACCGGCTGGGCATGGTGTGGAGCCACTTCGACGTGGCGTTCGAGGAGGGGCTGCAGGCGGCCCGCGCCTGGGCGGCGGAGCACGGGCACCTGCTGCCGCCGGCGGACGCCACCTGGAACGGGGCGCCGGTCGGGATCTGGGTGAAGAACCAGCGCGCGGCGGCCCGCCGCGAGAGCCCGGGCGCGCTGTCGCAGGAGCGGCGCGAGGCCCTGGAGGAGATCGACGCGGCCTGGTGCCCGGCCTGGCCGGTCTCCTGGCAGCGGGCCTTCCACCTGACCCGGGTGCACCTGGACGCGGGCGGGCGGCTCCCGGCCGGTCCGGGCGAGGTGCTGGTGCAGGGCGAGGACCTGGGCCTGTGGCTGCGTTCCCAGCGGCTGTCCTGGGAGCGGCTGTCCTGGGCGCAGCGCTGGCTGCTGGAGCACACGCTGGGGGTGACCCGGGCGACCGGGGCCGAGCTCCCCCCGCCGCGGGTCGCCCACGCGGCCACCTGGGCGGCGCACTTGGAGGCCGCCCGGCTGTTCCACGAGCGCGAGCGGCACCTGCGGGTGCCCCGTACGCATGTGGAGCGGGTCGGCGGGCGGGAGTTCAAGCTGGGTTCGTGGATCGCCAACCAGCGCTCCCGCGCCGCGTCGCTCGCCCCGGAGCGGGTCGAGGCGCTGACGGCCCTGGGCATGCGCTGGTCGGCGCCCGCCTGACCGTCAGTGGTGGAAGCCGGACCGGGGCTCGGTGGCGGGCACGGGCGGGGGTGTGGCGGTGAGGTGTTCCACGGCCTTGCGCAGGTCGGAGGCGAGCAGGGCGATCTGATCGCGGGTCACGCCGTGCCGGATCAGGACGCGTTGGATGACGGTGTCGTCGCGGTCGGCCGGCAGCGCGTACGAGGGCACCTGCCAGCCGCGCATCCGCAGCCGGTCGGAGAGGTCGTAGAGCGTGAAGGGGCTCCCCTCCGGGTCGGCGAGGGTGTACGACACGGCGGGGAGGCCGCCCCGGCCGTCGTAGAGGAGGGTGAAGGGGCCCATCTTGGCGATCTCCTGGGCCAGGTACTGGGCGGTCTCGGCGCAGGCCTGCTGGACGCGCTGGTAGCCGCCGCGGCCCAGGCGCAGGAACAGGTAGTACTGGGCGATGACCTCGCCGCCGGGGCGGGAGAAGTTGAGGGCGAAGGTCGGCATGTCGCCGCCGAGGTAGTCCACGTTGAAGACGAGGTCGGCGGGGAGCAGGTCGGCGGTGCGCCAGACGATCCAGCCGACGCCGAGGGGGGCGAGGCCGTACTTGTGGCCCGAGGTGTTGACGGAGGCCACGCGCGGCAGCCGGAAGTCCCAGACGACGTCGGGGTGCAGGAAGGGGGCGACGAACCCGCCGCTGGCGGCGTCCACGTGTACGGGTACGTCCCAGCCGCGTTCGACCTGGATCCGGTCGAGTTCGGCGCAGATCGCGGCGACGGGTTCGTAGTCGCAGCTGTAGGTGACGCCGAGGATGGCGACGACGCCGATGGTGTTCTCGTCCACGTACTGGGCGAGCTGGTGGGGCTGGAGGCCGGTGGCGCCGGGCTCCAGCGGGATCTGGCGCAGCTCCACGTCGAAGTAGCGGGCGAACTTGTCCCAGCAGATCTGTACCGGACCGCAGATGAGGTTGGGACGGTCGACGGGGAGGCCGGCGGCGCGGCGGCGTTCGCGCCAGCGCCATTTGAGGGCGAGGCCGCCGAGCATGGCCGCCTCGCTGGAGCCGGTGGTGGAGCAGCCGGTGGCCGCGCCGCCGGAGGGGGCGTTCCAGAGGTCGGCCAGGATGTTGACGCAGCGGGATTCGATCTCGGCCGTCTGCGGGTACTCGTCCTTGTCGATCATGTTCTTGTCGAGGCACTCGGCCATCAGACGTCGCACGCCGTCGTCGGACCAGGTGGTGCAGAAGGTGGCCAGGTTCTGGGCCGCGTTGCCGTCGAGGAGGAGCTCGTTGTGCAGGAGCTCGTAGACCACCTCGGAGGGTGAGTGGTCCTCCGGCATCCGGTACTTGGGGAGGATCTCGCCACTCAGCGCGGAAGTGAACACGTCCGTGTCGGCGTCCTGGGCGGGTACGTCCTTCGTCTCATGCAGAGCCATATCCGGACTATAAGTGAACCAACCAGACAATTCCGGCTCCTGTATCCGGACGACTCCAGCGTGTGACGCCGCACATAGTGGCCCAGGTTCGCCGAAGATTTTATCGTTCGATACGATTGCGCGCGTAGATCTTCCCGTCCGAGCCGCTGGAGCCGGTACGGACGGGAAGATCGGCCAATTCGTTCGATCCGCAACTTGTCGAATGATGTCCGGATATCGAACAACTGGCCGCACCGGCCTGATAGTTCTTCGGCCATGAACAAGATCACCCGCCGGCAGGCCCTGGGCACGACCGCCGGCACGCTCAGTGCCCTCGGTCTCCTCGGCGCCGCCGCCCACAGCGCGACCGCCGCCTCCCCGGCCCCCGCCGCCCCTGCCGGAACCGTCGACGAGGTGTTCCAGGGACGCCGCATCCAGATCAGCCCCGCCACGGGCGGCGGCCACCACGGCGGCCACCACGGCGCCGATCTGCCCACCGTCCGAATAGACGGCCGCGAACTGCACGTGATGCGCAACGCCGACGGCACCTGGATCAGCGTGGTCAACCACTACGAGACCTTCGCCGACCCCACCTCGCTCGCCCGCGCCGCGGTCCGCGAGCTCCAGGGCTCCCAGCTCGCTCCGTTCGCACCGATGGGAGGCGCGGCATGACCGTGCGCAAGAACCAGGCCACGCTGTCCGCCGACGAGAAGCGCGCCTTCACCAACGCGCTGATCGAGCTCAAGCGCACCGGCGCCTACGACCGCTTCGTCACCACGCACAACGGCTTCATCATGAGCGACACCGACTCGGGTGACCGCGTCGGCCACCGCTCGCCGTCCTTCCTGCCCTGGCACCGCCGCTTCCTCCTGGAGTTCGAGGCGGCGCTGCAGACGGTGGACGCCAAGGTCACCATCCCCTACTGGGACTGGAGCGCGGACCGCACCACCAGATCCTCCCTCTGGGCCGCCGACTTCCTCGGCGGCACCGGCCGGGCGCGCGACGGCCAGGTGACCGACGGGCCGTTCGCGTACGCGACGGGCAAGTGGGACGTCAACGTGCGCGTGGACGGCCGCAACTACCTGCGGCGCGCCCTCGGCGCGGGCGTCGCCGAGCTGCCGACGAAGGCCGAGGTGGACGCCGTACTGTCCATGCCGGTCTACGACATGGCGCCGTGGAACAGCTCCTCGAACGGCTTCCGCAACAACCTGGAGGGCTGGCGCGGCGCCAACCTCCACAACCGGGTGCACGTGTGGGTCGGCGGCCAGATGGCCACCGGGGTCTCCCCCAACGACCCGGTGTTCTGGATGCACCACGCCTTCATCGACAAGCTGTGGGCCGACTGGCAGGCCCGCAACCCGCGTTCGACGTACCTGCCGGCGGCGGGCACCTCGAACGTGGTGGACCTGCACGACACCATGCGGCCGTGGAACGACGTGACCCCGGCCGACATGCTGGACCACCGCAAGTTCTACACCTTCGACACCGAGCCGGCGGCGGCCAGCCAGCGGTAGTGCAGTTCGGGGCGGCCCACCTGACCGTACCGGGGGGTGCGGTCGGCGCGGCCGGTGTCCACCAGGTGCTCCAGGTAGCGCCGGGCGGTGATCCGGGAGATCCCCGCCGCCTCGGCCGCCCCGGCCGCGGTCAGCCCTTCGGGCGCGGCCCGCAGCAGCGCGGCGACCCTGTCCAGGGTCGGCGCGCTGAGGCCTTTCGGGAGCTCGGCCGGGCGGGGCGCGCGCAGGGCCGCGAGGGCCCGGTCCACGTCGTCCTGGCCCGCCGCCTCACCCGCCGTCGCGCGGAACTCGGCGTACCGCAGCAGCCGTTCGCGCAGGGTGGGGAAGGCGAACGGCTTGAGCACGTACTGCACGACGCCGACCGAGACGCTCTCCCGGACCACCGCGAGGTCGCGCGCCGAGGTCACCACGATCACGTCGACGGGGTGCCCGGCGGCCCGCAGCCCCCGGGCGAAGCGCAGCCCGTGCCCGTCGGGCAGGGTCAGGTCCAGGAGCAGCAGATCGACCCCGGTCCGCTCCAGCACCCGGGTGGCCTCGGCCAGCGAGTGCACGGCGCCGACGGCGGTGAACCCCGGCACCCGGCCGACGTAGAGCGCGTGCGCGGCGGCGGCGACGGGGTCGTCCTCGACGACCAGGACCCGCACCTCGGGCGCGCTCATGCCCCCGCCTCCCCGCGCGCCGGCAGTCGTACGGTGAACTCCGCGCCGCCGTCGGCGCGCGCGCCGGCATCGGCGCTGCCGCCGTGCCGGTGGGCCACCTGGCGCACCAGCGCGAGGCCGAGGCCGCGCCCCTCGCCCTTGCCCGACCAGCCGCGCCGGAACACGTCCGCGCCCTCGGGCAGCCCCGGCCCGTTGTCGGCGACCCGGATGAGCAGCCCGTCGCCCTCGGCGCGCACCGTCACCATAACCCGGCCGCCGGGAACCCCGCTGAGGGCGTCCACCGCGTTGTCCACGAGGTTGCCGAGCACCGTGACGAGGTCGCGGGCCGGCGGGATCCCGGTCCGCCCGTCGATCACGCTGCTGTCCGGGGTGACGACCAGCTCCACGCCGCGCTCGTGCGCCTGCGCGGCCTTCCCCAGCAGCAGCGCCACCAGTACCGGTTCCCCGACGGCGGTGACCACCTCGTCGGTGAGGGCCTGGGCCAGCTCCAGTTCGGCGGTGGCGAACTCCACCGCCTCCTCGGCCCGGTCGAGTTCGATGAGGGAGACCACGGTGTGCAGCCGGTTGGCGGCCTCGTGCGCCTGGGAGCGCAGGGCCTGTGTGAACCCGCGCTCATGGTCCAGTTCCCCGGTCAGCGACTGGAGTTCGGTGTGGTCGCGCAGGGTCACGACGGTGCCCCGGCGGCCGCCGCCGGCGACGGGCGAACTGTTGACGACCAGCACCCGGTCGGCCGTCAGGTGCACCTCGTCGACCCGGGGCCGGTCGGCGAGCAGCGCGCCGGTCAGCGGCGCGGGCAGCCCGAGGTCGGCGACGCCGGTTCCCCTGATCTTCCCCTCCAGGCCCAGGAGTTCGCGGCCCGCGTCGTTGATGAGGGTGATCCGGCGCTGGCCGTCGAGCATGAGCAGTCCCTCGCGGACACCGTGCAGGGCCGCCTGGTGGTAGTCGTACATCCGGCTCAGCTCGGCGGCGTTCATGCCGTGGGTGTGCCGCCGCAGCCGGGCGTTGACCACGTAGGTGCCCGCGCCGCCCAGGGCGAGGGCGCCGGCCGCGAACCAGCCGAGGACGACGAGCTGCGCGGCCAGCCGGTCGCCGATGACGCGGACGGTGATCCCGGCGCTGACCATGCCGATCACCCGGCCGTTGTCGGTCAGCGGGGTGACCACGCGGATCGAGGGGCCGAGGGTGCCGGTGTAGGTCTCGCTGAAGGTCTCGCCGCGCAGGGCGGGGGCGGTGTTGCCGATGAACCGCTCTCCGATGCGGCGCGGGTCGGGGTGGGTCCAGCGCCGCCCGTCCGGGGCCATGATCGTCACGAAGTCCACTCCGGAGTCGGTGCGCACCCGCTCGGCGTAGGGCTGGAGCTCGGCCGAGAGCACGGCCGAGGCATCGACCGCGGAGCCGGTCGCGGAACCAGTCGCGGAGCCGGTCGCGGAACTCGCCGGGGCGCCCGTCGCCGAGCCCGTCGGGAGGCCGGCCGCGGGGGCGGTGCCCGGCGCCGCCCCGCGCACCGCCTCGCGGACGGACGGGGAGTCGGCGACCGAGCGGGCCACCGCCCCGGCCTGGCGCCGGGCGGCGTCCTCGGCCTGGCCGCGGGCGGTCGCGTACGCGAACACGGCGCAGCCCGCGACGACGACCGCGACCACCAGCACCTGCATGGCGAACAACTGGCCGGCGAGGGAGCGCGGCGGCCGAGGCAAACGGAACATGGGGTTCAGTGTGTACCCGGCCATGAACTCAATGAACGCAAGGGTGACCGGGGTCACATCGGCGGGCGATGGTCTCCCGGAACGTAATCATCACCAGGAGGCAGCGTGGCCGCCAGACGCGACAAGACCCATTATCTCTACATCGCGGTGATCGGCGCGGTACTCCTCGGAATCGCCGTCGGTTTCGCCGCACCCGGCGTGGCCGTCGAACTGAAGCCGCTGGGCACCGGCTTCGTGAACCTCATCAAGATGATGATCTCGCCCGTGATCTTCTGCACGATCGTGCTCGGCATCGGATCGGTGCGCAAGGCGGCCAAGGTCGGTGCCGTGGGCGGGCTCGCCCTCGGCTACTTCATGATCATGTCCACGGTCGCCCTGGGGATCGGGCTCCTGGTCGGCAACCTGCTGGAGCCGGGCAGCGGGCTGCACCTCACCGAGGCGGCGCGGCACGCCGGCGAGGCGCAGGCCAAGGCGGGCGGTGCGCAGAGCACGCCGGAGTTCCTGCTGGCGATCATCCCGACGACGCTGGTCTCCGCCTTCACCGGGGGCCAGGTGCTCCAGACGCTGCTGGTGGCGCTGCTGTGCGGGTTCGCGCTCCAGGCCATGGGCCCGGCGGGCGAGCCGCTGCTGCGCGGGATCGGGCACGTACAGAAGCTGGTGTTCCGGGTCCTCGCGATGATCATGTGGGCGGCCCCGGTGGGCGCGTTCGGGGCGATCGCGGCGGTGGTCGGAGCGACCGGCATCGACGCCCTGAAGTCACTGGCCGTGATCATGATCGGCTTCTACACGACCTGTCTGCTGTTCGTGATCGTGGTGCTGGGCACGCTGCTGCGGGTGTGCACGGGAGTCAGCGTGTTCGCGCTGCTGCGCTACCTGGGCCGGGAGTTCCTGCTGATCCTGTCCACCTCCTCCTCGGAGTCGGCGCTGCCGCGGCTGATCGCGAAGATGGAGCACCTCGGGGTCTCCAAGCCGGTGGTCGGCATCACGGTGCCGACGGGCTACTCGTTCAACCTGGACGGGACCGCGATCTACCTGACGATGTCCTCGCTGTTCATCGCGGAGGCCATGGACAAGCCGCTGGCCATCGGCGAGCAGATCTCACTGCTGCTGTTCATGATCGTGGCCTCGAAGGGCGCGGCCGGCGTCACCGGCGCGGGCCTGGCCACCCTGGCCGGCGGACTCCAGTCACACCGGCCGGAACTCGTGGACGGGGTCGGCCTGATCGTGGGCATCGACCGGTTCATGAGCGAGGCGCGGGCGCTGACCAACTTCGCCGGGAACGCGGTCGCGACGGTGCTGATCGGGACGTGGACGAAGGAGTTTGACCGGGACCGGGCCGCCGAAGTCCTCGCGGGCCGCTGCCCGTTCGACGAGACCACGCTCGTGGAAGACACGCACGGTGACCAGGTGGACGACGGGGCCCCGACCCCGGTACCGGCCCAGCCGGCCACCCCCAAGGACGGCGTCCCGGCCTAGTGGGCCCGGCCGCCCCGCGTCCATCCATGGTCGCTTTTCAGCCACCGGCGGGCGAATGCGCGTGCGGTAAAAGGTACTTCCGCAGCGGGGCACCCGTCTGACATCTTGCGTCCACCACTCGTTTCGTACGGCCCGGTAGCTGCCACCAGCAGCTACCGGGCCGTCTTCGGAGGACGCATTGATACCCCACATATCCAGCCGACCTCGACGTACCCTCGTGCTGGCCGCCACGCTCGGCGCCGCACTCGCCTTCGGGGCCCCCGCCGCGCTCGCCGGCACCGCCCCCGTCTCCCCGTCCGGGGCCCCCGCCCCGGTCGCGAAGGCCCCGGGTGGCGCCAAGGCCGCCGCGCCGTCTTCCCAGAGTGCGACCTGGGTTGCCGGCACGCGCGCCTACCTCGTGATCACCGCCCCCGGTGACAGCTCGGCCGTCCGTTCGGCCATCGCCGCCAACGGCGGCACGGTGTTCTCGAACTACGACGCCATCGGCGTGATCGTCGCCCACTCGACCTCCTCCACCTTCGCCACCACCATGCGCGGGGTCTCCGGGGTCCAGAAGGTCGGCGCCACCCGCACCTCGGACGTCCCCGCGGACGCCTACAACCCGGCCCTGCCCGCCAACCCGGCCCAGTCCAGCACCCCTGCGGGCGAGCCGGTCCGCGCGGACATGAGCCAGATCAAGGCCGACCAGGCCTGGGCCGTCACCACCGGCTCCGCCTCCGTCAAGGTCGGCGTCCTGGACACCGGCGTGGACGACCAGCACCAGGACCTGGCGCCGAACTTCAACGCGGCCGACTCCGTCTCCTGCGCCTACGGCAAGGCGGACGCCCGCACCGGCGCCTGGCGTGACGTGGACACCCACGGCACCCACGTCGCGGGCACCATCGCGGCCGCCAAGAACGGCAAGGGCGTCGTCGGCGTGGCCCCGGGCGTGAAGATCTCCGCGGTCCGCGTCGCCGAGCCGGGCAACTCGTTCTTCTTCGCCGAGAACACCATCTGCGGCTTCGTGTGGGCCGGTGACCACGGCTTCAAGGTCACCAACAACAGCTACTACACCGACCCGTGGCAGTTCAACTGCCCCGACAACATCGACCAGGCCGCCATCATCGAGGGCGTCAAGCGCGCCCAGGAGTACGCGGAGAGCAAGGGCTCGCTCCAGATCGCCGCGGCCGGCAACGAGAACTACGACCTGGCCCACAAGACGACCGACACCGCGAGCCCGAACGACTCGACCCCGGTCACCCGCACCATCACCAACGCCTGCCTCGACATCCCGACCGAGCTCCCGGGCGTGGTCACCGTCGCGGCGAACGGATCGGGCACCACGAAGGCCTCGTTCTCGAACTTCGGCTCGGGCGTCATCGACGTGGCGGCCCCGGGCAGCGACGTCTACTCCACCCTGCCGGGCGGGAAGTACGGCACCAAGAGCGGCACCTCCATGGCCACCCCGCACGTCGTGGGCGTGGCGGCGCTGATCGCCAGTGCCAACCCCGGCATCACCCCGGCGCAGATCCGCGACAAGCTGGCCACGCAGGCCAACGACATCGCCTGCCCGTCGGACAACCGCTGCACTGGCACCGCGGCCAACAACTCCTTCTTCGGCGAGGGCCAGGTCGACGCCCTCAAGGCCGTCGGGAGCACCCCGCCGTCCGGGAAGTACTTCGAGAACCTCGGTGACGTCGCCATCGGCGACAACACCACCGTCGAGAGCCCGATCACGGTCAGCGGGGTGAGCGGCAACGCTCCGGCCACCCTCAAGGTGGGCGTGGACATCAAGCACACCTACATCGGTGACCTGAAGGTCGACCTGGTGGCGCCGGACGGCACCGTCTACACGGTCCACAACCGGGCCGGCGGCGGCACCGACAACATCGCGCAGACCTACACCGTCAACGCCTCCTCGGAGGTCGCGAACGGCACGTGGAAGCTGCGCGTGAACGACAACGCCGGCGGCGACACCGGCAAGATCGACGCCTGGAACCTCACGTTCTAGTCCCGTACTTCGCGGGTCGTTGATTCGTATGGTGTGACCGGTCCGGGAGTGTCCCGGACCGGTGGTGTGGCGTTGGTCCGGGTGTGTCGATGACTTCCCGGTCCCCGCGGCCACGGTCCCAGCGCCAGCGCTTTGAGTGCGTGGTGACATCCGTGGTGGAGAAGCGTCTGGGCGCTCTGCCTGTCGCTGCCGAGTTTCTGCGCCGGCTGGATGTTGCCGGGGTCGTCGATGAGGTGTGTCCGGGCGGCGCGAGCGCCCATCTGACCCACGGACAGGTCATCGAGGCACTGGTGGCCAACCGGCTGACCTCGCCCGCACCGCTGGTGCGGGTCGGGGACTGGGCCCGCACCTGGGCGGTGGAGGAGGTCTTCGGCATCACACCGGACCTGCTCAACGACGACCGTCTGGCCCGCGCGCTGGACGCGATCGCCCCGAAGCTGGAGGTCATCGCGGGCACCGTCGGTGCCCGGGCCATCACTGAGTTCGGGATCGACGTCTCCCGGCTGCACTGGGACATGACCAGCATGTCCGTCCATGGCGCCTTCCCCGCCGGTGACCAGGACGAGCGGTACCCGCTCATCGCCTGCAACGGGCATCCCAAAGACCGGCGCCTGGACCTGAAACAGGTCCAGGCCGGGCTCGCGGTGTCCGCCGACGGCGGTATCCCCGTGCACTCCCGGGTCTTCGACGGCGCCGCGGCCGAGGTCAGCCAGGTCGTCGGAGCGATGAAAGACCTCAAAGCGATGGCCGGCACCCACGAGTTCTTGATGGTCGCCGACTCCAAGCTGGTGTCCTACTCCAACATCACCGCCCTGCTTCAGGCCGGGGTGGAGTTCATCGCGCCCGTCCCGGCCGCGCAGATCAAGGACGAGTTCTACGCAGTCCTGGATCCTGAGGAGGCACAGCCCGTCGACTGGGTGCCCGCGCGGGACGAGAGGAAACCGGGGGCGGAACGGGAGACCTACCGGGTCCTGGAAGACGTTCATACGATGACCGGCCGCCGCAAGAGCGATCCACTGCTGACCGTGCGCCGGATCCTGGTCCATTCCACCGCCGTCGCGGCCGGCCAGCAGGCGGCCCGGGCCAAACGACTGGCCAAGGCTGCCGAAGACCTCGACAGGCTCACCGCAGCGGCGGGCGGACGGCACTACAAGACCCGGGAGAAGATCGTCGCCCGGATCGGCGTCGTCACAGCCAAACGCCGTGTCACCTCCTGCCTGCGGTGGCAGATCACCGAGGACGAGCAAGGCACCCCCGGCCTTGCCTGGCACTTCGACCAGGACGTACTCAAGGCCGAAGCAGCCGTCGACGGCTGGTACGCACTCATCACCAGCGTCCCGGCCGACAAGGCCGGCCCGGCCCAGGTCCTGATCCATTACAAGGGCCAGGGTGCGGTCGAACGGCGTTACCACGACTTCAAGGGCCCCCTCGCGGTCGCACCGGTCTTCGTGCAGCACAACCGGCGCGTCGCCGCGCTGATCCAGGTGATCTGCCTGGCCCTGCTCGTCTTCTGCCTGATCGAGCGGCAGGTCAGACGCGCGCTGGGCCCCGACGAGACCATGGCCGGTCTCTATCCGGACAACCGACGGGTCCGGCCCACCGGCCGGATGATCCTCTACCACCTCGGCGAACTCACCCTGCGGATCGGCAACGTCACCGACCCGCCAACCGTCCAGATCAACCGCGGCGTCCAACTCCACCTCCTCGATCTCCTCGACACCGACATCACACAAACCCGCTGGCCACAGACCTGAAACAGTCACCCGCGAAGTACGGGTCTAGTGGGCCGCCACGAGCGGACCTAGCGCCACGGGACGCGTCGGCGAGCCGGCGGTCGAAGACGACGTCACGGCGCTGCCGCGGGGCCATCGGGGAGCGGTGCAACCGCGCCCCGGTGGCCTGCGCCGGTTCGAACGGACCGCCCGCTCACCTGGTCCGCAGCACGCAGTCCCCGCACAGGCCGCCGCCGGGCACCTGGTAGTAGAGGCAGCAGCTGCGCCGTACGAAGGCCACCCCGAGGCCCTCTTCGTGGAGGAAGGTGCCCGCGCCGCCCAGGGGGCCGCCGTCGGCCAGCAGATCCGCCGCGAGCGAGACGGCGGGCCCGCCCGGAACCCGGTCGAGCAGCACCCGCAGCGCCCCCACCAGCGCGGAGGCGGTGTTGCCGCGCAGCACCTTCGCCGAGACCCCGAACCGCTCGCGCAGCCCCGCGTCCAGCACCGCGAGGTTGCCCAGCACGTTCTCCCCCAGCGCCCCGGCGTCCAGCGCGCCCGGTTCCGGCTCGGGCAGCCACAGTTCCAGCGATCCCGCCGCGGGCAGCCGCCACCACACCCGGTCGACGCCCAGGTCCGGCACCCGCCCGCCCAGGGCGGCGCAGCCGAGGCCCAGCGACCACAGCCGCGAGGCGATGCCGAGCTGCGCGGTGGACGCGGCGACCCGGCCGGGTCCGCTGCGGATCCGCCGGCCCACCTCGGTGACGTACGGGCCCAGCCGCTCCCCGTAGAGGTCGCCGAGCGGGCGGAAGCCGGGGCCGGGGGGCTCCTTCCCGTACGGCACGGTGAAGAACGGCCCGACGGAGGCCAGCCGCCGCAATACGTCGTCCATGTCCATGGACGCGATGATCTCAAGGGCGCGCCGGGCCGGTGCCGCCCCCTCGGAACCGGGCCCCCGGGGGCGCTCCGGAATGCTCCGCGGCGACCCGCCCGGACCCTCGGCGGACCCGGGTGGCGCAACGCCGTGACCCGGTCGGCCCGCCGCCCCCCGGACACTCCTGCGACGGCCGCCTGTTCGATGCCCGCCCGGCCGGGAACCGGGCCGGCCCGGCCCGGCGCCCCGGCGGCCGGGCGCTGGTACGGCGACGCCGGGTCGCCTCCGTATCGTCGCAGGTCAGACACGCCGAACCGGTGACTTTCGCCACTCGGGGCAGCCGCTTGGCGGGTCCACGTCGACCGGTTGAAGGGATGTCCCCGGATCAGGATTGAGGGCTCTTCCCGGCGGGGACGAAAGTCCTCGAAAATCATCGCCATGACGTTGCCATTTAGGGGGTTCATGAGAGCTCGTTGAGGGGCTACATTGAGCCACTCGCGTTCACCTGACAGCCCGTTGCCTTTCACCCGTGTTTTGCACGGGGGGCGACGTCAGGAGCGCAGACTGTGCAACCACCCCACCGCCCAGAAGGACCGAAGGCTCCGTGCCCGTACCCGTACTCCTCGCCGGCCGCTCCGTGCGGCTCGAGCCCCTCGCCCCCCACCACACCGAGGCCTTGGCCATGGCCGGGGCCGAGGATCGTACGACTTACGCCTTCACTCCCGTACCCCATGGGGTGCAGGCGTCCCACGAGTACATCGACCGTGCCCTCGCCGATCAGGCGGCGGGTCGATCGCTCCCGTTCGCGGTGGTCAGAGCCACCGACGGGCGGGTCGTCGGTTCGACCCGGTTCCTGGAACTGGACTACTGGCAGGGGCCGCTCGTGTGGCCCGCCGTGCCGGGAGTCCCGTTCGGCGATCCCGCCACGGCGATCCCCGATGCCGCCGAGATCGGCAATACCTGGCTGTCCCCGGCGGCCCAGGGAACCGGCATCAACACCGAGGCGAAGCTGCTCATGCTCCGCCATGCCTTCGAAACCTGGGGCGTCCGGCGCATCTCGCTGCGCGCGGACGCCCGTAACGGGCGCTCGCGCGCAGCGATGGAGCGCCTCGGGTTCACCTGTGAAGGGGTCCGCCGGGCCCATTCGCGGGGGCTCGACGGCGCGGTGCGCAGTACGGCCTTCTACTCGATCCTCGACGAGGAGTGGCCGACGGTCCGGTCGATCATCGAGCTCAGGCTGTCTTCGGCGGCGCAGCGCAAGCGCCGGCGCAAGACGCTGATCCCGGCGTAGCGGTCCTCCCGGCCGGCGCCCGCCCCGGTCCTCCCGGCTCTCAGCCGAGGAAGGCCGGGGCGAGCGCCGAGTCCATCAGCCGGGCCGGCGCGCCGCTCCCGTCGGCCGGTACCGCGTACAGGTCGGCGCCGAAGTCACCGGGCAGGGAGTACACGACGGTCTTGTCGTCCGTCCACACCACCTGATCGTCCACGCTGCGTTCCTCGGCGAGCGGGGTCTCCCGCATCGTGGCCAGGTCCAGCGCGTACAGCCGCCAGGGCGCCTCCGCCGGGGCGCCCTCCACCCGCTTCTTGAACACCAGCCGGGTGCCGTCGGGCGACAGCGAGGGGCATTCCAGGTTCTCGCGCAGGGTGGTCACGGTCCGCTCGGCCAGGTCGCCGCGGACCAGGTAGGTCTTGCCGCCGGTCGCGAGCGTCGCGTAGAAGCCCCGTTCGTCGGCGGTGAAGGTCACGCCCCAGAAGTTGACGTCGGCGTTGCGGTACGTCTTGCCGTCCTTGCGGATGGTGAAGTCCTCCAGCGAGGCGTCGTACCGTCCGGTGCGCAGGTCGAGCACCGAGGTGCGGGTCGAGAAGTTCGTGCCGGCGTAGGAGTCCCCGCCGACGAAGACGGTCCAGGCGGCGAGGTGCCCGCCGGGCGAGACCCGGGCGCGGGTGGGGATGCCCGCCAGCGGGTGCGCGGAGACCTCCTTGAGGCGGGCGTCGAGGACGACCGCCCGGTAGCTCTCCTGGACCCCGCCCTTGTCGGCCTGGAGGCAGACGCCGGTGCCCGCGGCGGAGTGGAAGCGCAGGCAGGTCACTCCGGAGGCGGTACGGGGCCCCTCGGGTTCACCGGCCGGGACGGTGGCGAGCTCGTCGCGGTGCGGGCCCCAGGCCATGTTCCGGAACACGATCCGCCGGCCGCCGTCGCCGGGGGTCAGGGAGACCTCGCCCCGGGTGATCCGGGGCCCGCCGGCCCGGGCCTGGTTCTTCTCGTCGGCGCGCGAGGAGGCCCGTACGACGGCGAGCGCCGCCACCGCGGCGAGCAGGGCGGCGGCGCAGACGAGGACCAGGATCCGGCGTTGGAGGGTCATGGGGGCCTTTCGGAGGTGGGGGTCAGGCGTCGGCGCCGGGCCGGAGCCGGACGCAGAGGGCGGCCGCGACGGCGAGCAGCGCGGCGGCGACGGCGAGCGCGGGGCGGGGGCCCCACACGGTCCAGACGGCGCCGAAGCCCAGCGAGGCGGCGAACCGCGCGAGGGCCTGGCCGGTCTGGACGAGGGCGAGTCCGGCGCCGCGGTGTTCCTCGGGGACGGTCCCGGCGGCGGCGGCCATGAGCACGCCGTCGGTGGCGGCGTAGAAACCGCCGTGCAGCAGGAGCACCGCGTAGGGCAGCGCCGGG
Source organism: Streptomyces sp. ADI95-16 (assembly GCF_003721495.1). Taxonomy (NCBI): domain Bacteria; kingdom Bacillati; phylum Actinomycetota; class Actinomycetes; order Kitasatosporales; family Streptomycetaceae; genus Streptomyces; species Streptomyces sp. ADI95-16. The sequence goes on along the minus strand of NZ_CP033581.1, from coordinate 7,240,608 downwards.
TGCTGCCCGCCGACGAGGAGGAGCCCGTAGAGGAGGAGCAGCGCGAGGTGGCCGCCGAGGAAGACCCGGCGGCGGCCGATCCGGTCGGCGAGCCGGCCCAGCGGCAGCGCCAGCAGGAAGAACGCGGCGGCGGTGCCCAGCGGCAGCAGGGCGAACCAGCGGTCGGCGATCCCGGTGGCGCGCTGGAGGAGCAGGAAGACGAACCCGTCGCTGACGGTGCACAGCCCGAGCAGCAGCGCGCAGAGGCTGATCCGGCGCAGGTCGCGGCGGCGCAGCAGGCCGACGGAGGCCCGCAGCGAGACGGGCTCGGCGCCGGGGGCGGCCGCCGTGCGGCGGCCGGGGACGAAGAGGACCAGCACCAGGACGCCGAGGGCGGCCACGCAGGCGCTGACCGTGAAGACGGCGTCGTAGCCGTCGGCGGCGCCGCGCAGGATCAGGAAGGCCAGGATCGGGCCGATCAGCGCGCCCGCGGTGTCCATGGCCCGGTGGACGCCGAAGGCCCGGCCGCGGTCCGCGGGCGCGGCGGACAGTGAGATCAGGGCGTCGCGCGGGGCGGTGCGCAGGCCCTTGCCGGTCCGGTCGAGGGCGAGCACGGCGCCGATGGCGGGCAGGGTGTGCGCGAGCAGGAGGAGCGGTTTGCACAGGGCGGAGAGGCCGTAGCCGATGCCGGCGAGGGCCTTGTGGCGGCCGAGGCGGTCGCCGAGGTGGCCGCCGGTCAGCCGGACCAGGGCGCTGACGCCGTTGTAGAGGCCGTCGAGGAGTCCGAAGCCGAGCGGGGAGAGCCCGAGGCCGGCGACGAGGTAGAGCGGGAGCACGGCCGTGACCATCTCGGAGGAGACGTCGGTGATCAGGCTGACCGTGCCGAGGGCGAGCACCGTGGGGGCGAGCGCGGCGCGCCGCCCCGGGCTGGTGCCCGGGGCGACGGCCGGTGACTCGGGGGTCACGGCGGGCGCGGGGGTGCCGCGACTGTCCGCAACGTACATGGTCAGGAGGCCCAGATCCCCGTGATGTCCTTGGCGCCGGCGGCGTTGCCGGCGTGGGTGGTCAGGCCGGCGAGGCCTTCCAGGGTGCGGAGCACGTCGTAGTGGTTGTAGGTGGTGCTCGACGTGCTGCCGGGGGTGACGGGCTGGCCGTAGAGGACGGTCGGGATCTTGTTGCCCGCGAGCCGGTTGTCCTCGTCGAAGGTGACGACGAGGAGGCTGTTGTGGGTCTTGGCCCAGTCCGCGTAGGCCTTGAGGTTGTTCTTGAGCCAGGTGTCACCGGTGCCGACGGAGCAGTCGTGCATGTCGTTGCAGAGGTTGGGGACGACGAAGGAGACCTTGGGCAGCGTGGTGAAGTCCGCCGGGAACTGGGTCATCGTCTTGGCGGTGCTGGTGGGCACGTTGGAGAACGCGAACCAGGGGTTGTGCTTGCGGGCGTAGTTCCCGCTGCTGCAGGTGGTGGAGCCCTGGCTGGGCAGGGTCTCGTTGTAGCTGGCCCAGGTCTTGCCGGCGGCTATCAGCTCGGAGGCCAGGTTGGGGGCGGAGCTGAAGCCGGGGGTGTAGCAGCTGTCCCCGGTCACGCCCTGGTGGGAGCCGGAGAAGAGCTGGAGGTAGTTCGGCTGGCTGGGGTGGGTGATGCCGAAGGAGTTGGTGAGGTTGGCTCCCCCCGTCTTGAGGGAGTTGAGGTAGGGGGCGCTGGAGCTGCCGATCACCTGGTTGTAGGCGTGGTTCTCGAAGACCACGACGACGACGTGGTCGGGCGCGGGCAGGCCGGCGGCGTGCGCGGGCTGGGCGGCTCCGATGCCGGCCCACAGGGCCGCGCCGGCGGCGGTGACGCCGAAGGCGGTGGCGAGGGCGGTCTTACGGCTCACCTGTGAACGGGACATGCCAAACACGGGAAACCTCCGGGCAGAGGGGGGTGGGGGCGGCGGCGCGGACGCACCATACCCAGCGGCATGTGCATGGGCCAGGGACACTCGGCGAACAGCGCGGGAACTCCACCGAGCCGCTGAGCGATCGGCAACGCATTGCCCTACGGAACCCCAAGAGAAGGGAAAATAAGGAACCAGAACGTATTTGCGATCATCATCCGAGAGGAAGCAGCCAACCCCCCGCCCGATCGGGCAGCACAAGCCGGAGAGCCACCGCGATGTCCTACGCACCCGACGGTCAGCAGCAGTACCAGCCTTACCGGCCGGCACCGGAAGGGCAGTACCGGCAGCCCCGGCCACCGCACGACGGCCCGCCGCCAGGCCCCCCGTACGGCCAGGGCCAGGGCCAGGGTTACGGGCAGGCCCAGGGTTACGGGCAGGCCCAGGGCCAGGGCTACGGGCAGGAGGGGCCGGGCTACGGCCAGGGACCGGGCCCGGACCAGGGCTACGGCCACGAGTACGACTACGGCCCGCCGCAGCCCCCCGAGGAGCCGCGCCGGCGCTCACGCGGCAAGCGCTGGCTGATCGCGGGCGTGGCCGTGCTGGGCCTCGCCGGCATAGCCGCCGGCGTGATGTACCACTTCGAGATACCCCCGTTCACGGACAAGGGCAGTGCCGTGTCCTTCGGACAGCCGGCCGGCGGGGGCGGGGGCGGGGGCGGCGGGGGCGCCGCCAAGCAGGCGCCGAACTCGAAGATGCTGATGCCGACCGGCCCGGCCGCCGACTTCAAGAACGCGCAGACGCTGCCGGACGGCACGCACATCGCCGTCACCACGCTCGACGGCAAGAAGTCCGGCTTCAAGGGCAAGGTCTGGGTCTGGGCGCCCAAGGAGTACAACGACCCGAAGTTCGCCAAGAGCGGCTTCCCGGTCCTGATCGCCCTGCCCGGCGGCGCCGGCTACCCGAACAACTACTGGATGGGCACCGACCTCGGTCTCCAGTCCAGCATCTCCAAGTGGTACGCCGAGGGGAAGAGCAAGCCCTTCATCCTGGCGATGCCGGTGCTCAACCCGGGTCCGGACGACAAGGGCGTCTACTGGGACGGCTCCGACATCCCGGGCCAGCCCAAGATGGGCACCTGGCTCACCGATGACGTCCCGGACCTGATGAAGGCGAACTTCCGCACCATCAAGTCCCGTGACGGCTGGGCCTTCATGGGCTCCTCCACCGGCGGTTTCGCGGGCATGAAGGCCGTGCTGAAGTACCCGGACCGGTTCAAGGCCGTGGTCGCCTCCGGCCCGGACATCGTCCCGGACTCCTCCCTGTGGAAGGGCCACGACAAGGAGAAGGCCGAGAACAACCCCGAGCTGCTGGCGAAGGACCTGATCGACAAGAAGGGCCCGGACGTCTACATCGCGTTCCAGGTCGGCGACAGCGAGTCCAACAAGAGGACCCTGCCGGACGTGCAGAAGTTCATCGCCACCTACGGCAACAAGGGCCCGGTCCACACCAGCCTGAAGGTCATCCCGGGCGGCAAGCACAACGCCAAGACCTACGTCCCGAACATGGGCGAGGGCCCGATCCAGTTCATCAGCAAGGTCATGGAAGGACCGGTGGAGTAGCCGCCAGCGCCTCCCCCGCCCCCTCCCCTTCGCGCTCCGGCCCGCCGAACACCTTCGGCGGGCCGTTGCCGTCCCAGGGGGCCCAGCCCGGGTCCCCCGTGACCGCGAACCGCACCCAGGCCGCGTGCATCTCGTCGGCCAGCTCCTGCGGGGTGTCCGGCCCGGCCAGCCAGCCGGCCTCCGGTACGTGGAGCGTGTCGAACACGAAGCCCAGCTCCAGGGCGTGGCAGGAGCCGAGGCCGGGGACGCCGGAGCGCCAGCGGAACTCGTAGAGGTGGCTCGGGGCCGGCCGCCGGGCCCCGGCCAGCCGCCGCAGCGGGTCGCGCAGCAGCCGGTCGGTGAGCAGCTGGCCCGCGAGCTCGGCGGCGCTCGCCCCGGGCAGCGCGGTGCGCAGCGCCCGTACGGTGGCCCGGTCCTTGCCGCTGCGGGCCCGGGCCAGCGACACGGCCAGCGGCCCGAGCCGGTCCAGCACCCGCATCGCCCCGGTCGGCGCCAGCCAGAGCCGGTACTCCTCGGCGGTCCAGCCCAGCAGCAGCGGCACCTCCCCGGCGGCGGCCGCCTCCAGCGGATCGGCCGGGAGGATGCCGGGGTCCGCCACCAGGCCGAAGCCGGGGCCGCCGACGAGCGAGTTGGTGCGGCGCAGCACCGCCGCCTGGGCGCGGAGCAGGTCCGGCAGGGCGACGGCCGTGAAGGCCTCGGCGGTGGCGGGCACCTTGAGCAGCGCGGCCATCCGCCGGACCATGGTGCGCACCCGGTCGCGCGGCAGCACCTCGGGGGCGCCGCTCTGCAGGACGGCCCGGGTGAAGAGCCCGGCGGCGGGCGGGGCGGCGAGGAGGGCGCCGATGCTGATGGCCCCGGCGGACTCCCCGAAGACGGTGACGCGGCCGGGGTCGCCGCCGAAGGCCGTGATGTTGTCGCGGACCCAGGTGAGGGCGGCGATCTGGTCGAGCAGGCCGCGGTTGGCGGGGGCGTCGGGGAAGAGGCCGTAACCGAGCGCGCCGAGGCGGTAGTTGAGGGAGACGAGGACGACCCCGTCGCGGGCGAAGGCGGCGCCGTCGTAGACGGGGACGGCGGCGGAGCCCCGGGTGAGCGCCCCGCCGTGGATCCACACCATGACGGGCAGCCGGGCGCCGGGGTCCGGGTCCGGGGTCCACACGTTCAGGTTGAGGCAGTCGTCCCCGGGGATCTCCGGGTCGGGCAGCAGGGCCGCGAAGGTGTCGGGGTAGGGCACCTTGGGCGCGGTGGGGCCGAAGGCGCCGGCGTCGCGGACGCCTTCCCAGGGCTCCGGGGGCGCGGGCGCGGCGAACCGGAGGGCGCCGACGGGAGGTGCGGCGTACGGGATGCCGCGGAAGACGGCGATGCCGCCGGCCTCGCGCCGGCCTTCGACCACTCCGTACCCGGTGCCGGCCCGGGGCCGGCCGCTCGGTGCGCTCATCCCGTCCTCCTGGAACGTTCCGCCTGTCCAGGCACGGTCGCACACGGTCGCACAGCCGTCCAACGGGTGATCCGGCGTGACCCGGCCCGGGGCGGGTCCGGTTGGACGGGCCATGCGAATCATGCGAGACACGCGGATCCCCCTCCGGACCGGTGCGGCTCCCGCCCTGCTGCTGGCCGCCGCCGCGGTCGCGGCGGCCACGGCTACGGCCACGGCTGCGGCTACGGCAGCTCCGGCGGCGGGCGGTACGGCGTCGGCGGCCGCCGGTCCGGACTTCCAGTACGTGGGCCAGGACGACCGGGTCCACGGGCTCACCGCCCCGAAGGGCTGTGTCGCGGCGGAGGGCGGCGGTTCCCGGGCCGTCACCAACCACACCCGGGGCACCGCGACGTTCTACCGGGAGCCGGGCTGCGCGGGCGCCCCGGTGGAGCGGCTCGGGCCGGGGACCGTCACCCAGGTGCGGCCGTACTTCGCCTCGGTGCGGTTCCCGGTCACCGGGTAGGCGCAGCGCCCGTGACCCCTGGGCCGTCTCCGCGTTGTATGCCATGTCAAATGCCGCAGCTTCTGTGGCAACCCCACATCTCACGAGGAGATCTTGATGTCGCGTATCGCGAAGGCATTCGCCATCACCGCTGTCGCCGGTAGCGCCGTGGCCGCCGGTGCCGGTCTGGCTGTCGCCGATGCCGGAGCGCAGGGTGCGGCGATCGGCTCCCCCGGTGTCCTCTCGGGCAACCTCGTCCAGGTTCCGGTGCACGTCCCGGTCAACGTCTGCGGCAACAGCGTCAACATCGTCGGCCTGCTGAACCCGGCGTTCGGCAACACCTGCGTCAACGCTTCGGGCGGCGGCGCGCAGACGCAGCAGGAGCACACCGAGGGCTACGGCGGCTGATCGCCCGCCCGTCGGAACGACACTGAGGGCCCCCGCCGGTCGGCGGGGGCCCTTGCGCCGCACGGGTGGGTTCAGACCTCGTAGCGGTAGACGCCCTGGTGGCCGAGCATCTCCCGCGGGCTGATGTTCCACGGCGGCATCGGCTCGTCCAGCGCGATCACCCGGCCGCGCTGGGCGTCGCCCGGCACCGGCGCCCTGGCGGGCCGGTACCCGGAGGAGGGGTGCCGCTGCTGCCAGCGGTCCCAGAGCAGGTCCACGAAGGCGTGGTGCAGCCAGAACACCGGGTCGTTGGGCGCCGTACCGCCCGTCATGTGGCCGCCGATCCACTGGTGGACCTTGTTGTGGTTGCGCCAGCGCTCGCTCTTCGGCGCGGCCCAGCCCTCCAGCCTGTTGCGGAAGCCGCCCGCCGTGGAGTCCCAGGGAGAGGCGTCGTACGTCGGGTCGTCGATCGCCCACTGGAGTTCGGCCGGGGTGGGCAGGCTGACCGGGTTCTGCGGGCGGCCCAGGTTGCGGGTCAGGTACCGGGCCTCCGTGATCCCCACGGTGATGGTCCAGTCGCCCCTCGCGTAGGCGAACGGGCCGGTCATCACCTGGCGGTCGGAGGAGCGGCCGGTGCCGCCGAGGAAGTCCTCGGCCCACAGGGAGGAGACCGGGCTGGTGTCGGTGGTCCAGTCCCAGTACGGGATGCTGACGCCGGGGTCGAGCGCCCGGAGCTCCTTCTCGAACTCCACGAGGTAGCGGCGGTGCCAGGGGAAGAACGACGGGGACATGTGGCCCACCCGGAGCCCCCGGTCCCGGTCGGGCACGAAGTACTTGTCGTGGGTGCGCACGAACCGGTCGTAGGTCCCGTTGCGCTTGAGCTCCAGGACGGCGGCGGTGAACCGCCTCTTCTGAGTGCTGGTCAGGTTCTTCTGGTTCTGCCGGGTGTACACCTCGGGGCTCCTCCCGTTCCCGTGCGTCAGCCGCCGTGGTGGGGGGCGGCGAGGGCCAGCTGGGTGGTGCCCAGTTCGTCGATGGCGGCGCGGGCCAGCTCCAGCGGGGTCGCGAACGACTGGAAGTGGTTGATGCCGCTGAGGTAGCTGCCGTCGGCGCGGCGCATCACGTGCAGCGGGCGCCCGTCGATGCGCACGGCCGTCCCGGCGAGCTCGACGGCGATGTGCCGGCCGCGGTAGGTCTCCTCGGCGAACGGCGCCGGGGTGAGCGTCTGCCGGGGCCGCCGGGCCCGCAGTACCGGGGCCAGCGCGGCGGCCGTCCCGGCCAGCACGGCGGCGGTGAAGGCCGTACGGAGGACCGCGCGACGGGTGAGTGGTGCGGCGGCCGGTGCTGTGAACATACGGTCTCCCTCGCTCGGTGGTCCGCGTACGGGGACTAACGCGGACCAGCGAACGAGGTCACCCCGTCGGGGCCCCGGCTATGGGGACGGGAGTTCCGCGAAGTCCGCCACCAGGGTGCGGTGGTGGCCGGCGGAGCCCAGGGCCAGGACGTCGGCCTTGGCCCGCTTCAGGTACAGGTGCGCCGGGTGTTCCCAGGTCATGCCGATGCCGCCGTGCAGTTGCACGCACTCCTCCGCGGCCCGGACGGCCACGCCCGAGCAGTACGCCTGGGCCACCGCGACCGTCAGCGGGGCGTCCGGGGAGCCGGTGGCGAGCGCGTCCGCGGCGGCGCGCGCCGCCGCGCGGGCCGAGGCCACGTCCAGCCAGAGCCGGGCCAGCCGGTGCTTGAGGGCCTGGAAGGATCCGACGGGCCGGTTGAACTGGTGGCGGCCCCGTACGTGGGCGACGGTCTCCGTCAGGCACCACTGCGCTAGCCCGAGCTGCTCGGACGCCAGCAGCCCCGCCCCCGACAGCAGCGCCCCCGCGACCGCCGCCCGCGCGGTGGCCGGGTCCCCGAGCCGGGTTCCGGTGGCCGCGTCCAGCTCCACGGTGGCCAGCGGCCGGGTCAGGTCCAGCGGGACCGCCCGTACGAGCGTGGCCGCCGCCGCCGGGACCGCGTACAGCCCGGTGTCGGCCAGCACCAGCAGCACATCGGCGGCCACGGCGTCCGCGACCGGGCCGACGCTCCCCGTCAGGACCCCGCCCCCGGCGTCCCGCACCCCGGAGGGCAGCGGGGCCCCCGGCGCCAGCGTCAGCGGCACGGCGGGCACGCAGACCCGCGCGCCCGCCGCCACCTGCGCCAGCAGCCCGGCGACCTCGGCCGAGGTCGTGTCGCAGCCGAGCAGGATCTCCGTCGCCAGGACGGCGCTGGTCAGGTACGGGGCGGGCGCGACGGCCCGGCCCAGTTCCTCCAGGACCACGGCCGCCTCCCGGTGGCTCGCGCCCTGCCCGCCGAGCTTCTCCGGGACGAGCAGTCCGGCGGCCCCGATCCCGCCCGCGAGGGTGCTCCACAGCTCCGGGTCGTACGGCCGGTCGGTCTCGGCCCGGGCGAGCACGCTCGCGGCGTCGCAGCGGTCGGCGAGGAGCGCCCGTACGGCCGACCGGAGCTCCTCCTCGGTCTCGGAGTACAGCAGGTCGAAGGGGGCATGCGAGGCCATCGGGGTCGTCCGCTCCGTCTCGTCCGTCATCGGGCCAGGTCCTTCCAGGCGATGTCCTTGTCGTCGCGCGGTTCGGCGGGCAGCCCCAGGACCCGCTCGGCGACGATGTTGAGGAGGACCTCGCTGGTGCCGCCCTCGATGCTGTTGCCCTTGGCGCGCAGGTAGCGGTAGCCGGCGTCGCGGCCGGTGAAGTCGACGATTTCGGGCCGGCGCATCGTCCAGTCCTCGTACAGCAGGCCTTCCGCGCCGAGAAGTTCCACTTCCAGGCCGCTGATCTCCTGGTTCAGGCGGGCGAAGGTGAGCTTCATCCCCGAGCCCTCGGGGCCGGGCTGGCCGGCGGCGAGCTGCTGGCGCAGCCGTTCCCCGGTCAGCCGGGCCACCTCGGCCTCCACCCACAGTTCCAGCAGGCGCTGGTGCAGCGCGTGCGTGCGCAGTTCGGGGCGGTCGCGCCAGAGCGCGGAGACGGGGCCGATCATGCCGCCCTCGCGCGGGATGCGCATGCCGCCGATGGAGACGCGTTCGTTCATCAGGGTGGTGCGGGCGACCTCCCAGCCCTGGCCGACGGCGCCGAGGCGGTGGGCGTCGGGGATCCGGACGCCGGTGAGGAAGACCTCGTTGAACTCGGCCTCGCCGGTGATCTGGCGCAGCGGCCGGACCTCGACGCCCGGGGCGTGCATGTCGCACAGGAAGTACGTGATGCCCCGGTGCTTGGGCAGACCCGGATCGGTGCGGGCGATCAGGATGGCCCAGCGGGCGGTGTGGGCGCTGGAGGTCCACACCTTCTGCCCGTCGACGATCCAGTCGCCGAAGTCCTCCTCGCGGACCGCGCGGGTGGCGAGCGCGGCGAGGTCGGAGCCGGCGCCGGGTTCGCTGAACAGCTGGCACCAGACCTCCTCCCCCACCCACAGGGGCCGCAGGAAGCGGTGCTTCTGCTCCTCGGTGCCGTAGGCGAGGATCGTCGGCGCGGCCATGCCGAGGCCGATGCCGATCCGGCGCGGGTCGTTGCCGGGGGCGCCGGCGGCCTCCAGCTCGGCGTCGACGACGGTCTGGAGGGAGCGCGGGGCGCCGAGTCCGCCGAGGCCCTCGGGGTAGTGGACCCAGGCGAGTCCGGCGTCGAAGCGGGCCCGCAGGAAGTCGGTGCGGTCGCTTTCGCCGGGCGGGTGGGCGGCGAGCAGGTCCCGTACGCGCGCGACCAGTTCCTCGGAGGTGATCATCGCGAGCCGCCTCCGTCCAGGGCCGGTACGACGACCAGCCGGCCGGCGGTGGTCCCGTCGGCGAGGCGCTGCACGGCGTCCGCGGCCCCGGCGAGCGGGACCCGTTCGGTGACGAGCGGTTTCACGGCGCCCTCGGCGGCGAGCCGGGTGAGCTCGGTGTGGCAGGCGAGGACGGCGGCGGGGTCCTTGGCGGCGTAGAGCCCCCAGTGCAGGCCGAGCACGGCGTAGTTCTTGACCAGGGCGTGGTTGAGGGCGGGGGCGGGGATGGTGCCGCTGGCGAAGCCGACGACGACGATCCGGCCCTCGAAGGCCACGCACTTGGCGGAGGCGGTGTAGGCCTCGCCGCCGACCGGGTCGTAGACCACGTCCGCGCCGCGTCCGCCGGTGAACTCCTTCACGCGGGCGGCGATCCGGGCGGTGTCGTCGACGGTGCGGTCGATGACCAGGTCGCAGCCGAGTTCCTCGGCGGTACGGGCCTTGGCCTTGCCGCCGACGACCCCGATGACGGTGGCCCCGGCGGCCTTGCCGAGCTGGACGGCGGCGCTGCCGACCCCGCCCGCGGCGGCGTGGACGAGCAGGGTCTCGCCGGACCGGAGGCGGGCGCGACGGTGCAGGCCGAACCAGCCGGTCTGGTAGCCGATGTGCAGGGCGGCCGCCTCGGCGTCGTCGAGGGTGTCGGGGGCGGGCAGCAGGGCGCGCTCGGAGGCAATGACGTACTCGGCGAAACCGCCGTGCGGCAGGCTCGGGTTGGCGATGACGCGGCGGCCGTCTTCGGTCTCGCCGCAGATCTCCACCCCGGGGGTGAAGGGCAGCGGGGGCCGGATCTGGTACTGGCCTCGGGCGAGCAGCGCGTCGGGGAAGTTGACGTTCGCCGCGAGCACCTTCAGCCTCACCTCCCCCTCGCCGGGGACCGGTTCGGGGACCTCTTCGAGACGCATGGCCTCGCTGGGTTCGCCGGGGGTGTGTACTCGCCATGCCTGCATCCGGGGCCTCCAGCCGCCGTCGAGGAACCACGCTCGGCCGCATACTAAGCGGTCGCTTGCCTGATTGGGAACCGTCGGGAGGCCCCGGGAGCCTTCGGGAGGCGGAGCGGAGGGGGCCCGGCAGAGGACCTGCCCACCCCGGGCCCGAAAACAACCCGCGCCAATCGCGCCACTCGCGTCGCTCCTGCGGCAGCATGTGACGTGCACGTGTCATGACTCAACGGGGAACAGCACATGTCCAGGGGGGACCTCCACATGAGAAACAGCATGTCCGCGGCCGGAGCCGCGACCGCCGCCGCGATCGCCCTGTCGGGCCTGATCACGGCGGCCGGCCCGGCCGCCGCGGCCACGCCGGGCCCGGCGGCCGAGAAGGCGTGCGCACCGGCCGTCGTCAAGCTGGCCGACATCGCGGCCGGGCCCGCCGGGAACGGCGGGACGGTCAAGGCCTTCGGGGCGAACGGCCTGATCGCCGGCCAGAGCCGCGGCCTGCCGGCGTACTGGACGGCGGACGGCACGGCGCACGCGGTACCGGTGCCCGAGGGGTTCCAGTCCGGCGAGGTCAAGGCCGTGAACGCCAAGGGCCTGATGGTCGGCGCGCTCCGCCGGCCGGGCGACTACGACCACAGCTTCGCCTTCACCTACCAGCAGGGCGCGGCGGCGGTCGCACTGGTCAACTCCGCCACCACGCCGAGCACCCTGACGGACGTCAACGACGCCGGCCGGGTCGTCGGCATGGACGCGGGCGTCCCGAAGGAGTGGCTGAACGGCACGGTGGTGCGCGAGCTGCCCGTACCGGCGGACGCGCACCCCTCCACCAAGATCACCTCGGTGGACGGGATCAACAAGCGCGGCGACATCGTCGGCACCGCCCTCACCTACTACTGGGAGGACGACGTCGTCACGAGCAAGAGCTTCCCCGTCGTCTGGCCCGCCGGCGGCGGCTACCCGCCGTACAGCCTGCGGGTCTGGACCGACTCGGACTACACGGTGGGCACGCGCGCGACCGGCATCGACGACCTGGGCCGGGTCGTCGGACACGAGGACCGCAGCTACCGCGACTGGCAGGAGCGCAAGCCCGCCGCCTGGAAGAAGCCGTACGACGCGCTCCCGGCCGACCCGGGCCGGGTCGGGGGCTTCGAGCACCTCACGCTCGACGCCATCAGCCCGACCACGAACGTGAGCGTCGGCACCGCCGTCACCTTCGTCGAGGGCTACGCCAACCACATCCAGGCCGCGTACTGGCCGGGCAAGGGCTCCCCGCTGGCACTGCCCCACCCGGCGGGCGCCGCGCCGGACTCGCGCAGCGAGGCCTTCGCCGCGTCGGACGACGACCGGGTGGGCGGCACCTTCTACGACTGGAACACGATGACGGCCAGCGCCGTGGTGTGGACCTGCGCGAGCGGGCAGGCGTACGCGCCGAAGGCGTAGCGGGGACGGGGAGCGGGGCGGGGAACAGGCCCGGGTTCCGCGGGGGCGCGGCCATGGCCATCTGAGCGCCCGCGCGGTATCGATGGCCGCATGGAGAACCCTTCACGGAACCCCGCGCAGGACCCCGCGCAGGACCCCGCGCGCGGGCTGCCCGCGCCGCCGCCGCTCGGCGCCGCCGCCCTGCCCCCCGGTACGTACGAGGGGCAGGTGGTCCTCGTGACCGGCGGCGGCTCCGGGCTGGGCAAGGCCATCGCCGCCGAGTTCGCGCGGCTCGGCGCGGACCTGGTGATCGCGAGCCGCCGGGCGCGGCAACTGGAGGCGGCGCGCGAGGAGCTGGCGGCCGTCCCCGGCGCGGGCCGGGTGACGGCCGCCGTCTGCGACATCCGGGACCCGGAGCGGGTCGCGGAGGTCTTCGACGCGGCGCAGGCGGCGGTCGGGCTGCCGGACGTCCTGGTCAACAACGCGGCCGCCAATTTCCCGTCGCCGGCGGAGGACCTGACGCCGGGCGCGTGGCGGGCGGTGGTCGACATCACCCTGACCGGCACCTGGTTCATGACGCGGGAGTTCGGGCGGCGGCACCTGGCGGCGGGGACGCCGGGCTCGATCGTGAACATCGGCGCCTCGTACGCCTGGACCGGCGGGCCGGGGTTCGCGCACAGCGCGGCCGCGAAGGCCGGTGTGAAGAACCTGGTGGAGACCCTGGCGGTGGAGTGGGGGCCGTACGGGATCCAGATCAACGGCCTGGTCCCGGGGCTGTTCCCGCACCCGGACCTGCCGGAGGCGATCACGGCCGGGCTGGACGGCGGACCGGGCGGCGGGACAGGCGGCGGACCGGGCGGCGGGCTGGACGCGCGCCAGCCGGCCCTGCGGGTGGGCGCCCCGCGCGAGCTGGGGTGGGCGGCCACCTTCCTGGCCTCGCCGTACGCCCGGTTCGTCACCGGGCACACCCTGGTCGTGGACGGCGCCAACTGGCAGCGCCGCACCGTGGTCAACCCGGAGCTCACCCCCCTGCGCACCCAGCTGGGCCGCGGCCCCTTCACCCCGTGAACAGCGGGTGCCCGCGCCGCGCGGCCGCCGGCGGGGGTCAGGCGCCCGTGAAGCGGGGTGGGGTGCGGGCGGACCGGGCGGTGTAGCCCTCGCGGCAGTCCTCGGAGGTCAGGGTCAGTGCCGCCGTCATCGCGACGCCGTCCAGCGCGGCCGCCAGCCCCGCGTCCGCGTAGGCGTCGATCCCCCGTTTGATCCCCTGCACCGCGAGCGGCGCGTTGGCCGCGATCTCCGCCGCCACCTCCCGTGCCACGCCGTCGAGTTCGCCCGTCGGAACCACCAGCTGGACCAGCCGCAGCCGCTCCGCCGTCTCCGCGTCGATCCGCCGGCCCGTCAGCGCCAGGAACTTGGCCCAGCCCGCGCCCGCCTCCCGCGCGATCCGCAGGTCGCCGCCCGCGTCCACCGCCACGCCGAGCCCGGCCTCCGGGAGGGCGAACACCGCGTCCCGCGCCGCCACCCGGACGTCCGCCATCAGCGCCAGCTCGAAGCCGAACCCGAGGCAGTACCCCTGCACGGCCGCGACCACCGGCTGCGGCAGCCGCGCGAGGACCGCGAAGCGCTCGTGGACCCAGCGGATGCCCTCGTAGTAGTTCCGGGTCCGCTCGGCGGCCGAGGCGCCGGTGATCGCGCCGCCCGGGGCGGTGACGTCGATCCCCGCGCAGAAGGCCCGTCCCTCCGCCCGCAGCAGCACCACCCGTACGCCCGGGTCGAAGCGGATCCGGTCCGCGAGCAGGCCGAGCTGGCGCGTGGACTCCCAGCTCCAGCCGTTGAGCTTGTCCGGGCGGCAGAGGGTGAGGACCGCGATGCCGTCCGCGACCTCCAGGCGGATCCGCTCCTCACCCTCCGCGATCTCCGTGGACACCGTGTCGATCATCCGAACCGGACCCCTCTCGACCATTCCTGACGAGTCGTCAGACACGGTAGGGGGCGGCGGTCAGCGCGGGAAGACCTCGAACGTGACCGCAGGCCGGCCGCCGAACCGGGGCGCCGCCTGCCGCGCGTTGCCCGTGAGGAAGGTGCGGCAGTACTCCTCGGGGTCCTGGTCCGTCAGCACCTCGATGTACGCCTTGTGCTCCATCAGGGACTTCACCGAACGCTCCAGCCCCGGCCCGGCATCGGCCGCGTGCGTCGGCGTGGCGGAACCGGCCACCGCGACCCAGCGCACCCCGTTCCACGGCTCCAGGCCCCGCTCGGCGATCAGCTCGGGGAAGATCCACCGGTTGCCGGCGTCACCGGCCGCGTCCAGCGTGGCCCGGCCGACGGCCTGGTGGTCGGGGGTGTTCCAGTAGCCCCCGCCACCCTGTCCGCCCCAGGTGTCACGGTGGTTCAGGGTGATCACGAGCTCCGGCCGGTGCCGGCGGATGGCCGCCGCGATGTCCCGGCGCAGGCCGAGGCCGTACTCGACGACCCCGTCGCGGTGGTCGAGGAACTCCACCTCGGACACCCCGACCACGGCCGCGCTCGCCCGCTGCTCGGCCTCGCGCAGCGGGGCGCACTCCTCGGGGGCGAGGGTGTCGATGCCGGCCTCGCCGCGCGTGGCCAGGACGTACACGACCTCGCGGCCGCCGTCCGTCCAGTCGGCGATCGCCGCCGCGCAGCCGTACTCCAGGTCGTCGGGGTGGGCGACCACGGCAAGGGCGCGCTGCCAGTCGGTGGGCATGGGTTCCAGCTGCGCCGGTTGATCCACTTCTTTGGTCATGCTGCGCACCATAGGCGAATGGACGGGCACGGAGAGGTGGTTGCGCTCCTCGACGCCACCGGGACTTCTTCGAACCGGGCGCTGCCGGCTCGCCCCGGACCTGACGCCGCTGCCGGCGCCCGGGCCGTGCGCACCTGGTCCGCGCCGGGGCGCGTGCGGCGGAACGGCTGCGGCGGCGAGCACCTGCCCGGCACAATCCGTGAGGGTCCGTCACGACCGCCCTCACCTCTGGGAGCCACCGGTGTCCTCGCAGGAGATCCCCCTCACGCTCACCCCGCAGCAGGCGGCGCACGGAGTGATCCTCACCGTGCCGCTGCCGGGCGGGACCGGCACCGCCCGGCTCAGGATCCCGCCGACCTCGGACGGAGCCCTGGTCCGGGCGCGCCTCGGGGGCACCGACGTGCTGCTGCGCGTCCGGGTGGCCCCGGGTACGGGGCCGGGCACGACCCCGGGACCGTCCGCCGCCGGCAAGGCGGGCACGCGGGGGTGCCTGGTGGCGGTCGCCGTCCTCGCCGCCGTGACCGTCGGCCTGGTGCTGCTGAACCGGGGGGACGACGGGAACGACGGGGACGACGGGAACACCGCCGCCTCCGCCGGCCCCGTGCCCAGCCCCTCGTACAGCCCGTACTCGCCCGCCCCGGCCCCGCCGGCCACGGCCACGGCCGCCCCGGACGGCGGCGCGACCGCGAGCGAGGCCGCCCCCAGCCCGTTCGACTCGGGGACCTGTCTCAACGGGACGCTGCCCGACTCGACGACCGCGCAGACGGTCACCGGCGTCCGCGAGGTCTCCTGCTCGGCGTCCGACGCGCACTACAAGGTGATCCAGAGCATCCCGCTGACCTCGGACCTGAACCGCTGCAACGACAACCCGAAGACCCAGTACGCGTTCTCGTACCGCTACACCCGGGGCGGCGTCCCGCTCAACGAGTACGTGTACTGCCTGGTCGGGATCGGCTCGTACGCCCGCCCGTAGCGGGACGCCCCTACGCCTCGCCGCGGACCAGGGCCAGCAGGCGGTCCAGTACGCGCGGGCCCCCGGCACGGACGCCGTCGTGCTCGAACTCGTCCGTCACCCAGGTCCGCAGGCCCCGGATCGCGCGGGCGGTGCGCAGCGAGTGCTCGGTGTCCACGTACATGTCGTCGTGGTAGACGGCGGCGGCCACCGGGACCTCGTTGGCGGCGAGCCGCGCCGGGTCGTAGAGCGGCTCCCAGCCGGTGCGGGCGGCCAGCAGTTCGGCGGTCTCGCGCAGCGGGGCGAGCGCCGGGTCGGCGGTGAAGTGCCAGGGGTGGATGGTCTCGCCGGTGAACAGGAGCGGCTCGTCCCCCGCCAGGGTCTTGGCGGCGTCGAACCGCGGGTGCTCGGCGCGCACCCGCTCGGCGGCCCAGGCGGTGGGCGCGGCCGGGTCCTGGGCGTAGAGCGCCTCGTGGACGAGCGCGTACAGCGGGTGTCCGGCGAAGGAGAGCTGGCCGTGGACGCCCTCCAGGAAGGCGTCGGAGAGGGCGGGCCCGTCCGGGGTCGGGACGAAGGCGTCCTCCAGCAGGTAGTGCAGCTGGTGGCTGCCGTCGCCGGTGCCGAGGAGGATGCCGAGGGACTGGAACGCCTCGACGGTGAGCCGGTATCCGCCGGGGAGGCGGACCGGGGTCTCGGCGAGGTGCGCGGCGATCCGGCGGGCGCGCTCCACGTCCGCCGGGTAACGGGCGTAGTGGGCCAGGTTCTTGCGCTCGATCCGGGGGTACGCGGCCCGGTACACCTCGTCGGCGGTGGCGTCGAGCGAGGGCAGGCCGCCGGTGAGCAGCGCGGCGGCCAGGCCCTCGGGGGCGGTGGAGAGGTAGCGCGTGGCGCAGAACCCGCCGAAGCTCTGGCCCAGTACGGTCCAGGGCGCGCCGCCGGTCAGCCGGGGGCGGATGGCCTCGCAGTCGCGCACGATCGCGTCGGCGCGGAAGTGGGCGAGGTACTCGGCCTGCTGCCCCGGCGTGCCGCGCAGGGGCAGCGTCTGCCGGGACACCGGGGTGGAGCGGCCGGTTCCGCGCTGGTCGAGGAGCAGCACCCGGTACTCGGCGAGGGCCCGCCCCAGCCAGGCCTGCCGCCCGATGAACCGCCGGGCACCGAAGCCGGGGCCGCCCTCCAGGTACACCAGCCAGGGCAGGCCCTCGGGGTCCTTGCCGGTCGCGACGGCCTCGCGGGCGTACAGCTCGATGGACTCGCCGCCCGGGTGGGCGTGGTCCAGCGGGACGGTGAAGTGGTGGTCGGTCAGGACGACACCGGGCTGACGGTAACTGCGATCGGAGGTCACGGGAATCCCCTGAGTGCGGCGAGCGGAAACGGTCGGAGGGTGCCGGGTGCCGGCCGCGGCCGAGTCTACGTCCGAACCCCCCGCGCGGACCCCCCGCCATCGCCCCCGAAGGCTGCCCGGCCGACTCCCCGGCCCGGGCGGCGGCTTGCGGCCCGCCGGGCCGTTCGGCCCCCGGCCCGGCCAGGTCGCCCGGCCGGCCCGCCTGGCGGGTCGGCCGGGCAGCCGGGGGCGGGCGGGGTGGCCTGGGGTTAGAACTCCACGACCGAGCGGAGGACCTCGCCGCGTTCCATGCGGGTGAAGGCTTCCTCGACGCCGTCGAGCGGGATCGTCTCGGAGACGAAGGCGTCGAGGTCGAGGCGGCCCTGGAGGTAGAGGTCGATCAGCAGCGGGAAGTCCCGTTCGGGCAGGCAGTCCCCGTACCAGGAGGACTTGAGGGCGCCGCCCCGGCCGAAGACGTCGAGCAGCGGGAGTTCGAGCTTCATCTCCGGGGTCGGCACGCCGACCAGGACCACGGTGCCCGCGAGGTCCCGCGCGTAGAAGGCCTGCTGGTAGGTCTCCGGGCGGCCGACGGCGTCGATGACGACGTCCGCGCCGTTGCCGCCGGTCAGCGCCTGGACCGCCTTGACGACGTCCTCGGTGCGGCCGTTGACGGTGTGGGTGGCGCCGAGGCCCCGCGCCCACTCCAGCTTCCGGTCGTCCAGGTCCACGGCGATGATCCGCGAGGCGCCCGCGAGCCGCGCGCCGGCGACGGCCGCGTTGCCCACTCCCCCGCACCCGATGACGGCGACGGAGTCCCCGCGTCCGACGTTGCCGGTGTTCAGCGCGGCGCCGAGGCCCGCCATCACCCCGCAGCCGAGGAGTCCGGCGGCGGCCGGGGAGGCGGCCGGGTCCACCTTGGTGCACTGGCCGGCGGCGACCAGGGTCTTCTCGGCGAAGGCCCCGATGCCGAGCGCCGGGGACAGCGGGGTGCCGTCCTCCAGGGTCATGGGCTGGGTGGCGTTGTGGGTGTTGAAGCAGTACCAGGGACGGCCGCGCTTGCAGGCCCGGCAGGTGCCGCACACCGCGCGCCAGTTGAGGACGACGAAGTCGCCGGGCGCGACGGAGGTGACGTCGGGGCCGACCGATTCGACGACGCCGGCGGCCTCGTGACCGAGGAGGAAGGGGAACTCGTCGTTGATGCCGCCCTCGCGGTAGTGCAGGTCGGTGTGGCAGACCCCGCAGGCCTGGACCCTGACGAGCGCCTCGCCGGGGCCGGGGTCGGGCACGAGGATCGTCGTCGTTTCCACCGGTGCGCCCTTGCTCCGTGCGATGACCCCACGTACGCGATGTGTCACGTCATACCCCGCTCTGATCGGATCCGTCTGGATCATCGAACGTACACGGACGCGGAGCGGTGCGGGAGTTGTGTCACGCTTCGGCGCGCGGACTGGCCAGTTCCGGCGGCACGGCGGCCCGCAGCGCCGCGCCGAACGCGGCCACGGCGGGGTGCGCGCCGGCTCCGCTGCGGAAGGCGAGCTGGGTCCGGCGCTCCATCAGCAGCCGGGTGAGGCCGACGGCGTGGTCGGCGCCGGTGATGCCGAGCTGCGGTACGACGGCCACCCCCTGACCGGCCGCGACCAGGGCGAGGACGGTGGCGAACTCGTCGACCTGATGGCGGACCCGGGGCGTGAACCCGGCCGCCTGACAGGCCCGTACGGTCATGGCGTGGCAGAGGGTGCCGGGCGTCGCCGTGATCCAGGGTGCCTCCGCGTGGGTACGGAGCACCGCGCCCTGGTCGCGTCCCGCCTCCTCCGGGGTGCCCGCCGGGGCCGTTGGGGCCGCCGGGGCCGCCGGGGCCGCGAGATACATCGCCTCCCCGTACAGCGGCTCGGTGGTCAGGCCGGGCTCCCGCGGCGCGGGGACGAAGTCGTACTCGTGGACCAGGGCCACGTCCAGGTCGCCGGCCCGCAGCGCGTGCGCGACGGCCGCCGGGTCGGTCTCGCAGACCATCGGCTCCAGTCGCGGGTGGCGGCGGGCGAGGGCCATCAGGGCGGCCGGGACGATGGCCCGGGTGGCGGTGGGGAAGGAGCCGACGCGCAGGGCGCCGGCGAGCCCCGTGCGCGCTTCGGCGAGATCGGCCTCGGCCCGCTCCAGCCGTTCCAGGACGGCCTCGGCGTGCCGGACGAGGTCCTCCCCGGCGGGGGTCAGCCGGACCCGCCGGCCGGTGCGCTCCAGCAGCGGCAGGCCGGCTTCCCGTTCGAGGACGCCGAGCTGCTGGGAGACGGCCGAGGGGCTGAACGCGAGGGCCTCGGCGACGGCGGCGATGGTGCCGCGGCGGGCGAGTTCACGGAGCAGGCGCAGGCGCCGAACGTCGAGCATCGGCTCAGCTTACGGTTCGGGTAAGAAGCGCGAACTGGATTTGCCGGTTCGGGCGGGCGAGGCTCGACGGCATGACCACGCGACAGGACACCCGGCCCCAGCCCACGCTCTCCCTGCGGGGGATCCACGTACCGCTCGTCACGCCCTTCACGGCGGCCGGGGGGATCGCCACCGAGGCCCTGGAGACCCTCGCCCACGAGGTCCTCGACGCGGGCGCCGCCGGGATCGTGGCGCTCGGCACCACCGCCGAGACGGCCGCGCTCGACGAGGCCGAGCGGGATCTCGTGACCGAGGTCTGCGCGCGGGTCTGCGCGGAGCGCGGCGGGCTGCTCACGGTGGGCGCCGGGGCGAGCGGCACCCGGGCCGCCGAGGCCTCGCTCGCCCGGCTGGAGCGGTGGCCGGGGGTGCGGGCGGCGCTGGTGACGGTGCCGCCGTTCGTACGGCCCTCGGCGGCGGGGGTGCTCGCGCACTTCGCCCGGCTGGCCGAGGTCAGCCCCGTACCGCTGGTCGTCTACCACGTCCCGTACCGGACCGGGCAGCCGCTGGACGCGGGGGCACTGCGGGCGCTCGGGGAGCTGCCGGGGGTGGCCGGGGTGAAGTACGCCGCCGGGGGCATCGACCAGGACACGGTGGCGCTGCTCGGGGACCTGCCGGACGGGTTCGAGGTGCTGGCCGGCGACGACGCGTACGCCTCGCCGATGCTGGCCCTCGGTGCGGCGGGCGCGATCCTGGCCTCGGCGCACCTGGCGACGGCCCGTTTCGTGGAGCTCGCGGCGGCCTGGGAGGCGGGTGACGTCCCCCGGGCGCGGGCGCTGGGCCATGCGCTGGCCCGCGTCTCGGCGGCGGTCTTCGAGGAGCCCAACCCGACGGTGATCAAGGCGGTCCTGCACGCGCGGGGCCGGATCCCGACGGCGGACGTCCGGCTGCCGCTGCTCCCGGCGGACGGGGCCTCGGCGGCGCGGACCCTGCGGTCGCTGGCAGGCCTCTGACCACCGCCGAGCTCTGACCACCGCCGATCTCCGATCACCGCGGGGTTCTCCGCCCGCTAGGGGACGGTGTGGGCGATTCGCCGGTATCAGGCGAGTCGCCCGAATCAGGTCTGGGTACGGGCGAGTTGTCCGAATTCATCCTCGGCGCCTTTAAACCGTGATGTGAGTCACGCGGAGCACGCCAACATCATTTTCCGGAAACAGCCGATTCCCTTATCCCGGAAAGAAAGTTGGCCTTCCCGGGAAGGGGGCTTCATGGTCATTTAACGGACCTATTCCGAGAAGTCGATCTCCAGCCGGAATTCCAGTCTTGTTCCCACACCGAGGGACGGCCTACGGTCACCATCATTCCCGGTGGCCCCCTGCCGAATCCGGCCGCCGCCGTGGCTCTCCCGTCCCCCCACGTGAGGAATTGCGCCATGCCCGCAAAGGCTAAGCACCGTCGGCCGAAGCAGCACCCGATCGCCCGCAGGCTGGCGTTCGCCGGCACCGGCGGCGCGGCCCTCGCCCTCCCGCTGATCAGCGCGACCACGGCCGGGGCGGCCGTCACGCAGCCCGCCACCGTCGCCTCGGTGACCACGCTCGCCCCGGCCGCGGCACCCGCCGTGGAAAAGGCCGCCGTACCCCTCACGTATTCCGTCATCGGCGGGGACACGCTTTCCAAGATCGCGGCCCAGCATTCCGTGAACGGCGGCTGGCAGGCCCTTTACGACGCCAACAAGACCACCATCGGCGGCAACCCCTCGCTCATTCAGCCCGGCCTCAAGCTGACCCTCGGCACGGCCGCCAAGGCGGCGGCCGCACGGGCCAAGACGATCTCGGCCGAGCCCGCCGCCCCCACGTACGCGAACAATCTTGACGGCTGGATCCGGGAGTCCCTGGACGTCATGGCCAAGCACGGAATTCCGGGAAGCTACAACGGAATTCACCGCAATGTGATGCGCGAGTCCTCGGGCAACCCGATGGCCATCAACAACTGGGACTCCAACGCGGCCGCCGGCATACCCTCCAAGGGCCTGCTCCAGGTCATCGACCCGACCTTCCGGGCCTACCACGTGCCCGGCACGCCCATGGACTCCTACGACCCGGTCGCGAACATCACCGCCGCCTGCAACTACGCGGCCGCCCGCTACGGCTCGATCGACAACGTCAACGGCGCCTACTGACCGCCCCTAGGGCCTGTCCTTTCGGATCAGGCCCTAGAGCCACCCCTGGCGACGGGCGGCGCGGACCGCTTCCATGCGGTTGCGGGTGCCCGTCTTGCCGATCGCCGAGGACAGGTGGTTGCGCACCGTCGACTCGGTCAGGGACACCCTCGCGGCGACGTCGGCCACGGTCGCCCCGTCCGCCGCGGCGTTCAGCACGTCCCGCTCCCGCGCGGTCAGCGGGTTCGGGCCGGCGCCGAGCGCGGCGGCCGCGAGCGCGGGGTCGATCACCTTCTCCCCCGCGAGCACCCGGCGGACGGCGGCGGCGAGTTCCTCCACCGGCCCGTCCTTCACCAGGAACCCGGCGGCCCCGGCCTCCATCGCCCGGCGCAGGTAGCCGGGCCGGCCGAAGGTCGTCAGGATCAGCACCCGGCAGCCGGGGCACCGGGCCCGCAGGTCGGCGGCGGCGTCGAGGCCGCTGCGGCCGGGGAGTTCGATGTCCAGGAGGGCCACGTCCGGCCGGGCCGCCAGGGCGGCGGGCACGATCTCGTCCCCGGCGGCGACCTGCGCCACCACCTCGATGTCCTCCTCCATCCCGAGCAGCAGGGCCAGGGCGCCGCGCATCATCCCCTGGTCCTCCGCCAGCAGGACCCTGATCATCGGCTCTCCTCGCCCCCGTCGGCCGGCTCCACCGGGAGTTCGGCGGTGACCCGGAAACCGCGGCCGGGGGCAGGACCGCTTTCCAGAACGCCACCGGCCGCCGCGAGGCGTTCGGTGAGGCCGGTCAGACCACTGCCCGGCAGGGTCGACGCTACGCCTGCGCCGTCGTCGGTGATCACCAGCCGGACCCGCTCGGCCGAGCCGCGCACCTCGATCTCGCAGGTGGTCGCGCCGCTGTGCCGGATCACGTTCGTGGCGCACTCGCGGACCACCCAGCCCAGCAGCGCCGCCGCCTGCGGGGGCAGCGGGGGGCCGGACTGCCGTACGACGGACTCGATGCCCGCCGCCGTCAACGCGCCCCGGGCCCGGTCCAGTTCGGCGGCGAGGCTGGCCTCGCGGTAGCCGGTGACGGCCTCCCGTATCTCGGTCAGCGCCTGTCGGCCCACCGATTCGATGTCGCGGACCTGGACGAGGGCGGCGTCGATGTCGCGGGGCGCGATCCGGCGGGCCACCTCCGACTTCACCACGATCACCGAGAGGGTGTGGCCCAGCAGATCGTGCAGGTCGCGCGAGAAGCGCAGCCGCTCCTGGTCGACCGCCGCCCGGGCCAGCTCCTCGCGGGTGTCGCGCAGTTCACGCACCGTCCCGGACAGCGCGAGGATGGCCGCGGTGACGGCGCCCGACACCAGGGTCCCGTACACCACCCCGACCGCGTCCCAGCCCTCGTGGTACCCGGCCACCGCCGCCGCCGTGGCGGTGACCGCGAACAGCACCCGCCCGAGGGGGCGGCCGCGGAGCACGGCGCCGGTGGCGAGTCCCAGCAGCGGGAAGAAGAGCAGCCAGTTGCCCCCGTAGGCGGCGGCGAGGGCGAAGGTGACGAGGCCGAGCGCGGCCAGGCACCAGCGGGTGGCGACGGATTCCCGGGCCCCGCGGTCGAAGGCGCGGAACACCAGGCTGACGTAGAGGGAGTTGAAGGCGAGGAGGCCGACGACGCCGACCCACGGGTCGGGGGTCTCGCCCTTGAGGACGTTGGAGATCGACCCCATGCCCAGGAGCAGCCACGGCAGCAGGGCGAAGCCCCCGGGCGTACCGATCGGGCCCGTGCCGCCACCGTCGCGGCAATCCTCCTTGGCGCGCGCCGCCCTCCTCGCGCCTGCGCGGAACACGCGTGGGGTCCGGACCGCGGGGACGGGCTGCTTCGTGGTCTGCTGCTGCATGTGCACCACGCTAGGAGACCGGGCGGGGAGAGCGGCAGATCCACGTGTACGGACCCGGGCAGGACAAATGTCATGCCCGGGGAACCGCCATCAGGAGGCGACGACCTTCTTGATCTTGCCGTCGATGCCGGCGAGGACGTAGCCGCCCTGGCCGTACTCGTCGCTGAGGTAGGGCCGCATACAGGGGACCTGGTCCATCATCCAGGGCTCGACGATGACGTACCGCGAGGTCGGGTTCGGCATCTTGAGCTCCTTCTTCGACTTCTCCATCAGCTCGGGCAGGGCGTCCCAGCTGACCTTGGACATGTCGATCAGCGGCTCTTCCTCGTCCACCGTGCCGTCGGGGCCGGTCCGCTTGGCCGCGCCGTCGCGGTACTGCCACGCGTCGACGGTCTTGGCGTCGGGCGCGGTGGGGATGGAGGCGAGCACGTACCCGTCGTAGATCCTCAGGTCCACGAAGGTGGTGGTGCCGGTCTTCTCCTTGAACGCCGCCAGCGCGATACGGATGTTGGCGGGGGTGAGCATGCTGCCCTTGGCCGCGGTGTCGGAGCCGGCCTGGGAGGCGCTCGCCCTGGGGCCGGGCGTGGCGCCGCTGCCCGAACCAGAGCCCGAGCCGGCCGAGCCAGAGCCGGAACCGGAGGCGGGGGCGGAGGCGGAGTGGGAGGCCGTGGAGCCCTTCGCGTCGCCGCCCGAACCGGACCCGCCGCCGGGGAACGCCTGGACGAGGCCGATCACTCCGCCGGCGACGGCCACCGTCAGCAGGGCCGCTATCAGCGCCGGCCGGCGGCGCGGGATGCGCGGCGCCACGACGGGCGTGGTCGGCGCGTACGGGGATCCACCGCCGGGGTTGAACGACGGCGGGCTGAACGGCGGCGGGGTCGGCGGCCCGTACTGGCCGAGGACCACGGGCGGCGTGACCGGCGTCGCCCCGCCAAGAGCACTGCTCGCGTTCCGGAGCAGCAGTTCCAGCTGCTCGGCGTCCGGCCGCGCCGCCGGGTCCCGGACCAGCAGCCGCTCCAGTACGGGCCCCAGCGGACCGGACCGGACGGGCACGGGGATCGGGTCGTCGAGCACGGCCACCACGGTGGCCAGGCTGCTGGCCCGGCGCATCGGGTGCACGCCTTCCGCCGCCACGTACAGCAGCATGCCGAGGGACCACAGGTCGGAGGAGGCGAGCCCCTCCTCCCCGCGGACCCGCTCGGGCGCGATGTACTCGGGCGAGCCGATCAGCACCCCGGTGGAGGTCAGGGCGGTCGAACCGTGCAGGGCCGCGATGCCGAAGTCGGTCAGCACGGCCGAGCCGTTGGGCCGCAGCAGCACATTGGCCGGTTTCACATCGCGGTGCAGGACGCCCTCGGCGTGCGCGGCCCGCAGCGCGGACAGCACGTCGAGGCCGAGCCGCAGGACGTCCGCGACCGGCATCGGGCCGGTTTCCAGCCGGTCGTGCAGGGAGCCGCCCTTGACGAGCTCCATCACGATCCACGGGTGGCCGTCCACGCCCTCGGCGGGCTCGACGATGTGGTGGATCGTCACCACGTTCGGGTGCGCGAGCCGGGCCAGCGCCCGGGCCTCGCGGATCGCGCGTTCGCGCAGCTGGGTGGCCAGCCCGGGCTGCGCGGCCGCGGTCGCCGGGTCCGGCGGGCGCACCTCCTTCAAGGCCACGTCGCGGTGCAACGCGATGTCGCGGGCGCGCCACACCGTTCCCATGCCGCCGGCGCCCAGCGGGCTGATCAGTTCGAATCGGCCATCGACCAGCTGTCTGCCGGCCTCACTCGTGTCCATGGCCGGTCATCGTAGGCGCCCGGTGTGTCAGCAGCGGCGGCGGTCCACCGTCACCGTGCCCTGGGCGGTGGCCACCGTACGGTCGTAACAGCCGCCCGGTGCCCCCGCCCCGTACAGGCGGTGGCGCGCGGTGGTGGTGCCCACCGCGTGCCGCTGGTCGCGCGGGACGTTCGTGGTGTAGGTGGCGTCGCCCGTGTACCGGTCGTCGAGCCGGGAGGAGTCGACCGGGCGGCCGCCGCGCAGGGTGACGGTGTCGGCGCGGTCGCCCAGCGAGAGGACGGTGCGCAGCCGGTCTCCGGCGCCGAGGGTGGTGACGCCGTCCATGGTGTACGTGCGCTCGGTACGGGTGGTGGTGGCGCCGCGGGCCACGTCCTCCCGGTCGGTCCAGGTGGCGGTGAGCGCGTCCAGGCCCTCGCCGTCGGTCCAGCGGTGGACGGAGGCGCCGCGCACCTCGCGGCTGACGGTGGTGGTGATCCGGCCGTGGGAGGTGTCGAGGTAACCGGCGACGGTGAGGCGGTGGCCGCCCTCGGTGTCGAGGCGGTGCTCGGTGCCCGGGGTCCAGCGGGAGGAGTTGGCCGGTTCGCCCTCGTCGTGCCGGGTCAGGGCGCCGGTGACGACGGCGCGGGCCTCGTCCTGCCACAGCAGCAGGTTGGTCGGGGTGCTCCAGCCGCTCTGGCCGGCCGGGACGCCGGCGACGGAGACCTCGATCCGGTGCGGGCGGCCGTCGTTGAGGAGCGCGGCGTAGGGGGTGAGGTCGTAGAGGACGGGCTGGACGTCGAAGGCGCGGGGGCCGGGGGTCACGTACCAGAGGAACGGGTTGGACCAGCCGCCGGTCCAGACGGTGGGGAAGGGCGCGGCGATGCCGGCGAGCTGTCCGTCGACGAGGACGCGGACCTCGCGGTGGGGGCCGTCGGCGGCCTTGCAGGAGTACGGGGCGGCGTCGGGGGTGGTCAGGTACCAGTACTCCTCGCAGCCGCCGCCGGAGCCGGTGGCGTACACCTCGGCGAGGAGCCGTTCGGTGTTGCGGGGGGTGGTGACGGCCGGGGTGGTGAGCGGGAGGACCCGGTCGGGGGTGTCGGGGGCCGCCGGGCGGCCGGGGCCGCGCTCGGCGGCGTAGAAGGTGAGGGTGACCTTGACGTCGATGACGCCCGTGTAGGTGTCGTCGACCACGTTGCCGATGAGCATCTCGACGGGCTGCGGGCGCCTCAGGGTGTCGCGGTAGCGGGTGACGTCCTTCTCGACGGCCCAGCTGATGCCGTCGGGCGAGGGCTGGGGGGTGGAGGTACGGAGGATCTCGACGCCGCCCAGGGTGAGGTTGCCGAGGCGGTCGTACTGGCGGCCCTTGACCTTGCCGTCGAGGCGGAGCACCACCTTGGCCCAGGAGGCGGAGCCGCAGGCGGTGGGCGGGGTGTAGTCGCCCCGGTAGGGGGTGAAGTCCCGGAACCGCGCCTCGGCGAGGGTCACCTCGCACGCCCGCGTCCCGGGCCGCGCGACGGCCGGACCGGCGGTGACCGGATCGTGCCAGTCGCTCCCGAACTCGGCGGGGACCTCCCCTCCCGCGGCGCCCGCCCTGCCGGGGGCGCGCCCCGCCACGGCTGCGGCGGTGGTGGCGGAGAGCCCGGCCGGGCGGGCGCCGCGCGCGGTGGCGCGCCCCGGACCGGCGGGCGCCGCCACGGCCGTGGCGGTGGTGGCGGGGAGCCCGGCGGGGGCCGCGCTCGCGGGTGCCGCGGCGGCCAGCGTGCCCGCGGCGAGCGCGAGCGCGCCGAGCAGGCCCGTGATGTGTCGTCTCATGGGCCCGCAGTGAAACCGGCCCCGGCCCGGGCCCGCCAGAGCGGGCGCCCGGCCCTTGGCCTGATCTCGCCCCTGGGCCCCGGCGGATCGGGGGCATCGGCCTCGCCCGCGCCGGTCTTGGCGCTCTTGCGGGGGTTCGCGCCCTTGCGCCTTGACCCCGGGGCCGAGGCCGGCGAGCGCGACGCCTGCGCGGACGGCCGACCCGGCGATGAGGCCGCCGCCCCGCGCGGTCGGCCGTCCCCGACGAGCACCGCACCGCACCGCGCGGCGCCGCGCCCGGTCCCGGCGTGTGCGGCGGCTTCCGGAGCGGGGCGTTGGCCTCCCGGTCGGCGGGGTCAGTCGCGGGAGTTGCCGAACAGGATCCGGTAGCCGATCAGCAGGACCAGGGAGCCGGCGATGGCGGAGCCCCAGGTGGCGAGGTCGAAGAACTCGTTCTGGATCGGGCGGTCCAGGAACTTGGCGGAGAGCCAGCCTCCGGTGAAGGCGCCGGCGACGCCGATGAGGGTGGTGCCGATCAGGCCACCGGGGTCCCGGCCGGGGAGCAGCACCTTGGCGATGGCGCCCGCCAGCAGTCCGAGGATGATCCAGCTGACTATGCCCATGCCCGTGCACTCCGCTTCGTTCCGTCACGCCCGTCGGTCGGCGTGCTCACCAGCGAGGACGCGAAACGGCCGCGAACGGTTCAGCGCGGCCTCTCACGCCACGACGCGGACGATCGGCGTCCGGGTCAGCAGCATGACCCCGCGGGCCGCCGCGAACGCGCCGGTCACCGCCAGCAGGACCCCCAGCGCCCCGCCCTGGAGGCGTTCGCCGAGCAGGACCATGCCGATGGCGGCCGCGGCCAGCGGATTGGCCAGGTTCACCACGGCCAGCGGTGCGCCCAGCCCGCCCCGGTAGGCCCGCTGGGACAGCAGCATCCCGCCGACCGCGAACACCACCACCAGCAGGGCCACCGCGACGACGCGGAAGCTCAGCAGGGCCCCGCCGCGGCCGCCGGCCACCGCCACGGTCTGGGTCAGGGCGGAGGCCGCCGCGGAGGCCAGGCCGGACGCCGTGGCGTGGCGGAGACCCGAGCGGGGGTCCCGCCGTGCGGTGAGCAGCAGGATCACGGCGGCGGTGGCGCCCGAGACGGCGAGCGCCTCGGCCAGGCTGAGGGTGTCGTCGGGGGCCGGTCCCGAGGCGGGGAGCAGCAGCAGGCCGAGCCCGGCGACGGTGGCCAGGGTGCCGCGCCATTCGGTGGCCGCCACCCGGCGGCCTGCGCCGCGCGCGCCCAGCGGGACGGCGGCGACGAGGGTGAGCGCGCCCAGCGGCTGGACCAGCGTGAGCGGTCCGTAGCGCAGGGCGGCTGCGTGCAGCAGCGCGGCGGCCGCGTTCAGCCCGGCCGACCACCACCAGCCGCCGGAGCCGAGCAGGGCCTTCGCGCTGCGGGCGACGGCGCGCCGGGCGAGGCGTTCCTGGGCCACGGCGGCCGCGGCGTAGGTCACGGCGGAGGCGAGGCACAGCAGGAGGGCGAGGGCGGTGGCGTTCATCGTCCGGCCCCGGCGGTGACGGCCGCGGGCGCGGCGAGAGCGGTCGCGGGCGTGGGAGGCCCGGGCGCCGGGGCGGCGGCCCCGGACACGGGCACGGGCACGGCGGCGGACGCGGGCGCAGGCGCGGGCCCGGATACGGCGGCGGCGGGCCCGGACACGGCGGCCGGGGCCGCGGCGGCCGCCGGGGCCTTCGGGCCCGGCACGTGTCCGCGTACGACGGCGGCGGCGGTACGGGCCGCCACCGGCCTCGGGATCAGCAGCAGCGCCCCGCCCAGCAGCACGGTGGCCACGATCGCGTCGAGCCAGTAGTGGTTGGCGGTGCCCACGACCACCAGCAGCGTCAGCAGCGGGTGCAGCAGCCACAGGGCCCGCCACCGCGACCGGGTCGCGGCGATCATGCCGAGGGCCAGCATCAGGGCCCATCCGAAGTGCAGCGAGGGCATGGCGGCGAACTGGTTGGCCATGGTGTCGGTCGCCGGCGCGGCCCCGTACACGCTGGGCCCGTACACCTGGCCGGTGTCGACCAGGTGCGCGGCGCCGAGCATCCGCGGCGGGGCGAGCGGGAAGGTGAGGTGCAGGGCGAGGGCGGCGCCGGTGAGGACGGCGAGCACCCGGCGGGCCCAGAGGTAGTGGGCCGGCCGGCGGACGTACAGCCAGACCAGGAAGAGCGCGGTCGCCGGGAAGTGCACGGCCGCGTAGTAGGTGTTCGCGGTGTGGACGAGGGCGTCCCCGTGCAGCAGGAGCCGCTGTACCGCGCCCTCGCCGGGCAGGTGCAGGGCGCGCTCGGCGTCCCAGATCCGTCCGGCGTTGCGGTACGCCTCGTCCGTGCGGCCGGTCGAGAGCGTCCGGCCGGCCTTGTAGACGGCGAACAGGCCCGCGACGAGCAGCAGCTCGCGTATGAGGCGGCGCCGGGCGGCCGGCGGGCCGGGGGGTGGCCCGGCCGGTTTCGTAGGAGAGGTCATCCCCCGGTCTCACTTCCTGTGCAGCACATCGACACGCCAGTGTATCGATACATTCGCGTATCGATACGCAGGTGTAGCGATAAGCTCGTCTTCCCGTACACTCGCCCTACCGACCGAGCCGCCGAGGAGAGCCGCACCCCATGACGTCGACGCCGACCAGCGCGCGCCGCTCCAAGATCAGCCCGGAGCGGGTGCAGGAGTTCTACGACGCCGTGCTGGAACAGCTGCGCGAGCACGGCTACGAGGCCCTGACCATGGAGGGCGTCGCCGCCCGCGCCTGCTGCGGCAAGTCGACGCTCTACCGGCAGTGGAAGAGCAAGCCGCAGCTCGTGGCGGCCGCCCTGCGCGCGAACCGGCAGGGCACGCTCGCGGCCGTGGACACCGGGACCCTGGCGGGCGACCTGCGCGAGGCGGCCCGGATCGCGGCCGGCACCTCGGGGCGCGACACCCGGCTCACCCAGGCCCTCGGGCACGCGGTGCTCAGCGACGAGGAGCTCCAGGCGGCGCTGCGCGAGGCGCTGGTGGAGCCGGAGCTGGCGGCGTTCGACGCGATGGTCGCGCGGGCGGTGGCGCGCGGCGAGATCGGCCCGGACCATCCGGCCGTGGAGTTCCTGCCGGCGCAGCTGATGGGTGTGCTGCGGATCCGCCCGGTCCTGGAGGGCCGCTACGCCGACGCCGACTATCTGGTCCGGTTCGTCGACGCGGCCCTGCTTCCCTCGCTCGGGATCACCCCCTAGAACCGGCGGGCAGCCGTCTCCGATGACCGGACGGCGACCCGCCCGCGCTGCCTCGTGGGGACGGCGGCAGCGCGCCACCCGGACCGGGCGGCGGCCACTCGCGCGACGAGTGGCCGCCGCCCGATCTGTGCGGAACCGACGGGGCCCGCGGGGTCAGGAGCGGACGGGCCTCGGGATCAGGAGCGGACGGCTCCCATGGTCCGGGCGAACTCCTCCGGGCCCGCCTCGAAGCCGCGCACGGCGCCGTCCAGCGACCAGCTGCCCGAGGCGTCGCGGACGAACTCCGCGACCGTGGCCGCCGTGGCGCCCGCGACGGCGGCGAAGTCGGTCTCGGCAAGGTCCGTGTAGCCCTCGCGGATGCGCAGCCCGGTTCCGGGGATGTCCGCGAAGGTCTTCACACCCTCCCCCGCGCCCGTGCCCGCGTCGGCGTCCTGGATCACGACGCCCACCACCACGCGGCCCAACTCGCTCGACATCCGGGTGAGTTCGAGGGTCATCACCTCGTCGAAGCCGAAGCCCTGCCCGGTCTGGCTGTCCCGGTTCAGCGTGATCGTCCCGTCGGGGGCCCGGCTGCCGAAGTGCACGAGGTAGACCGGCTCCCCGTGCGGGTCCGCCGCGCCGTAGACCGCGGCGAGTATGTCCAGGTCGTTCGCGGGCGTGCCAGCCGGGCTGGGATCCCATCGCAGCGCGATCTCCACCTTGGCCAGGCCCTTGCGTACTCCGCTCACCGAACTCCCCCTCCGTGTACCGGGTGTTGCCCCGCCATGCTGTCATGCGCGCGTGAACGGGGGGCGAACCACCGTACGTTCCAGGCCAGTCGGGTCACTGCCCGAGGTCGACCCGTACGGTCTCCACCCAGCTCGGCGGCTCCGGCGCGGCGGCCCCGATCAGGGCGGCGATCAGCCGGCAGGACGGGGTCTCGGCCGGCCACGGCGTGTACCCGTCGGTCAGGACGACGACGATGTTCGGCCGGTCGGGCAGGGCCAGCGCGGCGCTGATGCCGACGGTCATGTCGGTGCCGCCGCCCCCGGCCAGGGTCACCTGCTCGGCGCTGGTCACCCGGGTCACGGCGTGCACGTCGGCGTCGCAGGCCAGGACGGCGACCCGCTGGGCGCCTACCCCCACCTCCCGCAGCACACCGGTGACTTCGGCGAGCGCGGCGGCGAGGTCGTCCTCGCCCATCGACCCCGAGGTGTCGATGACGATCGCCACCCGGGGCAGCGGCCTGCGCAGGCTGGGCAGCACCACGCGGCCGCCGAGCGCGGGCGTGCGGCGCGAGGGGCGGCGGTAGGTGTAGTCCACGGCGCCCGCCGCCCAGGCGGTGGCCTCCCGTACCGCACCGGACAGCGCCCGGCGCCAGTCGACGGTGGGTTCCAGCAGCTGCTCCGCCCAGCGCCGCCAGCCGGCCGGGACGCTGCCCCGGGCGCGCTGGTGGGCCCGGACGGCCTCGGCGGTCTGGCGGCGCAGCGCCTCGGCCTCCACGGCGCCGATCCGGGCCGGACCGGCGGCCTCGCCGAGTTCCCAGGGCATCGGGGTGCCGTGCGCGCCGGATCCGCAGTCCGCGCCGTGCGGGGACGAGGCCGGGATGGCGGGCAGGTAGCTTTCGAACATGCCGCCCGCGGGCAGGCCGAAGTCCCTTGGTTCCACCCGGCCTTCGGGCAGCCGCAGCCCGTCCGCGAGCAGGTCGTCGTTGATCTCGCAGTCCTGGGCGAGGTTGACGCGGAGGTGGTCGCGCTGGTCGGCGGCCGGGAGCCGGCCGGCCCGCGCGTGGTGGTCGCGGAGCAGGTGGGCGACCTCGTGGATCCACACCCCGGCCAGCTCGGTGACGGGCGTCGCGTCGACGAAGGCGGGCGCCACGTAGCAGCGCCAGTGCCGGTCGACGCCCATGGTGGGGACGCGCGAGGACGGGACCACCGTCAGCGCATACAGGGCGGAGGCGAGGTACGGGCGGTCCTGGGCGGCCTTGAAGCGGGCGGCGAGCAGCTTCGCCCGGTCCAGGCCGGCGGCGGTGCTCACGCGGTACCGCCCCGGCCTCAGCCGCCGCCGGGCAGCGCGCCCGCGAGCTGGAGCAGCTCCACGAAGGCGTCGATCCCGGCGGGGACGGGCCAGTCCGGGTGGCGCATCGCGGCGAGGTCGGCGGCCGCCCGCGCGGCCACGTCGGGTACGCCCGCCTCCACCGCCTTGGCCAGGACCGCCCAGCCGGCCTCCCAGCGGGGGCGGGTGAGCTCGCTCTGGACGGCCGCGACCACGGCGATGAGGAAGGCGAGCTGCCGGTCGCCGCGCCCGGGCAGCGCGAAGGCGTCCGGGTCGGCGAGCACCCGGTCCGGGTCGGGCAGGTCGAGGTGTTCCATGTACGAGAGCAGCTCGATGCCGGTGGCTTCCCCGACGGCCCCGGTGAGGGCGGTGGCGAGCGCCTCGCGGCCCGCGCCGGCCGCGTATCCGGCGGCCAGCAGCCGTAGCGCCATCTCCCAGGTCCGCGGCGAGGGCCAGGCCCGGCCGCGGCCCTCGGCCTCCTTCGGCATGTGGTGCACGAGGCCGGGCCGGGCCGTCAGGAATCCGGAGATCACACCGCGGGCGCGGGCGGCGGAGCCGGAGATCCGGGCGGGGTCGACGGCTGGGATGGCGACCTCGGGCCAGGTTCCGGCCATGCCGCGGGCCACGGTGCGGGGGTCGTGGGTCCAGTCGAGGTGTACGAACCGGTTGGCCAGCGGCGGGCTGAGGTGCCAGCCGTCGGCCGCGCTGGACGGCGGATTGGCCGCGGCGACGATCCTTACCGACGCGGGCAGGACGAGGCTGCCGACGCGGCGTTCCAGCACCACGCGCAGCAGCGCGGCCTGCACGGCCGGCGGGGCGGAGGACAGCTCGTCGAAGAACAGCAGCCCGTGGCCGGTGCGGGCGAGGCGGACCGCCCAGTCCGGCGGGGCCATGGGGACGCCGGTGGTGGCGGGGTCGTCGCCGACGATGGGCAGCCCCGCGAAGTCGGAGGGCTCGTGGACGCTGGCGATGACGCTCTCCAGCCCGACGCCGAGGGCGGCGGCGAGCTGTTCCATGCCGGCGGACTTGCCGATGCCGGGCTCGCCCCACAGCAGGACGGGCTGATTGGCCGTCACGGCCAGTGCGAGCGCCTCCAGTTGGGGGTTGACGGCGGGCTCGGTCCGGGTGCCGCCGAGCCGGGCGTTGAGGGCGTCGGCGGCGGCGAGGGCGCGCGGGCCGCCCTGCGGATGCGGCTGGGAACTCATGCGTCGTCGTCCTCGTCGTGCTCGTCGTACTCGTCGTCCTCGCGGTCCTGCACGTACTCGTCCCACCAGTCGGCGCCGATGCCGGGGAACTCCTCGTCCACCCGGCGCCGCAGGAAGGCCAGGTCGGAGCGCTTGTAGCGGCGGATCTCCTGGGACAGGGACAGTTCCATCTCGTCGATGACGTCGATCCGGGACCCGGCCGCGAGCAGCGCCCGGACCAGTTCCGCGGAGCCGCCCCAGTGCACCGCCGACTGGAGCGGGGTGCGCTGGTTGACGTCCTTGGACTCCAGGTCGAGCCCGGCCGCCAGCAGTCTGGGCAGCAGCGGCTCGTGGTCGAGGAGGGGGAGCAGGTGGAGCAGTCCGCGCCGCCGCCCGTCCCGGATCCGGGGGCTGACACCGGCGTCCAGCAGGGCCAGGACGGCCGGGGTGTCGCCGTGCTGGGCCCGCAGGAAGAACTCCCGGTGCTCGGCGCGCAGGGCGCGCGGCAGCCGCCCTTCTCCCGTGATCCAGGTCGCCTCCACGGCGAAGCAGCCGCTGACGGCGCCGCCGAACGCCCGCAGCGCGCGCTCGCGCCGCTGTTCCTCGGGGGTGTGCGGCATCTCCAGCAGGCCGCCGCGCGAGCGGACCTCGTGCCAGCCGCCCCCGCAGCGCACCCGCACCGGTTTGCTCCGCGCCGGGCCGGGCGGCCCGACGGCGGGGCCGGCGCCCGGGAACAGGGCCCCGGCGACGAGCGGGTGGAGTTCGCGCGGGGTGATCCGCCCGAGCCGTACGAGTTCGAGGTCGGGCAGCCGCTTCCAGGCGTACTCCGGCAGCCGGGCGACGCGCGCCGCCTCCTCCCGCTGCTCGACGTAACGGGCCCGGATCGGGCCGTCGGGGCCGTGCGGGGCCTCGCCGACCGCGTCGAGCCGGATGGTGCGGTAGGGGGACTGGATGCGGAACGCGCCGCCGGCCCCGGCCGCCGCGAGCTCCCGTACCCCGGCCCGCAGCCGGGTCAGGTCGAGGGCGGTGGTCGCGAGGACCGACTCCGCGGTCACCGGGTGGCCGTAGGTCCTGGTCCGCTCGGGGGTGGTCAGGTCGCGCTCGATGCCCGCGGCCGCGTAGGCCTCGGCGTAGTCGCCGCGGGCCTGGAGGAGGGTGACCCACTCGGCGGCCCTGGCGGGGTCGGCGGAGCCGGGGTCCGCGCGGGGCAGCTCGTCGGGGCCGAGCGGGGTGCCGTCGGCGCGGAAGAAGGGCAGCCGGCCGTCGCCCGCGCCGAGGAGTCCGCGCAGCGCGCCGGCGCGGCGGGCGTCCCAGAGCGGCCGGGCCGCGCTCCAGTCCTCCACGGCGAAGCCGGAGTACGGGACGTGGGGCCGCACGGGGTGGACCGGTTCGCACAGCAGCCGCAGCCGTTGCGGCCCCTCGGTCATCGCGGGGGTGGCGACGCAGAGGGACGGCGCGTCGGGGCGGGGGCCGTAGGCGGCGAGCAGGATCCGGAGGTCGGTGGCGATCGTCGTACGGCCGCCCAGCACGCGGGGCAGGTGCCAGCGCAGCAGGTCGGGCGCCACGTGGCGCAGGTCGTCCTCCAGGGCCTCGGCGACGGCCGAGCCGTGGCGCGCGGCGATGTCGGCCGGGTCGAAGCGGATGTCCACGGCCGCGGCGGCGCAGGCAGCCCGCCAGTCGCCGTCGAGCCGGTGCGCGGTGGCGCGCTCGATCATCCAGCCGGGTACGGCGTGGCGGCGGATCCGCTGCCAGGTCGGGGCGTCCTCGGGCAGGATGCCGCCGGGCAGGACGCCGCTCATCGGTACACGCTGCCGATGGCGCGCAGGTCCGGGTGGGTGGCGCGGGCGGGGCGCAGGCGTTCGGCGAAGGAGCGCTTGACGCGGCGGGGCAGTCCGGGGCCGAGGCCGACGTACTCCAGCGGGGAGCCGGCGGGCACCGCGGCCAGCAGGGTCTTCGCGCCGCGTCCGGTGAGTCCGGTGTGGCGCAGCTCCAGACGGCGCAGGGGGCTGCCGGGGAGGGCGGCGGCCAGGGCGCGGGCGCCCTCGTCGCCGGTGGAGTTGCCGTCGGAGCCGAGGCTGCGTTCGGACATCGCGCGGCCGAGGTCCAGGGTGTCGATGCCGCCGAGGGCGTCGGCCAGGGAGCGGGCGCCGGCCGGGCCGATGCCGTTGCCGCCGAGGCCGAGGCGGACGGGGCGGGCGGGGTCGGCGGCCGCCGCGGATGCGAGGACGGCCGCGCCGGCGTCGCCGAGGTGGTTGGCGGGGAGGTACAGCTCGCGGACCCCGGCGTCGCGGATGAGGGCGGCGAGCAGCGGCGCGTCGGCGGCGGTGAGGCCGTTGCCGCCGAGGAACAGCCGCTCCAGGGGGGCTTCGCGGTGGATGAGGGCGTCGAGGACTGCACGTACGCCTTCGGCCCCGATGCCGGTGTTGACCAGGTCGAGGGTGCGCAGGGTGGTGTTGCGGCGCAGCAGGGCGGCGAGGGTGCGGGCGCCGTCTTCGAGGACGGGGTTCCGCTTGAGCCAGAGGGCGCGGACGGTGGTGTCGTCGGCGAGGGCCCCGGCCAGGGCGCTCACCCCGTCCGGGCCGATCCGGTTGCAGCCGAGGTAGAGGGTGTGCAGCCCGTGCCCCCCGGCCAGCGAGCGGGCCAGGGTGCGGGCGCCGTCGTCCCCGATGGAGTTGGTGCCGAGCAGCAGGTGCCGGGCGTGCGCGGAGGCGGCGGCCACCGGCAGCAGCCGCGCCGCGCCGGCCGGGCCGAGGCCCTGCTTGCACAGGTCGACGCGGCCGTCGCCGCGGAGGGTACCGAGGGGGAACTCCTCGTCGGCGTCGACGCGTTCGGCCGCGGCGAGCCGCGCGAGCAGCGGATCGAGCCCCGCCGGGTCGGCGAGCGGCAGCTCGGGGTGCTCGATCACGGGGCAGCGTACGGGTGTCGGCTGTGTCATCACCACTCCACCGGTCCTTCGCCGGTGCCCGGCGTCCGCAACGACATGAAGAAGACGCAAGACCGGTCGGATTCGAACCGACGTCCTCCAGCTCGATGCGTGGGCGCGACGACCTCTGCGCTACGGCCTTGCTGTCCGCGATCATACCGACCGCCTGGCCCGAACTCGATCACCAGTTTGACCAATTCCCGCTCACCGATGGGGACATACGCCCCCTGTAGGACATTCCGCCTCGCGGCACCCCTGACGCCCCGCGGCCGGTCCCCCAGGGGGCGCGGGCGGGGCTACCAGTCGCCGTCCCGGACGGGTTTGCCCGGCCTCGGGGTGGGGCCGAGCGGGGTGATCTGGTGCGGGGTCGGCGGGGTCCAGGGGGTGTGGTCGTCGCCGAGCCAGTCGCCGACCGGTTTGACCTGGCCCAGGGTTCCGGTCGGCGGGAGGTCGTGGCCGCTCTCGTCGTAGTAGTCGAACCAGGGCAGCCCGGCCCTGGTGTACGCGGCCCGGTCGACCGGTGAGGGCGGCGGCTCCTCGCCGGTGATGCGGCGCCACGCCGGCGGGGTGACCAGGTGGACGAAGACCCGCGCGGCGGGCTCCGGCGCCCAGGCGGTCGGGGCCCGGTCGTCGCGGTAGACCTCCTGCCGCATCGAACCGCCGACGCCCAGCCCCATCGCCGGGGCCGCGGCGGGCGCGGCGGGCGCGGCAGCGCCCGGGGCGGCCGGGACCGCCGCGCGCATCGGCGCCGGGGCCCCGTAGCCACCGAAACCCCCGGAGGGAGCCGGCGGACCCCCGTACAGCCCGCCGCCGCCCGGCGCGGGCGGCGGCGGGGGCAGCAGCCGGGCCCGCTCCCCTTCCCGCCAGCGCTCCAGCGCCTGCGGCCCGAGCGGGAACGCCTGGAGCTGGACCCCGCCGGTGGTCTCCTCGCCGGTGACCTGCCCCTCCACCGTCGCGCCGAGCCCGAGCGGCACCGCCACGAACTGCCGTACCGTCCCGTCGCCCGAGTTGATCCCGTCGAGCCACGGCTGCCGGGGCAGCACCACGTAGTTCTGCGGGTCGCGCGCGAGCCGCCCCGACCAGCGCTCGCCCGACACCGCGCACACCTTGCCCACGCCGACCTGGAGCGCGGCCGGCTCGCGGGTCCCGCCGAAGCTCAGCCACATCGCCTCGCGCAGGTACACCGGCAGCATCACGCCACCTTTGGCGAGCCACTCCCCCGGCACCGTGTCCGGATAGTCCTCGACCCGCCGCAGGGGAAACTCCCCCAAATTCGGTGGCAATGCGTGCGTACCCGATTCCGGAAGCCGCAATGTCCTGATGAAACGGACATGTACCCCGTCACCCAGCAGCAGCGTATTGCCGTCGACCCTGATCGAACCCGTCACCACTCCCCGCCCCCTTCTCCCTGCAAGATCCATATCCGTCGAAGATCCTCCGGGAGATCCAGATCGTTATCCTCAAATTTCGCTCAGATGCCGTGACACCGCGCCGGAGCCTTCCTAGCTTCCTCATACACGCGCCAAGCCGAACCCCTGGTTCCGCTCGTGAACGAGTTATCCAATTCTCCCGATCCACCCGTTTCACCCGTTTCAACCTGCCCGCGATTCCCGCGCGACCCGCGTGACCCGTGTTCCCGAGGAAAGAGTCCAGCATGAAGGTTTCCAAGGCCGGTGCGGTCGCCGCGACCATCGCGGTCGCCCTGACCGCCTCCGGGTGTGCGGAGGACGCCAAGGAGCCCATCGCGATCGGCGTCAAGTTCGACCAGCCCGGCATCGGGTTCCGCGAGCAGGACGGCACCTTCACCGGTTTCGACGTCGACGTGGCCACGTACGTCGCCAAGCAGCTCGGCTACAAGGCGAACGAGATCGAGTTCAAGCAGGTCTTCAGCTCCGACCGGGAACTGCTGATCCAGTACAACGAGGTCGACTTCGTCGCCGCCAGCTACTCGATCAGCGACAAGCGCAAGGAGAAGGTCGACTTCGCCGGCCCGTACTTCATCGCGCACCAGGACCTGCTCGTCCGCGCCGACGACGCCTCCGTCACCAAGGCCGAGGACCTCAACAGCAAGAAGCTGTGCTCCGTCACCGGCTCGACCTCGGCCGAGAAGGTCAAGGCCCTCGCCCCCAAGGCCAGCGTGATGGAGCTGGAGGGCTACTCGGAGTGCCTCATCGCCGTCCAGGACGGCTCGGCCGACGCCATGACCACCGACAACTCCATCCTGGCCGGGTACGCCGCCAAGAAGGAGAACGCGGGCAAGTTCAAGCTGATCGGGCTGAGCCTGAGCAACGAGAACTACGGCATCGGCGTCAAGAAGGGCAACAAGGAACTTCAGAAGAAGATCAACGCCGCTCTCACCAAGATGGTGACGGACGGCTCCTGGGAAGCGGCCGTGAAGAAGAACTTCGGCCCGGCGAACTACAAGTACGAGCCCGCCCCCATGGTCACGTCGGGCAACTGACGACCGTCGGGGCGGTGGCGGAGCCGGACCCTTCGTCCACTTGACGAACCGGGCCGGCCGCCCCGCCCCGCCCCGCCCCGCCGAGGGTGAACACGTCGACGGCGTCACTCCAGTTGCTCACGGCGTACAGCGCGCGGCCGTATACGACCGGGCCGTCGCCGAGCGGTCACCACTTGTTGTGGCAGTTCCAGTGTCCCGGCACCCAGTGACCGACCGAGTGGCCCGGCACCCACTTGCTCTCGACCCAGCCCTTGCCCTTCCAGCCCGGGTGCCAGTTCCCGTGGTGGTCCTTGTAACCGGGGTGCCAGACGCCGGGGTGCCACACCTTCTCGTGGTGGCCCTTCACCCAGGTCTTGCCCCAGTGACCGCGCTCCCACCAGCACCGGTCATTGTGATTCCGCTTGTCGTTGTCGCCCTTGTCGTGGCGGTCGCCCTGACGGTGGTCCTGGCGCTGGTCACGGCCGTCGCCCTGACCGTTGCCGTCGCCCTGGTGGTTGCCGTTGCCCTGGCGGTTGCCGTCGCCCTGCCGGTTGCCGTCGCCCTGGCCGTTGCCCTGGCCGTCACCCTGGCGATCACGGTTGTCGTTGTCGTCCGCGTGCGTCGAGCTCACCGCGGAGGAGGTCGCCGTCGGCGCGGCCGACGCGGCGCCGACGGCCCCGAGGAGGCTTCCTCCGGCGAGCAGACCCGTCGCGGCGACGCCGGCGGATATATGGCGGAATCGGATGGAAATGGTCACGAAGCTCATCTCCTGCACATCACGCATGACCAGCTGACCAGCTGACCAGCCCTTGGCGAGCGGTCCCATCAGTGATTCGGCGCCGCGTGTGCGAGGGATTGGCCAACCCTTCGATATCCATAAAAGTACGCACATTCTACCCAGAAAAGCCCCCCGAGGCCCATGCCGCGACGGCCGGCCGGGGCGGGGCCGACGGGGCGCGCCGGGCGGGTGCGCTCATCACCGCCGGGCGGGTGCGCCCATCGCTCAGGGCGCGGGCGGACGTTGAGGGGTGTGGCCGTCCCGACGAGGAGGCACTGCCCACGCGGGACCGGGGGTGAAGTCTCCTGTTCCGACACATGGTCTTAACCTGTTGGGCACATGACAATGTGACCCTCGCTCTGCCACTGATGCCCCGCCAACCGCAGGCGGGGGCGGTGCATGTGAAGAGGTATCCCCCACGTCATGAGCATCCTCCGTCATACCCCCTGGGCCGCCGGCGTCGCCGCGGCCGCCCTGTTCCTCGTACCGGCCGCCGCCTCGGCGGGGCAGCAGCGAGCGGCGGCTCCCCACGCCGCCGCTCCCGCCCCCGCCGCCGCCGCGTCCACCACTACCGCGGCCGCGGCCGTCGACGCGTACTACACCGGCACCGAGGGAAAGACCGGCGCCGCACTGAAGTCCGCGCTGCACAACATCATCAAGAACCAGTCCAAGGTGACCTACGACGGCGTGTGGAACGCGCTGAAGGTCACCGACCAGGACCCCGCGAACCCCAACAACGTCATCCTCGTGTACTCGGGCCGCTCACAGTCCAAGAACACGAACGGCGGCGGCGCCAACGACTGGAACCGCGAGCACGTCTGGGCCAAGAGCCACGGCGACTTCGGCACCGCGACGGGCCCCGGCACGGACCTGCACCACCTGCGGCCCGAGGACGTCACCGTCAACAGCACCCGCGGCAACAAGGACTTCGACAAGGGCGGCAGCCCGGTCTCCGAGGCCCCGGGCAGCTTCACCGACTCCGACTCCTTCGAGCCGCGCAACGCGGTCAAGGGCGACGTGGCGCGCATGCTCCTCTACATGGCCGTGCGCTACGACGGCGGCGACGGCTTCGCCGACCTGGAGCTGAACGACAAGGTCAACAACGGTTCCGCCCCGCTCTTCGGCAAGATCAGCCTGCTGAAGCAGTGGAACCAGATGGACCCGCCGGACGCCTTCGAGCAGCGTCGCAACCAGGTCATATTCGACACCTTCCAGCACAACCGGAACCCGTTCATCGACCACCCCGAGTGGGTCAACTCCATCTGGTAGCCGGGTGCGGACCGGCTCTAGAGCCGGTCCGCGAGGCCCTTGAACTCCGTCCAGGGCTGCTGCGGGGTGCGCGCGTCCCAGACCTTCTGGGACAGCGCCGCCAGCGGGAGCCGGATGCCGGCCGCGACCTGGTCCTGGGTCTGTGCCCCGGCCAGGTCGCTCCAGACGGCGAGCCGCGCGCCCAGGATCTGGTCCGCGTACGCCGCGGGCACCGGGGTCGTCCCGCGCAGCACCAGCGGGGTCCACTGTTCGTAGATCCGCTTGCCGGTGGGGTACGTGAACTGGTTGGGCTGCCCGAGCACGTAGTAGAGGTACTCGTCGTTGAGGTTGACGACCTTGCGGCCCTCCCTCAGGTACTCCAGCGGCGGCCGGGCGCCGTTCTCCTTGCCCGTCCAGTACTCGACCTGGATGTCCTTCGCCGCGTTCGTCACCCCGCCCGCGAAGAAGCCGTCGTTCCACGCCTTGAGCGCCTTGCCCGACGGCCGGACCACGTCCGCGCGGTCGTTCAGCCAGCCCGTCGCGAGGTCCTGGACCCGCGCCGACGGCCCGTACCGCTGCCGGGCCGCGCTCGCGAGCCGTGGGAAGGAGCTCTGCGGGTCGCGGTAGACCAGGGCCTGGTACTCGTCGGCGCCCAAGTGCCAGGCGCCGCCGGGGAACAGCGGCTGGTACTCGCGCAGCAGATCGTCCACCAGCTTGGCCGACGCCGGGTTCGATATGTCCACGGCGCCCTTGACCGCCCGCCCCTGTACGTCGCGCAGCTGTAGGTCGGGGTGGGCGCGCAGCACCGCGCCGAGGTGGCCGGGCGAGTCGATCTCGGGGACCACCGTGATGTGCAGCCGGGCGGCGAGCGCGTTGATCTCGCGCACCTGCGCCTTGGTGAGGTGCGGGGTGGACACGATCTCGGGGTGCGAGGCGGATTCGATCCGGAAGGCCTGGTCGTCGGAGAAGTGCAGGCCGAGCTGGTTGAGCTTCAGGTCGGCCATCTCGCGCAGCCGGTCCTCGATCCAGTCGGGGGTGAAGAACTTGCGGGCGATGTCGAGGTTGAGCCCGCGCTGCGGTTTCGCGGGCGCGTCGCGCACGGTTCCCTCCGGGGCCGAACCGCCCGTCTTCACCGCCTGTTTGAGGGTGCGGGTGCCGTAGAAGACCCCGGCCTCGTCGGGGCCGGTGATCCGGACCTGCCCGTCCCGCACGGTGAGGGTGTACGACTCGGGGGTACCGGAGTTCTTGGCGCCCAGGGCGAGCTGGACGTCACCGCGACGGGGTTCCGCGGCCTCGGCGTAGCCGATCCCGAGTTCACCGGCGAGCAGCCTGCCCTCGTCGGCGAGGGCCGCCCTGTTGGCCGGCGGGACGACGACGCGGGCGTCGGGGGCGGGCTTCCAGCCGGGGCCGCGGGCCGCCTCGTGCTCCCGTACGGCCGGGATGGTGCGGGGGGCCGAGGACAGCGGGTACGAGGGCGTCGGCGAGGGGGGAGGCTCGGTGGCCGGGCTGCCGGTGGCGGCGGACGGGGAGGCGTCCGGCCTCGCGGGGCTCGCCGTACAGCCGGGTATGGAGACGAGGGAGACCAGCGCGGCGACCGTGGCCGTCGCGATCGCGTTGCCTCTCCTGATCCGTATGCGCTCGTTCATCGGATGTATCGGTTTCATAGGTGTCATCGGTGCCATCGGCCGCGTCGGGCTTTCGCGGGACCGTTCGTCATGCCCGTGTGTCCCCCGTACCCAACCTGGCACGGGGGACACGTCGGCGCGACCCGGGGCGCCGGGGCGCCGCGGCCGGTTTCCCGGTCGGCGCCCGGTCAGCCCTCGGTCGCGCCGTCGAGCGCGGCGAGCGCCTCGGCCGCGAACCCGTGGTCCTGGTCGGGGGCGCCGCCGCCCACGCCGATCGCGCCGATGAGGCGCCCGTCGCGGTGGACGGGCAGGCCGCCCGCGATGAAGAGCAGCGGCCGGTCGAGGGCGGTGGGCAGGGTGTGGAAGGGCCCGCCGGGCTGGACGGCGTCGACGAGGCCGGCGGTCGGGGTGTCCAGCTGGAGGGCGGTGAAGGCCTTGCGGGTGCTGGTCTCGCCGGAGATCAGCACGGCCCGGTCGTCCCGGCGGAAGGCGAGCGGGTGGCCGCCGGCGTCGAGGACGGTGACGCTGACCGTGACCCCGGCGCGCTCGGCGGCGTCGGCGGCGGCGGCGACGAGGAGCTCGGCGTCCTCGGTGGTCAGCGGGGCGACTGCGGTACGGCGGGCGGTACGGACGGTGGTGCGGGACATGCGGGACTCTCCTGTGGAGTGCGGGGTGGGGAGGTGGCAGGTCAGTGGCGGGTCAGTGACGGGCCGGCACGGCCCCGGCCGCCGGGGCGGCGACGGCCGGGCCGCCGCTGCCGCCGGCGCCGCCCGGGTGCGTTCGGGTTGCGGCCGTACGGCGTTCCAGCGCGCCGGAGACCAGGGCGAGGACCAGCGCGGAGGCGGCCAGCGCGGCGCCGACCCAGTTCGGGGCGGTCCAGCCGAGCCCGGCGGCGATGACGAGCCCGCCCAGCCAGGCGGCGAGCGCGTTGCCGAGGTTGAAGGCGCCGATGTTGACGGCGGAGGCCAGGGTCGGGGCGCCCGCCGCCTGGTCGAGGACGCGCTTCTGCAGCGGCGGCACGGTCGCGAAGCCCAGCGCCCCGATCAGCACGACGGTGACGGCGGCGCCGGCCTTCGTGTGGGCGGTGAGGGTGAACACGGCCAGTACGACGGCCAGCGCGCCCAGGGACACGTACAGCATCGGCATCAGCGCCCGGTCGGCGAACCGGCCGCCGATCAGGTTGCCGGCGACCATGCCGAGGCCGAAGAGCACGAGCAGCCAGGTGACGGAGGTGTCGGCGAAGCCGGCGACGTTGGTCATCATCGGGGTGATGTACGTGATCGCGGCGAAGACCCCGCCGAAGCCGAGCACGGTCATCGCCATGGCGAGCAGCACCTGGACGTTGCGGAACGCGGCCAGCTCGTGGCGGATCCGGACGCCCTCGGGCCGGGGCAGCTCGGGGACCAGCTTGGCGATGCCGAACAGGCCGAGGACGCCGAGGGCGGCGACGATGAGGAACGTCAGGCGCCAGCCCGCGGTCTGGCCGACGAGGGTGCCGAGCGGGACGCCGACGACGTTGGCCACGGTGAGACCGGTGAACATCATGGCGATCGCACCGGCCTTCTTCTCGGGGGCGACGAGCCCGGCGGCGACGACGGAGCCGATGCCGAAGAAGGCGCCGTGGGCGAGGGAGGCGACGACGCGCCCGGCCAGCATGACGCCGAAGGCGGGGGCGAGCGCGGAGAGCACGTTGCCGGCGATGAACAGGCCCATCAGGAGCATCAGCATCCGCTTGCGGGGGACGCGGGTGCCGAGGACGGTCATCAGGGGGGCGCCGAGGACGACACCGAGGGCGTACCCGGTGACCAGGAAGCCGGCGGTGGGGATGGTGACGCCGTAGTCGGCGGCGACCTC
The DNA here is from genome assembly GCF_003721495.1 of Streptomyces sp. ADI95-16. Lineage (NCBI taxonomy): Bacteria > Bacillati > Actinomycetota > Actinomycetes > Kitasatosporales > Streptomycetaceae > Streptomyces > Streptomyces sp. ADI95-16. The sequence continues at coordinate 7,196,362 of NZ_CP033581.1, read as the reverse complement.
GGGGAGCAGGCCCATGATCACGAACTCGGTGGTTCCGATCCCGAAGGCTCCGATGGCGAGGGCGAGGAGTGCGAGAGGCATGAGGGAGGTGTCTTTCAGGGAGGCTGCGCAACGCCGCATTCGGTTGCTTTCGCGGCTTACGAGCGTCCACATTAGTTGCAGACGCCGTTTAATTGCAAGCGCGGGCTATTGCGGTAGTGGCCTATCCTGGTGGGACAAGCTCAGAAGGAGGAGTCCATGACGGTCACGGACAGCGCCACCACCGCCCTCTCCCAGGGCTGGTGCGCCCTCTCCCTCCTGCACGGCCGGATCGAGACGCACATCGAGCGGGCGCTCCAGGGCGGGCACGACCTGAGCGTGCGCGAGTACTCGCTGCTGGACGTCCTGAGCCGGCAGCACAGCGGCATCGGCGGCCACCTGCGCATGCAGCAGGTCGCCGAGTCGGTGGTGCTCAGCCAGAGCGCCACGACGCGCCTGGTCAGCCGGCTGGAGGACCGCGGGCTGCTGAACCGCTACATCTGCGATACCGACCGGCGCGGCATCTACACCGACGTGAGCGAGGCGGGCCTGGCCCTGCTGGCCGCCGCGCGGCCCACGAACGACGCCGCGCTGCGGGAGGCGCTCGACGAGGCCGCCCGGGACCCGAAGCTGGCCCCGCTGGTCGCCGCCGTGGAGAACACGCACCGCGACGGTCGGGCGTGACGGTGGGGCTCAGCGCAGCTGCTCGGCCAGTCCGACGATGAAGCCCTCCGGGCCGCGGAGGTAGCAGAGCAGGTAGCTGTCCTCGAACCGGGCGATCTCGCCGACGAGTTCGGCGCCGTGCGGGCGCAGGCGGGCCACGGTGTCCTCGATGTCGTCGACGGCGAACATGACGCGGTGCGTGCCCAGGATGTTGTGCGGCCGGTTGCGCGGTCCGCCGCTGATGGCCGCGGGGCTGCGGTACTTCGCCAGTTCGAGCCGGCTGTGACCGTCCGGGGTACGGAGCATCGCGATGTCACAGCGGACGCCGTCGAGTCCGGTGCACTGGTCGGCGAAGAGGCCCTCGACCGCCCCCCCATTACCGTTTTGGTTGCCCCGCAATGGGGCGCCCGGCCTCCGGAGTTGGCATGACTTTCTCCCCCTGTCGATCGCATGGCTTGGGGGGTGGTGTCACCGGCTCCGGAGGCATCGACAGACCGCTGATTAGGGGCATGACCACCGGCCTTTCCGCAGGTCGGGAGGCTCTTCGTAATGTGGATGTGGCGATCGGTGCCGTGGGACGGCCGGGCGACGGGGACGACCGGAGGATGCACGTGATCGAAATCAGCGGCATCGGCGCCTTCCTAGGCCTGGACGTCGGCAAGGGCGAACACCACGCCACCGCCGTCACCCCGGCCGGGAAGAAGGCCTTCGACAAACGGATGCCCAACAGCGAACCCAAGCTCCGCGAGGTATTCGGGAAACTGCAGGCCAAGCACGGAACCGTGCTGGTGGTCGTGGACCAGCCGGCCTCGATCGGAGCTCTGCCACTGGCAGTGGCCCGGGACATGGGCTGCCCGGTGGCCTATCTGCCGGGGCTGACGATGAGGCGGATCGCCGATCTCTATCCGGGCGAGGCCAAGACCGATGCCCGCGACGCGTTCGTCATCGCGGACGCAGCCCGCGTCATGCCCCACACTCTCCGCTCGGTCGACCGCGAAGAAGAGACCATCGCCGAGCTCGAGATGATCGTCGGCTTCGACGACGACCTGGCCGGCGAAGCGACGAGGATCAGCAACCGCCTGCGGGGCCTTCTCACGCAGATCCACCCGTCCCTGGAACGGGTCCTGGGCCCACGAGTCCAGCACCCGGCCGTGCTCAAGCTCCTCAACCAGTTCGGATCCCCGGCCCAGATCCGCAAGGCCGGACGCCGTCGGCTCGTGACGCTGATACGTCCGAAGGCCCCGCGGATGGCGGAGCGTCTCGTCGACGACATCTTCACGGCTCTGGACGAGCAGACCGTCATCGTCCCGGGCACGGACGCGGCCACATTGATTGTTCCCAGCCTCGCCAACTCTCTCCAGGCAGTGCTTGACCAGCGAAAACTCCTCGCCGCTCGGATCGAGGAACTGCTGGAGAACCACCCTCTTTCCAAGGTCCTGACGTCCATGCCGGGGATCGGCGTCAGGACCGGAGCCCGCATCCTCATCGACGTCGGCGACGGATCCAGCTTCCCTTCCGCCGCCCACCTCGCCGCCTACGCCGGCCTCGCCCCAACGACCCGCAGCTCCGGCTCCTCCATCCGCGGCGAACAACCCTCCCGGAGAGGAAACAAGCAGCTCAAACGGGCCTTCTTCCTCTCCGCTTTCGCCGCCCTCGCCGACCCACGATCCCGGGCCTACTACGACAAGAAGATCAGCCAGGGCAAGCACCACACCCAAGCCCTCCTCTGCCTCGCCCGACGACGAGCCGACGTCCTGTTCGCCATGCTCCGAGACGGCACCTTCTACGAACCACAACCCGCCCCATCACCTTGACCAAACCCATAGGGGCACCCCCCCTGCCCTCCAGCTCCATACCGAGTTCCACGAAGAACGCGACGGCGGCGTCCATGTCCTCGACGACGATGCCGACGTTGTCCATCCGCTGAATCGGCATGCCGATCTCTCCTTCTTCCGCGTGCGGCCGGTGGTGGCCGCCGATGTCCCGGGGACGGAGCCGACGGTACGTTCTCGACATCGGGCCGCCGTCGACCCTGCCCTGGCGGCGGGCGCGACACCGAGGGTCAAGCAATGGCCACGGCTTGTTTACTATGTCCTCCCGTTCAGCGCGAACCAAAGGGCGGACAGCACATGCGCGTACTCCTGGTCGAGGACGAACCCGACCTCCGCGAGGTCGTGGCGGCCGGCCTCAAGGCCGCCGGTTACGCGGTCGACGGCGCCCACGACTGGCCGGAGGCGGACTTCCTGCTCGACCTGAACGCCTACGACTGCGTCGTCCTGGACCGCATGCTGCCCTCCGGGGACACCCTCCCCGCCCTGGAACACCGGCGCCGCTCCGGTTGGACGACCCCCGTGCTCTGCCTCACCGCGCTGCACACCCTCTCCGACCGGGTCGCCGGCTTCCGCTCCGGCACCGACGACTACCTCCCCAAGCCCTTCGCCATGGAGGAGCTCGTGATGCGGGTCGGCAGCCTGGCCCGGCGCGCGGGGAACCGGCTCCCCGTCCACCTCCGCCACGCCGGCCTGGAGCTGGACGCGGCCCGCCGCGAGGTCCGGCGGGACGGGATCCTGCTCACCCTGACCCACAAGGAGTACGCCGTCCTGCGGCACCTGCTCGTCCACCGGGAGACGGTGGTCACCCGCGCCGCGCTGGTCGAGCACTGCTGGGACGAGATGGCCGACCCCGTCTCGAACGTCGTCGACGCCGTCGTGGCCGGCCTGCGGCGCAAGCTCGGCCCGCCGCCGCTGATCCGCACCGTCCGCGGCCACGGCTTCCTGCTCGGCGGCGAAGACCACCACGAAGGCGACGACGGCGACGGCCCCGCCCCCGGCGGCCGCCGGGCCCCCCGGTGACCGGTGCCGCGCGGACGCCGAAGACGGCCCGCGGACGGGCCGGCCGCCGGCGGTCGCCCGCCCACAGACGCCTGCGGCGGCTCCAGCTCAGGCTGACCCTCGCCTACACCCTCATCACCCTGGCCGGCGTCAGCGCGCTGTCCTGGATGGTGATCCGCACCGACGAGCGCTCCTGGCGCGCCGCCGCCTACGACGAGATGGACCAGCGCGCCGCCGTCAGCACCTCGCTGATCTACTACACGGACGACGGCCTCCAGCTCGACGGCCTCTACGACGACGAAGCCACCCGCGGCGCCCCCCGCGTACGGGTGCTGCACGCGACACCCGGCGGCACGCTGCGCCTGGTCTTCACCTCCCCCGGACCGGCCCACCCCGCCGTGGCCGAGGGCCGGCTGGCCGCGCTCGCCCGCACCGCGATGGACCGCGACGACACCGTACGGACCGAGGCACCCGACTCCCGGGGCGCCGCCGCCTACCTGCTGGCCCGCCCCTTCCACCACGACGAGACGCAGGAGGTGCGCGGCGCGGTCGTGGTCGTCGGCGACCCGTCCCAGTGGATGGCCGAGCACCGCCGGCTGGCCGCCTCCGTCCTCGTCGGAGCCGGGCTGCTCACCGCCCTGGCCGCCGCGACGGGACACCTGCTGTCCGGCCGCAGCCTGCGGCCGGCCTGGCAGTCGCTGGAGGCGCAGGAGCGCATCCTCGCCGATGCCGCCCACGAGCTGCGGACCCCGGTCGCGGTGATGCGCAGCTCGGTCGACCTCGCGGGCACCGACCCGCGCGGCCCGGGCCCGCACCTGCCGCGCATCCGCCGGGCCACCGAGCGCCTCACGGACGTCGTCGACAACGTCCTCACCCGCGGCCGCCTCCAGACCGCCGGGCCGGACCTGCGGGCCGTCCCCCTGCGGCTCGACCAGCTGGTCGAGCAGGCCTGCGAGGAACTGGCGGCCGGCCCCCACGTGCTGACCACCTCCCTCGACGCGTCCGTGGTCACCGCGGACCCGGCGCTCGTCCGCATCGCCGTCCGCAACCTCCTCGACAACGCGGTGCGCCACGGCGCCACCCCGGCCCCCGCGCCCGCCGCCGCCGCGCGGAGGTGCACGTCATGGTCCGCGGCGCGACCGTGGCCGTGGCCGACCGGGGCCCGGGCATCGCGGCAGCCGACCTGCCCGCCCTGACGGAGCGGTTCCGCTCGCCGGGCGGCGGCACCGGGATCGGCCTGTCGCTGGTCTCCGAGATCGCCGCCGCGCACGGCGGTGACCTCACGGCGGACCTCCGCCCCGGCGGCGGCGCCCTGGTCCGACTCTCACTGGGCCCCGGAGACCCGGGACCCGCCCACGCGGGCGGCCCGACACGGCTTTAGGGCCTGAACCGCACCTCATCAATTCCTCACGATCGCTCCCGCAGGATGCGAATACCTCATCGCACCTCGCACAGGAGAACGTGTGCCGAAACACTCCACGACCCCGTTCCCGCGCCGCAAGGCCACCCTGGCCGCGGCCGCCGCGGGCGTCGCCGTCGCCGTCGGAGCGGGCCTGATGCTCTCCCAGGCCTCCGCAGGCCAGGCCGCCTCCCCCCGCCTCCCCGCGGCGAACGTGTCCTTCGACTACCAGATCGGCGCCCCCTACACGCCGCCCAAGGGCGTGGGCGCGGTCTCCCGGGACCGCTCCGCCCCGCCCGCCGCCGGGCTGTACAACGTCTGCTACATCAACGCCTTCCAGGCCCAGCCCGACGCCCTGGGCTGGTGGCAGAAGAACCACCCCGACCTCGTACTGCGCGACTCCTCGCGGCGCCCGGTCGTCGACGAGGACTGGGGCGAGGCCCTCCTCGACACCTCGACGGCCGACAAGCGCACCCGGCTCGCCAAGGTCGTCGGCGACTGGATCAGCGGCTGCGCCCGCAGCGGCTACCAGGCCGTCGAGCCGGACAACCTGGACTCCTTCTCCCGTTCCGGCGGCCGGCTGAAGAAGGCCGACAACGCCGCCTTCGCGAAACTGCTCGCCGACCGCGCACACGCGGCGGGCCTCGCCATCGGCCAGAAGAACACCGCCGACCTGCTCCCCGACCGGACGAAGATCGGCTTCGACTTCGCCGTCGCCGAGGAGTGCGGCCAGTACGACGAGTGCGGCGACTTCGCGAAGGCCTACGCGAACCGCGTGTTCGTCATCGAGTACCAGAACTCCGGCTACGGCAAGGCCTGCTCCGCCTGGGGCTCCAAGCTCTCCGTCGTCCAGCGCGACCTGGACGTGACGGCCCCCGGCTCCAAGGCGTACCGCTTCCGCACCTGCTGACCCCCTCCCCGGTCCCGGCCTCTCCCGCCCCCCTGCGGGAGAGGCCGCTGCGGCGTGCCCGGCGGGACCGGTGCTACAAGCCCGGCGCGCGCGAGCTCGTCGCGCTGTGCGAGGCCGACGGGGTGCCGGTGCCGGTGGGCGGCAGCGAGAACGACGGGGACGAGGACCGGGCGGGGCCGGACGGGGAGCCCGACGGCGACGGGGCCCGCGAGGGCGGGGCGGGCGAGCGCGACGGCAGCCCCGACGGCGAGGAGGACACGGAGGGGCCCGGCGGTGTCCGGCTCCCCCCGGGCGTCGGAGACGGCGACGGCGACGCTCCCGGCGTCGGCGTGCTCGATCCCGGTGTGGGACCGGGGGTGCTGATCTCGGGCGGGGCGGCGGGCGGCTCCGGGCGGGCCGGGGCGGCCCCGGGCGCGAGGACGACGTACCCGATCACCGTGGCCGCCGCGGCCAGCCCGGCCGCCATGGGCAGCACGAAGCGGCGCGTCCCGTACGCCCGCAGCCACGCGGGGCGGGAGCCGCGCGCGCGGGGTCCCGGCGGATCGGCGGGACGCAGGTCGCGCACGGTGATCTCGGCCGCCCGCGCGGCCAGCGCCCGGCGCAGCCGCCGCTCGACGGGGCGCTCGGCCGGGTGGCCGCCCGGCGATTCGCCGTACGAGGTCATATCCGTCCCTCCAGGATCCGTTCCAGCGCGTCCAGCCCCCGGCTCGCGTTCGATTTGACGGCGCCCCGGCTGATGCCGAGCGTGTCGGCTATCTCCGCCTCGCTCAGGTCGGCCCAGTAGCGCAGCACCAGCACCTGCCGCCGGCGGGGGGTCAGCCGCCCCAGGGCGGCGAGCACTTCGCGGTGCGCCTCGTCGAGGACGACGTGCGCCTCGGCGGACGGTACGTCGACGGCGGCGGGCGGGGTCCACGCGCGCGCCGTCCGTCTGCGGCGCAGCACGGAACGGGAGGTGTTCACCACGGCGGTGCGCAGGTAGCCCAGCGCGTTGTCCACCTCCGTGATGTTCTCCCCGTGCCGCCGGTACAGGGCGGTGAAGGCGTCCTGCACCACGTCCTCGGCGGTGGCCGGGTCGTCGACGAGCAGCACCGCGAGGCGCACCATGCGCAACCGGTGCGCGTGGTAGAGCGCGCTGACCGTGGGCGGCTGCCCGCTCTCCCCGTGTCCGGGGCCGGTGCCTTCGTGGCCCGGGTCGTAGGTGTACGAGAACCGGCGCGGCTGGGGCTCGGCGGCCGGGGCGGAACGCTCTCGGCGCAGCAGCCACCACCACGGGCCCCGCCGCTCCCGGCCGTGACCGGGAGCGAGGGGGCCTGCGGTTGAGACGAGGTGGAGCACAGGATTCCTCAGCTGCTGACGCGGCGCCGCACGGTGTACAGGGCGCCGGCACCGACCGCGATGAGCCCGGCGGCGCCGGCGCCGAGGGCCATGGTGGTGGTGGAGGAGCCAGTATGCGCGAGCTCGGAGGAGCCGGATCCGCCGGGGGCGGCACTGGGCGAGGCGGACGGGGTGGCGCCCGGCGGGGTCGGCGCCGGGGAGGGCGCGGCGGAGCCCGGGACGGCGCTCACCGACGGAGACGGGGCGGACGACGGCGCGGCGCTGCGGCTGGGGGTGGGGGTGGGCGTGCCGCGCGGCGGGACGCTGACGGAGGGCGACGGGCTCGCGCTCGCGCCGGGCGGCGTCGGGCTGGCGGACGGTCCCGTGGCGGCGAAGGCCGGCCCGGCCGCGAGAGCGATGGCCACTCCGGCGACGGCGGTGGTGACGGCCGCCGCCCGGCGGGCGGTCGAGGGGACGCTCTTCAGGTTCTTCACGGTGGTTCTCCGGTTCTCCACGGTCGGTGAGGGGCGCGGATCACGCCCTTCACCCCCGCACGACGCGCGACCCCGCCGGAGGTTGCCGCCCGGGAGAAAAAACTTTTCGCCGCCTTCGCCGGCCGGTCGGCGAGGGCGGCCACAAGTCCGGGCCGGAAAGGCCTGCCTTGACCCGGCGTCAGCTTCGCCGCGTGCGCCGGGAGATCCGGGAGAGCCGGTCGCGGGCTTCGCCGAGGAGCGCGACGCCCTCCTCGATCTCGCTGACCGGGCCCGCCGCGTAGCCGAGGATCAGCCCCGGCGGGCCCGGCCGCAGGCGGTGCCAGGACAGGGGGTGCGCCTTGACGCCGAGAGCGAGGGCCGCCGAGGCGAGGGCGGTGTCCTCGAAGCCGTCCTCGAAGCCGTCCTCGTCGAAGGTGACCATCAGGTGCAGCCCCGCCGCCGCGCCGTGCACGCGGGCGCCCGGCAGGTGGGCGGCGACGGCCCGCAGCATCGCGTCCCGGCGGCCGCGGTGGCGCCGCCGCACGAAGCGCAGGTGGCGTTCCAGCTCCCCGGAGTCCATCAGGTCGGCCAGCACCAGCTGGGCCAGGACCGCGTTGCCGAGGTCCGCGTACCGTTTGGCCTCCACCACGGCGTCCCGGTACCGGGGCGGGGCCAGCAGCCAGCCCAGCCGGAGCGCGGGCGCGAGCAGCTTGGACACGCTGCCCGTGTAGCAGACCCGCTCGGGCAGCAGCGCCTTCAGCGCGGGTACGGGCGCGCGGTCGTAGCGGTGCTCGGCGTCGTAGTCGTCCTCGATGACCACGCCCCCCGCGGCCGCCCAGCCCAGCAGTTCCCGGCGGCGTTCGCCGTCGAGGACGACCCCGGTCGGGAACTGGTGAGCCGGCGTCAGCAGGACCGCCCCGGCCCCGCCGGCCCGCAGCGCGGCCACGTCCAGCCCGGACGCGTCCACCCGTACCGGCGCCGTGGACAGCCGCCCGTAGTCCAGTTGCTGCCGGGCGCCGAGCGAGCCGGGGTCCTCCACCGCGACCCGCCGGACCCCGTCCTCGCGGAGCACCTGCGCGAGGAGCGCCAGTGCCTGGGCGACCCCGGCGACGATCACCACCTCGTCGGGGTCGGCCCGGATGCCGCGGTTGCGGGCCAGCCAGCCGGCCACCGCCTCCCGCAGCGCCGGCGCGCCCTGCGGATCGCCGTAGCCGAAGTCGGCCGGGGTGAGTCCGCCGAGGACCCGGCGTTCCGCTCGCAGCCAGGCGGTACGGGGGAAGGCGGTCAGGTCGGGTACGCCGGGCGAGAGGTCGATCCGGCAGGGCTCGGCGCGCAGCGCGTCTACCAGGCCGCCGCGGGCCGGGGTGCGCACGGGCCCGGCCGGTGCGGGCGGCGGGGCCGCGACGACCACGGTGCCGGCCCGGCCGCGCCCCGCGACCTGGCCGGTCTCGGCCAGCCGCTGGTAGGCCTCGGTGACCAGGCCGCGCGAGACGCCGAGTTCGGCGGCGAGGACCCGGCTGGCGGGCAGCCGGGTGCCGACCGGGAGCGTGCCGTCGGCGATCGCGGCGCGCAGTCGCCCGGCGAGCCACTCGGTGCGGCCGCCGGCGGGGGCCCGGCCGGGGTCGAGCTGAAGGAAGTCCGAGCCGCCGAGGAGGGCGGACCCGGTTGCGGACCCGGTCGCGGAGCCCGTTGCGGAGCGCGTTTTGGACCCCTGGAACAGAGGTTCATTGGACCTGCTCATGGGTCCATTCTGGGCCCAGGCTCGACGGTATGGAGCCACTGACCACCCACCCCGCGCCCGCGCCCGTATCCGTTTCCGCGTCAGCCCCCGTAGCAGCCCCGTCCGCCGCGCTGCGCGACCTCGCGCCCGGGATCGCCGGCATGGCGCTGGTCGGCAGCAGCGTCACCGTCTCCCGCTCGCTGGTCGACGCCCCGCTGTTCGCCACCCAGGCCGTCCGGTACGCGGCCGCCGCGCTGATCCTGTTCGCCCTCGCCCGGGCCGCCCGGGTGCCGGTGCTGCGCCCGCGCGGCCGGGAGTGGCTGTGGCTGGCGGGGATCGCCGCGACGGGTCTGGTGCTGTTCAACGTGGCCGTCGTACGCGGTGTCGCGCACGCCGAACCGGCCGTCATCGCGGTCGCGGTGGCCTCCGTGCCGGTCCTCCTCGGGGTGATCGGCCCGCTCCTGGAGGGCCGCCGGCCCAGCCGCCGGATCCTGCTGGCCGCCCCGGTCGTGGTGGCCGGGGCCGTCCTGGTGGAGGGGACCGGCCGGACGGACGCCGCCGGGGTGGCGTGGGCCGCGCTCGCGCTGGGCTGCGAGGCGGGGTTCACGCTGCTCGCGGTGCCGGTGCTGCGGCGGCACGGCGCGTGGGGGGTGTCGCTGCACGCGGTGTGGCTGGGGGCGGTGATGCTGGCGGGGCTCACCTTGCTCTGCGAGCGCCCGGCGGACCTCGCGGAGCTGGGCCCGCGGCAGTGGGCGGCCGCCGGGTACCTGGCCGTGATGGTGACGGCGGTGGCGTTCCTGCTCTGGTACCGCACCGTGGCCGCGGTCGGCTCCGGCCGGGCCGGGCTGCTGACCGGTGTCGCCCCGCTCGCCGCGGCCGGCGCCGGGGTGTGCGCGGGCGGCGGGGTACCGGGGCCGGCGGTGTGGCTGGGCCTGGCCGTGGTCGTCGCCGGGCTGGCGGCGGGACTGCGGGAACCCGCGGCGCGTCCGGCCCCTTGAGGGCCCGGGGCCGGCCGGTGGCGCCGGGCCGCCCGGCCGCCGCCGGTCCTGGCAGGATGGCCGCATGGAACGCGTACTTGGAATCGGTGGCTACTTCATGCGGGCGGCCGACCCGGCGGCCCTCGGCGCCTGGTACCGCGAGTGCCTGGGCCTGGACGTCGACGAGCACGGCCTGTGGCAGCAGGAAACCGGGCCGACGGTGTTCGCGACGTTCGAGTCCGGGACCGACTACTTCGGGTCCCGCGCGCAGCACACCATGCTCAACTTCCGGGTCCGCGACCTGGACGCGATGCTCGCGCAACTGCGCGCCAAGGGGGCCGACGTGGCCGGGGACACCCAGGACATGGAGGGTGTCGGCCGGTTCGGCTGGGTCACCGATCCCGAGGGCAACCGGGTCGAGCTGTGGCAGCCCGCCTGAGGGGTCAGCCGGTCGCGGGGACCAGCACCACGGCCGTCCCGTACGCGCACACCTCGGTGCCGACGTCGGCGGCGTCCGTCACGTCGAAGCGCATCATCAGGACCGCGTTCGCGCCGCGCGCCTTCGCGGCCTCGATGAGCCTCTCCATGGCCTGGTTGCGGGTCTCCACCAGTGTCTTGGTCAGGCCCTTCAGCTCGCCGCCGATCATCGACTTCAGACCGGCGCCGATCTGGCTGCCCAGGTGGCGGGAGCGCACGGTGAGGCCGAAGACCTCCCCGATGACCTGCTCGACCCGGTAGCCGGGGACGTCGTTGGTCGTCACGACCAGGACGCCGGTCTGCTGGGCCCCGGGGCCGCCGCTGTAGTCTTCGATACCCATGCGGCCACTCTGGATCCGGTGGCCGCCGCCCGCATCCTGAGCGGCCCGGACGATGGCGGCGCTGAGGACGGGCCCCGCGGCGATGCCGACGTCGGGCCGGACGTCAACCCCCTTGAGTACAACCTGGGTTGTACGGGGTCCCCACCTTGGGAAGTAGGCGGACTTCACCCTGTGGACGGGCGCGGCCGGGGGCGGATCGCCCGTAGATTTCCCCGAGCCGGACCCATACCGGCATCGGCCCTTCCCCCCGGGCCTCCGCCGCGAGGCCGTGCCCGTACGGGGGCGGGCACGGCCCCGCACGCACGCGCGGGCGTCGCATGCGCTCAGCCGTAAGCGAACCGCGCCCGGTGTCGCAGCCCGCGCGGGAGACAGTCCGCTTGCCGGAGACGGCCGTGCGAAGGCGCGCAAAGACGAGTTGCGAACGGCGGCGCGAACCGGCCGACCCCGCCCCACTAGCCCAAACGCCCGGCCCGGGTCGGCGTCTTTGCCATACGCAACCCAGCGAATTTCCCATCTGCATGTGCAGACGCCTCGCGCAGCAAGCGGGCGCGTTTCTTTTCTGACCGCTTGCCGCCCGCCCATTCGATCAATATCGATCAAAGACATGCGAAGTAGATATCGAATCTCCCGAAAAGATGACCATATCGAGGCCTGATCACAGGGCTTCAAGATTGCATGGATCGAGGGCCGATCAGTTAGCGACAGTGCGGCGCAAAGGGCAGGCGCTGACATGTAAGGTCGGCTTTCCGCAGGCAGTGGAGTTTCCTTCACGCACTGCGCGCGGCGGCGGCCCCGGGATGCAGCCCCGGGGCCGCCGGCGAGTCCGCAAAAAGCCAGAAAAGGAAATTCGCATGACCCACCAGAAGAAGCGGCGGCGCCACACTCGCGCCCCGGCCCCTTCCGCCGCCATTATGTCTGCCCCGCCGGACGAGGAAGGCCCCCCGGCTGAATCCGACGGCACCCCGCTCTGGGCGAGCCTCGTTCCGGTCGCCGTGCACGTGAGCGGAGCGGTCCTGCTGCTCGCCCTCACACCCGAGCCCTGGGCGGCCGCACCCCGACTGCTGGCCGACCTCACCGAAGCCGCCCGGGTCTGCTGCGCGCAGTGGGCCCGCCGCCGTGACCTGCGACGCCGCCGGCCCTGACGGCCCGCCGCGGGGGCGGCGGCCTCCGGGCCGCCGCCCCCGTCCCCCTGTCTTGAACCCCATCGAGTGATTGGCAGGCCAGAGGGCGACTCCCTAACATGAGCCCTTATCCCAACCCGCAGGCCTCTGACGAAGGCCACAAGGAGGGCTCATGGAGTTAGGGCAGGACCCACACACACCTTTGATTGACATGCACACCCCGAGCGTGGCCCGGATGTACGACTGGCTCCTCGGCGGAGTCGAGAACTACGCGAGCGATCGCGCGGCCTGCGCCGAACTTCTGCGCATCGCCCCCAGCACCCAGCTCCTCGCCCGCAACAACCGGGCCTTCCTGCGCCGCGTGGTCCGCATCCTGGTGGAGGACTACGGGATCCAGCAGTTCCTCGACCACGGTTCCGGCCTGCCCACGCAGGACAACGTCCACGAAGTGGCGCAGCGCGCCCACCCGGACTGCAAGGTCGCGTACATCGACAACGACCCGATGGTGCTGGCGCACGCCCGGACCATGCTGGACGAGAACGCGGGCACGGTCGTCGTCCACGCGGACCTGCGCGAGACCGAGCGGATCCGGCGGGAGACGGAGCCGTTCCTCGACTGGGAGCAGCCGATCGCCGCCCTGTTCGTGTCCGTCCTGCACTGCATCCCCGACGGGGACGAGCCCCGCTCCCCCGCGGCCGTGGTGCGCGAGACGGCCGATCTGCTGCCGGACGGCAGCTTCATGGTGGTCTGCCAGCTCGTCAGCGACGACCCCGTCGTGCGCCAGGACGTCACCAAGCTCATGGACGTCGCCACCCACGGCCACTGGGGCCGGGTCCGGGAGCCGCACGAGGTCCGGCGGTACTTCGACGGCCTGGAGATCCTCGATCCCGGCCTGGTCGACGTGGTCGACTGGCGGCCGGACGGCCCGCCCCCGCGCGCCCAGGACCGGCCCACGGACTGGGTGGAGTGGGGCGGCGTGGCCCGCGTCCCCACCCGGCGGGGCTGAGCGGGCCCTGGGCCCTGGGCCCTTCGGTACCGACGAGCACGGCGCGCCCGTCCCGCGAGGTGCGGGGCGGGCGCGTGGCCGGCGTCGAGGGCCGGGCGGGCGGGCGGGCGCCGGTCAGCCGTACTGCTCCATCGCTTCCTTGATCATCTTCCGGCTCTTCTCCAGGGACGTCGCCGCCATCCGGGCGCGGGTCAGGGCATTGCGGTAGTCGTCGAGGGCCCGTCGCCGGGTCACGTAGTTCGCACCGTTGATGTGCTCGACGTAGACCAGCTCGGCCGGCCCCCCGTCGCCGAACTGGAGGTGCGTGATCGGGTAGAGCGGCGCGATGCCGTAGCCCCGGGACATCTCGATGACGCGGATGTTCACCTTGGCGCTGTCGAAGGCGCGCAGCAGGTGGGCCAGCTGTCCGCGCATCACGTCGGCGTTGCCGAAGCGGCGGCGCAGGACGCTCTCGTCGAGCAGTACGGTCACCCGGGGCCCGGGCCGGTCGAAGACGAGCTGGCGCCTGATCCGCAGGTCCACCACCCGCTCCACTTCCGCGGCGGAGGCGCTCGGCATCACGGCGCGGACCATCTGCCGGGCGTACTCGCGGGTCTGGAGGAGACCCGGGACGACCATGTTCTCGTAGATGCACATGGCCGTGGCATCGCCCTCCAGCTGGATCAGGCGCTTGAGGAAGCCGGGCGTGACATCGCTGTACTGCTCGTACCACTCGCAGTCCTGAGCGTGCTGGAGGAGCCGCTCGATCGTCCGCATGTCCTCGGGGCCGACCCCGTAGTGCCGGGCCAGGTCCAGTACGTCGCGCTGTTTGGGGGGGCTCTCCCCGCGCTCCAGCCGGCTGATCTTGGACACCGATCCACGGATCACCGGTGCGACGTCCTTCAGCGTGAGGCCGCGGTCCTCACGCCATCCTCTGAGCTCTCTCCCCAGCATCCGCCCGGCCGCCTCCCTCCCGGGCTCCCGGTCCAGCGGCAGGACGGGGGCGACGGGGCCGGGCTGGTGCTCGGGGAGCGCGGGCATACGAACTCCGATATGACCGGGGTTGAGTGACAGCCCCAGAATGGTGCCTGAATACCCGCCGCTCCAAGCTTTGGCCCGAGCTTAGACCGTCATCCGGTCAGATGGTCGAACTCGGATCGCTTGGCGCCGTCGACGAACGCCTCGATCTCGGCGGTGGTGAACACCAGCGCCGGCCCGTCGGGGAAGCGCGAGTTGCGCACCGCCACACCGCCGCCGTCCAGCGCGGCGACTTCGACGCAGTTTCCGTTTCCGATGCTGGCGCTGCTCTTCACCCAGACCACGCCGGGGATTTCGCTCGCCACGACTCCATTGCGTAATTGCATGACTGCCCTCTCGTTGTCGGACACGCATGATCACGCAATCCCATATGGGATTGCGTGGCAGGCGCTCATGAGAATGCTAGCCAGGTGCAGGGTGCACGGGAGTCCCTCGAAAGAGTGCCCTGAACTCACTCCGCGCATATGATCCGACGGCCCTCCGAGGGTGTGCGGAGGCCACGGCCAGATATTACGCATATCGGGCTAATCGGCGGTGCGTCGCCCTGGCGATGTGCCGCGACCCGGTCATAGTCGTCCGTGGTGACCGCCTGGTCGCCGCCTCCGGCCGCGTGCCGCGGCCGGGCGGATGACTTCCTTCACAGAGGAGCCGGCTCATGCTGAAGCGCCCCAGGACCATCCTCGCTCTCGCCGCCGGAAGCCTGGTGCTCGGCCTGGTCGGAGCGGGCTTCGCCGTGGCGGACGAGGACCCGCTGCCCGACACCCAGGAGCAGGGGAGCGTCATGGACGACGGCTCGGACCACGGCTGGCCGGACCAGAACTCCAACAACGCAGACAACACGGACAACGCCGACACCACAGAGAACGCCGACGACAACGCAGAGAACGCAGACAACGCCGGCGACTCCTCGGAGAACGCCGCGGTGAGCCCCAACGGGAACCCGAACGGACGCCCGAACGGTCGTCCCAACGGTCGCCCCAACGGCCGTCCCAGCGGAAACACCACCGACGGAACCGACGGCACCGAGACCACCAAGGCCGTCTACGGCAAGGTCATCGCCCAGGGCCCGCTGAACATCCGCAACAAGCCGTACATCCACGCGATCAAGCTGGGTACGGTCCAGCCGAACCAGCGGGTCGAGCTCGTCTGCAAGAACACCGGGGACCCGGTCGACGGCAACAACGTCTGGTACCGCCTCGCCGGCCCCGACTCCCGCTGGGTGGCCGCCCGCTACGTCCGCAACCTCAGCACCGTGAAGGCCTGCCCCGCCCGTCCGCAGGAGCCGCGTCCGCAGCCGATGTCGTAACCCGGCAGCCCCAAGTCCGGCAGCCAAGTCCAGCCGCACAAGTCCGGCCGCCCGAAGTCCGGCCCCCCGTACCCCGGGCGGCCGGACTTCCGGCGTCAGGACCCGCGTTCAGGGCGCCGGGCGGACCGTCCGCGGACCCACGCACTCGACCCCGAACGCCCCTACCCGTGCGCGCAGTTCACGATCCGCCGTGACCACCACGCAGCCGCGCTCCGCGTACTGCCCGGCCAGCTCCACGATCCGGTCGTCGCCGCTCCCGGGAGCCGGGTCCACCCGTACCCGGGGCACGGACTCGACGCCCCGCGCGGCGCCCTCGACCACGAGGATGATCTCCTCCCCCGCGTCCCGCTCCGCCAGCCGGTCGCGCAGCCGCTCGGCCGCGCCCCGGCGGTCGCGCCACCAGCCGTCGGGCACGGATCCGACGACGTTCGCGGCGTCCACGATCAGTACGGTCACCGCACCCACACTAGAAGTCGCCGTAGTTGACCTGCCAGGTGGGCAGGCCCATCCGGCGCCAGACCGCGACCACCCGGTCCCGGTCGTCCAGCGACATCCGCACCGCGTACCGGTGGCGGACGTGCGCGTCGAACAGCTCGGCCTTCACCACGTCGTCCCGGCGCTGGTCCCCCGAAGCGCGCATCCACAGCTCGTCGTACGGCACCTCGTGGCGCGCGAGCCACTCCTCGGTCTCCGCCCGGTGGTCCTCGCTGCGCCCGGACAGCAGCACGATGGTGTCACCCTCGGCGCGCCTGAACGCGTCGAGCGCGTACCGGACCGGCTCGTTGAGCAGGTCGACCCCGCAGCGGGTGAAGTCGTAGACGTGGCGGTCGCCGGTCAGCGCGAGCGTCCCGTCGATGTCGCACATCACGGCGGCGGGCAGCGCCGGGTCGGCCACGTACGGCGCGACGGGCGGCTCGTCGTTCAGCCACTCGGCGGTCAGCCGCCAGCCGCCCTTGCGGGACCGCTGGTGCTTGTCGGCGAGTATCCGGATGATCTCCTCGCCGACCTGCCGTTCCCGCGCCGCGTCCCGGGCCACGCACTCCTCAACGGACACGTCGGTGAAGTCGTGCACGACGAAGGTGGCGAGCCCCGCGACCGCGGCTTTCAGGCGCTTGGGGATGTGCGGGGTGAGGTGCGTGTTGTCGACGACCACGTCGAAGCCGTCCTCGACCGCCGCGCGCACGGCCGCGTCCTGGATGGCCAGGACGGTCTGTTCGTGCTTGTACGAGCGGCTGTGCTCGGGGTCGGGCACGTCGAGCATGGCCCGCAGGTCGTCGAGGTTGACGCGGCGCATCCGCCCTCCGGCCCCGGCCTGCAAGGCCCGCGCCGCGGTCGTCTTCCCCGAGGCCGGCAACCCCGTCATGACATGGACGACGGGGCGTACGGGGTCTTCGGACACTGGTCAGTTCTCCTCATCGGTGGTGTACGGGTCGGACGTCTCGGGCCGCAGGTCCCGCCAGACGGCGAGCTCGGTGGACCGGCCGTCCAGGCGCAGGAACATCGCCGCGCGCAGCCGGCCGTCGGGCAGCGCCTTCGCGGCCCGCGCGAACGCGCCGCGGTCGCCGGCCAGGTGGGCGAGGCCCTGGAAGGCCTGGTCGACGGCGCGCTCGCGGAGCGCGGCCTCGGCTTCGAGCCGGGCGATGACCTGGCGCACCCAGGCGTCGAACTCGTCGGGCACCTGGTCCAGCAGCGCGTCGAGCGGCTTGTCGCCCCAGGCCTCGATGTCCGCGGCCGTGCATCCCAGGTGCTGCGCCAGCTGCTTGGCGGGCAGGCCGGCGAAGCGCTGGATGCCGTGGCCGCGCCAGATGTCGCGCTCGGTGACGCGGGTGAGCACCTTGTGCAGCCGTACGTACTCGGAGATCTTGGCCTTGGCCCGGACTCCGGACGCGAAGCGCAGCACGAAGCCCTCGGCGTCGGTGCCGGTGGCGGCGCGGCCGCCGGGCAGGGTGCTGGACTCGGTCAGCGCGATCAGTTCGGCCAGCGGCATCGCGGGCCACACCGTGACGACGGAGCCGATGGGCTGCCAGTGCGCGGCGGCTTCGGCGAGCGGGACCTCGGTGCCGTCCCGGTCGTAGGCGGCGAGCAGGACCAGGTCCCGGCGGTCGCCGTAGTCGACGACGATGCGGTTCTCCGGGTACAGGATCTCGGCGAGGTAGGTCACGCCGGGGACCAGGCCCGAGGTGTCCTTCGCGTCGAGGCGGCGCTGTGCCCAGGTGGCCTGGGCGCTGATGAAGGAACCCTTGGACGCGACCCGCCAGCGGCCGGCGTAGTGGAAGACGACGGCGAGGCTGCCGTCGACCTTCTCGTACACCTCGAACGGCTCGTCCCTCGGCAGCGGCGGCGCGTACGGCCGGCCCGACTCGTGCTCGCCGACGTTGAAGAACTTCGGCAGCGGCAGGGCGACGACGGCGCCGGTGGTGTCGTCGGCGACGAGGCCGCGACAGCGCGTGGTGACCTGGTTCCACACCTGCTCGTACTGGGCCGTCCGGCTGTACGTGTAGATGGACAGCGGCAGTTCGGGGTGCGACTTGCGGGTCACGTGCCCGGCGTCGATGGCGGCCGCCAGGTCCTGGGGCGGCAGCAGGTCGTGCAGAGTCAGGTGGGCCTGGCTCATGGGGTTCCCTCCCGGATTGAGATGCTCCATTCTCACGTGCGGGAGGCACGCTCCGACAGCTAATTACGCCTGGTCACCGCCGAGGTGACGGTGCCGCGCGGGCGCTGGGCGCAGGCGCGGCTAGTGGGAGACGCAGAGTTCGTTGCCTTGCGGATCGGCGAGCGTCGTCCAGGTGTAGGGGCCCTGGCTGGCGTCGTGGAGGTGCCGGGCGCCCTTGGCGATCAGGCGTTCGACGACGGCTTTCGGGTCGTCGGATCCGGTGCGGACGTCGAGGTGGACGCGGTTCTTGACGGTCTTGGCGTCGCTGACGTACTGGAAGAGGACGCGGGGTGCGCGGTCGAGGCCCTCCGGGTGGCGGATCCCGGTGCCGGCCTTCCACACGAGGGTGCCGCGGTGGGTGGTGGTGTCCTCCTCGGTCGCCCGGCCGTCCTCGATCATGCGGCGGATGAAGGCCTCGTCGCTGGACTCGACCTCCCAGCCGAGGGCGTCGGCCCACCAGTCGGCGAGGACGTGCGGTTCGGCGGAGTCGATGGTCACCTGAAACGTGTATGCCATGGCGGGGACCCTACTGAGGTGCGGGCGGGGTCGCCACAGGGAGCGGCGGGCGCGGACGCGTGCCGGGAGGGAACGGGAATGATCCTGCGGAGGCTGTCCGCCCTGCTGTTCCCGCCGGGGCCGGACGGATCGAGCGGGCCGCACGGGGTGGTGGCGCCGCTGCTGATCGTGCTCACCTTCGTGAGCGGGCTGGTGGACGCCGTGAGCTACCTCGGGCTCGACCACGTCTTCGTCGCCAACATGACGGGCAACGTGGTGTTCCTCGGGTTCGCGCTCGCCGGGGACCGCGAACTGTCCGGCGCGGCCTCGGTCCTGGCGCTGGGGGCCTTCATCGCCGGGGCCATGGCGGCCGGGCGGCTGCGCCGCGACAGACCGGCGGCGCGGATGTTCGGGCCGCTGGTGGCGGTGCAGGCGGCCCTGGTCGGCGCCGCGTTCGCCGCGACGTCCTCCGGCGGCGGTCAGCTCGCGGTGGTCGGGCTGCTCGCGCTCGGCATGGGGCTGCAGAACGCGGTGGTCCACCGGCTGGCGGTACCGGACCTGACCACGACGGTGGTCACCCGGGCGCTGACGGGGCTGGCCGCCGATCCCTGGGGCGCGCCCGCGGTACGGCGTCTGGTGTCGGTCGTGGCCCTGCTGTGCGGGGCCTTCGCCGGGGGTCTGCTGACGCTGCACCACGGTTCGCGCTGGGCGCTGCTCACGGCGGTCGTCCTGCTGGCCTGGGTCGCGGTGGCGGGGCTCCGGGCGGGCGCCGGGAGGAAGTCCGGCTGAGCCCCGGTCAGCGGCGGTCGGCCCCGGTCAGCCGCGGCGGGCGCTCGCGTCGGGGGGCCGGCGTGGGGCCCGGCGGGATCGCAGGTGCTCCGCGGCGAACGCGACGCAGGTCAGGAGCCAGGCGGCGACGGCGATCCACAGCAGCGGCTCACCCAGCCGGCGAAGCCAGGCCACGCCCGTCGGCGCGGCCGCCGAGAGGCAGGCGGTCGCGGTCATGCCGAGCGGGAAGACGGTGGCCCAGCGCCGGATGTCGTAGCGCGGGCGCGGTCTGCCCAGTTCGGCGGCGAGGAGGACCACGTACCAGACGAGGGACAGGCCGAGGGCGACGAGCGTGACGGTGCGCAGCGCGGTGTGCGTCCAGCCCGTCCAGACGGGTGATTCGAGGAGCTTGGAGCCGGCCAGGGCGGTGAGGGCCAGCGCGCCGCCCGCCACCCAGTGGTCGCCGGCGCCCCTGCACACCTCGCGGAAGTCGAACCGTACGAGCGCGGCGCCGTACAGCAGCAGTCCGAGGCAGAACGCGGCCAGCGCCGCCCGGGCGAGCCACGTCTGCCGGTCCGCCGCGGCGAGCACCGCCGCGAGGAGGGCGAGCCCCTGGGTCGCGACGCAGACGAGGAAGGCGGCCCCGGGCATCCGCCGGTGCCGGTGCCGGTGCGCCACGACGGCGTACGACAGCCCCGGCCAGAGCGCGGCGGCCAGTGCCAGCGCGGCGGCGGCCGCAGCCTGCCATCCCAGCATCGAGAGCCGGGTCCCGAGGACGGTGGTGGCGGCGACCGCCGTCAGCGCGGCCGGGGTGTCGGCCTCGGCGCGGAAGCGGCCGCGGTCGCCGGTCAGCCGGGCGGCGAAGTCCCGGGCGAGGACGAGCCACAGCAGCGCCGCGATCGCCAGGGCCGCGAGGGACAGCGGGTCGTACCCGATCAGGTGCAGGCCGACGGAGAGGATCCCGGCGGCCATGACGGCCGCGCCCGCCGCCGGGGGCAGTCCGGCCAGCCAGGCGCGCTCGCATGCGGGGTCCACCCCTCCAGCGGACACCCGTGGCGGGCGGCGCGCCAGCGCGGTGCGCCGCCCGCAGCGGGTTCCCGGCCCGGCGGGGTCAGCGGACGCCGCGGGTACGGAACTGGACGCTGATCCGGGGGCCGACGGCGCGGGCCGATTTGGGGACGGCGTGCTCCATCGTGCGCTGGCAGGAGCCGCCCATCACGACGAGGTCGCCGTGCCCCAGCGGCAGCCGCAGCAGGGTGGCTCCGCCGTCGCGGGGGCGCAGGGTGAGATCGCGGGGGTCTCCGACGGAGACGATCGCGACCATGGTGTCCTCGGTGGCGGAGCGGCCGCTCCGGTCGCCGTGCCAGGCGACGCTGTCGCGGCCGTCCCGGTAGAGGCACAGCCCGGCGGTGGCGAACGGCTCGCCGAGCTCGGCGGCGTAGTGCCGGCTCAGGGCGGTACGGGCGGTGGTGAGGGCGGGATGCGGAAGCGGCTCCCCCTCGCCGTAGAAGGCGAGCAGCCGGGGCACCTCGACCTCGCGGTCGTACATCTGGCGGCGCTCGGCCCGCCAGGGCACCTCGGCGGCCAGCCGCTCGAACAGCGCGTCGGCCCCGGTCAGCCAGCCGGGCAGGTGGTCCACCCAGGCCCCGGCGCCGAGCTCGGTGCGGCGCAGCCCGCGGAGCGGGCCGAGCCCGGTCTCGTCGGCCTGGTCGAAGAGCGAGCCCTGGAGTGCGTGCATGGCTCCAGCCTACCGCGCCATCCGAACAAGTGCTCGATTACTGAGCGGCCCCGAGTTGCGCGATCCGGTCCGCGGTGTTTAGGGCGGCCGTTCCCGGTCAGACGCATCTACGTCCACCCGTCCCGACGCCATGGAGGAACCACATGTCGCACGGAGAGAAGGCAAAGGCCAAGACCGAGCAGGCCAAGGGCAAGGCCAAGGAGGCCGCCGGCCGCGCCGTGGGCAACGAGAGCCTCACCGCCGAGGGCCGCATGGACCAGGCGAAGGGCGACGCCCGCCAGGCCAAGGAAAAGATCAAGGACACCCTCAAGGACTGACCGCACGCACGCGGCGCGTCGCCTCCCCGGCACCGGTGCCGGGGAGGCGACGCGCCGCGTGCGCGGGTTTCAGGTGTTCGGCGAGACGACGGTGAACAGTGCGCCGTCCGGGTCCCGCAGGGTGATCGAACGGCTGGCCGCCGAGCTCTGCACCGGCGAGACGGCGGCGCCGCCGGACGCGGTCGCGGTCTCCACCGCCTTCTCCAGGTCGAGCACCGAGAAGTGCACGTGCCAGCGCGGCCGGACCTCCGGGTCGGGGGCGGCCTCGACGGCCCCGCCGCTGATCCGCGCCACCGTGTCGTGGCCCCGCCGGACGATGACGTGTCCCTGCTCGTAGGAGACGTCGCAGCAGCCCGGCCGTTCGCAGGCCCAGTCCAGGACCTCACCGTAGAAGACCGCGGCGGCGAACGCGTCCCGGGTGCGCAGTTCGATCCACGCGGCGGCCCCGTCGCCGCGGAGCGTCCAGTCGGGGATGACCTCGCCCTGCCAGAAACCGAAGACCGCCCCGTCGGGGTCGGCGGCGAGCGCGGCGCGCCCGGTGCCGAAGGCGAGCGGCCCCACCGCCGTCGTGGCGCCGCGCTCGCGGATCCGCGCCGCGGTCACGTCCGCGTCGTCCACGGCGAAGTACGGGGTCCACGCCACCGGGACGCCCAGCCGCAGGGCCAGGGCACCGATCCCGGCGACCGGCACCCCGTCGTACATGGCCACGGAGAACTGCTCGCCGAGCCGGGTGGGGCGGAATTCCCAGCCCAGCACGGCTCCGTAGAACTCCTGGGCGGAGGCGAGGTCCCGGGCCATCAGGCTGACCCAGCACGGCGCGCCGAACATCTCATGGCTGGACGTGGACACGGTTACCGGCCTCCCTCGCCACGCGGCAGTGACTCACCTTCGGGATTCACGGTAGTGGCAGACGCCGGACAAGGCCGTGAAGTGCGCGTTCCGCCGCCCGCGCGGCGCCCGGGACCGCCGCCCGCCGCGCCGCCGCCGGGCCGGACGCCCGCGCCCGGATCACCGCCCGGCGAGAATCGCCGCACCCCACCGGGGTATCTCGACCGACCTCAGGCCACCGGCAGTGCTACAAATGGTTCGTGGCCCATCCTTGCAACCCGTGCCGGGGACGTCGGTGCGGTCACTGAGACGAAATCGCCCGCGAAGCGTCGCCCGACAGGTATTCGTCCTTCAGGTGGCGGTCGTGGTGCTGCTCGCCGCCGGGGCGGTCCTCGCGCTGGTACTGCAGTCGCGCCATGACGTCGACCGCGAGGCCCGCGCCCGTTCGGTCGCGGTGGCCCAGACCTTCGCCCACTCGCTCGGACTGCGCGCCGCGCTCAAGACCCCGGATCCCACGAAGATCCTCCAGCCGCTCACCGAGGCGACGCGCAAGGCCGCCGGGATGGACTTCATCGTCGTGATGGACACCGAGGGGATCCGCTACACCCATCCCCTCCCCGACCGCATCGGCAAGAAGTTCGTCGGCACGATCGAGCCCTCGCTGGCCGGCGAGGTGTACACGGAGAGCGTGAAGGGGCCGCTGGGCCAGGAGATCCAGGCGGTCGTGCCGGTGTTCTCCCCCGACGGCAAGGTCGAGGCACTGGTGTCGGCGGGCCTCACGGTCAAGAACGTCACCGGCGTGGTCAACCGGCAGCTCCCCGTCATTCTCGGCGCCAGCGCGGCGGGCCTGGCCCTGGCCACCGCCGGCGCGGCGCTGATCAGCCGGCGCCTGCGGCGGCAGACCCACGGGCTCGGCCCGCTGGAGATGACCCGGATGTACGAGCACCACGACGCGGTGCTGCACGCCGTCCGGGAGGGCGTCCTGATCACCGACGGGGGCGGGGTGCTGCTGCTCGCCAACGACGAGGCGAAACGGCTGTTGCGGCTGCCGGCGGACTCCGAGGGCCGGCGCGTCGACCAGCTGGGGCTGGAGCGGCACCTGGCCGAGCTGCTGCTGTCCGGCCGGGTGGCCACCGACGAGGTGCACGAGGCCAGGGAGCGGCTGCTGGTGATCAACCAGCGGCCCACCAAGCCCGGCGGCGGCCCCGAGGGCGCCGCGGTGACCATCCGGGACTCCACCGAGATGCAGGTGCTCAGCACCCGCGCCGAAGCGGCCCGCAGGCGGCTGAAGCTGCTGTACGACGCCGGGGTGGGCGTGGGCACCACCCTGGACGTGGAGCGGACCGCCCAGGAGCTGGCGGACGTCGCGGTGCCCCGGTTCGCGGACTTCGCCACGGTGGACCTCGCGGAGCAGGTGCTGCACGGAGACGAGCCCACCGCCGCGGCGGCGGTGGACCTGCGCCGCACCGGGTTCAGCGGGATCCGCGACGACGTCCCGCTGTACCCGCGCGGCCGGCTGATCGACTTCGTGCCCTCCACCCCGCAGGCGCGCGGGCTGAGCAGCGGCCGGGCCGAGGTGGTCGCCGAGCTGGCCGACGCGGCCGGCTGGCACGCCCAGGACCCGCCGCGGGCGCGGGCCATCGTCGAGTACGGCGTGCACTCCCTGATCACGGCCCCGCTCAAGTCCCGCGGGGTGGTCCTGGGAGTGGTCAACTTCTGGCGCTCGCAGAAGCCGGAGCCCTTCGACGAGGAGGACCTGTCGCTGGCGGAGGAGCTGGTGGCGCGGGCCGGCGTCAGCATCGACAACGCGCGCCGCTACACCCGCGAGCACGCCCTGGCCGTGACCCTCCAGCGCAGCCTGCTGCCGCGCGACCTGCCCGAGCAGAACGCCGTGGAGGTGGCCCACTACTACCTGCCCGCG
This sequence comes from Streptomyces sp. ADI95-16, assembly GCF_003721495.1. Lineage (NCBI taxonomy): Bacteria > Bacillati > Actinomycetota > Actinomycetes > Kitasatosporales > Streptomycetaceae > Streptomyces > Streptomyces sp. ADI95-16. Next base: position 7,172,069 of record NZ_CP033581.1, on the reverse strand, counting down.
CAGTCCGGGGTGGGCGGCGACTGGTTCGACGTGATCCCGCTGCCCGGCAGCCGGGTGGCGCTCGTCGTCGGCGATGTGGTCGGGCACGGGCTGCACGCCGCGGCGGCCATGGGCCGGCTGCGCACGGCCGTGCTCAACTTCTCGTCGCTGGACCTGCCGCCGGACGAGCTGCTGACCCGGCTGGACGACCTGGTGCAGTACATCGACCAGAACGCGGAGGGCGACGGCGCCCAGAGCGGTCTGCTCGGCGCGACCTGCATGTACGCCGTGTACGACTCGGTGAACCAGCGCTGCACGGTGGCGCGGGCGGGGCACGTGCCGCCGGCGCTGGTGCACCCGGACGGCACGGTGGAGATCCCCGAGCTGCCCGCGGGGGCGCCGCTGGGGCTGGGCGGGTTCCCGTTCGAGTCGGCGGAGCTGGAGCTGAGCGAGGGCACCCAGCTGGTGCTGTACACCGACGGGCTGGTCGAGGACCGGGCCCGGGACATCGACGAGGGCCTCGACCTGCTGCGCGCGGCGCTGGCCCACGCCGACCGCAGTCCTCAGGACACCTGCCGGGCGGTCCTCGAACAGCTGCTGCCGGTTCGGCCCCGGGACGACGTGGCCCTGCTGGTGGCCCGGACGTCGGCGCTGCCGGCGGACCACATCGCCGAGTGGGAGGTGCCGTTCGAGCCGAGCGCGGTCGGGACCATAAGGGCCAAGGCCACGGCGAAGCTGGAGGAGTGGGGGCTCTCGGAGCTCTCCTTCGGCACGGAACTGGTGCTGAGCGAGCTGATCACCAACGCCATCCGGCACGGCGCCGAGCCGGTCCGGGTGCGGCTGCTGTTCGACCGGGTGCTGACCTGCGAGGTCTTCGACGGCAGCAGCAGCTCGCCGCGGCTGCACTACGCCACCACCACGGACGAGGGGGGCCGCGGCCTCTTCCTGGTGGCGCAGCTCAGCCGCCGGTGGGGGGCCAGGTACACGCCCGAGGGCAAGGTCATCTGGTCCGAGCAGCCCCTGCCGGATCCCGAGGCGGCCGGGGAATGAACCCGCTGGTGCGGGCGACGTACTCGGCGTGGGCGGGGCGGTCCGCCGTGGGGGCCTCCAGCAGGCGCTTGCCGCTGCCCCCGGTGCGGGTCCGGGTCGCCGCGCCCGTGGGCGAGGAGCACCGCGCAGCGCGGGTCCTCGCCGTGGCCGCCGTGGTCACGGCCGGGGCTCCCGCTCCCGCTCGGGCCAGTCGTCCGGGTCGGCTTCCGTGAGGAGCAGCTGGCGGACGTCGAGGTAGCGCGAGCGGAATCCGGCTTCGGAATAGGCCAGGTAGAGCTCCCACATCCGGCGGAAGGTGCGGTCGAAGCCCAGCCGATCCACCTCGTCGGCGCGGGCGGTGAAGCGCTCCCGCCACAGGCGCAGGGTCTGCGCGTAGTGGTCGCCGTAGCCGTGGTCGGAGAGCACGCGCAGGCCCACGGCGGCGGCGTTCTCCTCGATGGCCTCGCGGGAGGGGATCAGGCCGCCGGGGAAGACGTACTTGCTGATCCAGGTGTGGGTGGCGGCGGTGTCGAGCATCTGCCGGTGGCCCATGGTGATGGCCTGGAGGGCGATCCGGCCGCCGGGCAGCAGGGCGCGGCGCAGCGCGCCGAAGTACACCGGCCAGTGCTCGGCCCCGACCGCCTCGATCATCTCGACGCTGACCACCGCGTCGTAGCGCCCGTAGACGTCCCGGTAGTCCCGCAGGTCGACGTCCACCCGGTGGGAGAGGCCGGCTTCGGCGACGCGGCGGCGGGCGAGGTCGCGCTGTTCGGCGGAGAGGGTCACGGTCGTCACCTGGGCGCCGCGCCGGGCCGCCCGCAGGGCGAGCTCGCCCCAGCCCGTGCCGATCTCCAGCAGGCGGGTGCCCTCGCCGACGTCGGCCAGGTCGAGCAGCCGGTCGATCTTGCGTTCCTGGGCCGTCCGGAGGGACTCCTGGCGGGCGGGGAAGGCGGCGAAGAGGGCGGCGGAGTAGGACAGGGTGTCGTCGAGGAACAGCGAGAACAGCTCGTTGGACAGGTCGTAGTGACGCTGGACGTTCTCGCGCGCGCCCGCCCGGGTGCCCTGCTGTGTGGGCCTGCGCGCCACCCAGGAGCTCCGCAGGCGGCGCAGCGGGGCGGGGACGAGCTCGTCGACGTTGGCTGCCAGGATGGTCAGCAGGCCGGTCAGGTCGTCGCTGTCCCACTCGCCCGCCATGTAGGACTCGCCGAAGCCGATCAGGCCGTGGGCGCCGATCCGCGTGAAGAAGGCCTCCGGGTCGTGGACGGTGAGCGAGGGCCCGGTGCCGGTGGCCGGGCCGTCCGCGAAGCGGCAGCGCAGCGGAAGCCTCGCCAGGGCGCCGCGGACGATCCGGCGGGCCGCGGCGGCGTGCCCGAACGGGGCCGCGGGCGGCCGTGCCACGTCGGGCCAGACATCGGCGTCGACGTACGCGTGGGGCGGGATGAAGGTGTCGGCGGTACGCGGGAGCGAGAGGGTCACGGAGCGATGCCTTCCTGACGTACGGGGACGGGAGCGGGGGCGGGGGCGGCTCCGGCGGGGCAGCGGAGCGGCCGGCCGGACGGGGGCGTCGCGCCCCCGTCCGGCCCGGGGCGGTCGGGCCGGGGCTGGACGGGCAGACCGCGCAGGAGGAGGCGGATGCCGTGGTGGCGGATCCCGGCCGTGACGGCGGCGGTGGACCAGGGGTGCCCCGCGGCGGCGCGCAGCAGGGCCGCCGGGGTGGCGGGGCGGCGGCGGCCGCGCAGGGTCGCGGTGAAGGGCCGCTGGCCGTCGCGCTCCAGCTGGACGGTGACGTCGAGGCGCTCGCCGGGTTCGGGCAGGCGCATCCGGTAGTGGCCGTCCACGGGGAAGAAGGGCGAGACGGGGAAGTCCTTGGCGACCTCGGCCCGGCCCGTCGCGTCGGGGCGCAGCAGGTAGCAGTGCCGCTGCCGGTAGGTGTTGTGGACCTCGGCGACGACGCAGACCAGCGCTCCGGACCGGTCGTGGCACCAGTACAGCGTCAGCGGGTTGAACACGTACCCCAGCACCCGGGCGTGCGCCAGCATCAGCACCCGGCCGCCGTCGAGCCGTACGCCCCGGGTGGCCAGGTAGGCGTCCAGGCCTTCGCGGATGCCCTGCGCGGTCCCGGTGAAGTGGTCACGGGTGTCGAAGCGGGCCAACGGGCGCAGTGCGCGCGGGATGCGGGGCAGTGCGTCCAGGTCCACGAGCCACATGTACGTGCGGTGGCGGAAGGCGTGCCGGATCGGAGCCGTCCGCGCGTGCGCGACGACGCAGTCGTAGAGGGCCGGGACCACGGCGGGAGCGCCGGCGGCGGGGTCCGGGGCGGAGGCGGGCGGGGCGGGGGCGGGCGAGGCGGGGGCGGCGGCCGGCCGGGGGCTCACCACCGGACCCCGAGGGCCTCGGCCGCCCGTACGCCGGAGAGGCAGCCGTCCTCGTGGAAGCCCCAGCCGTGGTAGGCGCCGGCGTAGACGTTGACCCGGGTGTTGAGCCGGGGCAACTCCCGCTGGGCGGCGACCGATTCGGGGGTGTAGACGGGGTGCGCGTACCGCATGCGGGCGAGGATCCGGTCGGGGTCGACGTGGTCGCCCGCGTTCAGGGTGACCACGTAGTCCGTGGCGCCGGGAAGCTTCTGGAGGCGTGTCATGTCGTAGCTGACCCGGACGCCTTCGGTGGAGGTGCCGCAGTCGGCGAGGTGGTAGTTCCAGGAGGCGCGGGCCCGGGGCGAGCGCGGCAGCAGGTCCGTGTCGGTGTGCAGGACGGTCGGGTTGTCCTCGTACGCGAAGGCGCCGAGGACCCGGCGTTCGTGCGGGGTGGGGTCCATCAGCAGCCGCAGGGCCTGGTCGGGGTGGGTGGCGATGACCAGGGCGTCGTAGGCGTCGGTGAGGCCGTCCTCGGTGGTGACGAGGGCGGCTCCCGGGTGGCGGGTGACCCCGCGCACGGGGGTGGAGGTGCGGACGTCGCCGATCTCCTTGGCTATCCGGTCGACGTAGGCGGAGCTGCCGCCGGTGACGGTCTTCCACTGCGGGGAGCCGGTGACCGAGAGCAGGCCGTGGTGTTCGAGGAAGCGGAACAGGTACGCGGCCGGGTAGGAGAGCGCGGTCCGCGCGGGGCAGGACCACACGGCGGCGACGAGGGGGCCGATGAAGTGCGAGACGAAGTACGGGGAGAAGCGGCCGTCGCTCAGGAAGTCGCCGAGGGTGCGCTGGTCGGGGCCGCCCTCGCTCAGCAGCGCGCGGGCGCGCCGGTGGAAGAGCGGCACCTCGGCCAGCAGCCGCAGGTAGCGGCCGCGCAGGGCGGCGCGGCCGGTGAACAGGCCCGCGGCGCCGCGGGCTCCGGCGTACTCCAGGCCGCAGCCGTCGCAGCGGACGGACATGCTCATCTCGGAGTCCTGGGTGGACACGCCCAGTTCGCCGAAGAGCCGCAGCAGCGTGGGGTAGGTGCGTTCGTTGTGGACGATGAACCCGGAGTCCACGCGTACGGTTCCGCCGCCGTCGGCGGGGAGCTCATGGGTGTGGGCGTGGCCGCCGAGCCGGTCGTCGGCCTCGTAGAGGGTGACCTCGCAAGACTTGCCGAGGACGTAGGCGGCGGTCAGTCCCGCGACGCCGCTCCCGATGACGGCCACTCTCCGTGTGTGCACAGGTACCAGCTCCCCATGAGTCGCCACGCCGCCCTGGGCGGCCGTTCACCTGTACTTCGCGGCCGACGGCGGGCCGGATTGGCTGCGTCGGCAAAGGGAGGGTAAAACGTGGGCCGGCGCCACCCCCGCCAGGGGGCGCCGGCCCACGGCCGGGGGGCTACTTGGTCGTTGGTCCCGGTGGGTACCGGGTGAGTCGCGGGGTGGGGCGCACGGGCTCGGCCCCGCGCCGGGGCGTCCTGATCGCGGGCGGGGGCAGCTGAACCGACCGCCGTCTCCGGCCCCGCCCGCGGCCGGGTCGGCGAGGCCGCCGGCTCGGCGCCGGCCGGGGCCGCGGAACCGGCCGGCAGGCCCGTCGCCGCACCGGCCGCGAGCCGGGGGATTCGCTCGCGGAAGTTGCTCACACCGGCCCTTCGCAGCGGTGCGCCGGCCGGATTGGTCTGTCGTCCGATCGAACGACCGGCGGCCGTCGAATTGCCGAACGACCAGGGCAATCCGTACGGACGTCCGCTCCGAAGACCGGTCAAGGAACCAGAATGCGGACCACATCCGGAACCACATCACCACCGCGCCCGACCACATCCGAGCCAACCCTCTGCCTCAACCGGAATGACAGGCCCGCGTACTGTTCGGGTCCGGTTGTTCTCGACCCGAAGGACTGTCATGCAATGGACGCAGACGCATCCCGGCGGACCACCCGCCACCACCGGGCGCCGCGCGGCGTCGGGCGGCGGGAAGGGGCACCAGTGAGGCAGCCTCTCCCCTTCGCCGCCCCGGACGGCGGCGGCTCACGGCTCGAAGACCTCATGGCGCAGGTGGCCCGCGGCGACAAGGACGCGTTCTCCGCGCTCTACGACGCCCTCGCCGGCACCGTCTTCGGGATCGTGGTCAAGGTCGTGCGCGACAGAGCCCAGTCCGAGGAGGTGGCCCAGGAGGTGATGATCGACCTCTGGCGGCAGGCCTCCCGCTACCGGCCCGACCAGGGCAGCGTGCCCGCCTGGGCGGCCACCCTCGCCCACCGCCGGGCCGTCGACCGGGTGCGCTCCGCCCAGGCCTCGGCCAACCGCGAGTACGACCAGGCGGCGCGCGAACACCAGCGGCCCTTCGACGAGGTGGCCGAGCAGGTCGAAACCCGGCTGGAGAGCGAACAGGTACGGCGCTGCATGCGCGGCCTGACCGAGCTCCAGCGGCAAGCCGTCACCCTCGCCTACTACCAGGGCCTGACCTACCGTGAAGTAGCCGAGACGCTTCGCGCACCGCTTCCTACCATCAAGACACGCATGCGCGACGGGCTGATCCGACTGCGCGACTGCATGGGGGTGACCACATGAGAAACGAAGAAGACCTGCACACCCTCACCGGCGCCTACGCCCTTCACGCCCTGGGCCGCGAGGAACTGACGGCGTTCACGGCTCACCTCGCGCAGTGCGCGTCCTGCCGCCAGGAGGTGGCCGAGTTCAGCGGTACGACGGCCCGCCTCGCCGCCGCGGTCGCCGCGGCGCCGCCCCCGCGGATGAAGGACGCCGTCCTGCACGGCATCGACTCCGTACGGCAGTTGCCGCCGCGGCTGCCGGCGGACGAGCGGCCCCGGACGGTGAGTGGCGTGCTGCGCCGCAAGGCCGGACCACTGGCCCTCGCCGCGAGCCTCGTGGCGGCCGCCTCGTTCGGTGGCCTCGCCGTGTGGCAGCACCAGCAGACCGAGGAGGCACAGCAGCGGGCGCAGGGCACGGAGCTGCGGATGCGGGACCTCACCTCCGTGCTGGCGGCGCCCGACGCCCGTACCGTGCACGGCCGGACCAGTACCGGCGCCGTCACCTCCGTGGTCAGCTCCCAGCGGCAGGACAAGGCCGTGTTCGTCGGCACCGGACTCCCCGACCCGGGGCCGGGCCGGACGTACCAGCTCTGGTACGACGACCACGGCACGATGCGTCCGGCCGGGCTCGTCGACCGCGACGGGGCCACCCTCCTCCAGGGCGATCTGCGCAAGGCCAGCGGGGTGGGCCTCACGCTCGAACCGGCCGGCGGTTCGCCGCAGCCCACCACCGCGCCCCTGATGCTGCTCGCGCTGCCCGCCTGAGCGTCAGCGGAACGCGGAGACCCGGAGACCCCGCGAAGAACACGGTGAGCACGGTGCACACCGCGCCGCCCGCGACGAGCGCGGCCGGGGCCCCGCCCGGTCCCGGCCCGCCGGGCGGCCCAGCCCGCGCAGCAGGCGATGTCGAGGGCGACCCTCGCGGGCGCCCCGCTGCTGGAACGGCGCGGGCGCTCCGGTCCGCGAAGGGCGGCCGCGCCCGGGAGTTGTACCGTCGCGCGGTCGCCGGCGGTGGCGCCGCCACCGGGATCCTGCTCCAACTCGCCGCGCCGTCACCGGAGCTGCGCCATCTCGCGGAGTACGGCCCGCGGCCCGACGCCGGCGTGGCCGTACCGGCGCCCGTGGCGGATCGGGCACGCGCCGGGTCGGCGTACCGGTGGCGGGGCTGGCAGGATCTCATCCGGCGGCCCGCACCGGAGCCACCGCTCCGCCGCCGGCCGCCGGCCACCGGGAAAGGACGACCGACCGTGGGAACCCCACCGCTCCCCCCAGGACAGCGCCTGGCCAAAGGCTGGCCCGTCTCGCACTACGGCCCCGTGCCCAAGTTCCGGCGCGACCGGTGGAACTTCCAGGTCTTCGGCGCCACCGCCTCGGGGGAGAAGTACTCCTGGACCTTCGACGAGGTCTCCGCGCTGCCCGGGATCACGATCGAGACCGACCTGCACTGCGCCTCGGGTCCCACCACGACCGACCACGAGTTCTTCGGGGTCGCCGCCCGTACGGTCCTGGCGCTGGCGCCCCCCGCCCCGCAGGTCACGCACGTGATGGCGTGGGCCGAGTACGGGTACAGCGCCAACCTGCGGCTCGCCGACTTCACCTCCGAGCGGACCCTGCTCGCCACCCATCACCACGGGGAACCGCTCACCGTCGAGCACGGCTTCCCGCTGCGCCTGGTCGTACCGCACCTGTACGGCTACAAGGGCCCCAAGTGGCTGCGCGCGATCGAGTACATGACCGCCGACCGCCGCGGCTTCTGGGAGGAGCGCGGCTACCACAACACCGGTGATCCCTGGAGGGAGCAGCGGCACTCCTACCAGGAGGAGTGACCGACCGCCCGGACGATGACGAGCGAGCCCAGGTAGGCCGGCTGGGTGCGCAGGTGGCCGAACCGCTCGTCCCACGCGCCGGAGTCCAGGTCCTCCCGCAGCCGGGTGGTGAACCGTTCCCGCACTCCGTCGTCGACGAAGCTCCACGCCGAGCAGGCCTGGCGGGCGGCGGGGTCCAGCAGCATCTCGGGGCGCCCGTAGTAGGCCTCGTTGAAGCCGTCGGTGCAGTCCAGCGGGATCGGTACGGTCTCCACCGTGCCGGTGCCGCCGAGGGCGGCGGCCATCTTCTCCAGCGGCGGGTAGCGCCGGGCCTCGGTGTCGAGCACCTCGGGCGCGTACGCGTACAGCCAGAAGTCCCGCACCAGTTCGGGGTCGCAGGTGAGCACGACGACCGGGCCGCGGGTGACGCGCCGCATCTCCCGCAGTCCCGCCTCGGCGTCGCTCCACTGGTGGACGCTGAACAGGGTCATCGCCCCGTCGAACTCCCCGTCTTCGAAGGGGAGGTCCTCCGCGACCGCGTCCACGGCGCGCGGCAGGGCCGCCGCGCGCTGCGCCCGCATCGACTCGGAGGGCTCGACCGCCGTGACGGCCGCGGCGGCCGTCTCGTAGGAGCCGGCTCCGGCGCCGACGTTGACGACCGTACGGGCGCCGCCCAGCGCGTCGACGATGAGCCGGGCTATGCGCGGGTCGGGCCGCCGGTAGCCGGAGTAGGTGGAGCCGATGGCGCCGTAGTCGACGTCGCCCGCGCTGCCGTCCAAGCCGCGTACATCCATGGGTCGATACCTCGCCTCGTGAGCAGGAGATCGGAAGGGGTGACCCGGCGGTGGCCGTCGTGCGATCGCGCCGGGGCGGGGCCGGGCTACGACCGGAGGTCCTGCGCGACACCGCCCACCGTCTCCGCCTCCGCACCTGCCGGGAACCATCGTCATCCCATACTGCATGTGCGAGGAGCTTCGCGTACATCAGCTGGCGAATGCTTGGCCATTCCACCAAAGGCCTAGCAAGTGTGGATCTGTCCGGCAGTACGGGACGGCGGGGGTCCGCTCTTCGGGGCCGGCGGGGCTACTCGGCCGGCTTGCCGGGTTCGTCGTGGGTCGAGCAGTGGATGCCGCCGCCGCCCCCGGCGATGGTGTCGATCTTCACGGGGACGATGTCGCGCTTCGGGAAGTGCTCCTGGAGGATGCCCTTCGCGCGGTCGTCCGCCCGGGCGTCCCCGAAGCGGGGCATGAAGACGGCCCCGTTGGCCACGTAGAAGTTCGCGTACGTCGACACGAAGGCGTCACCACGGCCGGTGATCTTGTCCAGGTCGGGCTGGGGCAGGTCGACGACCTCCAGGCGCTTGCCGCGCGCGTCCGTCGCGTCTTTGAACACCGTCCTCGCCTGGTCGGCGGCGCGCGACCACACGTCGGGCTCGGAGCCCGGGAACGCCTGGTCGAGGAGGACGACGCCCGGGGCGGTGAACCGGACCAGGCTGTCGACGTGCGCGTCCGTGATGTCCTGGCCGCGGACTCCGGCGAGCCAGATCACCTTCTTGATGCCGAGGCTGCCCTTGAGCTCGGCTTCGATCTGGTCGCGGCTCTTGCCGGGGTTGCGGTTCTTGTTGACCACCGAGCTCTCGGTGACGAGCAGGGTGCCCTCGCCGTCGGTCTCGAAGGAGCCGCCCTCGGCGACGAGCGGTGCCCGCACGCGCTCGATCCCGTACTTCGCCAGCAGCAGCCGGCCGACCTGGGCGTCGCTCCGGTGCTCCTGCTTGTTGCCCCAGCCGCTGAAGTTGAGGTCGACGCCGAGGACCTTGTGATCCTGCTCGACGAAGACCGGTACGGTGTCGCGCGCCCAGAGGTCGTCCACCGGGAGCGCGATCACCTCGACGCCGGAACCGCACGCCTGCTGGGCCGCCTCCTGCTGGTCGGGCCGGGCGAGCATCACCACGGGCTCGTACTCGCCCACGGCACGGGCCACGCGGGCGATGTCCGCCCGTACGGCGGGCAGGTCCTCGTACCAGACGTTTTCCAGTGCGGGCCAGGACATGAAGGTCCGGGCGTGGCTCTCCCACTCGGCGCCGAACCGACGGCCCGCGCCACCCGCCGCCTCCGCGGCGCCGGAGGCGGGCGAGGCCGCCGGGCCCTCCGGGTCGGAGGGGGCGCAGGCGGCGGCCCCGAAGGCCAGCGCGCCGCCGATGCCCGCGAGGGCGCGCAGCGCGGTGCGGCGGGAGACGGGAGAGGACAGGGGCGAAGGGGTCACAGAGGGCTCCGGCATTCGGCTGATGGGCTTTCGCCGACGGGGCAGCGGTCAAGGGCTGCGGGCGAGGAACGTCATCCGTCCCATTGTCGGCACGGGCGCGCGGCACGGCGATCCAGCGGCCGCGCCGCGGACCGGTACGGAACATCGAGTTCCGCGGCGACGCCCCCACTCTGACACTGACTGGAATTTCAGTCAATCTACCGCGTAGGGCACCCGGCGGCGGTGCGCCGCCCGAACGGCAGCGGATCCCATCCGACTGTAATTTCAGTCAGGGTCGAGGTCGTGCCGGTGATCGGCGCCCGGGTAGGGTGTCGGCTTGTGGCGGACCGTCGAACAGCAATCATGGAGGGGGCCGCGCGGGTCATCGCCCGACGCGGCGTGCGCGGCCTGCGCGTGGAGGAACTCGCCTCGGAGGCGGGCGTGTCCACCGCGTTGATCTACTACCACTTCAAGGACCGCGCCGGAATCATGCGCGCCACCTTGGAGTTCATCAACGATCGCGCGGGGCGGTACACCACGGAGCGGGATCCCGGCGCTCCCCCGCTGGACGCGAGGGGCGAGCTGGAGGAGACCCTCCTCCTCGAATTCCAGGACACCCCCGAGGTGCGCGAGAACAGCACGGCCTGGGGAGAGCTCCGGGCCAGCGCGGTCTTCGATCCCGACCTGCGCGAGGACCTCGCCCGCGCCACGCTGGTATGGGTACAGGAGGTCGGCGAGCTCCTCGGCCGGGTCCGGCCGATGGCCGGCGCCGCGGCGCTCGCCGGAACCGCCGAACGGCTGACGGCCCTGGTGGAGGGCCTCAGCTCGCGCTGGCTCAGCGGCAGCCTGCCCCTGGCGCACGCGCGGGACCTGATGGCCGCGTCGATCGAGGCCGAGCTCCAGCGCCTCTCGTAGGCATGCCGGTGCCGCGCGGCGGCCGGGCACGGGGCACTTCCCCGGTTCCCTTCCCCGTCCCGGGCTTCCTCACGGCTCGCTTCTTGACTGAATTTTCAGTCAATGACAGAGTCGGGCCACGGCTCCCCTCCCCCAAGAGATCCGGAGAGACCCATGAGCGCATTCCACGGCGACGGCCGCTCCCTCTTCAGCCGCCTGTTCGGCGGCTCCGCCGAACCCTCCCGCCGCCGCGTCATCGGCGCCGCCGGCGTCGGGGCGGCGGGCGTGGCGCTGGGTTCGATGGCGATGGCCCCGCAGCGGGCGAGCGCGGCCCTGCCGCGCTGGTGGGTGGAGCGCGATGACGTCCCGCACGCCCGTACCTGGATGTCCTGGCCGTCGCGCACGTCCATCTGGGGCGGCCGCCGGCTGGCCGGCGTACAGGAGGACATCGCCCTGATCGCCCGGACGGTCGCCCTCCACGAGCCGGTGGTGATGTGCGCGCCGGACGCCGATACCGCCGCCACCGCCCGGTCCCGGTGCGGCCCGGCGGTCACCGTGCTCGACTCGATCCCCACGGACGACCTCTGGATGCGGGACACCGCCCCTGTCTTCCGCCGCGACGGACGCGGCGGACTCGACGCGATCGGCCTGGGCTTCAACGGCTGGGGCAAGAAGCAGACCCACTCCCGCGACGCCGAGGTCGCCCGGCGCATCGCGGACGAGGGGCGCCTGCCCTTCAGCAGGACGGAGTTCGTCGGTGAGGGCGGGGCGATCGAGACCGACGGCGACGGCACCGTCATGGCCACGGAGAGCAGTCTGGTCAACAAGAACCGCAACCCGGGGATGAGCCGGGCCGAGATCGAGGACGCGGTCCTGCACGCCTACGGCGCCGACCGGATGATCTGGGTCCCGGGCATCAAGGGCAAGGACATCACCGACGACCACATCGACGTGACCTCGCGCTTCGTGCGGCCGGGCGTCGTCATGGTGCAGGTCCCGCCGGAGGACCGCGATGACGCGTGGGCGCGGGACGCCCGCGAACAGTTCGCGATCCTCTCCCGTGCCACCGACGCCCGGGGGCGGCGGCTGAAGGTGATCCGCGTGGACGGGCCCGACACCGTCCGCTCGAAGGACTCCCAGTTCGTCGACTCGTACCTGAACTTCCACGTGGTCAACGGGGCGGTCATCACGGCCCGGTTCGGCGACGCGGTCAAGGACGCCGCGGCGAACCGGGCCCTCGCCGAGGCCTTTCCCGGGCGGACGGTCGTACAGCTCGACGTCGACCGGCTGATGGCGGGCGGCGGCGGCATCCACTGCTCGACGATGCACGAACCCCTTCCGTAGCTCCCGGACGGGGCCGCGTGCGACGGGCACCGGCCGAGCGGGCCCGGCGGCCGCGCCACGGGTGGCCGGGCCGTCCGGACGGCCCGGCCACCCGTGGCCGCAAGCGCCCCGGCGCCGCGCCCGTTCGTCCGCCCCGTTCGTCCGCCCCGTTCATCCGCCCGGCCGAGCAGCGGATGCCGCCCGCCGCGCGCCGGGGCAGGCTGTGGGACAAGGAGAGCCACACCACCGCACAGACGAGGACCGCGCCATGTCCCACAGCCGGCGTATCGGCGTCATCACCGGGGTCGCAGCGCTGCTGCTGACCGCCACCGCCTGCTCGGGCCTGGGCCGGACGACCGTCGGGATGCTCAGCTTCCGCGCCCAGGACTCGGTGACCGAGCTGAGCTACTCCAACACCCTGGTGACGGGCTGCCACAAGATCGGCCTGCCGCGGGGCGCCACCCACGTCCACAACAACACCCTCGTCGACGTCGTCCTCTACCGGACGCCGGACTGCCAGAAGACCGACCGGGCCGACGGCATCTACGTCGCCACCACGCTGTCGAACGTGACGGCCCCCGCCAGCCTGCCGTGGCGCAGCTTCAGCGTCATCCACTGATCCTCGACGGTCCCAGGCGCCCGACCCCGTAGGAGGTCAGCCATGCAGGGTGACGAAAGCGCGGCCGAACTCGCGGCGCTGCGGGCCAGGGTCGCCGCCCTGGAGTCGGAGGCCGCGGCCGGGAAGCGGACCCCGCCGCGGCACCGGACACGGTCGCTGCTGGCCGCGCTGCTGATCATCGTCGGCTGTGTGCTGGCCCCGCTGGGCATCGTCGCCGCGTGGACCTCCGGCATCGTGGGGAACACCGACCGCTACGTTTCCACGGTCGCGCCGCTGGCCTCCGACCCCGACGTCCAGGAAGCCGCCGCGAACCGCGTCACGGCCGCCCTGATGCAGCACCTCGACCTCACCGCCCTGCTGGAGGACGTGGCTCCCGACCAACGGCCGCTGCTCCAGAAGGCGCTCGGCAAGCTCGGCGGCTCGCTGGAGAGCGCGGTCAGCAGTTTCGTGAAGGACAAGGCGCAGGACGTCATCGCCTCGAAGTCCTTCGAGACGATCTGGACCGACGCCAACCGCACCATCCACACCGCTCTGGTCAAGGCCCTGACCGGCAGTGGTGACTCCGCCGTCCAGATCAAGAACGACGCGGTGACCGTCGACCTCGCCCCGGTGATCGACCAGGTCAAGACGCGGCTCGTGGACTCCGGGATGAGCGTCGCCGGCAAGATCCCCGAGATCCACACCGATTTCACCGTCGTGCAGTCCAAGGACATCGGCAGGGTCAAGACGGGCTTCCGGCTCCTGCAGATCGCCGGCGTGTGGCTGCCGGTCCTCGCCCTGGTCCTGATCGCCGCCGGCATCCTGCTCTCCGCCCACCGCCGCCGGGCCCTGGTGACCTCGGCCCTCGCGGTCGCCTTCGCGGCCCTCGTCCTCGGTCTGGCCCTGACCGTCTTCCGCACCGTCTACCTGGGCGCGCTGCCCGACACCGTCTCGCAGGCCGCGGCCGGCTCCGTCTACGACGCGCTGGTCCGCCTGCTGCGCACGACGGTCCGGATGGTCGTGGTCCTCGGCGTGGTGGTCGCCCTCGCCGCCTGGCTCTCCGGCCCCGGCCGGTACGCCGTCGCGGCCCGCCAGATCTGGCACTCCGGCATCGCCGCCACCCGCGCCACGGCCGACCGCCTGGGTCTGCGCACCGGACCGGTCGGCCCGTTCATCCGGCGCCACCGCGCCTGGTTCACCTGGGGGCTGGTGGCGGTCGCCGCCCTGGTGTACCTCCTGTGGTCCTACCCCACCGGCTGGGTGGTCGTGGGTCTGGCCCTCGCCCTGCTCTTCGCGCTCGCGGTGACGGATTTCCTCGCCGAGGACACGGGAGAGCACCCGGCCGCCGACAAGGTGGCGGGCCCGCACCCGTCATGACGGGGCGTCGGCCGGTCCGCGCGTCGCGGACGGCTGGGTCGCGGGGATGCGCTGGGTGAAGAACAGCGCGAGCAGCGCGGTGAGGGCGAGGATGCCGAGCGCGGCCCGCAGGCCGTCGATGCGGGCGCTGTCGTTGGCGTCGAGGGCCGCCTGGGCCACCACGGGGTCCGTGCCCGCCTCGTCGAGGGCCGCGCCGAGCTGTTCGTCCGACAGGAAGGGGGCGCTGCCCGCGAGGTTGGTGTGCGCCTGGCTCTTGACGTCGGCCGGGATCGCCGGGTTCTGGTCGATGGTGGCGAGGAACGAGCTCGTCAGTACCGCGATCATGATGGACCCGGCGAGGGCGGTGCCGATCGAGGCGCCGAGGTTGGTGGAGGTGTTCTGGATGCCGCCGACCTCGTCGCTCCGCTCGTCCGGTACGGCCGACACGGTGACGGCTCCGAGCTGGGAGGCGAGCGCCCCCATCCCGAGGCCGATCAGCAGCAGCGGAACGGTGACCACGGCCGCGCCGGCGTCCGGGGTCAGGCCGGCCATCAGGATGACGGCGCCGACGAACATCGCCAGGATCCCGATGCGTACGACGCGCCGCGGTGAGACGTTCGGCCACAGTTTGGGGATCCCGATCGCGGCGGCGAGCAGGGTCAGGGAGAGCGGCAGGATCCGTACGCCCGTGCTGAGGGCGGACAGGCCGAGCGCCACGGACAGGTAGAGCGGGATGACGAAGAACACGCCCATCTGGACGAGGTACTGGAAGAAGAACATCGTCAGACCGCCGGAGAACTGGCGGTTGCCCAGCAGTGCCGGGTCGACGAGCGGTTCGGTCCCCCGTGCCACCAGGCGCGCCTCCCAGCGGAAGAACAGCCAGACCAGCAGGAGGCCGGCCAGCATCAGCCAGACGACGGGCGAGAGCGAGAACCAGGCGGGGCCGCCGGCCTTGGGCCGGAACCAGCCCCATTCGCTCGTCCGCAGCACGCCGAAGACGAACAGCCCGATGCCGGCGGCGGACACGATCGCGCCCAGCACGTCGATGCGCGGCCGGTGGTCCGGGGGCGCGTCGACGACCCGGCGGGCCAGCATCAGGATGACCAGCACCACCACGACCTCTCCCGCGAACACCCAGCGCCAGGAGAAGAAGGTGGTCGCCACGCCGCCGATGAGCGGGCCGAGGGCGATGGCGATCGCGCCGGCGGCCGCGACCAGGCCGTAGGCGGCCGGACGTTGCTCCTTGCCGAAGTTGGAGGCGACGAGCGCCACGATCGCCGGCAGGATGAGCGCCGCTCCCACGCCCTCCAGGAACGACCAGCCCAGCATCAGCACCGTCAGGTTCGGGGCGAGGGAGGTCGTGAGGGATCCGCACCCGTAGACGGCGCAGCCGATCATGAACGCCCGTTTGCGGCCGATGAGCGCGCCGACCTTGCCGCCGCTGATCATGAGCATCGCCATGACCAGCGTGTAGGCCGTGATCGCGCCCTGCATGCCGCTCACCGTGGTGCCGATGTCATCGGCCACCGTGGCGATCGAGACGTTCATCACCGAGCTGTCCAGGGCCATCAGGAACTGCCCGGCCGCCAGGGTCAGCAGGATGAGTCTCGCGTTCCCGGCCTTCCCCGTGTTCCCGGCCGGGGCCGCCTTCGCTGCCGTCATGGGCGCAGCGTGCCACGCCCGGGCGGGGTGGCACGGCGCCTCGCCCGGGGGTTCAGTCGACTGGCGGTGGGCGTGGCCCGGTCCGGCTCAGGCCGGGACGGCGCTCACCCGGCCGGAGGCGATCGCCTCCACCAGACGCCGGTGGTCGCGCTCGTTCTGGTCGGCGTAGCTCTCCGCGAACCGTACGAGCGCGTCGTCGAAGACCTCGCGGCGGCCCAGGTAGGCGGCGATGGCGATCCGGTCCCCGGACCGGGCGTGTGCCCGCGCCAGGGTCACTCCGCACAGTCCGGCGAAGGCCCGCATGCCGCGCGGCACCATCCGGGAGGGTTCGGCGATGCCCTTCCAGTCGCGCAACTGGCGTACGTAGAAGTCCCGTTCGCGGCCGTCGACCCCGTGCACTCGGTGCCAGCCGAGGAAGATGTCGCTGGCGGCCTGCATCACGCGCTGTCCGGCGACGACCCGCTCGCCCTGGGTGGCGAACTCGCTGGCGCCGGTGTGCGCGGCCAGGACGGACTCGCCGGCCTCCTTCGCCTGGAGGATCAGCGGGTCCTGGTCGTCCCGGCCCAGCAGCAGGATGACCCAGCAGCGCATGCCGACACTGCCGACGCCCACCACCTTGCGCGCCATGTCGACCACCGAGAACTGGCGCAGCAGGTGCAGGCGGTCCGACTGGAGGCTGCGCCCGTACTGCTCGACGAGGTCGTGGATCTCGCCTTCGAGCCCGTCCCGTTCCCGGTCCGGCAGCAGCTGGGAGATCGGCGTGATCAGCTGCGGGGCGGCCGCGAAGCGGCGTTCGCCGTCGACCAGCTCGGTGAGCTTCTCGAACGCCTGGAGGCTGTCGCGCCCGCGGGCCTTGGTGAGCGCCTCGGACACGTTCTTGCGGCCGCGGGTGTGCAGCGCGTCCGCCGCCACCGCCTGGAGGTCCGTCTCGTCGACCTTCGCGTACCAGACGTCGAGGGTGTTCATCCCGGCGAAGCGGCGCATCTGCTCGCGGTAGGCGCTCACGCCCGACCGTACGATGCCCGCGCGCTCGTGCGCGGAGAAGCCGTTCTCGCGCCCGGCGATGACCAGGCTCGTCGCGAGCCGTTTGACGTCCCATTCCCAGGGCCCGGGCAGCGTCTCGTCGAAGTCGTTGATGTCGAAGAGGAGGTTGCGCTCGGGGGAGCCGAGCAGCCGGAAGTTCAGCAGGTGCGCGTCGCCGCACAGCTGGACCCGGATGCCCGAGTCGGGTGTGCCGGCCAGGTCCCCGGCCATGATCGCGGCGGCGCCCCGGTAGAAGCGGAACGGTGACTGGGCCATCCGGCCGTAGCGGATCGGGATGAGCTCCTGCACCCGGGTGGCGGACTGCCCCTCGATGACGTCCACCGGATCCGGCCGTCGGGCCGACGGCTCGAAGTCCCCGTGGGCGGACCGCGGTGTCCGCGCCCGGGCGGCCCGGCCGGCCGCGGCCCGGTCCTTGGCCGGGAGCAGGGGCTCGTTGCCGCCCTTCTTGGCCGCGTTCGCGGTCGGCTTCGCGGTCGGCTTCGCGGTCGGCTTCGCGGTCCGCTTCGCGGTCGCGGTCTTGGCGCGCTTCGTCATCGCAGTGAACCTCCCGGCCACCAGGGCCCCCGCCTCCGCCTCCCAGCATGGCACTCGCGCCACACCCCTGCGCTGCGGGCGCCCGGAGGGCGGGGGCGCGGGACAGCGGTCAGGGCGGCGGCTGCCGCAACCGGTTCGGGACCGGGCTGCCCAGCCGCCTGGCCAGGTACGGCTCCTGCGCCACGGCGGCGCCCGTGCTGATGCCGATGGCGACCGCCACGCACAGCACGATCAGCCACGAGAGGATGACGAACACCGAGCCGGTGGACCCGTACGCGGCGAGCGAGCGGTTGAGCGCGATCGGCATGTAGACGCGCGCGCCCAGCGACAGCGCGGTGATCGCGATGGCCGTGAGCACGGCGCCGGGCAGCAGCGGGAGCCACGGGATCATCCCGCCCAGCAGCAGGTGCTGGCTCCACCACCACACCGCCGTCTGGAAGAGGAAGGTGAGGGGGATTCCGAGCCACAGGCCGAGCCCGAAGCCGTCGCGCACCGGCCCCTGGATGATCAGCAGGACCATCCACACGGCGATCCAGGCGAACCAGCGCCAGATCGCGATCCGCGTCCCGGTGCGCGGGATCTCCCAGGCGCGCCGGCACAGCCGCTGCATGGCGCGGCTCACGGCCGTCGCCGACAGCAGCACGATCACGGCGCCCGTCACGCCCACGGCGTTGCGCAGGTCGTCCTCCGCGGAGCCGTCGAGGACGTCGCTCAGCTGGCTGCTCGCCTGACCGGTGAGCCCGAACATCGCCCGCATCGAGTCGACCAGCTGCGTCCGTACGGCCTCCGGGGCGAACGAGGCGAGGACGAAGAGCAGGGGCACGGCGGTCAGGAAGCACTGGGCGGCCAGCCGGGTGGCGGAGTCGAAGATGTTGACCCCGACCATCCGCTCGGTGGCGTGGGTGATCACCGGGAACCGGGTCTCGGCCCTCCCCTGGAGCCGCTTGCCGGCCGCCGCCAGCTCCCGGGAGCGCTCGCGCCACCGGGCCTTGCGCTCCGACGGCATCAGCGGCCCGGGGAGTCGCGCGGCGCGGACGGCGGGTGCCGGGTCGTCGTCATGACGGTCTCCTTCGTGTGCGTCCAGGTTGGGGGACGCGGCCGGGGGTGGCATCTCGGAGCGGCGGACCGCGAAGAAGCGGGGCAAAAGGTGTCGGGCCCCGGTCCGGTGCGTAGTGTCGTATGTCGTCACACGATTGGGGCGTCATGGTCCTCGACCTCGTGCTCATCGCGTTGGCCATCGCCCTCTACCCGCTCCCGCTGATGGCCTTCATCCTCGTGGTCTCGTCCCCCAGAGGCGTCTGGAAGGGGCTGGCCTTCCTCCTGGCGTGGCTCGGGTGCCTCGTCGCGGTGATCGCGATCGTGCTGGCGCTGACCGGCGGCCAGCCGCCGTCGCCCCGCTCCCCGCCCAGCGTGATCGCGCTGGCCCTCAAGCTGGCCATCGGTGTGTGGCTGGTGCTGTACGGAATGCACCGCTACCGCCGCAGGCAGGCGCGGGCGGCCGCCCGCGAGGCCGCCTCGGGGCGCCCTTCGCCGCCCTCCCGCATGGACGTCGGCTCGCCGTGGGCCGCGGCCGGCCTGGCCGTACTGATCCAGCCGTGGGGCATGGTCGCGGCGGGCGCCACGACCGTGATCCAGGCCGATGCCTCGCACGCCACCACCTACGTCGCGCTGTTCGGCTTCTGCCTGCTCGCCAGCTCCGGCCTGCTGGCCGCCGAGCTGTACATGGTGTTCGCGCCCGAAGCCGCCCAGGCGCGGCTGCTGCGGATGCGGAGGTGGATGGAGGGGCACAAGGACGAGGCCGTCGTGTTCGTCTGCCTGCTGCTCGGCCTGTGGCTGACGGGACAGAGCATCTACCAGCTGACGGGCTGACCGGGCGACCGGGCGACCGGGCGACCGCCAGACATGCGGAGGCGCGGGCAGCGTGCTGGAATGAAAAAGACCTTCCCCCCTTCTCCGACAGGAGCGGCCATGAGCAGCGAGGCCGAGGACCGAACCGGGTTCGGCGACGTCGAGGACCTGGGCCCCGTCGACTACATCGTCGTCGAGTTCCCGGGCAACCGCATGACCGGCGAGGGCTTCCCCCTTCTCGTCGATCTCGTCGACCGGGGCATCATCCGCATCTTCGACTTCGCCTTCGTCCGCAAGGAAGAGGACGGCACGGTGACGGCGGTGGAGCTCCAGGACTTCGGCGGCGGCGAGGTCGACCTCACCGTCTTCGAGGGCGCTTCGTCCGGCCTGCTCGACCACGGTGACATCCAGGAGGCCGCCGCCGCCCTGGAAGCCGGGAGCTCGGCCGGGATCATCGTGTACGAGAACACCTGGGCGGCGCCCTTCGCCCGGGCCCTGCGTCGTGGTGGAGCCCAGCTCGTGGCGGCCGGACGCATTCCCGTCCAGGCCCTGCTGGCCTCGCTGGACGCCCTGGAGGACCTGCCCCCCGACGAGTGAGGCCCACACAGCCTGGAGATGAGCATCATGCCCGGACTTCTTCGCGGGGTCGCCCGCACCGCCGTCATCGCCGGCACCGCCACCGCGGTGTCCAACCGCGTGTCCCGCCGCCAGAGCGGCCGGTGGGCCCAGCAGGAGAGCGAACAGCAGGCTGCGGCCGCTCCCCCGCCCGCCGCCGCTCCCCCGCCCGCCGCCGCGCCGCTGGCCGACGACATGACCGCAAAGATCGAGCAGCTGAAGCAGCTGAGCACCCTCAAGGAGCAGGGCGTGCTGACCGAGGAGGAGTTCGCGGAGCAGAAGCGCCGCCTCCTCGGGTAGGCCAGGCCCGGCGCTCCCGTCAGCCGCGGTCCGACGCCGGCTGCGTGGGGACGGACTCGTGTTCCGGCGGCGCCGCCGGAGCACGGGTCGGCGTGTGCCGGGCCCCGAGGCGGGTCGCGGTCCAGGCCGCCAGGGGCTGGGTGTAGCGGGCGGTCAGCGGGCCGACGATCACGAGGATCAGTACGTACGCGGTGGCCAGCGGACCGAGGGCCGGTTCGATTCCGGCGGTGACGGCGAGGCCCGCGATGACGATGGAGAACTCCCCGCGCGCGACGAGGGTTCCGCCCGCCCGCCAGCGGCCCTTCACGCCGATCCCGGCGCGCCGCGCGGCCCAGTACCCGGTGGCGATCTTCGTACCGGCGGTGACGACGGCCAGCGCCAGGGCCGGCAGCAGGACCGGCGGAATGCTGGCCGGGTCGGTGTGCAGGCCGAAGAAGACGAAGAACACTGCCGCGAACAGGTCCCGCAGCGGGCTCAGCAGGGTGTGCGTGCCCTCGGCGACCTCCCCGGAGAGCGCGATGCCGACGAGGAAGGCGCCGACGGCGGCCGAGACCTGGAGCTGCTGGGCGATGCCCGCGACCAGCAGGGTCAGCCCGAGGACGACCAGCAGCAGCTTCTCGGGGTCGTCGCTGGAGACGAAGCGGGAGATCACGCGCCCGTACCGGACGGCGACGAAGAGCACGGCCCCGGCGACGAAGAGCGCGATGGCGAGCGTGAGGCTGCCGGCGGCGAGGCTCACCCCGGCGAGCAGCGCGGTGATGATCGGCAGGTAGACGGCCATGGCCAGGTCTTCGAGGACCAGGATGCTGAGGATGACCGGGGTCTCGCGGTTGCCGAGGCGGCCGAGGTCGCCCATGACCTTGGCGATGACGCCGGAGGAGGAGATCCAGGTGACCCCGGCCAGCACCACGGCGGCCACCGGCCCCCACCCCATCAGCAGCGCGGCGGCGGCGCCGGGCAGGGCGTTGAGGGTGAAGTCGACGAGCCCGGCGGGGTACTGGGTCTTGAGGTTGGAGACGAGATCGGTGGCCGTGTACTCCAGGCCGAGCATCAACAGCAGCAGGATGACGCCGATCTCGGCGCCGATCGCGACGAACTCCTCGCTCGCGCCGAGCGGGAGCAGGCCGCCGGTTCCGAAGGCGAGTCCGGCGAGCAGGTAGAGGGGTATCGGTGAGAACTTGAGGCGGCCCGCGACCCGGCCCAGCAGGCCGAGGCCCAGGATGATCGCGCCGAACTCGATGAGGAAGACGGCAGAGTGCATCCGCTCACTCCCGCCCGAGTATCGCGGCGGCGGCGTCCACGCCCTCGCGGGTGCCGATGACGATGAGGGTGTCCCCGCCGGCCAGCCGGAAGTCCGGAGCCGGGGACGGACGGGCCTCCGCGCGGCGCAGTACGGCGACCACGGAGACCCCGGTCTCGGTGCGCATCCGGGTCTCCCCCAGCACCCGGCCGTTCCAGTACGAGTACGCCGACAGCTCGATCCGCTCGGCGACGAGGCCGAGGTCGGTGGTGTGCAGGAGGTTCGGGCTGTGGTGGGCGGGCATCAGCGCGTCGATCAGCGAGGCCGCCTCCGCCCCGGTGAGGTGCAGCGACTGGGCGCAGGCGTCGGGGTCGTCGGCCCGGTACAGGTTCACGGTGCGGGAGCCGTCCCGGTGCGCGATGACCGACAGGTGGCGTCTTTCGCGGGTGGTGAGGTCGTACTGGACGCCGATGCCCGGCAGTGGTGTCGTACGCGTCCGTGGTGCGGGCACGGCCCATCCCCCTCGTTCTTCGTGCGGTGCGGCGGGGGCCATGGTGCCACGTTCGGCGTGTCCGGAATATGGGTGTCGGCACGGATGGACAGGAAGGGTCGCGGGCGGTGAGGATGGAGCGGGGAAGTAGGTTCCTCCGCAGGTCAGACCGTATGTGCGCCAAGGAGGCGGGCCCGCGGCAGCTGACGGGGGGAGACCGGCGGCGCGGCGGGCGACGGCGCGGGAAAGGACGTGGGGCCATGTCGCTGTACGGGCGGATCTTCCTGCTGAACGCGGTCGTGCTCGTCGTCGCGGTGGCACTGCTGCTCGGCCCGGTCACGGTCTCCACGCCCATCCTGCTCGGCGAGGCCCTCGTCCTGCTCGGCGGGCTCGGCGCCATGCTCGTCGCGAACGCGGTGCTGCTGCGGATCGGCCTCGCGCCGCTCGCCCGCCTGAACCGGGCCATGGCCACCGCCGACCTGCTGAGGCCCGACGCCCGGCCCGCGGTCACCGGCCAGGGCGAGATCGCCGGGCTCACCGCCACGTTCAACACCATGCTCGACCGCCTCGAAGCGGAGCGGGCCACCAGCAGCGGCCGGGTGCTGTCCGCGCTCGAAGCCGAACGCCGGCGGATCGCCCGGGAGCTCCACGACGAGATCGGCCAGACGCTCACCGCCGTGCTGCTCCAGCTCAAGCACGCCG
Source organism: Streptomyces sp. ADI95-16 (assembly GCF_003721495.1). Taxonomy (NCBI): domain Bacteria; kingdom Bacillati; phylum Actinomycetota; class Actinomycetes; order Kitasatosporales; family Streptomycetaceae; genus Streptomyces; species Streptomyces sp. ADI95-16. The sequence continues at coordinate 7,149,469 of NZ_CP033581.1, read as the reverse complement.
CCGACCGGGTCCCCGAACCCGTACGGGCCGAGCTGCACCAGGCGCAGGAGACCACCCGCGCCAGCCTGGACGAGATCCGCCGCATCGCCCGCCGACTGCGCCCCGGCGTGCTGGAGGAGCTCGGTCTGCACAGCGCGGTCCGGGCCCTGGCCGCCGAGTTCACCACCACCCGTCTCGGGGTGAGCGCCCACATCACCCCCGGGCTGCCCGCGCTGGGACCGGCGGCCGAGCTCGTTCTCTACCGCGTCGCGCAGGAGAGCCTGACCAACGCGGCCCGCCACTCCGGCGCCGGCCGGGTCGAGGTCCACCTGCTGCCGCTGCCGGGCGGCGCCGGCGTGGGGCTCGTGGTCGGCGACGACGGCGGCGGGATCGGGGCCGCGCCGGAGGGCGCCGGGATCCAGGGCATGCGGGAGCGCGCCCTGCTGATCGGCGCCGAACTGCTCGTCGGCGCCGGGCCCGGCGGCCGCGGCACGCGGGTGTGCCTGAACGTCACCGCGGACCGGACCGGAGGAACCGGGCGATGAGACCACCCGCCCCGGCCCGCGTGCTGCTCGCCGACGACCACGCGCTCGTCCGCAGCGGCGTACGTCTCATCCTCGACGCCGAACCGGACCTGTCCGTGGTGGCCGAGGCCGCCGACGGCGCCGACGCGGTCGCCCTCGCCCGCCGGGATCCCGGCCTCGATCTGGCCATCCTCGACATCGCGATGCCCCGCCAGACCGGGCTGCAAGCCGCCCGGGAACTCTCCCGGCTGCGGCCGGGCCTGCGGATCCTGATGCTGACCATGTACGACAACGAGCAGTACTTCTTCGAGGCCCTCAAGGCCGGAGCGAGCGGCTACGTCCCCAAGTCGGTCGCCGACCGCGACCTCGTCGAGGCCTGCCGCGCCGCCCTGCGCGACGAACCGTTCATCTACCCGGGCGCCGAGACCACCCTGATACGCACCTATCTGGACCGCGCGCGGACGGGCGGGGCGCTGCCCGCCCGGCCCATCACCGAGCGCGAGGAGGAGATCCTCAAACTCGTCGCCGAGGGCCACACCTCGAAGGAGATCGGCGACTTCCTCGTCATCAGCGCCAAGACCGTCGAACGCCACCGGGCCAACCTCCTCCAGAAGCTCGGCCTGCGCGACCGCCTCGAACTGACCCGCTACGCGATCCGCGTCGGTCTGATCGAGCCCTGACCCGCGGCCCCGCAGGGCCTAGCTTCCCTTCAGCCGCCGGACGACCTCATCGGACACCCGGCGTTGCAGTTCGGCGAGTTGCTCGGGGGTGTACGCCGTCAGGTCACCGGCCTCGCCGGGCTTCGGCGTGCCCGCGGCCTTCTGTTTCTCCTCTTCCCGGCGTTTGAGTTCCTTCTCCTCCGGCGAGCCGGGCGCCGCGTACGCACACCGGATGAGCACTCCGTCGGCGGTCTTCAGACAGCTCGCCTCGCGGCCGTCCGGCAGGCCGCGGCCCTCCACCCGGTACCGGAGGTTCTGGTCGCTGCCGACCGTCGCCGTCCAGGTGCTGCCGCCGGTGGGCACGACCTCGAACACCTGGTCGTCGTTGTAGCAACAGACGTCCCGGTACTCGGCCTTGATCAGCGCGACGAGGGCCTTGGGCGAGGACCACGTCGGATCGAGCCGGTGGACGGTGATCGGGGCGAGCGCGCCGCCCTCCTGCCGGGTCGACACGGTGGACACGGCGACGACCGAACTGGCCTCCCCCTGCGGGGTGAGCGGCGTGACGTACGCGCCGTGGCCGCTGCCGTCGCGGTACTGGAGCGTGAACTCCGACTCGTTGCCCGCGTTGGCGCCGTCCTCGGAGGCGTCCCAGCCGCTGCGCTCGAACCACCAGTCGCTGAAGCTGCCGACCGCGGCCGTGCCCTCCCGCTGCCGGCCCGCGAGGCTCAGCGGGTAGGACGGCCCGGGCACCGCGGCGGTATCGGTGGTGACGGTGAGCTTCCCCGTCCGCCCGTCGTAGAGCGCGACTCCGGCGGGCCGTTCGGTCACCACCAGGATCCCGGTCTGGCGCTTGAGGGGGACGACCACGATCGGGGTGTCGCCCGAGCAGGTCACGTACGCGTCGCTGGCTTCGAACCGCACCCAGCGCTTGTGCGCCGAGATCTTGCGGCCGAGGTTGTGGTTGAACCAGCCGCCGATGCGGGCGTCCGCCGTGTCCAGGTCGAAGGAACAGCGCTGCTGGCTGCGGCTGCTGCCGCCGAGCGGGATGTCCTGAACGAGGCCCACCTCGTACCCGGCCAGCCAGCCCCGCCGTTCGACCAGGGTGGCGAACCGGTCCGAATCCGGCAGGTAGGTGATGTCGGAGATCTCGCCGGTGACATCGCCCAGGTGCGGGGCGGCCTGCGCCTTTCCGACCAGGTACGGCGCGCGGGCGGACAGTTCGGGCACCGGCTCGGACACGATCCGCGCGTTGCCCATGTACGCCCGGTCCTGGAGGTACGCCCCGTACACCAGCCAGCCGACCGCGAGGCCGAGCCCGAGCAGCCCGCCCAGCCAGCCGAGGGCCGCCACCGGCAGCCGCCCGGCGAACCGGCCGCGCCCCCTGCCCCCGATCAACCGCAGCACCAGCCACACCAGTACCGCCAGGAGGGCCGCCAGCAGTGGCGCCGCCAGCCAGGCGAAGACCTTGCGCAGCTCCCAGGCCACGATCGTGGTGAAGTACGAGGCCCACCAGAGGAACAGCCCCACCAGAATGACGGGTATCCCGATCCGCAGTGCCCGGCCCATCAGCGCCCCCCGACGTCAGTTGCCCGATGGAGTACCCCGCGCCGGGACGTGTCAGTCCTTCCGGACCCCCGCGGTGTGACACCGTCGGGGTGCGCTCACTGGGGCCGGGCGAAGTCCTGGGTCCACCAGGGGCCGCCGGCCTTCTGGACGCCGACGCCTATCTCGGTGAACTTGCAGTTGAGGATGTTCGCCCGGTGCCCGGGGCTCTTCATCCAGGCGTCGACTACTGCGGCCGCGTCCGCCTGCCCCTTGGCGATGTTCTCGCCCGTCGCCGACCACTTGTAGCCGGTCGCGCTGATGCGTCCCGACATGGTGGAGCCGTCCGGTCCGGTGTGGGAGAGCTCCCCGGACCGCGCCATCACCTCGGTGTAGGACTGGGCCGCCTGCGTGAGCTTGGCGTTCGCCGTCAGGGCTCCGCAGCCCGCCTGACCGCGCTCGATGTTCACCAGCCTGATGACCTCGGCGGCCTCACCGGCCGGGGCGCCGGCGGGGGCCGGGGGCGCGGGCTTCTTCGTCGTGGCCGCCGGCTTGGGCTTGGGGGGCGCGGCGGGGGCGGCCGCCTTGGCGACCGGGTCGCCCGGCGCGGAAGCGGTGGCGCTCGCGGAGGCCGGCGCCGAGGCGGAGGCGGAGGCGGACGCGGACGCCGAGGAGGTGCCGGGGCTCGGCTCGCCCGACGCGGAGGGCGGGGCGGACTCCGTCGGCTGCTCGCTCGGCGTGGCCGTCCCGGTGGCGGCCCCGTTCGCGCGGCCGTCCGCCGCCGGGGCGACGAAGTCGGCCGCGCGGGACTTCCCCGAGGGCGCGGTGGCGGCGTTCACCGCGAGCACCCCCACGGTGCCGGCGGCGAGGGTCCCCAGGGCGGTCAGGACCACGCGCCGGGCCCGCGGGTGGCGCGCGGCGCGGTGGCCGGCGGGTATGCGGGGGTGGGGGGTCTGCATGGCGGGGGCCTCCGTTGGGACGGGTGACTCGCAGGCCGGGCCGCGCTACGAGGGGGTGCCGCGCCGGAACGGGCGGCTGGATGTGACTGTACGAGGCGCACCGGCCGCCCGGCCGACTCTGAAGGGAGCCCTCAGGGAGCCCTCAGGTGCCGTTAAGGAACCGCTCAGACTCGCCGCTTGCCGCCGCGCCGGCGGCGCCCCCGCAGGGTGCTCCGGGCGATGTCCGTGGAGAGCCCGAAGGTGACCCGTACGGACGCGCCCCCCAGCGCGGCCCGCGCGATGTGCACGGTGCCCCCGGTCGCCGAGGCGGCCCGCCGTACGATGTCCAGCCCGAGGCCCGTGGAACTGGTGCTGCTCCCGCGCGCCAGCGCCGCGTCCGGGTCCGGAATGCCGGGACCCGCGTCCTCCACCCGTAGTTCCACGGCCTGCGCGGTGCGGTCCACGGCGATGGCGAAGGCCGTGCCCTCCGCGGTGTACCGGAAGACGTTGCCGACCAGCGCGTCGACGACGGCGGCGATGTCGTCGTGCGCGAGGTCGACGGTGGTGGCCTCCTCGGCGATGTCCAGGGTGCAGGTCCGGTCCTGCTGTGCGGCCAGCACGGCCCAGAACCCCGCCCGGCGGCGGATCACCTCGCCCGCCTCGCACCGCTCGCCCGGTGTCCGGCCCGTGCCTGCGGACGACGCGGAGGGCGGCGCCGACGGCGAGGGCGACGGCGATCCCGCGTCGCGCAGGGCGCGTCCCATCGGCCCCATCGCCAGCGGGGTGCGGGCGGCGGTGATGATCGCCTGGAGTTCCGTCTCCAGCGCGCCGACCGCGGCCTCGACCCTGCCCGATTCCGGGCTCGGACCCATGCGTTCGGTGGCGAGGTGCAGGGCCGTCAGCGGGGTCCGCAGCCGGTGCGAGAGGTCCGCGACGAGTTCGCGCTCGATGGCGAGCAGCTCCGTCATCCGGTCGGCCATGGCGTTGAAGGCCACGCCGGCGTCCCGCAGTTCGCTCGGGCCCATCGGGACGACCCGGGTGCTGAGGTTGCCCTCCCCCAGTACGTACGAGGCCTGCGCGAGTTGCTTCGAGGACCGGACGACCTTCGCGCCGAGGCGGTCGGCGACGAGCACCGATCCGATGAGCAGCCCGATCGCCAGGACCACCATGACCGTCCACGAGGCGGCGACGCCCCGGGTCAGGTCCGACTCGGGGACGTAGTTCTCGACGACGGCGACCCGGTCCTGCGGGAGCACGACCGGCTGGAGGTAGATCCAGCCGCCGCCGGGCACGTCCTGCGAGATGGACTCCCGGCCCCGCTTGGCCCGCTCCAGCAGATCGGCCGGCGCGTGGCTGGTGCCGATGGCCCGGGTGTCGGGCAGGTGGATCGCCAGGTGTTCCGCCCGGTCCAGGCCCGCCATGGATTCGCGCAGGTCGTCGGGGTCGGTGGTGAGGGTCAGGATGGGGGCCATGGCGGCGGCGGGCTGTTCGGCCGCCGTGATGCTCTGTTCCCTGGCCAGCGACATGACCAGGACGGCGAGCGGTATCAGGAAGGAGAGGGCGACCATCGAGGTGACGGCGAGGGCCACGCCCGCCAGGGACCGCCTCAACGGGGCTCCACCAGCTTGATGCCGACGCCCCGGACCGTACGCAGGTAGCGGGGCGCGGCGGCGCTCTCCCCGAGCTTGCGGCGCAGGGCCGACAGGTGCACGTCGACCGTCTGGTCGTCCACGTAGGGTTCGCGCCACACCTCGCTCAGGAGCCGGCGCTTGGACACGACCTGTCCCGCGTGGTGGGCGAGGAACGCGAGGAGGTCGAACTCCCTTCGGGTGAATCGGAGTTCGCGGCCGTCGAGGACGGCCGTCCGCGCCCCGGGGTCCACGGTCAGCCGGCCGACGGAGACCGGGCGCATCAGGTCGGCGGGCGCCCCGGACCAGGCTCCGCCGCCCGGTTCCGGGGTGTGCGAGCCGGCCGTGCGGCGCAGCACCGCGGACAGCCGGGCGACGAGCTGGCCGCCCGAGAACGGTTTGACGAGGTAGTCGTCGGCGCCCGCGTTCAGCAGCCGGATGATTTCCGCCTCGTCGTCCCGGGCGGTGGCCACCACGACGGGCACCGGGGAAAGTCCTCTGATCATGCGGAGCGCGTCAGCTCCGTCCAGGTCCGGAAGTCCGAGGTCGAGCACGACGGCGTCGAACGACATCCGGGTGATTTCCCGCAAAGCGCCGAAACCGTCGCTGGAGTTGTGTACGGCGAATCCGTGCTCCGTCAGGATCTCGATCAGGAACGCGCGAATTCGGGGGTCGTCCTCGACGACGAGTACACGGGGCATGCGGGACACCATATCCAGCGGCGCAATTGACCGGAACCGACGAGTCCGCCTTCATTCCCCATGGCCTTTTCCGGCATTCCAGCGGATGTCGGTCACGGGAAAGTCAGGGCGTTTCCGGTGACGTTGAGAATGACCGGACGGTCCAGCACCGGGATGTTGCAGCCTTCTTCCGCGTTGCAGCTCGCGTAACCGATGAGGGCCTTCGCGGCGCCGGCACTCGCGCCGCCCTTGCCCTCGGCGCGGACGGGCAGGGTGAGCGTGACCGGGCCGTCCGGGTACACCGGGACGGCGCTGTCGACGCCGGGCAGGTTGATCCGCAGCACCTCGGCGTCGACCGAGGCCGGCCCGTCCGCCGCGAGGCCCCCGGCGACCGTGACCGAGGTGGGTCTGCCCACCCCTTCGACGCCGTCGGCCGGCAGATCGGTGCTGTAGAGGTGGTAACCCGCCTCGGTCGGGGTGAAGGTGGCCGTCAGACTGCCCTTGGCGTCCTTCCAGCCGGTGACCGCGAGCGTCACCGTCACCCCGTTCTGCGTGAAGCGGGTGACCGCCGGGGCGCTCGGCTGCGCCTTCGCGGCGGAGCACGAGGTCAGCCCGGCCGTGGCGAACAGCGCGAGGGCCGCACCGATCAGCCTCCCGCCGCGCGGGGCGAACGCGGTACGGGTACGGGTGCGGGTGCGGGTGCGGGTAGTGGTGCGGGCCATGGCGGTCCGGTCCTTCCGTGGGGCGGGGAGTCGGGCGGGGCCGGGCGTTACGACCACTGGCGCAGGAAGGAGCCCAGTCCGTCCGCCGTCAGCGCGGGGTTGCCGGTCTGATGGGTGTCGGTGCGGACCGTCCCGGGCGGGCTGAGCACGATCAGTACCGGCATCTTGTAACTGCCGCCGCCCGAGGAGTACTTGCGCAGGATCGAGAAGTTCGCCGAGTTCTGGCTGCCGATGTCGATCTTGACGAGGTGATAGGAGTCGTTGAGGAGCGCGTTCGTCGCCGGCTGGCCGAACACCTTGTCCGCCGCCTTGCAGTTGCCGCACCAGTTGGCGCCGAAGTCGAGCAGGACCTGCTTCCCGTCGGCCGCCGCGGCGCGCAGCGCGGCGTCGAGGGCCTGCTGACCGTCGGCCGCGGAGTCGTAGCCGGGGGCGAAGGCGGTCTTGGCCGTCGTCTTGGGGGCGGAGGCCGCCGGCTTGGGCTTGGCGGCGGGGGCCGCCCCGGCCGGCCCCGGCTTCGAGCCGGCCGGGTTGGGACTCGCGCCGGCGGAACCCTGGGTCGCGGCGGGCGGGGCCGGGGCGGACGCGGAGGGCGTCGCCGGGGCGGACGAGGGGTCGGCGGGCGGGACGAAGACGGTGCCGGGCGCCGGCTCGGTCCGCGACCGCGCTTCGGCGGAAGCGGCGGCCGAGGCCGTGGTTGAAGCGGCGGTTGAGCCCGGCGACCGCAGCGCCTGCGTACCCGCCCAGGCGGCACCGAGGGCGGCCACGGTCGCCACCGCCGAGGCGATGACGGGTATCCGCAGGCCGCGCCGGGAGCGGCGGCCGTGGCGGGCTGAGCGGTGAGCGCGAGAAGACATGGTGGGGCCACCCCTGGGATGCGCGGGTTCGGACACCGGTGGCCGAAACGGCCCGGGCGGCGGCGGGGCGTCCGGCCGCCGCCCGCCCGTCGGTGACCGCGAGCTTAGGGCGGCCCGGGGTGGCTGAAAGCCATTGGGCACGATCTTGAGGTGCCGTTAAGGAAGCGCTCAGACTCCGCTTCGCCGAAGCGGCACGGAACCCGGACAACTCGGTTGGCCGGGGGCGCGGGGCCGCGGGGCCGCGCTCAGAAGTCAGAAGGAGGTCTCGCGGACGGCGGCCCGCGCCGACGGCACGATCGTCGCCGTGATCTGCGAGGTGTGACCGCTGCCGGTGAACGTGACGGTGAGCGTGTGGTCCGCGTTCTGGGCGGTGCTCACCTTGAACCCGAGCGCCGGGACCGCGGAGATCAGGCACACCTTGTCGCTCCCGTACCGCACGGTCGCCTTGCCGCCCGTCGACGGGACGGTGTGCGACCCGGCCCCGCCGCCCCCGCAGCCCTGGACCGGGGTGGTACGGGGTGTGCCGGCCGGCGAGGGGAGGGGTCCGGGCGCCCGGGAAGGCGAGCGGGAGGCGGCCGCGGGAGTGGAGAGCTGCGGGCTGGAGGCCGAGGGCGACGCGGAAGGGCTCGCGGAAGCGGAGGGCGAGCCGGAACCGGAAGCGGAAGCGGAAGGGGAAGCCGAGGCACTGGGTGAGAGGAACACGGTCGGCGCCGACCGCGCGACCGGCGGTTTCGGCCGTGTCGAGCCCGCCACGAAGTCGACGGTGGCCATGACGGCGGTCACGCTGGCGGCCGTACAGGACACCCATATGAGCAGGTAGCGCGGGAAGCGGAAGCGGTGCACGCCCCCATAGTGACGGAGCCGGGCCCTGCGCGGGCAGCCGCGGTGAGGGCCGTCTCCCCGACGGAAGGTGAGGAATCCGCCGATACGGGGAACCCGTGACGAGGACGGCGGACCCGACGGGCCGCGCGGCGGCAGACGAGGCGGGTATCGCGTGCTCATCGACCTCTCCGGCAGGACGGCCCTGGTCACCGGCTCCACGCAGGGGATCGGCGCGGCCATCGCCGCCGGCCTGGCCGCCGCGGGCGCCCGGGTGGCCGTCAACGGCCGCAGCCGCGCATCCGTGGAGGAGGCGCTGGCCCGCCTCCGCGCGTCGGGCGGCGAGTTCGTCGCGGCGCCCGGCGACATCACGACGGACGAGGGCGCGCGGTCCGTCTTCGAGGCGGTCCCCCGGACCGACATCCTCGTCAACAGCCTCGGAGTCTTCGCACCGGCGAAGGCGCTGGAGATCGAAGACGACGAATGGCGCCGCTACTTCGACACGAACGTGCTCACCGCAGTCCGGATGATCCGGCGGTACCTCCCGGGCATGATGGAGCGCTCCTGGGGCCGCGTCCAGAACATCGCCAGCGACTCGGCGGTGGCCGTCCCCGCCGAGATGATCCACTACGGGATGTCCAAGACGGCCCTGCTCGCCGTGTCCCGGGGCTTCGCCAAGGAGGCCGCCGGCACGGGGGTGACCGTCAACTCCGTCATCGCCGGCCCGACGCACACCGGCGGCGTCGAGGACTTCGTCCACGAACTGGTCGGCCGGGACCTGCCGTGGGACGAGGCGCAACGCGCGTTCATGCGCACGCACCGCCCCCAGTCGCTGCTCCAGCGGCTGATCGAGCCGGAGGAGATCGCCCACATGGTGGTCTACCTCTCCTCCCCCTTCGCCTCCGCGACCACGGGCGGCGCCCTCCGAGTGGACGGCGGCTACGTGGACTCCATCCTCCCGTAGCCGCCCGCGCCCACCCGCCGGTGCCCGCTCAGGCGTTCTCGGCGGCGAACATCCAGTGGTGCTTTTCGAGGTCGCCGGTCACCGCGATGAGGATGTCCTGGGTGACCGGGTCGGGGTCCGCGGTGGTCTGGATGCGTTCGCGCATGCGGGTGATCACCGCACTGAGGCCGTCGACGAGGATGCGTACCGCGTCCACGTCCTTCACCCAGCCCTCCGGCACCCCGCTGATCGCGCTCGACGACGCCACCGTCGCGGCCCGGCCGTCCGGGGTGATCCCGAGGGCGGAGGCGCGTTCGGCGACCACGTCGGAGTGGGTGCGCGCCGAGGTGACGACCTCGTCCAGCTGGAGGTGCACGGACCGGAAGCGGGGGCCGACCACGTTCCAGTGGACCTGCTTGGCGACGAGCCCCAGGTCCACCAGAGCGCCCTGCAGCGCTTCGCCGACGACCTTCAGGTCAGCTTCCGGGAGGGCGTTCTTGACGACGGACACGACGTCTCCATTCCTCGGTGTTGCTCGATTGTTCGACTGGATGACTGAATGACTGCGGACGAAACGGCGCCTACCCTGAGGGTCTCGGACAAAACGCTCACCTGCCCGTCCGGTCGAGCCGCACGGCCACCGCACGAGGCCGGTTCGGCGGCGCGGAAGGCCGGTCGGGGGCCCTCTCCTCCGGTTCGGTCATGGCCCGCATGTGGCCGCTGCCGCGTACGGTAAACGGGGTCGGGCCCGCGAACCGACGACGGGGACCACGGGTACGGAGCGGCGCGCGCCGCGGGGACGGGGGCGGGACGGGGTGAGGTGGAACGGCGTCGACTTCACCGTGGACGGGCGCGAGCCCACCACGGCGGAGGAGTTCCACCGGATCGGGCTCCACTGCTGGCAGGAGCCGCGACACCGGGAGGCCGCCGCGTTCTTCCTCGAACCCGCGGCCCGCGCCGGTCACGCCGCGGCGGCCGAACTCCTCGGGCACGTCCTGTTCTCCCGGGGCGAGTACGCCGCGGCGGCGCCCTGGCTGCGCGGCTGCGCCGGCACCTCCCGGCGGGCCGCCCACTACCTCGGCCGGCTCTCCTACGACGGCTGCCCGCCGGCCGGCATCACCGCCTCCTACGCGGACGCCGCGCACTGGTACCGCGAGGCCGCACGGCTCGGCGAGCCGGAGGCCATGCTGGCGCTCGGCGAGATGTACCTGGAACGGCTGCTGCCGCTCACCCGGGCTCCCGTGGCGCACGCCCTGGAGCTGTTCGTCGCGGCCGCGGAACTCGGCCACCCGTACGCCCAGTTCCGCAGCGCCGAGCTGTACCGGACCGACTTCGAGGCGCCCGACCGGGCGGCCCGCTGCTACGAGCGGTGCCTGGCGAACCCGGCCACCGCGACCCACTCGCTCGGCTCGCTGATGACCCAGCAGAGCCGGTGGCACCTGAGCCACCTCCGCGCCGCCCGGGACGCGGACCGCTCCGGCCGGGAGCGCGACCGGCTCCACCCCCGCCCACCGGACGAGCCCCGCTACTGACCGCCGCCGACGGCAAGCCGTGAGCCGTGAGCCGTTCGGAGCAGGGCGAGATGTGGTCGCACCGGACCAGGGCTACGTTCCACTGATATGACGTACATATCAGGCGACCGGGAGTCCGAGTCCGGTCCCACCCGCCGCGCCCTGCTCGTCGCCGGCGCCGGGGCGGCACTCGCCGCCGGCTGCGCTCCCGGAGGCACCCCCGGCGCGCCGGCGCCCACCCCGAGCGGCTCCGCTCCCTCCGGCCTCGCGGCCGCGGCCGGCCCCACCCCGGGTGCGATGACGCTCTTCAAGGACCCGGGGTACAACTTCAACGGCCTCCTCGCGCTCGGGGCCTCCGGCGCCGGCGCCGCCGAGGTCGGCGAGGTCCTCACCGCCGTGAACGCGATCAACGGGGCCGGCCTCTCCGCGCAGACGTACGTCGAGACCTTCCGCAAGCTCGGCGACCAGCTCCTGGGGCCGCCGCCGGGCGCACCGGCCGACGGCCAGACCAAACGGTTCCGGGCGCTGCGCGCCGCCCAGTACTACGGCCAGGCGCTGTTCTTCGTCCTCGGTTCCAAGGACCCGGGCAGCGAGGAGCAGCTGTACAAGGCGGGACGCGACGCCTGGGACACCTTCTGCGACCTGTGCGAGCCCGCCCCGGTCAAGGCCGCCGTCCCGTACGGCACGACGCCTTTGCCGGTGTGGTTCTTCCGGCCCGACACGTCGAACACGCCCCGGCCCACCGTGATCCTGACCAACGGCAGCGACGGCCAGAACGTCGACATGTGGACCTACGGGGTCCCCGCCGCGCTCGAACGCGGCTGGAACGCGCTCGTCTACGACGGTCCGGGGCAGGGGCAGCTGCTCTTCGTCGACCGGGTGGTGTTCACCCCCACCTGGGAGAAGGTCGTCAGCCCCCTCGTCGACTGGCTTTCCGCCCGCCCGGACGTGGACCAGGACAGGATCGCCCTGACCGGTCTGAGCATGGCGGGTGACCTCGCGCCGCGGGCTGCGGCCTTCGAGAGCCGGATCGCGGCGCTGGTGGCCATGCCCGGCTGCATCGAGCCGTGGCTCGGCTTCCCGCCCGAGATCCGGCAGATCCTCACCCCCAGCAAGGAGGAGACGAACGACATCTGGAACACGAAGGTCGTTCCCGAGCTGCCGCCGGAGGCCGCCGCCGTGCTGAAGAAGCGCTTCGAGCCCTTCTCCGTCCCGGCGATGCTCCAAGCCCGGCAGGGCAAGCTCTTCACCGACTTCTACACCCCCGCCACCCGTATCCAGGCACTCTCGATCGCCTCCGTCATCAGCCGGATCAAGGCGCCCACCCTCGTCCTGGACTACGAGGACGAGCAGTTCTACCCCGGCCAGCCGCGCCGGCTGTACGACGCGCTCACCTCGCCCAAGGACTACGTGAAGCTGACCGCGGCCCAGGGCGCCCAGCTCCACTGCTCCCCCATGGCCCCGCAGCTGCACTGCGAGGTCGTCTTCGACTGGCTCCAGGAGACCCTGCCGGGCGGCGGCTCATGAGCCGAGTGCGTCCGAGACGCTCTGCTGCCAGTAGGTGACCGTCAACGAGCTGTCGTAGTAGACGCCCGCCGCCGGCAGGGACGGGACGGCGGACGCGCCGCCGTCGCTGAGGGGCGTCCGGCCCTGGAAGGCGATCGTCAGCCGGTGTCCGGTCACCCCGCCCTCGCCGCTGCCGTCGGCCGCCGACAGCAGGGCCCCGGCGTAGCCGGACTGGCCGGGGGCGAGGGTGACCACGGCCTGGGGCTGGGTGTCCTTCCGCGCGGCCGGCGCCCACTGCATCTCGTCGAAGCGGAGCACGGGGTAGTACGTGAGGTCGCAGTTCTTCGTGCCGGTGTTCTTCACCGTGATCAGCATGTGGTTGAGCGGACGGGAGACCGTCTGGACGGTGACGGCGGTGTTGGACCCGTTGCAGGTGACGCGGTTGCCCTCGGCGGAGGGGTCGGAGGAGCCCTTCGCGTCGCCGCCGGTCGTCTTCGCCGTGCCGGTCGCCTTCGCCCCGCCGGACTTCGGGGCGGAGCCGGGCTTCGTGGCGGAGCCGGAGGCCGAGCCGGAGCCGGCACTCGCAGTGGCCGTCGCCGAGGGAGTGGCGACGGCGGAGTCCGAGAAGGTCGCGGCCCCCTCGTCCTGGAGGCCCTTGCCGTCCTGGCACGCGGTGAGGGCGAGGGCCGCGAGGGCGAGTGCGGCGGCGCCGCCGAGCCGGCGGGTGGCGCGGGGACGGGAGGCGCGGGAGGTGCTCGTGGCGGGGGTGCTGCGGAAGGCGGACATGGCTGATGGCCCCTCATGTGACATGGCTGCGGCGGCCGGTCGGGACCGGTCGCCGTGAGCGGTGTGCTTGGATGGCCCCAGCCTGTGCGGTGATCCGTCCCAGCCGCCACCCACCGGGGGCAGTCAGGGACGGTGGGACGCCGAAACGGGCTCTGAGCTGCTGAAACAACCCGTTCCTGGGACGCCGGACGGGGACACGGGGGTAGGAGGATCGGTGCCGGAAGACACTGCCGGGTCCGGGTTCGCCGGGCTGCTGCGGGAGTTGAAGGACCGGTCCGGCCTCAGCTACGGAACGCTCGCCAAACGGCTCCACATGAGTACGTCGACCCTGCACCGGTACTGCACGGGCGATGTCGTCCCGACGGAGTACGCACCGGTCGAGCGGTTCGCCCGCCTCTGCAAGGCCTCGCCCGAGGAACTCCTCGAACTGCACCGGAGCTGGGTGCTGGCGGACACGAACCGCCCGCGCCGGGGTGCCGGTGACGCGGAGGGCCCGGCGCGGGCCGACGCCTCCCCGGCGACACCGCCGCCGTCGCCATCGCCGCAGGAGAGCGGGCCGGGTGCGACGGAGGAGCCCGCGCCCGCCGGCACCCCGCCCGCGGCGGCCGTACCGGAGCGGCGGCGCCGTCCGCGCACGGCCGTTCTCGCCGGGATCGCGGCGGTCGTCGTGGCCGGGGCGATCGGGGCCGTCGCCCTCACCGCGCACCTGACGTCACGGGACGCCGACGTCCGCGGCCGGCCCGCCGCCGCCGCGTCCGCCGCGCCGGGAGCGGGGGAGCGCGCGGACGGCCGGACGGCCTCCCCCGCGCCCTCGGCGCCCTCCCCGTCGGCCTCCGGCGGTGCCGGGGCCGGAGCCGGCACCGGCACCGCCGCACCCCCGGCACCGTCCGGGTCCGGGTCCGCGCCCGGTTCCGCGCCCGGGGCCCCCTCCGGCGACGGCGCCGTGTCCGGTGCCCCGGTGAAGGTGACCGCCCAGCCGTACACCTGGGAGTCGCCCTGCGGCCAGCACTACCTGATCGAGAAGCCTCCGTCCGAGGTGGGCCCGCCGCCCCTGGAACGGGACGCGCCCGCCTGGGTGGCGGCGTCCCGGGCCGTCTCCGCGGGCGAGCAGTACGTCACGCTCACCCTCCAGGGCTCCGGCAAGGAGACGGTGGTCCTGGACGGCCTGACCGTCCGTACGGTCGGCAAGCACGCGCCCCTCGCCTGGAACGACTACGCCATGGGCTACCCGGGTGTCGGCTGCGGCGCCGGCGTACCGACCCGGTCGTTCACCGTGGCCCTCGACGCCGCGCGCCCGGCCGTCGTGCCCGAGCCCGACCAGCCGGACTTCCCGTTCAAGGTCAGCGAGTCGGAACCGGAGGTGTTCTACGTCAAGGCCGACGCCTCCGCGTACGACGTGAGCTGGTACCTGGAGCTGTCCTGGTCCAGCGGCTCCCGCCACGGCACCCTCACGATCGACCACAACGGCAGGCCCTTCCGTACCAGCGGCCTGGGCGGTCGCCCGGGCTACGAGTTCCCCCTCGGCGGCGACGGCTGGGTCAAGGCCGGGACGACGACCTGACCCGGCGCCCGGCCGGGCCACCGGACGCGTGCCGGGTATCCCGGCGTGCGCCCCGCCCCGGCGCGGCGCACGCTGTGAGCGTGGGTGCGTACCTCCAAGGGCGGCACCGCGTACGAACCGCCGCGCAGAAGGCCCGGCGGGCCGAGATGCGGAGGCGACACCGGTGTCCGACACCCGAACCCCGCGCCGGCCGTCCAGCGCGCAGCGGCGGGTCCTCGCCCCGCTGGCGCTCGCGCAGTTCATCTGCAGCTTCGCGGGCTCCAACATGAACGTGATGATCAACGACATCAGCGAGGACCTGGACACGACCGTCCAGGGGGTACAGACGGCCATCACGGTCTTCCTCCTGGTCATGGCCGCGCTGATGATCCCCGGCGGCAAACTGACCGACCGCTACGGCCGCAAGCGCTGTCTCCTGGTCGGTCTCGTCGTCTACGGCATCGGCGCGCTGCTGAGCGCCGCCGCCCCGGGCCTGGGCGTACTGATCCTCGGGAACTCGATCCTGGAGGGCATCGGGACGGCCCTGCTCATCCCGCCCGTCTACATCCTCACGACGCTGATCTTCACGGACCTCCCCTCCCGGGCCCGGGCCTTCGGCGTCATCATGGCGCTGGGCGGCATCGGCGCGGCCGCCGGGCCGCTGATCGGCGGGCTGATCACCTCGGCGCTGAGCTGGCGGGCGGCCTTCGTCTTCCAGGCCCTGGTCATCGCCGTGATCATCCTGCTGAGCCGCCGCCTGGAGGATCCGCTCCCGCCCGATCCGACCCGCTCCTTCGACACCACCGGGGCGGTCCTCTCGGCAGCGGGCCTCATCCTCGTCGTCATGGGCATCCTGGCGGCCGACGACAGCCTCTGGCTCACGGTCGGCCTGCTCGCCCTGGGCGCGCTCGTGCTCCTCGGGTTCTTCCGGTCCGTGCGGGCCAAGGAGCGGGCGGGCAAGGAACCGCTGCTGTCCACGGCCCTGTTCCGGGACCGCACGTCCAACCTGGGCCTGGTCACGCAGAACGTCCAGTGGCTGCTGCTGATGGGGTCCTCGTTCACCGTGGCGGCCTACCTCCAGGTCGTACGCGGCTACGACGCCGTCCAGACCGGTGTCATCTTCACCGCCGCCACGCTCGGCCTGCTCGTGTCCTCGCTCGCCGCCGAACGCCTCGCCGAGCGGTGGCCCCAGCGGACCCTGATCGTGACGGGTTTCCTCGCCACCCTCGTCGGCATCGTCGTCCTGATCGCGCTGGCCGGCAGCTCCCCGAACCCGTGGGCCCTCACGCCCGGCCTCCTGCTGATCGGACTGGGTCTCGGCGTGATGCTGACCCCCTCGGTCAACGTCGTCCAGTCGAGCTTCCCCGAAGAGCGGCAGGGCGAGATCTCCGGCCTCTCCCGCAGCGTGTCGAACCTGGGTTCCTCCCTCGGCACGGCGGTGGCGGGCACCATCCTCGTCGCAGGCCTCTCCACCGGCGCCTACGCCGCCGCGATGATCGCGCTGGCCGTGATCGGGCTCGTCGGGCTCGTGGCCGCACTGCTCCTGCCGCGGAATCCGGGGCGGTGACCGCCCCTCCCCCCACTCCCCCGGTCAGGCGGGACCACGGCCCGCCGCGGCCCGGCCCATGGTCAGCGCCAGCCGCCGCACCCGGCGCCAGTCCATCGGCGGCGCGCCCAGCCGTACGCCCGGCCGGTGCCGGGGCACGCGTACGCGCAGGGCGCCGGCCGCGAGGCGGCAGCGGACCGGAGTGGGCAGCGTCAGGGCCTCCCCGTCGACACCGACCGGGATGACGGGGGCGTCGGCGTCGACGACGACCTCCCGGGCGGTGGTCTCGGTCAGCCCGCGGCCCTGCTGCCCGCCGTGCAGCAGGAGCTCCGCCGCCTCGGCGGCGTTGCCGACGTGGATGCCCAGCACCCCCAGCTCACCGGTGTCCAGCCGCTCCCGGCGCCCGAGCCCCGCCGAGTCGCCGCGCTGATAGGGGTTGTTGCTCACCAGGACGGCCTGGGGGGCGTCCAGGACCGGCCCGTCGCCACGGACGCTCAGCCGCGCACCGCTCTCCTGGGCCAGCAGGTCGGGCAGCATCGCCAGGATGGTGCGGACCTTGTCTTCGCGGTAGGCGGGGCTCTGCACCACCTCCGCGTACACGCCGAACGAGGCACTGTTGACGAAGACGACCTCCGTACCGGGCTCCGCCGACTCCTCGGGCTCCTCGGGCTCCTCGGGACCTCCCGCCCGGAGGTATCCGAGGTCGACGCGCAGTTCGACGCCGTCGGTCAGCGCCTCCAGGCATCCGGCGGGGTTCTTGCGGTCCAGGCCCAGGTCCAGGGCGAAGTGGTTGCGGGTCCCGGCGCTGATCACCACGAAGGGCAGGTCGTGCGCCACGGCCACCCCGGCGACCAGGGCCTGAGTCCCGTCACCGCCCGCGACGCCGAGCAGGTCGGCGCCGCGCCGGACGGCCTCCCGCGCCAGCTCGGCCACGTCCTGCGGCCGGTCCGGATCCAGTACGACGACCTCGGCCCCCAGGGCCCTGGCCCGCTCCGCGAGCCGGAACCTGGCGACCTTCCCGCCTCCCGAGCGCGGGTTCATGATCAGGAACGGCCGCCCGGCCCTGCGGGCGGGGTGCTCGGGCATGGCCGGCGGGGCGTCCTCGACCAGCGCGGCCCGGCCCGCGAAGACGGCCAGCGCCCACAGGCCGAGCGAGACCAGCACGACCCACAGCAGCCCGGCGGCCGCGTACAGGGCGAGCACGGCGAGCGGCACGGCCACCAGCAGCAGCACGGCCAGCACCCGGATCCGGCCGGTATGGGTGAGCATCCACCACACGCCCGCCGCCGAGAGCGCCAGCCCCGCCCACCCCACGCCCATGAGCACGAGGCTGACGAGCCCGCCGAAGACCACCAGCACCAGCAGCGCCGCCACACCCGCGGCCAGTGACAGACGAGCGGCCCAGCGCCTTCCCATGCCTCACCTTCCCGCGGCCCACCGGCTGCCGGACAGGAGCCGTACACCCCCTTCAGCCTACGAGCGCCACCCCCACCCGGCTCGCGGAACCCGGCGGTCCGGGCCCGGTTTGTTTCCGCCCCAGGGGAGGCGCGAGGACGGCGCGGGCGAGGACTGCCCCCGGCGCGCCCGTTGTGACTCGTGCGTACTGCACACCCCGGAAGTGACAGCCGTGACTGTCGCGGCCCTCGGACCGCGTGACAGCGTAAGCACGTCACCGACCGAGGGAGCAGGAGTGAACAAGGGGTACGCGGCCTTCTGCGACGCCGACCGCTGGTTCTACGACGCGCCGTACCGGCGGGCCGAGGAGAACTACCCGGCCGCGCTCGCCCCCGTACCGGCGGGGTGGCAGACGCACCGCAGCGGGGACTGGCTGGCGCTGCGCCCCCTGGACGCCCAACTGCCCTCGCAGGGCTGGAAGATCCACGTCTCGGCCTGCCTCGACAACGCCGAGTCGGTCCTCGAACGGGTCTACCGGTACTGCGTGGAGCGGCGGATCGCCTTCAAGTTCGTTCCGAGCCGGTACCTGTTGCACCTGCGCAACGCGAAGTACGCGGACCGCGCCGCGAGCGGGAAGTTCCTCACCGTCTACCCGGCGGACGAGGAGCAGTGCGGGCGCGTCGCCGAGGAGCTCGACGCGCTGCTGACCGGCGAGCCCGGCCCGTACATCCTGAGCGACCTGCGCTGGAACGGCGGTCCCGTGCACCTGCGGTACGGCAGTTTCACGCTGCGGCACTGCTACGACGACCGCGGCGAGCTCGTTCCCGCGATCGAGGCCCCGGACGGCCGGCTGGTTCCGGACCCGCGGGGGCCGGTGTTCCAGCCGCCGGAGTGGGTCGAGTTGCCCGCGTTCCTGGCGCCCCACCTGGCCGAGCGGGCGGCCGTCACCCTCGAAGGACTCCCCTACACCGTCGAGCGGGCCCTGCACTTCTCCAACGGGGGCGGCGTCTACGCCGGCCGTGACGTCCGCACCGGCGAGCCGGTCGTCCTCAAGGAAGCGCGCCCCTTCGCGGGGCTCGCGGCCGACGGGGCGGACGCCGTGACCCGGCTGGACCGCGAACGCCGGGCCCTGGAGCAGCTGGCCGGGCTGGACTGCGTGCCCGCGGTGCACGGCACCTTCACCGTCGGGGACCACCACTTCCTGGTGATGCGGTATTTGGAGGGCAAACCCCTCAACACCTACTTCGCCCGCCGGCACCCGCTGATCGAGGCGGACCCCGACCCCGCGGAGCTCGCGGAGTACACGCGGTGGGCGCTGGAGATCCACCGGCGGGTGACGGAGGCCGTGGAGGCGGTGCACGCCCGCGGCATCGTCTTCAACGACCTGCACCTGTTCAACATCATGGTCGCGGAGGACGAGGAGACCGGCGAACCGTCGGTGTCGCTCCTCGACTTCGAGGCCGCCGCGCACGTCGACGAGGGGCTCCGCCAGACCGTCGCCAACCCGGCGTTCGTCGCCCCGGCGGACCGGCGCGGCGTCGCCGTCGACCGGTACGCCCTGGCCTGCCTGCGCCTGGCCCTGTTCCTGCCGCTGACCAGCCTGCTGGTGCTGGACCGGGGCAAGGCCGCGCACCTGGCCGACATCGCCGCCGAGCAGTTCCCGGTACCCCGTGAGTTCCTCGACGAGGCGGTGCGGGAGATACTCGCCGGGGCGGAGACCGGGGCCGGGGCAGAGGCCGGTGCCGCCGGGTCCGCGGTGAGGCCCCGCCACCCCTACCTGCCGGTCGAGCCGGGCGACTGGGAAGCGGCCCGCGCCTCCATGACGGCGGCGATCAGGGCCAGCGCCACCTTCGACCGCGACGACCGCCTCTTCCCCGGGGACACCGCCCAGTTCGCGAACGCCGGCGGCGGCACCGGTTTCGGCTACGGAGCCGCCGGTGTGCTGTACGCGCTCGCCGAGACCGGCGCCGACCCGTGGCCCGAAGCCGAGGAATGGCTGCTGGCCCGGACGAAGGAACCGGCCTCCGGCATGCCGCTGGGCTTCTACGACGGCCTCGCCGGTATCGCGTGGACCCTGGAGCGGCTCGGCCACCGCGACCGCGCGCTCGCCCTCGCCGAACAACTGCTGGGCCAGCCCTGGCAGTCGGCCGGCCCCGACCTGCACGGCGGACTCGCCGGCATCGGGCTGGCCCTGGACTCCCTGGGCACGGCCACCGGCGAGAGCGCACTGCACGCCGCGGCCCTGCGCTGCGCCGATCTGCTCGCGGAGTCCGAGACCGCCGCCGGTTCGAAACGGGCCGGTCTGCTCCACGGCCACAGCGGCCCCGCCCTCCTCCACCTGCGGCTCTACGAACGCACCGGCGACCGGGAGTCACTGCTCCGGGCCGGCCGGGCCCTGCACCGCGATCTCGACCGCTGTGTGACCAGCGTCTTCGGCACCCTCCAGGTCGACGAGGGGTGGCGCACGATGCCCTACCTCGGGGCCGGCAGCGTGGGGATCGGCATGGTGCTGGACGACTGGCTGGCCCACGCCCCGGACGAGCGCTTCGAACGGGCCCGGCCGGAGATCGTCCGCGCCGCGCAGGCGACGTTCTACGCGCAGCCGAGCCTGTTCCGCGGCGCCGCCGGAATGATCCTCCACCTGGCGCGCACCACCACCCCGGGCCCGGGCTCCGGCCCGGAGGACATCGCCCGGCAGGTGGAGGCCCTGGCCCGGCACGCGGTCCCGTACCAAGGCTTCCTGGCCTTCCCCGGCGAGCAGATGATGCGCCTGTCCATGGACTTGTCCACGGGCACGGCCGGCGCGCTCCTCGCCCTCGGCAGCGCCGCGCCCGGCGGGCGCGCGCGGCTGCCGTTCCTCCCGCCGCCGCGGTCGGCCGCGGCGGCCCCAGAGCCGGTCCCCCTCGTGGGGGCCGTGACCCATCGGAACACCACAGTGAAGAGGAATCAGACATGACGCTTCTCGACCTGCAGTCGATGGAAACCCCGAAGGAAGAGACCACCGAGGCCGCGCACGGTGGCGGTGGCGGCAGCCGCGCCAGCCTGCTCCTCTGTGGCGACAGCAGCCTGAGCATCACGACCTGTAACTAGTCAGGTCCTATCGGGCCCGGGCGGTTTTCCGCCCGGGCCCGCACCACACCCCTGGAGCCGTCGCCCATGACCGCACCCGATCCCACCCGTGAGGCGACGGCCGCCCGCGGCGCCGACCGGGCGCTGCGGGCGGCCGCACGACACAGCGGCGGCCGTCTCGCCGCCGCCGCCGCCTGCTCGGTGGCCGCCGCAGGCGCGGCGCTTGCCGAACCGGCGGTCCTCGGCCACACCCTCGACCTGCTGCTGCGACAGGACCCCGGCGGCGCCCGGTGGACCGCGTGGTGCGCGGCGGTGATCGCCGCCGAGGTACTGCTCGACGCGGTGACGGCCCGGCTCACCGGCGGCGTCGACGCCCGCTCCACCGCCTGGCTGCGGCGCCTGGGGCTGGGCCGGCTGCTGCGGGCCGCGCCGCACCACGCCGCCCGCCACTCCCCCGGTGAACTCTCCGCCCGGCTGACCGCCCAGGCCACCACCGCCGGCGCGGTACCGGCCGCCGTGGTGAGCGCGGCCGTGGCCCTGCTGGCGCCGCTCGGCGGGCTCGTGGCGCTGGTCCTGGTCGACGTATGGACCGCGCTGGCCTTCCTCGCCGGACTCCCACTGCTTGCCGTGCTGTTGAGGGCGTTCGCCCGCGACTCGGGCGCCAGCGTGGGCCGTTACCAGGAAGTCCAGCTCGCGATGGCCGGCCGCCTCGTGGAGACCCTCGCGGGCGCCCGTACCATCGCCGCCGCCGGCACCGCCGAGCGCGAACAGGCGCGCGTACTGCGCCGGTTGCCGGAACTCGGCGCCGAGGGGCGGGAGACCTGGCGGATCTACGGCACGACCATGGCGCGCACCGGTGCCCTGATGCCGCTGCTGCTGTACGTCGTCCTCGGCGTGGGCGGGGTCCGCCTCGCCGAGGGGGCCCTCGGCGTCGGCGGGCTCCTCGCAGCGGTCCGCTACGCGGGACTCGCGGCCGGGGTCGGCGTCGTGACGGGGCGGCTGGCGGCGGTGGTGCGCGGCCGCGCCGCCGCACGCCGCACGGCGGCCCTCTTCGACCTGCCCCAACTCCCTCAGGGCGTACGCCGGTTGCCGCAGGGCGGGCCGGGCGCGCTGGAGCTGCGCGGGGTGCGGGTCGTCCGCGAGGGCACCGAGGTGCTGCGCGACGTCGACCTGCGGATCCCCGGCGGGACCACCGTGGCCGTCGTCGGCCGCTCGGGCTCCGGCAAGACGACGCTGGCCGCGGTGGCGGGGCGGCTCACCGCCTGCGACGCGGGCCGGGTCCTGCTGGACGGCGTACCGCTGGAGGAGCTGTCCGCCGGGGAACTGCGCCGCGAGGTCGGCCACGCCTTCGAACGGCCCGCCCTGTTCGGGGCGGACGTCGCGGCCGCCGTCGCGTTCGGCGGCGGGCCGGCGCCGACCCCGGAGAGCGTACGCGCCGCGGCGCGGGCGGCCGGGGCGGACGCCTTCGTACGCCGCCTGCCCGACGGCTACGACACGGCGCTGCCGGACGCGCCGCTGTCCGGCGGGGAGCTTCAACGCCTGGGCCTGGCGCGGGCGTTCTGCCGTGCCGGGCGGCTGCTCATCCTGGACGACGCGACGTCGAGCCTGGACACCCTCACCGCCCGGGAGGTGGAGCGCGCCCTGGCCCACGAGGTCCGCCCGGGCACCCGCCTCGTCGTCGCCCACCGCATCTCCTCGGCCGCCCGCGCGGACCTCGTCGTCTGGCTCGACGCGGGACGCGTCCGCGCGACCGGCCCCCACGCGGAGCTGTGGCGGGACCCGGCCTACCGGGCGGTGTTCGGCGCCGGGACGGAACCGGTCGGGCACCCGGACGCGGAGCCTGCGGCGGCGGCCTCGGCTCTGGCGACGGCACCGGTACCACCTGCCGCCGGAGGGCCGGACGCGCAGCGGAACGCGGGCTCCGACGCGGCAGCGGATGCGGCCCCGGCCTGGGCCGAAGGAACGGGCCCGGAACCGGACACGGAGCCGGGGGCGGCACCGATCCCACGAACGGGTGCGGCGCCGGTCGAAGGGCCGGACACGGGAGCGAGTGCCGGAACGGGATCGGCCGCGGCGGGCGGCGGGGGGCGCTCCGGCGGGCGGCGGGCGCCCGGCCGGGAGACGGTCCGATGAGCGGGGACGGCTCCTGGCGCCGGGTGTCCCGCGAGGGCCGACGCTTCCTGCGCGGGCGGTACCGGTCGCTGCGCCGGCTCGCGCTCTGGTCCCTGCTGGAGTCCGCGCACACCTTCCTCGGCGGCTACGCGGTGGCCCGCGCCCTCGACGACGGCTTCCTCTCCGGGCGTACCGGCACCGGCCTCGGCTGGCTGGCCGTGGCCGGCGCGGGGGCCCTGCTCGGCGCCCTCGCCCTGCGCGGAGTGTTCGGCGGGCTCGCCGACCTGGTCGAGCCCCTGCGGGACGGCCTGGTGCGGCGTTCCGTACGCCAGGCGATCGGGCGGGCCGTCGCCGATCCCGGTCGGGCCGGTGACGCGGGTGCCGTCTCCCGGCTCACGCAGCAGACCGAGATGGCCCGGGACTCCTTCGCCGGACTGGTCCTGGTCGCCCGGTCGTTCGTCTTCACCGCCCTGGGGGCGCTGCTGGGGCTGGCCGCGCTGGATCCCGTCCTGCTGGTCCTCGTACTGCCCGCGCTGCTCCTGGGCACGGCAGGGTTCCTGGCCACGTTGCGCCCGATGGCGGGCGTGCAGCGGGCGGCGCTCGACACCGACGAGGCGCTGTCCGCGCGCTCCGGCGAACTGGCGGCGGGGCTGCGCGACGTCGTCGCCTGCGGCGGCGGGGCGAGCGCCGGAGCCCCGGTGGAGCGGCTGATCGCCGAGCAGGAGCGGCTGACCGGGCGCCTCGCGCGCTGGACCGCCCTGCGCACGCTGGCCCTGGGCGTCGCCGGCCGGTTGCCGGTCGTCGCGCTGCTGGCCGGGACGCCGTGGCTGCTCGGGCGCGGGGTGAGCGCGGGCGCGGTGGCCGGGGCCCTCACCTACCTCGTGCAGTCGCTGCTCCCCGCCCTGGACGCCCTGATGACGGCGGTGGGCGCGGCGGGCACCCGCCTGCTGGTGGTACTGGACCGCTTCTGCTCCCCGCGACCGTCCCCCCCACCGGACTCCGACCCCGCGACGACGGCCCCGGCGGCCAACGCGGGACCGCCCCTGGGCGCGGGCGCAACTGCGCGCGCGGACGCGGCGACCCCGGGCGCGTCCCCGGCCACGGCCCCGGCGGCGCCCTCGGCCCCGGGGGTGGGGGCCGGGCCG
Organism: Streptomyces sp. ADI95-16; assembly: GCF_003721495.1. NCBI lineage: Bacteria > Bacillati > Actinomycetota > Actinomycetes > Kitasatosporales > Streptomycetaceae > Streptomyces > Streptomyces sp. ADI95-16. Next base: position 7,125,568 of record NZ_CP033581.1, on the reverse strand, counting down.
GGTGTCGCCGTTGAGTTGCGGGGGGTGTGGTTCGCCTACGGGCCCCGCGCGCAGCCGGTGATCGACGGGCTCGACCTGACGGTCGGGGCGGGCGAGCACCTGGCCGTGGTGGGGCCGAGCGGCATCGGCAAGTCCACGCTCACCGCTCTGATCGCCGGCCTGCTGCCGCCCGGCGGAGGAACCGTGTGGGTGGCGGGTGCCCCCGCCCGGGGCGTCTCCGGGCAGGAGGTCTCCGCGCAGGACCTCACCGGGCGGGGCGTCTCCGCGCAGGGGGGCTCCGCGCGGGGTGTCACCGGGCAGGGGACCGGCTCCGGGCAAGGCGTCTCCGGGCAGGGGGGCGGGCCCGATCTCCGGCGGACTCTGCTGCCCCAGCAGGCGTACGTGTTCACGGGGACGGTCCGCGAGAACCTGACCCACCTGTGCCCCGGCCCGGTATCCGGGGCCCAGGTGGAGCGGGCCACGGCCGCCCTCGGCGTGGACGGGCTCGTGGACCGGCTCGGCGGGCTGGACGGGGCCGTGGACCCGGCCCGGCTCTCGCCGGGCGAGCGCCAGCACCTCGCCCTCACCGCCGCGTATCTCTCCCCCGCCCCGCTGCTGCTGCTGGACGAGGCCACCTGCCACCTCGACCTCCGGACGGAGGAACGCGCCGAGCGGGCGCTCGCCGCGCGCCCCGGGACCCTGGTGGTGGTCGCCCACCGCATCTCCTCCGCCGCCAGGGCCGACCGGGTCCTCGTACTCGACGGGACCCGGGCGGTGTGCGGCACGCATGCGGAGCTCCCGGCCAGGTCGCCCCTGTACCGGGATCTGGTGGGTCTGTGGAACGCGCGGGGGTGAAGCGGGCTTCGGGGGAACCGGCGCCGGGGTCTCAGACCCAGCCGGCCCGCCGGGAGATCCGGATGGCATCGATCCGGTTTCGGGCGCCGGTCTTCCGCGTCACGGCGGCCATGTAGTTCCGTACGGTTCCGCTGGCGAGGTGCAGGGCGCGGGCTATCTCCGCGATCGAGTCGCCCTCGGCGGCCCGGGCCAGCACGCTCAGCTCACGCGGGCTGAGCGGCATGGGGTCGGCCTCCATGAAGGCCGAGGCGAGCGTGGCGTCGATGGAGCGTTCCCCGGCCGCGACCCTGCCGATGGCCCGGACCAGCCGGGCGGGCGAGCCGTCCTTGTCCACGTAACCCTGCGCCTGGGTCAGGAAGGCGCGCCGCAGCGAGCCGGGCGCGTCGGCGCGGGCGAGTACGAGCAGGGGCGTGGAGCGTGGAATGGGGCGGGCGGCGCCGGCGTCCGCGAGCAGGGCCGCCGACGCCCCCGGACAGTCGAGGTCCACCACGGCCACGTCGGGCCGTAAGGACGCCGCCTGGCGCCCGGCGGCGCGCCAGCCGGAGGAGGTGACGTCGAAGTCACCTTCGGATCTCAGCAGCGCGGCGAGGCCGGACCTCACCAGACACACGCTGTGCAGCACCAGGACCTTGGTCATCGCGGTTCCCCTCACGTGACGATCTATCAGCACCAACCGGCTGCCCAGCCAGCGCCGTGCGGGAACGTCACGGCATGCGGCGCGCGGGAGCGGGTGGCCGAACCCAGACGCCCGGCTCCCGCCGCTCCCGTACGGCCCACGGCCGCCCGACCTCGGCAGGCATCACAGGGCCCCCGCCCGCCCGAGCGCGAGCCCAACAACCGGATGGGCTGATTCCGCCCGCCTGGGTGCGGCTCCGCCCACCGCCCGGGGGCTGCCGAGGGCCCGTCCGGGACCTCCCCATCACCTCGGCAGACGTTTTCCGCATATGCCGGAGGGCGATAAGCCCCCCATCGTTCCGTCACGTTCAGCGGGGGGGCTTCATGCGGTACGACCTGTCCGATCGCCTGGTGGTGGGGATCGCCTCCAGCGCCCTGTTCGACCTGACCGAGTGCGACGCGGTGTTCCGGGAGCAAGGAGAGGACGCCTACCGGGCCTACCAGGAGGCGCACGCGGACCACGCCCTGGCCAAGGGGGTGGCCTTCCCCTTCGTCAGACGCCTGCTGTCGCTGAACGACCTCTCGGACCGGTCCGATCCCCTGGTCGAGGTCATCATCCTCTCGCGCAACGACCCCGACACCGGGCTGCGGGTCATGCGGTCGATCACGGCGCACCACCTGCCGATCAGCCGGGCGGTGTTCCGGCAGGGCCGTTCCTCGCACCCGTTCATGCGCGCGCTGAACATGTCGTTGTTCCTGTCGGCCAACGGACCCGACGTCCGGGACGCGGTCGCGGCGGGACTGCCGGCCGGCCACGTGCTCCACACGGCGCGGATCGACGACGAGAGCGACCCCGAACTCCGCATGGCCTTCGACTTCGACGGAGTACTGGCGAGCGACGCCTCCGAGCGGGTCTTCCAGAGCCTCGGGCTCGACGAGTTCCGCGCGCATGAGGTCCGCGAGGCCGCCACCCCCCACGATCCGGGACCGCTGCGCACCTTCCTCGCGGGCGTCAACCGCATCCAGCGCCGGGAGGAGGAGCGCCGGCGCCGCGATCCCGCGTATCAGCCGCGTCTTCGGGTGTCCCTGGTCACCGCCCGGGACGCCCCCACCCATGAGCGCGCCATACGGAGCCTCAAGGACTGGGGGCTACGGGTCAACGACGCGTTCTTCCTCGGCGGCATCGAAAAGGCGGCGGTGATGCGCACCCTCGACCCGCACATCTTCTTCGACGACCAGGTCTCCCATCTGAACGGCACGGCGCACGGCACCCCGAGCGTGCACATCCCTTTCGGAGTGGCCAACGCTCAGCCTCCCGCGACCACCTGAAGCGCCGCCCGCGTCCGCTGACGGCCGCCCGCGTCCGGGCTACATGGGGTCCATGGTCCCGGCGCCGAAGCCGTACACCTGCTCGCTCTTCTCACGGATGCGCAGCGCCTTCTGCGTGAGCCGCTGCCGCTCCGCGGGATCGGCGGCCTACTGGGCGGCCTGCTCCAGCTCCTGCGCCTTGTCGCGCATCTCCTGAGCTCGTTTGCCGGACGGGTCCTCGATGCTCACTTCGACCTCCTCGATCGGGCTGGTGCGGATCCCCCTACCCCGGCATCCGGGCGGCATTCACCAGCCCCGGACCGTTGATCTGCGGCCGGTTCTCGGAGAGAGTCCAGCACCATGGAATTCTTCTGCTACCACCGCGATCGCCCCGGCTCCAAGGCCCTGCGCATGGAACTGCTGGAACGCCACTGGTCCTACATGGACCAGTACGAGAAGGAGCTGATCGCCCGGGGCCCGACCTTCGCCCCCGGCGGCGACGCCCCCAGCGGCAGCGTGCACATCGTCGACCTCCCCGATCCGGCCGCCGCGCGCGCGTTCGCCTTCGACGAGCCCGGCTACCAAGCCGGTGTGTACCGGGACGTGCTGCTGCTCCGCTGGCGCGACATGCTGGGGCGCACCATGTGGGACTTCCCCGGTGGCCGGACCGGGGGCAACCGGTACCTGGTACTCGGCCTCGGCGCGGGCGGGGCCGCCGACCTCACCGTGCCGCCCGGTCGGGACGACCTGATCGCGTACGGCCCGCTGCTGTCCGACGACGCCACCGCCTGGCTGGGTACGGCGGCGCTGGTCCGGGCCCCGGACGCCGACACGGCGCGCGGCGTCCTGACCGTGGAGCGCTACGCGGACATCGAGATCCACCCGTGGGAGTTCGGCGGGCGGCGCTGACGCGCGGCCTTGGCCGCCCCCCGCTCTGGCCCGCGCGGGGCGGATCATCACTTAAGATTCAAGACGGCCGCGGACCTGCGGCTCGTCGCCGTGCGCGTCGAGGAGAGCGGCCTGGGTCAGAGCCGTGGTCCGGACGAGGACCACATGGCGCTGATCACGAAGATCCCGGGGAATCGCGTGACCGCCGGCGTGCGTCTCATCGATGTGGGACGCCCCGCGCAGCGGCCCAGGAACAGAAGACCCCCAGGGAGAAGTGAGGTATGCCAGTGATCTGCGTCGGAGGCATGATCGGAATCGGCAAGACGAGCGTCGCCGAACTGATCGCCAAGGAGCTGGGCAGCGAGGTCTTCTTCGAGAGCGTGGAAGACAACCCGATCCTTCCGCTCTTCTACACGGCGAGCCCCGAAGAGATCCAGGCCAAGCGCTACCCCTTCCTGCTCCAGCTCTACTTCCTCCAGACGCGGTTCGCCTCGATCAAGGACGCGTACCACCGGGCCGACAACGTCCTCGACCGGTCCATCTACGAAGACTGGTACTTCGCCAAGGTCAACCACGACCTGGGCCGGATCAGCTCCCTCGAGATGCAGGTGTACGAGGGACTGCTGAGCGAGATGATGCGCGAGATCGACGGCCTGCCGTACCGCAAGGCACCCGACCTCATGGTCTACCTCAAGGCGGACTTCGAGACGGTCATGTACCGCATCGGGCTGCGCGGCCGCGATTTCGAGCAGGACGAGGCGCTCGTCGAGTACTACCGGACGCTGTGGTCCGGCTACGACGACTGGGTGCACAAGCACTACTCGGCCAGTGAGGTCCTCGTCATCGACATGAACCACACCGACGTGGTGAACAACCCCGAGGACGCGGCCCGCGTGGCGCAGGAGGTCAAGGACGCCCTGGCGGCGGTCACGGCCCGGCGCTGAGCGCGCTGGTCACGGCCGTCAGCGGGCGCTCCGGAGACGGATCGGCCCGGGGGCGCCTCCGGGGTCGGCGGGGCGGCCCCGGAGGCGGGCCTCCGGGGCGTCCTGGCGGGGGTGGTGGGGGCGACGGCGTCAGATGGCCACCATCACGTTGTCGGAGCTGCTCGTCCCTCCTCGGACGCTGACGATCCCGGCGCTGCCGTCGCCGAAGAACCGGCAGAACAATCCGGCCGGGCGGCCGCCGAACACCAAGGGGCCGAGGACCGGGGCGACATCGGCGTCGTACGGCTCGTCGCAGCCGTCGGCGATCAGCGAGACCCGGCAGGTCTGCGGCTCCACGAAGGCCTGCACCACGCTGGTGCCGCCGGCGACGGCCGCGCCGACGGCGGACTCCCACCCGGCCTGGTCGACCTCGCGGCCGATGACGACCTGCTTCCCGCTCTCCCCCAGGCCCGCCTTGAGCACCAGCAGCTCCCGGTTCCCCAGGACGAACGGGAGCAGGTCGACCGGCTGCCCCTCCCGGTCGGTCTTGCGCTCCGAGAGGATCCGCGTCCACGGCAGGTACCGCTCGACGAGCCTGCGGTCGGCCGCGGTCATCCAGGGGCGTCCCTCCGAGAGCAGCCCCATGGTCAGCTTGCTGTGCAGGAAGGTCGAGGTCTGGGTGCCCACCAGCAGGCAGCCGTTGTCCAGGGCGTCCTGGACCGGCGCGGTGTCGATGCCCACCTCCAGCCAGTCCGGGATGGTGAAGTTCCGCAGCCCGACCGGATGGCGCAGGTGCGGGGCGCAGTCCCACGCCTCGGGCAGCTCCTCCGGCTCGAAGAAGCGGGCGGTCAGGCCGTGGCTGTTGTAGTAGTCGGCCTCCATCTCGAAGTACCGCCGCTCCACGCCGATCACCCGGGCACTGCCGACGACGGCCACCCGCGGCGCCAGCGCGAGCTCCGCGCTGAGCGACCGGAACATGTCCGCGCGGACGGCGAACGGGTCCGGGGAGCGGAACGGCGTCCGGCCGTCCTCGTCGGCGTGGAGCCTGCGCCACACCGCCAGCCGGCTCCGCGTCTCCACCACGCCACCGAGCGCGCCGCTGACGTTGAACTCCAGGAACCGCGGCCCGTCCGGACCGATGACCAGGTCCGGACGGACCACGGAGTCGGCGTACCGCTCCTCGATGAACGGGTCGCCCACCCACAGCCGGTCCTCGGCGGCGGGCATGTCGTAGGCGCTCAGCCGGTCGGCGGTGGTGGGTCCGCTCTCCAGGGCGGTGCGGCGCAGCAGCTCGATCAGCGCGACGCTCACCCGGAAGATCTCGGCGTAGGACGCGCGCGGGATCGCCATCGGCGCCGCGGGCAGGACCCGCTGGTACGGCCAGCCGGTGTCCCGGAGCTCGTGCCGCAGCATCCGCCGGATCGTGTCCGCGGGCGCTGCGGGCCGCAGCCGGTGACGGCCGAACCACGGGTGCCCGCTTCCCGTGCCGAGGTCCTCATGCGTGTCCATCCGGCGCTCCCTCCCTCGTCGGTGCGGCGAGGCGTTCGCCGCCCGTGCCCGGCGCGGGTGCCGCGGCCGCCGGGCGGGCTCCCGCCCGGACCAGCGCCGCGCAGAGCCGCTTGATCTGCTCCTCGCTCTGACCGGCCCGGAGCATCACGCGCAGTCCGGCGGTGCCCCGGGCGACGATCGGGAAGAACACCGGCGAGGTGTAGAACCCGGCCGCGAAGACCTGTTTGGCGGCGTCGATGACCGTCTCGTCGGTCATCGGCACCACCCGGATCGGGTACGTGCTGTCGGACTGCTCGGTCGCGACCAGCGAGTCGAACAGCGCGATGTTGGACCGCAGCCGCCCCTGCAGCAGGGTGAGTTCCTCGGTGCGGTGGATCTCGGCCGAGGCGAGCGCCGCACCGACCGCGGCGGCGTTCATCTTCTGCGAGTAGCCCAGCGGACCGGCGAACCGCTCGATGAGCCGCCGGGTCTGCTCGGGGTAGCCGTCGAGCAGGATCGCCGTGCCGCCGGCCCCGAAGCCCTTGCTCAGCGTCGCCACGGTGATGGTCCGCTCGTCCAGCACCGGGGAGTGGGAGCGTACGTAGCCGATGCCGCGCTCGCCGTAGGCGGACAGCGAGTGCGAGTCGTCGTAGAAGACCAGGAGGTTGTACTTCTCCTGCAGTTCGGCGAGCTCGTGGACGGGGGCGTAGCCGCCGAGGCTGTCGGAGCCGTCCACCACGTAGCAGACGCGTTCGTAGGTGCGGCACATGTCCTTGAGGAAGTCGAGGTCGTGGTGGCCGCAGCTCACCACCTCGGTCTCGTCGGCGCAGCTCGGCTTGGCGTTGGCCATCGAGACGTGGGCGTTCTTGTCGAAGACCATCAGCGGCCGGGTGCCGTTGCCGAGGTGCCCCGACGCGATCACGGGGAGCAGGCCGGTGCTGGCCGCCGCTGTGGAGATCGCGCTGATCACCATCGCGCCGAACAGCTCGCCCAGCGACTCCTCCAGCTCCAGCAGGACCGGTGTCTGGACCCGGGTGCGCGGGATGCAGTGGTCGAGTACGCCGAAGCGGCGCAGTGAGGCGACGGCGCCGTCGATGACCTTGGGGTGGGTGTCCAGGTCCAGGTAGGAGCAGACCGTGAAGTTGACGAATTCGTGTCCGTCGGGCGTGTGGAACACGCCGTCTTCGAGGTCGCCGACGATGCCGGCGACCCCGTGCTCGTAGGACGTGTTCCAGAAGGTGTTGCCGATCCCGATGAGCCGGTCGTTGTTGCGGTACCGGTGGGCGGGAGTGATGGTCTTGCGCTCGCTCATCAGGAGTTCACCTCGGTGGGCCGGTAGCTGTAGACGCCCTTGAGCCTCCGGTAGGCGTACGTGTACAGGGCGACGCCGAGCACGTGCGGCCGGTGGAGGATCTTCTTGGACTTGAGCCAGAAATTGACGTTGATGTTCATCTCGTCCAGCGACTCGGCCTGGTGCCACCAGCCGAGCGGCAGGTAGAGCATGTGGCCCGGCTCAAGGACGAAGTCACGGCGCTGGGCGAGCTTCGCCGCCAGCCTCGGATAGCGCTTCAGGTCGACGTCGTCGAGGTCGACCACCTCGGACTTGTCGCCGAACCCGCGCAGGACCGACCTCGGGTAGTAGGCCCGCACCCCGGGCGGAGCGATGATGAACCGCTTGCGTCCCTCAAGGGCGATGTTGAAGTTCTCGAACTCGTCGAAGTGGTTCTTGGTGAACACGCCGCGGTGGCTGATCCACAGGTTGGCCGCGTACAGGGACTTGCCGTAGCCGAAGAACTCCTCGGCGTCGAAGCCGATGACGGCGTTCACGTCGGCCGGATTGCCGCGGATGTTCGACACCACCCGGTGCCAGGTGTCCGCGCTGGTCAGGAGCCGCTCGTCCGCGAAGAACTCGCGGAGCTTGATGTCCCGCGTCTCCCAGCGCCCCGGGTGGTTCTTGTCGCCCGGCTCGGTGAACAGGGTGACGGTCAACTCCGCCAGGCGCGCCGCCACTTCGTCCCGGCCGAGTCCCTGCGCGCTGCTCGGCAGCTTGATGACCACGGGCCGGTCGGCCTCGTACAGCCCCCGGGGGCCGACGGCCAGGAAGTCGTCGAACGACATGCGGGTGACCTCGACACCCGCTGTCCCGTCCGGATCGGACACGGCGTCCGGTGCTGCCATATCGTTTCTCCACCTTCTGAAAAGGCCGGGCCACACGCCCCGGCGGCCACGGAGGGCTCGACGGCCCGGCGCGCGGGACAACCCCCCTCACCCGTAAGGAATTTGATCATCCTCGGAGGCGAACGGCCTGTCCACCCCGGGACACCGGATGCGACAGGCGCGCCGTCTCCCGACGGAGCTGATCTTTCCCTCGACGCCACCGCGGACGCCGACTATTCTCGGCAATCCCGGGCTCCTGACCGTACGGTCCTCGGCGAGCGACGACGGGCCGATGGCGCGTCGACAACGGGACCGCATATCGAAGGGGGAGGCAATGCACTGCCTGCTGCGCTGCCACGTGGCGTCATGAGCGCGTCGACGACCGACCGGGCCGCTTCACAACGGCCGCGCCTGGGGCGCGACTTCTCCCAGCTGTGGTGGTCCGCCGCGGTCTCCTCGCTCGGCGACGGAGCCACGATCGCCGCCGCCCCCCTGCTCGCCACCCGGCTGACCGACGACCCCCGGCTGATCGGCGCGGCATCGGTCGCCGTCACCGTCCCGTTCATCCTGTTCGGCATCCCGGCGGGGCTGCTGGTCGACCGCCTCGACATCCGGACCATGATGGTGCGGGTCGACATCGCCCGGGCCGTCCTGCTCACGGTGCTCGCCCTCGGGATCCTCGGCGGCTGGGGCGGACTGCCCCTGCTCTACGTGTGCATGTTCCTGCTCGGCGTCGGCGAGGTCCTCTCCCGCAACGCCGCCCAGGTGCTCGTCCCCTTCATCACCCCGCAGGCCGGGCTCGCCACCGCCAACGCCCGCATCATGGCCGCGCAGGAGGCCGGCACCGGTTTCATCGGCCCGCTCCTCGGCGCGCTGATGTTCGGTGTGGCCGTGGCCCTGCCGTTCGGCGTGGACGCCGCCACCTTCCTGTGCTCCGCCGTACTGGTGAGCCGCATCCGCGGCACCCGGCCGATCGAGCCCGCACCGGCCAGGGCCGGCGTGCTGTCGGAGATGCTGGCCGGCGCCAAGTGGCTCTTCTCGCACCACCTGTTGCGCAGCCTCGCGCTGATCTCCTGCCTGATCAACCTGGCCGGGAACGCGATGCTCGCCGTGCTCGTGGTGTACAGCGGCAAGGAACTCCACCTGGGCCCGTTCGGGTACGGCGCCCTGCTCGCCTGCCAAGCCGTCGGGGCCGTCGTGTCCTCACGGTTCGCCCCCGCACTCACCGAACGCCTGGGCCGGGAAGGCGCGCTGGTCGCCACCGCCGTGCTGATCGCCACGAGCGAGACGATCCTGGCCGCCGTGCCCTCGGTGTACGCGGCCGGCGCGGCCCTCGCGATCTTCGCCTGCGGGACGGTGACGTGGAACGTCGTCGTGGTCGTGCTGCGGCAGACCCTGGTGCCGCAGCACCTGCTCGGGCGGGCCAACAGCGTGTACCGGCTCGTCGCCTGGGGCGGGCTGCCCGTCGGTGCGGCGGCCGGCGGCATCGTCGCCGCCGAAATCGGCACCCGCGCCGTGTTCGGCGTCGGGGCGGTCGCCATGGCCCTCGTCGCGGTGGCGCTCCTCGTGGGCGCCCGCCGCCAGTGGATCACCCGCGCCGAGCAGAGCACCGAGCAGAGCACCGCACAGGCCCCGCGACCGGCGGACACGGACTGACCCGGCGGCGCGTTCCGCTTCGAAAGGACACGCAATGACGACCACGAGCCTGCCCAAGGCGCCCAGATCGCGGCTGGGCCGCGCGTACGGGGAGGAGCTCGCGCGGCACCCCTCGGCGGACCACCCGACGGCCGCCGCCCGGGAGTCGGCCACGCTCGCGCTGGCGTACCAGGACCGGTTCCTGAACGGCCCCGCCTTCCTCAGCGAGCCCGAGCGCCGCACGGTCGTCGAGGACCTCCACACGGTCTACGGACTGCTGCGCTCGCTGCCGGAGCGGGTGTTCGGCGGCAGCCTGACCGCACTGGCCGCGGCGGTCGGCATGGATCCGCTGCAATCCGCGCTGATCACGCGCAGCGCCCGGACCGGATCGCTCCTCCCGCTGGGGCGGGCCGACCTCTATCACGACGGTGCGGAGTTCAAACTCCTCGAATTCAACATCACCAGCGCGCTCGGCGGCTTCGAGAACGCGGACATCAACCGGGCGATGCTGGCGTATCCCCCGCTTGAGGAGTTCGTACGGCGGCACGCGCTCCGCTACCAGGACACGCTGGGCCGCATGGTGCGGACCATGTACGCCGAATGCGCCGCGGCCCTCCCTAGCGACCGGGCGCCCGTCGTCGCCGTGGTGGACACGGTGGACAACTTCGCCGTCGTGGGGCCCCGGCTCAAGGTGTTCGCCGCGAAGCTGGCCGACTACGGAGTCGAGGGGATCGCCTGCGACCTCGGCGAGTTCACGTACCCGAACGGCCGTCCCACGGTCTCGGGCCGGGCCGTCGACGTCGTCTTCCGGTACTTCCTGCCCGAGGACCTCACCGACCCCGCCTCGGCGGCCCTGCTGGAGCCGCTGCTGGTCGCGGTCGAGCAGGGCGGGGTGGGGCTGTTCAGCCGGCTGGACGCCGAACTGTACGGGAACAAGGGCACCCTGGCGATGCTCTCCGACGAGCGGCACCGCGACCTCTTCGATGCCGCCGAACTGGCGTGCATCGACCGGCTCCTGCCCTGGACCCGGTACGTGCGCCCCCGCACCACGGACCGGGCCGGCTCGCCGGTCGACACGCTCTCCCACGCCCTGGCCCACCAGCACGAGCTGATCCTGAAGCCGACGCTGCTGCACGGCGGCAAGGGCATCGTCGCCGGCTGGACGGCGGACCCGGCGGAGTGGGAGCGCGAGGTCTCCTCGGCGATGGACGGCCCGTTCGTGCTCCAGCGCCGGGTACGTCCCGCCTCCGAGCCGTTCCCCGACAGCGCCGGCGGCTCTCAGGAGCTCTTCCTCAACTGGGGCATCTACCTGGGCGCGCGCGGCGACGGCGACGACGGGTACGCCGGAGGTTTCGTACGGGGCAGCACCGATCCGGCGGTGGGCGTGGTCAGCATGGCCGGCGGCGCCACGGTCGGCTGCGTCTTCCACGGCGGCGAACACTGACGCCGGCCGGCCGCCGCGTCGCCGCCCGCGGTCACTGCGCGCTCGCGGCGGGACGTACGACGATCTCGTTGACGTCGACCCCGGCCGGCTGGGCGACGGCGTAGGCGATGGCCCCGGCGATCGCGGACGCCGGCAGCGCCACGGCGCGGTAGGCCTTCATGGCCTCCCTCGCGGCGGGATCGGAGATCCCCTCGGCCAGCTCGGACTCGGTCACCCCCGGGGAGACCAGAGTGACCCGGACGGAGCCGTCCGACTCCTGGCGCAGCCCCTCGGAAATGGCGCGGACGGCGAACTTGGTGGCGCAGTAAACGGCCGCGGTGGGTGACACCTCGTACGCGCCGACGGAGGCGACGTTCACGAAGTGCCCGCCGCCCTGGGCGCGCATCACGGGCAGGGCGGCGGCGATCCCGTGCAGCACGCCCCGTACGTTCACGTCGATCATCCGGTCCCACTCGTCGACCTTCAGGGCGTCCAGCGGCGAGAGCGGCATCACCCCGGCGTTGTTGACCATCACGTCCACCCGGCCGTATCGCTCCCGGCCGGCGGCCACGAAGGCCCGTACGTCGGCGGCGTCAGTGACGTCCAGGCGCTGGAACGCCGCGGTGCCGCCCGCCTCGTTGATCTCCCGGGTGAGCGCGTCGAGCCGGTCGGTGCGCCGCGCGCCCAGCAACAACCGGTGGCCGTCCCCGGCCAGCCGCCGGGCCGTCTCCTCCCCGATCCCGCTGCTGGCTCCGGTGATGGCCACGACCTTGGATTCGTTCCTCATGCCTGCCTACTCCTCGTTCGAAGCGGATGACTCCGCCCGGCCGAGTCTGGCCGCCACCCGGCCGGCCAACCAGGCCGCACCACACCCTGGCAACGCCCCTCATCGGGGTTCACGGCGTGCTGTCGCGCAGGTCCTCTTCGGCTGTCGGCAGGTCACCGTTCCCTTCCGTCAGGCGCCCGGGCCGGCGGCCGGGGCGAGGGAGTCCACGTCCTCCATGAAGCCCAGCATCCGGGCGTTGACCAGTTCGGGGTGGTCGATCTGCGGTCCGTGCCCGGTCGCGGCGACGATCTCGGCACGGGCCCCCGGTATCACGCGCGGTACGCGCTCCAGCTGGCGCTTCGGGTGCACGAGCAGGCTGCGCTTGCCCATGACCAGGTAGAACGGCGTCCGGATGGAACCCAGTTCCGCGTCCGACAGCGGCAGGGGCGCGGGGCGGCGGATCCGGAAGGCGCGCACCCCGGCCTGGATCCACGTGCGCAGCTCGGGCACGACGATGACCGGCTGCTCCAGCCAGGCCGCGAGGCGGGGCCGCCAGGACTTCGGGGCGTAGGTGGCGAAGAGGCTGGCGAAGATCCAGACGAAGAACCGCAGCCCCACCTTCTCCAGGCCGCCCGGGTCGAGCGCGGTGACGGAAGCGAGCCGCCCGGGCCGCAGGTGCGCCTGGTTGATGACCAGCCAGCCGCCGTAGGAGGAGCCGACGAGGTGGACACGGTCGAGGCCGAGCGCGTCGAGGGCCTCGTCCATCCACTGGGCGGCCCGCTCCGGCTGCCACATGGGCTCGCGCTGGACGCTGCGTCCGGGGTCGCCGGGGGTGTCGAGGGCGTACACGGGGCGTTCGGCGCTGAGCGCGCGGGTGTTGGGGTACCACTGGGCGGAGCATCCGCCGGAGCCGTGGATCAGCACGATCGGGGTGCGGGACTCCGCGGCGGGGTCGGTGGGGCCGTAACGGTAGACGTGTGTGGTGCCGAAGCTCGTCTCGACGTCCCTCTCGGAGCGGATCGGCGCGCCCATCGCGTAGAGCGCGTCGCCGGCGGCGAAGTAGCGATCGCGCAGCTCGTCGTTCACGTAGTGGCCGATGTCGCGTCGTACGCGGGCCGTGTTCTCGGGCACGGGGCACCTCCGGAGGGATCCGTTGTTCGTAATACGACCGTACCATGATGTTGATACGGCGGTATCACGAAAGGGCTGGGGGTCCGCGCCGACGGGGCGCTCATCCGGCCAGGTCCTCGGCGTGCAGGGGCCGGCGCCACGCGATGCGCCGGTGCACCGCGTCCAGGTCGGCCTGGAGGGGGCTGGGCGGCACCGCGAGGACCGGGCAGGGGGCGTGGGCCAGGCAGTATCGGGACACCGACGGGCGCAGGGCGCGCAGCAGCGGGGTGCGGGAGCCCGTACCGACGACGAGGAGGTCCCCGGTGTCGCGGACGGTGTCGACCAGGGCCGCACCCGGGGTTCCCCGGACCGTCAGGCCGGCCAGGGTCACGCCCGGCGGGCCGTCGCCGAAGGCGGCGGCGAGGACGTCCCGCAGCCGTTCGACCGCCGCGTCGCGGCAGCCCGCGAGCAGGGGCGTTCCGCCACCGGCGGTCCGGGAGGCCGGGCCGCCGAGGGGCGCCTGCCAGGCCAGTACGACCCACAGCTCCGCGTCCCGCGCCCGGGCCTCGGCGGCCGCCCGGTGCAGCGCCGTCAGGCTCCCGAGGGATCCGCACGTACCCGCCACCACTCGTCCTCGCACCGTCGCCCCACCCCTCCTGCTTTCCTCGTCGTCCTTCGCCCTCCATGGAACGGCCGCGGCCGGTCGCGCGGGGGCTTCGCTGATGCCTCTCTGACGCCGGAGCCGGAAACCCGTACGCGTCCTTGATGCCGCGCCCCGGGTCCGTCAGTGACGTGTATGGAGTGGGCCGTTGCCCGTCAAGGTGGCGTCAGGGAGCGACGCGGGAGGTGCCGGGGCGGGGATAGCTTCGATCGCGTGCCCCGGGCCTGCCTCCCCGCACCCGGGGCGTCATCCGTCGTTCGTGGTTCCCCCAGGGAGAGCGCCATGTGCCTGTTTCAGTACGAAGAAGACCCCGAGCCCGAAGAACGGATCCCGGCCGGACTCCTGTACGTGCCCGTCCGGCCGGGTGACGCGGCCGCGGCGGTGATCCGGCTGTTCCGCACCCCGCTGGGGGCGCGAACCGCCGTGGGCTTCACCCGCAGGGAGCGGCTGGTCTCGACCCTCGGCGCGGGACAGGGGTACATCCGGCTGTCCGAGTCCGTGCTGCGGGAGCTGTGCGATCCGCTCGGCGCCGCTCTGATCACCATCGACCCGATGCTTTCGGCACCCGCGGCCGTCGCCACCACCCGCCGGCCGGACCGCGTCGCGGCCCGCACCGCCTGAGGGGACTCCATGACCATCACCGCACTGTCCCGGGCCGCCGCGGACTCGGACGACCTGTCCGTCTGGCCGGCCTCCACCGGCCGGCTGCCGCACGGGGGGCTCTCCGTCGGCGGGGTGCCGCTCGCCGAGATAGCCGACCGTTTCGACACGCCGGTGTACGTGCTGGACGAGGGCGAGGTACGGGCCCGCTGCCGCACGTACCGCGACGCCTTCCCCGACGCCGACGTCCTGTACGCCGCCAAGGCGTTCCTGTCCCGGGCGATGGTCCGCTGGGTCGACGAGGAGGGCCTCGGGCTGGACGTGTGCTCGGCGGGCGAACTCGAACTCGCCGTCACCGCGGGCTTCCCGCCGGAGCGCATGGTCCTGCACGGCAACGCGAAGTCACCGCACGACATCGAGGCGGCGCTGCGGCTGGGGGTGGGCCGCATCGTCATCGACGGCCCGTCCGAGATCGCCCGGCTGGCCGCGATGGTGGGTACGGGCGGTTCGCAGAAGGTGATGGTCCGGGTGGTGCCGGGCATCACGGCCGGCGGCCACGAGAAGATCCGCACCGGTACGGACGGCCAGAAGTTCGGCCTGTCCCTCACCGACGGCTCGGCCCAGCACGCCATCGCCCGCGTCCTGGGCCAGCCGCAGCTCGAACTGACGGGCCTGCACTGCCACATCGGCTCCCAGATCACCGAGGTCAAGCCGTACCTCGCAGCCGTGCGCCGCATGGTCGGCCTGATGGCCCGTATCCGCGACGCCCACGGAGTCGTCCTGCCCGAGCTGGACATGGGCGGGGGCCACGGCATCGCCTACCGCCCCGGTGAGCCCGCGCTGGACCTCACGGCCCTGGCCCGCCGGCTGCGTACCGCGCTCGTGGAGAGCTGCGCGGCGGCCGGGCTGGCCGTGCCCCGGCTCACCATCGAGCCCGGCCGGGCCGTCGCCGGACCCGCCGGGGTGGCGCTCTACCGGGTCCTCGCCGTGAAACGCACCGGCGACCGCGTGTTCGTCGCCGTCGACGGCGGCATGAGCGACAACCCCCGCCCCGCCCTGTACGGGGTCCGGTACGCGCCCCGCCTCGTCGGCCGCCGCTCGGCCGCGGAGCCGTGCGTCGCCACGGTGGTCGGCAGGCACTGCGAAGCCGGCGACGTCCTGGCCGCCGATGTGGAACTGCCCGGGGACGTCCGCCCCGGCGACCTGCTCGCCGTACCGGTCGCGGGCGCCTACCAGCTGTCGATGGCATCCGGCTACAACCTGGTCGGGCGGCCGCCGGTCGTCGCGGTCGACAACGGCGGGGCCCGCCTGCTCATGCGCCGTGAGACCCTCGCCGACTTCCGCAGCCGGGACATCGGCGACTAGTTCCTGTCGACGTCAGCCGGCGTGGACGTGGGGGCGGCGGTCCCGGTCCGGTTCGGCCTCGCGGATGACCTCGCGGGTGACGGGTGCGACCTCTCCCTGCCCGAAGAGGAAGAAGCGGAAGAAGTTGGCCATCGGGTTGCCCTCGGTCCACTCGAAGTAGATGTGGGGGCGCTGGCCCGTCTCGTCCCTGATGTGGAGGAGGAGCGCGGCGAGGGCGTTGGGGACCGTGGAGCTCTCCACGGTCAGGACGCGGTAGCGGTCGTGCAGCACCTCGCCCCGGACCCGCAGTCCGGATTCGAACTCGGAGGGGTCCAGGACGGTGACTTCGACGAACAGGAGGTCGTCACCGGCCGGGATGTCGTTGTCGGCCCTGATCTGTTCGACCTTGTCGCGGTACTCGGCCTTGTCACGGTTGTCGGGCTCGTTGGCGATGAGGCGGATGGTGCGGTTGGCGGTGTCCCGGACGAACCTCGCGGCCATGTCGTCGAATTCGAGGTGGGTCACGCGCAGCTCGAAGACACGGGCCAGGCGGGAGAGGAGGGAGAGCGCCATGATGCCCGCGATGAAGCAGGCGCCGATCTTCACGCCGTCCGGGCGTTCGGCCACGTTGACGGCGGTGGTGTAGACGAAGACGGCGGAGATGACACCGAAGCCGATCGTCCAGCCGCGTTCCCCGGCCCGGCGGGCGGCGATGGTGACGGCGACGGCCGCCGAGGTGATCAGGACGAGGACACCGGTGGCGTAGGCGCCGCCCTGGGCGTCGACGTCGGCGTCGAAGATCCAGGTGACGAGGAACGCGATGAGGGTGAACACGATCACCATCGGGCGCAGGGCGCGGGCCCACTGCGGGGCCATGCCGTAGCGGGGCAGGTAGCGCGGCATCAGGTTGAGCAGTCCGGCCATCGCGGAGGAGCCGGCGAACCAGAGGATGAGGATCGTGGAGATGTCGTAGACGGTGCCGAAGGCGGAACCGAGGTATTCGTGGGCCAGGTAGGCGAGCGCGCGGCCGTTGGCTTCGCCCCCTGGCTGGAACTGATCGGCGGGGATCAGCAGGGTCGTGATCAGGCTGGAGCAGATCAGGAAGATGCTCATGATCACGGCGGCCGTGGTCAGCAGCTTCTTGGCACCGCGGATCCGGCCGGCGGGCTTCGCTTCGGTGTCGTCGGGACCGCCCTTCACGTGCGGCATGACCGCCACGCCCGTCTCGAACCCCGACAGGCCGAGCGCGAGCTTCGGGAACACGACGAGGGCGATGGCGATCATCATGAAGGGGTTGCCGTGCTCGGCGGTCAGCGCGGTCGTCCAGTCGGTGATGACCTGCGGCTCGCTGAACACGTTCCACAGCCCGACCGCCACCACGACGACGTTCAGGCCGAGGTAGGTGAAGACCAGGACCACCGCCACTCCGATGGCCTCGCTGAACCCCTTCAGGAACACCCCGCCCAGGAGCGCGATCAGGATCAGGGTGATCAGTACCTCGTGGCCGTGCAGGGTGCTGGTGAGGTGCGGGTTCTCCACCATGTGCGCGGTGGCGTCCGCCGCCGAGAGGGTGATGGTGATGAGGAAGTCGGTCGCCGCGAACCCGAGCAGGGTCAGGACGAACAGCTTCCCCTTCCAGAACGTGAGCAGGCGCTCCAGCATGGCGATGGAACCCTCGCCGTGCGGACTCTCCTCGGCCACCCGCCGGTACACGGGCAGCGCGCCGAACAGGGTCAGCAGCACGAGCACGATGGTCGCCAGCGGCGACAGCAGACCCGCCGCCAGGAACGCGATGCCGGGCTGGTAGCCGAGGGTGGAGAAGTAGTCCAGACCCGTCAGGCACATGACCCGCCACCACGGCCGGCCGTGGGGCTGGGCAGCCGCCTCCTTGGCTGCGGGCGAACTCGTCTGGGCGGTCAAGCCTTCCAGCATCCACGCGCTCAGGCGCGAGGAGCGGGCAGGGGTGGCCATCGTGGGGAGCTCCTGTCGTACGGCAAAGAATCAGCCATCGGCACCGACGGCTGAGCAAGCGTACGCAGGCTGATCCCTTATGCCCGCAGCTGAGCGAATCCTGACGTGTCCTTAACGCGGACCCCTCCGCTGGCGTAATGGACGCACTCCCGGAGAAGGCGGAACCCCGCCGCCGCCGTGTCCGACGTGCGTGTCCGGGCAGGGGGCAGCACACCGCCCTCGCGCAGGTCCCCGGAGGCCACCGGGCCCACCGCACCGCGTTCCCGTATGGGCGGCGTCAAGAGTTCCGCGGCACCCGTATGGAGTCCGTCAAAGGGTCTTAACGCCCGGCCCGACCCACGGTTTGCTCATCTTCGGCCGACTTGGCCGAAACCCATTTTCATCACTTCATTCAGGAGCTCACGGTGGCCGATCTGGCCTTCGTCGTCACCACGGTCGCGGTCTTCGCGCTGGTGGCTCTCATCGCCAAGGGGGTGACCAAGCTGTGAGCATCGAGAACATCGTCGGCCTGCTGGTCGCGGTCTCCCTGCTGGGTTACCTCATCCTCGCCCTTGTGTATCCGGAGAGGTTCTGAGTACCGACATGAGCCCCGTAACCGCTGGTGTGCTCCAGCTGCTCGCGCTGATCGCCGCGCTCGCACTGGCCTACCGACCCCTCGGCGACTACATGGCCCGGGTCTACTCCTCCGAGAGGCACTACGGGCCGGAGAAGTGGATCTACAAGGCCGTCGGCGCCAACCCGTCGGCCGAGATGCGCTGGCCCGCCTATCTGCGCGGCGTCCTGGCGTTCTCCGCCGTGAGCGTCCTGTTCCTCTACGCCCTCCAGCGGGCGCAGGGGATCCTGCCCGGGTCGCTCGGGTTCTCCGCGATAGACCCGGACCAGGCCTTCAACACCGCCGCGTCCTTCGTGGCCAACACCAACTGGCAGTCGTACTACGGCGAGCAGGCCATGGGCCACGTCGTGCAGACCGGCGGCCTGGCGGTCCAGAACTTCGTCTCCGCCGCCGTCGGCATGGCCGTCGCGGTGGCCCTCGTACGGGGCTTCGCGCGCTCCCGCACCGGGGAGCTCGGCAACTTCTGGGCGGATCTGGTGCGCGGCACCGTCCGCATCCTGCTGCCCCTGTCCGTCGTGGGCGCGCTGGTCCTCGTCGCCTGCGGTGCGATCCAGAACTTCGCCGGCATCCACGAGGTCGGCCAGTTCACGGGCGGGACCCAGCAATGGAACGGCGGGGCGGTGGCCTCGCAGGAGGTCATCAAGGAGCTGGGCACGAACGGCGGCGGCTACTTCAACGCCAACTCGGCCCACCCCTTCGAGAACCCCACCCCCTTCTCGAACCTGTTCGAGATCTTCCTGATCCTGCTCATCCCCTTCGCCCTCACCCGCACCTTCGGCCGGATGGTCGGCAACCTGCGCCAGGGTTACGCGATCCTCGCCACCATGGGCCTCATCTGGATCGGTTTCACCGCGCTGATGATGTGGACCGAGTTCGCCCACCACGGGCCGGCCCTCCAGGCCGCGGGCGGGGCGATGGAGGGCAAGGAGACCCGGTTCGGCATCGGCGCCTCCGCGATCTTCTCGGTCGCCACGACCCTGACCTCGACGGGCGCGGTGAACTCCTTCCACTCCTCGTACACGGGCCTGGGCGGTGGCATCCAGCTGCTGGGCATGCAACTCGGCGAGATCGCGCCCGGCGGTGTGGGATCCGGTCTCTACGGCATGCTGATCATGGCGATCATCGCGGTGTTCATCGCCGGCCTGATGGTCGGCCGCACCCCCGAGTACCTGGGCAAGAAGATCGGCACCCAGCAGATCAAGCTGGCCGCCTGCTACATCCTCATCACGCCCGCCCTGGTCCTGTGCTTCACCGCCGCGGCGATGGCGCTGCCCACGCCGGGCGACTCGATGGCCAACCCGGGCGCGCACGGCTTCTCCGAGATCCTCTACGCCTACACCTCGGGCGCCAACAACAACGGCTCCGCCTTCGCGGGCCTGAACGCCGACACCCAGTGGTTCAACAGCACCATCGGCATCGCCATGCTGCTCGGCCGCTTCCTGCCCATGGTCTTCGTGCTGGCGCTGGCCGGCTCGCTGGCCGAGCAGAAGCCGGTCCCCGAGACCGCGGGCACCCTGCGTACCGACAAGCCGCTCTACGCGGGCCTGCTCGTCGGCACGATCCTCATCATCACCGGTCTGACCTACTTCCCGGCGCTGGCGCTGGGTCCGCTTGCCGAAGGGCTCGCCTCATGAGCACCATCACCCCAACCCGTGCTCCGCACGAGGACCAGCCCACCGGACACAAGCCCGCGGCAGGGCGCGTCGGGGGCGGGCTGTTCGACCCCAAGGCCCTGCTGAAGTCCTTCCCCGACGCGGTGAGGAAGCTCGACCCGCGCATCATGGTCAAGTCCCCGGTCATGTTCGTGGTCCTCGTCGGTTCGGTGGTCACCACCTTCCTGGCGGTCTCGGACCCGACGGACTGGTTCGGCTGGGCGATCACCGCCTGGCTGTGGCTGACCACGATCTTCGCCAACCTCGCCGAGGCCGTGGCCGAGGGCCGCGGCAAGGCGCAGGCCGACACCCTGCGCAAGGCCAAGACCGACACCGTCGCCCGCCGGCTGACGGGCACGGACTCCTCGGCCGGATCGGCCGAGGAGTCCGTGCCCGGCACCGACCTCAGGATCGGTGACCTGGTCGTCTGCGAGGCGGGCGACATCATCCCGGGCGACGGGGACGTCGTCGAAGGCGTCGCCTCCGTCGACGAGTCCGCGATCACGGGTGAATCGGCTCCGGTCATCCGGGAGTCGGGCGGCGACCGCTCGGCCGTCACCGGCGGTACGAAGGTCCTCTCCGACCGGATCGTCGTGAAGATCACGACGAAGCCGGGCGAGACCTTCATCGACCGCATGATCGCGCTCGTGGAGGGCGCGGCCCGGCAGAAGACGCCCAACGAGATCGCCCTCAACATCCTGCTGGCGTCCCTCACCATCGTCTTCCTGCTGGCCGTCGTCACCCTCCAGCCGTTCGCGATCTACGCCGACGCCAAGCAGTCGATGATCGTCCTGACCGCGCTCCTGGTCTGCCTGATCCCGACCACCATCGGCGCCCTGCTCTCCGCCATCGGCATCGCCGGCATGGACCGGCTGGTCCAGCGCAACGTCCTGGCGATGAGCGGCCGGGCCGTCGAGGCGGCGGGCGACGTCTCCACGCTGCTGCTCGACAAGACGGGCACGATCACGCTGGGCAACCGGCAGGCTTCGGAGTTCGTGGCCGTCAAGGGCACCACGGCTGCCGAACTGGCCGACGCCGCGCAGCTTTCCTCCCTGGCGGACGAGACCCCCGAGGGCCGGTCGATCGTCGTCCTCGCGAAGGAGAAGTACGGGCTGCGCGAACGCCACCAGGGCGAGCTCGCGCAGGCCACCTGGGTGGAGTTCACCGCCCAGACCCGGATGTCGGGCGTCGACGTGGACGGCAAGAAGACCCGTAAGGGAGCTGCCGGTTCGGTCATCGCGTGGGTGACGGAGCGGGGCGGTCAGATCGCCGCCGACGCCGACGTCCTGGCCAACCGGATCTCCGAGGCCGGCGGCACGCCGCTGCTGGTCGCCGTCGAGGACGAGAAGGGCGCCCGGATCCTGGGCGTCATCCACCTCAAGGACGTCGTCAAGGAGGGCATGCGCGAGCGGTTCGACGAACTGCGCCGCATGGGCATCAAGACCGTCATGATCACGGGCGACAACCCGCTGACCGCGAAGGCGATCGCGGAGGAGGCCGGTGTCGACGACTTCCTCGCCGAGGCCACCCCCGAGGACAAGATGGCCCTCATCAAGCGGGAGCAGGCGGGCGGCAAACTCGTCGCGATGACCGGCGACGGTACGAACGACGCCCCGGCCCTGGCCCAGGCGGACGTGGGCGTGGCGATGAACACCGGCACCTCGGCCGCCAAGGAGGCCGGGAACATGGTGGACCTGGACTCCAACCCCACCAAGCTCATCGAGATCGTCGAGATCGGCAAGCAGCTCCTCATCACCCGAGGGGCCCTGACCACCTTCTCGATCGCCAACGACGTCGCGAAGTACTTCGCGATCATCCCGGCCATGTTCGCCGTGGTCTACCCGGGCCTCGACAAGCTCAACGTCATGGGCCTGCACTCACCGAACTCCGCGATCCTCTCGGCGGTCGTCTTCAACGCGCTCATCATCATCGCGCTCGTGCCGCTCGCCCTGAAGGGCGTCCAGTACAAGCCGACGAGCGCCGACAAGATGCTCCGCCGCAACCTCGGGATCTACGGACTCGGCGGCCTCATCGCCCCGTTCATCGGCATCAAGCTCATCGACATGCTCATCACCCTCATTCCCGGAATCGGCTGATACCCGCCATGAACAACTCTGTCGGCAACACCGCACGGCTGATCGGCGCGGGCCTGCGGGCACTCCTGGTCCTGACGGTCCTGTGCGGCGTCCTCTACCCGCTGGCCGTGACCGGCATCGCCCAGGTCGCCTTCCACGCCAACGCCAACGGCTCCGAGACCAAGGACAAGAGCGGCGCCGTCGTCGGGTCCTCCCTCATCGGACAGACCTACGACCTCCCCAAGCGGAACCCGGACGACCCCGAGGAGAGCGCCAAGCCGGACCTGAAGTGGTTCCAGCCGCGCCCCTCGGGCGGCCTCGGGTCCAACAGTGTCAACACCCGGTACGCGCTGATCCTCTCCGGCGCCACCAACAAGGCCGCCGACAACCCGGACCTGGTCAAGATGGTCGAGGACGCCAAGGCCGCGGTCATCGCGGACAACTCCACGGCCTCGTACACGGTGGACCCGCGGGACGTCCCGGCCGACGCCGTCACCTCCTCCGGCTCCGGGCTCGACCCGAGCATCTCCCCGGAGTACGCGAAGATCCAGGTCCACCGGGTCGCCGAGCGGAACGACCTCGACGTCAAGCAGGTCGAGGAGCTCGTGGAGCAGAACACCGAAGGCCGCACGCTCGGCTTCATGGGCGAACCCCGCGTCAACGTCCTGGGGCTCAACATCGCGATCAAGGCCCTGGCCAAGAGCTGACGGCCGCCGCGGCGCGGATCCGGAGCCGGCGGAGCGCGACGGGCCCCGGCTGCCGCCGGGTGTGACCCGAGGCGTCGCCCCGCCGGCTCCGGCCGCTCGCACGTGACGAAAGGAAGGCTCCGCACCGATGACACGCGTGCTCGTGGTGGAGGACGATCCGCAGCTCGTACGCGCGCTGAAGATCAATCTCCAGGCCAGGAAGTTCGAGGTCGTGGAAGCCGGGGACGGCGCCATGGCGCTCCGGCTCGCGGCGGCCCGCACACCGGACGCCATCCTCCTGGACCTCGGTCTGCCGGACATGGACGGCGTGGAGGTGATCAGGGGTGTGCGCGGCTGGAGCCACGTCCCGATCCTGGTCCTCTCCGCGCGGCACACCTCCGAGGAGAAGATCCGGGCCCTGGACGCCGGCGCGGACGACTACGTGACCAAGCCGTTCAGCATGGACGAGCTGCTGGCGCGCCTGCGCGCCGCCACCCGCCGACAGGAAGCGCCCGCTTCCCCGGCCGGGATCTCGGGGATCGCGACCGACGAGTTCACCATCGACCTGGCCGCCAGGAAGGTGGTGCGCGGTGGCCACACCGTCCGGCTGACCCCGACCGAGTGGCACCTGCTGGAGCTGCTGATCGCCAAGCCCGGGCACCTCGTCTCCCAGCGCAGGCTGCTCCTGGAGGTCTGGGGGCCGACCTACTCGGAGCACACCAACTACCTGCGGGTCTACATGGCCCAGCTGCGGCGCAAGCTGGAGGCGAATCCCTCCCACCCCCGGTACCTGATCACGGAACCGGGCATGGGCTACCGCTTCGAGCCCTGACAGCCACCAACACCAACACCAACACCAACACAGACACAGCACATCGAGCAGAACGAGAAGCCGGCATCACATGAGACGCGGAAAGCTCCGGATCTACCTCGGCTCGGCCCCGGGCGTCGGCAAGACGTACGCGATGCTCTCCGAGGCCCACCGCAGGACCGAACGCGGCACCGACTGCGTCGTCGGCTTCGTCGAGCACCACCACCGGCCGCGCACCGAAGTGATGCTGCACGGCCTGGAGATGATCCCGCGGCGCGAGATCGAGTACCGGGACACCGTCTTCACGGAGATGGACGTGGACGCGGCGCTCGCACGCCGCCCGGCCGTGGTCCTCGTGGACGAGCTCGCGCACACCAACGTCCCGGGCTCGCGCAACACCAAGCGCTGGCAGGACGTCGAAGAGCTCCTCCAGGCCGGCATCGACGTCGTCACGACGGTCAACATCCAGCACCTGGAGTCCCTCGGCGACGTCGTGGAAACCATCACCGGGGTGCGCCAGCGCGAGACCGTTCCGGACGAGGTGGTGCGGCGCGCCGACCAGATCGAGCTGGTCGACATGTCTCCGCAGGCCCTGCGCCGCCGGATGGCGCACGGCAACATATACAAGCCCGACAAGGTCGACGCGGCCCTGTCGAACTACTTCCGCCCCGGCAACCTGACCGCGCTGCGCGAGCTCGCGCTGCTGTGGGTCGCCGACCGCGTGGACGAGTACCTCCAGGAGTACCGCGGCGAGCACGGCATCCGCTCCACCTGGCAGGCCCGGGAGCGGATCGTCGTCGGCCTCACCGGCGGCCCCGAGGGCCGTACGCTGATCCGGCGCGCCGCCCGGCTCGCCGAGAAGGGCGCGGGCGGCGAGGTGCTCGCCGTCTACATCGCCCGCAGCGACGGCCTCTCCTCCGCCTCCCCCAAGGAACTCGCCGTCCAGCGCACCCTGGTCGAGGACCTCGGCGGCACCTTCCACCACGTCATAGGCGACGACGTCCCGCACGCCCTGCTGGAGTTCGCGCGCGGCGTCAACGCCACCCAGATCGTCCTCGGCGTCAGCCGCCGCAAGCCCTGGCAGTACGTGTTCGGGCGGGGCGTCAGCGCCACCGTGGCCGTCGAGTCCGGACCGGACATCGACGTCCACATGGTCACGCACGACGCCGCGGCCAAGGGCCGCCGCCTGCCGCTCGCGCGCGGTGCCCGGCTGGGCCGCTCCCGGATCATCTGGGGCTGGGCGACCGGTGTGGCCGGCCCCGCCCTGCTCACCCTGCTGCTCAGCCAGGTCCTTCCCGAGCTCGGGCTCGCGAACGACATGCTGCTGTTCCTCACCTTCACCGTCGCCGCCGCGCTGCTCGGCGGACTGCTGCCCGCGCTCGCGTCGGCCGCGTTCGGCTCCCTGCTGCTGAACTACTTCTTCACGCCGCCGCTCCACCGGCTCACCGTCTCCGACCCCCGCAACATCGTCGCCATCTCGATCTTCGTCGGTGTGGCCGTGTCCGTGGCCTCCGTCGTCGACCTGGCCGCCCGCCGCACCCACCAGGCCGCCCGGCTGCGCGCCGAATCCGAGATCCTCTCCTTCCTCGCGGGCAGCGTCCTGCGCGGCGAGAACTCCCTCGACGCGCTCCTCGAACGCCTCCGCGAGACCTTCACCATGCGGTCCGTCGCCCTCCTGGAGCGGGCCGGTGAGGTCGAGCCCTGGACCACGGCCGCCGCCGTCGGCGCCCACCCGGTGACCCGGCCCGAGGAAGCCGACGTCGACATGCCGATCGGCGAGAACATGGCCCTGGCCCTCTCCGGGCGGGTCCTGCCCGCCGAGGACCGCCGCGTCCTCGGCGCGTTCGCCGCCCAGGCAGCCGTCGTGCTCGACCGCCAGCGCCTGGTCGACGAGGCCGGGCGGGCCCGGGAACTCGCCGAGGGCAACCGCATCCGTACGGCCCTGCTCGCCGCCGTCAGCCACGACCTGCGCACACCGCTGGCCGGCATCAAGGCCTCGGTCACCTCACTGCGCTCCGACGACGTCGACTGGTCCGAGGAGGACAGGGCCGGTCTCCTCGAAGGCATCGAGGAGGGCGCGGACCGCCTCGCCGCGCTCATCGGGAACCTCCTCGACATGTCCCGGCTGAACACGGGCTCCGTCGTCCCGCTCATCCGCGAGACCGACCTCGACGAGATCGTCCCGATGGCGCTGGGCGGCCTGCCCGACGACAGCGTCGAACTCGACATCCCGGAGACCCTTCCGATGGTCGCCGTCGACCGCGGGCTCCTCGAACGGGTCGTGGCCAACATCGTCGAGAACGCCGTCAAGTACAGCCCGCACGGCCAGCCCGTCCACGTCTGCGCGAGTTCCCTGCTCGACCGCGTCGAGCTCCGGGTCGTGGACCGCGGGCCCGGAGTCCCCGACGAGGCCAAGGAGAGGATCTTCGAACCCTTCCAACGGCACGGCGACGCGCCCCGCGGCGCGGGCGTGGGGCTCGGCCTCGCGGTCGCCCGCGGCTTCACGGAGGCCATCGGCGGCACCCTCACGGCCGAGGACACCCCCGGCGGCGGCCTCACCATGGTCCTGACCCTCCGCACCCCGGCCGACACCCCACCCGCCAACGGGGAACTGCCGCCCTCCGCCCTCACCTGAGAGCACGAGGGCCGCGAGGCGGGAGCGCGGTCTCACGTCACCTCGTCCGTGATGCGGAAGCGCAGCCGGCAGATGACGGCGTCGGTGTCGCGTCGTACGGCGTGGGCGACGACCGCTCCGCGCTGGTTCTGGAGGATCCGCTGCCACAGGCGGGCGGGCTCGGTCTCCGGGATCAGTACGGTGACCTGGGCGTCCGGGTTCGTGGCGGTGAGCTCGCGGACGTAGCCGGAGACCGGTCGGCCGAGCGCCCGGGTCGGCGAGGTGACCTCGACGAGTTCGACCCCCGGGCTCCACAGCTCCCAGTCGCGGCGCAGGGCTTCGGCCGCCCGGCGGTCCTCGGGCGCGGGGTGGGTGACGGTGACGGCGAGCACCTCGTCGCCCAGCGAGCGGGCGGCGGTCAGCGCCCGGCAGGTCAGCTTCGACAGTCCGCAGACGGGGACGACGACCAGCGAGCGGGCCCGCGTCGGGGCCTGCGGGACCCGGCCGAGCTCCAGCCGTTCGCCGATCCGGGTGTAGGTGCGTTCGACCTTCTCGAAGCCGAGGACCAGCAGCGGCAGCGCGAGGACGATGAGCCACGCGCCCTCGGTGAACTTGGTGGCGGTGACCACGACGGCCGCGACCCCGGTGAGCAGCGCCCCGCATCCGCTCAGGGCGGCCTTGGCCCGCCAGCGCGGGGGACGTTCGCCGGACCAGTGCCGGACCATGCCGATCTGACAGATCGTGAAGCCGACGAAGACACCGATCGCGAAGAGGGGGACGAGGGTGTTGGTGTCGCCGCCGGAGAACACCAGCAGGGCGGCTGACACCGCGGCCAGCGCGAGGACACCGTGCCGGTGCACCTGGCGGTCGGCCTTGAGCGCGAACAGGTGCGGCAGGTGGTTGTCGCGGGCCAGCAGGCTCATCAGGACGGGCAGCCCGCCGAAGGAGGTGTTCGCCGCGAGCGCCAGCAGCACCATGGTCGCGAACTGCGTCACGTAGAAGGCGAGGTCGTGCCCGAAGGAGGCGTCGGCGAGCTGGGCGAGCACCGTCACTCCCTCGACCGGCTGGAGGTGGAAGCGGCCGATCAGGACGGACAGGCCGATCAGCATCACACCCAGCAGCGCACCGAGCGCGACCTCGGTGCGCTGCGCGCGCCGGGCGGCGGGGGCGCGGAAGGACGGCACCGCGTTGGCGACGGCCTCGACGCCGGTGAGGGCGGAGCAGCCTGCCGCGAACGCCTTCAGCAGGAGCAGCGCGCCGACGGTGGTGGCGCCCTCGCCGAGTACGGGCGCGTGTCCCTCGGCGGAGGCCGTGCTGAGCGGCCCGTCCCGGAACAGGCCGACGGTGATCATGGCGAGGATCGAGCCGACGAACAGGGCCGTCGGCAGCAGGAACAGCTTCGCCGAGTCGACGACGCCCCGCAGGTTCACGGCGGTGACCAGGACGAGGACGCCGAGGCAGATCCATACCCGCTGCCCGTACGACTCCGGGAAGGCCGAGGTCAGGGCGGCCACGCCGGCGGTGACCGACACCGCGACGTTCAGCACGTAGTCGAGGATCAGCGAGGCGGCCGCGACCAGGCCGGTCCGCCGGCCCAGGTGCCGCTTGGCGACCGCGTACGAGCCGCCGCCGTCCGGGAAGGCGGCGATGACCTGCCGGTACGAGGCCACCAGCACCGCCAGCAGGGCGGCGATGGCGAGGGTGACGGGCAGGGTGAACCCCATGCCGTACGCCCCGGCCGCCGCCAGCACCAGTACGACCGACTCGGGCCCGTACGCCACGGACGCCATCGCGTCGAGCGACAGCGCGGCCAGCCCCTGGAGGGCGGTGAGCTTGTGACGCGCGTCGGCCCCCGTATCGGGGGGCTCCTCCGCGCCGGCCTCCTTGACGGCCGTGTCCGGATTTCCTGTGTGCGTGGCCATGATGCCGGTCCCTCCGATCGAGCGCGGACGAGGGACAGCCTCAGGGGGAAATCCGGTACGACCAGCTTCCTTGGCGAGATCCATACGCCCGCCGGCCCGCTCTTCACGCACTTCTGACGGGCCGGCCGGATCGGGCGGGCTCAGGGGCGGATGCCGTCGCAGGCGATGGGCAGGTGGCGGGGGCCGCGCAGCACCGCGTTCTGGCGGTACGGGGGCGGGTCCTCCAGCAGCCGGGGGTTCTCCAGCCGGCGGGCCAGTTCGCTCAGTGCCAGCTGGGCCTCAAGGCGGGCCAGCGGGGCGCCGAAGCAGCTGTGGATGCCGCTGCCCAGGCCGAGGTGCTGGATGTCCCCCCGGTCGGGGTCGAAGCGGTCCGGGTTCTCGAAGCGCCTGGGGTCACGGTTCCCGGAGGCGAGGATCAGCGCGACCGTGGCGCCCTTGGGGATGTTCACCCCGGCCACCTCGATGTCGGTGAGCGTGCTGCGCCGGGGCAGCAGCTGCACGGGCGGCTCGTACCGCAGCAGTTCCTCGACGATCGGTACGGACAGCCGCGGGTCCTCGCGCAGCCGCTGGAGCACCTCCGGGTGGCGCAGCAGGGTGAGCATGCCGTTGGTGATCAGGTTGACCGTTGTCTCGTGGCCCGCGATCAGCAGCAGCGCCGCGGTGCTGATGATCTCCACCGTGCTCATGGACCCGTCCGGTTCCTCGGCGACGGCCGCCAGCTGGGACAGCATGTCCTCGCCCGGGTTCTTGCGGCGCTCCTCGACCAGCCCGGCCAGGTACATGCCGAGCTCGATCTGCGCGTCGGCCGCGCCCTTGGACTTCTCGGCGGGGTCGGCGTCCGGATCGGAGTCCAGGCTGGCGGCGATGGTGTCCGCCCAGCCGTGGAAGCGCGGCTCGTCCTCGTGCGGCACGCCCAGCAGCCGGCAGATCACCGTCACCGGGAAGGGGTAGGAGAACTGCTCGACGAGGTCGATCCGTTCCGGGGAGTCCGCGCCGGCGATGCCGTCGATGAGGCCGGAGACGATGCCGGCGAGCTCGCCGCGCATGTCGTGGACCCGGTGCGGGGAGTGCGGCGGCCCGAAGGGCCGGTTCGTGATGCGGCGCAGCCGGTCGTGGTCCGGCGGGTCGAGCCTCAGGAAGACCGGCGGCAGGGTCGATTCGTCGCCTTCGCTTCGCACCAGCGGGTCGCTCGCCGACAGCGTCAGATTGCGGGGGTCGGAGCTGATGCGCGGATCGTGCAGCAGGCTCTGGATCTCGTAGTAGGTGCTGACGACGTACGGCCCGTCCTCGTCGTGGAACACCGGTGTCTTGCGCAGCTCCTCGTACAGCGGGTACGGGTCGGCCCGGCTGGCGTAGTCGATGATCTGCCGGAGCATCGCTCGGCTCAAGTTTCCGCCTCCGTCGTCGCTCTCACGGGTCGTCGGCCGACTCCGGACACCGCTTTCCCCAGCATGCACGGGCGCCCCGGCGGCCGCCTGCCGGGAACGCCGGCAGGGCCGAGTGGCGCAGCCCCGGGTGCCGGGGCCGTGGTGGGCGGGCACAGTGGGCGCGGAGCGGGAAGGCGGCGCGGCGCGCGCCGCGTGACCCGGCCCGCGGCCGGGAACGGGAGAACGGGAGCACGGCGATGACATCGGACGCACCCATGCAGCTCGGAATGGTCGGACTCGGCCGGATGGGCGCCAACCTGGTGCGCCGGCTCGTGCGGGACGGCCACCGGTGCGTCGTCAACGACGTCAGCCCCGACGCCGTACGGGCGCTGGAGGCCGAGGGCGCGACGCCGGCCTTCTCGCTGGAGGAGCTCGTCGAGCGGCTGGAGCGGCCCCGCGCCGTGTGGCTCATGGTGCCGGCGGCCGTGGTCCAGGACACCCTGGACCGGCTGGCCGGGCTCCTGGAGCCCGACGACACCGTCATCGACGGCGGCAACTCCTACTACCGGGACGACATCACCCGGGCCCGGGCCCTGACCGAGCGCGGCATCCACTACGTCGACTGCGGCACCTCGGGCGGTGTCTGGGGCCTGGAACGCGGCTACTGCCTCATGATCGGCGGCGAACGGGGTCCCGTGGAACGGCTCGGCCCCCTCTTCCGCACCATCGCGCCCGGCACCGGCAGCGCCGAGCCCACCCCCGGCCGGACCCGGACCGAGGGCACCGCGCCGCACGGCTACCTCCACTGCGGGCCCAGCGGGGCCGGTCACTTCGTGAAGATGGTCCACAACGGCGTGGAGTACGGGATGATGGCCGCCATCGCCGAGGGCCTCGCCATCATCGAGCACGCCGACGCCGGCCTGCGCTCGCGTACCGCCGACGCCGAGACCGCTCCCCTGTCCGATCCCGAGGCCTACCGGTACGAGATCGACGTGGCCGAGGTCGCCGAGGTGTGGCGCCGCGGGTCGGTCGTCGGCTCGTGGCTGGTCGACCTCACCGCCGACGCCCTCGCCCGCTCCCCGCGGCTGGACGACTTCACGGGCCGCGTGTCCGACTCCGGCGAGGGGCGCTGGACCGTGCTGGCGGCCATCGAGGAGAGCGTGCCCGCGCCGGTGATCAGCGCCGCCCTCTACCAGCGCTACGAGTCCAGGGGGCTCGGCGAGTTCACCGCCAAGGTGCTGTCCGCCATGCGCAGCGAGTTCGGCGGCCATGCCGAGAAGCGTCCCGGCGCGGACGCGTGAGGGGGCCCGCCATGGACAGGAACTCCGAAGCTTCCCAGACCCAGCCGCAGCCCGCGGACCACGTCGTCGTGCTCTTCGGCGCGACGGGTGACCTGGCCAGGCGCAAACTGCTGCCGGGCCTCTTCCACCTGGCCAAGGCGGGGCTCCTGCCGCGGCGCTACCGCATCGTCGGCTCCGCCCCGGCGGCCGAGGCCCTGAGCGACGAGGAGTTCCGCGCCCACGCGCGCCAGGCCGTGGCGGAGTTCGGCCGCTCGCGCCCCGAGGGCCCCGAGTGGCAGGAGTTCGAGGCCGCCCTGTCGTTCGGCTCGGCCGACACGGACGCGACCGAGCCGCTGGTGAGGGCGGTGGGCGAGGCCGAGCGGGCCGTCGGCGGCACCCCGCGGCGCCTGTTCCACCTCGCCGTCCCGCCCGTGGCGTTCACTTCCGTCATCGAGCTGCTCGGGGCCACGGGGCTGGCCCGTGACGCGCGGGTCATCGTCGAGAAGCCCTTCGGGACGGACCTCGCGTCCGCCCGCGCGCTCAACGCGGCCATCCACGCCGTCTTCGACGAGTCCCGGGTGTTCCGCATCGACCACTTCCTCGGCAAGGAGGCGGTGGACAACATCCTCGCCCTGCGGTTCGCGAACGGCCTCTTCGAGCCGCTCTGGAACCGCGAGCACATCAGCCACGTACAGATCGACGTCCCCGAGCAGATCGACATCCAGGGCCGCGCCCACTTCTTCGAGGGCACCGGAACCTTCCGCGACATGGTCGTCACCCACCTGTTCCAGCTGCTCGGATTCCTGGCGATGGAACCGCCGGTCGCCCTCGAAGCGCAGTCGCTCCGGGACGAGCAGGTCAAGGTCTTCCGCAGCATGCGGCCCCTGGACCCCGCCCGCGTCGTACGCGGCCAGTACACCGGCTACCGCGCCGAGGCGGGGGTCGATCCGGCCTCGGACACCGAGACCTTCGTCGCGCTGCGCGTCGACATCGACAACTGGCGCTGGGCCGGCGTCCCCTTCCACCTGCGCTCGGGCAAGGCGCTGGCCGAGGGCCGGCACGTCGTCACCCTCGGCCTGCGCGAGCCCGTGCTCGGCATGTTCCCCCTGGACGCCCGGGAGGCGGCGGACGGCCGCGCCAACGAACTCGTCATCGACTTCGCCGACCCCGGCTCCATCACCGCCCGCTTCCTCGCCAAGGAGCCCGGGCCCACGATGCAGCTCGCGGAGGCCGACATGGTCTTCGGCTACCGCGGCTCCTTCACCACCGAGAACGCCCTGGAGGCGTACGAGCACCTCATCCTCCAGGCCATGCTCGGCGACCAGTCCCTCTTCACCCGCTCCGACGGCATCGAACGCCTGTGGGAGATCTCCGCGCCGCTGCTGGACGCTCCGCCGCCCGTCGCCCCGTACGCCCCCGGATCCTGGGGGCCCGAGGCCATCACCTCCCTCGTGGCGCCCCACCGGTGGCACCTGCCCGAGAGGCACCGGCCCGGCGGGCGGTGAGGCGACGGGCGCGTTGCTCCGAACGCCACACGCCCCGCGCCGTACGGAGTACCGCGCCCGTTCCGCGGGCGCCGCACTGCCCGTCGGCCGCCGCGTCCTCCTAGCCTCGACGGCATGCTGGGACTCCCCGACCACGTCAGCGCCTGCCTCTTCGACCTCGACGGGGTGCTCACCCGGACCGCGAAGGTCCACGCGGCCGCCTGGAAAGAGATGTTCGACGACTACCTGCGTCAGCGGGCCGACCGCGACGGTCCGCCCTTCGTACCCTTCGACTCCGTGCGCGACTACGACGAGTACGTGGACGGCCGGCCCCGCGAGGACGGCGTACGCACCTTCCTCGCCTCCCGTGACATCACGCTGCCCGAGGGCGCCGCGAGCGACGGCCCCGACCGGGAGACGGTCCACGGCCTGGGCACCCGCAAGAACGAACTGGTGCTCCGCGCGATCCGCGAGCAGGGGGTGGAGGCCTACGAGGGCTCCGTGGCCTACGTGCGCGCCGTACGCGACGCGGGCCTGCGCCGCGCGGTCGTCTCCTCCAGTGCCAACTGCCGGGACGTGCTGGTGGCGGCCCGCATCGAGGACCTCTTCGAAGACCGTGTCGACGGCATCACCGTCGCCGAGCGGGGACTGCGCGGCAAGCCCGCCCCCGACAGCTACCTGGCGGCCGCCAGCCTCTTCGCCACCGACCCGCGCGACGCCGCGGTGTTCGAGGACGCGCTGGCCGGGGTGGCCGCCGGCAAGGCGGGCGGCTTCGGTTTCGTCGTCGGCGTCGACCGCACCGGCCAGGCGGCCGAACTGCGCGCGCACGGGGCCGATGTCGTGGTCAGCGACCTCTCCGAACTGCTGGACCGCGGATGATCACCCACGAGAACTTCGCGACCGAGCCCTGGCGGCTGCGGGAGACGGCCCTCGACCTCGGCGTCCTCGCGCAGAGCGAATCCGTGTTCGCCCAGTCCAACGGCCATCTCGGCTGGCGCGGCAACCTCGACGAGGGCGAGCCCCACGGCCTGCCGGGCTCCTACCTCAACAGCGTCTACGCGAGCCACCCCCTCCCCTACGCCGAGGCCGGGTACGGGTATCCGGAGTCCGGGCAGACGGCCATCAACGTCACCGACGGCAAGGTCATCCGGCTGCTCGTCGACGACCACCCCTTCGACCTGCGCTACGGCGAACTCCTCTCGCACGAACGGGTCCTGGACTTCCGTACCGGCGTCCTCAGCCGGTCCGCCGAGTGGACGACGCCCTCCGGCCGGACGGTACGCCTGACCTCGCACCGCTTGGTCTCCCTCGCACAGCGGGCCGTCGCGGCCATCTCGTACAGCGTGGAGACCGTGGGCGGTCCGGCCACCATCGCCGTGCAGTCCGAGCTCGTCGCCAACGAGCAGTTGCCCACCGCCTCCGGCGACCCGCGCATGGCCGCCGTCATCGACCGCCCGCTGCTCCCCGAGGAGCACTACGCGCACGACACCCGGCTGCGCCTGGTCCACTGCACGGCCACCAGCGGGCAGCGCGTCGCGGTGGCGGCCGACCACATCGTGAACGGCCCGGCCGGCACCGCGTGGGCCGCCGAGAGCGAACCGGACGTGGCCCGCCTGACGGTGACCGCCACCCTGGAGCCCGGACAGCGGCTCGAACTCGTCAAGTTCGTGGCCTACGGCTGGTCGGCGGAGCGCTCCCTGCCCGCCGTGCGCGACCAGGTGGAAGGCGGGCTGGCGGGCGCCCGCACCACCGGGTGGCAGGGGCTGCTCGACGCACAGCGGGCCTGCCTGGACGAGTTCTGGTCCAGTGCCGACGTCGAGGTGGAGGGCGACGAAGAGGTCCAGCAGGCCGTCCGGTTCGCCCTCTTCCACCTCTACCAGGCCTCCGCGCGCGGCGAGCGGCGCCCCATCCCAGCCAAGGGCCTCACGGGCACCGGTTATGACGGCCACGCCTTCTGGGACACCGAGTCCTTCGTCCTGCCCGTCCTCACCCACACCGCGCCGTACACCGTCGCCTCCGCCCTCGCGTGGCGGCATTCCACGCTTCCCAGCGCGCTGGAGCGCGCCCGTCAACTCGGCCTGGAGGGAGCGGCCTTCCCCTGGCGCACGATCAACGGCGCCGAGTGCTCCGCCTACTGGCCCGCCGGAACGGTCGCCTTCCACGTCAACGCCGACATCGCCGCGGCCGTCGAGCGGTACGTGTTCTCCACCGGTGACCGGGAGTTCTACCGCGGTCCCGGCCTCGACCTGCTGGTGCACACCGCCCGGCTCTGGCGCTCGCTCGGCCACTTCGACTCCGACGGCGTCTTCCACATCGACGGGGTCACCGGCCCCGACGAGTACAGCGCCATCGCGCGCGACAACCTCTACACCAACGCCATGGCCCGGCGGAACCTCCTCGCCGCGGCGGACGCCGTCTCGCGCCACCCCGACCGGGCACCGGACCTCGCCGTCAGCGCCGAGGAGATCGCGGACTGGCGCAACACCGCCGCGCGGACGGCCATCCCCTACAACGAGCGGCTGCAGGTGCACGAGCAGTCCGACGGCTTCACCGACCAGGAGCCCTGGGACTTCGACGCCACCTCCGAGGACCAGTACCCGCTGCTGCTGCACTTCCCGTACTTCCAGCTGTACCGCAAGCAGGTCGTCAAACAGGCGGATCTGGTCCTGGCCATGCTCACGTGCCCGGACGAGTTCACCGCCGAGGAGAAGGTCCGCAACTTCGCGTACTACGAGCCGCTGACGGTCAGGGACTCCTCCCTCTCCGCCTGCTGCCAGGCCGTGCTCGCCGCCGAGACCGGCCACCTGCGCCTCGCCTGGGCCTATACGCGCGAGGCGGCGCTGATGGACCTGGACGACCTCGAACACAACACGCGGGACGGCCTCCACATGGCCTCGCTCGCCGGCACCTGGATCGCCCTGGTCCAGGGCCTCGGCGGGCTGCGCCGCTTCCGTGCGGACCCGGCCGGACTCCCGGGCGAGCAGCCGTCCGGGACTCCGCGGGCCGAGGAACAGGAATGGCCCCCGGTGCGCTTCGCGCCGCGCCTGCCGTCCTCACTGACGCGGCTGGCCTTCAACGTCCGTGTCCGGCAGCGGCTGATCCGCGTCGACATGGGCCGGTCGACGGCCCGCTACACCCTGCTGTCCGGAGAGCCCCTCACCGTGACGCACCACGGCGCCCGGGTCGCGCTCGCCAAGGACACGCCGACGGACCTCCCCGTCCCACCCGCGCCCGACTCCCCCGAACCCCGCCAGCCCAAGGGCCGCGCCCCCGGCACCTGAGGGCGCCGCACGGCACGCGGACGCCGCCTCAGGGCCGCTCCGGAGCGGCCGCCGCCGCGCGCGGGGGCCACGCCGTGGGGTCCAGCAGGCCCAGGACGTAGGCGCGGGCGATCAGGGCGGGGCGGTTGGGGACGCCGAGCCGTCGGCAGAGGCGGGTCACGTGGTAGTTGACCCCGTCGACGGTGAGGCCCACCTCTCGGGCGATGGCCGCTCCCGACGCCCCCGCCGCGACGAGCGGCAGAATGCGCGCCTCCTGGGGGCCCAGGCCGTCGGCCGGGTCCTCCGGCGGCTGCTCGGGCCGGCCCGCGCCCGATTCCTCGGTCAGGGAGACCAGCAGGCGGGGGACGTCGTCCTGCGGGTCGGAGACCGGTTCGACGGTGACCCGGCCGTGGCGGGCCGTTCCCCGGACCTGCCAGCTCACCTCGACCGGGTAGCGGGACCTGCGGCGCGAGCGCAGCGCCTCGTCCAGTCTGCGCAGCTGACGGTCGTTGGTCGGAGTGAGGATGTCGAGGAGGAGGCGCCCTTCCAGTTTTCCCGGCTGGAGCTGCCACGCGGAGGCGAACGCGGGGTTCGCGCCGAGGATCAGGCCGTACGCGTCGCTGATCGCCAGTGCCACGGGCGCCCTGTCGAACAGGCTGACGAAACGTGATCGCCAGGCCGCCGCCGCCTCGCCCGGCGCCTCCCCCGACGGCTGTGTCACGCACTCTCCCCCTGCCACGGCCGGCTGCCCCCGATCAAGGCCCGGAACGGAAAACACCCCTACAAGAATAGGTAGTCGTCGTACCCGATCGCCCCGGCGGCCGCGTCACCGTGGACACACCACGCCTGACGTGACCAGAAGAGGCAGACGCCATGAATGAATCGCACAGCTCCGCCGCCGGACCCCTCGACGACGACACCGGGCACCCGCCGGTCGTCGACGTGAGCGACACGGGGATGACGAGCACCCCGCTGCAGACGGCCATGGGGCACGCGCGCCGGCTCGGTCCGGTCTTCGTCCAGCGCTTCCACGACCGGGAGACCGTGTTCGTCAGCTCGGCGGCGCTGGTGGAGGAGCTCTCCGACGAGCAGCGCTTCGTCAAGGGCATAGGCCCGGCGCTGGAGAACGTGCGCGAGGTCGCCGCCGACGGACTGTTCACCGCGTACAACGACGAGCCCAACTGGGCCAAGGCGCACGACATCCTGCTCCCGGCCTTCGCCCTCACCTCGATGCGGACCTACCACCCGCACATGCTGCGGGTCGCCAAGCGGCTCATCGGCTCCTGGGACGCCCGGTTCGCGGCGGGCGCCGCTGTGTCGGCCCCGGTCGACGTCGCCGAGGACATGACCCGGATGACCCTGGACACCATCGGCCTGTCCGGCTTCGGCTACGACTTCGCGTCCTTCGAGCGCGAGCGGGCGCACCCGTTCGTCCAGGCACTCGTCCGGGCCCTCGCCCACAGCCAGGCCAAGCTCGGCCGGGTGCCCGGCGCGGACCACACCGCCGAGGACGCGGCGTTCGCCGAGGACGCCGCCTACCTGGCCCGCGTCGTCGACGAGGTGATCGAGCGGCGCAAGGCCTCGGGGGACACCTCGACCGACGATCTGCTGGGACTGATGCTGGGCTCCCCGCACCCCCGGTCCGGCGAGGTGCTCGACGAGGCGAACATCAGGAACCAGGTGATCACGTTCCTGATCGCGGGCCACGAGACGACCTCGGGCGCCCTTTCGTTCGCGCTGTACCACCTCCTGAAGAACCCGGCGGTGCTGCACCTGGCCCAGGCCGAGACCGACGCGCTGTGGGGCGACGACCCGGACCCCGAGCCCGCCTTCGAGGACATCGGCAGGCTGCGCTACGTACGCCAGGTTCTCAACGAGACGCTGCGGCTGTGGCCGACCGCCGCCGCGTTCGCACGCGAGGCGCGCGCCGACACCGTGATCGGCGGCCGCTACCCGGTCAGGGCGGGGCAGCGGATGCTGGTGCTGACCCCGATGCTGCACCGCGACCCGGTGTGGGGCGACAACCCGGAGGAGTTCGACCCGGACCGGTTCGCCGCCGAGGCGGAGGCGGCCCGCTCCCCGCACGCGTACAAGCCGTTCGGGACCGGAGAACGCGCCTGCATCGGGCGGCAGTTCGCCCTCCACGAGGCAACGATGCTGCTGGGCATGCTGGTGCACCGCTACCGCTTCGTCGACCGGGGGCGGTACGAGCTGCGCGTCAAGGAGACGCTCACGCTCAAGCCCGACGGGTTCACCCTGGCCCTGGGCCGGCGCACCCCGGCCGACCGGTCCCGCAACCGCGCGGCCGTCGGGGCGGTCCTCCCCGCCGGCCACGGGGAGGACACCCGGGCGCCGGACCCGGGCGCCTCCCCCACCCGGGCCGTTCCGGGTACGACGCTGACGCTGCTGCACGGATCCAACTTCGGCACCTGCCGCGCGTACGCGCGGGACCTGGCCGAAGCGGCGGCGGAACTGGGCTTCGCCACGCGTGTCGCGCCCCTCGACGACCACCGTGACGGCGGGCTGCCGACGGACGGGCCGGTGGTCGTCGTCGCCGCGTCGTACAACGGACGGCCCACCGACGACGCGGCCGCGTTCGTCTCCTGGCTGACGCAGGCGGGCCCCGGCGCCGCGGCAGGCGTGCACTACGCCGTCCTGGGCGTCGGGGACCGCAACTGGGCCGCCACCTACCAGCAGGTACCCGCGCTCATCGACGGCGGCCTCGCCTCGGCGGGTGCGGCGCGGCTGATGGACCGCGCCGAGGCCGACGCCTCCGGGGACCTCGCGGGAGCGGTGCGCGGCTTCACCGCCGCCCTGCGCCGTACGCTGCTGGAACGCTACGGCGACCCGGCGTCCGTGGCCCCCTCCCGGGCGGAGGAACCGCCCGGCCCGGCGTACGACGTCGTCAAGGTCACGGGTGGGCCGCTCGGCGCACTGGCCCGGCGACACGGCCTTCAGCCGATGACGGTCACGCACACCGGGGACCTCGCCGACCTCGGCCACCCGGCGGGCAGGCCGAAGCGCTTCCTGCGCGTCAGGCTTCCCGAGGGGGTCGGCTACCGCACCGCCGACCACCTCGCCGTCCTCCCGGCCAACGACCCCGCCCAGGTGGAGCGGGCGGCCCGGGTCCTGGGCGTCGACCCGGGCTCGGTGCTGAACATCCGGACCCGCCAACCCGGCCGGACCGCCCTGCCGCTCGACCGCCCCGTCTCCGTACGCGAACTGCTCACCCGGTACGTCGAGCTCCAGGCCCCGGTGACGGCCGGGCGGGCGGCCGTCCTCGCGGCGCACAACCCGTGCCCGCCGGAGAAGGCCGCGCTGGAACGGATCGCGGCAGAGGCCGACGGAGCCGCCGAAGCGGGCGGAGCGGGCGGAGCGGGCGGAGCCCGCCCGGGCAGCCTCGTGGACCTCGTCGAGGAGCACCCCGCGCTCCGGGGCCGGCTGCCGTGGCCCGTACTGCTGGAACTGCTGGAACCCCTGCGGCCCCGCCACTACTCCATCTCCTCGTCCCCGTCGGCAGGTCCGGAGCGGGCGGACCTGATGATCTCGCTCCTGGAGGCCCCCCACCGATCCGGCCGGGACGGCGTGTTCCGCGGAACGGGCTCCTCGTACCTGCACCGGGTACGCCCCGGCGACACGATCCTCGCCCGGGTACAGCCGTGCCGGGAGGCCTTCCGCGTTCCGCACGACGAGCGGACGCCGGTCATCATGATCGGCGCGGGTACCGGACTCGCGCCCTTCCGGGGGGCGATCGCCGACCGTCGCGCGCTGCGTGCGGCGGGAGCCGAGCTGGCGCCCGCGCTGTGCTACTTCGGCTGTGACCACCCGGACGTGGACTACCTCCACCGGGCGGAACTGGAGGACGCCGACCGCGAGGGCGCCGTGTCCATGCGCCCCGCCTTCTCGCTGGCGCCCGAGGGCGGGGTCCGCTTCGTACAGCACCGGATCGAGGCGGAGGGCGAGGAAGTCTGGCGGCTGACCGAGGCGGGCGCCCGCATCCACGTCTGCGGGGACGGCTCCCGCATGGCCCCCGGCGTCCGCGAGGCCTTCCGGCAACTGTACGTCCGCTACAGCGGGAAGGACGCGTCCACGGCCTCGGAGTGGCTCCGGGAGCTGGTGGCGGAAGGCCGCTACGTGGAGGACGTCTACGTGGGCGGCTGACGGGCGCGGGGCGGGGCAGGTCGGGGCGGATGACCGGACCCGAGGCCGGCGATCCGGGAAAACTGCTCCGCAATTGACAGTTGGGGGCACGGCAACCAGCCCCGGTGGATGATGGGCCCGACATGGCCGGAGCCACTGCGGGGACGCGCTCGTGTCCGCGACCTTCGAGGTGGGGCGGACGGTGGCTGCGGGCTGCCGTGTTCACGCTCATCAGCTCCACGCTGGCGGTCATCGGCCATCACCTGGCCTCGGAGGAGCCGGTGTCCTGGCGGCGGGCGGCCGCCGGTGCGGTGGTCGTCCTCGCCCTCTCGTGGTGCGCGGCGCGCCCGTGCCGGCCCGGGTGGCAGGTGCTCAGCGCCACCGGGCTCGCCCAACTGCTGCTGCACCAGGCCCTGTCCGTGCCCCGGTTGGCAGGTCCCCAGCACGCCGAGGCGCACGGAAGCGTGCTGGGGATCGGCCGTACGGCCCACCACGGCACATGGCCCATGACAGCGGCGCACTGCGTGGCCGCATGCGTGATGGCCCTGCTCATGCACCGCGCGGACCGGGCGCTGAGCCGCCTGCCGGACACGGTGGGCCGATGGGTCCAGGCGGCCGTCGCGGCGACCGTCACGGCTTTCGGCCTCCGCTGCCGGCCAGGGGTGCGGCCGGCCCTGCGGACCGTACCCCTCGCGCTCGACGGCGTGGCCGTGCGACCGGCGGCGGCGACGATGCTCTGTCACGCGGTGGTGCGCCGGGGGCCTCCTGACGGATGGGCGGGAGACGTTCCCCTGATCCTGACGGGCTCCTCGGCTGCGGGCCGAGGCCCGTCCCGCGTACCGAGAGGGTTCTCCATCATGAACACATCACGCACTCCCCGCCGGCTCCGCAAGCTGGGCCTCCAGGTGCGCAGGCTGTGCATCGCGGCCGTCGGCGCCGTGGTGGTCGTGGGTGTGGCCGCCGGACCGGCCGCCGCACACGCCGAGGTCACGGCCTCCGACCCGCGTGCGCTCGCCGAGAACGTGACGCTGTCGTTCACCTCCGAGGCAGAGTCGGACACCGCCGGCATCAAGGAGTTGCGGGTGGTACTGCCGAAGGGCATCGCCCCGGACGCCCTGACGCTGAAGGACGCGCCGAAGGACTGGAAGCTGACGGCCACGGCGGACGGGTACTCGATCGGTGGCCCGGCTCTGGCGACCGGCACGGACGCCGAGTACAGCGTCACCGTGCGCCAGCTGCCCGACGAGAAGTCCCTGGCCTTCAAGACCCTGGAGACCTACGGCGACGGAAAGATCGACCGCTGGATCGAGGTGCCCGCCAACGGCGAGAAGGTCGACAATCCGGCTCCCGTGCTCGAACTGAAGGCCGCCGCCCCGGGAGCCAAGTTGATCGCCCCCGCCCCCTCCCCGACGCCGAGCTCCGCCGCCCCCTCCGCTCCCGCCGCTCCCGCCGCTGCCGCAGCGCAGCCCTCGGCGCCCGCCGGGTCCGCGAGCGCGCGGGCGGCGAGCGCCGAGGACGCGGGCAGTGGCGCGGGAGCCGTCGCCGGTGTGATCGCCGCCGTGCTCCTGCTCGTCGCCGGCGGCACCTTCTGGTGGGTGCGCCGGGGCCGCGGCAACGCCTGACGAGACCCGCGGGGCCGGTGCACGGCGGACGCCGTGCACCGGCTACCTCGGCAGCGACGTGATGCGGACGGTGTCGCGCACGGTGACCTGGTCGATGTCGGTGGTGCGCACCGTGATGTTCAGGGTCCACACGCCGGGCATGGGGAGCCGCAGGTCGTAGGCGGCCCAGTACCCCTTCAGGTTCTTGAGCTTGGCGTCGAGCGGGCCGATTCCGAGCGCGTCCTGGGTGAGCGTGAGGCGGAGCTCCGGGACGGTGGCGAGGCCGCCGTCCGGGGTGTAGACGACGGCTTCGACCGTGTTCTCGCCGACGCGGCCCGGCGTCAGCGTGATCTGCACCGTGCCCTGGTGGTTGGCGGTGCCCATGTCGAAGGGGACGGTGACCACCTGTGCCTGCGGCTCCGCCGCGGAGGCCGTCACGACCCTCTCCCCGGCGGCGCGGCTGGGCTGGGTGCCGGTGAGCACGGTGGTGATCACCAGGACCACGACGCCGAGCACGGCTTCCACGGTCACCATGCGCCGCAGGCCGCGCCGGTACGCGTCGGCCTCGAAGGAGGGCGCCTCGGT
Source organism: Streptomyces sp. ADI95-16 (assembly GCF_003721495.1). Taxonomy (NCBI): domain Bacteria; kingdom Bacillati; phylum Actinomycetota; class Actinomycetes; order Kitasatosporales; family Streptomycetaceae; genus Streptomyces; species Streptomyces sp. ADI95-16. The sequence goes on along the minus strand of NZ_CP033581.1, from coordinate 7,083,755 downwards.
CGTGTCGCCCGGCCCGTCCCCGACGGGTGCTTCGGCCGCGCTGCCGAGCTCCTGTCCCGTCGCGGAGGTGGGCGCGCCCACCCCTTGGGCGACCCGCACCCGCTCGGGGGCGGACACCGCCGGCGTGACCGTGGCCGTGGCCGTGGCCGGCGTCGCCTCGTGGCCGAGTCGGGCGGTCCAGCGGCGGGAGAAGGAGGCCGCCCACAGCACCAGGACCACGGCGGCGATCTTCACGAGGAGGGTCTTGCCGTACGACGTGGTGGACAGCGCCTCCCAAGAGCCGACTTGCCGCCACGACTGGTACACCCCGGTGGCGACCAGAACCGCGACGGCGCCGAAGGCCAGCGCCGAGAAGCGGCCGATCGCGGACGCCGGGATCTCCTGACCGTCGGATCCCCGGCGCCGGAGCAGGAGCAGCAGGGTGATCAGGCCGCCCAGCCAGACCCCCATGGCCAGCAGGTGCAGAACGGCGACGGGCATGGCCAGCGCCACCTGGATGCCGGCGGAGGCGTGTTCCGCGGCCGCCCACGTCACCGCCAGGGCCGAGGCGAACAGCGCGCCCGCCGGCCGGACTCGGGCCCCGAGGCCGGTACGGTCGGTGGTGCGTCGGGCCAGCCACCGGAGCGACACCGCGGCAGCCGCCAGGAGCACGAGCCGTACGACCAGCGCACCGCCCGGCCTGCCGGTAACGGTCCGGCCCAGCTGAGCCGGGTCGAAGGCCGAAGTCAGCTGGCCGGCCGTCTCGTACGGGCCCCGCAGCAGCAACAGGGCCACCGTGGAAGCCGCCAGCGCCACCCACCCGAGTGCCAGCAGCCTGCGTACCGGACGGATCGTCGCGGCCGCGGGCCAGCACACGAGGACGAACGCGGCGGCTCCGACGAGGAGGGCCAGACCGCTGTAGGCGACGTAGCGGAAGACGCCGTACAGGCGGCCGACCGCCGTGTCGTCCGGTGAGCCGGTCGCCACCACGGCGGCGGTCTCGGAGGGCTTGCCGTTGGAGAAGACGAACGCGCCGGAGATCGGGTGGCCGTCGGCGGAGACGACCCGCCAGGCCACCGTGTAGGTGCCCTGCGGCAGCTTGCCGGACAGCTCCACCCGCGCGGTGTTGTCCTTGCCGTCCACATGCCGCGCGGGACGCGGGTTCACGCGCTCGTTCTCCGGCGACAGGACTCTCAGCGAGTCGTCGGAGAAGCTGACCGACTCGGTGAAGGTGAGCGTGACGTACTGCGGAACGGCCTTCAGGACGGCGCCGTCAGCGGGATCGGAGCCGCTCAGGCCGGCATGGGCGGAGGCCGCCCCCGCCCCGCCGAGAACCAGGGCGAATACGGCGACCACCAGCGCCAGGACGGTCAGTGGCGTCCCGACGGCGCGAGCCGGTCCAGTGTGCATGAAGGGGCGGTCTCCGGGTTGGCTGCCGTCAGCGGTGTCAGCGTCACGGGGCTGGAATTCATGACGGGGTGTGGACGATAGTGCGGCCCGCGCCGGAGCGGCCCAGGTTGAGCAACTTCCGCCAAAGCGTGCCGCGCGACGCCCGTCCGGAGCGGTTTTCCTGTATGTTCCGGCGCCCGCGGACGGGGGCGCTCCAGGCGGTGCCGCTCATGACGGGCCCACCCGGGCGTACCAGTCGGCGGGGGTGGCCGGCATGGCCGACGTCCCTTCGCGGGCGGGCCGTACGGCGAGGATGTGGTCGACGCCCATGCGGCGTTCGGAGAAGGCGAGCGAGGCGCCGGCCAGGTAGAGGCGCCACACCCGGCCGGTGGTCTCGCCGACGAGGGCCTCGATGTCGCTCCAGCGGCGTTCGAGGGTGGCGCGCCAGGCGTCGATGGTGGCCGTGTAGTGCTCGCGGAGGGATTCGGTGGACCGGACCTCCAGACCTGCGTCCTCCAGCAGGTCCACGGTCCGGCCGACCGGGCGCATGTGCATGTCGGGGGCGATGTACGTCTCGATGAAGGCGCCTCCGCCGGGCGCGTGGGCACCGCGGGACATCTGCTGGATCAGGAGCCGGCCCTCGGGACGCAGGACGCCGTGCAGCTTCGCGGCGAATTCGGGGTACTCGGCGTCGCCGACGTGTTCGCCCATCTCGACGGCGGCGGCCGCGTCATGGCCCCCGCCGTCGATGTCGCGCCAGTGCCGCAGCTGGACGTCCACCAGGTCGGCCACTCCCTCGCGCACGGCACGCTCGGCGACGAAGTCGCGCTGGGCGCGGGACAGGGTGACGGCGGTGACGCGCACCTTGTGCTCCCGGGCCGCGTGCACGGTGAGGGAGCCCCAGCCGCAGCCGACGTCGAGGAGCCGGTCACCGGCGCGTAGCCCGAGCTTGCGGCAGATCAGCTCCAGCTTGTCGCGCTGGGCGTCGGCCAGCGTGTACGCGGGATCGTCGGGCCGCGTCCAGTAGGCGCAGGAGTACGCCATCGACTCGTCCAGCAGGAGTGCGTAGAAGTCGTTGGACAGGTCGTAGTGGTGGCTGATCGCGGCCCGGTCCCGGGAGGCGCTGTGCAGGGGGCCGGTCAGGCGCGCCCGTCCGTCGGGGCGCCGCGGGGGCGGTCCGGCAGCGCCCATGCGTACGGCGAGGGCGGCGGCCGCGGCCAGGGCGGCCGGCCGGGGGCGTACCGCGGGCCGGTCGCGGACGGTCCGGCCGGCCCGCGACAGGGCGTCGGCGAGGTCGCCGTCGATGTCGAGGTCACCGGTGACGTAGGCCTCGGCGAGGCCGAGCTCGCCCGGCTGCCACAGCACGCGGCGCAGGGCGTCGGGTGAGCGGATCAGCACCAGGGGGGCGTCGGCCGGACCCGCCTGGCTGCCGTCCCACGCGCGTACGCGCACCGGAAGGGGGCCGGGGAGGAAGTGGCCCAGGAGTTCTTCGAGTCGGTCGGCGGCGTGCCTCATCGGCGGGTCCCTTCGGGTCGGAGCAGGGGGCGTACGTCGGGGTGGTGGCTACCCGACACGCCGCCCGGCTGCTGCGTTTCACCCGTACTTCGTAGCGGCCCGGCGGCCGGATTGGCCGGAAGGTGCGCCGGTTCAGGCGGTGGTCAGGGCGGAGAGCTGTGCGGCCAGGACGGTGGGCGGCGGGTAGGTGGCGCCCAGGGCGGTGACGTGTTTCCAGTGGAGGCGGCCGGTGCCGTTGATGATGAACACCGAACGCCGCAGCCCGATCAGGGGTGCGGTGATGCCGAAGGACTTCGCGACCGTGCGCCCCTCATCGGACAGCAGCGGCATCCGCAGACCCCTGTCGCGGGCGAACTCCTCGTGGCTGTCGAGTCCTTGGGGGCTGATGCCCCACACGGCGGCCCCGGCGGACTCCAGTTCGGCCAGGCCGTCGGAGTAGGAACACAGCTGCGCGGTGCACACCGGGGTGTCGTCGCCGGGGTAGAAGGCGAGGACGAGCGGCCGGCCGCGCTGCGCGCTCAGGGCGTAGTCGGCGCGGCGGAAGGTTTCACCGTCCAGGCGTCCGCCGGGCAGGCGGAAGTCGGCGATGACGTCCCCGATCTTGGGGGTGCTGGCCATGAGGTACCTCGATCGTGGTAGGCCGGTGGTGTCCGGCGTTGTTGGGCGGGGCCCGGTGGATCAGGCGGGAAGGGGCATCAGGAGCAGGGGCTCGGTGGTGGGCCGGGGCGATCCTCCGGCGGGTTCGAGGGTGAGGCCGACGGCGGTCGCGTCGGCCGGCTCGCCGGTCAGGACGACCGTGCCGTCGTGGTCGATGAAGCCGGCCGGGCGCATGGTGCCGTCGTGGGCGAGCCACAGCTGGTAGGTCTTGCCCGCACCGGGCGCGGGGAGGTTGCCCGCGGCGAAGACGGCCTTGTTCTGCCGCTCGGAGGCGACGACGGTGGTCAGGGCTCCGTTCGCGGCCCGTCCGTGGACGGTGCGGGCGTCGGGCGCCGCCAGGACCGTGCTGACCTCGTCCAGTTGCCGCCGCGCCTGCCGGGCCTGCTGCTTGAGGTCCTGCCCGCTGTGCTGTTGCCACACGGCGAGGCCCCCGAGCAGGGCGAGCGCCACGCTCGCGGCCAGAGCCAGTGGTACGGCCCTGCGGCGCAGGGCGAGACCCCGGGTGGGTGCGGGGGCGGAGGTGGTGGCGGTGACGCGCGGAGGCAGCTGACGTACCTCCTCGATGGCGGCCATGACCAGCGGTTTGGCTGCCGCGGGGGGTGGCTGCGCGACCGCCGCCGCCAGGCGTGCCGCGGTCGCCTCGAACTCGGCGGCTTCCTGCCGGCAGGCCTCGCACGCCCGCAAGTGGGCTTCGAAGTAGGTGCGTTCACCGGGTTCCAGTGCTCCGAGGGCGTAGGCGGCGGCGAGGGTGTGGGCATCGGACGTGCGGTGTTTCATGTGGTCACCCCCATGCAGATGGTGGCAAGCGGCGTGCGCAGGACCTCGGCCACCTCACGGTAGATGAGTCCCTGGCAGGTCGGCGGCGTGGCGGGCACCTGAGGGGAGGGGTTTGGTTCACCGGCGCTGCTCCGGCCGTGACGTGCAGGCGAAGGGGCCGTCGGGAACGGCCGTCGGGGGGCGGGGTGTCCATGCATGCCGGTCCTTGTCCCTCGTCGTTCACGCAGGTGGGGTGTCGGCAGTTCTTCGTAGCGGACAGCCGTGCGGATGGGAGGCCGCTTCGTCCGCCCCCGTCGCGGACGCACGGGCCGGCCCGGACGGCCCGCGCCTGGTGGGGCGGCCGGCCGCTCTTTCGGGTGAGCGGCCAATCCGCCGGGCGGGCGCCGCCGAATGGCCGGTGTGACCACCTTCCGCAGCACCCTTTCCCGAGCCGCCCCGGGCGCGCTGGCCGGACTCCTGGCCGCGTTCACGGCTCTCGCGCTCGCCGAGCTGGTCGCCGGGCTGGTGCGGCCGACCGCGGGGCCGGTGACCGTGGTGGGCGGGGCGGTGATCGACCGGACGCCGGCCGCGGTGAAGGACTTCGCGATCCGTACGTTCGGCGAGGACGACAAGGCCGTCCTGCAGCTGGGGATCCTCGTCGTCCTCGCCTTCATCGCCATGGGTCTGGGCGTGCTCAGCCTGCGTCATCGCCGCGCCGGTGCCGCAGGTGTGCTGCTGTTCGGGGTCGTCGGCGCCCTCGCGGCCCTGACGCGTCCGGACTCCATCGGTGTCGGTGACGCACTCCCCTCGGTCGCCGGAGGGGTCGCGGGCGCACTCACCCTCTGGTTCCTGGCGTCGAAAGCCTCCCATCGGCCCGCGGGTGGCGAGGGCGGCGAGGGTGGTGGGGCCGGGGCCGGGTGGAACAGGCGGGGCTTCCTGACCGCGGCGGCCGCCACCGCCGTCGCGGCCACGACCGCGGGTGCGCTCGGCCGGTTCCTCGTCGACAGGAAGGGCCAAGGCGCCGTCGCCTCCCGCAACGCACTCGTACTGCCGGAACCCGCCTCCCCGGCGACCGCCCTTCCGGCAGGGGCCGAGCTGAAGGTGCCCGGCATCAGCCCGTTCGCCACACCGAACCGGGACTTCTACCGCGTCGACACCGCGCTCGTCGTGCCCAGGGTCGATGCCGGCACCTGGCGGCTGCGGATCCATGGCAAGGGCGTCGCCCGTCCCCGCACCCACACCCTCGACCAGCTCCTCGCCCGCCCCCTCATCGAACGCGACATCACCCTCACCTGTGTCTCCAACGAGGTCGGCGGCCCCTACATCGGCAACGCCCGCTGGCTCGGCGTCCCCCTCGCCGAACTCCTCCGGGAGGCCGGCGTCCGGCCGCCTTCCCGTGGGGGCAAGGCCGACCAGCTGGTGGCCCGCTCCGTGGACGGCATGACGCTCGGCTCCCCCGTCGAGGACGTCATGGACGGCCGCGACGCGATGCTCGCGGTGGGCATGAACGGCGAGCCCCTGCCCTTCGACCACGGCTTTCCCGTCCGCATGCTCGTCCCCGGCCTGTACGGCTACGTATCGGCCTGCAAGTGGATCACCGACCTCGAACTCACCACCTTCGACGCCTACGACCCCTACTGGGTCAAACGCGGCTGGGCCCGCCGCGCACCGATCAAGACCCAGGCCCGGATCGACACCCCGAAACCCTTCGCGCGTCCCGCCGCCGGCGCCGTCACCGTCGCGGGCGTCGCCTGGGCCCAACGCCGCGGCATCACCCGGGTCGAGGTGCGCGTCGACGACGGCCGGTGGCAGGACGCCGACCTGGCCGTACAGGACACCGTCGACACCTGGCGCCCGTGGTCCTACCGCTGGAACGCCACCCCCGGCGGACACACGCTCACCGTCCGTGCCACCGACGGCACCGGCCAGGTGCAGACCGAAGAGCGCGCCCGGACCGTCCCCGACGGCGCGAGCGGCTGGCACAGCGTCTTCGTCACCGTCTCCTGAGACCACCGGACCCGCCCACCGGCCGCCCCGGCCGCACGACGGCCTCCGTCCGTCTGCGTGACACGGGCCCGGCACCTCCTCGGAAGACGAGGAGGTGCCGGGCCGCACTTGTCCGGTCGACCGTCCGGGCGGGTTGGCTCGCGCCACCCACGCCCCTCCCGGACCGCTCCGTACCTACCGGCCAGGGATACGGCTGCTACCAGGAGGACTTGGTGACTCCCGGCAGGAATCCGGCATGCGCCTGCTCACGCATCCGGACGCGCGAGAGCCCGAACTTCCGCAGGTGTCCGCGGGGCCGGCCGTCCACACTGTCCCGGTTGCGCACCCGGGTGGCGCTCGCGTTGCGGGGCTGCCCGCGCAGCTCCGTCAGCGCCGCGCCCCGCTCGGCCGCCGTGGCGGACGGCCGCCGCAGGACCTCCTTCAGCTCGGCACGCCGCGCGGCGTACCGCTCGACCGTCGCCTTGCGCTTCTCGTTCTGCGCGATCTTGCTCTTCTTGGCCATCAGACCTTGACCCCCCGGGCGCGGATCCGGGCCACCGCGGCCTCGATGCCGATGACGTCGACGGTCTTGATCGCCTTGGCGCTCAGGGTCAGGCGCACGTGGCGTCCCTCGCTCGGCAGCCAGTAGCGCTTGCTCTGGATGTTGGGGTCGAAGCGGCGGGACGTACGCCGGTGCGAGTGGGAGATGTTGTTGCCGAAGCCCGGCTGGGCTCCGGTCAGCTGGCAGTGGGCGGACAAAGCGCTACCTGCCCCTCTCTGGACGGAAGTGGTTATTGGAAACGATTTCCATTCCCGTATAGTAGCGGCATGGCACGCAACGAGATACGTCCCGTCGTCAAACTCCGCTCCACGGCGGGGACCGGCTACACGTACGTCACCCGCAAGAACCGGCGGAACGACCCGGACCGCCTGGCCCTGCGCAAGTTCGACCCGCTGGTGCGCCGGCACGTCGACTTCCGCGAAGAGCGCTGACCGGCCCCCACCCTCCCCCGCCCCGAAGGACACCGACATGAAGCCCGGAATCCACCCCGCCTACGGCCCCGTCGTCTTCCGCGACAAGGCCGCCGACTTCGCCTTCCTCACCCGCTCGACCGCCACCAGCGACAAGACGGTGGAGTGGGAGGACGGCAACACCTACCCCGTCATCGACGTCGAGATCTCCTCGCGGAGCCACCCCTTCTACACCGGCACCGCCCGCGTCCTGGACACCGCCGGCCGCGTCGAGCGCTTCCAGCGCCGGTACGGGAGCAAGCCGTGACCCTGCCCGTCGTCATCGTCGGCGGGCTCCACGCGGACGCCCGCAAGGAAGTCGTGGAGCGCCTGCTGCACGCCGTCCCCGGCAGCATCGCCCTCCACCACGACCTGGCCACGGCAGCGGAGGGCACGGTCCTGCGCCTGGTGCGCGACGCCTCGGGCGAGCTGTCCCGGGGCGAGACGCCCCTCGTCAACGACTGCGCCTGCTGCGCACTGCGCGAGGACCTCGTCCCCGAGCTGGAACGGCTGGCCGGCAGCGGCCTGACCCGGCTGGCCGTCGTCGAACTGTGGGACTCCGTCGAGCCCAAGGCGATGGCCGAGGTCGTCGCCGCGCACGGCGCCCGCGCGCTCGAACTCACCGGCGTGATCACCGCGGTGGACCCGGCGCTCGTCCTGCCGTACCTCGTCAACGGCGACGACCTGGCCGACGCGGGCCTCGCGGCCGCCGCCACCGATCAGCGCACCGTCGGAGACACCTGGGCGCGGCAGCTCGAGTACGCGCCCGTGCTCGCCCTCGTCGACAGCGGGGAGGCCGGCGCCGAGGACCGCGCCCTGCTCGCCCAGCTCCATCCGACCGCCCGCCGGGTGGCCGCCGACGGCGGCGAGCTGGCCGCGCTGGCCTTCGCCGGGTTCGACGTGGAAGCCGCGGCCGCCGCCCAGCACCCGGCCTGCGCCCTCCTCCCCCAGGAGGCCGACGAGGCCGGAGTGACCACCTTGGTCTGGCACCGCCGCCGCCCCTTCCACCCCGAACGCCTCTACGAGGCACTGGAGGACCTCTGCTGCGCCGCCGCCCGCAGCCGCGGCCGCTTCTGGCTCGCGGACCGCCCCGACACCCTGCTCGCCTGGGACTCCGCGGGCGGCGCCCTGTGCGTGGAGAACACCGGCCCCTGGCTGGCGTCACTGCCGGACGCCGCCTGGGAGCTGGTCCCGCCGATGCGGCGGGCGGCGGCCTCGCTCGACTGGCACCCCGACCACGGCGACTGCTGCCAGCACCTCGTCTTCACCTCCCCCGGCCTCGACCGGCACGGCCTGGAGCAACTCCTGGAGTCCTGCCTCCTCACCGACGCCGAATACGCGGCGGGACCCGAGGCGTGGAAGTCCCTTCCCGCCGCCTTCGACGCGCTGCTCGACCCCGTCTCGTAAGCCCCGTACGCACCGACGCCCGACACCTCGACGACCCGAAGGAACACGCATGGCCCGCCGCCAGAACCCCCACAAGCCGCTCAAGTCCCGCCCCAACCCGCTGGACACGGCGGGGATCACCTCCATCGACTACAAGGACACCGACCTGCTGAGGAAGTTCGTCTCCGACCGCGGCAAGATCCGCAGCCGCCGCGTCACCCGCGTCACCGCCCAGCAGCAGCGCGAGCTCGCCGCCGCCGTCAAGACCGCCCGCGAGATGGCCCTGCTCCCCTACGGCACCCGATAGACCCCGGCAAGACCCCGACTCACCCAGGAGAACACCATGGCCGTCCCCAAGAGGAAGACGTCCCGCAGCAACACCCGCCACCGCCGGGCCCGGTGGAAGGCCACCGCGCCGCAGCTGGTCCCGATCACGGTCGACGGCTCCGTGTACCAGGTGCCGCAGCGCCTGGTGAAGGCGTACGAACGCGGCCTGCTCCGCCCCGAGAGCTGAGCCGCCTCCGGGGCACGCCCTGCTGACGGTCCGGTAGATTCGGCGACACGGCTGATCGTCAGGGGAGCGGCAGAATGCCGCGCGCGGGACACGGGGGCAGTGGGTGCGGAACGGACACGCGCAGGAGCGTCGACGGCAGGCCCTGCTGGAGTGCTGGCGCGCGATCGAGCTGTTCAGCCCGCCGACCATCCCGGCGCTACCCCGCCGACGCCCCGCCGCCCGCTCCGGGCCGAGGGACGAATACGTAACCGACCTGACGCCGGAGCCGGGCCGGGTACCACCGCTCCTGCCGTGGGCTCCGGACCATCCGCAGACGGGGGCACGGCGGGCACCGTACGGCCGTATGTGGCGGCACGAGGTCTACTGCGGGGTCTTCGACCTGGAGTTGCTCCGCCAGGCGATGATCGCGGTACTGCCCGCGGGGACCGATCCCGACCCCGGCGTGCCGCAGTCCGAGCTGGTGCTGTCGGGCCAGAGCGCGATGTTCGCGCTGGTCCTGGACGACGAGGGCCGACCTCTTGAGGACACGTCCGTGATCTCCGCGTGCGCCTGGGCGACCGGCCGCCTCTTCGATCCGGGGCCGTCCACACCGGGGTGGCTGGACGGATTCGAGGAGCTCGACGACGCGTTCGGCGGGGCGATCGACGAGCTCACGGCCACCGCGATCCCCTACGGCCCCACCGCACCGGCCGCCGGAACGGCGTACGAGCGGTCGCCCGGCCCCGAGGGTGCGGCGGGAGCGCCGGGCGCGGCCGGCGGCGGGGGCTGGCAGTCGCTGCTCGCCGAGATCCTGGGCGGCGCCGCCGTCGGCGCGGTCGGGGCCCTGTTCGGCGAGGTCGCCGGCGCCGCGTTGCAGGGCGCGGCGGAACCCCTGGTTCGCCGCGCCGCGGACTGGGTCGCGGCGCGGCGCCACGCCGAGGAGCAGGTGGAGTCCGGGCGGCCGGACGGCGCCGGGGGCGTTCCCGAGGCGGCGTCCGCCGACGGTCCTGACACATCGGCCGAGTCCGGGGCCGGCGCCGGTCCCCGTGCGCTGGGGTTCGCCGATCTGGTCGCCCTGAGCGCGCAGATCGCCGACCTGTGCGGGGTTCAGGACCACCTGCGGCCGCGGGTGGTCCGGGTGCGGAGCAGGCTGGTCCACCGGCCGCGGGACCCGCAGACGAAGGTCACCGCCGCCGCGCCGTTCTTGAACAGTCTGCTTCCCCCTGATCTGGCCCGGGTGTCCGCGGCCGCCGGGAAGGAGATCGGCCCGGCGCTGGAGGCGTACCTGACCGAGCTCGACGCAGTCGACGTGGGGGCGCGGACGGATGTGCGCCGGGAGCGCGGGGTCGTCCTGGAAGGGGTGGCTCCGGACCTGGTTCCGGCGGGCCGCTGGCCCGCACCGGCGCGGTTCCCGCTCGCGCTGAGCCAGCAGTTCGCGGTCGACCGCATGCTCGCCGGCCGGGCGGGGACCGAGGGCGGGATGTTCTCCGTGAACGGCCCGCCGGGCACGGGCAAGACCACGATGCTGCGCGACCTGGTCGCCGCCCTGGTCGTCGAGCGGGCGGCGGTGCTGGCCACGTTCGACCGGCCCGCGCAGGCGTTCACCGGTCCGGTGTGGCGGGGCAAGGACCGCCAGGGCGGGCACCACCGCTTCGTGTCGCGGCTCGACCCGCGGCTGACCGGGTTCGAGATCGTGGTCACCTCGTCCAACAACGGCGCCGTGGAGAACATCACCGCCGAGCTGCCCGGAATCGGTGCGCTCGGCGAGCACTGGCACGACGGACCCGACCACTTCTCCGACCTCGCCTCCGCGCTCCTCGGCGGGCCGGCCTGGGGTCTGGTCGCGGCGGTGCTCGGCAACAAGGCCAACCGCAAGGAGTTCGGGGACCGGTTCTGGTGGGGCCGGCTGCCGCAGAAGGAGACCGACGCCCGCAAGGCCGCGGAGCTGCCGCCGCTGCGCGGCATGCGGGAGGTCCTGAGCGACTGGATCCCGCCCAAGCCACAGCCCGGTGGCCGTGGTCCCGTCGCCCCGGCGGAGCGGGTCGCGCCCGCGGCGGCCGGGCCCGCCCGGCCCGTGCCGTCGTGGACCGACGCCGTCGCCGCGTTCCGTACCGCCCGGGCCGAGGTCGAGCGGCTGCGCGCCGGGCGCACCCGGCTGGCCGGGGCCCTGGCGGCCGTCGAGTCCCCGTCGGCCGGGCAGCGGATCGCGGACCTGGAAGCCGCCGTGTCCCGGGCCGACCGGCAGGTCACCGCCGCCGCCGCGGCCCTGGACCGGGCCGCGGCCGCCACCGCCGCCGCCCGGACCGCCACCGCGGCGGCCGAGGCCGGACACCGGACGGCCTCCGCGTACGTACCGCGGGCCCGGCAGGAGCTGGCCACCGCCCGCGCGGACCTGTCGGCCGCGCGTGAACTGGCCGCTCACCACCGCGAGTACGTCACCGCGCTCACTGCCCGCCACGACACGCCCCCGGCCGTCGAGCGGGGCCTGCGCGGCGGGCTGCGCCGGCTGCTGCAGAGCGCGGCCGACCGGCAGGCCGCCGAACGGCAGCAGGAGCACACCCAGGCCGAGCTCGCGTACCTGCTCGTCCAGCAGCGCGCCGCGCTCGAAGAGTCCCTGGAGCAGGTCGCCGCAGCCGTGCGCGCCGAATCCCTGGCCGCCGGCCGGCACGCCCGGTCCGGCGGCGCCGTCGACGAGGCGGCCAACGTCCTCACCGCCGCCCGCGCCGGCGAACGGGCCGCGAGCGCACGGGAGTCCTCGGCAGCCACCTCCCTGCGGCAGGCCCGGCAGAGCGCCGACTCGTCCCGCCGCGACCTGCGGGGCGCCGTCGCCGAACTCGACGGCCACCACCGCGAGCTGCGGGAGGCGGCACGGACGCTGCCGTCCCTGCCGCTCGGCTGGGCCCACCTCGGCGAAGCCGACCAGGAACTCGGCTCGCCCTGGTCCGACGAGGCGTGGTCCACCGCGCGCAGCGACCTGTTCCTGCGCGCCCTCGACCTGCACCGCGCCTTCGTCGCCGGGGCAGCGAAGAAGGTCCGGGGCAACCTCCAGGTCCTCATGGAGCTGATGGCCGGGACCAACGGGGCCGTCCCCGACGAGGAGGTCGCGCACGCCTGGCAGACCCTGTTCCTCCTGGTGCCCGTCGTCTCGACCACCTTCTCCTCCGTCGGGAGCATGTTCGCGCGCCTCGGCCGGGAGTCCATCGGCTGGGTCCTTGTCGACGAGGCCGGGCAGGCCACGCCGCAGGCCGCCGCCGGCGCGCTGTGGCGGGCCCGCAGGGCCGTTCTGGTCGGCGATCCGCTCCAGCTCGAACCCGTCGTCACCATGCCCCAGGCCCTCCAGCGCCGGCTGCTGCGCGCCTACGGCGTGGACGAGCACTGGCTGCCGTCGGCCACCTCGGCCCAGGCCGTCGCCGACCGGACCAACCGCTACGGCACCTACCTGCCGGCCCCGGACACCGGCGACGAGCACGTCTGGGTGGGCTCGCCGCTGCGCGTGCACCGCCGTTGCGAAGAGCCGATGTTCACGGTCAGCAACGAGGTCGCCTACGGCGGCCTCATGGTCCACGGCACCGAACACAAGGCGTTCCCCGATGCGGACCGGGACGGCCTGCTACCCAGCCGCTGGCTGGCCACCGACGACCCGTCCCGCCCCTCCGACGCCCCCTGGGGCGAACGCGACCGCCGAGCCTTCGAGTTCGTCCTCGACCACTTGCGCCGGCAGGGCGTCGGCGTCGAGCGCGTGCGCGTCATCGCCCCCTTCCGCGCCCTCGTCGCCGAATGCCAGAAGATCTGCCGCGGCCGTGACGGCTGGACGTCCGAACTGATCGAGGAGCGCTGCGCCACCGTCCACCGGGCCCAGGGCAAGGAAGCCGACGTCGTCGTCCTCGTGCTCGGCGGCGGTCGGCCCGGCGCCCGCGACTGGGCGGCCCGCACCCCGCACCTGCTCAACGTGGCCGCGAGCCGAGCCAAACGCCGCCTCTACGTCATCGGCGAGCGCGGCCTGTGGGCCCCGCTCCCGCACTTCGACGTCCTCGCCTCGGAGCTGACGGAGTTCCACCACCGCCGCGACCGCGACACCTGGCCGCCGGACGGCGAGTAGCCGCCGGTGAAACGGCAGGGCGGAGGGCTACCCGGCCGTCACGGCAGGACCTAGCAGGCGCGACCCGCCACGACGCCGGTGGGCTGTGTGACGTTGACGAACTCGGTCGAGTAGTTGCCCCAGAAGTCGGACGTGGTGATCGCGTAGACATTGGTCTGGTACTCGACGTAAACGGCCCAGGACTCACCCGGCTTGAGCGTGAGCTCGGTGTTGTAGGTCTCGGTCACGGTGGTGTTGAGCTGCGTACCTATCTGGGCGGTGAGCAACTGGAGCGCCGTCGCCGAGATGTTGCTGCTGGTCTGGGTGGCGACCGTGTAGGTCACTCCCTGGCTGTACTTGGCCTCGACGGAGCTGGACTGGTTGCGGTAGCACTTCCCGCGCTCCTCCCACACCCTGCCCCTGCTGTGCACGGTGACCAGGGGGCCGGGGCCGCTGACGCCGCCCCCGTGGGTCGTCGGGATGCCGGGGTTGGCCGGGGCGGAGGGGCGGGTGGCGTGCCCGGTGACCACGACCTCGGGCAGGGTCGCGTCGATGGGTTGGCCGATCGGCCCGTCCACGATCTCCACCCCCGAGCCCCCCGGATCGGACGGGGCGTTCCCGGGGTCGCCCGGGTCGTTGCTCCAGTCGCCGCCGTCGCCTCCTTCGCCACCGCCTCCTTCGCCGCCGCCTCCTTCGCCGCCCCAGTCGCCGCCGCCCCAGTTGCCGCCGCCGTCATCGCCACCGCCCTCGTCGCCCGGGTCCTCGTCCTGGCACAGGGTGGAGCCACCGCAGGCGTAGGCGCTGAAGGGGACGGCCACGGCCGGAACGGCGGTGAAGACGACGGCGCCGAGTACGGCCGTCGTCGCAATGGATCTCAACTTCACGGGTTCTCCCAGGTCGGGGTGATGAGCTGACGGGATGGCAGTCTTCCCGGCGGCCCGGCCCCGCACAGCCGTAGAACTACGCAACCGGATACGTAGCGCAGGACGCCGTCGGCGAAGTGAGCCGTCGGCGGTGCCGGGTCGTTGTCAGTGCGGCGCGCTACAAAGTGAGGAGCGGGGGGAGAGGTTTCCGAGACTGACGTGCGGCCTCGCCGTGGCATTGCCCGGATCGAGTAGCGGCCGCAGGGGGGGAGGGGTGATGTTCGTTGTGCAGTCACCGATGGCGGACGGTCCACCGGTGGGACGTGAAGCGCAGAGCGCGCGGCTCTCCCAGGTCCTGGACGGGTTGGAGCGCGGCCGGGGGGTTGTGGTCGAGATAGCCGGTGAACCGGGAGCCGGCAAGACGCAGTTGGCCTGCTGGCTGGCGGAGCAGGCCGGGCGGCGCGGGCTTCCGGTGATCTGGGCCCGCGCGCCCCGCTCGGGCGAGGGCCCGTTCCGGGTCTTCCGCGACGCCGCAGGGCGGACCGGGGCGGCCGAGGCGTCCGAGGCGTCCGACCCGGCCACCTGGTACGAGCTGATCCGGCAGCGGGCCGCCGGTGGCGTGCTGTTAGTCGACGAGCTGCACCGGGCCGATCCGTCCTCGCTGGAGCTGGCGCTCCGGCTGATCCGCTCCCTCTCGTCCTCCGCTCCTTCCCCCTCTCCCTTCGTGCTGGTTCTGGCGCACCGGCCCCGGCAAAGTCCGCCGGCCCTGTTGGAGGCTCTTGACCTGGGCGTACGGACGGCTGGGATCGTCCGGGTGGAGGCCGGCCCGATGGACGTGGCGGCGGTGGCGGCCCTGCTCGACCGCTGGCGCCGGCCGGTCCCAGTGGTGGGGTACGGGGCCGGGGCGCCGGACGCGGCCATGGCCCCCGCGGATGCGCTCCCGGGCGGGACGGGGGCCTCCGCGGCGGTCCTGCACGCCGCGTCGAAGGGACTTCCGGGGTACCTGCGGCTGCTGGTCGCGGCAGGCTTCGATGCCGGGCTGTGGCCGGACCGGGCGGGCGGGGACGAGGACTGTCTGCTGCGTGAGGCGGCGCCGCTGCTCGCCGAGCTCGGCGCGCTGAGCGGACCGGCCCGGGCCGCCGCGCGGGCGGCGGCCGTGCTGGGCGGGACGTTCCGGCCGGCGGACGCCGCCCGGATCGCCGGGCTCGGCGCGCGGGACGGCCTGGCGGCGTGCGCGGAGCTGGTCCGCGCGGACCTGGTGCGTCCGGCGGGCCACGGCCAGCGGCTGGCGTTCCGTCATCCGGTCGTCGGGCAGGTCGCCCACGCCGACTGCGAGCTGCCCTTCTTGCTGGACGCCCACCGGCGGGCCTTGCGGATGGCCGCCGAGCGGGGCGCCCCGGCCGTGGAGCGGGCCCGGCACGCCGAGCACCTGGTGCACACCGATGGGGCCGCCGCGGCTCGCGTCCTCGCCGAAGGGGCCGCGGAGGCGGTCACCCGGGCACCCGCGATCGCGGCCCGCTGGCTGCGGCTCGCCCTGGACGCGCTGCCCGCCCGTGGCCGGGAGGTCGAGGAGCGGGCTGCCTGGGAGCTCGCGCACTGCCGGGCGCTCATCGCCTCCGGACACCTCCGGGAGGCCCGCGCCCTCGCCCATGACCTCCTCGCCGAGGGCGGCCCCCGGCCTGCTGACCCCCGGCCTGCCGGGCGGGCCGGCGGCGGGGGCGCGCGGCTGACCCCGCGGCTGCTGCTGCGGGCGTACGCGGTCTGCGCCGACGCGGAGCGGCTGCTGTGCCGCTACGAGGAGGCGGAGGCCATCGCCCGCACCGGGATGGCGCTGCTGCCCCGGCCGCTGCCCGCCGTGCTGTCCCCCGAGGCCACCGAGCTGATCTACGAGTACGGGCTGGTGCACGTCCTGCGCGGCACCCACGACCGGATCCGGCCGCTGCTGCGGGAGGCCGCCCGGGCGCGGACCGAGGCCGGGCCCTCCGCCTCGGCGGCCCTGGGCGTCCTCATCGCCTTCTGCGACGTCTTCTCCGGCGACATCGCGCGGGGAGCGCCCGAAGTGACCCGCTGCGCCGCGCTGGTGGACGCGTTGCCGGACGGGGTGGCCGGCCACACCCCGGACGTCCTCGCCCTCCTCGGCTGCGCGGAGCTGTACCTGGAGCGGTTCCCGGACGCCCGCCGCCACCTCCAGCGGGGTCTGGACGCCGCGACCGGCGGGACGCAGAAGCACATCCGCGCCCACCAGCTGCTGGGTCTGACCATGATCGACCAGTGGGCCGGCCGGCTCGACGAGGCGGAGCGCCGGGCCGCCGAGGCGGAGGAACTGGCCCGCGCGGTCGGCGCGCCCGACGTGGTGACGCTGGCGACGGCGATGCGCGCCATGACGCTGGTCTGGGCCCGGGGGCGGCGGTACGCCGGCGAGGCGGTCGCGCTCGCGGCGCGGGCGGTGGACGTCGCGGCTCTCGGCCGGGGCTGGTGGGCCACTTCCGCGATCAGCCTGCTGGCGCACGCGCAGCTGCTCGGCGGGGACGCCACCGGCTGCCTGCGGACGCTGCTGGACGGCGGGGGCGGTGCTGGCCTACCGCAGGTGCAGCCCGCCTTCCGGCCCTCGCTCCTCGCCCTGATGGCGACCGCCGCGCTGGCCGGCGGGGACGACGTGGGCGCCGAGGGGTTGCTCGCCGACGCGGAGGCGGACGCCGGCCGGCTCGGTCTGCCGTTGCAGTGGGCGTGCGTCCACCGGGCCGGCGCCCAGCTGCGGTCGGCACGCGGGGAGCACGCCGGGGCGCTGGAGCTGTTCGAGCGGGCCGCGGAGGGCTTCCGTGGTGGAGGCCTGCCCGTGCAGCACGCGTGGACGCTCATCGCCGCGGCACCGGCGACCGCGGTGGTACGCGGTCCGGGCGCCGCGCTGGACGTTCTGGCGCGGGCCGAGTCTTTGGCCCGGTCCTGCGGGGCGGCCCTGGCCGTGGAGGAAGCGGAACGTGTTCGCGGCCGGCTCTCCGCGGACACTGGGCCGGGCCTCGGCGCCCACCCGAGCGCGGCCCCCCGGGTCGCAGATCGCCCGTCCTCCGACCCTCGGGCCGTGGATCTCTGGTCCGCGCTGAGCGAGCGCGAACGGGAGGTCGCCGATCTGGCCGCCGCGGGACTGCGCTCCCGGCAGATCGCCGAACGCCTCTTCCTCAGCCACCGCACCGTCGATTCCCATCTGGGCAGCGCCTACCGCAAGTTGGGCGTCTCCTCGCGCACCGCCCTGGCCCGTGCACTGGGCCCGGCCGTCCCCGCCTAGATTTCGTGTTGGACGGGGTTCGAAGGCGCCCGTGGTCCACCTGCTGTGTCGAGGTGAGGCGACCAGGATGCGGAAAACAGGGGCCGGGTCGGGCGCCCCCGGCACACAACGGGTGTCGGACCGCGCCGCCGCCTTACTCCGGCCAGTCCAGGCAGAGTTCGTACAGCTCCCCCGCCAGGTAGCGCCGCGCGTGGGTGCGCATCCGCCGGCCGTAGCGCGGATCCCCGACCAGCGCGGAATAGCCGTTCCCCGAAAAGCCGATCACCCCGGCGGTGTCCGCCAGGTAGACGTCCAGCCCGGGGTACATCAACTCGATGCACGGCAGGTCGTCCACGTCGAGCGCGAACACCGGGTACTCGCCGTACGCGTCGGGTTCGCCGGTGGCCAGCACGCGCCGGGAGTCCGATCCGCCGGGCAGCAGGAAGCACTCGTCGAAGCGCTCCGACAGCGCCCCGAACGGCGCGCCCCAGCCCTCACCGAGGGCCAGCACGGCCAGCTCGCCGAGCGGCACGGGCGCGAACTCCCAGGACCGAACCGACTCCTCGGCCGGCCGGAACCAGCCGGAGCGGCGCAGCAGGCTGCTGTCGTACGCCAGCCAACGCCGCAGGCTGGGCGGCAGCGGCCGCCCGCTGGGGAAGACCGCCCCGTCGAGCACCTCGCTGGGCACCGGCTCCGGCTCCCCGTCGACCCACGGCCCCACGAACCGGTTGTAGTCGAGGACGAGCCGGTGCGGGTCGGCCTCCACGGCGGCGATGGCGCGTTCGGTGAGCGCGATCCCGTGGTCGGCGGCGGTTGGCGATGTCACGGGTCCTGGCAGCCCTTCCAGAAGCGCCGGACCAAGCATCCGGTCAACACGACCCTAAGACCCGACACCGACACCCGGCCCGCCCAGCCGGACGGCGGCGCGGGCAAGTCCCGAACGCGGTCGACGTGCCTTCGGCGCAGGAGCCCACAAGTGCATCGGCAAGGATCTCGCCTTCGCGGAGATCGCTGCTGCCGTGGCGGTCATCTGTCAGCGATGGCGCCTCCGCCCCGTACCAGGAATCCGCACCTGCGAGGTCATCCGGATCTTCGTATATCCAGACCAACTACCCATGCCCGCCAAACCCCGGATCTGAAAACGCCCCTGGATCTCCCAGACCACGGCCACCTCAACGGGCTGCCTCCGCGGCCTGGGACGGATACAACGAGTGGCGCCACCCCCTCCGCAGCCATGCCTCAGAAACGAGGCCTCGCCCATGGCTTTGGCGCGCTGCTCCTGCGTCGATGCGCGTCCGAAGTGGACTGGAGTCGCTTGAACTCCGATACCAGCAAGGACTCCCACCCCATTGGGGCACCTCCCCATCGCCTTGGCCAGCCGACCCCAAGGAATCGCGTGTCGGCCCGCAACGACGCGGCATCGCTCCGGATGCTATGTCCAGGCGTTGACACACGTTCAGGTCAGTGACGCCAGCTACTTCGCATCCTCTGCCCGAAGGGTGCCAGTTCCGATGGCGCCCCGGAGGACGTGGGCGATCTCCTCGGGCATGAGGTCGATGCCGTCGAGCCCCTCCACGGTCAGCGGGATCTCCTCCAGCGCGTATTCGCCGCGGCCCTCGGCACTGAACTCGGGACCAGTGCGGTCCTCGAAGGACCAGGTGGCGATGCGGGCGAGGTAAAAGAGCTGGCGTTCGTCGTCGGACTCCATCGTGTGGAGGAGCCGGACGATGTCGGCCTTCCCCGCGATCTCCTCGTGGATCTCCCGGTGGAGAGCGGCCTCCCGGGACTCGTCGCTGGGCTCGACGCCCCCGCCGGGGAGCACCCAGTACTCGGGGATGTCAGGCTTGGTGCGGCGGATGACCAGCATCGTGTCTTCAGAGGTGACGAGGAC
Organism: Streptomyces sp. ADI95-16; assembly: GCF_003721495.1. Lineage (NCBI taxonomy): Bacteria > Bacillati > Actinomycetota > Actinomycetes > Kitasatosporales > Streptomycetaceae > Streptomyces > Streptomyces sp. ADI95-16. The sequence goes on along the minus strand of NZ_CP033581.1, from coordinate 7,064,489 downwards.
GGCGCGGACTCGTTCTTTCATTTCGGTCTCTCTCCTTGCTTGATGTTGGTCTCAGTGCATCAGCCAGCCGCCGTCGACGTGGACGGATTGGCCAATGATGAGGGAGGCGGAGGGGCCCACGAGGAAGGCCACCAGGGCCGCGACGTCTTCGGGGCGACCACGGCGAGGGGCGCACTGGCGCTTGATCTGGTCCTCCGGGCGCGCGAGGTGCTGGGCGGGGATGGCGTTCTCGGCCTCGACCTGGATGGCGCCGGGCATGACCGTGTTGACGCAGTCGCCGTACGGGCCCAGTTCGCGGGCGAGGGAGCGGAACAGGCCCAGCAGCCCGGCCTTCGCGGTGCTGTACGCGACGAGATTCGCCCGGCCGGCGCGGGCGTTGACGCTGCCGATGTTCACGATCCGGCCCCAGCGGCGTTTGATCATGCCGGGGGTCACGGCGTGGCAGGTGCGGTAGTGGGCGGTGAGGTTCACGTCGAGAGAGTAGTTCCAGGCCGCCTCGTCGGTGTCCTGCCAGGGGACGCGGGGGTAGGAACCGGCGTTGTTCACCAGGATGCCGGGGCTGCCGTCTCGCTCGGAGGCGACGAGGAGAGTATGGGAGTCGGGGTCCCTGGCCGAGGCCGAAACATCCCCCAGCCGGCATTGAGGCCCCCACTGACACTGCCTCAGGGCGAACCACCGACTCGTCGCGGACGGCTTCTGCATGTTGAGATCCCTTGGCCAAGGCCCACCTTCTGGAGCGCCCCAGCGGTACCCGTCGCGTCAGAAGCGATCGCAGATCGGGGTGGTGGGTGTGAGCGGGTGCATCGAGGAGCAAGAGCGGATCGGACAACGGGTCCGGCGTCAGCGGCTCTCGGTCGAGATGACTCAGGCCGACCTTGCCGCCGCAGTGGGACGGACTCAGGGTTGGGTATCCAGGCTGGAGAAGGGCCGGATCGAGCTGGACCGGGCGGGTCTAATCAACGCCGTGGCCGCCGCGCTCCACTGTCATCCGAACACCTTGATCGAGCGCCCGTATTCAGGTGGGGGAGCCGAGACCAAGTGGCAGGTCTCCGCGGCCTCCATCATCCGGGAGCTGCGCCGCTACGACCTGGTTCCTGTCTTTGACGGCACCCCCCGGCCGTCCGAGGTGCTGTGGCACGACATGAAGCGCCTGCTCCGCCTGCGCGACGCTGCGGCGAACGCGGCCGTATTGAAGGAGCTGCCGGACATGCTGCGCGAGGCCCGCGCCCTCGCTGAGGCGTCCACCGGCCACGAACGTGAAGAGGCGTTCGCGATCTATGCGGTGGCTTGCAAGTTCGCCCACACGGCGGCCCATGCCCTCGGGCATCCCGAGCTGGTTGCCATGGCCTGCGAACGGACCACCTGGTCCGCGCAGCTCTCAGGTGACCCGGTGATGCCGGCGATGGCGCTGTGGATGCGCATGTGGGACACGTGGGCATCGGCCGACTGGGACGACGCCCTCGCCCTCGGTGACAAGGCCCTCGCCGGCATCGAAGCCGAGTACGAGGCCGGCGACCCCCTCGCTCTGCGCATGTGGGGCGCCCTGCACCTGCGGGCCGCGATCTCGTCCGCGCGCGGCGGGAACGCCGCCGGGTCCGATGAGCGGCTCGCGCTGGCCCGTACGGCGGGCGAGCGGGTCAACTCCTACGTCGGGCCCGAGATCCACGACCGGCACTCCGTCACGTTCAGCCTCGGCAACGTCGTCATCCACGGAGTCAGCGCCCCCTTGGAGATGAGTGACCAGACGAAGGCGCTCCGGCTCAACCGCGAGGCGGACCCCGCGCACATCGCGGTCCTGCCGAATTCCCGGCTCGGTCACCACCACATGGACCTTGCCCGCGCGTGGCTGTGGGACGGCAACCGCGACCAGGCCCTGACCGAACTGGAGACCGCCGAACGGATCGCTCCCCAACTGGTCCGCAATCACCCTGTCGCACGTGCGACTCTGCGGAAGATCACCTACGCGGAGCGGGCTGCTACTTCATCCCCGAAGCCGTCTTCTTGCGCCCCGAGGGCGGCGGCATCGAATGGGTCGTCGCCGACCACCAGGGCACCGGCACGGCACGGCACGGACGACGCCCTGTGCCTCTGGCAGCCGTACGATCCTGAGGAGCAGCGGTGGACCAGCTCGAACAGGTCAACCAGACCACCAAGACCTACGGCCGCCTCAGGCACCGCAAGCCCACCGACTACCGCGACGTCCCACTCCCGGCCCGCATCCGCGAAACCATCGAGTGGTACGCCGACAAACACGGCACGGTCGACGGCTACCTCATCCGCCACCCCATGGACCCCACCAAGCCGTACCTCGCCTACTACCTCCGAGCGGGCGACAGCGAGGACGGCGAACTTGCACTCCTCCTGACTGCTGGCTGGACACGAGACTCTAGATTGCCGGCCGCGTCGTGAACCGAGCCGGCAACGGATACTGCCGCGAGGGCAAGACCGACGCCCGTGACGCCTTCGTGATCGCCGACGAGGTCGGCATTCGCAGGGACCGCAGGCTCATGCGGTCGGCCGATGAGGCCCTTTGGGCTGGAGATCCTCAACCATCCGCCGCACCGACCTCGTCCGCTACCGCCCCCGGGCCATCGATCGCCTGCGCTCCGCACTGGCAGGAAAGTCTTGCGGCAATGGCGCCTGCCTGACTGAACCAACCATTTCAATGAGGTTTACAGGCGTCCTGCAACAGCGTGACCTCTCCATCAGGACGGGTAGGTCGTGGCTGAGCCCCCTCGCCGGTCGGAAGGGGGCTCAGGCCTGTTCGTTCAGCAGGACGCGGGCGGGATGCTCTGCTCGTACTTGAAGGCATTACGGGGGTCGTACTCCGCCTTGATCTTGCGCAGTCGGTCGAAGTTCGATCCCCAGTAGGCGGTCTCCCAGTCCTGCATGCCGATGTTCGGCACGTTGACGTAGGCACCGTCTACGTAGGGGCGCAGCGCCTGGCTGAATTCGGCGATCCAAGCCTGGGCCTGCGGGGTGAGCGGGTCGCAGACGCCCGGCTGGTCGGAGCGGGTCCCCCAGCCGGCGCCGGGCTCGGAGTAGAAGAGCGCGTCGCGGTGCGGGAACGCCGTGCCGCCGCGGGGGCTCTTCCTGACCGCCCCGCCGAACGCCTGCACGAAGAAGTTGCTGTCGTCCGTGGGCGCGTCCCGCATGAACGAGGAGATCACATCGATCGCCTTCCTCGGGAACGGCTTTCTGGTGAACTGCGAGAAGAACTTCCAGTTCGCGGGTTCGTCCGCGGTCGGGATCTGGAAGCCCGCGTACACGTCGCCCCAGTTCCCTACCTGCACCGACACCTGAGGGCTGTCGACCGACAGGATCGGGGCCAGCAGCTTCTTCGCCTCCGCGGGTGTTCCTTCCGCCAGGACCGCAAACAGCAGGATCTGGTTCCGGTGAATTTCGAGCTGGGTGCCGAGGCGGTCGTCGGTGTACGGCGCAGTACGCTGATAGGCGTCGAAGAGCCTGGGCAGGTCGCCGATTCCGTCCCAAGTGGCCTGCAAATACGTGACGCTCCTCAGTGGGGCCACTTTGTAGGTGAGTGAGGTGACGATCCCGAAGTTGCCGTTCCCGGCTCCGCGCAGCGCCCAGAGCAGGTCCGGATTGGTGTGCAGATCGGCCTTGACCACCTTGGCGCACTCGGTGCCTTCCGCAACGACGACCTCGGCACCGATCAGGCTGTCGCAGGCCATGCCGATCCAGCGGGTGAGGAAGCCGAGACCGCCGCCGAGCGTCGCCCCGGCCAGGCCCACGCTGCCTTCGGTCCCGGTCGTCACCGCGAAGTTCTGCTCCGCGAGCGTGGTCACCGCTTCCAGCTGGTTGAGTCCGGCGCCGACCGTCGCGACACGGGCGGCGCTGTCGATGCGGACCGACTTCAGCTCGCTGATGTCGATCACGAGGCCGTTGTCGATGTTCGACCAGCCCTCAGTGTTGTGGCGGCCGCTGCGGACCCGTAGCGCGACGTCGTTCTGCCGTGCCCATGTAAGGGCGTTGACCACGTCCTGGGTGTTCTGGGCGAAGACGATGACCAGCGGATAGCGAGAGATGAGCTGGTCCCAGCCGAGGCGGGCGTCCGTGTACCCGGCGTCGTCGGGGCGGACGATGCGGCCGGTCAGCTTCGCCGGCGGGCAGTTCGGTTTCGCGGACGCCTCGTTCACGGCGCTCGCGCCGTGGGCCTCGGTGGCCGCGAAGCCCTGCGCGACGCCCGCACCGACACCGGCGGCCGCCGTCGCCTTGAGCACTTTACGACGGGAAAAGTCGTTCATGGTCCGTTTCCTCTCGGCCACCAGCGGGCGCGAATTATTCACTTGCGGGCGATTTGGGCGAAGCGGACAGTAGCAAGGGTGACCGCGGTGGACTGCATCGACACACTCGCAACCACGGCCGAAACGACCCAACGGCCGTAGCCCAGGCACGAACCCGGTGTGCTTGGTTGGTGATACGACCACCCCGGCCGGCCAACCCACTTGCGTCTCGGCTGCCAGCTCCTTCAGGCAGCCGTGGGCGTTCGACCGAGACCCGGCTGCCCAGCAGGCCGGAGAATCACCTCGATTGCGCCCTGGGCGAGCCTCCGGGCCGCTCCCGGGCAGGTTGGGAATGCACCCGCCCCGCGGGTTCGCGGACCCCTTCGGCCGAGAGGCTGCCGACAGCCCCTGTGGTGGCCGAGCTTGCCGCGGTGGGCCTGGCTGAGTCGGGCGTCGAGGGTAGGCGCTCCTCACCCACCTCCCCCGGTGGTTCGGCCCCGTCACACCCCGCCCCGACAGTTACCACGCACCTCGACTGGTGGCCTGGGACATCAGCGTTGACCGGCCCTGGCTCGCGGTGGAATGCGCGTTGGATGGCACGCCCGAACCAGCACCGAATCTAGGAGCCTTCATGCGACAGCAAGGGATCCTGCATGGGGCGAGTCTGCTCGCGGTCGCGTGCCAGTTCGTGGAGGGCCTGCACCGGGCTCACCGGAACGGGCTGGGTCCAGCGCACAGCTCCGGCCCCGCCGCGCTGCCCTACGTTGGCGGCCCGGGCGGACCATGGCCAGATCCACGCGGCCAGGGACACCTCCAAGCCGCTGCCGCTCCGGAGGACGGCCTGGAAGGCTCACCGATTCGACGGCGCGGGCTTCGATGCCACTCTGTTGGGGGCCCAACCAGCCAGACCATGTCCGCAAACGCCCTACGGGGCTTGATCCATGGAGTGGGCACCCCCTCGACACTCGACGAGGCATGGCCCCAACCGAGCGACAGCGGCGGCTTCGACTCCGCGCTTTGTCGACTGTCCATAACGCTGCACACGAACTTCCGCGACACACCGACAGCAAGCCGCGGTCCCGAACGAGAGCCCACCTGGAGCTGCCCGCGGCAGCCGAAGAGCCCTGGACCAGGCCCCTCGGCACGACGCTCCTCTGCCGGGAGGCGCGCCCGGACTCTCTCCCTCGACATCTAACTACTACTCAGTAGAGTCGGCAACGGGTCAGCGTTCGTCCGACCAGACCTGACCTGACCTGACCTGACCACAGCCTGTTTCACATGAGACTCAACCTCAAGATCGGGAGAAGCCCCCAGAGGCCTCGCAGACATACGACGGACCTTCAGAAGCGGAGCGACAGCGCGGCCACTACCCTGATTTCACCCTCAGGACATACACGCAGTTCAGCGCACTCTTCCCCTGGGCTTCAGGCGAGTTGGAGGGAGTTCCGGGGCCGGAATCGGAGCACCGTCGTAGCCCTTCACCTCGCCGAATCGGGACCCGTTCATCCAGTCCTCGCGGGCCTGCGCGATATCCTCTTGGGACCGTCCGATCCAGTTCCAGAACATCACGATCTCCTCCTCGAACGGCTCGCCGCCCAGGAGCATCAGGCTCGCGTCCGAGGTTGCCCTGAGGGGGAGTTCGGTGCGGCCGCAGCCCAGGTAGAGCATCGAGCCGGGCAGGACCGGGACGTCGTCGACGTGGGCCTCGCCCGACATCGACAGGACCGCGTACTCGAAGTCCGGGTCGAGCGGGAGCCGGGTTTCGGTGCCCGACGCGAGGGTCAGGTCCGCGCCCACGATCGGGCTGTACGCGGTGCCCGGCGAGGTCGCCGTGTCCAGGGTGCCCAGGATGACCGTCGCCGTCAGACCCGGAGCCGTCACGTGCGGCAGCTCCGCGTGGTGCTGGAAGTGGGGCTCCACGTCGCGGTGGGCGTCGGGGAGGGCCACCCACAGCTGGGCGCCGTGCAAGAAGCGGGCGTGCGGACGCGGGCTCTCCTCCGAGTGGCTGATGCCGCGGCCGGAGGTCATCAGGCCCAGCTCGCGCGGGCGCACCGTCGCGAGGCTGCCCACGCTGTCGCGGTGCAGGACCTCGCCCTCGTGGAGCCAGCTCACGGTCTGGAGCCCCGCGTGCGGGTGCGGCGCGACCTGCATGCCGGGCTCGTCGGCGATGTCGTCGGGGCCGTAGTGGTCCACGAAGCACCAGGCGCCCACCATGCGGCGGCCCAGGTTCGGCAGGAGTCGGCGGACCTCGGTGGACTCACCGAGCTTGACCGTGCGCGGGCTCAGCAGCTCCCGCACGGGCTCGGCCACGACGAAGCCGCGGCCGCCGCAGGTGGAGAGCGCGGGCTGGTGTTCGAGATTGCTCATACCGCACAACTTAGTACCGGGGGCCGGTTCCGTTGCGTGGAATGTCCGGGCGGGCGGCCGTGTTGGAGGCAGCGGACACACCACCCGAACGGCGGAAGGGACGCCATGAACACGCCGACGGCGTACTACGAGCAGGGCACCGCGGCAGAGCGCTGGGAGCGGGGCCGGCTCTTCTTCGAGGCGAAGGAGTACACGGCCGCCGCCCGCGTCCTGGACTCGCTGGCCGGCGAGGCCCCCGAGCAGCTCGCGCCCCGGCTGCTGCTGGCCCGCGCCTACTACCACTCCGCGCAGCTCACCCGCGCCGAGGGCGAGCTGCGCGCCATCCTGGAGCGCTGGCCGGTGGAGGACTACGCGCAGCTGATGCTCGGCCGGACCCTGGAGCGCCAGGGCCGGGCCGCCGAGGCCGCCCGGTACCTGCGCATCGCCGCCGCCATGGCCGGGGAGTTTCCCGAGGACGAGGGCTGAGCGGCGCCACCCGGGCCGTTCGTGCGTGGCCGGGCCCCGCCCTCGGTTAGCCTGGGGACACGATGAACCGTCTGACCACGCCTTTCGGCTCCTACGAGCTCACCCGCTTCCCCGAGGACCCGCGCGACCGGCTCCGCGCCTGGGACGCCGCCGACGAGTACCTCCTGCACCACCTCGACTCCGGTACGGGGGACCGCGGGCCGGTGGACCTGGCCGGCCGGCAGATCACCGTACTCGGGGACAGATGGGGAGCGCTCACGACGGCGCTCGCCGCCCACCACCCGACGCAGATCACCGACTCCTCGCTGACCCGGTCCGCCACCGCGGCGAACCTGGACCGCGCCGGGATCGGGACCTCCAAGCGCACGGTGACGCTGCTGACCACGCAGGACGCCCCGCCGGAGCGGATCGACGTGCTCCTGGTTCGGGTGCCCAAGAGCCTGGCTCTGCTGGAGGACCAGCTGTACCGGCTGGCCCCGCACGTGCACGCGGGCACCGTGATCGTGGGCACCGGCATGGTCAAGGAGATCCACACCTCCACGCTGCGCCTGTTCGAGCGGATCCTGGGCCCGACCAAGACCTCGCTGGCCGAGAAGAAGGCCCGGCTGATCTTCTGTACGCCGGGCTCCCCCGCCGCCGCCCGCCCGGCGGCCGCGGATCCCTGGCCGCTGACGTACACGGCGGACGAGGACGCCGGCTCGGGCGCGGGCCTGACCGTGGTCAACCACGCCGGGATCTTCTGCGCCGACCGGCTCGACGTCGGCACCCGCTTCTTCCTGCAGAGCATCCCGACCAACACCGACGGTGCCCGGGTCGTGGACCTGGGCTGCGGCAACGGCATCGTGGGCACGGCGGTCGCGGTCGCCGACCCGAACGCCGAGGTGGTGTTCACGGACGAGTCGTACCAGGCGGTCGCCTCGGCGAAGGCCACCTTCCGCGCGAACGTCACGCACGAGCGGGAGCGGGCCGACTTCCTCGTCGGTGACGGCGTGGCCATGCTGGACCCCGGTTCGGTGGACCTGGTCCTGTGCAACCCGCCGTTCCACTCGCACCAGGCGACGACGGACGCGACGGCGCTGCGGATGTTCGCCCAGTCCCGCAAGGTGCTGCGGCAGAGCGGCGAGCTGTGGGTCGTGGCCAACCGCCACATGGGCTACCACACGCACCTGAAGCGGCTGTTCGGGAACTGCGAAGTCGCGGCGAGCGAGCCGAAGTTCGTGGTGTTGCGGGCCGTCAAGCGGGAGCAGCGCCAGCGGTCCATGTGACCTGCCGGTACGTCCTACACTCGGCCGCGTGGGCAGCCAGGTGGAACAGGACGCAAGCAGCGGCTCCGGGCGCTACCGCCGGGAGGACGTGGCGCGGGCGGCGGGCGTCAAGGTCCGCAACCTGCGCTACTACCAGGAGCGCGGGCTGCTGCCGCCGCCGCGTCGCGAGGGCCGGATCGCCTGGTACTCCGACGAGCACCTGGCCCGGCTGCGGCTGATCAGCGAGCTGCTGGGGCGGGGCTACACCGTCAACGGCATCGCCGAGCTGCTGCGCGCCTGGGAAGAGGGCGGCGGCCTGTCCCAACTGCTGGGGCTGGAGCGGGAGATGACCCGCGACTGGATCCAGGAGGACCCGGTCACCATGACCCGGGCCGAGCTGCGGGAGCTGTTCGGCCCGACGGCGACCGCCGAGGACACCCGGCGGGCGGCCGAGCTGGGTTACGTACGGATCGACGGGGACCGGATCACGCACCGGAGCCGGCGGCTGCTGGAGGCGACGCTGGCGCTGGTGCGCCAGGGGGTGCCGCTCGCGGAGATCCTGGACGCGGGGGACTTCGTACAGGCGCAGGCCGCCGCACTCGCGGACCGGTTCGTCGGATTGTTCCGGCGGCATGTGATCGGCGCGGAGGGGCTGGAGGGACTTTCGGCCATGGAGCTGGATCACATCTCCTCGGCGGTGGCGGCGCTGCGGCCGGTGGCCGGCGAGGTCGTGGCCACCGAATTCGCACGGGCGATGGGGCAGCGGGTGGAGGCGGAGGTCGCCGAACTGCTGCGCGGGGAGCGGTGACCCGCGAGTAGGAGTCGGCCGAAAAGCAGCGCTCGCACAACCTTGCCAACCACCATTGGCACTCTTACATTCAACTCGTCGGTAACAACGGTGCACAGCCGATATAAGGGACGATCTCATGGCAGATTCCCCGCACTTATCAGGCGAGTTGTCCACACCCGAAAGCGGAGCCGGCGGTGTTCGATGGCGCCGGTTCGCCCTTCTGGCCGTACCCGCCATCGCGGTGACCGCGGGCCTCGGCATCGCCCTCGCGCAGGGGGCACTGGCCGCCTCGTTCGCCGTTTCCGGGCAGCAGTTCAAAGTGTCGGCCAGCAGCCTGGAGGGCGAGGGCTTCGCCCAGTACGGCAGCGTGGACGTCAACGCCCGTGACGAGCTCATCCCGGTGGCGGTCACCGCCATCCGGGAGGCCAAGCTCCACGACCTGTGCCAGTCGGTGGTCACCACGCTCCCGGTGATCGGTGACATCTCGCTCAACCTCACCGCCGGCGGCAAGACGCCGGTCGAGGCGAGCAACCTGTTCGTCGACGCGACGCAGCTCTCCGGCGACGCGGTCTTCAGCAACATCGAGATCGCGCGCGACGCCTCCACCCTCGACAAGGGGCCGGCCGAGGCGCAGGGCATGCAGGACCTGTTCGCCCAGCAGGCGGACACCGTCAGCATCACCGGTCTCCACCAGACGGCGTGGGCGACCAACGCCGGAACCTTCAAGCTCTCCGGGCTGAGCATGAACATCAGCAAGGGCAAGAAGGAATGCTTCTGAGCCGCCGCCGGTCGCGGTCGCGGTCCGAGTCGCGGTCGCAGTCCGAGTCGCGGTCGCAGTCGCGGTCCGAGTCGCGGTCCCGGTCCTGGTCCTGGCAGCGCTGGAGGCGGTGGCGGCGCAGCAGGCCGTTCTGGGGCGGGCTCCTCACCCTCCTCTCCGGGGCCTGGATCTGCGTCCTCCCGCTGGCACCGTTGAAGATCATGCTCCAGCAGGGCGTGGCGGGGATCCCGTCCGTCCTGATGGGAGCCGTCATGATCGTGCTCGGCCTCACCGGCTGGTTCGCTCCCCCGCAACGCGTCCTGGCCGGGATCCTCACCACCCTCATCGCGACCGCCGCGCTGGTCCTGTCGAACCTCGGCGGGTTCCTGATCGGCACCCTGCTCGGCATCTTCGGCGGCGGCCTGATGTTCGCGTGGCAGCCGTACGCGGACCGCCGCACCGGGAACCGACCCGGCGGGAACCAGACCGCAGGGGACCGGACCGCCGGAGGCTCCGCCTCGCCCCCGGCCGACGGCGAGCCCCGCACCCCCACCCCCACGCCCACCCCGCACCACGATCCCCAAGGAGCACAGCCATGAGCCGTACGCGCACCGCGCTCGCCCTCGGGATGGCCGCGGCCGGAGCCCTGTCGCTGGCCTCGGTCACCGCCACCGCCACTCCGTTACCGCAGGCCGGGTCGACCACCGTCACCCCGGCCGGGCATTCCTTCAAGGCCACCCTGAGCGGGAAGGCCACCCTCAAGGCCGGTTCGGTGACGGTGACCTGCAACGTCTCCGTCTCCACCGGAACCGTCCCGGCGGCCCCCGGCAACCAGAACCCGGCCGGGGCGGTGTCCTCACCGATCTCGCCGCCCACGTACAGCTCCTGTGGCTCCAGCATTCCGGGCGTCACCCCGACCGTGACGACGAGCGGCGCCTGGACGGTGTCGATGCAGAACGGCTCCCCGATCACCGCCACGATGACGGTGCCGGTGGGCGGCCTCGTCGTCCACACGACCGGCCTGGCCACCTGTACGGTCACCGCCGCCCCCACCGCCCCGGGCGCGGTCGGCGGCACCTGGGTCAACGGCGCCCCGCCGAGCCTGACCTTCACGAACGCCTCCGTCCCCGTCCAGGTCACCGGCACCTTCGGCTGCCCGACGAGCGCGACCTCCTCCACCTTCAACGCCGTCTACAAGGTCACCGACACCACCGACCCGACGCAGCAGATCACCGTCGGCCCCTGACCCACCCCGCACCACCGGGCCCGCCGCCCCCACCCACCCGGGGCGGCGGGCCCGCGCGCGTACGCGACGGCCGTGGCGGCCGCGCCGGGTGGGGAAAATGCGTTGCGCGCCGGGAGGGGGCGGAGGAGGGTCGGGGGATGTCGCAAAGCACCGCTGAACCGCAGGCCGCAGACCGTACGACGCAGCGAGGGGTCGGTGACCTCTTCTCCTCCGACGGGCGGCTCATCGCCATCCCCCGCAGGGCCGCCCGCCGCGAGCAGTTGCTCGCGCACCTCACCGAAACCCTGTTCGCGCGGGACCGCGACTACACCGAGCCGGAGGTCAACGACGCGCTGCGCGCCGTGCACGAGGACTGCTCGGCGCTGCGGCGCTACCTGATCACCTCGGGCCTCCTCACCCGGACCCGGGACGGCAGCAGCTACCGGCGGGCCACGATCACCTCGTAACGGATCGTCAGCCACCCTTCTTCGCGCAGCACTTCCGCGGCCCGGCCGGCGTCTGCTCAGCCAGGGCCCATACGGCCGGAGCGGCCTGCGCGGAACCGGATCAGGGCCCACCCCGCCAGGGTCAGGGCGGCGGCGGTCCCGGCGAGGGACAGCGCGGTGGTGCCGGTGGACGCGAGGGAGCCGTGCGGGGCGGGAGCGGGCGCCGGACCGGCCGCCGGCGGCTGCCCTCCGGTGCCTCCGGTGCCTCCGACGACCGCGCCGGGCGCCGCCGTGGAGCCGGCCGGGGCGGGAACGGGTGAGGCGGCGGGAGACGTCGCCGAACCGGGACCGGCCGGCGTACCGGCGGAAGCCCCCGGCGACGGGGCCGACGCGGACGGATCCGGCGAAGGCGAGGGGTGCGAGGACGGGTCCGGCGAGGGCTCAGGCGCTACGAACCGCTCCAGGCGGGTGATCGTCCCCTGCGCGGGGCTGCTCACCAGCACCACCTCCGCCCCGGGCTGCACGGCAAGGCTCGCCACCCCCAACTGGACGTGATTGCCCGGAAGTACGACGGGTCGTACGAGCTCGGTCAGATCGGCGGACCGGTGCACGGTCAGCGTGCCGTCGTTGTCGCTGCCCGGCAGCGAGGGGTCCCCGGCGTCCTGCCAGACCACGAACGCCTGCCCGGTCACGGAGTCGAACCGCGCCGCGCGGGGCAGGTCCTTGCCGCTCAGAGCCCCGAGCCGGGTGCTGGTGGCCGCGTACACGACGACCGAGTCGTCCAGCCCCACCCACACGGCGCCGGTCTGCGGATCCACCTCGGTGAACCCGCCGAAGCCCTCGCCCGCCGGGAGTTCCACGGTCGCCACGACCGCCAGCCGCTCCGTATCGACCTTGTACAGGCGGCGGTTGGCGAAGTCCGTGAACCACACCGTCTTGCGCGCGGCGTCCACCGCGAAGGAGTCGCCGCCCTCCAGGGTGAGCGAGCGCCGTACCGCCGCCGTGGCGAGGTCCACCTCCACCAGCACCGGCCCCTGCGCCACCAGTGCGGTGCCGGGGCCGGTGCCCGGGCCGAGGTCGGTGACCGTCGCGCCCGCCACCCAGGCCCCGGCGGCCGTCTCGTCGCCGGTCCTGGCCGTGCCGATGCCGCGCAGCGGGTAGCCGAACACGACGCCGTCACCCGGGAGCGCGGCGCCGATCCGGGTGACGGCGCGGCGGCCGAGGGCGCCCGTGGGGCCCGGGATCCGGGTGACGGTGCTGCGTACGGAGCCGTCGGCGGGGTTCAGGACGTACAGCCCGCCTTCGTTGACGTCGGCGGTGTCCGCCAGGTCCTCGGAGCCGACGTACAGGTTCTTCGACTCGGGGTGCAGCAGCAGGTCACGGGGTTTGCCGGCGGTGGTGAAACGTCCCGCCTCCCGATAGGTGACGGCGCCGGGCGCGGCCTGCGGTGACGGCGCCGCCGGTTCCGCTCCGGCGCCACCGGCCGTGACGGCCACGATCAGCGCGGCGGCGGTGGCAGTGGTGAACACGAGCGCTCCGGTGACGCGCGGGGCGTGGGGTTTCATGACTTCCTCGCGAGGACGGACGGCGGGCGGCTGCGGGCAGGGCAAGGGCGGAACGGGGCTAGGGCCTGTCTTTTGGATCAGGCCGGATCAGGGAGCGGGGCCTGGTGCGTGCGATCGCAAGGCGGAGGAGGGAGCCAACGCGGAGCGTTGGCGACCGACGACAACGCGGCGAGCGTGCGTGCCAGACCCCGCGAGCCCGGCATGATCCGAAAGACAGGCCCTAGTTGAAGGCCACCGGGACGTGGACGTCGTACTTGCGGTTGCCCGAGTTGAAGTGGTCCGCGCGGGTGACGACCGCGCACTCGACCGTCTCGCCGCATATCTGGCCGTTGCCGAGGTCGGCCTTGACGTGGATCGTCACGCTGAAGGTGCCGCCCGCGCCGAAGCGCGAGGTGTTGGGCAGGGTGCCGCCCAGGACGTTGGAGACCCAGTGCGAGGCGCCGGTGGTGCCCGCCTGGTCCGAACCGCCGAGGCAGGGCGTCGGCTTGGCGGAGCCCGGCGCTCCGCTGACCGCGCACAGACTCACGTAGATGCCCTGCCCGGTGTTGTAGCCGCTGCCGGTGACCGTGATGTTCTCGCCGGCCGCGGCGGCGGTGCCGGGTGCGGTGAGGCTGAGCTGGTAGGTGGTCCCGCCGTCGGTGACGGTACGGGTGGAAGTGGCGGCGGAGGCGGAACCGGCCACGCCGAGCGCGAGCGCGACGGCCGCGGTGGCGGCGAAGGCGGCGCGGGCCACGAGGCGGGCGGCGGTGCGGGGCGTACGGGGCAGGTGGGCGGCGCGCATGGGAAGACACCTCTCCGATGGGGAAGCTCGATCAACTTAGGCAAGGCTAACCTAAGCGTGATCTTCGCTGAACCCCGCGCCGTCACCGCGGCCGGATACCGGCGCCCGCTGCCGGGCGCCGCGTGGATCGCCGTCGGGCACCCTGGGCGCCACACAGCTGGGCCACACAGCGGCTTCGCGCGGCACGCGACGCCCCGAAGGCCCGCCGAGGCGCGCGTCCCCCGCCCCCGCGATATGGCCGAAACCCCCACCACCACCCACCCGGCAACCGCCCCAGCTCCGCACCCCACCCGCCCACGAGCGGGACGCCGAGGCCCGCCCGAGCCCAGCGGCCCGGGAACCCGCCGGCACGCCGCGGAAATCCGGCGGCCCCGGGACCGGGCGGCCCGGCAGCCCGCCCCGCGGTCCGGCGACGCCGCGAACAGCCACCCCGCCGCCCCGCCGCCCCCGCGCCCACGCCCGCGCCGCGGAACCGGCGGCTCGTCTACCCCCGGTACGCCTCCAGCAGCCTGAGCCAGATCTCGCTCACCGTCGGGAACGACGGCACCGCGTGCCACAGCCGCGCGATCGGGACCTCCCCCGCCACCGCGATCGTCGCCGCGTGCACCAGCTCGGCCGCGCCCGGCCCCACGAAGGTCACGCCGAGCAGGACCTCGCGGTCCAGGTCCACGACCATCCGGGCCCGCCCCCGGTACCCGTCGGCGTACAGCCCCGCGCCGGACACCTTGCCGAGGTCGTAGTCCACCGCCCGCACCCGGTACCCGGCCCGCCCCGCCCCGGCCAGGGTCAGTCCCACGGCAGCCGCCTCCGGGTCGGTGAACACCGCCTGCGGAAGCGCCTCCGTATCGGCGGTCGCCACGTGCGCTCCCCAGCGCGAGGTGTCGAGCTCGCCGGACCCCGCCGCGCGCGCGGCGATGACGGCGCCCGTGATCCGGGCCTGGTACTTGCCCTGATGGGTGAGCAGCGCCCGGTGGTTGACGTCGCCCACCGCGTACAGCCAGTCGTGCCCCGGCACCCGGCAGCTGTCGTCGACCGCGATCCAGTCCCCCGGCTTCAGGCCGACCGTCTCCAGCCCGATGTCCTCGGTGCGCGGCGCCCGGCCCGTCGCCATCAGCAGCTCGTCGCCCTCCAGCGTCTCGCCGCCCTGCAGCACCACCTGAACGGGCCCGGTCGAGCCGTCCCGTACGACCGCCTCCACCGAGACCCCCGTACGGACCACCGCGCCGGCCTCGCGCAGCGCCTCGGCGACCAGCTCGCCCGCGAAGGGCTCCATCCGCGGCAGCAGCCCGGAGTCCCGCGCGAGCACGGTGACCTGCGAGCCGAGGCCCTGCCAGGCGGTGGCCATCTCGGCGGCCACCACCGAACCGCCGACGATGAGCAGCCGCCCCGGAACCTCCCGGGCGGACGTCGCCTCGCGGCTGGTCCAGGGCCGGGCCCCGGCGATCCCGGGCACGTCCGGGATCACGGCCCGGCTGCCGGTGCAGACGACCACCGCGTGCCGGGCGGACAGTACGTGGTGCTCCCCCTCGGGGCTGGTGACCGCGACCTTCCGGGACCCGTAGAGCCGTCCGTGTCCCCGGTAGAGGTGGACGCCGATCGAGCCGAGCCAGTCGAGCTGGCCGTCGTCGTTCCAGTCGTTGGTCCAGTAGTCGCGGTGCGCGAACACCGCGGCGGTGTCCAGCGGGCCCCCGACGGCCCCCGCGAGGCCGGGAACCCGGCGCCCGTCCGCCCGCGCGAGCACGGGGCGCAGCAGGGCCTTGCTCGGCACGCAGGCCCAGTACGAGCACTCCCCGCCCACGAGCTCGCCCTCCACGAGGGCGGTGCTGAGCCCGGCGGCGCGGGTCCGGTCGGCGACGTTCTCGCCGACCGGGCCCCCGCCGAGCACTACGACGTCGTACTCCACGGCTTCCGACATAGACACCTTCCAAGGGTTCCAAGAGGTCCACCAGGACCCGCAGGAATCCCGGTCAGGGGCTCATATCCCGTCACTGTACGTGGGGTCTGTGAGACACGCGGGAGATGACGGGCGGCCCCGGCGTGGTGCGGCGACGACTCAGCCGGGGCATTGATCCGATCCGGAACTCTTCTTTTCAAGGAGTCCAGACTTATGCGCGACGCTACACACGAGCCCGGCGCGGACACCCGCGGCCTGCTCCAGCAGATCGCTGCCCAGCCGGCCGTCGAGACGGCCATGATCCGCAGCCGGTCCGCCGCCAAGCTCCGACAGGCCGCCGGCGGTGGCCAGTGACCGCGGCCCGCACTGTCACGGTGCCCACCATCGACGCCGGGTCGGTCACCCTCCCCGAACCGCCCTGGTGCGCCGGCCACGCCGACGAGCACCCCGGGTACCGGGTGGATATCCACCACTCGGTACCCGTGCCCGTCCCCGACGGTCTCATCGACCTGCACGCCGAGCTCGTCGGCTTCCCATTCGGCACCGTCCCCGTGCCCGCCAGCATCTACATCGAGATCATCGAGCCCGGCGCGACACTGGACCCCTCCGGTCTGCGGGAGTTCGCAGCCGCGCTCGTGACACACGCGGCCCTGATCCGCGGCCTCGCCGACCGGCTGACAACGCTCCGCGCGGGAGGTGCCTGGTGACCACCCGTATCGACGCAGACCGGCGATGAGCTGGCCGTTGGGGCCGCGCAGTTCGTGAACGCACTTTTGGGGGTCGAAGGCGACGCCTCCGACCCCCGGGTGAGATTTCCGCTCTCCAGCGGATCGACAAACAGCCTCTGATCTGTGAAGAAGCCGGATCCGTTAGAACACGGCTTCGGTCATACGGACCAGTGTCACCGCAGGCCGGGCGCCGTGTCGCGCAATCTCAGGCCTCCGGCGTGCCGGACCCGGGCTCGCCGGCCGATGCCGCCTTGTCCTGCTCGGCGGCGATCTTGGCGCGGATCTCGTCCATGTCGAGAGCGCGGGCCTGGCCGATCAGGTCCGTCAGCGCGGCCTCGGGCAGGGCGCCGGGCTGCGCGAAGATGGCCACCTGGTCCCGGATGATCATCAGGGTGGGGATCGAGGTGATGTCGAAGGCGGCGGCCAGCTCCTGCTGGGCCTCCGTGTCCACCTTGGCGAAGACCAGGTCCGGGTTGGCGGTCGCGGCCTTCTCGTAGACGGGGGCGAACTGCAGGCAGGGCCTGCACCACCCGGCCCAGAAGTCGATCAGCACGAACGGGTTCTCGCTGACCGTCTGGTCGAAGTTCTCCTTGGTGAGCTCGACTGTTGCCACGGTTCTCCAGACCTCCTGAGTGGTTCCTGTGCTCGGTGAACGACGTACGCGCCCGGAGCATTCCTCAGAAGGGGTGGCCGGCCGGCGTGGCGCGGGTCGTGGTCCAGCGCAGTTCGGTGAAGGCGTCCAGGTTCGCCTCGCCGCCGAACCGCGCGCCCGTACCGGAGGCGCCGACACCGCCGAAGGGGGCCACGGCCTCGTCGTTCACCGTCTGGTCGTTGATGTGCGCGATCCCGGTCGGGATCCGGTCCGCGAGGGCCAGCCCGCGCGCCGTGTCCCGGGTGACGATGCCGAGGGAGAGTCCGTACGGGCCCGCCGAGGCCAGCGCGACCGCCTCCTCCTCCGTCGCGAAGGACCGTACGGGCGCGACCGGGCCGAAGACCTCCTGCGCGTAGGCGGGGGTGTCGTCGGCGACCCCGGCGAGCACGGTGGGCCGGTAGAACAGGTCCCGGTGGGTGCCGCCCGCGACGAGCTTGGCGCCCTGCGCCGTGCTGGCCTCCACCAGCGCGTGGACCCGCTCCAGCTGGGCGCGGTCGATCAGCGGTCCCAGGTGCACCCGCTCGCGGTAGGGGTCCCCCACCGCCAGCTCCTCGGCCCGCGCGGCGAGCCGCTCGACGTACTCGTCGTACAGCGAGGCGTGTACGAGGTGGCGCCCTGCGGTCATGCAGATCTGGCCCTGGTGGAAGAAGGCGCCCCAGGAGGCCTGGGCGACGGCGGCCTCCACGTCCGCGTCCCGGAGTACGACGAGGGCGGAGTTGCCGCCCAACTCCAGGTGCGCGCGCTTGAGGTGACGGCCCGCCAGTTCACCGACGGCGCGGCCGCTGGCCGTGGAGCCGGTGAAGGACACCACCCGTACCCGGGGGTCCGCGACCACGGCGGCCCCCGTCTCGCCGCCGCCGGGCAGCACCTGCAGCAGCCCGGCCGGGAGCCCGGCGGCCGCGAAGACGGCGGCGAGCGCGAGCCCGCCGCAGACGGCGGTACGGCGGTCCGGCTTGAGCAGGACCGCGTTCCCGAGCGCCAGCGCCGGCGCGACCGAGCGGATCGACAGGATCAGCGGGGCGTTGAACGGGGCGATGACGCCGACCACCCCGGCCGGGACCCGGCGGGTGAAGGACAGCCGGGGCGCCTCGCTCGTCAGCACCTGGCCGACCGGGCGCGAGGCCAGGGCGGCGGCCTCGTAGCACTCCTGGGCGGCGACGTGCAGCTCGAAGTCGCCCTTGCCGGGTATCGAGCCGGACTCCCGCACGATCCATTCGCGCAGCTCGTCGGCGTGCGCGGCGAACAGGTCCCCGGCGCGGCGCAGCACCGCCGCGCGCTCCACGTGGGTGGCCCGCCCCCAGCCGTCCTGCGCGGCCCGGGCGCGTACGCCGGCCTCCGCGACGTCTGCGGGCGCGGCGAGGCCGATGGTGGCGAGGGTACGCCCGGTCGCGGGTTCGACGACGGGGGCGGTACCGCCGGTGAGGGTGGGTCCGTCCTGCCAGAGCGTCGGGTCGAGGAGCGGCATGGCGCGGGGCCTCCGGTGGGGATCGGCGGGGGGCGGGCGGGGCGGCGGGCGGTGGGGCGGCGGGCCGCAGCACGCGCCATCGTGCCAGAACGGGGGCACCACTTCTGTTCAGTTATTGGGCAGTTGACGGAACGCGGTGACCGGAAACGATCGACCGGCGCGGGCGGGCGGCGGGGCCCGAACCCGGCCCCGCGCCCGCTCAGATCCGCGCCTCCGGTCCGCGCCTCCGCTCCGCCCCGGTCAGCGCCGGTCAGCGCCGGTCAGCGCCGGTCAGCGTTCGAGGACCAGCGCGATGCCCTGCCCGACGCCGATGCACAGCGCCGCCATACCGGTACCGGAGCCCGCCGCCGCCAGCTGGTGCGCGACCGACCCCGCGAGCCGGGCGCCCGACGCGCCCAGCGGGTGACCGATGGCGATGGCCCCGCCACGCGGGTTCAGGACCGCGCGGTCCAGCTCAGGCCATGCCTCCAGACAGCCCAACGCCTGCGCCGCGAAGGCCTCGTTGAGCTCGAAGACCCCGAGGTCGCCCAGGCTGCGGCCGGCCTTGGCCAGCGCGTTCTGGACGGCCTCGACCGGACCGAGCCCGAAGAACTGCGGTTCGATCCCGGTGACCGCGGAGGCGCTGATCCGGGCGAGCGGCTCCCGGCCGGTGGCCGCCAGGCCCGCCTCGTCGGTCAACAGCAGCGCGGCGGCGCCGTCGTTGAGCGGGGAGGAGTTCGCGGCCGTGACCGTACCGGTGCCGTCCGTCCGGAAGACCGGCTTCAGCCGGGCCAGTGCCTCAGGGGTGGAACCCTCCCGGACGCACTCGTCCCGGACCAGGTCCACACCCGGGTACGGCACGACCTCCTTGTCGTACAGCCCCGCCGACCAGGCGTCGGCGGCCTTGCGGTGGCTCTCCAGCGCGAAGCGGTCCTGCGCCTCCCGGCTGATCCCGTACTTCTCGGCGATGAGCTCGGCGCTCTCCCCGAGGGAGATCGTCCACTCCGCGGGCATCCGCGGGTTGGTCATCCGCCAGCCGAGGGTGGTCGACCACATCTCCTGGTGACCGGCGGGGAACGCCCGCTCCGGCTTCTGGACCACCCAGGGGGCCCGGGTCATGGACTCGACCCCGCCCGCGATCGCCACCGAGGCATCGCCGAGCGCGATCGCGCGGGCCGCCTGGATCACGGCTTCGAGGCCGGAACCGCAGAGCCGGTTGACGGTCACACCGGGGACGGTCACCGGGAGCCCGGCGAGCAGTACGGCCATCCGCGCCACGTCACGGTTGTCCTCGCCCGCGCCGTTGGCGTCGCCGAAGACCACGTCGTCGATGCGGGCCGGGTCGAGGTCGGGCGTACGGTCCACCAGCGCGCGGACCACGTGCGCGGCCAGGTCGTCCGGCCGGACCTTGGCGAAGGCGCCGCCGAACTTGCCGATCGGGGTGCGGACGGCGTCGACGACGTACACGTCGCGGACGGTGCGGATGCTCATCGGGGCTCTCCTGGGCGGATCCGTACGGGCGGCGGCGCGGCCGGTGCCGGGGTGGGCACCGGGGGACGACGCCGGGACGCCCGGTAGGGCGCGCCCGAAGTCTCCGTCCGCCGACGACCGACTGTCAACGCTCCCCGGAGCCGACCCGGGGAACCGATCCCGGCCTACGAGCCAGCCGCCGGTCGGGAGCCGCGGGGAGGCCGGGTCGCAACGAACCGCCAGGGGCGGCCCGCCTCCCGGCCCGGGGGCGAGCCCGGGCAGCCGCCGGGCGGGGTTCACCGTCGGGCCGGGTGGATCCTGGCGGGGCCCGGGGGGGCCGCCGGCGGTGGGGGTCCGGCGGGTCAGGTTGAGTCGCGGTGGAGGGCCGCGGCCGTCATCAGGTCGTGCCGTTGTGTGAGCTCCGACGGCTCTCGGACCGCCCGGTCCACCAGCGAGGCCAGGTGGTCACCGGTCGGCATCTCGATCTGCACCGTGCTCAGCCGGGGCCGCAGCAGCCGCCCGATGAGCAGGTCGTCGGCGCCGATGACGGCGACGTCCTCGGGCACCCGCAGCCCCTCGTCCTGGAGGGCCCGCATGAGCAGCATCGCGTACTCGTCGTTGTACGCGAACACCGAGTCCAGTCCGAGCGAACGCCAGCGGGCCGCGAGCCCGGCGGCCGACTCCTCGGTGTAGGACATGGCGAGCGGTTCGATGCCGATGTCGATACCAGTGGCTTCGGCGGCCGCGGTCACCGCGGACCGGGCTCCCGCCAGCCGCGGCGCGGAGAACGGCTCCAGACCGGCCTCCTCCGGGACGACCACGCCGATCCGGCGGTGTCCCCGCCCGATCAGGTGCTCCGTGGCCCGCGCGCCCACCTCCGTCTGGTCCATGCCCAGCGCGTGCGCACCCGGCACTCCCACCGGCCCCAGGGTTATCACCGCGCGCGCCCCGGCCCGCTTGAGGGTGGCGACGTTGTGCGCGGACAGGCCGATCTCGCCGAGGGAGATCACCGCGACGGGTCGCAGCTCGGCCCAGGCGCGCGCGGCCTCGTCCCCGCTGAGCCCGAGGCTGCCGTACTGGACGACGGTGTAGTCGAGGCGGCGCAGGGCCCACTGGAGCTCGTTGAGGAAGGCGCTGTAGAGCGGGCCGATCGGCACGTGGGAGATCGGCAGCAGCACGATCCGGGTGTGCCCGGCACGCAGGCTCCGGGCGGCGGCGTGCGGGACGTACCCGAGTTCCTCGGCGGCCTCTCGGACCTTGCGCCGGGTCGGCTCGCTGATGCGTACGGCTTCCGCGTTGTTCAGGACGTACGAAACCGTCGCGCGGGAGACGCCGGCGAGGCGTGCCACGTCGGCGCTGGTCGGCACGGGGGACGGCGCGGGGTGCGGGGTGGCGGGTGCCGGCGGGGTGTTCCGCCGCTGCGTCGACTTCGGCGACTTGGGCGAATCCGACGGCTTCTGCGGCTTCGGCGGCTTCGATGACTGAGACATTGCCGTGGCATCCTTCCAGACCCGTTGCACCCTGGGGCTGACGGATGGCCGGAAACGGATACCGCGCAGTGATTACACGAGTCATTGACACGTGTAATCTCGCTGTCGCAGCTCATTCACCGAAGTGCGCGCGCACGTGACCCGCCGTGCCGTCGCCCCGTCGCGTTCGTCGCAGCCTGCATCCAGGTCGAACACATCGCCCCCGCGAACAGGTCTCCAACTTCGGCCTGATCGCGGGGGTCTCCGCGATCTCCGCCACCCTCTTCGACCCGGTGTCCGGCGCCCGCGACCGCTCACGGCAAGGGTTCTGCGGCCGTCGGACACGAGGTCCACCGGGGCGACTTCGACGGGTTCACGGCCTCGTTGGAGGGCCGGATCTAGTCAGGGCCGGCCCTCCCCCGTTACTGTCTTCCTACCGATCGGTAACTGGGGAGGTCCGATGTCGGTTCCGTCTGTTTCCACACGCGCCGGATTGGTGGAGATGGCGACCGCCCTCGCCGAAGGAGCCGTGTCCGCGCGCCAGTTGACCGAGGACGCCCTGGTCCGGATCGAGGCCGCGCAGCCCTCCCTCAACGCCTTCCGGATCGTACGCGCCGAGGCCGCGCTCGCGGAGGCCGACGCGGCGGACCGGCGGCTGGCCGCGGGCGAGCGACTGCCGCTGCTCGGGGTTCCGCTGGCCGTCAAGGACGACATGGACGTGGCCGGGGAGCCGACCTCCTTCGGCTGCGCCGGGGAGTTCCCGCCCAAGTCCGCCGACAGCGAGGCGGTACGCAGGCTGCGCGCGGCCGGCGCCGTGGTGCTGGGCAAGACCCAGACGCCGGAGCTGGGGCAGTGGCCGTTCACCGAGGGCCCGGCCTTCGGGGACACCCGCAACCCCTGGAACCCGGACTACACCCCGGGCGGTTCGTCCGGCGGTTCGGCGGCCGCCGTGGCCGCGGGGCTGGTCCCGGCGGCGCTGGGGTCCGACGGGGCGGGTTCGGTACGGATCCCCGCGGCCTGGACGCACCTGGTGGGCGTGAAACCGCAGCGGGGACGCATCTCCACCTGGCCGGAACCCGAGTCGTTCCACGGGCTGACGGTCAACGGCGTGCTGGCCCGTACCGTCGCGGACGCGGCGCTCCTGCTGGACGCCGCCGGCGGCCCCGACCCCGGCGACCTGCACCGCCCGCCGCAGGTGTCCGCCGTCGAGGCCGCCCGGCGCGCGCCCCGCCGCCTGCGCATCGCGCTGTCCTTCGGCATGGCCTTCACGGCGACGGCCAAGAGCCTGGACCCCGTGGTCCGTTCGGCGGTGGAACGGCTCGCCGGGCGGCTGGAGGCACTGGGCCACGAGGTGGTCCCGGAGGACCCCCGGTACGGTCCGATCGGGCTGACCTTCACCCCTCGGGCCACCGCGGGCGTACGGGACCTCGCGTCCCGGGTGCCGAACCCCGCCCTGCTGGACCCCCGCACGCGGGAGGCGGTGCGTACGGGGCGCCTGCTGGGCGGACTGCCCCTGCGGATCTCCCGCCGGGCGGAGGGAGCACTGCGCCGCCGGGTCGGGGAGATCTTCGGGCGCTTCGACGTGGTCCTCACGCCGACGACGGCCACACCACCGCTGCGCATCGGGGCCCTGGCCGGACTCGGAGCCCTGGACACCGACCGGGCGATGATCGCCGCGTGCCCGTACGCCTGGACGTGGAACGTCCTGGGCTGGCCGGGGATCAACATCCCCGCGGGCTTCACCCCGGACGGCCTCCCCTTGGGCGCCCAACTCCTCGGCCCGGGCCACTCGGAGCCGCTGCTGCTGTCACTGGCGGCACAGGTGGAGGCGGCGGAGGCGTGGGGTCGGCACTGGCCTGCGGGGGCGGGAGTGGGAGTGGGAGTGGAGGCGGGGGCCTGAGGGGTTTTCGTCGGGCGGGATGGAACAGTGCTGGGGGTTTCCCGTCAGTCTCACTGTCCTTCCGGTTCGGTCCGACCTGTCAAGGGCGCTCCCTCCGGTCGCGTCGCTTCGCGATGGCCTTCGGCCACCCTTGACAGCCCGGCCCGCCCCGGAATGCCAAAGACTGTCGGGAAACCCCCAAAGAACGGTCAGGGGGGAGGGTCCAACCAGGCCATCGCGAAACGCCTGGACGGGGGCCCTGCGTAGCGGAAACGCCGCCCGCACTCCAGCCTCGCCGGCGTTTGAGGCGCGGGGTTCGGGGCGGAGCCCCGAGCACAGCAAAGGGGGCCCACCGCGCATCAGATCGCTACCCGCCTACCACTCGGCTCAGCGGCTGCGGACCGGCCGTGGCTGGACACAAGCCGCTCATACTCGCCACATGGCGCGGACCGGCCGGCAGCCACCGGCTCGTCTCGGGCTGCGGTCGCCGTGATCCGCCTTCGCGCACCGGTGAGGCCCTTTAGGCGGTGGGGAGGTTGAGACCGGTGTAGATCTGGTTGAGGACGGTGGGGAGCAGGGCCTGGGCCGTGGTGTGGCTGTCGGGGGACAGCGTCAGGTTGGTCCAGATCACGAGGGTGACGTCGTTCTCCGTGTCGTGTCCCATGAAGGAGTTGAAGCCCGGGAGTTCACCGCCGTGGTAGTACATCGAGGCGTGCGGGGCGAAGCGTTGGTAGGCGATCCCGTAGCCGTACTTCTGGCCTTCGGGCGCCGCCGGGTCCTCGGCCTGGGGGCTGGCGAGCCACTGCCGTTGGGAGGCGGCGTTCAGGACCTTGCCCGTCACCAGCGCCTTGATCCAGGTGGCCAGGTCGTCTGCGGTGGAGATGACTCCACCGGCGGCGGTGGCGTAGGAGGGGTTCTGATGGGTGTAGTCGGTGGGCTTGAGCTTGCCCGTCCGTGCCGCCTCGCTCATCGCGGCGGGGTAGGGCTCGTCGGCCAGGGCGTACGAGGTCCCTCCGTACATGTAGCCGTGTGAGAAGGGGGCGGGGAGCGACCGGTCGTGCAGACCGGGCAGTGAGGTCCCCTTCAACCCGAGGGGGGCGAACAGCCGGTCCTGGAACTGCTGGGCCAGGGGGCGGCCGCCGGCCTTTTCGGCGACGAGGCCCAGGAGGGCGAAGTTGGTGTTGGAGTACTCGTACGCCGCGTCCGGCGCGAAGTTCGGTGGGTGCCGGAACGCGATGTCCAGCACCTGCCGTGGGGTGAAGGCCCTCCCGGGGTCGGCGTCCAGGGCGGCCGAGAGTTCGGGAGCCATCGTGTAGTTGTAGAGCCCGCTGCGCATCTTCAGCAGCTGGCTAATGGTGATGTTCCCTCCGTTGGGCACCCCCGAGACGTACGCGGAGACCGGATCGCTCAACCGGAGCTTGCCGTCCTGGGCGAGCAGCGTGATCAGTGCGCCGGTCATCGTCTTGGTGTTGGAGGCGATCCGGAAATGGTCGCCTCCGTCCGGCGGCTTGGCCGCGCCGAGTTCCGTCGTGCCGACGGTCGCGTGGAAGGTCCCCTGCGGGGTGCGGAGCAGGACGACCGCGCCGGGCACCATCAACTTCTTCGCCGCACGGTCCACGGCGGCCTGGAAGGCGGCCGGATCGATCGGCTTCAAGGCCGACGGAACGGGGGTCGCCGTCGCGGCGGGCGTGGGCTCCACGAGTGCCGAGGCGGTCGAACCGAGGGGAATGGCGCCGCCTGCGATCGCAAGGGCCGCACAGGCTACGAGGACAGCCCTCCGGGCAGGGGTACTGCGGGCCGAGCGTGAGGTCACCACCACCGTTGCCTCCACTCTGAGTGGAATCGCCCAATTTTATCAGCCCAACCCGAGACGAGCCGGTGGCCGCCGGCCGGTCCGCGCTGTGTGGCGAGTGTGGGCGGCTTGTGTCCAGCCACGGCCGGTCCGCAGCCGCTGAGCCGAGTGGTAGGCGGGTAGCGATCTGCTGCGCGGTGGGCCCCCCTTTGCTGTGCTCGGGGCTCCGCCCCGAACCCCGCGTCTCAAACGCCGGCGAGGCTGGGGTGCGGGCGGCGTTTCCGCTACGCAGGGCCCCCGTCCAGGCGTTTCGCGATGGCTCGGTGGTTGTGCTCCCCCCTGACCGTTCTTTGGGGGTTTCCCGACAGTCTTTGGCATTCCGGGGCGGGCCGGGCTGTCAAGGGTGGCCGAAGGCCATCGCGAAGCGACGCGACGACGAGGAACGAGGAGGAGCGCCCTTGACAGGTCGGACCGAACCGGAAGGACAGTGAGACTGGCGGGAAGCCCCCAGCACTGTTCCATCCCGCCCGACCGGCACCCCCTCCTCCTGCGGGGCCGTGCGAGCTACTAACCTCACCCGGATGACGGCACTCTCTCACCACGGTTCCGACGACATCGAGCAGCCCGGGCGCGGCGGGTACTCCGCGACCACCGAGGCCGATCCGCGTGCCATCGGGCCCGTGCGGACCTCGTACGCCCCCGATCCCGACGGGGATCCCGATCCCGGCGAGATCGTCTGGACCTGGGTGCCGTACGAGGAGAACGACGGCCGCGGCAAGGACCGGCCGGTGCTGGTGGTGGCCCGGGAGGCGGGCGGGCGGACGCTGCTGGCCGTACAGCTGTCCAGCAAGCGGCACGATCACGACCGGGAGTGGGTGCCGATCGGGACCGGGCCGTGGGACAGCGCCGGGCGGGAGTCCTGGGTCGACGTGGACCGGGTGCTGCGGGTGCACGAGTCCGGCATGCGGCGCGAGGCGTGCGCGCTGGACCGGGGGCGCTTCCAGCTGGTGGTGAACCGGCTGCGCGAGCGCTACGGCTGGGAGTAACCGCCGCCCGGCCGGACGCCGTCCTGCCCCGCCGCCCCGGGCGCCGGCGCCTCCGCCACCCCGAACGCCCGCTCGAACGCCTGCCGCGGCCCCGGGGCGCGGTCCAGGACGGCGAACACCACCCGCTCGAAGACTCCCGCGAAGCGCCCCGTCAGCAGGCTCCGGAAGGCCTGCGCCACCTGTGTCGGGTCGTTCTGGAAGACCCCGCACCCCCAGGCGCCGAGGACCAGCCGCCGGTACCCGTGCAGCGCGGCGACCTCCAGGACGCGCTCCGCGCGCCGGGCGAGGGCGGCGGGGATCTCGTGCGTCCGCTCGGGTTCCTGGCGGCGGATGGTGCCCGCGTTCGGCGCGGGCGAGGTCAGGAATCCGACGCGGAAAGGGGTCTCCAGCAGCTCGCCCCTGTCGTCGCGGAAGACGGGCACTCCGGGCGAGTGAATCACCCGGTCGGTGTAGAAGGTGCTGCGGCCCGCGCGGTGCACCTCGTAGTACTCGGGGGCCAGCAGCAGCGTCTCGTACAGGGCCGAGGCGCGGCAGAGCGCCTCTTCCTGCGCCTTGGCCCCGCGGACGTAGCCGCCCCCGGGATTCCGGGCCGAGGCGAAGTTCAGGACGGCGGTGGAGGTCGCCTCGGGCGACTCCGGATCCGCGGTGGCGAGCCTACGGGCTGCGACCGTGCTGCTCTCCCCGGTGACCTCCACCGCGGTCCGGTCGGTCCTCGCGGTGAGCTTGTCGTCTGGAACGACTGGCTTGGGCCCATATATCCTGGTTCCTGCCTTGGCTTCCGCCACGGCGGCGGCGAGGGAGATCTGCCGCCCCGACCGCGTCCGGTACGCGCCGGCCGCCACAATCTCCGCGTTCTCCCGCGCGATCTCGCGCAATCTGCTGCTCACGTCGGCCATCCTTGGCCACCACAACTGCTGGTGACAACGGGTTTATGGAGTGTTTGTCACCCTGACGGGTAGGAGCGGGTGTTGGCCCCGGTCCACGACAGGAGATGAGGATCCGGTCATGCCCCCTGACGCACCCACCTCTCACACCTCATCCAGCTCACCCAACCCACCCAGCACACCCAACCCACCCAGCACACTCGCCCTACCCGCCTCGCTCGCCCCGCCCCCCTCCCCCGCCCCACCCGAGCCGATCAGCGAAACCGAAGCCGAAGAGCTGATCCACGGCATCTGTTTCAAGACGGGCCCGCCCCGGGTCCTCGGGGCCGAGCTCGAATGGCTGGTGCTGGACGCCGAGCGGCCCGGGCTGCCGCTGGCCCCCGAGCGGCTCACCGCCGCGCACGAGGCGGCCGCCGCCCTGCCGTTGCACTCCCGGCTCACCGTCGAACCCGGCGGCCAGCTGGAGTTGAGTTCGGCTCCCGCCGACTCCCTCTCCGCCTGCGTGGACGGCCTCCAGGCCGACCTGACCGCCGTCCGGGAGACCCTGCGCGCCCAGGGCCTCGTCCTGCGGGGCCTCGGCCAGGATCCGCGCCGCCCCTACCGGCGGCTGCTGACCGACCCGCGCTACGAGGCGATGGAGCGGTACCTCGACCGGGCCGGGCCGGCCGGGCGCGCGATGATGTGCGCCTCCGCCTCCGTCCAGGTCTGCGTGGACGCGGGCCACGAGGAGCCGGGGCCGCTCGGTCACGGCCGGCGGTGGCGGCTCGCGCACCTGCTGGGCGCGGTGCTGGTGGCCGCGTTCGCCAACTCCCCCGCCGCCGAAGGCCCGTACGCGGGCTGGCGGTGTGCGCGCCAGGGCGTCTGGGAGGACCTCGACACCGGGCGCTCCCTCGCGCCGCCGCTCGACACCGAGCCGCGCGCGGCGTGGACGCGGCACGCGCTCGACACCCGGGTGATGTGCGTGCGGGCCCCGGAAGGCGCGCCCGAAGACACGCCGTGGACGGTCCCGAACGGGCTGACGTTCCGCGACTGGATCCGTACCGGAGGGCCTCGGCCGGCCACGGCCGGGGATCTGGAGTACCACCTGACCACGCTGTTCCCGCCGGTCCGGCCGCGCGGGCACCTGGAACTGCGCATGATCGACGCGCAGCCCGGGGACGACGGCTGGCTGGTCCCCGTGGCCGTGGTCCATGCCCTGTTCGATGATCCGGAGGCCGCCGAGACGGCGTACCGGGTGTCCAAGGCGCTGGCGGACTCCTACGGTCCGCGTCCCGCTCCGCGCAATCCGCTGTGGAGGTCCGCCGCCCGGGCGGGGCTCGCGGATCCGGAGCTGCGCTCGGCCGCGACGGCCTGTTTCCTGGCGGCGGCCGAGGCGTTGCCCCGGCTCGGGGCCTCGGACCTGGTCCGCGACACGGTCGCCGAGTTCACCGAACGCCATGTGCTCGCGGGCCGGTCCCCGGCCGATGACCACGCGCACCCTCGCCAGCAGCTCTCCGGGAAGGGGACCCGCCCGTGACCACCGCATCCCGTCCCGAGGCACTGCGCGAGCGGGCGCTCGCGGCGCTGACCGCCGCCCGGGCCCGTACGGCCGCGCTCACCGACCCGGTGAGCGAGCCGGACCTGACCGCGCAGCATTCCCCCCTGATGTCGCCGCTGGTCTGGGACCTGGCGCACATCGGCAACCAGGAGGAGCTGTGGCTGCTGCGCAACGTGGCCGGCCAGGAGTTCCTGCGCCCGGACATCAACTCGCTGTACGACGCGTTCGAGCATCCCCGCTCGGAGCGGCCGAAGCTGCCGCTGCTGGGGCCGCGGGAGGCCCGGCGGTACGCGGCGGAGGTCCGCGGCCGGGTCTTCGACCTGCTGGAGCGCACCCCGCTGGAGGGTTCGGGTCTGCTCGACGACGGTTTCGCCTTCGGGATGATCGCCCAGCATGAACAGCAGCACGACGAAACGATGCTGATCACCCACCAGCTGAGGCGGGGCGCGCCGGTGCTGTCCGCGCCGGATCCGGATCCGCCGCTGGGTCCGCCGCCCGCCGCCGCCGAAGTCCTGGTGCCCGGAGGCCCGTTCACGATGGGGACGTCGGCCGAGCCGTGGTCGCTGGACAACGAGCGGCCCGCGCACACCCGGGAGACCGCGGCGTTCTGGATCGACACGGTGCCGGTCACCAACGCCGCGTACGAGGCGTTCATCGCGGACGGCGGCTACGGCGAGCGCCGCTGGTGGGCGGCCGAGGGCTGGGACCAGATCCGCGCGCACGACATCGAGGCTCCGCTGTTCTGGCACCGGGAGGCCGGGCAGTGGCTGCGGCGCCGGTTCGGGGTGACCGAGCCGGTGCCCGGCGACGAGCCGGTGCTGCACGTGAGCTGGTACGAGGCGGACGCGTACGCCCGCTGGGCGGGGCGGCGGCTGCCCTCGGAGGAGGAGTGGGAGAAGGCGGCCCGGTTCGACCCGGCCTCCGGCCGCTCGACGCGCTATCCGTGGGGTGACGCCGACCCGACGCCCGCGCACGCCAATCTGGGCCAGCGCCATCTGCGCCCGGCCCGCGCGGGCAGTTACCCCGCCGGGGCCTCTCCGCTCGGGGTGCGGCAGCTGATCGGGGACGTGTGGGAGTGGACCTCCTCGGACTTCCTGCCGTATCCGGGGTTCCGCGCCTTCCCGTACCGCGAGTACTCGGAGGTGTTCTTCGGCCCCGGTCACAAGGTGCTGCGCGGCGGTTCCTTCGCCGTGGACGAGGTGGCCTGCCGGGGCACGTTCCGCAACTGGGACCTGCCGGTGCGCCGCCAGATCTTCTCCGGGTTCCGGACCGCGAGGGATGCCTGATGTGCCGTCACCTCGCTTACGTGGGACCGGAGATACCCCTGGGCCGGCTGCTGACCGACCCGGAGCACTCGCTGGTGCGGCAGTCCTGGGAGCCGCGCCGGCAGCGGTACGGCACCGTCAACGCCGACGGGTTCGGCGTCGGCTGGTACGCGGAGGGCGATCCGGTGCCCGCCCGCTACCGGCGGGCCGGGCCGATCTGGGGCGACATGACCTTCGCCGACCTCGCCCGCGTGGTGCGCAGCGAGGCCGCGCTGGCCGCCGTACGCGACGCCACCGATCCGGGGGCCGACGGGGAGGCCGCGGCGGCGCCGTTCGCGTCGGGGCCCTGGCTGTTCAGCCACAACGGCGCGGTGCGGGACTGGCCGGACGCGGTGGCGCCGCTGACGGCCGGGCTGCCGCCGCAGGAGCTGCTCTCGCTGGCGGCGCGCACCGACTCGGCGCTGATCTGGGCGCTGGTGCTGCGGGGTCTGCGGGAGGGCCGCGGCCTCGGGGAGTCGCTCGCGGGGCCGGTGCGGGCGGTGGCCGGTGCCTCGCCGGGCTCGCGGCTGAACCTGCTGCTGACCGACGGATCCGAGATCGCCGCGACGGCCTGGGGGGATTCGCTCTGGTACCTGACGGACGTACCCGCGCAGCGCACGGTGGTGGCGTCCGAGCCGTACGACGACGACACCCGGTGGCGTGAAGTGCCCGACCGGACCCTGCTGACCGCCACCCGTACACGGGTCGACCTGACCCCGCTCAAGGCGCCTCCCCTCGGGGAGTCCCCGCACAAGGAGACGAAGCCCGGTGAGTGACTTCCAGCTGACCCGAACCCTCGACGAGCACACCGCGGACGCCGCGCTGCGGGAGGACGTGCTGCGCGGGCTGACCCAGGCCCGCAAGGCGCTGCCGCCCAAGTGGTTCTACGACGCGCGGGGCAGTGAACTGTTCGAGGAGATCACCCGGTTGCCCGAGTACTACCCGACGCGCGCGGAGCGGGAGATCCTCCTCGCGCGGGCCGGGGAGATCGCCTCGGCGAGCGGGGCCCGGACGCTGGTGGAGCTGGGTTCCGGGTCCTCGGAGAAGACCCGGCACCTGATCGAGGCGATGCCCGCGCTGGACACGTACATCCCGGTGGACGTGAGCGAGAGCGCGCTGCGGGGGGCGGCGGAGGTCCTGCTGGCGGAGCATCCGGGGCTGCGGGTGCACGCGCTGCTGGCCGACTTCACCAGGGCGTTGCAGCTGCCGGACTCCCCCGGGCCCCGGCTGGTGGTCTTCCTCGGGGGGACGATCGGGAACCTGCTGCCCGCGGAGCGGGCCCGGTTCCTGGCGTCGGTACGGGCGATGCTGTCGCCCGGGGACGCGCTGCTGCTGGGTACGGACCTGGTGAAGGACGAGGGCGTGCTGGTGGCGGCGTACGACGACGCGCAGGGGGTGACGGCCGAGTTCAACAAGAACGTGCTGACCGTCATCGACCGGGAGTTGGGCGCGGACTTCCACACCGCCGACTTCGCGCACGTGGCGGTGTGGAATCGGGAGGAGGAGTGGATCGAGATGCGGCTGCGGGCCCGGTCCGAGGCTCTGGTGAAGATCAGGTCGCTGGATCTGGTGGTGCCGTTCGCGGCGGGTGAGGAGATCCTGACGGAGGTGTCCGCGAAGTTCCGTCAGGAGGGTGTCCGGAAGGAACTCCTGGCGGCAGGACTGGAGTTGAGCCGGTGGTGGACGGATTCCGAGGGCCGTTTCGCGCTGTCCCTGTCCGTGGCGGACGGCGGTCCGGGCTGGGAGGGGATCCCCGGCAGTGAGGGCGGCGCCGGCGCCGGTCCGGGGACGATCGCCCCCTGAGCGGCGGCCGCGAGGTCCCGACGGTGCGCGTACCGGCCCGGCGGGATCCGCGGCAGCAGCCGGACCTCGGCCCGCACCCCGCGGGCCCGGACGATCCGCCACAGCGAGGCGGTCAGCGGGTCGTCCCCGACGAAGGCGGGCGCCCCGGCCGGGTGCGCCCCTGCCGGGTGCTCCCCGGCGGGGGTCCGCCCGTCCAGCAGGTACGTGATCCGCACGGGCTGGACGGGGACCCGCGCGTCCAGCGCGGCCTGGAACGCGGCGCGCCGGAAGGGGCCCTGGGCGCGTCCGCACCAGGTGGAGCCCTCGGGGAAGACGGTGACCCGGTCGCCGTCGAGGAGGGCCCGGGTGACGGCTGCGACGGTGTCGGGGAGGGCCCGGATCCGGTCGCGTTCGATGAACAGGGTGCCGTTCTGGCGGGAGAGCGGACCGAGGACGGGCCAGGTCCGGATGTCGCTCTTGGCGAGCATCCGGCTGGGTGTGACGGCGGCGACGAGCGCGATGTCGAGCCACGAGATGTGGTTGGCGACGATCAGGCGGCCGCCGTCGGGGCCGGGGCTTCCGTGGACGGTGAGCCGGATGCCGAAGGCCCGTACGAGAGCGGTCGCCCAGGCCCGGACGAGCGCCCGCCGGGGCCGCTCGGGCAGCAGCCGGACCGGCTGGGCGCCCAGGATCCCGAGCAGGACCACGGCGACGGCGACGGTGAGCCGCAGGACCGCGTGCGGGACGCTCGCGACCGGCCCCTCGTGGCCGGCGCAGGCCGCGGGGGTACAGGGCGAGGTGGGCAGCCAGACGCTCATGCGCCCGGGGTGAGCGAGAGGAAGTGCTTGAGGTAGCGCGGGTTGGTGCGGCGCAGCGAGAGCAGGACATACAGGTCGGCGCAGCCGAAGTCGACGTCGAGGGCGGGCTCGCCGCAGACCCAGGCGCCCAGGCGCAGGTAGCCGCGGAGCAGCGCGGGCAGCTCGACCCGGTCGGGGAAGGTGATGCCCTCGGCGTTCCAGGGGTTGTGCGGGGTGACGCGGTACTCCTCGGGGGCGAGGTTGCGGGTGAGGACGTTCGCGCGGGCGGCGGCGGCCAGCACACCGCCGTCGGCGAGCGGGATGGAGCAGCAGCCGGCCAGCCAGTTGTGGCCGGAGCGGTCCATGTAGCGGGCGAGGCCGGCCCAGACGAGGGCGATGACGGCGCCGCCCCGGTGGTCGGGGTGCACGCAGGAGCGGCCGACCTCGACGAGGTCGGGGCGGATGGGGGCGAGGGCGGAGAGGTCGAATTCGCCCTCGGAGTAGAGGCGGCCGGCCACGGCGGCGCGCTCGGGGGGCAGCAGCCGGTAGGTGCCGACGACCTGCTCGGTCTCTTCTTCGACGACGAGGAGGTGGTCGCAGTACGCGTCGAAGGCGTCGGAGTCGAGGCCCGGCTCGGGGCCGTCGAGGCGGGCGCCGAGCTCTCCGGCGAAGACGGTGTGGCGCAGCCGCTGGGCGGCGCGGACCTCGGCCTCGTCGCGGGCGAGGCGGACCGCGTAGCGGGGGGCGGTGGGGACGCCCTGCGCGGTGGCGGGGGCCGCGACCGGGGCCGCGGTGGGGGGCGTGGTGCGGGACGGGGTGGGGAGCGTGGTGCGGGACGGGGACAGGGGGGCGATGGTCATGGCGGCTCCTGATCCGGACACGGATGGCCGGGCCGACAGGTGTGCGGCCTGGCTCTTTACTTCTTCCGTGACCGGCTGGATTCGACATGACCTCGCAGCGGCAGTTGGATGTGCGGACGCTGAACTCACCGGTCGGAGCTGAGCACCTTGCTGATCGTGTCCGAGGCCGTCCGGGCCGCCGGGCGGGGGTCCTGGCCGGTGAGCACGGCCGTCATGTACGGCTTGATGGGGTTCTTGCCCTCGACCTCGGCCCAGCGGGCGGAGTTCGGGGTGGCCCGGCCCTGGGCGGCGCCGGGGGCCATGGCGGCGGCGCCCTCGTTGCCCTCGACCACGTGCGCGAGGGTGGTCTTGTTCGGGACGTAGCTCATGGTGCGGGCGAGTTCGGTCTGCCATTCCTCGCTGACCAGGGCGGTGATCACGTCCACGGCCTCGCGCCGGTTCCGCGTCTTCTCCGGGATGATCAGGTCGGAGCCGCCGGTGAAGACGGCGCCGGGCTTGTCGGAGGTCTTGCCGGGGATCGGGAAGAAGCCGAGCTTGCCCTTGAGGGCGGGGTTGGCGGCCTCGATCTGGGCGGCCTGCCCGGGCGGGGCGATGATCTGCGCGATCCGGCCGCGTGCGAAGACGTCCGCTTGCGGGGGCGTCTCCTCGTCGGCGTCCTTGGGGCCGTCGCCGAGGGCCTGGAGCTGCTTGTAGAACCGCATTCCGGCGAGCGCCTTCTCGTCGTCCAGGGCGCCGACCCACTGGCCGGCGCTCTCGACGGCGAGTTCGCCGCCCTCGTCCCAGATGAACCCGGCGAGGACGTACCAGTTCTGGCCGGGGAGGTAGATGCCCTGGTGGTCGCCCTTGTCCAGCTTCTGGGTGACCTGGAGCCACTCCTGGCGGTTCTTGGGCGGGTTCTTCAGCCCGGCGTCCGCGAAGAGGTCCTTGTTGTAGATCACCACGCGGTTGGCGGCGTACCACGGGACGCCGTACTGGGCTCCGCCCACGCTCCCCGGGTCGGAGAGCCCCTTGAGCCAGTCCTTGCCGCCCCACTCGCGCAGGCCCTCCAGGGTGAGCTCGGAGAGGCCGCCGGCCTCGACGTACTGGGCCACCTGGGTGTTGCCGACCTCGATGACGTCGGCGCCTTCCCCGCTCGTGCCGTCGAGGACGGCGTTGACCTTTTCGCCGATGCCGGTCCACTCCTGGGTCCTGACCTCCAGATCGACGCCGGGGTGGCGGTGCTCGAAGTCGGCGGTGAACCGGGTGACGAAGTCCTCCGAGGCGCTCCCCTTCATCAGCCAGAGCGTCACCTTCCTGGAGCCCCCGGCCGGATCGTCGAGCCGGCCGCAGCCGGTGAGGGCGGTGGCGGCCGCGAGGGCGGTGCACACGGCAAGGAAGCGCATCTTCACGTAGGTCACCTTCCGGGGACGGATGAGATGGCTTGAAATTGGCATAGACCAATGGGCGGGTCAAGGGGCTTCCGGCCGGCATCGTCCACCCATAGTTCGCGGACTCGGACGTACTGGGGCACCGTGGAACAAGGCAACAGAGACCACGGTCGGGAGGCCCCATGTCCAACCACACGTACCGGGTGACCGAGATCGTCGGCACTTCCGACGAGGGCATCGACCAGGCCATCCGCAACGGGCTCGCGCGGGCGGGCCAGACCCTGCGCAACCTGGACTGGTTCGAGGTCACTCAGATGCGCGGGCACATCGAGAACGGCGAGATCGCGCACTACCAGGTCGGCCTCAAGGTGGGCTTCCGCCTCGAAGGCGAGGACTGACCCCCACTGGCCCCCGCCTTCGAGGCGGAGCCCGCCGGGCGCGAGAGCGGGGCGCGGGGCGTACGCAGCTCAGGTGCGGCCCTCGCCCTCCTGGGCGGACTTGAGCTCGGGCGCGTCCGCCGCCCAGTTCGCGAGCACCACGCGGAAGCCCGCCGCCCGCGCCGCCTGGCAGACCAGCTCGTCGTCATCCACCAGCATCCGCACCTGGCGCCCCCGCGAGATCCGCTTCAGCACCTCCAGCTTCGTCGTGCGCGCCGGGCGCCGGTCCTGATTGCCGCGCATCCACAGCCGCCCCTCGGGCAGCCCGTGCCGGGCGAGCCACTCCTCGGTGTCGGCCCGGCACCGCTCCGGACGGCCGGTCAGGTACACGACCTCGCAGTCCGCCGCGCTCTCCACCGCCAGCTCCACACCGCGCGCGAGCGGCGGATCGGCCGGGGCCGCGCCGAAGAACCCGTCCCAGTCGCGGGGCCGGCCCTCCAGGAAGTGCTGGCGGTGGTCGGTGTCGGCCAGGGTGTTGTCGATGTCGAACACGGCCAGCGGCCGTCCCTCGTTGATCTCGCTCATGCGGCCAGCCTAAGCACGGGGAACGGGCCCGGTCCGGCTGCCCGGGAATGCCCGCCGCCCCGGGGCGTTGAGGAGGGTGTGTTCCGCGAAATCTCGGTCCTCGACCGCTCCCGCACCCGCGAAGGGCACCCGGCCGCCGGGGCGCTGCGCGACACCGTCGAACTGGCCCGCGCCGCGGACCGGCTCGGGTACCGCCGCTTCTGGGTCTCGGAGCACCACAGCGTCCCCGGGGTCGCCGGTTCCGCCCCCACCGTGCTGGCCGCCGCCGTCGCCGGCGCGACCGGCCGGATCCGGGTCGGCACGGGCGGGGTGATGCTGCCCAACCATCAGCCGCTGGTCGTCGCCGAGCAGTTCGGGGTCCTGGAGGCCCTCTTCCCCGGGCGGATCGACATGGGGCTCGGCCGGTCCGTGGGCTTCACGGGCGGCATCCGGCGCGCGCTCGGCCGCGACACCGCCGACGCCGACGCCTTCGAGGAGCAGCTCGCCGAACTGCTCGGCTGGATCGACGGCACCCAGCGGGCGCATCCCGAGGTGCACGCCCGCCCCGCGGAGGGGCTGCGGATCCCGGCGTACGTGCTGGCGACCGGCGAGGGCGCGGGGATCGCCGCGCGGGCCGGGCTGCCGCTGGTGGTGGGTGACCTGCGGGCCCGTGCCAGGGTCATGGAGATCATCGAGGGGTACCGCGCGGCGTTCCGGCCCTCGGCCCGGGGCGCGGAGCCGTACGTGGTGGTCTCCGGGACGGTCGCGGTGGCCGCCACGGCGGAGGAGGCCCGCCGGATCCTGGTCCCGGAGGCGTGGGCGCTCGCGTACTCCCGGACCCGGGGCAGTTTCCCGCCGCTGCGCCCCGCCGAGGAGGTGGAGGCGCTGGCCATGACGGCGAAGGAGCGGGAGCTGTACGAGGGCGCGCTCGCCGGGCACGTCTTCGGTACCGAGGAGCAGGTCGCGGCCGAGCTGGAGCGGGTCCGGGCGGCGACGGGGGCGGACGAGCTGCTGGTCACCACCTCGACGTACGACCGGACGGCCCTGCTGGACTCCTTCGGCCGGCTGGCCCGCCTGGCCGGGCTCGCGCGCACGACGGCGCCCGCGACGCCGCCCGCCGGGCCGCTCGCGGCGGCGCCGAGGCCGGCGCCCTAAACTAGGGCGAATGCACCAGTCCACCGATCCCTACGTCCGCGTCCGGGGCGCCCGGGAGCACAATCTGCGCGGCGTCGACGTGGACATCCCGCGCGACGCGCTGACCGTGTTCACCGGGGTCTCCGGCTCCGGGAAGAGCTCGCTGGCCTTCGGTACGCTCTACGCCGAGGCCCAGCGCCGCTACTTCGAGTCCGTCGCCCCCTACGCCCGCCGGCTGATCCACCAGATCGGCGCCCCGAAGGTCGACTCCGTCACCGGGCTGCCGCCCGCCGTGTCGCTGGAGCAGCGCCGTTCGACGCCCGGCTCGCGGTCCTCGGTGGGGACGGTGACCCTGCTGTCGAACTCCCTGCGCATGCTGTACTCGCGGGCCGGGACGTACCCGCCGGGGGCGGAGCGCCTGGACTCCGACGCCTTCTCCCCCAACACCGCCGCAGGCGCCTGCCCTTCCTGTCACGGCATCGGGCGGATCCACCGCACCGACGAGCAACTCCTCGTACCCGATCCGGACCTGTCGATCCGTCAGGGAGCCATCGCGGCCTGGCCGGGGGCTTGGCAGGGCAAGAACCTGCGGGACATCCTGGAGGCGCTCGGCCACGACGTGGACGCGCCCTGGCGGGAGCTGCCCGCGCGGGACCGCGAGTGGATCCTGTTCACCGAGGAACAGCCGGTGGTCACGGTGCACCCGGTGCGGGAGGCCGAGCGGATCCAGCGGCCGTACCAGGGCACCTACATGAGCGCCCACCGCTATGTGATGCGGACCTTCGCCGACAGCAAGAGCGCGTCGCTGCGGGCCCGCGCGGAGAAGTTCCTCACCGACTCCCCGTGTCCGGCGTGCGAGGGGCGGCGGCTGCGGCCCGAGGCCCTGGCCGTGACGTTCGCGGGCCGTACGATCGCGGAGCTGGCGGCGGCGGCGCTGACCGAGCTGGACGGCGTACTGGCTTCCGCGCCGCCGGGCGGTGAGGCGGCCCGGGTGCTCGCCGAGGACCTGCGGGCGCGGATCGCGCCCGTCACGGAGCTCGGGCTCGGCTATCTGAGCCTGGACCGGACCGCACCCTCGCTGTCGGCGGGCGAGTTGCAGCGGCTGCGGCTGGCGACACAGCTGAAGTCGGGCCTGTTCGGGGTGGTGTACGTGCTGGACGAGCCGTCGGCGGGGCTGCACCCGGCCGACACCGAGGCGCTGCTGACCGTACTGGACCGGCTGAAGGCGGCGGGGAACACGGTGTTCGTGGTGGAGCACCACTTGGAGGTGGTGCGGCACGCGGACTGGCTGGTGGACGTCGGGCCGCTGGCCGGGGAGCACGGGGGGCGGGTGCTGCACAGCGGGCCGCCGGCGGGGCTGGCGGACGTGGCGGAGTCGGCGACGGCCCGGCACCTGTTCGCGTCGCCGGAGCGCCCGCGCCCGCGCCCGGTCCGGGAGGCGCGGGGTGCGGTCCGGCTCAGCGGGGTCGACCGGCACAACCTGCGCGGGGTGACGGCCGAGTTCCCGCTCGGGGTGTTCACCGCGGTGACCGGGGTGTCGGGTTCCGGGAAGTCCACGCTGGTGGGTCAGGCCCTCGCCGGTGAGGTGACCGGGCGACTGGCGGAGCCCGGGTTCCCCGTACGGCGCCTGGTGGAGGTGGACCAGAAGCCGATCGGCCGGACGCCGCGGTCCAACCTGGCGACGTACACGGGGCTGTTCGACGTGGTGCGCAGGCTCTTCACGGCCTCCGACGAGGCGCGGGCGCGCGGCTGGAAGGCGGGCCGGTTCTCCTTCAACGTGCCGGGCGGGCGCTGCGAGACCTGCCAGGGCGAGGGTTTCGTCTCGGTGGAGCTGCTGTTCCTGCCGAGCACGTACGCGCCGTGCCCGGAGTGCGGCGGGGCGCGGTACAACGCGGAGACCCTCCAGGTGCGGTACGAGGGGCTGACCATCGCGGAGGTGCTGTCGCTGACGGTGGAGGCGGCGGCCGTGTTCTTCGCGGAGGTACCGGCGGCGGCGCGCAGCCTGCGCGCGCTGGAGGACATCGGGCTGGGCTACCTGCGGCTGGGGCAGCCGGCGACGGAGCTGTCGGGTGGCGAGGCGCAACGCATCAAGCTGGCGACGGAGTTGCAGCGGCTGCGCCGCGATCACACCCTGTACCTGCTGGACGAGCCGACGACGGGGCTGCATCCGGCCGATGTGCGGGTGCTGCTGCGGCAGTTGCACGGGCTGGTGGAGGCCGGGCACTCGGTGGTGGTCGTGGAGCACGACATGGATGTGGTGGCGGGCGCGGACTGGGTCATCGACCTGGGTCCGGGCGGTGGCGCGGAGGGCGGCCGCGTGGTCGCGTCGGGCACGCCGTCCGAGGTGGCGCGTACGCCGGGCAGCCGGACGGCGGGCTACCTCGCGCGGGCCCTCGGGGTCTGACGGTCCCCCGGTCCCCCGGGGTCGGGGCTCAGGCGTCGCCGGGGAGCAGGTGCTGCGGGAGTTCGCGGAAGCTCCACACGCCCCGGGTGCGGGTGAACGTCCAGACGAGGTCGTGCCGGTCGGGCCAGGCGGCGGGGACGCCGCGCACCTGGTGGGCGCCGAGGGCCCGGACCAGGCGGGGGATGCCGGCGCGCTCCCAGCAGACGAGTACGGGGGTCGGCGCGGCCAGGGCGCTGTGGGCCAGGGCCGCTTCGGCGCCGATCGCGAACTGGGAGCGGACCGGGGTGCCCAGGGCCTTGGCCAGTGCTTCCACGGTCTGGCGGGAGTGGGCGGGGGCCGCGCGCGCCTTCCCGCCGGCCGCGAAGATGGCGGCGGGCCGGGGCAGCGAGCTCCGGCGGCCGGGCGGGAAGAGGCGGGGCAGTTCGGCGGCCCGGCGCCAGCCGCGCCCGGCCAGGAACCCGGGGTCCTCGTTGCCCTCGGGGTCCTCGCCGGTGGCCCCGGCGTACGGGTGCTCCGCGTGCCGGATGA
Source organism: Streptomyces sp. ADI95-16 (assembly GCF_003721495.1). NCBI lineage: Bacteria > Bacillati > Actinomycetota > Actinomycetes > Kitasatosporales > Streptomycetaceae > Streptomyces > Streptomyces sp. ADI95-16. Next base: position 7,024,693 of record NZ_CP033581.1, on the reverse strand, counting down.
CCATGATCAGGGCGTCTTTGGGCGGGGCCTGCGGGCCGTGGGCCCGGGTGCCGGGGCCGTCCTGCGCCGTGCAGCCGGCCGCTGCCAGCGGGGCGAGGGCGGCGGCCGCCAGCAGGGTGCGGCGGCGCGGTCCGGTCCCGGCGGGGGCGTGTGGCATGGGGCCCACTGTCGCCGATGGCCCGGACCCCGCCGGGGCGCGGCGCGGGGATCGGGCCGTACGAGCGCCCGGTCGGCGGATCGGGTCAGCCGATCGGCCCACGGGACGGGGGGTACCGAAGCCGCCGGTGTCGCCGGTGTCACGGACGGCCGGCGGGCGCTCGTACGGGGTCGGGGAGCCGGGATGGTTCCCGGTGGCGGGTCAGCCCTTGCGGAGCGCGCGCAGCCACTCCTTGTTCATCGCGGCGATCGAGGGCAGCGGGATGCCCTTGGGGCAGGCCGTGGCGCATTCGCCGGTCAGGGTGCAGCCGCCGAAGCCCTCGCCGTCCATCGTGGCCACCATGTCGAGGACCCGGGACTCGCGCTCGGGCGAGCCCTGCGGCAGCACGTTGAGGTGGTTGATCTTGGCGGAGGTGAAGAGCATCGCCGAGCCGTTGGGGCAGGCCGCCACGCAGGCACCGCAGCCGATGCACTCGGCGTGCTCGAAGGCGTGGTCGGCGGCCGGCTTGGGCACGGGCGTGGCGTGCGCCTCGGGCGCGGCGCCGGTCGGCGCGGTGATGTAGCCGCCGGCCTGGATGATCCGGTCGAAGGCGCTGCGGTCCACCACGAGGTCCTTGACGACGGGGAAGGCCGAGGCGCGCCACGGTTCGACGTCGATGGTGTCGCCGTCGGCGAAGGACCGCATGTGCAGCTGGCAGGTGGTGGTGCGCTCGGGGCCGTGGGCGTCGCCGTTGATGACGAGGCTGCACGCGCCGCAGATGCCCTCGCGGCAGTCGTGGTCGAAGGCGACCGGGTCCTCGCCGCGCAGGATGAGGTCCTCGTTGAGCGTGTCCAGCATTTCCAGGAAGGACATGTCCTGGGAGATGCCTTCGACCTCGTAGGAGGCCATGGCGCCGGGGGCGTCGGCGTTGTGCTGGCGCCAGACGCGCAGGGTGAGCTTCATGCGTAGCTCCGCTGGGTGGGGTGGACGTACTCGAAGACGAGGTCTTCCTTGTGCAGGACGGGGGCGGCGCCGGTGCCCTGGTACTCCCAGGCGGCCGCGTAGCCGAACTCCTCGTCGCGGCGGGCGGCTTCGCCGTCCGGGGTCTGGGACTCCTCGCGGAAGTGGCCGCCGCAGGATTCGGCGCGGTGGAGGGCGTCGAGGCACATCAGCTCGGCGAGTTCCAGGTAGTCGACGATGCGGTTGGCCTTCTCCAGCGACTGGTTGAACTCCGCTCCGCTGCCGGGGACCTTGATGCGGCGCCAGAACTCCTCGCGGATCTCGGGGATCCGGGCGAGGGCCTTGCGCAGGCCTGCGTCGGTGCGGGCCATTCCGCAGTACTCCCACATGAGTTCGCCGATCTCGCGGTGGAAGGAGTCTGGCGTGCGGTCGCCGTCGACGGCGAGGAGTTTCGCCAGGCAGTCGCGGGTCTCGCGGATCGCCGCGGCGGCTTCGGGGTGGACGTCGTCGACGGAATCCTGGTGCGGATGGCGGGCCAGGTAGTCGTTGATGGTGGACGGCAGGACGAAGTAGCCGTCGCCGAGGCCCTGCATCAGCGCGGAGGCGCCGAGGCGGTTGGCGCCGTGGTCGGAGAAGTTTGCCTCGCCGATCGCGAACAGGCCGGGGACGGTGGTCTGGAGGTCGTAGTCCACCCACAGGCCGCCCATCGTGTAGTGCACGGCGGGGTAGATCCGCATGGGGACCTCGTACGGGTTCTCGGCGGTGATCCGCTCGTACATCTCGAAGAGGTTGCCGTACTTCTCGGCGACCTGATCGCGGCCCATGCGGCGGATGGCGTCGGCGAAGTCGAGGTACACGCCCTGGCCGCCGGGGCCGACGCCGCGGCCCTCGTCGCAGACGTTCTTGGCGGCGCGGGAGGCGATGTCGCGGGGGACGAGGTTGCCGAAGGAGGGGTAGATCCGCTCCAGGTAGTAGTCCCGCTCCGCCTCGGGGATCTCGGCAGCGGGGCGGGTGTCGCCCTTGGCCTTGGGGACCCAGATGCGGCCGTCGTTGCGCAGGGACTCGCTCATCAGGGTGAGCTTGGACTGGTGGTCGCCGGTGCGCGGGATGCAGGTGGGGTGGATCTGGGTGAAGCAGGGGTTGGCGAAGTGGGCGCCGCGCCGGTGCGCCCGCCAGATGGCGGTCGCGTTGGAGTTCATGGCGTTGGTGGAGAGGTAGAAGACGTTCCCGTAGCCGCCGCTCGCCAGGACGACGGCGTCGGCGTAGTGGGTTTCGATGCTGCCGGTGATCAGGTCGCGGGCGACGATGCCGCGGGCCACCCCGTCGACCGTGATCAGGTCGAGCATCTCGGTGCGGGCGTGCATCTCCACGTTGCCGGCGGCGATCTGCCGGGACAGTGCCTGGTAGGCGCCGAGCAGCAGCTGCTGGCCCGTCTGGCCGCGGGCGTAGAAGGTGCGGGAGACCTGGACGCCGCCGAAGGAGCGGGTGTCGAGGAGGCCGCCGTACTCGCGGGCGAAGGGGACGCCCTGGGCCACGCACTGGTCGATGATCTCCACGGAGATCTGGGCGAGGCGGTGCACGTTGGACTCGCGGGCGCGGAAGTCGCCGCCCTTGACGGTGTCGTAGAAGAGGCGGTGCACCGAGTCGCCGTCGTTGCGGTAGTTCTTCGCGGCGTTGATGCCGCCCTGGGCGGCGATGGAGTGGGCGCGGCGCGGGGAGTCGGAGTAGCAGAACTGGACGACGTGGTAGCCCTGCTCGGCGAGGGTGGCGCCGGCCGCCCCGCCGGCCAGGCCGGTACCGACGACGATCACGGTGTGCTTGCGGCGGTTGGCCGGGTTGACGAGCTTGGCCTCGAAGCGGCGGCGGTCCCAGCGCTCGGCGATGGGGCCTTCGGGCGCCTTGGTGTCGGAGATCGGCTCGCCGGTGGTGTAGTTGGCGTACTCGCTCATGGTCAGCTCACCACTCCGGTCATGACGGCGACGGGGACGGACACGAAGCCCGCGAACAGGACGAGGGCCAGGGCGTTGGCCAGGAACTTCAGGGTGCGGTCGCGGCGGGCGTTGCCCGCGCCGAGGGTCTGGGCGGCGCTCCAGAAGCCGTGCCGGACGTGCAGGCCGACCGCGACCATCGCCACGATGTAGATCGTGTTGCCGTACCAGGTGGAGAAGGTGGCGAGGACGTTCTGGTAGGGGTGGCCGGCCCAGGCGCGCTCGTTGACGGTGAGCGTGGTCAGGTCGAGCAGGTGCCAGACGATGAACAGGGCCAGGATGATGCCGCCCCAGCGCATGGTGCGGGTGGCGTAGCTGGCGCGGCGCCGCTTGTGGGCGTACTTGACGGGGCGCGCCTTGATGTCACGGCGGCTGAGCTGGTAGGCGGAAACGCCGTGTGCGATGACCGCGGCGATCAGGACGACCCGGACCATCCACAGGGCCCACTCGTGGTGCAGGAGCGGGGCTCCCATGCCGCGCAGCCAGTGGGCGTAGCCGTTGAAGTCGCCCGGACCGAAGAAGATCTTGAGGTTGCCGAACATGTGGGCGACGAGGTAGCCGAGCATGATCGCGCCGGATACCGCCATCACGGACTTCTTGCCGACGGTGGAGTCCCAGAGCGTGCGCGTGGTGGACGGCCGTCGGCCCGTCCGCGTTGCCAGAGCCATGGCACAACACGCTAGGGACCAGGACCCCGAAAGGTCCAAGACATGATGGAGCTGATATCGATAGGGCATCCCTATGCAGGGCGCTACGCTGGGACGATGCAGTTCCAGCAGCTCCTGTACTTCGTGGCCGTCGCCGAGACCCAGCACTTCACGCGCGCCGCGCAGCGGGTGCATGTGGCCCAGCCGTCGCTGTCCCAGCAGATCAAGGCGCTCGAACGGGAACTGGGGGCTGAGCTGTTCAGCCGGGCGCGGGGCAACATCGCGCTCACCGACGCGGGCGAGGCGCTGCTGCCGCTGGCGCGGCGGATCCTGGCGGACGCGGACACGGCGCGCCTGGAGGTGCAGGAGCTGGCGCAGCTGCGGCGCGGGCGGGTGCGGCTGGGAGCCACCCCGAGCGTGTGCACGGGCCTGCTGCCGGGCGTGCTACGCGCCTTCCACACCGCGCACCCGGGGATCGAGCTGCTGATCGAGGAGAGCGGGTCGCTCGACCTGGTACGGGAGCTGGCGCGCGGGGCGCTGGACCTGGCACTGATCGCGCTGCCGCTGCCGCCGTCGGCGCCGGCGCTGACCACCGTGGAGCTGCTGACGGAGGACCTGGTCGTGGTGTCCTCGGCGGAGCTGCCACCGCCGGCGGGCGGCGGCCCCCTCACGATCTCCGCGTTGCGCGAGGAGCCGATGGTGATGTTCCGGCACGGCTACGACCTGCGGGACCTGACGGTGACCGCCTGCCGGGCGGCGGGTTTCGAGCCGGTGTTCACGGTGGAGGGCGGCGAGATGGACGCCGTACTCGGCTTCGTCCGCGCGGGCCTGGGCATCGCGGTGGTCCCGGCGATGGTGGTCGACCACGCCGGCCCGGGCCTGCGCACCACCCCGCTGGCCGGCTCCCCGCTGCGCCGCACCATCGCCCTGGCCCACCGCACGGATGTCGCTCCCCCGCGCGCGGCCCGCGAACTCCAACGCATCCTGACCGGCTGACACCCCCGCACCAGGCTCCCTGCCCGCCTGCGGTCCGCAGCCGGGCCGGGAGCCCGGAGCGGACGGCGCGGCTGCTTCACGAGGGCAGTGCCAGGCCCTCCAGGTGGGTGCGCAGCACGTCCAGAGACGTCTGCGGGGGCAGCATGTCGGGGTGCAGGACGCCGCTGAGGCCCAGTCCGTCGACGAGCGCTGCCAGCCGCTCGGCCTCGATGTCGAGGTCGAGGCCGGGGCGCAGACTGCCGGCCGTGTCGAGCCGGGTGAGGATGCGGCGCAACAGCCACCTCGTGCCTTCGGCGACCTTCCGCGCGAGGTCACCAAAGGCGGGGTCGGTGCGGGCGGCGGCGCTGAAGTCCAGGAAGACGGCGACTTCGGCGCTGCGTCGCTCGTCGAGCGGAAGGAGCTCCGCCAGGAGATCGACCGCGATCCGTAGCCGCTCGGGGCCGGGGCGGCTGCCCAAGTCGCCGATCTGCTCGACGCGTTCGAGCAGTCGGCCGCCCACCCGGTCGACTATCGACTGCATCGCGAACCGCATCAGATCCTGCTGGCTGGCGAAGTAGTGGCGCAGGGATCCGATGTTGAGCTGCGCCTCGTCAGCCACGGCTCGCAGCGAGGTGCGGTGGAGGCCTTCGCGGACGACGACCCGGAACAGCGCGTCGACGACCAGCTGACGGCGGGCGTCCGGGTCCACGTACTTGGGCATGGAGCCGTTCTATCACGGGTGTGCTAGAAAGGATGTATCACAGTCGTGATAAAACGGAAGGCGGTCCTCTCGTGGAGACACTCCTCAACATCATGCTCATCCGGTTCGCCGTGTTGGCGGGCTGCTTGGTGGTAGCCGCGCTGCTGCTCTTCACCGTCGCCCTGGTGCTCAAGCGCCGAGGCAAGCTCGACGAGGTCCGCCGCTACACGGATCCCGCCGTGAAGGCCGGCCTGCGCGCAGCCGCCCGCCGACTCGAAGGACGAAAGCCCGCGACGCCCCGCTCGCGGGACCGGGGCGGGCGATGATGACCGGTCCCACCGCAATGTCGTCGGACCTCATCGGACATCTACTGCTGCACCGCGCGATCGAGGTCTCCATCGTGATCGTGGCGCTGGCCGTCCTGGCTCTCGGAATGAGAGTGATCTGGCGGAAGGCCGGACACACAAGGAATCCCGAGGACTGACGCCTTTTCCCTCCACCCGAAACCACCCCGCGACTCCCCCCATTGCGCTACTCGCGGTCCTGCAATGGAGCCGCTGGCCTCCAGACCCGGCATGACCGCGCCCCCTCCATCGAGCGGATGGCCTGGGGGGTGATGCCACCGGGCCGGCCCGGGAGGTGAGAGACCCGGCCACCGCCCGGTCCGGCGCAACGCCGAGCAGCCTGCGGGCAGCGGGCAAGGTCAACTTCTCGCAAGAGGTGCGCTGTCCGACATCGAAGGCGTGGACGCCTCTCTCGGGATGGACGTCGGTAAGACGGCTCACTACGACCACGCCCCCGGCCGGAAAGAAGGTCTTCGACAAGCCGATGCCCAACAGCGCACTCAAGCGACGGGTCGTCTTCGACAACCTCGAAGCCAGGTTCGGCACCGCGCTGATGATCGTGGCCCAGCCCGCCTCGATCGACGCCCTTCCCCTGACCGTGACCGGTAACGCGAGCTGCGAGGTTACCCGGCCGCCCTGGCTCTCGATACGACGGACCGCCGCTCCGTATCCGGGCGAGGCAAAAACGAACGCGAAGGACGCAGCGGCGATCGCAGACGCGGCCCGGACGCGCTCGCTGAAGCCGACCGCCGAGCTCCCGCCGACTCCACGGTGCCGACCGGCTTCGACCAGAACCTCGCAGCCGAGGCGACCCGCACCAGCAACCTGATACTGCTCTGGGCCCGTGACTAGGCCATCGGGCCGCCACCTCCTCAAGCGATGCAGATCCCCAGCCGCTCTTCGGAAGCCGGCCGCCTCGCTCACCGCAGTCCACGACCAGTGGCGGGCACTGGAACCGCAGAGGATCAGCCCCCTTCGCCTTCGCCTGCATGAACACCGCCGCCGCTGCCCGCACCTACTTCAACCGGCAAGGAACCCACAGAAAGACCCACACAGGCCCTGCTCCGACTCGCAAGCCAACGCATCAGCACCCCGTTCGCCCCAGGCCCCAGGCCCCGGCCCCCGGACCGCGAACCCCGGCGGCCAAGGCAGTCAGGACGGGCGTATGGACAGCGCCCGATCCAAGCCGGAGGCGAGCATGGCGAAGGCTCGGTCGGCGTCGGCGACGGCGGCCGGGTGGGCTTCGTCGGCGGTCAGGCCGGAGTCGATCCGCCGCCAGTTCTCCCGCCCCAATTCATGGCGCACCGCCACCACATGCGTGGCCGCGAGCCGGGCAGCCAGCGGGTCGACCGACTCCGCTTCGAGTACGCCGGCGAGCAGTTCGACCTCGCGGGCGGTGTAGTGGGCGAGCCGGGTCTCCAAGCTCGCGGTGGAGTAGATCAGCCCCTCGAAGGCGACGACGTTCGGGTGGTCGCAGAGCCCCGTGATCGGATCGCGCTCGGCGAGCGCGGCGAGGAAGTGCGCATGCACCGCGCCCACCGGCGTCTGACCGGCGGCCCGGTCGCGCACGATGCGCGCCGCTTCGTCCTGATGATCGGCGAAGCGGTCGAGCACCAGGTCTTCCTTGCTCGGGAAGTACCTGAACAGCGTGGGCTTGGAGACCTCGGCCGCGGCGGCGACATCCGCCACCGACACGGCATCGAACCCCCGCTCCAGGAAGAGCTCCAGCGCCGTGCCCGCCAACTGCTGGCGCGTACGGAGCTTCTTGCTCTCGCGCAGACCCGTCGTGTTCTCCATGCACACACCCTAACACGGGATCGTAACCAGGTAAATTTTTTAACCGGGTTGCATTTTTCCCCGAAAGCCGCTTTCCTTGAGCCATCGACAGACAGACGCGGAGGACTTCCGATGACCGATGTACTGATCGCGGGCTCCGGCCCCACCGGCCTGACGCTCGCTTGTGACCTGGCCCGCCGCGGTATCGCCGTACGGATCGTCGAACAGCGCTCCGCTCCGCATCGAGAGTCGCGCGCCAAGGGGCTCCGCCCGGGCAGTCTCGAAGTGTTCGAGGAGTTCGGCGTGGCCGATGCCGTGGCGGCCCGGGGCAGCGCACGCGTGGTGCTGCGCAAGTACTTCGACGGGCGGCACATCAACGACACCGTCACCGACGGCGGCGTGCTCGTGGGGCAGTGGCAGATCGAGGAGGTGCTGCGCGACCGCCTGGCCGAGTACGGCGTGCGCGTGGAGTACGGGAGCGCAATCGCCGGGATCGCCCAGGACCCGGCCGGGGTGCGCGTGGAGCTGGAGGGCGGCGCCGTGATCGCGGCCGGCTATCTCGCGGGGTGCGACGGCGGGCGCAGCACCACCCGCCGGCTCCTCGGGATCCCCTTCGAGGGGACCGGGGAGGAGGAGCCCGCGATGGTGCTGGGTGACGTGAAGGCGCCGGGGCTCAGCCGCGAGTTCTGGCACCAGTGGTTCTCTTCGGACGGGACGGGGATACTCCTCTGCCCGATGCCGGGGACGGACACCTTCCAGTTGCAGGCCGCGCCCGAGGCGGACGAGCGGGGCGCGTCGCTACCGCCGTCGCTGGAGAGCTTCCAGCGGCTCTTCGACCGGCACGCCCGGATGCCGGAGATCCGGCTCGCGGACCCCACCTGGCTCTCCTCCTGGCGGGTCAACGTCCGCATGGCCACCCGGATACGCGAGGGCCGGGCCTTCCTCGCGGGCGACGCGGCACACGTCCACCCCATCGCCGGCGGGCTGGGCATGAACACCGGCATCCAGGACGCGGCCGCCCTCGGCCGGTCGCTGGCGGCCGCCCTCACCGGCCCGGCCGGGGAGGAAGCGCTCGACGCGTACCAGGCGGAGCGCCTCCCGGTCGCCGCCGAACTCCTGGCCGACACGGCGCGGCGCTACGAACGAGTCCTTGCGGCCGTCCGCGAACCCGGCCGAGGCACGGAGGCGGGCCTGGACTGACCCGAGGGCCACCCCTGACCAGGCCGACATCTGGCCAGGCCCACACCTGACCCAGTCCATCTCTGACCCAGTCCGTCTCTGCCCCGGTCCGTCTCTGCCCCGGTCCGTCTCTGCCCCGGGCCGACTCCGACCCGGGCCGACTCCGACCCAGTCCATCTCTAACCCGGGCCGACTCCGACCCGTCCGACCCCAGCCCGGAGCCGACCCCGGCCGGTCCCGGGGGGGGCGGCCCTGGTCAGGGGCGGCGGGTTAGGAGGTGGGGACGGCGTCTGAGAGGGAGAGGGTGTGGATTCGGTCCGGGGCGCCTGGGCGGGCGTAGTACCAGCCCTGGGCGGTGTCGCAGCCCAGCTCGCGGAGTTGGGCCGCCTGGGCGCCGGTTTCCACGCCCTCGACCGTGACGGCGAGTTCGAGGCTGTGGGCCAGGGCGACGATGCCCTCCACGATCTTGACGTCGACGGGGTCGGCCGGCTGCTGCTGCATCCCCTGGGTGAAGGAGCGGTCCAGCTTCAGGACGCTGACGGGCAGGCGCCGCAGGTTCGCCAGGTTCGAGTAGCCGGTGCCGAAGTCGTCGAGCGCGATGTCCACCCCGAGGGCGGCGAGCCGGCGCAGCGGTTCCAGGAGTTCGTCGTCGGCGCCTATCAGGGCCGACTCGGTGACCTCCAGGCACAGTGCGCCGGGGGCCAGGCCCGAGTTCTCCAGGACGGCGACGGTGTCGGCGACCAGGCCGGGGTGGTGCAGCTGTGTCGGCGAGAGGTTGACGTTGACCCGCAGGGCGGAGCCGCCGTGCTGGCGCTGCCAGTTGCGGGCCTGGCGGACGGCCTCCTCCAGGACCCAGCGGCCGAGCGGCACGATCAGCCCGGTCCGTTCGGCGAGGGGAATGAAGCGGTCCGGGCCGAGCACCCCGTACTGCGGGTGGGACCAGCGGACGAGGGCCTCCGCGCCGTGCACGCTGCCGTCGTGCAGGTGCACCAGCGGCTGGTACTCGATGAAGAACTCGCCGCGTTCCAGCGCTGCGGGCAGGGCGTTGGTCAGGCCGTGCCGGGTGATGGCCCGGGCGTCGGCTTCCGCGTCGGCGAACTCGAAGCGGTTGCCGCCTGCCGCCTTGGCGCGGTACATGGTGATGTCGGCGCTGCGCAGCACCTCCGCCGGGGTCCGCTCGCCGGCCGGGCCCTCGACGATGCCAATGCTGCCCCGGACCGTCAGCTCCCGGCCGTCCAGCCGGATCGGGGTGGAGAGCGCCGACAGGATGCGGACGGCGAGTTCGGTCGCCTTCTCGTCGGTGTCGGAGCCGGTGGTGAGCGCCACGAACTCGTCACCGCCGAGCCGGGCGACGACCTCGCCGGGGCCGGTCGCGCAGCTCTGCAGCCGGTCCGCGACCTCGACGAGCAGCCGGTCTCCCGCCGAGTGGCCGAGGCTGTCGTTGACCGCCTTGAAGCCGTCGAGGTCCAGGTAGCACAGGCCGAAGTGGTTTCCGCCGGCGCCGCCCAGGGCCTTCTCCAGGCGTTCGAAGAACAGCGTCCGGTTGGGCAGTCCGGTCAGCGCGTCGTGGGTGGCCTCGTAGCGCAGCCGGAGGTTCAGCAGCCGGCGCTCGGTGGTGTCCTCCATCAGGGCCAGCTGGTACTGCGGCCGGCCCTCGGCGTCGCGCAGCAGCGAGACCGTCAGGTTGGTCCAGAGCACGGTGCCGTCGTGCCGGTAGTACGGCTTCTCCACGCGGTAGTGCTCGCGCTCGCCGCGTACGAGTTCGGCGTACATCTGCCAGACGTGCGGGGTGTCGTCGGGGTGTCCCCACTCGCTGACGTTGCGGCTGCGGACGTGTCCGCCGAGGCCGCCGAACATCTGCAGCAGGGTGTCGTTGACCTCCAGGACGTTGCCGTCCAGGTCGGCGATGCCGATGCCGATGGCGGCGCCCTCGAAGACGGCGCGGAAGCGGGCCTCGCTGGCGTGCAGGGCCTGCTGGGCATCGGTGCGCGCGGTCTGCGCGGAGCGGGCGATCGCCTCCTGCTCGCCCAGGGTGCGCTCGCGCAGGGCCCGGGCGAATCCCGCCGCGATGCCGTGCTGGAGGCGGGCGCAGCGGGAGCGGTACTCCTCGGTGCCCTCGGCGTCGGAGCCGTCGGGCCCGCAGTAGAGCACCAGGTACGACTCGACCACGCCGAGGGTGCCCGCGAGCGCCTCGGGGTCGGTGCAGTGCACGGCGACGAGGTCGGCGCCGACGCGCTGGGCGACGGCGGCGTCGAAGGGCCGGGCGTGGAGGGCGTCGACGAGGGTCCGGGTGAGCGGCACCAGGTGGCGCTCGAACTCGGGCCGGGTCAGCGAGGTCGCCGTGACGGGGAAGATGGCGCGCCCCCAGATGGTGGCGAACCGCCCGATCCGGTCCTCCAGCGCGCAGTCCGGGTCGGGTGTCGGCGTGCCGGCAGGCACCGCGGCCGAGAGTCTCACGCCTTGCGCCCCACAGCACCGAAGCCGGAGAAGGCGTACGGGTCTTCCGCCGCCTCGCCGTCCGCCGGGTCGCCGTCCGCGGCGCCGGCCGCGCCGTCGGGCCGCCAGTTCGGCATCGCCACGACGCCGGGCTCGACCAGCTCGAAGCCGTCGAAGAACCGGGTGATCTCCGCTCCGCTGCGCATGACGAGCGGGTTGCGGATGTCGCGGTAGACGCCGACGGTGCCGGCCGCGACCTCCTCGGTGAGCGGGATCCCCTCGTACGAGGCGTGGGTGAGGACCAGCAGGCTTCCCGGGGCGAGCGCGTCACGCAGTCCGGCGACGGCGGCGTAGGGGTCGTCCGCGTCCTCCAGGAAGTGCAGGACGGCGACGAGCAGGAGCGCGACGGGGCGGCCGAGGTCCAGGAGCCGGCCGACCTCGGGGGCGGCCAGGATCTCCTGGGGCTTGCGCAGGTCGGCGGCGACGATGTCGGCGTGGTCGTCCCCGGCCAGGACGGCGCGGCTGTGCGCGACGGCGACCGGGTCGTGGTCGACGTAGACCACGCGCGCCCCGGGGCTTGCGGCCCGGGCGATCTCGTGGACATTGCCGAAGGTGGGGATGCCGGAGCCGATGTCGAGGAACTGGGTGACGCCCTGGCCGACGGCGTAGCGGACGGCGCGGCGCATGAATGCCCGGTTCGCCTGCATGATCTTGGGGAGTCCCGGCATGAATTCCATGGCGCGTCGGGCGGCCTGGCGGTCGACCTCGAAATTGTGCGAGCCGCCCAGGTAGTAATCGTAGATGCGGGACACGCTCGGCACCGATATGTCGATGCCTGGCGGGGCCCAGGCGGGGCGCTCCATCGGGGTCTCCAAGCCGTAGTGATTCCGTGGTCCGGACGTGTCGGACTCGTGTCGGACTCCTGTCCGAGCCGAATGTACTGATCATTGACCAACGGAGCGAGCCAAAGCGGAAATTGGCGATCCGTTCTTGGTCACACATCAAAGGCGGGCGAGGCACTCCGCACCACCTATGAGCGAATCCGACACATCCCTTTTGCGGATTGATCGACTCGTGACCGAACCCCATCGAAGACTGGCTCAAACCCATAGGGTCCCAACTCCGCCCGTTCAGGCGAACCGAGGCGGGGCCGAGCGTGCGCGGGCGCGCGCGGGCCCATGCTCCCCGGGTGAACAGAGCCTGTGCCCGGCGCCTGCTGGCGGTCCCGGTCCTGCTGTGGGCGGCGCTCGCCACCACACCGGCCGTGGCTGACAGCCGTGCCTACGCGACGATCGACACCGGCGACGAAGCGACCGTCGCCAGGGTGCTCGCGGCCGTCGCCGATGGCGGGGGCGGAGCCTTCCGGGGTGGCGGACATCACGGCGGCAGTCATGGAAACGGTCATGGAAACGCCCACGGGAACGGCCATGCCCACGGCAGCGGGCATGGCCACGGCCACCCCCACTGCCCGCCGCCGCCTCCCCCGCCGTGCCCACCGAAGCCGACACCGACGCCCACGCCCACGCCGCCGAAGCCCACGCCCACGCCCACCCCGAAGCCGACCCCGCCGAAACCGACGCCGCCCCCCAAGCCGACGCCACCGCCGCCCGAGCCCGCGCCGCCTCCGGCGCCGCCGCCCAAGCCCCGGCCCACGCCGCCCGCACCGCCCGCACCGAAGCCGGCCCCGCTCCGCGTCCAGCGGGCCCCGGCACCGCCACCACCACCGGCACCACCGCCACCCCCCGCCCCGGTGGTGACCCCGCCGCCACCGCCCAAGCCGGTGGCGCGCCCGACGTACCACGCGCCGGCCCGCAAGCCGGTCGAGCACCACATCTCGCCCGTCACCTTCACCCTGCTGACCTCGGCCCCCGCGGTGCTCGCGATCGTCGCGCTGCGCCCGCGCTAGCCGCGCCACCGCCGCCCTGCCCCGCGGCGGTCAGCGCCCGTCCGACCGATTTGGAGTCATCTTGTCGGAATGGCTCGTCCTTTCCATCGCGATGGCAGCCGCGTGCGCCGTGGTGCTGTCCATCGCCTTCTTCAACCACCGGCGGATCGGCGACAACGACGATCCGAACGAAACCCCGGACGTCATCGAGTACATGACGATGATGATCGGGGTGATCTACGCGATCGTGCTGGGCCTGGCGATCGCGGGCGTCTGGGAGGGCCGCGGCGCCGCCCAGGAGTACGTGCGCCAGGAGGCGCAGGCCCTGCACGAGGTCAGTGTCCGTTCCGAGGTCTATCCGGTCGAGGTGCGCAAGAAGATCCGCGCCGACGTCGACGCGTACGTGACGTACGTGGTGCGCACCGAGTGGGCGGAGATGGCGGAGAGCGGCACTCTCACCGACCAAGGCGGGGAACTGCTGGAACGCATCCGACGGGACGTGACGGACTACGACCCGCAGACCGACCACGAGGGGCAGGCCTACCAGCCCCTCGTGGACCAGGTCGCCGCGGTGGACGACGCCCGTAGCGCCCGTGGCGCGGGCGCGGGGGCGACGATGCCGGGGGTGGTCTGGTTCGGGCTGATCGCGGGGGCGCTGGTGACGGTCGGCCTGATCTTCACCCTGCAGATCCGGCGCTCGTTCCGCGAGCTGCTGCTGGCGGGCCTGTTCAGTGCCCTGATCGCGTTCCTGCTGTTCCTCATCTGGGACTTCGACGCCCCGTTCGGCCGGGGCTTCTCGGCGACCGCCGAGCCCTTCCTCAGCCAATTCCCGCACCTCGGCCTCGGCGACTGAGCCGGGTCCCGGCGGCCCGGCAAACCGGGGGCGGGCCTCCCGTCCCCGGTTCGGCCTACGGCCATGCCCCATTCGCCCGTTACTGATCGCGGGTGACCGGGCCCGCACCTAGCGTGGCGGACATCGAGGCGCACGACCTCCCACGTGCGGAAAACGTTCCGCGGCTGCTCCTCGGGGATCCGGAGAATCAACCATGGGTGCGATACGCAGCTCCGCCACAGCCCTGCTGAGCGCCGGCGCCACGGGCGCCGCTCTCGCGCTCGGCGCTCTCGGCATGCCCTCCGCGACGGCGGCCGAGGCCCAGCCCGCCGTCGCCTCGTTCGGCTTCACCGTCACCCCGTCGACAGTGGCCCCCGGCGGTCAGGCGGTCCTCTCCGTGAGCGGCTGCAACGCCGCCTACGCGACGGCCTCCTCCGGGATCTTCGACACCGTGAGCATCGCGCGCGGCCAGACGGCGCGGGTGACCGTGGACCGGGACGCCCGGCGCGGAGCCGTGTACTCCGTCTCCTTCACCTGCAACGGCGAGACCGGCTCGGCCGATGTCACCATCGCCGGCGGCACCACCCGGCCGACCACCAGCTCCACGGCCGGCGTCTCGCGCAACTCCACGGCCCCGGTCCCGCGCGGCTCCGTCCCGGCGCCCTCCGTCCCCGCGGCCTCGGCGCCCGCGCCCTCCGCTCCCGCGCCATCCGGCAGCGGCGCCCTGGGGGTGCGCGGCGGACTCGGCGGCAGCGTGGCCGGCATGGATCCCCTGGAACTCGGCGCGGGCGCCGCGTTCTTCCTCGCCGCGGCCGCCGGTACGGCGTACGTGGTCCGGCGGCGCGGAACCGCCCGCAGCCATTGAGCGCGGCCGGCACGCTCCCGCTTCCCGTGCGCACCCCGGGGCCGCGCGGGCTCCCCTTCCGCGCCCGTCCCCGCGTACGCACCGCCGCTCAATCGCCGGTCGCCCCGAGTCCTGGCCAGGACTCGGGGCGACCGGCGGTTTCGGGGCTGCCCGGGGAGGTCGGCCGGTCAGCCCGTGGCACCGGCCGGGCGGCGACGGCGCATCACGTGGATGCCCGCGCCCAGGGCCGCCGTACCGACGAGGCCCGCACCGATGGCGGTCTCGGCGGCGGACGGGCCGATGGATCCGCCGATGCCGCCCTGGGCGCCGTTGCCCCGCAGGATCGTGAAGCGGTGGGTGGCGACCAGGCTGTTGTCGTGGCACTTGACCGACAGCGTGTGGTTGCCCGGCGAGGCGTGGTTGAAGATCCGCACGGTCGCGAACCCGATGGAGCCGGCGGACAGGTTCGTCTGCGGAAAGTTGCCGTGCGACCAGACCGTGCCGCCGTGGCCGCAGCCGGCCGCGCTGACCTGCATCGTGGCGCCCTGGTGCACGGAGTACGGGTTGACCGTGACGTTGCTGGGCCCGTTGCCGGAGCCGTTGCCGCCGCGGCCGTTGCCCGGTGGCGGGCCACCCGCCGCGTCCGCGACGGCGAGCGTAGTACTGAGGCCGAGGGCGACGCAGGTCGCCGCGGCCACGGTGAGGGCGCGGAGAACACGCATGGTGGAACCTCCAACGGGAAGCGCCCCGGAGCGGTCGCCCGGGATGATCGACGAGAACGCCTCCCACGTCGAACCCTCAGGGCGCGGTGCAACCGGCGCATGTCCGGCTTTGGGCCGCCCGGTTGAGCGACACGCCGAAGCGCGTTCGCGTTTGCTGACGGATCCGCAGGTCACGACCCGTCAGGCATTTATGTGACGAATACCTGGATGGGCGCACCCCAACCGGGCGCACCACCCGTTCGCCCCTCACCGATCGCCGGACCCACCGCGCGCGCTTAACGTGCGGGAGGAAGGGCGTACAGGGGTGGGACTGGAACGCGGGTCGGGACCCCCGCGTCGGGAAGGGAGAGCCATGACCGAGGACGAGAGCGAGCAGCCACCGAGAAGACGCGCCCCCTGGGGTGTGCTCGCGCTGGTCATGCTCAGCGGCCTCGCCATGATGCGCAACGGGGCGATGGCGCAGGACGGTCCGCCGCAGCCCGCCGCGGCCGCGGCGGTCGCGGTGAGCTCCGATCAGCTGCCGGTGAAGCCGCCCGAGCCGCCGCAGGACATGGAGGTGCTGGAGCACTCGTCGGTGCAGCGCGTGCGGATCCCGGCGATCAAGGTGGACGCGCCGGTGATGACGGTCGGGCTGGACGCGCAGGGCTGGATCGACGCCCCGCCGCCGCAGGACCCGAACCTGGCGGGCTGGTACCTCAACGGCATTTCGCCGGGGCAGCGCGGTTCGGCGGTGCTCGTGGGCCACGTGGACAACGCGCAGGGCCCGGCGGTCTTCTACGGCCTCGGGTCGGTCCGCAAGGGCAACCACATCGAGGTGGAGCGGTACGACGGGCGCACCGCGGTGTTCGAGGTGTACGGGGTGGAGGTCTTCTCGAAGGAGTCCTTCCCCGGAGCCCGGGTGTACGGGGACACCGGGCACGCCGAACTCCGGGTGATCACGTGTGGCGGCGGCTATTCGAAGGCGAAGGGCTACGACGGCAACGTGGTGGTCTTCGCCCGGATGGTGGCGACCCGCTGAGGACGGCGCCGCCGCCCCGCCGGGGAGCGTTTCCTCAGCGGGGCGGCAGGGTCGGCAGGGTCATCCGGTAGCCCCGCCCGATGAGTTGGGGCAGGTACGTGCCGAGGGCCTGGACGGTCTGTGACCGGTCGCCGCCCGCGTCGTGGGACAGGACGATCACGCCGGGCGCGGCCCCCTTGAGGGCCCGGGAGACGATGGCGGAGGTGCCGGGTTCCTTCCAGTCCAGGGTGTCCACGGTCCAGGCGAGCGGCTCCATGCCCAGCTCGGCCCCGATCTCGAACGTGGCCCTGTTCCACTCCCCGTACGGCGCGCGGAACCAGACGGGCGCCTCTCCGACGGCCTCGTGTACGACGTCGCTCGTGCGGCCGATCTCGGAGGCGAGGGCGGGCCGGCTGAGCCCCGGGATGTGCGGGTGGGTCCAGGTGTGGTTGCCGATGACATGGCCCTCAGCGACCATCCGGCGCAGCAGGTCGCGGTGTTCGGTGGCCATCTCCCCGCAGACGAAGAACATGGCGCGCACCCCGTAGCGGGCGAGGGTGTCGAGGATGGCGGGGGTGTAGCGGGGGTCGGGGCCGTCGTCGAAGGTGAGCGTCATCGCGTGGGCCGGGGTGGTGCCGGCGGGCAGTTCCAGGATGGGCCGGGTGCGGACGGCGGGTTTCGCCGCGGCCTGCCGGGCCGGCGCCTCGGAGGTCATGGGCTGGAGCCGGTACGCCGTGGGGGGCGGACCCTGGAGGCTCATCGCGGGCGCTCCGCCGGCTCCCGCCGCTCCCCCGCCCGGCCCGGCGGCCCCGGCTCCCGCTCCGGCCGCGCCACCTGGGGCACCCGGGGTGCCCGGGGCACCCGGGAGGCCGCCCCCGGCCGCGCTCGGTCCGGGCGCGCCGGTCTCGCCCCCGGAGAGCAGTCCCGAGGCGGCGGCGACTCCGAGGAAGACGGCGGTGCGCAGGAGCACGCGCCGCCCTACTGTCGGTTCGTCGTTTTTCATTATTACTACGTATCAACGACATCCCCGCGGATGTCGGGAGGCGCGGACGCTCCTTGTGCCCCTCACCCGATCAGCCGCGCCGCACCAGGGGGAACGGAAGCGTCTCGCGGATCGTCAGACCGGTGAGGAACATGACCAGCCGGTCCACACCGATGCCCAGGCCGCCGGTCGGCGGCATGGCGTACTCCAGCGCGTCCAGGAAGTCGTTGTCGAGCTCCATCGCCTCCGGGTCGCCGCCCGCCGCCAGCAGCGACTGCGCGGTGAGCCGGCGCCGCTGTTCGACGGGGTCGGTCAGCTCCGAGTAGGCCGTGCCCAGTTCGGTCCCGAAGGCCACCAGGTCCCAGCGCTCGGCGAGCCGCGGGTCCCTGCGGTGCTGCCGGGTCAGCGGGGACACGTCGGTGGGGAAGTCCTTGTAGAAGGTGGGCAGCTTGGTCCTCTCCTCGACCAGCCGCTCGTACATCTCCAGCACCACGTCACCGCGGGTGTCCTCGCGCCCGTGCGGCACGCCGGCCCGGTCGCAGAGCCGGCGCAGCACGGGTTCGGCGGTGTCGGCGTCGACCTCCTCGCCGAGGGCCTCGCCGATCGCCCCGTACATCGTCTTGACCGGCCAGGTCCCGGAGATGTCGTGCACGACGAGCTTGCCGTCCGGGCCGGCCTTGTGGGCGATGGGCGAGCCGTAGGCGGCGGTGGCGGCGCCCTGGATCAGCTCGCGCGTCAGGTCGAGCATCACGTCGTAGTCGGCGAAGGCCTGGTACGCCTCCAGCATCGTGAACTCGGGGTTGTGCTTGTAGGAGACGCCCTCGTTGCGGAAGGTGCGGCCCATCTCGAAGACCTTCTCCATCCCGCCGACGCACAGCCGCTTCAGGTACAGCTCGGGGGCGATGCGCAGGTACAGGTCGAGGTCGTAGGCGTTGATGTGGGTGCGGAACGGCCGGGCGTTGGCCCCGCCGTGAATCTGCTGGAGCATCGGGGTCTCGACCTCCAGGTAGCCGCGGTCCAGCAGCCCCTGGCGCAGCGCCTGCACGGCCGCCGAGCGGGCCCGTACGACGTCGCGCGCCTCGGGGCTCGCGACCAGGTCGAGGTAGCGGCGCCGGACCCGCGCCTCCGGGTCGGCGAGCCCCTTGCGCTTGTCGGGGAGCGGGCGCAGGCACTTGCCGGTGAGCTGCCAGGAGCGGACGACGAGGGACAGCTCGCCGCTCCTGCTGGCGCCGACCTCGCCGCGCGCGAGGACGTGGTCGCCGAAGTCGACCTGGGAGGTGAAGGAGTCAAGGACGTCGGCGCCCGCCTCCTCGCGGGTGAGCATCAGCTGCGTGTCGCCGGACCAGTCGCGCAGCACGGCGAAGACGACGCCGCCGAGGTCCCGTACGACCATCACGCGCCCGGCGAGGGTGACCTCCTCGCCGGTCCGGGTGCCGGGCGGGTGCCCGGGGTGGGCGGCTTTGAGCTGGGCGACGGTGTGGGTCCGCTGCGGGATGCCGACGGGATACGGGTCGGTGCCGGCGGCGCGGATCCGCTCCAGCTTGTCGTGCCGGACCCGGACCTGCTCGGGCAGCCTCTCGGCGGGCGCGCCCCCGGCCTCGTCGGCTACGAGGTCCAGCCCGAGGGAGTCGATGGAGGGCAGCCCCTCGGTGGTGACGGGCGCGGTGAGCCCCTTGGCGTGGCCCTTGCCCCACAGCTTGCGCATGCTGGGTACGGAGACGAAGCCCTCGGCGATGCCGGAGGCGAGGCTGACGCGGGCGAGCGAGCCGGCGTCCTGGTAGCAGAGGAAGCGCGGGTACCACTCGGGGCCGTACTTGACGTTCGAGCGGTACAGGGCCTCCAGCTGCCACCAGCGGGAGAAGAACAGCAGCAGCCGGCGCCACAGCTTCAGTACGGGGCCGGCGCCGATCCGGCCGCCCTCCTCGAAGGCGGAGCGGAACACGGCGAAGTTGAGGGAGATCCGCCGTACGCCGAGGCCGGGGGCGGCGGCGCAGAGCTGGGCGACCATGAACTCCATGATCCCGTTGGGGGCGGCGCGGTCGCGGCGCATCAGGTCGAGGGAGATGCCGTCCTTGCCCCAGGGGACGAAGGAGAGCAGGGCGATCAGCGTACCCTCGTCGTCGAAGGCCTCCACCAGCAGGCAGTCCCCGTCGGCGGGGTCGCCGAGCCGGTCCAGGGCCATGGAGAAGCCGCGTTCGGTCTCGGTGTCGCGCCAGGTGTCGGCCCGGTCGACGATGTGCCGCATCTCCTCGTCGGTGAGGGCGGAGTGGCGTCTGATGAGGGTGGTGGCGCCGGCCCGCTTGACCCGGTTGACCGCCTGGCGGGTGACGCGCATGTCGCGGCCGTCGAGGTCGAAGTGGGCCACGTGCAGGATCGCCTCGTCGCCGAGCTGGAGGGCGCTGAGCCCCGAGCGGGCGTACGCGGTGGCCCCCTCCTCGGATGCGCCCATGACGGCGGGCTGCCAGCCGTAGCGGCGGGCGACGGCCAGCCAGGCGTCGACGGCGGGGGTCCAGGCCGCCGGGTCACCGACGGGGTCGCCGCTGGCCAGGCAGACTCCGGCCTCGACGCGGTAGGTGACGCCGGCCTTGCCGTTGGGGGCGAAGATGACGGCCTTGTCGCGGCGGGTCGCGAAGTAGCCGAGGGAGTCGTGGCGTCCGTAGGCGCCGAGCAGGGCGCGGATGCGGGGTTCCTCGTCCCCGTGCAGGGCGGCGGTCAGCCGCTGGGACCGGAAGAGGGTGGCGGCCGCGTTCAGCAGGGCGAGGGCGCCGAAGAGGCCGCACAGGAAGGACAGCGGGCGGGGCGGGCGGCCGTCGAACTCGCGGTCCGAGAAGAGACCGCCGAAGACCTCCTTGGCGGCCCAGTCCAGCCACTGCCCCTTGGGCAGGGTGCCGGGGAACAGTGCGACCAGGCCCCAGCCGAGGAGCACCGCGGCGAGCAGGCCGAGGCCCAGGACGAGCAGGGCCCGCCAGAGGGCGCCGGGGCGGGAGGCGGCGTAGAACTCGGCGCGGGCGGCGATCAGGATGCCGAGGGCCGCGACCGAGATGGCCATGGACGGGAAGCCGATCCAGTAGTCCTCGTCGGCGATGATCAGTACGTCGACCAGGATCAGCAGGGCCAGATAGGTGACGACGATCCACCAGGCGACCTTCTTGCAGGCGGCGAGGGCGGCGGCGAGCAGGAAGAGGAAGACGGCGTACGCGAGGTTCGCGCTGACCGGGACGATGTACAGGTCCAGGAAGCGGACGATGTGGCGCAGCAGCCTTCGCAGGGCCGGCGAGACCGACAGCAGGACGCAGAGGACGCCGAGCGCCGCGAAGAACGCGCCGAACGCGTCGGGAACCCGCTTCAGGAAGCGGTTCCTGGTTCCGCGCGTCTGCTCCACGGTCACACTCATGGTTCGCACTGTAGGGAGGGCGGCGTCGGTCCGCGCGTCGAGCCGGATAGCCTCGCGGGTGTGACGGAGCATGTGAACACGGGGTTCGAACGCGGTACGGACGGCCCGAAGGTGATCCTCGCCGGGGTCGACGGGTCGGAGTCCTCGCTGCGGGCGGTGGCGTACGCGGCGGGGCTGGCCCGGAGGCAGAACGCGCTGCTGGCGCTGGTGTACGTCCAGCCGGTGATGACGGCCGGCGCCTCGCTGGGCGCGCCGGTGGCGGAGGCCACCGGGGAGGTCGCGGAGGAGATCGTGACCGGGATCCGCGAGGCGGCGGAGCGGCTCAAGGGCATCTTCGACGTCCGCTGGGAGTTCCACACCTTCCGCGGCGATCCGTACGCGGGGCTGGTGAGCGCGGCGCAGGAGTTGACGGCGGACGCGGTGGTGGTGGGCGCCTCCGAGCAGGCGGGGCACCGGATCGTGGGCTCGGTGGCGGTCCGCCTGGTCAAGGCGGGCCGCTGGCCCGTCACGGTGGTGCCGTAGGGGGCCAATGGCCGGACGGGACGGCGCGGTCTGCCGGCCCCGGCGGCCCGGCCGGCCCGGCGGGATCCCCGCGACGGGCGGAACGGGGCCGACGGCCCGCGCCGCCCGTCGCGGCGGGCCGACGGCCGGTGGGTCAGGTGCCCTGGGTCAGGCCGTCCTTGGCGGCGCCGCGGCTGAGGACGGCTTCGCTGATGGCCTCGCTCGCGCTCTCGTAGTCCTCGCGGTCGGGGTGCCGTTCGAGGCCCTCGGAGAGGTTGACCACCCGGCCCGCGCCGCGGTCCATCCACTGCGGGATGTACTCCGCCTTGGTGACCCGCCAGCGCTCGCCGGCGGCCGCCGGCGGGGCGAAGGTGAAGCGGCCGATGGATCCGTAGCCGCCGCGCGGGTCCTCCGCTCCCGAGTGGTTGAACATCTGGCCCGCGACCTGGTCGCCCATGCCGTAGATGATCCAGGTCCCGTTGACCTTCTCGTAGGCCTGCGGGATGTGCGCGTGCGTGCCCAGGATCAGATCGATGTCGGGGCGGCCGCCGGTCCGCGAGGCGGTCAGCGCCTTGCCGAGCGAGAGCTGTTTCTCGTCCGGCTCGGTCTGCCATTCGGTACCCCAGTGCAGGCTCACCAGGACCACGTCCGCACCCGCCTTCCGGGCGGCCCGGGCGTCGGCGACGATCTTCTCCTCCCGCATCAGGTTGACCGCCCACGGCCGGCCCTCGGGCATCGGGTAGCCGTTGGTGTCGAAGGTGTACGCGAGGTGCGCGACCTTCGCGGAACCCGCCGTGTACACCGTGGGCTTGGCCGCCTCGGCGGCGCTGCGGGCCGAACCCGCGTGTCCCAGGCCGGCCTTGTCGAAGGCGTCGAGGGTGCGTTTGATCCCCTCGGCCCCGTCGTCCAGCGTGTGGTTGGAGGCGGTGGAGCAGCCGTCGTATCCGGCGTCCTTCAGCCCGTCGGCGATCTGCGGCGGCGAGGTGAACGCCGGGTAGCCGCTGAACGGGCCGTCTTCCTCCCCGTAGACGGTCTCCATGTGGCAGAGGGCCAGGTCGGCGGCGGAGACCACCGGTTTGACCCCGGAGAACATCGGCCTGAAGTCGTAGCCGTCGCCGCCCGCGTCGGCCGCGCCCTGGCTGATGACGGAGGTGTGGGGCAGTACGTCTCCGCTCGCGACCAGGGTGAAGCCCTTGCCGGACCCGGCGGACGCGGTGGCCCCGGCGGACGCGGCGGGGGCCGCGGTGGGCCCGGCGGCGCTGGACGGGGCCGGGGTGGACGACCGCCCGAGGCGTGCGGGTGCGGACTTCCCCGGTCCGTCCGCGGCGGAGCAGCCGGCGACCGCGACCGCCGGCAGGAGAACGGCCGACAGGATCCCGAGGGCCCGCCGGGTGCGCTGGGTGCGCTGGGTCATGGCGCCATCCCTATTAGTACGACTATCGGATCATCTGAATTCATGAATTGACAGAAGGAGGCGTTGCGCGTCAAGGAGCCGCGCCGCCCCGCTGTCCGGCCCCACCCCGATGGCGGCGCTGCCGTTCGCCGTGCCGTTCGACCGTTCACCGCCCCGCGCGCCCGCCCACCGGACGACCCCGGACGCTCGGCGCACCGGCGCGGCACGACGGTTCCCGGGTGGCGCCGCGCAGGTGAGGGTGAGGGCGTCGGACCAGACCGGACCTCGGAAGGAGCCCCTCGTGCCGCTCTCCCCCACCCTCCAGCGCACCGACCCCGAGGCGCTGGCCGATCTCCAGCGCGAGCACGGCCGGGCCCTGTTCGGTTTCCTGCTCGGCCTCACCGCGGGGGACGCCCAGCGCGCCGAGGACCTCGTACAGGAGACGTTCGTACGCGTCTGGCAGCACCCGGAGGTGCTGGCGAGCGGTCACGAGTCCATGCGGCCCTGGCTGTTCACCGTGGCGCGACGGCTCGCGATCGACGCCCGCCGGGCCCGGCTGTCGCGGCCGCAGGAGGTCGACCCGGAGGGCCTGGAGCAGGCCCCCGCCCCCGACGACGCGGTGGCCGGCTCGGTCACGGCGATCGACGTCCGGCGGGCGGTGGGGAGCCTGGGGCAGGAGCACCGCGAGGTGCTGATGCAGGTGTACTTCCGGGACCGCTCGGTGGCCGAGGCGGCCGCCGAACTCGGGATCCCGGCCGGAACCGTCAAGTCCCGGACCTACTACGCCCTGCGCGCCCTGAAGAAGGGCCTCCAGGGGTACGGGCTCGGCGCCTGAGGGACAGGACGGGACGGGAGACTCGTTTCCCCCGGGGCGCCACCGTGAAACACTCAGCGAACGCCCCGAATGGGCACGGAACGGACGCTTGGCGCATGAAATCCGGCACCAGACCGTTCAAATTGAGTAAACACTCCCCGCTCCGCCGGCCGCTCGCGGAAGGCTCAGGGCTGACGGCGGCAGGTTCGAACGCGCGGGAGAAGGTGGAACGGTGCAGCCCGAGGGTATGAACGGCACCAGTGACGGCGGGCTCGCGGTGCCCATGGCATGGCTCTACGCGGAGTACATCGCCGACGAACTGCTGCGCACGGGGAGGCTGATCCCCGCCGGCACCCTGGAGTTCCGCGCCGGGCGGGACACCCTCGCGCTCACCATCTACCTCTCCGACGCGGCCGGCGAGCTCTCCGGGATCCGGGTGGTCTCGCAGCTCGACGAGTGGCTGTCGCTGACGGCGTACGGACACCCCTGGCGCGACTGGGTGCACACCCGGTTCCTCGCGCTGGGCGAGGAGGCCCACGAGCGCGGCGGGGGCGAGGACCCGGACCTGGAGCTGGCCCGGGCGGCGTGGCGCTGGCTGGACCGCACCGAACTGTTCGCCACGAACCTCGACCCGGGCCGGCCCGGCCTCGACGACGACATCCCGCCGGGACTCGACGAGAACGTCCGCGTGTGGACCCCGGCCTGGCAGCTGGGCCTGCCGCTGGGGCACCTGGCGATGCACCTGTTCTGAGGACGGCCCCCGGGGCCTCCTAGCGGCAGCGCGGGCGGGGCGACTCGGCCGGGTCGGTGACCAGCCCGGTGAAGGCGGCCTCGTTGGCCTCGGCCCGGCGTACGTACCAGCGGGCGATGAGCCACATCACCGGGTACACCGCCAGCGCGAGCGCCACCCACACCAGCGGGCCCGAGAATCCGCGCGGCGCCACGACGAACACCAGCGGCAGCAGGCCGATCAGCAGCGCCATCGCGGCCAGCGCCACCGCGCCCGCCCGGAGCTGGCTGCGCATCAGGGCACGGACGTACGTCGCGCCGAGGGTGGTCTGCTCGGAGATCTCCGATCGGGCGGGGGTGTGCGGGGGCGGCCGGCGGCGGGTACCGCGCGGCACCCCGGTGACGACCTCCCGCCGCGGCGGTGCCTGCTGCTCCTCGGCCATGCGCGGGAGTCTACGAGCTCACTTGAGGAGCCGCGAGAGCCTCCGGTCGGCCAGTGGCTTCCCGCCGGTCTGGCAGGTGGGGCAGTACTGGAGGGAGGAGTCGGCGAAGGACACCGAGCGGACGGTGTCCCCGCACACCGGACAGGGCTCCCCGTCGCGGCCGTGCACCCGCAGGGCGCTCTTCTTCTCGGCCTTGAGCCGTCCGGCGGCGACCCCGTGCGAGCGGGCGACGGCCTCGCGGAGGGTGTCCTGGACGGCGCCGTAGAGATGCGTCACCTGCTCCTCGTCGAAGGAGGCGGCGAGCTTGAACGGGGAGACCTTGGCGCGGTGCAGGATCTCGTCGCTGTACGCATTGCCGATGCCCGCGATGACGCCCTGGTCGCGGAGCACGCCCTTGATCTGGCGCCGCTCGCCGGCGAGGAGGGCGGCGAAGGCGTCCCGGTCGAAGGCGTCGGCGAGCGGGTCGGGGCCGAGGCGGGCGATCCCGGGCACCTCCCGCGGGTCGCGCACGACGTACACGGCGAGGCGCTTTTGCGTGCCCGCCTCGGTGAGGTCGAAGCCGCCGCCGCCCTCCAGTACGAGGCGCAGCGCGAGCGGGCCCTTGCCGGGGCGCGGGGGCTGCTCGGGGAAGGAGTCCTGCCAGCGCAGCCAGCCGGCGCGGGCGAGGTGGGTGACGAGGTGGAGCTCGCCGACGCGCAGGGCGAGGAACTTGCCGTGGCGGGCGGTGGTCCCGGCGGCCTGCCCTTCGAGGGCGGTGAGCGGGGGCTCGTACGTCTTCAGCACGCTGACGGCGAGCGGGTGGACGCGTTCGACCACCCGCCCGGTGAGGTGTTCGTCGAGGAACTCCCCCAGCGCCTCGACCTCCGGCAACTCGGGCATGCCCCCAGCCTGCCAATCCCCCGCCCGTGGCGCGACCCGGCCCCGCCGGCGGGCGTGGCGGACGGGTCAGTCCACGACGAACTCGCACCACACGCACTTGCCGCTCCCCCGCGGCTCCACGCCCCAGACGTCCGCCAGCCGGTCCACCAGCATCAGGCCCCGTCCCGAGACCCCCGAGTCCCCCGCCTCGCGCCGGCGCGGAAGCGCGCTGGAGCGGTCCTCGACCTCCACCCGGAGGCGGCGTTGCGGGCCCGCCAGGACCCGGAGGGTCACGATCGCGGGGCCGTCGGTGTGCATCAGCGCGTTCACGATCAGTTCGTCCGCCACCAGTTCGATCTCGTCGGCCCGGCCGCGCGCGCCCCATGCCCGTACCGCCGTGCCGATCATGTGCCGGGCCGCGACCAGGGCCTCGGGGTCGCCCGGTGCCACGTGCTGTTGCAGGCGGCCGCCGCCCTGCGGGGTCTCCCCCGCGTCGCGGCGCAGCAACAGCAGGGCCATGTCGTCGTCGCCGCCCCGGTCGTCGATCACCCCGCAGACCTGGTCCGCCAGCTGCTGGAGGTCCTCCGGGCCGCTGCAGATCAGCCCCATGAGGATCCTGATGCCGTCGTCCAGGTCGGCGCCGGGCTGTTCGACCAGCCCGTCGGTGCACAGCAGAAGCGTTTCCCCGGGTTCCAGTTCCAGGGTGGTGACCGCGTACTCCAGCGGGCCGAACTCCGCCGAGAGTCCGAGCGGCATCCCGCCGTCCACCAGCAGCCGTCGGCAGCTCCCGTCGCTCCCGCGCACCAGCGGATCGAGGTGCCCGGCGCGGACCACCTGGAGCACGCCCGTCGCCAGGTCGGCCTCCACGTACGTGCAGGTCGCGAAGCGGTCGGTGTCCAGCTCGTGCAGGAACACCGAGGCCCGCGCCATGACGGTGGCCGGCGAGTGCCCCTCGGCCGCGTACGCCCGCAGCACGATGCGGAGCTGTCCCATCACCGCCGCCGCATGGGTGTCGTGGCCCTGGACGTCGCCGATGACGGCCCCGACCCGGCCGCCCGGCAGCGGGATGACGTCGTACCAGTCGCCGCCGATGTCCTGGCCCATCCGCGCGGAGCGGTAGCGGACCGCGATCTCCGCGCCCTGGACGGAGGGGATCCGGCGCGGCAGCATCGCCTGCTGGAGGCCTTCCGCCAGATCGTGTTCCTGCTCCAGCAGCATGGCGCGCTGAAGGCTCTGCGCGATGCTGCTGCCGAGCGCGACGAGCAGGTTCCGCTCGTCCTGGGTGAAGCCGTCCTTGTCCTGGTACAGCAGTCCGATCGCGCCGATGGGGCGGGCCTGGGCGATCAGCGGCAGGTACGCGGCCGCCGAGATGTGCATCGACGAGATCCTCGCCCAGAGGCCGGGATACCCGGCGGCGAACTCGGCCGCGGAGTCGAGGAACCGCGGCTGGAGCGACCGTACGACCTCGCTCATCGGGTACTGGTCGTCGATGCGGGTGTAGCGGGTGCCGGGGACGAAGCTGCCCGCCGGGCCCTCGGCGACGAGGTGGATCCGGCCGGCCTCGACCAGGCCCATCACCATGCCCATGGAGCCGAGCCGCTCCAGGCCGTGCGCGTCGCCGATGACGTCGATGACGTCCCGCACGGTACGGGCGTGCGCGAGGGCCGCGGTGGTGCTCTCGACCACCGAGGTCTGGCGGCGCCGCTCCTCGTCGAGGCCGAGCCGCTCCGCCGAGTGGCTGAGCTCCTCGGTGGCGTCGCGGACGATGCCGATGATCCGGTGCGGGCGCCCGTCGGTACCGCGCATGACGCGGCCCTGGGTGTGGGTCCAGCGGAGCCGGCCGTCGCGGCAGCGGATCCGGAAGTAGGCGCCGTAGCTGTCCACGCCGCTCTTGAGGGCGCTGGAGACCAGGGCGTCGAGGCGGGTGGACTCGGCGGGCGGCACGCGCGGGCCCAGCGACTCGGGCCGCCCGTCGTACTCGGCCGGGCGCGTGTCGAACACGTCGAGGGCAGCGTCGTCCATGTGCATGAGCCCCGTGGTCAGGTCCCAGTCGAAACTGCCCATGCGGTTCAGAGAGAGCGACCGGTCCGGGTGTGCGGGCCAGTCGTCCGGCAGCGATACGGCGGTCGGCACCGATCCACCATGACACACCGGCGGGTCAGGCGCTCTCCAGGTACACCCCCGGATCGGAGGCCCCGGGGTCCTGCCCCGGGACGGTGAAGGGGTCGTACGGAGCGCCCGGGTCGTACGGGCCGGGCGGCGGGGCCGGGGAGCCGTCGGGCGCCGGCTGGAGCCCCGGGTCGCCGGGCTGGAGCCCCGGGCCGCCGGGGTCCTGCGGGACGGGGTCGGCGGGGAGGTCGTTCGGTGGGATCCAGGGGGCGTCGGGCAGCGGCTGCGTGGGATCGCCCGGCTGCGCGGGCGGCACGGCCGCCGGGCCGTCCGGCAGGTTCGGGGTGCTCGGCGCGTTCGGGCTGTTCGGGCTGTTCGGGCTGTTCGGCAGGCTCGGCGCGTCGGGTGCGTCCGGCTGCCGGTCCCTCGGATCGGCCGGGGCGGACGACGGGCTCGGCGGGCAGTCGGTGGCCTCGGGGCCCGGGACGCCGGTGCGGCCGTCGGGAGCGGAGGGGCGCGCGGTGGGCGGCGCGGTGCGCGCCAGGCTGTTGCCGACCGGCGGGGTACAGGGCCGGCCCTGCCCCGGCGAGTCGGGGGTGACGGAGCCGTCCGGGATGCCGTCGGCCGGGTCGTACGGGGGCGGGGCCTGGGGGACGCGGTCCTGGGCGCCGTCGTCGCCGGCCTTGCGCTCGATCCAGGTGTTGTCGGCGATGTTGACGATGACCAGGTTGCCGATGGCCTGGATGGTCGGCTCGATGACCACGACCTGGTTGGCCTGGTAGCCGTTCCACGCGTCGCCCTTGTAGACCGGGGAGCCCTTGGCGGCGCGCGGCGCGAGCAGCGGGTTCCCGCAGGCGCAGCGGACCCGGGGCATGCCGTGGCCGTCGACGAGGACGGCGGTCCCGGCCTGGAGGACGGACTGGAAGGCGGCCGGGCGGCCGTCGCGGAATCCGTGGTTGGTCACCCGGGCGTCGGCGCGGAGCACGACGGGGGTGAGGCCGCGCAGGAAGTCCGCGGTCTTCTCCGGTTCGATGCCGGCGGCCTCGGCGAAGGCAAGGGCCTTGCCGCTGTCCTCGGAGAGCGAGCGGAGCTGCTGTTCCACGTCGCAGCTGCCGAGCCGCTGGGTTCCTCCGTACAGGCCGGGGGTGGCCGCGTTGACGGTGCGGATGCCCTGGCCGGTCGGATTGGGCAGCGGGGGCTGAACGGGGGCGGACTCGTGGGTGGCGGAGGAGGCGGTGAAGGGTTCGGGGCCGGCGGAGGCCACGGGCTGGAGGTGGACCTCCTGGCTCTCGGAGCCCGCTCCCCGGGTTCCGCCGGAGGGCTCGGAGCTCCCGCAGGCCGCGGCGAGCAGGCCGAGGAGGGTAAAGAGGGCGGCGTGGGCCGGTGCGTGACGACGCGGCGACTGACGAGGTGTCGGAGGTGTCGGTGCGTGCACGTGGATCTCCCTTTCGGCCCCGGTTCCTCCTCCTTGTCTGCCGTATGTCGGGGGCGGCCGCAACCGGAGCGACGGCGGTGCGTCGGGCAGCCCCTGAGCAGTCTTGAACATGTTCAAGGAAGCACGTAGGCTCAGGCCGTGAGTTGAACGCGTTCAATGCGTTCGAGCGCGCCTGGGAGGGGAGTCCGCGGTGACGGTACTGGTGAACCTGATCGTCACCCTGGGCATGCTCTACGTGGTCCCCGCCGGTCTCCGCCTGATCGATCCGGTCGGGCTGCGTACGGCCGCCCGCCTCTGGCCCGTACCGGCCGCCCTCGGGGCGCTCTGCCTCTGGCTGCCGCGCGGGATCCCGGCCACGGTGCTCGCCGCGCTGTACGCGGCGGCCGCCCTGGCCCTCGCGACCCGGGCCCCGGCCCGGCTGCCGGCGGCCCGCCGTAGGAGCGGGGCCCACGGGAGCGCGGGCCGGGCGGGCGGGAACGCGGGCGGAGCCCCGCCCCGGACCACCGCGTCCGGCCCGGCCGAGGTCGCCGTGTGCACCGCGCTGGTGTCGCCCTCGATCGCCGGCACCGCCCTGGTCGCCGAGCGCGCCGGATACCGGCTCTTCGGCTTCGACCTCGACATCCTGGCGCTCACCGTGCCCCACTTCCACTTCGCCGGGTTCACCGCCGCCCTGGTCGCCGGCCTGGTGTGCCGGGCCGGCGCCACCGCGCCGGGCGCCGCGACGCTGTCGCGCTGGGCCGCGTACAGCGTCCCCGGCGGCACCCTGCTGGTGCTCCTCGGCTACTTCGTCGACGACTGGGCCGAGCTGGCGGGCGCGGTCGTGCTCACCACCGGGATGTGGGCGGTGGCACTGCTGACCTGGCGCGACATCCGCCCCGGCGCCCGCGACCGCACCACCGGGGCGCTGCTCGGCACGTCCGCCGCGGTCCTGGTGGCCACCATGCTGCTGGCCCTGTGGTGGGCGGCCGGCGAGGCGACCGGGATCACCCACCCCACCCTGACCTGGATGGCCGCCACCCACGGCCTCGGCAACGCGCTCGGCTTCGCCCTGTGCTCGGTGCTGGCCTGGCGCCGGCTGACCGCCGACTGACGTCGGCCGATTGGAGACCACGCCATGACCCGCCTCATCAGCGCCGGCCGTGACACCGTCAGCTACCCCGACCGGGGCGCGACCCGGCGGCGGCCGCTGCCCGCCGGGTACCACCACCTGCGCCACCGCACCCGGATCGGGCACGGCCGGGCCGCCTTCGAGGCCGCCGGGGTCGCGGTCACCACCTTCCACGCGCACCGGGCCTCGGGGGTGCGGGTCCGCGCCGACGCGGGCGCCGTCCGCCCGGGCAGCCGGGTGGTGATCGGCATCGGCATCGGGCCGCTGCGGATCGAGGCCCCGTGCGAGGTGGTCTGGACCGCCTACGAACCCCGCCGGATCGGCTTCGCGTACGGGACGCTGGCCGGGCACCCCGAGTGCGGGGAGGAGTCCTTCCTCGTGGACATCGACCCGGACGGCGCGGTCTGGTTCGAGGTGACCGCCTTCAGCCGCCCGGCCACCTGGTACACCCGGCTCGCCGGCCCGGTGGTCCCCTTCCTCCAGCTGCGCTACGCGCGCTGGCTCGGGCACCGCCTGCGCAGGCTGGCCGCCGCCGCCCGGCCGGCCTGATACTGGAGGGGATGGACTGGTTCACGGCGCCGGGCTACTGGCTGGGCCGGCTGGTCTTCCAGCGGGCCCTCGCCGGGGTCTACCTCTTCGCCTTCGTCGGGGCCGCCCTGCAGTTCCGGGCCCTGATCGGGGCGCACGGCATGCTGCCCGTCCCGCGCTACGTGCGGTACGTGCCGTTCCGGCAGGCCCCGAGCCTGTTCCAACTGCGCTACTCCGACGGCCTCTTCGCGGGCTGCGCCCGGGCCGGGGCGCTGCTGGCGGCGGCCCTCGCGGCGGGGGCCGGGGACGCGGTGCCGCTGGGCGCGGCGATGGGGATGTGGGCGGTGCTGTGGCTGCTCTACCTGTCGATCGTGAACGTGGGGCAGACCTGGTACTCGTTCGGCTGGGAGTCGCTGCTGCTGGAGGTGGGCTTCCTCGCGGTCTTCCTCGGCAACGCCCGGGTGGGGCCGCCGGTGCTGGTGCTGTGGCTGCTGCGGTGGGTGGCGTTCCGGGTGGAGTTCGGCGCGGGGCTGATCAAGATGCGGGGCGACCCCTGCTGGCGCCGGCTCACCTGCCTGTACCACCATCACGAGACGCAGCCGATGCCCGGGCCGCTGAGCTGGTTCTTCCACCACCTGCCGAAGCGCGTGCACCGGGTGGAGTGCGCGGCCAACCACGTGACGCAACTGGTGGTGCCGGTGCTGCTGTTCACTCCGCAGCCGGTGGCCTCGTACGCCGCCGGGATCATCGTGGCCACCCAGCTGTGGCTGGTGCTGTCGGGCAATTTCGCCTGGCTGAACTGGATCACCATCACGGTCGTCCTGTCGGCGGTGGACTTCACCGGGCTCGCCGGCCCCCCGCCGGCGGCGGCCTACCGGGAGGCGCCGCTCTGGTACGTCGTACCGGTGTGCGCGGTGACCGCGCTGGTGCTGGTGCTGAGCCGGCATCCGGTGCTGAACATGATCTCGCGCCGCCAGGTGATGAACCGCTCCTTCGACTCCCTGCACCTGGTCAACACGTACGGGGCTTTCGGCACGGTGGGCCGGATCCGCGACGAGGTGGTGGTGGAGGGCACCGCGGACCGGCAGCCGCGCGAGGACGGCGCGTGGTACGCGTACGAGTTCAAGGGCAAACCCGGCGAACCGGGCCGGATGCCGCGCCAGTTCGCCCCGTACCACCTGCGGCTCGACTGGCTGATGTGGTTCGCCGCGCTCTCCCCCGACTACGCCCGGGACTGGTTCGGGCCGTTCGTGGAGCGGCTGCTGGCGGGCGACCGGGACACGCTGCGGCTGCTGCGCCACAACCCGTTCCCGGACGCCCCGCCGGTGTACGTGCGGGCCAGGCTGTACCGGTACCGGTTCACTACCTGGCGGGAGCTGCGCGAGACGGGCGCTTGGTGGCACCGCCGGCTGCTGCGCGAGTACCTGCCGCCGACCCGTCTCTCCGGGGTGTCCGGGTCAGAGGCCGAGTAGCGCCGCCTCGCGCTCGGCGCCGAGGCCGGGGGCGGGCCGGTCGGGGCGCTGCGGGGCGACCCGGTCGAGGGAGCGGAGCCAGTCCCAGGTGTCGGCGACCGTCCGCGCCACGGGGCGGCAGTTCAGGCCCGCCGCCAGGGCCTTCGTCACGTCGCCGCCGTACATGTAGTCGTGGGCCTCGCCCGGCCCGGTCCACACCGGCAGCTCGGTCCAGGGCGCGACGCCGGCTTCCAGGAGCACGGCCGGGTCGGTCCAGCGCAGTTCCGCGTCGCTGCCCGTGGCGGCGACGCAGGCCTCCAGGAAACCGGCCATCGTGGCGTGGCCGACCGGGGAGACCAGGTTGTACGGGCCGCCCAGTCCGGCCGCGGCGGCGTCGAGGGTCCAGGCCGCGAGGTCGCGTACGTCGATGTACTGGATCGGGAGGTCACGCGGACCCGGGGCGAGCATCGGCCCGCCGCGGGCGGCGCGGTTCAGCCACCAGGGCAGCCGGCCGACGTTCTCGTACGGGCCGAGGATCAGGCCGGCGCGCACCAGCAGGGCCCGGTCCCCGAAGGCCTCGACGGCGGCGAGTTCCCCGCCGCGCTTGTCCTGGGCGTAGGCCACGGCATCGGCGTCGGCGGAGCCCTCGACCAGCGGGCCGTCCTCGCCGAGGCCGGCCGGGGCCGGGTAGGAGTAGACGGAGCGGCTGGAGACGTACGCGTAGTGTCCGGCGCGGCCGGCCAGCAGCCGGGCGCTGTCGCGCACGGCGGTGGGGGCGTCGCCCCAGGTGTCGACGACGAGGTCCCACTCCCCGTCGGCGAGGGCGGCGAGTCCGCCGGGAGCCGTCCGGTCCCCGTGCACGGCGGTGGTGCCGGGCGGAGGCGCGTGGCGGCCCCGGTGGAAGACGGTCACCTCCCAGCCCCTGCTCACGGCGTCTTCGGTGATCGCGCGCCCGACGAATTCGGTCCCACCCAGCATCAGTAGTCTCATGCCGTTCACCCTGCCCGGGGACGGGTGGCGCCGGAAGGCTTGATCGCCCTGAGCGATGACGCTGACGGCTTAGCCCGTTCGGGAACCGCGGGCGTACGGCGCGCGGTCGGCGCGCGGTGAGGGGGGCGGCCCGCACATGCCGCGCCCCCGTCGCCGCTGTGTCGGCGCGGGGGCGCGGGGGGAGCTACTGCCGGGGCTCAGTCGATACCGGGCAGGATGTGCGGCTCCGCCAGGTCGTCCTCGTACCCGGCCAGACGGATGGGAGCGGATCGGGCCCACACCTCAAGCGTGCCGAGCTCGTCCGAACGGGTCTTGGTTCGCCCGTTGGGGTGCTCCAGCAGCTTCGGTTCGGTCGTCGTCATTTCAGTCACCGCGCACTCCTTAGTGTCGCGTAACCCGGTGGGCGGAGCGCCGCGCCGGGCAGGAATAAAGGTTTCCGGACGCGGTGGCGCCGTGGTGGAGCGAGGGCCCGGGTGGGGCTCTCATGCGGTTTAGAGTACACATATGAGCGGACCCCCGCTCGATGGAACGGTAAAATCCGCACTGGACCGCTGTTTTTCGCCCCGAGTTCAGTCACTCGTCCGACAGACGGACGGTGCGGGCTGATCTGCTCGACGGGCAACACACGGGCGACGGGCGGGCTACGGAGGGAAACGCGGTGGCGAGGTCCAGGGCGGCGGAGGTCCGGAGCGTCGACGAGTTGATGGATCTGCTGCGCGCCTGCCGGGGCGCCTGGGACACCCCCGACCGCAGCGGCGACCCGGTCGACCTGCACGACCACGGACTCCAGACGGCGGCCCTGCTGCGCCGCTCGCACCCCGCGGACAAGGAGCTCCAAGTCGCGGGCCTCGTGCACGACCTGGGCCACCTGCTGTGCCCGGGGGACGACGCGGGCCACGCCGACCACGCGGCCCGGGCGCTCCGCCCGCTGCTGGGCGACCGGGTGGCCCGGCTGGTACGGCTGCACGTGCCGGCGAAGCGCTACCTGGCGGCCGTCGAGCCGGCCCGGGCGCTGTCACCGCAGAGCGCGCTGACCCTGCGGGCGCAGGGCGGGGTGATGGGCGCGGGCGAGGTCCGCGCTTTCGCGGCCGATCCCGAAGCGGAAGCCGCGGTGACGCTTCGTCAGGCCGATGACGCGGGCAAGGTGGCCGGACTGGACGCGGGCGTGATGGAGGACTGGCGCCCGGTTCTGGAACGGGTGGCGGCGGGGGCGTACGCGCGCACGCCGTGAACGCGGCGCGCCCCGGCCCCTCCGAAGAGGGACCGGGGCGCGCGGCCGGGCGAGCCCGGCATGATCCGAAAGACAGGCCCTGAGCTGCCTACCAGTTGGCGGGCGCGTAGTCCTTGAGGAAGACGCCGTACAGGTCCTCGCCGAGTTCGCCTCGGACGATCGGGTCGTAGACCCGGGCGGCGCCGTCGACCAGGTCGAGCGGGGCGTGGAAGCCCTCCTCGGCGAGGCGGATCTTGTCCGGGTGCGGACGCTCGTCGGTGATCCAGCCGGTGTCCACGGCGGTCATCAGGATCTGGTCCTTCTGGAACATCTCCTGGGCGCTGGTGCGCGTCAGCATGTTGAGCGCGGCCTTCGCCATGTTGGTGTGCGGGTGGCCGGCGCCCTTGTAGCCGCGGCTGAACACGCCCTCCATCGCGGAGACGTTGACGACGTAGCGGCGGCCGCCCTCGGTGGCCGCCATGGCCGGGCGGAGCCGGCTGATCAGGATGAACGGCGCGGTGGAGTTGCAGAGCTGCACTTCGAGGAGCTCGATCGGGTCCACCTCGGACACCGTCTGGATCCAGCTGTTGGTGTCGTGCAGGTCCGGGACCAGCCCGCCAGCGTCGATGGCCGTACCGGCGGCGATCCGCTCCAGGGAGGCGGAGCCGGAGACCAGCGCGAGCTCGGTGACGTCCTGGGCGGTGAGCTTCTCGCCCTGGCCGGTGGGCAGCGCGGCGACACGGTCGACGGTGCCGCTGCCGAAGGTGCCGATGACCTCGGCGGCCGGCAGCTCACCGGCCGGGAGCGGGGCGTTCTCGGCGGCGACGAGCTCGCTGTAGGCACCCGGGGAGCGGCGCACGGTCTGCGCGGCGTTGTTGATCAGGATGTCGAGCGGGCCCTCGGCGGCGACCGAGTCGGCGAGCGCGACGACCTGGGCCGGGTCGCGCAGGTCGATGCCGACGATCTTCAGGCGGTGCAGCCATTCGGAGCTGTCGGGCATCGCCTTGAAGCGGCGGATCGCGTCGTTGGGGAAGCGGGTGGTGATGGTGGTGTGCGCGCCGTCGCGCAGCAGCCGCAGCGCGATGTACATGCCGATCTTGGCGCGGCCGCCGGTGAGCAGCGCGCGGCGGCCGGTCAGGTCGGTGCGGGCGTCGCGGCGGGCGCGGTTGAAGGCGGCGCAGTCCTGGCAGAGCTGGTGGTAGAACGCGTCGACCTCGACGTAGCGGGTCTTGCAGATGTAGCAGGAGCGCGGGCGCTGGAGTATCCCGGCGATCGGGCCCTTGGTGGCGGCGGTCAGGGCGTTGCCCTGGGTCTCGTCGTCGATGCGCTCGGCGGAGCCGGTCGCGGTCGCCTCGGTGACGGCCTTGTCGTTGGCGGTCTTGGCGGCGCGGCGCTCCTGGCGGCGGCGCTGCTTGACCGTGCGGTAGAGGCCGGCGGTGGCGCGGCGTACGGTGATGGCGTCCGGGTGGTCGACGTCGAGCTTGTCGAGCTCGTCGATCACGCTGAGGCAGAGGGCCAGCCGGTCGGGGTCGATGCCCGGCCCGAAGGCGTCCTCTTCCCCGGTCACGTGGTTGTCTTCGGTCACCGTCATGGCCGCTGCCCGTTCCTTGATCACTCGTCCGCGCCCGCTGCTGCGGAAGTCCCCAAAAGGGCGAGTGTACGGATTCGACACGCCGGGGTCCAAACCCGTGTGCGCGGGGTTCACGTACCGCGAGGAGCGGGTCACTCCGGGGAGCGGCTCGGGGCCCGCGAGCCCGCGGCCCCTCCTCCCGTACTACGCCCGGAGTACGACCGGTGACCTCCTGTGGGCGGAGGAATTGTGCAGGTGAGTGGGGCATTGTGGGATTCATGAGTGCCTTGGCCCTGTCCGTCGTCCTGTGCCTGGTGTCCGCGCTCGCCTATGCCGGCGGGGCGATCTTCCAGGAGCGGGTCGCCGCGACCTCCCCGGACCGCCCGTACGCCCCGCTGCACCGCGCCGGGTGGTGGGTGGCGGTGGGGCTGAACGGCCTCGGCGCGCTGCTGCACGTGGTGGCGCTGGCCTACGGGCCGCTGAGCCTGGTCCAGCCGCTGGGCGCGCTCACCATCGTCTTCGCGCTCCCGCTGTCGGCCGTGTTCGTACGGCGCCGGGCGGGCGCGGCGGCCTGGCGCGGGGCGCTGCTCGCCACGGCGGGCCTGGCCGGGCTGCTGGCGCTGACGGGCGGGGACGGGGAGACGGAGCAGGGGCTGGCGGGCGGCGAACAGAGCCTGCTGCTGATCGCGACCGGGGCCGGGGTGGCCCTGCTGTTCCTGGCGGCCCACCGGATGCGCCGGCCGGTGCTGCGCAGCGTGCTGCTGGCCGCGGCGGCGGGCACCTCCTTCGGCATGGCCTCCGTGTTCACCAAGTCGGTGGCCGAGGACTTCCGGCTGGACCAGCCGAGCGGGGCGGGCGCGCTGTGGCCGCAGCTCGGGGCGATCGCCGTACTGGCCGTCGGCGGGCTGCTGCTGTCACAGGCGGCCTACCGGGGTGCGGGGCTGACGGCTCCGCTGGCCACGGTGACCGTGGTGAACCCGGTGGTCGCGGCGGCGGTGGGCCTCACGTTCTTCGAGGAGGGCTTCCGGTACGGGACGGTGGGCGCGCTGGCGGCGCTGGCGAGCGCCGCGGTGGCGGCGGCCGGCCTCGTCCTGCTCATGGCCGTGCCGCCGCACGCGCGCGGGTCAGATCCGGACGCCGTGGCCGCGGAGATACGCGAGCGGGTCGATGTCCGTTCCGTAGCCGGGGCCGGTGCGCATCTCGAAGTGCAGGTGCGGTCCGGTGGTGTTGCCGGTGGAACCGGAGCGGCCGATCCGCTGGCCTCCGGAGACCTGCTGGCCGGCCTTGACGCTGAGCGCGGAGAGGTGCGCGTACTGGGAGTAGCGGCCGTCGGAGTGCCGGATGACGACCTGGTAGCCGTACGCCCCGGCCCAGCCGGCCGAGACGATCTGGCCGGAGCCGACGGACTTGACGGTCGTGCCGGTGGGCACCGGGAAGTCGACCCCGGTGTGATAGCCGCTGGACCAGGAGGAGCCCGCGACGCGGTAGGAGGTGCCGAGTCCGGCGTCGACGGGGGCGGAGAAGACACCGGCCGCCGGCTGCTGCTGCGCTGAGGCGGGCTGTGGGGCGGGCTTGGCGGGGGCCGGCTTGGCGGGCGCGGGCTTGGCCTGCTCCGGCTTGGGCCTGGGCCTGGTAGCCGCCGGTTCCCCGGGCTTGACCGGCTCGGCGGTGCGCGGGGGCTTCTCCGGATTCTGCGCGGGCGGCGCCGCGGTGATGCGCAGGGTCAGCCGCTGGCCCGGGAAGATCAGGTTGGGGTTGCCGCCGATGGTGGCCCGGTTGGTCTCGTACAGCGCCTGCCAGCCGCCCTCGACGTGCTGCTCCGTGGCGATGGCCGACAGCGAGTCGCCGGGGGCGACGACGTACGGATTGGGGAGGACCGAGGTCCCGGTGGGGCGCGGTGCGTTCTGCCGCTGCTCGGCCGTGGTCTGCTCGGCTTCGGTCCGCAGCGCCGCGGGCTGTTGCGCCGCTGCCTGTTGCGCGGTGGGCTGCGGCGCCTGCTTCTGCTGCGGGACGGCGGCGGGTGCCGGGCCGCCGCGACTGAGTCCGGCCTCCTTGCCGCATGCGGGCCAGGCCTGCGGGCCCTGCCCCTTGAGGACCTTCTCGGCGACCGCGATCTGCTGGTCCTTGGTGGCCAGGTCGGCCCGCGCGGCATACGCGGTACCGCCGAAGGCGCGCCAGGTGCTCTGGCTGAACTGGAGCCCGCCGTAGTAGCCGTTGCCGGAGTTGATGTGCCAGTTGTGGGTCGATTCGCAGGCGGCGACCTTGTTCCAGGTGTCCACCGAGGCGCCGTGGGCGACGCCGGCCCCGATCAGAGGGAGCGCGATTCCGGCGCCACCGGCGGTGACGGCCAGCGACGCCCGGTTGATGCTGCTCGGCTGGTACCGGCGGTGCCGGCCCCGTACACCCATGGGAGCCCCCAGTGAAGACATCAGGAACCGCACAACCTAACGCTGCGATCAGTTCATGACAAGGGGCACAACAGGGCGCACACGTGAGGGAGTTGACGCTCTCTCATGGGCCGGCGGCCGTACGGCGGACCGCTCCGGGCCGGTGTCGCACACCCGGCACACGGGGCGCACGCCGGCGTCCCGTGCGGGGCTCACCCCGGCCCGCCGCCCCGCCTCAGCTCAGGGGCCCGGGCTGCGGGATCGGAGCGGGCCCGGGCGGCGCGGGCACCGGGTCGGGCTCGGGTACCGGCGCCGGCTCGGGCGGCACCGGCCGCGGGACGGGCTGGGGAGACGGGAACGGGTTGGGGCCGGGAGCCGGTCCGGGGCCCGGAGTCGGGTCCGGGGTCGGGCCCGGTCCGGGTACGGGCGGCTGCGTCTGCTCTACGTTTCGCACCATACGCCCCACCTTCCCCGGATCCCGCCGGGTACGCCCTCCGGATCAGCCGACCGGATCAGCCATCGGAGACCGGAAGGAGCGGAGCGTGCCGTCGGCGCCCGAGCGGACCAGCGAGGAACGACTACGCGGGGGCTCCACGCAGGGCGGCCGCCAGTCCCGCGGCCGGGCTGGACAGCACCGGGACACGGGTCCTGACCAGGTCCGCAGCGTCGGCCATGGAGGCCTGGGCCAAGACGATGACGTCCGCGTCGGTCACGGCGTCCGCCGCCTCGGCGACGAGGCGGAGGTAGCCGGCGGTGTCCCCCGCCTCGAAGCGCTCCCAGGCCCCGGCGACCACCTGCGTACGCGGGGACACGCGCCGCCCCGCGCCCTCCTCGGCCAGCAGCTCCCGGGTCGGGGCGAGGGTGGACTCCAGGGCCGCGAGGACGACGATCCGTTCGCCGAGGCGCACGGCCTCGGCCGCCATCGGCCGGTCCACCCGCAGCACCGGGGCGCCCCGCTCCGGAGCCAGGGACTCCGCGACGGCCCCGATGGTCGAGCAGGTGACCAGCACGGGCACGTCCCCGGCGTCGGCCAGCAGCCCGCGCAGGGCCGGGGCCACTGCGTCCGGGCCCTCCGCCCGAGCCCGGTCGAGCAGTTCCGGAACCACCACGTGCCGCAGGACGACCCCCGGGTGGTCCCGGTCGCGCAACGCCTCGAAGACCGGGACGTGCACGGGCGAGGTGTGCAGCAGCACCAGGGCCGCCACCACGTCAGACGGCCACCGCGTGGGGACTGCGCTCCTGATCGGTGCCCGGAACCGGCGCGGACGGATCCGCGCCCAGCTCGATGATCCGATTGTCGCCGTCGACATGCACGACGCGGGGCTTCAACACCCGCGCCTCGGCGTCCTCGACCTGCGCGTAGCTGATGAGGATCACCAGATCCCCGGGGTGCACGAGATGCGCGGCGGCCCCGTTGATCCCGATGACCCCGGACCCGCGCTCGCCCTCGATGACGTAGGTCTCCAGCCGGGCCCCGTTGGTGATGTCCACGATGTGCACCAACTCCCCGGGCAGCAGATCGGCCGCGTCGAGCAGATCGGCGTCGATGGTCACGGACCCGACGTAATGCAGATCGGCCTGAGTGACGGTCGCCCGGTGGATCTTCGACTTGAACATGGTGCGCATCATCGAGGTACCCCTGGATCTAGGCTCCCTGCCTGCATTTTTGCAGGTCAAGTGCGATTTCCCTACCCTACAACGAGTCGTAAGTTCGGTCAGCTTTCTCCAAGTTTTTCAGGATTGATGCTGACCAATCACCGACTCTTCCGACTGATCGTCAGCTAGCTTCGGTGGGATCGAGTAGCCTCGCCCACTCCCTCGCCACGACGACAACGCCAGCCTACGCAACGACCTTCAACAGCCGTCCTGGACCACCCTCACTGTGACCGGAGCCACGGCGAGGGGCGAAGGTCAGCGCACGCCGGCACCTGCCGGCCGGGCGGCCCGAGGGGGCTCCACGTCCAGACAGGCCCCCCGGACCGCCACGCCACTCACCCGGTCCACGCATGCTGGCGGCGACAAGGGCTACGACTCCAACCCGAACCACTTCAAACGCCTCGCCGTCCGATGGGAACGCCGGACCGAACTCCACGACGCCTTCGTCATAGTCCGGCGGGGACATGCTGAGGACTGTCGGATTGCTCTTCCTGGACAGTGACCACGGCAGCATCATTGCGGGCCCCACCCCAGCGCTTCTCGGTCTCCCTGTGAATGTGCCAGATGTCGTCCTCGGTGAGGAGGACGGAGACGACACCGGGAAAAGCTTCCTCGAAATAGATATAGGGCTTCCGGTTGTCGATGCGCGGGGAGTGGTAGTCGAGTTCGTCCTGCATGCCGTGCTGGCGCGTGACCGGTGTCGCGGGGTGATAGGTGAGTATATTCGGGCTGGCCAGATCGATCAGCTTGTCGTCGACGAGACGGCCCACCTCATGGATGGTCTCGTCGATACTGTCCCGTGTCTCACCGTCGAGGCCGAAAAGAACGGAAGTTCCCAGCTGCAGGTCCAGCGCCTTGACGAGGGCCGCAGCTTCCCTGACCTTTTCCCCCCAGGGCTTCCGTTCGTCCCGGCGGATATTCTTGTGAATGTTGTTCATGACTTGCGTCGACATGCTCTCGATGCCGATGTAGATGTAGCTGCATCCGGCATCCTTCATCTTTCGCAGGATTTTCGACGACTCTTCAGCCGAATGCAGCGCGACGAGGGTGTCCACGGTCAGCTGAGCACCCCACTGGAGGTCGCGCAGCCGCTGGACGTCGTCTTCCTCGCGAACGAACCTGCGGTAACGCGGTTCGAGTGAACCGCTCTCGTCCCGGCGGATCCGGCTGAGCTCTTCGCAGAAATTCTCAATGTCCCGATACCGACCGCTCCAGAAGACGGAGTCGTCGAAGAAGAGCGACTCGGCGCCGTAGCTGACGTATTCACAGACCCGCTCCGCCGCCGCACCTATCGCATCTTCCTTGAACCGCTTGAGCCCAGAGCCAAGTTGCGACGACTCGGAGCAGAAATTACATCGATACGGACAGGCGTTGGATACCATGAAGTGCGCGGTGCGCATCACCTCCCCCGTCCCGGGGCGCGTGAAGATGGGGAATCGGGATCGGATCGCGAATGCCTCGTACGGCGAGGGTAAAGACGCGAGGTCGAGCGTTCGGCCACGGAGCGGAACGGCGTCGAAGGTCTCCCCCGCCGCCAGGACGACGACCGACGTGCCGGGCACGGGACCCTCTTCGGCGAGCAGCCCCTGAAGGCACGGCAGAACCTGGTCACGGTCCACCCAACGCCGGTCGAGATCGGTGGCAAGGGCGAGGGCCCGCATCAGCAGGTCCACAGCGAAGTAGGCCTCGCCGCCGACGACGGCGTCGACCACTCTGGGAACCTTGCCCTCCTGAATGACCGTCACCGTGCTGCTGGGTTGGAGCACGAGGGCCTGGCCGTCGGGGGTGCAGGTGACGGTCTCGTCCACATGACGGCCTCCGAGTATGACGAAGGCGTCCGGGACCTCGCACTTGACCAACCTCGCGATTTCGAGCGCGTAGCGGTGCGCGGGTGACACGGCGCTGATGAGCACGACCCTGGGCTGGACCTCGCGCAGTAGCCGCAGCCATCTCGTGCGCGCCGCGTCGTCCCAGACCCGGGGGTCGAACACCGTCTGGTCGGTGTTGGGTGACGTGCCGTAGGCCCGGTATCCGTCGTCACTGGCGGAGAGCCGGTACTCCTTGGACGGGAACCGGGTCCACTCGGGCGCGAGGTCGCTGTAGTGCACGGCGTCCTCTAGCGGGCCGGCGTCCGCCACGGCACGGTGCACGGCAGCGCTCAGCGCCGTATAGAGACACATCGGGTCGCCCGGATAGGTGATTTCACCCTCGGATTGGGTCATGACGGGCGCCAGTACCGACAGCACAGGGAAATAGCGGGTGTCCGTTCCCGCACTCGCCAGGTCCTCTGACAGCCGGCGTCTGCGCGTCAGACGCCGTTCCCGAAACGCGTCCAGATCGGACACTTCCCCCGGGCGATGCATCTGAATGCCGCCGCCCCCCGAGTGTATCTTCTGAATAGCGTGCGTGGCCATCAGTCCTCCGGATTCTGGTTCTTCCAGGGTCTTATCCCCGAACACGGACATCGATGAAGCAATCATTCCGGCGGGCCATCGATGGACATTCCCGGTCCAGCAACTCTTCAATCGAGGCCTCACCCGGCACGACCTCGAATTCATCCGTGATCTTCCTCGACCCTACTAGGTCGTGACTTCAAATGTCACGTCAATATCAGTCCTCAATCATTCACGTGCGCGCGCCGGCCCGAGGGCTTCGACCGGGGTTTCCGCGAACGCGAACTGGCCCACCAAGCCAGGCAGTTCCGGGCCCGCATCGAAGAACTCACCCGGCGGCTCGGCGGGCTCGACGCACCCGGACCACCCCACCCACCCGCGACCAGTGGTCCTTCCCCCACCTCAACCACGAAAGGGACAAGAGCTCACGTTCCGCACTCTCACAGTCGGGGATCTCGGGGCTTCCCGGTGCGCCAGCATGATCAGCAGGCATGTTCGTGGCTGTTTCGAAGACCGATGCAGTTGTCGAGGTGTCCGTTGTCGCTCCGTGCCCGTTCCGGTGAGTAAGTCCCTTCTCTGACCGCGCAGATCGCGCGGGCGAGCAACCCGGGCGGTACGACGGCGATGTGGGTGAGAGACCGGCGGGACGGGCTGTGGTGCGACGAGGACTCGTGCGCGCGCACCACGCAGCGCACCGACTCCACCCACGTCCTGGCCGCGGTGCGCGACCCGACCCGGCTGGAACTGGTCACCGAAGCCGTCCGTGCCGTGCCGTGCCGGAAGAAGTGGCCCGCACCGCTCCGCACCTGCCGACCGGCCTGGCCGACGAGGGCTCCAGGACCGTCCCGTTACGCGGCGCCGCTCTGCCCGGGGTCAGAGTTCCCCGCCCCGGGCAGAGCGGCCGTGGCCTGGAGATACGCGGCCAGGCTCTGCAGCGTCGGATGGCGGTACAGAGCCACCAACGTCAGCTCGGGCACCTGCGCCATGCCGCGCATGGCCTTCATCGAGTCGCCGCCCAGGGCGAAGAAGTCGTCGTCACGCCGGATCGCATCGATACCCAGAACCTCCTGCCATGCCGCGGCGATCCGCTTCTCCCACGGATTGCTGGGCTCGGCATCCACGGGCAGGGTGCCGCCACGGCGCTCCTCCTGCGGTGAGGGGGCCGTGGGAAGCGACTTGCGGTCCAGCTTCCCGTTGGGGGTCAGCGGCATGGCCGGCAACACGAGCACAGTGCCGGGGACCATGTGAGCCGGGAGGCTGGCCGCGAGGGTCCTGCGGATGTCCTCCGGGTCCAGGACTTCGCCGTCGCGCGGCACGGCATATCCGACCAGGACCGGGACGCCGACGGTATCGGTCTGTGCGGTCACCGCCGCTTCTTTGACCTGAGGATGGTCGCGGAGCACGGACTCGATCTCGGTCAGCTCCACCCGCAGGCCGTGAATTTTCACCTGAAGGTCGGCCCGGCCGATCAGTTCGATCAGTCCGTCGGCACCGAACCTCGCCAAGTCGCCGGTGCGATACAGCCGCTCGTCGGCCACAGTGCCATACGACCACTCGATGAATCGCTCGGCGGTGAGGGCGGGCCGGTCCAAGTAACCGAGCGCGAGGCCGACGCCGGCGAGGTACAACTCGCCTGTTACACCCGGCGGAACGGGTTGGAGTGACTCGTCCAGGATGTATGTGCGCTGATTGGCCATCGGGCGCCCGTACGGAATGCT
The DNA here is from genome assembly GCF_003721495.1 of Streptomyces sp. ADI95-16. Taxonomy (NCBI): domain Bacteria; kingdom Bacillati; phylum Actinomycetota; class Actinomycetes; order Kitasatosporales; family Streptomycetaceae; genus Streptomyces; species Streptomyces sp. ADI95-16. The sequence continues at coordinate 6,980,603 of NZ_CP033581.1, read as the reverse complement.
CCTCCAGGTAGGTTCGGTGGCCTCGACCTCGAATATCGTCGAATAGATCGAGGCCTCGGTGGCCCCACCGAGGGAGATGAACCTGGCATCGGGCGCGGCTCCGCGGGCGCGTCCGGGCAGCTTCAGCGGGATCCAGTCTCCGGCGATCATGATCAGCCGCAGTGCGTTCACCGGTGAGGGCCCGCCACCCCCGCCGCGCTCGACATGATCGAGTACCAGTTCCAGCAGCGCCGGTGCGGTGTTCCACACCGTGACGCCGTGGTCCGCCGCCAGTTCGGCCCAGTGCGCCGGATCCTTGGCCCGGCCGGGCGCAGGAAGGATGAGAGTGCCGCCTGCCGCCGTCATCCCGAGGTATTCGTAGACCGACATGTCGAAACTCGGGGATGACAGGCCGAGGACGCTGTCGCCGATGCCCACGGCGAAGCGGGAGTTGAGGTCCTCGATGTTGTTCATCACGCCCCGGTGGCGCAGCGCGATCGGCTTGGGCTTTCCGGTGGAACCGGAAGTATGGATGACGTAGCAGAGGTTGTCCGGCCCGGCCTGGGCCTTCGGATCGTGATCGGGCTGAGCGGACAGGGCGGCGGTCTCGCGGTCCAATAACACCAGGAGTTCCTGCCGTACGGAGTCTTCCCCGGTCAGAGCCGCAGCGAGCTTGCCATGGCTGATCAGAGCCACGCAGGAAGCACCGGTGATCATGGTGGACACCCTGGCCTGCGGATAGCCGGGGTCGAGTGGCACATAGGCCCCGCCGGCCTTGAGTACCCCGAGCATCGAGATCAGCAGATCGGGCGAGTGCTCAAGGTAGAGGCCGACGCGGTCGTCGGGGCCGACGCCCAGGTCCCTCAGATGGTGTGCCAGCCGGTTCGCCGCGACGTTGATCTCCTGGAACGTCAGCCGGGTCGCTCCTTGGATCACGGCGACGGCTTCGGGTGACCGCGCGGCCCGCTCCTCGAACACCTCGTGCAGACAGCTTTCCTCGCGGGACAGCTGGACAGCGGTGTCGTTCCATTCCATGAGGATCCGGTGCACCTCGGGCCCGGTGAGAAGCACGAGATCCGCCAGCGCCTGGTCCGGCCGGTTCGCGCCGTCCTCAAGCAGGTTCTGGAAGTGGGCAAGCAGCTGGTCGCCGGTCGCCGTTTCGAAGAGTCGCTCGTCGAAGTGGAGAGCGACCGACCGGGACGCCGCCTCGGCCACAGGCAGCACGAGCTCGACCTCGTACGGCTGATCGCCCTCGGCGGCACGATCCGCACCGAAACGTAAGCCGATGCGCGCGGGCTCCTTCCCGGGGGCCGCCACGGTTCTGGCCGCACTGGTCAGTTCGCGGAGCGTGCTCTCCCCGGTGACGGAGAAGCGGAGCAGCGAGTCCCCACCTCCTTCGCGGCGCACGTGGAACTCAACCTGGTTCTGGCCGGAATACCGGTACAGCAGTGCGGCGAAGCCAGCGAGCAGCACACTCTCCGGGGCGGTCACACAGGACACCGCCACATCCCTGACGGCGCTGGCGTAAAGACCGGGAATGTCTAGGCGTACTACCCCCGTGCAACGGGGTGCGTCGACGCCACGCGGCCGGTCCGCAGGGATTTGGGCGGCATGGGAGGACAATTCCAGTCTCCTGTCTCCTGTCACAGATTCTCGACATCGCAGATGTAATTCGACTGCGAATATCGGATGGGCGCACATGCGCACCGACTGCCGGGCCAGGAAGCTCCAAGCATTGCGAGCGACCAGCCTCAGCGTCTAATCCGGGCCGAGGAAGGCGCTGTTGGCGACAGTATCGGCGGGTTGCGAACGCCGCAATGTGGCTGACGTCACACGTCGCGGCCGAAGGCTGCCGCATAACCTTGTGTGCTCCCCTCATAGGGCAACCATGACGTACTCGGGAACTCCCCCTGTGGCCCAACAGGACAACAGGACTGTGGGGATGCGACTGGAGGGCTAGGGGACCCGCAGGAGTTCTGCCGAGCGATCGGTTTCCTGCCGCAGGCTTTCCGTACCGGCCTCCTCTCCGTCGTGCGGCACCGCACCGACATTGGTGCGCACAGCGCCGCGCCATCCAACCAACACGGAACAGGACTATGAACGCCGACACTTCGTTAGCTGCTCTCGACTCCCTCGATCTGAGCCGCCTGTCACAGCGGGACGGGGAGAAGTGGGCCACCGCGGGCGACGGCATGCTGGCCTCTTGGGTCGCGGACATGGACTTTCCGACCGCACCCGCGATACGCCAGGCCCTGCTGCGCCGCGCCGACGGCGATCTTGGCTATCCCCCATGGTTCGACGAGAGCCGCGGCGGCCCGCTCGGCGAGGTGTTCGCCGAGCGGACGCGGCACCGGTATGGCCATAGGCCCGATCCCACGCACGTCCGGCTGTTCACGGACATCAACCAGGCGATGCTCGCGACGCTCCAGGTCGCCACCGACCCCGGCGATGCGGTACTTCTGCACACCCCCGTTTGCCCGCCGTTCGTCGATGTCATCGAGAGGATCGGCCGCAGGGCGCTGACCGTTCCGATCCAGGAGGACGAGGGCGGGTGGGAGTTCGATCCCGCGCTCATGGAGCGGACCGCGGCGGACGAGGGCTCGGGGCGCTGCCGTGTGCTTTTCCTCGTCAACCCCCACAACCCCACCGGCCGGGTGTTCCGCCGTGACGAGTTGGAGTCACTCGCGGAACTCGTGCTCAAGTTCAACCTGTTGGTGATCTCCGATGAGGTGCACGCGGATCTGACCCATGCCCCGCACCAGCACATTCCCTTCGCCTCGCTCAGCCCGGAAATCGCTGCCCGCACCGTCACCCTCACCTCGGGGAGCAAGGCATTCAACCTCGCCGGGATCCGCTGCGCGCTGGCACACATAGGGCCGCAGGCCGTACGGGATGCCGTCGACGCCCAGCGCGGGCTGCTCTTCGGCCAAGTAGGAGTGCTCGCGGTCGAGGCACTGAAGGCCGCCTGGACCTCGGGCGATGCCTGGCTGGACGAAGTGCTGGCCATCTTGGACCGGAACCGGCGGCTGCTGGCCGAGCGGCTCCCGGAGAGGATCCGCTGTCGGACTCCGGAGGCCACTTTTCTTGCCTGGCTCGACTGCCGGCAGCTAGGGATCGGTCCGGACCCCATGCCCTTCTTCCGCGACGAGGCCAAGGTGCTCCTCTTCTCCGGTCCGGCCTTCGGAGCTGGCGGCGATGGATTCGTACGGCTCAATTTCGGTACGTCCCCGCAGGTCCTGGAAGAGACCCTGGAACGTATGAGCGCCGCGTTGCGACGGCGTACGTCCGAGACCGCTTCCGGAGGCCTGGGCCCCTCCGAGTGAGCCCCCGTCAGAACTCGTCGAGTCAGGCCTTGAAGGCGTTTTGATCTCGATCAGGGAAATTTCACGGAGGCCACATTCAAGAAGAAAAGGAGGGGAATTAAGAAAAGCAGCAACAGCCGGACAATGTGGCCCGCGTCACATTGATCGTTTTCCCTGTAACGCTGTAGCGTAGAGAAGACCGTTGAGGCAGGCCATGCATCCTGCGATCGTGAAAACTGGACGGAGCCGACCGGCCAGAAGGTCGCACATCCAGCCACACTCAAGGCCGCAGGGACCGGTGCGATCGCCCGCCTGCTCGCGGCCGACACCTCGGGGAGACCGGACCTCACTGTTCGAGCCCGGGACCATCGACCGCCTCGCCCGGCTGCTGCAGTTGCAACTCGATGAGCGCCGCACCGGTCGGCGTCCTGGTGGCGGTCTGGGCGATCCACGGCATCGGCCTGCGTTGGCCCCTTCTCGCCTGGGTGCCAGTTACCTCGTCTTGGCCCTCATCGCCCTGCGCAAGCGCGAGCTGCGCGACATAGACGTTCCGATCAGCACCAACAACCCCGCAGGCGCGGGCAAGGAGCTTTCCTGTGACTGACCACGCGACGGTGCGGGTTCAGCTGGCCTCCGCTCTGGAAATGCAGTTCTGGCTCGGTGAGCAGATCGACCCGGCGAGCCACGCCGGCTGGGTCCTCGCCCAGGTCCGCGTCGACGGCCCGCTCGATCTCCCTGCCCTCGACGCAGCGCTGTCGGCAGTGGCGCGCCGCCAGGAGGCGCTGCGCACCGCCTACGTCTTCGAGCATGAGCAGGTGGTCCGCAAGGTCCTCGCGGAGCCGGTCGCAGAGCCGCTGCTGCGCCTCGGGGCCGGCACCGGCTTCGAGGAGGCGGCCGCCACCCTGCTGAACGCTGACACCTTCGATCTCGCCGCAGGCCGCGTCTACAGGGCCGCAGTCGCCCCGGACGCACAGGGTGCCACCGTCTTCCTGGCGGTCCATCACATCGCCTTCGACGGTCTCTCCCAGGAGGTGTTCGCCACCGATCTGGCGTGCGCCTACGCACGAGCCGTCGACGACGTCGCAACCGATCTGCCCGTACTGGAACGAGTGGAGGCCGCAGAACTCACGCCGGCGCAACACGCCGACCTCACCACACACTGGCGCACCTTGCTGGCTGGGGCGGCCGACCTGCCCACCCCGGACGGCGGCCCGGCGCCGAACCAGCACGAGCTCGCTGTGGGTGGGTCGGCCGAGCTCCGAACCACCTGTCCGCCCACCACCTCGCAGGCGGTGCGCGACCAGGCCAGGCGCAGCGCCTGCTCACCGTTCGCGGTGCTGCTGGCCGCGTACGGCCGGGCTCTGGCCGAGATCACCGGCGGCTCCGACTTCTGCGTCGGCACACCGGTGGCCACCCGCTCGGCAGGGCAGGAGGACGAACTCGGCTGCCTGATCAACGTCCTGCCGGTGCGGATGCCCGAGCTGTCCGCGCCCGGGGTGGTCGAGCGGGTCTGGGGTGCCGTGCGGGAGAGCATCATGGGCTCCGCGCTGCCCCGTTACGAAATCGTCCGGGCCGTACATACTGTCGCCGGTGGTCGGATGCCCGTCTACCAGGCGCTGTTCGCCTTCGAGAACTGGCGGCGCGTCGAGCATTCGGCCGGTCCGGTGCGGATGCACACCGTTCCGGTGCCGCCGGTCGGCGCGGTCGCCGAGGTACAGCTCCAGGTGTGCGAACTGCCCGACGGGACCCTGAAATGCATCGTCCAGGCTCCGCTGACCGGTTCCTGGCCGCAACGGCTCCCTGATCTGCTGCGCGCCTTCGACAGCCAACTCGCCGAAATCGCCCCGTCGGCCCCGCCTCACTCTTTCTCCTCGGAAGCTCCCGCATGACCACCACGTTGATGTGCCGGCCCTGGCAGCTTCCAGGAGTCCGCCGTGCTGCGAGCCCCTCCCTGCCCGGACGGGAGGGGCAATTCAAGCGGTACTTCCGGCCAGTTCATCGACGGGGACGGCGCCGAGGTGCAGCAGACCCCGCTGTCAGGTTGTTGAGTGTGTGAGTGCCTGACCGTGTGTCGGGTGTGGTGGGGCCGAAGCCCTTCATGGCACGTCGCGTAGTCGGAAAGGCGGTGCGGCACCGCGGAAGGGTTACGCGTCCAGCGAGAACGGGGCTCCTTCGGATCCATGGGCCAGCAGTTCGGCGAAGGCGGCCACGGTCGGGGCCTTGAACAGCATCGGGACGGTCACTCCGATACCCAGCGCCTCACGGATCCGGGCCACCAGGCGGATCGCATCGAACGAGTTGCCGCCCAGACGGAAGAAGTCGTCATGGATCCCCATGTCGGGTGCGGCAAGCACGTCGGCGAACAAGGAGCAGAGCAGCACCTCGGTCGTGTCGCGCGGAGCGGAAGGTCTCCCGGTCGTTCGGCGCCGGGGCGCAGGGAGTGCCGCCCGGTCGAGCTTGCCGTTGGCCGTCAGGGGTAGCGCGTCGACGATCACGAAGTCGTCCGGAACCATCTGTGGCGGGAGCCGGAGCTCCGCTTCTCGCCGCACGTCCTCGACATACAGATCCGGAGACGACCAACCCGACCCACGGTCCGCCGGTGCGGCACTCTCCCCGCCACCGGAGGCCGGCTGCCCGCCGCGGACTGCGTAGAGGGTGACCAGGCCGGTCTCCGAGAGCATCGCCAGCCCGTCGACGGTGACCCGGTACCCCCGCTCCTCCAGTTGGCCCCGGATCCAGTCGATCCGGCCCGGGGTGTTGTGCGCTTCGATCACCAGCTGGCGGACCAGGTTCCAGTGCTCCTCACGGAGCCCCAGAAGCACCGCGCGTTCGCTCTTCTCCGCATCGATCTTGAGCAGGTCGATCCGTTCCACACCGGTCTCGTCGATGACGTCCGACAGCGTGCGCAGCTCGCAGGTCACGTCGGTGTGTTGCAGCCGCTCTGTGAGCAGACCGTCGAGATCCGCCGCACCGCTCTGCGGAAGGGCTTCCCGCATCGGCTGCTCGTTGCGGACGAAGGCCTCCAGGACACCGCGCTCCTCGGCGATGTCACCGAATCGCCCCGACATGATCGAAAGTTGCGGGTAGTAGGTGAACGACGCCGTACCCGCCGCTTCGGCGAGGCCACACGGGAACAGCCTGGCGTCGACTCCGTGCAGCCGGGTGTTGAGTTCGAGCATGCGGAACAGCTGCGGAATCGGCTCGAACGAATGGACCACGCTGCCGGGACGGGAGCGGGCCACCGCGAGCGAGAAGAACCCGATGTGCGCGCCCACGTCGAAGACGCAGGCCCCGGTGTCGGGCAGCGTGATCCCGTGCCGCAGGTACTCGCCCTCTTCGAAGATCTCGCGGTACAGGAAGTCCGCCTCCGACCGGTTGGACGCGACGACGGCCATGCCGTTCGGCAGGGTCTGCAGGTCCTTCCGGTCGAGGAGCCCGGCTTCTTCAAGGCGGCACAGGTTCCGCAGCGCGGCGGCCTCGACGGGGTCGGGTACGAGGTAGGCGGTCAGCCGCGTCTCGCCGGCCTCGTCGGGCCTCGCGGCCACCACCGCGTCGGCGACCGCGGCGTGCCGGGCCAACGTCGCTTCGATCTCGCCGAGTTCGATGCGCACGCCTCCCACCTTGACCTGGTGGTCGTTGCGGCCCAGGTAGTGCAGGACGCCGTCAGGGTCCCGCCGGGCGAGATCCCCGGTTCGGTACATCCGGCTGCCTTCAGGGCCGTAGGGGTCGGGGACGAATCGCTCTGCTGTCAGCCCCGGTCGGTTGACGTACCCCCGGGCCAGCTGGACACCCGAGATGTAGAGCTCGCCGGCCACCCCGGGCGCGGCCTGGTTCAGCTGCTCGTCCAGAACGTACAGCCGGGTGTTCCGCACCGGCGCACCGATCGGCACCGGGCCGGGTGGGTCGCCGGGCCCACAGCGCCAGTAGGACACGTCCACCGCGGCCTCGGTGGGCCCGTAGAGGTTGTGCAGTTCGGCGTCCAGGAGGCGGAGGAACCGTGACCGCAGATCGGCCGAGAGCGCCTCGCCGCTCGCGAACACCCGGCGCAGCGAATCACATTGGGCCGCCGTCGGCTCTTCGAGGAAGTGCCGCAGCATGGACGGGACGAAGTGCACGGTCGTGATCCGCTCCGCCCGGATCAGCTCGGCGATCCGGCTGGGATCCCGGTGCTCGTCCGGCCCGGCCAGGACGAGGCGCGCACCGACGCACAGCGGCCAGAAGAACTCCCACACGGAGACGTCGAATCCGGCGGGGGTCTTCTGCAGGACGTGGTCGTCGTGGCCCAGCGGATACTCCGCCTGCATCCAGCGCAGGCGGTTGACGATGGCCTCGTGGGACACGGCCACCCCCTTGGGCCGGCCGGTGGATCCCGAGGTGAAGATGACGTAGGCGGTGTTCGACGGGTGCAGCGAGGGCCACCCGGTCTCGTCTGCCTCGGGCGCGCCCTCCTCCGACATCCGCCGGACGTCCTCGCCGTCGAGCATCAGCACGGGCCGTGCATCCTCGGTCATCTCCCGTACGCGCTCGGCGGGCAGCAGCGGATCGACCGGCAGGTACGCGGCCCCGGCCTTGTGCACCGCGTAGAGGGCGACCAGCAGTTCCACGGATCGCGGCACCGCGACCGCCACGATCGTTTCGGGCCCCGCCCCCTTGGCCATGAGCAACCGCGCCAGTCGGCCGGCCCTGGCATCCAGCTCGGCGTACGTGAGAGATGCGTCGGCGCCGACGAGCGCGACGGCGTCAGGGGTACGGGCCACCTGGGCCGCAAACAGATCGGGCAGGGTCTCTGCCGCCATGTCGTGAGCCGCGGTGTCGCTCATGACGTCACTTCCCATCGTTGTCGAACTGACCGTCGGACCGGGACAGGCACCGACGAGGCCGAGAAAGATTCGTCGCCCGCACCGGGAGACCGTAGGTGCGCCTGATGCCGGAAGCGCTCCTGCGCGGGCCGGTTCCCTACACGTGGATGGACACGCTGGTGTGACTGGCCGAGTTCCGGACGTCGTGGATGTCACCCGGAGGAACGAGGAAGTCCACCGCTCCGGCCTCGTTCGCCGTGACGCCTGTTCTCAGGGTGTCCACTCACGCGGATCGTCCTCTCTTGAGGTCGGCTGCGGAAGGGGCGCTGCGGCCGGACGGAGGGCCGCCCGGCGCAGTGCCTCGATGTGCTCGGCCAGCGTCTCCACGGTCGGCGCGTCGACCAGGGCGCGCACCGGGATGTCCAGCTCGAGCTCGGCCCGCAGTCGGCTGACGACCGCCAGCAGGGAGAACGAGTCCCCGCCGGCCTCGAAGAAGTTGGCCCGCACGTCCACCTCGGCGATCCCGAGCACCTCCGCCCAGGCCGCCGCGACGGTGCGCTCCGTCTCCGTGCTCGGCGGCGTCACGGCCGTCGGAAGCACGGGAATCGGCTCGGGTCGGGGCAGCCGCTGGCGGTCCACCTTGCCGGTCGGGGAGAGCGGCATGGCCTCGAGCCACGTGAACACGGCCGGCTGCATGACGATGGGCAGCTTCGGGGCGAGGTGGGCACGGAGCGCGGCCTCGTCGAGCCCGCTGCCCGGTGTCCTGACCACGTGGGCGACCAGCCGCTGGTCGGGCTCCAGGACCACCACGGCGTTCGCCACCTCGGGGTGACCGCGCAGCACCGATTCGATCTCCTCCAGCTCGACCCGCACGCCGCGGATCTTGACCTGATTGTCGACCCGGCCCAGGAACTCCATCTCCCCATTGGGCAGGCGGCGCACCAGGTCACCCGTGCGATAGAGGCGTCGGTCGGGCCGGGCCGGATCCGGGGCGAACCGGTCGGCGGTCAGGGCGGGCTGGTTGCGGTAGCCGCGAGCGACGCCGTCACCGCCGATCCAGAGCTCGCCGGGTACGCCGATGGGCTGCAGGTTCCCCCAGCGGTCGACCACCGCGCAGGAGGCGTTGGCGATCAGCTCACCCAGCGGCATGGAGCTGCGCTCCAGCGGCTCGTCGCCCATCCGGCCGACCAGGGCCGCGCCCGCGGTCTCCGTCGGCCCGTACTCGTTCCAGATCTCGCACCCGGCGGAGACGACCGCACGGGTCCGCGCCACCAGGTCGGCGTCCAGGTTCTCGCCGCCCATGGACACGTGCCGCAGCGTCGGCATGTCGAGGCCGGCGTCGGTGATGCCGCGCATCTGGGTCGGCGTCAGGTACAGCATGTGGATCGACTGCTCGTTGATGAACCGGGCGGTGGCCCGGCCGTCGGCCTTGACCTCACGGGGCAGCATGACCAGGCAGGCGCCCGCGGTCAGCGCGTGGAACATCTGCTCGACAGACCAGTCGAAGTGGTAAGAGAGGTTGTGCACCACCCGGGTGCCGGGCCCGATCGGACGGATGTCCTGGGCCCACTGGATCCACGGGGTGATCGCGGTGTGCGGCAGGCCGACGCCCTTGGGCCGGCCGGTGGTCCCGGACGTGTACATCAGGTACACCAGCTGCGAGGGATGCAGCGCGGACCCCGGGGCGCCGCCCCCCGCGCCGTCCTGCGCGGCGCTCACCACGTCCACGCCCTCCAAGAGGGCCGTCGGCAGCTGGTCCCGCAGCTCCGGGGTGGTGACCAGGACCTTCATCCCGCTGTCCGCGACGACGTACGACATCCGGTCGACGGGGGCGAGCGGATCGATCGGCACGTAGGCGGCACCGGACTTCAGGATGCCGAGGATGCCGACGATGAGGTCCACCGACGGGTCCGCGCACAGGCCGACCAGATCGTCGGTGCCGATGCCGCGCGCCGTCAGCTCGTCGGCCAACCGGGATGCCCTGCCGTCGAGTTCGTGGTAGCTGACCCGCTCGTCGCCGCTCTCCACCGCGTCCGCGTCCGGGGTCCTGAGCGCCTGCGCCTCGAACATCCGGTGCAGGAAGAGGTCCGTGGGGTAAGGGCCGCAGCCGGCGGTGGACCACTCCTCGAGCTGACGACGCTCCTCCTCGGGAAGGATGGTGAGCTCGGAGAGGCGCTTGGCGGGAGCGGCCACCGCGTCGGCCGCGAGCACGGCAAAGTGGTCGAGGATGCGCCAGGCCTTGTCCTCAAGGAACAGGTCGGTGTTGTAGTCGACCGCGAGGCGGTACGTGAATTCGGTCTCGACGACCCGGAACACCAGGTCGAACTTGACCGCCTTCAGGTTCAGGCCCAACTCGACGTCGTTGACGCCGATCCCGACCAGCTCCGGCGCCGGCACCTGGTGCTGGTACGCCAGCATGACCCGGAACGGCCCCTGCCGGGAGGAACGGTCGGTCGAGACCGCGTTGACCACCCGCTCGTAGGGGACGTCCTGGTGGGCGAAGGCCTCCAGGATCCTGCCCCGGACCCGGCCGAGCAGCTCTGCCAGCGTCGGGTCGCCGGACAGGTCGCTGCGCACGGCGAGGGTGTTGAGGAAGCACCCGAGCATGGAGTCGAGCTCCGGCAGATCACGGTTGGCGCTGGGGATGCCGACCACGATGTCCGTCTGGCCGCTGTACCGGCCGAGCAGCACGTTGAGCAGCGTGAACATGGTCATGAACGGAGTGGCGTTGTGCTCCCTGGACAGCTCGCGGATCCTGCGCGACACCGCTCGGGGCAGCTCGATGTCCACCGACGCCCCCCGGCTCGTGGTGGTCTCCCGGGGCGGCAGATCGGTCGGAAGGTCCAGCACGGGCAGCGGGCCGCGCAGCCGGTCCTTCCAGTAGTCGAGTTGGCGTTCGAGCGTGGTCCCGGTGACCGTGCGCCGCTGCCAGGCGGCGTAGTCGGCGTACTGCACCGGCGGCTTCACGGCCGCCGGGATCCCGCCGTCGTCGGCGGCGGCGTAAAGCTCCAGCAGCTCGGCCATGGCGAGTTCGAAGGAGTACACGTCGGTGATGATGTGGTGCAGGTTGATGAGCAGGACGTGCCAGTCCTCGTCCAGCCGGTACAGCTCGACCCGGAGCAGCGGCCCCCGCTCCACGTCGAACGGCCGCTGGGCGGAGTCGAGGAGCAGACCGGCCAGAACCTGCTCCTGCTTCTCCTCCGGCTCGTCCCGGAGGTCGACCACGGTCAGCGGCAATTCGGCCTTGGCCTGAATCACCTGCTCGGGGATGCCGTCGACCGCCTTGATGGTGGTGCGGAAGACCTCGTGCCGGTCGACCAGCGCCTGGACGGCCTGCCCCAGGGCCGTGATGTCGAGCGGGCCCACGAGCTCGTTCGCCACCGGGATGTTGTAGCGGGAGCTCGGCCCCTGGACGTGCTCGTCGACCCACAGCCGCTGCTGGGCGAAGGAGGTGGGCGCGTGGAAAACCTCGCCCGAGCGCCCCTCGAACGGCTCGATGGTCTGTTCCGCCCCCGGCTCCGTCTCCCGCATCGCCTCGATGGCCGCGGTCAGCTCGGCGAGGGTCTGCGCGTCGAAGAGCACGCTGAGCGGAATCCGGATGCCCAGCTCCTCGCGCAGCCGGCTGATCGCTCTGGCACCTTTCAGTGAATTCCCGCCCAGCGCGAAGAAATTGGCGTCAGGACCGGATATCTCGGTGTGCAGGACAGCCGTCCACACATCCGAGACGACGTCCATCACGGACCGCTGCGACATGTCGTTCCACCTAAATCCGTCAATCGAGAGGATGTTGTTTCGAAGGGCTTCGGGTCAGTGACGGTTCTGCCAGGGCACGGCAGCGAGCCGTCCGGCGATCTCGGCGAGCACGGCCGGACGGGCGGAGTGCAGGAAGAAGTGGCCGCCGGGGAACATCCGCAGGTCGAAGCCGCCGGCTGTGAGCTCGCCCCAGCGCGGCATCACCGCAGTGCCCGCGGGATCGTCCTCGGTCCCGCCGAACGCCGTGACCGGGCAGGTCAGCAGCGGCCCGCCGGTGAACCGGTAGGTCTCGACCACCGCGAGGTCGGCCCGGATCACCGGGAGCATCAGGCGCATCAGTTCCGGGTCTGCCAGCACCGCTTCCGGTGTCGCGGACCAGGAGCGCAGTTTCCCGATCAGCTCCTTCTCCGGACCGGCGTGGTACGCGGTCTCCTCCCGGGCTTGGGGCGGTACGCACCCCGAGACGAACAGCCGGGTGGGTGAGCCGATCTCCATCCGCTGTAGTGCACGGGTGAGGCTCCAGGCCACCAAGGCGCCCATGCTGTGCCCGAAGAATGCGAACGGACGGTCCAGGTGCGGGATGACCGAGGGCACCAGGACGTTGAGCACGGCGCCCATCCGGTCGAACAGCGGAGCACCCAACTGGTCTTCTCTGCCCGGAAGTTGTACCGACCACGGCTCGATGTCGGCGGGCAGGGCAGCGGCCCAGCCGCGGAACGCCGAGGCACCGCCGCCGGCGTACGGGAAGCAGAACAGCCGCGTGGCCGCCTGTGGCCGCTCGGCGAGCGGCCTGACCGTCACCCTCATCGGCCGGTCCCGCGCGCCATCTCCCGGCGCAGGGCCAGCGGACGCATGTCCGTCCACACCTCGTCGACGTGCGCGAGACAGGCCTCCTTCGAGCCCCGCTCGCCCGTCTCCCGCCAGCCGGCGGGCAGCTCGCGACCCTGCGGCCAGATGGAGTACTGCTCCTCGGAGTTGATCACCACGACATAGCCGTCGTCGTCACGCTGTCCGTCCATGGGTCCTTCCTTTCGGTGAGATGGCGCAATACCGGCTCAGGCGTTCGGCGTCCCGGGCCGGGAAGCTCGCAGGGCCCCCAGGCGGCGACGGCCGGCGGGTACGGTCCGCGTCGCCCGCCGGGCCCGCGCCAGCGGCTCCGCCAGGGCGGCCAGCGAGACCGTCACGTCCTCGACGACCGTCCGCAGGACAGCCAGAAAGGCCGACCGGACCTCCTCGGCCTCGGACTTCGCCAGCCGCCGGGAGTTGTAGTTGAGCCGCAGCCTGAGCCGGTCCCCGTCGGGCCTACCGAACAGGCAGAGGTCGAGCTGCGAGGTCTGCCGGGCCGGGGGCAGGAAGTCCGCGAACTGGAAGGAGGTCGAGAAGACCGGGTTCCGGCCGGGTCGGGACTCCACATCGAGCTTGTCGAGCAGCAGGGTGAACGGATATCGGCTGTGCGCATAGGCGGCGACGCTCACGGCCCTGGTCCGGCGCACGACCTCCTCGAAGGGATCCGCACCCGACATCCGCACCCGGACGGAGAGCGGGTTGACGAAACTGCCGAACACGCCGTCGAGCTCCTTGGTGTCCCGGCCGGAGAACGGGACGCAGACCACGATGTCGTCGTCGGCGCTGATGTCTCGCAGCGCGACCGCGTAAGCGCTGAGCAACAGGATGTGCGGCGTGACGCGCAGCTTCTTGCCCAGTGCCGCCAGCCCTGCGGCCGTGTCGGCCTCGACGTCGAACTCCAGCGTCTCGTTCACCACCGCATCGGCGGGCGCATCGTAGTCCCCGATGCGCAGCCGCGGCAGCGGGGCGGCCAGCTGGTCGAGCCAGTACACCTCCATGGCCTTGCTCTGGTCGCTCGCCAGCCACTGCCGCCGACCCCGCACGAAGGCGTCGTAGGTCGTCGCGAGCGGGGGCAGCTCAGGCTCTCCGCCCGCGGCGAAAGCTCGGTAACAGAGCAGCAGTTCGCGTATGAAGATGCGCATGCTGGTGCCGTCCGTGATGATGTGGTGCACGTTCACGAAGAGGCAGTGGTGGTCGGCGGCCAGCTTGAACACCTTGAGCCGCACCGGCGGGGTGGCGAGTTCGTCGAAGGGGGTCGCGGCCTCGGCCCGGACGCGCCGATTCAGTTCGGCCGTCGGATCAGCCGCGCCGGTCAGGTCGACGAGCGGCACGTCCAGGTCGAAATCAAACAGGACACGCTGGCGCGGACCCTCTGGAGTGTCCCGGAAGGACAGCCGCAGCGCTTGGTGCCGGTCCATCAGGAAGGCTGCGGCGCGGCGCACGGCGACGATGTCCACCGCCTCGTACAAGTGCTGCCAGTGCGGAAGATTGGAATCCGCCCTGCTCTCGTCCAGCTGATGCTGGAGCCACATCCCCCTCTGACCGTTCCACAGTTCGAACCAGTCCCCATCGTCCTCGAAATCGTAGGGGTCTTCCACTTGGCCAGCCAATCTTCAAATCAATGGTTTACAAAATGCCCGGACCGACGAGACCAATTCAGAGAGGCTTTCCACCGCTTCCGAGGACTTCAACAGGCGTGGACAGCACCCGACAGATGAATCAATTCACACACCGCGACTCACACATTCTTTCGATTCCCTTCGCTCTGTCAAGATTCCCGTTTACCGGAATTCACGGGACGGGCCGGAAGCGCACATCCGACCCGGAACGGCGCTCGCGGCCTGGACCAGCCCGTCCGCCACCCGCCACCGCCCCTCGAAGAAGACCGGGCCGGCCCCGTCAGCCGTCGCCTCCGGAGCCAGCAGCCGGGCGGTGAAGGTGCCGTTCTCCGGGTCGAGGACGACTTCGGCGTCGACGAAGTCGAGCACGACGCCGCCCAGGGGGTACCACGCCTTGTAAACGCTCTCCTTGACGGCGAAGAGCAGCGTGTCCCAGTGCACCTCCGCGTCCCGGCGGAGGAGCTCCGCGAGGTGGCGCCGTTCGGCTTGCGACGTGATCAGGCGCAGGCCCCCGTCGGGCAGCGGCTGGTGGACCTCCGCGTCGATGCCGAGGGAGCGGAATGCCCCGGCCCGGGCGACCACGGCCGCCCGGTAGCCCGAGCAGTGGGTCATGCTGCCGACCACGCCGCACGGCCACTGCGGTGCCCCCGCCGTGCCCCGGAGGATCGGGGCCGGGGGGATGCCGAGCCGACCGAGGGCGGTTCGGGCACAGTGCCTGACGGTGGCGAACTCGCGGCGCCTGGCGACCGGTGACCGGGCAACCGCCTCGGCCTCCCCCGGCTGCAGCGGGGCGTCGGGCAGATCACCGTACGCCTCCTCGACCTCAACGCCGGGCGGCAGGAGGGTGATCACGAGGCGGCCCCGTCGAGTTCGGCCATCACGGCTTCCGCCGCTTCCAGGGTGGGTACGTGGTCGATCATCTCGAAGTGACCGACGGGCACCGCGTACTGGCGGTAGTCCGGCAGGCCGAGCTCCGGCCAGTCGGCCGCCGGTCCGGGGGCGCGGGCGATGCCGGCGGGGTCGTCCCGCACGGCGCCGGCCGGCTGGGCCGCCGCCAGGGGGTCGACGGCGTCACGCTCTACGAGGGCAGGCTGCACGGCTCCTCCTTCCCCCCGGTGGCCAGCAGGTTGGTGAGCAGGACCTTCACGGCAGGCGCGTGGAACAGCTCCTCCGCCGTCACATCGACCCGGTGCACCGCCCCGGAGCCCGGCCAGTCGAGCGCCTCGCTCAGCAGGACGTGGGTGGGAGCCGGCGGGGCCTGCGGGGGCACCGCCGCGGTCAGGGTGAAGCTGAGCCAGGCCCGCTGCCCCTCGGTGAGTTCGACCAGGATCTCCTCGTCGAGCCCGGGCGAGCAGCCGACGATCACCGAGAGCAGGAAGGAGCCGGCCAGGGTGAGCGCGTCACCGGACGGCAGGCCGGTGATCGTGGGCACCTCGGCGGACTCGTCCATCGCCAGGGCGAGGTCGTCCAGCAGTTCCTGAGGCGCCTTGGGATCGCCCGGTGCCGGGTCGAGCACGATGAGCGGGACGTCCGGCCCGGGCAGCGCCTCCACCAGCGCCGAGGCCAGGCCGACGGCCGAACAGTAGGCCAGCACCGCGACCGGGAGCGGCCCGGCGGCGGTGATCCGCTCGGCCCAGTGGGCGGCCTGCTCAGCCGTCCCGACGACTCCGTCGGCGAGGCCGGGGTAGCGCAACGGGTCGATCCTGAGGGTCCGCTCCCGCCAACCGTCGGGCAGGATGCCGCCGAAGGTCCTGCGGGGCACCTCGTTCCCGAACTCCATTATCACGAGGGGCCGTTGGTCCTGCATCACTCTGCACTCCTGACGGCTTCGTCGACCTCGGCGGAGAAGTCCGCGAGGACCGGATGGTTGAAGATGGCCTGCAGCCCGATCTTGATGCCGAACTGCTCACGCGTCCGGGACACCGCCCGGGCGGCGATCAGCGAGTGCCCACCGATCTCGAAGAAGCTGTCCCCGGAGCGGGGGAGGTTCCCGGTCAGCTCAGACCAGATCTCGGCGATCCGCGCCTCGGTGGCGCCGAGGGGGGAGGGCTCGGCCGCGGCTGCGACCGGAGTGTCCGGCAGGGCCTTCCGGTCGATCTTGCCGTTGGATGTCAGCGGCATCGCGACGAGCCGGTGCAGCCCGGTGGGGAGCATGTACGCGGGCAGCCGACCGGTCAGTGCGGCGCGGATGTCGCCCGGCTCGGCCTCGCCGCAGAAGAAGGCGTGCAGCGATCCGCCGTCCTGGTCCGGCACGTGGACGACGGCCGTCTGGTCCACTCCGGGAACAGCCAGGATCTCCTGCTCGACCTCGGCCGGCTCCACCCGGTGACCGCGGATGCTGACCTGGGCGTCCCGCCGCTCGACGAACTCCAGCTCGCCGTCGGCCGTCCAGCGGCAGAGGTCGCCGGAGGAGTACCAGCGGTTCTCGTCCTGGTCGGCGACGAACTTGCTGCCGGTGAGCTCCGGGTCGCCCCGGTAGCCGAAGGCCAGGACATCGCCTCCGATCAGCAGTTCCCCGGGCACACCGGGCTCGGCGACCTCGACCCCGTCGGCATCCACCAGCCGGACCTTCGCGCCGGCGATGGGGCGTCCGATCACCGGCGCGCCCTCGGTGGGGCAGCGGCGCAGGTCCGCGCTGGCGGTGGTCACCACGGTGGCCTCGGTCGGCCCGTAGTGGTTGAAGACCGCGGCGGGGAAGCCGGCCGGCGGGCTCACCCGAAGGCGGTCCCCGCCGGTCAGCAGGACGGCCAGGCCGACGGGCGGGGCCGGGAGGGCGAACAGTTGCTCGGCGAGCGGGGTGCTCAGGAAGCAGTGCGTGATGGCGCTCCGCTCGATGAACTCGGCGATCACCGCGCTGTCGACGATCAGCCGCTCGGTCGGCAGCACCAGCGTCGCCCCGCTCGCGAGCGCCGCCCAGACCTCCCAGACCGTGGCGTCGAACCCCAGCCCGGCGAAGGCTCCGACCCGCACCCCGGGCCGGGTGCCGTAGGTCTCCCGGTGCCAGGACACCAGGTTCGCCAGGCCCGCGTGGCCGACCTCGACGCCCTTGGGCGTACCGGTCGAACCGGAGGTGTAGATGACGTAGGCCAGCGGGGCCGGCGACACCGACGCCGGGGCCGCCCCGGTGCTGTCGAGTACCGGAACACCCGCGGGCACCCGTCCGGCGAGCCCCTCCTGCGCGAGCACGGCCACCGGCCGGGCGTCTCGCAGGATCGCCTCCACCCGGCCGTCCGGCAGTGCCGGATCGAGCGGCAGGTACGCGGCACCCGCGAGCCAGCTTCCGAGCTGCGCCACGATGCCCTCGATGCCGCGCTCGAAGAGCAGACCGACGAGGCAACCGCTCCGGTGCCCCTCGGCCTGCCGTATGCGTCCGGCCACCGCGGCAGCCGCGTCCCAGAACTGACGGTAGGTGAGCTTCTGCTCGCCGCACTCGACCGCAACCACGTCCGGATGCGCGTCGACGATCGCGCCGAGCATCCGGACCACCGTCCGTTCGTTCACGATGCCCTGCATCAAACTCTCCTTTCAGGGATGTGCGGTCGGCCGTCAAGAGGCCGTGCCGCGCACGGCCAGGCGTTCCAGGACGGTGACGCCGAAGTGCTGCCTCGTCACCGGCGGCCCGTCGAGGGCGAGGTCCGCCCACCTGCCGGCGAGGCGCTCCAGTACGATCTCGGACTCCATCCGCGCCAGCCCCGCCCCCAGGCAGTAGTGCGCGCCGAAGCCGAAGGTGAGGTGCCGCCTGATCTCGCGGTCGTAGTCCAGAAGGTCCGGGTCGGCGAAGACGGCCGGGTCGCGGTTGGCCACGCCGAGCATCAGCAGGACGAGGTCCCCCTCCGCGATCAGGTGACCGGCCGCCTCCACCGGCGCGGTGGCCACCCGGGCCACCTGCTGGACGGAGGTGTCGAATCGGAGCAGCTCGTCGACCACCGAGCCCGGTTCACCGCTCCGCAGGTCGGCCCAGGCATCGGCGTGCAGCGCGGCCCGAACGGCCTTGCCGATGAAGGTCGAGGTGGTCTCGAACCCGGCGTAGATCAGCAGGCTCGCTGTGGCCCAGACGTCGGCGGCCTCGATGACGCCTTCCTCGCGGGCGTTGCGCAGCAGCCAGAGCCCGGTGCCCTCGCGGACCTCCGAGCGCAGGGCCTCGTCCACCACGTCCGCGATTTCCCGCAAGGCGCGATGACCCCTGGTCCTGACCTCCGGCAGGTAGTCCGCCATCAGCAGCGCCGCGATGTCGGGAGACCAGTCGTGCAGCCGGGGCGCGACCTCCGCGGGCAGACCCAGGAGCCGGCAGATGACCCGGCTGGAGAGCGGGACGGCGAGTTCCGCCATCACCTCCAGCCCGTCCGTCCGCCCCGCCAGGAGCTCGTCGACCAGCTCTTCGACGACGGGACGCATCGCGGCGAGCCGGTCGGCCGCGAAGAGCGGCGCGACGACCCGGCGGGCCGCCGCGTGCTCGGGGTCGTCGTTGAACATGAACCACCTGCGCACGACCTCCGCGGCCCGCCCCCCGCCCTCTCCCTCGCGGTGCAGGGTGGTGGTGCCCCGCTGCGGCCAAGCAGCCGACAGGGCGGGGTGCCGCAGCAGGGCCGTCGTCTCGCGGAACCCGGAGACGATCCACACCTCCAGGTCCTCGTCCCAGCGGACCGGCTCCTCCTCCCGCAGCGGGAGGTAGTCCGCGCAGGGGTCGGCCGCCGGACGGTCGTCGTCGCGGTAGGGGCAGCGTGCGGCCTGTGTCACGGTCACTTGGTTCTCTCCGGGTTCTGGTCGACCCGGCGCAGCGGGGCGTACTCGATCTCGTCCAGGGTGTTCGGCGCCCGTTCGATGCCGTCCAGGAGCGGCAATGCCGACCGGGCGGCCGTGACCTCGGCGGCGGTGGTCCGTGGCCGGCAGCGCGTGGACTGCGTCAGGATCCCGTCGCTCTGCTCGTCCGGCGCGGACGGCTCCGGGTCGCGGATGACCGACAACTGGCCGAGGGCCACCGGTGCGACGGCCGGACTCAACAAGGCTCCCCCTTCGTACAGACCGCCTCGACGGCGGCCACGAGCTCACGCTCGGCGGAGTGCAGGAAGAAGTGGCCGCCGCGGATTTGCTCCACTCGGAAGGGACCATCGGTGTAGTCCGCCCACGCCTCGACCGAAGACAGGTCCGCCTCGTGGTCCGTGTCCCCGTAGAACGCCACCACCGGGCAGCCGACCGTACCTGGGGTGCCGGTGCCGTACTCGCCGAGGATCCGGTAGTCGGCGCGGATGACGGGGAGGTAGATCTCCATCAGCTCCTCGTTCTCCAGCAGCTCCTTCGGAGTCCCGCCCACCGCGGCCAGTCGCTCGATGAGTTCGGCGTCGGAGAGTCGGTGGCTGTCCGCGTCGGCGGCCGGCAGCCGGGGTGCGCGGCTGGCCGAGACCAGCAGCGCCGACGGTTCCGGAGCACCCTTGGAGCGGAGCAACTTGGTCAGCTCGAAGGCGATCACAGCACCGTAGCTGTGGCCGAACAGCACGTACGGCGAGCCCGGGTCGAGCTGCTGGTACAGGTCCGCGAGCAGGGCTGCCAGCTCGTCAATCGGCTCCTCCACGCAGCGTGAGCCCCGGCCGGGGAGCTCCAGCGGCACGACGGTGACGAAGTCCGGCAGGTGGCGCTGCCACGGGTCGTAGACGCGTGCCGAGCACCCGGCGTAAGGAATGCAGTAGAGATTCAATGGGGCATCTCCGTACGGAGGATGTAGTCGGTCAGCGAGGCGACGGTCGGGTACCGGAAGATCTCCTTGATCGGCACCCGGATGCCGAGGCCGTCGGTGAGCCGCTTCTGGAGCACCGTCAGGAGGACCGAATTCCCGCCGGCGTCGAAGAAGTTGGTGTCCTCGTCGACGGAGTCCGCGGCGAGCGTCTGCCGCCACGCCTCGGCCACGCGTGCCCGGACGTCCCCCGAGGGCGCTGCGGCGGGCGCTTTGGCAGCCTGCACCACCTGGTCGCCGACGGCCAGGCCGGCCGCCAACCCGATCCGGTCCACCTTTCCTGTGGTGGTGCGGGGCAGCGCGGACAGGGCAGTGATCCTGGCGGGGTGGTGGCTCGACGGCAGCCGGTCCTTCAACCAGCCCTGGAGGTCCGCCTCGGCGCGCTGTACCACGAAGGCCACCAGCGCCGCGGCGTCGGGCCGGTCGGCGTCCTGGACCAACACGACGGCCTGCGAGACCTCCGGGTGCTCCTCCAGAACGGCCTCCACCTCGCCCAGCTCGATCCGGTGTCCGCGCAGCTTGACCTGGCTGTCCAGGCGGCCGAGGAACTCCAGTGCGCCGTCGGGCCCCCGTCCGACCCGGTCCCCGGTGCGGTAGACGCGGCGGCGGCCGTCGGGGGTGTCACCATGCAGGAAACGCTCAGCCGTCAGCTCCTCTCGGTTGAGGTAGCCGTGCGCCAGCCCCTGCCCGTAGAGCAGGAGTTCACCGCTCTCGTCGGTGAAGAGGCCCACCCCGGCCACCGGCTCGCCGAGCGAGATCCGCTCGGCGGATTCCACCCGCGCCGCCGTGGCCCAGAGGACTCCCTCGGTCGGGCCGTACACGTTCCACAGTTCACCGCACCGCGGCAGCAGCTCCCGGGCGAGGCTCGGGGTGAGCGTCTCTCCGCCGGTCCACAGTCGGCTACCGGGCGCACCCGTCCAGCCGGAGGCCGTCAGCATCCGCCAGAAGCTGGGGGTGGCCTGGACGATGTCCGGCGCGGCCCCCGCCACCAGCTCCGCGAAGGCGAGTGGATCCGCCCGGATCTCCTCCGGGACTACCGTGAAGGAGGCCCCCACGGTCAGCGGAAGGAGCAGCTCCACCAGCGAGATGTCGAAGGACAGCGCGGCCATCGCCAGCACGCTCTCGCCGGCCGCCAGCCCCGGCCGCTCAGCCAGGGCGGCGAGGCGGTCGATCAGGGCCTCGTGGCCCACCATCACGCCCTTGGGCTGCCCGGTCGAGCCGGAGGTGTAAAGGATGTAGGCGATCTCACCCAGGTCCGGTTCCCTCGGCGGCGACGGAAGTCCGTTCCTCTCCAGGGCGAACTCGCCCTCGGCCAGCTCGCGCAGCAGCAGGGCGGGGCGGGCGTCGTCGAGGACCCGGGCCCGCCTGGCCGGCGGGCTCTGCCGGTCGAGCGGCAGCACGGCGCAGCCCGCGGCGTTCGCGGCGAGGATGCCGACGGCCCCACTGAACCGGCTGGACGCGTCGAGCGCCACGACGGAGCCCGGCCGGACCTTCGCCGCTATCCGCTCGCCGAGGTCTGCGGCCAGCGCGGCGACGTCACGGTAGGTGTACGTGCGTGCCGTCCGCGCGGCCACGGCCTCGGGCGTCCGCTCCACCTGAGCCTGGACGACATTCCACACTGTCTCCACGCGAGCCCCCTAGGTTCGAAAGGAAGTACTGGTCAGTGGCCGACGACCGGGAGCGCCCGGGACACGCTCCGGAGCACGGCCTCCCGCTCGTCATTGAGGAAGAGGTGGCCACCGGGGAAGACCTCCACCTCGGTCCGGCCGGTGGTCAGATCGGCCCAGCCCTCAAGGTGCTCCTCGGCGACCCTGGGGTCCGCGTCACCACCGAAGACCGAGACCGGGCAGGTGAGCAACTCGCCCGGCCGGTAGACGTAGCCGGCGAACAGCGAGAGGTCGGCCCGGAAGGTCGGCAGGATGAAGGTGACGAAGTCCGGGTTCTGCAGCAACTTCTCCGGCGTGCCGTTGAGACGGCGGAGCTCGTTGATCAGCCCCTCGTCGGAGAGGTCGAGTTCACTCAGCTTCCTGGACTCGTGGGCCGGTAGCGCCCGGCAGCCGGACACCATGATCCGGACCGGCTCCAGCCCCTGCTCACGCTGCAGCCTGCGGGCGAGCTCCCAGCTGACGATGGCGCCCATGCTGTGCCCGAAGAAGGCGAACGGCCGGTCCAGGTAGGGCAGCAGGGCGGGGAGAAGGACGTCCAGCAGCTCTTCCAGGTCCGCGATCGGCCGGTCGAAGAACCGGTCCTCCCGACCCGGCAGCTGCACGGCGAATGCCTCCACTCCTTCCGGGAGTCCGGCGCCCCACCCCCGGAAGGCCGAGGCGCCTGCCCCGGCGTACGGGAAACAGAAGAGCCGGAGGGCGCCGGGCTCGGTCCGGCCGGGAATCGGCCGGACCCAGCTCTGGGCCGTCTGCGGTGGTGCCGAGTGCATGGGGTTCCGCTCCTACTGGTCGAGAGGGGTCGAGGGGGATGGGGCGCGCTCAGGCGCCGTGCCAGGATTTCCACAGCGCGGCGTAGCCGCCGTTGGCCGCCAAGAGCTCCTCGTGGCTGCCCAGTTCGGTCACCCGGCCGCCGTCCATGACCGCCACCCGGTCCGCGTCGTGGGCGGTGTGCAGGCGGTGGGCGATGGCGATCACGGTGCGCCCCTTGAGCACGGCCGCCAGCGAGCGCTCGGTGTGCCGGGCCGTGGTCGGGTCGAGCAGCGAGGTCGCCTCGTCCAGGATCAGCGTGTGCGGATCGGCCAGGACGACCCGGGCCAGTGAGAGCTGCTGGGCCTGCTGGGCGTCCAGGCGGTGCCCGCCGGAACCGAGCTTGGTGTCCAGCCCGTCCGGCAGCTCGTCCACCCAGTCGATGTCGACGGCGGCCAGTACCGCGTGCAGGTCCTTGTCGGTCGCGGCGGGCGCTGCGATCAGGAGGTTGTCCCGGACGGTGCCGAGGAAGACGTGGTGTTCCTGGGAGACCAGGACGACGTGCCGGCGCAACTGGATCGGGTCAAGCTCGGTGACCGGCACCTGCCCCACCGTCACCTGTCCGGTCCGGGGTGCCTCCGCCCCGGCCAGCAGGCGGCCCAGGGTGGACTTGCCGGCTCCGGACGGGCCGACCACCGCCAGCCGCTCGCCCGGGCGGATGGTGAGGTCGACACCGTGCAGGACGTCCCGCTCGCCCTGGTAGGCGTACCGGACACCGACCACGTCGATCCGGTCGTCCTCGGGCTGCCCGCCACCGGACACGGCCGGGGCACCCACCTGGCCGATGCCCTCGACCCGCGCGAAGGAGGCGTTGCTGCGCTGGAGTTGGTCGAGCCAGAGCAGGACCTTGTCCAGCGGCTCGGAGAGCTTCCAGAAGTAGAGAGCGCAGGCGACCACCGCTCCGGTGGTGACCGCGCCGCTGTCGCGCAGAGCGGCGCCGAGCAGCAGGATGCCGGCGACCGGGGCGATGTACGAGAACTCGACCACCGGGAAGAGCACGGTGCGCAGGTTGAGGGTGTAGGTACGGGTGACCCGGCAGTGCTCGACCGCCTCGGCGGTGGCGGCGATCCGGCGGTCCTGGAGGCTCAGCGCCTCGACGGTGCGGGCTCCCGCCGCGGTGGAGGTGAGGATCTCGACGAGCTCGGAGTTGGCGGCGCCCTCGGCAAGGTAGCCCGTGTGGGCGCGGCGTAGGTACCAGCGGGCGGCGAACCAGATCCCGGAGAGGCAGAGCATCCCGCAGATGCCGAGGAACGGGTTGACCACGAGCATGGCGACCAGGATCAGGAGGACCTGGACGAGCGCCACGGAGACCTCGGGCCCGGCGTCGCGCAGGGTGGTGCCGACGGTGGAGACGTCTGCGGTGCCGCGCGTCAGCAGGTCACCGGTGCCCGCGCGCTCGATCACTGAGCCGGGCAGGGCGAGGGAACGGTCGACGAACCGCTCGCGAATTCGCGCCAGGGTCCGCTCGCCGAAGCGATGGGCTGCGTAGCGGGCGAAGCGGCCGAGGAGCAGCTGCGCCACCGCGAAGCAGAGGATGCCCAGGGCGAGCCGGTCCACGTGTCCCACCCCGGCGCCGCCCCGGACGTCGTCGATGATCCGGCCGAGCAGCCAAGGGCCACCCAGGCTGGCGGCCGCGGCCAGTCCGTTGAGGGTCAGCATCGTGATGACCGCGCGGCCGTCCTGGCCGATCAGGCGCACGGCGGCCCGGCGGACGTCGGCCGGGCCGGCGATCGGGAGCCGCCCCGGGGCGGCCTCGGTCTGAGCGGTCATCGGACGGTCTCCTCGGCGGGCGTGGACTCGATGGCGGGTTCCTGGGTGCGGGCCACCAGTGCGCGGTAGCCGGGCTCCGAGGCGAGCAGTTCCCGGTGCGGGGCGGCCGCCGCCAGACGGCCGTCGACGAGGTAGCAGACGGTGTCGGCCTGTTCCAGCAGGACAGGGGAGGTCGAGGTGAGGGCGGTGGTGCGCCCGGCCCGTGCCCGTCGCAGCCCGGCGGCCATGGCGGCTTCGGTGTGAGCGTCCACGGCGGAGGTGGGCTCGACCAGCAGGAGCACTTCCGGGGCCGCCAACAGGGCACGGACCAGCCGCAGTCGCTGGCGCTGGCCGCCGGAGAGGTTGCTGCCCTGGGCCTGAATCGTGGTGTCGAGGCCGTCGGGCATCGCCTGCACGATGTCCTCCGCGGCGGCGTCCTGGATGGCTCGGGCGATGGACGGGCCGGTGTGCTCGGACTTGCCTTCGACCGCGGTGCGCAGCGCGCCGGAGAAGAAGTCGGCGTCGTTGTCCGCCACCAGGATCCGACTGCGGATCTCGGCCAGGGCGATCTCGGCGAGCGGCACGTCGCCCCAGGTCGCCGCCGATCCGCTGTACCGGCCGAGCCGGTCGATGACGGCTGCGGACTCGGCAGGGCGGGCGCTCACGATCGCGGTCAGCCGGCCCGGGGCCAGCTCCACACCGGTGTCGGCGTCGTGCAGGGTTGATGGGGCGTCAGGTGCCGGCCGGAGCGTCGCGACGTCCTCGACGGCGGGCCTCAGGCTGAGCATCCGGACCACCCGCCGGGCGGCCACGAGGCCCCTGGTGAGGTCGTATCCGCCCTCGATGAAGTTGGAGACCGGCACCACCAGGACAGCGACGTAACCGTAGACGGCGACCAGCGTGCCGATCGTGATGGTTCCCTCGGCGGCCATCCGGGCGGCCAGCCAGGTCACCAGCGCGAGGAAGAGGGCGGGGAGGCCGACCGAGAGCGCCTGGATCCAGCTGGTCACGGCGCCGACCCGGTAGCCCTCGTCCTGCAGGGCCTGCGATCCGCGCATGTAGCGGCCGGCGAGCAGCTCCTTGCCACCGATGCCGTTGAGCACGCGCATGCCGCCGACTATGTCCCCGAGCCGGGTGGTCAGCGATCCCTGCTGCTCGCGGTATTTGGACTCCGCGCCCTGGAGGCGCTCCAGCAGCGGCCCGACCACCACCACGAGCAACGGCACCCCCAGCAGGACCACCAGGGCGAGTGGGACGGAGACCGACAGCAGCAGCGCGGCCGCCACCAGGTATGCGACGACTGCGCCGACGCCCGGGCCGGTGATCGTCAGCGTCTGGCTCATCTGCGCGACGTCACCCACCCCGATGTTGGCCACCTCGCCGACCGACACCTTGCGGGGCAGTTCGGCGCCCAGCCGGGTGGAGTGCGCGACCACGACCTTGATGGTCCGGAAGGTCGCGTCCATCCGGACCCGTGTCATGGTGCGGTGGCGCATGATGCCCAGCCAGGCGTTGAGCAGCGCGGCACCGACCAGTGCGGCCACCCAGCCGCCCAGGACTCCGGTCTTCCCTGGCTGGAGCCCGTCGTCGATCGCACGCTGCATCAGGTACGGCGGCAGCATGAGGCAGACCATCCAGAGGGTGCCAATCACCGCACCGGCCGCCACCCGTCGGCGCTGGCTCATGGTCAGCCACCACAGGTAGCGGGCGGCGCTCCGGTGATCCGGATTTCCCGGGTCGGCATAAGAATCCGTCATGAGTGAAACCCTAACCGTCTTTTCCTAGGCCCTGTCCAGAATTTTCTTCCACGTCCCGGGCGCCTGTGGCTATAGTCGCCACAGACAAGGAGGTGTTAATCATGAAGAAGCAGCTTCGCGGAATCTGCGCAGGCTTCTAGAACTGGCGCGACCCATTTTCAAGAAGCCGATGTGCGGGGGGAGAAGAAATTCCCCCCGCAACTGCTGACCCTCAGAAAATCCGCCAGAGGTTATCCAGCGAAACATCGGCCAGGGTTCTCTCGGAGCCCTTGGAGATATTGATCAGGCCAGCCTCGATCGAGGCCGCGAGAACGGCTGGGAGATTCCCTTCGAGATAGTCGCGGCTCGCGCCAACTCCGATGAGGATTCCCTTCCCCGTGGCCACCGCCAGGTGGAAGTTCGGCCCTGACCGCTGGGTGGACGGACGCCACTCGATCCCGGTGCGCAGGGCCGATCCGGCGGCCGGCTCGGAGTCCACCTCGCCGAGGAAGTTGTAGTGCTTGGCAAAGGCGGTGGGGTCCGCCTCCGGCAGGCCGGCCTCCCGGAGGCCCTCCTTCAGCGCGTCGACGTCGTAGCAGCCATTCATGTACGCCGTCATGCACTGGACGTAGCAGGCCCGCAGGTATTCCAGCGGATCGGCCTCCTCGTCGACCGTGATGGTCACCGGGGCGAACTGGTTGAGCGAGCTGACCAGCGGCACCCACCGGGTGGTGAGCCGGTTGGCGGCCATCAGCGCGAAGGTCACCTGCTCGGTCCGCATGAGACGGGACAGCGCGAGCGCGCCGACGCCGAGCACCACCGACTGAACCGAGACCTTCAGCCGATCGGAGAGCTCCTGCGCGGCGGTCAGTCCCTCCAGGCTGTAGAGCGAGGCCCGGCGGCGCTCACTGGCGTCCCCCGGATCCCGGTCCCCCGGGACGAGTCGGTCCCAGACCTCGGTCCAGTGCCGGATGCTCCGGGTGCCCGGCTCCTCCTGCTGCTCCTGCGCCATTTCCAGCGGCTGCACCACCGACCCGAGCGTCCCGCCCTCCAAGAGGACGCCGAGCTGCTCCTCCAGCACCCGTAGCGCACCGTTGTCGGCCGCCACGTGGTGGATCACCGTGACCAGGTGGAGGGCATCCCCCTGATGGGTGGTGACGAACGCGCGCCACGGCAGCTCGGCCTCGATGTCGATCGGCTCGGCGGCCGCCTCCGCACCCAGCCGGAGGGCCTCCCCGAAGTTGTCCTCGGCCAGCTCCACCGCTGCCACCCGGGACGGGTGATATCGGTGGACCGTCTGGGTCGGAGCCGGCCCGCTCAGGTCGTAGGTGGTCCGCAGCGATTCGTGTGCCGCCACCAACTGCAGCCAGGCATCCATCACTTGAGCCGCACCTACACCGAACGGCACCTCCCAGACACTGATCAGGTTGGCGACCGACCGGTGCTCGGGCCCGTGCGTCTCCAGGGATCGCAGGACCGACAGCTGACCATAGGTCACCGCGCCCGTCCGGAGCTCGCTCACTGCCGTGCCGCCCGGACGGCGAACTGACCGAGCATGGTCTGCTGTATCTGCGTGGTGCCCTCGATGATCTCCATCACCTTGGCGTCCCGGTGGTGACGCTGGACGGGCGCCTCCGCCCCGATGCCCTGGGCGCCGTGGATCTGCACCGCGTCGGCGGCCGCCTTGACGGCGCTCGTCGAGGCCCGGTACTTCGCCAGCAGGGTGTGGTTGACGGCCTCCACCTCCCCCCGCTCCTTGCTCACCCCGGCGTGGTGGCAGAGCAGCCGGGCCGTGATGGTGTCGGTGAGCATGTCGGCCAGCAGCTGCTGGACCAGCTGGTGGTTGCGGATCTCGGTGCCGTACTGGGTGCGGCGGCCGGCGTACTCCGACGAGGCCTCCAGACAGGCTTGGGCCAGACCGACCGAGCCCCAGGCGGTGCTGTAGCGGCCGAGGTCGAGCGCGCTGGAGGCGACGAAGGTAAGGCCGAGGCCGGGGCGCCCGACCAGGTTGGAGGCCGGGATCCTGCAGTCGTCGAAGGTGATCCGGCCGAGCATCGAGCCGCGCAGCCCCAGCAGGCCCTCGATCGGCTCCACCGACAGGCCAGGACTGTCCCGCTCCACCAGGAAGGCGGTGTGTTGCCCCTCGAACTTGGCGAAGACCAGGAAGAGGTCCGCGATCTGCGCGAAGCTGATCCACTTCTTGGTGCCGCGCAGGACGATCTCGGTGCCGTCGGGTGTCGCCGTGGTCTCGACGGCGGCGGCGTCACTGCCGACCTCCGGCTCGGTCAGGGCGAAGGCGGCCAGCGTCCGGCCGGAGGTGATCCGGGGGAGCCACTGCCGCTTCTGCTCCTCCGTGCCCCACTTGTGGATCGAGTGGGCGACCATGTCGTCCACGGCCACGAAGTTGCGGATCGACTGGCAGCCTCGGCCCAGTTCCTCGGTGAGCAGCCCGTATTCGATCCAGTCCATGCCGAGGCCCCCGAACTCCTTCGGGACGAGCGCACCGAGGTAGCCCTGCCCGGCCAGGTCGGCGACGACCTCTCGGGAGATCGATTGCTCGCGGTCGAAGAGGTCCGCCTGCGGCACCAGGGCACGGTCGGCGAAGGCACGGAACTCGGCGTGACGCCCGGCCTGCTGCGGGGAGAGGTGACTGAGTATCAACGGAATCCTTGTGAAGGTGAGGGCGGGCGCGACCCTCCGGTCGGAGCGGCGGCATCCGGCTCGGGGGAGGAGGCTCAGCCGACGCTGGCGGTGGCGAGGGCCGGTCCGGCAGCGGCGGCGGTGTTCCGCTCACGGCCGGTCAGGTTGACCAGTACGACCTGATCCGGGGTGATCCGCTGGGCCGCGGCCTCGTTGCGCAGCGCGGCAATGGTCGCGGCCGAGGAGTGGCAGACGTCCAGCCCCTCCAGCTCGCGGAGCATCGTACGGGCTTGGACCAGTTCGTCCTGGCTCACCGAGACGATGGCGCCACCGCTCTCGGTGGCGATGCCCCGCATGTAGGGATAGGTGGCCCTGCCGTCGCCGAGGAGGATGGCCCGGGCCAGTCCGGTGGGGTGCTCGATGACGTCGTCCTCCGTCAGCTCGGCCCGTCCCTCCCGCCAGGCCACGGCCATGGGCGCGCAGGTGTCCTGCTGGACCATGAGGAGGCGGGGCGAGGAGGTGAGCCGGCCGCAGGCGAGGTACTCTGCCACGCCCTTGCGCACGGCCATCATCCCCATGCCACTGCTGATCGCCTGGACGACGACGTCGGGCTCGTCGTCCATGGCGTCGAAGGCTTCCAGGTAGGTGAGCTTCAGACCCTCACGGCGGGCCCAGTTGAAGAACCCGCCCTCCCAGACCAGACCGTGCCGGGCCGCGAATTCCTGCGCCGTCTGGGTGGCTTGCGCGTAGTTTCCGTCCACGACGGTGAGGGACACCCGGTCGCCGGTCTCGATGTCGTGGTCGCCGGTGAAGTCACGGCCACAGAAGAAGTGTGCCCGCATCGAGTGGTCGCGCTGTACGGCGCGGGCCAGGGCGGTGGAGCTGTTTCCGGTGCTGGAGGCGACGAACTCCTTGATCCCGAACTGCCGGAACACGGCCAGGACCACGGAGGCCAGCCGGTCTTTGGTGGTCCCGGTCGGCTGCTGGGACTCGTCCTTCACCCAGAGACGGGGCAGACCGATGGCCGCTCCGAGGCGCGGGGCCGGATGGCAGGGGGTTCGCACGCTGACGTCGGCGTCGAGGAAGTGCTCGGATTCGACCGGGAGGAAGTCCAGGTAGGTCAGCTCCGGCTGGTCGCCGTCACGCTCGGTGACGTTCTCCAGGTTGATCCTGGGATCGAGTGCGCCCGAACATCGGGGACATCGCAGTCTGAATTCCGGATCGGACTCCCAGCCGCAACTGACACATGAAAGGTGGTACTTGGGTGATGGTTGGGCTATTTCACGGTGGTTGGCGACGGGCATTTTGTGTTTCCCCCACAAAAGTTCCCGGAGAATGAACCGACTGACCCGAATCTACGTCGCGTCGCGATGCCAGTACATCTATTTACTACCGGGTTGACTGTACATGGACTACCTGGCGACCCATCGATGACGTTCCTCGGAAAGGCCCTCGGGGTACTCCGGCCCGGAACTCGGCACCGGGGCGGGCCCGTACGATCGCCATGACGTCACGACGCGGGCTCTCAAGCCAGCGCCTCGAACCGGCCCCCCATGAGGGCGCGCGAGACGAAGCCGTCGGGCCCGCAGGGCAGATCGCCGACGACGGTGGTGCGGTGCACGATCCGCTCTTCCTGGAACATCAGGCCGTCCACCGGGCCGGCATGGGCGACTGCGCGGTTGTCCCACATGACGAGGGTGTCCTGCTCCCAGCGGACCCGGGCATGGATTTCGTCCCGGCCGGCGAGCTCGTCGAGAAGGAAGTCCAGAAGGGCCGTGCTCTCGCGGGGCTTGAGACCGCGGATGGCCTGCATGAAGACGGCGCTGACGAGCAGGCTGCGCGTACCGGTCTCGGGGTGAACCCGGACCAGCGGATGGACGGCCGCGAAGGGACCGGCCGACTTGCCATCGAAGCGGGGCGCCGCCGACGGGGCGTGCCGGGAGTGTATCGCCTGCAAGGTGTCGAGGAATCCCCGGAGGGAA
Organism: Streptomyces sp. ADI95-16; assembly: GCF_003721495.1. Taxonomy (NCBI): domain Bacteria; kingdom Bacillati; phylum Actinomycetota; class Actinomycetes; order Kitasatosporales; family Streptomycetaceae; genus Streptomyces; species Streptomyces sp. ADI95-16. The sequence continues at coordinate 6,949,999 of NZ_CP033581.1, read as the reverse complement.
GGTGACAGCCCCTCGTAGAGCGCTTCCAGATTGGCGAAGAGGGTGTCGCCGCCGGCCGGTGGAATCTCGATTCCGCGCAGAATGGTGATGGCGTTCGGATTGACCACGAAGGTGCTGTCGACATGCCACTCGGTCCGCAGGCGCCGCGGCGTCGATCCCTTCAAGGGATGGCTGAGGCCGGCCTCGGCCTCGACCAGGGCTCGTCGCTCCTCGGAAAGAGCGGTCCGTAACACGGCGGGGTCTTCGCGCAGGCCGTTCACGATGGGATGTGCCGCGGTGGCACCACCGAAAGCATTGGTGAGTGCGACCTGTTGCGCGTCGTTCATCGGCTGATTCCGGAAGACGAGCACCTTGTGGCGTAGCAGGGCCTCACGGAGGCGGGCCACAACGCTCGGCGACAGGTCCGTAGCGAGATCGACACCTTCCACCTCCGCGCCAGTGATTGGCGTGAGAGGCAGCAAACCGATTTCTAACACCAGTACCCCCGAACTGTGGCTGCGCAATGAAACTATCAAGCACCATACCCCACGGTAGGTGCGGCTTGTCGAGCCCCGACCAGGGCGAACTTGGCAGCAGCGGTGAACAATTGGTCGAGTATGTCCGTTTCACGCCAGAACTTTTAGTTCCGTTTTTGACTAGCACGGCATGGCGCGAGCCGGACGGCACGTATCCCCCACGTAGAAAAAGGACTTGACGCTGTCTCACCGGCGTCGTAGGGTCAATTACCCGGATAGGCCTTGAATAGAAGAGATCTGGGAAATACGAAATGTCGAACGAACAGTCCGACAACTTGATGTCGGTGATTTCCGAAGTATTCGCTCCTCTTGAAGTCTCGCTGGACAGCACCTTCGATGACCTCGGAGCCACCTCCGTGTCGTTGCTGCGCCTGATGGTCTCGATCCAGAGCGCGTTCGACGTGGATCTGGACGTTGTCGACATGTTCACCGTGGCCAACGTCGGTGAACTGGTCCAGCTCGTCGAGGAGCGGGTTCCGGCTCCGAAGTAGTCCCGGCACGGACGGCGCGACCGGGCTCAAGCGATCTCGTCGCCTGCCCCGGAGCCGACGTATACGGATGAGGGGGGACGCTGGCGGTCTCCGCCGGTCCCGCCCCGAGGCCCCGCAGACGGGCCGAAGCCCCTGTGCGGGCGGCCGCCGGCATTCCGGCCCGAGGCCCGATACCACCCGCCCGGAACAGTCTGTCGCACCCGACGTCGCCGGCGGGCGCGGGGGCACGGTCGAGCACGCCCCGCCAATCTCGCGACCGACGGCGCCGGCCGCTTCCAGAACCGTCTGGCCCGAAGAAGCAGTAGCCACTGTCCAACCGCCGAAAGAGACATCGTGACCGCGTACCCAGCCGCGAAGTACTTCCTGTCGAGCTACATCTCTCCGCCTGGCAGCCTGTCCGTCATAGCGCCCCGCCATGACCAGAACATCGCGCTCTGGCGCAGTCACGACTCTCGGGTCGAACTGGTCAGAGTCTGGGAGCTCGAACGTATCAGCGGTCAGAAGCACCACTTCTGGCCCCTCTTCACCGTTGACCGGTACAACAAGGTGCTGGCCGACCTGCTCGCGGCCGAGGGTCTCTCCCCGGAGGACGTGAGCCTGTCCTGGGGCACGCCCGGTCTGCCGCACCACGCGGACATCAAGCTGCCGGCCGGCGCCGAGGACTTCCCGGTCCACAGCCTCGCCCACCTGTACAGCGGACTGCTGCTCGACTCCGAGGTGTTCCGCACCGAAACCATCATCGGACTGGCCTTGGACGGCCGGCCCGACTTCGGCCTTGACCAGGCGGGCAAGAAGTACTGGTACACCGGCTGCGTGTCCTCCAAGGGTGACGTCGACTTCTCCCCGGTCGAGTCCCCAGCCCCCATCTATGACGCTGCGTCAGCAGAGTTCGGCAAGGAGCCGGGCACCCTGATGGCCCTGGCGTCGGCCTGCCCGACCGAAATCGTCTTCGACACCGAGGCGGCGGTGCGGGAGCTGGAGCTGTTCGGAGGCCGGCGGGTACCGCTGGTCGACACACTTCCGTTCGTCCAGGCCGTGATCCGTGCAGCCGAATCCCAGTTGCCGTCAATGGAGCTGGACAGCCGCTTCAGCGAGCGGGAGCACGTGGAGTCCGCGGTCATGAAGATCGTCCAGACGGCCTGCGAACTCGTCATGGTGCGCAACGTCGACCGGCTGCTCAAGTCGGCAGCGGTGGACCCGAGGCAGGCGTACCTCTCCCTGAGCGGAGGCTTCGCCCTCAACTGTCCGACCAACTCCTTCCTCCTGCGCCGCTACGGTTTCAAGGGCCTGCTCACTCCGCCGAGCGCGAACGACTCCGGCCAGTCCCTCGGGCTCGGCCTCCTCGGTCTCCTCGGCGAGGGCCTGCTCCCGGGCGGTGGCTTCCAGCTCACGTCCGCCTACTACGGCTCCGAACTGACCGATGTCGAGAGTGCGCTGCAGCACTTCGACGACTTCATCGAGGACGTCCAAGACTTCAGCGAGGCGCAGTTCGTCGAGGATCTCTCCAACGGACCACTGGTGTGGGCGGACGGAGCGGCTGAGATCGGCCCGCGTGCGCTGGGCCACCGGAGCATCCTCGCCGATCCCCGCTCGCCCCGGTCGAAGGACCTGCTGAACGACTGGAAGAGCCGGCAGTGGTGGCGTCCCGTCGCCCCGATCGTCCTGGAGGAGTACAGCGGCGAGTGGTTCGAGGACCCCTGGCCCTCGCCCTACATGCTTGAGACGGCGTACGTGACCGAGTCCAAGCGCCGGCTGGTCCCGGCCATCCTCCACCTTGACGATTCGGCCCGGCGTCAGACCCTGTCCGCCGGGACCAACCCCCTGCTCTACCGGGCGATCGAGGCGTTCCGGAAGGCCACGGGTGTGCCGATGGTGTGCAACACCTCCTTGAACGACAAGGGTGAGCCGGTGGTGGACACGGCGGCACAGGCCCTGAACTTCGCCATCCGCAAGGGCGCCGCCGTCGCTTACATCGAGGGCCGCCGGGTCCGGTTGCGCACGGAGGCCCACGACCGGGGCCGCCCGGCCCCCACGCGCCGCCACGATCGTCGCGAGGAGCTCTTCGCGGGACAGGAGCAGGACCGCGACGCGATCTGGGAGTCTTGGGTCGAGTCGGGCTACACCCCTGCAGCCATGGTCCTGATGTCCCGCTCCCCGGAGCTGCGCGATCAGGCGTTGGCGACACCTGCCATGGTCAACCAGTTGGCCGAGGTCGCGAGCGCCCGGGATGCGAGCGGCACGCTGACCCTCGCCGCCGCGAAGCACGCACGGATGTTCGGGCCAACCGCCGTCTTCGACACCGAATCCCAGGAAGGCGCGGCCTTCTGACCTGCCGCCAACTCCCTTTGGTTGCGCCGCATCTGACGAGTCATCAATCCGCCTCACGAGACAGATGTCACTTGGCGCACCGTCAACTTCAGCGATTTTCCCTGGTCCGGAGGGTGCCGAAGGCCCTAAGATCGCAGTTGAGGGCCCTGGAGCGGTCATCCGCACCGCTTCCTGCCCGCCGATCGACCGAACCGCCGTCAGAACGGCCTTGGTTCGGCGCCTTCCGGCGAGAGCCCCGCTCCTCACAGTCACCAGCCGGCAGTCGGACGGCCGTGCCGTCACGACCGGCTTTGCTTCAGCAGTACGGGGGATCAGCACAGTGAACACGGAATCGCTCTGGGCACAGACCTCCAACGTGGGTCACATGGGCGAGGACTTCAGAGCCGGGCATCCCTCGCACGATGTCGTGACCGAGCGGATCGCGGCACAGTACTCGCGGGCGCCGTTCGAACTGCTCGACTGCGGTGTCATCTCCGGGGTCACCTACCGCCACCTGCTGGCGGCGGGAGTGGAGGTCGACTACACCGGCATCGACATCGGCGAGGCCGCCATCGCCGACTGCCGGGAGCTCCACCCCGAGGCGCGGTGGGAGCGGATGAGCATCACCGACCTCGCTTTCCCCGACGGTTCGTTCGACGTGGTGAACTGCCGCCACGTGCTGGAACACCTGCCGTACTACGAGACTGCCGTCCGCGAGCTGTTCCGGGTCTCCCGGCGCACTGTGGCGATCTGTATGTTCCAGGTGCCGCAGGAATCCGAGGTACTGCTGCGCCGGGAAACGGCCAACGGATACATCTGGCTCAACCGCTACGCCGCCGGGCCGTTCGAGGCGCTGCTGCACTCGCTCTCGGAGTCGGTCGAGATCATCGACGTCCCCGCCGACCGCCGTCGTAACCAGGTCTACCTCTGCACCAAGCGACCCGCGTAGCCGTGACCCGCTCCGGCAGGACGGGTGACGTACGTCCTCGCCCCGAACTCCTCAAGGCAATCTCCATGACATTCCCGCACCCCGCAACGCCCGTGCCGGACCCCGGAGCCGACGGGCGCCTCGCCGAGCTGCCCGTCGCGCCGGAGCTTCCGTTCGACCGGGCGCATCCGGCCCGGCGTGACCTCCGGGCCGGCTCCGTCCCCTTCGTCGCCCCCGCTGCCGCAACGGCCGCACTGCGGCAGCTCGGTGAAGCCTGCGGAGCGGGGCTCCCGGCGGGGGCATTCGCCCTCTACCTGGCACTGCTGCACCGGTACGGCGGACAGTCCGAGCTCGCGGTCGGGGTGACCAATGGCGCCGGGGTGACCACGGCGGTCCGCGCCGACGCCGGTGGGAGCTTCCGGGACCTGGTCCGGCTGGCGGGTGCCCGGCTGGCGGAGGCCGAGCAGGCCCGCACGGCCGCAGCCGTGCACCCCTTGCCGGGCTTCTCCTGCGGACCGGCTCCGCGTGTCGCGCCCGAGACCACATACCGCGACCTGGATCTACAGCTCTGCGACCTCAACGGCGAACTGAGCGGGCAGCTGGTGTTCGCAACCGACGTCCTCGATCCCCCTACCGCCCGCCGTGCAGTGGACCACCTGCTCCGGCTCCTCGCAGGCGCGACGGTCGATCCGGACCAGCCGGTGGCCGAGCTGCCCATGCTCACCCCCGCGGAGGAGCACACCATCGCCACGCTGAACGGCGTCGCGGGTGAGCCGACGGACCGGAGCTTCCACCAGCTCGTCGAGGAGCAGGCCGCCCGCACCCCCGAGGCAATCGCGGTCCGGGCCGAGGGCGCCGCCCTCAGCTACCGCGAACTCGACTCCCGTGCCAACCAGCTGGCCCACCTGCTGCGCGAGGTCGGGGTCGGCCCCGAGGTGACGGTGGGCCTCTGTGCCGATCGCGACGTGCGGCTGATGGTGGCTGTGCTCGGCATCCTCAAGGCCGGCGGCGCATACGTACCGGTGGATCCGAACGACCCGGTCGAGCGGCGGGACGGCATCCTCGACGACGCGGCCGTGCGGATCGTGGTGGCGACGGCTCCGCTCGACACCGGGCACCGTGTGATCGAACTCGACGCCGAACTGAGCGTGCTGGCAGGCCGCCCGACGGAGAACCCGCCCCTCCAGCCCTCGGCCTGCGGCGATGCCGCGTATCTGCTCTACACATCCGGCTCCACCGGCAAGCCCAAGGGCGTGGTGATCGAGCACCGTCAGCTCGTCAGCTACACACGCGCCGTCATCCGGCGGCTCGGCATCGACGGGCCGCTCCGCTTCGCGATGGTGCAACCGCTGACGGTGGACTCCAGCGTCACGGCCTTCGCCCCGCCGCTGTGCACGGGCGGCGAGGTACAGCTGATCTCCCGGGACGTCGCACTGGACGCCGGGAAGCTGGCCGACTGGGTGCAGACCTGGGGGGTTGACTGCCTGAAGATAGCCCCCTCCCACCTCCGGGCTCTCCAGTCCTCCTCGCGCTTCGCCGAGCTCCTGCCGCGCCGCTTATTGGTCATCGGCGGCGAGGCCTCCGACTGGCGCTGGCTGCGCGCCCTCCAACGCCTCGTGCCGCACTGCCGGGTCTTCAACCACTACGGCCCGACCGAGACCAGCGTCGGCGTGCTTACCCTCGCCGTGGCCGACCACCCGGAGGCGGAGTGGGAGACCGCGCCGATCGGCGTTCCGCTCCCGGGCACGCAGGCCCACGTGGTGGATCTCGCAGGCCGCCCCACGCCCGTCGGCGTCGTCGGGGAGCTGCTGATCGGTGGCGACAACCTCGCCCGCGGCTACCACCGCCGGGACGACCTCACCGCTGCCGCCTTCGTCCCGGACACCCTCGGCGGCGGGCCGGGCTCCCGCCTCTACCGCACCGGCGACATCGTCCGTCGCCTGGCCGACGGGACGATCGCCTTCCTCGGCCGGCGCGACGACCAGGTCAAGGTCCGCGGCTTCCGGGTCGCCCTGGGCGAGATCGAGGCCGCGCTGAAGAGCCACCCCGAGCTGCGCCACGCCATCGTCATCGTCCGCGAGGATGTCCCCGGCGACCGGCAGGTGGTCGCCTACGTCGAGCCGCACGGACCCGAGTTCAGCACCGCCGGGCTGGAACGCCATTTGCGGACGCGGCTCTCCCCGCACATGATGCCGCAGGCGGTGGTGACGCTTGACCGGCTGCCGCTCTCCGGGCACGGCAAGGTCGACCGCAGCAAGCTGCCCCGGCCCACCGAGCCCGCCGCGACCGCGCCGCTGCCACCGCGGAACGAGCTGGAGCGGCTGGTGGCGCAGATGTGGCAAGAGGTCTTCCACACCGAGACGGTAGGCACCGACCAGAACTTCTTCGACCTCGGCGGGCACTCCCTGCTCGTGGTCGAGCTGCACCACCGGCTCCGGGCGGCGACCGGCCGGGAGATCGAACTGCTCGACCTGTTCCAGCACACCACCGTCCGGGCCCAAGCCGAGCTGCTCTCGCAGCAGAGCCAGGGAGCGGCCCCCGCCCGCACCCGTGGCAGAGGGGCTCAACAGAACGCCCTGATGAAGCGCCGCCAGCAGCAGTTGCAAGCGAAGCGAGGTCACCATGAGTGAGTTCTCCCCCGAACTCGACCCCACCGCAGGCGCCGAGCCGGCACCCGAACAGGCCGACGCGTTCTCCGAGTTTGAGGACAGTCTGGACATCGCCGTCGTCGGCATGTCCGGTCGCTTCCCCGGCGCCCGTACGGTCGAGGAGTACTGGAGCAACCTCAAGGCGGGGGTGTGCTCCGTCACCCGCTTCGAGGACGAGGAGCTCGCCGCCCGGGGTGTGGACGCCGCCACCCTGGCCGACCCGGACTTCGTCGGCGCGGGCTACGTGCTGGCAGACAGCGAGAAGTTCGACGCCGCCTTCTTCGGCTACTCCCCGCGCGAGGCAGAGCTCATGGACCCGCAGCACCGGGTGCTGCTCGAATGCGCCTGGGCCGCCTTGGAGAGCTCTGGATACGACACCGATCGCCACGACGGCCTGGTCGGCGTCTACGCGGGCGCGGGCAACAACACCTACCTGCTCTTCAACATCGCCTCCCAGCCCGGCGCCGCGCAGATCCTCGGCGACAAGCAGACGGTGATCGGCAACCGGCCGGACTTCCTCGCGAGCCGTGTCTCCTACAAGCTCGGCCTTGAGGGCCCCGCCCTCAACATCCAGTCCGCCTGCTCCACTTCGCTGGCTGCTGTGGTCGAGGCATGCCAGGCGCTGCTGGCCTACCAGTGCGACACAGCGCTGGCCGGCGGTGTCGCCGTCGACGGAACCAGGAGCAAGGGCTACGTCTACCGTCCGGATGGCATCTTCTCTCCGGACGGCTACTGCCGCACCTTCGACGCCCGCGCCCAGGGGACGGTGGGCGGGGACGGCGTCGGGATGGTGGTGCTCAAGCGCCTCAAGGACGCCATCACCGACAACGACCACATCCACGCGGTCATCAAGGGCTCCGCACTGAACAACGACGGCTCCCGCCGGGCCGGCTTCAGCGCGCCCAGCGCGGCCACCCAGTCCGCCGTCATCTCCACCGCATTGGGGAACGCGGACGTGCCGGCCGAGAGCATCGGCTACGTCGAGCTGCACGGCACGGCCACCATCCTGGGCGACCCGATCGAGTACTCCGCACTCGTCTCGGCCTACTCCGGGGTGGGAGAGCACAGCTGCGCCCTCGGATCCGCCAAAACCAACATCGGTCACCTCGATTCGGCCGCGGGGATCGCCGGCCTGATCAAGGCCGTACTGGCGGTGGAACACGGGCAGCTTCCGCCCACCCTGCACTTTGAGAAGCCCAACCCCCGGATCGAGCTGACCGGCAGCCCGTTCTACGTCAACACCGAGCTGCTGCCCTGGCCCGAGGGCGACGGCCCGCGCCGCGCCGGAGTCAGCTCCTTCGGCCTCGGCGGCACCAATGCCCACGTCATCCTTGAGCAGGCCCCGAAGGTGCCGCGCGGGCCTCAGCCGATGGCCGGCGCCGAGCAGCTGCTGGTGCTCTCGGCCAAGAGCCCGGAGGCCTTGGAGGCGGCCACCGACCAGTTGCAGGACCATCTCCGGACACACTCCGAAATTCCGCTGGCCGATGTCGCGTTCACCCTCCAGCAGGGCCGCAGGGCGTTCCCGTACCGGCGGATGCTGGTCGCCGGCAGCACCGAGGAGGCGCTGGCGGCGCTCGACGCCCGCGACGACGGCCGGCTGCTCACCGCAACCGCGCCCGAGGCCGCGCACCGGCCGGTGGCCTTCATGTTCACCGGTTTCGGTGTCCAGTTTCCCGGTATGGCGCGTGAACTCTACGATCAGGAGTCCCAGTTCAGGGCCGCTCTGGACGAGTGTGCCGAACTGCTGGAGCCGCTGCTCGGCACGGACATCCGCGGCTTCCTCCTCACAGCCGACGAGTCCGGGGCCGCACCCGGGCAGCCCTTCGACTTCCGCAAACTGCTGCTCCAACCGGAACGCAGCGAGCACCCGCTGGACCAGCCACTCCTCGGATACCCCGCGGTGTTCGCCTTCGGGTACGCCCTGGCCAAGCTCTGGGCCACCTGGGGGATCGAGCCCGAGGTGATGATCGGCCACAGCCTGGGCGAGTACGTCGCGGCCTGCGTGGCCGGGGTCTTCTCGTTGCCCGACGCCCTGCGCCTGGTCGTGAAGCGCGCGCGACTGATCGAGGAGCAGGGTGAGGGCGCGATGCTCGCCGTGCCACTCTCCGAGGAAGCCGTCGCGCGGTACACCGACGCGGAGGTCTGCCTCGCCGCGATCAACGGCCCGCAGACCTGTGTGCTCTCCGGCACCGTCGAGGGCATCGAGCGGGTGGCCGGCGAACTGCTGGCCGCCGGGGTCGCCACGCGCCGGCTGACCAGCCGCTTCGCCTTCCACTCCCCGATGATGGATCCGGTCGTAGAGCGTTACGCCGAGCTGGTCCGTTCGGTCCGGCTGAACGCTCCCGCCGTGCCGTTCATCTCCAACCTGACCGGCACCTGGATCACCGACGAGGAAGCCACGAGCCCCGAGTACTGGGCCCGTCACGTCCGGGAGAGCGTGCGGTTCGCGGACGGCCTGGCCACCCTGTGGTCCGTCCCGGACATCGCGATCGTCGAGATCGGTCCCGCGCCGACCTTGACCCCAGGAGCCCTTCAGCATCCCGCCGCCGCCGGCACCGACCGGGTCGTCGTCCCCTCCCTTCAGGGCGCCCACCTCGGGCAGACGGCCCGCACCGCACTCCTGCGGGCCGCCGGCCGCCTCTGGCTCGCCGGACGGGAGCACCCCTTCCCGGCCCCGGCCGGTGCCAGGCGGGTCCCACTCCCCACGTACCCCTTCGAACGGCGCACCTACTGGGTCGAGCCCGGCACCGCCCAGCCCGGCAGCGGCGCGGCCCAGCAGCGGCGCGGCGACATGCCCCAGTGGTTCTACACGCCGTCCTGGCAACGGCTGGCCGGCACGCCGCAGCCCGCCGAGGCCGACCTGGCCGCCGAGCGCTGGCTCGTCTTCTGCGACGAGACCGGTGTCGGCCGCCACCTCGCCGACCGCCTCGAAGGCCTCGGTGCCACCGTGCGCGTGGTCTCCCGGGGAGCCGAGTGGCACCACGAGAGCGAGCGCGAGTACGTCCTTGACCCCGCCCGGCCGGAACACTTCCACCGGCTCGCCGAGGCGCTGCGCGCCGAGGGACCGCTGCCCGGCCGGCTGGTGCACTGCTGGAGCGTCGGCGACGACGCCGACCGGGCCACCGCACCCGAGGACGTGCGGGCTCTGCTGCACCGCTCCTTCGACAGCCTGGTCCACTGGGCCCAGGCCGTCGAGGCCGAGCTCATGACGCGACAGCAGCGCTGGGACGTGCTGTCCTCCGAGGTGCACGCCGTCCTCGGGGACGAGCCTCTGTGCCCGCCCAAGGCCACCGTCCAGGGCCTGTGCAGGGTGCTGCCGCAGGAGTACCCCTCGCTCAGCTGTGTCCAGTTCGACCTCCGTCTCGAAGGGCCGCAGGCCGTAACCGGCTTGGTCGACCAGCTGCTGGCCGACCTCTGCGCCCCGCCCGGCGAGCGCACGATCGCGCTGCGCGGAAGGCACCGCTGGGCGCCGACCTACGTGACCTGCGCCCCGCCCTCACGGGGCGACTCCCCGATACGCCCCGGCGGGGTGTATCTCCTCACCGGCGGGCTCGGAAAGATCGGCCTGCTGATGGCCCGTGCCCTCGCCGACCGGGCCGAGGTGCGCCTGGTGCTGGTCGGGCGGACGGGTCTGCCGCCCCGGGAGAGCTGGGCAGATCCGCAGCACCCGGAAGCCGTCCGGTCGGCGATCCGCGCCGTCCGGGAAGTCGAGGCACTCGGCTCCCAGGTGCTGGTGAGCGCCACGGACGTCTCCGACCGCACGGCCATGTTCGCCCTGAAGGAGCGCATTCTGCAGGAGTTCGGCCCGATCGACGGCGTTCTGCACTGCGCCGGCACGACCGGCACGGCGGCCCACCGGGAAGTCGCCGCCCTGGGCACGGAGGAGGCCGCCTGGCACTTCGGCCCCAAGCTCTACGGCACGCAGGTGCTGCACGACGTGCTGGCCGACCAGCGGCTGGACTTTGCCATCATCTGTTCCTCGATCGCCTCACTGCTCGGTGGACTCGGCTTCGGCGCGTACGCCGCCGCGAACGCCGCGCTCGACGCCTTCGCCCAGCGACACCACAGCGCGGACCGGCCCTGGACCAGCGTCAACTGGGAGGCCTGGTACTTCTCGCACCAGGAACGAGCGGATTCGGACCTCGGCGCCGCGGTACGTGAGCTGGCGCTCACACCAGCCGAGGGCCGACAGGTGTTCGACGCCCTGCTCGACGCGGTGCCCCAAGCGCAGATCATCACCTCGACAGGTGACCTGATGCTGCGCCAGGAGCTGTGGTCCGACCCGTCGGCCGAGCCGTCGGCCCCCGCCGCACGGCACGAGCGCCCCAACCTGCGCAACCCGTTCGTCGCCCCGAACGGAGAGACCGAACACCAGGTGGCGGAGATCTGGCAGGAGGTGCTCGGCGTGGAAGGCGTCGGCGCTCAGGACAACTTCTTCGAATTGGGCGGAAGTTCACTGCTCGGCCTTCAGGTCGTCCACCGACTGCGTCAGGAACTGACCGTGGCCGTACCACTGACCATCGTCTACGAGGGCCCCACCGTGCGCACCCTCGGCGCGCTCATCGACGACCTCCGGGCAGCGCAGTGACGACGGCGCGCGATGGTGTCGCGATCGTTGGGATGGCCGGGCGCTTCCCCGGCGCGGGGGACCTGGCCGAGTACTGGTCGAACCTGCGTGACGGCGTCGAGTCGATCCTTCCCCTCACCGACGAGGAGCTGGCGGCGGCCGGGGTGCCGCACGAGATCTTCGAGCAGCCGAACTACGTCAAGGCCGCTCCCGCCTTCGCCGGCAGCGACCTGTTCGACGCGGAGTTCTTCGGGTACACCGCCCGCGAGGCCGAGGTGATGGACCCGCAGCACCGGCTCTTCCTGGAGACGGCCTGGGAGGCACTGGAGCACTCCGGCCACGACGCGGCCCGGTACGACGGCAGCATCGGCGTGTTCGGCGGAGCGGGAGCCAACCGCTACGTCCAGCACGTCTACTCGCACCAGCACATCGTGGACACCCTCGGCCAGACCCAGATCCTGGTGGCCAACGAACTCGGCTTCCTGGCCTCCCGGGTGTCGTACAAGCTGGATCTGAAGGGCCCCGCGGTCTCGCTGCGCGCCGCCTGCTCGACGGCGCTGGTCGCCGCCCACACCGCCTGTCGGAGCCTGCTCGCCGGGGAGTGCGACCTCGCCCTGGCGGGGGGCGTCCACGTCGACCCGAACCCGGGCACCGGCTACCTGCACCAGGACGGATCCTTCGTGTCCCCTGACGGGCACGTCCGCCCGTTCGACGCGGACGCCCGGGGCACGGTCTTCGGGACAGGTGTCGGTCTGGTCGTGCTGAAGCGGCTGGAGGACGCGCTGGCCGACGGTGACACCGTCCACGCCGTGATCAGGGGCTCGGCGATCAACAACGACGGCGGGGTCAAGGTCGGCTTCACCGCCCCGAGCATCACCGGCCAGACCGCGGTCATCTCCGCCGCGCTCACCAGCGCGGGCCTCACACCCGAGGACATCGACTACGTCGAGGCGCACGGCACGGGCACCTCGCTGGGTGATCCGATCGAGGTGCAGGCGTTGTCGCGGGCGTTCGGTGGTACGGGTTCCTGCGCTCTCGGTTCGGTCAAGGGCAACATCGGCCACCTCGACGCCGCCGCCGGCATCGCGGGCCTCCTCAAAACCACACTCGCACTCAAACACGAACTGCTACCGCCTTCACTGAACTACACCCGCGGCAACCCCGACATCGACTTCGCCAACAGCCCCTTCCGGGTCCAGGCCGAACCCAGCCCATGGCCCCGCACCGAGAACCACATCCGCCGCGCCGGGATCAGCGCCTTCGGCTTCGGCGGCAGCAACGCCCACCTCATCCTCGAAGAAGCCCCACACACCCCACCCTCCCCCGCCAGCACACGCCCCACCGAAACACTGATCCTCTCCGCCCGCACCCCGAAAGCACTCGAAGAAGCCACCGACCGCCTGGCCGCCCACCTACGCCGCGAACAGCCCAACCTCGCCGACGCCGCCCACACCCTCGCCACCGGCCGCCGCGTCTTCCCCCACCGCCGCACCGTCACAGGCAACACCCCCGACACCATCGCGACAGCCCTCGAAACCCGCGACCCCGCCCATGTGACCACCAACCACACCACACGCGAAGCCCCACCACTCATCTACATCTTCAGCGGCCAGGGCTCACAACACCCGGGCATGGCCCACGACCTCTACCAGCAGGAACCCGCCTTCCGCAGCTGCGTCGACGAATGCGCCGAACTCCTCCAACCACACCTCGGCGAGGACATCCGCAACATCATCTTCACCCCCGACCCGCGACTCGACCAGACCCAGTGGGCCCAACCCGCCCTCTTCGTCATCGAATACGCCCTCACCCAGCTCTGGCACTCCTGGGACATCACCCCCACCGCCATGCTCGGCCACAGCCTCGGCGAATGGACCGCCGCCTGCCTCGCCGGCGTCTTCACCCTCCCCGACGCCCTCCGCCTCGTCGCCCTCCGCGGCCGCCTCATGCAGGCCCAGACACCCGGCGCCATGCTCAACATCATGGCCGACCGCCCCACCATCGAAGCCTCCCTGCCCGACAACCTCTCCCTCGCCGCCCACAACGGCCCCCGCGACTGCGTCGTCTCAGGCACCCACGAAGCCATCCAAACCTTCACCACCCTCGCCGAGCAACACGGCTGGGCCACCCAACCCGTCACCACCTCCCACGCCTTCCACTCCCACCTCATGGAACCGATGATCGCGGAATTCACCACCGCCATCGCCGCCACCACCCGCCACACCCCACACACCCCCTTCATCTCCAACCTCACCGGCACCTGGATCACCGACGAACAGGCCACAGACCCCACCTACTGGGGCCACCACATCCGCGCCACCGTCGAATACGCCCACGGCATCACAACCGCCACCACCGAACCAGGCACCACCCTCCTCGAAATCGGCCCCGGCCAAACCCTCACCAGCCTCGCCCGCCGCATCCTCACCAACAACGCCACCCAAGCCACCACCCTCACCTCACTACCCCACAAACGCGACACCCGCACCCCCAACGAAACAATCCAACGCACCCTCTCCCACCTCTGGCTCACCGGCACCACACCCAACTGGAACACCTACCAAACCCAACAACAACGCCGCCGCATCCCCCTCCCCACCTACCCCTTCCAACACAAGCACTACTGGCTCGACCGACAGGCCACCACGACCCGGGCTGTCGGCAGTGCCACGACGCGCCGTGACGACATCACGCAGTGGTTCTACGCCCCCTCCTGGCAGCGGGCTCCCCTCCCCGCCGGGGAGCAGCCGGACCACACCCGGCACTGGCTCGTCTTTGCCGACGGCCTGGGCGTGGGTGAGGCGGTGGCCGAGCGGCTGCGAGCCGCCGGCGCCACCGTCACCGTCGTGGCGGCAGCCGACGCCTGGTCCGACCGAGGAGACGGCCGCTATGCCATCGACCCGGCGAACAGCTCCGACTACGAGCGGTTGATCAGTACCCTGCGGAACAGCCCCGCCGGTACGCCTACCCGCATCGTCCATGGCTGGAGCGTCACCGCGCCGGGCGAGGAGGGCAGCCTCCAGCGCGGTTTCGAGAGCCTGATCCGTCTCACCCAGGCCCTCGTTCAGCACCCGGACAGCGAGCCGCGCCGGATCTGGGTGCTCAGCAACGGCCTGCACAACGTCACCGGCGCCGAGCCGCTCTCGCCGCTGAAGGCCACCCTGCTGGGCCCGTGCCGCGTGCTGCCCCGCGAGCTGCCTGGCACCACCTGCCGCAGCGTCGACCTCGACTGCCTGACCGCTCCCACCGAGACAGAACTGACGCGCCTGTTAGCCGAGTTGGCTGCCGAGCCGGAGCAGGGCCCGGAGACGGTGGCGCACCGGGGAGGCCACCGCTGGTCCCAGCACTTCCTGCCCCAGCCGCTACCCCGGGGCGACCGGTCACCGGTGGTGCGCAAGGGGGGTGTCTACCTGGTCACCGGCGGCACCGGCGGCCTGGGACTGGCCCTGGCCGGGCATCTCGCGGCAGCTGGGGCACGGATCGCGCTCACCGCGCGCACCCGGCTGCCCGACGCCGCGGAATGGGACTCGTGGCTCGCCCGTAACCCGGGACGAGGCCGAATCGCCGATGTCGTACGCAAGTTGGTTCGCCTGCGGGACGCAGGTGCGGAGCTCCTGGTGTTGCAGGCGGACGTGAGCGACCGGGCGGCGATGAGCGAGGCCGTCCGGCAGACCACCCAGCGCTGGGGGCGCATCCACGGCGCCTTCCACACGGCGGGCGTCGCCGGCGGCGGTCTGATCCAGCTCAAGGACCTCCGGGCGGCCGCCGAGGTCCTGCTCCCGAAGGTGCGCGGGACCCTGGTGCTGGAGGAGGCACTGGCAGACCAGGAGCTGGACTTCTTGGTCCTGTTCGGCTCGAACGGCGCGAACGTCGGCAGTGCCGGCCAGGTCGACTACTGCGCCGCCAACTGCTTCCTCGACGCATTCGCCCAGGACCGCGGCCGCACCCGGCGGGTGGTCTCGATCGACTGGGGCCCTTGGCGGGAGATCGGCATGGCGGCAGGTACCGCCACGTCGTCCGGCATCGACCAGGCGGACCAGCGCGCCATGTCGGCCGCCGAGGGGCTGTGGGCCCTCGACACGATCCTGGCCGGCGTCTCGGAGGCGCAGGTCATCGTGTCGCCCGCCGAGCTCTCGGCGCTCTTCGAGAACGCCTTCTCGGTGGAGCAGGGCGCCACTGCGGAGCCACGCGGCGCCGCGCACGAACGCCCGAACATCCTTACCGAGTTCGTCGCACCACGCACCGACACCGAGCGCACGATCTGCGAGGTGTGGCAGGAGCTGCTGGGCATCGAGAAGGTCGGCGTCCAGGACAGCTTCTTCGACCTGGGCGGCAACTCCCTGATCGCGATCCAGCTGGTGAGCACCATCAACACCCGGCTGGACGCGAAGCTCGCTCTCGGTGACCTGTACGAGGGGTTGACGGCGTCACACCTGGCCACCCTGACCGAGAAGCCCGTACAGCAGACAACGGGCGACAGCCGCAAGGCACTTGAGGAACGAAGAGAGAAACTGCAGCAGCGCCGACGGCAGCACCAGCAACGGCGTCGGACGGCAAGGGGCGAATGATGACCACTGAGTTCACGGACCTCCCGGCACGGGACGGTGTCGCGATCGTTGGGATGGCCGGGCGCTTCCCCGGCGCGGGGGACCTGGCCGAGTTCTGGTCGAACCTGCGTGACGGCGTCGAGTCGATCCTTCCCCTCACTGACGAGGAGCTGGCGGCGGCGGGGGTGCCGGCCGAGGTCTTCGGGCAGCCCCACTACGTCAAAGCCGGGCCCAAGTTCGAGGGCATCAGCCTGTTCGATGCGGAGTTCTTCGGGTACACCGCCCGCGAGGCGAAGATCATGGACCCGCAGCACCGGCTCTTCCTGGAGACGGCCTGGGAGGCGCTGGAGCACTCCGGCTACGACGCCGCTCGGTACGACGGCAGCATCGGCGTGTTCGGCGGCGCCAGTACCACCGCCTACCTCGGGAACATCCTCGGCAACCTGGAGCAGGGAGAGGCGATCAAGGGCGAGAACGTCGGCCTGGGCTTCGAGCTCGCCTTCCTGACCAGCCGGGTGTCTTACAAGCTGGACCTGCGGGGGCCGAGCTTCCCGGTCCAGACCGCCTGCTCCAGCTCGCTGGTGGCGCTGCACTGCGCCTGCCTGAGCCTGCTCAACTATGAGTGCGACATGGCCCTTTCGGGTGCCGCCTCCTACAAGGTGCAGGACGACACCGGCTACCCCTACCAGGAGGGAGCCTTCCTCTCCCCCGACGGGCACGTCCGCCCGTTCGACGCGGACGCCCGGGGCACGGTCTTCGGCAACGGTGTCGGCGTGGTGGTCCTGAAGCGGCTGGAGGACGCGCTGGCCGACGGTGACACCGTCCATGCCGTGATCAGGGGTTCGGCGATCAACAACGACGGTGGGGTCAAGGCGAGTTTCACGGCACCGACCGTCGGCGGTCAGGCCGAGGTGATCACGGAGGCACTGGCCATCGCGGAGGTTGACCCCGAGGACATCGACTACGTCGAGGCGCACGGCAGCGGCACTGTGATCGGCGACTCGATCGAGGTGCAGGCGTTGTCGCGGGCGTTCGGTGGTGCGGGTTCCTGCGCTCTCGGTTCGGTCAAGGGCAACATCGGCCACCTCGACGCCGCCGCCGGCATCGCGGGCCTCCTCAAAACCACACTCGCACTCAAACACGAACTGCTGCCGCCTTCACTGAACTACACCCGCGGCAACCCCGACATCGACTTCGCCAACAGCCCCTTCCGGGTCCAGGCCGAACCCAGCCCATGGCCCCGCACCGAGAACCACATCCGCCGCGCCGGGATCAGCGCCTTCGGCTTCGGCGGCAGCAACGCCCACCTCATCCTCGAAGAAGCCCCACACACCCCACCCTCCCCCGCCGGCACACGCCCCACCGAAACACTGATCCTCTCCGCCCGCACCCCGAAAGCACTCGAAGAAGCCACCGACCGCCTGGCCGCCCACCTACGCCGCGAACAGCCCAACCTCGCCGACGCCGCCCACACCCTCGCCACCGGCCGCCGCGTCTTCCCCCACCGCCGCACCGTCACAGGCAACACCCCCGACAGCATCGCGACAGCCCTCGAAACCCGCGACCCCGCTCACGTGACCACCAACCACACCACACGCGAAGCCCCACCACTCATCTACATCTTCAGCGGCCAGGGCTCACAACACCCGAGCATGGCCCACGACCTCTACCAGCAGGAACCCGCCTTCCGCAGCTGCGTCGACGAATGCGCCGAACTCCTCCAACCACACCTCGGCGAGGACATCCGCAACATCATCTTCACCCCCGACCCGCGACTCGACCAGACCCAGTGGGCCCAACCCGCCCTCTTCGTCATCGAATACGCCCTCACCCAGCTCTGGCACTCCTGGGACATCACCCCCACCGCCATGCTCGGCCACAGCCTCGGCGAATGGACCGCCGCCTGCCTCGCCGGCGTCTTCACCCTCCCCGACGCCCTCCGCCTCGTCGCCCTCCGCGGCCGCCTCATGCAGGCCCAGACACCCGGCGCCATGCTCAACATCATGGCCGACCGCCCCACCATCGAAGCCTCCCTGCCCGACAACCTCTCCCTCGCCGCCCACAACGGCCCCCGCGACTGCGTCGTCTCAGGCACCCACGAAGCCATCCAAACCTTCACCACCCTCGCCGAGCAACACGGCTGGGCCACCCAACCCGTCACCACCTCCCACGCCTTCCACTCCCACCTCATGGAACCGATGATCGCGGAATTCACCACCGCCATCGCCGCCACCACCCGCCACACCCCACACACCCCCTTCATCTCCAACCTCACCGGCACCTGGATCACCGACGAACAGGCCACAGACCCCACCTACTGGGGCCACCACATCCGCGCCACCGTCGAATACGCCCACGGCATCACAACCGCCACCACCGAACCAGGCACCACCCTCCTCGAAATCGGCCCCGGCCAAACCCTCACCAGCCTCGCCCGCCGCATCCTCACCAACAACGCCACCCAAGCCACCACCCTCACCTCACTACCCCACAAACGCGACACCCGCACCCCCAACGAAACAATCCAACGCACCCTCTCCCACCTCTGGCTCACCGGCACCACACCCAACTGGAACACCTACCAAACCCAACAACAACGCCGCCGCATCCCCCTCCCCACCTACCCCTTCCAACACAAGCACTACTGGCTCGAACCTCAGATCCCGCAGGCTCCGGTCCGGCACACGCCCGGCCCGCACCCGTTGCTGGACCAGGTCCTGCTCCGGTCGATGGGCCAGTCCGTCTTCCTCACCGAGTTCTCGTTGGAGCTGCACTGGGTGCTCTCCGAGCACAAGCTGCTCGGAGAGGCGATCGTCCCCGGAACCACGTACCTGGAGATGGCCCGCGCCGCAGCCTCGCTACACTTCGGCCGGCCCGTCACCGAGCTCCGTGACGTCACCTTCCTCGTCCCGCTGCTGGTACAGGAAGGAACCCCGCGTACCGCACACACAACCGTCCGCGAACTGGACGACTTGCGAGCCGAGTTCACCGTCTCCAGCCACGACCCGGCGAGCGACCACTGGACGGTGCACGTCCAGGGCGTGGTTGGCGTCAAGCCGCACACCGCACCCGCGCCGCAGCAGGATCCGGCAGCTCTGCGTGAACTCTGCTCGCTGGAGAGCGTGGACATCGCCCGGCGGCAGACCGAGCACAAGGTGATGGAGTTCGGTGATCGCTGGCGGAGCAGCCTCCCGACCGTGCACATCGGTGTCAGGGCCGCCCTCGGCGTACTCGACCTGCCCGAGCAGTACCGAGCCGAGTGCCAGGACCACCTCCTGCACCCGGCCCTGCTCGATCAGGCCACCGGCTTCAGCGGCTTCGCCGTCCTGGAGACTGCCGACGACCGTCGACTCGCCCTCGGAGAAAGGGACTTCTTCCTCCCGGTCGGCTACGACTCGCTGCTCCTGCACGGCCCGCTTCCCGCTAGCGGCCTGAGCTTCGTCCAGCCGCATACGGGCTATGTGAACAACGCCGAGTTCCGCAAGGTCGACGTGGTGATCTGCGACGAGTCGGGAGCCACCGCTGCCGAGATCCGCGGCTTCACCGTCAAGCGCGTCGCCGATGCCAAGGGCACGGTCGCCCAGCTGCGCCCGCACACCCGCCACCACACCCTCCGTTGGGTCCCGGCACCGACACCCGAGGAGCGCCACACCCCACCCACCCGAGTCCTGGTGATCGGCGAGCGGGGAAGCACGAGCGCCGAGCTGAGTGCCGTACTGCGTGCGCGCGGCATCAGCGTTGCCGAGGCGGTACTCGCGGACCGGTGGATGCAGACCCTTCCGGACCGGTACGAAGTGCCGCCCACCCCGGAGGGTCTCGGTCAACTGCTGGACACCCTCGGTGCGGAGCTTCCGGACGAGGTGGTGCACGTCGCGGCCCCTGCCGACGGCGGCGTCCAGCAGGATCTGGCGGCCTTGGAGGACAGGCTGGACCACGGCGTCCACAGCCTGTTCCACTTGGCCCGCAGCCTCTCCGGGCGGGGAGTCGCCCCGGCCCGGTTCAGCGTGATCGCCCCCTTGGTGGCACGGGTGACCGGCACCGAGCCTCAGACGGCCCCGGTCCACGCGACGCTCTTCGGCCTGGCGAAGGTGATCGGCCAGGAGTACGAGAACACCGACGTGTTCTGCCTCGACATCGCCGGCGACACCGGCGCCGAGGCCGTCTGTGCCGAACTGCTCGGATCCCGGACACCCACCACCGTCGCGCTGCGCGACGGGCTCCGGTATGTCGCGGAGCTCGCGCCGGTGCACCTGCGGGACCGGCCGAGGTCTGCGCCGGTCCGCCCGGACGGGGTGTATCTCATCACCGGCGGCCTGGGCGGACTCGGACTCGCGGTCGCCCGCCATCTGAGCCGTTCGATACCGGGTGTGCGGCTCGCCCTGGTCAACCGCACCGAACTGCCGCCGGGCGATCGGTGGGACGAGGTCACCGATGCCAAGCTGCGTAGGCAGATCGAAGCGCTGCGCGAGCTGACGGAGAACGGCGCCGAAGTGCGCAGCTATTCCGGCGACGTCACCGATCCGGCGGCCATGGGGGACGTCGTCGCCAAAATCCGCGCCGAACTGGGCGCGATCGGCTGTATCGTCCACGCTGCCGGCGTCGCCGGGGACGGCTTCCTGTTCCGCAAGGACGCGGAGACCTTCCGCCGTACGCTGAACCCCAAGGTGCTCGGCGCCACCGTACTGGACCTCGTCACCCAGGACGATCCGCCGGAACGCATGGTCAACTTCGGCTCCACCGTCGCGATCTTCGGTGCGGCCGGGCAAGGTGACTACACCGCCGCCAACAGCTACTTGGACCACTTCGCCGAGCAGCGCGCCGCACGCGGCCAGTCGACGGTGACGGTCGACTGGAGCGACTGGCTGGACACCGGCATGGCCTTCGACCACGGAGTCCAGCAGGACCAGGGCTTCTTCCGGTCGGTGTCGGTCGAGGACGGTCTCAGCAGCTTCGAGGAGATCCTCGCCTCGGCCTGCACCCCGGTGATCGTCGGCGAGGTCAACTACCCGCAGCTGGGCAGGTCCAGCGGGCTCACGGAGCTGTTGCGCCGCGCACCGCTGGTACTGGCCGCCCCGATCCAGCAGGCCATCGCCGCGGCCCGCAGCAGTGCCGGCGAATTGGCCGCTACGGCGAACGGCTCGCCGCCCGACGGCGAGCCGAAGCTCTTCGGCAAGGAGAGCGGCGAGTTCAGCGACACCGAGCGCGCGCTCGCCCGGATCTGGGCCCGTGAGCTCGGTCTCGCCGAACTCAACGTGCATGACACCTCGTTCGCGCTCGGGGTGGACTCCCTGACCGCACTCCGGATCGCCCAGAGCATCCAGAAGATCATGGACATCCGGGTCTCAATGGTCGACCTGTTCCGCTACGTCACGATCGCGGATCTCGCCGATCACCTGGACACCAGGGACACCCAGGGCTGACCAGCACCCCCAACTCCCCTTCCATCCAACAAAGGTGGTAACCCCCGTGAGTATCCGAACCGTAGGCGTGGTCGGCGCCGGCACGATCGGCCGCGGCGTCGCCCAGTCCTTCGCGGAGTACGGGTTCGAAGTGGTCCTCGTGGACATCTCGCAGGCACAACTCGACAGCGCCGTGGCCCAGATCGGCCGTGACCTGCTGGTACAGCCCATGCTGCTCGGCAAGCCGCTGAAGGAAGACCCCAAGACCGTCCTCGCCCGGATTTCCACCGGTACTGAGCTCACCGCGCTGGCCGCCGCCGACTTCGTGATCGAGAACGTCACCGAGAACTGGGACATCAAGCGCGCGGTGTACGAGCAGATCGACGCCATCTGTCGTCCTGGAGTGATCTTCGGCGTGAACACCTCGGCCGTGCCGATCACCCGGGTGGGCTCGATCACCGGGCGACCGGCCGAGATCCTCGGGCTGCACTTCATGAATCCCGTCCCGATGATGGACACCGTCGAGGTGGTCAGCGGCCACTTCACCAGCGAGGAGACACTGAACACCGCGCTCGGCCTGCTGTCGGAGATGGGCAAGGAGGGCATCGTCGTCCAGGACGCCCCCGGCTTCATCACCAACCGGGTCCTCATGGTGACCATCAACGAGGCCATCTTCTGCGTCCAGGACCAGATCGCTTCGGCCGAGGACGTCGACAAGATGTTCCGCGGCTGCTTCGGCCACAAGATGGGGCCCCTGGAGACCGGCGACCTGATCGGTCTCGACACGATCCTGAACTCGATCACGGTCATGTACGAGAGCTACAAGGACAGCAAGTACCGCCCGGCTCCGCTGCTTCAGAAGATGGTCGACGCGCGACTCCTGGGCCGCAAGACCGGCCAGGGCTTCTACACCTACTGATTCTCGAACCACCCAAGGAGAAACCTGATATGACGAACGACGACGTGCGCGCCCGGGTCCGCGAGTTCCTCGCCCCGCACCTGGCCGGCCAGCCGCTCGCCGACAACGACGACTTCTTCGCCCTCGGCTACGTCAACTCTCTCTTCGCGATGCAGCTCGCGCTCTTCGTGGAGAAGGAATTCGCCCTGACCCTCGGCCCGGCGGACATGGACTTCGACAACTTCCGCACGGTCGGCGGTCTCGTCCGCCTGGTCACGTCGCGGACGACGACGGCGGCCTAGTCCCACCTGCGGACGCGCGGCGGCCTGCGCCGCCGCGCGCCGACCCGTTCGACCGTTCTCCCATCGGCGAGGAAAGAACCACGATGACGCACCCCAACGAGGTCCTCACCCGGATCGACCTTCACAGCCCGATCCCCGAAGCGCTGGCCGCCGAGATCGAGCGCCGACTCTTCTTCGTGTCGCCCGAGATCACCGGCTTCGAGGTGACCGTGGAGGGCGACGAGGTGCGCTCCGTGACACTCCGCTCCGAGCAGCCGCTCCCGCACGACGCACTGACCGAGAAGGTCAACTCCATGGTGGACAACGACGTCCGGAGGCAGTGGGTGACGCCGGCCAAGGCCGTCTGGACCTCGCCGCATCAGCGCACCCCGCACCAGGACGTCTTCGAACTCCTCTCCGAGACCGGCGCGGTGACGGAGGTCGGTGAGGGTCAGGTCGCCGTCGGCGAGCCGCTGCTCTCTCTCTTCACCTACTTCGACCGGGCCGTCTGCGACCTGCTGGCCGAGGAGCACGAGGTCCGGGAGTACCGCTACCCGACTCTGATCAGAACGAAGGCGCTGGAGACGGCGGGCTACTTCAAGTCCTTCCCGCAGCACCTGATGTTCGTCACGCGGCTGCGCAACGACCTGGACGTCTACCGCACCTTCCAGGAGCAGCAGGCCGTCACCGGCATCGACTCCGCGGTGCTGGACTCCTGCGCCAACGTGGACTACTGCCTGCCGCCCACGATGTGCTACCACACCTTCAACCAGCACAGCAATCGCACGCTGGAGGCGGGCCGACTCCACGTGGTCACCTCGCGCGGCAAGTCGTTCCGCTTCGAGGCGGCGTACGCCACCGGCCTGGAGCGGCTCTGGGACTTCACCATCCGGGAGATGGTCTTCATGGGCTCCCGGGAAGACGTACTGAACTCCCGTGAGCGCTTCATGCGGAAGGTCTTCGCCTTTGTCGAGGAGCTGGGCTTGAGCGGCTTCTGCGAGGTGGGCAACGACCCGTTCTTCTGCGGCACGGACACCTCCGAGCGGATCTGGTCCCAGCGGATGATGGAGCTCAAGTACGAGTTGCGGCTCCACGTCGGGCCCGGGAAGACGATCGCCGTCGGTTCCTTCAACTTCCACGACGACCTCTTCGGCAAGGCCTTCGGCATCGGCCACGGTGCGGACGGCCCGATCCGGAGCGGCTGCGTCGGCTTCGGCCTGGAGCGGCTCGTCTACGCCTTCCTCTGCCAGTACGGTCTCGACACCACAGCGTGGCCCGCCCAGGTCCGCTCCGTCGTCAGCGGGAGCTGACCCATGGGTGAGAAGGAGGGCCGCGCTCCGCGAGGCCAACAGGAAGAGATCCTCTGCGCGGTGTTCGCCCAGGTGCTCGGGCTCGACCGGGTCACCATCGACGACTCCTTCTTCGAGCTGGGCGGCCACTCCCTGCTGGCCACCCGGCTCGCCGGTCGCATCCGGGCCGCCCTGGACGTGGAGGTCCCGGTCCGGACGATCTTCGAGGCCCCGACCGTCGCCCAACTCACCGACCACCTGGAGCAGGGCTCCGGCAGCCGGCGCCCGCCACTGCTCCCCCGGGACCGTCCGGCGGAGATCCCGCTCTCGCAGACCCAGCGGCGCCTCTGGTTCCTGAACCGCCTGCACGGCGCGGCCGGACACTACAACATGCCGATGGCCTACCGGCTGCGCGGCGACCTCGACCGGTCCGCCCTGCGACTCGCCCTCGACGACCTGGTCACCTGGCACGAGAGTCTGCGCACCGCATACCCCGACTGGGACGGCCGGCCCCAGCAGGTCGTCCTGGACCCGGACGAGGCTCCGGTCGAGCTGCCGGTCGAAGACGTCACCGAGGCAGGCCTGTCCGAGGCGCTGAGCGCTGCGGCCGGTTGCGCCTTCGACCTCACCGCCGAGACGGCACTACGGGCCCAGCTGTTCCGGCTGTCCGCGGACGAACATCTCCTGCTCCTGACCATTCATCACATCGCCTGCGACGGATGGTCGCTGCTCCCCCTGAACCGCGATCTGGCACGCGCGTACGCCGCCCGCCGCCTCGGGCAGGAGCCGGCCCGGCCCGAACTACCGGTCCAGTACGTCGACTACACGCTCTGGCAGGACGACCTCCTGGGCGCCCCGGAGGACCCCAACAGCCTGGTCAATCGCCAGCTCTCCTTCTGGGCTGGCGAGTTGGCGGGAATGCCCGACCGCCTGCGGATCGATGTGGCGGCCCTGCGTCCGGACACCCCCTCACACCGAGGCGGTCGAGTCCCCTTCCACGTCACGCGGGCGACCCACCTGGCACTGCACCAGCTGGCGCGGGAGACCGGCACCAGCGTCTTCATGGTCGTGCAGGCCGCCCTTGCGACCCTGCTCACCAGGCGCGGAGCCGGCACCGACATCGCCATCGGCATCCCCACCGCCGGGCGCACCGACGAGGGCCTCGACGACCTGATCGGATTCTTCGTCAATACCCTGGTGCTGCGCACCAGGACCGACAGCGACCCGACCTTCCGGGAGCTGCTCTTCCGGGTGCGCAGCACGGACCTGGCGGCCTTCGCTCACCAGGAGGTGCCGTTCGACCACGTGGTCCAGACCATCAACCCGCCGCGCTCCCCCGCGTGGCACCCGCTCATCCAGGTGATGCTCGCGTTCCAGAACAACGCGAGCGTCGAGCTCCGCCTTCCCGGCCTGGAGGTCCGGACCGAGCCGGTGACGGAGGGGATCACCCGCTTCGACCTCCGCTTCGAGCTGTTCGAGGGATTCACCGACCAGCGGAGACCGGACGGCATCGACGGCAGCCTCACCTACGCCCTCGACCTCTTCGCCCCCGCGGATGCCGAGCGGCTGGCCCGGGAGTTCACCGAGCTGCTCGACGCCGTGGCCGCCGCTCCGGGTCTGCGGCTGAGCGAACTCGGCGGGGCAGCCGTCCATGAGCTGACCAGCAGCCCGTCCGCCGGGAGGGAGCTGACCGCGGCGGACGGCACCCGGATCGCCTTCGTCTGCTCCCCCTACGGCCAGCAGTGGGTCGGCATGGGACGGACCCTGTTCCGCACCGAACCCGCCTTCCGCTCGGCCCTGGAGGAGTGCGACAGCGAGCTGGCCCGGCACGCCGGCTGGTCCCTCGTCCACGAGCTCTTCCTTGACGAACCCGAAGCCAGGACGGACGACGTCGGCGTCATGCAGCCCATCGTCTTCGCGATCCAAGTGGGCATCGCCCGCTGGCTGGAAGAGGCGGGCGTCCGACCGGCCGCCGTCACGGGTCACAGCGTCGGCGAGATCGCCGCCAGCGTCATCGCAGGCATCCTCGACCTGCCGGACGCGGTCCGGCTCGTCCACCATTACAGCGATCAGCAACGCCGCGTGGCCAACCCTGACAGCGGCATGGCCGTGGTGGAGCTCTCGGCCGTCGACCTTTCAAAGCACCTGCGAGGGCTTGAAGGGAACGTCTGCGTCGCCGCGCGGAACGGACCGCGGACCACCGTGCTGTCCGGTGACCGGTCCGAGCTGGAGGCCATCGTCGCCGAGCTCCAGGCCGCGGACGTGCTGTGCGCGATGGTCCGAGTCGACCTGCCGGCCCATAGCCCGGCGATCGATCCGATCCTGGCGGACCTCGAACGGGCCATAGGTGAGCTCACCCCCAGGCCCGGGCGGATCCCGATGATCTCCTCGGTCACGGGGCAAGCGCTCGACTGGCAGCAGGCCACCGCGGGCTACTTCGCCCAGAACCTGCGCCAGCCCGTCCTGCTGGCCGACTCCACCGCCGAGCTGCTGACGGGCCATGACGTACTGGTCGAGGTCAGCGCTCACCCAGTGCTCGCCCCGGCGCTGTGGCAGAGCGTCGAGGAGTCCGGTACCGCCGCGACCGTCCTGACCACCATGCGCCGCGGTCAGGACGACCGGACGGGCCTCATCGAGGTACTCAACGCCCTCGAACAGCTCGGCCTGAAGGTGGACTTCCCTGGGCAGCGGGCTCAGCCGGGGTAGATCGGATGAGCCACTCGCCTCGCCGCGGTAGTTGTAGGGGCTGGTGATTCCCTGGGCGGCCGCGTGCCGGTCTTGAACGGCTGGTCGATGAGACAGCTTCTTCGACCTCGGCGGTGCGCGGCTCCCCCGCAAGGGTCTTCGAGCAGGCTTGAGCAGCTCACAATGGATCGCATGGTGAGATGGATCACCGACAAGACTGAAGGCCTCGAACCCACCCGCCTCGATCGATCCACGTCACCCCAGTTGGATGGGGCTCCATCTGCCGACTGTGCACAGTTGCCCGACGTCGGACCGGGTCCGGAGGTAGTGACGATCTCCACCCGTAGGCCCTTGTTCCGGAACGCGGTATCGGCAAAGCTCAGCGCTGAGGCCCGTCCCGGTGCGGCCTGCGCCCCATAGGGCGGGTCAGCCCTCCGGGACCGGGCCCGGAGGCGCGCGATACGCTGACGCTGGATTAAAAGCGCCCGCGTGAAGCCCTGTTGGCGGAGAGGTCCCTAGCAGGCGCCGCGCACAGTTGAGGTGACCCCGGGGAGGAACCGTGACCGACCGCAAGCCGCCTGGTATGGACTTCGAGTCTTGGGTGGACCGCCAGATCAGGGAGGCCAGCGACCGCGGCGCCTTCGAGAACCTACCGGGACAGGGGAAGCCGCTGCCCTCTCTTGACACCCCTTATGACGAGCTGTGGTGGATCAAGGGCAAGCTGCACCGCGAGGGATTCTCCGCCTTACCGCCCGCACTCGCGCTGCGCAAGGAGGCAGAGGACGCGATGAAGGCGGTCGACGCGGCGCGCTCCGAGCGCCAGGTGCGGGCCATCCTGACCGAGATCAACGAGAAGATCCGCACGGCGCTGCGCATGCCCCCGCCTGGACCGCCCCTCAGGCTCTCCGAATTCGACATCGAAGAAGTACTCGCAACGTGGCGCGAGGCCCGCTCCGAGTAGGGCCTCGAACAGGGCACCGCCGAAGGTGACGGCTTGGAATTCGGAGTTCAGGCCGTCACCGGTGCGGGCGGCGGTGCTGCGGCCTGGCGGGGCGGCGAAGACGCCGGCGAGGCCGGGAACGGCCATGCCGTGGCAGACGCGCTGCCGCCGTCCCAGAACGGCCCCGTAGGCCGCCGCCTCGGGCCGGGCGGTGCCGACGGCGTTGTCGTGGGCGGAGGCGGCCAGCACGACAACACCGATGACCAGCCCCAGGACGTCCACAGCCAGCCCCGCTTGCGTCCCGAGACCTTCTTGTTCGCGTCCAGCCCCGTCGTGGTCTTCGGGACGCCGGCGGCCGCGCGGACGGACTGGATGTCGGTGATCACGAGGGACGGGTCCTCTAACCGGCGGGCCTTCTCGCGGGCCTGGCAGCGCAGGAGTTCCCGAATCCGCTGGTCCAGCCCGTCCTCACGCCACAGGCGGAGGTAGTAGAACACCGCCGACCAGGACGGCAGATCGTGCGGCAGCAAGCGCCACTGGCAGCCCGTCCGTGACCGGACCCCGGTCCGGCGATGCTGACCTCCGGGCGAGACGGCGGGGGGCCAGGCCAGTGGCCTCGCGGCCAGCTCCGGAAGGCCCACTCAGTGGGCGTTAAGTCCCGTCTTCCTCGGTTCGTGATCGCTCGATCGTGGTGCTGATCGCGGTCCGGTCTTCGCTCTGCATCGACACGCGCGAGATCGAGGATCATCGGGAGCATCCGACCCCCTCCGGCGAGAAGGCTCCTTGCTTGCCTGCCGTCCCACGGGGCCCGCGGCTCGGCCGTGTTCACCCGCCGCCGGGTCGGCGCGCCGGCCGGAGCCGCCCGTGCCGAGCGGCGAACTTCCGTACGGGCACCGCAGGTGAGGGGTGACAACAAATGGGGTTTCGGTCGCCTGCGTGGCGAAATTTCGGCTTTCCACCCCAAGAGGCACCCGGGGGGTGATGTGATCATCTCGCAAGGTGACGGGGCTCCGACGGCAGCGGGGTCCGCCTCCTTGCCGCCCCGCACGCCGAGTCCCGTTCCCATCTGTTCGGTCAGTAGCAGAAAACGGTCATCGGAAAGAGACGAGAGGCCATTGGTGTCGACGCAGCTCGAAAGTGCCGAGAACTCAACGCCACCCGACCGTGACGCACCACGTGCCGGACTGCCCAAGCTTCCGATCTTCCCCTACCTCCGCATTCCCGTTCCGCAGTGGCTGTACCGGTTCGACACCAGGGCTCCGGAGGAGATCTTCGAAGACGGCTTCCTGGCCTGGGGTACCGGGCTGGATCTCTGTCGGCACGTGGCCGGTTTCTCCGATTACCAGCGCATCTCCGGTTTCATCAGTACGGCTTCGGATGTCCGTACCGCGATCGACATGTTCATCAGCTGGAAGGTGAAGAAGGACGACCTCCTCAAGGCGTGGTCGATGGACGTGGAGATGGCGCAGTACGCCAAGAAGTACGGAGTGATCACGAAGCAGATCAGGGAGAGCGAGAGTCTGGCGCCCATCCCTTCGGTAAGGGACGCCCTGAAGCTGGCCGCGCTGTACGCCAAGGAGCTGGAAGTCCTCTTCAAGGTCAACGACCTGGCCGACAGCCGTCAGTCCGCCGCCTGGGTCGAGGGGTGGGTGTACACCATCAAGTCGACGCCGTACTACATCAGCGTCGAGAAGAACCTCCAGGATCCGAGCCGCGACCGGCTCGCCGGCGCACGTGCCGTGGCCCTGTCGAAAGAGGCCACCGAGTGGGCCGTGCCGTTCTACATCCAGACGCAGAGCATCAAGGAAGCGGTCAGGGTGCGTTTCACCCGGCTCAAGCAGCAGGCCGGCAAGCCGGCCTCGTTGGTGCATGACGTCCTGCTCGAAGCCAGGAAGAACGCCAAGTACGACGCCAATGTCGTCTACGACCCCTACGGCATCGAGCACTCGATCACCCGCAGGAGGCCCTACAAGGGCCTCATCGGATATTGGGCGCCGGTCCGTTCCGGGGATCCCGGCCACCCGTACGCTCCCGGAAGTTCGGATTTCCCCGACCTGCCCGCCGCCGAGTGGTCGGGGAAGCAGGAGTACGAGCGGCCTGACGGCCCTCGTTATCCTTTCGGCCGCCCCAGCGAGATCAAACCCGCCTACCCGGCCTGGCAGGCGAAGGGAAAGTGATCTCGGAGTGAAAGAGCTGCAGAACACGGAGATTCACTCCTGTCCAGGGCTCGGCCGCCAGGTGGACGAGACCCTGCACCGGCCCAATGACGAGAGGTACGTCCTTGAGGTCACCGGCAGCGGTCTCGAAACGAAGTACCAGCTCACCACCAAGCGAGGAGTCCCGCCGAAACTTCCCCTTTCGGTGAAATGGGATCAGAAGAACTACTGGTACGCGCCCTGCAAGGACGAAGAGGTGTGGTCCCCCGAAGGACGCCCCGGGTGGTACTGGGAGATCGTCGCGAAGGCGGCCGTGGCGGCCTCGCCGCGGTTGACCCCGGGGCTCGACGACCTGGCCCAGCTCGACATCGCCGTGCCCTCTGTGTTCCGGGCCCTCGCCGAGGTCCTGGGAGTCACGTGCCCCGAGGTCTTACCGGACCTGCGCGGCCGGGTCGTCCCCATGTCCCCGGAGGGGATCTCACTCCTGGCCCGGCTCAACTCGACGCTGCCGGCCGGCAGGACGTGGGACGACTACCTCACGCCGGCGGACATCAAGGACCTGGGCAGCGGGGACGCCGCGCGGGAGAGGGCAGCGCGGGCGAAGATCGAGGGCCTGCCGAAGGACGTCCTCTTCCCCGGTACGGACGAGACGCCGACGCCCGCCCTGTCCAGGGCCCGGGTCGTGGCGGTCCACCGGGACATCATGACCGACCGCCTCCCCGCGGACGTCCGTTACCAGCTGACGCTGAGCGCGGACCGCCACGGCCCGGCGCGCCGCCACCTGATCGCCCACGAGCTCATGCACGCGCACTCCGGTCTCGGCTGCGGCCTGCAAGACGTCAGTACCGAAGTGGACGAGGCCTATACGGAAGTCCTGGCCCGACTGGTCACCGACACCCTGACGGCCGTCGAGACCGGTGTCGCGCGACCGGGTCTGGCGACGGACCGGCAAGCGCAGGAGAAAGTGGCCACCGAGGCCCAGTACAACGTCTTCGTCGCCGACTCCAAAGGCGCCGAGCAGGCCAAGGGCGCCCTGCGCTACCAGAAGAACGTCTGGGCGCTGGTCCGATCGGCCCTCACCCCGGCTCGGGACCCGTACGTGCGGGCCCAGGTGGAGAGCTATTTTTCCGGGAAGACCCCCGCAGGCTCCCCGGTGACGGCGAGCGTCGTACACGTGAGCACCCCGGGGGCGGGGGCCCGGCCGCTGTCCGGACGTACGGGCTCGCGGCAGGCGCCCGTACACCTCTACATGCCGGACGACGGTGCGGTCGACTACCACCTGCTGGTGGTCCCGGGCCCCCCGGCCCATGCCGTCCTCGTCGACTGCGGATGTGACGACCGGTCCCGGGGCGGTGCGGTGGTGGCGGAACTGAGGGCGCTGTTCCAGCGGGTCCTCCCCACCGCCCCCGACGGCAGGAGGCATCTGGACGCTGTCGTCATCTCCCGTTCCGTTCCCCGCCGTTACAACATGCTGGCCGCGGCGACCCAGGGGCTGTCCGTCGGCATGGTGCACCACACCTCCCCGGCACCGGCGTACAACGCGCCGTCGCTCGAAGGAGGCATCCCTGCCTCCGAGTGGTTGAAGGAGCACGACGCCCGGGAGTTCCCCGCGGCGTTCTCCACGCTCAAGCGCCCGCTGCTGACCGCGGGGGCCGCCGCAGTCCACGTCCTCGGAGCCCACCTCGACGGCTCGGCCCACGGGCAGGCAGGCGCGTCCGGCAGCGCGGTTCTCCTGGTCACGTACGGCGGAGTGCGGCTGCTGCTGGCCTCCGACGCCGACACGGCCGCCGCCCGGTCCGTCGAGAAGATCCTGAAGGGCGCGGGCGCGCCGGCCGTGTTCACGCCTCCGGCCTCCCTGGCCGTGGTGACCGGCAGACCCAGCCCCGAGGCGGGGAAGTGGTGGCCCTGGACGCAGGGCCTGCCCGCCCAGTTCGGCCCGCCCGTCCCGGACCACCACAGCGGGCGGCCACGCCGCATCGTGGTCGCGGGCGTGGCCGGCGACGGGCCGCCGGACTGCGGCGCCGTCATTTCCACCGTGGGCCATGAGGCCGTCTACGGTCACGTCGCCGAGGAGGCGGGCAATGGCTGACCTGAGTCTCGACACCATCGGGGGGCGCCTCGACGACGCCGTCTCCGGCGGCGGCCCGTTCACCGTCGGCGCCCAGGAGGTGGGCGTGTCGTTCGCCGCCCTGTGGGACTTCGTCGGCGGCGGCGAGGACGTCGTCCTGAGCACACCGCGCCGTCTGCCCGGCGCCGCCGGCGAGGTGGCGGCCGTCGGCTCGGTCGGCCTGGCCGGCGGGGAGCAACGGGCCGATGTCACGGTGACCTTCACCGGGGACACGGCGGTGCACACCGTACGGCTGGACCTCCCCCTCCCGGACTGGCGCTACCACGACAGTGACACCTCCTGGGACCTCAACGGCCTGCGCGGGCACCTGGGGGCGGGGGCGGCGGCGCGGGCCCGCGTCACGGCGGCCGTGGACGGTCCTGCGGCGAGCCGGGTCTTCGTCCACCTGCCCGGGCCGGGGGCGGAGGTCCCCTTCGAGGCGGCCGTGGATCCCGACGGCACCTGCCGCCTCTCGTCGGCGCTGGACGAGGAGGGCATCGCCCTCTCCGCGCTCGCCGACTTGGACTTCCTGCCCGGCCCGGGAAGCCTGGTCCCGGAGCTGCCCGAGGGCCTACCGGCTGCGGGTGCCGGCGATCCGCGTCTGCACGGCGCGTCCTTCGCCGTGGATTCCTCAGGCGCTCTGCGGTCGGTCGCCGCCCGGGTACGTCTGCTGCGCGAGTGGTCCGTACTCGGCGGCGATCTGCCCCTCGCCCTGAAGAACGTGATGGTGGACTGCGCCCTCGTCCTCCCCGGCGACGGGCTGGACGCGTCGGCCGCCATGGGGCTCTCGGCCACCGTGGTGCTGGGCGGTGCCGAACTGGTGGCCACGGTCTCGGTGCCGGATCTGACGCTTGAACTGTTCGCTTCCCTGCCCGTGGGATCCGGCGCGAGCGATGTCCTCCCGGCCTCCGTGGCGCAGCAGTTGGACGGGCTGGGGCTGCCCCCGCAGCAAGGCGGTACGGGCCTGACGGTGTCGGCCCGTGGCAGCCTGCGCACGAAGGAGTGGTCGCTGACCTGCGCTCTCGCAGGCGAGATCGCGATGGGCCCCCTGACGCTGACCGATCTGTACGTCACCGCCTCCCACGGCCCCGCCACCCGTCTCGCCCTCTCCGTCCACGCGGCCGCCGCCGTCGAGGGTGTGTCCTTCGGCGTCAGCCTGGAGCGGTCCGACCGCTGGACGGCCACCGGCGCCCTGGGCGGCCTGTCCCTCTCCGACCTCGCCCGATGGGCGGCCGACGCCTTCGGGATCGACGTCCCCGTCATCCCCGAGGTGACGGTGGACGCACTGGTGGTCACCTACGACTTCACCAGCCGCGACTTCACCTTCGTCTGCGACAGCGGCCTGGTGTCCGGCGACATCCACGCACGGCTGCACTTCGCGGCGGACCGGCAGGGCACGGGCGGCAGCAGCGTCCTGCGCGCGACGCTGGCCGTGGACGACCTGGCGGCGGAGCCGGGCACCATGCCCCTCCTGTTCGACGCGCAGTGGGTGTCGAAGCCGGGGAGCACCGGTATCAGCGCGAGGTGGCAGACCTCCGCCGAGACGGGCGGCGCGGGAGTGCCGATCACCGGCCTGCTCGACAGCCTGGGCTTCGACGGCGCGGCCGACCTGCTCGGGGAACTCCCCGAAGAGCTGCGGCCGGTGGTAACGGGAGCGTCCCTGGCCTGGGAGCGCACCAGCACCGGGCCGGGGTCGCTGGTGGTGACCGCCGCCACGGACCGGCTCGGCATGGTGGTGGCACAGGTGCCCGCCGCGTCGGGACCGGGCTCCGTGCGGCTGGTGGGGGTACGGGGGCGCATCGACGCCAGGGCCTCGGACCTGCCGCTGATCGGCGAGGCCATCCCACCGGGCCGTGACGTCGTACTGGACGGCTTCCACTTCGCCCATGCCTCCGCCCTGTGGACGGCCGCCCAGGTCCGAGCCCTGAACGGGCTCGTCGGCGCGGCCGACGACACGACCGCGCGACGGCTCCCGCGCTTCCCCGACGAAGACCTCGCCCGGGGGCTCCTGGCGTGGGTCACCGTCACCGCCGACAACAAGGAACTGCCGCCGCTGGTCGTCCGCCCGGGCGCTCCCCGGCCGGCCGTCGTCCTGGGGCGCGAACGCCGGGCCGAGGAGGCGGCGTCACAGGAGATGAACCTGGTCCTCGGCCCGGTGCGGCTGAGCGGCCTGGGGCTCGCCCACCGCGACGGCAGCCTGTTCCTCTCCCTCGACGCCGTCCTCACCGTCGGGCCGGTGCAGCTGGTGCTGCTCGGACTCGGCATCGGCGTCAGCCCGAGCTTCGAGATCACCCCGGCGCTGCGCGGGGCCGGGGTGGTGATGGACAAACCGCCTCTCCACATCTCCGGCATGGTGGAGCGGCGCACCGGAGCAGAGGTCTCTCCGGGGCTCAAGGAGCAGTTCGTCGGGCTCGCCGCGATCGAGACCGGGTTCTTCGCGCTGCACGCCGCCGGCTCGTACGCCAAGGCGGTGGACGGCTGGTCGTCGATGTTCCTGTTCGGCGAGGTCTCGGGAGGCGAGCGCGGGCTGTTCGGGCCGCCCCCGTTCCGGGTGATCGGCATCTCGCTCGGCTTCGGCGTCAACAGCACCGTCCGCACCCCGTCCATCGACCAGGTCGGGCGGTTCCCGCTGGTCAACCGGCTGGACGGCGGTGGCGGCGGTGACACCCCGGAGCAGGTGCTGGAGCAGCTCGCCGGGCCGGGCGGGTGGATCACCCCGCGCGAGGGCCAGTACTGGGGAGCCGGAGGGATCGAGTTCAGCTCGTTCGAGTTCCTGCGCACCCGCGCGCTGCTGCTCGTGGAGGGCGGCCAGTCCTGGAAGGTGATGCTGATCGGCCGCACCACCATCGACCTGCCGCGCAGCAAGGCCCTCAAGGACCCGATCGCCCGGCTCGTCATCGACCTGGCCATCGGCTACCACCACGACCAGGCCCTGTTCTCCATGGACGCGGTCGTCGCGCCCGGCTCGTACGTCATCGACCCGGCGGCCGAGCTCACCGGCGGGCTGTCGCTCTACATCTGGGGCGAGGACCGCACCGCGCAGGGCGGCGGCAAGGGCTTCGTGTTCACCCTGGGCGGCTACCATGACCGCTTCAAACGGCCCGCCTACTATCCCAACCCGCCCCGCGTCGGATGGCGATGGGCGCGCGGCCCGGTGACCATCCGCGGCCAGGTGTACGCCGCGCTGACCGACGGCGCGTTCATGGCCGGCGGCGAGCTCTCCGCGAACTACGACTCGGGCCACGGCATCCAGCTGCAGGCGTGGTTCACCGCCTGGCTGGACGCGCTGGTGCAGTGGAAGCCGTTCTACTTCGACCTGTCGATGGGGCTGAGCATCGGCGTCGCGGCCACCGTGAAGGTGCTGTTCGTCCGCGTCCGGGTCTCCCTGGAAGTCGGGGTGTCCCTGGACCTGTGGGGGCCGCCGATCGGTGGGCGCGCCCGGGTGAAGGTCTGGTTCATCACCTTCACCATCGACTTCGGCACCGGCCGCGACGGCGTGCCGTCGATCGCCTGGCCGGAGTTCAGCGTCCAGCTGCCCGCCCCGCTGTCCATCGCCCCGCTGCGGGGGCTGCTGGTGGACGTCGACCCCGAGGAGGCGGCCGGCCGGTCCGCGGCGGGGGAGCCACTGCTCGTCTCCGCCGACGGGTTCGCCGTCCGCACCGAGGCGGCCGTCCCCGCCGGTCACCTCGTCCTCAACGCCGAGTCCTTCGCCGGGTCCGGCACCGACACCATCGACATCCGGCCGATGGGCCTGCGAGGGGTGGTCTCCGAACACCTGGTCACGCTGCGCCGCTTCGAGGACGAGTACACGCCCACCGGGTGGACGGTGACCCCGTTCCGGCAGGGCATGCCCAAGGCGATGTGGGGGGCGCCGCCGGCCGACCCCCGCGATGTCCTCGACGGCGACGGAGTGCTGGACGGCTGCCTGGCCGGCATCACCTTCGAGATCCCCGCGCCCAAGCTGGCCCCGGCGGTCGGCTGGGTCGACGCCGAGGCCTTGGAGGCCGACGGACTGCCGGACGCGGCGATCCCGCTGCTGGGCTCGGAGCCGGAGGGGCCGCCGTCCGTCGTGGACGAGGACGGCGACACGGCCATCGCCGCCATCGTCGACCCGGACACCGGCATCGCCTCGCCCGGCACCGCCGACCGCAGGGCTTCGGTGCACGCCGCCCTGGCCGCTCTCGGCCTCGCCCCCGGCACCGACGATCCGCTGGCTGACTACGCCCGGCTCGCGCACACCGTGTTCACCAACCCGCCCATGACCACGACAGCCGAGAGGTGAACCGACGTTGAGCGCCACCGATGACCTGCGGGTCGCCTTCCACGACTACCGTCGGCCGGAAGCCGCCGCCGGCGTCTACACCCTCACGGCGGAGCACCGCCTGACCAAGGACGACACACGGGTCGACTCACCCGCGATCCCCGCGACGGAGCAGCGGTTCGAGATCCGTGCGGTCCGGTTCGTCCTCGACCCCTCGTCCGTCCACGCCCGCTATCCGGCCGAGGGAGCCGTCGGCGACTTCGGCCGCACCCTCCCGCACATCACCCTCAACCGCTCCATCCTGCCCTGGGAGCGACTGCTGAAGGCCCGCGCGGTGCCCGGGCAGGCGCCGTGGCTGGCGCTGATGGTCTTCCGCGCGGGCGAACTGCCCGACGACCCGGAAGGTCTGGGCCTGAGCACCACGCGCACCGTCGCCGAGCTGCGCCGCCCACCGGCGGGCACCCTCGGGCCGGACCTCAGCGACATCGGCATCACCCCGGCCATCGAGGCCGGTCGCTGCCAGAGCATCGACGTCCCGGCCGCGTTGTTCACCGCCCTCGTGCCGCGCGAGGAGGAACTGCACTACCTCGCCCACGTCCGCGACGTCTCCCCACGGCCGCGAAAGCGCGCCGAGGACGGCGAAGTCCTCGCCAAGGGCCAGTACGCCGTCCTGGCCGCCAACCGCTTCCCCGGGCGGCCCGGCACCTACACCGCGCACCTGGTCTCCCTGGAGGGCTTCGAGGAGAGCCTCGAACCGGGCCGGCTCCCCGCCGGTACGAACGCGGTGCGGCTGTGCGCCCTGCACTCGTGGACGTTCACCAGCGACCCGGGCGGCACCCGGGCCCCGGCCTCCCTGCTGAGCGACCTCGTCGCGCCCGCCCGTACCGACCGGGAGAACCTGGCGCTGCGCCTGCGCCCCGGCGGGAGCGTGGCGTCCCGCTCCGCGCCGGAAGCCGAGCGGTACACCGAGCGCCGACTGCACCTGGGCTACGTCCCGCTGCCGTACCGGCTGCTGTCGGGGGAGACCACCTACGGCTGGTACCGCGGCCCGTTCCTGCCCGTCATGGCCGCCGCCACCCGCGACTTCGCCCGCGACGCCCCGCAGACCACCGCCGACCACGCGCTGATCTACGAGCCGGAGCACGGCCTGTTCGACATCTCCTACGCGGCCGCCTGGACGCTGGGCCGCACCCTGGCGCTGAGCGACCCCGGCTACGGCGAGGAGATCACCCGCGCCCGGCGCGAGCTGGCCAACACCGCCGCGACGATGATGGCCGTGGCCACCGAGCCGACGCTCGCCGCCACCGCCCCCGGCGACCTGGCCGGACGGGCCCTGCGGGAGCTGGCCGACTCGGGCTTCGCCGCCGGCCTGCGCGAGGCGCTCGCCCGCCCCCTCGCCCCGCCCGGCCAGGCCCCCGCTCCCGCCGCCC
This sequence comes from Streptomyces sp. ADI95-16, assembly GCF_003721495.1. Lineage (NCBI taxonomy): Bacteria > Bacillati > Actinomycetota > Actinomycetes > Kitasatosporales > Streptomycetaceae > Streptomyces > Streptomyces sp. ADI95-16. The sequence goes on along the minus strand of NZ_CP033581.1, from coordinate 6,912,550 downwards.
GCCGCACCCGCCTCACCCGGGAGGCCGGCCGGGCCGTGCTCGCGGACGAGCCCGGGGCGGCGGCCCTACAGGCCGCCGCCGAGCGCCACACCCGTACGATCCCGGCGTGGCTGGACGAGCTGACGCTGCTCCGCAGGGTGCCGTTCAACTATCTGGTGCCACACCCCGCGATGCTCCCGCCAGAGTCGATCCGGCTGTTCCGTATCGACGCGAACTGGACCGAGGCGCTGCTCGCCGGGGCGCGGGACGTGGGCGTCCACACCTCCCTGGACGCGTTCGTCGACCGTGCGCTCACCGCCGGCGTCGACCGCCGCCGCGCCCGCACCACCGCCTCCCGGCCGGCCGCCGGGCTGCTCATCCGCTCGGACCTCGTGCGGGCCTGGCCGGAGTTCGACCTCCTCGCCACCGCCGCGGGCCGGAGCCTCGGCGAACTGCGCCGCGACCACCCCGCCCCCGACACCCTGCTGATCCTCCTGAACGCGATGCCCGACGAGATCGTCATCCGGGAACCCGGGCAGGGCATCCACTTCGGTCTCGACGCCAATGGCGCCACCGGCGACAACAGCGTCATCAATCTGCGCGATCACCGGCCCGGGACCGGCCTCGGCCACCCGCTGCGCCGCGACTATCCCGCCGACGGGGGCCTGCTCACCCGCCACCTGCGGCGGTCCACCGGTGACGACGCCCCGGAAGTCCTCGCCCTGCGCGGCGAGCGCGGCCTCGTCCCCGCCCTCGCCGCCGCCCTGGACCCCGGCCTGGACGACCTCGCACCGGGCGAGTTCGCCCTGCAACTCGTCAACGCCCCCGTCGAGCAGCGCCTGACCCTCGATCCCGCGCCCTGCCAGGAGACCGCCCGATGACCGACACCGATCTGATCGTCCCCATCGAGGTCCACGCGCTCCTGGCCACCCGCTCCGTGAACGAGTACGACGACTTCCGGCGGTGGACCCCGAAGTACGCGTGGACGTTCTCCGAGGGCCACCGCAGCAACGCCGAGCCGTCCATCCACAGCTCCGAGGGCAGCCCGGGCGAGGGCGTCCACGTGCAGTGGCAGCTGCCCGAGGCCCTGGCGACCGGGGTGATCGACCCCGTCACGGGCGTCAGCGCCTTCCCGCTGGTGCCCAACCGCTGGCTGGTCATCCGCTACGCCCAGGTGCGAGGTGAGCTGAAGGCCGCGGGGTTCCTCGTGCACAGCGACTACCTGGAGAAGGCCGACGGAGGGCCCGCCGAATCGGCGTTCACCCCGTTCGTCGACCCGGCCTCTCCCAAGGAGGCGCCGCGCTCCGACTACATCGGCCGCGTCCACCCGCTGACCGACGGCCCCTGGAGCGAGCCCGCGCGGCGTCCGCTGTTCCTCACCGCCATCGGCAGCGGCCTGCCCGCCTTCGCCGCCTTCGCTCCGTACCACGAGAACGTCTTCCTCTTCCACGACACCCTCGCCGACCTCAAGGCCAACGAGAGCTATCCGCCGCCGTGCACCGTCAGCTACCGCGTGATCGGCTGGTACAGCCAGGACGACGCCGACATCCTCCGCACCGCGCGGGACGTCGAGGGCCTGCTGCCCCCGGACGCCGACCCCGACAGCACGGCCGACGTGCTGCGGGCCCTGGGCTGGGCCGCCCCCGACGGCATGCCGGACACGATCGTCCGGACCCGGTACGCCGGCACCGTGCTCGGCATCCCGTGGGACCGTGAGGGCGGACACCACGACTCGGACCGGCCCGCGAGCCGGGACGTCAAGGTCGCGGTCGGTCACAGCACCGCGGACGCTGCCGCGGCGCTCGCCGCCCACCAGACGCGCAGCAACCGCGCCGCCGACCTCGTCCGTGCCCTCTACCACGGCAACCCGGACGACCTCGACGGCCCCGACTGGCGGAACTCGCTCGACGAGATCACCCGCCGGTCCTGGTTCAGCGGCCACGAGGGCGGCGCCACCTGGCGGGTCGTCAACCGGCCCGGCGACCAGACCGAGGCACAGGCACCGCCGCCCGTCCAGCCGGACTGGGTCGACGCTCTCAACGACGACCAGGACGCCTACGATCGGGCGATCCACCGGCTCAGCGCCGCGCAGTGGCGGCTGTGGACGCTGTGGTGGCTGCGCCACCTGCCCGAAGGCCGCCGTCCGCTGGGCTTCGAGCTCGACGAGGCGGCCTGGGACGAGAAGATCGCCGCCGTCGGGTCCCAGGTGACGGAATGCCGGGCCGAGGTCGACCGGCTGAGCCGCGCGGTCCCGCACGGTCGCACCCCGGAAGAGGTCCAGGCCGCGATCAACGGTTACACCAAGGTCAGGAGACTGCCCGCGGACCTGGAGCTCAAGCGGACCCCCCGGCAGAGCTACCACCGCCCCGCCGACCCCGTCCTCGCCCTGAGCGGCAAGGGCACCGGCCAGTCGCTCGGCCGCGACGAGGACGACCCGCTGCCCTGCCGTCTGCCGTCCCGGCTCCTCACCCGGGTCGAGATCGGCAACGCGCCGGTGCCCGCCCCGGCCGACCCCCTGCTGCCCGCCAACACGCCCGGGATTCCGGGCGTCATCACGCCGCTGATCGCCGAGTTCGCCCTGCTCGACCAGGCTGCGCGCACCCCGGCCACCGGCGGTGCGCCCGGTCGCACGGCGCTGCACGACATCGTCGACGACCCGGCCGCCCGCAGCGAGGGCCCCTGGCCCGAGTACACCCGCGTATGGCGCCAGCCCTGGCTCCCCCTCTACCTGCAGTGGGAGATCAAACACTGCGCCACTCCCTACCGGAGCGAAGGATCCACCGATCCCGCCTGGGAGTTCGACGGCGACCGCTACCGCTGGAAGGGCGGCAACGCCGCCCCCGGCAACGGTGACGGCGGACGGAGGTGGACGGCCTTCGGCGGACGTTCCTTCGTCACCCCTTCCACCCGGTACGTGCTCCGCGAACAGGCCCGGCGGCTCGCCGCGCACGCTCCACCCCAACTGGCCGGACAGCTAAGGGCCATGGGTGAGGAACTGGAGGGCATCGACGTGCTCTCCCAGGCCCTCGACGGCTTCCACGACTGGCTGGTCCACCACGACGGCGCCGCCCAGGCCGTCACCGACCACTCGGTTCTGTCCCTGGCCGGCGAGACCCACCACGTGCCCGACGGCGCCGAGGGCTCGGGCGCGCGGCGGTTCCAGCCCGTGCGCGCGGGGCAGTTCCACTTCATCGAACTGGTCGTCATCGACCGCTTCGGACGGGTGTGCTCACTGGTACAGCCGAACCAGACCCAGCCCATCCAGTTCGAGCCGGTCCGCGCGCCCAGCGTCCTGCCCGACCAGCACCTGTTCCCGAACCCGCCCGGACCCCAGCGCTTCGTGCAGTTGCCGCCCCGGCTCGTCCAACCGGCCCGTGTCCGCCTGGACGCCGTGCCGCTGCGAGCCGACGGTCCACCCGCCGGGACGGCCCTCTCGGGTGACGTCGCGCCCCGCCCGGGCGCCGAAGCGCCGGTGGCCGGCTGGCTCCTGGTCAACCACCTCGACAAGACGCTGCTGACCTACGGTCCCGACGGAGAGCCACTCGGCGAACTCCGCGTGGTGCGCGACGCCCGCAACACGCGCACCACCGCCTGGAACGCGCTTCCGCACGCCCCCCACCGCCACCCCGACGACGACGACTTCGCCGCCGCCTACCCGCACCTCGCGGCGTTCGCCCGCGGCCTGCTCGCCCACGGGCCGGAAGCCTTCGACGCCCTGGCCGAGACGATCGACGGCGCGCTCGACCACATCCTCGAACCCTCGCCCGCCGAGGACCGCTCCCCGGCCCGGCTGATCGGCCGCCCCGTCGCCCTCGTCCGCGTCGGCCTCAACCTGGACCTGATGGGCGAACCCCTGACCGATCCCAGCTGGGAGCACGCCTTCGAGCCGCCGCAGGAGACGTACCCCGATCTCCGCTGGACCGTGCGCCTGGGCGACCCCGACCGGCTCTCCGACGGCCTCATCGGCTACTTCGCCGCCGACGACCACGACCGGCCGACCCGCTACGACCAGCTGCACGCCGTCGACCCGACGGGCCCGGCCAACGCCTATCTGACGGCCATCGGCAAGGGCACGCACCTCACGCTGCCCGCTCGCCCCGCCGACCGCCCCGCCACCCACCACCTCACCCTGCTGGCCTGCCCGCACACCGCCGTGCACGCCACCACGGACATCCTGCCGGTGGCCGAGATCGCCGTGGACGCCGACACCACCCACCGGGCGCTCGCCCGCATCCGCGCCTCCTTCCGGCTCAACCCGCTCCTCGCCCCCGACCGCTTCGGCCCGCCGACGGCGGCGGCCTCGGCCCCGTCCCTGGCCGGCCACCCGGCCTCGGCCATGGCCGACGGCGACCCGACGACCGCCTACGAGAGCGCCGAGCCCGCGGCGACCGGCGACTGGGTCCGTCTCGACCTGCACACCGAACGGCGCGTGGAAGCCGTCAGCGTCCTCCTCGGCCGCCCGGACGGCAGCCATGTCCCGGTGGCCACCGACCTGGAGGCCTCCGCGGACGGCGAGCAGTGGACCGTGCTCCGTAGCGACACCCGGGCGACGGAGATCCACCACACTCCCCCGGCGCCCCTCACCGCCCGCTTCCTGCGGCTGCGGCACACCAGCCCCGCCGCCGGTCCGTGCGCCGTCCGCGCGTTCACGGCCGTGGCCGAGCCGCCGGAGAAGTCCCTCGTGATGCCCCGCCCCGCGGCCTGGCACGGCGACTGGACCTGGGCCGAGCCGCTGCTCGTGGCCGGAACGGCGACCGGCCCGCGGCTGCCCTCCTGGGACGAGCACGTCATCCACCACGCGGACGAGCTCTCCCACCCGGACGCGCCCCTCCCCGTCGCCCGCTCCGGCTACCTCCAGCTCCAACCGGCCGCCCCAGGGCACACCCGCACCACCCCGGCCCCGGAAGGACCCACGTCGTGACCAGCCCCCATCCGGCCCTGCTCCTCCCCTACCTCCTGGAGCACACCCCGGCGACGGCCGCGCAACCGGGCGGCGTGGCCCTCCACCGCGTCCGTCTCACCGTCGGCGACGGCCCCGACGGCCGCACCACCTGGCCCGTGCGGTGCCGGGGGATCACCTTCGACCTCCCCCACGCCACCGGCGCGTCCGCGACGAGCGACGAGCCCGTCGTCCTGCGCACCCGGCTGGACCTCCCCCGCGGCCCCGGGAGGGGCCGGCAATGGCTGGTCGAGACCACCACCACGGACCCGGCCGCCACCCTCCTCACCCTCACCCCCGCCGACCCCGCCCTCTTCGACGGCACCTGGGCCCTCACCCTCACCCTCGACATCAGCACACCGATCGGTGCCGAGAGCCGCGTCACCGAGGACACCGCGCTCGGCGACGACAGCCCGCAGCGCCGCGCCGGCAACGCGCACCTCACCGCCGCCCACGACACCCGCTGACGCCCTCACCACCCCCGGCACCAAGGAGACCTCCCACCGTGACGACCCCCGAACTCCCCATGCTGCTGCCCCCGGCCAAGGAGGAGAGCCCGAGCCCGCTGCGGGTCTCGACCTTCGCCAAACCGGAGTACGCCGACCTGACGTTCACCTACGGCAAGACCAAGGCCGGCTCCGCCACTTGGCCGGTGCACTGCAAGGAGTTCAAGGTCCGCATTCCGACGGGCCGTCAGGCGTCCGCCCTCACCAGTGAACCCGCTCTGATCCGCCACGAGCTGACCGTGCCCGCCGGCAAACGGGAGTGGAACGTCGCCCGGGACACCCGCGACCCCAACCAGACCGTCTTCACCTGCACACCGCCGCCGGACGACCCCGCCGCCTTCGACGGAACCTGGCACGTCGAACTGAAACTCTGGGGCATCGAGGTCAACGGCGGCGTCGGGCCGGTCAGCATCGTCTGGGAGGAGTCCACTTCCGCCACCGGACCCAACGGCCCGTACGAGGGACGCATCGGCCGCGGTGAAGTCAGCAAGCGCGACGACTCGTTCTACCTGCACAGCTTCCGCCCGGCCTCGGTGGCCATCAGCCGCAACACCAAGCCCGTCCTCCACTGGGAGGGTACGGCCAACGCGACGTACACCATGTACTACCGCAAGCCGAACGGTACTCAGGGGTCGTCGCCGGCCACCGGCGGTTCATGGACGTCACCGGAGAACCTGGTGGACGACGGCAGCTTCACGCTCGAAGCGAAGATGGGCAACGAGGTCCGCTACCTCACCACCTACGTCAAGGTGAACAACCCGGACATCGCCGTCACCGGCATCACCGCCGGCGGTACCACAACCCTCAACGGCGCTACCAACCTCAATGGCGCCACCACCACCAAGAACCTCACCGTCAATGCGGCAAACACGCTGTACGCCCAGACCATTGAAGGCAACGGCGCCAGCGGGGCCCTCAAGATCGGCGGAAAGCTGACCCTCTCCACCACGGCCGGTGAGGTCAACGTCGCGAGCAAACTGACCGTCACCGGCATCACCACCCTCAACGGTGCCGCCAGCCTCAACGGCGCCACCACCACCAAGGACCTCACGGTCAACAAGGCGAACACCCTGCATGTCCGAACCATCGAAGGCAGCGGCGACTACGGCTCGCTCGCCATCGGAGGACGCCTGACCCTCTCCACCGAGGGCCGTGAAGTCAATATCGCGAGTACGTTGACCGTCGCCGGCGCCACCACCCTCAAGGGCTCCACCACCACCAAGAACCTCACCGTCGACCCCGGAGCCGACGGGTACCTCTGGCTGAAGACGGGCCGCTTCGACACCGCGGCGGCAGCCACCGTCAACACCATGGGGCCCCTCAACGCCAAGGGACCCACCACGCTCAGCGGAACGATCAGCGGTCTGTTCCCCGCTGTCACCAAGCTCGCGTGGAACGGAAACGTATACTCCTACGCCGTCCCGGCCGACATGATCGCCGTGGTCAGGGACGAATCCGGCAAGAAGCAGTTCATCAACTCCTGGTACAACGGTGTGCAGCTGTTCAACATCGGACTGGACGCCTGGGAAGTGGTATGCGTCCCCCTCAGGAAGGGGGCGGTCTTCCAGAAGACGACCACCGCCGGAAACCAGCGCCTGGACGTCTGGCTGTTCCACGTCGGGGCCAAGTAGTAAAGATGGGCATTCACCACGCGTGGCGTTCCAGGCCGGTCAGGCCCTCGGCGGCCATCGCCTCCTCCCACTTCGCCTTCAGTTGGTCGGCCCAGGCGGCGTCCACACCTCGGGCGTAGGACAGCAGGCCGTCGATGTGGTTCACGAACCCCTGGAGCGAGCTGTATCCGGCATGAGCGACGTGGGCGGTGAGGCCGAAGGACGTCGTGCCCCGGACGTGGTCTTCGAGCCTCCTGCGCGTATGGCGGGGCAGCCGGACCCTGTCGCCGTCCACGAGGAGGCCCAGGACGATCTTGCGGGCGCCCGGCGGGACGATCCGCGTCTTCTTCCTGTGGAGTCGAAACCGTGTCCTTGCCACCGCTGCCGAGATCTCGGCGACGCAGCGTGTGAGGACGGAGCGGTCGAGGTTCCGCGAAGTGGAGAGCGTCATGTCGTCCGCGTAGCGGGTGTACGTCATGTCGTACCGGTCGGCGATGGCCACGAGCGAGTCGTCCAGTGTGCGAGCGATCAAGTTCGCGATGGCCCCGCTCGTAGGGGCTCCCTGGGGAAGGAATCCCAGGGTCCCCGTTCTGTACGTGGGGATGCCCTGGTACGCACTTCTGGTGTACGGCGCGGTGTTCCCGCCCGGGAGCCGGGTGCAGACGCGGGCGATCTCGAACGAGACCAGCCGGTTGTAGCCGGCCTCCCGGACGAGTGCCTGGACCGCGCGCTCGTCAATGGAGTGGAAGAAGTCGTGCAGGTCGAACTTCAGCAGCCAGGAGGCACCCAGATGACGCTGCGCGCACTGCACGGCAGAGCGGCCCTGTTGATAGGCATAGCTCGCTCGATGGGGCGCGATCCTGCCGAACAGGCCTGCCAGCAGCCAGCGCTGTACGTCCATCAGGACACCGTCCGGTGCGGCGATCACACGGGCCTTGCCGGGCTCGCGCTTGGGACGGGAGAACTCCGCGTAGGGGTCCCGGACCCGTTGGACGATCTCCCGCAGGTAGATGTACGGTGCGCCCGTCTGGTGAGCAAGGTGCGCCAGGGTCAGTACGGGCGTGAGATCGCGCCCCTGTAGCCGCCGCGTCTGCGCCAGCGCCTCTTCGATGACGTCGGACGGGACGCCTCTTCGTCGGCCTTCGCTCCGGTAGCGCGCGGGAGAGTCGATGACGGCCTACCTTCGGTGCATGCCGCCAGGCGCTCGCGAGTCGCGCGCCAGGCCCACGTAGGAGCACCGGCGCCTCGCGAGATCCAGGCGTTCGACAGCTTGTCCACAGCATGCGGTTCACGACCGCAGCCTGACCCGCGCGTGCGGGTCGTTGACTCGGCGATGACCTCGCCGATCGCGCTAGACGTCACTGACTCTCCCGCAGGGCAACAGGGTAGTAGGGCTCCTGACTGCCCCGCAAACGACTGACGACTTGTCGTGGACGGATCTTGGCGGCTCGAAGTTCGTCCCGTCCCGCGTCGGTCAACCGGGTCTGGTCATCCACGAGGCCCCACCGGCGGGCTTGCGCGAGGATCTCCCTGGCCGCCGGAACGGAGACCGCCACCGCGCTCGCCAACTGCTCGGGATGCCTGCGGCCCTTGGCGACATGGGCCAGCACCTCGACGAGATGACGAATCCCGCCGCGCGCACGGGTGTGGTGCTCGCCGGCCCGCGCCAGTCGCACCTGCCCCACAGCGCGCAGCCCCAGGAGCGGATCGTATTCGGGTCGGTATCCGACGAGTTCCCGCATGAGTCCCGGCGGGACCACGCGGTTCATGAAGAACGGCGCCCACTGTCCGTCAGGACGCCTGGTGCGTCCCTTTGTCTGGCGCAGGATGGCCGGGAGGTTGTTCGGCACCGTGTGCTCGAACACGAGGAGTCCCCCACTGCGCGACCAGCCCAGTCCCTCTTCGGGGCGCCGCGCGTACTCCACGCACAGTTCGCTGACCCGCTCGGCCTCTTGCCGACTCCACTGCATCGAAGCGAAGTCCATCCCGTGATGGATCACTGACACCTGGTCGTAGAGCCCACTGGAGCGGATGCGCCGCAGCCCGGCCGTCGTCGACGCGAAGAGCATCAGGTGCAGCCGGACGAGCTTCAGGGAGCGCCAACTGCGGATCGTCGCATTCCGCAGCCAGGCCCGCGCGTATGCCAGACACTCCTCGCCGGAGCCGGCGTAGTCGGAGACGAACACGAGGCTCCGGACACGCCTCGCCCGGAGGACGTCGATCGTCGTGGCGCTGCGCGCCACGACGGCGGTGTCCAGACTCCGCTCCGTGGGCCGGAGGATGTTCTGAACGATCAACTCGCTGCCGCCCCCGTCGCCACTGGAGACCAGCGGCGACACATCGCCGATGAACATCGTGTCCGTCGGCCGGCAGGAGCGGACGCTGTACAGAGCCGCCGGCACGTTCGCATCGGTCGTCAACGTCGACCTCAGCTGCTCCGACAGTTCCTGCCTGAACGTCGTCTCCGAGACGACGTGCAGGCTGTTGAGCAACAGCTGGGCCGCGGCGGTGTCACCCGGGGCGAAATTGGTCAGCCACTCGATCCCCTGGCGGGTCTCGCTCGGCCTCGTCGGTACCCGCTCGCCCCGCATGCGCATCGCCATGCGTCAACCCTGCCTCCGTCAGCAGGGCTTGCGCCAGGTGTCCAGTTCGGGGTTCTTGAGCATCGAGGAGAGTTTGAGGCGGCGGGAGTCGGCGCAGAAGGCGGCGGTGGAGCCCTCGTACTCGACGTGGAAGACCGCCTTGTCCGCCTTGACGAAGGGGGTCAGGGACGCGCACTCCTCGAACTGGGCGCACTCCTCGTTGACCGCGAAGTCGAAGTCGCCGACGAGTTGCGGGATCTGCGGCAGGTCGTTCTTGAGGCCGACCGAGAGGCCTCGGGCGTGGGCGATGGCGGCGATCATGCGGTTGAACGCGAGCTGGTGGTCGGCGGTGAGCGGGAAGCCGGTGTCGTTGCCGTAGCCCTCCATCAGGTCGGGCTCCACCGCGTCGAAGCCCTTGGCCCGGCACATGTCGAAGCGCTTCTCCATGATCGGGCGCAGCAGGTCGATGCGGCGGATGTCCAGCCAGCGTTCGCCGCGCCAGCCGTTGGGCCGGCCGAGGAGCGCGCGCGGGAAGTCGGCCTGGTCGGGGCGGAAGTCCTCCCAGGCGCCCACGTTGATGTAGCAGATCACCTTGCGGCCGGCCCGGTGCAGTACGGCCACGTCGGCCGCCGAGTTCTCGAAGCCGTCGATGTCGTAGACGGGTACGTCGACCGAGGGGTCGGAGCGGCCGTCGAGCTGCCACTGCCAGGCCAGGCCGGGTTCCGGGTGCCAGCGGGACTTCGCCTGGTCGGGTGGTGCGGGTGAGGTCCCCGGGGATTGCGAGGGTGTTGCCGGTGGTGGTGTTCCCTGTGACGCCTCCGGTGACGGTCCGTCCGAAGGTGCCGGGGTCGCGGACCGGGAGGGTTCCGCGGGGGCGGTCGGGGGTGGGGTTTCGTCGGCGTCCGGGGTGGAACAGCCCGTCAGGACGCAGGCCGTCAGGGCGGTCAGCAGGCCGGCTCGGGCCAGTATCGTGCGGCTCATCGTTCCATCCCGGTGAGTGCGGGGGTCAGTTTGTTCCAGGGGTTGGGCGGTTCGCCCGTCACCGGCCCCGACACCGCGGCGCCGCGTTCGCGCGCGGTGCGGACGGCGAGCGGGATCAGGGCCTCGGGTACCCCGTAGACGAGGTGGCAGAACCGCTCGGGGGGATGACGCGCCGTCCACGCCGGTCTGGTGAAGGCCGAGACGTACGTGGACCAGTGCCCCTCGAAGGTGACGGTCAGGTCGGCGAGGCGCACGTACCCGGCGGTCGGGTGGACGCCCGGGTTCAGCACCACGGTGGCCGCCCCGAGCCGGCGCAGCGACCGGACCAGCCGACGGCATTCGCCGAGCCCGTCCGGGGTCGCCGTCACCCGGTCGAGGAAGCAGCCGTCGGCGTCGTACCACTCCTGGTGCCGGCGCATCTCGTCCACCATCTGCGTCCGGTTGCGTGCCCCGTAGTCGGTGTCCACGTAGCCGAGCAGCCGTGCCCCGGCCGCGCGCAGCGCCGCGGCGGCCGCGGTGAACGCCGGGTCGGGGCGGGTGCCCGGTCCGTCGGCGGGGTTGAGCACGACCCCGTAGGTGCCGGCGGCGTCCGTGATCAGCCGGTGCCACAGGCCGGGTTCCTCGGCCGGGTGGACGTACAGCGGAACGAGCAGGCTCACGGTGCTCCGCTGCCTTCCGCGGCCGTCGCCGCCCACAGCGCGGCGAGCATGTCGCCGAGCCCGTGGGCGGGGCGCCAGCCGAGGGCTTCGCCCGCCGCCGTGATGTCGGAGCACTGCCACGACACCTGGGACGAGCGGGCCGAGCCGCCCTCCTCTTCCTCGATCCGCCCCCGGAACCCCGCCGCGGCGGCCAGGGTGTGCACCAGGTCGCGGACCGGTACGGCGCGCCCGGCGCCGATGTTCAGTACGGGCGGCAGCGGTCCGGGCGTCGTGACCGTGAGCGCCACCGCCCGGGCGACGTCGCGTACGTCCACGAAGTCGCGGTGGGCGGACAGGTCGCCCAGCCGCAGCACCGCGTCAGGGTCCTGCCCGGCCCCGCGCAGCAGCGCGGCGATCCGGCCCGGCAGCCCGGTGACCGGTGCGCCGGCTCCCACCGGGTTGCCCACCCGCAGGACCACGCCGTCCAGGCCGGAGGCGGTCACCGCGACGGTGCCGGCCAGTTTCGTCGCGCCGTACGGGGTGACGGGGCGGGTGGCGGCCCATTCGGCGACCCGGGTGTCGGGCTCGCCGGGGCCGTACTCGGCGGCCGAGCCCAGGTGGACCAGGCGCGCCGCGGGCGCCGCTTCGTGCAGCGCGGCGCACAGCAGGGCGGGGCCGCGGGCGTTGACCTCGGCGAGGGTCACGGCGTCCCCGCCGGTCGCGCCCGCGCAGTTGACCACCGCGTCGGGTGCCGCGGCGGCCAGGACCGCCGCGAGCCGGTCGGGCGGGTCGGCGGCGAGGTCGACGCCGAAGTCGGCGTCGGGAGAGCGGCCGCCGTCGAACACCCGCGCGCCCGGGAGGGCGCGCAGGCGGTCGGCGACGTGGGCGCCCAGGTAGCCGGTTCGGCCCAGGACGAGAATGCGCATGACGTGCTCAGGCTCCCTTGAGAAGCAAGGACTTGCGGCTGGTGAACTCGGCGTTGGCCCGGTCGTAGTCGTCGGGACGACCGATGTCGAGCCAGTAGCCGTCGAAGGCGTAGGAGTGCGGCGGGTTCTCGGCGCCGAGCAGGTCTATGACGAGTTCGTCGAAGCCGAGCGGCAGACCGGGTGTGTAGCCGTCGAGGGTGGACCGGCTGAGCCCGTACACCCCCATGGAGACGTGGTAGTCCATGCTGGGCTTCTCGGTGAAGCCGACCACGCGGCTGTCGGCGGTGGTGAGCACCCCGAAGTCGATGTGCACCTTGCGGGGGTAGGTGGCGATGGTCAGCGGGGCGCCCGACGCCTCGTGGCTGCGCAGCACGTCCGCGTAGTCCAGGTCGGTGAGGACGTCTCCGTTCATCACGAGGAAGTTCTCGGGGAGCCGGTCGCGCAGGTTCAGGAGCGGGCCCATGGTGCCGAGCGGGCTCTCCTCGGTGGCGTAGTCGATGTTCATGCCCCACTGCGAGCCGTCGCCGACGTACGCCCGGATGATCTCGCCCAGGTGGCCGATGGCGATGGTGCAGCGGGTGAAGCCGGCCGCGGAGAGCTGGCGCAGCACGATCTCCAGGATGGCGTGCTGGTCGCCGATGGGGACGAGCGGCTTGGGCAGGGCCGTGGTGTAGGGCCGGAGCCGAACGCCCTTGCCGCCCGCCAGGATCACTGCGTACATGGGTCTCCTCCTAGGTTGCGTGGGGGACGTTGCGTGGCGTGGGGATGTGCGTGTGCGTCGGCGGAACGCCCGGCGGTCAGATGTTGTAGATGCCGGTCTTGTAGCGGGCCAGGTTGGCCGGGTCGCGGAAGAACTCGACCGTGTGCGCGAGGCCCTGTTCCAGGGTGTGCGCGGGCTGCCAGCCGGTGGCGGCGGTGAGCCGGCTCGCGTCGGCGACCAGCCGCATCACCTCGGAGGCTGCGGGCCGCAGCCGCTCGCTGTCCTCGCGGACCTCGATCGGGGCGTCCATCACCTTGCCGATCAGCTGGACCAGGTCGCCGACCGAGATCTCGCCGCCGGTGCCGGAGTTGAAGGTGCGGCCCACGACCTGCTCGGCGGGGGCGGTGCCCGCCGCGAGGAAGGCCTGCGCGGTGTCCTTGACGTAGCTGAAGTCGCGGGTGGGCCGCAGGTCACCGAGGGTGATGACGCGTTCCCCGGCCGCCACCTGGCCGATGACGGTGGGGATCACGGCGCGCATCGACTGGCGCGGTCCGAAGGTGTTGAACGGCCGGAGCGTCACCACCGGGGTGGCGAAGCTGGCGTGGTAGCTGTCGGCCAGCCGGTCCCCGCCGGCCTTGGAGGCGGCGTACGGGGACTGGGTGTTGATGGGGTGGTCCTCGGTGATCGGCACGGTCTGGGCGGTGCCGTAGGTCTCGCTGGTGGAGGTGTGCACGAGGCGCGGGGTGCCCAGCGCGCGGACGGCCTCCAGCACGTTGAGGGTGCCGGTGACATTGGTGTCGACGTAGCTGTGCGGCGCCCGGTAGGAGTACGGGATCGCGATGAGCGCGGCCAGGTGGTAGGCGGATTCGGCGCCTTCGAGCAGGCCCCGGACGGAGCCGGGGTCGCGGACGTCACCGAGGACGATCTCCACCTGGTCGAGGACGTCGGGGGCCAGCGTCTCCAGCCAGCCGTACGAGGAGAAGGAGTTGTACTGGGCCATGGCGCGGACCCGATGACCACGGGCGACCAGGGCCTCGGTGAGGTGGGAGCCGATGAAGCCCTCGGCTCCGGTGACGGCGGCGAGCGGTGCGGTGGTCAACTGAGGTTTCCTTCTTGTTGGTTGACGGGTGTTCGGACGGGAGATCAGGCGTGCCGGGCGGGGCGGCCGAGGACCCACAGCGCGCATCCGGCGAGGCACAGCGCGGCGGCGCCGCAGCACAGCGGCAGGATCAGCGGGCCCCGTACCGGCGCGAGGAAGGTGACCGCGCCCGCCGCCGCGGCGGCCGTCAGGCAGACCACGGCCGGCGGCCAGCCCACCCCGAAGGCCTGGAGCAGCAGTGCGGTCCACAGGGTGGCCGCGAGCAGCAGCAGCGCGGCCGGCGCGGCGCCGGTCAGCAGGGCCACGGGCAGCAGGAGCAGGACGTAGGAGAACAGGCACAGGCCCAGCACTCCGGCCGATCGCAGCAGGAAGCCGAGGGGTGTCGCGGCCGCGCCGAGGGCGGTGGCCGACAGTCCGCGGAAGCGGTAGAGCAGCCATTCGGCGGGCCCCATGCTGACGGTCAGCGCGATCACCGCGTACGGCGCCTGCCGGCCCTCCAGCAGCACCAGTACGGCAGCCGCCAGCCCGAACAGCCCGTACGGGAGGGACCGCCGCAGCGGTGGCCGGGCCCCCGCCTCCCCGGCCGCGGCGGGGGCGGTGTGGGCGGCGCGCAGCGCCCGGCCGGCCGCGGCGAGCGTGGCGGCGAGCGCCAGCGCCGGGAGGCCGGTGCGCAGCAGCGGGCCCGGCTCCCACCAGGGCAGTACGGCGGCGCCGGCGATCAGCGGGGTGAGCGCGGCCAGCAGCAGCCGCTCCCGGCCCAGCACGAGCAGGACGCCCGCGGCCGCCAGGTAGAGCGACTGGGCGGCCGCCGCCCAGGTCACGGCTCCGCCCCAGGCGGCCAGCGCGGCGCCGGCGGTGGCGGCGGCGGCCCCGGCCGGGGCTCCCACCAGCAGGGTCCGGCCGGCCTCGCGCTGCCCGGCCACCATCCGCAGGTAGGCCCGGTGGCCGAGGGCCTGTCCCCAGGCCCACGAGATGACGCCGGCGACGATCAGCGCGGCGGCGTGCCGGCCGGGGTGCCACAGGGGTGCGGTGAGCAGGTACGCCAGCCCGGGGAGGGCGAAGAGCACGCCGCGCAGCAGGCAGCGCACGTGGTCCGGCCGCCAGGGGTCGGGCGTCGCGGCGGGCTCGGGGAAGACGCGGGGCACCCGTTCGTACAGGGCGGCCGCGAGGGAGAAGATGTTGGGGTGCCCGTACCGCTGCCGGATCATGTCGGCGGAGAGGCCGTCGGCCTCCAGCAGGGCGGCCACCTCGTACGGGTGGACGGCGGGGCCGACGCGGTCGGCGAGTTCGGCGGCGAGCCGGCTGACCTCTTCCTCGTTCGGGCCGAAGCCGGGCAGCCGCAGGGTGAGGGTGGCGTCGGCGGGCAGCCGGCGGGGGACGCGTCTGCGGGTGTCGGCCAGCCGCAGCGCCAGCGTGTCCTGTTCCGTTCCGCCGGGTTCGAGTGCCATGGGTCCGCTCATCCGGCCAGACTCCCCGTGCCGGTGACGGACGTTGCCTGGGCGGCGCGCGGTGACGGTCCGTCCGTCGCCCCCAGCCGGATCGCCGGTGCGGGCGTGAAGGCCCCGGCGGCATGCGCGGCGTGCGCGGCGACGGGCGCCGGGCCGGCCGGTACGGGCGCCACGGAACGGACGGCGGCGGTCCGCCGGGTCCGGCCGAGCGTCGGCAGGTCCTGGTAGATGGAGCGGAAGGTGTCGATGGTCTGGCGCAGGGTGAACTGCTCGATGACGCGCAGCCGCGCCGCCTCGCCCATCGCCGCGCGCCGCCGGGCGTCGCCCAGCAGTTCCAGCGCGGCTTCGGCCATGGCGGCCGGGTCGCGCGGCGGGACCACGAGACCCGCGTCGCCGACGGCCTCCCGGACCCCGCCCACGTCGGTGGACACGGTGGCCCGCCCGCAGGACATGGCCTCGATGAGGGTGAAGGGGAAGCCTTCGCTGATGCTGGAGAGCATCACGACGTTGCCCGCCGCGTAGGCGTCCTTGATGTCCTCGACCCGGCCCTCGAACGTCACGGCGTCCGCGTGTCCGAGGTCCCGGGCCAGCGCCTCGCACCGCTCCCGGTAGGCCTCGCCGCCGCGCGGGGTGCCGCCGAACAGGCGCAGCCGGGCCTCGGGCACGCGCTCCCTGACGAGGGCGAAGGCGCGGATCAGGGTCTCCAGGTCCTTGATGGGGTCGACCCGCCCGGCCCAGCTGAGCGTGGGTGCCTGCGGCTCCGGTCCGGCCGGCGGGAAGGCCGCGGGATCGACGCCGTTGTAGACGGTACGGATGGCCTGCGGGTCGGCGCCGCCCTGTTCCTCCCACAGCCGGTTGTAGCGGTTGCCGGGGGTGATCAGCGCGGCCCTGCGGTAGCTCTCCTCGGCCAGCAGCCGGAAGAAGCCGAGGACGACGGCCTTCACGGGCCAGCGGTACGGGGCGGTGCGGTACCCGAGGTAGCGCTCGCGCAGGTAGACGCCGTGTTCGGTCAGGAGCAGGGGCACCTCGTACCGGTCCAGCCCGGCCAGCCCGGGGAGGACGGCGACGCCGCCGCTGACGGCGTGCGCCACCCCGTGCTGCGGCGGCGGGGCGGCCAGCGGGCGCAGGGCGTGTTCCAGCAGTGAGGTCGCGGTCAGCGCGTCGCGCAGGGTCGGCCTGGCCTCGCGCGCGGCGATGCCGGGCCGGTTCCAGACCGCCGCCAGGATGGCGATGGCGTGGTCGCCGCGGAGGAAGGGGCTGAGGGCCCCGTCGGCGGCGGCGCGCGCCATCGCGTAGAGCGAGGGGCCGAACCGGTCCTCGGCGCAGGGGTCGAGCAGCGAGGTCAGGAACTGTTCGTAGACGGCGGACAGCCGGCGGTGGGCGCGACCCCGGGGGGCGTGGCCCTCCGGCGGGTCGCCCCACATCGGGACGGGCCGGACGCCCACGACGTGACCGGGCAGGTCCCAGACCACGGGTTCGCGGCCGGTTCCGGTGACCGCGATGACGTCGAAGTCGAAGTCGGGCATGCCCTGGACGAGTTGGTCGCACCAGACGCTGACACCGCCGTGACTGTGGGGATAGGTGCCTTCGGTGAGCAGGGTGACGCGCGCCGCGCCGGGGCGTCGCGCGCCGTGGTGAACGTGCATGGGTGTGCTCCACGGCGGTGTGTGTGGGGTGGGCCGGTCCGGTCCCGGCCGCGCCGAGGCGGCCGGGACGCGCGTGCGCCGGTCAGCTCCGGGCGGCGTCCGAGGAGCCGCGCTCGCGCACGGCGGCGGGGACGCGGGTGCCCGGGGCGGGGGCGGTGGCCGGAGCCGGCCGGGCGGCGGGCGCCGCGGCGGTCGGGGCCGCGGGGGCCGACGACGGCAGGGCGAAGGCCAGCGGGGTGCCGGTCGAGCCGGTCCAGCCGGAGACCTGGCCCGCGTACGGGCTGCCGTAGGCGGCGCCGCCGATCCGGCTGCCGGTGGGCAGGGTCGCGGTGACCGCGACGCCGTTCGGAGCCGTGACGGTGACGCTGTCGCCGATGCGGTAGGCGCTGACCTGGCCGGCCTGGAGGGCGGACTTCCAGGCGGCGCGGCGCTGGAGTTCGGTGCCGATGTCCTTCATCCGCTGGTTCACCAGGGGCGTGTTGGCGGCGAACAGGGCGTCGTAGCCCTCGATGACGCCGTTCAGCACCGGGTACGCGAGGCGTTCCTCGGCCAGGTTGGACTGGTGGATGAAGTGCGGCTTCGGGTCGCCCGCGAGCACGTGCCCGAGGGCGGTGCGGATCTCCAGCGGCACGATGTGGCCGGCGTATCCGGTGGCGGTGGCGAGGGGCGCGGGCAGACAGGTGGTGGTGTCCGCGTGGTCCTCGCAGATCCCGCTGCCGCCCTGGGCCCGGGAGGTGTAGATCCAGTTGTACTCGTCGACCGCCTCGGCGGCCTTCCCGACGTTGTAGTAGACGTTCATCGGGTAGCGGGCGACGGTGGCGGCCGAGCCGACCTGACGCTGCTCGGGGTCCCGGGAGTTGTCGGAGGCGAGCCACTTGACGCCGTTGCCGGTCAGGGACAGGGCGAGGTTGGGGTTGTCCTGGGTCTGCTGCGGCAGGACCGCCATGCCGGAGTGCTCGCCGGTGACCAGTTCGTCGTTCTCCAGGGGCAGCCCGAGGCTCTGGCCCCAGACGCGGTTGAGGACGATCTCGTCGTCGATGGCGGTCCGGCTGACCCACTTGGTGCTGCCGCCCGGGTTGGTGGCGCACTTCCAGGGCACCACGCTGATGTCCTGCTCGCAGCCGAGGAAGGCGTGCGTATAGGTGTGGTTGACCCAGCGGAACGCGCTCCGGTCGGCCTGGAGCTTGTCGGCGAGTTCGTCGACGCCGTTGTGGTCCTCGCGCTGGTCGAGGCTGCCGGCGCCGTTGTAGACCATGTCGAGGGTGATCCCGTGGGCGGCCTGCCAGGTCTTGGCGTACTCGGCGTCCGCGGCCGTCATGCGGATCGGGTTGGGCGTGCCCGCGCCGTTCGCGCAGTCGACGTCACCGGGGGTGCAGTTGAGCTGGGTGTCCCAGCGGTCGTCGGCGGCGAACACGTCGTCGACGTGGACGGAGAAGTTGTTGCGGGTGGAGCCCAGGTGCACGCCGCCGGTCATCCACTCGACTATGCCGCGGGCGAGCAGCCGGTACTGCTGCTGGTAGCGGTTGTACACGAAGGTCACGACGAGTTCGCGCCGTCCGTCGTGCCGGTACTCGCCGACGAGCGACCCGCGCCGCGACGAGCCCGGGATGGGCGCGTCGACGTACGGGGTGAAGTCCGCGCCGGGAGCGGGCTGTGCGAGGTAGGCGTAACTCTCGCCCACTGAAGGCGAGTTGTCCTCGAAGGGCACCGCTCCTTCGAGGTAGCCGAACGGGCCGGAGCGGCCGGCGGTGGTGATCGCGGCCTGCGCGCCGTCGACGCTGCCCGCGTAGCCGCCGGCGACGAAGTACTGGAGGCCGACCTGGGGGCGCGCGTAGGTGTACGCGTCGACCTGCGGGATCGCGTAGGTCTGCTCGTAGGCCGTCAGGGCCGTCATCTCGGCGGAGCCCGCCGTGAACGGGTTGTCGTTGGGCAGGACGACGGCCTGGTACTTGGCGCGCGGCCGGCCGTCCACGGTGTCGGCGAGGAACGCCGGGTCGATCGTGGACCGGTCCGACCGGGTGAGGTCGACCTGTGTGTACGGCGTTCCCGTCGAGTCCAGTTCCGCCGTGATGGCCTGGACGGCCGGACCGCCGTCGGTCACGACCAGCACCCGCAGATCGACGCGGGGCGTGGTGGTGTCGGCGTGTGCCGCGGCGGTCGGCAGGCCGAGGGCGGCGATGAGCGCGCCCACCGTTAACACGGCGGTGCGAGTGCTTCGCTTCATGCGGTGAAAGTCCCCTCCCCGGGCAGGGGTGAGCGCAGCGCGCGCGAAGCGGACGCTCCCCCTTGCGTGACGCCGGTGTCCCCCTCAGAAACCAGTCGTCGACGCATCCGTCGCGTCACATAGTGGTGCCTCTGTGTAGCTTTCGTGGTGGTGTTGCGAAAACCGACGGAAAAACGCAGGTGGACAACGGGGCGCGCGGGAGGGCTCGTTGAGGGTTCACACACCACCGGCACCCCGGCGGACCGGGACGGTCCGCCGGGCCGGGTTCCAGTGGTCCAGGCCAAGCCGGGTGGGCGCCTTCCGGCGATTTCAGGCCATCCGGGGCGTGACGACTGGACAGTGCGTCAGGCGCAGAGTACGCGCGTCTCGGGCGTGAAGGCCGGGCCGCCACTGGTGCTGGAGCTGTCGCTGAACTCGGCGTAGTAGTACGAGTAGAAGCCGATGTTGCCGTTGCAGCCGGAGTCGGCGGCGACCTGGAGGGTCAGGGTGACGGTGCGGCTCTGGCCGGGCGGGATGGTGGCGCCGTAGTTGCCGCCGAGGTCGGACGGACCGACACCGGAACAGGAGGCGGCACCGGTGGGGGTGGCGAGGCTACAGCCGGTGAAGCTGTACTTCAGGTCCGGGCGCTGCGTGGTGAGCCAGGTGGGGCTGATGGTCTGGTAGACGAACCAGATGTCGTAGGTCTTGTTGTTGGTGATCGTCATGGAGAGGTTCACGGTGCCGCCGGGGGTGGTGGTGGCACTGCTGCTGGAGAACGTCAGGGCGGCCGGCGCGGGGTCGGCGCTCGCGGCGGGCGCGAGGCCGAACAGGGCCAGGACGAAGGCGAGGACGGTGGCGAGGCCGAGGCGGCTCTTCAGAGGTGATCTCATAGCCCGGGAGGCTAGGCAGCGCACGCGCGCGCCGTCTGCCCCCGCCGGGAGGCCGCAGGCGCGGAACGGCCGGAAGTGTGTGCCCTGTGAAGCTCTCGCGGTGAACCCGTGATGGATGATCACGTAAAGTATACGGGCAGTCCACACAGGGTGTCGGACGGGGCGTGCGGTACCGGACGGACCCTCGGGGCCACGGAGGCACGATTGGCGCGTACATGACGTGCGATAGGTGCGGAATTGGGGACACCGGTTACCGGATCGCACCACTATCGGCCATCGCCCGCCCCCGAAGGCGCGCCCCGGCGCAGGAGGTCGTGCACGGCCGGGCAGGAGAGGGCGGCGCATCAAGGCGATCACCGCCATCGCGCTCAAGAACACGGGGTCCGGCGGCGCGGCGGCGCCCGGACCGGACGCGGCCCGGGCACCGCCGCGGCGGGCCTCACAGCGTGCGGCGCACTCCCGCCTGGCGCTCCAGGTTGCGCAGCTGCACCGCCAGGTCGCCCTCGACCGCCGTGTGGGCGGGACCGCTGCGGCCGATGGGCAGCACCTCCTCGCTGCGCATGTCCTCCAGCATCAGGGCGTACGCCGCGTACGTGGCGACCAGCGCGACCGCCAGCCCGAGGGCCCCGGAGGTCAGGGCGAGCCACTCCGCGCCGGTCAGCCCGGCCAGCCCCGTGGCCGCCCAGCGGGGCAGGGAGACCACCAGGACGAGCCACAGCGCCCGCTTGGGCCGGGTCACGGCGGCCATCAGCGCCCCGAAGCACAGGAACGCCAGGTTGAACACGCCGAGCACGCGCGGCCCGCCGGCCGCGCCGCTGCCCGTCACCAGGGCGTACGCCAGCCAGCTGCCGGCGAAGGTGCCCATCAGGGTCGCCGCGATCACGTCCCGGGCCCCGAAGGCCAGCACGCTCACCAGGAGTTGCAGGGCGAACGCGGGCAGGACGCACAGGGCGACGGCGCGCCGGTCGGCGGCCTCGAAGACCCCGAGCTGCATGCAGCCCGTCATCACCGAGGCGATCGCGACCGTGAAGAAGCCCAGCGGCATCGGCGAGGCGATGGGCCGCAGGTTGATCCGGGTCATCGACCGCAGGTCCGGTTCGAAGCGCCGCCCGGGGGTCTCGCCGGGTTCCGTACTCATCTGCTGGGTTCCCCTGTTCAGTGCGTGAAGCACGGGTCGACGAAGGGCGGCGCCGTATCGGCCGCCGCGGTGCCGCGCGCGACGCGCCACAGCCGGTGCCGCTCGGATTCGGCGACCGCCTCGGACATCAGGTCCGCCTGGCGGGCGCCCGCCGCCTGGTACCCGCCGAAGTGGGCCACGGGGCTCCACGCCGGGCTGACGGGCGGGACGGCCTCGTCGAGGCCCTCGTACTCGGCGCTCGCGTAGACGATCCGGCCGCCGACGACGGTCAGCACGGCCTCGATGTCCGCGATGGCCGCCTCGGGCACGGTGAAGTAGTCCTGCGACAGGATCGCGAGGTCCCCGTAACAGCCCTCCCGCAGCGTCCCCTTGACGTCCTCCTCGCCGGTCAGCCGGGCCCCGCCGCGGGTGTACAGGCCGAGGGCCGTCTCCCGGTCGACCAGGTTCGCGGCCGGGTAGAGCGGCGTGCCTCCGACGGTGCGGCCGGTGACCAGCCAGTGCAGCGAGACCCACGGGTTGTACGAGGACACGCGCGTGGCGTCGGTCCCCGCGGCGACGGTCAGGCCCCGCTCCAGCATGGCGCGGACCGGCGGGGTGTGGGAGGTGGCCCCGGCCCCGTACCGGTCGAGGAACGCGGAGCCCTGGAAGGACATCCGGTTCTGGACGGAGACGGCGCCGCCCAGGGCCGCGATCCGGTCCAGGCTGGCGCCCGAGACGGTCTCCGCGTGGTCGAAGAGCCAGCGGTTGCCGCCGGGGAAGAGGCCCTCGGCGGCGAGCTTCTCGAAGACGTCCAGATCGCGGCGGATCGTCTCGTCGTAGGTGGCGTGGAGCCGGAAGCCCCAGCCGTTCTCCAGCAGCAGCCGCACGGCCTGTTCGAACTCGGCCTCGTAGCCCCCGGCGAGTTCGGGCCTGGGCTCGGAGAAGTTCTCGAAGTCGGCGGCCGCCCAGGTCAGGTTCTCGCCGGCCCCGTTCAGGCGCAGCCACTCGTCGCCGTCCCCGGGCCGCACCGTCTCGGTCCAGCGCCTCAGGTCGGCGAGTTCCTGCCCGGCGGTCTGCGGGAACAGGTGGTAGGCGATGCGCAGCGACAGCTCCCCCGACCGGGCCAGGTCGATGACGGTGGCGTAGTTGTCGGGGAAGTTCTGGAACCCGCCGGCGGCGTCGACCGCCGAGGTGAGCCCGAAGCGGTTGAGCTCGCGCAGGAAGTGCCGCGTCGAGGTCCGCTGGTCGGCCGGGTCCAGGGTCGGCGCCTTGGCCAGGGTGGAGTAGAGGACGAGGGCGCCGGGCGCGGCCAGCAGGACCCCGGTCGGTTCGCCGTCCCGGCCCCGTACGATCTGTCCGCCGCGCGGGTCGGGGGTCTCGCGGGTGAATCCGGCGGCCCGGACGGCGGCCCGGTTCATCAGCGCCGACTGGTAGAGGTGCAGGACGAACACCGGGGTGTCGGGCGCGGCCGCGTTCAGCTCGGCCACGGTCGGCATCCGGCGTTCCGCGAACTGCTCGGCGGTCCAGCCGCCGACGACCCGGATCCACTGCCCCTTGGGGGTGCGGCCGGCCTGCTCGCGCAGCATGGCCAGGGCCCGGCGCAGGCTGCGGACGCCGTCCCAGCGCAGTTCCAGTACGTAGTTCAGGCCGCCCCGGATGACGTGCAGGTGCGAGTCGTTCAGCCCGGGCACCACCCGGCGGCCCAGCGCGTCCACGACCTTGGTCGCCGGGCCCACGAAGGCCGCGAGGTCGTGGTCGTCGCCGAGGGCCACGACCCGGCCGTCGCGGACGGCGACGGCGCGGGCCTCGGGGCGGTCGGGGTCGCCGGTGAACACCTTCGCGTTGCGGACGAGGAGGTCGGCCGCCGGCCGGCGCGGGTCCGGGGCCGGCAAGATGCCGGCCACGGGCATGCTCGCCGGGCCGGCGGCGCCCGGTATGCCGGTCATGCGAGGGCCTTGCGCAGAGTGGCGGTGGCGAGGCCGATGGCGAGTTCCGCGGCGTGCGTCTCGCGCAGCGGGTTCAGCATGACGAAGTCGTGGATCGTGCCCTGCACGCGCAGCGCGGTGACCGGGACTCCGGCGGCGCGCAGCTTGGCGGCGTACGCCTCGCCCTCGTCGCGCAGCACGTCGGCCTCGGCGGTGATGACGAGGGCGGGCGGCAGCCCGGTGAGCTGGTCGAGGGAGGCGCGCAGCGGGGAGGCGGTGATCTGGGCGCGCTCGGCCTCGTCCGTCGTGTACTGGTCCCAGAACCACCGCATGGCGTCGCGGCGCAGGAAGTAGCCGGTGGCGAACTGCTGGTAGGACTCGGTGTCGAAGGCGGCGTCGGTGACCGGGTAGAAGAGGACCTGGTGGACGATGCTCACGTCGCCGCGCTGCTTGGCCATGAGGGTGAGGGCGGCGCTCATGTTCCCGCCGACCGAGTCGCCCGCGACGGCGATCCGGGTGCCGTCGAGGTCCTTGTGGTGTCCCTCGCGGGCGATCCACTGGGCGACGCCGTAGTTCTGCTCGATGGCGACGGGGTAGCGGGCCTCGGGCGAGAGGGCGTAGTCGGGGAAGACCACGGCCGCGCCGGTGCCGACGGCGAGTTCGCGGACGAGGCGGTCGTGGGTGTGGGCGTTGCCGAAGACCCAGCCCGCGCCGTGGATGTAGAGGATGACGGGGAGCGGGCCGGTGGCGCCGCGGGGGCGGACGATCCGGGTGCGGACGTCGCCTGCGGGGCCGCCCTGGACGGTGATCCATTCCTCGTCGACGTCGGGCAGGGTGACGCCCTCGCCGCTCTGGACCCCGTCCACGGCCTTGCGGCCTTCGGCGGGCGGGATCTCGTAGAGGAACGGCGGCTGGGCGGTGGCGTCGGCGAAGGCCTGGGCGGCGGTTTCGAGGACCGGCTGGTTCGGCATGGCGGGGATCTCCTTCGGGTGCGTGGGGGTTTCGGGGGACGGACGGGGGAGGTCGGCGGGCCGGCGGGTGGCGCGGACCGCGTCCAGGATCACACCGTCGACCACTGTGGGTGCGCGAAGGGACACGGTGTGTGAGGCGCGCGCCGCCGTGGCCCTTCGCGGGGCATCAGCGCAGGAACGCGAGGAGCGCGGCGTTGACCTCGGCGGCGTGGGTCCAGGTCAGGCCGTGCGGGCCGCCTTCGATGACCTCCAGCCGGGCGCCCGCGATGGCCTTCGCCAGCGGGATCGCCGTGGCGTCGATGGGCAGGGTGCGGTCGGCGTCGCCGTGGATGATCAGGGTGGGGACGTCGATGCGGGGCAGGTCCTCGCGGAAGTCCGTCAGCCAGGCCTGGACGCAGTCGAGGGTGCCCTTGGCGGAGGCGCCGACGGCCACGTTCCAGCCGGCCTGGAGGGCCTGCTCGCTGATGCGCTCGCCGCCCAGTACGTCCGCGTTGTAGAAGTCGGCGAAGAAGGCGGTCATGAAGGCGAACCGGTCGGCCTTGATGCCCTCTTCGATGCCCCGGAACACTCCGGCGTCGACGCCGCCGGGGTTGTCGTCGGTGGCGAGGAGGAACGGCGGGACGACCCCGATCATGACGGCCTTGGCGATGCGCTCGGAGCCGTACGTGCCGAGGTAGCGGGTCACCTCGCCGGTGCCCATGGAGAAGCCGGCCAGCACGGCGTCCCGCAGGTCGAGCGCGGTGAGGACCTCGTTCAGGTCGGAGGCGAAGGTGTCGTAGTCGTAGCCGTCGGCGGGCTGGTCGGAGCGGCCGAAGCCGCGCCGGTCGTACGTGATGACGCGGTGGCCGGCGTCGAGCAGCGCGGCGGTCTGCTTCTCCCAGGAGGCCCCGCTCAGCGGCCAGCCGTGGATCAGTACGACGGGCGCTCCGGTGCCGTGGTCCTCGTAGTACAGCTCGACGGGCGCGCTGTTGCCTTCGGCGACCTTGATGAACGGCATGGTGGTGCTCCTTCGTTGTCGTGGTGGTACGCGGGGTGCGGGGTGCGGGGGGATGACGGCGCCTCAGAGGCCGTAGGCCTCGAACAGCCGCAGCCACACTTCGCTGACCGTGGGGAACGCCGGGACGGCGTGCCACAGGCGTTCGATCGGCACCTCCCCCACGACGGCGACGGTGGCGGTGTGGATCAGCTCGGTGGCGGCCGGTCCGGTGAAGGTGCAGCCCACGACCACCCCGCGGGTCTCGTCGATCACGAGCTTGGCGTGGCCCCGGTAGCCGTCGGCGTACAGCGCGGCTCCGGCGACGTCGTCGATGCGGTACTCGACGACGCGCACCGCCATCCCGGCGTCCCGCGCGGCGCGTTCGGTGAGCCCGACGCGGGCGATCTCGGGGCGGGTGAAGACGGCCTGCGCGGCGGCGACCCCGTCGGCGTGGGCGCTCCAGGGCTGCCACCGCCCGGTGTCGGCGCGGCGGCCCGCCGCGCGTTCGGCGATGGCGGCGGCGCAGGCCCGGGCCTGGTACTTGGCCATGTGGGTCAGCGGCGCGCGGCCGTTCACGTCGCCGACCGCGTACAGCCAGTCCCCGTCCAGGGAGGTGACGCGGCAGGTGTCGTCGACCGGGAGCCAGGAGCCGGCGGGCAGGCCGACGCTGTCGAGTCCCAGGTCCGCGGTGCGCGGCCGCCGGCCGACGGCGAGGAGCACCTCGTCGCAGACGAGGGCGGCGCCGTCGTCCGTCTCCACGGTCACGGCCCGGGTCCGGGCGTCGCGGGTGGCCCGGGTCGCCGAGACCCCGAACCGGATCGTGACCCCCAGGCCGGTCAGGCCCCGGGCGACCTCCTCGGCGGCGCAGGGCTCCCAGCCGTTCAGCAGGGCCTGGTCGCGGACGAGCAGGGTGACCGCCGAGCCGAGCGAGGCCCAGGCGGTGGCCATCTCGCACGCCACCACTCCGCCGCCGATGACGACGAGCCGGGCGGGCACCGCCTCGGCCGCGGTGGCCTCCCGGTTGGTCCACGCGCCGATCCCGTCCAGCCCCGGGGCGGACGGCCGGGCGGCCTCCGTGCCGGGGCTGAGGACGACCGCGCGCCGGGCCGAGAGCGTACGGAGCCCTCCCGCGGCCGTGGTGACCGCGACCCGGCGCTCGCCCGCGAGCCGTCCGTGGCCCCGTACGAGGGTGATGCCCGCGCCGCGCAGCCAGTCGGCCTGGCCCCTGTCGTCGCCCCGGGCGGTGAACCGGTCGCGCCGGGCCAGGACGGCGGCGGGGTCGAGTGCTCCGGTGACCGCCTCCCGGGCGCCGGCGACCGAGCGCGCCGACTCCAGGGCGGCGCCCGGCCGCAGCAGGGCCTTGCTGGGCACGCACGCCCAGTAGGAGCATTCGCCGCCGACGGCTTCGGCCTCGACGACGGCGGCGGTCAGACCGGCCCGGACGATCCGGTCGGCGAGGACCTCGCCGCCGGGGCCGGCGCCGATCACGACGACGTCGTACGTGTCGTCCATCAGGCGCGGACCAGCGGCGTGTCGACGAGGTGTTCGGCCAGGAACCACACCTGGGCCTCGCCGGTGCGGACGACCTCGGAGATCAGCAGGTCGTTGCTGCCCTCGTCGCCCTCGGCCGCGATCCGGGAGGCGGCGTCCCGGGCGTCGACGAGGATCCGCTCGTGGGCGTCGAGGAGCCGGGACAGCATGACGGGGACGGGTTCGACGCCGTCCGGCGGGCGCGGGATCGAGGTGAGCTCGGCGACGTGGCGGGGGTCGCCGACGGCGACCGCGCCGAGGCTCTGGATCCGCTCGGCGAGCGCGTCGACGATGGCGAGCTGCCGCTCGGCGTGCTCGTCCAGCATCAGGTGCAGCGCGTAGAAGGTGGCGCCGCGCATCAGCCAGTGGTGCTTCTTGTAGAGGGAGTACAGGATCTGCGTGTCGGCGAGCACCCGGTTCAGCCGCTGTCCGGCGTACATGCGGGTGTCGTGGCCGAGGCCGATCGGGAGCTGCTTCAAGGTTCCGAAGGGCTGGGTCTCGGCGCCCTTCTGGTGCAGCAGCGGCTGGCCGCCCCCGGGTTGCCCGGGCGCGGTGGTGGGTGCGGGTCGCATGGTGCTCCTGGTCGGGAGGTGGTGGAAGGCCCGGCCGTCCGGGCAAGGGGGTGTACGCGGACGGCCGGACCGGTCGGTGTGCCGGGGCGCTCAGTGCCCGGGCGCGGGGGCGGCGCGGTGCAGGACGAGCCGGGTCAGCAGCCCGCTGCCGGCGCCGGCGGCCACCGCGAACGCGGACCACCAGGGCGCGTACGGGGTCAGCCCGGTCGCGGCGTCGAGCGACCACGCGCCGGGGCCCGTCGCGGCGAGGGCCGTGGCCGTGACGATGAGGAACAGGGGGTACTCGTAGCCGTCGTTCTGCACCCACAGGCCGTTGCGCCGTTTGACGGTGAGGGCCACGGTCATGACCCCGATGGCGCCGGTGGCGGCGAGCGGGGTCAGGAACCCGAGGGCCAGCAGCAGGCCCGATCCGATCTGGCCCGTCCCGGCGGCGAGAGCGGTGAGGGCTCCGCCGCGGAACCCGTCGGCGCGGAACTCCTCGGTGCCGCCCGTGAGCCCCTTCCCGCCGAGGTGGGAGCTGACCTTCTGCACTCCGTGGCCCGCGATGAGCAGGCCGGCCGCGAGCCGCAGGATCAGCAGGCCGGTGTCCAACGCGGCTCAGCCCGCCGCGTGTGCGCCGATGACGGCCTGCGCGTAGACGACGCCCAGGCCGTAGGCGCCGGCGTGCTCCTTGACGACCTCCATGACGGCCCCGTACGTCTCCTCGCGGGCCCAGTCGCGCTGGAGCTCCAGCAGCACCTGGATCCAGGTCACGGGGACGGCGCCGGCGGCGAGCATGCGCTGGACGGCGTGCTCGTGGGCGGCGGGGCTGACGCCGCCGGACGCGTCGGAGACGACGTAGACCTCGTAGCCCTGCTCCAGCGCGGACAGCGCGGGCAGGACGAGGCAGACCTCGGTCCACAGGCCGGCCAGGATGATCTTCCGGCGGCCGGTCGCCTTGACGGCCGCGACGAGCGCCTCGTCCTCCCAGGCGTTCATGGAGGTGCGGTCGATGACCTCGTGACCGGGGAACACCTCGGCGAGCTGCGGCAGGATCGGCCCGGAGAAGGACTCGGCGGCGACGGTGGTGAGCACGGCGGGCACGTCGAACGCCCGCGCCGCCTTGGCGAGCCCGACGGTGGCGTTGACGACGGCGGTACGGTCGCCGCTGCCGACGCCGAAGAACATCTGCGGCTGGTGGTCGACGAAGACCATCACGGAGTTGTCGGGCGTGAGCAGGTCCCCGCTCGGGCCGGCGTGAACCTGGTTGATGTCGAACATGGTGCGTCCTCTCGGAACGGTCGAAGGGCGCCGCCGCGTTCCCCCGCGGCGGCACCCCCCGAAGCTATGACCGTCCCGGACCCCCCTTTTTCCCGCCGGCGCGCCCGCACTAGCCCGAGAGCGCACAGCCGGTGGGGCGGGGGGTCAGTGGTGGGTGAAGTGCGGGGGGCGTTTGTCCGCGAAGGCGGACATGCCCTCCTTCTGGTCGGCGGTGGCGAACACCGCGTGGAACAGGCGGCGTTCGAAGCGGACGCCCTCGGCGAGGGTGGTCTCGAAGGCGCGGTTCACCGCCTCCTTGGCCATCATCGCGACCGGCGCGGACATCCCCGCGACGGTCTCGGCGACGGCGAGGGCCTCGGCGAGCAGCTCGTCGGCCGGGACGATGCGGGAGACCAGCCCGGCGCGTTCGGCCTCGACGGCGTCCATGGTGCGGCCGGTCAGGCACAGTTCCATGGCCTTGGCCTTGCCGACGGCCCGGGTCAGGCGCTGGGAGCCGCCGATGCCCGGGATCACGCCGAGCTTGATCTCCGGCTGGCCGAAGACGGCGGTGTCGGAGGCGAGCAGGATGTCGCAGAGCATGGCCAGTTCGCAGCCGCCGCCGAGGGCGTAGCCGGAGACGGCCGCCACGGTGGGCGTGCGCAGGTTCCCGAGGCGGTCCCAGGCGGTGAACCAGTCGCTGAGGTACATGTCCATGTAGCTCTGCGGGCGCATCTCCTTGATGTCGGCGCCGGCCGCGAAGGCCTTCGCGGAGCCGGTGAGGACGATGCAGCCGATGTCCGGGTCGCGGTCGAGGGCCTCGGTGGCGGCCACGACCTCGTTCATCACCTGGAGGTTGAGCGCGTTGAGCGCGTTGGGCCGGTTCAGGGTGAGCAGGGCGGTGCGGCCCTTGCGCTCGACGAGGATCGTCTCGTGGTCGGTGGTCTCGGTCACGGGGTGGTTCCCTTCGGTGCTTCGGCCGCCGCGTCGCGCAGGACGTGGACGATGCCGGAGAAGTCTTGTGCGGCGCCGCTCGCTTCGGCGAACGCGGCGTACATCTCGGCCGCGCGCAGGCCGAGTCCGGCGTCGATGCCGCCGGCGCGCAGGGCGTTGGCGGCGAGTCCGAGGTCCTTGGCCATCAGCGGGGCGGCGAATCCGGGCCGGTAGTCGCGGTTCGCGGGGCTGGCCGGGACCGGGCCGGGGACGGGGCAGTTGGTGGTGAGCGCCCAGCACTGGCCGGAGGCGGTGGAGGCGACATCGTAGAGCGCCTGGTGGGACAGGCCGAGGCTTTCGCCGAGGACGAAGGCCTCGCTGACGGCGATCATCGAGATGCCGAGGATCATGTTGTTGCAGATCTTCGCGGCCTGTCCGGCGCCCGCTCCCCCGCAGTGCACCGCCTTCTTGCCCATGGCGGCCAGGAGCGGCTCGGCCCGGGCGAATTCGGCCTCGCCACCGCCGGCCATGAAGGTGAGCGTGGCCGCCTCGGCGCCCATCACGCCGCCCGAAACCGGTGCGTCGAGCGCCCGCTGCCCGGCGGCGACGGCCAGTTCATGTGCGGCGCGGGCGTCGGCGACGTCGATGGTGGAGCAGTCGACGAACAGGGTGCCGGGCTTCGCGGCCGCGAGCAGCCCCTCGTCCCGGTAGAGGGCGAGGACGTGCCGGCCCGCGGGCAGCATGGTGATCACCACGTCCGCCTCGGCCGCCGCGGCCCGCGCGGAGTCCGTGATCTCCACCCCCGCCGCGGATGCGGTGGCCAGGGCGTCGGGGACGAGGTCGAAGCCGAGCACCCGGTGACCGGCCGCGACGAGGTTGGCGGCCATCGGGCCGCCCATGTGGCCGAGGCCGACGAATGCGATGACGGTGGTCACCAGGGCACCTCCTGGAAGGAATCGGTCGAGGCGAGGGCCAGCTCGTGGTGGTCGCCGAGCGGGGCGAAGTAGCGGGCCGTGTCGGCCTCCGTCACCTCGGCGAGCCGGGCGGGTGACCAGCGGGGGGCGCGGTCCTTGTCGATGACCTGGGCGCGGATGCCCTCGACCAGGTCGGGCGAGGACAGGGCCGCGCAGGAGACGCGGTACTCCTGCTCCAGTACGCGCTCCAGCGGTCCGAGCCGGCGGGCACTGCGCAGCGCGGCCAGCGTGACCTTCAGGGCCGTGGGCGACTTGGCGGCCAGGGTGGCCGCGGCCTCCTTCGCCGCCGGGACGCCACTGGCGAGGAGCCGGGCCATGACCTCCTCCACCGTGTCGGCCGCGTAGCAGTGGTCGATCCACTCGCGGTGGGAGGCGAGTTCGCCGTCCGGGGCCGGGCCGACGTACGGGGCGAGGGCGTCGTGTACGGGCGCCCGGGCCAGGTCCGCGACCAGCGCTGCGAGTCGTTCGGACGGTACGAAGTGGTCGGCGAGGCCGCAGAGCAGCGCGTCGGCGGCGCCGACGGGGGCGCCCGTCAGGGCCAGGTGGGTGC
Source organism: Streptomyces sp. ADI95-16 (assembly GCF_003721495.1). NCBI lineage: Bacteria > Bacillati > Actinomycetota > Actinomycetes > Kitasatosporales > Streptomycetaceae > Streptomyces > Streptomyces sp. ADI95-16. Next base: position 6,881,619 of record NZ_CP033581.1, on the reverse strand, counting down.
CGAGCTCGCCGGGCGCGAGCGCGAGGAGGTACGTCCCGCCCACGTCGGGGACGAAGCCGATGCCGGTCTCCGGCATCGCGACGCGGGAGCGTTCGGTGACGATCCGCACGGCGCCGTGGGCCGAGACGCCGACCCCGCCGCCCATGACGATGCCGTCCATGAGCGCCACGTACGGCTTCGGGTAGCGGGCGATCAGCGCGTTGAGCCGGTACTCGTCGCGCCAGAAGTCCGCCGAGGCGCTGCCGCCCGTTCTGGCGTCCTCGTAGATCGCCCGGATGTCACCGCCGGCGCAGAGCCCGCGCTCCCCCGCTCCGGAGATCACCACCGTCTCCACGGCGGGGTCCTCGCGCCACGCCGTCAGGGCCTCCTCGATCCGCAGCACCATGGCGTGGCTGAGGGCGTTGAGGGCCTTCGGGCGGTTGAGCACCAGTCGGCCGGCCCGGCCCTCGACGCGGACGAGGACCTCTTCCTCTCCGCTCATCGCAGGGCCTCCGTGAGCCCGCGGGCGACGATGACGCGCATGATCTCGTTGGTCCCTTCCAGGATCTGGTGCACACGGAGATCGCGGACGATCTTCTCGATGCCGTACTCGCTGAGGTAGCCGTAGCCGCCGTGGAGTTGCAGCGCCTCGTTGGCCACGGTGAAGCCCGTGTCGGTGGCGAACCGCTTGGCCATCGCGCACAGCTCCGCGGCCTTCGGATCGCCCGCGTCGAGGGCCTCGGCGGCCGTACGGAGCAGCGCGCGGGCGGCGGCCAGCTCGGTGGCCATGTCCGCGAGCCGGAACTGGAGCGCCTGGGCGTCGAGGAGCCGGGCGCCGAACGCCGCCCGGTCGGCGAGGTGGGACAGGCTGCGGTCCAGCGCGCTCTGCGCACCGCCCAGCGAGCAGGCGGCGATGCCGAGGCGGCCGCCGTTGAGGCCGTTCATGGCGATGCGGAAGCCCTCGCCCTCCGCGCCGAGCCGCCGGTCGGCGGGCAGGCGCACCCCGTCGAGGACGACCTGCCGGGTGGGCTGGGCGTTCCAGCCCATCTTCTGCTCGTTGGCGCCGAAGGAGACCCCGGGGTCGTCCCGCTCGACGACGAAGGCCGAGATCCCCCGGGGCCCCGCCTCTCCGGTCCGGGCCATGACGATGTACACGCCCGCGGCTCCGGCGCCGGAGATGAACTGCTTGACGCCGGTCAGGACGTAGTGGTCGCCGTCCCGTTCGGCGCGCGTGCGCAGGGCGCCCGCGTCGGAGCCGGCTCCCGGCTCGGTGAGGCAGTAGCTGCCCAGCGTGTCGGCCGTGCAGAGGCCGGGCAGCCAGCGGCGGCGCTGGGCCGCGTCCCCGTACCGGTCGATCATCCAGGCGACCATGTTGTGGATGGACAGGTATCCGGCGATGGAGGGGCAGCCGGTGGCGAGGGTCTCGAAGACGAGGACGCCGTCGGCCCGGGTGAGTCCGCTGCCGCCCTGCTCCTCGCGGACGTAGACCCCGCCGAGGCCGAGGGCGGCGGCCCGCCTGATCACGTCGACGGGGAAGTGTTTGTCCCTGTCCCAGGCGACGGCGTGCGGTGCGAGGTGGTCCTGGGCGAAGTCGAGGGTGACCTCGGCGAGGGCGAGCTGGTCCTCGGTGAGGGTGGTCACGGCGCTCATCCCATCGTCGGGATGGTGAAGCTCGCGCTCTCCTTGGCCCCGGAGGGCCAGCGCGAGGTGACGGTCTTGGTGCGGGTGTAGAAGCGGATGGAGTCCGGCCCGTGCTGGTTGAGGTCGCCGAAGCCGGACCGCTTCCAGCCACCGAAGGTGTGGTAGGCGACGGGGACCGGGATGGGGACGTTGACTCCGACCATGCCGGCGCCGACCCGGCGGGTGAAGTCGCGTGCCGTGTCGCCGTCGCGGGTGAAGATCGCGACGCCGTTGCCGTACGGGTGCTCGGTGGGCAGGCGCAGGGCTTCCTCGTAGTCGGCGGCCCGGACCACCGAGAGCACCGGGCCGAAGATCTCCTCGCGGTAGATCCGCATGGAGGGGGCGACCCGGTCGAAGAGGGTGGCTCCGGCGAAGTAGCCGTTCTCGTGGCCGGGCAGGGTGAACCCGCGTCCGTCCACGATGAGTTCGGCGCCCTCGTTGACGCCGATGTCCACGTAGCGCCGGACGCGGTCGAGGGCGTCCTGGCTGACCAGGGGGCCGAAGTCGGCCTCCGGGTCGTCGGAGGTGCCGATGCGCAGGGCGGCGATCCGTTCCTTCAGCTTGCCGACCAGCCTGTCGGCCGTCTCCTCGCCGACCGGGACGGCGACGGCGATGGCCATGCAGCGCTCGCCGGCCGAGCCGTAGCCGGCGCCGATGAGCGCCTCCACGGCCTGGTCGAGGTCGGCGTCGGGCATCACGATCATGTGGTTCTTGGCGCCGCCGAAGCACTGGGCGCGCTTGCCGTGCGCGGCGGCGGTGGCGTAGATGTGCGCGGCGATCGGGGTGGATCCGACGAAGCCGAGGGCCTGGACGCGGGGGTCCTCCAGCAGGGTGTCCACGGCCTCCTTGCCGCCGTTGACCACGTTGAGCACGCCGGGCGGCAGACCGGCTTCCAGGAACAGCTCGGCAAGCCGCAGCGGTACGGAGGGATCGCGCTCGGAGGGCTTGAGGATGAAGGCGTTTCCGCAGGCCAGGGCCGGGGCGGCCTGCCACAGCGGGATCATCGCGGGGAAGTTGAACGGGGTGATCCCGGCGACCACGCCCAGCGGCGCGCGCAGGGAATGGACGTCGATGCCGGTGCCGGCGTTGTCGGTGAACTCGCCCTTGAGGAGGTGCGGGATCCCGGCGGCGAACTCGACCACCTCCAGGCCGCGTTGCAGGTCGCCGTGCGCGTCGGCGACGGTCTTGCCGTGCTCGGCGGACAGCAGCCGGGCCAGCGCGTCGCGTTCGCCCTCGACGAGCTGGAGGAAGCGCAGCATGACGCGGGCGCGCCGCTGCGGGTTCCACTGGCCCCAATCGGCCTGCGCCTCCTCGGCGCCCGCGATCGCGGCCTCCGTGTCGGCGCGCCCGGCCAGGGGGACCCTGGCCTGGACCGCGCCGGTGTTGGGGTCGTACACGTCGGCGAAGAGACCGGACGTTCCGGTGGTGTGCTTTCCGCCGATGAAATGGGTGAGCTCGCGGACCATCGAAGCCTGCTCTCGTCAGGTGAGATCCGAGGAAGGCGCGGCAGACGGCGGCGGCGCACCGATCGGGGTGCGCGCCGCGGGGCGGACCGCGGGACAGTGAAGGCGCGGAGGCCTTCGTCGAGTCACGAACGCGCGGGCAGGGCCGCGTACTTCGGATACTCCGCCGGATCACCTGGGCCGTGGTCACGTACCGGTGCCATGCGTGTCTGCTCCATCCTCGTGGACAACACGGAACACCCCACGGCCGGTATCCTGACTCCCGGATCAACGCACGCTCTCCGGCCTTCCCGACGGATGGATTCCGTCAGTGGCCTGTACTGCTGAAGAGCGCACTTCCCGGTCACAGTGGCGGGACCGCGCCGGATTCACACCGGCTTCCCTGCACCGCGGGCTTGTCACGAACATATAGTTGGACGTCCTAGTAAGTCCACCCCCACTCGCGGCGCGGACGGGTGTGAAGGGTCCCCGGACCAAGGCCTACAGTCGAGGAATGCGCATCGTCTCGCTGCTCCCCGCGGCCACCGACATCGTCGCCGAGCTCGGTCTGGCCGCCGATCTGGTGGGCCGGACGCACGAGTGCGACTGGCCGCCGCGGGCGGTGGCGGGGGTGCCGGTGGTGACCTCCGCCGGGTTCTCCCCGGACGATCTGAGCAGCCGGGAGATCTCCGCCGCGGTCGGGGGCGCCGCGCACAGCGGGTCCTCGCTCTACGCCCTCGACACCGAGGCGCTGGGCGCGCTGCGGCCCGAGGTGGTCCTCACCCAGGACCTGTGCGACGTCTGCGCCGTCTCCTACGCGGGGGCGAGCCGGGCGGTGCGCGTCCTGGACGGCGGGCCCCGGGTGCTGAGCCTGGAGCCGCGCACCCTGGACGACGTACTGGACTGCCTGGTCACGGTGGGCGAGCTGCTCGGCGTACGGGAGCACGCGCGGGAGCGCCGGGCGGTCCTCGCCGAGCGCCTGGAGGCCGTGCGCGAGCGGACGGCGGGCCGGCGGCCGCGGCCCAAGGTGGTGGCGATCGAGTGGCTCGACCCGCTCTGGCCGGCCGGTCACTGGGTGCCCGAGCAGATCGCGCACGCGGGCGGTGAGGCGCTGCTCGCCGCCCCGGGCGAGCACACCCGGCCGATGGACTGGGAGGCGGTCCGGGCCGCCCGCCCCGACGTACTCCTCCTGATGCCCTGCGGGTTCGCACCGGAGCGCACCCTGCGCGAGCGGGAGCTGCTGACCTCGCTGCCCGGCTGGGAGGAGCTGCCCGCGGTACGGGCCGGCGCGGTGTGGGTGCTGGACGGGCCCGCGTACTTCAACCGGCCGGGGCCCCGGGTGGTGCGCGGCGCGGAGGTGCTGGCGCAGGTCCTGCACGGGGTCGCGGCGGGCGCCCCGGTGACCCCGGCGGAGGCCTTCCGCCTGGGCTGACCGCCGCCTCCGGGCCCCTGCGGCCCCGCCCCCGGCCTCAGCGCGCCCGGTCGGCCACCTGGTACGGGACGAAGGTGCTGGTGTTCTCGTCGACGGCGAGCGGCCGCCCGAGCGGCGGGACGGCGCGCTGCGGACAGTCGAGGCGTTCGCAGATGCGGCAGCCCATGCCGATGGGGGTGGCCGCCGCGGTGTTGCCGAGGTCGAGGCCGTCGGAGTAGACGAGCCGCGAGGCGTGCCGGATCTCGCAGCCCAGCCCGATCGCGAACGTCTTGCCGGGCTCGCCCCAGCCGCCCCGGTGCCGGGTCAGGGCGCGGGCCGTCCACAGGTAGCGCTGCCCGTCCGGCATGGCGGCGACCTGGACGTGGATCCGGCCGGGCGCGGCGAAGGCCTCGTAGACGTTCCACAGCGGGCAGGTGCCGCCCGCGCGGGAGAAGTGGAATCCGGTCGCGGACTGCCGCTTGGACATGTTCCCGGCGCGGTCGACGCGGACGAAGGAGAACGGGACCCCGCGCAGCCTGGGGCGTTGAAGGGTGCTCAGGCGGTGACAGACCGTCTCGTAGCCGATGCCGAAGTGGTCGGTGAGCCGCTCGATGTCGTAGCGGAACTCCTCGGCGGCCGTGTGGAAGGCGCGGTACGGGAGGATCAGCGCGGCGGCGAAGTAGTTGGCGATGCCGATCCGGGCCAGGGCGTGGGCGGTGGAGCCGGCCGGGAAGTCCTCGCAGGCGAGCCGGTCCAGCTCGTCGGCGTACTCCAGCAGGGCGAGCTGGGTCGCCATCCGGAACGCCTGCTGGCCGGGCCGCAGCCGGGCCGAGAGGTGGAGCACGCGGGCGGAGTCGTCGTAGTGGTGGAGCCGTTCGGAGTCGGCGGCCAGCCGGACCCCGTGGCGTTCGGCGAGCCGCGCCGCGAGGGCGCGCACGACGTCGCCGCGGCGGATCCCGATGGCGCGGGCCAGCTCCTCGGCGGCGAGGTCGGTGTCGTGCAGGTAGTTCTGGCGGCGGTAGAAGAACTCCCGGATCTCCTCGTGCGGTGAGCGCGGGGCGCCCGGGCCGGCCCCCGTCGCCGGCCCCGCTCCGGCGTCGCGGCCGTCGGCGGCGCCCGCCAGCCCCTCGGCGAGCAGCTGGCCGCGCCGCCCGAGGTCCAGCAGCACCTGCGCGACCGCCGGCATCCGGGAGGCGAGTTCCGCGAGGTCGGAGGCGGACACCCGGGCCGCCGCGACCTCCCCGGCCAGCGCCTCGCGCAGGTCGGCCACGAGCCGACTGGTGTCCCGCTCCGAGAAGAAGCCCGGGTCCACGCCGAAGGCCTCGGTCAGCCGCAGCAGCACGGGCACGGTCAGCGGGCGGGAGTCGTGCTCCATCTGGTTGAGGTAGCTGGGCGAGATCGCCAGCATCCGGGCCAGGTCGGCCTGGCTCAGGCGGCGCTCCTCGCGCAGCCTGCGCAGCCGCGCTCCCGCGTAGGTCTTGCTCACCGCGTCCCCCTCGTGTCGGTCGCCAGCCTAGGCGAGAAAGCCCCTCACCGGACCTTCGCACACTTGGCAAACGACCCCGGAAAGATTCGCAGAACTTGGCATTCGTCCACGGTTGATGGCACTGGGTGTCATTGGGAGAGTCGTCCTGCGGCCCGCCGGACGCCCGGTGGCAGCAACATTGCTCCGCTCGTTCCCCGGATGGACGGCGGGCCGCGATCTTGAATTCGGCACACCGTGCCATTTCTTCGCACCTATGACGGACCGACGCAGCTCAGCGTCAAGCGACTCAAGCGGTTCAAGCGACTCAAGCGACTCAAGCGACTTCAGGAGACGGTGACGGTCATGGCTTCCACGAGCACGACGAACGCGACGGACACGACGGACACGACGGCGGCGGCAGCGGAACTCGCCGGGCGCTGGGCCACGGATTCCCGCTGGGCCGGGATCGAGCGGACGTACACCGCCGAGGACGTGGTCCGCCTCTCCGGCAGCGTCCGCGAGGAGCACACCCTCGCCCGGCGCGGCGCGGAACGGCTGTGGCGCCAGCTCCACGAGCGGGACTACGTCCACGCGCTCGGCGCGCTGACCGGCGGCCAGGCCGTCCAGCAGGTCCGGGCCGGGCTCCAGGCGATCTACCTCTCCGGCTGGCAGGTGGCCGCCGACGCCAACCAGGCCGGGCACACCTACCCGGACCAGAGCCTCTACCCGGTCAACTCGGTGCCCCAGGTGGTCCGCCGCATCAACAACGCGCTGCTGCGCGCCGACCAGATCGCCACCGCCGAGGGCGCCGCGGACACCACGGACTGGCTGGCCCCGATCGTCGCCGACGCGGAGGCCGGGTTCGGCGGCCCGCTCAACGCCTTCGAGCTCACCAAGGCCATGATCGCGGCGGGCGCGGCCGGCATCCACTACGAGGACCAGCTCGCCTCCGAGAAGAAGTGCGGCCACCTCGGCGGCAAGGTCCTCGTCCCGACCTCGCAGCACATCCGCACCCTGAACGCGGCCCGGCTCGCGGCGGACATCGCCGACACCCCGACCGTGATCATCGCCCGTACGGACGCCCTCGCGGCGAACCTCATCACCAGCGACGTCGACGAGCGCGACGCCCGGTTCGTCACCGGCGAGCGCACGGCGGAAGGCTTCTACCGGGTCCGGAACGGCATGGCGCCCGTCATCGCCCGCGGCCTCGCCTACGCCCCGTACGCCGACCTGATCTGGGTGGAGACCGGCACCCCGGACCTGGCCCAGGCCCGCGAGTTCGCCGAGGCCGTCCACGCCCAGTACCCGGACCAGATACTGGCCTACAACTGCTCCCCGTCCTTCAACTGGAAGGCGGCCCTGGACGACGACCAGATCGCCAAGTTCCAGCGCGAGCTGGGCGCCATGGGCTACCGCTTCCAGTTCATCACCCTCGCCGGGTTCCACTCCCTCAACCACGGCATGTTCGACCTGGCGCGCGGCTACGCCGAGCACGGCATGACCGCGTACGTGGACCTCCAGGAGCGTGAGTTCGCCGCGCAGGAGCACGGCTTCACCGCCGTCAGGCACCAGCGCGAGGTCGGCACCGGCTACTTCGACCTGGTCTCCACCGCCGTCAACCCCGCCTCCTCGACCACCGCGCTCGCCGGCTCCACCGAGGAAGAGCAGTTCCACTAGGCCCCGCGCCCCGCTCCCCCGCTCCCCTCCCCGTCTTGAGGAGATCCGCATGCCCGCCCACGCAACCGCCCACCGCGTCCAGGTCCTCGGAACGCGGGGGGAGCGTCACGAGGAGATCCTCACCCCCGCGGCGCTGGACTTCATCGCCCGCCTCCACGAGGCCTTCGCGCCCCGGCGTCCGGAGCTCCTGCGGGAGCGCCTGCGCCGGTCGGGCAACCTCGCCTCCGGCACGCCCCTGGACTTCTCCCGCGCCACCTCGGCCGTCCGCGCCGACCCCGACTGGCGCGTCGCCCCGCCGGCGCCCGGCCTCATCGACCGCCGCGTCGAGATCACCGGCCCGCCCGACCGCCGGATGACGGTCAACGCCCTCAACTCCGGCGCCCAGGTGTGGATGGCCGACTTCGAGGACGCCACGTCCCCCACCTGGGACAACCTCATCGGGGGCCAGCTGAACCTGCTCGACGCCATCGAACGGCGCATCGACTTCACCACCCCCGACGGCAAGGAGTACCGCCTCGGGGACTCCCCCGCCACGATCGTGGTCCGCCCCCGCGGCTGGCACCTCACCGAGGAGCACCTGGAGATCGACGGCCGGCCCGTCCCGGCCTCCCTGGTCGACTTCGGCCTCTACTTCTTCCATTGCGCGCAGCGGCAGATCGACGCGGGCCACGGCCCGTACTTCTACCTCCCCAAGCTGGAGAACCGGTACGAGGCCCGGCTGTGGAACGACGTGTTCCTGCTCGCCCAGGAGCTCCTCGGCATCCCGCGGGGCACGGTCCGCGCCACCGTTCTCATCGAGACGGTCACCGCCGCGTTCGAGATGGAGGAGATCCTCTACGAACTGCGCGAACACTCCTCGGGACTGAACGCGGGGCGCTGGGACTACCTGTTCAGCCTGATCAAGAACTTCGCCCACCGCACCGACTTCCTGCTCCCCGACCGGGCCAAGGTCACCATGACCGCCCCGTTCATGCGGGCGTACACCGAACTCCTGGTGCGCACCTGCCACCGCCGGGGCGCCCACGCCATCGGCGGCATGTCCGCCCACGTCCCGAGCAGGGACGCGGCGGGGAACGAGGCCGCGCTCGCCAAGGTCCGGCTCGACAAGGAGCGCGAGGCCGAGGACGGCTTCGACGGCTCCTGGGTGGCGCACCCCGGGCTGGTCCCCGTCTGCCGCACCGTCTTCGACGGGGTGCTGGGCGAGCGGCCCCACCAGATCGAGCGCACCCGCGAGGACGTGGAGGTGCACGCCGGCGACCTGCTGTCCGTACGCCGGATCAGCGGGCCGCCCACCCCGGAGGGGGTCCGGGCCAACGTCGCCGTGGCGCTGCGCTACTTCGACGCCTGGCTGCGCGGCAGCGGCGCCGTGGCCCTGGACGGGCTGATGGAGGACGCGGCCACCGCCGAGATCGCCCGCGTCCAGCTGTGGCAGTGGCTGCGGCACCGCACCGTCACCCGCGAGGAGGTGCTCGGGCTGCTCGACACCGAGTGCGCGGCCCTGGCCCGGGAACGGCCCGACGCGCTGGTCGCCGAGGCCCGCGCCGTACTGGAGGACACCGCGCTCGGCCGCGAGCTGCCCGCCTTCTTCACCCCGGCGGCCTACACCCGCCACCTCGTCCGCCGTACGGAGGCCCGCGCATGAGCCCTGACCCGAGCTCGCTCAGTTCCGCTGCCCACCGCGTCCACCGCGTCCACCGCGTCGGCATCGTCGGCGGCGGCCAGATGGGCGCCGGCATCGCCGAGGTCTGCGCCCGGGCCGGCCTGGACACGCTCGTCTGCGAGGCCGACGCCACCGCCGCCCGCGCCGCCCGGGAACGGGTCGCGGTCTCGCTGGAGCGGGCCGTGCAGCGCGGAAAGCTCGACCGGCTCTCCGCCGAGGACGCCCTGGCCCGGCTGTTGTTCACCGGTGACCTCGACGATCTCGCGGACCGGCAGCTCGTCATCGAGGCCGTCGTCGAGAACGCCGACGTGAAGACCGAGGTCTTCACGGCCCTCGACAAGATCGTGGAGGATCCGGAGGCGATCCTGGCCTCCAACACCTCCGCCATCCCGGTCATGCGGCTGGGCATGGCCACCCGCCGCGCCGACCGCGTCGTGGGCCTGCACTTCTTCAACCCGGTGCCGGTGCTGCCGCTGGTGGAGATCGTCTCCTCGCTCCACACCACGGCGGACACCGCCGGGCGGGCGGAGGCCTTCGTCGTCGACGCCCTCGGCAAGACCGCGATCCGCTCCCAGGACCGGTCCGGTTTCGTGGTCAACGCCCTGCTGGTCCCCTATCTGCTGGCGGCGGTCCGGATGGCCGAGTCCGGGTACGCGACGGCCGCCGACATCGACGCCGGGATGGTGCTGGGCTGCGCCCACCCGATGGGGCCGCTGAAGCTCGCCGACCTGATCGGCCTGGACACCGTGGCGGCGATCGCCGAGTCCTTGTACGAGGAGTTCAAGGAGCCGCTCTACGCCCCGCCCCCGCTGCTCCAGCGGATGGTCCAGGCCGGACTCCTCGGCCGCAAGACGGGGCGCGGGTTCCACATGTACGGCCGGGGCTGAGGGGCCCCGGTGCGCCGGCGGTGCTGAGGGTGCCGCCGGCGCGGCGAAGCGGGGGGCCGGGCGACGGTGCAGGCGCGCGGCCCCCCGATCGCGCGCCCGGCCGCCGTACGGACCCGCCGCACTCGGCGCCGTCGCGTTGCGCGGCGCCGCCCCAGGGGGCAGGGTCGAGGAGGCTGCCGAGCCACCAAGAGGAGGACGCGACGATGGCCATCGCCACGGTGAACCCGGCGACGGGTGAGACGGTACGCACCTTCGACGCCCTGGGCGCCGACGACATCGAACGGTGTCTCGCCGAGGCCGCGCGGGCCTTCGGCTCGTACCGCACGACGGGCTTCGCCGAGCGGACCGCGCTGCTGGGGCGGGCCGCGGACCTGCTGGAGGCGGACAACGAGGACATCGCGCGGACGATGACCGTCGAGATGGGCAAGCCGCTGGCGGCGGCCCGGGCCGAGGCCGCCAAGTGCGTGAAGGCGATGCGCTGGTACGCCGATCACGCGGAGGCCCTGCTCGGCGACGAGCGCCCCGCCGACGCCGATGTCCGCGACAGCGGCGCCTCGGCCGTCCGGACGCTCTACCGGCCGCTCGGGGTGGTCCTCGCCGTGATGCCGTGGAACTTCCCGCTCTGGCAGGTGATGCGCTTCGCCGCGCCGGCCCTGATGGCGGGCAACGTCGGCCTGCTCAAACACGCCTCCAACGTCCCGCAGACCGCCGTCTACCTGGGCGAGCTCTTCGAGCGGGCGGGCTATCCGCGCGGTTGTTTCCAGACCCTGCTGATCGGATCGGGCGCGGTGGAGTCGGTGCTGCGCGACCCCCGGGTCGCGGCGGCGACGCTGACGGGCAGCGAACCGGCGGGGCGCGCCGTGGCCTCGGTCGCGGGTGACGAGGTCAAGAAGACGGTCCTGGAGCTGGGCGGCAGCGATCCCTTCGTCGTGATGCCCTCCGCCGACCTCGACAAGGCCGTGAGGACCGCCGTCACGGCGCGGGTCCAGAACAACGGGCAGTCCTGCATCGCGGCCAAGCGCTTCATCGTGCACACCGACGTGTACGACGCGTTCGCGGAGCGGTTCGCCGCCGCCATGGCGGCGCTGCGCGTCGGTGACCCCTTGCAGGAGTCCACCGAGGTCGGGCCGCTCGCCACCGAGCAGGGCCGGGCCGATCTGGAGGAGCTGGTCGAGGACGCGGTGCGCGGCGGGGCGAGCGTGCTGTGCGGTGGACGCCGCCCGCCGGGGCAGGAGCGGGGCTGGTTCTACGAACCGACCGTCCTCGCCGGCATCTCGGCGGACATGCGCATCGACCAGGAGGAGACCTTCGGGCCGGTCGCGACGCTCTACCGGGTGGCGAGCCTGGACGAGGCGGTGGAGCGGGCCAACCACACGCCCTTCGGGCTCAGTTCGAACGTGTGGACGCGCGATGACGCGGAGACGGAGCGGTTCGTCCGCGACCTGGAGGCCGGCGGGATCTTCTTCAACGGCATGACCGCCTCGCACCCCGCGCTGCCGTTCGGCGGTGTCAAGCGCTCGGGGTACGGCCGGGAGCTCTCGGGGCACGGCATCCGCGAGTTCTGCAACGTCACCACGGTCTGGCAGGCCGCCGGCTGACCGTCCCGGCACCCGGTGACGGCGCGGGCGGCCCCGCCCCCGGCCGCTGGGTGCGGTCGGGGGCGGGGTTCGGGATCAGGCCGACAGGGTTTCCCGGGTGAGCGCTGCCGGGACCGGGGCGTAGCCCGTGGGGCGGGCGGTGAACGTGCCGCGCCCCTGGGTGCGGCTGCGGAGCCGGGACGCGTAGCCGAACAGTTCGGCCAGCGGGACGGCCGCCGTGATCACGGTGGTCCCGGTGCGCGCGGCCGAGCCGGAGACCCGGCCGCGACGTGCCGCCAGGTCACCGAGCACCCCGCCGACGGCGTCGTCGGGGACGGTCACCACGACCTCGACGACCGGTTCCAGCAGCTCCATCACCCCGGCCCGCAGGGCTTCGCGCAGCCCGAAGCGGCCCGCCGCGCGGAACGCCATCTCCGAGGAGTCCTTGGAGTGGGTCGCCCCGTCGGTCAGGGTGACCCGCAGCCCGGTCACCGGGTGCCCGCCGAGGGGACCCTCGACGAGCGCGTCCCGGCAGCCCGCCTCCACCGCGCGGACGAACTCCTGCGGAACCCGGCCGCCGACGACGGTCGAGCGGAACTCGAACCCCTCTCCGTCGAGGGGCTCGACGTCGATGACCACATGGGCGAACTGGCCCGCGCCGCCGTCCTGTTTGACGTGCCGGTACACCAGGCCCGACACCCCGCTCGCCACCGTCTCCCGGTAGGCGACGCGCGGGCGGCCGACCTCGATCCCGAGGCCGTGGCTGCGGCGGATCTTCTCCACCGCGACCTCCAGGTGCAGTTCGCCCATGCCGGACAGCACGGTCTGGCCGGTCTCGGGGTCCGTCCTCAGCACCAGCGACGGGTCCTCCTCGACCAGCCGGGCCAGCGCCGAGGCCAGCCTGCCGGTGTCGCCGGCGGTGCGCGCCTCGACCGCCACCGAGACCACCGGCGCTGCCACCGTGGGCGGTTCGAGTACCAGGGGCGCCTCCGGTGCGCACAGCGTGGACCCGGCGCGCGTGGTCTTGAGGCCGACGACCGCGACGATGTCGCCGGCCACCGCCCGCTCGACCTCGGCGTGCCGGTCGGCCTGGACCCGTAGGATCCGGCCGATCCGCTCGGTCCGGCCGGTGCCCGCGTCCAGCACGGTGTCCCCCTTGCGCATCGTTCCCGAGTACACGCGCAGGCAGGTCAGCCTCCCCGTGGCCGTCGCGTTCACCTTGAAGGCGAGCGCGGCGAACGGCGCCGCCGGGTCGGGGCCGCGTTCCTGCTCGGCCGCGCCGAGGGTGCCCCGTACCGGCGGCATGTCGGCGGGCGCGGGCAGGTAGGCCACGATGGCGTCGAGGAGCGGTTCGACGCCCCGGTTGCGGTACGCCGTTCCGCACAGCACGACCACGCCCTCGCCGCCGCGGGTCAGCTCGCGCAGCGCGCCGGCCAGCGTGTCCTCGGAGAGCTCGGAGGTGGCGCAGTACTCGTCCAGGGCGGCGGGGTGGAGCTCCGCCACCTGCTCGTCGAGCAGCCTGCGCCGCAGCCGCGCCTCCTCGCGCAGCTCGTCGGGTACGGCGGACACCCGGCAGGTGTCCTGGCCTGCGCCCCAGACCAGCGCGCGCATCCGGACGAGGTCCACGACGCCGGTGAAGCCGTCCTCCCGCCCGATGGGCAGCTGGACGACCAGGGGGACGACGTGGAGCCGCTCCCGCAGGGAGGCGACGGCCGCGTCGAGGTCGGCGCCGACCCGGTCCATCTTGTTGACGAACGCGATGCGCGGCACGCCGTGGCGGTCCGCCTGCCGCCACACCGACTCGCTCTGCGGTTCGACGCCCGCGACGGCGTCGAACACGGCGACCGCGCCGTCGAGGACGCGGAGCGAGCGCTCCACCTCGTCGGAGAAGTCCACGTGTCCCGGGGTGTCGATCAGGTTGATCCGGTGGTCGTCCCAGGCGCAGCTGACGGCGGCGGCGAAGATGGTGATGCCGCGGTCGCGTTCCTGGGTGTCGAAGTCGGTGACGGTCGTTCCCTCGTGGACCTCGCCGCGTTTGTGGATGGCGCCGGTGGCGTAGAGGACGCGTTCGGTGAGGGTGGTCTTGCCGGCGTCCACGTGGGCGAGGATGCCGAGGTTGCGGACGTCGGTGGCGGCGTCGCGGAACGTGGTGGGCGTGGTGGTGCGCATGGCCCGGGGCCTTTCTGGATGATCTGGAGAAGGGCAGCGCGATGTCCGGACGTGGCGGCGGGGGCGCGGCCGTGCGGTGCCGCTGCCCGGCGCGGTGCGCGCGGGCAGGGGTCGCGGTGCGGCGGGCCGCGGGAGGAAGGGGCTTCCGGTGTTCGTCCGGGGCTTCCGGTGAGGGCCGCGCGGCCGTCACCGGGAAGCGGAAGACACCAGGATCACGTCGTACCTCGACGGGGGAACGCGAACGGCGGTGTGGTGACGCACGGTCCGGCTCCCCTCGCTCGACGGATGAACGCGCCGCGTCTGGTGGCGGCGCACACGGCAGAGTCTAGGGATCTGCTCGCGTCCGGGCACCGGAATTAACCCGGCAGCTGTCGGGTGCGCGCGATCAGCAGGGCGACGTCGTCGCGGTCGTCCGGCTGGCGGAGTTCGCTCAGCAGCCGGTCGCAGGTCTCTTCGAGGGACGGGTTGGGGTGGCTGAGCAGGGTGGTGAGGGTGCGCAGCCGGATGTCGATGTCCTGATCACGGGTTTCGACGAGGCCGTCGGTGTACAGGACCAGGCCGTCGCCGATCGCGAGGTCGAAGGCGATGGCCTCGAAGGGGACGCCGCCGACTCCCAGCGGTGCCCCGGTGGGCAGGTCGAGCAGCTCGGGCGGTCTGCCGGGCCGGGTGCGTACGGGCGGCAGGTGACCGGCGCTGGCGATGCGGCAGCGGCCCCGGTGCGGATCGTGGACGGCGATGACGCAGGTGGCCATGGTGTGCCCGAGGCCGGTGGTGGTGTGGTCGAGGCGGGTGAGGACCGCCGCCGGGTCGAGGTCGAGCTCGGCCAGGGTACGGGCGGCGGTGCGGAGCTGGCCCATGGTGGCGGCGGCGTTGATGCCGCTGCCCATGACGTCTCCGACGACGAGGGCGGTCTTGTCGTCGGGCAGCGGGATGACGTCGAACCAGTCGCCGCCGACCTCGCCGACGGCCGCGGCGGGCTGGTAGCGGTAGGCGATCTCCAGCCCCGGGGTGGGGGTGGGCTGGTGGGGCAGCAGGTGGCGCTGCAGGGTGAGGGCGGCGTACCGCTGCTTCTGGTACCAGCGCGCGTTGTCGATGCAGACGGCCGCGCGGGCCGCGAGCTCGCCCGCGAGCAGGGCGTCGTCATGGTCGAACGGCAACGGGTTGCGGATGCGTTGGAGGCCGAGCACGCCGATGACCTCACCGCGGGCGATCAGCGGGACGGCGAGGTACGAGTGGATGCCGGCCTCGGCGAGGAGGGCGGCGGCCTGGGCGTCCCGGGCGATGCGGACGAGGTCCTGGTCGGAGACGTGCTCGATGAGGAGCATCCGGCCGGTGCGCACGCACTGGGTGACCACCCGGGTGGCGTCGTAGCGCGCGAGCTCGCCGACGGGGTCGGCGGCGAGGGTGGCGGGCGACGGGTAGGCCGCCTTGATGGCGAGGGCCCGGAACTGCACGGCCTCGTCCCTGCGCACCTCCGGCGGGCGGTCGGCCGAGAGGACGGAGTCCAGGACGTCCACCGTGGCCAGGTCCGCGAGGGCCGGTACGGCGATCTCGCCCAGCTCGCGGGCGGTGACGCCGAGGTCGAGGGTGGTGCCGATGCGTACGGAGGCGTCGGCGATCAGCGCGAGCCGCTGCCGCGCGAGGGCGACGGCGGTCGCCGACTTGTGCTGCGCGGTGACGTCCACGACGGAGGCCGCGACCCCCAGCGGCCGCCCGGCCGGATCGTCGAGCCGGTAGACGGAGACCGACCAGGCGTGGTCGTGGCCGGGGTCGGCTGGGGTGCGTCCGGTGGTGAACCGGTTCAGCTGCGGTGTGCCGCTGTGCAGGACCTCGCGCATGGCCGACTCGATGGGCATGGCGTCCAGCTGCGGGAGGGCCTCGTGGACGCGTTTGCCGAGGTGCTGGGCGACCGGCAGGCCGTTGAGGCGTTCGAGGGCCGGGTTGACGAGGACGTAGCGCAGGTCGGTGTCCATGACGGCGAGGCCGATCGGCGACTGGGCGACCAGGCGCGTCGACAGCGCCAGGTCGCGCTCGACGCGCCGTACGGTGGCCTGGTCGGAGGCGATCCCGAGGGCGTAGCGCCGGCCCTCCCGGTCCTCCAGCCGCATGTTGCGGAACTCGGTGTACAGGACGCCGCCGTCCCGGTGCCGTACGGGGAACGCCCCGTCCCAGGCTCCGGAGCCGTTCATCACCTCGTCGAAGAGGGCGACGACCAGATCTTGGTGCTGCTCGTCGACCAGCAGCCGCGCCGCGTACCGGCCGAGCACCTCCTGGGGGGTGTAGCCGAACAGCTCCTGGGCCTGGGGGCTCCACAGCGCGATCCGGCCCTCGTCGTCGAGCACCACGGCCGCGACGCCGAGGAGGTCGAGGAGGCCCGGCCCGGTGGACGGACCGGCGGGCTCGGGGTCCGGTCCGGCCCGGAAGGCATCCGCCGTGCTCATGCCGGGCCCTCCTTCCCGCCCCCGACGGCGTGAGCGGTGGGTCGGCCCGCTCTGTTCAAGACCATCAGCACGCACCCCGGGGTGTCTCCCATCGTCCCTCGACTCCACACGACCGGCAGCCGCAGCCTCGGCCGCCGTACGCGGCTCCGGCTCAGCCCTCGGCGCGCTGGGTGGCGGGGGCGCCGGTCTCGTCGCCGAGGACGCGCGGGGGGCCACAGGTGCCGGTCTCGCTCGCGTCGGTGGCTTCGGTCACGTCCGGGACCGTACGCCACCCGCGCCGCGCGCGGGCCCCTGGCGGCCTGGCCGCAGGGGCACTGTCACCCCAACGGTCGCTCGGGGGACACGCGCACCGCCACCACCCGCGCCGGGCGCGGGTGGTGGCGGTGAGGGGTGAGGGGTCACGCGACCGCTACGAGGGGCCCTCCGACGGAGCGTCCGAGGCGCCGGCGTCATGATGCATCTCATGGGGGGTGCCGGCGTCGGGAGCGTCCGAGTCGGGAGCGTCGGAGGCGGGGGTCCCGGATCCGGAGGCGTCGCCGTGGGAGGCGCCGCCGTGGGAGGTGCCGGATTCAACGGTTCCGCCGATCCGCTTCCGCAGCGGTGCCAGGGCGTCGGGCGAGGCGGCGACGACGACCCAGCGGTCTCCCACGAGGTAGCTGCCGCCGTAGTTCTGCGACTCGTCCAGCCAGGCGCGCTGCCCCTTGTCGGCGGCGAAGGTGAGCATCCGGTACGCGCTCTCCCCCGCCCCGCACGCCCCCTCGCGCAGTTCCTCCGCGTCGACCATGATCTCGGCCGTACAGCCGAGGGCGGCGGCGATGTCCTGGAGCGAGGCGGGGCGGGCGGTGGAGGTGGGGGTGGGGGTGCCCGCCGCCTCGGTCCGGGGTGCCGCGGTGCTGTGCTGCCCGGCGCATCCACCGCACAGCAGTGACGCGAACATCACGGCGACACATGGCAGCACGTGGCGGGCGGTGACGCGGGGTGAAATCGGCACATCTCCCTCACAGGGTCCGGGGCGAATACGCGGTGGGGGGACGGGGCGGGAGCGGGGACACGGCTCTCGCACCGTTTCGGTCTTCGATCGGTCGGTCGGTCCGGGTCGGCTCGGGTCAGGGGCCTCGGACTATCCGGCCGCGGGGACCTTCTTGCCGGCCTCGTTCACCGCGAACCAGAGACCCTGCTTGTTGTGCCCGTTCGTCTGGCCGGGCTCGGTGTCACCGGTGAACAGGTAGACGGGCCAGCAGTCGATGGTCAGCTGCATCGATCCGTCCGGCCGCTTCACGGACCCGACCAGTGCGGACGGAATTCCGGACGCCTTCGCCTTGTCCACGGGGGCGGCGGGCTTCCAGGTGTCCAGGCAGGCTCCGAGGCAGCCGAACTTCATCGGCCAGGCGCTGTCCTTGTTGAATCGGTAGAGCGTGCGCCCCTCGGCATCCACCAGAATCTTTCCGAGCTTTTCATTGGCCACTATGGAGAGTTCCGCACCCGCCTTTCCGGTCTTATCGCCCGTTCCGGCGGCGGGTTTCTGAGCGCTGTCCTGGCCGGCTCCGTACTCGCCTCCCCCGCCCTGCTCGGCGCCCTTCTCGCCGCCCTTCGCGCCACCGCCCTTCTGATCGATGGCCTTCTTCCCGTCGGCCGCCAGCGCGTGCCACACGCCGCCGACGCCCTCGCCCTTCGCGTCGCCCGCCTGGGTGTCCTTGGCGTAGCGGTAGACGGGCCAGCCGCCGAGCGTCAGCTGCTTGCTGCCGTCGGTCCGGACCACCTCGCCGAGCAGCGCGGCGTCGATGCCCTCGGAGGCCGAGGCGTCGGAGGCCGGTACCGCGGGCCAGGTCTTGGCGCAGTCCCCGTCGCAGTTGGACTTGGGAGGCTTGTTGCCGTCCTTGTCGAAGCGGTAGAGGGTGGCCCCGGCGTTGTCGGTGACCACGCTGCCCACGTCCGGGATGTCCCGTACGGCCAGCTGTCCGGCCGGCCCGGCCTTGTCCCCGGCGCCGGCTGCCGAGCCGCCCGACGGGTCCGCTCCGGTGCCGCCGGACCCGTATCCCGAATCCGCTCCGTATCCGCTTCCGATGGCCTTGCTGTCACTCGCCGGCAGAACGGAATTCGCGCTCTTCGCGGACGTGCTGTCACCGGCTCCGCATCCTGCCGCCAGCAGTATTACCGCGGCCACTGATCCGGCTGCCATCCCACGACGCTTGTTCTTCACGATCACTCCTTCGGGTTCCATCCGGTGTTTTCGTGTACTGCCTTATTCATAGAACCTGCGGAGCCCCTCGAATTCGGATCACCCGGAATTTGTCAGATCGCGCCAAAGGGTGAACTCGGACCGACCTAGGCCGTTCACCGGGAGGTCATTCCTGAATACGCAGGGCGAGCGCGGGGCAGCGGCGGATGGCGCGAAGCGCCATCGGCCGCAGCCGCCCGGGGACCGGCATGACCGCCTTGTCCGGGAATCCGTCGGCGTCCAGCCGTACGACGTCGGGCAGCAGGTCCACGCAGAGCCCGTGCCCCCTGCACAACGTCCAGTCCACGACGAGCCGTTCGGGAGTCTCGTCGGCGGGCACCGGCAGGGCGCCGACCACGCGCCGCCCGCAGCCGCTGCCGAGGGCGTGGTCGCGCAGTTCGTCCGCGAAGACGTTGAGCGCGGACGCCACGAAGCCGGAGGTGCCGTCTGGGTGGCTGCACGCTCCGCGGCCCCGCACGGCGCGCATCCGGGCCTCCACGGCTTCGAAGGTGGCCCGCCCTCCCCCGGCGACCATCTGCTCCACGGCGGTCGCGAGCGAGGGGAGCCCTCTGACGCAGGGCCCGCACTGGCCCGCGGTCTCGTCCGCCATCCAGCGGGTCACCCGGGCCACCTCGCCGGCCGGGCAGGTGTCCTCGGGCAGCGGCAGCACCGCGCCGGCCCCGAGCACCGCGTCGAACGCGGCCAGGGACTGCCGGGAGAGCAGCGCCTGGCTGGCGTCCTCCGGGGTGAGCCACCGGCCGTGGTAGCCGCCGACCAGGACGCCCTGGCCGGGACTGGAGCCGCACAGCTCCAGGACGTACGCCAGCGAGGTCCCGCTCGGGATCTCGACGGCCGTGGCACCGCTGACGGTGAGCATCAGGGTGCCCGGTTCGGCCGGCAGGCCCACCGAGTTGTAGCCCGCCGCGCCGAGCCGTGCGGCGATGGCGAGCTGGGCGTACGTCTCCGTGTTGGACAGCAGGGTGGGCAGGCCGGTCAGGCCCCGTTCGCTGGTCCGTACCTTCTGGCCGTTGGGCACCGCGGGGTTGCCCTCGATCCCGTTGATCATCGAGGTGCCCTCGCCCGTGACGAAGCGCTCGGGCAGCCGGCTGACACGGAGCCGGGTGCCCGGGCCGCGTTCGGCGATCGCGTCGCGCACCGACCGCTCCACGTCGTCCCGGGTCACGCCCACGACCACGTCCTCGGCACCGAGCGCGTCGGCGGCCAGCTGGGCGCCGTCGAGCACCACGTGCGGGACGTGCAGCAGCAGCGCGGTGTCCTTGAGGCAGCTCGGTTCGCCCTCACTGGCATTGACGACGACGGCGCTGCGCCCCTCCTTGGCCCGCGCGGAGCGCATCACGGCCCGCAGTTTGCGGTGGAACGGGAAGCCCGCTCCGCCGCGACCTCTCAGGTCGATGGCCTCGGCCAGATCGATGAGGTCATCGACGCGGTACTGGGGCAGTGCCCCGTGCACGGTGAGGTGCCCCACGCGGTCCAGCCGCGCGGCGGTGTCCAGTCCAGCCAGCAGTCTCGGCTGCCCCACACAGCCGAGCGTCGGCTCTACCAGGCTCGTCACTGACGCCCCCGCAGCCCGTCGAGGGGCTCACCGGGCAAACCGTCCGAGGCGGGTCCGCGCATGCTGGGGATGAACACCGAGGAGTACCCTCCGACGCCGTCCGCGGTGAACGCCGCCCGGCTGGGAGGCTGTTCGCCGGGCCGTCCCATCGGGAGGATCGGCTGCTGGATCGTCTCGTCGAAGGACTGGGCGTAGGAGGGCTGGGCGTAGCCGGGCTGCGCGTAGCCGGGCTGCGCATAGCCCGGCTGGGCGTAGCCGGGCTGGGCGTAGGGCTGCTCCACGACCTGGGCGGCCGTTTCGTACGAGGGGTCGTAGGCGGGCCGGAACTCGGCCGGCTCCTGTTCCTCCGGCTGGTCGGTGGGGCGCCACTCCAGTTGCTCCACCGGCCGCGCCGCCAGTTGCTCCACGGACCGCTCGGCCGGCTGCCGTACCAACGGCCGCGGGGCCCGGGGCGGCCCCTGCCGTCCGGGCGCCGCGGGCTTCGCGCCGGACTTCGCGGCGGACTTCGCGGCGGGCTTCGCGGCGGCCGGGGTGTCGGCCGGGGTGGGCTTGGCCCGCAGCCGCGCCCGCAGGCGGATGGCGAGGATCACGGCCATGCCCACGAGGCCCAGGCCGTAGGACACGGTCACCCAGGGGGCCGCGGGGCGGCCGGCCTTGAGCCCGTGGATCAGAGAGGCACCCCAGGCCGGGTACGCGCCCATGTGGAGGGCGCGCCACCACATGGAGCGGCCCTTGGTGGCGAAGGCGCTGCGCACGGCGCCGGAGACGGCGACCGCTACGAAGAGGTAGCCGGCCAGGGTGCCGAGTCCGATGAGGACGGGCTTATTCCGGTCCGCCAGGGGCAGGAATATGGACGTGGCTCCCGTATGGGACTCCGCGACCTTGACCCAGACGTGCAGGGCCAGGAAGGCCAGTCCGGAGACCGCGAGGCCGCGGTGCACGCCCTGGGCGAGCAGCCGGTGACCGGATGTCAGGACCTTGCGGTCGGTGGCCGCCAGGCCCCACAGGACGGCGGAGGTCAGGGAGACGAGCGAGAGCACGCCCGCCCCGTAGTCGAGGAAGTCCCACAGCCGGCTGAAGGCACCCGCGCGGGCGGCCACGCCCAGCGAGATCAGGGCGGCGAGCGCGCCGAGCGCGAGCGCGGCGGGGCGCGGGCCGCCGCCCGAGGACAGCAGGGGAGCCCGCCGGAAGGCCCGCCGTCCGGCGGCCGCGGCGGGCGCCGCGCCGGCATGGCGTCTGGTTTGGCCGGCTCGGTGTGAGCTCGGCGTTCGGGTCAGGGGCAAGGGCATCGCGTTCTCCCATACGCCCAGGCCCGAGCACTCCACCTCGCACTCGGCGCCCGGGGTAGTCGTCGGAACTGCTCCGTGGCGGGCGGGAGATGGATGTCTCGCCGACCGGGGAGCGGGGGGCCGGAGTGCAGAAGCATTGTGGAGCTTCGCAACGCCTCCACAGTATTTATCTAATCGTGACAACTTCTGGGTCGCGCGGCATCATCAACCCCAGCACCCCCGGAAGATTCCGTTCCAGCGGTGCGGCTGCGACGTGGTTGACGCCTCGTTCGCTGCCACACCTCCCCGACGGCAAAATCGAGGCAAAGTCGCGGGACTGCAAGTGGATGACGCACTCCTGGAAGGAGTAGAGGTGCTCGACCGCCTCGCCGGCGCCGTTGCCGGTGGGGAAGGAAGCGGCCTCGAAGGGCTTGTCACCCCTTCCAAGGGACAGGTCAACCCCGGCATGAACGAGGTAACAATGTGCGAACTTCTGAACCGCATCTGGTCCCGCCCCCGCGGGGAATGGACCCGAGTCCTGCGAAAGGAGCTGCCCGCGCTCGCCGCCGGGATAGTGGAGGAGCTCCGTGAGGGGATCCCCGGGTTCTCCGAGTTGGTGGAGGACATCGGCGACGAGGCGGCCAGAGAGCGGGTAGAGGCGAGTCTGCTGACCGTCCTCGGGTACAACGAGTGCGCGACGCCGCGACAGCAGGGCGGCGAGCGCGCCGAACACGGCCGGGCCGCGGAGCGCGGCAGGGCGCCGGAGCACGACGCGGCCCCGGCCGGGCACGACGTGCGCGACGCGAGCCCCGGAATCCCACGGCCCCGCTCCCCCCACGGAGAATCCCCCTCCGATCCGCGCCGACGTGCGCACGCCGCCCCCCTGAAGGTCGTCCCCCCGGAGGGGCTCGGCACAGCGCCCGAACGCGCCCGGCGCGAGCTCTTCGCCGCGCTTACGAGTGACATGGCCATGTCTGAAATTGCACTGGCCGAACTCTCCCGGGTCGCCGGCTGGCCGCTCCCCTCCGAAGTACGGGTCGTCGCCCTCGCCTCCCCCGGCGAAACCCAGCAGCTGGCGGCCCTCGTGGACGACGCCCTCGCCGGCATGGTCGGGGCCCAGCCCTGCCTGCTGGTCCCCAGCCCCGACCCGGAGGCACGTACCGTCCTGGAGGCCGCGCTGCGCGGGCGGTTCGCCGCCGTCGGCCACACCGTCCCGCTGCGGGACACCGCCTCCTCGCTGCGCTGGGCGCTGCGGCTGCTCTCCCTGACCCCGGCCCGCGCCGGCATGGAAGCGCGGGCCATCTTCGTCGACGACCACCTCTCGACCCTGTTGCTGCTCCAGGACGAGCCCCTGGCCCACGCCCTCGCCGCCCGCTGGCTGCGGCCGCTGGCGGACCTGACGCCACGCCAGAGCGAGCGGCTCGAAGTCACCCTCCTCGCCTGGCTGGAGGGAGGTGGCGCACCCGAGGCCGCGAAGGCCCTGAGCGTGCACCCCCAGACCGTGCGCTACCGCATGCGGCAGCTGGAGAAGCTCTTCGGACCCGGACTGCGCGACCCGCGCACCCGCTTCGAACTGGAGATGGCCCTGCGCAGCCGCCGTCTGATCGCCCAGGTACGGCGCCAGCACTCCCGGGTGACCCGCCGGGCCCGCGCGGTGACGGCCGACTTCCGTCCCGCGGTGGGCGTGGGGCGCATGGCCCGCGTCAACGGCCTCTAAACAACAGACCGTCCGGCGGCCCCGGCCCCTCCCCCGCATACCGGCGGGAGGGGCCGGGGCCGCCGGCGCGTCCAGCGGTCGGCGTATCCGAACGGCCGGAGCGGCCGGCGCGTCTAACGGTCGGTGCGTCTAACGGTCGGTGCGTCTAACGGTCGGCGAGGACGGCGCAGGCCCCGGTGCGCAAGGCGGCGTCGAGGTCGAGCAGTTCGGCGTAGGCCCGCGAGCAGAACCGGCAGGACTCCAGGTGCCGGGCGAGACCGCGCCCGCCGGGGCGCCCGCGCCGCCGGGCCGCCGCCCCGAGCGCGGCGCCGTAGCCGCGGCACCGCTCGTCGGGCGCCGCGACCAGATGGGCGGTCAGATACGCCTCGCGCAGCCCCTCACGGGCGCGGAAGGCCAGCGAGGTGACGGCGCTCGGGGTGATGCCCAGCAGCAGCGGAACGTGGTGCGGGCAGTCGTCCTCCACGAGCGTGTGCCACAGGACGGCCTTCCAGCGCTCGGGCAGCGTGTGGAAGGAGCGGGCGACGAGCCGGCGGTCCTCGCTGTCCAGCAGCTGGCGCTGCGGGTCACCCCCGGCCGGCCCGGGCCGGCACCAGGCCTCGACGTCGGGCGTCAGGACGGTCCGGCCGTCTCCGGCCCGCCACTCGATGGCGGTGTGACGTACGACGGTCAAGAGGTACGGCCGCCAGCCGTCCCGGGGACCCGCCCCGGACCGGACGGCCTGGAAGGTGCGCATGAAGGCCTCGGAGACGAGGTCCTCGGCGTCCTGCGGGACCCGGCAGCAGGCACGGGCGCAGGCGAGCACGGCGGCGCGGTGGCGCCGGTACAGGAGATCGCAGACGGCCTGGTCCACCGCACCGGACGCGAAGGACCGTCTGAGCCTGCGGGTGAGGTCCCGGTCGGAGGGCGGCGGGGCTTCGGGCACGCCGCCCTCGTGGTGCGGACCGGCCGTGGTCTGACGAGAGCCGGACATGACACTCCTCGTGTGTTCGAGGGCCCGCGGGCCCCGTCGGGCGGCGGTACGCGGGCTCCCCCGCGGTGTCGGCGGCGACCGCGGCGGAAAACGCGTACGCGGTGCCGGTCCGAAGTCTCTTCGGACCGGCACCGCTCTCGGTGCGACGCTGGGGAGGGTGGGAGGGTGAGCGCCGCCCGAGGACCGGGCGGATCGGCCGGTCAGGTGGCCGACCCGTCGGGGTTGGGGGGCGACCGGTCAGGGGAACGGCCGGCTGTCAGCCGGCCGTCAGCCGGTCAACGGCACGCGCGGCCGTCGTTGATGCAGCGCACCGCGTTGGCCATCAGAGCGTCCTTCATGACGTTGATGAAGTCGCCGTGGTCGGTCACCGGCTTGTGCAACTGCTCGGGGAAGCTGTCCACGGCGAACTGGGAGCCGGCCGGCACCGCGTAGACGATCCGCTGCACCAGCTGCGGAATGGCCTTGAAGCCGTTCGGGCAGCTGCCGTTGGCGTTGGCGAAGGCCACGTGGGTGCGGTGGTTGGCGCTGTCGATGTTCTTGCCGTCCCAGCAGCTCTGGAACTTGAAGGTGCGCACCACGTCGCTGCCCTTGGGGCACGTCGGGTACTTGTCCTTCAGCTGGCGGTTCTCGAATCCGGTGCAGCTCCAGGAGGCGTTGGCGTTGCCCGGGCCGTTGGTGAAGGCCTTGGCGTCACCGGTGATGATGCGCAGGAAGCGCGGCATGGCCGTGACCTTGCTGTTGGGGCTGCCCTTGAAATCGGTCGTGACCTGCTTGGGCTTCAAGATGGTGCCGACGTTGGCGTCCTGGCCGCCGCCGGGCGCGTTGACGTCCTTCTCGGCCCGGCCGTCGCGCAGCCGCAGCACGGGCCAGTAGTACGCGGACTGGTCACCGTTGGTGCAGGTGGTGCCGGCGGCGGCGAGGCTGTTGTTGGTGGAGAAGGCGTCCGTGATCTTGTTGCCGACGTAGTCGTGCATGTGGTGGGCCCCGTTGCTCACGCCGGGGGCCACGATGACGTTGTCCGGGTTGAAGTGGTTGTTCTCGTTGCGGCCGCACTGCACGGAGAGGGAACCGGTGGACGCGCCGTTCCGGTTGGCGGGCGTCTTCACATTGGGACGTATGGAGGAGATGGAGACGAAGTCGCTGCGGGCCGGGCCGCCCTTGCCCTGGGGGGCCTTCCCCTGCGCGGCGGCGCCCTTCGCCGCGGCGTTCTGGGCGGCTCCCCCGTCCGCCGGATCGGCGGCCGCGGCCTGCTTCATCGTGCAGGCGACGAGGGACTCCATCCCCTTGGGGCGTTCGGCGGACTTGCCGATCGAATTGGCCAGCTGGTCGATGGTCTGGCCCCGCTGCTGCTTCAGCTGGCCGAGCAGCGCGTCGCCGCGGGCCTGGCCCGTGGACAGTTTCTGGTAGGCGTTGGCGATCTGGGTGTCCAGCTGGGCGAGGTTCTTGTCCACGTCGGTGCGCACCGCTTGGGGGACGTTGGTCAGCTTGTCGCCCACGTCAGGACAATCGATGGTCGCGGTCACCGGGGCCCTGGAGCCCTGCCCGGCGGAAGCGCCCTGGGCGATGATCATGATCCCGCCGCCGCCCAGTACGAGGGCGGACACTGCCGCGAGGGCTTTGTGCGCGGGCTTGAGGCGGCGTTTATGGCCCTTTTGACTCATGCGATCACTTCACTTCGTCGGTGGGGAAACGGTGGAGGGGGACGGGGAGGCGTCCGCGAGGCCGTCGAAATCGACCAGCCCGCTGTCCTCAAGGACCGTGATGTGGTCCAGGACTGTGGTGTTGGCGTCGTTGGCCAGGGCCCGCACCATGGAGTTGCGTGTCTGCGCCCGTATCTGGGCTATCAGCTGGAACACCTTGCCGTGCGCCCTGCGCAGCAGCTGGACGAAAAGCCGTTCGTACTGGGCTCCCTGGGCCTGGTCCATCTGGCGTAGCCAGTCCTGCTGTTGGTCGCTGGGCTGATTGGGGAGATCGACGGCGAGGGCCTGGCCCACTTCGATGACCCGCCGGTCCAGTTCGGTGTGACCGTCGATCAGATGCTGCCCGGCGGTGCGAATCGCGGGGCGGGTACCGCGCTGCTGCGCCTGCCGTCCCGAGGGCAGTTCCCAGAGGCCGGCGAGCCTCACCTTGCGGATGAAGTCCCGGTCCTGGGGGGTAAGGGGCCCGAAGGCCGTGCTGATCGTCCCCGCGCCGTCGTCCGTGCCGGCGGGGGCCGCCGCGGCCGCGGCGGTCGTTCCGCCGAAGCTCTGGACGGGGATCAGCAACGCGATCAGTGTGAAGGCGAGGGCGCCGATGACAACGCCCGTGCCGATCACGTGTTTCGACGCGAGCGACAAGCTCCCGACGGTCGACCGACGGAATGACAGCACTGTGCCTCCTTGGCTCCTGGGCCGGGAGGGATGCGGGGTCGGAGGCTCCGACATTCGTGCCGTGTCCACCCGCGCTCCCGGGTGGCAAGGGACGCTAGTGCCAGTTGTGGGGGCTGTGTCGCAGCACCATCACGAACGGACAAACATCCGGGCAACACCTCGAAAGGCTGGTACGGTGCCGCACTTGGCCCCGATGCACGCTGTCGGGGGCTCCCCTACGGCGTGCCCGCACTCTCCGTCGGCACGCACAGGACGGGGATCGGCGACAGGTGCAGCAGCTTGTGCGGGGTGGAGCCCAGCAGGGCGCCCCGGATCGGGCTGTCCCCCCAGCTGCCCACGATGATGACGCGGGCGTCGTGCCGCCGCGCGGCGTCGAGCAGGGCCTGTGCGGGCTTCTCGTCGACGACCTCGACCGTGGAGGGCACGCCCGCCTCGTCGGCGGCCGCGACGGCCCGCGCGAGGGCGCTGCGCCCCGCCTGGAGGACTGCCTCGCGGTGCGCGCGGTACTCCTCCCCGGTGGCGCCGGGCGCGGCCGCGCCGTAGACGAGGACGAGCGGCTCGCCGAAGGCGGTGGCGACTTCGAGCGCCACGTGCAGGGCGCGCTCGGCGCCGGGCGACTCGTCGTACCCCAGGACCACGGACATCAGGGGTTCCTCACTTCTTGCCGTGGACGAGGTCCGGGTCGGCGACGCCGCGGCGCTCCTGCCAGAACCTGCCGTCCCGGACCCGCCAGAAGCACATGATCAGCACGCCGACCACGGCGATCCCGACCCCGATGACCAGCGGGGGGCCCAGCCCGAACCAGGAGATCCCGCTGGCCGAGTTCTCCGGGTTCGACATGTCGCCCACCGACTCCACCAGCAGCCAGGCCAGCAGGCCGGCGCCGACCAGCGGCCCGAGGCCGATCAGCAGGAAGTTGTGCACGCTCTCGAACAGGTGGCGG
This sequence comes from Streptomyces sp. ADI95-16, assembly GCF_003721495.1. Lineage (NCBI taxonomy): Bacteria > Bacillati > Actinomycetota > Actinomycetes > Kitasatosporales > Streptomycetaceae > Streptomyces > Streptomyces sp. ADI95-16. The sequence goes on along the minus strand of NZ_CP033581.1, from coordinate 6,854,173 downwards.
CGGTAGTAGATCACGCAGGCCAGGCCGGTGAGCGCGTAGTAGAAGGCGATGAGCAGGGAGAGCGCGGTCAGCGAGTCCAGGAGGGCGTTCTCGCTGATCTGGTTCACGACGAGGTACCAGGCGATGGCGATGCCGGCCACCCACCAGGTGCTCACGTCCGGGGTCCGGAAGCGCGGGTGGATGTGGGCCAGGTGCGGCGGCAGCGCGTGCCTGCGGGCCATGGACAGGGCCGTCCGGGAGGCCGGGATGATGGTGGTCTGCGTGGAGGCGAGCGCGGAGGTGGAGACGGCGAGGAGCACCATCCAGTCCCAGCCGCCCATCACCTCGTGCGCGAGGACGGCGAAGATGGCCTCCTCCTCGCCCGCGTTGTCGGCGAGGAACCGGGTTCCGGCGTACGCGACGACGGCGTAGCCCACGGCGAGGTAGGTCACCAGCAGCACCACGGTCGACCAGATGCCGGCCTTGCCGGGCGCCGTGGCGGAGTTCTCGACCTCCTCGGTGAGGTTCACCGCGGACTCCCAGCCCCAGTAGATGAACACGCCGAGCAGCAGGCCGGCGGTGAGGGCGGAGCCGCCCGCGCCGAAGGGGTTGAGCCAGGTGATGGACGGTTCGACCGGGTCGAGGGTGCTGGTGCCCGCGTACACGCGGTAGATGGCGACCAAGGCGAAGGCCAGCAGGAAGAAGACCTGGGCGAGGATGAGGATGTCCTGGAGGTGGGCCGACAGTTCGGTGCCGATGACGCAGATGGCCGTCATCACGAGGATCACCACGACGGTCAGGGTCTGGCGGACCACCTGGTTCGTCGCCATGCCGTCCAGGCCGAAGGCGAGCAGCCCGAAGTGGACGGCGACGTCGGCCAGCGAGCCGATGACCAGGACGCCGGTCATGGTGATCGCCCAGCCGCCGAGCCAGCCGGCCCAGGGGCCCATGGCCCGGGTCACCCACGAGAAGGTCGTCCCGCAGTCCTGGTCCACCTTGTTGAGGTAGTAGAACGCGGCGGCGATCAGCAGCATCGGTACGAACGACGCCAGCATCACCCCCGGCGCGTAGATCCCGACCAGCGCCACGATCGGACCGAGGACGGCGGCCAGCGAATACGCGGGCGAGGTGGAGTTCAGCCCGATGACGAGGGCGTCGAGGAACCCGATCGCGCCGGCCTTGAGCCCCGCGTCCGCCGGGAGCGTGGTGTCCGGTCCGTCACCGGCACGGTCGTGGGCCATGTACGCATCCTCACGCACCCGGCGGCGGCGCGCGATCGGGGACCGGCGAACCGGGGACGCCCGCAGCGGCGCGCCGGTGGCCGGGCCGCTCAGGGGTGGGTGTTCCAGCCCGCGATGACCGGGAGGCCGTGTTCGGTGGACAGCACGCTGACCGTGCCCGTGCGCAGCAGGAACAGCCGGCCGTCCGCGGGCGCGAGCCCCAGGTAGCGGGCGGTCAGGACCCGCAGGAAGTGGCCGTGGGCGACCACGACGGCGCCGCCCCCGCCGGCGCGCAGGACCGGCGCGACCCGGGCCAGGGCGCGGTCCGCGCGGGCGCCGACCTGGTCGGCGCTCTCCCCCGGGTGCTCCGCGTCGCCGGGCGGGACCCCGTCGGTCCACAGCGACCAGGACGGCCGGGTCCGCTGGATCTCGGCGGTGGTGACGCCCTCGTAGCCGCCGTAGTCCCATTCGCACAGGTCGGGATCGGCAACACCCCCGGAGAGCCCGGCCAGCTCGGCCGTGACCACGGCACGGCGGAGCGGGCTGGTCAGCACCAGGTCGGGACGGCGGTCGCGGAAGTAGGGGGCCAGCGAGATGGCCTCCTCCACTCCGTTCGGGGTCAGCGGCACGTCGGTGAGCCCGGTGTGGCGCCCGTTGGCGCTCCACTCCGTCTCACCGTGCCTCACCAGCAGCAAGTCACTCACCTTCGGACCATAAGCCCTCCGGCATGTCGGGGCCGCAGGGCCCCGGCGGGCGTGTCACTCTCGGGCGTCATGGATGTGAGCACGTTCTACGCCCTGTTCGCCGCCACCTGCTTCACCCTCGTCGGGCTCTGGTGGAACGTCGTGCAGAGTCATCCGGAGTGGCTGCGCGTGCCCGGCCTGCGCCGGGTGGTCGGCGGGATCTACCTGTCGTTCCTGCTGCCCGCGCTGATGGGCCTGTTCGCCCAGGTGGGAGGTACGGAGCAGCCGGGGATCTGGCGGTCGGGGTTCATCGTGGCCGCCGTCGTCGGATGCGCGTCCACGCTGCGGCTGCTGACCCGGGAACGCGCCGACGGCACCGGTTCCGGCCTGCGGTGGCACCGGATCGCGGTGGCCGTGCTCTACGCGCTGGTCGCGGTGGTGGGCGCGGCGCCCGAGATCGCGGACGCGGTCGGCCTGCGCCCGATCCAGGCGGAGGCGCTGCTGCTGATCCTGCTGGTGATGCTGGGGCACGCCCTGGTGTGGCGGTTCATGGCGGGCGAGGGCCGCTCCGCGGAATCTGGCTGAGGTGGACGAGCGGGCGGTACGGCCGCGGCCGGCCGCGCTGGTGCTGCTGCTGGCCGTGGCGACCGGGCTGGTCGAGGCGGTCAGCCTGCTCGCGCTCGGGCCGGTGTTCACCGCGATGCGGACGGGCAACGTGCTGGGGTGGCCCTGACGTACCTGGGCCGGCCCCGGGTGTACACCGGCACGCGTCCGGCCGAACGGCCGCCTTCCCCTTAAACGCTGCGCAAACGCTGCGCGTTGTACCGGGCCGCCACGACTCGCGACGCTCTGCCCATGAACGACGCGGAAGCCGGGCCACGACACGACCAGAGCCCCGACCAGAGCCCGGAGCGGGCGCAGGCGCGAGCGCGCGAGCAGGCCCGCGGCCGGGAACCCGGGCAGCGTCGCGTCCCGCCCCGCGAGGGCGGCGACCACCGCATCGCGGCCGGGTTCGCGACGGGCGACGAGGCCTGTGTGGACGCCGTCTTCCGCCGCTGGGGCCCGCTCGTCCACTCCCTCGCCTGGCGGGCGCTGGGCGACGAGCGGGAGGCCGAGGACGTGACCCAGCAGGTGTTCCTCGCCGCCTGGCGCGGCCGCCGCGGCTACCGGCCGGGCACGGCGCCGGGCGGGCTCGCCGCCTGGCTCAGCGGGATCACCCGGCACAAGGTGGCCGACGCCCTGGAGGCCCGGACCCGGCGGGTCCGGGCGGCCGACGCGGCGGCCGCCCACCACCCCGACGCCCTCGCGCACCCCGGTCCCGGGACCGGTCCGGAGCAGGCCCTGGACCGGCTGCTGCTCCTCGCCGAACTGGCCCGGCTGCCGTCGGCGCAGCGGCGGGTGCTCTGCCTCGCCTTCTACGGGGACCTGACCCAGGCCCAGATCGCCGACCGCACCGGCCTGCCGCTGGGCACCGTGAAGAGCCATATGCGGCGGGCGCTCGGCGTCCTCAGACTGGCACTGGAACCGTCCCCGCCAGCGCGGCGATGACGTCGAGCCCCGACCGCAGCCCGTACAGCCGCTCGATGTGCGCGGTGGGGGCGCGCCCGGTCCAGCCGGGTCCCGCGAGCAGCAGGGCCGACCGTCCGCGAGCGCCCCGCAGCCCCCACTCGATGCCGGCCACCGACCGGGCGAGGGCGCGGTCGGCGGTCGTCCGGGACTGCGCCCACAGCACGACGGCCCGGGGCCCGGTGCGCCGTACCGCGTCGTGCAGCGCCTCGGCGGGCAGGGCCGCGCCGAACATCCGCACCGGCAGGGCCTGCTCGCCGAGGGCCGCGGCCAACGCCTCGATGGGCAGGGTGTGCTGTTCACCGGGCACACAGGCGAGCAGCACGGGCGGCGCGTCCATCGCGCCGGGCGCGGGCCGGACCCGGTGCAGGGCGGAGGAGACCTGCCAGGACAGCAGGTGCTCCACCTCGACGTAACGCTCCCCCGCCGAGACCCATTTGCGGCCCATGGCGTGCAGGGTCGGCGCGATGACCTCCTCCCAGGCGGTGACCAGCCCGTGTTCCGCCAGTGCGGTGTCGAGCAGTTCCCGCACGGTGGGCGCGTCCAGTCGTACGGCTGCCCGCGCGAGCCCTCGGCACTCCGGGCGGACCGTGCCCAGCGGGAGGGTGTCGTTGCCGCGCGGGACCCCGGTCGCGGGCCGGGCTGCGGCGCGGGCGTCCGGGTCTCCGGCCCGCGCGATCCTCGCCGCCTCGGCCGTCGGCACGCCCCGCGCGGTGAGCCGGCACATCAGCTCCAGCCGGGCGATGTCCTGCGGGGTCCACCTGCGGTGGCGCCCGTCCTCACGCCGCTCCGGGCCGATGGCGTAACGGCGCTCCCAGGAGCGCATCGTGGTCGGTGACACCCCCAGGCGTCGGGCGACAGCGCCGGTGCTCAACGCCGCGGCGGGGGCGTCCGGCGGGGTTTCGGGCGGCGGCCGGCGGTCCATCCGGCTCACGATACGGCGCGGCCCGGGCGGGCGGCGGCCGATCACCCGGAGGAGCGAACGGGCCCCGGGACAGGGCTCGGGAGCTCGTGATCCGGGGAGGGGAGCTACTCGATCCCGCGACCCCGCTTGAACCGGTCGAGCCCGTCGGCGAGTTGTACGAGCGGCTCGGGATAGTCGTACCGGGCGCGCTCCTCGGGCGGCAGCCGCCACGGCTCGTGGACGTACGGCGCGCCGAGCCCGGCCAGCTCCGGCACCCAGCGGTGCACGTACCGGCCCTCGGGGTCGTAGCGCAGGCTCTGCCGGACGGGGTTGAGCACCCGGTTGGGCCGGGTGTCGGTGCCCGTGCCCGCCACCCACTGCCAGTTGAGCTGGTTGTTGGCGAGGTCCCCGTCCACGAGGAGCTCCAGGAAGTGGCGGGCCCCGATCCGCCAGTCCACGTACAGGGTCTTGGTCAGGAAGCTGGCCGTGAGCAGTCTGCCCCGGTTGTGCATCCAGCCCTCCTCGCGGAGCTGGCGCATGGCCGCGTCGACCACGGGGTAGCCGGTGCGGCCCTCCTTCCAGGCCTCGGTCTCCTCCTCGGCCTCCTTGCCGGAGCGCCAGCGGTCCTGCCGGCCGCGGTAGTCGGCGCCGGCGATCGCGGGCCGGGCGGCGAGCACCTGGTGGTGGAAGTCGCGCCAGCACAGCTGCCGGACGAAGGCCTCCGCGCCGGGGCCCCCGGCGGCGCGGGCGCGCTGGACGGCCTCGGTGGGCGAGAGGGTGCCGAAGTGGAGGTGCGGGGAGAGCCGGGAGGTGGCGTCGCCGGCGAGGTCGTCGTGGGTCTCCTCGTACGCGGCGAGGCCGTGGCGCACCCAGCGGGTCAGGAGCCGGCGGGCCTCGCTCTCGCCGCCGGCGGCCAGGCCCGGGGAGGTCCCGCAGACGGCGGCGCGGGCGGGCAGCGGCTCGGAGCCGAGGTCCTCGGGTACCCGGACGACCCGGGGCGCGGCGGCCACGGCCCTCGGCGGCAGCTCCGCCCAGCGGCGGAAGTACGGGGTGAACACGGCGAAGTGGTCGGACCCGGCGGGCGTCACCGCCCCCGGAGCCACGGCGGTGATGACCATGTCGTGCACGTACAGCCGGCGGCCCTCCGTCTCCAGGGCGGTGCGCAGCCGCTCCTCGCGGGCGTGGGCGTACGCGCTGACCCCGGCGGCCATGTGCACCTCGTCGGCGTCGGCTTCCTGGACGAGGGCGCACACCTCGGCGACGACGTCCCCGGAGCGGACCACCAGACGGCCGCCGCGCTCACGGAGCCCGGCGTCGAGGTCGGCGAGGCAGTCGGCGAGGAACGCGGTGCGGTTGGGCGGGGCGAACCCGGCGGCCTCGATGCCGCGGTCGCGCACGAACAGCGGCACCACCTGGTCGCAGGAGGACAGGGCCGCGCGCAACGGGGGATGGTCGTGCAGGCGCAGGTCGGAGGTGTACAGGACCACCGCGAGGTTCATGGGCTCTGGCTCCGCGTCGGGCTGGGGGGAAGGCTGTCACCGGTTACTTCGCGCGACCCCCTCCCCCCGGATGCGCCCCGGCCGGCCGGAGCCGCGCCGGGTCCGGGGGCGGGGGTGGGTCCGCGGGCGGGGGTGGGCCCGGGGGAGGGTGTCGCGCCCGGCCGAGGGATGACGCCCCGCCAGGGGTGCGACGCCCGGACGGGAAGGCGCGACGCCCGGCCGGGGGCGGGCGTGGGCCCGGGGTCAGTGTTCGGCCGCGCGGGCGATGTTGCGGGCCATGCCGCCGAAGACCACCGAGTGGAAGGGGGACACGCTCCACCAGTACATGTGCCCCAGCAGGCCCCGCGGATGGAACACCGCCCGCTGGCGGTACCGCGCGCGTCCCCCGTCCGTACCCGCCGGCTCCGCCCGCATCTCCAGCCACGCCAGCCCCGGCAGCCGCATCTCCGCCCGCAGCCTCAGCAGCCGCCCCGGTTCGATCTCCTCCACCCGCCAGAAGTCGAGCGAGTCCCCCACCCGCAGCCGCGCCGCGTCCCGCCGGCCGCGCCGGATGCCGACCCCGCCGACGAGCCGGTCGAGCCAGCCCCGTACCGCCCAGGCCAGCGGGAAGGAGTACCAGCCGTTGTCCCCGCCGATGCCCTCGACCACCCGCCACAGCGCCTCGGGGCTCGCGTCGACCTCGATCTCCCGCCGGTCGGTGTACAGGCTGCCGCCCGCCCAGTCGGGGTCCGTCGGCAGCGGATCGCTCGGCGCGCCCGGCAGCGACGCGGAGGACCACCGCGTGGTCACCTTGGCGTCGCGCACCCGCCGCAGCGCCAGGGCGAGGGCCTCGTCGAAGCTGATCGGCGTCCCCGGCGGGTCCGGCACGTACCGGGCGATGTCGTGCTCCCCGCAGACCACCTCGTGCCGCAGGGACTCCGCGAGCGGCCGCGCCAGCGCCCGCGGCACCGGCGTGACCAGGCCGATCCAGTGGCTGGACAGCCTGGGCGTGAGCATCGGGACCCGCAGGATGAGCCGCTTGGGCAGTTCCGCCACGACGGCGTAGCGGCGCATCATCTCCTCGTACGTGACCACGTCCGGGCCGCCTACGTCGAAGGCCCGGTTCACCTCGGGCGGCATCGCGGCGCTGCCGACGAGGTAGCGCAGCACGTCGCGCACCCCGATCGGCTGGCAGCGGGTGCCGACCCAGCTCGGCGTGACCATCACGGGCAGCCGTTCGGTCAGGTAGCGCAGCATCTCGAACGAGGCCGAGCCGGAGCCGATGATGACGGCCGCGCGCAGCACGGTGGCCGGCACCGGTGCGGCGAGCAGGATCTCCCCGACCTCGGCGCGGGAGCGCAGGTGCGGGGACAGCTCCTGGACCGGGATCCCGGCCGGGGTGAGTCCGCCGAGGTAGACGACGCGCCGGACCCCCTGCGCGGCGGCCTGCTCGGCGAAGATCCGGGCGGCGGCGCGGTCGCGTTCCTCGAAGCGGGATCCGGTGCCCAGCGCGTGGACGAGGTAGTACGCGACGTCGATGTCCCGCATGGCCGCGCCCACCGATTCCGCGTCGGTGGCGTCGCCGCGCACGACCTCGGCGCGCCCGGCCCAGGGGTGGTCGCGCAGCTTCTCCGGGGACCGGGCCAGGCACCGGACCTGGTGGCCGGCGTCGAGGAGCTCGGGCACCAGCCGCCCTCCGATGTAGCCGGTGGCCCCGGTGACCAGACAACGCACACCCGTCATGACCGTCTCCGCTCTCGTCCCCGTCGACCCCCGCTCACCAGGGGGTTCGTCCGCGCGGGCGCGGCCGGATGCACCCGCGTCCGGCGTATCGCCCCACTGGGCCATTGGTACAGTCACGGCATGGCGGTGGACGAGCTCGACACCCGGATCCTGCGCCTGCTGATCGAGCAGCCGCGCACCAGTGTCCGCGAGTACGCCCGGATCCTCGGTGTGGCGCGCGGCACCCTCCAGGCCCGGCTGGACCGGCTGGAGCGCACCGGGGTCATCACCGGCACCGGTCCGGTGCTGTCCCCCGCCGCACTCGGGCACCCGGTCCTGGCGTTCGTCCACATCGAGGTCACCCAGGGCCGTCTGGACGAGGTCGGCGACGCGCTGGCCGCCGTCCCCGAGATCGTCGAGGCCTTTTCGATCACCGGCGGCGGGGACCTGCTGACCCGGGTGGTGGCGCGGGACAACGCGCACCTGGAGGACGTGATCCAGCGCCTGATCCAGCTCCCGGGCGTGGTCCGCACCCGTACGGAGGTGGCCCTGCGCGAGCGGGTCGCGCACCGGCTGCTGCCCTTGGTCGAGGCCGTGGGACGAGCCGCCTCAAAACCCTGACAAGATGGTGGGGACACGTACGAAACCGGCAGAACGGGCACAACGGATGCTTTCCGTCATATTCGATCTCGACGGCACCCTCGTGGACAGCGAGCCGAACTACTACGAGTCCGGGCGCCGCACGCTGGAAAAGCACGGAGTCACCGATTTCACCTGGGAGGAGCACTCCCGGTTCATCGGCATCGGCACCCTGGAGACGCTGGAGGTCCTGCGCGAGCGGTACGGGATCGAGGCGCCGGTCGAGCAGCTGCTCGCCGAGCAGAACGCCGCCTACCTGGAGCTGGCGCGCGCCCAGACCGAGACCTTCCCCGAGATGCGGAAGTTCGTGGAGCGGCTGCACTCCGAGGGGGTCCCGATGGCGGTGGCCTCCGGCTCCTCGCGGGAGGCGATCGACGCCGTGCTCGCGGGTACGGGGCTGGACGCGCTGCTGACCACGGTGGTCTCCGCCGAGGAGGTCACGCACGGCAAGCCCGCCCCGGACGTGTTCCTGGAGGCGGCCCGGCGCCTCGGCTCGGACCCCGCCGACTGCGTGGTCGTCGAGGACGCGGCGCCGGGCGCCGCGGCCGCCCGCGCGGCCGGCATGGGCTGCCTGGCCGTCCCGTACGTGCGGACCACCTCGGGCGACCCGGCCTTCACCGGCGCCGGGCTGCTGTTCCGCGGTGGCCAGCGGGAGTTCAGCGCGGAGACGGCCTACGAGTGGGTCAGCGAGCACCCGGCCGCCTGACGCGGACTGACGCCGCCTGACGCGCCGCGGGAAGATCCCGTCGTCGCGCCGGGTTGGTAGAACCGTGAACGAATTTGCGGGGGATGCGGCGGACGGGCACGCGGCCGTGGACGTGGTGGTCATCGGGGCCGGGCAGGCGGGCCTGTCCAGCGCCTACCACCTGGCCCGGGCCGGGATCGGGCACGTGGTCCTGGACCACGCGCCCCGCCCGGGCGGGGCCTGGCAGTACCGCTGGCCCTCGCTCACCTACGGCAGGGTGCACGGGATGCACGCGCTGCCCGGCATGGAACTGACCGGGGCCGACCCGCTGCGGCCCTCGTCGGAGGTGATCGGGGAGTACTTCGCCGCCTATGAGGAGCGCTTCGGCCTGCGCGTACGACGGCCCGTGGACGTCACGGCCGTCCGGGGCGGGGCGGACGGGCGGCTGCTGGTCGAGTCCTCGGCCGGGACCTGGCGGGCGCGGGCCCTGATCAACGCCACCGGGACCTGGGACCGGCCGTTCTGGCCGCGCTACCCCGGCCAGGAGACGTTCCGGGGCCGCCAGCTGCACACCGCGGACTACCCGGGGCCGGCCGAGTTCGCCGGGGCCCGGGTGATCGTCGTGGGCGGCGGCACCTCGGCCGTGCAGCACCTGCTGGAGGTGTCCGAGGTGGCGGCGGAGACCACCTGGGTGACACGGCGGCCCCCGGTGTTCCGCGACGGCGGCTTCGGCGAGGCCGAGGGCCGCGCGGCGGTGGCCCTGGTGAACGAGCGGGTACGACGGGGCCTGCCCCCGCAGAGCGTGGTGAGCGTGACCGGGCTCCCGCTGAACGAGGCCGTCCGCGCCGGACTGGACTCCGGGGTACTGGACCGCCGGCCCGTGTTCGAGCGGATCACGCCGACGGGCGCCGTCTGGGCCGACGGGCGGCGGGTGGAGGCCGATGTGATCCTGTGGGCCACCGGATTCCGGGCGGCCGTCGACCACCTCGCCCCGCTGCGCCTGCGCGAGCCGGGCGGCGGCATCCGGGTGGAGGGGACCCGGGCGGTCCGCGACGAGCGGATCCACCTGGTCGGCTACGGCCCGTCGGCCTCGACCATCGGCGCCAACCGCGCGGGCGGCGCCGCCGTCCGCGAGATCCGCCGCCTCCTCACCCGCGAGACCGGCGGCCCGGCCACCCCCGAAGGCACCGCGCCGCAGCGGTACGCCACCACCGCCGCGCTCCGGCCCTAGCCCGCGCGGGGCCCCGTGTGGGCCCGGCCGGCGGCCGCGCGGTTCCGGTTGAACTCGGCGACGTGCTTCTTGTGCTCCTCGTAGGTCGCCGAGAACCGGGTGTCCCCCGGCTTCACGGTGACGAAGAACAGCCAGTCCCCCGGCGGGGGCGCGACCGCGGCCGCCATCGCGGCCAGGCCCGGGCTGTCGATCGGCGTGGGCGGCAGGCCCTGGCGCTCGTAGGTGTTGAAGGGGTGGTCGATCCGGGTGTCGTCCAGCGTGACGTCCAGCGTGCTGCGGTTCAGCGCGTAGTTGAGGGTGGAGTCCATCTGGAGCGGCATCGACTTGGCCAGCCGGTTGTGCACCACCCGCGCGACCTTGCCCATCTCGGCCCGGGTGTCGGCCTCCGCCTCGATGATGCTGGCGAGGGTGGCCGTCTGGTACGGGGTCATGCCCTGCGTCCTGCCGCCGTTCGCGACGGCCGGCGTGGCCAGCTTCCCGTTCGCCGTCCGCACCATGTACGTGAGCAGCTCGCCCGGGGTGGTCTTCGAGGTCACCGGGTACGTCGCGGGGAAGAGGAAGCCCTCCGGGTTGCCCTTCGCCTCCGCGGGCAGGGGCAGCGCGGCGGTCGCGACCGCCGCCTTCGTGGAGCCCGGCGGGAGCTTCAGTTCGCGGTCGATGGCAGCGTAGACCTGCGGGGCGCGCCAGCCCTCGGGGATCAGCAGGCGGCGCGGCGTCTCGGGCGCTTCCTCAACGGGCAGCAGGGTGACCATGACCGCCGCCGCGACCGCGACGATCGCGGCGAAGAGGAGGGCCAGCCGGCCCCGGCGGGTGAGCCGGGTACGGCGCTGGGATGGCAGCCGGTACTCACGAGGCATGCGGGCACGCTAACCCGCGGGGCCTCTCGATCCGGGCAGCCGACCCACCGACCGGTCATACGGTCACACTTTTACCGGGGTCGGCTCGCCGAACCGGGTGGTCCGTACGGTCTCCGGCGTCAGCACCGTGTCCCGGTCCCTCCGGACCAGCGCCGCGTACCGGCCCTCCGCGGCCAGCAGCTCCTCGTGCGTACCGCGCTCGGCTATGCGCCCCTTGTCCAGGACCACGATCTGGTCGGCGTCGCGGACGGTGGAGAGGCGGTGCGCGATGGTGATCGTGGTGCGGCCCTGGGAGAGGTTGTCGATGGCCCGCTGCACGGCATGCTCCGTACGGGTGTCCAGGGCGCTGGTGGCCTCGTCCAGGATCAGTACCGGCGGGTCGCGCAGGATGGTGCGGGCGATGGCGAGGCGCTGCTTCTCGCCGCCGGAGAACCGGTAGCCGCGCTCGCCGACCAGGGTGTCGTACCCGTCGGGCAGGGATGCGATGTGGTCGTGGATCTGGGCCGCCCGGGCCGCCTCGGTGATCTCCTCGTCGGTGGCGTCGGGCTTGGCGAAGCGCAGGTTGTCGGCGACCGAGGCGTGGAAGAGGTACGTCTCCTGCGAGACCACGCCGATGGAGCGGGCGAGGGAGTCGAAGTCGAGGTCGCGCACGTCCACCCCGTCGAGCGCGACGCGGCCGCCGGTGACGTCGTAGAGCCGGGGCACGAGGTAGCTGAGGGTGCTCTTGCCGGAGCCGGTCGGGCCGACCACGGCGAGCGAGCCGCCGGCCGGGACGGTGATGTCGATGCCCGACAGGGTGGGGCCGCTCTTGGCGTCGTACTCGAAGTGGACGTCCTCCAGGCGGACCTCGCCCTTGGCGCGGTCGAGGCGGACGGCGTCCTCGCGCTCGGTGATGTCCACCGGCAGGTCGAGGTACTCGAAGATGCGGGCGAACAGGGCGAGCGAGGTCTGTATCTGCACGCCGGTCGACAGCAGGCTCACGGCGGGCCGGAACAGGCCCTGCTGGAGGGTGACGAAGGCGACGAGGGTGCCGACGGACAGCGAGGGGGTGCCGGTCTGCAGAGCGAAGCCCGCGGCCCAGTAGATGAGCGCGGGCATGGCGGCCATGACGATGCCGATCGTGGACATCCGCCAGCGCCCGGCCATGCTGGAGCGCACTTCGAGGTCGACGAGCTTCTCGGACTCCTCGGCGAAGGAGGAGGTCAGCGAGTCGGCGCGGCCCATGGTGCGGCCGAGCAGGATGCCGCTGACCGACAGGGACTCGGTGACGGTGGCGGCCATCGCGGCCATCTGCTTCTGCCGCTGGAAGGTGATCTTCTTGCGCTCGCGGCCGACCCGCCGGCTGATCCACACGAAGACGGGGAGCAGCAGCAGGGAGACGACGGTGAGGCGCCAGTCGAGCGCGAGCATCGCGACGACGGAGGCGATGACCGCCGTGAGGTTCGAGACGAGCGAGGTCGCCGTGGAGGTGACGGTGGCCTGCATGCCGCCGATGTCGTTGGCTATCCGGGACTGCACCTCGCCGGTGCGCGTACGGGTGAAGAAGGCCAGGGGCATCCGCTGGAGCTGGGCGTAGACGCCGGTGCGCAGGTCGTGCATGACGCGCTGGCCGACCGTGGTGGAGATCAGGGTCTGGAGCACGCCGAACACGCTGGTGACGACCGCGGTCAGGATCATGCCGAGCGCGAGCAGGCTGAGCAGCCCCGTACGGCCCTGCGGGATCGCGACGTCGAGTATCTCCCTCAGCAGGAACGGCGAGGCGACGCCGACCAGCGAGGAGGCGCAGACCAGCGCGCCGACGACGGCGAGCCTGCCGCGGTAGGGCCTGAAGAGCCCGACGATGCGGCGCAGTTCACGCGGTTGTTCCGCCGGGGCCGGGCGGGTGGGGTCGAGGGGATCTTTCGATGGTGTCCACTTCGGTTCTTCGGGGCGCATGGGCCTCCTTCTGACGAGACTCACATGAGCATAGCTCATTGTTACCTATGCTCACAATGAATCAGGTCCTGATACCATTCCCCATTATGAGGACAGCAGCGTGAACACCGCCTCCGCGAGCGGCCGCGCGGACAGCGCGGGTACCGGCGGCGCCGACAGCAGCAACGGCATACTCGCCGAGCAGCTGCTGCGGCTGACCCGGCGGCTCCACCGCATCCAGAAGCGCCATCTGGAGCCCCTCGGGATCACCCCGGCCCAGTCCCGGCTGCTCCGCCTGGTCTCGCACTACGACGGCGGAGAGGCGCCCCGGATGGCGGACCTCGCGACCCGCCTGGAGGTCGTCCCGCGCGCCGTGACCACCCTCGTGGACGGTCTGGAGGCGGCCGACTGCGTCCGCCGCGCGCCCGACCCCGCGAACCGCCGCGTCATCCGGATCGAGCTCACCGACACCGGCCGCGCCACGCTGCGGCGGCTGCGCAACGCGCGAACCGACGCGGCAGAGGAGATCCTGGCTCCATTGACCGCCGAACAGCGCGAGGTCCTCGGCGGCCTGCTCAACGCTCTGGCGGACGCCCCGGCGGAGCGCCGCTGCTGAGTCCACCCGCCTGGCCGAAGGGGCACCGATGCCGCTGCTGGAACCGGAGCCGGGAGCCCTGCGCCCGCGCGGCATCGGAGCCCCCGCCCCCGACCGGGTGCCCGAGCGGCTGGCCTCCGGCACCCCCCGGGTGCTGCGCGAGGAGCTGACGGCGCTGCTGGGCGCCGAGAAGGTGCTGTGGAAGGTCTCCGACCTGGTCCGCTACGCCTCCGACGCCTCCCCGTACCGGTTCGTCCCCCAGGTCGTGGTGATCGCCGAGGACATCGACGATGTCTCCGCGGTCCTCTCGTACGCCCACGGCCGCGGGCGCGAGGTCGTCTTCCGGGCCGCCGGAACCTCACTCAACGGCCAGGCCCAGGGAGAGGACATCCTGGTCGACGTCCGCCGCCACTGGGCCGGCGTCGAGGTGCTGGAGGAGGGCCGCCGCGCCCGGATCCGGCCCGGCACCACCGTCCTGCGGGCCAACGCCGCCCTCGCCCGGCACGGCCGGATCCTCGGCCCCGACCCGGCCAGCGCCATCGCCTGCACCCTCGGCGGGGTCATCGCGAACAACGCCTCCGGCATGACCGCCGGGACCACGAGGAACGCGTACCGCACGCTCTCCTCGCTCACCCTGGTCCTGCCGGGCGGCACCGTCGTGGACACCGCCGACCCGCTGGCCGACGAGGAACTCGCGCGCGCCGAACCGGCCCTGTGCCACGGGCTGATGGACATCAAGCGGGAGATCGAGGCGGATCCGGGGCTGGTCTCCCGGATCCGCGCCAAGTACGAGATCAAGAACACCACCGGCTACCGGCTCGACGCCTATCTGGACGGCACCACCCCCGTCGAGATCCTGCGCGGGCTGATGGTCGGCTCGGAGGGCACCCTCGGCTTCATCGCCGAGGCCGTCTTCGACACGCTGCCGCTGGACCGCGAGGTCGTCAGCGCCCTGCTGTTCTTCCCGTCCCTGCCCGCCGCCGCGGCCGCCGTACCGCTGTTCAACGAGGTCGGGGCCCTCGCCGTCGAGGTGATGGACGGCAACACGCTGCGCGCCTCCGTCAGCGTCGAGGGCGTGCCCGCCGACTGGGCGGAGCTGCCGGGGGACACCACGGCGCTGCTCGTGGAGTTCCGCGCTCCGGACGAGGCGGGCCGAGCGGAGTACGAGCGCCGGGCGGCCGGGGTGCTGGCCGGGCTGGAACTGGTGGCGCCGGTGGCCTCGGTGACCAACGCCTTCACCCGCGATCCGCAGACGGTCTCGGGCTACTGGAAGGCCCGCAAGGCCTTCGTCACCGCCGTCGGCGGCGCCCGCGCCCCCGGCACCACCCTGATCACCGAGGACTTCGCGGTACCGCCCTCCCGGCTGGCCGAGGCCTGCGAGGCGCTCCTCGCGCTCCAGGCGGAGCACGGCTTCGACGCGGCGGTCGCCGGTCACGCGGCCCACGGCAACCTGCACTTCCTGCTCGCCTTCGACGCGGCCAGGCCCGCCGACGTGGAGCGGTACGCGGCCTTCATGGAGGCGTTCTGCCGGCTCACGGTGGAGCGGTTCGACGGCTCTCTGAAGGCCGAGCACTCCACCGGCCGCAACATGGCCCCGTTCCTGGAGCTGGAGTGGGGCCCGAAGGCCACCGAACTGATGTGGCGCACCAAACGGGTCGTCGACCCGGACGGGCTGCTGGCCCCGCGGATCCTCCTCGACCGGGACCCGCGCGGGCACCTGCGCGGGCTCAAGACGATCCCCCGGGTGGAGGCCGTCGCCGACCCGTGCATCGAGTGCGGCTTCTGCGAACCGACCTGCCCCAGCAAGGACCTGACGACCACCCCCCGGCAACGGATCCTGCTGCGCCGCGAGATGATGCGCCAGCAGCCGGGCTCCCCCGTCCTGGACCGGCTGCTGGCGGACTACGGCCACGACGCCGTGGACACCTGCGCGGGCGACTCCACCTGCAAGCTCGCCTGCCCGGTCGGGATCGACACGGGCGCGCTGATGAAGGACTTCCGCCACCGCCGCCACGGCCCGCGCGAGGAGCGGGCCGCGGCGCTGGCCGCCCGCCGGTTCCGCAGCGTCGAGGCCGCCGCGCGGCTGGCGGTGGCCGCCGCCGGCACGATCGGCGACCGGCTCGGGGACCGGGTGCCGGCGGCGGTCACCGGGGCCGCGCGCAAGACCGTACGGCCCGACCTGGTGCCGCAGTGGCTGCCGCGGCTGCCCGGAGCCGCGGCCCGGCGGCCGCCCGTGACCCGGCGGGTGGGCGCGGCCGCCGTGTACTACCCGTCCTGCGTCAACCGGATCTTCGGCGGCCCGGCCGGCGCTCCCGGGCCCTCGCTCCAGGAGGCGGTGGTCGCGCTGTCGGAGCGTGCCGGGAAGCCGGTGTGGATCCCCCGCGACGTGCCCGGCACCTGCTGCGCGACGATCTGGCACTCCAAGGGGTACGAGGCCGGCGCCCGGCTGATGGCGAACCTGGTCGTGACCTCCGCCTGGGGCTGGACGGCGGGCGGGCGGCTGCCCCTGGTGGTCGACGCGTCCTCCTGCACCCTGGGCCTGGCCCGCGAGGTGGTCCCGTACCTGACCGACGACAACCGGGAGCTGCACGCCGAGCTCACCGTCGTCGACTCGGTCGTGTGGGCGGCGCGGGAGCTGCTCCCGCATCTGGAGGTGCGGCGCACCGTCGGTGCCGCGGTGCTCCACCCCACCTGCTCCATGCGGCACCTGGGCGACGAGGCGGAGCTGTGGGCGGTGGCGGCGGCCTGCGCCGAGGAGGTGGTGGTACCGCAGGACGCGGGCTGCTGCGCCTTCGCGGGCGACCGGGGCATGCTGCACCCGGAGCTGACGGCCTCGGCGACGGCGCACGAGGCAGCGGAGGTGACGGCGCGGCACTTCGACGCGCACCTGTCGGCGAACCGGATGTGCGAGGTGGGCATGGATCTGGCCACCGGACGGACCTACCATTCGGCGCTGCTGGAACTGGAGCGGGCCACGCGCCCCTGACCGGGCGCCCCTTGCGCCCCTCGGCCCGCGCGGCCGCACACCCGGTCGTGTCATGCCGTGGCCAACGCAAAATCGATTGCCCCGCTCCGGTGCGTAAGGCGAACCTTGCACGGTTTGAACCACTCACCGAGGTCATGGGGCGTCATGCAGATCAGCGATCTTCCGTATCCGGACCCGGGGGTACCCGACGCTCGCTCCGGTCCGCGCTTCCTGGTGTGGCTGGGGCGGGGGCAGCTCGGCGGTCAGCTGAAGAGCCTGTGCTGGGGAATGGTGCACTTCGGCGGCGTCGCCGGACTCCCCTACGCGGTGGGCCTGGGCGTCGAGGCCGTGGTGGAGCACGACGGGGCCCGGCTGCTGTGGGTCGGCGCGCTGCTGCTGCTCCTCGGCGTCGCCATCTCGCTCGGCGACAGCATGCTCCACCGCACCGCCGTCACCAACTGGATCACCGCCGCCGCCCGCGTACAGCAACTGCTCGCCCGCAAGACCGCCGAACTGGGCTCCGCCCTGACCCGTCGGGTCGCGGCCGGGGAAGTGGTGGCCGTTTCCACCGGCGACGTGGAGAAGATCGGCTGGTTCGTCGAGGCGGTCTCGCGCTTCCTGGCCGCCGCCTTCTCCGTCGTCCTCGTCTGCGTCGGTCTGCTCTTCTACGCGCCCGCGATCGGCGTGGTCGTGGCGATCGGCATCCCGGTGGTCGCCCTGGCGGTGCTGCCGCTGCTGCCGCGCGCCACCCAGCGCGCCGACGTCCAGCGCGAGAAGGCGGGCCGGGCCACCGAGCTGGCCTCCGACACCGTGGCGGGCCTGCGGGTACTGCGCGGCATCGGTGGCGAGGAGCTGTTCCTCGGCCGCTACCGCGAGGCCTCCCAGGAGGTCCGCGAGGCTGCCGTGCGCAGCGCCCGGATGTGGGCGGTGATCTCCGCGATCCAGGTGGTGCTCCCGGGAGCCCTGCTGATCACGGTGGTCTGGTACGGCTCGGCGCTCGTACTGGACGGACGGCTGACGGTCGGGCAACTCGTCGCCGCCTTCAGCGCGGTGGCCACGATGCTCTACCCGCTCCAGCACTTCCAGGAGATCGCGATGGCCTATTCCTTCTCGCGGCCCTCCGCCAAGCGGGCGGCCCGGGTGCTGTCCCTGACGCGCGCCGCCGGGAAGGCGGCCGAGCCGGAGGGCGGGCACGGCGCCGCCGTGGCCGCGCCCGCTCCGGGCGGGGACCTGTGCGACCCCCGGACGGGGCTGCTGGCTCCGGCGGGACGGTTCACGGCCGTCGTGTGCGGAGACCCCGATCTGGCGGGGCGGCTCGCGGACCGGCTCGGCGGACACCCCATGGACCCGGACGGCGGTGCCTCGGCGCTGCTGGGCGGGGTCGAGCTGGACGCCCTGGCGCTGGACACGGCGCGCGGGCTGGTCCTCGTACAGGACAAGGATCCGGTCCTGCTGTCCGGGACCCTGCGCGAGCTGCTCGGCGTACCGGCGTCCGGGGCGGTCGAGGCCGGGGCCGCGCTGGCGGCGGCGCAGTGCGCGGACGTACTGGACGCGCTGCTGCAGTCGGCGCCGGACGGGGTGAGCGACCCGATGGACGTGCGGATCACCGAGCGCGGCCGGTCGCTGTCCGGCGGCCAGCGCCAGCGGCTCGCGCTGGCGCGGTCGCTGGTCACCGACCCGGAGGTGCTGGTGCTGGACGAGCCGACCTCGGCGGTCGACTCGCACACCGAGGCGAGGATCGCGGACGGGATCGCGGCCCTGCGCGCGGGGCGCACCACGGTGGTCCTGGCGTCCTCGCCGCTGCTGCTGGACCGGGCGGACCAGGTCGTCCTGATCCACGAGGGCGCGGTCGCGGCGGTCGGCACGCACCGTGAACTGCTGCGCGACGACCGGCGCTACCGGGCGGTCGTCACCCGCGAGACCGAAGAGGAACAGCGGCTCTCGCGACTCGGACACGTACTCACAGAGATCGAGGAATCCGCATGATCGGCGTGGCGCCACCGGAGCACGATCCGGCGGCCCCCGCATCGGCCGCGACCCTGCCCGTGGGCTCGGGAGCGACCGTACGGGGATATGTGCGCGAGCTGTCGCGCCGGCACCGGCGGGCCTTCGTGCTGCTGGTGACGGTGAACGCGGTCGCGGTGATCGCCTCCATGGTCGGCCCGTACCTGCTGGGCGGGGTCGTGGACGAGCTCTCGGCGGGGGCGCGCGAGCTCCATCTGGGGCGGGTGGCGCTGCTGTTCGCGCTGGCGCTGGCGGTGCAGACGTTCTTCGTCCGGCTGGTCCGGCTGCGCGGGGCGATGCTCGGCGAGGAGATGCTGGCCGACCTGCGCGAGGACTTCCTGGTGCGGTCGGTTGGCCTGCCGCCGGGTGTGCTGGAGCGGGCGGGCACCGGCGACCTGCTGTCGCGGATCACCACCGACATCGACCGGCTCGCCAACGCCATGCGGGAGGCGGTCCCGCAGCTCGCCATCGGCGTGGTGTGGGCCGGGCTGCTCTACGGGGCGCTCGCGGTGACCGCGCCCCAGCTGGCGCTGGCCGCGCTGCTGGCACTGCCGGTGCTGGTGATCGGCTGCCGCTGGTACTTCAAGCGGGCGCCGTCGGCGTACCGCTCGGAGGCGGCCGGGTACGCGGCGGTCGCGGCGGCGCTCACCGAGACGGTGGACGCGGGCCGCACGGTCGAGGCGCACCGGCTGGGGCCGGGCCGGATCGCGCTGTCGGAGCGGCGGATCAAGTCCTGGACGGAGTGGGAGCGGTACACGCTGTTCCTGCGGATGGTCCTCTTCCCGGTCATCAACGTCACGTACGTGACGATCCTCGGCGCCGTGCTGATGATCGGCGGGTACTGCGTGCTGCGGGGCTGGATGTCGGTGGGGCAGCTGACCACGGGCGCGCTGCTGGCGCAGATGATGGTCGATCCGATCGGGCTGATCCTGCGCTGGTACGACGAGCTGCAGATCGCCCAGGTGTCGCTGGCCCGGCTGGTGGGCGTCCGGGAGATCGAGCCGGACGCGGGCGACGCGTCCGTCTCCCCCGACGGCCGGGCCGTGCGGGCCGATGAGGTGCGGTTCGGGTACCGGGAGGGCGTGGACGTCCTGCACCAGGTGTCGATGTCGGTGCCGCCGGGGACCCGGATGGCTCTGGTGGGCCCCTCCGGCGCGGGCAAGTCCACGCTGGGCCGGCTGCTGGCGGGCATCTACGCGCCCCGGACCGGCGAGGTCACCCTCGGCGGTGCCCGGCTGGCGCACATGCCGGCGGAGCGGGTGCGCGAGCACGTGGCGCTGGTCAACCAGGAGCACCACGTGTTCGTGGGCTCGCTGCGGGACAACCTCCGGCTGGCCCGTACGGGCGCGGAGGACGCCGAGCTGTGGGCGGCACTGGGCGCGGTCGACGCGGACGGCTGGGCCCGCTCCCTGGAGTCCGGCCTGGACACCGAGGTCGGCTCCGGCGGCAGCGCGCTGACTCCGGCGCAGGCCCAGCAGATCGCCCTGGCCCGGCTGGTGCTGGCGGACCCGCACACGCTGGTCCTGGACGAGGCCACCTCGCTGCTGGACCCCCGGGCTGCCCGGCACCTGGAGCGCTCGCTGGCCCGGGTGCTGGACGGCCGCACCGTCATCGCGATCGCCCACCGGCTGCACACCGCGCACGACGCGGACGTGATCGCGGTGGTCGAGGACGGCCGCATCAGCGAACTCGGCTCCCACGACGACCTGGTCGCGGCGGACGGCGCCTACGCGGCCCTGTGGCGCTCCTGGCACGGCTGACCGGTACCCCGGCCCGGCGACCGCCGGGCGGGGGCGCGCCGCGAGCCCGGCATGATCCGAAAGACAGGCCCTAGAAGAAGCCGAGGGCGGAGGCGCCGCCGGCGCCGCCGAGGATCATGAAGACCGGCATGAGGACCTTGAGCTCCACCCAGCTGCCGGCCCGGAAGCGCATCGCCTTCGGCGGGCCGATCGGGTACCAGCGCTTGCCGGCGATGGGGAGGGGCCACAGGATCGGGCAGCCGGAGACGGTGAGGGCGTCGCCGATGTCGTGGACGAGGGCGCCCAGCAGGATCGGCAGGCCGAGCCAGAGGTACTCCTGGCCGGGGGCGGTGAACAGCCAGTCCGCACCGTTGCCGGGCTGGTCGAGCACGCCGGCCAGGGTCCAGGCGCTGGTCGCGCCGAGCAGCCAGACCAGGATGTCGCTGGACATCCGGGCGGCCCGCCACAGCAGGCCTTCGACGGCCAGCACCAGGTGGACGAAGAGCAGCGCGAGCACGCCCCAGCGCCCGGCGGTGACGGCGAGCGCGGAGGCGCCGCCCCCTATCAGGACCGCCCAGAGCCAGGTGTGCGTCAGCGTGCGGTGTCCGCCGGTGCGGCGGGCGTCGCGCGGGGCCCGGGTGGCCTTGTAGACGGCGTACGAGATCTTGTCGACCACCTCGCACAGGCCCCGTGAGAGCGGACCGAAGGCGCGCGAGATCGTCGCCGACTTGTGGTCGAGGTCGGGGGCGAGGGCGGCGCCGGCGCAGATGAGCGCGCCGACGACGAGGACCGGCCACGGCATCGGGTGTCCGGCGGCCGACATGGCCGCGCCCACCCCCAGCCAGGCCGCTGCACCGGACAGTGAGTGCGCCGGACCCATCATGCTTCGTTCCCGCCCCAGTCCTGTGTGTTCGGGCCCCAGCGACGGTTTCGTTCGGGCCCGCTCGACGGCACAGCGTACCCTCGGTGATCTTCGTTCCGTCCGCCGGTTCCCTCATCCGGGGGGAAGCCAGGCAAGATGGGGGGTGTGACCCTCATTGATCAGCTCCCGCCGAACGCCGACCCCGACGCCCTCTTCGAGGCTTTCTCCTCGTGGGCGGAGGACCAGGGCATCACCCTGTACCCGGCGCAGGAGGAGGCACTGATCGAGGTCGTCTCCGGGGCCAACGTGATCCTCTCCACCCCGACCGGCTCCGGGAAGAGCCTGGTCGCGGCGGGTGCGCACTTCACCGCCCTGGCCCAGGACAAGGTCACCTTCTACACCGCCCCGATCAAGGCGCTGGTGTCGGAGAAGTTCTTCGACCTGTGCAAGCTCTTCGGCACCGAGAACGTCGGCATGCTCACCGGCGACGCCTCCGTGAACGCGGACGCCCCGGTGATCTGCTGCACGGCCGAGGTGCTGGCCTCCATCGCCCTGCGTGACGGCAAGTACGCCGACATCGGCCAGGTCGTGATGGACGAGTTCCACTTCTATGCCGAGCCGGACCGTGGCTGGGCCTGGCAGATCCCGCTGCTGGAGCTGCCACAGGCGCAGTTCATCCTGATGTCGGCGACCCTCGGCGACATGAAGCGGTTCGAGGAGGACCTGACCCGGCGCACCAGCCGGCCGACCTCCGTGGTCCGCTCCGCGTCGCGGCCCGTCCCGCTGTCGTACGAGTACGTCACCACCCCGATCACGGACACCATCACCGAGCTGCTGGAGACCCGGCAGTCCCCGGTGTACATCGTGCACTTCACGCAGGCCCAGGCGGTCGAGCGGGCGCAGTCGCTGATGAGCATCAACATGTGCACCCGTGAGGAGAAGGACAAGATCGCCGAGCTGATCGGCAACTTCCGCTTCACCACCAAGTTCGGCCAGAACCTCTCCCGCTATGTGCGGCACGGGATCGGCGTGCACCACGCGGGCATGCTGCCCAAGTACCGCCGCCTGGTGGAGAAGCTCGCGCAGGCCGGTCTGCTGAAGGTGATCTGCGGCACCGACACCCTGGGCGTCGGCGTCAACGTCCCGATCCGCACGGTGCTGTTCACCGCGCTCACCAAGTACGACGGCAACCGGGTCCGCACGCTGCGCGCCCGCGAGTTCCACCAGATCGCCGGCCGGGCCGGCCGGGCCGGCTTCGACACGGCGGGCTTCGTGGTCGCCCAGGCGCCCGAGCACGTCATCGAAAACGAGAAGGCTCTGGCGAAGGCGGGCGACGACCCGAAGAAGCGCCGCAAGGTGGTCCGCAAGAAGGCCCCCGAGGGCTTCGTCGCATGGTCCGACACCACCTTCGAGAAGCTGATCGCCGCCGACCCGGAGCCGCTGACCTCTCGGTTCAAGGTCACCAACATCATGCTGCTGTCGGTCATCGCCCGCCCGGGCGACGCCTTCAAGGCGATGCGCCACCTCCTGGAGGACAACCACGAGCCGCGCAAGGCCCAGCTGCGGCACATCCGCCGGGCCATCGCGATCTACCGTTCGCTGCTGGACGGCGGTGTGGTCGAGAAGCTCGACACCCCGGACGCGGAGGGCCGCACCATCCGGCTCACCGTCGACCTCCAGCAGGACTTCGCGCTGAACCAGCCGCTGTCCACCTTCGCGCTGGCCTCCTTCGACCTGCTGGACCCGGAGTCCCCCTCCTACGCGCTGGACATGGTCTCCGTCGTCGAGTCCACGCTGGACGACCCGCGCCAGATCCTGGCCGCCCAGCAGAACAAGGAACGCGGCATCGCCGTGGGCGCCATGAAGGCCGACGGGATCGAGTACGAGGAGCGGATGGAGCGGCTCCAGGACGTCACCTATCCCAAGCCGCTCGAAGAGCTCCTCCTGCACGCCTACGACGTGTACAGCAAGAGCCACCCGTGGGTCCGCGACCACCCCGTCTCCCCGAAGTCGATCATCCGCGACATGTACGAGCGCGCGATGACCTTCACCGAGTTCACCTCCTTCTACGAGCTGGCCCGCACCGAGGGCATCGTGCTGCGGTACCTGGCGGGCGCGTACAAGGCGCTGGACCACACCATCCCCGACGACCTCAAGTCGGAGGACCTCCAGGACCTCATCGCCTGGCTGGGCGAGCTGGTCCGCCAGGTCGACTCCAGCCTGCTGGACGAGTGGGAGCAGCTGGCGAACCCGGAGGTGGAGACGGCGGAGCAGGCCCAGGAGAAGGCCGACCAGGTCAAGCCGGTCACCGCGAACTCCCGCGCCTTCCGCGTCCTGGTCCGCAACGCGATGTTCCGCCGCGTGGAGCTGGCGGCCCTGGACCACGTGAACGTGCTGGGCGAGCTGGACGGCGAGTCGGGCTGGGACGCCGACGCCTGGGGCGAGGCCATGGACGGCTACTGGGACGAGTACGACGACCTGGGCACCGGCCCGGACGCGCGCGGCCCGAAGCTGCTGATGATCGAGGAGGACGCGGAGCACGGCCTGTGGCGCGTCCGCCAGACCTTCGCCGACCCCAACGGAGACCATGGCTGGGGCATCAGCGCCGAGGTCGACCTGGCGGCCTCCGACGAGGAGGGCCGGGCCATCATCCGCGTCACCTCGGTCGGCGAACTCGGCGCGCTCTGACCTTTCCCCGCGCGCGACCGGACCCGCCGGACCCGCCGGACCCGACAGTGGAGAACCTCTGATGACGAATCCCGCCGAGAGGCTCGTCGATCTGCTCGACCTGGAGCAGATCGAGGTCAACATCTTCCGCGGCGCCAGCCCGCAGGAGTCCCTCCAGCGCGTCTTCGGCGGGCAGGTCGCCGGCCAGGCGCTGGTGGCCGCGGGCCGCACCACCGAGAGCGACCGCCCGGTCCATTCGCTGCACGCGTACTTCCTGCGCCCCGGCATTCCGGGGGTGCCGATCGTGTACCAGGTGGAGCGGGTGCGCGACGGGCGTTCCTTCACCACGCGCCGGGTCACCGCGGTCCAGCAGGGCAAGACCATCTTCAATCTGACCGCCTCCTTCCATCACCCGGAGGAGGGCAGCATCGAGCACCAGCTGCCTCCTCGCCTTGACTTCCCTCACCCGGACACGCTCCCGAAGGTCGCGGACGAGATCCGCGAGCACTTGGGCGCGCTGCCCGAGGCGCTGGAGCGGATGGCCCGCCGCCAGCCCTTCGACATCCGGTACACGGACCGGCTCCGCTGGACTCCCGAGGAGCTCAAGGACGCCGATCCGCGCAGCGCGGTGTGGATGCGCGCGGTCGGCCCGCTGGGGGACGACCCGCTCGTGCACACCTGCGCCCTCACCTACGCCAGTGACATGACCCTCCTCGACGCCGTGCGCATTCCCGTGGAGCCCCTGTGGGGGATGCGCGGTTTCGACATGGCCTCGCTCGACCACGCCATGTGGTTCCACCGGCCGTTCCGGGCGGACGAGTGGTTCCTGTACGACCAGGAGTCACCCATCGCGCACGGCGGCCGGGGCCTGGCCCGCGGCCGGATCTACGACCTGGAGGGCAGGCTGCTGGTGTCCGTGGTGCAGGAAGGGCTCTTCCGCCCGTACGGCGCCAAGGCGGCCCAGCCTCCCGTCTCCCCCCAGTAGCCCAGCCTGCCCCGATCCGCCCCGGTCCGGCCCGCCCATGACCCGCCCCGAACTCCGAAGAGCTGAGCGCACCATGCCCACCCCGGTCCTCCCCTGTCCCTGCGGGCTGCCCGCCGCCTACCCGGAGTGCTGCGGCCGCTTCCACTCCGGTACCGGGCAGGCGCCCACCGCCGAACTGCTGATGCGCTCCCGCTTCAGCGCGTTCGCCGTCGGGGACACCGCCTATCTGCTGCGGTCCTGGCACTCCAGTACCCGCCCGGACCGCCTCGAACTGGATCCCGCGCAGCGCTGGGAGCGGCTGGAGATCCTCGCCACCGAGCGCGGCGGGATGTTCGAGACGGAGGGCTCGGTGGAGTTCCGGGCGCACTACCGCGAGGGCGGGCACAGGGGTTCGCTGCGCGAGCACAGCGCCTTCTCCCGCGAGGGCGGGGCCTGGGTCTACGTCGGCCCCCTCTCCCCCGTCGACTTCGACTGATCCCGGGCGCCGGTCAGGGCGAACTCCAGGCTGGTGCGGTACCAGTGGACCTCCTCCGGCGCATCCGCCCGCAGCAGCCTGAGCGCCACGGCGGCGGCGGCCGGGATCTGCGGATGCCCGTAGGGCGGGGGCGGGGCGAGGGCCGCGAGGACGATCCGCTCCGCCGGATCGGGCACGGCCTCCCGCACCTCGGCCTCGGGCAGTACGGAGGCCAGGACGGCCGCCCGTTCCCAGGGGTCGGCGGTCCGTCTCAGCAGCAGCCCCACATGCCGCTCCCGCCACATGCGGGGGCGCAGGTCCGCCTTGGCCGCCATCAGCTCCCGGTCCTCCGGCGGCGCGATCCCGCGCAGCAGCGCGGGCTCCCTGGCGGCGAACTCCCCGAGCTCCGCCGCCAGGTAGAGCCAGACCACGGCCCGGTAGCGGTTGACCCGATACCCGACCGGGGTCACCCGCCCGCAGCGGGCGAGCCGGGTGAAGCGGCTCGGGCTGATGGCCAGGGCCTCCGCCGCGGCGTCCGCGCCGGCCACGGTCTCGACCCGCCTGCGCAGCGCCTCCGGGAAGCCGTCGGCCGCCCTGACCCGGTCCAGTTCGGCCCGTGCGAAGCGCGCCGCCCCGCTGGGGGCCCGGGGTCCGGCGCGCACCATGCCGAGTTGTACGGCCCGGGCGAGTTCGGCCCGGCGCAGGCCGAGTTCACCGGCTGCCCGGGCACCGCCGACCCATACCGGCGGTGCTTCCCCTCCTACATCCGTCTTCCGTGCGTCGAGCTTTCGTACGTCGGCCCTCATCACAGTCCTCCCCCGCGAGTGACGATCACTCTCTGCGAAGACCGTAACTCAGAGTGACGACAGCGTGCGAGGCCTGTGGATAACTCCGGAACGGGGGAGGTCAGCCCCCGGTGATCCGGCGCTCGGTGACGCCCAGGTGTTCCCCCACCCGGTTGACCAACAGGGTCATCTCGTACCCGATCTGGCCGATGTCGGCCTCGGCGGCGCTCAGTACGCACAGACAGCTGCCCGCGCCCGCCGCCAGGACGAACAGCACGCCCTCGTCGAACTCGACCATGGTCTGCCGCACCTCACCGGCCCGGAAATGCCGCCCCGAGCCCTTCGCCAGGCTCTGCAACCCGGCGGCGACGGCCGCGAGGTGCTCCGCGTCCTCCCGCTCCAGCCCGGCGCTCGCGCCCGTCACCAGGCCGTCGTTGGACAGCACCACCGCGTGCCGGACCTGCTGCACCCTGCGCGTCAGATCGTCCAGCAGCCAGTCAAGCTGCTTGTCCAGTGCCATTTTGAGCCCCTCCCCGTTGACCCGGCCCCCGTGGCCGCGCCCCGCCCCGCGTAGTCGTGCGGCCAGCCTTGCCCACCAGGCGGTTTCCGGCAAGGAGGATGTCCCCATGGCGAAGAAGATGACTCAAGAGGAATGGCGCGCGTTCGTGTCGCACGCCACCCGCACCGGAAAGCTCTCCACCGTCCGCGCGGACGGAAGCCCGCACATCGCACCCATCTGGTTCGTCCTGGACGGCGATTCATTCGTGTTCAACACCGGCAAGGACACCGTCAAGGGCCGCAATCTCACCCGTGACGGCCGGGTCGCCCTGTGCGTGGACGACGACCGGCCGCCCTTTTCCTACGTGGTCCTCCAGGGCCGCGCCGAGATCAGCGAATACGCCGACGACGCCGACGAGATGGTCCGCTGGGCCACCCGGATCGCCGCCCGCTACATGGGCGAGGAGCGCGCCGAGGACTTCGGCCGCCGCAACGGCGTGCCCGGCGAACTCCTCGTCCGCGTCCCGGTCGACACGGTGATCGCCGTGGCGGGTGTGTCCGACTGACCGGCCCCCCGCAGCTCCTCACACGGAGCCCGCCTGCGGTTCCACCGATTCGAGCAGCCGGGCGGTGTGCACCCGCCCGGCGTACTCGACCAGCCTGATCAGCACTTCCTTCCCCGAGTCCCGGTCCCGCGCGTCGCAGAGCACCACCGGAGTCCCCTGGTCCAGGTCCAGCGCTCGCGACACCTCGTGCGCCCCGTAATGCCGGGCCTCCGTGAAGCAGTTGACAGCCACCACGAAGGGGATCCGCCGGTGCTCGAAGTAGTCCACCGCCGGGAAACAGTCCTCCAGCCGCCGGGTGTCGGCGAGCACCACCGCGCCCAGCGCGCCCTGCGACAGCTCGTCCCACATGAACCAGAAGCGGTCCTGCCCCGGCGTGCCGAACAGGTAGAGCGACAGCCCGGACCGGATGGTGATCCGCCCGAAGTCCATGGCCACGGTCGTGGTGGTCTTCTGGTCCACCCCGTCCGTGTCGTCGACCAGTTCGCCCGCCTGACTGAGCGCCTCCTCCGTCCTCAGCGGCCTGATCTCGCTGACCGAGCCGACCAGGGTGGTCTTCCCGACCCCGAAGCCGCCCGCCACCAGGATCTTCAGCGCGAGCGCGGCCAACTCCTCGTCGTCCGCGTCCGCCCCGGCCCCGGCCCCGGCCACTGGTCCGTTCGTTCCGTTGTCGTGCAGTCCCATCACAGCGCTCGCAATCCTTCGATGACTTCCCGCAGAATCCGCTCGTCCGGCAGCTGCGCGGGCGGCACCGGGCGGCTGACCTTGACGTGCCCCGCCTCCAGCAGGTCCCCCAGCAGGACCCGCACCACCCCCACGGGCAGGTCCGCCTCGGCGGCGAGTTCCGCCACCGACTGGGTTTCGGACCGGCACAGCCCGAGCAGCGCCCGGTGCTCCGGCCCCAGCGGCGACCCGGCCGCCCCGCCGGCGCGGTCGCCGCCGTCGGGGTCCACGACCACCAGCGCGATCAGGTCGAACCGGACCCCGTGCGGTCCCGGTCTCGTGCGCCCGCCGGTCATGGCGTACGGGCGCACGAGCGGGCCCGCCTCGGCGTCGTACCACTGCCCCTCCACGTGCCGGACCGCCCCGCTCAACCGGCGGCCGGCGGGCGCGCCGCGAACCGGGGCGGGGTGTACAGGTGCTCCCCGACCCGCTTGACCAGCCGGGCCATCTCGTAGGCGATCAGACCGATGTCCGCGCTGGCGGCGCTGAGCACGGCCAGGCAGGAACCGTCCCCGGCGGCCGCGACGAAGAGGAACCCGTCGTCCATCTCCACCATGGTCTGGCGCACGCCCCCGGAGCGGAAATGCCGGCCCACGCCCTTCGCCAGGCTGTGGAACCCGGAGGCCACGGCGGACAGGTGCTCGGCGTCCTCCCGGCTGAGCGCGCTGGAAGCGCCCACGGCCAGCCCGTCGTTGGACAGGACCACGGCGTGCCGGACCTCGCGGACCCGGACCACCAGGTCGTCCAGCAGCCAGTCCAGCTCACCGGACCTGTGGGCTCCGTCGAGGTCGACGCGGTGGTGCTCGATCATCGCTGTTCTCCTTCGCTGCCTGCGTGGGGGGAGGTGTCCTGGGAACCACGGGCCCAGCCGGCCCGGTAGGCCGTCATCCGGTCCCGGGCCTGCTCCGGACTGCGGCCCGGCGGGTCCTCGGGTGCGCGCGCGCCGGCCGGCTCCTTGGGGGCGGGCGTCTCGCGCAGTTGCGGCACGAGGCTGGCCTGGCGTACGCGGCGCGGCAGTTCGGTGACGGGGGCGGAGGAACCGCGCGGCCTGAGCGCGGCCACCGGGGCGGGACGCGGCTCCGGCGGCTCGGCGTTCCGGGCCGGAGCCGGAGCCTTGTCCTGGTCCGACGCCGACGCCGACGCCGACGCCGGGGCCGACGCCGGGGCCGGAGCCGGGGCCGGAGCCGGGGCCGGAGCCCGGGACCCGCGCGCGTCCTCCCGTACGACGCTCACGGCGGGTGACCGCGGCGCCTGGGGCCGCGGCACCGGCTCCGGGCGCGGGCCCGGCTGCGGATCCTCCGGCGGCCGCGCCGTCGGCGGCGTGCGCGGCGGCTCCGCGGAACCGGCCGTGATCGCGCCCTGGAGGAGGGAGTTCGGCAGCAGGACCACGGCGGTGGTGCCGCCGTAGGGCGAGGTGCGCAGGTGCACCCTCACCCCGTGGCGGGCCGAGAGGCGGCTGACCACGAAGAGCCCGAGCCGGTCGCTGTCGAAGAGGTCGAGCGCCTCGGACTGTTCGATGCGGCGGTTGGCGTCGCCCAGGGCTTCGCGGCCCATGCCCAGCCCGCGGTCCTCGACTTCGAGGACGTAGCCGGTGCCGACGGGCTCGCCGCTGACGCGGACCTTGGTGTGCGGCGGGGAGAACTGGGTGGCGTTCTCGATGAGCTCGGCGAGCAGATGGGTGAGGTCGGCGACGGCGGCGCCCGCGACGGCGGCCTCGGCGAGCTGGCGTACCTCGACGCGCGGATAGTCCTCGATCTCGGAGACGGCTGCCCGTACGACGTTGGTGAGCGGGATCGGCGTCCGCCAGGCGCGGCCCGGGGCGGCGCCCGAGAGGATGATCAGACTCTCCGCGTGCCGGCGCATCCGGGTGGTGAGGTGGTCGAGGCGGAAGAGGTCACCGAGTTCATTGGGGTCGTCGGTGCGCCGCTCCATCGAGTCGAGCAGGGTCAGCTGCTTGTGCACGAGGACCTGACTGCGGCGGGCGAGGTTGACGAACACGCCGCTGACCCCGCTGGCGAGTTCGGCGCGTTCGACGGCGGCGCCGAGTGCGGCCCGGTGGACGGTGGCCAGGGCCTGTCCGACCTGGGTGACCTCGTCCTCGGCGGGCGGTCCGGGCGGGGTCTCGGCGTCGACGTCGATGTCCTCTCCCGCCCGCAGCCGTTCCATCGCGTCGGGGAGTTTGCGATGGGCGATCGACAGGGCGGTGTTGCGCAGCGAGACCAGTTCGACGACCAGCGCCCGGCCGATGCGGACGGAGATGACGAGCGAGGCGGCGACGGCGGCCAGGCCCAGCAGGACGGCGGCGCCGGCCGGGCTGAGCGCGCCTTCGGAGAAGGGGTCGGAGCGGTCGGCGGCCTCGGCGCGCACGGCGGCGTCGATCTCGCGCATCGAGGCGGCGATGCCGGTGTACGCGGCGTCCCAGCCGGCCGGAGCGGTCGCCGACTCGCGTCCGGTGCCGGTGGCGAGGGCCCGGTCCTCGGCCCCGGTGAGGTCGGCGTAGGCGGCGCTCTTGGCGACGGACTCCCAGGTGTCGCGCTGGGCGTCGGGGAGGTCACCGCCGGCGGCGGCCGTCAGGGCGCGGCGGGCCTCGATGGCGCCGGTCAGCCGGCGAAGCGTTTCGGCGTTGCGCGGGCCGGGGATGGCGAGCAGGGCGTCCTCGCGCGCGAGGAGCTCTCCGGCCCGGGCGAATTCCAGCAGGACCCGGGCGTCGGGGCCGAGTTCGGCGTGTTCGCCGCCGGAGAGGGCGCCGTCGACGGCGAAGGCGTCGTCGACGACCTTGCCGTACGCCTCGTAGGCGGCGACGGGGCTGATCCGGCGGCCGGTGACGTCTTTGCGCACGGCGTCGAGCGCTTCGACGGCGGCGACGAGGGCGTCGAGGCGGACGACCACCTCGGTGGGGTAGTCGCCGGAGTCGGCCACGGTGTGGGCGTCGCCGAGGCGGAGCCGGTCGACGGCGCCGTCCGTACGCCGGGCCTGCTGTCCGAGGGCGGCTTGATCGGCGGCGGGATCGGCCAGCAGCCGGACGGCGGCCCGGCGTTCGGCCTGCAGCTCGGTGACGGCCGCGGCGACGGGCGTGCGGATCTGCTTGTCCACGCGCTGGACGCGGCTGAGGCGGGAGATGTCCTGGGCGGTGCTGACCGTGGCGAAGCCCCAGAGGGCGAGCAGCGAGACCACCGGGACCACGAGCAGCGAGAGGACCTTCGCGCGGACGGTACGCGGCCGCAGCCGGACCCCGCGCCGGGGTCTGAAGGTGCGGTCGGGGGCGGCGGGGGCACCGGCCGGGGCCGGGCGGGCGGCCTCGCGGTCGTCGGCAGGCTCCTCGGCGGGCGGCCCGGCGTGTGCCCGGCGGCCTCGCGCCGGGGGCGCGGGCGGCCGCGGCGCCGCTGCTTCCGGTTTCCTGCGGGGTGTGCGCATGGGCTCCTCGTTCCGGGGAGGTACGGCGGCTCGGCGGTACGTCGATACGGCGGCGGGTGGGGGTCGGGGCTACGGGGGGTGCGCGTGCTCTCGTAGGGGCTCTCGTACGGGCCCTCGTACGGGCTTCGCTCAGTGCTGGGCGGCGGCGGCGCGACCGCCCAGGTTCCGCACCGACGCCGAGGCGGCCAGCTCGTCGGCGGTCGGCGAGAGCGCGACGTAGGCGGAGGTGATGAACAGGTAGGACCCGAGCCCCACGGCGAGCGGGAAGATGAACTGCATGGCGGTGACCCCTGGCAGCGCGGCGTCCGAGGGGGTGACCCGGACCGCCACGGCCAGCATCCCGGTGTAGTGCATGCTCGTGACGGCGGCGCCCATGACGAGCGAGGCGATCGCTACGGCCACCGGGGCCTTGATGTTCAGGGCCGCCCAGAGCGCGGCGGTCGCCGCGACGACCGCGATGGCGACGGACGGCGCGACCATGAGCGGCTCGTACGAGACCTCGCCGTGCAGCCGCAGGGCCGCCATGCCGAGGTAGTGCATGCTGGCGACGCCCAGGCCGGTGGTCAGCCCACCGAGGACGAGGGCGCGGCCGCGCCGCTTGCCGTAGCCGACGGTGAAGACCCCGGCGCCGACGACGAGCACGGCGACGAGCAGGCTGAGGACGGTCAGCGGCACGTTGAAGTGGATCTCGGTGCCGGTGACGCTGAAGCCGAGCATGGCGACGAAGTGCATCGTCCAGATGCCGGATCCGATGGCGGAGGCCGCGGTGATGAGCCAGTTGCGGCGGGCGGAGCCGGTCGCCGCGAGGGCGCGCACGGTGCAGCGCAGCCCGAGGGCGGCGCCTATGGATGCCATCACGTATGACAGCGCGGGTGTCAGCAAGCCGTAAGCGGCGTGGTCCAGGTGTCCCATGGCCACGGGACGCTAGTGGGGGTGAGGGCACGAACAAGGGGAGCATTTCGAAAGCAGCTGGAACTGCTGGAATATGACAGAGCTATGTTGATGTTCGATCACACCGCGTACCACCTTGCGCACGCAACGGAGCGGTGTACCGGTGGGGGATCATGTCCACATGAGCGAAGACCACACGCACGTACAGGATTTCTTCGGGACGCGCGCCGCCGGCTGGGACCGCAAGTTCCCGGACGACGAGCCGGCCTTCGCGACCGCCGTGGCCGAGTTCGGGCTGCGCCCCGGCGACCGGGTCCTCGACGCGGGCTGCGGGACCGGGCGGGCGCTGACCCCGCTGCGGGCGGCCGTCGGGCCGACCGGGACGGTGCTCGGCGCGGACCTCACCCCGCAGATGCTGGCCGCCGCGCGGCAGGCCGGGCGGGCGGCCGACGGCGCGCTGCTGCTCACGGACGTGGCCCGGCTTCCGTTGCCCGACGCGGCGCTGGACGCGGTGTTCGCCGCCGGGCTCATCGCGCACCTGCCGGATCCGGAGGCGAACCTGCGGGAACTGGCCCGGGTGGTGCGCCCGGGCGGCCGGCTGGCGCTGTTCCACCCGATCGGGCGCGCCGCGCTGGCGGCGCGCCACGGGCGCGAGCTGACCCCGGACGATCTGCGGGCCGAGCACAACCTGGGCCCGCTGCTGTCCGCTTCCGGGTGGGACATGACCTCGTACGCCGACGAGGACGAGCGCTTCCTGGCGCTCGCGGTGCGCCGCGCCTGAGCCGGTCGGCCGGACCGGCCGGGTCAGGTCGGGGGCTGGGCGTCCGCGCCGGCCGGGCGGCGCGGGTGCGGCACCGGGCAGCCGCCGCGGCCGGGGACCGGGAAGGTACCGAGCTCGCCGACGTCGTAGCCGTCCGGGTAGCCCTTGACCTCCGGGTTCTGCCGCGCGTAGTGCGGGGTGGCGCGCGGTGGCAGCAGCCGTACCGCGCGGCCCCGGAGCCACAGGGCGCCGCGGAACAGACCCCGGACCCGGGGGTGCGGGGGCTCGTACCGGAGGGCGGAGAGCAGCGGCTCGTCGAAGAGCGACAGGCCCAGGGCCCGCACGGCCGGGGCGAGCGGGGCGGGGTACCAGGAGGCCATCAGTTCGAGGGTGGAATCGGCGACCTCGCGGCCCCCCTCGTCCCAGCCGAAGTGGGCCTTCTCGTAGCCGTCCAGGGTGGCCTCGAACTCCTCGTAGGTGTCCGGTACGTCCGTGATGCCCATGTGGCGGCCGAGGGTGGCGTAGTAGTTCGCGCAGGCCCGGCGCTCGTGGCGGGTCAGCGGGCGCCAGCCGTAGGCGTCGAGCCATCGCGCCGGAATCACCACGAACGTGCACAGGACGTAGCGCATGTCCTCGTTGCCGATGTCGTAGCTGCGGTGCATCTGGTTGACGCGGCGGATCGCGGTGCGGGCGGTGTCGCTGTCGAAGCCGTGCTCCACGACGGCGTCGAGGAGCAGCACCGTGTCGTCGTAGCGCCGCTGCGCGCGGTCGGTGAACTCGGCGGTCTCGGCCAGCAGGCGGCCGATCGCCGGTACGGCGTAGGTCCGGAACAGGGCGAGCTCCTGGGCCCGGGCGAAGT
The DNA here is from genome assembly GCF_003721495.1 of Streptomyces sp. ADI95-16. Classification (NCBI taxonomy): domain Bacteria; kingdom Bacillati; phylum Actinomycetota; class Actinomycetes; order Kitasatosporales; family Streptomycetaceae; genus Streptomyces; species Streptomyces sp. ADI95-16. The sequence goes on along the minus strand of NZ_CP033581.1, from coordinate 6,820,531 downwards.
CCCAGGGGAACTCGGAGGTGGCGGTGAGCCGGTAGATGGCGAGGAAGTCGTGGTCGGGATCGAGCCGGAGGATCTCCCTCAGCCGGTCGTAACGCTGCACCGGGTGTCCCTTTCTGTTGCGGGTCCTCAACTCTACGTGCAGGTAGCGGGCTTGGAATTCGACTCCCGCGGGCTCTCGACGCGGCGGTTACCCGCTGGTTAGGGTGCGCCGACGAGAGAGCGACCGGGAGGCTACGTGTCCGACGAGGATGACGGCGGGTCCCTGTACGTGCTGACCGCCGTACTGATGACCCCCGCGCAGTTCCCGGGAGTACTGGGCGACGATTTCCCGGAGGCCTGCTCACTGCTGGGCGTGCCGGCGGCGCCGGAGGGGTACGGGCTGGTGCTCGGCCAGGACGAGGAGGGCGCGCGCTGGACGGTCGTGGTGGACGACGTCTCGCTCGTGGCCGCGGCCATCGCGTCCTGGGACTGCGGGATGGAGTACGACCTGTCGCCCGACGAGCGGACCATCGTGGTCTCGCTGGCGGGCTGGCCCCTGGACCTCACGGTCTCGACGACGGGGGTCCCGGAGCCGCACGACCCGGAACAGGGCGCGGACGGCACCGGCCGGGTGCCGCTGGCGCCGCCCTCGGCGGAGGCGTGGGGGCCGGTTCAGCGGCGGATGGGCGCGGACCAGATAGCCCGGGAGTGGGGCGACTGGCGCGAGCGGATCGCGACGGACGGCGGGGCGGCGGCAGCCGCGCACCCCGGGCTGGCGCGGGCGCTCAAGGAGGCCCTGGAGTACACGCAGAAGCCGCCGCCACCCGGCCGGATACGCTCCTCGTTCGCGGGCGAGGACGCGCGGACGCTACGGGTGGACGGACCGGGCTGGTCGCTGGTGGCCCGGACGGGCGACGCGGCGTTCCTGCTGCTCGACGAGGAGCCGAGCGAGGTACTGACGGTCCCGCACGAGGCGACGGCTGATCTGCCGGAGCTGCTGGAACTGCTGGCCGCGCTGGACCGCGTCGCGGTACGGCCGGTGTGACCACGGTCGGCCGGAGGGACGCGGGCTTGAATACGGGTTGGGGCACGAGGGGGACATGATGCGGGTGGAGTCCGAAGCGGTGGCAGTGGTCGTGGGCGGCCGAGCGGAGGTCGTCGACGACGACTGGGGGCGGGAGACGGCGGTGATCCGGCTGGACGAGCGGCGGTTCGGTCCGGAGGCGCTGTTCGGCCTGGCGGACTTCTCGCACGTCGAGGTCGTCTACCACTTCGACCGGGTCCCGGCGGAGAAGGTCGAGTCGGGCGCGCGGCATCCCCGGGGCAACCCGGACTGGCCGCTGGTGGGCATCTTCGCCCAGCGCGGCAAGAACCGGCCGAACCGGCTGGGGGTCTCGCGCTGCCGGGTGCTGAAGGTGGACGGCCTGGACGTTCACGTGGAGGGCCTGGACGCGGTGGAGGGCACCCCGGTGCTCGACATCAAGCCGTACATGGCGGAATTCGGGCCGCGCGGCGAGGTCCGCCAGCCGGAGTGGGCGACGACGCTGATGCGCGACTACTACTGACCCTCCCGAGCGCGGCGGTGCGCCGGCGGGGGCCGGCGACCGCCCGCGGGGTGGGTCAGACGCGGTCGAGCGGTATGTGCGGGGGCGGCGGCAGGGTCACGGCGATCGGGTCACCCGGGTGGATGGTGCCGCCCTGGCGGACCACGCCCATGATTCCGGCCTTGCGGACGAGCCGGCCCTCCTCGTCCCTCAGCACGACCTGCTTGAGCAGCCCGTCCTGGAAGTGGTCGATCTGGAGACACGGGTTGCGCAGGCCCCGGTCACCTCCACCACCGCCTCCTCGCCGAGGCTCAGCAGCGTGCCGGCCGGCAGCGCGAGCAGGTCTATGCCCTCCGTGGTCACGTTCTCCCCGAGCTGCCCCGCCTCGACGCGGAACCCGGCCCCGGCCACCTCGTCGAACAGCTCGCGGTGGATGAGGTGTATTTGGCGCAGGTTGGGCTGGGTCGGGTCCTGTGCGACGCGGGAGCGGTGCTTGACCGTCACTCCCGCGTGCACGTCTCCCTCGACACCGAGCCCGGCGAGCAGCGTGATGCTCTCGCGGTTGGGCTTGCTGAACGAGTACACGGCGTTGCTGCTGACAGCCGCGACCTGTGCGGTGCCCATCGGACGTCCCCCCACTGCCGCCGTCAGCGGCCGATCTGCTTCTTTGACATGCCCCGGACTCGACGCCGCTGGGAGGAGTCCAGCAGCAGGTAGGCCGCCGCCGGCACCCCGATCAGGACCAACAGCCCCGCCCAGAACCCGACCGCCCAGAACAACACGATGGCTGCCACGACTCCGGCAACCGCGACTTTTCCGCGTGTGGACATCTGCGGACACCTCCTGCTGCGTCGGCCACTACTCCCACAACGCGCCGTCTCGGCCGTGCGTTCCCGGCCACCCGGACGGGTCTCGCAGTGGCCCGGCCCGGCGGAGCCGGATACCGGCACACCGAGCCCTGAGGCCTGAGCCCTGAGGCCCTCGCAAGGTTTCGGCGCGCTCTGGCCGACGTACCGCTTGCCGGGATCCGCACCCCGCACGACGATGGGGGCGCTCCGGGTACCGCGGCAGCACGGGAGGGTGACATGGGCGATCCGTCGTTGGCGCTGCCGGGCGGGGCGGACCCGGCCGAGCGCACGCGCGAACTGCGACGGGCGCACGCGGCGTTCACCGGGGCCGGGCTGGTCGAGGCACCGGTCCGGGCGGTGATCGCGAAGTCCTGGCGGCGGTGTGCCCGGGCCCGGGTCAGCCCGGAGTGCGGGGCCCGGGTGGAACGGGCGGAGCCGGAGCTGCGGGCGTACCGGGAGGAGCATCCGCTGGCCCGCGTGATGCCGGTGTTCCGCGAGCTGGTCGGGGCGTTCGCCGCGAGCGGGGCCCATCTGCTGGCGGTGTGCGACGCCCGGGGCAGCCTGCTGTGGGTCGAGGGCGAACCGGCGACGCTGCGGCGCGCGGAGGGGCTCGGCTTCGTCCCGGGGGCGCGCTGGGCGGAGACGGCGATGGGAACCAACGCGCCCGGTACGGCGGTCGCGCTCGGGCAGCCCGTCCAGGTCTTCGGGGCGGAACACTTCAGCCGCCGGGTGCACCCCTGGACCTGCGCGGCGGCCCCGGTCCGCGATCCCCGGACCGGCGGGGTGCTCGGCGCGGTCGACATCACCGGCGGCGACGGGCTGGCCCACCCCCACTCGCTGGCGTTCGTCCAGGCGGTGGCGCGCGCGGCGGAGGCCCAGCTGGCCCTGCTGAGCCCGCCCCCGGCGGCGGCCCGCGACACCCTGACCGCGCTCGGCCGCGACGAGGCGCTGCTGGTGGCCGGGGGCCGGGAGATCACGCTCGGGCGGCGGCACAGCGAGATCATGGCGCTGCTGGCGCACCATCCGGAGGGGTTGTCGGGCGAGGAGCTGGCGGTCGCCCTGTACGAGGACGAGTCGGTGTGCCCGGTGACCTTGCGGGCGGAGATCTCGCGGCTGCGCGGGCTGCTCGGCCCGGAGCGGCTGCTCTCCCGGCCCTACCGGACCGCCGCCCCGCTGGAGGCGGACTTCGCCGCCGTGACCCGGCACCTGGCGGCGGGCGCCGTCTCGGCCGCGCTGGGCCGCTATCCGGGGCCGCTGCTGCCGGCCTCGACCGCGCCCGGGATCGTCCGGCTGCGGCGGCGGATCGAGGACCAGGCGCGGGCCGCCGTGATCGCCCGGGCGGACCCGGGGCTGCTGAGCGACTGGGTGTGCGGCCCGTGGGGCGCGGACGACCCGGAGGTGTGGCGGGCCCTGGCCGCGGCGCTCCCGCCGGAGGGGCGGCCGGCCGCGCTGGCCCGCGTACGCTCCCTGGACCTCGAACTCGGCGCGCCGCGTGCAACGTCCCCGCAACCTGCCCCCTCGTAGCCTCCTGGCGAGCGCTGTCCGACGGCGGCCGGCGCCCCGCGAGTGGAGGACTCATGGCCCGTTACGCCGCGCCCGGAACCGAGGGCTCGCTCATGTCGTACGCGTCCCGGTACGGCCACTTCATCGGCGGTGAGTACGTCGATCCCGCCCGGGGCGGGTACTTCGCGAACCCCTCCCCCGTCAACGGGCAGACCTTCACCGAGGTCGCGCGGGGCACGGCCGAGGACGTGGAGCGGGCCCTGGACGCGGCGCACGCCGCCGCGCCCGCCTGGGGACGCACCCCGGTGGCCGAGCGGTCGTCCGTCCTCCTGCGGATCGCGGACCGGATGGAGCAGCACCTGGAGGCCCTCGCGGTCGCGGAGACCTGGGAGAACGGCAAGCCGGTCCGGGAGACCCTCGCCGCGGACATACCGCTCGCGATCGACCAGTTCCGCTACTTCGCGGGCGCGCTGCGGGCGCAGGAGGGTGCGCTCAGCCAGATCGACGACGACACGGTCGCCTACCACTTCCACGAGCCGCTGGGGGTGGTCGGCCAGATCATCCCGTGGAACTTCCCGATCCTGATGGCGGTGTGGAAGCTGGCGCCGGCGCTCGCGGCGGGCAACACGGTGGTGCTGAAGCCGGCGGAGCAGACGCCGGCGTCGGTGCACTACTGGCTGAGCCTGGTCGCGGACCTGCTGCCGCCGGGGGTGGTGAACATCGTCAACGGCTTCGGCGAGGAGGCCGGCAAGCCGCTGGCGTCCAGCCCGCGCGTGGCGAAGATCGCCTTCACCGGGGAGACCTCGACCGGGCGGCTGATCATGCAGTACGCGGCGGAGCACCTGAAGCCGGTCACCCTGGAGCTGGGCGGCAAGAGCCCGAACCTGTTCTTCGACGACATCTGGACGACCGACGACGAGCTGCGGGACAAGGCCCTGGAGGGCTTCACGATGTTCGCCCTCAACCAGGGCGAGGTGTGCACGAGCCCGTCGCGCGCCCTGATCGAGCGGGGCCGGTACGGGGACTTCCTCGACGCGGCGGTCGCGCGCACGGAACTGATCGTGCCGGGGCACCCGCTGGACACGGACACGATGATCGGCGCGCAGGCGTCCGAGGAGCAGCTGCGGAAGGTCCTGTCGTACGTGGAGATCGGCCAGCGGGAGGGCGCGAAGATCCTGACGGGCGGCCAGAAGCAGGACCTGGGCGGCGAGCTGGCGGGCGGCTTCTACGTCCAGCCGACCATCTTCGAGGGCGACAACCGGATGCGGATCTTCCAGGAGGAGATCTTCGGCCCGGTGGTCTCGGTGACGTCGTTCCAGGACTTCGAGGACGCGGTCCGCATCGCCAACGACACGGCGTACGGCCTGGGCGCCGGCGTCTGGACCCGCGACATCAACACGGCCTACCGCGCGGGCCGCGCGATCCAGGCGGGCCGCGTCTGGACGAACTGCTACCACGCCTACCCGGCCCACGCCGCCTTCGGCGGCTACAAGCAGTCGGGGATCGGCCGCGAGACCCACAAGATGATGCTGGAGCACTACCAGCAGACGAAGAATCTGCTGGTCTCGTACTCGCCGAAGCGTCTCGGCTTCTTCTAGACGCACGAGGAATCTGCGACTTCTCGTCCACGCAGAAGACCAGGGGCGGCTCGGGCGGGTCCAGGCAGAGGCGGATCCCAGCGTCCTGGTGACCACCGCGGCGACCTGCTCGTCCGTCACTGTCCTGGGGCCGCCCCGGCGCGGCATGTCACCCGGGCCGGCAATCCGGTACCGCACGAGCCGGGCCCGCCGGCGCCCACCACCTCCGGTGGGGTGCCGAGTTGAGCAGCGACGTCCTCGTCTGCGGCGTGGAACGACGCCGCGCCCGCTCCTTGAGCGCGGGCCCGTTCCTCGTCCGACAGCGTGAGCTCGGCCTTCGGCCGCCCCGTCCGTGCCAGGGGCCGAGCCCACGCATCCGAACAGAATTCCCGGCTCAGAACACTAGGTACCGTTGGTCGCGGAACGGGTGAAGAACTCGATCTCGGCTATCGAAACCTGCTTGTCGGCGCCCACGTTGAACGCCGAGCGGATGACGAACCTGACGCTGACGACGTTCTGCGCCCGGAACTTCCGCTGTTGCGGCCCGCTCACCTGGTCGAGTGTGATCTGGCGCGTGGTCTGCTTCCCGTCGGCCGTGGTGATGATCGCGTCCATGCGGTGCGGCAGCGCGGCCTCGGAGAGGTCCGAAGCCTTGGTGGAGATGCCGGACGTGATCAGGACGTCCAGCAGGCGGGTGGGTTCGTTGAAGCGCGCCTCCATCCACTCCCCGTCGGCGGACTGCGAGACGCCGGGGCCCCACCAGCTGTTGTTGATCTTGTCGAAGAGCACCTTCGGCGGGTGGCCGTCGAAGGAACGGGACGCCTCGGCGGAATCCGGGGTGACCTGGGCCCGCTTCGCGAAATGGTCGCGCGCCGCGCTCCATGCCGTACTCACGTTGAACGCCCCGTAGATCACCAGCGTGAGCGCGAGGCCGTACGCGACCCAGGTGAGGCCGCGGCCGATGCCGCGGCGCAGCCGCGGGCGCTCGCCCGCCCACGGGTCCGGGCGGTTGCCGACGTTCCGGATCCGGCGCCACCAGGGGCGCCGGGCCTTCGGGGCACCGGGGCGCTCCGCCAGTGACATGCCGCAGCGCCGACAGAAGTGTCGGTCCGGGCGGTTGCCGACCTCGCACCAGGGGCACGGCGGACCGGCCTCGTCGGCCGGTTCCGCGCTGGGAGCCTGGACACGGGGGCGGGCCGCGGCGGGCACGCCGGGGAGGACGGGCGCGACATCCGGTGCCGGTGCGGCGGCGCGCTGGCCGGCGACCGGAACGAGCAGCGCCCTGGCGCGCGCCCTCGCGTCCGGGGTCGCGCCCGCCGGGGAGGCAGCCGGTGCGACGGGAGCCACCGGGACGGTGGGGAGGGGCACATCCTCCGCGCGCGCCGCCGTCGGTGATGCGGCGCTCACGGGTCCGCGGACGGCTTCCCCCACCGGGCCCGCGCTCCCGGTCCGGGGGACTGGATCACCGGCATCAGGACCGAGGCCGGGGTCGGGGTCGGGACCCGGACTGCCCTCGGGATCGGACTCGGCATCGCCATCGGCCGACGTGCCCCCGCCCGAGCCGGAAGAAGCCGACGCACCCGACGCACCCGCGCCGACGTGCCGGCCTGCCGTCCCCGTACCCCGTTCCTCCTGCCCCGGGGTCCAGCTCAGTACCGCGCCGCAGCCGTCGCAGAACGACTGCCCCGGAGTCGAGCGCGTGCCGCATTCAGCACAATGATGTGACGTGTTCCCCGCGTCCCCCGCGTCGGCGCCGACAGCTGCGGACGACGGGGTGGACGGGGAACCCTGCTGATTGGTCACCTGTCGGGAGTCCTTTCGGGGGCGGTCACCTGGACCGTGTAAGGCATGTGGGCGGGGCGAGCTGCCGCTACGAGCCGCTCCAGCCGGTGTTCGGCGGCCGGGTCGGGCTCCGGCAGCCGTACGGTGACGTGCAGATGCGGCCGCCGCTCGCCGGGGACCGGGCCCAGGGGCCGCGCGTCCCAGGCGGCCGCGCCGCTCTCGGTGATCTCCGGCTCCACGCCGAAGGCGAGCCGTATCGTCTCGGACAGTCCGCGCCGGGTCCCACGGATGCGGTGCAGCCGTACCGCGGCGGTCACCGCGGCGCGCAGCGCGACCGTCGCTTCCGTGTCCTGCGGACGGCCGGTGGCCGGTGGGGCCGGCGCGGCTTCCGCCGGTTCGGCGTCCACAGGACCGCCTGCGCCCCCGGCGGCGTCCGGCCCGTCGCTTTCCGCACCCACCCAGCTGCCGAGCCAGCGGGTGAAGTCCGCGGGCGCGAGCGACGGCGTGAAATAGGCGTCCAGGCAGTCGAGCACGTTGTGCAGCGGTGCGAGGGCCTCGTCGATACCCGCGACGAAGCGCTGCGCGAGATCGTCGTCGGCGAACACCGCCGGCAGCATCACGCCCAGCGGCGCGGAGGAGCCGAGTCCGTCGACGGAGCCGCGCATGCTCCCGCCGGCGTTCACGACGCGTCTCCTATCACCCGGACGCGGTGGTCGAACGAGAAGGCGAGCGCGGAGGGTTCGAGGTCGATCCTCTCCGTGGGGTCGCCGCGCCGGCCGCTGAGCGGGTCGGCGGGGTGCAGCAGCACCTCGTCCACCAGCTCGACGCCGGGCACCCGCTGCAGCACCGCGAACACCTCGCCTGCCTGCACCGGGCGGCCGAAGGGCCAGCCCGTGCCGTACGCTCCCCCGGTCAGCGGGTCGAGATGGCGGTACAGGGCGTCGTGCGCCTGTCGCCTGACCCGGTCGGTGTCGGTGCCTCGGAAGGCGTGCACCGTCGCGACGACCGTCACCCCCTGGTAGAACGGCGGACCGACCGCCAGCCGGGTCCCGATCAGGCGCCGCTCGTCCAGATAGGCGGTGATGCGCCCCAACATGGCGTCTCCGGGGACGAGTTGTTCGAAGCGCAGCCGGCCGCCCGGGTCGGACACGGCCTGCGGGACGACCAGTACCCGTACGGCGTGTGCGCCGTGCTCGTCCGGCTCGGCAGCGAGACAGGTGATGCGTGCGGTCTCGGGTGCCGCGCGGCGCGCGAGTTCCTCGTAGTCCCGCAAGGTCACGGCGCGGTCCTGCGCCCTGAGCGCGATGGGCGCCCTGACCTTCGCCTCCTCGACGGTCTCACCGTCGACCCCGCCCCGCGCGGCCTCCCGGTTGACGACGTCGGAGACGTACGGGATGGAGTCGCGCAGCACCTGGATCGCGCCCCTGGCGACATTGCCCGCCCTTCCGCCGCCCGTGCGGTAGCGGCGGGCCCGGACAGGCGCACCCTTGGGAGGTACGGCCCCGTACTGGCGCAGGGTGCCGTCCGGTTCGCGTACGGACGGGCCGAAGGCGATCTCACCGGTGGTCGCGTCCAGGGTGACGTGCCGGTCGCCGGCTCCCGAGGCGGCGAAATTGCCGACGGCTTCCCACCTGACCCAGCCGTCACGCTCGGCGACCTCAAGGAGCAGCGGCTGCGCGTCACCGATGACGGGGCTGTTGGCCAGCCGCAGCCGCTGGCCCGGCAGGCCGGTGGCCTCCCCCAGTGCCTCGTCACGGACCGTCTCGGCGTGCACGACGCCGGTGCTGCCGCCGATGCTGAACGCCTCGGCGGAGCGGATGGTGGGCGAGGTGGTGTAGAACGGCTGGCCCTGCTCCGGATCGGTGACCCGGCAGCGCAACCAGCCCGCCTCGCGCCGCCCGGTGCGGGAGAGCGCGTGGCCGCCGGGGACGTGCAGCACCACCTCGCCGGGGCGGTTGAGCCCGCCGGTGGTGTCCCGGTCGACGTCGCAGCGGGCCCAGCCGTCGGGGGTCCACGCCTCCCAGACCAGCGGCGGCTGCCTGGGGTCGACACCCACACCGTCGACCTGGCTGTCGAGTTCCAGGACGACCACGCACTGGGGAACGGCGGCGCTGAGCCCGAACAGCATTCGGTCGCCGGGGCGCGGAGCCTCCGAGAAGCAGTGCACGTCCTTCGCCCCCGCGAGGTCCGAGGTGCGATCGACCGCCTCCTGATCGGCCCGCTGGACCACGAGGTACGACAGCTCGCAGGGCTCCACGGTGAGTTCGCGCTCGGTCGCGAACACCACCGCGTCCTCGGTCTGGGTGCGGACCGTGGCGACCTCGGTACCCGTCGCCAGCACGACGGGCTGCTTCTGCGGCGCCGACAGCCAGAACGTGACGTCGGCGCGCGCGGCGGACGGGGGGAGGAGCGTGATCCCGATGAGGTCCAGGAACGCGAGGTGATTCTTCTCCGGAACCCGGTTGAGCCGGTACACGATCTGGTCCGCCATGTGGGCGACCGTCTCGACGAGGGTCACGCCCGGGTCGGAGACGTTGTGGTCGGTCCACTCGGGAGCGCGCTGCTGGATGTAGCGCTTGGCGTCGTCGACGAACTGCTGGAAGCGCCGGTCGTCGAGGTTCGGGGAGGGCAGGGCCATCAGCGGTCGCTTCCAAGGTGCTCGTCGGGCGCGGCGGACCCATCGGGTCCGTCGTGGGAGGGGATCACGTAGAACGGGAAGACCAGGCTGCGCGGGTTGTTGGTGCCGGTGATCGAGTAGCGGACGTCGATGAAGAGCACGCCTTCGTCCGCGCCGGCCGTCACCGCGACGTCGTCCACCTCGATGCGCGGTTCCCAGCGGTCCAGGCAGCTGTGCACCTCGTGCTGGATGCGGCCCGCGGTGGCCTCGTTGACCGGGGCGAAGACCATGTCGTGGATGGCGCAGCCGAACTCGGGGCGCATCGGCCGTTCTCCGGGCGCGGTGGACAGGACCAGCCTGATGGCCTCCTCGACCTCGCGTTCCCCACTGACCAGGGCGATTCCGCCGGTGGGGCCGATGCGCAGCGGGAACGCCCATCCGGAGCCGACGAACTGCTCTGCCATCAGCCCGCCCCCATGGTCAGCACCTTGTTGTTGTTGGAGGTGAGGAGGCCGCTGGACTTGATCGTGACGGCTTGCAGGCCGATGTTGATGGCGGCGGTCATCTGCAGGGAGACCCCGGCGGTCAAGGTCATGGCCGCCGTGCTCGTCATGGTGAGCGCCCCGCCGGCGGTCACGGACGCGACGCCGCCCGCCTGTACGGACAGGACGGACGCCGCGTTGATGTTCATCGGCCCGCCGCTGCGGATCGTCAGGGAGCCCACCGCGTTCAGCGAGAGGTTGCCTCCCGCGTTGACGGCCACCCCGGCGGATCCCCTGATGGAGACGGCGCCCTTGCTGTCCACGACGATCTCGGTCTTCGTGCGGTCCAGGTTGATGGTGAGCCGGTCGTCTCCGGTGGACAGCCGCACCCCGCGCTTGAGACCGACACTCTGGTCGAGCAGGTCGATGCGGTTGTTGCTGCGGTCGGACAGGGTGCGCCGGGTGACCTTGCCGCGCGTCGGGTCGTAGACCGGCACGTCGACGGGGTCCGGCTTGTCGACGCCGTTGTAGAGGCCGCCGATGACGTACGGGTGGTCCAGAGCGCCGCGGTCGAAGGCCACCAGCACCTCGTCGTCGACGTCCGGGGAGATCATGCTGCCGCCCTTGGCCCCGCCGAGCTGCACGGTCCGGGTCCAGTCGCTGACGTACATGTCGTCCAGCCAGGGGAACGTCAGCTTGACCCTGCCCTGCCGCAGCGGGTCCTTGATATCGGTGACCAGGGCATTGGCAACGCTGGGCAGCCTGGCCGGGCCCGCCCCTCCGCCTCCGGAGGTGAGCCCGTAGAGCGAACGCCACTGGCGGCCGCTGACGTTCAGGAACGTCTGGTAGTGCTCCTGGTCGCCGAAGGTGTGACGGGCGGCCGTGATCGTGTACTTGCCCTGGAACGGCTTGCCGACGCCCTTGAGGGTGACGGCGACGCCCGGCCGCAGTTCCGTGTTGCCGCGCGCCGTGACCTCCACTTCGGCGAAGGACGAGGTCACGTCCTCCGCCAGGGCGTCGGCGGCGTGCTTGACCTCGTCCAGCTTGTCGTAGGGCGTTGCGGTGTCGACGAGTTCGGCCTTGCCGAACCTCCTGGACGCCTCGGACGGCTTCGTACCGATGACGAAGCCCGGATTGTCCAGGGCGGGCGTCTTGTGGACGAGGGACTGCTTGGTGGTGACGTTCCAGCCACGCGCCTCTACGGCGGTCACCTGGTCCGCGGAGGTGACCGCCGCACGGCAGCGCAGGATCTCCTCGCCGCCCTTCAGGAGGAGCGGGCTCCGCGAGCTCGGCATGCTCTCCGGTGGAGCCGTCATCGCCCTCTGCCGCTTGACGAACTGGAACCTCCCCTTCGAGTTGATGGACATCACCATCTCGTTCTCGTCCGCGAGTCGTTGGACGAAGTCCCAGTCGGTGACATTGGCCTGGCTGATGAACGCGTACTGGCCCTTGGTCCGTTGGGTCCTTCCCAGCGGAATGCCGCTCTCCCGCGCCAGTTCGACGGCGATCTCGGTGGCGGTCTTGTTCTTGTACGCCGCCACCCTGCGCTGCCGCAGCATGCGGTGACCCTTGTCGTAGCCCCGGATGACGGTGAAGGTGCCGAGGCGGTCATAGTCGGTCTCCAGCGCGGTGACCTCTCCCGTGATCAGCGGTGTGCCCTTGCCGTCGGAGAAGGGCGCGATGACCACGGGAACACCGATCTCGACGTTCAGCTTGGCGAGGATGTCCTTCGCGTCGTCACGGAAGGTGAGCTGGAAGGCGCCGGGAACGCCCGCGCCGAAATCGACCCGGCCGGCCACCAGGTCCTTGTTCTGCGGGGACTTGAGCTTGGTTCCGGCGATCTGCACCGTGAGGATGTTGGAGAAGCCGATGCCGGACATCAGGCGCCGACCTCTTCCGCTGCGGGCAGCATCAGTTCGACGCCGGGCGTCAGCGTCTTCGGGTCGTCGATGTCGTTGGCCTCGGCGATCGTGCGCCACACGGTGGCGTCCCCGTACTCGCGCCACGCGAGGAGCGGCAGCGAGTCGCCGGCCACGACCCGGTGCACGCGGCGGGTGGTGAGCGCGCCGGAGGTGGGGTTCTGGCCGAGCGTGCTGCTCGGGATCTCGTGCAGGCTCACCTGGCAGACGGCCCGGATCGGCATCCCGTTGGTGTTGAAGAGGGTGTACTGGGCCTCCACGGAGCTGACGTACGCGTTGAAGCGGGCGGTGGAGAAGGCACCCCACTCGAAGACCACCCACGGGGTCGACGGCTGGTTCGCCGCGATGCTGGCTGTGGTCGTCTCACAGCAGGAGAACAGGGCTTCGACCTTCTTGCGCACGTCGTTGCTGTCCGGGTCGTCCGAGCGGTCGAGGAAGATCTCCACCGCCATCTCGCGGGGTTCGGGCCCCATGAACTCAGGGACCGCGCCGTCCCGCACGGCGGCGGTGGGCGTGGTCTTCCACTGGGCCCTGCGGGTGAGTGACAGCTGGGACGGGTTGAAGTCGAAGTGGAACGTCTTCATGAGCGCGCCGGGGCTGGTGCTGCTGCCGATCGGCGGCTGATGGATGGCGAGCGTCGCCCGCACCAGGCTGTCGCCTATGCCGAAGCTGGAGAGGTCCATCGGCTACGCCTCCCCCGCGTCCGTGAATCCGTGGTGGGCGATCTCCAAGACCTCGGTGGCCACGGCGGGGTTCGCCGGATCGAAGGAAGGACCGCGCCAGCTCACCGGGAGTACGTCGATCAACCCCCACTGGGCGACCGTCGAACCGTCGGCGCGCAGCGCGGCGATCTGTCCGGTGGGGCGGGTCACCCCCGTGGTCACCGAGGAGATCCACTCCGCCACCCTCGCGGTCTCCTCGGTGAGAGGCCGGGTCAGCGTGATGTTGGAGAAGGTGACACGGGAAGGCAGTTGCCAGACGAATCCGTTGTTGCCGCCCTCCTGCCGCTGCTCGATCTCGACCTGGGAGGCGAGCCCTTCGCAACCGTTGAAGTAGCCCAGGCTCTCACCGTCGATGGTGAGGTTGAAGAAGATGGTTGAGCCTGCGTCGAGTTCCTGGGGCATCGGGTGGGGCCTTCCTGCGGTTCCACGTGGGGCTGGGGCGATGGGGCGATGGGGCATAGGGCGTGGGGCACGGGTGTCAGGGCTCACGGCCTTCGGGGCTCACGCGCTGACGCGCTCACATGGCAGCTCGTGCGGCTCGGGCTCGTGTGCGGGGGTCAGTGGCGTGGATCGCGCAGCTTGCCGATCCGCTCGCGGTCGAGCCGTAGCTCGGTACGCAGCAGCCGCGTCATCGGCTCGATCAGCCGGTGGGCCAGCTCGGCCACCTGGTCCTCCTTCAGATCACGCGGTGTGAAATGGCTCGTCGCGGAGGGCGCGGGCCGGCCCGAGGAGCCCCCGCCGTCGCTACTCCGCCGCCGCTCGCCGGACGGGGCGCGGTGCGGGACGGACACCCGCGCGGGGGCGGACGCCGGTGTGCGGACCGACGCCGGTATCGCGACCGGGGGAAGGGTGGGCAGCGCGGCCGGGGTGGCGGGCGCGGCCCGCTGCACCGGGAGCGCGGCTGCCGGAGCGGACCGGACCGGCGCGAGGGACACGACGGGGCTCCGGACCGGCCGGGCCACCGACGCGGTCGCAGCAGCGGGAGCGTCCCGCACCGGCATGCGGGCGGTCCCGCCGGGGACGGGCGCCGCCGATGCCGCTACGGACGCGGTCGCGGCCGCGGCCGCGGCGCGCTGAACGACCGGGAATCCTGCGGGTGCGCCGTAGGGCCGGGATCCCTCGTAGCCGGCAGGTCGCACGGGCGCGGGCGCCGTGGCGGGAGCGGCCGGGGAACGAGCGGCTGTCCGCGGCAGCGAACGGGCGGCGGCAGGCCGGGCGGCGGACGGCGGTACCAGGGCAGGCGGAACGGCACGCTGTACGGCAGGCCGACGAGGAGCGCCGGCAGCGGCAGGTGCGGTCCGAACGCGGTGCAGACGCACGGCGGCCGGAGTGCCCTTCGCGATGGGTGCGGGAACCGGCGACGGCGAGGACGGTGGTACAGCACTGCGGACGCCCGGGAGCGCGGCCGCCCCGGGAGCGGCGGGCCGCCGCACGACGGCTGCCGGAGCAGGAGTCGCGGAGCGCCGCCCCACCGGCGGCGGCGTGAACCCGGCGGCCGTGACCGGCCGTGAGGAACCCAGCAGCGGAGCGACCGGTGTCAGCCCCCGCCCCGCGGCAGACGCCAGGGGTGTGGCAGACGCGGCGGACACGGCGGACTGCCGCGTCACGGATGGCCCGGCACTCGCCACCGGGGCCGGGTGCTGGACCGGGGCCGGGGCGAGGGACGACCGCTGCACGGGCGGCGCGCCACCCGAACGACGCGATCCGGACGCGTTGTTCACCGCGGGGCGCACGGGCGCTCCCGCCGCGGAACCGGATGGCGAACCGGGAGCGGGACGGACGCCGGGCGCGGACACGGCCACGGGCGCGGGCACCGGCCGTGGGCCGCCCGGCAGCGGTACGGTCGAGGCAGGCCGCCGCACCGGTACGGAGGGCGCCGCCGTTTGCCGCTGCACCGGAAGCACAGTGGCGGACCGAGCGACTTCGGATCCGCCCGCCATGGGCGGCGAGGGGCGCGTCGCCGGGGTTGCCTTGTCGGCGGGGTTCCCGCCGGAGACGCCGGACGGCCGAACGGGAGCGCCGGGCACCGGCGCGCCATGACGAACCACCGGATCGCTGGACGCCGGACCGGAAGCCGGCGGACCGGAAGTGCGCACCACGGGCGGACGCGTAGGTAAGGCAGGGTCGTTCGCAAGAGAGCCAGTGGGCGTTGTGCCCGCAGGACCGGCCACGCCACTGGGGCGGCTCGGCGTCGGAGTACCAGCACGGCCGGATGGCCCCGGGGCAGCGAGCCGCTGCACCGGCGCCGGCCCGCCGGCCCGCTCCGCGGGCGCACGCGTCGGAGCGACGGGTGGTCCGGCGACCGTGCCGGATCCCGATCCCCCGCCGCTCGCCCCCACACCGGAGCCGGAAGGTCTGGAGGGCTCGGAGGACTTGGGGAAGGTGGTCGACTCGGAGGAACCGTCGCGCCCGGCGGAATCAAACCGCTGGACGGGCGACGCCGGTGCGGTGGCGGGCGTCACGGGGCCCGCCACCGGACGGACGGTCGGCGGCACCGGGGAACGTTGCACGAAAGGTGTGCGGCCGGGAGCCGGGGCGCTCGTATGCCGACGCGCCGCCGGTGCGGCCGGTGCCGCCGGTGCCGCCGGTGCGGGCGGTGCGGGCAGTGCCGCCGGTGCGGGCGAGGGCGGGATCGCCGTCTGACCGCCGACGGGTCCACTCGACGGAGCGCCCAGCCTCGGCCGGGCGGCCGGGCGGGATACGGGCGCAGGCATCGCGGGTGTACTGGTTCCGGACGACAGGCCTGACCCGGACGTTCCTGCCGCCGAGCGCACCACAGCTGCCGGCCCGGTCCCTGCTGTCCTCTGTACGGGCCGCGTTCCGCCGTTCGCGACGCTGCCGGACGCAGGCACCTGGTCCGCCGAAGCCACGGGCCAGGCCGGTCCTGGCGGGGACGGCGCCACGACGGGGCCGTCGATGCCACGACGCCGGTGCACCGGTGCAGCGGGCGCCGGCGGAGCGGCCGGCGGATCCACAGGTCCTGACAGCGGGGGCCCGAGCAGCGGGCGCCGAGGCGGCGTGACGGCAGCCCGCCCGGTCGTCGGCCCGGGAACACTCGCCGCACTTCGCCGTACGGGGGGCGAGGAGGTGCGAGCCGGCGGGGTCCGGTCGGCCGGGGGCGCTGCCGCGGGCGGGCCCGCCGGACCCGACCGCAGGGAGCCGTCCTGGCTTCCCTCGGAACGCTGGACGCGTACCGGGGCAGCCGCGGATACGGAGGAGGGAGGGAGGGGACGGAGGGGAGAGCCGGGAGCGGGCCTCGGCGAGTCGGCACCGGAAGGCGAGGACGAGGACGCCTGCGCCGGAAGGGGCGCGAGCGCAGCCGTCCGCGCCGCTCCCCCAGCGCCTGGCGGGGCGGCCGTCACGCTGCCCGGTGCCACTGCGGGAAGCACCCTGCCGTGTCCCGTGCGCGGGGCGGAGGCTCGCGTCAGCGCCGAGGGCGCAGGCCGCGGCGGCCGGGGCCGTACGGGAGCGACCCGCGGGCCCCGGGCGCGCTGCACGAAGGGCACCGGCCCGGGCGCGTCACCGGCGTCGACGACAGCGGGCGCCGGGAAGAGCGTTGCATTGGCGGGGCCGCCCGCCCCGGGTCCTCGGGCGAACGACAGCGTGTCCTTGATGAGACCGGTCGGGGCTCCGTCCAGCACGGCGTGCGAGAGCGTCCCGGAGAAGGAGTGGTTCTGCCAGGTGGTCAGGGAGCTGCCGAAATCCGCGGACGCGACCGTCTGCCTCGCCGACGCCGGCATGACGCGCCGGATCGGTGGCAGAGCGGCCCAGCCACGTCCCCCTCTGGAAGCACCGGCATCGTTGCCGGCAATGGCCACGCCGTCTGCGGACGCCTCGGGGGTGGGGCCCGGCGCCGTGCCGTTCCCGCCCGCGCCGCGCTCCCGGCCCCGGCCCCGGCCCTTGAGTCGGTCGAAGATACCCATCACTGCTCCGTCGCGGCGCGCGTCACCAACGTGGCGATCTGCTCGGCATATCGCCGCCGCTCACGGTGTTCGAGGTCCAGGATGTCGTCCAGACTCCAGTGGAAGTGGTAGGCGATGTACGCGATCTCGTCATGGATCCGGTCGGTCGCGTACGTCACGATTCCCCCAGGCGGCTCCCGCCGAGCTCGACCTCGAACGGCTGCTCGCAGTGCGGGCAGGAGACACCGGCCCTGGTATGGCCCTCGGCGTTGACCTGCCGGTAGAAGTCCTGCAGAAAGGCGAGGTCGGAGGCGAACATGTTCTCCACCACACCGTCGTGCATGTGTGCCACGGTGCCCAACTGGGTGATGACCCGTCCGAGCAGCACCACGGAGAGATACGCGGGGTTCTGCTGCACCCGCACGTCCTGCAGCGGGATCAGCTCGTCCCGGGCGGTCGCCAGTCGCATCACGCCCTCGCGATGCACGGTGCCCATGTCGTCCACGTACCCGCGTGGCAGCTCGAACGCGAACTCGGTCCGCAACTGCTGTCGTGCGGCCGGTACTTCCGCCGGCCCGACGGGCGGGACCGCCACGTCCGCGAAGGCGGAGGTGGCGGCAGCGGCGTCGGTGGCGGGCCTGACAGGTCCGCGGCGCATTACTCGGTGACCAGCTCTTCGTAGACGATCGTGACGGTCTCGGTCATCACGGCGGCCTCGCCCGCCGTCGCCGCCGCGCCCATCACCTTGCTGCACCAGGCGTTGCGCAGATGCTGACGCCTGACCGGGTTGTACTGGGAGTCCATGTAGATGATGCTCGCGTTCTTGCGTGCCGACCCCATGTCGCCGCGCAGGGAGGCGTTGATCCACTCGGTGAAGGCGGTGGACTGCTCCATACCGCGCGTGACGGTGGTCTCACCGGCCTTCTTCACGCCGGGCATCTTCTTGGTGATGGGCTGCCCGTTCGCCGAGACCTGCTGGTACTCGATGACGTCCTGCTCCATCCCGATCTCGCCCACGCCGTGCAGGTACTCGACCATGACGCCGTCGATCTGGAGGCCGAAGTTGTTGGTGGTGAGGGAATCACCCTGAGCGGCCATGAAGGAAGCCTTTCCATCTGCTGATACTGGGACCTGTGGCTGCCCCGCGCTGTCGAGCGAGGGTCGGAGGCGGCCGGACCGCTACTCCTCCAACTCCCCGCTGCCTCCGGAGAACTGCGCCAGCCGGAAGATCACGAACTCGGCGGGCTTGACCGGCGAGACACCGATCTGGCAGATGACCCGCCCGAGGTCCACCGACTCCGTCGGGTTGGTCTCGGCATCGCACTTCACGTAGTAGGCGTCCTCCGGCGTGGCGCCGAACAGCGCGCCGCTGCGCCACTCCGTGACCAGGAACGCGGAGATGTTCCGCCTGATCCGGGCCCACAGCGCCTGGTCGTTGGGCTCGAACACCACCCACTGGGTGCCGTTGAGGATCGACTCCTCCAGGTAGTTGAAGTACCTGCGGACGTTGAGGTAGCGCCAAGCCGGGTCGGAGGAGAGGGTGCGCGCGCCCCAGACGCGGATGCCGCGGCCGGGGAAGGTGCGGATGCAGTTGATGCCGACCGGGTTGAGCAGGTCCTGCTCGCCCCGGGTGATCTGCAACTCCAGGTCGACTGCGCCGCGCACGACCTCGTTGGCGGGAGCCTTGTGCACGCCGCGCTCGAAGTCGTTGCGGGCCCAGATGCCGGCGATGTGGCCGCTCGGCGGGATCAACCGGGTCTGACCGCCGGCCGGGTCGAAGACCTTGATCCACGGGTAGTAGAGCGCGGCGTACTTGGAGTCGTAGTTGGACGTCTCCTGGCGCCACACCCGGATCTGCCGGGCGTTGAGGCCGGGCGGCGGGTCGATGATCGCGAGCCGGTCACCCATCAGTTCGCAGTGGGCGATCAGACCGAGCTGGACGGCCTTCACGGCCTCCAGGTCGATCGCGCCGCGCTGGTAGGCGGCCATCAGGTCGGGGACGGCGACCATGGAGATCTCGTCTACGGCTTCGAGGCCGCCGAAGCCGGTGCGGTCCGCGGAGTCGCCCAGGTACTCGGCGATGCCGACCGGCGCGCCCTGCGCCGCGTCCGGGACCGCGGGGGCCCGCCCGGCGGCGACGGGCGCTTCGAGCGCGACGGTCTGGTTGTCGGGGCGGGCGAGCTGTGCGGCCGCGGCCCCCTCCTGCACGGAGATCAGCTTGGAGTGTTCCTTGACCTGGGTGACCACGTAGTTGCGGGCACTCTTCTTCGCCGAGACGTCGAAGGTCTCGACGGGGGTCGAGCCGTCCTTGACGACCAGCCGGAACCGCTCGGTGGGGCCCTCGCCCTCCGCGTCCGCGACCTCGACGCTGAGCGTGCCGTTCTCGCCGGGCGCGACGGCCGACACCTTGAACGTCCCCAGTGCCTGCGCCGGCCCGGGCGTGAGAGCGGCGGGCGCCGACGCACCGCCTGCGGCGACCGCGCGGCCGCGCCCGCCGCCGATCGGTTCGGTGCCTTCGCCGGGTGCGCCCGCCACTCCGTCGCGTTCCCCGCCCACCCGTACCACGTAGGCCGCGGAGCCACCGTTGTTGAAGAAGCCGTACACCGCGTGCGCCAGGAAGTATCCGTCGGTGAACTCGCCGAAGGAGGCGACGTACTGCGTCCAGTTGGTGACCAGCGTCGGCTCGTTCAGCGGACCGTCCGGCGCCAGCCCGACGAACGCGGCCACCGAGGTGCCGACCCCCTCGATCGGACGAGAGCCACTGGCCACCTCTTCCACGTATACGCCCGGCGACAGGTAAGACGGCATGCTCTGCTCTCCTCGGGGTACCAGGACAAGACCTGACTCACCCTCGCGCCCCGCACCCGACCGGGGATACGTCCTCCGGTGCCTTGTCGGGGGCAGTGACCATGTCCCCAGGGGCAACGGGAGGATGCCCGCGAGGCCGAGCCTTGGCGAGGTGCCCGCGGCGGGGACGTACCGGGGGCGGCGCCGGGCGGAGCGCCGTGGAACGCGGCCGCGGGCTCGGTCCCGCGTCCCTCGACGGCAGGCGCGCGCAGGCGTGTTCGAGGGCAGCGGGCGTTACCTTTCGGGCAGCGGCGCTACCCGGCGGCCCCTGATGCCGGCCCTGCCGTGGGCAGTAGCGTCCATCGGGTGACGACCTGGACATCCCTGGAGCCCGCCTCGACCACGGTCGACCCGGGCAGCAGCACCACCGTACGACTGCGTCTGCGCAACACCGGCGACGTCGTCGACGAGTACCGCTTCGAGGCGGTCGGCGACATCGCCCCGTACGTCTCGGTGGAACCGCCGACGATCAGGCTCTTTCCGGGCACCACCGGCACCGTGGAGCTGACGGTCGCCCCACCCCGCAGCCCGGACGCGACCGCGGGCCCGCACCCGTACGGTGTGCGCATCCTGCCCACCGAACACCCCGGGGCGGCCACGGTCGCCGAGGGGAACGTCACCTTCACCACGTTCATGGAGGTGCGGGCCGAGCTGGTCCCGCAGACCGTCAAGGGACGCTTCCGGGGCCGGCCCAAGCTGGCCGTCGACAACCTCGGCAACACCGTGCTCACGGCGTCGATCGGTGGCGGCGACAAGACCAGCGACGACCTCTCGTACGAGATCCTCCCGTCCAGCGTTCAGATCGAACCCGGCCGTGCCGCCTTCGTCGACGCGACGCTGAAGCCCCGGCAGATCACCTGGGTGGGGCAGAAGCAGCAGCGGCCGTACGAGCTGTCGGTGCGGCGCTCGGGCTTCGACCCCCTGGTGGTGAACGGCACATACGTGCAGCGCACACTGCTGCCGGTCTGGATGATGACCGCGCTGAGCCTTTTGCTCGCTGTCACCGTCACCGGAGTCATACTCTGGCTCACCTACAAGGCGCCGGTCCGCACTCTCGCGCAGGAGAAGCTGCAGCAGGCGGCGGCCACCGCGCTGCCGGAGCAGCCGACCGGCAAGCCGACGCCGGCGGTCTCGCCCACGGCGCAGCCCGAGGGACCGCCCGAGGGACCGGACGCCGGCGGTGGAGGGGGCGAGGAGAAGCCCCCGGAGGAGGCCAACCCCGCGCGGGGTCCGCTGCCCATCACCTCGCAGGACAAGCCGAACCTCTTCGTGCAGTTCGCACAGGTACGGCTGGTCGAGGGGGCGGCCGGCTGCAAGCTGACCGCCCCTTACACCGTGGGCAAGCTGGACGCGGCGACCCAGCAGGCGCTGACGTGCTTCCAGCAGTCCAACGACTCGAAGTACGGCCAGTTCAGCCAGATGACGAAGACCGACGGGCCCGGGAACCTGGGCCGCACCACGATGACCGCGCTCCTGGCAGCGCACTTCGTCGCCGGCAAGGACGTGCCGCTGAACCAGAACCAGGCCAGCCCGGAGGTGCCCTGGGTACGGAACATCCTGCTCTGGGGCACGCAGGGCGAGTTCGACGACGGCGACCTGGCCACGACGGTCACGTACACGAAGGCCAACATCGACTACCTGCGCAAGCACGTACAGCTCCAGGAGAAGCCGACCGGGGCCGACACGGACCGGATCAAGGAGTACCAGGCCCAGTTCGGGGCCGAGCAGACCGGGGTCCTCGACGAGCCGACTCTCACGAAGGCGAAACTGGGCTGGGTCCACGAGCAGGCCGCGCCGGGCACGGTGACAGCCAAGGACTGGCTCCCGGGACCGATGAAGTAGCCGCGGCCCGGGTCGTCGCCCGCTGCGGCCGGACCCTCGCGGTCCGGCCGCGGCGGGCCCGCGGCACGCAAACCGTTCGGCCAGGACGCGGCCTGGCCGGGACACTGTCCGAAGACGGTCTACCAGGAGGCGTCGTCCAGGACGAGCCGGCCCGCCTTGCGGTACTCGCGCCGGGCGCCGGCCAGGAGGTCCGCCGTCGATACACCGTCGCCCCGGCCCGCCGCCGCGTACGCGGCCGTGACGACCGCGCTGCGGATCGAGCCGCCCGCTAGCTCGAAGTCCCTCGCGCAGAAGGCCGGATCGATGTCCTCGGCGCAGGGAACGTGGGCGAGGCTGTGCCGCCACAGCGCCAGGCGCTGCTCCTCGTCCGGGAAGGGGAAGTCGACCACCAGGTCCAGCCGGCGGGTGAAGGCGTCGTCGATGTTGGAGCGCAGGTTGGTGGTCAGCAGGGCGATTCCGTCGAACGACTCCAGACGCTGCAGGAGGTAGGCGCTCTCCATGTTCGCGTGGCGGTCGTTGGAGCTGCTGACCTCGGAGCGCTTGCCGAAGACCGCGTCCGCCTCGTCGAAGAGCAGCACCGTGTCCGTACGGTCGGCCTCGGTGAAGATCCGCTCCAGGTTCTTCTCCGTCTCGCCGACGTACTTGTCCACGATGGACGGTAACTGTACGACGTAGAGGTCCAGGCCCAGTTCCCCCGCGATCACTTCGGCGGAGAGGGTCTTCCCGGTCCCGGAGTCGCCCGCGAACAGCCCCACCACGCCCCGCCCGCGCCCGCCGCCCGTGCTCAGCCGCCAGTCGCCGAGCACCCGGTCGCGGTGTCGGGCACGAAGGACCAGCTCCCGCAGCTGCGCCAGCGGGCCTACGGGCAGGACCAGGTCGTTCCAGCCGACGTCGGGCCGGATGCGGCGGGCGTGCCGCTCTAGGCCCGACGCGGACTGCTGCCGGGCCGCGAACCGCAGGTGTGCGGCGGACAGTTCCGTGCCGTCGAACGCGGCGAGGTCGCGCGCCGCGCGGGACGCGCGGTCGATCCCGCCGGGCCCGAGCCGGTACGCGGCGACGACCGGCGCCAGGTCGAACGCCGGCTCCTGGGGGCCGAGCGCCGCCCGCCAGGCGTCGAGATCGCCGGTCCGCTGCCGGGGCGCGTCCAGCACGATCGGGTCACGTCCGCTGTCGCACCACTGCGGGTCGTACGAGCGCGGGTCCGCGAACAGGACCGGGACGTCCTTCACGGTGAGCGCCCGGATCAGTTCCCGGGGCTTCTCGGGCAGCGAGGTCACCACGATCGCGCGTCCCGTCAGCCGCGCCTCGCGCAGCAGTTCCCGGTACGGAAGGCGCTCCCCCGCCGGAGGGTGCTCCGGCGCGTGCTCCTCGGGGCGGTGCTCCTCGGGGCGTCCTGCCGGCGCGAAGTGCAGGGCCGGGATGCCCGCCGCGCCCAGGGCGACGGTGGCGCAGGCGAGGCCGTCGCCGTCGCGGTGCTCGCGCAGGTAGGCGGTGAGCGGGCGCGCCGCCAGGTGCCCGGCCAGTCTCCGGGTCAGCAGGTCGCCGCCGTCCGGCGTGCCGGTGGCCGCCGCGTTGTCCTCGGCCGCCGCGCCGGGCCGGTACGGAAGCGGACGTACGGTGCCCCGCAGCGCCGGGTCCGGGGTGTCGTCACCGAGCAGATGCGCCACGACCCGGTCGGGAACGCGCAAGGAGCGGCTGAGGAAGGGGCGTTCGGAGTCGTCCACCTCGATCAGCCCGCGCGCGAGCAGCCGTGCGGCCGGATGGAACCGGGAGCGTCCGGCGGCGGAGTGTGCGGGCACTCCGCACAGGTCGAGCGCGAGCGCCACGGTCGCCCGGCGACGGGTCACGTCGTCATTGAGGTAGCCGTACAGCGCCTCGAAGGAGCGGTCCAGGTCGGGCGCCAGCGCGATCAGCAGGATCTGGGTGTCGAGGGGGCTGAGGCGCAGCCAGTGGGCGAGCCAGTGGAGGCGGTCGTCCTCGGACGGCCAGGTCTCGTCCGGCTCCGCCGCGTCCTCGGCTTCCGGCTGCTCTGCCGCGCCGGGATCGCCGGACCCCTGCCGCTCGTCCGGGCCGGACGGAATCAGGCCTTTCGTTTCCGTCCGCCCGAACAGCAGGTGCTGTACCGCCTCCCCCGTCAGGTACATCCCGCGCATCGGGTCGGTGGCCGTCGGGTCCGTGGCGCTGCGGCGATCGACGAGGAGGGCCACCCGCGCGCGCAGTTCCGCGAGCCGTTCGAGCAGGGGGGAGGAGTCGTTCACTTCTGCTGCTCCTGAACCGATCCCGTCCTGCTGTTCCTCCGCACGAAGTCCTCCTTGGCGGCGGCCACGCTCTTGGCGCTGTGGTGGTGCGTGGGAACGTCGTCGGACCCGCCGTCCGTGCCCCGGACCTGGACGCCGAGTCCCTCCGTGACCGGCGGACCGACGCGGTAGTCGGGGGATGCCTGGAAGGGTGCGGTGATCACCACGTCGAGCGAGGGCTTGAGTTCACCGCCCAGCGCGGACCAGATGTCCGCGAGCGAGCGCGCCTCGGTGTGCAGCCCCGCGACGGTCAACTGGACGGAGAGGCCGAGTCGGGCGAGGGTGCCCGTCAGGTCCTCCGGCGGCAGGATCTCCTTGGGCAGCAGGGTGTGCAGTACCGCGGAGAGCATCCGGTGCTCGTCCTGCGGACGCTTGGTCCAGGCCGTGACGAGGTACGAGAGCCGGAACCAGCGCGGCGGCTGGTGCTCCTTGACGGTGATCCCCTGCTCGTCGCGGAGCCCGATCCTGCCGCGCTGGCGCCGCTTGGTGTCCTCGCGGATGTCGTAGAGGTACACGTCGATGGTCGGCGCGTTGCGCCGGGCAGCCCAGTCGCGCGTCGGGGCGTCGAAGGTGACTTCGACTTCGGACCCCGCGAAGGAGCCGCGGATGAGCAGCCCTCTCAGGATGTCGTCCACCTCGTGAATCACGGTCGCGTTGCCCTTCGCCGTCGACGCCCGGGCATGGAGGAGCCCAGTCCATCGTGGCCGCCGGGGCGCCCGCCCGCGAGGCACCCGGGGGACGATCCGGGGGCAACTCCGCTGCCCCCGCGTCGCCCTGCTCCTGTCCTCGGGGACCTTGTACCGGCGCGGTACCGGCGCGCGAGACGTCAGATGTAGCCTTCGCGCAAGGCGTAGGCCACGGCATGGGCCCGGTTGCGGAGCTGCAGGCGGGTCGTCAGGCCGTGCATGACGTTCTTGACCGTGCGTTCGGAGTACGAGAGTTTGCCGGCGATCTCCGCGGTATCCAGCCCTTCGGCCACCAGTCGGAGCACATCGATCTCACGCGGCGCCAGGCCGGACACCGTGGCTCCCGACACGCTGGTCGTGCCGCGCTGCAGCGTGCCGACCTGGGCCATCAGCCGTCCCAGCAGGTCCGATGGAAGGTCCCCGTCGCCCCGGGAGGCCGCGAGGACCGCTTGGAGAAGGCGGTGTCCGGTGGCCTCGCGCCGCCAGACGATCGCGCCGACCCCGTACTCGATCACCTGGAGCAGCTCCGCCTCGCGTATGAGGTGCGTGACGAGAACCGCCCTGATGCCATCCGCGCGCGTCAGCCGCCTCAGCCGCGACATCGTGGGTTCGTCCAGGACCTCCGCGAGCAGGACCGCGACCGTGCCCGGCCGGCTCGCGCCCTCCTCGAAGAGCTCCACCTCGGAGTGGCGGCGCAGTTGGCTGACCGCTCCGTCCAGGGACAGCGGGTCCGACGCGTGGACCTCTACCGGAATTCTGTTCGGGCTTCGAAGAACCATGCCCTACGTCCTCACGTCTCACTCATCGGAACAAAGCGTGCCTGCTACATCCTTCCTTCGCCGAGGGGACGACCACCACCGTGGCTTACCACGAGACCGACCACGAGATCGGCGTGACAGTGGAATCGATCCGGCCACGACATCACCCACTTGATTCGGCCACACCGTCGGTCCCCGGCCCCGGCTCCGCCGGGCTCCTGGAACGCGACGGCGCGCTGGAGCTGCTGGCGGCGGAGACCGATCGAGCCCTGAACGGATCGGGTCGACTGGTTCTGTTCCGCGCGCCCACCGGCACGGGCCGCAGCGCACTGCTGGAGGTCGCCGCCCAACAGGGCGCGAAGCTCGGCATGCAGGTCCTGCGGGCCCATGCCTCGGCCGACTGCCCCGGCGCCCCCCTCGCCCTGGTGCAGCGGCTCCTCGACGCGGAGTCCGATCCCGGCGACCTCCACAGTGCCCCGCAGACTCCGAAGCTCTCGACCCACTCGTCCCGCCTGTGGCGATTACTGTGCGGGTACGCGGCCGTGTCCCCCCTGCTGATCACCGTGGATGACGTGCACCTCGCCGACCAGGCCTCCCGGAACTGGCTGACCGAGGCCGCCCGGCGGCTGACCGGAATGCCGGTCCTCATGGTGGTCACCGAACGAGGGCAGTACGACATCACCCCGCCCCGAGCGGGCCTCGCGTACACCTTGCCCCCCGACACCGTGCGGATGCACGCGCTCGCGCCGCTGAGCCGCGCCGCCGCCGCGGAACTGGTCCGCGGAGCCCTGGGCCCGGACACCAGCGACGCCTGGCTGGACGGCTGTGTACGGGCCGGCGCCGGCAATCCGCTGCTGCTGCGCTCGCTGCTCGACGACCTGCGGGCGGCCTTCCCGTACCGCGCGTCGGACAGCGGCGGCCCGGAGCCGCGGCTTCCCGAAAGGTGCGCCGAGCTGTACCCGGGGGCTTTCGTCGCGGCTGTCTCGTGGTGGCTGAAGAGCACGGGCCACGAAAGCACCCTGGTGGCCCGCGCGCTGGCAGAACTGGAGGGTTCGGCTCCGCAACAGTGCGACGAGGGAAGGCAGGAGGACAGCGAACAGGGAGTCGGGGGACGCGGGTTCCCCGACGGGGCCGGAACGTCCGACCTCCGCCCGGGGGCCGCCGGCCCCGGTGAGCCCGACCCGGGCCTCGACTTCGTCGACTTCCTCGCCGAGCTCACCGGGGCCGATCCCGACCGCGTCGCGGGCTGGGTCGCCGCGATGATCCGGCTCGGGCTGCTGCGCCGCGCCTCCGGCACCGGCGTCCCGCGCTTCGCGCATCCGCTGCTACGCGGAGCGGTCCTCGACGGCTGGCCCCGCTCGCACCGGCAGTCTCTGCACCACCGCGCGGCCGAACTGCGCCGACGCCGGGGCGACGGGGCCGAAGCAGTGGCCGGGCATCTGCTGCGCACCTCCCCCGCCGGCGCGGACGGAGGGACAGAGCCGTCCGGTGCGGCCGGAGGCGGGGGGCCCGTCGACAGAGCCCTCCTGGACGCGGCGGCCGAAGCGTCCAGGGCCGGCAGGACCGGCGCCGCCGCGCTCTATCTGCGCCGCGCGCTGGACGAACCGCTGCCGCGCGAGCGACGGTCCGCGGTACTCACCGAACTCGGCGAACTGGAGTTCACCACCCAGCGGACGGGCGGGATACCCCGGCTCGCCGAAGCGCTGCGACTGCAGGAGCAGCCCAGGGGGCGGGTGCTGGCCGCCGTCAACCTGGGCAACGCCCTGGCCAACCAGGGCAGGCCGCACGCCGCGCTCGACGTCCTGCGCGATCTGGGTCCGCTGGACGCGGAACCCGTCCTCGCCCGTACCGTCCAGACGGCATCGGCGTTCTTCTCCGACCACGATCCGGAAATCCGCAGAGCCGTCCACACCCGGCTCCTCGAGCGCGCCGAGCAATCCCCCGACTGGATCAGCCCGGCCCTGCGCGCCCTGCTGATCCGCTACAGGGCGGCGGCCGGAGCACTGTCTGCGGCGTCGGCCGTGGAACAGATCCGGCAACTGCTGGCCGCCCCGGAGGATCCCCTGCTGGTGCCGTACTTACTGGCCACGGCCGCCGCCGTGGCCCAGTGGGCCGACGCGCCGGACGACGCCGAACGGCTCGTCAGGGCCGGGCTGACCGAGCACTGGCTGACACCGCTGCACCCCGTCCACCGCTCCCTGCTCGACTCGCGGGCGGACACCGCCGCCGCACGCGGCCAGTACCAGTGGCTGCTGGAGGAGACCGCTGACAAGCTGCGGACACCGGCCGACGCGGCTCGTACCGGTGTGAGCAACCTCCTGGCCCATCGCGTCATCGCACTCGCCGAGCGCGGCCGCGCCGCCGAGGCCGAGCGACTCATCGCCGACATCGATGTCGAGGAAGCGAACGACAGCTGGGAGCTGAACCGGTTCCTCTACGCGCGCGGCGTCCTGCGTGCGTCCTTAGGCGATCCGGCGGGCGCCCTCGCCGACTTCCGGGAGTGCGGCAGGCGCCAACTCGGCCGCGACGTGGAGAGCCTTGTCATCACACCGTGGCGCTCGGCCGCCGCCGAATGCCTTCTCTTTCTGGGGGAAACCCCCCAGGCGCTCGCGCTCGCCGAGGAAGACAGCCGGTACGCCGCCGCGTGGGGCACTCCCCGGGTCCGGGGCCGCGCGCTGCGCGTCCTGGGCGCGGCCACCGGCGGCCGACGCGGTCTCGAACTCACCGCCGAGGCCGTCGGCATTCTGCGCGGCACCTCGCTCGACATCGAGTTGATCCCCGCGCTCGTCACCCACGGCCTCCAGCTCACGGCCGCCGGGCAGCCCCGCCGGGCCCGCCCGTTGCTCAGGGAGGCCGCGACGGCAGCCGAACGGCTCGGCGCGATCAGGCTGTCAAGCAGCGCGGAACGGGCCCTGCGCGCCAGCGGCTCCCGCCGCTGGAACACTTCGCTCACCGGCCCGGATTCGCTGACCGCCGGTGAACGCCGGATCGCCGCACTGGCCGCCGACGGCCGTACGAACGCCGAGATCTCCGAGCTTCTGCACCTGGCGCTGCGTACCGTGGAAACCCATCTGACCAGCACGTACCGCAAGCTCGGCATACGGCGGCGGGTAGACCTGCGCGCCGTGCTGAGCAGCGATGCGGAAGACCCCGTCTGAGCGGGGGTCCGGGGCCGAGGGGTTCGAGGGGCGCATCGAGCGCGGACGCTGCCCTTACGGCCCTCCCGTCCACCCGGACCCCCCGTGACTCTGCCCTCGCGGACCTTTCGCTCCCGCCGCGGTGCGGGTGACCATTCCTGATCGGGCGTCGAGTGGCGAGGAGCACCGTGCGCGCATACAAGGCACAGGCCGAGCAGTCCGGTGGCCGCAAGAGCGGCGGACGCACGGAGAGACCGCGTACGCTCGCGCAGCGCGTCCTGACACTCCAGCGTTCGGTGGGAAACGCGAGCGTGAGCCGCGCCATCGAGGAAGAACAGCACGAGCACGGCACCGGCTGCGGTCACGACCGGCCGCCCGCCGAGCAGCCGCTCGCCGACCAGGCGCCCGTCCCTCAGGCCTCCGCCGACCAGTCGTCCGTGGCCGACGCCGTTCGCTCCCCGGGGCGCCCGCTGGACCCGCGTCTCCTGGCGAGGGCGGAGCAGGGCTACGGCATGTCCTTCCGCCACGTGCGCGTCCACAGCGACCCGGTCGCACAGCGCTCCGCGATGGCGCTCGGCGCCCGCGCCTACACCACCGGCAGTGACATCGTCGTCGGCCCGCAGGGCACGGACGACGAGACGATGTTCCACGAACTCGACCACGTCCGGCAGCAGTCCCTGGGCTCCGTCCCGGGGACCGACAACGGGGCGGGAGTGAAGCTCTCCCACCAGGACGACCCGTTCGAGCGCCACGCCACGGCGAACGGCAGACGCATGGCCCAGGGCGCCATGCCCGACCTGTCGGGCCCGGGATCCGGTGCCTCAGCACCGGCCCCCGCGCCCGTGCAGACCGGTGGTGGGATCTCGGTGGCACGCGCACGGTCCACCGATGGCAGGAAGATGTATCCGAGCGACCGGGGCCAGCAGTTCGAGATCGCGACCGCACGCGGTTCGGTCATGGGGCGGTACGTCAGGGCCTCGTCGGACGGCGTGATGCACATCTTCGACACCTCCGAGCAGGGGCGCATAGCGGTGTACCCCGACCAGATCATCGGCGTCCGGCCCACGGTGGGCAGCCTGCACCCGCCGGGCCGGGTCCGCCCGCCCGAGGAGAACCTGCACGACCGCAGCCAGCTCCTCATGTCCGAGGCCGACCTGTCAGGGGTGCGGGCGCGGCTGCGCAAGAACCCGCGCGAGGCGGCCAGGACCGCCGTGACCACGTTCGAGGAGCAGCCCGACTACCAGCAGTACGCGGCCAACCGCGAGGATCTGCGGCGCCTGGACGTCACCGTCATCAACGGTGTCGACATGAGAGCGCCCAAGGCCGCCGGCCTCGTCCGCAAGCTCGCCCCCAACGCCAACGTGCACGTCCAGATGCCGCGCACGGGACGAGAGGCGGGCTACTCCACCCAAAAGCTCGTCAGAGACTCCATCAGGCTCCCCTTGGAAGCCGATCGGCGCGATGTGACCGTGAGCGAGACCATGCCCCATCCGTCCATGTACGGGAAGGAGTCGACGCACAACAGCTTCTACGGGGTGTTGAACCGAAAGGCCGTGCCGGAGGGCATGACGTACGCGGGCGGCGTCTCCGACGAGGACGCGGACCTGGAGGAATACGGCTACGGTCACCGGCAGACCACCAAGGACAAGGGGGCCGACGTGGCCGCCCGCCGGAAGACCTACCGGTTC
The DNA here is from genome assembly GCF_003721495.1 of Streptomyces sp. ADI95-16. Taxonomy (NCBI): domain Bacteria; kingdom Bacillati; phylum Actinomycetota; class Actinomycetes; order Kitasatosporales; family Streptomycetaceae; genus Streptomyces; species Streptomyces sp. ADI95-16. The sequence goes on along the minus strand of NZ_CP033581.1, from coordinate 6,790,401 downwards.
GAGGCGGCCTCGCGCAGCAACAGCCCCGAGGAGGAGGGCGGCCCCTCCTCCTACCGCAGCAGGAGCAAGAGCAGGAGCCGCGTCAGCGAGACTCCCGCCCCCGCGCCCGCCCGTCGGCGCAGGTCGAGCCGCCCACCGCTGAGCAGGTCGGGCCGCCCTCCCGCCGCCGCCCCCGTCAACTACGCCGCGCCGGAGTACGAGGACGACTATCCCGTCAGCAGTCAGATCCCCAGCCGCAGCCAGTCGCGCCACCGCGGCGGCGGCCACCACTACGCCGTCGACTCCGGGGACGAGGGGGCGCGCTCCGGCAGGAGGAGTCGCCGCGGCTCGGTCAGCATCGAAGGCGCCTACGCGTACGGAGGCGGCCCCTCCGAACCCACACCGGCGCCCGAACGAGAACGGGAACGGGAACGGGAACGCGGGCGCCACCGGACGTCGAGCCGGGCACCAGACAGCCGCAGGTCGAGCAGTCGCGCCGTCGACACGAGGGACGCCTTCTACGGCGCCCCGGCCGAACCCGCGCCGCGGCGGGAGCGCAACCGCAGCCGCCGCCCCTCGTCCGGCCAGATGGCCTTCTTCACGGACAGCGGTCGCCCCACCGTCGTTCCCACCAGCTACGCGGAATCCGACGTCGAGGAAGACCTCTACGCCCCTCCGCCGAAGCGCAGCCGCAGCCGCCGGCCCAGATAAGGGGGAAACCACGACCGGTCGGGAAAGGCAGACCCCGCCGCGCTGGGCACCGCCCGCACAGCGCCGGCCAGGGTCACGATGCCAGCCGCTCCCGATCATTCCCAGAACTTCCCGGCCCACCCCGTGCCCTCCCCGCCGTGAGCGTCCTGGCAAGATCCGGACCAGCCAGGGCCAAGGGACCGCATCAGGTGGAGGCCCTCGGGCGCGGCCGCCCTCAAGGCCTCGGTTCCGGCGCCGTGGCCTACGTAGAACGCCCGCCACTCCTGCGGGTGGTCCGGTGTGTCCATCAGCGGCGCCCCGGCCGCTGTGGACAGTACGGAGGCCAGCCCGACTGACACCAGGCGCCGCTCCCCGGCCCCGGACAGGCCCGCCGCGAGGGCGCGGGCGGCATGCCGCTCGTAGGCGGCTTCGTCGCCCTGGCCGTTGCGGGCAGGCTCGCCCCCCACGGCCACGCGGTCGTGGGGGGGGCGGCCCGCCTTCGGCGCCGTCGGCGTGACCCGCTCGACACGGTTGTCAATTCTTCCGGTTCCTCCCGCCCCTCTCCCGCTCCTGACCGGCTGCTCCGGACCAGTCGCGGGCCAGGCCCGGCTCACCGGGCGGGTGGCACGCCGAGACCGACCGCCAGCGTCAGCTCGAGGACCCGGTGTGGCGATGCGAGATCCGGATACAGCTCCCGCAGCTGCGACATCCGGTACCGGACGGTCTGAGGATGGACGAACAACGCCGCCGCCGCCTCGTCCCGCCTGCCCTGGTGCAGCAACCACGCCCGCAACGTCTCCTCCAGCCGCCGTGCCGTCGCGACAGGCAAGGTCCGCAACGGTGCGAGGGCTCGGGCGCGCAGGTCTGCGAACGCGTCCACGTCGGCGCTCAGCACCAGCTCGGGCAGGTGGTCCTCGGTGTCGCGAATGTCGGGGGAGAGGGAGCGCGCGCGTACGGCTCGTGCGTACGAGGCGGACGCACGAGTCCATGGCCGGGCCGGGCCGACCACGGCGGTGCGGTCGGTCAGCTGCCGCAAGAGATGTGACCGGTCGGCATCGGGGACGAGCAGCACGCCGGTGGCGTCCGGCAGATCGTCGAGGACGAGGGTGCCCGGGTCGAGCGCGCGGTAGGCGGGCCGGGCCTGGGCGGCGGGCAGCAAGACGGCGGTCAGCGAAACCGGAGGCTGCCACCCAGCCCGTTGAACCGAGGCCAGCAGCACCTCCGGGCTCGCGCCGGCGAGGAGGTCGCGGGCCAGGTGTTCCAGGTGGCGCTCGTGGTCCCGGCCCCGGGCAGCCAGTTCGTCGGCGTGGCCCGCGGCGCTCGCGCCGGAGAGCTCGTCGATGTAGGCGAAGGTCAGCTCGGCGAACTTGGCGACCTCGGCGGCGGGCAGACCTGCGGGTACGGCACCCGCTGCCAGGCATCGCCAGGCCACGCGGGCGCCTACGCGGTAGGCGCTGAGCAGGGCGTCCATCGAACGCCCGTCGCGCACCTCGCCGCGGCCCAGCTCGTAGGCCGCGTCACCGGCGTCGCCGCCTGTGGCGTTCCCGCTCGCGAGGTCCAGGTAGTGCCCCAGGGCAGTGCGGACGGCTCGGCGGATGGTGACGCCCATGCGACCCGAAAGGGCGTTGGCGTAGGGAGGGACCTCGTCGATGATCGCCTGGACGACCTCGTCGGCGGTGGTCTTCAGCGCGGCCCGAAGTGCGGTGACCGTTGTCTGATCCAGGGCCAGTTCGGTGACCCTCCGGATTGGATGGCTCATATTTTATTCCCTGCGAACAATTCAGCCGGGCAAATTTACGTCCTGTGGTCAGGACTTTACGCCTTGAGGCGCATCAAGCTGGGGTCATGACGAGTGCAGCCCTCCGCAGTAGGGCGTGGAAACTGCTGGAGATGATCACGACGCCGCTGCTGCCGTCGGACTACCTCGACCTGGTCAGCCCGCTGCGCGCGGGCGCTGACCTGCGTGGGCGCATCGAGGCCGTGCACCCCGAGACGGGTGACGCCGCGACCATCGTGATCAGGCCGGGAAGGGGCTGGCGCGGTCACACGGCCGGTCAGTACGTGCGGATCGGGGTCGACGTCGACGGGAGGCGCCTGTGGCGTGCCTACTCCATCACCTCGCCGACAGACCGCCAGGACGGCCGCGTCACGATCACCGTGAAGGCGATCCCGGACGGCAAGGTCAGCAACCACCTGGTCCGCAGGGCGAAACCGGGCACGCTGGTCCAGCTCGACCAGCCGACCGGTGACTTCGTACTGCCGAAGGCCAAGCCCGCCAAGGTGCTCTACCTGACGGCCGGCAGCGGCATCACGCCCGTGATGGGCATGCTGCGTGACATCGACTTCGACGACGTCGTCATGGTCCATTGCGCGCCCCAGCCACAAGACGTGATCTTCCGCAACGAACTGCACGACCTGGTCGCGGACAAGAAGCTGCGGCTCACCGAGGTGCACACCGACACGGACGGCGTGCTCGACATCGCCCGTCTCGACGAACTGGTACCCGACTGGGCCGAGCGCGAGACCTGGGCTTGCGGGCCCGCGGGCCTGCTGGATGCCGCCGAAGAGCACTGGACTGAGCACGGCGTACACGAGCGCCTGCACACCGAACGCTTCCGCCCCAGCATCGTCGTCGCCGGTGACGGCGGCGAGGTCACGTTCAGCGCCACCGGCAGGACCGTCGACGCGGACGGCGCCACGCCGTTGCTGGACGTCGGCGAGGAGGCCGGCGTGCTCATGCCGTCCGGATGCCGTATGGGCATCTGCTTCGGCTGCGTCACGCCGCTCAAGGCGGGTGCCGTCCGCGACCTGCGCACCGGCGAGATCACCGAGGCCGAGCCGGGCGTCCTCATCCAGACCTGTGTGTCCGCCGCGGCGGGCCCCTGCGATATCGAACGGTAGGAGCACCTTGACCGCCATCGACCCCACCGCCCACCTGACCGCGGAGCAGATCGAGGAGCTCGGCCGCGAGCTGGACGCGATCCGCGATGAGGTGATCGCCAGCCGAGGCGAGAAGGACGCCGCCTACATCCGTAAGGTCATCTCGGCGCAGCGCAAGCTCGAGCTGGTCAGCAGGGGCGTGCTGCTGTTCTCGTTCTTCCCGCCCGCGTGGCTGCTCGGCACCGCCGGTCTGTCCGTGGCGAAGATCATGGACAACATGGAGATCGGCCACAACGTCCTGCACGGCCAGTGGGACTGGATGCGGGACCCGAAGATCCATTCCACCACCTGGGAGTGGGATCACGTCTCGCCGTCCGATCAGTGGAGGCATTCGCACAACGAGCTGCACCACACGTACACCAACGTGATCGGCAAGGACAACGACCTCGGCTACGGCATCATGCGCGTCGACGAGGACCAGAAGTGGCACCCGTTCCACCTCGGCCAGCCGCTGTGGAACTTCATCAACGCCTGCTTCTTCGAGTACGGCATCGCAGCGTACGACCTGGAGCTCGGCAAGAACCTGCACAAGCGCCGCCGCAAGAACCCGGAATTCCGCGCACGGGCCAAGGCCGTGGGCCGCAAGATCCGCAAGCAGGTACTCAAGGACTACGTGATCCACCCACTGCTGTCGGGCCCGTCATTCCTCACCACCCTCGCCGCCACGTTCACCGCGAACCTGGTCCGCAACATCTGGTCCCACTCCGTGATCATGTGCGGGCACTTCCCCGAAGGCGTGCAGGTCTTCGAGCGCCGGTCGATCAAGGGCGAGACGCGCGGCCAGTGGTACCTGCGCCAGATGATGGGCTCGGCGAACATCAGCGGCAGCAGGGCCATGCACTTCATGACCGGCAACCTGTCGCACCAGATCGAGCACCACCTGTTCCCGGACCTGCCGAGCAACCGGTACGCCGAGGTCGCGGTGAGGGTGCGCGCGCTGTTCGAGAAGTACGAGCTGGAGTACGTCACCGGGCCGCTGCCGAAGCAGGTGTTCTCCGCGTGGCACAAGGTCTTCCGGCTCTCCCTGCCGAACAAGAAGCCCAAGGTCAATGCGCCGGACCGCGAGCAGGAGCTCGTCGCTGCCTGATTCCCGGTAGCGGTTCAGATCTTTCGGCCGTACCGGCGGCACCACCGGGTTCGGTGAGATGCCCGATCGCCCGGTCACGAAGACCCCCGCCCACGAGGTCACCGGGATGTCTGCACACGGAATCATCCGCGTGTGGGCACTGTCCGACCGCGTCGTCATCGGGATCGCCCCCAGCGCCCTGTTCGACCTCGCCGACTGCGACGCGGTGTTCCGGGAGCAGGGTGAGGTGGACGACGTCCTGGACAAGGGGGTGGCCTTCCCCTTCGTCCGGCGCCTGCTGTCGCTGAACAGAAACCGAAGCACTCAGGCAGGTCCATCCACGGCGTCCCGGTGCGGTACTTGAACGCAGCAGATCTCATCGAGCCCAACGCGTCGCCCTGGACACTGACGCGTGTGGATGGCGACAAGCGCCTCAGGGCTCAACGGAGCCCTCCGGCTTGACGGCTATTGCTGGAGTCCGGATCTCGAAGGGAGGCACCACACCCAAGTTCTGCTCTGCCTCGCCCGCCGCCGGGCCGACGTCCTTTTCACGGGCGCATGGCCTCACCGGCCGGCCCCCGCGACGCAGTGGCGGGCGCCAGGGACATGCTGGACATGGATCAGTGCCAGAACTTCCCATCCCGAATCGAGTCGCGGTCTGGCAGGTTCGTGACGTGAACCATCCCGCGACGTTTTTCCTGCGCGGACAGTCTCTCGACTTGGCTTGGTGGTCGCGAGCCACACAGCGCCTCCCGCGCGCCGCATCATGACGAACGGCCCGCTCCGACACTTGAAAGAACCCGTTGACCTGCTGAAACACCGGAGCTAGCGACTCTGCGGGTGCAGCCGGATCACTCTCGACGCCTCAAGGGGTCGGTTGTTGGTGTCGGTAACCTGCCAGAAAATGATGCCCGTTCCTGCTGGACTCGAGATCACGCAACTCTGCATGTGATGTCCAACTCAGGACGGGATTCATGTCCACGGCAACCACCATTTCTGTCCAATCCCCCGCACCGACGGACCGCTCACCGTCCGTCTCCTGGCTGGCCGTCATTTCGGTGATGCTAGGGATCTTCTCCATCGTCACGACCGAGATTCTTCCGATCGGCCTTCTCACGTCGATCGGATCGAGTTTCACCATTTCGGACGGAATGGCTGGTCTCATGATGACCATGCCAGGATTCCTCGCCGCGGTCTCGGCCCCCGTGGTCACGGTGGCCACAGGGCGTATCGACCGGCGGGTCATGCTGGGTGTGTTCATCCTGCTGCTGGCGCTGGCCAACTTCCTGGCCGCCGCCGCCTCAAACTACTGGCTGGTCCTGATCTCCCGCGTCATGGTGGGCATCACCATCGGCGGATTCTGGTCCATCGGCGCCGGACTCGCCAGCCAGCTGGTTCCCGCAAAGTCCGTCGGCCGCGCGACCTCGCTGATCTTCTCCGCCGTACCGCTCGGCTCCGTACTCGGCGTGCCGCTGGGCACGTTCATCGGTGACATCGCAGGCTGGCGGACGGCGTTCCTCGTCATGGGCGGCTTCACGCTGGCCGTCCTCGTGCTGCTGCTCGTGGTCGTCCCGCCCCTGCCTTCCGACCAGGCGACGCGCCTCGACGTCCTCGGTGGCATGCTCCGCAGCGTCAACACCCGCTTCGCCCTGGTCATGACTTTCCTCGTCGTGCTCGCCCACTTCGGCACGTACACCTACGTCACCCCGTTCCTGGAGCAGGTGACCCATGTCAGTTCGGGTCTCATCACGGTCTACCTGCTCATCTACGGAGCGGCCGGCATCGCCGGCAACTTCCTGGGCGGAGCGACGGTGGGACGGTACCCGCGGTCCACCTTCGCGGCGGCCGCCGCGCTGATCGCCGGCGCGACCCTCCTCCTGCCCGTCCTGGGGCACTCGGACGCCGGCGCAGTGGCACTACTGGTCGTCTGGGGCGTCGCCTACGGCGCTGTCCCGGTCTGCTCCCAGACCTGGTTCTCCAAGGCCGCCCCGGACTCCCCCGAGGCGTCCTCGGTCCTCTTCACCGCCTCCTTCCAGGCCACGATCTCCATCGGAGCCCTGGTCGGAGGGGCTGTCCTCGACCGCTCCTCGCCCTGCGCAGTCATGGTCCTGGGCGGACTGGCAGCCGTCCTGACGGTCCTCGTGGCCTGGGTCCACTGGGCCGGAAGGTACGCGTGGCCCAAGGCCGCCTAGCCACACCGCGATCGGGGTGGCCGTCCGCCCCGGCGCATGCTCCACCGCTTCCCCCTTCGCTCCCGGTCGCGCCCGCTCCAGCCGGCCGGGCCGGCCCGGCCCGGCGAGAGGTGTCTCCACCTCCCCTTCTCGGACCACCTCGACGAGCCAGATGCCACGATCGCCTGCCCAAGGAGAACGTCGCTCATGTACGGCATTGCGGGCTGGATGGATCACGGGCGCGATCTCACCCAGGAGCGCGCCATCGTCGACGCCATGACCCAGACGATGGCGTGCTGCGGTCCCGACGCCGAAGGCGTGTGGATTGATCAGCACGCCGCCATTGTTCGCCGTCGTCTCTCCGTCATCGACCTGGAGGGCGGACGTCAGCCGATGACCGCCGAACAGGACGGGTGCACGCTGGCGGTGCTGACCTTCAGCGGTGAGATCTACAACTACCGCGAGCTGCGCGCGGACCTGATCTCCCGCGGACACCGCTTCCGTACCGAGAGCGACACCGAGGTGGTCCTCCGGGGGTACCTGGAGTGGGGCGTTGGCGTCGCCGACAGCTGAACGGCATGTTCGACAGCTGTCTGCGCGCCCGGGGCAGCGCCACCGCCACCCGCCGGGCACAGTTCCCCGCCCTGTGGAGCCTCCTCCTCACGGGCCCCGTGCTCGCCCTGGCGCCGGGCGCGCAGGCATCGCCGGCCCCCGTACCATCGCCCGCCCCACCGGAATCCGCCGCGGGCGCGCCGTTCGGCGTGCAGGCCGGGCTCTACGGTCTGACGACGCTGACCGGCGGGCACTTCGGGTACGCGCTGAAGGCCGGCGCCCGGATCGAGGACTCAGCCGTCATCCACAACGAGAGCGACGAGGCCCGGACCTTCCACGTCTACGGAGTCGACGTCACCAACGCGGCCGGCGGCGGCCTGGCCCCCGCGCAGGAAGGCCAGCAGATGCGCGCGGTCGGAGCCTGGCTGAAGCTGGACTCCGAGGCCACCATCACCGTGCGGCCGAAGAGCAGCGCCACGGTCCGCTTCTCCCTCGCGGTCCCCGACGGCACCCCGCCGGGCAGCTACCTCGGCAGCCTGATCACCGCGCTGCGCACCCCCGCGGTCAGCGGCCAGGTGAACACCGAAACCCGTATCGCCCGGCTCGTCCAGCTCACCGTCCCCGGCACAGCCGACCTCCAGGTCTCCCTGACAGAACTGGAGCACCGGCCTGCGGGCGGCGACGAGGAGTTCACCGTGACCGTACGCAACACGGGCAACGTCCTGTACACCTTCGCCGGAACGCTGAACGTCACCGGTGGCGGCTCGACGCGTACGGTCCCGCTCACCCCCACGGGGATCTACGTGATCCCCGGCGGCAGCGCCACCATCACCGGCCGCCCGGCCGACCTTCCCGCTCTCGGCCGCCGCGCGGTCACCGCCTCGGTGATCGCCACCGTTCCCGGCGGCGCGGCAAGGACCGTGGAGAGCAACACGGTCCGGCTGTCCTACTTCCCCTGGCTCGTCGCCGGTCTCGCCGTCGGCGGCCTCCTCGCCCCGGGCCTCGTCCTCATCGTCACGCGCAAGCGGTGGCGTGCCCGGCTGCGGCGTCGCGCAGAGGAACGTACGGCGCTGCGCGCACTGAAGCGCGAACTGCGGGCCGGGAACCCGCCTGCCGGCCACCCTCATCAAGCGCAGGCAGGCGGCGCCAAACACCCGTAACCGGGGGCCGGGTTGTGGCTGGGCCGGCTGTGTTCCCAGGCGGGCGGAGGACTGCCTTTTCGCCCAGGACCGGAAGGAAGGCGGGCAGCCGTCGATCCGGCCGTGCCCCGCGCCGCACGCTGCTGGAGGGGTGACCAGCCCTCTGCACGGCTCGTCCTTCCTCCTCCGCTCAGCCCGTCACTCGTACCGGTACTTCGGCGAGTCCGGCTCCGCCTGCTCGATGTCGGCGATCGTCAACTCCGGCATCCGCATCTGGGCCGGCGTCACCTCGACCGAGGCGGGCTGGGCGTCCGCCGGCAGCGGCTGCTCCGGCCTCCAGGCCCGGCTACGCGGAGGCGACTTGAGGCCAGGGCTTCTTCCAAGTCCTCCCACCCGCCCAATGAGGCCGGGCCCGTCGCGACCAGCACCTCTCGGCTGATGGTCGTGACGGGCCCGGCAGGGTTACCTGTGGTGCCTTTGCGGCAGAGATCGCCTACGGAAGGTGGATCGCGTTCCAGTCCCAGCCGGCACTCGCAGGCACCGTGTAACTGCTGGTGAACGGCTGAATGTGACCCGACGCATCGGCAAGACCCGTGTACATCTTGATCGAGCCATCACCGAACCGGTACATCATGCCCATGTCCATACGGCGGTCACCATTGAAGTCACCGGAGACCAACTTCATCGACGCCCAGTCCCAGCTCGCCGCCGGAACCTTGTACCCCTCGGTGAACTCACCGAACGCACCGGTCGCGGTGGTGAAAGAGCTGTAGAAACCGATCGACGTGTCCGCATGACGGTAGACCATCGCCACATCGGAACGGCCGTCACCATTGAGGTCACCCGCGTGAAGCTGGATCGCGTTCCAGTCCCAGCCGGCACTCGCAGGCACCGTATAGCTGCTGGTGAACGGCTGAATGTGACCCGACGCATCGGCAAGACCCGTGTACATCTTGATCGAGCCATCACCGAACCGGTACATCATGCCCATGTCCATGCGACGGTCACCATTGAAGTCACCGGAGACCAACTTCATCGACGCCCAGTCCCAGCTCGCCGCCGGAACCTTGTACCCCTCGGTGAACTCACCAAAGGCACCGGTCGCGGTGGTGAAAGAGCTGTAGAAACCGATCGACGTGTCCGCATGACGGTAGACCATCGCCACATCGGAACGGCCGTCACCATTGAGGTCACCCGCGTGAAGCTGGATCGCGTTCCAGTCCCAGCCGGCACTCGCAGGCACCGTATAGCTGCTGGTGAACGGCTGAATGTGACCCGACGCATCGGCAAGACCCGTGTACATCTTGATCGAGCCATCACCGAACCGGTACATCATGCCCATGTCCATACGGCGGTCACCATTGAAGTCACCGGAGACCAACTTCATCGACGCCCAGTCCCAGCTCGCCGCCGGAACCTTGTACCCCTCGGTGAACTCACCGAACGCACCGGTCGCGGTGGTGAAAGAGCTGTAGAAACCGATCGACGTGTCCGCATGACGGTAGACCATCGCCGCATCGGAGCGGCCGTCACCATTGAGGTCGTGCTGGGCGATGGAGCGGAGGATCGTCTCCTGGATCCAGTCGCCGAGGTCGTCGGTCCGTGAGGAGACGGCGCCGGTACGGGTCTCGGTCGCGGGGATGCCGAGGCATCCTCCCTGCCACGAGCGGCTGTTGACGCCCACCAGCTCACCGGCCGCGTTCAGGAGCGGACCACCCGTGTCGCCCTTGCAGATCGCGTCGGCGCCCTTTCCGGTGATGGCCAGCGAGGTGGCCGCCGAGGAATCGACCGTGAACGAGCCGGTGTGAACCTTGTCCGGAACCCACTCCGTCTTCGTACGACCGAACCCGACCGCCGTGAGAACCGCACCGGCAGCAGGAGCAGCGGCCGCACGCTTGACACCCGCGACACCCTTGACGGGCTCGGCGAGACGCGCGAGAACCAGGTCGCGGTCGGCGCGGGGAGCCACCTCCACCACCTCGACGACCTTCCCGTCCCCGAAAGCGACGGTGCTCTTCAGAGCCGGCTTCCCGGCCGGAACCTGCTGACCGGGCGTAGCGGCGAAACAGCTCGCCGCCGTCGCGACCCACGACTCGTCAACCAGAATCGCGGTACAGCCACGCGAGTTGGCCTCGTCACCCACACTCAGCTTCACCACCGACGCGAACTGACCCGCAGCAGCCTCCGGACCAGTCACCGCCATGGCGGGAGCAGGCAGGATCAAACCCGCCGAAACCGCGGTAGCCGAAACCAGGAGACCCGTCATCCGCGCCGAACGCGGACGGAATCCAGACATGAACCTTCCTTCAGGATGTGCTGCGCACCACAGACCGGCCCCTGCGGCGCCTTACGGCGCCGCAGGGACTGGATCCGGGTGTGTCAGAGGGTGCCGGCGAGGGAGATGGAGCCGAGGGTTCCGGTGACGCTCGGGGCGGTGACCGGCGCGGCCCCGACCCAGGTGCGGTCGGTGTGACGGATCGCGTGCAGGATCCGGTTGTCGCTGGTGGTCACCGCGAGCTGGAGCTCACCGTCGACGGTGCCCGCACCGATGGACTTGGCCGTCACGTTGCCGACGTAGTCCTTCAGGTCACCGAAGGGCGCCCAGGTGCCGTTGCCGTAGCGCATCGAGTGGTACTGGTGGGTGCCGTTGTCCGTGGCGACGACGATGTGGGTGTCGTTGCCCGCGCCGGCCATCGCCACGGAGGTGACGGGACCGGTGGCGCCGGCGGCCTGGGACACGTCGCCCCACGCGGCCCAGTGGCCGGTGGTACGCCGGATGGTGTGGAAGGCCTTGCCGCCGGTGACGGCCGCGACGTGGAGCTCTCCCCCGGCGCTGGCCGTGGCGACGGAGGTGACGGTGCCGATCGGGCCGGTGGCGGCGGCGATGTCACCGAAGCCGCTCCAGTTGCCCTTGGCGTTGCGCACGGTGTGGAACACCTTGCCGCCCGCGACCACCACGACGTGGAGGTCGTTGCCGATGGACACGGTGGAGACCTGGGTGATGTTGTTCAGGACGCCGGCCTCGGCGCTGAGGTCGCCGAAGGCGCCCCAGCTGCCGTCCGCCTTGCGGATGGTGTGCCGCAGGCGTCCGTCGCCACCGAGCGCCACCACGTGGGTGTCGCTGCCCATCCCGGCGACGGCGGCCGTACGCACGCCGCCGGGGACGGTCCCGGCCTTGGTCTGGACGTCGGTGAAGCCGGTCCAGGTTCCGTCGGCCAGGCGGATGCCCTGGTAGAGGTTGGTGCCCGCCTGCACGAGGGCCTCGGCCTTCCAGCCGGGCGTCGTGGACCGGACCTGCTGGATCCAGTCGCCGAGGTCGTCGGTCCGTGAGGAGACGGCGCCGGTACGGGTCTCGGTCGCGGGGATGCCGAGGCATCCTCCCTGCCACGAGCGGCTGTTGACGCCCACCAGCTCACCGGCCGCGTTCAGGAGCGGACCACCCGTGTCGCCCTTGCAGATCGCGTCGGCGCCCTTGCCGGTAATGGCCAGCGAGGTGGCCGCCGAGGAATCGACCGTGAACGAGCCGGTGTGAACCTTGTCCGGAACCCACTCCGTCTTCGTACGACCGAACCCGACCGCCGTGAGAACCGCACCCGCAGCAGGAGCAGCGGCCGCACGCTTGACACCCGCGACACCCTTGACGGGCTCGGCGAGACGCGCGAGAACCAGGTCGCGGTCGGCGCGGGGAGCCACCTCCACCACCTCGACGACCTTCCCGTCCCCGAAAGCGACGGTGCTCTTCAGAGCCGGCTTCCCGGCCGGAACCTGCTGACCGGGCGTAGCGGCGAAACAGCTCGCCGCCGTCGCGACCCACGACTCGTCAACCAGAATCGCGGTACAGCCACGCGAGTTGGCCTCGTCACCCACACTCAGCTTCACCACCGACGCGAACTGACCCGCAGCAGCCTCCGGACCAGTCACCGCCATGGCGGGAGCAGGCAGGATCAAACCCGCCGAAACCGCGGTAGCCGAAACCAGGAGACCCGTCATCCGCGCCGAACGCGGACGGTGTGCAAGCATGCTTCTTCCTTCGGTTGAACAGGTGCGCAGAAAAGCGATCGAGGGCGCTGCCGCGATGTCATCTCCCGCTGCCGCACGTGGTACGTCGTGCGAAAAATGGGTCTCGTCGACAACTCTTCGCCTTGAGGGATCGCTGCCAGACATCGGACGGCGATAGGCCGAAGAATCTCCCGGGGCGATCCGGTGCCTCAGGGGAGGCGAGCAGATCGGATTCGGCTCAGCGAATCCGCATGCAGGGCATCGGGGATTCAGGGCCGATGACTCCACACAGGGAAAGCAGCGCTGGCCGTAATGGATGCTACTTGGCGGTCCTGATTTCCATGAGCATGAAATCACGGCCCTGCTCGTCCGCGGTCTCACCGACCGGAGTCCAGTCGTTCTTCGTGATGTCGAACGACTTCTGCAGGGAACCAGCCGACATGTCCACCTTGGCGGCGTAGCTGTTCCCCTTGATGAAGTAGACCGCCGGAATCTCCAGGGCCAGGTAGCCGCTGTTGCCGGTGACCTTGAAGCAGGTCTTTTCGTTCTTGCGGCCATAGACCTCAAGCAGGTCGGTCGCGCTCGCGCAGTCGGCGAGGAGGATGTGGCCATCGCCGCGCTTGAGCGTGATGTGCTGCTCCGCCAGGATCTTGTCGGCGTTCGGGTAGGCGAAGTCCTCGACGGCGTAGCCAGGGCCTTCGTCGGCGATCGCCTTCATGGAGGCGGTGTCCGCGACGGGTGCGCCCGTCACGCCGCCCGCAATCGCGAACCACGCCAAGGCGCCCGCGCCCATGGCCGCGCCAACAGTTCGCACAATTGCCTTACGTGCCTTCATCGCTGTCCTAGTCGTCGGTTTCGAGGAAGTCCCGAAACATGCGTCAACGCTGGATTGAAGGACGTCATTTGACCAACGGGAAACGACTCGTCCACGAGTCCGTCCCCCACTGGAAGCCCCCCACTCCCAGCCGGATCGTAACCGCTCCGCCAGAGTTCCGTAAACCCGGCCCGGAGACAGGGTTGTGACGGAACGGCCACATGAGTACCCCACCCCCGCGGCTCCCGCATGGAAACACTCACCCTCGGCACCCGTCCAACGATATTCTGGGTGCAAATATGGACAAACCACCCAGACCATGGGTGATTTGCGCCACGCCGAATGCTTTATGTCAAGAAGCGGAAGTTTCAATTCCGAATCCCCCGACCGGAAGGCCGGATTCCAGATCTGACCACGCCTCAGACCCTTTGCTCTCGGGCGAGTCGCGGGTGTTCAATACGCTGATCTCCGCATAAGGTCACGATGAACATCTGTCGTGTCCCCGCCCGATTTCCTTACGGGCCGGGGGACATGGGCGCGGCCAAAACAATTCTCTGTCTGGCGAAACGCCACCGTCTGCGCGTCGACTGCCAGGCGCTATCCCGAAGGACCGTTTTGGACACCACCTATTGGAGCCGGCGGCGTGTTCTCGCCGCCGTCGCTGCCACCACGGCTGTCGTCACCACCTCCAGCCTCGTTCTCAACCCCGCCGCCGCATGGGCCGACACTCCGCCGCCGGAAGGCGACGGCAGCGACCCGTTCGGGCTGCCCGACACCCCCCGAGCCAAGGTCGTCAAGGCGTGGCTGCTGGGCGGCAAGGGTGTCCGCGCCGCCGCGGAAGCCGCGCTGACCGGCTCCGACGCCGACATCCAGACCTTCCTGACCGTCACGCTCCCCGCGGAGACCGCGGTGGACAACCGCGTCGCCGTCGCCACCTCCATGACGCGGGGCGGCAAGGGCATCCGGCGTGAGGCCAGCGCCGCGATGAACGGCGGCGACGCCGCCATCACCGCCTACCTCGCGGGCGGCTTCAAGACCGCCATCACGGAGGACCTGCGGGTGGCCACCGGCATCGTGATGGCCAACGGCGGAAAGGGCGTGAACCGCGCCGGGAACGAGGCCCTCAACGCCGGCACCCAGGCCGCGCTGGAGACGTTCCTCACCGACGGGCAGTACACCGCCCGCCTGGAGGACATGCGCGTCGAGGTCGGCAAGCTCTCCTTCCAGGCCGGTCCGGAGGTGAAGAAGTACGCCTCCCGTGCCATGTCCGGTACCGCCTCGGACATCGAGTGGTTCCTGGAGACGGGCCAGCACATCGCGCGCGCCCGCGACCAGGAGGCCACGAAGATCGAGGAACTCGTCGCGGTCGTCGAGCGCGAGGGCAAGAAGGCCGACTCGATGACGAAGCAGGCCGAGGAGGCCTCCGCCCGCGCCATCGACGCCGCGCAGAAGGCGAAGGACGCAGCGGAGAAGGCCGCGTACGAGGCCCAGCAGGCCCAGAACGACGTGGCCAGGTCCGGCAAGGCGGCCCGCAGCGCCGCCGAGGCCGCGAGGGGTGCGGCCGACGCCGCGCGTGTCGCGACCAACGCTTCCCACGCCGCCGTTCAAGCTTCCCGCCGCGCCGCGTACGCCGCCGCCGGCGCGAGCCAGGCGGCGGCCACCGCCGGCTCCGCCGCGGCCCGGGCGTACGGCGCGGCCATCGCGGCGTCCAAGGACGCCTCCCAGTCGGCCGCCGCCAAGGAAGCCGCCGTCGCCGCCCGCAACGCCGCGTCCAAAGCCCGCAATGCGGCGACCGCCGCCAACTTCGCCGCCGATGCCGCGTCGCACGCCGCGGGCGCCGGAGCCTCCGCCGCGTCGGCCGCACGCAACGCCGCCAGCGCCGCGAACTCCTCGGCCGTGGCGGCCGAAGCCGCGGGCGCCGCCCAGGCGGAAGCCGCGGAGGCCCGGCGCGAGGCGCAGATCGCCAGCACCAACGCCACGATCGCCACCAACGCCGCCGGAATGGCACAGACCCTCGCGAACACGGCGGCGACCGCCGCCCGCACCGCACGCGACGCGGCGAACGACGCGGCCGACCACGCCGACAGGGCCGCGGCCGCCGCCGACTGGGCCGTCCAGTACGCGGGCCAGGCGCTGGAATACGCGAACAAGTCGACCGAGTTCGCCAACGAGGCCAGCAAGGCCGCGAAGACCGCCACCGAAGCCGTCGGCAAGGCGGTCGAAGTGGAGAAGGCCGCGCGCGAGGCCGAGTGGCAGCGCCTCGACCAGGACGCCCAGCAGTCGGTCGCGGAGACCCGCCTGCTCAAGCAGATCGAGGACCGGGAGCGGGCGGAGCTCGCCGAGAAGCGCACCCAGGCCGCGCAGGACGAGCAGGCCCACAAGGACCTCATAGCCCGGGCCGAGTCGGCGCTCAAGGCAGGTGACACGAACCTCGCCGCCGCACTCGGGCGCAAGGCGGCCGTCACCTCGATGCGCTCCAAGGGCACCTGGTCCCTCGAAGCCGCACGCTTCGCCCTGGCCGGCACGGACTCCGACATCCACGTCTGGATCGACACCGACCGGCAGATCGCCCAGCGGCAGGACGACCGGGAGACCAGCCTCTACCTCGCCCGGACCTGCGCCCCGGACATCGCCGATGCCGCGGCCAAGGCAGTGGCCAGCACCGACCCGGAAGCCGCCACGAAGTTCCTCGTCACCGGCGCGATCCAGGCAGCCGCCACGGACAACCGCGTCCAGGTCGGCCGCGTCCTGGCCGGCAACCCCGGCAAGGCGGTGAAGCTGGCGGCGACCGAGGCACTGAACGCCGGAACCCCGCAGGCCCTGTACGAGTTCATCAACATCAAGCACGAGGCGGCGCAGCGGGAGGACGACTCGGTCGCCACCGCGGCCCTCATCGCCACGGGTGGCCGGTACACCAAGGCTCACGCCCAGGCCGCGATGGAGGGCCCGGCGTGGATTCGCCGCAACTTCATCGCCTCGGTCCAGTACAAGACCGCTCTGCTCGACTTCGACTCCGCCACCCACATCGCCGCCATGCAGGGCGCGATCGCGGCCGCCGCGAAGATCGCGTACCAGGCGGAGGAGAACGCCCACCGCGCCCAGCAGGCGGCTGCGAACGCCCGTGACGCCGCCAACGAAGCGCGGCAGTGGGCGGACAAGGCGATCGAGTCGGCGAGGCAGGCCGAGAACTCCCGCCAGCAGGCGAACACGTTCGCGAACGACGCCGAAAAGTCGGCGGCGTCCGCGCAGACCTCGGCCGACCGGGCCAAGCAGGCGGCCGCCACCGCGCGCACCGCCGCACGCTCGGCGAACTACTCCGCCAGCCGTGCCCTGGATTCCGCGCGCAGCGCGGTCGCCTCCGCCAACTCCGCCCAGTCGTCGGCCGCTTCCGCCCATGCCTCCGCCCTTCAGGCCGGCAAGGACGCGAGGGAGGCGTCGGCCGCTGCGAGCCAGGCGCACCAGATCGCCCAGGACAAGCGGACGGCTGAGATCACGGCGGCGGCAAAGCAGGCGGCCGAGGAGGCGCGCACGGCCAAGGGGCTCGGGAAGAACCCGGCCGACACGACCGACCACGACACCGTCAAGACCGACGTTCCCTGGTACAAGGACATCAAGTGGTGGGCTAACGCCACCAACTACGTCAGCATCGGCTACGGATTCATCTCCGCCGGCTTGGGCATCGCGGGCATCTTCTTCCCGCCCCTGGAGGCTGTCGCCCTCGGGTTCGGCATCGCCTCGGTGGGAATGTCCGCCATCAGCACCGTACTCAACGGATTCGCCTACGGATGGAAGAGCAGCGAGTTCCAGGCGTCCCTCGCGGGCACCGCCCTGGGCCTCATCACCTTCGGCCAGTCCCAGTGGATCGGCGCGCTCGGCAAGGTCGGCGGCAAGGTGGTGGCTCCCGTGGCCACGAAGATCACGCAGTTCGGCCACGACCTCATCTCGCCGGTCACCAGCCTCCTGAGCCTCTTCTAAAGGAGTAGGGGCAGACACCGCGTCCAGGGCCGGCGGCCGCCGCGCCGCCGGCCCTGGCCATGTGATCGGATGAGCCCATGGTGGATACGCGCACGGCCCTGGGGCCGCTCGAACGGGCCGGAGACGTCTGGGTGGTCGGAGACTCCGGCCGTTCCGGCGGATCGTGGCTCGAATTCCGTGCGGAGGGGTTGTACCGGCAGGCGTCCGACGGGGACGGCGAGTTGATCCCGTGGTCCCGGATCATGCTCGGGATCGGCGTCTACGTCGGGCGCGGGCACCCGCGTACGGGTCAGTACACGCTGGCGGGGATGCTCGGCAACCTGCCCGGTCCCTTCCGGGGCCGTGGTGGTGGTCACCTCGACATGACGCTCCGCCACCCCTACGAGGACCGCAAGCTGACCTTCGACCGGCACGCGCGCGCCTACCCGCTCCTCGACACCTTCCTCCTGGAGGAACTGCTGTCGCAGGTCGTCGCCGCGGACGAGACACCCCGGCTCGGCGACCCCGACTGGCTGACCCGGGCGGTCGGCCGCCTGGGGCAGCCGAGCCCCCGGATGACGCGCCGCCGGCTCAGCGCAGCGGTGGAGGAAGCCTGGCGGGGCTGAAGCACGCAGCACCGGCCGGCAGGGGGCGTGCCCCCTGCCGTTCCCCTCTGACCGTGGAGCCCCGTACTCGCGTTCGTCGTCGACGGGTGGCTTCCATCGGCCCGTCTCTCGCGGGAGGTGCGCCGCTCACTCTCCCAGGAGGCGGCGGGCTTCCGAGAGCAGGCGGCGGAGTTCGGTGCGCGAAGGGTCGTCCGGGGTGTCCGGGGCGTCCGGGGCCGGCCGGGGCTCGTGGGTGGTCAGGACGTGCAGGGCGACGGCGGCCTGACGGGCGAAGAGACCCAGCAGGTCGAGCTCCGGCAGGCCGGACCGGGCCTGTGGGGACGGGTCGAGCACCTCCAGGACGCCGAGGACCCGGTCCCTGCGGATGAGCGGGGCGGCCATCAGCGCGTTCGGGACGTAGCCGGTGGACTCGGCGATGTCCCTGTCGAAGGAAGTGCTGTCGTGCAGGTCGTCGACCACCATCGGCTCCCCCGAGGCGGCGACCCACCCGGCGATCCCCCGGCCCGCCGGGAATCGCCGCCCCACCAGGAACTCTTGTCCCTGCCCGGAGACGGCCTCGAAGATGAGCTCGTCCGCCGTGGCGTCCAGGAGCATGATGGAGCTCGCCTGCGCGCCGAAGATGGCGCGCGCGGTGTCAACCACCGTCTGCAGGAGCTCCGCCACGGCCGGATCCGGCCGGGGTGCTGCGGGCACGACAGGGGCGATCGTCTGAGCCATGGGGCTTCCCTTCCGGCGCCGGTCGCTACCGGCTTTCGTGGACACGGACGTTGGCTGCGGACAGGTACAGGGCGTTCTTCAGCTGGAACGGCGTCAGCCGGGGGCCGCTCGACAGGATCCGCGCGCAGAGCCCCGCGATGAACGGGGTGGCGAAGCTGTTGCCGGAGCTGCGGATCGACGTGCCACCGAGCCAGGCCACCTGGACCCTCTGGCCGGGGGCGAAGAACTCCACCGGGGGCTCGGGGTTGTAGAGGTGGAGATCCGGGTCGTCCTCCTGGTGGCTGCCGACCGAGATCACCGAGGAGAAGCGCCAGGGAAAGCTCTCCACGCGCGTGTTGTGCGCGGAGGCGACGATCACGGTCTGCTGGAAGTACGCCTCGTCGGCCAGTCGGCGCAACTCGTCCTCGAAGCGGTCGTGGGTGGTGGACAGGCTCAGGTTCACCACGTCGAACCGCTGGCGCACGGCCCACCGGATTCCTTCGAGCAGGACGTCCCCGCTGCCGGAGAACCGGTCGCCGAGCACCCGGATGCTGGACAGCTCGCAGTCCGGCGCGGTGCGCCGGATGATCCCGGCGCACGCGGTGCCGTGCCCGCAGGCGTCCCCCTCCTCCGTCTCCTCGACGTGGACCCCGTCGTCGTCCTTGAAGACCCGCCACGACTGGGCGACCGGGCCGACCATGGGGTGGTCCCGTTCGATGCCCGAATCGACCACGCAGACGCGTACGCCGCGCCCGGTGCCTCCGAGGAGACCCTTCTCGGGCAGGTCCGGGGGGCCGTCGGCCTCCACGGGTACGTCCGCGGGGCCCCGCCCCCGCAGGCCCCAGGTGAGTGCGGGCGCCGGTTGCTGTGCGGTGGTCATCGTGGTGCTTCCTTTCCGGCTCCGGTGACTCCTCCGACGGCGGGGCCGTGCCCGGGCGAGCGGCTGCGGCAGCGAGCGGCCACGGCCTCGGCCTGCCGTACGGCGGGGAGATGGCCCTTCACCTCGAAGCGCCCCCGGGCGCGCGTCGCCGCCGCGGCCGCCTCGGCCGGGTGCCCCAGCGCGAGGGCGGTACGGGCGAGGTCGAGGGCGGCGATGCCCTGGACGACGGGCGAGTCGGTGCGGCCGGCGGTGGCGAGCGCCCTGGCGGCCAGCCGGGTGGCGGTCGCCGCCTGCCCTCGCGCGGCGGCGATCCGGGCGCGCAGGCCGTCGAGGTCCGCCGACTCGGCTCGGGGCCGGGCCGGCTGCGCCCCCTCCCCCTCCAGTTCGGCGAGGGTGTCGCGGGCGGTGCGCCAGTCGCCGAGGTCCAGCCGGATGCGGGCGGCGTCCAGCAAGGCGCTGCGCAGCAACGCCGTGGCGCCCAGGTCCCGCGCGGCCGCTGCGGCCCGCTCCAGGCTCAGGAGCGCCTCCTCCCGGCGGCCGGTCAGGTCGGCCACGGTCGCGGTGAAGATCGGCAGGAAGGCGTCGGCCTCGGCGTAGCCGAGCCTCTTGGCGAGGTGCTCCGCCTCCGCGAGGCAGGCCAGGGCCCCGTCGTGGTCGTCGTGGAGGGCCAGCACCACCGCCAGCGGGCAGTTGAGCGTCAGCCGGACGGCCCGGCGGCCGGCCCCCTGGTCGGCAAGGAGCGCGCGGCAACGGGCCACCGCGTACGCGACCGGTTGCGGGCCGCGCCAGAGCGAGACCCCCGTCGCTCCGAGGGCCGCGGCCCGCTCCGGCTCGGCGTCGGCGCGTACCGCGTGGTCCAGCGCGCGGGCGAGCAGACGCTCCGCCGACCGGTGCCGGCCTTGTTCCTGGGCGCGCTGGGCGAGCCGCAGGCAGGCCCTGGCCTGGCCGAGGTCGTCGCCGGCCGCCGCGAAGAGCGCCAGGGTGGCGCCGGCGGCCTCTGCCGGTGACTCGTCCGCTCCCGCGGACCGGCCGACCGAGGCCAGGGCAAGGCGGGCGTGCGCGGTCTCCACCGCCTCCCCGCCGCCGGCCAGGGCCTCGGCCAGCACCTGTTCGAGCAGCGCTCTGCCTTCCGCGCCGCGCCCCAGGTCCAGCAGCGTCTGGCCGAGCCGCCGACGCGTCGCCGTACTTCCCGGCTCGCCCGTCGCGTACCGGGCCGTGGCCCTGGACAGCACGTCGGCCGCCCACACGGGGTCGGCGTGGGCCAGCGCCAGCCGTCCGGCCTCGGCGAGGGCGTCGGCGGCGCGCCGGCGCAGCCCGTCGGTGTGCGCGTCCTGGGCGCCCAGCTCGACCCGATAGCGGTACGCCTGTTCCAGATGGCCCCCGACCGCCGCGCTGCCCCGCTGGCGGACCGAGTCCAGCCGGGCCGCCCGTTCGTGCTGGTCGGCCCGGTCCTGCTTGGACTGGCTGGCGTAGACGACCTCCTGGATCAGCCCTCCGGCGAAGCGGAACGCCCCGCCGTCCGGGCTGATCAGGCGGTGCCGGACCAGCCGGTGCAGCACGGGCCGGAGCTCGGACCCGGTCCACGCCGGGGCGGGAGGTGCGGCGAGCGCCGTCAGTTCGTCGGCGGTGAAGTCGCCGCCCAGGACGGACGCGAGGCCCAGGGCCTGGTGCTCGGACGGGTCGAGCGCGTCGATCCGGGCGCCGATCAGGGCCTGGAGCGGGAGCGGGACGCTGTCCGCGTCGACAGGGACGCCCGCGACCAGCAACTGCTCCAGGTGCAGCGGGTTTCCGCCCACCCGTGCCAGGACCCGGGGGCCGAGCGGCTCGCCGTGCGCCGCGCCCCCGGTGAGCTCGGCCGCGAGGAGCTGCGCCTCGGCGTCGGAGAGCCCGCCGAGCGGCACGGTGCCCAAGGCCAGCTCGGGCCGTACGTCGAACAGTTGGGGGCGGGTGAGGAGAACGATCAGGACGGCCGCGTCGGCGAGTGCCCGCAGCAGCCGGTCGAGGAAGTCGAAGAGCGGCTGCGCGGCCCAGTGGCAGTCGTCGATCACCAGCACCACGGGCTCCGCTTCGCAGAGCCCGGCGAGGACCTTGGCGAGCGCGGCGCAGGTGTCCGCCGGCGACGGGTGGGGCGTCCCGCCCAGGAGCAGGCCCTGGTGGAGCAGGTCCAGTTCGGGCGAGGGTACGGCCGCGGCGCCGCTCCTCAGCAGGTCGGCCACGGCGTCGGCGAGCGGTCCGAGGCTGGGCTGTTCGCCACGGGCCCGGCAGCGCCCGACGCCGTGACGTGGGCCGCCGGCCGTGGCCGTGGCCCGGTGGAGCCACTCTCGCACGAGCCGGGTCTTGCCCTGGCCCGCCTCTCCCCCGATCACCATGCGTTCGGCCCGGCGGGTCCGCACCACACGGTCCAGCGTCTCGTCGATCAGGGCGAGTTCGCCGGTCCGGCCGATGAACGCGAGGTCGAAGCGGCGCAGTGCCTCCGGGCCCTCCTCCTCGTCCAGGCCGAGCAGGCGGTGGGCGGCGACCCGGTCGCTCTTGCCCTTGAGCAGCAGCGGGCCGGTCTCCGTCGTACGGACGCCCGGCCCGGCGGCCGCCAAGGTGTCCGGTCCGATGAGGATCTCCCCTGCGGCGGCGTTCTGTTCCAGGCGCGCGGCGACGTTGACCACCTCGCCGGAGACCATCGCCTGCCGCAGGAGAGCCGAACCGGTGACCGCCTGACCGGTGTTGAGACCGATGCGCATCTCCAGCCGTACGCCGACGCCCTGCTCCAGCCGGACGTTGAGCCCGGTGAGCGCCTCCCGCATGGCCAGGGCGGCGGCGACCGCCCGGCGGGCGTCGTCCTCCCGCACGGTCGGCACGCCGAAGACGGCCATCACGGCGTCCCCGATGAACTTCTCCACGGTGCCGCCCTGCTCCTCGATCCGCAGTCTCATCAGGTCGAACCAGCGAAGCGTCACCGAGCGCAGGGTCTCCGCGTCCAGCGCTCCGGAGAGCGCCGTGGAACCCACCAGGTCGCAGAAGAGGACGGTCACCACCTTGCGGCCGGTCGGCTTGGCCGTGACCGGCCCGGGGGCGCACGGGCTGCCGCAGAAGGGGCAGAACCGGGCGGCGGGCGGCAGTGCGCTCCGGCACGAGGTGCACGGCATGGGTTCCTCCGGTGGACGCGGGACGGCGGGGCGGCCGGGGGTCAGAAGAGAGCGCCGCCCGCCACGTCGGCATGGGCCTGCACCTCGGGAGCCGCCGCGTCGAGCCGCCCCCTGATGTCGACGAGCAGGGCCAGTTCCTCCGGGGACAGCGCGCGCAGGACCTCGTACTGCTCTTCGCTGAGGGCGTCGAGTTCGAACCCCGCGGCGGCCAGCTCCTCCAGGGTGGGCTCGGAGGGGGAATCACCCGACGAGGCGTCTTCGTACGGCATGGTGTCCTCGGTCACGGGTGTCCTCCGGGGTCGGCGGCGAGGGAGAGGAAGAGCCGGGTGAGCAGGTTCGCCGTGTGCAGTGCGCTGACGGAGACGGCGGTCTGCCGGGCCGGGGTCGGAGCGAGTTCGTCGAGCACCCGGTGAAGGTCTTCGAGGTGGCCGCCGTCGAGCTCGGCGTGTTCCCTGAGGGTGCGGAACGCGCCGTCGGGGAGCCCGGTGGCCTCGGTGAGGCGGTCGGCGAGGCGGGGCCCGGGGGCGTTGCCCTCCAGGACCGCCATGTACCCGAGCAGTGTGACGGGGTGCTCGTGCTCGATCCGGTAGTACTGCGCCCCGGCGAGTTCGACGACGACGGGGTGCGGCACGGCGGCCGGCCCGGCACCGGCGGCGGCGAGGTCTTCGAGCAGCCAGGTGTCGTGGTCGCGCTCTTCCCCGGCGTGGCGGGTGTAGTACGCCGCGAGCCTCCGCGCGCCCGGGTCGTCCAGCTCGGCGCACCGCTCGGCGGCCCGCTCCAGCAACGGCACCGAGGCCCGTACGAGCGGGTGCATGGCCGCCAGGTAGCGGAGGTACCGCTGCCGTAGTCCGTCCGGTCGCCAGAGGGCCGCGGTCGCGGCCCTCAAGACGGTGGTGGTGGGCGTGAGCTTGGTCCTGAGGGCGAGGGAGGCGGTGGCGGTCATCGGCCGCTCTTCCCGGCCGCGGGAACCGACTCGACCAGGTGCGCGTAGCGGGCGCAGCCCAGGCGGCTCACCAGGGCGGCGGGTCCGGCGGCGAGCTGCTGCTCCGCGCTGAGCCGGTCGAGGAGTTCGCCGACCCGGCCGCCGGCGTCGCGGGCCGCGCCCGCGAGGACCTCGGGGCGGTCGGCGAGTGCGTGACAGCCGCGGCAGTAGCCGGCCGGGGCGGGCGAGGTCCCGTAGCGGGCGTGCAGCCGCTGGGGGCCGACGGAGCGCAGCATCCGCAGCACCGGGGAGCCGAGGGAGCGCTCGCGGACGGCCGGCCAGTCGTCCTCGGCGATGTGTCCGAGCCGCAGGTGCGGGGGAACGGGGCGGCGGTCCACCGTCCACTGGTTGCAGCAGGCGGCCACGGTCCCGTCGAAGGCGACCACCGGCCAGGCCGCGAGGGTGCAGGGCGTCGCCCGGGAGCCGTCCGGTCCGGCCGGTGTCGCCGGGACGAGGCCCGCGGCGCGGCCGAGCGGCCGGACCTCGTTGACGAGCATGGGCACCCGGCCGGCGAAGACGCGGCGGATGTCCGCGACGGCGTCCGCCAGATACGGGTCGTCGGGTCCGGTACCGGTGAGGTGGACGCTGGCGGGGATCCCGGCGTCGAGGACGGCCCGGAGGGCGCGCAACACATCCGCGCGCGGGACCTCGCGCTCGTGGTGGACGTCCAGGCTCGCCGAGAAGTGGTCGAGGGCCGTGATCGCTCGCATGATCCGGTCCGGGACGCGTCCGTCACGGGCGAAGAACATTCCGCTGAGCAGCGCCACGCGGGAGCCCGCGGCGCGGGCGAGACCGGCCAGGCGAGCCGCCAGTTCGGGCAGCAGCAGCGGTTCACCGCCGGTCAGCATGACCACCTCGGGGCGGTCCCCCGCGCCGAACGAACCGATGAAGCGCAGCAGGTGTTCCGGGTCGGGCTCGTCGGAGACCGCCATGGAGGAGTTGGTGGAGCAGTGTGCGCAGCTCAGGGGGCAGCGGCGGGTGAGCGCCACCAGCAGGCCACCACAGGGCACCGGCCGCAGGCCTATGAGCTCAGCCAGCTCCACGTCTCCTCCTCTGTTGCTCGTGCCGCACGCCCGTGCCGCGCGCGGATCATGGCTCGGATCGTGCCCGCGCGTGGCAGGCTTCCGGTTCACCAACGCCTGGTTGTCGGTTGATCCGCAGGTCGGCGCGGGCGGACGCCGGGGCGCGGCGGGGCGTACGGCGGGATCCCGGGGGCGTACCGCGTCCGTGAAGTCGGCGTATACCGGCGCCGAACCGGTGGCCAGGCGGTCCCGTACCGGGTCTCCGTAACTTTCTTCTCAGCCGGCGGAACGACGCCGTCAACCGAAGGAGAACGACATGCCCGAGAACACGAACCCCGAGACCGAGAACGAGGACATCGAGGTCGTCGCCCACCGCGAGGACGAGGAGGCCGAGGCCGGCTGCATCGTCAACAACTCCCACGAGATGTGACATCTCGTCATCGAGTCTGAGCACCGCGCGGGCCCCCGGCTCTCGGCAGATCCTGCCCTGAGCCGGGGGCCCGCGGCCACCCCGGCACCGGAACCGCCACACCGATGGAGCGGCACGTCATGAAGATCCTTCTCTGCCCGCTCAGTGACGGCGGCTATCTCTACCCGTCGATCGCGGCCGGCCGGGAACTACGGCGCCGGGGCCATGACGTCAGTGTGCTGGGCCGGTCCACCGCAGCGCCCGTCGCCGCCGATGCCGGACTGCCGTTCGCGGCGGCCGAGGACTTCGGAGGCCACCGGGCGTTCTCCGCGACGTGGTGGGGGCCGACCGGAGCGGCACAGTACCGGGCGACCGTACGCGCGGCCCGGGAGACGGGGGCCGACCTGCTGGTCACCTCCGTGCTCTGCAACGGCGCCCTGCTCGCCGCCGAGACGCTGGACATCCCGGTGGCGGTGATCGGGCTCTCGGTGCACCTGTGGGACTACCGGGCCGGCGGCGACGACGAGCCGCACCTGGGCCGTACCCGGCGGAGCAGGACCCATGACTGCCTGCGGCTCCACGCCGACCTCCGGGAGCAGGCCGGTCTGGCGGGGCGCGCCTCCCGGTGGGGGGACGAACCGCTGCTGGGCGACGCGTTGCTCCTGCGCGGGGATCCGGAGCTGGAGTATCCGGGTGCGCGGCTGCCCGAGCGGGTCCATCACGTGGGTCCGCTGTCCTGGGAACCGGCACCCGACCCGGCGGAGGTCGAGGCGATAGGGGATCACCTGTCGCGGTCCGGCAAACCCGTCGTCTACGTCCATCTCGGCCGCTTCTTCGAGGGCAGGAGCCTGTGGCCGCGGCTCAACGAGGCCTTCACCGGCGGCAGGTTCCAGGCGGTGGTCGAGCAGGGCCGCTCGACCGACCCGCGGCCCGCCCCGGACGCCGACATCCTGCTGGTCCGCAAACGGTGGATGGGACCGCTCGTCGACCGCGCCGGGCTCGTGCTGAGCAGCGGCACCTCCGCACCCGTGCTGGCCGCGCTCCTGCGCGGCCGGCCCCTCGCACTTTCGCCCAACGGCTCGGAGCAGCCCCTGCTCGCCGGTGCCTGTATGCGGGCCGGCGTGGCCGTGCACTTCCCGAACAACCCTTCCGTGGAGGCTTCGCCGCTGCTGGAGTCCGCGTGGCGGGACGACGGTCTGCGCTCTCGCGCTCACGTGCTCGGCAGCAGGCTGGCCGCGATGGACAGCGCGGTACGCGCGGCCGACGTCGTCGAGCGGGTGGCCGGGGCGTCCACCGCTCCCCCGGCCGGCGCTGCCCCGGCCGGCGCTGCCCCGGCCGGCGCTGCCCCGGCCGGCGCCCCCTCGGCCACGGCGTCCGTTTCCTCAAAGGAGAACCATGAGTACGCGATCAGTAGACCTCGATGAGGCCGTGACCGGCCTGTCGGTGGGCACGCGGCGGTGGATAGGGCTGCACGCCGCCTACCTCGACTCCCCGGCGGCGCACGCCGAACTGCCGGTGACCCCGCGGGTGAAGGCCCTCCTGCAGCTCGCGATGCTCCGCCGCTACTGGGAGAGGTGCGCGCCCGCGGACCCCTCCGTGGCCGGCGTGACCGGAGTGGTCGAACACGTCTGGCAGCGTCCCGACTTCCCTCAGCTCCTCACCCTCGAAGTCCGGCACGCGCGGCAGTTCGAGCTCATGTACGCGGCGCTGGCACCGGCCGGGGCCGTCACCGACGCGCCCCGTGCCGTGCTGGCCAGGCTGGCCGCCGGCAGCTACCTGACGCCGGGCCGGAAGCCGCCGTTCCTGCATCTGGAGGCCAGGTTCTACGCCGACCTCGCGGGCGCCCCGCACCGCTTCGCCCCGTACGAGGAGCTGTACGAGGCGAGTCCGCTCCCCCGCGCCGCCACGCTGCCCGTGGCCGACCTGGACGGCTGCCAGGTGGCGCACACCCTCCTCTACCTCAGTGACTTCGGCCTGCGCGATCCCGGCCTTCCCGAAGAGGAACGGGCGCGGGCGCTGCGCGTGGTGGAACGGCTGACGGACCACTGCGTGGCCCTCGGCGACTGGGACGTCGTGGCCAAGCTGCTGCTCGCCCAGTACTGCCTGGGCGCGGATCCGCTGCGCACCCCCTCCGGGGCGGCCGGCCTGCGGATGCTCTGCGCGGCCCAGGCCTCTGACGGGGCGATCCCCGGGCGCTCCGCCACCGAGCGGGTCCCGGCGGACGCCACGCCCGTGGCGTACTTCCGGAAGTCCTACAAAGTGACCCTCGCCGTGGCGCTGATGACGCTCGTCGTCACCGGCGGCCGGACCGACGAGCTTGCCCTGACAGCGGCAACGGCCAAAAGGGAGGCCCTGTGAGCATCGACCAAGTGGTGAGTATCGGCCTGCCCGTGAACATCAGCCCGCCCCCGGGCCCGGGCCCGGCGGTGACGGCCGCTGAGACCCGCGAGCCCCTCCCCTTTGGCGCCCGCCTCCTGAAGGGTGAGCGGAACTGGTGGTTCCTGGGCCCGGGCGGGGTGGCTCGGCTGCGCGACCGGCACGTCACGGCCGACGGGGGCCTGCGCCCCGACGCGGAGCAGCGGCTGCACGAGAGCGGCATGTTCACCCCCGGCCGGATCAGCTCCTACTCGCTGACCGTCCTCACCAGCACCCACTGCAACCTGGGCTGCGGGTACTGCTTCCAGAACACCGCCCAGGACCAGGCGGGCGGCAGCCGGCCGCCCCGGATCGCCCAGACCCGCCTCACCTCGAAGACCATCACCGAGATACTCGGCTTCACCGAGCGGCAGATGGCCGAAGCCGGCCTGGACAAGCTCCGGATCCTGCTCTTCGGCGGGGAGCCCCTGCTCAACCCGCGCGGATGTCTCGAACTGCTGGAGCGGGCCGCGGGGATCGCGCCGACCTCCGCCTGGATGATCTCCAACGCCACGCTGCTCACCCCGTCCCTCGCCCGCCGGCTCGCCGACCTGGGACTGACCTCCGTCCAGGTCACCTTCGACGGCGACCGCGCCGACCACGACCGGATCCGGGTCGGCCGGGCGGACGGCGGCGCCACCTTCGACAAGATCGTCGGCAACATGGCCAAGGCCTCCGAGGACACTCCGCTCCAGTGGACGCTGCGGGTGAACGTCTCCCAGGAGACCTTCCACGGCGTGGACGCCCTGATCGACCGGCTCGCCGGCGCGCTCGACCCCGCCCGGTGCACGCTGTACTTCGCCCGGATCGGCGACGTGGGGGTCGGCTACGCCAACAGTCTGCTGCACACGGGCGAACTCCCCGCCGCCTTCACCCGCTGGCAGCGCCGGGCGCTGGACCTCGGTTTCACCGTGGCCCGCCCCGGTGCCCGCAAGACCTGTGTCACCTGCGGTCACACCGACGGCCGCTACGGCGCGGTGGTCAGCGCGGACGGCACCCTGGCCAGCTGCTGGGAGACCGCGGGCAAACCCGACTGGGAGGTCGGCACGGCCGCCGACGGCTACCGGCCGGGCGCGCAGACCCGCGACCGCTGGATCGCCTGCCAGGACCTCTACCGCTACGACGAGGACGCCCGGACCCTCGCGCGATTCCGCGACTCCGTCGACACGGCCCTGCTCGACTACCTGCACGAGACGGGGCGCCTGTAGTCATGTCCTCACCCCTGGAGCAGCTCTCCGCCGGCGCGCTCGGCTGGCTGGGCGGGAACCTGGACTTCTTCGACCCGTTCTCGGCGAACGTCCGTTCGGCGCCCCTCGGAAGGGCGAAGGCGGCGCTGGAACTGGCGCTGCTCTGCCACTGCGCGGACCGCCTGGCCGAGCCCCCGCAGGCGCTGGGCGAGGCCGGGGCCCTGGTCCGGGGGCTCTGGCAGGACCCGGACCTCCCGCGGCTGTTCGCCGAGGTCCCGAAGTACACGTCCGGCTACGGGTTGATCTACGCCGCACTGGCCCCCGACGCGATCGACGACGCCCAGGTCCGCAGGGCGCTCGCGGGGCTCGACCCCGCGTTCCTCTCGCCGCGGGGGAAGTCCCCCTACCAGCGCGTCGAGATCCGCCACTACGCGGACAAGGCCGGTGTCCGCCACACCATCGAGCCGTACGCCGAGCTCCTGCCGCACAGCCCGCTCGTCGCGTTCCGCGCCGCCGAGCCGGGGGACGCGACCTCGGGGGACGGCGCGCCGCTCACCCTCCCGCAGGCGTACGCCGTGACGCACACCGCCTTCTATCTCGGCGACTTCGGCCGGACCGCCCCCGGGCTGGGCGGGGAGTCCCTGGCGCACGCCCGGGACCTGGTCGACCGCTTGCTGCGCCACAGCGTCGAGCACGACCTGTGGGACCTGGCCGCGGAGCTGGTCCTCACCCAGTTCATCCTGGGGAGCGAGCCGCTGGACACGCCCTCGGGAACCGCGGCCGTGGAGTGCCTGGTGCGGGCCCAGCGGCCCGACGGGGCGATCCCGGGGCGGTCGGCGGCGAGCGGGGCGAACCCGTCGGCCTCGGGCGGGGAGTTCTTCCGGACGGCGTACCACACGACCCTCGTCACCGCCCTCATGGCGCTGATCGTCGCGTCGCCGAGGCCGTCATGACACCGCGGCTGACCCTGATCAACCGCGACTACACCCGGCTCTGGTTCGGCCAGGCCGTCTCGTCCATCGGGGACGCCGTCTTCAGCACGACGCTGGTGCTGTGGGTGGCCACCGTACTGGCGAAGGGCGAGTCGTGGGCGCCGTTGGCGGTCAGCGGCATCGTGATGGCGTCGGGCGTCGCCGTGCTGGTCATCGGTCCGCTCGCGGGCGTGTTCGTCGACCGCTGGGACAAGCGCGCCACGATGCTGCGCAGCGAGGTGCTCCGCGGCGTCCTGGTGGCCGTGCTGACGACCGTCACCTTCCTGCCGGCCGGCGCCCTCCCGACCGGTGTCTGGCTCGCCCTGATCTACGCGACCGTGCTCCTGCTCCACGCGGCCGGCCAGTTCTTCTCCCCGGCGCGCTTCGCGGTCCTCGCGGACCTGGTGACCGGGGATGCGGACCGCGCCAGGGCGGCGGGCATCGCGCAGGCGACCGGTGAGACGGCCTGGATCATCGGGCCGCCCCTCGCCGCGCCGCTGCTGTTCACCGTCGGGCTGCAGTGGGCCCTGCTCTTCAACGGCCTGTCGTACGCGGTGTCGTACATCGCGATCCGTTCCATCGGCGTACGCGAGCTCGGCACGGGCTCCGCCGGGCCGGCCGGTGCGCGCAGGCCCGTCGAGCGGCAACGGGGCGCGCTGCGCAAGGAGTTCATGGACGGACTGCGCTTCTTCGCGGGCAGCCGGTTCCTGGTGGCGCTGCTCCTGCTCGCCGTCATAGGCCAGTTCGGGGCCGGGGCACTGGGCACCCTCAACGTCTTCTTCGCCACCGACAACCTCCACGCGGACGCCCACCTCTACGGGTATCTCGGCATGGCCATGGGTGCGGGTGGCATCACGGGAGCGCTGTGCGGGGGCCGGATGGTGCAGTGGCTCGGGGCGCGAAGGACCACCTGGATCGGCCTGCTGGTGAGCGGTGTGCTGCTGGTGGCCTACTCCCGGCAGACCGGCTTCCTGGGCGGTGTCGCCCTCCTCTTCGCGTTCGCCGTTCCGCTCACCATGCTGAACACCGCGATGTCACCGCTGCTGCTCGCGGCGGCGCCCCCGGACTACCGGGGCCGGGTGATGGCCGTGTTCTACCCGGTGACGAGACTGGCGGCGATGCTCTCCGCGGCCCTGTCCGGCTGGCTCGCCGGATCCGTGCTGCGGGACGTCGGGGGCTCGCTCGGCGGGCTCCGGTTCGGCCCCGTCGACACGATCATCGCCGCGTCGGGGCTGATCGTCCTCTTGGCCGGCGTCTTCGCGATGGCCGCCCTGCCCGACACGGGCGCCGAGAAGGCCGCCGCGAAAGCCGGCGATGACACGGCCGCGCCGGCGGACCCGGCGGCGAACGAGAGGGAGGGCGTCGAGGTCGTGGCCCACCACGACGACGAGGAACTCTCCGCCCGCGTCGTCGACCGGTCCAACGACCCCCGACCCACCGATGGATGAGGGAGCAAAGAGTGATCCCGCAAACCCGCCGCTATCCGCACGCGGAGCGGCAGGACGTCGTCGAGGAGGCGCACGGTCTGCGCGTCCCCGACCCGTACCGCCGGCTGGAGGACGCCGAGTCCCCCGCGACGCTCCGCTGGAGCGCGGAGCAGCAAACGCTCTACGAGGCGGAACGGGCGTCCTGGGCGGACCTGGAGCGCTGGAAGGCGGAGGTGGCGGCGATCGACGCCGTGGACCGCGCCCGGTCTCCCGAGGTCCGCGGCGGCAGGGTCTTCTGGCTACGGCAGGACGCCGGTCAGGAGCATCCCGTGCTCATGGTGGCGGAGGCGGGGGCGGATTCGACCGAGCGGGTGCTGCTGGACCCCAGTGCCCTCGACCCGTCCGGACGCACCGTCCTCGACGCCTGGGAGCCCTCCGTGGAGGGCGATCTGCTGGCCTTCCAGGTGTCCCGCAACGGCACGGAGGACTCACTGCTCCGGGTGCTCGACGTGGCCACCGGGAGGATCGTGGACGGGCCGGTGGACCGGGTGCGGAGGTCGTCGATCGGCTGGCTGCCCGGCGGTGAGGCGTTCTACTACGTCAGGAACCTCGACCCTCTGCTGCACCCCGGCGAGGGGCGCTACCACCGCCGGGTGTGCCTGCACCGGGTCGGCACGGACCCCGGGACGGACGCCCTGGTCTTCGGTGAGGGGCGGGACAAGACCCAGTTCTACAGCGTCTCCGTGACCGCGGACGGCCGCTGGCTCGGCGTCACGGCCACGCTCGGCACCGGCCGCGGCACCGATCTCTACCTGGCCGACCTGTGGGCGGGGCCGCTGGAGCGCCCGGAGCTGCGGCCCGTCCAGGAGGGCATGGACGCCGCCACCCGCCTGTACGCGGTGCCCGGCACCGGTCCGCGGGACCTGGTGTGGCTGCGCACCGACCGCGACGCCGCTCGCGGACGCGTCGTCGCGTGCCGGCCGGCCGAACTGCGTCTGGGCCCCGCTGCCTGGCGCGAGGTGATCCCCGAACGGCCCGACGCGGTGCTGACCCACCTCGTCGTGCTGTCCGGGCCGGAGCTCAAGCACCCGCTCGGCCTGGCCGCCTGGACCCGTGACACGGTGGCCGAGGTGACCGTGCACGACCTGGTCGAGGGCCGGCGGATCGCCACGGTCCCGCTGCCCGGCACCGGCGCGGTCGGCGACTTCTCGGCCGGGCCGCCCGGTGGTCACGAGGCCTACTTCGCCTACACCGACTTCGTCACACCGCCCCGGGTGCTCCGCTTCGACGCCCGGACGGGCCGCGCGTCGCGTTGGGAGCGCGACGCCCCGGATGCCCAGGGCGTCGGCGGCGCGGTCACCCGCCAGGTCGCCTTCCCCTCGCGGGACGGTACGACGGTGCGCATGTTCGTGATCTCCCCCACCGGCCGTCCGGACGTGGCGCGCCCCGCGCTGCTCACCGGCTACGGCGGCTTCGGCCGGACGATGTCGCCCCGGTACCGCGCCCAGGTCCTCGCCTGGGTCAGGGCCGGCGGGGTGTTCGCCTGGGCGGGCCTGCGCGGCGGCGGCGAGGAGGGCGAGGCCTGGCATCGGGCGGGCAGCGGGAGGAACAAGCAGCACACCTTCGACGACTTCGCCGCGGCCGGCGACCGCCTGATCGCGGAGGGCTGGACCGAGCCGGGCCGCCTCGCGATCATGGGCGGCTCCAACGGCGGGCTGCTGGTGGGCGCCGCCCTCACCCAGCAGCCGGGGAAGTACGCCGCCGTGGTGTGCGTGGCTCCCCTGCTGGACATGGTCCGCTACGAACTGTCCGGCCTCGGGCCCAGCTGGACGCCCGAGTACGGCAGCGCGCGGGACCCCGCCCTGCTGCCGACGCTGCTCGGCTACTCCCCTTATCACCGGGTCACCCCCGGGACCGCCTACCCGGCGGTGCTGCTGGTCGCCGCGGACGGCGACACCCGGACCGATCCGCTGCACGCCCGCAAGATGTGCGCCGCGCTCCAGCACGCCTCTTCCGGTACCGGTCCGGTGCTGCTGCGGCTGGAGCGCGGTGTCGGCCACGGTGACCGTTCCGCGTCCCGCGCGGTGGCCCTGCAAGCCGAGTGCCTCGCCTTCCTGGCGGGGCAGGTGGGGCTCCCGCCCCCGGGACGTCCCGCTCCGGCGACCCCGTGACCCGCCGGTTCCGGCCGCCGACTGGGGGGCGGCCGGAACCGGCGCCGGAACAGCGGTCCCCGGCCGTACGGTGCGAGACGGCGGCGGCCGATCGGCCCGGGGCAGCGCTCAGCCCGAGGTCAGCCCGAGGTCAGCACGGGGGTACCGAGCCCCGAGCCGCGCGCGTACATCCGTATCAGGTGCGGCAGTTCGTACTGCGCCGCGTGCGCGGTGACCTCGCCGCAGGGCGAAGTCACCATTCCGGCGTCGATGAGCGCCTCCACCACCCTCACGGCGTGCCGCTCGTCGCAGCCGAGGGCCTCGGCCGCCTCGGTCAGGCCGAAGGGACCCTCCCCGGTGCCCGCGGCCAGCCGTCCCGCGTCCCGGCCCCACTCCTCGGGCAGCGCCTCCCAGCCGTGGGCCAGCCACCGCCGGACGGACACGTCCCCGGAGGTCAGTTCGTCCAGCGCCCCCGCGGGGTCGGTGAGCCGGTCCGCGAACTCCCGCAGCGGGACGTGGCGGAGCACCGCGAGCCGCATCCCGCTCACCCGGACCGCCAGCGGCGACCCGCCGCAGGCGCGCACGATGCGCAGTGCGGCCTCCCGATCGGCCCGCACCCGTCCCTCGCCGACGAGCCCCGCGAGCAGTTGCACCGACTCGGCGGTGCCGAGCGGCGGGACGCAGACCCGGTCCACGGGCGCCAGACCGCCCAGCTGGCCGCGGGCGGTGAGCAGCACCCTGCCCCGCCCGCCGCACGGGAGCAGCGGTCGTACGGCGCGTTCGTCGGGCACGTCGTCCAGGATCACCAGTACGCGGTGCTCCGCCAGCCACTCCCGCCACGCCTCGGGCCCGGACAGCCCGACCTGGCCGGTCCGTTCACCGAGCTCCGCGAGCACCGCCGACAGCGAGCGGGTACGGCCGTCCGCGTCCCGCAGGCAGACGCAGAGCCGTCCGTCGGCGAACCGGTCCCCGAGCAGGTGGGCGGCCCGCACCGCCAGCGTGGTCTTCCCGGCCCCGGCGGGGCCCGACAGCAGCACGATGCGGCCGGCGCTCTCGTCCTCCAGGCGGTCCGTGAGGTACCGCAGTTCCTCGCCGTGCCCGGTGAAGTCGACGAGGTCGGGCGGCGGAGCGGCCGGCGGCCGGGCGGCGGCGCCCGCCCCGGCCCGGTCGTCACCCGCGAGGATCATCCGGTAGCGGGCCGCCATGGCGCCACCGGGCTCCAGGCCCAGTTCCCGGGCGAGGAGCTGCCGGTAGTCGTCGTACGCCGCGAGCGCCTCGGCCTGTCGGCCGGAACCGCTCAGCGCGCGCATCCAGGCGGACCGGAGCCGCTCCCGGAGCGGGTGCCGCTCCACCAGGTCCCGCAGCCCCTCGACCACGGCCGGCGCGCCGCCCAGCTCCAGCTCCGCCTCCGCCCAGCCCTCGTAGGCCGTGAGATGGCGCAGCTCCAGCCGCTCGGCCTCCTCGGCCAGCCGGGGCGACAGCCGAAGGTCGTCGCCCAGCGGCGGCCCCTGCCACAAGTCGAGGGCCTGACGCAGCAGTCGGGCGGCCGGGCGGGGCCCCTGCCCCTCGGCGGCCCGCACCAGTGAGCGGAACCTCAGGAGGTCGAGCTCGTCCTCCGCCACGCGCAGCACGTATCCGCCACCCGTGTGGATGAGCCGCGGCCGGTCCAGCTCGTCATCCGCGAGGAGCGCGCGCAGGGCACTCACGTACACCTGGAGGTTCTTGCGGGCGGTGCGCGGGGGCTCCTCCTGCCAGAGCGCGTCGGTCAACGCGTCGACGGAGACCGGGCTGTTGGCGGAGCCGAGCAGTGTTGCCAGCACGACCCGCTGCTTCAACGGGCCGAGGGGCAGGGCCCGGTCGTCCCGGTGGACCGCGAGCGGGCCGAGGACGCGGTACCTGAGCGGGCTGGGTGACGCTGCGGGCTTCGCGAACGGACGCGGCATCGAGCGAACCTCCGTAGGGTGACGGGAGTTGGTCGTTCCCCCCGATGGTCCGCCGGCCCGTACCCGTCACACATCGGTGCCGGGCCCGCAGAGTCGCGCCGTCCGTGACGGTGTCATGGGGGACCGCACCCCCATAAAGACGGGAGCGTCCCCCATCCCGGCTCCCGCCGGCCCGGCGAGCGGAGGCCCGCCGGTCACCGCGCTAGGCCCTGTCGTCAAAGTGGCGCCTGGCCCGCGACGCCCGGCGCCGCGCCTCGCCGCGTTGTCCAGGCGCCCGAGTACGTCCAGTACACGGGCGTCCCTCCGCCTTGCGATGCACGGCGCCGGACGCCGCGGGCCTGGCCGGCGCCACTTTGACGACAGGGCCTAGGAGTCCGCGCACTCCGCGGACAGGGCGCACAGTGCCGAGCGGTCCGCGGCGCCGGTCTTGATCATCAGACTCGCCATGTGCTTCTCCACCGTTCGGGGCGAGATGCACAGGCTCTGGGCGATCTGCTGGTTGCCGGGCCGCTCCGCGAGCAGCACGAACACCTCGTACTCTCGCGGCGTGACGCCCGCTGTCCGCAGGCCCGCGGGGATCCGCTCCCGGCCGCCCCGGCGCTGCGGGACACTGACCCCCGCCTGCCGCAGGACGGCCCGGCAGGCCCCGGCCACCGGCGATACGCCCGCCTCGTGGAAGTACTCCTCGGCGGTACGCAGCCAGGCGACCGGCTCGCCCCAGGAGTCGGCGAGCGCCGCTTCGGCGGTCAGCCGCAGGGCGAGGTGCCACGCCTGCGGGAACACCGCCGCCGCACGGCCGGCCCGCTCCACGGCGCGCCGCGCGCCATCCGGGTCGCCGTCCCGGCCGCGCAGCACCGCGTCCGCCATGCCGAGGAACATCCGGTTCCAGGCCAGTTGCCCGCCCGGCGAGGCCAGCGCCTCCCGATGCGCCTCCCGGCCGCCGTCCTCGCCGTCGAGGATCCGCAACAGGGGGCCGAGCCCGTAGCGGCCGCTGAGGTAGAAGAAGCTCGGGTGCTCCCGCTCCCACGCCAGCGCCGCGTCGAGCTCGGCCTTCGCCCGTACCCGGTCCTCTCCCATCAGCGCGCCCACGGCCTGGCACAGTCCGCGCTGCAGGGGCACGAGCATGGACTCCTGGCCGCCCGCCCGGCGGAACCGGAGCAGGGCGCGTTCCTGCTCGCGGGGCCGCCCCTGGTGGGCGGCGAGCGTGGCGTCGACGAGGAGCAGATAGCGGTGCGTCGACAGGTTCTGGAGGCGGGCGCTGGCCTCCACCAACCGCTCGACGATCCCCCGGGCCCGCTCCCATCGCCCGCCCAGCACGCTCTGCATGGCGAGCAACCCGTCGACGGACTGGAGCAGGGCCAGCGAACCGAGTTCGTGAGCCGCCGTACGGGCGGTCTCCAGTCGGGTCGCCTCACCGGTCCGCATGAACGCGTTGGTGCCGAGCCGCACCAGTGCCTCGGCCCGGTACACCGCGAGCCGGTGCTCCTCGGCGACCGCCAGCATCCGTTCCAGGCAGGCGTCGGCCTCGTCGAACCCGCGCTCCCGGGACAGTATGGCCAGCAGCTGCCACGCCTGGCAGGCCACCACGGGCCGGCCGCGTTGCTCCGCGGTGAGCGCGGCGCGCCGGGCGGAACGTTCCGCCTCTTCCAGTCGCTCGCGGCCGTCCTCGCCGCCCCAGCCCACCGGGCCGCGCCCCTCGCCCCGGCCGTCCTGCTCCGGCAGCAGCGCGAGATGGCCCTCGACCACCGCGAGCGCCGCCTCCTGTTCCGGGCGCGGGTCGGCCCCGAGCAGGGCGCGGGCCGCCCGGATCCGGCGGCGCGCCTGCGCCGGCTGCTCCGCCATGGTCGCGACCCACGCGACCTGCGTGTGCGCCTGGGCCCGTTCCTCGGCGGCACGCGACCCGGCGGGCGCCGGCGGAAGGTCGTCGAGCAGCGCCGCCGCCTCGTCCAGCCGCCCGGACTCGGCCTGGGCGATCGCCAGCTGCACCGTGACCTCGTCCCGCTCCTCGTCGGCCGCGAGCCCCCGGGCGCGCTCCAGCAGCATGGCGGCCGAGCCCGACGCACCGGCGTCCAGCATCTGCCGGCCGACTTCGGCGAACTGTCGCGACGCCGCCACCTTGTCGCCCGCCGCCAGTCGCAGGGCGGCCACCAACTGCTTCTGGTCACCGCAGAGTTCGACGGCGGAATCCTCGATGGCCGAGGCCGCGCGCCGGGCCAGCGCGGCCTGCTCGGCGGGCGGCAGCGAGGCCCTGAGCGCGTCCGCCGTCAGGACGTGACGGAAGGTGTAGTGGTCATGGGCGGCCCCGTCCGGGGCGATGATCCCCACCTCGGAGGCCGACCGGAGATGGGCGAACAGCGCCCGGTCGTCGAGTCCGGTCACCGCCCTGAGGGCCCCGACGGAGAACCGGCCGCCGAGCGTCGCCGCGACGAGCAGCAATTCCCGCACCGGTTCGTCAAGCCGGGCCAGCCGGCGCGCCCAGCTGCGGACCGCGCCCGTCGGTACCGTCGCCTCGTCGTGCTCCGCGAGCTGCCACCCGCCCTCGGCCCGGCTCAGCCGTCCCGTGTCCAGCAGGTCGGCCAGGAGCACCTCCACCAGGTACGGGTTCCCGCCCGCCCACTGCGAGAGGTGCCGTTGCGCGTCCGGCGGCACCTCACCCGGTCCGACGTCCAGACAGGCGGCCGCCATGTCCCGTACGGCGGCCTCGTCCAGCGGCCCCAACTCCCGCAACGAGGCGGTGTTGCGCAGCTCGGCGGCGAGCGCGAGGTCCAGCGCCGGGCCGGGGTCGGGCCGGAGCGTACCGACCAGGAGGACCGGCAGCTCCGCCACGTTGTCGACGACGTACTCGACGACCGCGATCGTCTCGGTGTCGGAGTCGTGCAGGTCCTCCAGCAGGATCACGCAGCCCCGCTCGCGGCCGAGCACCGCCAGCAGCCGCAGGAGCGCCTCGGCCAGTTCGACCAGCGAGATCGCGTATCCGGGCGCCACCGCCCCGGCCCGCCATTCCGGCACGAGGCCGGCCAACGCGGGCCG
The DNA here is from genome assembly GCF_003721495.1 of Streptomyces sp. ADI95-16. Classification (NCBI taxonomy): domain Bacteria; kingdom Bacillati; phylum Actinomycetota; class Actinomycetes; order Kitasatosporales; family Streptomycetaceae; genus Streptomyces; species Streptomyces sp. ADI95-16. The sequence goes on along the minus strand of NZ_CP033581.1, from coordinate 6,752,219 downwards.
GTAGGGCTGGAGTTCCGGGTCGTCCGGAGCACCCGCCGCCCGGAACCGCGAGGACAGCGCCTCGACCAGTGGCCGGAAGGGCACGACGAGTCCGGTGGACGTGGCTCGGCCGCGCAGCACCGGCATGTCCCGGTCGTACGCGCGCAGGGTGGACTCGCCGGCCAGCCGGGACTTGCCGATCCCCGCCTCGCCGACGAGGAACACCGCCCGTCCCGCACCCCTCGTGACGCTCTCCAGTGCCTCATCCAGCAGCCGGATCTCGGCGTCCCGCCCCACGATGACCGACGACGTCGCTCGCATGCGCGCAGATTACTTGATCTTTTTCGCGCGCGGCAGAGGGCCGGGGAACCCCCCGGCCTCCGCTCGATCCGTCCGGGGCGCGTCCCTGCCACGTCGCGGGGCGACGTGCCCGTCCTCCCCCTCAGAACAGCGTGAGGGATCCGGTGGTCCACGGCATGTCCACGGTGGCGGCGGCGTCGGAGTCAGCCGTCCGGAGCAGTCGGCTGCGCAGTCCCAGCATTCCGCTCGCACCGAACGTCACCTCGCCCACCGGGTGGTCGTGGGCCGCGGTCTCCGCGCCGGCGCTGCTGTCGACGTATCTCACCGAGTCGTTGATCTGCGTGGTCATGGTCCGTCCTTCGTATGGGCAGGAGTGGAGGTCGTGCTGAGCTGTGCGGTGGTGCCGGTGGTTCGGTGGTTCGGTGTGTCGGTGTGCCGGGTCGTGCGGTCGTGCGGTCGTGCGGTCGGGGGCTCCGTGGGGGAGCGCCTCGGACGGCGGCCGTACGTGATGCCGGACCGGCCCCTAGGGCGTCTGCAAGAGGAGCAGGGACGGCACGCGCTCCGGGAACCCCGCCCGGAGGAGTCCGTGCCCGATCCCCGCGAGCCCGGTCAGCAGGCCGGGATGCGGGACCCCGTCCGGAGCGCCGCTCCGGGCACCGGTCTCCTCGACGGACGCGAGGAGTGCTCCGGCCCGGCGGATCCAGTGCGGGCGTGCCTCCGGGACCGCGGTGTGGCCCAGGAGTTCGCACAGTCCGGCCTCGCCGTGGCAGAGGCTGTCGTCGGCGGCGGGCCTGTCCCGGCCCAGCGCTTCGACGGTCCTGCGGGACCACGCCGCGAGGTGCGGGTCCTCCAGGGCGCCCGGCGCGTCCAGCACCGCGAGCGCGATGCCGGCGCGCCCCCGGCACCAGGCCGAGGCCCTGGCCTCGCAAGCGGGCCCGTCGTCCGATGGAGCTCCCCCGTGGCCCCCCGGACTCCGGCCGCCGTCCGGCTCACCGCCCACGGCCGCCCGCAGCGCGGACAGGCCCGCGAGCCGATACCGCTCACCGCCCTCGGCCGCCCCGCCCCAGGGCCCCGCGGTGGCCTCGGCCTCGGCGAACCGCAGCAGGGCCCATCCGAGCCCGGCGGCCCCCGTCGTGAAGCCCCGGCCGCCGGCCGTGGGATCCACCGCGGTCAACCGGTCCGCGCAGGCCCGCGCGTCCCGCCAGGTCTCCTGACCCTCGCCCCCGCCGCCGGCCCGGTGGGCGGCCAGCAGTGCGACGAGCCCGCCCGCGACGCCCGCGCCCACCCCGTACTCCCCCTCGGACAGGGCCGCCGCGGCCGCCAGCCGCTGCACGGCGGTGGCCCAGGAGCCGACCTCCGGATCGTCCAGCAGCCGTGCCGTCTCGGCCAGCGCGTACGCGATGCCACCGAGGCCGGAGAAGGCCCCCGAGCCCACCGCACCGAGGTCCGCGGGCCGGGCGCGCAGCGCGTCGAGCAGCCCGGGCACCGGCGCCAGGGCCGTACGGGCCACCTCCGCGTAGTGTCCGGCCCCGGTGAGCGCCGCCAATTGGGCCAGGAACAGGGCCGGCCCGGTGTACCCGCCGGCCAGGTCGGCCGGCATCGGGCCGATCCGCCAGTAGCGGTCGTCCAGGAGCTCCAGGCCGATCCAGTTGCTGCGCGGTCCTTCGCGGTACGCGAGGGAGACCAGCCGGTCCCCGACCGACCGGGCCGCCGACAGCAGCCGTTCCGGCTCCGGGGCGCGCTCCGCCGTACGGGTGCGCCGGTCCCCGACGGGCCGGTGCGCGGGCGCGCGGGAGGCCGTCGCCATCGCGGCCCGCACGATCCACTCCTGGTCCTGGCGGTCGACCGCGTCCAGGGCGGCGAGCCTCGCGGCGACCCGGGCGATCCCGGACAGGTCCGTGCGGCCGGCCAATGGCCGCTCCGCCGCGCCCCACAGGCGGTCCCGGCCCGGGCGGGCGGTGAACAGCGGTACGTCCCCCGCCCAGAGCTGGGCGATCTCCTCGTCCACCAGGTCGGGCGCGAGGACCGTCCCGAGCACGTCGGTCCGCAGGGTCTCCAGGACCCGCTGCCGCTCACCCGCGTCCTTCAGCAGATCGGGGTGCGTCGACTCGTCGAGCAGCGTGCTGTACACCCAGGTGGGACGTACCAGTACCCGCACCTCGTCCTCGGCGAACTCCTTCAACAGGGCCGTCTCGTGCAACAGTTCCTCTCTGGCCGCACCGATCGCCTTGTACCCGGCGCGGAATCCGGCGCAGAGCGCCTCGATGTGGGCCGCCGGCTCGATGGGCCCGCCATCCGCGAGACGTGGCCGGTTGGCGGACTCGCCGAACCTCCCGGCCCTGCGCACCAGGCGCATCCGGTCGGTGCCGGCGTCGGCCCAGTCCGCCCGGACGACGGGCGACACCGCTTCGCGGCCGCCGCCGACCGCGGACACGTCCAGGGCACTGTGGTCGCCCACCAGCAGTTGGGGCAGCAACCCGACGCGATACACCGAGTCGTGGAGTGCCCCGGCGGCGGGGTCCTCCGCTGCCGTGCCCGCCAGCGGCGGGTGGAACAGGGTCTCCACGTCGACCAGCACCGGGTCGGCGCCGACGGCGATCAGGTTCTCGTGGTGCAGGTCGGTCCCGTCGATGAGGTGCAGCAGCGCCAGCAGCGCGCCCTGGCGGCGGTAGAACGTCTCGACCTCCGCGGCGCTGGCGCAGGGGCCCGCGCCGACGAACTCCACCCACCCGTAGTCGCCCCGGTCGAGCAGCCGCAGCGTACGGAGGTCCACGGAGTCGGGCAGCTCGTTGAACCAGGCGACGAGGTCGTTGAAGTGACGGTGCACGGCGAGGGGCCGCGGCTTGTACACCAGCCGGGTGCCGTCGGCGAAGCGCAGCAGCATCACGCTCCGTCCGCCCCGGTGCCCGTCGCCGGCTCCCGGCTCGACGGCCACGAGCAGCCCCGGGTCCCCGCCGGACTCCGCGAGGAGACCGGCGGTCAAACGGGCGTGGTCGTCCGCCAGCCGCTCCAGTGCCTGCGCGACGGCGTCCGCCGCGTCGAGCGCCGCCCGCCCCAGGATCCGCGCCAGCACCGGCCGGCCGGCCAGCAGGGCCGTCAGGCCGGGCCGGGACGCGATGCGTCCCAGGAAGTCCCGGAACCGGGCCCGCGTGTCGTCCCCGTCGAGCCGCCCGGCGCTCCGCGCCTCGTACAGCTCCAGCACCAGCGTCCGCGCCGCTGTCCGCGCCAGCCTGCCGCCGAGGTACCTCTCCAGGTCGTCCCGCACTGCGGTCATGTCCACGAGCTCGCGCGCCCGCTCCGACAGGCCCCGCTCCAGCCGCTCCCCCGCGCAGGCGGTGAACGGCCGCAGCACCCACTCGAAACCGCTCAGCCCCGGATGGTCCCCCTCGGGCGCCACGGCCTCCTCGGGCGCGGCGGCCGACGCCTCTTCGGCGAACGCGGCCCAGTCCGGCCGCCCTTCACCCCCATCGCCACCGACGAGCCCGGCCGCCCACCACCGCTCGACCGCCGACAGCGAACCCCCGGCCCGCCCTTGCCCAGCCACCATCACCGCTCCTCGCCCCCGGCCCACCGCTCCGCGCCACGCCCGATCCTGGTACGGGAGGTGCCTCCCCCGCATGGGGAAGAGTCCCCCATGTTTTCCACCCCGCCAGGACGCCCGACCGGGCCGTCACCGGCGGACAGGGCCGCCGCCCCCATGGCGGGCAGGCGAGCGCGACGGCCCACGAGGGCACCGCGGGTGCCCCAGCGGAGGGCGATCCCGCCTGATACCGGTCGCATGCCGCCGCCGAACCGTTTCCATACCTGCCGCTCCTAGCGTCTGGCACGACCGTTGTGGCCGCCCACCACCACCCCGCGAGGAGATCCCGTGCTCGAAGGCTTCGGCGAAGCGCTCGCGGACCGGGAGTACTACCTGCCGCTGCCCGGCGTGGCCGACCCCGGGCCGCGCTTCGCTCCCGGCGAGGTGCCGCCGGGCCTGCGCGGCGCCGCCCAGGGCATCTGGACGCTGTGGGGCGCTCCTCGGACCGGGTTCGCCGAGCAGGGCTGGAAGATCCACGTGTCGGCGCGGCTGGACCGCGCGCAGCACGTGCTCGACACGGTCGCCGGGATCTGCTTCTCCGAGGGCGTGCCGTTCAAGCACCTGAGCGCCCGGCTCTTCTTCCTGTTCCTCCATCACAAGCACGCCGGGCGGGCCCAGGCGGGCAAGTTCTGCGCCGTCTACCCGCCGGACGCGGAGACCGCCCGCCGGCTGCTGGAACGCCTGCGCGACGCGCTCGACGGGGAGGAGGGGCCGTACGTCCTCTCCGACCGGCGCTTTCGCGACTCGCGGACGGTCCACTACCGCTACGGCTCCTTCGGTGCCCGCGGCCGGCTGCGGGCCGACGGCACCCGGGAGGGGCTGGTCCGCGACGGCTCCGGCCACGAGGTCGTGGACCTGCGGCTGCCCGCCTTCCACCTGCCCGCGGGGATCGCGGACCCCTTCGTCGAGCAGGAGGAGGGGCCGCACGCGGGCCCGATCCTGATCCGCGACTACGAGGTGACCCGCGCGGTGCGCCTGAGCAACGCCGGCGGCGCCTACCAGGCCCGGGACCGGCGGACCGGCCGCCCCGTCTTCATCAAGGAGGCCCGCGCCCACAACGGCCTGGTCTTCGACGGGACCGACGCGCAGCAGCGGCTGCGGCACGAGCACCGCGTGCTGCGCGAACTGCACGCGGCCGCCCCCGGGGTCGGCCCGGAGCCGCTGGACCACTTCACGGAGTGGGAGCACGACTTCCTCGTCACCGAATACGTCGCGGGGCAGCCTTTGGTGGGCTGGCTGAGCCGGTCCTCCCCGCTGGCCCGCGCCGACCGCACGGCCGAGTCCGTCGACGCGTACTACGAGGCGTGCCGGCGCCTGCTGGCCGCGCTGGACGCCTCGCTCGAGCGGCTGCACGCCGCCGGTTACCGGTTCGGTGACCTCAGCCTGGGCAATGTCGTGGTCACGCCGTCGGGCGGGGTCCGGCTGGTGGACTTCGAGGCGGCCTCGGCGCTGTCTGCGGCCCCCTCCGGGATGGGCACCCCGGGGTTCACGCCGCCGCCCGGCCTGCTCCGGACCGACACCGATCCGCTGCTGCGGGACCGGTACGGCATGTCGGCGGTCGCGCTCGCCTTCCTGGCGCCGTTCAACGAGATCGCCGAACACGCGCCCGCCAACCTCGTACTGCTGCGCCGCGACCTGGCGGACGTGGCTCCGCCGCAGGACCTGTGGCAGCGGGCGACCGCCTTCCACCTGACGGAGGACCAGGCGGGGGACCAGGACGGTCCCGGCCGGCTGCCCTCCCCCGCCGAGCTGGACGCCGATCCGCGCGGCTGCCTCACCCGGCTGGCCGAGGAGGTGGCCGGGGGGCTGCTGGAGACGGCTGACGCCGACCGGCCGGAATGGGCCTTCCCGCCGTCGCCCGAGGCGTTCCGGACCAACAACGTGTGCCTGGCCTACGGCACGGCCGGGGTGGTGCACGCCCTGCACCGCGCCGGGGCCCAGGTACCGGAGGAGATCCTCGAACGGCTGCGCCGCGACACGCTGGCGCTGCGCGAGGCGCTGCCCCCCGGACTGCTCGTCGGCTCGGCCGGCATCGCCCGGGTGCTGGCCGGCCTCGGCCGGCTGGACGAGGCCGTCGACCTGCTCCGGGACGCCGACGACCACCCGCTCACCGCCTCCTGCGGCACGCTGGCCGGCGGCCGGGCCGGGGTCGGCCTGGCCTGGCTGGCCCTGCACCGGCTGACCGGGGAGAGCGGCCACCTGGAGCGGGCCGCCGCGGCCGGGGAGAGCCTGCTGCACGCCCCCGACCTGCCGGCCGCCCTCGGCGAGCACGACGCCCGCGGCCTGCTGCACGGCCGCTCGGGGGTCGCCCTCTTCCTCCACCGCCTGGCCCGCGAGACCGGCGAGGTCCGCTGCCTGGAGGGGGGCCGGCTGCTGCTCCACCAGGAGCTGGACCGGACCTTCCCGCTGGACGACGGCGCCCTGTCCATCTCCGACGACGCGCGGTTCACCCGCGCCATGCCGTACCTCGCCACGGGCGCGGCCGGGGTCGCGGCGGTGCTCACCCGCTACGTGGCCACCGCGCCGGACGAGCGCTGCGCCGCGGCGCTGCCGAGGCTGGTCGCCGGCATCCGGGTCTCCTGCGCCACGAAGGAGGCGGGCCTGTACCGGGGGCTGGCCGGACTGAGCTGGTTCCTGACCGAGCACGCCGAGCTCACCGGCACGGACGCCGCGCGCGGGGACGCCGTGCGCGCCGCGACCGGCCTGCTGAAGTACGCCGTCCCGTACCGGCGCGGCGTCCGCTTCCTCGGAGCGGGTTCGCAGCGCTTCACCGCCGACCTGTCCAGTGGCGGGGCCGGTGTCCTGCTGGCCCTGCACCGCCTGCTGGCCGGCCCGCTCCTGACGGAGCCCCACCACGCGCGTCCCCGGATCCCGGCAACCGCCTGACGACACCGGGCGGGCGTCCCATGAACCCCTGGGCACGGCGGCGAACAGCTCCGTGCCGAGGTATGCAGTGACCGACCGACACAACCCCGAGAAGAAAGTGGAGGGCAGCCATGAGCCAGATCCTCGCGCTCCAGGCACTGGACACCGAGCCGGAGGCCTATTTCCCCTGCTTCAGCGTCGCCTGGAGCATCAGCGACATCTTCCCGGAGCCGATGTAAGCGGTACCGGGAGGGGTGCGTTCGCCCGGTAGGTCACCGGTCGCGACGCGCAGGCGACTCAGAAACGGGTGGCCGCGCACGACGAAGGCGCCTGCCCCCGGTTGTGAACCGGGGCAGGCGCCTTCCCCGCGCTCTCCGCTACTCCAGGTACTCCCAGAGCTCCCACGCCTCTGCCAGCTCCGACTTCACGGTGCCGGCCACGCTGCGCAGTGCCGACCCGCCTTCGCCCCGAAGACCACGTCATCGAACTCCAGGAGGAGTTCGTCCGTGCCGACGTCGACTCGTCTGATGTACGCGACCTGCTCTTCGGGCGGGGCCCCCAGACGGTCGAGGACCCGGAGGGTCCACGCCGTACACCGGGGGCGTGCTCTTCGCCGTTCCCCGGACACCGTTTCCCGTGGGGGTCAGGACGGGAGCCAGGTGCGCCAGGTGGACTCGTTCTGCTTCACCCAGCGGGCCGCCGCTTCCTGGGGCGACAGTTTCTGGTCCGCGATCATCAGGGAGACGTCGTTCTGCATGTCGGTCGTCCACCGGAACTTCTTCAGGAAGGCGGCGGCGTCGCCCCCGCCGTCCGCGAAGCGGGAGTTGAGGAACTTCTGCAGCGGCGTGTGCGGGTACGCGCAGGCGACCTTCTCGGCGTCGGCGTCACAGCCCTCCTTGTACGCGGGCAGCTTCACCTCCGTCATCGGAACCTTCTCGAACAGCCACTGGGGCTTGTACCAGTAGCTCAGGAACGGCTTCTTCTCCTTGGCGAACTGCCTGATCTGGGTGATCTGGGCCGCCTCGGAGCCCGCGAACACGACCTGGTAGTCGAGGTCCAGGTTGTTCACGAGCGCCTTGTCGTTCGTCACGTAGGACGGGGAGCCGTCCAGCAACTGGCCCTTGCCGCCGCTCTCCGCGGTGCGGAACTGGTCGGCGTACTTGTTCAGGTTCTTCCAGTCCGTGACGTCCGGGTGTTCCTCGGCGAAGTACGTCGGCACGAACCAGCCGATGTGGCCGGTCACCCCGAGTTCGCCGCCCCGGGCGATGGTTCCCTTGTCGTCGATGTACCGCTTCTCCTGCTCCGGGTGGCCCCAGTCCTCCAGGATGGCGTCCACCCGGCCCTGGCTGAGGGCGTCCCAGGCGGGCACCTCGTCGATCTGGACGGTGTCCACCCGGTAGCCGAGCTCGTGCTCCAGCAGGTACTGGGCGACGGCCACGTTGGCCTGGGCGCCCACCCACGACTGCACGGACAGCGTCACCGTGCGGGAGCCCTTGGCGTCGGCGTACGGGGAGGACTGGCGGGTCATGTCGGCGGCGCCGCAGCCGGTGAGGGCCGTCACGGTGACGGCGGCCGCGGCCGCGAGGGCGGCGATGCGTGTGCGAGCCATGTCAGGCCCCCTTTCCGGCGAGGTCGCGGCGCTGTGTCGGCTGGGTGACGCGGTCGAGCATCAGGCCGAGGCAGACGATCGCCGCGCCGGCGACCAGACCGGTCGCCAGGTCGCCCTGGGCGAGGCCGAAGACCGCGTCGTAGCCGAGCGCTCCGCCGCCCACCAGGCCGCCGATGACGACCACGGCGAGGACCAGGACGACGCCCTGGTTGACGGCCAGCAGCAGCGCGGGCCGGGCCAGCGGCAGCTGCACTTGGAGCAGTTGCTGGCGCCCGGTCGCGCCCAGCGAGCGCGAGGACTCCAGAGCGGCCGGGTTCACCGCGCGGACGCCCTGGGCCGTGATCCGCACCACTGCGGGCAGCGCGTAGACCACGGCGGCCGCGACCGCCGGGGCGCGGCCGACACCGAACAGGGCGACGACGGGGATCAGGTACACGAACTGCGGCATGGTCTGGAAGACGTCGAGGACCGGGCGCAGCGCGCGTCCCAGGCGGTTGCTGCGCGCCGAGGCGACGCCGAGGGCGACGCCGAGCAGCAGCGTCACGGCGACGGCGGCCAGCACCTGGGAGAGCGTGTCGAGCGCCGGGTCCCAGACTCCGAGGACACCGATCGCGGCCATCGCCAGGACGGCGGTCACGGCGGTGCGCCAGGTGCCGATGAGCAGGGCGAGTACGCCGATGGTCAGCAGGACCGCCCACCAGGGCAGCCACTGCAGGCCGGCGCGCAGGGGGTTGAGGGCCCACGTGGTGAAGTGCCCCGCCCAGTCGGCGGTGCCTCCGACGACGGGCACGCCGGAGTAGAGGTGGGCGGTCATCCAGTCGACCGCCCGGTTGACGGGCTCGGCGATGTCCAGCGTCCACCCGTCGGGCCAGGTGAGAGCGTCGGCCAGCCGGGTCCCGAGGGCGACGGCGGCGGTGGCCGCGGCGGCGATGGCCCAGCCGAGCCGGGACCGGTGGGCCGGGGCCGCGCCGATCCGCTCTCCGGCCGCGGCGGTGACCCGGTCCAGGACGATGGCGAGCAGCACGATCGGCACGCCGGCGGCGAGGGCCGCTCCGACGTCGACGGAGGCCAGCGCCTGGTAGACGCGGTCGCCGAGGCCGCCCGCGCCGATGACGGACGCGATCACGGCCATGCCCAGCGCCATCATGATCGACTGGTTGACGCCGAGCAGCAGTTCCTTGCGGGCCAGCGGCAGCCTGGCCGTCAGCAGCCGCTGCCTGCCGGTGGCGCCGAGGGAGGTGGCGGCCTCCACGACGCCGGCGTCGGCGTCGCGCAGCCCGAGCGCGGTGAGGCGGGCCATGGGCGGGGCGGCGTAGATGACGGTGGCGAGGACGGCCGCGGGCACGCCGATGCCGAAGACGAGGACGACGGGCAGCAGGTACGCGAAGGCCGGCAGCACCTGCATGGTGTCCAGTACGGGCCGCAGGACGCGGTGCATGCGGTCCGACAGGCCGGCGGCCAGCCCGAGGAGGCCGCCGAGCAGCACGGAGGCGGCGACGGCGACGACCATCAGGGCGAGCGTCTGCATGGTGGGGACCCACATGCCGAGCACTCCGCAGACGGCGAAGGCGGCGAGGGAGGTCAGCGCGAGCCGGACCCCGGCGACGCGCCAGGCCACCAGTGCGGCGGCGGCGGTGACGCCGGCCCAGCCGAGGGCGAGCAGCACCAGGTACACGGCGCGGACGGAGACGACCACGGCGTTGCTGACGTGTCCGAGGAAGTAGAGGAACAGCGGATGGCCGTCGCGGTTGTCGATGATCCAGTCGCTGGTGCTCTTCAGCGGTCCGGACAGGTCGACGGAGAGCGACGCCGGCCAGTTCCCGGCGCCCAGGAACACGGCGCCGAGGACGAGCGCCACGGCCGCGCCGGCGACGATGAGCCGGCCCCGGTGGCGCGTGAGCGCGCGCAGCACGCCGGACCCGGTGTCCGTGGCGGCCGCGGAGCCCGTGGTGGCGGGGGTGACGGTGGCGGTCATCGGCCCCACCGCCCGGTGGCGCCCGTCAGGGCGTCGGCGCCGGTCGTGCCGCACGGCGGCGGCCAGGTCGTATGGGAGTACATCAGGCCACCGCCTTGTCCGACGCTGCCGGTACCCCGGCGACGACACCGAGGAGTCCCGCGTGGTCGACCACGCCGAGGCACCTGCCGCCTTCGACGACGCGGGCGTTCTCGCCGGTACGGGCGACGGCCTCGATGGCCTCGTGGACGGTGGCGCTGGGGGCGAGCGCGGGGCCGGACTCGCGCTCGTCGCCGAGGGCGGGGCGCATCGCCGAGCGGACGGTCAGCACCTGCTCGCGCGGGACGTCCCGGACGAAGTCCCTGACGTAGTCGTCGGCGGGGGCGCCCACGATCTCCTCCGGGGTGCCGAGCTGGACGATCCGGCCGTCGCGCATCAGCGCGATGCGGTCGCCGAGCTTCAGCGCCTCGCTCAGGTCGTGCGTGATGAAGACCATCGTGCGCCCCTCGTCCTGGTGCAGGCGTACGACCTCCTCCTGCATGTCCCGGCGGATCAGCGGGTCCAGCGCGCTGAACGGCTCGTCGAACAGCAGGACTTCGGGGTCCACGGCGAGCGCGCGGGCCAGGCCGACGCGCTGCTGCTGGCCGCCGGACAGCTGGCTCGGCCGGCGGTCTTCCATGCCGTCGAGGCCGACCTTGGTGACGAACTCCGCCGCACGCTCGCGCCGTTCGCCGCGTCCCACGCCCTGGATCTCCAGTCCGTAGGCGACGTTGTCGAGCACCGTCCGGTGCGGCAGCAGCCCGAAGTGCTGGAAGACCATGGCGGCCCGGTGCCGGCGCAGCTCGCGGAGCCGGCCGGTGTCCATGGACAGCACGTCCTCGCCGTCGATGGAGACGGTGCCCGAGGTCGGCTCGATGAGCCGGGTCAGGCAGCGTACGAGCGTCGACTTGCCCGAGCCCGAGAGGCCCATGACGACGAAGACCTCGCCCTTGCGGACGTCGAAGGAGACGTCGCGGACGGCGGCGGTGCAGCCGGTGCGCTCGCGCAGTTCGGCGGGGTCGAGCTCACGGAGCTCCCGGTCGGCGGGCACCCGGTCGGCCTTCGGACCGAAGACCTTCCACAGGTCGCGTACGGAGAAGACGGATTCCGCGGGGGTCGGCGGCGCGGTCGCGGTGTGCGGCGGAGTGTTCATCGAGTGGTTCCTCCCAGCAGGTCGGCACATTTCTCGCCGACCATGAGGACGCCGATCATCGGATTGACGGCGGTCATGGTGGGAAAGACGGACGCGTCGGCGATCCGGATGCCGTCGAGGCCCCGGATCCTCAAATCTGGTGCGACGACGGCGAGTTCGTCGTCGGCGGCCCCCATCCGGCAGGTGCCGGCGGGGTGGTAGACGGTGTGGGCGACCTGGCGCGCGTACGCGCTGAGTTCCTCGTCGGAGGTCACCTCGGGCCCCGGGCACACCTCGCGCTTGAGCCAGCCGGCCAGCGGTTCGCTCGCCGCGATCTGCCGGGCGATGCGGATCCCGTCGACGAGGGTCCGGCCGTCGTAGTCGTCCTCGTCGGTGAAGTACCGGAAGTCGAGGGCGGGCTTGACCTCGGGGTCGGCGCTCGTCAGGTAGAGCCGGCCGCGGCTGCGCGGCTTGGGGATGTTCGGGGTCAGCGACACGCCGTGCGCGGGCCGTTCGTAGCCCAGGCGCTCCGGGTTGTCGGTGAAGGGGATCTGGTAGAAGTGGAACATCAGGTCCGGGCCCTCGGCCTCGGGGTCCCGGCGGACGAACAGTCCGGCGTCGGAGTCCATCGCGGAGTTCTCCGGGATCGGGCCGTGCGTCTCCCACACGATGACCGACTCGGGGTGGTCGAGCAGGTTCTCCCCGACGCCCGGCAGGTCGAGCGCGACGGGGATGCCGAGCTTCTCCAGGTCGGCGCGCGGCCCGATCCCGGAGTGCAGCAGCAGGCGCGGGGTGTCCACGGCTCCCGCGCACACCAGGACCTCGCGCCGGGCGCGTACGACGTGCTCCGCGCCCTCCTTGGTACGGATGTGCACGCCGGTGGCGCGGGTGCCCTCCAGTTCCAGCCGGTACGCCCAGGTCTCCAGGGCGATGTGCAGGTTCGGGCGGTCCAGGAACGGGTGCAGGTACGCGACGGAGGCGGACGACCGCTTGTTGTTCTCGGGGTGGTAGGCGAGGTCGAAGAAGCCGACGCCCTCGTCGAAGGGGCCCCGGTTGAAGCCCTCGACGCGCGGCACGCCGAGCGCGCTCTGCGCGGCGTCGACGAAGTCCCGGGCGATCGCGTTCCGGTCGGCCTCGTCGACGGGGACGATGTTGTTGCGCAGCCGGGCGAAGTAGGGGTCCATGGCCGCCGCGTCCCACCCGTCGGCGCCGGCCTCGGCCCACTCGTCCCAGTCGGAGGGGAGCGGCTTGAACGCGATGAGGGTGTTGTGCGAGGAACAGCCGCCCAGCACCCGCGCGCGGCTGTGACGGATGTGCGAGTTGCCGCGGGGCTGCTCGGTGGTGGGGTAGTCGTAGTCCAGCTCCCCGCCGAGCAGGCCCATCCAGCGGCGCAGGGTCAGGACGTCGTCACGGCCGACGTCACTGGGGCCGCCCTCGATGACGGCGACGCTGACGTCGGGGTCCTCGGTCAGCCGGGAGGCGATCACGGAACCCGCGGTGCCGCCGCCGACGACGACGTAGTCGTACACGTGCTGGTCGCTCATGCCTGGTCCTTCGCCGTCGTGCCCGCGAACCAGCGCACGGGGCGCGGGGCGAGGTTCTGGTAGATGTGCTTGGCCTCGCGGTATTCGCCGAGGCCACCAGGGCCCAGTTCGCGGCCGATGCCGGACTTTCCGAAGCCGCCCCACTCCGCCTGCGGCAGGTAGGGGTGGAAGTCGTTGATCCAGACGGTGCCGTGGCGCAGCAGGCCGGCGACGCGCCGGGCGCGGTCCGCGTTGGAGGTCCAGACCGCTCCGGCGAGGCCGTACTCGGTGTCGTTGGCGAGGGCGACGGCCTCTTCCTCGGTGCGGAAGGTCTCCACGGTGAGGACGGGGCCGAAGACCTCTTCACGGATGACGCGCATGCCGCGGTGGCACCGGTCGAGGACCGTGGGCCGGAAGAAGTAGCCGGGGCCGGCCGGCTTCTCGCCGCCCGCGCGCAGGACCGCGCCCTCGGCGAGGGCGGAGGCCACGTACGACTCGGTCCTCGCCAGCTGGGCCGCGGAGACCAGCGGACCGCACTCGACGCCCTCGTCGGTGCCGCGTCCGAGCCGGATCAGTTCGGCCCGGCGGGCGAGTTCGGCGACGAACCGGTCGCGCAGCGACTCCTCGATGATGAGGCGGGAGCCGGCGGAGCAGACCTGGCCGCTGTGGATGAAGGCGGCGTTGAGCGCCTGGTCGACGGCGGTGTCGAACCCCTCGGCCGTCGAGCAGGAGTCGGCGAAGACCACGTTGGGGTTCTTGCCGCCCAGTTCGAGGGCGACCTTCTTCACGCTGTCGACGGCCGCCCGGGCGACTTTCGTGCCGCTGACGAGACCGCCCGTGAACGAGACGAGGTCGACGTCGGGGTGCTCGGCGAGCCGGGCGCCGACCGTGTCACCGGGACCGGTGACGATATTGGCGGCGCCGAGCGGGAGTCCGGCCTCCAGGAGCAGTTCGATCAGCACGACGGTGGTCAGCGGGGTGATCTCGCTGGGCTTGATCACGAACGTGTTGCCGGCGGCGAGCGCGGGGGCGATCTTCCAGCTGGCCTGGAGCAGCGGGTAGTTCCACGGGGTGATCAGGGCGCAGACGCCGACCGGCTCGTGCACGACGACACTGCGGATCTCGTCCGAACCGGCGTCGACGACGCGGCCGCCGTCCTCGTTCGCGACGAGGTCGGCGAAGTAGAGGAAGGCGTCGCGGACGCAGTCGACGTCGACGCGGCCCTCTTCCAGCGTCTTGCCCGCGTCCTGGCTCTCCAGGGCGCCGATCCGCTCGCGGTCGCGCTCCAGGAGGGCGGCGACCCGCCGCAGCAGGGCAGCCCGCTCGGCGACCGGTGTGCGCGGCCAGGCGCCGTCGTCGAACGCGGCGCGTGCCACGGCCACGGCGTCGTCGGTGTCCTGGACGCCGCCTTCGGCCACGACCGCGAAGGCGGTCGCGTCGACGGGGTCGATGATCTCGCGCGTGGCTCCGGACAGGGCTGCGCGCCACTCTCCGCCCACATGGATGCTCTGTTGTGCTGCCGTCACGTTGCGTATGGCCTTTCGTTCCGTGCGTCCCCCTGTCGGTTTGCACCGACACGGTCCGGCCATGTGCCCCGACTTCCGAGATCCATGCGCAATGGTTCGCGGAGAGTGTTCTGCTTCACGTACGAAGAGGGCTGAAACACGGACATACCGCTCGGCCGAGGCCACTGCGGAAATACACGGAACATACGGCTGTCACAGGCCGTCACACAGAGTGAGGGTGGTCATCGCCGCCGGATCCGGCCGCCGGATCCGGCTACGCCCCGGGGGCGGAATCCCGGGGCGCGATCAGGGGACTGGCTACTGCCAGTCCTCCTCCCAGGGCGGCGGGTTCTCCTCGTCCAGGTCGAAGGGCGGCTCTTCCGGCTCCGGCTCCGCGTGACGTGCCACCGGGGCAGCGGCCGCCCGGACCGCGGGGGCCGCGGCTGCGGGCGGGGCGGACGCGGGCGGGGCGGACCCGGACGCGCCGGAGTCGCACTGCGCCAGGGTGTCGAGGACGCCCTCGGCGTACTTGGTGAGCTTGGCCTCGCCGACACCGCCGATCGTGCCCAGTTCCTCCGCGGTGGCGGGGAGCCGCGTCGCGATCTCCCGCAGCGTCGCGTCGTGGAAGACGACGTACGCCGGTACGCCCTGCTCCCGCGCCGTCGCGGCCCGCCAGGCGCGCAGGGCCAGGAAGACCGGTTCGGCCGCGGCCGGCAGGTCCACCGGCACCCGGGCGCCCTTCCCGGAGCGCGACCCGGATTCCTTGCGGGGCGAAGCGGCGACCGCCTTCTCCTTCCGCATCTGGACGGTCCGGCGGCCTCCCAGCACCTCGCCGCTGGCGTCCGTCAGGACGAGCGTCCCGTAGTCGCCCTCCACCGCCAGCAGCCGCAGCGCCAGCAGCTGGCGGACGACCCCGCGCCACTCCGCGGTGCTCAGGTCCGACCCGATGCCGAACACCGAGAGCCCGTCGTGGTCGAACTGGATGACCTTCGCCGTCTTCTTGCCCTGGAGGATGTCGATGATCTGGCCGGCGCCGAACTTCTGGCGGCGTTCCTTGGCCAGCCTCCAGACCGTGGACAGCAGTTTCTGCGCCGCGACCGTCCCGTCCCAGGACTCGGCCGGCGTCAGGCAGGTGTCGCAGTTGCCGCAGGGCTCCCCCGACTGCCCGAAGTACTCCAGCAGCCGGACGCGGCGGCAGTCGACCGTCTCGCACAGGGCGAGCATGGCGTCCAGGTGCATGCCCAGGGACCGGCGGTGCGCCTCGTCGCCCTCGGAGCCCTCGATGAGCTTGCGCTGCTGGACCACGTCCTGGAGGCCGTACGCCAGCCATGCCGTGGCCGGCTCGCCGTCGCGGCCGGCGCGGCCGGTCTCCTGGTAGTAGCCCTCGACGGACTTCGGGAGGTCGAGGTGCGCCACGAAGCGGACGTCCGGCTTGTCGATGCCCATGCCGAAGGCGATCGTGGCCACCACCACGACCCCCTCGTCCCGCAGGAAGCGCGCCTGGTTCGCCGCGCGCGTACGGGCGTCCATGCCGGCGTGATAGGCCACGGCGTCGATGCCCTGCTCGGCCAGGAAGGCCGCGGTCTTCTCCACCGAGGACCGCGAGAGGCAGTAGACGACGCCGGCGTCCCCGTCGTGCTCGGTCCGGATCAGTTCCAGGAGCTGCTTGAGCGGGTTGTTCTTCCCCGCGATGCGGTACTGGATGTTCGGCCGGTCGAAGCTGGCGACGAAGTGCCGGGCGTCCTCCAGGCCGAGCCGCGCCACGATCTCGGCGTGGGTGGCCTCGGTGGCCGTCGCGGTCAGCGCGATGCGCGGCACCTTGGGCCAGCGCTCGTGCAGCATGGACAGCGCGAGGTAGTCCGGCCGGAAGTCGTGGCCCCACTGGGCGACGCAGTGCGCCTCGTCGATCGCGAACAGCGAGACCTTGCCCTGGTCGAGCAGCCGCTGGGTGCTCTCGGAGCGCAGTCGCTCGGGAGCCAGGTAGAGCAGGTCCAGCTCGTCGGCGAGGAAGGCCCGCTCGACGGCCTGCCGCTCGTGGGACAGCTGCGTCGAGTTCAGGAAGCCGGCCCGGACACCGAGGGCGGTGAGCGCGTTCACCTGGTCCTGCATCAGCGCGATGAGGGGGGAGATCACGATGCCCGTGCCCTCTCTGACCAGGGCCGGGATCTGGTAGCAGAGCGATTTGCCGCCGCCGGTCGGCATCAGCACGAGGGCGTCACCGCCGCCGACGAGCTGCTCGATGACCTCCTGCTGCTCGCCGCGGAAGGAGCTGTAACCGAAGACTCGGTGCAGTACCTGCAGAGCGTCGGAGGTCTCGGGGGAAGCGTCCGGAAGGGCCATCCTCGAAGCCTAGCCGCACCCGCCGACACCCCGGCTCCGTCCACCGGAACCCGTGGACGGAGCGCGGGGGCCGCAGGTGGGCGAGCGGGCCGGCCCGGGGCGGGTGCCCGGGACCGGCCGGCATCCCCGCGTGGGTTACGGGGCCATCTCGTAGGAGCCGGACAGGGCCTCGACGCGGGCCCAGACGCGGGCCGCGCGGGCCTCGTCGACGACCGGGCGGCGGACCGCGCCGAGGGCCCAGGTCTGCTGCGGCTCGGTCGCGGAGTCCTTGCCGTGCAGCTCGACGGCGTGCGCCGAGAAGTCGCGCACGAGGACGGAGAACAGCTCGTCCAGCACGTCCTCGTCGAGGCCGGTCAGGCGGGCCTGCTCCAGGATCAGCTGGCCGTGGACCACCAGCGCGAAGAGCTGGCCGACGGCGAGGAGGAGGTCGAGGTCGCGGCTCTGCCGCTCGTCGGGGGCGGCGGTGGTGACGAACTCGCACAGGGCGTCGGCCTGCTCGCGGAAGCGGGCGACGTTCGGCACGGCGGCGTACGCGTCGAAGGCGGGGCGCCAGTCGTGGAAGCGTACGGAGCCCAGGCCCCGGGCCGGGCCCTGCCGGAAGAGGAACGCGTCGTCGGCCGCATCCAGGCGGGTCGGGACGGGCGCGTACTCGGCGGGGTCCAGCAGGTGGTTGCGCATGAACTTGAGGATCAGCGCGAGGTTGACGTGGACCGTGCCCTCCAGCTTGGGCAGGCCACGGATCTCGACGGCCGCCTGGGCGAAGTACGTGTCCTTCTCGAAGCCCTTGGCGGCGATGACGTCCCACAGCAGGTCGATGACCTTCTCGCCCTCCGTGGTCACCTTCATCTTCGTCATCGGGTTGAAGAGCAGGTACCGGCGGTCGTCGGGGCCGGCGGTGCGGAAGTAGTCGACGGCGCGGTCGCTGAAGAGCTTCATCCCGACGAGGCGGACGTACGCGTCGGCCAGCTCGCGGCGCACGTGCGGGAAGGCGGTGACGGGACGGCCGTACAGGACGCGGTTCTGCGCGTGGGTGACGGCCTCGTACATCGCGTGCTCGCAGATGCCGATGGAGGCGGTGCAGAGGTTGAACTTGCCGACGTTGACGGTGTTGAGGGCGGCGTCGAAGGCGGCGCGGCCGGTGTGCAGGACGTCGTCCGCGGAGACCGGGTAGTCCTCCAGGCGGAACTCGCTGACGTACTTGGAGGAGTCGACGACGTTCTTCACCAGGCGGTACGCCGGGTGGCGGCTGTCGGCGGCGAAGAAGACGTACCCGTCCGGGCCCTCGATGTCGGTGCGGCGGCCGAAGACGGAGACGAGACCGGCGGCGTTGCCGTTGCCGATGTAGTACTTGGAGCCGGTGGCGCGGAATCCGCCGGCACCGTCGGCAGCCGGCTCCAGCAGCATGTCGGTGGAGTAGATGTCGGCGCCGTGGGTCTTCTCGGACAGGCCGAAGGCGAACACCTCGCCCTGGGAGAGGAGTTCGGCGGCGCGGGCGCGGGCGGCGGCGTTGTCGCTCTGCCAGACGGGGCCGAGGCCGAGGATGGTCACCTGCCAGGCGTACCAGTAGTCGAGGCCGTAGAACCCGAAGATCTCGTTGAGGGCGGCGATCCGGGCGGTGTCCCAGCGCCGCTCCGGCCGGCCGTCTGCGGCGGAGGCGGGGGTGAGGAAGGTGGCGAACAGGCCTTCCTTGGCCGAGAAGGCGATGAAGTCCCCGAGCCAGGCGCGGGTGCGGTAGTCCTCGATCAGCTTCCGCTTGCCGCGCTCCTCGAACCAGTCGACGGTGGCGCGCAGCAGCCTGCGGGTCTCGGGGTCGAAGTGCTGCGGGTCGTAGGTGCGCGGGTTGAACAGCAGGGAGTCGGCCATGGAGGTTCGCCTTCCGGGGGTTGCGGGGTGAAGGGTGGACGAAGACGTGGGGGGGCGGGGCGGCTCAGGCGGGCGGGCGGGGCGCGCCGAGCCGGCGGACGGTGGCGAGCACGTCGTCGAGCCAGGCGATCGTCATGCGCTCGTAGGCGATGCCCCCGCGCAGGACGACGTGCTGGAGTTCCTGGCCGGCGTCGGGGGGCGCGGGGGCCTCGGGCCCGGTGAAGTCGCGCAGTTCGCCGGCGAGGTAGTGCGCGAGCCGGTCGCCGTGGACCCGGCGGTGCCGTTCGACCTCGCGGACCAGCGCGGCCGGGTCGTCGAAGGCCGCGCCGCGGATCTTCACGGCGAGGTCGTGCCGCAGGCTCTCGGGCTCGATCGGCTCGTGCAGCCACTGGGAGAGGGCGGCGCGGCCGGGGGCGGCGACGGAGTATTCCTTCTTGTCCGGCCGGCCCTGCTGGGCGACCACGCGGACGGCGAGCAGCCCGGCGCTCTCCATGCGCGCGAGCACGCGGTAGATCTGCTGGTGGGTGGCGGTCCAGAAGTAGCCGATGGACCGGTCGAACCGCCGGGCGAGCTCATAGCCTGAGCCCGGCTTCTCCAGCAGCGAGACGAGGATCGCGTGTTCGAGCGCCATACCGCGATCCTTCTATGCAACTGGTTGCATAGACAAGCCGCTGCGCCCGGGTGAGACGCGGCTCACCCCGGCGTCGGCCGTGTCAGGCGGGGCGCGGGTAGACGCGGGACTGCTTCACACTGCCGAACGCGAAGCTGGACTCGATCGAGGCGATGCCCGGAATGGCGTGGATCCGGTGGCGCACCAGCGCCTCGTACGCCTCCAGGCTCTCGATGACGACCCGGAGCAGGTAGTCACTGCTTCCGGCCATCAGGTAGCAGTCCTGGATGTGCTCGATGACGGCGACGTGCGCCTCGAAGACCCGGACCGCCTCGCCGGTGTGGCGTTCCAGCCGTATCCGGACGAACACGGTGATCGGGAGCCCGAAGGCGACCTGGTCGACCATCGCCGTGTAGCCGCGGATCAGGCCCACCTCCTCCAGCCTGCGGACCCGGCGCAGACAGGGCGACGGGGACAGCCGGACCCGGTCGGCGAGGTCCTGGTTGGACAGCCGGCCATCGGCCTGCAACTCACGGACGATCTGCAGATCGACTGCGTCCATCACCACTCCTTGGCAGATTCTGCCCCAAAGCTATGCGTAGGAGGCAGAACTGGCAATCGGCTGCCCCGGGCAAAGTTCTAGCGTTGCCCCATGGCCGAAAGCGGCCCCCTGAGGCTGGAGGAGCCGTCTTGGCCATACCCGACACCCTGCCCGCTACTGCCCTCCCGGACGCCCGGGAAACGGGCCGCGCGTGGCTGTCCCCGCACGCGCGCGGCATGCTGGCGCTGCTGGTGACCGTGACCATCTGGGCCGCGTTCGCGCTCAGCGCCCGCGCCCTGAGCAGCTCCTCCCTGCTGCCCGCCGACGCCGCCCTGCTCCGCTTCGGCGTGCCGGTCCTGGTCCTGGCACCCGCGCTGTGGCGGCGGCGCCGGCGGATCGCGGCGGTGCGTCCGGCCGCCGCCGCGAAGATCATCTGCGGGGCCGGGGTGCCGTTCTTCCTGGCCGCGATGTACGGCGGCTCGCTGACCTCCGCCGCGTTCGTCGGCTCGATCGTCCCCGGCATGGTGCCGCTGTTCGTCTCCGCGCTGATGGTCGCCGGCGGCCGCGCCGCGCCCCGGGGCACCCAGGTGGCCGGGCTCGCGCTGATCGCCGCCGGTGTGGTCGCCCTCGTCTGGCGCTACGTCGCCCCGCCGGACACCGGGGTGCTGGCCGGCGCCGGGGTGCTGCTCGTCGCCAGCGGGCTGTGGGCGCTGTACACCGTCGGGCTGAAGGAGGTGGACCTCGATCCGGTGGGCTCGATCGGGCTGCTGTGCCTGCCCTCGTTCACCGTGATGGTCCTCCTGGTCGCCACGGGCGTGCTCCCCACCGGCATCGCCTCCGCCGCGCCCGGCGACATCCTGCTGTTCCTGGTGGTGCAGGGGCTCGGCGTCGGTCTGTGCGCCGGTCTGCTGTACGCGTTCGCCATCCGCCGGCTCGGCGCGGAGCGCAGCTCGGTCGTGGGCAGCCTCAGCCCGGTCGCCGTCGTACTGCTCGCCGTCCCGCTGCTGCACGAGTCGCCGACGCTCGCCGTGCTCATCGGCGTCCCCCTGATCACCGCGGGGGTCTTCCTCGCCAACCGGCGCCCCCGGCCCCGGTCCCTCTCCCACCCCCGAGCCGAGGTTCCCGCAGATGCTTGAGCTCCTCCTTCCGCCGCCCGTCGATCCGCTGTGGGACCTGACCGAGGCGTTCGGCGCCGACGCGCGGCCCGAGCGGCTGAACCTGGTGCTCGGCGTGTACCGCGACCACACGGGCGGCACGCCGGTCATGGCGGCCGTGCGCGAGGCCGAGATACGGCTGGCGCAGCGTTCCGTCTCCAAGGAGTACCGCGGGCTCTCCGGCAACACCGCCTTCAACCGGGCGATGCTGTCGATGGTCCTGGGCGGCGGCGGGGCGTCCGAGCGGGCCGTGGCCGTCCAGACCGTCGCGGGCAGCGGCGCGCTGCGGCTGCTGGCCGACCTGATCTGCCGGACCCGCCCGGGCACGACCGTGTGGATCAGCGACCCCGCCTACGTCAACCACCGGCCGATCCTGGAAGCCGCCGGGCTGAAGGTGCGTACGTACGGCTGGCTCGACTCCGAGGGCCGCTCCGACACGGAGGGCATGCTCCGCGATCTCGCGGGCGCCCGCCGCGACGACGTCGTCCTGCTCCAGGGCTGCTGCCACAACCCCAGCGGGGTGGACCCGGACGCGCGGACCTGGGAGGCGCTGGCCTCTCTCGCCGCCCTGGAGGGCTGGGTTCCGTTCGTCGACCTCGCCTACCACGGGCTCGGCGACGGCCTCGAAGCGGACTTGGCGGCCACCCGGATGCTCGCGGAGCGGGTGCCGGAGATGTTCATCGCCATCAGCTGCTCGAAGAACTTCGGCCTCTACAGCGACCGCACCGGGTGCGCGGTCGTGCTCGGCGCGTCCCGCCAGTCGCTGCGGCACGTCGAGACGGCGCTGCAGAACGCCGCCCGGACGCTGTACTCGATGCCTCCGGAGCACGGCGCCGCCGTGGTGACGGCCATCCTGGAGGACGACGGGCTGCGGACCGCCTGGCGGACCGAACTCGACGCCATGCGGGGCCGGATCGAGGCCAACCGGACCGGCCTTGCGGCGCGCCTGGGCGCGCTCGGCTGGGACACCCAGGCGGCGGCGCTGGCACGCCAGAAGGGCATGTTCTCGATGCTGCCGCTCTCCGCGGAGCAGATGGTCCGGCTGCGCGGCGAGTTCGCCATCTACGGCACGACCGCGGGCCGGATCAACATCGCGGGCCTGCCGGCGGACCGGATCACGTGCCTGGCGCGGGGCATCGCGGGGGTCCTGGAACGGACCGGCTGACGGCGGCCGCCGTCAGTACACGTCGCGGACGTACCGCTTGTCGGCGGCGAGCTGTTTGACGTACACGGCGGCCTCGGCCTCGGTCAGGCCACCGTGGACGCGCGCGATCTCGCGCAGCGCCCCGTCGACGTCCTTGGCCATCCGGGAGGCGTCCCCGCAGACGTAGAAGTGGGCCCCGTCGCGGAGCCAGGACCACAGCAGCGGTCCGTGCTCGCGCATCCGGTCCTGGACGTAGACCTTGACGCGCTGGTCACGGGAGAAGGCGGTGTCGAGGCGGGTGAGGGTGCCGTCCGCGCGCAGGGCGGTCAGCTCCTCCTCGTAGTAGAACTCGGTCGCGCGGTGCTGCTCCCCGAAGAACAGCCAGTTCGGGGCGCGGTGGCCGCGCGCGCGGCGTTCGTCGAGGAAGCCCAGGAACGGGGCCACCCCGGTACCGGGCCCGACCATGATCATGGGGGTGGCCGGGTCGGCCGGCGGCCGGAAGGCCGGGGAGCGCCGGACGAAGACGGGGACGGGGGCGCCCTCCTCGGCGTCGGCGAGGAAGGGCGAGCAGACGCCCTGGCGGGGGCGGCCGGAGAGGTTCTCGTACCGCACGACGGAGACGGTCAGGGAGACCTGGTGCGGGTCGGTGAGCGGGCTGGACGAGATGGAGTACAGGCGCGGCTGGAGGCGCCCGAGCACCTCGGCCCACTCGTGCGCCTCGGCGCGTACGGGGAACTCGGCCACCGCGTCCACGGCCTGGCGGCCCCAGCACCACTGGGCGAGGCGGTCCTTGTTGTCCGTGCGCAGCAGCCGGCGCAGTCCGTGGTCGCCGCCGCGTTCGGCGAGGAAGCGGATCAGACCGGGGGTGATCTTCGTGATGTCGAGGTGGTGGCGCAGCGCCTCGGCCCAGGTGACCGCGCCGGGACCGGTCCCGCCGGTTCCGCCGGCGCCGATCCGGCCGCCGGGGTGCACCTCGGCGGCCGGATCGGTTCCGGTGACCGCGAGCCATTCGGAGACGAGGCCGGGCGCGTTGACGGGGTGGATGCCGAGCGCGTCCCCCGCCTCGTAGCGGAGCGGGCTCTCGGCGTCACGGGTGTCGAAGGTGAACCGGCGGACCTCCTTGGCGGAGCCGGGCAGGCTGAGCAGCCGGTTGCCGACGAGGCGGGCGGTGACGGGCGCCGGCCCGCGCGGCCCGGCCCCGGCGGCGGTCCCGGCAGCCCGGGGAGCCGGTGTCCCGGCCCGGCCCGGCGCCGCCTCGGCCACGCCCCGCAGGGAGGCCAGCACCTGTTCCAGCCACGCGGCCGCCGAGGCCTCGTAGTCGGGTTCGCAGTCCGTACGGGGGGCCAGGCGGACGCCGCCCAGCTCGCCGAGGCGTTCGTCCAGGCGCCGGCCGTGTCCGCAGAAGTCGCTGTACGAGGAGTCCCCGAAGGCGAGCACGGCGTAGTGACGGCCGTCCAGGCGGGGTGAGTCGGCGGCGGCCAGCGCGTCCCAGAAGGCGGCGCCGTTGTCGGGGGCATCACCGTCGCCGAAGGTGCTGGTGATGACGAGGAGGTCGGCGCGGTCGGGGAGGGCGCCGGGATGGGTGGCGTCCATGTCGAGGAGCGCGGCCCGGTGGCCGGCGGCGGTGAGCTCCCGGACGGCGGCGGCGGCGAACTCCTCGGCGTTGCCGGTCTGCGAGGCCCACAGCACCGCCACCTCGCGCCCGGTACCGGTCCCGGCGGCGGCGCGCTCCCCCGCGGCGGCCTGCCCGGCCCGCGAGTACAGCCCGGCGAGCACGCCGTTGACCCAGCGGGCGTGCTCCTCGCGCAGCGGCGCGCCGGACGGCAGGACGGGAACGCCCGGCAGGCCCGATTCCAGTCCGGCGAGGAAGCCGGTCAGGTACTGGCGTTCGTGCGCGGCGAGGACCGGCGGCGGCCCGGTCTCGATGCCGAGCGCGGCGGCCGCCGCGGCGGCGGCGCCGGACGGCAGGGCCGCGGCCGCACCGGCGCCCGCGACGGCCGCCACGCCCACCACGCCCGCCGCCGCGATCCCCGCGACCGGCGCGCGGTCCGCCGTGACCCCGGTGGCGACCTTCGTCAGCGTCACCGCGCAGACCTTGAACTCGGGCTGGAAGGACAGCGGATCGACGGCGTCGCTGGTCACGGCGTTGATGCTCAGGTACTCGCCGAAGAGGTCGTTCCAGTGGAACGGCGCGAAGCAGCACCCCGGCCGCACCCGGTCGGTGACCAGCGCGGGCAGCACGGCCCGGCCGCGCCGGGAGGCCACCTCCACGGCGTCGCCGTCCCGGACGCCCAGAACCCGCGCGTCCTGCGGGTGGAGCTCCACGAACGGGTCGGGGTTGAGCTTGTTGAGCTTGGCGACCTTCCCCGTCTTGGTCAGGGTGTGCCACTGGTGCGGGAGCCGCCCGGTGTTCAGGACGTACGGGAACTCGTCGTCCGGCATCTCGGCGGGCGGGATGTGCGGGCGGGCGAAGAAGACGGCGCGGCCGCTCGCCGTCGGGAACACCGGTCCGGCGGCTTCGTCGTCCACGTAGCGGATCGGATTGCGGTCCGGGCCGTCGCCGGTGGCGGCCGGCCACTGGACGGGGGTGGCGCGCAGCCGCTCGTAGGAGACTCCGCGCAGGTCGTAGCCGGTCTTGGGGTTGGCGGCGCCCTTGAGTTCCTCGAAGACCTGCTCCGCGCTGCCGTAGGTGAAGGCGTCGGCGTAGCCCATCGCGCAGGCGACGCGGGCGATGATCCGCCAGTCGGCCAGGGCCTCGCCGGGCGGGTCCGCGGCGGCCCGGGCGAGGGTGAGGTTCCGCTCGCTGTTGACCATGACGCCCTCGGTCTCGGTCCACAGGGCGGCCGGCAGGACGACATCGGCGTAGGCATTGGTCTCGGTCTCGGCGAAGGCGTCCTGGGTGATGACGAACTCGGCGGCCTCCAGGCCCTCGATCACGGTCTTGCGGTTGGCGACCGAGGCGACGGGGTTGGTGCAGATGATCCAGCACGCCTTGATCTCGCCGTCCGCGAGCCGCCGGAACATCTCGACGGTGCCCCGCCCGGAGCCGTCGGCGCGCAGGGCCCCCGGCTCCAGTCCCCACAGCTCCTCGGTGAACGCGCGGTCCCCGTCGACCAGTACCGAACGCTGCCCCGGCAGGCCGGGCCCCATGTAGCCCATCTCGCGGCCGCCCATGGCGTTGGGCTGTCCGGTGAGGGAGAAGGGCCCGCTGCCGGGCCGGCAGATCGCGCCCGTGGCCAGGTGGAGGTTGATCAGCGCGTTGGTGTTCCAGGTGCCGTGGGTGGACTGGTTGAGCCCCATCGTCCAGCAGCTCGTCCACTCCCCCGCCCGCCCGATCCACTCGGCCGCCGTGCGCAGGTCGGCCTCGGGTATCCCGGTGGTCTCGGCGACGGCGGCGGGCGGGTAGTCGGCGAGGAAGGCGGGCATCTCCTCCCAGCCCTCGGTGTGCGCGGCGATGAAGGCGGGGTCGGTGTGCCCGTTCTCGACGAGCAGGTGGAGCAGTCCGTTGAGCAGCGCGAGGTCGGTTCCGGGGCGGACCGGCAGGAAGAGGTCGGCCTTGTCGGCGGTGGCGCTGCGGCGCGGGTCGACGACGATCAGTTTCGCGCCCGCCCTGACCCGTTCCATCATGCGCAGGAAGAGGACGGGGTGGCAGTCGGCCATGTTGGAGCCGATGACCAGGAAGACGTCCGCCCGGTCGAGGTCCTCGTACGAGCCGGGCGGCCCGTCGGCGCCGAGCGACAGCTTG
Source organism: Streptomyces sp. ADI95-16 (assembly GCF_003721495.1). Classification (NCBI taxonomy): domain Bacteria; kingdom Bacillati; phylum Actinomycetota; class Actinomycetes; order Kitasatosporales; family Streptomycetaceae; genus Streptomyces; species Streptomyces sp. ADI95-16. Next base: position 6,726,336 of record NZ_CP033581.1, on the reverse strand, counting down.
TAGCCGGTGCCGGCGCTGGCCATGCACAGCCGCGAGTTTGACTCGATCTGGTTGGTGCGGACGAACCCCTTGGCCAGTTTGTTGGCGAGGTACTGCGCCTCCAGGCTCATCTGCCCGGACACGTAGAAGGCGATCGCGTCGGGCCCGTGCTCGTCCACGACGGCCCGCAGGCGCCGGGCCGTCTCGGCGATCGCGTCGTCCGCGGAGACCGGGCGGGGTTCCTCGTCCCGCTCGGCGCGCAGCAGTGCGGTGGTCAGGCGTCCGGGCGCCGCGAGCATGTCGGCGGTGGTGGCGCCCTTGGTGCACAGTCGGCCGTGGTTGGCGGGGTGGGCCTTGTCCCCGGTCGCCCGCAGGACCGTGCGCCTGCCGTCGACGCCCCTCGCGACGTCCAGGAGCATGCCGCATCCGACGCCGCAGTACGAGCAGACCGTCCGCACCTGTGCGGTGCCGGCCAAGGAGTCCGGTAGGGCCACGGGGCGGGTTCCTCTCATGATCGGATCGCGCTCGCCGACCGTAGCAACGGTTCCTTACGCCCATGTCACATCGCGCTCACGCCGGGTGTCCGGGCGGTGTTGTCCAGGAGTCTTCAGGTCATCTGTCCCGGACTATTGACTCTGCACGCGACAATCGAGATTCTCCTCGACCATGACCCCTCACCCGCACGGCAGGCGCCGACCACTCGCGCTCCTGGTCTTACTCCTCGGCATGGTGGCGATGGCGCTCGGCCCCGCGCCCGGTGCCTCGGCGGCCGATCCCGGCTGGTGGAACCCGGCCGCCCGGCCCGCCCCCGACTCCCAGATCAATGTGACGGGCGAGCCCTTCAAGGGCACCGACGCCCAGGGACAGGTACGCGGCTTCGTCGACGCCCACGACCACATCATGTCCAACGAGGGCTTCGGCGGCCGGCTCATCTGCGGCAAGGCCTTCTCCGAGCTCGGGGTGGCGGACGCCCTCAAGGACTGTCCGGAGCACTACCCCGACGGCTCCCTCGCGGTCTTCGACTTCATCACCAAGGGCGGGGACGGCAAGCACGACCCCGACGGCTGGCCGACCTTCAAGGACTGGCCCGCCCATGACTCCCTGACCCACCAGCAGAACTACTACGCCTGGATCGAGCGGGCCTGGCGCGGCGGTCAGCGGGTGCTCGTCAACGATCTCGTCACCAACGGGGTGATCTGCTCGGTCTACTTCTTCAAGGACCGCTCCTGCGACGAGATGACCTCCATCCGGCTCCAGGCGCAGAAGACGTACGACATGCAGGCGTACGTCGACAAGATGTACGGCGGCACGGGCAAGGGCTGGTTCCGGATCGTCACCGACTCCGCGCAGGCCCGCGAGGTCATCGCGCAGGGCAAGCTGGCGGTGATCCTGGGCGTCGAGACCTCCGAGCCGTTCGGCTGCAAGATGATCCTGGACGTCTCGCAGTGCTCCAAGGCCGACATCGACCGGGGGCTCGACGAGCTGCACCGGCTCGGCGTCCGCAGCATGTTCCTGTGCCACAAGTTCGACAACGCCCTGTGCGGGGTCCGTTTCGACGGCGGCGCCCTCGGCACGGCGATCAACGTGGGCCAGTTCCTGTCGACCGGCACCTTCTGGCAGACGGAGCAGTGCAAGGGCCCGCAGCACGACAACCCCATCGGCCTCGCGGCGGCGCCCGCGGCGCAGAAGGAGCTGCCGGCGGGGGTCGCGGTGCCCCAGTACGCTTCGGGCGCCCAGTGCAACACCCGCGGTCTGACCGACCTCGGTGAGTACGCGGTGCGCGGCATGATGAAACGCAAGATGATGCTGGAAGTCGACCACATGAGCGTCAAGGCCGCTGGCCGGGCCTTCGACATCCTGGAGTCCGAGTCGTACCCGGGTGTGATCTCCTCGCACAGCTGGATGGACATGGACTGGCTGGAGCGGCTGTACAAGCTCGGCGGGTTCGCCGCCCAGTACATGAACGGTTCCGAGGCGTTCAGCGCGGAGGCGAAGCGCACGGACGCGCTGCGCGACAAGTACGGCGTCGGGTACGGCTACGGCACCGACATGAACGGGGTCGGCGGCTGGCCGGGCCCGCGCGGGGCGACCGCCCCGAACGCGGTGCAGTACCCCTTCCGCAGCGTCGACGGCGGTTCCGTCATCGACAAGCAGACCACCGGCCAGCGCACCTGGGACTTCAACACCGACGGCGCCTCGCACTACGGCATGGTGCCGGACTGGATCGAGGACATCCGCCTCGTCGGCGGGCAGGGCGTCGTGGACGACCTGTTCCGGGGCGCGGAGTCCTACCTCCGCACCTGGGGGGCCTCGGAGAAGCACAAGGCCGGGGTGAACCTGGCCGCGGGCGCGGCCGCCTCCGCCAGCTCCTCGGAGTGGAACCCGTTCACGAGTTACGCCCCGGGCAGGGCGGTGGACGGCAGCACGGGCTCCCGCTGGGCCAGCAACTGGAGCGACGACCAGTGGCTCCAGATCGACCTCGGGTCCGCGAACCTGGTCTCGCGCGTCACCCTGGACTGGGAGGCCGCGTACGGGAAGGCGTACCGTATCGAGGTCTCGACCGACGGCACGAACTGGCAGACCGCGTGGTCCACGACCACGGGTGACGGCGGCCTGGACACGGCGCGGTTCGCCGGTGTCACGGCCCGTCACGTACGGATCCACGGGGTGCAGCGCGGCACCAAGTGGGGCTACTCCCTGCACGAGGTCGGCGTCTACAGCAGCTGACGGCGGCGGGGCGGGCGGCCGGGGACGGCCGCCCGCCCCGCACGCGGACCGAAGGGAACACGTATGGCACGGATGCCGTCGGCCGAGCGGCGCCGGCAGTTGACCGAGGCGGCGATCCGGGCGATGACCCGCGACGGCGTCGCCAGGACGACCACCCGGTCGATCGCCGCCGAGGCGGGCGTGTCGCTGAGCGTCTTCCACTACTGCTTCGACTCCAAGCAGGCCCTGCTGGAGTCGGTCATCACCACGATCGCCGACCACTCCGTGTCACTGGCCAAGGAGGCGATCCGGCCTCGGGCGACCCTGCGGGAGACGGTCCGGGCCGGTTTCCAGGCGTACTGGGACCATGTGGTGGCCCACCCCGAAGAGCACATGCTCACGTACGAGCTCACCCAGTACGCGCTGCGCCAGCCGGGGTTCGAGCACCTGGCTCGCCGGCAGTACGAGCTGTACTCCACGACCTACGCCGAGCTCATCGAGCAGCTGCGGCGCGGCGGGAACTTCGAGCTCCGCGTGCCCGTTCCGGTGCTGGCCCGCTATCTGGCCGCGATGACGGACGGGCTGACCCTGAACTTCCTCGTCCTCGGGGACGGGACGGCCGCGGCGGCCGTCCTCGACGTGGTCACCGACCACGTGGCCGGCCTGATCCTCGACGACACGCCGGTCGCGCTCGCTCCGTAGCGCCCGGCCGGTGGCGCCCGCCCGGCCGTTCCCTCCAGGGGCGGTCAGTCCAGCGGCGGGTGCGCCTCCGGGTGGGCGTCCCACCAGGCGCGGTGGAACGGGTTGTTGTCGACGTTGGCGAGGTACGCCCCGGCGGCCGCCCGGTACAGGAGCTCCGCCTGCGGCGCGGAGACCGCCGAGCGGTTCCAGGCGAGGCGGATGCGGCCCGTGATGGGGGTGCCCAGCAGCGGGCGCATCACGGTGCCCTCCACCCCCGGGGCGGTGGGCTGGGTGAGCGAGATCGCGCGCCCCGCCGCGACCAGGTCGTGGCGCATCTTGCGGTCGGTGATCCGGTAGCGCAGCGAGGGCACGAACCCGGCCTTCGCGCAGGCCTCGACCAGGGCCTCGGGGCCGCCGTCGTCGTCCTCGACCAGGGTCATCCACTGCTCGTCGGCCAGATCGGCGAGGTCGAGGACCTCCCGGCCCGCGAGGGGGTGGCGGGTGGACATCCGGATGCAGAACGGCTCCTTGGGGACCAGGGTCCGGGCCTGGGCTCCCCGGGGCACCGCGACCTCGTGGTCGTTGACCTCCCCGTACACGACGACGTCGTACCGGCCCGCGCCGAGCATCCGTACCAGCGAGGTCACCGAATGCTCGACGTCCACGGTGATCTCCCGCCCGGAGAGGGTGAGGTCGGTCCGCGCGACCAGGTCGTCGATCAGCACGAGCAGGATGCAGCCGAGCCTCAGCGGGGCGGCGTCGGTCGCCATGGCGCGGGTCTCCGCCCCGAGGGCGTCCATCTCGCTCAGCACCCGGCGCGCCTTGGCGAGGACGAACTGGCCCAGCGGGGTGGGCTCCACCCCGTGCCGGCCGCGGACGAACAGCTCGCCTCCCGTGACCCGTTCGATCCGGCGCAGCTGGGCGGAGAGCGCGGGCTGGGAGACCCCCAGGCGCCGTGCCGCGCCGCCCAGACTGCCGACTTCCGCTATCTGGCAGACGGCTTGCAGATGCCTCAACTCCAGCTGCATCCGGGCAGCTTACGCAGCGTGACCCGAGCACACCATAACGCGGACCTTATGTGCACAGGGATGTCCCAATCTCGCCATGCACACGCCCATACTCGGCGGCGAACAGCCAGACCATCCCCGTCACCACCCCCCACACACGATCGGAGTGGACTCTTGCAGCCCACCAGATGGATGGCCTCCGTGGCAGCCATGGCGCTGACCGCGAGCCTCGCCGGAGCGCTGGCCGCAACCGCGTCGGCCGCGCAGCCGGCCCGGGAGCGGTCACAGCCCGCCCCCACCTCCGCCGAGCGCGCGGTCGCCGCCGCGGACGCGGCGGTCCGCAGCGGCCTGGACACCCTCGTCAACTCCCCCCGGCAGCAGTACGAGCGGCGCCTGGTCACCCCCTGGGTGCGGGACCTCTACTCCGTCGCCTACGAGCGCAGCTACCGCGGCCTGCCCGTCGTCGGCGGCGACGCGGTGGTGCTCGCGGACGGCGAGGGCAAGGTCCGCGCCGTGCAGTCGGCCTCCGCCCGGGTGATCGACGTGGCGACCACGCCGACCGTGTCCGCGAAGGCGGCGGAGGCCACGTCGCGGGGCGAGCTGGCGAAGGTCGACAAGGTCCTCGACAGCCGCCTCGTCGTCCGGCTCAAGGACGACAAGCAGGTCCTGGCCTGGGAGACCGTGCTGTCCGGCCGCACGAAGACGGCGCCCAGCAAGTTGCACGTCTTCGTGGACGCCCGCACCGGCAAGGTCGTCGACCGTCACGACGAGGTGGTCGCGGGCAGCGGCACCAGCAAGTGGAACGGCCCGAACCCGCTGACCATCGACACCACCGCCGCGAGCGGTACGTACTCGCTGCGCGACCCGAACCGGCCGGGCCTCAGCTGCGCCGACTACGGCACCGGCAGCGTCTTCTCCAAGTCGTCGGACTCCTGGGGCACGGGCAACGCCACCTCCAAGGAGACCGGCTGTACGGACCTGATGTTCGCGGCGCAGAAGCAGTGGAACATGCTGAGCCAGTGGCTCGGCCGCAACGGCGTCGACGGCAACGGCCGCAGCTTCCCCGGCAAGGTCGGCCTCAGCGACCTCAACGCGTACTGGGACGGCAGCTCGGTCACCATCGGCCACAACAGCGCGAACGAGTGGATCGCCGGCATCGACGTGGTGGGCCACGAGTACGGGCACGCCATCGACTCCAACACCCCCGGCGGCACCAGCGGCCAGGAGTCCGGGCTGGGCGAGGGCACCGGTGACATCTTCGGCGCGCTGACGGAGGCGTACGCCAACGAGCCGGCCCCGTACGACGTCCCGGACTACACCGTCGGCGAGATGATCAACCTCCAGGGCCGCGGACCGATCCGGAACATGTACAACCCGCCGGCCGTCAACAACGACCCGGCCTGCTACAGCTCCGCGATACCCGGCACCGAGGTGCACGCGGCCGCCGGACCCCTGAACCACTGGTTCTACCTGCTGGCCGAGGGCACCAGCCCGGGCGGCGGCAAGCCGAGCAGCCCCACCTGCAACTCCAGCACCCTGACCGGCGTGGGCGTCCAGAGCGCCGGCAAGATCTTCTACGGCGGCATGCTGCTCAAGACCAGCGGCATGTCCTACAAGAAGTACCGGACGGCGACCCTCAGCTCCGCGAAGTCGCTCGACCCCACCACCTGCAACCTGTTCAACAAGACCAAGGCCGCCTGGGACGCCATCAGCGTGCCCGCCCAATCCGGTGACCCCACCTGCACCCCGAGCGGGCAGAACGACGACTTCTCGATGGCGCTGAACCCGGCCTCGGGCACCGTCCAGCAGGGTGCCTCCGTCACCACCACCGTGGCGACCAGCACCACCACCGGCTCGGCCCAGCAGGTGACGCTCACCGCCACCGGCCTGCCGGCCGGGGTGACCGCCTCCTTCAGCCCGGCCACGGTCCAGTCCGGCCAGTCCTCGACGCTGACGCTGTCCGCGAGCTCCAGCGCGGCGCCCGGGCCGTCCACCGTCACCGTCAAGGGCCAGGGTCCGAGCCTCGCGCACACCGTCGACTACGCACTCAGCGTCGGCGGCACCACGACGCCCACCGACCCGCCGGACATCGGCGTCGCCAACGTCCAGGCGCACCTGACCCAGCTGGGCACGATCGCCTCCCAGAACGGCGGCAACCGCCGGGCGGGCAGCGCCGGTTACACCCAGTCGCTGGCGTACGTGAAGGGCAAGCTGCAGGCCGCCGGTTACACAGTGACCGAGCAGAACTGCACCTCCTGCACCTACCCGTCGAACAACCTGATCGCCGACTGGCCCGGCGGCCCGGCCGACCAGGTCGTCATGTTCGGCGCCCACCTCGACAGCGTCTCGGCCGGCCCCGGCATCAACGACAACGGCTCGGGCTCCGCGACCCTGCTGGAGAACGCGCTCGTCCTCGCCCAGAAGAACCCCACCATGACCAAGCACGTGCGCTTCGCCTGGTGGACCGACGAGGAGCAGGGCCTCAACGGATCCAAGTTCTACGTGGGCCGGCTCAGCAGCGCCGAGAAGGCCACCATCAAGGGCTACTACAACTTCGACATGGTCGGCTCGACCAACGGCGGCTACTTCATCAACAACGTCAACTCCGCCACCGCCGCGCCGCTGAAGGCCTACTGGACCTCGCTGAACCTCGCCCCCGAGGAGAACACCGAGGGCCAGGGCCGCAGTGACGACTACTCCTTCCAGCAGGGCGGCATCCCCACCTCCGGCTACGCGGCCGGGGCCAGCGCCCGCAAGACCTCGGCGCAGGCCGCCAAGTGGGGCGGCACCGCGAACGCGGCGTACGACGCCTGCTACCACAGCTCCTGCGACACGACCGCCAACATCAGCGCGACCGTCCTCGACCGCAGCGCCGACGGCGTCGCCTACGCGATCTGGAAGCAGGCCGTCGGCGGCGACACCCCGGCGCAGGACTTCTCGATCAGCGCTTCCCCGGCCGCCGGCTCCGCGGGCCCGGGCGGCAGCGTCACCTCCACGGTGAACACCGCCACCGTGAGCGGCGCCGCCCAGACCGTCGCCCTGTCGGTCTCCGGCGCGCCCGCCGGCGTCACCGCGACGCTCAGCCCGTCCTCCGTGCAGTCCGGCAGCTCCTCGACGCTCACCGTCCAGGTCGGCGCGGGCGCCGCGCAGGGCACGTACACCCTGACCGTCACCGGCAGCGGCACCACGAGCCACACCACCACCTACACGCTGACCGTCGGGGGCGGCGGCGGTACCTGCACCCCGCGCCAGCTCGTCGTCAACGGCAGCTTCGAGAACGGCAGCGCCCCCTGGACCGCCACCTCCGGGGTCATCACCAACCAGTCCGGCGAGGCCCCGCACGCCGGCTCGTACATGGCGTGGCTGAACGGCTGGGGCTCCTCCCGTACGGACAGCGCCTCGCAGTCGCTGGCGGTCCCGTCCGGGTGCTCCTCGTACCAGCTCGCCTTCTACCTGCACATCGACACCGACGAGGACGAGGACGTGGTCTACGACCGGTTCACCGTCTCCGTCGGCGGCCAGACCCTGGAGACCCTGTCCAACGTGGACGCGGGCTCCGGCTACGCGCTGAAGACCTACGACGTCTCCCGCTTCGCGGGCCAGACCGTCACCCTTCAGTTCAAGGGCGTGGAGGACCAGTCCCTCCAGACGTCCTTCGTGGTGGACGACGTCACCCTCCAGGTGAGCTGACGCCCCCCGTTTCGCACCCAGCGGCACGTCCCCGGCCCCGCGGCCGGGGGCGTGCCGCCCGGCCGTCGCGGCAGGTCCCGCCCGGCCGGGACTGATCTACCCTGACGGGCATGTCTCCAAAGCAGCAACGGGGCGAGGCCACGGTAGACCTGCTCCTGACGACCGCCCTGCGCGTGTACGCCGCGCACGGCCAGCAGGGGTTCACGGTGGGCAGCGTCACCGCGGCCAGCGGAGTCAGCCTCGGCAGTCTGTACCACCACTTCGGCAGCTTCGACGGCCTCGCCGCCGCCCTGTACACCCGGTGCATGGGCGAGCTGTTCGACGCGATGACCGCCGCCGTGACCCGGACCCGGACCGCCCGGACCGGCGTCCACGCACTCGTACGGTCCTACCTGGGGTTCACCCGCGAGCACCGGGACGCCGCGCTGTTCCTCCACGCCTCCGCCTACTCCGGCTACCTGGCGGCGCACGCCGAGGAGATCAGCGCAGCCAAGGAGGCCAAGCTGGCGGCCATCGGCGCCTGGACGCGGCGGCAGGTGCTGAAGGGGGAGATCGTCCCCCTCCCCGGGCCGCTGGTCGAGGTCCTGGTCATGGGCCCGGTCAGCGAGGCCGCCCGCCGCTGGCTCTCCAGCACCTACGCGTTCGACCTCGACGAGGCGGAACGGCTGCTCCCCGACGCCGTCTGGCGCACCCTGCGGCCCGGCCCGGACGCCTAGGCGGCCGCCGCGGCCCGACGCACGCACGTCCCCGGGCCGCTGCGTGCGGCCCGGGGACGTGCGGGAGACGTGCGGGGCTACTCCCCGGTCCGGCCCAGGAGGGCGCTGAGGACCTCGTACAGGACCGGCTCCGGATCGGCCTCGCCCTTCGGGGAGCGCCAGGCGACGAACCCGTCGGGGCGGACCAGGATCGCGCCCTCCGGGGTCACGCCGTGGACCTCGGCCCAGTCGCCCCCGTCCTCCTCGGGGAGCAGACCCGCGTCCGGGCCGGTGCCGACCTCGTACGCCTCCAGCCGCATGTCCAGGCGCGCGGCGGCCCGCCGCGCGGCGCGGCCCCACCGGGTGCCCTCGGCGCTGAGCAGGACGAACGAGCGCTCGTAGAGGTCCAGGGTGGAGATCCGCTCGCCGGCCCGGCGCAGCCACATGTGGGGGGCCCGGGAACCCGGATCGCCCGTCAGCCGCATCTGCTCGGGGACGACGGGCTGCTCCGCGTCGCCGCCCACGACGGCGCCCGCCGTGTAGCGGTACCCCATGGCCACGGAGAGGACCCCGCCCGGCCGGCCGCCGGCCGCGCCGGGGGCCGGGGCGTACCCGGGGTGGCTGTGCTCCGCCGAGCGGGCCGAGGCGCGCTCGCTCGTCGCCCGGGCCACCGGCAGGCGCTCGGCCTCGTACGTCAGGAGCAGCCGCGGGTGCGCCGCGCCCTCCAGGACGGCGGCCAGCTTCCAGGCGAGGTTGTGCGCGTCCTGGATGCCGGTGTTGGAGCCGAACGCCCCGGTGGGGGACATCTCGTGCGCGGAGTCCCCGACGAGGAAGACCCGGCCGGCGGCGTAGTGCCGCGCCACCCGTTCGGCGGCGTGCCACTGGGCCTTCCCGGTGATCTCGACGTCCAGGTCGGGGGCGCCGATCGCCCGCCGGATGTGGTCCGCGCAGCGCTGGTCGGTGAACTCCTCCAGGGTCTCGCCCTGGTCGGGGTGCCAGGGCGCGTGGAAGACCCACTTCTCCTCGTTGTCCACGGGCAGCAGCGCCCCGTCGGCACCCGGCTTGGTCAGGTAGCAGACGATGAAGCGGCGGTCGCCCACGACCTCCGCGAGCCCGCGCGAGCGGAAGGTGATGCTCACGTTGTGGAACAGGTCTCCGGGTCCGCTCTGACCGATGCGGAGCTGTTCCCGGACGGGACTGCGCGGCCCGTCGGCCGCGACGAGGTAGTCCGCCCGCACCCTGCTGTGCTCGCCGGTCTCGCGGTTCTTCACGAGCGCGGTCACTCCGGTGTCGTCCTGCTCGAACGACAGGAGTTCGGTGGAGAAGCGCAGGTCGGCGCCGAGGGTGGGGGTGACGGCCATCAGGACCGGCTCGATGTCGTTCTGGCTGCACAGGCACCACGTCGACGGGCTGAAGCGCGCGATCGCGCCGCCCGCGTCGATCTCCTTGAACAGCCACTCCTGGTCGTCGCCGGTCAGGGACCCGCCCTGGAGGATCCCGTGGTTGTCCGCCAGGACCGAGGCGGCCTGCCGGATCGCCTCCTCCACGCCGGCGACCCGGAACACCTCCATCGTCCGTACGTTGATGCCGCGTCCGCGCGGGTGCTTCGAAGTGCCCGAGTGTTTCTCGACCAGCATGTGCCTGATGCCGTGACGGCCCAGGAACAGCGAGGTGCACAGGCCCACGAGCGAGCCGCCCACGATGAGGACCGGCACGCGGTGGTCGACGTCTTCTTCCATCAGTTGCTCCAGCTCCTGCCGCCCGAGGGGGAATGCTCTTTTCATGCCCTTTTCCGGGACATTCGCCCCGCCCCTTCACCCGCATGGTTCTCCCGTCTCGCGCCGCTGGCCGTACCGGACGACGATCGGTTTCGGCAGTGCCACCCGTAACCGGGTGCTGACAGACCGCATCCGCAGGTGGTCACCCACGCGGATTCCACGAGCGACCGGTGACATGCCACGGGACGTGGTGACCGGGTCTCGAAGGAGTGTGAAAGATGACAACCGTGTCGGAACGGATATCCCAGTCCGCCTTCGACGGCTCAAGACTTCGGGTCGTGCTGCTGCTTGACCTGTACGACGGTGCCCAGAAGGAGTTCCTGGAGGTCTACGAACGCCTGCGCAGCCAGGTGTCGTCCGTCCCCGGGCACATCAGCGACGAGCTGTGCCAGTCGATCGAGAACCCCTCCCAGTGGCTCATCACCAGCGAATGGGAGAGCGCGTCCCCCTTCCTGGCCTGGGTCAGCAGCGAGGAGCACGTGAAGACGGTGCAGCCGCTGCACGGCTGCGTACGGGACACCCGCTCGCTCCGGTTCAGCGTGCTCCAGGAGACCGCCGGCCAGGGCTCCAAGAGCCCGGCCACCGGTGTTCCGGACACGATCGGGGGCGGTCTGCGGGCCGCGCCCCGGCGCGGGGACGGCGTGGTCCGCCACGCCCTCACCTTCACCGTCAAACCGGGCAGCGAGGCCGCCGTCGCGGAGCTGCTGGCCGGGTACACCTCCCCGCGGGCGCGGGTCGACGAGAACACCCTCTTGCGGCGCAGCTCCGTCTTCATGCACGGGAACCGTGTGGTCCGGGCGATGGAGGTGGAGGGCGACCTGGTGGCGGCGCTGCGCCATGTGGCGCTGCAGCCGGAGGTCAGGGCCCTCGAAGAGGCCATCAACCCGTACCTGGAGCAGGACCGGGACCTCGCCGACCCCGATTCGGCGCGGGTGTTCTTCACCCGGGCGGCCCTGCCGGTGGTGCACCGGGTGGCGGCGGGCGGCGACGAGCCGGAGGGGCTGGGACGGCACGCGCTGTTCTATCCCGCGAAGAAGGGGTGCGGGACCGCGCTCGCCAGGCTCCTCGCGGGCCAGGACGAGGCGGCCGCCGACGACCCCGCGAACCCCATCGCGGGCAGCACCATCTTCCAGCGCGACGACATCGTCGTCCGGCTCCTGGACATGCGCGGCCCGATCGACGCCCGGCCCGCGCTCGCGCTCGGGATCGAGGGCGGCCACAAGGCGGCGGTGCTGGCCCGGCTGCTGGACGAGGCCAAGGACGGTGTGCTCGCCTCCGACGAGGAGGTCGCGCGCTGCCTCGGCCGCTCCGCCATGCGGCTGATCACCGACCGGCGGACGCCGGACCCCTCCTGACCCAACCGACCGGCCGGTGTACCCCGGCCGGTCCTGAGACGGACAACCCCGAGACGATCGCCCCGAGCCCGGCCGCCAGGCCGGACTCGGGGCGATGTCGTGTGCCGGGGAGATCCCCGCCGGTGTCAGCCGGACAACGGCACGGTGCATTCGAACGCGTGCAGGTACGGGTTGACCGGCCGGATGTCACCGAGCACCAGGCCGGCGGCGGTCATGCGGTTGACCAGGCTTTCCTTGGTGTGCTTGGCGCCGCCCACGTTGAGCAGCAGCATCAGGTCCATGGCCGTGGTGAACTTCATCGACGGGGTGTCGTCGACGAGGTTCTCGATGATCACGACCCGGGCTCCCGGGCGGGCGGCCTCGATGACGTTGCGCAGGGTCCTGCGGGTGCTGTCGTCGTCCCACTCCAGGATGTTCTTGATGATGTACAGGTCGGCCTCGACCGGGATGCCCTCGCGGCAGTCCCCGGCGACGATGCTGGCGCGCGCGGCCAGGGCGCCGCCCTCGCGGAGCCGCGGATCCGCCCGCTCCACCACGCCGGGCAGGTCGAGCAGGGTTCCCCGCACCTCGGGGTGCTTCTCCAGCAGGCTCGCCAGTACGTGGCCCTGGCCGCCGCCGATGTCCGCCACCACCGAGATCCCGGTGAGGTCGAGGAGCTCGGCGACGTCGAGGGCGGACTGGGCGCTGGAGGTGGTCATGGCCCGGTTGAAGACGTGGGCCGACTCGTGCGCGTCCTCGTGCAGGTAGTCGAAGAACCCCTTGCCGAACAGCTCGTGGAAGACGCTGCCGCCGGAGCGCACCGCGTCGTCGAGGCGCGGCCAGGCCTGCCAGGTCCAGGGCTCGGTGCACCACAGGGAGATGTAGCGCAGGCTGTTCGGGTCGTCCTCGCGCAGCAGCCGGGACATCTCGGTGTGGGCGAACCTCCCGTCCTCCGTCTCCGCGAAGATCCCGTAGCAGGTCAGCGCGCGGAGCAGGCGCCGCAGGGGCTGCGGCTCGCAGTTCAGGGCCGTGGCCAGTTCCGCCGCCGTGGCGGGCGACTGGCCGAGCGCGTCGGCGACGCCGAGGCGGGCGGCCGCCCGTACGGCCGCGGCGCAGGCCGCCCCGAAGACGAGCTCGCGCAGGCGCATGCCGGGCTGCGGGGAGGTGGGGGCGTCCGTGGTGAGGGGGGTGACGGTCGGGGCGATGGTGGGGGTGGCGAGGGTGGTGGGGTTGGAACTTACCGTGGTCATGCGGCCTCGATTCTCCTGAGGGTGACGGGGGACACCGGTCAGCACATTCCGGCGGGCTCGGAGAGAGCGCAGTTGTTGTCGGTGAACGTGTTGCCGGTCCCGGTGCCCCGGTCGGCCACGTCCGCCGGCTTGTTGCCCGTCACCGCGTTGTCCCTGATGACGTTGTTGGTGTTCGCGGCGCCCACGAAGCTCTGGAACAGCACGATTCCGCCCGACAGCGGCGAGGCGCCGACGTTGTCGGTGATGGTGTTCGAGCGCACGACGGTGGCCTCGGCGCCCGTGAGGACGATGCCGCTGCCCTGGATGGCCGGGAGGCGGGAGGTGGCGGGGCACAGCTTGTTGTTCGCGGTGACCCGGTTGCCGCGGACGGTCATGGCGCCGGCGCGCGGCGTGCCCTCGTCCCCGACGACGAACACGCCGCCGCAGTTGGCGGTCACGGTGTTGCCGCTGACGGTGAGGTTCCTGACCCTGCGCACGGTGATGCCGATCCGGTTGCCGCTCGCCGTGTTGTCGCGGATCACGGCGCCGAGGGTGTCGGTGGCCCCGCCCTCGTGTTCGACGGTGTTGGCGATGAAGAAGCCGGACTCCCCGTTGTCACGGGCGGTGTTGTCGCGGAACACCCCGCGGGTGGACATCTGCTGGGCGATGCCCCAGACCTTGTTGTTCTCGGCGGTCACGTGCTCGACCCGCAGCCGGTCGGTTCCGCTGGCCCAGATCCCCGACTTGCCGAACCCGGACACGGCGAGCCCCTTGATGGTCACCCGGTCGACGCTCTTCTCCGCGGCTCCTATGACGCAGATGCCGTTGCCCGCCTGGAGGCAGGCGTTGCCGGCGCCGGCGGCGGGGACCGTCGTGGGCGGCATGATCACGGTGCGGCGCGGACCCGCCCCCCGCAGGGTCAGCCGCTTCGTGATGAGCACGCTCTCGTGATAGGTGCCGGGGCGTACGAGGATCGTGTCTCCCGGGCGGGCGGCGTCCACCGCTGCCTGGATCGATTGGCCCGCGCTCACCCTGTGGATGGCCGCCCCGGAGGAGGGCGCCGCGGCGCCGATACCGGTGGCCATGACGACCGAGATGATTGCGAGGCACTTGAGCTGCCGATTCGTCATGAACCCGAAGTTATGGGCGATCTTCGCGGTTCGCCACACAGGGTAAGCGGATGGATACATCCGGCGCGCAAATGGCGTCATTCCGTGGCGGGAGGGTGAGGCGCGCGGCCCCTGACGGTGCGTCCGCCGCCGTGGACCGCGCGCGTCCCGGGGCGGCGGACGCATCCGCGCGGGACGCCCGGTGTATGCAGGAGTCATGGACCACCGGCCGCCGCACCCCCGATCCCGCCGGCCGTCGCAGCCGCGTATGGCGCTGCTGGCGGTTCCCTTCGCGCTGATCGCGATCGTCACGGTGGTCGACATCCTGGCGCCGCCCGATGTGCACCTGGGTCCCTTCCTGGTCGCCGCCCCGGCCCTCACGGCCTCGTTCGCGGGGCCCAGGATGACGGGATTCGTCGGCGCGGTGGCGGTACTGGCGCAGTCGACGGTCGCGATCTGGCGGACCACCCTCACCGACCTCAACCACACCTTCCAGATCATCGCGCTGGTGCTGATCTCGGCGTTCGTGACCTTCTTCGCGCATCTGCGCGAGGTCCACGAGGAGCAGCTCACCCAGCTCCGCTCGGTGGCCGAGGCCGCTCAGCGGGTGGTGCTACGACCGCTGCCCGACCGGATGGGACCGCTCCGGGTGGCCGCCGTGTACCTGGCGGCCGAGGCCGAGGCGCAGATCGGCGGCGACCTCTACGCCGCCGCCCGGACCCCGCACGGCACCCGGCTGATCATCGGGGACGTGCGCGGGAAGGGGCTGGAGGCGGTCGGGGAGGCGGCCATCGTCCTCGGCGCCTTCCGGGCCGCCGCGCACCAGGAGGACGACCTGCCGGGTCTGGTCGCCCACCTGGAGGCGGCCGTCGCCGCGGACACCGACGGCGGGGAGGGCGCCGGCGAGGGCTCCGCGCCGCCGGGCGAGGGGTTCACCACCGCCGCCGTCATCGATGTCCCCGACGGCGCGTCGACCTTGCAGGTCGTCAGCTGCGGGCACCCGCCGCCGCTGCTGCTGCGGGGCGGGCGGGTCATCGCGCTGGAGGTGGACCACCCGGCGCCGCCGCTCGGTCTCACGCAGTTCGTGGAGAGCGGCTTCGCCGCGCAGACCTTCGCCTTCGAGCCGGGGGACGTCGTCCTGCTCTACACCGACGGGGTCATCGAGGCCCGTGACGAGGACGGCGCCTTCTACCCGCTGCCGGAGCGGGCCGGGGACTGGCCGGGCGACGGCCCGGACGCGCTGCTGCGCCACCTGTGCGCGGATCTCCTCGGCCACTCGCCGGGCGGCCGGCTGGGGGACGACGCCGCGATGGTGGCGATCGAACGGGTGCGCGGGAGTACCCGATCGTCGCCGACACCGCCGCCCCGCCCGGCACGGGAGTAGTAACATCCCACGAACTCTCCCCGGATAAGGGACAGTTGACCTACGGGCGGATGGGGAGGGCGGGGAGGGTGGGGCAGCCATGAGCACCGGTGCGCACACGGTCGGGGTACCGCCGGACGGCGACGGAGCCGGCGTCGACTTCGCCGTGACCCCGACCTGGGACTCCGTCCCGGCCGCCGACGAGCGGGCGGCGCCATGACGCCCTCCGCCGACGAGGGCTCCCCCGACGCCGCCTTGGCCTCGGCCGTCGTCCGCGTCGCCGGTACGGACGGCACGGTCGGCGGCGTCGGCTTCCTCATCGCCCCCGACCTGGTGATCACCTGCGCCCACGTCGTCCGCGACGCGCTCGGGCCGCCCCGCGAGCACACCGGGGCCCCGGCCGGGGAGCTCACCCTGGACCGCCCGCTGGCCGGCCCCGGCCGGGCCGCGGCCGAGGTGGCGCACTGGGCGCCGCCGCGCCCGGACCGCACCGGGGACATCGCCGCCCTCAGGCTCCGGGAGCCCCTCCCCGGCGCCGTACCCCTCGCGATGGCCGACGCGGGGAGCCTGTGGGGCCACCCCGTACGGGTCCTCGGCCTCACCCGCGCGTTCCCGGACGGCGTCTGGCACGCGGGACGGCTGCGCGGCGAGAGCGCCGAGAACCGGGTGCGGCTCTCGGCCGCCGACCGCCGGGGCGGGCCCTTGGAGCACGGCTTCAGCGGCGGCCCCGTCTGGGACGAGCAGGCCGGCGCGGTCGTGGGCATGGTGGTCGTCGCCGAGTTCTCCGGGGCCCCGCAGAGCTTCGCGATCCCCACCGAGAGCCTGGTCTCGGAGATCCCGGCGCTGGCCGGTGTGCTCCGCCCCGCCTCCCCCTTCCGCGGCCTGGACACCTTCCGGGAACCGGACGCCGACGGGTACTTCGGGCGGGACGCCGAGGCCGAGGACATCGCCGGCCTGCTCGGGCGGGGCGACCTCCCCGGCGTCGCGCTGACCGGCCCCTCGGGCTGCGGCAAGTCCTCGCTGGCGCTCGCCGGGGTGGCGCCCAGGCTGCGCGCCGAGGGGTACGAGGTGCTGGTGCTGCGGGCCGACGGCGACACCCCGCCGCGCACGGCGCTGGCCGCCGAACTCCTCCGGCTGGCCGGCCCGGGACCGCACGGGGCGGACCGCGGCGCCGCCCTGCGCGGCCTGGAGGAGGAGCTGGACCGGCACGGCCTGGTCGGCGCCGCCCGCCGCGCACTCGGCGACCCGGCCGGACGCTACCTCCTCGTACTCGACCAGGCGGAGCAGCTGCCGGCCGTGCCGGAGGCGGCGGGACTGCTCTTCCCCGACCCGCACCCCGAGGCCCTGCGGGTACTGCTCACGCTCCGCGCCGACTTCCTGGAGGCGGCGCCCTCCCATCCGCTGCTCGGCCCGGCACTGGGCCGGGCCACCGTGCGGCCGCTGCTCCCGATGACCCGCGCGCAGCTGTCCGAGGTGATCCTCCGCCCGCTCGACCGCACCCCGGCCGTGTCCTACGACCCCGGTCTCGTCCACCGCGTGCTGGACGACGCCGGGGCCGAACCGGGCGCGCTGCCGCGGCTGGGCTTCGTACTGGAGCGGCTCTGGGACGAACGGGCCGCCGGGCGGCTCCGGTTCACCTCGTACGAGGAACTCGGCGGCGTCAGCGGCGCGCTCGGCCGCCACGCGGAGGCGGCGTGGCGGGCGTGCGCGGGCCCCGCCGACCGGGAGGAGGCGCTGCGCCTGCTCACCGGGCTCCTCCGGCTGCCGCCGGGCGGCCAGGCACCGCTGCGCACCACCTTGACCAGGGCCGAGGCCGGGGAGACCCGGTGGCGGATCGCCCGGGCCCTCGCCGAGCGGCGGATCCTGGTCCTCGGCGGCGGTCCGCAGCGCGGCCCGACGGTGGAGCTCGCG
This sequence comes from Streptomyces sp. ADI95-16, assembly GCF_003721495.1. Taxonomy (NCBI): domain Bacteria; kingdom Bacillati; phylum Actinomycetota; class Actinomycetes; order Kitasatosporales; family Streptomycetaceae; genus Streptomyces; species Streptomyces sp. ADI95-16. The sequence goes on along the minus strand of NZ_CP033581.1, from coordinate 6,708,854 downwards.
CACGAGGCCCTGATCGACGCCTGGCCCGCGCTCGCCCGGCAGGCCGCCGTCCGGGAGTCACCCGGCGCGAGCCCGCCGCGCCGCGGCGATGACCCGGCGCGGGAGCGCCGGCTGCGCCAGCGCGCCCTCGCCGTCCTGGGAGCCCTGCTGGTGATCGCCGCCGTGGCCTCCTCACTCCTGTACCTCGCCACCACCGACCCCGCCCGCGAACTCCGGGGCGCCGGCCGGTCCGCTGTGGGTCAGCCGGTGTCGCGGACGGCGACGATGCCGTTGAAGACGCCGACGTAGGCGGTGCCGTCGGGGCCCAGGGTGACGGGGGCCCAGTTGTTGTCGTAGAGGGGGCCCGTCCCGGTGAGGCGGCGCCAGCGGCGCTCGCCGGTGCGGAAGTCCACCGCGGTGAGGTACCAGGCGTCGATGCCCCAGGCGTTGGGCTCCTTCTCGTAGAAGTAGAGCAGCCCGTTCGCGGTGGAGAGCTTCGGAACGGTGGAGGGTGAGCGGATCCCGCTCTGCCACACCGTGTCGCAGCCGCTGCCGTCGGCGCGGACGTCGATGCGGCTGACGCCGCCGACGACCGACTTGCCGAGGACCAGCGTGGTGGGGTTCTCGTAGCCGTAGTTGTTCTCGACGACGATGCTGTTGCCCCAGGTGATCAGGGAGTTGTCGGTGGTGGAGGCGCCGGATCCGAAGACCGGGACCTCGCAGACGAGCCGCTCGCCGGCGGGGACGTCCACGCCCCGCTTGTACACCAGGACGTTCATCCGGTCGTCGGCGTTGTCGGTGATGGCGACGTAGCCGTCGCCGAAGAGGTCCGGGGTCGTGCCCGAACCCTGGTTCACGGAGCCGGGTTTGGTTCCCGTACCGCGGTCGTACGTCTGGCGCCACTGGGCCTCGGGGGTGCCGTCGGCGGAGGCGCGGAAGCTGTAGAGGGCGTGGTCGGTGACGATGGAGACGCCGTCCTCGGCGACCGAGAAGGAGTTCTGGATCTCCTCGCCGGCGAGCCGGACGGAGCGGATCCGGGCGGTTCGCGGGTCCACGGTGCCGACGCGGCCCTGGCGGGTGACCCACCAGATCAGGCCGTCCCAGTCGGGCATCACGGAGGTGACGGGGTCGCAGGTGCCGCTGGGCCACAGGTTGGTCCAGCTGACGCAGTCGTGCGGGACCTGGCCGGTGAGGTCCCAGTCGTCGTCGACCGTGAACTTCCAGCTCCCGTCCGGGTTCTGGGAGTGGGAGAGGCGCAGGACGTGCTGGCGGGAGTCGGCCAGTACGGCGCGGTCCTGGTTGTCCAGGTAGAAGTAGGCCCCGCCGGAGGTGTCCTTGAAGATCTTCGCGAAGTCGAGCGAGGTGATCGCCTCGACCGTCGAAGAGCGCTGCCGGAGCTGGTGTTCCGCGAGCGTGGCGAGCGTACGGGGGTCGAGGAGCTTGACCTTGAAGCCGGAGAAGGTGCCGCACACCGTGACCAGGCGGCCGCCCGAGTCGAAGGTGGCGGTGGCGCATTCGCCGCCGAGCGCGGCGATCTTCTCGCTGGTGACCTGCGGGTTCCGGCCGAGCGGTCCGGACCAGGGGGACGTGGCGCTGCCGGCCGCGTCCGAGTGCATGCCGCTGCGGCCGTTGGGCGCGAGGTACGGGTGCTGCGGCGGCTGCTCGCCGGGCAGCGGGACGGCGGTCGCGGGACTGCCGTCGTAGTGGCTGACCAGGCGGTGCCCGGGGGCCTTGGGTATCTCCTCGGCCTGGGCGGGACTGATCCCGTACATCGCCGTGAAGGCGACGAGGGCCGGGACCACAGCGCAGTTCAGCGTTCTTCGGAACATCCGGACTTCCTCCCATCTCTTCGGTGTTGTTGACATCTGGTCTGACATCGCGCCGCCGCCAGACGCTAAGTCGCACTGCCCGAGGAGTCCATGGAGGAGCCGGATGATTCACGAAGGCGCAACAGTCGATCAATACACCTAGGGCCTGAGGCTGGAGACCGCGGTCGCGGTGGCCGCGACGCCGTCGTGGATGCTCGCGGCCATGCTGCTGTTCGCGAGGTAGAAGCCGAGCAGGACGCAGACGAGGGCGTGCGAGAACTTCAGGCCGCCGCCGCGCAGGAAGATCCACGCGAGAACGAAGAGCAGGACGATCACGGAGAGGGAAATCACCATCGAAAACCTCCTTACGCGGCGCCATGGTGGCGCAGGAAGGGGCGCTTTCGGGCGAAAGTCGTGTCCGCCGAACGGGTGTTGACCGTCCGTGACGGTCGTTCAGTCCTTGACGATCTCGTTCCAGCGGGTCGCACGGCCGCAGGGGTCTTGCCCGGCCGCCGCCGCCCGTGCCATAAATGTCTAGACCTTTACCAGGAAGCCGAGGAAGGCTCCCCGTGCGACGCACCGCCCCCACGCCCGCCCCGGCCCTGACGGCGCTCCTCGCCCGGACCGGCGCCGCCCCGGCCGCCTCGGCCTCGGCCGCCGCCGCCCTGGCCGCGGCCGCCCTGATCTCCCTGGCCGCCTGCACCCCGGCCGACACCCAGGCCCCGCCGCCCCCCTCCGGCCTCACCGCCCAGGCCGGCAGCGCCGGCTCCGTACACGTCATGTGGCGCGCGGCCGCCGCGGCCGACGGCGTGACCGGCTACCAGGTGTTCCAGGCGGACCGGCTCGTGCGCGAACTCCCGGCGGAGAAGACGATGACGGACGTCACGGACCTGACCCCGCGGACGGCCTACGCCTTCACCGTCCGGGCCAAGGACGCCGCCGGAAACCTCTCCCGGCCCAGCGCGGCGGCCGAGGTCACCACCCCGGCCGCCAAGGCCGACGACCGGCAGGCCCCCACCGCGCCGCCGGCCACCACCGGCCGCCCGGAGGGACCCCGCACAGCCCGTCTGACCTGGGGCGCGGCCACCGATGACACGGGCGTGACCGCCTACGACGTCTACCAGGGCGGCGTCCGGATCCACACCGCCGGCCCCGGCGAGAGCGCCACCACCGTCACCGGACTCCGGCCGGACACCGTGTACACCTTCACCGTCCGGGCCCGGGACGGCGCCGACAACTCCTCCCCCGACGGCCCCGCCGTGGACGTGACGACCCCGCCCGCCGACGGCGACGGACCGGGCACCGCGCCCGCGGAGTTCGCCGCGGCCGCCGCCCCCGGCGAGGTCACCCTGTCCTGGACCGCCCCGGACACCGGCCGCCCGACGGCCGAATACCAGCTCTACGTCAACGAACAGCCCACCACCGTCATCCAATTCGGTGCCGGCGCCTCGGTTCCGCCCCCGGGCGGCCGGGTGGAACACCGGCTCACGGTGACCGAGCCGGCCGGCACCGTCTGGGCCGTGAAAGTGCGGGCCCGCCTGCCCGACGGCAACTGGGGGGCGTTCTCCGCGGAGCGGCGGATCACCCTCGGCGGGTAGCCGTGCCGGGCGGGCTGTCCGGAAGACCTGACGAGGTAATGGCCGGAACGGCCCTGCCGGTAAAGAAGATCACGCACAATACAACCGTGTTCGGTGCGTACTCGGTCAACAACAATCAGTCGGATTCCACGGCGGGCGATCCTCGGCCAGACTCTGACTCCGTGCTGGGGAACCTGCCGCCGGAATCGGCGAGCTTCGTGGGCCGGGAAGGCGAACTCGCCCACCTTGACGATCTGTTGCGCGACCGAAGACTGATCACCCTGACCGGGGTGGGCGGTGTCGGCAAGACACGGCTCGCCCTGCGCGCCGTCACCTCCGGCCGACAGGTCCGGCGGGACGGCGTCTGGTGGGTGGAGCTCTCGCCGCTGCGCGACCCCGGCCTGCTCGTGGCGACCGTCGCCCACGCCGTGGGTCTCGCGGACCACTCCGCGCGGTCCCTGGACGAGGAACTGTGCGCGTGGATGGCCGACAAGGAACTCCTCCTCGTCCTCGACACCTGTGAGCACCTGATCTCCGCCTGCCGCCACCTGGTCGGCGAACTCCTGCAGTCCGCGCCCGGGCTGACCGTCCTGATCACCTCGCGGGAGCCGCTCGACTCCCCCCGCGAGCAGGTGGTCGAGGTCCGGCCACTGCCCTGCGACGGCCCCGACAGCGATGCCCTCGCCCTCTTCCGCGAGCGGGCCGTCGCCGCCACCCCGCAGCTCGCGGCCGTCTTCGGCGACCCCGGGCGCGCCGCCGTCGCCAGCGACGTGTGCCGCCGGCTGGACGGCATCCCGCTCGCCCTGGAGCTGGCGGGGGCCCGGCTGCGGCTGTGGACCCTGGAACAGACGGCCCAGCGGCTGGGCGCCCGCTTCGACGTGCTCACCGACCTGCGCACCCCGCTGCTGCCCCGGCACCAGACGATGCGGACGGCCGTCGGCTGGAGCCACGAGCTGTGCGAGCCGCTGGAACGGCTGCTGTGGGCCCGGCTGTCGGTGTTCGCCGGGGACTTCGACGTGGCCGCCGCCCGCGCGGTGTGCTCCGGCGGGCCGCTGCCCGCGTCCCGGGTGGAGCGGGTGCTGGCGGGCCTCGTCGCGAAATCGGTGGTCCGGCGCAGCGAGGAGCGGGGCGCGGGAGCCCGTTACGCGATGCTCGACACCATCCGCGAGTTCGGCCACGACTGGCTGACGGAGCTCGGCGAGGTACGGACCGTCGCCGACCGGCACGCCCACTGGTACGCCGCGCTCTCCCAGGCCGCCGACCGGAGCTGGCTGGGCCCCGCCCAGGTGGACTGGTACCGCAGGATGACCGCCGAGCACGCCCAGCTGCGCACCGCCCTGGAGCACCTGCTCGGCGCGGATCCGACGGCGGCGCTGGAGATGGCCGGGGCCCTGTGGTTCCTCTGGTTCTCGTGCGGGCACGTCCACGAGGGCCGGGCCTTCCTGGAACGCGCGATGGTGGCGGCCCCGCGCACGGGCGCCGCGTACACCCAGGCGCTCTGGGCGCTCGGCCTGACCGCGCTGCTCCAGGGAGACATGGAAGCCGCCCGGCGGCTCGGCGAGGAGTGCACTCACGAGGCGGACCGGCTGGCGGACCCGGAGCGGGAGCTGCGCGCGGCCTATCTGCACGCGGTGGCGCTGATGATGCCGGGCGACGCCCCCCGGGCGCTCGCGCTCGCGGGCCCCCGGGCGCGGGCCGGCCACGGCGGCCGGACCAGTGGCCCGGGCTGGCTGCTCTGCCGGCTGGCCACCGGGTACGCGCTGTGCGACCTCGGGCGCTTCGAGGAGGCCGCGCAGGAGGCGCAGGGCCTGCGCGAGGCGTGCGCCGAGCTGGGCGAGCGCTGGCTGCGGGCGTACGCGGACTACATCCTGGCGGTGTCCGCGCTGGGGCTCGGCGAGCACCACGAAGCGGCCCGGCACGTGCGGGCGATGCTGTCCGGCAAGCGGCTGCTCGGCGACCGCTTCGGCATCGCGCTCGGCCTGGACGTACTCGCGGCGGCCGTGGCGGGGCTGGGCGACGGTGAACTGGCCGCACGCCTGTTGGGCACCGGGCACGCCTGGTGGCGCACGGTCGGAAGCCCGCACATGGGCGGCTCGCCCTCCCTGACCGCCCTGCGTGACCAGGGCGAACGGCAGGCCCGCGCGGCCATCGGCGACGCGGCGTACGAGACCGCCTTCCGGGGCGGCGCGGCGGCCTCCACCGGCTGAACTCCAGCCGGTGGGCGACGTAATTCCTGGGCTCCCGTCAGTACGGGAGGGGTCTGCCCGACGGTGTGCGCAGGTCCAGGTCTCGGGGGGCGGGCTTGGGAACGGGCTTGCGGATCAGCTGCTGGCGCATGCCGACTCCTCGTTCAGACCAGGGCCGGGCGGCGGGGGTCCACCGCACGGCCGTCGGGGAGCAGCTCGCCGGTGTCGTCGAAGATCACCAGGCCGTTGCAGAGCAGGCTCCAGCCCTGTTCGGGGTGGAAGGCCACGGTGCGGGCGGCGTCGTGATCGGCGTCATCGGCGGCCGGGCAGGGGGGCTGGTGGGAGCACATGGTGCACCTCCTCGCAGTGTGGGGCGGGAGGGCCGGTGGTCACCCGGTCGAATCCGCGATCCACGGTGGCGGTGAGTATTACCGATCGCCGCCCCCGGACGGAACCCATATTCGAGATCCAGTTCAGGATGTGTATGCCCGCTTACCATGCGCTCATGCCCGCTATTCGGATCGTTCACCGTTCACCGCTCGACCCGGCGGAGGCGTGGCGCAGGCTCACGGACTGGGAACGCCACGGCGCACAGGTTCCGCTCACCCGGACGATCATCGACACGGCGCCTCCCACGCACGTCGGAACGGTGTTCACGGCGCGCACCGGAGTGGGAAGGATCACGTTCGACGATCCGATGGAAGTCGTGGTCTGGCGACCCCCCTCGGCGGCTTCCGGGGGCGGCTCGGCGGGGCTGGTCCGGCTGGTCAAGCGCGGCCGCGTGGTCCGGGGCTGGGCGGAGATCGAGGTCCGCCCCCGCGCGGCGGGCGGCACGGAGGTCCACTGGCGGGAGGAACTGCGGCTGCGCGGCCTCGGCCGCCCCTTCGACCCGCTGGTCGCGGCGGCGGGCCGGTTCCTCTTCGGGCGTGCGCTCGCCCGGCTGCTGCGGCCGTGAGGGCTCCGGCTAGGGTGCCGTGATCACCTTCCGTGATCACGGGCGGGTTCACCCCGTCCGGTGGTCCCGCGAGCCCCGAGGAGACGTCCGTGGCCACTCCGCCACCGCAGTACGGCGCCGGCCCCCCTTCCCCGTACGCCCCGCAGCAGGGCCCGTACCAGGCGCCGCAGCAGGCCGGTCCGTACCAGGCACCGCCGCAGCAGGCGGGCCCGTACGGCCCCGCGTACCCCCAGCAGGCCCCGGCCCCGTACTGGCCCGCCTACCCGCCGCCGCAGGGCATGTACGGCTGCCGGCTCTGCGGGGCGTACCCGGCCGCGCACGCGACCGTACGCGGCCACCAGGGCTTCCTCGTGATCATGCGGTTCCTGAGCATGCCCGGGCCGTTCTGCCGCGACTGCGGGCTCTCCACCTACCGCCGGATGTCCTCGGACACCCTGTGGCAGGGCTGGTGGGGGCCGCTGTCGTTCTTCATCACGCCCGTCACCCTGCTGACGAACCTGGGCCCGCGCGCCACCTTCCGCGCCCTCGCGCCCCAGACGGGCGGCTTCCGGCCCGCCCTCGACCCGGGCAAGCCACTGTGGCGGCGCCCCGCGGCCGTGCTCTTCCTCGTACCGGCGCTGCTCCTCTTCCTCTCGATACCGACGCTGATCGTGATCGGCCTGCTGTTCGGGGAGGACGAGCCGCCGACGCTGTCGGTCGGGCAGTGCGTGCGCAACGCGGGCAGCTGGCAGCAGCAGGACCTGCGGATCGTGGACTGCGGCGCGGCGGGGGCCCGGTTCCGGGTCACCAAGGAGCTGGGCGTGGGCGAGAGTTGCGCTCCGCTCGACCGGCTGGCGGACACCAAGTACAGCGCCGACGGCTGGACCCAGAACTGCCTGACGCCGCTGGGCAAGGGCTGAGACGCACACGGGAGCGCCCCCGGACACCGTGGGTGTCCGGGGGCGCGACAACCGTCCCGCGGCTAGCGGATCGGCATGTCGGAGATCGTCCGGGCGATCACCAGCCGCTGGATCTCGCTGGTCCCCTCGAAGATCGTGTAGATCGCGCTGTCTCGGTGCATCCGCTCCACCGGGTACTCGCGGGTGTAGCCGTTGCCGCCGAGGATCTGCACCGCCTGCGCGGTGACCTTCTTGGCGACCTCGCTCGCGAACAGCTTCGACATCGAGCCCTCCGCCGAGGTGAAGGGCTTGCCCGCGACCGCCATCCAGGAAGCCCGCCACACCAGCAGCCGGGCCGCGTCGATCTGGGTGCGCATGTCGGCGAGCTGGAAGGCCACGCCCTGGTTGTCGATGATCGGACGGCCGAACTGGGTCCGGGTCTTGGCGTAGTCGAGGGCGACCTCGTACGCGGCGCGCGCGGTGCCGACGGCCATCGCGCCGACGGCCGGGCGGGAGGCCTCGAAGGTGGCCATGGCGGCGTTCTTCACCCGCTCGCCGCCGCCCGCCCGGGCCCGCTCGCGGGCCCGCGCGAGGCGCTCGTCCAGCTTCTCCTTGCCGCCGAGCAGGCAGGAGCCGGGGATCCGGCAGTCCTCCAGCACCACCTCGGCCGTGTGCGAGGCGCGGATGCCGTGCTTTTTGAACTTCTGCCCCTGGGACAGGCCCGGGGTGTTCGGCGGCACGATGAAGGAGGCGTGTCCCTTGGTGCCCAGCTCCGGGTCCACCACGGCGACGACGATGTGGACGTTGGCGATGCCGCCGTTGGTCGCCCAGGTCTTGGTGCCGTTCAGCACCCATTCGTCCTTGGCCTCGTCGTAGACGGCGCGGGTGCGCATGGCGCCGACGTCGGAGCCGGCGTCGGGCTCGGAGGAGCAGAACGCGGCGACCTTCACGTCGTTCTGGTCCCCGTACATCTGCGGGATCCAGGTGCCGATCTGCTCCTCGGTGCCGTTGGCGACGACGCCGATCGCGGCGAGCCCGGTGCCGACGATCGACAGGGCGATGCCCGCGTCGCCCCAGAAGAGCTCCTCCATCGCCATCGGGATGCCGAGGCCGGTCGGGTCGAAGAACTGCTGCGCGTAGAAGTCGAGCGAGTAGATGCCGACCTTGGCGGCTTCCTGGATGACGGGCCACGGAGTCTCTTCGCGCTCGTCCCATTCCGCGGCCGCGGGCCGGATGACCTCGGCGGCGAAGCCGTGGATCCAGTCCCGCACCTGCTTCTGGTCGTCACTCAGCTCCATGGTGAACTCCGCCATGTCCCCTCCAGCTGTCTCACAATGGGTCGTCGGCGCGTAGTCGCAAGGCGTTGTTACTACCGGTAACCCGAACGGTGGCCACAGTCTGTTACCGGCGAGTAAGCCCTGTCAAGCGTGGTCGGAGCCCCGGGGCGGAGTACGCCGGTTCAATCGCCAGGGTGTGCGGGGTGTTACGTTGCGTGGGCGTCACGCACATCGCAAGGGCGGGGAGACAAACACGTCATGGAGACCACTCATCAGGCCGGCGACCCGGGAGCGGCCGACCGCCGCAGGCGGGAACTGCTCGAAGCCGCCGACCGGGTCGTCCTCAGGGACGGCCCCAAGGCGTCCATGAACGCCATCGCGGCGGAGGCCGGCATCACCAAGCCGATCCTCTACCGCCACTTCGGCGACAAGGCGGGCCTCTACCAGGCGCTCGCCGTCCGGCACACCGACGCGCTGCTCGACTCGCTGCGGGCGGCGCTGGACGCCCCGGCCGAGCGCCGGCGCCGGGTGGAGGCCACCCTCGACACCTACCTCGCCGCCATCGAGGCCCGGCCGCAGGTCTACCGGTTCCTGATGCACCCGGCGGAGGACTCGCAGACCGCCGAGCGCGGGTTCGACGTCGGGCTGCACTCGGCGCCGCTGCTGCGCCGGCTCGGCGAGGAGCTGGCGCAGGTCATCGGCGAGCGCGTGGACCTCGGTCCCGGCGGCGAACGCCTCGCCCGCGTCTGGGGGCACGGCATCGTCGGGATGATGCACGCCGCCGGGGACTGGTGGCTCGGCGAGCGCCCCTGCGAGCGCGCGGAGCTGGTCACCGGCCTGACCGACCTGCTCTGGGGCCGCCTGGCGACGGCCGGCAACCGCGTGGACGGGCCGGGCTTCTGACGGGAGTCGCCCCGCACACCGGGCACCGCGCCGGGCACAGGACAGGGCACCGCACCGGGCACCGCGCCGGGCACCGGACTAGGGCTGTACGAGGGCCCGCGCGCCCCACGCCGTCTTGCGGATCGCCCGCCGCAGCCGGCGTGCCCGCAGCCCCGTCACCCGGTCCGCGTACACCGTGCCGTCGAGGTGGTCGCACTCGTGCTGGAGGCAGCGCGCGAAGAACCCGGTGCCCTCGATCCGCACGGGCACGCCTTCGGAGGTGACCCCTTCGACGACCGCGCGGTCGAAGCGGTCGGTGCCCGCCTCCAGGCCGGGCAGCGAGAGGCAGCCCTCGGGACCGCGGATCTCGTCCCCGTCGGCCGTCACCAGACGGGGGTTGACGATGTGCCCGACATGACGGACATCATCGTCGTCGGGGCAGTCGTACACGAAGACCCGCTGCCCCACGCCGATCTGGTTCGCGGCGAGGCCGACGCCCTCGGCGGCGTACATCGTGGCGAACATGTCCTCGATGAGCCGGTCGAGGACCGGGCCGAATTCGGTGACCTCCGCGCAGGCCGAGTGGAGCACCGGATCGCCCAAGAGGCTCATGGTGCGGACGAGTCCGGTGGTACCGGGAATGGGGCGCTGTCGCATGGCGGTAAGCCTACGACGGGCGAATATATGAGGAGATCCGCGGCGGCACTGGGGCGCCGCGGTCAGGGCTCGGGCCGGTACTGGATAGGCTGGTGCCGACCGACGCAAGGAGGACAAGGGACGATGGCAGGCAACACAGAGCCGCTTTCGCCGCGGGCCAAGCTGGCCGTGACGGCGGGCAAGGCCGCGGCGGCGGTGTCGCGGGCCGCGGGACGCGGAAGCGGATCGGTGATCGGTGGCAAGGTCGCACTCAGGCTCGACCCCGATCTTCTCGGAGCGCTGGCGCAGCATCTCGATGTCGTCCTCGTCTCCGCGACGAACGGCAAGACCACGACGACCCGGCTGATCGCGGAGGCCCTGCGGGCCAGCGGTCCGGTGGTGTCCAACGCGCTCGGCGCGAACATGCCGGCCGGCATCACCTCGGCGCTGGCGGGCGGTTCGGACGCCAAGTACGGGGTCATCGAGGTCGACGAGAAGTACCTGGCGGGCGTGGCCCGGGACGTCACCCCCAAGGTGATCGCCCTGCTGAACCTCTCCCGCGACCAGCTGGACCGCGCCGCCGAGACCCGCATGCTCGCGGAGAAGTGGCGCGAGGGGCTCCAGGGCTCCAAGGCGGTCATCGTCGCGAACTGCGACGACCCGCTGATCGTGTGGTCGGCCTCCTCCTCGCAGAACGTGGTGTGGGTCGCGGCCGGCCAGGAGTGGAAGGACGACGCCTGGTCGTGCCCCTCCTGCGGTGGCGTCATGCAGCGTCCGGGCGACGACTGGTTCTGCGGCGAGTGCGGTTTCCGCCGCCCCGCCCCCAGCTGGGTGCTCTCCGGCGACCACGTCCTGGACCCGCACGGCTCGGCCTGGCCGATCCACCTCCAGCTGCCCGGCCGCGCCAACAAGGCGAACGCCGCGACCTCGGCCGCCGTGGCCGCCGTGTTCGGGGTGCCGCCGCAGGTCGCGCTGGAGCGGATGTACCAGGTGCAGGCCGTCGCCGGACGCTACGACGTGGTGAACTTCCAGGGCCGTGACCTGCGGCTGCTGCTCGCGAAGAACCCGGCGGGCTGGCTTGAGACGTTCTCGCTGATCGACCCGCCGCCGACCCCGGTGATCCTTTCGGTGAACGCGCGCGGCGCCGACGGCACGGACACCTCCTGGCTGTGGGACGTGGACTACCCGCGCCTCGCCGGCCACCCGATCTTCGTGATCGGTGACCGCAAGCTGGACCTGGCCGTCCGCCTGGAGGTCGCGGGCCTGGACTTCCGGGTGTGCGAGACCCTCGACGAGGCCGTGCAGCTGGCACCGCCCGGGCAGATCGAGCTGATCGCCAACTACACCGCCTTCCAGGACGTGCGCCGCCGCGTCGGCAACTAGAACCCCCAAGGACAACAGCATGAGCGACAACAGCCTGCGTCTGGTGTGGGTCTACCCGGACCTGCTGAGCACGTACGGAGACCAGGGCAACGCCCTCGTGGTGGAGCGCCGGGCGCGCCAGCGCGGCCTGGACGTCCACCGCGTGGACGTGCGCAGCGACCAGCCCATCCCCACCTCGGGCGACATCTACCTGATCGGCGGCGGTGAGGACCGGCCGCAGCGGCTGGCCGCGGAGCGCCTGCTGCGCGACGGCGGTCTGGAGCGGGCCGTCTCGAACGGGGCGATCGTCTTCTCCGTCTGCGCCGGGTACCAGATCCTCGGCAAGGCCTTCGTCAACGACGTCGGCCAGCGCCAGGAGGGCCTCGGCCTGCTGGACGTCGAGACCGTGCGCGGCGACGGCGAGCGGTGCGTCGGCGACGTGCTCGCCGACATCGACCCGCGGCTCGGCCTGCCCCAGCTGACGGGCTTCGAGAACCACCAGGGCATCACCCACCTCGGTCCGACGGCGCGGCCGTTCGCCCGTACCGTGATGGGCCGCGGCAACGGCACCGGCGACGGCACCGAGGGCGCGTACAACGACACGGTGTTCGGCACGTACATGCACGGCCCGGTCATGGCCCGCAACCCGCTGATCGCGGACCTGCTGCTGAAGCTGGCCCTCGACGTGAACGCGCTGCCGCCGGTCGACGACCGCTGGTACGAGGCGCTGCGCGCCGAGCGCATCGCGACGGCCACGCAGCCCGCGTAACGCCCGCGTAACGCCCGCGTCACGTGGTGTTCGGCCCGGATTCCCTGGGGGATCCGGGCCGACGTGCGTACGTACGGCGGATCTGACCAGCATGTGGAGGATGGTTCAGTCCAGTGCGGATCCGCTTGTAGGGTGACGGGTAGTTCCAACCGGACGACGTGGTCCGGTCGTCGGCCCACGTTGCAAAGGTTTTCCCTGCCATGCGCATTGGTGTGCTCACTTCCGGCGGCGACTGCCCCGGCCTCAATGCCGTCATCCGTTCCGTCGTCCACCGTGCCGTCGTCGACCACGGCGACGAGGTCATCGGCTTCCACGACGGGTGGCGCGGCCTCCTGGAGTGCGACTACCGCAAGCTCGACCTGGACGCCGTGAACGGCATCCTGGCCCGCGGCGGCACGATCCTGGGCTCCTCCCGCGTCCAGCCCGCGCACCTGCGCGACGGTGTGGAGCGGGCCCGCGGGCACGTCGCCGACCTCGGTCTGGACGCGATCATCCCGATCGGCGGCGAGGGCACCCTGAAGGCCGCGAACCTGCTCTCGCAGGGCGGTCTGCCGATCGTCGGCGTCCCGAAGACCATCGACAACGACATCGCCTCCACCGACGTCACCTTCGGCTTCGACACGGCCGTCGGGGTCGCCACCGAGGCCCTGGACCGGCTGAAGACCACCGCCGAGTCCCACCAGCGCGTGATGGTCGTCGAGGTCATGGGCCGCCACACCGGCTGGATCGCCCTGCACTCGGGCATGGCGGCGGGCGCGCACGCGATCGTCGTCCCGGAGCGCCCCTTCGACATCGAGCGGCTCACGGAGATCGTCGGCGAGCGCTTCTCCGCGGGCAAGCGGTTCGCGATCGTCGTGGTCGCCGAGGGTGCCAAGCCCGCCCTGGGCAGCTCGATGGCGGTCGAGGCGGGCGGCACGGACATGTACGGCCACGAGCGGTTCGCCGGCATCGGCACCCGGCTCGCCGTCGAGCTGGAGGACCGGCTCGGCAAGGAGGCCCGCCCCGTGATCCTGGGCCACGTCCAGCGCGGCGGTACGCCCACCGCGTACGACCGGGTGCTCGCCACCCGCTTCGGCTGGCACGCGGTGGAGGCCGCGCACCGCGGCGAGTTCGGGATGCTGACCGCGCTGCGCGGCACCGACATCGTGATGGTGCCGCTGGCCGACGCCGTACAGACCCTGAAGACGGTCCCGGCGGAGCGCTACGCCGAGGCCGAGACCGTTCTGTGAGCTTTCCCCCCTTCCGTCACCGCCCCCGGCCGCGATAGCGCCCGGGGGCGGCACTACTGTGGTGGGGCACCACAGGTCAAGGGAGTGGACAGATGGATCACAGCGGGCACGGCATGGACATGAACATGGACCTGCCGCCGTTCACTCTCGGGAGGGGTCTGGAGTTCTCCTTCGACGCGTTCTTCCTGTTCGGCTCGCTGCTGGGGCTGGCCCTGTACGGCTGGGGCGTGCTGCGGCTGCGCGGGCGCGGGGACTCCTGGCCGCTGGGCCGGACCCTCGCCTTCACCGCCGGCGTGCTGACCGTGGTCCTGGTGATGTGCACCAAGCTGAACGACTACGGCATGGTCATGTTCAGCGTGCACATGGTGCAGCACATGGTGATCAGCATGGTCACCCCGATCCTGCTGCTGCTCGGCGCCCCGATGACGCTGGCGCTGCGCGCGCTGCCGCCGGCCGCCCGCGGCCACAAGGGTCCGCGCGAGCTGCTCCTGATGCTGCTGCACAGCCGGTACATGAAGGTGATCACCCACCCGGCCTTCACGATCCCGATGTTCATCGCGAGCCTCTACGCGCTGTACTTCACCCCGCTCTTCGACTTCCTCATGGAGAGCCGCACCGGGCACATCGCGATGATGGTGCACTTCCTCGCCGTCGGCGTGATCTTCTTCTGGCCGATCATGGGCGTGGACCCGGGCCCGCAGCGCCCCGGCTACGTGATGCGGATGCTGGAGCTGTTCGCGGGCATGCCGTTCCACGCCTTCTTCGGCATCGCGCTGATGATGGCGAGCGAACCGATGATCAAGACGTACGCGAACCCCTCGCCCTCGCTCGGCATCGATCCGCTGCTGGACCAGCAGTGGGGCGGCGGGATCGCCTGGGCCTTCAGCGAGATCCCCTCGGTGCTGGTGCTGATCGCGCTGGTCTACCAGTGGTACCACTCCGAGCAGCGGACGGCGAAGCGCTCCGACCGGGCCGCGGACCGCGACGGTGACCAGGAGCTGGAGGCGTACAACGCGTATCTGGCCTCCCTCCAAGCGCGTGGCCAGTAGCGGATTCGCGCCTTCGCGCTGCACCATGGGGCATGACCGGATCCGTTAAGGCGATGGCCGTCACCACCTTCGCCGCCCTGGTGGCCGTGGCCACGTACTCGGTGGCCCTGGGCAGCAACGGCTGGCTGTGGTTCGGCTGGGTGGTCCTGGGGCTGATCACCATCGGCATGGCCGCGTCCGGCAACGTCTGAATCCGGCCGGTCCGTGTCCCGGCCGGGCACCCGCCCCGGCCGCCCGGGGCCGTGTCCGCGCGCGGCCGGTACGTGCCCCTCGTCGCTCCGGTATCGCCATCCCCTCCTGACACGCGGCTGACTGTCCGTAGGATGTCGGTGACAACGGGGCATCGACGGGAGCGGCCTGGTGTTCTACCACTTGCTCAAGCACGTACTGCTCGGTCCGCTGTTGCGGTTGCTGTTCCGGCCCCGGATCGAGGGCCTGGAGAACATTCCGGCGGAGGGCGCCGCGATCGTCGCGGGCAATCACCTCTCGTTCTCCGACCACTTCCTGATGCCCGCGATCCTGAAGCGGCGCATCACCTTCCTCGCGAAGGCCGAGTACTTCACCGGCCCCGGGGTCAAGGGGCGGCTCACCGCCGCGTTCTTCCGCAGCGCCGGGCAGATCCCGGTGGACCGCTCCGGGAAGGACGCCGGGCAGGCCGCGCTCCGGGAGGGGCTGGGCGTGCTGGCCAAGGACGAGCTGCTGGGCATCTACCCGGAGGGCACCCGCTCGCACGACGGGCGGCTGTACAAGGGGAAGGTGGGCGTGGCCGCGATGGCGCTGGGCGCCGGGGCGCCGGTGATCCCCTGCGCGATGGTCGGTACGTTCGAGATCCAGCCGCCCGGGCAGAGGATCCCGAAGATCCGCCGGGTGACGATCCGCTTCGGCGAGCCGCTGGACTTCTCCCGGTACGCCGGGCTGGAGGGCGAGCGGGCGGTCCTGCGGGCCGTCACCGACGAGATCATGTACGCGATCCTCGGGCTGTCGGGGCAGGAGTACGTCGACCGGTACGCCGCCGAGGTCAAGGCCGAGGAAGAGGAAGCACGGAAGAAGGCCCGGCGCAGAACGCGCTGAGCCTCCTCCCGTGCGGTGTCACCACCGGCCGTCCTAGCGGATGGCCGGGAGCTCCTCACGCGGCGCGAGCTCGGCGCCCTGGGCCGTGGCGAGCGACTTCGCGGCGGCCGGAGCCGGCGCCACCGGGGTGGCGTGCGGTTCGCACTTCACGTCCTTGGCGTCGACCTTGCCGGTCAGCAGGTAGGTCTCCACCCGCGGGTTGATGCAGGGGTTCACCAGGCTGGTCACACCGTGCGAGCCGGCGTTCAGCTCGGTGATCAGGCGCGAGCCGGCGAGGCGCTTGTGCAGCGAGACCGCACCGTCGTACGGCGTGGCCGCGTCCCGCTCGGACTGGACGATCAGCACCGGCGGCAGACCGCGCTTGGCGCCGACCTCGATCGGGGTGCTCTGCTTGGACTTCCAGGTCGCGCAGGGCAGGTTCATCCACGCGTTGGACCAGGTCAGGAACGGGTACTTCTGGTGCAGCTTGGTGTTGTCCCGGTCCCACTTGGCCCAGCTGGTCGGCCACTTGGCGTCGGCGCACTCGACCGCGGTGTAGACGGCGTTGCTGTTCTCCGAGGCGGCGTTGCCCGCGGTGTCGCTCATGTCCGGGGCGATCGCCCCGACCAGGGCCTGCTCGTCACCGGCGAGGTACTTGCTCCAGGTCTGGGCGACGGGCACCCAGGAGGAGTCGTAGTACGGAGCGCCCTGGAAGAAGCCGATCAGCTCGGCCGGGCCGACGACCCCGCCGATCGGATTGGCCTTGGCCTTGGCGCGCAGCTCCTGGTACTTGGCCTCGACCTTGGCGCGGGTGTCGCCGATGTGGAAGACCGCGTCGTTCTTGGCGACCCAGTCCTGCCAGTCGTTCCAGCGCATCTGGAAGGCGACGTCCTGGCCGAGGTTGGCCTCGTACCAGATGTTGTCCTGGTCCGGGTTGACCACGCTGTCGACGATCATGCGGCGCACGTGGGTCGGGAACAGGGTCGCGTAGACCCCGCCGAGGTAGGTGCCGTAGGAGACGCCGAGGTAGTTCAGCTTCCGGTCACCGAGCGCGGCGCGGATGACGTCCAGGTCGCGCGCGGTGTTCGGCGTGGTCATGTGCGGCAGCATCTCGCCGCTGCGCTCCTTGCAGCCGTCCGCGTACTCGGCGGCGAGCTTGCGCTGGGCGCGCTTGTCGGCCTCGTTGGAGGGGACCGGGTCGGCCTTGGGGGCCTTGACGAACTCCTGCGGGTCGATGCAGGAGATCGGCGCCGAGTGGCCGACACCGCGCGGGTCGAAGCCCACGAAGTCGTAGGCCTTGGCGGTGTTGACCCACAGCGGGCTCTTGGTGGTGGTCCGGCGCGGGAAGCGCATGCCGGAGCCGCCGGGGCCGCCCGGGTTGTAGACGAGGGAGCCCTGGCGCTCCTCCTTGGTGCCGGTGCTGACCGCGCGGTCGACCGCGAGCTCGATGGTCTTGCCGAACGGCTTGCGGTAGTCCAGCGGGACCTTGACCCAGCCGCACTGGATCGGCTTCTCGAAGCCCCAGTCGGCAGGACAGTCCTTCCAGTCGATCCCCGTGCGGGCGGCGCGGGCGGCGGCGATCTGAACGCCGATCGCCTCCGCCGCTCCGTTGTCACGGTCGGCCGATGCCGCCGAGGCGGACGGGGCCAGCAGCAGACTCGCCGCCAGCGTGCCGGTGATCAGTGTGGCGGCGCTCCCCAGCGCCGCGTTGCGTATCACGTGGTTGTTCCCCCTGCTCATGTGCCGCCGTGGGCAGCCGGGTTCGGTGGGTTCGGTCGTCGGGCGTGCAGGGGGATCCTTGCGCCTGACCGATACCCGACAACAGAGGAGCGCAAGGTTCTTTGCCCAACCGATAACCGGAAAGACGTGTACCGCTCAGCGGTGTCCGATGGGTCCTGAAATCGGACGCCCGTCACCAGCCGTACGTCCGGCGGGCCGCGTCCAGCAGCTCCCGCAACCGGAGGGCGTCCGGGGCCAGCGCGGTCACCAGGACAGCGGGCCCGGCCAGCGGGGTGACCGCGGCGAACTCCCCCAGCACCGCGGCGGCGGCCGGGGCCTTCTCGAAGGCCGGGTCCACGACGAGGAGTTGGCCGAGCGAACGGTGCCCCGCCAGACCCGCCGGGCCGTCCCAGCCGGCGGGCGCGCCGGGTCCGCAGGCCAGCTCCTGGTCCAGCAGCGGGCGGCCCGCGCGGGTGACGGTGAGCCGGCTGCGCAGCAGGCCCCCCGGCTCCCCCGCGCGGCCCAGCACCTGCTCCTCGCGCAGCAGCAGCCGGGCCCCGGGGGCGAGCTCGGCCCGGGTGCGGACCCGCAGGTCGCTGCCGCGTACGGAGACCAGCGGCTCCGGCAGCCACCGCAGGGCCGCGTCCCCTTCGAGCGTCAGACGTACGTCGTACCGCGCGGGCTCACCGCCACGGCCGGGCAGTGCCAGGGTGGCCGCCGCCGTCGCCAGTGCCAGCCGGGCCCCCGCGCCGACGTCCGCCTCGACGGCGAGGTGGTCCCCGCCGAGCGGGGCGCTCATCGCGCCGACCAGCATGACCCCGGCCTCGGCGCCCTCCCCCCGGGTGCGGCGCAGCGCGAGCGGCCCTTCCCCGGTGAGGAGCGGCAGGGCGGTGCCGCCCCGGCCGTCGGCGGTGGCGCGGATCCGGGCGGTGGCCCGCACCCCCGCCGGGACGGGGGTGGCGGGGGGCGCGCTGGTCACCGTACGGCCCAGGCGGCGAACCGCTCGCGGATCCACGAGGCCACCGGGGCAACGCCCTCGGGGCCGCGCAGGGACTGGAAGGCGACGGGCAGTTCGCCGCGCTTCTCGGCGGCGTCGCGGGCCATCCGGCCGAGGTCGGAGCCGACGTGCGGGGCGAGGTCGGTCTTGTTGACGATGAGCAGGTCGGCGGTGGTGACGCCGGGGCCGCCCTTGCGCGGGATGTCGTCGCCGCCGGCCACGTCGATGACGAAGATCTGGGCGTCGACGAGGCCCCGGGAGAAGGTGGCGGTGAGGTTGTCCCCGCCGGATTCGACGAGGATCAGGTCGAGCGGTGCGTGCTCCCGGAAGGCCTCCTCCAGTTCCTCGACGGCCTCCAGATTGGCGGAGATGTCGTCGCGGATGGCGGTGTGCGGGCAGGCCCCGGTCTCGACGGCGGTGATCCGCTCGGGCGGCAGGACGGCCTCGCGGAGCAGGAACTCGGCGTCCTCGCGGGTGTAGATGTCGTTGGTGACGACGGCCATGGACAGTTCGGCGCGCAGGGCCCGGCAGAGCGCGGCGACGGTCGCGGTCTTGCCGGAGCCGACGGGGCCACCGAGGCCGATGCGCAGGGCGCGGCGGGTGCCGTCGGCCCGGAGGGGCTCGGCGCTGTGGGTGTGGCGGTGCGGGAAGGTCACGCCGTGGTCGAGGTGCATGGGGGTCTCCTTGGGGGGTGGCTCAGGACGCGAACAGGCGTACCGGCCAGTCGGCATGGATTTCCGCCGCGATCTCCAGCAGGGGCGAGGAGGCGTCGGGCAGCGCCTCCGTGCCCTCCGTCCGGGCGCGCCGGGCGGCCGCCGCCGCCTCGGCGGCGACGGCGTCGAGTTCGGGGGCGAGCCGGGCGAGGACCCCGCTGGCTTCGAAGGGGTCGAGGCCCAGCAGCCGTACGGTCGCGGTGGCGGGCCCGCCGACGCTCTCGTACGCGGCCACGTGCGCGGCGTCGAGCGGCCCGAGCCCGGCGGCCCGGGCCGTGAGGCCGAGCACCACGGGCTGGTGGGCCCCTCGCGGGAACGCGGCGGCCAGCGCGTCGAGTTCGGGCGCGGGCCAGGTGGCCCGGGCGGCCCGCATCAGCTGCCGGCCGAGCCGGCGCCCGGCGGTGCGCAGGGCGGGTGACGGGGTGCGGGCGTCGGCGGCGGCGTCGAGCTCCGCCGGGTCGAGTCCGAGGGCGGCGGCCGCGGCGAGCCCGGCGGCGACCAGGCCCGCGGTGTGCAGGCGGCCGCGGCAGAACTCGGCCAGGGTGGCGGCGTCGTGGATGCGGCCCGCCGCGCAGGCGGCCTCCGCCCCGCCGGAGTGGGCGTGCCCTCCGGCGGGGAAGCGGCCGTCCGCGAGGACGAGCAGGGCGGCGAGGCTGGAGGGCATCAGAAGAGGAAGTATCTCTGTGCCATGGGCAGTTCGGCCGCGGGCGCCGGCTCCACGACCTCGCCGTCGATGCTGACGGTGAAGGTGTCGGCGTCGACCTCGACCCGGGGCATGGCGTCGTTGTTGCGCATGTCCGCCTTGCTCACCTTGCGGGTGCTCTCGATGGCCACGAACTCCTTGCCCAGTCCGAGCCGTTCGGGCAGCGCGTCGTCGAGCGCGGCCTGTGCCGTGAAGTTGACGGAGTTCAGCCCGGGCGCCCGCCCGTGACTGCCGAACATCGGCCGCGGCAGTACGGGCTGCGGGGTCGGGATGGAGGCGTTGGCGTCGCCCATCTGCGCGTAGGCGATCTGGCCGCCCTTGATCACCAGCTCGGGCTTGACCCCGAAGAAGGCGGGGTTCCACAGCACCAGGTCGGCGAGTTTGCCGGTCTCGACGGAGCCGATCTCGCGGGCGAGTCCCTGGGCCACGGCGGGGTTGATCGTGTACTTGGCGACGTAGCGGCGGGCCCGCTGGTTGTCGGCGGGTCCGTCCCCGGGCAGGAAGCCGCGCCGCTTCTTCATCACGTGGGCGGTCTGCCAGGTGCGCAGCACGACCTCGCCGACCCGGCCCATGGCCTGGGAGTCGGAGGAGATGATGGAGATGGCGCCGAGGTCGTGCAGGACGTCCTCGGCGGCGATGGTCGAGGGCCGGATCCGGGACTCTGCGAAGGCGAGGTCCTCGGGGACGGCCGGGTTGAGGTGGTGGCAGACCATCAGCATGTCGAGGTGTTCCTCGACGGTGTTGACGGTGTGCGGCCGGGTCGGGTTGGTGGAGCTGGGCAGTATGTTGGGCTCCGAGACCACGGTGATGATGTCGGGCGCGTGCCCGCCGCCCGCCCCCTCGGTGTGGTACGAGTGGATGGTCCGGCCGGCGATGGCGGCGACGGTGTCGGAGACGAAGCCGGCCTCGTTGAGCGTGTCGGTGTGGATGGCGACCTGGGCTCCGGTCTCCTCGCACACGCTCAGGCAGGCGTCGATGACGGCGGGGGTCGCACCCCAGTCCTCGTGGATCTTGAATCCGAGGGCGCCGCCGCGCAGCTGGGAGTGCATGGCCTCGCGGGACATGGTGTTGCCCTTGCCGAGCAGCCCGATGTTGACGGGGTAGGCCTCCAGCGCGGCGAACATCCGGGCCAGGTGCCAGGGTCCGGGCGTGACGGTGGTGGCCTTGGTGCCCTCGGCGGGGCCGGTGCCGCCGCCGACGAGGGTGGTGATGCCGGAGGCGAGGGCCTCCTCGATGACGGTCGGGGAGATGAAGTGCACGTGGGCGTCGATGGCCCCGGCGGTGACGATCTTCCCGTTGCCCGCGATGATCTCGGTCTCGGGGCCGATCACCAGGGCCGGGTCCACCCCGTCCATGGTGTCGGGGTTGCCGGCCTTGCCGATGCCGCAGATCCGGCCGTCGCGGATGCCGAGGTCGGCCTTCACGATGCCCCAGTGGTCGAGGACGACGACCCCGGTGATCACGGTGTCGGGGGCGCCCTCGGCGCGGGTCGTGCGGGCCTGGCCCATGGACTCGCGGATGACCTTGCCGCCGCCGAACACGGCCTCGTCGCCGGAGCGTCCGGGTCCGCCGCTGAGGTCCCGCTCGATCTCGACGAAGAGGTCGGTGTCGGCGAGCCGGATCCGGTCGCCGGCCGTCGGCCCGAAGAGGTCGGCGTACACGGGACGGGAGAGCTCAGCCATCGAGCGGCCCCCCGGTCTCGCCGCGCAGCCCCGGGACGGTGCGCAGCCCGCCCAGGGGTACGAGTTCCACGGAGACCGGGATGCCCGGCTCGAAGCGGACGGCGGTCCCGGCGGCGATGTTGAGCCGCAGGCCGTGCGCGGCCCGGCGGTCGAAGTCGAGGCCCGGGTTGGCCTCGGCGAAGTGGTAGTGGGAGCCGACCTGGACGGGCCGGTCGGCGGCGTTGAGCACGGTGACGCGGGTGACGGGGCGGCCTTCGTTGAGGCGCACCGGGCCGTCCCCGTAGCGGATTTCGCCGGGGATCATGCGGGTGCTCCTCTTCAGACGATCGGGTCGTGGACGGTGACGAGCTTGGTGCCGTCCGGGAAGGTCGCCTCGACCTGGACGTCGTGGATCATCTCGGGAATCCCCTCCATGACCTCCTCGCGGCCGAGCACCGTACGGCCGGAGGCCATCAGCTCGGCCACCGTGCGGCCGTCGCGGGCCCCTTCGAGGATGTGGGAGGTGATGAGGGCGATCGCCTCGGGATGGTTGAGGCGGACCCCGCGCGCCTTTCGCTTCTCCGCAACGTCGGCGGCCACGTGGATGAGCAGTCTCTCCTGCTCGTGCGGTGTCAATTGCACTCGAATTCACCAAGCTTCCGGGACATGATCAACGTCGCGCCGAGCCGACCCTATGGGCCGTCAACACTTTGTTGACCTGCGCATATCCGAGCCAAGCGTGTCTTGCCCAACGCGGGGAAAGGCTTTCCGTCCCCACCACCGCCGCTTTGCACACTCATGGGTGATCATTGGTGAAGAGCCGTGGCGGCCACGCTAAGGCGCCCGTTTTTCGGCTGGGTTAACCCAGGTTTCGGGGAGGTTCCCTGAGTCCGGCGCACGCCCGCCCGGGCCCGGCGCCCGCCGGGGGTCCCACCGGGGTCCCACCGGGGTCCCGCCGGGGTCCCGCCGGGGTCCCGCAGCATTTCAGCAGCCGGTGACGGAGCTCTCGGCCGGGGCGTCCACGGTCCAGGGGAGCGCGATCCACACCGTCTTGCCGCCGTCCTCGGTGGGACAGACGGAGAGCCGCCCGCCCGCCTCGGCCGCGAGCCAGCGGATGATGACCATCCCGCGGCCGTTGTCCTGCTGCACTGCGGCCGGGAGGCGCCTCGGCCAGCGCGGATGACTGTCGGTCACCCCGACGCGGAGCCATTCCCCGCGCTCCAGCCGCACCTCGACGGTGAAGGTGGGCGACTGCCCGAAGGTGTGCTGGACGGAATTGGTCGCGAGCTCCGAGACGATCAGCCGGACGGAGTCGGCGATCTGGGCGTCCTCGGGCAGTCCCCACTCGCCCAGCACCTCCGCGACGTAGCGGCGGGCGGCGGCGACCGAGGCTGGGTCGCTCGGCAGAGTGATGGAGGCTTCCTGCTGATCTGCCATGACGACGTCCCTTTCCCACCGGGGCGGAGCCGTCCCGGATCTGTGCTGAGCGCCAGAGTGCCACCCATCGTCCCGCTGTTGTTGCCGTTCTCCCAAGACCTGCATATATCTGTCGCTCAATGCGGTGAACTCTGCTACGGAAGAGCGTATTTGGACGGAAGACCGGTGCGAGCCGTGCCGGTGGAAGGAGAGCGGGTATGCAGCACGGTCCCGCGGTGCGTCGGCGCAAGCTCGGCGAGGAGTTGCGCGCCCTGCGCGACCGGTCCGGACTCACCAGTGGTGAGGCGGCCCGGATGGTCGGGTGGCACCAGTCGAAAGTCAGCCGCATCGAGACGGGGCGCAGCGGGGTCAAACCGGAGGACATCCGGTCGCTCCTCGACGTCTACGGGGACGTGGTCAGCGCCCAGCAGCGCGCGCTGCTGGAGGCCCTGTCGGCCTCGGCGGCCGGGCCCGGGCCGGGGGCGGGCGCCGGGCGGGGCCGCGAGTGGTGGCACGACTACCGGGGGCTGCTGCCGCAGGAGTACCGGGACTTCATCAGCCTGGAGGCCGGCGCCCGCTCGGCCCGGACCGTGGAACTGTCCGTGGTGCCCGGTCTGTTGCAGACCCCGGACTACGCCAGGGCCGTGACCCGGGCGGCGCTGGGCGGGCTGCCGGAGCCGAAGGTGGACGCGCTGGTCGACGTACGGCTGGCCCGGCAGTCGGTGCTGCGGGCGGATCCGCCGCTGGAGCTGAGCGCGGTGCTGGACGAGGCGGTGCTGCGGCGGCAGATCGGCGGGCCGGGGGTGATGGCCGAGCAGCTGCGGCACCTGAGCGAGGTGACGGAGCTGCCCCAAGTATGTCTACAGGTGCTGCCGTTCAGTGTGGGGGGCCATCTCGGTCTGACCGGACCCTTCGTCATCTTTTCATTTCCGGACATCGCCGATCTGGATGTGGTGGTACTCGACCATTTGACGAGTAGCCTCTATCTGGAGCGGAAGGAAGACATCGAGGCCTACAGCGCCGCGTTCCGCGCGATCCAGGCCCACGCCCTCCCGCCCCGTGACTCGTCGGATCTGATCAGCTCACTCGCTGACGACGCGTAAGGAGGCACTCCCGTGTCCGCAACCCCGTTATCCACCAGCGGACTTCTGAGCAGTGCGCGGTGGCTGCGGAGCAGTCGCAGCACCGGAATGAACAACTGTGTGGAAACGGCCGCCCTCCGCGGCGGCCTGCTGGCCGTCCGCGACTCCAAACAAGCGGACGGCCCGGCCGTGCTCTTCACCGGGCCGGCCTGGGACGGCTTCCTCGCCTGTGTCCGGGCGGACGTGCTCGCGTAAGAGCCCCGCCTACCGGTCCGTGGCTCCGGCCGGAGCGGTCCGCAGGATCGTCTCGACGGCCCGGTCGATCTCGTCCCCCGTGAGATCGGCCCGAGCGGTCAGCCGCAGCCGGGACACCCCGTCCGGCACCGACGGCGGCCGGAAGCACCCCACGGACAGACCCGCCTCGCGGCAGTCGGCGGCCCAGCGCAGTGCCGCCGGAGCCGACGGGGCCCGTACCGACACCACGGCCGCGTCCGGCCGGGCCGCGGTCAGGCCGGACGCGGTGAGCCGTCCGTACAGCGCGGCGGCCACCTCGCGGGCCAGGCCGGCCCGTTCCGGTTCCCGCCGCAGCAGGCGCAGGCTCGCCAGCGCCGCTCCGGCGGCGGCCGGGGCGAGCCCGGTGTCGAAGATGAAGGTACGGGCGGTGTTGATCAGGTGCCGGATCACCTTGGCCGGCCCGAGCACCGCGCCGCCCTGGCTGCCCAGCGACTTCGACAGGGTCAGCGTGGCGACCACCCCGGGCGCGCCGGCGAGCCCGGCCGCGTGCAGCGCGCCGCGCCCGCCCTCGCCCAGGACGCCCAGCCCGTGCGCGTCGTCCACGATCAGGGCCGCGCCCTGCTCCCGGCAGGCGGCCGCGTACCCGGCGAGCGGGGCGGCGTCCCCGTCGACGGAGAACACGGAGTCGCTGACCAGCAGGGCCCGGCCCGTGTGCGCGGCCAGCGTCTTGCGCGCGCCGGCCACGTCGGCGTGCGGGACGACGGCGGTCTCGGCGCGCGAGAGGCGGCAGCCGTCGACGATCGAGGCGTGGTTCCCGGCATCGGATACGACCAGGGTGCCCCGGTCGCTGAGCGCGGTCACGGCGGCCAGGTTGGCGGCGTAACCGGAGGACAGCACCAGCGCGGCCTCGAAGCCGCAGAAGTCGGCGAGCTCCCGCTCCAGCTCGGCGTGGAGCTCGGTCGTACCGGTGACGAGCCGCGATCCGGTGGCCCCGGCGCCCCAGCGCTCGGCGGCCTCCCGCGCGCCCCGGACCGTCTCCGGGTGCCGGGACAGACCGAGGTAGTCGTTGCTCGCGAGGTCCAGCAGCGGTGAGGAGGCCGGGCGCGGGCGCAGCGTGCGGACCAGCCCCGCCCGCTCGCGCGCCCGCTCGGCGTCGTCGATCCAGGCGAAGACGTCCGGGGCCGGGCCGGGCTCGGCGGCCGCGGCGTCGGGGGTGTGCTGGGGCATCGGCGGCGTCCTCGCGTTTTGTCGGCTGTCCACAGACCTGCGAACGACCCTAGTGGGCGTGACCTCTGTGTCATGTGTGGTGATACACACACTCCAAACAGGCCATGTTGTCCGATCTCTCCTTGGCCGGGAGTGGTCGTGTGGTCCAGGATTCGGACCATGGACCTGCTGAACACCCTGGTGGACAAGGGACTGCGGCGTGAGCTGCCGACCCGCGAAGAGGCGCTCGCCGTGCTGGCGACCTCGGACGACGAACTGCTCGATGTTGTGGCCGCGGCCGGCAAGGTGCGCCGCCAGTGGTTCGGACGTCGGGTCAAGCTGAACTACCTCGTCAACCTGAAATCCGGGCTCTGCCCCGAGGACTGCTCCTACTGTTCCCAGCGTCTGGGATCGAAGGCGGAGATCCTCAAGTACACCTGGCTGAAGCCGGAGGAGGCCACCCAGGCCGCCGCGGCCGGGGTCGCGGGCGGTGCCAAGCGGGTCTGTCTGGTGGCGAGCGGGCGCGGTCCGACGGACCGGGACGTGGACCGGGTCGGCAAGACCATCGAGGCCATCAAGGAGGGCAACGAGGGCGTCGAGGTCTGCGCGTGCCTCGGCCTGCTCTCGGACGGCCAGGCGGAGCGGCTGCGCGACGCGGGCGCGGACGCGTACAACCACAACCTCAACACCTCCGAGGCGACGTACGGGGAGATCACCAAGACCCACACGTACGCCGACCGCGTCGACACCGTGCAGAAGGCGCACGCCGCCGGCCTGTCGGCCTGCTCGGGCCTGATCGCGGGCATGGGCGAGAGCGACGAGGACCTGATCGACGTCGTCTACGCGCTGCGCGAGCTCGACGCCGATTCGGTGCCGGTCAACTTCCTGATCCCCTTCGAGGGCACCCCGCTCGCCAAGGAGTGGAACCTCACCCCGCAGCGCGCGCTGCGCATCCTCGCGATGGTCCGCTTCGTCTGCCCCGACGTGGAGGTCCGGATCGCGGGCGGCCGCGAGGTGCACCTGCGCACGATGCAGCCGCTGGCGCTCCACCTGGCCAACTCGATCTTCCTCGGCGACTACCTCACCAGTGAGGGCCAGGCCGGTCAGGCCGACCTCGACATGATCGCGGACGCCGGTTTCGAGGTGGAGGGCGCCGGTACGACGACCCTTCCCGCGCACCGCTCCGAGGCGACGGCCGCAGTGGCGGCGGCGCCCGCGGGCGGGGCATGCGGCTCCGCTTCCGGCTCCGGGGCGGTTCCGGCCGCGGCGGGCTGCGGGTCGGCGTGCGGCGGCTGCTCGGGCCACGACGCGGCGCCCGCCCAGGCCGACGCGGGCGAGGTGCGCTCGGACCTGGTGGCGGTACGCCGTCGCGGCGCGGGGACGGATCTCGCCCCGAATGCCTGAGCGGTCCCATCCGTACGAGGCGCTGCCGGCCGCCGAACTGCTCGCGCTGGACCGGCAGCACGTCTGGCACCCGTACGGCCCGATGCCCGGGCGGCAGGAGCCGCTGATCGTCTCCTCCGCCTCGGGGGTCCGGCTGCGGATGGCCGAGCCCGTAGAGGGCCACGAAGAGCTGGTCGACGGCATGTCCTCGTGGTGGTCGGCGATCCACGGCTACAACCACCCGGCGCTGAACGAGGCGACGACCGCTCAACTCGGCCGGATGTCACACGTGATGTTCGGCGGGCTCACCCATGAGCCCGCCGTCCGGCTCGCCGCGAAGCTGGTCGAGATCACCCCGGTTGGCCTGGAGCACGTCTTCCTCGCCGACTCGGGCTCGGTCGCGGTCGAGGTCGCGGTCAAGATGTGCCTCCAGTACTGGCGCTCCATCGGCCGGCCCGGCAAGACCCGGCTGCTGACCTGGCGGGGCGGCTACCACGGGGACACCTGGCAGCCGATGGCCGTCTGCGACCCCGAGGGCGGCATGCACGAGCTCTGGTCGGGGGCCCTGCCCCGCCAGGTCTTCGCGGACGCCCCGCCCGGCGGCTTCGACGCCCCGGTGGACCCGGCGTACGCCGACCACCTGCGCTCCCTGATCGCCGCGCACGCGGACGAGCTGGCGGCCGTGATCGTGGAGCCGGTGGTGCAGGGCGCGGGCGGCATGCGCTTCCACAACCCCGGTTACCTTCGGGTGCTGCGCGAGCTGTGCGACGAGTACGGGATCCTGCTCGTCCTGGACGAGATCGCGACCGGTTTCGGCCGCACCGGCGCCCTGTTCGCGGCCGACCACGCGGGGATCACCCCCGATGTGATGTGCCTCGGCAAGGCCCTGACCGGCGGCTACCTCACCCTGTCGGCGACCCTGTGCACGCCGCGGGTGGCCGACGGGATCTCCGAGGGCGAGGTCCCGGTACTGGCCCACGGACCGACCTTCATGGGCAACCCGCTGGCCACGGCGGTGGCCTCGGCCTCGATCGACCTCCTCCTCGGCCAGGACTGGCAGCGCGAGGTCAAGCGCATCGAGGCGGGCCTCCTGGAAGGGCTGGCCCCGGCCGCGGACCTGCCCGGCGTGCGGGAGGTCCGGGTGCTGGGCGCGATCGGCGTGGTGCAACTGGACCACGCCGTCGACATGGCGGCCGCCACCCGGGCGGCGGTCCGGGAGGGCGTCTGGGTGCGCCCGTTCCGCGACCTGATCTACACGATGCCGCCGTTCGTCACGGGCGACGCCGACGTGGCCCGCATCTGCCGCGCGGTGTGCGCCGCGGCGAAGGAGGGCTGACATGCCGGTCGTCTTCATATCCGGAACGGGCACGGAGATCGGCAAGACGGTCGTCACGTCGGCGATCGCGGCGTCCGCCGTGGCCGCCGGCCGTTCGGTCGCGGTCCTCAAGCCCGCCCAGACGGGCGTGGGGCCGGCGGAACCCGGGGACGCGGCGGAAGTGGTCCGGCTGGCGGGGCCGGCGGTGACGGCGCTGGAACTGGCCCGCTACCCGGAACCGTTGGCCCCGGACACGGCGGCCCGGCGCGCCGGGCTGCCCACGCTCTCCCCCGCGCGGATCGCGGAGGCGGCGCGGCGGCTCTCCCTGGACCACGACCTGGTCCTGGTGGAGGGCGCCGGCGGGCTCCTCGTCCGCTTCGACGAGGCGGGCCACACGCTGGCCGACGCGGCGCGGCTGCTCGCGGCGCCGGTGCTGGTCGTCGCCCCGGCGGCCCTCGGCACCCTCAACTCCACGACCCTGACGGCCGAGGCCCTGCGGGCGCGGGAGCTGACGGGGCTGGGCGTGGTGATCGGCAGCTGGCCGGCCGCCCCGGACCTGGCCTGCCGCTGCAACCTGGCCGACCTGCCCGGCTCCTCGGGGCTGCCGCTGCTGGGCGCCGTCCCCGAGGGCTCGGGCGCGCTGTCCCCCGAGGCGTTCCGCGCCTCGGCCGCCGGCTGGCTGGCCCCGCGCCTGCACGGCACCTGGTCCCCGGAGGCCTTCCGCTCCGCCTGGCCGGCCTGACCCGGCGCTCGCGGCGCGCGCGGCCGGGCCCGCAGGACCCGGCGGCAGCGCCGCGCGGCCGTGCGGCGCTGCCGGGATGAGCCGACACCGGCGGGGAAAAATGGCAGTACGCGCCCCGTCCGCATGAGGAGGTTCCGTGCTCCGTCGCAGCCGCCCTACGCAGGATCCGGTCCACCATCCGCTGTTCGCCCGCTTCTACGCCCGGATGAGCGTCGAAGCCGACTCCCGCGCCGGGGTCGGGAGGATCCGCGAGGAACTCCTGGCCGGGCTGAGCGGCCGGGTCATCGAGATCGGCGCGGGCAACGGCCTCAACTTCGCGCACTACCCCCGCGCCGTGTCCGAGGTCGTCGCGGTCGAGCCGGAGCGGGTCCTGCGCCGGCACGCCGTGGAGGCGGGGCTGCGCGTCGAGGTCCCCGTCGACGTGGTGCCGGGCGCCGCCGAGGCCCTGCCGGTCAAGAGCGAGTCCTTCGACGCGGCGGTGGCCTCGCTCGTGCTGTGTTCGGTACGGGACCTGCCGCGCTCCCTTTCCGAGCTCCACCGCGTCCTGCGCCCGGGCGGGGAGCTGCGCTTCTTCGAGCACGGCCGCGCCCCCGGCCGGGGCATGGCCGCCTTCCAGCGCGTCCTGGACCGGACCGTGTGGCCTCGGCTGTGCGGCGGCTGTCACACCGCGCGCGATCCGCTGGCCGCCATCGAGGCGGCCGGGTTCACGGTCACGGCCGTGCGCGGCGTCCGGATCCCGGAGGGCGGACCCGCGCTGCCGTCCTCGTACTGCGTGCTCGGCACGGCCCGCCGGGGTTACGGCGCCGACTAGCCCGTGGCCGGTACGAAGGACGAGTCATCTCCTTTGCCCGTCCTTTACCATGTGTGCAGCTGTTCGAACCGTCCTCCGATCGAAAGGTGTGAGCGTCCGCCCATGGGCGAGCCTCCCAGTACCCGACACCGCCGCAGCCGACATCGCGCGCTCCCCCTCCGCCTGACCGATCATGGGACGGAGGTGACCGACCGATGACCGAAGTGCTCCTGCTCATCGTGGCGCTGCTGCTCTGCCTCGCCTGTGGAGTCTTCGTCGCGGCGGAGTTCTCGCTGACGACCGTCGAGCGCAGCGAGCTCGAACAGGCCGTCGAGCGCGGTGAGCGCGGCGCGGAGAGCGCCCTCGTCGCCGTCCGCAGCCTGACGTTCCAGCTCTCCGGCGCACAGCTCGGCATCACCGTGACCGGCCTGGTCATCGGCATGATCTCCAAGCCCTCGATCGCCGCCCTGCTGAAGGGCCCGTTCCAGGCGATGGGGCTGTCGCCCGGCGCCGCCTCCTCCACCGCCCTGGTCCTCGGCACCGCGCTGACGACCGTCGTCCTGATGGTCGTCGGCGAGCTGGTGCCGAAGAACTGGGCGATCTCCTCCCCGCTGGCCGTCGCCAAGCGCGTGGCCACCATGCAGCGGCTCTTCAGCCGCGCGTTCGGGCCGCTCATCGGGCACCTGAACACCACCGCGAACCACATGGTGCGCCGGCTCGGCCTGGAGCCGGCCGAGGAGCTGGCTTCGGCGCGCAGCCCGCAGGAGCTGGTCGCGCTGGCGCGGCACTCCGCCAAGGCGGGCGCGCTGGAGAAGGACACCGCCGAGCTGTTCGTGCGGACCCTGAACCTGGCCGACCTGACCGCGGAGAACGTGATGACCCCGCGCGTCCAGGTCACCGCCCTCGACCTTCAGGCCACCGCCGAGGACGTGGCGAACGCGACGCTGGCCACCGGCCTGTCGCGCTTCCCGGTCTACCGGGGCGGCCTCGACTCCGTCGTGGGCACCGTCCACATCAAGGACGTCCTGGCCCTGCCCGCCGAGGAGCGGCACCGCACCGCCGTCTCGCAGCTGCTGCGCGAGCCCCTCCTCGTACCGGAGTCGCTGACCGTGGACCGGCTGCTGGACCGGCTGTCGGGCCGGCAGACGATGGCCGTGGTGATCGACGAGTACGGCGGCACCGCCGGCGTGGTCACGCTGGAGGACATCGTCGAGGAGGTCGTGGGCGAGGTCCGCGACGAGCACGACCCGCACGAGACCCCGGACCTGGCCCCGGCCGGTACGGACGCCTCGGGGCGCGCGCTCTACTCCGCCGACGGCGCCGCGCGCACCGACCAGCTGCGGCGGATCGGACTGCGGGTGCCCGAGGGCCCGTACGAGACGCTGGCCGGTCTGATAGCGACCGAGCTCGGCCGGATCCCGGCCGTCGGCGACAGCCTGGAGCTGGACGGCTGGCACCTGGACGTGGTGGACGCGAGCGGGCGCCGGGCCGCGCGGGTGCTGCTGCACGTGCCGGTCGAGTCCGCTGACGACGAAGACGCGGAGGGGACCCGATGACCGCGATCCAACTGCTCATCGGCCTGGCGACCCTGGCCGTCAACGCCTTCTTCGTCGGGGCGGAGTTCGCGCTGATCTCGGTGCGGCGCAGCCAGATCGAGCCGTACGCCGAACAGGGCGACCGGCGGGCCCGCGCCGTGCTGTGGGGCCTGGAGCACGTGTCGGCGCTGATGGCGGCGGCGCAGCTGGGCATCACGCTGTGCACCCTCGTGCTGGGTGTGGTGGCCGAGCCGGCCATCGCGCACCTGCTGAGCCCGCTGCTCGACGCGGTCGGGGTGCCGTCCGGCGTGACGCACGCGATCTCCTTCGTGGTGGCGCTGGCGCTGGCCACGTACCTGCACATGCTCTTCGGCGAGATGGTGCCGAAGAACGTGGCGCTGGCGGAGCCGGTGCGCACCGCGCTGGCGCTGGGGCCGCCGCTGGTGACCCTGGCGCGGGCGCTGCGGCCGGTGATCTTCGCGATCAACGCGTTCGCCAACACCTTGCTGCGGCTGTTGCGGGTGGAGGTGAAGGACGAGGTCGGAGCGACCTTCTCGGACGACGAGCTGGCCCGGATCGTGAAGGACTCCTCCGCGGCGGGGCTGATCGACGACCGGGCGAGCGAGCGCCTGTACGACGCGCTGGAGCTGGGGCGGCGGCCGGTCACCGACGTGGTGCTGCCCTCGGGCCGGGTGGTCTCGGCCCGGGCCGGCATCACGCCGGCGGGGCTGGAGCGGCTGTCCGCCGAGTCGGGGTACTCCCGCTTCCCGGTGCTCGACGCGGAGCAGCGGATCCTCGGCTACCTGCACGTCAAGGACGCCCTGGACGCGGACGCGACGGAGCGGGAGGAGCCGTTCCCGGTGCCCGCGCTGCGGCCGATCGCGCAGGTACGGGCGGAGACCCCGCTGGACGACGTGCTGACCGCGATGCGGCGCAGCCGTACGCATCTGGCGGCGGTGCTCGGTGCGGACGGCGCCATGACGGGGCTGGTGACGATGGAGGACGTACTGCGCGAGCTGTTCGACCGGCCCGCCTCCGCGTGAGCCGGGGCCGGGCCTCGCCGGGCCGGGCCTGATCGCATCGGCGCAGCTCGGCACATCAGGTACCGCCGCCCCGGGCGGGGCGGCGGTACCGCGCGGTAACATCTCTTCCGCCATGGAGATGAATGCGTCTTACACCAGTTTCGTCGCGGTCGGCGACTCCTTCACCGAGGGCATGTCGGACGGCCTGCCCGACGGCTCCTACCGGGGCTGGGCCGATCTGCTCGCCGCCCGGCTGGCCGCCCGCGAGCCCGGCTTCCGGTACGCGAACCTCGCGGTCCGCGGGAAGCTGATCGGCCAGATAGCCGGGGAACAGGCGCCGGTGGCGGCGACCATGGGCGCCGACCTCGTGACCCTGGTCGGCGGGCTCAACGACGCCCTGCGCCCCAAGGTCGACATGGGCAGGGTGCGCGCGCACCTGGAGGAGTCCGTGGCCCTCCTCGCGCCCTCCTGCCGACAGCTGGTCCTGATGCGCTCCCCCGGCCGCAACGGTCCGGTGATGGACCGGTTCCGGCCGCGCATGGAGGAGCTCTTCGGCATCATCGAGGAACTCGCCGACCGGCACGGCGCGCTCGTCGTGGACCTGTACGGGGCTCCCGCGCTCGCGGACCCCCGCATGTGGGACGTGGACCGGCTGCACCTGACCGCCGAGGGCCACCGCCGGGTGGCCGAGGCCGTCTGGCAGACCCTCGGACTGCCGCCCGAAGAGGACTGGCGCACCGCGCTGGCGCCCACCGCGGCGCCGGGCTGGGCGGTCCGCCGCTCCCAGGACCTGAGCTTCGCCCGCCGGCACCTGCTCCCCTGGATAGGCCGCCGGCTCACCGGCCGCTCCAGCGGTGACGGCCGCCCGCCCAAGCGGCCGGAACTGCTGCCGCACGACGCTTCCGCCGCCGACCGGCTCTCGTAGCAATCCACAATCCGAGACGGGCTCCCTACCTGCGTAAAGACACAGCGGCGGCCCAAGTAGAATCACTCCACGTGACAGCCAAGCCCCGCATCCCCAATGTCCTGGCCGGCCGCTACGCCTCCGCGGAGCTCGCCGTCCTGTGGTCCCCCGAGTACAAGGTGACGCTGGAGCGGCGGCTGTGGCTCGCCGTCCTGCGCGCCCAGAAGGACCTCGGTATCGAGGTACCGGACGCCGCCCTCGCCGACTACGAGCGCGTCCTGGAAACGGTCGACCTCGCCTCCATCGCCGAGCGCGAGAAGGTCACCCGCCACGACGTGAAGGCCCGGATCGAGGAGTTCAACGCCCTCGCCGGCCACGAGCACGTCCACAAGGGCATGACCTCGCGCGACCTCACCGAGAACGTCGAGCAGCTCCAGATCCGGCTCTCCCTGGAACTGGCCCGTGACCGTACGGTCGCCGTCCTCGCCCGCCTCGGCAAGCTGGCCGGCGAGCACGCCGAGCTGGTCATGGCCGGCCGCTCCCACAACGTGGCCGCGCAGGCCACCACCCTGGGCAAGCGCTTCGCCACCGCCGCCGACGAGCTGCTGGTCGCCTACGCCCGCCTGGAGGACCTGCTCGGCCGCTACCCGCTGCGCGGGATCAAGGGCCCGGTCGGCACCGCCCAGGACATGCTGGACCTGCTGGGCGGCGACGCCGCCAAGCTGGCCGACCTGGAGCAGCGGATCGCCGCCCACCTCGGTTTCGCGGAGGCCTTCACCTCCGTCGGCCAGGTCTACCCCCGCTCGCTCGACTACGACGTGGTCACCGCCCTGGTGCAGCTGGCCGCCGCGCCGTCCTCGATCGCCAAGACCATCCGCCTGATGGCCGGCCACGAGCTGGTCACCGAGGGCTTCAAGCCCGGCCAGGTCGGCTCCTCGGCGATGCCGCACAAGATGAACACCCGCTCCTGCGAGCGCGTGAACGGCCTGATGGTCATCCTGCGCGGCTACGCCTCGATGACCGGCGAGCTGGCCGGCGACCAGTGGAACGAGGGCGACGTCTCCTGCTCCGTGGTCCGCCGCGTGGCCCTGCCGGACGCCTTCTTCGCCTTCGACGGCCTGCTGGAGACCTTCCTGACGGTCCTCGACGAGTTCGGCGCCTTCCCGGCCGTCGTGGCCCGCGAGCTGGACCGCTACCTGCCGTTCCTCGCCACCACCAAGGTGCTGATGGGCGCGGTGCGCGCGGGTGTCGGCCGCGAGGCCGCCCACGAGGTCATCAAGGAGCACGCGGTGGCCTCCGCGCTCGCCATGCGCGAGCAGGGCGCCGAGCGCAACGAGCTGCTGGACAAGCTGGCCGCCGACGAGCGGATGCCGCTGGACCGGGCTCAGCTCGACGCGCTGATGGCCGACAAGCTGTCCTTCACGGGCGCGGCCGGCGACCAGGTCGCGGCGGTGATCTCCCGTATCGAGGCGATCGCCAAGCAGCACCCGGAGGCCGCCGGGTACGCGCCGGGGTCGATCCTCTGACCCCCGACGAGCTCGACGCCGCCCGCGACCGCGTCCTCCCGGACGTGGTCGCGGGCGGTCTGCGCGTGCTCTTCTGCGGCATCAATCCGGGTCTCATCTCCGCCGCGACGGGCCACCACTTCGCCCGCCCCGGCAACCGTTTCTGGCCGGTGCTGCACCTGTCCGGCTTCACCCCGCGCCGGCTGGCCCCCGCCGAGCAGGAAGAGCTGCTGACCTACCGGCTCGGCATCACCAACGTGGTGGCCCGCGCCACCGCCCGGGCCGACGAACTGAGCGCCGAGGAGTTCCGCGAGGGCGGCCGCATCCTCACGGCGAAGGTGGAGCTCCTGCGCCCCCAGTGGCTGGCGGTCGTCGGCGTCACCGCCTACCGCACCGCCTTCGGCGAGAGGAAGGCGCAGATCGGCCCCCAGGAGCGGATGATCGGCTCCACCCGTGTCTGGGCCCTCCCCAACCCCAGCGGCCTCAACGCCCACTGGACCGCGGAGTCGATGGCCCAGGAGTACGCCCGCCTCCGCACGGCCGCCGAAGCGACCGCGCAGGACTGAGCGGCGAGCAACGGACCGACGACGTTCAGGGCGGGTCGATCACCGTCACCGCCGCCATCAGCCGGGGCGAGTGGTCGGCTCCCCACCGGGCCTCGTAGAGCACGACCCAGCGGTCGCCGGCCCGCCACAGGTGCAGTTCCTCGGAGGTGTCGCCCATCTCCCGCCAGGGCTGTGGCGCCTCCTCGCCCTCCGCCCGCAGTCTCAGGCTCCTGAGGCTGAACCGGTCGGCCCTCCCCCAGCGCTCCTCCATCCGCAGGCTCAGCGCATCGAACTCGGCCGAGACCTGCTCCTCCCCCGCCATCCGGTCGGCCGCGTCCTCGTCCCCGTGCCAGCGGCTCGCGCCCAGCTCGGCCAGGTGGTAGCCGGGGCCGCTGGTGCCCACCTCGGACCGGCCCTGGACCTCGGGGAAATCGCGCGTCAGGAGCCGGTCGATCGTGTCGAGATGCTCTGCCGTGGTCATGCCGTCAGTATCTGTGGGACCACTGACAACTGGCCCGGCGTCACACGTCCCGCCGGCGCACCGCCAGCCAGCCACCGATGACCGCGGCCCCCGCCCACAGGGTCAGCACACCGAGGCCCTGCCAGTGGCCCACGACGCTGCCGGCCTCCGCCCTCATCATCATCTGGCCGGCCCGGTCCGGCAGGAACTCGGCCATGCCCTCGGCACCCGCGCCGATGACGAAGGACAGCATCAGCACGAACGGTATGAGGAGGCTCAGCACGGCCGTTGCGCTCCGCAGCACGGCCGTCAGGCCCGCCGCGAACAGGGCCATCAGCGTCAGGTACATCCCACAGCCGAACACCGCCCGGAGGGTTCCCGGGTCCCCCAGCCCGATGCTGTGGGCGCCCATGAACGACTGGCCGGCCAGGAACGTCGCCAACCCGGTGATCTGGCCCGCCACGAAGGCGAGTCCGGCCACGACGGCGATCTTCGACAGGTAGAAGCGCGCCCGGTTCGGGACCGCGACCAGTGAGGTGCGCAGGCCTCCGTCGTGGAACTCCGAGGACAGGGCGGTCGCGCCGAAGGCCATGGCGGCTATCTGCCCGAAGGTGATCCCGTAGAAAGCCGCGAGGAGCGGATCCTCCCCCATGGCGCCTTCCTCGGCCTGGCCTATGGCCGCGGCCGTGAGCGCCTGGATCCCGGTGGTGAGGAACAAGATGGCGATCAGGGACCCGAACGTGCCGCGCAGGGACCGTATCTTGATCCATTCCGAGAGCAGGACGGGCCGGGTGGGCAGGGCGGTGCTCATGGCGAAGCCTCCTGGGTGAAGAGGGGACGGGGGAAGGTCAGCGGGTGGCGGCGAACTGGGCGTGATCGGCGGTGAGGTCGAGGTAGGCCTGCTCCAGTGAGGCCCGCTCGTCGGAGAGTTCCAGCATCGGAATGCCCTCGCGGGCGGCCAGCGGGCCGAGCCGCTCGGCCTGTATGCCCTCGACGGTCCAGCGCCCGTCATCGGCGCCGACCATCTCAAAGCCGTCCCGGGCCAGGGCGGCCCGGAGCCGGACCGGGTCGGAGGTCCGCAGCCGTACCCTCGGGGTACTGCGGGCGTCGATGAACTCCTCCATCGAGGTGTCGGCCAGCAGCTTCCCCCGGCCGAGCACCACCAGATGGTCGGCGAACGCGGCGGTCTCCGACATCAGATGACTGGACACCAGGATCGTGCGCCCCTCGGCGGCCAGCGTGCGCATCAGCTCGCGGACCCAGATGATGCCCTCGGGGTCGAGCCCGTTCGTCGGCTCGTCCAGCAGCAGCACTCCCGGATCGCCCAGGAGGGCGGCCGCTATGCCCAAGCGCTGGCGCATCCCGAGTGAGAAGGTCTTGATCCGCCGCTTGGCAGCCGAGGCGATCCCGGACTGCTCCAGCACCTCCTCCACCCGGCGCGCGGGGATCCGGTTGGCGGCGGCGAGGAAGCCCAGATGGGCCCGGGCGGTCCGACCCCCGTGGGCCGCCTGGGCGTCCAGGAGCGCGCCGACCCTGTGCAGCGGGTCCGGGAAGTCGGTGAACCGCTGCCCGCCGATGGTGGCCGTACCGGACGTGACCCGGTCCAGGCCCAGCAGCAGGCGCATCGTGGTGGACTTGCCGGCGCCGTTGGGGCCCAGGAAGCCGGTGACCCGCCCGGGCAGAACCTCGAAGGTGAGGTGGTCCACGGCCCGGGTACGGCCGTATTCCTTGGTCAGTTCTCGGATCTCGATGCTGTTCATGGCTCAAGACTCGCCGTCGCCCCACCCCCGTTCCTCCCCCATGCGAGGGTGCCGTATCCCCCACGTGGGGGAGACGGCCGTGACCTGCGTGCTGTCACGATGTGTGCATGTACCGACTGCTCCGCGCTCCGTTCCAACCGGTGACCTATTCACGCTGGTTGCACCTCTGCGTGCCGATCCTGATGCTGGCCGTCTGGATGTTCATAGAGCCCGAGGCGCCGTGGGTACCCCTGCTCATCGTCATCCCGCTGGGGCTGGTGCCGTGGGTGCGGCTGGCCGAGGGACTGCAGGCGCGGTTCCTGCTCACCCCGCACGACTGGGACGGCGCCGAGAACACCATCAGCACCGCCGCGTCCGCGCGCTGGAGCGACCGGTGGCGGACCTTGCTCTGGCTGGAGATACGGCTCGTCGTCTCCCTAGGCGCCATGTTCCCCACGGTGTGGCTCCCGTTCATGACCGTGGAGCTGGTGGCGATCGCGCTCGGGAGCCCCTTCGAGGCGGACCACATGCTTCCGTTCACCCCGCCGCGCTGGGCCGCCGCGCTGCTCGTCCCGGTCCCCCTGATCCTGCTCATCATCTCGGTGACCCTGCTGGGCCAACTGATCACCGCGGTCGCCCAGCGGCTGCTGGGGCCCTCCGCGGCCGAGCGGCTGAGCGCGCTGGAGGCCCGCACCGAGCAGCTGCTGGAGCGGACCAGGATCGCGCGCGAGCTGCACGACTCCATCGGGCACGCGCTGACGGTCGCGGTGTTGCAGGCGGGCGCCGCCCGCGCCGCCGGCGACCCGGAGTTCACCGACCGGGCGCTGAGCGCGATCGAGGAGACCGGCCGGGCCGCGCTGGAGGATCTGGAGCGGGTGCTGCTGGTACTGCGGGAGTCCTCGCGGCCGCCTTCGCAGCGGCCGACGCTGGTGGAGGCGGACCGGCTGTTCGAGTCGGCCCGGGCCTCCGGGGCGACGGTGGACGCGCAACTGACCGGCCCGCTGGAGAAGTTGCCGGGCCCCGTCACCCGGGAGGGGTACCGGATCCTTCAGGAAGCGCTCACCAATGTGCTGCGGCACTGCGGCTCCGTGTCCGTCCGGGTGAGGATCGAGATGACCAAGCGCCGTCTGGAGATGGAGGTGTCGAATCCGCTGCCGCAGGGGCCCACGCTGATGTCGGGCAGCGGCAGCGGGCTGCGCGGGATGCGGGAGCGGGCCTCGCTGCTGGGCGGGGAGGCCGAGACCGGTCCGTTCGAGGGCAGTTGGAGGGTGCGCGTCCGGCTTCCGCTGGACCGAATACGCTGACCGGATGCCGGTTACCGTACTGCTTGTCGATGACGAACCCCTCGTGCGCGCGGGTCTGCGCGCCGTCCTGGACGCCCAGCCCGACATCGAGGTGGTGGGTGAGGCCGCGGACGGGGCCTCCGTGGTCCCGCTGGTCCGGCAGCTGAGGCCGGACGTGGTGGCGATGGACGTGCGGATGCCGCTGCTCGACGGGATCCAGGCGACCCGGGCGGTACTGCGGACCGTGGACTCCCCGCCGAAGATCCTCGTCGTGACGACCTTCGAGAACGACGAGTACGTCTACGAGGCACTGCGGGCGGGGGCGGACGGCTTCCTGCTGAAGCGCTCGCGGCCCTCGGAGATCGTGCACGCGGTACGGCTGGTGGCGGAGGGCGAGACGCTGCTGTTCCCCGCCGCGGTGCGGGCCCTGGCCGCGGAGTACGGGAACCGCGGCGCGCGGGCGGTGCTGGAGCGGGCCGCGCTGACCGAGCGGGAGGAGGCAGTGCTGCGGCTGATGGCGCGGGGTTTGACCAACGTGGAGATCGCCTCCGAGCTGATCGTCGGCACGGAGACGGTGAAGTCCCATGTCAGCGCGATCCTGGCGAAACTGGGGGCACGGGACCGGACGCAGGCGGTCATCATGGCGTACGAGTCGGGGTTCGTCTCTCCCGCCTGACAGGGGCCGGTGGGGCGGATGCGGGGGCCGCTTCTCGCCGCGGCACCTCGAGCGCAGTACGATCCGGCTGACAAGCTCGCTAGCTGGGAGGACACACGTTGGGGCAGCTGACCGGCGGGGATCCCTCTCTGCTCCG
Source organism: Streptomyces sp. ADI95-16 (assembly GCF_003721495.1). Classification (NCBI taxonomy): domain Bacteria; kingdom Bacillati; phylum Actinomycetota; class Actinomycetes; order Kitasatosporales; family Streptomycetaceae; genus Streptomyces; species Streptomyces sp. ADI95-16. The sequence goes on along the minus strand of NZ_CP033581.1, from coordinate 6,669,451 downwards.
GCGGATCAATTCCGCCGTCGTGCTGCGGGCGCTGCGCGCGGCCGGATCGCCGACCCTCACCGACCTGACCCGGCTGACCGGGCTCTCCCGGCCGACCGTCGAGGGCGTGGTGGAGGGGCTGATCGGGACCGGGCTCGTCGCCCCGGCCGACGCGGAGGAAGGCGCGCGCCGGCAGGGACGACCGGCCAGGAGGTTCCGCTTCCGGACGGAGGCGGGCCATCTGCTCGGCATCGAGATCGGTTCGCACCGGATCGCGGTGCTGCTGTCCGGGCTGGACGGGCGGGTGATCGGCGCCGGTACCAAGGACGTCGCCGAGGACGCGTCGGCCGATGAGCGGCTGGAGCGGGTGCGGGCGGCGGTGGCCGATCTGCTGCGCCGGGCCGGGATCCCCCGGGACTCCCTGCGCGCGGTGGGGGTCGGCAGCCCCGGGATCGTGGAGGCGGACGGCACCGTCCGCCTGTGCACCGCGCTGCCCGGCTGGACGGGCCTGCCGCTCGGGGAGCGGCTGCGGCGTTCGTTCCGCTGCCCGGTGCAGGTGGAGAACGACGCGAACGCCGCGGCCGTCGCCGAGCACTGGAAGGGCGCGGCGCGCGACACCGGCGACATGGTCTTCGTGATGGCGGGCCTCAGCCCGGGGGCCGGCTCGCTGATCGGCGGCCGGCTGCACCGGGGCTTCGGCGGGGCGGCCGGCGAGATCGGCGCGCTGCACCTGCTGGGCCGCGAAGTCACGCCCGAGCGGCTGCTGTCCACGACCGGCGAACCGCTGCACCCGCTGGACGAGCCGGCCGTCGCCGAGGTCTTCGCCATGGCCAGGCGCGGTGACGAGCGCGCGGTGGCCGCCGTTGAGCGGTTCATCCAGCGCCTGGTGCACGACGTCGCGGCGCTGGTCCTGGCCATGGACCCTGAGCTGGTGGTGGTCGGAGGCTGGGCGGCCGGGCTGGACGGAGTGCTGGACCCGCTGCGCCGGGAGCTGGAGCGGTACTGCCTGCGCCCGCCGCGGGTGGCACAGTCCCTGCTCGGCGAGGCCGCGGTGGCGACGGGGGCGTTGCGGCTGGCGCTGGACCACGTGGAGGAAGAGCTGTTCGCGGTGGAGAAGACGGTCACCGCCCGACGGTGACCTTCCGGCCGACCGGCCAGCCCATGGCTTCGGGGGGACGATCCGGGCTTCCAGCTCCCCGTAGGCGTCATCGGCCACCGCTGACGGCCCGTACGAGTCCGCCGCCGCTCCGCTCCCGGGAACCCGGCTCACTGGCCCCGGTTGTCGATGTCCCCGTTGTCGACGCCGGGGTTGTCGACGTCCCGGTCGGCGGCGTGCTCGCGTCCTCGCTCGGCGCAGAACGGCGCCGCACCGGGCCCGCGGTCTGCGGGCGGCCGGTGCGGCGCGGTGTCAGCGACGGCGGCGACGGCGTCAGGAGGCGACGCGGGTCTCCGTGATCTCGACGCCCTCGTCACCGAAGGTGAGCCGGCAGGTGTCGGCGCGGTACGTGGCGACCGAGACGGCGGCCGTGCCCCCGGCGGTGAAGTAGCGGGTGGTGACGAGCAGCACCGGTGCGCCGGGCAGCCGGTCGAGCTCCTTGGCATCGTCCGCGCGGGCCGAGCCGAGCTCCACCGAGCGGTCCTGCCCGTCGAGGGCGAGTCGCTGGAGCTCCCGCAGGACGGCGCGGGCGCGCGCCGGGCCGGCCGGGGCGTCGATGGCGGAGAGGCCGGGCACGGAGGCGGCCGGCACGTACAGCAGCTCGGCGGCGACGACCTGGCCCTCGGTGACCCGGGTCCGGCGCACGGTGTGCACGGGCTGGTCGGCGGCGAAGACGGCGGAGGCGGAGCCAGAGGCGGCGGACCCGCTGCCGCCCGCGAGGAGCTTCAGGACGGCGGCGGTGGGCAGGGCCTCGGCGGTGTCCACGGCCTCCCAGCCGTCAGCGCTCTCGCCGGGCCAGCTGTGCCGGGCGCTGCCGACGGCGACGCCCACGCGCGGCGGGGCCACCGTGGTCCCGACGCCGCGCCGACGCTGCAGGCGCCCTTCGAGCTCCAGCTGCTCCAGGGCCTGGCGCAGGGTCGCCCGGGCCACTCCGAAGCGCGCGGCGAGCTCGCGCTCGTTCGGCAGGATCTCACCCACGGCGAAATCATGGTCCAGCGCCTCGCTGAGCACGGTCTTGAGGTGCCAGTACTTCGGCTCCGGTACCGATTCGAGCTGCGTGGTCCCCACCCTGACTCCTCCTGCCATCGCTGCAATCGCCGTGTTCCAGCGGCAGTTCCGCGCCCTTGTTTATTAAAGGTTCCTGCACTATCCCTGCGACGATAGGACGGCACAATCCCTTGGTCAAGACCAATCCTCATCCCTTTGCCGGGCAGATCGGGCATACGTATCAAGCCGTTCACAGGATGTTCTCGCTGTCCTTGAAGGCTTGTAGTCAAGGCCTACCGGGCGGTAATCATGGCGTAGACCGTTGCTGACGGTCCGTCTCATACGCGTCCACCCGACGAGGAGCAGCATGACCGCCACGGTCTCCTTCACGATCGAATCGCCGCTGGGTCCCCGCACCGCCACCGTCGCCTACGAACGCAAGGGCGCCGGCGAACCGCTTCTCCTGCTGCACGGCATCGGCCACCACCTCCAGGCCTGGCACCCCGTGACCGACATCCTGGCCGGGCAGTACGACGTCATCGCCGTCGACCTGCCCGGTTTCGGTGCCTCCGCGCCGCTGCCGGAGGGGGTCCCGTACGACCTGGAGACCGTCGCCCCGGCCCTCGGGGCGCTCTGCGCGGCGCTGGGCGTCGACCGCCCGCACGTCGCGGGGAACTCCCTCGGCGGGCTGCTCGCGCTCGAAATGGGCCGGACCGGACTGGCCCGCTCGGTGACGGCCCTGTCCCCCGCCGGGTTCTGGACGCAAGGGGAGCGCCGGTACGCCTTCGCCGCCCTCCGGGCGATGCGGGCCGGCGCGCGGGCGCTGCCCCGGCCCGCCCTGGAGCGGCTCTCGCGCAGCGCCGCCGGGCGGGCCGCCCTGACCAGCAGCATCTACGCCGCCCCGGGCCGCCGTGCGCCCGAGGCCGTGGTCGCCGAGACCGTGGCCCTGCGCGACGCGACCGGTTTCGAGCAGACCCTGGCGGCGGGCGGGTCCGTGCGGTTCACCGAGGACGTGCCCGGGCTGCCGGTCACGATCGCCTGGGGAGTCCACGACCGGCTGCTGTGGCGCCGCCAGGGGGTGCGCGCCAAGCACACCGTCCCGGGCGCCCGGCTGGTCCGGCTGCCGGGCTGTGGCCACGTCCCCATGCACGACGACCCGGCGCTGGTCTCGCGGGTGGTCCTGGACACGGTGCGCAGCGCAACTCCCCCGGTGATCTGAGCAGCTGACGGCTGTTCATCCGGGGTTCGCGTGGGCGACGCGGCCGGGCCGGTGTGCGGCGGCACACTGGTCCGACCCGTTCCCGCCGGCCCCTGGAGGCGCACCGATGGCACCGATGCGGCACACCCGACGCTCCCTGCTCGGCGGCTCCCTCGCCGTCCCGGTGGGCCTGACCCTGTCCGGCGCGCTCGCCGCGCCCGTGTCCGCCGCCACCGGAGCGGCGCCCGCGTTCAACCGCTCCGGCCGCCCGAGCGCGCTCTGGGGGACCCAGTCCGGCGAGATCACCGCGCACTCCGCCACCATCTGGACCCGCTCCGACCGGCCCGCGCGGATGTACGTGGACACCTCCCCGAGCGAGTCGTTCCGCTACGGCGTGCGGCGGCACGGCGGCCCCTTCCTCGGCCCCGCCACCGACTACACGGGCACCACCACCCTGCGCGACCTGCCGCCCGGCCGCCAGATCCACTACCGGGTGATCCTCGCCGACCCGGACGACCCGCGCCGCACCGGCGAGCCGGTCCGGGGCACCTTCCGCACCACTCCGGTCTCCCGCCGCCACGACGTGCGCTTCCTGTGGTCCGGGGACCTGGCCGGCCAGGGGTGGGGCATCAATCCCGAGATCGGCGGCTACCGCGTCTTCGAGGAGATGCGGCTGCGCGACCCCGACTTCTTCCTCTTCAGCGGCGACACGATCTACGCCGACGGGCCGATCCAGGCCGCCGTGCCGCTGCGCGACGGCACCGTCTGGCACAACATCACCACCGAGGAGAAGGCGAAGGTGGCCGAGACCCTCACCGAGTTCCGCGGGAACTTCCGCTACAACCTGCTCGATCGCAACCTCCGGGACTTCAACGCCCAGGTGCCGGTCCTCGCCCAGTGGGACGACCACGAGGTGCGCAACAACTGGTACCCGGGTCAGGTGATCGACGATCCCCGCTACACCGTGAAGGACGCCGACACCCTCGCCGCCCGGGCCCGCCAGGCCTTCGGCGAGTACTTCCCGGTCACCGACCTCCGGGGCGGCCGGACCGAGGGCCGGATGTACCGCGTGATGCGCTACGGCCCGCTGCTCGACGTGTTCGTGCTCGACATGCGCACCTACCGCGACCCCAACTCCCCCGGCCGCCAGACCGACGACCCGGTCGGGATCCTCGGCACGGAGCAACTGGCCTGGCTCAAGCGCGAGCTGTCCCGCTCCCGCGCCACGTGGAAGGTCATCGCCGCGGACATGCCGCTCGGGATCGTGGTCCCCGACGGGGCCGCGAACTTCGAGGCCGTCGCCCAGGGCGACCCGGGAGCCCCACTGGGCCGGGAGCTCCAGATCGCCGAACTCCTGCGCCACATCAAGCACCAGCGCATCACCGGCACCCTCTGGCTCACGGCCGACGTCCACTACACGGCGGCGAACCACTACGCGCCGGAGCGGGCGGCGTTCACGGACTTCGCACCCTTCTGGGAGTTCGTCTCGGGCCCCATCGGCGCGGGCGGATTCCCCGCCGGGCGGCTGGACGCCACCTTCGGCCCGGAGACGGCGTACGTCCAGTCGGCGCCGGTCGCCAACATGTCGCCGGCGGAGAACCCCCCGTACTACGGCGAGGTGGAGATCGACGCGGCCGGCGGTGACCTCACCGTACGGCTGCGCCGTCAGGGCGGCGGCGTACTCTTCACCAAGACCCTGCGGCCCGGGCGCGTGGGCCAGTAGGCCTACACCGGCCGGTCAGCCCGTCGGCCGGTCCGCCGGTCCGCCGCGAGCGCACCGTCCCGCGCTCGTCCGGGATTGCGGACATCGGCCGGAAAGCCGGGCGAAATCGACCAGATGGACACTTAACCCAGCGGTCACAGATCGTTCGTGATCACGCAACACCCCTGGGCCACAGTGATGTGCATGACTGAACGTAACCCTGCCTCCGCCCACGGTACCCACCGCCACCACTGGCGCCGTGACCTCGTCGAACTCGCCGCCCTGTTCTGCGCCGTCGCGGTGGCCGACGGCATCGCCAATCTCGTCGCGCACGGCCCCAGGGGCCCGATCCTGCTGGTCGCCTCGGCCGTCGCGCTCCTGATCACGGCGGCGTTCCACACCTGGTGGGCCCGCCGCCACAGCCATGCCCCGCCGCCGGGGAGCACAGCGCCCTCCGATCCGGGCCGGGCCGGGCTCCCGGAGCCCGGCCCCGACTCCCCCGCCGGGACCAGGACCAACGCCGCCCTGTGGCGGATGCGGACCACCGTCCGTGACGAGCCCGGCAGCCTGGCCTCGCTCTGCATCGCGCTCGCCCACAACGGCGTCGACATCCTGACCCTGCAGACCCACCCGCTCCCCGAGGGGGGCACGGTGGACGAGTTCCTGCTGCGCGCCCCGCAGGCCCTGCCGTCCGGAGACCTGACCCGGGCCATCGCCCGGGCCGGTGGCCACAGCACCTGGATCGAGCGCGCCGACGCGCACGACCTGGTCGACACCCCCACCCGTGTCCTGGGCCTCGCCACCCGCACCGCCCTGGACGCCGCCGAACTGCCCCTCGCGCTGCGCCAGCTGCTCGGCCGCTGCACCATCCACTCGATCCCGGCCACCACCCTGTCCGGCCGCCCCAACGCGGGCGCCGACGCGCCGGTCGAAGGGGTCCTGGAGGCCACGGTGATGCGGCTGCGCGACCCGTCCGGCGGCGCGATCACCGTGGAGCGCCCGTACCTCCCCTTCACCCCGACCGAGTTCGCCCGGGCCCGCGCGCTCGTCGAGCTGGACGCCCGGCTCGGCCCGCGCGTGCCGCGCAGCCACGACGTGCTGACGCTGCCCGAGGGCAACGAGATCACCGTGCGCCGCGCCGACGGCTCCGACCTGGCGGCCGCCCGCGCGATGCACGACCGCTGCTCGGAGCGCACCCTCGGCCTGCGCTACCACGGCCCCGTCTCCGACGCGGACCGCTACCTCGGCCACCTGCTGAGCCCCCGGTTCGGCCGTACCCTCGCCGCCACCACCGCCTCCGGCAAGCTGGTCGCCCTCGGGCACCTGCTGTGGGACGGGGACGAGACCGAGGTCGCGCTGCTCATCGAGGACGACTGGCAGCGCCGGGGCATCGGCTCCGAACTGCTGCGCCGGCTCATCGCGATGGCCGTGGAAGCCCGGTGCGACAGCGTGTACGCCGTCACCCAGGCCTCCAACACCGGGATGGTCGCGGCCATGCGCGGCCTCGGCCTGCCCCTCGACTACCAGATCGAGGAGGGCACCCTGGTGATCACGGCCCGGCTGGACGCCACCCCGGCGCCCGCCCCGGCGCCCGCGCGGGTGCCGTACGAGGTCTCGCACGAGGCCCGGCGCGAGGTGCCGGGCACGCAGCGACACCCGGCGTAGACGCGCCGCCGCCCGCGGTCGCCCCGGCCACGAACCGGCCGAGGGCGACCGCGGGCACGGGCCGCAGGCACAGGCGTCCGGATATCGGACCCCGAGCCGTTGGTTCCCGGCCAAGTCGGCAGGCCGAGAGCGAACGGTGATGACGCGGACCCGTCCCACAGACGAAGATGTCCGCATGTCAGAGACCCTCCACAGTGACAACGGCACCCGGCTGCCCCGCCAGGTCGCCGACGCCTATGTCGACGACCTCATCGCCATCGATCCCCTCACGGGCACCTACCTCGGTGTCGCCGAGAGTTCCGGCAAGCTCCCCGACTTCTCGCCGGCGGGCCGCGCGGCCGAGGCCGAGCTCGCCCGTACCACTCTCGCCCGCCTCGACGCCGCCGAACGGCTGCCGGGAGCGGACAGCGACGCCGAGCGCCGCTGCGCCCGGCTGCTGCGCGAGCGCCTGACCGCCGCCCTCGCGGTCCACGAGGCCGACGAGGACCTGCGCGTGGTCAGCAACATCCACTCCCCCGCGCACTCGGTCCGTGAGATCTTCCCCCTGACCCCGGCGGACACCGAGGCGGACTGGGCCGCGATCGCCGAGCGGCTGCGCGCCGTCCCGGCCTCCTTCGCCGGCTACCGCGAGAGCCTCGCGCTCGGCCTCGACCGCGGCCTGCTCGGCGGCCCGCGCCCCACCGCCACCTTCATCGAGCAGCTCACCACCTGGGCCGGCCAGGACGGCGACGGCTCCCGCGACTTCTTCGGCGAATTCGCCGCCGACGGCCCGCAGTCGCTGCGCGCCGAGCTGAACGAGGCGGCCGCCGGAGCGACGGCGGCGGTGGCCGAACTCCGCGACTGGATGCGGGACGTGTACGCCCCGGCCGTCGCGGGCGCACCGGACCCGGTGGGGCGCGAGCGCTACGCCCGCTGGTCGCGGTACTTCAACGGCACCGACCTGGACCTGGACGAGGCGTACGCCTACGGCTGGTCGGAGTACCACCGGCTGCTCGCGGAGATGAAGGCCGAGGCGGCGAAGATCCTGCCCGGCGCCGGTCCCTGGGAGGCGCTGAAGCACCTGGACGAGCACGGCACCCACATCGAGGGCGTCGACGAGGTGCGGGCCTGGCTGCAGGGCCTGATGGACGAGGCCATCGAGAACCTCGACGGCACCCACTTCGAACTCGCCGAGCGCGTCAAGAAGGTGGAGTCGAAGATCGCCCCGCCCGGCGGCGCGGCGGCCCCGTACTACACGAACCCCTCGGAGGACTTCTCCCGTCCGGGGCGGACCTGGCTGCCGACGATGGGCCAGACCCGTTTCCCCGTCTACGACCTGGTCTCCACCTGGTACCACGAGGGCGTTCCGGGCCATCACCTCCAGCTCGCGCAGTGGACGCACGTGGCGGACCAGCTCTCCCGCTACCAGGCCGGCGTCGGTCTCGTGAGCGCGAACGCCGAGGGCTGGGCGCTGTACGCGGAGCGCCTGATGGACGAGCTGGGGTACCTGAAGGACCCCGAGCAGCGGCTGGGCTACCTGGACTGCCAGATGATGCGCGCCGCGCGGGTCATCGTGGACATCGGCATGCACCTGGGTCTGGAGATCCCGGCGGATTCGCCGTTCCACCCGGGTGAGCGCTGGACGGTGGACCTGGCGCAGGAGTTCTTCGGGCTGCACAGCGGCCGGCCGGCGGACTTCATCGAGAGCGAGCTGACCCGCTACCTGTCGATGCCCGGGCAGGCGATCGGCTACAAGCTGGGAGAGCGGGCCTGGCTGCTGGGCCGGGACAACGCCCGTGCCGCGCGCGGCGAGTCCTTCGACCTGAAGGCCTGGCACATGGCGGCGCTGTCGCAGGGTTCGCTGGGGCTGGACGCCCTGGTGGAGGAGCTCTCGAAGCTCTGATCCCCACGATCCGCGCGGCCGACCCCGGTACGGCCGCGCGGCGCGGGGTGTCAGCAGCCGCAGTCGTCGGAGTCCGTGGGCGCGGTCAGCGGGTCGGCCCCGGCGCGCCGCTCGCTGCCCTGCCAGGTCTCGACCTCGAAGCCCTCGCGGATCCAGTACTCGATGCCGCCGAGCATCTCCTTGACCTGGAATCCGAGTTCGGCGAGGGCGAGCGCGGAGCGGGCGCCGCCGTTGCAGCCGGGGCCCCAGCAGTACGTGACCACCGGGAGGCCCTTGTCGAGGAGCCGCTCGGCCTGCTCGGGGATCAGCGCGGTGGGCAGGTGGATCGCGCCGGGTACGCGGGCCTGGTCCCAGGACGGGGTGGAGCGGGAGTCGACGAGCTGGAAGCCGAGGCCGGCGCCCTGCTCGCGGTGGGCCGTGAAGGCGGCGGCGACGTCCGAGACGTCCGCGTGGAAGGCGAGGCTCGCGCGGAAGTAGGCGGCCGCCGCGGCCGGTGCGGCCGGGGGCACCCGCAGGACCGGGTTGACGGTGGTGGTGACGCCCTCATGGGCGGCAGCGGCTGCGGCTGCGGTACCGGCATCAGCAGTGGCATCGGCGGCAGGAGTGCGTGTCGTCGTCATGGCTGAAAATCTATGAGCCCCTGATCATCCCGGGAAGCGGACTTCCCCGGCCTTCGGCTTGCCCGGCCGGGGATTCCCCTGCTAGATCTCCGGCATGACCGATGATTCCCCCGACGCCACCGACTGGCGCATCCTGACGGCCCTCCAGGCGGACGGCCGGGCCAGTTTCGCCGAGCTCGCGCGCGTCGTCTCGATGTCGCCGAGCGCCGTCACCGAGCGGGTGCGCCGCCTGGAGGAGTCCGGCGTGATCACCGGATACACGGCCGTGGTGGACCCCGAGAAGCTGGGCAAGTCGATCCTGGCGCTGGTCCGGCTGCGCTATCCGCACGGGAACTACAAGCCGTTCCACGACCTGCTGGAGTCCACCCCGGAGATCCTGGAGGCCCATCACGTCACCGGCGACGACTGTTTCGTCCTCAAGGTCGCCGTCCGTTCGATGGCGCACCTGGAGGAGGTCACCGGCCGGATCGCCGGCCTGGGCTCCGTCACCACCAGCGTGGTGTACTCCTCGCCGCTCCCCCGCAGGCCCTTCAGTCCGTGAGGGCGGCCGCGGTGCGGTGGCGCACCAACGAACCGCCGCGCTGCTTGACGATCTCCAGCTGTGCCTGCACCCGGGTGCGCAGATCGGCGACGTGGCTCACGATGCCGACGCTGCGGTCCCGTTCGCGCAGCGAGTCCAGTACGTCGAGCACCTCGTCCAGCGCCTGGTCGTCGAGGCTGCCGAAGCCCTCGTCGATGAACAGGGTGTCGAGCCGCATCCCGCCCGCCTCGTCGGTGACCACGTCCGCGAGGCCCAGGGCCAGGGCGAGCGAGGCGAAGAAGGTCTCGCCGCCCGAGAGGGTGGCGGTGTCCCGCTCGCTGCCGGTCCAGGCGTCCACCACGTGCAGGCCAAGACCGGAACGGCCGCGTCCGCTCGCTTTCGCGTCCGAGTGGACCAGGGTGTAGCGGCCGCCGGACATGCGCAGCAGCCGTACCGTCGCCGCGGCGGCGACCTGCTCCAGCCGGGCGGCCAGGACGTACGCCTCCAGCCGCATCTTGCGCTCGTTGTCGGCGGAGGTGCCCGCGGTGAGTCCGGCGAGCCGGGCCACCCGGTCGTACTCCTCGCGCAGCGGCCCCATCGCGCGCAGTTCCTGCTCGGCCTGCCGGGAGAGCCGGTCGAGCTCGGCGCAGCGGACCCGGGCCGCGTCGTACGCCGAGCCGGCCGTACGGAGCGTGGCGGCGGCCCGGTCGGCGTGTGCCTGGGCGGTCTCCGGGTCGGCCGGGGGCAGGGCGGCGGCCGCCGCGGTGTCGGTCTCGGCGTGCCGGTCGGCGAGCATCGCCTCCTCGGCCTGCCAGGCGTCCGTCCGGTGCTGGAGCGCGGTGCGTTCGTACTCGGGGAGCACGGCGTCGGCGGCGGCGTCGATGGTGTCGAAGCCCGCCTTGAACGCGGCGTCGGCCAGCTGGTCGTCGGCCTCCTTCAGGCGGGCGGCGGTGGTCTCCGCCCGGCGTAGCGCGTGGGCGGCGCCGGTGACCATGCGGATCCGGTCCTCCAGGATCCGGGCGCGGGCGGCGACGGTGGGCGCGTCCCCCCGGACGAGGGCCAGCTCGGCCTCCAGCGAGGCCCGCTCGCGGTCCAGCGCCTCCCGCCGCGAGGTCCGGGCGGCGGCCCGGCGTTCGGCGTCGAGCCGGTCGGAGCTGCGCGCGGCGTGCTCCCGCTCGGCGCGGGCGAGCCGCTCCCGGGCGGCGTGCAGCCCGGCGGCCGCCGCGTGGGCGGCGGCGTGCCGGGAGCTGAGGTCGGCGGTGAGTTCGAGCAGTTCGGCGGTGGTGGCCTCGCCCGCGGCGGCCGCGGCCTCGGCGCGGGCCTCCTGGACGGCGGCGAGTTTCCGCTCGACGGCGGCCCTGCGCTCCTCGGCCTCCTCGAACCGGGCGTGGGCGGCGTCCTCGGCGGCCCGGTCCACGTGCCCGGGGGCGGGCCGCGCCGGATCCGGGTGCCGCTCCGAACCGCACACGGTGCACGGCACGCCCGCCTCCAGCGCCTCGGCCAGCTCGGCGGCGATCCCGCGCAGCCGGGCCTCCTTCAGCTCCAGCCAGCCTTCCCGGGCGGCGGCGGACTCCTCCCGTACGCGCAGCAGCTCGCCGGAGGTCACCTCCGCCTCGGCGTCCAGTCCGTCGCGCCGCCGGGCGGCCGTGAGGTGCATCCGGGCGGGTTCCAGCTTCCCGGCGAGTTGCTCGCCCAGGGTCGCGGCCTGCTGGGCGGCCTCCACCCGCTCGGCCAGCTCGGCCCGGGTGTCCTCCCAGCGGGCGAGCCACTCGGCGGACTCCTGGTGCTGCTCCTCCGCGGCGCGGGCCTCCCGCTCCAGGGTGGCGCGCTCGCGGCCGATCTCGGCGCTGCGCTGCTCGGCGCGGTGGGCGGCGCCGACCGCTCCGAGTTCCTCCCGCAGCCGCTGCTCTACGGAGCCGAGCTGCTCGGTTCCGGCCTCGGCGAGGGCGGGCGGGAGCTGCGCCCGGGCGGCCGTCTCCGCGTGGGCGGCGGTGAGGTGCGCGGCGTAGGCGGCTCCGCGCATCTCCAGGGCGGGGGCGACCAGGGCGCCGCGCCGGGCCCGGTCGAGCAGGTCGCGCACCCGGTCCCGGTCGGGCGCGGCTTCGGCGAACAGGGCGGCCCGGCGGGCCGTCTCGGCGTGCCGGCGTTGCAGGCGGTCGAGCTCCCGCGCCTCCTCGGCGGCGCGCCGGGCTGCGGCGTCGCGCCCCTCGACGGCGGCCAGCGCGTACTCCGCGACGGTCCGCCGCTCCCGGGCGGAGCAGCGGGCGACGGCCGCCCAGGCACGGACCGCCTCGGCCAGGCCGGGGTCGCCGGGCTGGTGCCGGGGCATCGGCCAGTCCCGCAGGTCGACGCCGTGTCCGGCGGCCTGGGCGAGCCGCTGGGCGGTGCCGAGCACCTTCTCGTCACCGGCCCGGACCTTGGCCTCGGCGGCCCGGCGGCGCTCGGCGAGCAGGGCCTCGACGGCGGCGAAGCGGCGGGTGTCGAAGAGCCGCCCCAGCAGCCGGCCGCGCGCCCCCTCGTCGGCCCGCAGGAAGCGCGCGAACTCGCCCTGCGGGAGGAGCACCACCTGGCAGAACTGCTCGCGGCTCATGCCGAGCAGCTGCTCGATCTCCTCACCGATCTCCTGGTGGGAGCGGCTGAGCGCCTCCCAGCCCTCGCCGGTGCGCTCGCGCAGCCAGCTCTGCGCCTTGTCCTTGGTCGTGCCGGTGCCGCGCTTCTTGGGCCGGTCCTGCTCGGGGCGCCGGGTGATCTCCAGGCGGCGGCCGCCCGCGGTGAGGTCGAGGGTGACCTCGGTCGGGGTGTCGGGGGCGGAGTGATCGCTGCGCAGGCTGGTGCCGGGGGCCTGGCGGGAGCCGGGCACGGACCCGTACAGGGCGTAGCAGACGGCGTCGAGGACGGAGGTCTTGCCCGCGCCGGTGGGGCCGTGCAGCAGGAAGATCCCGGCACCGGACAAGGCGTCGAAGTCGATCTCCTGGGGCTCGGCGAAGGGGCCGAAGGCGGTGACCCGCAGCCGGTGCAGCCTCATCGGAGGGTCTCCTGGCGCGTGGCGTCGGCGCGTACGTCGTCGAAGGCGCCCTGGAGCACGGCCCGTTCGGCCTCGTTCGGGGCGCCCCCGCCCCGGACGTGGGCGACGAAGTCCTCGGCGATCTCCTGGTCGCTGCGTCCCTTGAGGCGCTGGGCGTAGGAGGCTCCGCTGTCCTCCTCGCGGCCCTCGGGGTCGAAGGCGAGGCTGAGGACGTGCGGGAAGCGGGCGGCGAGGCGGGCCATGGGGTCCTCGGGCCGGACGGGGTCGGTGAGGGTGGCCTCGACCCAGCGGTCCTCGTACCCGGCGAGCGCGGGGTCGTCGAGGAGGTCCTCCAGCGGACCCCGCAGCCGGGCGAGTGCCCTCGGCACGGGGGTGTCGATCCGGTCGGCGCCGGCGATCTCGCCCCGCGCGCCGAGCTCGACCAGCCACATCGTCTTGCGGTGGTCGGCCTCGGAGAAGGAGTAGGCGAGCGGGGAACCGGAGTAGCGGACCCGTTCGTTGATCGTCTGGCAGCCGTGGAGGTGGCCGAGGGCGGCGTAGTCCACCCCGTCGAAGACGGAGGCGGGCACGGCCTCGACCCCGCCGACGGTGATGTCGCGCTCGCTGTCGCTGGCCTGCCCGCCGGTGACGAAGGCGTGGGCGAGGACGACGGAGCGGGTGCCGGGCGGGCGGGTGGCCAGGTCGGCCCGGATCCGGTCCATGGCCGCGCCCAGTACGGCCTCGTGGCTGACCTGCCCGGCGCCGAACCGGTCCTTGACCAGGGCCGGTTCCAGGTACGGCAGCCCGTAGAAGGCAACCTCGCCGTGTACGTCGGCCAGCACCACGGGGTCGGCGCAGCCGTCCGGGTCGGTCCTGAGGTGGATCCCGGCCCGGCCGATCAGCCCGGCCCCGACCCCGAGGCGGCGGGCGGAGTCGTGGTTCCCCGAGATCATCACGGTGGGCACGCCGAGGTCGGCGAGCCGGTGCAGGGCCCGGTCGTACAGCTCGACGGCGGGCAGCGGGGGGACGGCGCGGTCGTAGATGTCACCGGCGACGAGGACGGCGTCGACCTCGTGCGCGCGGACGGTCTCGACGAGGTGGTCGACGAAGGCGGCCTGGGCGCCGAGCAGGTTCACGCGGTGGAAGGCCCGGCCGAGGTGCCAGTCGGAGGTGTGCAGGATCCTCAAGATATCGCTCCGACCTGCACGTTTACCGCTCCTTCACCTCCGAGACCAGCGCGGAACCGACCGCGGGCGCCGCGGTCGGTGCCCACCGCGCTGTCGCCGGTCGGTACCCGGTCCATCACGGGCCTAAGTCTGCCACCGGCGTCCGGGGTCGGGCGACCACGGATGTTCCGCCCGTGCCCGCCCGCACCCGCCCGTACCCGCCCGCACCGGGCGTCGCGGCGCGGTCACCCCGCACGCCTTCCGGAAACCTGCACATCGTGTGCGCGTCGGGGACGGCCCGCTGCCGCCGCCATGCGGTATGCGGCATTTGCCCGGCCCATTAAATGCAGGTCTGTCCCGTTTGGTTCCGTGTAAGCACCGGGCGGCCCGTATCTGTTACTCGATCCTGTGAAGAAGTCGTCACCATTCGGTGAATCAAGCTGCACTTCCATGTTCGGAGATGTCCGTCCGACCCCGACGGAGCGTCAACGGGATTCGTCCGGGCACCCGTTCGCGTGCTTTCATCTTGCCCACCGCGGCAGTCAGGAATGACGGGCTGAATTCTGGGCCCAGGGCCGCCGCAGAAACGTATTACTCCCCCCAATGAAAGGTGCGCGCCATGCGTAACGACCTTGAGACCCGTGAGATCGCCGACACCGAGCTGGACGCCGTCTCCGGTGGCATCCTCAACGTTTCCGGCGGCCTGGTCGGCGCCGCGACCAGCGATGTCACCAACATCGTGGGCTCCCTCGGCACCGTCCAGGCGGCCACGGGCATCGTGTCCCAGGTCCCCGGCCTCGTCACCGGCGTCACCGGCGTTTCGCTGAACACCGGTATCGCCGGTCTCTGATCGGAATAACGCCAGGAACCCCGGAGCGTCCCCCACGGCTCCGGGGTTCCTGGTTGCCTGAATTACCGAACGACTCGAATGCAGTTGAAGGAATGGTCCGTGCAGTTCCGCCAAAAGGCTCTTTCCAAGCTGCAATCGCCCGAAGAACTCGACCTGCCCGTCCGCTTCGCGCACCCGCAGGGACGGCTCGTCCTGGCCGTCACGGTCGTCGTGATGGCCGCCGCGTGCTTCTGGGTGGTCACCGGCACCGTGTCCTCCAAGCTGAGCGTCCCCGGCATCCTCACCCGGCCCGAGGGCAGCTACGTGCTGCAGACCCCGCTCTCCGGGCAGGTGACCGCGGTCCTCGCCGCGGAGGGCCAGCAGCTGTCCGCCGGAGCACCGCTGCTCAACGTCCGTACGGAGCAGGGCGAGCGCCCCGTGCGCGTGGTCACCGCAGGCCGGCTGACCACCCTGGTGGCCAAGGTGGGCTCGGTCGTCGCCACCGGCGCGGACGTGGCGACCGTCGAACGCGTGAAGGCCCCGCAGGACCCCCTGGTGGCCGTGCTGTACGTGCCGGGCGACAGCGGACCGGCGATCCCCGTGGGAGCCCCGGTCGACCTCGGCGTCCAGTCCGTCCCCCAGCAGCGCTTCGGCATGCTGCGCGGCCGCGTCAAGGCGGTCGGCCGCGCCCCCCAGACCCAGGCGCAGATCAGCGGCTTCCTGGCCGACGGCGGCCTCGCCGAACAGTTCTCCCGCCACGGCAGCCCGGTCGCCGTGCTCGTACAGCTCGAACCCTCCTCCTCCACCCCCTCCGGCTACCGGTGGACCTCCGCGGACGGGCCCCCGTACGCCGTCGAATCCAGGACGCCGGTCACCGGCTCCGTCCACCTCTCCGCGCAGCGCCCCGTCGACTGGCTGCTGCCGTGACCGCGCAGCGGACAGCCGAGGCCGGCCGCCGCCGCCACCGCCCCGGCCCGAAGGGCGGCGCCCGCCGCAGGCCCGCCCCCCCATCCAGGGGCAGGACGCCCCGCCCCGTGCGCACCCCCACCGTGCTGCAGATGGAGGCGGTGGAGTGCGGCGCCGCCGCCCTGGCCATGGTGCTCGGCCACCACGGCCGCTTCGTCGCCCTCGAAGAGCTGCGCGTCGCCTGCGGCGTCTCCCGCGACGGTTCCCGCGCCAGCAACCTCCTCAAGGCCGCCCGCGGTTACGGCCTGACGGCCAAGGGCATGCAGATGGACCTGGCCGCTCTCGCCGAGGTGAGCGCCCCGGCCGTGCTCTTCTGGGAGTTCAACCACTACGTCGTCTACGACGGCACGGGCCGCCGGTTCGGCCGCAGGGGCGTGTACGTCAACGATCCCGGCAAGGGACGCCGGTTCGTCCCCATGGACGAGTTCGACCACAGTTTCACCGGCGTCGTGCTCACCTTCGAGCCCGGCGACGGCTTCCGCCGCGGCGGCCGCAAGCCCGGCGTCCTGCGCTCCGTACCGGCCCGCCTGCGGGGCACTTCCGCCACCATGGCGGCCGCCGTGCTCTCCAGCCTCCTCCTGGTGGCCGTCGGCGCCTGCGTACCGGCCCTGAGCCGCACGTACATCGACATGTTCCTCATCGGGGAGCAGACCTCCCTGCTGGGCGTGCTGTTCGCCTCGCTGGCCGTCGCCCTCGTCCTCACCGCGGCCCTCACCGCGGTGCAGCAGGCCAACCTGCTGCGCGGCCGCGTCATCTCCTCCACCCTGGGCGGCGCCCGCTTCTTCCGGCACCTGCTCAGGCTGCCGGTCACCTTCTACTCCCAGCGCAGCCCGGCCGACCTGGTCCAGCGCCTTCAGTCCAACGACACCGTCGCCGAGACCGTCTCCCGGGACCTGGCCGCCGCGGGCGTGGACGCCGTGGTGGTCGTGATCTACGCGGTGCTGCTGTGGACGTACGATCCGCAGCTCACCGCCGTCGGCGTGGGCGTGGCGCTGCTCAACGTGGTGGCCCTGCGGATCGTGGTCGGGCTGAGGGCCACCGGCACCCAGAAGCTGCGCGCCGAGAGCGCCCGGCTGACGAACACCTCCTACGGCGGCCTCCAGCTCATCGAGACGATGAAGGCCACGGGCGGCGAGAACGGCTTCTTCCGCCGCTGGGCCGGACAGCACGCCGTCACCCTCGACGTACAGCAGCGGCTCGGCGTGCCCGGCGCGTGGCTCGCGATCGTCGCGCCCGCCCTCGCCGCGTTCAACAGCGCGCTGATCCTGATGATCGGCGGTCTGCGCGCGGTGGACGGCAGCCTCACCGTGGGTCTGCTCGTCGCCTTCCAGGCCCTGGTGACCAGCTTCACCGCGCCGATCGCCAGGCTGGGCGGGGTCGCCGGGCGGATCCAGGACTTCGCGGCCGATGTCGCCCGCCTCAAGGACGTCGAGAACTTCCCCGTCGACCCGGTCCACTCGCGACGCGAGGCCGCCGCGGGCACCCGCCGCCTCAAGGGCCACGTGGAGCTGGAAGGGATCACCTTCGGCTACAGCCCGCTGGACGCCCCGCTGCTGGAGGACTTCTCGCTCTCCGTCGGCCCCGGCCGGCAGATCGCGCTCGTCGGCGGCTCCGGCAGCGGCAAGTCCACCGTCTCCAGACTGGTCTCCGGCCTCCACACGCCCTGGCAGGGGGCCGTCCGCATCGACGGGATGCGGCTGGAGGACATCCCGCGCGGCGCGCTGGCCGCCTCCGTCTCCTTCGTCGACCAGGACGTCTTCCTCTTCGAGGGCACCGTCCGCGACAACGTCACCCTGTGGGACCCCTCCGTCCCCGACGAGGCCGTCGTCGCCGCGCTGGAGGACGCCGCCGTGCACGACGTCGTCGCCCGCCGCCCCGGCGGCATCCACAGCCGCGTCGAGCAGGACGGCCGCAACTTCTCCGGCGGCCAGCGCCAGCGCCTGGAGATCGCGCGGGCGCTGGTGCGCCGCCCCAGCGTCATGGTGCTCGACGAAGTGACCAGCGCCCTGGACGCGGTGACCGAGCAGCTCGTCATCGACAACCTGCGCCGCCGCGGCTGCGCCTGCGTCGTCATCGCCCACCGGCTGAGCACGGTGCGCGACAGCGACGAGATCGTCGTGCTCGACCGGGGCAGGATCGTGGAACGCGGGCGGCAC
Organism: Streptomyces sp. ADI95-16; assembly: GCF_003721495.1. Classification (NCBI taxonomy): domain Bacteria; kingdom Bacillati; phylum Actinomycetota; class Actinomycetes; order Kitasatosporales; family Streptomycetaceae; genus Streptomyces; species Streptomyces sp. ADI95-16. The sequence goes on along the minus strand of NZ_CP033581.1, from coordinate 6,651,621 downwards.
GAGCAGCTGGTCGCCGCGCGGGGCCCGTACGCCGCACTGGTCGGGGAGCACTGAGGTGACGCAGCACGATGCCGGAGCCACGGCCACCGCCGGAGCGTGGGGCGCGGCCCCGGACCCGGTCGTCGCGGCCCTGGGCGCACTGGGCTCACCGGTCGACTGCACGGGCCTGCGCAGCCTGTCCCTGGAGGGCCCGCTCGTACTGTGGCTCGTCGTACGGGGCGAGCTGGACCTGTTCGCCGTCGACGCCGCGCACGCCGGACACTGGCACTTCCTGGGCCGGCTGGAGCCGGGCACGCTCCTGCTGGGCCCGGCCGAGGGCCCGGACCACACCCTGGTCGGACGCCCCCTGCAGGGATGCCTGCTGCGGCGCATCACCCTGCGCGAGCTGTACCGGCCGCAGTACGGCGACCAGTTCCCCGAAGCGGCCTGGTACGCCGACCAGGGCGACCACTACGGCGCCCCCGGACGGCCCGGCCCGCCGAGTCCCCTGGAGGACGCCTTCGCCCGTGGCATCGGCCGCGGCCTGCGCGTGCTCTACCAGGCGCCGCTGGACGGCGGCGCTCCCGACGCGCACGGCGGGGCCGACGACGACATCCTGTGGATGCAGATCGCTCCGGGCAGCGTGCGGTACGGCGCCGTGTACGAGGCGGAGGCGGTGGGCACCCTCCTCGTCGACGCGGCGATGTGGCAGGGCATGGTCGACCAGCAGCACCGGCTGTTGTACGCCCTGGACGACCGGATCGAGGAGCTTGAGCGCGCCCACGAGGACCGCACGGCCGCCGGGATCGCGGCGGGCCGGGCGGCCCGCACCCAGGCCGACCGGACCCTGCTGGCATCGATCGCCGGCTCCGGCCGGGCCTCCCGCCCGGGCGCGGGCGCCGACGCGACCTTCGCCGCGTGCCGTCTGGTCGCCGAGGCGTCCCGCATCACCCTGTCCGAACCGGCCGCCGCCGACGGCGCGCCGGAACGGACCGACCCCGTCGAACGCATCGCCCTCGCCTCGCGGATCCGCACCCGTACGGTCGCGCTCGGCGGGCGCTGGTGGCGGGAGAACAGCGGGCCGCTGGTGGGCCGGCGCGAGAAGGACGGCACGCCGGTCGCCCTGCTGTGGCGGCGCGGCGGCTACGAGGCGGTCGACCCCGCCACCGGCCGGCGCGAGCGCATCGGGAAGGACGGCGCGAGCGCCTTCGAACCGCGCGCCGTCATGCTGTACCGCCCGCTGCCCGACGGGCGGGTGGGCCTGCCCGCCCTGATCCGCTTCAGCCTGCGCGGCACCCTCCCGGAACTGCGCGGCCTCCTGCTGGGTGCGGCCGTCGCGGTGCTCCTGGGAGCACTGGTGCCGATCGCCACCGGCCGGGTCCTCGGCCGCTACGTCCCGCAGGCGGAGAACGGCCTCATCGTGCAGACCGGCCTGGCACTGATCGCGACCGGTATCGTCTCGGCCGCCTTCATGCTGCTGCAGAACACCGCCCTGCTGCGCATGGAAGGCCGCATCGAGGCCACCTTGCAGCCGGCCGTGTGGGACCGGCTGCTGCGGCTGCCGACGACGTTCTTCACGGGCCGCTCCACCGGCGAACTCGCCGGCGCGGCCATGGGCGTCAGCGCGATGCGCCGCGTGCTGTCCGGCATCGCCCCGGTCTGCGTCCAGGCGGGCGCGGCCGGCGCGATGAGCCTCGTCCTGCTGCTCGTCTACAGCGTGCCGCTCGCGATGGCGGCGCTCGCCATGCTGGTCGTCGTCGCGGGGGTCTTCCTGGGCCTGGGGCTGTGGCAGCTGCGCCACCAGCGAAGGCTGGTCGAACTCGGTCTCCGGCTCGGCAACCAGGCCTTCCAGACCCTGCGCGGACTGCCCAAGCTCCGCGTCGCCGCGGCCGAGAGCTTCGCGTACGCCGCCTGGGCGCGGGAGTTCGCCCGTACCCGCGACCTGCAGCAGCGCATCGGCCGGATCCAGAACCTCAGCACGGTGCTGGGAGCGGTCCACCTGCCGCTGTGCACGCTGGTGATGTTCGTGCTGCTGGCCGGACCGGCCCGCGGCGCCATGTCCGCCGGCGAGTTCCTCACCTTCAGCACCGCGCTGACGATGCTGCTGTCCTCGGTGACACAGCTGACCGGCGCGGTCCTGTCGGCCGCCGCCGTGCTGCCGATGTTCGAGCAGATCAGGCCGGTCCTGGACGGGATCCCCGAGGCGGTCCGCGCCAGCACCCGGCCGGGCGAGCTGACCGGCGCCGTCGAGGCCAAGGACCTCTCCTACCGCTACGGCGACGACGGCCCCCTCGTACTGGACGGCGTCAGCTTCCGCGTCGGGCGGGGCGAGTTCGTCGCCGTCGTCGGGGCCAGCGGCTGCGGCAAGTCCACCCTGCTGCGGCTGCTCATCGGCTTCGACGAACCCCTCTCGGGCAGCGTGCTGTACGACGGCCAGGACCTGGCGGCGCTCGACCGGGCGGCCGTGCGCCGCCAGTGCGGCGTCGTCCTCCAGCACGCCCAGCCCTTCACGGGCTCGATCCTCGACTGCATCCGCGGCGCCGGGACCTTCTCGGTCGAAGAGGTCTGGGAGGCCGCCACGATGGCGGGCCTGGCGGAGGACATCAAGGCCATGCCGATGGGCATGCACACCATGCTGTCCGACGGCGGCACCACCGTCTCCGGCGGCCAGCGCCAACGCCTGATGATCGCCCAGGCCCTCGTGCGCAAGCCGCGGATCCTGTTCTTCGACGAGGCCACCAGCGCGCTGGACAACGAGGCCCAGCGCGTGGTCACCGAATCCACCCGGGCCCTGCGCGCCACCCGCGTGGTGATCGCCCACCGGCTCTCCACGATCATGGAGGCCGACCGGGTGATCGCCATGGAGGACGGCAGGATCGTCCAGCAGGGCCCGCCCGCCGAACTGCTCGCCGACCCGTCGGGCCTCTTCCACGACCTGGTCCGCCGCCAGCTCCGCTGACCGGCCGAGGCCCCGCTCCGGCGTCGGTGTGCTCCGGGGGCGGCTGGTCAGGGGCCGGGGAGGGCGCGCTGCCCGGGGCCGATGTAGACGCCCAGAGGCCGGATGAGGGCGTTGTGTTCGAGCTGTTCGGTGATGTGGGCGGTCCACCCCGTGATGCGGCTCATCACGAAGAGCGGGGTGAAGGTGGGGGTGTCGAAACCCATGAGGTGGTCCGCGAGACCTGCGGGGTAGTCGAGGTTCGGGTGGATGCCCCTGCGGGTGGCCATGGCGCGTCGGAGCGCGGCGTGCAGCGTGGCGAGTCGGGTCACGCCGGGGTCGGCGGCGCGGGCGACGAGGCGGTCGGTGGCCTCCTGCATGAGGGGGACGCGGGAGTCGCCGTTCTTGTAGACCCGGTGGCCGAAGCCCATGATCTTCCGCTTCGCGGCGAGGGCGTCGTCCAGCCACCGCGCCGCCCGTCCGGGTTCGCCGATCTCCTCCAGCATGTGCATCACCGCCTCGTTGGCGCCGCCGTGGAGCGAGCCCTTGAGGGCTCCGATGGCGGCGGTGACGGCGCTGTAGAGGTCGGAGAGGGTGGAGGTGACGACCCGGGCGGTGAAGGTCGAGGCGTTGAAGCTGTGTTCGGCGTAGAGGATGAGGGAGATCTCGAAGCAGCGTACGACTTCCGGGGCGGGCAGGGAGCCGAAGCACATGTGGAAGAAGTTCTCGGCGTATCCGAGCGAGGCGTCGGGCCGGATCGGCGCCCGGCCGTGCCTGCGGCGGTGGTCGGCGGCCACGACGACGGGAAGCCGGGCGAACAGGGCCAGGGATTTCGCCCGGTTGGCGGCGGCGCTGCCGTCGTCCTCGGCGGGGTCCTCGGCGCCCAGGAGACTGACGGCGGTGCGCAGGACGTCCATGGGGTGGCAGGTCTCGGGGAGCCGGGCGAGGAATTCGGCGGTGGTGCGGTCCAGGGGCCGCAGGGCGCGCTCGGCGGCCTGGAAGGCGCCCAGTTCGGCGGGGCCGGGGAGCTCCCCGTGCCAAAGGAGGTAGGCGACTTCCTCGAAGGTGCGGCGGGCGGCGAGTTCCTGGACCGGGTAGCCGCGGTAGGTGAGGGAGTTGGTCTCCTGGATGACGGTGGATATGGCGGTGGTGTCGACGACGACACCGCTGAGACCTCGGTGGATCTCGGGCGTGGTGGCGGTCATGGCTGAGGGCCTCCGGTGCGGGTCGGTCAGTTGCCGGGCGGGAGAGTGAAGTCGAAGACGGTGGAGTCGAAGGTGTCGTAGTCCTCGTAACCGAGTACCTCGTAGAGCCGGGAGCGGGTCTGCATGCGGGGCAGCAGGGACTCCTGGGTGCCTTCGGCCGCGAGGGTGCGCAGGCCGTCCTCGATCGCGCCCATGGCGAGACGGAAGAGGGTGACGGGGTAGAGCGCGATGTTGTAGCCGAGGTTCTCCAGGGTGCGCGCGTCGAGGAGGCGGCCCTTGCCGAATTCGGTCATGTTGGCGAGGAGGGGGACGTCAACGGCCTGGCGGAACGCCTCGAACTCGGCCTCGTCGGCCAGGGCTTCGGGGAAGATCGCCTCGGCGCCCGCGTCCACGTACGCCTTGGCCCGGTCGATGGCGGCGGCCAGGCCCTCGACCGCGCGGGCGTCGGTGCGGGCCATGAGCAGGAAGTCGGGGTCGCGGCGGGCGTCGACGGCGGCGCGCAGCCGGCGGACCATCTCCTCGCGCGGTACGACGCCCTTGCCGTCGAGGTGGCCGCACCGCTTCGGGTTGACCTGGTCCTCCAGGTGGAGGCCCGCCAGACCGGCGTCCTCCATGAGCTGGAGGGTGCGGGCGGCGTTCATCGGCTCGCCGAATCCGGTGTCGGCGTCGACGAGTACGGGCAGGTCGGTGACCCGGGTGACCTGCTGGGCGCGCGCCGCCACCTCGGCGGAGGTGGTCAGGCCGATGTCGGGCAGGGCCAGGTCTGCGGCGAGCACGGCCCCCGAGAGGTAGACGGCCTCGAACCCCGCCTCCTGGATGAGCCTGGCCGAGTACGGGTTGATCGCACCGGGCATCCTGAGCAGCCGCCCCGAGGCGAGTCGTTCGCGAAGGGTGCGGCGGCGGCCGGCGGGAGTGGTGCGGGTGTGGAGCATCAGAACAGGCCCTTCGGGAGCCGGGCGTCATGGGCGGCGACGGCGTTCGTGTCGACGGCGGGGAAGAGGGCCGTCAGGTCGGCGGCGCCGAGTTCCGCCAGCCGGTCCGCGGTCCGCAGGAAGCCCTCCTGCGCCGCGCCGGTGACGATCCCCTCGGTCAGCGCGCGGAACTTGTGGGCGTAGCCCGCCCGGTCGAACGGGCGGGCTCCGGCGGGGTGCGCGTCGGCGACGGCGAGCTGGTCCTCGACGACGGAGCCGTCCTCGAAGGTGATCACGGCGCGGCCGCCGAAGGCCCGGCGGGAGGGGTCCGCCTCGTGGTAGCGCCGGGTCCACTCGGGGTCCTCGACGGTGGAGATCTTCTTCCACAGCTCGACCGTGGCGGGCCTGCCCGCGCGCTCGGGGGCGTAGGAGCGCTCGTGGTGCCAGCCGCCGTCCTCAAGGGCCACGGCGAAGATGTACGGCACCGAATGGTCCAGGGTCTCGCGACTCGCCGCCGGGTCGTACTTCTGCGGGTCGCCGGAACCGGAACCGATCACTTGGTGGGTGTGGTGGCTCGTGTGCAGGACGACCGAGCGGACCTTCCCCAGCGGGCGGGCCTTCTCGCGCAGCGCGCGGGCCAGGTCGATGACCGCCTGCGCCTGGTACTCGGCGGAGTACTCCTTGGTGTAGGTGTCGAGGATCGCCCGGCGCGCCTCACCGGGCCCCGGCAGCGACACCGTGTACGAGGCGTCCGGTCCGTCCAGCATCCAGGCGAGGAAGCCGTCCTCGCCCTCGTAGACCGGCGAGGGGGATCCCTCGCCGCGCATGGCCCGGTCCACCGCCTCGACGGCGGCCTTGCCGGCGAAGGCCGGGGCGAACGCCTTCCAGCTGGAGATCTCGCCCTTGCGTGACTGCCGGGTCGCCGTGGTGGTGTGCACCGCCTGCTGCACCGCCTGGTAGACCGTCCCGGTGTCCAGCCGCAGCATCGCCCCGATGCCGCACGCCGTCGCGGCACTGAGGTGGGCGACGTGGTCGATGCGGTGCGCGTGCAGGCAGATGCCCTTGACCAGGGCCACGTGGATCTCGTAGGCGGCGATGATCCCCCGCAGCAGGTCCGCGCCGGAGCGGCCGGTGCGCTGGGCGACGGCCAGCAGGGGCGGGATGTTGTCCCCGGGGTGGGAGTAGTCGGCGGCGAGGTAGGTGTCGTGGAAGTCCAGCTCGCGCACGGCCGTGCCGTTGGCCCAGGCCGCCCATTCCGGCGACACCCCGGTCCCGGCGGCCACTCCGAAGACCGATGCGCCGGAGCTCGTCCGGTGGCTCAGCGCCTGGGCCCGGGCGACGGCGACCGGGCGGCGGCGCAGGGCGGCGACGGCGACGGCGGCGTTGTCGATGATCCGGTTGGCGGCCATCTCCGCGGCCGCGGGGTCGAGGTCCTGCGCCTCCTGGGTTCCGGTGGCCACCACGGCCAGTTTCCAGGCGAGCTGATCCTCGCGGGGCAGGTGCTCCGCGCTGGGGTGGACGCGTACCTGATGGTTGATCACGGGAACTCCTCGCGGCGTGCGGCGGGTGCGGCGTACGCCTTCGAGTCTTCCCCCGCGACCGGTGCACGGCGATCGCTCCACACTGCGTAATCCGTACCCGTCAGATCGGCGAATCTGCCAATTCTGCAAATTCTGCGGATGCTACCTTCACCGGCAGGGGACGCGAGAGGGGACCGGGATCCACGTGGGACGGCCTGCCGGACGGAAGATCTACGCACACGCGAAACTGCGCAGGCTGCGCCGCGAGCGGGGCATGAACCAGGTCGAACTCGCCCGCGCCCTGGGGCTGTCCACCAGCTACCTCAACCAGATCGAACACAGCCGGCGCCCGCTGACCGCCCCGGTACTGCTGCGGATCGCGGAGGTCTTCGGCATCGACCCCGAATTCTTCTCGGAGGCCGCAGAGGAGAGGCTGGCCACCGACCTGCGCACGGCCCTCGGCGACGAGGCGTGCGGCACCTCGGTACCGCACGACGAGATCGCCGACATCGCCCGCGACCACCCCGACGTGGCCCGGGCGCTGGTCGCCCTGCACCAACGCTACCGGGAAGCCTCCGAGCGGGTCGTGGCCCTGGCCGCTCCCGAGGACACCTCGGCCCTGCTGCCCGCTGAACCCCACGACGAGGTCAGGGACTTCTTCTACGCCCACCACAACCACTTCACCGCCCTGGAGGCGGAGGCCGAGCGAACCGCCGGGGCCATGGGGCTCGGCCGAGTGGGCCGGGCCGCGGACTCACTCGCCGAGCGGCTGACGGAACGTCATCACGTCAAGGTCATCCAGGCGGCGCCGGAACGGTCCGCGGACGCGCGGCGTTTCGACGCCGGGAGCGGGCTGCTGTTCCTCTCCCCCTGGCTCAGCGAGGGACAGCGCGCCTTCCAGATGGCCACGCAGCTCGCACTCCTCGAACACCCGGCCCTGCTGGACGCCCTGGTGGAGGCCGCCGACCTGGCCTCCCCCCAAGCGGAGGGACTGGCCCGGATCGGACTGGCCAACTACTTCGCGGGAGCGCTCCTCATGCCGTACACCGCCTTCCATGCGGCGGCCGAGGAACTCCGCTACGACATCGAGCTGTTGCAGGCCCGCTTCGGTGTCGGTTTCGAGACCGTCTGCCACCGGCTATCCACCCTCCAGCGCACCGGTCACCGCGGGGTGCCCTTCTCCTTCCTGCGGGCCGACCGCGCGGGCAACATCTCCAAGCGGCAGTCCGCCACCGACTTCCACTTCTCCCGCCTGGGCGGCACCTGCCCGCTCTGGACCGTCTACGAGGCCTTCTCCTCCCCCGGCCGGATCCTGACCCAGGTCGCCGAAATGCCGGACGGCAAGCGGTACTTCTGGATCGCCCGGACGGTCACCCGCGGCGGCTTCGGCCACCACGCGCCCCGGGCCGACTTCGCCGTCGCCCTGGGCTGCGAGCTGCGCCACGCACCGCGCCTGGTCTACGCGGAGGGCATCGCCCTGCACGACCCGCGCGCCACCACCCCGATCGGACTGGGCTGCCGGATCTGCGAACGGCAGGACTGCGCCCAGCGGGCGCGCCCCCCGGCGGGCGGCAGCCTCGCCGTCGACCCCGATCTGCGCACCTACGTGCCGTACCCGGTGGTCAGGGAACACTGAGAGCCTGCCGGGTGGCCGGGACGTCATCCCGGAGGCTGACTCAAGGCTCCCCCGTGCGGACGCCGGTACCCACTCGTGGATGACGACCGGCCACCGAGGACCGAAGAGGCTGATGGCATGACAGCCATCGACGGACTTCGCCCCACCACGACTGCGCACGGCACCGAACGGCCGGTGCCGCCATGGGCTTCCATCACCGCCCGCGCGATCCCTTTGCTGCTGCTGCCCCAGTGCCTGTGGCGGTTGCCGTTCGCCTTCGGCTTCGAGATGGGGCTGGACGCGGAAGGGGCGATGCCGTCGTCGTTGTGGGTGTCCGTCCCCTACGTCTTCGGGCTCAGCTTGATCACGGAGGGGTTGGCGCTGCTGTCCTTCGGACTGGTGCGGGGATGGGGCGAGGTCGCCCCCGCATGGCTGCCGTTCATCGGCGGGAAGCGGATCGCTCCCTTCGCGGCGATCATCCCCGCCACCCTCGGCGGCCTGGGCGCGACCGCGTTCTGGGCACCGGTGCTGCTGAGCTGGTTCGGTGCGGGTGACGCCGCCGGGTTCAGCAGTGGCGGCTGGGAGACGCTGGCCCGCCTCTGCATCACCCCCGGGATGCTGTGGGGGCCGCTCGTACTGCTGCTGACCTACGCCTACTACGCGCGGCGTTCGGTGAGGCTGCCGTAGAGCTCGGGGCGGCGGGTGCGCAGGAGGCCGAACTCCAGCCAGTCGCGGCGCTGGTCGAGGTCGAGGTCGGCGACGAGGACGGCCTCGCGGTCGCGCGGGGCGCGCAGCATGGTCCGGCCGTAGGGGTCGGAGAGGAAGGAGGAGCCGTAGAAGGTGGAGCGGCCCTCGGTGCCGACCCGGTTGGGCACGATCATGAACAGGGCGTTGGCGAGGCCGTTGGCACTGATGGCGTGCTCCCACATGGGCCGGGTGTCGAAGTCCGGCAGGCCGACCTCGGAGCCGATGGCGGTGGGGTGGACGAGGATCTCGGCGCCGGCCAGGGAGTAGGCGCGGGCGAGCTCGGGGAACCACTCGTCCCAGCAGGTGGGGAAGCCGAACCGGGCCCCCTCGTGGGCGATGACGGGGAAACCGCTGTCACCGGGACGGAAGCAGAGGTCCTCGCGGTAGCCGGGGAAGGCCGGGATGTGGTTCTTGCGGGTCCGGGCGATCAGTTCGCCGTCCGCGTCCACGCAGACGGCGGTGTTGTAGCCGAGGCCGCCGTCCTCGGCGCGCTCGTAGAGCGAGGCGTGCACGGTGATGCCGAGCCCGGTGGCCAGCTCCGTGGCGAGGGCGACGGTCGGGCCGGTCTCGACGTCCTCCAGGTAGCGGGCGGCGCCGTCGGCCATCGGGTCGTCGGTGTTGCAGAAGTAGGGGCTGCGGGTGAGTTCGGGCAGGCAGACGACCGTGGCGCCCTGCCCGGCGGCGAGCGCCACGCCCTCGCGGAGCCGGTTGTCGTGCTCGGCCGCGTCGGCGTACCAGCGCATCTGGACGAGGCCGACGCGCAGCGGTTCGCGTTCGGCGGGCCGGGTGCGGCCCGGGGAGCCGAGCGGGGAGCCGAAGGAGGTGAGGAGCGCGTACGAAGTCACGGGCGGACTGCTTTCCGAAGTCGGTGCTGGACGGGAGGGTACGTACGAACTGAATTTTCGGTCAGTTCGTACGGGCGAAGAAAAGCCCCGATCAGGGGCGTTGGGCGATCCGATGAGCGCCTGCCGCCTGGGGCAGGCGGCAACCGCCGGCTCAGCTCGTGGCGGTGAGCGGCGCGTAGGCGTCGGGGCGGCGGGTGGCCAGGAACGGGAAGAGCTCCAGCCAGTCGCGGCGGGCGTCGAGGTCGAGGTCGGCCACGAGCACGGCCGGCTCGTCGCGCGGCGCCTGGACCAGGACACGGCCGTAGGGGTCGACGATGAAGGAGCCGCCGTAGAAGGTGAGGCCGCTCTCGGCGCCGATGCGGTTCGGGACGACCATGAAGGTGGCGTTCGCGATGGCGTTGCCGGTGATCACCTTCTGCCAGATCGGCTGGGTGTCGAAGCCGGGGTGGCCCGGCTCCGAGCCGATGGCGGTCGGGTAGACGAGGATGTCGGCGCCCGCGAGGGAGTAGGCGCGCGCCAGCTCGGGGAACCACTGGTCCCAGCAGGTCGGCAGCCCGAGGCTGGCCCCGTCGACCTTCACCAGAGGGAAGGCGTCGTCGCCGGCGGGGCCCTGACGGAACCACTGGTCTTCGTAGTAGCCCTCGGTGACCGGAATGTGGGTCTTGCGGGTCCGCTGGGCGAGCGTGCCGTCGGGGGCGACCAAGATCGCCGTGTTGTAGCCGAGGCCGTCGTCCGCACCGTCCGGCGCGGGGGCCCGCTCGTACAGGGAGGCGTGCACGTACACGCCGTACTCCCGGGCGGCCCCGGCCGCGAAGGCGAAGGTCGGGCCGGTCAGCAGGTCCTCGGGCTCGGCCGGTGCCGGGTGGTCGGCCTTGCGCGCCACGGCGAAGTACGGCGACAGGGTCAGCTCCTGGAGGCACACCACGCGGGCACCCTCGGCGGCGGCGAGCCGGATGCCCTCGCGGAGGGCCGCGAGGTGCTCGGCCGGGTCGCGGTGCCAGCGCTGCTGGACGGCGGCGACCCGTAGCGGTGCGCGGTCGGCCGGGCGGGTCCGGGTCGGGGACTCGGGCGGGTTGTACGCGGTGATCAGACGCATGACCTGCTCCAGGGGCGGAGGGAGGGCGCGGCGTGGCGGACGGGCCGGACTCGCCGATGCCGGAACGTTCCGGCATCACAGGAATGTAGAGCCTGCCGGAACGTTCCGGCAAGGCCGGATCCGAACGTCTAGAATTCGGGACGTGACCCCACCTGCCGTGACCCTGCTCGATGTCGCCCGCGCCGCCGGCGTCTCCAAGAGCACCGTCTCCGACGCGCTCCAGGGCTCCGGGCGGGTCGCGGAAACCACCCGGGACCGGGTCCGCGAGGTCGCGGAACAGCTCGGATACCGCCCCAACAGCGCTGCCCGCCGACTGCGGCGCTCCAGCACCGGGGCCATCGGCCTGCACCTGCCGCAGACCGCGACCCGGCTGGACTACTACATGAACCTGGCCTTCGGAGCCGTCCAGCGCGCCCAGGAGGGCGGCCTGGACGTGGTCCTGCTGGCCGCCCCCGCCGGCGCCGCTTCCGGCCCGCTCGCCTCCCGGGTCGACGGGCTGCTCGTGATCGACCCCGAGGTCGGCGACAGCGCGGTGCCCGGACTGCTCGACGCGGGTGTCCCGGTGGTCACCGGCGAGCGCTACCTCGGCCCCTCCCCCACCCCCGCCGGCGCGGTCGTCTGCGACAACGCCGCCTCACTGACCGCCCTCCTGGACCACGTGCAGGGCCGCGGCGCCCGCCGCCCCGCCCTCCTCGCCCCCGAGGGCGCCTCGGCCTGGGCCGAGGCCCTGCGCGGGACGGCGGCCGCGTGGGGCGGCTCGCACGGCCCCCAAGTCGCCCTGCGCACGGTGCCCTTCGCGGCGACGGCGGCCGATGCGGAAGCCGCCACCCGCCGGCTGCTCGCGTCGGACCCGGCGATCGACGCCGTGATCTGCGCCCCCGACGGGGCCGCGCCCGGAGTCCTGCGCGCCGCGGCCGCCCTCGGCCGCACGGTCGGCACCGATCTGCTGGTCGCGTCCTGCGTGGACGGCGCCGCGAACCGCGGCGCGAACCCGCCCGTCACGGCGGTCGACCTCCGTCCGGCCGCGTACGGGCGGGCCTGCGCGGAACTCCTCTGCGACATCCTCGCCGCCCGCACCCCGCCGGACACGGTCCGGCGGCACGCCTGGGCCCTCGAAACCCGGCCGTCCACCACCGGCTGAGGAGCCCGGCAGACCACCCGCCGCCGCGGCGGGCGGCGGGCGGCGCTCAGGCCGCGTACGTCTCGCCGCCGAGGGTGAGGGTGGCGCTGCCCGCCGTACTGTCGGCGAGCCAGGCCTCGAAGGCCGGCAGGTCGGCCTCGGGGAGGGCCACCTCGATCTCGACCTCGGCCCCGTAGCGCAGGTCGACGACGGTCCGGCCGGTGGAGCGCAGGTCGTTCTGGGTCTTGCCGGCCCGCTGGTGGTCGACGGTGACGGTGGCCAGCCGGTAGCGGCGGCGGGTGACGGTGCCGAGCGCGTCGAGCGCCTCGCCGACGACTCCCCCGTAGGCCCGGATCAGGCCGCCGGCGCCGAGTTTCACACCGCCGTAGTAGCGGGTGACGACGGCGACCGCGTACCGGATGTCGCGGCGCGTCAGCATCTGGAGCATGGGCACTCCGGCGGTGCCGCCGGGCTCGCCGTCGTCGCTGGCCTTCTGGACGGAGGCGTCGGCGCCGATGACGTAGGCGAAGCAGTTGTGCGTGGCGGTGGGGTGCTCCTTGCGGACGCGCGCGATGAACTCCTGCGCCTCCGCCTCGGTCGCGGCGGGCGCGAGCGAGCACAGGAAGCGCGAGCGGTTGATCTCCGACTCGTGCACGCCCTCACGGGCCACCGTCACGTACTGGTCTGCCTTCACCTCCCCACCCTAAGCGGTGCCCCGGCCCCGTTCGGCGGGGAATCGAACGGGCGGGTCCGCGGTTGTCGCGGTGTGCGGGCCGGCGGCTTGACCGGCCCGCGGACGAGAGCGCGAGCAGCAGGAGGCGGCACACGTGTACGGCGACCCGGCGACCATCCGCAGGATCCTCACCGAACTCGGCGACACCTGGGCGGTGGTGGGCCTGTCGAACAACGAGGACCGCGCCGCGTACGGCGTGGCCCGGGTCCTCCAGAGGTTTGGCAAGCGCGTGGTCCCCGTCCATCCCAAGGCGGAGACGGTGCACGGCGAGAAGGGGTACGCCTCGCTGGAGGCGATCCCCTTCAAGGTGGACGTGGTGGACGTCTTCGTGAACAGCGCCCTCGCCGGCGCGGTCGCCGACGAGGCCGTGGCGGTCGGCGCGGGGGCCGTCTGGTTCCAGCTGGGCGTGGTCGACGAGGAGGCCTTCGCCCGTACCCGCGGGGCCGGGCTGGACATGGTCATGGACCGCTGCCCGGCCATCGAGATCCCCGCCCTGTGACGGCGTGACGGGCCTCAGCGCTGTACCGGCACCTCGGGGCCGCTGACCGGCGGGATCGAGATCGCCATGGTCATCTCCATCGGCTCGGCGGTGTCGTTGCGGTACGCGTGGGGCTGGTTCGCCTCGAAGGAGACGGCCCCGCCCGCGGGCACCTCGTACGGTTCCCCGTCGACGACAAGGGTGAGCCGCCCCGCCGTGACGTGCAGCATCTCCAGCGTCCCGGCGGGGTGCGGGTCCGAGGCGGTGCCGTCGCCCGGTTCCAGGCGGTACGTCCACACCTCCAGCGGTCCGCGCCGGTCGTCGCCGAGCAGCATGGTCGCGCCGCTGCCCGCCTCGGTGGACCACATCCGCACCCCCTCCCCCGGCAGCACCAGCTGCAACCGCGGGCCGCGGTCGCGGTCCAGCAGGGTCGTGATGCTGACTCCCAGGGCGTCGGCCAGCTTGACCGTGGTGCCGACGCTGGGGTTCGTACGGGCCTGCTCGATCTGGATGATCATCCCCCGGCTGACTCCGGCCCGGGCCGCCAGGGAGTCCAGGGTGAACCCTCGCTCGCCGCGCCAGTGCTTGAGGTTCCGGGCGAGCGCCTGGGTGAGGTCTTCGAGGTCCGACACAGTTCCGTCCAATATCCTGGTTGGCAGAGTCCAATACAGTGAACTACCGTGCAGTGCACCGGACCGTTCACCGCACTGTACTGCGAGGCCCCCGTCATGACCGCCCTCTTCGCCCTGGCCACTGCCGTGCTCTGGGGTCTCGCCGACTTCGGCGGCGGGCTGCTGACCCGTCGGCTCCCGGCCCTCACCGTGGTCGTGGTCTCGCAGATCGTCGCCGTGATCGTCCTCGGCGCGGTGGTCCTCGCCACCGGCGCCTGGCGGGAGGCCGGACCGCAGCTGTGGTTCGCGGTCGCCGCGGGCCTGGTCGGGCCGGTCGCGATGTTCAGCTTCTACAAGGCGCTGGCCCTCGGTCCCATGGGCGTGGTCTCGCCGCTGGGCTCGCTCGGGGTGGTCGTCCCCGTCGCGGCCGGACTCGCGCTGGGCGAGCGCCCCGGGGCCGGCCAGTTCGCCGGCATCGCGGTGGCCGTCGTGGGCATCGTCCTCGCCGGCGGTCCGGAGCTGCGCGGCGCGCCCGTACAGCGGCGGGCGGTCGTGCTCACCCTGGTCGCGGCCTTCGGGTTCGGCGCGGTGATGGCCCTGATCGCGCACGCCTCCAGCAGCGTCACCGGGCTGTTCCTGGCGCTGTTCGTGCAGCGCGTCACCAATGTGGCCGCGGGCGGCGGCGCCCTGTGGCTCCGGACCCGGCGCGGCACCCCGGCCCTGCCCGAGGGCGCGGGCCCGCGGATCCTCTGGGCGCTGCTGCCCGCGCTGGCCTTCGTCGGCCTCGCGGACGTCGCCGCCAACGGGACGTACTCCATCGCCGCCCAGAACGGCCCCGTCACCATCGCCGCGGTGCTCTCCTCGCTCTACCCCGTGATCACCGCGCTCGCCGCCTTCGCGGTCCTCAAGGAGCGGCTGCGCGCGGTCCAGGCGGCCGGCGCCGGCCTGGCCCTGGCCGGCACGGTACTACTGGCCGCCGGCTAGAGCGGCCGGCTCCCCGGTGAGACCGACGGCTGGACCCCGGCCACCGACGGCCGGACCCGGCTAGGGCCTGATCCGAAGGACAGGCCCTAAACCGTCTCCTGGGCCTCCGCCGCCCTCTGCTCGGATTCCGTCAGCGCCGCCAGCGCCCGCAGCTGCTCCGGCGTGACCCCGTCCGGTATCGGCACCGGCGCCGGGGTGCGCAGCGGCGGCGTCCAGCCCGTCTCCGGCTCCCAGCGCCGTACGATCCGCGCGGGCGCGCCCGCCACGACGGCGTGGTCGGGCACCTCGCCCCGTACGACGGCGCCCGCGGCCACCACGACGTTGCGGCCCAGGCGCGCCCCGGGCAGGATCACCGCTCCCGTGCCGAGCCAGCAGCCCGGGCCGATCTCGACCGGGGCGCTGCGCGGCCACTGCTTGCCGACGGGCTCGTGCGGGTCGTCGTAGCTGTGGTTGGTGGAGGTGATGTAGACCCCCGGCCCACAGAAGGTGTCGTCGCCGATGGTGATCCGGGTGTCGGCTATGACATGGCTGTCCCGGCCGATCACCACGCCGTTGCCGAGCACCAGCACGGGGTCCGGGCCGAGGTCGAGGTCCGGCATCATCCCGGCGGTGAGGGTGACCTGCTCGCCGATGATGCAGTGGTCGCCGAGGCGGATCCACGGCTCGCCGAAGATCGTGCCCTGGGGGAAGGCGAGGCGGGTGTGCGGCCCGATCGCGCCGAACCGCAGCCGGCCGGGGGTCTGCGCGGTGACCGCGCCGGCCTGCTGCATCCAGCGCCAGCCGGCGTGGGCGGCCCGGCTCGCGAGACGGCGGCGCAGGACCTTCAGGGATGAGAACGTGTTCTGGTTCTTCGGCACCGGGCCACCGTAACGCCCCCGCACCCGGACCGCGCCGTGATCTTCACCCCATCGCGGGCCGGGCGGGAGGGGTGGCCTACCGTGCCGGTAGCGCGGCAGCACCCCAGGCACCCCGGACACGAAGGACTGAGGAAGAGAAGATGACGCATCAGACGGATCAGGGCCGGGCACTCGTGGCGGGCGTGAACGGCAAGAGCCCCCGGATCGACCCCACGGCCTTCGCCGCGCCCACCTCCGTCGTGGTCGGAGACGTCACCATGGCCTCCGGCACGAGCATCTGGTACTCGGCGGTGCTGCGCGCCGACTGCGGTCCGATCGTGCTCGGCGCCGACAGCAACGTGCAGGACAACTGCACGATCCACGTCGACCCCGGTTTCCCGGTCTCGATCGGCGAGCGCGTCTCCATCGGCCACAACGCGGTGGTGCACGGCTGCACGGTGGAGGACGACTGCCTGATCGGGATGGGCGCGACCGTGCTGAACGGCGCGGTGATCGGCGCCGGCTCGCTGGTGGCCGCGCAGGCGCTGGTCCCGCAGGGCATGGTGGTCCCGCCCGGCTCACTGGTCGCGGGCGTGCCGGCGAAGGTGCGGCGCGAGCTGACGGACGAGGAGCGCGAGGGCATCAAGGTCAACGCCCTGATGTACGGGGAGCTGGCGAAGCAGCACGCCGCCTCGGTCACCCCGAACCCGTAGCGCCCGCCCGGCGGGGCCGGCCTCGGCCGCGGGGCCGGCCCGGGGCACCCGCGCGCCGGCGGGGGGCCGGCCTCAGTCGGAGACGGCCGCCCGGGTGGCCTGGGCGTCTTCTGCCGGGGCGTCCTCGGTGGAGGCCGCCGGGGGCGGGACCGGGAGGGACTTCGCCGCCTTCTTCATCCGGCTCCGCATCACCAGCGTCACCACCAGGCCGAACAGCACGGCCGCCGCCAGCGCCGCCCAGGAGAACCGCTTCAGCCACGGCTCCGCGACGACTCCGACCGAGTAGATGACGGCCGTCGTACCGCCCGCCCACAGGATCCCGCCGAGGACGTTGGCGATCAGGAACCGCCAGTACGGCATGCGCAGCACACCGGCCAGCGGCCCCGCGAAGATCCGCAGCAGCGCCACGAACCGCCCGAAGAAGACGGCCCACATGCCCCACCGGTCGAAGGAGCGTTCCGCCAGCGCGACGTGCTCCGGGCCGAAGTGCTTCGGGAAGCGCCGGCCGAGCTTCTCCAGCAGCGGCTTGCCGCCCCGTCGTCCGATCGCGTAGCCGATGGAGTCGCCCACGATCGCCCCGACGCTCGCGCAGACGCCCAGCACCACGGGGTCGATCTCCCCGTGCTGGGAGGCCAGCAGCGCGGAGCTGACGAGGACGATCTCGCCCGGCAGCGGTATGCCGAGGCTCTCCAGGCCGATGACCAGGCCCACCAGGAGATAGATGCTGACCGCCGGAATCGTCTCCAGCCATTCCTGGATGTGCACCGGTACGTCCTCCCGTATCGCGGCGGCGCGTCCCCTGTGGCACGCCGAACGGGCAGCCTATCCGCTCCTCACCACAGCCTTTGCCCGCAGTGGGAGTTCCCTGGAGGAACGGCCCACGAACACCTCCCGACGGCCGGAACCCAGCACCCAGCCGCGCGCCTGCGGGTCCCAGGACGACAGCGCCCGGGCATCGACGTCGATCACCACCCGCCGCGCCTCCCCCGGCGCCAGGGTCAGCCGCCGGTAGCCGGCCAGGGCGCGCACCGGCTGGTCCAGCTTCAGGTGCGGGGAGGGGCCGACGTAGACCTGTGCCACCTCCGTCCCCTTGCGGCGGCCGGTGTTGCGCAGGGTGAACTCCACGCGCAGCCCGCCCCGCTCCGCCCGGACGACCGGTTTCTCGTACTCCCAGGTCGTGTACGAGAGCCCGTGCCCGAACGGGAACAGCGGGGCCACCTTGCGCTCGTCGTACCAGCGGTGGCCGACGTACACGCCCTCCGTGTACTCCTGGCGGCCGCCCACCCCGGGGTAGCGCAGCAGGTCGCCGCCGACGGGGGTGGCCAGTTCGTCGGCCGGGAAGGTCTGGGTGAGGCGGCCGCCCGGGTCCACGTCCCCGAAGAGGAGGTCGGCGGTGGCGCCCGCGCCCTCCTGGCCCGGGTAGTACATCTGGAGGACCGCTCCGGTACGGGAGAGCCACGGCATGGTCGTACTGGAGGGGGTGTTGAGCACGACCGTGGTGCGCGGGTTCGCGGCGGTGACCGCCTCGATCAGCCGGTCCTGTCCCCCCGGTAGCCCCAGGGAGGTACGGTCCCTGCCCTCGGTGGCGTCCTCGTAGGCGAACAGCACCACGCTGCGGGCCGCCCTGGCGGTCTTCACGGCCTCGGCGAGATCGGCGGCCCGGGTCGCCCCGGTGGTGTGCCGGAGCCGGAAGCGCTGGCCCCGCTCGCCGCCCTCGGCGCTGACGGCGAGCCGGTGGGGGCCCTCCTTGAGCGTGAGGGTGCGGCGGCGGACGGCCCGGCCGTCGGGCGCGGCGGCGAGGAGACCGCCCGCGAAGTCCTCGGCGACGCCCTCCCGGACGGGGAACAGTTCCTCGCCGTCGAGGCGGACGATCGGCCGCTTCCCGGTGTAGTGGACGGTGAGGGTCCATTCGTCGTCGGCGGCGAGGCTGAACCCGCCCTCGTGGCTCCAGCGGCCCCCGGGAGCGACGGCCCGGTCGTCGAGGGCGGCGGCGGGCGTCAGCAGGCCGGCGGGGAGGGGGCGCCCGTAGACGTCCTCGCCGAGCGCGTGGCGGACGGTGGCGCCGTTCCCGGCGCGCTGCCGGATGGCGGCGAGCGGTGCGGCCGCCCGGTCGGGGACCACGTGCGCACTGCCGCCGCCGCCGACGAAGGGGACCTGGCCGGTCGGTCCGATCACCGCGATGGAACGGGCTCCGGCCCCGGTCAGCGGCAGGGTGGCGTGCTCGTTGCGCAGCAGCACCGCCCCGGCGACGGCGACCCGGCGGGCGGTCCGGGCTCCGGCGACGGCGTCGCGCGCGGGGCGGGCGGCGGGGCGGTCCGTCAGCAGTCCGAACCGGTCCATGGTGGTCAGCACCCGGCGTACCGCGAGGTCCACGGCCTCCTCGGGCACGGAGCCGGCCCGCACGGCCTCGCGCAGCGGGGCGCCGAAGTGGGTGCCGTCGGGCATCTCCATGTCGAGGCCGGCGTTGATGGAGGCGACGGTGCTGTGGGTGGCGTCCCGGTCGGACATCACCCAGCCGTCGAACCCCCAGCCGCCGCGCAGCAGTTCGTCGAGCAGCGGCTTGCTCTCGCAGGCGTAGGTGCCGTTGACCTTGTTGTACGCGCCCATCACCGCTCCGGCGCCGGCGGCCACGGCGGCCTCGAAGCCCCGCAGTTCGGTCTCGTGCAGCGTCTGTTCCGCGGCGACGACGTCGATGGTGTCGCGGCCCTGCTCCTGGTTGTTGAGGGCGAAGTGCTTGACGCCGGCGATGAGCCCCTCGTCCTGGATGCCGCGCACGAGTTCGCCGACCAGGTCGGCCGTCAGCCGCGGGTCCTCGGAGAGGGTCTCGAAGTTCCGCCCGGCGAAGGGGGTGCGGATCAGGTTGACCATGGGCGAGAGCAGGACGTCCTGGCCGAGCGCGCGGCCCTCGCGGCCGAGGACCCGGCCGTACTCGCGGGCGAGGCCGGGGTCGAAGGCGGAGGCGAGCAGGACCGGCGCGGGCAGTGCGGTGGCGGGCCGGGCGACCCGCACCCCCGCGGGCCCGTCGGCGAAGCGCAGCTCCGGGATGCCGAGGCGCGGTACGCCGGGTACGTAGCCGGCCTGGCCGAGCGGGGCCGGGTCCTGCGCGCCGTGCAGCAGGGCGGTCTTCTCCTCCAGGGTGAGCCGGCCGAGCAGGGCGTCGACGCGGGCCGCGCTCCCGGGGCGGGCGGCGCCCCCGGCCGCGGCGGGTGAGGGGGGCCGCCGCAGCGCCGCGTCCGCCGGGAGGGCGGCGGAGCAGCCACCCGCCCCGAGCGCGGCGCCCGCCGCCCCGAGCAGCCGGATCGCGGATCGTCTGGACAAGGCCTCGCTCATGGGCGCTCCCCGCGGAGTCGGCATCGGAGTCGACCGGCGTCAGTCGGCGGGAGCGGCCCGCGCCGGACCGCTCCCGCCGACCACTGTGCGCCGCTCGCCCCGCGGGCCCGCCCCTGACGCGCCACCCGGCCGCCGAGGTTCAGCCCTGCGGCGGCCGCCGCGCGGCGTCGGGTTCCCGGCGGGGTTCGTCCTGGGTCTGGACCCGCGCCTCGGTGCGGTGGCCGCGGGCGATGTAGTCCCGTACGACGGCTTCCACCGCGTCCTGGGGCGAGCCGATCCCGGCGAGCACCATCACCTCCACCACCAGCTCGGCGTCGAGGCTGACACTGACCTTGGCCGCCTTGTTCACGAGAACCCCTCCCCATTCGTCGTGCGAGGGACTCTAGCGGCGCCGGATCGCGCCCGCCGGGGATTCGGCGGGGGAACAAGTGCGGGGCCGCGCCCTGTCGGACGCGGCCCCGCACTCCTCCACCGTCGGCCCGCTACGCGTTCGGGCGGAGGGTCCAGACGACCGTCATCTCGCCCGTCACGGCCTCGTCCTCACGCTGGATCGCGATGGTGACGGGGAACTCGGGGCGGCCGCCGGCGTCGAGCTCGGCGACGACCTCGGCGACGGGACGGCCCAGGGTGGCGGTGGCCGTCACGACGCCCTTGGCGAGCTTCTTGTAGCCGATCTCGGCGCTCACGGCCAGCGGCACGGCGCGCGAGAGCTGGTCACCGAAGGCGGCCAGCACGATGGCGCCGCTCGCGGACTCGGCCAGGGTGAACATGGCCCCCGCGTGCGGACCGCCGACGTGGTTGTGGAAGTCGGGCTGGTCCGGAAGGCGGACGACGGCGCGCTCCGGGGTGGTCTCCAGGAACTGGAGGTTCAGGGTCCGGGCCATCGGCACGGTCGCGGCGAGCAGTTCGCCCACGTTCATCTGGTCTGCGCTCATGGGACGCGATGTTACCCACGAGTAGACGTCCTTGACCAGACCTGTTACGGGGGCGGCCGTTACCCTCCGCCCCCGGTCCCACTATCGTTACCGGCCATGTGGCCAGGACAGCAGCAGCCGCCCGGGGGCGAACAGAACCCCCAGGACGCGCAACAGAACCCGTACCAGCAGCAGCCGGGACAGCCGAACCCGTACAACCAGCAGCAGCCGGGGTTCGGCGAGCAGCAGCCCGGTTACGGATACCCGCAGGCGGGCTACCAGACGCCGCCTCCCACTCAGCCCTGGGGCCAGGCCCCGCAGCAGCCGCCCGCCCCGCGGGGCGGCGGCACCAGCCCGTACGCCACCAAGACGGTCGCCATCGTCGCGGCCTCCGCGGTCGTCGTGGCGGCGGCCGCCACGGGCGCGTTCGTCCTGACCCGGGACGACAAGAAGAACACCGAGGCGAACGACAAGCCCGCCGCGGCCTCTTCCGCGCCCCCGAGCTCGGCCGCGCCGGCCGCCCCGAGCGGCAACCCCCGCTCCGAGGACGAGATCAAGCCGGTCATCCCCGGCTGGAAGGTGGTCGTCAACCCGAAGTACGGGACCGTCTTCGACGTTCCGCCGGAGTGGAACGTCGCGAGCTCCGGCATGTCCACGGGCTTCGAGGACGAGAAGAAGAACGACGGCTCGGCCTTCGTCATGATGTCGGCGCCCGCCTTCCTCAAGGAGGACTGGTGCAAGGTCGACTCCGACAAGAACGGCAGTGAGGAGACGACCTCGCTGGCCGGCACCGGCACCAAGGGCGCCCAGGGCGCCAAGGACACCGCCGAGGCCTCGGTGAACGCCGCCGAGAGCTGGGCGTTCGCCGCGTACGCGCAGACGGTGAAGAACCCGCGGGAGGTCGTCAAGTCCACGCCGGCCAAGGAGTACACCACCGCCTCCGGCCTCAAGGGCCACGTCGTCACCGCGACGGCGAGCCCGGTGCCGAAGGAGAACAAGTGCTCCTCCGACGGCAAGAGCATCGCCTTCAGCTTCAAGAACACCAAGGGCGACTTCGCCACCTGGGTGCTGTACGGCGCCGCCGGCGTCGAGGGTGAGGTCAAGCAGGAGACCTACGAGAAGATCCTCAGCTCGGTCCGCCTCAGCACCAGCTGACTCCAAGGCTCCGGGCCGGTTATCCGTTTGGATTCCCGGCCCGGGGCGGGGATAGTCCACGGGTGAGCTCTCCCCCCGCCGACACCCCTCGCGACACCTTCCGCACGTCCGCACCCCGCCGCCGCAGACCCGAGTGGGCCGGCCGCAACTACACCCTGCTGACCGGTGCGGCCGTCGTGACGAACCTCGGCAGCCACGGAGCGCTCATCGCGGCCTCGTTCGCGGTCCTGGAAGCCGGCGGCTCCGGCGGTGACGTCGGCCTCGTGGCCGCCGCCCGTACGCTGCCGCTCGTCCTCTTCCTCCTCATCGGCGGCGCCCTCGCCGACCGGCTGCCCCGGCACCGCGTGATGGTCGCGGCCAACGCGCTGAACTGCGTCTCGCAGGCCGCCTTCGCCGCCCTGGTCCTGACCGGCGACCCTCAGCTGTGGCAGATGATGCTGCTCACCGCGCTCTGCGGCACCGGTACGGCGTTCTTCAACCCGGCCGCCGAGGGGATGCTGCTCTCCAGCGTCTCCGGCGAGCACTCCAACCGCGCCTTCGCCCTCTTCCGGATGGCGATGAACGGCGCCGGCATCGGCGGCGCCGCCCTCGGCGGAGCCATGATCGCCGCGATCGGCCCCGGCTGGGTGCTGGCGGTGGACGCGGCCGCGTTCGCGGTCGCCGGAGCGCTGCGGGCCTTCCTGGACGTGAGCCACGTCCCCGGCCGGGCTCCCGGCGGCGGACTGCTGGCCGACCTGCGCGAGGGCTGGGTCGAGTTCAAGACCCGCCCCTGGCTGTGGAGCATCGTGCTCCAGTTCTCCGTCGTCGTCGCCGTCGTGGGCGCCGCGGAGGCGGTCTACGGTCCGCTCGTCGCCCGGGACCAACTGGGCGGCCCCGCCCCCTGGGGTCTGGCGCTGGCCTGCTTCGGCGCCGGCACGATCGCCGGGGCCGTCCTGATGATGTTCTGGAAGCCCCGCCGGCTGCTGCTGGTCGGCACCCTGTGCGTGTTCCCGCTGGCGCTGCCGTCGGCCGGGCTGGCGGTACCCCTGCCGGTGTGGGGCCTGTGCGCCGTGATGCTGGTCAGCGGACTGGCCATCGAGGTGTTCGGCGTGAACTGGATGACGACGATGCACCAGGAGATCCCCGAGGAGAAGTTCTCCCGCGTCTCGGCCTACGACTGGTTCGGCTCGGTGTCGATGCTGCCGCTGGCCACCGCGCTGGCCGGTCCGGCCGAGACCGCCTTCGGACGGACCCCGGCGCTGTGGGGCTGCGCCGCCCTGGTCGTCCTTGGCACCGCGGTCGTCCTGCTCGTCCCGGACGTCCGTCGGATGACCCGCAAACCCCCGAAGCCCACCGCTGCCGTCCCCCCGGGACCGACCGCCACCGCCCCCGCCGAGGCCTACGACACCACGGTCTGAACCGCCGCGGACGGCGGGCGCCCGGGCACGGCGGGCCCGGAACGCGGCGGGTGCGGTCGGCCGGGGCTTCAGCCCAGGCTGAACGCGCCCTCCGGCGGCACCGGGGAGGGCACCGCGGCCGCGTCCGGCACCGGCAGCGCGCCGCGCGCGAACCGGGCCAGCGCCGCCCCCGCCTCCACCCGCGCGGGAAACGCGTCCGCCGCGCACCGCCGGGACAGGGCCGCCAGCGGCAGCTCCCGATCCGAGGCGACCAGCACCGCGTTCCCGAACCGCCGCCCCCGCAGTACGGACGGCTCGGCGATCAGCGCGAGCTCCCCGAACACGGCCCCGAAGTTCGCCAGCTGGGCCTTCAGGAAGCCGAACGGCGCCCCGTCGGCCAGGTTCGCCGCGTACACCCCGCCCGGGCGCAGCACCCGCGCCGCCTCCCGCGCGTACTCGGCGGAGGTGAGCTGCGCCGGGACCCGCGAGCCGCCGAACACGTCGGCCACGATGACGTCCGCGCTGTCGGCGGCCGCGCCCTCCAGCCAGCCGCGGGCATCGGCGGCGTGCACCGTGACCCGCGCCCCGGCCGGCAGCGGGAGGTGCTCCGCGACCAGTTCCACCAGCCCCGCGTCGAACTCGACCACCGTCTGGCGGGATCCGGGCCGGGTCGCCGCCGCGTAGCGGGGCAGGGTCAGCGCGCCGCCGCCCAGGTGCAGCAGGTCCAGCCCGGCGCCCGGTTCGGCCGCGCAGTCGAGCACGTGCGCGAGCCGGCGTACGTACTCGAACTCCAGGTGCTCCGGCTCGTCCAGGTCCACGTACGACTGCGGGGCCCCGTCGACGGTCAGCAGCCAGGCCCGCTCCCGGTCCACGTCCGGCATCAGCTTGGCGGTGCCCTGGCCCACTTCCCGGATCACCGGGATCTGTTCGTCGCTCACCCCTCCATTGTCAGGCCGCCGGGCCGGACCAGACCGCGGCGGCACCGGCGGCGTGCTCCGCGGCCTGCGCGAGCCCGGCCCGCGCCGCGGGGGCCCGCCGGGCCGGGTCCAGCACGTTGCGCCCGAAGGTCTTGCGGGCCGCCGGGGACGGCGTGATCAGCAGAACCAGCGCCCCCGCGGCCCGCAGCCGCGCCGCCTGGGCGGCGGGCGAGGGGACCAGCCCGGAGCCGAGCGTCATGGGAGCGATGATCACGACGCGGGCGTATCCGGCGGCCAGGTCGGCGTTGGTCGCGGAGCGGATCCCGCCGTCGATGAACCGCCGCTGCCCCACCGTCACGGGCGGCCACACCCCGGGCACGGCGCAGCTCGCCGAGACGGCGTCCACCAGGGCGGCCCCGCTCTCCCGGTCGAAGGCGGCCAGCTCCCCGCTCAGCGCGTCGACGGCGGTGACGACGAGGCGCCGCTCGGGCCACTCGTGCGAGACGAGCCGGGCCGCCAGCACCTCGCGCCGCTCGCTCTCGTCGGCGCCCCCGGCGGCGGCCAGGGCCATGGCACCGACCCGCCGGCGGTAGGCGGTGGCGTTCCGGGAGCGGGCCATCGCGAGGGCGTACCTGGCGACGAGCCCGGCCCCGAACCTGGCCACCGCTTCCCCGGAGCCGTCGCCGAGCTGGCGCTCGTAGAGCTCCTCGGGGGTGAGGAGCCCGGAGGTGAGCTGGGCGCCGACGAGAGAGCCCGCCGAGGTGCCGACGACGAGGTCCGCGCGGCTCAGGTCCACGCCCGCGCGGGCGAGCCCGCAGAGGATCCCGGACTCCCAGCCGACGCCGGTGAGTCCCCCGCCGCCGAGCACCAGTGCCGTGTCCCGGCCGCCGCCCATGTCCGTCCGCCCCTCTTGACGCGTCAGTGGTGACGGCAGTCTGGCGCACGCCGTCCGCCGTCACCACCACGGGGTCGCCCTCGCGGGCGGCTCAGTCGAGCACGGTGGTCACCGAGCCCGCGCCGACCGTCCGGCCGCCCTCGCGGATCGCGAAGCCCAGGCCCGCCTCCAGCGGAACGTCCCGCCCCAGCTCGACGGTCATCGTGACCGTCTCCCCGGGCCGGGCCACCGCGGCCTCGCCCAGGTCCACGTCCCCGACCACGTCGGCGGTCCGGATGTAGAACTGCGGCCGGTACCCGCTGGTGACCGGGGTCGTACGGCCGCCCTCCCGCCCGGAGAGCACGTACACCCGCGCGGTGAAGCGCCGGCGCGGCCGCACGCTGCCGGGCGCGGCCACCACGTGCCCGCGGCGCACGCCGTCGCGCGGGACCCCGCGCAGCAGGAGCGCGACGTTGTCGCCGGCCTCGGCGGACTCCATCGGCTTCCCGAAGGTCTCCAGGCCGGTGACCACGGTCTCCACGGGCTCGCCGTCGCCGCCGAGCACGCTGACCCGGTCGCCGGTGCGTACGCCGCCGCGCTCGACGGCGCCGGTCACGACCGTCCCGCGGCCGGTGATGGTCAGCACGTTCTCCACCGGCATCAGGAACGGCGCGTCCGTGTACCGCACGGGCATCGGGACGTACGTGTCCACCGCGTCGAGCAGCGCCTCGATCGCCGCCGTCCACCGCGGGTCGCCCTCCAGCGCCCCGAGCCCGGAGACCCGTACGACGGGGGCGGCGTCGCCGCCGTAGCCGTGCTCGGTGAGCAGGTCGCGGACCTCCAGCTCGACGAGGTCGGTGAGCTCGGGGTCCCCGGCGTCGGCCTTGTTGAGCGCCACCACGATGTGGTTGACGCCGACTTGGCGGGCGAGCAGGACGTGCTCGGCGGTCTGCGGCATGACGCCGTCGAGCGCGGAGACGACCAGGATCGCGCCGTCGAGCTGGGCGGCGCCGGTGACCATGTTCTTGATGTAGTCGGCGTGGCCCGGCATGTCCACGTGGGCGTAGTGGCGGGTGTCGGTCTCGTACTCGACGTGCGTGAGGTTGATGGTGATCCCGCGCCGGGACTCCTCCGGGGCCCGGTCGATCCGGTCGAACGGCACGTAGGCGGCGCCGCCGCGCGCGGCGAGGACCTTGGTGATGGCGGCGGTGAGCGTGGTCTTGCCGTGGTCGACGTGACCCATGGTGCCGATGTTGAGGTGCGGCTTGGTCCGCACGAAGGCCGTCTTGGCCATGATGTCTTCCCGATGCTTCCGAAACTGGAGACGGGACCCCGAGGGCGAACCGACCCTCCCCCTGCGGGGTCCGCCGGACGATCCGGGAAGGGTCAGCTTCGTGCGCCGTCGAGTGCGGCGGGTGCGAGCACCACCGCGGGCACGGCAGCCTTCGGCGCGTCCGCGACTGCGGACGGCGCTGCGAGGAAGGCGTACCGGGACATGCCGCCGATCCTGCCCCAGCCCCACGACGGCGTCGAATGAATTTCGCCCCGGTCAGAGGTTCTTGAGGGCCTCGCGGGTCGACAGGGGCGACAGGGTGGTCCGTTCGGCCTCGACGAAGGCGCGGACGGCTCGCGGGTCGGTCTTGGCGTATTCGCGCAGGGCCCAGCCGATCGCCTTGCGGATGAAGAAGTCCGGGTGGCCCGCCTGGCGGCGGCAGTGGGCGAAGAGCCGGTCGGCGTCCGTCGCCCCCTTGTAGCGCAGCTGGTGCAGGAGGGCGGTGCGGGCGATCCAGAGGTCGTCGTCCCCGATCCACTCGTCCATCACGGCCGCGAGCCGCGGATCGGCGGCCACCAGCGGGCCGACCGTGTGGGCGGCCAGCGTGTCCACGGTGTCCCACCAGGAGACGGTGACGATCAGGTGCCGGACCACGGGCAGGAACCCGGAGGAGCAGCGGGACACGTGCCGCCGCAGGTAGTCCGCCGCGAAGTAGTGGTACTCACGCTCCGCGAGGCCCCAGCAGCGCAGCGCGAGCGCCGCGCAGTCCGCCTCGGTCGGCGCCGGGGTGTCCTTGGTCACGGCCCGGGACAGTTCGCGGCGCAGCGGGGTGCGGATCCCGAGGAAGGGCGCGACGCCCTTCATGTACGCGGCCATGTGTCCGGCCTGCTCCGGATCGGCGGCCGCCCCGTACGTCTCGGCGAGCCGCCGCGTCAGCAGCTCGGCGAGGTCGCTGCGCGGAACACCCGGGGGTCGCTGGTCGTTCGGCCGCATGCGGCCCAGATTACGGCGCGGCGCCGCATACGTCGGTTACTCTCCCGGGATGTCCCTCCTCCTCGCGCCGCGGACCAGGCTGTCGCTGCTCGTCCTGCTGCTCGCGGCGGCCGGGGCGTGCGTGCTGCTGTACGAGCCGCAGCGCATCCTGTCGGAGGGCTGGCCGCCGGGACTGCCCGTCGGCGCGGCGGTGCTGCTGTTCGCGGCCGCGTACGGGCTCTGCACGGCGGCGTTCGTCCCGCGCCCGCTGCTCAACCTGGCGGCGGGGGCCGTCTTCGGGACCCAGTACGGGCTGGTGGCGGCGGTCGGCGGGACGGTGCTGGGCGCCGGGATCGCCTTCGGTCTCGGCCGGGTCCTGGGCCAGGAGGCGTTGCGTCCGTACCTTCGCGGGCGCTGGCTGAAGGCGGCCGACGGCCAGCTCAGCCGGCACGGCTTCCGCTCGATGCTCGCGGTCCGGATCTTCCCCGGCGTCCCCTTCGCGGCCGCCAACTACTGCGCGGCGGTCTCGCGTTGCGGCTGGGTCCCGTTCCTGCTGGCCACCGCGCTCGGCACGGTCCCGAACACCGCCGCGTACGTGATCGCGGGGGCCAGCGCCTCCTCGCCGGGTTCCCCGGCGTTCCTGGCGTCGTTCGGCTTCATCGCGGTCTCCGGGGCGGTCGCCGCGGCGGTCGCCTGGCGCGAGCGGCACCGCTTCGCACCGCCCGCCCCGCATGAGCGGGCGCCCCAACACCCCCCTGTGGTCACGGCCGCTTCCCACGGGCCCTAGCATCGGACCCGAACTGCCCGACGATCACAAGGACGAGCGCACCCCGACATGAGCTGGTTCGAATCCCTAATCCTCGGTCTCGTCCAGGGGCTTACGGAGTTCCTCCCGATCTCCTCCAGCGCCCACCTGCGGCTGACCGCGGCGTTCGCCGGCTGGCACGATCCCGGAGCTGCCTTCACCGCCATCACCCAGATCGGCACCGAGGCCGCCGTGCTGATCTACTTCCGCAAGGACATCGCGCGGATCATCTCCACCTGGTTCCGCTCGCTGTACACGAAGGCGCTGCGCTCGGAGCAGGACGCGAAGATGGGCTGGCTGGTGATCGTCGGATCGATCCCGATCGGTGTCCTCGGCCTCGTGTTCAAGGACGCGATCGTGGGCCCGGCCCGCGACCTGCGGCTGACCGCCACCACCCTCATCGTGATGGGCATCGTGCTCGGCATCGCCGACCGGCTGGCCGCGCGTGACGAGGAGGGCGGCCGCCACCGCGCCATCCGCAGCCGCAAGACGCTGAAGGAACTGGGCGTCAAGGACGGTCTGATCTTCGGTGTCTGCCAGGCGATGGCGCTGATCCCGGGCGTCTCCCGGTCCGGTGCGACGATCTCCGGCGGTCTGCTGCTGGGCTTCACCCGCGAGGCGGCGGCCCGCTACTCCTTCCTCCTCGCCATCCCGGCCGTCCTGGCCTCGGGCGCGTTCGAGATCAAGGACGTGATCGAGACGCCGGGGCACATCTCCTGGGGCCCGACGGTCTTCGCGACGGTGATCGCCTTCTTCGTCGGCTATGCCGTCATCGCATGGTTCATGAAATTCATTTCCACCAAGAGCTTCATGCCGTTCGTGATCTACCGGATCCTGCTGGGCATCGCCCTGTTCGCGCTGATCGCCGCGGGCGTGCTGAGCCCGCACGCCGGCGAGTCCGGCTCCTAGTCACCCCCTCGCGTCACCAGGACGCGTGAACCGGAGGCCGTTCGGGAACGTTCCCGGGCGGCCTCCGCGTCGTTGTGCCTGAAGAGACCTGAAGGCAAGCGACAGGGGGTGTCCCATGGGTCGAGTGGTGTTGGAGCGATTTCCGGCCGGTAGTCCGAGGGGAAGCTGGCCGGCCGAGGAGTACGCCGCGGAGCGGATGCGACAGGGTGTGCCGGCCGAGGTGGTGATGGACCTGGCCACCGACGCGTTCCTCGTCGTGGTGCGGCAGCGGGAGGCGCATTCCGGTCACTGACGGGGCCGGCGGAGATCCCGTGGGCGCACGCCCCTTGGCCTGGGCCGCCCGCGCCTCCAGACTGTCCCGATGACGCAGCGTGTGGACCTCGCGACAGTAATGGACCGCCTCGCCATCGACGAGGTGGTCTCGGGGTACGCGGTGGCCGTGGACGACGGGGACTGGGCGGCCTACCGCGCCCTGTTCACCCCGGACGGCCGGGCCGACTACAGCTCGGCGGGCGGGGTCGAGGGCTCCGCCCGGCAGGTCGCGGACTGGCTCGCGGAGACCATGCGGATGTTCCCCGTGCGGCAGCACCTGATCGTCAACCGGCTGATCCGGGTGGAGGACCTGGGCGGCTCGCCCGGGGACACGGCCGAGGTACGGGCCGATTTCGTGAACCCGATGCGGCTGACGGGCACCGGCACCGGGCCCGACGACGCGGGCGGTGCGGGCGGTGCGGGCGGTGCGCCCAACTTCGTCGCCGCCGGGCGCTACACCTTCGCGCTGGCCCGCACCCGCGAGGGCTGGCGGCTCAGCCGCGTCACCGTGCACGAGAAGTGGCGCCACCTGTCGAGCTGATCCGGCCCGGTCGTCCCACACTGGAAGCGGAGGCGCGTGATGCTCTCGAAGCCGGCCCGGTGGTGGCGTGCGGCGGCCGCGGTGGCCGCCGGGGGGTTGCCCTGCCTCGCGTTCCCGGCGCCCGCGCTCTGGTGGTTCGCGTACGTGGCCCTCGTGCCCTGGATGCTGCTGCTGAGGTCGGCGCCGACCGGGCGGCGTGCGGCGCTGGAGGGCTGGCTCGGCGGCGCCGGGTTCATCCTGGCCGTCCACCACTGGCTGCTGCCCAGCCTGCACGTGTTCCTGGTGCCCCTGGCCGCGCTACTGGGGCTGCTGTGGATCCCGTGGGCCCTGCTGGTCCGGGAATTGCTCGGCGGGGACGGCGCCGGGGGGCGGGCGGGGGCCGCGCTGGCCCTCGTACCGGCGGCGTGGCTGCTGTCGGAGCTGGCCCGGTCGTGGCAGGGGCTGGGCGGGCCGTGGGGGCTGCTCGGGGCGAGCCAGTGGCAGGTGCCGCCGGTGCTGAGGCTGGCCTCGGTGGGCGGGGTGTGGCTGGTGAGCCTGTTGGTGGCGGCGGTGAACTGCGCGGTGGTGCTGCTGATCGTGGCGCCGGCGGCGCGGGTCCCGGCGGTGGCGGGGCTGACGGGGTGCGCGGTGCTGACGGGGGTGGTGTGGCTGTGGGTGCCGCGCCCGGAGGTGTCGGGCGGGCTGCGGGTGGCCGTCGTACAGCCGGGTCTCGTCGCGGACGGCCCGGACAGCGCGGACCGGCGGTTCGCCGCCGGGGAGCGGCTGACCCGGGGGCTCGCGGGACAGCACCCGGATCTGGTGGTGTGGGGCGAGAGCAG
This sequence comes from Streptomyces sp. ADI95-16, assembly GCF_003721495.1. Taxonomy (NCBI): domain Bacteria; kingdom Bacillati; phylum Actinomycetota; class Actinomycetes; order Kitasatosporales; family Streptomycetaceae; genus Streptomyces; species Streptomyces sp. ADI95-16. The sequence continues at coordinate 6,621,097 of NZ_CP033581.1, read as the reverse complement.
CGTCGGCGCGGATCTGACGGCCCGCCCGGACCTGGCCCGGCGGCTGGCCGCGCTGTCGGCGGAGGTGGGTGCTCCGCTGCTGGTCAACGTGGACGCCCGGCGGCCCCCGGCCGAGACGGGCACGGCGGGCGGGGCGGGCAGGACTGCTGCGGCGGGCGGGACGGGCGGGTCGGGTGATCCCGGCATCTACAAATCGGCCGTGATGGTCGGCCCCCAGGGCCCCACCGGCGCCCGGTACGACAAGATGCGCCTGGTCCCCTTCGGCGAGTACATACCGGCGCGCGCACTGCTCGGCTGGGCCACCTCGGTCGGCAAGGCGGCCGGCGAGGACCGGGTGCCCGGTGACTCCCCGGTGGTCATGGACCTGCCGGGGCGCCCGGACGTCCGGCTCGGCCCGCTCGTCTGCTTCGAGTCCGCCTTCCCCGACATGAGCCGGCACCTCGCCCGCGAGGGCGCCGGCCTGCTCATCGCCCAGTCGGCGACCTCTTCCTTCCAGCACAGCTGGGCGCCGGCCCAGCACGCCTCGCTCGCCGCACTGCGCGCGGCCGAGAGCGGCCGCCCCATGGTGCACGCCACCCTCACCGGCATCAGCGCGGTCTACGGCCCGTCCGGCGAGCGGCTCGGCTCCGCGCTGCCCACCTCGGCGAGCACGGCGGCGCTGTACGAGGTGCCGATCGCCCGGGGCACGACCCTCTACGTCCGCTTCGGGGACTGGCCGGTGGGCGCGGCCCTCGCCGTACTGGCGGTGTACTGCGCGGCGGCGGGGGTGCGGTCGTTCAGGGCCGGGACGCCTGCTCCAGAGCCGACAGCACCACGCGCTCGCACAGCTCGTGGGTGAGCAGCGCGTCCCGGGCGCTGAGCGTCTCGCCGGCCTCCACGGCCTCCAGGAAGGCGTCGACGACCTGCTCGATCCCGCGCTGGCGGGCGACCGGCACCCAGTCCCCGCGGCGGCGGACGGTCGGCTGTCCCTTGTGGTCGATGATCTCGGCGAGGTTGACGACCTGCCGCTTGCTGTCCTGGCCGGACACCTCCAGGACCTCCTCGGTGGAGCCGGACAGCCGGTTCATGATGCCGAGCGCGGTGAATCCCTCGCCGGACATCTGGAGCACCACCTGGTGCATCAGCCCCTCGCGCACCACGGCCCGGACATCGATGTGGTCGGCTTGGCCGGGCAGCAGGAAGCGCAGGGTGTCGACGACGTGGATGAAGTCGTCCAGGACGAGGGTGCGCGGGTCCTCGGGCAGGCCCACCCGGTTCTTCTGCATCACGATCAGCTCGCGCGGGTGGTCGGCGCACTGCGCGTAGCCCGGCGCGTGGCGGCGGTTGAAGCCCACGCACAGGGACACCCCGCGCTCCTCGGCCAGTTCGACCAGCCGCCGCGAGTCCGCGAGCCCGTAGGCGAGCGGCTTGTCCACGTACGTCGGTACGCCGGCCTCCAGCAGCCGGGCCACGATCTCGGGGTGGGCGTCGGTCGGCGCGTGCACGAACGCGGCGTCCAGGCCCGCGGCGAGCAGCCCGTCGAGGTCGGTGTGCCGCTGCCCGGCGGGGACGTGGTGGATCCCGGCGACGCGCTCCAGCGTGGCGGGGGTGCGGGTCTGCAGGTGCGGCTCGATGCCCGGTCGGGTGGTGAGGACGGGCAGGTACGCCTTCTGGGCGATGTCGCCGAGTCCGATGACGCCAACCTTCACCGGGAACCTCCAGGTCTGTTCCGTAGGGGACCTCCGCAGCTTAATCCCTGGTGGTGGCGGGCCCGGTCGCCGAGGATGGGCCGCATGACCACCTCCGCGGAACACCCCCGCACCGAGCCCCCGACCACCGCCGCCGAGCGGGAGATGCTGGACGGCTGGCTCGACTACCACCGCGCCACCCTGCTCTGGAAGTGCGAGGGGCTCGGTGACGAACAGCTGCGGCGGGCCGCCCTCCCGCCGTCCGAACTCAGCCTGTTGGGGCTCGTACGGCACATGGCCGAGGTGGAACGGTACTGGTTCCGGGACATCATGCTGGGCGCGCAGCTGCCCGAGCTGTACTGCACGCCGGAAGACCCGGACGGGGACTTCCACTTCGGCGACGACGCCACCTGGGCGGATGCCGAGCGGATCTGGCGGACCGAGGTCGAGGCGGCCCGGCAGGCCGCGGCGGGCCGCTCGCTGGACCTGGAGTCGCGGGCCGAGAGCCACCGCCGCGGCGAGGTGTTCAGCCTGCGCTGGGTCTACACGCACATGATCGAGGAGTACGCGCGCCACAACGGCCACGCGGACCTGCTGCGCGAGCAGTTGGACGGTTCCACCGGCGAATGACGGCGCGGGGGCGGCGCCGCGGGTCCACCTGCGGGAGGCCGTCACCCGTGCGGAGTCAATATCGGCCGCGGGTGTTCGCAACCGGCTCCTCGCACAGCAGAGTTGCGCGGGTGCATCCAATCCGAACCACGACAACGCTGCTGCTCGGAGTCGCCTGTGCCGTCTCGGCCGTCTCCGGCTGTGTGCACGTGCCCGCCGCCCCGATGCGGCCGGCCGGGGCCCCCGCGCCGGGCGCGGCGCCGCGTCACGGGGCGCGCGGCGGGCCCGGGGCCCTGCCGGTGGTCGTCCAGGCGCCCGCCCTGGAGGCGCTGAAGGCCTCGGACACCGCGTCCGGGCGGCCTGGGGGGCCGACGGCGTCCGGGGTCGCGCCCGTGCCCGCCTCCGCCCCCGCCGCGGAAGCCGCCACGGGGGCGGAGGCGGCCGTACCGCCGGTCCCCGACATCCCGGAGCCCCGGCGGCACGCCGGGGGCGAGCAGGGGCGTCCAGAGGGGTCCGGCGGGCACGAGGGGCCCGACGGACGCGGAGGTTCCGGCGGCGAGGGCCGTGGGGGCCGCCCGCACCACGGGAGGGAGCCGGGGCAGCGGGTGCCGCGCGAGCTGGTGAAGGAGCTCCCGGTCCGCCCGGCGGACGTCTGCGCCCTGGGGCGCCGGCACGGCCGCTGGAACCCGGACAGCCCGGAGGCCCGTATCTGCGCGGGGGTCCACGACGACTGACCGCCGCCCCGCGCCCGTACGGGAATCCGCGCGCGCGGGGCGGCTACGAATACTGCTCGGGGAACGGGCGGGACCCCTCGCCGGGTTCCGCCGCGAGCCGCCGCTCCAGACGGGCGATGGCGGCCCGGACCCCGTTCCCGTAGCCGTCGTCGGCGAGGGCGCCGGCGGCGGCCCGGGCCCGGGCCAGGTGGACCCGGGCGGCCTCGGGCCGGCGGAGTTTCACGTAGTCGGCGGCGAGGCTGAGGTGCAGCGAGGGGTAGAACACCCGGACGGCCTGCTGGGGCCCGGGGCGCACGGCCTGGCCCGGCCCCTCGCCGGGCATCTGACCCGGCCCCTCGCCGGGCGTCTGACCCGCCCCCCGGCCCGGCCGCCGGCCCGGTGGCGGCCCCGGCTCCTCCCCCGGGCGGAGCCCGTCGGCGGCGGTGAGGGCCCGCAGGTCCCAGGCCAGCTCGTCGGCGGGATCGTCCTGGGCGTCGGCCATGTAGTGCGCGAGCGTGCACCGGTGGAGGGAGTCTCCTTCGGCGCCGATCTCGGCCCAGATCTCACCGAGCCGGTTGCGGGCCTCCTCGCGGTCCCCGGCGTGCAGCAGGATGACCGCCTGGCCGATCCTGGTCATGACGGCGTCCTCCGACGCCTCCTGCTGCTCCGTCACCGCGGCCTCCGGCTCGATCCGCCAGACCTGCTCCGGTCTGCTCGTCGAAACGCTAGCCGGAGGCACCGGCAATGGAGCCGAGGCGCGGTGGGGCGTCAGCCCAGGTCCGGGATCCGCCAGTCGATCGGCTCATGGCCCTGGGCCGCGACGGCCTCGTTGATCTGCGTGAAGGGCCGGGAGCCGAAGAACTTCTTCGCCGACAGCGGCGAGGGGTGGGCCCCCTTGACGATGACGTGCCGCTCCTCGTCGATCAGCGGGATCTTCTTCTGGGCGTAGGCGCCCCAGAGCACGAAGACGACCGGGTCGGGGCGCTCGGACACGGCGCGGATCACCGCGTCGGTGAACTTCTCCCAGCCCTTGCCCTTGTGCGAGTTGGGCTCGGCCTCGCGGACGGTGAGGACCGCGTTGAGCAGCAGGACGCCCTGCTCGGCCCACGGCATCAGGTACCCGTTGTCCGGGACCGGGAGGCCGAGCTCCTCCTTCATCTCCTTGTAGATGTTGCGCAGCGAGGGCGGGGTCTTGACCCCCGGCCGCACGGAGAAGCACAGGCCGTGGCCCTGGCCGGCGCCGTGGTACGGGTCCTGGCCGAGGACCAGGACCTTGACCTTGTCGAACGGCGTGGCGTCCAGGGCGGCGAAGACCTGCTCTCGGGGCGGGTAGACCGGCCCGTTCGCCCGCTCCTTCTCTACGAACTCGGTGAGCTCTTTGAAGTAGGGCTGCTCCAGCTCTCCGCCGAGGACGGGGAGCCAGGACTCGGGCAGCATCTGGGTCACGTCTACAACCTCCGGTACAGGTTCTTTCACACTGCTTCGCCCGACCGCGTCGGGCAACTGATCCGAACTTACCGGGGGCCACTGACAACGCCCCACCCGCCCGTCGCGGGCAGGTGGGGCGGGCCGGGCTCGGGCCGGAGCCTGAGCCGGGCTCGGGCCGGAGCCGGGGCGGGCGGGGCGCCGCTACCAGCTGGTCTTGCGGTACATCTCCCACATCTGCATGGCGGTCTGCGGGTCCAGGGACCGCTCGGCGCCGGCGATGTCCTCGCGGGCGGCGACGTACAGCTTGCCCTGCCACAGCGGCAGCAGGCGGACGTCCTGGGCGAAGATCGCCTGGGCCTGCTCGAACTGCTTGGCGCCGGCCGAGCGGTCGCTCTCGCGGCGGGAGTTGGGCAGCAGGTCGGTGAGGATCTCGTTGGGCTCGTACGGGGTGCCGACCGCGTTCTCCTTGCCGACGAACGGCGCGATGAAGTTGTCCGGGTCCGGGAAGTCGGGGAACCAGCCGCGGCCGAAGACCGGGTACTGGCCGCTCTTGTAGCCCTCCTGGAAGGTCTTCCAGGGCTGCCCGCGCAGGGTGATCTTGAAGAGGCCGCTCTCGTCGAGCTGGCGCTTGATCTCGGTGAACTCGTCCGCCGTGGAGGCGCCGTAGCGGTCGGTGGTGTACCAGAAGGTCAGCTCCACCGGCTGGGTGATGCCGGCGTCCTTGAGGATCTTCTTGGCCTTGGCGACGTCGGCGTGGCCGTACACGTCGTAGAAGGGCGTCTTGTGGCCCACGACGCCCTTGGGGACCATGGAGTACAGCGGCTCGGCCGTGCCCTGGTAGACCTTGGCGACGAGCGCGCCGCGGTCGATGATCTGGGCGATCGCCTTGCGCACCGGCAGCTTGTTGACCTGCGGGTCCTGCGGGTTGAAGACCAGGTAGCGGATCTCGGCGCCGGTGTTCTCGACGACCTGGACGCCCGCGTTGTGGGATTCGGGGCTCTGGAGGTCCGTGATCTCCGAGGCGGACAGGCCTCGGTAGGTCGCGTCGATCTCCTTGTTCTTGAGCGCCTCGACCATCTTCTTGGATTCCGCGAAGTACCGGATGGTGACGGCGTCGTTCTTGCGGTTCGCGAAGCCGGTGTAGCTCTCGTTCTTGGTGAGGACCGCCTCGCTGCCCTCCTTGTACGACTGGAGGACGTACGGGCCGGAGCCGACGATCTTGTCGCCCTCCCGCGCCTTGTCGGCCGGGTACTCCTTGGGCGCGACCAGGGAGGCGGCGGGCGAGCCGAGGACGAACGGGAACGTGGCGTCCGGGGCCTTCAGGTGGAAGACGACCGTGAGCGCGTCGACGGTCTCGATCTTGTCCAGGCTGCCGAAGAGGTCCTTGGGACCGTTCTTGTGGGCGATGGTCCGGATCCGGTCCAGGGAGTACTTGACCGCCTTGGCGTCGAGCGGTTCCCCGTTGGAGAACTTCAGGCCCTTCTTCAGGGTGCAGCGGTAGGACTCGCTCGCGGAGTCCGTGAACTCGCAGTTCTGGGCGGCGTCCGGCTGGGGCTTGGCGGCACCCGTGGGGAACGCCAGCAGGGTCTGGTAGACGTTCCGGTACAGCTCCCAGGAACCGTCCCAGGCGGCCGCGGGATCGAGGGTGCTCGGGGCGCTCGTCGTGCCGACGACGATCTTCTGGGCGGTTTCGCCCTTGTCATCCGACAGCAGGCCGCATCCGGCGAGCAGGGATATGGACGCAAGGGCCGCAGTGATCTGCAGGCATCTGGTCCGGATGAACACGTGCACGCTCCTCGATCAGCCAGGGGTGCGGCAGACCCTACCGCAGTGCTCTCCAAATCCAATGGGCAGGTTTCGTGAGGCACTTGACCGAATTCGTGCATATTAGGTACGCATTTGCCTCCTCTCAAGAGGCAAATGCGTCCGACTATCGGTCAGTGGACTCCGGCATTGAGGAACATTCCGCCGTCGACGACGAGAGTTTGACCCGTGATCCATTCCGCTTGTGCAGATGTAAGAAATGCGGCAGCCCCGCCGATGTCCTCCGGAACCCCCAGCCGGCCGAGCGGATAGGCCGCGGCGGCCTCCTCCTCGCGGCCCTCGTAGAGCGCCTGCGCGAACTTGGTCTTGACCACCGCGGGGGCGATCGCGTTGACCCGCACCCCCGGAGCCATCTCGTGGGCGAGCTGGAGGGTGAGGTTGACCATGGCGGCCTTGCTCATCCCGTACGCGCCGATGAAGGGCGACGCGGAGACGCCGGCGATGGAGGCGATGTTCACGATCGCCCCGCCGTTGTCCTTCTGCCAGGCGTGCCAGGTCCGCTGGGCGAAGCCGAGCGCCGAGATCACGTTGGTCTCGAAGACCTTGCGGGCGACGCCGAGGTCCAGGTCGGCGATCGGTCCGAAGACGGGATTGGTTCCCGCGTTGTTGATCAGGAAGTCGACGCGGCCGAAGGCCTCCATCGCCCGCTCCACGGCGTGGGCCTGGTGGGCCTCGTCGTGCGCCTTCCCGGCCACCCCGATCACCCGGTCCGCCCCGAGCCGCTCCACGGCCGCCTTGAGGGCGTCCTCGTTGCGGCCGGTGATGCAGAGCCGGTCGCCGCGCGCGACGAGAGACTCGGCGATGCCGTAGCCGATCCCCCGGCTGGCCCCGGTGATCAGCGCGACCTTCCCGCTGTCCGCGCCGGCGCCCGTGCTGCTGTTGTTGCTGTTGCCGTCCGTCATGACGGTGGACCCTGCCTCTCGTCAGTTGAGCGGGCCGCCGGCCACGTACATGACCTGGCCGGAGACGAAGCCGGCGGCCTCGCCCGTGAAGAACGCGATGGCGTTGGCGATGTCGTCCGGACGTCCGACGCGCTGCACCGGGATCTGGGTGGCGGCGGCGGCCTGGAAGTCCTCGAAGCCCATGCCGACGCGGGCGGCCGTCTGGGCGGTCATCTCGGTGACGATGAAGCCGGGGGCCACGGCATTGGCGGTGACGCCGAACTTGCCGAGCTCGATGGCCAGGGTCTTGGTGAAGCCCTGCAGACCCGCCTTGGCCGCGGAGTAGTTGAGCTGGCCGCGGTTGCCCAGCGCGGAGCTGCTGGACAGGTTGACGATACGGCCGAACTTGGCCTCCACCATGTGCTTCTGACAGGCCCTCGACATCAGGAACGCGCCGCGCAGGTGCACGTTCATGACGGTGTCCCAGTCGGTCTCGCTCATCTTGAACAGCAGGTTGTCGCGCAGCACTCCCGCGTTGTTCACCAGGATGGTCGGGGCGCCCAGGGTGCTCGCGACGCGCTCGACGGCGGCCTCCACCTGGGCTGCGTCGGAGACGTCGCAGCCGACCGCCAGGGCCGTGCCGCCCGCCGCCGTGATCGCCTCCACGGTGTCCTTGCAGGCCGCTTCGTCGAGGTCGAGTACGGCGACGGCGCGGCCTTCGGCGGCCAGGCGTACGGCGGTGGCCGCGCCGATGCCCCGGGCCGCCCCGGTCACGATCGCGATGCGCTGCTCGGTGGTGGACATGCTGGATCTCCTCGCCCTTGGAATCCTCGACAGCGGCGCCCGATGGGTGAGCAACCGCTTAGTAGCCTCAGCTGAGGAGACGCTAGGAGCCCTGGCACCCGGTGTCAACGGCATCGGGTCCCAGGGCTCCGGGCGGTACGGCGATCAGCGCACCAACAGATCGAGCAGCCGTTCCACTTCCGCCTCCGGATCCGCCGTCAGACCGGTGTGCACCGGGCCCGGCTGGACCACCGTGCTGCGCGGGGCGATCAGCCAGCGGAACCGGCGTCCCGGCTCGTCGCCCGCGGCCTGGCCGGCGCTCTCACCGCCCGCGCACAGCCCCTCGACCGCGCGCAGCGCGGCCCGTACCCCGGCCACGTCGGCCTTGGGGTCCAGGGCGAGGAGCTTGGCCTCGTCCAGGTGGGTGCGCGCGGCGACGTAGGACTTCGCCCGGCAGTAGACGATCACGCCGGCGTTGAAACACTCGCCGCGCTCCATCCGGGGCACCACACGCACCAGCGCGTACTCGAACACGTCCCGCTTGGTCACTCGCTGTCGCTCTTCTTCCGGTGGGGCTGGGGGGCGAGGCGCTCGGCGAGCCAGCCCGGCGGACCGGACCGGGCCTTCACCTCGGCCTCCATCGTGATCCGCTCGTGGATCGTAGCGGCGCGCGGCAGCAGGACCTCCACATAGGCCCGGCGCAGCGCGTCCGTCGAGTCGAAGCCGGGCTCGTCGACCAGCCACTCGTCCGGGACCTCGGCCGCGACCTCGGTGAGCAGTTCCCTCGTCACGCGCGGCGCCAGCTCGGCGGCGGCCCGCGCGATGTCGGGGCCGACCGGGGCGAGGACGTGGTCGGAGGCGTTGTAGGGCTTGGCGGCGGCGGCCTCGGCGGTGGGCCAGTTGTGGTGCCAGATCATGGTGGCGCCGTGGTCGATGAGCCAGAGGTCGCCGTGCCACACCAGCATGTTGGGATTGCGCCAGGACCGGTCGACGTTGTTGATCAGCGCGTCGAACCAGACGACGCGCCCCGCCTCGACGGGGTCCACCCGGTACGCGAGCGGGTCGAAGCCGATCGAGCCCGGCAGGTAGTCCATCCCGAGGTTCAGCCCGCCGCTGGCCTTGAGCAGCTCCTGGACCTCCTGGTCGGGCTCGCCGAGCCCGATGACGGGGTCGAGCTGCATCTGGACCAGCCGCGGCACCCGCAGGCCCAGGCGCTGGGCCAGGCGGCCGCAGATGACCTCCGCGACGAGGGTCTTGCGGCCCTGGCCGGCTCCGGTGAATTTCATGACGTACGTCCCCAGATCGTCGGCCTCGACGATCCCCGGGAGCGAGCCGCCCTCACGCAAGGGCGTGACGTAGCGGGTCGCTGCGACCTCTTCCAGCACTTCCCAGGCCACCTATCTCTTCAACCTTGCAATCCACGGACGCCCCCACCACCGGCCTCCGGCATGGAGTGAACATACTGCCCGAGAGTGATCGCGGCCACGGAGTTGTGCGGACCACGGGAACGCCGGCGCCGGGCGGCATCGGTCAGCGCGGCGGTGCCCACTCCGCCGTCAGGGCTTCGGTGGTGGTGATGGCCGCGACCAGCGCGAGGGAGTTGCGGATCACCTCGGCGGTGTAGGAGGCGGGCACCCCGGTGATGGCGTCCGAGGGGACCACCACCTGATAGCCGAGGTTGACGGCGTCGAAGACCGTGTTCGGGATCGCGATGTTCGAGGAGACCCCGGTCACGACCAGGGTGCGGATGCCGAGGTTGCGCAGCAGCGGGTCCAGGTCGGTTCCGGCCATCGGGGACAGCCCGTGCAGCCGCCGTACCACCAGGTCGTCGGCGGCCACCTCGATGGGTGCGGCGACCTCGACCGCCCGGCTCCCGGTGAGCTGGCGCACCGGGAGTCTCCCGGCGGCCCGGAACAGCCGCGCGTTGGTGTTGGCGCCGCGCCCGTCCGGCCGCCGCTCGGCGACCGCGTGCAGCACCTGTACGCCGGCCACGTGCGCGGCGTCGACCAGGGCGGCGACCCGGCCCAGCATCCCGGAGTCCCTGGCCTCCTTGGCCAGCTCGGGGAGGGCGCTCTCGTCGCCGACGACGCCGTTCTGGCACTCGACGGTGAGCAGCGCGGTGGTGGCGGGATCGAGTCGCGGCATGTCTCCCCCTGGCGTGGTGGCCGAAGAACCCTCATGATTCCTGACACACAGTCAGATGTGAAGGGGAGCGGAATCGTGGACGGTGCGGAGCGGACGGCCGGGGCTCAGCCGACCGGGAGGGCCCAGCGGCGCGGACGCCGCATCATGATGACCGACGCCGAGGTGGACGCCTTCCTGCGCGAGCAGCGCACCTGCCGGGTGGCAACGGTTTCCCCGGACGGCCGCCCGCACGTGGGCGCACTGTGGTTCGCCTGGGACGGCCGCTCGCTGTGGCTGTACTCGATCACGCGCAGCCGCCGCTGGGCCGATCTGCGCGAGGACCCCCGGATCTCGGTCGTCGTGGACGCGGGCGAGGCGTACGACGAACTGCGCGGGGTCGAACTGTCGGGCACCGCCGTGTTCGTGGGCGAGGCCCCGCGGACGGGCGAGCCGTGCCCGGAGCTGGCGGAGGCCGAGCGGATCTTCCCGGCGAAGAACTTCGGCATCGAGGAGATGCCCCACGACGGGCGGCACGCCTGGATCCGCCTCACCCCGGAGTCGGTCGTGTCCTGGGACTTCCGCAAGCTGTAGCCGCAAGCTGTAGCCGCAAGCCGTCAACCGACGGGCAGCAGGGCCTCGGCCGCCGCCCCCGCGACCACGGCGGCCACCAGCGACAGCGCCGGGGAGTCCAGCTTCCACTGCTGCCAGTACAGCGGTACGTCCATCGGCCGCCGCGGCGCCAGCAGCAGCAGTTCCCCCGACCGCACCAGCGGCTCCGCCTGCGACTCCGGGACCAGCCCCCACCCCAGCCCGGCGGCGACCGCGTCGCGGTACCCCTCGGAGGTGGGCATGTGGTGGCGGGCCGGCGAGGCCGCGGCGTCCGGCCCCACCAGGGAGCGCAGGAACGCGTCCTGGAGGTCGTCCCGCCGGTCGAACACGATCACCGGCGCCTTCCGCAGGTCCCGCGCCAGGGCACCGGTGAGGTGCCGGGCGGCGAAGGCCGGGCTCGCGACCGGCAGGTACCGCGCGAGCCCCAGCGCGCGTGCGGTGCACCCCGCCACCGGGTCCGGCGAGGAGGTGACCGCCGCCATCACCTGCCCCTCCCGCAGCAGCGCCGTCGTATGGGACTCGTCCTCGCGGCGCAGCTCGAAGCAGACCGGCGGGTCCTGCGGGACCCGGGCCAGCGCGGGCAGGAACCAGGTGGCGAGCGAGTCCGCGTTCACCGCGATCGGCAGCCGTACCGGCCCCAGCCCCTGCGCCGCGCCCATGCCCAGCTCGGCCCGCGCGTCGCGCTCCAGCCGGGCCAGCTGGCGCGCGAACCGGATCACCACCTGGCCCGACTCGGTCGCCCGTACCGGCTTGCTCCGCATCAGCAGCACCCGCCCGGTGCGCTGCTCCAGCGCCTTGACCCGCTGGCTGATGGCGGAGGGCGTGACGTGCAGGGCGGCGGCGGCCGCGTCGAAGGTGCCTTCGTCCACGACCGCGAGCAGGGTCCGTACCTGGTCCAGCGGCAGCTCATCCATCATGAACGCTAATGCTACGTAAAAATCTTTAGCTGTACTGTCGCCACGCCGCTGCCTACGGTCATTCCCATGACACACGGCATCATCGCGGCGGCACTCGCCGGTTTCGGCACCGGCCTCTCCCTCATCGTCGCCATCGGCGCGCAGAACGCGTTCGTCCTCCGGCAGGGCGCGCGCCGGCACGCGGTCCTCGCCGTGGTCGCCATCTGCGCCGTGTCGGACGCGCTGCTGATCGTGCTCGGCGTGGCGGGGGTCGGCGCCGTCGTCACCGCGTGGCCGGCCGCCCTGACCGTCGTCGGCATCGCGGGCGGCACCTTCCTGATCGGCTACGGAGTGCTCGCGGCCCGCCGGGTCCTGCGCCCCGTCCCCGGCGCCGCGCTCACCCCCGGGGACGCCTCCCCCGGCTCCGGCCGGCGCGCGGTGCTGACCTGCCTGGCCATGACCTGGCTCAACCCGCACGTGTACCTGGACACCGTGCTGCTGCTCGGCTCCCTCGCCGCCGACCGCGGCGACCTGCGCTGGGCCTTCGGCGCGGGCGCGGCGCTGGCCAGCCTGACCTGGTTCGGCTCGCTCGGCTACGGCGCCCGCCTGCTGAGCGGCCTGCTCGCCCGCCCCTCGGCCTGGCGCGTGCTGGACGGCCTCGTCGCCGCGACCATGGTCACGATGGGCGGCATGCTCCTCGCCCGCACTTGAGCGAGCGCCTGAGCCCGCGCCCGAGGCGGATCAGACGAGTTCGGGCTGCGGTTCGCGGCGTGGTGCGGGGAGGTGTGCCGGGGTGGGTTCGCGGTCCCACTGGCGGGTGGTGCGTACGTAGCCGTAGATCATCGAGCACAGCGCCAGGACGACCAGCGGGCCGAACACCCACGGGTACGCGGCCATCTCCGTCGACAGGAAGCGGTACGAGACGAGGAGGGCGCCGAAGACCACGGCGCCGTAGGCGGCCAGCAGGATGCCGCGGCGGTCCCAGCCGCGGGCCTGCGAGCGCAGTGCCGTCTCGATCGAGAGCGTGAACACCACGCCGGCGACGATGTCCGCGCCGTAGTGGTAGCCGAAGCCCAGGGTCGCGCCGAGCGTGGCGATCAGCCAGAACGTGCCCGCGAAGCGCAGGGCCCGCGGGCCCTTGCGGGAGTGGATGAAGATCGTGGTGGCCCACGCCGTGTGCAGGCTGGGCATGCAGTTGCGCGGGGTGAACCCGTCGAAGGGCATCGGCTGCGGGACGTCGACCGGCGGCGGGACGTTCGGCCAGAGGTCGGCCAGCGCCCAGCTCCCGCCGTCGGCGCCGTAGGCGAAGATCGGCCCGACGACCGGGAAGATCATGTAGATGCCCGGCCCGAGGAGGCCGACGGCCAGGAAGGTGCGCACCACGTGGTGGCGCGGGAAGCGGCGCTCGGCCGCGACGTTGCGCAGCTGGTAGAGCGCGACGGCGACCGCGGCCACCGCGAGCTGGATGTAGACGAATTCGAGGACGTGGGCGCCGACCGTGCCGGTGGCCTCGACGATCCGGCCCGCCACCCACGACGGGTTGCCGAGCGCGTGATCGGCGGCCGCGACGTACTGGTCGAGCACCATCGGGCGGGTTTCCGAGGTGATCAGCAGCCAGGTGTAGCCGGTCTTGCGGCCGGTCACCAGCAGCAGGGCCAGCGCGACGCCCTTGAGCAGCAGGGCGCGTTCGCGGCCGGTGCGGCGCGTGACGGCGATGACGGCGCAGGACAGGGTCACCAGCAGCGCGCCGTTGCCGAACATCATCTCGGCGCCGACGACCCACCGCACCAGCCAGAAGACGAGGTCGAGGCCGATCGCGGCGCCGACCGCGATGAACCGCTGCCGCCAGCTGAGCACCACCAGCATCAGGGCCATGCTGGCGTACAGCACGGTTCCCGACTTGGGGGCGAAGATCACCTCGCGCGCCTGGTCGGTGATCGGACCGCGCTCGCCGTAGTGGCGCGCGGCGATCTCCAGCGCGACGAGGAACCCGAGGGCCACCACGGTCACCGCAGCCCACAGCACGGCGCGTGGTTGACGCCACGCAGCGAACGCGGCTCCGCCGCCCGTTCGCGAAGGAACTCGCGATGACTCAGATATCAATTTTCAGCCGATGTACATATTTCAACACGATCGCCGTTAGCTCGAACATGTTAGCGGAGCGGGTCGGCTCCCCGGCCCCGGATACCCCGATCAGGTCCGGGCGCACGAAAAAGGCCGCTCTCTCACGGATGAGAGAACGGCCTCCGACGTGCTCAAAGCACAGTCGGGACGACAGGATTTGAACCTGCGACCCCTTGACCCCCAGTCAAGTGCGCTACCAAGCTGCGCCACGTCCCGATGCCCGCTGACCTGGGGTTTCCCCTTGGTTGAACGCGCAGGAGAACAATACCGCACTTCACTGGGTGGTCGCGCGCACCTTTCGCGATGGCGGTCTCCACCGGCCCGACTTGACCTCAAGCTTGCTTAAGGTCACAGGCTGGGCCCATGACGCAGACAGCCGCGGACCCCGAGGTCCGCTACCAGGATCTGGGCGCCCTCATGGGGCTCATGAGCGGGGCCGAGAAGCACGCGCCCGCCGCCGCCTCCACGCTCGACGTGCTGTGGGTGCTGTACGACCGGGTGTTGCGGGTGGGTCCCGCGAACGCCGGGGCTCCCGGGCGGGACCGGTTCCTGCTCTCCAAGGGGCACGGGCCGATGGCGTACTACGCCGTGCTCGCCGCGAAGGGGTTCTTCCCCGCCGACTGGCTGAGCGGCTTCGCCGCGTACGACTCGCCGCTCGGGCACCACCCCGACCGCACCCTGATCCCGGGCGTGGAGATCGGCAGCGGCTCCCTCGGGCACGGTCTGCCCCTCGCCGTCGGCAGCGCGCTCGGGCTGCGCGCCCAGGGGCTGGACGATCCCGCCGTGTGGGTGCTGATCGGGGACGCCGAGCTGGACGAGGGCAGCAACCACGAGGCGATCGCGTACGCCGGTTCCGCCGGGCTGGAGCGGCTGCACACCGTGGTGATCGACAACGACTCCGCCACCCACGGCTGGCGGGGCGGGATCGCCTCCCGGTTCGAAGCGGCCGGCTGGTCGGCCGTCACCGTGGACGGCCGGGACCACGCGGCGCTGTACGCCGCGTTCACCACACCGCATCCGGGCCGGCCGCACGCCGTGGTCGCCCGTGTCGAGAAGAAGCGCTGAAGGGACGACCGATCATGAACACCACCAAGGCCCCCGGGGCGGCCAAGACCACCGCCGACACCATGCGGGAGCGGTTCGTCTCGGTGACCTCGCGGCTGCTCGACGAGGACCCCAGGCTGGCGCTGGTCCTCGCGGAGGTCACCATGGACGGGTTCCGGCCCGCCCAGGAGGTCCACCCGGACCGGGTGATCAACGTCGGGATCAGGGAACAGCTGCTGGTCGGCGTCGGCGGCGGGCTCGCCCTGACGGGGCTGCGGCCGGTGGTCCACACCTTCGCCAGCTTCCTCGTGGAGCGGCCGTTCGAGCAGGTCAAGCTGGACTTCGGGCACCAGGGCACGGGTGGGGTCCTGGTGAGCGCGAGCGCCAGCTACGACTGGCCGAGCGGCGGCTACACCCACATGGCCCCCGGCGACGTGGCCCTGCTGGACACCCTGGACGGCTGGACCGTCCACGTACCGGGCCACCCCGACGAGGCCGAGGCGCTGCTGCGGCACGCCTACGCGGCCGGGGACGACAAGGTGTACGTCCGGCTCTCCGCCCAGGAGAACGCCGCCCCGCGCCCCGTGGACGGCCTGCGGTTCCGGACCGTACGGGAGGGCAGGGCGGGCGTCGTGGTCGCCGTCGGCCCGCTGCTGGACAACGTCCTCGCCGCGACCGAGGGCATGGACGTCACCGTGCTGTACGCGACGACCGTGCGCCCCTTCGACGACGCGGCGCTGCGCGCCGCCGCCGGGCGGAGCGCGGGTGGCGGCGCCGATGTCGTCCTCGTGGAGCCGTACCTCGCCGGGACCTCCACGGCCGCCGCGAACGACGCCCTCCAGCAGGTGCCCCACCGGGTCCTGGGCCTGGGTGTCGGCCGCGCCGAGCTGCGCCGCTACGGCACGGTCGACGAGCACACCGCGGCGCACGGCCTGGACGCCGGCTCGCTGCGCCGGCGGATCACCGCGTTCCTGGGGTGACCGCACCCGCACCCGGCCGCCTCCGGCCCCGCGCCCGCGCCCGCGCTCAGTCGCCGCCCACCAGCTCGGGGTGGGCGGCGGCCAGCCGCTTCGGGGCCGCCTGGAGCCAGGAGTCCGTCAGGATCGAGCGCAGCTCCCCCGCGTCCGCCACGGCCGCCAGCCGGACCCGGATCCAGGCGTAGTTCTCGTCGTGCCCCTCCCGCAGGAAGAACTTCTGCGGCTCCGCCGCGATCAGCTCCGCGCGGTCCTCCTTGGGGCACTTCACGCCGATGGTGGTGTCGTCGTCCCCGAGCGCCGCGAAGATCTTCCCGCCCACCCGGAACGTCGGCATGCCCCAGGCGAGCTTCTCACTGCCGTCCGGGAGCGACAGCGCGATCGTCCGGACGTCCTCCGCTGTTGTGGCCATCCCCGCGACTCCTCTCCAGCCACCGGTAACCCTCGTCCGCGACGGTAGCCCCCCGCACCGACAACGGCCCCGGAAGGCGCCTCAGCCCTGCCGGTCCTCCCGCTCGTGGAGCAACGCCACCAGCTCCGCGGCGAGCTCCTTCGCCGTCGCCAGCCCCTCCGTCCCCCACTTCCTCGGCACCCCGTCCACCACGCACACGGTTCCCAGGACGATCCCCCGCCGGTCCGTCAGGGGCGCCCCGAGGTAGGACCGCACCCCGCTCTCGTCGACCACCGCGTTGCCCGCGAAGCGCGCGAAGTCCCGTACGTCCTCCAGCACCAGCGCCCGCCGCCGTACCACCACGTGCGGGCAGTACCCGTGGTCCCGGGCCAGCGTCCGGGCGGGGTAGCCGCTCGCCGGGGCGTCCGGGCCGTGGTGGAGCCCGGCGAAGAACTGCCGTTCCTCGCCGATGAAGTTGACCCCCGCGTAGGGGGCGGCCAGCGTCTGCGCGGCCCGCCGGGCGAACAGGTCGAGTTCCGGGTCCGGGCGCTGTCCCAGGCCCAGTTCGCGCAGCCGCACGACGCGCGCGGGCGCCTCCCGGTCCACGGGGGTGAGCAGCAGGTGTCCGGTCGATTCGTAGTACGTCATGGCGGTTCCCCCGGGTCCGATGTCTTCGCTGGGTGCGCCGACCTCGTGGTCAGCAGGTGGTGGACGAGGGCGGCCAGCGTCCCCGTACCGGAACTCGTCAGCCGCGCGTCGCACCGTACGACCGGCACCCGCGGGCCCAGCCCCACCGCCGCGCGGACCTCCTCGGCCGTGTAGCGGTGCGCGCCGTCGAACTCGTTGACGGCGACGACGAAGCCGATCCCGCGCCGCTCGAAGAAGTCGACGGCCGGGAAGCAGTCGGCGAGGCGGCGCGTGTCGGCGAGCACGACCGCCCCGAGCGCGCCGGCGCACAGCTCCTCCCACAGGAACCAGAAGCGTTCCTGCCCGGGCGTGCCGAAGAGGTAGAGGACGTGCCGCTCGTCGAGGGTGATCCGGCCGAAGTCCAGCGCCACGGTCGTCGTCTTCTTCGTCTCCACCCCGTCGACCGGGTCGGCGGCCTCGCCCAGGCCGCTGAGGAGCTCCTCCGTGCACAGCGGATCGATCTCGCTGACCGCGCCCACGAAGGTGGTCTTGCCCGCCCCGAACCCGCCCGCGACCAGGATCTTCAAGGTCGCGGGCAGGGCTGCGGGACGACTGTCAGAGCCGCTTGCGCAGACCATCGAGCACCGCCCGCAGCAGGGTCTGGTCATCGGCGGCGAAGGAGCCCGCGGCGCCGCCCGGGAACCGCGGCGCCTGGGCCATGACGGCCCCGTGTTCCATCAGGTCGGAGAGCAGTACCTTCACCACCCCCGCCGGGAGCCGCAGTTGCCCGGCCACTTCGGCGACGGTGACCGCCGGTGCGCCGGCGCACAGCCGGAGCGCGAGGACGTGTTCCGCGCCGAGCGGTGTGCTCGGGCGCACGCCCGTCGCCGACACCAGGGAGAGCAGGTCGAGGGCGATCGCCGGCCGGGTCCGCCCGCCGCTCGCCGTGTACGGGCGCATGACGCGGCCCGCCGTGCCGTCCAGCCACGGCGTGTCCCACCCCGTCGCCCCGGATCCGCGCGCCCCCGCCGCCGCCCGGGCCCTCATCGCCCGGCGTCGGCGTCGGCGTCGGCGACGGGCCGGCGCGGCGGGGCCGTCAGGTACGGCCGTACGCTCTTGACCAGCATCGCCATCTCGTAGCCGAGGACGCCCGCGTCCGCCTCCCGGTCGGCGAGGACCGCCAGACAGGTACCGGCTCCGGCGGCCGACACGAAGACGAGCGCCGTGTCGAGTTCGACGACGACCTGCCGGACCTCCGAGCCGTCGCCGAAGCGGGATCCGGCGCTCCGGCCCAGCGAGTAGAGCCCGGAGGCGAGGGCCGCGAGGTGGTCCGCACTGTCGGGGTCCAGACCGTGCACGCAGGTGGCGAGTCCGTCGGCGGTGAGCAGCACGGCGCTGCGCGCGTGCGGCACCCGTTGGACCAGGCCGCTGAGCAGCCAGTCGAGATCCGAGAGCCGGGTGGTGGTGGTCGCCGCTTCGCCGCCCATGGGGGTGCGCTCCTTGCCGAGGTGGGGGGTCGGTGTCCTGCCCGGGGTCATGGCTGGTTCTCCGGCTGGGCGAGGCCGAAGCCCCGCCGGAAGGCGGCCATGAGGCCGGGGTCGTGCACGGGCGGCTCGGCTTCCGCCGGCCGGCGCGGGGCGGGAGCCTCGCGCAGCTGTGGCGCGAGGTGCTCCTGGGCCCGCCGCTTGGGCAGCGGCGGGCGGTCGCTCTCCGTGCGGGAGGCCGGTACGCGCGGGTGCTCGGACGCGTAGTCGCGGGCGTAGTCGTACTCCGCCGCGTACTCGGGCGCGTACTCGGGCGCGTACTCGGGCGCGTACTCGGGCGCGTACTCGGGCGCGTACTCGGGCGCGGCCGCGCGCGTCACGGTGGCGGCGCCGGGGTCCGGCCCGGTGGTGGTGTCCCCGGGGCCGTCGGCAAGGACCCCCGGGCGCGGCACGGACCGCGCCCAGGCCGGTACCCCCGGGCCGCCCGGCGGGTACGCCGGCCCGGCGGGCTCCTGCCGTGGCGGTGTCACCCGTACCGGCTCCAGCGGCGGCCCCGCGTCCGCCTCACCGTCGGCCAAGGAAGTCGTGCGCGAACCCCCCAGGGTGTCGGAGGCGCCCGGCGCCTCCGCGCCCAGCAGGTCCTGCGGCAGCACCAGTACGGCGAGCACCCCGCCGTAGATGTTGGACTTCAGCTCGACGGCGATCCCGTGCCGCCGGGCCAGCGCCGAGACGACGAAGAGGCCGATCCGCCCGTCGGCCAGCAGCCGGCGCACGTCGCACTGGTCGGGGTCGCCGAGCAGGGCGTTCATCCGGTGCTGTTCCTCGGGCGGCATGCCGAGCCCCCGGTCCTCCACCTCGACCGCGATCCCGGCGGTGACCCGCTCGGCGCGCACCACGACATCGGTGTCGGGGGCGGAGAACACCGTGGCGTTCTCGACGAGTTCGGCCAGCAGGTGCACCACGTCGGCGACGGCGTGGCCGCGGACGGTGCCGCCCGCCGGGGGCACCACCTTGACCCGTGTGTACTGCTCGACCTCCGCGACCGAGGAGCGGAGCACCTCGCTGAGGTCGATGGGCCTGGTCCACTGGCGCCGGGAGGCGGCGCCGCCGAGCACGGCGAGGTTCTCGGCGTGACGGCGGATCCGGGTGGCGAGGTGATCGACGTGGAAGAGCTCCTTGAGCAGGTCCGGATCCTCGACCACGTCCTCCAGGTCGTCGAGCAGCGAGATCTCGCGGTGCACGAGGGACTGAAGGCGTCGGGCGAGGTTGACGAAGACCTCGACCTTGCGGTCGCTGTCGGACGGCGCGGGCGGCGCGGCGAGCCGCACGAGGGTGGTGTGCGCCTGTTCGCGGGCGCCGCGCAGCTCCTGGGCGAGCAGCCAGAACTCGTCGACCGCCGAGGGGTCGCCGACCGGCCCGGGCGGGTTCGGGCCGCCGCGGAGCGGACGGGCCACGTTCTCCCCGCGCCCCAGCCGCTCGGCGGCCGTCCGCAGCTCTTGGCGCCCGCGCGCGCTGGAGCGGCGCAGCGCCTCGCAGCGGTCGCGGACGGCCTTGGCCGCGCGCTGGGCACCGAACAGGGCGGCGGCGAGCGCGCCGAGGACGAGCAGGGCGCAGCCGGTGAGGACGGGCCACAGCCGGGCGTCCCGGTCCCCCGCGCCGCCGCCGAGCTGGAGGGTGAAGATCACGGCGGCGGCGCCGCTGAGCCCGGCGGCGAGCGTGGGCAGTACGGCGGAGCGGACCAGTTGGGGGCGTATCTGCCGGCCGGGGCCTACGGCGGCGTGCTTCGACGGGAAGTGGCGGGGGGTGCGGAGTCCGGACATCTGGGTCCTCGGTACGTGGGTGCCGGATCCCGGGGTCCTCCCAGCGGTGGCTGGGGGCACGTCCCCGGGGTCAGGTGTTGATCACCGGATACCCACGCTAGACCGCATACTCCCGCCCCGGACTGCCAGTTGGGGAACTTGGCGGGGGTGCTTCCCGCTCCCGGTGGAGCGCTCGTACGGCAGCCCGAATGCGCCGGGAGCGCGTACGCCCCCCCGCTCGGCGGCGCCGTGCAAGTGTCCGTCGCGGCGTTCCGGAAGCCCTCGTTTCGACACCGCGGCACTCGGCCCGAGCGCCCGCACCGAGCATGATCGGGTTCCTGCACACGCTTCGTTCTCCGAGCACGGGAGTCGCCCATGTCCCAGATCCAGGTCCGCGCGGTACGGCCGGAAGACTTCGACCAGTGGCGCGTGCTGTTCCGCGGCTACGCCGATTTCTACGAGGTGGAGCAGAGCGAGGAGGCCGCGCGGACGGTGTGGTCCTGGCTGACCGACCCCGGCCACGAGGAGGGCGCACTGGTCGCCGAGGACGCCGACGGCACGCTCATCGGCCTCGCGCACTACCGTCCGTACGCCCGTCCCCTGTTCGCGGCGGTCGGCTGCTACCTCGACGACCTGTTCGTGGCCCCCGAGAGCCGTGGCTCCGGCGCCGCCGAGCTGCTGCTGGCCCGGCTGCGCGAGATCGCCGCCGAGCGCGGCTGGAGCGTCGTGCGGTGGATCACCGCCGACGACAACCACCGCGCGCGCTCGAAGTACGACCAGGTCGCCACGCGCACGATGTGGGTCACCTACGACATGGCGCCCGGCCGCTGATCCACCCACCGCACGCGCCGGTACGCCGTCCGGGGCCCGGGCAGCACGGGGCCCGGGCCCCGGACTCGGCCGGAGCCCGGGCCCGGACCGGCGGGGCCTCAGGGCGGGGCTACGAGCCCACGGCCTCGGGTTCCTCGTGCGCCGCGGCCGGCGGGCGCTCGGCGGTGACCGGCCGGGGACGCGCGGCAGCCGGTTCGGCCACGGCGCCCGCCACGAAGGGCCGCCACCACGGCTCGGCGGGCGCGTCGGCCGAGCCCGGCTCGAAGGGCTGGCCCGGCAGCGGCAGCGCGATGGCCGCCCCCGCGCTCTCGGCCGCGGCGAAGGTGCCCTCGCCGGGCTCGTCCCACGGGTGCGGGGCCAGGTTGAAGGTGCCCCAGTGGATCGGCAGCATCGTGCCGTGCGGCATGTCGCCCTGGAGGTCGAGGTGGGCGCGCATGCCCTCCTCCGGCGTCATGTGGATGTCGGGCCAGTACTCCGAGTACGCGCCGATCTGGATCATCGTGGCGTCGAAGGGGCCGTGCGCCGCGCCGATCTCCTTGAAGCCGGGGAAGTAGCCGGTGTCTCCGCTGTGGAAGATCCGGTGCGAGTCGCCCGCGACCACCCAGGAGGCCCACAGGGTGAACTGCTGGTTGCGCAGGCCCCGCCCGCAGAAGTGCCGGGCCGGGGTCGCCGTCAGGGACAGCCCGGCGACCTCGGTGCTCTCGTTCCAGTCCAGCTCGCGCAGCCGGTCCGGCGGGACCCCCCAGCGCTCCAGGTGCGCGCCGACGCCCAGCGGGACCGCGAAGACGGTGTCCGTACCGGCCAGGGCCTTGATCGTCGGGAGGTCGAGGTGGTCGTAGTGGTCGTGCGAGATCACCACGACGTCCACGTCGCCCAGCGAGGCCAGCGGCACCGGCACGGGGTGCAGCCGCTTGGGACCGGCGAAGGGGAAGGGGGAGCACCGCTCGCCCCACACCGGGTCGAACAGCACCCGGCGCCCGTCGATCTCCGCGAGCACGCTGGAGTGCCCCATCCAGGTCAGGCGCAGCCCGCTGACCGGCGGCTTCGCCAGTTCGGCGAGGGTCGTCGGATAGACCGGGACCGGCGCGCCCGGGTTGCGCCGGACCCGCTGCTCCTTGTGGAAGTAGATCTTGGCGAACTCCGCCATGGAGCCGGACGGCCGGGTGCGGGCGCCGATGGGGTTCTGGAAGACGCCGTCGGCGAAGTTCGGCGAGCGGCGGATCCGCTCCATCCGCGCGCCGGACGGGTCCGCGCCGAAGGCTTCGGGCCGCAGGGCGCGCAGTCGCGGACGCAGGGGACGGGAGCCGGTCAAGGCGCCTCCAGGGTGGTTCGGGGCAGGACGGTCACACAGGCTACGACGTTCCAACGCGCACCGGCCCCGAAGGATTCCGCCCCCCGGCCCCGGCCTGGCCCCACCTCAGCCCCGCCTCAGCCCCGCTTCGCCCCGCCCGCTCCCCCGCTGCGGCCGCCCGCCCGCGCGCCCCGCCCCCCGGCCTCGCGACCGGCGGCCCCCCGCGCCCTACAGCGGCAGCAGGTCCGGCCGCTTCGCCTCGACGTGGTCCCCGGAGGACTCCCCGCGCAGCCGCCGGCCGATCCACGGCACCAGGTACTCGCGCGCCCACTGGATGTTGTCCCGGGTCACGTCCACCGACCCGCGCGGCCGCAGCGGCGGCCACGGCTGGTCGGGATCGGCGGGCACCTCCAGGCCGAGCACCTGCGCGGCGCGCAGCGCCACCCGGGTGTGCCCCTCGGGCGACAGGTGCAGCCGGTCGGCGTCCCAGGCCCGCCGGTCCTGTACGGACTTCAGCGACCAGAGGTCGAGCACCGGGCAGTCGTACCGGTCGGCGATGGCGCGGACGTGCGCGCTGTAGGTGGCCACCTTGCCCCGGATGTGCTTGAGGACCGGCACGCCCCGGGTGTCGAAGCCGGTGGTGATCATGACCTGTCCGACGGCGCCTGCGAGGTCGGCGACCGCCGCCTCGAAGCGTTCCGCGACGTCGTCGGGGTCGCTGCCGGGCCGGATGATGTCGTTGCCGCCCGCGCAGAAGGTCACCAGGTCGGGCGCGAGCTCCTTGGCCCGCGGCACCTGCTCCTCCACGATCTGGTCCAGGAGCCGCCCGCGTACGGCCAGGTTCGCGTAGCCGAAGGTGTGCTCCTCCCGCTGGTCGGCCAGGAGTACGGCCAGCCGGTCCGCCCAGCCGAGAAAACTGTCCCCGGGTCCCGGGTCCCCCACGCCCTCGGTGAAGCTGTCCCCGATCGCCGCGTACGAGCCGATGGTCTTGAGTGTCGTCGTCGTCGCTGCCACGAGAGCACATCTTTCACCCCGGTGCGTGACCTACGCCACCGTAGGCAGGGGTTGACGGTCCGTGATTTATACCACCCGGTCAGGTCGGAATAACGGCGCGAGGCCGGGACCCCCCTCGGGCCCCGGCCTCACGTGCCTGTCGTACCTCTCCCGACGGCGGCCGCCGTCAGATGCTCACGCCCTTGGAGCGGAGGTAGGCGATCGGGTCGATGTCCGAGCCGTAGGACGGGCCGGTGCGGATCTCGAAGTGCAGGTGCGGGCCGGTCGAGTTGCCGGTGGAGCCGGAGAGCCCGATGGTCTGGCCGGGGGTGACGCTCTGGCCGACCGAGACGGACAGCTGCGAGAGGTGGCCGTACTGGGAGTACTTGCCGTCCGCGTGCCGGATGACGACCTCGTTGCCGTACGAGCCGGCCCAGCCGGCGGAGACCACGGTGCCGGCGCCGACGGCGCGGACGGTGGTGCCGGAGCTCGCGATGAAGTCGGCACCGGTGTGGTAGCCGGAGGACCACATGGCGCCGGGGGTCTTGTACTGGGTGGAGATGCCGCCGCCGACGGGGGCCACGAAGGCGGCCGTCTTGCCGGCGGTGGTGGAGGCGCCCGCGCTCTGCTGCTTCTCGGCGGGCGCGGCGGGCGCGGTCTTCGGCTTGGCCTTCGGGGCCGGCGCCGACCGCTGGGCCGGCTGCTCCGCGGACTGCCCGGCGGCGGACTGCCCGGCCGGCTTCTGCGCGCGCTGCGGGGCCGGGGCCGACTCCGCAGCGGCGCCCTTCGCGCCCAGGGTCAGCTTCAGACCCGGGTGGATCAGGGAGGGGTTGGCGCCGACGGCCTCGCGGTTGTCCTCGTAGAGCCGCTCCCAGCCGCCGTCCAGCTGACGCTCGGCGGCGATCTTCGAGAGGTAGTCGCCCGACGCGACGGTGTAGACGGCCGGCGCGGTCTCGGCGGCCTGCGGGGCCGCGGCCCGGACCTGCGGCGCGGCGGCGGTGGTGACGGGCGCCTGTACCGGAGCCGCGGCGGGCGCGGCGGCCGGGGCACCGGCCGCGGAGGCGCCGGTGGCGCCCAGCAGCGGCAGGGCGAGGGCGGCGCCGCCGGTACCCGCGGCGGCGAACCCGCGCGATATCGAACTGGACTTGGGGCGGCGGTGCTTACCCTTTCCGGGCATGGCGATTTCCTCTCCGTCGCCTGCGAGGTGAGCTGTCGGATTCGGACTGGAGATGTCCGGCCGTACATGAACAGCGCATGTACGGCTTCACCCCGAGCCGTCCCGGACGTGGATCCGGAACAGCGGCTTACCTGGTTCCCCCGCTCCTGCCGCGCGCGATGGTAGTCGGGTGCGGTTCCCGGGCGGCGGCAGGATTCGGCGGTCCACCCGGATCGATCGCGAAGGTAATCCAGCCGCGCCACGGGGAACAAGCCACGAATTCCCTGACGCAATCGCAGGTATGAGGGATCAGCGGAATTCCGGTCACCCTCTGTCCATTCCGGACCCTCAACAACCGCCCTGGCAAGGGAATTCGGCCTGGGCGATCAGGCACTCACGGTCACCGTATGATCTGGCTCACGGGGACGGATCCGATCTGGCCTCCGGATATGGCAAGTTGGCGCCAAGTAGTGTAATTCGGACACCGCACGACGACGCGGAGGAGTTCCCGTGACCCAGCAGATACCCGACGCCCCGGCCATGGAGCCGGAACTGTCCGGAGTGCGCAATTTCCGTGATGTCGGCGGCCTGCCGACCACGGACGGGCGGAAGGTCAGGTCGGGACGACTGTTCCGAAGCGGACATCTCGCACATGCCACCGAAACCGACGCGGAGTTCCTCGCGTCGCTCGGCCTGCACACCGTCTTCGACTTCCGCAACGCCGCCGACCAGGCCCTCGACGGCCACGACGTGGAGCTGCCCGGAGTCCGCAACGTCAACCTCCCGCTGTCGGATCCGGCGGACGGCGGGGAGTTCTGGACGATGGTCCGGGAGGGCGATCTCGACCAGCTCCGCGGCATCCTGGGCGAGGGCAGGGCCGCGGCCCGGATGGCGAACGCGTACCGCGCCATCATCACCGAGCGCACCGCCGAGCACGCCCGGGTCCTGCACGCCCTCGCCGAGGACAGCGTCCCGGCGCTGATGCACTGCGCGGCCGGCAAGGACCGGGCCGGCCTGTCGATCGCGGTCACCCTGCTCGCGCTCGGAGTCGAGCGCGCGGCGATCGTGGCGGACTACCTGGAGTCCAACGCCCCGCACCGCCGCTACCGGATGCGCCGCGGCGGGGAGCCGGAGGGAACCCGCTCCCCCGAGGTGGCGGAGCTGCTCGCGCCCCTCTTCGACGCCCGCGCGGAGTACCTGACGGCGGCCTTCGAGGCCATCGAGGCGACCTGGGGCGGGGTGGACCGCTATCTGGCGGAGGGCCTCGGGCTGACGCCCGAGACCCTCGCCCGGCTGCGGGACCGGCTCCTCGACTAGGGCCTGCCTTCCGGCCCGATCCGGAAGACAGGCCCTGGACCGCCCGGAGCGGGCCGCCGGCGCCGCTGACGACGGGCGCCGTCAGCCGTTGCCGACGGCCTGCTTCACCAGCGTCCTGCCGAAGTCCCACATCAGTGCGCCGCCGCCGTGGGCCTCGTCCATGACCGCCCGGAAGGCGGTCACGAACCGGTCCACGTCGCCCTCGTCCACGATGAGCGGCGGGATGAGCTTGATGACTTCCAGGTGGTCGCCGGAGACCTGGGTGAGGATGCGGTGCTTCTGCAGCAGCGGCACCACCACCATCTGCGCGAACAGCCCCTTGCGGGCCGCCTGGAGCATCGTCCAGCGGCTGCGCAGCCCGAGCGAGGACGGCCGGCCGAACTCGATGCCGATCATCAGCCCGCGTCCGCGCACCTCGTGCAGCAGCTCGTACTCGGCCACCATCGCCGCGAGCCGCCCGCGCAGCAGGTCGCCCATGGCTCGGGCGTTCGCCACCACCCCCTCGTCCTCCATGACCGAGAGGACCGCAAGGCCGGCCGCCATCGCCTGGGCGTTGGAGCCGAAGCTCGCGGAGTGCACCAGCACGCGGTCCATGGAGGAGTAGACCTTCTTGAAGATCCAGTCCTTGCCCAGGGTCGCCCCGACCGGCACGTACCCGCCCGAGAGGGCCTTGGCCACGCACACCAGGTCCGGTTCCACGCCCGGCTCGTGCTGGTACGCGTAGAAGTCACCGGTACGTCCGAGCCCGGTCTGCACCTCGTCGGCGATGAGCAGCGCCTTGTGGCGGCGGAGCAGTTCCTGCGCGGCGGGCAGGAAACCGGGCGGGGCCGCGAGCACGCCCTTGCCCTGGACCGGCTCGACGATCAGGGCGGCGACATCGCCCCGGCCGAGCTCCCGCTCCAGGGCCGCCAGGTCGCCGAGGGCGATCCGGGTGTCGGGCAGCAGCGGCGCGAAGCCGTCGCGGAACCCGCCCTCCCCGTTGACCGAGAGGGAGCCGGTGGTGAGCCCGTGGAAGGCGTGGTCGCAGTAGAGGATCCTGGGGCGCCCGGTGGCGTACCGGGCGAACTTCAGGGCGGTCTCCACCGCCTCGGTGCCGCTGTTGCCGAAGAAGACCCGGTCCAGGTGGGGGCTGTACGAGAGCAGCTTCTCGGCCAGCAGTCCGGGCAGCGGCTGGCAGTCGAAGCGGGTGAGGTCGGCGAGCTGGGCATCGAGGACGTCGTGCAGGGCCCGGCGGACCACGGGGTGGTGCCGGCCGAGGCCCATCACGCCGAACCCCGCCAGCATGTCGAGGTAGTCGTTGCCCTCGGCGTCCCAGAAGTGGGCGCCCTCGGCCCGCTCGTAGACCTTGTCGAAGCCGATCGTGTGCAGCATGCGGGGCAGCTGGTGGTTGAGGTGCCGGGCGTGCAGCTCGTACCGCTCCCCGCCGCGCTCGGCCAGCAGGGCGCCGAGGTCGAAACCGCCGCGCCCGGACGCTCCCGGTGCCGGGGTCATGCCGAGTCGCCCCGGTTGCTCGCGATCGTCTCCCTGGCCGCGCGCAGGGATTCCTTGAGCGAGCCCATGGTGGCCAGGACGGCGGTCGGCTCGTAGCCGCAGTGCGCCATGCAGTTCGCGCAGCGCGGGTCCTTGCCGCGGCCGTACTTGCTCCAGTCGGTGTCCTCGATGAGCTCCTTGTACGTGGGCACGTAGCCGTCGCTCATCAGGTAGCAGGGGCGCTGCCAGCCGAAGAGGGAGTAATTCGGAATGGCCCAGGCGGTGCAGGGGAAATCCGCCTTTCCTTCCAGGAAGTCGAGGAAGAGCGGCGAGTGGTTGAGCCGCCAGCGGCGCCGGTTGCCGCCAGCGAAGGCCTTCCTGAACAGTTCGCGGGTCTGTTCGACGCCCAGGAAGTGTTCCTGGTCAGGAGCCTTTTCGTAGGCGTAGGCGGGCGAGATCATCATCTCGTCGACCTTCAGGTCGTCGTTGAGGTAGTTGAGCACCTCGATGATGGTCTGGGGGGTGTCGGTGTTGAAGAAGGTGGAGTTCGTGGTGACGCGGAACCCGCGCTCCTTCGCGTCCTTGATGGCGGCGACCGCCTCGTCGAAGACGCCTTCCTTGGCCACGGACTCGTCGTGCCGCTCGCGCAGGCCGTCGATGTGCACGGCGAAGGCGAAGTACGGGGAGGGGGTGAACTTCTCGATCTTCTTGCGCAGCAGCATCGCGTTGGTGCACAGGAAGACGTACTTCCGCTTGGCGACCAACTGGCGCACGATCTCGTCGATCTGGGGGTGCATCAAGGGCTCCCCGCCCGCGATGGAAACCATCGGGGCGCCGGACTCCAGGACGGCGCCGACCGCCTGGGCGACCGGCATGCGCTGCTTGAGGACCCCGGCGGGGTGCTGGATCTTGCCGCACCCCTCGCAGGCCAGGTTGCACGCGTAGAGCGGTTCGAGCTCGACGATCAGCGGGAACTTCTCACGCTTGCGGAGCTTCTGTTCGAGAAGATAGGTCCCGACCCTGATGGACTGTCGCAGTGGCATGGCCATCTGGCTCACCTCCTGGGGAGCAGCGAAGAACGGTGCCAGTCAAAGAACGCGGGCAGCACGGCACGGAGAACACGGAAGGCAGATATTCCACCGCGAACCGTGCCGATACGGACGAGCTCGTGCTCCGGAGCGTCCACGATCACCCGGACGGCCGCAACCGGACCGCGCCGGTTCCGGGTGTCCCGGGTGTCCCGGGTGTCCCGGGTGTCCCGGGTGGCGGTCCAGAGGGTGGCCGCCGACTCCATGTCGACCGCGATGGCGCCGGTGGCGCGCAGCTGCGCGCGCTCCTGGCCCCGCACGACGTGGTCGGAGCCGGTCAGGGCGCCGAGGTGCACGGCCGCGCCCGGGACCGCCCGGGCCAGCGCCTCGGCGAGCAGGGCGGTCCCGTCACAGGTGACGGTCCCGCGCGGGTCCCGGGTCTCCTCGGCGACGATCAGGTCGCCGGGGTTCATGCCGGGGACCAGCCCGGCGCAGAACCCGGTGGCGAGGACCGCGGTCCGGTCCCCGCCCGGCCCGGCCAGTGCCCGGGCGACGGCCAGGTCGGCGGCGCGCGGACCCATGCCGGTGCGCAGCACGGCGTACCCGTCGGGGGCGCCGCGCTCCCCGCCGCTGCGCAGGGCCGCCCGCTCGATGCGCAGGGCGCAGGCGACCAGCAGGGAGGCGGCGGGCTCGGCTCGGCGCTCCATCAGACCCCCTCGGCCGGGACCCCGGTGCGGTCGCCCGGGCGGGCGCCGATGTACCGGCCGTCGGGGCCGAACGGCTCCCCGTACAGGTAGCGGCCGAGCGCGGTGAGCGGGAACACGTGCCGGTAGAGGTGGTAGTTGATGGAGAAGTCCCAGGGGAAGCCGGTGCCGGTGAAGTGCGGTTCGTCCCAGCCGCCGTCGGCCAGCTGGGTCTCCACCAGGTACGCGATGCCGCGCTCGACGGTCTTGGCGTCCCGCTCGCCCGCCGACAGCAGGGCCATCAGCGCCCACGCGGTCTGCGAGGGCGTGGACTCCCCCTTCCCGGCCCACGCCCGGTCCTGGTAGGAGCGCTGGTCCTCGCCCCATCCCCCGTCCGGGTTCTGTACGGATTCCAGCCAGAGCACCGCCCGCCGGATGGCGGGATGCCCCGGGGACAGGCCGGCGGCCGTCAGGGCCGGGACCACCGATCCGGTCCCGTACACGTAGTTGGTGCCCCAGCGGCCGAACCAGGGCCCTTCCGGCTCCTGTTCGGCGAGCAGCCAGGCGACGCCCCGCCGGGTGCGGGGGTCCGCCGCCCGGCCCTCGACCGCGAGCATCTCCACGACGTGCGCCGTGACGTCCGCCGACGGCGGGTCGATGACCTCCCCGAAGTCGCAGAACGGCAGCCGGTTGGGGAAGGGGCTGGTGTTGTCGGCGTCGAAGGCTCCCCAGGCTCCGCCCCGCGACTGCATCCCGAGGTTCCAGGACACCCCGCGGGCGATGGCCCCCTCGACCCTCGCCGGGTCGGGGTGGCGGATCCGGCGCAGCGCGAGGACCACTTCGGCGGTGTCGTCGATGTCGGGGTAGGTGTCGTTGTGGAACTCGAACGCCCAGCCGCCCGGGGCGAGTCCGGGCCGGCGCACGGCCCAGTCGCCGGTCCGGACGATCTCCTCGCCGAGCATCCAGTCGGCGGCCTTCACCAGGGCCGGGTGGTCGGGGCGGACCCCGGCGTCGGCCAGGGCGATGGCGGCCAGGCAGGTGTCCCAGACCGGGGACTGGCAGGCCTCGATCATCCGGGAGCCGTCCTCGCGCCAGACGGCGAACCGGTCGAGGGACTCCAGACCGGCCCGCATCACCGGGTGCCCGAGGTCGTAGCCGAGCAGGTGGAGGGCGATGACCGAGTACACGGCGGGCGGCTGGATCCCGCCCCAGCAGCCGTCGTTCTCCTGCCGCTCGATGATCCAGCGGCCGGCGCTGGCCATCGCCGCCTCGCGCAGCCGGCGCGGGGCGAACCGCCGGTAGACGTGCAGGGCCCTGTCCATCCACTGGAAGGCGCCGTTCCAGGTGGTCGGCGGGGCCATCCGGCGGGGCGGGACCGGGACCCGCGCGTCGGTGTGCAGCTCGTCGAGCGCGAAGGGGGCCGGGCGGACGGGCCGCATCGCGGAGACGACCGTCAGCGGGACGATGGTCTGGCGGGCCCAGCAGCCGAAGTCGTAGATGTTCAGCGGCACCCAGGGCGGCAACAGGACCAGCTCGGGCGGGAGTTCGGGCAGGTTCTCCCAGTCCCACCAGCCGAACAGGGCCAGCCAGATCCGGGTGAACACCCGGGCGGCGGCGAGCCCGCCGTGGGCCCGGATCCAGGCCGAGGCGGTGGCCATGTGCGGGGCGTCGGGGGCGTCTCCGGCGAGGCGCAGGGCGACGTACGCCTCGATGGTGGCGGAGAGTTCGGGCGGGCCGCCGTGGAAGGTGGCCCAGGTGCCGTCGTCGCGCTGCTCGCGCCGGATGAACAGGGCGGCGGCCTGGGTGACGGCCTCGTCCCGGATCCCGAGGAACTGCCGCAGCAGCAGGTCCTCGGCGTCCATGGTGACGTTGGTCTCCAGGTCGCCCTTCCACCAGCCCGCGGGGTCCTGGCGCCCCAGCAGGTTGCGGATCGCCCGCGCGGTGGCGTCCTGGACGCGCCGCGCCGCATCACCTCGCGCCGTATCACCCCGCGCCGCATCACCCCGCATCCGGTCGGGCGCGCCCCCGCGCGCGGGGCCGTAGTCGGCCTCCGGCCCGGCGCCCGGGCCCCTTGGCGACCGGCGCCGTCGCACGGCCTCGCGGGTACCCGGCGGGGCGGCGGTCCCGGCGGCCGCGCCCTCATCCGGTTCGGCGCCGGGGGCTCCGGCGCCGTCGGTCGTCGCTGTCATGGCTTCCCCTATGTGTGCAGTGGCTTCTGCTGTCCTGGGGTCCGCCGTCGGCCGGCGCCACGGTCAGGTGGCGCCGGCCGGCGACTCGCGAGTCATATCCGGGCTCGGGTGGCGATCACCTCTTGCGCACGACGACGAAGTCGGCGAGGGCGACGAGCTGCTCGCGCACCCGCTGGGGCATGTCGACGTCGTCCAGCGCGCGGATGGCGATCGCGTGCTGGCGGCGCGCCTCCTCGGCGGTCCACTCCCGGCCGCCGGCCGCCTCGATGAGGGCGGCGCGGGCCGCGAACTCCTCCTCGGAGAAGTTCTCGAAGTCGTTGCTCTTGGCGTCGGCGGCGAGGAGCCGGCCGAGCTCCTCGCAGGCGGGGCCGCCGGCGGCGAGCGCGGCGACGACGGGGAGGGACTTCTTGCGCTGGCGCAGGTCGCTCCAGGTCTGCTTGCCGGTGGCCTCCGGGTCGCCCCAGATGCCGAGCAGGTCGTCGACGGCCTGGAAGGCGAGGCCGAGGTGGTAGCCGTACTCCTCCAGCTTGTCGGCCGTACGGTCGTCGGCGCCGCCGAGGACGGCGCCGATGGAGACCGCGCAGGCGAGCAGCGCGCCGGTCTTGTTGCCCTCCATCTCCAGGCACTCCTCGACGCTGACGCGCTCGCGGTGCTCGTAGGAGATGTCCTGCGCCTGGCCGTCGATCAGCTTGCGGGTGGCGGTGGTCAGGCGGCGGGCCGCGCGGCCGGCCTCGACGGTGCCGAGCTCCAGCAGCACCTCGTTGGCGAGGGCGAACAGGGCGTCGCCGACGAGGATCGCCTGGGCGGGGCCGTGCACCTTCCACACCGTGTCGCGGTGGCGGCGCTGCTCGTCGCCGTCCATCAGGTCGTCGTGCAGCAGCGAGAAGTTGTGCACGAGCTCGACCGCGACGGCTCCCGGAATGCCCACCTCGGCCGCGGCGCCCGCCGCCTCGGCGGAGAGCAGTGCGAGGGCGGGGCGCACGGCCTTGCCGCCGTCGCCGTCCGCCGGGTTGCCCTGGGCGTCGATCCAGCCGAAGTGGTAGGCGGCGACGGTGTCCATGGGCGCCGCGAGCCGGTCTACGGCGGCGCGGAGCACGGGCGTCGACAGCGTGCGGCCGCGCTCCAGGAGGGCGAGCGTGTCCGCCTTCTCCCCGCCGGCCGTGCCCACACTGGCAGCCGTGTTCTCGACAGCCGGATTCCCCGGGTTCACTGGCTCTCCTCTGGTTCCTGTACGTGCTGAGCGTGCTGTGCCGGTGGCGGTGGTGGTGCTGACGTTCGTCATGCCGCCTCCTGCAGGGGGTGGTCGCGGTGGCGGCCGAGAGCGGCGAGCGCGGCGTGGGCCGCGTTCACACCGCTCCGGACGGCGCCCTCCATGGTCGCGGGCCAACCGGTGGCGGTCCACGCACCGGCCAGATAGAGCCCCGGCGTGTCGGTCCGGGCGCCGGGGCGCAGCCGGCCGACGCCGGGGGTGGGGGCGAAGGTGGCGGTCCGCTCCCGGGTGACGAAGAAGTCCCGTACCTTCGCGCCGCGCGCGGCCGGCAGCAGCCGCTCCAGTTCGGGCAGGTACTTGGTCCGCAGGACGGAGACGGGCTCGTCGATGTCGTCCTGGGCGGCGGACTGGGACAGGGCCAGGTACTGGCCGCCGTCGGTGAGTCCGGAGGCGTCGGTGCGGTCGAAGACCCACTGGACCGGGGAGCCGAGCGCGGCGAAGAAGGGCCGCCCCAGCACCTTGCGGTCGTAGACGACGTGGACGTTGAGGATGGGCGCGGTGTCGATGTCGAGGAGCTTGTCGGGGTCGGCGAGTGCGCCGGCCGGGAGCAGTCCGTGGGCCTCGCGCTGCGGGACGGCCAGGACGACGGTGCCCGCGTCGAGGGACTCGTCCTCGGTGTCGACGCGCCAGCCGCCTTCGTCCGTGCGGGAGATGCCGGTGACCTTGGTGCGCAGTTCGGTGCGGACGCAGGCGGCGTCGAGCTGCTCGCGCGCCAATGTGTCGTGCAGATCGCCGAGGGGGACGGTGGCCCAGCCGATGTCGGCGGCGCCGTTCTCGGAGAGCAGGCCGGTCTTGAAGACCATGGCGGCCAGGCCCAGCGAGGACTGGCCGGCGGTGGCGTTGAGGGTGGCGATGCCGACGAGGTCCCACAGGGCCTCGATGGTGCGCGGGCTCTGGCCGTGGCGGCCGAGCCAGGTGGCGAAGTCCAGGCCGTCGAGGGCCGGGTCGGCGGGGTCGAGGCGGCGCAGCGCGAGGGCGGCGCGCCCGACGCTCGCCCGCTCGGCGAGCGAGAGGTGCGGGTAGCGGGCCAGGGAGGCGGCCAGGTGCAGCGGTACGGGCAGGGCGCTGCGGCGCAGCCGGCCCAGCCGGGGCCCGGCGGGGTGGGCGACGTCGAGCACGGGGACGTCGAGGCGGTCCTGGAGGGGGGCGAGGGCGGCGCCCCCGACGCGGTCGAGGAACCACCGGTAGGCGGTGCAGCAGCGCAGGTAGACGTGCTGGCCGTTGTCCACGGTGAGGTCGCCGCGCTTGAAGGAGAAGGCGAGGCCGCCGAGGCGCGGTCGGCTTTCGAGGAGGGTGACCCGGAGCCCGGCGTCGGCGAGTTCGAGCGCGGCGGTGACCCCGGCGAGTCCGCCGCCGACGACCACGGCGCGCTGGTCGCTGCCGCTCATGCGCCCTCCCCGGTGGTGTGGCGGCCGGCCGCGCCGGGTCCGGCGCCCTCCGGGTGGGACGCGAGGGCGCCGGTGGTGGTTGCGCCCCCGCGGTGCGCGGCGCGTCCTGGGGTCCGCGGCGCCGTCGCGGGCGCGGCGGACGGGGCAGGCTGGGGGGGCTGGGGCATCAGGCACGCCTCCGGGCGCTCTGGCGCGAGATGGTGCGCGCGTCGAGGCCGGAGAGGCCTCGGACGGCGACGTACGCCTTCTCGTGCGTCGGCAGCGAGACGCGGCCGCGCAGCACGGCCTCGGGCTCCCGCTCGATGCGGTCCAGGAGGCGCCGGTAGATCCCGGCCATGGCGGCGACGCAGGCACCGCTGCGGCGGTCGAGCATGGGCAGCAGCCGGTAGCCCTCGACGAACAGGGCCCGGGCGCGCCGGACTTCGTGGTGGACGAGCCCGGCGAAGTCGGCGCCGGCCGGGGCGCGGTCGCTGTGGAAGCCTTCGGAGCAGCCGAATTTGGCGAGGTCCTCGGCGGGCAGGTAGGTGCGCCCGTTGGCCGCGTCCTCGCGGACGTCGCGCAGGATGTTGGTGAGTTGCAGGGCGAGGCCGAGGGTGTCGGCGTACTCGTCGGCGCGCGCGGCGTCGGCGGGGGCCAGGCTCCCGGAGTTCACCGTCCCGAACACGCCGAGGGAGAGCCGGCCGATGGCCCCGGCGACGCAGCGGCAGTATTCCTTGAGGTCGTCCCAGGTCTCGTAGGTCTCGCCGCGGACGTCCATGAGGACCCCGTCGATGAGCTCGTCGAGTCCTTCGAGGGGGATCGGGAAGCGGCGCGCGGCGTGCGCGAGGGCGACGGCGACCGGGTCGGTGTCGTCCTCGTCGACGTCCTCGGCGCGGATCCGGCCGAGCAGCGCGCGGGTCTCCTCCAGCCGGGTCAGTTTGGCCTCGGGCGCCAGCGTGCCGTCGCCGATGTCGTCGACCCGCCGGGAGAAGGCGTACAGCGCGGACATGGCGTGCCGCTTGTCCGTGGGCAGCAGCCGGATGCCGTACGCGAAGTTGCGCGCCTGGGCGCCGGTGACGGCCTCGCAGTAGCTGTAGGCCGCGGAAATCGGTGCGGACAGCACCGCCGGTGCGGACGGTACGGACGCGTGTGTGGGGCCCTCCACGGTCGGGCTCACCCCTTTCTCGGCGCTGTGCGCAGGACGGTGGCCACCTCGCGGAGCAGGCCGGTCTTGGTGGGCTTGGGCGGGCCGGGAAGCACGTCGAACCCGGCGGCGCCGACGGCGCGCAGCGCGGCGCGGCCTCCTCCCACGAAGCCCGCGAGCAGCAGCCGGAGCCTGCCGTGCACGCTGCCCACGAGCGGGGTGCCTTCGTCGAGGAGCTCGCGTGCGCGCTCCGCCTCGAAGGCGACCAGGGCGCGTACGGACGCGCCGGCGGTCGGGGCCAGCAGATCGGTTTCGGTCACGTGGAAGCGTCGCATGTCCTGGCCGGGGAGGTAGATCCGGTCCCGTGCGAGGTCTTCGGCGACGTCCTGGAGGTGCTCGGCGATCTGCAGGGCGGTGCAGACGGCGTCGGAGCGGCGGATCCGCTCGGGGGTGCTGGTCCCGGTGAGGGAGAGCACGAGGCGGCCCACGGGGTTCGCGGACAGCTCGCAGTACGCGAGGAGGTCCTCGTACGTCTCGTAGCGGGTCACCCGCTGGTCCTGGCGGTTGGCCTCGATCAGCCCGAGGAAGGGCTCGGGGGTGAGCCCGTGGTCGCGGACGACGGGCTGGAGGGCCAGCAGCAGGGGGTGGCGGGGCGGGCCGTCGGCGCCGCCGAAGACGCGCAGCAGGTCGGCCTCGAAGGCGTCGAGCATGGCGAGCCGGTCGTCCACGGCGGCGGGGTCGAGGCCGAGGAGGACGGCGTCGCGGCCGCCCGGGGCGAGGTCGCCGTCGCCGATGTCATCGACCAGTCGGGCGTATCCGTAGACCGCCGTGAGGCCCTCGCGCCAGGCGCGGGGAAGGAAGAAGGGGGCGACCGGGAAATTCTCCGCGGCGGCCTTGTCGAGGGTGAGGCGGGTATGGGTCGCGTGCGACGCGGGCCGGATGCCGTGCTCCGGGGTCACCGCCCGCCGCCCGGGGCGGGGACGGCCATAAAGCCTGGGGGCCGGAGAATTCCCGTAGCCATTGCCGTCACATCTCCCGTTCTACACTGCCGACCCAAGTCATCCTATTTCGGACACGCCGCCCGACTTTCCCCGGGGTACTTCAGGCCATTTCACCTGCGGTGAATCGTCCACTCTTGCCGCGATACAGGATCGCTCCAGCTTACGCTGTACAACGTCGCCGGGCCCCAAGGGGTATTCGCTCCGCTACTGAATGTCGTGCGCGACCCCGCCGAATACGCGTTCGTCCCGGCCCCCGGCATGCGGAGGCCCCCGCCGCACGGGTGCGGCGGGGGCCTCTGCGGGCCGTGGCCGGAAGCCGCCGGTCAGGCGCTGGTGTGCTTCTCGTAGGCGCGCACGACCTCGTCGGTCGGACCGTCCATCACGAGCTCGCCGCGTTCCAGCCACAGCACCCGGTCGCAGGTGTCGCGGATGGACTTGTTGTTGTGGCTCACCAGGAAGACGCTGCCGGCCTTCTCGCGCAGCTCGCGAATACGGGCCTCGGAGCGGACCTGGAACTTCCGGTCACCGGTGGCCAACGCCTCGTCGATCATGAGGACGTCATGGTCCTTGGCGGCCGCGATGGAGAAACGGAGCCGCGCGGCCATGCCCGAGGAGTACGTGCGCATCGGAAGGGAGATGAAGTCCCCCTTCTCGTTGATGCCCGAGAAATCGACGATGTCCTGATAGCGCTCCTTGATCTGCTCGCGGGTCATGCCC
Source organism: Streptomyces sp. ADI95-16 (assembly GCF_003721495.1). NCBI lineage: Bacteria > Bacillati > Actinomycetota > Actinomycetes > Kitasatosporales > Streptomycetaceae > Streptomyces > Streptomyces sp. ADI95-16. Next base: position 6,584,663 of record NZ_CP033581.1, on the reverse strand, counting down.
ATCGCGAGACCACCGAGGACGACGTTTCGCTCACCGGTCAGATCGTTCATCAGCGCCGCGTTGACGCCCAGCAGCGAGGGCTGGCCGTCGGTGTACACCTTGCCGGACTCGCAGGGCAGCAGGCCCGCGATGGCGCGGAGCAGGGTGGACTTGCCGGAGCCGTTGGAGCCGATGAGGCCGATGGCCTCGCCCCGGTACGCAGTGAAGCTGACACCGCGCACGGCGTGCACCTTGCGCACGCCCGGGGCGTCGCCCTTGCCGCGGCGCATTATCTTGCTCAGCGCCGCGGTGGCGCTGCCCTTGCCGGAGCTGCCCGTGTTGACGCGGTAGACGATGTGGACGTCGTCGGCGATGACGGTGGGGACCTTGCTCTGTGCGATCTCAGCCACGGCCGTAACGCTCCTCAGCCTTCCAGAAGTACACGAATCCGCCGATGCCGATCACCACGGCCCAGCCGACGGCGAATCCCCAGACGTGCGGCGGGAGGTTCTTCGCGCCGTAGTCGTCGATCAGCGCGAAGCGGACCAGGTCCATGTAGATCGCCGCCGGGTTCCACTGGAGCACGTCCGCGATCCATGCCGGCTTGCCCTTCAGCATCTCGCTGATCGAGAACATGACGCCCGAGGCGTACATCCACGTGCGCGTGAGGAAGGGCATCAGCTGCGCGAGGTCGGGCGTCTTGGCGCCCGCCCGCGCGAAGGCCAGCGCGAGGCCGGTGTTGAAGACGAACTGGAGCACCAGCGTCGGGACCACCAGCAGCCAGGACGGGCTCGGGTAGTTCCCGAAGGCGATCGCGACGGCGAAGACCACGATCATCGAGTACAGCAGCTGCTGGAGCTGCTGCATCGAGAACGAGATCGGCAGCGAGGCCCGGGGGAAGTGCAGGGCCCGCACCAGGCCGAGGTTGCCCGGGATCGCCCGCACGCCCGCCATCAGCGAGTTCTGGGTGAAGGTGAAGACGAAGATGCCCATCACCAGGAAGGGGATGTACACCCCCTTCTCCATGCCGCGGCCCGCGTTCAGGATGAGCCCGAAGATCAGGTAGTAGACCAGCGCGTTCAGCAGCGGGGTCGCGACCTGCCAGATCTGGCCGAGCTTCGCCTGGCTGTACTGAGCGACCAGCTTGGCCCGGGAGAAGGCCATGATGAAGTGGCGCCGGCCCCAGAGCTGCCGCACGTACTCGCCCAGGCGCGGCCGGGCGCCGCTGACGGACAGGCCGTACTTCCCGGCGAGTTCCGCCGGGCTCAGTCCCGCGTCTTCGGACAGCGGCCTGCTCGTGGCGAGGGCGCCGTCGTGGGTTGTGTCACTCACAAGTTGAAACTTTCCGTCTTCAAGATGCGGCAGAAGTGGAACGGGCCTGAGAGCACGGGACCCGCGATCGGGGCCATGCTCCCAGACGAGAGCTTGTCAGATGACAGGCGGGCGGCCGAGCCGGGTCAGCCGCCAGACCGTACGCCACTTCATGGGGCGCCGGGGACCACAGGGGGTCGTCCATCCCTCCTTGAACCCGCCGAACCAGGCCTTGAGCGCGGGCAGCGAGGGTCTGCGTACGAGCGTCAGCAGCAGCCAGACGCCCAGGTAGACCGGGACCAGCGCGGCCGGCAGGTTCCGGCGGGCCAGCCACACCCGGTTCCTTGCCACCATACGGTGATAGACCGCGTGCCGGGACGGGGCGGTGGTCGGGTGCAGCAGCACCATGTCCGCGCGGTAGTCGATCAGCCACCCGGCGTCGAGCGCCCGCCAGGCCAGGTCGGTCTCCTCGTGGGCGTAGAAGAACTCCCCGGGCAGGTCCCCGACCTGCTCGAACACCTTCGTGCGGACGGCGTTCGCGCCGCCCAGGAAGGTGGTCACGCGGGAGGAGCGCATCGGGTCGGCGGCGCGCAGCCGGGGCACGTGCCGGCGCTGGGTCTCACCCGTGTCCGGATCGGCGATCCGGAAGCTGACGATCCCGAGCCGGGCATCCTCCGCGAAGGCCTGCCGGCACAGCTCGGCGGTGTCGGTGCGCTCCAGCAGCCCGTCGTCGTCCAGGAAGAGCAGGGCGTCCACATCGGCGCCACCGGGGCCGAAGGCCTCGATGCCGACGTTGCGGCCGCCGGGGATGCCCAGGTTCTCGGGCAGCTCGACGCTGCGCACGCCCTCGGGCAGGCCGGTGACCTTCACGCCCTGGCCCACGACGACCACGTCGACGGGGTCGCCCTGCTGGCGGGCCACCGAGTCGAGGAGCGCCTTGAGCTCGTCGGGGCGGTTGCCCATGGTGATGATCACGGCGCCCAGCCGCATCGCCGTCGTCACTTGAGCCTGCTCGACGCCAGGATCGACACCAGGTGCAGCACCGTCTGCAGCATCGCGATGCCCGCCAGGACGGCGACACCGACCCGGGAGTAGAACAGGTCGCCCCGCATCTGGTCCAGGACGGCCAGCAGCAGGATCAGCAGCGAGGCCTCGATGCCGAGGACGAGCCGGTGGAACTTGAGCGCGGCGGCGGCCCGGCGGGCGAGCGCCATGCCGGAGGAGCGGGGCTCCGCGGCGGATTCCGCGACGGGCTCCTTGCCGGTCTGGTGCCGGGCGACGCCGACCAGGTCGGTCTCGGCCTTGATCAGGATCGCGCCGAGCGCCGCGAGGGTGCCGAGGAAGGCCCACAGCCAGTCGATCCGGCCGCTGCCCCACAGGTCGGAGGCGCGCAGGCCGAAGCCGACCAGGACCGCGGCGTCGCACAGGTAGGCGCCGACCCGGTCCAGGTAGACGCCGGAGAGCGAGTACTGCTTCTTCCAGCGGGCGACCTCGCCGTCCACGCAGTCCAGCAGCAGGTACAGCTGGACCATCACCACGCCGAGGACGGCGCCCCAGATGCCCGGGATCAGCAGGGCGGGGGCGGCCAGGACGCCGGCGAGGGTCATCACGTAGGTCAGCTGGTTGGGCGTGACCTTGGTGGTCACCAGGACGCGGGTGATGCGCAGGGAGATCTCGCGCATGTAGAGGCGTCCGCCCCAGTGCTCGCCACTGCGCCGGTCCTTGACGCCCGGCGGGTGAACGACGGGCCGGAGTTCAGCTACGGATGGTCTTGGCATAGTCGGAGTAAGCGTCCCTGATCTCGGCGGCTGACAGGTTGAGGTGCTCCAGGATCGTGAAGCGTCCCGGGCGGGTCTGGGGGGCGTACTCGACGGCCGCGACGAACTCGTCCACGCTGAACCCGATCTCCTCGGGCAGCACGGGCAGTCCGTGGCCGCGCAGCACCTGGGTGAAGAGCTCGGACTGGTCCGTGGCCCCGCGCAGGTGCATGGCGAAGGCGGCGCCGATGCCGACCTGCTCGCCGTGGAGCGCGGAGCGTCCCGGGTAGAGCAGGTCGAAGGCGTGACTGATCTCGTGGCAGGCGCCGGACGACGGGCGGGAGTCCCCGCTGATCGACATGGCGATGCCGGAGAGGACGAGCGCCTCGGAGAGCACGGTGAGGAACTCGTCGTCCCCGCACCCTCCGGGGTGGCGCAGTACGGACTCGCCGGCGGTACGGGCCATGGCGGCGGCCAGGCCGTCCACGGCCTCCCCGGTGAGCCGGTGCGAGAGCTCCCAGTCGGCGATGGCGGAGATGTTGGAGATCACGTCGCCGACGCCGGCCCGGATGAACCGCACCGGGGCTTCCTTGATCACGTCGAGGTCGATCACCATGGCGATCGGGGTGGGGACACCGTAGGAGCCCCGGCCGTTGTCGTTGTCCAGGATGGACACCGGCGAGCAGATGCCGTCGTGGGAGAGGTTGGTGGCGACGGCCACCATGGGCAGTCCGACCCGCGCCGCGGCGTACTTCGCGACGTCGATGATCTTGCCGCCGCCCAGGCCCACGACGGCGTCGTAGCGGCGGCCCTTTATGTCGTCGGCCAGCTTGACGGCGGAGTCGATCGTGCCGTCGACGACGGCGTACCAGTCGGCGTGCGGCAGGACGGGCTCCAGCTTGGCGCGCAGCGCCACGCCGGAGCCGCCGCTGATCGCGATCGCGAGCTTGCCGGACGCGGAGATCCGCTGGTCGGCCAGGAGGCCGGCCAGGTCGTCCATCGCCCCGCGGCTGATGTCGACGACGACCGGCGAGGGGATCAGCCGCGTCAGTACTGGCATGCGATCGTCCGGCCCTTGGCGAGGTCGTCGTGGTTGTCGATCTCGACCCACTTGACGTCGCCGATGGGGGCCACGTCGATCGCAAAGCCGTCGTTGACGAGCTGCTGGTAGCCGTCCTCGTAGTAGAGGTCGGGGTCGCGCTCGAAGGTGGTCTTCAGCGCCTCGGCCAGCTGCTCGGCGGCCTCCGGCTCGATGAGGGTGACGCCGATGTACTCGCCGGTCGCGGTGGCCGGGTCCATCAGCTTGGTGATCTTGCGGACACCCTGGCCGTCGGCGGTGATGACCTTCATCTCCTCGTCGGCCAGGTGCTTGACCGTGTCGAGGGCGAGGATGATCTTCCGGCCGTTGCCGCGGGCGTCGAGCAGGGTCCGCTCGACGGAGACCGGGTGGACGGTGTCGCCGTTGGCGAGGATCACGCCCTGCTTCAGGACGTCACGCGCGCACCACAGGGAGTAGGCGTTGTTCCACTCCTCGGCCTTGTCGTTGTCGATCAGCGTGATCTTGACGCCGTACTTGGCCTCCAGGGCCTCCCGGCGCGCGTAGACGGCTTCCTTGCGGTAGCCGACGACGATCGCGACCTCGGTGAGGCCGACCTCGGCGAAGTTGCCCAGGGTCAGGTCGAGGACGGTGAGGCTGTCCTCCCGGCCCTCGGGGCCGACGGGCACGAGGGCCTTGGGCAGGGTGTCGGTGTAGGGACGCAGGCGGCGTCCGGCACCGGCAGCGAGGACAAGGCCGATCATGCTGGTTCTCCTTCGTCATGTACGGCGGGTGCTCCGGAGGAGACCCAGAAGCGGATGCTCTCCACGAGCACCACGAGTGCCACGAACACGGCCAGGGCCGTGAGAGCGACGGGGAACGCGTCACGGGCGAGGACGGCGGCCAGGACCACGGTCAGCAGGACCCGGCCCTCGTGGCCGCCGGTCGTCCGCACCAGCCAGTGCGGGGGTGCGCTCGAACCACCCCGAATGCGGTAGACCGTGTCGTAGTGATGGTAGGCGACCGCCGCGACCAGTCCGAATGCGGCGGGGAGGGCCCCCGGCACGTCCGCCTTGGCGGCGAGCACGAGGACGGTCACGTATTCGGCGACCCGGAAGACGGGCGGGACCAGCCAGTCCAGGGGCCCCTTCAGGGGCGCGGCGACCGCCGCGGCCGAGAACCCCGCGTACCCGATCGCCGCGGCGATCACCCAGGGGGACCCGAAGTCCGACCTGAGGGCCTCGCCGATGACGATCACGGCGCCGGCGGCGGCCAGCCACAGCGCGGCGCGGGAGGGCCGCTTGCCGGGGCGCGGGCCGCCGGTCCAGGCGAGCACCGCGGAGTCGGCGAGGTCGGCGAGGGCCTGGGCGGCCCGGTCGGTCCGGGTGGCCCTGCGGGTCAGGGAGCGCAGCACCCGGCCGGCGGTGGTGTAGAGCGCGCCGAAGGCGCAGCCGACGAGCAGGGCGTAGAAGACGATCCGCGGGGTGGTGAAGGCGGTCAGGACCGCGATCATCGCCCAGCGCTCACCGATCGGGAGGATGATCATCCGCCGGACCCAGACCGTCCAGCCGACGCTGTCGAGCCGGCCGGACAGGGCGGCCGTGGGGCTGGTGTTCGCGGTGGCGTCGTGGTTGGCCTCGTTGAAGGCGAAGTCGACGATGTGCCGGCAGGTCATGAGGATCATCGAGCCGAGCGCGAGGGCCCAGACGTCGTCCCCGTTCCTGGCGGCGCCGAGCGCGAGGCCCGCGTAGAAGGAGTACTCCTTCGCGCGGTCGAAGGTCGCGTCGAGCCAGGCGCCCAGCGTCGAGTACTGGAGCGAGTAACGGGCGAGCTGCCCGTCGGTGCAGTCCAGCACGAAGGAGACGAGGAGGAGCACACCGGCCGCGACGTAACCCCAGCGGTCGCCCGTCGCGGCGCAGCCGGCCGCGATCAGCGCGGTGATCAGCGAGGCGGTGGTGACCTGGTTCGGGGTCAGGCCGCGGCGCGCGCACCAGCGGGCGATGTAGCGCGAGTACGGGCTGATGAAGAAGGTGGTGAAGAACCCGTCTCGGGACTTCACGGCGGTCCGCAGCCGGACGGCCTCGTCGTCCACGGCGGCGACGGCGGCGACCGCCGCGTCGCGCTCCGCGGTGGTGGCGGGGACGGTGGCGACGAGCGTGCCGAGCTCGGGGCGCTGGACGGTGGTCCCGGCCGCCTCGACGGCGGCGGCGAGCCGGTCGGCGTACGGGCCCGCGCCGCCGGGCGCGAGCGCCGCGGCCTTGTCCAGGGCCGCGCGGGCGGCCGGCTGGACGGCGAGGGCGCCGGGGACGGCGCAGGCGTCGAAGCGGGGATCGGTCAGCGCGAGGCGCAGCGCGTGCACGTGCCCGACGAACTCGCTGTCGACGACGGCGACCCGCTGGTCGGCGGGTACGTCGGCCAGTGCGGCGGCGATCTCATCGGTGTTCGCGGTGTTCTCGGTGTTCCCCTGCCCGGCGACGGAGCGGACGTCGAAGCCGAGCGAGCGCAGCCCGTCCGCCAGGGGTGATCCGGGGACCGGCAGGCCGGTGAGGATGACGGTCGGCAGACGAACTCACTCCTTGGCAACGAACGCGGAACGCGTGCCCGGCGGGGCGGCAGCACGTCGGCAGAGGCTATCGGATGATTGGAAGCGGGGGTTCACCACCTGTTTACGCCCCGATAAGCCGAAGATTCCCGGGCTCCGGGCGGGCGGCCCGCATGCCGTGATCATCATTGACGATCACGGCGAGGGACCACAAACCGCCTGGGTGTTACGGTGGGCGACGTCAAGAGAAGAGGTGGGTTGATGACCGTCGCAGTGGTCGCTGTCACGCACGGCGCACTCCGGTACGTCCCCACCGTCTTCCGGGCGTCCGGCCGGGCCTGATCACACCGATCGGCCCCGTCGGCCGGTGCCCCTTTTCCCAAGGGTTCACGTTGACCGACACCACCCGTTCCACCGACGCCTCCACCGCCGCGTACACCGAGGCCTTCACTGAGGCGTTCTTCACACTCCACCGCGGGCTGCCCCGGCAGGCCCCCGGCTCCGACGCGACCACCCGGCACCTGCTGTCCCTGTGCGGACCGCTGCCCGAGCGGCCGCGCGTCCTCGACCTGGGCTGCGGCCCGGGCCGCAGCGCGCTGCTGCTCGCCGAGGAGGCGGGCGACGGCGCCGAGGTGACCGCCGTCGATCTGTACGGCCCGTTCCTCGACGAGCTCCGCACCGCCGCCGCGGCCCGCGGGCTCGCCGACCGCGTCCACCCCGTCAAGGCGGACATGGGCGCACTCCCCTGTCGGGGCGGTTCCTTCGACCTCGTGTGGGCGGAGGGTTCCGCCTACACGATCGGCTTCGACACCGCGCTCGCGCGCTGGAAGCCGCTGCTCGCCCCCGGCGCCACCCTGGTGCTGACCGAGTGCGAGTGGACCGTGCCGGAGCCGTCCGCCGGGGCGCGCGCCTTCTGGGACCCCCCGTACGCGCTGCGCTCCACCGCCGGCAACCTGGCGGCCGCCCAGGCCGCCGGATACCGGGTGCTGGGCGTCTTCCGCCTGCCCGGTTCCGACTGGGACGAGTACTACGGCCCGCTCGCCGAGCGGGTCCGCGCACTGTCCGGGGCCGGGGCCGGGGCTCCCGCGATGGCGGCCGCGCTGGCCGCGACCCGCGAGGAGCTCGACGTACGGTCGCGGCACGGGCACGAGTACGGGTACACCGGGTACGTGCTGCGGGCGGACGGCTCCTGACTTCCCGGGCCGTCCTGACGTGGCCGAGGGCCCGGACGGTTCGGTGGCGGCGCTCGTGCCGGACGGTTCCGTACCGGTCCCGGTGGGCACGATCCGGTATCCGGCCCCGTTCGGTGTCCGACCCCGCGAGAGTCGGTCTGTCCCCCGTCACCTATCACGCGGCGGGGGGCAGACATGCGCGGATCACCGAAGTGGGGACAAGCCTCTTTTGTACGGCAGACTGAAGGCCGAAGTCCGAAGCGAAGGATGGGTATGCCGACCACACCAGCCACCGCCGCGAACCGCGCGTCCACCGGCACCGGCACTCAAGAACCGATCATGCTCGAACTGGTCGACGAGTCCGGCAACACCATCGGCACGGCGGAGAAGCTCTCCGCCCATCAGGCGCCCGGCCTGCTGCACCGGGCGTTCTCCGTGTTCCTCTTCGACGAGCAGGGGCGGCTGCTGCTCCAGCAGCGGGCCCTCGGGAAGTACCACTCCCCCGGCGTCTGGTCGAACACGTGCTGCGGTCACCCCTATCCGGGGGAGTCGCCGTTCGCGGCCGCGGCCCGGCGCACCCACGAGGAGCTGGGGCTGTCGCCCTCGCTGCTCGCGGAGGCGGGGACGGTGCGCTACAACCACCCGGACCCGGCGTCGGGGCTGGTGGAGCAGGAGTTCAACCACCTGTTCGTGGGACTGGCGCAGGCGGACCTGCGGCCGGATCCGGAGGAGGTCGGCGACACCGCGTTCGTCACCGCCGAGGAGCTGGCGAAGCGGCACGCCGAGGTGCCGTTCTCGGCCTGGTTCATGACGGTGCTGGACGCGGCCCGGCCCGCGATCCGCGAGCTGACCGGGGACGCCGCGGGCTGGTAGCGGGTCCTCGGGCGGTGCCGGGCAGTGCCGGGCGGCGTCAGACGGCGGGTGTCGGGGCGGCGGCGGGGGCAGTGAGCGGCAGGGCCGCCCAGATGACCTTGCCGCCCGTCGAGGTGTGCTCGACGTCGCAGACCCCGCCGGCCTCCAGCGTGATCTCGCGGACCAGCAGCAGGCCCCGGCCGCCGGTCTGGGCGAAATCCGCCTCCAGGGCCTTGGGACGGTACGGGTGGTTGTCCTCGACGGCCACCCGTACCCACTCCCGGCCGATCGCGACCTCGACCGCGACCTCCGGCGAGAGCAGGGCGGCGTGCCGGACCGAGTTCGTCACCAGTTCGGAGACGATCAGCAGCAGGGAGTACACGAGGTCCTGGTTGGCGGGCACCCCCTGCCGCCCGAGCAGGTCCCGGACCGCGCGGCGGGCCTGCGGAACGGATTCTTCTACCGCTGGCGCGGTGAAGCGCCACACTCCCTCGTACGCGAGGGGGTCCGCCGGAGCCTCCGGCTCACCCCCCTCGGCTGGCGGGACGTTCCCGCTGTCTTCCATCTTCCGGCCCCCGTCTTCACGCTCGATCGTCTCCACGCGTCAAGACTGGGGAACAGCCTGGTCCGGACCGGTCCGCTGACCAGAATTCAGCGTCAATCGGACGCTTTCTGACCGTTGGCGTATGACAGCGTCAGTTGTTCGACCGTTCCTGATCTTTCGGGGGGCTCTCGTCGGCCCGATGGCGGCTCGGCCGGACTCCCTTGATCATGGTTTTACCGGCCGGGATACCATCCGGCGCATGGACGCATCCCTCCTCCACACGGTGGCCGACGGGGTCGCCACCGTCGTCATCTCCCACCCCGCCAAGCGGAACGCCATGACGGCGGCGATGTGGCGCGCACTCCCGGAACTGCTGCCGGGGCTCGCCGCCGATCCGGCCGTACGGGTGCTCGTGCTGACGGGGGCCGGTCCCACGTTCTGCGCGGGGGCGGACATCTCCTCGCTGGCCGGGGACGAGGACCCGCAGGCGCTGGCGGTGGCCGCGGAGGAGGCCCTCGCCGCGTTCCCGAAGCCCACGATCGCAGCGATCCGCGGGTTCTGCGTGGGCGGCGGCGGCCAGCTGGCGGCGGCGTGCGACCTGCGGTTCGCGGAGGAGGGCGCCTCCTTCGGGGTGACCCCGGCGCGGCTCGGGATCGTCTACCCGGCCTCCTCGACGCGGCGGCTGGCGGGGCTGGTCGGCCCGGCGATGGCCAAGTACCTGCTGTTCTCGGCGGAGTTGATCGACGCGGAGCACGCGCTGCGGGCCGGGTTCCTGAACGAGCTGCTGCCGGCCGGGCAGCTGGTCAAGCGGGTGGCGGACTTCTCCCGCGTGCTCGCCGGCCGTTCCCGGCTGACGCAGGCGGCGGCGAAGGAGTTCGCGGACGGCCGCACCGACCGGGACGCGTACTGGACGGCGCAGGCGGCCGGGAGCGGCGACACCGCGGAGGGCGTCGCCGCCTTCCTGGAACGGCGGACCCCGTCGTTCACGTGGACGACGGCAGGGTCCGCCGCCGGGACTACAGCGGGCTGACCGCGCGCAGCCGGGCGACGAGATCGGCCGGAGCCTTGTCCGGCGAGCCGGCGTCGTAGGGCGGCTGGGGGTCGTACTCGGTCATCAGCTGCACGGTCTGCGCGACCTCGTCCCCGGCGATCCGGCCGAGGAGGGCGAGGCCCATGTCGATGCCGGAGGACACCCCGGCGGCGGTGACGTACTTGCCGTCGAACACCACCCGCTCGCCGGTGGGCCGGGCGCCGAAGGCGGGGAGCCGGTCGAGGAACATCCAGTGCGAGGAGGCGAGGCGGCCGTCGAGGAGCCCGGCGGCGGCGAGCAGCAGCGAGCCGGTGCAGACGGAGGTGGTCCAGGTGCTGGTGGCGTCGACCGCCCGCAGCCAGTCGAGGACGGCCGGGTTCTCCATCTCCACCTCCGGCGCGGGGCCGCCGGGCACGATGACGATGTCGGGCCGCGTCACCTCGTGCAGCCCCTTGTCGGCGACGAGCGCGAGCGACCCGGAGTCGTTGCGCACCGGCCCGGGCCGCTCGGCCACGAACGCGACCTCGGCCCCGGGCAGCCTGCCGAGGGTGTCGTAGGGCCCGATCGCGTCGAGCGCGGTGAAACGGTCGTAGAGCAGTACGGCGATCTGCATGGTTCCTCCGGAGGAGTGATCGGGGAGCCCTGACCGGGATCCCGTGGGGGTCGTACGGTCGCGGCGGCCGGGCCGGTGTCGGGGGGCCGGCGCCGGAGGTGGGGTGGGGTGTCGTCCGGGACTGCATGTTTTATGGCGCCTGGTCGGGCGCTGTCGCCGTGCGGCGGTACCGCGCGCCACAAATCACGTTCTACGTCCCGGACGACACCCCACCCCACCCCCGTCACCGGCCCCGCCCCGGAGCGGGCCGGGCGGCGTCAGCCGAAGCGGCGGCGGTATTCCGCCGGGGGCTGGCCCAGGGTCTTCACGAAGGCGCGCCGCATGGCCTCCGGGGTGCCGTAGCCGCAGGTGCGGGCGATCTCCGTGATGCCGTCCGCGCTGTCCTCCAGGAGCCGCCTTGCGTGTTCCACCCGGACCCGCTCCACGTACCGCCCCGGCGTCACCCCCGTCTCCGCCTGGAACGCCCGCGCGAAGTGCCGCGGCGACAGCCGCGCCCGGGCGGCCAGCGCCGCCACGCTCAGGTCCCCGCCCGGATGCTCCGTGATCCACTGCTGGACGTCCCGCAGCGGCTCCCGCCGGGCCGTCTGGGCGGCCAGCTGGGCGCTGAACTGGGCCTGGTTGCCCGGTCTGCGCAGGAAGACCACCAGGTGCCGGGCGATCAGCAGCGCCACGTCCCGTCCGTGGTCCTCCTCCACGAGCGCGAGCGCGAGGTCGATCCCGGCCGTGACCCCGGCCGAGGTCGCGACCCGGCCGTCCCGTACGTAGATCGGGTCCGGCTCGACGGACACGGCCGGGTAGTCCCGGGCCATCAGCGCGCACGCGTTCCAGTGGGTGGTGGCCCGGCGGCCGTCCAGCAGCCCGGCCTCGGCGAGCAGGAGCGCTCCGGTGCACACGGCCACCAGCCGCTCCGCGCCACCCCCGTGGGCCCGCAGCCAGCCGGTGAGCCGGGGCTCGAAGTCGGCCGTTCGCCGGCCCCCGGGCACCAGCAGCGTGGTGCCGGGGCCCGGGCGGGCACCCTCCAGGTCCCCGTCCGGGACCAGGGTCAGCCCGCTGTGCGTACGGACCGGCGTCCCGCCCGGGGAGACGGTCCGGATCCGGTAGCCGCTCCGGCCACTGATGTGGTCGAGGGCGGCGAACACCTCCACCGGGCCGGTGACGTCCAGGCTCTGCACCCCGTCGTAGAGGACGACGAGTACGTTTCGCAACGACATGGCCTCATGGTGTGACGGGAGCGGCGGTGGCCGCAATGACGGGTATCCCACCTATCCGGCCATGCCGGGCGCGACGGGCCGGCGGATAGGATCGGGACATCATGACTGCAACCCTCGTCGCCAAGAAGCTCACCGCCGCGCACGGTGAGCGCACGCTGTTCGCCGATCTCGACCTCGTCGTCGCCCCCGGCGATGTCATCGGCCTCGTCGGCGTCAACGGCGCCGGGAAGTCCACCCTGCTGCGCCTGCTCGCCGGGCTGGACGCCCCCGAGACCGGTGAGCTGCGGCTCTCCCCGCCCGGGGCGGCCGTCGGGCACCTGCCGCAGGAGCCCGACCGCCGGCCCGAGGAGTCCGTCCGGGAGTTCCTCGCCCGCCGGACCGGCGTCGCCGCCGCGCAGGCGGAGCTGGACGCCGCCACGCAGGGCCTCGTCGACGGCACCCCGGGCGCGGACGACGCGTACGCGGAGGCCCTCGACCGGTGGCTGAACCTCGGCGGCGCCGACCTCGACGAGCGCGCCCAGGAGGTCGCCGACGACCTCGGGCTGGCCGTCGGCCTGGACCTCCCGATGACCGCGCTGTCCGGCGGCCAGGCGGCCCGCGCCGGGCTCGCCTCGCTGCTGCTGTCCCGCTACGACGTGTTCCTGCTCGACGAGCCCACCAACGACCTGGACCTCGACGGTCTGGAGCGGCTGGAGCAGTTCGTCAAGGGGCTGCGCGCCGGCACCGTCGTGATCAGCCACGACCGCGAGTTCCTCACGCGCACCGTCACCAAGGTCCTCGAACTCGACCTGGCCCAGCAGCAGATCAACCTCTACGGCGGCGGCTACGACGCCTACCTGGAGGAGCGCGAGCGCGCCCGTACGCATGCCCGCGAGGAGTTCGACGAGTACGCCGACAAGCGCGCCTCCCTGGAGGGCCGGGCCGCGATGCAGCGCGGCTGGATGGACAAGGGCGTCAAGAACGCCCGCCGCAAGGCCCCCGACAACGACAAGATCGGCAAGAAGTTCCGGAGCGAGGCGAGCGAGAAGCAGGCCTCCAAGGCCCGCCAGACGCAGCGCGCGATCGAGCGCCTCGAAGTCGTCGACGAGCCCCGCAAGGAGTGGGAGCTGCGCATGGAGATCGCGGCCGCCCCGCGCTCCGGCTCGGTGGTGGCCACCCTGCGCGAGGCCTCCGTCAAGCGCGGGGACTTCCTGTTCGGCCCGGCCAGCCTCCAGATCGACTGGGCGGACCGGGTCGCGATCACCGGGGCCAACGGCGCCGGCAAGTCCACCCTGCTCGCCGTCCTGCTCGGCCGGCTGGCACCGGACTCCGGCGCGGCCACCCTGGGCTCCGGCGTGCTCGTCGGCGAAGTCGACCAGGCCCGCGGCCTGTTCCTGGGCGACGAGCCGCTGCTGGAGGCCTTCTGCGCGGCCGTCCCGGACACCGAGCCGGCCGAGGTCCGCACCCTGCTGGCGAAGTTCGGCCTCAAGGCGGTGCACGTCCTGCGCCCCGCGGGGACCCTCTCCCCCGGCGAGCGCACCCGCGCCGCGCTGGCGCTGCTCCAGGGCCGCGGGGTGAACCTGCTGGTGCTGGACGAGCCGACCAACCACCTCGACCTCCCGGCGATCGAGCAGCTGGAGTCCGCCCTGGAGGCGTACGAGGGCACCTTGCTGCTGGTCACCCACGACCGCCGGATGCTGGACGCCGTCCAGGTGACCCGCCGTCTGGTGGTCGCGGACGGCAAGGTCAGCGAGCTGTAGTCGCGTCCGCGGGCGGCCGCCGGCCGCGGGCCATCTTCCGTGCCACGAAGGCGCGCGGGAGGTGGCGGACGGCGGTCGCGTACGCCTTGTAGCGCCAGCCGGTGATGCTGACCGGCCGGCGCCGGCCCAGGTCCTTGAGGGCCTGGGCGACCACCGCCTCGGGCTCCAGCCACACCGCGTCGCGCAGGGCGCTGACGTCCATCCCGGCGCGCTCCTGGAACTCGGTTCGGGTGAAGCCGGGAACCACCGCCAGGACGCGGACGCCGTACGGCTCCATGTCCACCCGCAGCGATTCGCTGAAGGCGGTGATCCAGGCCTTGGCGGCCCCGTACGTCCCTGTCGGGAGCAGTCCGGCCACGGAGGAGACGTTCAGCACGGCGCCCCGGCGGCGCTCGCGCAGGCCCGGCAGGATCGCGTGGGTGAGCTTCAGCGGGACCTTGACGAGCAGGTCGAGCATCCGCTCCTCGTCCTCGACCGGGCTGTACGGGAAGGGCGCGGGCAGCCCGAAGCCGGCGTTGTTGAGCAGGATGTCGACCGGCCTGCCGGTGTCGGCGAGCCGTTCGCTGACGCCGGCGCACTGGGCCGCATCCAGCAGGTCGGCGGGCAGTACCTCGGCGGCCACCCCGAACTCCCGGCCGAGGGAGGCGGCGAGGGCTTCGAGGCGGTCCTTGTCGCGGGCCACGAGGACCAGGTCGCAGCCCTTGGCCGCGAAGCCGCGGGCGAAGGCGGCGCCGAGACCGGCGCTGGCCCCGGTGATCAGTACGGTGGTCAAGGCGGGCTCGCTTCCGGGCGGTTCGGGTGGTTCGGGTGGTTCACGCGCTACGGGCGCGTCGGGAGGTTCGGGTGGTCACGGGGTGAAGGCCGTGGTCTCGGGCGATCCGTAGGCCTCGGCCACGTGCACCAGGAACCGGGCCTCGTCCGCCAGGTCGCCGCCCTCCGCCGGGGGCTGGATCGCGGCGGGCAGTTCCAGCGCGACCGTCTCCCCCGCCTGCTGCGGCAGCCCGGCGAGTTTCGCCCGCCGCGCCTCCTTCAGTACGCAGGCCAGCGCGGCCGCCGTCCGCCGCTGCTCGGGGATCCCCGTCCCGGCGACGTGGCTGCGCGCGAGCTCCGGGACGCCCGGGGCGACGTATTCCCCCAGGATCAGGATCGCGTCGCGGGTCTCGATGACCTTGCGGTACACGAGCATGTCGCGCGGGACCGGCGGCCACAGCAGCTCCAGCAGCCGCCCGGCCCGGGGTTTGTTGAGCGCGACGTGCGGGACGACCTGCACCAGGTCGCGCCACAGCGGCCACAGCCGCCATGCGGTGGCGATGTCGGCGGCGCTGCGGCGCAGGGTGAACAGGGTCGGCACCAGGATCGCGGCGGCCCGCAGCAGCCCGTGCAGGTTCATCATCAGCGGCAGCGCCGGCATCGCCCAGGTGCTGTCGAAGAGGGCCTTGAGCAGGTACGCGAACCAGAACAGGCCGGCCAGCGCGGTGCCGAGGCCGAACAGCCGCAGCCCGAGGGCCAGGCCGCGGCTCTCGGTGCGGCTGCCGTAGCGCCAGCAGACGAAGACGCAGATGGTGTTGGCGGCCAGGTGCGCGGAGATCAGCACCAGCCAGTACGCGAGGGAGGGCACCGGTTCGCCGACGGGCGGCATGGTGTGCGTGCCGTGGGCCGGCGCGGCCGCGTCGAGGGCGACCAGGGCGGTGAGCCAGCCCAGCGTGCCGACCCAGGCGGCGAGTTGGAGCCGGCGGCCGCGGGTGGCGGCGGCGACGAAGTAGAGGACGGCGCCGGCGGACAGCACCCCGATGAGGTTGCGGACCAGGCCGATGGTGTGCGCGTAGCCCGGGTCGCGGCGCATGGCGTACGCGACGACGTCGGGCAGGTTCAGGGTCATCGCGGCGGCGGCGGTGGCGACGGCGAGCCAGAGTCCGCGCTGCTGCGGGGAGCGCAGGGCCCCGGGAGCGCGCAGCAGGACCGCGATCCAGAGGCATACGACGCTGGGGACGGCCAGCCAGTTGCCGAAGTCGGTGAGGTCAGCTGCCATCGTGCGGCCCTCGCTCGTAGCCCATGGCGGACTCCAGCCGGGCCAGGGTGCCACGGGCGGTGGACGGGAGGAGGCCCGTGCCGGAGGCGCGGATGCGGATCATGCTGGCGAGCATCTCGGCCTCCTGCTCCTGGCGGGTGGTGTAGTTGGTGCGGCCGAGGACGGTGGGGACGCCGTCGCCCTCGGTGTCCTGGCCCTCCAGGGAGTGGTGGCCGAAGAGGATGTGGCCCAGCTCGTGGAGCACGATGTGCTCCCGGTGCAGCGGGGTGGTCTGGGCCTCGTAGAAGACGTAGTCGACGGTGTCGGTGCCGACCCACAGTCCGCAGACGCCGGACTCGGCCGCTTCCTTGGGGAGCGGGTGGATCCGGATGGGGCGGCCGCGCTGTTCGGCTATGCGCTCGCAGAGGCCTTCGAGGCAAAACGGATGAGACAAATCCAGATGGCTGAGAATCATCTCGCAGCGTTTACGCAAGTTGAGTTGCCGGTGGGGCATGTGATCCCTCTTCGGACCCTTTCTCGGGCAGCGTCGGTAGGCGTGCGTGGGCATGGGCATGGTGACCTGTGCCTTCAAGGCGGCCTCGGGGAGTGCGGTCCTGGAGGGAGGAAACGGAAAGCCCGTCCGCCGGGCGACGAACGGGTGTTCCACCATGCCTACAGATCTTGTACGGGGGTTGGCAAGGAATGTCCCCTCGCGGCACGCCTATTCGGCCATGCTGACCCGACCGCGCGGGCGCGGCGGTGGCCGAAGGCCGGCCCCCTGAGGGGGCTCCTGCCTCCGGGCCACCGCCCGGCGCCGCCGGCACCCGCCGGTGTCAGCGCCCCCGGCGCTCCTCGGAGCCGCCGGTGAGGCCGGCGCGGCGCAGGGCGTCGGCCATCGCGCTGTTCGCCGGCGCCGCGGCTCCGCCGCCCTGGCGCTGACCGCCCTGGCGCTGACCGCCCTGACCGCCCTGGCCACCCTGACCGCCTTGGCGCTGGCCCCGGTTCTGGCCCCGGTCCTGGCCCTGCCCACGGCCCTGACCTTGGCCCTGGCTCTGGCCCTGGCCGCCCTCGCGGCCGCCGCCCGTACCGCGCTGCTGCGGGGGCCGGCCACCGCCGCGCCTCTCCTCGCGCTGCCGGGGCGCCCCGGCGGAGCGCTCCGCCCCGGCCTCGTCCTCCAGCCGCAGGGTCAGCGAGATCCGCTTGCGCGGGATGTCCACCTCCATGACCTTCACGCGGACGATGTCGCCCGGCTTGACCACGTCCCGGGGGTCCTTGACGAACGTCTTCGACAGCGCCGACACGTGCGCCAGGCCGTCCTGGTGGACGCCGATGTCGATGAACGCGCCGAACGCGGCCACGTTGGTGACCACGCCCTCCAGGATCATCCCGGGCGCCAGGTCTCCGATCTTCTCCACGCCCTCCTTGAAGGTGGCCGTCTTGAACGCGGGACGCGGGTCGCGGCCCGGCTTCTCCAGCTCGCGCAGGATGTCGGTGACCGTCGGCAGACCGAAGGCCTCGGTGACGAACTGCTCCGGCCGCAGCGAACGCAGCACGCCGCCGTTGCCGATCAGCGCCGCCACCTCGCTGCCCGCCGTCTTGGCCATGCCCCGGACCACCGGATAGGCCTCGGGGTGCACGCTGGAGAAGTCCAGCGGGTCGTCCCCGCCGCGGATCCGGAGGAAGCCCGCGCACTGCTCGTACGCCTTCGGGCCGAGCCGGGCCACGTCCTTGAGCCCCTTGCGGCTGCGGAAGGGGCCGTTGGCGTCGCGGTGGGCGACGATGTTCTCCGCGAGGCCGCCGCTGATCCCCGACACCCGCGAGAGCAGCGGTGCGGAGGCGGTGTTGACGTCCACGCCGACGCCGTTCACACAGTCCTCGACCACGGCGTCGAGCGAACGCGACAGCTTCACCTCGGACAGGTCGTGCTGGTACTGGCCGACGCCGATCGACTTCGGGTCGATCTTGACGAGCTCGGCGAGCGGGTCCTGGAGGCGGCGGGCGATGGAGACGGCGCCGCGCAGCGACACGTCCATGTCCGGGAGTTCCTGCGAGGCGAAGGCGGAGGCCGAGTACACGGAGGCGCCGGCCTCGGACACCATCACCTTGGTGAGCTTCAGCTCGGGGTGACGGGTGATGAGGTCGCCCGCGAGCTTGTCGGTCTCGCGGGAGGCGGTGCCGTTGCCGATGGAGATCAGCTCGACCGCGTGCTCCTTGGCGAGGCGGGCCAGCTTGGCGAGGGACTCGTCCCACTTGTTCGCCGGGACGTGCGGGTAGATCACGTCGGTGGCCACGACCTTGCCGGTGGCGTCCACGACGGCGACCTTCACGCCGGTACGGAAGCCCGGGTCCAGGCCGAGCGTGGCGCGGGTCCCGGCGGGGGCGGCGAGCAGCAGGTCCCGCAGGTTGGCGGCGAAGACGCGGACCGCCTCGTCCTCGGCGGCCTGGCGCAGCCGCGTCCGCAGGTCGAGGCCGAGGTGCACCTGGATCTTCGTGCGCCACGCCCAGCGGACGGTGTCTCCGAGCCACTTGTCGCCGGGGCGGCCGCGATCGCCTACGCCGAAGCGACGGGCGATCATGCCCTCGTACGTGGACGGGCCGGGGATCTCGCTCGGTTCCTCGGGCTCCAGGTTGAGGTCGAGCACGTCCTCCTTCTCGCCGCGCAGCATGGCGAGGACGCGGTGCGAGGGCAGCGCGGTGAAGGGCTCGGCGAAGTCGAAGTAGTCGGCGAACTTGGCGCCCGCCTCTTCCTTGCCCTCGCGGACCTTCGCGGCGAGCCGGCCGCGGCCCCACATGCGTTCGCGGAGCTCGCCGATCAGGTCGGCGTCCTCCGCGAACCGCTCGGTGAGGATGGCGCGGGCGCCGTCCAGGGCGGCCGCCGGGTCGGCGACGCCCTTGCCGGCGTCGACGAACGCGGCCGCGGCGGCGGCCGGGTCCACGGACGGGTCGGTGAGCAGGCTTTCGGCGAGGGGTTCCAGACCGGCCTCGCGGGCGATCTGCGCCTTGGTGCGGCGCTTGGGCTTGAACGGGAGGTAGATGTCCTCCAGACGGGCCTTGGTGTCGGCCGCGTTGATCCGCGCCTCCAGCTCGGCGTCGAGCTTGCCCTGCTCGCGGACGGAGTCGAGGATCGCCGCGCGCCGGTCCTCCAGTTCGCGCAGGTACCGCAGCCGCTCCTCCAGGGTGCGCAGCTGGGCGTCGTCGAGCATCTCGGTCGCTTCCTTGCGGTAGCGCGCGATGAACGGCACCGTGGAACCGCCGTCGAGCAGCTCGACGGCCGCCTTGACCTGCCGCTCCCGTACGCCGAGCTCCTCGGCGATCCTGCCTTCGATGGACATCGTCACTGTGCGGTCCCGCCTGCCTTCGTTTGCATGGAAGGGTGCCAATTGTGGCAGGTGCCACCGGCGGACGCCGGGATCCGGGGCCTCGGCGCCGCCGGGCTTGCCGCCCCGGGCCCGCCAACCCGGCACGGCTGCCATGTACCTGACGTGGTGGGATAGGTTGTGCGTCCATTCGGGGGACGACGTACGGAGCATGTGCATGACGCAGAACACAGGGTGGGGACCGGCGGGCCAGGGGCCGGGAGGCCCCGGCGCCGGCTGGGGCGGCGCCCCGCAGTGGGGGGCGTGGCAGCCCCAGTCCCCGCAGCCGGGGGTGATCCCCCTGCGGCCGCTGAACCTGGCCGAGATATTGAGCGGGACCTTCGCGACCATGCGCCGCCACTGGAAGCAGCTGGTCGGCGTGATGCTGGCCGTGCAGGCCATCACCCTGCCGGTGATGGCCCTCGCGGTGGCCATCGCCGTGGCCTCGGTGTTCAGCCACTTCGAGCCCGTCTTCGACCCGCCCTTCGGTGAGGACCCGACGCCCGAGCACGTCGTGCCGCTGCTCGTGGCGGGCGCCGTGCTGTTCGTGGTCCTCTGCGTCATCGGCGTGCTGGCGACCGCGGTCATGGCCTCGCTCTGCCCGGCGGTCCTCAGGGAGGCGGTGATGGGCAGGCCCACCACCTTCCGCACGATGTGGCGCGCCGCCTTCCGGCGGGCGCCCGCCGTGGCCGGTGCGACCCTGCTGAGCATCCTGATCGCCGGTGCGCCGGTGTTCGCCGTCCTGGCGGTGTGGGTGCCGCTGCTGATCGCCACCGCCTCCGAGCACAACGCGCCGCTGCTCGTCGGCCTCCTGCCGATGTTCCTGCTGGTCGCGGCGCCCCTGGCCGTGTGGCTCGGCATCCGGTTCAGCCTGGCCCCGGCCGCCGTGGTCATGGAGGGCGCGAGCCCGGTCACCGCACTGCGCCGCTCGGCCGCCCTGGTCCGGGGCGACTGGTGGCGGATCTTCGGCGTCACCCTGGTCGCCGGGATGGTCGCGGGGGCGGTCTCCTGGGTGATCCAGCTGCCGTTCCAGACCGTCGGCATGATCGGGATGATTCCCGCCATGGCGGGCGTCGAGAACGGCTCGGACGCCACCCCGGCCGGCCTGATCGCCGCCCTGGGGTTCGCCGTGGTCGCCATGGCCGTCGGCGGCGTCGCCAGCCAGACGTTCCAGATCGCGTTCACCCAACTGGCCGCCGGGATGCTGTACGTGGACCAGCGGATCCGCCGCGAGGGCCTCGCCGACGCGATCCTCGCCGAGGTCGGCGCCCCCGCGCCCGCCGCCGCCCCCACGGCCCCGGCGGCGCCCGCCGCGCCCCCGCGGCCCGAGAGCCCCGAGGGGCCGGGCGGCAACTAGGCACACGGCCCGGGGGGCGGCCTGACCGGCGCGGTCCGCCGTCAGCGCAGGGGCTTGTCCAGGACGGCCTTGCGGTGGCTGAAGGTGTCCAGGGAGTAGCGGCCGTGGTAGCTGCCCATGCCGCTCTCCCCCACACCGCCGAAGGGCAGGTCGGACACCGTCAGGTGGGCCACGGGCAGCCCGAACGCCAGGCCGCCCGAGGAGGTCTCCCGGGTCAGGCGGTCACGGGTGGTCTGGGATTCGGTGAACGCGTACAGCGCCAGGGGCTTGTCGCGGTCGCGGATGAAGGCGATGGCCTCGTCCAGATCGGCCACCTCGACCAGCGGCAGGATCGGGCCGAAGATCTCCTCGCCCATGACGGGCGAGTCGGGCGCCACCTCGGCCAGCACGGTCGGCGCGATGTAGCGCCGCGCGCGATCGCGGGTCCCGCCGGTAACGGTACGACCGGAGTCGAGCAGGCCCGAGAGCCGGTCGAAATGGCGCTCGTTGACGATCCGGCCGTAGTCCGGGGACTCCGCCGGGTCCTGCCCGTACAGGTCGCGCAGTACCTCGGCGAGGGCCTTCTCCAGCTCCCTGGCGGTCTGCGGATCGGTCAGTACGTAGTCGGGGGCCACGCACGTCTGACCGGCGTTCATGAACTTGGCGGCCGCCAGCCGGGCGGCGACCGTGCCCAGGTCGGTGCCGCGGTCGACGAACACCGGCGACTTGCCGCCCAGTTCGAGCGTGACGGGGGTGAGGTTCTCGGCGGCGGCCCGCATGACGATCCGCCCGACCTGGCCGTTGCCGGTGTAGAAGATGTGGTCGAACCGCTGCGCGAGCAGGTCGGTGGTCTCGGGCACCGCCCCCTCCACCACGGCGACCGCGTCGCGGTCGAGGTAGCGCGGCAGGAGGCCGGCGATGGCGCGCGAGGTGGCCGGTGCCAGCTCGCTGGGCTTGGCCACCACGCAGTTGCCGGCCGCCAGCGCCCCGACGACCGGGGCCAGCAGCAGCTGGACCGGGTAGTTCCAGGGGGCGATGACGAGGACCACGCCGAGCGGGTCCTGCACCGTGTGGGCACTCGCCGGGCTCAGCCGCTCAGGTACGGGCACGGGCTGCGGCCGCAGCCACTGCGCCAGGTGCTGCAGGGTGTGGTCGATCTCGCGCACGGTGAAGTCGATCTCGGTGCGGTAGGCCTCCTTCGCCCCCTTGCCGAGGTCGGCGTGGAGCGCGGCGGCCAGCTCGTCACCGCGCTCGGTCAGCAGCCCGCGCAGGGCTTCGAGCTGCTCGCGACGCCAGGCCAGCGGCTTCGTACGGCCGGTGGCGAAGGTGGCGCGCAGCCGTGCGACGACGTCCGCGGGCGATTCCGAGGGGTGGTGCGGCATGCGATGTCTCCTGAGGGTCGCGCGGCGCGGGCAGCAGCACCCACACCATTCGATGTATATAGCAACTAAAAGGCCGAGGGCATTCCCTGGCGCCCCGCGACGACCGGCGCCCTGCCCCCTGCGCCTGCCCGCCGCACGGCGAGGCATGTGCGGCGCCGCCCGATGGGCGCGTACGGGGCCGGCGGGCGGCGCACGCACCCCGCGAGTCAGCGCTCGCCGTACCCGCCGCGCTCGTTGTAGCGCAGCAGATAGGCGGCGAAGCGGTCCAGGTCCTCACCTGCCCAGTCCGCGAGCCGCTCGCGGAACATGGCGGTGCGGATCTCGGCCGCCTGGTCCAGTGCGGCCGCGCCCGCCGAGGTGAGCTCCAGTACCTGGACCCGGTGGTCGGCCGGGTCGGCGCGCCGCCCGACCAGGCCCGCCCGCTCCAAAGCGGCGACCTGGCGGCTGACCGTGGACTTGTCGAGCGCGTAGTGGGCGGCGAGGTCGCGGGCCCGGCAGCCCGGGTGCTCCTCCAGGTGGCCGAGCAGGGTGAAGGACACCAGCGAGAGTTCCGGGTGCATCCGCGCGGCCGCGGAGCGGGCCCGCCGGGCGAACGCGGTCATCTCCCGCTGGATCGTCTCGACTGCGGCCTCCCTGCGCCCGTCGCCCGGGTGGGGGGTGGCTGTTTCCGGTGGGTCCGTGCTCACGGCGTCGACCTCCTCCAGCGGGTAGTTGTATGGTACAACTTAAATGTAGTTGTATACGCCAACCATGTCCGCATGGCACCCGCCCTGCCGGACATGTAACGGCGCGGGCCGCTGCCGGGCCCGCGCCGACACCGGAGGTCCCCCATGTCCGGCTCCACTCCCGCCCCCGCAGCCGCGCCCGAGCTGCGCCACGTACTGACCCACCTGCTGACCCCGCTGCTGATGTGCCTGGGCATGGGGCTCGCCTACATGGGCGCCTTCGTCCAGCCGGAGCCCCACCACCTGCCGGTCGCCGTCGTCGGCGAGGGCCCCAAGGCCATGGTCTTCGCCCAGACGGTCAAGAACGACGCCGGTGACGCCCTCGACGTACGCACCCTCACCGACCGCACCGCCGCGATCGACGAGGTCAAGGACCGCCGCGTCACCGCCGCCTACGTCCTGAGCGACACCCGGCCCGAACTCATCGTCGCCACCGCCGCCTCCGACACCGGCGCCACCGTGGCGCAGAAGATCTTCACCCCGGTCGCCGCCCGGCAGGACGCCCCGCTCAAGGTCACCGACGTCGTCCCCACCACCGCCGACGACCCGACCGGCCAGGGGCTCTTCTTCCTGCTCGTCGCGATCAGCATCGGCTCCTACGCCTCGGTGGCGGTCCTCGGCGGTGCGGGCGCCGCACTGCGCATGCGCGGCCGCGCCCTGCTCGTGGTCGCCGTCTCCGGCGCGGTCAGCGTGATCGGCGCCCTGCTCGCCGGACCGGTCTTCCACCTCGCCCACCACGGCCTGGCCGGCGTCTGGGGCCTGAGCTGGCTCTACTCCGCCGGCATCCTCTTCATCGGCGTCGGCCTCCACGCCTTCCTGAAGCGCTGGACGACGCTCGCCATGATGGTGCTCTTCGTGATGCTCAACTTCACCAGCTCCGGCGGGCTGTTCCGGCCCGAGCTGCAGAACGGCTTCTTCGGCTCCCTGAACGCCTTCTGGAACGGCGCCGGGTACGTCGAAGGCCTGCGCGGCCTCGTCTACTTCGGCCACGACGGCCTCTCCCGCCAGCTGACCACCCTCGCCCTGTGGCTGCTCCTGGGCCTGCTGCTCACCGGCGCCGCCGCCCTCACCGAACGCCGCCGCCGCACGGCCGCCGCGGTCGCGGCGCCGACCCCCGCGGACCGGGGCGCCCCGCAGCGGCCGACCCGGGAGGAGGAGAACGAGGAGGAGATGGAGGAGGCGGTCGCCGTCTGAGCCACGCCCGGTGCGTGCCGCCCTTTCCGGCCTTTCTTCCGCGGCCCGTCCGCCCCCGGGCGGGCTGTCCGGGGGCCCGGTACCGCCTTCCGGGGGGCGCGCTGTGACGGCCGAATGGCGATCGTGTGACAGGGGTGGCCATGGACATGACGTGGGGCTCCGGGCGTGAATACGGTCGGACGACAAGCGCCTGAACAGAACTGTCTCCCCTACCCATTGGAGCTCTTCGTGCACCGCAAAGTCATCGCCCCGAGCGTGCTCGCCGCCTCCCTCCTGCTGGTGATCCCGGCGTCGGCGGCCAGTTCCGTGCCGGGTGCCCCGGGTATCGGCGACCCCTACTACCCGGCCAGCGGAAACGGCGGGTACGACGTGTCCCACTACGACCTGCGCCTCCAGTACCAGCCGAAGACGGACCTGCTGGAGGGCACCGCCACCCTCCTCGCCACCGCCAAGCAGGACCTCTCCCGCTTCAACCTCGACTTCGGCCTCAAGGTCAGCGAGATCCGGGTCAACGGCGTGAAGGCCCGGTTCGCCACCTCCGGTGAGCACGAGCTTGAGGTGACCCCGGCGCAGCCGCTCCAGCGGAACAAGCAGGCGAGCGTCGTCGTCAAGTACGCGGGCAAGCCCTCCGAGTTCAAGGTCGACGGCTGGAGCGCCTGGCAGCGCACCCCGGACGGCGGCGTGGCCGCGCAGGAGCCGGACTCGGCGAGCTGGTGGTTCCCGAGCAACGACCACCCCCTCGACAAGGCCACGTTCGACGTCTCGGTCAACGTCCCGGACGGTACGCAGGCCATCAGCAACGGCGTGCTCCAGTCCCAGAGTTCCCGGCTGGGCTGGACCCGCTACAACTGGCGCTCGAACAAGCCGCAGGCCACGTACCTCACCACCCTGGCCATCGGGAAGTTCGACATCACCACCGACAAGACGTCGAGCGGGCTGCCGATCCTCAACGCGTACAGCACGGACCTCGGCGAGAACGCGGGCGCGGCGCGCGCGAGCGTCGAGCGGACGGGCGAGGTCGCCGAATGGCTGGAGGGGGTCTTCGGGCCGTACCCCTTCAACGCGGTGGGCGGGTACGTCCCGAACGTGCCGACCGGCTTCGCACTGGAGACCCAGACGCGGCCCTTCTACAGCCCGCGCCAGTTCCAGAGCGGCTCCAACATCTCGGTGGTCGTGCACGAGCTGGCCCACCAGTGGTACGGGGACAGCGTCTCCGTCGAAGGCTGGAAGGACATCTGGATCAACGAGGGCTTCGCCCGCTACAGCCAGTGGCTGTGGTCGGAGAAGGAGGGCGAGGGCACGGCGCAGGAGCTCGCCGCCTGGGCGTACGGCCAGCGTGCCGCCGATGACCCGTTCTGGCAGGTCAAGCCGGGTGACCCGGGCCCGGACAACCAGTTCCACGGGGCCGTCTACGACCGCGGCGCCATCGCCATCCAGGCGCTGCGGAACGAGGTCGGTGACGAGAAGTTCTTCCAGATCCTGAAGGGCTGGCCGACGGAGCGGGCGTACGGCAACGCCAAGGTCGGCGACTTCGTCCGGTACGCGGAGAAGATCTCGAACAAGCCGCTGGCCCAGCTGTTCGAGACCTGGCTCTACACCCCGGGCAAGCCGTCGTTCGCCCCGCCGGCCGCCGCCCCGTCCAAGACGGGCCGCGCCCTGAAGGCCCCGGCGGCGCAGCCGGTGGAGCCGAAGTCCTGGAAGAAGATCGCGGCGACGGACTCGATCCACGAGCACTGATTTCCCCGGTCGCGGCGGCGGCCGGTCCGGCGCGCCGGCGCCCGCTCCTCAGCGGGCGGCGGCGCGCCACCGCGCCCGCGCCTCGCGGGCGATGGGCAGGTACCGCAGCCGCTCGGGCAGCAGCGGTACGAGGATCCGTACGACCGCGCTGAACCGCCGGAGCCTGCGCTCCTGGGCCGGGCTCCACTCCAGCCCGATGGCGGCGCGGGCGTCGGGCGGCATGTACCCGACGGTGGCGAAGGCCCGCAGGCGCAGGAACGCCACCCGCAGCGCCGGCCACGCCACCCGGAGCAGCAGCCGTACGGCGAGCGGGCCGCCCTCGGGCCGGGGCAGCGGCACGTCGGTGGCGACGAGCTCGCGGGCGACCTGCGTCGGCTCGATCTCCTCGGCCAGCATCCGGCGGTAGTAGGGCCAGTACTCCTCGATGGTCTGCGGCATGTCCCGGTCGTGGATGCCGAGGATCCGGCCGACCTGGAGCCACTCGCGGTACAGCTGCCGTTCCTGGGCGGGGGTGAAGGGGCGCAGCAGGTACCGCCCCGCGTGGAGGTAGACGGGGAAGCCGGTGGCGTGCACCCAGGAGTAGCAGGCGGGGTCGAGGGAGTGGTAGCGCCGGCCGCGGGTGTCGACGCCCTGGATCTCCTTGTGGAGCCGGCGCACCCGGCGGCCTTCCTCGGCGGCCTCCTCGCCGCCGTACACCCAGAGCTGGACGGAGCGCAGCGAGCGCTCGCCGCGGCCCCAGGGGTCGGTGCGGAACACGGAGTGCTCGTCGACTCCGGCGGCGATGGCGGGGTGCGCGACCTGCATGGTGAAGGCGGCGGGCAGCATCAGCAGGGCCCGGACGTCCCCGGAGATGGTCCAGAGCACGCCGCCGGGGGCGGGCGGCTCGGGGTCGGGGCGCCGCGCGGCGGCCGGTCCGGGGGCGGATACCCGCGTCTTCCTCATGGATTCAAGTATGCGCGGACCTGCACGGACCCCGCCGGGCCCTCCCGGGGCCCTTCCCGGCCCTTCCCGGCCGCCGTCCGGCCCCGCGCGCCAGACGTCCGCACTCCCGACAGAAAGTCTTGTCACGGGTGTTACCCAGAGGTAACCGCGGCTGCTTGGATGACGGAGTCGATCTCCCCCCGCCTCCCCCCGCAGCAACGATGGAGACCTCATGCCGCTCACCCCGCACCGCCGCCACCGGGCCGCCGCCACGGCCGTCGCGGCCATCGCCGCCGGCGCGCTGGCCGTCACCACGGCGCCCGCCGCCACGGCCGCCGAGAGCGCCGCCGCGACCCCGCGGCTCAGCGTCCTGTCGTACAACGTGTTCATCATGAGTAAGAACCTGTACCCGAACTGGGGCCAGGACCACCGCGCGACGGAGATCCCCAAGGCCTCCTTCTACCAGGGCCACGACGTGGTCGTGCTCCAGGAGGCCTTCGACAACGGCGCCTCGGACGCGCTGAAGGCCAACTCGGCCGCGCAGTACCCCTACCAGACCCCGGTGGTCGGCCGGAGCAAGAGCGGCTGGGACGCCACGGGCGGCTCGTACTCCGCCACCACGCCGGAGGACGGCGGCGTCACGATCCTCAGCAAGTGGCCCATCGTCCGCAAGGAGCAGGTGGTCTACAAGGACGCCTGCGGCGCGGACTGGTGGTCCAACAAGGGCTTCGCGTACGCCGTGCTGGACGTGAACGGCGCCAAGGTGCACGTGGTGGGAACCCACGCGCAGTCCACCGACCCGGGCTGCGGCGCGGGCGAGGCCGCGCAGATGCGGGCGCGCCAGTTCAAGGCGATAGACGCCTTCCTGGACGGCAAGAACATCCCGGCGAGCGAACAGGTCATCGTCGCGGGCGACATGAACGTCGACTCCCGCACGCCAGAGTACGCCTCCATGCTCGCGAACGCGGACCTGGCCGGCTCCGACACCCGTACGGGCCACCCGTACTCCTTCGACACCGCGCTGAACTCGATCGCGAACTACCGCTACCCGACGGACCCGCGCGAGGACCTGGACTACGTCCTGTACCGCAAGGGCAACGCCCGCCCGGCGAACTGGGAGAACACCGTGGTGAAGGAGCAGTCGGCGCCCTGGACGGTCTCCAGCTGGGGCACCTCCTACACGTACACGAACCTCTCCGACCACTACCCGCTGATCGGCCGCTGACCGCCGCCTCAGCGCGCCGCCCCCGGGTGCCCCGCCTCACCGGCGGGGCCCCGCGGGGACGGTGAACGGGTCCATTCGGCCACGTACTCCCGGAAGACCTCCCCCAGGTGGTGGCCGATCTTCAGGCAGTCCATGTCGTCGAGGTCGGCCAGGGAGATCCGGACCGACCATTCGGGGCCGTCGAAGCCGCCGGGCGGCGCCGCCACCGAGGTCCGTGCGGCGAGCCGGAAGACCGGGTCGGACGGCTCGTAGGTCTTCTCCAGGAAGTCGGCGAACTCCTTGCCGTGGACCCGTTCGGCCTCGGCGAGCAGGTCGAGCTCGACGTAGTGGCCGGCCCGCCGGTCGTCGTCGGCGGTCTTCATCCGGGCGCCCTCCAGCAGGAGCTCCAGGCGCTGCCGGACGATCTGCCGGACCCGCTCCTTGTACGCCTGGCCCTCCTCCAGCAGGTCGAAGAGGGAGAACAGCACCATCATCGCCTGCTGCGGCAGCGAGAGGCCGGCCGTGTGCCGCGGGGCCACCGGGCGCGAATCGGTGACCAGCCGGTCGATGAAGCGGAGCTTCTCCGGCTCCGGGGTGAGCGAGCGGTAGCGGCGTGCGAGGCGGTCCTTCCGCTCCTGCGGGAGGTCAGCGATCATCTCGTCGATGACGTTGTCGTCGTGCAGGCCGATGACGCCGAGCCGCCAGCCCGTGCACCCGAAGTGCTTGGAGTACGAGTACACGAGCAGCGTGTTGCGCGGGACGTCGGCGGCCAGCGAGTGGAAGCCCGGCACGAAGGTGCCGTACACGTCGTCGGTGACGATCAGCAGCCGCGGGTTGGCGGTCGCGACGATCTCCTTGATCTGCTCCGCCACCCGGTCGCCCAGCACCGGCGAGGGCGGGTTGCCGGGGTTGACCGCGCAGACGAGCCGGACGGCCGGGTCGGCCAGCTTGGCGACCTCCTCCCGCGGGTAGTGCCACTGCCGCACCCCGGTCCCGGCGGAGCGGCTCGCACGGACCTCGACGACCTCGAACCCGTACGCGTCGAGCTCGGGGACCTCCACGTACGGGGTGAACACCGGGGCCATCAGGGCGACCTTGTCGCCCTTGGCCAGGATCCCGTTCTTCACCAGGGAGTCGAAGACGTAGCACATGGCCGCGGCGGCGCCCTCGGTGGCGAACAGCGACATGTCGCCCTTCGGCGGCCGGGTGCCGAACATCTCGAAGCCGAGGTAGCCGCGCACGATGTGCTCGGCGTGCGTCAGCATCCGGCCCGGCACCGGGTAGGTGCCGCCGGTGACGGCGTCGGCCAGTTCGTGGACGAACTCGTCCTTGTCGAAGGCCCACCGGGCCAGGGCGTACTGGACGCAGGCGGCCAGGAGTTCGACCCCCGGCAGCTGCGGATGGCGGCGCACCCACGAGTCGAAGCGCTCCCCGATGCCCCGCCTCTCGGGCGTTCCGCCGAGGTTGTCGGCCGTCCACACCCGCCGGGACTCGTCGAGCGCGAAGTAGCCGAGGGCGTGGAAGGCCTCGCGGGGCCCGGTCGCGGTCCAGTTCGGGTTGCCCCGGCCCGCGTAGAGGCTGAAGCTGCTCTCAGACACGGCTGAAGTCCTTCCGCCACATGCCCCCACCCTGGTCCGGTGAGCGGCCGGGCGCTCACCGGACGGGGCCATCCGGGTCAGCCGGCGGGCGGCGCCTCCTCGTACAGGGCCTCGATCAGCGGCCCGTACTTCTCCCGGACCACCCGGCGGCGCAGCTTCAGCGACGGGGTGAGCTCCCCCGAATCGGGGCCCCACTCCTCGGTGAGCAGCCGGTACCGCTTGATCTGCTCGGTGCGGTTGAGGCGGGCGTTGGCGGCCTCGACGGCGCGGGCGATCTCCTGCCGTACCTCCGGGTGCGCGGCGAGCTCGGCGGGCGAGTCGGCCTCGATTCCCCGGGCGGCGGCCCAGGCGGGGGCCAGTTCCGCGTCCAGGACCAGGAGGGCGACCAGGTAGGAGCGGCCGTCGCCGTGCACCAGGGCCTGGCCGATCAGGGGGTGTTCCTTGACCGTGTTCTCCACCAGCGCCGGCGAGACGTTCTTGCCGTTCGAGGTGATGATCAGCTCCTTCTTGCGGTCGGTCAGCCACAGGAAGCCGTCCTCGTCGAGCCGGCCGATGTCCCCGGTCGGGAACCAGCCCTCGGCGTCGGCGGCGCTCTCCACCGAACCGTCGGGCCGCAGGTAGCCGCCGAAGACGGTCGCGCCGCGGGTGAGGATCTCCCCGTCCTCGGCGAGCCGCAGCTCCACCCCGTCGATCGGGCGGCCCACCGAGCCCAGCCGGAAGCCGTCCGGGCTGTTGACCGTGCACACCCCGGAGGTCTCGGTGAGGCCCCAGGCGTCCATGATGGTGATGCCCCAGCCCGCCCAGAAGCGCACCACGTCGATCGGCATCGGCGCGGTGGCGCTGGCCGTCCAGGCCAGCCGGTCCAGCCCCGCCAGGCCCAGCAGCGGGTCCAGCACCTGTTCCTTGGCCCGGGCGTACGAGGCGCCCAGCGCGGCGGGGACGGCCTGGCCGCGCTCCTGGTGGGCGGCGAAGGCCCGGGCCAGGTCGTTGGCGGCCTCGATGGCCTGCCGCTGCGCCTCGGGGAGCCGCGCCAGTACGGCCCGTACGCCCGCGGCGAGCTTCTCCCAGACCCGGGGCACGCCGAAGAACTGCACCGGGTGCAGCTCGCGGACGGCGCCCGCGACGGCCGTGGGGTCGGCGACGAGGCGGACGTGCGCGGCCCGCAGCAGCGGGAGGTAGATGCCGAGGATCCGCTCGGCGATGTGCGCGAACGGCAGGTAGCAGATGTGCTCCGCGTGCTCCGGCAGGTCCACGCGCCGGTCGAGGCGGACGGACTGGAGCATGATGTTGCGGTGGGTCAGCCGGACGCCCTTGGGGTCGCCGGTGGTGCCCGAGGTGTAGACCACCGTCAGCGGATCCTCGGGGCGGGCCTCCCGCCAGGCCTTCTCGAAGGCGTCGGGGCGGTGCGTGCGGGCGCCGCTCGCGTGCAGGGAGCCGTACGCGCGGTGCGGGCCGGCGTCGGCCGCCTCGGCGACGACGAGGCGTTCCAGGGCGACCGTGCCGTCGGCCAGCAGGGGCTCCCAGCGGGCGAGTTCGCGGGCCCCCTCGACGATCGCGACCCGGGCCCGGCTGTGCCGGGCTATGTGGGCGATCTGCTCGGGCGCGGAGGTCCCGTACACGGTGACGGGGACGGCGCCGAGGTGGACGAGGGCGAGGTCGCTGAGCCAGTGTTCGGGCCGGTTGCCCATCATCATCAGGACGTGCTCGCCGCGCTCGATGCCGAGGGCGGCGTAGCCGGAGGCGAGGACGGCGATCTCGCGGCGGGCCTCGGCCCAGCTGAGGGTGGCCCAGCCGTCGCCCTCGCGCCACGAGAGGGCGGGGAGGTCCCCGTACTGGGCGGCGTTGCGGGCCAGCAGGGCGGGGAGGGTGAGCTCGTCGGGTTGTCCGGGCAGTCGCAGATTCGTGGGCATGGGCAGCTCCTGGACGTTTCACATCGTTGGTGCGACAGCAATACTGTTGAACCGCGGTGCGGGAACGGAACGCACTGGGACGTGCTGAGAAGTGCTGAGACGCGCTGATCAGAGAGCGAGGCGGAGACCCGACCATGACCACCCAGGCACCCGAGCCGACGCTCACCGTCGACGAGCTGGCCTCCCGGGCGGGCGTGACCGTCCGCACCGTACGGTTCTACAGCACGCGCGGGCTTTTGCCCCCTCCCGTGATCGGCCCTCGTCGGGTGGGCCACTACGGCCCGGAACACCTGTCCCGGCTGGCGCTCATCGAGGAGTTGCAGCACCAGGGCATGACCCTGTCCGCCATCGAGCGGTACCTGGACGCGCTGCCCGACGACCTGAGCGCGCACGACCTGGCGATCCACCGGGCGCTGGTGGCGACCTGGGCCCCGGACGCGGCGCTGGAGTCCTCGCGGGAGGAGCTGGAGAAGCGCGCCGGGCGGACCCTGACCGAGAGCGACCTCCGGCGGCTGACGGCGATGAACGTGCTGGCGCCGACGGCGGAGGGCTTCCGGGTGGACGTGGGCCTGCTGCGGCTCGGCGTCGCGCTGCTCGACGTACCGATCGCGCACGAGACGATCCTGGCGGCGCGCGAGGTGCTGCTGGAGCACGCGCGGACGGCGGCGCACCAGCTGACGGCGCTGTTCCGGGACGAGGTGTGGGGACCGTTCACGCGGGGCGAGAGCGATCCGGAGCGGGTGGAGTCGATGAAGGCGCTGTCCGCACACATGCAGCCGATGGTCGTTCAGGCTCTGGTCACCGCCTTCCAGCGGTCGCTGAAGGAAGAGCTGAAGGCGGCGTTCGTCCCGGAGGCCTGACGCCGCGCGGCCCCACCGGGTCGCCCAACAGGGCGCCCCACCAGGTAGGTTCGCCGTCATGGCGATCATTCACAAGACCACGATGAGCCCCGGCAAGCTGGAGCTCCTTGCCGCCTGGCTGCCGGCCCAGCCCTGGTACCTGCCCACCGGGCGGCCGCCGGCCCTGGCCCGGGCGGGCGGTTTCCGCCTCGACGACCCCGAGGGCGAGGTGGGCATCGAGTTCATGGTGGTCACCGACGCCTCGGGCGGGGAGCCGACCGCGTACCACGTGCCCCTCACCTACCGCGGCGCTCCGCTGGCCGGCGCCGAGGCGGCCCTGGTCGGCACCACCGAGCACGGCGTCCTCGGACGCCGCTGGGTGTACGACGGGCCGCACGACCCGGTGCTGACCGCGCAGTTGCTCGCGCTGCTCCAGGGCCGCGCCGAGCCGCAGGCGCAGAGCCTGAGCGACACTCCGGACCCGTCCGTCACCGCGCGGTACGAGGGGCCGGAACCGGCGGGCGCCGAGGACGCTCCCGCGCTCACCGTGACGCGCGTGCTCGGGGAGGCGGCGGCTCCCGCCGCCAAGCCCCTCGGCGAGGTCACCGCGGGCTGGACCGGCCCCGACGGGAGCGCGCACCGGGGCGTGTTCGCGTCCCTCGCCGCGCGCTGACCCCGCCACGCCGGGCGGTCCCGGGGGCAGGGCCCGCCCCCGGGACCGCGGTCGGGCGCCGCGTGCCCGGCCGGTGACACCCGGCCGCCGGCGCCCGGCCGCCGGAGGTCAGTCGGCGTACGTCTCGCCGCGCTCGGCCTTCGCGACCAGCGAGGCCGGCGGGGTGAAGCGCTCGCCGTACTTCTCGGCCAGCTCCCGCG
The DNA here is from genome assembly GCF_003721495.1 of Streptomyces sp. ADI95-16. NCBI lineage: Bacteria > Bacillati > Actinomycetota > Actinomycetes > Kitasatosporales > Streptomycetaceae > Streptomyces > Streptomyces sp. ADI95-16. Next base: position 6,551,794 of record NZ_CP033581.1, on the reverse strand, counting down.
CCCGGGCGACGAAGCCCGCGAGGCCGCCCTCGTAGCCGTTGACGTACTGGATCACGCCGCCGGTCCAGGCCGGGAAGCCGATGCCCATGATGGAGCCGATGTTGGCGTCGGCGATGGAGGTCAGCACGCCCTCGTCGAGGCAGCGGACGCTGTCCAGGGCCTCGGAGAAGAGCATCCGCTCCTTCATGTCCTCGAACGGGATCTCGTACCCCGGCTTGGCGAAGTGCTCGCGCAGGCCCGGCCAGATGCCGGCGCGCTTGCCGCTGTCGTCGTACGCGTAGAAGCCGGCCCCGCCGCTGCGCCCGGGGCGTCCGAACTCGTCCACCATGCGGTCGATGACCGCGTCGGCGGGGTGCTCGCTCCATGCCTTGCCCTCGGCCTCGAAGGCCTTGCGGGTCTCGTTGCGGATCTTGCGGGGCAGCGTCAGGGTCAGTTCGTCCATCAGCGAGAGCACCTTGGCCGGGTAACCGGCCTGCGCCGCGGCCTGCTCGATGGAGGCGGGCTCGATGCCCTCGCCGACCATCGCCACGCCCTCGTTGATGAACTGGCCGATGACGCGCGAGGTGAAGAAGCCGCGCGAGTCGTTGACCACGATCGGGGTCTTGTTGATCTGGCGGACCAGGTCGAAGGCGCGGGCGATCGCCTCGTCGCCGGTGCGCTCGCCCTTGATGATCTCCACCAGCGGCATCTTGTCGACGGGCGAGAAGAAGTGCAGACCGATGAAGTCGACGGGGCGCGAAACCCCCTCCGCCAGCCCGGTGATGGGCAGCGTGGAGGTGTTGGAGCAGAGCAGCGCGTCCGGCTCGATGACGTCCTGGATCTCCTGGAACACCTTGTGCTTGAGGGCGGTGTCCTCGAAGACGGCCTCGATCACGGCGTCGCAGCCCGCGAGGTCGGCGGCCTCGGCGGTCGGGGTGATCCGGGCGAGCAGCTCGGCGCGCTTGGCCTCGGTGGTACGGCCCCGGGAGAGCGCCTTGTCGAGCAGCTTCTCGGAGTACGCCTTGCCCTTCGCGGCGGCCTCGGGGGTGACGTCCTTGAGCACCACCTCGATGCCCGCGCGGGCGCAGGAGTACGCGATGCCGGCGCCCATCATCCCGGCGCCGAGGACGGCGACCTTGCGGACGGTGCGGGGCTCGGTGCCCTGCGGGCGGCTGCGGCCGGCGTTGACGGCCTGGAGGTCGAAGAAGAACGCCTGGATCATGTTCTTGGCGGTCTGTCCGGTGACCAGCTCGGTGAAGTAGCGGGCCTCGATGGTCAGCGCGGTCTCGAAGTCCACCTGGGAGCCCTCGACGGCACAGGCCAGGATGTTGCGCGGCGCCGGGTAGGGGGCCCCGTTCAGCTGCTTCTTCAGGCTGGCGGGGAACGCCGGGAGGTTGGCGGCGAACTTGGGGTTCGACGGCGTGCCGCCCGGGATGCGGTAGCCGGGGACGTCCCAGGGCTGCTTCGACTCCGGGTTGGCGTCGATGAAGGCGCGGGCCTTGGCCAGCATCTCCTCGGGCGTGGCGGCCAGTTCGTGCACGAGGCCGTTGTCCAGGGCGCGCTGCGGGGTGTACTGGGTGCCCTGGAGCAGCACCTTGAGCAGCGCGTCGGCGATGCCCATCAGGCGGACGGTACGGGTGACGCCGCCGCCGGCCGGCAGCAGGCCGAGGGTGACCTCGGGGAGGCCGATCTTGGAGCCGGGGGCATCGAGGGCGATGCGGTGGTGGGAGGCGAGGGCGATCTCGTAACCCCCGCCGAGGGCCGCGCCGTTGACGGCGGCGACGACGGGCTTGCCGAGGGTCTCGATCCGGCGCAGGGAGCGCTTGATCTCGGTGCCGGTGTCGAAGGCGATCCGGGCGTCCGCCGGGCGGAGCCGGATCATGTCCTTGAGGTCGCCGCCCGCGAAGAAGGTCTTCTTGGCGGAGGTGTAGATGATGCCCCGGATGGAGTCCTTCTCGGCCTCGGCGCGGTCGGCGATCACCGCGATGGAGTCCTTGAAGGCCTGGTTCATCGTGTTGGCGGACTGGTTGGGGTCGTCGAGGATCAGGGTGACGACGCCGGTCTCGTCCTGTTCCCAGCGGATCGTGGTGGACTCGCTCATGGTCACTGCTTTCGTTTCGGAAGGTCCGGGGGGCAGGGGATGCAGGACGAGGTCAGAGGCGCTCGACGATGGTGGCGACGCCCATGCCGCCGCCGACGCAGAGGGTGACGAGGCCGTAGCGCTTGTCCTGGCGCTCCAGCTCGTCGACGATCGTGCCGAGGATCATCGCGCCGGTGGCGCCGAGCGGGTGGCCGAGCGCGATGGCGCCGCCGTTGACGTTGACCTTGTCGAGGGACAGGCCCATGTCCTTGACGAAGCGCAGCACGACGCCCGCGAAGGCCTCGTTGATCTCGACGAGGTCGATGTCGTCGATGGTCAGACCGGCCTTGGCGAGGGCCTTGCGGGTGGCCGGGGCGGGGCCGGTGAGCATGATGGTGGGCTCGGAGCCGGAGACGGCCGCCGAGACGATCCGGGCGCGCGGGGTCAGTCCGCCCCGCTCGCCCGCCTCGCGGGAGCCGATGGCGACGAGCGAGGCGCCGTCGACGATGCCGGAGGAGTTGCCCGCGTGGTGGACGTGGTCGATCTTCTCGACCCAGTGGTACTTCTGCAGCGCGACGGCGTCGAATCCGCCGAGTTCGCCGATGTCCGCGAAGGACGGCTTGAGCTTGGCGAGGGTGTCGGCGGTCGTGCCGGGACGGACGAACTCGTCGTGGTCCAGGACGATCAGGCCGTTGCGGTCGGTGACCGGGACGACGGACTTGGCGAAGCGGCCGTCCTTGATGGCGGCGGCCGCGCGCTCCTGCGACAGGGCCGCGTACTCGTCGACGTCGCGCCGGGAGAAGCCCTCGATGGTGGCGATCAGGTCGGCGCCGATGCCCTGCGGGACGAAGCCGGTGTCCCAGTTGGTCATCGGGTCGGCGAACCAGGCGCCGCCGTCGGAGGCCATCGGGACGCGGGACATGGACTCCACGCCGCCCGCGAGGACCAGGTCCTCCCAGCCGGAGCGGACCTTCGCGGCAGCCAGGTTGACGGCCTCCAGGCCCGAGGCGCAGAAGCGGTTCTCCTGGACGCCTGCCACGGTGTCGGGGAGTCCGGCGGCGATGGCCGCGATCCGGGCGATGTCGGAGCCCTGGTCGCCGACGGGGCCGACGACGCCGAGCACGATGTCGTCGATGGTGGCCGGGTCCAGCCCGGGGTTGCGCTCGCGCAGGGCGTCGATGAGGCCGACGACCAGGTCGATCGGCTTGGTGCCGTGCAGGGAGCCATTGGCCTTGCCGCGGCCGCGCGGGGTGCGGATCGCGTCGTATACGTAAGCTTCGGTGCTCACTGGTCAAGCCTTTCGGAGGTGTGCGAGGGGGAGGTCAGCCGAGCAGGGAACGTCCGATGATCTCTTTCATGATCTCGGTCGTGCCGCCGTAGATGGTCTGGATGCGGCCGTCGACGAAGGCCCGCGCGACCTGGTATTCGGTCATGTAGCCGTAGCCGCCGTGCAGTTGCAGACAGCGGTCGGCGACCCGCTTCTGGAGCTCGGTCGCCCACCACTTGGCCATCGAGGCGTGGACGTGGTCCAGCTCCCCGTTGGAGTGGTCGGTGATGCAGCGGTCGAGGAAGGTGCGGGTGACGGCGCACTCGGTGGCCATCTCCGCGATCTCGAAGCGGATGTGCTGGAGCTTGGAGAGCGGGCGCCCGAAGGCCTCGCGCTCCTTCACGTACCGGGTGGTGATCTCCAGCAGGTACTCGGCGGCGGCGATGCCGGCCATCGCGATGCCCATCCGCTCCTGCGCGAGGTTGGTCATCAGGTGGACGAAGGCGCCGTCCGGCTCGCCGAGCAGGTTCTCCTTCGGGACGCGGACGTCGTGGAAGAAGAGTTCGGCGGTGTCCTGGGACTTCTGGCCGATCTTGTCCAGGTTGCGGCCGCGTTCGAAGCCCTCCGCGCCGCGCTCGACGACCAGCAGGGACAGCCCGTGCGCCCCGCCCTCGGGGGTGGTCTTCGCGACGACGATGACCAGGTCGGCGAGGATGCCGTTGGAGATGAAGGTCTTGGAGCCGTTGAGGACCCAGTGGTCGCCCCGGTCCTCGGCGGTGGTGCGGATCCCCTGGAGGTCCGAGCCCGCGCCCGGCTCGGTCATCGCGATGGCGGTGATCGTCTCGCCGGAGCAGAAGCCGGGCAGCCAGCGGCGCTTTTGCTCCTCTGTGGCCAGCGAGGTCAGGTACGGGCCGATGATGTCGTTGTGCAGGCCGATCGCGAGCCCGGCGGCGCCCGCCCGGGTGAACTCCTCGGCTATCACGGCGGCGTAGCGGAAATCGGCGTTCCCGCCGCCGCCGTACTCCTCCGGGACGGCCAGGCCCAGCAGTCCCTGGCGGCCGGCCGCCAGCCAGGCCTCACGGCTGACGATGCCGTCCTTCTCCCACTGGTCGTAGTGCGGCAGCACCTCCTTGGCGAGGAAGGCGCGGACGGTCTCGCGGAACGCCTCGTGGTCGGCGTCGAAGATCTGGCGTTTCATGGATGCGGCTCCTCACAGCCAGTTCTTGACGGTTTCGATCAGCCGGGCCGGCTCGGGGCCGACCGGGCTGACGTTGAGCATCGTGACGCCTGCCTCCCGGAAGGCCTCGACCCGCTCGCGTACGTAACCCTCCGGCCCGCACAGGGTCATGAGCTCGCAGAACTCGTCCGGCACGGCGGCCGCGGCGTCGCGCTTGCGCCCGGAGAGGTAGAGCTCCTGGATCTTCCGGGCTTCCTCCTCGTACCCGTAGGCGACGGCGAGGTCGTTGTAGAAGTTCTTGCCGGGCGCGCCCATGCCGCCGACGTACAGGGCGATCTGCGGGCGCGCCAGGTCCCGCGCGGCGGCCGCGTCCTCACCGATGGCGAGCAGTCCGCCCGCGACGGTCTCCAGGGGCCCGAGCTCCGGGGCGCGCAGGGCCGCGCCCTCGGCGAGGGAGCTCCCCCAGACGGCGCCGGCCTTCTCGGGCAGGAACAGGGTGGGCAGCCAGCCGTCGGCGATCTCGGCGGTCATCCGCACGTTCGCGGGCCCCAGCGACGCGATGTAGACGGGGATGGAGTCGCGCACCGGCCGGGTGAGCATCTTCAGCGGCTTGCCGTGCCGGCCGCCCTTCTCGGGCGGCAGCGGCATGTCGGTGATGCCGTGGTGGTCGATGGTCTCGCGGCGCCAGATCCGGCGGCAGAGCCCGACCGTCTCGCGGGTCCGGCCGAGCGGCCTGTCGTACGGCTTCCCGTGCCAGCCCTCGACCACCTGCGGGCCGGAGGCGCCGAGACCGAGCAGGGCCCGCCCGCCGGAGAGCGCGTCCAGCCCGGCGGCCGTCTGGGCGATCAGGGCGGGGGTGCGGGAGTAGACGTTGACGATGGCCGAGCCGATCTTCATCCGCTCGGTGCGGGCGGCGAGGTAGCCCATGATCGTCGCCGCGTCGAAGCCCCAGGCCTCGGCGACCCAGACGGCGTCCAGACCGGCCGACTCCAGCGCTGCGGCCTCGTCGGCGGCCCGGCGCGGGTCCCCGGCGTAGTCGAGCATCATGGACAGTTCCATCAGGCGCCCTTCCCGGTCAGGCCCGGCACGCCCCAGTCGGCGGCCACGGCGTCGGTGTCGGCCCCCGGCCGGGCGGGTCCGCCGGTGACGGCGGTCGGGGTCGCGGAGAACCGGGGCGCGGGCGCGGGCTGGGTGATCCCGCCGAAGTCGGTGAAGGTGCCGCGGGCGGCGAGGTGCGGGTGCTCGGGCGCCTCGCGCAGCGAGAGCACGGGCGCCACGCAGGCGTCGGTCCCCTCGAAGACCTCCGTCCACTGCGCGCGGGTGCGCGCCTTGAACCGCGCGGCGACGGCCTCGCGCAGCTCCCCCCACCGCGCCGTGTCCTTGCGCGCGGGCGCTTGCTCCGCGATCCCCAGCAGCCGGACGAACTCGTCGTAGAACTGCTGCTCCAGCGCCCCGACCGCCATGTACTGCCCGTCGGAGGTCTCGTACGTGCCGTAGAAGGGGCAGCCGCCGTCGAGGAGGTTGGCCCCGCGCCGGTCCTGCCAGCCGCCGGCCGCGACCATGCCGTGGATCATGGCGGTGAGGTGGGCGGTGCCGTCGACGATGGCCGCGTCCACGACCTGGCCCGCGCCGCCCGGAGTGCGGGCGTGCTGGAGCGCCGCGAGGACGCCGATCACCAGATAGAGCGAACCGCCCGCGTAGTCCCCGACGAGGTTGGCGGGAACGGCCGGGGGCTCACCCGGGTTCCCGATCATGCCGAGGGCGCCGGTGACGGCGATGTACGCGATGTCGTGCCCCGCGGAGTGCGCGAGCGGGCCCTCCTGGCCCCAGCCGGTCATCCGGCCGTACACCAGCTTCGGGTTCCGGGCGTGGCAGTCGGCCGGTCCGACGCCGAGCCGCTCGGCGACCCCGGGGCGGAACCCCTCGATGAGCACGTCGGCGCGCTCCACCAGCTCCAGCACCCGCTCGGGGCCCTCGGCGGACTTCAGGTCGATCAGCACGGACCGCTTGTTCCGGTTGGTGACGTCGTACGCCGGGTCGATCGCGAGCCCGCCCCCGCCGGGCCGGTCCACCCGTACGACATCGGCTCCCAGGTCTGCGAGGAGCATGGCGGCGAACGGACCCGGGCCGATGCCCGCCAGCTCGACTACGCGCACCCCGGCGAGCGGGCCGTTCCCTGTCACTGCCATCGAGCCCCCAGCATTGTTAGCGCACGGTGTGACACAACCGATGTAACACCAGTGATGCTAGGAACGCGTTCCACTCAGCACAAGCCCCAAACAAGCAAGCGCTTAGCCGGTTGTCCCGATCCGGGCGTCCAATTCCCTCAGATGCCGCTTCAGACACACGGTCCGGTAGCTCTCCTCCACCCACTCGCACAGCACCTCGGCCGACGGCGCGCCCTTCTGCGCCATCGGCACCGAGACCCAGCCCGCCTTCCCCAGCCCGTACCCGCTGGGCGCCGCGCCCGGCGCCGTCATCGCGTGCCCGTGCAGGGCCTCGTCCTTGAGCTTGACCGACAGCCCCGGCGGCCCGTCCGTGTTGCCGAGGAACACGAAGATCTTCTTGTTGACCTTCACCACGCAGTCCTCGGGACCCCAGGGAAACTCCTCGACCGCCTCCGGAAGGCTCAGGGCGAACTCCCGCACCGCCTCCCACTTGCGCACCGCAGCCTTCATCGACGCCTCCACTTACCGCAGGTCACGCCTGCTCGCACGGACAGCCGAGACTCACGCTAGCCTCAGCCACCGACAACAGCTGGGAGGAGCGGTCACATGAACGCAGAGGTTCGGCAAGGCGATCCTGAACGGGCCTACGACGTGGTGCTCTTCGGCGCGACCGGATTCGTCGGAGCACTCACCGCCGAGTATCTCGCCGAGCACGCCCCCACCGACTGCCGATGGGCCCTGGCGGGCCGGGACCTCGGAAAGCTCGAACGGCTGCGCGAACGCCTCACCGTCCTCGACCCGGCCTGCGCGGACCTGCCCCTCCTGCGGGCCGACGCCCGCGACTCCGGGGCGCTGCGCGAACTGGCCGCCTCCACCCGGGTACTGGCCACCACCGTCGGCCCGTACATCTGGTACGGCGCGGAACTCGTCGCCGCCTGCGCCGAGGCCGGCACCGACTACCTGGACCTCACCGGCGAGCCCGAGTTCGTCGACCGGACGTACGTCGAGCACGACGCGCGGGCCCGCGAGACCGGAGCCCGCATCGTCCACGCCTGCGGCTTCGATTCCATCCCGGCCGACCTCGGCACGTACTACACGGTGAACCAGCTCCCCGAAGGCGTCCCGCTCCGCGTGGACGGCTTCCTCCGCTCCAACGCCCTCTTCTCCGGCGGCACCCTGGCCTCCGCCCTCACCGCGATCGGCCGCGGCCCCCAGACCCTGGCCGCCGCCCACACCCGCCGGCTGCACGAGCCGCGCCTCCTGGGGCGCCGCGCGCGAGGCCCCCTGGGCGCCCCGCGCTTCAGCCGCGAGACCGGCACCTGGGCCCTGCCGCTACCCGTACTGGACCCCCGGATCGTCGCCCGCTCCGCGGCCGCCCTGGACCGCTACGGCCCGGACTTCCGCTACCGGCACTACGCCTCCGTCCAGCACCTGCCCATGGCCCTGGGCGGTACGGCGGCCCTCGGCGCGACCGCCGCCGTGGCCCAGCTCCCGCCCGCGCGGCGCTGGCTGATGAGCCGCTGGGAGCCGGGCCGGGGCCCCGACGCGGCGCGCCGGGCGCGCAGCTGGTTCACCGTCCGCTTCGTGGGCGAGGGCGGCGGCCGCCGGGTCTTCACCGAGGTCTCGGGCGGCGACCCGGGCTACGGCGAGACGGCCAAGATGCTGGCGGAATCCGCCCTCTGCCTCGCGTACGACGCCCTCCCCGACCGGGCGGGCCAGCTCACCACCGCGGTGGCCATGGGCGACGCCCTCCTGGACCGCCTCCAGAAGGCGGGCATCCGCTTCCGCGTCGCCGACGCCCGCTGATCAGGACGCCTCGCGCAGGGCACGCCGGCACAACGAGTCGGCGTGCCGCGTGGTCTCCGGAATCCTGAACCGCGGACTCAATGCCAGCGTCTGCGCACAGGCGTTGTCCAACGACACCCGGTGGCCCACCGACACGTAGACCGGCTTGATCCCGTCCTGCGTCCGCAGCGCCCGCCCCACCACCGCGCCGTCCGCCGCCACGAGCGGGGCGGCGTCACCACGCCGGGCGCCCGGTTCCTCGTACGTGAAGGTGAACGGATTCTTCGCGACGCCGATGCTGGGCAGCCCGGTCACCACCCCGAGGTGGCAGGCGAGCCCGAAGCCGCGCGGATGCGCGAGCCCGTACCCGTCGCACACCACCAGCCCCGGAGCGGCGCTCAGCGCGTCGAGCGCGGCCAGCACCGTCGGCAGCTCCCGGAACGCCAGCAGCCCGGGCACGTACGGAAAGCTCACGTGCCCGACCGCGGTCGCCTCCTCCACCACCTCCAGGGTGGCGGCATCGAGCACCACGGCCGCCGCGGCCACCAGATCGCGCTCGTCGTCGTACGCGACGTCCACACCCGCGATCAGCCCGCGCCCGACGGCCGGCCCGGCCTCGTCCAGCACCACGCGCGTCCGCAGTTCGTCCTGTACCGCCCGGGCCTCGGCCTCGTCGGCGGGGGTCTTCACACTCGTCATGATGGTGCGAGGGTAGCCTGACGATCATGTTCGTCATGGAGCTCACCTACACCGCGCCCATCGAAGCCGTCGAAGAGCAGATGGACGCCCACATCGCCTGGCTGGACGGCCACTACGCGGCGGGCGTCTTCCTCGCGTCGGGCCGCAAGGTCCCCCGCGACGGCGGTGTCGTCCTGGCCGGCGGGGTCTCCCGTGCGGAGATCGAGAAGATCGCGGCGGGCGACCCCTTCACGATGGCCGGCGTCTGCGAGTACCGCATCACCGAGTTCATCGCGACGAAGACCTCCTCGGACCTGGCGCCGGTCCGCGAATCCCCCCTCACCTAGGACCTGTCCTTCGGATCAGGACGACCCGCGGCCGCCAACCGGACGAAGCGCGTGGCGACCTGGGGCGAGCGACCCCCTGGACCGGCACGGCCCGGGGGTTGTGGCGCGCACCGGGACCGATCCCCCGTGACCGTTCCTCCGGGGTTTCCCGACGGTCTTTGGCGTTCCGGGGCGGGCCGGTCGGTCAAGGGTGGCCGAAGGCCATCGCGCAGCGACGCGACGAAGGAGCGCCCTTGAGGGACCGGCCCGCCCCGGAAGGACAGTGAGACTGCCGGGAAACCCCTCCCTCCCCTTGGGCACCCCTTTCTTGGAGACCGCGTTGACCCCTCGCCCTCTCCCTCTGCCTCTCCCTCTGCCTCCCACCCACGCCCCCCGCCCCGCGACCCCCGCCGACATCCCCGAGCTGATACGCCTGCGCGCCGTCGCCCTGGCCAGCCTCGGCGTCGACGCCGGACCCGCCGACTCCCCCTGGCGCGAGACCGCGGACGGCTGGTTCCGCGAGCGCATCACCGCCCGAACCGATCTGCGCTGCCTGGTCGTCGGCGGCGCTCCCGGCGAACCGCTGCTGGCCACCGGCATGGCCTGGGTGACGTACCACCTCCCCAGCCCCCGGTGGACCGACGGCCGCCGCGGCTACCTCGACGGCATCGTCACCGACGAGACCGCCCGCGGCCGCGGCCACGGCCGCCGGATCGTCGACGGGCTCGTCTCCTGGCTGAACGACAGCGGCATCCACTACATCCAGCTGCACGCCAGCGCCGACGGCGAGCCCGTCTACACGGCAGCGGGCTTCACCCCGGGCCGCTACCCAGCCATGGACCTCATCACTGGAACGGGCACGGACACGGCCACCAGCTGATCAGGACCTCTCCAGCATCTCCAGCCTCCCCACCCGCCCCTTCTCCCCCGCGGCCCAGCAACCCCCGTCGCCCGCGCAGTCGACGGTGTCGAACGACCCCGCGTCCAGCGCCCGCCAGGTGCGGCCCCCGTCCGCCGTCACGTCGGTGCCCGTCGGCCCCACCGCCAGCGCCACGCCCCGGCCGTACGGGTGCCAGGCCGCGCCCGACCGGTACCCCGGCGGCGGGGTCGTCGCCGGGCGCCAGGTGCGGCCCGCGTCGGACGAGACCGCCGCTGCCCGCGGGGAGGCCTGCCCGGCGCGGTAGTCACCGCCGACGGCGAGGCCCGTCGTACGGTCGCGGAAGGCGAGGGCGAAGACCCCCCTGGCCGGGTCACCGGCCGGGATCACGGATTCGGCCACCTTCCAGGTCCGCCCCCGGTCCCCCGAGTGCAGGACCCGCGAGACGGCTCCGCCGCCCGTGGCGAGCCAGACGTCCCGCGAGCCGGCGCTGACCAGGCACTGGCCGCTCGCGGCGAAGCCGGCCTCGCCCGGCAGCGCGTCCGGCATCCCGGTGGCCGGCAGCACCTCCCAGCTACGCCCGCCGTCGTCCGTGGAGAGGATGCGGAACTTGCCGTCCACCGGGTCGCTCATCGCGAGCCCGTGCCGGGAGTCGAAGAACGTCAGGCAGTCGTAGAAGGCCCGCGGGTCGGGATTCCGGAAGGCCTCGCTCCATGTCGCCCCGCCGTCGTCGGTCCGCAGCACCCGGGAGGCCTCGCCCTCGCCGATGGACAGCGCCACCGCGCGCCGCGCGTCGAAGGCCTCGATGTCGCGCAGCTCCAGCCCCTCCGCGACCGCCCCCGGCGGGGAAACGTCACGCCAGCTCCGGCCGCCGTCCACGGTGCGCAGCACCGTCCCCTTGGACCCGGCCACCCAGGCCGTACTGCGACTGACGGCGGCCAGCCCCCGGAACCGGGAGTCCTTCCCGGTCCCCTTCACCGCCCACCCCACCCCACGCAGCCCACGCACCACACCACCAACATCACCCGCACCCGCACCAGACCCCGCAGCCACAGCCGCCGCCGCTGCCTCAGCCGCAGCATCACCAGGCCCCCCACCCGACCCGCTCGCCCCACCCGCCCCGGCGGCAACGGCCGGCACCCCCAGCGCCCCCACCACCAAAGCCACCGCGCACGCCCCGGCCCACGCCCCGGCCCACGCCCCACGCCCAACTCCCAGAAGTCTCATGGCGCCGGAAGCTAACGCACCCCGGAACCACCGTCCAGGGTGCGTCCCGCCACCGGCGCGCCCTGCCAAAAGGTCGCCCGTCGGCCAATTGATCCCGCACGACGAACTGAGCGTGACGGCCTCTCCGAACTCCCGGAACGACACCTTGCGCCTGTGGAGTGAGACGGAACCAGCCTTATTCCGCCCACCCCAAAGCCGCGGCCCGCCCAAAGACCCCTTCCCCCATCCCGCACCCACCACTACTCTGTGCGATCGCACGGATGCGTTCCAGCCAATCGGTGACACAGCTCACGCAACTCGGCATGCACGGAATTGCCGGTTCCGGCGTCTATCCCGTTGTCGGGCTCCACCCCAGGCCCGTCAGCAGATCCGCCGCAAGGGAGCGAGCCTTGATCACTGTCATCGAGCAGGCCGTGCAGGCCCGTCTGGTCGCCACCGCCCCGAAGGTCGAGACCGTGCCTGTCACGCTCAGCTACGACCGCGCGGATCCGTTCGCCATCCGCATGGCCTTCCCCGCCCCGGCCACGCTGGAGGGCATCGAGATCTCGTGGACCTTCGCGCGCGAACTGCTGGAGTCCGGCCTGGACCGCCCGACGGGCAGCGGAGACGTGCGCGTGCGCCCGTACGACGCCGACCGGACCACCGTCGAGTTCCACGCTCCCGAGGGCGTCGCGATCGTCCTGATGCTCACCGCCGACCTGGACCGCTTCCTGGAGCGCGCCGCCGCCGTCGTACCGCCGGGCCTGGAGCACCTGTACCTCGACGTGGACCACGGCCTGGCCGAACTGATGCGCGACTCCTGCTGACTCTCCCTCCCCTCCCACCCACCCTCCTTTAATCCGATTGCGGGCGGCCCCGGCCGCCCGTAACTTCGTTCTCGCCCCATTGCCGCCGAACGGAGTAGGACATTGCTCGTCTGAGGTTCGAGACACCGATCACCACCGCCACCACCGTCGCCATGAGCCGACGGCCGCGGTCCGGTACGGCTGTCTCCCCGCGTTGCACGCACCATTCACGCAACCTGGAGGCCTCTATGAGTAACGCCCCTACCTTTGTCACCTGCTCCGCCCTGTCCTTCGACTGGCCCGACGGAACCGTCGTGTTCGACGGGTTCCACTTGGCCGTGGGCCCCGGCCGCACCGGCCTGATCGGCCTCAACGGCTGCGGCAAATCAACCCTGTTGAAGCTCATCGCCGGTGAACTGACCCCCACCGACGGCCATCGCGCAGTCGCCGGCACGGTCGGCTACCTCCCGCAGAACGTCACGCTCGACACCGCACTCCGCGTGGACCAGGCGCTCGGCATCGACACCGCCCGCGCCGCCCTGCACGCCATCGAGGCGGGCGAGGCCACCGAGGCGAACTTCGCCGCCGTCGGGGACGACTGGGACGTGGAGGAACGGGCCCTGGCCACGCTCGACCAGCTCGGTCTCTCCCGGATCGGCCTGGACCGCACCGTCGGGGAGCTGTCCGGCGGGGAGTCCGTCCTGCTCCGGCTGGCGGCCCTGCTGCTGGCGCGGCCGGACGTCCTGCTGCTCGACGAGCCGACCAACAACCTGGACCTGCGCGCCCGTCGCCGCCTCTACGCGGCCGTGGAGTCCTGGTCCGGGGTGATGATCCTGGTCAGCCACGACCGGGAGCTGCTCGACCGGGTCGACCAGATCGCGGACCTGCGCGACGGCGAAGTGCGCTGGTACGGAGGGAACTTCACCGACTACGAGGCGATGCTCGCCGCCGAGCAGGACGCGGCCGAGCGGATGGTCCGGGTCGCGGAGGCCGACGTACAGCGGCAGAAGCGGGAACTGGCCGACGCACAGGTCAAATTGGCCCGCCGCAAGCGGTACGGCCAGAAGATGAACGACACCAAGCGCGAGCCGAAGATCGTCATGGGCGCCCGCAAACGCGCGGCGCAGGAGTCGGCCGGCAAGCACCGCATCATGCACACCGAGAAGCTCGCGGACGCCCGCGAGCGGCTCGACCAGGCGGTGGAGGCGGTCCGCGACGATGCGGAGATCCGTATCGAGCTGCCCGCCACGCAGGTCCATCCGGGCCGGCGGGTGCTGACCCTGAGCGATCTGCACCTGGCGCACGGGGCTTCGGTCCCGGGCGAGTGGGAGCTGCGCGGTCCGGAGCGGATCGCGCTGGTCGGCCGCAACGGCTCGGGCAAGACCACCCTGCTGCGCACGGTGGCCGGGCTCGTACCGGCGGAGTCCGGCGAGGCCGTCACGCACGTGCCGACGCGCTTCCTGCCGCAGCGGCTGGACGCGGACGTACTGGACGACAGCCGTTCGGTGGTGGAGAACGTGGCGCGGTTCGCCCCGCAGGCCACGAACAACCTGATCCGGGCGCGGCTCGCGCACTTCCTGTTCCGGGGCGCCCGGGCGGACCGGCCGGCCGGCACCCTGTCGGGCGGCGAACGCTTCCGGGCGGCGCTGGCGGCCCTGCTGCTGGCGGAGCCGGCTCCGCAGCTGCTGATGCTGGACGAGCCGACGAACAACCTGGACCTGGCGAGCGTACGGCAGCTGACCGGCGCGCTGGAGTCGTACGAGGGCGCGCTCATCGTGGCGAGCCACGACGTGCCGTTCCTGGAGTCGATCGGCATCACGCGGTGGCTGCTGCTCGACGGCGAGCTGCGACCGACGACGGCGGAGGAGGTCCGGGACTCACTCTGGCACGAGTGACGCGGGGGCGGGGACGGGCCAGACGGACGGACGGGGACGGAGGACGAGGGACGGAGGACGGAGGACGAGGGACGGGGGGACCGAGGGACGAAGGACGGACGGGCTCCCCACCCCCTCCCCAGGCATCGATTAGGCGTCAATCCGGCAAAGCCGAGCCACCTTCACGTATGACTTTCGGCTTCGCCATGCCCGCAAACGGGGTCTCAAACTGCATGGATAACCGGATGTAACCGGACATAGGTACCGCTGGGGCTTGGCTGGCCTTCACGGCGCGCTTAACCTACGGGTTCGTAGGCTACGGAACCGTAGGTAATTCGCTTTGTCCCCCAGGAGCACCCGTGACGATCACCTCTCCCTCCCTCGGCAGCTCGGAGGCGTGGACCGACGCCAGGCTGCTGTTCGCGCTGGAAGAGGTGGTCGAAAAGGAGCTCAACCGGCACCTGAAGATCACCAAGGACTGGATGCCCCACGAGTACGTCCCGTGGAGCGACGGCCGGAACTTCCCGGGCTTCTTCGAGGACGGTGAGGCCTGGGACCCGGAGCAGTCCAAGGTCACCGAGATCGGCAAGATCGCGCTGGTCGTGAACCTCCTGACCGAGGACAACCTCCCCAGCTACCACCACGAGATCGCGACGCTCTTCGGGCGCAACGGCGCCTGGGGCACCTGGGTGCACCGCTGGACCGCCGAGGAGGGCCGTCACGGCATCGTGATGCGCGACTACCTCCTCGCCTCGCGCGCCGTGGACCCGGACAAGCTGGAAGCGTTCCGGATGCAGCACATGTCGGAGGGCTTCGAGTCCGACAACCGGCACTCGATGCTGCACTCGGTCGCGTACGTGGCCTTCCAGGAGCTCGCGACCCGCATCTCGCACCGCAACACCGGCCACCAGTCCGGTGACCCGGTCTGCGACCGGATGCTCGCCCGCATCGCGCAGGACGAGAACCTGCACATGGTCTTCTACCGCAACCTGCTGGGCGCGGCCTTCGAGCTCGCCCCGGACCTCACCATGGAGGCCGTGCGCGACGTCGTGGTCAACTTCCGGATGCCCGGACACGGCATGCCCGGCTTCGAGCGCATGGCGGCGCAGATGGCGATCGGCGGGGTCTACAACCTGCGGATCCACCACGACGACGTGCTGAGCCCCGTGATCCGCTTCCTGAAGATCATGGACATCGACGGCCTGGGCCCCGAGGGTCTGAAGGCCCAGGAGGAGCTCGGCCTGTTCATGAACGGCCTGGACTCCGAGGCCAGCAAGTTCGACGAGCGCCTCGCCGCCCGCGCGGCGCGCATCGCGGCCCGCAAGGGCTGAGCGTCGCCTGACGCCCTGACCGGATTCCGCTCCCCCGGGCGGGTGACGACGATTGCCCTGGCAGAGCCCCGCTCTGCCAGGGTTTCGCGTCATGACGTTCCTCCAGGTGGACATCGACCAGCTGGCCCGTTTCTCGCGCGCCCTCGACTCCTCGCTGACCTCCCTGCGGGAGGCGCGGAGCGCGCTGAGCCACGTACGGGCCGACCAGCTGGGCACGGCCGACCTCGACGCGGCCTGCGACGGCTTCCAGGAGAGATGGTCGTACGGCACGAGTGAGCTGGCCAAACGCATCAAGACGGTGCGCGAGGGCGTGAAGACCAGTGCCGTCGAGCACGCGGAGCTGGAGGCGGCCATCCGCGCGGCCTTCCTCAAGGCGGGCGGCGGGCGTACGTGACCCACTCCCCCGCACTGGGCTTCGACCCGGCCCCCGGCAACCCGGCCGCCGTCCTCACCCTGGCGAAGAAGCTCCTGGCCTCGGCGAACTCCCTCGGGGAGGCCTCCCGCGTGGTCGACGCCCTCGCCTCGAACAGCAGCGGCTGGCAGGGCGAGGCCGCCACCGCCTTCCGGGCCTCGCTGTCGCGGGACCTGCCGCGCTACCTGCGCTCGGCGCACACCTCCCTCGCGGAGGCGGCCCGCCGGCTCACCGCGTGGCACGACACCCTGGTCGCGCACCGCGCGCTGGCCGCCCGCTACGAGTCCCAGGCCGCCGCGGCCACGACGGAGCCCGCCCTGGCCGACGCGCGGCGGCTGGCGCGGGAACTGGCCGCGGAACACGCGGCGGCCGCGGGCCGCGTCGCGAAGACGCTGAACGCGGCGGCGGACCGCCTGGCCCCGAAGGAGCCGGGCGTCTTCGCCTCGCTCTGGCAGAAGATCACGGAAGACCCGGCGGACGCCCTGTCGAACGCCTCGGCCATCCTGGGCGCGGCCGGGGCGGGCCTGTCCCTGTTCTGCCCGCCGGCGGGCCTGGCGGTGATGCTGGTGGCCGGCGGGCTGTCCCTGGCGGCCCTGGGGACGCACGTCGCCGACCCGAAGTTCCGGAAGTCCCTGACGGACGGGGTCACCAAGGGCGAGTTCGACGCGGACTTCTGGAAGGCGGGGGTCACGCTCCTCGGCGACACCGCGGGCACCGTCCCGGGCGTGGCGGCGGTCGCCGCGGGCGCGAAGGCCGGCACCCTGGCCGCCCGCGCGGCCCTGACCGCCGCCCCCGAAGCCAGCGCCCTCTCGGGCCTCACCGAAGGCGCCACCACCTTCGGCCGCACCACCTGGTCGACGGCCGACGATTTACGCCAGGTCGAGAACCCCCTCACCGCGTGGACGCTGCGAACGTCGAGTCAAGACGTGAGAGACCGGGTCGGCGTGGGGATCGCGACCGTTGGCGCCGCGACAGCCACCGGCGACTACATCACCGACGACGAAACGGTGGAGCACGCCTCCACAGCGGTTGATGGCGTGCGCGGCGCGCTGGACGACGCCCCTTCCGCCGGTGCGAAGACGTCCCACCTCTGGTCGGTGATGAGGCCGTGATGCCCCCTGTCTGGTTCCGGCTCCCGCCAGGCTTCCACGACATCGGGCCAGGTGACCGGACCGCGATGGACGAAGTCACCGACGCCCTGGGCAGTACCGAGGCCCAGGAGCAGCTGAGCTGGCTCATGGATCGCCTCGATGAGCTCGCCGAGCACCACGTCGTTCACACTGCGATCGGACTGCATCCCGACGAACCAGTCGGTGTTTGCGCGTCGTTGTTCTCCCTGGCCGTCCACCGGACGGATCACGACAACCCTCGGGTCGCGGTGGCACGGACCGCCCTGGCCATGGCCGGGCCCGAGCCACGCCCGGGGTCGACCCGCCGGTTCCTGGACCTGCCCTCGTCGCTTCCCTGCTGCCTGATTACCGGAACCATCGCCGCCCCAGGATCGGAGCAGCCGGTATTTCAAGCCAGGGTCGCCGTGGCCCATGCGGAGAGTCCGTACATCGTCGTCCTTGGCCTCACCAGCGCGTCACTTCAGCACGCGGAGGCGTATACCGACATCCTCGAAGCGGTCACCCACACCGTCGGCTTCACCGACCCCGGCTCCAGCCCCCATCGCGCGGCACGGCCTTCGCGCATTTCGGAGGTGCTCTTGTGACGCTCCTGCTCGCCAAGGTGGCATGGGACCACCCCCCTACCGTCATCGGATACAAGCGACTGGTCCACCGCCGGGTGGCCACGGTGGTGGGCCTTGGCGTCCCTTTCCTGTGTGCCTGCGCCTGCCTGAATTTCCACCTCGCGCAGAAGGCCGCGGTCGTGTTCCTCTTGAGCACGATCGGCTTCCTTCCCTGGCTCCCCTGGGCTGTTGTCGCCTACTTCCGGCGTCATCGCGTCGCAGCCGTGCTGAGGTCCTACCCCTGGACGGAGCTGCCCTGCCTGCATCCGACTCGCGCGACGGGAAGTCCCGCGACCGTCGTCATCGTCTTCCGCGAGGACTTCGCCCCGCTGTTCCGGATCATCCCCTTCCCCGTCCTGCTCGCGGACCGGGAGAACGACCACCCCGGTCTCATCTGGTTCGCGGGGGATCCTCGGTTCGGTGGGGTGGTTTCGCCCGTCGGGGGGCATCGGCCCGTGCGGGTCGTGCTCGACAAGGGGGCCGGGCGGGAGTGGGGTGGCGGGGATGACGCGCTCGCGCTGAGGGTCGGGTTGATGCGGCGGAGCGGGAAGGCCACGCAGACCTGATCAGTCGCGCGGGCGCAGCGCCAGGCGTTCGGATTCCGACAGGCCGCCCCAGACGCCGAAGCGCTCGTCGTTCGTCAGGGCGTACTCCAGGCACGCCGCCCGCCCCTCGCACGCGCCGCACAGCCGCTTCGCGTCGCGCAGCGAGGAGCCCGGCTCCGGGAAGAAGAACCCCGGGCCGGTCTGGGCGCACAGGGCGAGTTCGTACCAAGCGGGGGCGGCGCTGGTCGTCGGCCGCTCACTCGTGTTCATCGACATGCGGCGAGCCTGTCCGCCGCCGATGGACGTCCTATCAACACCTGATCAACACGCGTTCACGCGCGGCGCCTCGCCCGCCCTCCGTTCGACCCCTCCGAGCATCGCACCCGCCACTGACAGTGGGGTGTCTTACACCTCGCCCAGCCACTCCTCCACGGCTGCGAAGTCCGCTTCCGTCAGGCCGTGGTGGGCATCGACCCGGTGGAGGAGGGCCGGTGCGGGGTGGGTTGCCGAGACCCAGGCGCGGTCGGCCTCGGTGAGTTCGTCGTCGAGCCAGACGAACGGGCGGCCCGCGGCCCAGGTGATCAGGGACGGGGTCTTCCAGTGCAGCCCGGGGTGGGGGCGCGGCTCATCGGAGTCCGGCCAGTGGACCACGGGGAGGGCCGGGAGGCCGAGTCGGGGTGCGACGCTGTCGTTCGCGTCATCCGTCCACGTCGTGGCCCATACGAGATCGCACCCCAGCGCCGCCAGGCGTGGCCCGTGGGCGGGGTTGACGCCGGGTGAGGTGGGGTCGTTCGGTACGTCGGGTACCCGTCGGGGAGTCGGCGCGGGCTGGCTCCGAAGGGGATGAGTGGTCCGTCCACGTCCAGGAAGAGAAGGGTGCTCAGGGCTCAGTCCTTGTGTTTGGCTCGGCTGGGCTGGACCCGTTTGGGTTCGCCCGGCATCTTCGGGTAGTCCGGCGGATAGGGCATGTCGCCCAGGCCGTGGTCGTGTTCGTGCCGGTCGGCGAGTTCCAGTACGGCGTCCAGCGCGAAGGCGTGCTCGTCCATGTCCGCGTGCAGATCGCCCAGTTCGGCGAAGCGGGCCGGCATCGTGACGATGTCGAAGTCCCGCGGCTCCGCGTCGTCGACCTCTTCCCAGCGCAGTGGGGCCGACACCGGCGCGTGCGGGCGGGGCCGGACCGAGTAGGCGGAGGCGATGGTGCGGTCGCGCGCGGTCTGGTTGTAGTCGACGAAGATCCGCTCGCCGCGCTCCTCCTTCCACCAGGCCGTGGTGACCTTGCCCGGCATCCGGCGCTCCAGTTCCCGGCCCAGGGTGATCGCGCACCGCCGGACCTCGGTGAAGGTCCAGCGCGGGGCGATCGGCACGAACACGTGCAGCCCCCGGCCGCCGGAGGTCTTGGGCCAGCCGCGCAGGCCCAACTCCTCCAGCACCGTCCGCAGTTCGTGGGCGGCCGCCACCGCGTGGTGGTAGTCGGTGCCCGGTTGCGGGTCCAGGTCGATGCGCAGCTCGTCCGGCCGGTCGGTGTCCTCGCGCCGCACCGGCCAGGGGTGGAAGGTGAGGCACCCGAGGTTGGCGGCCCACAGGACGGCGGCCGGTTCGGTCGGGCAGATCTCATCGGCCGTTCGCCCGCTCGGGAAGGCGATGTGGGCGGTCGGAATCCAGTCGGGCAGGTTCTTGGGAGCGCGCTTCTGGAAGAAGGACTCGCCCTCCACCCCGTCCGGATAGCGTTCCAGGGTCGTGGGGCGGTCGCGCAGGGCGCGGGTGATGCCCGGCGCGACCGCCAGGTAGTACTCGGCCACGTCCCTCTTGGTGAGCCCGCGCTCGGGGAAGTAGACCTTGTCCGGGTTGGACAGTCGTACCGCCCGCCCTCCGGCGTCGAGCTCGATCGCATTACCGGCAGCACCCATGTGCGCCACGTTAGGCGCGCCCGGCGTGGCGCGCATACCGGGCGGGTCCGGACGTACCGCCGCAGAATCTCAGGTATGGATCTGCCGGTGATGCCCCCTGTGAAGCCGATGCTCGCCAAGTCCGTGACCAAGATCCCGCCGGGCATGCAGTACGAGGCCAAGTGGGACGGCTTCCGGGCCATCGTCCACCGCGACGGCGACGAGGTCGAGATCGGCAGCCGCACCGGGAAGAGCCTGACCCGGTACTTTCCCGAGCTGGTGGTGGCGCTGAAGGAGAACCTGCCCGCCCGCTGCGTCGTGGACGGCGAGATCGTCATCGTGCGGGGCGGGCGGCTCGACTTCGACCGGCTGACCGAGCGGATCCATCCCGCCGCCTCCCGCGTGAACATGCTCGCCGAGACGACCCCGGCCAGCTTCGTCGCCTTCGATCTGCTCGCGCTCGGCGACGAGGCACTCCTCGACACCCCGCTCGCGGACCGCCGCAACGCGCTCTCCCAAGCCCTTTCCACCGCTCGGCCCCCCGTTCATCTCGCGCCCGCGACCACCGACCCCGCGCTCGCGCGGGAGTGGTTCGAGCGGTTCGAGGGCGCCGGGCTCGACGGGGTGATCGCCAAACCCCTCGATCTCCCCTACCGACCCGATGCCCGTCTCATGTTCAAGATCAAGCACGAGCGTACGGCCGACGTCGTCATCGCGGGTTTCCGTTTCCACAAGAGCGGTCCGATTGTCGGATCGCTGCTGCTCGGGCTGCACGACACGCACGGCGCGCTCCAGCACGTGGGCGTCTGCGCCGCCTTCCCCATGAAGCGCCGAGCCGAGCTGGTGGCCGAGCTCGAACCGCTGCGGATGCCGGATCCCGAGGGCCATCCGTGGGCGGCCTGGGCCGAGGAGTCCGCGCACGAGAGCGCCAGGCTGCCGGGCGCGCAGAGCCGCTGGACCGGCAAGAAGGACCTGTCGTGGGTGCCGCTGCGGCCCGAGCGGGTCTGCGAGGTCGCGTACGACCACATGGAGGGCGACCGCTTCCGGCACACGGCCCAGTTCCGCCGGTGGCGGCCCGACCGGGCGCCGGAGAGCTGTACGTACGCCCAGCTGGAGGAGGTCGTCGGCTACGACCTCGCCGACGTGCTCGGCCGGCCCGGCCCACCGACGGGCTGACGCGGCGGCCGCGGACGGCGGACGGCGGACAGCGACCGGCCGGCGGACGGCAACCGGCCGGCGCCCGCGGTCAGCCCGCCGTCAGCTTCTCCCACTCCGCCCGCTCCGGGCCCACCGCGTTCGGCTCGTAGTCCGGCCGCGCTGCCAGCCAGCGCGCCACCCGGGCCCTGACCTGCGGATCCGCGTACGCCCGCGCCGGCGGGTCGGCCAGGTGCCGGACCCTGGCCCGCGCCCGCATCACCTCCGGGTCCTCCAGCGCGCACTCGAAGAGCGCGGCCACCTCGCGCGCCGTCCCCGCCCGCCCGGCGCGGGTCGCGAAGCGATCGCCGATGGCCCCGTCGGCGACGACCTGGTAGTCGAACCAGGGCTTCAGGGTGCGCACCGCCCAGTCGTGGTACTCGGCGGCGAACCGCGCCGACCCCGGGTCGTTCCCCGCCGTACGGGCCACCCTGCGCGCGGCCCACAGCGCGAGCGAGGTGCCCTGGCCCAGCGTCGGGTTGGTGTGGGCGATGGCGTCCCCCACGGGCACCAGACCGGTCACGACCGGGCCCCGCTCGTCGACCAGGGAACTCCAGCGATTGTCGAGGCTCGCGGTGGCCAGTACGTCGGACAGCGGCTCGGCGTCCAGCGCCAGCCAGGCCGCACCGGGCGGGAAGGCCCGGGCGGCGGCCTCGAACACGGCCGGGTCGCGCAGTGCGGAGCGGGTGGTGTCCTCCGTGTGCACGAACAGGGTCACCGCGAACACCCGGTTGTCCGCCGGGAAGACCGCGCAGCCGGCGAAGGCGCCGCCGGTGACCGTCCACGGCCGGCGCGGGCCCTCCGTCAGTCCGGCCGGCAGCCGGTACCAGCGGCAGAAGTAGGCGAGCCCGGTCCGGTGCCGCTCCACGACGGGCGGCCGGCAGCCCGCCGCGGTCAGCCAGCGCTCGACGCCGCCGCGCCGGCCGCCCGCGTCCACGACGAGGTCGCCCTGGTGGGCGCCGGACGAGGTGGTCACCCCGGTCACCCGGACGCCGGGGGCGGTGGTGAGCCCGGTGACCGGCTCCCCGTACCGCGTGACCACGCCCGGTTCGCCGCGCAGGGCGGTGGCCAGCGCGCTCTCCAGTACGATCCGCCGCGCCTGGAGCATGACGAGGTCCTCGTCGCCCGGGCGCGCGGGCGGCCGTACGTCGAACCAGTCCAGCTCGTGCCGCTCGCGGGCCCCGAGCCGGAGCATCTCCGCGTGGACGTCGGGCAGATCGTCACGCAGCACGTTGCGCGCGGCGCCGAGCAGCGCGTGGGGCTGGGTGGCCTGCGGTACGGCCGGACGGCGCCAGCCGAAGAAGTCGCGGTCCAGGGCGGTGCCGGGGGCGCGGGTGTCCCGCTCGAAGAGCTCGGCGGTGTGTCCCTGGCGGACCGCGAGCAGCGCGGTGGCCAGGCCTCCGACTCCTCCGCCGACAACCAGCACATGTGCCATTGCGCCCCCTTGAGCCGACAAGCCGCCGCCGCGTCGATACGTAGATGCGCAGATACGCAGATACGCAGATACGCAGATACCCATTCGCGCCGTACGACGATCGCACCGCTCAGAGCCTGCACGGGCGCGGCCCGGCCGAAACCCGCACACCCGTCCGAGGACCGGGCTCCTAGACCGCCCGTCCCCCGGCGCGGTGCGCTTCGAGCGCGCTCCGCGTATCCGCCGCGACCAGGTCGGTGTTGATCGCCGCCGCCGCGTGCACGCCCTGGGCAGCCGCGCCGGCCAGCTGCTCCAGCGGGGCCGTCACATTGCCCGCCGCCCACACCCCGGCGAGGGCGGTGGCGCCCGTCGCCGGATCGGAATCCACACAGGTGCCGATCACCTGGCCCTCCCGCACCAGGTCGGTGGTGGGCAGGCCGAGGCCGGTCAGCACCCCGGAGCGGGCGGTGAAGCGGGGGGCCACGACCAGCGCCCGGCACCCGGCGGTCGCGCCGCCGGCGAGGGTGACCCCGGTGAGCCGGTCCTCGGCGACCGTCAGGCCGGTGACCTCACCCTCCACCACCTCGACGCCCCGGGCGGCCAGCAGCTCCCGGTCCTCGTCGGTGAGGTGCCAGGTGTGAGCCAGCAAGGTGACGTGTGCGCTCCACTGCCGCCAGAGCTGCGCCTGATGCACCGACACCGGCCCGGTGGCCAGTACGGCGAGCGGCTGGTCCCGGACCTCCCAGCCGTGGCAGTACGGGCAGTGCAGCACGTCCCGCCCCCAGCGCGCCCCGAGGCCGGGCAGGGCGGGAAGCTCGTCCACCAGACCGGTGGCGACCAGCAGCCGCCCCGCCCGGACCGTGGAGGCGTCCCCGCAGCGGACCAGGAAGCCCCCGTCCGGCAGCCGGTCGGCGGCGATGGCCGTACCGGCCGCCCCGGAGCGGATCTCGGCGCCGTACCCGGCCACCTCCGCCCGCCCCCGAGCCAGCAGATCCGCTGGGCTCGCGCCGTCATGGCCGAGGTAGCCGTGCAGGTGCGCGGCGGGGGCGTTGCGGGGGCTGCCGGAGTCGAGCACCAGCACCGAGCGGCGGGCCCGGGCCAGGGTCAGCGCCCCGGCCAGCCCGGCGGCGCCGCCGCCCACGACCACTACGTCGAAGTACCTCGTCATCGCGTTGTCCATGGCCCCGAGGGTGTGCCGGAGAGGCGCCTCTTGACAAATGGACTTGCCGAACCGGCAAATGGAGTCATGGCCACCCCCGAGCAGGACGAAGAGCTGGCGGACGTACTCACCGCCGTGGGCCCGCGACTGCGCGCGCTGCGCCAGCAGCGCGGCACGACACTGGCGCAGCTCAGCGAGATCACCGGAATCTCGCTCTCCACCCTGTCCCGGCTGGAGTCCGGACAGCGCCGCCCGACCCTGGAGCTGCTGCTTCCGCTCGCGAAGGCGCACCGGGTGGCGCTCGACGAGCTCGTCGGCGCGCCGGAGACGGGCGATCCCAGGATCCGGCCGCGGCCCTTCGTCCGGCACGGCAGCACGTACGTGCCGCTGACCCGGCACTTCGGCGGGGTGCACGCCTTCAAGACGATCATGCCGCCCGTCGACGGCTCGGCGCCGCTGCCCGAACTGCGGGTGCACGAGGGCTACGAGTGGCTGTACGTGCTGTCCGGGCGGGTACGGCTGCTGCTGGGCGAGCACGACCTGGTGCTCAGCGCCGGGGAGGTGGCCGAGTTCGACACGCGGACCCCGCACGCGTTCTTCAACCCGGGACCCCGGACGGCGGAGTTCCTCAGCCTGTTCGGGCCGCAGGGCGAGCGGATCCACGTACGGGCGAGGCCCCGCGGCGGCGCCGCCGACACCCCGGGCGGTGCCGCGGCATCCGAATCCCCGTCCGAAGCCGCCCTGCCCGAATCCTCCACGGAAGGACCCTGATGACCAGCAGCGCCGACGACCACTCCTACGACCACCCCGGCCGCCCCGCCGTGCGCGCCGTCCCGCAGCCGAACGCCGTGGTCGGCGTCGGGCTGATCGTGGTCGGTGCGGACGGCCGGATCCTGCTCGGCCAGGCCCACGACGGCCGCTGGGAGCTGCCCGGCGGCAAGGTGGACCCCGGGGAGGGCTTCGAGCAGGCCGCGGCCCGCGAGCTGACCGAGGAGACGGACCTCCGGGTGGCGCCGGAGGCCGTCGAGGTCTTCACCGTCCAGCTCGCCCCGGACTCCGACGCGGTGACCCGGCTGACGGCGGGCGCGGTCACCCACGCCGCGGAGGGCCGGCCGGCCGTCACCGAGCCGCACAAGATCGCGCGGTGGGAGTGGTTCGGCCCGGCCGGACTGCCGCCGGAGCTGTACGCCCCGTCGGCGGCGGTACTGCGCGCCTGGCGGCCGGGACTGCCGGGCCTGCCGGAGGCGCCGTCGTACGACTACCGCACCGACGGCACGGCCTGACCCCCGCCGCCCCCGCCACGCCCGCCGGCCCCTGACCCCCGCCGCCCCCGCCACGCCCGCCGGCCCCGACACCCGCCGACCCCGCCCGCCCCCTCGGCCGTAGGGCCCCCGCCCCGACCCCCGCCGGCCCTACGACCGCGGGGCCGGGGCGTTGGCGAAGTGGCCCTCGCGGAGGTCTTCCGCCAGGAGGCGCTTCGCGATCGCGTCGGCCGCCACCCGCAGTTGCGCGCCGCTCGGGCGGCCCCGGTCCTTCTCCAGCCTGTCCCCCAGCCACGTCGCCCACGCCCGCGAGATGACCCCCGCCTCCCGCTGCCCCGCCGCGGTGAGCGCCACGTAGCCGTTCTCCCAGGTCAGGTACCCCTCCTCCGCCATCCGGTCGAACACCGGGAGCAGCACCTCCGGCGGCACCGACCGGCGCGCGGCGATCGCGACGAGGCTCGCGTGCCCGACGGTCCGGATCAGCTGGTCGACCTGCATCACCGCCCACGCGCCCCCGATGTCCAGCCGGGTGTCCGAGCCGTTCACGATCGCCCGCGCCTCTTGCGGCCCCATGTTCCGTACGAGCTTGCCCACCGCCAGTTCCAGCAGCTTCGCCGAGTCCGCCGAGGTGGTGGCCGGCGAGGTGAAGCCGTCGATGTCCGTCGACCCGGCGCGCGCGCTGTCGCGCAGCTTGACCTGCTTGAGGAACAGCCCGACGACGAACCCGAACAGCGCCACCGGCACGGTCCAGAGGAACACCGTGTGCAGCGCGTGCGCGTACGCGTCGATGATCGGTCCCGCCGCCTCCGGGCCGAGGCGGTGCACCCCGTCCGGGCTCGACGCCGCCTTCGCCAGCAGCGCCGGGTCCTGTCCGGTGCGGCGCGCCGCCTCCGCCACGCCCGCCTTCAGCGCGGGCCCCAGGCTGTTGGCGTAGATCGTCCCGAACACCGCGGTCCCGAAAGCGCTGCCGAGCGTACGGAAGAAGGTGACCCCGGAGGTGGCCGTGCCGAGGTCGGCGTAGTCCACGGTGTTCTGCACGGCGATCGTCAGCACCTGCATGGACAGGCCGATGCCCGTGCCCAGCACGAACATGTACAGGGACTCCAGCCACGCGCTCGTCCCCGGCCGCATCGTCGACAGCAGGAACAGGCCGGCGGCCATGACCGCGCAGCCCACGACGGGGAAGATCCGGTACCGGCCGGTCCTGCTGGTGACGGTGCCGCTGAACACCGAGGCGATCAGCAGCCCGAAGACCAGCGGCAGGGTCCGTACGCCCGAGACGGTGGCCGAATCCCCGTCCACGTACTGGAGGTAGGTCGGCAGGAAGGTCATCGCGCCGAGCATCGCGAACCCGACGACGAAGCTCAGGACGGAGCACACCCCGAAGACCGGGGTCCCGAAGAGCCGCATCGGCAGCATGGGCTGCTCGGCCCGCGTTTCGACCAGGCAGAACAGTGCCAGCGCGAGCACTCCGGCCACGAACAGGCCGATGATCACCGGCGAGCCCCAGGCGTACGCGTTCCCGCCCCAGCTGGTGGCCAGGATCAGCGCGCTGGCGCCGATCGCGACCATGGTGATGCCCAGGTAGTCGATGACCGGCTTGCCCTCGGCCCGCACCGACGGGATGGTCCGGGCGGCCGCGATGACGACGAGGATGGCGATGGGTACGTTGACGTAGAAGCACCAGCGCCAGGTCAGCTGGTCGGTGAACAGTCCGCCCAGCAGCGGCCCGATCACGGTGGCCACGCCGAAGACGGCGCCGATCAGGCCCTGGTACTTGCCGCGTTCGCGCAGCGGCACCACGTCGGCGATCAGCGCCATCGCGGTGACCATCAGACCGCCGGCGCCGACGCCCTGCACGCCCCGCCACACGATGAGGAAGGTCATGTTGGGGGACAGCCCGCACAGGAACGAGCCGCTGATGAAGACGATCGCCGAGATCTGGAAGATCAGTTTCCGGCCGAAGAGGTCACCGAACTTGCCCACCAGCGCCGTCGACACGGTCTCGGCGAGCAGGTAGGAGGTCACCACCCACGACATGTGGTCGCCGCCGCCGAGGTCGGCCACGATCGTGGGCAGCGCGGTGCCCACGATCGTCTGGTCGAGCGCCGCGAGCAGCACGCCCAGCATGATCGTGCCGAAGATGACGTTGCGCCGCCGTCGGTCGATCACGGGTGGCGCAGGGGCTGCCGCGGTCGCTGTGGTCACATCTGGCACTCTCACAGCGCCCCTGCGGCCCCGCATGCCGCGCGGGACCGTACGAGTGACCCGTGGCCGCGATCAGCGCAGGTAGGCGAGGCCCGGGTGGTCGGCGGCGTACGCGTCGAGGAGCCGTCGGGCCACGGCGACCGAGTCGACCAGCGGGTGCAGCGCGAAGGCCTTGACGGCGTCCGCGCGGGAGCCGCTCGCCGCGGCCGCGAGGACCTCCCGCTCGACGGCCTTGACGGACGTCACCAGCCCCACCGCGTGCAGCGGGAGCGGAGCGACCCCCACCGGGTGGGCGCCGTTGGCGTCGACCAGGCACGGCACCTCGATCACCGCCTCCGCGTCGAGCACGGACAGGGTCGGGCCGTTGCGCACGTTGAGGATCAGGGTGGCCCGCTCGTCGCGGGCGATGGCCCGCATCAGCGCGAGGGCGACCTGTTCGTAGCCGCCCGGCTCCAGGTCGCTCTCCTCGCGTGCGCCGACGCCCGCCACCTCGCGGTTCTCGGCCATGTACGTGGCTTCGCGCTCGGCCCGGGTCCGGTCCCAGGCGGCCAGCGCCGCCCCGGCGGGGCGCCCCGGCCGTCCGGCCTCGGCGTAGAAGCCGCGCTGCTGTTCGCGCAGGAAGGCGCCGCGGGTCTGCTTGACCTCCTGGTACGCCCGTACGGTGTCGCGGTTGAAGTAGTAGTAGTGCAGGTACTCGTTCGGGATGGCGCCCAGCGACCGCAGCCAGTCCGCCCCGAAGAGCCGCCCCTCCTCGAAGGACTCCAGCGCCACCGGGTCGGCCAGCAGCCGGGGCAGCTGGTCGTGGCCGCCGACGCGCAGCCCGCGCAGCCAGCCCAGGTGGTTGAGGCCGACGTAGTCGATCCAGGCCTCCTCGGGGCGGGCGCCGAGCAGCCGGGCGACGCGCCGCCCGAGCCCGACCGGCGAGTCGCAGATCCCGATCACCCGGTCGCCCAGTTCCCCGGCCATCGCCTCGGTGACCAGCCCGGCCGGGTTCGTGAAGTTGATGACCCACGCCTCGGGTGCGACGCGCGCGATGGTCCGGGCGATCGCCCGGGCGACCGGCACGGTCCGCAGGCCGTAGGCGATGCCACCGGCGCCGACCGTCTCCTGGCCCAGCACTCCCTCGGCCAGGGCGATGCGCTCGTCCGCGGCGCGCCCCTCCAGGCCGCCGACGCGGATGGCGGAGAAGACGAAGTCGGCCCCGCGCAAGGCCTCGTCGAGGTCGGTGGTGGCGGTGACGGCCGGGGCGTCCGCGACGCCGTCGGCCTGGTCGGCGAGCACCCGGGCCATGGTGGTGAGGCGGCCGGGATCCTCGTCGTAGAGCGTCACATGCGACACCCGGCCCTCGGCCCGGTCGCCGAGCAGTGCTCCGTACACGAGCGGTACCCGGAATCCGCCCCCGCCGAGGATGGTCAGCCGCACGCCCCTACCGCCCTTTCACCAGTGCCACGATCGGCGTCACGATCCGCGACGTCGACCGGTGCCACGATCCGCGACAGCCGACCCTCGGCGGCCGGCCCGCGCGGCACCTTCCCTCAGGGCTCCAGTGTCCCCCGCCGGGTCACTCCCCCAGCGGCGGCACGGCGCGCAGCCGGCCCTGCGGCCGGTTCTCGATGCCGGCCCCGCCGTGCACCGGTCCGGCCGGTACGCCCTGCGGCGCCGAGAGGATCAGGGTGACCCGGGTGAACCCCATGCCCTCCAGCATGCGGCTGGATTCGGCCACCATCCGGCAGCGCACCAGACCCCAGCGCGGGTCGGGGTGGCGGACGCTGCGCACCGCCCCGTCCTGCTCCGCGGCCTCGGACCCGTGGGTGGTCAGCCAGTGCGGCACCCCGTAGCGGTAGGCCGCCTCCATGAACGGGTCCCGGGCCACCTCCTGGCGGATGCTGCGCAGGCCCTCGTCGTCCGGGGAGGCCGCGAGCGCGGTCGCGAACTGGGCCAGGAGCGGGACGCACCAGGCCGGTTCGTGGTCCTCCAGCACGGCGGCCGCGTCCGGGTGGAACAGCACGAAGCGCAGGAAGTTGTCGTCCGGGAGGGCGGTCGGGTGCGGGCGCACCGTCTGGAAGAGCCGGTCGAACGCCGAGTTGGTGAGGGCGACGTCCCAGCGGTGGTCCACCAGGAAGCTCGGGTACGGAACGGCTTCCATCAGGGCCGCGTAGTCGCACAGGTAGTCCCGCTGGGCGGGGTCCTCGGGCAGCCGGCTCTCCTCGGCCGCGCGCCAGGTCGGCGGGGGGTCGCGATCGACCATGACGCGGAAGAGCCAGAAGCACTGCCGCTCGCTCATCTCCAACGCCTCGGCCAGGGCGAGCAGTTTGCGGTCCGTCCACTCCTTGACCAGGCCGCGTTCCCAGTTTCCGTAGGCGCGCACGCTGATGCGCAGGCGTGCGGCGACGTCTTCCTGGCTCAGCCCCAGCTCTTCGCGGCGCTGGCGCAAAATCTCCTTGCGTCGCTCCGACCGCACTGCGCCTCGTACGGACTCCTCGCCCGCCAGGCGTTCCTCACCGGCTTGGGCGAGGTCATCGGACGGGCCCACCGCTGCGAGATATGGCACCGAGAGCTCCCCCTCCTCACGGTCTGGATCTTCATTTCCGTGTGGCGATCCTGCTACCGACCTCATTCGAGTGTCAACTATTGTGGCAATTCAAGCCTCTTGACAGCTTATTCGCGCCACAGCTGTGGCAACTTCTGGCCCTCCGGATGCAGACCGGATAGATTCCATGGGCCGACCATGTGCCCGTACCGACCTCGCGCGATCTAGGAGAACCACTGGTGACAGACGGCTTCCCGGCTCCCGTCGCGGCGGCCAACGCGCCCCTGGCAGCCACCGTCACGCGCGTCGCCGAACTCGCGGGCAAGATGGGCCGCGACCTGAACCAGGTCTTCGACCTGCGACGGCTCTCCGACGCCTCCGGGGTCCCCACGGACGTGGTCAAAACCCTGCTGGACGGCCGCCCGGCCGGCGAACCCGATCTCCAGACCCGCTTCCTCCAGCGCCTCGACCTGCTGCGGCGCACCCGGGTCAAGCCCAACGGCCGCCGCTACACGCAGCAGGAGATCGCGGACGGCGCCGGCATGTCCCGGCAGCAGGCAGGCGCCCTGATCAACGGCGACCGCCGCCCCACCATGGAGCACTGCGACGCCATCCAGCGCTTCTTCGGAGTGCACGCGGGCTTCCTCACCGCCCACGACGCCGACGCCCTCACCGACGCCCTCCAGCGCACCGAGCAGCAGCTGCTCCAGGACTTCGCGGGGCGCGAGCGGCAAACCGCACCCGCCGCGCCCGCTTCGACGGGCGATCCACTGGCAAGACTCCTCCAGAACCACGGTGTACGGGGCATCGCCTGGCGCGCCGCCCAACTGCCCAGCGACAAGCACCGGGACAAGGTGACCGAATGGCTGGACATGCTGCTCGAAAGCGTAAAACCGAACGAATAGGGACCCAGTCGAAAGTCTGGGTCTGATCCTTGAATCCTGATCCGGATCCGCGCCGACGGGGAGAACGGTGAGCATAGGCAGAGCGCAGCGGCGGTTGTGCGGGGAGCTGGTGGCCGGCATCAAGCTGGCCGCCCCCGTGGAGCCAGTGGACCTCTACGCCGCCCTCTGCGAGGGCATGAGCAGACACCGCGGCCGCCGGGTGGACTTCCGGATGGCCGCGTTCCCACCCGGAACGGCCAGCGGTCTGTGGCTCGACATGGCGGACCGCGATCTCGTGGTCATCGAGGAGCGCACGGCACCGGACCACCAACTGGTCATCCTCGGACACGAGCTGTGGCACATGAAGGCCGGCCACTGCAGCCACCACGTCGACGGCGCCGCCGTCGCCGCCCGGCTGCTCTCCGACGGGGCCGACCTCGGCGAGACGGTCCGCCGGGTCGCCGCGCGCACCCGCGCCGACGTCTCGGAGGAGACCGAGGCCGAGTCCTTCGGCTTACTGCTGGGCAGCCGGTGCCGGAGCTGGCTGGCCGGATCCGCCGGCCATCGGGCGCCGGCCCAACGCGACCAGCTGGCCGGCCGGATCGAAACCTCACTCGGCTACCGGGGGCACAGGACCGAACGTTGAACGGACAGGACTACTACATCCCGGCGGCCGCGATGGCGGTGTCACTCGCGTGCAAGCTGCCGGCGCTCCGCAACAGCTGGCGCGATCCGCTCCAGCGTTCGGTGTGTGTCCTGCTCGTCCTCGCCACGGCGGTCTTCACGTTCGCCGCTCCGCCCACGATCCACGCCGTCAACCGCCTGACCGGGATCCCCAACGTCTCGGCCCCGCTCGTCTACTGCCTGATGACCCTGTTCAGCGCCTCCTGCCTGGTGCTGATCGTCAACTGGCGGGGCGGGCCGCCGGAGGAGACCCGGCGGACCTCCCGCCGCTGGATCCTCGGCTACTCCGCCGTCGCCGCCGTGCTCGTCGTCCTGTTCGTCCTCGGGGACGCCCCGCGGGAGCGGCTGCGCGACTTCGACACGTACTACGCGAACACCCCGTACATCCGGACCCTGATCGCCCTCTACCTGCTCGCCCACAGCGTCGCGGCGCTGACGATGTCGGCGATGTGCTGGCGCTGGTCCCTCCAGGTGCACGGCTGGCTGCGCGTCGGCCTGATGATCATCGTGTGCGGGTACGGGTTCAGCCTCGCCTACGACGCCACCAAGTTCACCGCGGTCGTCGCCCGCTGGACCGGGAACGACCTGGACGACCTGAGCACCTTCGTCGCCCCGCCGCTCGCCTCGGCGGGCGCGCTCGTCAGCGCCGTCGGCTTCGTGCTCCCGCTGGTCTGCCAGCGGCTCTCGGACAGCTGGCAGACCTGGGCGACGTACCGCAGGCTCGGCGCGCTCTGGCAGGAGGTGCACGGCGCCGCGCCCGCCGTCGCGCCCGCCGTGCGGATGTCCTGGTGGACGCCGGCCGAGATCCGGGTGATCCAGCGGGAGTCGGACATCCACGACGGGTTCCTGCACCTGGGCCCGTACTTCGACACGGACCACCGGGACGGTGCCTACGGGCGCGCCCTCGCCGACGGCGCGGACGAGGAGACGGCCCGCGCGATCGCCGACGCCGCGATGGTCGCGGCCGCCGTGAAGGCGCGCTCCGCGGACCCGGAGGGCGAGGCGATCGAGGCCGGCGAGGGCGGCGGCGAGGCGCCGGAAACCGCCGCCGGGGCGCGCGATCTCGTCCGGATCTCCCACGCGCTGCGGCATTCGCCGCTGGTGGCGGCGGTGCGTCAGCGGGCGGCGGTCACCGTCACCGCCGGGAACAGTTCTTCGAACGGCCCCGCCGAATCGAGTCCGTTCCGGCCGTAGGGTGCGTCGAAGCTCCACACCATGAACAGCAGGAACACGATCAGGGCGCTGAACAGACCGGCGAGCAGCAGCTCCCGGCCGGAGCGGCGGATCTGCAGCGTGAAGATCAGCCCGACGGTCACCACCCCGCCCACCAGCAGCCCCACCCACACCACGCTCGGCAGGGTGGACTCCGAGCTCTGCGTCCGTGAGTGCCGGGCGTCGTCGGCGACGGCGATGTGGTCCAGCAGCGGCTGGTAGGCCTGGGCCTGGATCTCGCTCGTGGGGCTCTGGTGGGTGACGTCGGTGCGCAGTTTGGACAGCAGCACGCCGCCTTCGGCGGAGGCGGCCTCGCCGGCGGTCAGCCGCGGCCAGTCCACGTTGACGGTGTGGGAGACGTAGGCGCTCACCTCGTCCCGCATCCGGTCGCGGACGGGGGCCGGGTAGACGTCGGCGCGCTGGGTGACCTCGTACAGCGCCTGGGCCTCGCGGCGCACGTCGTCCTCGGCGGTGCCGCGCGCCTCCCAGACTCCGGCGATGGCGAGGCCCAGCACGATCGCGTAGACCACGCCGACCATCATCGTCATGTACTCGATGACGTCGGGCGTTTCGCTGGTGTCCTCGTCTTCGGCGACGCGGCGGTGCCGGATCGCGGTGAAGGTGAGGACGAGGGCGCAGACGAGCGCCATGGCGATGGCCAGGACCAGCCATTGGGACACGAGGGTTCTCCCGTTTGTGGATCGGTGGTGTGCGGCGTCAGCGCCGGCTCTTGCCGCGGGGGCGGAGCGCGGCGGCCGCGAGGACGGCCGGGGTGGTGACGACGGTCATGAGCATCACGGTGGACAGACCGCCCGGGCCGCGCCGCTCCAGGGCCGTCGCGTGGTACGGGCGCACGTGGAACCGCGCCACCCTGGCGACGGCCGGCGCGGGCGGGGCGGTGATCTCCGCGGCCTCCGGTGCGGGCACCGCCCGGGGTTCCGCCGCGGGTGCCGGCGCCTTGGCCCCGCCCGGCCGGGCGGCCACGGCCGCGCGCCCGGGGTGGTGGACGGTCGGCCGCGCGGCGGCGGGCACGGTCACCCGTACCGGAGGCCGGGCGGGTGGCGGCGGCCCGGCGGGGGGCGCGGAGGGCGCCGGCGGCGGTACGGGCGTCGGCGGCGGGGTCGGCACGCAGGCGTCGGCGGGGGCCGCGCCGGCGGGGGCCGCGCCGGCGAACGTGCTGCCGCCGGTACCGCCACCGGCCGCGGCGCCGTACCCCTCGCCCGCGACCGCCACCTGGGCCTGCAGCGGGCAGAGCGCCGCCACCAGGCCCGCCCCGGCGAGGTACTGCCAAGCGGTCGCCACACGTCCTCCCGTTTCCGCCGCAGATGGTGGGGTTACGTCTGAAGAAACGATCACGGCAGCCCTTCGATACGCGTCAGACAGGTCAAGATCCCTGGTCCGAGGGGTCACTTTCGGCCACCGGTGGAGCTAGGTTGCCGGGATGGAGGAGTGGGAGCGCTGGGAGCGGCGGGTGCAGACGGCCGCGCATCCCGTGGCGTACCGGCTGGTGCGGGCGGTCGCGGCCCGCGGCCCGGTGGTGCGGGTGCCCCGGGTCGGGGTGGTGGTGAGCGACGCCCGGGTGGCCCGGGAGGTGCTCCTGGACACCGGGGCGTACACGAAGACCGGGCCGGGGGCGGCGGCCGGGCTGTGGACCCCGGTGCTGGGCCCGCGCACGCTGATCACCCTGGAGGGCGCCGAGCACGCGGAGCTGCGCCGGCGGCTGGGCGGCCTGTTCACACCGGGGTACGTGGCGGCGGTGTGCGAGCGGGTGCTGCGCGCCCCGCTCGCGGACCTGGAGCGGCGGCTGGCGGCGGGCGCGGAGGTGGACCTCGTACGGGTCGTCCGGGACGGGGCCGCCGGGGTGATCCGCGAGCTGGTCGGGATGCCGCCCGGCGGGGCCGGTTTCGCCGAGGCCTCGGCGGCGGTGTCGGCCGTACGGCTGTGGCGGACGACGCTGACCGGGCGTCAGACGGAGCGGGCCCGGGCGGCGCTGGCCCGGCTCACCGAGGCGGCGGTGGCCGCGTACCGGGCCGGGGACGAGTCCACGGCGGCGGGGCGGCTGCGCGCGCTGGGGCTGGACGAGGCGGAGGCGCGGGGCGCGGTCGGGCTGTTCCTGCTGACCGGCACGGAGACGCTGGTCTCCTTCGTGCCGCGGCTGGTGGCGCTGGCCCATGACACGGGGCGCGGGCCGGACCGGATCACGGACGCGCTGGTGGAGGAGGCGCTGCGGGTGACGTCACCGACGCCGGTGATGCTGCGCAGCGCGGCCCGGGCGGGCCGGATCGGGGGTGTCCGGGTGGCGGCCGGGGAGCGGGTGGTGATCGCCACGCTGCTGTGCGCGCGGGCGTACGGGCCGTTCGCGCCGGAGCGGAACGCGGCGGAAACGGCCGAGCTGCGCCGGCTCTGGTTCGGGGCGGGGCCGCACTTCTGCCTGGGGATGCCGCTGGCGATGGCGGAGGTCCGGGCGGTGGTCGGGGCGCTGCGGGGCTTCCCGGAGCTGTCGATAGCCGGGCGGCGTCCGGCGCGGGGGGTGCTGGTCCCCTCGTACGCGCGGCTGCCGGTGCGCGCCCGCGCCGGGGCCGTTCCCCGGGGCCGGGAACGGCTCCGGAAACCGGACCGGCGCCGCCGGTGACGGGCGGCGGCGGGCGGGCGGCCGGGTCCCGTCGGGGACCGGTCGCCGCCCCACCGCCGGCCCGCCCGCCGGGGCGCCGGGTCGGTCGGTCGGTCGTGCGGGACGCGCAGGAGGCGCGCTGGGTCAGACGGCGGCCGGGTAGGTCGGGTACTCCACGCCGGAGACGTGCTGGACGACCCGGATGACCTGGCAGGAGTAGCCGAACTCGTTGTCGTACCAGAGGTAGAGGATGGCGTTGTCGCCGTCGACCTTGGTGGCGCCGGCGTCGACGATCGAGGCGTGCCGCGAGCCGACGAAGTCCATGGAGACGGCGTCGGGGGCGGTCGTGAAGTCGATCTGGCGCTTCAGCGGCGAGTGCAGCGAGACCTCGCGGAGGTAGTCGAGGACCTCCTCGCGGGTGGTCTCGCGGCCCAGGCGCAGGCTGAGGATGGCGATCGAGACGTCCGGGACGGGGACGCGGATCGAGCTGCCGGTGATGGGCGCCTTGAGGTCGGGGAGCGCCTTGGCGACCGCGGAGGCGGCACCGGTCTCCGTGATGACCATGTTCAGCGGCGCGCTGCGGCCACGGCGGTCGGCCTTGTGGTAGTTGTCCAGCAGGTTCTGGTCGTTCGTGAACGAGTGGACGGTCTCGACGTGCCCGCGCAGGACGCCGTACTCGTCGTCCATGGCCTTCAGCGGCGGGACGATCGCGTTGGTGGTGCAGGACGCGCAGGACAGGATCCGCTCGTCCGGCTTGATCGTGTCGTGGTTGACGCCGTGCACGATGTTCGGGACGTCGCCCTTGCCGGGAGCGGTCAGGACGACCTTGTCGATGCCCGGACGCAGGTGCGTCGACAGGCCCTCGCGGTCGCGCCACTTGCCGGTGTTGTCGATGAGGATGGCGTCGTTGATGCCGTACGCCGTGTAGTCGATCTCCGACGGGTCGTTCGCGTAGATCACCTTGATGGCGTTGCCGTTGGCGATGATCGTGCTCGTCGCCTCGTCCACGGTGATGGTGCCCTGGAACTGGCCGTGGATGGAGTCGCGCCGCAGCAGCGAGGCGCGCTTGACGAGGTCCGCCTCGCCACCGCCGCGCACGACGATGGCGCGCAGCCGCAGTCCGTTGCCGGAGCCGGCCTTCTCGATGAGCAGGCGGGCGACGAGGCGGCCGATGCGGCCGAAGCCGTAGAGGACGACGTCGCGGGGCTTGCACCGCTCGATCTTGTTCTCACCCGTGGCGCCGGCGACGGCCTCCGCGGTGAACTCCGCGACCGACAGACCGCGGTCGTCGGTCTTGTACTCGGCGGCCAGCATGCCCAGGTCGATCTGGGAAGGGCCGAGGTCCAGTGCGGTCAGCGCCTCCAGGAACGGCAGCGTCTCGGTGACCGAGAGCTCACCGCCGGGCATCTGCCGGGCGAACCGGTGGGTCTTGAGAATGCTGACCACCGACTTGTTCACCAAGGAGCGGCTGTGCAGCAGGACTGTGACGTCCCGCTCGCGGTGCAGCTTCCCGATGATCGGGATCATCGACTCCGCGATCTCTTCGCGGTTCTTCCAGTTGGTGAACGAGTCCTCGTTGACAGTCACAGGTTTATCTTTCGAGCTAGGCGGCGCTCATATGCTAACCCCACCGTACTTTGATCCTTCACGCGGTCCGCCCCAGCGCGGCCTCCGGCACGTCTTCCCAGCTCAGCCGCACCCTTCACCCGCACGGCTCATCCCCCACGGCGCCTTCCTCCCCCCGGTCCCATGCTCGAAGCAGCGAACCGCAAGCCGCCGGCCGGGTCGGCCCGGGAGGAGGCAGGTCATGACGAGTCCGCCGGGCCCGCCCGCCGCGCCCCCGGCGGCGCCGGTGCCTCCCGTGCCCGGGGAGGGTGAGCCGGCCCCCGCGGCGAGGAAGTTCGCCTTCCCGAGCGCGCTGACGATCCTCGCCCTGGTCACGGTGGCGGTCTGGCTGCTGGCCTTCCTCGTCCCGGCCGGCGAGTACGACCGCGACGCGGACGGCGCGCCCGTCGCCGGCACCTACCACCGGGTCCCCGGCAGCCGGAGCTTCACCGAGCGCCTGAACGACCTCTTCCTCGCCCCCGTCAACGGCCTGTACGGCATCCGGGACCCCGTCACCCAGGAGGTCGGCCCGACCTTCACCGGAGCCCTGTACGGCAGCGCGGGCGTCTTCCTCTTCGTCCTCGCCATCGGCGCGTTCATCACCGTCGTCTTCGCCACCGGCGCCCTCGACCGGGGGATCGCCCTCCTGGCGCACCGGCTCCGCGACCGGGGCGCGCTGCTGATCGCCGCCGTGATGCTGGTCTTCTCCGTCCTCGGCACGGTGGAGGGCTTCGCGGAGGAGACCCTCGGCTTCTACGGCCTGCTGGTGCCGATGATGCTGGCCCTCGGCTACGACCGGCTCGTCGCCGCCGGCACCGCCATCCTCGGCGCGGGCATCGGCGTGCTGTGCTCGACGGTGAACCCCTTCGCCACCGGCGTGGCCTCCTCGGCCGCCGGCATCTCCCTCGGCGACGGCATCGCGCTGCGCGCGGCGATGTGGGTGGTGCTCACCCCCGTCACGATCCTCTACGTCACCCGGTACGCGCGCCGCGTCGAGAAGGACCCGGCGAAGTCCCTGTGCGGGTTCCTGCCCGGCGACCGGGAGCAGAAGGCGACCGGCGCCGACGTGGTGGAACCGGAACTGACCCGCCTGCACAAGACGGTGCTGGTGGTGCTCGTCCTGGTCTTCGGTTTCATGATCTTCTCGGTGGTGCCCTGGGCGGGCGCGCTCACCGGCCGGGCGGACGCGGCCGCGTACTCCTGGGAGCTGGACTGGTCGTTCCCGGAGCTGTCGGCGCTGTTCATGTGCGCGTCCGTGCTGGTGGGCCTGGTGGCGCGGATGGGCGAGGCGAAGCTGAGCTCCACGATCATCCAGGGCGCCGCCGACTTCATCTCGCCGGCCCTGGTCATCATGCTGGCCCGCGGGGTCACGGTCATCATGAACAACTCGAAGATCACCGACACCATCCTCCACTCGATCGAGGGCGTGGTCGAGGGCACCTCGTCCGGGGTCTTCGCGGTGATGGTGTTCGTGGTCAACCTGCCGCTGGCGTTCCTGATCCCCTCGACCTCCGGGCACGCCACCCTCGCCATGCCGATCCTGGCCCCGCTGGCGGACTTCGCCGGGGTCTCGCGCGCGCTGGTGGTGACGGCCTGGCAGGCGGCGAGCGGCTGGATGAACCTCTGGGTGCCGACCACCGCCGTCACCATCGGCGGCGTGGCGCTCGCCAAGGTCGGCTACGACAAGTACCTGCGCTTCGTCTGGCCGTTGCTCGCGATCCTCGCCGTGCTGATCTGCGGCTTCCTGGTGGTGGGCGCGACGGTGTCGCCCTGACCGGGGGCCGCGCGTCCCGGGTACGCCTGCCCGGGTACGCCGCGGGTTCCGGGTACGCCGGAGGGGCGCGACCCCGCGGGATCGCGCCCCTCCGTCCGGTTCTCTCGGCCGCTCAGCCGGGCGTCAGCCCGCCTCGGAACCGCCGAAGCGCTCCCGGTACGACTCCAGGTCCTCTTCCGTGACCCGAGCGAACAGCACGGGCGGCACGGTGAACGGCGTGCCCGCCGGGACCGCGTCCAGCGACTTCGCCTGCTCGGGGGTGATCCACGTCGCCGTGTCGTCGGCGAGCGCGAACGAGGAGCGCATGGCGCGCGCCGAGGCCGGGATGAACGGCTCCGAGACCACCGAGTAGAGGTGGATCAGGTTCATCGCGGTGCGCAGCGTGAGCGCCGCGCCCTCCAGGTCGGTCTTGACCTCCAGCCAGGGCGCCTTCTCGTCGAGGTAGGCGTTGCCGGCCGACCACAGCGCGCGCAGCGCGGCCGCGGCCTTGCGGTACTGGAGGGACTCCATGTGGCCCTCGTACTCGGCCAGCAGCTCCGCGATCTGCTCGCCGAGCCTGGCCTCGGCCTCGCCCGCCGGGCTGCCCGCCGGGACCTCGTCGCCGAACTTCTTGCGGGAGAAGGTCAGCACGCGGTTGACGAAGTTGCCGAGGGTGCCGCCGAGGTCCTTGTTGACCGTGGCGGCGAAGTGCTCCCACGTGAAGGAGGAGTCGTCGGACTCGGGCGCGTTGGCGATGAGGAAGTAGCGCCAGAAGTCGGCCGGCAGGGTCGCGAGGGCCTGGTCGGTGAAGACGCCGCGCTTCTGCGAGGTGGAGAACTTGCCGCCGTAGTACGTCAGCCAGTTGAAGGCCTTGACGTAGTCGACCTTCTTCCACGGCTCGCGGGTGCCGAGCTCGGTGGCCGGGAACATCACCGTGTGGAACGGGACGTTGTCCTTGGCCATGAACTGCGTGTAGCGCACGTCCTCGGCCTCGTACCACCAGGACTTGTAGTCGCGGTTCGCCGGGTCGGCGTCCGCCCACTCCTTGGTGGAGGCGATGTACTCGATCGGCGCGTCGAACCAGACGTAGAAGACCTTGCCCTCGGCGGCCAGTTCGGGCCAGGTGTCGGCCGGGACCGGCACGCCCCAGTCGAGGTCACGGGTGATGGCGCGGTCGTGCAGGCCCTCGGTCAGCCACTTGCGGGCGATCGAGGACGCCAGCTGCGGCCACTCCTCCTCGTGCTCCGCGACCCAGGCCTCCACCTCGACCTGGAGCTTGGACTGGAGGAGGAAGAGGTGCTTGGTCTCGCGGACCTCCAGCTCGGTGGAGCCGGAGATGGCCGAGCGCGGCTCGATCAGGTCCGTGGGGTCCAGGACGCGGGTGCAGTTCTCGCACTGGTCGCCGCGTGCCTTGTCGTAGCCGCAGTGCGGGCAGGTGCCCTCGACGTAGCGGTCCGGCAGGAAGCGGCCGTCGACCGGCGAGTAGACCTGCCGGATCGCGCGCTCCTCGATGAAGCCGTTCTCCTGCAGGCGGCGCGCGAAGTGCTGCGTGATCTCGGCGTTCTGCCGCGAGGAGCTGCGGCCGAAGTAGTCGAAGGACAGCTCGAAGCCGTCGTAGACCGCCTTCTGGGCGTCGTGCGCCTGCGCGCAGAACTCGGCGACCGAGAGTCCGGCCTCCTTGGCGGCGAGTTCGGCGGGGGTGCCGTGCTCGTCGGTGGCGCAGATGTAGAGGACGTCGTGGCCGCGCTGGCGGAGGTACCGGGAGTACACATCCGCCGGAAGCATCGACCCGACCATGTTGCCCAGGTGCTTGATCCCGTTGATGTAGGGAAGCGCGCTGGTGATCAGGTGTCGAGCCATCCTCGGATGCTCCATTTCATATCTGCGGTATCACGTGGCCTGTCGGGCGATGATGCGGTTCATCGTATCGAACCGGCCAAAGGCCGCGTCCCGCTTTTTCACTGGGTGGACATACGCGAAAGCGAGGGCAGTGACCTCTCCGTCACGGCCCTCGCAATGGGCCAATGCTACAGGTGGCGGGCGGTGACACCGACCCGTCAGTCCCGGCCCCCGCCGCCGCCGTCGAGGGCGGTGACGCGGCCGCCGCTCGCGAGCCGGCCGGTCAGCTCG
Organism: Streptomyces sp. ADI95-16; assembly: GCF_003721495.1. Classification (NCBI taxonomy): domain Bacteria; kingdom Bacillati; phylum Actinomycetota; class Actinomycetes; order Kitasatosporales; family Streptomycetaceae; genus Streptomyces; species Streptomyces sp. ADI95-16. The sequence continues at coordinate 6,511,019 of NZ_CP033581.1, read as the reverse complement.
ACCGCGGCGGCCTCCGGTCCGGCCGGTGCGGCGAGGGTCCGGCCCCGCGCCTCGGCCCGGACCGCGCCGCTCGCGGTGATCCCCGTGATCTCGCGGCTGCCTGCGGCGAGCAGGTACCAGCGGCCGGCCGGCGACCGCCACCGGGTGCCCGCGAGCAGGTGCTGGCCGAACCGGCCGCAGGCCGCCGTGTCCGGGGCCCGCGCCACGTCCTGCGGCGGCCCGGCCGCCGGGCTGAGCCGGACCAGTACGTCGCCGGGCCCGGCCCAGGAGGAGGCCCGGGTACAGGACCAGACGGCCCGGCCGCCGCCGTCGGGCAGCTCCGAGGAGGCGAACTCCCAGATGTTGACGGCGCGCACGCCGCCGTCGCGCATGCCGCGCATCTCGGGCAGCCGGCAGGCGGTGGCGGCCCAGGCCGCCCGGGCGGCCGCTCCGGTGGCCTCGCGGGGCTGGCGCGCGGCGACGGCGCCGGGACCGTCGGGCAGCGGGGTGTAGGTGAGGTGGACGGGGGTCAGCGTGCCCAGGTCGGCGAGGACGAAGGAGTGCTTCTCCACGATGCGGGCGGAGGAGGTGACTTCGAGGGCGGGCCAGGCCGCGCAGGCACCGGCGGTACGGGGCACCTCGACCGGGGCGGTGACCCCGTCGGCGGCGAAGGCCAGCGGCTTCGCGTCCTCCCCGGCCCGGAGCAGGTCGCGGGTGCCGGCGGCGGCGATCCAGGGGGCGAGGAGGTAGCGGGCCCGGCCGCCGTCGTGGCCGCGGACCAGGGTGAGCGCGGCGGCGGTGGTGACGCCGGCCTCGTCGGTACGGGCGAAGTCGAGCTCCCGCGCCCCGCGCCCGGCGACGGCCTCGGCGTACCGGACCACCCGGTCGCCGTCGAGCAGGAGCACCACGGCCCGCCCGTCACTGTCCCCCGCGTACAACAGCTGCGGCGCCCTGCGGGGCGGATCCGTACCCACCCCCGGCGCGGCACGGACCACCACCCCGCCGCCGACGGCCCCGACCGGCACGACCCCACGCCGACCGCCCGAAACCAGCGGCCCCGGGCCCTGGTACACCCCGCCCGCAGCGTCCCGGCCCGGGGCGTCCCGGCCCGAGACCGCCGAGCCCAGAGCGGCCGAGCCCGAGACCGCCGAGCCCAGGGCGGCCGGAACCAGGGCGGCCCGTCCCAAGACGGCCGGGCCCAAGACGGCCGGGCCCAAGACGGGCGAGCCCAGGGCAGCCGGGTCCGAGGGAGCCGAGCCCCGGGTGGCCCGGCCTTGGGCGACCCGGCCCCAGACGGCCGAGCCCGAGACCGCCGAGCCCAGGGCGGCCCGACCCACGGCGGCCCGGCCCGAGACGGGCGAGCCCAAGGCAGCCGAGCCCAATGCAGCCCGGCCCGGGGTGGCCCGGCCCGGGGTGGCCCGGCCCACGGCGGGTGGGCCCGGGGTGGCCCGGCCCACGGCGGGTGGGCCCGGGGTGGGTTGGGGTGGGGCGGGGGCGTGCGGCGGGCTCGCGGTGGACCAGGCGCCCAGGGCCCGGCTGAGGAGTGCGCGGTCGGTGGTGCGGCCGCCTCGGGCTGGCCAGGCGGTGAAGTCGACGCGGGCCGTGTCGGCCCAGGCCTGCGCCGGGACCCGCTCCAGCCGGGCCGGGTCCAGGACGTCGACGGCCACGGGCCGGGAAGCGTGGGGCCGGGCCGCGCCGTCGACGGCGAGCGCCCCGGCGACGACGGCGAGCGCGGCCGCCGCGGCCCACCCGGCCCGGACCCGGCGGCGCCGGCGGAGCAGGTCGGTGGGGCGGGTGCTGACCACGCCGGCGTCGAACTCCGGGCGCCGCAGCTCCCGCAGGAGCGTTTCACCGACCCCCAGGGCGAGGGCCTGCGCCATGGCGTCGGCGGGCGCGCCGGCCGCGCCGAGCAGCCGGGCGGCCGTCTCCTCGGGGAGCCCGTCCACGCGGTGCAGGACGAAGGCCGCCCGGACCGGCGCGGGCGCCCCCGCCAGCAGCCGGGCGACTTCCTCGATGCCGCCTGCCGGCGGCCACAGCCGCAGCCCCCACACGAACGGCGGGACCGGCGGCCAGCCCGCCCGGGCCAGCGCGGCACCGGTCCGCCCGGCGGGGGCGAGGCAGCCGCGCAGGACCCGTACCCGCACCTCGGCGAGCGGGCCGCCGGAGCCATCGAGACCGCCTGGCCCGCCCGGGCCGGCGGCCGCGCCCCGCCGCGGCAGCGCGCGCTGCACCGCCCTGTGGGCCAGCAGCACCCGGCCGTGCCGCCCGAGGGAATCGGGGAGGGTGAGGTAGGCGAGCCGTACGAGTCGGGGGTACTGCTCGACGAGGACCGCCTCGGCCTGTTCGACGGCGGTGGAGCGGAAGCGCGGTGATGTGCTCACGTATCCGACAAACGAGTGAATCGTGCGATGGTCACACGCGGTGCACCGACCTCCGCCGAGCGGCATATGCATCCGCGCTGGTTACCGGCCCGACCGGTCGAAGTCGGTCAAGAGTCGATCATCACCGAACGTAATATTTCCAGGTTTCCTCTCTGCGCCCCCGGGCGTGCCCGCGCTGACAGGCTGGCGGTGCGGCGCACAGGGGATGAGGTGGAACGGTGAACGATGGCGGACCGGAGGAGTCCGGTGGGGCGGTCGGGCTGCCCAGCCGACGGCGGCGGCCGACTCCGATGAGCCAGTGGGGCCCGGCCGCGCGCCTGTCCTACTGGGCGTTCCACGCCAACCGGCGGCCCTCCTACATGCGCTTCGCGTACCTGCAGCTCGGCTCCGACGCCGCCGCCGAGGACGCCGTGGACGCCACCTTCGACGCGTTGATGAGCGAGTGGCTGCGGATGCTGCACATGGACCGCCTCGACGCCTACGCCTGGACGGTGCTCAAGCAGCGCCTCGCCGACCGGCAGCAGCGCCGCAGCCCCTGGCCCCGGCCGATGGACATCAGCGCCTTCGAGGCCGCGCTCAAGGAGGCCCACGCCGACCGGTACGAGGTGCTGACCGACACCATCCGCTTCTACTCGGCCGTCTCCCGCCTCGCCGAGCGGCAGCGCGACGCCGTCGTCCTGCGCTACGGACTCCAGTGCAGCCCCGGTGAGGCCGCCGCCGTGATGGGCGTCGACGAGGCCACCGTCCGCACGCACCTCGGCCAGGCGCACCGGCGGCTCGCCCGCCTGCTCGACACGTCCGCCGAATCATGAGGCGGCGCGAGCGGCCCGAGTGGCCCGACAGCGACGGAACCCCCCGTTCCCTGACCGAGTTCCTGGAGCGGGCGGGGGTCCGCGACCGGTATCCGCACTACGACCTCGGCGCCGCCGAGGCCCGCCTGCTGCGCGTGCCGCGGGCGCTCGGCGCGGCCGTCGGCCGCTCCCGCCGCCGGTCGGCGGGGTGGAGCGACCCCGCCCGGGACCGCCCGCTCGACTCCGAGCGGGCCCGGCGCGACCTCAAGGCCGCCTGCCTGGCCGCGGTGTGCGCGCCCGCGGCGGAGGCGGAGCTCGCGTCGTTCTCCGCCGGCGATCGCACCGACCTGGCCGGCGCCGTGGTCTTCGGCTGCCTCCTGCACCTCGCGGGGCTGCGCGAGGGCTCCCGGTTCTGGTGGCAGTTCGCCGCCGGGTCGGGCGGCCCCCGGACCGCGCACGCCGCGTACTGCCTCTTCCTCGACCACTCCCGCCGTGGCGAGCACCACGACGCCGGCGTCTGGGCGCGCGAGCTCGGCCGACGCGGGTTCCGGCCCGGCGGACCGCGCGACCTGCGGGAGGTCCGGCTGTGCGCGCAGGCCGCCGTCCTGCGGTACGTGGACCAGCTCGACGATCCCGACGTGGGACCGGTGCCGCTGCCGAGACCGGGGCTGGCGGGGGTGCTGGGCGCGTTCCACCCCCCACCACCGCCGGCCGGGCCGCCGGCGACCGTCGGGGTCCCGGCGATGCGGCCGGGCCGCCCCGCGCCCGCGCCCGCCCTCCCCCGCCCCCTGCCCCTCCTCCTCGCCCTCGCCCCGCTGCGGCATCCGGCGCTGACGGCCGCCGCGCGCGGGTGCATCCCGCCGGCCCACGGCACCGAGGCGCTGGCGCAGGCACGCCGCGCGCTGGCCGTCGTACGCGTACTGGAACGGCACCCGCTGGGCGTGCGGGCCGCCCAGCTGGGGCGGGAGGCGGGGCTCGCCGGGCCGGAGTTACGGCCGTTGCTGGCGATGCTGTGCGAGGAGGAGTACGCGGACCCGCTGGGCGCGGGCGCCTTCGGCCGGGGGCCCGCCCTGGACCGGCTCGCCGCTCCCGGCGGCCGGGGTCTGGCGGGCCAGCTCCAGCGCACCCTGGCCCTGGCCCGGGACAGCGCGGGCGCAGCCGTGTACCTCAGCCGGTACGCGGAGGGCGAGGTGCTGATCACCCAGATGGCCGACGGGCCCGGGACCCCGCCGGTGCGGGAGTGGGTGGACTTCCGGGCGGCCGCGCACGCGAGCGCCGTCGGGAAGTGCCTGCTGACGCAGCTCGACCACGACGGCCGGGCCGACCACGTGGCCCGGCACCGCCCGGCCCGGCTCACCCCGCGCACGATCACCGACAGCCGGACCCTGTTCAGCGCCCTCGACGCGGTGGCTCCGGGCGCCCCCGTCTTCGACCTGCGGGAGTACTCCCCCGGCGTCGTCTGCTCGGCGGTGCCCCTCACCATCGGGAACGCCGCCGCGTGTCTCGCGCTGTCCCTGCCCGTGCCGCACGCGCACCGCCTGCGGCACGCCACGGAAGCGCTGCGCCGAAAAGCCGTGCCGGTGCTGCTGGCACTGCTGCTGACGGGCACGATCCCGCCGGAGGTCGGGGCGGGGGGCCCGGCGAAGGCCCCCGCGGACACCCCGGTGGCGGCGCCCGCACCGGTTCCCCGGCCGGCCGGGGTCACCCCGGAGACCCTGCGGCATCTGCGCAGGCTGTTCCGTACCCCCCTCACCCGGGCGAGCGCCCCCGCGCCCGGGGGGCCGCACCTGGTCAGCGACCCGGCGACGGCGGCGGCCTACCTGTTCGACGCCGTCCCGGAGGCCGGCGGCGGGCAGCCCCGGCTCGCGCTGCCGCACACCTTCGCCCCGCTCCGCCCGGGGAGCCTGCCGACCCCGGACGGCCTGGTGGTCCTGGGCACCACCTGAACCCCGGCCGGGTCAGCCGGCCGGTACGAAGGAGTCCAGGGCGGTGTCGAAGTGGCTGCGGGCCTCGGCGAGCCGGCCGACGGGCGCCGACACCCAGACGTCGTACATGCGGCCGTTCTCGTCCCAGCAGACGTCGAAGGTGTGCCGGGGGCCCTCGGCGGCGCTGAAACCGTTCCAGGTGAACTCCCAGAGGGCGGCGGGCCGTCCGTTGTGCGTCGTCGCGACGACGGAGTGGTCGCGGAAGCCCGGGTTGGTGTCCGCGCCGTTCGCGTCGGAGCGCCGCATCGCGCCGAGCGGGCCGTCGGCCGCCGCCGGGTCGACCTTGATGCCGATGCGGAAGGCCCCGTCCGGGGACACGTAGAAGACCCGCCGGTCGTCGGTGGAGCGCTGGTAGCCGACGGGGACGGTGATGCGGAAGCCCTGGCGGTCGGTCACGCTCCGGTACCCGGCGGGCGCGGGCTCGGCCGCGACGGTACGGGCGGCGGGCGGCGGGGCGGCCGCCGTCGGGGGGCGGGTGTCGGCGGGCTTGGCGTCGGCGGTGGGCGGGGCGCTCGCGCCGGGGGTCGCGGCGGCCGGCGAGGCGGGCGCCGCGCCCGAGGCCGAGGGGGTCCCGGGGGTGGCCGGGGCGGTGGCGGTCCCGGCGGCCCGGCCGGCCGCCGGGCGGTCGCCGAGGTAGGAGGTCACGGCGACGGCGCCGACGACGGCCGCGACGACCAGCGCGGCCACCAGCCCCACCCGCAGCGCGGCGGGGCGGGCAGGGCGGGGTCCGGCCGCCGCGGGTCCGGTGGACGGGACCGAGTGCTCGGTCGGCGCGTACCCGGGAGGCGTCCGGCCGGCCGGAAGCGGCCCGGGCGGCGGGGTCGGCGGAGTAGGCGGAGTAGGAGCGGACGACACGGGCGGCGGGGGCGGCCCGGGGGCGCGTTCCACCAGCGGGACCCGCCCGGTGGTCACGTACGCCGTGAGCAGCCGCCCCGCCTCGGCCGCCGCCAGCCGCCGCTCCGGGTCGCGTTCCAGCAGGCCGCGGATGACCGGGGCCAGCGGCCCCGCCTGCGCGGGCGGCCGGATCTCGTCGTACACGACGGCGTGCAGCACCCCGCCGAGCGAGTCCCGGTGGAAGGGCGACTCGCCGGTCAGCGCGGCGCACAGCAGCGCCCCGAGCGACCACAGGTCGCAGGAGGGTCCGGCGGCGGCGCCCTGCATGCGCTCGGGCGAGGTGTACTCGGGCGAGCCGACGAAGGCGCCGGTCTCGCTGATGGTGGTGGATCCGACGAGGCTGGCGATGCCGAAGTCGGTGAGCACCACGCGTTCGCTGCCCGCCTCCATCAGTACGTTGGCGGGTTTGACGTCGCGGTGCAGGACCCCACGGTCGTGGGCCGCGGTCAGCGCGCCGAGCAGGGCGAGCCCGGTACGGGCGGTGTCGCCGACGCTCAACGGGCCCTCGGTGGCGAGCCGGTCGGCGAGCGAGCCGCCCTCCACGAGCTCCATGACGATGAAGGGGTGCCCCTCGTGCTCCACGACGTCGTGGACGACGACGACGTGCGGATGCTTGACCTGGGCGACGGTACGCGCCTCCCGCAGCGCCTTGGTGGCCTCCGTACCGCCGTCGACGTGGAGCTCCTTGACGGCGACCGGGCGTCCGAGGAGTTCGTCGGTGGCGCGCCAGACGGTGCCCATGCCGCCCCTGCCCAGCCGCTTCCCCAGACGGTAACGCCCGGCGATCAGTTTGCTGTTGCCCGGCTCGTCCTGCGACACGTTCGCTCCCCCTCGGCCCGTTCCATGGCCATGATGCCGCACACGTCAGGGGCCGTGTCGGTGGCTCATGAGAGTGTTCGTCCGGGCCCCGGCGGCTTTTCTGCCGCGCCGGGACCCGGGAAACACAGATCACCGAGGGGATTTACGTGCTGACGCACACCAGGGCCACGACCATGCGACGCTCCGCGCGCACCGCCGCGATCGCGCTCGCCGCACTGCTTCTGGCCGCGTGCGGGCCATTCGCGGGCGAGGGGGACGGGGCGAAGGCGTCCAAGGCCTCCGAGGCTCCCGTGAAGACGCTGCGCCTCGGCGAGCCGAGCACGCAGACGACGGAGCTCACCCACAACGGAAAGACGGGCAAGTTCACCATCACCGCGCAGCGGGTGGTCGTGGGCAAGGCCTCGGACCTGGACGAGCTGAAGGACGAGAAGTACAAGGGCTGGGTGCCGGTCTGGGTGTACGTCAACGCCAAGCTCGTCGACGGGGACGCGCCGATGACCGGCGCCATGGTGATGTCGGACGTGGGCGTGCGCACCGCCGACGACGTACCGGTCACCCGCCTGCTGATGATGGGCCAGGACTTGACCAGCAAGCCGGCCGGCTGCGAGGACGACGCCCCCGCCGCCGAGTGGAAGAAGGGCGACGACCACACGCGGTGCGCGTCGTACCTGGTGCCCGAGGGCAAGCCGGCCGCGTTCGTCACCTTCTCGCGGGGCTACTACAAGGAACCGCTGAAGTGGGCGGTGCAGTAGGAAAGAAGGAGCTGGGACGCCTCCGCCCACCGGCCGGGGGCGTCCCGAACCTCCGGGGCCTCCGGGGCCTAGGATCTAGAGGGCATCGCTGACGGCTCCGGGGGGCTGACGTGGAACCCATCACCATCGGTACCCGACTGGCCTCGGCCGTCATCGGCCCGTTGATCAGGAAGGTCTTCGCCGCCGAGGGCCCGGGCGCCGGGCTCGTCGACGAGCCGGTCCGGATCTCCTCGTACGTCTCGTTCCGGGGCGAGAAGCGCTCGCTCACCGAGGCGGACGTCCGCGGCCTCGCCGCCACCCTCGTCCGACGGGCCGTCGCCGCGGGCGAACGCCCCGTACCGGCCGACGAGGAACAGGCCGTCGTCGACGCCCTCGCCACCACGCTCCACGCCCTCGGCGACCTCACGCTCACGGACGTGGACGCCGTCCGCCTCGGGCGCGCCGAGTTCGTGCGCGAGCTGCGCCGCGCGAGCGGGAACCCGGAGCGCCATCTCGGCGCCGACGCCACGTACTTCCACGCGCGGCTGCTCGACGCCGCCGCCGACCAGATCCTGCACTTCTTCACGCAGCGCTCGACCTTCGTGGCCCGAGCGCTGGTCGAACAGTCGCGCGGGATCGGCGAGTTGACGGCCAAGACGGACGAGCTGATCCGCCGCAGCCCGCTCCCCGAGGGCGCGGACGCCGCGTTCGAGGCCGAGTACCTGCCCTACCTGGCCAGGAGGCACGGCACGCTCACGATCTACGGGATCGACCTCGCCCACTCCCCCACCCGGTGGCCGCTGGACGTGGCGTACCTGAGCCTGGAGGCGGCCCCGCCGGTGCCCGCGCGGGCGACGGCGCGCCGGCCGAGCCCCGATCCCACCGCCCCCTACCGGGACGCGCACCCGCGTCCGGCCGGGCCCCGGGCCGCGGACCAGGTCCTGGCGCACGACCGCCGGGTGCTCCTGCGGGGCGAGGCCGGCTCGGGGAAGACCACCCTCGTGCAGTGGCTGGCCGTCACGGCCGCCCGCCGGACGAGGACGGGGACGGGGACCGGGCAGCCGGCGTACCTGCACGGCCGCGTCCCCTTCGTCCTCCCCCTGCGCACGCTCACGCGGGGCGGCGAACGCCTGCCCGCCCCCAGGGACTTCCTCGCCGCGACCGACTGCCCGCTCGCCGGCGCCCAGCCGGCGGGCTGGGAGCACCGGGTCCTCGCGGCGGGGCGCGGCCTGGTCCTGATCGACGGCATCGACGAGATCCCCGACCCGGAGCGGGCGCGGGTCCGGCGCTGGCTGCGGGAGCTGACCGACACGTACGACGGCGACAACCGGTGGCTGGTGACGTCCCGCCCGTCGGCCGTGGGGCAGGACTGGCTCGCGGAGGACGGGTTCGCCGAGCTGACGCTGTCCGCGATGGGTCCCGCCGACATCGCGACCTTCATCAGGCGCTGGCACGACGCCGCGCGGGCCGAGGGCCGCGACACGGCCGGCCTCGACGCGTACGAGGGCCAGTTGCTCGGCGCGGTCCGGACCAAACCGGACCTCGGCCGGCTGGCGACCAACCCGCTGATGTGCGGCCTGATCTGCGCGCTGCACCGGGACCGGCGGGGCTACCTCCCGCACGGCCGCAAGGACCTGTACGAGGCCGCGCTCTCGATGCTGCTGAGCCGTCGCGACCGCGAGCGGGACATGGCCGTTCCGGACCTCCGGGAGGAGCCGCAGCTCGACCTGCTGCAACGGCTCGCGTACTGGCTGATCAAGAACGGCCGTACCGGGATGGACCGGGCGCGGGCTCAGGACATCGTCGGCCGGGCGCTGCCCGCGGTCCCCGAGGCGGCGGCCCTCGGCGCCGCGCCGGCCGTGTTCGAGCACTTCCTCCAGCGCAGCGGGCTGCTCCGCGAGCCGGTGCCCGGCACGGTGGAGTTCGTCCACCGCACTTTCCAGGACTTCCTCGGGGCGCGGGCCGCCGTGGAGGAGGGCGACTTCGGGCTGCTCGGCCGGCACGCGGCCGACGACCAGTGGGAGGACGTCATCCGCATGGCGGTCGCCCTCGCCCGCCCCGCGGAGCGCGTGGCGATCCTGCGGGACCTGCTGGCCATCGGCGACGCCGACGGGGGCGGGCGGACGAAGGCCCGGGTCTACCTGCTGGCAGCGGCCTGCCTGGAACACGCGACGACCCTCGACCCGGCCGTGCGCGAGGCGGTGGAGGAGCGCACGGCCACCCTGATCCCGCCGAGGGACGAGGAGGAGGCCCGCGCCCTGGCGGAGGTCGGCCCGCTGGTCCTGGACCTGCTGCCGGGCCCGGAGGGTCTCGACGACGCCACGGCCCTCCAGGTGACCATCGCCGCCTCGCACGTGAAGTCGGAAGGCGCGCTGTCCTTCCTGTCCCGCTTCGCCAGGCACGCCTCGCTGGACGTCCGCTCCCAGCTGCTCTGGTCCTGGTCCCGCTTCGACACCGCCCGGTACGCCGACGAGATCATCGCGCTCCTGGACCCGTCCGGTCTGGACTACACGGTCACGGCCGATGCCCAGCTGCACCACCTGGACCGCCTCGGACTACGGCCGGGCCGCCTGGACGTCAGGCCCGGCGTCTCCCTCCCGGCGCTCGCCTCCTTCGTCTCCCGCACCAGCCTGTGCGAACTCACCCTCACCCACGACACGGTGACGGACCTGGGATTCCTGGCGGAGCAGACCGGACTGGAGGTACTCAGGCTCCGCAGCTGCCCCGCCCTCACGGACCTCTCCGCCCTCTCCGCACTGCCCATCTGGGCCATGGAGATCGACACCGGAGCCGAGATCGACCTGGATCCGGTGACGCGTCTGCGGGCCCTCGAATACCTCGCGCTCGTCAGCCCCTCCATCCCCTCGGCCGATGACTGGCAGAGGCTGTGCGCCCTGCCCGCGCTCTGCGCGATGACGATGCAAACCACCGTGTTCGCGACCCTGCCCGCCACCGCGGTGTTCACGGAGGTCACCGAACTGGCCCTCCTGACCGACGACGGCCGGACCGCACAAGCGGCCCTCCACCTGCTCCCCCGCGCCTTCCCCAAGCTGCGGTCCGTCAATATGGCGGGTCAGCTGGCGCCGGACACGGACCTCGACATCACCCCGCTGGCCGGACTGCGGGACCTCCGGCGGGCGCGCGTCATGGTGGGAACCGACCGTGTCCACGGGAAGGACGCCATGCCCTCCACCGTGGACGTACACGTCCTCCACTGACCGGCGCAGCGCCCCAACGCAAAGAACCCCACCGAAGTGGGGTTCTCGCTTTTGTGTCCGAGGGGGGACTTGAACTCTCCACTCGGGCACCAGCCTGGCGACCTCGCCCGCTCGGTCAGGCTTTCTCGATGGCCTCGAAGATGTCGGCGTCGGTCTCCTGCTGCCACTTCGGCAGGTCGGGCCAGTCGGCCACGTACCCCGGCTTGGGGTCCTCGAAGTGCTTGAACATCTGAGCGGTCCAGCACGTCGCGACGAACCGGCTCTTCTGCTCGCGGGACAGCCTCGATGCGTGCCCGCCGCTGATCTCGATGAACTGCCGGACCTGGTCGTAGACCGAGCCAGCGGCCTCGCGCTCCCAATGCGGGGTGTCGTCCCAAGGCGTCACGTACCCGGCCTTCGGCTCCCCCGGGAAGTGCTGGTGCACTCCCGCGATCCAGGCTTCGCGGAACACCCGGGCGCCCTCGGTCTGCGACATGCCAACCCCTCTCGTCATGGCGTGCTGAGCGCGGCGATCTCCGCCCCCAGCTCCGCTACGCGGTGGTCCCTGCTCAGGGGGCCGAACTCGTCGCACAGGGTCCGGAGTCTACGGGCGACGTATCCGGAGGAAGAGGCTTGGGCCAGGCGGAGGGCTTCCCGGCCGTACGCGACGACGTGTTCGGGGTCGCGCCGTTTGGCGCCGATGACGGCGAGGTCGGCAAGGACGGCGCCGCGCCGTCGGTAGGACTGCCTGGAGGCAAGGGCGGTCTGCTCCAGTGCCCGCCTCAAGGCTTCCTCCGCCAGGTCGAGCCGTCCGAGCTGGACGTAGCGTGCTCCCCGTTCCTCGGCCAGCCGCGTCCCGTCGAACCGCAGCCACCCGCCGTTGGTGCTGCCCGCGCTCAGGCCCATGACGTGCTCCGCCTGGTCCAAGGCGCGCTCGCATGCGGTGAGGTCGCCCAGGCCGGCGTACGCCTCCGCCTGGACGGCGGCGACCCAGTACCGCGTGGCGAGGGCGCCGTCACCTCGCTCGGCCAGCCGCTCCGCGGCTCCCAGGACCTGGGCCGCCTGCCGGTAGCGCCGTTGCGACATGTCCACGTAGGCGTGCCGGACGAGTGCGCACGCCCACAGGTCGTAGGCTCCGGCGTCCCTGCTGACGGATGCCGCGAGGGCATAGGAGGCAGCAGCGTCGGTGTACCGGTTCGCGTCGAACGCAACTTCCCCGGCCAGTTGGAAGAGGTCGGCTGCCGCGCTCAGGAGCGGGCGGGAGTTGCCTCGGGTGTCGGCCGCGAGGGCTTCGTTCAGGGTGGTCAGTTGGTCGCGGACGACGGGGTAGACGGACCCCTTTGACCGGGCCAGTTGGTAGACCTGCCAGAGGTGACCGTTCATCCGCGCGAAGTCACCGGGTGCGCCCCTGAAGACCCCGTCGGAGAGGGCTTCCGCCTCGTCCAGCGGCAAGGCGGTCAGCGCCCCGCTGACGGTGAGGATGCGGAGGAATTCGCGGCGGATCACTTCGTCTGGGTCTCCCGCACTCGGGTGGTCACTGGGCTGCTGGCATCTGGCCGTCCGGCTTGCGGCTCGCGGCTGTGTCAGAAGGGCGTCCAGCTCTTGAAGGCTCACTTCGAGGGCGGCTGCCAAGCCTGGCCGCTGAGGCGGCTGCGGTGCGATCTTGCCGCTCTCCCAGCGTCCGACCGTTGTGCGGTCCACGCCAAGTAACTCGGCCAATTTCTCCTGACTGTAACCCAGGGTCTTGCGCCGTTCCGCCAGTCCCATGACGCCCCGCTTCCCCTGGCCTGAACCCACGGCGCTCCCGTGCACGGATGTGCGTCAAGAGTGCCGCATTGATGCCGTGGAGGGCTCGGACTCCCCGCGCTTTCCTTGGTGTTGTCGCAAACGGGCACGGGGCAAACCTGCGGAAGGGTGCGGACGTGGCAACGGAGAACGGCATGGCGCGCGATGGTTTCGGTTCCGCCCAGTCTCATGACCTCGGAGCTGACCGCCGCGTTCTCATGACCCTTCGGGTATCCCGCGACTCGGGTCGCACCTGGCAGCAGAGCACCAGCGTCCAGGAGGGTGACGCATTCGTCATCCTGTCCGACCCGGGGCGATACCCGCCCTGCGGGTGCGCCCGCTGCACGGGCCACCAGTCGCTGTCCGCCACGTCGCTCCGCCCGGCTGACATCGAGCCGAGGACGGCGTGAGGTCTGGCTTACGGAACCGGGTGCTGCGCCGCTTCGGCCGGTACTCAGGCCCGCTCTACCTGGCCATGGTCCTCGGCGGCTCGGCCGTGTTCCTCGCCGGAGCCCTTGCGACGCGGTAGCTGCCTCGAAGGCTGCCGCCCTCCCGTTCCTCCCGCCGGATTCCCGGCGGGTGTTCCCGAGTAGAGAGGTATGTCCGATGGTGGAAGAGAACATCGGTTCGGCGGCCCCCGAGGGGGGTGGCCTGCTCGTCGCGAAGCGGAAGATCGTCGCCGCGCGCACCCGCGCCGAGCAGGAGTCCGACGTCAGTAGCGGCCGTTCCGACGGCAACGACTAGCGGGGCTGCCCACGATGCTTGATGCAGCCTCGTGGGCGGGGCGTCTGGGCGGGGACACGTTCCTCGCCCAGACGTACCACCGCTCCTACGCGCACTTCCCCGGCACCGCCGACACGGCGGGCCTGTTCTCCTGGGGCGACCTCAACCGGATCATCGCCACGCAGCGACTGGAGCCGCCCCGGCTGCGCCTGTCGGCCGACGGCGAGATGGTCCCCCTTCACCGCTACGCGATCCCGACCACGAACCGCCGCGCGGTGACCTGGTCCCGCATCCAGCCGGCCGACTTCCACGCCCAGCTCAAGGACGGTGCGTCGCTGGTCCTCGACGCGGTCGAGAAGATCCACCCGGCGGTGGGTTCGGCTGCCGAAGGTCTTGAACGGTTCCTCGGCACGTCCGTACAGGCCAACGCGTACGCGTCCTGGACTGATCGCGAGGGCTTCGGCCTGCACTGGGACGACCACGATGTGGTGGTAGTGCAGGTTCACGGCTCGAAGCGCTGGCGCTTGCACGGCTCCACCCGTGAGGCTCCGACCTTCCGGGACGTGGAGTCGCCGGAGAGGCCCGAGGGCGACCCGGTGGCGGACATCATTCTCGCTCCCGGTGATGTGCTCTACCTACCGCGCGGCTGGTGGCACGCGGTCACAGCCGACCAGGGGACGGAGTCGCTGCACCTGACGTTCGGCATGGTCCCGCACACGGGCGCGGACCTCATGCTCTGGGTCGTCGATCAGCTCCGATCGTCCCTCGCACTGCGCAGGGACATCCCGCGGTTCGCCTCACTGAGCGAGCACTCCCACTTCATCGCCGCGCTACGTGGTGAGGTGCTGAACGAGCTGGCCGATCCCCGGTTGGTGGAGCGGTGGGCTGAGTCGATCGACACGACCGACTTGGGGCACGCGATCCCCTCGCTGCCCTACGTGGACGGGCTGCCCGCACGTCCGGAGATCACGGTGAAGTTGACCGCCCCTCGGGGCCGTCTGACCGTGAACCGTGCCCACAGCACGGTTACGTTCTCGGCGGCCGGTACCGCCTGGGACTTCGCCGAGTCGGCCGCGCCCGTCCTCGGCACGCTGCTGACCGGTCAGCCGACCACTCTCGGCGAGATGGCCGGCTCCGCCGGACTGGAGATCAAAGACGTGGCCGAGTTGGTCTCCGCCCTCATCGAGGGCCATGCCGTCGCAGTCGTAGGGACCGCGCTGTGAGCGCCTTTCTCTCCCTGGGGACATACCGCGTGCGTGCCGTCAGCCAGGCGGCACGCACCGCCCTGGCTGCCGGTAGCCCCTGGGTGGACACGGCACCCAACTACGCCCATGGCCGCGCGCATGAGGAACTGCGCCCGGTTCTTGGGGAGTACCCGAGCGTGCGCGTGGCTACGAAGACGGGGTTCTTCACGGAAGAGCAAGGCCGCACCGCCCTGGCTGAGGGCACGCTCACCCGGGAAGAGACGGCTAGTCGACACAGCCTCGAACCGGGCTTCGTTCGCTGGCAGACGGAGCGTTCGTTGACCACACTCGGCCGCGTGGACCTGATGTTCGTGCACAACCCCGAGCACCACTCGCACGGCCTTGACCATGCCGCTCTGCACTGGCGTGTGCGGGAAGCCTTCACGGCGTTGGAAGAGTTCGCCCATGCGGGCAGGATCGGCGGGTACGGCGTCGCCACCTGGACGGGCCTGACCTCCGAAGCGTTCACGGTTCCCGAGTTGCTCGCGCTCGCCCGACAGGCGGCGGGCTCCGCCGAGCACCACTTCACGGCGTTGCAGATGCCCGTCAGCCTGGTCATGGACGACCTGATCAGACAGGCGCTCGACGGCGGCGGACCGCTGGTGCAGGCGAAGGACGCGGGGCTGATCACGTTCGGCTCCGCTCCTCTGCACGGTGGCGAACTGCTGGAGGCCATGACACCCGAACTGGTGGACTTCATCCGCCCCGGCCTGTCGGCCGCCGCCGCTGCCCTGCTGGCTGCCGGATCGTGCCCCGGTCTCGATGTCGTACTGACTTCCGCGAGCACGCGCGAGCACTGGGACGATGCGGCGAAGGCTCTGGCTGCTCCCCTGACGGCCGAGGAACTGAGAAGGGTGACCGATGAACTCGCCGCCGAATGAGGACGTACAGACCCTGATGGAGGCCGCTCACGACCGGGCGGCCAATGCGCTGGGTCTCACGTGCACGGGTCCGCCGACATGGGGGTTCCAGGGTGTCACCCTCGGTCGGCAGGCAGGGGACCGGTGGCTACGGGTCGGCCGGACCGCCAAGAGGAACGCGGGCAGGAAACAGGGGGAGGGCATCGTGGGGGCCTCCTTGCTGGTGCCTGACGCTGTCCCGCGACCGCGCCTGTACGAGGTACACGACTGGGCTGACGGCGAGTGGGCCTTCGAGGCCGAGGTCCTCGACCACGTGACGCACCCCGTCGTATCTCCAGAGCGGGCCGACCTGGACCACGATCCCCAGTTGCCTGACGAGTGGTGGGCCGACCTGCGCCGAGCCCTGGCCCTGCTCACTGAGGCGGAGGGAGTGAAGGTCACTGTCCGGGACGGGTGGATCGAACATGCCTTCCCCCAATTCCTCGGCATCCCGGCCCCGGCCAAGGTGAAGCGGGTGACCGGTCACGGTGACCTGCACTGGGGCAACCTCACGACCGTGCCCCTGACCCTGCTGGACTGGGAACGGTGGGGCCTGGTGCCCTACGGCTACGACGCGGGTCTCCTCCATGCCAACAGCCTGCTCGTTCCCGAGGTGGCGGAGCGCATCCGGAAGGAGTTCGCTTCGGTCCTGGACACGCCTGCCGGCCGAATCGGAGAACTCGCGGCCCTGGCGGAGATGCTGCAAGCCGTCGCCCGTGGCTGGTATCCGGACCTGGCCCCGCGCCTACTCGCTCGCGCGGAGTCGCTCACGGGCGTTCGGCCACCGGCGCCGGCGCACTCGGAGGTCAGCACCTGACAGACCGTGGAATGACAACAGCTGGGGGCCCGGCATCGCGCAGCAGTCGCGGGGCCGGGCCCGGAAACGCAAAGAACCCCACCGAAGTGGGGTTCTCGCTTTTGTGTCCGAGGGGGGACTTGAACCCCCACGCCCGATAAAGGGCACTAGCACCTCAAGCTAGCGCGTCTGCCATTCCGCCACCCGGACCAGGTGGTCGGCCCCGGTTTCCCGCGGCGACATGGACAACAATAGCAAAGGTTGGGGGTGGTTCCGACCAGGTAATCGGGCCGGGGGGCTTCGACGCGGCCGCGCTGACCTGCACGCATGCGTCGTATGCCATCGCGAGACGGGGCGTCTCGCCTGGTGGTGCGGTCCGCCGCTACGGGCAGCGGATGACCTGGCCCGCGTACGAGAGGTTGCCGCCGAAACCGAAGAGCAGGACCGGGGCGCCGGAGGGGATCTCGCCGCGCTCGACCAGCTTGGACAGGGCCATCGGGATGCTGCCGGCCGAGGTGTTGCCGGAGTCGACGACATCGCGGGCGACGACCGCGTTGACGGCGCCGATCTTGTTCGCGAGCGGCTCGATGATCCGGAGGTTCGCCTGGTGGAGGATCACCCCGGCCAGTTCCTCCGGGGTGATCCCGGCCTTCTCGCAGGCCTTGCGGGCGAGCGCCGGGAGCTGGCTGGTGGTCCAGCGGTAGACGGACTGGCCCTCCTGCGCGAAGACCGGCGGTGTGCCCTCGATGCGGACCACGTGGCCCATCTCGGGCACGGAGCCCCACAGGACCGGGCCGATGCCGGGCTCTTCGCTGGCCTCGACCACGGCGGCGCCCGCCCCGTCGCCGGTGAGGACGCAGGTGGTGCGGTCGGTCCAGTCGGTGATCTCGGTCATCTTGTCGGAGCCGATGACCAGCGCGCGGGTGGCGGAGCCGGACCGGATCGCGTGGTCGGCGGTGGCGAGGGCGTGCGTGAAGCCCGAGCAGACGACGTTGATGTCCATGAGCGCGGGGGCGCTGCTCATGCCGAGCTTGGCGGCGACTCGGGCGGCCATGTTCGGGGAGCGGTCGATGGCGGTGGAGGTGGCCACCAGCACGAGGTCGATGTCGTCGGGGCTCAGACCGGCGTTCGCGAGTGCCTTGCCGGCGGCCTGGAAGGCCAGCTCGTCGACCGGCTCCTCGGGCCCCGCGATGTGGCGCGTCTTGATGCCGACGCGGGACCGGATCCACTCGTCGTTGGTGTCGACCATGGCCGCGAGGTCCTCGTTGGTCAGCACTTTGGCGGGCTGGTAGTGCCCGAGCGCCACCACGCGTGAACCGGTCATGGGCAGGGTCCCCCTTTGTCGGTGGTCAGGACTAACCAGCTTGGCCTGCTACCGGTGGGTACGGGTGTGAGTGACCCGACAGGATTCCTGCCCCGGAATTTGGAGAATTCCGAGCAACTCGCTGCCGGGGGCATCTACGCGCGCCCATCCGGGAGAATGTGCTCGTCAGGTGCACGACGAGGTGCGCGACGAGCAGAGAACGGGTGGGCTGATCGCCATGGGACGGGTCACCGAACGCCGGCGTGTCGTGAGGATCCGGGGCGGCGTGGCCGGGACCCGGCCGGACACCCTGGTCGCCGAGGAGCCGCTGGAGATCCGGCTGAACGGCAAACCGCTGGCGATCACGATGCGAACCCCGGGTGACGACTTCGCGCTCGCCGTGGGCTTCCTGGTGAGCGAGGGCGTGCTCGCCTCGGCCGCGGAGGTCCGGGCCGTGACGTACTGCGAGGGCGCCGCCGAGGACGGCTCGAACACGTACAACGTCGTCAACGTACAGCTCGCGCCCGGTGTGCCCGTCCCGGACATCTCGCTGGAGCGGAACGTCTACACCACCTCCTCCTGCGGGCTGTGCGGAAAGGCGAGCCTGGACGCGGTGCGTACGGCGACCCGGTTCGCGGGGATCGCCGCCGATCCGGTACGGGTCTCCGCGGCGCTCCTCGGTCAGCTGCCGGACCGGCTGCGCGCGGCCCAGAAGGTGTTCGACCGGACCGGCGGGCTGCACGCCGCCGGGCTGTTCACGGCGGAGGGCGAGCTGCTCGACGTACGGGAGGACGTGGGGCGGCACAACGCGGTGGACAAGATCGTGGGGCGGGCGCTCCAGGCCGGGCGGCTGCCGCTGGCCGGCGGTGTGCTGCTGGTGTCGGGGCGGGCGTCCTTCGAGCTGGCACAGAAGGCCGTGATGGCCGGGATCCCGGTACTGGCGGCCGTTTCCGCGCCGTCGTCGCTGGCGGTGGACCTGGCGCTGGAGACGGGGCTGACGCTGATCGGGTTCCTGCGCGGGCCCGACATGAACATCTACGCGGGCGAGGAGCGCGTCACCCTCTGACGCGGGGCGCCGCGCCGAGCCGCCCGGCTCGGCGCGGCCGCCGGATCAACACCGCCCGGATCAACACCGCCCGGCTCAGCGCCCCCGGCGGGCGCGGCGCGGGGTGTCCGCCCTCGGCTTGGGCTCCGGCGGGTCGATGCGGTGCAGGCCGAGGGTGTCGGGGAGCGGGCTGGAGCCGGGGCCGCCGGATTCCGCCCAGGCGATGATCTCGTCGGTCGCGGTGTCGTCGAGGGCCCAGCCGAACCAGGCCGCGCGGGCGCCGCGGCGCCGGGCCTCGGAGGTGGGCTGGACCACGATGACGTTGGCCTGGGAGCAGGGGCCGAGGCAGTCGCTCGTACGGACGGCCAGCCGGCCCCCGGACGCGGCCGCGGCCTCGCGCAGCCGGGCCAGTTGCCCGGCGTGGTCGGTGCCGGGGTTCTTGCGGGGGTCGCCACAGCAGCAGCCCCTGCACACCACCAGGGTGCAGGGGCGTTCGGCGTGCGCGGCGAGCGGGCGTATCCAGGTCACCGACGCACGTTACCGGGCCCGGGCGGCGGGGTGTTGGGGCGCGGGCGAGACCTCCGCCACATGACCGGGGGCGCGTTGAGGCACGGCGGGCGCGGGCGCGGAGCCCCGGTCGCGGTCCCGGTCCGCGTCGCGGTCGCGGTCCCGGTCCGCGTCGCGTGCCCGGTGGCGGGCCAGGGCCGCGCAGACCATCAGCTGCATCTGGTGGAACAGCATCAGCGGGAGCACGGCCAGGCTCGCCTGCGCCCCGAACAGCACGCTCGCCATGGGAAGTCCGGCGGCGAGGCTCTTCTTCGACCCCGCGAACTGGATGGCGATCCGGTCGGCGCGGTCGAATCCGAGGCGGCCGGCCCCGTACCAGCTGGCCAGGAGCATGACAGCGAGGAGTACGGCCTCCACCAGCAGCAGGGCGCCCAGGCGCGGGAGGCTGACCTGGTGCCAGATGCCGGCGGCCATGCCCGCGCTGAAGGCGGTGTAGACGACGAGCAGGATCGAGCCGCGGTCGACGAGGCCGAGCACCTTCTTGTGGCGGGCCAGGAAGGCCGCGATCCAGCGGCGCAGGACCTGGCCGAGGAGGAACGGCAGCAGGAGCTGGAGGACGATCTCGGCCAGGGATCCGGGCGAGAAGCCACCCGCGTCGGCGCCGAGCAGTGCGGCGGCGAGGAGCGGGGTGAGGACGATGCCGGCGAGGGAGGAGAAGGAGCCGGCACAGATCGCGGCGGGCACGTTGCCGCGGGCGATCGAGGTGAAGGCGATCGAGGACTGGACGGTCGAGGGGACCAGGCAGAGGAAGAGCAGGCCGGCGTAGAGCGGGGGCGTGAGGAGGGTGGGGACGAGGCCGCGGGCGGCGAGGCCGAGGAGGGGGAAGAGCAGGAAGGTACAGCCGAGCACGGTGAGGTGCAGCCGCCAGTGGCGCAGTCCGTCGAGGGCCTCGCGGGCGGAGAGCCGGGCGCCGTAGAGGAAGAACAGCAGGGCCACGGCGCCGGTCGCCCCCGCGTCGGCCACGTCCGCGCCGGCCCCGCGGGCGGGCAGCAGCGCGGCGACGCCGACGGTCCCGAGCAGCGCCATCACGTACGGGTCCACCACCCCCCGCCAGCCGCCCGGCGGGGCGGAGCCGGTGCCCCGCGGGGCGGAGCCGGTGCCCGACGGGGCGGCCGGCGGGCCCGACGGGGCGGAGCCGGTGCCCCGCGAGGCGGAGCCGGTGCCCCGCGGGGCGGCCGGCGGGCCCGGCGGGACGGTTCGGGTCGGGCGGGTGCGGCGCATGTGCGGGTGCCTTCTCGTGCGGTGTCGCTTCATCGTGCCCGGGGCGTGGTGATCGGGAAAGACGCATGCCGTGCTCACTGCCATCGGCATTCGCGATAACAATTGCCCTAGCATGGCGCCATGTACGACCCCGTTCAGCTGCGCACGTTCCTCACCGTCGCCCAGACGCTCAGCTTCACGCAGGCCGCCGGGCGGCTCGGGGTGCGGCAGTCCACCGTCAGCCAGCACGTGCGCCGGCTGGAGGAGGCGACCGGGCGGCCGCTGTTCCTCCGCGACACGCATTCCGTGGAGCTGACGGAGGACGGCGAGGCGCTGCTCGGCTTCGCGCGGACCATTCTGGAGGCGCACGAGCGGGCCGCCGCCTTCTTCACCGGGACCCGGCTGCGCGGCCGCCTCCGGTTCGGCGCGTCGGAGGACTTCGTCCTGACCCGGCTCCCGGAGGTCCTGGAGGGCTTCCGGCACGAGCACCCCGAGGTGGACCTGGAGCTGTCGGTCGAGCTGTCGGGGGTCCTGCACGAGCGGCTGGACGCGGGCCGTCTGGACCTGGTGCTGGCCAAGCGGCGCGGCCCGGGCGACGAGCGGGGCCGGCTGGTGTGGCGGGACCGGATGGTGTGGATCGGGGCGCAGGGGCTGCGGGTGGATCCGGAGCGGCCGGTCCCGCTGATCGTGTTCCCGCCGCCGGGGATCACCCGGGCCCGCGCGCTGGAGGTCCTGGAGCGGGAGGGCCGGGCCTGGCGGATCGCCTGTACGAGCGGCAGCCTGAGCGGCCTGATCGCGGCGGCCCGCGCCGGTCTGGGCGTGATGGCGCACACCCGGGGGCTGATCCCGCCGGGGCTGGTCCGGGTGGGCGGGCTGCCGGAGCTGGGGCCGGTGGAGTTCGCCCTCCTCCAGGGCGGCCGCCCGACCCCGGCCTCCGAGGCCCTGGCGGCCGCGGTCCTCTCGGGCGGCGATCGCCTCAGCCGGCCCGCCTGACCTGCGGTCCGAGCCGTCCCGGGCGGTGAAATCCGAGGGGATCCTGTGGAGGTTTCCGAAGCGGTCCCGGCCGGCCCTGCGCGTGGGGTAGCGTCGCGGCGCCGACACGGAGAGGAGCGGGATGTTGCGCGAGGTAACCGTGCCACCCGTGATCACGGCCGCGCCGGTCGGAGGGCTGGCCGACGTCGTGTTCGACCACGCCGCGCAGGATCCGGACCGGGTGGTCCTCGGCCGCAAGACGGACGGCCGCTGGCTGGACGTCACCTCCGGCGAGCTGGCCGCCGAGGTGCTGGCGCTGGCGAAGGGCCTGCTGGCCCAGGGCGTGCGGTTCGGGGACCGGGTGGCGGTGATGTCCCGTACCCGGTACGAGTGGACGCTCTTCGACTTCGCGCTGTGGGCCGTCGGCGCCCAGCCGGTCCCCGTGTATCCGACGTCGTCGGTCGAGCAGGTCCACTGGATCCTCTACGACTCGTCCTGCGTCGGCTGCGTCGTCGAGGACGAGGACCAGGCGATGACCGTCGGCTCGGTCATCGAGCGGCTCCCCCAGCTGCGCCGGCTCTGGCAGCTCGACGCCGGGGCGGTGGCGGACCTGGTCGAGTCGGGGCGCGGGGTCGCGGAGGGGGTGGTGCACCGCCATCGCAGTGCGGTGACCCCGGATTCGACGGCCACCGTCATCTACACCTCCGGCACCACGGGCCGCCCCAAGGGCTGTGTGCTCTCGCACGGCAATTTCATGTTCGAGGCGGACACGCTGGTGAACTGCTGGGAGTCGGTGTTCCAGGCCGGGCCCGGCGAGCAGCCGTCCACGCTGCTCTTCCTCCCCCTCGCGCACGTCTTCGGCCGGATGGTGGAGGTGGCGGCGGTCCGGGCGCGGGTCAAGCTGGGGCACCAGCCGGTGCTGGCGGCGGCCGAGCTGCTGCCGGATCTGGCGGCGTTCCGGCCGACGTTCGTGCTCGGGGTGCCGTACGTCTTCGAGAAGGTGTTCGCGGCGGCGCGGCGCAAGGCCGAGGTGGAGGGGCGTACGGGTGCCTTCGACCGGGCGGTGGAGACGGCGGTTCGGTACGCCGAGGCGCGGGAGCAGAAGGCGTTCGGTACCGGGCCGGGGCCCTCGGCGGCGTTGCGGATGGAGCACCAGCTGTTCGAGAAGCTGGTGTACGGGAAGGTCCGCGAGGCGATGGGCGGCCGGGTGCGGCACGCGATGTCGGGCGGGTCCGCGATGGCGCGCCGGCTCGGGCTGTTCTTCGACGGCGCGGGGATCACGGTGTTCGAGGGGTACGGGCTGACGGAGTCCTGCGCGGCGGCGACGGCGAATCCGCCGGGGGCGACGAAGTACGGCACGGTCGGGCGGCCGATCCCGGGCAGCACGGTGCACATCGCCGATGACGGGGAGGTCTGGCTGCACGGCGGTCACATCTTCTCGGGGTACCTCAACGACCCGCGTTCCTCGGAGGTGGTGCTGCGCGGCGGCTGGCTGGCGACGGGGGACCTGGGGCGGCTGGACGAGGACGGGTACCTCACGATCACCGGGCGCAAGAAGGAGATCCTGGTGACCTCCAACGGCAAGAGCGTGGCGCCGGCGGCCCTGGAGGAGCGGGTGCGGTCGCATCCGCTGGTGGCGCAGTGCGTGCTGGTGGGCAACGACCGGCCGTACATAGCGGCGCTGGTGACCCTGGACATGGAGGGGGTCGCGCACTGGCTGTCGATGCGGGGGCGGCAGCAGCTGGCGGCGGCGGACCTGGTGCACGACCCGGATCTGACGGCGGAGGTGCGCCGGGCGGTGGTGGCGGCGAACACGCTGGTCTCGCAGGCCGAGGCGATCCGTACGTTCCGGGTGCTGGCCGAGCAGTTCTCGGAGGAACGGGGGCTGCTGACGCCCTCGTTGAAGCTGAAGCGCGGGGCGATCGAGAAGGCGTACGCGAAGGAGGTCGCCGCCCTCTACCAGTCCTGACGCGCCCCTCCGGGCCACCACTCGCCATTCCTGACGGATCGTCAAATCGCCGTGTCAGGAATATTGACGGTGCGTCAGCTCACGCACAGAATGCGGGGATTCCGACCGGAGGGGATCCCACCCATGTTGCGACCGATCCGCGCCCTGGCCGCCGCCGCGGCGGCGCTCGCCCTCGTCTGCGCCTGCAACTCCGCCTCCGGCGGCTCCCTGCCGGGCAAGCCCGGCGACGCGGCGGCGGCCACCCGAGGGGTGAGCGCCCGCTCGATCAAGGTCGGCGGCATCGTCTCCATGACCAGCGCGAGCGGCTACAGCAAGAAGGACACCGACCTCGGGGCGCGGGCCCGGTACCTGAGGGCCAACGCCGAGGGCGGGATCAACGGCCGCACGATCGACTACGTCGGCGCCGAGGACGACGGCCAGGACCCCGGCAAGAACCTGGCGGCCGCCCGCAAGCTCGTCCAGCAGGACAAGGTCTTCGCGGTCGCCCCGATGAGCTCGGTCACCTTCTCCGGCGCCGACTTCCTGGAGCAGGAGAAGGTGCCCACCTTCGGCTGGGGCACCCTGCCCTCCTTCTGCGGGCCCCGGTACGTCTACGGTTTCAACGGCTGCCTGGTCCCCTCCCCCGGCGGCACCCTCAACCAGACCTGGCCCGAGGGCATCGGCCAGGTCCTCGGCGGTGCGAAGGGCAAGTCGGTCGCGATCATCGCCAACGACAGCGACGCCGGGAAGTTCGGGATCCGCACCTT
This sequence comes from Streptomyces sp. ADI95-16, assembly GCF_003721495.1. NCBI lineage: Bacteria > Bacillati > Actinomycetota > Actinomycetes > Kitasatosporales > Streptomycetaceae > Streptomyces > Streptomyces sp. ADI95-16. Next base: position 6,486,993 of record NZ_CP033581.1, on the reverse strand, counting down.
CCAGCAGGGCTTCGCCGGCGCCGGCTTCGAGGTCGCCTACGCCAAGGCCTCCGTTCCCGCCACGGCCGTGCCGAGCGACTGGTCCGCGTACGTGAAGGACATCCTCGCCGGCGACGGGGGCAAGGCCCCGGACGCCGTCGTCTCGGTTATGCAGACCCCCAACAACATCGGGCTGTTCACCGCCCTCAAGCGCGCTGGGTACCGGGGGCTGCTCTCCGACCCGACCGACTACGACCCGGCCCTGCTCGCCAAGGACACCACCAGGCAAGCCCTCGACGGGGTGCACGTCCTGCTCCAGTTCGAGCCCTTCGAGTCCGCGAACCCGCGGATGGACCAGTTCAAGGCGGACATCAAGGCGGCCTCGGGCGGCCGCGAAGTCCCCCTGAACATGCACATGCTGACCGGGTACATGTCGGCGGACCTGTTCGTGTCGATCGCCCTGAAGGCGGGCAAGGACCTCACCGTCGCCCACTTCCAGAACGCCGCCCAGAGCTTCTCCGACACCGGCACGCTCGTCGGCGACCGCGCGGAGCCCAAGGGCCAGAAGGAGAGCTTCGGCTGCGGAGCGCTGGTCCGGCTGAAGGACGGGGCATACGAGGTCTCCGTCCCCTTCAAGTGCTACGAACCCGTCCCCTTCAAGTAGCCCGGGTAAGGGGAGCGGCATGGAGGATCTGCTCGTCATCGCCCTGAGCGGCCTGGTCTCCGGCGCCCTGTACGCACTGCTCGCCACCGGGCTCGTACTCTCGTACTCGGCCTCCGGGCTGTTCAACTTCGCCCACGGGGCCACGGCCTACCTGTGTGCGCTGGTCTTCTACGAGGTGCACTCAGGGCTGGGCTGGCCCGCCGTCCCGGCGGCGCTGCTGGTCGTCCTGGTACTTGCGCCCGGCCTCGGCTGGGCCCTGGACCGGCTGATGTTCCGCCGGCTGGCCCGGGTCGGGGAGAGCGCCCAGATCGTCGCCACCATCGGGCTGCTGGTGGCGCTGCCGGCGGCCGGACTGTGGGCGGTGGAGCTCCTGGCGGACGCGGGCGCGCCCGTGAAACCGGCGGAGAACCAGTTCGGGCTGCCGGGCGTGGGGCCGAGCCCCGCGCGGTCCTGGCAGCTCACGGAGGGGGTCGGCGTCGACTCCGACCAGCTGATCACCTGGGTGGCGACGGCGCTGGTGGCCGTGGCCCTGTGGGTGCTGCTGCGGCACACCCGGCTGGGGCTGCGGCTGCGGGCGGCCGTCGACGACCGCTCGCTGACCGAGCTGCGCGGGATCAGCGCCGACCGGCTGTCATCGGTGGCCTGGATGATCGCGTCGGGCCTGGCCGGGCTGGCGGGGGTGCTGGCGACCCCGCTGCTGGGGCTGTCGGCGCACGACTTCACCCTGTTCCTGTTCGTGTCGGCGACGGCGGCGGTCATCGGGCGCTTCGCGTCGGTGCCGCTCGCGTTCGCGGGCGGGCTGGGGCTGGGCGTGCTGCAGAACCTCGTCGCCGGGTACGCCTCCTTCGCCGAGCGGATCACCGGATTCCGGACAGCGGTGCCGTTCCTGATCCTGTTCGGCGGGCTGCTGGTGCTGACGCGCAGGGCCCGGACGGCGGGGACGGCGGCGGCCGACGCACCGCCGGTCGATCATCTGGCGGGGGCGTCGTGGGCGCGGCGGTGGGGGGTGTGGGCGGTGCTCGCGGGGGCGCTGTGCGTCGCGTTCTACACCGTCACCACGCCGTTCTGGAGCGGGCTGCTGGCGCAGGGGCTGGCGATCGGACTGGTGTTCATGTCCTTCACGGTGGTGACCGGGCTCGGGGCGATGGTCTCGCTGGCGCAGGCCACCTTCGTGACGGGGGCCGCGCTGGTGGCGGGGCTGCTGATGAGCCGGGGCTGGCCGTTCGTGGCGGCGCTGGTGGTCGGGACCTGCGCGGCCGCCGTGCTGGGGGCGCTGGTCGCCCTGCCGGCGCTGCGGCTGGGCGGGCGCTCGCTCGCCCTGGCGACGCTGGCGCTGGCCTTCCTCGCCGACCAGGTCCTGTTCCAGCTGCGGTGGCTGCGCAACGGGGACGCGGGGTGGCCGGTGCCGCGGCCGGTGATCGGCCCGGTGGACCTCTCCGACGACCGGGCGCTCGGAGTGGCCCTGGTGCTCCTCGTCGCTCTGGTGGCCGCCGGGCTGAGCGTGCTGCGGGGCTCCCCGTCGGGGCGGGCGATGCTGGCCGTCCGGTCGGCGCCGGCGGCGGCGATGGCGTCGGGGGTGTCCGTGCTGCGGACGAAGCTGCTGCTGTTCACGCTGTCGGCGGGGCTGGCCGGGTTCGGGGGCGTGTTGTACGCGTCGTACAACACCCGTGTCACCGCGACGGACTTCACGGCGATGACGGGGCTGGTGTGGCTGGCGGTGGTGGTGGCGGCGGGGGTGCGGCGGCCGCAGTACGCGGTGGTGGCGGGGCTGGTGTTCGCCGTCGCGCCGCGGCTGATGGCGGACTACGTGACGGCTTCGGCGCACCTGCCGGTGATTCTGTTCGGGCTGGCGGGGCTGGCGCTGGCCAACGATCCGGACGGGTACTGCGCCGCCCTCGCGGTGCGGGCGGCCAAGCGGCGCGCCGGAGCCGCGGAGGCCGGGCCCGGCCCGACCGGGGCCGGCTCGGGCGGAGCCGGCTCGACCGGAGCCAGCCCGGCCGGGGCCGGCTCGGCTGGGGGCGGCTCGGGCGGAGCCGGCTCGGGCGGAGCGGGCTCGGGCGGAGCGGCCCTTCCCGGTTCGCGGGGGGCCGGCCCGGGGTCCTCGGGGCCGGGGGTTCCCGCCCTGGAGCTGCGGGGGGTGTGGGCCGGGTACGACGGGGGGCTCGTACTGCGCGGGGTGGACCTGAGCGTGCGGCGCGGGGAGATCCTGGCCGTGCTCGGGCCCAACGGGGCCGGGAAGAGCACCGCGTGCCGGGTCGCCGCCGGGCTGGTGCCCGTCACCGGGGGCGAGGTCCTCGTACGGGGACGGGTGGTGACCGGGGACGGCGCGGTACGGCGTGCGCGGGGCGGGTTGGTGCTCGCGCCCGAGGGACGGGGCGTCTTCCCCTCCCTCACCGTCGAGGAGAACCTGGCGCTCTGCCTGCCGGACGCGCGGGCCCGGGACGCCGTCTACGAGCGGTTCCCGCACCTGCGGGAGCGGCGCGGGGTGGCCGCGGGGGCGCTGTCGGGCGGGGAGCAGCAGATGCTGGCCCTCGCGCCGCTGCTCCGGCGGCCGCCAGAGGTGCTGATCGCGGACGAGCCTTCGCTCGGGCTGGCCCCGCGCGTGGTGGCGGAGGTGTACGCGCTGCTCACCGAGCTCCGCGCCGCCGGGACCGCGCTGCTGCTGGTGGAGGAGAAGGCGGCCGGGATCCTCGGGGTCGCCGACACCGTCGCGTACCTGTCGCGGGGCCGGGTGTCCTGGTGCGGCCCGCGGGCCGAGGTGGAGGAGGACCGGCTGACCGAGGCCTACCTGGGGAGGGCGACATGAGCGAGCCGTACGTACTGGAGGCGAGCGGCGTCGGCGTCCGCTTCGGCGGGGTCAGGGCGCTGACCGGGGTGGGGCTCGGGCTCCGGGCCGGGGAGGTGTGCGGGCTGATCGGGCCGAACGGGGCGGGGAAGACCACCCTGTTCGACGTGCTGTCCGGGATCCGCCGCCCGGACCGGGGGCGGATCCTGCTGGACGGGACCGACATCACCCGCCGCTCCCCGGTGTGGCGGGCCCGGCACGGGATGCGCCGGACGTTCCAGCGGCAGCAGCTGTTCGGGCAGCTCAGCGTGGCGGACAACGTGCTCGTCGCGCAGGAGTGGCGGGGCGGCGGAGGCGGTCTCGCCGCCGACCTGCTCGCCTCGCCGGCCCGGCGCCGCCGGGAACGGGAGCGCCGGGAGCGGGGGGCGCGGGTGCTGGACGACTGCGGGATCGGGCCGCTCGGGGCCTCGTACGCGGGCGGGCTGCCGGTGGGCCGGGCCCGGATGGTGGAGCTGGCGCGCGCGGTGGCCGATCCGCCGCGGGTGCTGCTGCTGGACGAGCCCGCGTCGGGCATGTCGGCGCCCGAGCGGGAGCAACTGGCCGGTGTGGTGCGGGAACTGGCCGGGGAGGGGTGCGCGGTGCTGCTGGTCGAGCACGACGTGGCCTTCGTGATGGGGCTCTGCGCGCGCGTGGTCGTACTGGACCTCGGCGCGGTCCTCGCCGAGGGGACGGCGGCGGAGGTCCGGGCGGACCCGCTGGTGCGGAAGGCGTATCTGGGCGCCGGGTGACCAAGTCCCGGGCCCGGGGCCGGACGGGGTCGAGCGCGTGATCGAATGGGGGGCCAAGGACGGCGGAGCTGGAAGAAGGCGGACGACCCGTGTCAGAGACCCCCGATCGCACGGACCGGCCCGTGCCCACGGCCGAACACACCCTGCCCGGGCCCGCGGCCGAACAGGCCCCGCCCGCACCCGACGTCCCGGCCGGCCCGGCGCCCCGGGACGAACCCCGCCCCGGGCCCGGGATCGGCCCCCAGGGCGGGGGCGCCCCCCGGGCCTGGCCCGCCGGGGACGGCGGCTGGGGGGCGGCGGGGGCGCAGCCCCGGTGGGACTACCCGGTGCGGAGCAGCGGGCCCAGTGCCGCTCCCGAGGACTCGCTCTACCACCAGCAGGCGCGCAACGGCCGCCAGGGCGTGCTCGGGCGGCTGGGCGAACTGCTGCTGCTGGTCGGCTTCCTGGTCGCGGGCACGATCGCCGTGCTGGCCGTCGGCGCGAGCGCCGCGTACGCCCTGGGGCTGGACTTCGCTCCCGGGGACAGCGAGCGGTTCCTGAGCGATCCCCTCGCGGACACCGTCATGGCGCTCGCGGGGATCGCGATCGGCATACCCGCCGTGCTGCTGACGGTCCGCCTGGGCGGCCACCGGTTCGCCGGGAGCGTGGCCTCGGTCACGGGCCGGCTGCGGTGGCGCTGGCTCGGCGTCTGCGCCGCGGTCGCGTTCCCCGTCCTGGCCCTCCAGACGGGTCTGCTGATGCTGTGGGGCTGGCTGGAGGAGGGCGACGCGGGTCTCGGCGTCGTCGAGTTCCCCGGCTGGGGGACGCTGCTGCTCGGCCTGGTGGCGCTCTTGCTGGTGGTGCCCTTCCAGGCGGCGGCCGAGGAGTTCGTCTTCCGGGGCTGGCTGGCCCAGTACTTCGGGGGGTTCCTCCGCTCGCCCTGGCCCGGCATCGTGGTGGCCTCGCTGCTGTTCGCGCTGGCCCACGGGTTCGGCGCGTGGTCGGGGTTCGCCCTCCTGTTCTACTCGGCCATGTGGTGGGGCTGGCTGGTCGTCCGGACCGGCGGGCTGGAGGCCGTGATCGCGGCGCACACCGCCAACAACCTGGTGGCCTTCTGCCTCTCCCTCGTACTGGGTCAGCTCGCGGACACCGAGACGGCGGCGGACGCCCCCTGGCAGGCCCTCGTACTCGAACTGCTCATCTCCCCGGCGTACTGCCTGCTCATCGCGAGGCTGAGCACGAAGTACGGGGTGGAGCGGCGCGGACCGCGCCGCTCCGGGGCGTTCCTTCCCTCGGGCCCGGCGGCGCAGTAACGTCCCGGCTCGGCGCGGCGAACAGAGGCGAACCGAGGCGAACAGAAGCGAGAGAGCGAACAGACGTGAACCAGGCCCCCACCGTCAAGCTCAACAACGGCACGCTCATGCCCCAGCTCGGCTTCGGCGTCTGGCAGGTCCCGGACGACGAGGCGGAGCGGGTCGTCGAGGCCGCGCTGGAGGCCGGCTACCGCAGCGTGGACACCGCCGCCGCGTACGGCAACGAGGAGGGCACCGGGCGGGCCATCGCCCGCTCCGGCGTGCCGCGCGCGGAGCTGTTCGTCACCACCAAGCTGTGGAACGTCAAGACGCGGTCCTGGGACCGGGACGGGGTGCTGCGCGCCTTCGACGGCTCCCTCGACCGGCTGGGGCTCGACCGGCTGGACCTGTACCTGATCCACTGGCCGCGTCCGATGCGCGACGACTTCCTCACCATCTGGCGGACCTTCGAGGAGATCGCGGCGAGCGGCCGGGCCCGGGCCGTCGGGGTGTCGAACTTCCGCCCGGTGGACCTGGAGCGGCTCGCCGAGGTGAGTGCGCTGGTGCCCGCCGTGAACCAGATCGAGCTGCACCCGCTGTTCCCGCAGGCGGAGCTGCGCGCGCTGCACGCGCGGCTGGGCATCACCACCGAGGCCTGGTCCCCGCTGGGCCAGGGCAAGGAGCTGCTCTCACTGCCGGCCGTCACGGCGGTCGCCGCGAAGCACGGCCGGTCGGCCGCGCAGGTGGTGCTGCGCTGGCACCTGCACCACGGCACGGTCGTGATCCCGAAGTCGGTGACCCCGGAGCGGATCCGGGAGAACCTCGACGTGTTCGGCTTCGAGCTGGACGCGGGGGACCTGGCCGCGCTGGACGCGCTGGGCTCCGGGCCCGAGGGCCGCCGGCTCGGGCCGGACCCGGCCGAGTTCGACATCTGAGGAGTGGGTCGCGCGTGAATCCCCCGGACGGTCCCTACCGGGTCCGCAACGTCGCCAGCGGTCTGCTGCTCCAGGTGGAGGCCGGGAACCGGGTGGGCGTCGGGCCCGCGGGGCCGCCCGTGCCGCCGGCCGCCCAGCAGTGGCGGATCTCGCCGGTGCACAGCGGTGGCGGCCTGTTCCACCTGGTGAGCGCGCACAACGGCAAGCGGCTGGACGTCGCGAACGCGTCGACGGACAGCGGGACCCGGGTGCAGGTGTGGAAGGCGAACGCGTTCGGCGCGCAGGAGTGGATCGTCGAGGAGCACCTCGACGCGCCCGGTGTGGTCTCGCTGATCGCCGCGATCAGCGGGCTGCCGCTGGAGGCGGACGAGGAGGGCCGGGCCCGCCAGTGCGAGGACAGCGACGCGCCCTCGCAGTGGTGGCGCCTGGAACCCCTCTGAGACCGCCGCTGCCCTCACCCCGGTGGGGGCGTCAGGCCGCGCCGTGGGCGGGGGCGATGCTCTCGACGCGTTCGGCGAGGGCGAAGTCGGTCGCGGTGACGGCGTCGCCCGCGCTGTGGGTGTTCACGGCGAGCCGGACCGTGTCGTAGCCGAGGGTGAGGTCCGAGTGGTGGTTCAACTCCTGCTGGAGGGCGGCGATGTGGGCGACGAGCGCGCTCGCCGCGAAGTGGCCGTCCAGCCGGTAGGTGCGGGTGATGCGGTCGTTCTCGTAGGCCCAGCCGGGGAGTTCCCGCAACCGGTCCTCGATCTCCTTCTGCGAAAGCGGCTCGTCCGACATCCGCGCGCTCCTTCCCGGTGCTCCTCGCCCGTCCCGCGACTGACGTGGTGTCAAGGTTCCCACAGCGCGGGGCCCTGGGGAGCTTCCGCGCCGTGGTGCGTACGGGTGCCGGAGGAGCCAGCGTTTCTTGAGTCCGGGCGCAGGAAAGGTGGGGATTCCGCTGGTTCGGCGGGGGGCCGGGGACTAGGCTGCACGTCAGCCCAGCCGCTCGAACGCCCTGTCGAGGTACGGAGAACCGCCCGTTGCGCGACGCCCTCCGACCCGATCTCGCCGCGCGCTGGGGCCGCGTCGCCGAGGCCGCGCGCGGGCGGGGACCGGACCCCGCCGCGGTGCTGTCCGCGGAGCGGCTGAGCCACCTGTCCGGGGTCGAACCGGCCCGCGTCGCCGCGGTGGTGGCGGGCACGGCCCCCGAAGTGCCGCTGGAGCGGCGGGTGCACCGCCGGTTCCTACTGCTGCGGGCGACCCGGCGCGACAAGCACGGCCGGGAGTGGCCGCTCGCCGCCATAGCCGAGGGCTTCGGCGCGCCCGGCGCCTCCCTCGGCCCCCTCAACGCGGGCACCGGGCTGCCCCGGCTGGGGCACGCGGCGGGCGTGCAGCGGTTCTTCGGGGTCCACCCCGGGTTCCTGCTCGCCGAGGCGCTCGGGACCGCCCTCGCCGGCATCGAGCGGGAGCTGGGGTCCGCCGGGCAGGGCGGGGAGAACCCGGTGCTCGCCGTGATGCGGGCCCACGACGTACGCGGCATCGTGACGCGGGCCGGGCGGCTCTCCCCGAGGGGATGGAAGTCCCTGGCCGACCACCTGGAGGACCTGCTCGCCCGCGAGGGGCAGCTCGCGCGGCTCCCGCCGCCCGCGGCGGACGCCGCAGAAGCCGCACCCGCAGCAGAAGCCGTACCCGCCGCAGAAGCCGACACCGCCGATGCCCCGCACGGCCCTGACAGAGAGCACCCACGATGACCCAGTCCTCCCCGCCCCGTCACGCCGTCGTCATCGGCGCCAGCCTGTCCGGCCTGCTCGCGGCCGCGGTCCTGGCCGAGCACATGACGGTCACGGTCATCGACGCCGACGCCCTCCCGCAGGGCCCGGCGGCGCGGCGCGGGCTCCCCCAGGCCCGGCACGTCCACCTGCTCTGGTCGGGCGGTGCGCGCGCCATCGAGGAGATCCTGCCGGGGATCACCGGGGACTGGCAGGCGGCGGGCGCCCTGCGCCGGAGCCTGCCGACCGACCTGGTCACCCTGACCGCGCAGGGCTGGCTGCCGCGCTACGAGGAGATGCAGTTCACCGTCTCCTGCAGCCGGGACCTGCTGGACTCGGTGGTCCGGGCCCGGGTGACCGGCCTGGCCGGCGTCAGCACGCTCCAGCGGAGCCGGGTGCGGTCCCTGGAGGGCACGGCCGCCCGGGTCACCGGGGTACGGGTCGACACCCCCGGCGAGGAGGGGCGGCTGATCGGCGCGGACCTCGTCGTCGACGCGAGCGGGCGCGGCTCCCGGGCCCGGACCTGGCTCCAGGAGCTCGGCGTGGGCGGGATCAGGCGGGCGGAGGTCGACTCCGGGCTCGTGTACGCGACCCGGATCTTCGAGGCGCCCGCCGGGGCGCACGCGGCGGGGTTCCCCATCGTCAACGTGCAGTCCGACGCGCGGGTTCCGGTGCCGGGGCAGACGGCGACGATCGTGCCGATCGAGAACGGGCAGTGGCAGGCCACCCTGTCGGGCACCCGGGGCGGGCAGCCGACGGCGGACCCGGAGGCGTTCGTCCCGTTCGCCAAGGGGGTCCGCTCGCCGATCGTGGGCGAGCTGCTGGAGGGCCGCAAACCGCTCACGGACGTGGCCGTCACCCAGGGCACCGCCAACCGCCGGCTGTACTTCGAGAAGGCGGACCTGCCGGACGGGTTCTTCGCGGTCGGGGATTCCGTGGCCACCTTCAACCCGCTGTACGGGCAGGGCATGACGGTCGCGGCGCAGGGCCTGCTGGCCGTACGGGACCTGCTGCGCGCGAAGGGGCTCTCACACCCGGGCATCGGACGCGAGGCGCAGCGCGCGGTGGCTCCGCAGGTGGCGACGGCCTGGGAGCTCGCGACCTCGCAGGACATCCTGTACCCGGGGGCGACGGGGGTGCGGCCGAAGCCGGGGGCGGGGGTGATGGGCGCGTACGTCACCCGGCTGATGACGGGGGCGACGACGCAGCGGGCGCTGACGACGGCGCTGCTGCGGGTGATGACCATGAACAGCGCGCCCACGCACTGGTTCAGCCCGGCGGTGGTCTGGCACGTCCTGCGGGCGACCGACCGGGGCGCCCTCCGGGCCCCGACCCTCACGGCCGTCGAACGCGCCGCGGCGGGCCTCACCGCGCCCACGCATCCCCGCTGACGCGCTCGCCGGGTCCGGGGCCGGTCTCCCGGACCCCGGCGGTCGCGTCGGTGTGCTCGAAGGGGCTCGAAACGGCTCGGAGGGGCTCAGGGGGGTCAGAGGGCGGCGAGGTCCAGGCCTGCCTGGGCGGCGGCGGCGTGCACCGTCTGCTCCAGGAGCACCGCGATCGTCATCGGGCCGACACCGCCCGGGACCGGGGTGATCAGCGAGGCGCGGGCGGCGGCCGACTCGAAGTGGACGTCGCCGACGTTGCCCTCGTTGTACCCGGCGTCCAGGACCACCGCGCCCGGCTTGATGTCCTCGCCCCGGATGAATTCGGCCTTGCCGACGGCGGCGACCAGCACGTCCGCCTGGCGGACGATGGAGGGCAGGTCCACGGTGCGGGAGTGGCAGTAGGTGACCGTGGCGTTGCGCTCCAGCAGCAGCATCCCGGCCGGCTTGCCGAGGATCGCGCTGCGCCCGACGACGACGGCGTGCTTGCCGGTCAGGTCCACGTCGTAGGCCTCCAGCAGGCGCATGATGCCGCCGGGGGTGCAGGACACGAAGCCGGGGAGCCCGAAGCCCATCGCGGCGAACGAGTGCATGGTGACCCCGTCGACGTCCTTGCCGGGGGCGATCGCCTCGAAGGCCGCGCGCTCGTCGATGTGGTGCGGGACGGGGTGCTGGAGCAGGATGCCGCTGATCTCCGGGTCCTCGGAGAGGGCGGTGAGCGCGGCGACGAGCTCCTCGGTCGTGGTCTCGGCGGGCAGCTCCACGTGGCGCGAGGTGATCCCGGCCTTGGCGCAGCGGTTCTGCTTCATGCGCACGTACGTGACGGACGCCGGGTCCTCGCCGACCAGCACGGTCGCCAGGCACGGGGCCGTACCGGTGCGCTCGGTGATCTTCGCCGCGTGCAGGGCGGTCTGCTCCGAGATGCGGCGGGCGAGGGCGGTGCCGTCCATCAGCTGGGCGGTGGCAGTCTGGGCAGTCGTCACGGGGTCTCCTGAACGTCGCTGCGGATCGCGGTTCGCCCAGGCGCGCGGCAGTCGGCGTACCAGAGGTCCACAGGTACGCCGGGCCGCTCCCCGGTGGTGATCCACCCGAACGCCAGTCACGGCCCGCCTCCACCATATCCGGTGGATGACCGGGGCCCGACCTGGGACGATCGAGACATGACGCGCACTTTCGACCATCTCGTCGCCGAAGCCGAGTCCGTGTCCGTCGACGGCTGGGACTTCTCCTGGCTCGACGGCCGCGCCACCGAGCAGCGTCCCTCGTGGGGCTACCAGCAGCTGATGGCGGCGCGCCTCGCGCGGGTCCACAGCGCCCTCGACGTCCAGACCGGCGGCGGCGAGGTGCTCGCGGGTGCGGGGACCCTGCCCCGGCTGACGGTCGCCACCGAGTCCTGGCCGCCGAACATCGCGAGGGCGACCCGGCTGCTGCACCCGCTGGGCGCGGTGGTGGTCGCGGACTCCGACGAGCCGCCGCTGCCGTTCGGCGACGAGTCCTTCGATCTGGTGACCAGCCGGCACCCGGTGACCATCTGGTGGGACGAGATCGCCCGGGTGCTCAGGCCGGGCGGCACCTACCTCTCGCAGCAGGTCGGTCCGGCGAGCGTCTTCGAGCTCGTGGAGTACTTCCTGGGTCCGCAGCCCGAGGAGGTCCGCCGTACCCGGCACCCCGACGACGCGGCCGCGGACGCCGCCGGGGCGGGTCTCGACGTGGTCGATCTGCGCTCCGAGCGGCTGCGGACGGAGTTCCACGACATCGGAGCCGTGATCTACTTTCTGAGGAAGGTGATCTGGATGGTGCCCGGCTTCACGGTCGGGCAGTACCGGGACCGGTTGCGCGAGCTGCACGAACAGATCGAACGCGAAGGTCCGTTCGTCGCGCACACCGCCCGCTTCCTCATCGAGGCCCGCAAAAACGGCTGAGCGCGGGGCGGACGGATCCGCGCCGGATCGGTTGCGTCGCCACAGCGTGGCGCAGGTCACTCAATTCAGCGCGTAACGAATCTACTCGGGCATGCGATGAACCGACAGGTGTCCTCGCGCGGCCCCGGAATACAGACCCCCCTCGGGTCTGTTTCCCGAGTTCGCGCGATGATGTCCCGCCCACCCCATATCTGTTCGCAACGAGAGGCTCCTTGTGTCGCTCAGCCCGTCCCGTACGTTCCCTCCGGAGATCGCCGAATCGGAGGCCCTCGTCGCGCTCGTCGAGCGCGGCCGCGAGCAGGGTCACATCAACGGTGACGACGTGCGCCAGGCCTTCGAGGCCGGCCGCATCCCGGTGGACCAGTGGAAGCGGGTCCTGCGCAGCCTGAACCAGGTCCTGGACGAGGAGGGCGTCGCCCTCCACGTCAGCGCCGCCCCCGCCACGAAGGCTGCCGCCAAGAAGCCCCGCAAGGCTGCCGCCGCGCCTGCCCGCACCGTGACCAAGAAGGCCGCCGCCGCGCCGCGCCCGATCGGCGCCCGCAAGACCGCCGCCGCGGCCGCACCGGTCGCCGCCGCCGCGGCGATATCTGCCGACACCGCCGGCGCCGATGTGTCCGAGGACACGGACGCCGCTCCGAAGAAGCGCGTGGTCAAGAAGACCGCCGCGAAGAAGACCGCCGTGAAGAAGACCGCGGCGACCAAGAAGACCGGCAAGGACGCCGACGAGGGCGAGACGCCCGCCGCCGAGGGCGAGGACTGGGCGGCCGAGGACCTGGCCGACGAGGCCGAGGAAGAGGCCCCCAAGGTCGGCGGCACGCAGGGCTTCGTCCTGTCCGACGACGACGAGGACGACGCCCCGGCGCAGACGGTCATGGTGGCCGGCGCCACCGCCGACCCGGTCAAGGACTACCTGAAGCTGATCGGCAAGGTGCCGCTCCTCAACGCCGAGCAGGAGGTCGAGCTCGCCAAGCGCATCGAGGCGGGCCTGTTCTCCGAGTACAAGCTCGAAGAGGAGGAGGACCACAAGGCCACGTTCAAGCGTGAGCTGGAGATCCTCGTCGAGGACGGCCGCCGCGCCAAGAACCACCTGCTGGAGGCCAACCTCCGCCTCGTGGTCTCCCTCGCCAAGCGCTACACCGGCCGCGGCATGCTCTTCCTGGACCTGATCCAGGAGGGCAACGTCGGTCTGATCCGCGCGGTGGAGAAGTTCGACTACACCAAGGGCTTCAAGTTCTCCACGTACGCGACCTGGTGGATCCGGCAGGCGATCACGCGTGCCATGGCCGACCAGTCCCGCACCATCCGCATCCCCGTCCACATGGTCGAGATCATCAACAAGCTGGCCCGTGTCCAGCGCCAGATGCTCCAGGACCTCGGCCGGGAGCCCACTCCGGAGGAGCTGGGCAAGGAACTCGACATGACCCCCGAGAAGGTCATCGAGGTCCAGAAGTACGGCCGCGAGCCGATCTCCCTGCACACCCCCCTGGGTGAGGAGGGCGACAGCGAGTTCGGTGACCTGATCGAGGACTCCGAGGCGGTCGTCCCGGCCGACGCGGTGTCGTTCACGTTCCTCCAGGAGCAGCTGCAGTCGATCCTGGGCACGCTCTCCGAGCGCGAGGCGGGCGTGGTCTCCATGCGGTACGGCCTCAACGACGGCCAGCCGAAGACCCTGGACGAGATCGGCCGCGTGTACGGGGTCACCCGCGAGCGCATCCGCCAGATCGAGTCGAAGACCATGTCGAAGCTGCGCCACCCGTCGCGTTCGCAGGTGCTGCGCGACTACCTCGACTAAACCGGTCGCGACACCGGCCCCCGGGGCGCGGTCGGCAGGGCGGACGCCCTGCCGGTCCACCCGGGGGCCGGTGTTTTTTCAGTGCTCCAGCAGGTGCCTGAGCTTCTCCTCGTTCCTCGGGATCTCCTTGCGGGCGTACGGCCTGAGCACCAGCGGGACCAGGGCCCTGCCGATGCCGTGGGCCTCGAAGTCGAGGTTCAGGGTGACGCGCGAGCGTCTGCCCTCGTCGAGGGGTTCGACGGTGCCCCGGACGTCGCCGCGGACCGGGCCGTCGAGCCCGTGCAGGCGCCAGCTCCGGGGCGGGTCGAACTCGGTGACCTGCATGGTCATCGGGAACCGGCGCCGGCCGATCCGGCGGGTGACGGCCAGCTTCGAGCCGAGGTGGAGGGGGGCGCCGTCCAGCGGGCGGGCGGAGACCGCGCTGTGCTGCCATTCCGGCAGGTGCGCGGGGTCCGTCAGATAGCTGTAGACGTCCGCGGGGCTGCGGGCGATGTCGACGCTCGCTCTGATCGCGTCCATGGCGACCCCTTCGCTGCCCCCTGCACGGCGCGGTCCTCTCGTCCTACGCTACTCCGCAGGTCAGGCGGTGGCGCGGGTCTTGCGGGCGGACATCGCGGCGTAGAAGAGAACGCCGGCGAAGAGGAACAGCACGCCCTGGTAGACGGCCGCGTAGCCGGAGCCGGCGACCAGCCACATGGAGAAGCCGAAGGCGAGGGCGGCGAGGACGCCGTCGCGGGCCAGGCGGCCGGGGTGGACGCGCTCGCGCTGCCCGGAGAGCAGGAAGTAGATCTGCGCGGCGGTGGCGAGCAGGTAGGGGACGGTCGCGGTGAAGGTGGTGATCAGGACCAGGCTCTCGAAGACCCCGTCGGCGCCCAGCGTGTAGTTGTAGACGGTGAGGGCGGAGGCCAGCGCCACGGTGACGACGACGCCGACGACGGGGACGCCGCGCTTCTTCGTCTCGAAGGCCTTCGGGAAGAGCCCGTCCTTGGCGGCGGCGTACGGGGTCTGCGCGCTGAGCAGCGTCCAGCCGTTGAGGGCGCCGAGCATCGAGATCACGGCGGCGCAGGCGACCACGGTGCCGCCCCAGGTGCCGCCGAACATGGCGTTGACGGCGTCGGTGAAGGGGGCGGTGGAGGAGACCAGCTTCTCGTGGGCGACCAGGCCGAAGACGGCGAGGGTGCCGAGCAGGTAGACGACGGCCGCGCCGGCGGTGCCGAGGATCGTCGCCCGGCCGACGTTGCGGGCCGGGTCGCGGACCTCGCCCGCGCTGACGGTGGCCGACTCGACGCCGAGGTAGCTGAAGAGCAGGATCGCCGCGGCGGCGGAGACGGCGCCGGCCGCGCTCTGGTCGGTGGCCCGGAAGGGGCCGAGGTTGGCGGGGTCGAAGAAGAACAGGCCGCCCACGGCCACCAGGAGCAGCGGGGCGAACTTCAGTACGGTGGCGATGACTTGGACCGCGCCGACGTAGCGGGTGCCCGCGAGGTTGGCGAGGGCGGGGAGCCACTGGACGGCGAGCGCGGCCAGGCACATGGACCACTTGTGCGCGCCCGCGGCGGGGAAGAGCACGGTGAGGTAGCCGACGGCCGCGACGGCGAGGGCCGCGTTCGAGACCCAGGCGGTGATCCAGTAGCTCCAGGCGGCGAGGAAGCCGGCGAAGTCCCCGAACGCGGCGCGGGCGTAGACGTACGGTCCGCCGGTCTGCGGGTGGCGTTCGGCGAGCCGGCCGAAGACCAGGGCGAGGGCGATCGCACCGGCGGTGAGCACCCCGAAGGCGACGAGGCTGATCGTGCCGAACGGCGCGACCGAGGCGGGCAGCAGGAAGATTCCGCCGCCGATGACGTTGCCCATGACCAGGCAGGTCGCGATGGGGAGGCCGAAGCGGCGGGCGTGCGGGCTCGCCGCCGCCGCTGCCGGTTCTGTGGTCGGGGCGGGGTCTCGCAGGGTGGTGCTCACGGGGGTCGCGCCTTCGGTATTTCACATGCTGGACAGGTCGCCACATGGTCGTGCACGGTCAATCCCGCACCAAATCAATGGTTTTCGTCCTGTACGGGGGCCCCTGCGGAAGGAAGGCTTCCGCCTGTGACGGCCTCCGGCCGGGGATCCTGCAGCGGGACCTGGGGGCCGTCCGCCTCGCGCAGCCAGCGCCGCAGCACGTCGTGCACCGCCTCCGCGCCCACCAGATCGGGGGCCGGGTCCGAGAGCGCCGTCGGCCACATCAGGAACGGCCGCCCCTGCTCCCCGCCCAGGCCGCCGTGCGAGCCGATCTGCTCCTCGAAGGCGTGCACCGCCCCGGTGGCCGGGTCGTAGGCGGAGTTCACCATGATGTCGGCCACGTGCGGGAAGGCGTCGCTGCGCCGCACCGCCTCCGCCGCGCCCGGCCCGAAGGGGGCCAGCAGCTCCTCCGCCTCCCCCGGCACCGCCAGCCGCGCCACCGCGCCGCCCGGCCCCAGCACCTCCCCGTCCACCAGCAGGAAGCCGATCCCCGGGTGGCTCGCGAGGGTCGCGAGCAGGGCCGGGTGCGCGCGCTCGATCCGCTCCCGGGTGGCCCGGCCCGCCATGGCCGGGAAGGAGATCAGCCCGAGGTTCCCGGAGGGCAGCACTACCGGGTCCGGGCCGGGGCGGGTCTCCTCGTCGTCCTCCTCCACCGGCCGGTGGAGGGCGGCCAGCACGGCCGCACGGGCCTCCGCCCCGCTGTGCGTACGGCCGGCCCGGCGGGAGACCGGCAGCCCGCAGGCCGCGCGGACCAGGTCCTTGAGGGTCAGCCCGTACGCGCCGAGGAAGGTCTCGCCGGGGCTCTGGCCGTGGTCCGAGAGCAGCACGATCCGGTACCTCCGGGGCGCGTGCTCGGCGACCCGGGACAGCAGGGCGAGGCTGCGGTCGAGGCGGGCCAGGACCTGTCGGGTGTCCCGGCCGCTCGGGCCCGAGTGGTGGGCGACCTCGTCGTAGGCGACCAGGTCGGCGTAGACCGCGGCGCGGCCGGCCAGCATGTCACCGATCACCGCCGCCACGACCACGTCGCGTTCCACCACGGTCGCGAACGCCCGGATCAGCGGGTACAGCCCGGCGCGCGCCACCCTCGGCAGGTCCCCGCGCAGCCGTGCCCGCACCGACTGGCCGATCTCCCGGCACACCTCGGCAACGAAGGACAGGGCGGTGCGGACGGCGTTCGCCGGATCGCGGAAGTACGCGAAGTAGCCCGCGCGGGAGCGGTTCGCCCGGCCCCGCCGCGCCGACACCGACAGCACCAGGGCCAGCTGGTCGGCGCCGCCGCTGAAGAGGTTGCCGCGGCTGGCCCCGTCGAGGGTGAGCAGCCCCCCGTCCCGGGTGCGCTCGATGGCCCGGAGCTGGAGTTCCGCGGCGCTGGCGGGCCGGTTGCAGACCATCACCTCGCCGGTCTCCTTCTCGTACCAGCGGAAGGCGGGCACGTCGAAGTTCGAGCCGTGCAGGATGCCGAGCTGGCTGGCGCCGGTCTGGCTGGACCAGTCGGTGCGCCAGGACGTCAGGCGGTAACCGTGGTCGAGCCAGCCGGCCACCGTCGGCATCAGCCCGTCCGCCGCGGCCGCCCGCAGCACCTCGTACCCGACCCCGTCGAGCTGGAGGAAGAGCATCCCGGGCGCGGTCCCCGCCCCGCCGGGCCCGGCCGCGCGGCGCTGCCTGCGGCGGCGCCGGTCGGCGAGCCGGTAGAGCCTGCGGCGGTACGCCTCGTCGTCGCGGACGGCGAGCGCCGTGGAGGTCGCCGACGCGACGGCCGACATCACCGCGGCGACGACCACCGCGGTCTCGGGAGCCACCTCGCCGCGCCCGTCGGGGACCAGCCGCAGCGCGAGCAGCAGCAGCGAGCCGTTGAGGAAGAAGACGAGCAGGCCGAGCACCAGGGCGGGCACCAGCAGCAGGGCCCGTACCAGGAGCGGCCACACCAGCGCGCCGAGCAGGCCGAAGGCGCCGGCGCCCCAGGCGGCGGCCAGGCCGATCTGGGTGATGCTGTCGTCGTCGCCGGACTGGAGGCGGAAGTCCGGCAGCACTCCGGCGAGGACGAGCATGGTGAGGGTGGAGACGGCCCAGACGACGGTCAGCCGCAGCAGGGCGCCGCCCGTGGTCCGCCATCGTCCGCGCAACACGCCGCACCCGCCTCGGCTCCGGGTCCACGCGCCGCCGCGCGGTCCCCCGTGCCAGCGTCGCACAGGGCGGAGGTCACGTACCGTCGTAACCGGCGGTGGGCATGGACAGCCTGCGGTGCACCTCGGCCTTCATCGCGGAGGTGTAGAGGGGTTCGGCGAGCCCGGTGGTCTCCAGGCGTACGCCGCGCCGCGCGCACTCGGCGGCGAACTCCTCGACGGAGCCCAGGGCCCGCGCGAGCACCCGCTCGTTGGCGGCGACGAAGAGGTCCACGTGCCCGGCGTCGACATCGGACCAGAGCGCGTGGTGGTCGGCGCGCAGCCCGCAGGAGACCAGCTCCCGGGCCACGACGCAGCCGTGTTCCGCCGCCCAGCGGGCGCACATGGCGTGCTGGCCCCGGGTGTCCACGGCGAAGGGGTCGGCGTCCAGTTCCTCAAGCGGGGTCAGGCTGGCGATCGCGGCCACCCGCAGCTCATCCATGCCGCCCGACCCTACTCCGATCCGCGGCCCGGGAGGAGGGATCCGACGCCTTCGGATCGGGGGCCCCGGCGCGGCGGACCGCCTAAGCTCGGGAGGTCCGGGGTCGTGCGAGGACGGGAGGGCGGGTGCCGGTGGAGATCACCTGGTGGGGGCATGCGACGTGCACGGTGGAGGACTCCGGGGTACGGGTGCTGACGGACCCGCTGTTCGCCGTGCGGCTCGCGCACCTGCGCCGGCGGCGCGGGGCGGCGCCGCCGCCGGAGGCGGCCGAGGCGGACGTGGCGCTCGTATCGCACCTGCACGCCGACCATCTGCACCTGCCCTCGCTGGCGCGGCTGGCGGCCGGAACCCTGCTGGTGGTGCCGCGCGGCGCCCCGCGGGCGGTGCCGGGGCTGGCGCGGGTGGCGCGGGCGCGGGGGCTGACGCTGACGGAGGTGGCGCCGGGCGAGGAGGTCGCGGTGCGCGGCGGCGTACGGGTGCGGGCGGTCGGCGCGCGGCACGACGGGCGGCGGCTGCCGTTCGGGCCGCAGCGGGCGCCGGCCCTCGGGTACGTGGTCCAGGGCGCGGCGCGGACGTACTTCGCCGGGGACACCGGGCTGTTCGCCACGATGGCCGAGGAGGTCGGGCCGGTGGACGTGGCGCTGCTGCCGGTGGGCGGCTGGGGGCCGTACCTGGGGCCCGGGCACCTGGACGCGGGGCGGGCGGCGCGGGCGCTGGCCGCGCTGGCCCCGTCGGTGGCGGTGCCGGTGCACTACGGGACGTTCTGGCCGATCGGCATGGACGCGGTGCGGCCGCACGAGTTCCACGCGCCGGGCGAGGAGTTCGCCCGCCGGGCCGGGCAGCTGGCGCCGGAGGTGGCGGTGCGGGTGCCGGGGCACGGCGAGCGGGTGAGGCTGCCGTGACGCCGCTGCGGGCGGTGGAGGACGCGGTGACGGCGGTGCCGCCGGGGACCACGCGGCAGGTGGTGGGCTATCCGGCGCTGTTCGTGCTGGTGGCGCTGGGCGCGCTGGTGCCGGTGATCCCGACGGGGGCGCTGGTGAGTACGGCCGCGGTGGTGGCCTTCCACCAGGACTCCATGCCGTTCGGGCTGCTGCTGGTGTTCGGGGTCTGCGCCCTGGCGGCGTTCACGGGGGACATCGCGCTGTACTGGCTGGGCGAGCGCGGGATGCGCTCGCGGGGCGGCTCGCGGTGGCTGGAGCGGCTGCGGGCGCGGGCCGCGCCGGAGCGGCTCGCGCAGGCGCGGACGAAGCTGGACGAGCACGGGGTGCTGGTGCTGGTGCTGTCCCGGCTGGTCCCGGCGGGGCGGATCCCGGTGATGCTGGCGTGCCTGCTGTCGGGGATGCCGCTGCGCCGCTTCGCGCGGGGCGACGCGCCGGCGTGCCTGGCCTGGGCGGCGACGTACGGCCTGATCGGCATCGTGGGCGGGTCCCTCTTCTCGGAGCCCTGGAAGGGCGTGGCCCTGGCCGTCGGCATCACCCTGCTCCTGAGCACCGCTCCCGCGCTCTGGCGCCGCCTGCGCTCCTGACCCGACCGGCTCCTTGACCGGCCGTCGCCCCGGGGCGACGGCCGTCAGAAGGCGCGGGAGGCGCCGATGGGGAGGTCCCAGAGGTGCTCGCGGGGCAGGGCCGCGCGGGCCCAGGCGTCGCGGACCCGCCGCAGCGGCTCCATCACCGGCTCCGCGGACAGTACGAACGTCGCCCAGTGCATCGGCGCCATCCGCCGCGCCCCCAGGTCCAGGCAGGCCCGTACCGCCTCCTCCGGATCCGCGTGCACGTCCCGCAGCCACCACCTCGGCGCGTACGCCCCGATCGGCAGCAGCGCCAGGTCGATCCCCGGGTGGCGGCGCCCGATCTCCCCGAACCAGTGCCCGTACCCCGTGTCGCCCGCGAAGTAGACCTGCCGGCCCGACCCGCGGGCGTCCGTCAGGACCCACCCGCCCCACAGCGTCCGGCAGGCGTCGAGCAGCGACCGCTTCGACCAGTGGTGCGCCGGCACGAAGCCGAACCGTACGCCGTCCAGTTCGGCGGACTCCCACCAGTCCAGCTCCGTCACCCGGGTGAACCCCCGCCGCCGGCACCAGCGCCCGAGCCCGGCCGGGACGAACAGGGCCGTGTCCCGCGGCAGCCGCCGCAGCGTCGGCGCGTCGAGGTGGTCGTAGTGGTTGTGGCTGATCACCACCGCGTCGACCGGCGGCAGGTCCTCCCACCGCACCCCGACCGGCGTCATCCGCGCCGGGGTCCCGAGGATCCGCCGGGACCAGACCGGGTCGGTCAGCACCGTCAGGCCGCCGATCCGGAGCACCCAGCTGGCGTGCCCCGCCCAGGTCACGGACACCGTGCCGGGGACCGCCGGCGGCAGCGGGGCCGGCTCGTACGGCAGGTCGGGGATCCCGCGCAGCCCCTCGGGGCCGGGCCGGAAGGCGCCCTCGCGGGCGAGCCGCGCGAAGGCCCGGACACCGGGCAGCGGCGTGGTCAGCCGGTCGGCGAACGACCGCGGCCACACCCGGACCTCCCCCACCGGCCGGACCTGGGCCCGAGGCGTCACCCCGGCACCGGGTTCGACGGCCCGCACCTCGGCGGCCCGGGCCTCGGCGGCGGGTGGGGTTCGCGTTCGCTCCGTCATCAGGACAGCCCGGCCAGGACCGACCCGAGGTGCTCCAGCGAACCGCGTACGTGCGGGAGTCGCAGCGGGTCGCGCGCCGTCAGCGCGGCCATCCGCCGCTCCGGGGTGGCGCCGAGGAACGGTCCCGTCGACAGCCGGACCCGCAGCGCGACCGGTTCGTCCGCGAACCGCTGCCCGCCCGGCGTCGGCACGCCGAGCCGGCCGCCGAGCCAGTCCTCCAGTTCCATCGCGTCGCCCACGCCGTGCCGGGCCAGCCCGGCGCGCAGCGGGCCGAGGTCGGCGTACAGGTGGCGGCCGGCCTGCGGGGGCCGCGCGAACGCGCCGACGGCCAGCAGCTCGCGGTGGACGGCGCCGGCCACCGCGCCGTGCAGGGCCGCCACCGCGTAGGCGCGTCCGGCGACGGCGTCGGGTTCGTCGAGGGCGTGCGCGGCGGCCGCGGCGACGGGGCCGGCGACCAGCGCACCCGTCGCGGTGAGCACGTCGAGGGTGCGGGCCCGCAGCCAGGTCCCGCGCGGTGTGCCGGGGAAGCGGAGCACGGCCGCGGGCCACCCGGCGGGCAGCAGCGCGCCGGACAGGTCGACGAGTACGGCGGCCCGGTCGGGGAGCATCTCGGCGGGGCTGAGGACGAGGGTGTCGTGCGGCCGGTGCACGGTGTCGCGCCAGGTCTCGTCGCTGACGACGAACAGCCCGGCGTCGGCGGCGGCCTCGCACGCCTCGCGCAGCAGCTCGGGCGGCGGCACGGTCGCGGTCGGGTCGTCGGCGACGGAGAGCAGCAGCACGCGCGGGTCGCCGCCCTCGGCGCGCACCCGGCGGACGGTCTCCAGCAGGGCGTACGGGTCGGGTACGCCGCCGCACTCGGCCGGGGTCGGCACGTGGTACGCCCGCCGTCCCAGCAGCCGGACCTGCGGCGTCCACCAGGCGGGACACGGCCGGGGCAGCATGACGTCTCCCCCGTGCGCGCCGAGCAGCGCGAGCAGCAGGGCGGGCGCGCCGGGCCCGGCGGCCACGTTCTCCGGGGCGGTGGCGAGCCCGCGTCGCGCCCAGTGCCGGCAGGCGGCCTCCCGCAGGGGCTCCCCGCCGCCCGGGGATTCGGGGGCGGCCCGGCGGGCGGCCTCGGCGAGGACGGCGGTGAGTTCGGGCAGCACGGGCAGGCCCGGTTCGGGCGCGGGCGGGCCGTACCGGACCGGGCCCCGGCCCTCCGCCACCGTGCGCTGCATCCCCTCCACGGCCTTCCCGCCTTCCGCGCTCGTCGGACACCGCCAGCCCCGCCCCTTATATGATTTTTTACCGCACGATGACCGTTATCGCCCGTCCTGAGACACCGGCCTCGGACCGGCCCCGCACGGCCCCACACGCGTCCGGGGCTCGGCCGGCCACCGGCCCGGCCGGTCCCCTTGCCGCACATGGCTGGTGTCCACATGTCAAAACGCCTATCTCGCATGTCGATCAGATCCCCTACCGTGATCACCACGCTTCGACGAGAAGACGAGAAGAGGAGATGGAGGCACGCCATGAACCCCGCTCACGAGACCGCCGTCTACACCCACGGCCACCACGAGTCGGTCCTGCGCTCGCACCGCTGGCGCACCGCGCGGAACTCGGCCGCGTACCTGATCGGCGAGCTGCGGCCGGGCATGGCGGTCCTGGACGTGGGCTGCGGCCCCGGCACCATCACGGCGGACCTGGCGGAACTGGTGTCCCCGGGCGGGCGGGTGACGGCGGTCGACGCGGCCGAGGAGGTACTGGTGCGGGCCCGCGCCCACGCGGCGGAGCGCGGCGTGACCAACGTGGAGTTCGCGGTGGCGGACGTCCACGCCCTGGACTTCCCGGACGACTCCTTCGACGTGGTCCACGCCCACCAGGTGCTGCAACACGTCGGCGACCCGGTACGGGCGCTGCGGGAGATGCGCCGGGTGTGCCGCCCGGGCGGCATCGTGGCGGCGCGGGACGCGGACTACGCGGCGATGACCTGGTTCCCGGCCGAGCCCGGGCTGGAGGAGTGGCTGGACCTGTACCGCCGGGTGGCCCGCGCGGGCGGCGGCGAGCCGGACGCCGGCCGCCGCCTGCGGTCCTGGGCGCAGGCGGCCGGTTTCACCCGGATCGACTGCTCGGCGACGTCCTGGTGCTATGCCACGCCGGAGGAGACCGCCTGGTGGTCCGCGCTGTGGGCGGACCGCACGACGCTCTCCTCCTACGCCGCCATCGCCACGTCCGGCGGCCACGCCACGCCGTCCGGCCTGGAGGCCGTCGCCGATGCCTGGCGCGCCTGGGGCGCCCGGCCCGATGCCTGGTTCTCGGTGCTGAACGGCGAGGTCCTGTGCCGCGCGTGACAGGCCCTGGCTAGGACTTGGGGCTCATGCGGAAGTCGTAGGCCCTCGGGAGGGGGCGGTTCGTGAGGGAGGACCAGACCTCGGCGAGGACCTCCTCGCCCTCGCGGAGGTCCGGCAGTTCGAAGCCCTCCTCGAAGACCCGCCGGGCCGCGCCCGCGTGGCCCTCCGCCGCCAGCAGCCGGGCGGCCAGCAGCCGGAACCGGCCCTGTTCGCGCAGGGCCGGCCGCAGGCGGTCCCACACCGCGCGGGCCTGCGGCGGGCGCCCCGCCGCCAGCAGGGCCGTCATCGCCTCCCGCCCCAGCGCGGACTCGGCGGCCGTCCAGGCCTCGCCCCCGCGGCTCTCCTCGGCCAGGTCCGCGAACGCCTCCGCATAGCCGTCGGCCGCCCGCTCCGGGTCCCCGGCCAGCGCCTCCGCCATCGCCAGGCACCGCAGCAGCGGCCACCGCGAGGGCGCCAGCGCCAGCCCGCGCTCCCAGCTGCGCACCGCCTGCGCCACGTCCCCGGCGTGCCACTGCGCCACGCCCAGGTGGTACTCGGTCAGCGGATCCGCCGGAGCGGTCTCCAGCATGTCCCGCCAGTGCGCGGCCACCAGGGTCGGCCCCGGCGGTACGACCCGCCGGGGCGCCGGGAAGACGCCCGTCCGCCACAGTTCCAGCCAGGGGGCCTGGTCCGCGCCCAGCGCGGCCGTCTCGAACGGCGTGCCCGGCAGCTCGTGCCCGCCGCACAGCACCTCCAGCGCCCCCCAGCCCGAGCCCGTCGCCAGCCGCTCCCCCGGCTCGGTGTCGGCGCAGCCGCGCCACGCCTCGTACGCCGCGTCCACCCGCTCCCGCGGCAGGGCGGCGTCCAGGGCCGCCGAGGCCGCGCCGCGCGCCGCGGGCCAGTCGGCGCCGTGCACCGCCGCCGGGTCGGCGGCCAGCGGCCCGTACGCCTCCAGCCAGCTGAACTCCGCCCCGCCCTCCAGCCGTACGTGTTCCAGCTGGGTCCGGGCGAGGCCGGCCTGGATCTCCGCGTAGCCGCCGGAGCCGGGCTCGGTCAGCCACTCCTGCCAGCGCCGGCCCCCCTCGCCCGCGCCCCACACGAAGAGCTTGCGGCCGCGCAGCCGCGCCGTCGAGGTCTGCGCCAGCCCCGCCCCGTCGGCGTCGAGGGAGGCGATCCAGGGCCGCTCCCCCTCGCGCACCTCGTAGAAGAAGTCGGCCGGGTACGCGCTGCGCCCCGGGTACGTGCGGTCGGCGCCCTCCCGGTCGGGTACGGGGATCCGCCGCAGCGCGCGCTCGTACCCGAAGTGCCAGGCCTCGTCGGCCGGGGCGAGCACCCGGGTGCCGGGGTCCTCGGGGACGGCGGTGTTGGACCACCAGTACACGGGCGCGGGCCGCTCGTGCGGGTTGCGGACGCGGACGCCGACGTAGAGGAACTCGGAGTCCTCGGGCAGCCACAGGTCCACCTGGAAGGGCAGGTCGCGCAGCCGCTCCCACTCCCACAGCCGCACCAGCACGCCCCCGTCGGGCGCGGGGACGAGCGCGGCGTGCAGGGGGGCGCAGGAGAGGGTGGTGTGGCCGGTGGCACCGATGTTCCACTCGATGCCGCCGGAGAACCAGGCGCCGTTGAGCGCGAAGTTGGCGGGCTGGAACACCGGGTTGCGGTAGAGCAGTTCGCGACCGGTCGGGAGGTGGACGAGGGAGTGCACGCGGCCGCCGAGGCCGGGCAGCACGGTGACCCGCAGGTGCGCGTTCTCCATGACGACCGCCTCGAAGTCGCGCTCGGCGCGCTCCCGCCCGTAGCCGTCCCGGACCTGGACGGGGAGCAGCGAGCGCAGCGGCCCGTACCCGATCTGGCGTGCCATGTCGCGGGGCAGGCCGCCCTGGGAGCGCTCGTCCAGGACGTGGACGCCGTCGGGCGCGCGGAGGGCGGGCAGCGGGTTGTCCGGGCCCAACGGGGCGGCGGGCAGGGAGAGTACGGCGCGGCGGACGGTGGTGGCCATAAAGGAATGGAACACGCCGTACCGGTCGCTGCACAGGGGTTCCGCGGATCATCACCGGTCAGGATTACGCAAAGCCCTGGCCCCGGCCGAGCCCTGCGCGAACGCCGCCGCCACCAGGCCGGGCGGGCGGCCTAGGAGCACCGGGCTTCGCGTCCGCCTCATCCCGCGTGATCGGCGCCTTCGGGACCGCCGGACATTTCGGCGGTGATCGCCCATCGTTCGTGGTCGCGCCAGGCCCCGTCGATGTACAGGAAGTCCGGCGAGAGCCCTTCCAGCCGGAAGCCCCGGCCGCGGACCAGGGCGATGGACGCCGTGTTGCCCGGCTGGACGTTCGCCTCCAGGCGGTGCAGCCCGAGGCCGCCGTCGGCCGCCGGGGCGAACGCGTGGCCGATCACCAGCCCCAGCGCCTCGCGGAACAGTCCGCGGCCCGCCGCGTGCGCGAAGGCACCGTAGCCGAGCGCCCCGCACCGGAACGCCCCGTGCACGATGTTGTTGACGTTGACGAACCCGGCGATGGCGCCGGTGGCCCGCTCGCAGACCAGGAACCCGGCCCGGGTCCCGTCCTCGATCAGCCGCGCCGCGTAGGGCTCGTACTCCCGGGCGGTGGTGGGCGGGAACAGCCACGGCCGGTGCAGGTGCCGGCTCTCGTGCGCGTGCGTGGTGAACTCGGGGCCGTCGGCGAGCCGGAAGGGGCGCAGCCCGACCCGCTCGCCTTCCGTGAGGTAGCTGACATATGACATCGCCCCAGGCTAGGGCGTATGGCAGGCTCCCCCATGTGATCATCACCCCGGACACCGAAGAACTGCTGCGATCGGCGGCACGCAACAACGCCGAATGGTGCGCGGCGGTCACCCGCGAAGGCGGATTCACCGAGACCGCCTGGGCCAGCGCGCGCCGCACCCCGCCGTACTACCCGGACGCCGTCACCCTCACGCGCGACGCCCCGGCCGCGGCCCTGCTCGCCGCGGTGGACACCGCCGCGCCCGGCTGCTCCGTCAAGGACAGCTTCGCCGCGCTCGACCTCGGCCCCGCGGGGTTCGGGGTCCTGTTCGAGGCGCGGTGGATCCACCGCGCCCCCGTCCCGCCGCCGGCCGCGGCGCCGTCCCTGCGCTGGACCCGTGTCGCCACCGCCGAGGAGCTGGTCGCGTGGGAGCGGGCCTGGGACGGCGAGGAGAGCACCGGGCTCTTCCACCCCGGCCTGCTGGCACCGGAGTTCGCCTTCCTCGCCGGCCGGGACGCCGACGGCCGCATCCTGGCCGGGGCCGCCGCGAACCGTACCGGCCCGGTCGTCGGGATCTCCAACGTGTTCTCCGCCCCCGGCACCCCGCCCGACGAGGCCTGGACGGGCGCCGTCGCAACCCTCGCCGCCCTCTGGCCCGGCCTGCCGCTCGTCGGCTACGAGTCCGGCGACGACCTGGCCACCGCCACCCGCCACGGCTTCGCCCCGATCGGCCCGCTCCGGGTGTGGCTGCACGGGGCGTAGCGCAACGGCTCGCGGCAGCTCGCGCGCGGCGGCCCGCGGCGGCTCCCTCGGGTCACGGCTCCAGGGACAGCCCCAGCTTCGGCACGTCGGGCCGCTCGATCCCGAACACCTGCGCGTACAGCGACAGTTCCGCCTCCAGCGCCCGGACCATGGTCTCCGCGCGCCGGAAGCCGTGGCCCTCGCCCTCGAAGGTGAGGTACGCGTGCGGGACCGAGCGGCCGCGCAGCGCCGCGAGCAGCCGCTCCGCCTGGGCCGGCGGGCAGATCGGGTCGTCCAGCCCCTGGAGCAGGACGAACGGCGCGGTGATCCGGTCGGCGCGGGCCACCGGGGAGCGCTCGCGGCCGCGCACGGCCAGGGTCTGCGGCGGACCGGCCAGGCTGTCGATGTAGCGGGACTCCAGGTCGTGGGTCTCCTCGGCGAAGGCGATCAGGTCCAGCACCGGATAGCTGATCGTCCCGCAGGCGTACACGTCGGTGGCGGCCAGCGAGGCCGCGGCCGTCCAGCCGCCCGCGCTGCCGCCGCGGATCGCGAGCCGGGCCGGGTCGGCCGTCCCCTCGGCGGCCAGCGCGCGGGCGACGGCCGCGCAGTCCTCCACGTCCACGACGCCCCACTGCTCGCGCAGCCGCTCGCGGTAGGCGCGCCCGTAGCCCGTCGAGCCGCCGTAGTTCACCTCGACCACGCCGATGCCGCGCGAGGTGAAGTAGGCGATGTGCAGGTCCAGTACGGGCGGTACGTGGTCGGTGGGACCGCCGTGCGCCCACACCACGTACGGGGGCAGTTCGTCCGCCGGGGCCCGTACCGCGGGGTGGTGCGGCGGGTAGACGTGGGCGTGCACCTCCCGGCCGCCCGGACCGAGGAAGGTGCGGCTCTGCGGCTCCGGGTAGTGGGCCGGGTCCACGGGGTCGGCGGCCGGGGCGCCGACGACCCGGGCGTGGCCCGTCCCGGTGTCCAGCTCCACCACCTCGTAGCCGCTGCGCGGGCTGGCTGCCACCCCGTACACCCGCGGCCCGCTGACGGCCAGGGTGGGCTGCCAGGCCGTCCACGGCCCGGCGGCGTCCACCAGGTCGCCGCTCTCCGGGTCGAGCACGCCGAGCACCGCGGAGCCCTGCCCGTGCAGGACGGCGATCAGCCCGTCGGGCAGCGGCGCCAGCCAGCGGAGCCCCGGCTTCCACAGCGCGCCGCCGAACTCCTCTTCCCGGGGGCACAGGTTGACCGCCCCGCCGGTCGCCGGGTCCACCCGGTACGGGTTCCACCAGCCGCCGCGGTCGCTCACCGCGAGGAGGGTCCCGTCGGGCGCCCACTCCACCTGGGCCACCGCCTCGTCGGGGCCGCCGAGCACGGTACGGGCCGGGCCGAGCTCCCCGGCCGCGCTGACCTCGGCGAGCAGCAGTTCGGTGCCCTCCCACGGCATCCGGGGGTGGTCCCACACCAGCCGGGCCGCGTACCGGCCGTCCGGGGACAGCCGGGGACCGGTGCTGAACCGGTGCCGGTCGTCCGTCAGCTCCCGTACGAGGGACCGCGCTTCGGCCGCCGACCCGTCCAGCGGCACGGCGGCGAGCACCCGGCGCACATCGGTCGGCGCGGGCCCGGTGAACTCTTCCAGCACGCACCAGACCTCCTCGCCCCGCAGCACCGGGTCGGCCCAGCGCAGCCCGCCGCCGACGGCGGAGAGCGGGGTCAGCGGGCGCGGCCCGGCGCCCTCGGGGGCGTCCGGCTCGTACGCGTACAGCCGCTGGTCGGCGAAGTGCACGAAGACCAGCAGCGGGCCGCCTTCGGCCCGCGGGGCCCCGGCCCAGGGCAGGCCGCCGTACTCGGTGACCCGGCTGCGCACGTTCCACGGCGCGGGCAGCACCGAGGCCCCGGGGCCGCCGCCGGCCGGCCGGCGCACCAGGGTGCGGCGCCCGGACTCCTGCGGGCGGGGCTCGGTCCACCACAGCTCGGGGCCGACCGCGCCGAGGTACTCGGGGCGTCCGTCGAGGGAGGCGGCGAGTCCGGCGTCGATGGGCGAGGGCCAGGTCCCGTAGGGCCGCGTGGTCGCCGCGGCGCCGGCCGGCAGGGCCATCACAGGGTCCGCAGCGCGTGGTCGAGGACGCGGACGCCGAAGTGCAGGGCGTCCACCGGGACCCGCTCGTCCACGCCGTGGAAGAGGGACCAGTAGTCGAAGCCGGGCGGCAGCCTGAGCGGCGAGAAGCCGTAGCCGGTGATCCCGAGGCGGGAGAACTGCTTGGCGTCGGTGCCGCCCGCCATGCAGAACGGCACCACGCGCGCCCCGGGGTCGAAGCGCTCCACCGACTCGCGCAGGACGGCGTACGTCCGCCCGTCCACCGGGGCTTCGAGGGCCACCTCCCGGTGGTGGAACTCCCAGCGCACGTCGGGGCCGGTGAGCTCGTCGAGGGTGGCGATGAACTCGGCCTCGCCGCCCGGCAGCATCCGGCCGTCCACGTGGGCGGTGGCCTCCCCGGGGATCACGTTGAGCTTGTAACCGGCGCTGAGCATCGTCGGGTTGGCGCTGTTGCGTACCGTCGCCTCGACGAGGACGGCGGCCGGTCCGAGCTTGTCGAGGAACCCGTCGAGGTCGAAGTCCCGTGCGCGCGGGTCGACCGACAGGCCCTGCTGGGCGGCGAGTTCGGTGAGGCAGGCGGCGACGGTGCCGGTGAGCCGCACCGGCCATTCGTACGCGCCGATCCGGGACACGGCGGCCGCGAGCCGGGTGACCGCGTTGGCCCGGTTGGGCTTGGAGCCGTGCCCGACGGTGCCGCGCGCGGTCAGCTTCAGCCAGGCGGTGCCGCGTTCACCGGCGGCGATGGGGTAGAGCGCCCGGCCCGGGGCGGGGTGCAGGGTGAAGGCGCCGGATTCGCCGAGGCCCTCCGTACAGCCCTCGAAGAGGTGCGGGTGCCGGTCGGCGAGGAAGCCCGAGCCGTCGACCGCGCTGTCCTCCTCGTCGGCGGTGTAGGCGATCACGACGTCCCGGCGCGGCCGTACGCCCCGGCGGGCCCAGGCCCGGACGACGGCCAGCACCATCGCGTCCATGTTCTTCATGTCCACGGCCCCGCGGCCCCAGACCACCCCGTCCCGGACCTCCCCGGAGAAGGGGTGCACGCTCCATTCGGCGGCCTCGGCGGGCACGACGTCGAGGTGGCCGTGGACGAGGAGGGCCTCGGCGGCGGGGTCGGTGCCCTCGATGCGGGCCACCACGTTGGTGCGGCCCGGGGTGCGCTCCAGCAGGACCGGTTCCAGCCCGGCGCCGGCGAGCCGCTCGGCGACGTACTCGGCGGCGGGCCGCTCCCGGCAGTCGCCGCCGCCCCGGTTGGTCGTGTCGATCCGGATCAGCCCGGAGGTGAACTCGACCGCCTCGTCGAACGCCGCCGCGTCGAGTGCCGCGCCGGCGGAGCCATCCGTTGGGTGCATGTCATCCATATTGCTCCTCCACGGCGTTCGAGACGACCGTCGTGACCGCCTTGAAGGCCCGGATCCCCTCGTACATCGTCTCGCTGGTGTACGCGACCCGGCGCTCCCCGCTGCGTTCGACGCCGGGGACCACGGTCGCGGCCAGCGTCAGGTGCTCGGCGTCGAACTCGACCTCGACGGTGAACGGGCCCGCGTACAGGGGTTCGTGACGGACCGCCAGCGCGGTTGCCTGCTGGGCGGCGGCCCGGATGTCGGCGGCCGTACGGGCGGGGGTGCGGCAGACGGCCGCGTAGCGCGAGACGTGGTCCTTGACGGCGACGGTCACCGCGTCCGGGGCGTAGCCGGCGGCGTCCATGCAGGTCAGGTCGTCGCCGGTGACCAGGACGACCGGGACGCCGTACTCGGCGACGACATGGGCGTTGAGCAGGCCCTCGCTCGCCCGGACCCCGTTGACCCAGACCCCGGTGATGGAATTGGCGAGGTAGGTGTGGGCGAGGACTCCCTCGGCGCCGGCGCCGGTGTGGTAGCCGACGAAGGCGACGCCGTCGACGTCACCGTGCTGGACGCCCTCGACCATGGAGAGGGTCTTGTGGCGGCCGGTGAGCAGTTCCGCCCGCGCGTCCAGCTTCTCCAGCAGCAGGTTGCGCATGGTCCAGTGCGCTTCGTTGATGAGGACCTCGTCGGCGCCGCCGTCGAAGAAGCCGAGGACGGCGGCGTTCACGTCGGAGGTGAACAGGCCCCGGCAGCGCTCCCACTGGGAGGCTCCGGGGATCACGTCCTCGGGCCAGGTGACGCCCGTGGCGCCTTCCATGTCGGCGGAGATGAGGATCTTCATCGGGCCCCCAGGCGGTCGGCTGCGCGCGGCGCGGACGACACGGACGGGTGCCGTCCACGCAGATCCCCACCCTAGGTCCTGCCCGGGCGGACGTCGCGGGCCCACGCCGTCCGACGGCCCGGCGGCCCGGCGGCCCGGCCGGGAAGTCCACCCGATCCGGTGAGCCGGCCCCGTACCGTCACCGCCCGGCGCCGGGGCGGCCGCCGGGCGGGGCCGGGGCGGGCTCGGTCAGGCCTCGACTTCGGTGGCCAGGTTGGCCAGCAGCGTGTCGTAGATCCGGCCGAGGCCCTTGGGCGCGAAGGTGCGCTCGAAGAAGCCTCCGATGCCGCCGGCGCCGTTCCACACGGTGGTGACCACGGCCTTGGACTTGCCCTCGCCGGCCGGGGTGACGACCCAGGTGGTGACCATCGAGGAGTTGCGGTCCTTCTCCACCAGCTGGCCGTCGGTGGGCTCGGTGACCTCCAGAAGGCAGTCGCGGACGCGCTTGCTGGTGGCCTGGAGCTTCCAGTGGACGAGGGTGCCCTCGCCGTCGCCGCCCTCGCGCACCTCGTACTCGCTGAAGTGCTCGGGGAGCAGCTTCCCCCGGGTCCCGGCGTAGTCCGCGAGCGCGTCGAACACCGTCTCCGCGTCGGCCGCGATGATCCGCTCCGTGGTGGCCTCGACCTGCGCCATGGCTGTTCCTCCAGCAGTTGTTCTCGCTCGTCGGCCGCAAGCCAACCACCTCCGGGGCGGGCGCCCAAATCCGGGTCACGCGCGGGACCTGACGCGGCGTGCGACGACCGCCGCACGATCATGGGAACGTTTGTTCTATTCTCGGTCGGAGCTACCGAGGGAGGCGCTCATGCGCTGGGACAATCTGACCGACGGGACCGAGGAGAGGACGGGAGCGCTCTTCGGGGCCGGGTCCGTCGTCACCCGCACCTTCGACACTCCCGAGTTCCGCGGCATCACCTTCCACGAGGTCCGGGCCCGCTCCGCCTTGAACCGGGTGCCCGGCGCCTCGCGGATGCCGTTCGAATGGACGGTGAACCCGTACCGGGGGTGCAGCCACGCCTGCGTGTACTGCTTCGCCCGCAAGACGCACGGCTACCTCGACCTCGACACCGGCATCGGCTTCGACTCCCAGATCGTCGTCAAGACCAACGCCCCCGAGCTGCTGCGCAAGGAGCTCGGCGCGCCCCGCTGGAGCGGCGCGCACATCGCCATGGGCACCAACGTCGACTGCTACCAGCGCGCCGAGGGCCGCTACCGGCTGATGCCCGGGATCATCGAGGCGCTGCGCGACCGCGCCAACCCCTTCTCCATCCTCACCAAGGGCACGCTGATCCTGCGCGACCTCCCCCTCCTGCGGCAGGCCGCCGAGGTCACCGACATCGGCGTCTCGGTCTCCGTCGGCTTCACCGACACCGCCCTGTGGCGGACCGTGGAGCCCGGTGCGCCCTCCCCCGCGAGCCGGCTGAACGCGGTACGGACCCTCACCGACGCCGGGATCGAGTGCGGGGTGCTGATGGCCCCCGTCATCCCCTTCCTCGGGGACGCGCCGGAGCAGCTGCGGACCACCGTCCGGGCGGTCGCGGAGTCCGGCGCGACCTCCGTGACACCCCTGGTACTCCATCTGCGGCCCGGGGCGCGGGAGTGGTTCACGGCCTGGCTGGGCAGCCACCACCCGCACCTGGTGGAGCGGTACGAGCGGATGTACGCGGGCGGCTCCTACGCGCCCACCTGGTACCAGCGGCAGATCACCCGCCAAGTCCACGAACTCGCGGCCGAATTCGGCATCGGGCCGTCCCGGCGCGGCGCCTCCCGCCGGGCCCTCGTCCCCGAGCGCCCGGCCGGGGCCGCGCCCGCCGGACCGACCCAGCTCACCCTCCTGTGAGCGCGGCCGGCGGGAGACGGGTCATCACATCGGGCCAATAGGAGGCACAATCCCGCCTTCGCGGCGCCGGTTCCGGGACGATTCCGCCCAGAACCCTCGGCTGGGAGGCCCTCATGCTCCGCTCCACGAACCGCCCCGTCACCAAGCGCGCCGCCGTCCTCGTGTCGGTCTCCGTCGCCACCGTCGCCGCGACCCTGGCGAGCCCCGCCAGCGTCACGGCCGCCGCCGCCCCGCCGGGCGCGAAGGCCGCCTCGGTCAGCTGGACGGGCTGCTCGACGCCCCGCTACCCCACCCTCCAGTGCGCCTCCCTCAAGGTCCCGCTCGACCACGACCGGCCGGGCGGGCGGCAGATCACCCTCGCCCTGACCCGCGTCCCGCACACCGCCGCCACCTCGCAAGGGCCACTGCTGGTCAACCCCGGCGGCCCCGGCGGCAGCGGGCGCGGCCTCGCCGGGTACGTCGCCGCGACGCTGCCGAAGGACGTCGCCGCCCAGTTCGACGTGATCGGCTTCGACCCGCGGGGCGTCGGCAAGAGCGAGCCCGTCCTGAACTGCGGCGCGAACCACTTCGCCCCCGTACGGCCGGATTCCGTGCCGCGTGACCCGCGGACCGAGGAGGCCAACCTGGACCGGGTCAAGGCCTTCACCGAGTCCTGCCGGAGCAAGCACGCGGACGTCCTCCCGTACATCGGCACGGTCTCCGCCGCCCGGGACCTGGAGGCGCTGCGCACCGCGCTGGGCGCGCCGAAGATCAGCTACTTCGGCTACTCGTACGGGACCTATCTGGGCGCCGTGTACGCCCGGCTCCACCCGGCCCGGGTGCACCGGCTCGTCCTGGACTCCGTGGTGGACCCGAGCGGGGTCTGGTACGAGGACAACCTCGCCCAGGACCAGGCCTTCGACGCCCGCCACAAGGCGTTCCTGGCCTGGGTGGCCCAGTACGACGAGAAGTACCGCCTCGGCACCGACCCGGCGCGGGTGGAGAACCTCTGGTACGCGATGCGCGAGGCGCTGCGCGAGAGCCCGGCCGGGGGCAAGGTGGGCCCGTCCGAGCTGGAGGACACGTACATGCCGGGCGGCTACTACAACGGCTACTGGCCGAACCTGGCGGAGGCCTTCTCGGCGTACGCGGTGGAGAACGACCCGAAGCCGCTGGTGGCGGCGTACGAGCGGTTCGGGGCGGTGGAGCCCTCGGCGGGCAACAGCTACAGCGTGTACTCGGCGGTGCAGTGCCGGGACTCGGCCTGGCCGAAGGACTGGAACACCTGGCGCGCGGACATGTGGGCGACGCACGCCAAGGCGCCCTTCATGACCTGGAACAACGCCTGGTACAACGCGCCGTGCGCGTTCTGGCCGACGGAGCCGCTGGCGGCGCCGGACGTGACCAACGCCGACCTCCCGCCCGCCCTGCTGCTCCAGGCGACGCAGGACGCGGCGACGCCGTTCGGGGGCGCGCTGACGATGAAGGAGAAGCTGAAGGGCGCGGCGCTGGTGGTCGAGGAGGGCGGCGGCAACCACGGGATCTCGCTGGCGGGCAACAAGTGCCTGGACGAGAAGGTGTCGGCGTACCTGCGCACCGGGAAGGCCGCGGACGCCACCTGCGCCGCCCAGCCGGCCCCGAAGCCGGCGGCGCTGACCCGGGCGGTCCCGGCCTCGGCGGGCGGCGCGGCCCTCCACGGCCTGCTGGGGTTCCGCGGCTGACGGACTCCGGGCGAGGATCGGGGCAGTGCGCCCTCGACGAGAAGGGTGAGGTGGCGGGCGCGGGCGACGCCGCCGCCCAGGCCCGGCAGGTGGAGGTCGAGGCCTTCGCGATCGTCCCGGCGCGGCCGGAGCCGGGGCCGGGTTCGGCGCCGGGGCCGGATCAGGCCTGAGGCCGGGACAGCCCGCGCAGGGCGTCCGTCGCCGCCACCGCCAGCCGGGGGTGGGACTGGGCGCGGACGAGGACCTCGCGGGCGCGGGGGTCGGCGAGGGCGCCGAGGCCCTCGACGCAGGCCAGGGCGACGCGCCAGTACGGGTCGTTCGGGGCCAGCAGCCGCGACAGGGTGGCGATGAGGGCCGGCGCCGACTCCGGTGCGCGCAGGGCGCTGAGCAGCCGGACCGGGTGCAGGGCGTAGGCGGTGCGCAGGCCGTTCGTCGCGAGGGCGGCCGCCGCGCGGGCGGTGCGGGGGTCGTCGAGCACGGCCAGGGCCGCCGCGGCGGCGGCGCAGCGCGGCGCGTCCCGGTGGTTCAGCAGCAGCACCAGCGGCTCGAAGGCCCGCCGGTCCCCGGCCAGCCCCAGCCGGTACGCGGCGAGTTCGCGGGCCCACAGCGGCCGCCCGGCCGAGGTCAGCGAGGCGGCCAGGGCGTCCGGGTCCGCCGTGAGCAGTTCCTCGTACTCCGTCGACTGTCCGGATTCGGTCCGCAGGCGCTCCAGCACGTCGTTCACGCGGCCACCCTAGGGCGACGGCGCCGGCGCCACGCCGGATTCTCCGAGATGGGTGACGCGCTCCCGTTGACGATCCGAGGGCTGATGATCGATGATCGATGATCGGTACATTTGGGCGGTACAGGTCACATCTCCGCGCCCTGGCGCGCCAGTTACCCGCGGGTTACGCTCGCTTCAACACGTACGGGGCCGGCCTGGTGACGCAGCCACCCCGTACCAGTCGGTTCGGTTCGGTACCAGCGATCCATCCAGGTACCGGTCTTCATGCGCTCGGCGCGATCCCCGGGACAGGGTCCGCCGTTCTCCGCCCCCTTTTTTCGGGCATTTTGTGCGGAATCTCAGGCCGCGTGCCGTGCAGCCGCGCGCCTCCCCCAGTCGTCACCCTCATTCACTGGAGTCCCGCGATGGACCGTCCGTCCAGTCAGTCCACCCTCCAGACCATCGCCGTCGTCGGCCTCGGCACGATGGGCACCGGCATCGCCGAGGTCCTCGCCCGAGCCGGCCGCGAGGTCATCGGCATCGACATCAGCGACACCGCCACCCGCCGCGCCACCGCCGCCCTCGCGGCCGCCACGGCCCGCTCCGTCACCAGGGAGCGCCTGACCGAGCAGGAGCGGGAGGGCGTGCTCGCCCGCTTCCGCACCTTCACCGAGCTGAGCGCCGCGGCCGACGCCGACCTCGTGATCGAGGTCGTCCCGGAGAACTACGAGATCAAGCAGCGGCTGTTCCGCGAACTCGACGCGATCGTCCGGCCCGACACCATCCTGGCCACCGGTACCAACGCCCTCTCGGTGACCCGTATGGCCGCCGAGTCGCAGCACCCCGAGCGGGTGCTGGGCCTGCACTTCTTCAACCCGGCCCCGGCGATGAAGCTGGTCGAGATCGTCTCCAGCGTCCTGACCGCGCCGCCGGCCGTCGAGGCGGTCACCGAGCTGGCCCGCGAGCTCGGCAAGGAGCCCGTCGCGGTCGGCGACCGGCCCGGTTTCGTCGCCGACGGCCTGCTCTTCGGCTACCTGAACCAGGCCGCCGCGATGTACGAGTCGAAGTACGCCTCCCGCGAGGACATCGACGCGGCGATGCGGCTCGGCTGCGGTCTGCCGATGGGCCCGCTCGCGCTGCTCGACCTGATCGGCGTGGACACGGCCCGTACCGTCCTGGAGGCCATGTACGCCTCCTCCGGCGACCGGCTGCACGCCCCGGCCCCGATCCTCGGCCACCTCGCCGAGGCCGGCCTGACCGGGCAGAAGTCCGGGCGCGGGTTCTACACGTACGAGGCCCCGGGCAGCACGGTGGTCGTCCGCGACCTCCAGACCCCGCTGGACGGGACCCTGCTGGGCGCGAGCCGCCCGGTCTCCTCGGTCGGCGTCGCCGGCTCCGGCACGATGGCGAGCGGTATCGCCCAGGTCTTCGCGCAGGCCGGCTACCCGGTCGTGCTGGCTGCCCGCAGCCAGGAGAAGGCCGATGCCGCGAAGGCCGCGATCGGCAAGTCCTTGGGCCGTGCGGTGTCCAAGGGCCGGCTGACCGAGGAGGCCGCGGCACACACCCTCGGCCTGATCACCCCGGCGGGCTCGCTCGACGCGTTCGCCGACGTGGACCTGGCCGTGGAGGCCGTCGCCGAGGACCTGGCGGTCAAGCAGGAGCTGTTCGCGGGCCTGGACAAGGTCTGCAAGCCGGGCGCGGTGCTGGCCACGACCACCTCCTCGCTGCCGGTGATCGCCGTCGCCCGGGCGACCTCGCGCCCGCACGACGTGATCGGCATGCACTTCTTCAACCCGGCGCCGGCCATGAAGCTGGTCGAGGTGGTCCGTACGGTCCTGACGGCCGACGACGTGCACGCCACGGTCCGCGAGGTCTGTGTGAAGGTGCGCAAGCACCCGGTGGACTGCGGGGACCGGGCGGGCTTCATCGTGAACGCGCTGCTGTTCCCGTACCTGAACAACGCGATCAAGATGGTCGAGCAGCACTACGCGGGGATCGACGAGATCGACGCCGCGATGAAGCTGGGCGGCGGCTACCCGATGGGTCCCTTCGAGCTCCTCGACGTGGTCGGCCTGGACGTGTCGCTGGCCATCGAGAAGGTCCTGCACCAGGAGTTCCGCGACCCGGGCCTGGCCCCGTCGGCGCTGCTGGAGCACCTGGTGGCGGCGGGCTGCCTGGGCCGGAAGACCGGCCGCGGATTCCGTGAGTACGCCCGCCGGTAAGCCGCGCCCCGCCCCAGAGGCGACCGAGCCGGATGCGTGGGGAGGGCTGCTCGGGTCCGCCGGACCCTCACGGCGGACGGGCCCTCCCGACGAGCACTGTGTGCCCAGTGCCGGCCCTCCCCCGCATCCACCCCTGTCCCGCCCCCCTCAGGCGCGCTCCCCGGCGCGAATGAAGTACTTTCGCTCTATGTCCCAGCCCGCCAAGTCCTCGCCCCGCGCCGCCACGGCTTCCGACTCCCAGGAGAGCCCGGCCGGCACCAAGGCGGCCGCACAGCGGCTCAAGATGCGCCGCGAGCTCGCCGCGGCCGCGATGGAGCTGTTCGCGACCAAGGGGTACGAGGCGACGACGGTCGACGAGATCGCCGCGACCGCCGGGGTCGCCCGCCGGACCTTCTTCCGGCACTTCCGCTCCAAGGAAGAGGCGATCTTCCCCGATCACGACGACACCCTGACCCGCGCCGAGGCGGTGCTGGACGTGGCCCCGGCGCACGAGCACCCGCTCGACACGGTGTGCCGCGGGATCAAGGAAGTCATGAAGATGTACGCCGCCTCGCCGGCGGTGTCGGTGGAGCGCTACCGGCTCACCCGCGAGGTGCCGGCGCTGCGGGAGCGGGAGATCGCCTCGGTGGCCCGGTACGAGCGGCTGTTCACCCGCTACCTGCTGGCCCACTTCGACGAGCAGGACCACCACGACGGCAACGACGATCCGCTGCTGGCCGAGGTGGCCGCCTCCGCGGTCGTCACGGCGCACAACCACGTGCTGCGGCGCTGGCTGCGGGCGGGCGGCCAGGGGGACGTGGAGGCGGAGCTGGACCACGCCTTCTCGATCGTGCGCAAGACCTTCGGCTCGGGGATCGGCGCGGGCCGCACCCAGAACGCGGCGGCGGCCCCGGCCGCGCCGGCGGAGGTCCGTACGCGGGGCGAGGTACTGGTGGCGGTGGCCCGTACGGACGCCCCGCTGGACGAGGTCATGCGGACCATCGAGGAAGCACTGAGGAACAAGCAGTAGTCACGCACGTCACAGCGGCCGCTCCCGTCCAGGGGGCGGCCGCTTTCGTTTGTCCGACTTGCCCCTACTCATCGGTAACTCTGATCGATCATCGCTCATCTGCGCAGGTCAATCGGCAAATGAGAGAAAGTTTTGGCACGCGGTGCCTTGCTGAGTGACACGGGGTGCCATACGTTGAATGTGTCCGGACGTCCCCGCGACCCCCGCCCTACCCGGTGGTGGGACGCGCCCCGGATGCCTGCGTCACCAGGCCTGGGCACGCGCCCCACCACAGGCGTCGCCCGCTCCACGCTCCGCCGATCCGACGGCACCTCGCAGCACCACACCAGATCCGAACGCACTCGCGTATCCCTCAGCGCACCCTCAGCGCTCGCCGGAGGCACACCGTGAAGGACATCCTGGACGCGATCCAGTCGCAGGCCGCCACCACCGACGACTTCGCGGCCCTGCCGCTCCCCGACTCCTACCGCGCGATCACCGTGCACAAGGACGAGGCGGAGATGTTCGCGGGGCTCACCACCCGCGAGAAGGACCCCCGCAAGTCCCTGCACCTCGACCAGGTCCCGGTCCCCGAACTCGGCCCGGGCGAGGCCCTGGTGGCCGTCATGGCCTCCTCGGTCAACTACAACTCGGTCTGGACGTCGATCTTCGAGCCGGTGTCGACCTTCAGCTTCCTGGAGCGTTACGGCAAGCTGAGCGACCTCAGCAAGCGCCACGACCTCCCGTACCACGTCATCGGCTCCGACCTCGCGGGCGTCGTGCTGCGCACCGGCCCCGGCGTCAACTCCTGGAAGCCGGGCGACGAGGTCGTCGCCCACTGCCTCTCGGTCGAGCTGGAGTCCTCCGACGGCCACAACGACACGATGCTCGACCCCGAGCAGCGCATCTGGGGCTTCGAGACCAACTTCGGCGGCCTGGCGGAGATCGCCCTCGTCAAGTCGAACCAGCTGATGCCCAAGCCCGACCACCTCAGCTGGGAGGAGGCCGCCTCCCCCGGCCTGGTCAACTCCACCGCCTACCGCCAGCTGGTCTCCCGCAACGGCGCCGGCATGAAGCAGGGCGACAACGTCCTGATCTGGGGCGCCAGCGGCGGCCTCGGCTCGTACGCCACCCAGTTCGCCCTGGCCGGCGGCGCCAACCCGATCTGTGTCGTCTCCAGCGAGCAGAAGGCGGAGATCTGCCGGAAGATGGGCGCGACCTCGATCATCGACCGCAATGCCGAGGGCTACACGTTCTGGAAGGACGAACACACCCAGGACCCCAAGGAGTGGAAGCGCTTCGGCAAGCGCATCCGCGAGCTGACCGGCGGCGAGGACATCGACATCGTCTTCGAGCACCCCGGCCGCGAGACCTTCGGCGCGAGCGTCTACGTCACCCGCAAGGGCGGCACCATCACCACCTGCGCCTCGACCTCGGGCTACATGCACGAGTACGACAACCGCTACCTGTGGATGTCGCTCAAGCGGATCATCGGCTCGCACTTCGCGAACTACCGCGAGGCCTGGGAGGCCAACCGCCTGATCTCGAAGGGCAAGATCCACCCCACCCTCTCGAAGGTCTACTCCCTGGAGGAGACCGGCCAGGCCGCGTACGACGTCCACCGCAACCTCCACCAGGGCAAGGTCGGCGTCCTGGCGCTGGCGCCCGAGGAGGGCCTGGGCGTGCGCGACCACGAGATGCGCGCGACGCACCTCGACGCGATCAACCGCTTCCGCAACGTCTGAGATCGTTCAAGGGCCAAAGGGACAGCCTGAGATGACAGAGCGCCAGAAAGACCGTCCGTGGCTCATGCGGACGTACGCCGGCCACTCCACGGCCGAGGCGTCCAACGAGCTGTACCGCCGCAACCTCGCCAAGGGCCAGACCGGCCTGTCGGTCGCGTTCGACCTGCCGACGCAGACCGGCTACGACCCCGACCACATCCTCGCCCGCGGCGAGGTCGGCCGGGTCGGGGTCCCGGTCTCCCATCTGGGCGACATGCGGCGGCTGTTCCAGGACATCCCCCTGGAGCAGATGAACACCTCGATGACGATCAACGCCACCGCCATGTGGCTGCTGGCGCTCTACCAGGTGGCAGCCGAGGAGCAGGGCGCGGACATCGCCCAGCTCCAGGGCACCACGCAGAACGACATCGTCAAGGAGTACCTCTCGCGCGGGACGCACGTCTTCCCGCCCGGGCCCTCGCTCCGCCTGACGACGGACATGATCGCGTACACGGTCAACCACATCCCGAAGTGGAACCCGATCAACATCTGCTCGTACCACCTCCAGGAGGCCGGGGCCACCCCGGTCCAGGAGATCTCGTACGCGATGTCGACCGCGATCGCCGTGCTCGACTCGGTGCGCGACTCGGGGCAGGTGCCCGAGGAGCGCTTCGGCGAAGTGGTCGCCCGCATCTCGTTCTTCGTGAACGCGGGCGT
This sequence comes from Streptomyces sp. ADI95-16, assembly GCF_003721495.1. NCBI lineage: Bacteria > Bacillati > Actinomycetota > Actinomycetes > Kitasatosporales > Streptomycetaceae > Streptomyces > Streptomyces sp. ADI95-16. Next base: position 6,446,545 of record NZ_CP033581.1, on the reverse strand, counting down.
CCGCTTCATCGAGGAGATGTGCAAGATGCGCGCCTTCGGCCGCATCTGGGACAAGGTCACCCGCGAGCGCTACGGCATCGAGAACGACAAGCAGCGCCGCTTCCGGTACGGCGTCCAGGTCAACTCGCTCGGCCTGACCGAGGCGCAGCCGGAGAACAACGTCCAGCGCATCGTCCTGGAGATGCTGGCGGTCACCCTCTCCAAGGACGCCCGCGCCCGCGCCGTTCAGCTGCCGGCCTGGAACGAGGCGCTGGGCCTGCCCCGGCCCTGGGACCAGCAGTGGTCGCTGCGCATCCAGCAGGTCCTGGCGCACGAGAGCGACCTGCTGGAGTACGAGGACATCTTCGCCGGATCCCACGTCATCGAGGCCAAAGTCGACTCCCTGGTCGCCGACTGCCTGGCCGAGATCGACCGGATCCAGGAGATGGGCGGCGCGATGGCCGCCGTCGAGTCCGGGTACCTCAAGTCCCAGCTGGTCTCCTCGCACGCCGAGCGGCGCGCCCGGATCGAGGCCGGCGAGGACAAGATCGTCGGCGTCAACTGCTACCAGCAGACCGAGGAGAACCCCCTCACCGCCGACCTGGACGGCGCCATCATGACGGTCGACGCGGCCGTCGAGGCGCTGACCGTGGAGCGCATCGGCCGCTGGCGCGCCGAGCGCCAGGAGTCCTCGGACCGGCAGGGGGACGGGGACCCGTTCGTCTTCCCGACGGTGATGCAGGCCCTGGACCGGCTGAAGGAGGCCGCGGCCGGGACCGAGAACCTGATGGAGGCCACCCTGGAGTGCGCCCGGGCCGGTGTCACCACCGGCGAGTGGTCGAGCGCCCTGCGCGAGGTGTTCGGCGAGTTCCGCGCCCCGACCGGGGTCTCCTCCGCCCCGGTGGCCGTCACCGCCGAGGAGGGCACGCCGATGGCCCTGGTCCGCGCGAAGGTCTCCCGTACCGCCGAGGACCTGGGCTCCGGGCGGCTGCGGCTGCTGGTCGGCAAGCCCGGCCTGGACGGGCATTCCAACGGCGCCGAACAGATCGCCGTGCGGGCCCGTGACGCCGGCTTCGAGGTGGTCTACCAGGGCATCCGGCTGACGCCCGAGGAGATCTCGACGGCGGCGCTGGCCGAGGACGTCCACTGCGTGGGACTGTCCATCCTGTCCGGGTCGCACAGCGCGCTCGTCCCGGACGTGCTGGAACGCCTCCGCGCGGCGGGGGCGGGTGACATACCCGTCGTCCTCGGCGGCATCATTCCGAATGCCGACGCCATCGCGCTCAAGGCGGCCGGAGTCGCGGCCGTCTTCACACCCAAGGACTTCGGTATCACGGAGATCATCGGCCGTATCGTCGACGAGATCCGGAAAGCGAACAAGCTCGACCCTCTGGAGGTCCCCGCATGACCACGCCCTCGTCCCCGGTCAACCGGCTGCGGCCGCGCCGCTCCTGCCTCGCGGTTCCCGGCTCGAACCCGCGGTTCCTGGAGAAGGCCCAGGGCCTGCCGGCCGACCAGGTCTTCCTCGACCTGGAGGACGCCTGCGCCCCGCTCGCCAAGGAAGGCGCCCGCCACACGATCGTGGACGCGCTGAACAACGGCGACTGGACGGGCAAGACCCGGGTCGTGCGCGTCAACGACTGGACCACGCACTGGACGTACCGGGACGTCATCACGGTCGTCGAGGGCGCCGGCCAGAACCTCGACTGCATCATGCTGCCGAAGGTCCAGGACGCCCAGCAGGTCGTGGCGCTGGACCTGCTGCTGACCCAGATCGAGAAGACCATGGGCTTCGAGGTCGGCAAGATCGGCATCGAGGCGCAGATCGAGAACGCCAAGGGCCTGGTCAACGTCGACGCGATCGCCGCCGCCTCGCCGCGGCTGGAGACCATCATCTTCGGGCCGGCCGACTTCATGGCCTCCATCAACATGAAGTCCCTGGTCGTGGGCATGCAGCCGCCCGGCTACCCGGCGGACGCCTACCACTACATCCTGATGCGGATCCTGATGGCGGCCCGCACGCACGACCTCCAGGCGATCGACGGCCCCTTCCTGCAGATCCGCGACGTGGACGCGTACCGCGAGGTGGCCGGCCGGGCGGCGGCGCTGGGCTTCGACGGCAAGTGGGTGCTGCACCCGGGCCAGGTCGACGCGGCGAACGAGGTCTTCTCGCCCTCCCAGGAGGACTACGACCACGCCGAGCTGATCCTCGACGCCTACGACTGGTGCACCTCCGAGGCCGGCGGCAAGAAGGGCTCGGCGATGCTCGGCGACGAGATGATCGACGAGGCCAGCCGCAAGATGGCCCTGGTCATCGCGGGCAAGGGCCGCGCGGCCGGGATGCGGCGCACCACCAAGTTCGAGATCCCGGAGGCCTAGGACCATGCAGTTCGGACGCACGTACGAAGAGTTCGAGGTCGGCGCGGTCTACAAGCACTGGCCCGGGAAGACGGTCACGGAGTACGACGACCACCTCTTCTGTCTGCTGACCATGAACCACCACCCGCTCCACATGGACAGCAACTACGCCGAGAACACGACCGACTTCGGCAAGAACGTGGTCGTGGGCAATTACATCTATTCCCTGCTGCTCGGCATGTCGGTGCCGGACGTCTCCGGGAAGGCCATCGCCAACCTGGAGATCGAGTCCCTGCGGCACGTGGCGCCCACCTTCCACGGCGACACGATCTACGGCGAGACCACGGTCCTCGACAAGACCCCGTCGAAGTCGAAGAACGACCGCGGCATCGTCTACGTGGAGACCAAGGGCTACAAGCAGGACGGCACCCTCGTCTGCGTCTTCCGGCGCAAGGTGATGGTCCCGACCGAGACGTACATCAAGGAGCGCGGCGGCGAACAGCCCGGCCGCCCGCAGCTGAAGGAACAGGGGAAGTAGCCATGGCCCGACTCGCCCAGACCGCCGGGCTCACCGACGTCCAGCGGGAGATCCTGAAGACCGTCCGGGAGTTCGTCGACAAGGAGATCATCCCGGTCGCGACGGAACTCGAACACCGTGACGAGTACCCGCAGCAGATCGTCGACGGCCTCAAGGAACTCGGCCTGTTCGGGCTGATGATTCCCGAGGAGTACGGCGGCCTGGGTGAGTCGTTGCTCACCTACGCGCTGTGTGTCGAGGAGATAGCGCGTGGCTGGATGTCCGTCTCGGGCATCATCAACACCCACTTCATCGTGGCGTACATGCTCAAGCAGCACGGCACGCAGGAGCAGAAGGACCACTTCCTCCCCCGGATGGCGCTGGGCGAGGTGCGCGGCGCGTTCTCGATGTCCGAGCCGGCGCTGGGCTCGGACGTGTCGGCCATCACGTCCAAGGCGGTGAAGGACGGCGACGAGTACGTCCTGAACGGCCAGAAGATGTGGCTCACGAACGGCGGATCGTCGACCCTGGTGGCCGTTCTGGTCCGGAGTGACGAAGGACACCCCGAGGGCACGGCGCCCCACAAGTCGATGACGACCTTCCTCATCGAGAAGGAGCCGGGCTTCGGTGAGGTCCGTCCGGGCCTGACCATTCCGGGCAAGATCGACAAGATGGGCTACAAGGGCGTCGACACGACCGAGCTCATCATGGACGGACTGCGCATTCCGGCCAATCGCGTGCTCGGAGGCCAGACGGGCCGAGGGTTTTACCAAATGATGGACGGGGTCGAGGTCGGCCGCGTGAACGTGGCCGCGCGTGGCTGTGGCGTCGCTCAGCGTGCTTTCGAGCTGGGTGTCTCTTATGCCCAGCAACGTCACACTTTCGGCAAGGCGATCGCCGAGCACCAGGCAATCCAGTTCAAGCTGGCCGAGATGGCTACCAAGGTCGAAGCCGCCCATGCGATGATGGTCAATGCAGCACGCAAAAAGGACTCTGGGGAACGAAACGACCTCGAAGCAGGGATGGCGAAGTACCTCGCCTCCGAGTACTGCAAGGAGGTGGTGGAGGACGCCTTCCGTATCCACGGTGGCTACGGCTTCTCGAAGGAGTACGAGATCGAGCGCCTCTACCGGGAAGCCCCCATGCTCCTGATCGGTGAAGGTACCGCCGAGATCCAGAAAATGATCATCGGGCGACGCCTGCTCGAGGAGTACCGACTCCAGGGCTGAATGTACCTTTTGCGGCGAATCCTTCTGGGGTTCGTCGCAAAAGAGTCACTGCCAGTCACTGGCCGACGGCCATCGACTCGGCTTCTGGCTTGCCCAGTTGTTGCGCGCAACCGATAGCATTCCAGGAAAGCCGCCGTCCCGTCCCCCCGTTTGCGGCGCGGCAATCACCCGCTACGAAGGTCATCCATGCCCCACAGCCAAACCTCTGCACCTCGCGTCGGCTTCCTGAACGGACGTCTCGCACGCGGAGCATCGCCGTGGCTCCTGCCGACCGTCGCCACCGCGGCGCTCAGCCTCACCCGGGCCCGCAAGTCCGGACGCTGGGCCGCCGCGGCCGTGCCCGCCACCGCTCTCGCGGCGGGCATGCTGTGGTTCTTCCGCGACCCCGAGCGTGAGATCACCCAGGGCCGTGTCATCTCGCCCGCCGACGGTGTGGTGCAGAGCATCATGCCGTGGAAGGACGGGCGTACCCGCGTCGCGATCTTCATGAGCCCTCTGAACGTCCACGTCAACCGCGCGCCGCTGGCCGGCACGGTGACGTCCGTGGAGCACATCCCCGGCGGGTTCGTCCCGGCGTTCAACAAGGAGAGCGAGAACAACGAGCGCGTCGTCTGGCACTTCGACACCGAGCTCGGCGACATCGAGATGGTGCAGATCGCCGGCGCCGTCGCGCGACGCATCGTCCCGTACCTGCCGGCCGGCACCAAGGTGGAGCAGGGCGAACGCATCGGTCTGATCCGCTTCGGCTCCCGCGTCGACATCTACCTCCCCGAGGGCGTCGAAGTCGCGGTCGAGGTCGGACAGGCCACCACCGCGGGGGTGACCCGAATTGACCGTGACTGACCCTGAAACCCCCTCGACGCCCTCGACCCCGTCGCAGGGCTGGGTTCCCGAGCCCGCCGAGGAGGAGTCCCCCGAGGACGACATGCCGCTGTCCCTGCGGCTGTCGATAGCGGACACGCTCACCCTCGGTAACGCCACGTGCGGATTCATGGCGGTGTACTTCACCACCACCGGAATCCTCATTCCGCACCTCACCGGCAGCGGCGAGTCGGGCATGGCCCGGCACAGCGCGGCGACCGCGGTGATACTGATGCTCCTCGCGGCGGTCTTCGACCTCTTCGACGGCATCGTCGCCCGGAAGCTGCGCAGCTCGCCGATGGGCGCGGAGCTGGACAACCTGTCCGACCTGATCAGCTTCGGGCTGGCGCCGGCGTACTTCGTGCTGGTCTACGGCATGGTCGCCGATGACGCGCACCAGAAGATGTCCGCGCTGGCGGCCATCGTGGTGCTGCTGGCGGTCGTCCTGCGCCTCGCCAGATTCAGCTGCGTGACGATGAAGGACGGCATGTTCCAGGGCATGCCGAGCCCCTTCGGCGCGCTGACGGTCGTCTCGATCGTGCTGCTGGAGCTGAAGTTCATCCCGACGCTGCTGGCGATCATCGGTGTGGCGTGGCTCATGGTGAGCCGGGTCGAGTACCCGAAGCCGCGGGGTGTCCTCGCGGTGGCGATGCTGAGCTGGATCGTGGGTGCCATGGGCCTGCTCGCGGCCTGGGCGTTCGACGCGCCGGGCGGCCAGCTGTTGCTCCAGACGGGCTGCGCGCTGCAGATCGCTCTGGCGGCGACGATCCCGCTGTTCGCGACGACCCGTCGGGCGAACACGTTCCGTCACAACCGCCGCGAGGCGCGCGCGACGCAGATCCCCTAGCCGGGGCCACGCGCACCACGAAGGGCCCCCGATGCCGCCAAGGCACCGGGGGCCCTTCCGCGTACCGCGGCCCCCTACGCGAATCGGGGCTTCCGCAAACCGGGGGCTTCCGCGTGCCGCGCGGTCCCGTCCGCCTACCGGGGCCTTCCGCAAACCGGGGCCCCTTACGCGTACCGCGCGGGCCCCTCCGCGTTCGTGGGGCCCGCGGGCGCCCGCGGAGCCCGGGAAGCCCAGCAGGGCCCGGGGACGGCAGGACCCGGCGAGCCCGGCAGGACCGGGGGACGGCAGGGCCCGGGGAGACCGGCAGGGCCGTGGGACGGCAGGGCCCGGGAAGCCCGGCAGGACCGGGGGCGGCAGGACCCGGCGAGCCCGGCAGGACCGTGGGACGGCAAGGCCCGGCGAGCCCGGCAGGACCGTGGGACGGCAAGGCCCGGCGAGCCCGGCAGGGCCTGGGTACGGCAAGGCCCGGGAAGCCCGGCAGGGCCGGGAGACGGCGGAGGCCCGGCGCCCTGGTGGGTGCCGGGCCTCCGGGCCGGGAGGGTCAGAGGGTGTCGGCGGCGATGGCGGCCGCGACCCGCTCCAGCAGCGGGCCCGCGTTGGCGATGCACTTCGCCGGGTCCGGCTCGATCTCCGTCAGCGGGTACGCCCGCCGGATCCCGGCCGCCCGGAGCGCCTCGGGCTCCAGCAGGAGGCGGCCGCAGACCGCCACGACCTCCTTGCCCGCCGCGCGGGCCGCGGCCGCGACGCCCGCCGGGGCCTTGCCGTGCAGGGTCTGCTCGTCCAGCGAGCCCTCACCGGTGATCACCAGCGTGGCCCGCTCCAGGGCCGGCGCGAAGCCCAGTACGTCCAGCATCAGCTCGATGCCGGGGCGGAACGACGCGCCGAGCAGCAGCGCACCGTAGCCGATGCCGCCCGCGCCGCCCGCGCCCGGGGAGGCCGCCAGCTCGGCGGCCTTCGGGCCGATCGCCTTCGCCAGGACCACCGCGAAGTGCGCCAGCGCCGCGTCCAGCGTCGCCACGTCCTGCGGCGAGGCCCCCTTCTGCGGTCCGTAGACCGCCGGGGCGCCCTTCGGGCCGGTCAGCGGGTTGTCCACGTCGCTCGCCAGGACGAACTCGACCTCCGCGAAGCGCGGGTCGACCCCGGAGAGGTCCGCCGAGGCCAGCTCGGCCAGCGCGCCGCCGCCCGGACCGACCGGCTCGCCGTTCCCGTCCAGGAACACCGCTCCCAGCGCGGCCAGCATGCCCGCGCCGCCGTCGGTGGTGGCGCTGCCGCCCACGCCGAACACGATCGAGCGGGCGCCCGCGTCCAGCGCGGCCTTCAGCACCTCGCCGGAGCCGTACGTGGTCGCCGTCAGCGGGGCGAAGACACCCGCCGGCAGCAGCTGGAGCCCGGAGGCCTCCGCCATCTCGACCACCGCGGTGCCGTCGCGCAGCGCGAACGCCGCCGTCACCTCGTCGCCGAGCGGCCCGGTGACCCGTACCTCCCGGCGTTCGAAGCCGGCCGCGACGGCGGCCGCGACCGTACCGTCCCCGCCGTCCGCGACGGGGAGGGTCTCGACCTCCACGCCCGGTACGGCCCGGCGGAGCCCGGCCGTCACCCGCTCCGCGACCTGAACGGCCGTGAGCGAGCCCTTGAATTTGTCCGCGGCGATGAGCACGCGCGCGGTCTCAGTTACTGCTCCGTTCGTCACCTTGCTGATCCCTTGCTATCGAACAGTGCAGTCGCGCCCCCATGAGCGTATCCGGAGGATCCTCCTATGCCCATGCGTGGCCTGGGCCACACCCGGCGCGCCATATCCCTAAATACGGATATACGCCTGCATAGTGTGGCCGCATGAGTACGGAATCACTGGCCCAGTCACCTCCGGAACCCCCAGGTGGGAGCAGCCCGGGCGGCGCGGACGGCACCCCCGACCTCAGCCTCGTCGCCATCGGAGTGATCGCCGTGCTCGCCGTCGTCGCCTGGGCGGCGCTCGGCAAGGACTCCTTCGACACCGCGTCCGCCGCCGCCCTCGCGTGGGTGCTCGCCAATTTCGCCTGGCTGTTCGTGATCGCCGCCGACGTGTTCCTCGTCATGTGCGTCGTCCTCGCCATCAGCCGCTTCGGCCGCATCCGGCTCGGCGCCGACGACTCCGAGCCGGAGTTCACCAACCTCGCGTGGATCGCGATGATGTTCAGCGCCGGCATGGGCATCGGCCTGATGTTCTACGGGGTCGGCGAGCCCCTGACCCACTACCTGAACCCGCCGCCCTCCTCGGGCGCCGCCCCCGGCACCGGGGCCGCCGCCCAGGCGGCCCTCGACTACTCCTTCTTCCACTGGACCCTCACCCCCTGGGCGATCTACGGCATCGCCGGCCTCGCCCTCGCCTACGCGACCTTCCGCAAGGGCCGCGGCAACCGGCTCAGCTCCGCCTTCGTCCCGCTGATGGGCCAGGAGCGGGCCGACGGCTGGCCCGGCAGGGCCGTGGACCTGCTCGCCGTCTTCGCCACCGTCTTCGGCACCGCCACCAGCCTCGGCCTCGGCGCGCTCCAGGTCGCCGAGGGGCTCAGCCTCACCGCCGGGACCCAGAACTCCACCGCGGTCCAGCTCGTCATCATCGCCTCGCTGTCCGCCGCCTTCGTGGTCTCGGCCTTCTCCGGCCTCCACAAGGGCGTCAAATGGCTCAGCACCATCAACCTCGTGCTCGCCGCCGCGCTGATGCTCTTCGTGTTCGTCCTCGGCCCGACCGTCTACGTCCTCGACGTGATCCCCGCGAGCGTCGGCAGCTACCTCCACGAACTGCTGCCCATGGCCACCCGTACCGGGGCGTTCACCGACAGCGCCTGGCTCGGCGCGTGGACGATCTTCTACTGGGCCTGGTGGCTCTCCTGGGCCCCCTTCGTCGGCACCTTCATCGCCCGCATCTCCCGCGGCCGCACCATCCGCGAGTTCCTGATCGGCGTCCTGCTGGTCCCCAGCGGTGCCACCGCCGTCTGGTTCTGCGTCATGGGCGGCACCGCGATCCGCCTCGACTCCACCGGCGCCGCGGACCTCGCCGTGAAGGTCAAGGACGGGGCCGAGGCCTCCCTCTTCGCGATGCTCGACGCGCTCCCGCTGGGCACGCTCACCTCGTACGTCGCGATGGTCCTGGTCATGACCTACTTCGTCACCAGCGCCGACTCGGCCTCGCTGGTGATGGGCTCGCTCACCAGCCGCGGCTCCCTGAACCCGCCCACCTGGCTCGTCGTCACCTGGGGCATCCTGATGGCGGCGGTCGCCGCCGTCCTCCTCGTCGCGGGCGGCCTGAAGTCCCTGCAGACCGCCACCATCCTGGTCGCGCTGCCCTTCGTCCTCGTCATGCTGCTGCTGTGCTGGGCCCTGGTCACAGAGCTGCGCCAGGACCCCGGCGCGGGCCCCGCCCGCCACCACCCCCTGCACGGCATGCGCGACGCGGTCAGGGCGATGGTCGGCGACGCCCTCACCGAGCAGGGCCCGGCCCGCCACCACCGGCTGCGCCGCGTCGCCGGACCGGGCCGGGCGGGCCGGGGGGACGACGACGCGGGTACCCCGGAGCCGTAGTCCTTGCGGTGCGGGCGCCTGGGTAGGGTTGCCGGGTGACCACCACGGATGACTACGCCACGTACATCGCGAGCCTGCCCCGGGTACTGGCCGGCGCCGCCGCGCTCTACCTCGACGCCGCCGGCCGGGTCCTGCTGGTCGAGCCCAACTACCGCGAGGGCTGGGCCCTGCCGGGCGGCACGATCGAGTCCGACCTGGGCGAGTCCCCGCGTGCGGCGGCCCGCCGCGAGAGCGCCGAGGAGATCGGCCTCGACCTGCCGCTCGGGCGGCTCCTCGCCGTCGACTGGGTGCTCGGCAGCGCCCGCCCGCCGCTGGTCGCCTACGTCTACGACGGGGGCGTACTGGACGAGGCGCGGCTCGCCGCGATCACGCTCCAGGACGAGGAGCTGCTCTCCTGGCGGATGGTCGAGCCCGCCGAGCTCACCGCCTACCTCCCGGGGGCGCTCGGTCTGCGCGCCGAAGAGGCGTACCGGGTCCTCACCTCCGGCGAGGGAACCGCGGAACTGGAGAACGGCCGGCGTCCGGCGGCCACGTAGGGCCTGATCCGAAAGACAGGCCCTGGGGCCACCGGCCGTACGGCACCCATCGAGAGCAGGACAGAATCAGCACATGATCACCATGTACGCCTGGCCGAGCACCGCCGACGGGCCCGACGCCCTGCCCATGGTCCACTTCACCACCGAGGAACAGGCCGGCGGTGAAGTCACCCCGGAGGGCATGCCGGTCTGGCTCTTCGACACCGCCATCCGCGACGGCGGCTGGGCCCAGTTCACCGACTTCGACGGCTGGTCGGTCCCGGCCCCCGGCTGGCGGGCCCTCTACCGCCGCGAGGACGACTTCCTGGCCGTCACCGGCCCCGGCTCCTGCGAGGGCTGGTACGAGGGCAACCTCGGCGCCGACGAGGAGTGGGTGAAGGCCGCCACCGCACAGCAGAGCCTGGTCCTGCTCGCCGCGCCGGTCCAGCACCCCTCGCTCTACGGGTACGCGGTGGAGGCCGGCGCGGCGTTCGCCCTGCTGGTCCCGCTGATGGTGGTCTGAGGCCGGTCCAGGCCGGGCCCAGACCCGGTCCAGGCCGGGCCGGCCTCCGTTACGCGCGGCTCCCGGCCTCGAAGTCCAGCAGCCGGACCTTGCGGTCGACCCCGCCGCCGTAGCCGGTCATGCCGCCCGAGGCGCCGATCACGCGGTGGCAGGGGACGATGATGCCGACCGGGTTCTTCCCGTTGGCCAGGCCCACCGCGCGCGAGGCGTTCGGCTTGCCGAGCCGGGCGGCGAGTTCCCCGTACGACCAGGTCTCGCCGTACGGGATGCGCACCAGCTGCTCCCACACGCTGCGCTGGAACTCCGTGCCCTCCAGCCGGACGGGGACGGTGAACTCGGTGAGTTCGCCGGCGAAGTACGCGGTCAGCTGCGCCACCACGGCCGGGAACGGCTCCTCGCCGGCCGCGACGCGCTCGCCGAAGGACTCCTCGGCGGGACGGTGGCGCTGGCCGGTCATGTAGAGGCCGCTGAGGACGCCGTCCGAGGCGACCAGGGTGAGCGGGCCGTAGGGGCTGTCGACGACGGTGTGCTGCTTGCTGTTCATGACGGGTCGTACTCCTCAGACGGGCAGGCGGTTGATGGGGTGGCCGTCGGTGGCCCACAGGTACTGCACGGCGTAGGCGCGCCAGGGCCGCCAGTGCGCCGCCCGGGCCGTCAGCGCGGCCGGGGTGGAGGGCAGTCCGAGCTCCTTCGCGGCCTTGCGGACGCCCAGGTCGGACGCGAGGAACGCGTCCGGGTCGCCGAGCGCGCGCATCGCGATGACCTCGGTGGTCCACGGCCCGAACCCGGGCAGGGCGTTCAGCCGGGCGCGGGCGTCCTCCCAGTCGCTGTCGATGCCCAGCGGCAGCGATCCGTCGGCGAGCGCCGAGACCAGGGTGGTGAGCGTGGTGCGGCGGCTGCGCGGCAGGGCCAGGGACTGCGGGTCCAGCGCGGCGAGCGCCTGCGACGAGGGGAACAGGTGGGTCAGCCCGCCCTCGGGGTCGGGGTCGGTCACCGGCTCGCCGTACGCGGTGACCAGCCTGGCGGCGTGGGTCCGCGCGGCGGCGGTGGACACCTGCTGGCCGAGGACGGCGCGTACGGCGAACTCCGCCGCGTCGACCGTACGGGGAACCCGGCGGCCGGGGGCCTTGTCGACGAGCGGGGCGAGCAGCGGGTCGGAGCGCAGCTGGTCGTCCACGGCCTCCGGGTCGGCGTCGAGGTCGAGCATCCAGCGGCAGCGGCTGATGGCGATCGTCAGGTCGCGCAGGTCGGTCAGGGCCAGCTGGCAGCCGATGTGGTCGGGCCGCGGGGTGAGCGCGACGACGCCGGTGCCGTACGGGAGCCGCAGGGTCCGGCGGTACGCCCCGGCCCGCCACTCCTCGACGCCGGGGACGGCGGTCGCGGCGAGGTGCCCGAAGAGGTTGTCGGGGTTGAGCGGGGCCCGGTAGGGCAGCCGCAGCGCGATGGTCCCGGGCACCTGGGGCCGCTGGTGGGGGTGCGCCTTCTCGGCGCGCCGGCGCAGCTCGCCGGGCGCCAGGGCGAACACCTCGCGGACGGTGTCGTTGAAGGTGCGGATGGAGGAGAACCCGGCGGCGAAGGCGATGTCGCCCATGGGGAGCGCGGAGGTCTCGATGAGCAGCCGGGCGGTCTGCGCGCGCTGCGCCCGGGCCAGGGCGAGGGGCCCGGCCCCGAGCTCGGCGCCCAGCTGCCGTTCCACCTGGCGGGCGGAGTAGCCGAGGCGGGCCGCGAGGCCGGGGACGCCCTCGCGGTCCACGACGCCGTCCTGGATGAGCCGCATGGCGCGGGCGACGGCGTCGGCCCGGGCGTTCCACTCGGGGGATCCCGGGGAGGTGTCGGGCCGGCACCGCTTGCAGGCGCGGAACCCGGCCTGCTGGCAGGCGGCGGCGCTGGGGAGGAAGGTCATGTTCTCGACCTTGGGCGGCACCGCGGGGCAGCTGGGCCGGCAGTAGATCCCGGTGGTCCGCACGGCGGTGAAGAACCATCCGTCGAAGCGGGCGTCCTTCGACCGCACGGCCCGTACGCAACGGTCGGTGTCGGTGTACATGGCTCCAGGATCCCGGCCGGCCGGCGTGGAGGCTGGCGGTTTTCCGACATCAAGTCTAGCGCCGGCCGGGAGCGCCCGGAGGGGGTCAGGCGGTCGCGGGGGCGGGGGCCGCGGCCAGCAGGGCCTCCGTGGTGGTCACGCGGGCGAAGCCGCCGCCCTGGAGGTTGACGGCCGTGGCGGTGGCCAGCTGCTCCGCGGTGAGGGCCGGGCCCTGGGGGCCGGCGCTCAGGTCGAAGGTGTGCGTGGCGTCGAGCGGGACGAGGACGTCGTAGCCCAGGTTCCCGGCCATCCGGGCGGTGGTCTCGACGCACATGTTGGTCTGGATCCCGGCCACCACCAGCTGGCCCACGCCCTGGGCGGTGAGCCATTCGGCGAGGTCGGGCGTCCCGTAGAAGGAGGAGTTCACGGTCTTGTCGACCCGCAGGGCCGCCCGCCCGCCCCGCTCCTCGACGAAGTCCTTGAACGCGTGGCCGGGGTGGCCGGCCGCCAGTACGGAGCCGGGGCTCACGGAGGTGTGCCGTACGAGGACCAGCGGGCGGCCCGTCGCCTCCCACGCGTCCATCAGGGCGGCGATGTTGGCCTCGGCAGCGGGGTTGTTGCGGGGCCCCCAGAACGGGGCGTCGTCGAAGCCCTTCTGGACGTCGATGACCAGCAGGGCGGCGTTGTCGGCGAGGTGGAACTCGGTGTCGTTCATGGCTCCATGCTGTCCGGCGGGAGGGTGCACGCGACAGCGGCCCTGCGGTCCCGGATCGATGGGATCCTGCCAGGCTGGCAGGATCGGCGGCGGAGCGCGCACACTGGGCTCATGCACCGCGTCGCGATCGTCGTCCAGCCCGGGATCCGCAGCTTCGACCTGGCCGTCATCACCGAGGTGTGGGGGTCCGACCGCCGCGGACTCGGGGTCCCGCCCTTCGAGCTGCGCCGCTGCGCCCTGGACGCCGGGCCGATCGAGCTGCCCGGCGGGCTGACGCTGGCGCCGGACCGGGGGCTCGACTGGCTCGCCGGGGCCGACCTGGTCGTCGTACCGGCGCTGGCCGAGCCCTCGGCGCCGACGCCGGAGCCGGTCCTCGCCGCGCTGCGGGAGGCGCACGCCCGGGGCGTGCCGGTGGCCGCGCTGTGCGCGGGCGCGTTCATCCTGGCCGAGGCCGGGCTGCTGGAGGGCCGCCGGGCGGTGACGCACTGGTCGCTGGCCCCGCTGCTGGCCGCCCGCCACCCGGGGGTGCTGGTGGAGGACGCCCCGCTGTACGTGGCGGACGACGGGCTGTGGACCTCCGCCGGGGTGGCGTCCGGGATCGACCTCTGCCTGCACCTGGTCCGCGAGGCCCACGGCGCGGAGGCCGCCGCCGCGATCGCCCGCTCGATGGTGACGGGCCCCTTCCGCACCGGCGACCACGCCCAGTACCTGGACCGGCCCACCCCGGCGGCCGACCGGACCGCGGAGGCGCTGGCCGCGGTCCGGGAGCGGGCGCTGCTGCGGCTGCACGAGCCGCTGGACGTGGCCACCCTGGCCGGCTGGGCCGGGATGTCCCCGCGCAGCTTCGCCCGGCACTTCGCGGCGGCCACCGGCACCACCCCGCACCGGTGGCTGCTGAACCACCGCCTCGACGCGGCCCGCCGGCTCCTGGAGCGCACCGACCACCCGGTCCCGGAGGTGGCCCGGCGGGCCGGGTTCGCGAGCGAGGTAACCTTCCGCCAGCATTTCACCGCGTACGTCGGCCTCGGCCCGCGCGCGTACCGCGCGGCGGCCACCGCCACCCCGGCGTCTGCCACCAGGGCGAACCCTGCCTGATCGGCACGCCGTCCCCTCACTTCCCCGACAGTGTTAGAAATGGCTCATGACAGGACGTTTTGGCCGACCCAGGGGATCACCGGTGACACCGCCCCCGCAGTCGGCCGGGCACCCGGCGGCGGTCCTGCCCGCGCGCCTGTCACGCGCGCTGCGCAGCGTCGCCGGTCAGGTGTTCGTCCTTCAGGCCGTCATCGTGGTCCTGCTGATCGCCGCGGCCACCCTGGCCCTCGTCTACCAGGCGCGGTACGACAGCGAGCGCGACGCCCGCGACCGCTCGCTCGCCGCCGCCGAGGCCTTCGCGCACGCGCCCGGTCTCCCGCAGGCGCTGAAGGCGCCGAATCCCACCACCGAGCTCCAGCCGCTCGCCGACTCCGCCCGCCGGGCCTCCGGCGTGGACTTCATCTCCGTCATGAGCACCGACGGGATCCGCTACACCGACTCCAGGCCCCAGCTGATCGGCCGGCGCGCCACCGGCGACCTGTCCCGGGCCGTGCACGGGCAGACCTTCACCGAGGTCTTCAAGGGCACGCCGAGCGACGCGGTCCGCGCCGTGGCCCCCGTGCGCAACGCGAGCGGCGCCGTCGTCGGTCTGGTCGGCACGGGCATCGAGATCGAGAACGTCTCCACCGTGGTCGGCAAGCAGCTCCCGCTGCTGCTCGGGGCCGCCGCAGGCGCGCTGGTGCTCGGCACCGGGGGCGCCGCGCTCGTCAGCCGGCGGCTGCGGCGCCAGACCCGGGGTCTGGGCGAGGCCGAGATGACCCGGAGGAACGAGCACCACGAGGCGGTTCTGCACGCCGTGCGCGAGGGCGTGCTCATCATCGACTCCGACCGCCGGCTCATCCTGGCCAACGACGAGGCGCGGCGGCTGCTGGCCCTGCCGCCCGACGCCGAGGGACGGAGCGTGGGCGACCTGGGTCTCGACCCGCGCACGACCGCGCTGCTGGGGTCCGGGCGGGTCGCGACGGACGAGGTGCACCTGGCGGGTGACCGGCTGCTGGCCGTGAACGTACGCCCCACCAAGCCGTACGCGGGCATGCCCCCGGGCACCGTGATGACCCTGCGCGACACCACCGAACTCGCCTCGCTCTCCGGCCGCGCCGAGGTGGCCCGGGGCCGGCTCCAGCTGCTGTACGAGGCCGGGGTGAGCATCGGGACGACCCTGGACGTGGTGCGCACCGCCGAGGAGCTGTCGGAGGTGGCGGTGCCGCGGTTCGCGGACTTCGTGACCGTGGAGCTGCTGGAGCCGGTGCTGCACGGCGAGGAACCCTCGGCCGCGGGCGGCGCGTACACGCAGATGCGCCGGGCCGCGATGAGCGGGATCCGCACCGACCAGCCGCTCCAGCCGGTCGGCGACATCATCCGGTTCGTGGTGCCGACCGCGCCGATGGCGGCGGCGCTGGACGCCGGGCGGGCGGTGCTCGCGGCCGATCTGAACGGGGCCTTCGGCTGGCGGGCCCAGGACCACGAGGGCACCCGGATCGCCCTGGAGTACGGGCTGCACTCGCTGATCTCCGTACCGCTCCAGGCGCGCGGGGTGGTCCTCGGGATGGCGAACTTCTGGCGGGCGGACACCCCGGAGGCCTTCGACGAGGAGGACCTGTCCTTCGCCGAGGAGCTGGGGGCCCGCGCCGCCGTCTCCATCGACAACGCCCGGCGCTACACGCGCGAGCACGCCACGGCCGTCGCGCTCCAGCGGAGCCTGCTGCCGCGGGTGCTGCCCGACCTGAGCGCCGTGGACGTGGCGTTCCGGTACCTGCCGGCGAAGGCCGGGGTGGGCGGGGACTGGTTCGACGTGATCCCGCTGCCGGGAGCCCGGGTGGCGCTGGTCGTCGGGGACGTCGTGGGCCACGGGGTGCACGCGGCGGCCACGATGGGCCGGCTGCGCACGGCGGTGCACAACTTCTCCACGCTGGACCTGCCGCCGGACGAGCTGCTGGGCCACCTGGACGAGCTGATCGACCGGATCGACCAGATCGAGACCGGCTCCGGCGGCCAGGAGGGCGGCGGGGAACGCTCCGGTGTCACCGGCGCCACCTGCCTGTACGCGGTCTACGACCCGGTCTCCGGGCGCTGCACCCTGGCCAGCGCCGGGCATCCGGGGCCCGCCGTGGTCCACCCCGACGGGCGGGTCGACTTCCCGGAGCTGCCCGCCGGGCTGCCGCTGGGGGTGGGCGGCATGCCGTTCGAGACGGCCGAGCTGTGGCTGGCGGAGGGGAGCCGGCTCGCGCTGTTCACGGACGGCCTGCTGGAGGACCGCGACCGGGACTTCGACACCGGTCAGGCGCTGCTGCGGGAGGCGCTGGCGCAGCCCGGCCGCAGCCCCGAGCAGGCGTGCGCGGACGTCCTGGCCGCGCTGCTGTTCCCCGCGCCGAGCGACGACATCGCCCTGCTGGTCGCCGACACCCGGCGGCTGGAGCCCGACCGGATCGCGGAGTGGGAGGTACCGGGCGATCCCTCGGCGGTCTCGCGGGTGCGCAACGCGGGCTCGGCGCAGCTCGTCGCGTGGGGGCTGGAGGAGATCGCCTTCACCACCGAGCTCATCCTCAGCGAGCTCGTCACCAACGCGATCCGGTACGGGAACCAGCCGGTGCGGGTGCGCCTGCTGCGCGACCGCAGCCTGATCTGCGAGGTCTCCGACGGCAGCAGCACCTCCCCGCACCTGCGGTACGCGGCCACCACCGACGAGGGCGGGCGCGGGCTGTTCCTCGTCGCGCAGTACGCGGACCGGTGGGGCACCCGGTACACGGAGCGCGGCAAGGTCATCTGGGCCGAGGTCCCGCTGACCGGGGGCGCGGACCCCGCGTCGGCGGCGCTGGACCTGGACGCGCTGGAGGACCTGGCCTGGTGACCGCGGGCCCGTACGCCCGGCCCGGCAGCGGGCTCACGGGGGCTGCGGCGGGCTCACGAGGCGGCGGCCCGGCTCACCGGGCAGCGGCGCGGCTCACGGGGCGGCGGCGCGGCTCACGGGGCGGCCGTCGGCGCCGGGGCCACCGTACGGGCCAGCAGCACGGCCACGTCGTCCTGCGGGGCGCCCGGCAGCAGCAGCTCCAGGATCCCGTCGCACAGGGCCTCCAGGGGCTGTCGGGCGTCCACCAGGGCCGCCGCGAGCTGCTCCATGCCCTCGTCGAGGTCCCGGTGGCGGGTCTCGATCAGCCCGTCGGTGTAGAGGACGAGCAGGCTTCCGGGCGGCAGCCGCACCTCCTCGGTGCGGAAGTCGTGGCCGCCCGTGCCGAGCGGGGTCCCCTGGGGGCCGTCGAGGAAGCTGACCTCCCCGTCGGCCGTGACCACGGCGGGCGGCGGATGGCCGGCCCGGGCGATCACGCAGCCGCCGGACTCCGGGTCGTGGACGGCGTACACGCAGGTCGCCATCTCGTCCTCGCCGAGGTCCGCGACCACGGCGTCGAGGGAGCTCAGCATCCGCGCGGGCGGCACGTCCTGGCGGGCGAGGGTCCGTACCGCCGTGCGGAGCTGGCCCATGACGGCCGCCGCGTGCACGCCGTGGCCCATGACGTCGCCGATGACCAGGCCGGTCCGGCCGCTGGGCAGCCGGATCACGTCGAACCAGTCGCCACCGACGTCGTGGTCGCTGGCGGGCAGGTAGCGGCCGGTCAGTTCGAGCCCGGTGACCTGCGGCAGGGCGTTGTTGGTGAGGCTGCGCTGGAGGGTGAGGGCCGCCGCCCGCTGGGTGGTGTAGAGGCGGGCGTTGTCGATGTTGAGGGCGGCGCGGGCCACCAGCTCGTCGATGAGGACGCAGTCCTGCCCGTCGAAGGGCTCCCGCTCGCGCAGCCGGGTCACGGCGACCGCGCCGAGCACCCGGCCGCGCGCCACGAGCGGCACCATCCGGGCCGATCCGAGGGTGGCGAGGTAGCCGCGCAGGGCCTCGGCCCGCGGGTCGGTGATCAGCGCCGGGATGTCGGCGACGTACAGGTTCATGGGGTGCCCGTCGGCGATGACCCGCTCGTAGACGGTGCCCAGCGGGATCTGGAAGGTCTGTCCGGGGACCAGCCTCGCGGTGGGCGCGTACGGGTCGGGGAACACCGCGGCGAGCCGGCGCAGCACGCCCCGGCCGGAGCCCGCGGCGGCCCCGAGGCTGTCGTCGGGATCGAGCACCGCCTCCAGCAGCTGGACGTCGGCCGAGTCCGCGAGCTGCGGCACCAGTACGTGCACGATCTCCTCGGCGGTCTGGCGCAGGTCCAGGGTGGTCCCGATCCGGGTGCCCGCCTCGGCCAGCAGCGCGAAGCGGCGCTGGGCCCGGTCGGCCTCGGCCTGCGCCCGCTGGCCCTCGGTGATGTCGATGAGGGAGGCGATCAGGCCGAGCCGGCGGCCCGCCCCGTCGAGCAGCGGGGCGTACGAGCAGGACCAGGTCCGGTCGTGGTCGGGGTCGGCGGGGGTGCGGCCGGTGCGGCGGACGTCGACGACGGCGGTGCCCCGGTCCAGGACCTGGCGCATCGTGGCCTCCAGCGCGTCGGCGTTGACGCCGGGCACCACCTCGGTGAGGCGTTTGCCGAGGTGGTCGGCGGCGGAGACGCCGTTCATCCGGGCGAGGGCGTCGTTGACCCGCAGGAAGCGCAGGTCCGGGCCGAGGGTGGCGAGGCCGATGGGCGACTGGGTGAACAGGCTCTGGAGGGCGGCGAGGGAGTCGCGCATGTGGAGGACCTCGGAGGTCTCCACGGCGATGAGCATGGCTCCCGTGCGCCCCCGCGGGTCGACGGCGGGGACGATCCACATCTCCATCGCCACCCGGTGCCCGTCGCGGTGGCGGACCGGGAGGGTGCCGACGACGGTCTCCCCCGCCTGGACGCGCCGGGTCAGGTCCTGGGCGAGCTCGCGGTTGGGGTCGGGGACGAGTACGGCGGCGCCGAGGCGGCCGATGATGTCCTCGGGGCGGTACCCGAGGAGGTCCTGGGCGGCCAGCGACCACTCGACGACGCGGCCGTCTGCGTCCTCCCGCCACAGGGCGATCGGGAGCAGTTCGCGGAGCACGCCCGCGTACCCGACAGCCGCCGCCGGCTGGTCCGGCACCTCGCTCGTCGACTGGTAAGTGTCCAACGCACCGACCTCACCCCGGGGGGCCCGACTTCCTTCCGATTCACCCTAACCGAGGCGTCCGCGCACGGCGCTGCGTCCGGCGGCGGCCCTTGGGGCGGCGGGGCGTGCGCAGTAGCGTGGGCGAGGCCCGCTGTGCCTGACCGCTCCCGAAGGGAACCCCCCGATGACCCGCATCGCACTCGTCCTGGGCGACATCACCGGCGAGGAGGCCGACGCGGTCGTCAACGCGGCGAACTCCTCCCTGCTCGGGGGCGGCGGTGTGGACGGCGCCATCCACCGGCGCGGCGGGCCGGAGATCCTCCAGGCCTGTCGGGCGCTGCGCGCCTCCCACTACGGCAAGGGCCTGGCGACGGGCCGGGCGGTCGCCACCACGGCGGGCCTGCTCCCGGCGCGGTGGGTCATCCACACGGTGGGCCCCGTCTGGTCCCGCGAGGAGGACCGCTCGGCGCTCCTCGCCTCCTGCTACCGCGAGTCGCTGCGGGTGGCGGACGAGCTGGGCGCCCGTACGGTGGCCTTCCCGGCGATCTCCACGGGCGTCTACGGCTGGCCGATGGACGACGGCGCCCGGATCGCGGTCGAGACGGTCCGCGCGGCGGCCACGGCCGTGGAGGAGGTCCGCTTCGTCCTCTTCGACGAGGCGGCGTACGAGGCCTTCGCGGAGCGCGTGAACCTGTAGGGCGTCCCGACGGCCGCGCGGGCCGCTCCGGCCGCGCGGGCCCGCCGCTACGCCGGGCCGTCGTGGAGTACGGACAGGATGTTGCCCGCCGGGTCCTTGAACCAGGCGATGGAAGGGCCGGTCCGGGCGTCGCGGGCGATGCCCTTCGCGTCCTGGTCGAAGCCGTCGTAGACCTCGAACGACACGCCGCGCGCGGCGAGGGCGTCGACGGCCTCGTCGATGTCGTCGACGGTGAAGTTGAGGACGGTGAACCCCGCGGGTTGGTGGTCGTCCTTGGGATAGAGCATCACGTCATGGCCCCCGGCGAGGTGCACCGCCAGGATGCCCATCGTCTCGTCGACGGCGACGTCCAGCCCGAGCGTCTGCCCGTAGAACTCCTTCGCCGCCCCGATGCTGTCCACCGAGTAGCTGCCGAACGCCCTGCTCGCTCCCAGCATGGTGACCGCCTTCCGTTGCCCCTCTCCCCATCGTCTCCCCGATGCCGGGAGCGCGCATCGCCCGTCCGGGGCAAGCGGCTACCGCTCGCGCAGGTGCCGCCACACGGCCTTCGCGGCGTTGTGGCCCGACATGCCGTGCACGCCCGGGCCGGGCGGGGTGGCCGAGGAGCAGAGGAACACCGCCGGGTGGGCCGTCGCGTACGGGAACAGGCTGATCTTGGGCCTCAGCAGCAGTTGGAGGCCCGAGGCGGCGCCGCAGGCGATGTCCCCGCCGATGTAGTTGGGGTTGCGGGCGGCCAGCTGCGGCGGTCCGGCCGTGGCGCGGGCGAGCACCAGGTCGCGGAAGCCGGGGGCGAAGCGCTCCAGCTGCCGCTCGACGGCGTCGGTGAGGTCGCCGTCCCAGCCGGCCGGGACGTGCCCGTAGGCCCAGAACACGTGCTTGCCCTCGGGCGCCCGGCTGGGGTCGACCAGGCTGGGCTGCGCGGTGATCAGGAAGGGGTTGCGGGGGGCCCGCCCGCCGGAGGCCAGTTGCAGGGCGGCGTCGATGTCGGCGGAGCGCGGCCCGATCTGGACGGTGCCGGCGCGGCGCGGTGCCTCGGCGGTCCACGGGACGGGGCCCGACAGGGCGTAGTCGATCTTGAATACTCCGGCCCCGTACCGGTATCCGTCGTAGGCGCGCCCCAGCCGGGCGATCCGGGCCAGCGCGGTCGGCGAGGTGTCGAAGACGTACGCCCGGGCCGGCGGGAGGTCGTCGAGGCGTTTGACCTCGAAGCCGGTGTGGACGCTCCCGCCGAGGTCGCGCAGGTAGCCGGTGAGGGCGTCGGAGATGGACTGGGAGCCGCCGCGCGGCATGGGCCAGCCGTTCGCGTGCGCGGCGAGCGCGAAGACCAGGCCGACCGCGCCGGTGGCGATGCCGCCGAGCGGGGCGATGACGTGCGCGACGAGCCCGGCGAACAGCGCCCTCGCCCGGTCCTCGTGGAAGCGGCGCAGCAGCCAGGTGGAGGGCGGCAGTCCGGTGAGCCCGAAGCGGGCGAGCGTGACGGGGTCCCGGGGCAGCGCGGTGGACGGCAGCGACATGAAATCCCGGGCCAGGGTGTCCCACTTGCCGAGGTACGGGGCCACCAGCCGCCGGTAGGCCCCCGCGTCGCGCGGCCCGAACGAGGCGGCCGTCTCGGCGACGGAGCGGGAGAGCACGGCGGCGGTGCCGTCGTCGAAGGGATGGGCCATGGGCAGCGGCGCGTGCAGCCACTCCAGCCCGTACCGCCCCAGCGGCATGGTGGCGAAGACCGGGGAGCCGGCGCCCAGCGGGTGCACCGCGGAGCAGGGGTCGTGCCGGAAGCCGGGGAGGGTGAGTTCCTCGGTCCGTGCCCCGCCGCCGACGGTGTCGGCCGCCTCGAACACGGCCACCGAGAAGCCCCGTCGGGCCAGTTCGACCGCGGCCGTCAGCCCATTGGGCCCCGCCCCCACCACGACCGCATCGAGAATCGACGGCACCTTGCGACTCCTTCGTCCGGCAGCGGCATCGTGTCCAGGATATGGGCCCGGGGCCCGGGGCCCGGCGCCCACGTCCGGCTACGCGCCGCGCAGCAGTTCGCGGATCCGCACCGCCGTCGCCTCGTCCCGGCCCACCGCGAACGGCAGCTCGTTGTCCCGGTCCACGCGGAACGGCACTCCGCCGACGGTGCTCTGCGCGCCGCCCGCCTCGCCGACCAGGAGCAGTCCGGCCGCGTGGTCCCACGCCGAGGGCCAGGTGAAGGCGAGGCCGTCCATCTCGCCGCGCGCCACCTTCAGGTACTCCAGGCCGGCCGAGCCGCAGGGGCGGGGAGCGACCCCGGGAACGTCCAGGCGGGACAGGGTCCGCTTGTCCGCCTCGCTGGTGTACAGCGGGTGGGCGATCGCCACGCGCAGCGCGGCGCCCGGCTCCGGCGAACCGCTGCGTATCCGCTCGCCGTTGACGTACGCGCCCTGCCCGCGCACGGCGGTCGCCAGCTCCTCCAGCGCGGGGGCGAAGGTCCAGGAGGCGAGGATCTCGCCCCGCTGGGCCAGCGCCACCAGGGTGCAGAAGTTCGGGTCGCCCGCGACGAACTGGCGGGTGCCGTCGACCGGGTCGACGATCCACACCGGGGCGTCTCCGCGCAGCGCCCCGTACACGGCCGGGTCCGCGTGCACGGCTTCCTCGCCGACCACCGCCGAGCCGGGCAGCAGCCGGGTGAGCGCGGCGGTGAGGTGTTCCTCGGCCTTGCGGTCGGCGACGGTCACCAGGTCGTGCGGGCCGCTCTTCTCGTCCACCTCGTGGTCGGCGAGCTGGCGGAATCTCGGCATGATCTCGACCGCGGCCGCCTTGCGCACGGCTTCTTCCACGGCGGACAGGTCACGGGCCAGAAATTCATCGATCATGCCCCCAGCAAAGCACGCCCGTCTGACAAACCCCACCGCCGATGCCCGACGGCCCGCCGCACGCGGGGTGGACCGCCGGTGAACGCGTCAGCGCGCGACACGGAGATCCGCGACTACACCGACGCTTGAAACTCCGAGGCAGGACCGTTCACGCGCCGCCCCACACGGCTTCAAGATCCCGGCAATGCACAGTGATCGATGCATCCGTCAGAGCGATTTCATGGAGACAACCATCCTGGCGCGGAAGGATCTCGTCGAGCAGCACCGTATCGGCCTGCATCCAGTCAATCGACTGATCGTAGTCGATCGAGAAGTGCGAGACCCCGGAGTACCGGATCAGAAGACCTGATTCATGCTTCCACTGATTGGCGGAAAATTCGAGAGTCAGGACCCCGCGCTTGTCCGTCGGAACGGAGATCGCCGCCAGTTCGAGATCCTTTACGCAACGGCTACTGCGCATGCTGTAGTGCTCCGCGTCGGACGCGAAGGCCCAGGCCCCGGCCGGCAACTCGTCTCGCATCTTCTGAAGCTCGGCGAGATAGACGCTCGGATCCAGGTCGAACCCGTGCATCTCCGCATCCCAGTCCGCTTTGACAAATTTCATTTACAACCTTCCGCTGCAAGTCGAGGGCGCTGCCATTTGTCTCCGGAGATGTCCTCGGTCCCCCTGGGGCCGATCCTTCCGGCCCGCCGCATGGTATCGACGGCTCGCCCCTTCAGAGCATTCTCGACGCTTGGCGGCACTTCCACGTCCGCGCCGATGGTGTTGTGCTTGTTGAACCAGCCGTCACTGCCGAAAATGCCCACCTCGCGGCCGGACTTGTCATAGACATGGATCTCGAAATCGGTGCCCTTCGTCCCTTCCTTCCACGTATCCAATCGCCCTCGATACCCCTGGCCGAGGTCCAGCGGGTCCTTCGGCCCGCGGGCCGCGAGCCCCAGCGGGTCCGTCCAGCCCAAGGCGTTGACAACGTAGGCGTGGTGGTTGGGCGCCGGCTCCAGCCCGAGTGGGTCCGCACTGATGTATCGGGCCGATTCCGGGTCGTAGTAGCGGAAGAAGTTGTAGTGCAGGCCGGTTTCCGAGTCTGCGTACTGGCCGGGAAAACGGATGGGGCAGTCCGCTGACGTCGTGTCCGTCGGAGCGGGGAAGTCGGTGCCCCACAGGGTGGTGCGACGCTGCCAGGCCAGTTCCCCGCCGGACGCGACCAGCTCGGTCGGCGTGCCGAGGGCGTCCGTGATGACCGCGTAGAAGCGGGTGCTGTAGTCGGTCGTCGTGTCCTGGGCCAGATTGGCCAGCAGCGATGTGCCTTGCTCCCGGACCAGCGGCTTGTGGTCGGTCTGCGTGAGCGGGCGATGGGTACCGGGGGCGTAGTCCCAGGTGGTGACCT
Source organism: Streptomyces sp. ADI95-16 (assembly GCF_003721495.1). Lineage (NCBI taxonomy): Bacteria > Bacillati > Actinomycetota > Actinomycetes > Kitasatosporales > Streptomycetaceae > Streptomyces > Streptomyces sp. ADI95-16. The sequence continues at coordinate 6,422,378 of NZ_CP033581.1, read as the reverse complement.
GGCCATCGGGCGCCCGGCGTTCCGCCAGTCGGACATCGTCCCAGCTGAATTCCGTGCGGTCGACCACAGAACCGTCCGCCGCCAGACGGTGCTTGGATATTCGGCGGCCCAGCGGGTCGTACGCGTAATGCCAGTGGTCGCCGTCCGATGTCACGGCCTCGGCCAGGCGGTCTTCCGCGTTCCAGACATACGTCCAGACCAGCCGCCGGCCGTTGAGGAGTTTGCGGGTCTTGCGGATCAGACGGCCCTGTGCATCGTGTTCATACGCCGTGCGGTCGGCACTGTGGATGAGCGTGCCGGTGAATTCGCGGTCGCCGGGTGCTTCGTGCGCCGGGGCACTGGCTGAGGTGAGGTTGCCCGCGGTGTCGTAGGCGTAGCTCTCGGTCCAGCCGTGCGCTCGGATGCTCGTCACACGGCCGGCCTGGTCGAGTTCGAACCGCCTGGTCCCCGAATTCAGTTCACGGATCTCTGTGAGATAGCCGTCCTCGCGGTAGGCATAGGTGCGGTGTTGGAGGAGACTGTCCGAGTCGCTCGAACGGCCCGAAAGCGTTTGCTCGGTGAGGCGGTGATTGATGTCCCAGGACTGGGTGAGCCTGGCGCCGTCGCCGAGACGCCGCTCGACCTCGCGGCCCGAGGCGTCGTACGCGAAGGTCAGTGAGCCCGCATCGGCTCCGAGTCCGGCAGGACGGCCTGCCGCGTCGTAGCTCCAGGTCGAGCTCAGCCCGGACGGGGTGGTGCGCCGGATGACTCGGCCCAGGGGGTCGTACGCGTAGGTGGTCGTGCGTCCGTTGACGGTCTCCGTGAGCGTACGGCCCAGCGCGTCCCGCTCGATGGCGACTTCCGCGTCCGCATTGGCCGTGTGGGTCAGATCGCCTGATGCGCCATAGGCGTACGTAGTGGTGTCGCCCGTGTCGGTGCGCTGCTCGATGACGCGGCCGAGTGCGTCCCTGGTGAAGCGCAGGGTTTCGCCCGCGCCGTTGGTGCGGGACGTCAGGCCGTCCGACACGTCGTGCGCGTACGCCAGTGTCCGACCGTTGAAGTCGGTTTCCGTGACCAGTCGGCCCGCCTCGTCGTAGGTGTACGACCAGATTAGTCCCTGCGGGTTGGTAACTCCGGTCAGCCGGAGTTCGGTGTCGTAGGAGAAGGCGTACGTCGTGCCGTCAGGGTCTGTGCGGGTGGCGGGGACGCCGAAGTGCGTGGCGGTATGACGGGTGATGTTGCCGGCGGGGTCGGTGTGGGTGAGCGGGTTGCCCTCTCCGTCCCAGGTCCAGGACTCGCGGCTGCCGTCCGCATACGTACGCCACTTCGGCTTGCCTTCGATTGTCCAGCCCATGCGGGTGGTCTGACCCAGGGGGTCGGTCATTTCGACGACCCGGCCGAAGGTGTCGCGGCGCGCCGCCGTGGTGTGTCCGAGTTCGTCCGTGACGGCGACCGGCAGACCGGCTGCGTCCGACGTGACCCTGCGGCTATGGCCCAGGGCGTCGGTGACAGTGACGAGATGGCCCGACTCGTCGTATGTGTAGCGCGTTTCGGCCCCGAGGGGATCCGTTGTGGTGAGCGAATTGCCGCGCTCGTCATAGGTGTGCCGCCAGGTGGCCCCGCCCGGCTCGATGACCTCGGTCGGCCGGCCGAGCGTGTTGTACGTGGCCCGGGCGATGGACTGGTCCGGCAGGGTGACCGCGGTGAGGTGCTCGGCCTCGTCGTAGGTGTAGCGCGTGGTGCGGCCCAGCGGGTCGGTGACCGAGACGGGCCTGTCGCCCCTCGCAGTCCACTGTGTCCGGGTGGTGTGGCCGAGCGGGTCGGTCTCCTCGACGACCATGCCCTCGGCGTTGTACTGGTGTGTGGACCGTCGGCCGAGGGAGTCGGTGTAGGTGGTGGTGCGTGCCTGGTCGTCGTAGGCGAGGCTGCCGGAGAGGAAGCCGTCGCTGCCTTCGGTGCGCTCGACACGGCCGCGGGTGTCGTAGAAGTAAGTGAACGAGGTGCCGTTGCGGTCGGTCCAGGAGGTGACCCGCCCCTCGGCGTCGTAGGTGAAGCGCAGGGGCTCGCCGCTGGAGTTGACGACCTCGGTGAGGTTGCCCGCCTCGTCGTATCCGTACCTCATGACGACCGTACCGGCACCGGCGTCGTCGGGCTGCGACGGCTCGTACCGCGAAGGTGCCTGGTCGAGCAGGCGCAGGGCGGTGATGCGCGGGCCTGCGGTGTCCACGGCCAGGTAGTAGCCGCCGGAGTGGCGTAGCGCGGCCGGTATGCCGTCGACCGTGCGCTCGATGTCGATGCGGGCGCCGTTGCGGTCGTGCCAGCTGTCCAGGGGGAGGTGGAAGACACCGGAGGTGCCGGAGGACAGGGGGGTGCTGAAGGTGCGGACGACCCCGGAGACGGGGTCGGTGATGGTCATGACGCCCTCGGGCTTGCCGTCCCATTCGAGGGGCCAAGCGGCCCCCTTCGCGGGCAGGACGGACTCGCCGGGCCGTGGCACGGGGTAGACGAGGCGCATGCCGTCGGAGGCGGCGAACACCACCCCTTCCCCGTCGATCTGGAGGCACTCGTCCAGGGTGGAGACCCAGGTGGGACCGAAGCACACTCCCCCGCGGTACGAGGAGAGATGGGTGCGTTCGAAGATCAGGGGGAGGCCGGCGGGAAGGGTCAGGTCGGTCTGCGTCATCAGCATGGCGCCGGTCGCCACGTCGATCGGCTCGCCGACGCACGGAGTGCTCTTGCACTGCCGGGCCGCCGGACCGAGTTCGACCAGGTCGGGGCGGAGCGACGGCGGCCGCAGCATCAGCGGCACTTCGGTCCTGAACAGGCTCCCCTCGATGCCTGCCTTCGCCACACCACCGGCGGCACCGAACGCCCCGCCGTAGAGCATGCCGTCCTTGGCCGCGGCATTGATCTCGTCGAGGCTGAAGCCCGTCTGCACGCCCGTGGCGATCTTCAAGGGCTGGGCGACCGCGAGGTCGATGGTGACCGCTTCCATGCTGCCGAAGGCAGCCGCGACCAGCGTGCCGGCCGCGATTTCGGCGACCGCGGTGGTGACGGCGATGCCCATCGTGGCGCCGAATTCGATGAGGGCCTCGGTGGCCAGCGCGGCAGCACCCGCGGCAGCACCCGCGGTCACGAAGGCCAGCGCGATGCCACCCACGATGATCGCGGCATCGATGCCGATCTGCGTCCAGAGCTTGTTGATGGCGTCGTCGACGGCCCTGGCGAACTTGTCCAGCGCCTCGGCCATCTTGCGGGACGCCTTGGCGAGGTCGCTGAGCCAGCCCGCGTCGTTGCCCTTGGCGTACCGTCCCCAGAAGGTCCCGAACGCCTCGATCGCCTCACCCGAGTTGTTGGTGATCAGCGAGGAGGCCGCGTTGTTGACGGGCGTACGTACATCGTCCACGGCGTCGGCGAAGGTCCGCCAGGCATCGGCGGCGTGCCGCAGGGTGCCGGAATTGGCATCCGGCCACCACAGGCCCAGCGTGAGCAGCAGATCCTTGGCCTCGTCCTCGATGCTCACTTGGCGCCCTTGTCGTGGCCTTCGCCGGACTCGGCCCGAACCTTCGTGAACATCCCGGCGATCAAGTCGTCGTTGTCGACGTGCCCGTCCGCCATGTCGGCCATCGCCTCGTGGATGCTGACCAGACCGAGAACGAGGATGCCGGCTGCCTTCTCGATGGCCTTCTGCTGGGGGCGGTAGGCGTCACCGAAGGCCTTGCCCTGCTCGTCATCACCCCAGGGTGATCCCAGCCCGTCCAGCGTGGTGACGAGCGTGGTGAGCGCCGTGCTCAGGTTCTTGCCCTGCGTATGGAAGACCGGCGCCGTCAACTTGATGTCGGCCGTCTTGATGTCCAAGACCTTGCCGCTGTCGGTGCCGTCACCCATGCGTGCTGCCTCCCCCGATAACGACTGCGAACCCCCCAAGCCTAGACGGCGTCATCCAGCCCCGGCCCGCCGCCCGGACCGCCAGCGGCATTCGTCGGCCGCGGGAGCGGGATTCGGACCTGGCGGAAGTCGTCGGCCACGGAGTGCGGGGTCGACCTGCTGGTGGGCCCCGCACCACTCGCGAGAGTCAGCTGAACGACGGGATGACGTCGGCGCCGTACGCGTCGATGGTCGCTTCCCGGGCGTCGTGCATGTCGTACACCGCGAACTGGTCGACGCCGAGATCCCGCAGGGCGCGGAGCTTCTCGATGTGTGCCTCGGCCGGGCCCAGGAGGCAGAAGCGGTCGACGATCTCGTCGGGGACGAAGTCGGCGGAGGGGTTCCCGGTGCGGCCGTGGTGGCTGTAGTCGTAGCCCTGGCGGGCCTTGACGTACTCGGTGAGCTCCTCGGGGACCATGCCGGAGTGCTCGCCGTAGCGGGAGACGAGGTCGGCCACGTGGTTGCCGACCATCCCGCCGAACCAGCGGCACTGGTCGCGGGCGTGGGCCACATCCTCGCTCACGTACGCGGGGGCCGCCACGCAGATGGTGATCGCGTCCGGGTCGCGGCCGGCGTCCACGGCGGCCTGGCGGACCGACTTGATCATCCACTCGGTGAGGTACGGGTCGGCGAGTTGCAGGATGAACCCGTCGGCCTTCCGTCCGGCGAGCGCGAGGGCCTTGGGGCCGTACGCCGCCATCCAGACGGGCAGCTTCCCGTCACGGATCCACGGAATCCGCAGCGGTTTGCCGTCGACCTCGGCCTCGCGTCCCTCCGCGAGGTCGCGGATGACGTCGATGGCCTCGCCGAGGCGGGCAAGCGTATTCGGCGCGCGCCCGGCGACCCGCATCGCCGAGTCGCCGCGGCCGATCCCGCAGACGGTGCGGTTGCCGTACATGTCGTTGAGGGTGGCGAAGGTGGAGGCGGTGACCTCCCAGGTGCGGGTGCCCGGGTTGGTGACCATCGGACCGATGTGCATGCGCTCGGTGTTGGCCAGGATCTGGCTGTAGATGACGAACGGCTCCTGCCACAGGACCGCCGAGTCGAATGTCCAGCCGTAGCGGAAGCCGTTGCGCTCGCCGCGCTTCATGAGGCTGACGACCTGGGACGCGGGCGGGTCGGTTTGCAGGACGAGGCCGAAGTCCATGCATGGCTCCTTGCTGCTGCGTGCGGGCTTGCGGCTTACAGGTACTGGCAGGTGGAGCGGGGGACGAAGACGCCGTGACCGGCTCGGCCGGTGTACTCGCGCCCGTCGATGACGATTTCGCCGCGCGAGAGGACCGTGTCGACGCGTCCGGTGATCCGCTTGCCCTCGTACGCCGAGTAGTCCACGTTCATGTGGTGGGTCTCGGCGGAGATGACCTGCTCGGCGTGCGGATCGTAGAGGACGATGTCGGCGTCGGCGCCCGGCGCGATGGTGCCCTTCTGGGGGTAGAGGCCGAACATCCGGGCCGGGCTCGCGCAGGCGATCTCGATCCAGCGGCGGCGGCTGATGTGCCCGTCCAGGACGGCCTGGTGGAGGAGGTCCATCCGGTTCTCCACCCCGGGCAGGCCGTTGGGGATCTTCGAGAAGTCGCCGCGGCCGAGCTCCTTCTGGCCGCTGAAGCAGAACGGGCAGTGGTCGGTGGAGACCACCTGGAGGTCGTTGGTCCGCAGGCCCCGCCACAGGGCCGCCTGGTGCTCGCGCGGGCGCAGCGGGGTGGAGCAGACGTACTTGGCGCCCTGGAAGTCGGGTTCGGCGAGGTTGTCGGTGGACAGGAACAGGTACTGCGGACAGGTCTCGCCGAAGACCGGCAGGCCCTTGTCGCGGGCGGCGGCCAGCTCGGCGAGGGCCTCCTCCGCCGAGACGTGGACGACGTAGAGCGGGGAGCCGGCCACCCGGGCGAGCTGGATCGCCCGGTGGGTGGCCTCGGCTTCGAGGAGGACCTTGCGGACCTCGCCGTGGTGGCGGGGGTCGGTCTCGCCGCGGGCCAGGGCCTGTTCGACGAGGACGTCGATCGCGATGCCGTTCTCGGCGTGCATCATGATCAGCCCGCCGTTTCCGGAGGCCCGCTGCATGGCGCGCAGGATCTGCCCGTCGTCGCTGTAGAAGACGCCCGGGTAGGCCATGAACAGCTTGAAGGAGGTGACCCCCTCCCCCACCAGGTGGTCCATCTCCTTCAGGGTCCCCTCGTTGACGTCCGAGAGGATCATGTGGAAGGCGTAGTCGACGGCGCAGTTGCCGTCGGCCTTCTCGTACCAGGTGTCGAGTCCCTGGCGCAGGGCCTGGCCCCTGCTCTGCACCGCGAAGTCGACGATGGTGGTGGTGCCGCCCCAGGCGGCGGCCCGGGTGCCGGTCTCGAAGGTGTCGGAGGCGGCGGTACCGCCGAAGGGCAGCTCCATGTGGGTGTGCGCGTCGACCCCGCCGGGGATGACGTACTTCCCGCTCGCGTCGATCGTACGGTCGGCCGTCCAGGCCTCGGCGGCCGCCGAGCCGTGGGCCGCGAGGGCGGCGACGCGGCCGTCCTCGATCAGTACGTCGGCGTGGAGCTCGTCGGCGGCCGTGATGACGAGGCCGCCGCGGATGAGGGTGCGATGGGTCATGTGCGTCTCCCCGTGGCTAGTTGAGGCTGTGCAGGGCCTCGGCGAGGATCTCGGCGCCCTCTTCCGCCTCGGCGACGGTGAGGGAGAGCGGCGGCGCGATGCGCAGCACGCTGGTGTTGTACCCGCCGCCCTTGCCGAGCAGCAGGCCGCCGGCGCGGGCGGCCTCCAGGACGGCGGCGGCCGCGTCCGGGTCGGCCTGGTCGGTGCCGGGCCGGGTCAGCTCCAGCCCGGCCATCAGGCCCCGGCCGCGGACCTCCCGTACGGCGGGCACGGTGGCGGCGATGGCGCGCAGCCGTTCCAGGAGGAGGCCGCCGACGCGGCGGGCGTTGCCCTGGAGGTCGTGTTCCAGCAGGTACCCGAGGTTGGCGACGCCGGCGGCCATGGTGACCGGGGAGCCGCCGAAGGTGGAGATGGAGTTGGAGTCGACGCAGTTCATCACCTCGGCGCGGGCCACGACACCGCCGATGGACATGCCGTTGCCGATGCCCTTGGCGAAGGTGAGGATGTCCGGCGGGCCGTTCTGGGCGTGGGCCTGCCAGCCCCAGAAGTGTTCTCCGGTACGGCCCCAGCCGGTCTGCACCTCGTCGCTGATCCAGAGGATGCCGTGGCGGTCCAGGACCTCGCGGAACGCCCCGTAGAGGCCGTCGGGCGGGGAGGTGAAGCCGCCGACGCCCTGGACCGGCTCGGCGATGAGGGCGGCGACTCCGCCGCGGGCCTGGCCCAGTACGTCTTCGAGGTCGGCGACGGCGGCCGCGGTGAACGCGGCGTCACCGAGTTCCGCGAAGGGGCCGCGGGTGCGGACGGCGCCGTGGACGTAGTAGGTCTGGAGCGGCGAGAGGCTCGTCGGGGACCAGCCGCGGTTGCCGGTGATCGAGACGGTGGAGAAGGACCGGCCGTGGTAGCTGTTGCGCATCGCCAGGATCTGGTTGGAGCGGCGGTACGTCGTCGCGAGCAGCAGGGCGGTGTCGTTGGCCTCGGTGCCGGAGGTGGTGAAGAAGACCCGGGCGTCGGGGATGCCGGAGAGGGCGGCGACCCGCTCGGCCAGTTCGATCATCGGGCGGTTGAGGTACAGGGTGGAGGAGTGGATGAGCCGCCCGGCCTGCTCGGCGACGGCCTTGGTGACCTCGGGGAGGGCGTGGGCGGTCATCGTGGTGAGGATGCCGCCGAAGAAGTCGAGGTAGCGGTTGCCCTCGGCGTCCCAGACGTGGCGGCCCTCGCCGTGGGTGAGTTCGAGCGGGCTGTCGTAGTACAGCGCGAGCCAGTCGGGCATGACGGAGCGGTGCCGGCTGTGCAGGGGGATCGGGTTGGTCACGGCTGTACGAGTCCTCCGTAGGCGTCGGGACGGCGGTCGCGGTAGAAGGCCCACTGCTCGCGGACCTCCCTGATCAGGTCGAAGTCGAGGTCGCGGACGAGGAGTTCCTCCTCCTTGTCGCTCGCGACCTCCCCGACGAACTTGCCGCGCGGGTCGACGAAGTAGCTGGTGCCGTAGAAGTCGTTGTCTCCGTACTCCTCCTGGCCGACCCGGTTGATCGCGGCGACGAAGTACTCGTTGGCGACGGCGGAGGCTGGCTGTTCCAGCTGCCACAGGTGCGCGGAGAGGCCGCGGTGGGTGGCGGAGGGGTTGAAGACCAACTGCGCTCCGGCAAGGCCCAGTTGGCGCCAGCCCTCGGGGAAGTGGCGGTCGTAGCAGATGTAGACGCCGATCCGGCCGACGGCGGTGTCGAAGACGGGCCAGCCGAGGTTGCCCGGGCGGAAGTAGTACTTCTCCCAGAAGCCCTTGACCTGCGGGATGTGGTGCTTGCGGTACTTGCCGAGGTAGCTGCCGTCGGCGTCGATGACGGCGGCGGTGTTGTAGTAGAAGCCCTCGGACTCCCGCTCGAAGACCGGTACGACGATCACCATGCCGGTCTCGCGGGCGAGGTCCCGCATGCGCTGGACGGTGGGGCCGTCGGGGACGGGCTCGGCCCAGCGGTAGTGCTCGGGTTCCTGGACCTGGCAGAAGTAGGGGGCGTTGAACACCTCCTGGAACCCGATGATCTTCGCGCCCTGGGCGGCGGCCCGGCGGGCGTGTTCCTCGTGTTTGGCGATCATCGACTCGGTGTCTCCGGTCCAGGTGGCCTGGACCAGTGCGGCGCGGACGACTTGGGCCATGAGCTGCTCCTCGCGACGGGAACGCCGGTTCTACGCACGTAGACGGAGTGCGTAGGGAGTAGAACGTAGGCCTCGTCATCCCGTGGGGCAAGAGCGCCGTGCGCGGTTGGAGTAGTCGATCACGTTACGTCGCCCAGCGATCGTTTGCGATCACGAGGCGGGCGGTTTACGCCGTGGCGATTCCGGCCGCGCGGAGGGCGTGCGCGAGATCGCGGTGGCGGGAGGCGGAGACCGCGCGGGCGGCGCGCAGCAGGCGAGGGGCGAACCACTGCGGGGCGCGGCGGGCCAGCACGGCGGCCTCCTCCGCGGTGCGCACGCGGACGAAGGCACCGAGCAGGGTGTCGGCCTCGCGGGTGCGGCCGGCGGTGGCGAGGGCCTGGGCGGCGTCGGCGATGTCGGCGGTGGGGCGGGCGGCGCCCTGGCGCAGGAGCGCGTCGCAGTCGGCGTGCCGGCCGGCGTCACCGAGGGCCGCGGCCGCGGCGGCGAGCCGCTCGGGCGGCAGCGAGGCCGCCTCCCACAGCAGCGTGGCCCAGTCGGCCGCGAGCCCGGCCCGCCCCAGCTCGACGGCGAGCCCGGGCAACGACCCGGCGGGCCCGGCGGCGGCCTCGCACAACACCGCGTGCGCCTCCCCGCTGCGCCCTTCCGCCCGCAACCCCACCAACCCGGCCACCAGCCCCCGAACCCCGCCACCATCGGCGCCCCCGACGCCCCCGGAACCCGCCTGGACCGGCCCACCGTGAGCCGCGAACTCCCCGGCCCCGGGGCCGTTTTCGGCCGGGGGCGCGGGGCGGGGGCTCGGGGCAGGGGTGACGTAGGAGGGCGAAGGCGCCGGGGGGCCGAAGCGGGCGCCGCGCGGGGCGGGGAGGGTTGGTTCCGGCGCCGTGTCCTCGGGCGGGGCGAAGCGGGCGCCGCGCGGGGGCCGCGGCGCGGAGCCCGGCGGCGGGGTGAACGCCCGGGTCTGCGGAACCGCCGCCCCGGCGTACCGGGCGCCCCCGGCCCGCCGGCCACCCCGCAGCCACCGTCCCTCGGCCCGCCCCACCGGCGCCGCGACCTCGTCGCCCACCGGCTGGGGCGGCGCCCCGTCGCCCTGCACCTCGGCCTCCGGCCACGCGGCGTCCGCACCGGCGGTGGATTCCGACCCGGCGCGCCGCTGACGGCCGGGATTGGGGCGCCCTGGCACCGGCACCGCACCGGCGGGGCGCCTGGGGCCCGGTACCCGAGGGCCCGCGGGGGTCGGGTTGCCCGGCGCCGGGGCGGCGGGGGCCGTGGGGGCCGGTGCGGGAGGGGCGGCGGGGGCCGGGGCCCGTAAGGGGGCTTCCGTGAGGCGGTGGGTGAGGTCTTCGCAGCGGGCAGCGGCCCTGGCGGCGTCGTCGTGGATCCAGGCGAGCTCCCGGCCGAGGGACTCCGCCTCCGGCGGCCCCGGCGCCGCCGCGAGGCGGGCCGTCAGGTCCCGCAGGGCGGCCTCGGACCTCGCCCGCTCGGCGACCGCCGCCGCGAGCAGGGTCCGCAGCTCCCGCGCCCCGCCCGGCCGCGCGTCCCACGCGGTGACGGCCGCCGCCCGCAGCAGGGCCGCGTACCGCGCCTCCCGGTCGTCCGCGCCCGCGTCCCCGAGCAGCGACTCCACGACGTCCCACGGCGGCATCGCCGTCCCGTCGAGGCAGGCCCGCATCCCGGCCGGGTCCCGCCGCAGGAACTCCCCGTACCAGCCCGCCCCGGGATCCAGTCTCCCCGTCAACGCCCGCAGGTACTGAGAGAGTTGAGCGATCGCCAGCGAAGTCGCGGTCTCCATGACCGCATTGCATCGCATTCGTGTTACGGGCGGGCTACGGGAGTCTCAAAGCTTGACGGCGATCCCGGTGTGCGGCCGGGCGCCCCGCCGGAAGACCGCGGCGGGCACGTCCACCAACCAGAACTGCCAGCGGTACTTGCGGGAGAGCAGCCGGCGCACCCGCCCCAGCCCGTCCTCGTCCAGCAGTCGCGCCGCACCCTCCAGCACCGGCGCGCCTTCCACCACCCGCCCCCGCACGTCGCACGCGGTGACGGTGACCCGCCCGTTGTTGCGGATCCGCTTCACCTTCCACGAATCGCTGCGCGTCCACACGTACAGCTCCTCGCCGTCCGTCACCGCCCACACCGGGGTGGCCACCGGCGTGCCGTCCTTGCGGAAGGTGGTGAGACTGACGTACCGCGCCTTGCCGAGCTCCTCAAGCGTCATCCCCCGACCCTAGGGGGTGCCGCGCCGCCCGGCCTCCCCCGGCGGGCATGGCCCCGCGCCCCGCGCGCACCCGCCCCGCGCCCGCCGCCCGCCGCCCGCGCTCAGACGGGCACGAAGGCGCAGCGCCGCATCACGTCATCGAGCGAGAGGCCGAGCGCCTCCGCGAGGGCGGCGACGGTGAAGAAGGCGGGGGTGGGCGCGCGGCCCGTCTCGATCTTGCGCAGGGTCTCGGAGGACAGCCCGGCGCTCGCCGCGACCTCGACCATGCTGCGGCCGGCACGCGCCTCGCGCAGCAGCGCGCCGAGCCGCTCGCCGCGCTCGCGCTCTTCGGGGGTGAGGGGGGTACGGACCATGTCCCCACCCTACCCCACCCCCAATAACTATCCCGTTAAAGTTATACCGGTATAGTTATTGGCATGGTGAAACTCAAGACCGATCAGGCAATCGACGAGATGCGCGCCCCCGGCCGGGTGGTGGCCCACGCACTGGCGGCGGTCCGGGAGGCCGCCCGGGTCGGGACCTCCCTCCAGGAGCTTGACGAGGCGGCCCACGCGGTGCTCCGCGAGGCCGGCGCGACCTCGCCCTTCCTCGGGTACCGGCCGCGGTTCGCGCCCGTGCCCTTCCCCGCCGTCCTCTGCGTCTCCGTCAACGACGCGATCGTGCACGGCGTCCCGACCCCCTACCGGCTGCGCGACGGCGACCTCGTCAGCGCCGACTTCGGGGCCGAGCTGAACGGCTGGGTCGGTGACGCGGCCGTCAGCTTCACCGTCGGCCGGGCCCGCCCCGCCGACCTGCGGCTCATCGAGACCGCTGAGGCGGCCCTCGCGGCCGGGATCGCCGCCGCCGTGCCCGGCAACCGGATCGGGGACATCGCCCACGCCGTCGGCACCGTCTGCCGCGCCGCCGGCTACGGCATTCCGGACGGCTTCGGCGGCCACGGCATCGGCCGCAGCATGCACGAGGACCCGGGCGTGCCCAACGAGGGCCCGCCGGGGCGCGGCATGAAGCTGCGCCCCGGCATGGTCCTCGCGATCGAGCCGATGGTGATCGCGGGCGGTACGGACGACTACCGCTGCGACGAGGACGGCTGGACCCTGCGCACCGTCGACGGCAGCCGCGCCGCCCACGCGGAGCACACGGTGGCGATCACCGCCGACGGCCCGAGGATCCTGACCGCGCTCTGATCCCTACGGCTTGCCGTACGGGTGGACCACCATCGCGGAGCCGCCGCCCCGCCGGCTGGTCTCCGCCGCGGCCAGCCAGCGGCCGTCCGGCAGCCGCTGGACGCCGGTCGCGGCGCCGATCTCCGGGTTCTGCCGGAAGCCCTGCCCGAGCGCCTCCAGCTCGGCCCGGACCGGGCTGTTCCACAGGCCCGGCTCCAGCTCGGTGGTGGTCTGGTTGCGCTGGCTGGCGCGCGGCGCCGCGATGGCGTCGACGAGCGGCAGCCCCCGGTCCAGGTGCCCGATCAGGGTCTGGAGCACGGTGGTGATGATGGTGGCACCGCCCGGGGAGCCCACCGCGAGCACCGGGCGCCCGTCGTCCAGCACGATCGTCGGGGACATGGACGAGCGCGGCCGCTTGCCGGGGCCGGGCAGGTTCGGGTCCGGGACCCCGGGGACGGCCGGCGCGAAGGAGAAGTCGGTCAGCTCGTTGTTCAGCAGGAAACCGCGCCCCGGCACGGTGATCGCGCTGCCGCCGGTGGACTCGATGGTCAGGGTGTAGGAGACCACGTTGCCCCAGCGGTCGGCGACCGTCAGGTGGGTGGTGTTCTCCCCCTCGTACGTGGTCGGGGCGGCCCGGCCGGTGGTGGCGCAGGGCTGCGGCCGGCGCGGGTCTCCGGGGGCCAGCGGGCTGGTCAGCGCCCGGTCGGGCGAGATGAGGCAGGCGCGCGAGTCGGCGTACCGCTGGGAGAGGAGCTGGCGGGTCGGCACGTCCACGGCGGCCGGGTCCCCGACCCAGCGGCCGCGGTCGGCGAAGGAGATCCGCGAGGCCTCGATGAAGCGGTGCAGGTACTGCGCCTCGGAGAGCGAGCCGAGGTCGGTGCCCTCCAGGATGTTCAGTGCCTCCCCGACGGTGGTGCCGCCGGAGGACGAGGGCGCCATGCTGTAGACGTCCAGGCCGCGGTAGCTCACCTGCGTCGGGGCCTGCCGCTTGGTCTCGTACGCGCGCAGGTCGCGGGTGGTCAGGTCGCCGGAGCGCACCTTGCGCGGCGAGGCCGGGTCCACCGGGGGCCTGCGGACGGCGCGGACGATGTCCTCGGCGATCGGGCCCCGGTAGAGCGCGCCGGTGCCCTTGCGGCCGAGTTCGGCGTACGTGGCGGCCAGGTCGGGGTTCTTGAAGGTGGACCCCACCACCGGCAGGGCCCCGCCGGGCAGGAACAGCTTCGCGGTGTCCGGGAAGTCCTTGAAGCGGGCCTGGTTGAGCTCGGTCTGGGACCGGAAGGTGGCGTCCACCGTGAACCCGTCGCGCGCCAGTTCCTCGGCGGGCTTCAGCAGTTGGCGCAGCGGCCGGCTGCCCCAGGCGTCGAGGGCGCTGGTCCAGGTGGCGGGGGTGCCGGGTACGCCGACGGAGCGGCCGCTGGTCTGGCCCTCCTCGAAGGGGATGGGGACGCCGTTCTCCTGGAACAGGGTGGCGGTGGCCGAGGCCGGGGCGGTCTCGCGCCCGTCGATGGTGTGCACCCGGCGGGACTTGGCGTCGTAGTAGACGAGGTAGCCGCCCCCGCCGACGCCCGCCGAGTAGGGCTCGGTGACCCCGAGGGCCGCGGCGGTGGCGACGGCCGCGTCCACCGCGTTGCCGCCGGAGCGCAGGACGGCGATGCCCACGGCCGAGGCGTCGGCGTCGACGCTGGCGACGGCCCCGCCGTACCCGGCGGCGACGGGCACCTTGGGCGGCGCGGCGGCGGTGGTGGGCGAGGCGGCGGCCCCGGTGGAGACGAGCGCTCCCGCGAGGGCGACGAGCGCTAATGGACGTACGGCGGGACGACGCATCCCGAACCTCCCAGTCGACGGCCGGTCAGAGCCAGGTCCCGCACTGTAACTTCACCGCACCCCCCACGTCAGGAACACACGGGGACGGCTACCATCCGCCGCATGAACGACGACGTGCGCAACATCGTGCTCGGGGTGGTGGCCACCGCCATCAGCGGCGGGTTCGGCTGGTTCGCCCGGACCTTCCTGTGGCGCCGTACTCTGCGCCGCAAGCAGGCGTTCTTCGGACTGCCGACGGGCTCGGACTGCCTGTTCGTGGTCAACCGGCAAATGGGCGGTACGGAGGGGTCGGTGCACCGCAACGACGCGTTCGCGCTGCTGGAGATATCGGCCCTGATCAAGGACTGCGGGGCGAACCTGCAGATCGTCTCGCACGACGGGGTCCGCCAGGGTTTCGGCGAGCGCGCCGAGTTCTGCGTCGGCGGCCCGGCGTCCAACGCGCGGACGGCCGCCCACCTGGCCTCCATGCTGCCGGGGGTCCGCGTCGACCTGACCACCGAGGCCGGCCGGGACCGGGGGTCGATCCAGGTCGGCGGCGAGGCGTACCGCTGGCACAAGGGCCAGGTGGACCACGTGCTGCTGGCCCGGCTGACGACGGCGCCCGGGACCCGGCCGGTGTTCCTGATCTCGGGGCAGACCGCGATCAGCAACCAGGCGGGCGCCCGCTATCTGGCGCGCCACCACGAGGAGTTGGCGCGCCGCTACGGCAAGGGCTCCTTCTGCGTGGTGCTGAAGGTGAACAACTCCGACGCCTACGGCCCGGACGTGGTCGACCTGCTGGCGGACGTCACCCGGCAGGCCCGGACACCCGTAGCGGCAGCCGCGTGATCCCGTTGATGAAGTTCGACACCAACCGCCTGGGCGGACCTGCGAGTTCGGGGGCGGGCATGGCCGCGCGCCACTCCTCGTAGAGCACGCGCAGCTGGAGCCGGGCGAAGTGGGCCCCGAGGCAGACGTGCGGGCCGTCGCCGAAGGAGACGTGCGGGTTGGGCGCGCGGCGGAGGTCGAGGCGGCCGGGGTCGGTGAAGGCGCGCTCGTCGTGGTTGGCGGAGGCGTGGAAGACCACCACCTTGTCCCCGGCGCGGACCGGCTGCCCGGCGAGTTCGGTGTCGACGGCGGCGGTACGGCGGAAGCTCAGCACCGGCGGGTGGACGCGCAGGAGTTCGTCCACGGCGGTGTGCATCGCCGCCCGGCCCCCGGCGAGCAGCCGGTAGGCGTCCGGGTCCCGGGCCAGCGCGAGCAGGCCGCCCGGGGCGGCGCCGCGTACGGTGTCGTTGCCCGCGACGGTGAGCAGGAAGAAGAACATCTCCAGCTCGGCCGGGTCCAGTCCGGCCTCGGCGAGGGCGGTCATCACGTCGTCGCCGGGGTGGGTCCGCTTGTGGGCGGCCAGTTCCCGGGCGTACGAGAACATCTCGCCCAGCAGCGCCGGGGAGCGCGGGTTCAGCGGTGTGCCGTCGGGGCCGAGCGGGGGCGCGGGCGCGTCCTCGGGGTCCTGGTAGCCGATGACCCGTACGGTCCACTCCAGCAGCAGGCCCCGGTCGGCGGCCGGGACGCCCAGCAGGTCGGTCAGGTTGAGCAGCGCGTACTCGTCGGTGACGGCGGCGACCAGGTCGGTGGCGCCGTCCTCGGCCTTGGCGCGGGCGTCGGCGAGGAGCGTACGGGCCCGCTCGCGCACCCGGCCGGCGAAGGCGTCGACGCGGGCCGGGGTGAAGGCGCGGGAGATCAGCCGGCGCAGCCGCCCGTGGCCCGGGGGGTCCTGGTTGAGCATGGTGCGGCGCAGGAAGGGCAGGTCGGCCGGGTCGGGGTCGCGGATCTGGGTGGCGCCGAGCCAGGAGGAGTACGTGGTGTGGTCGCGCAGCACCCGGACGACGTCGGCGTGCCGGGTGACGGCCCAGAAGCCGGGCCCGGCGGGCCAGCCGAGGACCTCCGGCTCCTCCTGCCAGGCGACGGGGCGCCGCTCGCGCAGCAGCCGGTAGGTGTCGTACGGGATGCCGGCGGCGTAGATCCGGGGGTCGAAGACGTCCACGGGTCCACCGTGTCGGGTGGGGCGGCGCCGCACAAGAGCGTGTCAGCCGGCGGGGACCGGGCACTCCTGCGCGGGCACGATGCTGTTGCTCTGGCCCGCGAGGACGACCCGCGCGTCCACGTCGAGCGGTTCGGCGTGCGCGACGGTGCACACGATCTGGCCGCGGGCGGCCTCGCTGAGCGCCGTGACCGGGAAGGGCAGCGTGACGGTCAGGAGGCCGTCCTTGCGCTCGGGGTCGCGCACCGGGACGAAGGCCAGGGGCAGTTCGGTGTGGAGCGAGGCAGCGAGCTCCGCGCCGTTCGGCCCTTGCAGGAGCGCCCTCAGCACGAACCCGGTCGGGGTGTCGTAGAGGGGCTGCTTGGAGCCGGAGCCCGGGCCGGAACCGGAATCGGCCGGGAACGGGCCGGGCCGCAGGACGGGGGTCAGCCGCCCCTCCCGGTCGACGAGGTAGAGCAGCATGGTCCCGCCCTCGCCCTTGATCCGCGCGGGGGCCCCGACCTCGAACACGTCGGTGCCGGGGATGCCGGTGGCGTCCGCGCACCCGGCGAGCAGGAAGCCCGCCAGCAGGGCGGCCGGGGCGGCGCTCGCCCGGCGGCGCCGCCGGCGCCGGTCCGTGGCGGTCATACGGCGGCCTCCAGGGGCATCTCGACGGTGAACAGGGCGCCGCCGCCGTCCCGGTTGGCCGCCCGGACGGCGCCTCCGTGCAGCCGGACGTTCTCCAGGGTGATGGCGAGGCCGAGACCGCTGCCCGCGGAGCGGGTACGGGCGGCGTCGGCCTTGTAGAAGCGGTCGAAGATGTGCGGGAGCACCTCGGGCTCGATGCCGGGGCCGTTGTCGGCCACCCGCACCACGAGCCGGGCGCCGTCCGGCCGCTGCTCCTCGGCGGCGCTGACGTGCACGTCCGCGCCGCCGTGCCGCAGGGCGTTGCCGACCAGGTTGGCGAGGACCACGTCGAAGCGGCGCGGGTCGAGCCGGGCCCGCAGCCCGGCGGGCAGTTCGGTGGCGACCCGGTCCTGCCAGTGCCGGCGTTCCAGGGTCTTGCGGACGAACTCGGCGACGTCGACCTCGTCGGCGTGGAGTTCGGCGGCGCGGGCGTCGAAGCGGGATATCTCCATCAGGTCCTCGACGAGGGCGGCGAGCTTGCCGGTCTCGGCGGTGATCAGGCGCAGCGCGGCGGCGGTGTCGGAGTCGAGGTGGACGGCCTCCTCGTCGAGCACCTCGGTGACGGCGAGCATGCCGGCGAGCGGGGTGCGCAGTTCGTGGGAGACGTCCGCGGCGAAGCGGCGGGCCCGGGCCTCGGCCTGGCGCAGCTCCTCGACCGAGCCCTCCAGCGCCGAGGCGGTCCCGTTGAAGGTGCGTGCGAGGTCGGCGAGTTCGTCGGAGCCCTTGACCTCGATCCGGGTGTCCAGCTTGCCGCGGCCGAGGCTGAGCGCGGCGTGGCGCAGCCGGCGGACGGGCTTGAGGACGCTGCGGGCGGCGAGCAGGGCGGGGATGACGGCGATGCCGAGGGCCGGGAGGGCGCCGTCGCGGGCGGCGACGACCATGGCCTGGACGGTGGTCTGCTCGGTGGCCAGGGGCATGACGCCGTAGAAGACGAGGCCGCTCGACTGGGTGCGGTCGTTGTGTTTGAAGGTGGCCGGCATGGCGAAGGTCAGGTAGACCTCCTTGCCCTTGCGGACCCGCTGGACGGCGCCGCCCGGCCGGATCCGGGCCTCGGCGCGCAGTTCGTCGGTGATGACGGTGGAGTTCGGGGACTCGGCCGAGGAGACGGTGTTGCCGGCGTACTCGGCGTAGACCATCCAGGAGTGCGGCTGGCTGCTGCGGGCGAGGTCGGCGCAGGCGCTCTTGAGCTGGTCGGGCTGCGGCGGCAGCGGCAGGGACAGCCGGCCGACCAGGTCGCGCATGGAGGAGACGGCGGTGTCCTGGCTCTGCTTGAGGATCGCGGTACGGGCCTCGCGGTAGGTCAGGGCGGCGCTGGTCGCCGCGCTGATCGCGGCGACCAGCAGGAACGCCGCGATCAGCCGGGTGCGCAGCCCGAGCGGCGCGATCCGCCTCACAGCGGGCCGAAGCGGTAGCCGAAGCCCCGCACGGTCTGTATGTAGCGGGGACTGCCTGCGGGGTTCTCGATCTTGGTGCGCAGGCGGCGTACGCAGGCGTCCACGAGCCGGGCGTCGGCGTGGTAGCTGTGGTCCCAGACGTACTCCAGGAGCTGCTGGCGGGAGAAGACGTGCTCGGGCGAGGCGGACAGGTGCAGCAGCAGCTTGATCTCGCTGGGGGCGAGGGGGACGCGCTCGCCCCTCTTGGCGACGGTCAGCCCGGCGCGGTCGATGGCGAGCTCGCCGTGGAACTCCACCTCGGGCCGGCTGCCCGCCGGGGTGCTCAGGCGGCGCAGCACCGCCTTGACGCGGGCCTCGATGACCTCGGTGCGGGCGGGTTTGACGATGTAGTCGTCGGCGCCCGCCTCCAGGCCGACGACGATGTCGAAGTCGTCGCCGCGCGCGGTCAGCATGATGATCGGGACCTGGCTGGTCTCGCGGATGCGGCGGCAGACCTGCACGCCGTTGATCCCGGGCAGCATGAGGTCGAGCAGCACCAGCTCGGGGCGGAAGCTCGCCATCAGGGCGAGGCCGCTCTCCCCGGTCTCGGCGGCGCTGACCTCGTGGCCGCGGCGGCGCAGGCCGAGCCCTACCCCCTCGCGGATGGAAGGGTCGTCCTCGATCAGCAGTACGCGTGACATCCGGTCGGTATCCAAGGTGATTCGGTGATGTGCATCGGGTCAACGGCCGGTTTTGCGCCGCAGGGAGTCCAGCAGGTCGGTGATCTCGGCCAGGCGCAGCGGTCCGGCGAGAAGGACGACGACCGCGGCGATCGCCGCGGTTCCCGCTCCGACGGCGGCGAAGTCCCCGAACCGGTCGGCGGCGCGGGCGGCCGCATATCCGGCGGCGCCCGCCGGGAGGCAGGCGAGCAGCAGCCGCAGGTGGGTGCGGACGGCCGTGGCCCGCCGTCCGGTACGGCTGCCCGCGCGCGGGCCGAGCCGCCGGGAGAGGGTGTGCGCGGTGACGGCCAGGCCCGCGAAGAGCGCGACGGAGTACGCGCCGGCCATCCCGGTGACCGCCCAG
This sequence comes from Streptomyces sp. ADI95-16, assembly GCF_003721495.1. NCBI lineage: Bacteria > Bacillati > Actinomycetota > Actinomycetes > Kitasatosporales > Streptomycetaceae > Streptomyces > Streptomyces sp. ADI95-16. The sequence continues at coordinate 6,403,391 of NZ_CP033581.1, read as the reverse complement.
CGCAGCGGGAGCAGGAGGTACGCGGCGACCGAGAGCGCGGACCACAGGCCGGCGATGACCAGGTTCAGGAAGAACGGGGTCCGGGTGTCGGAGAGCGCGTAGAAGCCGCGCGAGAGGACGTACTGGCCGGAGAAGGCGATCAGGCCGGGGGCGAAGGCCATCAGCATGCCGGCCATCACCTCGATGTCGGCGGCGGTGGTGCGCCCGTACCCGAAGACCGCGCCCATCACCCAGGGGGCGAGGGCCGCGAGGACCACCGTGGCCGGGACCACGAGGGCGGCGCTGGAGCGCAGCGCGTACGACACGTCGCGGCGGACGGCGCCGAGGTCGCCGTCGGTGGCGGCGGAGCTCATCCGGGGCGTCAGGGCGGTCACCAGGGAGACGGTGATGATGCCCTGGGGGACGATCCACAGCTGGTAGGCGTTGCTGTAGGCGGTGTATCCGGCGCCCCCGGCCAGACCCGCCGCCTCGGCGTGCCGGCCGACGGTGGTGGAGAGCCGGGTCACCACCCAGTAGCCGATCTGGTTGGTGAGGACGAGCATGACCAGCCAGCCCGCGTTGCGCAGCGGGCGGGCCAGGCCGCTGCCGCGCCAGTCGAGGCGGGGGCGCCAGCGGAAGCCGGCGGCGCGCAGCGAGGGGATCAGGGCGAGGGCCTGGAGGACGATCCCGGCGGTGGTGCCGAGGCCGAGGAGGCGGGTCTCGTCGGCGGTGAGGCCGCCCTCGGAGCCGTGCGACACGTACAGGAACAGCCCGAAGACGCCGATGATCACGAGGTTGTTGAGGATCGGGGTCCACATCATCGCGCCGAACCGGCCGCGGGCGTTCAGCACCTGCCCGAGCAGGGTGAACAGCCCGTAGAAGAGGATCTGCGGGAGGCAGAACCGGGCCAGGGCGACGGTGGTGCTCGCCTGCGCCCCGGTGTAGCCGGTGTACGCGGAGACGATCAGCGGCGCCGCGACGACGGCGACGGCGGTGAGCAGCAGGAGCGCGGCGGTGCAGGCGGTCAGCAGCCGGTCGGTGTACGCGGCGCCGCCGTCCTTGTGCTCCTTGGCGGCCCGGACCAGCTCGGGCACGAAGACGGCGTTGAGCGCGCCGCCTATGAGGAGCATGTACAGGATGTTGGGGACGGTGTTGGCGACGGCGTAGCCGTCGCCCGTCAGCCCGGTGCCGAGGGCGGCGACGACGACGGCGGAGCGGACGAAGCCGGTGGCGCGGGAGACGATCGAGCCGGCCGCCATGAGCGCGCCGCTGCGCAGCACCGAGCCCTGCCCGGACGCGGCGGCGGCCCGCTCCCGCGGCGCGGCGGTCTGGCCGGGCACCGTGGGCGGCGCGCCGGTTTCGGGGGCGGGGCCGGGCGTACGGGTGTCGGCGTGCGGTTTCACCGGCGGCCCGGGAAGGCCTGGAAGGCCTTGTACAGCGCCGTGTTGGTGCAGCCGTCCACCGGGATCTCCCATTCACCGAGCGTTTCGAGGACCTGCCCGCCGGTGCCGGGCTTCCAGCGCAGCAGCCGAACGGCCGATCATCGGGGTCGAGGGTGGAGGTTACCCCGCGCAGGTCGTACGCGTCGGACCAGTCGGCGACGGGCCCCTCGGGGAGGTGGACGAGATATTTGCGGGTGCCGGGAAATGACGGCAGAAGGCGAGGGCGGCACCCGATATCTCGCCGCCGGGTTAGTGCCGGGTAGTGCCGGGTAGTGCCATCCGGCCCTTTCCGAGCGCCAGAAGTCCTTTACCTCGGCCCGCGAGGGGTACGGGAGAAAACTCACCCGGCCCTGCCGGGACGGGAATGCCCGGTATTCGGGGACGGAGCGGGAGCGCACCGCCCGCGCCCGCTCCTGGTGCAGGTGGGGGCGGTGACGAGCGGTGCGCACGCAGGGCGGGCGGCCTCTCCCGTACGTCCGGGCGGGGACGTACAGGGACTTTCGCGGCGGTCCGTGACGGCGCCGCGGCGGCGATTGTGACCGGACGATGACCGTTTCGCTGCGGTCCACGTCACAACCGAAAATCAGATCTTCTCGGCAGATTGGGCAACCTACAGTCATGCCGTTCGCATCTCCTCTTGCGAGCGATCATTACTTGGAGGGGTTTCGTTGAGCCGCACACGCCGTTACGCACGCAGTCGCCACGCCATGCTGGCGGGGACCGCACTCCTGGCCGCCGCGCTGACCGCATGCGGCGGCTCCGGGTCGGGAGCCTCGGGCAGTGACGGCAAGCCGGGGTCGAAGAAGAAGCAGGACATGGCGATCTCCGTGAACCTCACGGGCGACCAGGCCAAGCCCGGCGAGCCGGTCAAGGTCTCCCTCGGCGAGGGCAAGCTGGCGCTGGTGAAGGTGACGGACGGCAAGGGCGGCGAACTGCCGGGCAAGATGTCCGACGACGGCACGTCGTGGACCTCCGAGCGCAATGCCGCTCCGGGCACGGACTACAAGGTCGAGGCGCAGAACACCGACAGCCAGAGCGCGAACGCCCAGTTCAAGACGGCGGCCGCGGACAAGGTGAACAAGGTCACGATCAACCCGGGCAAGGCCACCGCGGTGGTGGGCATAGCCCAGCCGGTCTCGATCGTGTTCGACAACCCGGTGAAGAACAAGGCCGAGGTGGAGAAGCACCTGAAGGTGACCACCTCGAACAACACCGAGGGCTCCTGGGGCTGGTTCAAGGACTACACGGGCAACGACCGCGTGGACTGGCGGCCGAAGGAGTACTGGAAGTCCGGCACCGAGGTGAAGGTCGCGATGAACCTCAACGGCGTGGACTCGGGCCAGGGCGGCGGCTACTTCGTCAAGGACTACAACACCGAGTTCAAGATCGGCAAGGACCGCCGGCTCACGGTCGACCTGGACGCGCACAAGCTGACGGTGACCGAGGACGGACAGGCCGTGAAGTCCATCCCGGTCTCGGCGGGCACGCCCGGCGGCAAGAAGGCCTCCTGGTCCGGGAAGATGGTCCTGATGACCAAGGAGGGCACCATCCGGATGGACTCCCAGACGGTGGGCCTGGGCGACTCCTACGACAAGATGGTCGACTACTCGATGCGGCTCACCTGGTCGGGCATGTACATCCACGCCGCGCCGTGGAACACCGACCACTTCGGCAACGCCAACACCAGCTCCGGCTGCGTCGGGATGAGCGACGCCGACGCGAAGGCCCTCTTCGCCTCGGCCCAGGTCGGTGACGTGGTCGAGGTCACCGGCAACGGCTCGAAGGGCAAGGCCGACATCGGCAACGGCTACGGCGAGTGGAACCTGTCCTGGGACGAATGGAAGGCCAAGAGCGCCCTCTCCGCCACCCCCCAGAACGGCTGACCGCCCCACCCACACGACGGCGGGCCGCCTCCCCCACCCAGGGAAGGCGGCCCGCCGCTTCACTTTCCCCTTCGCCCTTCGCCCCGGGAGGAGCGTCACTCTCGGCCAATTGTTACCAGCACGTAACTTCGCGATGGGTTACCTGCGGTAAGGCACTCCCGTTACCGTCGGGGAACTTTGGCGTCGGTGCACGTGGGGAGCGATTGATGGTCCGTAACACCAGAGCCGCGGCTGCCTTGGCGGTCGTGTTCGCGGTTGCCGGTCTGGGGCTGGCCCCCCATCAGGCCCAGGCGGCGACCGCGGTGGGAGTGGCGGGAGTGGTGGAAGGGGGCGCCTCGGCTTCCGGGGTCCGGTTCTATGACATTCCGGGGTCCGGCGGGGTCACGCTCAAGGGCAACGTCTTCACGCCGGCCGGTGCGCGGGCCGGGGTGACGTATCCGCTGATCGTGCTCCCCACCAGCTGGGGGCTGCCGCAGGTCGAGTACGTCGCCCAGGCGAAGAAGCTCGCCGACTCCGGCTACGTCGTGGTCAGTTACACCTCCCGGGGCTTCTGGCTCTCCGGCGGCGAGATCGAGGTCGCCGGGCCGCCGGACGTCGCCGACGTGTCCGCCGTCATCGACTGGGCCCTCGCCACCACCCCCGCCGACGCCGCCCGGATCGGCGTCGGCGGGGTGTCGTACGGCGCCGGGATCAGCCTGCTGGCCTCCGCGCACGATCCCCGCATCAAGGCCGTCGTCGCGCTCAGCGGCTGGGCCGACCTCATCGAGTCCATCTACTCCGGCCGCACCCAGCACCGCCAGGCCGCCGGGGTGCTCGGCGCCACCGGGTACCTCACCGGCCGGCCCGGCCCGGAGCTCCGGTCGATCCTCGGCGACTTCCTCGGCTCCCGCCTCGACCGTGAGCAGCAGATGATCGAGTGGGGGAAGAAGCGCTCGGCCGCCGAGCAGGTGGACCGGATCAACGCCAACGGCGCCGCGCTGATGCTGGGCAACGCCTGGGGGGACACCGTCTTCCCGCCCAACCAGTACGCGGCGTTCTTCGAGGAGCTGACCGGCCCCAAGCGCCTGGAGTTCCGCCCCGGCGACCACGCCACCGCCGAGGCCACCGGGCTGTTCGGCCTGCCCAACGACACCTGGACCAACGCCCACCGCTGGTTCGACCGCTACCTCAAGGGCGAGCGCAACGGCGTCGACTCCGAGTCCCCGGTGCAGATCAAGTCCCGCAGCACGGGCGGCTACGAAGGGTACGCCGACTGGAAGTCCGTCGGCGCGGGAGGCACCGAGCGGATCCCGCTCTCCGACAGCGAGCACCTGTTCGCGAACGTCGACTCGGGCGCCGACGGCGGCGTCGTCTTCCTCTCCAGCATCCTGGACCAGTTCGCCAAGGCCCCGCCGATCGCCTCCGTGCCGCTCCTCCCCCGCGCCTTCGCCGCCGTCTGGCAGTCGGAGCGCTACGACGTACCCCGCCGGGTCCGGGGCACGGTACGGCTGCACACCACCGTCACGCCCACCAAGGGGGACGGCACCTTCGTCGCGTACCTCTACGACGTCGGCCCGCTCGGCCTCGGCAAGCTCGTCAGCAACGCCCCGTACACCTTCCACGGCAAGGCCCCGGGGCAGGCCTTCGGCGTGGACCTCGACCTCGTCTCCACCGCCTACGACGTACCCGCCGGCCACCGCCTCGCCCTCGTCGTCGACACCGTCGATCCCCTCTACATCGAGCACAACCCCACCGGCGCGCAGCTGACCTTCTCCTCGCCGCGCACCGATCCCTCGTACGTCTCGGTGCCGCTGCGCGAGCAGTGATCCGCGGCCGCTCGCCGGGGCGGGTCGGCTCCGTGGAGCCGGCCCGCTATCGGCCGGGCAGCACGGTCTCCTCTCCCGCCGGGGCGACCGTGACCGCCTCGGTCTTCAGGCTGTGCCGCTCGTACCTCGCCACCCAGTTGGCGAACCAGGACAGCAGCATGCACATCCCGATGTAGATCGGCGAGATGATCATCACGACGGGGATGAAGGGCAGGTCGTAGTCGAGGTTCGAGGCGATCAGCTTCCCCGCGTGCAGGAACTCCTCGTAGGTGATCAGGTAGCCGAGCGAGGTGTCCTTCAGCGCCACCACCAGCTGGCTGATGATCGTGGGCAGCATCGCCCGCAGTGCCTGGGGCGCGAGGACGTACGTCGTCACCTGGGTCTTGCGCATGCCGAGCGCGTACGCCGCCTCGCGCTGCCCGCGGTCCACGGCGTTGATCCCCGTACGGAAGACCTCCGCGAGCACCGAGCCGTTGTAGAGGGTCAGCCCGGCGACCAGCGCGGGCAGGGGCTGGACCTTCAGCGCGACGAAGATGAAGAAGATCATCACCAGTACCGGCATGGCCCGGAAGAACTCCACGCACAGCGTGGCCAGCCAGCGCAGCGGCCGGTGCACCGACAGCCTGCCGGCGGCGAGGATCGCGCCGAGCAGCAGCGAGAACACCGAGGCGTACGCGAAGGCCTTGAGGGTGTTGCCCAGCCCCCGCAGCAGCAGCTTCTGGATGCCCTCGTACGTGAAGGGGCTCCACTTGGCGGCGGTGAACTGCTCGGTGTCGAACAGAAGGTAGAGGAGCCAGCCGAGCAGCAGCAGGATCAGCGCCGTCGACAGGATCCCGTAGTAGAAGTGCCGGCGCCGGGTCTTGGGGCCGGGGTAGTCGTAGAGGGCGGTGGACCGGGTGTCCCCGTGCAGCGCGTGCGCGGTCATCGGGCGACTCCGTAGCGCTTCTCCAGCACATGGAAGAGCAGGCTGATGGACAGGGTGATGATCAGGTAGCCGACGGCGATCCAGACGAAGGTCCAGACGATGCTGTAGCCCAGCTCGTTCAGGGTCTTGTAGGTGCCCAGCAGCTCGTTCACGCTGAAGGCCCCGGCGATCGCCGAGTTCTTGGCGAGCGCGATCAGGGTGGAGCCGATCGGCGGGATCACCGAGCGGAAGGCCTGCGGGAGGACGACGCCGCCGAGGGTCTGTCCGAAGCTCATGCCGAGGCTGCGGGCCGCCTCGCCCTGGCCCGTGGGGACGGTGTTGATGCCCGAGCGCAGCACCTCGCAGATGAAGGCGGAGGTGTAGCAGCCGAGCGCGAGGACGGCGAACACCTGGAAGGGCAGGACCAGGCCGAAGCGCGGCAGGCCCAGCAGGACGGCGAAGAAGAGCAGGGTCAGCGGGGTGTTGCGCAGCACGGTGACCCAGACCGTGCCGAAGACGCGGAAGGAGCCGACGGGCGCGACCCGGAACGAGGCCATCAGGAAGCCGAGGACCAGGGCGAGCAGCGAGGCGTAGACGGTGAGCTGCACGGTTCCGAGGAAGCCCTCCCCGTAGAGCGCGAAGTTGTCGGTGAGCACTTTCATGGTGCTGCGGTCTCCCCTCAGCCCGCCGGGTAGCGGTCGATGGCGGGCGGCGGCGGGGCGGGCTGGCCGGACAGGCCGAGGGTGGCCTCGTAGGCCTTCTTCCAGTTGCCGTTCTTCTCGTTGGCCTCCAGGGCGTCGTCGAGGGCGAGGCGCAGGGCGTTGTCGGAGCGCGGTACGCCGATGCCGTAGGGCTCCTCGGAGAAGGGCTTGCCGACGACCTTGAGCTCGTCGGGGACCTTGGCGGCGTAGCCGAGGAGGATGGAGTCGTCGGTGGAGACGGCGTCGACCTGGTAGGTCAGCAGGTTGTCGACGCAGGCCGAGTACGTGTCGTAGGCGACGAGGACGGCCTGGGGGTACTCCTTCTGGAGGCGCTGGTACGGGGTGGAGCCGGCGGCCGAGCAGACCTTCTTGCCGGCGAGGTCCTCGGGGCCCTTGATGTCCTTCTCGTCCTTGCGCACCAGGAGCGACTGGCCGGCCATGAAGTAGGGGCCGGCGAAGCCGACCTGCTTCTTGCGGTTGTCGTTGATCGTGTAGGTGCCGACGTAGTAGTCGATCTGGCCGTTCTGGAGGGCGGTCTCGCGGTTGGCGGAGGCGATCGTCTTGAACTCGATCGTCTTGGGGTCGAAGCCGAGCGAGGCCGACATCATCTTGGCGATCTCGATGTCGAACCCGGAGTAGCGGCCGCTCGCGGGGTCCTTCTCCCCCATGTACGGCTGGTCCTCCTTGACGCCGACCACGAGGTGGCCGCGCCGCTTGGCCCGCTCCCAGGTCGGGGACCCGGGCAGGCTGAAGCCGGTGGCCACCTTGTACACGGGCAGGTCCTCGGGCTGTGGCCCCTTGACCGGGGGGCTGCCGGAGCGGCCGCAGCCGGCGGCGGCGCCGAGCAGCACGAGGGCGAGGAGGGTGATGAGGCAGAGGCGGAGGAAGCGCTTCATCGGGCCGTCCCTCAGTGCTTGAGGATCTTGGAGAGGAAGTCCTTGGCCCGCTCGCTCTCGGGGGCGGTGAAGAAGGCCTCCGGGGTGCGGTCCTCGACGATCTTCCCGTCGGCCATGAACACGACGCGGTTGGCGGCGGACCGGGCGAAGCCCATCTCGTGGGTGACCACCACCATGGTCATGCCCTCCTGGGCGAGCTGCTGCATGACCTCCAGCACCTCGTTGATCATCTCGGGGTCGAGCGCGGAGGTGGGCTCGTCGAAGAGCAGCGCCTTGGGGCTCATGGCCAGGGCCCGGGCGATGGCGACGCGCTGCTGCTGGCCGCCGGAGAGCTGGGCGGGGTACTTGTCGGCCTGGTCGGCGAGGCCCACGCGCTCCAGCAGCTGCCGGGAGCGCTTGTCGGCCTCGTCCTTCTTGCGTTTCCGGACCTTGATCTGGGCGAGGGAGACGTTGGCGAGGACGGTCTTGTGCGCGAAGAGGTTGAAGGACTGGAAGACCATGCCGACCTCGGCGCGCAGCCCGGCCAGGTCCTTGCCCTCGTCGGGCAGCGGTTTGCCGTCGAGGAGGATCGTGCCCGACTCGACGGTCTCCAGGCGGTTGATGGTCCGGCAGAGGGTGGATTTCCCGGAGCCGGAGGGGCCGATGATCACCACCACCTCCCCGCGGCCGACGGTGAGGTTGATGTCCTGGAGGACGTGCAACGTCCCGTAGTGCTTGTTGACGTCCCGCAGCTCGATCAAAGGATCGACGGCCATGCGCTGCCCTGTCCACGTGTCGGAGTGCCGAGGTCAGCGCAAACTATCCAGCCGCGGAACGGGACTTCGCGGCGACACGCCTAAATGCCACATAAAGAGCACATGGGTCTGGGGAGGGACCTATCCCTCGGAAGCCTCCGCATAGGCCTGGGACAGCTCCGGGGAGCCGGTCATCGCCCAGGACAGCCCCGATTCGACGACGTTCAGCTCGCGCCCCGAGGCCAGCCGGATCACCGGCTGGCCGTTCGGCCACACCTGCCAGGCGGTGCCCGGGATGGTCCGGATGATCACCGTCCCGAGATAGAAGCCGGCGTCGTTGCCCAGCCAGGGCACGGCCTCGGGGTCCCGCCGCCAGCGCGGCATCAGCTGGTCCAGGGCTTCCAACGAGTCCGGGCTCCCGTCGAGTTCGAGCCCGGCCGCACGCGCTTGCGAGCGCAGCAGCTCGCACTCCGAGAACAACTCGTTGATGCCCTCGGGATCAACGACGAGGGCTGCGGCGAGCCCCGCACCCCGTTCCGGTTGGCGCCGGTTCAGCCAGTGGTCCAGGAAGGGGATGTTCATACCGCCCAGCCTCGCACCAGGATCCGCCGCTGGCCACAGGACGCGCCTGAAACCGGCCGGGCCCGATCCCGGTGCGCGGCGGGGGTCGGGCGCGGCTGCGGCGGGTGCGCCACGAGCGCTCTCCTGGTGCGCCGCGACGGCCCTACCGCTCCAGGTTGAGGTCCACGACGACCGGCGCGTGGTCCGAGGCGCCCTTGCCCTTGCGCTCCTCACGGTCCACATAGGCGTCGGAGACGGCCTTGGCGAAGGCGTCGTTCCCGTACACCAGGTCGATGCGCATGCCCCGGTTCTTGGGGAAGGCGAGCTGGCGGTAGTCCCAGTACGTGTACGGGCGGTCGTACTTGAGCGGGCGCGGCACCACATCCGAGAGGCCGGCGGCCCGCAGCGCCTCCAGGGCGGCGCGCTCGGCGGGGGTGACGTGCGTCAGGCCCTCGAAGACGGCCGGATCGAAGACGTCCTCGTCGGTCGGGGCCACGTTGTAGTCGCCGAGCACCGCGAACGGGCGCGGACCCGCCGCGTCTTCCGCGACGGCGACGGCCAGCGCGCGGAACCACTCCAGCTTGTACCCGTAGTGGTCGTGCTCGACCTCGCGGCCGTTCGGTACGTACACCGACCACAGGCGCACCCCGCCGCAGGTGGCGGAGATCGCGCGGGGCTCCTGGACGCCCTCGTAGTCGGGCCCGCCGGGCAGGCCCGTCACCACGTCCTCCAAGCCGACCTTGGAGATCAGCGCCACGCCGTTCCACCGCCCGGTGGCGTTGACGGCCGCCTCGTAGCCCAGCTCGCGCAGCTGCTCGTGCGGGAACTGCTCCGCCGAGCACTTGGTCTCCTGGATGCACACGACATCCGTGCCGGAGCTCTCCAGCCAGGCCAGCAGGCGCGGCAGCCGGGCGGTGATCGAGTTGACGTTGAACGTGGCGATACGCATGTCCACCAACCTACCGCCCGGCACTGACAGCCGGCCGGTACCGCCCGGCGCCGCCCGTCACAGGTCGGCGGTGCCCCCCGCGGCGAGCCGCCCGTGGTCGGTGCCGCCCAGGGCGCCGAGGACGTTGTCGTAGATCGGCCGGGCGATCTCCGAGAGGTAGGCGTCGTGGATGTCGATCGCCCGGCGCGGCTTGACCTCGCGCAGGTAGTCGATCACCTCGGCGACCTTGTTCCAGGGCGCGTGCACCGGGACCATCAGGGTGTCCACGGGGGCCTCGGGCACGGTCAGCGCGTCGCCCGGGTGGAAGAGCGAACCCTCCACGAGGTAGCCGACGTTGGTGACGCGGGGGATGTCCGGGTGGATCACGGCGTGCAGCTCGCCGTGCACCTGGACCTCGAACCCGGCGGCGGTGAAGGCGTCGCCGTGTCCGACGGTGTGGACGCGGCCGGGGTAGGCCGGGGCCAGCTTCTCGGCGACGCTGCGCAGGGTCCACAGGGCGGCGGCCGGGTTCGCGTCGAGGGCGGCGCGCAGCCGGCCCTCGTCGTAGTGGTCGGGGTGCTCGTGCGTGACGAGCAGGGCGTCCGCCCCCAGGCCCGCGTCGGATTCGCTGAAGGCGCCCGGGTCGATGACGAGCACGCGCCCGTCCTTCTCCAGCTGGACGCAGGAGTGCAGCCGCTTGGTGAGCTTCATGATCCCAGGCTAATGGGCGGCGGGGCCGCCGCGGGGCCCCAGCGCCTACGGCACCCCCCGCACCCCGCGGGACACCCACCGAGCCGCCGGGCCCACCCCGCCCGCCGGACCCGCCGGACCCGCCGGACCCACCGGAGCTACGGGGTCGCGGTGGAGACCACGTACACCCTGGGGTTGGGCCCGCTGAAGTCGACCGCGATGTCCCGGGTGGGGCGCGGGTCGGGCTGTTCGAGGGTGACCCCGGACAGGGTGGTGCCCGGTTTCCACGTCCAGCCCGCGGCCCTCGCGTCGTGCCCGGAGATCGTGTCGCCCGGGGGGCCGGGCGTCAGGGCGTCGCGGCTGGTGCCGACCTCGGCGAGGAACGCCTCCAGGTCCCGCGCGGTGACCGTGAACTCGGTGTACAGCCGGCTGGTGTGCCAGTTGTTGGTCTCCAGGTACCCGACCCGCCAGGCCTTGTCCGGGATCGGGACCTCGTAGATGCTGCGCTGCACCGTGGACGGCCAGGCCGGGCGCACGTGCACCGCGCCGACCTTGGCGGCCTTGTCGCGGCCGCTCTCGCGGCTCTGCTGCGCGGAGACCAGGAGGTAGCCCGCCGGGACCCCGACGAGCAGCAGGATGATGATCGCGGTTATCCAGCGGCGCCGGACCACGTGCCCGCGGTCCTCGGCGGGGGGCTGCGGCGCGCCACCGCCGCCCCCGCCCCCGCCGCCCTCGTCGGGGGCGGCGGCCTGGCGGGGCAGCAGGGGCGGGTTCACGGCGTGTCCCCGTCGCTCGGCTCCACGGCCCTCGGCTCCACGGCCATGGGGTCGACGGCCTTCGGATCCGCCGCCTTGGAGTCCGCGGCGCCGGGGTCGCGCCGGCCCAGCCGCGCGTAGCGCTCGTACCTCTCGTACCGCTCGACGCGCCGGCGCGTGGCGCGCCGGAACCGGCGGGCGACGAGCCTGGCGAGGTCCGCGGCGCCGACCATACCGGCCTCGGGGCCGAGCTGGGCCTTGGCGATCCGGGCCTCGGGACGGTAGCCGCGGCCGGTCAGGTGGCGCCGGAAGGCGTCCCGGGCGGGGCCGATCAGCAGGTCGTCGGCGGCGCTGACGCCGCCGCCGATGACGAAGCAGGAGGGGTCGAGGGCGGCGGCGAGGTTGGCGATGCCCACGCCGAGCCACTGCCCGATGTCCTGGAGGAGCTCGACGCACATCGCGTCGCCCTCGCGGGCCAGCTCGGTGATGAGCGGCCCGGTGATCTCCGCGACGTTGCCGCCAACCCGGGCGATGATGTTGTACGCGACCGGGGAGTCGGCGGCGGCGAGCTCGCGGGCCTCGCGGACCAGGGCGTTGCCGGAGCTGTACTGCTCCCAGCAGCCGCGGTTGCCGCAGGGGCAGCGGTGCCCGCCGGGGACGACCTGCATGTGGCCGAACTCGCCGGCCACCCCGTAGCGGCCGCGCTTGACCTGGCCGCCTTCGAGGATGGCCCCGCCGATGCCGGTGCCCAGCGTGATCATGACGAGGTGGTCCTCGCCGCGCCCGGCGCCGAAGCGCCACTCGGCCCAGGCGGCCGTGTTGGCATCGTTGTCCACCATGACCGGGACGGCGAGCCGGGACTGGAGGGCGTCGCGCAGCGGCTCGTCGCGCCAGGCCAGGTGCGGGGCGAACAGCACCCGGGAGCGGTCGGCGTCGACCCAGCCGGCGGCGCCGATGCCCACGGCGTGGACGTCGTGCCGGTCGGAGAGGTCCAGCACCAGCTCCACGATGGTGTCCTCGACCACCTTGGCGCTCTTCGACTTGTCGGGGGTCTCCGCGCGGATCTTCTCCAGGATGATGCCGTCGGCGTCGACGACGCCGGCCATCACCTTGGTGCCGCCGATGTCGATGCCGACGGTCGGGACGCGCGGGGCGGTCAGGTGCGACCGGCGCTCACGGGTCCCGATGGTCCGCAGGACGGTGCCCCGCGCCGCCCCCCGGTGGGCGAGCGTGAAGTCCCGGTACGTGCTCATCGAGTCGTGTCGTCCCTCAGGGTGCGGTGGTGTCGGAGGCGGAGCCGGAAGGGCTGTCAGGACCTGATTCTGCCACTCGCTCCAGTTCGTGGCTCAGTTCGTCCAGCTCGGAGCCGCCCGCCATCTGGCGGGTCAGCTCGTCCAGCGTGATCGAGTCGCGGGTGTGGCTGCCCGCCATCGTGCCCCGTTTGAGCAGCACGAAGCGGTCCCCGACCAGGTAGGCGTGGTGCGGGTTGTGGGTGATCAGGACCACCCCGAGGCCGGCGTCGCGCGCGGCGGCGACGTACTTGAGGACGACGCCGGACTGCTTGACGCCGAGGGCGGCGGTGGGCTCGTCGAGGACGAGGACCTTCGCGCCGAAGTAGACCGCGCGGGCGATGGCCACGCACTGCCGCTCGCCGCCGGACAGGGTGCCGATGGGCTGGTCCACGTCGCGCAGGTCGATGCCCATGCGGAGCAGCTCGGTGCGGGTGGTCTCGCGCATGAACGCGGTGTCGAGGCGGCGCAGGGGGCCGCGGCCCTTGGTGGGCTCGGAGCCGAGGAAGAAGTTGCGCCAGACCGGCATCAGCGGGACGACCGCGAGGTCCTGGTAGACGGTGGCGATGCCGTGGTCGAGGGCGGCCCGCGGGTTGGCGAGCACGGTCTCCTCGCCCTCGATCTCGAAGGTTCCGGCGTCGTGCCGGTGCAGACCCGCGATGATCTTGATGAGGGTGGACTTGCCGGCGCCGTTGTCGCCGAGGACGCAGGTGATCTCGCCCGCCGAGACCTCCAGGGAGACGCCCTGGAGGGCGCGGATGTTGCCGTAGTACTTGCTGACGTCGGTCAGCTTCACGAGAGCGCTCACTTGGCCTCCGCCCGCTTGCGTACCCAGGCGTTGAGCAGCGTGGCGAGCAGCAGCATCGCGCCGAGGAAGAATTTGAACCAGTCCGGGTTCCACTGGGCGTAGACGATGCCGTTGCTGGTCATGCCGAAGATGAAGGCGCCCACGGCCGAGCCGATGGCGGAGCCGTAGCCGCCGGTCATCAGGCAGCCGCCGATGACGGCCGCGATGATGTAGAGGAACTCGTTGCCGACGCCCTCGCCGGACTGGACGACGTCGAACGAGAACAGGATGTGCTGCCCGGAGATCCAGGCGCACAGGGCGACGCCCATGTAGAGGCCGATACGGGTCTTCACGACCGGGACGCCGGTCGCGCGGGCCGCGTCCGCGCCGCCGCCCACGGCGAAGATCCAGTTGCCGGCGCGGGTGCGCAGCAGGATCCAGGTGGCGACGGCGACCAGGGCGAACCACCACAGGATGGTCACCTTGAGGGTGACCGAGCCGATGTTCCACTGCGAGGCGAACAGGGCCCGCGCGGAGGCGAAGCCCTCCATGTCGGCGATGGTCTTGGTGGAGACCGAGCCGCTGATCAGCTTGGTGAAGCCGAGGTTCAGGCCGGTCAGCATCAGGAAGGTGCCGAGCGTGATGATGAAGCTGGGCAGCTTGGTGCGGGTCAGCATGAACCCGTTGAAGAACCCGATGGCCAGGGTGACCAGCAGAGACACCAGGACGCCGACCCAGACGTTGGCGGTCATCTGGTAGCTGAACATCGAGCTGATCAGCGCCGAGGTGGTGACCATGACACCGGCGGAGAGGTCGAACTCGCCGCCGATCATCAGCAGCGCGACCGGGACCGCCATGATCCCGATGGTGGAGGCCGAGTAGAGGATCGTGCTGAGGCTGGAGGCTTGCAGGAAGCTGGGCGCGGCGAAGGAGAAGAAGACGAACACGGCGGCCGCGCCGACGACGGCGCCCAGCTCGGGGCGGCCGAGCAGGCGGCGCGTCAGCGAGGTCGGGGCGAGCCGCTCGTCCGCGGGGGCGGGGGCGGACTTGCTCATCGGCTGCCCCGCTTGATGAACTCCTCCAGCTTGGCGGCCTCGGCGGCCGTGACGATCTGCGGTCCGGTGAGCACCGGGCGGCCGCCGCCGAGGGAGTTCAGGTTGTAGCGGTAGAGCCAGAGCAGGTCGATCGCCTCGTAGCCCTGGAGGTACGGCTGCTGGTCGACGGCGAAACCGAGGGCGCCGGACTTCAGGTCGCGGGCCACGGACTCGTTGAGGTCGAAGGTGTCCACCTCGGCCTTGCTGCCCGCCGCGTCCTTCGCCTTGACGGCGGTGGGGGCGAACGGGGCGCCGAGGGTGACGATCGAGTCGACGGAGGGGTCGGCCTGGAGCTTCGCCTGGATGGCCGCCTGGACCGAGGGCATGTTGGTGCCCTCGACGTACAGGTTCTCCATGGTTCCGCCGAAGGTCTTCTTCGCCCCGGCGCAGCGCTGCTCGTGCCCGACGTTGCCCTGCTCGTGCAGGACGCAGACGGCCCTCTTCTTGCCCCGCTTGGTCAGCTCGGTGCCGACCGCCTCGCCGGCGATCTCCTCGTCCTGGCCGATGTGGGTGAGCGCGCCGTACTCGGCGGACTGGGCGGATCCGGAGTTGACGGTGACCACCGGGATGCCGGCCTTGACGGCCTTGGCGATGACGTCCTTGAGGGCCTCGGGCTTGGCGAGGCTCACGATGATGCCGTCGACCTTCTGGTCGATGGCGTTCTGGACGAACTGGGCCTGCTGCTGCGCCTGGTCGTCGTGGGCGTAGACGAAGTTGATGTTGTCCTTCGCCGCGGCTTCCTTGGCGCCCTTCTGCACGATGTCCCAGAAGGTGTCCCCGTCACCCGCGTGCGTGACCATCGCGAAGGTCCAGCGTGGGGTGGACACGGCGGGCCGGCCCGCCTCGGCGGCCTTCGCCCGCTCCTCGGCACGCTTGCCGCCCGTACTGCTGCATCCCGCGAGGGAGGCTCCCAGTACCGCCGCGAGCACGACGCCGACGACGCGCACCCCTGTCCGAACCCTAGCCACGTCGCCGTGCCCTTCCCTCGTTGTACGTGTCACTGATGTCAAAGCGGTCATTCCGGTTCCAGCCGCCCAGTATCCGCCACAGGGGACCGTAGGAGCTCATCGGGGGCGACGCGGCGGGCGCGGCGCGGCCGGGCCGATTGACAGGCCCCCCGGACGGGGCCAGGTTGAGTGCATGCGCATCGGGCTCATCGGAACCGGCCGGATCGGCTCGTTCCACACGGCGGCACTGGCCCGCAATCAGGACGCCGGCTCGCTGCTGCTCGCCGACGCCGACCCGGCGCGGGCGGCGCGGCTCGCGGACCGGCTCGGGGCCACGGCCGCGCCGTCCGTGGAGCAGGTCTTCACCTGGGGCGTGGACGCGGTGGTCGTCTCCTGCGCCACCGAGGGGCACGCCGAGCTGGTCGTCCGGGCGGTACGGGGCGGGCTGCCGGTGTTCTGCGAGAAGCCGCTGGCCACGGACCTGGGCCGGAGCCTGGCCGTGCTGCGCGAGGTGAGCGCCCGCGGCGGGGTGCTCCAGGTGGGCTTCATGCGGCGCTTCGACGCGGGCTACCGGACGGCGCGGGAGCTGGTCCGCTCGGGTGCGCTGGGGCGGCTGCACACCGTACGGACGATGACGGCCGATCCGGCGCCGCCGCCGGCCGAGTACCTGAGGACGTCCGGGGGGCTGTTCCGGGACTGCCTGGTGCACGACTTCGACATGGTCCGCTGGGTGACCGGGCACGAGGTGACCGAGGTGTACGCGGCCGGGTCGGACGCCGGTGCGGTGCGGTTCCGGGAGACGGGCGACATCGACACCGGCGCGGCCTTGCTGCTGCTGGACGACGGAACGCTGGTGACCAGTACCGGTACGCGGTGCAATGGCGCCGGGTACGACGTACGGATGGAGCTGGCCGGGGAGCTGGACCAGGTCTCCGCCGGGCTGGACGACCGTACGCCGATCGCCTCGACGGAGCCGCAGGGCCCGCCCCCGGCGAGCAAGCCGTGGACGGGGTTCCTGGAGAGGTTCGCCCCCGCCTACGAGGCGGAGCTGGCGGCCTTCGTACGGCTGGTGCGCGGCGAGGGCGTCAACCCGTGCGACGGCCGGGAGGCCCTGGCGGCGCTGCGCGTGGCCGAGGCGTGCGAGCTGTCGCGGCGGGAGGGGCGCCGGGTGCGGCTGACGGAGCTCCCGGACCTGCCGGACCTGCCGGGCGGCTGATCCGGTCGGTCCGGGCGCTGATCCGGTCGGTCCGGGCGTTGGTCCCGTCGCTGCTCGGGGTGGCATCCGGGTGGGCTACCAGCGCACCGGGAGGCGGCTCACGCCCCGCATCAGACTGCCCGGGAGCCAGAGCGGCGGGCCGTCGGGGTTCTCGGCCAGGTCGGGGAAACGTTCCAGCAGGGCCCGGACCGCGATGTGGCCCTCCATCCGGGCCAGCGGGGCGCCGATGCAGAAGTGCAGGCCGTGCCCGAAGGCGAGGTGGCCCTGCGCGGCGCGCCGGATGTCGAACCGGTCGGGCTCCGCGAACCGTGCGGGGTCGCGGTCGGCGGCGGCCAGGGAGACCAGGACGGTGGCGCCGGCCGGGATGGCGGCGCCGCCGATCTCCACGTCCACGCGGGCGTAGCGGAAGGTCGCGTTCTGCACCGGGCCGTCGTAGCGGAGCATCTCCTCGACGGCCCCGCCGAGCAGACCGTCGTAGTCGGCGCGCAGGTCGGCGAGCTGTTCCGGGTGCGCGAGCAGGGCGCGGACGCCGTTGGAGATGAGGTTGACGGTGGTCTCGTGGCCCGCGATCAGCAGCAGGAAGGCCATCCCGATCAGCTCGTCGGGCGAGAGCGAGTCGCCGTCCTCGTCGCGGGTACGGATCAGGGCGCTGAGGAGGTCCTCGCCCGGGCTCTTGGCCTTGGCCTCGACGAGCTCGCCGAGGTAGGCGCCGAGCTCGCGGTGCGGGGTGTTGTCGGGGGCCGAGCCGGTCGGCGCCACCACCTCGCTCGACCAATGCCGGAAGCGCTCGCGGTCGAGGTCGGGGACGCCGAGGAGCTCGCAGATGACGGTCATCGGCAGCGGGAACGCGAGGGCCTCGATCAGGTCGGCGGTGCGCTCCGGGCGGGCGGCCATCGCGTCGAGCAGCTCGTGGGTGATCTGCTCGACGCGGGGGCGCAGCGACTCGACGCGGCGGGCGGTGAACTCGCGGGCGACCAGGCGGCGCAGCCGGGTGTGCTGGGGCGGGTCGGACTCCAGCATGTTCGCGTTGGCGGGGGTGGCGAGGGCGGACAGGAACCAGTCCGAGTTGCGCCAGTCCTTCGACAGGCCGGGGTGGTTCAGGGCGGCGCGGGCCTCCTCGTGGCCGACGACGAGCCAGCTCGGCTCGTACTCCGGGGACGGGGCGGCGATGAGGTGGACGGGGCCCGCGGCGCGCAGGCGCGCGTAGAAGGAGTACGGGTCGGCGTGGAAGTCCTCGGCGTTCGTGCTGATGTCCACTACAGGCATTGGCCCACAGTACGACCGGGGTTCACACCGGCACGCGGCCACTTCCGGACAATCAGGAGGGGCCGGACTGTCAGGAGGGGCCGGACAGTCGCGAGGGGCCGGACTGTCAGGAGGGGGTGGCCGCGCGGCGGCCCCAGGCCGTTCCGGCGAGCACCAGGGCGGCGCCCGCGAGGCCCGCGGGGCCGAGGTGTTCGCCGCCGATCGCGATGCCGGCGGCGGCCGCCCAGAGGGGTTCGGTGCCGAGGAGGAGGCTGACGCGGGAGGGCGAGGTGCGGCGGACGGCCCACATCTGCACGAAGAAGGCGAAGAGGGTGCAGAAGACGGCGAGGAAGGCGAGCCCGGCCCATTCGGCGGGGCCGAACCCGACCGCGACGGACCAGGGGTTCTCGCCGGTGCCGGGCAGGGCGGCCAGTACGGCGAACACCGCGAGCGCGCCGCCGAGCTGGACGGTGGTGAGGGAGAGGGAGTCGGCGTCCTGGACGGCCTCGATCCGCGCGGTCAGCAGCACGTTGAGGGTACGGGCGAGGGCGGCGCCGAGGATGAGCAGGTCGCCGGCGCCGGGGGCGGTGAACCCGCCGCCCTGGGTGAGGAGCACGACTCCGGCGACGGAGACGGCGGCGGCTCCGAGGAAGGCGGCGGAGGGCCGGGTGCGGCGGAGGGCCGCCTCGGCGAGGGGGGTGAAGATCATGGTCAGGCTGATGATCAGCCCGGCGTTGGTGGCGGAGGTGTGGACGACGCCGTACGTCTCCAGGATGAAGATCGCGCCGAGGACCAGGCCGAGCAGGGCGCCGCCGCGCAGCTGCCGGGGGCTCAGCGCCCGCAGCCGCCGCCACCCGGCGCCGGCCAGCACCGGCAGCACGACCCCGAACCGCAGTACGAGCACGGCGATGACGGTGTGGGCGGTCGTGATGCCCTTGGCGGCGAGGTAGCTGCCGCCCCAGACGACGGCGACGGCGAGGACGGGCAGATCCGCGGCCCACGCCCTGCGGGGCGCAGCGGTGGGCACGGCGAGGGCGGCTGAGCTCACGGGGATCTCCATCGGTGCGGGGCGGCAGTGGAGACTCCGGCGGCTCGCACGCGTGCGCGGCCAAGCTACCGGACCCGATCTTGCCCGGACGACCCCTTTCCGGCGCCGGACGCCGGGCGGGGGCCGGGCCTTCCGGCCCCGCCGCTAGTCGGTGACCGTGCCGAACGTGGCGCGGCCCGACGGGCGGTAGGTGTGGATCGAGGTGCCCGACGCCGTGGTGCGCGAGGTCAGTACCTCGCAGGCCGTGGGCAGGCCGCCGGTCGGGAAGAGCTTGCGTCCCGCCCCCAGGAACACCGGGTACACCAGCAGGTTCAGCTCCTCCACCAGGTCCCGCGCCAGCAGCCACTGCGCCAGCGCGCCGCTGCCCCAGACCTGGAGCTCCCCCGCCATCGCGTCCTTGATCCGGACGATCTCCGCCTGTAGCTGCTCCCCGTCGACGAACGTCGTCGCCTCCCACGCGGCCGGTTCCTTCAGGGACGCCGTCGCCACGTACTTCGGCAGCCGGTTCAGCCTGCTCGCGACCGGGTTGGCCGGGTCGTCGTGCTGCGGCCAGTACCCCGCGAAGATCTCGTACGTCCGGCGCCCCAGCAGGAACGCCTCCGCCCGGCCGAAGACCTCGACGATGAACTCGCCCGTCTCCTCGTCCCCGTACGGCGCCTGCCAGCCGCCGTACTCGAAGCCGCCGCTGGGGTCCTCCTCGGGCCCGCCGGGGGCCTGCATCACTCCGTCGAGCGTGACGAAGGTGGTGACGGTCAGCTTGCCCATGGCTCTGCGCTCCTCGATCCAAGTCGCTCCGTGTCGTCCTGCACCGGTTCAGACTCCCCGCCTGCCCGGAACTCATCGGTGAGGCGCGCGAACGCCATGTCGGATTCCGGCCAGCGCCTCCTTCCCCGCCCCGCTTTCATTGAACTCGCAACGATAAATGAGTCGACAAGGGGAGGAAACACCATGAACAACGTGGCACTCATCACCGGCGGCAGCCGCGGCATCGGGGCCGCGACGGCCCTTCGCCTCGCGCGGGACGGGGCGGACGTCGCGATCACCTACGTCAGCGACGCCCGGGCAGCGGCCGAAGTCGTCGGCGAGGTCGAGGCCCTCGGCCGCCGCGCCCTGGCCGTACGGGCCGACGCGGGCGTCCCGGCGGACGCCGTCGCGGCGGTGGAGGGGACCGTACGCGGGCTCGGCCGCCTCGACGTCCTGGTCAACAACGCCGGAACCGGCGTGCTCGGCCCCCTGGACGGGCTCGAACTGCACGACGTGGACCGGGTGCTGGCGGTCAACGTCCGCGGCGCGTTCCTCGCCGCCCAAGCCGCCGCCGGCCGGATGGGCCCGGGCGGGCGGATCATCACCGTCGGCAGCTGTATGACCCAGCGGGTCCCCGGCCCCGGCGGCACGCTGTACGCGATGAGCAAGGCCGCGCTGAGCGGCCTGACCAAGGCCCTCGCCCGGGAGCTCGGCGAGCGCGGGATCACCGCCAACCTGGTCCACCCGGGCCCGGTGGACACCGACATGAACCCGGCCGACGGCCCCTACGCGGGCCCGCAGAGCGCGCTGACGGCGCTCGGCCGCTTCGGCCGCCCGGAGGAGGTGGCGGCGATGGTGTCGTTCCTCGCGGGGGCGGAGGCCGGCTACGTCACCGGCGCCGAGTTCTCGGTGGACGGCGGCCACGCCGCGTAACGGGGCGGCGGGGCCGGCGGGACGACCGGAGCGGCGGGGCGGCGGGGCCGGCGGGACGACCGGAGCGGCGGGCGGCCGGACCGGCGGTGCCGGCGGGGCCGGCGGCCCCGGACGCGCGAGTGCCCCGGGGGTGTCGGCCCCCGGGGCACTCGGCGGGAGGGGTGGCGTCAGCCGCCCAGCTCCTGGTGGCGGGCGGCGAGCGCGGCCGCGCCGGTCTCCGTCAGCGAGCCGAACAGCCGCAGGCGGGAGAAGCCGCCGTCCGGGAAGATGTCGATCCGTACGTGCGTGCCGACCGCCGGGGCGTCCAGTACGAAGCGGTGGTTGGTGTCGGGCTGCAGGCGGGTCCGCGGCAGGAACTCCCGCCACTCGCCGTCCTCGCCGGTCTTGACGGACAGCGAGGCCCAGCCGGCCGAGTTGCCCTTGAGGTACGCGGTGTCGATCTCGACGGCGCGGACCGCCGACTCGGCGACGAGCTGGTAGCGGATCCAGTCGTTGCCGTTGTCGCGGCGGCGCGCGGTCTCCCAGCCGTCGTCCATCTTGCGGGAGCGGCCCGGGTTGATGGTGTTGGTCGGCGGGGAGTAGAAGCGGTTGGACGCGTCCTGGACGGCGCCGCCGTTCTCCAGCGCGACCACGTCGAACGAGCCGAGCGCGGCGAGCCACTTCGGGTCGGGCAGCACCTCGCCGTAGACCCGCAGGCGGGCGATGCCGCCGTCGGGGTGCTGGTTGACCCGCAGGTGCGTGAACCGCTGCTCGGCGGTGACCTCGAAGCCGTTGGCCGCGTGGCCGCCGACGGGGGTGCGCTGGACGAGGGTCGTCCACTTCACGTCGTCGCCGAGGAGTTCCCCGGGAGTCGGGGCGCCCTCGACCGAGGCGCCCTCGATGGAGACGGCCTGCGGCATGTTGCCGCGGAAGTGGGCGGTGTCGACGACGATGCCGCGGATGACGCCGGGGGCGCCCAGGCGCACGAGGGCCCAGTCGTGGTCATCGGCGGTCGGCCAGGGCTGCGTGGCGCTGACGCCGCGCCGGCGGCGGGTCTCCCAGCCGTCCATGACCTTGCCCTTGTGGCCGAAGTCCTCGGGGTCGAAGTGCGCGGCCTCGGAGATCAGCAGGTTCTCGCGCTGGGCGAAGAACTCGTCGTTGGCGGCGATGACACCGGCTCCGAGCTGACGGTCGGCGAGGTTCGCGTACTGGGTGAACGGGAACTCGGCGGTGCGGTAGTCGGCGTACGGGTCGCCGCCTCCGTACGGGTTCGCGTTGCCGGTGAAGGATTCGATCGCCACTGTCAGTTCTGCCTTTCAAGGAGTCGGCCGGTGGGCTCGGTCGGGGTGCCGTGGTCGGCGATCCGGGTACCGCGCAGCCAGGTGGACTTCACGACGCCGTACAGGGTCTTGCCCGCGTACGCCGTGACCTGGTTGCGGTGGTGCAGCTCGGCGGGGTCCACGGTGAAGGTCTCATCGGGGGCGAGGACGGCGAAGTCGGCATCGCGGCCGGCCTCGATCGCGCCCTTGGCGCCCAGTCCGGCCAGCGCGGCCGGTGCGGCGGACATCCAGCGGACGACGTCTTCGAGGGTGCGGCCGCGCCGCCTGGCCTCGGTCCAGATCGCGGGGAGCCCCAGCTGGAGGGAGGAGATGCCGCCCCACGCGGTGGCGAAGTCGCCGGTCTTGAGGTCCGCGGTGGAGGGCGAGTGGTCGGAGACGACGCAGTCGATGGTGCCGTCGGCGAGCGCGTCCCACAGGAGGTCCTGGTTCGCGGCCTCGCGGATGGGCGGGCAGCACTTGAACTCGGTGGCGCCGTCCGGGACTTCCTCGGCGGTCAGGGTGAGGAAGTGCGGGCAGGACTCGACGGTGATCCGCACGCCCTCGGCCTTGGCGGCGGCGATCAGCGGCAGCGCGTCGGAGGACGACAGGTGCAGGACGTGGACGCGGGCGTTCAGCCGCCGGGCCTGGTCGATCAGGTTCTGGATCGCGGTGTTCTCGGCGTCCTTGGGGCGGGAGGCCAGGAAGTCGGCGTACTTGGGGCCCGGGTTCTGCGGCGCGGACTCCAGGTGGTGCGGGTCCTCGGCGTGCACGATCAGCAGGCCGCCGAAGCCGGTGATCTCGGCGAGGGAGGTGGCCAGCCGCTCCTGGTCGAGCTGCGGGAACTCCTCCACGCCGGACGGCGACAGGAAGCACTTGAAGCCGTAGACGCCGGCGTCGTGCAGGGGGCGCAGGTCCTTGACGTTGTCCGGCAGCGCACCGCCCCAGAAGCCGACGTCCACGTGCGCCTTGGTGCGGGCGACCTCCTGCTTGACCCGGAGGTGGTCGACCGTGGTGGTCGGCGGCAGGGAGTTGAGGGGCATGTCGAGGATCGTGGTGATGCCTCCGGCCGCGGCGGCGCGGGTGGCCGTCCAGAAGCCCTCCCACTCGGTGCGGCCCGGGTCGTTCACGTGGACGTGGGTGTCGACCAGGCCGGGGAGCAGGACGTCGTCGCCGAAGTCCTCCAGCCGCGCTCCGGCCGGCACCTCGGCGTCGTGGGCGAGCACCGCCGTGATCTTCCCGCCGGCGACGGCCACCGAGGCGGCGCGCGTCCCCCCGGGGGTGATGACGCGCGTCGAGCGCAGTACCAGTTCCACAGCCACGTCGGCCACCGGAACCTCCCCATCTACTTCCACAGAGCGAAATTCAACGTTCTGTTGACGGAGTCTTCCCGGCGATCCGGGGCCAGTCAAGAGCATCCGGACGGACCACTGATCGCCGCGCACCGCAATTGGATGTTTCCACAGGATGGAATTAGAATTTCACTATCCAGAATGTAGCTATCGCCACCGGGAACGGGAAGGTAACGTCCCGGAGAGGTCCGCCACCCGGACAAACCGCCTCTGACCGGCGAGGACGGCATCGCCCGGCCCTAGGGCCGATGCCGGCCGACCGGTAGGCTGCTCCCTTGCCTGCCAGTACCGAAAGGACCGCGCCGTGCCGACGTCCAGCGCCAGCACCACCGACGCTTCCGCCAAGCCCACCGCCGCCAGCGGTGGCGTCCAGTCCCTTGAGCGCGCCTTCGATCTGCTCGAACGCATGGCCGATGCCGGGGGCGAAGTCGGCCTCAGTGAGCTCTCCGCCGCCAGCGGCCTGCCCCTGCCGACCATCCACCGGCTGATGCGCACCCTCGTGGCCTGCGGTTACGTCCGCCAGCAGCCCAACCGACGGTACTCCCTCGGCCCCCGGCTGATCCGCCTCGGCGAGTCCGCGTCGCGCCTGCTGGGCACCTGGGCCCGTCCGTACCTCGCCCGGCTGGTCGAGGAGACCGGCGAGACCGCGAACATGGCGCTGCTCGACGGGGACGAGATCGTCTACGTCGCCCAGGTCCCCTCCAAGCACTCCATGCGCATGTTCACCGAGGTCGGCCGCCGGGTGCTGCCGCACTCCACCGGCGTCGGCAAGGCGCTGCTCGCGCACACCCCCGCCGACGAGGTACGGGCCCTCCTGGCGCGCACCGGGATGCCGGCCGCGACCGAGAAGACCATCACCACGCCCGAGGGCTTCCTGGAGGCGCTGGAGCAGGTCCGCAAGTCGGGCTACGCGGTCGACGACAACGAGCAGGAGATAGGAGTCCGCTGCCTCGCCGTGTCGGTGCCGAACTCGCCGACCGCCGCCGCGATCTCCATCTCCGGCCCGGCGGGCCGGGTGACGGAGGCGGTGGCCGAGTCCTTCGTGCCGATCCTGCAGGGCGTCGCGGCCGAGCTGTCGGTGGCCCTGCAGAGCCAGAGCCCGGCGTAGCCGACCTCGTACGAAGGCCCCGGCCGTCCCCCGGAAAAGGGGCGGGCCGGGGCCTTCGTACGTCCCCGGGCCCTCGGGCCCCTGGAGCCGGGCGGGTCAGGAGGCGGCGACCGGCTCCGTCAGGCGGCCGTCCGCCATGGTCACCGTACGGTCCATCCGCTCCAGGTGGGCGTGGTCGTGGGTGACCAGCACGGTGGCGGTGGCGCGCTCGCGGGTCAGGGTGACCAGGAGGTCGAGTACCGCGGCCCCCCGGTCGTGGTCGAGGGCGCTGGTGGGCTCGTCGACGAGCAGCACGGCGGGCTCGTTCATCAGGGCGCGGGCGATGTTCACGCGCTGGCGCTGGCCGCCCGAGAGCTGGTGCGGGCGCTTGTCGGCCTTGTCGGCCAGGCCCACCGCGTCCAGCAGCTCCAGCGCGCGGCGGCGCAGCTGCCGGGAGGGGCGGCCACGGAGGTGGGCCATGACCTGGAGCTGTTCGGCGGCGGTCAGCGAGGCCAGCAGATTGGGCTGCTGGAAGACGATGCCGATCTCCTCGCGGCGCAGGGCCGACTTCTCGGCGGCGCTGAGCCGGCCGGTGTCCCGGCCCGCCACCACCACCCGCCCGGAGTCCGGGGTGACGAGGGTGGCGGCGACGGCGAGCAGGCTGGACTTGCCGGATCCGGAGGGCCCGATCACCGCCGTCAGCGTGCCCGCGGGCACCTCCAGGCCGACCGCGTCGAGGGCGGTGAGCCGGTCGTCGCCGTCCGGGTAGGTGAGCGTGACGTCGTGCACGAGCAGGGTCATCGGGCGCTCCCGAGGGCGGTCAGGGGATCGACGGCGGTGATCCGCCGGATGGACAGGGCCGCTCCCAGCGCGCCGAGCACGATCATGATCGCGGCGGGGAGGAGCACGGTCGCGGCGTCGAGTACGAAGGGCACGGCGCCGCCGCTGATCAGGGCGCCGAAGCCGGCGGCGAGCGCGGTGCCGAGCCCGGTCCCGACGGCCAGCATCACCACGGCCTGGCCGAGGGCGTCCCGCAGCAGGTACGGGGTGGAGGCACCCAGTGCCTTCAGGACGGCGATGTCGCCGCTGCGCTGGATCGTCCAGACGGTGAAGAAGGCTCCTATGACCAGCGCGGAGATGGCGAAGAGGAACCCGCGCATCAGCTGGAGCGAGCCGTTCTCGGCCTGGTAGGAGCCTATGGCGCCGAGGGCCTCGTCGACGGTCAGGGCCTTGGTGGCGGCGGCCTCGTCCCCGGCGGCGAGGTCGGCGGCGCCGGTCGTGTCGAGCGCGATGACGGTGGCGAGGGTGTCGAGGGAGGTACCGGGGTTGCCGATGCGCTGCCAGTCGCCCAGGTCCGTCCAGACGACCGGGGTGTGGCTGTAGGCGGCGGTGCCGGAGACGGCGGCCACCGTCAGTTCTAGGGATCCGATCCTCACCTTGCCGCCGGCCGCGAGCCCGCCGAGCTCCTCGGCCGCCTTCTCGGTGAGGACCACCCGGCCCTGGGTCAGGCCCGGGGCGCCCGGGGCGCCCGGGGTGGGTCCCTTGGGCGCGAGCCGCCCGGCCGGCTCGACGCCGAACACGGAGACGGCGGCGGTGCGCTCACCGGCGACGGCGTTGGTGGTGCGGATGCCGAGCGGCTCCGCCGACGTCACCCCGGGCCGCTCGCGCCAGGCCCGCCAGGCGCTCTCGGGCACCTGGGAGCTGGTGAAGGACACCTTCTGGTCCCCGGCGGGCGCGGCGAAGGCCAGGTGCGTGGCGGGCAGTCCGGTGATGGCCGAGATGTTCTCCCGGGCCAGTCCGGAGGTGAGCCCGGACAGCAGACCGACCAGCAGCGTGATCAGCAGGACGACCGAGCCCATGAGGGCGAACCGCCCTTTGGCGAACCGTAGATCTCTCCATGCGACGAACATGTCCCCACCTTGGTCGTCCGCGCGGGCACCGGGCATCGCACCGCAGGAGAGATCCTGGTATCGAAGGACGCATCCGGACATCAAACTTTTGGTTGACCGGGGCCCGCCGGTATCGACTTACGCTGGTCGGGCCATGCCTGCTGCCCCGGAATCCCGCCGCTCCCTGACCCCCGTCTCCCGCGTGCTGCGCCTGTGCCTGCACGCGCTGTTCCTCGGGCTGCTCGCGCTGGCCGCCGGCCGGGCCGTCACCGGCCCGGAGCCGCACGCCGGGTGGACCGTCGCGGTGTGCGCGCTGCTGGCCGCCGGGTACCTGGCCGGGGCGCTGGCCCCCGCCGTGCGGAACTCGCCCCGCGCCGGCGCCCTCTGGCTGGCGGGGCTGGGCGCGGCCTGGGCGGCGCTGCTGGTGCTCTCCCCCGACGGGCTGTGGCTCGCGTTCCCGCTGTACTTCCTGGAGCTGCACCTGCTGCGGCTGCGCTGGGCGATCCCCGCGGTCGCGGTGACCGCGGCCGCCGCCATCGGCGGGTTCCTGGGGCACAGCGGCGGCGCCGTGACCCCGGGCCCGTTCCTGGGCCCGCTGCTGGGCGGGGCCGTGGCGGTGGCGACCGTACTGGGGTACGAGGCGCTGTACCGGGAGAGCGAGCGGCGCCGGGAGCTGATCGAGGAGCTCATCACCACCCGGGCCGAGCTCGCGGCGGCCGAGCGCGACGCCGGGATCCTGGCCGAGCGGGAGCGGCTGGCGCGGGAGATCCACGACACCCTGGCCCAGGGGCTGTCGTCGATCCAGCTGCTGCTGAGGGCCGCGGAGCGGACGCTCCCGCAGGAGGCGCCGGCCCTCCCCCACATCGCCCGGGCGCGCCTGGCGGCGCAGGAGAACCTGGCCGAGGCGCGGCGTTTCGTACGGGCCCTCACGCCGCCGGACCTGGAGCACGGCTCGCTCCCGGCGGCGCTGGAGCGGCTGTGCTCGGCGGTGCGGGGGCCGCGGGTCCGGTTCTCCCTGAGCGGTACGGCGCGGGTGCTGCCGACGCCCTACGAGGTGGCCCTGCTGCGGATCGCGCAGTCGGCGCTGGCCAATGTGGGGCGGCACGCGGCGGCGGAGCGGGCCGAGATCACGCTGACCTTCATGGACGCCTCGGTCACGCTGGACATCGTGGACGACGGGACGGGCTTCGACCCCGGCGCCGCGCGGGCGGGCGGCGAGGGCGGCTTCGGCCTCCCGGCGATGCGCTCGCGCGCCGAGTCGCTGGGCGGGCTGTTCACCGTCGAATCCGCCCCGGGCCAGGGCACCGCCGTGGCCGTCACCCTGCCGTTGCCCGTGGAGGCCCCCTGATGACGATCCGGCTGCTGCTGGCCGACGACCACCCGGTGGTGCGGGCGGGGCTGCGCGCGGTGCTGGACACCGAACCGGACTTCGCGGTGGTCGCGGAGGCGGCGACGGCCGAGCGGGCGGTGGAGCTGGCGGCGTCGGAGCCGGTGGACGTGGTGCTGATGGACCTCCAGTTCGGCTCCGGCATGCACGGCTCGGCGGCGACCCGGCTGATCACGGCCCGGCCGGGGGCGCCCCGGGTGCTGGTCCTGACCACGTACGACACGGACGCGGACATCCTGGCGGCGGTGGAGGCGGGCGCCTCGGGCTACCTGCTCAAGGACGCGCCGCCGGAGGAACTGGCGGCGGCGGTCCGCACGGCGGCGGCCGGCCAGTCGGCCCTGGCCCCGGCGGTGGCCCTGCGCCTGATGGACCGGATGCGCACCCCGGCGGAGGCGCTGACGAAGCGGGAACTGGAGGTCCTCCAACTGGTCGCGGACGGCCTGTCGAACCAGCAGATCTCGAAGCAACTCTTCCTCAGCCAGGCCACGGTCAAGTCCCACCTGGTGCACATCTACGCCAAACTCGGCGTCGACTCCCGCACCTCGGCGGTAGCCACGGCCGCCACCCGCCGCCTGATCCGCACGCCGTAGGTCCTGCGGCCGCTACGCCACCCAGTGGGGGCGTTCCACCGAGGGGGTCAGGGGGACGCCGTCGTGGAAGGCGGTTGCCAGGAGGCGGACGGCTTCTTCGAGGCGGTCCGGGGGGAGGGTGTACGGGATGCGGAGGCGGTGTTCGAAGGTGCCCGGGTCGACGCCGAAGCGGGCGCCGCGGCCGATGTTGACGCCGGCCGCCGCCGCGCGTTCCGCCAGGGCGGAGCTGACCGGTTCGCCGAGGTCCACCCAGAGCGAGAGGCCGCCCGGGGGGAGCCGCCAGGACCACTCGGGAGTGTGCCGCTGGAGTGCGGCCACCAGTGCCTCCCGGCGGCCGCGCAGTTGTTCCAGGCGCGCCGGGAGCGAGCGGTCCAGGTCCGCGAGCAGCGGGAGGGCGACCAGCTGGTCCAGGACCGAGCCGGTCATGTCGGCCGCGACCCGGACCGAGGTCAGCTCGGTGATCATCTTGGCGGTGGCCCGGACCCAGCCCACGCGGAGCCCGCCCCAGTGGGTCTTGCTCAGCGAGCCGATGGTCACCACGTGGTCGGCGCCGCCCCGCGGGGCCAGTGAGGCCAGTGGCGCGGGCGGGGGCACGTCCAGCGCGATGTCCGCGACGGTCTCGTCGACCACCAGCCAGGTGCCGGTCCGCCGGGTCGCCGCCAGCAGCCGCAGCCGCTGCTCCCGCGGCATCAGCGAGCCGGTGGGGTTGTGGAAGTCGGGGATCACGTACGCCAGCCTCGGCACCGTCTGGCGCAGGGTGGACTCGGCTATCTCCATGTCCCAGCCCGCGTCCGAGACCGCGATGGAGCCGGTGCGCAGCCGGGCGTGCCGCAGCGCGTCCAGGGCGTTGGCGTAGGTGGGGTTCTCGGTGACCACCCGGTCCCCCGCCCGGCACAGCAGGCTCACGACCAGGGCGAACGCCTGCTGGGCTCCCGCGGTGACGAGGATCTGTTCGGGCCGGGTCGCGAGCCCGCGCCGGGTGAACCGGTCGGCGATCGCGGTCCGCAGGTCCGGCAGCCCGAAGGGCAGGTACCCGGGGTTGCGGGCGAGCCCGGGCAGCCGGGGCGCGGCCCAGGCCAGGGCGTCGGTGAGGCTGCCGTCGGGGGCGCCCATGGCGGCGATGGCGAGGTCGATCCCCGGTTCGCCGTCGGCGCTGTAGCCGCCGGCGCCGACCAGCATGTGGGTGCCGACCGGGGCGTGGCCCTCGGGGAGCTCGGTCCAGGTGCCGGAGCCGCGCCGGCTGCGGACGTAGCCGCTCTCGCGCAGCAGGTCGTACGCGCCGGTGACGGTGGCCCGGCTGGCGCCGACCGCCTCGGCGAGTTCGCGCTCGGCGGGCAGGCGTACGTGCAGGGCGATCCGGCCGTCGAGGATCAGGGTGCGGACGGCGTCGGCGAGCGCCCGGTAGCCGGGGCGGGCCAGCACCTCGGCGGGCAGCAGGGCCGCGAGCTGGCGGCTGCCGATCGTCCTGTCCGCCGTCTGGACCACTCGCCCGTTCGCCATGCCAACCTCCCCCGATTGGCTCTGCCTGCCAGGCCAATCGAACTCCAGACTGGCGGCATTGGCCCCCGATTGGCAAGGAGACGCCGACATGTTGACCGACCGCGAGGAACGCGCGCTGCTGGCCGCCGCCGAGAACCGGATCTGCGAGCCGCTGCGGTTCGGGGCGGCGGCAGCGGCGGCGACGGCCGCCGTACGGCGCGCCCTGGCGGCCCTGCGTCCGTTCCGGCCCCCGGTCCGCCGCCCGGTGGCCGCTCCCGCCGACGCGCGAGAATCGGTGACATGCCAGCAGCCGACGCATCCTCCGCTCCCCGCCCCGCTCCCCCGGTGATCGCGGGCCTCCTCCTCGCCGCGGGCGGCGGCCGCCGGCTCGGCGGACGCCCCAAGGCCCTGCTCCCGTACCGGGGCCGCCCGCTGGTCGAGAACGCCGTACGGGTGCTGCGCGAGGCCGGCCTCGGCCCGCTGCACGTGGTGCTCGGCGCCTCGGCGGCGGAGGTCCGCGAGCGCGCCGACCTCACGGGCTGCGTGGTCGTCGACAACCCGCACTGGGCCGAGGGCATGGGCTCCTCGCTGCGCGTCGGCCTCGCCTCGCTGGCCGGTACGGGAGCGGGCGCGGTCCTGGTCTCCCTGGTGGACCAGCCGGGCATCGGGGCGGCGGCGGTGGCCCGGGTCCGGGAGGCCTACCGCTCGCCCGCCAGTCTGGCGGCGGCCTCGTACGACGGGGAGCGCGGGCATCCGGTGCTGTTCGGGGCGGACCGCTGGGCGGACATCGCGGCGACGGCGACCGGGGACAAGGGCGCGCGGGTGCACCTGGCGCGCCACGCCGGTGAGCTCACTCTGGTGGAGTGCGGGGACATCGCGGCCGCCTTCGACATCGACACCCCTCCCGACCTGGCACGTCTCGTCTGAGCGCGGTCCGAACGGGGTACGAGCGCGGTCCGAGCGCGGGCCGAGCGGGGTACGGGCGGGTCCAGCGGGGTAGGAGCGGGGTCCTCGCGGGTCCGAGCGGTGTGTGACCGTCGTGGCACCGAGGGCCACCGGGTGTCGGAATCTGTTGACCGGGAGAATCTCGACATCAACAAACCATTGAACTTCCACCATGAGGAAATTACTATCCACTGGTCAGAAGCGCCCTGAACCACCAACGGCGCCCGCGACCGTATTGCGGAGCTCTCCACACCCGACGGCACTGAGTGCCGTCTCGCGCGAGCATTCCCCCGCGGCCGCCAGGCACCGCCGCTGAAGGAGTGACAGTTATGTCCGCACCAGCGCCGTCCCCGCTGGCCATCGTCGACGCCGAGCCCCTGCCCCGGCAGGACGAGGTCCTCACCGAAGCGGCACTCGCCTTCGTGACGGAACTCCAGCGACGCTTCGGCCCCCGCCGGGCCGAGCTCCTCGCCCGCCGCTCCGAGCGGCGCGCCGAGATCGCCCGCACCTCCCACCTCGACTTCCTCCCGGACACCGCACAGGTCCGCGAGGGCGAGTGGAAGGTCGCCCCGGCGCCGGCCGCGCTGCTGGACCGCCGAGTGGAGATCACCGGCCCCACGGACCGCAAGATGACCATCAACGCCCTGAACTCGGGCGCCAAGGTCTGGCTCGCCGACTTCGAGGACGCCTCGGCTCCCACCTGGGAGAACGTCGTCCTCGGCCAGCTCAACCTGATCGACGCCTACGAGCGCCGCATCGACTTCACCGACGCGCGCACGGGCAAGGCGTACGCCCTGAAGCCCGCGGACCGGCTCGCGACCGTGGTCATGCGGCCCCGCGGCTGGCACCTGGAGGAGCGCCACCTGCTGATCGACGGCAGCCCCGCCTCCGGTTCGCTCGTGGACTTCGGCCTGTACTTCTTCCACAACGCGCGGCGCCTGATCGATCTCGGCAAGGGCCCGTACTTCTACCTGCCGAAGACGGAGTCCCACCTGGAGGCGCGCCTCTGGAACGAGATCTTCGTCTTCGCCCAGGACTACGTCGGGATCCCGCAGGGCACCGTCCGCGCGACCGTCCTGATCGAGACCATCACGGCCGCGTACGAGATGGAGGAGATCCTCTACGAGCTGCGCGACCACGCGTCGGGCCTGAACGCCGGGCGCTGGGACTACCTGTTCTCCATCGTCAAGAACTTCCGCGACGGCGGCGAGAAGTTCGTCCTCCCGGACCGCAACGCGGTGACGATGACGGCCCCGTTCATGCGGGCGTACACCGAACTGCTCGTCCGCACCTGCCACAAGCGCGGCGCGCACGCGATCGGCGGCATGGCGGCCTTCATCCCGTCCCGCAAGGACGCGGAGGTCAACAAGGTCGCGTTCGAGAAGGTCAAGGCCGACAAGGACCGCGAGGCGGGCGACGGCTTCGACGGCTCCTGGGTGGCCCACCCCGACCTGGTCCCGATCGCGATGGCCTCCTTCGACGCGGTGCTCGGCGAGAAGCCGAACCAGAAGGACCGCCTGCGCGAGGACGTCTCGGTGGCCCCCGGTGACCTCATCGCGATCGACTCCCTGGACGCGAAGCCGACGTACGAGGGCCTGTGCAACGCGGTCCAGGTCGGCATCCGTTACATCGAGGCGTGGCTGCGCGGCCTGGGCGCCGTCGCCATCTTCGGCCTGATGGAGGACGCGGCCACCGCCGAGATCTCGCGGTCGCAGATCTGGCAGTGGATCAACGCCGGTGTCGTCTTCGAGCACGACGGCGAGCAGGTGCGGGCGACCGCCGAGCTGACCCGCGCGATCGCCGCCGAGGACCTGGCCGCCATCCGCGCCGAGGCCGGCGAGGAGGCCTTCGCGGCCGGTAAGTGGCAGCAGGCCCACGACCTCCTGCTCAAGGTCTCGCTCGACGCCGACTACGCGGACTTCCTGACGCTCCCCGCCTACGACCAGCTGGTCGGCTGACCGGAACCCGGCGCGACGGATCCGGCCGAAACGCACAGCGGCCGAACCCCGGCCCCGCCCCGCCCCGCCCCCTTGGCCCCACCGGCCCGGGGGGCGGGGCCTTTCCGTTCCCCTTTCCGTTCCCCCGGGGCGTCACGGGCAGGGCCGCGCCGGATCCTTCGCCGGTTCCAGACGCACCTGGTCGGAGCGCTGCTTGAGCGGGGCGCCGGTGTCGGTGTTCCAGAGCAGCGCGGTGTCCCCGGCCGTCCCGAAGGACAGGTACGGCCGGCGGGGGTCCACCAGGCCCCCCTCGGCGTTGAGTTCGGCCGTCGGCACCGTCGGGCGCACGCACACCCACTCCGGCCGCACCCCGAAGTACGGGGGTGCCTCGCGGCGCTGCTCGGCGGCGGCCTTGGTGCGCGCCACGGCCCGCGCCGCGTTGTCCGCGGCCAGGCCCGCCAGCGAGGCGAGGACCAGCACGTAGAGGAGGACGTAGATGATCACGTTCAGGTACTCGCCGGGCCGGGTGAACGCGAGGTGGAGGTGCTTCGCGATCCCCCAGAGCGCGGGCCCCAGTAGGCCCAGCGCGAGATAGGTGATCAGCTTGAGTCCGGCCGCCACCTGCCACAGCCCGGGTACGTCCAGCTCCTCCTGGGTGAGGTCCAGCCCGTCCCCGTACAGACCGTGCAGGACCGAACCGGAGGCGACGACCAGCCCCGTCACCAGCGTCACCGCGAGCGGGACCGTGGCGGTCAGCCACTCCGACCAGGTCGTCCACTGCCGCACCAGCAGCCAGATGCCGACCGGGGTCACGGCCATCCCGGCGCACAGCAGCAACTGAGCGGGGGTCCAGCCGGGCGCCCAGTACGCCAGAGCCAGGAACAGCAGGGCCGTGAGGCACCCGCAGGAGAACCCGAAGAGGCGCCCGCCCGTCTCGTAGAACCTGGTGGCGGCGAGCAGGGCGCGGGCGAGGCAGGCGCAGCCGACGGCGATCCACAGCCAGCGCGCCGGTCCGCCGGCTTCCTTGAGGAACACGACGGCGAAGGCCATCCCGAGCGACCAGCCGATGAGGACCGCCAGCCGGCGCGTCAGCTCCTCCTCGCGCGGCAGTTCGATCTGGCGCAGCCCCCGCCGGGGGGACATCCGTACGTCCAGGTCCGCGCCCGCCGGGACGCCGCCGCCGGGCGTGGCCATCCGGGCCAGCCGCCGGGCCTCCGAGGGGGTGCCCAGGGCGACGGATCCGGTGTCGTAGTGGCCCCAGCCCTCCAGCGCCCGGGCCCGGCGGCCGGTGGCGCGCCGGGGGTCGCGGCGGTGGGCCGTGGTGTGGGAGCGGTACTCCTCCAGCAGTTCCCGGTCCGGGTCGACGAGCCGTGTCCGCCGTACGTACATCTCCAGGACGGCCGCTTTGGCAAGCCCTCGAACGCGCCAGCCGGCGGCGCGTTCGGTGCGCCCGCCCCGCGCCCCGAAGAAGCGGATCTCGACCCAGTAGAGCCGTGACCGGGGATCCGGGGTGAGCACGCCGGCCGACGGCCCCTCGCCGCGGCCGAACTCCTCCACCACCGGCCAGCCCTGAAGCGCGAATTCCGCCTTGGCCTGCTCGAAGTCCCGGGCCTCGCCGCGCACTTCGACCAGGGTCAGCACGCGCTGGTCGTACCGCCGTCGCACCACCGGTCCATCCCCCCTGAGACTCCCGCACCCCGTCCCGCGACTGTAGATGCGGATCCCCCGGACGTACACGGGATTCGGCCAGCGGCCGCACCGTCCGACAGCCGAACGACCGGTCGGTCGTTACGCCATCGTAATCTCCCGCTACCTGGCGGTAACAACGTGCGGCGTGTCACCTTTCTGCTTGCCACCGGCCGGCGGTCACCCCCACTTCCCCAGCCATGCAACGGAGTTGTCGCGACTTCGCCATGGCCGACCGCAGGAGTTCCGCAGTGATCGGATTCCGCAACGTCAGCAAGGACCGGGCCCGCAGTCGCGCGCGACGACTGGCCGGAGCAGGGATGGTTCTGCCGCTCGCCGTCGGCGCACTACTGGCAGGAGGCGCCGGGACCGCGGTGGCCGGCCCCGGCACCGGGCCCACCGCCGTGGTCTCCATGGGAGACAGCTACATCTCCGGCGAGGGCGGCCGCTGGAAGGGCAACAGCCTGACCAACAGCGCGAACCGCACCGGGACCGACCGCGCGTGGGTCTCCGGCAGCAGCTACGACCCCGCGAAGGTATACGGAACCACCGCCGGCGGCTGTCACCGCTCCGACTCCGCCGAGGTCAAGAGCGCCGGCGCGATCGCCGACGTCGCGGTGAACCTGGCCTGCTCCGGGGCCGTTTCCCAGAACGTCTTCCGCGCCTCGAACGGGGGCGTCTCCTACAAGGGCGAGGCCCCGCAGGCCGATCAGCTGGCCGCCGTCGCCGCGAGCAACAACGTCAAGGTCATCGCGCTGTCCATCGGCGGGAACGACCTCGGCTTCGCCGACATCATCACGGACTGCGCCCTCGACTTCGCCCTGTGGAACTCCTACTGCTACGACGACCAGCAGGAGGGTGTCGACCGGAAGATCGACGGGGTCATGGCGGGCGTCGGCAAGTCCGTCGACGAGATCCGGGCCGTCATGCGCGGCGCCGGCTACACCGACTCCTCCTACCGGATCGTGCTCCAGTCCTACCCCTCGCCGATCCCGCGCGGCGCCGAGAACCGGTACACCCAGAGCGACTGGAGCCGCCTCAACACCGGCGGCTGCCCCTTCTGGAACCGGGACTCCGACTGGGCGCGCGACTCGCTCGTGCCGCAGATCGCGAACCGGATCAAGGGGGTCGCCGCCGCCAAGGGCGTGCAGTTCCTGGACCTGCGGGACATGCTCCAGGGCCGTGAGGTGTGCGCCAAGGCCAGCAAGCTGGTGAGCACCTCGACGCCCGCGTCGGCCAAGACCAGCGAGTGGGCGCGCTGGATCGACAGCAGCGAGACGCAGGGCCTGATCCAGGAGTCGATGCACCCGAACTACTTCGGGCAGCTGGCCGCCGGACGCTGCCTCGCCCTGGCCGTCGCCCAGCCGGCCACCGCGAACGTCGGGTGCAAGAACACCGCCGGGTCCGACCAGAGCGGGATGTACCTCTCCCCCGTCTCCTGAGCGGCGGCGCGACGGCGCGACCGGCGCGGCGCCGCGCCCCGGCGAAATCCGGGTGATCGCGTGCGGTGCGGCTGGCATGCTCGGCGCATGGCAGCCCGCACCGCACGTCCCGGCATCTACATCTCCGTCGACATCGAAGCCGACGGGCCCATCCCGGGGCCGTACTCGATGATCAGCTTCGGCGCCTCGGTCGCCGGCCGCCAGGACGGCGCCGTGTACACGGCCGCGGATCCGGAACGGGACACTTTCTACCGGGAGTTGCGCCCGATCAGCGAGCGGTACGTGGACGCCGCGCTCGCCGTGAGCGGCCTGGACCGGGACCGGCTGCTGCGGGAGGGCGCCGAACCCGCCGTGGCCATGGCCGAGTTCCGCACCTGGGTCCGCGAGGTCTGCGCCGGGGCGCAGCCGGTGATGTGCGCCTACCCGGCCTCCTTCGACTGGATGTTCCTGTACTGGTACTTGATCGAGTTCGGCGGTGACAGCCCGTTCGGCCACTCGGGCTGCCTGGACATGAAGACCCTGTACGCGGCGAAGGCGCGGGTTCCGCTGCGCGCCGCCGTCAAGGGCCGGATGCCGGGCGGGCTGTTGTCGGACCGCCCGCACACGCACCACGCGCTGGACGACGCGATCGAGCAGGCCGAGCTGATGAGCAACCTGATGCTGTGGGAGCCGGCCGGGCCCGAACTCCCGGCGTAGGGGCCCCGGAACGCGGTCGGCGGCGGTGCGTACGCCACACCCGCAGTGGGTGGCGTACGCACCGCCGCGCGCCCGTCGGCGCACCGGCCGCGCCGCGGCCGGTGGCGGCCGGTGGCGGCTCAGTGTGCCGGCACCGGGTCCACGGCCGCCGGGGCCGGGCTCTTCCTGGCACCGAGGTGGTTGAAGGCCAGGTTCAGCCCGATGGCGACGACACAGCCGGTGCTGATGCCGGAGTCGAGGACGACCAGCAGGTCCTTCGGGAACGCGTGGTAGAACTCCGGGGCCGCGATCGGGATCAGGCCGATGCCGACCGAGGCGGCGACGATCAGGGCGTTCTCGCCCTTCTCCATGGCCGCGCCCGCCAGGGTCTGGATGCCGCTGGCCGCGACCGAGCCGAAGAGCACGATGCCGGCGCCGCCGAGGACCGGCAGCGGGACCACGCCGATGACGGAGGCGGCCACCGGGCACAAGCCCAGCAGGATCAGGATGCCGCCGCCGGCCGCGACGACGAACCGGCTGCGCACCTTGGTCATCGCCACGAGCCCGATGTTCTGGGCGAAGGCGCTGCACATGAACCCGTTGAACAGCGGGCTGAGCGCGCTGCCGAGGGCGTCGGCGCGCAGGCCGCCCTCGATGGTCTTCTCGTCGGCGGGGCGGCCGACGATCCTGCCGAGGGCGAGGATGTCGGCGGTGGACTCGGTCATGCAGACCAGCATGACGATGCACATCGAGATGATCGCGGCGACCTGGAACTGCGGGGCGCCGAAGTGGAACGGGGCCGGGAAGCCGACCAGGTCCGCGCCCCGGACGGCGTCGAAGTTCGTCATGTGCAGCGGGAGCGCGATGAGGGTGCCCGCGACGAGGCCGAGCAGGATGGAGATCTGCTGGAGGAAGCCGCGCAGGAACTTGCGCATGACCAGCACGATCGCCAGGGTGAGGGCGGCCATGCCGATGTTCTTCATCGAGCCGTAGTCGACGGCCGTGCGGTTGCCGCCCTGTGACCAGTTGAAGGCGACGGGGAGCAGCGAGACGCCGATCAGGGTGATGACCGTGCCGGTGACCACGGGCGGGAAGAAGCGGACGAGTTTCCCGAAGTAGGGGGCGGCGAGGAAGCCGAGCAGGCCGGCGACGATGATCGCGCCGAATATGACGGGTATCGCGTCGGCCCCCTCCCCCTTGCCGATGGCGATCATCGGGGTCACTCCGGCGAACGAGACGCCGTTGACGAAGGGGAGTTTGGCGCCGATCCGCCAGAACCCGAGGGTCTGGAGGAGGGTCGCGAGGCCTGCGGTGAAGAGCGAGGCGCCCATCAGGAAGGCGGTCTCGGTCGCGGAGAGACCGACGGCGGGGCCGACGATCATGGGTGGGGCGACCACGCCGGCGTACATGGCGGCCACGTGCTGGAGACCGCTCGTGAACATCTTCAGCGGGGGCAGGGTCTCGTCGACCGGGTGCCTCTCCCGCACTACTGCGACTGCGTCTTTGCGAAACCTGGGCGTTTCTGCCACGGCTTCCTCCGGTCGGTTAGACACGTCGGCAGGGACGTGGATGTCATGGAGGTGGTGCGAAAGCGGTGCGAGTCGAGCCTGTGTTCAGTTGTGGAGGGGTGAGGGGATGGGGGGATGGGGGTACGGAAGGTGGGGAAACGATTCGCCCGAGTCGTTCCCCGCCGCACGGCGGCGTGGCGTTGGCGCAGTGAATGGTCCTGCTGTGCGAAGTGGCACGAGTCACCGCCCCCGGGGGCGCCTTCGGGAATCCTCCGGCGCTTCCCGGGAACGGCTGCCGCGGACCCCGCTCGGGTCCACGGCCGGCCGGTCGAGGGCCGTCCCCCTCGACCGGACGCCGTGAGATCAGGCCTGCGCGGTGATCCGCGCGAGGCGCTGGGCCTCTTCCCGGGTGGACACGGCGATCGCGTCCTCGTCGGCGAAGAGCAGTCGGTTGTTCTCGACGATCTGCTTGCCGTTGACCAGCGAGAGGGTGACCGGGGCGGCCGCGCCGAAGACCAGCGCGATGACCGGATCGGCGATGGAGGAGTGAGCCAGCGTGCTCAGGTTCCACATCACCAGGTCGGCGCACTTGCCGACCTCCAGCGAGCCGATGCTGTCGGCGCGGCCGAGTACCTGGGCGCCACCGTACGTACCGAGGCGCAGCGCCTGGCGGGCGTTCAGAGCGCGCTCGCGGTGCACCGGGTTCAGCCGGTTGATCAGCAGGGCGTTGCGCAGCTCGGTGTGCAGCTCACCGGACTCGTTGGAGGCGGTGCCGTCCACGCCGAGGCCGACCGGGACACCGGCGGCGAGCATGTCCGGGACGCGGGCGATGCCCGCGGCCAGCCGGGCGTTGGAGGACGGGCAGTGCGCGACACCGGTCTTGGTGCGGGCGAACGCGGCGATGTCGGAGTCGTTCATGTGGACGCTGTGCGCCATCCACACGTCCTCGCCGAGGAAGCCGGTCGACTCGAAGTAGTCGGTCGGGCCCATGCCGAACAGTTCCTTGCAGAACTGCTCCTCCTCGACGGTCTCCGAGCCGTGCGTGTGCATGCGCACGCCGAGGCGGCGGCCGAGCTCGGCGCCCTGCCTCAGCAGCTCGGTGGAGATGGAGAAGGGGGAGCACGGCGCGACGGCGATCTGGGTCATCGCGTCGAAGGAGTGGTCGTGGTGCTTCTTGACGGTCTCCTCGGTCGCGATGAGCGCGCCCTCGGTGGTCTCGACCGCGAAGTCCGGCGGCAGGCCGCCGTCCTTCTCGCTGCGGTCCATGGAACCGCGGGCGAGGGTGAAGCGGACGCCCATCTCGGAGGCGGCGCGGATGATCGCGCCGGAGAGGTCGCCGGAACCCTTGGGGTAGACGTAGTGGTGGTCCATCGCGGTGGTGACACCGCCGCGGGCCATCATCGCCAGGGAGCCCTGGGCGGCCGTGTACGCCATCTGCTCGTCGATGCGCGCCCACGTCGGGTACAGCGCGACGAGCCAGTTGAAGAGGTTGTGGTCGGTGGCCAGACCGCGGGTGATCCACTGGTAGAAGTGGTGGTGGGTGTTGACCAGACCCGGGGTGACGAGGTGACCCGTGCCGTCGATGCGGCGGACCACGTGGTCGAGGTTCTCGGGGGCTCTGCCCGCGCCGATCGACTCGATCCTGTTGCCGGCGACGACGACGTGGCCCGAGGCGTACTCGGTGTCGTTCGCGTCTACGGTCGCGATCGCACAGTTCTCGATGACGATGCGCGGGACGGCGCTGTCATGGGCTGCCGATGCTGCCATGGGGCTTCCTCGTGCTTTCAGTGGCGGTGCGGGCACGGCAGAACCCAGGGGATTTGAGTGCCGGAGCCGGGGACCTTGGCAGCTGACAGTACTGCCGTCCCCTGTGGTGCGTCCGGGTGCCGATTCGGTGGGTTGGAGCGTGTCGCGGTGGGGGAACCGCGAGGTACGGCGCCGTCCCGGGGCCACTGCGGAGCCCCGGGACGCGCCTGCCGCGTCAGAGGTTGGTCATGTCCACGGGGATGCGGGCGTCAACGCCGTCGCGCAGGACCGTCGCCTCGATCAGACCGTACGGGCGGTCCGCGGCGAAGTAGACCTCGTTGTCGTTCTTGAGGCCGAACGGCTCCAGGTCGACGAGGAAGTGGTGCTTGTTCGGGAGCGAGAAGCGGACCTCGTCGATCTCCGAACGGTGGTTGATGATGCGCGAACCCATCTGGTACAGGGTCTGCTGGAGCGAGAGGGAGTAGGTCTCCGCGAAGGCCTGGAGCATGTGCTTCCTGGTCTCGGCGTAGGACTTCTCCCAGTTGGGCATCCGCTGCTCGTCGTCCGACCAGTTGAAGCGCCAGCGGGCCGACACCTGGGTGGCCAGGATCCGGTCGTGGGCCTCCTTCAGCGTCGTGTACTTGTCCTTCACGTAACCCCAGAACTCGGAGTTCGTGGAGTTCATGACGACGAGGTCCTTGAGGCCGGAGATGACCTCCCAGTTCGCGCCGTCGTACGTGATCTGGGTGACGCGGGTCTCCACGCCCTGGCGGACGAAGGAGTGGTTCACCTCGTCGGAGCCGATGAACTTGGAGTTGGCGTCCGAGGTGGCGATCCGGTCCCAGGCGTACTCCTCGATCCGGATGCGCGCGCGCTGGATCGGCTCCTGGCTGTTCACGAACCAGCGGGCCAGGTGGATGCCGAACTGCTCGGCGGACTCGATGCCGTGCTCCTTGGCGAACGCGTACACCGTGTTCTTGGTGGTGTCCGTCGGCAGGACGTTGGCGTTCGAGCCGGAGTAGTGGACGTCGTCCATGTCGCCGGAGAGGGCGACCGAGACGTTCAGGTCCTTGATGTGGTGGGTGTCGCCGTCCCGCGTGATCTTGACGACGCGGTTCTCTGCTTTGCCGTACTGGTTCTGGCCCAGAATCGTGGCCATGCTAGCTCCCTCGGTAAACGGAGTAGCCGAACGGGTTGAGCAGCAGCGGTACGTGATAGTGCTCGCCCGGGTTCACCGCGAAGGTGATGGTGACCTCGGGGAAGAACGCACCGCTGTCCCTTACGCGGGGGGCGTCCTGCTGCGCCTCGGCTTGCTTGTCTTCGCCTTGCTTGTTCGAGAAGTACGTCTCGGTCTCGAAATCGAGACGCACGTGTGTGGTGCCCTCCGGCAGCGCCGGCAGGTCCTTGCAGCGGCCGTCCGCATCGGTGGCGGAGCCGCCCAGGGCCGCCCACTCGCCGTGGAGGCCGGTGCGGGCCGCCAAGGAGACGGATACGCCCTCGGCGGGCTTGCCGATGCTGGTGTCCAGGATGTGAGTGGACACCGACGCCGTGGTCTCGGTGCTCATGCGGGGCTCTCTTCCTCGACGAGTCGGGTCAGACGGATACGGTTGATCTTGACGAGCTCGCCGCGGGCGATCTCGCGCTCCCGCTCCGGCGGGTTGTCGATCCGCACCCTGACCGCGTCCCGCATGAACTCACCGGTCGCGCCGGTGGCGCAGATGAGGAAGACGTGGCCGAACTTCTCCTGGTAGGCCAGGTTCAGTTCGAGGAGTTCGCTCCTCAGCTCCTCCGAGGCGCCGGCCATGCCGCGCTGCTCGCGGGCGGAGGTCGGGTCTCCGGGCTTCGGCCGGCCGATCGGCGCGTGACCTGCCATCGCCTCGCCCAGATCGGCCGCCGTGAGCTCCGCCATGGCGGTCTCGTTGGCGGCGAAGAGGGAGTCCGCGGTGGCGAAGGGGCGCTGGGCGAGCAGTTTGCCGCCCCATGCCGAACTGGCGCACACCTCGTGCAGCTCGGCCGTGGCCTCGCTGTCGTCCAAGGCGTTGAACCGGGTGAGACCCGGTGTCGGACTCGAAGTCACGGTGGGCCTCCGTGGCCTTGTTGCATTGACGGGCTGCGCATAGCTAACGCCCTCGGCAACACGGCGTCAACACTTTGTTGAAACTTCCCGTACACAAAAGCCGCCGCCCGGGTGGATTGGGGCGGCGGCTCGTCACAGCGGGTCAAAAACGCTTCACGCTTGGTTGTTCTTGTTGGGATTTTCCCTGTTCAGGTAGTTGTAGACAGTGAAGCGGCTTACGCCCAGCGCGCCCGCGACCGTCTCCACGCCGTGCCGGACGGAGAAGGCGCCGCGCGCCTCCAGCATCCGTACGACGTCCTGCTTGGACTTCCGGTCGAGCTGAGACAACGGTACGCCGTGCCGGCGCTCCAGCGCGGCGAGGATGCGGTCCAGCGAATCGGACAGCTGGGGCAGGCGTACGGCCAGCAGCTCCTCCCCCTCCCACGACAGGACGACGTCGTCGGGCAGGGCCTGGGCCGGATCCATCAGCTCGCCGCCCATCGCGTCGACCAGCGGCTTGACCGCGGCGACGAACGGGTGGTCGCGGGGCTCGGTCACGGGGTGTCCTCCCCGATCACGTTGACCTGGAGCGACACGCGGGTGGCCCCGGACTCCAGCGAATCGCGCAGCAGCGCGGCCACGGCGGTCAGCACCCGGTCGGCCTCACCCTCGGCGGTATTGCCGAACGGGCCGACGTCCACCGCGTCCAGCTGCGCCCTCTGGATGACCTCGCGAGCGGCCACGGCATGGGCGGGGGCCTCTTCGAGATCGAAGGGCTCGGTCGTGAACTCCACTCTCAATCGCACGCAGGTCAAGCTACCCCGCGGTCTCGATTTTCCGGCAGTTCGCACTTGACATCCACGACAAGCCCCATGCAGTCTTCCATCAAGCAGAAACTAACTTCCGCAATACGGAAGGAGCGCACACCCCTCATGGGATACACGGACCAGCGCTTCGATGTGAACCTTTCGATCCTCTTCACGGAACTCCCGCTCGTGGAACGTCCTGCGGCTGCCGCCGCGGCCGGTTTCACGGCGGTCGAGCTGTGGTGGCCCTGGATCGAGACCCCCACCCCCGCACAGGAGGAGCTCGACGCCCTCAAGAAGGCTCTTGAGGACGCCGGCACCCAGCTGGTGGGACTGAACTTCTACGCCGGCCGGCTGCCGGGCCCGGACCGCGGCGCGGTATCGGTTCCCGGTGAGGAGTCGGACCGCTTCAACGCCAACGTCAACGTGGCCGCGGACTTCGCCGCCTCGGTCGGGTGCAAGGCGCTGAACGCCCTCTACGGCAACCGCGTCGAGGGGGTGGACCCGGCCGTTCAGGACGAGCTCGCCCTGGAGAACCTGGTCGTGGCGGCCCGGGCCGCGGACCGCGTCGGCGCGATCCTCCTGATCGAAACCCTCAACCAGCCCGAGTCGCCGCTCTACCCGCTGGTGAGCGCCCCGGCCGGCATCGAGGTCGTGGACAAGGTGAACGAGGCCACCGGCCTCGGGAACGCCAAGTTCCTGCTCGACCTTTACCACCTGGCGATGAACGATGAGGACCTCTGCGAGGTCATCGAAAAGTACGCCGCCAAAACCGGACACGTCCAGATCGCGGACAAGCCGGGACGCGGCGCCCCCGGCACCGGCGAACTGCCCCTCGAAGAGCTGCTCGACCAGCTGAGGAAGGCCGGATACCAGGGCTACGTGGGCCTGGAGTACAAGGCGGCCGACGCCGCCGCCTCCTTCGCGTGGCTGCC
The DNA here is from genome assembly GCF_003721495.1 of Streptomyces sp. ADI95-16. Classification (NCBI taxonomy): domain Bacteria; kingdom Bacillati; phylum Actinomycetota; class Actinomycetes; order Kitasatosporales; family Streptomycetaceae; genus Streptomyces; species Streptomyces sp. ADI95-16. The sequence goes on along the minus strand of NZ_CP033581.1, from coordinate 6,359,995 downwards.
GGCCGGGGCCCGCGCCGCCCGATAGGCGGACAAAGTCCGGGCGATTCGCCAGGCACCGACCGCACTTTTCGTACGAAGCATGAAGAGAAGGACCCTCACCATGAGCACCCTCCCCAAGATCGCCTGGATCGGCCTCGGAATCATGGGCTCCCCCATGGCCGAGAACCTCCTGAAGGCCGGCTACCCGGTCACCGGCTTCACGCTGGAGCAGGACAAGCTGGAGCGCCTCGCCGCCGCCGGCGGCACCGCGGCCGGCTCGATCGCCGAGGCCGTCAAGGACGCCGACGTCATCATCACGATGGTGCCCGCCTCCCCGCAGGTCGAGGCCATCTCCTACGGCGAGAACGGCATCCTGGAGAACGCGAGGTCCGGCGCGCTGATCATCGACATGTCGTCGATCACCCCGCAGACCTCGATCGACCTCGCGTCGAACGCCGCCGAGAAGGGCATCCGCGTCATCGACGCCCCGGTGTCCGGCGGCGAGGCCGGCGCCATCGAGGCCGTCCTGTCGATCATGGTGGGTGGGGAGCAGGCCGACTTCGACGACGCCCTGCCGATCCTTGAGGCCCTCGGCAAGACCATCGTCCTGTGCGGTCCGCACGGCTCCGGCCAGACGGTCAAGGCCGCCAACCAGCTCATCGTGGCGGTGAACATCCAGGCGTGCGCCGAGGCCGTCGTCTTCCTTGAGAAGTCGGGCGTGAACCTCGCCGCCGCCCTGGACGTCCTGGGCGGCGGACTGGCCGGCTCCACGGTCCTGGCCCGCAAGAAGGACAACTTCCTGAACCGCGACTTCAAGCCCGGGTTCCGGATCGACCTGCACCACAAGGACATGGGCATCGTCACCGACGCCGCCCGCAACGTCGGTGCGGCCCTCCCGGTCGGCGCGGTCGTCGCCCAGCTGGTCGCCTCGCTGCGCGCCCAGGGTGACGGCGGCCTGGACCACTCGGCCCTGCTCCGCGCCGTCGAGCGTCTCTCCGGCGCCCAGGTCTGAGCCCCGGCTCCACCCCGCGGCCCGCTCACGCCGGGCCGCCTCCCCCTGACGGGGGCCTGAGTCTCCGGATGGTGCCGGTGCTGACACCTGTCCTGTCGCGCCCAAGCGCCGGCGCCGTCCGGATCACCTCTCCCCATCTTTGTTCAACAAACTGTTGACGCTACGTTCGGCCTGAAATTAGGCTGTTCCGCATGACGGAAGACGCTTTTCGTCAGCAGGTTCCCGTACGGAAGGTCACCATGTCGAAGCGCACGCTGACGACCGAGTCCGGCGCCCCGGTCGCCGACAACCAGAACTCCGCCACCGCCGGCGTCGGTGGCCCGCTCCTGGTCCAGGACCAGCAGCTCCTTGAGAAGCTCGCCCGCTTCAACCGTGAGCGCATCCCGGAGCGCGTGGTGCACGCCCGCGGCTCGGCCGCGTACGGCTACTTCGAGGTGACCGACGACGTCACGGCGTACACCAGCGCCGCGTTCCTCAACACGGTCGGCAAGAAGACCGAGACCTTCCTGCGGTTCTCCACCGTCGCCGACTCCCTCGGCGGCGCGGACGCGGTCCGCGACCCGCGCGGCTTCGCGCTGAAGTTCTACACCGAAGAGGGCAATTACGACCTCGTCGGCAACAACACCCCGGTGTTCTTCATCAAGGACCCCATCAAGTTCCCCGACTTCATCCACTCCCAGAAGCGCGACCCCTTCACGGGCAAGCAGGAGCCGGACAACGTCTGGGACTTCTGGGCGCACGCCCCCGAGGCGACGCACCAGATCACCTGGCTGATGGGTGACCGGGGCATCCCCGCCTCCTACCGTCACATGAACGGTTACGGCTCCCACACGTACCAGTGGACGAACGAGCAGGGCGAGGCCTTCTTCGTCAAGTACCACTTCAAGACGAACCAGGGCGTCCGCTCCCTGTCGTCGGACCAGGCCGCCGAGATCGTCGGCAAGGACGGCAACTCGCACCAGACCGACCTGCTCCAGGCGATCGAGCGCGGTGTGAACCCGAGCTGGACCCTCTACGTCCAGGTCATGCCGGCCGCCGAGGCCGCGGACTACCGCTTCAACCCGTTCGACCTCACCAAGGTGTGGCCGCACGGCGACTACCCGCTCCAGCGCGTGGGCCGGCTGGTCCTCGACCGCAACCCGGACAACGTGTTCGCCGAGGTCGAGCAGTCGGCGTTCTCCCCGAACAACTTCGTCCCGGGCATCACCGCCTCGCCGGACAAGATGCTCCAGGGCCGCCTCTTCGCGTACGCCGACGCCCAGCGCTACCGCCTCGGTGTGAACCACACCCTGCTGCCGGTCAACGCCCCGAAGGCGACGAAGGCCGAGAACTACGGGCGCGACGGCGTCATGGCGCTGCGCAACGGCTCGCGCCACGACAAGAACTACGAGCCCAACTCGTACCAGGGTCCGGCCGAGACCGGTCTCGCGCTCGGCGCCCCGAAGGCCGTCTCCGGCTACACGGGCACCCACGAGGCCCCGGCCCACACCAAGGACGACGACTTCTTCCAGGCCGGTGAGCTCTACCGCCTGATGTCGGAGGCCGAGAAGCAGCGTCTGGTGGCGAACATCGCCGGCGGTCTGTCCCAGGTCACCCTGGAAGACGTCATCGAGAAGAACCTGGCTCACTTCCACGCCGCCGACGCCGACTACGGCAAGCGCGTCGAGGAGGCCGTCCGCGCCCTGCGCGACGCCTGAGCCGCACAAGCTGCACCGGGGGCCTGACGGGAGGTCAAGCCCCGGGTGCCGAGCCCGAACCGCGGACCCGGATGAGGGGTGGTACGCGGTGAGGGCAGGACGAGGACCGTGACGGGCGTGTGAGCCAGTGCGGTGGTAATGGGTTCCAAGGCCCGTCTCTTGACCTGAGGGAGACGGCGCCGAGGTTCTCGTCACCGCCCGTCGCGGTCCCAGCCTCGCCGGGTTTCCCCGGCGCCCACCACTCCGCCCGGCGGTGCGAACGTCCTGTCGCGCCAGCCTCGCTCCGTCGGGCGGTCACCACCCAAAGCGCCGAGTCACGGACGGTCCCGCGACTCGGCGCTTTGCCACGTCCGATGCGGGAGGGGCGGTTCAGCGGCACAGGGCCGCCTCCACGACACCCTCCAGACGCCGCGTCGCCGCCACGTCGGCCGGGATGCTCGTCACCGCGATATTGGCGGCGCGGCCGTCGTCGGTGACGCCGCCGCGGGTCTCGTAACCCGCGAGGTCACCGCCGTGGCCCCAGTACACGCCGCCGCACGACAGCGGTCTGCTCATGATCCCCAGCCCGTAACCGGCGCCGGTGTCCCCGATGGGAACGGTGGCGCGCATCTGGGCGAGCTGGGCCGCCGGAAGCAGCCGGCCGCCCAGGAGCGCGGTGAAGAAGCGGTTGACATCGGAGTTGGTGGAGATCAGCTGACCTGCCGCCCAGGCCGCGGAGGGGTCCATTTCCGTGAAGTCGCGCAGCGGCGCGCCCTCCGATTCCCGGCTGTAGCTCTTCGGGTGGGGCTCGCGGACGGTCCGGTCCCCGGCGGCCGGGAAGTAGGTGTGGCGCAGTCCGGCGCGCTTGATGACGCGCTCGCCCATCTCCTCGGCGAGGGGCCGGCCCGTGACCTTCTGGACGATCAGGCCCGCCACTATGTAGTTCGTGTTGCTGTACGCCCACTTCTCGCCCGGGTCGAAGTCCGCCTTGTGCTCGAAGGCCAGGTCCAGGAGGTCGCGGGGTTCGAAGTACCGCCGCCGGAGGGTGTCGTCGTCGAGGCGGGCTTCGTAGTCGGGAAGTCCGCTGGTGTGCTGGAGGAGCTGACGGACCTTGATGCGGCGCCCGTCGATCCCCTCCCCGCGCACGAGGCCGGGCAGATACGTGTCGACCGTGGCGTCGAGGTCGACCTTTCCCTCGCCGACCAGTTGCAGCACGACCACTGCGGTGAACGTCTTGGTGGTGCTGCCGATCCGCACCTGGCCGTCCTGCGGCACCTTCGCGCCGGTGGCCACATCGCCGACCCCCGCGGTGTAGGTACGGGTACGGCCCTCACGGTCCTTGACGCTCGCCAGGGCGGCGGGCAGGCCGTCGGCGCGCACCAGCGCGTCCAGACCCTGCTGGACGGCGTCCGGCTGGGGCGCGGCGAGCGCCGCGGGCGGCGCCAGGGCGCCCATGGTGAGGGCGGCGACCGCCACCGCGGCCGCCGTGGCTGCGGCTCCGCGCCGGCCGCACCGCTGCCGGCCGAGGGACCGAGGCCATTGCCGGGTCTGTGCACGCATGAGTCAACTCCGTTGGAATCGTCGGGACCGCCTGGAAGGAACAGTGCGATCTTGGCTCCGGAGCGCTCGGGTGCGCATCGCGGGAAAGCGGGAAAAGAACCTCCCCCGATCGGGGGAGGCCCCTCGCCGGGCCGCCCGGCCATACTGGCGAATGATGATCACCGGAATCCGGCCGCTGCTACGCGGCTCCACGTATGCGGGCGCGCTGTTCGCCTATGGCGGCGCGCTGCTGAGCCTTCCGCTGCTGCCCTTCGCGATGCTGCCGGCGCTGGCGTGGCAGTCCGCTCCCGAGGGCGTGCGGATCGCCGTGGTCCTGCTCCTCTGGGCCGCTCTGATCGGCGTGACCGGGCTGGCGCGCGGTACGCGGCGGGCGCTGATCGCCGGTGCCCGCCGACTGCTGGGGCTGCCGTTGCCGGATCCCGCGTCGGCAGCCGGCGCCGACCGGTGGCGGACCCCGCTCTGGCTGCTGCTGCACGTGGCGCTGGGGTGGGCGGGGGCGCTGGTCAGCGGGGTGCTGTTCCTCATCGCCCTGGTCCTGCCCGGGGGTTGGCTCGGCGGCGAGGCGGAGCTGAGCCTGTCCGGCCGGTCGGTGCGCGCGGCGGATGGCTGGCAGAGCTGGGTGGTGGCGCTCGGCTGCCTGCTGCTGGCGGCGATCGGGTGCGCCCTGGTGGCGGGCGCCCTGCGGTGGCTGGCGCCCAGGCTGCTGGGGCCGTCGTCGGCCGAGCGGCTCGCGCTGGCGGCCGAGCGGGAGCGGAAGCTGGCCGAACGCAACCGGCTGGCGCACGAGTTGCACGACTCCATCGGCCACACGCTGACGGCGACCACGATCCAGGCGGCGGTGGCGGGCGAGGTGCTGTCCGCCGACCCGGGCGCGGCGCGGGCCGCGCTGCGCAGCATAGAGGAGTCGTCCCGGGCCGCGCTGGAGGACCTGGACTACGTACTGGGCGCGCTGCGCGAGGAGAAGGCCGGGACGGCGCCGGCCCGGACCCTGGCCGACCTGCCCGAGCTGCTCGACCGGTTGCGGCACGCGGGCGCGGTGGTGGAGCCGGAGCTGTCGGGCGACTGGGCGCAGGTGCGGGGGACGCCCTCCCGGGCGGCGTACCGGATCCTCCAGGAGGGGTTGACGAACGCGTTGCGACACGGGGCGGGCGGCCCGATCGAGGTCCGGGTGGCGGTCGGCCCGGACGGACTGGAGCTCGGCGTGGCCAACCGGACGAGGACGGGGACGGACGCCGGCGCGGGCGCGCCCACGGGGCCGGGCGCCTTCCCCACGTCCGGGCACGGCCTGCCCGGGCTGGCCGAGCGCGTACGGCTGCTGCACGGCGAGATCGAGGCCGGCCCGGACGGGCCGCGGCAGTGGCGGCTGACGGCCCGCCTGCCGGTACGGCTGTCGGCATGAGCGGCTCCGGCGCGGGCGTCGAGCACCGCACCGCCTCCCCCGACCCCGAATCCGCCCCCGTCACCCTGCTGATCGCGGACGACGACGAGGTCACCCGCAGCGGTCTGCGCCTGCTGCTCGCGGCGCAGCCGGGGATCGCGGTCGTCGGGGAGGCCGCCGACGGCGTCGAGGCGGTGGAGCAGGCCCGGCTGCTGCGGCCGGACGTGATCCTGATGGACGTACGGATGCCGCGCCGCAACGGGATCGAGGCCACCCGGCAGTTGCTCGCGGAGTCGGACCGGCCGCCGAAGGTCGTGGTGATCACCACCTTCGAGAACGACGACTACGTCACCGCCGCGCTCAGCGCCGGGGCCAGCGGCTTCGTGCTCAAGCGGCGCCCCGTCCCGCAGATCGCGGAGGCGGTGCGGGTGGTGGCGGCCGGGGAGGCGATCCTCTTCCCCACGACGCTGCGCCGGATGGTCACCGCCCGCCCGCTGGCCTCCACCGCCGCGCTGCCGAGGGCGGCGCTGACGGGGCGTGAGGAGGAGGTGCTGCGGCTGATGGCCACGGGCCTGTCGAACCCGGAGATCGCGGGGTCCCTCTCGGTGACCCTGGAGACGGTGAAGACCCACGTCGGGAACGTGCTCACCAAGCTCGGCGCCCAGAACCGGACCCACGCGGTGGTGATCGCGTACGAGTCCGGCCTGGTGGTGCCGAGGTTCCCGGGCTGACGCGGCGCGCTTCCGCGCCTCCGCGCCGGCGCAGCGGGTCGCGCTCGGCGGGCTGAGCGCGGGCCGGGGAGCCGGGCGGGGAGCCGCAGGAGGTGCAGAGCTGGTACGCGCTCACGCCCGGGTCTCTTTGGGGAGTTGCTGGGTGATGCAGTGGACGCCGCCACCGCCGTACGCGAGGACCGGGGTCGGTACGCCGACCACCGTGCGGCCGGGCAGGGCGGCGGCGAGCACGGCGAGGGCCGCGTCGTCCTGCGGGGTGCCGCCGACGGGGACCACACAACCGCCGTTGGCCAGGTAGAAGTTGAGGTATCCGACCTCGACTCGGGTGCCCGCGATCTCGCCGTACGTGGTCTGGGGGACGGGGACGACCTCCAGGGCGCGGCCGCGGGCGTCGGTGGAGGCCTCCAGGACGGCGAGGTTGGCGCGCATCCGGGCGTGGTCGAGGTGCGCGGGGTCCTCGGGGAGGGAGACGGCGACCTTCGCGGGGCCGATGTAGGCGGCGACCCCGTCGACGTGGCCGTCGGTCTCGGTGTCCTCCAGGCCGCCGTACGGGAGCCAGATGACCTTCTCGACGCCGAGGCGGCGCCCGAGTTCGTCCTCGATCTCGGCGCGGCTCATGCGCGGGTTGCGGTTGGGGTGCAGGAGGCACTGTTCGGTGGTGATGAGGGTGCCCTCGCCGTCGACGGTGATGGCGCCGCCTTCGAGGATCATCGAGGAGTGCACGCGCGGGGTGCCGAGCCGGTCCAGGAGGAGCGAGGCGAGCTTGTCGTCGGCGGTCCAGGGGTAGTGCTTCTCGCCCCAGGCGTTGAAGCGGAAGTCGATGCCGACGCGGGCGCCGTGCTCGTCGTGGGCGAAGATCGGGCCGGAGTCGCGCAGCCAGGAGTCGTCGATGGGCAGCTCGATGACCTCGATGCCGGTGCCGGTGCCGCAGGCGGCGCGGGCTTCCTCGGCCAGTCCGGGCGCGGCGATCATGAGGACGGGCTCGAAGCCGGCGATGGCGCGGGCCACCGCCGCGTACTCCTGTTTGGCCGCTTCGAAGGCGGGGCCCCAGAGGGCGGGGCGGGTGGGCCAGGCCATCAGGCAGGCGTCGTGTTCGGCCCACTCGGCGGGCATGCGCGGGTTCATGGGGCGGCTCCTTGATGCGATCGGTGCAGGTCGGCACCCCGCGCAGGGAGACTGACTGAATTTCCAGTCAGGATGCCGGGGTGCAGCTATCGTGGGACCTGACTGAAAGCTCAGTCAAGGGGTGTCCGACGGAAAGGTGCGAGCGAGAGTGGCCGATCGCCAAGCGTTGATCCTGGAAGCAGCCGTCCGCGTCATCGCCCGCACCGGTGTCAGAGGCCTGCGGGTCGAGGAACTGGCGGCCGAGGCGGGCGTCTCCACCGCGCTGATCTACTACCACTTCAAGGACCGGGCGGGCCTGATCCGGCGCACCCTGGCCTTCATCAGCGACCGCGCCACCGACTACACCGACGCGGCGCTCGCGGACACCGACCACGCCCGGGCCACCCTGCTCCAGCTGCTGACGGGCGAGCTCCAGGACACCGAGCGGGTCCGCGAGAACAGCATCGCCTGGGGCGAGTTGCGGGCCACCGCCATCTTCGACCCCGATCTGCGGGAGCCGCTGGCCGAGTCCACCCGCAACTGGACCCGGGACACCGCCGAGGCCATCGCGGACGCCCAGGCGGCCGGCCGGGCCGACCCGCGCGTCTCGCCGCTGGACGCCGCGGACCGGCTCACCGCCCTGGTGGAGGGCCTCAGCGAGCGCTGGCTGAGCGGTTCGCTGACCCTGGACCGGGCCCGCGCGCTGCTGGCGGGCGCGATCGACGCCGAACTCGGGCCGGACGCCGCCTAGTGCTGTGGCCGGGGAGGTTCACCGGGTCACGACGCCCGGCGCGTCCCCCTGGGCGGCGGCGGGGGCGAGTGCGGCGGCGACCGCGAAGAGGCGGGCGCAGCGCCGGGCCATGGCGTCCGGGGACTGGTCGGGGTGCTTGATCCACCAGCGGACGAGGGTCGCGACCAGGCCCTGCCAGACGTGGTTGAGCGCGTCGGCGTCGAGCGGGTCGGCGTGTCCGGCGGCGGCCAGCAGGCCTGCGGTGCCGTCGGCGGCCAGCCGGTTCACGGCCGCCCGGTACCCGGCGGCCCGCCGGGCCGCCTCACTGTCGGGCGGCAGGGAGGTCTCGTACACCAGGAACCAGGCCTCGCGCCGGCCTTCGAGGGCGGTGAAGATCGCGCGCAGCACCAGCAGCGGCGTACCGGTGGCGGCGGACGGACCGGCGGCAGACGGGCCGGCGGCGGAGGGGCCGGCGGCAGACGGGCCGGCTTCGGACGGGCCAACTGCGGCGCCCTCGGCGACGGCCGCGCGGATGACGGCCACGAGCCGGTCGCCGACGGGGGTGAGGCAGGCGAGGTAGAGGTCCTGCTTGGCTCCGAAGTACTGGTGCAGCAGCGTCTTGGTCACGCCGACGCGCGCGGCGACGGCGGGCAGCGACGCGGCGGCGTACCCGCGGCTGCCGAACTCCTCGGTGGCGGCGGCGAGGATCTGCTCCTCGCGGCGGGCCCGCGGGACGCCCTTGGTGCCCGCTCTGGAGGGTGGGGTTGCCATGCGCCGATATTATCAGTAGGTAATTTACCTCTAGGTAAGTTCTCTCGACGATGGAGTGCCCCATGACCGGCGCCACTCGAACGACGACGCCCCGCCCCGCCCGCACCCGCTCCTGGTGGGGCTGGGGCTGGTCCGACGCCCACCCCGACGACGCCGAGTGCGTGGCCCTGGGCGCGCTGCTGCCCGGCACCCTCGCCCGGCCGCTGCCGGTGCCCCGGACGGCCGACCTGCGCATCGGCCGCCCCGCCGTGGAGGCCCCGCGCAGCCTGGCCCGTACGGTCACCGACGACCCGGCGGTCCGCGCCGCGCACGCGATGGGCAAGGCCTACCGCGACGTGGTCCGCGCCCTGCGCGGCCGGCCCGGCCGGATCCCGGACCTGGTCGCCCACCCCGCCGACGACCGGGAGGTCGCCGACCTGCTGGAGTGGGCCGGCGAACACGGGGTCGCGGTGGTGCCGTTCGGCGGCGGCTCGTCCGTCTCGGGCGGCGTGGAGTACCGCGGCGACGCGCACCGGGCCGTGCTGTCCCTGGACCTGACGGCGATGGACCGGGTCCTGGAGGTCGACGCGGCGGGCCGGGCCGCCCGGATCCAGGCAGGAGCCCTCGGCCCGGCCCTGGAGAACCAGCTGCGGCCGCACGGCCTGACGCTGCGGCACTTCCCGCAGAGCTTCGAGTTCTCCACCCTGGGCGGCTGGCTGGCGACCCGCGCCGGCGGCCACTACGCCACGGGCCGCACCCACATCGACGACTTCGTCCAGTCCCTGCGGGTGGTCACCCCGGCCGGCACCGGCACCTCCTGGCGGCTGCCCGCCTCCGGCGCGGGCCCCTCCCCCGACCGCCTCTTCCTCGGCTCCGAGGGCGCCCTCGGGGTCATCACCGAGGCGTGGATGCGCGTACGGGAACGGCCCCGCCACAAGGCCTCCGCCGCGGTCTCCTTCACCTCCTTCGGGGCCGCGCTGGAGGCGGTGCGCGCGATCGCCGGATCCGACCTCGCCCCCGCGAACTGCCGCCTCCTGGACGCCGGGGAGGCCGCGCTCGCCGGTGCCTCCCGGGACGGCTCGGCGGTACTGGTCCTCGGCTTCGAGTCGTCCGACTCCCCGGTGGAGGCGCGCCTGGCCCAGGCCGTCGACCTGGCCCGCGCCCACGGCGGGCGTGAGGGCGGATCCCGCGACGGCGGGCCGGGCAACGGTGGCGGGCCGGGTAACGACGGCGGGCCGGGTAACGACGGCGGGCCGGGCGGCGGCCCGGGCGCGGTGGACGCCTGGCGTTCGGCGTTCCTGCGCATGCCGTACCTGCGCGACGGCCTGGCCCGGATGGGCGCCATCGCCGAGACCTTCGAGACGGCCGCCACCTGGGACCGCGTCCCGGCGCTGATAGACGCCGTACGCACCGAGGTCGGCGCGGCCGCGCTCAAGGCCACGGGCCACCCGGCGACCGTCAACTGCCGCCTCACGCACGTCTACCCGGACGGCGCCGCCCCGTACTTCACCGTCCTCGCGGCGGGCCGCCCGGGCGACGAGGTCGCGGTGTGGGACCACCTCAAGGAGGTCGCGGGCGAGGTGCTGCACCGCCACCGCGCCACGATCACCCACCACCACGCCGTCGGCCGCGACCACCGCCCCGGCTACGACCGCCAGCGCCCGGACCCCTTCGCCCTGGCCCTGCGCGCGGCGAAGGGCGCGCTCGACCCCCACGGCATCCTCAACCCCGGTGTCCTGATCGACTCACCACGCACGACGGCCCCCGGCCCTCTCGGGGAGGGCCGGGGGCCGTCGCGTACCGCCGCACTACGACCGGTCAGACGGTCAGACCGGTCAGACGGTCAGCGGGCGGATCGCGGTCGGCGCGTGACCCGGCTCGGTCGCCAGCTCCTCGAACTCGGTGACGTCGCTCATGTCGACCGTCTTGCTCATGGCGATGTTGGTGATGCGCTCCAGGATCGCCTCGACCACGACCGGGACCTGGAACTCCTGGGCCAGCTTCTTGGCCTCCTCGAAGGCCTCGCCCAGCTTGTCCGGGTCGGTGACGCGGATGGCCTTGACGCCCAGGCCCTCGGCGACCTTGACGTGGTCGACACCGTAGACGCCCAGCTCGGGGGTGTTGATGTTCTCGAACTCCAGGTTGACCTCGAAGTTGATGCCGAGGCCGCCCTGCGCCTGACGGATCAGGCCGAGGTAGGCGTTGTTCACGAGGACGTGGACGTAGGGGACCTTGTGCTGGGCGGCGACCGCCAGCTCCTCGATCATGAACTGGAAGTCGTAGTCGCCGGACAGCGCGACGATCGGGGTCTCCGGCTCCGCGGTGGCGGCGCCGATCGCGGCCGGGATGGTCCAGCCGAGCGGGCCGGCCTGGCCGCAGTTGATCCAGTTGCGCGGCCGGTAGACGTGCAGGAACTGCGCGGCCGCGATCTGGGAGAGGCCGATGGTGGTGACGTAGCGGGTCTCCGGGCCGAACGCCTTGTTCATCTCCTCGTAGACGCGCTGCGGCTTCAGGGGGATGTCGTCGAAGTGCGTACGGCGCTGCAGGCTGCCCTTGCGCTCCTGGGCGGAGGCGGTCCAGGCGCTGAAGTCGGGCAGCTTGCCTTCGGCCTTCAGCTCCTTGGCGATCTCGATGAAGAGCTCCAGCGCGGCCTTGGCGTCGGAGGCGATGCCGAAGTCGGGGGCGAAGATCTTGCCGAGCTGCGTGGGCTCGATGTCGACGTGGACGAACGTACGGCCCTTGGTGTAGGCGTCGAGGTTGTAACCGGTGTGACGGTTGGCCCAGCGGTTGCCGATGCCGAAGACGAAGTCCGACTCCAGGAACGTCGCGTTGCCGTAGCGGTGGGCGGTCTGCACACCGACCATGCCGGCGGCGAGCTCGTGGTCGTCCGGGATGGTGCCCCAGCCCATGAGGGTGGAGATGACGGGGACGCCCACCAGCTCGGCGAACTCGACCAGCAGGTCGCAGGCGTCGGCGTTGATGATGCCGCCGCCGGCGACGATCAGCGGGCGCTGGGACTCCAGCAGGAACCCCAGGGCCTTGGCGGCCTGGGCGCGGGTGGCCTGCGGCTTGTAGACCGGCAGCGGAGCGTAGGTCTCCGGGTCGAACTCGATCTCGGTCAGCTGGACGTCGATCGGGAGGTCGATGAGGACCGGGCCCGGGCGGCCGGAACGCATCAGGTGGAAGGCCTCCTGGAACACGCCGGGAACCTGGGCGGCCTCCAGGACGGTCGTGGCCTTCTTGGTGACCGGCCCCGCGATCGAGGCGATGTCGACGGCCTGGAAGTCCTCCTTGTGGAGCTTCGAGACCGGGGCCTGACCGGTGATGCACAGGATCGGGATCGAGTCCGCGATCGCCGAGTACAGGCCGGTGATCATGTCGGTGCCGGCGGGGCCGGAGGTGCCGATGCAGACGCCGATGTTGCCCGCCTTGGCACGCGTGTAGCCCTCGGCCATGTGGGAGGCGCCCTCGACGTGGCGGGCCAGCGTGTGACTGATGCCGCCGACGTTCTTGAGCTCTCGGTAGAACGGGTTGATCGCCGCGCCGGGCACGCCGAAGGCTTGCGAAACGCCCTCGATCTTGAGGATCTCCACTGCAGCGGCGGCGGCTGTCATACGGGGCATCGAGTTCTCCTGCGGGTCCGACGGTCAGGCTTTTCCGTAATGCGGAAGTATTGTTCTGCTATACGGAACAAGCTAAAGGGCGGCTTCACGCACGTCAAGGCGGTTCGAGACCCCGGAACCCACCAAAAGCCGCGTCTCGTTCGGTGACTTGTACGAATGACCAGGCACCCGGGGGAGAATCGGGGCCGTCCGCGCCCGGGGCGGTCGCCGGTGGTGGAGCATGGACCCACGCACAGCGACGGAGGGGGTCCAGGGCTCATGGCGGAAGCGGTACCGGTGCGCTGCCCGGCGTGCCTGCGCGAGAACGGCTACACCGTTCCGGTCTTCCCGTGCGCCTGCGGGAGCCCGGTCGTGCCACCGCTGGACCTGGCGGCGGAGCCGCTGCCGCTGACCCGCCGCACCTGGTCGGAGACGTGGGTGGCGGTGCGGTGCGGGGCCTGCGGGCGGGAGGGCGAGTGGCCGCACCCCGAGGCGGGATGCGCCTCGTGCGGGACGGTGGTACGGATTCCGGTGCACCCCCTGACCCCGGAACCCGGCGCCGGATCCCCCGGCCACCCGCCACACCGGCCCCGCCCGACCCCGGCGCACCCCACCCCCGACGCCTCCGGGCCCGGCCCCGGTCAGGGGCGGAGTCAGGGGCGGGGGGCGGTCGTCGGCGGGGCCGGGGCAGGCCCGGATCACGCGTCCCCGCCGGCCAGGCGACCGGCGTTCCGGCCGCTGACCATCCGTACCGCCCGCGACGCGGTGACCACGGCCGCGCTGTACCTGCGCTGGCTCGGCTTCCAGGACGTACGCCAGCCCGACGGGCGGCCGGTCCCCTCGGCTGCGGTGGACCTGCGGGCGCCCGGACTGGTGGCGCAGGTCGATCCGACCACCGCGCCGGCCGGGCTGCGGGCGGTGGAGTGCGTCTGGCTGAACGGACTGACGTCCTGCGCGACCAGCGTGTACTTCGCGCTCGCCGGATACACCGACGAGGCCCGGATCCGCGCCGATGACCTGGGGATACCGCTGTTCGTCATGGACCTGACCGGCATGCCGCAGCCGGTCAACGACCCGGCGGACGAGCTGCTCGGGACGGGGGCCTAGGCTCGGAGGTGTCATCCGTCGCGGGATCCGTCGTCGGCCGCCTGTTCGGCGTTTCGGTGCGGCCCGCGATCAGTCCGTCCCTGCCGAGGAGAGCCTCTTGAGCCTGTACGACATTCCGCTGACCACGCTGTCCGACGAGCCCACCAGCCTCGCCCCGTACAAGGGCAAGGCGGTCCTGGTGGTCAACACCGCCTCGCAGTGCGGGCTCACCCCGCAGTACTCGGGGCTCGCCCGGCTGCAGTCCGCGTACGAGGAGAAGGGCTTCACCGTCCTCGGCGTGCCCTGCAACCAGTTCGGCGGCCAGGAGCCGGGCACCGCGGACGACATCCAGACGTTCTGCGCGACCGGTTTCGGCGTCACCTTCCCGATGCTGGAGAAGACCGAGGTCAACGGCGAGCACCGGCACCCGCTCTACCAGGAGCTGGTGAAGACCGCGGACGCCGACGGCGAGGCCGGGGACATCCAGTGGAACTTCGAGAAGTTCCTGATCTCGCCCACCGGCGAGGTCGTCGGCCGGTTCCGCCCGCGCACCGAGCCCGAGTCCCCCGAGCTCATCGCCGCGATCGAGGCGCAGCTGCAGGCGTAACACGGTACGGGCGCGGGGCCCGGGATCCGCAGCGGTCCCGGCCCCGGAGCCCGGCCCCGGAGCCCGGCCCCGCGGCTCAGCCCAGGTCGGCCTCGTCGTACTCCGCCGCGGAGCCGGCCGCGGTGAGTTCCCGCAGCTCCACCCGGCGGATCTTGCCGGACACCGTCTTCGGCAGCTCGCCGAACTCGATGCGCCGGATCCTCTTGTACGGGGAGAGGACCGCGCGGGAGTGCTCGAACAGCGCTCGCGCGGTCTCCCGTCCGGGCTCCCAGCCGGCGGCGAGGGTGACGTACGCCTTCGGTACGGCGAGCCGCAGCGCGTCCGGCGCGGGGACGACGGCCGCCTCGGCGACGGCCTCGTGCTCCAGCAGGGCGCTCTCCAGCTCGAACGGGGAGATCTTGTAGTCGGAGGCCTTGAAGACGTCGTCGGAGCGCCCGATGTAGGTGAAGTAGCCGTCGGCGTCGCGCGAGGCGATGTCCCCGGTGCGGTACAGCCCGTCCGCCATGGCCTCGGCCGTGCGCGCGGGGTCGTCGCGGTAGCCCGTCATCACCCCGGCGGGCCGGGTGCGCAGGTCCACGCAGAGCTCGCCCTCGTCCGGGGACTCCTTGCCGGTGACCGGGTCGAGCAGGACGATCTCGTACCCGGGCGCGGGACGGCCCATCGAGCCGGGCTTGACGGGGACTCCGGGGAAGTTGCCGATCTGCAGGGTGGTCTCGGTCTGGCCGAAGCCGTCGCGGATGGTGATCCCCCAGGCCTGCCGGACCTTCTCGATGACCTCCGGGTTGAGCGGCTCCCCGGCGGCGACGGCCTCGCGCGGCGGGGTGCGCAGCGCGGTGAGGTCGGACTGGATCAGCATCCGCCACACGGTGGGCGGCGCGCAGAAGGTGGTGACGCCGCCCCGGTCCATCTCGGCCATCAGGCGCTGGGCGTCGAAGCGGGTGTAGTTGTGGACGAAGACGGTGGCGCCCGCGTTCCACGGGGCGAAGAGGTTGGACCAGGCGTGCTTGGCCCAGCCGGGCGAGGCGATGTTGAGGTGGACGTCGCCGGGGCGCAGCCCGAGCCAGTACATGGTGGACAGGTGCCCGATCGGGTACGAGGCGTGGGTGTGCTCGACCAGCTTGGGCCGGTCGGTGGTGCCCGACGTGAAGTACAGCATCAGGGGGTCGGTGGCGAGGGTCTCGCCGTCCGGGCGGAACGTCCCGTCGGCGCCGTACATGTCCTCCAGCCGCCGCCAGCCGGTGGGCGGCCGGGGGCCGGCGGCGATCCGGGTGTAGCCGCCGGGCACCTCGTCGAACTTCCCGGTGTCCTCGGCGCGGGCGATGACGTGCCGGACGTGCCCGCGCTCGACGCGGTCGCGCAGGTCGGCCGGGCCGAGCAGCGGGGTGGCGGGGATGACGACGGCGCGCAGCTTCATCGCGCCGAGCATGACCTCCCACAGTTCGCGCTGGTTGCCGAGCATGACCAGGATCCGGTCACCGGCCTCGACGCCCTGGGCGCGCAGCCAGTTGGCGGCGGCCGCCGACCGTACGCTCATCTCTCCGAAGGAGACGCCCCGGCTGGTGCCGTCCTCCTCGACGATGCGCAGCGCGTCGGCCGCGTTCCCCTCGGCGATGCGGTCGAACCAGTCGAGTGCCCAGTTGAAGCGCTCGGGGCGGGGCCAGGTGAATCCGGCGCGGGCGGCCTCGTGGTCTCCGCGGCGTTCCAGCAGGAAGTCCCGTGCGGCCAGGAACTGTTCGGTGGCGCTGTTCTCGGTCATGGAAGGCATCGTGCCGGGTGGGGTGCGCGGATCACCAGAGCGACGTCAGCCGTGGATTGACCCGAAGCGCACGGGCCACCGCCCGGCGGGGGTCTGCGGGTCCTCTTCCATGGCGGCGAGGAGCAGCTCCCCCTCGGCGACGATCTCCTCCTTGGCCTCCTTGGCCGCCTTCGACTCCGGGGCGAACAGTTCTACGGTGAGCACCCCCGCGTCGGCCTTCCACAGCCCGGCGAGGAATCCGTCGAGGAGGAGTGTGCGGTAGGCCTGGTTCCCGGCCCAGCTGCGGCCCTTGGCCTCGGGGGTGATCACGCGGGTGCGGTCGGCGTGCGAGAGCAGCAGGTTGTCGAACTCGGGGAGGAAGCGCGGCGGGGCGGGGGTATCGGGGTCCGGCCTGGGCGCGTCGGGCAGGTCGAAGAGCTCGGCGCCGTTCTCGTCGCGGAACACCATGAGCCCGGGCCGCAGCCGCTCGAAGGCCCCGCGCAGCCGGGTCAGGCCGGCCCAGGTCTGCATGTCCTTGACGGAGGCCGGCCCGAAGGCGCCGAGGTAGCGCAGCACGACGTCGTCGACGGACGCCTCCCCGGCGGCAGCGGCCCGCTCGCTCCCGAGCCAGTTCTCCAGCGTCGTCAGCCGTACCTGCCCGCTGCGCCCCCACACCCCGCGCGGGGTCACCTGTACGAGCGGCAGCCGGCAGCGCGCGGCGACGGCCAGGGACTGCGGATCGGCGCCGGGCCACTGCGTGAGCAGCTCCTCGCGGATCTCCCCCATGGTGCGCGGCGGCCCGGCCTCGACGAAGGCCCGGGCGCGCGCCGTCAGGCGCTCCAGGTCGACCCCGACGAGCCCCTTGCGGAAGTGGCCGACCTCGCGGTCGCGGGCGGGCTGGACGAGCGGCCGCAGGGTGAGCGCGTCGTGCGCGGTGTGCGTGTGGATGGTGGAGCGCATGGTGACCATCCGGACCACCTCGCGGGACTCCATCAGCCCGGCCAGCTCGGCGGGCCGGAACCCGGCGAGGCGGGCGTGCAGCTGGTAGTAGGGCGGCTTCACGTTCTGCGCCTGCAGCCCGAGGAGGTGCCCGACGGCGTCCCGGGCGGACATCCCGGCGCGGCCCAGCAGGAGCTGCCGGGCTAGCGTGGCGCGGTTCAGCGAACGGGTGCCGATGACGGGGTGCGTCGTCCTGGAAACCATGCCCGCAACCTAACGCCCACCACACCCCCCTCCTCACCCTCCCCCACCCACCCCTTTCTCCCGATATATCCTTCCCCTGGCCCGCAAAACACCCAACCGACCGCCCCACCGACCACCCCACCAACCCACCGACCGGGAGCTGACCTGCGATGCCGGAGCGCCCAGACCGCCGCCCCTCCCCGTCCGGGAAGCGCCCCGGCTGGCGCCGCCCCGCCTCCCCGTCCGGCACGCCCGCCACTCCCCCGCCCCCGGCCGCGCGGCCGGCGGCGGCCCCGGCGCCCACTCCCCCGGACCACCGCAGCGTGATCGACTCCGCCGTCTACCGCGACGGCCACCGGGTCGCCTCCCCCGCCACCCTCGCCGAGACCTTCCGCCGGCTGCGCGAAGAGCCCGACGGCATGGCCTGGATCGGCCTGCACCGCCCGACCGAGACGGAACTCCACTCCCTCGCCGACGAGTTCAACCTCCACCCGCTCTCGGTCGAAGACGCCCTGGAGGCCCACCAGCGCCCCAAGCTGGAACGCTACGGAGACACCCTCTTCGTCGTCCTGCGCGCCGCCCGCTACCTCGACGCCCCGGAGGAGGTCGATTTCGGGGAGCTCCACATCTTCGTCGGCCCGGATTTCCTCATCACCGTCCGCCACGGCGCCGCCCCCGACCTCTCCGCCGTCCGCCGCCGCATGGAGGCGGCCCCGGAACTCCTCTCCCTCGGCCCGGAAGCCGCCCTGTACGCGATCCTCGACGCGGTGGTCGACGGCTACGTCCCGGTGGTCGAAGGCGTCCAGAACGACATGGACGAGATCGAGACGGAGGTCTTCCGCGGCGACCCGGAGGTATCGCGCCGCATCTACGAACTCTCCCGCGAAATGGTCGAGTTCCAGCGCGCCACCCGCCCCCTGGTCGGCATGCTCCACAACCTGATGGCGGGGTTCGCCAAGTACGGCACGGAGGAGGAACTCCAGCGCTACCTCCGCGACGTCGCCGACCACGTCACCCACACCAGCGAACGCGTCGACGGCTTCCGCCAGGCCCTGACGGAAATCCTGACGGTCAACGCCACCCTGGTCTCCCAACAACAAAACGCCGAAATGCGCGCCCTGGCCGAAGCCGGCTTCGAACAGAACGAAGAGATCAAGAAGATCTCCGCCTGGGCCGCCATCCTCTTCGCCCCCACCCTGGTGGGAACCATCTACGGCATGAACTTCGAAGACATGCCGGAGTTGAAGTGGGCAGGCGGCTACCCCTTCGCAATCCTCCTGATGGCAGTGGTCTGCGTCAGCCTCTACGTCATCTTCAAGAAGCGCGACTGGCTCTAGCCGGTACATCGCCACGGTTGATCAACTTAGGTCTCGCGAACGTCAAAAATTAGCCCGCCGGGCCCCTGGGGAGAATCTGGGGAGAGTGGGCCCGGCAATGCGGCAGGGCACTCCCCCACACCCTGGCGCCGACCCTCTGGCGCCACCGACCGCCCTCGGCAGCGCGCGCCTGCGGAGGGTAACTAGTCGGCAATCAGGCAACGACCGGCTGTGACGCCAGGAGCGACATGTCCGCCGTACGAATCGCGTCGCCCTCTCAAGGGCGTGCACGCAACCCGTCACCCACTGACCAGACACAGTGCGCGAGCCACGGGCGGTACCGCTGTCGGAGGCGGAGGCTAGGGTCGGCGGCGTACGACCACCAGCAGCAGGAGACTCCATGCCGTCAGAGGACATACAGCAGGACACCGAGGAGGCTCGAACGACCGGGCCACGGCTGCTGGCGCCGATCCCCTTCGAGGTCGAGTCGGTCTTTCCGGAGCTGGCCGGTACGGCCCGCGAGGTCACCCTCCTCTACCCCCGGGCCGGACAACCGGGCCTCGGCGACAGCTCCATCGGCGGGCCCCTGCTGTGGCCGGCCGGCGAACCCTGGCCGATGTGCACCGAACCGGACCACTACAAGCCACTCGCCGCGCCCGTCGGACCCGAGCCGGTCGCCATGGTCCCGGTGGTCCAGCTGTACGCACGGGACGTGCCCAGCCTCGTCTTCCCCACCGGCACCGACCTGTTGCAGGTCCTGTGGTGCCCGCTCGTGCACGAGGACGACCAATACGCTGCCAACCCTCGCCTCCACTGGCGCAACACGGCGCTGACAGCCGCCGACGCCTCTGCCGGCAAACCGCCCCACCCGCACACCGCGGAGGAGGACTACCTGCCCCGCCCCTGCACTGTCTCCCCCACACCAGCCGTGGAATACCCGAACTGGGACCTGCCCGACGAACTCAGCGAGCAGCTCGGCGAACGCTTCGAGGCCCTGCAGGAGGAACGCGGCTTCGACTACTTCGAGGTGGCCACCACCCAACAGAGCAAGGTCGGCGGCTATCCGAGCTGGACCCAGCCGCCGAACTGGCCTGACTGCACGGGCTGCGGCACGCGCATGGAGCACCTGCTCAGCATCACAGCGACCGAGGCGGGCATCGGCCGTTGGCTCCCCCTGGACGAGCGGAACCCCAGCCAGGACCAGACCACGACCCCCTCCTGGCTCGCCGAGGCGGATCCCGCCGTCCTCGACACATTCGGACACCACATGGGCCTGGGCGACCTCGGCGGAATGTACTTCTTCGTCTGCAGCACCTGCCCGGACACCCCGTACACCCACCGCTACGACTGCTGAACCCGGCCTGAACGGCCGAGGGGTGGCACAGCGTCTGCTGTGCCACCCGTTCGTCGCGACCAGATCTGTCCTATCTCGCCGGACGTCTGCAAGCCAGCAGTTGTCCAACGACCCGGATCTTGGCTGCAGACCACCACTGTCTGACCCCCTGGCTAGCCTGGCCCCGTGACGCCCACCGATGACCGACAGTTCCCCGCCGCGCTGGCCACTGCGATGGCCGTTCAATTCGACTACGCCGACGGCAAGACCGGGGTCGACTTCGAGCCCTTCCCGGCCTTCCTGTCCACCGCCGAGACCACCGACTGGTTCCAGGCATGGACCGGGAACAGCGATCTGGACGGCAGCGACTTCCGCGTGTTCGGACAGGACGGCACCGGCGGGTACGCGGCGATCTGGCTCATCCGCCCGAGCCGGCCACTGGCCGAGCAGCCCGTCGTCTTCCTCGGCTCCGAGGGAGAGACCGGTGTCGTCGCCCGCGACCTGGGCGACTTCCTGTGGCTACTGGCCGACGGCTTCGGCCCCTGGGAAGCCGCCACCTCGTACGAGCCCGACTGGAAGGCGCACCCCAATCCGGAGCTGACAGCCATCGCCGAAGGATTCGCACCGCACCAGCGCCGGTCGGCGGCAGCCGTGATCGAGCTGGCGGCCCAGGAGTTCCCCGACTTCGACGACACCATCATGGAGCTCTGCCGCTGAACCCAGCGCCGTCGTCGCGGACGTTCACCCAACTCCCCCACACCGGCCTACCGCATTTCGAGCATCGCTGTAGCCTCCGGCCATGAGCCATTGGGAAGGCGAGGACGCGCTGGTCCTGGAGGCCCGCGAAATGCTGGCCACCGGACGGGACGAGGAGGAGGTCTTCGCCGAACTGGCCGCACACACCAGCAACTGGGGCGCCTCCGCGCTGGCTGTGTGTCTGGCTCTCGGAGTGCCCCGGACGGACGCCGAAGCCCGAATCCGCGAGGCTCGACCCCTCTTCGACGAGTTCGAGGTGGGAGAGGAAGACCTCGTCGCCATGTTTCTCGCCCGTGGGCACGCGTTCGTCGTGGACCGGGTGCTGGACGGTCACGGTGAGCGGATCCGCGACCTGATGTGGACTGCCGCCTGCGCCCGCGGAGGCTTTCCTGGCGACATGATCCCCTGGTTTCGTACCGGAGAGCTCCCGAAGATCTTCCTGCTCTTCGCGCAGACCCGGTTCCGGGACGGGCGGGGCTGGACCGTGCCCGGGCGCAGGCGACCTCCTTGGGTACGGGATCTCAGATGCGGCCGTGAGAGGAGACCAGGGCCTCAGGTACGTACTCGGGCACCGTGCCGCGCGGCGGCCCCGGTGTACTCGCCGGCGGTGATGCCGGTTTCGGCCCACGCCGTACGGGCTTCGACGTCGATCTCCAGCGCCTTCATGCCGGCCAGGTCGAGGACGATGCCGCCTTCGCAGACGCCGTGCCCGGCCGGGCTGTGTCCACCGCTGCGGACGGCCAGCCGGAGTCCGGTCTCCCGGGCCAGTGCCACGACGCGCGCCACCTGCTCGGCGTTGCCGGGGCGCAGGGTGACGGCGGCCTGCGGTCGATGTCGCCCGCGTACACGGTGCGCGCTGCTTCGTACTCGGCATCACCGGGTCCGATGACCTGTCCGTACTGCTCGTCGGTGAGTTCCCCGATAGCCATGGGGGTGCGGCCGAGAGGTGCTGTCACAGAGTGACTCCCCAATGTTTCGAGTACCGATCTTGAAGACGCCCGGACCGTGCCACCCGAGCCTTGCCACGTCAAACTCCCGGCGAAGTACCCGATCACATTCGGCCAAGGCGTCGGGCTTTCCTTAGAATTCACGGGAGAACCGAAAAGGCCGACCGGATCAGGCGGCTGGTTTCACGAGGGTGAGCACATGTGCGGCGCAATCGAGGGCGTTGGACACCGATTCGATCCTCATGCCCGCGGCAATAGCGAGTTGCCTCCACTGGCCGTACGTTCGTTCATGCCCGCCGACGTACGCCGTCAGCTGCGGATCGCCGCTCGTGAAACCCGGCTCCGGCTGGGAAGGCGCCCGCGCCCGGGCCGCCGGGTCGGGGAGTTCCAGCAGGTGGCGCTGCTCCCGGGCTCCTTGGCCGGCACGGCGGTGATCGGATCGCCGTCGGCGCCGGTCCCGTCGAGGGTGTGCCGCACACCGCGGTCCAGCCGTGATGTTCCGCCGCCTCGCCGAATATGCGCTTTTGGCCGTGGGCCCTCAGGTCGTGGAAGGTGGCGCCGAGATCCGGATCATCCGAGACACCGTCCCGGAATTCCTTGCCGTACCGGTGCTTGTAGACGGAGCCGCCGTCGCGGACGGCTTCGAAGAGGTGGCTGCGCGAGGTCCGCCCGCCCGATTATGCGATGCCCTCGCATGCTGCCGGGTACGCGGCGCGGCGTTGAGCTGCGGGGCGCCGCTCATCGCGTCGGCGTGGTGCTCGACCGGGAATCGGAGCCGGTGGGGAACCGGGGCGACGGAGCGGCTTACTCGCCACCAACGATGCGTCTTCGTACCGGAAAATCCCACGCCCGGCCGGAATTTGACGTGAATCCCGACGGGAGAACCCGATGGCGGATGCTCGAAAGGACAACGCGCCGCCTTGCCCGATAGTCGCCCGGGTGCGATAGGTGGCGCCGGAGCCTCCCGCTCCAGGTACGCTGCGGCGCACCGCCGCACCGTACGGCCACACCGGGCGCACCCGCTCCCAACGCCGCTTTCAGGAAACGGGATTGGCCGTAAACATTCGATCCACCGCCCGGGACGCTCCGCATTCGGTTTCCCGAATTGACGATTGATCACCTCATCTGGCGGCAATGAGGGGGGCGTGATAACTTCGCGGACCGACAAGGGAAACCGTGCCGACTCCTGGGGGATGGTCGGTGGAGATGAGCGTGCCTCGGCTGCCGCCGAAGAAGGTACATCTGCGTCTGGTGCTCGTGGAGGAGCTCAGCGCGCTGGACTGCCTGCGCGATCCCGGGCAGCGGGTGCTCTTCGGGCACAGCGTCGGTGAATACCTCGAACGGCCCGTGGACATGCCGGGCAAGGACGCGCGCAACGACGCGGTCGCCCTCGTCCACGCGGTGCTGCGGGAACAGCACGAGGTGGAGACCGGCCTCGACGCCCTGCTCTACGCCGTCGGGCTGCACGAGGGCAGCGACACCGCCGGAAGGGTCCGCGAGCGGGTGCTGAGCGCATGGGCACCCGAGGCGAGTCCCTTACTGCCCCTGCACGGGGCGTTCGAGGACGAGGACGCGGGCGCCGCCCGCGCGCTGCTCGCCGGGCAGAGCGGGATCGACCGGGGCAGGCTGCTCGACCGGCTGGCGTACGAGCTGCGGCTGGAGCTGCCGCGCGATCTCACTCCCGCGCAGCTCTTCGACCACCTGCTGGACATGAACGCGCAGGCCGACGGGCTGCCGCCGGCCGTGGTGATGCTGGAGTCGGTCGCCGCGCTCGCCCCCCGCGAGAGCGACCGGCGCCGGCTGCGCGACTGGTCCGACGCCTGGTCGGCGAGCGCCGGGGCGCGGGACGCGCTGGCCCGCCGGCGCACGCAGATCCAGGCCGCCGCCCCGCCCGACCGGGACATGCCGCGCTGCCTGATCGTCATGGTGGATCCCGCGGTGGACGGCTCGCCCGACATCTTCGTACGGCACTGGGTCAACCGGAGCGCCGGCTACTGGGCGCCCGTTTCGGGGAGCATGGAACGGGCCACCCTGGAGACGCTCGGCACCGCCGTCGAGCGGGCGATCCGCCGCGGCGAGGAGTCCTGGGCGGAGGCCGACGGCTCCGGCGAGGACACGAGCCCGATCCACGTGGAGTTCGTCCTGCCGTACACCATGCTCAACCACGACGTGGCCGGGCTCGGCCGGAGCGCGGACGACTCCGGGGACCCGGTTCCCATCGGGCTGCGCTACTACGTCCACCTGCGCAGCCTGGAGCGGATGCGCACCCGCGACCCGGCGCAGCTGCGCCGCTGGCGGCTGCGCTGGCAGACGCTCCGGTCGGCCGCCGCCGCCCGGCCGCACTCCTGGACGGGCTCCGACCCCGCGACCGGGCTGCGGATCTGGCGCAACCAGCTGGTCGCGGACCAGCAGCTGACCGCCGTGACCCTCGCCGCGCCCGCCCTGGAGGGGCAGGCGCTGGAGCCCCTGAAGGCGGCGATCGCCGAGGGCATCGGGGTGGCCCTCTGGGACCGCAGGGAGCCGTCGCGGGAGCAGCTCGGCGTGCCGCTGAACATGCTGATCGGCTACCCCACGGCGCAGTTGCCCGTCACCATCCACCGCCTGCGGATGAGGGCGGAAGTCGAAGCCGGAGGGTTCCAACTGCCGGGCCGGCACGTCGCGTTCTTCTACGATGACCCCTTCAGGCTCATCGACTGCGAGGAGGTACCGGCATGACCGAGTACGAGCAGGAGCAGGACGCCCCCGCGGTCGACGCAGCCGGCTCCGACGCCGCCGCCTGGCGCGTCTTCCACGCCACGGGAGCGGCGCCCGCCGGGGCTCCACCGGCCATCCCGCCCGCCCCGCCCTGGCGCGAGTTCTCGGGGCAGCCGCTCCAGCCCGCGCCCGCCGACGACGACCGTGCGGAGCGCCGCCGCCTCGGCGCCGAGGACCCCCGGCCCAGCCTGCGGGACGACGAGATCGACACCGTCAACGCCGCGCTGCTGCTGCGCCGCCCGCTGCTGGTCACCGGGCCGCCCGGGGTGGGCAAGTCGACCCTGGCGTATCTCATCGCCCGCGAGCTGGGCCTCGGCCGCGTCCTGCAGTGGAGCGTCGTCAGCCGGACGACCCTGCGCGAGGGGCTGTACGCGTACGACTCCATCGGCCGCGCCCAGGCCATCGCCACCTGGCGGGCCGGGGTCACCGCCGGAATCGAGGCCGCCGCGGGGACCGGGGTCGCCGCGGGGACCGGGGCCGACCCCGCCGGGCGCGAACAGCCTCCGCAGCTGGGTGACTTCATCACCCTCGGCCCCGTCGGCACCGCCCTGCTCGCCTACGAGCGGCCCCGCGTCCTGCTGATCGACGAACTCGACAAGAGCGACATCGACCTGCCCAACGACCTGCTGCACGCCCTGGAGAACGGCAGCTACGAGGTACCCGAGCTGGTCCGTGGCGCACTGCCGGCCGTCAGCGTGTTCACCGACGACCCCGGGGGCCGTGCCGAGGTCGTCGGGGGCCGCGTCGAGTGCCGCGAGTTCCCCGTCGTGGTGATCACCAGCAACGGCGAACGGGAGTTTCCGGCCGCGTTCCGGCGCCGCTGTCTGCCGCTGGAGATGCGCCCGCCCAGCCGGGAGCAGCTCGTCTCCATCGTGATCAGCCACCTCCGGAGCAGGCCGGAAGGGGTGGACACGCTCATCGACGAGTTCGAGAAGCGGGTCCGCGAGGGGGGCACCCAGTCGGTCGACCAGTTGCTGAATGCGGTGCACTTGACCACAGCGGGTGGTTTTCAGGCGGACACCGACGGGCGTAAGCTCATTGAACTGCTGCTGCGCGACCTCGCGAAAGGCCGCTGATGGACGGCTCTCCCAGGGAGCGCGCACCCGACGCCCGCGCGGTGGCGGACGGTCCTTTCGCCGACGTTCCTCTCACCGGCGCCCCCTTCACCGACGGTCCCTTCACCGACGGTCCCGCCTGGCAGGAGATCGCCGACGCCGTATGGCTCGCGGCCGTCCGCGCGGCGGCGACACCCGCCTCGCCCCCGGATCCGCCGGTCGGCGAGGAACCCCGCGCACCGCGGGAGCGGCGGCCCCGGGACGAGGAGCCGGCCGGCGCCCCGCAGGGAGCGGACGGCTCCGGAGCGACCCCGGCCGGTGCCTCCGGTGACGGGCCGTCCGCCGAGGGGGCGTCGCCACCGTCCCTCGGTCCGGACCCCGCGCACGCTCTCGCCGCCATGCCCCCGTCCGGCGCGGACGAGGACGCCGGCGAGGACGCCACCGCCGCCGGCACCGTCGTACGGGACCCGGCCGGGGCCGTCGTCCCCCTCGGGCGCAGGCGCGTACGGCGGCCGCCGCCGCTGCGGCTCGCCAAGGCGCTGCACCGGCTGAGCCGCAGCGTCCCCGCCCGCGACCGCCTGGAACTCGACGAGGAGCGCACCGCCCGGCACGGCATCGCCGACGGCCTCTGGATCCCGTACCTGCGGCCCGCCGCCGAGAAGGCCTTCGACCTCGTCCTGCTCGTCGACTCCGCGCCCACCATGCGGATCTGGGAGGACCGGGTCGCCGCGATCGCCGTGGAGGCCGCCCGCAGCGGCGCCTTCCGCGACGTACGCACCGTCCGGCTGGAGTTACCCCGGTACGGCACGGCCCGGCTGCGCTGGCCCGGGGGGCGCACCGGCGATCCCGCGGAGGTGCTCGACGCCCGGGGAACGCGGATCCACCTCCTCGTGACCGACGCGCTGGCGCACGGCTGGGCGGGCCCCGCAGCGGACGACCTGCTGACGCGGCTCGCGCGCGGCGGCCCCACCGCGCTGGTGCACCTGCTGCCCACCTACCTGTGGCACCGCTCCTCGGCCCCGCCCTACCGGGCCGAGCTGGAATCGGGCGGTTTCGGCGCGCCGAACACCCGGATCGGGCACAGCCCCCCGCAGGACGAGCCCTGGGCGGAGTCGCCCGTCAAGCCTGGCGCCGGGCGGGGCGTCCCCGTACCGGTGCTGAGCCTGAAGCCCGAGTCGTTCGCCGCCTGGGCCGATCTGGTGACGGGAGAGCCCGGGCTGCGCCGGACCCTGCCGTTCGTCCTCGCGGGCACCCTCGCCGAGGGCCAGCCCACTCCCGGGCTGCGCACGCCCCGGACGGCCGGCCCCGGCTCCGCCGATGCGGCCGTGCGCCGCTTCTTCTCGCTGGCCACCCCGACCGCACGCCGGCTGACCACCCATCTGGCCGCCGTGCCCTTCGAGTTCGAGCTCATCGAGGAGCTGCGGGGCCGGGCGCTCCCCGAGGCGGACCAGGGGCATGTCGCCGAGCTCCTGATGGGTGGGCTCATCGACTGGGGCGGCCCGGACGGCGACCGCCCGCCCGACTTCGCCGAGGGCGTCCGCGAGGCGCTCCTGGCCACCGGGACCCGCAGCCAGCTCGCCAGAACGGTGAACCTCTTCGCCGACCTGCCCAGCGCGCGCGACCGGGGCGTGCGGCTGCGGGCCGCGCTCCAGGACCCCGAGGGCGCGGCGCTGCCGGAGACGACACCGGCCAACGCGCCCTGGGTGCGCGTCGAACTGGCGGTGCTGAAGGCGCTCACCGGGCCGTACGCCCGCCGGGCCGCCCGGGTGGCGGTCGCGGCGGGCGCGGGCGCGGGCCCCGGCACCGGCGGCTCGGGGTACGGGGCCGCGTTCCCGGTCCTGGGCGCCGGCCCCACCACCCGCGGCGGCACCACACCCGACGTCGCCATCCCTGACGTCACCACACCAGGCGGCTCCGGCTCCAACAAGGGGCAGAGGTCGTCAAAGCGGGGCATATCCCCTGCACAGACTCCGCCGACCTGGGTTCTCCCGAACGACGACGAACCGCCTGGAGCACGTGTGCCGACGACCACCGACAACCCCTCCGACCCGAAGGCTGATCCGCCCATGGAGCCCAAAGCTTCCCCGACCACCCTCTTCGTCCGTACCGGCCAGCCGAGGGTGATGGGGAACGTCCCGCCGAAGAACCCCAATTTCACCGGCCGGGAGAACCTCCTGGCGGCGGTCGAGGAACAACTGCGTTCGGACGAGACCGCGGCGGTCCTCCCGCACGCCCTGCACGGCATGGGCGGTGTCGGCAAGTCCCAGCTGGCCATCGAGTACATCTACCGGCACAGCCACGAGTACAACGTCATCTGGTGGATCCCCGCCGAGCGGGAGAACCTGATCCTCGGCGCCCTCGTCGACCTCGCCCGCGCCCTGGACCTGGACGTCGGCCCGCAGGCCAACACGGCGGTGCCCGCCGTCCGCGAGGCGCTGCGCACCGGACGGCCGTACGAGAACTGGCTGCTGGTCTTCGACAACGCGGAGGACATCGAGACCGTCCGCCGCTACTTCCCCACCGGCGGCCCCGGCAAGATCATCGTCACCTCCCGCAACCGCGACTGGGAGCGGGTCGCCGCGCCGCTCACCGTCAACGTCTTCGAGCGCGACGAGAGCATCGCCCTGCTCCAGCGCCGGGCCCGGGACCTCAGCACCGAGGACGCCGACCGGCTGGCCGAGGCCCTCGGCGACCTGCCGCTCGCGATCGAGCAGGGCGGCGCCTGGCACGCCGCCACCGGCATGCCCGTCAGCGAGTACCTCCAGCTGCTGGCCGAGCGCAGGCCCGGCATCCTGGAGCTCGACCCCGCCCCGGACTACCCGATCTCGGTCGCCGCCGCGTGGAACATCTCCCTGGACCAGCTCGCCGCCAGCAACCCGGCCGCCCGGCAACTGCTGGAGATCTGCGCCTGCATGGCCCCCGAGCCGATCCCGCTGGGCATCCTGCGCGGCAGCCGCAACGTGGACATCACCCCGGAGCTCGACCCGGTCCTGCGGGACCCGGTCCTGCTCGCCCGGGCCACCCGCGACCTCAGCAAGCTGTCGCTGATCAAGCTCGACCACAAGAGCGGCACCCTGCACATCCACCGTCTGATGCAGGCCGTGCTCGCGGCCGGTCTGGACGAGGAGCGGAGCCGGGAGATGCGCCGCGCCGCCCACGTCCTGCTGGCGGCCGCCAAGCCCGGTGCCCCGGCCGCGCCCGACCAGTGGGCCGCCTACCAGGCGCTGCTGCCGCACGTGATGAGCAGCGGGGCCGTCCGTACCTCCGACCCCTGGGGTCGCGAGCTCATCGTGTCCATGGTGCTGTACCTCTACTACTGGGGCGCGCACACCGCGGGCGCCGAGGTGGCCCGGGAGGCGTGGGACGCCTGGCGGGCCGAGTCGGGCGAGGAGAACGCCCAGGTGCTCCAGATGGGCAAGCACCTGGCCTTCCTGCTGCTCCAGACCGGTGAGGTCGCCCAGGCCCTGGAACTGAACCGGACCGTCCTCGAAATCTCCCGGCGGGAAGCCGTCTCGGAGGAGGAACTCATCGGCTCCATGACGCAGATGGCCGGCGCCCTGCGCTACAAGGGCGACTTCTACGCGGCCCGCGAGCTGGACGAGGAGGCCGACAGCCGCGCCCGCGACCTGTTCGGTCCCGAGGACCCGGCGACCCTGCTGGCCGCCCACGGCTACGGCGTGACGCTGCGGGCGTGCGGCGAGTTCGCGACGGCCCGCGCGCTGGACGAGGAGACGGTCCG
Source organism: Streptomyces sp. ADI95-16 (assembly GCF_003721495.1). NCBI lineage: Bacteria > Bacillati > Actinomycetota > Actinomycetes > Kitasatosporales > Streptomycetaceae > Streptomyces > Streptomyces sp. ADI95-16. The sequence goes on along the minus strand of NZ_CP033581.1, from coordinate 6,330,963 downwards.
GCAGTGGGACACCCTGTACGGGCCGAGCAACGGTCTCACCCTCAACACGATGAACGGTCTCGCGATCGACATCCGTGAGTCCGGCGACTACCCGGCCGCCCGCGTCCTCCAGGAGGAGACGTACCGGCTCTACCGGACGGTCTTCGGCGAGGACAACGCGGCGACGGTGCGCGCCGCCCGCAACCTCGCCGTGTGCCGGCGCCGGGACGCCGCGCTGCACGAGGCGTCCGAGCTCACCGAGGAGACCCTGGAGCGGTTCACGCTGCGGTACGGGGAGGAGTACCCGGACACCCTGGCCTGCGCGGTGAACGCGACCGTCGACCGGCGGCTGCGCGGGGACTTCGCGGCCTCGCGCGAGCTGGGCGAGCGGACGCTGCGGCACTACCGTTCGATGCTCGGGCACCGGCACGCGTACAGCCTGGTCACGATGACCAACCTGGCGGCCACCCTGCGCGCCATGGGGGACATCGACGCCTCCGAGGCCCTCGACACGGAGGCGACGGACCTGTTCCGGGAGGTGCTGGGCGACCTGCACCCGTTCACCCTGACCTCCGTGCTGGGCCTGGCGAACAACCACTACGCCCGGCTGGACTTCGACGCGGCCCGGAGCCTCGACGACGACACCCTGCCGAAGCTGGTCCGCAGCTGCGGCTCCGACCACCCGCTGACGCTGTCCTGCCGTGCGAACCTGGCGCTGGACCTGCGCGGGCTCGGCCGGATCCAGGAGGCCGACCAGCTCAACTCGGAGGCCGTCCAGGGCTTCGCGAGGGTCCTCGGCCCGGACCACCCGTGGCTGGTGGCGGCCCGGCTGCACCAGCGGATCGAGTGCGACATCGCCCCGATGCCGCTGTAGCGGCGCGCGGCCCGCGGTACGTACGACAACACCGCTGCGGGGCCCGGGTCTCACCCCGTGCCCCGCAGCGGTGTCCTACGGACAGGGCCTAGGTCCTGTCGTCAAAGTGGCGCCGGTCAGGCCCGCGGCGTCCGGCGCCGTGCATCGCAAGGCGGAGGGACGCCCGTGTACTGGACGTACTCGGGCGTCCCGACAACGCGGAGGTGCGGTGCCGGGCGTCGCGGGCCAGGCGCCACTTTGACGACAGGGCCTAGAGCGGCGGGGCGTCGCCCACGGGCAGCCGCGCTCCCGGCGGGTCGGCGGCGGCGGTGGCCGCGCGCTCCTCCCGCTCCCGCAGCCGGCGGACCACGACCAGCAGCGGTTGGGTGAGCACGGTCGTCACCAGCGCCATCAGGACCAGCGCCGTGTAGAGCCGGCCGCTCACCAGACCCGCCTGAAGGCCGACGTTCAAGGCGATCAGCTCGGTGAGCCCCCGGGTGTTCAGCAGGACGCCGACCGTCCGCGCGTCATGGCGGTCCAGGCCCGACAGCCGGGCCGCGACGGTCCCGCTGACCAGCTTTATCGACACGGCGAGCACCGTGATCAGCGCCAGCGCGGCCACGCCGTCGGCGTCGAGCGCCCCGATCTCCACGCTCCTGCCGGAGACCACGAAGAAGAACGGGAGCAGGAGCAGGCCGATGTCGTGCAGCGGCCGCACCAGATCCGGGTCCAGCGTGCCGCCCCGCTCCCGGGGCGTCACCACGCCGGCGAGCAGCGCGCCGAAGATGACGTGCAGCCCGAGGGCGTTGGTCACCCACGCCGAGGCGAAGGCGAAGCCCACCAGGACGGCCAGCCGCATCGAAGGGTCGACCCCCGCCCGCCAGAGCAGCGCCCGCAGCACCGGGCGGGCGCCGAACAGCATCGCCACCAGGAACGCGAGGAGGAGCAGCAGGCGGACCGGCCAGCCGAGGCCGCCGGCCCCGTCGGACTCCATCAGGGTGCCGGCCAGGACCGTCCAGCCCATCACGTCGATGAGCCCGGCGGCGGAGACGGCGACGATCCCGGGCACCGTCCCGGCGAGTCCCTTCTCCCGGACGATGGCGGTGAGCACCGGCACCGCGGTGATGGACAGCGCGACGCCGAAGAACAGCACCGAGGAGCCCGTCATCCGCTCGGGCGCGCCCAGTTCGGCGAGCTGTTCGTGGAAGAGCAGCGCGGCGCCGCAGCCGGCCGCCATGGGCAGCAGGAAGGCGGCGAGGGAGACCGTCACGACCGAGCGGGCGCGCCCCTTGAGCACCCGCAGGTCGAGCTCGTAGCCGACGGCGAAGAGGAAGAGGACGAGGGCGATCTGGGCCAGCCCGGTCAGGACGGGGGTGAGGGCCGGGGGGAACAGGGTGCCGGCCAGTCGCGGGGAGATCTCCGCGAGCATCGTCGGCCCGAGGGCGATGCCGGCGATGAGCTGTCCGATGATCGTCGGCTGGCCCAGCAGCCGGGAGAGCCGGCCCGCCGTATGGGCGACGATCAAAATGAGCGCGGTGGCACCGACGAGATGAGTGATCATCGCATCAGAACTCATGCGGTCCCCCTGTGGAGTCCGTTGCCGGGGCCGGCTGCCGCGGCGGGTGCACGACCTAGCGCCAGAGCGATTGCGCACCCGGGTCAGGGGCACTTTTTCAGCATACTGCCAAGTTGACGGGGTGTTATGTGCCACGATCACGTCGTCGTGACGCGGGGGCGAGGGGCGGGGGCGGGGGCGCGTGACCACAGCGCTGTTCATTCACGGGACGGGTGTGCGGGAGCCCGGATTCTCCGATCTGTACGGGCGTTTCACAGCTGGTTTGCGGGAGTTCGCCCCGGATGTCCGGACGGCCTCGTGCTACTGGGGCGGGGAGCTCGGCGCGCGTCTGGGCGCCGGCGGCCTCTCCGTCCCGCACACCGGCGGCCGCAGCCGCGGCGGTCCCGACGGGGCGGCCGAGGCGATCGGGACGGCCGACGGACCGGCCGACGGGACTGAGCTCTGGGCGGACCTCTACCGCGACCCGCTGGCGGAGCTGGCCGCGGCCGCCGGCAGCGGCGCGGATTCCGGGCCCGGCGGGCGCGCGGAGCTGCCCCTGGGCGCCGCGCTCCCCGCGGAACGCCCCCGCGCGCTGCTCGCCGCCCTCGACGGGCACGTCGGCGACATCGCGCGCGGCGCCGGCCTCCCGGCCCCGTACCTCGCGGCCGCCGTCACCGAACTCGCCGCCAGTGCGGTGCTGAGCGGCGCCGGCGCGGCCGTGCCCGATGACGAGGAGCTCGCGCGGCTGCTCGCCCGCGCCCTGGTCGCCGCCGCCCTCGCCGCCCTCCTCGACGCGGACGCCCCGGTCGTTCCCGACGGCGCCGCCCGGGACGCGGCCGTCGCCGCGCTCGCCGCCCGCATGGGCGCCCGCCCGGAGGGCTCGGAGCGGGGCCTGGGCGCCGCACTGGCCCGCCCGGTGCTGCGGATCGCCTCCCACCAGGTGGTCCGCCGCAGGCGCGCGCTGACCGAGGCCGCCCACCCCGCCGCCGCCGACGTCATGCTGTACCTGGCCCACGGCGAGCCCCTGCGCAGGCGCCTGCGCGAGGCGGTCGAGGAGCTCGAACCGCCCGTCGTGGTCATCGGCCACAGCCTCGGCGGGATCATCGCCCTCGACGCCCTGATCGCCTCCCCGTCGCCGCGGGTCGCCCTGCTGGTCACGGTGGGCTCCCAGGCGCCCTTCCTCTACGAGAGCGGCGCGCTGCCCGGGCTCGTCCACCCCGAGCCGCTGCCGGAGCACCTGCCCGACTGGCTCAACGTGTACGACCGCCGGGACCTGCTCGGGTACGTGGGGGCCCCGCTGTTCCCCGGCCGCGTCACCGACGTCGAGGTCGACAACCGGCAGCCGTTCCCGGCCGCGCACAGCGCCTACTGGACCAACCCGGCCGTCTACCGGGCCATCGCCGCGCGACTGCCGTGACCGCCGCGACCACTCCCCCGCCCCCGTCCCCGGCGCCGTCCCCGGCGCGGACCTTCGCGCTCATCGTGGGCATCGAGCGCTACGCCGCCGGGCCCTCGTGGGACCTGCCCGGACCGGCGAACGACGCGCTCCGCTTCCGCTCCTGGCTGCTGCGGTCCGGCGTACCGGAGCGGAACATCCTGCTCTGCCTCGACCCGCTGGCCGACCGCGGCGTCCCGCACCACCCGGCCGACCACGGCACGCTGCGCGGGCTGCTGCTGTCCCGGCTCCCCGCCCTGGAGGGCGAGATGCTCTGGGTGTGGTGGGGCGGCCACGGGGTGCTCGACCGGGCGGAGCGGCTGCGGCTGCTGTGCGCGGACGCCGGCACCGCCGACAAGCGCAACCTCGACCTGGAGTCGATGCGCACCACCCTGGCGAGCGACCTGCTGCCCGGCTTCGGCCGGCAGGTCTGGATCGTCGACGCCTGCCAGACCTTCGAGGAGGAGTACGGCTTCCGCACCAGCCTGCCCGACGAGGGCCTCCCCACGGGCCGCCGCGTCCGCGGCCACCACCAGACGCTGCTGCTCGCCGCGACCCGGGGCCAGCGGGCCGCCAACGACCCGGGGCGCGGTACGGGGCTGTTCTCCGAGTGCGTCCTCGACGTGCTGGAGGGGTCACCGGCCGGGCAGCCGTGGCCCGATCCGGAAGCCGTCTTCCGGGACGTCCGGGAGCGGGTGGCGGCGCTCAGGGCCGGGCGCCGCACCGAGCAGGTGCCGGCGCTGCGCATCATCGGCCCGGAGTGGAGGGAGGAAATCGAGCCACCGGCCGGTCCGGGTCCGTCCCCTTCGCCCCGGCCGTCCCAGCCGTCCCAGCCGCCGTTGCCGCGGCTGGTCGACGCCCTGCTCTCGTACCCCATGACGCACGACCCGGCCGAGCGCCAGCTGATGGTCTCGTCGCTCCCCACCGGCCGCACCGCGCGCATGCAGCGGCACGGCAAGGCCCGGACCGACCTCATCGGCATCATCCGTGCCCTGAGTGAACAGCCCGGCGAGGTCTGGCTGCTCTACGACGCGGTCACCCTGCTCGACGACGACCCGGGGCGCGCGCAGGCCCTGGAGGAGGCTGTTGTCGCATACGCCGGCGCACGGCCGCGGGGCGCCGGGTAATCGACTGGCTTGATCACATGGGCTTTCACAGACCGCTCCCGTTCGTCATCATGGAGGAACTCCGGTATCGCGAGCGGCACAGCTGAAAAGGGCGCGTGAGCGGGGCACTTGAAGGGGGAATCACGTTGCATGAGCCGGCTGACGCGGACCGTCCGGGTCACGTCGAATCCGATCTGGTGGATCTGACCGGAGTGAGCCTCGCCGCCGTGCGCGGCGTTCCGTCGCCGTTGCGCAACGCGCGGCTGCTGACCCAGGCGCGGCGCCCGCGCAGCAACGCCATGGGCGGCGGCAATCCGCCGCGGGGCCACGAGGCCGCATAGATGGACTCGCCGCGGGACGACGGCCGCTTGACGATGCCCGGACGCCTTTTCGACGAGCTCGCCTCGGGCGGCGGTTCGGCGGAAGCGGTCGCGTTCCTGGTACGGGTGGAACGCACGCGGCGCCTGATGCTGCTGGGTGAGCTGCTGGACCGCCTCGACGAACACCCGGTCGTGGTGGGCTCCGCGGGGACGGCGTGGCGGCTGATCGCGGAGGCCGCGGAGGTCCGACCCGAGGCGGCCGAGGCGCTGCTGATGAGCCCTCAGGTCGGCTGCTGGATCACCCACATGCTGCGGCGGCTGCACGGCACGGCGGACGGTCCGCCCCTGTGGGCGGACGCCGGGCACCTCTTCGCGGTCTGCCTGGTCGCCCGCCTCCGCGCGGGCCTGGACGCCGATGTCGTCGTCCCCCTGCGCGACGGCGCGCTCACCCTGCCCACGCTGGGCCTGGTCACCGTCACCGGGCCCGGGGCGGGCGGGTTCGCCACCGCGCGGGCTCGGCTGCGGGGCGGGGAACTCCGTCTGAGCGGCGCCGGATCCGGCGGGGAGGTGGTCGTCCGCCCGCTGGACGGGGCGCCGGACGGGCACTGGACGCCCGCGCGCACCTTCGCCGGTACGCCGATCTGGCTGGACGACCTCGATCCGTACCGCGACCTCGACGAACCGGTCGCCCCGCGGCCCCTCCCGGACGCGGAGTCGGCGTACTGGCAGCGCCTGTTCGGGGAGGCCGCCACCATCCTGAGCCGGCCCTCCACCACCGGGCCCGGCCGGCTGCGCGTCGAGGAGGTGCGCCGGATCGTCCCCTGGACCGGCGCCCCGGCGAGTTCCGGCCCGTCCCCGGACCGGGAACCGCCGGGAAGCGGGTCGCCGTTGAGCGCGACCACGGCGGACGCCTTCGGGTCGATGGTCGTCTCCCGGCCCGGGGACGGGCTGGCGCTCGCCGAGGCGATGGTGCACGAGTTCCAGCACAGCAAGCTCGGCGCGCTGCTCCACCTGTTCCCGCTCCTCGACGACGACGGCGCCGAGGTCCACTACGCCCCCTGGCGCTCCGACCCGCGCCATGCCTCCGGGCTGCTGCAAGGCGCGTACGCCTTCACCGGCGTGACCGGGTTCTGGCGGGACCGGATGGCCGACGGGGCCGCGGACCCCGAACTCGCGGCCTTCCAGTTCGCCCTGCGCCGCCTCCAGACCCGGCTCGTCGTACGGACCCTGCTGACGCGGGCGAAACCCACCGGCCCCGGCATCCGTCTCCTGCACGGGCTGGCGGCCACCCTGGACGCCTGGCTCCGCGAGCCCGTCGCCCCCGGTGTCGCCGCGCGGGCGCGGGCCGCCGCCCTCGCCCACCGGGTGGAGTGGCGGCTGCGGAACCTGCGCTGCGGCGAGGCCGAACGGGCCGCCCTGACCACGGCGTTCCGGGCGGGCGCCGTCCCGCCGCCGTCCTCCCGGTACCGGCCCGTACTCGGCGGGGGCGGGGCCGGGAGCACCGCCGACGGGACGGGCGCGACCGGCGGGATCGACCCGCACGGCCTGAGCGATCGGCTCCTCGCGGTGGCCGGCGGCTCCCCCGGCCACCGCGCGCTGCTGCGCCGCCCCGAACGGCTGCTGGCGCTGGCCCCCGGCACCCCGGAGGAACTGCGGCGCGCCGCCGACTGGCTGCTGCTGCGCGCGTAACCCTCGCGGGCTCGCCCGTACCCGAAGCCGGGCCCGCGCCCGGGCCGCGGTTTGGCCCGGACCGCTCATCCTCAATACGATCCGGCGATGATCACAAGAAGATGGTTGGCGGCCGGGGCGGGCGGGCTGCTGGCCGTGCTGGCCGTCGGGCTGTTCCCGGCGAACGCCGCCGCCGGGGAACCCGCGGCGAAGGAATCCCCCAAGGTCGAACTGGTACTGGACGTCAGCGGGTCGATGCGGGCGACCGACATCGACGGCAAGTCCCGGATGGCGGCGGCGAAGCAGGCCTTCAACGAGGTGCTGGACGCCGTCCCCGACGAGGTACAGCTGGGCATACGCACGCTCGGGGCCAACTATCCCGGTGACGACCGGCAGGTCGGCTGCAAGGACACCAAGCAGCTGTACCCCGTCGGCCGGCTCGACCGGACCGAGGCGAAGACGGCGGTGGCCACGCTGGCCCCCACCGGCTGGACGCCCATCGGTCCGGCCCTGCTGGGCGCCGCCGACGACCTGAAGGGCGGTGACGCGACCCGGCGGATCGTGCTCATCACCGACGGCGAGGACACCTGCGCCCCGCTCGACCCCTGCGAGGTGGCCCGCGACATCGCGGCCCAGGGGATCCACCTGGTCATCGACACGCTCGGGCTCGTCCCGGACGCCAAGACGCGCAACCAGCTGCTGTGCATCGCCGAGGCCACCGGCGGTACGTACACCTCGGTCCAGCACACCGACGAACTCTCGGGCCGTGTGAAGCAGTTGGTGGACCGGGCCGCGACCCCGGTGGTCAAGCCCGTCGCGACCGAGGGGGCCAAGAGCTGCGAGGGCGCCCCGAAGCTGGGCGCCGGCCTCTACAGCGACCGCGAGACCTTCGGCGAGCACCGCTGGTACCGGGTGGACGTCCGGCCCGGCCAGGAGCTGCGCGCCTCGGTGAGCGTCTCCGCCGACCGCGCGGTCAACAACGACTACGGCGTGCTGCTGCGCGCGTCGACCACGCACGGGCGGGAGATCGTCCGGGGTTCGGAGGCGGGTGACGGACGCACCGACGCGATCTCGACCGGCCTGCGCTACCCGAAGGCGGAGACCGGCGACGAGGACACCGACGCGGACGGGAAGCCGGTCGCGGAGACCGTCTGCCTCCAGGTCAGCAACTCCTTCGCCGCGGGCCCGTCGGTCAAGACCACCCCGGGCCTGCCCGTCGAGCTGACCGTCGACCTGGTCGACGCGCCGGACGACGCCTCCGACGTGGCCGCCTTCGGTCTCGGCCGGGGCTGGTGGCTGCTCGCCGTCCTCGTGCTCGCCGGGTTCCTCGCGGGCCTGGTGTGGGGCTGGATCTCCCGCTGGCGCGTCTCCGTCTGGAGGACCAACTGATGCGTACCGTACGCATGCTGACCGCCGCCGTCGCCCTGGCCTGCGCCGGTCTGACCGCCGGGGCGGGCGCGGCCGCCGCGGCCGGCCCCTCCCCCAGCCCGAGCGCGAGCGCGAGCGGCAAGGGGGGCGCGCCGACCGAGGCCGGCACCACCTTCCGTACCGCCACGACGCTCCAGCCGGGCCTGCTGGGCACGGCCGAGGCCTCCACCGGTGACTACCTGTACTGGGTGACGCCGCTGGACGCGGGCCAGCGGGCCACCGTCAAGGCGACGGTGAAGCTGCCCGGCTCGGCGTCCCGGCACGGCGCCTCGACCTGGCGCCTCGACGTGTACGACGGGCTGCGCCGCCGGCAGGCCTGCATGTACGGCGTCCAGAGCGCCGGGGCGGCCAAGGAGGCCGCGTCGGTCGAGCTGTCCTGCACCCTGCGCGCGGTCCGGCCCGGGGCCGAGCCCTGGGCCAACGACCCGCTGCCGGGGAGCTACTACGTCCGGCTGACCGTGACCGACGTGGCGCAGGAGGACCTCGGTCTGCCGGTACGGGCCGAGGTGCGGGCCGATGTGCGGGAACTCGGCGGCGCCGTCGCGGTGGACGGGGCGCTCGCCGCGCCGCTGACCGTGCCGAAGCCGGCCGTCGCCGCGGAGCCGGAGGGCGGCTGGTCCGGGGGCCGGTGGTCCGACCGGTGGATCTGGACGGCGGCCGGCGGCCTGCTCGCGGCCCTGGCCGGCATCGGCGGGTACGCGCTGACGCGGGGCTCGGGGCGGCCGTCGCGGGTGCCCGGGGCCTGACCGGCCGGGCGAGCGGAGGAGCGGTCACGGTGCCCGGCGCGGCACCGTGACCGCTCCTCCCGCGTTACGGCCCGGGGCCGTCGAGCCGTCAGGCCGTCAGGCCGTCAGCAGGCGGTCCCGCAGCCGGGCCGCCGTCCCGGCGGTGATGCCGACGCGGTCGGCGAGGTATCCGGCCGGGGAGCCGTAGCGCGTCGTCAGGTCGGCGAGGACGAGGGACAGCAGGGCCGCCGGGGCCCGCCCGTACGAGGGCCAGCGCAGGGTGCGGCCCGGGTTCGCGGCGTGCCAGTCGGCGGTGAGGCGGGCGGTGGCCAGCTCGGTGAGCGCGAAGTCGGCCAGGATCTCCTCCTGCGGCACCTCCAGCAGGGTCAGCACGAGCGCGGCGATGATCCCGGTGCGGTCCTTGCCCGAGGTGCAGTGGAACACGGCCGGTCCCGGCCCGGTGGCGATGAGCTCTATGGCCTGGCGGATCTCCGCGGCCCCGTCCTCGGTGACCTCGGCGAACCGGTCGGCCAGGTACCGCCAGGGGTCGACGGCGGGGTCTATCTCGGCCTGGTCGTAGGGCCGGTGCTCGATGCTGAGGTTGGCGTAGGTGAAGCGGTGCGCCTGCGGGATCCGGCCCTTGGCCTCGATCTCCCAGGGGTAGCGCAGGTCGATGACGGTACGGATGTCCAGCGCGAGGAACCGCTCCCAGTCGGCGCCGCTCAGCTTGCCCAGGGAGTCGGCCCGGTAGAGCGCCCCCCAGGCGACCGTGCGACCGTCGGCGGTGCGATATCCGCCCAGGTCGCGGAAGTTGTGGAGGCGCTCGAACTCGATGTGGCGGCGTCTTGTCATGTTTCCGATCATGCACCAGACCCCGGCGGGGCGGGAGTTGGCACGTGGGAGCCACGCCGGCGTCCTCCGGCCCGTCGGCGATCGGGAGCGGCACGGTCTTGACGCCGTCTGCGGTCCGGCTCATGCCGGGGTTCCCGGCGGGGCCGGCGGTTCCTCGTCGTACGGGGCGAGCGCTGCGGCCAGCCGGGCGAACGCGTCCCGGCCGAGGCCCGCGAACCGGTCGGGGCAGCCGGGCGGGAGCGGGGCGGGGACCCCGGCTCCGAGGCCGTCGGCGCAGCGGCGCAGCAGCCGGGCCAGCCGGGCCGGGGACACCGGCCGCGGCTCGGCGGGGAGGTCCGCCTCGGGGCGGCCGCGACCGGGGGCCGTCGGCCGGAGCACGGCCACCCGCACCCGGACGTGGTCCTTCACGGCGCGCAGGAGCGGGTCGAGCGCGGGGGCGGCCGGATGGCCGGCGAGGGCGGCGCGCAGGGCGCCGGGGACGGGCTCGCGGAACGCGGGGCCGCCGTCGAGGAGGAGCACGGAGGAGAGGTCGTAGAGGGCCGCCGCCCGGGCGGCCGGCGGGCCGGTCTCCGCTTCGGGGGCGGCGGCGATCGCGCACAGCGTCCGCGCGAGGGACTGCCAGACGGCGAGCGCGGCGTCGTGCCGGTCACGGTCACGGTCCCGCGCGGGCGCTACGGCGGGCGCAAGGGCGGGTGCAACGGCGGGCGGGAGGGCGGAATGGAGGAGCATCTCTTCGTCCTGCGGTCGGTGGCCGACAAAACGGGCCGGTGCCCCCCGGGGACCGTCCGGCCCCGTCCCCTCGCCCTCTGCGGGCTCAACGACGCCGGGCGCGTGGGGAAACGGTCCGGCAACCCCGGGTGGCCGAACGGGCGAGCCCGGCATGATCCGAAGGACAGGCCCTGGATCGGCCCGCCGCGGGGGTGACCGGGCGGGCGTCGGTTGAGCCGTTCAGTCGCCACGGTGAGCGACAGTCGCATCACCGTATGTAATTTCATCGTGCTCCCCTTCCGTCGGCGGCGGACCGCGCCGCACGGCAACCAGGAAAGAGGTCCCGATGAGGCGCATGCGGCACAGCGACCAGGACGAATCCCCGCCGGGCCGGACCAGATACCGAGGCTGGCGGCGGCTGGCCGTCCTCGCCGTCGCTCCGCTGCTGGCCCTGCCGTCCACCGCGGCGAGCGCCCAGGGCGTGTGGCTGACCCTCCCCCAGATGCCGACCGCGCGCGCCTACCTCGCGGGCGCGGCGGCGAAGTGCCCGGAAGGGCTCCACGGCACCTGTGTGTACGCCGTCGGGGCCGACGCCAAGCTGGAGGCGTACAGCCCCGCGGTCGGCACCTGGGCCACCCTGCCGCCGCTGAAGACCCCGCGCTCGAACCTCGCGTCCGCGACGGCTCCCTGTCCCGGCGGGGTCCGGGGCGACTGCGTCTACGCCATCGGGGGGCTGGTCGGCGGCACCACCGCCGTGGCCACCGTGGAGGCCTACAGCACCGAGACCAACGCCTGGCTGTCCCTGCCCTCGCTGCCGGGCGGCCCCCGCGCCTCCCTGGGCGCGGCCACGGCGCCGTGCCCGACCGGGGTCGGCGGACTCCGCGGTACCTGCGTCTACGCCCTCGGCGGGACGACCCTCACCGGTGCCGACCCGATCCTGACGCGGGTGGAGGCGTACAGCCCGGCCACCAACACCTGGGCCACCGTCTCCTCCCTGCAGACCGCCCGTTCCGGCCTCGGCGCCACCGGCGCGCCCTGCCCCGGTGACCTGGGCCTGCGCGGGACCTGTGTCTACGCCGTCGGCGGCGGCAACACCGGCGACGCCGCCCTCGGCACCGCCGAGGTGTACAGCCCCGAACTCGACGGGTGGCAGCCGCTGCCCGACATGCCGACCGAGCGCGGTCTGACGGCCGCGGCCACCGCGCCCTGCCCCGACGGCATGACCGACGGCTGCGTGTACGCCGTGGGCGGTACCAACGGCACGGACAACCTGGCCGCGCTCGACGCGTACAGCCCCGTCACCAACGCGTGGGTGACGCTGCCCCCGATGCCGACCGCGCGCCGGGCCCTCGCCGCGGCGGCCGCGCCGTGCCCCAAGTCCCGCAAGAGCGACTGCGTGTACGCCCTGGGCGGCGTCCCGGGAGCCGACGAGACCCCGACGGCGAGGGCCGAGGCCTTCGCGATCGAGGGCTCCGAGCAGCGGCCCGGCAGCGACCAGCAGCCGGAGCGGCCGACCCAGCCGGGCGCGGTCACGCCTCCCGGCGGCGGCCAGCAGCAGAACCCCGGCGGGCCGACCTGGCCGGACCACCAGCAGCGGCCGCCGGCCGCCGAGCAGCAGCCGGGCGGCGCCCAGCAGCCCGGTGGCGGCCAGCAGCCCGGAGGAGCCCAGCAGCCCGGTGGCGCCGCGCAGCCCGTCGGCGGGCAGCGGCCCCCGGCCAGGCCCGACCAGCAGCAGGCGCAGCCCGGCACGGGACAGCAGCAGAAGCCGGGCCGGAAGCCCGGCCAGAGGCCGCCGGCGAAGCCCGGTCAGAAGCCTTCCGCGAAGCCCGCTCCGAAGCCCGCCCCGGACACCTACCCGCAGGAGGGCCCGGAGGACGAGCTGCCCTTCGTCCGGCCTCCGATGGAGGAGCCGGACGGTTCGTCGTAGGAGTTCGAGCCCCCGGCGCGCTGACACGGCGCTGACCGCCCTCGCGGGCGCGGACCGCAGGAGTTGCGGGCCGCGCCCGCGAGGCGTGCCGGGCCCGCCGGCTCAGCCGCCCGCGAGCTCCGCGCGGACCGTGCGGGCCGCCGCCACCAGGTGCTCCAGTGAGGTCCGGGTCTCCGCCCAGCCGCGCGTCTTGAGGCCGCAGTCCGGGTTCACCCACAGCCGCTCCGCCGGGATCGCCCGCAGGCCCTCGCGCAGCAGGGCCACCGCCTCCTCGGTGCTCGGCACCCTCGGCGAGTGGATGTCGTAGACGCCGGGGCCGACCTCGCGCGGGTAGCCGGCGCCCGCGAGTTCCCGGGCCACCTGCATGTGCGAGCGGGCCGCCTCCAGGCTGATGACGTCCGCGTCCAGGTCCTCGATGGCCCGCAGGACGTCCCCGAACTCCGCGTAGCACATGTGCGTGTGGATCTGGGTGTCCGGCCGGACCCCGGCGGTGGTCAGCCGGAAGGACTCGGTGGCCCACTCCAGGTAGGCGGCGTGGTCGGCGGCCCGCAGCGGCAGCGTCTCGCGCAGGGCCGGCTCGTCCACCTGGATGACGGAGGTCCCGGCCGCCTCCAGGTCCGCGACCTCGTCGCGCAGGGCGAGCGCGACCTGCCAGGCCGTGTCGCCGAGCGGCTGGTCGTCCCGTACGAAGGACCACGCCAGCATGGTCACGGGGCCGGTCAGCATGCCCTTGACGGGCAGCCCCGTCAGGGACTGGGCGTACGAGGTCCAGCGCACGGTCATCGGCTGCGGGCGGGAGATGTCCCCGGCCAGGATCGGCGGCCGCACGTACCGGGTGCCGTACGACTGGACCCAGCCGTGCTGGGTGGCGAGATAGCCGCTGAGCTGCTCGGCGAAGTACTGCACCATGTCGTTGCGTTCGGGCTCGCCGTGCACGAGGACGTCGATGCCGGTCTTCTCCTGGAAGCCGATGACCTCGCGGATCTCGGCGGCGATGCGCTCCTCGTACCCGGCGGCGTCGGTCCGCCCGGCCCGCAGGTCGGCGCGGGCGGCGCGGAGTTCGCCGGTCTGCGGGAACGAGCCGATGGTGGTGGTCGGCAGCGGCGGCAGGCCCAGGCGGGCCCGCTGGGCAATGGAGCGCTCCGCGTACGGGAGGGCGCGGCGGGTGTCGGCGCCGGTGACGGCGGCGGCCCGGGCGCGGACGGCCGGGTCGCGGGTGAGCGCGGACCCGGCGCGGCTCGCCAGCGCGGCCCGGTTCGCGGCCAGTTCGGCGGCGATGACCCCGGTGCCTCCGGCCAGGCCCCGGGCGAGGGTGGCGGTCTCGGCGGTCTTCTGCCGGGCGAAGGCCAGCCAGCGCGCCACCTGCGGGTCGAGGTCCCGTTCGGCGGCGACGTCGAGCGGGACGTGCAGCAGGGAGCAGGAGGGGGCCACGTCCACCTGTCCGGCGAGGCCGAGCAGGGTGCCGAGGGTGGTCAGGGACCGCTTGAGGTCGTTGACCCAGACGTTGCACCCGTCGACCACACCGGCGACGAGCCGCTTGCCGGGGATGCCGCCGGCGGCGGCGAGGTCTTCGAGGTTGCGGGCGGCGCGCCCGGTGAAGTCGAGGGCGAGGCCTTCGACGGGGGCGGCGGCGAGCACGGGCAGGGCCTCGCCGAGCCGGTCGAAGTACGAGGCGACGAGCAGCTGGGGCCGGTCGGTGAGGGCGCCCAGCTCTCGGTAGGCGCGGGCGGCCGCGTTGAGTTCGGCGGGGGTGCGGTCCTGGACCAGGGCGGGCTCGTCGAGCTGGACCCATTCGGCGCCGGCGGCCTTCAGTTCGGCGAGGACGCGGGCGTAGGCGGGCAGCAGCCGGTCGAGCAGGGTGAGCGGCTCGAAGCCGGGGGCGACGCCGGGGGCGGGCTTGGCGAGCAGCAGGTAGGTGATCGGCCCGACGAGTACGGGCCGGGCGGCGAGGCCGAGGGCGGCCGCCTCCCGGTACTGGGCGAGCTGCGCGCCGGGGTCGGCCGTGAAGGCGGTGCCGGGGCCCAGTTCGGGGACCAGGTAGTGGTAGTTGGTGTCGAACCACTTGGTCATCTCCAGCGGCGCCACGTCCTGGGTGCCGCGGGCCATCGCGAAGTAGCCGTCGAGCGGATCGGCCTCATGGGCGGCGCGGTGGCGGTCGGGGACGGCGCCCAGCATGACGCTGGTGTCGAGCACGTGGTCGTAGTACGAGAACTGGCCGGTCGGTACCTCGGTCAGGCCGGCGGCGGCCAGCTCCAGCCAGGCCTCGCGGCGCAGCCGGGCGGCGGTGTCGTGCAGCTCGGCGGCCTGGACGCGGCCCTTCCAGTACCCCTCGACGGCCTTCTTCAGCTCCCGCTGGGGGCCTTGTCGGGGGTAGCCGTGCACGGTCGCCCGTACGGCGGGCGCGGGTGTGGCGGGTGTGGCGGATGCGGTGGTCACAGAACTCTCCTTCGCGAGCGTGTCTGAGGACGGATCCCGGCGACGGGACACGGGCACGCGAACGCGAAGGGATGGCAGAGGTGCACGCCGACCCGCCCGAGAGGTCACCGGAATCTCCGCGCGCGGACGTGGGTCCGCACGGCGGGCAACGGGCAGGTCTTCGGACTCGCGAGCACGCCTGCCCCGACCTGTCGGTCGGGGACGGACACCTACTGGCCGTCGCTTCCCAGGCCCGTCCGGGCCCAGTGCGTATGACGGCGGTCGTTCTCGCTCACCGCTGCGGGGCAGTCCCGGATTCCCACCGGGTTCCCTCTTACGACGCTTCCCGCCTGGCGGACGGGGGCGAACCAGCTGCACGGCCCACCTTACGGGAGCCGAATGTCAGATCGGGGTCAGATGACCTGCCGATCTCGGGTGCTCGCGGGGCACCGCGCGGACGGGGTGACCGGCTGCTGAGGGCCGCTACGCCCCCGGCGGGCCGTGGTGGGAGGGGTAGGCGGTGGTCTCCGGGGCCGTGGGGAGGCGCCACTTGGACAGGACGCGCACCACCGTGCCGGGGCTGAGCAGGGTGTTCGGCGGGGCGGACAGGGACAGGACGCCGAAGAAGGGCGCGGAGATCCCCGGATCGGCGGTGGCCCCCGCCATCACCCGGGACATGTACTTCTGCAGGATCCGGGTGGCCCGGTCCGGCGGCGGCCCCTCGGTCCCCGGGTAGCGCTGGTCCTCGCTGGTGGCGATCTGCCAGGCCACCTCCGCCGCGGCGGCCGTCCGCCGCTGGAGCCGGCGGGCCGCGCCCGGGATCTCCGCCGGCCCCAGGTCACCGATCGCGGCGGCGAGGGCGTCCGCCGCGAGCGCGGCCACCGTCATCCCGTGCCCGTACACGGGGTTGAACCGGCACGCGGCGTCGCCGAGGACGATGAACCCGGCCGGCCAGCGCTCCATCCGCTCGTAGTGGCGCCACTCGTTCGCCGTCCCCCGGAACCCGGTCGCCGGGGAGAGGGGTTTCGCGTCGCGGATGGCGTCGTAGAGGGCGGGGCTGCGCAGCGTACGGGCGAAGTCGAGGAACTCCTCGTCCTTGGTGGGCGGGGCGTGCCCGCTGCCGTAGCCGAGCAGGGTCACCAGCCAGCGGTCACCGTCCAGCGGGACCAGCACGCCCCCGCGCGGGCTGTCCGGCCGGCCCTGGACATACACGCCGCGCCAGCGCCGCCCGGGGTCCTTCGGGGCCGCGAAGGAGCGGCTGGAGTAGGCGAGACGGGAGTCGCAGCGGGAGGCTTCGGGCACCTCGTACCCCAGGGCTGCCAACCAGTCGGAGGCCTTGGAGGTGCGGCCGGTGGCGTCGACCACGAGGCGCGCGGTCAGCGGCTCGCCCTCGCGCAGTCGCACGCCGGTCACCGAGCGGCCGTCGGCGCCGGCGACGAGCCCGGTGGCCGCGGAGCCGGCCCGCACCCGGATGCGCCCGTCCCGCAGCACCTCCTGGCGCACCGTCCAGTCGATGACCTCCCGGCCGGCGAGGAGGACTTCGGCGCCGGGGACGGCGCCGAACCAGCCGGCGGGGCTCAGCCAGAGGAAGTCCCGGGGCGATTCCAGCACCGCGGCCCCGGCCGCCACCAGCTTTCCGGTGATCCCCGGAAGCATCTGTTCCATCAGCTCCAGGCCGCGCGACCACAGCACGTGCACGTGCCGGGACTGCGGAACGCCGGGCCGGAACGCCGGCCCGGCCTCGGGCAGTTCGTCCCGCTCGACGAGGGTGACGCGGGCGAACTTCGTGGCGAGCGCCCGGGCGGCGAGCAGCCCGGCCAGGCCCGCGCCGAGCACCACCGCGTGGTCCTCCGCGTGGTCCTCCGCGGCGGGGTCGTTGCCGAGGTCGTCACCGGGTTGGCAACCGGGGTCGTTCGGACGGCTCGTGGGAGAACCTGCCGGGTGGTTGTCCGTCTCGTTGTCCATACCGGCGAGTCTCGCGGGACGGCCGCGGAACAGGCCGCCCCGGCCGGGGCGCCCTGAGGCATCCCGGGGGCGGAAAGGCTCACACCCGGGGCGCCCGCCGACCCTCCGCCGCCCCTCCGGCGGCCCCGGGCCGTTCAGCGCGCGGTGGTCGCCGAGACCAGGACGTCGCCGGCCGCCACCCGCGCGTACAGCACCGTGCGGCCCGTGCGGCGGCGCAGGATCAGGCCGGCCGCCAGCAGCACCTTCAGCTGGCCGGCCACCGCGCCCAGGCTCAGCCCGGTCAGCGCGACCAGCTGGGTCGTGGACTTCGGGCTCTCCAGCAGCACCAGCACCCGCGCCCGCACCGGCCCGAGCAGGGCGACCAGCGCCTGCGGGGCCGGTGCCGTGGCCGGCTGGGTGAGCTGGCCCTCGCACGGATACACCAGGGCGTGCCGGTGGGCCCCCCGCCAGGCCACCCACCCGTGCCGGGGCGTCACGGGGACGAAGACCAGCCCGGCTTCCCCCGACAGCCCGCGCGGCGGGCGCTGCTGGAGGTTGATCCGCAGCCGCCCCTCCCCGAGCCAGGCCATCCCCGGCCGCATCCCCGACAGGGCCGCCGACCACCCGCCGAGGCTCAACTGCCGGGTGCGGACCAGGACATCGGCCTCGGCGACCCGGCGACGGCGCTCCCAGTCGGGTCGCACGGCCTCGGCCCAGACCCACTCCAGCAGCTCGGCGGTGCGCGGCCCCAGCCCCCGGGCGCGCAGGGCCGCCCCGGGCGGGCGCGAGGCGGCGCGCAGGTTCGTCCGCACCACCGCGTCCGGGGTCGCGCGGATCGACTCCAGCTCCTCCTCGAAGGGGCGGCCGTCCGGCGGCGGGGTCAGGTAGTCGGCGATCCACTGCCGCCCGAGGGCCGCCCGCAGCACCGCGGCGGTGACCGGTTCGGCGGCCAGGTACTCCTGGAACGCGGGCAGCCGGGCCGCGAGCCAGTCCCGCTCGCCGGGGTGGCCGGCGCTGCGCCACCGCAGCGCCATCAGCGCGGCCGTGGTCTCGGCCAGCGCCGACACCACGAACCGGCTGCCCGCCAGCGCGTCGGTGTCGATCCGCCACCAGCCCATCTCCCGCCCCCGCCCCGTGTCCCGCACCCGGCCCAGGCCTCCGGCTCCCAGCCGCCGGCCCCCGACCCCCGACCCCCGGCCGGCCGCCCTCGGTCTTTCGCGTGCAGGCGAAACATTAAGGGTCCCGGCGGCGCTCCCCGGACACTCCCCGCATGCCCCGGACCTACCGCTCCCTCGCCCGCACACCCGAGTTCACCCCCTTCTTCGCCGCGGCCGCCCTGCGCGTCGGCGCCTCCACCGTGAGCGGGCTCGCGCTCGCCGTCCTCGTCTACGACCGCACCGGCAGCCCGCTCCTCTCCGCGCTCGGCATGTTCGGCCCGTCCTTCGCGCAGCTGCTCGGTGCGACGCTGCTGCTCTCCGCCGCCGACCGGCTGCCCCCGCGCGCGGCCCTCGGCGGGCTCTCGGCCGCCGGCGCGCTCGCCACCCTGCTGCTGTGCGTCCCGGGGCTGCCGCTGTGGGCGGTGTTCGCGGTGCTCCTCGGCCAGGGGCTCGCCGACTCGCTCGCCGGCGGGGTCCGGTACGGGCTGCTCACCGAGATCCTGCCGCCCGGGGACTACCTGCCGGGCCGGTCGCTGCTCGCCGTCTGCGCCGGGGTGACCCAGATCGCCGGGTACGCCCTCGGCGGGCTGCTCGTCGCCGCGCTCTCCCCGCGCGGGGCGCTGCTGGCCGCCGCCGGGCTCTCGGCCGCCGCCGTGGTCACCGTACGGTTCGGGCTGCGGCGGCGGGAGCCGCGCGCGAGCGGGCGGCCCTCGGTGGCCGAGACCTGGCGCGGCAACGCCACCCTGCTCTCCGACCCGGCCCGGCGCACCCTCTACCTCGCCCTGTGGGTGCCGAACGGGCTGATCGTCGGCTGCGAGTCCCTGTTCGTCCCCTACGACGCGGCCCACGCCGGGCTGCTCTTCGCCGGCGCCGCCGCCGGGATGCTCGCCGGGGACACCGTCGCCGGGCGGTACCTGCCCGCGCGGCTGCGGGCCCGGCTGGCGGCCCCGCTGCGACTGCTGCTCGCCGCGCCGTACCTGGCGTTCGCGCTGGAGCCCGGACCGGTCGTCGCGACGGTCACCGTGGCCCTGGCCTCCGTCGGCTACTCGGCGGGGCTGCTGATGCAGGAGCGGCTGGTCGCACTGCTCCCGGAGGGCACCCAGGGCCAGGCGCTGGGCCTGCACTCGGCCGGGATGCTGACCCTGCAGGGCGTCTGCGCGGCCCTCGCCGGGGCCCTCGCCCAGTACACCTCGGCGGCGGTCGCGATGACGGCGCTGGCGGCGGCGTCGGTGGTGGTCACCCTGGTCCTGGAGCCGGGGCTGCGCACCAGTAGGCTGCGGGTCCACCCCTCTCCGTCTTCCGTCCGAGGTAGCGCGCAGTGAGCTCCGCAGCACTCCCCACGCCCCTGCCGGTGGCCGTCGTCGGCCTCGGCGCCGACGGCTGGGCCGGGCTCACCGCCGGCGCGCGGGCCGCGCTGGCCTCCGCCGAGGTACTGATCGGCGGGCCCCGGCAGCTGGACCTGCTGCCGCCGGACGCCTGTCCGGGCCTGCGGGTGTCCTGGCCCAGCCCGCTGCGGCCGGCGGTGCCGAAGCTGGCGGCCGGGCACGCGGGGCGCCGGATCGCGGTGCTGGCCAGCGGGGACCCCATGTTCTACGGGATCGGCCGCGCCCTGTCCGAGGAGCTGGGCGCGGAGGCGCTGCGGGTCCACCCGCACCCCTCGTCCGTCTCCTACGCCTGCGCCCGGCTGGGCTGGCCGGTGGAGGACACCGAGGTCGTCACGGTGGTCGGGCGCCCGGTGGCCCGGCTCGCGGCCGGGCTGTACGAGGGGCGGCGGGTGCTGGTGCTGAGCGCCGGGGCGGCGTCCCCGGGCGAGATCGCGGCGCTGCTGCGCGAGCGGGGCTTCGGGCCGAGCCGGATGCGGGTGCTGGAACAGCTCGGCTCCGAGCGCGAGGACACGTACGAGGGCCGGGCCGACGGCTGGGACCACGCGCCCGGCGACCCCCTGAACGTGGTGGCCGTCGACTGCCGCCGGGATCCGGACGCCGCCGCCCCGCGGCTCGGCGCGACCCCGGGGCTGCCGGACACCGCATACGAGCACGACGGCCAGCTCACCAAGCGGCACGTGCGGGCCGCGACCCTGTGCGCGCTGGCCCCGGCCCCCGGCGAGCTGCTGTGGGACATCGGCGGCGGCTCCGGTTCCATCGGCATCGAGTGGATGCGGACGCACCCCTCCTGCCGGGCGGTGACCGTGGAGCGGGTCCCGGAGCGGGCCGCGCGGATCACCCGCAACGCGACGGCGCTCGGCGTGCCCGGGCTGCGCGTGGTGACGGGGGCGGCCCCGGCCGCGCTGGCCGGGCTCCCGGCTCCCGACGCGGTGTTCATCGGCGGCGGCCTGACCGCTCCGGGGCTGCTGGACGCGGCCTGGGAGGCTCTGGCACCCGGCGGCCGGCTGGTGGTGAACACCGTCACGCTGGAGTCGGAGGCGGTGCTCTCCGAGCGCCACAAGCGGTACGGCGGCGAGCTGGTGAAGCTGGCCGTGGCGCACGCGGTGCCGGTCGGCGGTTTCACCGGCTGGCGGCAGGCGATGCCGGTGACCCAGTGGTCCGTAACGAAGCCCTCCCCCAGCGACAGGAAGACCCAGTCATGACCGTGTACTTCATCGGAGCGGGCCCCGGCGCCGCCGACCTGATCACGGTGCGCGGCGCGCGGACCCTGGCCGCCGCCCCCGTCTGCCTGTACGCGGGCAGCCTGGTCCCGCGCGAGATGCTGGCCGAGTGCCCGGCGGACGCCCGGCTGGTCGACACCTCGGGGCTCGACCTGGACGAGATCACGGCCGAGTTCGTACGGGCCCACGCGGCGGGTCACGACGTGGCGCGGCTGCACTCCGGCGACCCGTCCGTCTTCAGCGCCGTCGCGGAGCAGATGCGGCGCCTGGACGCGGCGGGCATCCCGTACGAGGTGGTCCCGGGCGTACCGGCGTTCGCCGCCGCGGCCGCCGCGCTGAAGCGGGAGCTGACCGTGCCCACCGTCGGCCAGACCGTCATCCTGACCCGGATCGCCCAGCAGGCCACGCCGATGCCGCCCGGCGAGGACCTCGCCACACTGGGCCGCAGCGGGGCGCTGCTGGTGCTGCACCTGGCGACGCGGTACGCGCGGCGGGTGGCGGACGAGCTGCTGCCGCACTACGGGGCCGACTGCCCGGTGGCGGTGGTGGCGATGGCGAGCCGCCCCGACGAGCTGATCCTGCGCGGCACCCTCGCCGACATCGCGGGCCAGGTGGAGGAGGCCGGGCTGGTGCGGACCGCGGTGATCGTGGTGGGCCGCACGCTGGGCGCCGAACAGTTCCGGGACAGCCACCTGTACTCCCCCGAGCGCGACCGGCATGCCTGCTGAACCGGGCGTCCCCACCGGGCGGCCCGGCCCCACGGGGCGGCCTGACCCCACCGGGCGGCCCGGGCAGTCCGGGCTCCCCGGGCCGCCCGGCCCCGGGCACGTCCTGGTCCTGGGCGGCACGACGGAGGCCCGGCTCCTCGCGGAGGCCCTGGAGCCCGCCCCGTACCGCGTGACCACCTCGCTCGCCGGCCGGGTCGCCCGCCCGGTGCTGCCGCCGGGCGAGACCCGCGTCGGGGGCTTCGGCGGGCCGGCGGGCCTGGCCGACTGGATCCGCGCCCACCAGGTCACGCACCTGGTGGACGCCACCCACCCGTTCGCGGAGCGCATGAGCTTCAACGCGGCCGGGGCGGCGGCCCTTTCGGGGATCCCGCTGCTGGCGCTGCGCCGCCCGGGGTGGACCCCGGGGCCCGGCGACGCCTGGACCTTCGCCGGCTCGCTCGCCGAGGCGGCCGCCCTGCTGCCGGGACTCGGCGCGCGGGCCTTCCTGACCACCGGCCGGATGGGCCTGCACAGCTTCGCCGCGCTCGACGGCACCTGGTTCCTGGTGCGTTCGGTGGACCCGCCGCAGGGGCCGCGGCCCGCGCAGCTGGAAGTCCTCCTGGCCCGGGGCCCGTTCGGCCTCGACGACGAACGGGAGCTGCTGGCCCGGCACCGCATCGACGTGGTGGTGACGAAGGACAGCGGCGGCTCGGCCACCGCCCCCAAGCTCACCGCGGCCCGCGAGGCCGGCATCCCGGTGCTCGTCGTCCGCCGCCCCCCGGTGCCCGCGGGCGTCCCGGAGACCTCCGCGGTCCCGGAGGTCCTGGCCTGGCTGGCCGGCGCCTGACCGCACCGGTGCGACGCGGAAGGCCCGGGGCGGCGGCGCCCCGGGCCTTCGGTGTTCAGCGCGCCCGGGCCGTCACGAGTAGCGGCGCGGGGTCCAGGTGACACGGGTGCCGTCGGGGCGGTCCGTGACCTGGGTCTGCGAGGAGCCGATCAGCAGGATCGTGCGCATGTCCACCTCGGCCGGCTCCAGTTCGGCGAGCGTGACGACGCGCACCGTCTGGGTGGGGCCGCCCACGTCACGGGCGACGACCACCGGGGTCTGCGGGGAACGCAGCTCCAGCAGGAGCTCCTTGGCCTGGGCGACCTGCCAGGTCCGGCTGCGGGAGCCCGGGTTGTACAGGGCGAGCACCAGGTCGGCCGCGGCGGCCGCGCGCAGCCGCTCCGCGATGACCTCCCAGGGCTTGAGCCGGTCGGACAGGGAGACGGTGGCGTAGTCGTGGCCGAGCGGGGCTCCGGCCGCGGCGGCGGCCGCGTTGGCGGCGGTCACCCCCGGCAGGACCCGTACCGGGACGTCCTTGTACTCCGGCTGCCCCGCGACCTCCAGGACGGCGGTCGCCATGGCGAAGACGCCGGGGTCACCGCCGGAGACCACGGCGACGCGCTTGCCGCGCCGGGCGAGGTCCAGGGCGAACTCGGCGCGCTCGGACTCCACCTTGTTGTCGGAGCCGTGCCGGATCTGGCCCGGCTTCACGGGCACCCGGTCCAGGTAGGTCGTGTACCCGACGAGCACCTCGGCGTCGGCGAGCGCCCGCCGGGTCTCGGGGGTCAGCCACAGCGGTCCGGCCGGGCCGGTGCCGACGACCACGACCCCGCCGGGCCCGGAGGGCACGCTGCCGGGGTTCCCGATCCGGCTGGGGACGACGGCGACGGCGAAGTACGGGACGGTCTCGGCGTCGGTGTCGGCGAGGATCCCGGTCCGCTCGCCCGCCATCGTCGCGCGCTCCACGTAGCGGGCCTCGGCGAGGCGGCCGCTGGCCTCCATGGCGCGCCGCACGGCGGGGAAGGTGCGGCCGAGCTTCATCACGACGGCCGAGTCGGTGGCGGCGAGGCGGGCGGTGAGCTCCTCCTCCGGCAGGGTGCCGGGCAGGATGGTCAGCACCTCCTCGCCCTCCACCAGCGGGGTCCCGAGGCGGGCGGCGGCGGCGCTGACCGAGGTGACGCCGGGGATGACCTCGGCCTCGTACCGGTCGGCGAGCCGCTTGTGCATGTGCATGTACGAGCCGTAGAAGAGCGGGTCGCCCTCCGCGAGCACGGCGACGGTCCGGCCGGCGTCCAGGTGCGCGGCGAGGCGGGCGGCGCAGTCCTCGTAGAACTCCTCCATCGCCCCCTGGTAGCCGCCGGGGTGGTCGGTGGTCTCGGTGGTGACCGGGTAGACCAGCGGTTCCTCGACGTGGTCGGCGCGCAGGTGCTTCGCCGCGATGGAGCGGGCGATGGAGCGGCCGTGGCGGGCGCTGTGGTACGCGATGACGTCCGCCTCGGCGATGACCTCGACGGCCCGCAGCGTCATCAGGGACGGGTCGCCGGGGCCGAGCCCGACCCCGTACAGGCGTCCGGCGCTCATTCGGCCACGCTCGCGATCGCGTTGACGGCGGCGGCGGCGATGGCGCTGCCGCCGCGCCGGCCGCGCACGATCAGGTGGTCGAGGCCCGAGGGGTGCGCGGCGAGGGCGTCCTTGGACTCGGCGGCGCCGATGAAGCCGACGGGGACGCCGATGACGGCGGCGGGGCGCGGGGCGCCCTCCTCGATCATCTCCAGCAGCCGGAACAGCGCGGTCGGCGCGTTGCCGACGGCGATCACCGAGCCCTCCAACAGGCCCCGGTCGCGCCACACTTCGAGGGCGGCGGCGCTGCGCGTGGTGCCCATCTTCGCGGCGAGCTCCGGTACGGCCGGGTCGGAGAGGGTGCAGATCACCTCGTTGTCGGCGGGGAGCCGCTTGCGGGTGACCCCGCTGGCGACCATCTGCACGTCGCACAGGATCGGGGCGCCGGCGGTCAGGGCGGCGCGCGCCCGCAGCACGACGTCCGGGGTGTAGCCGAGGTCCTTGGGCAGGTCCGTCATCCCGCAGGCGTGAATCATGCGCACCGCGACCTGGGCGACGGAGGCGGGCAGCCCGGAGAGGTCCGCCTCGGCGCGGATCGTGGCAAAGGACTGGCGGTAGATCGCGGCGCCGTCCTTCTCGTACTCGAACACGGTGTACTCGCTCATTTCTTCACTGCTCTTCGGACACTCGGGGGGTGTTGCGCGCGTCCCGGAGGGCCGCGCCAAGTTCGGGGGCGGTGGCGGGGACGTGCCGCGGCGCGGGACCGCCGGGTACGCCGGGTACGCCGGGACCGGTCAGCCGGTAGCCGGTCGCGGTGGCGACGGCGTCGACCCAGTCGGTGCCGCGCGGATGCCCGCAGCGGCGCTCGCAGCCGGACCAGTGGACGGACAGCGGTCCGCGGGCCCGTTCCGCGACGGCGCGCGCGTCGGCGCGTACGTCCGCGAGGGCTTTCGCGCAGCCGGGCCGTCCGGTGCAGGCGGTCACGGACTCCCAGGCGCTGCCGGGCGCGGTCACCAGCCCGGCGGGGCGGGCGGTGGTGTCGCTCACGATGACGCTGCGCCAGGGGGTGGTCCGCAGCGCGCCGGGCAGCTCCCGCCACTGGGCGGTGCGGAGCCGGCCGAGCGGGATCAGGACGCAGAGCGCGTCCCCGTGCACGCCGGGGGCGGGCGGCCCCGCGTACGGGCGGGGCGCGTCCGCGACGTACCGGGCGGGGATGCCGCGGGCGGCCAGCCGGGCGGTGAACTCCCCCGCTTCCAGGGCGTGTTCGGCGGGCAGCTCGGCGACGCGCCAGGCCCGGGTGCCGGCGCCGGCCGCGGCGTCGAGGAAGTGGCGGGCGGCCTCCAGCGCCGCCTCGGGGCCGTCGGCGGCGGCCACCTCGGCGGCGTCGGGCGCCGCGCCGAGCCGGATCAGCGCCCGGCCGCCGGGGCGCGCGAGCAGGGTCACGTCGGGGTCGAGGGCGACGACGTCCCCGCGCCCGTCGTCGACGGCGAACAGGAACCGGCCGGAGAGCGCGGCGGCCCCGGGGTCGGCGCAGAGCAGCCGGTCCAGGGCGCGCACCGGAGCGGGGTCCCCGAGGGGGCTCGCGACGATGTTGCGGACCCGTTCGTGCGAGGGCGCGGGCAGCAGGCCGACGGCGTCCAGGAGTTCGGCGAGAGCCCCGCCGCAGCCGTCGGCGAGGCCGCGGAGCTGGACGTTTCCGCGCGAGGTGAGTTCGAGGTGCCCGTCCGCGAACCGGTCGGCGGCGTCCGCGAGCGCGGCGGCCTGCGCGGCGGTGAGCAGCCCGCCCGGAAGCCGGACCCGCGCGAGGAACCCGTCGTCCGCCGCGTGCAGCCGGAGCGCGCCGGGGCATGCGTCACCGCGGTCCCGTATGACGGGTTCGTCCCGCGATGTGGCGGAGGGGGACTGGGGCATGGCGGCGAGCATACCCAGGATTCCCCCTGCCCGGCCTGTGTCCGTCACCACCCTGCCACCACCCGTCACCGCAGGCCCCCCGCCCGCGCCCCCGCCCGCACCCCCACCGCTTCACCGCCGCTTCACCGCATGTTTCCGGCCCTCATGGCGGGATCCGGCCTCACCGGGGCCCCGGTGGTACCGCAGGGCGGCCCGGACTCCCGGTCGGGGATCCGGGCACCTAAGATGACCTGCGGCGGACCGCTCGGTCCGCCATCGCCGAGGACGGCGACATGGGAGGAAGCCCGGTGCGAATCCGGCGCGGTCCCGCCACTGTGAACCCTGCGGAGCGATCGGCCGGGTGAGTCAGGAACTCCCGTCGTCCTCACTGCCCGGGGCGCGGAAACCCCGAGGAAGGCCTGCCGCCGCATGATCTTGCTGCTGTCGACGTCCGACACCGATCTGCTCAGCGCCCGCGCCGCCGCGGACGGCCCCGTCCCGTACCGGTTCGCGAACCCCTCCCGCCTTCCCCTCGACGACCTCCCCGGCCTCCTCGACGGTGTCGACCTGGTCGTCGTACGCCTCCTCGGCGGCCTCCGCGCCTGGCAGGAGGGCCTCGACCTGCTGCTGGCCCCCGGCCAGACCCGCCCGGTGGTCGTGCTGACCGGCGAACAGGCCCCGGACGCCCAGCTGATGGAGGCCTCCACCGTCCCCATCGGCATCGCCGCCGAGGCCCACGGCTACCTCGCGCACGGCGGCCCCGCCAACCTGGACCAGCTGGCGCGCTTCCTCTCGGACACCGTCCTGCTCACCGGCCACGGCTTCGAGCCGCCGGCCGCCTCGCCCACCTGGGGCCCGCTGGAGCGCACCCCCGGGACCACCACGGGTCCCCGGATCGCCGTGCTGTACTACCGCGCCCACCAGATGAGCGGGAACACCTCCTTCGTGCACGCCCTGTGCGACGCGATCGAGGCCAAGGACGCCCAGGCGCTCCCCCTCTACGTGTCCTCCCTGCGCGCCCCCGAGCCGGAGCTGATCGCCGCGCTGGAATCGGCCGACGCGGTCGTCACCACCGTCCTCGCGGCGGGCGGCACCAAGCCCGCCACCGCCTCGGCGGGCGGCGACGACGAGTCCTGGGACGCCGGCGCGCTCGCGGGTCTGGGCGTGCCGATCCTCCAGGCCCTGTGCCTGACCGGCTCGCGCAGCGCCTGGGAGGAGAACGACGAGGGCCTCTCCCCGCTCGACGCCGCGACGCAGGTCGCCGTGCCCGAGTTCGACGGCCGTCTGATCACCGTCCCGTTCTCCTTCAAGGAGCTCGACGAGGACGGCCTGCCCGCCTACGTGGCCGACCCCGAGCGGGCCGCCCGGGTCGCGGGGATCGCCGTCCGGCACGCCCGGCTGCGGCACATCGAGCGCCGCGACAAGAAGGTCGCGCTCGTCCTGTCCGCGTACCCCACCAAGCACTCCCGCATCGGCAACGCGGTCGGTCTCGACACCCCGGCCAGCGCCGTGGAGCTGCTGCGCACCCTCATCGCGGGCGGCTACGACTTCGGCCCCGTCGAGGACGTCCCGGGTCTGGTCTCCGGCGACGGCGACGAGCTGATCCGCGCCCTGATCGAGGCCGGCGGCCACGACCAGGACTGGCTGACCGAGGAGCAGCTCGCCCGCAACCCGGTCCGGATCCCGGCCGCCGACTACAAGCGCTGGTTCGCCGAGCTCCCGGCCGAGCTGCGCGACAGCGTCACCGAGCACTGGGGCGAGGCCCCGGGCAACATGTTCGTCGACCGCTCCGCGAACCCGGACGGCGACATCGTCCTCGCGGCCCTGCGGCGCGGCAACCTGCTGATCCTGATCCAGCCGCCGCGCGGCTTCGGCGAGAACCCGATCGCGATCTACCACGACCCGGACCTGCCGCCCTCGCACCACTACCTGGCCGCGTACCGCTGGATCCAGGCGCGCGCCGAGGACGGCGGCTTCGGCGCCGACGCGATGATCCACCTGGGCAAGCACGGCAACCTGGAGTGGCTGCCGGGCAAGAACGCCGGCCTGTCGGCAGCCTGCGCGCCCGACGCAGCCCTCGGCGACCTGCCGCTCATCTACCCGTTCCTGGTCAACGACCCGGGTGAGGGCACCCAGGCCAAGCGCCGGGTGCACGCCACCCTGGTCGACCACCTGGTGCCGCCGATGGCGCGCGCGGAGTCGTACGGCGACATCGCCCGCCTGGAACAGCACCTGGACGAGTACGCGCAGATCTCGGCGATGGACCCGGCGAAGCTGCCGGCCATCCGCGCCCAGATCTGGACCCTGATCCAGGCCGCGAAGCTCCACCACGACCTGGGCCTCGAAGAGCGCCCGGACGACGAGGGCTTCGACGACTTCCTGCTGCACGTCGACGGCTGGCTGTGCGAGGTCAAGGACGCCCAGATCCGCGACGGTCTGCACGTCCTGGGCGGCGCCCCGACCGGCGAGGCCCGGGTCAACCTGGTCCTGGCGATCCTGCGCGCCCGGCAGATCTGGGGCGGTACGACGGCCCTGCCGGGCCTGCGCGAGGCGCTGGGCCTCGACGAGTCGGCGGCCACCCGCACCACCGCCGACCAGGCGGAGGAGGCGGCCCGCGCGCTGGTCCAGGCGATGGAGGACGCGCACTGGGCACCGGAGGCGGTGGCTTCGGTCGCCGCCGGGCACTCGGCGGACGTGGCGGCCGTACTGGACTTCGCGGCCCGCGAGGTCGTCCCGCGCCTGGCCGGCACCACCGACGAGATCGCGCACGTGGTCAGCGCGCTGGACGGCGCCTTCGTCCCGGCGGGCCCGTCCGGCTCGCCGCTGCGCGGGCTGGTGAACGTCCTGCCGACCGGCCGGAACTTCTACTCGGTGGACCCGAAGGCCGTCCCCTCCCGCCTCGCGTGGGAGACCGGGCAGGCGCTGGCGGACTCGCTGCTGAACCGGTACCGCACGGACAACGGCGAGTGGCCCGCCTCCGTCGGCCTGTCCCTGTGGGGCACGAGCGCGATGCGCACCTCCGGCGACGACGTGGCGGAAGCCCTCGCCCTGCTGGGCGTCCGCCCGGTCTGGGACGAGGCCTCGCGCCGCGTCACGGGTCTGGAGCCGATCCCGCTCGACGAGCTGGGCCGCCCCCGCATCGATGTGACGCTGCGCATCTCGGGCTTCTTCCGGGACGCGTTCCCGCACGTCATCGGGCTGCTGGACGACGCGGTACGGCTGGCGGCGGGGCTGGAGGAGCCCGCGGAGCAGAACTACGTGCGGGCCCACGCCCAGGCGGACCTCGCCGAGCACGGCGACGAGCGGCGCGCGACGACCCGTATCTTCGGCTCGCGCCCGGGCACGTACGGCGCGGGCATCCTCCAGCTGATCGACTCGCGCGACTGGCGTACGGACGCCGACCTCGCCGAGGTCTACACGGTGTGGGGCGGTTACGCCTACGGCCGCGGCCTGGAGGGCCGGGCGGCGCGCGAGGAGATGGAGAGCGCCTACAAGCGGATCACGGTGGCCGCGAAGAACACGGACACCCGCGAGCACGACATCGCCGACTCGGACGACTACTTCCAGTACCACGGCGGCATGGTGGCCACCGTCCGCGCGCTGCGCGGCACGGCCCCGGAGGCGTACATCGGCGACTCCACCCGCCCGGAGACGGTCAAGACCCGCACCCTGGTGGAGGAGACCTCGCGCGTCTTCCGCGCCCGCGTCGTGAACCCCAAGTGGATCGAGGCGATGCGCCGCCACGGCTACAAGGGCGCCTTCGAGCTGGCGGCGACCGTGGACTACCTCTTCGGCTACGACGCCACGACGGGCGTGGTCGCGGACTGGATGTACGACAAGCTGACGGAGACGTACGTCCTGGATCCGGCCAACCGCGCCTTCCTGGAGGAGGCCAACCCCTGGGCCCTGCACGGCATCGCGGAGCGCCTGCTGGAGGCGGAGTCGCGCGGCATGTGGGAGAAGCCGGACCCGCAGATCCTGGAGTCCCTGCGCCAGGTGTACCTGGACACCGAGGGCAACCTGGAGGCCGAGGCGGAGTAACCGCCCGAAGGCTCCCGGAGACTCCCGGAGGCTCCCGAGACCGCCCCCGCGCCCGCACGGCGCGGGGGCGGTCCTCGTCTGGCCATGTCCATGGCAGGAATGTGATCAGCGGCCGGATATCGACGCAATACCTCGAAGGGGGCCCCGCACACCCCCGGGTGATTCGAACGCCGTGTCACGGGCCGGGGGCCGGGCGCCCCTTGGGGTCGGCGGAGCCGTCGCAACTGTGTACGAGCATTCGCTCCCGACGGCCCGTGACGGCGCTCTGAGCAGCCGCGTTCTTCCGGCGTCAGTTCGCCCGTCGCGGTACCCCGGGAGGAATCTTGCGATCCGTGCACGTTCATGTGGTGTTCGACCCCGCGCGGGGCGGAGGTGGCCGCGCATGAGGCTCCTCAAGCGGCCCGTGCCCGCCGAACCCGCCGTTTCCGAGAGCGAGCGCCGGCTCTTCGGCGGCCCGCTGCGCTACGACGCCGGCTGGGCCAACCACGAGTACGCCCGGCTGGAGAGCGGGCTGCTCAGCACCCTGCGCGCCATGCCCCGGATGGTCCGCGGCACCCTCCGGCTCGCCTGGGACACCGACCGGCCCGCGCTGCTCACCGTCGCCGCCGCCGAGGCCGGCCAGGGCGTCACCTCCGCCGTCGGGCTGCTCGTCCTGAGCGCGGTGCTCCGTACGCTGTTCGGCGCGGGCAGCCCCGCCGAGCGGCTGCACGAGGCCCTGCCCGCCCTCGCCGCCGGGGCACTGGTCGCCGTACTGGGAGCCGTCCTGGCCTCCCGGTCGACGGCGGCCGCCGGGCGGCTGGAGCCCAAGGTCGAGCGGGCCGCGCAGGAGCAGTACCTGCACGCCGCCGTCGAGGTCGAGCTGGAGGCCATCGAGGACGGGGAGTTCCGGCGGCTGCTGGACAGCGCCCAGTGGGGGCCGCCGTCGGCCCGCCGGACCGTCGGCGCCTGCGTGGCCACCCTGGGCGGGCTGATCTCCCTGGTCGCGACCGCCGGGGTGCTCACCGTGCTGCACCCGCTGCTGCTGCCGATGCTGCTGCTGATCGCCGCCCCGCGCGGCTGGGGCGCGATGCGGGTGGCGCAGCGCCGCTACCTGTCGGTGATGGCCTGGGTGGAGCACGTCCGGGCCGCCCGGCTGATCGGGCAGCTGCTGATCGCCCGTACGTCGGCTCCCGAGGTCCGGGTGCACCGCGTCGGCCGCTACCTGCTGGGCCACTACCGCAACATGGCCGAGCACGCCGAGGGCGAGGCCACCCGGCTCGCCAAGGACAAGGCGGCCACCGAACTGCTCGCCGCCGCCCTCTCCGGGCTCGCCGCGCTCGTCACGTACGCGGCGATGGGCGCGCTGATCGCCGCCGGACGGATGGACCTGGCGGTCGCCGGCACCGCCGTGATCGCGGTGCGCGCCGGCTCCGCGAGCCTGGGGGCGCTCGTCGCCACCACCAACACCCTGCACGAGGAGTCCCTGTACGTCCGGGACCTGGAGCGGTTCGTCGCCGAGGCGGGGCGCCGCGCCATCCCCCGCGGCGGGCGGCCGCTGCCCGAGCGGATGGGCACGATCCGGCTCACCGGGGTGGGGTTCGGCTACCCCGACCGGGAGGAGCCGGCCCTGGCCGGGGTGTCGCTGACGATCGAGGCGGGCCAGGTGGTGGCCCTGGTCGGGGAGAACGGCTCCGGCAAGAGCACCCTCGTCAAACTCCTCGCCGGTCTGCACCTGCCCGACACGGGCACCCTGACCTGGGACGGGGTGGACGTCCGGGAGGCCGACCGGGCGCAGGTCTTCGACCGGGTCGCGCTGCTGACCCAGGACTTCGAACGCTGGCCGGTGACCGCCCGTACCAACATCGCCATCGGGCGGCCCGGCGACGCGGGGGCGGACGGCTCGGTCGACCAGGCGGCGGAGGTCGTGGCCGCGGCCCGGTACACGGGGGCCGACGAGGTCGTCGCGAAGCTGCCGCACGGTTACGAGACGCTGCTCGCCCGGGTCTTCCGGGGCGCCTCGGAGCTCTCCGGCGGGCAGTGGCAGAAGTTCGGTCTGGCCCGCACCCGTTACCGCGACGCCCGTGTCATCGTCGTGGACGAGCCCACCTCGGCCCTGGACCCGGCGGCGGAGATCGCCGCGTTCGACAGCATCCGCGGCCTGGCCGGTCCGCACCGGGCGGTCGTCCTCGTCACGCACCGCATGTCGGGGGTGCGGCACGCGGATGTCATCTACGTCCTGCACGAGGGCCGGCTCGTCGAACAGGGCTCCCACGAGGAGCTGTTGGCGCGGGACGGGCGGTACGCGGCGATGTTCCTGATGCAGGCGGAGCAGTACGCCGAGCAGCACGGGGCACAGCCGCGGGGGGTGAGCACCCCTATCCCCCGGCAGGCCCCGCCGCCACAGAAAGGGAGCACCGTCACCTGATGCGGTGAACTCCCCCTTATCCCAGGGGCACCAGGGGTAGAGCACTGCTGGTCTCATGCGGGGGCCCGGGCGACCGGGCCCCCGCGCTTCGGCGTGCGCGGTGCCCGGAACCGGGTCCGCCCGCGTCCGAGACAGCCCCGATACGGACAGACGAAAGGCTCACCCCGCCGTGACGCAGCCGTTCCAACTGCCGGATTTCTACGTGCCCCATCCGGCGCGACTGAACCCCCATCTGGAGGAGGCGCGGGTCCACACCAAGCGGTGGGCGCGCACCCTCGGGATGCTGGAGGGGTCCGGCGTCTGGGAGGAGAGCGACCTCGACTCGCACGACTACGCCCTGCTGTGCGCGTACACCCACCCCGACTGTGACAGCGAGGCGCTGTCGCTGGTGACCGACTGGTACGTGTGGGTGTTCTTCTTCGACGATCACTTCCTGGAGATGTACAAGCGCTCCCAGGACCGCGACGGCGCGAAGGCGTACCTCGACAGGCTCGCCGCGTTCATGCCGATGGACCTCGCCGACGGCTTCCCCGAGCCCGCGGGCCCGGTCGAGGCTGGCCTCGCGGACCTGTGGGAGCGGACCGTGCCCGCCATGTCGCCGCACT
The DNA here is from genome assembly GCF_003721495.1 of Streptomyces sp. ADI95-16. Taxonomy (NCBI): domain Bacteria; kingdom Bacillati; phylum Actinomycetota; class Actinomycetes; order Kitasatosporales; family Streptomycetaceae; genus Streptomyces; species Streptomyces sp. ADI95-16. Next base: position 6,298,253 of record NZ_CP033581.1, on the reverse strand, counting down.
GGCGGGAACGGTTCGCCGAGTCGACCAGGAACCTGCTCAACGAGTCGATGTGGGAGCTCGCCAACATCAACATCGGGCGGGTGGCGAACCCGCTGGAGTACATCGAGATGCGCCGCAAGGTGGGCGGCGCCCCCTGGTCGGCCGGGCTGGTCGAGTACGTCTCCGCCGAGGTCCCCGCGCGGGTCGCGCACACCCGGCCGCTCGGTGTGCTGCGCGACGCCTTCTCGGACGCCGTGCACATCAGGAACGACCTCTTCTCCTACGAGCGCGAGGTGGCCGACGAGGGCGAACTCTCCAACGCCGTCCTGGTGCTGGAGACCTTCCTCGGCTGCTCCACCCAGGAGGCCGCCGAGGCCTCCAACGACCTGCTGACCTCACGGCTCCAGCAGTTCGAGCAGACCGCGCTCGGCGAACTCCCCCAGCTCTTCGCCGACCACGCGATGGACCCGGCCGAGATCGCCGCCGTCCTCGCCTACGCGAAGGGGCTCCAGGACTGGCAGTCGGGCGGCCACGAGTGGCACATGGTCTCCAGCCGCTACATGAACAAGGAGGCCCGCCCCACCGCGCCGCTCTCGCTGCCCTTCATGCCGACCGGGCTCGGCGGAGCCGCCCTCGACCTGCGGTCGGTCCTGGAGCCGCGCGCGCTGGAGCGGCGCCGCCGCTCCTTCTCCCACGTCCCGTTCGAGCGCACCGGGCCGTCCGTGATCCCGGACATCCACATGCCGTTCGTGCTCTCCCTGAGCCCGCACCACGCCCACGCGCGCGAGGGATCGGTGGCCTGGGCCCGGGAGATGGGGCTGCTGGACCCGCAGCCCGGTGACCCCGGTTCGGCGATCTGGAGCGAACCCAAGCTGCGCGGTTACGACTTCGCGCTCTGCTCGGCCGGCATCGACCCGGACGCCACCCGCGAGGCGCTGCTGCTGAACGCGTGCTGGCTGACCTGGGGCACGTACGGCGACGACTACTACCCGGTGGTGTTCGCCCAGGCCAAGAACCTCCCGGCGGCGAAGGCGACCACGGCCCGGCTGATCGCGATGATCCCCGTCGACCACGCCGAGCAGCCGGAGCCGGCGACGGCGATGGAGCGGGCGCTGGGCGACCTGTGGGTGCGCACCTCGGCGCAGATGGTCCCGCAGGTCCGCGCCGAGTTCCGGGCGACCCTGGTGTCCATGCTGGAGAGCTGGCTGTGGGAGGTGGACAACCAGATCCAGAACCGGATCCCGGACCCGGTGGACTACGCGGAGATGCGCCGCAGCACGTTCGGCTCGCACCTGACGATGTACCTGTGCCGGCTGGGGCAGCAGGGCCGGGGCATCCCCGAGGAGATCTACGCCTCCGGGACGATCCGGTCGCTGGAGAACGCGGCCGCCGATACCGCCTGCATGATCAACGACATCTTCTCCTACCAGAAGGAGGTGGAGGTCGAGGGCGAGGTCCACAACTTCGTGCTCGTCACCCGGAACTTCTTCGACATCGGCTACCCCGAGGCGCTGCGCATCTGCCACGACCTGATGACGCGGCGCACCGAGGAGTTCGAGCACATCGTCGCGAACCAGCTGCCGCTGCTGTACGACGACTGGAAGCTCGACGCGGAGGCCCGCGCGGGGCTCGACGCGTACGTCGGCGAGCTCAAGGACTGGCTGGCCGGCATCCTCAACTGGCACCGCAAGGTCCGGCGTTACCGCGAGGAGGACCTGCACGGCCTGCCCGACCTGCTCTCCAGCGGGGTCTGGAGCTCCTCCTTCGGCATGTCGGCGGCCCGCGTCTCCCTGCCCCGCTGACCGCCCCGATGTCCGCGGGAGCCGGCCCGGCCCCCTCCGGGGTGTGCGCGTCAGCTGACGCTCATGCCCCGCTCCGGCCACTGCCCGGCCTCCGCGGACATCGCGAACACCGCGTCGATCTTCCGGAAACGCACAAGTGCGGCCATCGCCATTCGCCTTCGCAGCGGGCCCTCGCGGTGTGATGGACTGACGTCCGTTCAGCATTGGCCACGAGGGGGAGACATGACTGCCGAAGCACCGGCCCAGCGGACGCCCGATCCCGCGGGTGCCCCAGCGGCGGACGCCGGAAAGGAAGGCCGGCAAGCGGACCGCATCGAGGCGTGGTCCATCGCGTGGATGCTCCTGGCCATGCTGGTATGGGGATGCTTCGCCTTCCTGATGCTCGCCGACTACGGCCCCGAGTCCGGGGACAGAGCCCTGTGCCGAGGCCCGCTGGTCCGCCCGGCGTCCGAGAGCGGCCTGTGCCGCGACGAGCTGCGCCAGTGGCCCGCCCTGCTGGGCATCCTCGCACTGGCGGCCGTCGTGACCGTCGTCGCGGCGGCGACAACGGTGTACGCCAAAGTCCTCTCCCGCCTGGCCCACCACGAGCCGCCCGGCGCGCGGCCGCGGGACTAGCCTGGCCAACCCCACGGCCCCGCGAGCCCGGCCTGATCCGAAAGACAGGCCCTAGAACTCGTCGGCGGTGTGCGGCAGCAGCTCCGTGCGCAGGGCGGCGTCGAGCGTCGCCGCCGCCCCCGGGGTGTGCTCGCGCACCAGCCCGGCGGCGACCAGTTCGACGGCCCGGGTCCCGCCCAGGTAGCAGGCGGCCAGCTCCCGGACGTCCAGCTCCAGGTCCGGGGCCTGGCCGGCGCGTTCGTACGTCGCCCCGCCCGGCCCCGCCTTCAGCCGGAACCGCCCGGCGTTGGCGGGCAGCCGTACGTCGGCCAGCTCCAGCACCAGTTCCACGGGCGCGGCCCACGACCGCGCGGTCAGCGCGGCCCGTACGTCGACCAGCCGCAGCCAGAGCGCCGGGAACACGGCGGTGACCTTGACCTGGTCCCGGTCGGCGGCGAAGTGCAGCAGCGGGTCGTCGGCCGGGCGGCCCCAGGCGCTGACCCGGCCGGTGAGGTCGAGGCCGGCCACGCACTCCCAGAGGGCCGCGGCGACGGCCGGGGTGTCCGCCTCCAGCTCGTCGACCCGGACCAGGCCCGGAGTGTGGACGGGCCCGCTGTCGTCCCCCGGCTTGGTGCGGTAGATCACGTACCCGGCGAGCGGCTCGCCGGGATCCCCGAGGGCGATGATCCGGGGCGGGCTGAGCTCCTCGTCCTCCTCGTCCTGTTCGCACAGCCACTCCTCGCGCCACCGCTCGGGACCGCGGCTCGGGCGGCCGGCCCGCAGGGCGCGGGTGGCCTCGTGGGCGGGGCCGATCAGGGCGGGGGCGTCGGCCGGGTCGATCATCCGCAGCGGCCGCCGGTCCGGGGCGATGCGCAGGGCCAGGGGCCGGGTGGAGTCGATCTCGATCGTGACGCCCTGGGTGGCGGATCCGTAGCCGAACCGGCCGTAGATCGCGGCCTCGGAAGCCCACAGGGCGGCGACCGGGGCGCCCGCCGCCCCGGTGCGGCGCAGCTGCTCGGCCATGAGCGCGGTGAGCACGCCCCGGCGGCGGTGGGTGGGGGCGACGGCGACGAAGGTGAGCCCGGGGCAGGGCAGGTCCGCCCCCGGGACCGAGAGCCGGAAGCGGTGCGCGGCCATGAACCCGACCAGCGCGTCCCCGTCGTAGGCGCCGAGCCGGGCGCAGTGGCTCAGCAGGGTGCGGTGACGGGCGCGCCCCTCCTCGTCGGGCCGGTCGTGGAAGACCAGGTAGGCGAGCTCCTGGGCGCGGTCGATGTCGGCCTCGGGTACCTCGCGGATGTCCACCATGATCCGGAGACTAATCGGTCATCGAGGACCGCTCACCCCATATTGGCCGGAAAGTCCCGCACGAGACCCCCCCCCGGGGCCCCCTCTTCGGTCGCCACGACACCAGTGGGCCCCGCCGGAACCTGGGGGTGTCCGGCGGCCGGAACGTCGCCTGGCGCCGCCTGAGGGACTTCGGGGACGTGGACGTCCTGGTGGACCTGGACGACGACGGCCTGTTGACCGAGGCGGATGCCTTCCGGCGGATCGCCGACCTGTACGCGGCGGACCGCCGGTTGGGCATCGTCTCGTTCCGGATCGCGGACGAAACCGGTGAGACGCAACGGCGGCACGTGCCCCGCCTGCGGGCGGGGAACCCGATGCGGCGGGGCCCGGTAACGACCTTCCTGGGTGGCGGACATGCCCTGTCGATGCCGATGCTGGAGGAGACGGGCCCCTGGCCGGACGCCTTCTTCTTCACGCACGAGTTAACTTGCCTGTCTGCCATGTGTACTTGATGTGTGTGGGAGGCATTGCCTCCTGCCTCCCAGCCTCGTTAACCGGTCGAGCACACGATGTGTGTGACGTGTGGCTAGACGAGGCGAGGGTGGCGAGTGAGCCGACGGACAGTCATTGGGGATCTGCGGGTACAGGAGATTCGCCGACGGGACGGCCGGGTCGCGTACACGATCGTCGAACCAGGCGGTCTGGTACATCGCGTGGCTGACAGCTTCCTGCGCACATGCGACGTCGGTACGGCGAGGACGTACGCATTTCTGCTCGTGGATCATCTGCGGTGGCTGCGTTACGAGGGCTTGTCGCCGGAGACGGTGACCTTCTACGACCTCGAGCGGTACATGGGGGCGGTCGGCGCCGAGTTCGGCGGGCCGTTCGGGCAGCCGTGGCGAGAGGGGAAGAGGCCCTACCAGCAGAGCACGCTGGAGACCGCCGCAGCGGCACTGAAGGGGTTCTACGTCCACCAGGGGAAGCTGGGGATCAACGAGACCGTCGCTGGGGAGGACGCGGCTGCCGACGAAGTCCGACCGGAATCGCGCCTTGCTCGGTCATGTTCTGAAGCAGATGTCGGCCAACAAGCTGCGGCCGAAGCGCGTGGTCCGACGGCGCCACCCGAAGCTGCCACCGGAGGGTACCCGCGAGTCCTTGCTGGCGGACTTCAAGACGGCGCGGGACCGGATGGTCGTGACGTGGCTGGACGACGGCGGCTTCCGTATCGGCGAGCTGACGGGGATGCATCTGATCGACCTGCACCTTCGGGAGAACGCCCGCTGCGGCGAGTGTCGCTCGGCCCATGTGCACATCTGTCACCGCGAGACGAACGCGAACCGGTCCCGGGTGAAGACGAAGCAGGACTGGGTCGTACAGGACGGGGTCGTACAGGGAGGCGCGATCCGGCGGGCGAGTTCGGCGATGGTGCACACCTACTTCGACTACATGACCACCGAGTACCCGTCCCAGGTCACGCACGGCATGTTTCTGGTGAATCTGTCTGGGCCTACCGCTGGGCTGCCCTGGAGCACCGACTCGGCACGCAAGTTGCTGAGGCGGGCTGGCTACCGACTGGACTTGGGCCTGGTCAGGCCACACATGTTCCGGCATCAGTTCGGCAGCGACGTTCTCGACGCCGCGGGCGGCAACGCGGTGATCGCGCGGGATGCCGGCGGCTGGGCCTCCGCGCAGACCGTCGAGGAAGTCTACGGGCACACCGACGTCCACGACCCCGCGTTCGTCACCGCACTGAACACCGTGTGGGGTGAGCCGAGTTGAGTTCGCCACTGCGCGCACTGCCTGACCGTGGTCACGGGCAGCTTGGCCGGGATCGTCTGGAGTTGCTGGAGGCTCTGATCAACGGGCCGAGATTCGATCCGCTCTTCCGTGGCGATGTATTGAAGATCCCTCCCGACCACGAGAAGTACGGCTGGGGCTGCGCGGTCCCCGAGTGCCTGCGAACCCGTAACAGCAGTGGCGACTTCTGCCACACCCACCAAAAGGAGTGGAACGAATACCTGGCGCTGGATCGCCGGGAGGCGACCCGGGCCGGGTTTCTCTCTATCGCCGAGCCTTTGGAGCCCAAGGAGGGGTGCGAGCCGGAGCCGTGCGTGATCTGCGCTGACCGGCCCGCCTACGTGCGGTCGAGGCGGATATGCATGATGCACTACCGGCAGTGGAACAACCACGCCCGTCGGGCCGGGGCCTCTGCTGACTATTCCTCCTGGCTACGCGATCAGGCCCCGTATCCGCAGGGCTACGGGACCTGTCGCGCGTCGACGTGTGACCGTCTGGCCGACACACCGCTAGGGCTGTGTGCTCAGCACCGGGAGCGCTACATCGCCGCTGGCCGTCCGGGCAAGGCGAGTCTGCCTCGGTCGTGGGAGCGGCACTACGAGCGGACAGGTGAGTCTGTTCCCGTCTCCACCGAGGATCCGTCGACATTCGAGGCGTGGTGCGAGAAGCAGCAGCCGGTCTACCAGATCGGGCAGATCAATATGTCCGGCATGCGCCCGCTGGCCAAGGCCGAGTTGCAGTGGGGGCTGGAGGCCCACACCCGGGATGGCAGCCGCACCCTGTGGTCCATCACCGACCTGCGGATGCTGACCAACGAGTGCCGGGAGTACGACGTCGACTCACTCGCCGGTCTCGATCTGGACCGGGGCAAGTCAAGACCGCGGCAGATTGCCCGGGAGATCCTGAGCCGACTGCGGCCGATCTACTACACGAAGGAGGACAGCCGGGATGCCGGGTTCCTCGAGACCGAGCACTTCGGACGTCGGCTTCCGGGCACAGACACCTGCTTCGACTTGTCCACGGTGCCGCAGCGCTGGCTGCGTGAGGTGCTCTGGGACCATCTCGCCCGTTTGTTGCAGTCCGTGAACTGCCCCCGGTCCCGCGCCCCGCTGGACTCGGCTCGACGGGGGCTGTCGGAACTGGGGGCGTTCTTGGAGGTCGAGGCCCCAGGGGGCGGGCACGAACCGAGGCTGCTGACGAGCAGGCACGCGGAGAACTCCGCCGCTGATCACCGGCACCGGGCTGCCCGCAACCTCCCGTCGCTGGTACTGCGCCTCACCGACGGTTCCCCCGCGACCGTGACCAAGGACAGCGCCAGGACCACGTTCAACTACGTACGCAAGGTCGTCTACGAACTTCTGGAGACTGGGAGGGCCGACGCGATCGGCTTGGACCGGGCATTCATCGCCGCGTTGCCGCGCGGCGGAAGGATCCAGGGCCGCAAGCGGCGTCCGTTCGACGACCGGCTCGGGCGGGCACTGGCCGACGAGGACAACCTGCAGCGATTCGCTGCGACATGGGATGGCAACGACCGTGGGCTGCGGGACGCCTGGGAGACCTTGGTCTACACCGGCCGACGTTGCTCGGAGGTCCTGAAACTCCGCTTCAACTGCATCTCCTACCTCAACGAAGTCCCGATGCTCTGGCACGACCAGACCAAGGTCGGGAACCTGGAGGAGGGAATCCGCATCCCCGAGTACCTCTTCACGCGCCTCGACGACCGGCGCAAAACCACGCTTCAGCGCTTCGAACGACGGCAAGGGCGCCTGCCCACCGTGCTGGAGCAGGAGCAAATGGCCCTGTTCCCCACCCACGTGAAGAACCCCCGGGAGACCGAGTCGATCTCCTATGGCTTCTTCAGCAGCTCGTTCCGCGCGTGGGTGGCGACGCTCGACCTGGGACGGGGAGTCCCACATCAGGCTCGCCACACGCTGGCCACCAAGCTGCTTCGTGCCGGGGCGTCGCTCGCGCACATCAAGAAGTACCTCGGTCAGGTCTCCGAGCGCATGGCCGAGCACTACGTCGACATCGCCGGCTCCGAACTGGACGATCTCCTACCCCGCGTCTGGGTCGGCGGGCCCGGTTCCGCCAACCCTGGCGAGCCACTCTTCGACACCGCCACCACCCCGCTCAGCCGGGAGACGGCGCTGGCCATGGCTGTGGACGTGGGCCGCCGATGCACACCGACCTTGGGCGGCCTCTGCACGGCCCAGGTCGTCGTGGACGGCGGGAAATGCCCCCGGAACCTGGACTGCGACAGCTGCGACAAGCTCGTGATGACCGGCGCGGACCTCCTCTACTGGAGGCGCAAGCGCGAGCAGTGGTACTCCATCGCCGAACGAGCCCCGGATGATGCCACGGCCGACTACCTCCACAAGGTCTTCGAGCCCACCGCACGGGCGATCGACGGCCTGGAGAAGGCCTTGGCCGGGCTCGGCCTACTCGACCAGGCACTCGCCATGGACCTGCGGCGCCCGCAGGACTACTTCAACCACATGTGGAACACCGGCTTCCCCGTCGAGGAACTCGCCGATCTCGACGACTTTGACGACGAGGAGGACGTCGCATGAGCGGCAGCACTTCGACCCAGACCGCCCACGCCATCCAGGCCCGCCGGCAGCACACCGAGAAGCTCCTCGCCCGGGTCCAGGACGCGCTCGCGGCGATGCGCAAGGAGCGGGCTGCGGTGACCGTCCGGGCCGTCGAACGACGTGCCGGTGTCTCGCGCGCCTTCCTCTATCAGAACGCCACCGCCCGGCAGCTGGTCGCCGAAGCCGTCGCTCAAGCCGAGGGCCGCCAGGCTCGCAGCAGGCAGGAGACCGTCGAGGCGGTGGAGGCATCCTGGCGCGAGCGCGCGCTGAACGCCGAGGACGCGTTGCGGCAGGCGGTGACGGAGATCCAGACACAGCGGCGGCACATCGGCGAGCTCATGGGCCGGATCCGGGACCTCGAGCGGGACCTGTCCGCCGACGCCGTCCAGCGGCTGACCACCGAGAACACCACCCTCAAACAGCAACTCCGCACCCTGGCCGCGGATCACCACACGCTGACGAACCGGCTCGCCGCCGCCCGAGACAACAACCGCTCCCAGGACCGGAAGATCGCGGAACTCCAGGCGCTTCTGCTCGAACAGCAGCCGCCTGCGTCCCTCCGTCCGCTCCGTCCTCTGCGCGACCACACGTAAGTTTTCCAAGCTCGCGCCGCTGTTCGGGGTGTCGAAGTCAGCCGCCGACCGCATGCAGGAGGTTCCGCAAGGGTGCCCTGCTGATCGTGGACGGCACCCTGTTTCCCACCCGCGACCACACGGTGGCCGAGCAGTCGAAGAACGACCAGTACTCCATAACCACCAGGTCGTCATCGACGCCGACACCCGGCACGTCGTCGCCGTCGGCCGGCCGCTGCTCGGCAACCGCAACGACTGCAAGGCGTGGGAGCACCATCGCTTTTGCGCGACCGTCTGGCGCATCCATCGCGCGGGCGTAGATCATTTCGAGCTCATAAGATGCCTGCATGCCCATTTCGCTCCGCGCCTCTGGCGTCCTGGTCACCGCCCTCGCCACACTGCTCGCCACCTCCATGTCGGGCTGCACCGTGGAACACGGAACCGCAGCTACAACCAGCCCGACGGCCACGGGCAAGACCGGACAGACTCCGGATGCAAAGCCGCGCCCTCCCAAGCAGGACGGAAGCCCTGGCGACATCCTGGTTGCCGGGCGCCCCATCACGGGATCGGAGCGGTCAGGCATCGCCAGGGCGCCGTTCAAACGCACATACACAGAGGGCGAGTTGTATGCGGCGGTCACCGGGTACTGGTCCCTGCCCTTTGGCTCTACCCAGCTGGAGTCCCTCCTGGCGGACGACATCAAGGCAGGCAAGGATGTGGTGACTACCATCGACCCGGCTGTACAACGTGCCGCCTACGACGGGCTACGAGGTCAGCGTGGGGCCGCAATCGTCCTCGACGCGCAGACAGGCGACATCCTTGGACAGGTGAGCACGCCGTCGTACGACCCCGGAACATTCAGCGGGAACTCCATGGCCGATCAACGGGCCTGGGTCCAGCTGAAGGACGACGACGACAAGCCCCTGTCCAACCGCGCCTTACGCCACGTGGACAACCCAGGGTCAGCTATCCACGTCCTTGTCGCGGCCGCTGCCCTGGAGAAGGGCCTGCTGCCGTCGGTGGATGCGCCAACTCGGAGCCCAGCGGTCTACGCCGCCCCGGACAGCACCACCCAGTTCTCCGGTGATCCCGCGCACTGCACCGATGCCACCCTCCGCGCAGCCCTGCGGTATGCGTGCGCGAACGTCTTCGCCCGTATCGCTTCCGACCTCGGCGCCGATGCGCTGGCATCGACAGCCCAGACGTTCGGATTCAACAACGACATGATGGATACGCCGGTGCGTGCTTTCGACAGCACCTGGCCGCGCAAGCCCGAGAATCCCACCCAGCTGGCCCTCATGGCCAACGGCCTGTTCGAGGTGAAGAGCACCCCGGTACAGATGGCCATGGTGATGGCTCTACTTGTGAACGGTGGCAGCCGCGTTCATCCCAACCTCGTCACCGGTTCGAAAACAGCCATGCCTGCTCAGCGTGTCGTCGCCCAGCGCACTGCGGATCAGTTGCGGTCGGCGCTCGGGGACTCGTTCGGCACGTGGGTACCCTCCGCTTCGGCCGCCTGGGCCTTGTCGGCCACCCGAACCTCGACTGGGCGGCCAGTGGCCATCGCCGTCTACATCTCCTCTTCCGCTGACTCCACGTCCGAGGCTAGCCAGGTCGCAGAACGGATCTCCGCAGCCACTCGGAAGTGAGTCCCGGCCCTTCCGAGGCAACCGTGCACCTGCCTCCGATCGGGCGCGAAACGCGGCTTGTCCCTCGCCACCAGAGAGGGCAAGCCGCCAATCGAGTCTCCGACGGCGATGGGCAAGCCTTTGAGCATGCCCGCATGAGTAACATCAACCGGACGACCTCGCCGCCGAAAGCGTCCGCCGAATCGGTGTGTGCTCAAGTCCCTACTCGGGGCTGTGTGGCCCGCCACGAGCTCGTTAGGGCGCGGGCGCTGCTTTCCACGTCGTGATACCAAGGCTCCCGCGGGTGTGCCCTTGAGTAGCTCTTCCCGTCCGGCTGCCTTCATCCGGGTGGACCAGCGAAAGTATCCAGAGACCGAAAGATGGTCCGACAGCCCGTGCGTGGTGAGGACGGCGAACTGCACCAGGACGCTCAGAGCATTCGTGGCATGGTGCGAGTGGATGGCAATCTTGTCCTTGGGTGAGGGTGACGATCCCGGGGAATGCGGGAGGATTTTGGGCCTTGTCTTGATGGGCGAAGCCGTGTCGGACCTGACGGCTGGACACGGGGCGAGGACTATTCAGAGAATCGGCGGGCGCCCCAGCCGGGTCATACGCCAAACCGTGCGCCACTTCATTGGCTTGCGCGGGCCGCACGGTGTTCGCGCACCCTCGAGGAAACCGCCCCACCATGCCTTCGCGCCCGCAAGGGACCGCATCCGCGCCATGGTGAGGAGGATCCATACGCCGAGATAGACCGGAATTAGGGGGATTGGGAGTCGGCGGCGGGCCAGCCAGACACGGTTTCGGGCGGTGAACCGGTAGTAGACCGCGTGCCGCGCGGGGGACGTCTTCGGATGTTGGAGGACGAGCTCGGGTTCGTAGAGGATCTTCCACCCCGCATCCAGCGCGCGCCATGCCAAATCGGACTCTTCATGTCCAAAGAAAAACTCCGCCGGCCACAGATCGATCTGCCTGAGCATGGGCATCGAGAAGGCGTGCCCACCGCCGAGGAAGGCGGTCACCAGACTGCGGCGCATTGGATCGTCCGCACACAACCGGGGCACCCAGCGTCGCTCCGTATGTCCGTGTTCGTCGGCGACCCTGAACCCGATGATCCCCAGCTTCGGGTCCTCAGCGAAGAGCTGCTGGACTTTGCGGAACACGTCTTGGGCGATGAGCAGGCCGTCGTCGTCCAATTCGATGACGACGTCGACCTCGCCCGAGTCGCGCAGCATCTTCAAACCGACGTTGCGGCCGCCGGGACAGCCCAGATTCTCCTCAAGCGGAATCTTGGTCGCGTCCGTCGAGATCTCGGTGAGGGGCGTCGCGTTGCCCACCAGAGCTACCCGCGTCGCAGGCACATCCTGCTTCTCCACCGAAGCGAGCAGAGCCTCGAGCTCCTGCGGGCGAGTGCCCATGGTCACGATGACGACTCCGATACGCGGCAACGACATAGTGGCGAACTCCAGTGGTCGGCAGACTGCCGATGCTAGCGTCGCGCGACGCGGTCACCTCACCGCGTCACACACATGCCTGCAGCGTGCTGCCTCACGTCAATCGGCACGCTGAGGGCTTCGAGGTCAGAAAACACGAGGAGACCGACCTGGCCTGGCGGGCGATCGACCGCGGCTGGGACGTCCTGTACGAGCCGCGGCTGGTGCTCCAGCATCCGAAGACGTCGCCGGCCCGGCACGCGGTCTACTACCGCATGACGGCCCGCAACCGGGTCTGGCTGGCCAAGCGGCACCTGCCCGCCCCGTTGGTGCCGGTCTACCTCGGCGTGTGGGTGGCGCTGACCGTGGCTCGCACCCGGTCCGTGGCGGGGCTGCGGGCCTGGCTAGGAGGGGTCGCCGAGGGCATCCGGACGTCCGGCGGCCCCCGGCGCCCGATGCGCTGGCGGACGGTCTGGCGACTGACGCGGCTGGGCCGGCCGCCGGTGATCTGACCCCTCGGCGGTGCCTGAGACCCACGGAACGTGGCCGATCCGGGCGCGACCCGCGCGGGGTGCGCCCGGAGCGTCAGGTTCGGGGGGCGTCCCTTCAAGCGACGACCCCGATCCTGGCCACCGCCGTCTTCGAGCTGTCGTGGTGGATGGGTACGTGTGCGCCGGTCAGCGCGGCACCGGTGCCGCCGCGCCGGTTGGCGACTATCTCGGCGGCGATGGACAGCGCGGTCTCCTCCGGGGAGCGGGCGCCGAGGTCCAGGCCGATCGGGGAGCGCAGCCGGGCCAGTTCGAGCTCGCTCACGCCGACGTCGCGGAGCCGCTTGTTGCGGTCCTCGTGGGTGCGGCGGGAGCCCATGGCGCCGACGTAGGCGACGGGAAGCCTGAGGGCCAGTTCGAGGAGCGGGACGTCGAACTTGGCGTCGTGGGTGAGCACGCACAGTACGGTCCGGCCGTCCACGTCCGCGCGCTCCAGGTAGCGGTGCGGCCAGTCGACCACGATCTCGTCCGCCTCGGGGAAGCGCTGGCGCGTGGCGAACACGGGCCGGGCGTCGCAGAGCGTCACGTGGTAGCCGAGGAACTTGCCGATCCGCACCAGGGCGGAGGCGAAGTCGATGGCGCCGAAGACGATCATCCGCGGCGGCGGCACGCTGGCCTCGACCAGTACCTTCAGCGGCTCTCCGCAGAGCCGGCCGTCGGCGCCCATCTCCACGACGCCGGTCCTGCCCGCGTCGAGCATGGCGCGGGCCTCCTCGGCGAGGGTGCGGTCCAGCTCGGGGTGGCCCCCGAGGCCGCCCTCGTACGAGCCGTCGCCGCGGACGACCAGGGCGCGGCCCATCAGCTCCGCGGGGCCCTCGGCGATCCGGGCGAGCGCCGCCGCCTCCCCTCGGGCGGCGGCGGCCAGCGCGGCCGCGAACACCCCCCTCGCGGGGGAGCCCGCGGGGACCGGGGTCACCAGGATGTCGATGACGCCGCCGCAGGTCAGACCCACGGCGAAGGCGTCGTCGTCGCTGTAGCCGAAGCGCTCCAGGACGGTCTCGCCGTCCTCCAGCGCCTGCCGGCACAGCTCGTACACCGCGCCCTCCACGCATCCGCCGGAGACCGAACCGATCGCGGTGCCGTCGCCGTCGACGGCGAGCGCGGCACCGGGCTGCCGGGGCGCGCTCCCGCTGATCGCCACGACGGTGGCGACCGCGAAGTCACGTCCCTGCTCGACCCACCGGTTCAGTTCCTCGGCGATGTCCAGCATTGCGGCCTCCTCGGAGGGGTTCGTTTCCAGTATCGGACGAGTGGCGGGCGCGGCGCCGACCAGAGGGACGAACCCGCTGGTCACCGGGGCGATCGGGGTGATCGGGGTGATCTAGTTGACTCCGAGCCAGCCCTCGATCGGGTGGAGGGCGAAGAAGACCACGAAGATCACGGTCAGTGCCCACATGAAGGCGCCGATCTCGCGGGCCTTGCCCTGCGCGACCTTGATGGCCACGTAGGAGATCACGCCGGCCGCGACGCCCGCGGTGATCGAGTACGTGAAGGGCATGAGGGCCACGGTCAGGAAGACCGGGATGGCGGTCGCGGTGTCGGCCCAGTCCACGTGGCGGGCGTTCTGCATCATCATCGCGCCGATGACGACCAGGGCCGCGGAGGCGACCTCACCCGGGACTATCTGCGTGATCGGGGTGAAGAAGAGGCAGGCGGCGAAGAACAGGCCGGTGACGACGGAGGCGAGACCGGTACGGGCTCCCTCGCCGACGCCGGTGGCGGACTCGACGAACACGGTCTGGCCGGAGCCGCCCGCGATACCGCCGATGGCCCCTCCGGCGCCGTCGATGAACAGCGCCTTGGACAGGCCCGGCATCCGGCCCTTGTCGTCGGCGAGCTTGGCCTCGGTGCCGACGCCGATGATGGTGGCCATCGCGTCGAAGAACCCGGCGAGGACGAGGGTGAAGACGATCATGCCGACCGTCATCACGCCGACGTCACCCCAGCCGCCGAAGGAGACCTGGCCGAACAGCGAGAAGTCCGGCATCGAGACCGCGGAGCCGGTGAGCTCCGGGGCGCCGTTCTTCCAGGCCTTCGGGTCGATGTCCGCGACGGCGTTGAGGACGGCCGCGAGGACGGTTCCGCCGACTATTCCGATCAGGATCGCGCCGCGAACCTTGCGCGCCTGGAGCATGAAGATGGCGATCAGGGTCACGCAGAAGATCAGGACGGGCCAGCCGGCGAGCTCGCCGGTGGAGCCGAGGAGCACGGGGGAGGAGAGTTCCCCGCCGTTGCCCACGAAACCGGCCTTCACCAGGCCGATGAGGGCGACGAACAGGCCGATGCCCATGGTGATGGCGTGCTTGAGCGCGAGGGGGATCGCGTTCATGATCATCTCGCGGAGGCCGGTGACGACCAGGAGACAGATCACGACGCCGTACATGACGCACATGCCCATGGCCTGCGGCCAGGTCATCTGCGGGGCGACCTGCGAGGACAGCACGCCGGAGACGGACAGTCCGGCGGCCAGGGCGAGCGGGACCTTGCCCACGAAGCCCATCAGGAGCGTGGTCAGGGCCGCGGCGAAGGCCGTGGCCGTGATCAGGGCCTTCTGGCTCATGGTGTCCCCGGCGACGTCCTTGCCGGAGAGGATCAGGGGATTGAGCAGGAGGATGTACGCCATCGCCATGAAGGTCGTGACGCCGCCACGAATCTCATTGCCGACGTTGGAGCCTCTGTGCGTGATGTGAAAGTACCGGTCGAGCCAAGAACGCCCGGCGGGGGTGAGAGAGCCGTCGCCGGCATCCTCCGCACTGGTCTTGGGCTCTACGGAAGACTGGGTCATGGTGCCTAACTCCCAAGGTTCAAAGGGGCACCCGCTTGGAGACTGGAGACGCGGGATTTGGGAAACGCCGTTTGGCTGCACGACCCGGGGTGACGGCCCGAGGCGACGCGAATGTCGATGCGTGTACTGCGGGTACTGCGGGGGTTCTGCGGTACTGGCGGGGGCACCGGGGTGGTGGTGCCACCGGGTTGCTGCGGGGGTGGCGCCGGTGGACGGGCCGCGAGCGGTGCGGCGTTCTCGTCCTCCGGACTTTCGTACTCCGGGCGGTGTGGCCGGCAAGTGTGACGTTCCCTGGTCACACCGCCCGGAGAGCTTGGGGTCCGGGGCCTTTCGGCCCCCGGTCCGGGGACCTCGCGGCCCCCGGAGAGCGCCGTCCTAGAGGGTGCCGGTGAGGGCTTCCGGACGGATCGGCGTCTTGTTGAGCTCCAGACCGGTCGCCTGCCGGATCGCCGCGAGGACGGCCGGGGTGGACGACAGGGTGGGGGCCTCGCCCATGCCGCGAAGGCCGTACGGCGCGTTCGGGTCGGCGAGCTCCAGGACGTCGACCGGGATGGTCGGGGTGTCGAGGATGGTCGGGATCAGGTAGTCCGTGAAGGAGGGGTTGCGCACCTTCGCGGTCTTCGGGTCCACGATGATCTCTTCCATGATCGCGACGCCCAGGCCCTGGATGGTGCCGCCCTGGATCTGTCCGACCACGGAGAGCATGTTCAGGGCCTTGCCGACGTCCTGCGCGGTGGCGAGCTCCACGACCTTGACGAGGCCGAGCTCGGTGTCCACCTCCACCACCGCGCGGTGCGCGGCGAAGGTGTACTGGACGTGGCCGTCGCCCTGGCCGGTGACCAGGTCGAACGGGACGGTCGGCCGGTGCCGGAACTCCAGCTCCAGGTCGATCGCCTCGCCTTCGAGGACGTCGGCGATGTCCGCGAGGACCTCACCGCCGTCGGTGACGACCTTGCCGCCCTCCAGCAGCAGCTCGGCGTGCGCCCAGGCCGGGTGGTACGAGCCGTTCTTGCGGCGGCCCATCTCCAGCACGGCCTCGCGGACGTGCTCACAGGTGTTCTTCACGGCGCCACCGGTCATGTACGTCTGCCGCGAGGCGGACGTGGAACCGGCGGATCCGACCTGCGTGTCGGCCGGGTGGATGGTCACCTGGGTGACGCCCAGCTCCGTACGGGCGATCTGCGCGTGGACGGTGACACCGCCCTGGCCGACCTCCGCCATGGCCGTGTGGACCATCGCTACGGGCTCGCCGTTGATGACCTCAAGGCGCACGCGGGCGGTCGAGTAGTCGTCGAAGCCCTCGGAGAAGCCGACGTTCTTGATGCCGACCGCGTAGCCGACGCCGCGGACGACGCCCTCGCCGTGGGTGGTGTTGGAGAGGCCACCGGGCAGCGCGCGGACGTCCGCGCCCTCGCCGGCGGTCTCCCACTGACGCTCCGGCGGCAGCGGGCGGGCCTTGACCCGGCGCAGCAGCTCGGCGACGGGCGCCGGGGAGTCCACGACCTGGCCGGTGGGCATGATCGTGCCCATCTCCATGGCGTTCAGCTGGCGGAATTCGACCGGGTCCATGCCCAGCTTCGCCGCGAGCTTGTCCATCTGGGCCTCGTAGGCGAAGCAGGCCTGGACGGCGCCGAAGCCGCGCATCGCGCCACAGGGCGGGTTGTTCGTGTAGAGCGCGATCGCCTCGATGTCGACGTCTTCGATGACGTACGGGCCGACCGAGAGGGAGGAGGCGTTGCCCACGACCGCCGGGGAGGCGGACGCGTACGCGCCGCCGTCCAGGACGATCTTGCACTTCATGTGCGTGAGCTTGCCGTCCTTGGTGGCGCCGTGCTCGTAGTGGAGCTTCGCCGGGTGGCGGTGCACGTGCCCGAAGAAGGACTCGAACCGGTTGTAGACGATCTTGACCGGCTTGTTGGTGGCGAGGGCCAGGAGGCAGGCGTGGATCTGCATCGAGATGTCCTCGCGGCCGCCGAAGGCGCCGCCGACGCCCGAGAGCGTCATGCGCACCTTCTCCTCGGGCAGGCCGAGGACGGGGGCGATCTGCTTGAGGTCCGAGTGCAGCCACTGGGTGGCGACGTAGAGGTCGACGCCGCCGTCCTCGGACGGTACGGCCAGACCGGACTCCGGGCCGAGGAAGGCCTGGTCCTGCATGCCGAAGACGTACTCGCCCTCGACGATGACGTCGGCGCGCTTGCGGGCCTCGGCCACGTCGCCGCGGACGATCGGCTGGCGGTGCACGATGTTCGGGTGCGGGACGTGACCGATGTGGTGGTCGTCGCGGCCCTCGTGGATCAGCGGCGCGCCCTCGGCGAGGGCGGAGGCCTCGTCCGTGACGAGCGGCAGCTCACGGTAGTCGATCTTGATCTTGGCGGCCGCACGGCGGGCGGTCTCCGGGTGGTCGGCGGCCACGAGGGCGACCGGCTCACCGTGGTGGCGCACCCGGCCGTTGGCGAGCACCGGGGTGTCCTGGATCTCCAGGCCGTAGTTCTTCATCTCGGCCGGCAGGTCGTCGTACGTCAGGATCGAGTAGACGCCCGGCATCGCGAGGGCCTCGGAGATGTCGATCGAGGCGATCTCGGCGTGCGCCACGGTGCTGCGCAGGGTCTGGCCCCACAGCATGTCCTCGTGCCACATGTCGGAGGAGTACGCGAACTCGCCGGTGACCTTGAGGGTGCCGTCCGGGCGGAGCGTGGACTCGCCGATGCCGCCCTTGGCGTGCTTCTGGGTGACGTTGGTCGGCGTGCCGGCGGGAACCGTACGGGTGTTCTGAGCCATGGTCAGACCGCCTCTGACTGCCGGGCGGCCGCGAGGCGGACCGCGTCGAGGATCTTCTCGTAGCCCGTGCAGCGGCAGAGGTTGCCGGACAGGGCCTCACGGATGTCCTGGTCGGACGGGGAGGAGTTCTCCTCCAGCAGCGCGTCGGCCTGGACCAGCAGACCCGGGGTGCAGAAACCGCACTGCACGGCGCCGGCGTCGATGAACGCCTGCTGGATGGTGGAGAGCTCCACGCCCTCGCCGGTCTGCGAGTCGCCCGGCCGGGCCTGCCAGCGCTTGGCCGCGTCGAGGGTGACACCGCCCTTGCCGCCGCAGCCACCGCCGCTGCCGCAGGCTCCGCCGTGGCCGTGCTCCTCGCGCTGCCTGGCGAAGTCGGCCAGGCCCTCGACGGTCACGACGTCGCGGCCCTCGACCTGCCCGGCGGCCACCAGACAGGAACAGACGGGCACGCCGTCGAGGCGGACGGTGCAGGAACCGCACTCGCCCTGCTCACAGGCGTTCTTCGAACCCGGCAGGCCCAGGCGCTCGCGCAGGACGTAGAGGAGGGACTCGCCCTCCCACACGTCGTCGGCTTCCTGCTGACGGCCGTTGACAGTGAAATTGACGCGCATGTTTACGCAGCCCCTTCAAGCGAGCGGCCGTTTCCGGTACCGCGGTACTGCTCCCAGGTCCAGACGAGCTGGCGGCGAGCCATGATGCCGACCGCGTGACGGCGGTACTTCGCCGTGCCGCGGACGTCGTCGATCGGGTTGGCCGCGCCGGAGGCGAGGTCACCGAACTGCTTGGCGATCGACGGGGTGACGACCTTGCCGGACTCCCAGAAACCGCCCTCTTCGAGCGCGGCGTTCAGGAACTCCTCGGCGGCCTTCGCGCGGATCGGGGTCGGCGCGGCCGAACCGATGCCGGTACGGACGGTGCGGGTCTCGGGGTGCAGCGCCAGGCCGAAGGCGCAGACCGCGATGACCATCGCGTTGCGGGAGCCGACCTTGGAGTACTGCTGGGGGCCGTCCGCCTTCTTCACGTGAACGGTCTTGATGAGCTCGTCGGGGGCCAGCGCGTTGCGCTTGACGCCCGTGTAGAACGCGTCGATCGGGATCAGCCGGGAGCCGCGCACGGACTCCACCTCGACCTCGGCGCCCGCCGCGAGCAGCGCGGGGTGCGAGTCACCGGCCGGGGAGGCGCAGCCGAGGTTGCCGCCGACGCCGCCGCGGTTGCGGATCTGCGGGGACGCGACGGTGTGCGAGGCCAGCGCCAGACCCGGGAGCTCCGTGCGGAGGTTCTCCATGATCTGCGTGTACGGGACGGAGGCGCCCAGGCGCACCACGTCCTCGGCGACCTCCCACTCGCGCAGCAGACCGATGCGGTTCAGGTCCAGGAGGTACTCCGGCCGGCGGTGGTCGAAGTTGATCTCGACCATCACATCGGTGCCACCCGCAATCGGCACAGCGGTGGGGAACTCGGCCTTAGCGGCGAGCGCCTCCTCCCAGCTGGCGGGGCGAAGGAAGTCCATGTGCGGCTCTCTTCTTCTTCATCGTGTCGTTCACTTCAAGCCAGGAGGCCTTCGGGCCCTCGACTGGTCGTTCACGTGCTGTTAATGCGGTGTGGAGTCAGTACACAAGCCGCGCGTCCCCCGGGTGCAGTCACCGAAACCATGAAGGAGTTGGCTGGCGGCCTCTCTCGTCTTGTAGATTCGTATGAAAGGCAGGATGCGATGACCTGCCCGATTTCCAACGGCAACATCGAGACAGATCGGCGGCGACATCATGCGGCTGCGCGCACTGCTGGAAACCGAGGCGCTGGGGCTGCGACTGCTCGGCGGCGAGGAAGAACTCGACCGGACGGTCCGCGGGGTCATGACGACCGACCTGAGGGATCCCAGCCGGTACCTCACCGGAGGCGAACTCGTCCTGACAGGGCTGGCCTGGCGAAGAAATTCAGCCGACTCCGAGCCATTCGTACGAATCCTCGCGAGCGCGGGTGTCGCGGGGCTCGCGGCCGGTGAGGCGGAGCTCGGGGCCGTCCCCGACGATCTGGTATCGGCCTGTGTGCGCAACCGGCTGCCGCTGTTCGCGGTGAACGAGGACGTTGCATTCGCCACGATCACGGAACACGTCGTGCGGCAGGTTTCCGGAGAGCGCGCGGGGGACCTCGCGGCCGTCGTGGACCGGCACCGCCGTCTGATGACATCGGGCCCAGCGGGCGGTGGCCCCGATGTGGTGCTCGATCTGCTCACCACGGACCTCGACCTCCGGGCCTGGGTGCTGTCACCCGCGGGCCGGCAGATCGCCGGAGCCGGCGAACCGCTGGCGCCGGGCGTCTGCGCGACGCTCGCGAGTGAGCACCTCGCAGCGGTCCGGACGGGCCGCAGGGGTCCGCACCGGATCTCCGTCCAGGGTATTACCTACTCCCTGTTCCCGATCAGGGGACACGGCCGCGGCGTCGGCGCCGGCCCCGCCGCGCGCGACGTCCGCGAGAGCGTCCTCTCGGACTGGCTGCTGGCCGTCGAGGCGGACGCGGGCGACTGGCCCGCCGAGCGGCTCGACCTGCTCCAGGGCGTCACCCAGCTGATCGCCGTCGAGCGGGACCGCCGCGACGCGGCCCGTACGGTGCGCCGCCGGCTGGCGCAGGAGGTGCTGGAGCTGGTCCAGACGGGCGCCCCGCCCGCCGAGATCGCCGCCCGCCTGCGGGTGGCCGCCCCGGTGCTGCTGCCCGGGCTGGGCGCCGCCCCGCACTGGCAGGTCGTCGTGGCCCGGGTGGACTGGGACGGCGGGGACATCCCCGGCGGCCCGGTGGCCCAGTCGCTGCTGGAGGAGATCCTGGTCGACCCGTCCGCGTCGGGCCCCGAGCCCTCCGACCGGATCGCGGTGGCGCACGCCGGTGACGAGGCCATCGCCCTCGTCCCGCTGCCCGCGCCGCCCGGCGAGGCCGGGGAGGACAAGGGCCCGGACGCCGCCCTGCACGCCGACGTCCTGCTCGCCACCGTACGGGAGCCCCTCGCCGCCGGTCTGGCCGACGACGGCCGGCTCACCCTCGGCGTCAGCGCCGCCGTGCACTCCGCCGAGGGGCTGCGCGGGGCGCTGGAGGAGGCCCGGCACGCCCGCCGGGTCGCGGCGGCCCGGCCGGGCCGGGTCTGCGCCGCGGGCCACCACGAGCTCGCCTCGCACGTCCTGCTGCTCCCGTTCGTGCCCGACGACGTACGGCGCGCCTTCACGGCCCGGCTGCTCGACCCGCTGCGGGACTACGACCGCCGCCACCGCGCGGAGCTCATCCCGACGCTGGAGGCGTTCCTGGACTGCGACGGCTCCTGGACCCGCTGCGCGACCCGGCTGCACCTGCACGTCAACACGCTGCGCTACCGGGTCGGGCGAATCGAGCAGTTGACGGGGCGTGATCTCTCGCGGCTGGAGGACAAGCTCGACTTCTTCCTCGCACTGCGGATGAGCTGAGCCGATACGGCCGGGCGCGGGGCCGGGCCGGCCCCGGGCACCTGACGCGGTATCCGGACTTTGTGAAAAGGTTCACCCGACCCCTTGGCCGAGCAAGCCGATCCGTGCTCTCATTTCGCCCCAGGGCTCGAAGACGCGCTGCTTGGTTGCTTTGGGGAGGGCAATGTGGCGGACACCGCCATGTCCGGTGCCGGAACTGCCGGGGGAGACGACCCCCTCCAGCGGGCGATATGGCGGCTGCGCTCGCGCGGCTGTTGGACCGACGCGGCGGCCCTGCTGACGCCGCACGCGCACCACGCGGGGGCTGCCGTACAGCGCACCGCGCTGCTGGTCGAGCGGTGCCTGTTCACCGGGCAGGGCTGGTCCGAGGCGGAGGACGCGCTGCGGGTCGCGGAGGCGGTGGCGCGGGACGACGACGAGCGGGGCGCGGCGGCGTGCGAGCGCGGCCAACTGGCCTACGCGGCCACCGTTCTGGGCGTACGGGACCGGGCGGACGAGGCCCGCTCGGCCCTGGGCCGCGCGGCGGCGCTCCTCTCCCCCGGGTCGCGGACCCGCCCGCTGCTGGACTTCCGCCGGGGCCTGGTGGCGGAACACCTCGCGGACGCCCCGCAGTCGGCCCGCCCGGCGTACCGGCGGGCCCACGCGGGGGCGCTGGCCCACGGGGACACCCTGCTGCTGTCCTTCACGTGGCGCCACCTGGCCGCGCTGGCGCTGCGGGACGGTGAGGTGGCGGAGGCCCGGCAGGGCTTCGCGGAGTCGCTGCGCATCCGGGAGGACCTGGGGTTCCTGATCGGCACGGCCCCCGCGCTGGCCGCGCTGGCCGAGGCCGAGCCGGAGCCGGAAGCGGCCCGGCTCCGCGCGGAGGCCCGCCGACTGTTCCACCTCCTGGGCGGCATCCCCACCTGGCTCGCCGACCAACTCCACCCGGCCCCAGCCACCTGACCCCGCCGACACCACCTGACCCCGCCGGCACCACCCAGCCCCGCCGACACCACCCAGCCTCGCCGGCGTTTGAGGCGCGGGGGCCCGGGGGCTGGCCCCCGCAACGGCGCCGCAGACGGCCACGACCACGGGGCGGCGCCGCCGGCACCGTTCAGCCCCGCCGGCGTTCGAGGCGCTGGGGCCCGGGGGCTGGCCCCCGGCAACGGCGCCGCGGACGGCGCGGGCGCTACGGGTGGGCGTGGGCGTGGATCAGGGAATCGGACAGGGCGAGGTCGCCGGCGACGAGGGCCTCCAGGAGGGCCGTGTGCTCCCCCGCCTCGGCGACGAGCACGGCGCGGGGGGTGCGGGCCGCGCCCGGGAGCGGCCACTGCGCCCGGCGGTGGAGCTCCTCCGCGACCTGGAGCAGCTGGGCGTTGCCCGCCAGGGCGAGGACCTCCCGGTGGAAGCGCCGGTCCGCCTCCGCGTACCCCGCGAGGTCACCGGCCTCGGCCGCCTCCACCGTCGCGGCGGCCGCAGGCCGCAGCGCGGCCCACACCTCCGCAGGAACCGTCCGCGCCAGCCTCAGCATCACCGGCACCTCCAGCAGCGCCCGTACCTCCGCCAGCTCCGCCATCGCCCTCGGCGTCCGCGTCAGGACCCGGAACCCCCGGTTCGGCAGGCATTCCACGGCCCCTTCGAGGGCCAGCTGCTGCATCGCCTCGCGAACCGGCGTCGCCGACACCCCGAACCGCTCCCCCAGCGCCGGGCCGGAGTAGATCTCCCCCGGCACCAGGTCCCCGTCCACCAGCGCCGCGCGCAACGCGTCCAGGACCTGCCCGCGCACCGAATGGCGCAGCACCTTCTGCGCCGGGATCCTGGCGCGGGCCGTCTCGTGCATGCGGTCCTCCTCCAGGGGTCTTGACCTGCTCAGAGAATAGGTGACCCGGTTCCGCCACCACCCGCGAGCGTCAGGTAAGGTAAGGCTTACCTGTTAACGATCGCGTGATTCGGTGGTCCCGCATGACGACCCTGCCCGCCGTCACCGCCGCGTACGCGCGCCTGACCGAGGCCTACGGCGGGCTCCAGGTCACCGAGCGGTCCGCCGCCGAACCCTCCCCCCGCGGTGCGGGCTGGGTCGGCGCGGAAGAGCTCGCGGCGGGCGGGGCGGCCCTGGACGCCTTCCTGGCGTGGGACGAGGCCCAGGTCCTGCGGGACTACGACCGGCCGGCCCGGCCCGATGTGGTGGCCGGCTTCGGGCTGCACCGGTACGCGTGGCCCGCCTGCCTGCTGATCACGATCCCGTGGTTCCTGCTCCGCCGGGTCCCCCGCCTCCCCGCCGCGCAGGTGGCCTTCCACCGGACCCTCGGCCGGATGAGCGTCCGCGTCGAGACCTTCGCCTGCCTGCCGGACGACCCGGCGGCCGCCCTCCCCGGGGCCCGTGTCGTGCCCGAAGAGGAAGCGCTGCGCGAGGAGGTGCGGGCCGCGGTGGCCGAGCACCTCGGAGCCGTGGTGGAAGGTTTCGGCCCGCGCATGCGGCGCGGCCGCCGCGCCCTGTGGGGCATGGTGACCGACGAGGTCGTCGAGAGCCTCTGGTACGTCGGCCACCTGCTCGGCGAGGAGGAGCGGGCCATGGCCGAGCTGGAGGCCCTGCTGCCCGGCTCGACGGCCCCGTACACCGGCGGCGCGGGGTTCCGCACCCTCACCGGGCCGGACGGCGAGGCGCTGCCCACCCGGGACCGGGCCGGCTGCTGCCTCTTCTACACGATCCGCCCCGAGGACACCTGCGTCACCTGCCCCCGTACCTGCGACACGGACCGCGTCGCCCGGCTCACCCGGGCCGCCGCGGGCTGACCCCCGCTGAACCCACTCGCTCGAATGAACGCGAATCGAACTCAACACCGCCCGCACGAGCGGTAGTTCGATCCACAACACCCTATCCGACGGGCCCCGCCCCCCGTTGGCGTCCTCTTGGCCCGAAAACCGCGTGAACCGCCGACCGGCTGCGCCACTATGGCGCCCGGAACGCCGCATACGCGAGGCAAGGGACATCCTCATGAGACTGACCGACATATCGCTGGACTGGCTGCTGCCCGGCAGCCTGCTGATCCTGGGCGTACTTGCGGCAGTTGCGGTACTGGCCCGGGGCAGGCGCGAAGGCGAGAAGGCCGCGGCCGAAGACAGCTGGGAGCGCAGCGAGGAGCGCCGCCGGCGCAAGGAGGCCGTCTACGGGACCGCCTCGTACGTCCTGCTCTTCTGCTGTGCGGCGGTGGCCGCCGCGCTCTCCTTCCACGGGCTGGTCGGCTTCGGCCGGCAGAACCTGAACCTGTCCGGGGGCTGGGAGTACCTGGTGCCGTTCGGTCTCGACGGCGCCGCCATGTTCTGTTCGGTGCTCGCCGTCCGCGAGGCCAGCCACGGCGACGCGGCCCTCGGCTCCCGCATGCTGGTCTGGCTGTTCGCGGGCGCGGCGGCCTGGTTCAACTGGGTGCACGCCCCGCGCGGCATCGGGCACGACGGGGCCCCGCAGTTCTTCTCCGGCATGTCGCTCTCGGCGGCCGTGCTCTTCGACCGGGCCCTGAAGCAGACCCGCCGCGCCGCGCTGCGCGAACAGGGCCTGATCCCGCGTCCGTTGCCGCAGATCCGGATGGTCCGCTGGCTGCGGGCGCCCCGGGAGACCTTCGGGGCGTGGTCGCTCATGCTCCTGGAGGGCGTCCGCACCCTGGACGAGGCGGTCGACGAGGTGCGTGAGGACAAGCGCGAGAAGGAGCAGGACCGCCACCGCAGGCGCGACCAGAACCGGCTGGACCGGGCGCGCATCAAGGCGCTGGGCCGGCAGAACCGGGCGTTCGGGCGTTCGCGCGGACGCCAGGTCGATCTGCCGGGGCTGACCCCGGGTCCGGGCTCCGCGCCGGTCGGCGCGGAGCCGGCCATACCGGAAGCGGAACAGCTGCCCCTGCGACGCCGGCCCTCCTTGCAGGCCGTGAACGCGGCCGACTCCCTTGATCCGTCCGGCCCCCGGTCGGTGGACCTGACCGCCGAGGACGACACCCAGACGATCCCGCGGCTCGACTCGCTGGAACGCAAACTCAAGGACCTGGAGCAGCAGTTCGGCTGAGCCGAACCGCCCTCCAGGAACCCCGGACTCCGTGACCGGACCCCGAGCGGGGTCCGCCCGAGCGCGTGCGCGTGCTCAGGCGGGCCCTGCTTCGAACGTTCCGGCCAGCTCGAACCACACCACCTTGCCGCCGCCCGGCGCGGGCGCGTCCACCCCCCAGGCATCGGCGAGCGCCTGTACGAGGACCAGCCCCCGGCCGTGCGTACCGTCGTCGGCGGTCGGTACGTACGGCCGGGGCCGGCGGTTGGCGTAGTCCCTGACCTCCACCCGCAGCCGGTCGGCGGCGAGACTGGCGGACACCTCCGCGCCCTGCTCGGTGTGGACGAGGGCGTTGGTGACGAGCTCGGTGATCAGCAGCTCCGCCGCATCGGCGGTGTCCGGCCGGCACCGGTGGCGCATCAACTCCCGTAACGCCCGGCGGACTTCGCCCACCGATTTCAGATCGGCCCGGGGCAGGCTGCGGGTCATCTCCAGCCCGTCCGCCCCGTCCCTCCCGGCTCCGTCCCCGCCCGACGGCTCACGCGGTACGGGCCTGCCCCTTCGCCACAGCTTTCCGGTCTTCGCCCCCACCAGCACGGCGATGTCCCTCCCCCGCGTCTCTCCCCGATAACGAAAGCCTCTCGAACAGGCCTACGTGAGCATGCCCCCCGGGGGAAATCCGCACTCCTGCGGGAGTCAGGGCCGGGGTACGTTGCGGAGGTTGGATCGAGCCATCTGGATCATGCGGCCCACCCCGCCGTCCAGCACGATCTTGCTGGCGGAAAGTGCGAAACCGGTCACCATTTCGGCGCTGATCCTGGGGGGAATGGACAGTGCGTTGGGGTCGGTGACCACGTCCACCAGCGCCGGCCCCTTGTGCCGGAATGCGTCCTTCAAAGCACCTGTGAGCTGCTTGGGCTTCTCCACACGGACCCCGTAGGCGCCCGCCGCGCGGGCGATCGCGGAGAAATCCGGGTTCTTGTTCGTCGTCCCGTACGAGGGCAGGCCGGAAACCAGCATCTCCAACTCGACCATGCCCAGCGATGAGTTGTTGAAGAGGACCACTTTGACGGGCAGGTCGTACTGCACCAGGGTGAGGAAATCTCCCATCAGCATAGAGAAACCGCCATCGCCCGACATCGAGACCACTTGACGGCCCCGGTCGGTGAACTGTGCCCCGATGGCCTGCGGAAGGGCGTTGGCCATGGAGCCGTGGCTGAAGGATCCGATGATGCGCCGTTTGCCGTTCGGCGAAAGATAGCGCGCGGCCCACACATTGCACATGCCGGTGTCGACGGTGAACACGGCGTCCTCATCGGCCAGTTCGTCGAGCACCGAGGCCACGTACTCGGGGTGGATCGGCGTGTGCTTCTCCACCTTGCGGGTGTACGCCTTCACCACCCCCTCCAGCGCGTCGGCGTGCTTCTTCAGCATCCGGTCGAGGAAGCGGCGGTCCGTCTTGGCCTTCACCCGGGCGTTCAGGGCCCGCAGGGTCTCACGGACGTCGCCCCACACGGCGAGGTCCAACTGGGAGCGGCGGCCCAGGCGTTCGGGCCGGATGTCCACCTGGACGATCTTCACGTCGTCGGGCAGGAAGGCGTTGTACGGGAAGTCCGTGCCCAGCAGGATCAGCAGGTCGCACTCGTGGGTGGCCTCGTAGGCCGCCCCGTAGCCGAGCAGCCCGCTCATGCCGACGTCGTAGGGATTGTCGTACTGGATCCATTCTTTGCCGCGCAGGGCGTGCCCGACGGGGGCCTTGACCCGGCCGGCGAACTCCATCACCTCGGCGTGCGCCCCGGCGGTGCCGCTGCCGCAGAACAGCGTGACCCGGTCGGCCTCGTCGACCAGCCGGACCAGCTTCTCGATCTCCCCGTCGCCGGGCCGGACCGTCGGACGCGCGGTGACGAGCGCGTGCTCGACGGACTTCTCCGGCGCGGGCAGCGAGGCGATGTCGCCGGGCAGGGACACCACGCTGACGCCGCCGCGCCCGATCGCGTGCTGGATGGCGCTCTGGAGCACCCGGGGCATCTGCTGCGGGTTGGAGATCAGTTCGCTGTAGTGGCTGCATTCGGTGAACAGCCGGTCGGGGTGGGTCTCCTGGAAGTAGCCGAGGCCGATCTCGCCCGAGGGGATGTGCGAGGCCAGCGCGAGGACCTGGGCCATGGAGCGCTGGGCGTCGTACAGGCCGTTGATGAGGTGCAGGTTGCCGGGGCCGCAGGAGCCGGCGCAGGCCGCGAGGGTGCCGGTGATCTGGGCCTCGGCGCCGGCCGCGAAGGCGGCGGTCTCCTCGTGCCGGACCTGGATCCAGTCGATTCCGTCCGTTCGGCGGATCGCGTCCACGACGGGGTTCAGGCTGTCGCCGACGACTCCGTACATCCGCCGCACGCCCGCGCGCACGAGGATGTCGACGAACTGCTCCGCCACGTTCTGCTTGCCCATGGAATGGCGCCCTTCCGGTGCGGCTGTGCCGGGTGCGCCTTCCATCCACGCACGTTCCGCCCGGCTACGCCTCCCAGACGGCGGCGGCCGTCCGGTCGTCGGCGTAGCCCTTGAGGCGGAGCTGGGTGTCCGCGAGGAACGCCGCCAGGCCCGGCGGCTCCGGCTCGGCCCAGCGGGCGGCGAGCGCCGCCGGAAGCAGGGCCTCCTCCCGCATCGGGTCCGCGAGGCCGCCGGAACACAGCAGCAGGGTGTCACCCGGACGGGCCACGGAGGCGCGGAAGCGGAAGCCCCCGTCGGCCGGGTCCTCGGCGGCGGGCTCCCGGGCGTCGGGCCCGGGCTCCAGGTCCTGCCACTGCCCGGCGCGGAGCCGGAACAGTCCGCCCGCGCCCGTGCCGAAGCAGACCCGGGTCTTGCACTCCGGATCCACCGGGAGCAGCAGCCCCCGCAGTCCGGCCGTGTAGTCCTCCTCGGCGAGGCCCAGCTCGGCGGCGCGGGCCCGCAGCCGGCCGTACCCGCGGTCGGTGAGCCGCTGGAGCCCCGAGCGCAGGGCGTCGCGGCGGCCGGAGCGGATGTCCGCCGCGAGGCGCTCCTGGCTGCGGCCGATGGCGGAGGCCACCCGGTGGCACACCTCGGCGGCGGCCTCCCGGGCCCCGGGGGCGGCCCGGTCGCCGCCCGCGAGGGCCACGAGGACGAGGGCGTCGTCGCCGGTACCGAAGCGGGCGGTGAGCAGGAAGTCCCGGCGGGCCTCGCCCCGGTAGCGGGCGGAGTCCCCGCGTACGGAGGCGGCGCGCAGGGTGTACGTGCCGTGGCGGGCCCCCTCCAGGACGGTGTCGGGGATCTGCCGGTCGAGATCGGCGGGGTCGGCGACGGGCAGCGAACCCGGCTCGGCGGCGTAGGTCGGGGCGCGGTCGCCGAGGTGGCGCAGCTCGGGCCGCCGCCCGTCGGGAGCGGACTCCGGGGCGGGGGCGGCGGGCGGGGCCTGCGGCTCCTCGGCCTGCTCCGGCCGCGGCTCCTGGTGCGGCTCCGGCTCCCGTTCCGCGGCCGGCGGATCCTGCGCGCGGGACGTCCCCCACCGTGACGCCGGCGGCTCGGGCGGCTCGGGCGGCACCGTCACGTCCCCGAGCGCGTACCCGGTCGGCCCGGCCCGCCGCGGGTCACTCGGCGGGGCCGGTACGGCGGACCCCTCACCGCCGCGCTGATCCGCGCCGGCCGCCGGACCCCGGTCGGGGCCCGCCCCCGGGTCGGCCGGGCGGCGGGTGGGCGGGATCTTCGGGTCCGGGGCCGTCAGGTCCGGGAGGGTCGGGTCCGGGGCGGCCGGAGCCGGGGCCGACTGGCGCTGCCCCGGGAGCGGGACCGGTTCCGGGGGACGGGCGGGCGGCGGGTCGGTCACGACCACCGCCGCCGAGCGGAACCGGTGGTCCAGGGTGTCCCCGGGATCAGGCTCCGGTCCCGCCTCGGGGTCCTCGTACAGCTTCTGCCACCAGTCCTGCGCGCCCTGCTGACTCATGACCCCATTCTCGGCCCGAAGGGCCTTCGAAAAACGCCGAATACCCGAAAGGGGTCCACCGGGCCGCCGCCGTGCGCGATATCGGGCGCATCGCTCGCCCCGGGTGAATTCGGGCCAACTCCTGTGTTGCACGGCCATGTCCCCGCGTAAGTGGCTTCTGACCTGCGGTGGTTGGTGCTGCGGTGGCGTCACCTTGGCAGAGTGGCGGTGGGTGCGGCGATGATGTCCGGGGCGGGTTCGCGCCGTGGCCGCTTCCCGCCAGGCGCCGTGCGGAAATGGGGTGGGCGGGTTGCTGGGGTTGCTGGGTGCGATAGGTCTGGACGAGGGCCAGGAGTCGGCGTACCGGGCGCTGGTGGCGTTGGGCGCGGCGGAGGTCCCGGACCTCGCGCACCGGCTGACCCTGCCGGCGGCGCAGACCGAGCGGGCGCTGCGGCACCTGGAGCGGCAGGGTCTGGCGGCGCGGTCCTCGGCCCGGCCGGGGCGGTGGGTGGCGGCCCCGCCGGGGGTGGCGCTGGCAGCGCTGCTGACCCGGCAGCGGCACGAGCTGGAGCAGGCGGAGCTGGCGGCCGCGCTGCTGGCCCGGGAGTACCGGGTGGAGGCCGCCGAGGCGGCGGTGCACGACCTGGTGGAGGTGGTGACGGGCGCGAGCGCGGTGGCGCACCGCTTCCACCAGCTCCAGCTGGGCGCGGCGCAGGAGGTGTGCGCGCTGGTCGGCGGCCGGTCCCGGGCGGTGACGGGGAGGGAGAGCGAGGCGGAGGAACGGGCCTCCGTGCGCGGTGTCGAGTACCGGGTGGTGATCGAGCGGGAGGTGCTGACCCTGCCGGCCGGAATCCGCGAGGCCTCGACGGCGCTGGCGCGGGGCGAGCGGATCCGGGTGGCGGGCGAGGTGCCGACGAAGCTGGTGATCGCGGACCGCAGCCTGGCCATGGTCCCGCTGACGGCGCGCGGGGCGGAGCCGGCGGCGCTGGTGGTGCACGCGTCGGGGCTGCTGGACTCGCTGACGGGGCTGTTCGAGGCGGTGTGGCGGGAGTCGCTGCCGCTGCGGCTGGGCTCCGCCGGGGCGCCGGAGGAGTCGGACGGCGGCCCGGACGCCACGGACCTGGAGGTCCTGTCGCTCCTCCTGGCGGGGATGACGGACGCGAGCGTGGCGAAACACCTGGAGCTGGGCCTGCGGACGGTGCAGCGGCGGGTGAAGGGGCTGATGGAGCTGGCGGGGGTCACGACGCGGCTCCAGCTGGGCTGGTACGCGTACGACCGGGGCTGGGTGGCCCGATAGGCGCCGGTCGGTCACGCTGAGCAGATGGATCTGCCTCAGCTGCTCCTGGTGGGGCTGGTGCTGGCGCTCGGCGTGGTGGGTGTGCTGGTACCGGGCGTGCCGGGGACGTGGCTGGTGTGGGCGGGGCTGCTGTGGTGGGCGTTGCACGAGCGGTCGTCGCCTGCGTGGACGCTGCTGGTCTCGGCGACGGCGCTGCTGCTGGTGGTCCAGGTGGTGAAGTGGCTGCTGCCGCCGCGACGGCTGCGGGGGGTGGGGGTGACCACCCGGATGGCGGTGTACGCGGGCGCGGGCGCGCTGGTGGGTTTCGTGGTGCTCCCGGTGGTGGGCGCGGTACCGGGGTTCGTGGGCGGCATCTACCTGTGCGAACGCCTGCGCCTGGGCACCTCCGGCGAGGCCCGGGCCTCGGTCCGCGCGGTGATGCGGGCGGTCGGCACGAGCGTCCTGGTGGAACTGTTCGCGTGCCTCCTGGTCGTGGCGGCCTGGCTGGGCGCCGTCCTGACCGGCTGACGGCGTAGTGCCGGGGGCCGAGGGCCGGCTCGGCCGAAGGTCCGATGCGGGGGGCCCGCGCCGCTGCGAGGGTGGGGCGTATGACGGAGTTCAAGGGTTTCAGCGAGGCAGAGCTGGCGTACCTCACGTCGCAGCACCTGGGGCGGCTGGCGACGGTGGACGCGGCCGGGCAACCGCAGGCGAACCCGGTGGGGTTCTTCCCGCAGGAGGACGGGACGGTCCTCGTCGGCGGGCTGGCGATGGGCACGACGAAGAAGTGGCGCAACCTGCGGGGGAACCCGCGGCTGGCGCTGGTGGTGGACGACCTGGTGAGCACCCGGCCGTGGCGGGTCAGGGGCATCGAGATCCGCGGTCGCGCCACGCTGGAGGTCGGCCCGCACGCGCTGGGCCCGCACTTCAGCCCGGAGGTCATCCGGATCCACCCGGAAAAGGTCTTCGCCTGGGGCCTGGACGAAGCCTGACGGCTCCCGCCGCGTGACCCGACACCGCCCGGCCCCGCTGGGCGCGGGACCGGGCGGGGTGCTCGGGGCGCCCCGGGGGTCAGGCTCGGCCGGTGCGCTTGGCCGCGTGGTTGGCGCGGCCTACCGCTGCCTTCAGGCGCCAGTCGCGGCGGATCTCGGAGCGGAGGCGGGCGTCCGTCTTGGCGACGATCCGCTGGTTCTCCCGCATCAGCTTGCGGTAGCTCTCCAGGCGGCGTTCCGGCAGTTCCCCGGACCCGACCGCCGCCAGCACCGCGCAGCCCGGCTCCGCCTCGTGGGCGCAGTCGTGGAAGCGGCACCGCGCCGCGTACTCCTCGATCTCCGAGAAGACCTGGCCGACGCCGGACTCGGCGTCCCAGAGGCCGACGCCGCGCAGCCCCGGGGTGTCGATCAGGACGCCGCCGCCGGGCAGGGCGAGCAGGTTGCGGGTGGTCGTCGTGTGCCGGCCCTTGCCGTCCACGTCGCGGGTGGCCCGCACCTCCATGACGTCCGCGCCGAGCAGCGCGTTCGCCAGGGTGGACTTGCCCGCGCCGGAGATGCCGAGGAGCACGCTCGTACCGCCGGCGACGACCGCCGCCAGGACGTCCGTCCCCTCCCCGGTGTGGGAGGAGACGGTGAGGACGTCGACGCCGGGGGCGGTGGTCTCCACGTCCTGGACCAGGTGCGCGAGCGTCACCGGGTCCGGTACGAGGTCCGCCTTGGTCAGGACGACCAGCGGCTGCGCGCCCGACTCCCAGGCGAGCGCCAGGAAGCGCTCGATGCGGCCGAGGTCCAGCTCGACGGCCAGGGAGACCGCGATGATCGCGTGGTCGACGTTGGCGGCGAGGATCTGCCCCTCGGACCGCTGCGAGGACGTGGAGCGCACGAACGCGGTCCGGCGCGGCAGGTACGTCTTCACGTACCGGGGGTTGCCGGCCGCCTCGACAGCGGCCCAGTCACCGGTGCAGATGACGCGCAGCGGGTCGTGCGGGGTGACGAAGGCGGTGTCGGCGCGAACGATGCCGTCCGCGGTCATGACGTCGCACTGGCCGCGGTCCACCCGCACCACGCGACCGGGAACCAGGCCCTGTTCGGCGTGGGGGGCGAACTCGGCCTCCCACGCCGCGTCCCAGCCCAGGAGGGTCAGGGAGGAGAGAGGAGAGGAGAGCGGAGAAGAGAGAGACAAGGGGAACCCTTCACAGGGTGGCCCCGGCAGCGCGCGCTCGGCGGCGCGCGAAGAGGTGTGAGGTCAGCCGGAGACCACGGAAGTGACATTGATGGTCTTCTGAGTGCGGGCAACAGCGCCCTGCGCGACGACAGTCATCAACGAGCTCACCTCCGAGTCATACGACGGTTCCGCGCCGCTCGGCGGGAACGGCCCCACCGTAACAACCGCCCCTGACCCCACGCGAATTCTTTTTTCCGTCCGCTGTCCGATTCGTTCAAGACCGGCGGCCCGGTCCTCGTACACACGGCCGGGCTACGGCGGGTTCAGTGCTTGCGCAGGCGCGAGGTGTAGTCCTCCGGAGGGAGGAACTTCGACCACCGCTCGGGGAACTCCGAGGGCATCCCGGCGTCCTCGTCGTCCTCGGACTCCCCCTCGGCGAGGGCCCGCCAGGCGGCGGCGCGGGCCACCAGCTGGGCGGCCTCCGCCTCCCGGACCCGCTCGTTCGCCTCGCGCGCGGCGGCCGTGGCCAGCGAGGGCCAGACCCGGTCGATCGCGGCGTTGACGGCGGCGCCGACGAGCACGGCGAAGGCCGAGATGCCGATCCACAGCAGCACGGCGACCGGCGCGGCCAGCGATCCGTAGATCGTCGGCCCTTCCACGGTGTTGGTGAGGTAGATGCGCAGCAGGAACGAGCCCAGCACCCACATGGCGAGCGCGACCAGCGCGCCCGGGACGTCCTCGATCCACGGCGAACGCACGGGCACGGACACGTGGTAGAGCGTGGTCAGGAAGGCGATGGACAGCAGGGTGACGGTCGGCCAGTACAGCACCGCGATCACCTCGGTGCTCCAGGGCACCAGCCGCACCACCGCGTCCGGCCCGGCCACCATCAGCGGCAGCACGATCGCCCCGATGACCAGAGCGATCACGTACAGCAGGAAGGACAGCAGCCGGGTCTTGACGATCCCGCGCTGCCCGTCGAGCCCGTACATGACGGTGATGGTGTCGATGAAGACGTTGACGGCGCGCGAGCCGGACCACAGGGCGAAGGCGAATCCGAGGGAGATCAGGTCGGGGCGGCCGCGGCTGGTGACGTCGTCCAGCATCGGTTTCGCGATGTCGTTGACGCCCCGGTCGGAGAGCACGGTGCCGACCGCGCCCAGGATGTTCTCCTCGATGCTGGCCACGAAGGTGCCACCGGTCCAGCCGTCCACGTACCCGAGCAGACCGAGGAGGCCGAGGAACAGCGGCGGCAGCGACAGCAGCGTGAAGAACGCCGCCTCGGCCGCCAGCCCGAGGATCCGGTATTCGATGCACGAATTGACGGTGTCTTTCAGCAGCAGCCAGGCCATTTTGCGCTTGGATACGTTGCGGTAGAGGGCGCGTGCCCGGTGGAGCCGCCCTGGGATCCGCTCGGGTGTTTCTTTTGCTGGCTGCACGTCCTTACGGTATCCGCATGGCAGCCACCACCCACACAGTCGGCAACCAGGCTCCGCCCCTGGTGGCGTACGACGTCTTCGGCGGCGACCGGGTCCTCACCGAGGCCCTGGAGAGGCACCTGTCCGACGCGCCCCCCGGACTCCTCGAAGAGGTGCGGGACGACCTCACCGTCCTCGGGCGCGCCGCGGGTTCGGCGCAGGCCCAGGAATGGGCCCGGCAGGCGAACGAGAACCCGCCGAGACTGGTCACCCACGACCGCTACGGCAACCGGATCGACGAGGTGGACTTCCACCCGGCCTGGCACCGGCTCCTCGGCAAGGCCGTCGGCGCGGGCCTCACCAACGCGTGGGGGCGCCCCGCCGGGCATCTGCGCCGCGCGGCGGGGTTCTTCGTCTGGTCCCAGGCCGAGGCGGGGCACGGCTGCCCGGTCTCGATGACGCACGCGGCGGTGCCGGCGCTGCGGGTGGATCCGGAGCTGGCCTCCGTCTGGGAGCCGCTGCTGACCTCTCCCCTGTACGAGCGGGAGCTGCGGCCGCCGGCCGCGAAGGCCGGCGTGCTGTTCGGCATGGGGATGACGGAGAAGCAGGGCGGCAGCGACGTCCGGGCGAACACGACGACGGCGACGGCGCTGGACGCCGCCGGGGAGTACCTGCTGACCGGGCACAAGTGGTTCTGTTCGGCGCCGATGTGCGACGGGTTCCTGGTGCTGGCGCAGGCCCCGGGCGGGCTGACCTGCTTCCTGGTGCCGCGGGTGCTGCCGGACGGCTCCCGCAACGCGTTCGCGCTCCAGCGGCTGAAGGACAAGCTGGGCAACCGGTCGAACGCGTCGGCGGAGGTGGAGTTCGACCGGACCTGGGCGCGCCGGGTGGGTGAGGAGGGCCGGGGGGTGAGGACCATCATCGAGATGGTCGCGGCGACCCGGCTGGACTGTGCCATCGGATCGGCCGCGCAGATGCGGCAGGCGCTGACGCAGGCCGTCCACCACGCGGAGCACCGCTCTGCTTTCGGAGCACGGCTCATCGAGCAGCCGCTGATGCGCAACGTGCTGGCCGACCTCGCGCTGGAGTCGGAGGCGGCGACGGTGCTGACGCTGCGGCTCGCGGCGGCCTACGACGCGGATACGGACCAGGAGCGGGCCTTCCTGCGCATCGCGGTGCCCGCCGCGAAGTACTGGGTGACCAAACGGTGTACGCCGATGGTCGCCGAGGCCCTGGAGTGTCTGGGCGGGAACGGCTACGTCGAGGAGTCGGGGATGCCCAGACTCCTGCGGGAGTCCCCGCTGAACTCGATCTGGGAGGGCTCGGGCAACGTACAGGCGCTGGACGTCCTGCGGGCGCTCCAGCGCGAGCCGCTGGCCCTGAACGCGTTCCTCCAGGAGGTCGGGCTGGCGCGGGGGGCGGACCACCGGCTGGATTCGGCCATCAAGGACCTGCTGACGGATCTCGCCGACCTGGAGGGGATTCAGGCCAGGGCCCGCCGGGTGGTGGAGCGCATCGCCCTCGTGCTCCAGGGATCGCTGCTGGTCCGCTGGGCGCCGCCGGAGGTCGCGGACGCGTTCTGCGCGTCCCGGCTGGGCCACGACTGGGGTTCGGCGTTCGGGACGCTGCCGCACAGCCTGGACCTGGGTGCGGTGGTGGAACGGGCGCGGATCGCGGGCTGACGCGCACGGAGCGCGGGCTGACGGGCGCGGATCGCGGGCCGAGGAGTGGTCCCCAAACCGCTCCGGCCGGGATCCGGGCCCGTTCACCGGGGATCGGGGGCGGCGCCGCGCCGACTCGGCACCACCCCTGATCCGCCCGGCCCCGAGGAAGGAGCCGTCACGCCGCTCACGACGTCCGGACAGTGTCGGTCGGGTGGGCGGGGGCCCGCGAGAGTTGCGTACCGTTGCAACCCTTCGAGTCGGGACCCCCGCCGCGCGGGCCGGGGGAGCGTTTCACACGGGGAGGCTCCGGTGGGCGACACCGCGGTCAGCGGGATCGACGTGGCGCGCATCTCGGCCATGGACGCTCGGGAAGCCGCGCGTCTGCTCAAGGGGGTGCGGGCCGCCGCGCTGGCCGGGAACCGCCCCCCGGCAGCGCCGCGCCCGGAGATCGCGGAATCCTGGCGCCGGATGCTGGCCGGCGGGGTGCATCCGGACCGGGACGCGCGCTCGCGGATGCTGTCCGCCGCCGAGACGGAGGAGCGGCGACGGGTCTCGCCGCTGCGGGAGGTACTGCCGGTGCTGCGCGAGGGGCTGCTGCCCGCGCTGGACGGGGCGCTGCACATCATGGTCGTCGCCGACGCGGACGGGCGGCTGCTGTGGCGGGAGGGGCACGCCTCGATCCTGCGCAAGGCGGACCGGCTCGGTTTCGGGGTGGGCGCCGACTGGAACGAGGCGGTGGTCGGCACCAACGGGGTGGGGACCGCCCTGGTGGCGCGGCGGCCGGTGCAGGTGTTCTCGGCGGAGCACTTCGTCTCCAGCCACCACGACTGGACCTGCGCGGGGGCCCCGTTGCGGGATCCGCGCGACGGCCGGCTGCTGGGGGTGGTGGACGTCAGCGGGCCGCTGGCCACGATGCACCCGGCGACGCTGGCGTGGGTGAGCTCGGTGGCCCGGCTCGCGGAGCGGGAGCTGCGGGTGCGGCACCTGGAGTCGCTGGAGCGGCTGCGGGCGGTGGCGGCCCCGCTGCTGGCCCGGCTGCCGGGGCGGGCCCTGGTGGTGGACGGGCTCGGCTGGACGGCGGCGGTGACGGGGCTGGCGCCGCAGGAGCGCTACCCGCTGCCGAAGCGGTTCGGCCCGGGCCGGGCGTGGGTGCCGCAGCTCGGGGACTGCGGGGTGGAGGCGCTGCCCGGCGGCTGGCTGCTGCGGGTCGCGGAGTCCCGTACGGACGCGCCGGCGGGCCGCGTCGTCCTGGACTTCAGCCGGCCCCGGTCCTGGGCGGTGACGGTGTACGGGGCCGCGGGCAGCTGGTCGCAGGAGCTGAGCCCGCGCCACGCGGAGCTGCTGTTCCTGCTGGCGGAGGCCCCGCGCGGGCGCTCGGCGGCGGAACTGGCGGCGGAGCTGTTCGGGGACCCCACCCGTACGGTGACGGTCCGGGCGGAGCTGTCCCGGGTCCGGCGCCACCTCGCCGGGGTGCTGACCCACCGCCCGTACCGCTTCGCGGAGGACGTGGAGGTGGAGGTGATCCGCCCACGGGATCCGGCCGGGCTGCTGCCGCACTCCACGGCACCGGCGGTGATCAGGGCCCGCCTGGGCCGGGCCGGACCGGACGTGATTCCCTGACCTGCATGAGCGCCATCACCCTGACCACCTGGTCCCTGGAAATGACCTCCGCGCGGGGCCTGGTCCCGGCCGCCGTGCCGGGGCCGGAGATCCACATCGCCCGGGCCGAGGTCCCCTCGCCCGAGTTCAGCCGCTTCCTGTACGCCTCGGTGGGCGGGGACATCCACTGGACGGACCGGCTGGCGCTGACCCGCGCGCAGTGGGTGGAGACGCTGGGGCGGCCGGGCGTGGAGACGTGGGTCGCCTACGACCGAGGCACCCCGGCGGGCTACGTGGAGCTCGACCCGCAGCCGGACGGCGTGGTGGAGATCATGTACTTCGGCCTCCTCCCCGACTTCCGCGGCCGCCGCATCGGGGGCCACCTGCTGACGGCGGGGGTCGCCCGGGCGTGGGACCTGGCGTCCCGCTGGCCGGAGCTGGAGCCGACCCGCCGGGTCTGGCTCCACACGTGCAGCCAGGACGGTCCGACGGCGATGGACAACTACCTGCGGCGCGGCTTCAAGGTCTTCCGGACGGAGACGGAGCAGAAGGAGGACGCCCCGACCCCGGGCCCCTGGCCGGGGGCGTGAGGCGGCGCGCACGGCCGGCCGCGCCGACGGCCGGTGGTGCGCGTGCGGCCGGTGGTGCGCGTGCGGCGTGGCTGCGGGACGGGGCGGGCCCGGAGTCCGCATGCTGGACGTCCGTCGAGCGAGGCGAGGCGTATGAGCACCACACCCCCCACAGGCCCGGCCGGCACCCCTGACCCGGGCGGCCGGGGCGATCCGGGGCGATCCGGGCGGCCGGGGCGATCCGCCCGGCGGCCCGGCGCCCGGGACCCCGGACTCCTCCTCCCGCCGCGTGACCCGGTGGCTGTCGAGCTCGTACCGCTGGCAGGGCCTCCTCGCGGCCCTGGTGGCGGCCGTCGCGGGCATCGTGGTGGCCTTCATCTCGCGGGACCCGCAGCCGCAGCAGACCGAGCCGCGTCCCCCCACCCCGACCGACGTGCGCTCCGGGGCCGTGGTGGTCACGCGGTCCACCCGGCAGGACACCGATCCCGCCTCCCCTCCCTCCGGAATCGCCGTGACCTTCGAGGGGACGTTCAGCGGGCTGGCCCGGGACTCCCGGCTGTTCGCGATGGTCCTGCGGGGCAAGGACCGGGCGGACTGGCCGGTGGCCCTGGCCGAGCTGGACTGGCCGCACGGCACGTGGCGGGCGGTCGTGCGGGTGGCGGAGCCGAAGCTTCCGCTCGAATACACGACCGGGGTGATCCCGGGGGTCGACCAGACCCGTCCGCCCGCCCTCGCGTCGGGAGCTCCCGAGGACTCCCACCCGCCGGACGACGTACTGGAGCGGCTGCGCAGGGACGGCCCCCAGGCCGAGGGGATCACCGGCTCGCCGCCGTTCCGCCCGGTCGGCCCGGGGAGCGGAACCGCCTCCGCGCCCGCCTCCGCCGCCCCGCAACGCCGCACCGGGTAGCGTGAACGGGCCCCGGGCGGCCGGATTGTGCCGCTTCACCACGTGACCCCCGTCACGCTGTCCCGCGATACGAGACGAGTACGTCCGCATCATGGACAGTAGTGGACTCCTCCAATCGGCACATGACACGCTTCCGCCATGACTGGAGCTGGAATTGCCTTGGTGAGTCGGCGGCACGTCGACCTCGGCCGCATGTCCAGCGCCATCTGTCCGGCGAGCTGACGGAACCAGCCACCGCCGCACATCCGCCGTCGTCCCCGCTGCCGCGGACGCGCCGGTCTCCGAAGTACCCGCAAGTCCCCCGAAGGCCGAAGACCGCCCTGAACACCGGAAACACCGGCATCGGGTGGCGATCCGCCGCACCTGCTCAGCGGCAGGACCACTCACGGGGGCACTCGCCGCCGCTCCCCCCGCCCCGCCCCGAGCCGCCGAAGAAGGACGTACCGCCATGGCCGCCACCCCCGAATCGCCCGCAGCAGCCGCGCCCGCAGCCGCTGCCGCGCGCCGCAAGACCGGCCGTCACCGCGGTGAGGGTCAGTGGGCCGTCGGACACCACACCCCCCTCAACGGCAACGAGCAGTTCAAGAGGGACGACGACGGTCTCAACGTGCGGACACGCATTGAGACGATCTACTCCAAGGCGGGCTTCGACTCGATCGACCCCAACGACCTGCGCGGCCGCATGCGCTGGTGGGGCCTCTACACCCAGCGCAAGCCCGGGATCGACGGCGGCAAGACCGCGATCCTGGAGCCGGAGGAGCTGGACGACAAGTACTTCATGCTGCGCGTCCGCATCGACGGCGGCCGGCTGACCACCGAGCAGCTGCGCGTCATCGGCGAGATCTCCGAGGAGTTCGCGCGCGGCACGGCGGACCTCACCGACCGCCAGAACGTGCAGTACCACTGGATCCGGATCGAGGACGTCCCCGAGATCTGGCGCCGCCTGGAGGCCGTCGGCCTGTCCACGACCGAGGCCTGCGGTGACACGCCCCGCGTCATCCTCGGCTCGCCGGTCGCCGGCATCGCCCAGGACGAGATCATCGACGGCACTCCCGCCATCGACGAGATCTACCGCCGCATCGTCGGCAACAAGGACTTCTCCAACCTGCCCCGCAAGTTCAAGTCCGCGGTCTCCGGCTCGCCGCTGCTCGACGTGGCGCACGAGATCAACGACATCGCCTTCGTCGGCGTGGAGCACCCCGAGCACGGCCCCGGCTTCGACGTCTGGGTCGGCGGCGGCCTCTCCACCAACCCCAAGCTCGGCGTGCGCCTGGGCACTTGGGTCTCGCTCGACGAGGTCCCGGACGTCTACGAGGGCGTCATCTCGATCTTCCGCGACTACGGCTACCGCCGGCTGCGCAACCGCGCCCGCCTGAAGTTCCTCGTCGCCGACTGGGGCCCGGCCAAGTTCCGCCGGGTCCTGGAGGACGAGTACCTGAAGCGGAAGCTGACCGACGGCCCCGCGCCCGCGCAGCCCTCCGGCCAGTGGCGCGACCACGTCGGCGTCCACCAGCAGCAGGACGGCCGCTTCTACGTTGGCTTCGCACCCCGCGTCGGCCGCGTCGACGGCGCCACCCTCACCAAGATCGCGGACGTGGCCGCCCAGCACGGCTCCGGCCGGCTGCGCACCACCGCCGAGCAGAAGATGATCGTCCTCGACATCGAGGCCGACCGGGTCGACTCCGTCGTCGCGGCCCTGGAGGCGCTGGACCTCCGGGTCAAGCCGTCCCCGTTCCGCCGCGGCACGATGGCCTGCACCGGCATCGAGTTCTGCAAGCTGGCGATCGTCGAGACGAAGGCGCGCGGCGCCTCGCTGATCGACGAGCTGGAGCGCCGCCTGCCGGAGTTCGCCGAGCCGCTCACCATCAACATCAACGGCTGCCCGAACGCCTGCGCCCGCATCCAGGTGGCGGACATCGGTCTCAAGGGGCAGCTGGTCCTGGACGACGACGGCAACCAGGTGGAGGGCTACCAGGTCCACCTGGGCGGCGCCCTCGGCCTGGAGGCCGGTTTCGGCCGCAAGGTCCGCGGCCTCAAGGTCACCTCGGCCGGTCTGCCCGACTACGTCGAGCGGGTCGTCACGCGCTTCCAGGAGCAGCGCGAGGACGGCGAGCGCTTCGCCGCGTGGGTGACCCGTGCGAAGGACGAGGACCTGTCGTGAGCGAGCGCGCGGCCCCGTTCTACTGCCCGTACTGCGGCGACGAGGACCTGTTCCCGAACGAGACGGGTCACGGCGCCTGGGAGTGCCGGGCCTGCAACCGGGCCTTCCAGCTGAAGTACCTCGGGCTGCTGTCCCGGGGCGTTCGGCCCACCGCCGCCGGAGGGGAAGAGATATGACGACGGTTCAGGAGGCCCGGGGGCTGAGGGAACTGGCCGAGCGGGCGGGCCGGGACCTGGAGGACGCCTCCGCGCCGGAGATCCTCACCTGGGCGGCCGAGACCTTCGGCAAGGAGTTCTGCGTGACCTCCTCGATGGAGGACGCGGTGGTCGCCCACCTGGCGTCCCGGGTCTTCCCGGGCGTGGACGTGGTGTTCCTCGACACCGGCTACCACTTCGAGGAGACCATCGGCACCCGGGACGCGGTCGAGGCCGTGATGGACGTCAACGTCATCACCCTCACCCCGCGCCTGAGCGTCGCCGAGCAGGACGCCGAGTACGGCCCGAGGCTGCACGACCGCGACCCCGACCTGTGCTGCGCGCTGCGCAAGGTCAAGCCCCTCGAAGAGGGCCTGGCCGGGTACCGGGCGTGGGCGACGGGCCTGCGCCGCGACGAGTCCCCGACCCGGGCGAACACCCCGGTGGTCGGCTGGGACGAGAAGCGCCGGAAGGTCAAGGTCTCGCCGATCGCCCGCTGGACCCAGGACGACGTGGACGCGTACGTCGCCGAGCACGGCGTGCTCACCAACCCGCTGCTGATGGACGGGTACGCCTCCGTCGGCTGCGCTCCCTGCACCCGCCGCGTGGCGCGGGGCGAGGACGCCCGGGCGGGCCGCTGGGCCGGGCTGGGCAAGACCGAGTGCGGACTGCACGGCTGATGACCAACCACACGGAACCGACGGAGAAGAAGCAGATGAGCGTGAGCGACCAGGGCGCCACCGTGTGGCTGACCGGGCTGCCGAGCGCGGGCAAGACCACCATCGCCTACGCTCTGGCCGAGCGGCTGCGCGACGAGGGCCACCGCGTGGAGGTCCTCGACGGTGACGAGATCCGCGAGTTCCTCTCCGCCGGGCTGGGCTTCAGCCGGGAGGACCGGCACACCAACGTGCAGCGGATCGGTTTCGTCGCCGAACTCCTCGCGAGCAACGGGGTCAAGGCGCTGGTGCCGGTGATCGCGCCGTTCGCGGACAGCCGCGAGGCCGTCCGGGGGCGGCACGCCGCCGTGGGCACCGCGTACCTGGAGGTCCACGTGGCCACCCCGGTCGAGGTGTGCTCGGAGCGCGATGTGAAGGGCCTGTACGCGAAGCAGGCGGCCGGCGAGATCTCCGGTCTGACCGGCGTCGACGACCCGTACGAGGCTCCGGGCTCCCCGGACCTGCGGATCGAGTCGCACACGCAGACCGTGCGGGAGTCGGCTTCGGCCCTGCACGCGCTGCTCACCGAGAGGGGCCTGGCATGACCGCCACCGTCGCACACGTCCACGAGGGGACGGACGCGCCGTACGCGCTGTCGCACCTCGACGCCCTCGAATCGGAGGCCGTGCACATCTTCCGCGAGGTGGCGGGCGAGTTCGAGAAGCCGGTGATCCTGTTCTCGGGCGGCAAGGACTCCATCGTCATGCTGCACCTGGCGCTGAAGGCGTTCGCGCCGGCTCCGGTGCCGTTCGCGCTGCTGCACGTCGACACCGGGCACAACTTCCCCGAGGTCCTCGACTACCGCGACCGGGCCGTCGCGAAGCACGGCCTGCGTCTGCACGTGGCCTCCGTCCAGGAGTACATCGACGCCGGAAAGCTCCGCGAGCGTCCGGACGGCGTCCGCAACCCGCTGCAGACCGTCCCGCTCACCGAGGCGATCCAGGAACTGAAGTTCGACGCCGTCTTCGGCGGCGGCCGCCGCGACGAGGAGAAGGCCCGCGCCAAGGAGCGCGTCTTCTCCCTGCGCGACGAGTTCTCCCAGTGGGACCCGCGCCGCCAGCGCCCCGAGCTGTGGCAGCTCTACAACGGCCGCCACGCGCCCGGCGAGCACGTACGCGTCTTCCCGCTCTCCAACTGGACCGAGCTGGACGTGTGGCAGTACATCGCCCGCGAGGGCATCGAACTGCCGGAGATCTACTTCGCCCACGAGCGCGAGGTCTTCCAGCGCAGCGGCATGTGGCTGACGGCCGGCGAGTGGGGCGGCCCGAAGGAGGGCGAGGCGACCCAGACGCGTCTCATCCGCTACCGCACCGTCGGTGACATGTCCTGCACCGGCGCCGTCGACTCCGACGCCACCACGCTGGACGCCGTGATCACCGAGATCGCCGCCTCCCGGCTCACCGAGCGGGGCGCGACCCGCGCCGACGACAAGATGTCCGAGGCCGCGATGGAAGACCGCAAGCGCGAGGGGTACTTCTAGCCATGACATCCACCACCGATCAGGTCGCCGGCTTCGTCGACCCTTCAGTGACCACACTGCTGCGCTTCGCGACCGCCGGTTCCGTCGACGACGGCAAGTCCACCCTGGTGGGGCGCCTGCTGCACGACTCCAAGTCGGTCCTGACCGACCAGCTGGAGGCCGTCGAGGCCGTCTCCGCCCAGCGCGGCCAGGACGCCCCCGACCTCGCGCTGCTGACCGACGGCCTGCGGGCCGAGCGGGAGCAGGGCATCACCATCGACGTCGCGTACCGCTACTTCGCCACCGCGCGCCGCCGGTTCATCCTCGCGGACACCCCGGGGCACGTGCAGTACACCCGGAACATGGTCACCGGCGCCTCCACCGCCGATCTGGCCGTGGTGCTGGTCGACGCCCGCAACGGCGTGATCGAGCAGACCCGCCGGCACGCGGCGGTCGCCGCCCTGCTGCGGGTGCCGCACGTGGTCCTGGCCGTCAACAAGATGGACCTGGTGGGCTACGAGGAGAAGGTCTTCGCGGCGATCGCCGAGGAGTTCACGGCGTACGCCTCGGACCTGGGCGTCCCCGAGATCACCGCGATCCCGATCTCGGCGCTGGCCGGGGACAACGTGGTGGAGCCCTCCGCGCACATGGACTGGTACGGCGGCCCGACCGTGCTGGAGCACCTGGAGACCGTCCCGGTCAGCCACGACCTGACGGCCTGCCCGGCGCGTTTCCCGGTGCAGTACGTGATCCGCCCGCAGACCGCCGAGCACCCCGACTACCGCGGCTACGCGGGCCAGATCGCCTCCGGCGTGCTGCGCGTCGGCGAGGCCGTGACCGTGCTGCCCTCGGGCCGTACCTCGGTGATCGAGGGGATCGACGCACTCGGCGAGGGCGTCGACATCGCCTGGGCCCCGCAGTCGGTGACGCTGCGTCTGGCGGACGACATCGACATCTCGCGCGGTGACCTGATCGCGCCGTCCTCGAACCCGCCGGCCACCACGCAGGACG
This sequence comes from Streptomyces sp. ADI95-16, assembly GCF_003721495.1. Taxonomy (NCBI): domain Bacteria; kingdom Bacillati; phylum Actinomycetota; class Actinomycetes; order Kitasatosporales; family Streptomycetaceae; genus Streptomyces; species Streptomyces sp. ADI95-16. Next base: position 6,253,948 of record NZ_CP033581.1, on the reverse strand, counting down.
TCGTCGCGACGGTCTGCCACGTGGCGGACCAGCCGCTGGCCGTCGGCGCCCGGGTGCTGCTCAAGCACACGACGCGCACGGTCAAGGCGATCGTCAAGGAGATCCCCTCGCGGCTGACCCTCGACGACCTGTCCCAGCACCCGGAACCGGGACAGCTGGTGGCCAACGACATCGGCCGCGTGGTCGTCCGTACCGCCGAACCGCTGGCGCTCGACGCGTACGCCGACTCGCGCCGCACCGGGTCCTTCCTGCTGATCGACCCGGCCGACGGCACCACCCTGGCGGCGGGCATGGCGGGCGAGTCCTTCGCCTCCCAGGCCCGCACGACCGTCCAGGCCGACGAAGAAGGGTGGGACTTCTGACCCATGCCCGCCGACATCTACTCCACCTTCGCGAAGGAGGGCGGCCGCGTGGGCAGCGGCTGCCTCGGCAGCGGCCAGGGCGGGGTTGCCCGATGTGCGCTCTGACGTACGCGCACCGCATGCGCGCCCTCACCCTCCACGAGCCGTACCCACCCCCGCTCCACAGACGAAGACGTGTGTCGTGAGACCACGCCCCGAGAGGAAGTCCTCCCGTGCCTGCCATCCGTCCCACCCGTAACACCCTCCGCCGCAGCGTGGTCGCCGCGGCCGCCCTGCCCCTGCTGATCGGCGCGCTCGCCTCTTGCGGCTACGGTTCCGACGCCGAGAAGAAGGACGACGCGAAGGCGTCCGCCGCCCCGGCCGCCGACGGCAAGAAGCTCTCCGCCACCGAGGTCCGGATCGGGTACTTCCCGAACCTGACGCACGCGACGGCCCTGGTCGGCCTCCAGGAGGGCCTGATCGAGAAGGAACTGGCCGGCACCAAGATCAAGCCGCAGTCCTTCAACGCCGGCCCGTCCGAGATCGAGGCCCTCAACGGCGGCTCTCTCGACATCGGCTTCATCGGCCCCTCGCCGTCGATCAACGGCTACGTGAAGTCCAAGGGTTCCAACCTGCGCATCATCTCCGGCTCCGCCTCGGGCGGCGTCAAGCTGGTCGTGAACCCGGACAAGATCAAGACCCTGGACGACCTCAAGGGCAAGAAGATCGCCACCCCGCAGAAGGGGAACACGCAGGACGTCGCCTTCCTCAACTGGATCTCCGAGAAGGGCTGGTCGGTCGACCCGGAGTCCGGCAAGGGTGACGTCTCCGTCGTCCGTACGGACAACAAGGTCACCCCGGACGCCTTCAAGCAGGGTTCGATCGACGGCGCCTGGGTGCCGGAGCCCACGGCCTCCAAGCTCGTCTCCGAGGGCGGTTCCGTCCTCCTCGACGAGACCGACCTGTGGCCCGACAAGAAGTTCGTGATCACGAACGTCATCGTGTCGCAGAAGTTCCTGAAGGAGCACCCGGACGTGGTCGAGGCCGTGCTGACGGGCACGGTGAAGACCAACGAGTGGATCAACGCCAACCCGGACAAGGCGAAGGCCTCCGCCAACGCCAAGCTGGCGGCCGACAGCGGCAAGCCCCTCGACGCCAAGATCATCGACCCGGCGTGGAAGTCCATCCTCGTCACCGACGACCCGCTGGCCACCACGCTGAAGACCGAGTCCGAGTGGGCGGTCAAGGCCAAGCTCATCGCACAGCCCGAACTGGACGGCATCTACGACCTGAAGCTCCTCAACAAGGTGCTCAAGGCCGCGGGCAAGCCCGAGGTCTCCGACGCCGGGCTCGGCGCCAAGTAATCCCGCAACCCCGCAGACCCAGGAGGTGACGACCATGGCCACCACGCTTGCCAAGGCTGCCGAGGGCTCCGTCGCGGAGCGCACGCACGCCGCCCGCATCGGGCACGTCTCGAAGTCCTTCTCCGGCCCGGCCGGATCGCAGCTCGTCCTGGACGACATCAGCCTCGATGTCGCTCCCGGCGAGTTCGTCACCATCCTGGGCGCCTCGGGGTGTGGGAAGTCCACGCTGCTGAACCTGGTCGCGGGTCTGGACAAGCCGTCCGCGGGGTCCGTCGAGACCCCCGGCGGCCGTCCGGCGCTGATGTTCCAGGAGCACGCCCTGTTCCCGTGGCTCACCGCGGGCAAGAACATCGAACTCGCCCTGCGGCTGCGCGGGGTGGCCAAGGCCGACCGCAAGCCGGAGGCCGAGCGGCTGCTGGAGCTGGTCCGGCTCGGCGGCGCGTACGGCAAGCGCGTGCACGAGCTGTCCGGCGGCATGCGCCAGCGCGTGGCCCTGGCCCGGGCACTCGCCCAGGACAGCCGGCTCCTGCTGATGGACGAGCCGTTCGCGGCCCTCGACGCCATCACCCGGGACGTCCTGCACGGGGAACTCACCCGGATCTGGGCGGAGACGGGGCTGTCCGTCCTGTTCGTCACGCACAACGTGCGCGAGGCCGTGCGCCTCGCGCAGCGCGTGGTCCTGCTCTCCTCACGGCCCGGCCGCGTCGCGAAGGAGTGGACCGTGGACATCCCGCAGCCGCGCCGCATCGAGGACGCGGACGTCGCGGAGCTTTCCCTTGAGATCACCGAACACCTGCGTGGGGAGATCCGCCGCCATGGCCAGCACTGACACCACCACGAAGGCCGGGGCCGTCGAGACCACGCGCGACGACCTGGCGGGCCTGGAGGCGGGCCTCGACGCGCTCGACGCGGTCCAGACCCACCGCACCCCGGTCCGCGAGGTCCTCGTCAAGAAGGTCCTCCCGCCGTTCCTCGCCGTCGGCCTGGTGCTGCTGGTGTGGCAGGTCCTCGTCGCGGCGAAGGTCACCGACGAGACGAAGCTGCCCGCCCTGACCGCGGTCTGGGACAGCCTCGCCGACATGTGGCTGGCGGGCACCCTGCTGGAGGTCATCTGGACCAGCGTCTCGCGCGGTCTGCTCGGCTTCCTGCTCGCCCTGGCCATCGGCACGCCGCTCGGACTGCTCGTCGCCCGGGTGAAGTTCGTCCGCGCCGCCATCGGCCCGATCCTCCAGGGCCTGCAATCGCTCCCCTCGGTCGCCTGGGTGCCGCCGGCGGTGCTCTGGTTCGGCCTCAACGACGCCATGATGTACACGGTGATCCTGCTCGGCGCGGTGCCGTCGATCGCCAACGGCCTCGTCTCCGGCATCGACCAGGTGCCCCCGCTGTTCCTGCGGGCCGGCCGCACCCTGGGCGCCACCGGGCTGCGCGGCGCCCGGCACGTGGTGATGCCCGCCGCGCTGCCCGGGTACCTGGCCGGCCTGAAGCAGGGCTGGGCCTTCTCCTGGCGCTCCCTGATGGCGGCGGAGATCATCGCGTCCTCGCCGGACCTGGGACTGGGCTTGGGCCAGCTGCTGGAGAACGGCCGCAACAACATCGACCTGCCGGGCGTGTTCCTCGCGATCATCCTGATCCTGGTCGTCGGCATCGCGATCGACCTGCTGATCTTCAGCCCGGTCGAGCGGTGGGTGCTGCGCAGCCGCGGCCTGCTGGTGAAGAGCTGATCCGGGTGTCCCCCGCACTGCTGGTCATCGCCCACGGCAGCCGCGACCCGCGGCACGCGGCGACCGTGCACGCCCTCACCCGGCGGGTGCGGGCGCTGCGGCCCGGACTGCGCGTGGAGACGGCGTACTTGGACTTCAACGCCCCGCGCGTGGACCGGGTGCTGGCCGCCCTGTACGCCGACGGGGTCCGCGAGGTCGTCGCCCAGCCGCTGCTGCTGACCCGGGCCTTCCACGCGAAGGCCGACGTCCCGGCGGCGCTGTCCGAGGCGACCGTCCGGCTCCCGGGCCTCGCGGTGCGGGTGGCGGAGGTCCTCGGGCCGTCCCCGCTGCTCGTCTCGGCCCTGGAGCGCCGGCTGTCCGAAGCCGGCCTCGGCCCGTCGGACCGCGCCACCACCGGTGTGGTGCTCGCGTCCGCCGGTTCCACCGACCCGGAGGCGATCGCGGTGATCGCTGAAATCGCGCGGGAGTGGCGGCACACCGGTTGGTGCGCCGTGCGGCCCGCGTTCGCCTCCGCCGCCCTTCCCCGTACGGAGGAAGCCGTACGGGCGCTGCGCGCCCAGGGGGTCCGCCGGATCGCCGTGGCCCCGTACGTCATCGCCCCGGGGCGGCTGCCGGACCGTATCGCGGACGGCGCGGCGGCCGGCGGCGCGGACGTCGTGGCCGATGTCCTGGGCGCGGCCCCGGAGCTGGCCCGGCTGCTGCTGCGCCGCTTCGACGCGGCCGCAGCCGCCCGGGCGCACGCCCCGGCCCTGACGGCCTGACACCCGGGGCCACCGCCCGTTCGTACGGGGGCCGACCACGCCCCGGCCGGCTCCAGGCGGGGCCGACTCCAGGCGGGGTCCGGCTGCGCGCGGCGTCGGCTACGCGCAGGGGCCGGCTCCACGCGGGGGCCGGCTCCACGCGGAGTTCGGCTGCGCGCCGGGGCCCCGTCGCGGCGTCGGCTCCCCGCGGGGGCCGGCCCCGCGACGGGGCCGGCTACGCGCGGGCGGCGGCCTCGTCGGCCAGGGCCGTCAGGTCCGTGACCGACATCGCGCCCGGCGGGAGGCCCTCGCGGGCGAAGATGTTCGCCGCGTGGCGCAGCGTGTCGTTCACCGGGGTCGCCACCCCGTGCAGCCGGCCCAGCAGGGCGATCTCACCGTTGAGGTAGTCCGCCTCGATCGAGCCCGTGCCCCGCCGCAGCGACTGCCAGGACGAGCCGCCCCGGACCCCGGCGGGCTGCTCGACCTTGCCGTCGCGCGCGGCGGCCGCTTCCGCCTCCGAGACGTACCCGATGCCGGCGGCGTCGAAGGCGGCCTTCGCCTCGCGGACCGCGCGGAGCAGCAGCGTGCCCTTCGCCGGGTCCGGTTCCGGGCCGGTCGTCGCCTGGATCGCGTTGCCGAGGTTGCCCAGCAGCTTCGCGTACTTCCACCGCATCACGTCCTCGACGACCGGCGCCTCGAACCCGGCCCCCTCCAGGTCGGCGGCGATCCGCCGGGCGGTCGCGTCGCTGCCGCCGGCGGCCCGGCCCAGGTGCAGGATCCCCGTCAGCGGAGCGCACAGCGCCGAGACCACGCCCGGTTCCAGGAACGTGGACGGCAGCCAGACGCACACCCCGTACACCCGCGCGAAGCGCCGCAGGGCGAGCCGTTCGCTCTCCACCCCGTTCTGCGCGCACAGCACCGGCAGCCGCTGCGCGGCGGTGCCGCCGCCCGCGACCTCCGTGTCGCCCCACGCGTCGAGCGCGGCGATCGCGTCCTGGGTCTTCACGGCCAGCAGCAGCACGTCGTCCGGGCGCAGTTCGCCCAGCTCGGCCGGGGCGGTGACGACCGGCAGCCGGTGCACCCGTTCCCCGGACACCGTCGTGAGCCGCAGCCCGTCCGCGCGCAGGGCCTCCGCGTGAGCGCCGCGCGCGACGAGCACGACCTCCCGGCCCGATTCCGCGAGCCGCCCGCCGATGGTCGCGCCGATCGCTCCGGCGCCGATGATGATGTAACGCATGGCCTGAGCCTGGCACATCCGCGCCCCCGGGCCGCCGTCGGGTCATGGCGGATTGCGAGTTCGGCGGCCGGATGGTTCAGCCGTCCACCACTCCCGGCCCCGGAGGCAGCGGCGCGGGTTCGCTCGTAGGCTGGAAACACACGCACGGAGCGGGGAGCCCCAGCCTGCTCGCGTCGACGGGGCGACCGCGGGGGCGGCATCCACGGGCGGGCTTCTCACGCGAGAACCTCTTTTGCCCGAAGGGAGCCTTCGATGGCTGCCAAGAAGCGCAGTGCCGCCACATCCCCGGCCGCCACATCCCCGGCCGCCGCCTCCGCGGGCGGCCAGGACAAGCTCATGGACTCGCTCAAACAGTTCATCCGCGCCCAGGGGTCGGGCTATCTCGCCGACCCGAACGTCTCGTCGATCGGCATCGGCTACAAGGAGACGAAGGGCAAGCGCGGCAAGGAACTGGCCCTGCAGTTCACGGTCGACAAGAAGGTCCGGCCGGAGGGCGTGGACGCACTGATGAGCACCCCCATCCCCGCGCTCATCGACATAGGCGGCGGCGTGAAGGTGCCGACCGATGTGGTCCAGCGCAGCTACAAGCCGCATTTCCTGCTGGTCGCCGAGGCGGAGACGCCGGACCGGCAGAAGCGGGTGGACCCGGTCCGTCCCGGTGTCAGCGTCGGCAACGTCAAGGTGTCCGCCGGCACGATCGGCTGCGTCGTCTTCGACAAGAACGACGGTTCGAGCTGTCTGCTGAGCAACTGGCACGTCCTGAACGGCCGCAAGGGCGAGCTGGGCGACGACGTCGTACAGCCCGGCAAGGCCGACGACAGCCGCACCGCCCTGAACCGGCTGGGCACCCTGAAGCGTTCCCACCTCGGGCTGGCCGGGGACTGCGCCGTCTCCAGCATCACGGACCGCGAGTTCGACACGTCCGTCCTCGACCTCGGCGTCACGCCGACGCAGCTGGGCGAGCCGCAGATCGACGACAAGGTCGTCAAGAGCGGCCGTACGACGGGTGTCACGCACGGCGTGGTCAGCCGCCCCTTCGCCCGGGTCAGCATCGACTACGGGCCGCCGGTCGGAACGCGGGAGATCGAGTGCTTCGAGATAGGCCCGGATCCCAACAAGCCGGCGGACGACGGGGAGATCAGCGCGCCCGGCGACTCGGGGGCGGCGTGGCTGTTCAAGACGCGGGGCGGCAGGCCGAGCGAGGTGCTGGCCGGGCTGCACTTCGGCGGCGAGAGCGACGTCGACCCGGAGGAGCGGGCGCTGGCCTGCTTCCCCCGGGCGGTCTTCGAGGAGCTGAAGATCACCCTCCAGCCGCCGGCCCCCGAGTCGCTGGAGGCGGTGACCGGGTACGACCCGGGCTTCCTCGCGGTGCCGGTGGCGACCCCGCGGCTGAGCCCGTCGCTCAAGGCGGACGCGGTGCGGCTCGACGGGACGGAGGTCATCCCGTACACCCACTTCTCGCTGGCCCTGAGCGGGACGCGGCGGTTCGCGTTCTGGGTGGCCTGGAACATCGACGGCGGCGCCATCAAGAAGATCGACCGCAGCGGGATCGAGTTCAAGAAGGACCCGCGGCTGCCGGCGGACGCCCAGGTCGGCAACGAGATGTACAAGGGCAACCGGCTCGACCGGGGTCACATCGCGCGCCGCGCCGACCTGATCTGGGGCCCGCTGCCCGAGGCGGACCGGGCCAACACGGACTCGTTCTTCTACACCAACATCACTCCGCAGATGGACGACTTCAACCAGAGCGCGAAGGCCGGCATCTGGGGCGAGCTGGAGAACGCCCTCTTCGAGGAGGTCGAGGTCGAGGGCCTGCGGATCAGCGTGTTCGGCGGTCCGGTGTTCCACGAGGACGACCGGCTCTTCCGGGGTGCGCGGCTGCCGCGCGAGTTCTGGAAGGTGCTCGTCTACTCCGAGAAGGGCACCCTGAAGGCGAAGGCGTTCCTGCTGACCCAGAACCTGGTGCTGGCCGAGATCCTGGAGCTGGACGAGTTCCGGGTGTTCCAGGTGAAGGTGGGCGAGGTCCAGAAGCGGACGGGCCTGAAGTTCCCCGCGGCGCTGGTCCAGGCGGACACGCTGGTGGTGCCGGAGGCCGTGGAGGACCGGGCTCCGCTGGAGGGCCTGGCCGACATCAACTGGCGCTAGCCGGCGCGTCCGCCCGCCGCCCCGCCGGCCGCCGGCCCGCCGCCCCGTCAGCCCGTCAGCCCGTCAGCCCGTCAGTTCGATGAGCTTGACGACCGTGTTCCAGTTGCGGCTCGTCACGTCGATGCCCCTGACCACGGCGGGCCGGGCCAGGACCTCGCCCAGTTTGGAGCGGCCCAGGCCGTTCGGGGCGTAGAGGTAGACGACGCGGTCGCCGACCCGGTACTCCTCCGGGAGGTACGAGGGCCCGTCGATCCCCGCGAACCGCTCCGCCCCCGGCTGCTCGGAGAAGAAGGTGGCGTGGAGCTGCTTGCCCTCCAGCTCGGCCGCCGGGAAGGGACAGGCGTCGGCGACCGCGCGCAGGTAGGCGCCGTCCACGACGAGGCAGGGCACCGTGAACCCGAAGTGGGCCTCGATGGCGGCCTCCAGCTCCCGGGCGAGGGCCGTGGGGTCGGGGTCGGTCCGCGCCGTGCTGAAGACGGCGTTGCCGCTCTGCAGGTAGGTCTGGACGTCCCCGTGCCCGAGGCCCTCCAGGACCTGGCGCAGCTCGGCCATCGGGACCTTCCTGGCCCCGCCGACGTTGATGCCCCGCAGCAGCGCGGCGAATTTCTTGGTGGTCATGACCGAACGATAGGACGGACCACTGACGACGCCGCCAGTTCGGCCTCGATGAGGTCGGCGGCCCGGCGCGTACCGCCCTCGGCGGCCGTCTCCGCCCGGACGTCTTCGAGGCGGGCGGCCACGGCGGGATCGGCCACCAGGGCGAGGACGGCCTCCCGGAGGGTGGACGCGCGGGCCTCCTCCATCGGGACGTGCCGGGCGACGCCCAGGGCCTGGAGCGCGTCGGCGTTGCCGAACTGGTCCACGGCCTGCGGGACGGCGACCATCGGGGTGGCGGTGGCCAGGCCTTCCTGGCTGCCGCCGGCGCCGGCGTGGGTGATGAAGGCATCGGCCTGGCGCAGGACGTCCAGCTGCGGAACCCAGCGGTGGACCTCGACGTTGGCGGGGACCGACCCGAGGTCGGCCTCGTCGGTGAACGCGCCGATCTGGAGGACCACGTGCCAGTCGGGCAGGTCCCCGAAGGCCTCGGCGCAGGCGCGGTAGAAGGCGGGCTGCTTGGTGAAGGCGGAGCCTAGGGAGACCAGCAGCACCTTCTTCCCTTCGGCGGCGGCCGGGCGGTGCCAGGTGCCCTCGGCCGCGCGGTCGCCCTGGCAGGCGCCGACGAACGTGTACACGCAGGGGTCCACCCGGTCGGCGTGCGGCTGGAGGGCGCGCGGGATGAGGACGATGCCGCGGCGCGGCCGGCCGACGAACCGGTCGCTGTCCTCGGCGATGCCGTTCTCGTCGAGCCAGGCGCGGAAGCGGGCGTAGTACGCGCGGCCGCGCTCGCTGGCTCGGAGTCCGGCCGTCATCGGCGCGGCGACCTCCTCCTCGTAACCGGTCCAGGCGACGAGGTTCGGGGAGAGGGAGACGGCGGGGACGCCCCAGCGGTGGGCGAGGACGCGCGCCGGATAGGAGGTGACGTCGTGGAGGACCAGGTCCGGTTCGTCGCCCTCGAACGCGGCGGCGAGCCCGGGCAGTGCCTGGACGGCGTCGTTCAGGAAGGGCTCGATGTTGTCGATGAGCTCGGTGCCCCAGGCCTCCGGCTCCTCCTCGGTGGGGAGGGTGGAGTGCCAGATCACCGGGGTGGCCCCGGTCTCCGCGATCTTCTCGGCGAAGGAGGCGGGGATGGCGTAGCTGACGCGGTGGCCGCGGGCGACGAGTTCCCGGATCACCTCGATGCTCGGGTTCACGTGCCCGTGGGCGGCGATGGAGAACATGGCGATGTGCGCGGGCTTGGCTGAGGTCATGACTCCAAGCTAACGAGACGAGACGTCTCGTGCAATGCAATTCCGCGGCGCACCGGGATGCGAGACTTGACGGATTCACGAAGATCCGGACGGGCGGCGGAGACACGGCATGGACGAGGCGCGGGCCAGGGACGTACTGACGGCGGCGGGTCTGGGACGCGGGGAGCCGGCCGAGCTGCTGGCCCTCGGCGAGAACGCCGTCTTCGCGGCCGGCGACCTGGTGGTCAAGGTGGGCCGGGAAGCGGCGCTGCTGGAGCGCGCCGAGCGGGAACTCGCGGTGGCGGCCTGGCTCGCGGACGCCGGGGTTCCCGCCGTCCGCGCCGCCGAGCCGGCGGCCCGGCTGGTGGACGGGCACCCGCTGACCGTGTGGCACCGGCTCCCGGACGCGGTCCGCCCGGCGGGCCCGGAGGATCTGGCGGCGCTGCTGCGGCACCTCCACGCCCTGCCCGCCCCGCCGTTCGCCCTCCCGGCGCGGGACCTGCTGGGCGGGGTCGAGCGCTGGCTGCGGCTGGCCGGCGATGCCGTCGACCCGGCGGACGCCGCCTACCTGCGGGCCCGGCGCGACGCCTACGCCGGCGAGGTGGCCGGCCTCACCCCGCACCTCGCCCCGGGCGCGATCCACGGCGACGCCCTCCCCCGCAACGTCCACGTGGGCCCGGACGGACCGGTCCTGGTCGACCTGGAGACCGTCTCGTGCGACCTGCGCGAGCACGACCTGGTGGTGATGGCCCTGTCGCGCGACCGCTACGGGCTGCCCGCAGCGGCGTACGAGGCGTTCACCCGGGCGTACGGCTGGGACGTGCGCGGCTGGGACGGCTGCGCGGTCCTGCGCGGCGCCCGCGAGACGGCCAGCTGCGCCTGGGTCGCCCAGCACGCCCCGACGAACCCGAAGGCCCTGACCGAATTCCGCCGCCGGGTGGCCTCCCTCCGCGACGGCGACCCGGAAATCCGCTGGCACGCCTTCTGACGGCGGAGTACCAAGGTCACCCATGAACCCGGCCCGGACCCCGGGCCGGGCCCTGCTCCTCGACGCCGACCGGTACCTGAACGCCTACTTCGACCAGGAAGCGGCGCAACTCACCGCCGGCCCATGAGCCGGTTCGGCCTCGGTCGGGTGTGTCGCGCCGTGGGCGAACGCGGCGTCGGCCGCCGCGGGGCCCAGGGCGGAGCGGCAGGCCGACCAGGTGCGGTCCACGTCGTGCCGTTCGGCGGGCGGCAGCGGGGCACCGGCCGAAGCACGGGCCGTCCGGGCGGCGCCGAGCAGCCCGGCCGCCCGCTCGGGTTCGCCGCCCGCCGCCGCGGCGCCCGCCAGCCCCTCCAGGGCCAGCGCCACGGCACGTACGTCACCCAGCGCCCGCGCGGCCGCCAGTCCTTCGGCGTGCAGGGCCCGGGCACGGTCCGCGTCCCCCCGCAGTTCGGCCGTGAAGCCGAGTTCGGCGAGGGCGAGCGTCGTACCCGGTGCGTAGCCGGAGTCCCGGAACCAGGTCAGTACCGCCCGCATGTGCTCCTCGGCGGCGGCGAGGTCACCGGTGCGCCGGGCGACCATGCCGAGTCCGATCCGGGCGTCGGCCTCCCCGGCCCGGTGGCCCTGTTCCGCGGCGAGCCGCAGGGCTTCCGCATGCCGCTGCCGGCTCTCCTCGTACGCGCCCTCCAGGAAGGCCAGCCGGCCCAGTGCGCACAGCCGCTTCCCGGCCTCGCTCCGCAGCCCGAGCTCCTGGGCGATGGCCAGCCCCTCCTCGTGCAGCCGGGCCGCCTCCCGATACTCGCCCGCGATCTCGTGCAGCGCGGCGCGGGGGAAGAAGGTCTGCGACAGGCCCCACTGGTCGCCGAGTCGGCGGAACAGCCGCGCGCCCCGCTCCGCGTCGCGGCGTACCGCGGCCAGGTCGCCGTGGGCGAGGGCGTGCCGGGCGCGCACGCTCAGCGCGGCGGCGGTCCCCCAGGCGTCGCCGAGCCCCTCGGCCGCGAGCAGCGCCCGGTCGGCGAGTTCCTCGCCCGTGGGTACGTCTCCCGCGCCCATCTGCGCGGCGGCCAGGAACCACAGGGCGTGGGCGTGGCCCAGCGGGTCGTGGTCCGCCACCTCCCGCGCGTCGAGGGCGGCGGCCGCGCTCCGCAGCGGTCCCCCGGCGGCCGCCGGTGCGCCTTCCCACACGCTCAGACCGGCCCGCCAGGCCGTCGCCAGTGCCACGGCGGTGACCCGCTCCCCCGCGTACGGATCACCGCCCGGCCCGGCGGGAGGCGCGAGCCGGTCGCGCTCCGCCGCGAGGCAGGCGTCGAGCAGGCGGCCGCCCTCCGCGGGCCTGCCGCGCAGCAGCCAGTACCGGGCCAGGGCCCGTGCCGCGCGCAGGGCCGGTACCACCCGGCCGTGCGCCAGCGCTTCCTCGGCCGCCGGGTACAGCTCCGCCTCGGCGGCGTCGAGCCGGGCGAGCCAGAGCCGTTGGTGGGGGCCGCGCAGCAACGGCTCGGCCCGTAGCGCGAGTTCCCGGTAGTACGTACCGTGCCGGGCGCGGGTGTCGGCCTCCTCACCGGCCTCGCGCAGCCGCTCCCGGGCGTAGTCCTTGACGGATTCCAGCAGCCGGTAGCGGCGGCCACCCTCCGGCCGGTCGACCAGGACCACGAGCGAGCGCTCCACGAGGCGGTCCAGCAGCAGCGGCACGCGGTGTTCAGGCACGTCCGGGCTCAGTTCGGCGGCCGCGCCCCCGCCCGCGGCCGTACCGGCGGCCGCGCCCCCGCCCGCGCACACGACGCGCGCGGCCTCCACGGAGGCGTCACCGCCGTGTACGGACAACCGGCGCAGTACCGCCTCCTCCGCGCCGCCGAGCAGCGCCCAGCTCCAGTCGATCACCGCGCGCAACGTCCGCTGCCGCGGGGGCACTCCGCGCAGCCCCCGCGACAGGAGGGCGAACCGGTCGTCGAGTCCGGCGAGCAGGCCGTGCACGCCCAGGGCCCGCGCGCGGGCGGCGGCCAGTTCCAGGGCGAGGGGGAGCCCGTCGAGCCGGGCGCACAGGGCCCGGACCGCCGCCGTGTCCGCGTCGGTGGCCGTGTCGTGCGGCGGGAGGGCGGCGCGGGCCGTGAACAGGGCGACGGCATCGGCGGGCGCGAGGGGCGCCAGCGGGTGCACCGCCTCCCCCGCCAGGGCGAGCGGCTCCTGGCCGGTGGCCAGCACGGACAGCCCGGGCGCCTGCGGAAGTACGGCTTCCAGCACCTCGGCCACGGCGTCGGACAGGTGCTCGCAGTTGTCGAGCAGGAGCAGGAGGCTCCGCTCCCGGAGAGCGCCGACGAGCAGCCGTACCGCGTCGGGCTGTTCACCGTCGGGCCTGCGCACGCCCAGGGTCCGCAGTACCGCCCCGGCCACGGCATCGGCCGGAGCTCCCGCGGGGAGCGGTGCGAGCTCGACCAGCCACGCTCCGTCCCGGTGGCGGGCGGACGCCCGGCCGGCGCATTCGAGCGCCAGCCGGGTCTTGCCCACGCCGCCGGGTCCGGTGAGGGTGACCAGCCGGGAGTGGGCCGACAGGGCGCGGACGGCGGCGAGGTCCGCGCCGCGCCCGACGAGGCGGGTGAGCGGCTGGGGCAGCCGTCCGCCCGCCCCGCCCTCGGTATCGACCGGCGAGGCCGGCGGGACGGACCCGGTTGCCGCCGCCACACCATCGGGGTCCGCCCGCCGGGCCGGGGGCTCAGCCGGGGGCTCAAGGTCGGCGTCCTGCCGCAGGATCGCCTGCCGCAGCTCCGTCAGCTCCCGTCCGGGGTCCAGCCCGAGGTCCCGGGCGAGTCTGCCGCGCAGGACCTCGTAGCTCTCCAGCGCCTCCGTCTGGCGGCCGGCCCGGTACAGCGCCCGCAGCTGGACCGCGCGCAGTCGCTCGCGCAGCGGATGGGCCGCGACGAGCTGGTCGATCTCGCCGAGGACGGCGTGCTGCTCGCCCAGGGACACCCGCAGGCCGAGCAACTCCTCGCGCACGGAGAGGCGTTCTTCCTCCAGTCGAGCGGCCGCGGCACCGGCGGCCGGGTCGTCGGTGTGGCCCGCGTACGCCTCACCGCGCCACAGGGAAAGGGCCTCGCCCAGCAGTTCGGCACGGGCGCGGGGAGCCGGGCCCGCCTCCCGCTCACGGGCCCGGGCGACCAGCTCGGCGAACCGCCGCGCGTCGAGTTCGAGTTCCCCCGGCGCGAACTCCAGGCGGTATCCGCTCGCGTCGTGGAGCAGCGGCCCGCGGCCGTCCGACGGCGCGGCGCGGCGGAGAGCGGCGCGCAGCCGGGAGACCTGCCCCTGGAGGCTCGCGTACGGGTGGCGGGGCATCGCGGCGTCGGGTCCGCTCCACAGCGCGTCCACCAGCCGGTCGACGGAGACGGGGCGGCCCGGTTCGACGAGCAGCCGGGCGAGCAGCCTGCGCGCCCGCGCTCCGGTCACGGTCACCGGCTCGCCGTCGCCCGTCCACACCATCAGCGGCCCCAGAACCCCCACGCGCATGCCGATCAGCCTAGGTCCTGGGTCGGCGGCCCGTGGGCAGCCGACCGGCGACCGGCAGCGGACCGGCAGTGGAGCGACAGCCGAACGGCAGCACCGACGCGCAGGGTGGGGCCTGTTCGACGGCACCACCGACGCGAGGAGAGATCAGTCATGAGCGAAACCACCGCGACGCACAGGGTTCCGGTCAGCGTCATCGGCCTGGGCAACCTCGGCCGGGCGCTGGCCGAGACCTTCCTGAAGGAGGGCCATCCCACGACGGTCTGGAACCGATCCGCGGGCAGGGCCGACGGCCTCGTGGCCCGTGGGGCATCCCTCGCGGCCACGCCCGCCGATGCCGTGGCGGCGGGAGAACTCGTCGTCGTCGCGGTACTGGACTACGACACGGTCCGCGAGCTGCTGTTGCCGGCGGCCGGGGAACTGAAGGGGCGTACGGTCGTCAACCTGACCACCGGAACGCCGTCGGCCGCGCGCGCCCTCGGCGCCTGGGTGGCCGATCAGCGGGCCGCCTACCTCGACGGCGCGGTCTACGCGGTGCCGCAGACCATCGGCACCTCCGCCGCGTTCGTCCTGTACAGCGGCGACGAAGCGGCGTTCGGGACCTACCGCACGGTCCTCGACGCGATCGGCGAGGGCAGCCTCGTCGGTCCGGCCGCCGAGCTCTCCTCCGTGTACGACACCGCCCTGCTGAGCGGCATGTACGGGATGTTCTCCGGGTTCTTCCAGGCGGTGGCGCTGGCCGGCACGGCCGGGATCGGCGCGGCGGAGCTGACCCGCCCGCTGGTCCGGTGGCTGACGGCGGCCGCCGACGCGCTCCCGGCCTTCGCGCGGGAGATCGACGACCGGGAATACGGCACCACCACCTCCAACCTGGAGATCAACGCGGTGGGGCTGCGGAACATCCTCGCCGCCACGGAGGCGCAGGGGCTGCCGACGGACCTGCTGGCGCCGCTGCTCCGGCTCTTCGACGACCAGGTCCGTGCGGGGCACGCCGCGTCCAGCCTGTCCCGGGCCGTGGAGTCCCTGCGCACCGACGCCGGCCGGCTGTGACCGGCCGGGTGGGGGGCTTCAGCGGGTGCAGGTGATCGAGAAGGGGACCGGGTTGGAGAGGGTGCGGGTGGGGCTCTGGAGTTCCACGGCCATCCCGGTGGTCAGGGTGCCCGCCTTCGTGTAGGTCGTCAGGCGCACGGTGTCGTGCCCCGTGGGGTTGGTCTTGTCCCCGATCGACAAGGTGCGCCAGTGGGGATCCACCACGGAGCCGTCTCCCGACACCCAGCGGTAGGAGATCAGGGTCGGCTCGGGCGCGGTGAAGGTCGCGGTGAACGCGGGCGCCCGGCCCTCGGGGGTCGGGCAGCTCCCGGTGTAGGTCGTGTTCGTGCCCGCCACCGTCACCCGTACGCCCGAACCGGGCGAGGCGTCCTCGTCGTTGCCGGTGAGTGCGTAGGCGAGCCCGCCGGCGATCAGTACGCAGGCGGCCGCCCCGGCGGCGACCACGACCGCCGTACGGCTCTTGCGGCCCGGGACGGCGGCCGCGGGCGCGACGGCCGTGGGCACGGCGGGCGCCGCTGCCGTGGGTGCTGCTGCCGTGGTGGCCGCTGCCGTGGGCGCCTCCGCTGCGGGCGCCTCCGCTGCGGGCGCCGCTTCCGAGGTGACCGCTGCCGTGGTCGACGCTTCCTCCGGGACGGGGACGGGTACGGGGACAGTGACGGGGGCCGTGGCCGTAGCGGGCTGCGGGGTGGGGGTCGGGAGGACACGGGAGGCTGCCGTCGTGGCGTCCGGTTCGTGCGCGATGTCCCGCAGGGCCTCCGCCACTTCGGCGGCCGGGGTCCGCTGCGCCGGCTCCTTGCGGAGCAGCCCGGCGATGACCGGCGCGAGTGGGCCGGCCCGGGTCGGCTCCGGCGGTTCCTCGTCCACGACGGCCCGCAGGGTGCTCAGCGCGGTGCCCTGCCGGAACGGGGAGATCCCCTCCACGGCCGCGTAAAGCATCACGCCGAGGGACCACAGGTCGGACTCGGGGCCCGAGGGGCGGCCCAGCGCCCGCTCCGGCGGCAGGTACTCGGGGGAACCGACCACCTCGCCGGTCATCGTCAGGGCGGTGCTGCCCTCGACCATCGCGATCCCGAAGTCGCTGAGCACCACCCGGCCGTCCTGCGCGATCAGCACGTTCGCCGGCTTCACGTCCCGGTGCTCCACACCGACGGCGTGCGCGGCGCGCAGCGCGCTCAGCACTTCGGCGCCGATGTGCGCGGCGTGCCGCGGGGTGAGCGGCCCTTCGGCCCGCAGCAGATCGGCCAGTGACCGCCCCCGGACCAGTTCCATCACGATCCAGGGCCGTTCGTCCTCCGTGACCACGTCATGGACGGTGACCACATTGCGGTCGGGTATGCGGGCGGCCGCCCACGCCTCCCGCTCCAGGCGGCTGTACATGCGCGCGATGTCACCGGCCCCCAGTCCGGCCGGGGCCCGTACCTCCTTGACGGCGACCTCCCGGTGCAGGGTCTCGTCGCGGGCCCGCCACACGGTGCCCATCCCGCCTTCGCCGAGCCGCGACAGCAGCCGGTAGCGGCCCGCGACGAGCCGTTCCCCGCCCTCCCCGCCCGGCGCGGCCACGGTGGTGGCGGTATCCACCCTGGTCACCGCACTGGTCACCGCACTGGTTACCTCGCTGGTGGCCGCGAGCGCGGTCTCCGTCACGGTCTCGTTTTCCTCGCTGTGCATGGGGGCGGTCTCCTCTTGTCGCCGGCCGACGAGAACATCACGTACGGACCGGGCCCCGGGTTCAGCGGTACTCGAAAGATTCTCAGAAATGGTTGAACCGAACACCTTCTCGATGACGTGTTGCAGTCGTACGAGGAAGTCGTACGAGGTATCGCGGCGTCATTTTCAAGGGGTGTGCAGTGCCATCGGTCATCGTCGGGCGCACGGGTCCGTTCACCGGACAGAGCGTGGTCCTGGGCAGCGAGCCCCTCAGCTTCGGGCGCAAGAGCGACAACGGCGTCGTGATCGTGAGCCCCAGCGCCTCCCGGCTGCACGCCGAGATCGTCACGGAGGACCCCGGGTTCGTCCTCTACGACCGGGACAGCCGCAACGGCACGTTCGTCAACGACCAGCGCGTCACCCGGCACGTGCTGCGTCCGAACGACTGCGTCCGGATCGGTGACGAAACGTTTCTCTATGAGGCGCAGGACTGCATGGAGACGGTCATGGACCTCTCCCTCATGGCCGTCCCCCGGGCGAGCACCACGGACCCCGGCACGCTGCGGGTCACCATCACCGGCGGCGGCCCGGTGGGCCTCGCCTTCGCGCTGGCCCTCGACGAGATGCTGCCCGGCCGGACGGCCGTCACCCTCTACGACGGACGCTGGACCAGGAAGGGCTCCGCGGTCGTCTGGAAGGACGAGACCCAGGGCAACTTCCGCCGCCAGCAGGTGGTGACCGTTCAGAGCCGGCAGTACCTCGCCCTGTCCGAGGAGGTCCTCGGCGCGCTGTTCGACGACGACACCGCCTACTCCGAGATGTGGCCCGTCGGCCCCGACTCGGTCGACGGCCGGCCGCCCCGCAACATCCGGATCGCCCACATCGAGGACCGCCTGCTGGACCTGGCGAACCACAGGCCGGCGATCCGCCTGGTCCCCGAGCGGTTCGACGTGACGGAGCAGCGGGACCGGCTCGCCCAGGAGCACGTCCTGGTGGTCTGCGAGGGCGGCCGCTCCCGTACCCGCGAGCACTACGCCGACCGCTTCGGCGCGGCCGACGCCTCGATCTACTCCCTCGACGGCGAGCACCTTCAGGACGTCGTGCTCGGCCTGCGGGTCAAGTCGAGGCTGCCGGACCCGATGAGCGTGCTGCTCACCGTGTCGCAGAACCGATTCCTCCTCAACTCGCTGCGCGGCGAGGGTTTCCTGAACATGCGGCTCACCCGGGAGGAGGCCAAGAACGTCATCGGCATCGACCCGGTCCGCCACGTCTTCGAGGAGTGCATCGCCGCCCGGCCCTGCCTGATGAGCCGGCAGGAGGAGGACAACGAGTTCCGCTGCCCCACGCACGGCACTCTCTTCCTTCCCGCCCTGCTGCGCGGTTCGCCGCTGTGGAAGGAGATCCGGCAGGGCCTGAACCTCTTCGGCGTGGCCGAGGACGACCTGTCGGCGATCACCTCGTTCCGCCTCGACATGGTGCAGCGCCCGCGGTTCACCGCGCAGTTGCACCGGCCGACCGCGACCACCCCCGGCACCTACGGCTTCCTGCTGGGGGACGCGGCCAACGCCATCCACTTCTGGCCGGGCCGTGGACTCAACAGCGGCCTCGCCTCGGCCACTTCACTGGCCCGCTCGCTCAGCCGCGCCTGGCAGGGCAAGCCGCTGCGCGATGCCGACTTCATCCGGCACGAGGCGGCCATGTCCATGCTCCAGTACCGGCACAAGAGCCGGGCCTGGAACGCCATGGTGACCACCGACGACCAGGGCACCACCCGCGCCATCAAGGACATCATCGCGCGCGGCGCGCAAGCGGGCGCCGACGCCGCGGACGGGAGCGACCTGGAGGTGCTGCTGGACCGGATGACGGAGATCCGCGACCGGCTGGGCTCCCGGCTGCCGGGCCTGCCCTCGGACGAGGAACTCCGCGCCCACCTCACCGCGATCGCCCCGGCCACCCTGCGCACCCTGCGGGAGAGCGGCGCCTGGGACACCCTGATCGTCGGCGGCGAGGAGGCCGACATCGACCTCTTCTACCAGTCGGACTCCCCGGTCTTCGTGCCCCGCCCGGCCGACCCCCGAACCCTGCAACCGCAGGCCTAGTGACCTGAGTCAGAGATTCGTTGGCAGTAGGCGGCGACTTTGTCGAGGATCTCGTCGGCGGTCTTCGTCCAGACGAAGGGCTTGGGTTGGTCGTTCCAGTCGGTCAGCCAGGCCCGGATGTCGCGTTCGAGTGCCTGGACGGAGCGGTGGACTCCACGCTTGAGTTTCTTCTGGGTGAGCTCGGCGAACCACCGCTCGACCAGGTTCAGCCAGGACGCGCTCGTGGGCGTGAAGTGCAGGTGAAAGCGCGGGTGCGCCAGCAGCCACTTCTTCACGTCCGGCGTCTTGTGGGTCGCGTAGTTGTCCAGGATCAGATGGACCTGGAGACCGGCCGGGACTTCCTTGTCGAGCTTGGCCAGAAACTTCTTGAACTCGACGGCCCGGTGCCGTCGGTGCAGTGATCCGATCACCTTGCCGGTCGCGACTTCGAGGGCTGCGAAGAGGGTGGTGGTGCCGGCCCGGATGTAGTCGTGGCTGCGGCGCTCTGGAACACCGGGCATCATCGGCAGGACCGGCTGGGACCGGTCCAAGGCCTGGATCTGCGACTTCTCGTCCACGCAGAGAACCAGGGCCTTCTCAGGCGGGTCGAGATAAAGACCGATGACATCGCGGACCTTGTCGATGAACAGCGGGTCCGTGGACAGCTTGAACGTCTGCGACCGGTGCGGGGCCAGCGCGAAGGCCCGCCAGATCCGTGAAATGCTCGACTGTGACATCCCCGTCGCCGCGGCCATCGAGCGGGTGGACCAGTGGGTGGCGTTCTTCGGCGTTTCCTCGAGGGTCTTGACGATCACTCGCTCCACATCGGCATCGGTGATCTTCCGCGGTACACCCGGCCGGGGCTCGTCGCACAGACCGTCCAAGCCGTGCTCCAGGAAACGCCGCCGCCAGGTGCGGACCGTATCCGGAGCGATCCGCAGCCGACGGGACACCTCCATGATCGAGCGGCCGTCTGAGCACTCCAGCACGATCCGCGACCGCTGAGCCAGAGCCTGGGCCGTCGAACGACGACGTAACCAGCCCTCCAGCACAACACGCTGGGCATCGGTCACCGACAACGGCGGAATCTTCGGACCAGGACGACTCATACCGAACCAACGAGAAACCTCCGACTCAGGTCACTAGGGCCTGTCTTTCGGATCGGGCCGGATCAGGGAGCGGGGCCTGGTGCGTGCGATCGCAAGGCGGAGGAGGGAGTCAACGCGGAGCGTTGGCGACCGACGACAACGCGGCGAGCGTGCGTGCCAGACCCCGCGAGCCCGGCATGATCCGAAGGACAGGCCCTACGCCCCGTCGGCCCGGGCCTGGGAGGGTATGAGGCCGCGCAGGGGCCAGGCCGTGTCGATCACCGCGTCCGGGCTGCCCTGGCGGCGCAGGTAGGACTGGAAGTCGCGGGCCCAGCGGGCGTGCCAGGTGCCCTGCCGGTCGTGGAGGTCCGCCGGGGTGAGGCCGGCCACCTCGGGGTGGCGGTCGGCTATCGCCCGGGCCACCTGGACCGCGGCCAGCGCGTCCGCCCCCGCGTCGTGCGCGTCGTCCAGGGTGACCCCGTACACCCCGCACACCGCCTCCAGCGTGCGCTTCCCGCGCCGGTAGCGGTCCACCGCCCGGTCGATGGTCAGCGGGTCCGCCACCGGCCCCGTCCGCGCTCCGCCCAGCCGGTCGGAGAGCGACGGCAGCCCGTGCCGCGCCAGCTCCGCCGACAGCAGCGTCAGGTCGAAGGCCGCGTTGTAGGCGACGACCACCGCGCCCCGCCGCCAGTGCTCCACCAGGGCGGCCGCCACCTCCTCCGCGACCTCCCGCACCGGGCGGCCCTCGGCGACGGCCCGCGCCGTGCTGATCCCGTGGATCGCCGAGGCCTGTTCCGGGATCGGTATCCCCGGATCCGCGAGCCAGCCGCGCCGCTCGCGGACCTCGCCGCCCCGCACCTCGACCACCGCGGCCGTCACGATCCGCGACTCCCCCGGCTCCGTCCCGGTCGTCTCCAGGTCGAATCCGACCAGTGCTCCCCCGTGCCACGCCGCCATGACGCGCCCCTCCCCCGTACATCCATCCGGTCAACGACTTTCAGCCTGACACGGGGCACTGACAGTCACGACACCGGGCGGGAGTCCTCCCACATGGATTCGAATTCCTCCCGGTATGTCGGGAAAAGTCCGTGGTCCGCGTCCTTCGCCGCGCCCCGGCCGCCCCCGCGCAGCACCAGCACCGGGGCCTCCATGCCCCGCGCCCGCCGCAGGTACGACTGGACCACCGCGATGCCCGAGGACTCCCCCTCCACCAGGTAGGCGGTGAACCGCGGGGTCTCGTCGAAGACGTGGATGTCGAACCGCGAGGGGTCCTTCAGCCCCGCCCGCACCCTGCGCACGTGCAGGATGTTCATCTCCACCGAGCGGCTCAGCTCGCCCTTGCGCAGCCCCAGCTCCCGCTCGCGCCGCTTGACCGCGCTGCTCGCCGGGTTCAGGAACAGCAGCCGCACCCGGCAGCCCGCCTCCGTGAGCCGGACGAGTCTTCGTCCCGAGAAGTTCTGCACCAGCAGGTTGAGGCCTATGCCGATGGCGTCCAGCCGCCGCGCGCCCCCGAACAGGTCCTCGGCGGGCAGCTGCCGCTGGAGCCGCACCCGGTCGGGGTGGACCGAGACGACGTCCGCGTACCGGTCGCCCACCAGGTCCTCCACGGCGTCGATCGGAAGCCGGTCGGCCGCCGGGCCGCCCGCGCCGCCGCCGAGCACCTCCAGCAGCCGCGCCGAGGCCCGCTCGGCCTGCTCCAGCACCGCCCGCGACAGGGCCCGGTTGCGGGAGACCACGTTCCGGGTGACCTCCAGCTCGTCCAGGGCCAGCTCGATCTCGCGCCGGTCGTCGAAGTACGGCTCGAAGCAGGGCCAGTGCTGGACCATCAGCTCCCGCAGCTGCGGCAGCGTGAGGAAGCTCAGCACGTTGTCGTCGGCGGGGTCCAGCAGGTAGCCCTTGCGCCGGCTGACCTCGCGGACCGCCACGGCGCGCTGCACCCACTCCTGCCCGGCGGGCCCGGCGGCCGCGACCACCCAGTCGTCCTGGCCGTGCGCCGGCGCGTAGACGGGACGCAGCACCGCGCCGACGACCGCCCGCAGCCGCTGCTCGACGAGGTTCAGCCAGATGTAGGCGCGGCCCGCGCGCTGGGCCCTGGTCCGGACCTCGCTCCACGCGTCCGCGCCCCAGTCCAGCTCGGCCCCGGTGCGCACGTCCCCGGCGGCCGAGGGGGCCAGTGACACCGCCCCGGCCGGCACCCCGGCGGGCCCGCCGCCCGCCGCCCCGCCTGCGGCATCAGCCGGGCCGCCCTCGTGACCGCTGTCACCAGGGGGCAGCTCCAGACCTCCCGAGCTCACCCGTGCACCGCCTTCTGCTTCTGGACGCCCGTCTCCAGTGATCACGGAAGGGTACTCCGCGCGCGCGGCCCCACGCAGCCCGACGGACCCTACGCCGATTGCCCGTTGACCCATTATCCGATGCCCGCATAGTCCGCTGACCCGCCTATCAGCTCTCCGGGTCACCCGGTGGGAGCATCCCAAGTCCCCGCTTGGAGGCCCTCTTTCGGGGAAGATCTGGCAGTGACGTGGTCCACGCCCGATCAAGCCCGTCGCAGAGGGGAAGAGTCGTTATCCATGCAGGTCTGGCCGGGACAGGCGTATCCACTCGGTGCCACGTACGACGGCGCCGGGACAAACTTCGCGGTCTACTCCGAGGCTGCCCGACGCATTGAGCTGTGTCTTCTGCACGACGACGGGTCGGAGACCGCCGTCGAGCTGCGCGAGACGGACGCCTTCGTCCGGCACGCGTATCTGCCCGGCGTGATGCCGGGCCAGCGCTACGGTTTCCGCGTGCACGGACCGTACGAGCCCGAGCGCGGGCTGCGGTGCAACGCGGCGAAACTGCTGCTCGACCCGTACGCGCGGGCCATCGCGGGCAGTGTCGACTGGGGAGAGCAGGTGTACGGGTACCACTTCGGGCGGCCCGACTCCCGCAACGACCTGGACTCGGCGCCGCACACGATGAGTTCGGTGGTCGTGAACCCGTACTTCGACTGGGCCAACGACCGCCCGCCGCGCCACGAGTACCACCACACGGTGCTGTACGAGGCCCACGTCAAGGGCCTGACCATGCGCCATCCGGATCTGCCGGAGGAGCTGCGCGGTACGTACGGGGCGCTCGCGCACCCGGCGGTCATCGGGCACCTCACCAAGCTCGGGGTGACGGCGCTGGAGCTGATGCCGGTGCACCAGTCGGTCAACGACCACCGTCTCGTGGACGACGGGCTGAGCAACTACTGGGGCTACAACACCATCGGCTTCTTCGCCCCGCACAACGGCTACGCCTCGGGCGACCGGGGCCAGCAGGTGCTGGAGTTCAAATCGGCGGTGCGGGCGCTGCACGAGGCCGGGATCGAGGTGATCCTGGACGTGGTCTACAACCACACGGCCGAGGGCAACCACCTGGGGCCGACGCTGTCCTTCCGGGGGCTCGACAACGCCTCGTACTACCGGCTGGCGGAGGATCCGCGGCACTACATGGACACCACGGGGACCGGGAACTCGCTCCTGATGCGGTCCCCGCACGTGCTCCAGCTGATCATGGACTCGCTGCGGTACTGGGTCACCGAGATGCATGTGGACGGCTTCCGCTTCGACCTCGCGGCGACCCTCGCCCGGCAGTTCCACGAGGTGGACCGGCTGTCCTCGTTCTTCGACCTGGTGCAGCAGGACCCGGTGGTCAGCCAGGTGAAGCTGATCGCGGAGCCCTGGGACCTGGGCGAGGGCGGCTACCAGGTGGGCAACTTCCCGCCGCTGTGGACCGAGTGGAACGGCAAGTACCGGGACACCGTGCGGGACCTGTGGCGCGGGCAGCCGCGCACCCTCGCGGAGTTCGCGGGACGGCTGACCGGCTCCTCGGACCTCTACCAGGACGACGGGCGGCGGCCGCTGGCCTCCATCAACTTCACGACCTGCCACGACGGTTTCACCCTGCACGACCTGGTCGCGTACGACGAGAAGCACAACGAGGCCAACCGCGAGGGCAACCGGGACGGCGAGACCCACAACCGGTCGTGGAACTGCGGGGTCGAGGGGCCGACGGAGGATCCGGAGGTCGTGGAGCTGCGCGAGCGCCAGATGCGCAACTTCATGGCGACGCTGATGCTGTCGCAGGGCGTGCCGATGCTCAGCCACGGCGACGAGTTCGCCCGGACGCAGGGCGGCAACAACAACGCCTACTGCCAGGACAACGAGCTGTCCTGGGTGACCTGGCCGGAGCCGGGCAAACCGGCTCCGGCACTGCTGGAGTTCACCCGGCAGATGGTGTGGCTGCGGCGCGACCACCCGGTGTTCCGGCGGCGCCGGTTCTTCCACGGCCGGCCGGTGGAGGGCACGCACGACGAGCTCTCCGACATCGCCTGGTTCACCCCGCACGGCGAGGAGATGCGGGCCCGGGACTGGCAGGCGCAGCACGCGCGGGCGCTGGCGGTGTTCCTCAACGGCGAGGCGATCTCCGAGCCGGGCAGCCGCGGTGAGCGGATCACCGACGACTCGTTCCTGCTGATGTTCAACGCGGGGCCCGATCCGCAGGACTTCACGGTCCCGGCCGGGCACGGGGCGCAGTGGCGGATGGTGGTGGACACGGCGCGCAGGGAGGTACTGCCGCCCGGCACCGGGCCGCAGTTCGCGGCCGGGGACCGGGTGCCACTGACGGGGCGGTGTCTGGTGGTGCTCCAGCGCCCGGCGTAGGCGACCCCGCGACGCCGCCGCCGGCCCCGTCAGCGGGGCCGGCGGTCCGCTGCCCCGGGGGCGCGATCACCCGGATGCATGGGGGGATGGCACGGAATGCGGCTGGGTGGGTACGTACGTTCTCATGAGCCAGCCGTACGCGCGCCCCCGGTCGGAATCCGTTGTTCCGGCAGCCGTCACCCCGGCGTCACCCACCTCGACGTACCGCCTCCAGCTGTGCCCCGAGTTCCCGTTCTCGGCGGCCGAGGCGGCGGTACCCCACCTCGCCTCGCTCGGCGTCTCCCACCTCCACCTCTCGCCCGTACTGGAGGCGGTGCCCGGCTCCACCCATGGGTACGACGTCACCGATCACACCCGGGTTCGGGTGGAGCTCGGCGGCGAGCCGGGGCTGCGGGCCCTGGCGACGACCGCCCGGGGACACGGGCTGGGCCTCGTCCTCGACATCGTCCCGAACCACATGGCCGTACCGCGGCCGCTGCGCCTGAACCGGCCGCTGTGGGAGGTGCTGCGCGAGGGGCCGCACTCCCCGTACGCCCGCTGGTTCGACATCGACTGGGAGGCGAACGGCGGCCAGCTGCTGCTGCCGGTGCTGGCCGGTCCCCCCGGCCCCGGCGAGTTCGCCGCCGACGGGGAACTGCTGCGCCACGGCGAGCACGAGTTCCCGCTGCGGGCGGGGACGGCCGGCCTGCCGATGCCGGAGCTGCTGGCCGCGCAGTGGTACCGGCCGGCGGGGTGGCGGGAGGCCCGGGCGGGACTCAACTACCGCCGCTTCTTCACCATTTCGGATCTGATCGGGGTACGGGTGGAGGACCCCGGGGTGTTCGCGGCCACCCACGCCAAGGTGGTGGAGCTGGTCCGGGACGGGGTGGCCGAGGGACTGCGGATCGACCACGTGGACGGGCTGGCGGATCCCGAGGAGTACCTGCGGCGGCTGCGGACGGCCGTCGGGGACGGCTGCTGGGTGGTGGTGGAGAAGATCCTGGCCCGCCCGGAGCGGCTGCCCTCCGGGTGGGCCGTGGCGGGCACCACCGGCTACGACGCGCTGCACCGGGTGGACGGCCTGTTCGCCGACCCGGCGGGCGTCCGCGCACTCGCCGACCGGTACGGGGAGTGCACCGGCCTGCCCGGCTGGGAGGAGACGGCGGCGGCCAGCGCGCGGGAGGTCCTGACCGTCGCTCTCGCCGCCGAGCTGGCGACCCTGGAGCGGCTGGCCGGGCCGGAACTCGGCGACGCGGTGCGTGAGTTGCTGATCGCCTATCCCGTCTACCGGCCGTATCCGGGCGGGCCGGGACCCGCGCCGCGGGCCCTGGCGGAGGCGGCCGGGCGGGCCGGCGCGGAAGCGGTGGCGAACGTACGGGACCTCCTGCTGCGGGACCGGGCCTTCGCGGCGCGCTTCGCCCAGACCTCGGCGGCCCTGCGGGCGAAATCCCTGGAGGACCGGGCGTTCTACCGGTACGCCCCGCTGCTGTCGGCCACGGAGGTGGGCGGGGAGCCGGGGGACCCGGCGGTGCCGGCGCGGGAGTTCCACGCGTACTGCGCGGAGCTGGAGCGGGACTGGCCCGCCTCCGGGACGGTGCTGTCCACGCACGACACCAAGCGCAGCGCGGACGTCCGGGCCCGGATCGCGGTGCTGTCGCAGCTGCCCGGGCTGATGGACGAACCGGCGCCGGCCGGGGCGGACCCGCAGCTCGCCTGGGTGGCCCGGCAGAGCGCGCTGGGCCTCGGGGAGGCCCCGGACCGGGCGGACCGGCTGGCCGCCGCCCTGCTGAAGGCGGCCCGCGAGGCGGGGCTGCGGACCAGCTGGACCGACCCGGACGAGGCGTACGAGGCGGGCATCGAGGCGCTGACCCGCCACCCCGGGGCGGAGCCCGCGCAGTTCGCGGCGGCCGCCCGGGCCAACCTGCTCGGGATGACGCTGCTGCACCTGGCCATGCCGGGGGTCCCGGAGGTCTACCAGGGCGCCGAAACCGAGTACCGGGCCCTGGTCGACCCGGACAACCGGCGCCCGGCCCGCTTCCCCCGGGAGGCGCTGGCCCGCCTCGACGCGGGAGCGGCGCCGCGGGGCCCGGCGGAGGAGAAGCTCGCGCTGACCGCGGGGCTGCTGCGGCTGCGGCGGGACCGGCCGGAACTGTTCACCGGCTACGCCCCGCTCGCGGCGCGCGGCCCGGCGGCGGAGCACTGCGTGGCCTTCGCCCGGGGGCCGGGGCTCGTCGCGGTGGCCACCCGGCTCTCGCACCGGCTCGCCGTGGCGGGCGGCTGGCGCGACACGGTGCTCCCCCTCCCGCCGGGCCGCTGGACCCCCCTCGGCCGCAAAACCACGTACGAGACCGAAGCCCCCCTCACCGCCCTCCTCCACCTCACCCCGGCCCTGGCCCTCCTCCGCACCGACTGACACCCCCGGCGGCGCGTCGGCCGCACCCCCGGCCGACGCGCCCGACCGGGCCCTCGACACCGGCCGGCCCGAAGGCACCCCGGCCCCGCCCGGCGCGGCCGGGCCTTGCGGGGGGCTCGGCAAAGGCTGAGCCCCTGCCGGGGAGCCCGGCCAGGCGTGGGCCCCGCCGCCGCAGGCGCGTCCCGCCCGGGCCGGGCCGACCCGGGACCGGCGGCCACCACT
Source organism: Streptomyces sp. ADI95-16 (assembly GCF_003721495.1). NCBI lineage: Bacteria > Bacillati > Actinomycetota > Actinomycetes > Kitasatosporales > Streptomycetaceae > Streptomyces > Streptomyces sp. ADI95-16. Next base: position 6,226,935 of record NZ_CP033581.1, on the reverse strand, counting down.
CGGCCCCGGCGGGACAGGCTTTGGCCAGGGGTTTCTTCGGAAATGGCGGGGCGTGCGGAGCAGTAGGGGACATGTGCGGCGGGCATGGCATCACTTGTGACCCTCATCCCTGACATGCGCTACCCCACCCCGCGCGAACTGGCCCTCGCCGCCCGCGCCCTCGCCGAGGCCGAGCCCGGTCTCGTCCGGCTGCGGCAGGCCGGGACCTCCCGGGGCGGGGCCCCGCTCTGGCTGCTCTCCGTCCGGCCCGCGCGAGCGTCCCGGCACGTGCTCGTCGTCGCCGGCGCCCACGCCAACGAGCCCGTCGGCGGCGCCACCGCCCTCGACCTCGCCCGCCGCGTCATCCGCGACCCCGCGCCCCGCGCCGGCTGCGGCTGGCACTTCCTGCTCTGCGCGGACCCCGACGGCGCCGCCCTGCACCGCACGCCCCTCCCGTACTCCCTGCTCGACTACCACCGGAACTTCTTCCGGCCGCCCGGCCCCGAACAGCCCGAGTGGGCCCCGTCCTTACTGCCCCCGGACCGGCTGCCGCCCGAGACCCGCGCCCTGACCGCCGTCATCGACGAGCTGCGCCCCGTCCTCCAGGTCTCCCTCCACGGCACCGACCTCGGCGGCTCCTGGGTCCAGCTCACCCGTGACATACCGGGCCTCGCCGAGCCCTTCGGCAAATCCGCCGCCGAGCTGCGCATCCCGGTGGAGACCTCCGCGTCCGACGCGGCCGGCTGGCCCTCCCCCGGCCCGGGGATCTTCGTCATGCCCGAGCCCGTGACCGACACCGCCGCAGCCCTCCACCCCGAGGACACCCGGCTCAGCACCTGGTACCACGCGCACCGCTACGCCGGCACCACCGCGATCGTCGAAGTCCCCATGTGGGCCTCCGACCTGGTGGACGACCCGGCCCCGCACCCCGACCCGCGCGGGGCCCTGCGGATGCTGGCCGCGCGCCTCACCGAGGACGCCGCGCGGGTGGCCGCCGTACGGGGCGGGGTCCCGGGCGCGTTCCGGGACGACGGCGCGGCCGCCGCGCCGCTGCTGCGGGCCGTGGACTGGACACTGGCCCTGATCCCGCTGGTCGCCGCCGAGTGGACGGGCCCCGGCGCCCCCGCCGAGGCCACCACCGCGCACATCGGCAGCATCGACGCCTTCGGGCGCCGCCTGTCGCTGCGCGCCGCGGCGATGCTGCTCCGCGTCCTGCGCGCCGGGCACCATCCGGCGGCGCCCGCGCTGGACCGCCTGGTCACCGGCTGGTGCGAGGAGTTCGCGGCCCGCTTCCAGGCCCGCTGGGTGCCGGTCGCCACCCAGGTGGAGCACCAGTCCCGGACCGTACTGGCGGCGTACGAACGGCTCGCGGCGGTGACGCCCGGCCCCTGAGGGCGGCTGAGCCCACGAGGGCGGCTGGGCCCGCGAGCGCGGCGAGCCCGCCGCGTCCCACCCGTACCGGCGCTCGGGCAGGCCCGCCGTCCGGGCACCCGGCGGGCCTCAGCCGGCGGACAGCAGGTACGTGACCCGCCCGAAGCCGATCTGGTCCCCGTCCCGGACCACGGCCGAGCCGGTCACCCGGCGCCCGTTGACGGTGGTGCCGTTGGTGGAGCCGAGGTCCTTGAGCACCCACATGCCGTCGCGCAGGCTCAGCTCCGCGTGCACCCGCGAGACCGTCTCGTGCGTGAGCCGCAGCCCGTTGCCCGGGTCGCGGCCGATCCGCAGCGGCCCGGCGCCCGGATGCGGGAACAGCAGCTTGGGCAGCCGCTCGGCGGCCCAGGCCCGACGGACCCCGACGGACACCGCGGAGGCCCGCCCGACCCAGCCGAAGAGCCGCCGGCTCCACGGGCTGTCCGAACCCCGCCGGGCTTCGAGGTCGGCCGTGAGCACGGCGAGTTCCTCATATCGGCGGGCGACCAGCGCGAGTTCCATGCGCCGCATGAACGTGTCGTGCGACAGTTTGCCGAGGGCCGCGCCCTCCCTGAGCTGGCTCAGCGCCCGGTCGCGCTCCGCATCGGACAGCCGCGGGGCGGGGAAGGCGGGAATCTCGAAACTCGACGTCACAGGGTGATTGTCGGCCCGTCAGGGCCGGAGTGTCCAGAACGGGCCCGCCGGTCCCGCGATGATGGGCGCGAGACACAGGCTGGGCACCGCCGCCGACGAGGGGACCGTCCGTGCAATTCGAGGTGTGGGCACCGCTGACAGACCGGGTCGCGCTGCGGCTGAACGGCGCCGCGTACGAGATGGCGCCCGACCCGGCGGGCCCAGGCCGCGAGGGCTGGTGGACCGTGGAGGCCCCGGCCGCCGACGGGGACCGGTACGGATTCGTCCTCGGAACCCGGGGCGACGGGGACGCCCCCGCCGGCGCGGGCCCCGTACGGCCCGACCCGCGCGGGCGGCGGCTGCCCGACGGCCCCGACGGACTCAGCGCGGTGGTGGACCTCGACGCGCTCCGCCCGACGGCCGAGCCGCCGCGGGTCCCGCTCCAGGACGCCGTCCTGTACGAGCTCCACATCGGCACCTTCACCCCCGAGGGCACCTTCGACGCGGCCGCCGCCCGCCTCCCGCACCTGACCGCGCTCGGCGTCACCCACGTGGAGCTGATGCCGGTCTGCCCGTTCCCCGGCCGGCACGGCTGGGGCTACGACGGGATCGCGCCCTGGGCGGTGCACGAGCCGTACGGCGGCCCGGCGGGCCTGGCCCGGTTCGTGGACGCGGCGCACACCGCCGGGCTGGGGGTGGTGCTGGACGTGGTCCACAACCACCTCGGCCCCTCCGGCAACCACCTCCCGGCCTTCGGCCCCTACTTCACCGATGCCCACCACACCCCCTGGGGCGCGGCGGTGAACCTGGACGCGCCCGGCTCCGACGAGGTGCGGGCGTACTTCCTGGACAGCGCCCTGGCCTGGCTGCGGGACTACCGGATCGACGGGCTCCGGCTGGACGCCGTACACGCGCTGGCCGACGGGCGGGCGCTGACCTTCCTGGAAGAGCTCGCGGCGGCCGTGGACGAGCTGGCGGCGGAGACCGGCCGGCCGCTGTTCCTGATCGCCGAGTCGGACCGCTGCGACCCGCGCACCACCACCCCGCGCGCCGCCGGCGGGCCGGGCCTGCACGCGCAGTGGAACGACGACTTCCACCACGCCCTGCACTGCGCGCTGACCGGCGAGTCCCAGGCCTACTACGCCGACTTCGCCGAGGCCCCGCTCGCCGCCCTCACCAAGACCCTGACCCGGGCCTTCTTCCACGACGGGACCTGGTCCTCCTTCCGGGGCCGCAGTCACGGCCGCCCCGTCGACCGCCGCCGGACGCCCGCGCACCGCTTCGTCGGCTACACCCAGACCCACGACCAGATCGGCAACCGGGCGCTGGGCGACCGGCTCTCCGCCTCGCTCTCCCCCGGGCTGCTGGCCTGCGCCGCCACGGTGGCGCTGACCGGGCCGTTCGTGCCGATGCTGTTCATGGGCGAGGAGTGGGGCGCCGGCACGCCGTGGCAGTACTTCACCGACCACCCCGATCCGGAGCTCGCCGAGGCGGTGCGCACCGGCCGGCGAAGGGAGTTCGCCGCGCACGGCTGGAAGGCGGAGGAGATCCCGGACCCGCAGGACCCCGCCACCCGGGACCGCTCCCGGCTGGACTGGGACGAGCCCGGGCAGGAGCCGCACGCCCGTCTGCTGGCCTGGTACCGCACCCTCGTCGCGCTCCGCCGCACCCACCCCGATCTGCGCGACCCGGACCTCGCGGCGGTCCGGGTGGCCTTCGACGAGGCACGCCGCTGGCTGACCTTCCGGCGCGGGGACCTTCGTATCGTGGTCAACCTGTCCGCCGAGCCCGCAACCATCGCGCTCGGCCGCAACGGGGTCCGGGTCCTGGCCTCCTGGGAACCCCTCGAACACCCCGGCCCGAACGGGCGGATCCACGTACCGGGCGAGTCGGCGGTGGTCCTCGGGCCCTGACCCCCGCGCCGCTCGGCCGGAGGCGAACGGTCTTGCCCCCGGCTTCCTCGGCTGATGGGCTGGGCCGGTGCAATCCACTGCCGCCGGCGGATCGCCGGCCGTCTACGACCGCATCGGGATCGGCTACCGGAAGGTCCGGTGCCCCGATCCCCGGCTGGCCGCGCTGATCGACGGGGCCCTCGGGGACGCCCGGACCGTCGTCAACGTCGGTGCCGGGGCGGGCTCCTACGAGCCCGCCGACCGGGAGGTGACGGCCGTGGAGCCGTCCCAGGTGACGGACGGCTTCCAGGTCGCCCACTGGCGCCGCCCCGAGTCCTGCCTCGACCCGGTCGTCCGGGCCGCGAGCTCCACCCTCGCGACGCTCGGACCGGCCGCCGTGGAGCCGGGGATCGCCCGGCTCCGCGCCGACCTGGAGTCCGGCGAGTGGCGGCGCCGCCACGCCGGCCTGCTGGCGCAGGAGAGCGTGGACTACGGCTACCGCCTGCTCATCGCGGGCGCCTGAGCCCGCGAACCGACAGGCCCTAGTCGACGAGGGCCAGTTCGCGCGGGGCGTTGTTCAGGCGCAGCCCGCCGTCGGCGGTCACCGTGACGATGTCCTCGATGCGGACCCCGAACCGTCCGGGCAGGTAGATGCCCGGCTCCACGGAGAAGCACATCCCGGGCACCATCGGCCGCTCCTCGCCCTCCACCATGTACGGCGGCTCGTGGGTGGTGACGCCGATGCCGTGCCCGGTGCGGTGGATGAAGCGGTCGCCGTAGCCGAACTCGGTGATCACCGCGCGGGCCGCCCGGTCGACCTCCTGGCAGGAGACGCCCGGCCGGACGGCCGCCACCCCCGCCTGCTGGGCCTCGCGGACGATGTCGTGGACGCGCTGCTCCTCGGCGTCGGGTTCGCCGACGTGGACGGTGCGGGAGATGTCGGAGCCGTAGCCGTCCTTCAGGCCGCCGAAGTCGAGCACCACCATGTCGCCGCGCCGGATGACCCGGTCCCCGGCCTCGTGGTGCGGGTTGGCGCCGTTGGGGCCGGAGCCGACGACCGTGAAGTCGACCTGGGAATGGCCGTGTACGCGCAGCAGCCCGGCCAGGTCGGCGGCGACGTCGCTCTCCCGGCGGTCGGCGAACGGAAGGTGCAGGATCTGCGCGTACGCCGCGTCGGCGGCGGCTCCGGCCGCCGCGAGCCGGGCCAGCTCCCGCTCGTCCTTGACGGCGCGCAGCATCGGCAGGGCGTCGGTGAGCGGGACGTACGAGGTGGTGGGCAACTCCCGCTGGAGCGAGAGCAGGTGCAGTGACCAGGTGTTGTCGCTGACCCCGAAGCGGCCGGCCGCCTCCAGCAGCGGGGCGGTCACCGCGTACGGGCTCTTTCCGTCGGTCCAGTCGCGCAGGGCCAGCGCCCCGGCGCCCGGGGCCTTCGCGGCGTCGGGGGCCTCCAGCGCCGGCACCACGAGCACCGGGTCCCGCCCGGCGGCCAGGACGAGCAGGGTGAGCCGCTCGGTCTCGGCGGTCGGGCGGTAGCCGGTGAGGTGGGCGAGGTCCGGCCCGGGGGCGATCAGCAGCCCCGCCAGCCCCGCGTCGGCGGCGGCTTCGGCGGCGGCCGCCATCCGGGCGGCGTAGTCGGCGGTGGTGAACGGTTCGGGCTCGGAAGTCCCTGTGGGCGCGGCGGGCCGGGCGGGTTCATGGTCCATACGGGGATCCTGCCCCGAGGCGTACGGCCAGCGCAGCGGCCGCGCCGGACAAAGTCGCGGGCGCGAGCAGTTCCGTACGGTGCACCAGGCGCGGCGAGAGCAGGGGTACGGCGACGCCCGCGCCCGCCGTCCGCGCCACCCGGCCCGGCAGCAGGGCCAGGCCGTGGCCGGCGGCGGCGAGGGCGCACAGGGTCCGAAGGTCGGTGCCCTCGTAGCGCAGGGCGGGCGCGGTGCGGACCGCGTGCGGCAGCGGCGCCACCCCGGGGGCGTCGAGCCAGCGCGCGTCGGCCAGGTCCTCCAGCCGGACGGCGTCCCGCCCGGCCAGCGGATGCCCGGCGGGCAGCAGTACGGCCAGCTCCTCCTCCGCCACGCCCGCCACCACCAGCGGGGCCACGTCGGGCAGCCGCAGCGGATCGCTCGGCGCGGCCGGGCCGTCGACGAGCCCGAGGTCGCAGTCCCCGGTGGCGACGGCGGCGGGCACCTCGGCCGGCGGCAGCACCCGCAGGGTGACGCCGGTGGCGGGCAGCGCCGCGAGCAGCCCGGGGCCGACGGCGAGCGGGGACGCGGCGAGCGTGATCCGCCCGGGCGGCGCGGCGGCCAGCCGCAGCACGTCGGCCCGGGCCGCGTCGAGCCGCAGCAACAGCGGCCCGGCGTGCTCCAGCAGCCGCGCCCCGGCCGGGGTCGGCTCCACGGGCCGCCGGGTGAGCAGCTCGGTGCGCAGGTCGCCCTCCAGCGCGGCGATGTGCTGCGAGACGGCGGACTGGGTGTAGCCGAGCTCGCGGGCGGCGCCGGAGAAGGAGGAGAGGCGGGCGACGGTGACGAAGGTGCGGAGCAGGTGCGGATCCATGGCGTCAGCGTGCCACCGGCGCGAGCCCGGGCGCGCCGGGGCCCCGGCGGGTGCCCGCGTCCCTATCGTGAAGCGGTGAGCACTCCCAGCGACCCGCCCCGGCGCCGCGTCAGGACCGACTCCGCCGGAGCCGTGTACGGCTCCCTGCTCGCCACCTCGGTGGTGGCCACCGCCAGTACGGTGGGCGCGTATCCGAGGCTCCAGCTGATCCTGCTGCTGCTGGTCACGGGCGTGGTGTTCTGGGCGACGCACGTCTACGCGCAACTGGCGGGGGAACGGCTGGTCGGGCAGCCGTGGAGCGGGCGGGAGATCCGGCGGGTGGCGCTGCACGAGTGGCCGATCTTCGAGGCCGCCTTGCTGCCGGCGGTGGCGGTGGCCTGTAGCGGGCTGCTGGGGCTGGACTACGCGGGGACGGCGTGGCTGGCGATGGGGGTGGCGGTGGCGCAGCAGGTCCTGTGGGCGTGCCTGGGCGCTTCCCGTGCCGGGGCCACCCGCCGCCAGCTGGCGGCGGAGGGGGTCGTCAACCTCGTGCTCGGCCTGATCATCGTGGCGACGAAGGCCGCCCTGAAACACTGAGGGCGGCGCGATCAGATCTGCTTATGGATCATCCAGGAACAATCGTTGGTGCTGAAGTGGACTCCGCCCCCAGGATGATCCACATGACCACCACACCCTCCCTTACCTCCCTTACCTCGCGTATCGCCCGTATCGCCCTCGTCGGCGACCGCTCGCCGCACGTGAAGTCCCACACCCGGATCCCGCTGCTCCTCGACGCCCTCGCCTCCCGCGACGGGCTGGTCCTGGACGCGTACTGGATCCCGACCGCGCAGGCGACGGCCGAGGCCGCCGCCGGCGCGCTGGCCGGGTTCGACGCGGTGTGGGTGCTGCCCGGCAGCCCGTACGCCAGCGAGGCGGGGGCGCTCGCCGCGATCCGGGTGGCGCGGGAGGAGGGCATCCCCTTCCTCGGCACCTGCGGCGGCTTCCAGCACGCCCTGCTGGAGTACGCCCGCGGCGTGTGCGGGCTGACGGGGGCCGCGCACGCGGAGAACGACCCCGGGGCGGAGGACCCGCTGATCGCGCCGCTCGCCTGTTCCCTCGTCGGGCACGAGGGGCTGGTACGGGCCGAGCCCGGATCGCTCGCCGAGTCGGCGCTCGGCGCCGAACGGTCCATGGAGCGCTACCACTGCGACTACGGCCCGGCGCCCCGGCACCTGCCCGCGCTCACCGCGCGGGGGCTGCGGCTGTCGGGGCACGACGAGGACGGGCAGGTCCGGATGGCGGAGCTGCCGGGGCACCCGTTCTTCCTGGCCACGCTGTTCCAGCCGGAGCTGGCGGGCGACGGGACCCGGCCGCACCCGGTGGTCAAGGCGCTGGCGACGGCTGCCGTCGCGCACGCCGCCCGCCGCGCGGACGGGGTCGCCGGACGCCTCGCCGCCACCCTGGCCGCGAGCCGCTCCGCCGGATAACGCGTGGCAGGAGCACCCCTCTGATCAGCTATGCTGTGCATGCACATCGAACGGGCGGTACGCCGCCCTTCGTGGTGGGTGTAGCTCAGTTGGTAGAGCACCTGGTTGTGGTCCAGGTGGCCGCGGGTTCAAGTCCCGTCACTCACCCTGATCCCCCGGGTCGCGAGGTCCCCTCGCGACCCGGGGGTTTTTTCGTACCCGCCCCCGAGGGGCGCCTCGGCCTCCGCGACGACGGCCACCGACGCCTCGTCGAGGAAGGCGGACGAGAACTCCAGCGGGTCCAAGTAGTGCGGCACGGAGCCCCAGTTGGCGCAGGCGCCGCCCCGTCGTGACGGGAGCGGAGCGAACCGACGCCGTACGTCACACCGGCCCGTGCCGGCCGGCCGCCCCGGCCTCCTTCAGGCCACCGTGTACTCGGCGTCGCCGAAGTCCGCCACGACCCGGAGCCGCCCTCCGAGGGCCTCGACGTACGAGCGCAGGGTGGCCACCTCGGTGCGGTCGGTCTCACCGTTCTCGATCGCCGACACCCGAGGGGCGGAGACGCCCATCGTCTCGGCCACGTCCTTCTGCGTCAGCGCCTGCTGCTGCCGGATCTCCGCGAGCCGGTACGCCCGGACCTCGGCGACCAGCCGGTCCATGGCGGCCCGCTTCTCGGCGGCCGACCGCACCGGCAGTCCGGCCGCCGCGCGGCGCTCATACACCTGGCGCTTGACTTCCTCCCAGCCGACGGCGCTCATTCGTACTCCCTGGTCTCCAGCTCGGCGATATGGGCCTGGTAGCGCTTCTCCGCGAGCGGGATGTTCGCTTCGTACCAGCCCTGCCAGTTTCCCGCCTTGTCCCCCGCCACGAGCAGCACGGCACGACGGATCGGGTCGAACGCGAACAGGATCCTGATCTCGCTGCCACCCGAGGAGCCGGGTCTCAGCTCCTTCATGTGGTGCTGGTCCGACCCCTTGATGCGGTCCACCAGCGGCCGTCCGAGCGTCGGCCCGAACATCGCGAGGGCTTCCACCGCGTCTTCCACCTGTTCGGCGCTGTCCCAGTCCGACTCGGTCAGCGTCTCGAACCACGTCGCGACCTCAGCGACGAGGATCACTTCCCATTGGGCCGCGCCCGCGAGGTTAATGCAAGCGTTAACCTCGCGGGCGCGGAACCCGGGGCTCTTCACCCCTGGGAGTGCGATCAGACGGTCTTGATCGCCGGGTCGGAGATGCCCGGGGCGCCCGTTTCCACGTGGCCCGCGAAGCGGCGGAGGAAGGTGGTGTCCGTGTCGGAGACGACCTTGACGTCGTACCAGCGGCCCGTCCCGCGCAGGTCCGCCGTGTACGTGGCCGTGCCGCCCGCCGCGAGGCGGAGGGTCTTGGCGGCGCCGCCGTAGGCGTTGGACACCGTCAGGTTGACCGCCGCCGAGCCGGAGTTGGTCAGCGTCAGGGTCAGGTTGCCGGTGGCCGCGTCGTGGCGGGCGGTGACCTCTGGGCCGGCCTTCTTCGCCGGGCCCTTCCAGGTCCGCAGGAAGCCGTTCGGGCCCCACACCGTGAGGTTGATCTGGTTGCCGGTGGAGGCGCTGGTGCTCCAGGTGTCCGAGAGGGTCTTGCCCGCCTCGACCGTGTAGGGCCAGGGGCCGTCCGTACGGTTGCCCGAGGTGCTGTGGAAGTGGGCGCCGAGGGCCGGGCCGGAGGAGAAGGTCAGGGTGAACTGGCCGGTGGAGGGCGTGGCCTTGCCGTCCGCGTACGGCGCGTAGCCCAGCGCGCGCGTCCGCTTGGAGCCCGCCTCCTGCCTGGGCAGGGTGCCCGTCGCCGGCGGGGTCGGGACGTAGGACGGGTGGGTGTTGTGGTCCGGCGGGACGTAGCCCGCGGTGGACGGGAGGGCCGCGGGCGACGCGTCCGCCCGCTGGAAGTCGAACGCCGAGGTCAGGTCGCCGCAGACCGCGCGGCGCCACGGCGAGATGTTGGGCTCCCGCACGCCGAAGCGCTTCTCCATGAAGCGGATCACCGAGGTGTGGTCGAACGTCTCGGAGCAGACGTAGCCGCCCTTGCTCCACGGGGAGACCACGATCATCGGGACGCGCGGGCCGAGGCCGTACGGGCCGGCCGCGTAGCCGCCGCCCCCGGCGTAGAGGTCCTTCGTGACGTCGGCCGTCGACAGGCCCCACGCGGCGGACGCCGGCGGGTACGGCGGCACCACGTGGTCGAAGAAGCCGTCGTTCTCGTCGTAGGTGATGAAGAAGGCCGTCTTCGCCCACACCGCCGGGTTCGCGGTCAGCGCGTCCAGGACCTGCGATATGTACCAGGCGCCGAAGTTCGTCGGCCAGTTCGGGTGCTCGCTGAACGCCTCGGGGGCCGCGATCCACGACACCTGGGGCAGCGTGCCGTTCACCACGTCCGCGCGGAGCTTGTCGAAGTAGCCCTCGCCCGCCTTGGCGTTGGTGCCCGTCCGGGCCTTCTCGTACAGCGCGCTGCCCGGCTGGGCATTGCGGTAGTTGTTGAAGTACAGCAGCGAGTTGTCGCCGTAGTTGCCGCGGAAGGCGTCGCTGATCCAGCCCCACGAGCCGGCCGCGTCCAGGCCGTCGCCGATGTCCTGGTAGATCTTCCAGGAGACCCCGGCCGCCTCCAGGCGCTCCGGGTAGGTCTTCCAGCCGTAGCCGGCCTCCTGGTTGCCGAGGACCGGGCCGCCGCCGGTGCCGTCGTTGCCCGTGTGGCCCGTCCACATGTAGTAGCGGTTCGGGTCGGTGGCTCCGATGAAGGAGCAGTGGTAGGCGTCGCAGATCGTGAAGGCGTCGGCGAGCGCGTAGTGGAACGGGATGTCGTTCCGCGTCATGTACGCCATGGTGGTGGCCGTCTTGGCCGGGACCCACTTGTCGTACTTGCCGTTGTTGTAGGCCGCGTGGCCGCCGGCCCAGTCGTGGTTCAGGCCCGCCAGGAACTTCATGCCCAGGTCGTTGACCTGTGGATTGAAGGGGAGGACGTCCTTCGTCCCGTTGGACTGGTGGAAGACGGACTTGCCGTTGTCCTGGAGGACCGGGCGCGGGTCTCCGAAGCCCCGGACGCCCTTCATCGCGCCGAAGTACTGGTCGAACGAACGGTTCTCCTGCATCAGGACGACGATGTGCTCGATGTCCTGGATCGTCCCGGTGCTGCCCTGCGCCGGAATGGCGGCCGCGCGCGCGATGCTCTCGTTGAGCATCGCGACGGCGGCGGTGCCGCCCGCGATCTGCAGGAACCTGCGGCGATTGAGTTCTGCCATGGGTGTCGACCTCTGCGGGGTGAGGGGGTGTCGAGGGGCGACCCAAGGACAGCGGTCGCGGGGTACCGGTCGGCATTGCCCGCGTGACACTGCGCCGTACAGCTGGAAAACGGAAGCCCCCGCCGCCGAGGTGGCCCGAACTCTCCCCGCTTCCGGGGCCGGTCGCCGCACCGGACACCGCACCGGGCGCTGACGGGCCGCCTCGACGGCGCGACCCCGGTGGGTGACGGTGGGGGTGACGGGGCCGCTCCGTGGGCATGAATGGCGGACGTCGCCGCGATTCAGGGGGGAGTCCGCGATGCGGGCCAAGGTGCGATCCGAGGTGGAGAGGCTGGCGGGCCGGGTGGCCCAGGACGTGTTCGCCGGCTGGGAGCGGGCGGCGCTCTCGCGGGCGGTGGCCGCCGCCCTCGACGGGGAACGGGCCCGGCTCGTACGGGAGGTGGCGGAGCACACCGGCGGGCAGGCCGCGCGGGCGGCGCGGGCCGCCGTGGAGGAGGCGCGGAGGCGCGGGCTGGAGCGGGCCGCGGCCGAGGCCGTCGGCGCCGAGCTGGCCGCGCGGCTCGCGGAGCACGAGGGCCTGGTCCACGCCCTCGCCTCGGACGCGGCGCAGGAGGCGCTGCTGGCCGCCCGGCCGGAGCTGCTGCGGGCCGTGCGCGAGGAGGTGGCGAAGGCGTACGCCGAGGCCACTCCGGCCGTGATCGAGGTGTCGCTGCCGGGGCGGCGGGCGGTCCGGGTGCGGGCCGCGACCCACCGGGCGCTGCCGGAGCTGCTGACCGCCCTGCACGCGCGGTGCCACGTGCTCCTCGTCGGGCCGGCGGGCACCGGCAAGTCGATGCTGGCCAAGCACGCGGCGGACGCGCTGGGGCTGGAGCTCCAGGCCCTGTCGCTGGGGCCGACCACCCCGATGAGCAAGGTGTTCGGGTACTTCGACGCGCACGGGCACTACCACGACACCCCGTTCCGGCGGGCGTTCGAGCACGGTGGCCTGATGCTGCTGGACGAGCTGGACAACGGCCATCCGGGGCTGCTCGGCGAGCTCAACCAGGCGCTGGCACTGCGCACCTGCGCGTTCGCCGACGGGATGGTGACCGCGCACGAGGACTTCCGGCTGGTCGCCACGGGCAACACCTACGGTCACGGCGGCGACCACCAGTACGTGGGGCGGCAGGCGCTGGACGCGGCCACGCTGGACCGCTTCGTCGTGATCGACGTGCCGATCGACCAGCGGCTGGAGTACCGGCTGGTGCTGGCGGGCGCCCCTTCCAGGCGGGAGGAGGCCCGGGCGCTGCTGAAGGAGGTGCGGCGGCTGCGCGCGGTGGCCGCCGAGAAGCGGCTGCCGCTGACGTTCTCGCCGCGGGCCGGCATCGACGGCGCCCGGCTGCTCGAAGCGGGCGCGACGGTGGCGCAGGTGCTGGAGTGGCGGGTGACGCGCGGGCTGTCGGCGGCCCACCGCTCGGCGCTGGGGCTGGACGCACCGGGGCGGGAGCGGCAGCGGGAGCCGCAGGACGCGCGGCCGGAGTCCTTCGGATGACGGAGCGGGTGCTGGCGCCCATGCTGTCCTGGCAGGAGTTCCTCGATGCGGCCCGGGCCCCGGAGAGCATCCCGGACGGCGACGGGCGCCACGGCACGGCCGAGTGGGCGGGGGCGACCTGGGAGGAGGCGCTGCGCCTCGCCGTCGACGGCTGGCACCTGCCGCTCCAGGAGCAGCGGATCACGGTCGGCGCGCTGCGCGAGCGGGCGGGGCTGGGGGCGCCGGTGATGTCGCTGGAGCCGGTGTGGGACGTCACCGGCAGCGAGGTGGACATCGGCGCCTACCTGGCCGGGGAGCCGGAGTGCATGGTGGACTCGGTGCCCCGGCGGGTGTCGCGGCGGGGCAAGGTGGTCACGTTCCTGATCCCGGCGGCGTACTCCCACGAGACGCCCCACGGCTCGGTCCGCAACCGGGGCCTGGCGCTGGCCGCCCTGTGCGCGGCGCTGATCGAGGCCGGGCACGGGGTGGAGATCTGGTCCGGGTTCACGGCCCGGGCCGGGGAGGACGCGGTGTACTCGGGGGTGGCCCGGGTGATCACACCGGGCGAGCCGCTGGACGTGGGGCGGCTGATCTTCGCCGTGGCCCATCCGGCGATGCTGCGCCGGCTGTGGCTCGCCGTGTGGGACGGGCAGGACGCCGCGACCGCCGCCGCGTTCAAGGCGGCGAGCTACGGCAGGCCCCCGTACACCTGCCGGCCCGGGGACCTGCCCGGCGAGGTCAGGGACCCGTACGTGTTCCCGTACCTGGATCCCGGGGAGCTCCAGTGGGGCGACCTCGACACGGCCCTGTCCTGGTGCCGTGCGATGTTCGCCGAGCTCGGCCTGATCCGGGGCCGGGGGCCTCGGTGAGGCCCCCGGGCCGGCCGGGCCGGGCTCGGGCGGGACGGCGGCCGGGTCAGCCCTCGGTGGGGGTGAGCCGCAGCGAGATGGAGTTGATGCAGTAGCGCTGGTCGGTGGGGGTCGGGTAGCCCTCGCCCTCGAACACGTGACCGAGGTGGGAGCCGCACTTCGCGCAGCGGACCTCGGTACGGACCATGCCGTGCGAGGTGTCCGCGATCAGCTCCACCGCGTCGGTGTCCTTCGGGTCGAAGAAGGACGGCCAGCCGCAGTGCGACTCGAACTTCTCCGTGGAGCGGAACAGCTCGGACCCGCAGCCGCGGCAGGAGTAGACGCCCTCCTGCTTGGTGTCCGTGTACTCACCGCGGAAGGCCGGCTCGGTGCCCGCGAGGCGCAGCACCTGGTACTCGGACGGGGTCAGCTCCGCCTGCCACTGCTCGTCCGTCTTCTGAACCTCGTACGACATGACTCTCCCGCTCCCTCTGGCCGTCAGCTCGACAGGCGGGCGAGGATCTGCGGACCGAGGTCCGTGACGTCGCCCGCGCCCATGGTGAGAACGAGATCGCCCGGCTTCGCCATTCCCGCGATCACGTCGGCGACGGCGTCCTTCTCGTGCTCGGCGGTCACGTCGGCGCCGGCGGCGCGCGCCGAGGCGATGATGATCTCGCTGGTGATCCCGGGGATCGGGTCCTCGCGGGCCGGGTAGATGTCCAGGACCAGTGCCGAGTCGGCGAGGGCGAGGGCCTGGCCCATCTCCTTGCCGAGTTCCTGGGTGCGGGAGAACAGGTGCGGCTGGAAGACGACCAGGATGCGGGAGTCCCCGGCGGCGCCGCGGATGGCCTCCAGGTCGGCGCTCATCTCGGTCGGGTGGTGCGCGTAGGAGTCGATGACCTGTACGCCGGCCGCCTCGCCCTTGAGCTGGAGGCGGCGCTTGACCCCGGTGTACTTGCCGAGGGCGGAGGCCAGGTTGTGCGCCGGGATGCCGAGCGCGACACCGGCCGCGAGGGCGGCGACGGCGTTGTGCGCGTAGTGGCGGCCGGGGACCGAGACGGTGAAGGTGAGCATCCGGCCGTCGATGACCACGGTGACCTCGCTGGTGAGACCGCGCGGGGTGATCTTCGTGATCCGGACGTCGGCGGCCTCTTCCTCGCCGTACGTGACGACGCGCAGCCCCTCGTTCCCGGCGACCCGGGCGGCGATCTCGGCGGCGCCCGCCTGACCGTGGGCGACGACCAGGGTGCCGCCGGGGACGACCTTGGCGACGAAGGTCTCGAACGACTCGTAGATCTCCTCCATCGACGCGTAGTTCGCGTGGTGGTCGAGCTCCGCGTTCAGGATGATCGCGACCTGCGGGGTGTACTTGTGGAAGCTGCGGTCGCTCTCGTCCGCCTCGGCCACGAAGATGTCGCCCTCGCCGTGGTGGGCGTTGGAGCCGGGGGCGTCCAGGTCGCCGCCGATGGCGTACGAGGGGTCCAGGCCCAGGGCCGAGAGGGACACCGCCAGCATCGAGGTGGTGGTGGTCTTGCCGTGCGTACCGGCGACGGCGATCGGACGCAGGCCGTCCATCAGGCCCGCGAGGGCGTCGGAGCGGTGCACCACGGGGATGCCGAGCTCGGCGGCGCGGGCCAGCTCCGGGTTGTCGGAGCGGATGGCGCTGGAGACGACCACGCAGGTGGAGTCGGCGGCGAGGTGAGCGGCGGCGTGGCCGATGTGGACCGTGGCGCCGTGGGCACGCAGCGCCTGGGCGGTCTCGGAGTCACGGGCGTCACTGCCGGCGACCTCGGCGCCGCGCTGGGCGAGGATCTTCGCGATGCCGGACATACCGGCGCCGCCGATGCCGATGAAGTGCGGTCGTTCCATGGCGGTCGGCAGGCCGGGCGGCGTCATACGGGTTCTCCCCCAGGTGCGGGTCGGTACGTCGGAAAAGTGTCGCGGTCTTGCTCGGCACCCGGGTGGGGGTGTCGGACGTCAGCCTATTCGTTGTGGGCGAAGAGCTTGAGCACCGGAACGCCGACCTTGTGCCGCGCCCGGGAGGCCCAGTCCCGGTGGAAGAACTCCTCCACGAAGTGCGGGGCGGTCAGAACGATCACTTCGTCGGCGCCCGTCTCCTCGACGACGGTCTTGAGTCTGTCGAGGGGGTGCTGCTCGATGATCTGCCCGACGGCCGTGGCGCCCTTCCTGCGCAGGGCGGCCAGGGAGTGCTCCAGGGCCTGCTCAGCGGGGCCGCGGGCGGCCTCGCCCTCCGGTTCGTCGCGCTCGTGGAGGGCCTCGGGCAGTTCGCCGAGCGCCACGTCGTCGATGGCGCGCAGCAGTCGGTCCTGGTCGCCCCGGGGCCGCATGAGGACGACGAAGGAGACCTGGTCGTCTCCGTGGAGGGTGGTGACGAAGTCCACGTCGACCGGGGTGAGCGGCTGCTCGATCATCAATACGCTCGTGAACACGGACGCCCTCTCCTTCATGGGCCGAGGCCGGTCGGCCGGCCCCTGCGGAAACCATCCTGCCCCGCTGTCACACGGAGCCGCGCAGGTATATGTGCCCAGTGGAAGCTAAGCGGAACGGTGAATTCCGCCGCTTCTCAGATCCGACGGTAGCTCGTGAAGAGGAACCCGGCCTCTTCCAGTACGGAGGCGGCCGCCAGCCGGTGCGGAACGGCGACGGAGGGGCCCCCGGAGATGCGCTGGGCGTCCCCCGCCGTGAGCATCGGGGAGATCGTCAGGCACAGCTCGTCGAGCGCGTCGGCGGCCACGAACTGGCCCAGCAGCCGGGGCCCGCCCTCGGTGAGCTGGCGCCGCATGCCCCGCAGCGCGAGTTCCCGTACGGCCCGGGCGGGATCCACGGCGGCCCCGTCACCGGCGACGACCACCTCGGCCCCGGCCGCGGTGGCGGCGGCCACCCGGTCGGAGGGGGCGGCGGAGCCGGTGAGCACCAGGGTGGGTACGAGCGGGCTGGTGTACAGCGGCAGCGAGAAGTCCAGGTCCATGCTGGCGGTGATCACCGCGATGGCGGGGGCGGGGCCCTGGCCGGCGGCCTCGCGGCGGGCCGCGAAGTCCGCCCGGGCCCGGGCCGGGCGGTAGCCCTCCTGGCGAACCGTTTCCGCACCGACGACCACCACATCGGCCAGGGCCCGCAGGGTTCCGAAGATGCGCATGTCGCTCTCGCCGGAGATGGGCTGGGAGCGCCCCTCGTGCTGGGCGGCCCCGTCGAGGGTGGAGACCATGTTCGCCCGCAGCCAGTGGGCGTCCTCGGCGAGCGGGGGGTACGCGTAGGCCTCCGCGAGCTCGTCCAGCGACCACTCCCGGTCGCCCTGGGGCGCGGGGGGCTGGGTCGCCGATGTCTGATCGGTCACAGGGAACAGGCGTCGCATCGGTGCAGTCTGACACGCCCCGTAGAGTTAAGGGCTGTGTCAACCTCTCTCTCGACCTCTGGTCCCGCCGGTGGGCAGCCGCCGATAACCGAAGCGGGCCCGCTCGCCCTGTGCGCCCGCGCGCCGCACGTGCCCGCCGAGCGCCTGGTCGCCGAGATGGTGCCGCCGCCGCGTTTCGACTCGGTGCGCTTCGACACGTACGACCCGGACCCCACCCAGCCGAGCCAGGCCGAGGCCGTCACCGTGCTGAGCGGCTTCGCGGCCGGTCTGGGCGGGGCGCACGCGAGCGGCTCCGGCAAGCGGCGCTGGTTCGGCCGCAAGCCCGCGGCCCCGGCGGCCGGCCCGCGCGGGGTGTACCTCGACGGCGGCTACGGCGTCGGCAAGACCCACCTGCTGGCCTCCCTGTGGCACGCCACCCCGGCGGAGCCCGCGCTGAAGGCCTTCGGCACCTTCGTGGAGCTGACCAACCTGGTCGGCGCGCTCGGCTTCCAGCAGACCGTGCGGACCCTGGGCGAGCACCGGCTGCTGTGCATCGACGAGTTCGAGCTGGACGACCCGGGCGACACCGTGCTGGTGTCCTCGCTGCTGAGCCGGCTGGTCGAGCAGGGCGTGGCGCTCGCCGCGACCTCCAACACGCTGCCCGGCAAGCTCGGTGAGGGCCGCTTCGCCGCCGCCGACTTCCTCCGCGAGATCCAGGGGCTGTCGGCGCACTTCCGGCCGCTGCGCATCGACGGCCAGGACTACCGCCACCGAGGCCTGCCCGAGGCCCCGGCCCCGTTCTCGGACGAGCAGGTCGCCAAGGCCGCGTACGCGACCCCGGGCGCGAGCCTGGACGACTTCCCCGGCCTGCTGGAGCACCTGGCCCAGGTGCACCCGAGCCGCTACGGGGCCCTGACGGACGGGATATCCGCCGTCTGCCTGACGGACGTCGGCCCCGTCCCGGACCAGTCGACGGCGCTGCGGCTGGTCGTCCTGGCGGACCGGCTGTACGACCGCGAGGTGCCGGTACTGGCGTCGGGGGTCCCCTTCGACCGGCTGTTCAGTGAAGAGATGCTGAACGGCGGCTACCGCAAGAAGTACTTCCGCGCCATATCGCGGCTCACCGCGCTGGCACGCGACGCGAAGCCGCTGGTGTCCCAGTAGGTTTGGGGACGCCGGGCCGATCGCCCGTACGGATCCGCAGGGTTCCGGTACGGGCGGCCCGGCCGTTGCCACTTCTGCGAAGGGATCCACCATGGCCACCACGCGTACCGCCCACACCAACTGGGAGGGCAACCTCCTCAAGGGCTCCGGCGTCGTCACCCTCGACTCCTCCGGCCAGGGCTCGTTCGACGTCTCCTGGCCCTCGCGCGCCGAGGCCGCCAACGGCAAGACCAGCCCGGAAGAGCTGATCGCCGCCGCGCACTCCAGCTGCTACTCGATGGCCCTCTCGCACGGCCTGGACGGCGCCGGCACCCCTCCCACCCGGGTGGAGACCAAGGCCGACGTCACCTTCCAGCCCGGTGAGGGCATCACCGGCATCCACCTGACGGTGCGCGCCGAGGTCCCCGGCCTGGACGCCGAGGGCTTCGCCGCCGCCGCCGAGGACGCCAAGAAGAACTGCCCGGTCAGCCAGGCCCTGACGGGTACGACGATCACGCTCTCCGCCGAGCTGATCTGATCCCGGCCGGCCGCCGGCCCCGCCACGGCCCGGGCTCCCGTCCCGGCCGTGGGCCCGGGGCCGGGCCCGGGCGGATCAGGCCGGGCCCGGGCGGATCACGGCCCCGCCGCCACCCGGTGGGGTGACGGCGCGGCAGGTGCGACCGCGTCGGGGGCGCGGGGGCGGGGACACGTGGTACCACGGCCCGGTCACACGTCCTGCGCCAGTGCTGGGAGTTGCCGATGTCCGTGACCCGACGCAGCCTGCTCGCCGCCGCCGGCATCACGTTCGGCGGGGCGCTCGGCGCGCTGTTCACCGGAACGGCCGGCGCCACGCCGGTCACCCGGGGGTACGGGCCGCTGCTGCCCGACCCGGACCGGCTGCTCGATCTGCCCGCGGGGTTCTCGTACCGGGTGCTCTCCCGGGCCGGCGCCCCGCTGCGCTCCGGTGAGGGCGCCGTCCCCGCCAACTGCGACGGCATGGCCGCCTTCCGCGCGCCCGGCCACGGCGTCCGCCTCGTCCGCAACCACGAGAACCGGGTCACCGCCCCCCTGCGGGTACCCGCCGTCGAGGGGCTGACGTACGACCCCCGGGCCCTCGGCGGCTGCACCCTCCTCGAACTGGACGCCACCGGCCGGGTCACCGCCGAGCGCGTCGCCCTCGCCGGGACCGCCGTCAACTGCGCGGGGGGCCGCACCCCCTGGAACACCTGGCTCAGCTGCGAGGAGACCGAGGACCGGGCGGGCGGCGACGCCGGGTACGCCGAGGACCACGGGTACGTCTTCGAGGTGGACCCCGCCGACCCGTACCGCTGCGGCGCCGTCCCCCTCACCGCGATGGGCCGGTTCGCTCACGAGGCCGTCGCCGTCGATCCGTACCGCGGGGTCGTCTACGAGACCGAGGACGCCTTCGTCAAGCCCTTCGGCCTGTTCTACCGGTTCCTCCCGGCCCGCCCGCTGGGCGGTCCCGGCTCGCTCCGGGCCGGCGGCGCGCTGGAGGCCCTGCGCGTCCCCGGGGTGCCGGACCTGTCCGTGGTGGCCGAGCCCGGGGCGGAGTTCCCGGTGGAGTGGGTCCCCGTACCCGACCCCTCGGCCGCCGGGACCCCCATCCGCTTCCAGGACTTCGGCCCGGGCGGGATCACCCACGCCCAGAAGCTGGAGGGCTGCTACTGGGGCGACGGCGGCGTCCACTTCGTCTCCAGTTACGCCCGCGGCGGCGAGGGCGCGGGCGCCGACCACCACGGGCAGGTGTGGTTCCACGACCCGCGGCGCGGCACGGTCCGGCTGGACGTGCTCTTCGGCCCGGCCACCGACGTCCAACTGCCCGGGGACTCCCCCGACAACATCTGCCTGGCCCCCGACGGCGGCCTGATGGTGTGCGAGGACGGCGGCGGGGCGCAGTACGTGTTCGGCGTGACCCGGGACGGCGAGGTCTACCCGGTCGCCCGCAACGCCGACGACATCGGCGCGCCCGGGGCCCCCGCGTGGGGCGAGTTCGCGGGGGTCACCTTCTCCCCCGACCGGCGGACGATGTACGTCAACGCCTACTCCCCCGGCACCACCTTCGCGGTCACCGGTCCCTGGCACTGAGCTCCCGTCGCGGCGCCGTCCGATCCGTAGCAGGATCGGAGGGAACCGACCCGGATGGGGGCTGCGGTGGCCAAGGACGAGGGCGAGAAGCACGGCGGGAAGCACGGCAAGGGGCGCGGCGGGAAGCACGGCGGGAAGCACCGTGACAAGGCTCCGCACCCGCCGCTGCGCGAGCTGTTGCGCGTACCGGCGGGCGAGCGGCTGGACCTGCGCCGCTTCGACCCCGCCGGGACCCCCGCCGGCCCCGCCCGCAAGGCGGCCGGGCTCGAAGCGATCGCCCGGATGGCGGAGCCCCTCGCCTCCCTCCAGGAGCGGCTCTTCGCCGCGAGCACCGCGGGCGACCGCCGCCGGGTGCTCCTCGTCCTCCAGGGCATGGACACCAGCGGCAAGGGCGGCACGGTCAAGCGCGTGACCGGCCCGCTCAACCCCGCGGGCTGCCGGATCAGGGCCTTCAAGGCGCCCACGGACGAGGAGCGGTCGCACCCCTTCCTGTGGCGGATCGCCCGCGCCCTCCCGAAGCCGGGCGAGATCGGCGTCTTCGACCGCTCGCACTACGAGGACGTGCTGATCGCCCGGGTCCGCGAACTGGTGTCCCGCAGCGAGGTGAACCACCGCTACGCGCAGATCAACCGGTTCGAGGAGTCCCTCGCGCGGGACGGGGTGACCGTGGTGAAGGTCTTCCTCCACATCAGCTACGAGAAGCAGCGCGAGCGGCTCCTGCGAAGGCTGGACGACCCGTCCAAGCACTGGAAGTTCGCCCCGTCCGACATCGACGAGCGGGCGCTGTGGCCCGCGTACCAGGAGGCCTACGAACTGGCGCTGGAGCGGTGCTCCACGGACGCCGCGCCGTGGTTCGTCGTCCCCGCGGACCGCAAGTGGTACCGCGACTGGGCCGTCGCCACCCTGCTGCGGGAGCATCTGGAGCTCATCGGTCCGCGGTACCCGGAGGCCCGGTTCGACGTGGAGGAGTGCCGTGCCCGTCTGATTGCCACATAGTCATATATTTTGCGTAGGTGACCTCTTCCCTGCGCAAAGCGGCGGCCGCGGCCGTCCTCAGTGGCGCCCTCGGCGCCGTCCTCGCCGGCTGCGGGGGCGGCGCCGGTCCCTCGAACGGCGGCGCCGGCCAGGCCCGGCTCGGCGCGTCCGCCACCCCCTCGGCCTCCGCGTCCGCCTCCGCGTCGGCCCAGGCCTCCGCCCCCGCCCCCGCCGCCGGACCGGCCTCCGCGCTCCCGCGGGCCGGCGCCCCCGGCAAGGCCCCGACGCTGGCCCCCGGCCCGGGCGGTCTGACCCCCGTCTTCGAGCGGGCCAGGCAGAAGACCGAGAAGACCGTCGCCCTGACCTTCGACGCGGACATGACCTCCGATCAGGGACCGCGCGCGGCGGGCGGGGAGCACTTCGACAACCCCCGGCTGATCGACACGCTACGGGCGCTCAAGGTGCCCTCGACGGTCTTCATGACGGGCCGCTGGGCCGAGGAGTACCCGGACCAGGCCAAATCCATCGGCACCGACCCGAACTTCGAGATCGCCAACCACTCGTACAGCCACCACGCCTTCAAGTCCCCCTGCTACGGGCTCCCCACGCTCGACGGCGCCGCCGCCCGAGCCGACGTGGACCGGGCCTTCGACGCCTTCCGCAAGGCGGGCGCGGTCAACACCGTCCCGTACTTCCGCTTCCCCGGCGGCTGCTACGACGACCAGGCCCTGCGGGCCTTGTCCACGGCCAAGGTCACGGCGGTGCAGTGGGACGTGGTCAGCGGGGACGCCTTCGCGAAGGACCCGGACGCGGTGGCCGAGCAGGTCCTGGCCGGGGTGAAGCCGGGCTCGTTGGTGGTCATGCACTGCACCCGCAGCGCGGCGCCCGTCACCGAGGAGGCCATCCGCACGATCGTCCCGGAACTGCGCAAGCGCGGCTACCGCTTCGTGAAGGTCTCCGAGCTCATGGGTACCTAGGGCCGGCCTTTCGGCCCTAGCCGGAGCAGGCGGTGCGCTGGGCATCCTGCCACTCGCAGACCGGGCACAGCACCACGCCGGCGGTCCGGACCCCGTACTCGGTGGGCTCGCCGCACTCCAGGCAGTCCGCGTACGGCGGTCCCGCCACGACACGGGCGGGCGCCGCCGGCGCGGGGCAGTACGACTCGGTCGGCTCGGCCTGGTCCATGCCCCCGAGCGTACTCACCCCCGCCGCGCGGCGACCAGGCAGGCGGCCGCGCCCGCCGCGCAGGCCAGCGCCGCCGCGCCCGCCAGCGCTCCCAGCGGGAGCGCCACCGAGCCGCCCACCAGTGCGCTGACCGCCACCCGGGCCGGTGAGCCCGCCGTGACCAGGGCCAGCAGACTGCCGAGGCCCGCCGCCGCGACCGCGTACCCGGGGGCCTTCAGCAGCGGCCGCCCGCACAGCGCGCCCACGGCCGCGCCCGTCAGCGCGCACACCAGCACCGACGCGGCCCCTGCCAGGGCGGCGGCCGGGAGCTGCGACCCCTCGCGGCCGCCGAGCAGCAGCACCGCGACGGCGCCGAGGCCCCCCGCGCCGGCGCCCCAGCCCAGCCCGGTGAGCAGGGCCGCCGCGTGCACCCGTACCGGGCCCGCCGCGGCGGCCGCGCAGTCCCGCGCCGCGTCGGGTTCGACCGAGAGGCAGATCCGCACCAGCCAGGCCGTCACCGGGACCAGCGCGGCGGCCGAGTAGCCCAGCGAGTCCGGTACGGGATCCCCGGGGCGGAACCCGACGGCCAGGAAGGCGGCGTACAGCAGCACCGGCGCGAGCCAGCGCTGCGAGCGCAGCAACAGCGCGCCGTGATAGCGCAGCAGAGCGGTCACGGCAGGTCACTCACGTTCCGGATGTGCCAGGAAGGGCGTGCGGTGAGCAGTTCGCGCAGCACCGCGTCGGACCGGCCGGCGGGCACGGTCAGCCGGAACCCCCCGGCGGGCAGGGGCTCGGCCGCCAGGCCGGGAGGCGGGACGGCGCCGGGCGGTCCGGCGGCCTCGATCCGCACGCGCGGCCCGGGCCCGGCGTCCTGCCGTACGGGTTCCAACGCGCCCCCCTCGACCCGGTAGTGCCGGTCGGGCGCCCCGGCGAGCCGCGCCGGGTCGTGGTCCACGAACAGCACCGTGCCCCCGGCGGCGGTCCGCTCGGCCACGGCCCGGTCCAGCTCGGCGCGCGCGGGCACGTCGAGCCCGGTCCACGCCTCGTCGAGGACGAGCAGCCCCGGCCCGGCCAGCAGGGCCTGGGCGACGGCCACCTTCTGGCTGGTCCCCTTGGACAGTTCGGCCAGCGGGGTGCGGGCGTGCCCGGCCGCGCCGAACCGCTCCAGCCACTGCGCCGCCCGGCGCGCGGCCTCGGCGCGCGCCAGCCCGTGGACCCGGCCCAGGTGGCCGAGGTAGGCCTCCGCGGTGAGCGGCAGGACGGCCGGGAAGCGCTCGGGCACGTACGCGGTGCGGCGCGGGCGGCCGGTGATGCTTCCCTCGGTCGGGGTGTCGATGCCGGCCACGAGCCGCAGCAGCGTGGACTTGCCGCCGCCGTTGCGTCCTTCGACGCGGATGAGCGCGCCGGGCGGCAGCTCCAGCGAGACCCCGCGCAGCACCCAGGGCCCCCGGACGCCGTAGCGGCGTCCCACGGCGTCCAGTCGCATGGCGTCCCGTCGCACGGCCGTCGTCTTCGGTGGGGTCCGGTTCAGTGCGCGGCCGGGGTTTCCGTCAGCTCGCTCGGGCGGACGATGACGAAGCCCTCGCCGCGCAGCATCAGCTGGACGGCCTCGCCCGAGCCGCCGCGGATCATCGAGCCGACGGACTGGGAGCGGTGCAGGCCCGTCTCCAGCTGGGCGCTCCAGCCGACGACCGCGTCCGTGTCCACGTAGACCGGGTTCTGGGCGGTGACCGGGATGATGATCGGGTGGCCGTCGCAGACCACGGCGAGCTTGCCGGTGCCGGTGAAGACGCTGTTGAAGAGGCCCCCGCCGGTCATGCCGGCGCCCTTCACCATCTTTATCTCGTAGGACAGGGTCGGGTCGAAGCAGAGCACGTTGCGGCCGTTGATGGTCAGGGCGTCGCCGGGCTCGAAGTCGATGATGAAGCAGTTGCCGGCCTGGTGCGCGAACCACGCGTCGCCCTGGCCGCGTACGGACATCAGCGCCAGGCCCTCACCGGTGACGGCGCGCTTGAGCATGCCGCCTATGCCCTGGCCCTTGCGCTCGAACTGGAGGTTGCCGCGGAAGGCGACCATCGAGCCCTGACGGGCCAGCATTTCACCGTTGACGGTGTACTTCACGGACTTGGCGTTCTGCAGGGTCATGCCCGGGGCGGCGGACGGCTGGGCGAGGTGCTCGGACGCGAAAAGATCACTCTTCATGGGTTCGATCCTCGCCCGGCCCGAGCCCCCTCGGCATCATCCTGAAGGGGGAGGCTGGCATCCTTTGCGAGGATGAACAGCGGCATGAGCAGGGGATGAACAGCGCGATGAGCAGCCCGGACACGCATCACGACGACGACAGCACCCCGGTACCCGCCGTCGGCGCGGACAGTCCGTTCCGGCCGGAGCGGATCGCCCGCGACGAGGCACCGCAGTTCGTGCTCCCCCTGGTCGTGCGGATCGAGAAGGCCGAACCCCCGGCCCGTACCGACGCGCTGGAGACGGCGGCCCGCGCGGTGCTGGTGCTGCTGAGCGACGAGCGGGCGCTCGGCGAGGGCGAATGGGCCGGGGCGGTCCGCGACTGGCAGGACGCGCGGATCCGCAAGGTGGTCCGGCGGGCGCGCGGCGGGGAGTGGCGCAAGGCCGAGACCCTGCCGGGTGTCACGGTGCACGGTGACGCGGCGGAGGTACGGGTGTTCCCCCCGGTCCCGCTCGACGGGTGGCCGAAGGAACTGGCCAAGCTCCAGGTCTCGGGGACCGACCTCGACGACCCGGAGCCGGTCGCTCCGGCGCCGGACGGGATCGCGGTGCTGTGGCTGAACCCGGATCTGGAGATGTCCGCAGGCAAGGCGATGGCCCAGGCCGGGCACGCGGCCCAGCTGGCGTGGTGGGAGCTGACCGGCGCGGAGCGGACCGCCTGGCGGGATTGCGGTTTCCGGCTGGCCGTACGGACGGCCCCGCGCGAGCGGTGGGCGCGGCTGAGCGGGAGCGGTCTGCCGGTCGTACGGGACGCCGGTTTCACGGAGATCGCGCCCGGCAGCGCCACGGTGGTCTCGGACCATCCGGCGCTGCGGGCCCGGCTGTGAGGGCGGGACCGCCGGAACCTCAAATGTTCCTCTGAACGTCCGGCCGCGGTGGTTGGCGCGCCCCGGCCGTGGCGATGACATGGGCACACGGACCGATGAGGGGGGCGAGGGGACATGAAGCCCATGGCACACCTGGGGGTGGGCATCGGCTGGCGGCCGGAGATCGCGGACGCCGTGGAGCGGCTGCCGGGGCTGGACTGGGTCGAGGTCGTGGCCGAGAACATCTGCCCGGGCCATCTGCCGGCTTCGCTGCTGCGGCTGCGCGAGCGCGGTGTCCGGGTCGTACCGCACGGCGTCTCGCTGGGTCTCGGCGGCGCGCACCGGCCCGACCCGGAGAAGCTGGCCGCGCTCGGCGAGCGGGCGGTGGCGCTGGGGGCGCCGCTGGTCACCGAGCACATCGCGTTCGTACGGACCACGACGCCCGCGCCGGCCTTGGAGGCGGGGCACTTGCTGCCGGTGCCGCGGACCCGGGACGCGCTGGACGTGCTGTGCGAGAACGTGCGGATCGCGCAGGACGCGCTGCCGGTGCCGCTGGCGCTGGAGAACATCGCCGCGCTGATCTCGTGGCCCGGGGAGGAGATGACGGAGGGCCAGTTCCTGTCGGAGCTGGTCGAGCGCACCGGGGTGCGGCTGCTGATCGACGTGGCGAACCTGCACACGAACCGGGTGAACCGGGGCGAGGACCCGGCCGCCGTACTGGACGCGATCCCGCTGGAGGCGCTGGCGTACGTGCACGTCGCGGGCGGGTTCGAGCGGGACGGCGTGTGGCACGACACCCACGCGCACCCCGTGCCGGGCGTGGTGCTGGACGTACTCGCGCAGCTGCGGCGGCGGGTGGACCCGCCGGGCGTGCTGCTGGAGCGGGACGACGACTTCCCCCCGGAGGGCGAGCTCGCCGGGGAGCTGGAGGCGATCCGCGGCGTGCTGGACCCCGCGCGGTCCCGTCCCTCCGCCTCCCTCCGCGCCCCTTCCCGGGATTCCGCAGCGGACCCCGTGCCGGACGCCTCGACGGACGCCGCGCCGGACGCCGCGCGGACCCGGGTCGGGCTGGCGCAGGCCGCGCTGCTGTCCGCGCTGGTGGCGGGGACGCCGGTGCCCGAGGGCTTCGACCGGCAGCGGATCCGGGTGCAGTCTCGGTCGCTGGCCGCCAAGCGGGCCGGGGTCGTGGCCAAGGTGGCGCCGGAGCTCCCCGGCATCCTGGGCGGCGAGAAGGCGTACCGCGAGGCGTTCCTCGCGTACGCCCGCAACCGCCCCATGACCGGCGGATACCGCCGCGACGCGCTGGACTTCGCCGAGCACCTGCTGATCCGGGAGCTGCCGGCGGACCCCGCCGACCGGCGCCGGCTCACCGCCTGGTGGCAGGAGCGGGCCGGGACGCGCCCGCCCCGCCGGATCGTGCGCTGGGCCCGGGCCCTCGTGGGGAGAGCGGCATGAACCTCCTCGCCTGGGCGGTCTGGATCGCCGTCATCACCTCCACGGTGCTGCTGCTGCGCGGCCTGCGCCGCTCCCGGCCCGCGCCGGGCGGCCCCGCGCACCCACCGCTCGACCTGTCCGAGGCCGCCTTCATGGCGGGCGGCCCCGGCGCCGTCGTCGACGCCGCGCTCGTCTCGCTGCTGGGCGACCAGCGGATGGTGGTCGGCGGCCCGGGCATCGTGCAGGTACGGCCCGGGGCGCGGGCCGTGGACGTCGCCGAGCGCGCCGTCCTCCAGGCGTACGCGAACGCCCCGTCCGGCTGGCTCTACCAGGTGCGGTACGCGGCCATGACCGACCCCGCGATCCAGGAGATCGGGGACGCGCTCGCCGAGCGCGGGCTGATCAGCCCGCCCGGCGCCGCGCGGCGGTGGCGGCGCTGGGGTCTGGCCCAGGCCGCGCTGTGCGGGGCCCTGCTGCCGGTCTCGCTGGTGCTGACCTTCGTCGGGTTCGCGCTGGAGCCCGGGTTCCACCTGCCGTTCCTCGTCAAGGTGTTCCCCGTGCTGATCGGCGGGCTCGTCGTGGGCGTCGCCGCCGCCGCGCGGGCCAAGCGGCGGATCACCCCGGCGGGGCGGACGGCGCTGCGCGCGATGCGGTCCACCCATCTGACGGACCAGACCCCGCACGTGCAGACGGCCCTGTTCGGGCTGCGGGGGCTGCGTGACCCGTACCTGCGCGAGCAGCTGGTGCCGGCCGCTCGCGGCACCCGGCTGGCGGCGGCCCAGGCCGGGCAGCACCGCTCCCGCTCCGCCGGTTCCCACGACTCCCACTCCTCGTGGGGGTCGTCCTCCGCCGACGCGCTGCCGGTCGTGTGGTGCGCGAGCGTCGACGGCGGGTCCGGCGGCGGCTCCAGCGGCTGCGGCGGGAGCTCCGGCTGTGGCGGGAGTTCCGGATCCGGCTGTGGCTCGTCGGGCTCCGGCTGCGGGTCTTCGGGGTCGTCCGGCTGCGGGTCCTCCTCCAGCAGCTGCTCCAGCGGCGGTTCGAGCTGCGGATCGTCCAGCTCCAGCTGCTCCAGCAGCTCCTGACCCGTCCGCGCTACGGCAACGGGGGCAATCACGGACGACACCCGGCGGTGCTCCTTGGCCGGGAGGCGGCCCCGGAATCTCATCGGACCAGCCGATGAGATGAAGGGGCCGCCATGCGGATGCCGCTCGTACGCCCCGCCTTCGCCGGGGCGGCCCTCGCCTTCGCCCTGACCCTCACCCTCGCCCCACCGGCCTCCCCGGCCCCGGCGGCCCCGGCGGCCCAGCCGCCAGCCACCACCGCCCCCGCCACCGCGGTCGCGGCCGAGAACGCCGGGGCCGAACGCGTCGCCCGCCGCGTCGCGGCCGGTCACCGGGCGCTCGACTTCCGGACCTGTCCCGCCGCCGAGGGGCTGTCCGCCCCCGTCCGGTGCGCCGCCCTGCGCGTCCCGCTCGACTACGCCCGGCCCGACGGACCGCAGATCTCCCTCGCCGTCAGCCGGGTCACCGCCACCCGCGAGGGCCGCGCCGCCCGCCAGGGCTCCCTCGTCTTCAACCCCGGCGGGCCGGGCGCCTCCGGCATGTACTTCCCGCTGCTCGCCGACCGCCCCGCCTGGCGCCGCGTCGCCGCCGCCTACGACCTCGTCGGCTACGCCCCGCGCGGCGTCGGCCGCTCCGCCCCGCTGTCCTGCCAGGACCCGGCGGCCCGCCCCAAGGCCCCCACCCAGGTCCCGGCGGACCCCTCGGCCGCGTACAAGAGGGAGCGCGTCGCCGCCGCCCTGGCCTACGCCCGCGGCTGCGCGCGACGGGGCGGCGCGGCCCTCCCGTACTACACGACCCTCAACAACGCCCGGGACCTGCACGTGCTGCGCGCCGCGCTCGGCGAGCGGGAGCTGACCTTCATGGGCGCCTCCTACGGCACCTACCTCGGAGCGGTGTACGCCACGCTCTACCCGGGCCACGTGCGCCGGATGGTCTTCGACTCGGCGGTCGACCCGGACCCGCGGCACGTCTGGTACCGCGACAACCTCGCCCAGGCGGCGGGGTTCGAGCGCCGCTGGTACGACTTCCGCGCCTGGGCGGCCCGGCACCACGCCACGTACCGCCTCGGTGCCACCCCGGCCGCCGTGCGGGCCAGTCACGAGCGCGTCCGGGCGGCGGTGGCCCGCACTCCGGCGGGCGGGGTGGCCGGCACCGGCGAGCTGCGGGCGGCCGCCCTCCGGGCCGCGTACTACGACGAGGTCTGGCCGGAGCTGGCGGCGGCCCTGAGCGCCTTCCTGGACGGCGATCCGGCCCCGCTGGCCGCCCTGGCCGGGCCCGACCCGGACCCGGTGGCGGCGGCGCGCGCGGCGGCCGAGGCCGAGAACGCGACGGCGCTGTACACGGCGGTGCTGTGCAACGACGCCCCCTGGCCCGCCGACTGGGAGACCTGGGACCGCGACCACACCGAACTGGCCCGCCGGGCGCCCCTGGAGACCTGGGCGAACGCCTTCCTGAACCTGCCGTGCGCGTACTGGCCGGTGGCGGAGCGGCTGCGGCAGCGCCCGGTCGACGTGGGCCCGCGGGCGACGCCCCTGCCGCCGACGCTGATCGTCGCGGCGGAACGGGACGGCGCGACCCCGTACCCGGGTGCGCTGGAGCTGAGGCGGCGGCTCGGCGGAGCGGCCGCGCTGGTCACGGAGGCCGGTGCCGGCGCCCACGGAGTGGCCGGCGGACGCAACGACTGCGTGGACCGGCACGTGGAGCGGTACATCCTGACCGGTGACACCCCGAAGGGGAGTGTCACGTGTGCGCCGCATCCGGAGCCCGCACCGGTGTCGCTGGACGACCGGGCAGCGGGCACCCGCAGGGTGCCGCTGCCGCCAGTCGTCTGAACTTCCGGGCGGGATCTCCGGCTGCGTCGTTTCGGGGGCAAGGCCTCCCGATCCACCGAAAGCCCCTCCTCAGTCACGAGAGCGGTCTTCCGGTCCTTCCCCCCAGGGGAGGTCTCAGGCGAGCCCGTCCACCAGATCGGCGACGGACTTGCGGCGCCCGGTGTAGAAGGGCACCTCTTCGCGGACGTGCATACGGGCCTCGGAGGCACGCAGGTGACGCATCAGGTCGACGATGCGGTACAGCTCGTCGGCCTCGAAGGCCAGGATCCACTCGTAGTCGCCCAGCGAGAAGGACGCGACGGTGTTGGCACGCACGTCCGGGTAGCCGCGGGCCATCTTGCCGTGGTCGGCGAGCATCCGGCGACGGTCCTCGTCGGGCAGCAGGTACCAGTCGTACGAGCGCACGAACGGGTAGACGCTGACGTAGTCGCGCTCGACCTCGTCGGCCAGGAAGGCCGGGATGTGCGACTTGTTGAACTCGGCCGGGCGGTGCAGGGCCATGTTCGACCACACCGGCTCCAGCGCGCGGCCGAGCCGGGTGCGGCGGAACAGGTTGTAGGCGGTCTGCAGCTCGTCCGAGGTCTCGGCGTGCCACCAGATCATGATGTCCGCGTCGGCGCGCAGGCCGGAGACGTCATAGGTGCCGCGGACGGTGATGTCCTTGGCGGCCAGCTGGTCGAACAGCTCCTGGACCTCGTCGGCGAAACCGGCGCGGTCCTGCGGCAGGACGTCCTTCAGCTTGAAGACGGACCACAGGGTGTAGCGGATGACCTCGTTGAGGTCCTTCGCCTTCTTCCCCGCGTTGGGAATCTTCTCTGGTGCAGTCATGTGTCCATTGTCCCGTGTGCTGATCAGTGGTCGGCGCCAGGGGTGCCCAACGGGGCGCCCAACGTGGCCATCACCACGTCGGCGGCCCGGGTGGCACTCGCCACGCAGGCGGGGATGCCCACGCCGTCGTAGAGGGCGCCGCACACGGCGAGGCCCGGCAGGGCCGCGACGGCGGCCCGGATCCGGTCCACGCGGGCCAGGTGGCCCACCGGATACTGGGGCAGCCCGCCGTCCCAGCGGGTGACGGTGGAGGCCACCGGCCGGGCCGCCAGGCCGACGGCCTCGCCGAGGTCCCGCAGGGAGACCTCCACCAGATCGGCGTCGTCCCGGCCGAGGTCCGCCTCGTCGCCGTGCCGGCCCACCGAGGTGCGCAGCAGGAACAGCTCGGGGTCGGCGCCCGCCCAGGCCCACTTGTTGCTGGAGAAGGTGGACGCCTTGATCGTACGGCCGTCCACGGGCGGTACGAGGAATCCGCTGGCCCCGCCCCCGGCGATCGCGGCGGGCAGCTCGGAGCGCCGGAAGGCCATCGTGACCAGGGCCATCGAGGCGTACTCGACGGTGCGCAGCTCGGCGGCGGCGGCCGGGGCGAGCGCGTCCAGCAGCCGGGCGGCGGGCCCGGCCGGGGTGGCGAGGACCACGGCGTCGGCGTCGATGACCTCGCCGCCGTCGGCGACGACCCGCCAGCCCGCGGTGGTACGGAAGACCTCGCGCACCGGGGTCCCGGTGCTGATCCGCGCCCCGGCCTCGCGGCAGGCCCGCGCCACGGCGAGCGGGAGGCGTCCGATGCCGCCGTCGATGCCGGCGAACACGGGGCCGGCCGCCCGGGGCTGCTCCGCGGCGCGGCGCTGGATGTCCCGTACGCCGTCGCCGAGCAGCGGGTGGGTGCGGGCGGCCTCGAAGAGCTGGGGCACGGCGGCCCGCATGGAGATCCGGTAGGCGTTGCCCGCGTAGACGCCGCCGAGCAGCGGTTCGACGAGCCGGTCGACGACCTCGCGGCCGAGCCGGTCGGCGACGTACGCGCCGACGGCGATGTCCTCGCCGATCTCGGCGGGCGGCAGCGCGCGCTCGGCCTCGATCCGGGCCAGGCCCTCGGCGGAGAGCACCCCGGAGGCGGCGAGCGGCGCCAAGTCGCCGGGGACGCCCATGACATGGCCGCGCGGCATGGGCCGCAGCGCGCCCCGGGTCCACAGGTGGGCGGTGGCGGTGGCGGGCGGCTGGAGGGCCTCGCCGAGGCCGACGGCCCGGGCGAGCGCCACGGCTTCGGGGCGGCGGGCGAGCACGGATTCGGCGCCGAGGTCGACGGGGGCACCGGCGAGTTCACCGGAGCGCAGTTTGCCGCCGAGCCGGGGGCCGGCCTCCAGCAGGGTGACCCGGGCGCCGTCGGCGAGCAGCCGGTGGGCCGCAGCGAGGCCGGCGATACCGCCGCCGATCACGACGACGTGGCCGGGGTGGGCCGGCCGGGCCGGCGTGTCCGTACGCCTGTCCGTACGCGTGTCCGCTTCGTGCATGGACACATCGTCTCAGACCGATCACCGAGGCCGGACCGTGACCGCATCGGGACCGGCTCGGGACCGCGGAAGCGAAACCCGCGGCGTGACCCTGAACGTCACACCGGCGACATCAGCCGATCCTCCGGGGGGTTCCAGTGATCCAGCAGCGGCGACGCGGCGCGTACAGACATCGTTCGGCGGCGGCCCTGGCCGCCCTCTCCCTGGCCGGGGCGCTGGCGGTCACCGGCTGCTCGGCGGACGGGAGCGGCTCCTCCGCCGACAAGGCGGCGGTGGGCGAGGCGGTCGCGAAGCCGCAGGAGGGCGCGGCCGCCCCCGCCCAGGGCAAGGCCGGGGCCGGGGCGGCGGCGCCCGCGGCCCCCAAGGACGGGCAGCAGCCGGCGGCGGTCCGGCCGCACGTCATCCGGACGGCGACGCTGGGCATCGAGACGCCGGACGCGCAGAAGGCGCTGGCCGCGGCGCGTACGGCCACCGAGGGCGCGGGCGGGTACGTCGGCAACGAGTCCACCAAACGCGGCGCGGACGGCCGGATGACCTCGACGCTGACCCTGCGGGTGCCCGGCGAGCGCTTCGATTCGGTGCTCGGCGCGATGGAGGGCAGCGGGAAACTGCTGAACCGGAAGGTCGAGGCGCAGGACGTCACCGAGAAGGTCGCGGACGTCGACAGCCGGGTCAAGTCGCAGCAGGCCAGTGTGGTCCGGGTGCGGGAGATGATGGACAAGGCCTCGGCGCTCGGCGACGTGGTGATGCTGGAGAGCGAGCTGAGCAAGCGCCAGTCGGACCTGGAGTCGCTGCTGGCGCAGCAGACGGCGCTGAAGGACCAGACCTCGATGGGCACGATCACGGTGGAGGTCTCGGAGCCGCCGGTGGAGCGGGCGGCGCCGGAGAAGGAGAAGGAGCCGACGTTCATGGACGCCCTGCGCGGCGGCTGGAACGTCTTCGCGGACCTGGTGCGGAAGCTGGGCCTGGCGGTGGCCGCGGTGCTGCCGTTCGCGGTGACGGCCGCGCTGGTGGTGGCGGGCGTGCGGATCTACCGGCGGTACCGTCCGGCGAAGCCGAAGGCGGGCCTGGTCCCGAAGTGGGTCCCGGCCGTCCCGGCGGCGCGCCGGGCCCCGGACGCGCCGGCCCCCGGCCCGAGGCCGGGCCCGGGCCCGGACCCGAAGCCGAACCCGGATCCGGACACGGAGAACTGACCCGGGGGGACCGAACGGCCGGAGCCCCGTAGCGTGTTCCCCGGACGAAGCGGGACGGCGCGGCGCGGGACGGGGCGGACGATGGCGGCGGAACGACTGGTGGTGGTGGGCGGTGACGCGGCGGGGATGTCCGCCGCGTCACAGGCCCGGCGGATGAAGGGCCCGGCGGAGCTGGAGATCGTCGCGTTCGAGCGGGGGCACTTCACCTCGTACTCCGCGTGCGGGATCCCGTACTGGATCGGCGGGCAGGTGGCCGGGCCGGACGCCCTGATCGCCCGCACCCCGGACGAACACCGGGCCCGGGGCATCGACCTGCGCACGCGTACGGAGGTCGTCGAACTCGATGTCGCCGGGCAGCGAGTCCGCGCCCGGGACCTCGGCTCGGGCGCCGAGTCCTGGACGGGCTACGACCGGCTCGTGCTGGCCACCGGTGCCCGCCCGGTCCGCCCCCGGCTGCCGGGGATCGGGGCGCACGGGGTGCACGGCGTACAGACCCTGGACGACGGGCGGCGCCTGATGGACACCCTGGAGCGCGGGGAGATCCGCCGCGCGGTCGTGGTGGGCGCCGGTTACATCGGCGTCGAGATGGCGGAGGCGCTCGTCTCGCGGGGCTACGAGGTCACCGTGCTGCACCGCGGCGCGCAGCCGATGGCCACGCTGGACCCGGACATGGGCGCGCTGGTGCACGACGCCATGAACCGCATGGGCATCCGTACGGTGGCGGGCGCCGAGGTGACGAAGGTCCTCACGGACGAGGAGGGGCGCGCCGTCGCGGTGGCCACGGCTTCGGGCGAGGAGTACCCGGCGGACGTCGTCGTCCTCGGCATCGGCGTGGAGCCCCGTACGGCGCTCGCCCGCGCGGCGGGGCTGCCGCTCGGCGAGTCCGGCGGCATCCTCACCGACCTGTCGATGCGGGTCCGGGGCCACGAGTACATCTGGTCGGGCGGCGACTGCGTGGAGGTCATGGACCTGGTCTCCGGCCGCACCCGGCACATCCCGCTGGGCACCCACGCCAACAAGCACGGCCAGGTCATCGGCGCGGGCGTCGGCGGCGGCTACGCGACGTTCCCGGGCGTCGTCGGGACGGCGGTGAGCAAGGTCTGCGACCTGGAGATCGCGCGTACGGGCCTGCGCGAGCGGGACGCCCTGGCGGCGGGCCTGCGCTTCGTGACGGCCACCATCACCTCCACCAACACGGCGGGCTACTACCCGGGCGCGACGGAGATGACGGTCAAGATGCTGGCGGAGCGCCGCACGGGCCGGCTGCTGGGCGTCCAGATCGTCGGCGGCGCGGGCTCCGCGAAGCGGGTCGACGTCGCGGCGGTCGCCCTCACCGCCGGCATGACGGTGGACCAGGTCGTCTCCCTGGACCTCGGCTACGCCCCGCCCTTCTCCCCGGTCTGGGACCCGGTCCTGGTGGCGGCCCGCAAGACGGTCACCGCGGTCCGCTCGGCGGGAGCGTAGCCACGCCTCACCGCTGCGGTCGCTGGGGCGCCCCCGCGTCGGCGGGCGCGGCGGCGACGCGTTCGCGGGCGGCGGACCGGAAGCGTTCGGTGACCCTGATCATGACGAGGATCGCGGCGATGGGCAGCAGCCAGTTGAAGATGGTCGACAGCCGCCGGTCGTCCGGCTGACTGGCCGCGATCAGGTGGCAGACGGTCATGAGCGCGAACACCGCGCCCCACCCGGCCGACAGGACACGGTTGACGTGCTTGAAGCGCGGGGTGTCCCACATCTCGCGGGGCACGCTGAGACGGGCGTACTGCTCCGTGAACGGTCTGAAGGGCAAGGTCGCGAACACGATCAGCGCGAGCGCGCCGGTCACGATGGTCCTGCCGTACTGGGCGATCACCGCCCGTCCGGCCCGACCAGGAACGCCGCGATCGCCAGGGCGACGAACAGCACGATCGCCGCGAGGTCCAGCAGGCGCGGGGAGCGGGCCGCGATCGACGGCCAGGCGATGATCACGGCGGTGGCGGCGGCGCTCAGCGCCGCCCACTGCGGCGAGGGCGCGGCGTGGTCGACGACGGCGAACACCACCCAGGGGATCAGGCTCACGAAGGGGTTCCCCGAGGTCCCCGACATGCCCGACGCGCCCGGTCTCCGGTCCTTCGGCGTCCCCGTGCTCCGGCTCCCGTCCATCCTGCGGTCCGTCCTTCCGTAGCCGCTGCCTGACTCCAGGCTGTGCCGCCCCCGGCAGAACCGCAACGGCGACCGGCCCCGGGCGCCACCCCCCGCGCCCTGCGCCCATGCCGCGCGTCCGGTCCCCGCGAGCGGTAGCTTCCGATGAGTTTCCGCGGCCGGGAGAGTCTCACCACCGTTGTCACCCACCACAGGAGGAACGGCGTGGCCCAGCTACTGCGAGTCCAGAACTTCAACGTCTCCAGTGACGGCATCGGCGCCGGGGAGGACCAGACCCTCGAACGGCCCTTCGGTCACGTCGAGCCCGAGCGGCTGTTCGCCTGGGCCGGCGCCACGGCGAGCTGGCCCATGCGCACCGCCCCCGGCGGCAGCCGGGGCCTGGACGACTACCTCACGCGGGACTACGCCCGCAACATCGGCGCCGAGATCATGGGCCGCAACAAGTTCGGGCCCCAGCGCGGGCCCTGGAAGGACCACGAGTGGCAGGGCTGGTGGGGTGACGAGCCGCCGTTCCACACCCCGGTGTTCGTGCTGACCCACCACGAACGCCCTTCCTTCACGCTCTCCGACACGACCTTCCACTTCGTCGACGCCGACCCGGCCACGGTCCTCGCGCGGGCCCGGGAGGCGGCCCGGGGCAAGGACGTCCGGCTCGGCGGCGGGGTGAGCACCGTCCGGCAGTTCCTCGACGCCGACCTCGTCGACACCCTGCACGTGGCGGTCTCGCCGGTGGAGCTCGGCTCCGGGCTACGGCTGTGGGAGTCCCCCGACGAGCTGCGCGACCGGTTCCACCTGGAGGTCGTTCCCAGCCCGAGCGGGGTGACGCACCACTTGTTCTGGCGGAAGTGACCGGCCGGCCGCGCCGTGGTGGCCGCGCACCCGGCGAACGGGTGCGCGGCCCGTGGGCTCAGCGGGCCGTGCGGGTGTGGATGTAGTCCACCAGGCGGGTCAGGGCGTCGGGGTCCGTGGTGGGGAGCACGCCGTGGCCCAGGTTGAAGACGTGGCCCTCCAGGCCGGCGGCGGCCGCGAGGACCTCGTCCGTCTTGGCCTCGACGGCCTCCGGGGTGGAGAAGAGCACGGCGGGGTCGAGGTTGCCCTGGAGCGCCTTGCCGGGGCCGACGCGGCGGACGGCCTCGTCCAGCGAGACCCGGTAGTCGACGCCCATGACGTCCGCGCCGGCCTCGCCCATCAGGCCGAGCAGCTCGCCCGTGCCCACGCCGAAGTGGATCCGCGGGACGCCGTAGGAGGCGACGGACTCCAGGACCTTCGCGGACGCGGGCATCACCGAGCGGCGGTAGTCCGCCGGGGCGAGCGCGCCGACCCAGGAGTCGAAGAGCTGGACGGCGGAGGCGCCGGCCTCGATCTGGACCTTCAGGAAGGCGGAGGTGATCTCCGCGAGGCGGTCGAGGAGGTCGGCCCACAGCTCCGGGTCCCCGTACATCAGGGCCTTGGTGTGCTCGTGGTTCTTCGAGGGGCCGCCCTCGACCAGGTAGCTCGCGAGGGTGAAGG
This sequence comes from Streptomyces sp. ADI95-16, assembly GCF_003721495.1. Classification (NCBI taxonomy): domain Bacteria; kingdom Bacillati; phylum Actinomycetota; class Actinomycetes; order Kitasatosporales; family Streptomycetaceae; genus Streptomyces; species Streptomyces sp. ADI95-16. Next base: position 6,190,110 of record NZ_CP033581.1, on the reverse strand, counting down.
GCGCGCCCGCGAATCCGATCAACGGCGTGGCGCCCAGTTCACCCGTGAGCATGCCGATCGCCTCGGTGACGTACGAGACGTCCTCCGGGGTGAGGTCGCGCAGCTGTGCGAGGTCCGCGCGGCTGCGGATCGGCTGGGCGACGACCGGGCCGATGCCCGGCTTGATGTCCAGGTCGACGCCGATGGCCTTCAGCGGGACCACGATGTCGGAGAAGAAGATCGCCGCGTCCACGTCGTGGCGGCGCACGGGCTGCAGCGTGATCTCCGTGACCAGGTCGGGCCGCATGCAGGATTCCAGCATCTGCGTGCCCTCGCGCAGCTTGCGGTACTCGGGGAGGGAGCGCCCGGCCTGCCGCATGAACCACACCGGGGTGTGCGGGACCGGCTCGCGGCGGCACGCCTTCAGGAAGGCGGAATCGTACGTCTGACTCGGCGTGCCCTGGGGGCGGTCGTTGGCGCTCACGCGCCAAATCTTCGCACGTATGAAGAAGTGCCCGGCCCGGCGCGGGTGTCCCTGCGCCGTACGGCCGCACATACCGCCTAGTCTTCCCCGCATGGCTGCGGCTCAGGGACGATTTTCAGATGGCGCTGACGGTATGGACAGCGCGGAGGAGAGCTCCGTCCCGCTCCCGTTCCGGCGGGCGGTCGACGGCTTGAGGAAGGCGCGGCTGCGCCCGGGGATCGAGGTCGACGCCACCAAACCGCCCCAGAGACTCGCCCCGCACGCGTACGCCCTGGAGGCCACGGTCGTGGACGGTGAGGACGATCTCGCCGACGGCCGGCTCATCCTGCTCCACAACCCGGCCGGGCACGACGCCTGGCAGGGCACCTTCCGGCTGGTGACGCTCGTACGGGCGGAGCTGGAGCCGGAGATGGCCGCGGACCCGCTGCTCCCCGAGGTGTGCTGGTCCTGGCTGACCGGGGCGCTGGACGCGCGCGGGCTCGGGTACGGGGAACCGAGCGGGACCGTGACCATGGCGAGCTCGCACTACTTCGGCGGGCTGGCGGAGCGCCGGCCGGCCACCCAGATCGAGATCAGGGCCTCGTGGACGCCGCGCGAGGGGGCGGGCGGGGTCCCGGACACCTCCGCGCACCTGTCGGCGTGGTGCGAGCTGCTGTGCCAGATCGCGGGACTGCCGCCGGCGGGGCCGACGGACGCGGGCACGGGCGTGGTCACGCTGCCGCAGCGCCGCGGCCCGCACCACCCGTAAGAGCCGCGGCCCGCACCACCCGTAAGAGGGGTGGGAGCGGCCGCCACCCGTACGAGCGGCCGCGGCGACACCCGCGGACAGCCACCCGTACGGGCGGTGCCCCGCGCGCCTTCGTGCACGTCACGACCGATCCGGCCCCCATCCGGGTGTCAGATCGCGGCTTCCGGGGCGGCTTCTGATCACCCGATGATCGATCGTGCGTCCGAATTGCCCGAATTGTTACTCACCAAATCGTGATCATTCCCTAAAGCCGGGCGGGTGACGTGCCGAAGGAGTCAGTGACCATCCGCACGGTTCGCACCGGCTTCCTTCCCCCAGCCGGCCGTCCCGCCACTCCCCCAGGAGGCCTAGGTGTCCGTTCTTCTCGAGCAGCCCGCAAGCCTGGTCGCCTACCGCCCGAACAAGCCGACGGCCATGGTCGTCGTGGCCGACCCGCGCGTCCGTTCCACCGTGACCCGCCATCTGTGGGCCCTCGGAGTACGTGACGTGATCGAGGCGTCGTCCATCGCGGAGGCCCGCCCCCGCGTCGGCAGCCCGCGCGACATCTGCGTGGCCGACGTGCACCTGCCCGACGGTTCCGGTCTCACCCTGCTCTCCGAGACCCGGGCGGCGGGCTGGCCGAACGGCCTGGCCCTCTCCGCCGCCGATGACATCGGCGCCGTACGCAACGCCCTCGCGGGCGGAGTGAAGGGCTACGTCGTCACCGGCACGCGGACCAACATCGGGCTCCCCACCCGGCCCGGCGCCGCCCCCATCGGCGCCGCCGCCGCCCGTATGCACCGCCGCCCCCCGGGTGCCCCGAGCCACCCGGGCGGCTACCGGGAGCTCTCCGGCCGCGAGGTCGAGGTCCTGCGCCTCGTCGCGGAGGGCCAGTCCAACAAGGCCATCGGCGTCTCGATGGGCCTGTCCGCCCTGACCGTCAAGTCCCACCTCGCCCGGATCGCCCGCAAGCTGGGCACCGGCGACCGGGCCGGAATGGTCGCCGTCGCCCTGCGGACGGGGATCATCCACTGACCCCCGCCCGAGCCCCCTCGGAGAACGTCCGGGGAACTCGGGGAAACGTCCGCACTTCCATCTCGCGCCCGTCGCCGGAACGTTCCGGCGACGGGCGCCCCGTATCCACGGATACCCTTGACCGGTGACCGACGCCCAAGAGACCGCAGCAGACCTGCGCACCACCACCGGGGGCGGCCCCCCGGACGACAAGGTTTCGTCCGATGGGCTGCCCGTTCCCCTGCTCGAACCCCGTGAGGGGATCCCCCCGGTCGTCGCCGACGCCGAGGCGCTCGCCGAGGTGGTCGCGGCCTTCGCCGCGGGCACCGGGCCCGTCGCCGTCGACGCCGAACGGGCCTCCGGATACCGCTACGGCCAGCGCGCCTACCTGGTGCAGCTCCGGCGCGAGGGCGCGGGTTCCGCGCTCATCGACCCGGTGGGCTGCCCCGACCTCTCCTCGCTGGGCGAAGCCCTGACCGGCACCGAGTGGATCCTGCACGCCGCCACCCAGGACCTGCCGTGCCTGCGCGAAATAGGCATGGAGCCCACCTCCCTGTTCGACACCGAGCTCGCCGGCCGCCTCGCGGGCTTCCCCCGCGTCGGCCTCGGCGCGATGGTCGAGGGCGTGCTGGGCTACGTACTGGAGAAGGGCCACTCCGCCGTCGACTGGTCGACCCGGCCGCTCCCCGAGCCCTGGCTGCGCTACGCCGCCCTGGACGTGGAGCTCCTGGTGGACCTGCGCGACGCGCTGGAGGAGGAGCTGGACCGGCAGGGCAAGCTGGAATGGGCCCGCCAGGAGTTCGACGCCATCGCCGCCGCCCCGCCCGCCCCGCCGCGCAAGGACCCCTGGCGCCGCACCTCCGGCATGCACAAGGTGCGCCGGCGCCGTCAGATGGCGGTCGTACGGGAGCTGTGGGAGTCCCGGGACCGGATCGCGCAGCGGCGTGACGTATCACCGGGCAAGGTGCTGGGTGACGCCGCGATCGTCGAGGCCGCACTGGCGATGCCGCTGAACGCGCAGGCCCTGTCAGCCCTGCCCGGATACGGGCAGCGGATGGGGCGGCGCCAGCTGGAGCAGTGGATGGCGGCCGTCGAGCGGGCGAAGGCCCTGCCCGAGAACGCCCTGCCGCAGCCGGGGGCGACCCCGGCCGGTCCCCCGCCGCCGCGTTCCTGGGCGGACAAGGACCCGGCGGCCGCGGCCCGGCTGGCGGCGGCCCGCACGGCCGTCTCCGCGCTGGCCGAGGGGCTGAACCTGCCGCAGGAGAACCTGATCACCCCGGACACGGTCCGCCGGCTGTGCTGGGAGCCCCCGCAGCGGCTCGACGCGGGCGCGGTGACCGAGGCCCTGGCGGGCTACGGCGCCCGCCCGTGGCAGATCGAGCAGGTGACCCCGGCGCTGGTCGAGGCCCTGGCCGTGACCGCCTGACGCACCCCTTTCCGCCCGAAGAGCCCCCGTCCGATCACGGCCGGGGGCTCTTCGCGTCCGCGCCTCGCCGGGGACTGTCCCGGTTCCGCTACAGCCCGCCCGAGCGCCTTTTGAACATGCTCAAACCTCGTTAGTTTTTGAACATGATCAATTGGAGGTACGAGACGTGGGTACGGGAGTTCGAGGCCGAGCGGGAGCGCCGCGCCGCCGTGGGCGATCCCCTCTGGAGCCTGGGCGCGACGCTGGACCCGGCGCTCGTCCGGAGCCTGCGGAAGTTCCAGGTGGGTGAGGACGGGGACGGCTCCGCGCTGATCGGGAAGGCGGAGCGGGCCGGGGATCCGGTGTACGCCGAGGCGGTCCGGCTCTTCGTCGCCGAGGAGCAGAACCACGCGCGGACGCTGGCGCTGCTACTGGCGGCCGGGGGCGCGGGGACCTTGTCGGGGCACTGGAGCGACGCGGTGTTCGTGCGGCTGCGCAGGCTGCTGGGGCTGCGGATGGAGCTGCTGGTGCTGATGGTCGCGGAGGTGGTGGCCCTGCGCTACTACCGGGCGGTGCGGGACGGGGCCGCCGATCCGCTGGCCTCGGAGGTGGCGGGGCGGATCCTGGCGGACGAGGAACGGCATGTTCCGTTCCACTGCCGGCGGCTGCGCGAGGGCTTCGCGGGGCTCCCGGCCCCGGCGCGCCGCGCGGTGGCGGGCGGGTGGCGGATCCTGCTGGCCGGGGCGGCCGCCCTGGTCGCCGTCGACCACGGCCCGGCCCTGCGCCACCTCGGCGTCCACCGCCGCGCCTTCATCGCGGAGACCGTCCACCTCTCGGCCCCCCTGGCCGCATCCTTCACCTCCGCGCCGCCGCGTACGCCCACGGGGGTGTGACGTTCGCCGCTCCTCGGGGAGGGGGTGTGCACATTGGTTACCCGCAAGTAGCATGGGCCAGGTGAGCGGGCGCTCAGCCACACCGGCCGAACGCGCCCCCGCGCAGCAGTGCACACCCGCACCTGGAGGAGAGCCAACGTGCCTCGTACCGTCAGGGACGTCGTCTTCGTCGACGGCGTCCGCACCCCGTTCGGCAAGGCGGGCCCGAAGGGCATCTACCACGAGACCCGCGCCGACGACCTCGTCGTGAAGGCGATCCGGGAGCTGCTGCGCCGCAACCCGGACCTGGACCCCAAGAAGATCGACGAGGTCGCCATCGCCGCGACCACGCAGATCGGCGACCAGGGCCTCACGCTGGGCCGCACGGCCGGCATCCTCGCGGGCCTCCCGCAGTCCGTACCCGGCTACTCCATCGACCGCATGTGCGCCGGCGCGCTGACCGCCGTGACCGCCGTCGCGGGCGGTGTGGCCTTCGGTGCGTACGACGTCGCCCTCGCCGGCGGTGTCGAGCACATGGGCCGCCACCCCATGGGCGAGGGCGTCGACCCGAACCCGCGCTTCGTCTCCGAGAAGCTGGTCGACGAGTCCGCCCTGTTCATGGGCATGACCGCCGAGAACCTGCACGACCGGTACCCGACGATCACCAAGCTCCGCACCGACGAGTACGCGGTGCGCTCGCAGGAGAAGGCCGCCAAGGCGTACGCCGACGGCAAGATCCAGCAGGACCTGGTCCCGATCTCGGTGCGCAACACCAACGAGGCCGTCGGCGAGACCGGCTGGGGCCTGGTCACCTCCGACGAGCCGATGCGCCCGGGCACCACGCTGGAGAACCTGGCCGGCCTGAAGACCCCGTTCCGTACCCACGGCAAGGTCACCGCGGGCAACGCCGCCGGTCTCAACGACGGTGCGACCGCCGCGATCATCGCCTCCGAGGACTTCGCCCGCGAGAACAACCTCCCGGTCAAGATGCGCCTCGTCTCGTACTCCTTCGCGGGTGTCGAGCCGGAGGTCATGGGCTACGGCCCGATCCCGGCCACCGAGAAGGCCCTCGCCCAGGCCGGCCTGTCCATCGAGGACATCGGCCTGTTCGAGATCAACGAGGCCTTCGCGGTCCAGGTCCTCGCCTTCCTGGAGCACTACGGCATCGCCGATGACGACGCCCGGGTGAACCAGTACGGCGGCGCCATCGCCTTCGGCCACCCGCTCGCCTCCTCCGGCGTCCGTCTGATGACGCAGCTGGCCCGCCAGTTCGAGGAGCAGCCGCACGTCCGCTACGGCCTGACCACCATGTGCGTCGGCTTCGGCATGGGCGCCACGGTCATCTGGGAGAACCCGAACTTCAACGCCGAGGGAGACTCCAAGTGAGCACCACCGCTGAGCTCCTGAAGGGCGCGGCCGAGCTGTTCCCGGACGAGGTCGTCACCGCCGCGCACGTCCGCCACCTGGACCTGCCCTTCGGCGCCGGGCGCTTCGCGCTCGTCACGCTGGACAACGGCTTCGACCACACCAAGCCGACCACCTTCGGCCCGCAGTCCCTCGCCAACCTGAACGCGGCGATCGACCAGGTCGAGCAGGAGGCCCTCGCGGGCTCCATCGTCGGCGCGGGCATCACCGGCAAGCCGTTCATCTTCGCGGTCGGCGCCGACCTCAAGGGCGTCGAGCTGCTGAAGAAGCACGACGAGGCGCTCGCCATCGGCAAGGGCGGCCACGACGTCTTCAAGCGCCTGGCCGCGCTGTCCGTCCCCACCTTCGCGTACTACAACGGCGCGGCGATGGGCGGCGGTGTCGAGGTCGGTCTGCACTGCACCTACCGCACCGTCTCGAAGGCCATCCCGGCCTTCTCGCTGCCCGAGGTCTTCCTCGGCCTGGTTCCGGGCTGGGGCGGCTGCGCCCTGCTGCCGAACCTGATCGGCGCGGAGCGCGCGATCTCGGTGATCATCGAGAACTCGCTGAACCAGAACCGGCAGCTGAAGGGCAAGCAGGTCTTCGAGCTCGGCATCGCCGACGCGCTGTTCGAGGGCGCGGACTTCCTGGAGCAGTCGCTCCTGTGGACCGCCAACGTCCTGAACGGCACCACCGAGGTCGTCCGCGCCGAGGTCGAGCGCGGCGAGGCCTGGGACGCGGCCGTCGCCAAGGGCCGCGCCATCGCGGACTCCAAGGTGCACGGCGCCGCCCCGGCCGCCTACCGCGCGCTGGACATCATCGCCGCGGCCAAGGACGGCGACCTCCAGGCCGGCTTCGACGCCGAGGACACCGCGCTCGCGGACCTCATCATGGGCGGCGAACTGCGCTCGGGCATCTACGCCTTCAACCTGGTGCAGAAGCGCGCCAAGCGCCCGGCCGGTGCCCCGGACAAGTCCCTGGCCCGTCCGGTCACCAAGGTCGGCGTCGTCGGCGCGGGCCTGATGGCCTCCCAGCTGGCGCTGCTCTTCCTGCGCCGCCTGGAGGTGCCGGTGGTCCTCACCGACATCGACCAGGAGCGCGTGGACAAGGGCGTGGGCTACGTCCACGCCGAGATCCAGAAGCTGCTCGGCAAGGGCCGCATCAACCAGGACAAGGCCAACCGCCTGACCGCCCTGGTGACGGGTGTGCTCGACAAGGCCGAGGGCTTCGCGGACGCGGACTTCATCATCGAGGCCGTGTTCGAGGAGATGTCCGTCAAGCAGAAGGTGTTCGCGGAGGTCGAGGCGGTCGCCCCGGCGCACGCGATCCTCGCCACCAACACCTCCTCGCTGTCGGTGTCGGAGATGGCCTCGAAGCTCCAGCACCCGGAGCGCGTGGTCGGCTTCCACTTCTTCAACCCGGTCGCGATCCTCCCCCTGCTGGAGATCGTCCGCGGTGAGCAGACCGACGACGCCTCGCTGGCCACGGCCTTCGGTGTCGCCAGGAAGCTGAAGAAGACCGCGGTCCTCACCAAGGACGCCCCGGCGTTCGTCGTGAACCGCATCCTGACCCGCTTCATGGGCGAGATCCAGAACGTCATCGACGAGGGCACCCCGGTCGTCACGGCGGAGAAGGCCATCGAGCCGCTCGGCCTGCCGATGTCCCCGCTGGTGCTCCTGGAGCTCGTCGGACCCGCGATCGGTCTGCACGTCTCCGAGACCCTGAACCGCTCCTTCCCGGAGCGCTTCACCGTCTCGCCGAACCTGGCCGCCGTGGTCAAGGCCGGCAAGCGCGGCTTCTACGTCTACGATTCCGGCAAGCCGGAGCTGGACCCCGAGGTCGCCGCCCTCCTCGTCCAGGGCGACTCCGTCCTGACGGAGGAGCAGGTCCGCGACCGCGTCCTGGACGCGGTGGCGCAGGAGATCGGCCTGATGCTGGAGGAGGGTGTCGTGGCCGAGGCCCAGGACATCGACCTCTGCCTCATCACCGGCGCCGGCTGGCCCTTCCACCTGGGCGGCATCACGCCGTACCTGGACCGCGAGGGCGTCTCGGAGCGCGTGAACGGCAAGAAGTTCCTCGCCCCGGGCGTGGCGAGCGTCCCGGCCTAGTCGCCGGAGCGGCCCCACAGGGGCCGGAGAAGACGGCGAAAGGCCCCGCACACCTGGTGTGCGGGGCCTTTCCGCTGCCCGCCCGCCGCCCTTCGGGGGCCGTGGGAGCGCCCGGGGTCAGACCCGGACGGCCGGGGCCAGTGCGAAGCCGCCCCGGCCCGTCTGGCGGGCGATGCGCAGGCCGCCCTCGGCGTCGAGGAAGGCGACGACCACCCGGCCCTGGTGGTCGAGGGCGAGGGCGGGTGCGGCCGTGCTGCGCTCGCCCGTCGGGGACCAGTGCATGCCGGCGCTCTCGTCCTCGGTGACGCAGATGCCCACGACGACCTGGCCGTCGGTGGCCCGGTGGGCCGTCACCGTGTGGTCGAGCCCGTCGACCACGGCCCGCAGGACGGCGATCCGGCCCTCGGAGGCGCTGCCCCCGAGCGGGATCACCCGGCCGGCGCGGTGCGCGAGCACGCCGTGGGTCGCCGCGTCGGTCCAGTAGTACGTGACCCTGCCCGGCGCCGTCTCCAGTCCGGCCAGGCTGTGCCCGGCAGGGGCCACCGGAACGTCCTCCCCGCTCACCAGGTCGGTGTCCGCCTTCGGCTGGTGGCAGTACAGCGCGGCGCCCTCGGCCGGGGACAGCACCTCGACCAGACCGGACTCCAGCGCCACGGGGGCGATGCCGTCCCGGACGCCCTCGCCCTTGATGCCCTGCCAGGGCTGCCACTTGCCCGCCGCGGACTCCCGGCGCACGGCCAGGGAACCGGAGGCGTTCTCCATGAACACGTACGTCGAGCCGCCCGGGGCGACCGCGACGACCGGGGTGCCGACCCGCGTGCCCGTCGCCGGGTCCCGGCGCGGGTTGCCCAGCGAATGCCACTCGCTCAGCGGCCTGCCGCTCTGGTACTGGATCGCGTGCGCGACGTCGACGACGTCGGCGCCGTTCTTGCGTACGGTGCGCCGGCCGACGAAGTGCGCGAAACCGTCAGCCCCTTGGCCGACGGCCAGGCTCGTGATCGAAGGCGCGGGGAAGAACACCGGCCCCTCCCACCGCGGGCCGCCCGGGCTGGACTCGGTCCAGCGCAGCAGACCGTCCGGGGTACGGGCGTACGCCGTCAGCCGGCCGTCGTGCCCGAGCATCAGCCAGCGCCCGTCGACCGTGGACTTCGCCCTGCGCGGGGCCGGTCCTGCCTGGTCACCGGCGGTTTCTCCGGTGCCCCGGGCCGCCTCGCGCCGCGCCGCACCCCCCGGCCTGATCCTCATCAGCTCGTCCTCCCGCACTCGTCGCGGCCCTGTCCACCACGTCATGCGGATTCTAGTTCGAAGAATTCGCTGACAAAGGTGGGCCTCGGGTCGTACACCAGTATTAACAACTGTCTATAGTGCACGGTCAGCGCCACGCAACGCCCCCCGTCGGCACCACAGGTGAGGACCCGCAGCAGGATGAGCCAGGACGCCACGACGACGGACCAGCCCCCCGCCCCCGGCCGCCCCGCCGGGGCGGCGCCCGAGCGCCGCCGGACCCGCGGGCAGCGCGTACGGCGCGGCATCCTGCTGGGCTCCCTGGTCCTGCTCCTGGCGTTCGGCGGGGCCGGCTGGTGGGCGTACAGCCACCTCAGCGGCAATATCGACAGCGTCGACCTGGACCAGGCGATCGGGGTCGACAACCGGCCGCCGAAGGTGGTCGCCAACGCCCAGAACATCCTGGTGCTCGGCTCGGACTCGCGCGCCGGGGCCAACGCGGACCTCGACCACGGCGATGTCAGCGGCGCCCGCTCCGACACGGCGATGCTCGTGCACATACCCGAGGGCCGGTCCAGGGCGACCGCGGTGAGCATCCCGCGCGACACCCTGATCACCCGGCCCGAGTGCAAGGACGAGGACGGCGAGACGGTGCCGACCGCCAATCGGGTCATGTTCAACTCCGTGTACTCGCTGGCCGGTCCCGCCTGCGTGGTCAAGACCGTGGAGCAGCTGTCCGGGATCCGCGTGGACCACTTCGTCGAGGTCGACTTCGCCGGGTTCAAGGGCCTGGTGGACGCGCTCGGCGGGGTCACCGTCACCCTGGACAAGCCGATGAGCGGCGCGAAGGGCGGCCTCAAGCTGGACGCGGGCACCCACCGGCTGAACGGCACCGACTCGCTCCGCTTCGTCCGTACGCGCTACGGCTACGGGGACGGCAGCGACCTCGGACGGATAGGCCTCCAGCAGCGGTTCATGCTGGCGATGCTGGCCGAGGTGAAGAAGCAGGACGCCCTCGGCAACCCGGCGAGGCTGTACAAGCTCGCCGACGCCGGCACCAAGTCGCTGACCACCGACTCCGACCTGGCCTCGCTCACCGCGCTGTCCGACTTCGCGCGGAGCATGAAGGGCGTGGACCCGGCGACGATGGAGACCGTCATGATGCCGGTGGCCTACGACAAGGTGGACCCGAACCGGGTGATCGTCGCGGAGCCCCAGGCGGGAGCGTTGTGGGAGGCGCTGCGCACCGACCAGAAGATCCCGGCGAGCGCGAAGACCTCCCCCGCCACCGGCTGACGGGGGAGGCCGCGTCCGCTGCGCCGCTAGTACTCGGCGTCCGCGCCGGCCTTGCCGAGGCGGCTGCTGCGGCGCCCGTACGCGAAGTAGACGATGAAGCCGATGACCATCCAGATGCCGAACCGGAGCCAGGTCTCGGCCGGCAGGTTGAGCATCAGCCAGAACGAGGCCGCGATCGACAGGATCGGAACCACCGGCACCCACGGGGTGCGGAAGGACCGGTGCAGGTCGGGGCGGGTCTTGCGCAGGACCATCACGCCGAGGGCGACCACCACGAAGGCGAACAGGGTGCCGATGTTCACCAGTTCCGCGAGCTTCTCCAGGCTGGTGAAGCCCGCGACGACGGCGATGATCCCGCCGAGCAGCAGGGTGGCCCGGTAGGGCGTGCGGTACTTGGGGTGGGTGACGGAGAAGACGCGCGGCAGCAGTCCGTCACGGCTCATCGCGAAGAACACGCGGGTCTGGCCGAGCAGCAGGATCATGCACACGGTGATCAGGCCGACGGACGCCCCGAGGCTGATGGCACCGGCGAAGAACGGCTGGTTCACGGATTTGAATGCCTCGGCGAGCGGGGCGGTGGCCGACATCTCCGAGTACTTCTGCATGCCGGTGACCACCAGCGTCACGGCGACGTACAGCACGGTGCAGACGATCAGCGAGCCGAGGATGCCGCGCGGCATGTCCCGCTGGGGGTTCTTGGTCTCCTCGGCCGCGGTGGCCACGACGTCGAAGCCGATGAAGGCGAAGAAGACGAGGGAGGCCGCGGTGAAGATGCCCATGACACCGAAGTTGGTGGGCTCGTACCCGAACATCAGCTGGACCAGGGGTGCCTTCCAGCCGCCCCCGGTGGTCTGCGGCTCGGCCGGCGGGATGAACGGGGAGTAGTTGTCGGCCTTGATGAAGAACAGGCCGGCGATGATGACCAGCAGCACCACGGTGACCTTGATGGCGACCACGATCGCGGTGATCCGGGCCGAGAGCTTCGTCCCCACGACCAGGATCGCCGTCAGCACCAGGACCAGCAGGAAGGCCAGCAGGTCGAAGGTGCCTCCCGCATCGGGCCCGGCCAGGGTGGTGGGCAGGTCCCAGCCCAGGTTGGTGTGCATGAGGTGGCGCACGTACCCGGACCAGCCGACCGCGACGACGGCGGTGCCGAGCGCGAATTCGAGCACCAGGTCCCAGCCGATGATCCAGGCGGGCAGCTCACCGATCGAGGCGTACGCGAAGGTGTACGCCGAGCCCGCCACCGGGACGGTGGACGCGAACTCGGCGTAGCAGAGCGCCGCAAGGGCGCAGACGATGCCCGCCGCCACGAAGGCCAGGGAGGTGGCGGGTCCGGCGTTGTTCCGCGCCGCGATGCCCGTGAGGACGAAGATGCCGGTACCGATGATGACACCGACGCCGAAGACCGTCAGGTCCCAGGCGGAGAGCGACTTCCGGAGGGCGTGTTCCGGCTCCTCCGTGTCCCGGATGGACTGCTCCACCGTCTTGGTGCGGAAGGGACTGTTCATATCCTTGCTCACCGACGCACCTCCGACGGGTGACGACGCACACGAACGGGCCGGGAGGCCCACTCCTCCAGAGTGATCTCCCGGCCCGTTACCCGCAACCGCGCGGCGTTATACGGAGGGTCGCCGTGCGGCCGGAGCGGCCTGCGGCGAGCCGTCCTAGTCGACGGTGGCGGCCGGCTCGCTCTCGTAGCGGCCGTCCAGCTTGGCGACCAGGCCCGTGACCTGCCGGGCGATGTCCGGCGCGGTCAGGCCGATCTCGGCCATGACCTCCTTGCGGGAGGCGTGGTCGAGGAAGCGCTGCGGAATGCCGAAGTCGCGCAGCGGTACGTCGACCCCGGCGTCGCGCAGGGCCTGCGAGACGGCCGCGCCGACGCCGCCGGTACGGCCGTTGTCCTCGACGGTGACGACGACCCGGTGGCGGTCCGCGAGCGGGGCCAGGGCCTCGTCCACGGGCTTGACCCAGCGGGGGTCGACCACGGTCGTGGAGATGCCCTGCTTGTCGAGCAGGTCGGCGATCTCCAGGCACATCGGGGCGAGCGCGCCGACGGAGACGAGCAGTACGTCCGGACGGGTGACCTCGGGGGCCGGGGCCCGCAGTACGTCCATGCCGCCGATCCGGCCGACGGCCGGCACGGCCGGGCCGACGACGCCCTTGGAGTAGCGCACGACGGTGGGGGCGTCCTTGACCTGGACGGCCTCGCGCAGCTGCGCGCGCAGCTGCTCGGCGTCGCGCGGGGCGGCGAGCCGCAGGCCGGGGACGACCTGCATGATCGACATGTCCCACATGCCGTTGTGCGAGGCGCCGTCGTCACCGGTGACACCGGCCCGGTCCAGGACGAAGGTGACCCCGCACTTGTGCAGGGCGACGTCCATCAGGACCTGGTCGAACGCGCGGTTGAGGAAGGTCGCGTACACGGCGAAGACCGGGTGGACGCCGCCGGTGGCCAGGCCGGCCGCCGAGGTGGCGGCGTGCTGCTCGGCGATGCCGACGTCGAAGATGCGGTCCGGGAAGGCGTCCGCGAACTTCTTGAGGCCGACGGGCTGGAGCATGGCCGCGGTGATGCCGACGATGTCGGAGCGCTCGTTGCCGAGCTTGACCATCTCGTCCGCGAAGACGGAGGTCCAGCTGGCGGCGGCGGTCTTGACCGGCAGGCCGGTGTCCGGGTGGATCGGGCCGATGCCGTGGAAGCGGTCCGCCTCGTCCTGCTCGGCGTGCGTGTAGCCGCGGCCCTTCTGGGTGAGGCAGTGCACGATGACCGGGCCGCTGAAGCGCTTGGCGCGCTGGAGCGCGGACTCCAGGGCCTCCATGTCGTGCCCGTCGATGGGGCCGATGTACTTCAGGCCGAGGTCCTCGAACATGCCCTGCGGGGCGATGAAGTCCTTGAGGCCCTTCTTGGCGCCGTGCAGGGTCTCGAAGAGCGGCTTGCCCACGACCGGGGTGCGCTCCAGGATCTCCTTGCCCCGGGCCAGGAACCGCTCGTAGCCGTCGGTGGTGCGCAGGGTCGCCAGGTGGTTCGCGAGGCCGCCGATGGTGGGGCCGTACGAGCGCTCGTTGTCGTTGACGACGATCACCAGGGGGCGGTCCTTGGCGGCGGCGATGTTGTTCAGCGCCTCCCAGGCCATGCCGCCGGTGAGCGCGCCGTCGCCGATGACGGCGGCGACGTGGTGGTCCTCGCGGCCCAGTACCTCGTTGGCCTTGGCCAGGCCGTCGGCCCAGCCCAGCACGGTGGAGGCGTGGGAGTTCTCGATCACGTCGTGCTCGGACTCGGCGCGCGAGGGGTAGCCCGAGAGGCCGCCCTTGGAGCGCAGGTCGCCGAAGTCCTGACGGCCGGTGAGGAGCTTGTGGACGTAGGCCTGGTGGCCGGTGTCGAAGAGGACCTTGTCCTTCGGCGAGTCGAAGACCCGGTGCAGGGCGATCGTCAGCTCGACCACCCCGAGGTTGGGGCCCAGGTGCCCGCCGGTCTTGGAGACGGCGTCGACGAGGAAGGACCTGATCTCGGCGGCGAGCTGAGTGAGCTCCTCCTGGCTGAGCCGGTCCAGATCGCGCGGTCCCTTGATGCGGGTCAGCAGCACCCGTGCCTCCTTGCAGTTGCTTGCTGGTCTGTCGAGTCTAATGTTCCGCCTGCGGCGGCGGTCATCGGGCGGTCCCTGACGGGTCACACCTTTGTCATACATGTACACGCCGCCGCGTGGTCACACATCACAAACGGGCGTATACCCGCACAGCTGTGCGCACATATGTACGCACAGGTGCCCGGCGCCACACGAAGTGGCGCCGGGCACTGTGACCGGTCTTACCGTGCCGGGGCGCCGTCAGGCGCGTCCGGCCGTCTTCTGGGTCTTGCGCGTGACCGAGTCGATCACCACGGTGGCCAGCAGCACCGCACCGGTGATCATGTACTGGATCGGCGTCGCGATTCCCTCCAGAGCCAGACCGTACTGGATCGAGGTGATGACCATGACGCCGAGGAGGGCGTTCCAGGTCCGGCCCCGGCCGCCGAAGAGGCTGGTGCCGCCGATCACGGCCGCCGCGATCACGTTCATCAGCAGGTCGCCGGCGCCGGCGCTCTGGTTGGCCGCCGCGATCTTGGAGGCCCAGAAGAGCCCGCCGATGGCGGCGAAGGTGCCGGAGATCGAGAAGACCGCGATCCGGATCCCGGTGACGTTGATGCCGGCGCGGCGCGAGGCCTCGACGCTGCCGCCGAGGGCGAAGACGTTCCGGCCGAAGGACGTACGGCGCAGGACGAAGTCGGTGCCGACCAGCACCACCACGAACAGCACGACCGCGAGCGGCAGGCCCTTGTACTGGTTGAACACCGCGGCGGGACCGAAGGTGAACAGCGCGAGCAGGCCGGTGCGCAGCAGGATCTCGCCGAGGGGGCGGGAGGGGACGCCCGCCGACTGGCGGCGCTTGCTGTCGTAGAAGGAGGCGAGGAAGTACGCCACCACCGCGACGGCCGCGAGGCCGTAGCCGGCCGCCACGTCCGAGAAGTAGTACGTGGTGAGCTTGCCGACCACACCGTCGGAGTCGATGTTGATCGTGCCGTTGCTGCCGAGGATCTGCAGCATCGCGCCGGACCAGAACAGCAGGCCCGACAGGGTGACGGCGAAGGCCGGGGCGCCGATCCGGGCGAAGAAGAAGCCGTGGATGGCGCCGATCAGGGCGCCGCCCGCGACGGCCGCGAGGATGGCCAGCCACTCGTTCACGCCGTGGGTGACGGCGAGGACGGCGACGATCGCGCCGGAGACGCCGCTGACCGAGCCGACCGAGAGGTCGATCTCGCCGAGCAGCAGCACGAAGATGATGCCGACGGCGATCATGCCGGTGGCGACCATCGTGATCGCGATGTTGGTGAGGTTCTCCGGGGAGAGGAAGTTCGAGTTCAGCCCCTGGAAGATGCTCCAGATGATGACCAGACCGATGACGACCGGTATGGAGCCCAGGTCACCGGCCTTCATCTTGCGGCCGAACTCGTGCAGGTAGCCGGAGAAACCCTGCTCGCGCACGAGCAGGCGCGGGTCCACGGCCGGGATCGCGTCGTGGGCGGCGGCCGGGTTGACCGGGTCGATGTGGGTGCTCACTTGTGGGCCTCCCCGGTACGGGCCGCCCGGCGGGTCACGGCGTTTTCCGTGGCACCGGTGATGGCGGAGATGATCTCTTCCTGCGAGGTGTCGGCGACGGTGAAGACGCCGTTGTTGCGGCCCAGCCGCAGGACCGCCACCTTGTCGGCGACGGCCTTCACATCGGCCATGTTGTGGCTGATGAGGATGACGGCGTGGCCGCGCTCCCGCAGCCGCTCCACGAGGTCGAGCACCTGTGCGGTCTGCTCGACGCCGAGGGCGGCGGTGGGCTCGTCGAGGATGACGAGCTGCGGCTCGCCGAGCATCGAGCGGGCGATCGCCACGGTCTGGCGCTGACCGCCCGAGAGCGAGGCGATCGGGATCCGGACGCTAGGGATCCGGATGGACAGGGTGGTCAGGAGCTCGCGGGCGCGGCGCTCCATCTCCACCTCGTCGAGGACACCGCGGCGCTTGAGCTCGCGGCCGAGGAAGAGGTTGCCGACGACGTCGATGTTGTCGCACAGCGCGAGGTCCTGGTAGACCGTCGCGATGCCCAGGTTCTGGGCGTCGTGGGGCTTGGTGATCGAGACCGGGCGGCCCTGCCACTCGATGACGCCGTCATCGATGGGGTGCACGCCGGCGATCGTCTTGACCAGCGTGGACTTGCCGGCGCCGTTGTCGCCGACCAGGGCGACCACCTCACCGGAGTGGACCTCGAGTTCTACGTCGGTCAGGGCCTGAACGGCGCCGAACCGCTTCGAGACCCCTCGCAACGCCAGCACGGGCGCAGCGGACACATGAACCATCTCCTTCGCCGCCTGACCGGCGGGGATGTCGTGCAAAAGAGCAGGAGCGGGGCGAATGGGGGGAAGAGCGGGGCTTGACGGAGCAAGCGGGAGAAGCAGGGGAATCGTTTCTGCCCGGCGCCCCGCGGGTGGCGGGGAAGAAAGGGCGGGGCGCCGGGCAGGCGCGGGGGCACCTCACCGAGGGGAGGGCCCTGCTTCGGGGGCCTTACTTCAGGCCGAGGGTGGCGCAGGCGGCCGCGTACTTGTCGGTGCAGATCTCTTCGACCTTGTAGACGCCGTCCTTGACGACGGTGTCCTTGATGTTGGCCTTGGTCAGGGAGACGACCGGGATCAGCACGGACGGAACGCCCTTGGCGGTCGGGCTGTCGACCTTCTGGTTGATGATGTCGTCGATCTTCTCGCCCTTGGCGAGGGCGACGGCCATCTCGGCCGCGGCGGTGGCCTCCGGGGCGTACGGCTTGTAGACGCTCATGAACTGCTCGCCCGCGACGATGCGCTGCACACCGGCGAGTTCGGCGTCCTGGCCGGTGACCGGCGGCAGAGGGGTCACGCCGGCGGCCTTGAGGGCGGTGATGATGCCGCCCGCCATGCCGTCGTTGGCGGAGTAGACGCCGATGACCTTGTCCTTGCCGAGCGCGGAGAGGGCACCTGCCATGTTGGTGTTGGCGTTCTCCGGCTTCCACTCGACCGTGTCGTACTCCTTGCCGACGTTCACCTTGCCGTCGAGGACGGAGTGCGCACCGGACTTGAAGAGCTTGGCGTTCGGGTCGGTGACCGAGCCGTTCATCATGACGATCTGGCCGTCCTTGGCCTTCTCGCCCAGCGCCTCCACGAGCGCCTTGCCCTGGACCTTGCCGACCTCTTCGTTGTCGAAGGAGGTGTAGGCGTCGATCGGGCCCTCGGCCAGGCGGTCGTAGGCCACGACCGGGATGCCGGCGTCCTTGGCCCTCTTGACCGCGCCCGCGATGGCCTTGGAGTCGACCGCGTCCACGATGAGGACGTTCACCTTGTTGGTGATCATCGTGTCGACCTGGGAGTTCTGCGTGGTCGCGTCCTGCTTGGCGTTGGCGTAGATCACCTCTGCCTTGCCGCCGGTGAGGTCGGCGACCTTCTTCTCGATCAGCGGCTTGTCGAACTTCTCGTACCGCGCGGTCTGGTTCTCCGGAAGAAGGAGGCCGACCTTGATCGCGTCACCCTTGGCGGCACCGGACTCCTTGGAGCCGCTGCCGGACTCCTTCGCACTGCCACAAGCGGCAAGCGAGACGGCCATGGCACCAGCGGCGACGGCTACGGCGGCTCTACGCATACGCGTGTTCATTACTTGAACCTCCCTGACGAGGCCGCAACGTTGCGGCCGAGGTGGATGTGAGTCAACCCCGGCCGCAAGTTTGTCGTCAAGGAGTGAATCCTTAACGAGATGACAACGGTGCCATCCGTTATCTAACTGAAGACATGACGGCAGGAGCTCGCACCCCACTGCTATTTTCCGCCAAAAGCGTCGAATCGCCCATTTCGCTGAGTACGAGGGCCAGTGCTCCGAGTACCTCCGCGCGGCTGCCCAAAGACCCCGTCAGCACCGACAACTGACGGGCCGCGCTCGGGATCGCGTACCTCCCCACGGATTCACGGATGGGGGCCAGGACGAGTTCACCGGCCTCCGCCAGCGAGCCGCCCAGCACCACCCGGCTCGGGTTCAAGAGGTTGCAGAGGCTGGCCACTCCGCTGCCGACGTGACGGCCCACGTCCGCGATGACCCGGCGGCATCCGGGGTCCCCCTCGCGGGCCAGCTCGACCACCCGCTCCATCGTCAACTCCGGCCCGTGACTGCCCTGGAGGAGCGGCAGGACGTAACGCGCGGCGGCGAAGGTCTCCAGGCAGCCGCGGTTGCCGCAGCGGCAGACCGGACCCGACTCGTCCAGCGTGATGTGCCCGATCTCCCCGGCGGTGCCGCCCGGTCCCCGGTAGATCTGGCCGTTGATCACCAGGCCCGCGCCGACACCGCTGGCCACCTTGATGTACGCGAGGTCCTTGACCCCCCGGCCGCTCCCCCAGACGAGTTCGCCGAGCGCGCCGAGGTTCGCGTCGTTGTCGACGTAGACGGGCACGCCGAGGCGCTGCGAGAGTTCCTGGCGGGGGTTGATCCCGGCCCAGCCCGGCAGGATCGCGGTCGAGCCCAGGGTTCCGGACTCGACGTCGATCGGGCCGGGGACGCCGAGGCCGACCCCGATGACCTTCTCCCGGCCCACCCCTATGCCCCGGATCAGCCGGCCGACCAGGGCTTCCGCCCGGTCGAAGCCGTCCACCCAGGAGGCGTCCACGTCGAGCGGCTCGGACTCCTCCGCGAGGACCTGGTGGGCGAGGTTCCCGACGGCCACCCGCAGATGGGTGTGGCCGAAGTCCACGCCGATCACGATGCCCGCGTCCCCGCTGAGCGAGACGCTGCGCGCCCGGCGCCCGCCGGCCGAGGTGTCGGTGACCTCGACGGTCCCGGCTTCCTTCAGCTCGCGGACGATGTTGGAGACCGTGGCCGCCGACAGTCCGGTGGCGCGGGCGATCTCCGCCTGGGTCAGCGACCCGGCGAGCCGCACGGCTCGTACGACCCGTTCGAGATTCGCACGATGCAGCGAGGACTGCGATCCGGGAGTCTGCACGACTCATCCACTCCTGCCCATTAGCGACGGCTGACCGTCGCCCCCCGGCCGGCCGTCGCGGCTTGGTGCTCCGAGACCCCGGCGTCTCTCCAACTTGTGAACCTTAAGTCGAGCCGTTGGGCCTCCACACGTCAAGAGGCTGACGCAGCACTAATCGGCCTCTATCGGTCATAGGAGGAGAGAAGGACCTCCTGGATCGTGCTACGGTCGCTGAGGCGCCGGTCCTCTGCGGCCTTTCCGGCCGGACCGCGCCCTGTTCTGACGGCGCTACGCAAGGAGGTGTTCGGGATGAGTCCCGATCGAAGTCTTTGCAGCGCTCTCGTTCACTGATCCGCGCCCGTACTCCGCGCTGACCGGCTGACCTCTGTACGCACGGCCGCGGATCACCGCTGTCTCCGTGCATTTTTCCACTCCTTCCGCATGTCGCGCACCTTGTGACGGGACGTGCGTCCCCATGCCCACCGGCGCACCCCGCGGCCACCGCGTGCCCGCTTTCGCGCCGACCCATGACCACTCCACGTGACCGCGCGGCTCCGTGCTGCCCGGACACCGTGGAGGGAGGTATTCGTCATGACCATGCTCACCCCTCGCACCCCGACGAAACTCGCACCGCCGGGCCGGATCCGCCGCGAGCGCAAGGCCGCCGAGCTGGAGTCCCGCACCCGCCTCGCCGCCGAACGGCTCGCCGGGTACAGCGCGGCACCCGGCTCCGAGGTCCTGCGGGAACTGGCCGTCACCCCCGACGGCCTGAGCCACGCCGAGGCCACGCTGCGCCTGGAGCGGCACGGCGCGAACACCGTCGCCCACGAGCGCGCCCCGCGCTGGTGGACCCAGCTGGCGAAGGCGTACGGGAACCCCTTCATCGCCGTCCTGGTCTTCCTCGCCGCCGTCATGTGGTGGCAGGACCCCTCCGACCCCGGCGTCGTGATCCTCTCCGTGATGGTGGGGGTCAGCGGGCTGCTGCGCTTCTGGCAGGAGTTCCGCTCGGGCCGCGCGGCCGACGCCCTGAAGCGGCTCGTCACCACCACCTGCTCGGTGCGGCGCCGGTCCGGCGGCGGCTCGGCTCCGGCCACCGTCGAGGTCGCGATGGACCGGGTCGTCCCGGGCGACCTGGTCAAACTGGCCGCGGGTGACCTGATCCCCGCCGACCTGCGGATCCTGACCGCCAAGGACCTGATGGTCAGCCAGGCCGCGCTGTCCGGCGAGTCGTTGCCGGTCGCCAAGGCGGACACCCGTACGGAGGACCTCGGCCAGCACGGGACCACGGACCCGGTCGAGGCCGACAACCTGGTCCTGATGGGCACCTCGGTGACCTCCGGGACCGCCACCGGAGTCGTCGTCGCCACCGGCTCCGACACCTACTTCGGTTCGATGGCCGGCTCGCTCGTCGGTGAGCGCCCGCAGACCAACTTCGACACCGGCGTGCGCCGGGTCAGCTTCCTGCTGATCCGCTTCATGCTGGTCATGGTCCCCGTCGTCTTCATGATCAACGGGTTCACCAAGGGCGACTGGAACGAGGCCTTCCTGTTCGGCGTCGCCGTCGCCGTGGGCCTGACCCCCGAGATGCTGCCGATGGTGGTCTCCGCCAACCTGGCGCGCGGCGCGATCGCCATGTCCCGGCACAAGGTGGTCGTCAAGCGGCTCAACGCGATCCAGAACCTGGGCGCGATGGACGTGCTCTGCACGGACAAGACCGGGACCCTCACCGAGGACCGGATCGTCCTGGACCGCTACCTCGACGTGCACGGCGACGACGACGGCGAGGTCCTGGAGTACGGGTACCTGAACGCGCACTTCCAGACCGGTCTGCGGAACCTGATGGACCAGGCGGTCCTCGACCGCGTGGACGAGGCCGAGGAGGTTGTCGTCGACGCACGGTTCTCGATGGTCGACGAGATCCCCTTCGACTTCGCCCGGCGCCGGATGTCCGTGGTCCTGGACCGCAGGAGCGCGGCAGGCGCGGGAGGCCGGCCCGAACACGTCATGATCACCAAGGGCGCGGTGGAGGAAGTCCTCGCCCTGTGCACCCACATGAGGGACCGCGGCGAGCGGGTGGAGCTGACCGAGCGGCTGCGGTGGCACGTCACCCGGATCGCCGAGGACAACAACCGGCGGGGCCTGCGGGTGCTGGCCGTCGCCACCCGGACGGTCACCGCGCCGCGCGACACCTACTCCGTGGCGGACGAGGGCGGGCTCACCCTGGTCGGCTTCCTCGCCTTCCTCGACCCGCCGAAGGCCGACGCCGCCCGGGCCCTGCGGGGCCTGGCCGACAAGGGCATCGCGGTGAAGGTGGTCACCGGGGACAATGAACTGGTCGCCGCCCGGGTGTGCGCGGACGTCGGCATCGACGTCGGCCACGTGGTCAACGGCACCGAGATCGACGTCCTCGACGACCCGGCGCTGCGCCGGCTGGCCGCCCGTACGACGGTCTTCGCCAAGGTCAACCCGGTCCAGAAGGCCCGGATCGTCCGGGTCCTCCAGGCGGAGGGGCACACCGTCGGCTTCCTCGGCGACGGCATCAACGACGCCGCCGCGCTGCGCGACGCCGATGTCGGCATCTCGGTGGACACCGCCGTGGACATCGCGAAGGAGTCGGCGGACATCATCCTGCTGGAGAAGGACCTGACCGTCCTGGAGCAGGGCGTGGTCCAGGGCCGGACCACCTTCGGCAACACGATCAAGTACATCAAGATGACGGCGTCGTCGAACTTCGGCAACGTCTTCTCGGTGCTGGTGGCGAGCGCGTTCATCCCGTTCCAGCCGATGCTCGCGATCATGCTGCTGGTGCAGAACCTGGTGTACGACATCTCCCAGCTGGCGACGCCGTGGGACCGGATGGACGAGGAGTACCTGCGCAGGCCCCGTAACTGGGACGCCAAGGGCATCGGCCGGTTCATGGTCACCATCGGCCCGGTCAGCTCGGTCTTCGACATCTCGATGTTCCTGATCATGTGGAACGTCTTCGGTGCGAACAGCGAGGCGAGCCAGTCGCTCTTCCAGTCCGGCTGGTTCATCGAGGGCCTGCTCTCGCAGACCCTGATCGTCCACATGATCCGTACCCGGAAGATCCCCTTCATCCAGTCCCGCGCCTCCTGGCCGGTGATGGTGATGACGGTCCTGGCGGTGCTGACCGGGCTGTACCTGCCGTTCTCCCCGCTGGCTCCCTCGCTGGGCTTCGTGGCCCTGCCGGCGAGCTACTTCCCTTGGCTGATCGGCGTACTCCTCGCGTACTGCACGCTCACGCAGTTCGTGAAGACCTGGTACATCCGCCGCTTCGGCACCTGGCTGTGAGCTCGCGGCGCCGGTGAGCGCGCCCGCCGCCGGGGGACGGTCGTCCCCCGGCGGCGGGCGCGGAGCGCTACTTGAGGGTGGCGGAGGTGAGGCCGGCCTGGATCTGGCGCTGGAAGGAGAGGTACACCACCAGCATCGGGATCATCGCGATGGTCACGCCGGCGAAGAGGACCGGCAGGTCGGTGGCGTAGCCCTGCTGCTGCTGGAGCTGGATCAGGCCCTGGGTGAGCAGGTAGCGCTCCGGATCGGAGCCCGTCTGCGGCTGCATCAGGACCGACGGCAGGATGTACTGGTTCCACTGGCCGAGGATGTTGAATATCCCGACGCTGATCAGGCCGGGCTTGGCCATCGGCACCATCACCTGGAAGAAGATCCGGGTGTGGGAGGCCCCGTCGATCACCGCCGCCTCGTGGACCGCGGTCGGCAGCGTCCGGAAGAAGGAGTGCATGAAGAAGACGGTGAACGGCATCGAGTAGGCGACGTACACCAGGATCAGGCCCTGGTAGGTGTTCAGCATGTCGAACCGCTTGACCATGAAGAACAGCGGGACCAGCGCCAGGAAGACGGGGAACATCGCCCCGCTGACGAAGAAGTAGTAGATGAACCGGTTGCCCGCGAAGGGGTAGCGGGCCAGCACGTACGCCGCCATCGAGCCGAGCAGCATGGTCAGCGGGACCGAGAACACCATCACGATGAGCGTGTGGGCGAAGTAGTCGCCGATGCCCTTGTCCCAGGCCCGGCCGAACGCGTCGAGGTGCCAGTTCCCGGGCCAGCTCAGCGCCGAGCCGCCGATCTGCGCGTCGGTCTTGAAGGAGCCGAGGGCCAGCCAGACCAGGGGCAGGATGATGAGTACGGCCCAGACGGCGAGGAAGCCGTGGGAGAAGACGTTGAGGACCATGCCGTCGGAGCCGCGCTTGCCGCCGCCTTCCGGCCGGCCGGCACCGGAGCGCTCGGCTGCCGCCTCGCCCGGTGCCTTGATGACTGTGGTCATGGGTTCTCCCGCTCAGAACTCGATGCGCTCGCGGCGGGTGGCGCGCAGCGTGACGAGGGAAAGGATCATGGTCAGGGCGAGCATGACGACGCCCATGGCGCAGGCGTAGCCGCTCTTGCCGAAGTACAGGAAGTTGCGCATCAGCACCGTCGCCATGACCTCGCTGTGGTGGTCGGGGCCGCCGCCGAACTGGCCCGAGGTCATCGTCGAGACCAGGACGAACATGTCCATCGCGGCGATGCCCAGGTAGACCGCGGAGGTCTGCACGGAGTCCCACAGCAGCGGCAGCGTGACCTTGAAGAAGGTCTGCGCGCGCCCCGCGCCGTCGAGCAGGGCCGCCTCGTAGATGTCCTTGGGGATGGACTGCATGGCGGCGGAGAAGAGGACGAGGTAGAAGCCGACCCCGTGCCAGACGACCACCAGCAGCAGGCACCAGAGCACGAACCTGGGCTCGTTGAGCCATTCGACGGGTGCCCGCGGGTCTACCAGGCCCGCCCGGGTGAGGATCCCGTTGAGGAGGCCGCCCCCGTCGCTGCGGTACACGGCTCCGAAGAGGACCGCGAGGATGGCGAGGGAGAGGACCTGCGGGAAGAAGTAGACGATCTTGTAGAAGGCCGAGCCGCGCACGCCCCGCACCCCGCCGGCGCCGCCCCGCCCGCCCGCGTTCACCATGAAGGCGAAGAAGAGGGCGAGCAGGATGGTGACGGTCGGGACGAACACCAGGAGCAGCAGGTTGTGCCACAGGGCGCCGCGGAAGACCTCGTCCTTCATCAGGGCCGCGTAGTTGTCCAGTCCGACGAAGTCGAAGGTCGGTGACTGGCCGGTCCAGTTGGTGAAGGAGTAACCGAACGTCTGCACGTACGGCCAGATGACGAAGGTCAGGTACAGCGCGAGGGGCGCGAAGAGGAAGCCGGCGATGAAGCCGCCCCGCCCCCTGCCCTGGGCTACGTGGCTCATGGTGTCCGTCCCTGGTGGCGTCAGCTGCGACGGTTGTTCTTGGCGTTCGGGTCCTGGGCCGCCTTGTTCACCGCGGCCTGGGCCCGCTTGATCCACTCCTTGGGCTGGATCCGCTTGGCCATGAGCTCATTGGACGCGTCCTGGATGGCGCTGTCCATCTCGCTGTACCAGTCGGGGTACAGGTAGTTGAAGGTGTTCGCACCGGCCTCCTTCAGGGCGGCCACCGCCGACTGGGTGCCGGGCCGGAGCTTCACCCCGGGGTCGACGCCGTCCTTGACCACGGTGAGCGAGTTGGCCTGCTGGGCGAAGATGGTCGACCATTCGCGGGACAGCATCGAACGGATGAACTCCAGGCCGCCAGGCTTGTTGGCGGCCTGCTCCGGGACGATGAACGGCTCGCCGGCGCCGGCCCGGATGGCCTCGAAGGGCAGGGCGCTGTCCGGGAGCAGCGGCATCGGCAGGAACCGCATGTCGAAGTCGTCCGGGGTCTGCTTGATCTGCTCGTTCTCCAGCCAGGAGCCGGAGGGGATGAAGGCCGCCTTGTACTGGTTCCAGGCCGTCTGGGACTCGGTGTGGGTCAGGCCGTTGGTGCCCGGCATCAGCAGGCCCTTCTCGACGACCTCGTAGAGCGCCTCGACGGCGGCGAGCGCGACCGCGCTGCCCTCGAAGGCGTTGGGCTCCAGGTTGTCGATGGCCTTCATGGCGTCCAGACCGCCCTTCTTGGCGATCAGGTCCATGATGACGACGTTGATGTAGTACGGGAACTTGCCCTGGTGGGCGAGACCGCCGATGCCGGCGTCCTTGGCCTTCGTACAGACGTCGAGGAACTCGTCCCAGGTCTTCGGCGGGGTCCAGCCCTTCTCCTTGAAGAGCTTGCCGGAGTACCAGAAGCCGAACACGGTGTAGACGTAGTTGAGCGAGACGCACTTGCCGCCCTGCATGCCCTGCTCGACGGTGCCGGGGATGAGCAGGTCCCGGACCTTCTTGTTCGGGTCGTCGAGCGAGGGGGCGTCGAGCACCGGGGTGAGGTCGGCGAGCTGGCTGCTCCTGGCGAGCACGTCCAGCTTGATCTTCTGGGCGCCGGAGTCGTCGACGACGTCCGGCGGGTTGCCGCCGTTGAAGCGCGTCTGGAGCTTTCCGGTGATCTCCGGGGTGCCGAGGTGGGTGCTGCTGGTGCCCCACTTCTTGTCGAAGGCGGCCTCCCAGGCCTTGGCGTAGTCGTCGCCGAAGCCTCCTTTGAAGACGACGACGTCCAGCTTGGTGCCCTTGGCCAGGCCGAAGGGGTTCTCCTTGGTGACGGCCGCCTTGGCGCCGGCCGCCTTGGGAGCGTCGCCGCCGGAGGCGCACGCGGTCAGGAAGCTCATGGTCGGGACGGAAATCAGGCCGAGTGCCGCGGAGCGCTTGATCAGATCGCGGCGGCCGGGCCCGTCACCGCTGCCGGTGCCGGTGCCGGTCTCGCCGTGGGCGGAGGTGGATCCCATGCTCAAGTCCTCGCCTTCGTCAGGAGTGTGAAGGAGGCAGGACATACCCGGCAGTTGCCGTGCATGCGGGCATCACCGCAGGTCCCCGCCGTCCCCCGGTCCGGGACCGCTGGTGTCGCGGCGGTCCGGACGGCCACAGGTATAGTCCACTTCCGCTCGGGTGAGCAAGATCGTGCACAAGTATCTGCCCCGGCTTTTCCGAGTTGAGACCTCACCGTCACCTGCCTGGCCGATAAGCACTGGTCCGGATAAGCGGAAGGGCCGTACCCCCTTGTTGGGGGTACGGCCCTATGGTGCCGAAAAGCGGGGCGGAGCCGAATGATTCGGCTCCGCCTGGCGCGCCCTTAGCCTCGGATGAGGTTGCGGAGCACGTACTGCATGATGCCGCCGTTGCGGTAGTAGTCCGCCTCACCGGGGGTGTCGATGCGGACGACCGCGTCGAACTCCACGCCGGTGTCGGTGGTGACCTTGACCGTACGGGGGGTGGTGCCGTTGTTCAGCTCCTCCACACCGGTGAAGGCGAAGGTCTCCTCGCCCGTCAGGCCGAGCGAGGCGGCCGAGGCGCCCTCGGGGAACTGCAGGGGCAGGACGCCCATGCCGATCAGGTTGGAGCGGTGGATGCGCTCGTAGGACTCGGCGATGACGGCCTTGACGCCGAGCAGCGCGGTGCCCTTGGCGGCCCAGTCGCGGGACGAGCCCGAGCCGTACTCCTTGCCCGCCAGGATGACCAGCGGGATGCCGGCGGCCTGGTAGTTCTGCGAGGCGTCGTAGATGAAGGCGACCGGCGCGTCCGCGACGGTGAAGTCGCGGGTGAAGCCGCCCTCGGTGCCCGGCGCGATCTGGTTGCGCAGGCGGATGTTGGCGAACGTACCGCGGATCATGACCTCGTGGTTGCCGCGGCGGGAACCGTACGAGTTGAAGTCGCGGCGCTCGACGCCGTGCTCCGTGAGGTACTTGCCGGCCGGGGTGTCGGCCTTGATCGCACCGGCCGGGGAGATGTGGTCGGTGGTGACCGAGTCGCCCAGCTTCGCCAGCACGCGGGCGCCGGCGATGTCGGAGACCGGGGTGGTCTCCATGGTCATGCCCTCGAAGTAAGGGGGCTTGCGCACGTAGGTGGACTGCGGGTCCCACTCGAACGTGTTGCCGGTCGGGATCGAGAGCGCCTGCCACTGGGCGTCGCCCGCGAAGACGTCCTGGTAGGACTTGCTGAACATGTCCTCGCCGATGGCGTTCGCCACGACGTCGTTGACCTCGGCCTCGGAGGGCCAGATGTCCGCGAGGAAGACCGGCTTGCCCTCGGTGTCGGTGCCGATGGCGTCCTTGGTGATGTCCACCTTCATGGAGCCCGCGATGGCGTACGCGACGACCAGCGGCGGGGAGGCCAGGTAGTTCATCTTGACGTCGGGGTTGATGCGGCCCTCGAAGTTGCGGTTGCCCGAGAGCACCGAGGTGACCGCGAGGTCGGCCTCGTTGATCGCCTTCGAGATCTCCTCGTCCAGCGGACCGGAGTTGCCGATGCAGGTGGTGCAGCCGTACCCGACGAGGTTGAAGCCCATCTTGTCGAGGTACGGGGTCAGGCCGGCCTTGTCGAAGTAGTCGGTGACGACCTTCGAGCCCGGGGCCAGGGTGGTCTTGACCCAGGGCTTGCGGGTCAGGCCCTTCTCGGTCGCCTTCTTGGCCACGAGCGCCGCGGCGACCATGACGTAGGGGTTCGAGGTGTTGGTGCAGGAGGTGATCGCGGCGACGGTGACGGCGCCGTGGTCGATCTCGAAGGAGGTGCCGTCGGCCAGGGTCACCGGGGTGGGCTTGGTGGGCACACCGTTGGAGGACGCCGGGGCGTCGGACGCCGGGAAGGACTCCTTGCCGGCCTCCTCGTCATCGCTGACGTAGTTGCGCACGTCCGCGGCGAACTGCTCGGCGGCGTTCGCGAGGACGATGCGGTCCTGCGGGCGCTTCGGGCCGGCGATGGAGGGGACGACCGTGGAGAGGTCGAGCTCCAGCTTCTCGGAGAAGTCGGGCTCGGCGGCCGGGTCCAGCCACAGGCCCTGCTCCTTGGCGTACGCCTCGACGAGCGCGACCTGCTGGGCGTCGCGGCCCGTCAGGCGCAGGTACTTCAGGGTCTCGTCGTCGATCGGGAACATCGCGGCGGTCGAGCCGAACTCCGGCGACATGTTGCCGATGGTGGCGCGGTTCGCGAGGGAGGTGGCGGCGACGCCCTCACCGTAGAACTCGACGAACTTGCCGACGACGCCGTGCTTGCGCAGCATCTCGGTGATCGTCAGCACGAGGTCGGTGGCGGTGGTGCCGGTGGGCAGCTCGCCGGTCAGCTTGAAGCCCACGACGCGCGGGATCAGCATGGAGACCGGCTGGCCGAGCATCGCGGCCTCGGCCTCGATGCCGCCGACGCCCCAGCCCAGCACGCCGAGGCCGTTGACCATGGTGGTGTGCGAGTCGGTGCCGACGAGGGTGTCGGGGTACGCCTGGCCGTTTCGGACCATGACCGTGCGGGCCAGGTGCTCGATGTTGACCTGGTGGACGATGCCGGTGCCCGGGGGGACGACCTTGAAGTCGTCGAAGGCGGTCTGGCCCCAGCGCAGGAACTGGTAGCGCTCCTTGTTGCGGCCGTACTCCAGCTCGACGTTCTGCGCGAAGGCGTCCTTCGTGCCGAACTTGTCGGCGATGACCGAGTGGTCGATGACCATCTCGGCGGGCGAGAGCGGGTTGATCTTCGCCGGGTCGCCGCCGAGGGCCTTCACGGCCTCGCGCATGGTGGCGAGGTCCACGACGCAGGGGACGCCGGTGAAGTCCTGCATGATCACGCGAGCCGGCGTGAACTGGATCTCCTCGCTGGGCTGGGCCTGCGAGTCCCAGTTCCCGAGCGACCGGATGTGGTCGGCGGTGATGTTCGCGCCGTCCTCGGTACGGAGCAGGTTCTCCAGCAGCACCTTCAGGCTGTAGGGAAGGCGGGCAGCGCCCTCAACCTTGTCCAGCCGGAAGATCTCGTACGACTCGTCGCCCACCTGCAGCGTGCTGCGGGCGTCGAAGCTGTTCGCCGACACGACAGTCTCCTTCATGCATGAAATTCGCGCGTATAACCGCAATCCTGCCGCCACGCCCTGTGGCCAATCCGCTAAGGTAAGGCTAAGTTAGGCAATCCTTACCAGCAGGGGCGGCTGCGGTACGCCTTCGGCAGATATCTCGATGTCGAGATAACTCTAGTGCATGGCCGCGCCTGGGTCATGCACGGCATGGCCCTGCTCCCGTGAACCCCAGTGAACCCGGCCACGCGGGTGATCGCACGGGGGGCGCCGGACGCAAGGGCCACGGGCGGATTCCGGGTGCCCCCGTCAGGACACGAGGGGGCGGTCCTCCACCTCGGTCAGCTTCACGGTGCACAGGCCGCCGCGCCCGGTCGTGACCTCCGCCACCTTGAGCTGAGTGCCGGGCAGCAGGATGAACTCCTCCTCGTCCGTGAACGCCGAGAAGCGGCGGATGCCCACGGCCCGGAGCGGGGTCACCTCGAAGAGCGTCCGCTTGCCGCGGCCGCCGAGGAAGCCCCGCGCCACGCCCGGCTCGGAGGTGCAGGAGGACACGCCCCACCAGGTCACGGTCCGGCCGAGCGGGTACTGGGCGCGCAGGTCCAGCGACACCCCGCGCCACAGCGGCTCCGTACGGGCGGGCAGTCCGGACACCGCCGAGAAGAGCAGCCGCAGGTAGGGGAGGTACGGGACGGTCCTGGACCGGTCCGGGGAGCGCAGGACCGCGTTGACCTCCCGGTAGAACCCGGACTCGCAGGTGTAGAGGTGGAGCGCGGCGATCGCGTCGGCGCCGAGGCCGCCCGGGGCCCCGTCGGCCCGCGCCCGCCGCGCACCGAACTCGTGCGCCAGGGCGACGTGCCGGTCGAGACCGGGCAGCAGCGCCGCGACCGGGGCGACCGCCTCGCGGAAGTCCATCAGCGGGGTGTCGAACACGCCGGTGATCTCGGGGAGGACGAGCCCCTCGTCCTTGACGCTCGCGAGGCGCTCCAGATAGAGCTGGTGCAGCTCCATGGTGGACGCGATGAACGCCCCCATGCGCGCGGCGACGGCGCCGTCCGCCGCGCCGTCCCGCGCCGCGCGCTCGTTCCACCCCTTGCTCGGCAGCCAGTCGATCCCGTCGGCCCCCAGCGAGGCGAGCGCGTCGTTGACCACGGCGAAGTGGTCGCCGTCGCAGAAGACGTCGCCCTGCGCGGCGGGGTTCGGGTGCTCGAGGTGGCGGACCTCGACGTCCGGGTACTTCTCCTGGAGGTCGAGGACGACCTTCTTCAGGCCGCGCGCGTGCGCCCCCCACCAGGCGAAGACGACCCCGCGGTCCTCCTCGTCGGCGTCCTGCTTGGCCTTGAGGACCTCCTCGACGATCCGCTCGGCGACCGGCCGCCAGAACGCGGTGTGCCCCTCGGCTCCCCGGGCCGCGACGCTGCTGGCGGTGAGGGCCGCGTTCATCAGCAGCACGCCCTGCGTGAGCATCGCCTGGAACCATTCCGGCGGCTGGACGGCGTCCCGGTCCTTCAGGAGCGCGCGGATGTCGGCTATCGGGGTCTTCTTGGGTATGCCGTACTTCCACATCGCCGCCGCCTTGATGATGCAGCGGATGCTGACGACCCTGCCGAACTGGCTGTCCTTCCAGTCGTGGAAGGTGTTGTCGAACATGGCGATGCCCGTGGCGCTCTCCGGCCGCGGGTAGGGGTTCTGGCCGAAGACGACGACCTTCCACTTGTGCGGAGGGTGGGGCTTGAGCGCCTGGAAGGTCAGCTCGCGGACGGGGACGACCTCGGGGCCGCGACCGGGGCCTATGTACGCGGCGGCGTCCGGCTGCGCCTCGATGACCGGCCGCAGCAGCGGGAGCCACGGTTCGCCGCCGCCCTTGAACAGGTCGGCGAGGGCCAGCGGGTCATGCGGCTCATGCGGGTCGGGTACGGCCGGCGTGGTGGCATCGCTCATGGTGCGGGAACTCCCCTTGGTCACGTGGTGTCGGTGGGACGAGGGACCGGAGGCTAACACCGGGTCAGGACAGTGCCCCTGGGTGAGACTTCCTCGCCAACCGCGTTGTCAGTGGGGCCCGGTAGCGTCGTCAGGGATGGGCAGGGTCGTCTCTGGAGTGGAGTGGATCATGAGCGTGAACCAGGCGCGGGCGCCGCTCGCGGTGGTGCTGACCGACATCGACACCGAGGTGGTGCGGGCCTGGCGGGCGGCGTTCGCCGACACCCCCGGGATCGAGATCCGCGAGGGCTCCATCCTCGACGAGGACGTCGACGCCTGGGTCAGCCCGACCAACTCCCGGGGCCTGATGGACGGCGGGGTCGACGCCGCCGTCAAGCGGTACCTCGGGGCGGGCATCCAGCTGCGCGTACAGCGCGCGATACGCGACCGGTTCGCGGGCCGGCTCCCGGTGGGAAGCGCGGTGTGCGTTCCGTCCGGGGCGGTGAGGCCGAAGTTCCTGATCTCCACGCCGACGATGGAGACCTCCTCGGAGAACGTGAGCGAGACCCTGAACGTGGCGCTGGCGTGCGCCGCCGCGTTCCAGGCGGTCCACCGGCAGAACGCCGAGGCGCCCGGCAGCATCGAGTCGGTGGCGCTGGTCGGCATGGGCGCCCGGACCGGCCGGGTGCCGGCCCGGGTGTGCGCGAACCTGATGTGGACGGGCTACACCCTGTTCAACGACTACTCCTTCGACGACTACGACGAGCTGCGCGACACCGTCACCGCCCAGCTGGACGACATAGAGAACGCTCCCGCCGGGAAGGCGATACGCATCACGCCGCCCCGGCGCACTGCCGCCCGTCGCTGACCGGGGACAGCGGCGTCACGGGCGACGCCCGAAGAGGCCGCCGGAGGACGCCCGCACCGTCAGTCCGGCCGGGACGGTGAGCTCGCCGGGCGGCGCGCCCCGCGGGGATTCCAGCAGGGCGACCAGGGCTGCGACGGCGCTCTCCCCGATCACCGCGGGCCGCAGCGTCACCGTGCTCACCGCCGGATCGCCCAGGGCGTAGGCCGGGTCCTCGCTCGCGCAGACCAGGAGCAGTTCCTCCGGAACCCGCAGGCCGTGCCGCGCCGCGGCGGCGAGGGCCTGGCGGGCGCCCGGGTCGTAGAGGCAGTACACGGCGTCGGCGGCGCGCCCGCCGAAGGCCCGGTCGAAGGCGTGGCCGGGGGCGTCGTCCGGTGCGAAGGGGATCAGCAGCGGCGGCCGGCCCCGTTCGGCGCACCACTCCTCGTACGCCCGCGTCACGGCGTACGTGTAGTGCTCGTCCCCGAAGCCGCCGTGCAGGGCGATGCGCCGGGCACCGGAGCCGGCGAGGTGGTCGAGCACCTCGCGGGTGGTCGCGGCGTGGTCGTTGTCCACCCAGATGTCCCCGGGGCGCGGGTCGGCGGGCCGGCCGTCGAAGACGACGGGGATGCCGCGGGCGCGCAGCGCGCGCAGCACCGGATCGCCCTTCGGGCTGTCGAGCAGCAGCATTCCGTCGACGGAGAGGGTGTGCCAGGGGGTGCCGGCCCCGCGGTCGGCCGGCAGGGTGGTCAGCGCGTAGCCGCGGGCGTGCGCGGCGGAGGTGGCGGCGGTGAGCCACTGGGAGAAGTAGGAGACCGCCACGAAGTTCCAGGCGGAGCCGGCGAAGGTGGTGACGGCCAGGCCCAGCGTGCGGGTGCGGGTGCGGGGAGTGCGGTACGACCCGTACCCGAGGGCGGTCGCGACCTCCCGGACCCGGCGGCGGGTGGACTCGGCGAGCCGGCCGGTGCCGTTGAGCGCGTGCGAGACCGTCGCGGTGGACACCTCCGCGGCGCGTGCGATGTCGGCGATCGTCGGTCCGGACACGCGGCACATCCTACGGATTCCGTCGTCGGCGGCGGGTTCTGGTTAAGGGGTTAATCACACAGTGTCCTGGCCACACCGACGTTTGGAGTGGCCATGACCTCTTCTTCTTCTCCGTTCTCCCTGTCCCGGCGGGGACTTCTCGCTGCGGCCGGGGCCGCCGGTGCGGCGGGCCTGCTGGGGGCGGGCCCCGCGGCGGCGGCGCCCGCCGACTCCCCCGGCACCGGCACCGGCACCGGCGGCGGGCGCGGCTCGGCCGCGCTGGTGTTCCGGGGCGCCCGGGTGTTCACCGGACTCCCGGGCCGGGCCCCGGTCACGGCGGTCGCGGTCGGGCGCGACGGAAAGATCCTGGCCACCGGGAGCGACGCGGCGCTGCGCCGGTACGTCGGCCGGGACACCGAGGTGGTCGACGCGCGCGGGAACACCGTGATGAGCGGTGTCCACGACGGCCACGTGCACCCGCTGGGCGCCGGGGACCGGTCGCTGCGGCCCTCGCTGGAAGGGGCGGAGACCACCCAGGCGGAACTCCGGGAGATCCTCACCGGGTTCCTCGCCGACACCGGGGGCGCGGGCGCCGAGCCCGACGGCTGGCTGGTGGTGGAGGACTGGAATCCGGTCGGCCTCCTGCCGACCGGGACGGTGCCCCACCACACGATGCTGGACGCGCTGCCGACGCGTCGGCCGATCGCGCTGGTCGGCGGCGACGGGCACAACCTGTGGGCGAACCGTCGGGCCCTGGAGATCGCGGGCATCACGGCGGCCACGCCCGACCCGGTCGGCGGCAAGATAGTCAAGGACGCGGCCGGGCAGCCGACGGGCGTGCTCAAGGACGACGCTCAGGACCTGCTGAAGCGGCACGTTCCGGAGCCCTCGCGCGCCGAACTCGTCGCCGCCTGCGCGAAGGTGCTGGAGCTGGCGGCCGCGTCCGGGGTCACCACGATGATGGACGCCCTGGTCGGACGGCACGAGCTGGAGCTCTACCGGGACCTGTCGGCGGCGGGGAAGCTGCCGCAGCGGATCGTCCCGGCGATCCGGCTCGATGTGGAGCAGACCCGCGACCCGGCGGCCGCGCTGGCGTACGCGCGCGGGCTGCGGCGGGAGTTCGACGGCGTGCGGGGCCTGCGGTTCGGGATGGTCAAGGTGTTCCTGGACGGGGTCATCGAGTACCCCGCCCAGACGGCCGCGCTGCTGAAGCCGTACCTGGACGGCAACGGCAGACCGACCGCGAACCGGGGCGAGCTGTACACCTCGGCGGCCGACTACGGCAGGCTGAGCGCGGCGTTCAACAAGGCCGGCTGGCAGATGCACGCGCACGGACTCGGAGACCGGGCGGTACGGACCGCTTTGGACGGGTACGCGTACGCCCGGCGGGTGACCGGGCAGCGGGACCCGCGCAACGCCATCGCCCACTTGCAGATCGTGGACCCGGCGGACCTGCGGCGCTTCGCCCAGCTCGGCGTCGCCGCCTGCATGCAGCTCCAGTGGGCGGCGCGGGACACCTGGACGATGGAGGCGCTGCTCCCGTACATCGGCCCGGAGCGGCACCGGTGGATGTATCCCGCACGCAGCCTGGAGAAGGCGGGCGCGCGGCTGACGGGCGGCTCCGACTGGCCGGTGGACGCGCTCCAGGTGTGGAACCAGCTGCGGACGGCGATCGACCGGCAGGGCGCGTTCGGCGCGGACGAGCTGTACCGGGAGCTGGAGGGGCTGAGCCGGGACTCGGTGCTGAGGATGCACACGGCCGGGACGGCGTGGCAGCTGCGCCAGGAGGCCCTGACGGGCACGGTGGAAGCGGGCAAGGCGGCCGACCTGGTGCTGCTGGACCGGGATGTGACCCGCTGTCCGGTGGCCGACATCAGCGGAACGGGCGTACGGATGACCCTGGTCGGCGGCCGCGTGGTGCACGACGCGGACTCGACGGCGGGGCGGGCGGCCGCGGGCCGGGTGGCCCGCGGGGCGGCGGGGCCGCGCCCGGCCTCGTACAGCGCGGTGCACGGCGGACGGCACCGCGCGTGCGGGTGCGCGCGGCAGCACTGACGGACGCGGCGGCTCGGCCCGGGATGGCGCCTGACGGTCGGTAACACCCATTTGCCACACCCGACGCAGGCGTCATCTCATATCTGAGATACGGTGCACCCATGGCAGACGACTACCTCGTACGCATCGGCAAGCTCATCCGTGACGCACGTCAGCACCGGGGCTGGACACAGAGTCAGCTCGCGGACGCGCTCGGCACCAGCCAGAGCGCGGTGAACCGGATCGAGCGCGGCAACCAGAACATCAGCCTTGAGATGATCGCCCGAATCGGCGAAGCGCTCGACAGCGAGATCGTCTCTCTGGGCTACGCCGGACCGATGCACCTGCGGGTCGTCGGCGGCCGCCGCCTGTCCGGCGCCATCGACGTCAAGACGAGCAAGAACGCCTGTGTGGCGCTGCTGTGCGCGTCCCTGCTGAACAAGGGCCGTACGGTCCTGCGCCGGGTCGCCCGCATCGAGGAGGTCTACCGCCTCCTCGAAGTCCTGAACTCCATCGGCGTCCGCACCCGCTGGATCAACGACGGCGTCGACCTGGAGATCGTCCCGCCGGCCAGCCTCGACATGGACGCCATGGACGCCGAGGCGGCCCGCCGGACCCGGAGCATCATCATGTTCCTGGGCCCGCTGCTGCACCGGATGGACCAGTTCCGCCTGCCGTACGCCGGCGGCTGCGACCTCGGCACCCGCACCATCGAGCCTCACATGATCGCCCTGCGCCGCTTCGGCCTGGACATCACCGCGACCGAGGGCATCTACCACGCCAAGGTCCTGACCGGGGTCTCCCCCGACCGGCCGATCGTGCTGACCGAGCGCGGGGACACGGTCACCGAGAACGCGCTGCTGGCCGCCGCCCGGCACGACGGCGCGACCGTCATCCGCAACGCGTCCTCCAACTACATGGTCCAGGACCTGTGCTTCTTCCTCGAAGCGCTCGGCGTGCGCGTGGACGGCATCGGCACGACCACCCTGACGGTCCACGGCATCCCGAACATCGACGTGGACGTGGACTACTCCCCCTCCGAGGACCCGGTCGAGGCGATGAGCCTGGTGGCCGCCGCGGTCGTCACGGAGTCGGAGCTCACGATCCGCCGGGTCCCGATCGAGTTCATGGAGATCGAGCTCGCAGTCCTGGAGGAGATGGGCCTCGACCACGACCGCTCGGCGGAGTACGTGGCCGACAACGGCCGCACCCGCCTGGTCGACCTCACGGTCCGCCCGTCGAAGCTCGAAGCCCCGATCGACAAGATCCACCCGATGCCGTTCCCCGGGCTGAACATCGACAACGTCCCCTTCTTCGCGGCGATCGCGGCCACGGCCCAGGGCCAGACCCTGATCCACGACTGGGTGTACGACAACCGCGCCATCTACCTGACGGACCTCAACCGCCTCGGCGGCCGCCTCCAGCTCCTGGACCCGCACCGCGTCCTGGTCGAGGGCCCGACCCGCTGGCGCGCGGCGGAAATGATGTGCCCCCCGGCCCTGCGCCCGGCGGTGGTCGTCCTCCTCGCGATGATGGCGGCGGAGGGCACCTCGGTGCTGCGCAACGTCTACGTCATCAACCGCGGCTACGAGGAACTGGCAGAACGCCTCAACTCGGTAGGCGCCCAGATCGAAATCTTCCGCGACATTTAAGTAAGCCGCAGATCAGGACGGTTCCTCGTCCTCCTGGGCCGCCTCTGGGCCGTCGCCGGCGTCTCCGCCCCCGCGGAAGACCCCGTCGACGGCCCTTCGTGCTCGCGCCTGGATCTTGGGCATGAGGTGCGTACAGGTGCGAGGTGAACCCCGGGACAGCATTTCCGAGGCATGGGATTTCCACCAGATGCATGACGAAGTCCGCCCATACTCTGTGGCCGTGGGGCTGAGCAGCCACAACTGCGGCGTCGCAGACACCACCGTCGACCTATACCGCCGCGATATAGCGCCCCTGATCGTCTTCACGGGCGACACCAGTCGCACGACGTAGACCCTTATGCCCCGCAGTGAGGCGGTGCGCTACCGCGAACGCGCCCTCGAACTCCGCGTTCCTCCGGCCGCCCTCCTCATAGAGCCTCGTGCGACGAATACCCGCGAGAACGTGGGCTTCACCAAAGCACACCTGGAGGAGTGGGGCGCCGATGTTAAGTCCGTCCTCTTGGCCAGCAAGCCGTACGAGGAGCGCCGCGCGTACGCTACGGCCCGAAGGCTGTGGCCCGAGGTCGAGATCGTCAGCGCCTCTTGCTTTAGTCCGAGCAGAGCTTCATGGTGGCACTCCCTGTGCCTGGCCAAGCCTTGGCTGCCCACGACCGTCTGACTCGGCAGGGCTTCACAAGTCACAAGCCGCCTTGCGTGCCCTTCGGACTCCGAGTGACTACGACCGTTCTGTTTTTGGACGTCCATAGGCGCACCGCCACAGGCGTCTCAAATGCATTCACCCATAGGGTCACTCACCCCAGCCAGCGCAGGTCAACTGCCCTTGGGCCGCGCGGGTTTATCTCATCGGGGGTAAAAGCGACGCAACACCCCGGAGCCAAATAGCCCCACTCTTCCTCGTTCTGCAAGTCGTACAGATGGAAAAAATAGTCCCTACCCCAGGAGTGGGTAAACCCGAACGCCCGATCTTGGATCAAGGTCTTGAGCGTCCCAACTCGCCTGTTGAGCAAATTCGGATCAATCGAACGGATTCGATCCTTTAAGCGGACTGTGAAGTTTTCGCAGCTGGATGCCATGTATTCTTCGTCGATTTTTTCGCTGAGGTCAGCGCTGAGCTCACTAAGCTGCATAAGGCGGTCTGAGGATTCACCTAGAAGCATCTCGACATTGCCGCTCTCCGCAAGCTCCACGGCCGCTTCCAGACTTTCAACAGCCTTGCCAACTTGAGCATTTCCCAAACTTCTCTCAGCGGCATAAAATGCTGCCCGGAGGCCCATAACTAGCGCCACCGAACCGTCTGCATTGGTCGGCCTGAGCGTGAGAGCGTGCGACGCGCTGGCGATAGCAGAATCGTAGTCCTGCAGTTGGACATGTGCCCACACGATTTGAATGATGACGGCGGGAGGAACTTGGTCTGCGTGCGCAGCCTTCTGTAGCAAGTTGAGCCCGAGGTCGAGATCCATCCCCTCGTCCACAAGGAACGAACCGTATAGGTAATTTAGGGTTGC
Organism: Streptomyces sp. ADI95-16; assembly: GCF_003721495.1. Taxonomy (NCBI): domain Bacteria; kingdom Bacillati; phylum Actinomycetota; class Actinomycetes; order Kitasatosporales; family Streptomycetaceae; genus Streptomyces; species Streptomyces sp. ADI95-16. The sequence continues at coordinate 6,152,332 of NZ_CP033581.1, read as the reverse complement.
CGAATTTGGCTCCAATTCATGGGCGCGTTCATACGCTGCACGGGCAGATAGAGTATCCCTTCGCGCAGTTTGGATGAACGCCTCGATCCGCCAGGACTCATGGTATCCGGGCGCCAATCGCTGACCTTCTCGACAACTCAGCAACGCTGAGTCAAACTGCCCGCGCTCGTAATGGCGCAGGGCTTCACGCAACAGGCGGGCAACGCTAAAATCTCCTGACCCTCGGATATCAATCGTCTTGGGCTCATACGGAGAGGCGGTACTCTCAGCTTGAAGTGTGACCCCCAAGGCCGTTAGTTGCTTGCTCCGATTCTCGAACAGCTGTCGCTCGAGAGACTTTACTGTGTGTCGCTTATCGAGATACTGCTTACCGAAATCTGTAAGTTCATACGTCGTCTCGGAAGTGTGACCGGCAGAAGCGCCCTGCATCTGCACGAAGTTGGTTGTCATTAGTTCAAGCAGGCTGGACTGAATCGCATTGGCAGAGTAGTCGTTGAAAAATGCCAATTCTGCTTGACTGCGCCGGCCCGGCAACACCTGCATCGAGCGTAGAACAGATTTTGCCTCATCCGATAGGTACTCATAGACGTTCGACATGCAAAAGTCGAGAACGAGGTCGTTGTTATGCAGAAGCTCTTCGGGGCGCTTTCCGGCCTGTACACCTGCGACGAACCATCGAATATAAGCCGGATGACCTTTCATGGACTTGACCATCTGATGAACAGCTGGCGCAGGAAGCCCTTGGAGCGTCTTTACATCACGCACACGGGCTACCGCTCGCAGCAGTCGCGCGGAGTCGTCGTCCGACAAAGGGTCCAGTGAAACTGGATTCTCAATTCCAAGGCCAATCCGGCTGGTAATGATGACCTTGCTACCCATGGGGAGGTCTAGCAGAAACTCGCGCAGGCGCTGATCCAGGACAGTCTCCAAGTTATCAAGGATCAAGAGAACTCGAAAATGTTCCAGATAAGACAGGACCTCGTCGATCGGGTCGTCTGACTTCCCTGCTCGCTCTCCTCCGAGTTGCTCCGCGGCGGAGGCGAAGAGACCCAAGGAGCTTTCAATCGCCCCACTGATGCGCTGAATCTCATTGACCGTCAGAATGGTGGCCTTGGCGGTAACCCACACCAACGCATCGAATTTATTATTCGGGTCGTCTAGTAGCTCGTAGGCCGCCTTTAGGGCGACTGAAGTCTTGCCGATTCCGCCATCGCCAAGGATTGAAACGACTGGGTAAGCCCCCTTGATCGCTTTCTTGATTCGATCTACTTCTTTACGGCGTCCAAAGAAACCGGTTTCGTCAAACTCGGGAGCCGGGAGGTTATGCAGCGGCGCCTCATCGGGATCTGATACCAGACTAATTGTCAAGCCGAGTACGTATGCCGGATCTTGCTCCAGACGTCGGAGGGTTTCGCAGACGACCGGCCAGCCGTCCCGTGATTCCGCGCAGATGTCTTTTGCGACGTCGTGCACCGTGGCCAAGTCGTCAATTTCCATCGGACGCGTATGGGCCACACGATTGCGGATCTGGGTGATCCTACCCAGATAGGGAGCGAACAGGGTCAGCGACCGCTGAAGTTCGTCGGGGAGGCGACTCTTGAGTCCCTTCAATACTTCATAAGAATCTGCAAAGTCTAGATAGGTGACTAGCGAGGAGACTGTGGGGGATGCGGAGCTCGGAACGTCTCGCGACCGCCGTTGTTGTGTCTTTTCGTACCTTTCGGCCTTAAGCAATTCCAGGGCGTCGTCGCTCTCATCCACAGCAGACAGAATCGAATTCCTGAGATCTTGTTCGATTGCCGCGATCAGTGCGAAGGACGTCAAACGCGTGGCGGTGGAACTCATACGACCCCCTGGCAGCGCATTACGGGCTGGTGTGCTAACCAACTTTGATCGTATCTGGAGCTCGACCGTTGGGGGGCTACTTCGTCTAAGTTGTGGGCGCCACTCCGCCTTCACTCGATGGCTGCAGCCGCTACACAAGCATTCGGGTGCAGCGGGGCCCGCTCGCCGCAAGCCAACATGACGGCAGCAGGTGACGGCAACGTCGTCATGCGTCGAAGGCTCTCCACAGATGTGGTGGGCTGACCTCGGCGTGAGCTGACCCTCAGATCTTGGGGTTCTGGGCGAACCAGGCGAGCTTACAAAGCAGATGTAGGGGGCTCACAACGTCTAGCGGGCGGAGTGCGCCCGCGCCGCCACTGGGCCGTCCGAGGTGGCCCAGAGTGGCCGGCGACGACCATCGCCGGCCACTCCCGACCGGTCCGGGCGGTTGAGGATTCGTCAGCTGAGGTCACGGCGCTGCGGTGTAAGTTCCGCGACATCTGGGTGCGTCCCGCCTCTTGAGCCGCCTGCGGGCCGTCTTCGGTGTCTCCGCCTCCGCGGCAGACCCCGTCGGCGGCCCTCCGTGCTCGCGCCCGACCGCGGGTCCGCAACGTCCTCCCTAACCAGGTGAGACGCAGTGCTCGTATGCGGCCTCCGGAACGCGTGCGGGCAGGCAAGTGGGTCCGGTTTGGCGCGAGGTCATGGACGAACCTCGGATCATGGTGCAGAGCTCACCGGGTGAGATCTCGATCAGGGCCAATACCGAGGGGCTTCGCCTCCTCGCGGAGCGGCTCGTGGCCCTTTCCGAGCCGGGCCTGCGCGACGGGCACCACATGCACCTCAATGGCGGCGTCGACCTGAAGGGCGCTTCGGCCGGCCTCATCCTGGAGCGTGATGACTCGTTCTGAGCGTGGACCGGCGTAGGGATCACGCATGGATTCGCGACATCTAGTCCGGAGCGGCGGTGGCGGTGGGGCCGGGTGGGACTCGGCCCCACCGTTTTGTTTTCGGGCCTTCCGCATACTGGTACGAGCTTCAACCTTCTGGGTATCTTCGCCGTTCAAGGCGCCTTCACCACCCAGGAGTTCCCGATGACCGTGTCGTTCGGCAGCCAGACGAAGACCCTGATACGGGGCTACCGGGGCGCCCTCACCGTCGTCGCCGCCGTCTTGGCGCTCGCCGCGTGTGATCCGGCCGCGCCCGCCGGTACTCCGAGTGCCAGTCCGAGTGCCAGTGTCAGTGTCAGTCCGAGTACCAGTGCCAGTGCCACTCCGAGTGCCAGTGCCAGTGCCGCGGTTGGCGCTGGCAGCGGGCCTTCGGCGATGCCCAGCAGTGCGAGACCTGGCGTCAGCCCCACCACGGCGAGGCCGACGCCGACGCCGTCGGTCCCGGCGCGGAGCGTCGCGCCCGCCACCAAGGCCGCGCCCGCTCCGCCGGCTCCCACGCGCAGCCGCACCCCGGCGCCTGCCGCCGAGCCCACCAAGGCGAGCACCGACTGTTATCCGCGGTCCAACGCGGGCAACTGCTACAAGGCCGGGCAGATCTGCCGGAAGGCCGACATCGGTACGTCCGGGCGCGACGCCAACGGGCGGGCCATCCAGTGCCGTCGCGACGACAGCGTGGGTCAGCGCTGGGGCTACTGATCGCCCGTACGCGGTGGGCTGCCGCGCATCGACACCGGGGTCGGCTCGATGGACAATCTTCGCGGCGTCTTCGAGAAGGTCGCCGACGGCTCCAAGCGCGGTAAGGCAGCGGGGCGTTCACCGAGGAGTCCGGCAGGAGTGCCCCACCGCGTGGGGGCCGAACGAAAGCAGGGGCGTATGAGCAGCGGCACCGCACCGGTTTCCACCCTCGACGGATGGCGCCGGGCGCCGTTCGCCGCCGGGGGGCTCGCGTACGACTGCTACGAGAAGGGCGAAGGCCCCGGTGTGGTGCTGCTGCCCGAGGTGCCCGGGATCACGCCCGAGGTGATCGGCCTCGGCGAGCACCTGGTGGGCGAGGGGTTCACCGTGGTGATGCCCTCGCTGTTCGGGGTGCCGGGCCGGCCCGGCACCCTCGGCCGGACGGCGCTCGTCAGCGTGCGCGTGTGCGTCTCCGCCGAGTTCCGGGCCTTCGCGACGAACGCTCGCCGGCCCGTGGCCGACTACCTGCGGGCCCTCGCCCGTGACCTCGCCGGCCGGACCCCCGCCGCCGGGGTCGGGGTCATCGGCCTCTGCTTCACCGGCGGTTTCGCCCTGGCCGCCGCCGTGGACGACGCCGTGCTGGCCCCGGTGATGAGCCAGCCCTCCGTCCCGGTCCCCCTCGGCGCGGCCCGGCGCGCGGACGCGGGAGTCTCGCGGGACGAGCTGCGCCGGGTCGTCGACCGCACCCGGGACGAGGGGCTGTGCGTCCTGGCCCTGCGCTTCAGCGGGGACCCGCTGTCCCCGGAGGACCGGTTCACCACCCTGCGGGCCCGGCTCGGCGACGCCTTCAAGGTCATCCGCCTCGACTCGGGTCCGGGCAACCCCGACGGGTTCGGCCGGCTCGCCCACTCGGTGCTGACCCTGGAGGTCCGCGAGACCGCGGGCCATCGCGCGCTGCGGGCCCGCGAGGACGTGACGGCCTTCCTCCGCGAGCGACTGGGCGGCCGGTCCCAGGGGTAGCGTCCGGGCATGACCGGTACCTGGCTCCCGCCCGGGGAGTACATCAAGACCATTGCCCAGGCGACCAGTTACGCCTGCCTGTACTTCACGGACACCGCCGGACGGCCCGTGCAGCTGCGGGCCACCCGCGCGGTCGAGACCTGGCAGTGGCCCGGCGGGAACATGGACCCCGGCGAGAGCCCCTGGGAGTGCGCGGTCCGCGAATGCCGGGAGGAGACCGGCATGGCCTTCGAGGGCGAACCGAGGCTGCTCGGCGCGCACTTCATCCGGCACCAGGGCGAGGCCTGGCCCGCGAACCACATCGGCTTCATCTTCGACGGCGGCACCCTCACCGACGAGCAGATCGCCTCCTTCGTCCTCGACCCCGCCGAGCACACCGAGGTCCAGGTCCACTCCCTGGAGGAGTGGCGGGCGATCATGGCGCCCGTCAACTTCGGCCGGCTCCGGGAGATCGACGCCGCCCGGCGGGCGGGCACGGTTTCCTACCTGGAGCGATAACCCGATTTCCGGGGCGCGCGGGCGGCCGGGAGCATATGCTGCGGCGGCTGCGCGCAGTGCTGCTCTTGGGGGGTATTTCCATGTTCCACCGTCGGGGATTCGCCGTGGCCGGCGTCATCGGTGCCGTCGTCCTGCTCGGCGCCGGGTGTGAGGACACCGGCGCCACGAAGGCCGACTCGGCCAAGGGCAAGGGCAGCGGCGCCGCCGCCTCCGCATCGCCCTCGACCGGCGCGTCGGCGTCGGCGTCCGCCTCGCAGGCCGTGATGCCCAAGCTGGTCGGGGAGCGGCTGCTCGACGCCACCGTCCTGGTCAAGAAGGTGACCAGCGCACCCGTAGAGCTGGCGAGCGCGTACCGCGACGTCACACTGCCCGCCGACCCCACCGCGTGGACGGTGTGCTTCCAGACCCCGGCGGCCGACAGCCCCGTCACCCCCGCGACCGCCGTCGAACTGTCGCTGGTCGCGCCCGGTACGGACTGCCCGGAGCGGGCCGGCGCCGCCCGGCAGGCCTCCAAGGCCCCCGCGCCGGCCGCGTCGCCGACCCCGGCCCGGACCGCGGTTCCGGTCTCCACCCCCGTCCCGCCGAAGCCCAAGAAGCCCCAGACACCGCCCCCGGCCAACGACGAGCCCGTCTTCTTCAAGAACTGCGACGCCGCGAAGGCCGCCGGCAAGGCCCCCATCCGGCGCGGCCAGCCCGGCTACCGCGACGCCCTGGACCGCGACAAGGACGGCATCGCCTGCGACAAGTAGCTCCGGACCGGCGGCTTCAGGCCAATGAGGGTCCGCTCTCGCCACCGCCGTCGGCCGCCCGGCACAATCGGCCCGTCGGCACGGTCGAGGGGGAGCCATGGCAATCGGATCACACACAGGGGCCGGTACGGGGATCCCCGAGCTCGCGGGGGTCCCGCTGCTCGGGTCGCTGTTCGACCTGAAGTCGGACTCGCTCGGCACCTATCTGCGGGCCCAGCAGCGGCACGGCGACCTCGTACGGATCACCGCCGGGCCGCCCGGGCTGCGCGCCGAGCTGTACTGCGTGTTCTCCCCGGAGGGCGCCCAGCAGGTCCTCGGTTCGGAGGCGGCCAACTTCCGCAAGGACAACTCCTTCTACCAGGAGGTCCGCGAGTCCTTCGGCAACGGGCTGCTGACCAGCCAGGACGAGGACTACCTGCGCCAGCGCCGGCTGGTCCAGCCGCTGTTCACCAAGCGCCGCGTGGACGGGTACGCCGGGGCGGTCGCCGCCGAGACGGAGCTGACGCTGCGCGCCTGGCGGGAGACCGGGGTCGTCGACGTGTCCGACGAGATGACGCGCCTCGCGCTGCGCGCGGTGACCCGGATCCTCTTCGGTACCGACGGGGACGCCGCCGCCGGTGTCGTGGACCGGTGCTTTCCGGTCATCACCGAGTACGTCCTGCGCCGCGGCTACTCCCCCGCGAACCTCCCGCGCAGCTGGCCGACCCCGGGCAACAAGCGCGCGGCGGCCGCGCTGGAGGAGCTGTACGCGGTGTGCGACGGGATCGTCGCGGAGCGGCTCGGCGACGGCGGAGGTGAAAGCAAGAGCGATGGCGGCGGCAGTGATCTGCTGAGCCTGCTCGCCGGTGCCAAGAGCGCGGACGACGCCGAGTTCGACGCCGTCGAGCTGCGCGAGCAGGTGCTGGTCTTCCTGCTCGCCGGTCACGAGACGACCGCCACCTCGCTGGCCTTCGCCCTGCACCTGCTGGCCCGCCACCCCGAGCAGCAGACCAGGGCCCGCGAGGAGATCTCCCGCGTGCTGGGCGACCGTACGCCGCAGGCCTCGGACCTCGACCGGCTCCCGTACCTCACCCAGGTGCTCAAGGAGGCGATGCGGCTCTACCCGGCCGCGCCGGTCATCGGCCGGCAGGCCGTCGCCGACGCCCGGGTCGGCGGGCACACCATCCCGGCGGGCGCGGACGTGATCGTCGCCCCGTGGGTGACGCACCGCCACCCGAGCCACTGGCCCGACCCGGACCGCTTCGACCCGGACCGTTTCACCCCGGAGGCCGAGGCCGCCCGCCCGCGCTACGCCTGGTTCCCCTTCGGCGGCGGCCCGCGCGCCTGCATCGGCCAGCACTTCTCGATGCTGGAGTCGGTGATCGCGCTGGCGATGATCCTGCGGGCGTACGAGTTCGAGGCCGTCGACGCCGAGGTCCCGGTCAGCACCGGCATCACCCTGCGGGCGACCGGCCCGGCACGCTGCCGGCTGCGGAGCCTGGCCGGACAGGCGCAGGGGTAGGGGTAGGGCTGGGGGGGGCCGCGGCCGCGGATCAGACCGCCGCCGGGGCGTGGTTGCCCTGGAGGCGTGCGAGGTCGGAGGGGCGGACCTGGATGACGAACAGCGCGATCAGCGCGCAGACCAGGGTGAACGCGGCCGCCGCGACGAAGGAGGCGCTGACGCCCGAGGTGAGGATCTGATCGCTCCACGGCTTCGGGAACTGTTGGGTCTTGGTGAAGAGCAGCTTCTGCGCCGGGGTGGCGGAGCTCAGGAAGGGGCCGATCTGTTCCTTGGCCTCGTTGCGGCTGGCCGTGCCGAACACCGTGACCAGGATCGACAGGCCGAGGGAACCGCCGACCTGCTGCATCGAGTTCAGCAGGCCGGAGGCCGCGCCGGACTCCCGGTCGGGGACGTTCGAGAGGGCCATCAGGGTCAGGGAGACGAACTGCATGCCCATGCCCGCGCTGAACAGCAGCATCGGGCCCAGGATGCTGCCCAGGTACGTCGAGCCGATGTCGGTCTGGGTGAGCCAGGCGAGGCCCGCGGCCGCGCACAGCGAGCCGGCGACCATGAACGGTTTCGGCCCGAACTTCGGCAGCAGCTGGGAGGTGATCCCGGCCATCACCGCGATCATCACGCTGACCGGCAGGAAGGCGAGGCCGGCTTCGAGCGGGCTGAAGCCGAGCACGTTCTGCACGAACAGGGTCAGGAAGAAGAACATGCCGAAGATCGCGCAGGCGAAGAACAGCATGATGGCGTAGGTCCCGGCCCGGTTGCGGTCGGCGAACATGTGCAGCGGGGTGATCGGCTGCGGCGAGCGGCGCTCGTTCAGGATGAACAGGGTCAGCAGGACCACGGCCACGGCGAAGGATGTCATGGTCAGCGGGTCGCTCCAGCCCTCCTGGGAGGCGCGGATGAATCCGTAGACGAGGGACACCATGCCGATGGTGGACAGCAGCGCTCCGGCGAGGTCGAAGTGTCCGGGGTGGCGTGCGGATTCGCGGATGACGCGCGGGGTCGCGAGCGCGATCAGCAGGGCGATCGGGACGTTGACGAAGAGCACCCAGCGCCAGTTGAGCCATTCCACGAGGACGCCGCCCAGGAGCAGCCCGATCGCGCCGCCGCCCGCCGAGACGCCGGCGAACACGCCGAAGGCCCGGTTGCGCTCGGGGCCTTCGGGAAAGGTGGTGGTGATCAGGGCGAGGGCGGTCGGGGAGGCGATGGCTCCGCCGACGCCCTGGAGGGCGCGGGCGGCCAGCAACTGGCCCTCGTTCTGGGCGAGTCCGCCCAGCAGCGAGGCCAGGCCGAAGAGCAGGACACCGGACATGAAGACGCGCCGGCGGCCGAGGATGTCACCGGAGCGGCCGCCGAGGAGCAGCAGTCCGCCGAAGGTCAGGGTGTAGGCGCTGACGACCCAGGAGAGGCTCTCGGTGGAGAAGCCGAGGGCGGTCTGGATGTGCGGCAGCGCGATGTTCACGATGGTGATGTCGAGGACGACCATGAGCTGGCAGGAGGCCAGGACGAAGAGGGCCAGCCCTTTGCCGCTTCCTCGGACCTTGCCGTCGGTCCCGTTCTTGGTGGGCGTTGTGTTCGGGTCCACCTTTTCGACGTTAAGCCCGCGCACCGGGGGTCACCACTCGAACGGCCCAGTCCCGGACAGGTGCTTGGGGCATATACAGTGTGGTATTTCACATGTCACACTGCGTATCATGGATGACTTCCTCAGGCTCTCCGCGAGCACCGCCCGCTTCACGTACGGCGCGCCGCGCGCGTTCTCCTTCGGGGACGACGGCAGGCTGCTCTGGTTCCTCCGCTCCACCGGACCCACCGACGCGTTCGACGGCCTCTGGGTCCTCGACACCGCCACCGGCACCGAGATCCGGCTTGCCGACCCCCGCGAACTGTGCCCCGAACCCGGCGAGCCGCCCGTCGCCGAGCGGCGGCTGCGCGAGCGGATCCGGCTCGTCGCCGAGGGCATCGGCTCGTACGCGCTCTCCGGCGACGGCCGCACCGCCGTCTTCCCGCTCTACGGGCGGATGTACGCGGTCACCTGCGACGGGAGCGGGCGGCCCGCCGGGGAACCCCGGGAGGTCCCCGCCGCCGGGCCCGTCTTCGACCCCCGGCCCGACGCCGACGGCGGCCGCGTCGCCTACGTCACCGGCGACGCGCTGCACACCGCGCCGGGCGGCCGGGTCAGCCCCGACGACGGGGCCCGCTGGGGCGTCGCCGAGTTCGCCGCCGCCGAGGAGCTGGGCCGCTCCCGGGGGCACTGGTGGTCCCCCGACGGGACCGCACTGCTGGCCGCCCGGGTCGACGAATCCGCCCTCCAGCGGCGCCACTTCGCCGATCCGGCGCACCCTGAGCTGCCGCCCGAGGACTTCGCCTACCCCGAGGCCGGCGGCCCGAACGCCGAGGTCCAGCTGTGGGTGCTCGGACCCGGCGAGCGGCGGATCCGGCTCGACTGGGACGCCGCGACCCACCCGTACGTCTGCGACGCGGGCTGGGAATCGGCCGGGGAGATCCTGCTGACGGTGGCGGACCGGCTCCAGCGGAACGTCACGCTGCTCAGCGCCGACCCGGCCACCGGGCGCACCCGGGAGCTGTCCCGCACCACGCACCCCCAGTGGGTGGACCCGCTGCCCGGCACCCCGGCCCGGCTCCCCGACGGCCGGATGCTGACCGCCGCCGACGCTCCCGGCGGGGCCGCCCGCGCCCTCGCCGTGGACGGGGAGCCGCTCACCGGGGACGGCATCCAGATCCGCCGCGTCGCCGGGATCCACCAGGGCGCCCTGCTCGTCGAGGCCGGGCAGCGCGACCCCGCCGAGCAGCAGGTGCTCCTGCTGGACCCGGACTCGGGGAAGCCGGCCCCGGTCGCGGACGGGCCCGGGGTGCACTCCGTCTCCGCCTCCGCCGGGGTGCTGCTGCTGACCTCGGCCGACGCCGACGGGATCCGGCGCACCGTACGCACCGCCGACGGGCGGGAGTTCAGCCCGGCGGACCTGAGCGAGCCGCTGCCCTACCGGGTGGTCCCGGTGCTGCAGCGCGTCACCGAGCACGGCATCCCGACCGCGCTCGTCCTGCCCCGAGGCCATGTGCCCGGGCAGCGGCTGCCGGTGCTCATGGACAGCTACGGCGGCCCCGGCATGCAGGACGTCAGCGCCGAGCCGCGCCGCTGGCAGGCCCGCCAGTGGTGGGCCGACCAGGGCTTCGCGGTGGTCACCATCGACAACCGCGGCACCCCGTACGTCTCTCCCGCCTTCACCCACGCCATGTACCGCGGGTTCTCCGAGGTCACCCTGGAGGACCAGGTCGCGGCCCTGCGCGCGCTCGGCGAACGCCACCCGGACCTGGACCTCGGGCGGGTCGGCATCCGCGGCTGGTCCTACGGCGGCTACCTGTCCGCCCTCGCGGTGCTGCGCCGCCCGGACGTCTTCCACGCCGCGGCCGCCGGGGCCGCGCCGACCGACTTCCGGCAGTACGACACGGCGTACACCGAGCGGTACCTGGGCCTGCCGCAGGACCACCCCGAGGTCTACGAGCGGGACTCCCTGCTCCCGGACGCGCCCGCCCTGACCCGGCCGCTGCTGCTGGTCACCGGCCTGGCCGACGACAACGTCCACCCCTCGCACACCCTGCGCCTGTCGCAGGCCCTGACGGACGCGGGCCGCCCGCACCAGCTGCTGGCCCTGCCCGGCGTCACGCACATGACCCCGGGCGGGACGCGGGAGAAGCTGATGGCCCTGGAACTGGAGTTCTTCCGCCGGGAACTCGCCTAGCCGGCGCCTGACCGACACCCGGCCGGAGCCTGGCCGGCGCCCGGCCGGACGGCGCGAAGGACCCCGGGGCCGATCGTGTCGGCCCCGGGGTCCTCCTCTTTCTTCCCCTGGATCCCCGTCAGTCACCGGGGAAGTGACATGCCACCTCGCGTGAGGCGGTGACCTGGAGCAGTGGACGCTCCGTGCGGCAGATGGCCTGCGCCTTCGCGCACCTCGGGTGGAAGGTACAGCCCGAGGGCGGGGCGGCCGGGCGATTGGGGCCTCCCCTGCTCGAACGAAGTTGAGAGCTTGGGGAAGGGTCGCCGAGCAGCACGATCCGCTCGCGCCGCCGCTCCGCCACCGGATCCGGCAGCGGTATGGCGGACAGCAGCGCCCGGGTGTACGGGTGCTGGGGGTTCTCGTACAGCGACTTCTTGTCGCCGATCTCGACGATCCGGCCGAGGTACATGACGGCGACCCGGTCGCTGACCCGTCTGACGACGGACAGGTCGTGCGCGATGAACACGTAGGCCAGGCCCAGTTCGGCGCGCAGCCGCTGCATCAGGTTGACGATCTGCGCCTGGACGGAGACGTCGAGGGCGGAGACCGGCTCGTCCGCGACGATCAGCCGGGGGCCGGTGGCGAGCGAGCGGGCGATGCCGATGCGCTGCGCCTGGCCGCCGGAGAACTCGTGCGGGTAGCGGTCGATGTGCTCGGGGATCAGCCCGACGAGCTCCATCAGCTCGGCGGCCCGGCGGCGGGCGTCCACGGCGCTCGCGCCCTGCACGAGCAGCGGGTCGGAGATGATCCGGGCCACCGTCTGGCGGGGGTTGAGGGAGGAGTGCGGGTCCTGGAACACCATCTGGATGTGCCGGCGCAGCGGCCGCAGGGCGCGCGGGGAGAGCCGGCTGATGTCCCGGCCGTCGAAGCGGACGCTGCCCGAGGTGGGTTCCAGGAGCCGCACCAGCATCCGGCCGGTGGTGGACTTCCCGCAGCCCGACTCCCCGACGAGGCCGAGGGTCTCGCCGGCCGCCAGGTCGAAGGAGACCCCGTCGACGGCGCGCACGGGAGCCGATCGCCTGCCGGCGAAGGTCATGGTGAGGTCCCGTACCCGCAGCAGTGGCTCGGCCGGGTCCGTCCCGGCCCGGTCCGGCCGTGCGCGGGTGTCCGGCGGGCCGGTCTCTACGGTCATGGGGACACCTCCGGGGCGGTCTGGGCGGTCGCCGCGGTGCCGGCCCCCGCGAAATGGCATGCGGCGGAGCGCCGGGCCGCGCCGTACGGCCGTGGCTCGGGACGGTCGGTGGCGCAGCGGCGCCGCTGTTGTGGGGTGGCGGCGGCAGCGACGTGGCAGCGGGGGGCGAACGCGCACCCCGGGGCCGGCGCCAGCAGGGACGGCGGGGAGCCGGGGATGGCCCGCAGGGGTTCGTCGTCGGCGTCGTCGAGCCGGGGCAGCGAGTCGAGCAGGCCCCGGCTGTAGGGGTGGGCGGGGCCGGCGAACAGCTCGTCGACCCCGGCCTGTTCGGCGGCCCGCCCGCCGTACATGACCAGGACGTCGTGGGCGACGCGGGCGACCACCCCCAGATCGTGGGTGATCATCACGACGCCGAGGCCGCGCTCCTGCTGGAGGCGCGCGATCAGCTCCAGGATCTGCGCCTGCACGGTGACGTCGAGGGCCGTGGTGGGCTCGTCGGCGATCAGCAGGTCGGGCTCGCAGACCAGCGCCATGGCGATCATGACGCGCTGGCGCATGCCGCCGGAGAACTGGTGCGGGTACTCCCCGGCCCGGCGGGCCGGCTCCGGGATGCCGACCTCGCCGAGCATGTCGACGGCCCGTCTGCGCGCGGCGGCCCGGCGGGCCCCGAAGTGGACCCGGACGTGCTCGGCGATCTGCTCGCCGACCGTGTAGTAGGGGTGCAGGCTGCTCAGCGGGTCCTGGAAGATCATGGCCATCTTCCGGCCGCGCAGCCGGCTGAGCTCCCTCTCGGTCAGGCCGGTCAGCTCCCGCCCGGCCAGGGCGATGGAGCCGCCGATCTCGGCGCCCCGGTGCAGGCCCATGACGGCGAGCGAGGTGACGGACTTGCCGGATCCGGATTCCCCGACGATGCCGAGGGTGCGCCCGGCCTCGACGGTGAACCCCAGTGAGTCGACGGCCCGTACGGAACCGCGCGGGGTGGTGAACGTGACCCGCAGATCGCGTACCTGGAGCAGTGGGGGCTCGGGGAGAGCGGCCATCAGTACCTCACCCTCGGGTCGATGACGGCGTACAGGAGGTCGACGGCGAGGTTGGCGACGACGATGAAGAACGCGGCGAGCAGGGTGACCCCGAGGACGACCGGCTGGTCGGAGCTGACCAGCGCCCCGTAGAACAGCCGCCCGATGCCGGGGAGTCCGAAGATGGACTCGGTGATGACGGCGCCGGCGAGCAGTCCGCCGAGGTCCATGCCGAAGATGGTGAGGATCGGGGTCATCCCGGAGCGCAGCCCGTGTTTGACGACGACGACGCGCTCGGGCATGCCCTTGGCCCGGGCGGTGCGGATGTACGGCTCGGCCATCGCCTCGATCATCGAACCCCGGCTCTGGCGGGCGTACATGGCGGCGTAGAGCAGGGCGAGCGCGGTCCAGGGCAGCAGCAGGTTGGTGGCCCAGCCGAGCGGGTCGCCGCTGAAGGCCTGGTAGGTGGGGTAGGGCAGGAGCCCCGCGATCCGGATGACCCCGTAGATGAGCATCACGGAGGTGAAGTAGACGGGCAGGGAGGCGGCGGCGACGGCGCCGACCATCAGGGCCTTGTCGGTGAGGGTGTCCTTGCGCAGGGCGGCGGTGACCCCGGCGCCGAGGCCGAGGACCAGCCAGAGGACGGCGGCGCCGACGGCGAGGGAGGCGGAGACCGGGAGGCGGTCCATCAGCAGGTCCCAGACGGGCAGGGAGTTCTCGTACGAGTAGCCCAGGCACGGGAAGTCGCACTGGACGGCGTACTGGCCGCTGCCCAGGGTGCGGCCGGTGAAGATGCCGGTGAGGAAGTCGGCGAACTGGCGCCACAGCGGCTGGTCGAGGCCGAGGTACTCGCGTACGTCGGCCAGCCGTTCGGCGCTGCAGGTCTTGCCGCAGGCGGCGGCCGCCGGGTCGGAGGGCAGGACGTAGAAGATGAGGAAGGTGACGGCGGCGATGGCCAGGAGCACGCCGGCGAGGGCGAGCAGGCGGCGGGCGAGGTAGAGGATCACGTACGGCCGCCCCTCGGGTCGAGGATGTCGCGCAGGGCGTCGCCGAGGAGGGTGAAGGCGAGGACGGAGAGGAAGAGGAAGACGCTCGGGATGAGGAAGTACATGGGGTCGGTCTCGTAGTAGGCCACGGACTCGGCGATCATCTGGCCCCAGGACGGGGTGGGCGGGCGGACGCCGACGCCGAGGTAGCTGAGCGCGGCCTCGGTGCTGATCATGCCGGGGATCAGCAGGGTGGTGTAGGCGATGACGGGGCCGCAGACGCCGGGGAGGACGTCGCGGGTGAGGATCCGCCAGGAGCTCGAACCGCCGACGCGGGCGGCGTCGACGTACTCGCGGTGTCTGAGGGAGAGGGTCTGGCCGCGGACGACGCGGGCGACGCCGGGCCAGCCGAAGACGCCGATGACGGCGGTCATGAGCACGATCCGGTTGACGTCCTTGGCCACCGACAGCATCGCGATCATGAAGATCAGCGAGGGGAAGGACATGGTCAGGTCCATCAGCCGGGACAAGGCGGCGTCGGTGCGGCCGCCGAAGTAGCCGGCGGCGATCCCGGCGGCGGTGCCCGTGATGACGACGATGGCGGTGGCGGCGAAGGCGATGAGGAGGGAGACCTGGGCGCCGTTCACGACGCGGGCGAACAGGTCGCGGCCGGTCACGGGTTCGACGCCGAGCCAGTGCTCGGGGCCGATCCCGCCGAAGGAGCCGAGGGGCTGGCCGCCGAGGTAGGGGTCGACGGCGCTCTTGTCGAACTCCTCGGGCGACCAGCCGCCGAGCGCCCCCAGCCAGGGGGCCGTGACGGCCGTCAGGACGAGGAGGACGACGACGCAGAGGCTGACGCGGACGGCGGGGCGGCGGCGCAGTTCCCGCCGGGCGAGCTGCCAGGGGCTGCTGCCGGTGGCTGCCGCCGCGCTGCCGTCCTGGGCGGCGGCGGGTGCGGTGGTGGTCATGGTCTCGGGGGTTCCGGCCGCCTCAGCCCTGGCTCTTCGCGGGGTCCTTGAGGCCGACCGTGCCGTAGTCGATGGTCCCGGTCCACACGGGGTGGCCGAAGGCGCCCGCGATGTTGGGGCCGACGAGCAGCGGCTTGCGCTCCAGCAGGACCGGGACGGAGGGGGACTTCTTCATGATCTCGGCGTCGAGGTCGGTCCAGGCCTGGCCGGCCTGCCGCGCGTCGTCCATGGCGTTGATCTCGTCGATCCGCTTCATGGTCGCGTCGTCGCGGAACTGGCTGTAGTTGCCCTGGTTGCCCTTGTCCTTGACGGTGCGTCCGTCGAAGACGAAGGGGATCCAGGTGGAGCCGGAGGGGTAGTCGGGACACCAGCCGGTCAGCGTCATGTCGGGGGTGGTGGACAGGTCGCCGATGACGTCGTAGTACGCGCCCGGGTCGACGGTGTCGATGACGACCTCGACGCCGGCCCGGGACAGGCCCTGCTGGATGGCCTCGGCCTTGCCCTTGTCACCGGTGGAGACGGCGAGGGAGACCTTCAGCTTCTCCTTGCCGGCGGCTTTCAGGAGTTCCTTGGCCTTGGCCGGGTCGCCGGAGGGCGCGATCTTCAGGGTGTCGGCCTGCTTGCCGCCGGTGAGGGCCGGGGGCAGGTAGGCGGTGGCGATCTCGTTGAGGGCCGGGCCGCCGCCCGCGGTGATCACGGCTTCCTTGTCGACGGCGTACTGCATGGCCTCGCGGACCTTGGGGTCGTCGAAGGGGGCGCGGGAGTTGTTCAGGTGGAGCATCTCGGTGCAGCCCTGGGACTCGGCGAGCAGGCGCGCCTTGACCTCCGGCTTCGGCAGCACCTTGGGGGCGCTCTCGGGGCGCATGTCGGCGTACTGGACGGCGGAGGCGTCGGCTCCGTCGCCGGCGATGATCCGGTCGTCGATCTGGCCGCCCTTGAGACCCATGACGACGACGAACCTGTCGGGGTAGGCCTTGCGGACGGGGTCGGTGGCGGCGTCCCAGTGTTCGTTGCGGACCAGGACGAGCTTCTTGTCGCGGTCGTACGTCTCGATCTTGTACGGGCCGGAGGAGAACGGGCGGGCGTCGTACTGGGTGCCCTTCTCCTTGGCCTCGGGGACGGGCGCGAAGGTGGGGAGGGTGGCGGTGGCGGAGAACTCGGCGACGGGGCGCCTCAGTTCGAAGACGATCGTGCGGTCGTCCGGGGTCTTCACGGAGTCGAGGTGCTTGCCCTGGAGGGGGCCCTTGTAGCCGTCGGCGCCGGCCAGGTACTGGGCGGCGTAGTCCGGGCCGCCGGTGAGGTCGGGGGCGAAGGAGCGCTCGACGTTGTACTTGACGTCCTGGGACTTGACGGGCGAGCCGTCCTCGTACTTCACGCCCTCCTTGAGGGTGAAGGTCCAGGTCCTGCCGCCGTTGGAGGGGGTGCCGAGGTCGGTGGCGAGGTCGGGCACCAGCTCGCTGCCGGCCTTGCCGGGCTCGGCCTTGAAGGTGACGAGGGTGCGGTAGAGGAGGCGGGTGCCGAAGTCCATCGTCGGCATCGTCCAGTTGCGGGCGGGGTCGAGGTGGGAGAAGTCCTGGTTGGACAGGACGGTCAGGGTGCCGCCCTTGACGGGGGTGCCGCCGAGGATCTTGCCGTCGTTGGCGGCGGCGGGGTTGCTCGCGCCGCCGCCCTTGCCCGGGGCGGGGCCCTTCTTGGTGTCGGAGCAGCCGGAGGCACCGAGTGCGAGAGCCACCACCAGGCTTGTGGCGAGGGCGAGTTGGGTGCGCTTGGTCATGGGTCACTCCAGTGAAGGGCCGCGCTTTATGGTGTGTGACCGGTAACATAGTAATGTGAAATTGCACTGACAAGGGGTCGGTACCGCCGTTACCCAGCCGTGTCCGATCCGGCCCCCGCGCGGCAGCCGATCCCACCCCCGGTCGACAGCCTCGGACAACGGCGGGAAAATGGGAGGAGTTGCGGCCCTCGGGCACCGGTTGTGAGCGGTGGCCCCAGAGGGCAGGCGTGGCTCACCACCACCGCCCGGCCGCGTCCCTGCTCGGGGTGGCGACCTCAAGAACGACTCCTCCGCGCTCCCGAAAGGGAGGAACGAACGATGAACACACGCATTCGCGTCGCCCTGTTCACCCCCCTCATCGCCTCTTCGCTCGCCGTCGGCACGCTGGGTTTCGCCGTGTCCTCCGCACACGCCGCGCAGAGCGCGGCGCCGACCAAAGCGAGTTGCAGCACCAAGGCGTCGACGAACGGCACCGGCAAGGTCACCGTGAGCGGCACCGGCTTCCGGGCGAGCACCAAGGTGCTGCTGGAGGGCTCGACGGGCAAGACCTTCACGGCCAGCGTCACGCCCACCGGCAACTTCGCCGTGGCCAACCTGGAAGACGCGGATTACAGCGCGACGCAGAGCGGCACGGGCGAGATCGCCTGCGGCTCCGCCAAGGCGGCCGAGCAGAAGGACGCCAAGGCGCAGTTCAAGGAAGGCTTCTCCCAGGGCTTCGCGCTCGTCAAGGCGGACTGCAAGAAGCTGAACCAGAACAAGAACAACCTGGCCGCGGTCGACCCCAACTTCGAGAAGGGCTTCAAGGCCGGGTCCGAGCTGGCCGCGCAGCGGTTCTGCAAGTAGCCGAGCCGCCCTCCCCATGACACCGGATCCGTAGAGCGGCCGGGCACGAAGTGCCCGGCCGCTCCTCGGTGTCCCGTGCGGGCGCGCCGAAGTGTCCCGTGCGCGCCTGCGCCGAGGTGTTCCGTGCGCGCCTGCGGGCCCGCGCCGGACCTCAGTTCTTGGCCGCGCCGCCCAGGCGGGCCGCCGGGCGGCCGACCGGTTCGTCGCGGCCCTGGGCCCAGAGCGAGCGGACGTGGCCGAGGTGGCGCGTCATGCACGCCTCGGCCGCCTCCGCGTCGCCGCTCAGCATCAGGTCCAGCAGCTCGACGTGTTCCTCCGCGGAGGAGACGAGCTTGCCCGCCTCGTCCAGCCCGGTCAGTCCGTACAGCCGGGACCGCTTGCGCAGGTCACCGACGGTTTCGACGAGCCGGTCGTTGCCCGCGAGGGCGAGCAGCGTCAGGTGGAAGCGACGGTCCGCCTCCAGGTAGCCGATGAGGTTGTGCTCGCGCGCGCTGGTGACGATCTCCTCGGCGATGGGGCGCAGGGCCTCCAGCTGCTCCGGCTTGGCGATCTTCGTGATCCGGCCGATGGTCGGGACCTCGATCATCGTGCGCAGTTCGGTGTACTGGTCCAGGTCGCGCTCGCTGACCTCGGTGATCCGGAAGCCCTTGTTGCGGACCGGTTCCACCAGGCCCTCGCGGGCGAGGTCGAGCATGGCCTCGCGCACGGGCGTGGCCGAGACGCCGAGTTCGGCGGCCAGGCCCGGTGCCGAGTAGACGTTCCCCGGGCGGAGTTCGCCCGCTATCAGGGCTGCTCGAAGGGCATGGCCGACCTGGTCGCGGAGCCGTTCCTGGGCCTTGATGAGACTGTGCTGCTTCAGGTCACCCATTGCTTTTCCTCCGACACCGCACACCACCGACGAGCAGAGGCACAGCGTACAATGTCACGTTTCGCTGTTGGCTCCGCCGGCGGCCCGGAACAGCGCGACCGCCACAGCGAGATCCTCCCAGGCCATGCCCACGCTCTTGAAGAGCTGTGGACAATTCGGCGGCCCGCCCACCGGCAGCCGGCCGGCGACCAGGTCAGCAAGGGTGCCGCTGATATGACCGGGCCCGATGGCCCCCTCCGCCTCCGGCACCAGCAGGTCCCCCGCCTCCCGCAGCGCCGCCGCCCGGGACTCCACGTACACCGCCGCCCGCCGCACCAGCGCCGTGTCCGTCTCCCGCGCGTCGGGCTCGTGCGAGCCGACGGCGACGACGGTCGCGCCCGGGCCGACGAAGCGCCCGTCGAAGAGCGGCTCGCGCGCCGTGGTGCAGCAGACGACCAGATCGGCGCCCGCCACGTCCGCGGCGGTCCCGGTCCGGGCCTCGAAGCCCATCTCCCGTGCGTGGGCGGCGAGTCGGTCCGCGCCCCGGGCCTCGCGCGCCACCACCACGACCGAGGCCGGCTCCCGCAGCGCCGCGACCGCTTCGAGGTGGCCGTACGCCTGCGGCCCCGACCCGAACAGCACCAGGCGCGGCGGCGGCCCGGCCGGCGCCAGGTGGCGCAGCGCGAGCGCGGAGACCGCCGGGGTGCGCAGCGTCGTCAGCGCCGCCCCGTCGAGGAGGGCCAGCGGGCGCAGGGTGGGGCCGTCCAGGAGCAGGTACGAGCCGGTGATGCGGGGCAGCCCCCGCCGCGCGTTCCCCGGCGCCACCCCGGCGATCTTCACCCCGGCGTACGCCCCCGTCGCGGCCGGCATCAGCAGCAGCTGCCCGCCGGGTACCTCCAGGGCGGTGCGCGACGGGCAGTCTTCCGGGTCCACTCCGGCGCGCAGGGCGTCGGCCAGCGCGTCGGCCGCGGCGGCCGGGGTGAGGAGCCCGGCCATCTCCTCGGCGGTCAGCTGCGGGATCACAGCAGGAACCCGGTGCCGAGGGCGTCGTGCGGATCGGTCTCGAAGACGTGCTCGCCGGTGCGGTACGCGGTGCCGGTGACCTCCGTGACCAGGCCGCCGTCACCGGCCGGGTCCCCGGGAACCACCCGGCCGGTGAAGACGGTCCCGACGACCGATTCGTGCAGCAGGTCCTCGCCCGGCGCCAGCCGGCCGTCCTCGGCCAGCAGCGCGAGCCGCGCCGAGGTCCCGGAGCCGCAGGGCGAGCGGTCGACCTGCCCGTCGGCGAAGACGGTGACGTTGCGCTGGTGCGGCCCGAACGGAGTGTCGGGCAGCTCCTCGTACAGGACCACCCCGTAGACCCCGGAGAGCAGCGGTCCGCCGGGGTGCCAGGTCGCGGGGTGGGTGGCCAGGGCGGCGCGGATCTCCCGCCCGGCCCGTACCAGCGAGGGCAGCGCGGCCCGGGTGACCTCCAGGCCGAGGTCCCGCGCGGAGGCGACGGCGTAACAGGCCCCGGCGTGCGCGATGTCCACCTCGGTGATGCCGAGGGAGGTGGCGACGGGCACCTGGCGGGCGCCCACCCGGGCCGGGACGTTCCGGAAGGTGACCCCGGTGGTGCGGCCCCGGCCGCGGTGCACGGTGGCGGTGACCCGCCCGGACGGTACGTCGATCCGCACCAGGGCGTCCCCGTCGTCGGGGGCGGCGACCCGGCCGGTGTCCACCGCCCAGACGCCGAGGGCCATGGTGCCGTGCCCGCAGGCGGTGGAGTAACCGTCCTTGTGCCAGAACAGCACGCCGAAGTGGGCCCCGTCGTCGTCCGGGGGCACCACGAACCCCCCGTACATCCCGGCGTGCCCGCGCGGCTCCCGCACCAGGAGCCGTCGTACGTCGTCCAGCGCGCCCGGGCGCGGAGCGGTCCCGGAGCCGCCGGGGCCGATGGCGGTGGCGCAGCGCTCGGCGACGGTGTCCCCCGGGGCCGGGGGGAGTCCTTCGCAGACGATCCGGAAGGGCTCGCCCGCGGTGTGGTAGTCGGTGGCGCGGACGGCACGGACGGCGCTCACAGCAGGAACCCCCCGGGGAAGGGGTCGGCCGGGTCGAGGAAGTACTGGGCGGTGCCGGTGATCCAGGCCCGTCCGGTGACGGTGGGGACGACGGCGGGGAGCCCGCCGACGGTGGTCTCGGCGATGAGCCGGCCGGTGAACTCGGTTCCGATGAAGGACTCGTTGACGAAGTCGGCGCCGGTTTCCAGCAGGCCGCGGGCGTGCAGCTGGGCCATCCGCGCGCTGGTCCCCGTACCGCAGGGCGAGCGGTCGAACCAGCCGGGGTGGATGGCCATGGCGTGCCGGGAGCGGCGGGCGTCGGAGCCGGGGGCGGCGAGGTAGACGTGCTTGACCCCGGCGATGGAGGGGTCCTCGGGGTGGACGGGCCGGTCGCCGGAGGCATTGACGGCCTCCATGACCGCGAGCCCGGCGGCGATCAGGTCGTCCTTGCGGGCCCGGTCGAAGGGCAGCCCGAGGGCGTCGAGTTCGACGAAGGCGTAGAAGTTGCCGCCGTAGGCGAGGTCGTAGGTGACCGTGCCGAAACCGGGCACTTCGACCTTCAGGTCCAGCCCGACGCAGAAGGACGGGACGTTGGTGAGGGTGACGGCGGTGGCCGCGCCGTCCTCGACCCGGACGTCCACGCTGACCAGTCCGGCGGGGGTGTCGAGGCGGACGGTGGTGACCGGTTCGACGACGGGCACCATGCCGGTCTCGACGAGGACGGTGGCGACCCCGATGGTTCCGTGGCCGCACATCGGCAGCAGGCCCGACACCTCGATGTAGAGCACGCCGAAGTCGGCGTCGGGCCGGGTTGAGGGTTGCAGGATCGCGCCGCTCATCGCGGCGTGCCCGCGCGGTTCGTACATGAGCAGGGTCCGTACCTGGTCCATGTGCTCGATGAAGTGGAGCCGCTTGTCGGCCATGGTGGCGCCGGGGACCACCCCGACTCCCCCGGTGATCACGCGGGTCGGCATGCCCTCGGTGTGGGAGTCGACCGCGTGGTAGATGTGGCGGGTACGCATTCCGGTTCCCTCGCGACTAGTTGAGGCCCTCGGCGAGGGCCTTCTCGGTGGCGCCGCGGACGGCCGCCTCGGTCTCGCCGGTGAGCGGGAAGCGCGGCGGGCGGGTGGCGCCGCCGGGGCGCCCGGCCAGGTCCATGGAGAGCTTGATGGCCTGGACGAACTCGATCTTGGAGTCCCAGCGCAGCAGCGAGTGCAGGGACTTGTAGAGCGGCAGCGCGGTGTCGAGGTCTCCCGCGACGGCGGCCCGGTAGAGGGTGGCGCAGGCGTTCGGGAGCGCGTTGGGATAGCCGGCGATCCAGCCGACGGCTCCGGCGAGGGCGAGTTCGAGGAGGACGTCGTCGGCGCCGATGAGCAGGTCGAGGCCCGGGGCGAGTTCGGCGATCTCGTACGCGCGGCGGACGTCCCCGCTGAACTCCTTGACGGCGACGATGCTGCCGTCGCCGTGGAGGCGGGCGAGGAGCGGCGGGGTCAGGTCCACCTTGGTGTCGATGGGGTTGTTGTACGCGACGACGGGCAGCCCCGCCGCGGCGACCTCGGCGTAGTGGGCGCGGACGGCGGCCGCGTCGGCGCGGAAGGCGTTGGGGGGCAGCAGCAGGACGGAGCCGGCGCCGGCCTCGGCGGCCTGCTCGGCCCAGCGGCGGGCCTCGGCGCTGCCGTAGGCGGCGACTCCGGGCATGACGCGGGCGCCGTCGCCGGCCGCCTCGACGGCGGTGCGGACGACCTGGGCGCGTTCCGCGTCGGTGAGGGTCTGGTACTCGCCGAGGGAGCCGTTGGGGACGACGCCGTCGCAGCCGCTGGCGATCAGCCAGGCGACGTGTTCGGCGTACGCGTCGTGGTCGACGCTGAGGTCCTCGCGCAGCGGCAACGTGGTGGCGACCATGATGCCGTGCCAGGGGCGGGTGCGGGTGGGCGCGGGGGTGGGCGCGTGCGTCATGAGAGAGCTCCCTAGAGTGATGTGTGACATTTTACTTGGGGGTGTGAGTCGGCCACAAGGGTCCGGAGGAGCCGGATCAGCCGTCCGTGGCCGGAAGTTCGGCGAGGTGGCGCAGCGGGACCGGACAGGACAGCGGCCGCCGGTCCGGCGCCGCGCCGCCCGAGGAGGAAGCGCCCTCGCCCGCGAGGGCGGCGACGGCCGGGCCGCACGTCCGGCCCTGGCACCAGCCCATGCCGGCGCGGGTGAGCAGTTTGACGGTACGGACGTCCCCCGCGCCCAGGTCTTCGACCGCCTCGCGGACGCACCCGGCAGGTACCTCCTCGCAACGGCACACCTCGGTGTCGTCCCGGAGCCAGCCCGTCCAGCCGTCCCCGGGGCGGTGCGCGGCGCCCATCGCGGCGGCGAAGGCGCGCAGCCGGGCACGGCGGCGGACCAGCGCGGCCGGGGCGGCCGCCCCGGCGATCGCGCGGGCGGCGAGCTCCCCCTCGGCCAGCGCCAGTTCGGCCCCGCCGATGCCGCCGGTCTCCCCGGCGGACCAGACGCCGGGCACGGAGGTCCGCTGCCGGGCGTCCAGTTCCAGGGCGATCGTGCCGTCGGCGGCGCGCACGGTCGCGCAGCCGAGCCCGGTGGCCAGCTCCAGCTGGGGCACGAGCCCGTGGCCGACGGCGAGCGCGTCGCAGGGGATCCGGCGGGCGGTGCCGGGCAGCGGACGCCAGTCGCGGTCGAGGCGGGCGACCGTCACGGCCTCGACCCGGCCGGTGCCGTGCGCCTCGGTCACGGCGTGCCGGGTGAGCAGCCGGACGCGGTGGCGCAGCAGCGCGCCGCCGTACGTGGCGGCTTCGCCGATCTTGCCGGGGTTGCGGAGCAGGGCGGGGGCCCGCCCGGCGTACCCGGTGTACGAGGCGGCTTCGACGACGGCGGGCACCCGCGCCCCGGCGGCCGCGAGGGATCCGGCGACGGCGAGCAGCAGCGGCCCGCTCCCGGCGACGACCACCCGCCGGCCCGGCAGGACGAGACCGCTCTTGAGCATGGCCTGGGCGCCGCCGGCCCCGACCACCCCGGGCAGGGTCCAGCCGGGGAAGGGGAGCTGGCGCTCGTGGGCGCCGGTGGCGAGCAGGACGGCCCGGGCGCGGACGGCGGCGGCGCGCTCCTCGGGGCCGGCGACGGCGTGCAGGGTCCAGCGCCCGCCGTCCGGGACCACGGTCCAGACGTGGTGCGAGGGCAGGTACGTGATCCGGCCGGCCGACTCGTGGGCGCGCAGGGCGGCTTCGCGGGAGGCGAAGGCGGCCCAGCCGTGGTGCAGGGCGTCCGGCCGGGCGGCGCCGAGGCCGGGCGCCGGGTGGCGGTAGTACTGGCCGCCGGGGCGCTCCCCGGCGTCGAGGACGGTGACGCGCAGCCCGAGGCCGGCGGCGGTGACGGCGGCGGCGAGCCCGGCGGGGCCGGCTCCGACGACGGCGAGGTCCACGGGATCCACGGGATGCACGGGATGCACGGGGTCCACGGGATCCGCTGCGCGGTCAGACGGCGAGGTCGGCACGGCCGGTTCCCTCCTGGGTGGTGACGGTGTCCCCGGGCCGGGCGGGCACCAGGCAGGCGCGCTGGTTGGGA
Source organism: Streptomyces sp. ADI95-16 (assembly GCF_003721495.1). Taxonomy (NCBI): domain Bacteria; kingdom Bacillati; phylum Actinomycetota; class Actinomycetes; order Kitasatosporales; family Streptomycetaceae; genus Streptomyces; species Streptomyces sp. ADI95-16. The sequence continues at coordinate 6,128,152 of NZ_CP033581.1, read as the reverse complement.
CGCCCGTTGACGGTGACGAGGCAGTCGTAGCAGCTGCCGATCCCGCAGAACGCGCCGCGCGGGGCGCCGGTCTCGCGGGTGGTCCGCCAGGCGAGGATCCCGGCGCCCCACAGCACGGCGGCGATGCTCTGCCCCGCCTGCGCGGACAGCTCCCGCCCGTCGAAGCGCATCGTGTACGTGGCCGCGGGCGCCCCGCCCACGAGGGCCCGGGGCGACCGGGTACCCGGACTCTGGCTCATCTGCCGTTCTCCTTCGTCATCGTGTGGCCGCCGTGCCGGAGCGGTCCGGGCCGAAGCGGTCCGGGCGGAACGGGTGCGGGTCCAGCGGGGCTTCGGCGCAGGTGAGGGCGGCGGCGATCAGCAGCCCCGTCGCCGGCGCCAGCCCGATGCCGGCGCCCTCGTGCCCGCACGCGTGCAGCAGCCCCGGCACCCGCGGGTCGGCCCCGATCGCCGGAAGGTGGTCCGGCAGGTACGGCCGGAACCCGTGGTACGCCCGCAGCACCCGGACGTCGGCCAGCACCGGGAACAGCGCGGCCGCCTGCGCCGCGAGCCGCCGCAGCGCCTCCACCGACAGGCTCCGGTCGAAGCCGACCCGCTCCCGGGTGGCCCCGATCAGCACCGGGCCGGAGGGCGTGCCCTCGACCACCGCCGAGGACTGCAGCGCGGCGGACCCGCTGGCCACGTCCGCGATGTAGTCGGCGGCGTACACCTTGTGCCGCACCACCCGCGGCAGCGGCTCGGTGACCAGGACGAACCCCCGTCGCGGCAGCACCGGCAGGTCCACCCCGGCGAGTTCGGCGATCCGCCCGCCCCAGGTGCCGGCGGCGTTGACCACGGCGGGGGCCCGCAGTTCCCGCCGCCCGGTCCGCACGCCCCGTACCGCCCCGCGCTCCAGCAGGAGGCCCGTCACCTCCTCCCCCAGGTACACCTCGGCGCCCGACGCGGCCAGCAGTCGCGCCGCGGCCTGGGCCGGCTGCACCTGGGAGTCCTGCGGGTAGTGGAAGCCGCCGGCCGGCCCCGGGGCCAGGTGCGGTTCCAGCTCGCGCAGTTCCCCGGCCCCGACCTCGACGGCGTGGACCCCGGCGGCGCGCTGGCCGTCGGCGAAGGTCCGCAGCGCCTTGAGGGTGGTCTCGTCCGGGGCGACGACGAGGCCGCCCTTGGCCTCGTACTCGATGCGGTCCGGGAGCACGGCGGCGAGTTCCCGCCACAGCCCCGCCGACCACAGCGCGAGGTCGAGTTCCGCTCCCGCCCCCTTGTCGGAGACGAGCAGGTTCCCCTCCCCCGCGCCGGTGGTTCCGCCCGCGACGGGGCCGCGGTCCACGACGGCCACGGTGAGTCCGGCGCGGCCGGCGTAGTAGGCGCACGCGGCGCCGACGACGCCGGCGCCGATGATCACGACGTCCTGGGAGTGTCTCTTGGGCACGGCAGTAATATGTCACATTCTTTAGTCGGTGCCCAGGACCACCCGGGCCGGCCGCGTACCCCGCCGGGACGGCCCCGCCCCGCCGGATCCGACCGGGGGTGGGCGGGGCCGGCCCGGTCACCGGATCAGCCGCGCAGCGGACCGTCGCAGCTGTAACTCGACGTCCCCGCCTTCTTGGTGTCCCAGATCTCCACCGGGCCGAAGGAACAGTTCATGTCGGCCAGGTTGTTGGAGGCCGCGCCCGCCCGGTCGAGGAGGAAGTAGTCGACCGTCTCGGACATGTCCTTGAAGTTCTGGTCGTCGCTGCGCCAGTTCTTCAGGTTCGCGGTGATCCGGCCCGTACAGACGAACCGGCGCTTGCCGGCCGAGCCGTTCTCCACGCAGTCCGGGGTGTTGTACGTGGCCGCCGCGAAGCTCGACTTCACCGAGGCGAGCGCGGAGTCGCGCAGCCGCGCGTCGGGCGTGAACGTGGTGTTCGGCACGTAGAGCTGGTCCACCTTGGCGATCTGGGCGTCCAGGAAGCGGTTGTAGTCGCGCTGGAGGTAGCTGTCCGCGCCGGTGCGGTGGCGCCAGGCGTCGTACCCGGCGACGTCGTTCGCGCGCAGGTAGCCGTACATCTCGCGCAGCAGGGAGGGCTTCTCGGTCCACAGGAACTCGAAGAAGGTGCCCGCGTAGTTGTAGAAGCGGAACCCGTCCCCGTCGTAGGTGGCGTTCAGCAGCTGCTCGACCGTCATGCGGGGGCCGCCGCCGGAGGTGTCCGAGATGATGCCCCGGACCAGGGACTTGCGGACGGCGATGCCGTTGTCGCGGGTGGATCCGTCGAAGAACTCGGCGGTGCCCTCGTCCATGGCGGTGGTGCGGTCGCCCTCGTACCAGGGGCCCTCGCCGAAGAAGCCGGGGACGGCGTAACGGCCGTTGAGGTAGTGGGTGTACTCGTGGCGGAAGAGCTCTTCGAGGGTGAGGGAGGAGTCCTGCGGGACGCGGCGCTGGTAGGTGTAGAAGGTGGCGCCGTTCTCGATGTAGATGCCGCCGTTGTTGGTGCCGTAGCCGGTCAGGATCGGGTGGTAGTTCTCGTAGTCGGCGCGGGAGGCGTACAGGACGATGTTGAGGGTGGTGTTGGGGTCCCCGGCGAGCGGCTGCTCGGTGCCCAGGACCCGGTGGTACTGGGCCTTGACCTGCTTGCTCGCGTAGTAGAGCTGGTCGACGGTGGCCTGGTCCAGGGCGGTGCGGACCTTGATGGCGCCGTTGTCGTAGGAGTAGGTGTAGGGGAACAGCTGCTTCTCGATGTCCTCCTTGCACACCCCGTACGGCTTGCAGGCCTCGTAGAAGTTGAGCCAGGAGACGATCTTGGCCCAGGGCTCGCTGCCGTTGCCGAAGCCGGACTTCACCGGCTCCAGCAGGGCGCCGAGGTCGGCGACGGTCTGGTCCTTGAGGGCGTCGACCTGGCCGAAGCGTCCGTACTCGCCGAGGGCGTCGCGGACCACCCAGGCATTGGTGGTGCCCTTGAGGTGGGTGTGGCCCGCGAAGGCCTTGAAGGCGGCGCGGTACGAGGCGTCGCCGGCCACCGCCGCGTGGAAGGCGGCGTCCTGGTTGCCGGGGTAGACGCCGAGGTAGTTGACGGAGAGGGCGGCGAGGGCCGCGCCGCCCCAGGCGGCGTCCTGGCTGGTCGCGGGGTGCGAGGCGTCCAGGGTGGCCAGGACCTTCTTGATCAGGCCGAGCTGGTGCTGGCGCAGGCCGGGCGCGCTGGCGGCGTAGAGGGCCTCGCGCAGGGTCCGGGCGTTGGAGGCGGTGGCGTCGAAGGTGCGGGCGGCGTCACCGAAGTCCGCGATGGCGCGGCGCATGGCATCGACGGTGGGGGCGTCGGTGACGTCGATCTCGTCGCGCGAGTAGTCGTGGTAGGCGACGGCGTGCAGGTACGTGAACATCTCCTCCAGGTGGGAGGAGCCCTGGCCGTCGTGGGCGGCGGCCAGGGCGGATATCCGGCGGGAGACGGCCTGGACGTGGGCGTCGGACATGACGGGCGCGAGGCGCGCGTCCCAGGTCCAGATCAGCCCGCGCAGACAGCCGTCGGCGAGGACGGCCTGGTCGCCGAGGAAGTCGGCGAACTGCTCGGGGGAAAGGTTCGTGATCCCGTCAAGGGTGCAGGGGACGCCCGCGGCGACGCTCCGCGCGGTGGGGGCGGCGGCGGCCGCTTTGCGGCTCTTCTCGGACCGTTCGGCGGGCGCGGCGGCGGCCGTGGCGGCGCCGGGCACCTTGGCGTCGGTGACGGCCTTGCCGCCCGGGGCGGGGGCGGGCGCCGGGACGGCCTCCTTGGCGCTGCCGAGGCGGTCGACCTCGTCGAACGGGTTGCCGACGGGCGCGGCGGGGCCCGCGGCGGGGGCGGCGGCCGCGAAGGTGGCGGGAACCGGGGCGCCGTTCTCGGCGGCCTGGGTGACGGCCTGGCCGGCGGAGGCCAGGAGGGTCACCGCGACGGCGGCGGAGAGGAGGGACGTGCGCACAGCTCTGTGCTGGGACACCAAGAACTCCTGGTTGGGAAGGGAGGTGGGGGAAGTGGTGCGTGAACTGCCCCTGGAAGGGGGGAACTGCCCTGCGTCACACGGCGTTTGACGGGGATTAACGTGCCGCGGTGTGACCTGTAACATAGTAATGTGAAATTGCACTGACAAGCCCTGTGCACCCACCAGTTGTGTCTTCTTGTAGGGAGCCCCGATGACCGACACCCCTTCAGGCCTCACCTCCGGCCTGCACACGGGCAGCCACGACCTGCCCGTGTCCCCCGAGCTGACCCGCTACATGGCGGGCAACTGGACGGCCTCGCCGCTGCCCGCCACCGACCGGGTCCCGGCCCACGCCGCCACCCCCGGGCGCCGCGAGCGGCTCTCCGCGCACTTCCCGGGCGAGCGGCTGATCATCCCCGCCGGGCAGCTCCAGGTCCGCTCCAACGACGCCGACCACCGCTTCCGCCCGCACAGCGCGTACGCCTGGCTGACGGGGCTGACGGGCGAGGACCAGGCGGGCCACGTCCTGGTGCTGGAGCCCTCCGGCCCGCACGGCCACGAGGCGGTGCTGTACCTGCGGCCGCGCTCGCCGCGCGCCGACGGGAACGAGGAGTTCTACCGGGACCGCCGCTACGGGGAGTTCTGGGTGGGGCGCCGCCCCGACCTGGCCGAGGCCGAGCGCCTGACCGGCCTGCGCTGCGCCCACCTGGACACCCTGGGCTCACCGCAGGGCCGCGACGCCGCCCGGGACCGGCAGCTGGCCTCCGTCCTGTCGGAGCTGCGCCTGGTGAAGGAGGCCTGGGAGGTCGACCAGCTACAGCTGGCCGTCGACCACACCACGGCCGGGTTCGAGGACGTCGTACGGGCCCTGCCGCAGGCCCTGGCGCACCCGCGCGGCGAGCGCTGGATCGAGGGCGTCTTCGGCCTGCGCGCCCGCGCGGAGGGCAACGGCCTCGGCTACAACACGATCGCGGCCTCGGGCGCCCACGCCTGCATGCTGCACTGGATCCACAACGACGGCCGGCTCGACCCGAACGAACTGCTGCTGCTGGACGCCGGCGTGGAGACGGACACCCTCTACACGGCGGACATCACCCGCACCCTGCCGCTGTCGGGGCGGTTCTCCCCCGTCCAGCGGCAGGTCTACGAACTGGTCCTCGCCGCCCAGGAGGCGGGCATCGCCGCGCTGCGCCCGGGCGCGACCTTCCGGGACTTCCACCGGGCCGGGATGCGGGTCATGGCGGAGGGCCTCGCGCAGTGGGGGGTCCTGAAGAACACCGAGGGCGATCTGCACCGCCGCTACACGCTGTGCGCCAGCGGGCACATGCTGGGCATGGACGTGCACGACTGCGCGCAGGCGCGGGCGCAGACGTACCTGGACGGCGTGCTGGAGGAGGGCCAGGTGCTGACCGTGGAGCCGGGCCTGTACCTGCAGCCGGACGACGAGACGCTCCCGGCGGAACTGCGGGGCATCGGCGTGCGCGTCGAGGACGACCTGGTCATCACGGCGACGGGCGCCCGACTGCTGTCGGGCGCCCTGCCGCGCACGGTCGCGGGCATCGAGGAGTGGATGGGGAACCTGCTGGAGAGCCGCTGACCCCGGCTGTCAGCCGCCGGCCGGCTGCCGGGCCGCGTCACCAGCCGCCGTTGTTCCATCCGCCGCGGTCGTTGTTCCAGTTACCGCGGTCGTTGTTCCAATTTCCGCGGTCGTCGTTCCAATTGCCGCGGTCGTTGTTCCAATTGCCGTTGTCGTGGTTCCAGTTGCCGCGGTCGTTGTTCCAGTTGCCGTTGTCGTTGTTCCAGCGGCCGTCATTCCAGTTGTCGCGGTTCCAGTTGTGGTTCCGGTTGCCGTTCCCGTACGAGTCGTTGCGGTACCCGGAGGCGTCCGCCTGGTCCCAGCACCATCTGGGCACGTCGCTGCGGTAGCGGTAGTGGGCGCAGCACTGGTTCCAGTTCCCGCGCCATTCATCGGAACAGCGGTAGTTCTGCGGAAGACCCGCTGCGGCGGCGCCACTGACGGGCATCAGGCCGAGCGCGAGGCCGGCGGCCCCTGCCATGGCCGCCACGACGATCCCACGGCGCATGTCCATGCACCTCCGAGTATGGAAAGTGGTACAAAGCGAGCATTTCCACCCTCCCTCGCCCCCGGCCCACTGTCAAAGCCAGCGGGCCGGGGCCGGGCCCCCCTTGGGGCGCCCCTAAGACAGGCCCTACTCGACGACGGCGATGCCGTCCAGTTCGACCATCGCCTGCTCGTCCCACAGCCGGACCACACCGATCACCGCCATCGCCGGGAAGTCACGACCCGCCAACGCGCGCCAGATCCGGCCGAGTTCGCGGGCGTGTTCCCGGTACGCGGCCACGTCGACGGCGTAGACGGTCACCCGGGCCAGGTCGGCCGGGGCGCCGCCGGCGGCCGCGAGCGCCGCCAACAGGTTGGTCAGCGCCCGCTCGAACTGCTCGGGCAGGGTGTCCCCCACGACCTTGCCGGCGCCGTCCAGCGCGGTCTGGCCGGCCAGGAAGACCAGCCGGCCGCCGGTGGCGGTCACCGCGTGGGAGAAGCCCGTCGGCGGGGAGAGCTCCGCCGGATTGATCCGCTCCGGGCTCATCGCGCGGCCACCCCCCGGTACAGCTCCTTCGCGATGATGGTGCGCTGCACCTCGCTGGCCCCCTCGTAGATGCGCGGCGCCCGTACCTCCCGGTACAGGTGTTCCAGCAGGTGGCCCCGGCGCAGGGCGACCGCGCCGTGCAGCTGGACCGCGTGGTCCACCACGTACTGCGCCGTCTCGGTGGCGAGGAGTTTCGCCATCGCCGCGCGGCGCGGGACGTCCCGGGAGCCGCTGTCGTACGCTCCGGCGGCCGCGTAGACCAGGAGTCGCGCGGCCTCGGTACGGGTGGCCATCTCGGCCACCCTGTGGGCCACGGCCTGGAGGTCGCCGAGCACCCCGCCGAAGGCGGGGCGGCCCGCCGTGTGGGCCAGGGTGGCGTCCAGCGCGGCGCGGGCCATGCCGATCGCGAAGGCGCCGACGCTCGGCCGGAAGAGGTTCAGGGTGTCCATGGCGACCCGGAAGCCGCGCCCCGGTTCGCCCAGCAGGTCCTCGGGGCCGACCGGCACGCCGTCGAAGGCGAGCGAGCCGATCGGGTGCGGGGAGAGCATGTCGAGGGGCTCCCCGCTCAGGCCGGGGCGGTCCGCCGGGACGAGGAAGGCCGTCACCCCCTTGGCACCCGGCGCCTCACCCGTTCGGGCGAACACGGTGTAGAAATCCGCTTCCGGGGCGTTGGAGATCCAGCACTTGTCCCCGGTGAGCCGCCAGCCGGCGCCGTCGCGGCGGGCGTCCAGCGCCAGGGCGGCCGCGTCGGAGCCCGCCCCCGGCTCGCTCAGCGCGAAGGCCGCCACGGTCCGTCCCGAGCGGACGCCGGGCAGCCAGCGCTCGCGCTGGGCGGGGCTCCCCTCGCGCAGGACCGCGTACGATCCCAGCCCTTGCAGGGCCAGCGCGGTCTCGGCCTCCGTGCAGCCGTAGGCGAGGGATTCCCGGAGCAGGCAGAGGTCGAGCGCCCCGGAGGTGAAGACCCGTTCCAGCAGGCCCTCGTCGCCGAGCGCGGCCAGCAGCGGCCGGTTGACCCGGCCCGGCTCCCCCTTCTCGGCCAGTGGCCGGAGCCGGTCCGCCGACAGCGCCCGCAGCCGCGCGCACCACTCCTCTTGCTCCGCTCCGAGCGCGAATCCGGTCATCCGAGTGTCCCCGCAATCCATCGAATCCATCGAACTATCGCGTCCTGTTGACTACCGTCACCATCACGATACGCTCGTGGGGCAATCGCACGGCCGGCTCGACCCATTCGGTCCCACGCCTTGGGGCCCGGACCGTCGCAAGGGGGCGCATCCCGCCTTGGAGCTCAAGCCTTCCGCTCACGCCGACACCTTCTCCCGCGACCACCTGCCGCCCCCCGACGCCTGGCCGCGACTGCTCTTCGAGCTGCCCGCGCTGGCCTATCCGGACCGGCTGAACTGCGGGGCCGAGCTGGTCGACGGAACCATCGCCCGCTTCGGGCCCGAGCGCCCCGCGTTCCTCGACGGGACCGGCGGGGTGTGGACGTACGGCCGGCTGCGCGAGCGCGTCGACCGCCTCGCGCACGTCCTCACCGCCGATCTGGGGGTGGTCCCCGGCAACCGGGTGCTGCTGCGCGGGCCCACCGGCCCGTGGCTGGCGGCCGCGTGGCTCGCGGTGATGAAGGCGGGCGCGGTGGCCGTGACCGTACTGGCGCAGCAGCGGGCGCAGGAGCTGGCCACGGTGTGCGCGATGGCCCAGGTACGGCACGCGCTGTGCCATGTGACGGTGCTGGACGATCTGGTCAAGGCCGAGGTACCGGGGCTGCGGATCACCCCCTACGGCGGCGCCGACCCGGACGACCTGCTGCGCCTCGCCGAGGCCCACCCGGAGCCCTACACCGCCGTCGAGACCTCCGCCGACGACGTCGCGCTGATCGCGTTCACCTCCGGTACCACCGGGCGCCCCAAGGGCTGCATGCACTTCCACCGCGATCTGCTGGCCGTCGCCGACACCTTCTCCCGCGAGGTGCTCAGACCCCGCCCGGAGGACGTCTTCGCCGGCAGCCCCCCGCTGGGGTTCACCTTCGGCCTCGGCGGGCTGGTCGTCTTCCCGCTGCGCGCCGGGGCCTCGGCACTGCTGCTGGAGCAGGCCACGCCGCGGCTGCTGCTCCCGGCGGTCGCCGAGCACCGGGTCAGCGTGCTGTTCACCGCGCCGACCGCGTACCGGACGATGCTGGACGCCCTGGGCCCGTACGACGTCGGCGCGCACGACCTGTCGTCGCTGCGCCGCTGCGTCTCGGCGGGCGAGAACCTGCCGGAGGCCACCTGGCGGGCGTGGCACGAGCGCACCGGCCTGCGGATCATCAACGGCATCGGGGCCACGGAGCTGCTGCACATCTTCATCTCCGCCTCCGACGAGGACATCCACCCGGGCACGACCGGGCGGGTGGTCCCGGGCTGGCAGGCCCGGGTGGTGGACCCGGCGGGGCGGCCGGTCGCGGACGGCGAGCCGGGGCTGCTGGCGGTGCGGGGCCCGGTGGGCTGCCGGTACCTGGCCGATCCCCGGCAGGGGGAGTACGTACGGGACGGCTGGAACCTGACCGGCGACACCTACGTGCGCGATCCGCAGGGGTACTTCCGGTACGTCGCCCGGGCCGACGACATGATCATCTCTTCGGGTTACAACATCGCGGGCCCGGAGGTGGAGGAGGCCCTGCTGCGCCATCCGGACGTGGTGGAGGCGGCGGTCGTCGGGCGCCCGGACGAGCGGCGGGGGCAGATCGTGGTCGCGTACACCGTCACGCGTGAGGGCGTGGTGCTGACGGAGGAGACCCTGCGGGCCTTCATGCGGTCCGAGCTGGCCCCGCACAAGTGCCCGCGCTCCTTCGTCTTCGTCCCCGCCCTGCCGAGGACCGCGACCGGGAAACTGCAACGGTTCCGGCTGCGCGATCTAGAGTAGGCCCGTGGCCGAGCAGCACACTCCGCGATCGTTGATCGTCACCTTCTACGGCGCCTACGGGCGGGCCTTCGAGGGCCCCGTACCGGTGTCCGCGCTGGTGCGCCTGCTGGGCGCGGTCGGCGTGGACGCCCCGTCGGTCCGCTCGTCGGTGTCCCGGCTCAAGCGGCGCGGCTTCCTGCTGCCCGCCCGCGCGGCGGACGGCTCGGCGGCGTACGAGCTCTCCGCGGAGGCCCGGCAGCTGCTGGACGACGGCGACCGGCGGATCTACGGGACCGCCGCCGGCCTGTCGCAGGAGTGGCTCGTCGCGGTGTTCTCCGTCCCGGAGCAGGAGCGCAGCAAGCGGCACCTGCTGCGCTCCCGGCTGGCCCGGCTCGGCTTCGGGAACGTGGCGCCCGGCGTGTGGATCGCCCCGGCCCACCTCGCCGAAGAGACCGGGCACACCCTGGACCGGCTGCGTCTGACGGCGTACGTGGAGCTCTTCCGGGGCGCGCACCTCGGCTTCGCCCCGACCGCCGAGGCGGTGGCCCGCTGGTGGGACCTGGCGGCGCTGGCCAAGCAGCACGAGGAGTTCCTCGACCTCCACGAGCCTGCCCTGCGCGCCCTCCAGTCGGGCCCGGAGCCGACGCCGGAGGAGGCCTACCGGGGCTACCTCCCGGCCCTGGACACCTGGCGCCGCCTCCCGTACGCCGACCCGGGCCTGCCGCGCGAACTGCTCCCCGCGGACTGGCCGGGCGACCGCGCGGCGGCGGTCTTCACCGAACTGCACACCCGGCTGCGGGACATCGGGGCGTCCTTCCTCCCGCCGTGACCCACCCCCCGTGCCCTCCGTGACCCCGTGTCCCGTCCGGGCGCTGGGGGCCGCGGTCGGCACCGAGCCGCTGCTGAGCGGGGTCGGCGCCGTCAACGCCCGCAGGCCTGAGGCGGAGTTGCCGGCCGGAGCCCGGGGCAGGCCCTGGGAGACGGCCGAGGAGACCTGTGGTCGCCGTCGGCTGAGGGGTGAGGCGGGTCAGCCGCGGCCCGTCGGGGGTTTGCGGCTGCCCGCGCGGTACGGGGCGGGCCAGGGGGCGGCGGGGCCGTCGTAGGCCTGGTCGGCGGCCGCGTGCAGGGTCCAGTGGGGGTCGTAGAGGTGCGGGCGGCCGAGGGCGCAGAGGTCGGCGCGGCCCGCCAGGAGCAGGGAGTTGACGTCGTCCCAGGAGGAGATGGCGCCGACGGCGATGACCGGGATGCCGAGGGCGTTGCGGATCCGGTCCGCGTAGGGGGTCTGGTACGAGCGCCCGTACTCCGGGGCCTCCTCGGACACCACCTGGCCGGTGGAGACGTCGATGGCGTCGGCTCCGTGGGCGGCGAAGGCGGCGGCGATCTCCTCGGCGTCCTCGGGCGTGGTGCCGCCGGGCGCCCAGTCGGTGGCGGAGAGGCGGACCGTCATGGGCCGGTCGCCCGGCCAGACCTCGCGGACGGCGTCGAAGACCTCCAGGGGGAAGCGGAGCCGGTTCTCCAGCGGGCCGCCGTACGCGTCCGTGCGGTGGTTGGTCAGCGGGGAGAGGAACCCGGACAGCAGGTAGCCGTGCGCGCAGTGCAGCTCCAGCAGGTCGAAGCCGCAGTCGGCGGCCCGTACCGCGGCGGCCGCGAAGTCGGAGCGGACCGCCGCGAGGCCGGACCGCGTCAGGGCGCTCGGGACCGCGGAGACGCCCGGCCGGTACGGCAGCGCCGAGGCGGCGACCAGCGGCCAGTTGCCCTCCGGGAGGGGATCGTCCATCCCCTCCCACATCAGCCGCGTCGAACCCTTGCGGCCCGAGTGGCCGAGCTGGACGCCGAGGGCCGTGCCGGGCGCGCTGGTGTGGACGAAGTCGGTGATCCGGCTCCAGGCGGCCGCCTGTTCGGCGGTGTACAGGCCGGTGCAGCCGGGGGTGATGCGGCCGTCGGCGCTGACGCAGACCATCTCGGTCATCACCAGTCCGGCCCCGCCCAGCGCCCGCGCGCCGAGGTGCACCAGGTGGAAGTCCCCGGGCAGGCCGCTGCCGCCGCCCGCCGCGTCGCCCGCCGAGTACATGTCCATCGGCGAGACCACGACCCGGTTGCGCAGCGTCAGCCCGCGCAGGGTGAACGGCGTGAACATCGGCGGAGTTCCGTCCTCCGGGCAGCCGAAGTCCCGCTCCACCGCTCGCGCGAACCGTTCGTCGCGCAGCCGCAGGTTGTCGTGGGTGACGCGGCGGCTGCGGGTGAGGAGGTTGAAGGCGAACTGCCGGGCGGGCTGGTCCACGTACCCGGCGACCTCCTCGAACCACCGCATGCTGGCGGCCGCGGCGCGCTGCGTGCTGGCGACGGCCGGGCGCCGCGCCGCCTCGTACGCGGCCAGCGCGGCCGGAACGTCAGGCTCGGCCGCTACCGCCTCGGCGAGCGCGAGGGCGTCCTCGACGGCCAGTTTGGTGCCGGAGCCGATGGAGAAGTGCGCGGTGTGCGCCGCGTCTCCGAGCAGCACCACATTGCCCTGCGACCAGCGCTCGTTGACGACGGTACGGAACCGCGTCCACGCCGAGCGGTTGCCCACCAGCGCCCGCCCGCCCAGGGCCTCGAAGAAGGTCTTGGCGCAGCGGGCCGCCGACTCGCTCTCGTCGCACAGGTCGAAGCCCGCCGCCCGCCACACCTCCTCCCGCATCTCCACGATCACCGTGGAGGCGTCGGCGGAGTACGGGTAGGCGTGCAGCTGCATGACCCCGTGCTCGGTCTCGGCGATCTCGAAGCGGAAGGAGTCGAAGGCGAAGTCGGCGGCGAGCCAGATGTAGCGGCACTGCCCGGCCGTCAGTGTCGGCCGGAAGTGCGCGGCCCCGTGCTCCCGGGTCGCGCTGTGCACCCCGTCGGCCGCCACCACCAGGTCGTGGGAGTCCGCGAGCGCGAAGGCGTCGGGGGCATCGGCGCGGAACCGGAGCCGGACCCCGAGGGCCGCGCAGCGCTCGTGCAGGATCTCCAGCAGCCGGCGGCGCCCGAGGGCGGCGAAGCCGTGGCCGCCGGAGGTCAGCAGCCGGCCCCGGTGCACGACGTCCACGTCGTCCCAGCGGACGAACTCCGCGCAGAGGGCGGCGTAGACGGCGGTGTCGGCCCGCTCGATGCCGCCGAGGGTCTCGTCGGAGAGCACCACGCCGAACCCGAAGGTGTCGCCCGGCGCGTTGCGTTCCCAGACCTCGACGTCGTGCCCCTGACGGGCCAGCAGCGCGGCGGCGTACAGCCCGCCCGGTCCCCCTCCGACGACGGCGACCCTCATGGCGCTCGCGGCCACGGGCAAGGGCGCCGACATGGGCACGGACATGGACATGGACTACCTGCCCTTCCACTCCGGGGGCCGCTTCGCGGTGAACGCGGCGTGGAACTCCGCGTAGTCCCGGCCGTTCATCAGCAGTGCCTGGGTGTTGGCGTCCAGCTCCACGGAGGCGGCCAGCGGCATGTCCAGCTCGGCCGTCAGCAGCGCCTTGGTCTGCGCGTACGCGAGGGCCGGACCGGCGGCGAGGTGGGCGGCCAGCTCGGCCGCCCGCGCGTGGGCCTTGCCCTCGTCGGTGACCTCGCTGAGCAGCCCGATGCGCTCCGCCTCGGGTGCGCGGACGGGCTCTCCGAGCATCAGCAGCCGGGTGGCGTGGCCGAGGCCGACGACCCGGGGCAGCAGGTACGCGGCGCCCATGTCCCCGCCGGAGAGGCCGACGCGGGTGAAGAGGAAGGAGAAGCGGGCGGTGGGGTCCGCGATGCGGAAGTCGGCGGCGAGCGCGAGGACGGCCCCGGCGCCCGCGGCCACCCCGTGGACGGCGGCGATCACCGGGAAGGGGCATTCGCGGATCGCGCGGACGACCTGGCCGGTCATCCGGTTGAAGTCGAGGAGCTGGGCGGTGTCCATGGCGAGCGTGGCGCCGATGATCTCGTCCACGTCGCCGCCGGAGCAGAAGCCGCGCCCCTCGCCGCCGAGCACGAGGGCGCGTACGGAACGCTCCCGGGACAGTTCGGCGAGCAGATCGCGCAGGTCGGCGTAGGCGCCGAAGGTGAGCGCGTTCAGCTTGTCGGGGCGGTCGAGGGTGACGGTGGCCACGCCGTCCTGCCGGGTCACCCGGAGGTGGCGCCACCGTTCGGTCGCTGGTGTGGAACCGGTGAAGGGGCTCACGTTCCCGACCGTATCACCGACTCGTGACTGCCGTCACAGAAACGCGAGAGCTGCTGGGCCGGGGTGCCCCACGGCGGCGCGCGTGCACTTCGTATGGTTGAAAGCTGGAACTACCAGCCCGGCCCCCCACCGGAACGGAGGGATCCCCTTGCCCGACGCCCCCGCCTGGCGGATCGCCCTGCCGCACACGGCGGCCGCGGTCCCCATGGCCCGCGCCCTCGTCCGGACGGCGCTGACCGAAGCCGACGCGCCCGCCGACCGGGACACGGCGGAGCTGCTGACGGCCGAGCTGGTCGCCAACGCGGTGGAGCACACGCGGACCTGCGCCCCGATCGAGCTGGTGGTGGAGCTGCTGGCGGACGGCTGCCAGGTCGAGGTGCACGACGGGGATCCGCGGCCGCCGGGCGACCTCACCGGCCCCCACGACGACGCGCACCCCGACCCCTGGCAGGAGCACGGCCGCGGCCTGCTGCTGCTGCGCGCCCTGAGCTCCGGCTGCGGTCACCGCCGCACCGAGCGCGGCAAGGCCGTGTGGTTCACCCTGTCGGCCCGGCCGGCGGCGGTTCCCTCCCGAGGACCGGCCGTATGACTATGCGTCGGCCTTCACGGTGGGTCAGGCGGACGGCTGTGCGACGGGCTTCGCGAGCGTCGCGACGAGCACGGCCTTGATGGTGTGCAGCCGGTTCTCCGCCTCGTCGAAGACGACCGAGTGCTCGGACTCGAACACCTCGTCCGTGACCTCCAGCGAGTCCAGCCCGTGCCGCTCGTGGATCTCGCGGCCGACCTTGGTGCCCAGGTCGTGGAAGGCGGGCAGGCAGTGCAGGAACCTCACGTCCGGGTTCCCGGTGGCGCGCAGCACGTCCATGGTGACGGCGTACGGGGCCAGGGCCTCGATCCGCTCGTCCCAGACCTCCTTGGGCTCGCCCATCGACACCCACACGTCGGTGGCGACGAAGTCGGCCTGCGCCACCCCCTCCGCGACCTCCTCCGTCAGCGTGATCCGGGCCCCGCTGGCGGCGGCGAGCCCGTGGGCCCGCTCGACCACGGCCTCGGCCGGCCAGTAGGCCTTCGGCGCGACGATCCGTACGTCCATGCCCAGCAGGGCGCCGGTCACCAGGTAGGAATTGCCCATGTTGAAGCGGGCGTCCCCGAGGTAGGCGAAGGCGATCCGGTCCAGCGGCTTGGCGCTGTGCTCGGTCATGGTGAGCACGTCGGCCAGCATCTGGGTGGGGTGCCAGTCGTCGGTGAGGCCGTTGAAGACGGGCACGCCGGAGTACGCGGCGAGCTCCTCCACGGCCTGCTGGCTGTCACCCCGGTACTCGATCCCGTCGAACATCCGGCCGAGCACCCGGGCGGTGTCCTTGACCGATTCCTTGTGGCCCATCTGGGAGCCGGAGGGGTCGAGGTAGGTGGTGTGGGCGCCCTGGTCGGCGGCGGCGACCTCGAAGGCGCAGCGGGTCCGGGTGGAGGTCTTCTCGAAGATCAGGGCGATGCTCTTGCCCTGGAGCCGGCGCTGTTCGATTCCGGCCTTCTTGTCGGCCTTGAGGGCGGCGGCGAGCTCGACGAGGCCGCGGAACTCGGCGGCGGTGAAGTCGAGCTCCTTGAGGAAACTGCGGCCGACGAGGTCGGTGGCCATGGGGGCGCTCCAGAGTCGTACTGACAGGGGATTTTGGAAGTCTATACGATCCTCTGTATTGATATACAGACCTGCGGGGCCCCTCGTCGAGAGGCCCCGCTCACACTGTCCCCCGCCGGCCCGGGTCAGCCCGTCACACGGCGTCCCGCTCCACCGGACAGCTCATGCAGCGCGGCCCGCCCCGGCCCCGGCCCAGCTCGCTGCCCGGGATCTCGATGACCTCGATGCCCTGCTTGCGCAGATGGGTGTTGGTCGTGACGTTCCGCTCGTACGCCACCACCACCCCCGGCTCCACGGCCAGCACGTTGCAGCCGTCGTCCCACTGCTCGCGCTCCGCCGCGTGCACGTCCTGCGTCGGGGTCAGCACCCGGATCGCATCGAGGCCGAGGGCCGCCGCGATCGCCCGGTGCATGTGGTCCGGCGCGTGGTCGGTCACCTTCAGCTCGCTCGCCCCGCTGCCCGGCTCGATCGTGTAGGAGCGCAGCATGCCGAGCCCCGCGTACTGAGTAAACGTATCTCCATCCACCATCGTCATCACGGTGTCCAGGTGCATGAACGCCCGCCGCTTGGGCATGTCCAGCGCCACGATGCTGGTCGCGGACCCGGCGGCGAACAGGCCCCGGGCGAGCATCTCCACCGCCTGCGGGGTGGTCCGCTCGCTCATCCCCATGAGCACCGCGCCGTTGCCGATGACCAGGACGTCCCCGCCCTCGATGGTCGAGGGGTAGTCGGCCTGCCCCTGCGACCAGTAGTGGAAGGCGCCCGAGGTGGTGAAGAGCGGGTGGTGCCGGTAGATCGCCTCGAAGTGCACGGTCTCGCGCTGCCGGGCCGGCCAGCGCATGGCGTTGATGGAGACCCCGTCGTAGATCCAGGCGGAGGTGTCCCGGGTGAACAGGTGGTTGGGCAGCGGCCCGACCAGGAAGTCGTCCAGCTCCATGGCGTGGAAGCGGACCGACACCGGCTCCGCGTGCCGCGCCAGGTACTCCCGCTTGGTCATCCCGCCGACCAGGGCCTCGGCGAGGTCGGCCGAGGGCAGTGCGTCGAACACGGCGCGCAGGTGGTCGGTGGCGAGCGGCCCGTACTCCTTCTCGTCGAACACCCGGTCCAGTACGAGGTGTCTCGCCTCCGGGATGTCGAGGGTCTCGGTGAGCAGGTCGCCGAAGAGGTGCACTTCCACGCCCCGGTCGCGCAGCACGTCCGCGAACCCGTCGTGCTCCTGGCGGGCCCGGCGGACCCACAGCACGTCGTCGAAGAGGAGGGTGTCCTTATTGGTTGGTGTGAGCCGCTTCAGCTCCAGATCGGGCCGGTGGAGGATGACGCGGCGCAGCCGCCCGGTCTCGGAGTCGACATGGAATCCCATGCCGTACACGTTCCCAGACCGGACGGCTTTTGACCGGGGGTCCGCTCAGCGCGGGGTACCGAGGCCGAGAAGCGCCGCCGGGGCGCCGATGAGCTCCGGGGTGGTCAGCCCGAGCTTGGGCTTCGTCAGGTTCGGGATCCCGGAGTTGCTCCCGTCCGGCATGGTCAGCGGGGAGCCGACGACCGCGCCGGGGGTGCGGGCGAGCAGGGTGGTCGCCGGTGCTTCCAGGGAACCCTCACCGTCCGTCTCCTTCTTGCCGAGCAGGTTCGGCAGGGGGGAGGTCACGAGGGTCCGGCCGAGATCGGTGCTGACCGGCACCACCGGGAGCAGTGGGGTCGGAAGCATGTCGCCGGTGTGCTGGCGGGGCGCCTCGGGTGCGCCGACCGTCGGCACGGGAACCGCGGTGGCCACGCGCGGCGTGTCCACGCCCAGCGTGGTCTCCACGGCGTCCAGGGGGACACCCACCGGCACCGCGTCGGCCACGGCCGGGGAGGCCGCTCCGGCCGCCGCCATACAGGTCATGAGCACCGCAATGCTGCCGCGCGCGGTCATCTTCATAGGTGACGTTCCGTCCTTCCAGGGTCGCGGACACTCCGCTCCCCTGGATGAACGATCCCGCCGGCGGGTTTCCCGGAGTTCTCCGCGAAAGTTCCCCCATACGACCTAATTCCGGGCCGTACGGGGGCGGCGGCTTTACGGAGCGCGGCCCGGATCAGGGCCGGGGGCCGACCGGCTCCGACTCCGGGACCGGTCCCGCGCGGTGATCACGCGAGGACGGACCCTGGTGGAACCCTCCAACCCCGGCTGGGCATCGTTGTGCCGGGCAAGATCACCGCGTTGATCCGCGCGGCCGCAGACTGACGGGACGAGGTGGCCGAGACGGCCGCCTCGTCCTTGTCCGCGACGACACCTGGGGCACCACACCGTGAGCGAACGCGTCATCGCGCCCAAGAGCCGGGGCTTCCTGTTCCTCGACTCCCACCCCGGCGGCTGCCGACAGCTGGTGGAAGAGATGTGGCAGGCCGTCCCCGCCCCGGCACCCGCCGGGGGCGAAGGACCGGTGGCCCTGGTCATCGGCTCGTCCGCCGGGTACGGCCTGGCCGCTACGATCGCGGGCCTGGCCCGCGTCGGTATCCGTGGCATCGGCGTGTGCTTCGAGAAGGCGCCCGCGCGGCGCACCGGCACCGCCGGCTGGTACCGCACCGCCGCCACCGCCCGGCTCGCCCGGCAGCACGGGCGGGACATCGTCTTCCTCAACGGCGACGCGTTCAGCGACACGATGAAGGAGCAGGTCGCCGACCTCCTCGTCGAGCGGTTCGGGGGACGACTCGACTACCTGGTCTACTCGGTGGCCGCGCCCCGCCGCACCGACCCGGACACCGGCACCACGTACGCCTCGGTCCTCAAGCCGATCGGCTCGGCGCACACCACCAAGACCCTCGTCTTCGACGAGCAGGGCGCCCCGGAGGTGAAGGAGGTCACCACCGCGCCGGCCGAGGGCGACGACATCGAGCAGACCGTCGCGGTGATGGGCGGCACCGACTGGGAGCGGTGGATCACGTTCCTGGCGGACCGGTCCCTGCTCGCCGACGGCTTCGCCACCGCCGCCCTGTCCTACATCGGCTCACCGCTCACCGCGGCGATCTACCGGCAGGGCACCATCGGCGCCGCGAAGTCCCATCTGGAAACCACCGCACGCGCATTGGACGAGCGCCTCGGCAAGACCCTGGGTGGCCGGGCCGTGACCTCGGTCAACGCCGCCGCCGTCACCCAGTCCTCCACCGCCATCCCCGGCATCGCCCTGTACGTCGGGCTGCTGCGCGGCGTCCTCGGCGAAACCATGGTGGCCCCGATCGGTCAACTGGTGGAGCTGTGGGACCGGCTGACCGGCGCCCGCCCCCTCGACCTCGACGACGAGGGCCGGGTCCGCCTCGACACCTGGGAACTCGACCCCGCGGTGCAGGACGCCGTCGCCGAACGCTGGAGCACCGCCACCAGCGACACCATCGACGAACTCGCCGACCTCGCCTGGTTCAGCGACGAGGTCCGCCGCCTCTACGGCTTCTCCGTCCCCGGCGTCGACTACACCGCCGCCGTCGAAACCGACGTCCCCTGGCCGCCTCTCACCACCTGACCCGCGCCACGAACGTCCCCGCTCCCCGCCGCCGCCCCCGGCCGTCAGGCTCCCGGTCGGCTGCGGGTCCGCGCGGCCAGCGCGGCGATGTGGGCGGGGCCGATGCGGCAGCAGCCGCCGATGAGGCGGGCGCCGGCGTCCTGCCAGGCCTCGGCGGGCCAGGGGGCGGGATGCCCGGGGGCGTGCCAGGTCTGGGTGGCGGCCTCCCACACCGAGCCGTCGTTGGGGTAGGCCAGCAGCGGCAAGCCGGTGACCCCGGCCGCCGCTTCGAGGGCGGGCAGGACGTCCTCGGGGTCGCAGCAGTTGACGCCGACCGCGATGACCTGCGGGGAGGCGGCCGCGAGGGCGAAGGCCTCGGCGAGGGGCTGCCCGGCGCGGGTGCGGCCGCCCGCCACCGTGTAGCTCAGCCAGGCCGGGGCGCCGGTCTCCGCGAGGATCCCGAGCAGGGCCTCGGTCTCCAGGGCGTCCGGGATCGTCTCCAGGGCCAGTACGTCGGGCCCCGCGGCCAGCAGCGCCTCGACGCGGGGACGGTGGAAGGCCGCCAGCTCGCGCACGCTCAGCCCGTACCGGCCGCGGTACTCGGAGCCGTCCGCGAGCACCGCCCCGTACGGCCCGACCGAGGCGGCCACCCAGACCTCGTGGCCGGCGGTCTCCGCCACCCCGGCGGCCAGCCGCACGCTCCGCGCGAACAGCTCGCCCGGCGCGGCGGAGCCGATCTGGTAGCTCGCGGTGATCAGCACCTCGGCCCCGGCCCCGGCGTACGCGGCGTGTGCCCGCGCCACCTGGTGGGGGCGCTCCGTGAGCACCCGGCCCGTCCAGAGGCCGCCGGACAGGTCGCAGCCCTGGTCGGCGAGCTGATTGCTCAGCCCGCCGTCCAGGAGCACGGTCCTGCGGGCCAGGGCCTCGGCGAGCGGGCCGGACGCACGCGGCACGGGGTTCCTCCTTCGTCGGCGGGGCTCAGCCGAGCTGGGACAGCACCTGGGAGGAGATCAGCTCCAGGTGGTCCAGGTCGTCGAGGTCGAGCAGCTGGAGGTAGACGCGCGAGGAGCCGATGGCGCCGTAGGTGCCGATCTTCTCCACGACCTCGGCCGGGGAGCCGGCCAGGCCGTTCGCCTTGAGCTCCTCCACCTCGCGCCCGATGGCGGCGGCCCGGCGGGCCACCTCGGCGTCGTTCCTGCCGACGCACACCACGAGGGCGTTGGAGTAGACGAGTTCGTCCGCCTTGCGCCCGGCCTGCGCGACGGCCTCCCGGACCCGGCCGAACTGGCGCCGGCTGTCCGCGATCGACGCGAAGGGCATGTTGAACTCGTCCGCGTACCGGGCGGCGAGGCGCGGGGTGCGCTTCGCGCCGTGCCCGCCGACGAGCACGGGCACCTTGGCCTGGGCCGGCTTGGGCAGCGCCGGCGAGTTCTCCACCTGGTAGTGGGTGCCCGCGTAGTCGAAGGTGGCGCCGGGCGCGGTGGCCCACAGGCCGGTGACGATGGCCAGCTGCTCCTCCAGCCGGGCCATCCGCTCCGCCGGGAAGGGGATCCCGTACGCCTTGTGCTCCTCCTCGAACCAGCCCGCGCCCAGGCCGAGTTCGATGCGGCCGCCGGACATCTGGTCGACCTGCGCCACCTGGATGGCGAGCACGCCGGGCAGCCGGAAGGTACCGGCCGTCATCAGCGTGCCCAGCCGGATCCGCTTGGTCTCGCGGGCCAGGCCCGCGAGGGTGATCCACGCGTCGGTGGGTCCGGGCAGACCGTCCACGGATCCCATCCGCAGATAGTGGTCAGACCGGAAGAACGCGTCAAAGCCGAGTTCCTCGGTGGCCTTGGCGACGGTCAGGAGGGTGTCGTAGCTCGCGCCCTGCTGGGGCTCGGTGAAGATACGGAGGTCCATGCCCTCCATCCTGCCTCGCCCGCCCCTGCCGGGTGAATCTCCGTCAACGCGATGCCCGCCCAGGGTGGCGGCGCGCCGAAGGGCCTGACCGCGCGGGTCCCGTCGCGCGCGACGGGACACCACCCGGGCCGCGCCGTCAGACCACCCCGGAGGCGGACCCCCGCTCGCGGACCGTCATCCGGCGCAGGAGCGCCCGCACCCGATCGCTCGACTCGTCAGCCGCGTCGATCGACTCTATGCACTGCCAGTACAGGGTCTCGTCATCCGTCCCGCAGGCCACCCCGACGAGGGCTATGCCCACCTCGCCCAGCAGCGCCTGAAGTCCGAGCAGCGCCTGCCGGACATCCGCCACCTCGGTCAGCTGCGCCGCCCGCGGCGGACGGTCGGGCGCGCTGCCCTCTCCGCGCAGGGCCGCTCTGTCGAGCACCCCGCAGCCTCTGCCACCCGCTTCACCCAGCCCCCGTGCCTCCGATCTCAGCTCCGGCGGCCCGGTGACCGCCAGCCAGCTCCCTATCCCCTGCGCGAGCGCCTGGGCCTGCCAGGCCTCGCCCACGATGTCCCACGCAGCCCCGCTCTGTGCCAGCGCGTGCCGGCCGGCTGCGATGAGCCGTACCGCATCCATATGCCGTCCCCCGTCCGCACGACATCCTGCCGTTCTCACCACTACCCAGAGTGAAGGCAACGGGCCTGTAAAGCCAGGGGTATTCGGAAATCTCTGGACAGAGACATGATTGTGGACGACGCCATCACTCCGAAGAGTGACATTTTGCGTCGGGAGCACCTGTCACCGGGAAGCGGAGCTCGTTCCTCTCGATCTTCGCGGCCAGTGCGTCCAGCACATCCACCCCGAGGACCTCGCAGAACTGCAGGAGGTACGCGAGCACGTCAGCCACCTCGTCGGCGACGCGGTGCGCGGTTTCCGGCTCCTCCATGACCCTCGCCGACTGTTCCGGCGTCAGCCACTGGAAGATCTCGACCAGCTCCGAGGCCTCGACGCTCAGCGCGACCGCCAGGTTCTTGGGCGTGTGGTACTGACCCCAGTCCCGCGCCCGCGCGAATTCGACGAGCCGCCGCTGCAGTTGCCGCAGCCGCTCCTCTCCGGCCGCACCCGTCGCTCCACTCGTGTCACCTACGTCGCTCATGGCGTCAGGTCTACCACCGAGACCCCGGGGATCCGGCGGGCGGCCCCCGCGCACTCCTCCCCCACCGCGGCCACCAGCCGGACGTGACCGCGCCCGCAGGCCATGAGGGCCAGCCGCAGCAGTTCGTCGCCCTGGCGCCGGTCCAGGTCGCGGTCGAGGCCGTCGGCGAGCACGGTCAGCGCCTGCCGGGCGGAGGGCAGTTCGGTGGCCGGCTCCACCGCCAGCACCCCCGGCCCGGTCAGCAGGACGAGCGCCAGCGCGAGGAAGCGCAGCTCGCCCGCGCCGAGCCGGCCGAGTTCGGTGGCGGGCAGGCCGGGGCCGCGGTCGAGCAGCGCGGTGACGGGGCCGCCGGCGGGCGCCCGTACGTCCAGCCCGGCGACCTCGCCCGCGCAGCCGGTACGGGCCGCCCGCGCGAGCAGCGCGTGCCGGGTGCCGCACTCGTGGCGGGTCCGGCGCAGTACGTCGGCCAGGTTGGCGCAGTCGCCCAGCAGCCGCCCCTCCCCCGGCGGGACCGGGGCGCGCATCCGGTCCGGGCGGGGATCGCAGGCGAACACCGAGCGCAGGGCGACCACCGCCTGCTCGGCGGCGGCCAGCACCCGGCGCTGTCCGGCGGTGGCCCCCGCCACGCGCAGCGGGAGCAGGGCGGTGCCGAGCCGGTCGTCGGGCAGCGGGGCCCGGGTGACGCCGACGGCTCCGCCGGTCAGCCAGGCGGCCTGGACGGAGCGCCTGCCGGGGTCGCGGAGCGCGGTGCTGAGCAGGACCTCGCCGCCCACGGAGAGGCGTTCGCCGACGACGCGGAGCTCGGGCTCGGCCTGTACCGCCAGGTCGAGCCGGACCGGGCCGACGGGCCCGTCGACCGTGCAGCCGATACGGAACCCGCGGCGCCGGTCGGCGTCGGGGACGGCCCGCTCGGGAACCAGCGCCGACGGCTCCGGGAACACCTCCTCCAGGGTGGCCCCGGAACCCAGCGCGGCCAGCGCCTCGTAGGCGCCCAGGACCTGGGACTTGCCGCTGCCGCTGGCCCCGGCGAGCAGGGTGACGGGCCCGAACGAGAAGGCGGCGCGCCGGTGCGAGGCGAAGGCGGAGAGCCGCAGCTCGGTGAGTACGGGCCGCAGAAGGGCCGGAGCGGCATGGCCCGAAGGGGCGCCGGTTGAAGAATCGGGGGCGTCGGGGGCGTCGGCAAAGACAGCAGAGGTGTCGAGGGCGTCGGTCAAGACGGCAGAGGCATCGAGGGCGTTGGCTAACGCACCAGAGGCGCCAGCTAAGGAAGCGGAGGCGTCGGAGGCATCGGCTAAGCCGGCGGGGGCGGCGAGGGCGTCCATGGGGCGGACGCTACGGGTTCGCCGGGACCGCGTGGACCCGGCGAACCGTTCCCTCGTGCGACCTTCCTACGATCGGGGGACGGCCGCGGCCGCGATCCCCTCGACCTCGGTCCCGACGGGCGCCAGCAGGAAGACGTTCCGGTCCACCCGGTGCATTCCGCTGCCCAGCCCGAAGACCACGCCGCTGCTGAAGTCCAGGATGCGCTTGGCCACTTCGCTGTCCGCGCCGGTGAGGTCGAGCAGCACCGGGATCTGCGCGATCAGGTACTCGGCCACCTCCCGCGCGTCCGCGAAGATCTGGACCCGGATCACCACGAAGCGCCGCTGCTCCGCCGCGGACGCCCCCGGCGACGCGGGGATCGTGCGGTGGTCCACTCGGGAGGGCCACTCGTTGCGACTGCGCAGCGGCACCACCTGCGCGAGCCCCTCCCACTGTTCGTCGGTGACGTCGTACCTGCTCACCGGGCCGCCTCGGCCGCGCGCTTCATGTGCATCCCCCCATCCTCTCGTGTTTCACCCGTTCAGCCCAACAACGACACGAGTGGGACGAGGTACACCCCACGGAGGGAATAGGTTAGGTTAGGCATACCTAAGTCACTCGCCCAGGACGATGGAGAGATCCGCATGCGCATGTCCGGTGCCCCTGCCACCCCGGCCGCCGCCGACCGGCCCACCGACGCCGAGCGGGTCCGGTCGATCCTGGCCGCCGCCCACTCCATGACGGTGATCACCGGCGGCCTGCACGCCGAGGTGCGCCACCTCGACGGCACCGACCCGATGGGCCGCGTGCACCTGCACCCCGCCGAGCCCGGCGGGGACCGCGAGGACCGGCCCGTGATCCGGATGGAGTTCACCGACATCGCGCCGACCCCGGTGCGCGACCGGGTGCGCGCCCGGGTCACCGTGCTGGGCCGGCTGCTCACCCCGTACACGGACGAAGGCTCCGACTCCACCTGCGTGGAGTTCGTCGAGGCCGTCCTGGAGACCGGGGAGGGCCGCTCGTACATCGGCCTCGAAGAGCTGGACGCGGCCTGCGCCGACCCGCTCGCCCCGTACGAGGCCGGGATGCTCACGCACCTCCTCGACGACCACACCGAACTGGTCACCCTGCTGCTGCGGCTGGTCCGGCCCGCGGCCCCCGCGAGCGCCGCCGTCGTGCGCGCGCTGCCGCTGGCCATGGACCGGTACGGGATCACCCTGCGCCTGGAGGAGGCCCGCGGCCACCGTGACGTACGGCTGCCGTTCCCGTCCCCGCTGGACAGCGTGGAGCAGTCGGGGGCCCAGATCCAGGCCCTGTTCAGCGCGGCCCGGCGGCGCTCGCACCACAACACCCTTCCGGCGTAGCCCCTTTGCGGCAGCACGCACCGGGGACCCGGAATAGCCCCGGACAGGCCCCGGTTGGAAATGACCATGAAGGCCATCACATACAGCGCATACGGAACGTCCGACTCCCTCCAGCTCGTTGACGTCGCGCCGCCCAAGGTGGGCCCGGGCGAGGTGCTCGTCCGCGTCAAGGCCGCCGGTGTCAACCCGGTGGACTGGAAGCTCGCCGCCGGATACCTCGACCCGATCATGGAGGTCCGCTACCCCGTCATACCCGGCTGGGACGTGTCCGGCGTCGTCGAGGCCATCGGCCCCGACACCTTCGACTACGCCGTCGGCGACGAGGTGTTCGGATACGTCCGCAAGGAGTGGGTGGAGCTCGGCACGTACGCCGAACTGGTCTCCGCCCCCGTCCGGACGCTGGCCCGCAAGCCCCGCGAGCTGACCTTCGAGCAGGCCGCGGGCATCCCGCTGGCCGGTCTGACCGCCTACCAGTCGCTCACCCGCGTGGGCCTCACGGCCGGCGAGAGCGTCCTCATCCATTCGGCGGCCGGCGGCACCGGCTCCCTCGGCGTGCAGATCGCCGTCGCCCTCGGCCTGCGCGTCATCGGCACGGCCGGCGCCCACAACCACGACTACCTGCGCTCGCTCGGCGCCGAACCGGTGCTGTACGGCGAGGGGTTCGCGGACCGGGTGCGCGCCCTCGCGCCCGAAGGGGTGGACGCCGCCCTCGACTTCTACGGGGACGACGTCATCGCGACGCTCCAGTCGCTGGTCAAGGAGCGCCACCGGGTGGCCTCCATCGCCGACTACAACGCCGCGGCCCAGGGCGCCCACCAGCTGTGGGTCCGCCCGGACACCGACGACCTGACCTTCCTGGGCGAACTGGCCGACGCCGGCAAGCTCACGGTCAACGTGGAGCACGCGCTGCCGCTCGCCGAGGCCGCGAAGGCCTGGGAGCTGAGCGCGTCGGGCCGGACCCGGGGCAAGATCGTCCTCACCGTCTGACCCCCACGGCCCCGGCCCGCACCCCGGGCCGGGGCGTGGACCGGGGCGTGGACTGGGGCGCGGACCGGGGTGCGCGGCCCGCTCAAGCGGACGGCTGCTGCTGCCGCCGCTACCGCTGCGCGTAGCGGTTGGCCGGGCGCGCCAGACCGTAGTTCTCTCGCAGGGTCGCGCCCGTGTACTCAGTGCGGAAGAGGCCGCGCCGCTGGAGGATCGGCACGACGTGGTCGACGAAGGCGGTCAGCCCGGTCGGCAGGACGGGCGCCATGATGTTGAAGCCGTCCGCGGCGCCCTGCGTGAACCACTCCTCCAGCTGGTCGGCGATCTGCTCGGGGGTGCCCGCGAAGACCCGGTGGCCGCGGCCGGCGCCGAGGCGGGCGATCAGCTGGCGCAGGGTGAGGCCGTCGCGGCGGGCGAGTTCGGCGACGAGGGTGAAGCGGCTCTTGTTGCCGTTGATGTCCCGCTCCTCGGGCAGGTCGGGCAGCGGCCCGTCGAGCGGGAGACCGGTGAGGTCGGTGCCGAGCATGCCGGAGAGCTGGGCGAGCCCGTACTCGGGCACCTGGAGGTCGGTGAGCTGCTGCTCCAGGGCCTTGGCCTCGGCCTCGGTGGACCCGATGACGGGGGCGATGCCGGGCAGGACGAGCAGGTCGGACTCGGCGCGGCCGTACTTGGCGAGGCGGGACTTGAGGTCCTTGTAGAAGGTCTGCCCGTCGGCGAGGGTCTGCTGGGCGGTGAAGACGGCCTCGGCGTACTGAGCCGCGAACTCCTTGCCGTCCTCGGAGGAACCGGCCTGTACGAGCAGCGGGTGCCCCTGCGGGGAGCGGGGGACGTTGAGCGGCCCGGCGACGCCGAAGTACTCGCCGCGGTGGGCGGCGGGGTGCAGTTTGTCGGTGTCGGCGTAAATGCCGCGGTCCTTGTCGAGGACGATCGCGTCGTCCTCCCAGCTGTCCCAGAGCTTGGTGGCGACGTCGAGGAACTCGCGGGCGCGGTCGTAGCGGAGGCCGTGTTCCAGGTGTTCCTCCTGGTTGAAGTTGCGGGCCTCGTCGACGGTGCCGGAGGTGACGATGTTCCAGCCGGCGCGGCCGTTGCTGATGTGGTCGAGGGAGGCGAACTTCCGGGCCGTGTGGAAGGGCTCGTTGAAGGTGGTCGAGACGGTGGCGATCAGCCCGATGTGCTCGGTGGCGGCGGCGATGGCGGAGAGCAGCGTCAGCGGCTCGAACCCGCCGAGCGCGTTGTAGCGGGCCTTGCCCCACAGGGCGAGGCCGTCGGCGAAGAAGATGGAGTCGAGCCGGCCGCGCTCGGCGGTCCGGGCGAGCTCCTGGAAGTACCGCAGGTCGGTGACCCGCTCGGGACTGCTGTCGGGGTGCCGCCAGGCGGCGTCGTGGTGACCGGCGTTCATCAGGAACGCGTTGAGGTGCAGCGTACGGGGTGCGGACATGTCGGTTCCTCGGTCTCGGTGGGGAGCGCGGGACGCTTCGCGTGAGCGGGCGGTCGGGGCGCGCGGGCACTGCCGGGGCAGGGCGCGCGCCGTCACCAGGGGCGCGGAAACGGGCGGGGGCGTGGAAACGGGCAGGGGTGCGGCGGGCGGCCCCTCAGGCCGGGACGCGCCAGAGGCTCAGGCGGCGTTCGACCGTGACGAGCAGCTGGTTGAAGGCCACGCCGATCGCCGAGATCGTGACGATGCCCGCGTACATCTGCGGGATCGCGAAGTTGTACTGCGACGCGTTGATCAGGTACCCGAGCCCGGCCTTGGCGCCGATCATCTCGGCCGCCACCAGCACCAGGATCGACACCGCCCCGGCCAGCCGGATGCCCGTGAAGATGGCCGGCACCGAAGCCGGGAGGATCACCTTCTGGAACAGCCTCGGCGTGGACAGGTCCATCGAGCGGGCCAGTTTCACCAGCGTCGGGTCCGCGTTCCCCACGGCGCTGATGGTGTTCAGCAGGATCGGCCACACGCAGGCGTAGACCACGATCGACACCTTCGAGGTCTCCCCGATGCCGAGCAGCAGTACGAACACCGGCAGCAGCGCGAGCGCCGCCGTGTTGCGGAACACCTCCAGCAGCGGCCCGAGCAGCGCCGCGACCGGGCGGTACCAGCCGATGAGCAGGCCGAGCGGGACGGCGACCACGACCGCGATCCCGAAGCCCCCGAAGGAGCGGATCAGGCTGGCCCCGGTGTGTTCTCCGAGCTGGCCGTCGGCGAGGAGCTCCCACCAGGCCTCGGCGACCTCGCTGACCGGCGGAAGGAAGGTGGCGTCCACCAGCCCCAGCCGGGGTGCGGTCTCCCACAGGGCGAGCAGCGCCAGGATCGCCGCCGAGCGGAGCCCCGCCGCGCGCAGCAGACGGCCCAGCCGGCCGCCGGACGCGGCCCGCGGGGCCGCGGGCAGCGGCGCCGGCGTCACCGCGGGCGCGGGCGCGGGTTTCCGTACGGCGGGTGCCTCGTCCACGGGCGGGGCCAGGCCCGCCAGGGCGGCGACGGTGGTGTCGGTTCCGGTACTCATACGGAGGCCTCCTCCTTCTCCAGTTGCTGGGCGCGGGCCACCTCGTCGTGGAGCAGGGTCCAGATCTCGTGGCGGTAGCGGGCGAACTCCGGGCTGGAGCGCAGGTCCTCGCCCGTGGCCCCGGCACCGCGCGTGCCCAGGGACACCGGGACGACCTCCTTGACCCGGCCGGGCCGCGAGGTCATGACGGCCACCCGCTGCCCGAGGTACACCGCTTCCTCGATGCCGTGCGTGATGAAGACGACGGTCTTGCCGGTGCGCTGCCAGATCCGCCGCAGCTCGTCCTGAAGGGATTCGCGGGTCTGCGCGTCGAGCGCCGCGAACGGCTCGTCCATCAGCAGCACGTCCGGGTCGTACGCCAGCGACCGCGCGATCGCGACCCGCTGGCGCATTCCGCCGGACAGCTCGTGCGGATGCCGGTCCCCGAATCCGGTCAGGCCGACCAGGTCCAGGAACTCCCGTGCCCTTTCCGTCCGTTCACGGCGCGGGACCCCGGTCGCCTCCAGGCCGAATTCGATGTTGCCGAGCGCGGTGCGCCACGGCAGCAGCGCGTACTGCTGGAAGACGATGCCCCGGTCCAGCCCCGGCCCGGTGACGGGCCGGCCGTCGAGGAGGATCCGGCCGGAGGTGGGGCGCGTGAGGCCGCCGAGCAGGTCCAGGAGGGTGGATTTGCCGCAGCCGCTGGGCCCGACGACGACCACGAACTCGCCCGCCTCGATCTCCAGGTCGATCCCGTCGAGCGCGGTGAACTCTTCCCTCCCCCTCCTGTTCTTCCTGTCCCTGGTCGGAAAGGACTTGGTCACGGAGTCGAACACGATCTTCGCCATGGCAGCCGCTCAGCCCTTTCCCTGCGCGTTGAACTCGTTGGTGTACAGATCGCCGGCCTTGAGGCCGCCCTTCTTGATCTCGCCGCGCTCGCCGAGCCAGTCGATCCAGAGCTGGAACTCCTTGTCGGCGATCCGGCCGCCGGTCTCGGCGACCCCGTACGAGTGCCAGTACTGGAGGGTCGAGGTGTCCTCGTTGCGGCCGCGCTTCTTGACGATCTCCGCCATCCGGGCGATGACCTCCTCGCGCGGGGTGGTGCGGGACCACTCGATGGCCTTGGCCACGCCGGTGGTGAAGGTCCGTGCGGTGTCGGGGTTCTCCTTGATGAAGCGCCGCGTCATCACGTACGTGCCGGCGCTGAACGCGCCGAGCAGTTCGTGGTCCTTGAACAGCGGGCGTATCCCGCCGGCCGCCAGGGCCTTGTCGCGCAGTACCCCGCTGAGCACGCCCACCTGGATCTGCTTCTGCCGCAGGGCCTGTTCGGTGTTGACGGGCGGGACCACGAGGGGCTCGACCTTGCCCGCGTCGGCCTTGGAGACGCCGTTTCGCTCCAGGTAGATGTCGAGCAGGGCCTGGGCGTGGGCGCCCAGGGTGTTCATGCCGACCTTCTTGCCGATGAGGTCGCGGGCGGAGCGGATCGGGCTGTCCTCCAGGACGTAGTAGCCGAGGTAGGTGTCCTGGTCGGAGCCGTAGTAGGAGACGACGGCCTGGATCTGGGCCTTGCTCGCGGCCAGCTTGACGACGGCGCCGTTGAAGGCCCCGCCGAAGTGGGTCTGGCCGGTGGCCGCGGACTGGATGTCCTGGGGGCCGCTGATGGTGTTGCCGACCCAGTCGAGGGTGAGGTCCTCCAGGTATCCGAGGTCCGCGGCCAGTTCGGGCAGGGTGACCGAGCCGACCGCGCCCTGGTACTTGAGGGTCTTGAGCTGCTTGCCGGAACCGCCGCCGGCGGTGGCCGTGCCGCAGCTCACCGCGGCCGCCGAGATGCCGAGCAGGGCGAGGAACTGGCGTCGGGAGGTGGGGGTCGAGGTGAACGCTGCGGGCATGACGGTTCCTTGTCAGTACGTACGGGGGTGCGGGGTCAGAGCGCGGTGGCGGTGGCGGTCAGCGGGGCGGCCCCGGCGCGCAGGGCTTCGGCGAACTCGTCGACGGCCTGGAACAGGTCCAGCTCGGCCTCGGGCCGCAGCCGGTCGGGGCCGTCCCCGCGCTCGACGGAGGAGTCGAGGATGAACCGGCCGGCGGTGACGTGCCGGGCGCCGAGCGCGGCGAGGACCGGGCGCAGGGCGTAGTCGATGGTCAGGACATGGGCGAGGCTGCCGCCGGTGGCGATCGGCAGAACCGTTTTCCCGGCCAGCCCGTCCTGCGGGAGCAGGTCGAGGAAGGCCTTGAGCAGGCCGGTGTACGAGGCCTTGTAGATCGGGGTCGCGATGACCACCCCGTCGGCCGCGGCGACGGCTTCGACGGCCCGGCGGATCTCCGGTTCGCCGCGGCGGGCGGAGAGCAGGTCGGCGGCGGGGAGGTCCCGTACGGCGAGGTGGGCGGTCTCGAACCCGGCGTGGGAGAGACGACGCAGCACGTGGTCGGCCACGACGGTGGTGCGGGAGTGGACGGAGGGGCTGCCGGTGAGGGCGAGCAGTCGGGGCACGGGACTCTCCTTGGGGAACGGTTCAGACGGAGACGGTGGAGGCGCCGGAGGGAATTCCGAACGCGGGCTCGGGGACGGTCTCGGGGCTGATCAGCAGGGACGGAACACCGTCGGGACCGACCGGGACGTCGCCGTCGACCGTCACGCGGCGCAGGGTGCGCTCGTGGTCGTCGGAGTCGTCGACGCCGTAGTGCTGGGTGGCGCGGTTGTCCCAGATCGCGACGTCCCCGGCCCGCCACTGCCAGCGGACGGTGTTCTCGGGGCGCTCCACGTGCGCCTGGAAGAGGTCGATGAGCGCGCGGGAGTCCTGACCGGTGAGGCCCTTGATCCGCTGGACGAAGTTGCCGAGCAGCAGGGTGCGTTCGCCGGTCTCGGGGTGGACGCGGACGACGGGGTGCTCGGTCAGGAACTTCGTGGACGTGAACACCTCGCGGTACTGGGCGAGGGCCTCGGGGAGCGCGTCCGGCTTGAGGGCGGCGTAGTCGTACTCGTTGGTGTGGACGGCGCGCAGGCTGTCGGCGAGGACGCGGAGCGGCTCGGGGAGATGGGCGTACGCGGTGGCGGTGTTGGCCCAGAGGGTGTTGCCGCCGTACGGGGGGATGGTGACGGCGCGCAGGACCGAGAAGGCGGGGTACGCGGGGACGAAGGTGACGTCGGTGTGCCACTGGTTGGCGCGGGCGCCGTGGTGGGAGTCGATGCCGAGGGCGTAGCGGCCGTCGGCGGAGGGGACGGTGGGGTGCGCGACCGGCGCGCCGAGCAGCCGGGCGAAGGCCTCGTGACCGGCTTCGTCGAGGTGGTCCTGCCCGCGGAAGAAGACGACCTTGTGGGCGAGGAGGGCGCCCCGGATCTCGGCGACGGTGTCGGCGGGCAGGTCACCGGCGAGCCGGACCCCGCCGATCTCGGCACCGATGCGGCCGCCGAGCCGGGTGACGGTGGTGGCGATGGCAGTGGACATGGAAGCTCCCTGGGTTTATTTCCGCAGCGGAAGAAAAAGACGTACGAGGACGTGCGCACGGCGCGACGGAGCCGCGGCGATGACGTGAGGTACGAGGGGGTGCGGCGCGCTCAGGCGCAACGGAGGGCCGGACAGCGGCCCTGACACTCGCCCGGGAAGCCGGGGGTGTGGAGCCGCGGGGCGAGGAGTGCGATCGCGGACATGTCTCGGAGCGTGGCAGCGGCGCCGCGAGGGGTCAACCCCCGCCGAGCAATGCCGACGACGGCCCGGCGGAACCAGCCGAACCCCCCACCACCTGCGGTTTCGGGCGTTCCCGGCTGGCATCCCCCATCCCCGCCGACGGCCGAAAACCGTGGCCGGATTTCACACCCCCGCAACGCCCCCGCCACGCCCCTCCCCGGGAGGAGCCTTCTCCCCGCCCCGCAAACGCCAGCGGGGGTGGGGTGGGGTGTCGTCCGGGACGTAAAACGTGATTTGTGGCGCTCCATACGGCCGCACGGCGGCAGCTCGGCCCGAGGCGCCATAAATCATGCAGTCCCGGACGACACCCCACCCCACCCCCGCCCCGACGCAGCGCCCGGCGAAGGCGCCCCAACGGAGGCGCCCCGACGGGGGGCGCCCCAACGGAGCAGCCCGGCGGAGCAACCCGGCAAAGGCGCCCCGGCAGAGCACCCCAACAAAGCAACCCAGCGGAGCAACCCGGCGAAGGCGCCCCAACAAAGCGACCCGGCGGAGCGACCCGGCGGAGCGACCCGGCGGAGCGACCCAGCGGAGCGACCCAGCGGAGCGACCCAGCGGAGCGACCCAGCGGAGCGACCCGGCGGAGCGACCCGGCATCATCACAACGTGCCCCCCACCACCCCCCACCCCCGCATGGCCGGCGACAGCCGGGCCTCCGCCAACGCCGCCGCCGTACTGCGCGCCGTCCTGGAGCACGGCCCCGTCGCGCGGAGCGGGATCCCCCCGGTGTGCGGGCTCAGCCCCGCCGCCGTGTCGCGCCAGACCACCGGCCTGCTCCGCTCCGGGCTGCTGCGCGAGCTGCCCGGCCCCGGCGGCGGCCTCGGCCGCCCCCTGGTCCCGCTCGACCTCAACACCGGCGCCGTCTCCGGCCCCGTCACCGCCGCCCTGCACATCGGCGTGCCCGCCTCCACCCTCGGCCTCGTCGACCTCCGCGGCCAGGTCCTCGCCCGCCGCGCCCTGCCGCACCACGGCCTGGACCCCGCCACGCTGCCGCAGGCGATCGCGCGCCAACTCCGCGCGTTCCTCGACGAGTACGACACCGGCCGCCCCCTCCTCGGCCTCGGCGCCGCCCTCGGCGGCTGGGTCCGCCCCGACGAGGGGACCGTCGTCCGGCACGAGGCCCTCGGCTGGCGGGACCGCCCCCTGGCCGCCGAGCTGTCCGACGCCCTCGGACTCCCCGTCCGCCTCGACAACCACGCCCGCGCCGTCGCCGGCGCCGAGATCCTGTTCGGGCACCCCGACGCCCGCCGCAGCCTCGTCCACCTCTTCGTCGGCAACGTCGTCGACGCCGCCTTCGGCATCGAGGGCACCGTCCACCAGGGCCCCGGCGCCGCCGCCGGAGACGTCGCGCACCTGCCCGTCCCCGGCTCCCGCACGCCCTGCCCGTGCGGCCGCACCGGCTGCCTCCAGGCCACCGCCTCCGACACCGCGCTCGGCGCGGAAGCCGTCCGCCGCGGCATCGTCCCCGAGCCCTCCGTCAGCCTGCTCGTCGACGCGGCCGCGACCGGCGACCCCCGCGCGGACCGGCTGCTGCGCGAGCGCGCCCGCGACGTCGGCCGGGCCGCCGCCCTCCTCCTGGACGTCTTCAACCCCGCCGTACTGGTGATCGCGGAACTCTCCAGCCTGCTCCACGAGGGCTACCTGGACGAGATCCGCGAAGCGGCGGCCGCGACGAAGAACGCCGCGCCCGCGCCACCGGCCCCCCGCATCGTCACCCCGCACGCCGGGCCCGCCGTACTCCCCTGCGCCGCAGCGACCGTCCTGCTCGGTCCGCTCTTTCGTGACCCCGCCCGTCTCACCTGAGAGGGGGAGATCACATCCGGTGGTTATGGTCCATCCCAGAGCACCCCCCTAGCATTCGAGCCATGACGGTCCTGCCTGATGACGGGCTTTCCCTGGCCGCCGAGTTCCCTGACGCGACGCATGAGCAGTGGCAGCGCCTGGTTGAAGGCGTACTGCGCAAGTCGGGCAAGGAAGCATCCGGCGAGGCAGCTGAAGACGCGTTGTCCACCCAGCTAGAGGACGGGCTCACCACCCGCCCGCTCTACACCGCGCGCGAAACCGGCGCGAACGCGAACGGCGACAACGGCGGAACCGGCGTGAACGCCGCGAACGCCGCCCACGCCGACGCCGCCGGCTTCCCGGGCTTCGCCCCCTTCACCAGGGGCGGCCGGCCCGAGGGCACCTCCGTCTCCGGCTGGGACGTGCGCCAGCGACTCGCGGGCACCGACCCCGTACGGGTCAACGAGGCGGCCCTCGCCGACCTGGAGAACGGCACCACTTCCCTGTGGCTCACCGTCGGCCGGACCGGCATCCCCGCCGACGGCCTCGCCCGCGCCCTCGACGGCGTCTACCTCGACCTCGCGCCCGTCACCCTCGACGCCGGCGCCGACTACGCCGAGGCGGCCCGCGCGCTGCTGGCCCTGTACGCCGAGAGGGAGGTGGCCCCCGAGGCCGCCCGCGCCTCGCTCGGCGCGGACCCGCTGGGCCACGAGGCCCGAACGGGTGAATTCCTGGACCTCGCCGAGGCCGCCGCCCTGGCCCGCGAGACGGCCGGCGCCTGGCCCCACGTACGCGCCCTGACGGTGGACGCCCTGCCGTACCACGAGGCCGGCGGCAGCGCCGCCGAGGAACTCGGCCTCTCCCTGGCCACGGGCGTCGCCTACCTCCGCGCCCTGGAGGACGGCGGGCTCGGCGTCGAAGCCGCCCTGGGCCAGCTGGAGTTCCGCTACGCCGCGACGGCGGACCAGTTCCTCACCATCGCCAAGCTCCGCGCCGCCCGCCGCCTGTGGGCCCGCGTCGCAGAGGCCTGCGGGGCCCCCGAGGCCGGCGCCCAGCGCCAGCACGCCGTCACCTCGCCGGTGATGATGACCCGGCGCGACCCGTGGGTGAACATGCTCCGCACCACCGTGGCCTGCATGGCGGCGGGCGTGGGCGGCGCGGACTCCGTCACCGTGCTCCCCTTCGACAACGAGCTCGGCCTGCCGGACGCCTTCGCGCGCCGCATCGCCCGCAACACCTCCACCATCCTGCTGGAGGAATCGCACCTCGCCCGGGTGATCGACCCGGCGGGCGGCTCGTACTACGTGGAGCAGCTCACCACCGAACTGGCCGGGGCCGCCTGGGAGTTCTTCCAGACCGTAGAGAAGGCGGGCGGCCTGTCCGGGGCCCTGCGTTCCGGCCTGGTCGCGGAGCGCCTCGCCACCACTTGGGCCGCGCGCTCGAAGAAGCTGGCCAAGCGCCGCGAACCGATCACCGGCGTCAGCGAGTTCCCGCTGCTGTCGGAGAAGCCGGTCGTCCGCGAGCCCGGTCCCGCCGGCCCCACCGGCGGACTGCCGCGCGTCCGGCGCGACGAGGCGTACGAGGCGCTGCGCGCCCGCAGCGACGCCCATCTGACGGCGACCGGGCACCGCCCGCGGGTCTTCCTCGCCGCGCTGGGTCCGGCGGCCGCGCACACGGCGCGGGCCACCTTCGCCTCGAACCTGTTCCAGGCGGGCGGCATCGAGCCCGTCCACGACCCGGTGTCCGTGGACCCGGCGAGCGCCGCCGCGGCGTACGCCGCGAGCGGCGCGGACGGCATGGCCGTGCTGTGCTCCAGCGACGCGCTGTACGAGGAGCAGGCCGGGGCCGTGGCCGCGGCGCTGCGCTCGGCGGGCGCCACGACCCTGTTCCTCGCCGGCAAGCCCGGCACCGCCGAGGGCTCCGTGGACGAGTACGTCTTCGCGGGCTGCGACGCGGTCGCCGTGCTGTCCTCCGTACTCGACCGGATGGGAGTCGCGTCATGAGCGGCACCGCGATCCCCGATTTCTCCGCGCTCGCACTGAACGGCTCCGGCTCCGGCTCCGGCGCCCCGGCCGCGTCCGAGGACCAGTGGCGCACGGCGGTGAAGGAGTCCACCGGCTCCGCGGGCGGCGACCTGCTCTGGGAGACCCCGGAGGGCATCGGCGTCAAGCCGCTGTACACCGGGCGGGACCTGGAGGGCCTGGACTTCCTGCGGACGTACCCGGGCGTGGCCCCGTACCTGCGCGGCCCGTATCCGACGATGTACGTCAACCAGCCCTGGACGATCCGGCAGTACGCCGGTTTCTCCACGGCCGAGGAGTCGAACGCCTTCTACCGGCGCAATCTGGCGTCCGGTCAGAAGGGCCTGTCGATCGCCTTCGACCTCCCGACGCACCGCGGCTACGACAGCGACCACCCGCGCGTCACCGGCGATGTCGGCATGGCGGGCGTGGCGATCGACTCGATCTACGACATGCGCCAGCTGTTCGACGGGATCCCGCTGGACAAGATGACGGTGTCGATGACGATGAACGGCGCGGTGCTGCCGGTCCTCGCGCTGTACATCGTGGCGGCGGAGGAGCAGGGCGTCTCCCCCGAAAAGCTCGCCGGGACCATCCAGAACGACATCCTCAAAGAGTTCATGGTCCGCA
This sequence comes from Streptomyces sp. ADI95-16, assembly GCF_003721495.1. NCBI lineage: Bacteria > Bacillati > Actinomycetota > Actinomycetes > Kitasatosporales > Streptomycetaceae > Streptomyces > Streptomyces sp. ADI95-16. Next base: position 6,092,182 of record NZ_CP033581.1, on the reverse strand, counting down.
ACACCTACATCTACCCGCCCAAGCCGTCGATGCGGATCATCTCCGACATCTTCGCGTTCACCTCGCAGAAGATGCCCCGGTACAACTCGATCTCCATCTCCGGGTACCACATCCAGGAGGCCGGGGCCACGGCCGACCTGGAACTGGCCTACACCCTCGCCGACGGCGTGGAGTACCTGCGGGCCGGCCAGGCCGTCGGGCTGGACGTGGACGCCTTCGCGCCGCGCCTGTCGTTCTTCTGGGCGATCGGCATGAACTTCTTCATGGAGGTCGCGAAGCTGCGCGCGGCCCGGCTGCTGTGGGCGCGCCTGGTCAAGCAGTTCGATCCGAAGAACGCCAAGTCCCTTTCCCTGCGCACCCATTCGCAGACCTCGGGCTGGTCCCTGACCGCGCAGGACGTCTTCAACAACGTCACCCGCACCTGTATCGAGGCGATGGCGGCCACCCAGGGCCACACCCAGTCGCTGCACACCAACGCCCTCGACGAGGCGCTCGCGCTGCCGACGGACTTCTCGGCGCGCATCGCCCGCAACACCCAGCTGCTGCTCCAGCAGGAGTCGGGGACCTGCCGGTCGATCGACCCGTGGGGCGGCAGCGCGTACGTGGAGAAGCTGACGTACGACCTGGCGCGGCGGGCCTGGCAGCACATCGAGGAGGTCGAGGCGGCCGGCGGCATGGCGCAGGCCATCGACGCGGGCATCCCGAAGCTGCGCGTGGAGGAGGCCGCGGCCCGGACGCAGGCGCGGATCGACTCGGGCCGCCAGCCGGTGATCGGGGTCAACAAGTACCGCGTGGAGAGCGACGAGCAGATCGACGTCCTCAAGGTCGACAACTCCTCGGTGCGCACGCAGCAGATCGAGAAGCTGCGGCGGCTGCGCGAGGAGCGCGACGAGGCGGTCACCCAGGACACCCTGCGGGCACTGACGAACGCGGCCGGGCGGGGCGACGGCAACCTGCTGGCCCTGGCCGTGGACGCGGCGCGCGCCAAGGCCACCGTCGGTGAGATCTCCGACGCCCTGGAGAAGGTGTACGGGCGGCACGCGAGCCAGATCCGTACGATCTCGGGTGTGTACCGCACCGAGGCAGGCGAGTCCCCGTCCGTGGAGCGCACCCGTGCGCTCGTCGACCGGTTCGAGGAGGCCGAGGGGCGGCGTCCGCGCATCCTGGTCGCCAAGATGGGCCAGGACGGGCACGACCGCGGCCAGAAGGTGATCGCGACGGCCTTCGCCGACCTGGGCTTCGACGTGGACGTCGGCCCGCTGTTCCAGACCCCGGCGGAGGTGGCCCGTCAGGCCGTCGAGGCGGACGTCCACGTGGTGGGCGTGTCCTCGCTGGCGGCCGGTCACCTGACCCTCGTACCGGCGCTGCGGGAGCAACTGGCGGAGGAGGGCCGCGAGGACATCATGATCGTCGTCGGCGGGGTGATCCCGCCGGCCGATGTCCCGACGCTGCTGGAGATGGGCGCGACGGCGGTGTTCCCGCCGGGCACGGTGATCCCGGACGCGGCCCACGACCTGGTGACGCGGCTGGCCGCGGATCTGGGCCACGAGCTGTAGGCGGCCCCGGGTGCCGAAGATCGACATCGAGGCGTACGCGAAGGGGGTCCTCGACGGGAAGCGGGCGTTCATCGCACGCGCGATCACCCTCGTCGAGTCCACCCTGCCCGCCCACCGGGGGCTCGCGCAGCAGCTGCTGACGGAACTGCTCCCGCACTCGGGGCGGGCGCGCCGGATCGGCATCAGCGGGGTGCCGGGCGTGGGCAAGTCCACGTTCATCGACGCGTTCGGCACGATGCTGACGGGGCTGGGCCACCGGGTGGCGGTCCTCGCCGTCGACCCGTCCTCGACCCGTACGGGTGGCTCCATCCTGGGCGACAAGACCCGGATGGAACGCCTCGCGGTGGACCCGGCGGCATTCGTGCGCCCCTCCCCCTCGGCGGGCACGCTGGGCGGGGTCGCGAAGGCCACGCGCGAGTCGATGATCGTGATGGAGGCGGCCGGCTACGACGTGGTCCTGGTGGAGACGGTCGGGGTGGGCCAGTCGGAAACGACGGTGGCCGGCATGGTGGACTCCTTCCTCCTCCTCTCGCTGGCCCGTACGGGCGACCAGCTGCAGGGCATCAAGAAGGGCGTCCTGGAGCTGGCGGACGTCCTGGCCGTGAACAAGGCGGACGGCCCGCACGAGCGCGACGCGAAGGCGGCGGCGCGGGAGCTGTCGGGCGCCCTGCGCCTGATGCACCCGTCGGACGCGGCCTGGACCCCGCCGGTCCTCACGTGCAGCGCACGGGAATCCGCGGGCCTGGACGAGGTCTGGAACCGCCTGGAGCAGCACCGGCTGCTGCTGGACGCGGGCGGCCGGCTGGCGGCGAAACGGGCCGCGCAGCAGGTGGAGTGGACCTGGTCGATGGTCCGGGACGAGCTCCTGGAACGCCTGCGCTCCAGCCCCGCCGTCCGCGACCTGGCCCCGGCCCTGGAATCAGCCGTCCGCGACGGCACCCTGACCCCCACCCTCGCGGCGGACCGCCTCCTGTCCGCCTTCTCCGCCTGACGCGAGCGGCCGCTGGCAGTTGTCGCCGACGGGCGTCGGTTGCCGCGCCCGGCGGGGCGGTCGGGGGTCCCGTCCGGCCTGGCCGGCTGGGCGCGGCGGTGTGGGTCCGGGGCCCGGGGCCGGCGCCCGGCGACGGCGGCGCGCCCCGAGAACCCCCGGTGGCCCCGCAGGGTCAGGCGTCGACCAGGACCGGCCCGTCCGAGGAGAGGGCCTGCCGCAGGACCCGCGCCCGCTCGCCCTCCTCGCCGGAGGCGAGCAGCGCGGACAGGACCGCGATCCGCGCCTGCCCCGCCCTCAGCGTGCCGGTGGGAACGGCGCCGGCCGCGACCAGGTCGACCGCCCCGCCGTGGGTGTAGATCTCCGTCACCGGCCCGGCGGCGACCCGCGTGGTCAGCGCGACCAGCACGCCCCGCGCCACCGCCGCCCGGACCGCCTCGACGATCTCCGGGGTCGCGTTCCCCGCGCCCGTCCCGATCAGGACGATCCCCCGCGCCCCCGCCTCGACGGCGGCGTTCAGCAGCACCGGGTCGCCGTCGGCGTGGTGCATCACCATGTCCACCCGGGGCGGCAGCTCCGGCATCGCCGGCAGCGCCAGCGGCTCGGGCCGCCGCGGCGTGCGCAGCATCGTGACCTTGCCGAAGCCGATCTTGCCGAGCAGTTCCTTCGACGGGTCGGCGAACGCGTCCAGCGCCACGGCCTGCGTCTTCACGGTGCCCCGGGCCGCGTGCACCCGCCCGGCGAACGTGATCAGCACCCCGAGCCCCCGGGTGGACGCGGCGGTCAGCAGCGCGTCGTACAGGTTCTCGGGGCCGTCGCCGTCGGCGGTGCCCATGGGGAGCTGCGAGCCGGTGAAGACGACCGTGCGCGGGTCGTGGTGGTGGAGGTCGACGAGGAACGCCGACTCCTCCAGCGTGTCGGTGCCGTGGGTGACGACGATGCCGTCGACCTCCGGGTCGGCGAGCACCTCGTGCACGGTGCGCAGCAGGGTGAGCTGGTGGGCGGTGGTCAGCCGGGGGCTGTTCACGCTGAACAGGTCGACGACCTCGACGGTGACGCCCTCGGGCAGCGGCGCGGTGGCCATCACCTCGCTGCCGTCGGCGTCGGCCGCGAAGCCGGATCCCTGCCAGCGGCTGGCTATCGTCCCACCGGTGCTGATGACGACGATCCGTCCCATGGCCGCTCTCTCCTTCGCTACATGCTCGCCACATGCGTACGTACGCTCGAAAAGGCAATAATAAGAAAATCTACGCGCAACGCGATTGCCAGTTTCCCCTCACCCGCAACACAACGCGGGGGATGATTGCGTCATGGATGCCATTGACCGCGCCATCTTGCGCGAGCTCCAGCAGGACGGCCGCCTCAGCAACCAGGAGCTGGCCCAGCGCGTGGGCCTGACCCCCTCCCCCTGCATGCGCCGCGTGCGCCAGCTCGAACAGGACGGGGTGATCCAGGGCTACCGCGCGGTGATCGACCCCGAGGCGGTCGGGCGCGGGTTCGAGGTGCTGGTCTCCGTGGAGGTGCGGCGCGACCGCGAGGCGGTGGAGGCGTTCGAGGCGGCGCTCCAGGACATCCCCGACGTCATCGAGGCGTACCGCCTGTTCGGCAGCCCCGGCTGCCTGCTCCGCATCGCCGTCGCCGACCTGCGCGCGTACGAACGCCTCTGGATCGAGCAGCTCACGGCCCTCTCGGGCGTCACCGAGGTCAACTCCCAGATCATCATGAAGCGCATCAAGGAGCCCACCGGCCTCCCGGTCGACCGCTGAGCGGCAGCGGCGGCGGGTCCCCGGGGCAACGGGGCCGACCGCGGCAACGGAGCCGACGGGGCCGACCGCGGCAGCAGGCCCGGCGGAGGGCCCGCCTAAGATCAACGGGCCCCGGGCCCGAACGGCGGGCCGGCCCGACAGGAAGCGGCACCCCATGGAACCACTCGGCACCGGCGACCCGATCCGGCTCGGTCCCTACCGCGTCGTCGGCGTCCTCGGCGAGGGCGGCATGGGCAAGGTCTACCTGGGCCAGGACCCCGCCGGCCGCCCGGCGGCGGTCAAGGTGCTGCTGCCGGAACTGGCGCACGACCAGCACCTCGCCCAGCGCTTCCTGCGCGAGGCGCACACCGCGCGGGCCGTGAGCAGCTCCGGCGTCGCCCGGGTCCTGGACGCGCGCGGCGAGGGCGACCGGCCCTGGATCGCGACCGAGTTCCTGTCCGGGCCGACCCTCGATCACGCCGTGCGCCAGTACGGGGCGTTCGACGCGGACGGCGTACGCGCGCTCGCCGCCTCGCTGGCCGCGACCCTGCGGGACGTCCACGCGGCCGGGCTGGTGCACCGGGACCTGAAGCCGGCCAACATCGTGCTGACGGCGGACGGTCCGCGCGTCATCGACTTCGGCATCGCCCGCCCCGAACACGGCCTGACGCTCACCACCACCGGCCAGGTCCCCGTCACCCCCGGCTACGGCGCCCCGGAGCAGGTGCTCGGGCAGCGCGTCGGTCCCGCGGCGGACGTGTTCTCGCTGGGCGCCGTCCTCGCGTACGCGGCGACGGGCCGGCCCGCGTTCGAGGGGACGCACGTGGCCGCCGTGCAGTACGAGGTGGTGCACGGGGAGCCGCGACTCGCCTCCGTACCGGCCGAGTTGGGGTACCTCATCGCCCCCTGCCTCGCGAAGGAGCCCGCGCGCCGCCCCGCTCCCGCTGAGATCGCGGCCGCGTTCGCCCCGCCGCCCGGAGCGGACCGGGCCTGGCGCACCGGGCCGCTGGCCGAGGACATCACCCGCCGGGCGGCCGAGGCCGCGCGGCAGACCGCCCGTACGGAACCCGGCTCGGGCCCCGGGGCCGGCCCCTCGCGTCGCCGGGTGCTGCGCACCGCGCTGGCGGCGGGCGGCGTGGTGGCCGCCGCGGGCGGCGCCACCGGCGCGTGGTGGCTGCTGCGCGAGGAGCCCGGGGCGGGGCCGCTGAAGGTCGGGCTCGCCCGCGGCGCGACACCGCTGCCCGCGTCCGCCGCCACCTCCGGCAAGGCGCCGAAGCCGCTGTGGGGCCCGCTGAAGGTGGCGGCGCAGCCGGTGAACGGCGTGGTCATGACCCCGCTGTCGCTGCGCGACGTGGTCGTCTTCGCCGCGAAGGAGGGCGGGCTGGCGGCCCGTCTGACGTACAGCGGCAAGGAGAAGTGGCGGCTTCCGGACGCCGCCGCGGCCGCCGGGGTCCTGGCCCTGCCCGAGCTCGGGTTCGTGGCCGCGGACAGGTACGGCGCGCTGCTCGCGTACGAGTCCTCGACCGCCAAGCTCGAATGGTCGGTGCCGGACGCCGAGGTGGGCCGCTTCCTGACCGTGGACAAGGACACGGTCTACGTGGTGACGCAGGGCGGCCGGCTGCGCGCCGTGGACCTCGTCCAGCAGCGGATCCGCTGGACCGTCCCGCTGCCCGCGCCGGCCGTGCGGGGCGCCGGGCCGAAGGCCGCGACCTTGCAGGGGCTGCTCGTGCTGTCCGGCGCCGACGGCAGTCTGCTGACGTTCACGACGTCGACGGGGCTGGCCGTCTGGGAGGTGGAGGGCCAGTCCCGGTCGGCCATCGCGCCCGTCATGTTCAAGGACACGGTCCTGCTGGGCGGCCGGACGCTGTCGGCGCGCCGCATAGTCGGCGGCGAAGAGGTGTGGCGGGCCGAGGCCTCCGAGGCCGTCGGGCAGGGCGCGGGCGGCTGGGGCCCGCCGCTGCTGCGGAACGACACCGTGATCGGCATGAACGGGACCTCGCTGACGAAGCTGACCACCACGGGCAGTCCCACCCCGCTGGGCAAGGCCGCCCGCGGCCCGCTGCCGCACACCCCGCTCGTGGTCGAGGGCGGCGCGGTCTGGGCGGTGGAGGCGGACGGCCGGGGCGTCTGCGCGTACTCCCTGGAGAACGGCACCCGACTGTGGACCTGGGCCCCCGGGGCGAAGGGCCCCTGGGCCCTGTCGGGCGCCGGAAACCGCGTCTACCTGGTCAACGCCGGCACCCTCACGGCCATGCCCACAACGGCCTGACCACACCGAACCCCCTCCCCACCGACCTCCAGCCCGGCTTTCCGGCAGCTCCCGGCAGGCCTTCCCCCGACTCCCCGACGGCTCCCGGGCGAGTCCCCGACGAGTCCCCGGACAGCTTCCCGACGGGCCCCGGACAGCTCCCCGACGAGTCCGGGGCAGCTTCCCGACGGCCCCGAACAGCTTTCCCGACGGGGCCACGGGTGCTTCCCGGCGGCTCCCCGGTCGGGCCCCAGGACAGCCTCCCGGCGACCCCCGAATCGGGCCCGGGTCGCATCCCGGCACCTTCCCGGCGGCAGCTTGCCCGGGCAGCCGCCCGATGGGTCTCCGGGCAGCTCCCGGCGGCCCCCGGGCACCTTTCCCGACGGGCCCGGGCGCGGCTCCCCGGCGGGTGCCGGCGGGTGCTCACCCGGTGCCTCCCGTGGCGCGGCCAGCGCATAGGCTCGGGGCTCCGGCTGCCGACCCCGGGGGACCTCGCGCATGGAACGCCTTCGACATGACGACCCGCCGCGCCTGGGCCCGTACCTGACGCTCGCTCGGCTCGACGCCGACTCCGCCGACGGCGCGGTGCCCGAGCGGCGCTACCTCGCGCGCACCGCCGACGGGGAGCGCACCGTACTGCTCTGCGCGCCCCTGCCCGAGGCGGCGGCGGCCCCGGCCGCGTGGGCGATGGAGGCCGAGCTCGCGTCGCGGCTGTCCGTACCGCGCTTCCTGCGCCCCGCGTCGCAGGGCTCCGAGGCCGGACTGCCCTGGTACGCCGTCCCGTACACCCCGGTCCTGCCGCTGCCGGCGGCGCTCGCCGCGCACGGGGGCCCGCTGCCCGAGGACCTGGTCCGCCGGCTCGGCGCCGCGCTCGCGGCGGGGCTGGCCGCCGCGCACGCCCGGGGCCAGGCGCACGCGGGGGTGTCACCGGCCGCCGTGCTGATCGGCGCTGCCGGTCCGCTGCTGGGCTGCTTCGGCGCGGTACGTTCCGCCGCCCCCGAGGGGCCGCCCGGTCTCGACCCTGGCTGCCTGGCCCCGGAGCTGCGGTCGGGCGGGCGGCCGGAGCCGCTCGGGGACGTGTTCGCGCTGGGCGGCGTACTGGCGTACGCGGCGAGCGGGCACACCGTACCCGAGCAGAGCGAACTCCCGCCGGGGCTGCGGCAGCTGGTGGCGTCCTGCCTGGCGCGCGACCCGGCGGACCGGCCGTCGGCACCGCAGGTGCTGCACGCCCTGTCCACGACCGGGCCCGCGCGGACACCGGCTCCGGCCGCGGCGCCGGCCGCGACGGTCCTCGACGAGCAGGCTCCGCCGCCGCTGCCGGGCCGGGTGGTGGCCGCCCTCGCCGCCCAGTCCGCCGGGCTGCTCGCCTCGGAACTCCCCGCCGCCCGGCCCGCTCGGCCCGCTCCCCAGAAGGTGCACTGACCCCGATGGCCCCGCCTTCACCGCGTTCACCGCTCGCCCCGCTCACCCACGCCGATCCCGAGCGGCTCGGCGACCACCGGCTGCTCGCCCGCCTCGGCAGCGGCGGCATGGGCACCGTGTACCTGGCCCGTTCGGCGGCCGGGCGCGTGGTCGCGCTCAAGACCGTGCACGCCCGGATCGCCGCCGACGCCTCCTTCCGCAGCCGGTTCCGGCTGGAGGCCGACGCCGCCCGGGTCATCGGCGACCGCTACGGCGCCCGCGTGTTCGGCGCGGACCCGCTGGCCGGGACGCCGTGGCTGGCCACCGAGTACGTGATCGGGCCGCAGCTCGACGAGGCCGTCCGCCTCGGCGGTCCGCTGCCCGAGCCGGTGGTACGGGAGCTGGGCGCCGATCTCGCGCGGGCGCTCGGCCAGTTGCACCGCTCGGAGGTGGTGCACCGCGACCTCAAGCCGTCCAACATCCTGATCACCGCGACGGGGCCCAAGGTCATCGACTTCGGGATCGCGCGCGCCCTCGGCGACGAGCGACTGACCCGCGTAGGCTCCGCCGCGGGCACCCCGGCGTTCATGTCCCCCGAGCAGGCCGGAGGCCTCGAACACACCCCGGCGGGCGATGTGTTCGCGCTGGCGGGCGTCCTCGTCCTCGCGGCCTCCGGGCACGCCCCGTTCGGCGGCGGCCAGGCCGCCGACCTCCTCTACCGGGTGCGGTACGCGGAGCCCGACCTGACCGGCGTACCGGCGGGACTCGCGCCGCTGCTCGCCCGCTGCCTGGACAAGGACCCGGCGCGGCGGCCCCCGGCGGCCGAACTGGCCCGGTGGCTCGCCCCGTCCGGGGACGGCGCGTTCGCGGACGGGCTGCCCGGGCCGGTGCTCGCGGACATCGCCCGGCGCGCCGCGGCGGTCTGGGAGCAGCCCCCGCCCCGGCTCCCGGCTCCGGCGGCGGACCCCGCCGAACCGGGCCCCGGGATCTCGCGCCGGCGGCTGTTCACCTTCGCCGCCGCCGGGTTCACCGCCACGGCGGCAGCGGCGGGCGGCGCCGTATGGGCCTGGCCGGACGGGAAGCGGTCCGCCGCGGCCGCGCCGCAGGATCCCCCCGCCCCGCTCTGGATCTTCGGCGGCAGGAACCCCGGCCGGGCGGGCTCGCCCGTGCGCGTGGGCCCGCACCTCGTCGCGTCCGTCGGCGTCGGAACCTCGGTGATCGACCCGGCGACGGGCCGGAGCCTGGCCGACCCCCACATCGCGCCGAGCGGCCGCCTCACGACCGACGGCAAGGTGCTGTACGGGCTGCGCACGTGGACCACCGGGGTGAAGGACCTCGCCGTCCTGGCCTTCCCCCAGGAGTACGACGGCGATCGTCCGCCGGTCGTGACCCTTGCCGGGTTCGACGCCGCCGAGGACCTGAACGACCTGCTGTGCGCGGCCGGCGACACGGCGGTCCTCTACGCCAAGTCCGCCTCGGACGGCCGGTGGTTCCTGGTCGCCGCGAGCCTGACCTCGGGCAGGGAACTGTGGCGCCGCCCGGCCCCGGCCCCGACCGGTCTCGACTCCGCCGCGGTGTGCGTCAAGCCCGTGAAGGGCGGCCTCCTCAGCTGCCTGCGGACGGGCCCGTCGGACACCCTGACCCTGTCCCTCCACGACCCGGCCTCCGGCGCGGAACGCTGGCAGCGGTCCCTGCCCGTCCCGGGCGCGGTCCCGTTCCAGCTGGCCACGGACGAGAACCACCTCTACCTCGGCGCCGACACCCTCCAGGCCCTGCGGCTCTCCGACGGCGCCCCGGCCTGGTCCTTCGGCCAGGGCCGCGACATGGGCCCCAAGCCGTACGGCCAGCGCCGCTACGGCGTCCCGGCCGTCCGCGACGGCGTCGTCTACGCCAACGAGGGCGCCCGCGGCCTGGTCGCCGTGGACGCCCTCACCGGCGCCGAACGCTGGTCGGAGATCCCCCCGAAGGACTTCCGCGCCGCCCCCGACACCACCCCGGCGGTGGGCTCCCGGTACGTCTACGCGATGGACATGACGGGCCTGCGCGCCATCGACCTCCGCACCCACCGCCCCGTCTGGCGCTACCCCTCGCCGGCCACCACCCTCACCCCGGACCCGGACAACACCCGCCTCTACGCCCGCGAGGAATCCAGAATGCTCGCCTTCCGCATGGAGTGACCCCGTTCCGGCACGCACCTGAGGGGCGGTAGGCAGCGCGGACGCGCGTCGCACGGGCGACGGCCCGGCCCGGAGTCCGCGGATCCGGAGTCCGGGACCTGGCCGTCGCTTCGTTCCCCTTCGCCTCGTTCAGCGCAGGGACACGAACTTGGCCGTGCTCGGCACCCCCTTCTCGTCCAGCAGGAAGAGCATGTAGTGGCCGGGCGGGGCGTCCTTGGCGGAGGGCGGGGCCTGGAGCCCGATCGTGTCGCCCTGACGGTGGACGATCCGCAGTTCCAGGTGACGCTGACTGGTGTTGACCGAGTGGGTCGCGGTGGTCGGCGCCAGCAGGACGGCCTTCTTGACCTGACCCGGGGTCGAAGTCGTCACCCTGAAGCGGGAGTCGTAGCCGACGGGGCCTCCCGGCACCTGGTCGAGCTTGGGCCGGGAGCCCTGGTGGAGGTAGGCGGGCTCGAAGATCTCGATGCTGCCGTTCATGTCGTCGTCGATCTTCGGGTCGTTGGCGAGCTGCTGGAGTTCGTCGCCGGTGACCATGATCCGGCCGTCGGGCAGGACGACGGCGTTGGAGTGGTAGCCGCGCGGCAGCCGCTGCGCGGGGCCGAGCCGCCACTCCCCGAGCGCGTTGCGGGTCTCGATCTGGCGGTACTTGAGGTCGGACTTGGGGTTGTAGTCGCCGTTTCCGTAGTCCCGGATGCCGTAGGCGCCGTTGACCGTCAGCAGGCTCGCGTCCGGGAGCAGGAGGGTGTCGTCCTGGGTCCGGCCGAAGGCGCGCGGCTGCTTCTTCTCCCACACCCCGTTCGCCAGTTGGTAGGTGTTCGGGTCGTCGCGGTCGCCGCCGAGGATCAGTACGGAGTTCGGGCCGCGGAATCCGGCGGGCAGCGCCACGGCCGAGCCGTAGCCGCGGTGGACGCCGTCCGGGCGGGCGGGCAGGTCCGTACGCGTCTCCGCGACGGGGTCGAAGGCCCACTGCCGGGTGTCGTGGCGGCCCAGGCCGTAGACCATGCCGTCGCGCAGGGTGAACAGGTGCGGGTAGTCGCTGTCCTCGCCGAACGGGGCGTCGACGCGCAGGGTGTCGGTGGGAACGTCCCTCGGGATCAGGGTCTTCTCGAAGGGCACCGGGTGGCTCTTGGCCGGGAACCGCTCGATGACCGAGGTGGAGGTGCCCCAACCCTGTTCGGTGTGGCCGGACATGATGAGCAGGCGCCCGTCGGGGGCGGTGGCGACGGTCGGGTACCAGCGGCCCACCGCCATGTCCTTGTTGACCGACCACGACTCGGTCCACGGGTCGAAGACGAGGGACAGCCTGGCTCCGGCGCCCCCGCCGTAGCCGAGGTTCCCGCCGAAGACGCCGAGCATGCCGTTGGGCAGGAAGGCGTGGCCTGCGCAGAAGAAGGGGGCCGGGCGCTTGACGTTCGTGCCGTCCGGCACGACCAGCTCGGGCGGGGTGACCTTCTTGAACGCGTCGGGGCCGGTCCCCTTCGCCGGATCCCAGAGGAAGGCGCGGCCGGCGTTCTCCGGCCCGAGCGTGTTGGTCGGCGCGGGCTCCTCCGTGGGGTCGGTCTCGACCCGCTCGAAGGAGAACAGCAGCACCTTGCCCGTGGGCAGCATGGCGATGTGGGCGGCGAAGTCGGGCGACGGGAAGTACTCCGCGAACTGCCCGTACGTCTTGGGGTGGAACTTGGAGTTCACCAGCTCCTGGGACCTGGTCAGATCGTTGAGGCTCTCGATCCGCGCCAGCTGGGAGTACCCGCCCAGAGCCTGGGCCGCCTCGCGGATCTTGGCATGTTCCTGAGCATGCCCGGAGCCCAGCGCCGCGGCTTCGTCGGGATGGCTCTCGCCGTCGTGGGCGGTGGCCGGGACGGCGGTGACGAAGAGGGCCGTGGCGGCGAGCGCGGAGAGCGAGGCCGCGATTCTCTTGGAGCGGTGCCTGCGTGACATGTGACTCCTCACCTGTGAGCACGTGCGGACAGGCGGAGAGCCTGCCGTGGGTGTTGATCACCCACAGCGACAGATGTATGACGACATGAACGCAGCGCGCCTGCCGGATCCGAACCCCCGCGGCAGGGCCGTCGGTGTCACGGACCAGCACCGACCGCCCAACACGCCGACCCCGCGGCCCCGCGCCGGTCCCCCGCACGGCCGTCACTCCGTAGACGAACACGCCGGTCAAGGCACGCCGGGAACAGAACGACGCAGTTCCTGTTTCACGCCCCGGAAGAAAAGCCGCCCGCCGCGGACTCCCGGTCCAGGGAAACCGTCGGCGGGCGTGGAAACAACCGGTGGGTCAGGCGCTCTTCGCGATCGGCTCCAGGATCGCGACGCACTCGACGTGGTGGGTCATCGGGAAGAGGTCGAAGACGCGGAGGGTGCGGACCTTGTAGCCGTGGTCCTTGAAGTAGCCCAGGTCGCGGGCCAGGGCCGCCGGGTCGCAGGCGACGTAGGCGATGCGGCGGGCCGAGAGGCCGGCGATGTGGCGGACGGTCTGCTTGCCGGCGCCGGCGCGCGGGGGGTCGAGGACGACGAGGTCGCACTCCGTGATGCCGGTCTTGGGCAGGATCGCCTCGACCTTGCCCTGTTCGATGCGGACCCGGGGGAAGTCCTCCAGGTTGTGCCGGGCGTCCTCGACGGCGCGCTTCGTGGACTCGATGCCGAGGACCGCGCCCGTCTCGCCCAGGCGTTCGGCGAGGGCGCCCGCGAAGATGCCGACGCCGCAGTAGAGGTCGAGGGCCATCTCGCCCTTGCGCGGCATCAGGCCCTGCATGACGGCCTTGATCAGGGTGTCCGCGGCCTGTGGGTGGACCTGCCAGAAGCCGCCCATGCCGACGCGGTACGTACGGCCGTCGGCGCGCTCGCGGACGAAGGGGCGGCCGTGGACGCGGTGGACGCCGCCGTCCTTCTCCTCGACCCGCAGGACCGAGACCGGCTTGTCGAGCTCCACGAGGGGGAGCCGGCCGCCCGGGCGCGGGGTCAGGACGACCTGGCGGTCGTTCGAGCCGGAGGCGGCGATCGCCTCGACCGAGGCCATCTGGGGCCAGTCCTGCTTCTCGATGCCCAGCTCGCTGACGCCCGGCGCCGCGATCATGCAGTGGTCGATCAGCTCGATGTCGTGCGAGCGGTGCTTGCGCAGGCCCGCGTTGCCGTCCTCGTCGATCGCGAACTGGACGCGGGTGCGCCACTGCGGGACCTGGCCCGCCGGCAGCTTGTCGCCCTCGGCCGGCATGACGGTGCCGTCCCAGCCGGCCTCCTCCGGGGTGAGCCCGGCGAGCCGCTTCAGCTGCTCGGCGACGACCTCGCCCTTGAGCCGGCGCTGGGCGCCCGGCTTGGCGTGCTGCCAGTCGCAGCCGCCGCACTTGCCGGGGCCGGCGAACGGGCAGGGGGCTTCGACCCGGTCCTTGGAGGCGTCGAGCACGGTGATCGCGTCGGCGCGCAGGAAGCGGGAGTCCACGTCGCCCTCGGTGACCTTCGCGACGACCTTCTCGCCGGGCAGGGTGTGGCGGACGAACAGGACCCGGCCCTCGGCGGTACGGGCGATGCAGTGACCGCCGTGCGCGACGGGGCCGACCTCTACCTCGTACTCCTCCCCGACCAGTGACTGCTTCTCGTTCTGCTCCGTCATGGCGGGGAGGCTCCAAGGCTAAGAAAGATCAAAAATGCGAACGGCCGGACGACCGACCCACCAGTTTACGTGGATCTCGTCCGGCCGTTCACCAACCTGCTCCGAGGCCGCGTACGGCTACTTGCCCGCCGGGTCCCGCGGCCGCGGGGTGTCCACGGGCCCGCGGCGCACCGCGCCCGGCGCGTTCCACTCGGCCCGCTTCTTCGCCCGCCGCTTCGCGAGTTCCGAGGACTCCAGCTGGTACGGCACCGAGGTGACCATCACGCCGGGGGTGAAGAGCAGCCGGCCCTTGAGCCGCAGCGCGCTCTGGTTGTGCAGCAGGTGCTCGTACCAGCGGCCGACGACGTACTCGGGGATGTACACGCTGACGGCGTCGCGCGGGTTCTCGCTGCGCAGCCCCTTCACGTACTCCACGACCGGCCGGGTGATCTCGCGGTACGGGGAGTCGAGGATCTTCAGCGGGACGTTGATCCCGCGCCGCTCCCACTCCTCGCGCAGCACCTTGGTCTCGGCGGCGTCGACGCTGATGCTCACCGCCTCCAGGGTGTCCGAGCGCGTCAGCTTGGCGAAGGCCAGGGCCCGCAGGGTGGGCTTGTGGACCTTCGAGACCAGGACGATCGAGTGGACCCGGGAGGGGCGCACGCTGTCGTCGCTGGGGCCCTCGGCGGCGGCGATCTCGTCGGCCACCCGGTCGTAGTGCTTCCGGATCGCGGTCATCGTGCCGTAGAAGATCACCATGCCGAGCAGCGCGACCCACGCGCCGTGGGTGAACTTGGTGGCCAGTACGACGACCAGCACCAGGCCGGTGAAGAAGGCGCCGAAGGTGTTGATCGCGCGGGAACGCTTCATCCGGCTGCGGGCGGCCTGGTCCTGCTCGGAGCGCAGGTGGCGGTTCCAGTGCCGGACCATGCCGATCTGGCTCAGCGTGAAGGAGACGAACACGCCGACGATGTAGAGCTGGATCAGCTTGGTCGAGTCGGCGTCGTAGATCCAGACCAGCAGGATCGCGGCGCCCGCGAGCAGCACGATGCCGTTGGAGAACGCGAGCCGGTCTCCCCGGGTGTGCAGCTGGCGCGGCAGGTAGCGGTCCTGGGCGAGGATCGAGCCGAGCAGCGGGAAGCCGTTGTACGCGGTGTTCGCGGCCAGGAACAGCACCAGCGCGGTGGCGGTCGCGAGCACGATGAACAGGAAGCTGCCGTTGCCGAAGACGGCCTCGGCGACCTGGGAGATCACGGGGTGCTGGACGAAGTCGGGACCGACGGGGGTGCCGTTGTCCAGCAGGTTCGTCGCGGGCGACTCGGCCATCTTCACGTCGGTGGCCATGGCGAGGCCGATGATCCCGCAGAACATGGTGACCGCCAGGATGCCCATGAGGGCGAGGGTGGTGGCCGCGTTCTTGCTCTTGGGCTTGCGGAAGGCGGGGACGCCGTTGCTGATGGCCTCGACGCCGGTCAGGGCGGCACATCCGGAGGAGAAGGCCCGGAGCAGCAGGAACACCAGCGCGAAGCCGGCCAGGCCTTGGTGTTCGGCCTTGATTTCCAGACCGGCGGTCGGGGCTTCCATGGAATCGCCCATGACCAGGCCGCGCCAAGCGCCCCAGGCGATCATCACGAAGACCGCGCCGACGAAAACGTAGGTCGGGATGGCGAAGAGCTTCCCGGATTCCTTCACGCCGCGCAGATTCATCAGCGTGAGAAGCAGAATCATGATCGTCGCGGAGAGCACCTTGTGCTCAATGACGAAATCCACGGCGGAGCCGAGGTTCTCGACTCCGGAAGAGATCGACACCGCGACGGTGAGGACGTAGTCGACGAGCAGGGCGCTGGCCACGGTGAGACCGGCCTTGGGCCCGAGGTTGGTGTTCGCGACCTCGTAGTCACCGCCGCCGCTCGGGTAGGCGTGGACGTTCTGGCGGTAGGAGGCGACCACGGTGAACATCAGCACGACGACCGCGAGCGCGATCCAGGGGCTGAAGTGGTACGCCGACACGCCCGCGATCGACAGGACCAGCAGAACCTCGCCGGGGGCGTAGGCCACCGAGGAGAGCGGGTCGGACGCGAAGACAGGAAGGGCGATCCGCTTGGGGAGGAGTGTTTCTCCGAGGCGGTCGCTGCGTAGCGCCCTGCCGATCAGGATCCGTTTGGGCACGTCGGTCAGTTTGGACACGCAGAGGATCGTAAGCGTTCGAAATCGGCCTGACGAACCCCCCACCCCATATCCAGGGCAATGAGGCCCCGACTGCACCGCAAGAAGCCCCGTGGGTGACCGCCCGTGTGTAGCTTGGGCCATGGTCTGAGACCCTGTTAAGCCAGAGCATGCAATGAGGCTGGGAACCAGCGCGCCGCTGGCAGCCGGAAGGACGGCCGTGCACATCGTCATCATGGGCTGCGGAAGAGTGGGCTCCGCCCTCGCGCAGACCCTGGAACAGCAGGGGCATACGGTCGCCGTCATCGACCAGGACCCCACCTCATTCCGCCGGCTGGGCGCCGGTTTCGGCGGCCGCCGGGTCACCGGCGTCGGCTTCGACCAGGACACCCTGCGGGAGGCCGGAATCGAGGAGGCGGGCGCCTTCGCCGCGGTCAGCAGTGGTGACAATTCCAACATCATCGCTGCCCGCGTGGCCCGCGAGATGTTCGGCGTCGAGAACGTCGCGGCCCGCATCTACGACCCCAAGCGCGCCGAGGTCTACCAGCGGCTCGGCATCCCCACCGTCGCGACCGTGCGGTGGACCGCCGACCAGATGCTGCGCCGGCTGCTGCCCTCGGGCGCGGAGCCGCTGTGGCGCGACCCGAGCGGCGGCGTCCAGCTCGCCGAGGTGCACACGTCCGCCGCCTGGATCGGGCACAAGGTCAGCAAGCTGCAGGAGGAGACCGGCGTGCGCGTCGCCTTCCTCACCCGGCTGGGCGAGGCGATGCTGCCGACCTCCCAGACCGTGCTGCAGGAGGGCGACCTCGTCCACGTGATGATGCGTACGGACGAGATCGCCAAGGTCGAGGAGGCTCTCGCCGAGGGTCCCGAGGAGGCACACGCATGAGGGTCGCGATCGCCGGAGCCGGCGCCGTGGGTCGCTCCATCGCGGGCGAGCTGCTGGAGAACGGCCACGAGGTGCTGCTGGTCGACAAGGCGCCGACCGCCATCTCGGTGGAGCGGGTGCCGCGGGCCGAGTGGCTGCTGGCCGACGCCTGCGAGATCACCTCGCTGGACGAGGCCGCGCTGCAGCGCTGCAACGTGGTCATCGCCGCGACGGGCGACGACAAGGTCAACCTGGTCGTCTCGCTGCTGGCGAAGACCGAGTACGGGGTCCCCCGCGTCGTGGCGCGGGTCAACAACCCCAAGAACGAGTGGCTCTTCAACGAGTCCTGGGGCGTCGACGTCGCCGTCTCCACCCCGCGCCTGATGTCGGCGCTGGTCGAGGAGGCCGTGAGCGTCGGCGACCTGGTGCGGCTGCTGCGCTTCAGCCACGGCGACGCCAACCTCGTCGAGCTGACCCTGCCGGCCGACTCCTCGGTCGCGGGCACCCAGATCAGCGAGATCTCCTGGCCCGAGGACACCTCGCTCGTCACGATCATCCGGGGCAACCGGGTGCTCACCCCGCACGGCGAGGAGACCCTGGAGCCGGGCGACGAGCTCCTCTTCGTGGCCGCCCAGGCCCGCGAGGAGCAGCTGGAGGACCTCCTCCAGGCCCGCGACTGACACGGCGCGGCACACGAGGCACGCGAAAGGGGCGGGGCGGCCGATCGGCCGCCCCGCCCCTTTCGTTCGCCCGTGGAGGGGCGCCTGCGTACGCCTGCGTAGCCGCTATCCGGCCGCGGACCTGCGGGCCCTCTCGGCGGCCTTCTCGGCCTCCTCCTTGGCCTCCCACTCCGCGATCACGTCGATCGGCGGCGGCGCCTTCGCCAGGAACATCCAGGTGAAGTACACCGCGAGCACCATCGGCGGGAGCTTCAGCGCGATCAGCACCCAGCCCAGCTGCGTCGCGTCACCCCACCAGTACAGCGGGAAGAGGATCGCGTACTTGGCGAGGAAGATGATGCCCCAGGCCAGGCTGGCCTTGGTGTACGCCTTCTTGCGCCCGGGGTTGCGGGTGCGCCAGGACAGGTTCTCCTTGAACACCGGCCCCAGGACCACGCCGAGCAGCGGGAAGCCGACCAGCGCGGACAGCGTGAACGCCACGCCGAGCCCGGCGCCGTAGATCATGCCCGGCAGGTAGAAGCCCTTGGCGGAGCCGGTGAAGAGGGCGAAGGCAACGCCGACGCCGACGCCGAAGACGCCGCTGAAGGCGTGCTTGACGGTGTCCTTGCGCAGCAGCCGCACGATCACGAGCAGGACCGCGACGCCGCCCGCCGCGATGGCGGACATCCTCACGTCCTTGTTGATCGTGTAGATCATCACGAAGAGCAGCCCGGGCAGCATCGTCTCCACGGTGCCCCGGATGCCTCCGAACGCGTCGAAGAGCGCTGCCTCGGTCACGGCCTTCTGGTCCTCGGAAGGCTCTCCGGCGGGGTCCGGGGTGATCGGTTTGTCGAATGACGTCACCGGTTACTGCTCCTGTCCGAGCGGTCGGAGTTCGTACTTCGGGTTGAAGAGCACCCGGCGCCCATGGCTCATCGAGATCCGTCCGGAGGCGATCATGCGCCGCCCCGGTTCGATTCCCACGATCGAGCGACGTCCGAGCCACACCACGTCCAGTGCGGCGGAGCCGTCGAACAGCTCCGCCTCCAGGGCCGGTACGCCCGCCCGCGGCCGCAGGGTCACGGTGCGCAGGGTTCCGGTCACCTTGACTATCTGGCGGTCGTGCGAGTCGCAGATCCGCGTGCACCCCGCGGCTTCTGCGGCCTCTTGCAGCTCCGCCGAATGCAGCTCCTCCTGCGAGGTGGACAGCCGCTCTATCATCCGGCGGAACCGGCCCGCCGGCCTTGCCGGTTTCACGGGCTTCTCGGGACGCGGTTCAGCACTCATAGAGGAAGCCTACCGGCGCCGCCACTACCGCTCGAAGCGGTATCCCATGCCCGGTTCGGTGATGAAGTGCCGCGGATGCGAGGGGTCCGCTTCGAGCTTGCGGCGCAGCTGGGCCATGTAGACCCGCAGGTAGTTGGTCTCCGTGCCGTACGAGGGCCCCCAGACCTCCTGGAGGAGCTGCTTCTGGCTGACGAGCTTGCCGCCGTTGCGGACGAGGACCTCCAGCAGGTGCCACTCGGTCGGGGTCAGGCGTACGTCGCGTCCCTCGCGGACGGCCTTCTTGGCCGCGAGGTCCACCGTGAAGTCCTCGGTCTCGACGACCACCTCGTCCCCGCCGGCACCGGCGGCCGGCTCCGCGCGGCGGACGGCGGCGCGCAGCCGTGCCAGCAGCTCGTCCATGCCGAAGGGCTTGGTGACGTAGTCGTCGGCGCCGGCGTCGAGGGCCTCGACCTTCTCGTCGGAGCTGTGGCGGGCCGACAGGACCAGGATCGGCACCCGGGTCCAGCCGCGCAGGCCCTTGATCACCTCGACGCCGTCCATGTCGGGCAGGCCGAGGTCGAGGACGACCACGTCGGGGTGGCGGGCCGCGGCCAGCTCCAGGGCCTGGGCCCCGTCGGCGGCGGCGTCGACCTCGTACTTGCGTGCCTTCAGGTTGATCACGAGGGCTCGGACGATCTGGGGCTCGTCGTCCACCACGAGCACTCGGGTCATTGAGGGCCTGCCTTCTGTCGTATCGGTTCGAGGTCTGCGGGGCCGGGGCGGTCTTCGCCGTCCACCGTGACATGTGGCGGTGTCTTGTCGCGCGTCACCGCACGCAGGGTGAGCACCATGGTGAGGCCGCCCCCGGGGGTGTCCTCGGCCGCGAGGGTGCCGTCCATGGCCTCGGCGAACCCGCGGGCCACCGCCAGCCCGAGCCCCACTCCGGCCCCGCGCGGTGCGTCCCCGTGCCGCTGGAACGGGGCGAAGATCCGGTCCTTGGCCTCGTCGGGGACTCCGGGCCCGCGGTCCACGACCCGCACCTCGACCCGGTCGCCGAGGAAGCTCGCCGCCACCAGCACCGGCTCCCCGCGCGGGCTGTACTTCACGGCGTTCTCCACCACGTTGGCCACGGTCCGTTCCAGCAGTCCCGGGTCCACCGCCACCATGGGCAGCGACTCCGGCACGTCCAGCACCACGCTGTCCTCCGGTACGCCGCCCAGCGCCATCGGGACCACCTCGTCGAGGTCGATCTCCCGGATCAGCGGGGTCACGGTGCCGGTCTGCAGGCGGGACATGTCCAGCAGGTTCCCCACCAGGTGGTCGAGGCGGTCGGCGCCGTCCTCGATCCCTTCGAGGAGTTCGGCCCGGTCCTCCTCGGACCACTCCACGTCATCGGAGCGCAAGGAGGACACGGACGCCTTGATCGAGGCCAGCGGGGTCCGCAGGTCATGGCTGACGGCGGCCAGCAGAGCGGTCCGGATCCGGTTGCCCTCCGCCAGCCGGCGCGCCTCCTCGGCCTCGCCGACCAGCCGCTGGCGGTCCAGCACCACGACGGCCTGCGCGGCGAACGCCCCGAGCACCCGCCGGTCCTCGGCGGGCAGCACCCGCCCCGACAGGGCCAGCGCCATGTGATCGCCGATCGGCATGTCCACGTCGGCGTCCTCGGGCCGGGTGACCGGGCTCGGCCCGACGCTGCCGGCGGGCTTCCACGGCTCGACGTCACCGGCGCGCTCCAGCAGGGCCACCGACTCCATCGCGAAGGTCTCGCGCACCCGCTCCAGCAGCGCGTCCAGGGTGTGCTCGCCGCGCAGCACGCTCCCGGCCAGGAAGGACAGGATCTCCGACTCGGCCCGCAGCCGCGCCGCCTGGTGGGTGCGCCGGGCGGCCAGGTCGACCACCGAGGCGACGGAGACGGCCACCCCGAAGAAGACCGCGATGGCCACGATGTTCTTGGGATCGGAGACGGTGAACCGGTGCAGCGGCGGCGCGAAGAAGTAGTTCAGCAGCAGCGAGCCGACGGCCGCCGAGGCCAGCGCCGGGAACAGCCCGCCGAGCAGCGCCGCGGCCACGGTCAGCGACAGGAACAGCAGCATGTCGTTGGCGAGGCCGAGGTCGGCGTCCACGTGCGTGAGCAGCACGGCCAGCAGGACGGGGAAGACCACCCCCACCACCCAGCCGGCGATGATCCGGGTCCGGCCGAGCCGGGCCGCCGAGCGGACCACGGGCAGCCCGCGGCCCTTGGCGACGTGCTCGTGGGTGACGATGTGCACGTCGAGGTCGGGGCCCGAGTCCCGGGCCACGCCGGCGCCGACACCGGGGCCGAAGACGTACTGCCAGGCCTTGCGGCGGCTGGAGCCGAGCACGATCTGGGTGGCGTTGACCCCGCGGGCGAAGGCGAGGAGGGCGTCCGGGACGTTGTCGCCGATGACGTGGTGGAACGTTCCGCCAAGGTCCTCGACCAGGGTCCGCTGGACCGCGAGCTCCTTCGGGGAAGCCGCCGTGAGCCCGTCGCTGCGGGCGATGTAGACGGCGAGCACCTCGCCGCCCGCGCCCTTCTCGGCGAGCCGGGCGGCGCGCCGGATCAGCGTGCGCCCCTCGGGGCCGCCGGTGAGGCCGACGACGATCCGCTCCCGGGCCTGCCAGGTGGAGCGGATGCCGTGCTCGCCGCGGTACTGCTGGAGGTACTCGTCGGCCCGGTCGGCCACCCACAGCAGCGCCAGCTCGCGCAGCGCGGTCAGGTTGCCGGGGCGGAAGTAGTTGGACAGCGCCGC
Source organism: Streptomyces sp. ADI95-16 (assembly GCF_003721495.1). Classification (NCBI taxonomy): domain Bacteria; kingdom Bacillati; phylum Actinomycetota; class Actinomycetes; order Kitasatosporales; family Streptomycetaceae; genus Streptomyces; species Streptomyces sp. ADI95-16. The sequence continues at coordinate 6,070,742 of NZ_CP033581.1, read as the reverse complement.
GTCGACCTTGTCGGGCTTGTATATGTTCCCGTGCGCCATCCGCCGGCGCAGGGCCTGCGGGGACATGTCCACGAGTTCGATCTGGTCGGCCCGCCGGACCACCTCGTCGGGCACCGTCTCGCGCTGGCGCACCCCGGTGATGGACTCCACCACGTCCCCGAGGGACTCCAGGTGCTGGATGTTCACGGTGGTGACGACGTCGATGCCGGCCCGCAGGAGCTCCTCCACGTCCTGCCAGCGCTTGGCGTTGCGCGAGCCCGGCACGTTGGTGTGCGCCAGCTCGTCCACCAGCGCGATCGCGGGCCGGCGGGCCAGCACCGCGTCCACGTCCATCTCCGTGAACCCGGCGCCCCGGTACGACAGCGCCCTGCGCGGCACCTGGTCCAGGCCGTGCAGCATGACCTCGGTGCGCGGCCGCCCGTGGTGCTCGACGAAGCCGACGACGCAGTCGGCGCCCCGCTCCACCCGGCGGTGGGCCTCGGAGAGCATCGCGTACGTCTTGCCCACACCGGGTGCCGCGCCGAGGTAGATCCGAAGCTTGCCGCGTCCCATGCGCTCATTCTCGGGGACGTTCGCCCCGTTCACGCACCTGTGCGGGGGTTTACGGCCATCCCTGACGCACCCTTGACGCGACCGGTCCCCGGGTACGCGAAGGCCGGTGGGCCGTCCCCCCGAAGGAGTACGGCCCACCGGCCAAAACACGTGTACGCGGGCGTACGGCGGGGGCCCCGCGGCCCCCGCCGGCGGGGCCGGCGTCAGCGGACCTCGGTGATCTCCGGGCCGCGCTCCAGCTGGCCCATGCCGCCGCCGAAGCGGGAACCCTCGGGCTCCTCGGTCGTCTGCACGCCGTCCGGCACCATCTGGGCGTCGTTGGGCAGCTTCAGGACGATCGGGTCGCGCGGGGCCATCGGGCCCTCGCCGCGTACGACGACGGTGTCCCGGAAGATCTGCTCCAGTACCCCGGCCGAGTCGGGGCGCACCGCGCCCTGGCCGGAGATGACACCGCGCAGGAACCAGCGCGGGCCGTCGACGCCGACGAAGCGCACCAGCTGGGCGCCGGTCTGGCCGTCGGGCAGCGGGACGGGGACCTGCGCGCGCAGCTCCCAGCCCAGCGGGCCCTCGGCCTCGTCGATGATGCCGCCCTGCTGGGTGATGCCCGAGGCGATCTCGTCGCGGACCTCGCCCCAGATGCCTTCCTTCTTGGGCGCCGCGAAGGCCTGCAGCTGCACGGCGCTGTCGCCGAGGACCACGGTCGCCGCCACGATCGCGTCACCCGCGACCTCGACACGCAGCTCCATGCCCTCGACACCGGGTACGAGAATGCCGCCCAGGTCCACCCGGCCGTCCTCGGGGTTGCCGAGCACCTCGGAGACGTCCCAGGGGCCGTCCGGCCGCGGGGCCGGCGGCAGGTTCATCCTGCGCGGCGCGGCGGAGGCGTCGAGGTCTTCGGCGCCGTCCCGCTCATCGGCGTGCGCGCCGTCGACGACCTGCTCGGCCGCGCCGCCGTCGTTGACGGAGTCGTTCTTCTTGCGACGTCCGAACACGTCACTGTCCTTCCCGGTCGGTTACGACCGAAGCGTAGCCATTCCCACCCTGCTGACCAGCGCCGGATCCGGCCACGGCCGCATGACCGCCGGTGGAGCCGAAACCCCCCTCGGCCCGGGCCGAGCCGGGAAGTTCCGCCACCTCGTGGAAGCGCACCTTCTCGACCCGCTGGACAACCAGCTGGGCAATGCGGTCGAAACGCTCGAACCTGACGCTCTCGCGCGGGTCGAGATTGACCACGATCACCTTGATCTCCCCACGGTACCCGGCATCCACCGTCCCCGGGGCATTCACGAGCGCGAGCCCGCAGCGGGCGGCCAGGCCCGAACGCGGGTGCACGAAGGCGGCGTAGCCGTCGGGCAGCGCGATCGAGACGCCCGTGGGCAGTACGGCGCGCTCGCCGGGCTCCAGCTCGGCGGCCTCGGTGGTCACCAGGTCGCAGCCGGCGTCGCCGGGGTGGCCGTACGCCGGGATCGGGACCTCCGGGTCGACCCGGCGGATGAGCACGTCGACCGGGGCGGGGTTGCTCAGGGACATCAGGGGTTCACCTCAAAGGCGCGTGCGCGCCTGACCTGGTCCGGTTCGGCCATGGCCGCCCGGATCTCCTCGGGCCGACCGTTCTCGATGAAGTGGTCGACCTTCACTTCGATGAAGAGGGCGTCGGCGCGGACCGCGACCGGGCCCTCGGGGCCGCCTATCCGGCCGACGGCCGTGCTGTAGATCTTCCGGCCGGCCACGGCGGTGACCTCGGCCTCCAGGTACAGCACGGTGCCCACGGGGACGGGCCGCCGGTAGTCGGTCTCCAGCCGTCCCGTCACCGCGATGACGCGCAGCAGCCAGTTCAGCGAGCCCAGCGTCTCGTCGAGCGCGGTGGCCAGCACGCCGCCGTGGGCGAGGCCGGGCGCGCCCTGGTGGGCGGGCTTGACGGTGAACTCGGCGGTGACGCGCACGCCCTCGCCGGCCCGCGACTCCAGGTGCAGCCCGTGCGGCTGGTCCTCGCCGCAGCCGAAGCAGTGCTCGTAGTGCGCGCCGAGCAGCTCGCCGGGGGCCGGGGCATCGGGGTGCCGTACCGGCGCGGTGGCGTCCGCCGGGGGCGTCAACGCTGTGTTTCGTCCACTCACAGCCGCAGACCTTACCCGCGCGGCTACCCACCGGTCGCCCCGTGGCAGGCTTGATGCCATGCAGCCCTCCCCCGCGCACCACGACGAACGCCTCACCGCCCCCCGTTCCTGGTGGGGCGTCGCCGCTCTGACCGGTCTGGCCTGCGCGCTCATGCTGCTGCCGCTGGGCGGGCTGGCGCTGCTGGCCGGTCTGGTAGGCGGCACCGCGCTGGCGGGTGCGCTGGTCAGTTCGTACGGCTCCGCGCGCGTGCGCGTGGTCAACGGCGTGCTGGCGGCGGGCGACGCCCGGATCCCGGCGACGGCGCTGGGCGAACCGGAGGTGCTGGACGCGGAGGAGGCCCGCGCCTGGCGGACGTACAAGGCCGACGCGCGCGCCTTCATGCTGCTGCGCGGCTACGTTCCGACGGCGGTCCGCGTCGAGGTCACCGACCCGGCGGACCCGACCCCGTACCTGTACCTGTCGACCCGGGAGCCGCAGGCGCTGGTGGCGGCGCTGCGGGCGGCGAAGGCCGCTGCCCCGGCCGGTCCGGCCGGCTGAGGCCGACCGCGCTGAGCCGCGCTCAGCCGCGCGGGTCCGGGCCGGGGCCTTCGGGTGCGGCCCCGAGGGGCCCGGGAAGGGGCTGGGCGGGCTGCTCCAGGGGCGGGAGCGCGCTCAGGGCGTCCCAGGCCACGGCGTGCTTGCGCAGGTCGGTACGGACCTTCTCAGCGAGCTTGCGGGTGTCGCGGCGGTTCATGACGGCGCCGACGGCCGCGCCCACCATGAACGGCATCAGGTTGGGAAGGTCGCGGAACATCCGCTTCACGATCTGCTGGCGCAGCTCGCGCTTCATCTGACCGCCGAGCGCCGCGTTCAGCGTCGTCGGCTTGGTCAGGTCGATCCCGCGTTCCTCGGTCCACGCGGTCAGGTAGGCGAAGCTGCGTTCCCTGAGGTTTCCGGCCGGCCGCCGGCCGTACACCTCGTGGAGCTCGGCGACGAGCTTGAGTTCGATCGCCGCGACGGAGGTGATCTCGGCCGCCAGTTCCGCCGGCATCGCGGGCGGCACCGGCAGCATGGCCGCCGCGCCGATCCCCGCGCCCACGGTCGAGGTGGCGTTGGCGGCGCCCGCGATCAGCTTGTCGGCGAGCTGATCGGGACCGAGGCCCGGGAACTGCGCGCGCAGCGTCGCGAGGTCCCGAACCGGAACGCGCGGGGCGATCTCGATGATCCGGTCGGCGATGTACAGGACCACGGCCCTGATGCCCGCGCCGAATCCCGCGCCACCCTTGCGCATGCCGTCACGGACGGCTTGCAGCCGACGGGCCCCGCCGGTGCCCCGGGACCCCTCGCCGGCCGCTGTGGCCGACGGCACCGCAGCTGTGGTGCCGGAGGGCACGGCGGGTACGCCGGGGGCTCCAGGGCCCGTTTCCGGGCCCGTGGCTCCCGCCTGCGTCTCCGCCGGATCACCTGATTTCCGGAAGCGCATCTTCCGGAAGGGCGTCGAGCCTGTCACGGCCCTGGCCTCTCAGTCGCAGTCGCGACAGATCGGCTGACCGTTCTTCTCGCGGGCCAGCTGGCTGCGGTGGTGCACCAGGAAGCAGCTCATGCAGGTGAACTCATCGGCCTGCTTGGGCAGGACCCGGACGGCCAGCTCCTCGTTGGAGAGGTCCGCTCCCGGAAGTTCCATTCCTTCCGCCGAGTCGAAGTCGTCGACGTCGACGACCGAGGACGACTTCTCGTTGCGCCGGGCCTTCAGCTCTTCAATGCTGTCGTTGTCGACGTCGTCGTCGGTCTTGCGTGGGGTGTCGTAGTCCGTTGCCATTGTTCGCTCTCCCCCTCTGGGATTTAGCGGTGTCTCAGCGCACGTAACGCGCGAGAGGCCGGACTTGTGCCCGACCTGAGGCGGAGATTTTGCCTCACATCAAGGTCTGTTACTCAATCGACACCCAGCCGCACGCCCGAAGGAGCAATTGGCTGGGATGACGACCGGGACCGTACACGGTCCGGGGGCCGTCCTGCACAAACGCCACCCCGTGTATTTCCCGCCATCCGGGGTACCGGAAACCCGGACTTCCCGGGCGTTCCGGCCCTCTTGGGGTCACAGAACGCACATGACTCAACACTGGGCCATGTGATCGATCACACAAATACCACTGTCTCGCCGATCGGACCGTTCAGCCAACAGCGAACGGTCCGACGGCCTGGTCACACGGGCAACGTGACGCGCATCACGAGACCACCACCCTCGCGGGGCGTCGCCTGGATGCGGCCGCCGTGGGCGCGCGCCACGGAGCGCGCGATCGACAGACCGAGCCCCACACCCTTGTCGCTGCCCGTTCGCTCCGTACGCAGCCGCCTGAAGGGCTCGAACAGGTTGTCCACCTCGTACGCGGGAACCACGGGACCCGTGTTCGACACCAGCAGCACCGCGTGGCCGTGCTGGACCTCGGTGGTGACCTCCACCCAGCCGCCCTCCGGCACGTTGTACCGGACGGCGTTCTGCACCAGGTTGAGCGCGATCCGCTCCAGCAGCACGCCGTTGCCCTGGACGACGGCCGGCGCGCACTCGCCGCGGATCTCCACGCCCTTCGTCTCGGCCTCCCCGCGCGCCTGGTCCAGGGCGCGCGAGGCGACCTCCGCCAGGTCCACGGGTTTGCGCTCGACGATCTGGTTGTCGCTGCGCGCCAGCAGCAGCAGGCCCTCGACCAGCTGCTCGCTGCGCTCGTTGGTGGCCAGCAGCGTCTTGCCCAGCTGCTGGAGTTCCACGGGCGCCCCGGGATCGGACAGGTGCACCTCCAGCAGCGTGCGGTTGATCGCCAGCGGTGTGCGCAGCTCGTGCGAGGCGTTGGCCACGAATCTCTGCTGGGCCGTGAAGGCCCGCTCCAGCCGGTCGAGCATCTCGTCGAAGGTGTCCGCGAGCTCCTTGAGCTCGTCGTCCGGCCCGTCGAGCTCGATGCGCCGGGTCAGGTCGGAGCCGACCACCCGCCGGGCGGTACGGGTGATCTTGCCGAGCGGCGAGAGCACCCGGCCGGCCATCGCGTACCCGAAGGCGAAGGCGATGACGCTGAGGCCCAGCAGCGCCATCAGCGACCGGCTGAGCAGGTCGTCCAGGGCGTGCTTGCGCTGGTCCAGGATGCACGCCTGTATGGCCGCGTTGAACTGGTCGAGCGACTGGTCGGTGCCCACGCCGGAACAGGTGGGGCTGGAGACCTCGACCTTCTGCCCGCTGACGCTGACGATCTTGAACGGCAGGGCGTTGCCCTCGCGCAGCGCCTGCGCGGCCAGCAGGTAGATGATCGACAGCAGCAGGATGCCGGCGATCAGGAACATCCCGCCGTACAGCAGCGTGAGGCGTATCCGGATCGTCGGCCGCAGCCAAGGGAAAGGACCCTCGGGCTGGCCGGGGTCCCAGGTCGGTTTCGGTGGCGCCGCCGGCGGCGCCGGGGTGGCGGCCATCGCCGTCAGATCCGGTATCCGGAACCGGGGACCGTCACGATGACGGGCGGCTCGCCGAGCTTGCGGCGCAGGGTCATCACCGTCACGCGCACCACGTTGGTGAACGGGTCGGTGTTCTCGTCCCAGGCCTTCTCCAGCAGCTGCTCGGCGGAGACCACGGTCCCCTCGCTGCGCATGAGCACCTCCAGCACCGCGAACTCCTTCGGCGCCAGCTGCACCTCCTTGCCCTCGCGGAACACCTCGCGCCGGTTCGGGTCCAGCTTGATGCCGGCCCGCTCCAGTACGGGCGGCAGCGCCACCGTCGTACGCCGCCCCAGGGCGCGCACGCGGGCGGTCAGCTCGGTGAAGGCGAAGGGCTTGGGCAGGTAGTCGTCGGCGCCGAGCTCCAGCCCCTCGACCCGGTCGCTCACATCGCCGGAGGCGGTCAGCATCAGCACGCGCGTGGGCATGCCGAGCTCGACGATCTTCCGGCAGACGTCGTCACCGTGCACGAGCGGGAGGTCCCGGTCGAGCACGACCACGTCGTAGTCGTTCACCCCGACGCGCTCCAGAGCGGCGGCGCCGTCGTACACGACGTCCACGGCCATGGCCTCCCGGCGCAGTCCGGTGGCCACCGCATCGGCGAGCAGCTGCTCGTCCTCGACGACGAGTACGCGCACGTCGTTTCCTTCCTTCGAGCCCTGGTGGGCACACGTGTATTGCGCGTCCATCCTGCCGGTTTCGGCCGTAAACCGGCTGTAAGACGCCGCTCCGTCCACTTCCATGACACGGAAGTGAGGATTCCCTGTCCTCACGAGGTTTCTGCGCCCAGGGTGCCGGGGAGGACGTCATCACCCCAACCACTCCCTGACGGCGGACGGCCTCGTGCCGGCCCGCCGCGACCCACGCAGAGGGGGCGCACCCATGGACGCATTCACCGCGGGTCTCCTGCAGCGCATCAGGAACACGCAGTCGGACCTCGAACAGGCCCTCCAGACGGGCGACGACTACCTCGCGGACGTGGAGCAGGCGGAGCTGGAAGACCTCCAGCGCCTCGCGGCCGAGCACGGCGTACCCGTGTCCGTGCCGGCCTGCTGACACCACACCTCACAGACGGTACGGAACCCCGGCCGCCCGACAGGGCGGCCGGGGTTCCCTCACGTCCGGGCACCGGCGCGATCCGGCGGCTACGCCGGCGGGCCGGTCGTCAGTCGTGCCAGGCTCCGAGTTCCTCCAGCATCGGCTGGATCGAGGCGAACACCGCCGGGGTCGCGGCCAGCGCGAGCTCGCCCGAGGCGGGCAGCCCCGGCCGGCCGCCCGTCAGGGCCCCGGCCTCCCGCGCGATCAGCTCGCCCGCCGCCAGGTCCCAGGGGTTCAGCCCCCGCTCGTAGTACCCGTCCAGCCGCCCGGCGGCCACGTCGCACAGGTCCAGCGCCGCCGACCCCCCGCGCCGGATGTCGCGCACCACCGGGATGACGCGCGCCACGACCTCCGCCTGGTGCGCCCGCCGCTCCTGGAGGTACCCGAAGCCCGTGCCCAGCAGCGCCTGGTCCAGCGGCGCGGCCGCCCGGCAGGCCAGCCGGGTCCCGCCCAGCCATGCCCCGCCGCCCAGCACCGCGTGGTACGTCTCCCCGCGCATCGGGGCCGCCACCACCCCGGCGACGGTCTCGCCCCGGTACTCGGCGGCGACGGACACGCTCCAGCTCGGCAGCCCGTAGAGGTAGTTCACGGTGCCGTCCAGCGGGTCCACGACCCACCGCACGCCGCTCGTGCCCGGGCTGTCCGCGCCCTCCTCGCCCAGCAGCCCGTCCTCGGGGCGCCGCTCCGCGATCAGGCCGGTGATCAGCTTCTCGGCCGCGATGTCCATCTCGGTCACCACGTCGATCGGGCTGGACTTGGTCGCCGCCACCGCCAGGTCCGCCGGCCGCCCGTCCCGCAGCAGCTCTCCCGCCCGCCGGGCGGCGTCCAGGCCCACGGCCAGCAGTTCGGCCTTCAGTTCCTCAGAGATCACGTTCTGTTCCACTCCCTACGCGTACGGACTGTCCACGCCCGCGGCCGCCGGCCGCGGCGCCCTGGCGGGGCAGCAGCCCACGGGGCACACGTGGTGGCTCGGGCCCAGCATGCCCACCCAGCACTCCTCGGCCGCCTCCCCGCGCTCCTCGGCGGCCCGCTCCAGGACGAGTTCCCGTACCGCCTCCACGAACGCCGGGTCCGCGCCGACCGTGGCCGAGCGGGCGACCGGGAGGCCGAGCTCCGCCGCCTTCGCCGTGGCCTCCGTGTCGAGGTCGTAGAGGACCTCCATGTGGTCGGAGACGAAGCCGATGGGCACCATGACCACCGCGGGCGCCCCCGCGCCGTGCAGCGCCTCCAGGTGGTCGCAGATGTCCGGCTCCAGCCACGGGATGTGCGGGGCGCCGCTGCGGGACTGGTAGACGAGCTCCCAGGGGTGCTCGCGCCCGGTCCGGGCGGCCACCTCGGCCGCGATCACCCGGGCGACGTCGAGGTGCTGCTTGACGTACGCGCCGCCCTCGCCGTCCGCGGTGTGGTCGGGGGCGGGCCCGGAGGCGTCGGCGGCCGCGGTCGGGATGGAGTGCGTGCTGAACGCGAGGTGCGCGCCGTCGCGCGCGCCCTCGGGCAGCGCGGCCAGCGCGGCGAGGACCCCCTCGGTCATCGGCCCCACGAACCCGGGGTGGTTGAAGTAGTGCCGCAGCTTGTCCACGCGCGGCGGCTCCACGCCCTCGGCGGCCAGCGTCGCCAGCGCGTCGGCGAGGTTCTCCCGGTACTGGCGGCAGCCCGAGTACGAGGCGTAGGCGCTGGTCGCGAGCACCGCGATCCGGCGGTGGCCGTCGCGGGCCATCTCCCGCATCGTGTCGGTCAGGTACGGGGCCCAGTTGCGGTTGCCCCAGTACACGGGCAGGTCCAGCCCGTGCTTCGCGAAGTCCTCGCGCAGCGCCGCCAGCAGCCGCCGGTTCTGCTCGTTGATGGGGCTGACCCCGCCGAAGCCGAAGTAGTGCTGCCCGACCTCCTTGAGCCGCTCGCGCGGGATCCCGCGCCCGCGCGTGACGTTCTCCAGGAAGGGCACGACGTCGTCGGGTCCCTCGGGGCCGCCGAAGGACAGCAGCAGGAGGGCGTCGTAGGGGGCGGCGGAGCCGGCGTCGGGGGCGCGGAGCTGGTCTGACATGCCCCGAATCCTGCCACCAGGCGCCCGGGCCGGGTGAACGGACCCGGCCCCGCCCCCACCCGAATGACAGGTAAGGTAACCCTAAGTTCCTGTCGGTGTTTCCCCGTGCGGGCGCCTTGTCGGCAGACGTAACCTGTGTGAGCCAATCACGTCCCTTACGGAGGGCACCTTGCCCAGTCCCTACCGCGCGATCTTCGCGGCCCCCGGCACCAAGGGGTTCACAGCCGCCGGCCTGATAGGCCGGATGCCGCTGTCCATGGTGGGCATCGGTGTCCTCACGATGATCACCGAGCTGGGCGGCAGCTACGCCCTCGCCGGCGCGATCACCGCCACCATCGCGCTCTCCGCCGCCGCCGTCGGCCCCCAGATCTCCCGGCTGGTCGACGAGCACGGGCAGCGGCGGGTACTGCGCCCGGCCACCCTGACCGCGGCCGCCGCGGTGACCGGCCTGCTGGTCTCGGCGGCCAACGACTGGCCGAGCTGGACCCTGTTCGTCTTCGCCGTCGTCGCCGGGTGCGTGCCCAGCGTCGGCTCGATGGTCCGGGCCCGCTGGACGGCCCTGTTCCGCGACACCCCCCAACTGCACACGGCCTACTCGTTCGAGTCGATCGTGGACGAGCTCTGCTTCATCGTCGGCCCGCCCCTGGCCGCGACGCTCTCGGCCGGCTGGTTCCCCGAGGCCGGACCGGTGGTCGCCCTCGTCTGCCTGGTGACGGGCGTGTGGTGGCTGACCGCCCTCACCGCCACCGAGCCGAAGCCGCATCCGCGGCACGAGAACCCGGACCGCTCCTCGGCGCTGCGCTCCCCCGGCCTGCAGGTACTGGTGGCGACCTTCGTCGCGACCGGCGCGATCTTCGGCTCCGTGGACGTGGCCACCCTGGCCCTCGCCGGGGAACACGGCGACAAGTCCCTGGGCGGCGTCTTCCTCGCGGTGTGGGCGTTCGGCTCCTGTCTCGCGGGCATCGTCTTCGGCCTGCTGCACTTCAAGGGCAAGGCCGAACCTCGCTGGGTACTGGGCATCAGTGCGATGGCCGTGAGTATGATCCCCCTCCTACTGGCCGGGAACCTTCCGTTTCTGGCCGTGGCGCTCTTCGTCTCGGGCCTCGCCATCGCTCCCACGATGATCACCACGATGGCCCTGATCGAGGCGCACGTACCTCACGCGAAGCTGACCGAGGGCATGACCTGGATCAGCACCGGCCTCGCGGTCGGCATCGCGATCGGTTCCTCCGTGACCGGCTGGGTCGTAGACGCCGCCGGCGCGCAGAACGGGTACGTCGTCTCCCTCACGGCGGGGTGCACCGCGGCCGCGGTGGCGTTCGCGGGATACCGCCGGCTGACGAGGCCGGCGCAAGGGGAGGAGCCAGCTAGCGATGGGGACGGCGACAGCAGGGAAATCAGGTCGGGGGACACCGGCCGCGTGGCGTAACTGGGCGGGCAACGTCACCGCCGCGCCCGCCCGCGTGGTGACCCCGACCTCGGTCGGGGAACTCCAGGACGTGGTCCGCCGGGCCGCCGAGGACGGGCTGCGGGTGAAGGCGGTAGGCACCGGCCACTCCTTCACCGCGGCCACCGCCACCGACGGGGTGCTCGTACGCCCCCAGGCGCTCTCGGGGATACAGGCGATCGACCGGGAGGCCGGCACCGTCACGGTGGCGGCGGGCACGGTGCTGAGGGACCTCAACCTGGCCCTGGCCCGGGAGGGCCTCTCGCTCACCAACATGGGCGACATCATGGAGCAGACGGTCTCCGGCGCCACCAGTACCGGAACCCACGGCACCGGCCGGGACTCGGCCTCCATCGCCGCCCAGATCCGCGCCCTGGACCTGGTCACGGCGGACGGCCGGCTGCTGAACTGCTCGGAGAAGGGGACCGACGAGGAGCGCGAGGTCTTCGCCGCGGCCCGGCTCGGCATAGGAGCGCTCGGCATCGTCACGGCCCTCACCTTCGCCGTGGAGCCGCTCTTCTTCCTGACCGCCCGTGAGGAGCCGATGGCCTTCGACCGGGTGACCGCCGAGTTCGACGAGCACGTCGCGGAGAACGAGCACTTCGAGTTCTACTGGTTCCCGCACACCGGCAACTGCAACACCAAGCGCAACAACCGCAGCCAGGGCCCGGCCGCCCCGCCCGGCGCGGTCAGCTCCTGGGTCGAGGACGAACTGCTCTCCAACGGGGTCTTCCAGGCCGTCAACTCCCTGGGCCGCGCGGTCCCGGCGGCCATCCCCGCCATCGCCCGGGTCGCCAGCCGCGCCCTGTCGGCGCGCACCTACACGGACATCCCGTACAAGGTGTTCACCAGCCCGCGCCGGGTGCGGTTCGTGGAGATGGAGTACGCCCTTCCGCGCGAGCGCGTCGTCGAGGCGCTGCGGGAGCTCAAGCGGCTGGTCGACAGCTCGGGCCTGCGGATCAGCTTCCCGGTCGAGGTGCGGACGGCTCCGGCGGACGACATCCCGCTGTCGACGGCCTCGGGGCGCGAGACGGCGTACATCGCGGTGCACATGTACAAGGGCACCCCGTACCAGGCCTACTTCACGGCGGCCGAGCGGATCTTCACCGCGCACGGCGGGCGTCCGCACTGGGGCAAGGTGCACACCCGGGACGCGGAGTACCTCGCCGGCGCGTACCCGCGCTTCGGCGAGTTCACCGCGCTGCGGGACCGGCTGGACCCGGAGCGGCTGTTCGGCAACGACTACCTGCGGCGCGTCCTCGGGGCCTGAGCCCGCGCTTCCTGAGCCCCGGTCAGGAGGAGCTCCGGGGAGCCGGGGCGGGCGCGGACCCGGGCGGAGCCGGGGTCTGCTTCGGCTTCGGGTCCGGGTCCGGGTCCGGGCTCGGCTTCTGGCCGGGATCCGGGTTCGGGTCCTGCGAGGGGGCCGGGGTCGAGGGGCTCGGCTTCGGCGAAGCCGGCGGCTCCCCGGAGCCGGAGGGGCTCGGTCCGGAACCCGGGCTCCGGTCCCCGGGCGAGGGCGAAGGGCTCGGGGAGCCCCCGGACCCCGGGGTCGCCCCACCCTTCCCGTCCCGCTCCCCGCCGCCCTGCCGCTCCTGCCGTTCGCGCTCCGGGGCGTCGGTTCCGGGGTCCGGCCGGGCGTCGGGGGCCTTGCGGGTACCGGCGGAGAAAATGGTCCCGCCGTCCTTGCTGACCGAGGTCCCGGCGACGGCCTCGTACGCCCCGAGGCCGCCGATCGCGATGGCGAAGGCCGCCCCGGAGGCGACGGCGGTGCGCTTCCAGCCCCGCACCCGGGTGCCGTGCACGGTGGCCGCGCCGAACTCGCCGTCACCCTGCCCGTCGTTCTCCCCGTCACTCTTCCCGGGGAGCGGCTCCTGGCGGACCCTGGGCCGGGCGGTCTCGCGCAGTTGGTCGCCGGTGCGGCGGAAGAAGTGCTGGATGACGGGCCCGCCGGCGGTGGCGACCACGCTCACCACGCCGGCGCCGAGGATGGTCCCGTAGACGCCCAGCTTCGAGGCGAGCAGGGCGGCCGCGACGGTCGCGAGCGAGGTGCCCGCGACCTGAGCCACGCTCAGATCCAGCTTCTTGCCCGTGTTGTTCGCATCAGAGGCATCTCCGAACGCTTCGATGCCCTGCGTCGCCTTCTGCCCCATCCCCAACCTCTGCCCGTCCGTGACCACCGCTTACAGCAGTTACTGACAGGTGAGCGAAACAGATAGTTCCATTTCTGGGGATTCTGTGAAGCAAGACACCCGAAAACGGGCGCGCCCGCAGCTCCGGGCCGATCCGGGGCAGATTCAGGGCAGCCCAACTCCCGCCGCCGGAGACAAGTTCGGCGGCGCGGCGGTCCACCCAGGTGGCCCGAATGGAGTACTGTGGCGAGCCCTGGGGCCGTCCTTCCTTTCGGATGTCCGGACTCGGGAGAGGGGGCCGGACGATGGAGAAACGGCACTCGATACCGGCGATGCCGCGGTGTTGCACGGGTTCCTGCTGCGCACAGTAATCGTTCGGTCACTGTGCGTGCCCAACAGGTAACCGTGCCATAACGGCGATCAAGGGCGCATGCCCGACACGCCGGTTTAACTCGGCAAGGTTGTGGCAGGCTGCACCCGGGCAGGCCACACTCGACTAGCGGAAGCAGCGACGCACGTGACGTCGGCAGGCACCACCCGGGAGGTCCCCATGCCCGAACTGCGTGTCGTGGCCGTCTCAAATGACGGCACACGACTGGTGCTCAAGGCTGCGGACAGCACGGAGTACACGCTTCCGATCGACGAGCGGCTTCGGGCTGCCGTACGCAACGATCGCGCACGCCTGAACCAGATCGAGATCGAGGTGGAGAGCCACCTCCGCCCCCGCGACATCCAGGCCCGCATACGAGCCGGTGCCTCCGCGGAGGAGGTCGCCCAGCTCGCGGGCATCCCCGTCGACCGCGTGCGCCGCTTCGAGGGCCCGGTCCTCGCCGAGCGCGCGTTCATGGCGGAGCGGGCCCGCAAGACTCCCGTGCGCCGCCCCGGCGAGAACACCGGACCGCAGCTCGGCGAGGCCGTAGGGGAACGGCTGACGCTGCGCGGGGTCGACAAGGAATCCGTGCAGTGGGACTCCTGGCGCCGCGACGACGGCACGTGGGAAGTCCTGCTGGTCTACCGGGTCGTGGGCGAACCGCACTCGGCGAGCTGGTCGTACGATCCGCCGCGCCGGCTGGTCGTCGCAGTGGACGACGAGGCCCGCTCGCTGATCGGCGAGTCGGACGACCTGCCCGCGACGCCGGAGCCGAGCTTCCCGTTCGTGCCGAGGATCGCGCGCCTGCCGCGCGACCGGCCGCTGGACCGCGCCCTCGACCGCCAGATGGAGCGCCAGTTGGAGCGTCCCGCCCCGCCGCCGGAGCCGGAGGAGGAGCGGGACACGCTGACGAGCCTGCTGGAAGCGGTACCGAGCTTCCGCGGCGACCTGGTCGTCCCGGAACGCCCCGACGAGCCGGCCGAGGAGCCGGAGGCGGAGGAGCCCCCGGCGGCGTCGGCGGGAGCCGGTGCGGCGTACGCCGATGTCCTGATGCCGCGTACGGTCGCGGGCCACCGCGACCGGCTGACGGGCACCACCGACCGCCAGGCCGAAGCCGACGGCGTCCGCCCGGGCCGCCGCGCGGCGGTCCCCAGCTGGGACGAAATCGTCTTCGGCACCCGCCGCAAGAAACAGGAATAACCCACCCACGGGACCACCACATCCAGCCCCGCCGGCGTTTGAGGCGCGGGGTCTGGGGCGGAGCCCCAGGTGCCCGCCAGGGCAACCCGGCCGCGCCCACCCGACGCCTGACGCGCGGGGCCACATCCAGCCCCGCCGGCGTTTGAGGCGCGGGGTCTGGGGCGGAGCCCCAGGTGCCCGCCGGGGCAACCCGGCCGCGCCCACGCCCACCCGACGCCTGACGTGCGGGGCCGGGGCGGCCCAGGGGCGACGGCCCGGCCGCTACCGCGGAAGCGGACCGGTCGCGACCGGGCGGTCCGGGTCCGCGGACCACTCCGACCAGCTGCCCGCGTACAGCGCGGCCGCGACCCCGGCCACCTCCAGCGCGAGCACCTCGTGCGCACCGGAGACCCCCGACCCGCAGTACACCCCGACCGGGCGGCCGCCGTCCTCGGCCGTCGCCCCCAGCCCCGCGAACCGCGCCCGCAGCTCCGCGCCCGGGAGGAACCGCCCGTCCGCGCCCACGTTCTCCGTCGTCGGCGCCGACACCGCCCCCGGGATGTGCCCGCCGACCCGGTCGATCGGCTCGGCCTCGCCCCGGTACCGCTCCCCCGCCCGCGCGTCCAGCAGGACGCCCTCGCGGGCCAGCGCCGCCGCCCCGTCCGCGTCCAGCAGCCCCAATCCGCCCGGAGTTGGCTTGAAATCGCCCTCCGCAGGAGACACCGCGTCGGCGGACACCGCGCCGCCCGCCGCCGTCCACGCGGCCAGGCCCCCGTCCAGTACCCGCACCTCCGCGTGACCCGTCCAGCGCAACAGCCACCACGCGCGCGCCGCCGCCCACCCGAGTCCGCCGTCGTACACGACCACCGGCGCCCCCGCCGAGACCCCGGCCCGCCGCATCACCGCCCCGAACGCCTCCGGTTCCGGCAGCGGGTGCCGGCCCCCCGACCCCGCCGGACCGGCCAATTCGCGGTCGAGGTCGACGTACACCGCGCCGGGGATGTGCCCGGCCTCGTAGGCGGGGCGCTGGTCGGGCCCGCCGAGTTGCCAGCGGACGTCCAGGAGCACCGGCGGCCGCGGGCCGGCCAGTTCGCTCATCAGTTCGGAAGCCGAGAGGATCGCAGTCATGGGCCCATCTTCTCCCCCACCCACACCCCCCGTGACAAGCGGGACGTCCCCGCTCCGCACCGATTCGGTCATCTCCCCCCGCACCGCGTGAACCCGGCCCGGTCGGGGCGCGCCGGACGTCCCGGAGTGCAAGCATCACTGCGGGGACACGCGCTACGACGGAGGAGACGCCTGACATGACCGAGGCTTCGGAAGCGACGCGGCGCCCGCCCGGCACGCCGTGCTGGGTGAGCCTGATGGTGCACAGCCTCGGGTCCACCGAGGAGTTCTACACCGACCTCTTCGGCTGGGAGTACGAACCCGGCCCCGAGCAGCTCGGCCCGTACGTCCGGGCCGTGCTCGACGGCCGGGAGGTCGCCGGCATCGGCGAGATGCCACTGGACCGGGACCTCCCGGTGGCCTGGACGACGTACCTCGCGACGGACGACGCGGACGCCACCGCCGAGTCGATCCGCTCCTGCGGCGGCACCGTGGCGGTGGGCCCGCTGGACGCCGGCATCGCGGGCCGGGTGGCGATCTGCTCCGACCCGCTGGGCGCGATCTTCGGGATCTGGCAGGCCCAGACGCACATGGGCACCCGGCTGCACGGGCTGCCGGGCACCCCGGTGTGGAACGAGCTCATCACCCAGGACACCACCACGGTGGGCAAGTTCTACGAGCACGTCTTCGGCCACGAGGGCCAGGCCCACCCCGAGGCGTCCGAGGAGTTCGACCACGTGACCCTGCGCTTGCAGGGCCGGCCGGTGGCCGCCGTGCACGGCGTCGGCCGCTCGCTGCCGCACGACCGGGGCCCGCACTGGATGACGTACTTCGAGGTCGCGGACACCGACGCGGCCGCCGCCCGCGTGGAACTGCTCGGCGGCAGCGTGCTCCAGCCGCCCCACGAGGGCCCGGGCGGCCGCCTGGCCACGGTCGCGGACCCGGAGGGCGCGGTGTTCACCATCATCCGCACCACCCCCTGACGCGGCTCCCGCGGTGTCAGGCGTGGTTGACGGGGAGGACGTCCGGGGAGAGGGCGCCGGCGCGGGCCGCGGCCGAGGTCATGCGCTTGCGGTGGTGGCGGCGGCAGAGGACCTCGTAGCCGATCTCCTCCGCCGGGCGGTTCACGTCGCCGACGACGACCTGCTCGCCCTCGACCACCATCTCCCCGCCCACCGTACGGGCGTTGTGGGTGGCGCGGGCGCCGCACCAGCACAGCGCCTCGACCTGGAGCTGCTCGATGCGGTCCGCCAGCTCGATCAGGCGCTGGGAGCCGGGGAAGAGCTTGGTGCGGAAGTCGGTGGTGATGCCGAACGCGAAGACGTCCATGTCCAGGTCGTCGACGATGCGGGCCAGTTGGTCGATCTGGTCGGGTGCCAGGAACTGGGCCTCGTCCACGATCACGTAGTCGGCCCTGCCGCCCTGGGAGAGCTGCGCCACGAGGTACGCGTACAGGTCCATGCCCTCGCCGGCCTCGACCGCCTCCGTCACCAGGCCGAGGCGCGAGGACAGCTTGCCCTCGCCCGCCCGGTCGTCTCGGGTGAAGATCACGCCCTGGAGCCCGCGCGCCGACCGGTTGTGGCCGATCTGGAGGGCCAACGTACTCTTCCCGCAGTCCATCGTGCCGGAGAAAAACACCAATTCGGGCATGGAGAGAACGGGACCTTTCGGGTCGTGCGGAGCGGAAGGGGTCAGGAGCGGACTTCGAGCAGCGGGACCAGCTGCTCGGCGGCCGTCAGGGAGCCGTGCATGCCGGTGAGGGCCGATTCGTTGGGCTCGTTGCGGGACGCGGTGATCGCGACATCCGCGTGCGCGGCCGCGATCACATCGCCGATCCGGCCGAGCACCCGCTCGTCGCACTCCCCCGGCGTTCCGAACCAGCCCAGTTCCAGGGCCTCTTGGCGGCTCGCGACCCAGAACCGGTCGCCGAGCACCTCACGCCACACGGTGAGTACGTCTGCTTCCGCGCCCGGCACCGCGTACACGTGCCGGGCCCGGCCCTCGCCGCCGAGCAGGGCCACGCCCGCGCCCAGCTCCCAGTCCTCGTCGAAGTCGATCCGGGAGTCCTCGTCGAACGGCACGTCGACCATGCCGTGGTCGGAGGTCACGTACAGCGCGGTGCGCGGCGGCAGTTGCTCGGCGAGCCGCCGCACCAGCCGGTCCACGTGCATCAACTGGCCGCGCCAGGCGTCGGAGTCCACGCCGTGCCGGTGGCCGGCCCCGTCGAGCTCGCTGTAGTACGTGTACACCAGCGAGCGCTCCCCGGCGGCGAGCTGGATGGCCGCGAGGTCCATCCGCTCCTCGCCGGTCATCCGGCCGTGGAAGGTGCCGCCGCTCAGCGCGATCTTGGTGAGCGGGGTGTTCTGGAAGGCCGGCGCGGACACCTGCGCGGTGTGGACGCCGGCCGCGTCCGCCTGCTGGAAGACCGTGGGGTACGGCTGCCAGGGCTTCGGCGCGGTCCACGGCTGCCAGCGCAGCTGGTTCATCAGCTCGCCGGAGGCCGGGTTGCGCACCGCGTAGCCGGGCAGGCCGTGCCGCGCGGGGGGCAGGCCGGTGCCGACGGAGGCCAGGGAGGTGGCGGTGGTCGCGGGGAAGCCGGAGGTGATCGGCAGGCCGGTGCCGCCGCGCGAGCTGCCGAGCAGGGAGGCCAGGAAGGGGGCCTCGTCGGGGTGGGCCTTTATCTGCTCCCAGCCCATGCCGTCGATCAGGAACACGCAGTTCCGGTCGGCGGGGGTCAGCTCGGCGATCCCGGCGGTGAACCCGGGGACGCCCTGGCCGGCCACGAGGGTCGGCAGCAGATCGGCGAGCGAGCCGGTGCCGTACTGGGGGACGGGTGCCCCGGTGAGGTCGAGCAGCTCCGGTTCGTCCCAGTTCGCGGGGGCGGAGTACGACATCAGCGGGCGCTGGGTGCGGACGTGGCGGCGGTGGCCTCGGAGAGCGCCTGCGCGAAGAGCAGGGTCTGACGGACGGCCTCGGGGCCGTCGCCCGCCTCGCTCACGCGCAGGCTGAGGTCGTCGGCGGTGGAGTTGCCGGTGTAGCCGTGGTCGGCGTCGCAGTTCTGGTCGCCGCAGGCGGCGGGCTCCAGGTCGATGCGCGAGACCGCGCCCCAGCCGATGGTCAGGACCACCTCGCGGGGCAGCTGGCCCGGCGTGTACGACTCCGGGTTCGCGACGACGCGGCTCAGCACCACCGATGAGATGCTGGCGAGCTTGACCGACTCGGTCGAGGTCGTCGCGTACGGGGAGGGCGACCCGGCGTCGGCGGCCTGCTCGTCGGTGTGGCTGACGATGAAGCGGTTGCCGGTGAGCACCAGGACGGTGACGTGCCGGCGCACCTCGTTGGAGTCGAAGGTGGTCTCCTGGTGGACCAGGTACGACGAGATCGGCTCGCCGCCCACGGCGGCCTCAACCGCCTCGGCCACGAGGGCCGGGTAGTAGCCGCTGCGCTCGATCGCCGCGCGCAGCCCCTGGGTCGTCGTACCGGATTTCGCCATGAGGTCCATCCTAAGGCCCGTACGGGGCACCCCGGGCTCCCCCGACGGCCCCCGCCGCCCGCCCGGTGGCCCGGTCAGTAGCTGGGGAGCGTGCGCGGGCCGAGATCCGTGCGGGCGGGCGGGTGCGCGACGCGGACGGTGGCGCTCAGTACGGACAGTCCCCCGGTGGCGACGACGACGGGTTCCAGGGATACGCCGACCACCTCGGGATGGTCGTCGACCAGGCGGGACAGCCGCAGCAGCAGCTCCTCCAGGGCCGGGGTGTCGACGGGGTCGCTGCCGCGCCAGCCGAAGAGCAGGGGCGCGGTGCGGATCGACCGGATCAGCGCGGCCACGTCGCGGTCGGCGGCCGGGACGAGGCGGTGCGCGGTGTCGCCGAGCAGCTCGGAGGCGACGCCGGCGAGCCCGAAGGAGAGGACGGCGCCCGCGGCGGCGTCGATGACGGAGCGGACGACGGTGTCGACGCCCCGGGGGACCATGGCCTGGACGACGGGGAGCAGCTCGGCGGGCTTCCCGTGGGTCTCGGTGAGCTCGTCGTAGGCGCGGCGGAGTTCTTCCTCGGTGGTCAGGTCCAGTCGTACGCCGCCCAGGTCCGCGCGGTGGCGCAGGTGCGGGGCGGTGGTCTTGAGGGCCACCGGGTAGCCGAGGGCCCGGGCCGCGCCGGCGGCGGCGTCCGGGGTGGGGGCGGGCAGGGTGCGCACGACGCGGATCCCGTAGCGCCCGAGGAGCGCGTGCGCGTCGGTGTCGTCGAGGGTGAGTACGTCGGCGGCCGCGACCCCGGTCAGCAGCCGGGCGAGCTGGGCGGCGGCCCCGCTCTCGTCGATGTCCTCGTACGCGGGGACCTGGCCGGGTTCGGCGTTGGCCCGCCGCCACTGGCCGTAGCGGACGGCCTCGGCGACGGCCCGTACGGCGCGCTCGGCGGCGGGGTAGGTGGGGATGCGGCACGCCTGCCGGCCGGCGTCACCCTCGGCCTCGGCGGGCTGCTCGCGGGGCACCAGGGGCGCCGACTCCGGCGCCGTGGCGGGGGCGGGAGCGGCGGGTTCCGGGGCGCCGGCCGATGTGGCGGGGGCAGGTGCCGGGGCGAAGCCCCACGCCGCAGGTCCCAGGGGGAGGGGAGTCCGGGGAGAGGGCGGCGGCGAGGGCGCCGAGTTCCACGTGCACCACCGCCACCGGCTTGCCCGGGTGCTCGGCCACCGCCGCGCGCAGCGCGTCGGCCAGGTCGGCCGCGAGGGCGTGCTCGCTCACGCCCGGGATCGCGGTCACGATGACGGCGTCGTTGGTGTCGGCGGCGAGCGCCGAGCCGAGCGCGGCCCGGAAGTCCTCCGGGGAGGCGTCCGTCGTCAGGTCGAGCGGGGCCGACGGCCGCAGCCGCTCCGTGAGGCAGGCGTCGTAGGCGATCACGCCCAACGACTCCGAGTTCCCGAGGATCGCCACCCGCGGCCCGGCGGGCAGCGGCTGCCCGGCGAGCAGCAGGCCGACGTCGACCAGCTCCGTGACCGTGTCGACCCGGATGACGCCCGCCTGCCGGAGCAGCGCCGAGACGGTGTCGTCGGACAGCCGGGTCCCCGGCACGACGTGCCCGGCCGGGGTGTGGCGGCCGCCCTTCGCGACCACGACCGGCTTCACGGCCGCCGTGCGGCGGGCGAGCCGGCTGAACTTCCGCGGGTTGCCGAGGGTTTCGAGGTACAGCAGGGCGACGTCCGTGGCCTCGTCCTCGTACCAGTACTGGAGGATGTCGTTCCCGGAGACGTCCGCCCGGTTGCCCGCGGAGACGAACGAGGACAGCCCCGCGCCGCGCCGGACCAGCGCGGAGAGCAGTGCGATGCCGATCGCGCCGGACTGGGTGAACAGCCCGATCCGGCCGCGGGCCGGCGCCGGGGCGGGGGCCAGTGAGGCGTTCAGCTCCACGTCGGGGGCCGTGTTGATCACCCCGAAGGCGTTGGGGCCGATCAGCCGCATCCCGTACGAGCGCACCTGGCGCAGCAGTTCGCGCTGCCGGGCCGCGCCCTGCGGCCCGCTCTCCCCGTATCCGGCGGAGAGGACGACGAGGCCCTGCACCCCGTGGTCGCCGCAGGCCGCGACGGCCTCGGGAACCCGCTCGGCGGGGACGGCGATCACCGCGAGGTCGACCGGGGCCCCGATGTCCGCGACCGCGCGGTAGGCCCGTACGCCGTCCAGCAGATCGGTGGAGGCCGCCTCGTTGACGGCGTAGAGGTGCCCGTGGAAGCCGCTGTCGCGCAGGTTGCGCAGCACGGACGCGCCGACGCCGCCGCCGGAGCGGCTGACTCCGACGACGGCGACCGAGCCGGGGGCGAGCAGCCGCTGCACGGAGCGGGCCTCGGCGCGCTGTTCGCGGGCGCGCTGGACGGCGAGGGACTCGGCGGTGGGTTCGAGGTCGAGGGTGAGGTGGACGGAGCCGTCCTCGAAGCTGCGCTTCTGCTGGTAGCCGGCGTCGGTGAAGACTTTGATCATCTTGGTGTTGGCGGGCAGCACCTCGGCGGCGAACCCGCGGATGCCCCGCTCGCGTGCGACCGCGCCGATGTGTTCGAGCAGGGCGGAGGCCACGCCGCGGCCCTGGTGGGCGTCCTGGACGAGGAAGGCGACCTCGGCCTCGTCGGCGGGCGCGGAGGCCGGGCGGCCGGTGGCGTCGATCCGGTCGTAGCGGACGGTGCCGATGAACTCGCCGCCGATGGTCGCCGCGAGGCCGACGCGGTCCACGTAGTCGTGGTGCGTGAAGCGGTGCACGTCGCGGGCGGACAGCCGGGGGTACGGGGCGAAGAACCGGTAGTACTTCGACTCGTCGGAGACCTGTTCGTAGAAGCTGACGAGCCGGTCCGCGTCCTCGGTGGTGATCGGCCGGATCCGGGCGGTGCCGCCGTCGCGCAGCACGACGTCGGCTTCCCAGTGGGCCGGGTACGCGGGGGCCGACTCGGTCGTCATGGGGGCCACCTTAAGGCCAGGGCGGGCCGGACAGCGCCCGCGCGGCGCATACGACAAGCGGGGTCAAATCAGTGCAAGCTGGGGAAGGTCGAACCGCTGCGGATTATGACCGAAGGCCGGTCGAAGCATTCCGGGTGCCGTGAGAGACTGGTCTAGACAACCGTAAGAACCTGAAGGGCATCACCATGGCAGAGCGCCGCGTCAACGTCGGGTGGGCCGAGGGCCTGCACGCTCGTCCCGCCTCGATCTTCGTCCGCGCGACGACCGCTTCCGGCGTCCCGGTGACCATCGCGAAGGCGGGCGGCGACCCCGTCAACGCCGCCTCCATGCTGGCGGTCCTGGGCCTGGGCGCCCAGGGCGGCGAGGAGATCGTCCTCGCCTCCGACGCCGAGGGTGCCGAGGCCGCGCTGGACCGGCTCGCGAAGCTGGTCGCCGAGGGCCTGGACGAGCTCCCGGAGACCGTCTGACCCTTCGGGTTCGACCCTCGGGTCCGACCCTCGCCCGTACGCGAACGAGCCGTGGCCCCGGAACACCGGGGACCACGGCTCACGCGTTTTCGGACACCGGCCGCCGCATTCGCGGCGCGCAGCCCCTTCGCGAATTCGATATTCCAAGCAGCCCAAGCGGCCGGAATCAGACCCGCCTGCCCCGCGAATATCCGCCACCGCGCAATATCGCGCGCCGATATCGGCCCCGTCCGGCCTTTGTATACGGCTCTTGTTAATGGGGGCCGCTCGACATGTTTACGGCAGGTTGCGAAGTCCTCACCCGGAGCCGGTGCGTCCCCGCCGCCCGGTCCGCGTGGATCGCGGTGAGCGCCCGCGCCCGCTCGGCGTCGCCCCGGGCCACCGCGTCCACGATCGCGCCGCGCTCCGCCCAGGACTCGGCGGGCCGCTCCGGGGCCTCCACCGCGTACATCCAGGCCACCTTGTGCCGCATCTGCGTCAGCAGCGCGATCAGCCCCGGACTGCCCGAGGCCTGGGCGAGCGTCTCGTGGAACCAGCCGCCCAGGGCCCGCAGATCCTCCCCCTGGCCCCTCCTGGCCCGCTCCTGCCCCAGCCTGACCAGCCCGCGCAGCACCTTCAGGTGCGCCTCCGTGCGCCGGCGGGCGGCCCGGGCGGCGGCGAGGGGCTCCAGCAGCATCCGTACCTCAAGGAGGTCCGCGGCCTCCTGCTCGGTCGGCTCGGCCACGCAGGCGCCGGCGTGCCGCCGGGTGGTGACGAACCCCTCGGACTCCAGGGTCCGCAGCGCCTCGCGCACGGGGACGCGCGAGACCCCGTACCGCCGGGCCAGCACCTCCTCGGTCAGCCTGCTGCCCGGCCCGAAGACCCCGGAGACGATGTCGTCGCGGATCGCCGTGCACACCGCGCGCGCAGGAATACGCAAAACCGAACCTCCGCCTCATTCCGACTACCGTGCTGCGACTCTATTGCAACACACGATAATTTCCGAGTACGGCCGGATATTCGAAATATTTGCCATAAAAAAGAGGAAGACCCCGGCTCGATGAGCCGGGGTCTTCCTCGAAGCGGTGCGAAACGCGGCGCCTGGTCAGACGTTGACGCCGTGCGAGCGCAGGTACGCCACCGGGTCGATGTCCGAGCCGTACTGGGGGCCGGTGCGGGCCTCGAAGTGCAGGTGCGGGCCGCTGGAGTTGCCGGTGGAGCCCGACAGGCCGATCTGCTGGCCCGCGGTGACCTGCTGGCCGACCGAGACGCCCAGCGAGGACATGTGGCCGTACTGGGTGTAGGTGCCGTCGTTGTGCTTGATGACGACGTTGTTGCCGTACGCGCCGCCGTTGCCCGACTCGACGACGGTGCCCGCGCCGACCGCGTGCACCGTGGTGCCGGAGGCCGCGTGGAAGTCGATGCCCGTATGGCTGCCGGAGGACCACATGCCGCCGCCCGCGTGCCACTGGGTGCTGACGTACGAGTCCTCGACGGGGGCGACGAAGGTGTTGAGGCGCTTGCGCTCCTCCTCGCGGGCCGCGCGCTCCGCGGCGTCGCGCTCGGCCTTCGCCTTGGCCTCGGCCACGCGCTTGGCCTCCGCGGCCTGCTGCTTGGCGTCGGCTTCGGCCTGCGCCTTGACGGCGGCGACCTCGGCGGCGCGCTCCTGGGAGTCGGCCTGGGCCTGGATCTCGCCCTGGAGGTCCTCGGCGACGACCACGGCGTTCAGGCCGGTGTCCTCCATGGAGAGGGCCTTGCCGTCCGCGGCGAACGCGGGGGCGGCGATGGAGCCGACGACACCGGTGGTGGCGAGGGCTGCTATGCCGGCGTAGCCGGCGGTCTTGCGGCTCAGACGGCTGGAACCACGGTGCTTGCCGGCGGCACGACTGCCAAACGCCATGAAGGGGCTGATCCTTTCCTTCCCTCTCGCCTACCGGGTTAGCTGACGGGTTCGGAGCAGGAAGGTCTCCTACGGGCCCCCTCTGACGAGGCGGTCCGATTCACCCCAGGGACGCATGTGGGTCCCCGGCTCCCCAGGCTCGCGCCTGACGGGGACTCGGCGATCGCTGTCCGGTGCCGCGGATGCGGCGGTTACAACTGACGAACAGCACGCCTGACGCTAGGCGGATCATCAGTCAATCGCCAAACAGACTCGCGCTTTTGTTGCGTACGCCACACCACATACACGCAACCTCAGCGCTAAACAGACATAAGGGGCCCCGGCGGACAAGCCGCCGAGACCCCTTGGGAACCGCTTCCGGATCCGTCTAGTTGGTGACCACCGTGACGTCACCGATCCCGAGGGCCCGCACCGGTCCCTCGATCTCGGCGGCGTCGCCCACCAGCACCGTTACCAGCCGGTCCACCGGGAACGCGTTGACGACGGCCGAAGTCGCCTCCACGGTGCCGGTGTCGGCGAGCTGCGCGTACAGGTGCGCCTGGTAGTCGTCCGGCAGCTCCTGCTCGACCTGGTCGGCGAGCGTGCCCGCGACGGAGGCCGCGGTCTCGAACTTCAGCGGGGCCACGCCCACCAAGTTCTGCACCGCCACGTCCCGTTCGGCATCGGTCAGGCCGCCCTCGGCGAGGGTGCGCAGCACCTTCCAGAGGTCGTCCAGCGCCGGGCCGGTGTTCGGCGTGTCCACCGAACCGCTGATGGCGAGCATCGAGGCGCCCTTGCCGTCGGCCGTGGAGCGCAGCACCTGGCCGAAGGCGCGTACGCCGTACGTGTACCCCTTCTCCTCGCGCAGGACCTTGTCCAGACGGGAGGTCAGGGTGCCGCCGAGGCAGTACGTGCCGAGCACCTGGGCCGCCCAGACGCGGTCGTGCCGGTCGGCGCCGGTACGGCCGATCAGCAGCTGCGTCTGGACCGCGCCGGGCCGGTCCACGATGACCACGCGGCCGGTGTCGTCGGCGGTGACCGGCGGAACCGGTCGCGGCTCCGCGAAGTCGCCGGTCCAGGTGCCCAGGGTCTCCGCGAGGACGGCGTCGAGGTCGATGCCGGTCAGGTCGCCGACGACCACCGCGGTGGCGGTGGCGGGGCGTACGTGGGCCTCGTAGAAGGCGCGCACGGCCGCGGAGTCGATACGGGCGACCGTCTCCTCCGTGCCCTGGCGCGGGCGGGACATCCGCAGGCCGGCCGGGAACAGCTCCTGGGAGAGCTGCTTGGCGGCGCGGCGCTGCGGGTTGGCCAGCTCGTGCGGGATCTCGTCGAGCCGGTTGCGCACCAGCCGGCCGACCTCGCTGTCCGCGAAGGCGGGCGCGCGCAGCGCCTCGGAGAGCAGGCCGAGGGCCTTGGCCAGGCGGGAGGCCGGCACCTCCAGGGAGACCCGGATGCCCGGGTGGTCGGCGTGCGCGTCGAGGGTGGCGCCGCAGCGCTCCAGCTCGGCAGCGAACTCCTCGGCGGAGTGCTTGTCGGTGCCTTCGGACAGGGCGCGGGCCATGATGGTGGCCACCCCGTCCAGGCCCTCGGGCTCGGCGTCCAGCGGGGCCGCGAGGTTGATCTCGACGGCGATGACCTGCTGGCCCGGGCGGTGGCAGCGCAGCAGGGTCAGGCCGTTGGGGAGCGCGCCGCGCTCGGGGGCCGGGAAGGCCCACGGCCGGGCCTCGCCGGCCTCGGGGCGCGGGTGGAAGGTCATCGTGACGGCTGCGGTGTCGCTCACTGCTCCGCCCCCTCGTTCTCGGAGTGCTCGGTGTGCTCGGCGTCGTCGGCGTCGGTGTCCGGGCCCGTGAGCGGCTCGTACACCAGCACCGCCCGGTTGTCCGGGCGCAGTCGGGCCGCGGCCACGGCCTGGACCTCCTCGGCGGTGATGTCGAGGAGCCGCTTGACCGCGGTCAGGGCCAGCTGCGGGTCACCGAACAGCACCGCGAAGCGGCACAGTTCGTCGGCGCGGCCGGAGACGGTGCTCAGCCGGTCCAGCCACTCCCGCTCCAGCTGCGCCTGGGCGCGCTCCATCTCCTCGGCGGTGGGGCCCTCGGCGGCGAACCGGGCGAGTTCCTCGTCCACGGCGGCTTCGATGCCGGGGACCTCGACGCCGCCGGAGGTCTTGACGTCCAGCCAGCCGAGCGACGGCGCGCCGGCCAGCCGGAGCAGGCCGAAACCGGCCGCGACGGCGCTCTGGTCACGGCGTACCAGGCGGTTGTGGAGCCGCGAGGACTCGCCGCCGCCCAGGATCGTCAGCGCCACGTCGGCGGCGTCGCACTCGCGGGTGCCGTCGTGCGGGAGCCGGTAGGCGGCCATCAGGGCGCGCGCCGGGACCTGCTCGACGATCTCCTCGCGGAGCTGCTTGCCCATGACCTCCGGCAGCGATCCGTCGCGCGGCGGCTGCTTGCCGTCGTGCGAGGGGATGGAGCCGAAGTACTTCTCGATCCACGCGAGCGTCTGCTCGGGGTCGATGTCGCCGACGACCGACAGCACCGCGTTGTTGGGCGCGTAGTACGTGCGGAAGAAGGCGCGCGCGTCCTCCAGCGAGGCCGCGTCCAGGTCGGCCATCGAGCCGATCGGGGTGTGGTGGTACGGGTGGCCCTCGGGGTAGGCGAGGGCGGTCAGCCGCTCGAACGCCGTGCCGTACGGCACGTTGTCGTAGCGCTGGCGGCGCTCGTTCTTGACGACGTCGCGCTGGTTCTCCATCGACTCGTCGTCGAGGGCGACGAGCAGCGAGCCCATCCGGTCCGCCTCCAGCCAGAGCGCGAGCTCCAGCTGGTGGGTCGGCATGGTCTCGAAATAGTTGGTGCGCTCGAAGCTCGTCGTGCCGTTGAGCGAACCGCCGGCACCCTGGACGAGCTCGAAGTGCCCGTTGCCGGGTACGCTCGCCGAGCCCTGGAACATCAGGTGCTCGAAGAGGTGAGCCAGGCCGGTTCGCCCCTTGACTTCATGGCGCGAGCCTACGTCGTACCAGAGGCAGACCGCGGCGACCGGGGTCAAGTGGTCCTCGGAGAGCACCACGCGCAGGCCGTTGGCCAGCCGGTGCTCGGTCGCTGTCAGGCCGCCGGAGCCGGCCTGGGCTGTGGCCGTGTGACCCATGGGCATGTGGTCCCTTCGATCGCGATGCAGAGATTTGTGTCAGACCTGCCACTGTATGCAAGCGCGCCGATGCCCGTAGAAGTTCCCGGGTCCCGTTCCCCCGCACGACTCCGTCCGGGGGGACCCCCAGGGTCGGAGTCGGCGTTGTCGGTGCCTCGGGACACAATGGTCCGCGTCACCCGACTCGGACCCCGTCAGAACACCAGCCAGACCCCCAGCAGACCTTTCTTGGTTAAGGAGCCGCGCAGCGATGGCCCGCCGCAGCACGAAGACCCCGCCGCCGGAGGATTTCGAGGAGAAGATCCTCGACATCGACGTCGTCGACGAAATGCAGGGCTCCTTCCTCGAGTACGCGTACTCGGTGATCTACTCCCGCGCCCTGCCCGACGCCCGGGACGGCATGAAGCCGGTGCACCGGCGCATCGTCTACCAGATGAACGAGATGGGCCTGCGCCCCGACCGCGGATACGTGAAGTGCGCCCGCGTCGTCGGCGAGGTCATGGGCAAGCTGCACCCGCACGGTGACGCGTCGATCTACGACGCCCTCGTGCGCATGGCCCAGCCCTTCTCGATGCGGCTGCCGCTGGTCGACGGCCACGGCAACTTCGGTTCGCTCGGCAACGACGACCCGCCGGCCGCCATGCGTTACACCGAGTGCAAGATGGCCGACGCCACGTCGCTGATGACGGAGTCGATCGACGAGGACACGGTCGATTTCACCGCCAACTACGACGGCCAGGAGCGGGAGCCGGTGGCCCTGCCCGCCGCCTACCCGAACCTGCTGGTCAACGGCGCGTCCGGGATCGCGGTCGGCATGGCCACCAACATGCCCCCGCACAACCTGGGCGAGGTCATCGCGGCCGCCCGGCACCTGATCCGGTACCCGCAGGCGGACCTGGAGGCGCTGATGCGCTTCGTACCGGGTCCCGACCTGCCGACCGGCGGCCGGATCGTCGGCCTCTCCGGGATCAAGGACGCCTACGAGAACGGCCGCGGCACCTTCAAGATCCGCGCGACGGTGGCGGTCGAGACCGTGACGGCGCGCCGCAAGGGCCTGGTCGTCACCGAACTGCCCTTCACGGTCGGCCCCGAGAAGGTCATCGCGAAGATCAAGGACCTGGTCGGCTCGAAGAAGCTCCAGGGCATCGCGGACGTCAAGGACCTCACCGACCGCTCGCACGGCCTGCGCCTGGTCATCGAGATCAAGAACGGCTTCCACCCGGAGGCCGTCCTGGAGCAGCTCTACAAGCTGACGCCGATGGAGGAGTCCTTCGGCATCAACAACGTCGCGCTGGTCGACGGACAGCCGCTGACGCTCGGCCTCAAGGAGCTGCTGGAGGTCTACCTCGACCACCGCTTCGAGGTCGTGCGCCGCCGCAGCGAGTTCCGCCGGACCAAGCGCCGCGACCGGCTGCACCTGGTCGAGGGCCTGCTCGTGGCCCTGCTCGACATCGACGAGGTCATCCGCCTCATCCGGGACAGCGACAACTCCGCGCAGGCGAAGGAGCGGCTGATCGAGCGCTTCTCGCTGAGCGAGATCCAGACCCAGTACATCCTGGACACCCCGCTGCGCCGCCTCACCCGCTTCGACCGGATCGAGCTGGAGTCCGAGCGCGACCGGCTGAACGGCGAGATCGACGAGCTGACCGGGATCCTGGAGTCCGACAGCGAGCTGCGCAAGCTGGTCTCGGCGGAACTGGCGGCAGTCGCGAAGAAGTTCGGCACCGAGCGCCGTACGGTGCTGCTGGAGTCGGCCGGCACACCGGTGGCGGCGGTTCCGCTGGAGGTCGCGGACACCCCGTGCCGGGTGCTGCTGTCGTCCACGGGCCTGCTGGCCCGCACCGCGAACGGGGAAGCCCTCCCGCAGGAGGAGGGCGGCGCCCGCGCCAAGCACGACCTGATCGTCTCGCAGGTCGCGGCGACGGCCCGGGCGGACGTGGGCGTGGTCACCTCGTACGGGCGGCTGCTGCGGCTCTCGGTGATCGACCTGCCGCAGCTGCCGGACACCCACGCCGCGCCGAACCTGGCCGGCGGCGCCCCGGTCGCCGAGTTCCTCTCCGGGCTGGAGGCGGACGAGAAGGTCGTCTGCCTGACCTCGCTGGACGAGTCCTCGCAGGGTCTGGCGCTGGGTACCGAACAGGGCGTGGTCAAGCGCGTCGTGCCGGACTACCCGGCGAACAAGGACGAGCTGGAGGTCATCACCCTCAAGGACGGCGACCGGATCGTCGGCGCGGTGGAGCTGCGGACCGGCGAAGAGGACCTGGTCTTCATCACGGACGACACCCAGCTGCTGCGCTACCCCGCGAGCCAGGTGCGCCCGCAGGGCCGCCCGGCGGGCGGAATGGCGGGCATCAAGCTCTCCGACAACGCCAAGGTGATCCACTTCTCGGCGGTGGACCCGGCCCGGGACGCCTTCGTGTTCACGGTGGCGGGTTCGCACGGGACGCTGGACGACTCGGTGACCTCCGGGAAGCTGACCCCGTTCGACCAGTACCCGCGCAAGGGCCGGGCCACCGGCGGCGTGCGCTGCCAGCGGTTCCTGAAGGGCGAGGACGTACTGGTGCTGGCCTGGGCGGGCAACGCGCCGGTCCGGGCGGCCGCGGCGAACGGCACTCCGGCCGAACTCCCGGCCGTGGACCCGCGCCGCGACGGCTCGGGGGCGCCACTGCCCGCGGTCGTCGCGGCGCTGACGGGGCCCGCGCTGTAGGACGGCGGAACGGCATTCGGGTGGTGCGTCCGGGAGACGTACCACCCGATTGGCGACTAGTGTTTTCCCGTTGGTGCTTGTGGTGGGGCGGGGGAATGCTGATGAGCCGTCAATCGAGTGGGTTGATCGGGAACTGGGCCGAAGCTCGGCGCAGGCAGCAGCAGACGCAGGTGATCCAGCATCGCGAGGCGGAGCGTCGCCGACGGGCGTGGGACCGGGACGTTGCCCGGGGCGAGCGCGAGCAGCAGGCCGCCTACCGACAGCATCGGGAAGCCGAGGCTCGGCGCCGCACAGAGGGCATAGAGGCCGAGGTCGCAGCGCTGCGGGACCTGTTGGTAACGGGCTGCCGAGCGACGGCGTTCCGTATGGCCTCGCTCGTGCGGTCCGAGGTGCTCGAAGCATTCCGCCCGGGGGCGTTGGCCCAGCCAGTGGCGACACCCCGAATCGAGCAGTTCCTGGAGCAGAGCAGCGGCATGGCCCTCGGTTCCTACCGGCGGGTCCAGGCGGAACGCGAGGCTCACGCCCAGTTCACGCGGGCCAGCCAGAAGGCGCAAGCTGCCGAGGCGCGCCGCCGCCAGCAGCTCGCCGATCACCGGCAGCAGTACGACCGGTGGGCGGCCGAGCAGCTCGTCGGGATCCGTGCGCACAACCGCGGGCTGAACGAGCTGGCCGGTAAATTGCGCGCGGGTGAGGCGGACGCCGTGGTGGAGTATTTCTCGGCCGCGCTCTACGCTTCCACGGCCTGGCCCGAGGAACTGCCGAGGCAGGTCTCGGCAGCGTACGACCAGGCTGCGCGGCAGCTGGTGCTCGACTGGGAACTACCCCGTTACGGAGTGGTGCCGGAGGCCAAGTCGGTGCGCTACCTGCCAAGCATCGACCAGGACAAGGAGACGACTCGCCCGGCCGCGCAGCGGCGAGCGCTGTACCGGGACCTGTTGGCACAGTGCCTGCTCCTGGTGGTGCGCGAGCTCTACGCCGCAGACGAGTTCGGAGCGCTGGACTCGGTGGTCGTCAACGGGTTTGTGGACGACCACGATCCGGCGACGGGCCGGGAGGCCCAGATCATCCTCGCCATGGTGTCGGCCGTCCACTCCTCATTCACGGGGCTGCGGCTGGAGCAGGTCAGCGCGGTGGACTGTCTGGTTTCGGGGCTGGGCGGACAGCTCTCGGCGCGGCCCGACCAGCTCACGGCGGTGCGCCCTGGGCGCCGTCCCGACGAGGTCGGCGGAGGGGTCGTGAGCCACGGCGGGCACGCCGGCGACGCGGACGACGAGCCGGACCTGTTCGCGATGGATCCGATCGACTTCGAGAACCTGGTCGCGGAGCTGTTCCGGGCGATGGGCATGGAGGCGGTGACCACCCAGCGGTCGGGCGACGGCGGGGTGGACGTGGAGGCGCTGGACCCGGCTCCGATCCGGGGCGGGCGGATCGTGGTGCAGGTCAAGCGCTACCGGAACACGGTGCCGCCGACGGCCGTGCGTGATCTGTACGGCACGGTCCAGGACAAGGGGGCGAACAAGGGGGTGCTGGTCACCACCGCGTCCTTCGGGCCGGGGTCGTACACCTTTGCCAACGGCAAGCCGCTGGAGTTGGTTCCCGGAGCGGACCTCGTCGAGCTGCTGCACCAGTACGGGCTGCGGGGGCGGCTCGGCGGGGGCGCACCGGCCCCGGCGGCCCCCGCGCGGCGGGCGGCCGAGACGGCGCCCGAGCCCGCGGCTCCGGCGGACCACAACGTACTGGGCATGTCCTGGTCGGGGTCCGTCGCGCTCGACGTGTGCGCGCTGGTCTGCGAGGGCGGCCGGGTGCTGAGCGAGGACCACTTCGTCTTCTACAACAACCCCCGGAGCCCGGACGGTTCGGTACGGGCCCGCGCGCACGCGCGGCCCGACAAGGCGGCTCTGGAGGTCTCATTCGACGCGCTGCCCGAGCGCGCCGACCGTCTGGTGCTCGTCGCCGCGATCGACCCGGAGGTCGACCCGCAGGCGGACCTCGCCGGGTTCACCGACGCACACATCCGCCTGCTGTCCGCGGGCGGCGAGGAGCTCGGCCGGCTGGACGTCTCCGACGGCCGCGCCGGCGAGACCGCGCTGGTCCTCGGTTCGTTCCGGCGGCGCGCGAACGGCGACTGGGACTTCGTGATCGGCGGCAAGGGCTACCGCGGCGGCCTGGAGGACCTGCTCGGCGAGTACGGCGTGGAGGTGGCGTGAGGCAGCGGGCCCGGCGGCGCCCGCTGCGTCAGTCCTCGGCCGGGGCGTCCGCGGGCCGGTCCACGTAGCGCAGGACGCCCCACATGCTCTCCGGGGGCACCTGCCGCGGGGCCGGTTCGCGGCAGGCCTCCAGCTCCCGGAGCAGGGCCAGGCCGTCCGTGCCGGAGCCGATCAGGACGAGCTGGGTCAGGCGTGCTTCGCCCCGGCCCCAGGGTCCGGGGGCGAAGCGGAGGAACCGGCCGACGGCGTGGACCTCGTAGCGCTCCTCGTGCCCGGGGACGCCGAAGTGGACGAAGCCCTTGATCCGGTAGAGCCCGGCGGGGCGGCGGTCGAGGAAGTCGAGGAACCGGCGCGGGTGCAGGGCCTGCTCGGAGACGAACTCGATGCTCTCGTAGGCCGCGTGGACATGCCCGCACCGCTCGTGGTCGTGTCCGGCCGCGTCCGCCGGGTCGGTCTCGTCGGCCTCGTCGGCCTCGTCGGCCTGGTGGGCGGCTTCCGCGAGCAGGTCCTCGAAGGAGAGCTGGCCACGGGTCTCCGTCCACGGGCGGCGGTCGAAGAGCAGCTCCGGATCGATCCGCCCGTGGTCCGCCCCTACGACGGGGATGCCCGGGCCGCACAGCGTGCCGAGCGCGGCCTCGATCCGGGCCCGCTCGGCGGCGTCCACCCGGTCGGTCTTGTTGAGCACCACCAGGTCGGCGACGGCGAGATGGCGGTCCGTCTCCGGGTGCCTGGCCCGGGTGGCGTCGAACTCGGCCGCGTCCACGACCTGCACCATGCCGCCGTAGCGGATCGCCGGGTTCTCGTTGGCCAAGAGCATCTTGACCATCTCCTGCGGCTCGGCCAGGCCGCTCGCCTCGATGACGATCACGTCGATGCGGTGGACGGGC
Source organism: Streptomyces sp. ADI95-16 (assembly GCF_003721495.1). NCBI lineage: Bacteria > Bacillati > Actinomycetota > Actinomycetes > Kitasatosporales > Streptomycetaceae > Streptomyces > Streptomyces sp. ADI95-16. Next base: position 6,037,551 of record NZ_CP033581.1, on the reverse strand, counting down.
GCGGCGAGCTTCTCCAGGTACGCGTCCAGTTCGCTGCCGTCGACCGCGCAGCACAGGCAGCCGCCGCCGAGGGAGACCATCGAGTCGCCGACCTGGCCGGCCACCGACATCGCGTCGATCTCGATGGAGCCGAAGTCGTTGACGACGACCCCGATCCGGGTGCCTCCCCGGTTGGCCAGGAGGTGGTTGAGCACGGTGGTCTTGCCGGATCCGAGGAATCCGGTGAGGACGACGACGGGGATGGGCTGCCTGCTGTTCACCCGGCCGATCGTAACCAGCCCGGGGTCAGCCCAGTGCGGGGACCGGCTGCGGCGGGGTCGGACCGGTGTACCGGGCGGCCGGCCGGATGATCTTCGAGTCGGCGGCCTGTTCGAGGATGTTGGCGCTCCAGCCGACCACGCGGGCCGCGCAGAAGGTCGGGGTGAACATCTCGCGCGGCAGTCCGCACAGCTCCATGACCACGCCCGCGTAGAACTCCACGTTGGTGTGCAGTTCGCGGCCCGGCTTGAGCTCGGCGAGGATCCGCTCGACGTGCCGCTCGACCTCGACCGCGAAGTCGACGAGCGGGCCCCCGAACTCGCGCGCCGTGTCGCGCAGCATGCGCGAACGCGGGTCCTCGGTGCGGTACACGGGGTGTCCGAAGCCCATGATCCGCTCACCGGCGAGGACCCGTTCGCGGATCCACGGGTCGATGCGGTCGGCCGTGCCGATGGCGTCGAGGGTGTCCAGGGCCCGGCTGGGGGCGCCGCCGTGCAGGGGGCCGGAGAGGGCGCCGATCGCCCCGGTCAGACAGGCCGCGACATCGGCGCCGGTGGAGGCGATCACACGGGCGGTGAAGGTCGAGGCGTTGAACCCGTGGTCGATCGTGGAGATCAGGTACCGCTCGACCGCGCGGGCCTTGACCGGGTCGGGCTCCTCCCCGGTGAGCATGTACAGGTAGTTGGCGGCGTACGGGAGGTCCGCGCGCGGCTCCACCGGTTCCAGGCCCTGCCCGAGCCGGTGCAGGGCGGTGAGCAGGGTCGGTACGGCGGCGCAGGCGGCCAGGGCGTCGGCCGCGCGGCGCTCGGGGCCAAGGTCGTAGACGGGGCGGAAGCCGGCCGAGGCGCCGAGCAGCGAGAGCGCGGTGCGCAGTCCGGCGAGCGGGCCGGACAGGGCGGTGGCCCGGGCGAGTGCGGGCAGGGCGTCCCGCACCTCGGCGGGCAGCCTGCGCAGCGGCTCGATCTCGGCGGCGAAGGCGTCCCTCTCGGCGGCGTCGGCGGGCAGGGCGCCGCGGAACATCAGGTGCCAGACGTCCTCGAAGCCACGGCTCCCGGCGAGCTCGACGGCCGAGTACTGGCGGTAGTGGTAGAAGCCTTCACGGCCACGGACGTCACCGAGTTCGGTCTCGGTGACCACGACTCCCGCGAGACCGCGGGGTACTTCGACGCTGGTGTTCATGGATCGACCATCCATGCTTGACTCAATACTTGTCAATATTGATCGAATCAACATTCACATCAACATGCGTAGGATGTGCGTCATGAACGACAGGGCGGGCGACCAGGCGGGCTCCGGGAGCAGGATCAGCACCCGGCAGGCGGCGGAGCTGCTCGGCGTGAAGCCGGCGACCGTGTACGCGTACGTCAGCCGTGGCCAGCTCACCAGCCGCCGCGACCCCGTCGGCCGGGGCAGCAGCTTCGACGCCGCCGAGGTGGAATCGCTGGCCCGCCGCAACCGGCGCGAGGCCGCGGCCCCGACCGGCTCCGCCGGGGAACTCGCGGTGCGGACCTCCCTCACGCTCATCGAGCCCGACCGGTACTACTTCCGGGGAGTGGACGCCGTCGAGCTGGCCTGGCGGCACCCGTACGAGGAAGTCGCCGAGTGGCTCTGGACGGGCACGCTGCCGCGCGGGGTCCGCTTCACCGCTCCCCCGGAACCACTGGCGGCGGCCCGCCGGGCCGTGGCCGCCCTGCCCGAGCACAGCGGACCCCTCGACCGGCTGCGCGTGGCCACCGCCGCCGCGGCCGTGGCGGATCCACTGCGCTTCGACCTGTCCGCCGAGGCTGTCCTGGGCTCCGCCCGCTGCCTGATCCCGGTCCTGGTCGACGCCCTGCCGGAGGTGGGCCCGCCCGGCTGGCGCGGGGACGGCCGGCTGGCCCGGCGGCTGTGGACCCGGCTGACGGCGCGCGAGCCCGACCCGGACGCGCTGGCCGCGCTGGACCTGGCCCTCGCCCTGCTCATCGACCACGACCTGGCCGCCTCGACCCTGGCCGTACGGGTGGCCGCGTCCGCCCACGCCCATCCGTACGCGGCGGTGTCTGCCGGACTCGGCGCGCTCGAAGGCCCGTTGCACGGCGCGGCCGGGCGGCTCGCGCACCGGATGCTGGCGGAGGCGCTGGAGCGGGGCGGCGCCGCGCCGGTGGTCGCGGACCATCTGCGGGCGGGGCGGCGGGTCCCGGGGCTCGGCCACCGGCTGTACGCGGGCGAGGACCCGAGGGCCCGGGCGCTGTTCGCACGCCTGGAGACCCTCCCGCAGGCTGCCCCGGCCCTGGCCGCGGCCCGGGAGGTGGTGGCCACCACCGCCGCCCGCCGGCCCGGGCTGCACGCCAACGTGGACCTGGCGCTGGCGGTGCTGACGGTGTCCTGCGGCATGCCGGCGGAGGCCGGCGAGACGGTGTTCGCGGTGGCCCGTACGGCGGGCTGGATCGCCCATGCCCTGGAGGAGTACCAGGAGCCCCCGCTCCGGATGCGCCCGGTCGGCCAGTACCGGGGCCCGCGCCCCCCACAGCCGATGCCGTAGCGACGGCCGCCGGGCACCCCCTACGCCGGGTCGCGCCACCGGGTGGTGATGCGGGCGGCCGCCGCGAAGTGGGCGGCGGCTTCGGCCTCCCGGCCGAGGAGCTCCGCCAGCTCGCCGAGGGTGTGCGCGACCGGCCGGGTCGCCAGGGTGAACCCGGCGGCGGGCGGCGGGGCGTCGCGGTAGGGCAGCAGGTCCGCGTACAGCTCCGGCGCGCCCCGCCGCTCGCCGAGCGCCACCAGGGTCATCGCGCGGAAGGTCCCGAAGACCCGGAAGAAGTAGTCCGGCCGCAGCGGTCCGCACCGCTCCAGGACCGCGCGGGCCTCCTCCGCTTCCCCGGCCGCGGCCAGCGCCACCGCGAGCAGGTCGCCCACCGCCGGGCCGTACCGCGCGTACGCCTGCCGGGCGGAGGGCAGCGTCCGCGCCAGCTGCCCCTCGCTCGCCCGAAGGGTCGCGACCGCGACCGACAGGTACCCCTGGGCGTGCGGGGATCCCTGCCGGGCCATCGCCTCGGCCGCCCGCGCGTACAGCCGCTCCGCCTCCGCCGGCCGGCCCTCGGCATGGGCCAGGGTCGCCGTCACGCAGTCGGAGACCGCCGACGCCTCCGGCATCCGGTAGCTCCGGGAGAACTCCGCCGCCTCCCCCAGCAGCCGGCGCGCACCGGCCGCGTCCCCCGTCGCCGCAGCGGCCGTCGCGCGGGTGAACAGCCCGAACCAACGGTGCGCCGGCAGCTCGTGCGCCGCGCCCAGCCGTTCCAGTTCCCGCCCCAGCCCGGCCCGTTCCGGCCCTTCCAGATCGGGGTCCAGCTCCCGGACCAGCGTGACGAGGGCCGCCGCCCGCAGCGCGGGATCCCCGAGGCCCTCCGCGAGCGCGACCGCCTCCCGCGCGGCGGCCCGTACGCGCGGGATCCGGGCATCGGAGAGTTCGGCCGCGTACGCCCCGAGCAGCCGGCACCGTACGGCCGGTTCGAGACCGGGCCGCTCCAGCAGGCGTTCGAGCAGCGCCACGACCGGCCGGTCGACCGTCCCGTACGGCCGGGTCTGCCAGGGGCTCGGCTCGGTCCATGCGGTGAACGCGCTGATCAGCAAGGATTCCCGGCCCGTGCCGACCGCGCACTCGATGGCCTCGCCCCGCGTCTCGCGGGCCGCCATGACCGCTCCCGCGCGCACCTGGGCCCGTACCAGACGGCCCAGCAGCTCGACCCGTTCGCCGTCGCGGTCGCCCGCTGCTCCCGGAACGACGGGGGTGCGCTCGAAGCAGGCCACCGCCTCCACGAGCAGCGCGGCGGCCGTGTCGTGGGCGAACCGCCGGTCGGCGAGGTCGGCGGCCCGTACGCAGTAGTCCACGGCCTTCGCCGCGGTCACCGAGGAGGCCGCGCGTACGAAGTGGTGGGCGAGCCCCGAGACGTCGTCCGGAGCGAGCCGCTCCAGGCTCTGCCCGATCCGCCCGTGCATCCTGGCGGCGCGCAGCCGGCTCAGGTCGGCCAGCAGCGTGTCCCGGACCAGCGCGTGCGCGAACCGCACCCGCCCCGGACCGGGTTCGACGAGCAGCCCGGCGACCAGACCCGCCTCCAGCGCGTCCAGCACGGCGTCCTCGCCCGCGTCCGCGGCCCCGACCAGGACCTCGACACCGCACTCCCGCCCCGCGACGGCGGCCAGCCGCAGTACGGAGACCACCGCGTCGGGGAGTCTGCCGAGCCGGCGGCGCAGCACGTCCCGCACTCCCTCGGGCACGTCGGACAGGGCGACGAGGGCCCCCTCGCTGCCCAGCAGCCGGGCGCTCTCGCGGACGTAGAAGGGGTTGCCCCCGGTCCGTTCGGCGAGCGCCGCCACCGTCGCGGGGTCCGCCTCCGGGCCGCCTAGCGCCCGCACCACCTCGGCGACGGCCGCCTCGGGCAGGCCGGGCAGCGCCACCCGGGTCGGCGAGCGGCGGGCCAGCAGGGCGAGGGTGTCGGCGAGCCGGCCGGGCACCTCGTTGGGCCGGAACGCGCCGACGACCAGCAGCGGGGTCCCGGGCGGCGGCTCCCCGGCCCCGGCCAGCAGGGCGAGCGTTTCGCCGTCGGCCCAGTGCAGGTCGTCCAGCACGACGCAGACGGGCCGCTCCCGGGCCGCCGCCGCGAGCCACTGCCAGACCGCGCGGTGCATCCGGAACCGTCCGGCGGCGGTGTCCCCGGCCGCGCGGGAGGGCTCGTCGGTGTCGGAGAGCAGCGGGGCCACGGCGGTGGCCGCCCCGGGGCCGGGCGGGACGGCGGCGGCGTCGGTGCGCAGTGCCTCGGCCCAGGCCCAGGCGGGCGGGGCGCCCTCGGCGTCGGCGTTGCGGCCGACTGCGACGAGCCAGCCTTCGTTGCGGAGCCGGTCGCGGAACCGGTTCAGCAGGGCCGACTTGCCGAGCCCCGCCTCTCCGCTGACCAGGGCGATCCCCGGCCCGGCGGCGCGCGCCCGGTCCGCGGCCCCGGCCAGCAGCGCCAGTTCGGCCTCGCGGCCGACGAACAGGGCGGGCGCGGCCCCGGGTGCCCCGTCGGGCGGCTGCGCCCGGGGCGGCGCGGGTACCGCGGCGGCCGGCTCCGCGGCGGGCCCCGGTGCGGCCGTCGCCCGGCGCAGCGCCCGGTCGTCCTGCGCCAGGATCGCCCGCTCCAGCCCGACCAGGGCGGCGCCGGGGTCCAGCCCCGCCTCCTCGGCCAGCACGGCCCGCGCCCGGCGGAGCGCCGAGAGCGCGTCGGCCTGCCGGCCGGCGGCCCACAGCGCGAGCGCGTGCAGCCGCCAGCCCTCCTCCCGCAGGGGTTCGTCGCGGGTCAGCAGCGCGGCCCGCGCGACGACCCCGGCGGTGTCGCCGACCCTCAGCCCGGCGGCGAGGTCCAGTTCCCGCGCGGCCAGCCGCAGCTCGTCCAGCCGGGTGATCTCCGCGTGGCTCCACGGTTCGTCGGCGGTCTCCGCGTAGGCCGGCCCCTGCCAGAGCGCCAGCGCCTCCCGGAGCAGCCGGCGGGCGCGGTCCGGTGCGCGGTCGAGCAGTTCCCGGGCCTCCCCGAGGAGCCGCTCGAAGCGCCACGCGTCGACCGCGTCCTCGGGCAGCCGCAGCGCGTACCCGGGCGGCGCGCTCACCAGCAGCCGCGCCGCCGCGCGGGGGGCCCGGCCGGGTTCGAGGAGCCGGCGCAGGTTGGACACGTAAGCCTGGAGCGAGGCCACGGCCCGGGCGGGCGCGGCGCCCTGCCAGAGCTCCTCGATCATCCGGTCGACGGAGACGACCCGGCCCCGCGCGGACACCAGCAGGGCCAGGACGGAGCGCTGGCGGTGGCCGCCGAGCGGGACCGTCTCGCCGTCCCGCTCGGCGGCGAAGGAACCGAGTACGCGTATGTAGACCATGACGTTGTACAACGTAGACGGGATCGATCAACTCCGGCCGGAATCCGACCACATGGCGCCCCGGTGACCCTCCAAGCGAGCTCCAAGAGCCTTCCATGAGCCGAGGGCGAGTCTCTTCTCATGAAGACGAAGAAGACGCCGCAGACGCAGACCGGCACCCGGCCCGACACCCATCAGATGGTCGTCATCCACCGCGGCATCCGCCGCGAGGCCGGCCTGCTGATCGACCTGGTCACCGTCACGGCACCCGGGGACACCGCACGGGCCAAGGTCCTGGCGGAGCACTTGCGCACCTACCGCCTCGGCCTCCACAACCACCACACGGGAGAGGACGAGCACCTCTGGCCGGCGCTGCTGGCCCGCGTCGACCTGGAAGCCGACATCGTCCTGCGGATGGAGGAGCAGCACGAGCGGGTGGCGGCCACCCTCGCGGCAGCCGATGCCGCCCTGCCCGCCTGGGAGGCCACCGCCGCCGAGGCCGACCGCGACCGCCTCGCCGCCGTACTGGCCGAACACCGCGCCGTCCTGGTCGAGCACCTCGACGAGGAGGAGGAGTCACTTCTTCCGCTGGCCGGCCGGCACCTGACCGCTCAGGAGTGGGCCGCGATGGGTGAGCGCTTCGCGGCGAGCGCGCCCAAGCCGAAGGTGCTGTTCTTCCTCGGCATGGCCCTGGAAGAGGCCGACCGGGCCGAGCGCAGGTCGATGCTCCGCGGCCTGCCGCTCCCGGCCCGCCTGATCTGGTACGCCGTCGGCCGTCCCGCGTACGCCCGCAGGGTGCGCGCCGTCCGCCGCACCGGCCGCTGACCGCACCCGGCCCCAGCCCGCCCCCCGCCCCGGAAACCAGCAGGAGACCGCCATGACCACCACGACCGTCAAGCACCTCGCCACCGCCCTGGCCGCCCTCGGCGCCGCGTTCATCCTCTACATCGGCCTCAGCTACCTGATCGCACCGCAGGCCAGCGCCTCGCAGTTCGGCGTTCCGACCTGGCCCCGGCAGGACGGCACGGCCTTCCTCGCCGTCAAGGGGGTGCGCGACGCGGCGAGCGGCCTGGTCATCCTGGCGCTGCTGCTCACCGGGCAGCGGCGGGCACTGGGCTGGGCCCTGGCGGCGCTCACCTTCGTACCGCTGGGTGACATGGTCATCGTCCTCGGCTCGGGCGGACCCGCCGCCACGGCGTACGGGGTCCACGGCGCGACCGCCGCGGTCGTGGCGTTCACGGCGCTCCTGCTCCTGCGCGAGCGCGCGTCGGCCACCCCCACCGGGCCCGGAATCACATCCTCCGCAGTCTGATCCGTGACCCCGGAGGAATACCGCTCGTGCCTGAGCCGACCTACGGTTGTCTGTCATGCGGTTCCCCCTCTTGAGCGCTCGGCGCCTCGGGCTGCCCAGACGGGCCGTCTCCCAGATCCTGCTGACCCAGCTGGCCATCGCCGCCGGGGTCGCCGTGCTGGCCACCGGGCTGTTCCTGGCCCCGCTCAGCGCACAGCTCGACGACCAGGCGATGCGGCGCGCCCTGGCCATCGCGCAGAGCGCCGCCGCCGACCCGTCGCTGGCCGCCGGCCTGCTGACGGCCGACCCTCCGGCCGGAGGACCGGCGGCCGCGGACAGCCCCGTGCAGTCCTCGGCCGAGCGGATCCGCCGGGCCACCGGCGCCGAGTACGTGGTCGTCATGGACCTGAACGGGATCCGCCATTCCCACCCCAGCCCCGACCTGATCGGACTGCCCGTCTCCACCGACCCCGGCGACGCCCTGGCCGGCCGCGAGGTCATGGAGATCGACGAGGGCACCCTCGGCCGCTCCGCCCGCGGCAAGGTGCCCCTGGTCGCCGCGGACGGGGAGATCGTCGGCGCCGTCTCGGTCGGCATCGCCTACGACAGCGTCCGCGACCGGCTGCTCGGCGCCATCCCCGGCCTGCTCGCCTACGCCGGCGGCGCCCTGGCGGCGGGCGCGTTCGCCGCCTACCTGCTGTCCCGCCGGATCCAGCGGCAGACCCGCGACCTGGCCTTCTCCGATATCGCCGGCCTGCTCGCGGAGCGCGAGGCCATGCTGCACTCCATCCGCGAAGGGGTGATCGCCCTCGACCCCGGCGGCCGGATCCGGCTCGTCAACGACGAGGCCGCCCGGCTGCTGGGCCTCGCTCCCGACTCCGCCGTCGCCGGGCGCCCGCTGGACGACGTACTGGGCGCGGGCCGGACCACCGACGTCCTGGCCGGCCGGGTCGCCGGCCGGGACCTGCTCACCGTGCGGGGCCGGCGGGTCCTGGTCGCGAACCGGATGCCCACGCGGGACGGCGGCGCCGTCGCCACCCTGCGCGACCGCACCGAACTGGAGCACCTGAGCCGTGAGCTCGACTCCACACGGGGCCTGATCGACGCCCTGCGCGCCCAGGACCACGAGCACGCCAACCGCCTCCACACCGTCCTCGGCCTGCTGGAGCTGGGCCTGCACGAGGAGGCGGCGGAGTTCGTCACCGAGGTCGTCGGGGTGCACCGCAGCACCGCCGAGCAGGTCACCGAGAAGGTCCACGACCCGCTGCTGGCCGCCCTCCTCGTGGGCAAGACCACGGTCGCCGCCGAGCGCGGGGTCCCGCTCCGCCTCGCCGATTCCACGCTCCTGCCCGACCGTCTGATCGACCCCGGCGGGCTCGTCACCATCGTCGGGAACCTGGTCGACAACGCCCTGGACGCGGCGGCCGGCTCGGCGGCGCCCCTGGTCGTGGTCGACCTCCACGCGGAGGGCCGGACCGCGGTCCTCCGCGTCCGCGACAGCGGCCCCGGCGTGCCGGCCGCGCGGCGCGAGGAGATCTTCACCGAGGGCTGGTCGACCAAGGAGCCCAGCGGTCATCGCGAGCGCGGGCTCGGTCTCGCGCTCGTACGCCGGCTCGCGCAGCGGCAGGGCGGCAGCGCCTGGGCCGGGGAAGCAGCGGACGGAGGGGCGGAGTTCTCCGTCGTACTCCCGGAGGCCCTGCGATGAACGCGGTCCCGAGCCGGGTGTTCGCCGTATTGGTCGTCGATGACGACGTGCGGGTTGCCCGGATCAACGCGGCGTACGTGGAGAAGGTTCCCGGATTCGAGGTTGCGGCCCGGGCCCATTCGGCGGCCGAGGCCCTGGAGCTGCTCTCCGCCCACCCGGTGGACCTGATCCTCCTCGACCACTACCTCCCCGACGAGAACGGCCTGGACCTGGTCCGCCACCTGCGCCGGGGCGGCGACCTGACCGATGTGATCATGGTCACCGCCGCCCGCGACCTGGCCACCGTCCAGGCCGCGATGCGCCTCGGCGCGCTCCAGTACCTGGTCAAACCCTTCACGTTCGGCGCCCTGAGTTCCCGCCTGGAGGCGTACGGATCGCTCCGCCGCAGTCTGGAGACCGGCGGCGAGGCCGAACAGGCCGAGGTGGACCGGATCTTCGGCACCCTCGCCTCGGCCGGCACCCCCAACGCCCTCCCCAAGGGCCACTCCCCCACCACGGCCGAGCTGGTCCGCCAGGTGCTGCGGAGTGCCGACGGTCCGCTCTCCACCCAGCAGATCGCCGACCTCGCCGGCATCAGCCGCCAGACCGCCCAGCGCTACCTCAAGCTCCTCGACCGCACGGGCCGCGTCACCCTCGCCCTCCGATACGGGGAGACGGGCCGCCCGGAACACCGCTACGCCTGGCGCCCGTCGGACCGCCCGCCGAACGGGAGCGATCGACCGAACGGAAGCGATCGGCCCGACGGAACCTGACCTCTCACACGGCCCCGGCCCCCGTCAGCGCCCGGACCTCCGTCTCCGCGTGCCTGCGCTCGTCCGCCTCCTCGGCGGAGGTCACCGTCCCCAGCCAGCCCGCCAGGAACCCCAGCGGGATCGAGACGATCCCCGGGTTCTGCAACGGGAAGTACTGGAAGTCCACGCCCGGGAAGAGGGACTCCGGGCTGCCGGAGACCACCGGCGACAGCACCACCAGCAGCACGGCCGGCACCAGCCCCCCGTACACCGACCAGACGGCGCCCCGCGTGGTGAAGTTCCGCCAGAACAGCGAGTACATCAGCACCGGCAGGTTCGCCGAGGCCGCCACCGCGAAGGCCAGCCCCACCAGGAACGCCACGTTCAGGTCCTGGGCGAGCAGTCCCAGCGCGATCGCCGCCGCCCCGATGCCGACGGCCGAGGCCCGGGCCACCGCGACCTCGCTGCGCTGACGGGCGTGCCGGCGCTTCAGCGAGGCGTACAAGTCGTGCGCGACCGAGGCCGAAGAGGCCAGGGTGATCCCCGCGACCACCGCCAGGATCGTGGCGAAGGCGATGGCCGCCACGAAGGCGAACAGCACCGCGCCCCCGGTGGAGCCGGCGCCTCCGCCGAGGAACGCGGCGAGCAGCGGAACCGCCGTGTTCCCCGAGGCGTTGGAGGCGCGGACCTCGTCCGGTCCCACCAGCGCCGCGGCCCCGAATCCGAGCACGATGGTCATCAGATAGAAGGCGCCGATCAGCCCGATCGCCCACACCACCGACCGGCGGGCCGCCCGCGCGGTCGGCACCGTGTAGAACCGCGACAGGATGTGCGGCAGTCCGGCGGTGCCCAGCACCAGCGCGAGTCCGAGGCTCATGAAGTCGAAGCGGGCGGTCCAGTCCCCGCCGTACTTGAGCCCCGGGCTCAGGAAGCGGGCCCCGTGTCCGCTGCGCTCGGCGGCGCTCGTCAGCAGCTGGTCGAAGTTCCCGTGGAAGCGCAGCAGCACCAGCACGGTCAGGGTGATCGCCCCGCCCATCAGCAGTACGGCCTTCACGATCTGGATCCAGGTCGTGGCCCGCATCCCGCCGAAGGACACGTACACCACCATCAGCGCGCCGACCCCGACCACCGTCAGCGTCCGCGCCGCCGTGCCCGAGTCCCCGAGCAGCAGGCCGACCAGGCTGCCCGCGCCGACCATCTGCGCGACGAGGTACAGCACCGAGACGGTGACGGAGGAGATCCCGGCCGCGATCCGCACCGGCCGCTCGCTCATCCGCGCGGCGACCACGTCGGCCAGGGTGAACCGCCCGCAGTTGCGGACCAGTTCGGCCACCAGGAACAGGACGACCAGCCAGGCGACGAGGAACCCGACCGAGTACAGCAGGCCGTCGTAGCCGAACAGCGCGATCAGCCCGGAAATCCCGAGGAAGGAGGCGGCGGACATGTAGTCGCCGGCGATGGCGAAACCGTTCTCCAGAGGGGAGAACAGCCGCCCGCCGGCGTAGAACTCCTCCGCCGAGCCGTGCCGGTTGCGGCTGACCCAGGTGGTGATGCCCAGGGTGACCGCGATGAAGAGGCTGAACAGGATCAGCGCGAGGGTCTGGTGCTCGGTGGTCACCGGCCGGCCTCCCGGCTACGGGAGCGCTCCTGGCCGCGCTCCTGCTCGAAGACCGTCCAGCGCAGGTCCAGCGCCGCCCGGTCCCGGCGGAGCCGCGCGTGCCGCGCGTAGGCCCAGGTCAGCAGGAAGGTGCTGAGGAACTGCCCGAGTCCCGCCAGCAGGGCGACGTTGACGGCCCCGACCACGGGCCGGGCCATCACCCCGGGCGCCGCGGTCGCGGCGATCACGTAGGCGACGTACCAGAGGAAGAAGCCGGCGGTCGCGGGGACGACGAACCTGCGGTATCGGCTGCGGACCTCCTGGAAGGCGGCGCTGCGCTGCACTTCGAGGTAGATGTCGGACGCGCCGGGCGCGCGGCGGCCGCCGGCGGCCGGGTGCGGCGGCGCCGCGGCCTCGCCCTGGCCCTCGCCCTCGCCCTCGCCCCATCCGACGGCGAGCGCGTCGTACCAGGGGTCGTCCAGCCGGATCGTTCCGGCATCGCGCCCTTCGTGCTTGTCCACCGAACTCTCCTTGTCCGCCGCCGCATTGGCCGCGTGGGACAAGGATGTGCGCAATGCTCCCTTTCCGGACTGGTGTACCGGCGCTCTTCACTCCATCAGGTGATGGAGTGAAGAGCGCCGGTGTGCCGGGGGCCGGGCGCGCTCGGATCAGGCGTCGATGCGCGAGCGGTCGAGGGTCGCCGCGGAGCCGGTGATGAACTCCTTGCGGGGCGCCACCTCGTTGCCCATCAGCAGGTCGAAGACCTGCTCGGCCGAGTCCAGGTCGCCGATGTTGATCCGCCGCAGGGTGCGGAACCGCGGGTCCATGGTGGTCTCCGCCAGCTGGTCGGCGTCCATCTCTCCGAGGCCCTTGTAGCGCTGGATCGAGTCCTTGTACCGGACGTTCTTGCGCTGGAACTCCAGCAGGGTCTGCCGCAGTTCGTTGTCCGAGTACGTGTAGACGTACTTGTCCTGGCCCTTCTTGGGCTGGACCAGCTCGATCCGGTGCAGCGGCGGCACGGCCGCGAAGACCCGGCCCGCCTCGACCATCGGGCGCATGTAGCGCTGGAAGAGCGTGAGCAGCAGGCAGCGGATGTGCGCGCCGTCGACGTCGGCGTCGACGAGCAGGACGATCTTGCCGTACCGGGCCGCGTCGATGTCGAAGGTCCGGCCCGAGCCGGCTCCTATGACCTGGATGATCGCTCCGCACTCGGCGTTCTTGAGCATGTCGGAGACCGACGACTTCTGAACGTTCAGGATCTTGCCGCGGATCGGCAGGAGGGCCTGGAATTCCGAGTTCCGGGCGAGCTTCGCGGTACCGAGGGCGGAGTCGCCCTCGACGATGAAGAGCTCGCTGCGGTCCACGTCGTCGCTGCGGCAGTCGGCCAGCTTCGCGGGCAGCGAGGAGGACTCCAGCGCGGTCTTGCGGCGCTGCGCCTCCTTGTGCTGGCGGGCGGCGATACGGGTCCGGGCGGCCGCGACGATCTTCTCCATCACGGAGCGGGCCTGCTGCTTGTCGTCCCGCTTGGTGGAGGTCAGGAAGGCCTTGAGCTCCTTGGCGACGACGGCGGCGACGATCCGGGTGGCCGCCGAGGTGCCGAGCACCTCCTTGGTCTGGCCCTCGAACTGCGGCTCGGCGAGGCGGACGGTGACGACGGCGGTCATGCCCTCCATCGCGTCGTCCTTGACCACGTCGTCCTCGGCCACGCGCAGCAGCTTGGCGGAGCGCAGCACCTCGTTCACGGTCTTGGCGACCGAGCGCTCGAAGCCGGAGACGTGGGTGCCGCCCTTGGGGGTGGCGATGATGTTCACGAACGACTTGACGTTGGTCTCGTAGCCCGTGCCCCAGCGCAGGGCGATGTCCACGCCGAGCTCGCGGGTGACCTCGGTGGGGGTCATGTGGCCGCGGTCGTCGAGGACCGGGACGGTCTCCTTGAAGGTGCCCGCGCCGGTCAGGCGCAGCACGTCGCAGACGCCCTTGTCCTGGGCGAGGTACTCGCAGAACTCGCTGATGCCCCCGTCGAAGCGGAACGTCTCCTCGGTCTTGCCGGCGCCGTCGATGCCGCGCTCGTCGCGGACGACGAGGGTCAGGCCGGGCACCAGGAAGGCGGTCTGGCGGGCGCGCTGGTAGAGGTGCTCCAGCGAGAGCCGGGCGTCCTTGAGGAAGATCTGGCGGTCGGCCCAGTAGCGGACCCGGGTTCCGGTTTTGCCCTTGGCGACCCGCTTGACCTTGCGCAGGCCGTTGGCGGGGTCGAACGGGCTGTCGGGGCCCTGCTCGGTGAACATGCCCGGGACGCCGCGGCGGAAGCTGATGGCGTGCGTCGAGCTGTTGCGGTCGACCTCGACGTCGAGGCGGGCGGAGAGGGCGTTGACCACGGAGGCTCCGACGCCGTGCAGGCCGCCGGAGGCGGCGTAGGAGCCGCCTCCGAACTTGCCGCCGGCGTGCAGCTTGGTCATGACGACCTCGACGCCGGACAGGCCGGTCTTGGGCTCCACGTCGACGGGGATGCCGCGACCGTTGTCGCGGACCTCCACGGAGGAGTCCTCGTGAAGGATCACCTCGATGTGGTCGCAGTAGCCACCCAGGGCCTCGTCGACGGAATTGTCGATGATCTCCCAGAGGCAGTGCATCAGGCCACGGCTGTCGGTGGAGCCGATATACATGCCGGGGCGCTTGCGGACGGCCTCTAGGCCTTCGAGGACGAGGAGGTGCCGCGCGGTGTAGTTGGAGCCGTCCCGGTCTGCTCCGGTCAGGAGTGCGCTGGAAGGCACGGACGTGTCGGCGGTCACGCAGTTCGCTCCTCGCTGAATTTCTTTTCTGGCCCGGTCGGGCGCAGGGGTGGCTGGGGCCCTGTCAGAGGGTACCGAGGCCTGGTAGAGCCGATGCAACGCCACCCTCGCCCTTCGTCAGCCTAGTGCAGGTCCGCACGCGTGTTCGATCCCCCGCCCGGGTGAAGCAAACATCACGTTCCCTTCCGCGCATGAACCATTTAGGGTTCGGGCACGTCCTCATGAACAACCCGGCACTCACGCCGGGGAGGACGGAACTGCTACAAGCGAACGACTGACAACGCGAAACCGTAAAGCAACGCAATACGGCTCCTTCGCCGCCAACCGGCAACAGCCGGCCAGCTTCGGAAGGAAGTTTCGAGGAAAAGCCGAGAGCGGGAACGTTTTCGGCCTGGTTGGATGTTGACCCTGGTACGACAGCTCGTCGAGCTAGAGAAGAGGCGACGTGACTACTGTTCTGACACCCGCGACCCCGCTGACGGCCGCTGACCGATGCGACCGTTGCGGCGCCCAGGCATATCTGCGCGTCGTCCTGCTGAGCGGCGGTGAACTGCTCTTCTGCGCCCACCACGGACGCAAGTTCGAGCCGGAACTCAAGAAGATCGCCGCGGAAATACAGGATGAGACCGAGCGGCTTACGTCCGCTCCGGCTGTAAACGCCGACACCGAGGACCGCTGACACAAGGCCTGCACCTCGCATCCGACGAGCCAGGACCGGCCAGGCCGGTCGACGGGCGGCACCCCTGAGACCCAGGGGTGCCGCCCGTCCTCATGTTCGAGACCGTTCGAGGGTCCGGCCGCCGCCCCTCACGACCTCGTGGCGGGCCGTGCGGTGCCCCCAGAAGCCCCGGAGGCGCCCCGGAGGGTGTCCTGGTCGGGCTTCCGCTGCGAGCCCGTCTCAGCGGCGCTCACGAAGTCGGCCAGCGGGGCGATCCTCGTGTAGACCCCGGGACTGTCCGCGCGCCCGCAGCCGCGCCCCCAGGACACCAGCCCGATGAGCCGGCCCCGGGCCACCAGCGGGCCCCCGCTGTCCCCCTGGCAGGCGTCCTTGCCGCCGTCACGGCCTCCCGCGCACACCATGGAGTCGGCCTGGTACCGCCCGTCACGGTCCCCCGGGTAGGCGGCCTCGCAGACCTCGTCCTCCAGCACCGTCACCCCGGCGGCGCGCAGCCCGTACGCGTAGTCGCCGAACCCGCTCGTGTCGCCCCAGCCGTACACGGCCGCTTCCGTCCCGACCTCGTAGCCGGGATGCCCGGCCCCGGCGAGAGGGATGACGTGGTCCGCCGGAACGGCCTCCTCCAGTACCAGCACGGCCAGGTCCCCCGCGTTGGTCGCGGGGTCGTACGCCGGGTTCACCCGGGCCCCGCGCACCGCGATCTCCCGGCCCTCGCTCGCGCGCAGCTCCGTACGCCCGGTGATCACCCGGAAGTCGGGGAGGGATTCGACGGGGCCGCCGAGCACCTGGTTCCCGAGGCAGTGGGCGGCGGTGACCACCTTGGTCGGGGCGACGATGACGCCCCCGCAGAACTGGCCGCCCCGCGTACCTCCGAACCGGTCACGGCTGGCGAGCGCGACGACCCACGGGGTGTCGGCGACCTTGACCGGCTTCCCGCCTATGACGACGCTGTCGGCGGCGGCCCTCGGCGCCGGGGAGAGCGGTGCGGCGGCCGCACCTGCCACCAGGGTCAGCGCGCCCGCCAGAGCACGGGCAAAGGGAAGACGCATGTGGGCTCCTGACTCCGAGTGTGTGTGACTCCACCCAGAGTGGGATGCCCGGTGGCCGGGCGCACCCGCGCACGGCCACCGGCGTACGGCCCTCGGGCCGGGAGGTGCTCAGTCGAGGTAGTCGCGCAGCACCTGCGAGCGGGACGGGTGGCGCAGCTTCGACATCGTCTTGGACTCGATCTGGCGGATGCGCTCGCGCGTGACGCCGTAGACCTTGCCGATCTCGTCCAGGGTCTTGGGCTGGCCGTCGGTGAGCCCGAAGCGCATCGAGACCACGCCCGCCTCGCGCTCGCTGAGGGTGTCGAGCACCGAGTGCAGCTGTTCCTGGAGGAGGGTGAAGGAGACCGCGTCGGCCGGGACGACCGCCTCGGAGTCCTCGATCAGGTCACCGAACTCGCTGTCGCCGTCCTCGCCGAGCGGGGTGTGCAGGGAGATCGGCTCGCGGCCGTACTTCTGGACCTCGATGACCTTCTCGGGGGTCATGTCGAGTTCCTTGGCCAGCTCCTCCGGGGTGGGCTCGCGGCCCAGGTCCTGGAGCATCTGGCGCTGCACGCGGGCGAGCTTGTTGATGACCTCGACCATGTGCACCGGGATGCGGATGGTGCGGGCCTGGTCGGCCATGGCGCGGGTGATCGCCTGGCGGATCCACCACGTGGCGTAGGTGGAGAACTTGTAGCCCTTGGTGTAGTCGAACTTCTCGACCGCGCGGATCAGACCCAGGTTGCCCTCCTGGATCAGGTCCAGGAAGAGCATGCCGCGGCCGGTGTAGCGCTTGGCGAGGGAGACCACGAGGCGGAGGTTGGCCTCCAGCAGGTGGTTCTTGGCGCGGCGGCCGTCCTCGGCGATGATCTCCAGCTCGCGCTTGAGCTTGGGAGCGAGCTTGTCGGAGTTCGCCAGCTTGTCCTCGGCGAACAGGCCCGCCTCGATGCGCTTGGCGAGCTCGACCTCCTGCTCGGCGTTGAGGAGCGGCACCTTGCCGATCTGCTTGAGGTAGTCCTTGACCGGGTCGGCCGTGGCGCCGGCGACGGCGACCTGCTGGGCGGGGGCGTCGTCCTCGTCGTCGGAGATGACGAAGCCCTTGCTCTCCCCGCCCTCTTCTTCCTCTTCGCCCTCGGCCTTGGCCGCGCCGGGCGCGTCCTCGGCGGATTCCTCGTCGCCGGCCTCGTCGGCGTCCTTCTTGGCCGCGGTCTTCTTCGCCGCCGTCTTCTTGGCGGTGGTCTTCTTCGCGGCGGTCTTCTTGGCCGTCGTCTTCTTCGCGGCCGTCTTCTTGGCGGGCGCTTCGGTTCCGGGCTCTTCCGCCGGGGCGGCCGCCGTGTCCGGTTCCGCCGGGTCGGCCTCCGGGGCAGCGGCGGCCGGGGCGGGCGGCGCCGCCGTCTTCGCCGCCACGGTCTTCGTGGCCGTCCGCTTGGCCGGGCTCTTCGCTGCGACGCTCTTGCGGGGGGCGCGCTTGGGCGACTCCGCGGCACTGACCATCAGCGTCACACCCTCTTCCTCCAGGATCTGGTTGAGGCTGCGCAGAACATTCTTCCACTGGGTCGCAGGAATCTGGTCAGCCTCGAAGGCCCGACGCACGTCATCGCCGGCGATCTGCCCCTCGGCCTTGCCCCGCTCGATGAGCGCCATCACAGACTCGGAATCGGCGATCTCCGGCGGGAGCGTACGGGATGTGCTGGCCGACACGAACAACCTCTCGGAACGATGGAAACGGCTTCCGACCCCGGCATGGTGCTGGACCGGAGCCGACGACACCGACTGGGGATGGGCCGGGGGCGCGGGCAGGGGCCGGGGAGCTGCACAGCACCCCCAAGGGCTGCTGTCTTCCCTCCGTCGGCCATCACCACCTAAGTCATCGCGTGACGTCGCGGAGCGTTACGCCCAATCTTCGTGGCCCGAATCACACCCCGTTTGCGCTCATGCCGGTCATACGGTCATACATGTGTTCTGGGCGGCTTTCCGGGCTCCGGCCGCGACCCCGTACGGAGCGCCCACGAGGCGGCCCCGTACCGCGCGCCCGTCGTGTCGCCGGGGCCCGCCGGGGCCCGCCCGGCCGCTGCCGGGCGGCGACCCCCGCAGCATTCGGTCCGGGGGTACCCGGGGCCCGGCGACAGCTGGTGCCGCTCCATGCGCCCGCGCCTTGGCCGATCAGTGCTCGCGCGGGGCGGGGACCACGCGCTCGACCTCCGGGTGCACCGTCAGGAGCTGGCGCATGGCGTTCTCGGCTCCCAGCGCGTCACCGGCGGCGAGGGCCTCGACCATCCGCGCGTGGTGCGCGACGCCGGTCTCGCTGGGGCGGTCACACGCGGTGACGGGGCTGCCCGAGACCTGGAGGGCGGAGGAGACGATGCCGGAGAGGTGCTCCAGCATGCGGTTCCCGGCGACCTGGATGAGCAGCGCGTGGAACTCGTTGTCCGCGCGCGCGAAGGTGATCGAGTCGCCCTGGCCGAGGGCGTGGCCCATGATCTCGACCATGTCGGCGAGGCGCTGCTGGATGTCCGGGCGGCCGTGGCCTGCGGCCAGGCGGGCGGCGAGCGGCTCGATGGTCCAGCGGAGCTCGTTGAGCTCGCGGCGCTGGTCGTCGCGCTGGGGGCCGAAGGCCCGCCACTCGATGATGTCGGGGTCGAGCAGGTTCCAGTCGGCGACCGGACGGACCCGGGTGCCGACGTTGGGCCGGGCGCTGACGAGGCCCTTGGCCTCCAGGACCCGCAGCGATTCGCGGACGACCGTACGGGACACCTCGAACCGCTGCCCGATCTCCTCGGGGACCAGCGGACGGTCCGCGCCGAGGTCGCCGGAGACGATCATCTGGCCGAGCTGCTGGACGAGTTGGCCGTGCAGTCCGCGGCCACGGCTGCCTGCCGCGCGGCGCCCGACCCGGCTCAACTCGACGTCGCCTCCGTCCCAGTGGGGCGCCGCGACGCGGTCTGACCCGGGGGTCTCCGCGTAGGGGTAGCGGTCGAGTTCGCCCGGACCGGCGAGGCCGGACTCGGCATGGCGGGCGGTGGTCATCATGGTGTGCGCAAGGGTACTCACGCATCCTTTGTCGGCCTCACCTCCATCACCCTTGAGGTCTTTGGTGAAAAGCACACGAAAGGGTGATCGCCGCCACCTACGCAATTGACGACTTATCGTAAAGAACCGGGCCAATTGCGGGGAGTTACGTTCCGTGCCAGGCGATGCGGACTTCAACGGTCCCGTTGCCACTCTCTCCGGTGTCGGAACGATCACCAACGGTCCGTTACCAACGGACGCGGCTGCGCAGTCCTGTGAACCCATAGGCGCACAACAGGACCATCAGCGACAACACCAGCGCCGTCCCCACGGGTTGGGCCATCACCCGCAGGGCCCCGAGCACCAGCCGGTCCGCCTCCGGGGGCCACTGCGCCCGGGTCAGGCCCCGGAGCCGGGCGACGAGTTCACTGGTGGCGTACGGGGACGGCCCGTGCAGCGCCTTGCCCACCAGCGGAACGACCATCACCGGTACGGCCAGTACCGCGGCCAGGCCCGCCGCCGCGGAGCGGAAGGCTCCGGAGGCCAGGACCCCCGCCCAGGCGCAGCCGATGAGCAGCCCGGCCCAACTGGCGGCCGGGGAAACCCACTCGGCCGGGGAGCCGAGCGCGCCGACGCCGAAGAGGAGGTTCAGGACGGCGGCGTCCGCGACCACCGCGAGCGCTCCCAGCAGCAGGGCGAGCACGGCGGCGACGCCCAGCTTGGAGGCGAGCAGGCCCATCCGGCGCGGGACGGTGCCGCGGTCGGCGGCGAGCGCGGGGTAACGGTACTCCTCGCCGAAGGCCAGGGCGCCGAGCAGTCCGGCGCCGAGGGCGGCGGGCGGCAGCGGCAACACCTCGGGCCAGGCCGCGAGCAGCCGGCCTTGCGGGGCGTGGCCGGTCCGGGCGAGGACCAGGGCGGTGAGCGCGGAGGCGGCGACGACCAGCGCCGCGGTCAGGACGGGGGTGGCGGTTCCGAAGACCCGGCACAGTTCGTAGCGCAGCGGGCGCAGCGGACCGCCGACCCGGCGGACGGTGGAGGCGGGCCGTTCGGAACGGGCGTGCCGGGGTCCGCCCGCGGGGGTCTCGCCTGGCGCCGTGGCGGGCGCGGCCGCGGTTCCCGCCTCGGTACGCGCCTGCGGCACCGGCGGGGCGGGCGCGCCACAGTCGCCCGTCTCATCGGCGAGCTGATGGACCAGCACACCGTTGCGGAAGGCGGCTTCGCCCACTTCGGCGCAGTTGCTGCCGTACACCGACAGGCGGCTGCCGCTCTCTTCGACGATCTCCACCGCGCGCTGGGCGGCGCGGGCTTCACGGCCCAGTACGTCGGCGAGCCGGGCCGCGTGCGGGGTGCGCACGGCGACGCGCGGGCGCAGCCGGGTGCGGGCGAAGTCCGCGGCGTCCTGGTCGGCTACGAGCCGGCCCGACTCGATGGAGACGACCCGGTCGGCGCTGCGGGCGGCTTCCTTCGCGTCGGCGGTGGTGAAGAGGACGGCGCCGCCGAGGGAGGCGTGACCGCGCAGCAGTCCGTGCAGCCAGCCGGCATCCCGTGGGGAGATCCCGGCGGTGGGCTCGTCGAGGAGGAGGGTGCAGGGGTCGGCGAGCAGCGCGGCGGCGAGGGCGACCCGGCGTTCCATGCCGAGCGAGAGCGACCCGAGGCGGTGGTCGCGCAGGCCCGCGATGCCGACGACTTCCAACAGGGTGTCGGCCCGGGAGGCCGGCACCCCGGAGGCGGCGCAGAGCATCCGCAGCTGGTTGCGTACGGTCCGGGACGGGTTGCCGGGGACGTCACCGAGCAGGACGCCGACCTCACGGCTCGGGTGCGGGATCCGGTGCAGCGGGCGGCCGCGGAAGTAGGTGACGCCGCGGCCCGGTTCGAGTTCGAGCATGAGCCGCAGCGCGGTGGTCTTGCCCGAGCCCGGCTCGCCGAGCAGGGCGGTCACGCACCCGGGGCGGGCCTCGAAGGTGAGGTCGTCCACGAGGGGCGGGAGGTCGGAGCGGCGTGTGCTGGTGAGTCCGATGGCCTGGAGCATCGCTTCTCTCGCGGGGGGTGAGACCGCTCTGCGGCAGGGTGAGTACCGCAAACAAGATAACGCGATATGTCCGATTTTCTACGGAGCCGCTCCGGGGCGGCGCCGAGGGCCTGTTCCCGCTGGCCGGGGCGTCAGACTTCCGGGCGCAGCATCGGCGGGTTGAGCAGGGTGGCCCCGCCCGCCCGGAACAGCTGGGCCGGTCGCCCGCCCTGACGGGTCGTCGTCCCCCCGGCCGGGACCAGGAACCCGGGGGTCCCGGTGACCTTGCGGTGGAAGTTGCGCGGGTCGAGGGCCACGCCCCACACGGCCTCGTACACCCGGCGCAGCTCTCCGACGGTGAACTCGGGCGGGCAGAAGGCGGTGGCCAGCGAGGAGTACTCGATCTTCGAGCGGGCCCGCTCCACCCCGTCGGCGAGGATCGTGGCGTGGTCGAAGGCGAGCCCTTCGGACGCCGGGTCACCGACCGGGAGCAGTTCGTCGACGGGGGCCCAGCGCGCGCTGTTGGCGTCCCCGCCGGCCCGGGGCGCGGGCAGGTCCGGAGCCAGCACCAGGTGCGCCACGCTGACCACCCGCATCCGGGGGTCCCGCTTCGGGTCGCCGTAGGTGGCGAGCTGTTCGAGATGCGCTCCGTTGCCCAGGCCGGGGTCGGCCGGGTCGTGGGCGCACAGCCCGGTTTCCTCGGAGAGTTCGCGGGCCGCGGCGGCCGCCAGGTCCTCGTCACCGCGGACGAAACCGCCGGGCAGCGCCCAGCGTCCCTGGAACGGCTGCTCACCCCGGCGGACGACCAGCGCGCAGAGCGCGTGGCGCCGCACGGTGAGCACGACCAGGTCGACGGTGACGGCGAAGGGCGGAAAGGCCGACGGGTCGTAGGGCGACATGCCGCGATCATAGTCGTCTGCCTGACGATAAACAGAGCTTTCCCGATCCCGGCGACGACGATCCGGAATCCGGCGGCTGTCCTCCGGGCGCGGGCGAGGAACCCCGGCCGCCTCGAAGGGTTGTCAGCGGCCGCACAGTTGCAGCACATCGGCGGCCTCCTCCACCATGCCGAGGCCGAGCCGGCTGACCCTGACGGCGAAGGGTTCCCCGGATACCCGCAGGCCGGACAGCCGGATGGCGCCGAGGGGGGCGCCAGTGAGCGGAGCCAGCGCCACCGTCCCCTCCGGGGCGTCGGGGCGGATTCCGGCGAGGGCGGCCAGCGCGTGGATCCCGGCGGCCGCGGCCACCGCCGCGGGCCGGCAGGCCGCCGGATGCGGCAGGGGCGCGCTGCCCGCGGTGCGCTGCTCGGCGGCGTACATCTCCGGGAGCCGGTAGCCGAAGGTCTCGGCCGCGTCCAGCAGGCCCCGGAGCAGGCCGGCGGCCTCCTTCTCGAAGCCCGCCTGGGCGAGGCCCGCGACGGCGACGGCGCTCTCGTACGCCCGCACCGCGCCCGAACGGTGGCCGAAGGGGTTGTGCCCGGGCTCGCGGGTCGCCATGCTCCGCAGCCCCCACCCCGAGTCCATGGCCGGGGCGCCGAGCAGCCGGGCGAGCTGTTCGGCGCGGACCGGGTCCAGCAGGCCCGGGGCGAGCCGGCCGCCGCCCAGCAGCCCGGTGTCGAGCAGGTGCGCGGCTGCCCCGGTCAGCCGGGGCAGGGGCCGCCCGTCGGGATGCAGGGCGGCGGCGGGCCGGCCGCCGTCCGGGCCGTCGATCCAGAACCGGTCGCGGAACCTCTCGCGCAGCGCTGCCGCCCACTCCCGCCACTCGCCGGCCCCGGGGCGCCCGCAGGCGGCGAGCAGGTCGGCGCCGAGCAACGCGGCGCGGTGGGCGTGGGCCTGGGTCTCGCAGCGCCGCGGCCCCGGATCCGGGTCGGCCAGGAAGCCGTCCTCCCCGAGGGCGCCGCGCAGCCATTCCAGGCACCGCTCCGCGGCCGGGAGCAGCCGGGCCACCTCGGCTTCGGGCATCCCCCAGCGCCGGGCCTCGGCGAGTACGGCCGGGAATGCGAGGGTGGCCTCCGTCCCGGTGCACCCCGGCGGCAGTTGCGGGGCCGCGCCGCGCAGCGGCCCGGGGATCTTCCCGCTCTCGGGGCCGGGCCCGGCGCCCTGGGTCCGGGCCAGGGTGCGCAGGGTGGCGGCGGCCAGCCCGGTGCCGAGCGGCAGCGCCATCCTGGCCGCCCACAGGGATTCGGCCGGGGCGAGCCCGAGCCGCCAGGGCACCCCGGCGGCCGCGAAGGCGTCGCCGGGCTCCTCGGGGTCCCTCAGCAGCAGTGCGCGCAGGTCTTCGACACTGGTTCGGAACCAGGCCTCGGCTCTCGGGTCGTCGCCCTCGGCCCGGGCGTCGGCCAGCGGGTTGATGACCTGCCCGGCCGGGGCCCGCGTGGTGCGGTCCTGCGTGGTCCGCAGCTCGATGGTGCGGGACTCGCCGGGGCCCAGCTCCAGCTGCCAGCGCAGCAGTCCGGCCGAGGCCAGCGCGTCGTCCGGGGCGGGTTCGGCGGCGGTGACGGCCTGGGCCTCTCCGGTGCTCCAGCGCAGGCCGGCCGCGTGCACCCCGGCGGGCAGCTCGGGGCCGCCCTGACCGGCGGCCACCGCCGCCAGTTCGGCGAGGTCGGTGCCGAGCGAGATCTCCACGGGCAGGCGTAGCGGGCGGGCCGCGAAGCTGCGCAGGGTGATCCGCTCGGTGCCGTCCGCGTGGCGGATCCGCTCCACGCCGATGTCCGGGTCGGGCCCGGCCTCCGCGCCGGTGCGGACGGTGGCGGTGAAGCCGGCCCGGTCGGCGCCGAGGCTGCGCCCCTGGACGGCGACCGGGTCGCGGCCGCCGACGCGCAGCACGCAGCGGCTGAGCAGCCTGCGGCCGGCGCGGTAGATCCCGTCGACCCCCTGCCCCGTCAGCTGGCCGTGTTCGGGCGAGATGACCAGGCCGGGCGCGGCGACGCAGATGACGGCGCCGTGCACGGGAGGCAGCTCGGGCCTGCGGGCGGGAGGTACGGGGTGAGACATAGGTCGCCTTGTCTGCGCTCCGGTCGGTTTCGCGGGGCGGCGGCACGGCCGGTCCCCCACCACCCCCCAGCTGAACGCCCCTGACCCCGCCCGGGTCACGGGCCGCGGTGGTGGCTGAGCGCGTCGGGGGTGATGCCTGCGCCGTACGGCGCAGCCCGCGGCGGTCCGCAGCCGGTGCGCGGCGGTCCGGAACAGGTGTGCGCGACTCCCCCGGCCCCGGTTCACTGGTCGCTCCCCGAAGTGCGGCGCTTGTCGCGCAGGATCGGGCGGGCCAGGCGCGCCGGCCGCTCCCGGCGCCCCGGCGGGCGGGTGGTGGCCGCCTGGCGCTTGCGGCGGGGCTCCCTGCGCCGCCGCTCCGCGCGCAGGCACTCCCGCAGCCCCTCGGGGTCGATGCCCTCGTTGCAGGCGTGGTGGAGCAGCTGGGCGAAGCGGTAGTCGGCGTCCGCGCGCAGGGCCAGCGCGAGGGCGATGCGGGCGGTCGGTTCGTCCCCGGTGGACCAGCAGACCCAGCCGGCGAGGGTGAGCGGGGCCGCCGCGTGCTCCCCGTAGGCACCGACGCAGCGCCGGGCCAGGGCGCGCCACAGGCGCAGGGCGGGAGCGGCCTCCTCGTTCTCCATCCACTCGGCGGCGATGTCGCGGATCTCGCGGTCCTGGAGGCCGAGGATCACGGACGCGGCCTCGTCGTGGCCGAGCAGCGCGTCGTCCCACGCGTCGGTGCCGGGGCCGCCCTCCGGGGGCGGGGCGAGGGCCAGGCGGCGCATCAGGGTCTGGGCGAGGGTGATGGTCTCGGCGCCGACCTCCTCTCGGGTCGCCCCGTCGAGGATCTTCGGGACGAGGGCGGCGGCCGCCCGGTCCAGGGCCGGCTCCTGCTCCTTGGCCAGTGCCCCGCCCAGCGGGGTCAGGCGGCCCTCGATCTCATTGAGGGAGCCCCTGACCTGGAGGCCTGCGAAGGTGGCCGCGGCGGCCATGACCGAGGTGCCGGGCGCGACGAGCGGATGCCCCTCGGCCGGGCAGCAGTGCGCTTCGGGGCAGGTGTAGGACCAGTAGCGGCCGTCGGAGAGGCACAGGGCCTCCAGCACGGGCACGTCCAGCGCGCCGCAGGCCAGCCGGACCCGCTGGGCGAGCGGCCGCAGCCGGGTCATCACCCGCTGCCCGCTCTCGCCCTTCCGGGGGTCCTGGCAGAGGAAGACGACGATGCCGTCGGGCTTGCCGCCGCGCCGTTCGCTGCCCCGGACCAGGGTCTCGGCGACCTGGCGGGCGGTGTCCTCCCATTCGGCGGGTGTCGTGGGGATGCCGACGCGGAGCCGGCCGCCGAAGCGCCCGCCCTCGCCGTGCACGGCGACCATGACGAGGGAGTCGGTCGGGTGGAAGCCGAGCATGTACGGCAGCGCGTCGGCGAGTTCGGCCGGGGTGCGCAGGGTGATCTGCGGTCCGGTGGTGGATCCGGCGGGGCTGGTGGGAGCCTGGCTGGACGGGGTGCGCGGTTCGTTGTCGTTCGTCATGCCTCGAAGGTCCCGTGCGTCATCCGTTCCGGAAACCCCTGTGGATAACTCGTTCAATTTTCAATATCCACAGGTTCAGGGCGCCATTGGCGCGATGTCGGAGCCATCAGGTTGCATGGGGGCATGAACGCAGACCTGAGGTCCTCAGCCGATTCCGTACTCGCCCGCCTGGTGGGCGATCCGACGGGCACCGCTCGGCTGCGCGAGGACCAGTGGCGGGCGATCGAAGCCCTCGTCGCGGACAAGCGCCGCGCGCTGGTCGTCCAGCGCACGGGCTGGGGCAAGTCCGCCGTGTACTTCGTCGCCACCTCGCTGCTGCGGGCGAGCGGCGCGGGCCCGACGGTGATCGTCTCCCCGCTGCTCGCACTGATGCGCAACCAGGTCGAGGCGGCGGCGCGCGCCGGCATCCACGCCCGCACCATCAACTCCGCCAACCCCGAGGAGTGGGAGGGCATCCAGGCCGAGGTCGCCGCCGGCGAGGTCGATGTCCTGCTCGTGAGTCCCGAGCGGCTGAACAACCCCGATTTCCGCGACCAGGTGCTGCCCAAGCTCTCCGCAGCCACCGGCCTGCTCGTGGTGGACGAGGCCCACTGCATCTCCGACTGGGGGCACGACTTCCGCCCCGACTACCGGC
This sequence comes from Streptomyces sp. ADI95-16, assembly GCF_003721495.1. NCBI lineage: Bacteria > Bacillati > Actinomycetota > Actinomycetes > Kitasatosporales > Streptomycetaceae > Streptomyces > Streptomyces sp. ADI95-16. The sequence continues at coordinate 6,011,474 of NZ_CP033581.1, read as the reverse complement.
GGCTGCGCACGATGCTGGCCGATCTCCCGCCGGGCGTCCCGGTGCTGGCGACGACCGCCACGGCCAACGCCCGGGTGACCGCCGACGTCGCCGAGCAGCTCGGTACCGGCGCCGGGACGGACGCGCTGGTGCTGCGCGGCCCGCTGGACCGGGAAAGCCTGAGCCTGGCGGTCCTCCCGCTGCCCGACGCGGCGCACCGCCTCGCCTGGCTCGCCGACCACCTGGGCGAACTCCCCGGCTCCGGCATCATCTACACGCTGACCGTGGCCGCCGCCGAGGAGGTCACCGCCTACCTCCGCCACCGCGGGCACACGGTGTCCTCGTACACCGGGAAGACCGAGAACGCCGACCGCGAGCAGGCCGAGAACGACCTCCAGGCGAACCGGGTGAAGGCGCTGGTGGCCACCTCGGCCCTGGGCATGGGCTTCGACAAGCCCGACCTCGGCTTCGTGGTGCACCTGGGATCCCCCTCCTCCCCCATCGCCTACTACCAGCAGGTGGGCCGCGCCGGCCGCGGCGTGGAACACGCGGAGGTACTGCTGCTGCCGGGCCGGGAGGACGAAGCGATCTGGCAGTACTTCGCCTCGGTCGCCTTCCCCCCGGAGCAGCAGGTGCGGCGGACCCTCGACGTCCTGGCGGACGCGGGCCGGCCGATGTCGCTGCCCGCCCTGGAACCCCTGGTCGACCTGCGGCGCACCCGCCTGGAGACCATGCTCAAGGTCCTCGACGTGGACGGCGCGGTGCACCGGGTCAAGGGCGGCTGGACCGCCACGGGCGAGCCGTGGGTGTACGACGCCGAGCGCTACGCCTGGGTGGCCCGGCAGCGGGCCGCCGAACAGCAGGCGATGCGCGACTACGCGGCCTCGACCGGCTGCCGGATGGAGTTCCTGCGCCGCCAGCTCGACGACGAGGAGGCCGCACCCTGCGGCCGCTGCGACAACTGCGCCGGCGCCCGGTTCACCGCGGCCGTCTCCGGCACCGCGCTGGACACCGCGCGCGGCGAACTCGGCCGCCCCGGCGTGGAGCTGGAGCCGCGCAAGATGTGGCCGACGGGGCTCGCCGCCGTCGGCGTGGACCTCAAGGGGCGGATCCCGGCAGGTGAACAGTCCTCGGCCGGCCGGGCGCTGGGCCGGCTGTCCGACATCGGCTGGGGCAACCGGCTGCGCCCGATGCTCGCCCCGCAGGCGCCCGATCAACCGATTCCGGACGACGTCGCGCAGGCCGTGGTCGCCGTCCTCGCCGACTGGGCCCGCGGTCCGGGCGGCTGGGCCTCCGGAGCCCCGGACGCACCCGCCCGTCCAGTCGGTGTGGTCGCCCTGCCCTCCCGCGGCCGGCCGCAGCTGGTGGGCTCGCTCGCCGCGCGGATCGCGGAGGTCGGGCGGATGCCGTTGCTCGGCACCATCGCCTACACGGATCAGGCTCCGGAGTTCGGCCTGCCCTCATCCAACAGCGCCCAGCGGGTACGAGGCCTCCACCAGGCCCTGACCGTACCCCCGGCCCTCGCGGAGGCACTCGCCGAGGCCGCGGGTCCGGTGCTCCTCGTGGACGACCGCGCGGAGAGCGGCTGGACCCTCGCGGTGGCCGCCCGACTGCTGCGGCGGGCAGGCGCGAAGGGGGTGTTTCCCCTGGTACTCGCGCTCCAGCCGTAGCCGCATGCGTCATCCGAGGGGTGACGGGGCAAGGATATGAGAGGCATACCGGCGAATTCCGGTCGGCGGCGCCAATTGCTCGTTGCCGCATCATCGCGGGCCACGCGAGAATTGGAGAGCTCCCGTTCGGCTCGACGGCACTCTCCAGGGCCGCGCCGCGGCGCGCCCTCTGCCCAGCCGTGCCCGTTCGACGGGCGTACCCGAAGGGAGGACCGTGACCTTCGGATTCGCCCCGCCCTCGACCACGTCCCTGATCACGGCCACCGGTGGCTCCAGCCGCCACGGCCGCCTGCTCGAACCCGCCGAGTGGACCGCGGCGGGGGTACCGCTGCTGCGCAATCCGCGTGAGGTCGTCAGCGGGCTGCATTCCCGCCACAGCCCGGTGCCGTCCACGGCGGTCATCGCCGTCCTCGACCCCGAGGAACAGCTCGTGGCGAGCGCCTCGTTCGTGCAGCGCTCCGCCTCGGCCGACGGCTGGGAGTACCGCAACGCGCTGCTGTCCCGGCTGCGCCGGGTGATCCCGCACGACCTGCGGCGCCGGACCCCGGTGCGGACGGCGGTGCTGCTCTACTGCCGCGAGGGCGACGAGCGGTGGACCGAGGAGGACGGGGCCTGGATGTGGGGGCTGCGCGACGCCTGCACCCTGCACGGGCTGCGCTGCGGCGCGTACATCACGCTGACCCACGGCGGCTGGCAGGTGCTCGGCGAAGGCCGGGGCGGCAGACGGCCCAGTTCGGACTCGCGACCCGAACGCCTCGGTGACATCACGACCGACCTCGCGCCCCTGACCCTGCGCACCGGCGGCAGCGCGACCGAAGCCCTGCGCCGGACCGCAGCACGCTGAGCAGCTGACGGCAGCACGCCGCTCATCGGCAGCCGAAGGACAGCGCGCCGGGCCGTCGGCAGACCGCGGCGCCGGTCCCCGTACGGCCGCGGCCCGCGCCGGCAGTCCCGGGCGCGCGGGCTTACGCGGACGGGCGCACGGACACGTCACCGCGGGCAGGCCGAACAGCCGCACACCCGGAACCGGGCGTACGGCGGGTCAGGCCTCGGACTTCAGCGGGGCCGGCACCTGGCCCGCCCCGCCCCTCGCCCGCGCCGGGACACGAGGCGTCAGACGCCCGCGCCCAGCACGGAGTTGATCTGCTGCGCGTCGCCGCACACGATCAGGAGCGCACCGGCCCGCGCGAGCGCGACCGGCAGAGCGCCGGTGGCGGCATCGAGCGGTCCGCCGTTGGCCGCGAACACCACGACGGGACGGCCGGCGGCACGCTGGACCTGCGCCGCGTCCGCGTAGAAGACGTCGTCCCCGGCGTCGTGCTGAGCCCAGTAGGACTCCTCGCCGAAGGACAGCTCGTGCGTGGCCCACGGGTGCGGGTCGCCGGTGGTCAGAACCAGGATGTCGCCGGGCGCGCGCCCGGTGTCGAGCAGCAGGTCCACGGCCTCCTCGGCCGCGTCCAGCGCGCCCTCGACGGAGGCAGGGATCAGCTGGACCTGCGGCACCGACGCCGAGACGGACGGAGTGGTGGGGGCAGCGGGAGCTGCGGGAACGGGTCCGGGGGTGGCGGCCTGCGGCGCGCGCTGCGCGGGCGGGGCGGGCCGGGCGGGACCGGGGCGTCCGGGCCGGGGTACGGCGGCGGGACGCGGACCAGGTACGGGGCGGGGGGTCTGCGCGGTGCGGCTCGCGGCCGGCGTGACGCGGGGACCCTGGGCACTCTCGTGAATCTGAGGCTCCTCGATGGCGGGGGTGAGAGGCATGAGTTGATGTCTATCAAACACCGGTACGAAACGTACCGGTGGGTGGCACGTGGGTGCGATCAGAAATCGAAGCCGAGTTGGCCTCCGTTTTCCAGCTCCATCGCTTCCTCGCTGCGCCGTACCTTCTTCAAGTGCCGCCATTGCGGCAGCGCGTCGAGGTACGACCACGAGAGCCGGTGGTACGGGGTGGGCCCCAGTTGCTCCAGGGCGGCCCGGTGCACGGGCGAGGGGTATCCGGCGTTGGCGGCGAACGCGAAGTCCTCGATTCCGTCGCCCTGTTCGCCTATGTGCGCCATCATCCGGTCGCGCCGGACCTTGGCGATCACCGAGGCGGCGGCGACGGCGACGCAGGACTGGTCGCCCTTGATCACCGTGCGGACCCGCCAGGATCCCCCGAGGTAGTCGTGCTTGCCGTCGAGGATCACCGCGTCGGGCCGCACCGGCAGCGCTTCCAGGGCGCGCACCGCCGCGAGGCGCAGGGCGGCCGTCATGCCCAGCTCGTCGATCTCCTCCGGGGAGGCGTGCCCCAGGGCGTGGGCGGTGACCCAGTCCTCCAGGACGTCGAGGAGCGCGTCACGCCGCTTCGGGGTGAGCAGTTTGGAGTCGGTGAGTCCTGCGGGCGGCCGGCGCAGACCGGTGATCGCCGCGCACACGGTGACGGGACCGGCCCAGGCCCCTCGTCCGACTTCGTCGACCCCGGCGATGACCTTGGCGCCGGTGGTTGCACGGAGGGAGCGTTCGACGGTGTGGGTGGGTGCTTCGTACGGCATGGCGCCAGCAAGGTTACGCCGCCGCGCGCCGCCTGCACACCCCGGCCCCGGGCAAGCCCGCAAGCGGATCGGCGCCCTCACTCCGGCGCCGGGTCAGACGCGGAGCAGCGGCACCATCACATGATCGATCAAGTCCGCGATCTCCGCGTCCCGCCATTCGCTCCCGCACACCTTCGCGCGATACATCAGCATCGCCGGAATGACGTCGGAGACCAGTGGACTGTCCGCATCCGGCCGGACATCGCCCCGCCTGATTCCACGCCGAATGAGCTCTTCGATCAAGCGATGGGCGGGCCTGTGCAGCCCGTCCCGGATGACCTCGCGGAACCGGTCGGCGTCCGCGTGGTCGCATTCGTGAAGAACCGCGCGCAGGGCCTGACCGGCCCGTGTGTCCATGGCGCCGCGCATCCGCACACACAGCTCCCGGAGCTCCTCGCGGATCGATCCGGAATCGGGGATCTCACCGATCGGGGGCAGCCGGGTGCGCAGCACCTCGGCCACGAGGTCCGCCTTCGAGCCCCAGCGCCGGTAGAGCGCCGCCTTGCCGGTCTGCGCCCCGGCCGCGACGCCCTCCATGGTGAGCGCGTTCCAGCCGACCGTGCCCAGCTGCTCCAAAGCGGCGTCGAGAATCGCCCGTTCGAGTTCGGGGCCCCGTCTGCGCCCCGGCGACACCTCCGGTGACGCCACCGGCCAGCGCGAATCCACCATCACCCACACCTCCGACCCGCACGCGCGTCCCCCGCACGTGTTTTCAGCCTTAGTGAACGCTTGCGTTCACTAAGGCTGGCTCCTACTTTGGTCCTTCAGTGAACGGATGCGTTCACTATTTCACTTTGGGGGGATCCTCAGTGACAAGCTCGCAACTCGCCACGTCCCCGATACCCGGCGCGGCCCGCCGCGAGGGCCGCTCCGGAATGGCACTCCTCGTCATCGCCGCGTGCCAGCTGATGGTCGTCCTCGACGCGACGATCGTGAACATCGCGCTCCCGCACATCCAGACCGCCCTCTCCTTCTCCACCACCGACCTGTCCTGGGTGCTGAGCGCGTACACCCTGACCTTCGGCGGTCTGCTGCTGCTGGGCGGCCGGGCCGGCGACATCCTGGGCCGGCGCCGCGTCTTCATGGCCGGAATCCTGCTCTTCACCCTCGCCTCCCTCCTCGGCGGCTTCGCCCAGGAGCCCTGGGAGTTGCTCGCGGCCCGCGCGCTCCAGGGCGTCGGCGGGGCCATCGCCTCGCCGACCTCGCTGGCCCTGATCACCACCACCTTCGCCGAAGGGCCCGAGCGGAACCGGGCCTTCGGGGTGTTCGCCGCGGTCTCCGCGGGCGGCGGCGCGATCGGCCTGCTGACCGGCGGCATGCTGACCGAGTGGCTCGACTGGCGCTGGGTCCTCTTCGTCAACGTGCCGATCGGCATACTGATCGCGGTCCTCGCCCCCCTGTACATCAGCGAGTCCGAACGTCACCCCGGCCGCTTCGACATCACCGGAGCGCTCACCTCCACCGGCGGCATGGCCTCGCTCGTCTACGGGTTCATCCGCGCCTCCGAGGACGGCTGGCGCGACCCCCTCACCATCGGCTCCTTCGCCGCGGCCCTCGTCCTGCTCGGCCTGTTCGTCGCCGTCGAGGCCAGGGCTCAGGAACCGATCATTCCGCTGCGGATGTTCGCCGACCGCAATCGGGCCGGCACCTACCTGATCATGCTGGGGCTCGCGGCCGCGATGTTCGGCATGTTCTTCTTCATCGTCCAGTTCGTGCAGAACGTGCTGGGTTTCTCGCCGATCCAGTCCGGACTCGGCTTCCTGCCCGTGACCGCGGCGATCATCACGGCGGCCGGGCTCTCACAGCGCTTCCTGCCGCGCTTCGGGCCCAAGCCGTTCATGGTCACCGGAGCCGCCCTCACCGGAACCGGGCTCACCTGGCTGACCTTCATCACCACCGACAGCTCCTACCTGTCCGGGGTGCTCGGCCCGATGCTGCTGTTCGGCTTCGGCATGGGCCTCAACTTCGTGACCCTCACCCTGACCGCCGTCTCGGGCGTGGCGCCGCAGGAGGCGGGCGCGGCCTCGGGGCTGCTCAACGCCAGCCAGCAGGTCGGTGGTTCGCTGGGGCTGTCCATCCTGGTCACCGTCTTCGGCACGGCCTCGCGCCACGAGGCCGAGCAGCAGGTGCCCGCGTTCATGGCCCGGGCCGACCCGGGTCAGCTGGCCGCGTTCAAGGAGACCGGGCGGCTGCCCGACCCCTGGGGCGACTACGTGCTGACCCAGGGCATCTCCACCGCGTTCATCGCGGCCGTCGCCATGGCGGGCCTCGCCCTCGCCACCGCGGTGCTGATGATCCGGGTGCGCAAGAGCGACCTGGACGCCCTGGGCGGGGTCGCCGCGAAGGCGGGTCCGGCGGCCTGAGCCCTACGGGGCCGGGTGCGCGGGGAAACGATCCCGCGCACCCGGCCCCGTACGCAAATCCCCCGGAGCTTACGGTTCGACGCGGCTGCCGAACGTGCCGAGGCGCGAGCAGTCCTCGTACGAGGCCTTCAGCGGGCGCTCGCGCAGGATCTTCCTGGCCCGGTACTCGCCGAGGCTCATGGCGTACCAGGGCACGTCGCCGGCCTCGGCCAGATCGTCGTTGATCCCGCGCAGGGCGCACGAGCGCTGCGGCTCGGGCAGCCGGTCAAGGGCAGGGGCGGCGTCCGCAGACAGGGACTGGAAGTAGGCGAGGTCGATCTTGGCGTCCTGCTGGAAGCGGGTCACGTTCCGCTCGGCGACCATGCCGTCCGGGGACAGCAGCCCGAAGGCCAGTACGGCCGCAGCCGCGCTCCCCGCGACCGCGCGGGGCAGCCAGCGGGCGCCGAACACCCCGGCGGCCATGATCAGTACGAGGACCAGCCCGAGCCACAGCTCCATGGCGGCCACCGAAACCCGCAGCCGGGTCAGCCCGTACGCGTCCACGTAGAAGTCCATCCGGCGCAGCGCGGAGGCGACCACGACCAGGGTCAGCGCGCACAGGGTGCCGAGGACGGCGCGTACGAAGCGGCGGTCTCCGGCTCCGCCGCGCGGTGCCCAGCGCAGGGCGAGCGCGATCACGACGAGGGTGAGCAGGGTGGCCCAGAGGAGCTGCCAGAAGCCCTGCTGGGCGTACTCGGCGTAGCTCCGGTGGCCGGTGCTCTTGAGGACCTTGTCGTAGCCGCCGAACAGGACGGCCAGCTGAACGGCGTTGAAGCCGGCGAACAGCAGGTTGAGGACGACCAGCGGAAGCGCCCATTCGAGGCGGGAGCGCGCCGTGCCGGGGGCGATCCGGATCCGGTCCCAGCGCAGCGGGGCCGCCGTGGTGCGGGCGGCGGCGAGCGCGAGGACGGCGCCGAGGACGAAGAGCAGGATCCGGACCGGCCCGTCGCCGACGGAGACCTCGGGCGTCAGATCGCCGAGCAGGTCGGCGAACGCGGCGTCGGCGGAGGCGAACAGCGTGCCGAAGACCACGAGCAGGCCGAGGGCCACGGCGGCCGCCTTGGCGACGGGCAGCCAGCGGTCCCGGCTGAGCCCGCCGCTGCGGGAGCGCAGGCCGGTCCAGGCCCAGCCGACGCCGTTGACGGCGGAGTCGACGAAGCCGAACGGGCTGAACAGCACGCCGGGCCAGGTCCGGACGCCGTGCAGGGCGAGCGAGGCGAGGGATACGGCGGAGAGGATCGCCAGCGTGGCCGGCCAGGCGGAGTCGCGCAGCGCCGGCACGACGAGCAGGGCCACGCAGCCGACGGCCCACACCACGGTCCACGGGCGGGCCTTGCGGCCGGCGGCGCGGGCGGCGAAGTAGGCGGCGGCGATCGCGGGCAGTACGGCGACCAGCAGGCCGGGGCCCATACCGTCGCCCAGCAGCAGGGCGGCGGCGATGCCGGCGACGAGGGCGGCGATGAGCGTGGCGTTCCGGATCGGGGCCGCCTCGGCGGGGCGGATCCGTACCGCCCAGGCCGCAGGCGCGGCGGCCCGGGCACGCTGCTGCTGGATCTGCGCCTGCCGGGCTTGCCACGCGGAGGCGTCGAAGGCCCCCGCAGGGCCTCCCCCGACCGGCCCGCCGGCACCGGCACCCGCCGCGGCCGGGCCGGCGGAAGCGGCGGCCCCGGCGTGCGCGCCCCCGGCCGCCGGAGCGGTCGCCGGCGTTGCGGTCGCGCCGCCCCCGCCGGCCGCCGCCGCGACCCCCGCCCCTGACCCGGCCTGTGCCGGCGAGCCCGGCTTCACCGGTTCGGCCGCAGACCCCTGAGCCGCAGACCCCTGAGCCGCAGACCCTTGAGCCGCAGACCCCTGAACGGCAGCCCCTCCGGCCACAGCCCCCTCGGCCGCCCCGGAGTCCACCTCATCGGCGTTCTCTGACATCGGGTTCCCCTCCCCTGTCGGCCGCCCCACTGGTTCCACTGGAGGCGGCGAAGCGGACAGGGTAGGCCTGTGACGTGCGGCTTTGACCAGCCGCACGGGACCCCTGTGGCAGGACCGTGACAAACCAGAGCCGGGTACGGCGCCCCGGCTCGGGCATAGCGTCAGCGCCGTAGCGTCAGCGCCGCGATGTCAGTGCCGCGCGGACTCCGGCAGCCAGCCCGGCAGCGTCTCGGTGCGGGCCAGCCAGGCCTCCGGCAGCACCGCGTCCCCGCGCGCCCCCAGCACCCCGCCGACGATGGCGCAGGTCGTGTCGACGTCCCCGCCCACCTGCGCGGTCGTCCAGAACGCCCGCTCGTAGTCGTCGAGCGAGCGCGCCGCCGACCACAGGGCGAACGGCACGGTGTCGTGGGCGCTGGTACGGCGCCCACAGCCCAGGACCGCGGCGACCGTCGTCGCGTCGCCGTAATCCAGCATGTCCCGCGCCCGCCGCAGCCCGGCGCCCACCGCGCTGCGCGGCACCAGGGCGATGACCCCGTCCAGCAGGTCGGCGGCGGCCGGCGGGCCCGCCGGGTTCGCCGCCAGCGCGGCCGCGGCGGCGACGGCCATCGCCCCGCACACCGCCTCGCGGTGCTGGTGCGTGGTGTAGGCGGAAATCTCCGCCTGGTGGGTGGCCTGCTCGGGGTCATCGGCGTACCAGGCGCCGAGCGGCGCGATCCGCATGGCGGCGCCGTTGCCCCACGAGCCCTGCCCGTTGAAGAGTTCGGCCGCCAGCGTGCGCCAGTCCGCGCCCTCGCGGACCAGGCGGAGCATGCGGTTCACGGCAGGGCCGTAGCCGCGGTCGAAGTCGTGGTGGTGGGCGAAGGAGAGCGCGAGGGCGTCCTGGTCGACGCGGCCGTGTTCGGCGAGGACGGCCACGACCGAGCAGGCCATCTCGGTGTCGTCGGTCCACTGCCAGGGGTCGTTGCCCGCCGGCACCTCACGGCGCTTGAGCAGGGGGTAGTTGACGGGGACGAAGTACTGGGAGCCCAGGGCGTCACCCAGAGCCAGCCCTCGGAGGCTGGCCATGGCGCGTGCGTAGCGCCTTTCGGAAGAGGAGTCAGAGGTCATCCCGCGTCACTCTAGCCGTCCAGGTCATAAGGCTCGGGTGTGGTCCAGCGCTCAAACGGGCGGTCCATCCGGTACCGGCCGTCCGGCCCCCGCAGCAGCACCCGGTACTCGCCGTTCCCCGGGTTGGACAATGCCTCGAACTCGGCCACCGACCAGTGGAACCAGCGCATGCAGAACAGCCGCATCGTCAGCCCATGCGTCACCAGCAGCACGTTCTCCGGGTGGTCCGGTGCCTCGAAACTGCGGTAGAGGCTCTCCAGGAAGGACCCGACCCGGTCGTACACGTCCGCTCCGGACTCGCCCTGCGCGAACCGGTAGAAGAAATGGCCGTAGGCGTCGCGGTAGGCCTTCTGGAGCCGGACGTCGTCGCGGTCCTGCCAGTTGCCCCAGTCCTGTTCGCGCAGCCTGGGCTCCTCGCGCACCCGGACGCGCACCGGGTCCAGGCGCAGTTCCCGGAAGGTCTGCAGGGTCCGGCGGTAGGGGGAGAGGTACGCGCTGATGGTCTCGTCGCCGAACAGCTCGCGCAGCCGTACGCCGGTCTCGGCGGCCTGCGCGCGCCCGGCCGGGGTCAGGCGCAGGGCGTGGTCGGGCTCCCGCTCGTACACCGTGTCATCGAGGTTGCCCTCCGATTCCCCGTGTCGGACGAGGACGATGCGCCGTGGTCTTGCCATTCCACGACCCTATGCGGCACCCGGTGGAGCGAACACCCGGGCACGCCGGTCGGGCCGGCCCGGCGCCTACCGTCGTACGGTCATACCGTCCAGGACGGTTCGAGGTCGACGACGTCACCCGTGAGGGCCTCCACGTCGGCTTCGGTCTGGGCGCGCAGCGAGAGGCGTTCGACCCGCTCCGGACGGTACTTGCCGTGCTCGGCGGCCGCGCGCCACATCGACAGGACGAGGAACTCCCGGCCGGGGGCCTCCCCGAAGAGGCCGCGGATCATGCCCGGCGAGCCCGCCATGGCCGGGTTCCACACCTTCTCCTGCATGTGGGCGAAGTGGTCCACGCGCCCCTCCCGTACCCGGGTGTGCGCGACGCGGACCACGTCGGCGTCGGTGAAGCGCGGCTCGAAGCCCGTCTTCACGTCGAAGCGGTGGTCGAAGAGGGTGACCCGCATCGCGGTGTAGGTGCCGTTCTGGGAAGCGGCCAGCCGGTCGTGCGAGCGCGCCATGAAGGAGTCGTAGAAGGAACGGCTCTCCCAGAACGTGAAGACATGCGCCACCCCCTGTCGCCCTCGGCTCCAGCCACCGCCCTGCCCCCGGAATCCCGGCTCGCCGGGAAGCCCCGCCCATTTGCGCTGCCCGCGCTCGAACCCGCGTCGGTCCGTCACCGTGCAGCGAATCCACTTGACCAGCACCGCGCCATCGTACGGGCCCGACGCGGCCCCGGTCAGTCCTCGGCGCGGTTGATCAGGACCAGTTCCGCCGCATCCCGCTCGGACAGCCGAAGCCCGAACTCCCGGGCGAGCAGTGGCACCAGTTCGCCGGGCGCCACCGGCTGCCGTTCCGTGCGCCCGTCGGGGTACAGGCGGGTGAGTTCCCGCCCGACGAGAGCCAGCCGGACGGCGTCGCCCGGGAGCTGGACGATGACCTGCCCGATGAAGGCGGAGCGGGGGTGCGAGGAGCTGTAGTGGTTCAGCACCACGTAGTCGACGGGGTGGTAGTGCTGGGGGGAGAACGCGTACAGCTCGCGCCAGGTTCCCTCGCGCCGCAGGCACAGCGCGAGGACACCGCCGTCCTCCTCGCGGACGGTGTACGTCCATGCCCCCTGCCGGATTTCGGCCCCGGGGCGCGCCAGCGGGACGGGCTCACGCGGCCCCAGGTAACCGAACCCGGCATCGCACAGCCAGGGTTCACCGTCAACGGTGACGACGAGGACGGCGTGCGTCACCGCCAGCAGGGTGTCCCCTCGGGTGCGGTTGCGGGCACCGCGCCCGGAGACCTCGAAGCCGATCCGCTCCAGGGCAGCGGCCAGCAGCGAGTTCTGCTCGTAGCAGTAGCCGCCGCGACGGCCCCGCACGATCTTGTCCTGAAGGGCCTTGATGTCCAGCGCGACGGGGCGGCCGAGCAGGACGTCCAGGCTCTCGAAGGTGATGGCGGCGGTGTGCGCCCAGTGCACCGCGTACAACGTCGCGAGGTCCGCACTGAGTTCCCCGTCGCCCCCGACGGGTCCGTCGTACCCGATCCGCGCCAGATAGGCGTCCAGATCCAGCTCGTCACCGCTCCACATGTCTCCCCCGCTCCCGCGCACACGACGCGGGCGCTGAGGCGTCCCGCTGCCCACCATGATCGGCGCGAAGGCCTCCCCCTCCAACCGGCTTTCCGCCCGCCCGGCGCCCCACCCGTCCCACCCGTCCCGCGCGCACACCGCCTCGCCGGGCGGGCCCCAGGCCGGCTGGCGCGCCCTCGGTCAGCCGGCGCTCCACCCCGGGACCGTCGGCAGCACCTGCTCGGCGACGCGGAGCAGCGCCATGTCATCGGGCAGTGTGCCGTCCTCACGCCAGACGACCACGTCGAAGGAGGTCCCGCCGCCGCCCTTCGCATCGGCGGCGACCATGACGTGGCGGGCGATGCCGCCGGGCCCACTGTCGGTCTTGCCGTTGCCGAAGTTGAAGGTGATGGCGATGGTCGGGTACGAGTAGAGGACGGCCGGGTGTCCCAGGACCGTCTGCTTCTGGGCGGTCACACCCAGGACCTCGACCGCCTGGTCGACCGGGAGGTCGTCGTAGGACGCCGAAACCTGCACGGTGTGGGTCTTCAGCTGGACCTTCGCCTCGGATGCGGCGATCTTGGCGCCGCTGCCGAAGGTGATCCACCACCCGTTGCCCGTGGCGTTCAGCGGCTGCTCCGCAGGCGTTCCGAGGAGCGCCGGAAGGTCGGGGCGGTTCAGCGCCGCGCACAGCTTCGCTCCGGAGGCGTACTCCGCGGGCAGTTCGTCCTTGGTGGTCGAGCAGACGGCCGGTTTGACGTCCTTGAGCGGCTGCCGCAGCTCGAAGACTTCCCCCAGCCCCCACGCGCCCCCCAGGACGCCCCCGACCGCCACCACCGCCGCGACCGCCTGGGCCCCCGCGTTCATTTCCTTCTTGGATCCGGCGAAACCGTCTGCCACGTCCCCCACCCCTGCCGTTTTCGTCGCAGGTGAGCGTGCCGGAGCCGTCCCCGCGGGCACAAGGCCTTTTGCCCGGCGGCGGTGACCCGGACAGACGCCGGAGCGGGGACCGGCCCGTGGCCGGTCCCCGCTCCGTCAGTCACTCAGTCGCTCAGCTGCAGCCGCTGGTGGAGCCGCAGCCCTCGCAGATGTAGCAGGAGCCGGCGCGCTGCATCTTCGTACCGCAGGAGAAGCAGAGCGGGGCGTCGGCGGAGACGCCGAGCTGCATCTCGACCAGTTCGGCGCTGGAGTGCGCCGTCTTCGGGGCCGGGACCTCGATGACCGCCATGGGCTTCGGGACCGACGGGACCGCGGTCAGCGGAGCCGACTGGCTCAGGGACTCCGTGTCGATCTCCTCGTCCAGCGGCTCGTACGACCCGGTGTCGAGGTGGCGCTGACGCTCATCGGCGGTGTGGATGCCGAGCGCCGAGCGGGTCTCGAAGGGCAGGAAGTCCAGCGCCAGGCGACGGAAGATGTAGTCGACGATCGACTGCGCCATCCGCACGTCCGGGTCGTCCGTCATACCGGCCGGCTCGAAGCGCATGTTCGTGAACTTCGAGACGTAGGTCTCCAGCGGCACGCCGTACTGCAGACCGACCGAGACGGCGATCGAGAAGGCGTCCATCATGCCCGCGAGGGTGGAACCCTGCTTGGACATCTTCAGGAAGACCTCGCCCAGACCGTCGTCCGGGTAGGAGTTGGCGGTCATATAGCCCTCGGCGCCACCCACGGTGAAGGAGGTGGTGATGCCCGGGCGGCCCTTGGGGAGTCGCTTGCGGACGGGCCGGTACTCGATGACCTTCTCGACGGCGGCGCGGATGGTCTCCTCCGTCTTGGCGGTGACCTCCTCCTTCTCCTCCTCCTTCTTCTTGGCGGAGAGGGGCTGGCCGACCTTGCAGTTGTCGCGGTAGATCGCGAGCGCCTTGACGCCCATCTTCCACGCCTCGAAGTAGATCTCCTCGATCTCCTCGACGGTCGCCGTCTCCGGCATGTTGACCGTCTTCGAGATCGCGCCCGAGATCCAGGGCTGGATCGCGGCCATCATGCGGACGTGGCCCATCGCGGAGATGGAACGCTCGCCCATGGCGCAGTCGAAGACCTCGTAGTGCTCGGTCTTCAGGCCCGGGGCGTCGACCACGACGCCGTGCTCGGCGATGTGGGTGACGATCGCCTCGATCTGCTCCTCCTGGTAACCCAGGCGGCGCAGGGCCTGCGGGACGGTGCCGTTGACGATCTGCATCGAGCCGCCGCCGACGAGCTTCTTGAACTTGACCAGGGCCAGGTCCGGCTCGACACCCGTGGTGTCGCAGGACATCGCGAGACCGATGGTGCCGGTCGGCGCGAGGACGGAGGCCTGGGAGTTGCGGAAGCCGTTCTTCTCGCCGAGGCGCAGGACGTCCTGCCAGGCCTCGGTGGCCGCGGCCCAGATGATGTTGTCCAGGTCCTGGGTGCGCGGCGCGGTGGCGTTGGCGTCGGCGTGCTGCTTCATGACGCGCTTGTGGGCGTCGGCGTTGCGGGCGTAGCCGTCGTACGGGCCGACGATGGCGGCCAGCTCGGCGGAGCGCTTGTACGCGGTACCGGTCATCAGCGAGGTGATCGACGCGGCGAGGGTGCGGCCGCCGTCCGAGTCGTACGCGTGACCGGTGGCCATCAGCAGGGCGCCGAGGTTGGCGTAGCCGATGCCCAGCTGGCGGAAGGCGCGGGTGTTCTCGCCGATCTTCTGCGTCGGGAAGTCCGCGAAGCAGATGGAGATGTCCATCGCGGTGATGACGAGCTCGACGACCTTGGCGAAGCGCTCGGCGTCGAAGGACTGGTTGCCCTTGCCGTCGTCGTTCAGGAACTTCATCAGGTTCAGCGAGGCGAGGTTGCAGGACGTGTTGTCCAGGTGCATGTACTCGCTGCAGGGGTTGGACGCGGTGATGCGGCCGGACTCCGGGCAGGTGTGCCAGTTGTTGATCACACCGTCGTACTGGATGCCCGGGTCGGCGCAGGCCCACGCCGCCTCGGCGAGCTTGCGGAAGAGCGCCTTGGCGTCGACCTTCTCGATGACCTCGCCGGTCATGCGGGAACGCAGGCCGAACTGGGTGCCGTTCTCGACGGCCGTCATGAACTCGTCGTTCACACGGACGGAGTTGTTGGCGTTCTGGTACTGGACGGACGTGATGTCGTCGCCGCCCAGGTCCATGTCGAAGCCCGCGTCGCGCAGGGCGCGGATCTTCTCCTCCTCCTTCACCTTGGTTTCGATGAAGGCCTCGACGTCCGGGTGGTCCACGTCCAGGACGACCATCTTGGCCGCGCGGCGGGTGGCGCCGCCCGACTTGATCGTTCCGGCGGAGGCGTCGGCGCCGCGCATGAAGGAGACCGGACCGGAGGCGTTGCCGCCGGAGGAGAGGAGCTCCTTGGAGGAACGGATGCGGGAGAGGTTCAGGCCGGCGCCGGAGCCGCCCTTGAAGATCATGCCCTCTTCCTTGTACCAGTCGAGGATCGACTCCATGGAGTCGTCGACGGACAGGATGAAGCAGGCGGAGACCTGCTGCGGCTGGGGCGTGCCGACGTTGAACCACACCGGCGAGTTGAAGCTGAAGATCTGGTGCAGGAGCGCGTACGTCAGCTCGTGCTCGAAGATCTCCACGTCGGCGGGCGAGGCGAAGTAGTCGAAGTCCTCGCCGGCCTTCGTGTACGTCTTCACGATCCGGTCGATCAGCTGCTTCAGACCGGTTTCACGCTGCGGGGTGCCGACCGCGCCGCGGAAGTACTTGCTGGTGACGATGTTGACCGCGTTCACCGACCAGAAGTCGGGGAACTCGACGCCACGCTGCTCGAAGTTGACCGAGCCGTCGCGCCAGTTGGTCATGACGACGTCACGGCGCTCCCAGCTCACCTCGTCGTAAGGGTGCACGCCCGGGGTGGTGTGGATGCGCTCGATACGCAGGCCGCCCTTGGCAGCCTTGGTCCCCTTGGCGCGGGAACCTCGTGCCGAGCCGCTCGCCGTCTCTGTCATGCCGCCTCCCATATGCGGGCAAAAACGCCCTAAAGTGCCAGCGTTATTCCGAGGCACGGTGCTGTGTCTTGTATCTACGTCTCTTCGCCTGGCCGGGCAGACGGGCCGCGCTGTGCTGCGGTCGTCCGATCAGTCGGCGGCGGAGGCGGGCACGGGGACCTGGGCGGCCCCACCCTGCTCGCACTCATCGGGGTGAGACCGCGGCACGCGGAGTTCCGCGATGGCGGTCTCGAAGTCTTCAAGGGTGTCGAACGCTTTGTACACGGATGCGAAGCGCAGGTAGGCGACTAGATCGAGCTCCTGCAAGGGGCCGAGTATGGCCAGACCCACGTCATGGGTGGTCAGCTCGGCACTCCCGGTGGCGCGCACCGCCTCCTCGACCCGCTGGCCGAGTTTGGCGAGGGCGTCCTCGGTGACCGGCCGTCCCTGGCACGCCTTGCGGACGCCAGAGATGACCTTGGTGCGGCTAAAGGGTTCGGTGACCCCACTGCGCTTGATCACCATCAGCGAGGCCGTCTCCACCGTCGTGAAACGACGGGAGCAGTCGGGGCACTGACGGCGCCGACGAATCGACGTGCCGTCGTCCGTGGTGCGGCTGTCGACGACACGGCTGTCGGGGTGCCTGCAGAAGGGGCAGTGCATGGTTCCCTCACCCTCCCTCTTGGCACGACTGAATCACCCCACGGCGTCCCTGAACGGTAGAGAGGAGACTCTGCCGGGGACCCGTGAAGCAGCCACAAGCATATGCGATGCCACGGCCTCCGATTGACCGAGGACCACAACCTCTGGGTGGCAGCGCTCATCAAACCACTAGATCTTGGGTTGTGGTGGATTTTGACGCGCCGCGTGTCGCGGCGTCCGACGGCCGGATTCGCGGCCTGCCGGTGCCACACTGGCCACTGCCGGCACGGTGGCGGCCCGACGCGGAAGGGTACCGTAAGCAGCGGAGCCGGGTCCGAACCCGCGTTCGGCGGACCGATTGTCCATACACCTCACGCTGTGACCACGACGAGCGATCTGCGATTTTTCACTCGAACGTGTGTTTGGCGCAACCTTTCGAAAGCAACTACCGTTGTCCAGCTAGGGAGAACATTTCGAGAGGGGCCGACGTGACCACCACCGCAGACAGTGCCGCCACCATCACTGCCCAGAACCGCTCCCAGAGCCGACTTGAGCCGGTGCATGCCATGAACGACGCAAGCCTGAACCCGGAGGCGGAGCCCGTACGGCCCGCCCGCTCGCTGCCAGGTCGCCCTCCAGGCATCCGCGCCGACAGCTCGGGGCTCACGGACCGGCAGCGGAGGGTCATCGAGGTCATTCGGGACTCCGTGCAGCGGCGGGGTTACCCGCCGTCGATGCGGGAGATCGGCCAGGCGGTCGGCCTGTCGAGCACGTCGTCGGTCGCGCACCAGCTGATGGCCCTGGAGCGCAAGGGCTTCCTGCGCCGCGACCCGCACCGCCCCCGGGCGTACGAGGTGCGCGGCTCCGACCAGCCGAGCTCGCAGCCCACGGACACCACGGGCAAGCCCGCGGCCTCCTACGTTCCCCTGGTCGGCCGGATCGCGGCCGGCGGCCCGATCCTCGCCGAGGAGTCGGTGGAGGACGTGTTCCCGCTCCCCCGCCAGCTCGTCGGTGACGGCGAGCTCTTCGTCCTCAAGGTCGTCGGCGACTCGATGATCGAGGCCGCCATCTGTGACGGCGACTGGGTCACGGTCCGCCGCCAGCCCGTCGCGGAGAATGGCGACATCGTCGCCGCCATGCTGGACGGCGAGGCCACCGTCAAGCGCTTCAAGCGCGAGGACGGCCATGTCTGGCTCCTCCCGCACAACGCCGCGTACCAGCCGATCCCCGGTGACGAGGCGACCATCCTCGGCAAGGTCGTCGCGGTACTGCGCCGGGTCTGAAAGCCCGCGCCCCCATCCAGCTCCGGGACCTACTGCGCCGGTCCCGGAGCTGTCGTCTTTTCTGCGGCTGAGCCCGGCTGAACCGCCGCCGCTCTCGCGGAGGCGGTCCCTCGCCGTTCGGGTCGCTCAATGCACGGCTGAGCTACTTGCCCTCGGCCTGGGCGCCGGCGTCGATGGCGGCCAGTGAGCGACGGGCCTGGTTGCGGTCCGTGGTGTACCAGAAGTCCGGCAGCGTGGCCCGCAGGAAGCTCCCGTACCGGGCCGTGGCCAGCCGGGGGTCCAGCACGGCCACGACACCCCGGTCGCCGGAGGCCCGTACCAGCCGGCCCGCGCCCTGCGCCATCAGCAGCGCCGCGTGGGTGGCCGCGACGGCCATGAAGCCGTTGCCGCCGTGCTCCTCGACCGACTTCTGCCGGGCGCTCATCAGCGGGTCGTCCGGGCGCGGGAACGGGATCCGGTCCATCACCACCAGCTGGCAGCTCGGGCCGGGCACGTCCACGCCCTGCCAGAGCGAGAGCGTGCCGAACAGGCAGGTCTTCGGATCCGCGGCGAAGGCCTTGATCAGCTCGCCCAGCGTCTCCTCGCCCTGGAGCAGGATCGGGTTGTCGAGCCGGCCGCGCAGTTCCTCGGCGGCCGCCTTGGCGCCGCGCATGGACGAGAAGAGTCCGAGAGTACGGCCGCCGGCCGCCTCGATCAGCTCGGCGAGCTCGTCCATCATGTCGCCGCGGGTGCCCTCGCGGCCCGGCGTGGCCAGGTGCTTGGCGACGTACAGGATGCCCTGCTTCGGGTAGTCGAACGGAGAGCCGACGTCCAGGCCCTTCCAGACCGGCACGTCGTCCCCCTCGACGCCCTCCGGGGACAGGCCCAGCGAGGCTGCGACACCGTTGAAGTCGCCGCCCAGCTTGAGGGTGGCGGAGGTGAGGACCACCGAGCGGTCCTCGAACAGCTTCTCCCTGAGCAGCCCGGACACGGACAGCGGGGCGACCCGGAGGGTGGCGCCGAACCGGTCGTGGCGCTCGTACCAGACGACGTCGTACTCGGAGCCGTTGCTGATCCGCTCGGCCACGGTGTGGATGTTCTCCACGGCGGCGAGGGCCTGCTTGCGGACGGCGTCCTCGTCGTGGACGGACTTGTCGCGGGTGGAGCCGATCGCCGAGATGACATTGCGCGCGGCGTCCCTCAGGGCCATCAGCGCGTAGCCGAGGTCCTCCGGGATCTCCTCCAGCCGGCCCGGGAGCGCCAGCTCCATGACCCGCTCGAAGGACTCGGAGGCGGTCTGCAGGGAGTCCGCGCTCTTCTCGTCGACCAGCTTGGCCGCCCGCTTGACGGCGCGGTTGACCTGGCCGGGGGTGAGCTCACCGGTGGCGACCCCGGTCACCCGGGAGACCAGCTCGTGCGCCTCGTCCACGATCAGCACCTCGTGCTGCGGGAGCACGGGGGCGCCCTCGATGGCGTCGATGGCGAGCAGCGCGTGGTTGGTGACGACGACGTCGGCGAGCTTGGCCCGCTCGCGGGCGGCCTCGGCGAAGCACTCGGCCCCGTACGCGCACTTCGTGGCGCCCAGGCATTCCCGGGAGGAGACCGAGATCTGCGCCCAGGCCTTGTCCGAGACGCCCGGGGTCAGATCGTCCCGGTCGCCGGTCTCGGTCTCGTCCGCCCAGTCGCGCAGGCGCAGCAGGTCCTTGCCGAGCTTGCTGGTGGGGGTGGCCGCCTCGAACTGGTCGAAGAGGCCTTCCTCCTCGTCCTGCGGGGCTCCCTCGTGCAGCCGGTGGAGGCACAGGTAGTTGGAGCGGCCCTTGAGCATGGCGAACTGCGGGCGGCGGCGCAGCTGCGGGTGCAGCGCCTCCACCGTGCGCGGCAGGTCGCGCTCGACGAGCTGCCGCTGCAGGGCCAGCGTCGCGGTCGCCACGACCACGCGCTCGCCGTGCGCGAGGGCCGGCACCAGGTAGCCGAGGGACTTGCCGGTGCCGGTGCCGGCCTGGATCAGCCGGTGGGAGTTGTCGTCGATCGCTTCGCCCACGGCTTCGGCCATGGCTACCTGGCCGGGCCGCTCCGTGCCGCCGACGGCGGAGACGGCGGCGTGCAGCAGGTCGGGGAGGGAGGGCTTCGTCATAGCACTGCCAACCCTAAGGGGCGGCACCGACAGCGACCGCATCGACGAGGAATCACGGCCGGTGCAGCGGGTTGGGCACGGTGCCGTGGGTGACGGCGTGCGGGCGGTCGGGGCGGTCGCGGTAGCCGTCCTCGTGGAGCCGGTTCCGGTTCAGGCAGAGCCGGTCGATCCGCTCGGTGAGCAGGTCGAAGAGCTCGTACCGCTCCTTGAGCTCCGGGAAACGCGCCTGGTGGCGGAGGATCTCGGCCCGTACGAGGGACCAGAACTCGGTCTCCGGGACGCCGAGCCGGTCCTCGCACAGGGCGCAGAGGTAGCGGAAGACGCCGATGAACAGCCCGGAGTGGATGAACTGGGTGAGGAAGGCGGGCGGCTCGGTGAGCAGGGCGGCGCGGACCTCGGCGGGCATGGAGGCGTGCTCGGGCAGCGGCTCGCGGCTGATGTTGACGTCGTCGACGAAGTCCTTGACCGCGAGCCGGACCGGCACGTCCTGCTCGTCGAAGATCACGATCGCGTTCTCGCCGTGCGGGGAGAAGACGGTGCCGTAGCGGTAGAGGAAGCGGAGCAGCGGGGGCAGCAGGGCGGCGAAGAGCCGCTGGAGCCAGACGGTGGGGGCGAGTCCGGACCGGGCGACGAGTTCGGCGGTGAAGGAGCGGCCGCGCGGGTCGGTGTGGAGGAGGGAGGCGAGGGTACGGGCGCGCTCGCCGGGGGCGAGGTGGCCGGTGAGGGGCTCGCGCCAGATCGCCCCGAGGAGCTCCTTGTACTGGTACGGAACCTCGGGCAGCTGCTCGTAGACGGGGTGGCGGACGGTGACGGAAGCGACCTCGCCGAGCAGGACCACCCGGCATTCGTCGCGCAGGAAGGGGTCCGCGTCGCGGAGGGAGTGGATCCAGGAGGTGACGGCGGGGGCGGCGAGGGTGAGGTCGGAGGGCAGGCCGCGCCAGACCATGGTGTTGAAGACGGAGAGCGGCAGTTTGACGCTGTGGCGGTCGGGGCGGGTGAGGTTGAGGAAGGTACGGATGGACTGCTGTGGCAGGCGTACGTCGGGATCGGCGGGCAGCGGGACCAGCGCCCCGGAGGCGAGGGCCGGGGCGAACAGGGGCAGCACGACCTCGTCCCACTGCCAGGGGTGGACGGGGAGGTAGAGGTAGCCGCTGGGGTCGAGGCCCCGGTCGCGCAGGGCCCGGTCGAAGGCGGCGCGGGTGACGGGGTCGAGTTCGGCGCGGTAGAGGCGCGCGGGGTCTTCGAGGCCGGCCGTGCCGCGGTACTCGGCGAGCGAGGTGTGCGCGGCGAGCCAGGGCAGGCGCTGGCGGGTGCGAGCCTCGGGGGCCCAGGCGGCGGTGTCGGCGGCGGAGAGGCCGATGCGCCCCTTGTTGAGGACGAGCCAGGGGTGCCCGGTCTGGTGGCCTTCGAGCTCGGCGTAGTCGAGGTCGGCGAGGACGTCGGCGGTGAGCGCGGTGTGGGCGATGCGGGCGTCGGCGGCGAGGGTGGCGCTGAGCTCGCGGACGAGGTGGCCGAGGGTCGCGCCGTCGAGGCCGAGGAGGGAGCGGGCGCGGATGAGGAACGCGTACGGGTCCCCGAAGGCGGTCGGGCTGCCGGAGGCGCTGGCGTTGCCGGTGGTGGTCGGGCTACCGGAGGCGCTCGGGCTTCCGATGGTGGTCGGGCTGCCGGTGGTGGTCGGGCCTTCGTTGGCGCTCGGGCCTCCGGTGGAGGGCGGCGCCGGGGTCAGGGTGAGGGTGTCAGGGGTGACCTGCCAGCTGCCGTACGAGCGGCGGCGGGCACGGAAGCCGAGGCTGCTGCCGTCATCGAGGGTGAGGGTCCAGGCGTCACCAGCGGCCGGGGCCGGGGCCGGGACGGGGCTGATGATCCCCTCGTACGCGAACTCGCCGAGCATCTTGGCGAGGAGCGCGCGGCCGGCGAAGGCCCAGGTCACGGGGTTGATTTCGGGCGGGGTGCAGGGGTGCTGGGGCGACGGCGGCACGGTGGTTTCCGTGAAGTCGGGAGCTGCGGGGAAATTCGGCACGGGACTCCTCGGAGGATCGGGAACCTTGCTTCGTCACGCAGAGTTATCAAGTGGAGAGGCATGAAGTAGAACGCGGAAAGCGGCAGGCAGGAGGCGGGAGGCGGGTTGGAGCCGATGCGGGACTGCGGGGGCGGCACTCAGAGGAGATTGCGCAGCGCCCGTTCCCGGATCATCAGCGCGGCGCGCTTCTCGGGGAGGTCGATTTCCGCGGGAGAACGGAAGCCAGAGTTCAGGAAGGCTGTCACGGAGGGGGTGTTGCGGATGTCCGGTTCGGCGATGACGCGGGTGCAGCGCGGCCGGTTGTCGAAGACCAGGTCGGCTACGGCGCGCAGCAGTGCGGTGCCCAGACCCCGGCCGCGGTTCGTGCCGTCTCCGATAAGCAGATGGATACCCGTGTCGTGGGGGCGCGCCGGGTAGTGGCGGGACAGCGGGTCGAGGTCGGCCCGGTAGATCTCCCAGTAGCTCATCGGCGTGCCGTCGAGGAGACCGAGGCAGGGGATGCTGCGGCCGTCGCCGTCGAGCTGCGCCCGCAGGTGGGCGGCGGTGACGGCGGCCGGGCCGCCGAGTTCCCAGTAGGCGGCCACCTCGGGGTCGTTCATCCAGCGGGTGAGGAGTTCCAGGTCGCGTTCGAGCCGTACGGGTTCGAGGCGGAAGGCTCCCGCCGCGGTGGTGGCGGTCCCCCAGGCGGCCGGGGAGTCCAGCAGGTCGGCCTCGGCGAGCTGGGGCAGCAGCTGCGCGTTGAGGCGAAGTTCGATGGTTTGGTCGGTGGAGGGCATCGGCGCTCTTCTCCGCGTCGGTGGTGACGCGTCAATCGTGAAGGGGGTTGGCGATGGTGACGTACACGGACTGGGTGTCGACGGGGCCGACCAGCTCGTCGAGGCCGCCCAGGCGGGTGAGCAGGTTCGCCTTGCAGCGCAGGGTGGGCGAGTCCAGCAGTTGCGCGGGGAGCGGGCCGAGGCCTGCGGCCTTGCCGAGGAAGCGGCGGAAGGCGGCGAGGAGCACGCGCTCGTCGGCGAGCCGCGCGGATCCGAAGGCCCCGATGAGACCGAGCACGTTGTTGATGCCGAGGTAGTACGCGAAGCGTTCGTCGGTGACGGCGTCGGAGACGAAGGTGTCGCTGGCGGCGCCGATGCCGGGGAGCCGGTGCTCCAGTTCCGCGCGGCGGGAGGCGCGGAAGTAGTAGCCCTGGTTGTCGCGGTAGCGGCCGCCGAGGGGCCAGCCGGCGGGGTCGAGGATCACCAGGGTGTTCTGCTGGTGCGCTTCGAGGGCCACGCCGGCGAGCGCGTCGAACGCCAGCACCGGCAGGACGACGTGGTCGAGGTAGCGCAGGAACCACTCGGCGGAGACGGCCGAAGTGGAGCGGCCGGTGGCGCCGGCGAGGCGGGAGACGATCTCGGCGAGCCGGGAGCGCATCGCGATCCGGCCGGGCCACGGGCGGGGTGCGGTGAGCGCGGCGACGCAGAGGGCGTCGTCGCCGGAGCGGAAGGGGTTGTGGCGGAGCAGGACGTCGAGTCCTTGGACGGGGGTGCCGTCCGGGGCGTCGACGGCGACCCAGGCGGGGTCGCGGACGATGTCGAAGCCGGGGTGGGCCGCCTGCCACTGCTCGGCGAGGCCGGTGCGGAGCAACCGGTGCACCTCGACACCGCGGTGGAGTTCCTTGCGGAGGTTCTCGCGGCGGGAGTTGGTGATGCGCAGGCCCAGGGAGAGCTTGAGCATCGCGGGGGCGCCGGGGCGGTGGACGGTGCGGATGGAGGAGGTGGGGTGCCAGGGCTCGCCGTGCGGGCCGAGGTCGGTGAGGAGTCCCGCGTCGCGCAGAGCGGTGACGGCGGGGCGCCGGAGCAGGTCGCGGGCCTGCCAGGGGTGGAGGGGAAGGGGGGTGGCGCCGTCGGGGAGCGTGAGTCCGGGGGCGAGCCGGCCGAGGAGCTGCGCGGCGGGGACGGGGCGGCCGCGTTCGGTCCAGGCGGAGTCGGTGGCGAGGGCGGCGGGTGCGACCGCCAGCCAGTGGAGGGGGAAGGAGCCGTGGAGTTCGGGTGAGTACGGGCGCACCTCGGCTTCGGAGAGGCCTTCGCGGCTCTTCGGGGTGGGGTGCAGGGGGTGACCGAGAAGGAGCGACTGTTCGGAGGTGAGGAAGAGGTCCCCGGCCACGGGGGCGGGAGGGGCGGGGTGTTCGCGCCGGTCGGCGATGAACTCGGCGGTGCGGTGCACCGAGTCGGCGACCCGGCCGACGAGGTCGGCACCGCCGCGGCCGGCGGGGTTGCCCTCGCGGGCGATCAGGGCGGCGAGGGTGACGGCGTCCAGGGCGGGGGCGTGGGCGGGTGCGGCCTCGAACCGGGGCGGGGAGAACCGGTGCCAGCCGGCCGGGGACCAGTAGCGGACGGCGACGAGCAGGGCGGCGCCGGAGGCGGGGAGGGGGATGCGGAGCAGGGTTCCGACGGGCCCGTCGGGACGCCCGATACCGGTCTCGCGGACCCAGCACCGCAGCAGGTTCTCCACCGCCGCGGCCTCGGCGGCGACGGCCGGGTCGGGGTGGTCCAGGAGGTCGGGCAACGCGGCCGGTTCGGGGCCGAGGGGTCCGGCCCCGCCCACCCGGGCTCTCCCCGTGCCGTCCTTCTGCCGGGGCACACTGGCCGCCCCCGCGTCGCTCCGCGGGGCGGGGGTCAGAGGCGGGCCGGGCGTGCCCGAACCCGGAACGGCAGCCGCCCCGGAGCCGCCATACACGGACGCCCCCGCCTCGGCGGCACCGGACCAACCTTCCGGCAACCCCGAGGCGGGGAAGCCGGCCGGCCCGAACTGCGGCGCAGGCACGCCGGAGACCGTCCAGCCCTCGGCGTCCCGGGCCGGGGGCAGGCTCGACGCGTCCGACGCCGGGCCCGGCGTGCCGGGTGCCTCTGGGGCTGCACCCGGGAGGTGCGGCTGGCCGGGGCGCGGAGCCGTCCCCGCGCCCAGGGCGGACTCCGGGATCGGGGGCCGTACGTCCTCCCTGCCCTGGAGGGCGGCGTCGGCGCCCGCCTCCGGCGTGTCCGGCCGCGCGCCCGGTGACACCTGAGCGGCCGACCCCGGGGTCCCTGCCCCTGCCCCCGGCGCCGTGCCCGGGTGCGCGGGCCGCGCGGACTCCGCACCCGGGGCGCAGGGGCGGGCGTCCCCGGCGGGCAAGTGTGCGCCCGGGGAGACGAGGGCGGTCGGCCCGTGGACCGCTGCCTCCGTCGGCGTGCCCGCGTCCGCAGCCAGGTGCGCGGGCCGTGCGGCCTCCATGCCCCGAGCAGAAAGGCCGGAGTCACCGGCGGCCGAGCTCGCGCCCGGCGCGGCCTGAGCGACCGGGCCGGGGGCTGCCGCCCCCGTAGGCGTGCCCGGGTCCGTGCCCTGAGCCCCGGCGGGCAAGCGCGCGTCCAGCGAGGGCTGGGCGGACGGCTCGGGGGCCGCAGCCGCAGCCGGGGCTGGGGTCGCGGTGAGGTGCGCGGCCGGGGCCGGGGTGTGCGGGGGGCGGTCGGGCACGGGGGGCTGGGCGGGCGGCTCGGGGGCCGTGGCAGCCGTTGGCGGGGCCGGGTGCGTGGGGTTGGGGGTTGGGGTGGGTGGGGAGGGGGTGTCGGGCATCGGGGTCCTTCGGGTGCGGGTCAGTGGGGGCGGCGGCCGGCTGCGGGGATGGCGTCGGCGAGGCGGTCGAGGACGGCGGTGGCCTGTTCGTCCGTCACGGTCAGCGGGGGCAGCAGGCGGACGACGCTGGAGTGGCGGCCGCCGAGTTCCACGATCAGGCCGCGGTCCAGGCACTCCCGCCGGACGGCGGCCGCGAGGCCCGGGGCGGCGGCGCCGGTGTCGGGGTCGATGAGCTCGACGCCGATCATCAGGCCCCGGCCCCGGACGTCCCCGACGCACGGATGGGCCGGGATCAGCCCGCGCAGGGCCGCGAGCATCCGGTCGCCCAGGGTTGCCGCGCGCTCGGCGAGGCCGTTCTCGCGGACGTACGCCAGCGTCGCGGTGCCCGCCGCCATGGCCAGCTGGTTGCCCCGGAAGGTGCCGGCGTGGGCACCGGGGGCCCATACGTCCAGCTCCGCCCGGTACACGATCACCGCCAGCGGCAGGCTGCCGCCGATCGCCTTGGACAGGACCATCACATCGGGCACCACCCCGGCGTGGTCGACGCCCCAGAAGGCGCCGGTGCGGCCGACCCCCGTCTGCACCTCGTCCGCGATCAGCGGGATCCCCCGCGCCGCGGTGATCTCCCGCATCCGGCGCAGCCACGCGTCCGGGGAGGGGATGACCCCGCCCTCGCCCTGCACCGGCTCGACGATCATCGCGGCGGGCGACGGCACTCCGCCCTTGGGGTCGTCCAGCAGGCTCTCCGTCCACCGGGCCGCGAGCCGCGCGCCCTCGGCCCCGCCGACACCGAAGGGGCAGCGGTAGTCCTGCGGGTACGGAAGCCGCGTCACGCGTACCTCGGGAGCGCCCCCGGAGGCGTCCAGCGCCCCGGCGGTCATGCCGTGGTAGGCCCCGGTGAAGGCGAGCAGCCCGGAGCGCCCGGTGGCGGTGCGCACGAGTTTCAGCGCGGCCTCGACGGCGTCGGTCCCGGCCGGCCCGCAGAACTGGATGCGGGCGTCGGCGGCCAGCCCGGCCGGCAGGTTCGCGAACAGCTCGCTGGTGAAGGCGTCCTTGACCGGGGTCGCGAGGTCCAGCACGTGCAGCGGGGCTCCGGAGTCGAGCACGCCCCGGATCGCTTCGAGCACCACCGGGTGGTTGTGTCCCAGCGCGAGGGTTCCGGCGCCCGAGAGGCAGTCCAGGTAGCGGCGCCCGTCGGCGCCCTCGATCGTCAGGCCCCGGGCCCGTACCGGAACGATCGGCAGGGAGCGCGCGTACGTCCGGGCGGCGGATTCCCGCTGCGCCTGCCGGCCCAGGATCCCTTCCGCGGCGGCCGCGGAGCCCCTGCTCCCCTGTGTCACAACGGTCGCCGCGGCTGCGGCCTGTTCGGTCAGAGCCACGAGTGTCGGACCTCCCGCACGGAATTCGCTGCCGACTTCTCTTCCGGATTGCGCCTCGAACATGAACGCTGCCGCCCTTTCCCCCGTATGTAGCAACGACGGGGAAGGCAACGGATCACGGGTGGACCCAAGATCCTTGCTCTCCGTGTCGGCACCGGACACCCGTCCGGCAGGAACCGCGCCCCGGTCTGTGCCGTCCCCAACGGCATCGGCATAGTGGGGTGCTGCGCTCCACTGCAACGAACGCCTCGACCCACCAGGGGGACTTACGACATGCGACCGAACCGACCGGTCACAGCGGCCCTTTGCGCGGCCGCTCTCGCGCTGACCGCCGCGGCCTGCGGCCCGGGCGACGGGGAGGCCGGCGGCGACGCCAAGCCGACCGTGGCGGCGAGCCTTCCGTCCGGAGCCGACGGGATCAAGATCCCGGACGAGCTCAAGGACAAGCTCAAGGAGCACGGCTTCGACCTGGAGAAGTGGAGGGGCGGTGCGTGGAAGAACTGGAACCAGGACGACTGGCTCCGCGAGGCGGGTGACTACGTCAACCCGATCATCGAGGACCTGTGGGACCCGGACCGGATGCGTGGCGCCGAGGAACCGAAGGGCCCGTCCGTGGACCCGGACGCCGGCAAGGACCAGGGCGTGACGGACCCGACGCCGGCCGCGGTGGCGGCCAGGCCCGCGCCCGCCCCGTACCACGCGAACGTTCCGGAGTCCGGCAAGGTCTTCTTCGACGGCCCCGAGGGCTCGATGGTCTGCTCGGCCACCGTAGTCAAGGACCCCGCGCACCCGGGCAAGTCCAACATGGTCTGGACGGCGGGCCACTGCGTGCACTCGGGCAAGTCCGGCGGCTGGTACCGCAACATCGCCTTCGTCCCGTCCTACAACAACGCAGGCAAGCCGGCGACCGCGCTCAAGGGCGCGCCCCGCGAGCAGGTGGCCCCGTTCGGCGTGTGGTGGAGCGACTGGGCGCAGACCTCGGACCAGTGGATCGCGACGGGCGGTCCCACCGGTGGCGCGGGCGCCCCGTACGACTTCGCGATGCTGCACGTGACCCCGGAGAAGGGTTCGGGCAAGTCCCTGGAGGAGACGGTCGGCTCGGCGCTTCCGGTGGAGTTCAACGCTCCGGCCGTGCCGAAGATCGCGAACATGACGGCGACGGGCTACCCGGCGGCGGCCCCGTTCGACGGTCAGAAGGCCTACCAGTGCACGGACCGGCCGGGCCGGCTGTCGCTGGTCGCGGCCGACCCCGTGATGTACCGCATAGGTTGCACGATGACCGGCGGCTCCTCCGGCGGCGGCTGGGTCGCGGCGGGCAGCAACGGCAAGCCGGCGCTGGTGTCGAACACCTCGATCGGTCCCACCAAGGCGGGCTGGCTGGCCGGCCCGAAGCTGGGTCCGGAGGCCAAGAAGCTCTTCGAGGGCGTCAGCGGCAAGTTCCGCGGCCAGTAGGCGACACACGCGGGCCGGCCCGCAGGCCCGCTGCACGACTGAGGGCCCCCGCGATCGCGGGGGCCCTCAGTCATACGACGTGCCGCAGCGGGGCGAACGAGCCCCGCCGCCGTGCTAGTGCTTCGCGGGTACGTACGGAGCCAGGTCCGCCGCGAGTTCCGGGTGGACCCGCGCCTTGAGCAGGGTGCCCTCCGGGGTGTGCTCCTCGGAGATGACCTCGCCCTCGGCGTGCGCCCGGGCGATCAGCGAGCCGCGGGTGTACGGCACCAGGGCCTCCACCTCGACCTCGGGCCGCGGCAGCTCGGTGTCGATCAGTTCGAGCAGCTCCGCGATGCCCATGCCGGTGCGGGCCGAGACGGCGATGGAGTGCCGCTCGATGCGCAGCAGCCGCTGCAGGACCAGCGGGTCCGCCGCGTCCGCCTTGTTGATCACCACGATCTCGGGCACGTTGACCGCGCCGACCTCGCGGATGACCTCGCGGACCGCCGCCAGCTGCTCCTCCGGGGCCGGGTGCGAGCCGTCCACGATGTGCAGGATGAGGTCGGAGTCGCCGACCTCCTCCATCGTGGAGCGGAACGCCTCGACCAGGTGGTGGGGCAGGTGCCGGACGAAGCCGACGGTGTCGGCCAGGGTGTAGATCCGGCCGCTCGGCGTCTCGGCCCGGCGCACGGTCGGGTCGAGGGTGGCGAACAGCGCGTTCTCCACCAGTACGCCCGCGCCCGTGAGGCGGTTGAGCAGCGAGGACTTGCCGGCGTTGGTGTAGCCGGCGATGGCGACCGAGGGCACCTTGTTGCGGCGTCGTTCCTGCCGCTTGATCTCGCGGCCGGTCTTCATCTCCGCGATCTCCCGGCGCATCTTCGCCATCTTCTCGCGGATCCGGCGCCGGTCCGTCTCGATCTTGGTCTCACCGGGGCCTCGGGTGGCCATGCCGCCACCGCCGCCGCCACCCATCTGGCGGGACAGCGACTGACCCCAGCCGCGCAGGCGCGGCAGCATGTACTGCATCTGCGCGAGCGCGACCTGTGCCTTGCCCTCTCGGGACTTGGCGTGCTGGGCGAAGATGTCGAGGATCAGGGCGGTCCGGTCGACGACCTTGACCTTGACGACGTCTTCGAGGGCGATGAGCTGGCCGGGGCTGAGCTCACCGTCGCAGACGACGGTGTCCGCGCCGCTCTCCAGCACGATGTCACGCAGCTCGCGGGCCTTGCCGGAGCCGATGAAGGTGGCCGGGTCGGGCTTGTCGCGGCGCTGGATCACACCGTCGAGGACGAGGGCACCGGCGGTTTCGGCGAGGGCGGCGAGCTCCGCGAGGGAGTTCTCCGCGTCGTTCACGGTGCCGGAGGTCCAGACGCCGACGAGCACCACTCGTTCCAGTCGCAGCTGGCGGTACTCGACCTCGGTGACGTCTTCGAGTTCGGTCGAGAGGCCGACGACGCGGCGCAGGGCCGCGCGCTCGGAGCGCTCGAACTGGTCGCCGTCCCGGTCTCCGTCGATCGCGTGGCTCCAGGCGACGTCCTCTTCCATCAGGGCGTCGGCCCGAAGGCTCTCGGTGAAGCTCTGCGGGTCCGACGCGTCGCGTGCCTCGCGTGCGTCCCGCGCGTCCTGGGAAGGGGATGAAGAGGAGGTCATTGGATCCTTACGTCGATTTCGGTTGCGTCCGCGCCGGCCGGGCCGGGCGGAGCCCGGGCGGGACCCGAGCCAAGGCCAAAGCTACTGCCGCGCGTGACCTAACACTGTCACGTCCAACGTGTGACATCGCCGGGAGATTCCCCCCGGGAGCCCCGCGGCGCGGCCCTGTCGATGGTGACATGCCCGTTCCCCGGGGGTCACACCCTTTTCCGGCGCCCCCGATCCCGCCGGCCCCGGCCCCGGCCCGCCGCGCGCCGCGCGTTACGCGCCCTTCGCCCCGCTCCACTCCGGGTGGCCCGGCATCGGCGGGGTGGTGCTCCCGTACAGCCAGGGCTTCAGGAACTCCCCGAGGTCGCGCCCCGCCTCCCGCGAAGCCAGCCGTACGAAGTCCTCCGTACCCGCGACCGCGTCCCGGTGCTCGCCCACCCAGCTCCGCTCCACCCGGTCGAACGCCTCGGCCCCGATCTCCTGCCGCAGTGCGTACAGGATCAGCGCCGCCCCGTCGTAGACCGCCGGCCGGAACAGTCCGATCTTCTGCCCGGGGGCGGCGGGCTTGGGCGCGGCCGGGGGCCCGCCCGCCGCGCGCCACTGGTCGGAGCGCTGGTACGCCTCGCGCATGCGCCGCTCCAGGGAGTACTTGCCCAGCCCGTCCGCGTACAGGGCCTCGTACCAGGTGGCATGCCCCTCGTTCAGCCACAGGTCGGACCAGGCCCGGGGCGTGACGCTGTCGCCGAACCACTGGTGGGCGAGCTCGTGGACCATGACGGACTCCACGTACCACTCCGGATAGCCCTCCTCCGTGAACAGTCCGTGCTCGAAGAGGGAGAGGGTCTGCGTCTCCAGCTCGAAGCCGGTCTTCGCCCGGGCGATCAGCACCCCGTAGTTCTCGAAGGGGTACCGGCCGACCCGCCGCTCCATCCACTCGATGTGCGCCGGGGTCTTCTTCAGCCAGCGCTCCAGCTTCTGCCGGTCGGCGGCCGGCACCACGTCGCGCAGCGGCAGCCCGTGCGGTCCGGTGCCGCTCACCACGGCCGAGTCGCCGACGGAGACCTGCGCCAGCTCGGTCGCCATCGGGTGCACGGTCCGGTACGTCCAGGTCGTGGCTGCCGCCGCGCGGCGGGCGGGGAGGGCGCCCGGCACCCCGTTGGCGACGGCCGTGAGCCCGGCGGGGGCGGTGATCCGGAAGGTGAAGTACGCCTTGTCGGAGGGGTGGTCGTTGCAGGGGAACACCCGGTGCGCGGCGTCCGCCTGGTTGGCCATGGCCAGGCCGTCGTCGGTGACCACCCAGCCGCCGTCGCTGCGGCCCCGCGGATCGCTCGTGTGCCGGATCACGATGTGCAGCGGCATGTGCGACGCCACCGGCCGGGCCGGCGTCAGTACGAGGTCCTCCGCAACGCTCTCGAACCCCGCGGGCTCCCCGTTGACCTCGGCCGACGCGACCGTCCCGTTCGTGAAGTCCAGGTTGATCCGCTCCAGCGGCTCCTGGGCGCGGGCGTCGATGACGGTGACGGCGTCGAGCGGGCTCAGGTTGTCCTTGTACGTGAAGGAGAGGTCGTACGCGAGCACGTCGTACCCGGGGTTCCCGAGCTCCGGGAACAGCGGGTCGCCGATGCCGAGCGCCTTCGGCGGGGGCAGCACCGCGGCGACGAGGGTGAGGGAGGCCGCGGCGAGCAGGGCGGCGCGCAGGCGTGGGGAGGTGAGCTGCATCCACCACGGGTTACCAGCGCCCGTGGCGCGGCCGCACACGACGCGCGACGAGTCCACCCGAACGGGATCCTCCGGCAGGGCCGCGGGCCCGACAGCGCGCGTGGAAGGGCCTTGCCCGGCGCCACGGCTCCCCACCGCGCGGCGGCCCCCCACCACCCCCCGTCACCCCCGTCGCGGCGCCCTCAGGCGCGGCTCACGTCGTAGACCCCCGGGACGTCCCGCATGGCCCGCATCAGCGCCGGCAGGCCGGTCGCGTCGGGCAGCTGGAGCGTGTAGGAGTGCCGGACCCGCTGCTCGACCGGCGGTTCGACGGTCGCGGAGACGACCTCGACGCCCTCACGGGCGATCGCCTCGGTCAGGTCGGCCAACAGGTGCGGGCGGCCGAACGATTCGGCAAGCAGCGTGACCCGGCAGTCGGCGGTGGCCCGCCAGTGCACGGCGACGGAGGTGCGGCCCAGCGAGCGCATCTGCGCCACGGCCGCGCACTGCACCCGGTGCACGGTGACGGCCCCGCCCCGTACGACGAATCCCGCGACCGCGTCCGGCGGCACCGGGGTGCAGCAGCCCGCCAGCCGTACGGTCGCGTCCGGCAGGTCGGCGACCGCGTTGCCGCCGCCGCCGCGGGCCCCGACGACCGACAGCGGCGCCCGCGCGGCCGTGGTGGTGGCGGCGGCACCGTCCGGGTGGGCCTTGAGCCAGCTGCTGATGGCGATCCGGGCGGCCGGGGTGTGCGCGTGCTCCAGCCAGTCGGCGGACGGCCCGGAGGACGCGTCGTGGGCGAGCAGCAGCTGCACGGTGTCCCCGTCGGAGAGCCGGGAGGTCAGGGAGGTGAGGCGCCCGTTGACCCGGGCGCCGATACAGCCGTGGGCCGCCTCGCCGTACTGCGCGTAGGCGGCGTCGATACAGCTGGCCCCGCCCGGCAGGCTGATCGTGGCGGGGGCCCCGCCGTCCGCCCGGAACACGGTGATCTCCCGGTCCTGGGCCAGCTCGGCGCGCAGCACGCTCCAGAAGGTGTCGGGGTCGGGCGCGGACTGCTGCCAGTCGAGCAGGCGCGAGAGCCAGCCGGGCCGCGTGGGGTCCACCCGCTCCTCGTACGGGTCCGCGCAGGCCTCGGCGGACCCGGCCGTGGCGCCCGACGCGGCGGCGGCCGCGGTCGCGGCGGCGGTGGCGGCCGCCGTGGCGTACGGATTGCCGAGCGCGACGACCCCGGCCTCCGCGACCCGGTGCATCTGCCGGGTCCGGACGATGACCTCGGCCACGTGCCCGTCGGAGGTGGCGAAGGCGGTGTGCAGCGACTGGTAGAGGTTGAACTTCGGGACGGCGATGAAGTCCTTGAACTCCGAGACCACCGGGGTGAAGCAGGTGTGCAGCTCCCCCAGTACGCCGTAGCAGTCGGCGTTCTCGCCGACCAGGATCAGCAGCCGGCCGAAGTCGGAGCCGCGCAGCTCCCCGCGCTTGCGGGAGATCCGGTGGACGGAGACGAAGTGCCGGGGGCGTACGAGGACTTCGGCGTGGATGCCTGCCTCGCGCAGGACGACCCGGACGGACTCCGCGATGGCGGGCAGCGGGTCGCGCTCGCCGGCGTGGGCGGCGATCAGCGCGCGGGTGTGCTCGTACTCCTCGGGGTGCAGGATCGCGAAGACGAGGTCTTCCAGCTCGGTCTTGAGCGCCTGGACGCCGAGGCGTTCGGCGAGCGGGATGAGGACGTCGCGGGTGACCTTGGCGATGCGCGCCTGTTTGTCGGGGCGCATGACGCCGAGGGTGCGCATGTTGTGGAGGCGGTCGGCGAGCTTGATGGACATGACGCGGA
The DNA here is from genome assembly GCF_003721495.1 of Streptomyces sp. ADI95-16. Taxonomy (NCBI): domain Bacteria; kingdom Bacillati; phylum Actinomycetota; class Actinomycetes; order Kitasatosporales; family Streptomycetaceae; genus Streptomyces; species Streptomyces sp. ADI95-16. The sequence goes on along the minus strand of NZ_CP033581.1, from coordinate 5,978,076 downwards.
CGTCGTTGCCGGTGGCGACGAGCATCTTGCGGAAGGTCTCGGGCTCGGCGGCGGCGCCGTAGTCGATCTTCTCTACCTTGGTGACGCCGTCGACGATGAAGCAGACCTCGTCGCCGAACTCCTCGCGGACCTGATCGAGGGTCACCTCGGTGTCCTCGACCGTGTCGTGGAGCAGAGAGGCCGTCAGGGTCGTTGTCTCGGCGCCGAGTTCGGCCAGGATCAGGGTCACGGCGAGCGGATGTGTGATGTACGGCTCACCACTTTTTCGCATCTGGCCGCGGTGGGAGGACTCCGCGAGCACGTACGCGCGCCTCAGGATGGACAGGTCGGCGTCCGGGTGGTGGGCGCGGTGCGCCTCCGCGACGTGCCCGATGGCATCGGGCAGCCGGTCGCGGGATGTCGGCCCGAGCAGGGCCGCGCGCCCGAGTCGTCGCAGATCAAGCCTGGTGCGGCCACGTCTGCGGAGCTCGGGGCGTGCTTCGGAACGTGCTTCGGGGTTCGTGGCCTCTGCACTCATGGGCACCTCCGGCGGCTTCGACCGGCGGTGGCGGGCATGGGGTGCGCCCTCAGGGCCGGTGCCTGATGCTACCGACCCCACCACGTGGCGCAGTCCACCTCTCGCTCAGCGTGAAACGGATCACCCATTAGAGGGAAGCTTCAGACGAATGCCGTTTCGGCGAGCCAGGTCGCGTCGAACTCGCCCGAGCCGACGATGACGGCGGGTCCGGTCATGTCGATCCGGCCGTCGGGGTGCTCCGTGATGACCAGGGTTCCGCCGGGCAGATCGACCGTGTAGGTGACCTGTTCGCCGGTCTCGGCGGGGTCCACGCCGTCGCGACGGATGGCGGCCACGGCGACGGCGCAGGCGCCGGTGCCGCAGGAGCGGGTCTCGCCGGAGCCGCGCTCGTGGACGCGCATGGCGACGTGCCGCGGGCCGCGGTCGGCGACGAACTCGACGTTGACACCTGCCGGGTAGGCGGAGGCCGGACTGAACGGGGGCGGGTCGTACAGGGTTCCGGCATCGTCCAGGCTGTCAACGAACGCCACCGCGTGCGGGTTCCCCATGTTGACGTTCCGCGCGGGCCAGGAGCGGTCGCCGACGGAGACGGTCACCTCGCCCTCGGGGAACTCGGCGCGGCCCATCGAGACCGTCACGTCGCCGCGCTTGTCGAGGTGGACGCGCTTGACGCCGCCCCGGGTGGCGATGGCGAGGTCGCCGGGCTCGACGTGCCCGGCGTACTGGAGGTAGCGGGCGAAGACGCGGACGCCGTTGCCGCACATCTCGGCGATGGAGCCGTCGCTGTTGCGGTAGTCCATGAACCATTCGGCCTCGCCGGCCATGGCCTTGGCCTCGGGGTGCGCGGCGGAGCGTACGACGTGCAGCACGCCGTCGCCGCCGATGCCGGCCCGCCGGTCGCACAGCTTCGCGACGGCGGTCGCGGGCAGCTCGATGGCGTTGTCCGGGTCCGGGACGATCACGAAGTCGTTCTCGGTGCCGTGGCCCTTGAGGAAGGAGAGGCTGGTCTGCGTCACGAGCCCATCGTACCGAGACGCGGCCGACGGGCCCCCGGTGGTCCGAGGGCCGGACGGGGTACGGGTGGGAGCCGGCGGCTACGGCCTGATCCGAAAGACAGGCCCTAGCGCAGCCGCGCCACGCGGTACACCGCGAGCGCTACGACGGCCAGCGCGGCCAGCGCGTACAGCGCGGCCATGCGCCAGTCGGGGCGGCGTCCCGATCCCCTGGGCGGCAGCCCGGGCCAGCTGTAGCCCACCCGGCGGGCGGCCATCATGCCCCAACCGCCCGCGCAGGAGCTGATGAGGAAGCCCAGCATGGCGACCACGGCGCCGCCGTCACCGAATTCGAAGGCGAGCGGGAACGCGAACATCAGCGAGCCGGCCAGGGCCAGCAGCACGATGGGGGCGATCTGCCAGATGCGCAGGCGGCGCTGCGGGCGCAGCTCCACCTCGAACTCGGGGCCGGACGCGGCCTCCACCTCGGCGGGGTCCGGCGCGTCCGGCCCGTCGGGGCTCAGCCGCGCGGGCTCGGCGGGCAGCCCGAGGGTGTCGGGCCCAGCCAGGGCCGCGACGGCCCCGTCGGGCTCGACGGGGCCGTCGGGCTCGACGGGGCCGTCGGACCCGTCGAGTCGCACCGGGTCGGCTTCCCGCCGGGTCTCGTCCTGCCCAGTGTTTCGAGGGCCGGCCTCCATAGCCACGCGCCCTCCCCACTCGGACTTCGTACGCCGTGTTCAGAAGTTTGATGATGGCACGCTCCCGGGGCGCCGACTGGCGCACGGGGCGTCCCGATGCCATCACGTGATCAGGCTGTAACCGCTCGTTCGACCAACGACTGCGCGAGCCCGGGGAGTTCCCCGCGGTCCGCGACGGCTCCGCTGAGCCAGTGCACGCGCGGGTCGCGGCGGAACCAGGAGTCCTGACGCCGGGCGAACCGCTTGGTGGCGCGGACGGTCTCGGCCTTGGCTTCCTCCTCGGTGCATTCACCCGCGAGGGCGGACAGCACCTGCTGGTAGCCGAGGGCGCGGGAGGCGGTGATTCCGTCACGCAGCCCCCGCGCCTCCAGGGCGCGGACCTCGTCGACCAGCCCGTCCTCCCACATCCGGTCGACGCGCCGCGCGATCCGCTCGTCGAGTTCGGGCCGGCCGACGTCGACGCCGATCTGGACGGTGTCGTAGACCGACTCGTGGCCGGGCAGGTTGGCGGTGAACGGCCGCCCTGTGATCTCGATGACCTCCAGGGCGCGGACGATCCGGCGGCCGTTGCTGGGCAGGATGGCCGCCCCGGCGGCGGGGTCGGCGGCGGCGAGCCGCGCGTGCAGGGCGCCGGGGCCGCGCAGGGTGACCTCTTCCTCCAGCCGGGCCCGGACCTCGGGATCGGTGCCGGGGAACTCCATGGCGTCGAGGGCGCCGCGGACGTACAGCCCGGATCCGCCGACGAGCACCGGCGTACGGCCCTCGGCGAGGAGCTTGTCGATCTCGACGCGGGCCAGCCGCTGGTACTCGGCGACGTTGGCGGTCTCGGTCACGTCCCAGACGTCGAGGAGGTGGTGCGGGACTCCGCCGCGCTCCTCGACCGTCAGCTTGGCGGTGCCGATGTCCATCCCCCGGTACAGCTGCATGGAGTCGGCGTTGACGACCTCGCCGTCGAAATGGCGGGCCAGGGCGACGCCCAGGTCGGACTTTCCGGCCGCGGTGGGACCGACGACGGCGATGACCCGCGGGGCGGGGGCTGCTTTCCTCACCGCCCCAGTCTCGCAAACCCCTCGCGCACCCCTGGCCAGATACCGCCGTGTACCCGATCGAGTTACGTGACGGGGCCCGGGCGGGGTCGTTGCCCTGGCGTGGTTCCGTCCGGGCGAGCGTCCGGCGCGGGCCCGGCGCGAGCACTGGCGCAAGCCGGTTCGAACCGGGCGGAACTTCACTCACACGAGCAGCGTTATAGGAGCAGACATGGGCGTTTTTGGCCGGTTTTTTGGCCGTAAGGACCAGGCTTCGACCGAGGAGGTCGCGGTCGAGGATCTGACGGCCACGTCCGAGGGGGCAGAGGCCGGGACGGCTGAGGAGGGGGCTCCGGCGGCGGAGGCCGTGGAGATTCCGAAGCAGCAGTCGGCGGAGGCCGCAGCGGACAGCGAGACCGGCGAGGGCGCCCGCACGTAGCCACCGCCACTGGAAGGTGACCCATGGGTCTGCTGGACAATCTGAAGGCCAAGCTCGCGCCGGCGAAGGACAAGGTCGGCGACCTCGCGCAGCAGCACGAGGGCAGGATCGGCCAGAATCTGGACAAGGTGGCCCAGGTCGTGGACTCCAAGACCAAGGGCAAGTACCACGGCCGGATCGAGACCGGTACGAGCAAGGCGAAGGACGCCCTGGGCAAGATCGCGCACAAGGACGGCCCCGGCGGGCAGACGCCGCCGACGGCTTCCTGACGCGGTCCCGGACGGGGCGCGGGGGCGGGACGCCCTCGCGCCCCTTCCGTGTGCCCGGAGGCGCTGTGACGGCCTTCAGGGGCGGCGTGCGGCGGCGGCGTTCAGCGGCCGCCCGGGCGAGGTTTCAGGACCAGGTGGCGACGAAGTAACCGACCCCGTACGGGGCCTCGTCGTACAGCAGCCGGCCGTCGAGGCCCGCGCCCTCGGCGGCGCCCGCGAGCACCTGCCAGGGGGCCCGTCCGGCGGCCTTGAGCTCCCGGGCGAGCCCGGGGTCGAGGGCCGCGAGGGCGGCGGTGTCGGCCGCGCCGAGGGCGCGGGCCGCCTCGGCGTCGAAGGCGGTGGCGCGCTCGTCGAGGTACCCGGGGGCCTTCACGGTGCGGCAGGCGCTGCCGTCGCCCATGACGAGGAGGGCGACGCGGTCGTCGCAGGCGGCGAGTTCCCGGCCGGCGCGCAGGCAGGCGTCGGCCTCCAGGGGCTCGGCGACACCGAGGCCCTCGACGGGGGCGGCGCCCCAGCGCGCGCGGGCGAGCAGCCAGGCGGCGACGGCGAGCGAGGTGGGCAGCAGGCGCGGGCCCTCCTCACCTTCGCCGAGCCGTACGTCGGCGGGCACCCCGAAGCCGCGGAAGGTGCCGCGGGCGCCCTGGGGGTAGGGGCCGGCGTGGTCCGCCCCGGCGGCGCCGACCACGACTAGGCGGTCGGGGCGGGAGGCGGCGAGGACGGCGAGCGCGTCGGAGCAGGCGGTACGGGCGTCCGCGAGCTCGGCGGCGGCCCCGGCGGCGACCTCCGGTACGAGCAGCGGCGGGGCGGGGCAGACGGCGGCGGCTACGAGCATGATCCGCAGCCTAGCCGTCGCCGGCCGGAACGGGAGGCGGAGGGCCTGCCGCCCGGTCTCGACACCGTGCCGCCGCGCGGGCCCGCGCGCTCGGCGTCGCCTTGCCCCGCGTTTGGCGCCGCCGTGTTTGGCGGTGGCTCGCCGCCGCCTTGTCCAGCACGTGCCGCCGCGTTTACCGCCGCGCAGGCCCGATCCCCGCCCCGCCCGTAAGCCGCCGTTTGCCGGGCGCTGCCCGGAGCCCGGTCCCGGGGCGCCGGGCGGGCCTGGGGCTCCGGGCCCCGGGCCCCGCGCCTCGAACGCCGGACGGGGCCGGGCAGGGCCGCGTCAGGAGGGGACGGCGCAGCCCGAGGTGGTCGGGGGCAGGGGGGCCGGGACGCCGAGGGTGGGAATGCCGAGCATGACGCCCGCCGGCTGCGGCGGGGCGGCGTTGCGCTTCTCCCACGCGTCGCCCGCGCGGGTACGGCGTACGGACTGCGTCGGGCCCTCGGCCAGCAGGTGGTGCGGGGCCGCGTAGGTGATGTCGACGGTGACCACGTCGCCCGGGCGGACCTCCTCGTCCGGCTTGGTGAAGTGCACGAGGCGGTTGTCGGGGGCACGCCCCGAGAGGCGGTCCGTGGCGCCGTCCTTGCGGCCCTCGCCCTCCGCGACCATGACCTCCAGGGTGCGGCCGACCTGCTTCTTGTTCTCCTCCCAGGAGATCTCCTCCTGGAGCGCGACCAGCCGCATGTAGCGGTCCTGGACGACCTCCTTCGGGATCTGCCCCTCCATGTCCGCGGCCGGGGTGCCGGGGCGCTTGGAGTACTGGAAGGTGAACGCGTTCGCGAAGCGCGCCTCGCGCACCGTGTGCATCGTCTGCTGGAAGTCCTCCTCCGTCTCACCGGGGAAGCCCACGATGATGTCGGTGGAGATCGCGGCGTGCGGAATGGCGGCGCGGACCTTCTCGATGATGCCGAGGAAGCGCTCCTGCCGGTACGAGCGGCGCATCGCGCGCAGGATGGGGTCCGATCCCGACTGCAGCGGCATGTGCAGCTGCGGCATCACGTTCGGGGTCTCGGCCATCGCCGCGATCACGTCGTCCGTGAAGTCGCGCGGGTGCGGGGAGGTGAAGCGGACCCGCTCCAGGCCCTCGATCTGGCCGCAGGCGCGCAGCAGCTTCGAGAAGGCCTCGCGGTCGCCCAGGTCGGAGCCGTACGCGTTCACGTTCTGGCCGAGCAGGGTGATCTCGGAGACGCCCTCGGCGACCAGGGCCTCCACCTCGGCGAGGATGTCGCCGGGACGGCGGTCCTCCTCCTTGCCGCGCAGCGCCGGGACGATGCAGAAGGTGCACGTGTTGTTGCAGCCGACGGAGATCGAGACCCAGGCGGCGTAGGCGGACTCGCGGCGGGTCGGGAGCGTGGAGGGGAAGGCCTCCAGCGACTCGGCGATCTCGACCTGCGCCTCCTCCTGGACGCGGGCGCGCTCCAGCAGGACCGGCAGCTTGCCGATGTTGTGCGTGCCGAAGACGACGTCGACCCAGGGGGCCCGCTTCACGATCGTGTCGCGGTCCTTCTGCGCGAGGCAGCCGCCGACGGCGATCTGCATGCCGGGGCGCTTGGTCTTCATCGGGGCGAGGCGGCCGAGGTTGCCGTACAGCTTGTTGTCGGCGTTCTCACGGACGGCGCAGGTGTTGAACACCACCACGTCGGCGTCGCCGTCGGAGCCCTCGGGCGCGCGCGTGTAGCCCGCGCCCTCCAGCAGACCGGACAGCCGCTCGGAGTCGTGCACGTTCATCTGGCACCCGTAGGTGCGCACCTCGTAAGTTCCCTTGACATCCACTGCCGTGCTCCGGTCGCTGCTGCTGGTCATGCGACAAGGGTAGGCGGTACCGGGAGCGGCGGGTCCCGGGCCCGTCGTGACAGGACGGCGGGGGGCTGGCAGGATCGCGGGCATGCACCTCCTCACGCCCCGGCGGATCAGCAGGCGCCGCGCCCTCCAGGGGCTGGGCGTCGTGCTGGCGCTGCTCGGGCTGCTGCTGTGGTGGCTGAAGCCCTTCGCGGAGCCGGAGCCGAGCGGCGATCTCACCTTCAGCACGGGGGTCCGTTCCGGCGTCTACCACCTCTACGGCGAGCTGCTCAAGCAGGCGCTCGCGACGGACATGCCCGGGGTGAAGGTCCGGCTGGAGACGAGCGAGGGCTCGCAGCAGAACCTGCAGCGGGTGTCCGCCGGGCAGGCTGACTTCACGGTGGCGACGGCGGACGCGGTCGCCAAGTACCGGGCCGACGGCAAGCCGGGCGCGGAGTCGCTGCGCGGCTGCGCGCGGCTCTACGACGACTACGTGCAGCTCGTGGTCCCGGCGGGATCGCCGGTGCAGTCGACGCGGGACCTCAAGGGCAAGCGGGTCGCGGTCGGCCAGAACGGCTCCGGGGTGCGCCTCATAGCGGACCGGCTGCTGGCGGCGGCGAAGGTGAACCCGGTGCGGGACATCACCCCGGTGTCCATAGGGATCGACACGATGCCCGCGGAGCTGGAGGCGGGCCGGATCGACGCGTTCTTCTGGTCCGGCGGGCTTCCGACGAACGCGGTGAAGGAGCTGTCGGAGCGGTTCGACATCCGGCTCGTACAGCTGGGCGACCTGGTGGAGCCCTTGCAGGCCGGGGGCAGCCCGGCCCGGTACTACCGGGCGGCGGTGATGCCGCAGGACGCGTACGCGCGGGCGCGCAACACGTCCCCGGTGTCCACGCTGGCCGTGCCGAACCTGCTGGTCACCACGGCCAGGACGGACGCGAAGCTGACGGAGCAGTTCACCCGCACGGTGATCGCGAGCCGGGACCGCATCGGGCACGAGGTGCACGCCGCGCAGCTGGTGGACCTGCGGACGGCGATCTACACGGACCCACTGGACCTGCACGAGGGCGCCGGGCGGTACTACCGCTCCGTCAAGCCGTAGGGACGGCCACGCCGAGAGGGACGGCCACGCCGAGAGCGGCGGCCTAGCCCGGCAGCAGGCTCAGGGCGGCCGCGGCCGCGCCGATCAGCCCCGCGTGGGTGCCGAGCAGGGCCGGTACGACTTGGACGTCGCGCACGAAGGACAGCGTGGCGTACGAGGCCAGGTGCGCCCGGATCGGACCGAACAGGATGTCCCCCGAGGCCGCGACCCCGCCCCCGATGACGGCGATGTCCGTTTCGACCAGGGTCGCGGTGGCCGCGATGGCGGCGGCCAGCGCGCGGCCCGCGCGGTCGAATGCGGCCAGCGCGACCGGGTCCCCGGCCGCGGCGGCCGCGGCGACGCCCGCCGCCGTGGGGTCCCCGTCGGGGGTCCAGCCCTGGGCGAGGGCCCAGCGGGCGATGGCGGTGCCCGAGGCGAGGGACTCGACGCAGCCGTGTCCGCCGCAGACGCACCGCTCCCCGTCGAAGGCGACGCTGATGTGCCCGATGTGGCCCGCGTTGCCGGTGGGGCCGGGGTGGAGCTGGTTGTTCAGGATCAGTCCGCCGCCGACGCCGGTGGAGACCACCATGCACAGGGCGTTCGCGTGGCCCCGGGCCGCGCCGAGCCAGTGTTCGGCCGCGGTCATCGCCACGCCGTCGCCGGCCAGGACCGTCGGGACCTCGACGCCGTGCCGGGCCAGTTCCGCCGTGACCCGCTCCTGCACCGGGAAGTCCCGCCAGGCGCCGATGTTGACGGGACTCACCGTGCCGCGCGAGGTGTCCACGGGCCCGGCGCTGCCGACCCCGCAGCGGAGAACCGAGGGCCACAGCGGCGAGCGCGCCAGCTCCGCGACGACCTCCGCGACGGCGGCGAAGACCCCGTCTCCGTCCGCGTCCCGGGGGGTGGGGCGGCGGGTGGTGGCGGTCATCGTGCCGTCGGGGTGCACCAGCGCGCCCGCGACCTTCGTACCGCCGATGTCGATCGCCGCCGTCAGGCCCGGGGCCGCGACGGGGCCGCGGGAGCCGGGGACGGCGGAGGTGGGAGTGGTCACGGTGGCGCTCCAGGGAGGGGTCGGGATTCAGTATGCGGCCGTCGGCGGCGCCGTACTCTCGCGGGGTTCCAGCCGGGGCCGCTCGGCCTCCCGGAGCCGGGGCGGGCCCCCGGCGAGGACGGCGAGCAGTTCCTCGGCGGCGAGCCGGCCGAACGCGGCGGTGTCCCGGACGAGGGCGGTGAGCCGGGGGTGGGTGACCCGGCAGAGCGCGGAGTCGTCCCAGGCCACGATGGAGAGCCGGTCCGGCACGGGGATGGCCAGTTCGGCGGCGACGGCGCTCCCGGCCACCGCCATCACGTCGTTGTCGTAGACCAGGGCGGTGGGCGGCGCGGGCTCGGCGAGGACCCGGCGGGTGGCCGCGGCGCCCTCCGCGTCGGAGTAGTCGGTGACGACCGAGCGCACCCGGTCGGGGCCGAGGCCGAGGCGCGCGGCCTCGGTGCGCAGCGAGTCCATCCGGCGGGCGGTGTGGGCGAGGCCGGGCAGGCCGGCGATGTGGGTGATCCGGCGGTGGCCCAGCGCGTGGAGGTGTTCGAGGATTCGGGTCATGGCCCGGGCGTCGTCGGCCCAGACCGAGGAGTGCGCGCCGCCGCCCGCCCCGCCGACCAGTACGGCGGGCAGCGCCAGTTGTTCGAGCAGCGCCGGGCGCGGGTCCCGCGTACGCGGGTCGACGACGAGGACCCCGTCCACGCGGCGTTCGGCCCACCAGCGCCGGTAGACCGCGCACTCGGCGTCGATGTCCTCCACCACCTGGAAGAGCAGGGCGATCCGGCCGGCCGCGAGCACCTCCTGTATGCCGGAGACGAGCTGGAGGAAGAAGGACTCGACGCCGAGGGTGTGCGCGGGCCGGGCGAGGACGAGGCCGACCGCGCCGGAGCGTTCCCCGGACAGGGCGCGGGCGGCGCTGTTGGGCTGCCAGCCGAGTTCCTCGGCGACCCGGCGGATCCGGGCGCGGGTGTCCGGGGAGACGCCCGGGCGGTCGTTGAGCGCGAAGGAGACGGCGCTCTGCGACACTCCGGCCTGCCGGGCGATGTCCTTGATGGTGGGTCTGCGGGCCATGCCTGCCTCATCCCTCGGTGACGCGGACTGCGATGGCGGGACCGTACGCGATCCCGCCATCGCGGACCGCCTCGACCGCCGTCGGGCAGCTCCCCGGAGGGGTGTTGAGGGGGCGGGGAGGCATCCCGCCCCGGCCGGCGCCGCGACGGGTCCGGGCGGCCGGGGCCAAATACCGCTGTCCCATTCCGAACATTTTCTCGCTCCGGAGAAACTAAACCGCATTAGCTCGCCCAGCTTGAGAGGGCCCGAGCCCTTCTGTCAACTGGACTGAAGCGCATAAGTTCCGTCGCTGGAGGCCCTGTTGACTTAACCCCTGGCACCCGGCAGGTTGTGCGTCACCCGGCGAATTCCCCAGAGTCCCAGAACTCCAGAACTCCAGGACGCCACATGCTCGACGAAGGCTCCCCTCATCCGCTCCGCTTCGGCGCCAACTACACGCCGACCCGCGGCTGGTTCCACCACTGGCTCGACTTCGACCTCGACGAGGTGCGGGCCGACCTCGACTCGGTCGCCGCGCTCGGCCTGGACCACGTCCGGGTCTTCCCGTTGTGGCCGCTGTTCCAGCCGAACCGCACGCTGATCCGGCCGCGCGCCGTCGAACAGCTCGTGGCGCTGGCCGACGCCGCCGCCGAACGCGGCCTCGACGTCGCCGTGGACGGGCTGCAGGGGCACCTGTCGAGCTTCGACTTCCTGCCCGCCTGGACCACGACCTGGCACCGCCGGAACATCTTCGGCGACCCGGAGGTGATCGCGGGCCAGGAGGAGTACCTGCGCACGCTCGCCGCCGCCCTCGCGGACCGGCCGAACTTCCTCGGCATGACGGTCGGCAACGAGGTCAACCAGTTCTCCGACGCCCCGCACCCCTCCCCGGACCGGATCACCCGCGCCCAGGCCGGCCGGTGGCTCGAACGGATGCTCGCCGCCTGCGAGAAGGGCGCCCCGGGGCGGTTCCACCTGCACGCCGCGTACGACGCCGCCTGGTACCGGGACGGCCACCCCTTCACCGTCGCCCAGGCGGCCCGGCTCGGCGCCGCGACCGCCGTGCACTCCTGGGTGTTCAACGGCACCGCCCAGCGCCACGGCCGCACCGGGACCGCGACCGAGCACCACGCCGCGTACCTGATCGAGCTCTCCAAGGCCTGGGCGCTCGACCCGCACCGCCCGGTGTGGCTCCAGGAGGTCGGGGCGCCCGCGCCGCTGATCCCGGCGGAACACGCCGCCGAGTTCACCCGGGCCACCCTGGCCGGCGCCCTGGACTGCCCGGACCTGTGGGGCGTGACCTGGTGGTGCTCGCACGACGTGTCGCGGGAGCTCGCGGACTTCCCCGAGCTGGAGTACGGGCTCGGCCTGCTCACCAACGACCGCGCGGTCAAGCCGGCCGGCGCGGCCGTCGCCCGCGTCGCCGGGCAGTGGCGCGGCCGGGAGCACCGCCCCGCCGTACGGTCCACCGCGCTCGCCGTCGACGTCGGCGGGGCGGACGCGGCGCCCCGGCGCTCGGTGTGCGCCCCGGGCGGGGCGTTCTTCGAGGCCTGGGCGGCGCTGACCGGCCGGGGGATCCGCCCGGCGGTGGTGCTGGCCGAACTCGCCGAGGACCCCGCGCACCTGTCGGCGCGCGGCATCACCGAGGTGCTGCGCGTGCCCGACGTCACCTGACCCCGCACTCCCGCCCCCCTCACCGAGGAGCCCGCATGTCCGAGACCGGCCACGGCGCCGACCCTCGCACCGCCCGCTCGATACGCCCGCCCCGCGCGACGGCTCCGGCTCCCGCCGCGGCCGTGACGCCGCCGACCCGGCGCGGGGTGCTCGCCGCCGGGGCCGGGGCGGGCGCCGCCGCGCTGCTCGGCGCGACCGGAGCCGGGGCGGCGGCGGCCCCGGCGGGCGCGGACCCGGCGGCCGCCGTGCCCACCCCGCCCGACCTGGCCCCGTACGCCTCCTACTGGTTCCCCGGCTCCCTCCCCGGCGGCGCTCCCGACCCGGGCATCGTGTGGCGCTCCCTTGTGGACTGGAGCCCGGAGTCCGACCCCGACCTCGCCCACAACACCGCGACCGTCCCCCTCGCGCCGCGCTTCACGCCCGTTCCGGCGCACCCCGGCGCCCGCGCCGGGCAGGCCAGGATCTCCTCGCTGGTCTCCTTCGCGCCGACCGCGCGGAACCCCTCCCAGGGTTCCCCGACCGCCGACTACTACGCGCTCACGCACTGGGCGTACCTCGACGAGCTGGTGTTCTGGGGCGGCTCCGCCGGCGAGGGCATCGTGCTCGCCCCGAACGCCCCCGTGGTGGACGCCGCGCACCGCAACGGGGTCCCGGTGCTCGGCAACGTCTTCCTGCCCCCCGTCGCGTACGGCGGGGACCTGCGCTGGACCCGGGACCTGGTCCAGCGGGACGCCCTGGGCCGGTTCCCGGTCGCCGAGAAACTCGTACAGGTCGCGCGGACGTACGGGTTCGACGGCTGGTTCGTCAACGCCGAGACGGACGGCGGGGACAGCGCTCTGGCCACCCGGATGCGGGAGTTCCTGCGCGCCCTGCGGACGGCCGGCGCCCCGCACGGGCTGCGCATCACCTGGTACGACGCCATGAACAGCACCGGCCGGGTCGGCTGGCAGGGCGCGCTGAACTCGCTGAACCAGGAGTTCTTCGAGGACCGGGCGGGCCGGGTCGCGGACAGCGTGTTCGTGGACTTCCGCTGGACGCCGCAGTCGCTGGCCGCCTCCGGCGCGCTCGCCGGGCGCCTCGGCCGGAGCCGGTACGAGCTGTGGGCGGCCGTGGACACCGAGTCCAACGGCTGGGACTCCGGGGTTCGTTGGGACGCCATCATTCCGCGCGACCGCGACCACGTCGTCGGCTACGGCTTCTACCGCCCCGAGTGGACCCGCAACCACCTCACCGACCGCTCCCCGGGCGCCTTCCACCGCGCCGACGACCGGTTCTGGACGGGCGAGTCCCTGGACCCGGCGCGCCCCGCGCCGGGGGCCCTCTGGCGGGCGCCCGCGACCGCCGTCGCCGACCGTTCGACCGTCACCGCGCTGCCGTTCGCCTGCGCGTTCAACACCGGGCACGGCGAGCGCTGGTACGAGGGCGGGGAGGTCACCTCCGAGGCCCCGTGGAACCACCTCGGGCTCCAGGACCGGCTGCCGGGCCGCCGCTGGGCGGTGGACACGGCCGGGGAACGCCCCGCCGTCACCCTGGACTTCGCGCGGGCCTGGCGCGGCGGCTCCAGCCTGCTGGTGGCGGGCCGGCTCACCGCCCCGGCCGTCGTCGGGCTGCACGGCACCCGGATCCCGCTGCCGGCGACCACCGTCTTGGAGCTGGTCCACGCGAGCGAGGCGGGCGCCGTGGGCGTGGAGGTCGGCGTCGCCACCCGCGAGCCGTCCGCCCCGGGCGGGCCGGTCCCGTACACCTGGCGGAAGGCGGAGACCGTCGGCGGCGCGGGCTGGCGGACCTCCCGGGTCCGGATCTCCTCCCCGCCGGGCACGACCGCGTACGGCCTGGCCGTACGGATCACCCCGGGCGGGAACGCACCGGTGTCGTGGCGGCTCGGAGCCCTGTCGTTGCACGACACGACCACGCGGCGGCGACCGGCCTCGCCGGGTGCCCTGACGGTGACCGCCTCGGCCCAGGCGGACGGCAGGGCCTCGCTGCGGCTGGCCTGGCAGCGCTCGCCCGGGCCCGTCCGCCACTACGAGGTGTCCCGCGTCCTGCCCGACGGCACCCGCCGCTTCCTCGGCGGCACCTGCGGCGCGGCGCTCCACCTGCCCGCCGTGGAACGCGCCGCCGGGGAGCGCGCGGCCGTCTTCGAGGTCCGCGCGGTGGACGAGCTGTACGCGCTGTCCGGCCCGTCCGCCACCACCCTCGCCTGGACCTGACGGCCCCGGGACCCGACGTGGCTCAGACGGAGTGCGGGTCGGTGCGCGGCACCGAGACCGTCACCCGCAGCCCGTGCGGCGGGTTCTTCTCGTAGGAGAGGGATCCGCCGCCCGCGGCGAGCAGCGCGCGGGAGATGGACAGGCCGAGTCCGGAGCCCTTGATGTTCTGGTGGCGGCCGCTGCGCCAGAAGCGGTCGCCGACGCGCTGGAGCTCCTCCTCGGTCAGACCGGGCCCCCGGTCGGCGACGACGACGAGGACGGAGGGTCCTTCGCCGGAGACCGACACCTCGACCTCCTCCCCTCCGGGGGTGAACTTCAGGGCGTTGTCGATGACGGCGTCGAGCGCGCTGGACAGCGCGATGGGGTCGGCCCAGCCGGTGACGGCGGCCCGGCCCGTCCCGGTGAGCCGTACGCCCTTCTCCTCGGCGAACGGCCGCCAGGCGGCCACCCGCTCGGTGGTCAGGGCCCCGATGTCGGTGAGGCTGATCTCGGCGGAGGCGTGCTCGGCGAGCGCCAGGCCGAGCAGGTCGTCGAGGACCTGGGCCAGGCGCTTGCCCTCCGTACGCACGGAGGCGATCTCCTCGTTGCCCTCGGGGAGTTCGAGGGCGAGCAGCTCGATGCGCAGGAGCAGCGCGGCGAGCGGGTTGCGCAGCTGGTGGGAGGCGTCGGCGACGAACGCCCGCTGCTGCTCCAGTACCTCTTCGACGTTGTCGGCCATCTCGTTGAACGAGCGGGCCAGGCTTCGGAGTTCCGGCGGCCCGCCGGCGGCCGCGACGCGGGAGTTCATCCGCCCGGTGGCGATGCCGTGGGCGGCGGCGTCCAGGGTCTGGACGGGCTTGAGGACCCAGGTGGTGAGCCGCAGGGCCGCGCCGAAGGCGAGGAGCATCGCGGCGGCGAGTCCCCCGGCGATGAGCAGCCAGCCCCGCAGGATGTGGTCGCGCATCTGATCGGTGGGTGATTCGGTGGCGACGACGGCGACCACGTCCCCGTCGAGGACGACCGGGGAGGCGACGAGGAGCTTGCCGTGCGTCTCCCAGGGCCACACCTGGGCGGGGTCGTGGCTGCGGCGTCCGGCGAGGGCCTGCTCGAAGGCCTGCCGGCCCTCCCCGGAGGCGGGCAGCTCCCACCAGCCGGGGGACCGGGCCATGGCGTTGTCGTCGCGGTAGAAGATGCCCACCCGGATCCCGTACAGCTCCTGGTAGCGGGCGAGTTCGAGCTGGAGGGTCTGGCGGCGCCCGTCGGCCCCGGAGGAGCCGGAGCTCTCGGCGTCGATGACGAACTGGGCGAGCGCGGCGAAGCGGGCGCTGTCGTCGATCCGGTCGACGACGACCCGCTGCTGCTGGCCGGCGGCGAGCGCGACGGCGAGCGGGAATCCGAGCGCGACCAGGACGCCCGCCATCAGGATGACGAGCAGGGGCAGCAGGCGGGCGCGCACGGCGGGGCCCGCTAGGAGGCGGCGGGGGTGACGAGCCGGTAGCCCACCCCGCGGACGGTCTCGATGAGCGCCGGCATGCGCAGCTTGGAGCGCAGCGAGGCGACGTGGACCTCCAGGGTCCGGCCGGTGCCCTCCCAGCTGGTGCGCCACACCTCGCTGATGATCTGCTCGCGGCGGAAGACCACGCCGGGGCGCTGCGCGAGCAGGGCCAGCAGGTCGAATTCCTTGCGGGTCAGGGGTACGTCCGCCCCGTCCACGCTGACGCGGCGGGTGGGCAGCTCGATGCTGACGGGCCCGAGCCGGACCACGCCGGGTTCGCCGCCGGTCCCGGCGGCGCCGGCGGTGGCGGTGGCGGTGTTCTCGGAGCCGCCGGTGCGCCGGGCGACGGCGTGGATCCGGGCGAGGAGCTCACCGGTGTCGTAGGGCTTGACCACGTAGTCGTCGGCGCCCATGTTCAGGCCGTGGATCCGGGAGCGCACGTCGGCCCGGGCGGTCACCATGATGACCGGCGTGCTGGTGCGCTTGCGGATCTTGCCGCACACCTCGTAGCCGTCCTGGTCGGGCAGGCCGAGGTCCAGGAGGACGACCCCGAAGGGCGGTGCGTCGGCGGGCAGCAGGGCCTGGAGCGCTTCCTCGCCGTTGCGGGCGTGGGTCACCCGGAAGCCGTGCCGGGCGAGGATCGCGGACAGGGCGGCGGCGACGTGGTCGTCGTCCTCGACGAGCAGCAGTCTCACTGCGGCACCCTTCCGTGGTCTTCTTCGAGTCTTCTTCGAGGTCTGCGGATCTTCGAGGTCCCCGGGATCCGCGAGTGCGTCGTTCCGGCCCGTTTACGTTCCGTTCACAGGCCACCCTGCATCCACGCCGATGGAGAGTCCCACGTCAAGGGGGGTTCCGCCCCGGCGCGCCTTCCGTTACGCACCCGGTACGACCCGGGCGGCTCCGCGGCGGGCCCGCCCACGGAGCGTATCCGGGCGAGGCCGTATCGTTATGCTCAATTCTCCCTCAGATGTGATGACGCTGTGCTCGCCCTCTCACTACTGTCCTCCCAACCGAGGAGGACGGAGCAAGAAGCCGATGAGCGGAGTATCAGTGACCAAGGACGTGCAGGACGCGGCCGGTGCCGCGGACGACCTGGTCGTGCTGAGCAACGTCAACAAGCACTTCGGCGCGCTGCACGTGCTTCAGGACATCGATCTGAGCATTGCCCGCGGTGAGGTCGTCGTGGTGATCGGTCCCTCGGGATCGGGCAAGTCCACGCTGTGCCGGACCATCAACCGGCTGGAGACCATCGATTCGGGGACCATCACGGTCGACGGCAAGGAACTGCCCTCCGAGGGCAGGGAACTGGCCCGGCTGCGTGCCGATGTCGGCATGGTCTTCCAGTCGTTCAACCTGTTCGCGCACAAGACGGTGCTCCAGAACGTCATGCTGGGCCAGCTGAAGGTCCGCAAGACGGACCAGGCGACCGCCCACGCGAAGGCGCAGGCACTGCTGGACCGGGTGGGCGTCGGCTCGCAGGCCGAGAAGTACCCGGCGCAGCTCTCGGGCGGCCAGCAGCAGCGCGTGGCGATCGCCCGCGCGCTGGCCATGGACCCGAAGGTGATGCTCTTCGACGAGCCGACTTCGGCGCTCGACCCCGAGATGATCAACGAGGTGCTGGAGGTCATGCAGCAGCTCGCCCGGGAGGGCATGACGATGGTGGTCGTCACGCACGAGATGGGCTTCGCCCGCTCGGCGGCCAACCGGGTCGTCTTCATGGCCGACGGAAAGATCGTCGAAGAGGCCACGCCCGAGCAGTTCTTCAGCAACCCGCGCAGTGACCGCGCCAAGGACTTCCTGTCGAAGATCCTGCACCACTGACGGTTTCGTCTGGTAGTGAGTCCGTTGGCGGATCACTGCCGAAACGACGCGGTCGGCGGCGCACCTGTCGCACTTGCCGCTCAGCCTTCAACTACGTCTCATCCGAGGGAAGTTCACCATGAAGCTTTTCAAGGCCGGTGCGGCCGCGGCCGTGTCCGTCGTCCTCGCCCTGACGGCCACCGCGTGCGGCGGCAGCAGCGACAAGGCCAGTGACAGCGGCGCTTCCGGTGGCGCCAAGAAGGACAAGATCGTCATCGGCATCAAGTTCGACCAGCCGGGCCTGGGCCTCAAGAACCCGGACGGCAAGTTCACGGGCTTCGACGTCGACGTGGCGACGTACGTGGCCAAGGAGCTCGGCTACCAGCCCAACCAGATCGAGTTCAAGCAGGCCGTCAGCGCCGAGCGCGAGAACCTGATCGCGAACGGTGACGTGAAGCTGGTCGTCGCGACCTACACGATCAACGACAAGCGCAAGGCGAAGGTCGACTTCGCCGGCCCGTACTTCGTGGCCCACCAGGACCTGCTGGTCCGCGCCGGAGACACCTCGATCACCAAGGCCGAGGACCTCAACAAGAAGAAGCTCTGCTCGGTCACCGGCTCCACCTCCGCGCAGAACATCAAGACCAAGCTGGCCCCCGACGCCGACCTCCAGCAGCTTCCGGGCTACTCCGAGTGCCTCACCGGCCTGGAGAACGAGTCCATCGACGCGCTGACCACGGACAACTCGATCCTCGCCGGCTTCGCCGCGCAGGAGAAGAACAAGGGCAAGTTCAAGCTGGTCGGCCTGAACCTGAGCGACGAGCCCTACGGCATCGGCCTGAAGAAGGGCGACAAGGACCTCCAGACCAAGGTCAACGCCGCACTGAAGAAGATGGTCGCGGACGGTTCCTGGCAGAAGGCCGTGGACACGAACTTCGGCCCCGCGAACTACAAGGCGGAGCCGGCCCCGCAGATCACCGAAGGCAGCTGATTCTTCGGTGAGGTGCGCCGCCATCCGCCTGCCGCGGGCGACGGCGCACCTCACCGGCCATCCTGGGGAGAGCGCAGGGCATCGTGTTCGATTTTCTTAATTCCGGGCAGTACGACGTGCTCGGAGCCTTCTGGGTGACGGTTCAGCTCACCCTCTACTCGGCGGTCGGCTCCCTCGTCTGGGGCACGGTCCTGGCCGGGATGCGGGTCGGCCCCGTTCCGCTGATGCGGGGCTTCGCCACCGCGTACGTCAACCTCGTACGCAACATCCCGCTGACCGTGCTGATCATCGGCTGCTCGCTGGGCCTGAACCAGACCTTGGGCGTCACGCTCGGCGGCAGCAACTTCAAGGAGATCGGCTTCCGCCTCGCGGTGCTCGGCTTCATCGCCTACACCGGCACCTTCGTCTGTGAGGCACTGCGCTCGGGCATCAACACGGTGCCCGTCGGCCAGGCCGAAGCCGCCCGCGCGCTCGGGCTGAGCTTCTTCCAGGTGCTCCGGCTGATCGTGCTCCCCCAGGCCTTCCGGGCGGTCATCGCACCGCTCGCGAACGTACTGATCGCCCTCACCAAGAACACCACGGTGGCGGCGACCATCGGCGTGGCCGAAGCGGCCCTGCTGATGAAGGAAATGATCGAGAACGAGGCGGACGCGCTCTTCGCCGTCTTCGGGGTCTTCGCCCTCGGCTTCGTCGTGCTGACCCTGCCCACCGGCCTCCTGCTGGGCTGGGTGTCCAAGCGAGTGGCGGTGAAGCGATGAGTTCCGTTCTGTACGACACCCCCGGCCCCAAGGCCAAGGCCCGCAACTGGGTCTACTCGGGCGTCTTCGTCGTGGTGTTCGGCCTGGCCCTGTGGTGGGTGCTGAGCGTCATGGCCGACAAGAACCAGCTCGACGCCGACAAGTGGAGCCCGTTCGTCACCGACAGCCAGGTCTGGACGACGTTCCTCCTCCCGGGCCTCGGCGAGACCCTCAAGGCCGGCCTGATCGCCATGGTGATCGCGCTGCCGCTGGGCGCGCTCCTCGGCATCGCCCGGCTGTCCGACCACGCCTGGATACGCGTCCCCGTCGGTGCGGTCGTCGAGTTCTTCCGCGCCATCCCGGTCCTGATGCTGATGCTGTTCAGCTACGCGCTGTACGTGCAGTTCTCGGGCGTCAGCTCCGAGCTGCGCCCGCTGTACGCCGTCGTCACGGGCCTGGTCCTCTACAACGCGGCGGTCATCGCCGAGATCGTCCGGGCCGGCATCCTGACGCTGCCGCGCGGCCAGACCGACGCTGCCAAGGCGATCGGCATGCGCAAGGGCCAGGTCATGACGTACGTCCTGCTCCCGCAGGCCGTCACGGCGATGCTGCCGGCGCTGGTGAGCCAGCTCGTGGTGATCCTCAAGGACACCGCCATCGGTGGCGCGCTCCTGGGCTTCGGCGAACTGCTGTCGATGAACCGGCAGATCTCGGCCAACTACAGCAACACCATCCCGACACTCATCGTGATCGCGCTGATCTACATCGCGGTGAACTTCGCGCTCACCACCTTCGCGTCCTGGCTGGAGCGGACCCTGCGCAGCTCGAAGAAGGGCACCGGCGCGGTCGTCGAGGGCGACGTGGCCGAAGTCGACGCGGGCGGCGCGGCCGGCGTGGGCAAGGCACCCTGACGGGTTACTGACACTCGGTCAGTACACTGGCGTGGCACGTGTGGTGCGGCGGAACTCTTCCGCCGCACCACACGGCGTTGTCGCGACCGGCGTCACTTGACGCAGGCACCTCCAGTGGGTTGCATACCACCTGTGATCACATACCGGACATCGGGAGCCGCGTCATGGACCCGGTGATCGTCGTCGGCGCGGGGCCCGTCGGACTCTCCCTGTCCCTGGCCCTGGCCGGCTCGGGCGTGCCCTGCGTCGTGCTCGACGAAGGCCCCGGCAAGGAGGAGTCCCGGCCCGCCCGAACCGTCGTCCTGCACTCCGACACCGCGGCGATGGCCCACCGGCTGGGCTGTACGACGCTGCGCGACGAGGGCGCGTACTACGCGGCCTGGCGCACCCTGCGGCGCGGCCGCGACACCCAGCGCGTCACCTTCGAGGACCACCCGGCGCCGCTGCACCTGCCGCAGCACGCCCTCACGCGCGGGCTGCGGGACGCCGCCGCCGCGCACCCCCTCGTCCAGCTGGTCGCCGACAGCAAGCTGGACTCCCTGGAACAGGACGGCCGGGGGGTCACCGCGCACACCAAGGGCGCCGCGACCACCTGGTGGCGCGGGAGTTACCTGGTCGGCTGCGACGGCGCCCGCTCCACCGTGCGCAAGCTGATCGGCATCCGCTTCCCCGGCCGCACCGCCGTGGAACGCCACGCCGTGGCCGCGCTGCGCACCGAACTGCCCTGGCCCGGCGAGGCGCTGCTGTACCGCCGCGCCCCCGACGAGGTCACCGCGCGGCCGCTGCCCGACGGGGTGTGGCGGCTGGACTGGCTGCTTCCGCCGCGCGGGGAGCTCGTCACCCCCGAGGCGCTGGTCACCCTCATCCGGGACACCCTGGCGGCGTGGTGCGGGGGCACGACTCCCCCGTACGACCTGATCGACACCGGGGTCCACACCCTGCACCACCGGCTCGCCCGGCGCTGGCGCGACGGCCGTGCCTTCCTCGCCGGCGACGCGGCGCACCTGCTGGGCGCGCTCGGCACCCAGGGCGTCGAGGAGGGGCTGCGGGACGCCGAGAACCTGGCCTGGAGGCTGGCGGTGGCCTGGCACCAGGGGGCCTCGGAGGCGCTGCTCGACGGGTACGAGGACGAGCGCCGCAGGGCGGTCGCGGCCCGGCTGCGCGCCGCCGACCAGGCGATGCCGGCCCTGCGCGGCGGCAGCGGGCTGCGGACCTACCTTCCCGGGGCCGCGCGCTCCGCGGAGTCCCTGCTCACCGACGGCCACTTGGGGCGCGGCCCGCTGGGCGCGGCTCCGACGTACGGGCCGCCGGTCGCGGTGCGCGAGGTACCGACCGCCACCGAGCCGGGCGGCCCGGTGGAGAACGTCGCGGTGACCGCGCCCGACGGGGCCACGGTGCCGCTGCGCGATCTGCTGGGGCGGGGCCGGCTGCTGGTGCTCCTCGTCGCCCCGGGCACCGGGGTCTGGGACCGGCGGCACTGGCTGGGCGCCGGGCTGATGCCTCGGCTGGCGGCGGCGGTCAGCGCGCTTCCGGTCCGCGCGGAGCTCCTGGTCGCGGACAGCTACCCGGGGGCCCCCGCCCACACCGTGCTCCTCGTACGGCCGGACGGGCACCTGGCGGCCACCTTCGCGGGAGTACGGCCGGCGGAGCTCTACGAGGCGGCGGACAGCGTCCGCGCGGGCGCCCCGGACTCCGCCGCGTCCCGGACCCCCGCCCTCGCGCCGGCCGCTCCTTCGCCCACGCCTCCGACCACTCCTTCGGGCGCTCCTTCGGGCACTCCTTCGAGTACTCCTTCGGGCAGGCCCACCACTTGATCGATTGACCCGTCCCGCGTCTCGTGCTTCACTCGCGGACATGACCGGCAACGACGTACGCCTGTGGCGGAGGGTCCACATGGACCTGCTCCGCTACGCGGGCTGCGTGTGTCGCCCTTCCTGCTGATTCGCCTTCTCCTCCGCGCGCCCCGTGCCCTGCCCCTGCCGGGCCCGCGCGCATGTTCGCGAACCCCCAGGACGGTCATTCCATGTCTGTTGTCCCCGCGCCCACCCGTGTCTCGGCGGGCCCCACTGCCGCCGAACTCCTCTCCTTCGCCCTGCGCACCGCCGCGGACCCCGAGATCGTGGACTCGCTGCCCCTCGACCCGGAGGGCCGTACGTGGATGCGGCTCGACGGGCCGGGCGGGAGCGAGGCCTGGCTGATCGGCTGGCCGCCGGGCACCGGCACCGGCTGGCACGACCACGCCGAATCGCGGGGCGCGTTCGCCACCGCCCGGGGGCGGCTCACCGAGCACTCGCTGACCGTACGACTGCCCGCGGAGGGCTGGCGGAGCCTGGTGCTCGCCGCCGACGTGGACCGGGAGCGGGCGCTGCCGGAGGGCACGGGCCGCGCGTTCCCCGAGCACCACGTGCACGAGGTGCTCAACGAGTCCCCGGCCGAGCACGCCGTCTCCGTGCACGCCTACTACCCGCCGCTCCCGCTCATCCGTCGCTTCAGCCGCAGCGGCCCCGCGCTCACCCTGGAGCACGTCGAGCGTCCGGCGGACTGGCAGTGAGCGCCGCCCCGACCGGCATCGACGCCCTCATCGAGCGGGTCCGCGAAACGTACGCCCGCGTCGACGCGCGGGCCGCGTACGCCGCCTCGCTGGGCGGTGCGCTGTTGGTGGACATCCGCTACCAGGCTCTGCGCGAGCGGGACGGCCTGATCCCGGGTGCGCTGGTGATCGAGCGCAACGAACTCGAATGGCGCCTGGACCCCCAGGGCTCCCACCGCGTCCCGCAGGCCACGGGCCACGACCTCCGGGTGATCGTCATCTGCAACGAGGGCTATGCCTCCACCCTGGCGGCGGCGTCCCTCCACGCGCTGGGCCTGCGCCACGCGACGGACCTGGAAGGCGGCTACCAGTCCTGGAAGTCCGCCGGCCTCCCGGTGGCGCCCCCGCCCTGATACGGCTCCCGCCCCGGCCGGAGCGGGGCGCCCGGCCTTCCCTCAGAAGCCCGGGTACCCCAACTCGTCGGCGTCCTCGCCTTCCTCCTCCAGCGCGCGCCGGACCACCCGCAGGGCCATGCCCTCCGGGTATCCCTTGCGCGCGAGCATCCCGGCGAGGCGCCGCAGCCTCTTGTCCCGCTCCAGGCCCCGGGTCGAGCGGAGCTTGCGCTCCACGAGTTCCCGCGCGGTCTCTTCCTCCTGCTCGGAGTCCAGCTGTTCCAGCGCCTCCTGTACGAGGGTGGCGTGCACCCCCTTGGTGCGCAGCTCCTGCGCGAGCGCCCGGCGCGCGAGGCCCCTGCCACGGTGCCGGGATTCGACCCAGGCCCCGGCGAAGGCGGCGTCGTCGATCAGGCCGACCTCCTCGTACCGGGAGAGGACGGCCTGTGACACCTCCTCGGGGATGCCCCGCTTCTCCAGGGCGTCCGCGAGCTGCCGCCGGGTACGCGGCATCCCCGTGAGCAGGCGCAGGCAGATCGCCCGCGCCTGCTCCTCGGGAGTCTGGGGCGGCAGCTCCTGGCGGCCCTCGCGGCCGCCTTCGCGACGGTCCTCACGGTCGCCGCCTTCGCGACGGCCCCGACGGCCGCCGGCGCCGCCCCTTTCCTGCTCCCGCACGGATCAGCTCTTGGCCACGGCGGCCTTGGCCGTCGTCTTGGCCTTCGTCGCCGGGGCGGGCACGGCCGCGGCATCGGCCGGCGCGGTGGCGCCCGCCTCGTCGGCGGCGGCGTCCTTGCGGACACCCACGCCCAGCTTCTCCTTGATCTTCCGCTCGATCTCGTTGGCGAGGTCGGGGTTGTCCTTGAGGAAGTTGCGGGCGTTCTCCTTGCCCTGGCCAAGCTGGTCGCCCTCGTACGTGTACCAGGCGCCGGCCTTGCGCACGAAGCCGTGCTCCACGCCCATGTCGATCAGGCCGCCCTCGCGGCTGATGCCCTGGCCGTAGAGGATGTCGAACTCGGCCTGCTTGAACGGCGGCGCGACCTTGTTCTTGACGACCTTGACCCGGGTGCGGTTGCCGACCGCGTCCGTACCGTCCTTGAGGGTCTCGATGCGGCGGATGTCCAGGCGCACGGAGGCGTAGAACTTCAGCGCGCGGCCACCGGTCGTGGTCTCCGGCGAGCCGAACATCACGCCGATCTTCTCGCGGAGCTGGTTGATGAAGATCGCGGTGGTCTTGGACTGGTTGAGCGCACCGGTGATCTTGCGGAGCGCCTGGCTCATCAGTCGGGCCTGGAGGCCGACGTGCGAGTCGCCCATCTCGCCCTCGATCTCCGCGCGCGGCACGAGCGCCGCGACGGAGTCGATGACGATCAGGTCGAGCGCGCCGGAGCGGACGAGCATGTCCACGATCTCCAGCGCCTGCTCGCCGGTGTCCGGCTGCGACAGGATGAGGTTGTCGGTGTCGACGCCGAGGGCCTTCGCGTACTCGGGGTCGAGCGCGTGCTCGGCATCCACGAAGGCGACGGTGCCGCCGGCCTTCTGCGCGTTGGCCACGGCGTGCAGGGTCAGGGTCGTCTTACCGGAGGACTCCGGGCCGTACACCTCGATCACACGGCCGCGGGGCAGCCCGCCGACGCCGAGGGCGATGTCCAGCGCGGTCGACCCGGTGGGGATGACCTCGATGGGGTCGTTCGGCTTGTCGCCGAGGCGCATGACCGCACCCTTGCCGAATTGCCGTTCAATCTGTGCGAGAGCGGCGTCGAGAGCCTTCTCACGGTCGGTGCCTGCCATGGGTTCCACCCGATTTGCTTGAGTCGATCGCTTCACGCCATTGACGCTAACGCCTGCCACTGACAATGCGCTTCCACGCCCGCTTCGGCTGTGGATAACTCATGAGAATAGATGTTCGATTTCCCTGTCAAGCGCGCCACGTCAGACCCCACACCGGGCCCCTCGTCAGGCCCCACGCCGGACCCCACGCCGGACCCCACGCCGGACCCCACGCCGGACCCCACACCGGGCCCGCACCCCACCCGACTGACAACCCAGGGTTGACACCTCCCTGACTGTCAACCTACGGTTGCACCCATGACGAACCCTTCGGTGGAACCCGTTCGCATGACCAACCCGGTACGCCTCGACGACCTGATCGAGGCCATCAAGAAGATCCACACCGACACCCTGGAGCAGCTCAGCGGCGCCGTCGTCGTCGCCGAGTCCCTCGGCGACGTGGCCGACCACCTCATCGGCCACTTCGTCGACCAGGCCCGCCGCTCCGGCGCCTCCTGGACCGACATCGGCCGCAGCATGGGCGTCACCCGCCAGGCCGCCCAGAAGCGCTTCGTCCCCAAGGCCGACAAGGAGGGCGAGGGCGGCATGGACGCCGGCCAGGGCTTCGGCCGCTTCACCCCCCGCGCCCGCAACGTCGTCGTCACCGCGCAGAACGAGGCCCGCGCCGCCCGCAACACCGAGATCCGCACCGAGCACCTCGTCCTCGGCCTGCTCGCCGAGCCGGAGGGCCTCGCCGCGCTCGCCCTGCGGGCCCAGCAGGTCTCGGCGGACGACCTGCGCGCCGTCGCGACCGCCGCCCTGCCCCCGGCCGCCGAGGAGGAGCTTCCCGCCCTCGTCCCCTTCGACGCCTCCGCCAAGAAGGCCCTGGAGCTCACCTTCCGCGAGGCCCTGCGCCTCGGCCACAACTACGTCGGCACCGAGCACATCCTGCTCGCCCTCCTCGAACTGGAGAACGGCGAGGGCGTCTTCAGCGGCCTCGGCGTGGACAAGGCCGCCGTCGAGGCGACCGTCACCGAGGCCCTGGCAGCCTTCCTCGCCGAAACCGACCGGGAGAAGTAGCCGACGGGGCCCCGGCCGCCCGTTCCGTCAGCTCGTACCGCTTCACGTACGCGCCGAGGAACGCCTGCAGCGTGGCGACGGCCGGGATCGCGATCAGCGCCCCGACCGCGCCCAGCAGGGCGGTGCCCGCGATGACGGACCCGAAGGCCACCGCCGGGTGGATGTCGACCGTCCTCGCGGTCAGCTTCGGCTGCAGGACGTAGTTCTCGAACTGCTGGTAGACCACCACGAAGCCGAGCACGTACAGCGCGTACCAGGGCGAGTGCGGGAACGCGATCAGCATCGGAAGCGCGCCCGCCAGATAGGTGCCGATGGTGGGGATGAACTGGGAGACCATCCCCACCCACACCGCGAGCGCGGGCGCGTACGGCACCTTGAGGACGACGAACACCACGTAGTGCGCGATGCCGGAGATCAGCGCCATCAGCCCGCGCGAGTAGAGGTACCCGCCCGTCTTGGTGACGGCGATCTCCCAGGCGCGCAGCACCTCGGACTGCTTCGCGGGCGGCAGGACGGAGCACAGCGCGCGCCGCAGCCGCGGCCCGTCGGCGGCGAAGTAGAAGGAGAACAGGCCGATCGTCAGCAGCTTGAAGAGCCCGCCGAGCACGGTGGCGGACACGTCGAGCACGCCGGTGGCGCTGTTCTGCACGTACTTCTGCAGCCAGTCCGAGTGCAGCAGGCTGTCCTGGATCTCCAGCCGGGACAGCTTGGTGTGGAAGGTCTCGTTGATCCATCTGATCACCGAGTCGAGATAGCCGGGGAAGCCCCCCACCATGTCGACGATCTGCCCGGCGAGCATCGAGCCGAGCAGGAAGACGAAACCGGCGCTCGCGGCGAACACCCCGAGGAACACCACGAAGGTGGCGAGCCCGCGCCGCATGCCGCGGGCCGCCATCCTGGCCACGGCCGGCTCGATCGCGAGGGCGAGGAAGAACGCGATCAGTATGTTGATCAGCAGCCCGATGAGCTGGTGGAACGCCCAGCTGCCGAGCTGGAAGCAGGCGTAGAGGGCCAGGACGAGGATCACCGCGCGCGGCAGCCAGCGCGGCATCCGGGCCGCCGTCGGGGCGCCGCCCCGGTCGGGCGGTTCCGGGGGCCCGAGGACCCCCGCGGGCTCGGGTGCCCCGGCGGGCCCGGGTCTCCCGGCGGTCTCCTGGCGGGGCGGACCCACCCGGGCTCCCCCGCCCGCCCCCGCCGCGTCGTCTGCCTGGTCGGTCGTGTCTTCAGTCGCTGCCACGCACCCCAGTCTGTCCCACCCGCCAACCGCCACCCGCCACCCGCAAGAGGCGCCCGGTGCGGTGCGGGCCGTCAGCGCAGCGAGGCCGGCACGTCCATCGCGGAGCACACCGCGCGCCAGACGTCCTTGGCCTCCCAGCCCGCGTCCAGCGCCTGGTGGACGGTCCGGCCGCCGAGCTCCGTCATGACGTGGTCGCGCGCGAAGGAATCCGCGTAGCCCGCGCCGAAGTGCTCGGCCATCCGTTCCCAGAAAATCGTCAACCGCATGCCCCCAGTATCCCGCTCCGGAGAGTGCACCGGCCCCGTTCCCACCACCTGGCCGCGCCCCGGCGTCCTACGGTTTCCCGCATGCCTGGAGACGAAGCTTCCGCGCTGAGCCCGCCGACCGGCGGGGCCGTGCTGGCCCGCGCCGAGCAGTTCATCTGGCTCACGGCCCGTGTGCTGGAGCAGCGGCGGTTCGCGTTCCATTTCCTCGGCGGGGACGCCGATCCGGTGGACGCGGCCCTCGGCGCCTACCTGGGCGGCGACGGCGGGTACGGGCACGCGCTCGACCCGGACCTGCGCGGTCCGCTGAGCCGGCCCCTGCACACCGCGCACGCCTTACGGGTCCTCGACAGCCTCGGCCGCTGCGCCGGGCAGCGGATCGAGCGGCTCTGCGGTCACCTGACCCGCGTCTCGGCCCCGGACGGGGCGCTCCCGGTGGTCTTCCCGGCCCCGCACCCCCCGGTGGGGGACGCACCGCCGGGCGAGCTGCTGGCGACGGGCCCGGTCGTCGGGGTGCTGCACCGCAACCGGGTCTGGCACGCGTGGCTGTTCCGGGCCACGGAGTTCTGCTGGGACCGGGTCGAGGGCCTGCGCCACTCACATCCGTACGAGGTCCAGAGCGCGGTGGCCTTCCTCGACGGCGTCCCCGACCGGGCCCGCGCCGCGGCGGCCGCGGACCGGCTGGGGCGGCTGGTGCGC
Organism: Streptomyces sp. ADI95-16; assembly: GCF_003721495.1. NCBI lineage: Bacteria > Bacillati > Actinomycetota > Actinomycetes > Kitasatosporales > Streptomycetaceae > Streptomyces > Streptomyces sp. ADI95-16. Next base: position 5,950,548 of record NZ_CP033581.1, on the reverse strand, counting down.
GAGCGGGGCCTCGCCGTGCTGGACCCGGGGCGGCGCGCGCGGTACCCGGTGTTCCCCGGGTACGCGCCGGGCGAGCAGTTGTTCGCGTACGACTTCGCCCGTCGGCCGGAGTCGCTGGCCCGCGGCTGGTTCACCGACGAGGAGATGGCCCGGGCGCTGGCCTTCCTGGCCGCGCAGCAGCGCCCGGACGGCGGCTGGCCGGTGCCGCGCCGGGACCGGGCGCCGGGCAGCTCGCTGGAGCGCCGGCCGATCGCCACGCTGGAGGCGCTGCTGACCCTGCGGGCGTACGGGTGCCTGCCGGCCGGGGCTAACCGCCCAGCGCCCGCACCCCCGCGGTGACGAGGACGGCGGCCGCGACGACGACGAGGAAGGGGGCCCGCAGCAGCAGCGCCACCGCGGCGGCGGCCAGCCCGACGGCGCGGGCGTCGATCACGAGCGCGTCCCCGGTGCTGAAGGTCTGCTGCGCGGTGAGCGCGGCGAGCAGCGCGACGGGCAGCAGCCCGGCGAGCTTGCGCACCGTCGGCCGCTCCAGGGCCCCGGCGGGCACGAGCAGCCCGGCGAGCTTGACGGCGTAGCAGCCGACGACGGTGATCCCGATGGCGATCCAGACGTTCACGGTCGGCGTCCCTTCATCCAGAGCACCGCGGGGGCGGCGAGCGCGGCGACGAGCACGGGCACCCCGGCGGGCAGCACCGGCAGCAGACCCAGTCCGAGGACCAGGGCGAGCGCGGCGACGGCCCGCTCGGTGGAGGTCTTCAGCATCGGTGCGAGCAGCGCGAGGAAGACGGCGGGTCCGGCGGCGTCGAGGCCCCAGGCATCGGTGTCCCCGATGGCTTCGGCGCCGAGCGCCCCGAGCAGGGTGGTGAGGTTCCACAGGACGTAGAGGGTCAGCCCGGTCACGGTGAAGCCGAGGCGGGCCGACTTCCGGTCGGGCTGGGCCAGGGCGACGGCGGTGGTCTCGTCGATGACCCAGTGCGCGGCGAGGGGCCGGACGGCCCGGGGCAGCGCGAGCAGCTGGGACAGCCGCAGCCCGTAGAAGGCGTTGCGGGTGCCGAGGAAGAAGGCGCCGGCGGCCGCGGTGAACGGGTTGCCGCCCGCGGCCAGTGCCCCGACCAGCGCGAACTGCGAGGCTCCGGTGAACACCAGCAGGCTCAGCACACAGGCTTGCAGCGTGCTGATCCCGGCCCCGGCGGCGGTCACGCCGAACGCGAATCCGGACAGCCCGACGGCCACCCCGACCCCGAGCGCGTCCCGTACGACGGCGGCGCGGGGCCGCCCGACGGCCCCCTCGGGCGTCTCCTGCATCACCATCTGATGTTCTCCCACCCCGCGAACGTATGCGGGGCGGGCCGGGCCGGTCTTGTACGTTCTTGCGCGCGCGGGTCGGCGCGATCCGGCTCCGGCTCGGCTCCGGCCGCGGCCGCGGCCGCGGGTCAGCCGGCCCGGCCCCGCCGGTAGGCGCCCGGCGGCACGCCCACGATCCGGGTGAAGTGCCGGTTCAGGTGGGGCTGGTCGGTGAACCCGACGGCGACGGCGGCCTCGGCGGGCGGGGTCCCCGCGTCGAGCAGCCGGCGCGCCTGGCGGACCCGGGCGTCGGTGAGCCAGGTGTGCGGCGGCATCCCGTACCGCTCGCGGAAGGCGCGCAGCAGTGCGAACGGGCCGGTGCCGAGCTCCGCCGCGAGCTGTTCCAGGGAGGGCGGGTCGCTCATCCGGCCGGCCAGGACGGCCCGGGCCCGTTCGGCGTCGGCGGCGCCCGCGCGGCGTACCGTACGGGCCGGCAGCGGGCCGGCGTGCCGGCTGAGCATCCGCGCGACCGCGCCGCGCAGCAGGGTGTCGGCGGCCAGCGCGTTCCCGGCCTCGGCGGCCCGGTGCACCTCGGCGATCACCTGGGAGGTCTGCGGGTCGGTGACCATGTCGGTGGTGAATCCGGGGGTCCCGCGCAGGGTGCCGATCTCGGCGGCGACCTCGGTGATCAGCGCCCGGGAGGGGTAGAGGGTGGCGTACGCCCAGCCCTCGGGCACCCCGGCGCGGGCACTGTGGGGCACCTCGGGGTTGATCAGGACCACGCTGCCGGGCCCGGCGCGCCGGGTGCCGCCGGGCAGGCCGATCTGCTCGATGCCTCCGGTGACGGCCGCGATGACGTACCCGTCGTGCGCGTGGCGGGGGAAGGTGTGGCGTACGTAGTGGGCCCGCAGCAGGTCCAGCCCGGGCAGTTCCGCGTACTGCCAGTGGCGCGCCCACTCCTTGCGGCCCTCCTCCTCACCCATTCCCCCATTCTGCGCCCCGGGCCGGGGGCGTGTTCGCGCAGGTCCGGCCCGGTGTCAGTGGCCGGGTGCACGATGGGGGCATGGCCACTGCCGCGCTCGATTCGTTCTCCCCCGCGACCCGCTCGTGGTTCACGGGGGCTTTCCGTACGCCCACCTCCGCGCAGGAGGGTGCCTGGCGGGCCATCGGGGAGGGGGCGGACGTGCTGGTGGTCGCGCCCACCGGTTCCGGCAAGACCCTGGCGGCGTTCCTCGCCGCCCTGGACCGGCTGGCGTCGACCCCGCCGCCGGCCGATCCGAAGAAGCGCTGCCGGGTGCTGTACGTGTCGCCGCTGAAGGCCCTCGCCGTCGACGTGGAGCGGAACCTGCGCAGCCCGCTGACCGGGATCCGTCAGGAGTCCGTGCGGCTGGGGCTGCCCGAGCCGGAGATCCGGGTCGGGATCCGGTCGGGGGACACCCCGCCGGCCGAGCGGCGGGCGCTGTCGACGCGGCCGCCGGACATCCTGATCACCACGCCGGAGTCGCTGTTCCTGATGCTGACCTCGGCCGCGCGCGAGGCGCTGGCCGGGGTCGAGACGGTGATCCTGGACGAGGTGCACGCGGTCGCGGGGACGAAGCGCGGGGCGCACCTGGCGCTGTCGCTGGAGCGGTTGGACGAGCTGCTGCCGCGTCCGGCGCGGCGGATCGGCCTGTCGGCAACGGTCCGGCCGGTGGAGGAGGTGGCCCGGTACCTCGCGCCGCGCGGCAAGGTGGAGATCGTCCAGCCGCCGTCGACGAAGGAGTTCGACCTCTCGGTGGTCGTCCCGGTCGAGGACATGGGCGAATTGGGCGGCTCGCCCGCGACCGAGGGCCGGGAGGGCGGGGACAAGCCGTCGATCTGGCCGCATGTGGAGGAGCGGATCGCCGATCTGGTGCAGGCCCACCGCTCGACGATCGTGTTCGCCAACTCGCGGCGGCTGGCGGAGCGGCTGTGCAACCGGCTCAACGAGATCGCGTACGAGCGGGCGATGGGCGAGAAGCTGCCGGAGGGGTCCCCGCCGGCCGAGATCATGGCCCAGTCGGGCGCCGCGCAGGGTGCCCCGCCGCTGCTGGCCCGTGCGCACCACGGCTCGGTGTCCAAGGAGCAGCGGGCGCTGGTGGAGGAGGACCTGAAGGCGGGCCGGCTGCCCGCGGTGGTGGCCACCTCCAGCCTGGAGCTGGGCATCGACATGGGCGCCGTGGACCTGGTGGTGCAGGTGGAGTCGCCGCCCTCGGTGGCTTCGGGGCTGCAGCGCGTCGGCCGGGCGGGGCACCAGGTCGGCGCGGTGTCCACGGGGGTGGTGTTCCCCAAGTACCGGGGTGACCTGGTGCAGGCCGCGGTGGTCACGGAGCGGATGCGGACGGGGTCGATCGAGTCCCTGCGCGTCCCCTCCAACCCGCTGGACGTGCTGGCCCAGCAGCTGGTGGCGATGACGGCGATGGACACCTGGCAGCTGGACGACCTGCTGGCCCTGGTGCGGCGGGCGGCGCCCTTCGCGGCGCTGCCCGATTCGGCGTTCACCGCGGTGCTGGACATGCTGGCCGGCCGCTATCCGTCGGACGCGTTCGCGGAGCTCAGACCGCGCGTGGTGTGGGACCGGGTGGCCGGTACGGTGACGGGCCGGCCGGGGGCCCAGCGGCTCGCGGTGACCTCCGGCGGCACCATCCCGGACCGCGGGCTGTTCGGGGTGTTCCTGGCCGGCGCGGATCCGAAGAAGGGCGGCGGCCGGGTCGGCGAGCTCGACGAGGAGATGGTCTACGAGTCCCGCGTCGGGGACGTGTTCACCCTGGGCACCACCTCCTGGCGGATCGAGGACATCACCCGGGACCGCGTGCTGGTCTCCCCCGCGCCCGGCGTGCCGGGGCGGCTGCCGTTCTGGAAGGGCGACCAGCTGGGCCGTCCGCTCGAACTGGGGCGCGCGGTCGGCGCGTTCCTGCGCGAGCTCGGCGGCCTCACCGACGAGGACGCCCGGCTGCGGCTGCTGGCGGCCGGGCTGGACGCCTGGGCCGCGGAGAACGTGCTGGCGTACCTGGCGGAGCAGCGCGAGGCGTGCGGCCACGTCCCGGACGACCGGACCATCGTGGTCGAGCGGTTCCGTGACGAGCTGGGCGACTGGCGGGTCGTGGTCCACTCCCCCTTCGGCGCGCAGGTGCACGCCCCGTGGGCGCTGGCCCTCGGCGCCCGTCTCGCCGAGCGGTACGGGATGGACGCCCAGGTGATGCACGCCGATGACGGGATCGTGCTGCGCCTGCCGGACGCGGACCTGCTGAGCATGGACCTCCTCGACCACGACCCCGCGCACACCGGGGGGTTCGAGTTCGATGACGGGCAGGCTCCGCTGGGCGCGGCGGACGTCGCCTTCGAGCAGGGCGAGATCGAGCGGATCGTCACCGACCAGGTGGGCGGCTCGGCCCTGTTCGCCTCCCGGTTCCGCGAGTGCGCGGCCCGCGCCCTGCTGCTGCCGCGCCGCAGCCCCGGCAAGCGCACCCCGCTGTGGCAGCAGCGCCAGCGGGCGTCCCAGCTGCTCCAGGTGGCGTCGGAGTTCGGTTCGTTCCCGATCGTGCTGGAGGCCGTACGGGAATGCCTCCAGGACGTCTTCGACGTGCCCGGGCTGACCGAGCTGATGGGGGACGTCGAGGCGCGCCGGGTCCGGCTGGTCGAGGTGACCACCGCCGAGCCGTCCCCCTTCGCCCGCTCGCTCCTGTTCGGGTACGTCGCCCAGTTCCTCTACGAGGGCGACTCGCCGCTCGCCGAGCGCAGGGCGGCCGCGCTGTCGCTGGACTCCCGGCTGCTGGCCGAGCTGCTCGGCCAGGCGGAGCTGCGCGAGCTGCTGGACGCGCAGGTGCTGGAGGAGCTGGAGCGGGAGCTCCAGTGGCTGACCGAGGACCGGCGGGCCAAGGACCCCGAGTCGGTGGCCGATCTGCTGCGGCTGCTGGGCCCGTTGACGGAGGCCGAGCTGGCCGCGCGCGGGGCGGAGCCGGCCTGGGCCGTCGAGCTGTCGGCGGCCCGCCGGGCGATCGGCGTCCGGATCGGCGGCGTGGAGCACTGGGCGGCGATCGAGGACGCGGGCCGGCTGCGCGACGCTCTGGGCACCGCGCTCCCGGTGGGGGTCCCGGAGGCGTTCACCGAGCCGGTCAAGGACCCCCTCGGCGATCTGCTGGCCCGCTACGCCAGGACGCACGGGCCGTTCACCACGGCCGTCGTGGCGGCCCGCTTCGGGCTGGGCGGGGCGGTCACCGAGGGCGCCCTGCACCGGCTGGCGGCGGCCGGCCGCGTGGTCCAGGGCGAGTTCCACCCGGCGGGCATCGGCCAGGAGTGGTGTGACGCGACGGTGCTGCGCCGGCTGCGGCGGCGCTCGCTGGCCGCGCTGCGGCAGGAGCTGGAGCCGGTCCCACCGGCTTCCCTGGCGACCTTCCTCCCGCAGTGGCAGCACCTGGGCGGCGCCCTGCGCGGGATCGACGGGCTGGCCCGCGCGATCGAGCAGCTCCAGGGCGCCCCGGTGCCGGCCTCGGCGCTGGAGCGGCTGATCCTCCCGTCCCGGGTCGCGGGGTACTCCCCGGCCCTGCTGGACGAGCTCACCACCACCGGCGAGGTCGTCTGGGCCGGCGCGGGGGCCCTGCCGGGCAAGGACGGCTGGATCTCCCTCTATCTGGCGGAGGCGGCCCCGCTGCTGCTGCCGCCGCCGCACCCGCTGGAGCTGACCGGCCTCCACCAGACCGTGCTCGACACCCTCTCCGGGGGGTACGGGCTGTTCTTCCGCCAGCTCACGGAGGCGGCCCGCGCGCGCCATCCGGAGGTCACCGATCCGGAGCTGGCCTCGGCCGTCTGGGACCTGGCCTGGTCGGGGCGGCTGACGAACGACACGCTGGCCCCGCTCCGCTCCCTGCTGGGCTCCGGCCGTACGGCGGGGGCGACCGCCCACCGGGCCCGGCGGACGATCCCGCGCGGCCGGTACGGCACGCTCAGCGCGACCGTCTCCCGGACCGGGCCGCCGACGGTGACCGGGCGCTGGTCGCTGCTCCCGGCCCATGCCCCGGATCCGACGCACCGGGCGCACGCGCTGGCCCGTACGCTCCTGGACCGGCACGGGGTGGTCACCCGGGGCGCGGTCGCGGCGGAGGGCGTCGAGGGCGGTTTCAGCGCGGTGTACCGGGTGCTGTCGGCCTTCGAGGACAGCGGCCAGGCCCGGCGCGGCTACGTCGTCGAGGGCCTGGGCGCCGCGCAGTTCGCGATGGACGGCGCGGTGGACCGGCTCCGGGCGGCCGAGCGGAACCCGCCCCCGCTGGCGGCCGTGGTCCTGGCGGCCGCCGACCCGGCGAACGCGTACGGCGCGGCGCTGCCCTGGCCGGAGCCGCCGACGGGCGCGACCCACAAGCCGGGCCGCAAGGCGGGCTCCCTGGTGGTGCTGGTCGACGGTGAGCTGACGCTCTATCTGGAGCGCGGCGGCAAGACCCTGTTGGCGTGGCCGCCGGCGGAGGATCCGCGCCTGGCGGCGGCCATGGCGGCGCTGGCCTCGGCCTCCCGCGCGGGCACCGTCCCGGACCTCACGGTGGAGCGGGTCAACGCCGCGCCGGCGCTGACCTCGCCGCTGGGGCGGGCCCTGGAATCGGCGGGTTTCCACGCGACGCCCCGGGGGCTGCGGATGCGTTCCTGACGGCCGCCCGCCCCGCACACCGGAGCGGTGCCGACTGTTCCACTTACGTTGCGCTTATGTACTGAGCGCGTCACGAAGGACCGCGTGACCCCATCCGACCTGGCCGGAACCCCCAGTTGTGGACTATCAAGTTCCACGCAGGCATTGAATTGACGATGCACATTCATGGGGGAGAGATAGTGAGCACCATCCGTATGAAGCGCACCACGCTCGGCGTCATCGGCCTGACGGCGGCCGCCGCCCTGTCCCTGACGGGCTGCAAGAACGGCAACGAGGAGGCGGGCCCGGCACAGAGCGGCTCCCCGGCGGCGCAGCCCTCCCAGTCCTCGGACCAGCCCGGCACCCCGGCCGCCCCGAGCGCGGGCGCGAGCGCGGGTACGAGCGGCGGCGCGGACGGCGCGGCCCCCGGCGGGGCGCCGGCCGGAGCGGCGAAGCCGGGCCAGACCTTCAAGATCGGCGAGGCCGCCACGGTCCCGTTCTCCTACGGCTCGGACACCAAGGGCACCATCGCCCTCACCGTCACCGCGGTCGAGCAGGGCCAGGCCGCCGACCTGGATTCGCTCAAGCTCGGCGACAAGGTGAAGGGGATGGTCCCCTACTACATCCGCTACACGGTCAAGAACGCCGGCACCACTAACCTGGAGTTCGCCTCCGTCGGCCACATCAAGGGCCTGCTCCCCGACGGCAGCGAGGCGCAGGGCGTCTCGGTCATCGGCAAGTTCGAGAAGTGCAAGGACGACGCGCTGCCGAGCGGCTTCACGGGCGGCAAGACGCAGACCAACTGCGCGATCGCCCTGGCCCCGTCGGCGCAGACCAAGGTCGTCGGCGCCGAGTACTGGGGCGACCCGTACAACAGCCTGAACGACAGCAAGAGCCTCTACTGGAAGTAACGGGAAGCGGCGGGAAGCGGCGGGCGGGCCCACCGGCCGACGCCGCTCCCGTTGACCGGGCCCCTGCGACGGCACACCGTCGCAGGGGCCCGCGCCGTTCCCCGGGGTCACAATGGGTCCATGCCCGAAGGTGACAGCATCTGGCGCGCGGCCGCCCGCCTGCACGCCGCCCTGGCGGGCCGGGAACTGCTGCGCAGCGACCTGCGCGTCCCCCGGCTCGCCACCGTCGACCTCACCGGCCGCACCACCCTCGACGTCACCCCCCGGGGCAAACACCTCCTCACCCGCGTCGAGGGCGGCCTCACCCTGCACAGCCACCTCCGGATGGACGGCGCCTGGCACGTCTTCGCCGCCGGGGAGAAGTGGCGCGGCGGCCCCGACTACGAGATCCGCGCCGTGCTGGGCACCGCCACCCACACCGCCGTCGGCTACCGCCTCCCGGTCCTCGAACTCCTGCGCACCCGCGACGAGGACCGCGTCGTCGGCCACCTCGGCCCCGACCTCCTCGGCCCGGACTGGGACCCGGCCCTGGCCACCGCCCGCCTGCTGGCCGCCCCGGAGCGGCCGCTCGGCGAGGCCCTCCTGGACCAGCGCAACCTGGCCGGCATCGGCAACATCTACAAGTCCGAGCTCTGCTTCCTCGCCCAGGTGACCCCCTGGACCCCCGTCGGCGCGCTCCCCGAGGCCGACGTCCCCCGGCTGGCCGGGGCCGCGCGGCGGCTGCTCGCCGCCAACAAGGACCGCCGGCGCAACACCACCGGCATCCACCGCCCCGGCCAGGACCTGTTCGTCTACGGGCGCGCCCGCCGGCCCTGCCTGCGCTGCGGAACCCCGGTGCGCGAGGCCCCGCAGGAGGACCGCCCGACGTACTGGTGCCCCCACTGCCAGTCGGGGCCCGCGCCGCAGGCCGGGCCCACACCGCAGGCCGGGTGTCACGGGCGGCCTCCGCCCGACAGTTGACGCTCCGTCAGCTCCGGTCGTACCGTCCCGGCATGCCCATACCCGCGTACGACCTCACCGGCCGCACCGCCCTGGTCACCGGCGCCGCCAGCGGCATCGGCCGCGCCACCGCCCTGCTCCTCGCCGAGGCGGGCGCGGCCGTGCACTGCGCGGACCGCGACGAGCGGGGCCTGACCGAGATGGCGGCCCTCATCGCCAAGGCCGGCGGCAGCGCCACCGCCCATCCCCTCGACGTCACCGACCGCACCGCGATCCGGGCCGCCGTCCGGGCCGCCGGCCCCCTCGACATCGCCGCCGCCATCGCCGGCGTCATGCACACCAGCACCGTCCTGGAGACCACCGACGAGGACCTCGACCGGGTCCTCGACATCAACTTCAAAGGGGTCCTGCGCACCTGCCAGGAAGCGGCCCGCGCCATGATCGCCGCCGGCCGCCCCGGCGCGATCGTCACGATGGCGTCCGGCGCCGTGGACGCCGCCCAGCCCGGCCTGCTCTGCTACAGCGCCGCGAAGGCGGCCGTGGTCCAGCTGACCAAGACCCTCGCCACCGAGACCGGCCCGCACGGCATCCGCGTCAACGCCGTCGCCCCCGGCTGGATCCGCACCCCGATGACCGGCCGGCACTCCCCCGAGGTCCGGGAGCAGACCGAGGCCGCGATGGTCCGGATGTCCCCGCTGCGCCGCGTCGGCGAGCCCGAGGACATCGCGCAGGCCGTCCTCTATCTCGCCTCGGACGCCTCGTCCTTCATGACCGGACAGATTCTTCGCCCGAACGGAGGAGTGTCGATGCCCTGGTAGCGGCCTCCCGCCGGGCCCGGCGGACCGGACCGGGCACGCAGTGCACCGGCAGCAGCCCCAGCCCCCAGCCGCCCACGGCCACCGCGCCCTCCACGGGCCCGGCATCCGTTGGCGCGAAGGCCAGCCGCAGCACGGCCCACCACCAGAGCGCGCCCACGGCCACGGCGAAGGCCGAAGCCGCAGGTATGCGTAGTGACCGCCGCACGGCCGCCTCCCAGGAGCGGGGACCCGGACGGCCCCATCCTCCCGCACCCCCCGCGCGCCCGCACCCGAAACGGCCGGGAGCCCCGGCCGGTGCATCACGCACCGACCGGGGCTCCGGCCACACCTCAGCGCACACTCACGCTCACGCGGCTACGACATTCACCGCTTCCACGGGCGCCTTGATGGTCACCCGTTCCGGCGGTCCACCCGTGACCGAAGTCACGGAGACCGAATTGAGCATCGGGCGGACCGGCGCCGGGACCGGTTCGCTCGCCGCGGCCGACTGTGCCAGCTCGGCCAGCGACAGCTCGTCGCTGACTTCCCGCATCAGCTCGGACATCCGTACGTCCAACGCGTCGCAGATCGCGGAGAGCAGCTCGGAGGATGCCTCCTTCTGCCCCCGCTCCACCTCGGAGAGATAGCCGAGCGAAACTCGGGCGGACGAGGAGACTTCGCGCAGAGTACGGCCCTGGCGCTGGCGCTGCCGACGCAGCACGTCACCCAGCAGGCGACGGAGCAGAATCATCGGTGGCTCCCTCCTCTGACCGTGTAGCCGTAACCTTCACGCCCCACCGTACCGCCTCGCGCCGCGGCCGTGCGGGGAGCGATGTCGTGTTCACTCAGGGCTGCAAACATCAAATCCCCCCGTTCTGTTCCGTATCCTGCCCCCGCAGATTCTCGCGGAGTTCGCTCGACAGGAGTGCGAGCACTGTCCGTGCACTCTCCCTACGAATTTCCCCACGGGAGCCGTTCAACCGCAGCCGGACCGTTTTCCTGCTCACCGGACCCGCGACGGCGATGAAAACCGTGCCCACCGGCTGCCCGTCCTGCGGGTCCGGACCGGCCACTCCGGTGGTGGCGATCCCCCACGAGGCTCCCAGCGCGCGCCGCACCCCGGCCGCCATCTCCTCGGCCACCTGCGCGTTCACCGCGCCGTGCGTCGCCAGCAGCTCGGCGTCCACCCCGAGGACCCGGTCCTTGAGCTCCGTCGCGTACGCCGTGACGGAGCCGCGGAAGGAGCGGGAGGCGCCGGGCACCTCGGTGAGCTCGGCGGCCACCAGGCCGCCGGTCAACGACTCCGCGACGGCGAGGGTCTGGTCACTCTCCGCGAGCAGGCGCAGCACGTCCGCGGCCACTCCCGCGCGACCGGCCCCCACAGCACCGCCCGTTTCACCGGCCGGCGGATCCCCCGCCCCCCGCGTCACCGTGCGGCCCGCTCCGCGGCGATGCCTTGGCGGCGCAGGACGACGGCCTGGCGGATGTAGTCCAAACCGGTGACCACGGTCAGCACGACGGCGACGGCCATCACCCAGAAACGCATGGTCGCCAGCGCCCCGGTCAGAGCCAGCACGTACATGCCCACCGCAGTGCCCTGGGCCAGGGTCTTCATCTTGCCGCCCCGGCTGGCCGGAATCACCCCGTACCGGATGACCCAGAAACGCATCAGCGTGATCCCGAGTTCCCGTCCGAGGATCACCCCGGTGACCCACCAGGGCAGGTCCCCGAGCCAGGAGAGAACGATCAAAGCCGACCCCATGATCGCCTTGTCGGCGATGGGGTCGGCGATCTTGCCGAAGTCCGTGACCAGGTTGTACGTCCGGGCGAGGTGCCCGTCGAAGATGTCCGTGATCATGGCGACGGCGAACGCCGCCCACGCCCACGCCCGCCAGACGGGGTCATAGCCCCCGTTGGCGAGCAGCAGCAGGACGAATCCCGGCACGAGCACGAGCCGGACCATCGTCAGGATGTTGGCGATGTTCCACAGGCTGGCCTGATTGACGGCCGCAGCCCCGAGCTTCGCGCCGGGCACGGGCCGGCGGCCGGTCCCGCCCGCCGCAGATGCCGGGACTCCGGTCATCCGGCCGCCTCCTCAAGATCCGCGCCCAGGGGCTCGGCCACCAGGTCCACACCCAGCGTGCCGACCACCTTCGCCGTGACGATACGCCCGGGGACCAGGCCCGTGCTGTCGGTGAAGACGACCTGGCCGTCGGTCTCGGGAGCCTGGTGGGCGGCGCGCCCGTAAGCACCCTCGGCGTCTTCGTCCACCGATTCCACCGACTCGACGAGGACCTCCAGGGTCTCCCCGATCCGCTCCTCCGCGCGCTGCGAGGTGAGCTCCTCGGCGAGCCGCTGCATGTGCGCCAGGCGCTCGGCGATGGTGTCCTCGTCCAGCTTGCCCTCGTAGGTGACGGCCTCGGTGCCGTCCTCGTCCGAGTAGCCGAAGACGCCGATGGCGTCGAGCCGGGCGTGGGTGAGGAAGCGCTCCAGCTCCTTGAAGTCCGACTCCTTCTCGCCGGGGAAGCCGACGATGAAGTTGGAGCGGACGCCGGCCTGCGGGGCCTTGCCGCGGATGGTGTCCAGCAGTTCCAGGAAGCGGTCCGTGTCACCGAAGCGGCGCATGGCGCGCAGCACGTCGGGAGCGGAGTGCTGGAAGGACAGGTCGAAGTACGGGACGACCTTGGGGGTCGAGGTGAGTACGTCGATCAGGCCGGGCCGCATCTCGGCCGGCTGGAGGTAGCTGACGCGGACGCGCTCGATGCCGTCCACCTCGGCCAGCTCGGGCAGCAGGGTCTCCAGCAGACGGATGTCGCCGAGGTCCTTGCCGTACGAGGTGTTGTTCTCGGAGACCAGCATGATCTCCTTGACGCCCTGCTCGGCGAGCCAGCGCGTCTCGCCCAGCACGTCGCTGGGGCGGCGCGAGATGAACGAGCCGCGGAAGGACGGGATGGCGCAGAAGGAGCAGCGCCGGTCGCAGCCGGAGGCGAGCTTGACCGAGGCGACCGGGCTCTTGTCCAGGCGGCGGCGCAGCGGCGCGCGCGGCCCGGAGGCGGGCGCGAGGCCCTCGGGGAGGTCGGCGGGGGCGGCTTCGGGCTCCTGCGCGTGGCCGGGCAGGGCCACCTCGGCGTCCTGGCGGGCGGCCGGGCTGATCGGCAGCAGCTTGCGCCGGTCGCGCGGGGTGTGGGAGGCGTGGATGCCGCCGTTGAGGATGGTCTGAAGGCGGTCGGAGATGTCGGCGTAGTCGTCGAAGCCGAGCACGCCGTCGGCCTCGGGGAGCGCTTCGGCGAGTTCCTTGCCGTAGCGCTCGGCCATACAGCCGACGGCCACCACGGCCTGGGTCTTGCCGTGATCCTTGAGATCGTTGGCTTCCAGGAGGGCGTCTACGGAGTCCTTCTTGGCGGCTTCGACGAAGCCACAGGTGTTGACGACGGCTACGTCCGCGTCGGCGGCGTCCTCGACGAGCTCCCAGCCATCCGCCGCCAAGCGGCCTGCGAGCTCCTCCGAGTCCACCTCGTTACGGGCGCAGCCAAGAGTGACAAGGGCGACGGTACGGCGTTCGGGCATGGACTCAAGACTACTTCGTCCCGGCGCGGGCCCCCGCCGCACGTCCCACTACAGCAAGATCTCCGGGGTGCGGCGCCGCACCCCGGAGATCCGGAATTACCTGTTCAGCCCTTGGCCGGGGCGGCGTCAGCCCGCCTGGGCCTGGCCCTGCCGCGGATCGTCCTTGGTGTATGTGAGGCGTTCCACCTGGCCCGACCGGAAATCGTCCTTGATCTCCTTGCCGTTCACGAACAGGTTGACGGCGCCCGCGTCACCGAGGACGAGGTCGATGGACTCCTTGTCGGTGAAGGTCTTCGACTCACCCACCTGGAGGGTGCCGTCGAACAGCAGTCGGCCGCTGTGGTCCTTCGCGGAGATCCAGCTCTCGCCGTCGTGGGCCGTCAGGACGACCGTGACGAGGTCCTTGGGCGCGGCGGCGATGGCGCTGTCCGAGGGCTCCGGCTTGGGCGCCTGCGGGATCTGGGGCTGGGCGGCGGGCTTGCCCGCGGTCTGCTTGGGCGCGGGCTTGGGGGAGGCGGAACCTTCCGCCACCGGCCGCTTGCCGGTGTCGCCGCCGTTGAAGGCGGTGAAGCCGACGAAGCCGATCACGGCGACGATGGCGGCGACCATGGCCGCGGTCCAGTTGGGCCGCTGCCGTTCGGGTCGGATGCGCTCGGCTTCGAACATCGGCGCGGCGGGGGTGGGCGCCGGCCGGCCGCCGTGGGCCGCGTCGTAGCTGTCGATCAGAGGGGCCGGATCGAGGTGGACGGCGCGGGCGAGGGTACGGATGTGACCGCGGGCGTAGACGTCGCCGCCGCACCGCGTGAAGTCGTCCTCTTCGATCGCGTGCACGATCGGGATGCGCACGCGGGTGGTGGAACTGACCTCGTCGACGGTGAGCCCGGCGGCGATGCGGGCCTTCTTGAGGGCCGTCCCGATGGACGGGCCTTCGACGGAAGGTTCGACGGTGCGGTCCTCGGACCGGTCGTCGGTCGAAGGCCGCTCTTCTTCGGGGGAGTTGGCATTGCCGATGGACACGAGGGCGCCTTTCGAGCGTGTAGCCACCTGCTGGAAGTCCAGTCTAGGGGGGTGACGAAAGGGTGGAGCAACCGGAGGGTGGACTTCCTACGCCATTCGAATGGTGATCCGAACAGCGTGGGAAGTCCGGGAGCTGCGGCGGCCCGGCACCGCGCACGGCGGCGCCACCTTCCTCAACTTGACGCGGGCCCAAGGGAAACGGTTGCCCGCCCGCGAATTACGGTTGGGTCTCTCCCCGGATGACCGCGAGCACCCCGTCCAGCTCGTCCGGTTTCACCAGTACGTCGCGTGCCTTCGAACCCTCGCTCGGGCCGACGATGGCACGCGACTCCATCAGGTCCATCAGCCGGCCGGCCTTGGCGAAGCCGACGCGCAGCTTGCGCTGGAGCATCGAGGTGGAGCCGAACTGGGTGGTGACCACCAGCTCCGCCGCCTGGCACAGCAGGTCCAGGTCGTCGCCGATCTCCTCGTCGATCTCCTTCTTCTGCTTCTGCCCGACGGTGACGTCGTCCCGGAAGACGGGCGCCATCTGGTCCTTGCAGTGCTGGACGATCCCGGCGATCTCGTCCTCGGTGACGAAGGCGCCCTGGAGGCGGACCGGCTTGTTCGCCCCCATCGGCAGGAACAGGCCGTCGCCCTTGCCGATGAGCTTCTCGGCGCCGGGCTGGTCGAGGATGACCCGGCTGTCGGCGAGCGAGGAGGTCGCGAACGCGAGCCGCGAGGGCACGTTCGCCTTGATCAGTCCGGTCACCACGTCCACCGAGGGCCGCTGGGTGGCGAGCACCAGGTGGATGCCGGCCGCCCGCGCCAGCTGGGTGATCCGGACGATCGAGTCCTCGACGTCGCGCGGGGCCACCATCATCAGGTCGGCGAGCTCGTCGACGATCACCAGCAGGTACGGGTACGGGCTCAGCTCCCGCTCGCTGCCCGGCGGCAGTTTGATCTTGCCGTCCCGGATCGCCTGGTTGAAGTCGTCGATGTGCCGGTAGCCGAAGGCCGCCAGGTCGTCGTAGCGCAGGTCCATCTCGCGCACGACCCACTGGAGCGCCTCGGCGGCCCGCTTGGGGTTGGTGATGATCGGGGTGATCAGGTGCGGGATGCCCTCGTACGCGGTCAGCTCGACGCGCTTGGGGTCCACCAGCACCATCCGGACGTCCTCCGGGGTGGCCCGCACCATCACCGAGGTGATCAGGCAGTTGATGCAGGAGGACTTGCCGGAGCCGGTGGCGCCGGCGACGAGCACGTGCGGCATCTTCGCGAGGTTGGCCATCACGTAGCCGCCCTCGACGTCCTTGCCGAGCGCGACCAGCATCGGGTGGTCGTCCTCGGCGGCGTCCGCGAGGCGCAGCACGTCACCCAGGTTGACCATCTCGCGGTCGGTGTTCGGGATCTCGATGCCGACCGCCGACTTGCCCGGGATGGGGCTGATGATCCGGACGTCCGGGGAGGCCACGGCGTAGGCGATGTTCTTCGCGAGCGCCGTGATCCGCTCGACCTTCACCGCCGCGCCGAGGGTGACCTCGTAGCGGGTGACCGTCGGACCCCGGGTGAAGCCGGTGACCTGCGCGTCGACCTTGAACTCGGTGAACACGTTGGTCAGCGAGGCCACCACCGCGTCGTTGGCGGCGCTGCGGGTCTTGCCGGGGCCGCCGCGCTCCAGCAGGTCCAGCGAGGGCAGGGCGTACGTGATGTCCCCGCGCAGCTGGAGCTGCTCGGCGCGCGGCGGCAGGGACTCGTTGCGCTGCGGGGCCTTGGTCAGATCCGGCACGGCCAGCGTCCCGGAGGCCGCGGCGGTGCTGTCGTGCGGCGGCGCCGCGGCCTCGGCGGCCGGGGAGGCCTCCACGGAGGCGGAGGCGGCAGCCGCCGGCGGGGCCGGGGCCTCGCGCGCGGGCGGCACCGCGGTGGTCAGCTCCGCGCCCTCGTGCTCGGCGGCGGAGATCCCCTGGGTGAGGTCGGCGACCAGCGCGGAGGGCGGCATGCCGCCGTACACCGCCCCGTCCAGCGCGGCGGCGGCCGCGGCGGCCACGTCGACGGCGTCCATCTCCCGGCCCAGCGCGGGGCTGCCGGCGCCGCGCCGGGGGCGCCGGCGCCGGGCGAGCGCCTCCTGCTCGGCGGCGTCGACGGGATCGGCCGGATCCCCGGCCGCGTCCCCGGCGGCCCCGGACCGGGCCCGCCACTGCTCGGGGTCGTGCCGGCCCGGCCGGACCCGGCGCCCCGGACCGCCCTCGGCCGCCGCGCCCTCCTCGTCGTACGCGTCGTAGGCGTCGTACTCGTTCGGCGCGATCACACCCAGCCGGATGCCGAGCCCCCGCAGCCGCTGCGGAATCGCGTTGACCGGGGTGGCGGTGACCACCAGCAGCCCGAAGACCGTGAGCAGCACCAGCATGGGCACGGCCAGCGGCGCGCCCATCGTGAAGATCAGCGGCTTCGAGGCGCCCCAGCCGATGAGCCCGCCCGCGTTCTGCATGGCGGTCGTGCCCTCGTCCCGGCCGGGCGCCCCGCAGGCGATGTGGACGAGACCGAGGACGCCGATGGCGAGCGCGGACAGGCCGATGCCGATGCGCCCGTTGGCGTCGGTCTGCTCGGGGTGGCGGATGAAACGGACCGCCATGACGCCGAGCAGGATCGGGACGAGCAGGTCCAGTCGTCCGAAGGCGCCGGTGATCAGCATCGTGACCAGATCGCCCACGGGCCCGTTCAGGTTCGACCAGGTTCCGGCGGCGACGATCAGCGCGAGCGCCAGCAGCAGCAGCGCGACGCCGTCCTTGCGGTGGGCGGGGTCCAGGTTCCTGGCACCGTTGCCGATCCCGCGGAACACCGCTCCGACCGCGTGCGCGAGCCCGAGCCAGCAGGCCCGCACCAGCCGTACGACTCCCCCGGTCGGGGACGGCGCGGGCTTGGCCGCGACCTTCCTGACCGGGGCGCGCCTGGCGGCAGCCGCCTTCTTCGCGGGAGGCTTGCGCGCCGGAGCCGCCTTCTTCGCCGGCGCCGTCGTACGGCCGGTGCGGCCCTTCGCGGTACCCGCGGTGCTCTGGGAACCCTTGCCGGACGTACTTGAGGCCATGGGCCCGAGATTACCGGTGTCCACGCCGGTGGACACGCGTGCCCACCCCTTCACCCGTTCGTGTCGCCGTACTGGCGGCCTCTTTGACGGACCGCCAGACCGGCGGGACGCTCAGCCCTGTGCGGGCAGCACCGGAGCGCCCCCGCCGGTCCCGGGCTCCAGCGCGTCCAGCGCCCGCCGCAGTCCGGTCAGCTTGCGCTCCAGATGGGCTGCGGTCGCCACCACCGCCGCGTCGGCCGAATCCTCGCCGAGCTGCTTGGTCAGCGCCTCGGCCTGCTCCTCGACCGCCGCGAGCCGCGCGGAGAGCTCCGCCAGCAGTCCGGCCGTCTCCTTGCTGCCCTCGACACCGGTGGAACCGCCGCCCTCCAGCTGGAGCCGCAGCAGCGCGGCCTGCTCCCGCAGTTGGCAGTTCTTCGTGTACAGCTCGACGAACACCGAGACCTTCGCCCGCAGCACCCACGGGTCGAAGGGCTTGGAGATGTAGTCCACCGCGCCCGCCGCGTAGCCGCGGAAGGTGTGGTGGGGACCGTGGTTGATCGCGGTGAGGAAGATGATCGGGATGTCCCGGGTCCGCTCCCGCCGCTTGATGTGCGCGGCGGTCTCGAATCCGTCCATTCCCGGCATCTGCACATCCAGCAGGATGACCGCGAAATCGTCCGTCAGCAGCGCCTTGAGCGCTTCCTCCCCTGACGACGCCCGGACCAGTGTCTGATCGAGCGCGGAGAGGATGGCCTCCAGCGCCAGCAGATTCTCCGGCCGGTCGTCGACCAGGAGGATCTTGGCCTTCTGCACCATGCCCTGTCCTCCTCGCCCCGGCATGGGGCCTCCCCGGCTCCTGGCTCCGGCCTGTGCGCCGGGCCCCGCCCCAGAGGACGGCATCCTTGCGCCGTCCGTCCTTGTGCCGGTCATCGTAGCCCCAGTCCCGAGATCGCCACACCCTGTCACCAGGATGTCACTGTGCACGAAACGGAAACGGTGTGGGGGTGCAGAAGGTTCCCCGAATCCAGCACTCCCACACCGCACCCGCCACACTGCGTCAGCGAATGACACCCGCGCCGACGCCCGGTGATCACTTTCCGCGCATCCACTGCTCCATCACCGACAGCAGATAGTCGGGTTCGACCGGCTTGGTGACGTAGTCGGAGGCACCGGAATCGATGGCCTTCTCCCGGTCCCCCTTCATCGCCTTCGCCGTCAGCGCGATGATCGGCAGCCCCGCGAACTGCGGCATCCGCCGGATCGCCGAGGTCGTCGCGTACCCGTCCATCTCCGGCATCATGATGTCCATCAGCACGACCGTCACATCGTCGTGCTGCTCCAGGACTTCGATGCCCTCCCGGCCGTTCTCCGCGTACAGCACCGCCAGTCCGTGCTGCTCCAGCACACTGGTCAGCGCGAAGACGTTGCGCACGTCGTCGTCCACGATCAGGACCTTCTCGCCGTGGAAGTCGTACGTCCGCGGCGACACCGGCAGTTCCTCGTCCGCCCCGCCCCAGCCGTCCTCGGGGCCGTGCGTCATCGACTGCCCCGGCACCGCCGTCCGCGCCTCCGCGTCACTCAGCGACTTGCGCCGCCGCCGGAACAGCGCGGCGGCTCCGCCCAGCCCCTGACCCACCGGATCGTGGGCCGGGGTCGCGGGCAGCGCCGGCCGGGCCTGCGCGGGCGGTACGGACACCGGCGCCGCCGGGGCCGCCGGCAGCACGGGCCGCGCCTCCTCGGCGGGCCTGCGGTACAGCTCGCCGCGCCCGCCACCGGGCGTCGGCGGCGCGTACCCCTGCGGAGGCAGCTCGCTCGGGTGCAGCGGCAGGTACAGCGTGAAGGTGGACCCGCGGCCCGGCTCACTGGCCGCGTGGATCTCCCCGCCCAGCAGCCGGGCGATCTCCCGGCTGATCGACAGCCCGAGGCCCGTACCGCCGTACTTGCGGCTGGTGGTCCCGTCGGCCTGCTTGAACGCCTCGAAGATCACCAGCATCTTGCTCGCCGCGATCCCGATGCCGGTGTCGGTCACCGAGAAGGCGATCAGGTCCCCGTCCGCCTCCCGCAGCGAACCGGCCTCCAGCAGCTGCTCCCGGATCGCCGGCGGCACGTCCGTACCGGCGGGCCGGATCACCAGCTCCACCGCACCGGTGTCGGTGAACTTCACCGCGTTCGACAGCAGGTTGCGCAGCACCTGGAGCAGCCGCTGCTCGTCGGTGTGCAGGGTCGCCGGGAGCTCCGGGGAGACCCGTACCGAGAAGTCCAGCCCCTTCTCCGCGGTCAGCGGCCGGAAGGTCGCCTCCACGTAGTCCACGAGCTGGACCAGAGCGATCCGGGTCGGCGAGACGTCCATCTTCCCGGCCTCGACCTTCGACAGGTCGAGGATGTCGTTGATCAGCTGGAGCAGGTCCGAGCCCGCGCCGTGGATGGTCTCGGCGAACTCCACCTGCTTCGGCGACAGGTTCTCGTCGGCGTTGTCGGCGAGCAGCTTGGCCAGGATCAGCAGCGAGTTCAGCGGCGTGCGCAGCTCGTGCGACATGTTCGCCAGGAACTCGGACTTGTAGCGCATCGAGACCGCGAGCTGCTCGGCGCGCTCCTCCAGGACCTGCCGGGCCTCCTCGATCTCGGTGTTCTTCACCTCGATGTCCCGGTTCTGCTGGGCCAGCAGCTCGGCCTTCTCCTCCAGTTCCGCGTTGGCGGCCTGGAGCGCCTTCTGCCGGTTCTCCAGCTCGTCGGAGCGCTCGCGCAGCTGCTCGGTCATCTCCTGCGACTGCTTGAGCAGCAGCTCCGTCCTGGAGTTGACGGAGATGGTGTTGACGCTCGTACCGATCATCTCGGCGATCTGGCTGAGGAAGTCCTTCTGGATCTGCGTGAACGGCGTGAACGACGCCAGCTCGATGACCCCGAGGACCGTGCCCTCGAACAGCACCGGCAGCACGATCACGTGCGCCGGCGGGGCCTCGCCCAGCCCCGAGGAGATCTTCAGGTAGCCGGGCGGGGTGTTCTCGACGAGGATCGTCCGCTTCTCCTCGGCGACCGTCCCGATCAGCCCCTCCCCCGGCCGGAACGACGTGGGCATCTGGGTGCCGGCGTACGCGTAACTGCCGCGCATCCGCAGCTCGTACGAGCCGTCCGCGCCGCCGTCCGTCCCGATCTCGGGACTGCCGCCCGCGGGCAGGGCGAGGTAGAAGGCGCCGTGCTGCGCGGAGACCACCGGGGTCAGCTCGCTCATGATCAGCGAGGCCACGTCGTCCAGCTCCCGGCGGCCCTGCATCAGGGCGGAGATCCGGGCCAGGTTGCCCTTGAGCCAGTCCTGCTCCTTGTTGGCCAAGGTGGTGTCGCGCAGGTTGACGATCATCGTGTTGATGTTGTCCTGGAGGACCTGGATCTCGCCCGCGGCGTCCACGTCGACCTTCAGGCTCAGATCGCCCCGGGTCACGGCCGTGGCGACGGCCGCGATGGCCCGCACCTGCCGGGTGAGGTTCCCGGCCATCTCGTTCACGGACTCCGTGAGGTCCCGCCAGGTGCCGTCCACGTCACGGACGCGGGCCTGGCCGCCCAGGATGCCCTCCGTACCCACCTCGCGGGCCACCCGCGTCACCTGGTCGGCGAACGAGGACAGCTGGTCGACCATCGTGTTGATGGTGGTCTTGAGCTCCAGGATCTCGCCGCGGGCGTCGATGTCGATCTTCTTGGTCATGTCGCCCTTGGCGATGGCGGTCGTGACCATGGCGATCTGCCGCACCTGGCCGGTGAGGTTGGAGGCCATGAAGTTCACCGAGTCGGTGAGGTCCTTCCACGTCCCCGACACCCCCGGCACGTGCGCCTGACCGCCGAGCCGGCCCTCCGTGCCCACCTCGCGGGCCACCCGCGTCACCTCGTCGGCGAACGAGGACAGGGTCTTGACCATCGTGTTGACGGTGTCGGCGAGCTGGGCGACCTCGCCGCGCGCCTCGACCGTGACCTTCTTCGTCAGATCACCGTTGGCGACCGCCGCCGAGACCTGCGAGATGTTGCGCACCTGCGACGTCAGGTTGTTGGCCATCAGGTTGACGTTGTCGGTCAGGTCCTTCCAGATGCCGGTCACCCCGCGCACCCGCGCCTGACCGCCGAGGATGCCCTCGGAACCCACCTCGCGGGCCACCCTCGTCACCTGCTCCGCGAACGAAGACAGCTGGTCGACCATCGTGTTGACGGTCGTGACGAGTTCGAGGATCTCGCCCTTGGCGTCGACGGTGATCTTCTTCGAGAGGTCGCCCATCGCGACCGCCGTCGTCACCTCGGCGATGTTGCGCACCTGCGAGGTCAGGTTGTTCGCCATGAAGTTGACGGACTGGGTGAGGTCCTTCCAGGTGCCGGAGACACCCTTCACCTCCGCCTGACCGCCCAGGATGCCCTCGGTGCCCACCTCGCGGGCGACGCGGGTCACCTGCTCCGCGAAGTTCGAGAGCTGGTCGACCATGGTGTTGAGGGTGTTCTTCAGCTCCAGGATCTCGCCGCGCGCGTCCACGTCGATCTTCTGGGACAGGTCGCCGCGGGCCACCGCGGTCGCGACCTGCGCGATGTTGCGGACCTGCGAGGTCAGGTTCCCGGCCATGCCGTTCACCGAGTCGGTCAGGTCGCGCCACACCCCGGCCACGCCGGGGACCTGCGCCTGACCGCCGAGCCGGCCCTCCGTACCCACGTCCCGGGCCACCCGGGTCACCTGCTCGGCGAAGGCGGAGAGCTGGTCGACCATCGTGTTGATGGTGTTCTTCAGCTCCAGGATCTCGCCGCGCGCGTCCACGTCGATCTTCTGGGACAGGTCACCGCGGGCCACCGCCGTGGTCACCTGGGCGATCTGGCGCACCTGGGAGGTCAGGTTGCCGGCCATGAAGTTGACGGAGTCGGTGAGCTCCTTCCAGGTGCCCGAGACCCCCTCCACCCGTGCCTGGCCGCCGAGGCGGCCCTCCGTACCCACGTCCCGGGCCATCCGCGTGACCTGGTCGGCGAACGAGGACAGCTGGTCCACCATCGTGTTCACGGTGTTCTTCAGCTGGAGCATCTCGCCGGAGACGTCCACGGTGACCTTCTGCGACAGGTCGCCGTTGGCCACCGCCGTCGTCACCTGCGCGATGTTGCGGACCTGCCCGGTGAGGTTGCGGAAGGCGGTGTTCACCGAGTCGGTGAGGTCCTTCCACGTACCGGCGGCGCCCGGCACCTGTGCCTGGCCGCCCAGCTCGCCCTCGACGCCGACCTCGCGGGCCACCCGCGTCACCTCGGCGCCGAAGGACTGGAGCTGGTCCACCATCGTGTTGACGGTGTTCTTCAGCTCCAGCATCTCGCCGGCCACATCGACGGTGACCTTCTGCGAGAGGTCCCCGTTGGCCACCGCCGTCGTCACGGTCGCGATGTCCCGCACCTGCGTGGTGAGGTTGCGGAAGACCGTGTTCACCGAGTCGGTGAGGTCCTTCCACGTCCCCGCCGCGCCCGGCACCTGTGCCTGGCCACCGAGGGTTCCCTTGGCCCCGACCTCGCTGGCCACGCGCGTGACCTCGTCCGCGAAGGTCCGCAGGGTCTCGGTCATCTGATTGATCGTTTCGGCCAGTTGCGCCACCTCGCCGCGCGCGCTGACCCGCACCTTCTGCGACAGGTCGCCGTTGGCGACGGCCGTCGTCACCTGCGCGATCCCGCGCACCTGGGCGGTGAGGTTCCCCGCCATGGTGTTGACGGAGTCGGTCAGGTCCTTCCACACGCCCGCGACCCCGGGCACCTTCGCCTGGCCGCCGAGCTCGCCCTCCGTACCCACCTCGCGGGCGACCCTCGTCACCTCGGAGGAGAACGACGACAGCTGGTCCACCATCGTGTTCACGGTGTTCTTCAGCTGGAGCATCTCGCCGGCCACGTGCACCGTGACCTTGCGCGACAGATCGCCCTTCGCGACCGCCGTCGTGACGAGAGCGATGTCACGCACCTGAGCGGTGAGGCGGTACGCCATGGTGTTGACGGAGTCGGTCAGGTCCTTCCAGGAGCCCGACATTCCGCGCACCTGCGCCTGACCGCCGAGCTTGCCCTCGGTACCGACCTCCAGTGCGACCCGCGTCACCTCGTCGGTGAACGCGGAGAGCTGGTCGACGAGGTTGTTGACCGTCCGGCCGACCTTGAGGAACTCCCCGCGCAGCGGATGCCCGGCCCCGTCGGCCGTCTGCGTCCGCAGGTCCATCCGCTGGTCCAGGTCGCCCTCGGCCACCGCCGACAGGACGCGGCCCACCTCGGACACCGGCCGGGCCAGATCGTCCACCAGCTGGTTCGAGGCGTCGATCGCGGCCGCCCAGGAACCCTCGCAGGCCCCCGTCTCCAGCCGCTCGCTCAGCTTGCCCTCCCGGCCCACCATCCGCCGGACCCGGGACAGCTCACCGGTCAAGTGGAGATTGCGGTCGGCGACCTCGTTGTAGACGGCGGCGATCTCCGCCATCACGCCGTCGCCGGACACCGTCAGCCGCTTGCGGAAATTCCCGTCCCGCATCGACACCAGGGCCGCGAGCAGCCGGTTCAGAGCGGCCGTATCGACTTCCGTCGTGCCGTTCCGCCGGGAACGCCCGCCCTTGGGGCGCGTCCCCGTACGCCGCACCGCTGCGCCAGACTCCACCGTGTCCCTCCCGAAAGGGTCGACCGTTGTTCCACCGGACTTCCGGTCACGAGGACCGGACACCACTCCAAGGCCCGACACTCCACGGCCCGGCACTGCAAGCCTGCCCAGTGTTTCATCCTGGCCGAACCCGGCCATAACACTTCGGCACCATCGCACACCCGTCGTGCCCCTCGGGTGGAATCCCCGACGACCGCACCACGCCGACCGCGAAGGTAAGTAACCTGGCATCCGATGTCCAACCGCATCGAAGGAGATTTGTGATCACGGCTCGGGCGGCTGCCAGTTTCGACCCTCTCGGGCGGTCGGTCGCCGCCGCGCGCGCGTTCGTCCGCGACACCCTCCAAGGCTGGGGCTTCGCCGACATCGTCGACGACGCGGTGGTCCTCACGAGCGAGCTGGTCACCAACGCCGTGGTCCACGCCGGAACCCGGGCCGAGGTGCTGTGCCTGCGCGCCGAGGACGGCGTCCGCGTCGAGGTCGCCGACCGGTACCCCGAGCGCGAACTCCCGCTGCGGCACCCCGGCGAGCGCCCGTACGCCGACCCCGACCGGGAGAGCGGCCGGGGCCTGATGCTCTGCGCCGCCCTCGCGACCCGCTGGGGCGTCGAGTACACGGCCACGCACAAACACGTCTGGTTCCGCATCGACCTGCCCGACCGACCGGTCGGTACCCGGTCCGCCGGTCCCGTCGTCCCGGACCAGCTCCTCCCGCTCGCCGACAGCCGCGTCCGCGTCGCCGTCCTCCAGGTCGACGCCGGCGACTGCGTGTCCGCCTGGAACGAGGACGCCGAGCACGTCTTCGGCTACGCCGCCGAGAAGGTCGTCGGCCGGCCCCTCGCCGAACTCGCCGCCTGGCCGCAGACCCCCGGCACCGGCACCGGGATCGCCGAGGCCCTGCGGCTGTCCCGCTGGGAGGGCAGCTACGGCATCCGCGGCGCCGACGGCCGCGTCATCCCCGTCTACGCCTCCCACCTGCGGGTCCGCGACGCCCACGGCGAACCGTCGATCGTCTGCCTCCTCGTCCACGACGACGAGCGTGCCCTCCTCCAGACCCCCGTACGCGTGCCCGTCTCCGACCCGCTCAGCGAGCCCCGCCCCGCGGACCCCTTCGAGGTGTTCATCGGCTCCCCCGCCCCCGACGACCTCGACGGGCTGCTCCAGCGCACCGTCGAGCGGGCCCGCGACATGCTCGAAGCCGACGCCGCCTTCCTCCTGCTGGCCACCGACGACGAGACGGAGCTGGAGGTACGCGCCACCACCGGCCTGCCCTCCACCCGCCAGCGCTTCGCCCGCGTCCCCGTCGAAGCCGGCACGAACCGCTACGGCTCCGCCCGGATGCCCGCCGTCCACGACGACCTCGCCGCCGTCCCCGGAGCCGTACCGCTCCTGGAGTCCACCGGCATGCGCTCCGTCATCACCGTCCCCCTCAAGGTCGAGGGCCGCCTCACCGGCTCGCTCGGAGTCGCCGCCGAAGTTCCCGGCCGCTACTCCAACGAGGAGGCCCTGCGCCTCCAGTTCGCCGCCGACCGCATCGCCCTCGCCGTCGAATCCGCCCGCCTCGGCGAGCTGGAACGACTGCGCCGCGGCTCCCTCTCCTTCCTCGTCGAAGCCTCCGACCTGCTCGCCGGCACCCTCGACCGGGACCAGACCCTGGCACTCATGGCCCAGATGACCGTCCCCACCCTCGCGACCTGGTGCGCCGTCTACACGATCGCCGACCAGTCCTCCGACCCCTTCCTCTCCTACGTGCTGCACGAGGACGAGGAGCGCATCGACGGCCTCAAGGAGCTCCTCTCCCGGGTCAGCCCGCCGGAGCCGGTCCGCGAGGCCGGCGCCCGCCCCTGGCACGAGACCGCCCTCGCCGTCGGCGGCGAGACCGTGATCCTGCCCTTGCTGGCCCGCAACCGCGTCATCGGCCTCCTCACCCTCGGCAAGCCCTCCGAGGAGCACTTCCGCCAGGAGATCCTCGAACTCGCCGAGGACCTCTCCCGCCGGGCCGCCCTCGCCCTGGACAACGCCCGTCTCTACTCCGAGCGCACCGCCATCAGCCGCTCCCTCCAGCGCAGCCTCCTCCCGCCCGGCTCCCCCGCCATCCCCGGCATGGAGGTCGAGGTCATCTACCGCGCGGCCGGCGAGGGCAACGAGGTCGGCGGTGACTTCTACGACGTCTTCCCGATCCGCGACGGCGCGTACGGCTTCGCCATCGGCGACGTCTGCGGTACGGGCCCCGAGGCGGCCGCCGTCACCGGCCTCGCCCGCCACGCCCTGCGCCTCCTGGCCCGCGAGGGCCTGGGCGGCCCCGCGGTCCTGGAGCGCCTGAACGCGGCCATCCTCGACGAGGGCGCCCGCAGCCGCTTCCTCACCCTCCTGTACGGGGAACTCCACCCCCAGCCGGACGGCAGCGCCCTGATGAAGGTCGTCTGCGCCGGCCACCCGCTCCCGCTGCGCCTGCGCCCGAACGGCGAGGTGGTCCCCGCGGCCGACCCGCAGCCCCTGCTGGGTGTGATCGAAGACCTCGACCTCTACGAGCAGACCGTGACCCTGGACGCGGGCGACGTCCTCCTGTGCGTCACGGACGGGGTGACGGAACGCCGCGAGGGCACCCGCATGCTCGGCGACGACGGCCTCGCCGAGGTCCTCACGACGTGCACCGGGCTCACCGCGGGCGCCGTCGCCGCCCGCGTCCTGCGCGCCGTGGAACGCTTCGCGGCCGAACCGGCCTCGGACGACATGGCCATCCTCGCCTTGCGCGTCCCGCAGCAGCGAGAGGGCGACTGACCCCGAAAACCCGGTGCGGTGGGGCACGTCCCCGAACTAACCTCGGCGTTCATGCCCATACCCCGCAACCGCCCGGATTTCACGGCGGACGAACGTACTCAGCTCATCGGCTGGCTCGACCTCCAACGGTCGATCATCCAGTGGAAATGCGAGGGGATCTCCGAAGAGGACGCCCACCGGGCCGTCCTCCCCGGCTCCCCTCTGATGACCGTCGCCGGGCTCGTCTCCCATATGCGCTGGACGGAACACTGCTGGTTCCAGGTCCTCTTCCTGAACCGGGGGGCCCTTGAGAACCCCCAGTTCGGCGACGAGGAGGACCGCGACTTCAAGGTCGACGGCGTCCCCCTGGCCCAGCTCCTGGAGGAGTACGGGGCCCAGTGCGCGATCTCCAACGAGGTCAGCGCCGCCCACGACCTGGACCGGACCGGCCTCAACCCCGACTTCAAGCCCGGGGCGGCCTCACTGCGCTGGATCCTGCTCCACATGCTGGAAGAGACCGCCCGGCACGCCGGCCACCTCGACACGATCCGCGAACTCCTCGACGGCGAGACCGGTTACTTCTAGAAACGCAAAAAGGCCCCCGCCTGATGGCGGGGGCCTTCTTTGTTGGAGCCCTTTAACGGAATCGAACCGTTGACCTTCTCCTTACCATGGAGACGCTCTACCGACTGAGCTAAAAGGGCGGGTTGTTCGGCGGCGTCCTACTCTCCCACAGGGTCCCCCCTGCAGTACCATCGGCGCTGAAAGGCTTAGCTTCCGGGTTCGGAATGTAACCGGGCGTTTCCCTAACGCTATGACCACCGAAACACTATGAAGTTAACCAACCGGATGACAACACGGTCGTTACTTCAGAACTAACACAGTGGACGCGAGCAACTGAGGACAAGCCCTCGGCCTATTAGTACCAGTCAGCTCCACCCGTTACCGGGCTTCCACATCTGGCCTATCAACCCAGTCGTCTACTGGGAGCCTTACCCTCTCAAGGAGGTGGGAATACTCATCTTGAAGCAGGCTTCCCGCTTAGATGCTTTCAGCGGTTATCCCTCCCGAACGTAGCCAACCAGCCATGCCCTTGGCAGGACAACTGGCACACCAGAGGTTCGTCCGTCCCGGTCCTCTCGTACTAGGGACAGCCCTTCTCAATATTCCTACGCGCACAGCGGATAGGGACCGAACTGTCTCACGACGTTCTAAACCCAGCTCGCGTACCGCTTTAATGGGCGAACAGCCCAACCCTTGGGACCGACTCCAGCCCCAGGATGCGACGAGCCGACATCGAGGTGCCAAACCATCCCGTCGATATGGACTCTTGGGGAAGATCAGCCTGTTATCCCCGGGGTACCTTTTATCCGTTGAGCGACGGCGCTTCCACAAGCCACCGCCGGATCACTAGTCCCGACTTTCGTCCCTGCTCGACCCGTCGGTCTCACAGTCAAGCTCCCTTGTGCACTTACACTCAACACCTGATTGCCAACCAGGCTGAGGGAACCTTTGGGCGCCTCCGTTACCCTTTGGGAGGCAACCGCCCCAGTTAAACTACCCATCAGACACTGTCCCTGATCCGGATCACGGACCGAGGTTAGACATCCAGCACGACCAGAGTGGTATTTCAACGACGACTCCACAACCACTGGCGTGGCCGCTTCAAAGTCTCCCACCTATCCTACACAAGCCGAACCGAACACCAATATCAAACTGTAGTAAAGGTCCCGGGGTCTTTCCGTCCTGCTGCGCGAAACGAGCATCTTTACTCGTAGTGCAATTTCACCGGGCCTATGGTTGAGACAGTCGAGAAGTCGTTACGCCATTCGTGCAGGTCGGAACTTACCCGACAAGGAATTTCGCTACCTTAGGATGGTTATAGTTACCACCGCCGTTTACTGGCGCTTAAGTTCTCAGCTTCGCACGCCCGAAAGCGCACTAACCGGTCCCCTTAACGTTCCAGCACCGGGCAGGCGTCAGTCCGTATACATCGCCTTACGGCTTCGCACGGACCTGTGTTTTTAGTAAACAGTCGCTTCTCGCTGGTCTCTGCGGCCACCCCCAGCTCACGGAGTAAATCCGATCACCAGTGATGGCCCCCCTTCTCCCGAAGTTACGGGGGCATTTTGCCGAGTTCCTTAACCATAGTTCACCCGAACGCCTCGGTATTCTCTACCTGACCACCTGAGTCGGTTTAGGGTACGGGCCGCCATGAAACTCGCTAGAGGCTTTTCTCGACAGCATAGGATCATCCACTTCACCACAATCGGCTCGGCATCAGGTCTCAGCCTTAATGAGGGACGGATTTGCCTACCCCTCGGCCTACACCCTTACCCCGGGACTACCACCGCCCGGGCTGGACTACCTTCCTGCGTCACCCCATCGCTTACCTACTACAAGTCTGGTTCGTCGGCTCCACCACTTTCCTTTCCCCGAAGGGTCCGGAACGGCTTCACGGACTTAGCATCGCCTGATTCGATATTGGGCGTTTCAAAGCGGGTACCGGAATATCAACCGGTTGTCCATCGACTACGCCTGTCGGCCTCGCCTTAGGTCCCGACTTACCCTGGGCAGATCAGCTTGACCCAGGAACCCTTAGTCAATCGGCGCACACGTTTCTCACGTGTGTATCGCTACTCATGCCTGCATTCTCACTCGTGAACCGTCCACAACTAGCTTCCGCTGCTGCTTCACCCGGCACACGACGCTCCCCTACCCATCACAGCGGGCGTTGGCCCTATTGCTGCAATGACACGACTTCGGCGGTACGCTTGAGCCCCGCTACATTGTCGGCGCGGAATCACTTGACCAGTGAGCTATTACGCACTCTTTCAAGGGTGGCTGCTTCTAAGCCAACCTCCTGGTTGTCTCTGCGACTCCACATCCTTTCCCACTTAGCGTACGCTTAGGGGCCTTAGTCGATGCTCTGGGCTGTTTCCCTCTCGACCATGGAGCTTATCCCCCACAGTCTCACTGCCACGCTCTCACTTACCGGCATTCGGAGTTTGGCTAAGGTCAGTAACCCGGTAGGGCCCATCGCCTATCCAGTGCTCTACCTCCGGCAAGAAACACGTGACGCTGCACCTAAATGCATTTCGGGGAGAACCAGCTATCACGGAGTTTGATTGGCCTTTCACCCCTAACCACAGGTCATCCCCCAGGTTTTCAACCCTGGTGGGTTCGGTCCTCCACGAAGTCTTACCTCCGCTTCAACCTGCCCATGGCTAGATCACTCCGCTTCGGGTCTAGAGCGTGCAACTCAATCGCCCTATTCGGACTCGCTTTCGCTACGGCTTCCCCACACGGGTTAACCTCGCTACACACCGCTAACTCGCAGGCTCATTCTTCAAAAGGCACGCAGTCACGACCGTTGTTCCGAAGAACAACGGCGACGCTCCCACGGCTTGTAGGCACACGGTTTCAGGTACTATTTCACTCCGCTCCCGCGGTACTTTTCACCATTCCCTCACGGTACTATCCGCTATCGGTCACCAGGGAATATTTAGGCTTAGCGGGTGGTCCCGCCAGATTCACACGGGATTTCTCGGGCCCCGTGCTACTTGGGAGATTCTTAAGCAAGCCGCTGATGTTTCGTCTACGGGGGTCTTACCCTCTACGCCGGACCTTTCGCATGTCCTTCGACTACATCAACGGTTTCTGACTCGCCGACCGGCCGGCAGACCGATCAAAAGAATTCCCACAACCCCGCATGCGCAACCCCTGCCGGGTATCACACGCATACGGTTTGGCCTCATCCGGTTTCGCTCGCCACTACTCCCGGAATCACGGTTGTTTTCTCTTCCTGAGGGTACTGAGATGTTTCACTTCCCCTCGTTCCCTCCACACTGCCTATGTGTTCAGCAGTGGGTGACAGCCCATGACGACTGCCGGGTTTCCCCATTCGGACACCCCCGGATCAAAGCTCAGTTGGCAGCTCCCCGGGGCCTATCGCGGCCTCTCACGTCCTTCAT
>NZ_CP033581.1:4002500-5917500 GCF_003721495.1 Streptomyces sp. ADI95-16 | reverse complement strand
GGCGGTAGCTGTCCGACACCCACTTGCCCATGGTCCGGCGGATGAGCTGCTGGATCTGGTGCGGTTCGGCGACGCCGTCGGCCGCTGCGCGGGCGATGGCTTCCTCGATCTTCGCGATGACCGGGCCGAAGGACGAGTCCTCGATGCCGGAACCGCGGGCCTGGATGTTCGGGCCGCTCACGACCTTGCCCGTGGTGCTGTCGACCACGACGTAGACCGAGACGATGCCCTCGTCACCGAGGATCCGGCGGTCCTTGAGCGAGGCTTCGGTGACGTCGCCGACCGAGAGGCCGTCCACGTACACGTAGCCGGCCTGGACCTTGCCGGAGATGCGGGCCTTGCCGTCGATCAGGTCGACGACCACGCCGTCCTCGGCGATGACGATGCGGTCCTTCGGGACGCCCGTCAGGGCACCGAGCTCGGCGTTGGCGCGCAGGTGGCGCCATTCGCCGTGGACCGGCATCAGGTTCCGCGGCTTGCAGATGTTGTAGAAGTACAGCAGCTCGCCGGCGGAGGCGTGCCCGGAAACGTGCACCTTGGCGTTGCCCTTGTGCACGACGTTGGCGCCCCAGCGGGTCAGGCCGTTGATCACGCGGTAGACCGCGTTCTCGTTGCCCGGGATCAGCGACGACGCCAGGATCACGGTGTCGCCGGGGACGATCCGGATCTGGTGGTCCCGGTTGGCCATGCGGGACAGGGCCGCCATCGGCTCGCCCTGGGAGCCCGTGCAGACCAGGACGACCTCGTGGGCCGGCAGGTCGTCGAGGGTCTTGACGTCCACGACGAGGCCGGCCGGGACCTTCAGGTAGCCCAGGTCGCGCGCGATGCCCATGTTGCGGACCATCGAG
The DNA here is from genome assembly GCF_003721495.1 of Streptomyces sp. ADI95-16. Lineage (NCBI taxonomy): Bacteria > Bacillati > Actinomycetota > Actinomycetes > Kitasatosporales > Streptomycetaceae > Streptomyces > Streptomyces sp. ADI95-16. The sequence goes on along the minus strand of NZ_CP033581.1, from coordinate 5,916,652 downwards.
CGGCCGACGAAGGCGACCCTGCGGCCGTACTCGTGGGCGGCGTCGAGGATCTGCTGGATGCGGTGCACGTGGCTGGCGAAGCTGGCCACGATGATCCGGTTGTGGGCGTTCGCGAAGACCGTGCGCAGGACATTGGAGATCTCGCGCTCGGGCGGGACGAAGCCCGGGACCTCGGCGTTCGTCGAGTCCGAGAGGAGGAGGTCGATGCCCTCTTCGCTCAGACGCGCGAAGGCGTGCAGGTCGGTGAGGCGCTTGTCCAGCGGCAGCTGGTCCATCTTGAAGTCGCCGGTGGCCACGACCAGGCCGGCGCCGGTGCGGATGGCCACGGCCAGGGCGTCCGGGATGGAGTGGTTGACCGCGATGAACTCGCAGTCGAAGGGGCCGAGGTTCTCGCGCTCGCCTTCCTTCACCTCAAGGGTGTAGGGGCGGATGCGGTGCTCCTGGAGCTTCGCCTCGATGAGGGCCAGCGTCAGCTTGGAGCCGATCAGCGGGATGTCCGGCTTCTCCCGGAGGAGGTAGGGGACGGCGCCGATGTGGTCCTCGTGGCCGTGCGTGAGGACGATGCCCTCGATGTCGTCGAGCCGGTCCCTGATGGACGTGAAGTCCGGGAGGATCAGGTCGATGCCCGGCTGCTCTTCCTCGGGGAAGAGCACGCCGCAGTCGACGATGAGCAGGCGACCGTCGAACTCGAAGACGGTCATGTTGCGGCCGATCTCACCGAGACCACCCAGGGGGGTGACGCGGAGGCCGCCCTTGGGCAGCTTCGGCGGGGCACCGAGTTCAGGATGCGGATGGCTCAAAAGTGTCTCCTCACCACGCACGCCACGTACCCCTTGAGGCACGTGGCGCGCATGTCATTCGTGCACTGACTGGCGTCTGTTTTGTACTTGCTTCGATGCTTCGCGATCGTGCTTATTCAGTTGTGAAGTCTGTTGTCAGAGCTGTACCCCGCCCGCGGCAAGATCGATCTTGAGCTGCGTCGTCTCTTCGGCGGTCAGCTCGACGAGCGGGAGCCGCAGCGGGCCCGCGGGCAGGCCCTGGAGGTTCAGGGCCCCCTTGGTGGTGATCACACCCTGGGTGCGGAACATGCCGGTGAAGACGGGGAGCAGCTTCTGGTGGATCTCGGTGGCCTTCTGGACGTCGCCGCCCAGGTGGGCTTCGAGCAGGGCGCGCAGCTCCGGGGTGACCACGTGGCCGACCACGGAGACGAAGCCGACCGCGCCGACCGACAGGAGCGGCAGGTTCAGCATGTCGTCGCCGGAGTACCAGGCCAGGCCGCTCTGGGCGATGGCCCAGCTGGCGCGGCCGAGGTCGCCCTTGGCGTCCTTGTTGGCCACGATACGGGGGTGCTCGGCCAGCCGGACCAGGGTTTCGGTGTTGATCGGGACACCGCTGCGGCCGGGGATGTCGTAGAGCATGACCGGCAGCTCGGTGGCGTCGGCGATCGCGGTGAAGTGCCGGTGCAGGCCTTCCTGCGGCGGCTTGCTGTAGTACGGGGTCACCGCGAGCAGGCCGTGGGCGCCGGTGCGCTCGGCCTGGCGGGCGAGCTCAAGGGTGTGCCGGGTGTCGTTGGTGCCGATTCCGGCCACGACGTGGGCGCGGTCACCGACCGCTTCGAGTACGGCTCGTACGAGGTCGTTTTTCTCCGCGTCGGTGGTGGTCGGCGACTCACCGGTGGTGCCGTTGACGATCAGGCCGTCGTTGCCTGCGTCCACCAGGTGGACGGCGAGCCGCTGCGCGCCGTCGAGGTCGAGTGCGCCATCCGCCGTGAACGGCGTGATCATGGCGGTGAGGACCCGCCCGAAGGGGGTCTGCGGAGTCGAGATCGGAGCCATGGGTAACACGCTACTCGCTGCCACGCTCGCGGTGTCCCCTCGGGGGACGTCAACAGGGGGTACCTCCCGGTGGCGGCGAGGTGGTGTTGGAGCCCGGCACTGCCTGCTCGGGGGTTCAAGCAGTGCCGGGTCCGTTTGATCAGCCTAGATGAACTTTACGAAACGCCGCAATACGGACACTTGGGACTTCGCTCAGCACATCAGTACGCCATGGGTGCATCGGCCCTTACGGGGCAACGCGCCCGTTGCCGTTGAAGGCGGCGTACGTCAGCGGCATGAGCTGCGCCCAGTGCTGCTCCATCTTCTCGCCGACCATCTCGATCTCCCGCTGCGGGAAGGACGGCACCGCCGCCAGCTCGTGCTGGGTGCGCAGACCGAGGAAGTGCATCAGGGAGCGCGCGTTGCAGGTGGCGTACATCGAGGAGAAAAGACCCACGGGCAGGACCGAACGGGCAACTTCCCGGGCCACGCCCGCCGCCAGCATCTCCTGGTAGGCCTCGTAGGCCTGCCGGTAGGAGTCCTCCATGACCCGGCCCGTCAGCTCCTGCTGCGCCTGGGTGCCCTCGACGAAGACGTACTTGCCCGGGCGGCCCTCCTGGACGAGCTTGCGCTCGGAGTCCGGGACGTAGAAGACCGGCTCCAGCTCCCTGTAGCGGCCCGATTCCTCGTTGTAGGACCAGCCGACGCGGTGCCGCATGAACTCGCGGAACACGAAGATGGGGGCGCTGATGAAGAAGGTCATCGAGTTGTGCTCGAAGGGGCTGCCGTGGCGGTCCCGCATCAGGTAGTTGATGAGGCCCTTGGAACGCTCCGGGTCCTTCTGGAGCTCCTCCAGGGACTGCTCGCCGGCCGTGGAGACCCGGGCGGCCCACAGCACGTCGGAGTCGGCGGCGGAGTGCTTCACCAGCTCCACCGTCACGTCACTGCGGAAGCTGGGTTTCAGGTCTGAAGCGGCGGTCTCGCTCACCGGGGGTCCTTCCGAACATGCGCGGGCTGGGCGCCGCCCACTCTACGGGGCCCCGTAGAGGCGTCCGCGCAGCCCCGGCCCGCGCCGTCGTGACCCGGCCGGCTGACGCGCCGCCATGAATTTTGGTTAATGCCCCGAAATCCGGCACCGATTGGGCCCGCCGATCGTCCTACCTCATAGAACACCAGCCCATCCCGCCGCCGCCCGCCGGCGGCCCGATCGTGAGGAGAGTCGCTCTCATGTTCAGCCGGCGCGAACCCGTTCCGTTCGCATTCGTCGCCGAGGCCGACCGGTTCCGCAGCAATGTCACTCCACCGCCGCGCGAGAGTCTGAGCTGGAGCCAGATGACCGCCCGTAGTCTGGTGGGCCTGACCGTGGTGGCCGGGCTCGTCGGCTCGCTGCTCCTCGGAATGCCCGCACTTCAGCCCAGCAACGCGCCGCAGAAGTCCGAGGCCTCCCAGGGGCGGTAGCCTCACGGCACAGCCCAACCGAACGTGCATGTGAGTGAGGTCCAGCCGTGCCCCTGCCCTTCTTGACGGCCGACGGCGTATTCGAAGCGCATGAAGACGATGCCCTCGCCCACGTCGACCACGACCGCTGGCGCCGGCCCTACCGGCCCGGCCCCTGGCGGGTGGCCGCCGCGGCCCTGCTGCTCCTGCTGGCCGCCTTCATGCTGCTGTCCACGATGATCATCGCGTTCGCGGGCACCTGGCCCGGGGCGCTCATCTGCCTCGCCGCCGCCCTCGCCGTGATCGGGTCCGCGCTGCGGATCCTGCTCGCCGGCGTCTGGGTCAGCCCTTCGGGGCTGCGCCGGGTGGCGTTCCTGCGGACCCGCTCCCTCGCCTGGAACCAGATCGACGAGGTCCGTACGGTGCAGCAGCCGGTGCGCTGGCTGGGGCTGCCGAGGACCGTACAGGGGCAGGCGCTGACGGTCGCCGGGCGCGACGGCGCGGAGCTGCCGGTGCTGCTCACCGACCACAACGCCGACTTCCTGTCCCGGACCGAGGCGTTCGACCGGGCCGCGCACGCGGTCGAGGCCTGGGCCGACGAGTACCGGGCCGTGGCCGCGTAACGACACCGCCGCACGCGGAAAAGCCCGTACAGGCCTGATCAGGCCTGTACGGGCTTTTCCGCGTGCAGGGCGATGGCCCGCTGCATGGCCTTGCGGGCGCGCGGGGTGTCGCGGGCGTCGTGGTAGGCGACGGCGAGGCGGAACCAGCTGCGCCAGTCCCCCGGCGCGTCCTCGGTCTCGGCCTTGCGGCGCGCGAAGACCTCGTCGGCGGAGTCCCGCAGGATCCGGCCGTACTGGTCCCGCTCCAGCTCGTCCACGGGGAGGCCGCCCTCGGACTCCAGCTCGGTCGCGAGCTGGTTGGCCCTGGTGACGAACTGCGTGTTCTTCCAGAGGAACCAGACGCCGATGACCGGCAGGACCAGCACGGCCAGCCCGAACGGGACGGAGATCGGGGTCCCGAGCCGGATCAGCATCAGGCCCCGGCCGCCGACCAGGACGAAGTAGACGGCCAGGACGGCGGCCGTGAGGAAGTACGTGATCTTCGCGCGCATGGGTACTACTGCCTGCTCATCAGCCGAGGTCGAGGAAGTGTTCCAGGCCGAAGGTGAGGCCCGGGGTCTGCGTCACGCGGCGCGCGCCGAGCAGGATGCCCGGCATGAAGCTGCTGTGGTGCAGGGAGTCGTGACGGATGGTGAGGGTCTCGCCCTCGCCGCCGAGCAGCACCTCCTGGTGGGCCAGCAGGCCGCGCAGCCGGATGGCGTGCACCGGGACGCCGTCGACGTCCGCTCCGCGGGCCCCGTCGAGGCCGGTGACGGTGGCGTCGGGCTGCGGGGCGCAGCCGGCCTCGGCGCGGGCGGCGGCGATGAGCTGCGCGGTACGCGTCGCGGTGCCGGAGGGGGCGTCCGCCTTGTTGGGGTGGTGGAGCTCGATGACCTCGACGGACTCGAAGTAGCGGGCGGCCTGGGCGGCGAACTTCATGGTGAGGACGGCGCCGATGGAGAAGTTCGGGGCGATGAGCACACCGGTCTCCGGGGAGCCGGCCAGCCAGCCGCCCAGCTGGGCGAGGCGGTCCTCGGTCCAGCCGGTGGTGCCGACGACGGCGTGGATGCCGTGGCGGATGCAGAAGTCGAGGTTGCCCATGACGGAGGCGGGGGTGGTGAGCTCCACGGCGACCTGGGCGCCGGTCTCGGCCAGCGTCTCCAGTTTGTCGCCGCGGGAGAGGGCGGCGACGAGTTCCATGTCCTCGGCGGCCTCGACGGCCTTGACCGCCTCGGCGCCGATGCGTCCCTTGGCTCCGAGAACCGCGACCCGCAGCTTGCTGCTCATCTGGATCTTCCTTCGCTGGTCGTGGCGGCCAGGCCGCCGGTCGTACGTCGTGCGGGGCGGACGCCCGCCGGCGGCCCCGGGAGGGGCGGCCGGCGGGCGTCCGGACCTCAGACCACCGCTTCGTCGAGGCGGGCGGCCTGCTTCTCCTTCAGCGGGCCGATCACCGCGAGCGACGGGCGCTGGGCCAGGACGTCCTGGGCGACCGCGCGGACGTCGTCCGGGGTCACCGTGGCGATCCGGGCCAGCATGTCGTCGACGGACATCTGATCGCCCCAGCAGAGCTCGCTCTTGCCGATGCGGTTCATGATGGCACCGGTGTCTTCGAGGCCGAGGACGGTGGAGCCGGAGAGCTGGCCGACGGCCCGCCTGATCTCCTCGTCGGTGAGGCCGTCGGCGGCGACCTTGTCGAGCTCGTCGCGGCAGATCCGCAGCACGTCGTGGACCTGGCTGGGCCGGCAGCCCGCGTAGACGCCGAAGAGCCCGGTGTCGGCGAAGCCGGAGGTGTACGAGTACACGCTGTAGGCCAGGCCGCGCTTCTCCCGGACCTCCTGGAAGAGGCGGGAGGACATGCCGCCGCCGAGGGCGGTGTTCAGCACGCCCAGGGCCCAGCGGCGCTCGTCGGTGCGGGCCAGACCGGGCATGCCGAGGACCACGTGGGCCTGCTCGGTCTTGCGGTTGATCAGCTCGACGCGGCCGGAGGTGCGGATCCGCTTCGTGCCGCCGCGCGGGCCGATCGGCTCGGCGTCGGTGCGGGTCAGCGCGCCGGCCTTCTCGAAGGCGGCGCGGACCTGGCGGACGACCTTGTTGTGGTCGACGTTGCCGGCGGCGGCCACGACGAGGTGGGTCGGGTCGTAGTGCTTCTTGTAGAAGCGCCGGATCCGGTCGGCGGTGAGCGCGTTGATCGTGTCGACGGTGCCGAGGACGGGACGCCCCAGCGGGGTCTCGCCGAACATGGTCTGCGCGAACAGGTCGTGCACGCAGTCGCCCGGGTCGTCCTCGGTCATCGCGATCTCTTCGAGGATGACGCCGCGCTCGGCGTCGACGTCCTCCTCGCGGATCAGCGAGCCGGTGAGCATGTCGCAGACCACGTCGATGGCCAGCGGCAGGTCGGTGTCGAGCACCCGCGCGTAGTAGCAGGTGTACTCCTTCGCCGTGAAGGCGTTCATCTCGCCGCCGACCGCGTCGATCGCGGAGGAGATGTCGAGGGCACTGCGCTTCTCGGTGCCCTTGAAGAGGAGGTGCTCCAGGTAGTGCGTGGCGCCGTTCAGCGTGGGCGTCTCGTCGCGGGAACCGACGTGCGCCCAGATGCCGAACGTGGCGGAGCGGACGGAGGGCAGCGTCTCGGTGACGATGCGCAGTCCGCCGGGGAGGACCGTGCGGCGGACGGTGCCGACGCCGCCCTGCCCCTTGAGCAGGGTTTGGGTACGGGCGACGGCCCGCCCCTCCGAAGAGGGGCGGGCCGTCACACGGGAACTACGCGACGTCACTTGTCGGAGTCGTCCTTGTCGGCATCGGCGTCGGCGGCTTCGCCCTCGATCACGGGGATCAGGGAAAGCTTGCCGCGGGAGTCGATCTCGGCGATCTCGACCTGCACCTTGGTGCCGACCGCGACCACGTCCTCGACGTTCTCCACGCGCTTGCCACCGGCGAGCTTGCGGATCTGCGAGATGTGGAGCAGGCCGTCCTTGCCGGGCATGAGGGAGACGAAGGCACCGAAGGTGGTGGTCTTGACGACCGTACCCAGGTAGCGCTCGCCGACCTCCGGCATGGTCGGGTTGGCGATCGCGTTGATCGTGGCGCGGGCGGCCTCGGCGGCCGGGCCGTCGGCGGCACCGATGTAGATGGTGCCGTCGTCCTCGATCGTGATCTCGGCGCCGGTGTCCTCCTGGATCTGGTTGATCATCTTGCCCTTGGGGCCGATGACCTCACCGATCTTGTCCACGGGGATCTTGACCGTGATGATCCGCGGGGCGAACGGGGACATGGCGTCCGGCGTGTCGATCGCTTCCATCATCACGTCGAGGATGTGGAGGCGGGCGTCGCGGGCCTGCTTGAGGGCGGCGGCCAGGACCGAGGCCGGGATGCCGTCGAGCTTGGTGTCCAGCTGGAGCGCGGTGACGAACTCCTTGGTGCCGGCGACCTTGAAGTCCATGTCGCCGAACGCGTCCTCCGCACCGAGGATGTCGGTGAGGGCGACGTAGTGGGTCTTGCCGTCGATCTCCTGGGAGATCAGGCCCATGGCGATGCCGGCGACGGGGGCCTTGAGGGGCACACCGGCGTTCAGCAGCGACATGGTGGAGGCGCAGACCGAGCCCATGGACGTCGAACCGTTGGAGCCGAGGGCCTCGGACACCTGACGGATCGCGTAGGGGAACTCCTCGCGGGTCGGGAGGACCGGCACGATCGCGCGCTCGGCGAGCGCGCCGTGGCCGATCTCGCGGCGCTTCGGCGAACCGACGCGGCCGGTCTCGCCGACGGAGTACGGCGGGAAGTTGTAGTTGTGCATGTAGCGCTTGCGGGTCACCGGGGAGAGGGTGTCCAGCTGCTGCTCCATGCGGAGCATGTTGAGGGTGGTGACGCCCAGGATCTGGGTCTCGCCACGCTCGAACAGCGCCGAGCCGTGCACGCGCGGGATGGCCTCGACCTCGGCGGCGAGGGTACGGATGTCCGTGATCCCGCGGCCGTCGATGCGGACCTTGTCCTTGATGACGCGCTCGCGCACCAGGGCCTTGGTCAGGCTGCGGTAGGCGGCGGAGATCTCCTTCTCGCGGCCCTCGAAGGCCGGGAGGAGCTTCTCGGCGGCGATCTCCTTGACGCGGTCCAGCTCGGCCTCGCGGTCCTGCTTGCCCGCGATGGTCAGCGCCTGGGAGAGGTCACCCTTGACGGCGGCCGCGAGGGCCTCGTACACGTCGTCCTGGTAGTCCAGGAAGACCGGGAACTCGCCCTCGGGCTTGGCGGCCTTGGCGGCCAGGTCGGCCTGGGCCTTGCAGAGGACCTTGATGAACGGCTTCGCGGCGTCCAGACCGGCGGCGACGATCTCCTCGGTCGGCGCCTCGGCGCCGCCCTTGACGAGGGCGATGGTCTTCTCGGTGGCCTCGGCCTCGACCATCATGATCGCGACGTCGCCGTCCTCCAGGACGCGACCCGCGACGACCATGTCGAAGACGGCGTCCTCAAGCTCGGTGTGCGTCGGGAACGCCACCCACTGGCCGCGGATCAGCGCGACGCGGACGCCGCCGATCGGACCGGAGAAGGGCAGACCGGCCAGCTGGGTGGACGCGGAGGCGGCGTTGATCGCCACGACGTCGTACAGGTGGTCGGGGTTGAGGGCCATGATCGTCGCGACGACCTGGATCTCGTTGCGCAGGCCCTTCTTGAAGGACGGGCGCAGCGGGCGGTCGATCAGGCGGCAGGTGAGGATCGCGTCCTCGGAGGGCCGGCCCTCACGACGGAAGAAGGAGCCGGGGATCTTGCCGGCCGCGTACTGCCGCTCCTCGACGTCCACCGTCAGGGGGAAGAAGTCGAGCTGGTCCTTGGGCTTCTTCGACGCGGTGGTGGCGGACAGCACCATCGTGTCGTCGTCCAGGTAGGCAACGGCGGAGCCGGCGGCCTGGCGGGCCAGACGGCCCGTCTCGAAGCGGATGGTGCGGGTGCCGAAGGAACCGTTGTCAATGACGGCCTCGGCGTAGTGGGTCTCGTTCTCCACTAGCGTTTTCTCCATATTCGTCGTCTCCGTCCGCCACCCGTGTGGTGGAGGACGGTGTCGGAGAAGCGCTCCTGGCGTGCGGGCCGGTCTTCGATCGAAGCACCCGGTTCGTGGCCCGTGGGGCCTTCCGGATGCCACTACCGAGGACCGGCGGCGTAGGGAGGGCGCTCCTCCTCTTCTGTTGTGCGCTCTCCCAGACTACAAAGCGTCCGGTACGTCGCGCACGTACAGCAAAGGGAGCGGCCCCCTCAGAGTGGGGTCCGCTCCCTTCACAGCGTCTTTACTTGGCGCCGGCCGCACCGCGGCGGATGCCGAGGCGCTCGACCAGCGTACGGAAGCGCTGGATGTCCTTCTTGGCCAGGTACTGCAGCAGGCGGCGACGCTGGCCGACCAGGATCAGCAGACCACGACGGGAGTGGTGGTCGTGCTTGTGGGTCTTGAGGTGCTCGGTCAGGTCCGAGATGCGGCGGGACAGCATCGCGACCTGGACCTCGGGGGAGCCGGTGTCGCCCTCCTTGGCACCAAACTCTGCGATGAGCTGCTTCTTCGTTGCGGCGTCGAGCGGCACGCGTACTCCTCGTAATAGGTCTTCGTAGCCACCGAGTGCCCCAGGTCGAATTCTCTGGGGAGCTTCCGTAACTCGGGAGGCGGGGTCCGCTGGGCGCAGTCCACAGACCCTCTGTCGAGGAATCCGGGGGACGCGTACACAAACGGCCGTCACACAGCGTACCAGGCTGCCGGGTCGCGGCTCTCAGCTGGTGAGAGAGCGGGCCCGGGAGTAGACGTCGAGCACGGCCAGGGCCAGCGGGACCAGGCTGAGCAGTGCCGCGGCCTCGGTGAGGTCGAGGAGCCGTCCCCAGAAGGGTGACAGGCCCTTGCGGGGGATGACAAGCGCAATTCCGGCGAGCAGGGCCGCGCCGGCGGCGACGGCGGCGGAGAGCCAGATCGTACGGAGGTCCATGCCGCCGCGGTCGTGGTAGCGGACGAGGTCGAGGACCAGGCCGGCCGGCGGGTGCAGCGACAGGCCGAGGATCAGCAGCCCGACGGCGGCGAGGCCCGCCACCAGGGTGCACACCACCTGCGAGGTGTAGCGGAAGAGCCGGGCGCGCAGCAGCATCGCCAGGCCGGTGGCGAGGGCGAGGAGGCGGCCCCAGGTGTTGTCGGAGAAGCCGAGGACGGCGGCGGAGCCGACGGCGACCGCGGCGCAGCCGCCGACGAGGCCGAGGAGCATCTCGTGGCCGCGGCGGGCCTGGGCGGCTATCTGCTCGGCGTCCAGGGAGGCGGCGGGGTCGCGCTGCTCGGAGCCGGCGGCCTCGCCGTACGGCTCGGCCTCGTACCGGTCCGGGGTCTCGTAATCCTCTACGGAGCTCTGCGGGGCGGCGTACCCGATGGGCAGCCGGGCGAAGCGGGCGGAGAGGCCGGGGAGGAAGGCGACGAGCCCGATGGCGGCGGGCGCGCAGACGGCGGCGGTGGCGGTCGCGGAGGCGCCGGTGGCGATGGCCGTGAAGGTGGCGAGGGTGCCGGTGGCGCCGAGGAAGGTGGTGGCCACGAAGGGGGCGTCGCCGCTGGGGGTGAGCGCGACCAGGGTGACGGAGGCGACGAGGACGCAGACGCAGCCGAGCAGGAACTGCAGGCGGCCCGGTCCCTCGCCGGCGGCGGGGGCGACGATGCCGGCGCCGGCGATCAGCAGGTGCGGCAGCGCGCCGAGGCCGAGGGCGACGGCGGAGCCCCGGTCGCGGTAGACGCGGGCCCGCACCCCGGCGGCGGCGGTGAGCAGGACGCCGACGGCTCCGGCGATGACGCCGGGCAGGCCGTGCATGTCGTGCCGGACGGGGTCGGCGTACCAGAGGACGAAGCCGAGCAGGACGAGCAGGACGGCGGCGCCGGCCAGGCCCGCGCCGCGCAGCATGTCGTCGCTCCAGCGGTGCCGGTCGCGGACGACGGCGGAGGCGACGGCGTCGGAGACGTCGTCGAAGACGGCGGGCGGCAGGGACTCGGCGAAGGGGCGCAGGCTGAGCACCTCGCCGTCGAGGACCTGCTGGGCGGCGAGGCTGCGGGCGCCGTCGAGGACGGTGCCGGAGCGGCGGACCAGGTGGAAGCCGGTCGGGGCGCCGACGGGCTGGGTCTGGCCGGTGAGGCGCAGCAGCTCGGGGTAGACGTCGGCGACGGCTATGTCCTCGGGGAGGGCGACGTCGATCCGGCTGTCGGGTGCCACGACGGTGACCCTGCAGAAGCCCGTCGCCTCGGCCGTACTCACCTGTGTGACCCCCCTGGTTGGCGATGTCTCCGCCCGGCCTGACGAGGTGTCGGCGGCGTCGGATTCGCGGATGCGCATGCTGCGCGCGCCACCCTACCGGGAGTATGCGTGACTGTCGGCAAGTAGGATCACCGGCGCGGGAAGGAGACCCCCTCCCCGCCCGGGACTTGGGGGCGCCGGTTGCGACGTCCCGTCCGTTTTCGAGGGATTGATGCTCCGGTGAGCCAGATCGTCGTCAAACGCCCGCCGCGGGCCCTGCCGCCCGAAGTCCCTTCGGAGGAGCTGCGGCTGGAGGGGCCACCGGAACTGCCGCGGGGGCAGCAGGAGGGCATGCTGATGCAGCTCCTGCCGATGCTCGGCATGGGTTCGTCGGTGGTGTTCTTCTTCATGCCGGGTGCGGCGCCCTTCATGCGCATCATGGGTGTGCTGATGCTGGCGTCCACGGTGGGAATGGTGATCGCGCAGCTGGTGCGCTTCCGGCGCGGTACGCAGGGGCAAATGGCCGATGTGCGCCGGGACTACCTCAAGTACCTCGCGCAGACGCGCCGTCAGGTGCGGCGGACCGCGCGGGCGCAGCGTGACGCCCAGCTGTATCTGCACCCGGCCCCGGAGCAGTTGTGGTCGGTGGTGGCCGAGGGTTCGCGGCTGTGGGAGCGGCGCGTCGGCGACGGCGACTTCGGGCAGGCCCGGCTGGGGCTGGGCGCGCAGCGGCTGGCGACCGCGCTGGTGGCTCCGGACACGGCGCCGGTGGACGAGCTGGAGCCGCTGACGGCGGGCGCGATGCAGCGCTTCCTGAAGGTGCACTCCTCGCTGGACGGGCTGCCGATGGCGGTGTCGATCCGGGCGTTCTACCACGTGACGGTGTCCGGGGAGGCGGAGTCGGCGCGCGGGACGGCGCGGGCGCTGGTGGCGCAGCTGGCGACGCTGCACTCCCCCGAGGACCTGATGGTGGCCGTGGTGGCGGCGCCGGGTGCGGTGCCTTCGTGGGACTGGACGAAGTGGCTGCCGCACACGCAGCTGCCGGGTCAGGTCGACGGGGCGGGTACGAAGCGGCTGTTCGGCGATGACCTGGCTGAGCTGGAGGGGCTGCTGGGCTCCCGGCTGGACGGCCGGCCGCGGTTCAGCCGCGAGGTGTCGCCGGTGCTGGACCAGCCGCACCTGGTGGTGGTGCTCGACGGCGGGATGGTTCCGCCGGACTCGGTGTTCGCGGCGGCCGAGGGGCTGCAGGGCGTGACCATGGTCGAGGTGGTCGCGGGCGAGCTCGACGAGCCGCGCGGCGGGCTGTCGGTCGTGGTGCGGCCGGGCCGGCTGCGGCTGGAGTCGGGCGGCGGCGTGGCGTACGAGGGGGTGCCGGACACCCTGTCGCTGCCTGCGGCTGAGGCGCTCGCGCGGCAGCTGGCGCCGCTGCGTACGGGCGGTGGGGACGACGACGAGCCGCTGCTGGCCAATCTGGACTTCACGGACCTGCTGAACCTGGGCGACGCGGCGCAGGTCGACGTGGCCCGGACCTGGCGGCCGCGGTCGGCCGGTGAGCGGCTGCGCGTGCCGATCGGGGTCGGCGAGGGCGGCGCCCCGGTGATGCTGGACCTCAAGGAGGCCGCGCAGGAGGGCATGGGCCCGCACGGTCTGTGCGTGGGCGCGACGGGTTCGGGCAAGTCGGAGCTGCTGCGCACGCTGGTGCTGGGTCTGGCGGTCACGCACACCTCGGAGACGCTGAACTTCGTCCTCGCGGACTTCAAGGGCGGTGCGACCTTCACCGGGATGGGGCAGATGCCGCACGTCGCGGCGGTCATCACGAACCTGGCGGACGACCTGACGCTCGTGGACCGCATGGGCGACTCGATCCGCGGTGAGCTCCAGCGCCGGCAGGAGCTGCTGCGTTCGGCGGGCAACTACGCGAACATCCACGACTACGAGAAGGCGCGCGCGGCGGGTGCCCCGCTGGAGCCGCTGGCCTCGCTGGTGCTGGTCATCGACGAGTTCTCGGAACTGCTGACCGCGAAGCCGGACTTCATCGACATGTTCATCCAGATCGGCCGCATCGGCCGCTCGCTGGGCGTGCACCTGCTGCTGGCCTCGCAGCGCCTGGAGGAGGGCAAGCTGCGCGGGCTGGACACGTACCTGTCGTACCGGATCGGCCTGCGGACCTTCTCGGCGGCGGAGTCGCGGACCGCGATCGGCGTGCCGGACGCGTACCACCTGCCGTCGGTGCCGGGTTCGGGCTACCTGAAGTTCGGTACGGACGAGATGACGCGCTTCAAGGCGGCGTACGTCTCGGGTACCTACCGTTCGGGCGGGCCGGACCTGTCGGTCGGGCTGTTCCCGGTGGAGCGGCGCCCGGCGCTGTTCACGGCGGCCCCGGTGCCGGTGGTGTACGCGGCTCCGGACCCGGCGTACCTGGCGGCGCAGACGGAGCGGGAGGACGAGGCGCTGGCGGACACGGTGCTGGACGTGATCGTGGGCCGGCTGGAGGGGCAGGGGGTGCCCGCGCACCAGGTGTGGCTGCCGCCGCTGGACCGGGCGCCGTCGCTGGACCAGCTGCTGCCGGCGCTGGCGCCGAGCGAGGCGCGGGGCCTGCACGCGCAGGGGTACACGCGGCCCGGCGGGCTCGTCGTACCGCTCGGCCTGATCGACAAGCCGTTCGAGCAGCGGCGCGAGGTGCTGTACCGGGACTTCTCGGGTGCGGCGGGCCACATGATCGTGGTCGGCGGTCCGCAGTCGGGCAAGTCGACGCTGATGCGGACGCTGATCTCCTCGTTCGCGCTCACGCACACCCCGCGCGAGGTGCAGTTCTACGGGCTGGACTTCGGCGGTGGCAGCCTGTCGGCGGTGGCGGAGCTGCCGCACGTCGGCGGGATCGCCTCGCGCCTGGACCCGGAGCGGGTGCGCCGGACCGTCGCGGAGGTGGGGGGCATCCTCAACCGGCGCGAGGAGTTCTTCCGCGCCCACGGCATCGACTCCATCGGCACGTACCGGCGCCGGCGCGCGGCGGGCGACCTGCCGGGCGAGGCGTGGGGCGACGTGTTCCTGGTGGTGGACGGCTGGGGCACGTTCCGCAACGAGTACGACGGCCTGGAGCAGGTCGTCACCGACATCGCGTCCCGGGGTCTGGGCTACGGCATCCACGTGGTGATCACCGCGGCCCGGTACATGGAGGTGCGGGCCGCGCTCAAGGACCAGATGCTGAGCCGGCTGGAGCTGCGGCTCGGTGACGTCATGGACTCCGAGTTCGACCGCAAGGTCGCGGCGAACGTGCCGACGGGGATGCCGGGGCGCGGTCAGGTGCCGGAGAAGCTGCACTTCCTCGGCGCGCAGCCGCGGATCGACGGCGAGCACGACCCGGAGGACCTGTCGCAGGCCACGGCCGCGTTCGTGTCGGCGGTCAAGCAGCACTGGTCGGGGGCCGCGGCTCCGGGCGTACGGCTGCTGCCGCGGCTGCTGCACGCGGACCAGCTGCCCAAGGGCGGGGAGCACCCCGGTGCCGGGCTGTCGATCGGCATCGACGAGACGGCGCTGGAGCCGGTGTTCATCGACTTCGACACCGATCCGTTCCTGCTCGTCTTCGGTGAGAGCGAGTCCGGCAAGACGAACCTGCTGCGGCTGATCGCGCAGCGGATCGCGGAGCGGTACACGCCGGACCAGGCGAAGCTCGTCGTGGGCGACTACCGGCGCGGTCTGCTGGGGGCGCTGCCGGAGGAGCACCTGCTGGAGTACGCGCCGATGGCGGGCTCCCTGCAGATGCACATGGAGGCGCTGGCCGGGGTGTTCGCGCGGCGGCAGCCGCCGACGGACGTCACCCCGCAGCAGCTGCGCGACCGCAGCTGGTGGACGGGCCCGGACGTGTTCATCGTCATCGACGACTACGACCTGGTGGCCACGAGCCAGGGCAATCCGCTGAACCCCCTGGTGGAGTTCCTGCCGTTCGCCCGGGACACCGGGGTCCGCTTCATCATCGCGCGCAACTCGGCGGGGGCCTCGCGCTCCATGTACGAGCCGTTCATCCAGCGGATCAAGGAGCTGGGCGCGCAGGGCCTGCTGCTGTCGGGCGATCCTTCCGAGGGCGAGCTGGTCGGCAATGTCCGGCCGCGGCCGATGCCGCCGGGCCGGGGCTACTTCGCCTCGCGCAGGCGCGGTACCCCGCTGGTGCAGCTGGGCCGGATGCCCGGCATGTGATCGGGCGGGTGATGTCCACCCGCGGGCCCGGAAACTGTCCGGGCCCGCGGTCTTTCGGGCGCGGTCCTGGGGGCCCGCTCTTCGGGCCCGGTCTCCTCGGGCGCGGTCCCGTCCTTCGAGAAAGGCGTGAACTTCGGTGATACGTGTACGTGGCCTCGGACGCTCCGGGCGCCGGTGTGCGGCTCCGGCCGCGGCGGCGGCGGTCGCGGCCCTCCTGCTGAGCGGCTGCTCGGGCGGCGGGGACTCGCTCAGCCTCGGCTCGTTGCAGGAGAAGGCGGCGGAGATCGGCGGGGACGGGGCGGCCGACTGCCCCCTGGCGTACGACCTGGCCGAGGCGGCGAAGACCGCCGGGGTGTCCCTGGTGGCCGGGCCGGGCAACACGCAGGGCGAGCAGCCCGCCGTCACCGCCGAGGACGGCCGCAAGGCCCCCGAGGGGTCTGCGTGGGCGGCCAACCCCGGAGCGCTGGTGAGCTGCACCTTCCACCTCGGGCAGGAGGACGTGGAGCTGCACACGGTGGCCACCGGGAAGGCGCAGGCGCTGTCCGTCCTCGCCCCGGTGGCCCAGCGGGCGGCCGGCATCGGCGTCGACGACCTGGGCACGTTCCTGGGGGACGCGGCCGCGGCGAAGAAGGGCGTCCCGGTCGTGGCCAAGAACGGGAACGTGGCCGCGGCGCGGCTCGGGCTCGACGGCCCGGGGGACGCGTCCCTGCTGCTGACCGTCGGGGACTCGGGCAAGAGCGGGCTGGGCGCCGAGCAGGTCGGGGCGCTGGCGAAGGCACTCGCCGGCCAGCTCGGCTAGGCCGCGGCCAGGCCCGCGGCCAGGCCGTCCCTTCCGGACCCTTCCGGACCCCGCCGGCGAGGCAAGATCCGCAAGAGAGGGCCCAGCCGGGGGAAACCCTCCCCCGGCGGGCCCGCAGCACCGATAATCGGCAGCGAAGACCTCAGCAGCACCGGCACCACCGAGGGAACCGAGGGAAAGGCCGCACATGGGCACCCAGCAGGAGAAGGACGAGCTGTACGCGCTCGACATCAGCGGCGTGGAGTGGGAAGGACCGCCCGGGACCAGCCCGAGCGAGGAACGGGTCGAGATCGCGAAGCTGCCCGGCGGCGCCGTGGCCATGCGGTCCTCCCTGGACCCCGACACCGTGCTGCGCTACACGGCCGCCGAGTGGGAGGCGTTCGTACTCGGTGCCAGGGACGGCGAGTTCGACCTGACGTAGCAGGCAGGCCGGCCGGTCGAACAGCCGAACGGCCTGCTGAACGCCGAAGGGGCGCGCCCGGGTTCGGGCGCGCCCCTTCGGTGCGTTCGGGCTCGGTGCTCCGGGCTCAGTAGGCCTCGGAGAACAGGTGCGAGGCCTTGATGTCGGTGGCACGGTAGTTGCCCTTGCCGTGCTCGATCAGCTTGGCGGTTTCCTCGAGCTTGTCGCGCATGTGCTCGGCGCGGCCCTTGTAGTCCTTCTGGACGCCCACGTACTTCGCGTGCGCCTCACCGTCCCAGGTGTCGGTGACGACGGTGAGCGCGGCGTCCATCTCCGCGAGGTCCTTGACGATGTTCTGGGAAATCGTGCGGATCCGGTCCGCCATCTGCTGGACGGTTTCGTACCGTACCCGGGTGTGGCCGTCGGAACCAGACATGTTCTTCTCCTTAGAGCGTGGGGTGACGAGTACTCGGATCCGGGGTCAGACGCCGTTGAGGCCGGACGTGTTGGCCGGGGGCGCGGCGGCCGGTCCGGTGTCGGAACCGAGCTTCCGGAAGGCCTGGAGGACCTCGTCGTCCTGGGCGTTGCTGAGGTTCTTGGTCTGCGCCACGGCGTTGTGCAGGACGCCGAGCAGCGTACGGATCCGGTCGTGGTCCTCGTTGATCATGATCTGCGCGCTCTTGAACGCGTTGGCGCCGACACCGGTCCAGCCGGCGCCCACCGTCTCGATGATGTCGGCCAGTTCGCGGGACTGCTTGCTGACGGCCTCGGCCGTCTCGGAAATCCTGGACTTGGCCTTGACGATGGGATCGTCTGCGAGACCGAAACCGCTGTTGATGCTCACCCGAAGCTCCTCACTTCTCAATTCGCCGGCGAGACCGGCGGACTGGGCAGCGGAGCGGACGTTCCGGGGCGCGGCAGCGAGCCGCACGCCTCTGGAATCCCCCTCCGCTTCACGCCAATCCCCCGATCACAGTCGTGAAGCCTGGCGCCACTCTAGCCACTCCAACCGCCTTGCCCAACACCGGTTGGCCGGTTCTGTGGATGAACTGTGACCGTTCACTGCAAACGGTGTCTGCGTCGGCGGGCGTCCCGGATCACCGTCGCCGTACCGGCGATGACCGCGATCAGGACGACTCCGATCCCGAGAGCGTACGTACCGAGCCGTTCCTCGCGTTCCTGCGGGGTCTCGGTCAGGTGCATCGCCGCCGGCTGCGGGGCGGCCGCCGGGGGCGGCCCGGGGTCCGGGACGGGCTTCCTCGGGGGCTCCCGGTCCTGGGTGACCGCGCGCACCGGGTCGACGACGCCCCAACCGACGTAGTCGTCACGGCCCTTGACGGAGCGCTCGGCGGTGCCCTGGATCTGCCAGACGATCTGCTCCGGCGTCCAGTCCGGGTGCTGGGCGCGCAGCAGGGCGGCGACCCCGGCGACGTACGGCGCGGAGAAGCTGGTGCCGTTGTCGACGCACTGGCCGAAACCCGGGACGGTGGAGACCATGTCGACGCCGGGGGCCGCGACCGCGATGAAGTCGCCGGGCTGGGAGAACGCGGCCCGCTCGTTGTTGCGGTCCGAGGCGGCGACGGCCAGCACGCCGGGGAAGGCCGCCGGGAAGGTCCTGCGCTTCTCGCCGCTCAGGCCGTCGTTGCCCGCCGAGGCGACGACGACGACCTTGGCGTCGACGGCCCGCTTGACGGCCTTGGCGAGCTCGGAGTCCTCGCTCAGCGGTACGTCGGTGTCCTGGGAGATGTTGATGACCTGGGCGCCCTTGGACACCGCGTGGTCGATCGCCTCGCCCAGGGTCTTGGCGTTGCCCTGGCCCTGCCCGTCGTTCTGCCGGATCGGGATGATCGTGGCCTCGGGGGCCAGGCCGACGAAGCCGGTGCCGTCCTGGGGGCGGGCGGCGATCAGTCCGGCCACCTTGGTGCCGTGCCCGACGGTGTCGTTCGTGCCGTCGCCGCCCTTGGGGTCGACGTAGTCCTTGCCGGCGCCGGTGTCGACGGCGCCGGACAGCTGCGGATTGGCCCGGTCCACGCCGGTGTCGATGACGGCGACCCGGACGCTGGCGCCCTTGGCGTCCTTGCCCTTGGACTCGGCCCAGAGCGCGTCGAGCAGCAGCCGCTGGAGGGCCCAGGGACGGTCGGCTATCTGCTTCTTCATGGGGTACGTGCACTCGCCGGCGCCCGCGAGCCGCAGGGCCGGGGAGGCGGCCGGCGGGACTGACGGGGCCGCGCCGCCGGCCGCGCTCCCGGCCGCGCCCGCTACGGGCCCGGACAGGGCGAGGAGGGCGAGGGTCAGGGAGAGGGCGGGGAGCGCGCGGCGCGGGGGTGTGGACATGGCCGGCTCCCTCATGAACCCTGCGGCTGGCGCGACGAGTTGGTGTCCAGACGGGGCCCCTTGGAGAGGAACTCCGACCAGGCGATGGGCACCATGGCCGGGACGACCCCGCCGTAGCCGAGCCGGATCTGCGCCTGGCTGGCCTCGGGCCGGCCGTCGGAGGCCGCGCCCTGCTGCTGCTGGTCGGGCGCGCCGATCTTCGACTTCTCCGCGTCGCTGTCGCCGTTGGCCTGGACGGCGTACCGCAGCCCGGTGTCGGTGACCAGGAACAGGGAGCCTCCCGCGCTGGTCTGCTTGCCCTGGATCTGGGTGTAGAGCAGGCCGGAGCCGGGGGTGACGTACGCGCTCGTGCCGCTGGCGGCGATGTCCACGGGGAATCCGGTGCCGGCCCAGGTGCTCAGGGTCTGGTTGCCCTGACCGTCGACGGAGCGCAGCACGTTGCAGACGGTGTCGCGGTCGCCGGAGCCCGAGCCGGAGCCCGAGCCGCCCGCGCCCGGGGTGGTGCCCGCGGCCGCCGGGGCCCGGTTGATCTGGGCGGACTTCTTCAGCGGCCACTTGGCGTCGGCCTTGAAGGCGGTGGCCTCCGGGTTGAGGGACTGCAGGTCCACCTCGTGCGGCTTGCCGTTCATGTTGAGCACGTCGGTCGCGGGCGAGGAGATCAGCAGCCAGGCCACGAAGTCGGAGACCGGCGCGACCCGGCCGGGCAGCACCACGTAGTGCTGGGTGCCGGAGCCCGTCTGGGCCAGCAGCACCATGCCGACCTTGTTGTCGGCGGAGCCCAGCCCCTGCACCCCGGCGTCCGGTCCGGCGGTGGCCGGCAGCCGCGGGAACTCCAGCGGGTCCCCGGAGTTGAGGGTCGCCAGCCACTCCTCGGTGACCTGCTGCGGGACCGCCCCGGACCCGACGAGGGCGTTGGTGATCTTCCCGGCGTCGGGCGTGCCCTCGGGGAACTTGTACTTCGTCCCCGTCGCGTCGACGAGGTAGCGCTCCTTGGACCCGCCGGAGCTCTGGACGTACAGCACCTGGCCGTCGGTGACCTTGCGGGCGTCGTCCATCAGGCCCGCCTCGCGGTCGGCGAGGACGAAGGCGGCGGTCTGCACGCCCTGCCCGTTGCCGCCGGGCTGCTGGCAGACGGCCCAGCGCTTGGCCTTGGCAGCGTCCGCCGTGGCGGGGAGCCGGTCCGGGGCGTACGGGATGCCGATGATGGGACCGCGCGGCGGCTTGCCCGCGTCCAGCACCTTGTCCTCGACCTGGATGACCTTGAACTTCTGCGGGTCCAGCAGGAGTCGGGCGGAGGCCAGGTTGAGCACGGGGTGCAGCCGCGTCTGGCTCTTGCCGTTCACCTTGGTGGTGAGGACGACGTAGCGGGTCGTGGACTGCTTGCCGACGATGACGGCGGTGCCGGGGGCGTCCCAGCCCTTGGGCGCCTGCGGCTTGAACATGCCCCAGGCGCCGAACCCGGCGAGCACGACCATCCCGACGATCACCCCGGGCAGGACGGCGCGCAGCGGCCGGGGGGCGCCCTCCTCGGTTCCCGTGGCGGAGGGCTGGAGGAACGCCGCCACGGTACGCCGCTTCGCAAAGGTGTACGCGTTGAGCTCATCGCGTCGTGATGCCATGACCGCCTGCTTCTCCCCCGCACGGCCCGGTCGGTGAGTACGGTCCCCGGGCCTCGATTGTCGGACCGGGGACCTACTATGCCTCTTGACGGAGCGTGGACAGGGGCCGGGTAGGGTGCGGTTGCCGCTCGGCACCTCCGGCACCGGGGAAATCAGGGCTTGTTGGGGTGGATTGGGGAGATTCCGGGGGCATGCGGCGGGTGCCGCGCGTCCCGGAGTCCGTCGGGGTCCGCCCCCGGAAAGGGAAGGTGCGCGAGTGATGGCCACCGCGACGGAGCCGCAGGCGGCCGCGGCCGCACCCGCACGCGGCGGGGTGACGCCGCATCCGAAGTCCAGCCCGGGGCGGTTCGGTCCGTTCCGATTGCAACAGCTCGTACTCCTCCAGCTGGCGGCGGCCGGGCTGCTGGTGGCGTGGGTGGTCGGACCGCTGCTGCTGGTTCCCGCCGGCGTGCTCGCGGTGGTCCTGGTGGTCCTCGCCGTCGTACGCAGGCACCAGCGCTCCCTGCCCGAGTGGATCGGGGGCGCGCTGGCGCTGCGGGCCCGGCGGCGCCGGGCCGCGTCCGCGACCGTGCCGGCGGGCACCGAGCCGGGGCTGGCCCCGCTGGTCGAGGCCGATCCGGCGCTGCGGACGCTGACGTTCAGCGACCGGGACCGGCGGCCCGTCGGGATGATCGGCGACGGCACCTTCCTGACGGCGGTCGTCCAGGTGGACATGGACGCCACCGCGCTGCGGCCCGAGCGGGGGGCGCGGCCGCTGCCGCTGGCCGCCGTCCGGGACGTCCTCGAAGTGGACGGCATCAGGCTGGAGTCCGCGCAGCTGGTGCAGCACACCCAGCCGGCGCCCGCGCCGCACCTGCCGGCCCAGTCGATGGCCACCCGCAACTACGCGCCGCTGCAGGCCCTGACGGGCAGTCCGGCGGTGCGGCTGACGTGGATCGCGCTCAAGCTGGACCCGGAGCTGTGCCCGGAGGCGGTCGCCGCGCGCGGCGGCGGGCTCGCGGGTGCCCAGCGGTGCGTGGTGCGGGCCGCGGACCAGCTGGCGAGCCGGCTGGCCGGGGCCGGGTTCCGGGCCACCGTGCTGACGGAGCAGGAGCTGACGGCCGCGCTGGCGACGTCCTCGTGCGCGAACCCGATGGCGATCACCCAGGCGGGACGCTCGGCGAGCACGGGCCGGCGTACGGAGGAGACCCCGCGGGCGTGGCGGTGCGACGACCGGCGGCACACCACGTACTGGATAGGCCGCTGGCCGCAGCTGGGCGGCTCCGGTGCGGCGCTGCCGCAGTTCGTGGCGCTGCTGACCTCG
Organism: Streptomyces sp. ADI95-16; assembly: GCF_003721495.1. Classification (NCBI taxonomy): domain Bacteria; kingdom Bacillati; phylum Actinomycetota; class Actinomycetes; order Kitasatosporales; family Streptomycetaceae; genus Streptomyces; species Streptomyces sp. ADI95-16. The sequence continues at coordinate 5,894,921 of NZ_CP033581.1, read as the reverse complement.
CTGCCCGCGCTGGCGACGAACTTCAGCCTGACGATGGCCCCGGCCGAGCGGCACGGCGTCACGCTGACCGGGCACGTCCGGGTCACCGGGCGCAGTGACGAGGAGCTGGTGGCGGCCCGCCGGGAACTGGAGCGGACGGCGCGGGGCGTGAAGACCGGGCTGGTGCGGCTCGACCGTGAACAGGTGCCGGGGCTGCTGGCCTCGCTGCCGCTGGGAGGGGCGCGATGAGGGGCGGATACGGGCTGCTGGGGCCGCGCCGGGAACGGCACGTGGTTCCGGCGGCGGATCTGGACGCGCTGGCGCTGCCCGTCGGCGACGACGGGGTCGTCATCGGCGTGGACGCGGAGGGGCACCCGGCGGTGCTCGGCGTCAACCGGCCGACTCCGTACGAGGTGACGCTGATCGGCGGTCTGTGGACGGCCCAGGTGCTGGCGCTGCGCGCGGCGGCCACGGGCGCGCGGATCGCGGTGGAGACGGGGCGCGGGCAGGTCTGGTCCGGGCTCGCGCAGGCGGCGGGAGGCGGGCAGCCGTGCGTGACGCTGCACGACGTGGGCCGGGTGCCGCCGCAGGGCGCGTCGGCGGGCAGCCCGGTGCTGGTGGTCCGCGACTGCGGCATGCGGCCGCCGCGCGGCCGGGTGGTGGCGGGACCCTGGCAGTCCGTACTGACGCTGCTGCCGTACCTGAGCCCGGCGGCGCCGCGGCTGCTGCGGAACTCCTCGCTGGTGGGGGTGCAGCGGGTGTCCCCGGACGAGGCGCAGGAGATCGGCCGGCTGATGAACCTGCCGCGTCCGGCGGTGGATTCGCTGCCGACGCTGGGTGACGGGGTCACCCTGTGGTGCACACCGCGCGACCGGCAGTTCGTGATGACCCAGGGCACGGAGGCGGAGACGGGCCTGCTGGGACCGTCGCGCCGGATCGACTGACCGGGTGCCGGTGGTCCGGTCACCCGGAGACGCGCCGCGGCGCGGACTCCCGTGCGGACTCCCGTGCGGACTCCCGTGCCGGGGCACGATTAGGCTGAGTGTGGGCGTGGCGTCGAGGCGGGCGCCGGACCAGTGTTCGACAGACCAGGAGGACCAGTGAGCGGCGATCGGAACGAGAGGCGCGGCGGGACGTGGGACGTCCCGACGGACGATCAGTCCGACGCGGAGTCCGAGGTGACGGGCGAGTTCACCATCGACTACACCCCGCCCGCCTGGTACACGCAGGGCGCGGCCTCCGCCCCGGCCACACCGGTGCCGGGACTGCCCGAGGGCAGCGGCTTCGAGCCGCACCGCCCGACGGACGTGGTGTCGCCCCCGACCATGCGGATCGCTCCCCCCGTCCCCCGCACCCCGTCCGCCGAGTCCCCGGCCCCCGCGCCGTTCCAGCCGACTCCCGCGACCCCGGTCGCCGACGTCCCGGCCCCCGAGCCGCAGCCGGCCGTCCCGCCGGCCCCCGTCGAGGCCCCGGCCCCGTACGCCCCGGCTCCCGCGCCGCTGGCCCCGGTTGGCGACGCCCCGGCCCCCGAGCCGGTCGCCGAGACCCCGGCCCCGGCCGACGCCGTCCCCGCGCCCGAGCCGTACCCCGCCGTCCCGCCGGCCCCCGTCGAGGCTGCCCCCGCTCCCGCGCCGTTCACGGCTCCTGAGCCGGTCGCCGAGACCCCGGCCCCGGCCGATGCCGTCCCCGCGCCCGAGCCGTACCGGGCCACCCCGCCGGCGCCCGTCGAGGCCCCGGCCCCGGCTCCCGCGCCGTTCACGGCCCCCGAGCCGGTCGCCGGATCCCCGGCCCCGGTGGCCGACGTTCCGGCCCCGCCGGCGCCCGTCGAGGCCCCGGCCCCCGCTCCCGCGCCGTTCACGGCTCCTGAGCCGGTCGCCGAGAACCCGGCCCCGGCCGACGCCGTCCCCGCGCCCGAGCCGTACCAGGCCACCCCGCCGGCCCCCGTCGAGGCACCGGCCCCGTTCACCCCGGCTCCCGCGCCGGTGGCACCGGTTGGCGACGTCCCGGCCCCGGCGGACGCCGTCCCGGCACCCGGGCCGTACCAGGGCGTGTCCGCGCCTGCCCCGTTCGGGGGACACGGCCCGGTTGACGCCGCGCCGGCCCCGTTCGCCCCCGCGCCCACCGTGGACAACCCGTACGCCCCCGCGCCGGGCCCCGGCACGGAACTGCCGTCGCTGCCGCCGCAGTTCGCGGCTTCCGGGCAGCAGGACGGCTACGGGTTCCCGCCCTCCACCCCGGACCAGCAGCAGCCGCAGCAGCAGTCGCCGCCGCACGGGTACGGGTTCCCGCCCGCTCCGGCTCCCCAGTCGCAGCCCCAGCCGCAACCGCAACCCCCGTACGACCCCCGCGCCCAGGCGCAGTGGCCGCAACCGCAGGCGCAGGCGCAGTACGACCCCCGCTACCCGGCCGGCCAGGCCACCGGTGGGGCGCCCCTCGGCTACACCGCCGCCGTCGAGCTGTCCTCCGACCGCCTGCTGCGCGGCAAGCAGAAGTCCAAGCCCCAGCGCTCCCCGTTCCGTTTCGGCGGCAAGGCGGCCGAGGCCGAGCGGCTGCGCAAGCTGGAGCAGATCCGTACGCCGGTGATGTCCTGCTACCGCATCGCCGTCATCAGCCTCAAGGGCGGCGTCGGCAAGACCACGACCACCACCGCCCTCGGCGCCACCCTCGCCACCGAGCGCCAGGACAAGATCCTGGCCATCGACGCGAACCCCGACGCCGGAACCCTCGGCCGCCGCGTGCGCCGCGAGACCGGCGCCACGATCCGGGACCTGGTCCAGGCGATCCCGTACCTGCACTCGTACATGGACATCCGGCGGTTCACCTCGCAGGCGCCCTCCGGCCTGGAGATCATCGCCAACGACGTGGACCCGGCGGTCTCGACGACCTTCAACGACGAGGACTACCGCCGCGTCATAGAGACGCTCGGCCGCCAGTACCCGATCATCCTGACCGACTCGGGCACCGGCCTCCTCTACTCCGCCATGCGCGGCGTCCTGGACCTGGCCGATCAGCTGATCATCATCTCGACGCCCTCCGTGGACGGGGCGAGCAGCGCGAGCACCACGCTCGACTGGCTCTCGGCGCACGGGTATTCCGACCTCGTCTCGCGTTCCCTCACCGTCATCTCGGGGGTCCGCGAGACCAGCAAGATGATCAAGACCGAGGACATCGTCCAGCACTTCGAGACCCGTTGCCGCGGTGTGGTCGTCGTCCCGTTCGACGAGCACCTCGCGACCGGCGCCGAGGTCGACCTCGACCTGATGCGGCCCAAGACGCGCGAGGCGTACTTCAACCTCTCCGCGCTCGTCGCCGAGGACTTCGTCCGCGCGCAGCAGCAGGCTCCCCAGGCCCACTGGGGCGCACCGCAGCAGCAGGCCCCGCAGGCTCCCCAGCAGCCCCAGCCGCAGCAGCCGTACCCGTACCAGCAGCCCCCGCAACAGCCGCAGCCGCAGCCGTACGCGCAGCCCTACCCGCAGCCGGGCCAGCCCTGGCAGCCGCAGGCCCCGCAGCCCCAGGCCCAGCCTCCGCAGGCCCCGCAGCCGCCGGCCGGTCAGCCCCCGCAGCCGGGGCAGCCCCCGCGCGACCCGCGCCTCGGCTGACGGACACGACGGCAACGCGAAGGGCCCGTACCCCCTGGAACCCAAGTCCCAGGACGGTACGGGCCCTCGCCCGTCGCTCTGCCCGCCTACTGACCGCGGCGCGGCGCGTCGTACGTCTCCGTCAGCACCCGCGCCCGCTTCACGTCGTCCGCGATCGCCTCCAGCAGCCCGTCCAGCGACTCGAACTTCGCCATCCCCCGCACGTACGCGAGGAAGTCGACGGTCACGTGCTTGCCGTACAGGTACAGCCCGATCCGGTCGATCGCGTACGCCTCCACGGTCCGGTCGGTCGCGTCGAACTGGATGTTCGTGCCGACCGAGATCGCCGCCGGCATCCGCTCGCCGTCCGCCGTCAGCCAGCCCGCGTACACCCCGTCCGCCGGGATCGCGGTGTGCGGCCGCGTCTCCACGTTCGCCGTCGGGTAGCCGAGCTCGCGCCCGCGCTGCGCACCGCGCACCACGACGCCCTCGACCCGGTGCGGCCGTCCGAGGATCTCGGCCGCGCCGTCCATGTCGCCCTCGGCGACCAGCCGGCGGGCCAGCGTCGAGGAGAACGGCACGCCGCCGCCCGCCTCGCCCCGCTCGACGAGGTCCACGACGTTGACCTCGTAGTCGTACGTGCCGCCCAGCTCGCGCAGGAAGTCCACGTTCCCGGCGGCCTTGTGGCCGAAGCGGAAGTTCGGCCCCTCGATGACGGCGCGCGCGTGCAGCTTGTCGACGAGCACCTTCACGATGAAGTCCGCCGGGGACAGCTGCGAGAACTCCGCCGTGAACGGCAGGATCAGCAGCGCGTCGACACCCAGTCCGGCCATCAGCTCGGCCCGCCGGTCGTACGGGGCCAGGATCGGCGGGTGGCTGCCGGGGCGCACGACCTCGCTGGGGTGCGGGTCGAAGGTGACGACGACCGAGGGGACGCCGAGCTCACGGGCGCGGGCCACGGCCCGTCCGATGATCAGCTGATGTCCCCGGTGTACGCCGTCGTAGGAGCCGATGGTGACGACGCTGCGTCCCCAGTCCTGGGGGATGTCCTCCAAGCCACGCCAGCGCTGCACTGTGACCGCTCCTCGCCCGAACCCGTGTAGTCCCTGTACTGATTGCACGTCTAAGACTGCCATGCCGGTGCGCGGCGACCCGCATCGGCGTCCGGCTCCCGGCCGCTCCACGTCAGGTTGCGGCTCAGGTCACATCCCGGCCGGCCCGCTGAGCGTCTGCGCCGCGCGTCGAACACCGCGTCCGGATCGGGCAGTACGGGCAAGCGCCGCGACGGGAGGCAGGCGAAGACCAGCGGGAAAGGGCACGCGTGGTGAAAGCGCCCCCTTGCGCTCCCTCCAGTCACTCCGAGCGCCTGCTCGGACGGGTGAAGAGGGGGGTCCGGGTGGATAGAGACCTACCCGAGGGGGATCGTGGAGCGGTGAGCGGCAAGCAACGAGCGCTCACCGCTCCACGTCAACCGGGCTCCGTACTCAGACGAAGACCGCGAGCGACTTCGCCTTGCCGCCCTTGCTCTCCACGAGCCCGAGCAGCTGCCCGTCCGGCCCGTAGACCGCGACGGTGCGGCCTTCCGCGTACTCGTCCGGCATGTCGATCCGCACGCCGTTGGCGAGCAGCGAGGCCCGCCGCGCGTCCAGGTCCCAGCGCGGGAACGCCGCGGCCGCCGCCTCGCCGATCGGCATGACGGTCAGCTCCTCCTGGAGCTGGTCCAGGGTCCGCGCCCGGTCGAGCTTGTACGGCCCGACGCGGGTTCGCCGCAGCGCGGTGAGGTGACCGCCGACGCCGAGGTCGGCGCCGAGGTCGCGCGCCAGGGCGCGGATGTACGTACCGCTGGAGCAGACGACGGAGACGACGAGGTCGACGACCTTGGTGCCGTCCTCGGCCTCCGCGTCCCGCATGTCGTACACCTGGAACGACGAGATGGTCACCGGCCGGGCCGGGATCTCGAAGTCCTCGCCGTCACGGGCGCGCTTGTAGGAGCGCACGCCCTTGATCTTGATGGCGCTGACCTTGGACGGGACCTGCATGATCTCGCCGGACAGCTTGGCGATGCCCTTGTCGACGGCCTCGCGGGTGACCCCGGAGGCGTCCGTCGACGAGGTGATCTCGCCTTCGGCGTCGTCGGTGAGGGTGTCCTGCCCGAGACGGATCGTCCCGAGGTACTCCTTCTCCGTCAGCGCCAGGTGACCCAGCAGCTTGGTCGCCCTCTCGACGCCGAGCACGAGGACGCCCGTGGCCATCGGGTCGAGCGTGCCGGCGTGCCCGACGCGGCGGGTCTTGGCGATCCCGCGCATCTTGGCCACGACGTCGTGCGAAGTGAAGCCGGAGGGCTTGTCGACGATGACGAGCCCTCCCGCGGCCTCCGGCCCGGAGGTGCCCCCCGGCTTCTTTCCTGCCTGCCTGCTCATTCCGCGGCTGCGTCCTCGTCGTCGTCGCCCGGCTTCTTGTACGGGTCGGCCTCACCGGCGTACGTGGCGCCGGAGGAGACCTCGCGCACCTGGGCGTCGGAGGAGCGCGCCTTGTCGAGGAGGTCCTCGATGGTCTTCGCGTTCTCCGGGAGGGCGTCCGCGACGAAGGTCAGGGTGGGCGTGAACTTGGTTCCCGCCGCCCGGCCGACCGCGGAACGCAGCACGCCCTTGGCGCTCTCCAGGCCCGCTGCCGCGCTGGCCCGGTCCTCGTCGTCGCCGTAGACCGTGTAGAAGACCGTGGCCTCCCGCAGGTCGCCGGTGACGCGGGTGTCCGTGATGGTCACATGCGTACCGAGGCGGGGGTCCTTGACTCCGCGCAGCAGCTTCTCGGCCACCACCTCCCGGATGAGGTCCGCCAGCTTCTTCGCCCGCGCATTGTCGGCCACTGGTCCGTCTCCTTCTTCTGTCTTGCAGACAAGCTATAAGTCAGTCTTCATCACCGTGGAGGCGCCGTCGTACCGACAGCAGTTCCACTTCTGGACGCGCCGCGACCAGCCGCTCGCAGCGGTCCAGTACGTCCGACACGAACCCCGCGTCCCCGCTCACCAGGGCGACCCCCAGGCGAGCCCTGCGGTGCAGATCCTGGTCGCCCACCTCGGCCGCGCTCACGGAGAACTTGCGTTGGAGCTCGGCGACGATGGGCCGGACGACGGAGCGTTTCTCCTTCAGCGAGTGAACGTCGCCGAGGAGCAGATCGAAGGACAGAGTGCCCACGTACATGCAGTTCCGGATATCCCGCCGGTGCGGGTTCGGTGGCCTGCCGGCCGTCGCTCGGCAGGGTCACCAGAACCGTACACGCAACGGCCGGGGCCGATCGACGGATATTCCGCCGACCGGCCCCGGTGTACGACACGGTGCGAACCGCCTCGCGCTTACGCGCGCGGCTTCTCGCGCATCTCGTACGTCGCGATGACGTCGTCGATCTTGATGTCGTTGTAGGAACCGAGGTTGATACCGCCCTCGAAGCCTTCGCGGATCTCGGTGACGTCGTCCTTGAAGCGGCGCAGACCCGAGATGGTGAGGTTCTCGGCGATGACCTTGCCATCGCGCAGGAGCCGCGCCTTGGTGTTGCGCTTGACCTCGCCGGAGCGGATGAGAACACCCGCGATGTTGCCCAGCTTGGACGAGCGGAAGATCTCGCGGACCTCCGCCGTACCGAGCTCGACCTCTTCGTACTCCGGCTTGAGGAGACCCTTCAGGGCCGCCTCGATCTCCTCGATGGCCTGGTAGATCACCGAGTAGTAGCGGACGTCGACGCCCTCGCGGTCCGCCATCTGCGCGGCACGGCCGGCCGCACGGACGTTGTAACCGATGACGATGGCGTCGGAGCCCATCGCCAGCGAGATGTCCGACTCGGTGACCGCACCCACACCGCGGTGCAGGACGCGGATGTCGACCTCTTCGCCGACGTCGAGCTGGAGCAGCGAGGACTCGAGAGCCTCGACCGCACCGGACGCGTCGCCCTTGATGATGAGGTTGAGTTCCTGGACCAGACCGGCCTTGAGGACCGAGTCGAGGTCTTCCAGGGACACCCGGCGGACGCGCTTGGCGAAGTTGGCGTTGCGCTCACGCGCAGCACGCTTCTCGGCGATCTGACGGGCGGTGCGGTCCTCGTCGACGACGAGGAAGTTGTCGCCGGCGCCGGGGACGTTGGTGAGACCCAGGACCAGGACGGGGGTCGACGGACCCGCTTCCTCGACGTTGTTGCCCTTGTCGTCGAGCATGGCGCGCACTCGGCCGTAGGCGTCGCCCACGACCATCGTGTCGCCGACGCGGAGGGTACCGCGCTGGACGAGGACGGTGGCGACGGCACCGCGGCCGCGGTCGAGGTGGGACTCGATCGCAATACCCTGAGCGTCCTGCTCCGGGTTGGCGCGGAGGTCGAGCGAGGCGTCGGCGGTGAGGACGACGGCCTCCAGCAGGGAGTCGATGTGCAGACCCTGCTTGGCGGAGATGTCGACGAACATCGTGTCGCCGCCGTACTCCTCGGCGACCAGACCGAACTCGGTGAGCTGACCGCGCACCTTGACCGGGTCGGCACCCTCGACGTCGATCTTGTTGACCGCGACGACGATCGGGACGCCGGCGGCCTTGGCGTGGTTGAGCGCCTCGATCGTCTGCGGCATGACGCCGTCGTTGGCCGCGACCACGAGGATCGCGATGTCGGTCGACTTCGCACCACGGGCACGCATGGCGGTGAACGCCTCGTGACCCGGGGTGTCGATGAAGGTGATCTTGCGCTCTTCACCGTTGACCTCGGTACCGACCTGGTACGCACCGATGTGCTGCGTGATGCCACCGGCCTCGCCCGCGACGACGTTCGTCTTGCGGATGGCGTCGAGCAGTCGGGTCTTACCGTGGTCGACGTGACCCATGACGGTCACGACCGGCGGACGCGGCATGAGGTATTCCTCGCCGCCCTCGTCCTCGCCGAACTCGATGTCGAAGCCCTCGAGGAGCTCGCGGTCCTCTTCCTCCGGGCTGACGATCTGAACGACGTAGTTCATCTCGCCGGCCAGCATTTCGAGGGTCTCGTCGGAGACGGACTGCGTGGCAGTGACCATCTCGCCGAGGTTCATCATCACGGCGACGAGCGACGCCGGGTTGGCGTTGATCTTCTCCGCGAAGTCGGTGAGGGAGGCACCGCGCGACAGGCGCACGGTCTCGCCGCCACCGCGCGGCAGCATCACGCCGCCGACGGACGGGGCCTGCATGGCCTCGTACTCCTGGCGCCTCTGACGCTTGGACTTGCGACCACGACGGGCCGGACCGCCGGGACGGCCGAAGGCACCCTGCGTGCCACCACGGGCACCGGGACCACCGGGACGCCCGCCGAAGCCGGGACGACCGCCGCCACCGGCACCGGCCGGACCGCCGCCGAAGCCGCCGCCACCGGGACGCGGGCCACCGAAGCCGCCACCGCCGCCGGGACGCGAGCCCGGACCGGCCGGACGACCGGCGAAGCCGCCGCCCGCGGGACGACCGGCACCGCCGGGACGACCCGCGCCACCCGCACCGGGACCACGGCCACCGGGGCCGCCACCGGGACGGGGACCGGGACCACCGGCAGCGGGACGCTGCGGCATCATGCCCGGGTTCGGACGGTTACCACCGGGGGCACCGCCCGGACGCGGGGCGCCGCCCTGCGGACGGGGCATGCCGCCCGGGGTCGGACGACCCGCACCGGGACCCTGGGGACGCGGAGCGCCACCGGGACCACCCTGCGGGCGGGGAGCACCCTGGCCGCCGCCGGCGCCGGGGGCACCGGGACGGGGAGCGCCGGCCGGACGGGGCGCCTGCGGGCGCGCCATGCCGGTGGAGCCACCAGAGGTGAACGGGTTGTTGCCCGGACGGGGACCGGCCGGACGGGCGCCCTGCGGACGCGGGGCCTGAGCACCCTGGGGGCGCTGGCCCTGAGCACCGGGAGCGGTGCCGGCCGGACGCGGAGCGCCGGGACGGGCACCGGCCTGGCCACCCTGGGCCGCCGGACGCTGCTGCGCCGGACGGGGGCCGGGGGCCGCGGCGGGACGCTCGGTGCGCGCCGGGGCGGCCGGAGCCGCCGGAGGCGCGGAGAACTCGGTCGCCACGGGAGCCGCCGGAGCGGGCTTCGGGGCGGCCGGAGCCTTGGGACCGGGACGCGGGCCGGGGGCGGCCGGGGTCACCGGGGCGCTGACGGCCGGAGCCTCGGCAGCGGCGGGCTTGGGAGCCACCGGTGCGCCGGGCTTCGGGGCAGCAGGACGTGCCGCGGCGGCCGGGGAGGGCGCCGCGGGCTTGGCGGGCGCGGCCTTGCGGGGCGCGCCGGGCTTCGCAGCGGACTTGCCGGCGTTGCCGCCGGGCCCCTGCAGTGCGTCAGTCAACTTGCGTACAACCGGCGCCTCGATCGTCGAGGACGCCGAACGGACGAATTCACCGAGTTCTTGGAGCTTGGCCATGACGACCTTGCTCTCCACCCCGAACTCCTTGGCGAGTTCGTATACCCGGACCTTAGCCACTTCGCTCCTTTTAGGTCCGGGTTACGCCGGACCGTCGCTACTTCATGGGCGTACTCATCGCGTACTCATCGAGTGCTCATCGCAATCTCGACCTACTTCCAACTCGCGAGGTACCTGACCGCACGGGGTATCCGTGCCGTACTACTTCTTACGGTGTCGCCCCGGCCTCACCGGCCAGGGCTTTGCGCAGTTCCGTCGTGTCGAGCGTTCCGGCGGACCGGAGGGCCCGGGGGAACGCCCGGCGGCGGACCGCCTGGTCGAGGCAGACCGCGGCGGGGTGCACGTACGCACCCCGGCCGGGCAGCGTACCGCGTGTATCGGGGACGCATTCGTCCCCGATCGCCACGATGCGCAGCAGATCGCTCTTGGCCGCTCGCTCCCGACACCCCACACAGGTGCGTTCGGGGCATGCGCGGGCTTGCGTCCGGCCAGACACGCCTAAGTCTACCTCCCCGCACCGACCTCTCCCCCGACAAGTTACGGGCGAAAGATCGAACGGACGTCGTTGTTGTCCTGATCCTTGCGGGACCGGATGGATCGGATCCCGGCCCGCGGGATCCCTGTCTACCGGCCGGAAGCACCGGCCGGTAGCGGTTTTATTCCCCGCGCCGGTCCCGGTCCGCGCCTTCGGCGGGCTCGGTGTCCGGGCGGATGTCGATGCGCCAGCCGGTGAGCCGCGCGGCGAGGCGGGCGTTCTGGCCCTCCTTGCCGATGGCCAGCGACAGCTGGTAGTCGGGAACGGTCACCCGCGCGGAGCGGGTGTCCCAGTCGACGACCTCGACCTTGCTCACCCGGGCGGGTGACAGGGCGTTGGCGACCATTTCCGCCGGGTCGTCCGACCAGTCGACGATGTCGATCTTCTCGCCGTGCAGCTCGGCCATGACGTTGCGCACACGGGCGCCCATCGGGCCGATGCAGGCGCCCTTCGGGTTGAGTCCGGCGCGGGTGGACCGTACGGCGATCTTGGTGCGGTGACCGGCCTCACGGGCGATCGCGCAGATCTCGACGCTGCCGTCGGCGATCTCCGGGACCTCCAGGGCGAACAGCTTCTTCACCAGGTTGGGGTGGGTCCGCGACAGGGTCACGGACGGGCCGCGGACACCCTTCGCCACCCGCACGACGTACGTCTTCAGACGCAGGCCGTGCGTGTAGTCCTCACCGGGGACCTGCTCCTGCACGGGCAGGATGGCCTCCAGCTTGCCGATGTCGACGAGGACGTTCTTGGGGTCCTTGCCCTGCTGGACGACACCGGTGATGACGTCGCCCTCCCGGCCGGCGAACTCGCCGAACGTCAGGTCGTCCTCGGCGTCGCGCAGACGCTGCAGGATCACCTGCTTGGCGGTCGTCGCGGCGATCCGGCCGAAGTCCGACGGGGTGTCGTCGAACTCCTTGGGCTCCTGCCCCTCTTCGAGGTCCCTCGGGTCTTCCGTCGCCCATACGACCACGTGACCGTTGGTGCGGTCGAGCACGACGCGGGCACGCCGGAAGCTGCCCTCGGTGCGGTGGTACGCGATGAGGAGGGCCGACTCGATCGCCTCGACGAGCAGGTCGAAGGAGATCTCCTTCTCCCGGACCAGACCCCGCAGGGCACTCATGTCGATGTCCACGGCTACGCCTCCTCTTCCTTCTTGTCCTTGCGGTTGAACTCGATCTCGACACGCGCCTTGGCGATGTCGGTGAAAGCGATGCGGCGGGCGGTCGCCTTGCGGCCCTTCACGCCCGGAACTTCGAGGTCCATGCCCTCGTCGTCGACGTCGAGGATGCGGGCGACCAGTTCCCCGGCACCCTTGTCGTCCCCGGCGGTCAGCTGGAACTTCACGAGACGGCCGAGGGCACGGACGTAGTGGCGGTGCTCGGTCAGCGGACGGTCGGCGCCCGGCGAGCTCACTTCGAGGACGTACTCGTCCTCGCCCATCACGTCGGATTCATCGAGCTGGTCGGAGATCTCGCGGCTCAGCTCGGCACAGGTGTCCAGCTCCACGCCCTCGTCGGAGTCCACGATGACCCGCAGCATCCGGCGCTTGCCCGCCTTGGACATCTCGATGTCTTCGAGGTCCAGGCCCTTGGCGGCGACGAGCGGCTCCAGCAATCCGCGCAGCCTGTCGCTCTGGGTGGTGCTCATCCGGGTGACTCCTCGGCCGCGTGTGCTGTTGTGGTTTCCGTCGTGTGTCAGGTCAAAGGGTATCCGGTCGCGGAGGGTGTTGCCGTCCGCGCTCCGGAGGGGGCCCCGGGTACCGTGATCACACGTTGCCCCGCCCATCACCCCGAGGACGTCGCCGTGCCCTGGACACAGACCTTGAGGCCCTCGCGAAGAAGTCTGCTCACCGGAGCCGCCGGCGTGGCCGGCGGCGCGCTGCTCGCCGGGTGCTCCGACGGGAGCGGCTCCTCGGACGCGGACACCGGAGTTCCACTCGAACGGCGGATGCGCGAGGCGGCCGTCCGTGACAGCGAGCGACTGCTGGAACGTTACGACGCCACCGCCGCCGCCCATCCGGACCTGGCGGCGCGGCTGGCCCCGCTGCGCGGGGCGGTCGCGGAGCACACCGGGGCGCTGGCCGTCGCGGGCCCGGTGAAGACCGGTCCGTCCGCCTCTCCCTCGGTGTCCGGCTCGCGCTCCGGTGCGTCCCCTTCGCCATCCGCTTCGGCGCCCGCCGGTGCGGCCGCGGCGCCCAGTGCGGCGGCCGTCCCGGCGAAGCCCGCCGAGGCGCTGACCGCGCTCGCCGACGCCGAGCGGTCGCTGGCGGAGGCCCGGACGGTCGCCCTGGCCGGCGCCCCCGGGGAGCTGGCGCGGCTGCTGGCCTCGGTGGCGGCGTGCGGCGCCGTCCACGCGTACCTGCTGACCTCGACCCCGGGAGCCGCCTCGTGAAGCCCGAACCCTCCCCCGCCGGCCGGGCCCTGGTCGCGGCGCAGTCCGCGCTCGCGGCCGAGCACGCGGCCGCGTACGGCTACGGCGTGATCGGCGCCCGGGCCTCCGGGGCGCGCGCGGCCGAGGCCCGGGACGCGTACGGCGCCCATGTCGCGCGGCGTGACGCGCTGGCCCGGACGGTGCGCGAGCTGGGCGGTGCGCCGCGGCCGGCGGAGGCGGCGTACGCCCTTCCGTTCGAGGTGCGCGACCCGGCCGACGCCGAGCGGCTGGCCGCCGACATCGAGGACCGGGTGGCCGGCGCGTACTCCGATCTGGTGCGGGCGGCGGAGGGCGGGCTGCGCCGGGAGGCGGCCGACGCGCTGACCGGCGCGGCCGTGCGCGCGGCGCGCTGGCGCGGTGTCGGCGTAGCCTTCCCTGGGCTCACGGAACGCTCCGCAGGAGCCCGGACCAGCTGAAAGGGACCCCGCACGCATGGCTTTCGAACCGCCGCAGCGGCTTGTACGGGCGCTCGGCGAGACGCCGGAACCGGCCCAGGACGCGGACTGGCTGGGGCAGTTGCCCGAGCTCGCCGAGACGGCGCTGACCCGGCGTGAAGTGCGGGCCCAGCGGGTGCAGGCCCCGGGCGGGCGGAGCAGTCTGCTCGTCCTCGTCCGGTACGCCGACGGCACCCCGGCGGCCCTGAAGCTGGCTCCGCCGTCGGCGCGACCGGACCTGGAGCTGGCCGCGCTGGCGCACTGGGGCGGGTTCGGGGCCGTACGGGTCCTCGACACCCGCCACCACGAGGAGGACGGGGCGCTGCTGCTGGAGCGGCTGCACCCGGAGGTGTCGCTGCGGTCGCTGCCGGAGGCGAAGGCGCTGCTGGAGGCGTGCGGGACGCTGCGCAGGCTGTGGGTGGCGCCGGGCTCCGGGCACGGCTGGGAGACGGTGGCCGAGCGGACGAAGGCGCAGGCCGGGGCGCTGCGGTCGGCTCCGGCCGAGGTGACGGCGCTGGCCGGGGCGGCGCTGGAGGCGCGGGAGGAGCTGACGGCGGCCCCGGACGAGGAGCTGCTGCTGCACGGGAACTTCCGGCAGGGCAAGGTGCTGGCCGGCGAGCGGGCGCCGTGGCTGACGGTGGGCCCGGACCCGCTGGTGGGCGAGCGGGCGTACGACCTGGCGCGGCTGGTCCGGGACCGGCTGGAGGACCAGGTCGCCTCTTCCGCCGGCGCGGCGGGGGCGCGGCGGCGGGTGAACAAGCTGGCGGATTCGCTGGAGGTGGACCGGGACCGGCTGCGGGGCTGGACGCTGTTCCGGGCGGTGGAGTCGGGAAACCGGGCGCTGGCCGCGGGGCGGCGCCGGGACGCGGAGCTGTTGTTGGAGTTCGCGGCCTGGTTGTAGGGCATACCGTAGGTAGGAACGTATGTCCGGCAGGGGGCCGTCATGGTCGAAGAGCTGCTGGCCGCGGGGATCGCCGCGGGAGTGGGAGTCGTCGTCTACCTGGGCGCCGCCGCCAGGGTGGTCAAGCAGTACGAGCGGGGCGTGGTGTTCCGCCTGGGCCGGCTGCGGGCGGGGGTCCGGGGGCCGGGGCTCACCACGATCGTGCCGTTCGTGGACCGGCTGCGGAAGGTGAACCTTCAGATCGTGACGATGCCGGTGCCCGCGCAGGAGGGCATCACGCGGGACAACGTCACGGTGCGGGTGGACGCGGTCGTGTACTTCAAGGTGGTGGACGCGGCGAACGCGATCATCGCGGTGGAGGACTACCGGTTCGCGGTGTCGCAGATGGCGCAGACCTCGCTGCGGTCGATCATCGGGAAGTCGGACCTGGACGATCTGCTGTCGAACCGGGAGATGCTGAACCAGGGGCTGGAGCTGATGATCGACAGCCCGGCGGTGGGCTGGGGCGTCCAGATCGACCGCGTCGAGATCAAGGACGTCTCGCTGCCGGAGACGATGAAGCGCTCGATGGCCCGCCAGGCGGAGGCGGACCGGGAGCGCCGCGCCCGGGTCATCAACGCGGACGCGGAGCTCCAGGCCTCGAAGAAGCTGGCCGAGGCGGCGGAGGTGATGTCGGACCAGCCGGCGGCGTTGCAACTGCGCCTGCTGCAGACGGTGGTGGCGGTGGCCGCGGAGAAGAACTCCACCCTGGTGCTGCCGTTCCCGGTGGAGCTCCTGCGCTTCCTCGAACGCGCCACTCCGTCGGACCCCGCTCCGCCCCCGAACCCCCCGGCCGCGGCGGCCCCTCCGCCCGCTCCGGCCGCGCCCGCCGCGCCCGCCGCCGGGCCCCCGGCGCCCCCGGCGCTGCCGACCGTGAACGGCTCGACCCCGGCGCTGCCGGCCCAGGACCCCGCCGCCGGCAACCCGCCCGCCTGACGGCGGGTCGGCCCCCGGCCGCGTCCGGCCCCGCCCGCGCGTCGGGCGCGGGTGCCGATCAGGTCAGCCGGGCCAGCGCCTCGTCCAGGGTGAGTTCCTCGCGGGTCCCCGTGGGGCGGTGCTGGAGTTCGACGACGCCGTCGCCGGAGCGGCGGCCCGCGACCAGGATCCACGGGACGCCGATCAGCTCCGCGTCCGTCAGCTTCACGCCGGGCGAGAGCCCCGCGCGGTCGTCCAGCAGGACGCGGAGCCCGGAGGCCGACAGCGCCTCGGCCGCCGATTCCGCCAGCGCCAGCGGCACCGCCTTGCCCGCCGCGACCACGTGGACGTCGGCCGGGGCCACCTCCGCCGGCCAGCACAAGCCCCGCTCGTCCGCCGTCTGTTCGGCCAGCGCGGCCACAGCCCGCGAGACGCCGATGCCGTAGGAGCCCATCGTGACCCGGACCGGCTTGCCCTCCCGGCCCAGCACGTCCAGCCCGAACGCGTCCGCGTACTTGCGCCCCAGCTGGAAGATGTGACCGATCTCGATCGCCCGGTCGAGCCTCAGCCCCGCGCCGCAGGAGGGGCAGGGGTCGCCCGCCTCGACGACCACGACGTCCAGGTACCGGTCGACCTCGAAGTCCCGGCCGCAGACCACGTTCCGGGCGTGCGTGTCCGGCTTGTTGGCGCCGGTCACCCATGAAGTGCCGGGCGCGACACGGGGGTCGGCCAGGTAGCGCACCTTGTCGAGGCCCTGCGGGCCCACGTAGCCGCGTACCAGGTCGGGCCGGCCCGTGAAGTCCTCCGCCGTCACCAACTCCACGACCGCCGGGGCGAGATGCTCGCCCAGCTTGCCGAGGTCGACCTCCCGGTCCCCCGGTACGCCGACGGCCACGATCTCGCCGTCCACCTTCACGAGGAGGTTCTTCAGCGTCGCCGACGCCGGCACGCCCAGGTGCGCCGCGAGGGTTTCGATCGTCGGGGTGTCGGGGGTGGGGACCTCCTCCGCCGGCGCGTGCCCGGCGCCGTTGACGGCGGGCGCCGCGAACGTCACGGCCTCGGTGTTCGCCGCGTAGTCGCAGGACGGGCAGTCCACGAAGGTGTCCTCCCCCGCCGCCGCGGGCGCCAGGAACTCCTCCGAGGCCGAACCGCCCATCGCCCCCGAGACCGCGGAGACGATCCGGTGGTCCAGGCCGAGCCGCTCGAAGATCCGCCGGTACGCGGCCCGGTGCAGCGCGTAGGACTCCGCCAGCCCCTCGTCCGACACGTCGAACGAGTACGAGTCCTTCATCTGGAACTCGCGGCCCCGCAGCACGCCCGACCGCGGCCGCGCCTCGTCCCGGTACTTGGTCTGGATCTGGTAGAGCATGACCGGCAGGTCCTTGTAGGACGTGCACTGGTCCTTCACCACCAGGGTGAAGATCTCCTCGTGCGTCGGGCCGAGCAGATAGTCGGCGCCCTTGCGGTCCTTGAGCCTGAACAGCAGGTCCCCGTACTCCGACCAGCGCCCGCTGACCTCGTACGGCTCCTTCGGCAGCAGCGCGGGCAGCAGCACCTCCTGTGCCCCGATCGCGTCCATCTCCTCGCGCACGACGCGCGAGACGTTGTCGAGGACCCGCTTGCCGAGCGGCAGCCAGGTCCACACCCCGGCCGAGCTCCGGCGGACGTAGCCCGCGCGAACCAGCAGTTTGTGGCTGAGGGTCTCGGCGTCCGCCGGGTCCTCGCGGAGCGTCTTGGCCATGAGGCGGGACATGCGCTGTACGTGTTGCGTTGCCATGCCGGGAGGCTACCGGCAGCCCCCGCCCGCCTCGAAACGAGATTTTCAGGGCCTGCGCAGCGGCAGCGGGGCGCCCATCACGGCGTACGGGAGGCTCGCGCTCGGGAAGTGCACCCGGCGGGCGAGGTCCGTGTAGCCGAGCGCCCGGTAGAGCCCGCGCGCCGGGCTGTCGGTGTCGACGGCGGAGAGGATCGAGCGCTGCTCGGCGGCGCGGTCGGTGATCCGGGTGATGAGGGCGCGGCCGACGCCGTGGCCCTGGAAACCGGGGTGGACGTGCAGTTCGGTGATCACGAAGGAGCCGTCGAGCCAGTCCTCGTGGCCGCCGGAGCGCAGGTACGGCTCGACGATCGTGGACCACCAGTGCGCGCGGTCGTTCGGCATCCCGTACACGAACCCGGCGAGCGCGCCGTCGTCGGTGTACGCGCCGAGGGCGCGGGCTCCGGGGCAGGTCATGTGGCGCTGCACGATCCAGCGCCGGATGCCGACCTCCTCCTGGCTGAGCCCGAAGGCCACGGCCTGGACGCGCAGCGCCTCGTCCACGCGGGCGGCGAGGTCGAGCGGGCCGATGCGGAGTCCGGCGGGCCGGTCGGGGTCGAGCCCGGGCGTAGGCAGCATGCGGCGACCTTACTTCGCGGCCCCGGCGCGCCGGTATGGCGGCGAGGGCCGGGGCGGGCGATCCGGCCGTCCGGTCAGGGCCGCCGCGGCGGCCCCGCGGGCGGGCGCCGGGTCAGAACAGGACGCTCATGAACTCGCCCACCTCGCGGAAGCCGACCCGCCGGTAGGCCGCCCGCGCGGCGGTGTTGAAGTCGTTGACGTAGAGGCTGACCACGGGCGCCACGTCGCGCAGCGCGAATTCGACGACGGCGGCCATTCCGGTCTTGGAGTGGCCGCGGCCGCGGAACTCGGGGGCCACCCAGACGCCCTGGATCTGGCAGGCGCGGGAGGTGGCGGCGCCGATCTCCGCCTTGAAAACGACCTTGCCGTCCTCGATGCGGGCGAAGGAGCGGCCGGCGGCGACGAGCTCGGCCACCCGGGCCTGGTAGAGCAGCCCGCCGTCGCCGGCGGTCGGCGAGATGCCGACCTCCTCGGTGAACATGGCCACGCAGGCGGGCATGATCAGGTCCATCTCGTCCTTGCGGATCCGGCGGACCAGCGGGTCGGGGCGGACCTCGGCGGACGGCTGCTCGGTGACCATGAGCGGCTGGTGGGAGCGGATGTCGCGGGCGGGACCCCAGGTGGGCTCCAGCAGCTGCCAGAGCAGCCGGGTGGCGGAGGCGGGGCCGACGATGGAGGAGCAGCGGCGGCCGGTGCGGCGGGCGCGGTCCGCGAAGGCGCGTACGGCGTCGGGTCCGGCGCAGACGGGGACGAGGTTGGCGCCCGCGTAGCAGAGGGAGCGGAGCTCGCCGTCGGCGTACCAGCCCCACATCTCGCCGCCCAGGCGCCAGGGGTCGAGCCCGGCCACCTGGACGCGGGAGGTGACGAACGCGTTCTCGACCGGCTCGCGTCCGAGGATGGCGAGCGCGGCGTCGAGATCACTGGGTTCAAGGACCCGGGTGGTGGTCTGCGTCAACACTGGGGGCCTCACCGTGCAAGTCTGCTGATCTCCGCACTGTACCCGGCGGCGCCGTGGGATGCCCTGTCTCTCAGGTCACGAAAAAGCCCCGGCCCCGCCCGCGAGCTGCGGGAACGGGGCCGGGACCGAAGTG
Organism: Streptomyces sp. ADI95-16; assembly: GCF_003721495.1. NCBI lineage: Bacteria > Bacillati > Actinomycetota > Actinomycetes > Kitasatosporales > Streptomycetaceae > Streptomyces > Streptomyces sp. ADI95-16. The sequence continues at coordinate 5,876,215 of NZ_CP033581.1, read as the reverse complement.
CTGCGGGAGGCCGCGGGCGGTGCGGATCAGACGCCGATGGCCACGGTGGGCTCGCCGGAGGTGATGCCGTCCTTCTCCATCTGCTCGGCGATCTTCATCGCCTCTTCGATGAGGGTCTCCACGATCTTCGACTCGGGGACGGTCTTGATGACCTCGCCCTTCACGAAGATCTGGCCCTTGCCGTTGCCGGAGGCGACGCCGAGGTCGGCCTCGCGGGCCTCGCCCGGGCCGTTGACGACGCAGCCCATGACCGCGACGCGCAGCGGGACCTCCATGCCCTCCAGGCCCGCCGTGACCTCCTCGGCCAGCTTGTAGACGTCCACCTGGGCGCGGCCGCAGGAGGGGCAGGAGACGATCTCCAGGCGGCGCGGCTTGAGGTTCAGCGACTCCAGGATCTGGATGCCGACCTTGATCTCCTCCACCGGCGGGGCCGACAGCGAGACGCGGATGGTGTCGCCGATGCCCTCGGAGAGCAGCGCGCCGAAGGCGACGGCGGACTTGATCGTGCCCTGGAAGGCGGGGCCGGCCTCGGTGACGCCGAGGTGCAGCGGGTAGTCGCAGGCGGCGGCGAGCTGGCGGTAGGCGTTGACCATCACGACGGGGTCGTTGTGCTTGACCGAGATCTTGATGTCGCTGAAGCCGTGCTCCTCGAAGAGGGAGGCCTCCCACAGCGCGGACTCGACCAGCGCCTCGGGGGTGGCCTTGCCGTACTTCTTCAGCAGCCGGGCGTCGAGGGAGCCCGCGTTGACGCCGATCCGGATCGGGGTGCCCGCGTCCTTGGCGGCGCGCGCGATCTCCTTGACCTTGTCGTCGAACTGCTTGATGTTGCCCGGGTTCACGCGGACGGCGGCGCAGCCGGCGTCGATGGCGGCGAAGACGTACTTGGGCTGGAAGTGGATGTCGGCGATGACCGGGATCTGCGACTTCTTCGCGATGACGGCGAGGGCGTCGGCGTCGTCCTGGGTGGGGCAGGCCACGCGGACGATGTTGCAGCCGGAGGCCGTCAGCTCGGCGATCTGCTGGAGCGTGGCGCCGATGTCGGAGGTGCGGGTCGTGGTCATCGACTGCACCGAGATGGGCGCGTCGCCGCCGACGGCCACGGAACCGACCTGGATCTTGCGACTGACGCGTCGGTCGGCAAGCTTCGTCGGCACGGACGGCATTCCGAGAGAGATGGCAGTCATCTGCTGTGCAACCCCAAGGTGTGGATCAAGGTCCCGAGATCGGCGGGCTCCAGGCTTCGAGATTACGCCAAGGAGCGCGCGCTCCTCGCATCAGAGGGGCCGTGCCACCCGAACGTAGGGAGCCGGGCACGATGCGTGCCCGGCTCCCGTACGCGCGGTGTACGGGCGCGCCGCCCGGCGCCCGCCTAGGTGATCTTGATGGGATTGACCACGTCGGCCACGAGCACCAGCAGCGTGAAGCAGACGAACACCGCCGCCACCACGTACGCCGCGGGCATCAGGCGCGCCACGTCGAACGGGCCGGGGTCGGCGCGCCGGAAGATCCGCGCCGCGTGCCGCCGCAGGGACTCCCACAGGGCGCCGGCGATGTGCCCGCCGTCCAGGGGCAGCAGCGGCAGCATGTTGAAGAGGAACAGCGACAGGTTGAAGGCGGCGAGCATGCTCAGGATGTACGAGGCGCGCTCCTCGGACGGCAGGTCGAGGGCCGCGAGGTCCCCGGTGATCCGGGCCGCGCCGACGATGCCGACCGGGGAGTCGGGCTGGCGCTCGGCGCCGTTGAAGGCCGCGTCCCACAGCGCCGGGATCTTGGCGGGGAGGTTCACGAGGCCCTGCACGCTGGTCTCGACGTACTGGCCCGCGTAGTCGAGGGACTCGCCCAGGGAGAGCGGGGCGATGACGGTCTTCGAGCCGAAGCCGAGCCAGCCGGCGTCGACGTACTGGCCCTTGACGTAGCCGCCGTGGCCGTCGGACTTGGCGACCTGGTTGGCGACGAGGTTCGCCTTGAGGTCCATGCGCTCCCCGTCGCGGACGACGGTGAGGGTCGCGGGGCCGATGGTGTCGCGGATCTTCTTCTGCAGGGCGGCCCAGTCCTTGACCTGCTTGCCGTCGAAGGCGACGATCCGGTCGCCCACCAGGAGGCCCGCGGCCTTGCCGGGGGCGATCTGGTCGCCGTCCTTGCAGACGTCGCGGTTCTGGCTCTGCTTCAGGACGCATTCGGAGACGGTCGCGACCTCGGTGGTCTGCTGTTTGATCCCGTAGGTCATCCAGACGCCGAAGAAGAGCGCCATCGCCAGGACCAGGTTCATGAAGGGCCCGGCGAACATCACGATGACGCGCTTCCACGGCTTGCGCGTGTAGAAGAGCCGCGTCTCGTCGCCGGGCTCCAGCTCCTCGTACGCCGCCGAGCGGGCGTCCTCGATCATGGAGCGGAACGGGGACGTCGAGCGGGCCGAGACCCTGCCGTCCTCGCCGGGCGGGAACATCCCGATCATGCGGATGTAGCCGCCCATGGGGATGGCCTTGATGCCGTACTCCGTGTCGCCCTTCTTGCGCGACCAGATGGTCTTGCCGAAGCCGACCATGTACTGGGGCACGCGGATGCCGAAGAGCTTGGCCGTGGAGAGGTGGCCCAGCTCGTGCCAGGCGATGGAGATCAGCAGGCCCACGACGAAGACGAGCACGCCGATCAGATTCAGCACCAGTGTCATGCGCCCGCCTCCACGGCGGCCCGGGCCGCCATCTCCTGTGCCCGGGCCCTGGCCCAGGTCTCCGCTTCGAGGACGTCCCGGACGGTCAGGGAAGTTCCCGACTCCGGTGTCCCGTGCTCATCGACCACGGCAGAGACCGTATCCATGATTGCTGTGAACGGCAGCCGACCGGCGAGGAAGGCTTCCACACACTCCTCGTTCGCCGCATTGAACACGGCGGGTGCGGTGCCGCCGAGGCCACCGACGTGCCGGGCCAGCCCGACCGACGGGAAGGCCTCGGTGTCCAGCGGGAAGAACTCCCAGGTGGAGGCCTTGGTCCAGTCGAAGGCAGGGGCCGCGTCCGGGATCCGCTCGGGCCAGCCGAGGCCGATCGCGATGGGGCCGCGCATGTCCGGCGGGGTGGCCTGGGCGAGCGTGGAGCCGTCGGTGAACTCCACCATCGAGTGCACGTAGGACTGCGGGTGGACGACGACCTCGATGCGCTCGAAGGGGATGTCGTAGAGCAGGTGCGCCTCGATGACCTCAAGGCCCTTGTTGACCAGGGTCGCCGAGTTGATGGTGATCACCGGGCCCATGGCCCAGGTGGGGTGCGCCAGGGCGTCCTTGACGGTGACGCCGGCCAGCTCGGCGCGGGTGCGGCCGCGGAAGGGGCCGCCGGAGGCGGTGACCACGAGCTTGCGCACGTCGGCCCGGGTGCCGGCGGCGAGCGCCTGGAAGAGGGCCGCGTGCTCGGAGTCGACCGGGATGATCTGACCGGGCTTCGCGAGGGCCTTGACCAGCGGGCCGCCGACGATCAGCGACTCCTTGTTGGCCAGGGCCAGGGTCCGGCCGGCCCGGAGCGCGGCGAGGGTGGGCGCGAGGCCGATGGAACCGGTGATGCCGTTGAGGACGGTGTGGCACTCGGAAGCGGCGAGCTCGGTGGCCGCGTCGGGACCGGCCAGGATCTCCGGCAGCGGCTCGGAGGGGCCGTACTGGGCGCCCAGCGCCTCCTTCAGGGCCGGTACGACGTCCTCGCGGGCGACGGCCACGGTGTTCACCCGCAGCAGCCGGGCCTGCTCGGCCAGCAGCCCGACGCGCCCGCCGGCGGCGGACAGCGCCGTCACCCGGAACCGGTCCGGGTTGCGCAGGGCGAGATCGATGGCCTGGGTCCCGATGGACCCGGTCGCCCCGAGGATGACGATGTCCCGGCGGCCGGCCGCGGCATCGAAGAGGAGGTGCGGGTCGGCGAGGGGGGCTGGACTGTCGCTCATGCCCCCCATTGTTGCCGCAACTCACGGGCGCGTGGACACGGAGTCCCCGTCGGTGACGCGCAGCAGGAGGTGCGGCAGCGTTCCGGCGAAGTCGGGGAGCGTACGGGCCACCCGCCACCAGGCGTCCGGGTCCTCGCCGAGGGCCAGGGCGAACAGCCGGTCGGCCTCGGCGCGGGCGGCGAGGACGGCGCCCGGCCGGTCGTGCCGGTCGGGGTGGTCCACGGCGCCGAGCCAGTGTTCCTCGTCCAGGGCCCAGCAGGCGGGCAGCTTGTGCCGGATCACGTCGGCGCCGGTGAGCAGGCCCCGGTCCAGGCAGTCCCGTACCCAGCGGACGTCCTCCTCGACGGTCTCCATGGGGACGGCGAGGCTGGCCAGGGCGAGCTCCCGCTCCACGCCGCCGGTCGCCGGCTCGGCGGCGGCGGGGGCCAGCCGGCGCACGGCCCGCACCAGGTCGTCGTGCGGCGCGTCGGAGCCGGCCGGGCTCCCGGCGGTCCCGGCGGTCACCGCGGCCACCAGCTCCGGCAGCGGGCCGGGGAAGCCGGGGGCGTGCCGCAGCAGTTCGGACCACAGCCGGGGGTCGTCCGCCAGCGGGGCCAGCGCCCGGGTCACCGCCGCCCGCATCCCGGCCTGCTCGGGCAGCGTCCAGCGCAGGCCGGGGTACGCGGGCAGGTGGCCCAGGAGCAGCGTGCGGCGGGCGGGGGCGACGCGGGCGACGAGTTCCTCGTGGGTGAGCCGGCCCATCCGGACGGCGCGGACGGCGGGCCGGTGCCAGGAGGGCCCGTCCTCGACGGCGACGGGTGCGGTGAGCAGCGCGCGGACGGTCCGTCCCGGCAGGTCCGCGACGAGCAGCAGGGCCTCGGTGGAGCCGGCCGGCAGCGGCCGCCGGGCGTGCTCGGCGGCCAGCTGCTCGGGGTCGAGTTCGTACGGGAGCCGCAGGACGTCGAGGGCGGCCCGGGGCCGGCGTATGCCGTGCCGGCGCAGCAGGCCGGTCAGCTCCCCGGTGGTGAGGGGGCCGTCGGCGGGATCCCGGCCGAGTTCGGCGCGCAGCAGGGGCAGCAGCCCGGCCGGGGTCCGGCGCCGGGCGTACCGGGCGGGTCCGGGCAGCCCGGGCAGGGGCCGCCCGACGACGTGCGGGTTGCGGGCGATGTAGTGGCGGTCCGCCTCGCCGCCGTGGCGCAGCAGCAGGGTGACGGCCGAGGCGGGGAGCCACTCGTCGCGGCACAGGTACTTGCGGGTCGGCCGGTCGAGCCGGTGGAGCAGGGCGAGGGCGATGTGGTCGGACGCGTGGCGCAGGACGTGCGCCACGCACCGGGCCAGCCGCCGGCTGTCCCGGTCTTCCACGGCCGTCGACATCGCTGCCCGCCTTGCCCTCGTGCCCGTACGTGTACTCGTACTCGTACGCCTACCCGCACCCGTACTCGTACATCCTTCCGACTGGTATCGATGATCTCAGGTCAGCGAAGTGGCCGGTGCACGTTTTTGTGCGTCGAGGGGCCGGGAGTGGCGTCCGCGATCCAGGGGCCTTCGCCGGACGGGTCGAGCACGCCCTCCTCCAGCCAGGTGTAGGTGCCGGACAGCACGCCCTCGACGACCTTGCGGTCCAGGTCGTCGGTGTTGGACCAGAGCCGGCCGAAGAGTTCCTCGACGCGGATCCTGGACTGCCGGCAGAAGGCGTCGGCCAGCTGGTAGGCCTCGCGGCCGTGGTCGCCGCCGGCGCGCAGGTGCTCGGCGCGCACGCAGGCCGCGCTCATCGCGAACAGCTCGGCGCCGATGTCGACGATCCGGCCGAGGAAGCCCTGTTTGGTCTCCATACGGCCCTGCCAGCGGGACATGGCGTAGAAGGTGGAGCGGGCGAGTTTGCGGGCGCATCGCTCGACGTAGCGCAGGTGGGTGGCGAGGTCGGGGTGTCCGGCCGGGTGGAACTCGCGGTACGTGCCGGGGACCTGGCCGGCGCCGGTGGCGAGCCTGGGCAGCCAGCGGGCGTAGAACCCGGCGGCGCGGGCGCCCGCCTTGGCCTTGTCGCCGAGGTCCTTGTCGGGGTCGATGAGGTCGCCGGCCACGGACAGGTGGGCGTCGACGGCCTCGCGGGCGATCAGCAGGTGCATGATCTCCGTCGAGCCCTCGAAGATCCGGTTGATGCGCAGGTCGCGCAGCATCTGCTCGGCGGGTACGGCCCGCTCACCGCGCGCGGCCAGTGACTCGGCGGTCTCGAAGCCGCGACCGCCGCGGATCTGGACCAGCTCGTCGGCCATCAGGCAGGCCATCTCGGAGCCGTAGAGCTTGGCGAGGGCGGCCTCGATGCGGATGTCGTTGCGGTCCTCGTCGGCCATCTGGGAGGCGAGGTCGACGACCGCTTCGAGGGCGAAGGTGGTGGCGGCGATGAAGGAGATCTTGGCTCCGACGGCCTCGTGCCGGGCGACCGGGCGGCCCCACTGCTCGCGCACGGCCGACCATTCGCGGGCGATCTTCAGGCACCACTTCCCGGCGCCGACGCACATCGCGGGCAGCGACAGCCGGCCGGTGTTGAGGGTGGTCAGGGCGATCTTGAGCCCGGCTCCCTCGGCGCCGATCCGCTGGGCGGCGGGCACCCGGACCCGGTGGAAGCGGGTGACGCCGTTCTCCAGGCCGCGCAGGCCCATGAAGGCGTTGCGGTGCTCGACGGTGATGCCCGGCGAGTCGGCCTCGACGACGAAGGCGGTGATCCCGCCGCGGTGGTTGTCGCTCTTGGGCACCCGGGCCATCACCACGAGCAGGTCGGCGACGACCCCGTTGGTGGTCCACAGCTTCACGCCGTCGAGGACGTACGCGTCCTCGCCGCCGTCGGTGACGGGGACGGCGGTGGTGGCCAGCCGGGCCGGGTCGGAGCCCACGTCGGGTTCGGTGAGGAGGAAGGCGCTGATGGCGGTGGTGGCGCAGCGCGGCAGGTAGGCGTCCTTCTGCTCCTGCGTGCCGAACATCTTCAGCGGCTGGGGGACGCCGATCGACTGGTGCGCGGAGAGCAGCGCCCCGATGGCGGGGCTGACCGAGCCGACGAGGGCGAGGGCCTTGTTGTAGTAGACCTGGGTCAGGCCGAGGCCCCCGTACTTGGGGTCGATCTTCATGCCGAGGGCGCCGAGCTCCTTGAGCCCGCGCACGGTCTCGTCGGGGATCCGCGCCTCGCGCTCGATGCGGGCGCCGTCAATTTCGGTCTCACAGAATTCCCGCAGCCGGGCCAGGAAGGCCTCGCCGCGCCGGACGTCCTCGTCGGCGGGCAGCGGGTGGGGGTGGATCAGGTCGAGCCGGAACCGCCCGAGGAACAGTTCCTTGGCGAAGCTGGGCTTGCGCCAGTCCTGTTCCCGGGCCGCTTCCGCGACCTGCCGTGCCTCGCGCTCGGTCACCTTGGGCTGTGTTGCGGACATGCGGGGACTCACCTCGCCGCCGGAGTCGGTGGTACCGGCCTACTGGCCGGTGCTGCCTGTGAGTCGTACCCGCTTCGGGCCGTCGGGAAAAGGGGGACGGCCGGAGCCCCCGCACAGTGGGCTCCGGCCGTCGGCTTTTTGGCCGTACGAGAATCAGATGTCGAGGCCGGTCAGGACCAGGACTCGCTCGTACGTGTAGTCGTCCATCGCGTAGCGGACGCCCTCGCGGCCCACGCCGGACTGCTTGGCGCCGCCGTACGGCATCTGGTCGGCGCGGTAGGACGGCGCGTCGCCGATGATCACACCGCCCACCTCCAGCTCGCGATGGGCGCGGAACGCGGTCTGGACGTTCCGGGTGAAGACGCCGGTCTGCAGGCCGAACTTCGAGTCGTTGACGGCGGCGAAGGCCTCGTCGGTGTTCTCGACCTTCGTCAGGGTCAGGACCGGGCCGAAGACCTCCTCGGTGGCCAGCTTGACGCCCGCCGGGACGTCGGCGAGGACGGTCGGCTCGAAGGAGGCGCCGTCGCGCTTGCCGCCGGTGAGCAGCTTCGCGCCGGCGGACACGGCCTCCTCGACCCAGGACTCGACGCGCTTGGCGGCGTCCTCGGAGACGAGCGGGCCGACGTCGGTGGCCGAGTCGGACGGGTCACCGGTGACCTGCGCCCGGACGCCCGCGACGACCTTCTCGACGAGGCGGTCGTAGACGGAGGCGTCGGCGATCACGCGCTGCACGGAGATGCAGGACTGGCCGGCCTGGTAGTTCGAGAAGGTCGCGATGCGGGTCGCGGCCCAGTCGAGGTCGGCCTCCGAGGACCAGTCGTCCAGGACGACGGCCGCGGCGTTGCCGCCGAGCTCCAGGGTGCAGTGCTTGTGGGGCACCGACTGCTGGATGGCGTAGCCGACGGTGTCGGAACCGGTGAAGGAGATGACGGGCAGGCGCTCGTCCTTCACCAGGGCCGGCATCTTGTCGTTGGTGACCGGCAGGACCGACCAGGAACCGGCCGGGAGGTCGGTCTCGGCGAGCAGCTCGCCCAGGATCAGGCCGGAGAGCGGCGTGGCCGGGGCGGGCTTGAGGATGATCGGCGCGCCGACGGCGATGGCCGGGGCCACCTTGTGGGCGCACAGGTTCAGCGGGAAGTTGAACGGCGCGATGCCGAGGACCGGGCCCTTGACGAAGCGGCGGGTCAGGGCCAGCCGGCCGACGCCGCCGGCGTCGGTGTCCAGGCGCTGGGCGTCCCCGCCGTTGAAGCGGCGGGCCTCTTCGGCGGCGAACCGGAACACGGACACCGCACGGCCGACCTCACCGCGGGCCCACTTGATGGGCTTGCCGTTCTCGGCGGAGATCAGCAGCGCGATCTCCTCGGTGCGCTCGGCGAGCCGCTTGGACACGTGGTCCAGGGCGGCGGCGCGGACGTGCGCGGGGGTCGCGGAGAACTCCGCCGTCACGGCGTGCGCCGCGGCCACGGCCTCTTCGACCTGCGCGTCGGTGGGCACGCTGACGGCGGCGACCAGCCGGCCGTCCCACGGGGAGTGGACGTCGAAGCTGGCCTCGCCGGTGGCCTGGCGGCCGGCGAGCCAGAAGGCGTGGGTGGAAGTCATACGAGATCCCGGCCCTTCGGAGTTCGTGCGGTGGGTCCTTGTCCCCACCACCGTAGAACTCCGGCCGGGATTCGGTGTTTGTCCGGCATGGAGTAGGCGGAGCTCTCCCCGCGCCGCTTTGTCACTGTCGAGCGCGCGGCGGGGCCCGGGCTACGCCGCCGGCGGGCTGGTCTTCAGGGCGAGCCACAGCTCCATGCGCACGTCCGGATCGTCCAGGGAGCGGCCCAGGATCTCCTCCACCCGCCGCATCCGGTAGCGCAGGGTGTGCCGGTGGACGCCGAGGTCGGCCGCCGCCGCGTCCCACTGGCCGTGCCGCGAGAGCCACGCCTGGAGCGAGGCCACCAGGTCGCCGCGGCCGGTCGCGTCGTGCTCCCGCAGGGCCCGCAGCGTGCCGTCCGCGAAGGCCCGTACCGCGTCGTCGGCGAGCAGCGGGAGCACCGAGCCCGCCGCCATGTCCTCGTGCTCCACGAGCGGCCGGCCGCGCCGCCGGGCCACGGCGAGGGCCTGGTCGGCCTGCTTGAAGGCGGCCGCCACCCCGGCCGGCCCCGCCGCCGCGGACAGGCCCACGACCAGCTCGTCCGGCTCCGGGCCGGTGGCGTCCCGGCCGCGCCGCGACTCCAGCACCTCGGCGTGCTCCGCGCACGCCTGTACGGCGCTGCCCCCGTCGGCGGCCAGGACGACGAGCCGCCCCGGCTCCGGGACCACCAGCAGCGCCTCGCCGGTGCGGGCCGCGGCCGACTCCACCGCGTCGGCCAGCAGCGCCAGGCCCTCCGGCTGCGCGGTGCCCGCCAGCGCGGGTTCGGCCACGACGATCCGGAACGGGGCCTCCAGCAGCGCCCCGTACAGGTCCCCGGCGACGGCCCGCGCGTGGTCCGCCTCCCCGGCCAGCAGCATCCGCAGCACCGCCGCGCCGAGCCGGGACTCGGCGTCGTGCAGGGAGCGGGACCGTTCGGTGGTCAGCGTCAGCAGCGCGACCGCGGAGTGCACCGCGTACCGCTCGGCGGTGCCGAGGGGGGCGCCCGTACCCACCGCCAGGGCCCCGCGCGCCCGCCGGCCGGTGCCCAGGGACTGCAGCTCGACGCGGTCCTCCGAGCCGCCGACCACCGCGCTCGCGGGCGCCGGCCGCTCCCGCAGCCGCTCCACGTCCGGGGTCAGCCGGGCCGCCCGGCGCGCGGCCCACTCCGGGGCGGCCGCGACGACCGCGCCCGAGGTGTCGTACAGCGCGGCCCAGCCGTGCACGTGCGCGGCCAGCCTGGTCAGCAGCTCGGCGGGGCCGTCGGCCGAGAGCGCGGCCCGGGTCAGCTCCCGCTGCGCCTCGAAGCCGGCGGTGACGGCGCGGTACTGGTCGGCGGCGAGGGCCGCCGAGACGGCCTTGCTGATGGCGAGGAACGGGGTCCGGCGCGGCACCTCCAGCAGCGGCAGGCCCTCGGTCCGCGCGGCCTCGACCAGGGCCTCGGGGACGGCCTCGTAGTTGACGCCGACGGCGAAGCCGATCCCGACGACCCCGGCCGCGGCGAGGCGGCGTACGTAGCGCCGCATCTCCTCGGGGTCCTCCGCGTCCAGCTTCATCGCCGTGATCAGGAGCAGCTCGCCGCCCTCCATGTACGGGACGGGGTCGGCGAGCTCGCTGACGTGGGCCCAGCGCACGGGGGTGTCGAGGCGGTCCTCCCCCGCCCGGACGCTGAGCTTGAGCGCCGAGTGCTGGACGAGCGAGGCGAGGGTGAGCGGCATCGGGTACCAGGTGCCCTAACAGGAGGTGAGGAGAAGGCGGAGCGATGGGGGGAAGCCGAGCCGGGGGCGGGGGCGATTTCGCCACGGCGTATGAACGGCTCCCCTCGATTCTGCCACCTCGGCAGGGTCGCCTCACCTGGATCCCGGCTCAGCCGGCGAGGCGGACCAGGAGCGGGGCCGCCCGCTCCCCCCGGACGGTCGTCAGCGAGAGCACCGCGTGCCCCGGCGGCACCGCGTTCGCGAGGTCGGAGGCGGACCAGCGCTCCCGCTCCACCTGGCGCACGGTCACCGCGTCCGTGGTCACGGCCTTGCCGGTGACCAGCTTGCGGAACGCGTGGATGGCCCGGGTCAGCGGCTGGTCGGCGAAGACGGTCCGGCTGGTGACGTCACGGGCCTCGACCCACTCGGTGCCCCAGGCCTCGGCGAAGCGCTGCCCGTCCCAGGTGGTCACCCCGGAGAAGACCATCCGGCAGCCGACGGACCCGAGCAGCGGCGTGCGCAGCGCCTCCGGTACGTCGTCCAGCGTGCGCAGCGTCAGCAGCACGCCGGCGTTGACCGAACGCAGCCGCTGGACCCCGCGCACGGTCTCGGCGGTGAGGGTGCGCGAGGCGTCGTCGAAGGCCAGGAAGGCGAAGAGGGAGCGGTCGGCGCGGGCCGAGGCGGAGGCCGTGAACTGGGCCAGCAGCAGCCGGGCGAGCATCCGGGAGGCGTCGGCGTGGCCCCGCTCGGGGAGGTCGATCCGGACCCGCAGGGGGTGTTCGAGGGAGCGCAGCGAGAACAGCCGCGACTGGGCGGTGGTGTCGAAGAACCCGGCGAACGCGGGCCGGTCCAGCAGCGCCACCCGGTCGGCGAGCACCGCGCCGGGGTCGCCGGGGGCGCCGTGCTGGCGGTCGCGGGCGTCGAGCTCGCGGAGCATCGCGGGGTGCCCCGCGCTCTCCAGCGCCGCCCGCAGGCCGTCGACGGCGCCGGGCACCCGCTCCAGCAGCTCGCGCAGCTCGGGCACGGCCGGGAAGCGGCCGTGCACCGCGCGGAACGGGCCGAGCAGCTGGGCGAGGGCGGTCGCGGCGCGGCGTACGTCCATGCCGGGGACGTCACCGGTGAAGGCGTCGGCGAGCAGGGTCGCGGCCTCGTCGGGGTCGGTGGTGCCGCCGTAGAGGTCGAGGTCGTAGACGGAGCCGGGGTCGCCGATCCGGACGACGACGTCGTACGCGGCGTCCGGCCCGAGCTGCGACCCGGCCGCGCCGACGGCGATGACGGCGGCCTGGCCGGCCAGCGCCTGGAGCGCCAGCGACTCGACGACGGGGCGCACGAGCTGCCGGGTCTTCCCGGTCCCGGACGGCCCGACGGCGAGCAGCGAGGTCCCGAGCACGGCGGGGTCGAGCGCGAGCCGGGTCCCGCGGCGGGCGTACGGATTGCGGGCGCCGTCGTCCACGGTGCCGAGCAGCACCTGCCGGGCCAGCAGGTCGTGCCGCGCGGCCCGCACGGGCAGGTCCCGCGCCCCGGAGGGGTGCACGCAGGCACCGGCCCCGTTGTCCCTGACGGCGTCGGCGAAGGCCCTCTGCCGCGAGGGGTCGACCCGCACGGTCTCCCACGCCCGCCGGATCCGCGCGTAGTCGACGTCGTTCATCCCCCCGCCCCGCACCTCAGCCGCCAACCGATCGGCCACCTCCCCCATCCCCCCACCCCGCACCTGCCCCCACTCCACGGGGTCGTCGGGGCCCCCGGGCTCGGGGCGGACCGGCCCGGCGCCCTGGGCTGCCTGCGCGAGGCCGCCACCGAACATCCTGCGGGCCAGCTCGGGCCAGCGTCCGAGCCGTCCGAAGCCGAAGAGCAGCGCGGCGATGACCAGGCCGTACCAGACGTACGAGGCCACCACGGCGGGCATCGTCGCCGCCCACGAGTCGGGCGTGAACATGTACAGCGGCCAGAGCCAGAAGCCGCCCAGGTAGCCGTTCCACAGCAGGGACCACAGCAGCAGTCCGGCCAGCAAGGCGATCAGCGCTCCGCTGATCAGCTGCCGGATCGGGGTCCGCTCGGGCTCTTCGGCGGGGCGCGGCAGGTGCCCGTACGTCCATACTCCGGGCCCGTCGGAGGTCCGCGGCGCGCGCAGCCAGTCCGTCAGGGTCGGGGACTGGGTCGGGGCGTGGCGGGGTTTCGGGGGGTGTTCGGGAGGGGCGGACGGGCGCGGTACGCGGCCCTCGCGGGTCGTCCGTCCGTCGTACGTGCCGTCGCTGTCCATGAAACCCCTGCCCCCTGCCCGTGCCGTGCCCTGCGGCGCTCAATGTAGTTGCCCGGCGCAGCCCACGGGCGCGTACCGGGCCATGTCCAAAGGACACCCGCCCGGCCACTCCTATGGCCGTCGCGGACAAGGACACGCTGGGACCACTCCCGAACGGAGCATGCCGTACCCCCGCCGCCGGGCCTAGCCTGCGGACAAAGACACGAGTGCGTCCGAAAACACCCCCCAGGAGCCCCCTATGACCGCTGTCCCGCAGGAGCGCCGCATCGTCACCGCGATCCCCGGCCCCAAGTCGCAGGAGCTGCAGGCCCGCCGTCTGGAGACGGTCGCCGGCGGCGTGGGCTCCGTGCTCCCCGTCTTCACCGCCCGCGCGGGCGGCGGCATCATCGAGGACGTCGACGGCAACCGTCTGATCGACTTCGGCTCCGGCATCGCCGTGACCTCCGTCGGCGCCTCCGCCGAGGCCGTCGTGCGCCGCGCCTCCGCGCAGCTCGCGGACTTCACCCACACCTGTTTCATGGTCACGCCGTACGAGGGCTACGTCGAGGTCTGCGAGGCCCTCGCCGAGCTGACCCCGGGCGACCACGCCAAGAAGTCGGCGCTGTTCAACTCCGGCGCCGAGGCCGTCGAGAACGCCGTCAAGATCGCCCGTGCGTACACCAAGCGTCAGGCCGTCGTCGTCTTCGACCACGGCTACCACGGCCGTACGAACCTGACCATGGCGCTGACCTCGAAGAACATGCCGTACAAGAACGGCTTCGGCCCGTTCGCCCCCGAGGTCTACCGCGTCCCGGTCGCCTACGGCTACCGCTGGCTGACCGGTGCCGAGAACTGCGGCCCCGAGGCCGCCGCCCAGGCGATCGACCAGATCACCAAGCAGATCGGCGCCGACAACGTCGCCGCGATCATCATCGAGCCGGTCCTCGGCGAGGGCGGCTTCATCGAGCCGGCCAAGGGCTTCCTGCCGGCGATCGTGAAGTTCGCCAACGACAACGGCATCGTCTTCGTCGCCGACGAGATCCAGTCCGGCTTCTGCCGCACCGGCCAGTGGTTCGCGTGCGAGGACGAGGGCATCGTCCCGGACCTGATCACCACCGCCAAGGGCATCGCGGGCGGTCTGCCGCTCGCCGCCGTGACGGGCCGCGCCGAGATCATGGACTCCGCGCACGCGGGCGGCCTGGGCGGCACCTACGGCGGCAACCCGGTGGCCTGCGCCGGTGCGCTGGGCTCCATCGAGACCATGAAGGAGCTCGACCTCAACGCCAAGGCGAAGCAGATCGAGTCCCTCATGAAGGCCCGTCTGACGGCCATGCAGGAGAAGTACGACATCATCGGCGACATCCGCGGCCGCGGCGCCATGATCGCGATCGAGCTGGTCAAGGACCCCGCGTCCAAGACCCCGTTCCCGGAGGCGGCCGGCGCGCTCGCCAAGGCCTGCCACGCCGAGGGCCTGCTCGTCCTCACCTGTGGCACCTACGGCAACGTGCTCCGTTTCCTCCCCCCGATCGTCATCGGCGAGGACCTGCTGAACGAGGGTCTGGACATCCTGGAGGCCGCGTTCGCGGGCATCTGAGCGAACACCCGAACGCGGTGGCCCATCCGTACCGCCGGTAACGGTCGGGCACTGTGAAGAAGGTGTGGGGGGCCGATGGCGGGAGCGCGTTCCTGCTGTCGGTCCCCCTTTCGCTGCCGTACGGTTTCTGCAGATGAGTGAGACAGCCCGTTCCCGGGAGACCGGGGACGATCCCGGCACCGGGCTTCCCCAGCGCCGTACCGGGCATGCGTTCGCGCACCCTCCTCACCGATCGGACGGCCGTCCGCCCCAAACCCCCCGGGGCGCGCGGCAACCCGATCCGGGCGGCCGTCCCGGAACCATCCCCCCTGTTCCGGGACGGCCGGCCACTCTCCTCCCCCTTCTCCTCCTCGCCCTGCTGGGCCTCGCCCTGACGACCTGGCAGGTCCTGGTCTCGGGCCCGCTGCTCGCGCCGGACGAGAGCCTGAGCCGCGCCCTCGTGCGCACGGTCCCCGACGCCGTCACCGAACGCCTCGCCGACCTCGGCAACATCCAGGTCGCCATACCGGTCCTGGCGCTGGCGATGGCGTACTCCGTCCGACGCTCCCGCGCCTGGGCCCCCGCGCTGACGGCGGGTCTCGCGATGGCCCTGGTGCCCGCGCTGATCGTCCCGCTGAAGGAGTGGAGCGCCCGCCCGGGCCCGCTGGAGCCCTGGGCGGCCGGGTACTACCCCTCGGGCCACACGGCCACCGCGGCCGTCGCCTACCTCGGCGCGGCCCTGCTGATCCGCCCGTACGCCCGCCGCCCCTGGCCGCTCCCCGTGGCCCTCGCCCTGACGGCGGCCACGGCCTGCGGCCTGATCCTGCGCGGCTTCCACTGGCCGCTGGACGTCCTGGCCAGCTGCTTCCTGTGCGTACCCCTGCTCCTGGCGGTACGCCGGGCGACGGGCCGGGTGCCGGGCCGGGAGTCGGGTCAGCCGCCGAAGTAGGCGTCGCGGGAAGGCGGACACCGCGGATCCCCCGGTCAAGGCCTCCAGCCCTCCTCGCCCGGCTCCCGGGCCGCGGCCTCGTGCATCGCGAGCTCCAGCAGCGCCGGGTCGGTGAGCGTCCCGCGGCCGTCCGGGACCACCAGCCAGCGCATCCCGCCCGTGTCCCGGCCCGGGTAGGGGACCACGACCCAGCTCCCGCGCCCGGCCCCCCGTACGCCCGTGCCGAGCCAGTGCGAGGCGGTCCCGGCCGGTACGAAGAAGCCCAGCCGGGCGTCACCGGAGTCGGCGAGCACCGGGCCGGGCGGGCCCTGGAGCCGGGTCAGTACGTCGAGGGCGGGCTGCCCCAGCGCCCCCGGCAGGATCAGCACGTCCCAGTGCCGGCCGGCGGGCAGGAGCGCGACCCCGAGGGGGTTGCGCTCCCATTCCCACCGGCAGGCACCCGGATCCGGCGCCGCCGAAACCAGCCAGTCCACCGCCGTTTTGGACCCCTGGGTCGTCATCGCCCGGCCTCCGTTCCCTGTGTCTCGGTGACGTTCTCACCAGAACAGAGCGGGGCCGGGCGCGATGATGACGCGGGATGCGCCACCTCGTGGGGGTGAACCGGCTCACAGCACGACGGGGCGCGGACCCGCGGCGCGCGCCGGCTCGCGCGCTAGCTGTCGAATCCGAGGCCGAACCGGTCCAGGGTCCTCAGCCACAGGTTCCGGCGGCCGCCGCGGGCGTCGGCCCGGGCCAGCGACCACTTGGTCAGCGTGATCCCCGTCCAGGCGAACGGCTCCGGCGGGAACGGCATCGGCCGGGACTTGACCATCTCCAGCTCGGTGCGCTCGGTGCGGGCCCCGTCCAGCAGGTCCAGCATCACGTCCGCCCCGAAGCGGGTGGCCCCGACGCCGAGCCCGGTGTAGCCGGCCGCGTAGGCGACCTTGCCGCCGTGCGCGGTGCCGAAGAACGCGGAGAAGCGCGAGCAGGTGTCGATGGCGCCGCCCCAGGCGTGGCTGAACTTGATGCCCTCCAGCTGCGGGAACGCGGCGAAGAAGTGCTGGGCGAGCAGCAGGTAGGTCTCGGGGCGGTGGTCGTACTCCGAGTCCAGCTTGCCGCGGTAGGGGTAGATGGCGTCGTAGCCGCCCCACAGGATGCGGTTCTCCGGGGTGATCCGGAAGTAGTGGAACTGGTTGGCGCTGTCGCCGAGGCCCTGGCGGTTCTGCCAGCCGATGGCCTTCAGCTGCTCGGCGGTGAGGGGCTCGGTCATCAGGGCGTAGTCGTACACCGGCACCGTGAACGGGCGGATCCGCTTGACCAGCGACGGGAAGATGTTCGTGCCCAGCGCCACCCGGCGGGCGAAGATCCGGCCGTACGGGGTGCGGACGGCCATGCCGGAGCCCGAGGCGGCCAGGGACAGCCCGCGGGTGTTCTCGTAGATCCGTACGCCCAGCGAGAGACAGGCCCGCTTGAGGCCCCAGGCGAGCTTGGCGGGGTTGAGCATGGCGACGCCGTCGGTGTCCCACAGGCCCGCGAGGAAGGTCGGCGAGTCGATCTCGGCGCGCAGTTCGTCCCGGTCGAGCCAGCGCGAGCCGCCGGCCAGGCCCAGCTTCTCGGCCTCCTCGTACAGCTCGCGCAGCTCCTCGACCTGGTGGGGCTCGGTGGCGACGTCGATCTCGCCGGTGCGCTCGAAGTCGCAGTCGATGCCGTAGCGGGCGACGGCGGCCTCGATCTCGTCGAGGTTGCGGGCGCCCAGCTCCTCCAGCTTGGCGAGTTCGCCGGGCCAGCGGGCGAGGCCGTTGGAGAGGCCGTGCGTGAGCGAGGCGGCGCAGAAGCCGCCGTTGCGGCCGGAGGCGGCCCAGCCCGCCTCCTTGGACTCGATCAGGACGACGTCCCTCGCGGGATCGCGCTCCTTGGCGATCAGCGCGGTCCACAGCCCGCTGTACCCGCCGCCGATGACGAGCAGGTCGCAGGCCTCGTCGGAGGTCAGCGCCGGCTCCGCGGCGGGCTTGCCGGGGTCGTCCAGCCAGTACGGGACCGGCAGTGCTCCGGAAAGCGATTGGGCGACACTTCGCATGGCGACTGGGGCCATGGCTTCCAACTCCCTACAGAGTTACTTGGGCTGTGCGTTCTTGCGGCGGTTCCCGGCCATCTGGCCGGCGAGGACCACCAGCACCGCGATGACGAACATCGCCGTGCCGATGACGTTGATCTGCACGGGCGTACCGCGCTGGGCCGACCCCCACACGAACATGGGGAAGGTGACGGTGTTGCCCGAGTTGAAGTTGGTGATGATGAAGTCGTCGAACGAGAGCGCGAAGGAGAGCAGCGCACCGGCCGCGATACCGGGCGCGGCGATCGGCAGGGTGACCCGTACGAAGGTCTGCACCGGCCCCGCGTAGAGGTCGCGGGCGGCCTCCTCCAGCCGTGGGTCCATCGACAGGACGCGCGCCTTGACGGCGGCGACGACGAAGCTGAGGCAGAACATGACGTGGGCGATCAGGATCGTCCAGAAGCCCAGCTGGATGCCCATGTTGAGGAAGAGCGCGAGCAGCGAGGCCGCCATCACGATCTCGGGCATCGCCATGGGCAGGAAGATCAGCGAGTTGACCGCGCCGCGCGCCCGGAACCGGTAGCGGACGAGCGCGAAGGCGATCGCCGTGCCGAGCACGGTGGCGCCGATGGTGGCCCACAGGGCGAGCTGGAGCGACAGGGCCAGGGAGCCGCACATGTCGGCGACCCCGCAGGGGTCCTTCCACGCGTCGAGCGAGAACTCCTGCCAGGCGTAGTTGAACCGCCCGGTGGGGTTGTTGAAGGAGAAGACCGTGACGACGACGTTCGGCAGGATCATGTAGGCGAGCGTGCCGAGACCCGCGATCACGACGAGATTGCGGCGAAGCCAACGCATCAGACCAGGTCCTCCGTTCCCGCTCGGCGGATGTAGACGGTGACCATGATCAGCACGATGGCCATGAGGATGAACGACAGCGCGGCCGCCGTCGGGTAGTCGAGGATCCGCAGGTACTGGGACTGGATGACGTTTCCGATCATCCGGGTGTCCGTGGATCCGAGCAGCTCCGCGTTGACGTAGTCGCCGCTCGCGGGGATGAAGGTCAGCAGCGTTCCGGACACCACGCCCGGCATCGACAGCGGGAAGGTCACCTTCCGGAAGGTCGTGGAGGGGCGGGCGTACAGGTCCCCGGCCGCCTCGTGGAGGCGGGTGTCGATCCGCTCCAGCGAGGTGTAGAGCGGCAGGATCATGAAGGGGAGGAAGTTGTACGTCAGACCGCAGACGACGGCGAGGGGCGTGGCGAGCACCCGCTCCCCCTCGGTCATCCCGAGCCAGCTGGTGACGTCCAGGACGTGCAGGGTGTTGAGGACGTCCACCACCGGGCCGCCGTCGGCCAGGATCGTCTTCCAGGCGAGCGTGCGGATCAGGAAGCTGGTGAAGAAGGGGGCGATGACCAGCACCAGCAGCAGGTTGCGCCAGCGGCCCGCCTTGAAGGCGATCAGGTAGGCCAGCGGGTACCCGAGCAGCAGGCACAGCACGGTCGCGGTGGCGGCGTACAGCAGGGAGCGCAGGAACTGCGGGTAGTACTCGGTCAGGGCGTCCCAGTACGTCTGGAAGTGCCAGGTGACCTTGAAGCCCTCTTCGAGGGAGCCGGTCTGCACCGAGGTGGAGGCCTGGTAGAGCATCGGCAGGACGAAGAACACCAGCAGCCACAGGATGCCGGGGACCAGCAGCCAGTACGGGACCAGCCGCTTGCGCAGCGAGGGCTTGTGGACCGGGGGTTCGGCCGGGGCCTGGGCCCGTGGCGGCGCGGCGGTGGCGGTCATGCGCCCTCCCCGGCCGTCTCGGTGCCCGCGGCGCCCATCGTCCCCGCGAGCATGGACTGAGCGGCGTCGAGGCCGAACGTGTGCTCCGGGTTCCAGTGCAGTACGACCTCGGCGCCGGGGGCGAGGCGGGCGTCGCGCTCGATGTTCTGGACGTAGACCTCCAGGTCGGGGCAGACCGGGTTGTCGATGACGTACTGGGTGGAGACTCCGATGAAGGAGGAGGCGGCGATCGTGCCGCGGATCTTGTTGCGGCCGGCCGCGACGGTGTCCTCCTCGTCCGCGTGGACCAGGGATATCTTCTCCGGGCGCACCCCTACCAGCAGCTTTCCTCCGGCGCGGGGTGTGGTCGAACATCGCGGCGCGGGCAGCCGGAGCGTACTGCCCGCGCTCGACACGACGACGTCGGCGGCGCCGGCCTCCAGGACCTCGGCCTCGATGAGGTTCGAGGTGCCGAGGAAGTTGGCGACGAAGGTGGTCTTCGGGTTCTCGTAGAGCTCGGCGGGGGCGCCGAGCTGCTCGACGCGCCCGCCGTTCATCACGGCGACCGTGTCGGCCATGGTCATGGCCTCTTCCTGGTCGTGCGTGACGTGGACGAAGGTGATGCCGACCTCGGTCTGGATCCGCTTGAGCTCCAGCTGCATCTGGCGGCGCAGCTTGAGGTCGAGGGCGCCGAGCGGCTCGTCGAGGAGCAGCACCTGCGGGTGGTTGATGAGCGCGCGGGCGACGGCCACGCGCTGCTGCTGGCCGCCGGAGAGCTGGTGCGGCTTGCGCTGCGCGAACTGGCCGAGCTCGACCAGCTCCAGCATGTCCTCGACCTGCTTCTTGACGGACTTGATGCCGCGGCGGCGCAGTCCGAAGGCGACGTTCTCGTAGATGTTCAGGTGCGGGAAGAGCGCGTAGCTCTGGAAGACCGTGTTGACGGGCCGCTTGTACGGCGGCAGCTGGGTGACCTCGCGGTCGCCGAGACTGACCGTGCCGGTGGAGGGCTCCTCCAGGCCGGCGATCATCCGCAGGGTGGTGGTCTTCCCGCAGCCTGAGGCGCCGAGCAGGGCGAAGAAGGAGCCCTGGGGGATGGTGAGATCGAGCGGGTGCACGGCGGTGAACGAGCCGTAGTGCTTGCTGATCCCGGCGAGGCGGACGTCGCCGCCCGCGGTCTTGTCAGTCATGGGTCGCGGCCTTCGGTGGTGGTGTCGTCGGAAGGGTGCGGGAGCGCGGGTGCCGTACGGAGCCCGTCAGGCCCCGATGAGCTTGGCGAACTTCTCTTCGTACGCGGTCTCTTCCTCGGAGGTGAGGGAGCGGAAGGCGTGGGCCTTGGCGGCCATCGCCTTGTCCGGCACGATCAGGGGGTTGTCCGCGAGCGCGGGATCGATCTTGGCCAGCTCGTCCTTGACGCCCTCGACCGGGCAGACGTAGCTGATGTACGCGGCCAGCTGGGCGGCGACCGCGGGCTCGTAGTAGTAGTCGATGAGCTTCTCGGCGTTGCCCTTGTGCCGGGCCTGGGCGGGCACCAGCAGGTTGTCGCTGGAGCTGATGTAGCCGGCGGCGGGGATCGAGTACTTGATGTCCGGGTTGCCGGCCTGGAGCTGGATGATGTCGCCGGCCCAGGCCAGGCAGGCGGCGAGGTCGCCCTTGTCGAGGTCCGAGGTGTAGTCGTTGCCCGTGAAGCGGCGGATCTGCTTCTTGTCCACGCCCTTCTGGAGCCGGCCGACGGCCCCGTCGAAGTCGGCGGTGGTGAAGGTGGCCGGGTCCTTGCCCTGGTCGAGCAGGGTCATCCCGACGCTGTCGCGCATCTCGGTGAGGAAGCCGACCCGGCCCTTGAGGGAGGGGTCGTCGAGCAGCTGGGTGACGGAGTCGACCTTCTTGCCGTCGGTGGCCTTGGAGTTGTAGGCGATGACGGTGTCGATGCCGGTCCAGGGGTAGCTGTACGAGCGGCCCGGGTCCCAGTCGGGGGTGCGGAACTGCGGGATCAGATTGGCGTAGGCGTGCGGGAGGCGGGAGGGGTCCAGCTTCTGCGCCCAGCCGAGCCGGATGATGCGGGCGGCGAGCCAGTCGGTGACCACTATGAGGTCGCGGCCGGTGTCCTGGCCCGCCGCGAGCTGCGGGCGGATCTTGCCGAAGAACTCGACGTTGTCGTTGATGTCCTCGGTGTACTTGACCTTGATCCCGGTCCGCTTGGTGAACTCCTCCAGCGTCGGACGGGACTTCTCGTCGTCGCTGGTGTCCATGTACTCGGTCCAGTTGGAGAAGTTGAGCTCCTTCTCCTGGGCCGAGCGGTCGTCGGAGGCCGCCGCCGCGCCGCCCTCCCGCTTGGCGGGCGGGATCCCGCAGGCGGTCAGGGAGGCCAGGGCGCCGAGGGTGAGCGCTCCGGCTCCGGAGGCGCGCAGCAGCGAACGGCGGGTGAGGGCGCCGCGGCCGTCGGTGAGGCTGCGCCGCATCGCGGCGAGTTGCGCCGCCGAGAGGCGGTCGGGCTCGAACTGCTCCATGGGCTGTGCCCTTTCGGGAGGGGTGCCGCTGGTCGGGCGGCGGCTGGATGCCACGCGGCGGAGGAGGCCGCGTCTTCGTTAGGCGCGGTCCCCGAAGATCGTGCGGTGCCAGTCCTTCGCGGCGACCGCGGTGTTGTCGAACATGACGTGCTTGACCTGCGTGTACTCCTCGAAGGAGTAGGCGCTCATGTCCTTTCCGAAGCCGCTCGCCTTGTAGCCGCCGTGGGGCATCTCGCTGATGATCGGGATGTGGTCGTTGACCCAGACGCAGCCCGCCTGGATCTCGCGGGTGGCGCGGTGGGCCCGGTAGAGGTCACGGCTCCAGGCGGAGGCGGCGAGCCCGTACGGGGTGTCGTTGGCCAGCGCGATGCCCTCGTCGTCGGTGTCGAAGGGCAGCACGACGAGGACCGGGCCGAAGATCTCGGACTGGACGACCTCGCTGTCCTGGGCGGCGCCGGCGATCAGGGTGGGCCGGTAGTAGGCGCCCCCGGCGAGTTCCCCGCCGGGGACCTCGCCGCCGCTGACGACGGTGGCGTACGCGCGGGCGCGCTCGACGAAGCCGGCGACGCGGTCGCGCTGGGCGTGCGAGACCAGCGGGCCGAGGTCGGTGGTGGCCGCGAAGGGGTCGCCGAGGCGGACGGTCTCCATCAGCTCGGCCACCCGGGCCACGAAGGCGTCGTGCAGCGGGCGCTGGACGTAGGCGCGGGTGGCGGCGGTGCAGTCCTGGCCGGTGTTGATGAGGGAGGCGGCGACGGCGCCGTGTGCGGCGGCCTCCAGGTCGGCGTCGTCGAAGACCAGGAAGGGAGCCTTGCCGCCGAGCTCCAGGTGGAGCCGCTTGACGGTGGCGGTGGCGATCTCGGCGACGCGCTTGCCGACGGCGGTGGAGCCGGTGAAGGAGGTCATGACCACGTCCGGGTGGCCGACCAGGTGCTCGCCCGCCTCCCGGCCGGCGCCGGTGACGATGTTGATCACGCCGTCGGGCAGGCCCGCGTCCTTGGCCGCCTGGGCGAACATCAGGGAGGTGAGCGGGGTGATCTCGGCGGGCTT
Source organism: Streptomyces sp. ADI95-16 (assembly GCF_003721495.1). Lineage (NCBI taxonomy): Bacteria > Bacillati > Actinomycetota > Actinomycetes > Kitasatosporales > Streptomycetaceae > Streptomyces > Streptomyces sp. ADI95-16. Next base: position 5,853,480 of record NZ_CP033581.1, on the reverse strand, counting down.
GAGGACGATGGTGTTGCCCGCGGCGATGGCCGGGAGGATCTTCCAGGCGGCCATCTGGAGCGGATAGTTCCAGGGCGCGATGGAGCCGACGACCCCGATGGCCTCGCGGCGCACGTACGAGGTGTGGTCGCCGGAGTACTCGGCGGCGGCCTGCCCCTGGAGGTGGCGCGCGGCGCCCGCGAAGAAGGCGGTGTTGTCGATCGTCCCCGGGACGTCGAACTCCGTGGACAGCTTGATCGGCTTGCCGCACTGGAGGGACTCGGCGTACGCGAAGTCCTCGGCCTGCTCGGCCAGCACGGCGGCGAAGCGGTGCAGCGCGTCGGAACGCTCGCCGGGGGTGGCGCCGGACCAGCCGGGGAAGGCGCGCTTGGCGGCGGCGACGGCCTCGTCCACGTCCGCGGTGCCCGCGAGTTCGTAGGTCAGGACCTCCTCGCCGGTGGCCGGGTCGATGACCGTGTGTGACCGGCCCGAGGTGCCGGACCTGAGTTGTCCGTCGATGTACTGCGCGCCGTCTGCGAAGCGGTCCTTAACCTGGAAGCGGTTACCCATGACGCTCTCACGCTCTCCTAGCTACAGTTCGAGCTACAGCTCGAATTGATTGCCGATCCTGACAGAGGTGGCCCCCTCGGCCAAGTGATTCCGTTGTTGCCTTTTGATTACGCGACGGAATCGGTCGACCATGTGTCGAGGCACACCGAAAATCCCGTACGAAGTGTCAGTGGCGACTGCCACACTCGCGTGCATGGAGACGATCGATGCCCTGATCAAGCAGGTCAGCAGTGGTGAACGGGTGAAGTTCCTGCCGTTCTGGGGACACCGGCCGAGGCCCGACGGATCGCTCGGGCCGAGCTGCCTGAGCCAGTGGTGGCCGTCCGCTTTCACTGTGGGTGACGTCCGGTACGCGACGGCGGAACACTGGATGATGGCCGGCAAGGCACGGCTGTTCGGGGACGCCGAGGCCGAGCGCGCCGCCCTGGAAGCGACGAGTCCGGCCGCCGCGAAGAAGGCCGGGCGACTGGTGCGCGGCTTCGACGACACGCTGTGGGAGCGGGAGCGGTACGCGCTCGTGGTGGAGGGCAGCGTCCACAAGTTCGGCTCCGACCCGGCGCTGCGGGCGTACCTGCTGGGCACGGGGAACCGGGTACTGGTGGAGGCGAGCCCGATGGACCGGATCTGGGGCATCGGGCTCGGCGCCGATGACGAGCGCGCCCTGGACCCGGCCCGCTGGCGCGGGCTGAACCTGCTGGGCTTCGCCCTGATGGAGGCCCGCGAGCGCCTGCGGGCGGACGCGCGGGCGGACGCGCGGGCGGCGGCCGAGCGGGAGTGAGCCGGGCGGCCGTGTGCCGGTCTGCACCTGGAACCTGGCCGGGTACCGGTCGGGGCGCGCGCCCGCCGGTTCCGGCAACGGGCGCGCCTTCGGCGGGCTGACCGGCGCGGCGTTCCGCAGGGTCTCCCCGATCGGGGGCGGCCGGGACACCGGCTGGCGGGACCGGACGGGGCCGGGCCCGGGCAGCCACGGCCCGGGCCCGGCCCTTTCGTTCGGTCAGACCTTCTCGTGGTTCTGCGAGTTCGAGTACGGGCTGTCGTAACCCGAGTCGTCGTCGATGTCCCCGAGGTCGGCCAGCAGGCCGAACCCCAGGATCACCAGCAGGAGGCCGCCCAGCACCATGCCGATCACGCCCAGGATCAGACCGGCCAGCGCCATGCCCCCGTTGGTGGCCTCGCCGCGGTTCGCCCGGCCCCGGCCCAGGGCGCCGAAGACGATGGCGCCGATGCCGAGACCGACCGAGAAGACGCTGGTGACGCACGCGACGACCGAGAGGATGCCGAGGACGAGCGAGGTGACGCCGAAGCTGTTGTTCGGCTGCGGCGCCCCGTAGGGCGGGTAGGCACCGGCGCCCGGGTATCCGGGGTAGCCGTAGCCGCCCGGGGCCTGCGGCTGTACCGGGTAGCCGTAACCGCCCGGGGCGGGCTGCGACGGGTATCCGTAGCCCGGCGCCAGGGGCGGGGCCCCGGGTATCGGACCGGGTATCGCGCCCGGTGCCTGCGACTGGGTCTGCGAACCGGCCTGCGGGAAATCGCCCCCCGGCATTCCCGCGATGGTCTGCTGATCGTGCACGGACGGCGCGGGCGGCGTGAACGGCGCGGACTGCCCGGCCGGCGCACCCGACACGCCCGGCGCTCCCTGATGCTTGGCTGGATCGGCCGCCGGCCGCTCCGGCGGCGCCCACGGGTCTCGCGGCTCGGGGCTGTGGTCGGTCATACGGCGCCCCCCTCTCGTACAGCCATGCTAAGCGCTGGCACCGACACTCCCGGGTCCTGCCTACGATGAAGCCGCTCCTGTCCTTACCGCGTCCCCCGGAGGCCCCTCATGCCCGACCTGCACCCCTTCATCGCGGGGCTGCCCAAGGCCGAACTCCACGTCCACCACGTCGGCTCGGCGTCCCCGCGCATCGTGGCCGAACTGGCCGCCCGCCACCCCGACTCGAAGGTCCCCACCGACCCCGAGGCCCTCGCCGACTACTTCACCTTCACCGACTTCGCGCACTTCATCGAGGTCTACCTGTCGGTCGTCGACCTGGTCCGCACCCCGGACGACGTCCGCACCCTCACCTTTGAAGTCGCCCGCGACATGGCCCGGCAGAACATCCGCTACGCCGAGCTGACCATCACCCCGTACTCCTCGACCCGCCGCGGCATCGAGGAGAAGGCCTTCATGGAGGCCATCGAGGACGCCCGCAAGGCCGCCGAGACCGAGCTCGGCGTCATCCTGCGCTGGTGCTTCGACATCCCCGGCGAGGCCGGTCTGGAGGCCGCCGCCGAGACCGCGCGGCTCGCCGTCGACCTGCACCCCGAAGGCCTGGTCTCCTTCGGCCTCGGCGGCCCCGAGATCGGTGTGCCGCGCCCGCAGTTCAAGCCGTACTTCGACGCCGCCCGCGCCGCCGGCCTGCACAGCGTGCCGCACGCCGGCGAGACCACCGGCCCGGAGACGATCTGGGACTCGATCCGCGACCTGGGCGCCGAGCGCATCGGCCACGGCACCAGCGCCACGCAGGACCCGGAGCTGCTCGCCTACCTCGCCGAGCACCGGATCGCGCTGGAGGTCTGCCCGACCTCGAACATCGCCACGCGCGCCGTCACCGACCTGGACCGGCACCCCGTCAAGGAGATGGTCGCGGCGGGCGTGCTCGTCACCATCAACAGCGACGACCCGCCGATGTTCGGCTCCGACCTCAACAACGAGTACGCGGTGGCCGCCCGCCTCCTCGACCTCGACGAGCGGGGACTCGCGCAGCTGGCGAAGAACGCCGTCGAGGCCTCCTTCCTGGACGAGGCCGGCAAGGCCAGGATCAGCGCGGAGATCGACACCTACACGGCGGCCTGGCTGGCGCGCTGACGCCCCGCGAGAATGGGGTGCATGCGCACCCTGACTGCCGTCGGCCACCGCGGCGATCCCTACCGTGTCCGTGAGAACACCCTGGCCTCGATCGGCTCCGCGTTCGCCCGCGGGGCGGACGCGGTCGAGATCGACGTACGGCTGACCCGCGACGGGGTGCCGGTCCTCCTCCACGACGAGACGCTCCAGCGGCTGTGGGGTCATGACGTGCGGCTCGACGCCGTCACGGCCCCTCAGCTGAGGGAGCTGACCGGGGGCGGGATCCCGACCCTGCGCGACGCCCTGACGGCCGCCGGCGCGGGCCGGCTGATGATCGACCTGCCCGGCGCCTCCCCCGAGGGGGTGCGGACGGTGGTCGGCCTGGTCCGTGACTGCGGGGCCCGCGAGCGTACGTACTACTGCGCGGGCGCGCGCACCATGCTGGCGGTGCGCGCCGCCGATCCGGATGCGGAGATCGCGCTGACCTGGACCTCCCTGTCCCCGCCGCGCCGGGCGCTGATCGACGCGCTGGCCCCGGCCTGGCTCAACTACCGCTTCGGGCTGGTCAGCCGGGAGCTGACGGACGCCCTGCACCGGGACGGGCTGCTGGTCTCGGCCTGGACGGCGGACACCAGGCGCACGATGCGCCGGCTGATCGCGGCCGGGGTGGACTCCGTCACCACGAACCGGCTGGACGCGCTGGACGGCGTACGGGCCGAGTCCGGCCGGTGATACGCGCCTGGGGGGAGCGGATCCGGCGGGCGGACCCGCGGTGGCGGGACCCGGGGCTGACGCTGCTGGTGCAGGTGGCGACGACGATCCCGTTCGTGGTGCCCCGCGATCCGCTGGATTCCCCGGCCACTTGGCCGGCGTACGCGCTGACCACGCTGGGCAATCTGCCGCTGGTGTGGCGGCGGCGGGCGCCCGTCGCGGCGATCTTCGGGATGGTCGCGGCCGGCTCGGTCTACACGCTGGCGCTGGACGGCCCCGGGCAACCGCTGCCGTACGCCCCGCTGATCGGCGTGTACACGATGGCGCTGCTGTGCCCGGTGCGGGTGCGGATCGCCATGGGCGTGATGCTGAGCGGGCTGGTCCTGGCTTCGGTCGCCCTCAACACCGGGACGGCGCGGGAGCTGCTGTTCGCGCTGTTCGTCTTCGCCGCGGCGTACGCGCTGGGGCGGCTGCAGCACACCCGGCAGGCCTACACGGCGGCCGTCGAGGCGCGGGCGGCGGAGCTGGAGCGGGCGAACCGGATCGAGGCGGAGCAGGCGGCGGCGCGTGAACGGGCCCGGATCGCGCGGGAGATGCACGACGTCCTCTCGCACGCGGTCAGCATCATGATCGTGCAGGCCGAGGCCGGTCCGGTGGCGGTGCGCCGGGCCCCCGAGCGGGCGGAGGCGGCCTTCGACGCGATCGCGGAGACGGGGCGGGACGCGATGGCGCAGTTGCGGACGATGCTGGGGGTGCTACGGACGGACGGCGCCGCGCGGGCCGCCCCGCGCGGCCCGCAGCCGGGCGTCGAGGAGCTGGCGGGGCTGCTGGAGCGGGTGCGGGGCAGCGGGCTGGAGGTGTCGTACGAGCGGACGGGCGCGGTGCGCGGGCTGCCGGCGGCGCTGGAGGCGACGGTGCACCGCGTGGTGCAGGAGGCGCTGACGAACGTGGTGAAGCACGCCGGGGCCTCACGGGTGTCGGTCCGGCTGGAGTACGGGGCGCGGGAGCTGACGGTGACGGTCGCGGACGACGGGCGGGGCCCGGGATCCGGCGGGCGGGGCCCGGGGGCGGCGTCGGGCGGGCACGGGCTGATCGGGATCCGGGAGCGGGCGGCCGCGCACGGCGGTGCGGCGGTGGCCGGCCCGGGGCCGGGCGGCAGCGGGTTCGTGGTCCGGGTGGTGCTTGTAACCTCGCCGCTGGAGGTGGGGAGTTGACGATCCGTGTGGTGGTGGCCGACGACCAGGAGCTGGTGCGCAGCGGCTTCGCGATGATCCTGGACGCCCAGGAGGACATCGAGGTCGTCGCGGAGGCGGGCGACGGCGCCGCGGCGGTGGAGGCGGTGGACCGGCTCGCGCCGGACGTGGTGCTGCTGGACATCCGGATGCCGGTGCTGGACGGGATCGAGGCGTGCCGGGCGATCTCGGCGCGGAGCGCGTGCCGGGCGGTGATGCTGACGACCTTCGATGCCGACGAGTACGTGTACGAGGCGCTGCACGCGGGGGCGAGCGGGTTCCTGCTGAAGGACGTGCGGCGGGACGACCTGGTGCACGCGGTACGGGTGGTGGCGGCGGGCGATTCGCTGCTGGCGCCTTCGGTGGCGCGGCGGCTGATCGAGGAGTACACGGCGGCGACGGCCCGGCGGGCCGGGGTCCCGGCGCTGTCGGCGGACCGGCTGGAGGTGCTGACGGCGCGGGAGCGGGAGACGCTGCTGCATCTGGGGCGGGGGCGGTCGAACGCGGAGATCGCGGCGGAGCTGACGGTGAGCGAGCACACGGTGAAGTCCCATGTGGGGAACGTGCTGGCGAAGCTGGGGCTACGGGACCGGATCCAGGCGGTGATCTGCGCCTATGAGACGGGGCTGATCTCAGCCGGGTCGTGACTGGCTCCGGGGTATCTCCCTCCGGCGGGTGAGACGCGGCGGGGCGGCTCCCTCTGGCCGGTGAGTTGTCGTACCGCTGAAGACCCCTCTCGTTGGTGATCCGCGACGACCCCTCGGAGCAGGAGCATTGAGGTCATCGGGGCGGGTGGCCGCCCGGAGAGACCACGAGGGGGATCCCATCATGAACGCTCGCGCGCGCACCTTCATCGCCGCCACCCTGGTCCTGGGCATCGCGTCCGGTCCGGCCGTCGCCCGGGCCGCACCGGCTCCGGCCGCGGCTTCGGCATCAGCCGGAGTCAACGCGCCGCCCGTGTTCACGACGCCGCCCGACGCGGTGGCGCTGCGGAAGGCGCTGGCCGGTGTGGGCGCCCGGGGCGAGGAGGCCACCGCCGCGCTGGTCCGGGTGGGCGGTACGAGCGGCGCCTGGCGGGGCGGCGCCGGCGTCGCGGATGTCCGTACGGGGCGGGGGCCCGTCGCAGGCGCCCGGTTCCGGGCCGGCTCGGTGACCAAGACCTTCACGGCGGCGGTGGTGCTGCAACTCGCCGCCGAGGGCGAAGTGGACCTGGACAGCCCGGTGCAGCGGTACCTGCCGGGGCTGCTGCCGGCCGGCCCCGGGGGCTTCGAGCCCGTCAGCGTGCGGCAGTTGCTGAACCACACGAGCGGCATCCCCGCGGGTGACGGCCGGGAGACCCCGTTCAAGGAGCAGTACGCGCACCGTTTCGATGGGGTGGACCCGCATGCGCTGATCGCCGCCGCGGCGGCGAAGGGCCCCGAGTTCCGGCCGGGCAGGAAGCAGCACTACCAGAACATCGACTACACGGTCCTGGCCGTACTGATCGAGAAGCTGACGGGGGCGTCGTACGAGGAGGCGCTGTCCGCCCGGATCCTCAGGCCGCTGGGACTGCGCGACACCTCGGTTCCGGGGCGTGCGCAGAACCGGATACCGGGTCCGCACCACCACGGCTACCAGGCAGTGCGGCGGCCCGGCGGCGGCAGCTCGCTGGTCGATGTGACGGACTGGAACTCCTCGGCCAACTGGGCCGCGGGGGACCTGATGTCGACCACCGCGGATCTGGAGAGGTTCACCGTCGCCCTCTTCGGCGGCAAGGTCGTGCCGAAGGCGCAGCTGGAGGAGATGTTCACGGTGCCGGCGGTGAAGGACTTCGAGTCCGGGGAGGACGCCGTGCACACGGCGGGCATGCAGCGGATCGTACTGCCGGGCGGCACCGTGGCCTACGGCAAGACGGGCTCCCGGTACGGCTACAGCACCGTGATCGGCGGGACGCGCGACCTCTCGCGCACCCTCGTCTACTCGGTCAACTCCACCGATGCCAAAGGCACCGCCCTGAACAAGGTGACGTCCGGGATCATCATGGCGGCCTTCACGAAGCCGGCATCGTCTCCAGCCGCTTGATCATGCGGCGGAGCACCAGCAGCGGAATGATCCCGAAGACCCCGAACGACATGTCGATCACGCTCCACCAGAAGGGGATCCCCCGGACGGGGCCGCAGATCAGGGCGAGCGGGATGATCCCGGCGCAGGCGATCATGCCTGCTTCGACGATCCATATGTTGCGGACGGGATCCCGGTGGACGCCGTAGAAGAAGACGGCGATCACCAGGTGGGCGAAGGCGAGCCAGTCGGTCCCGTAGAGGAGGAAGGGGTAGTCCGCGTCCGCTCGGTCCAGGCCGTCGCCCACCCGGCGCAGCCAGGTGTTGGAGACCAGGGAGTTGGCCCAGTGGAGCTCACTGACCAGGGGGAAGGCCGTGAGCCCGCTGAGCACGAGGCAGACGAGGAACAGGACAAGCCAGGCACGGATACGCCGTTGGAGGGCGCTTCTCTCGCTCATGATCGAAAGCCTACGCCCATTTCTGAACGCGTTCAGTCAATTTACTGAACATGTTCAGTCCCGCGCGCCGGGCCGCGCCCGGAGCCGGCGGGGACGTCAGAGTCCGACGATGGCGTTCCAGCGCCTGGCGAGGGTGCGGCGCTCGGCCGAGGAGATGTCCCGGGCCACGACGAGCCGGCGGCGCATGTCCTCGTCGGGGAAGATCAGCGGGTTCTCGGCCAGTTCGGCGGTCTCCTTGTCGTCGGCTGCGGCCAGGACCTCGCGGGCGGCCGGCACGGGGCAGACGTAGTTGACGGAGGCGGCGAGCTCGGCGGCCACCTCGGGGTCGTAGTAGAAGTCGATCAGCGCCTCGGCGTTGGCCTTGTGCCGGGCGAGGTTGGGGACGAGCAGGCTCTCCGCCCAGAGCTCGGCGCCCTCCTCGGGGACCACGAACTCGATGTCCGGGTTGTCGGCCTGGAGCTGGATGGCGTCGCCGGAGTACGCCTGGCAGGCCAGTACGTCGCCCTTGCTCAGATCGGAGGTGTAGTCGTTGCCGGTGAAGCGGCGGATGTGCTTCTTCTTCACCATGCCCTCGACCCGGTCGCACATCCGGTGGAAGTCGGACTCGGTCCACCGGGTGACGTCCACGCCGTCGCCCTGCATCAGCAGCGCGAAGGACTCGTCGAGCCCGGAGAAGAGGGTGACCTTGCCCGCCAGGTCGGGGCGCCAGAGGTCATTGACGGACTTGATCTCCCGGCCGAGGGCCTTGCGGTTGTAGGCGATTCCGGTGATCCCCGACTGCCAGGGGACGGTGTGCAGCCGGCCCTCGTCGAAGGCGGGGGAGGCGAGCTGCGGGTCGAGGTGCGCACTGACGTTGGACTGCGCCGAGCGGTCCATCTTCTGCGCCCAGCCCAGGTGGACGAAGCGGGCGGCCATCCAGTCGCTGACCACCACGAGGTCGTGGCCGGTCTCCTGGTGGTTCATGAGGGCCGGGCTGACCTTGCCGAAGAACTCGTCGTTGTCGTTGATCTCCTCGGTGTAGCGGACGGCGATGCCGGTCCGCTCCGTGAAGGCGGCCAGCGTGGGCCGGCGCGACTCGTCCTCCTCGTCGGTGTCGATGTAGAGCGGCCAGTTCGAGAAGGCGACGCTCTGGTCCCGGCCGGAGCGGTCCGGGCCTTCCCGGCGGTCCTCGGGGACGTAGGCCGCGGGCACACCGCAGCCGGCGAGGCCGGCCACCAGGCCCGCGGCGCCCAGGCCGCGCAGCACCGCGCGGCGGGAGAAGGGGAGTTCAGGCATGGGCAAAGCCTGGGGGAACGCGAGGGGGCGGACAATAGACATGTTGTCTACTGCCCGCCCCGTCAGAGCTGTGTTGTGGTCAGCTCGGCGCGGTCAGCCGTCGAGCGAGGTCATGACGTGCTTGATGCGCGTGTAGTCCTCGAAGCCGTAGGCGGAGAGGTCCTTGCCGTAGCCGGACTTCTTGAAGCCGCCGTGCGGCATCTCGGCGACGAGCGGGATGTGGGTGTTGATCCACACGCAGCCGAAGTCGAGGTTCTTGGACATCCGCATCGCGCGGCCGTGGTCCTTGGTCCACACGGAGGAGGCGAGGGCGAACTCGACGCCGTTCGCGTACTCCAGGGCCTGGGCCTCGTCCGTGAAGGACTGGACGGTGATGACGGGGCCGAAGACCTCGTTCTGGATGATCTCGTCGTCCTGCTTCAGGCCGGAGACCACGGTCGGGGCGTAGAAGAAGCCCTTCTCGCCGACCTGGTGGCCGCCCGCCTCGACCTTGGCGTGCGCCGGGAGGCGCTCGATGAAGCCCGCGACCTGCTTGAGCTGGTTCGGGTTGTTCAGCGGGCCGTACAGCACGTCCTCGTCGTCCGGCTGGCCGGTCTTGGTGTCGGAGGCGGCCTTGGCCAGCGCGGAGACGAACTCGTCGTGGATCGACTCGTGCACGAGCACGCGGGTGGCGGCGGTACAGTCCTGGCCGGCGTTGAAGTAGCCGGCGACGGCGATGTCCTCGACGGCCTTCGCGATGTCGGCGTCCTGGAAGACCACGACCGGGGCCTTGCCGCCGAGCTCCAGGTGGACGCGCTTGACGTCCTTGGAGGCGCTCTCGGCGACCTGCATGCCGGCGCGCACCGAGCCGGTGATGGAGGCCATCGCCGGGGTGGAGTGCTCGACCATGGCCTTGCCGGTCTCGCGGTCGCCGCAGATGACGTTGAAGACGCCCTTGGGCAGGACCGAGTCGATGATCTCGGCCATCAGGACGGTGGAGGCCGGGGTGGTGTCCGAGGGCTTCAGGACGACCGTGTTGCCCGCGGCGATGGCCGGGGCGAACTTCCAGACGGCCATCATCATCGGGTAGTTCCAGGGTGCGACCTGGGCGCAGACGCCGACCGGCTCGCGACGGACGATCGAGGTCATCCCGTCCATGTACTCGCCGGCCGAGCGGCCTTCGAGGATGCGGGCCGCACCCGCGAAGAAGCGGATCTGGTCCACCATCGGCGGCAGCTCCTCGCTGGCCGTGAGGCCCAGCGGCTTGCCGGTGTTCTCCGACTCGGCGGCCACGAGCTCGTCCGCGCGCGCCTCGAAGGCGTCCGCGATCTTGAGCAGGGCCTTCTGCCGCTCCGACGGCGTGGTGTCGCGCCAGGCCGGGAAGGCGGCGGCGGCAGCGGCCATGGCCGCGTCCACGTCGGCCTGGCCGGACAGCGGGGCGGTGGCGTACGCCTCGCCGGTGGCGGGGTTGACCACCTCGGTGGTCCGCCCGTCGGCGGCGTCCTTGAACTCCCCGCCGATGTAGTTGCGCAGACGACGCAGTTCGGTGGTCACTACAGCCACACTCCTGATCACATGTCCAATGGTTGAGACGATCCCCAAGCCTAGCTCCTCGGCGGACGCTTTCGACAGGGGCAGACACGGTGAACTACGAAATCAGTGAGATCCGAACCTCCAAACAACGGATTTCATCGATTCCGTCTTGCGGAACGGACGACTCCTCGTGCACAGTGAGGTCGTGGTCAGTCGAAGCGCAGATTCCAGGAACAGACAACCGTCCCCTTCGGTCGATGCTGTGTCCCTGGCGATCATCGAGCAACTGCAAGAGGACGGACGCCGTCCCTACGCCGCGATCGGCAAGGCCGTCGGCCTTTCCGAGGCGGCTGTGCGCCAGCGCGTGCAGAAGCTGCTCGACCAGGGGGTCATGCAGATCGTCGCCGTCACCGACCCGCTCACCGTGGGGCTGCGGCGCCAGGCGATGGTCGGCATCAACGTCGAGGGAGACCTCGACCCCGTGGCGGACGCGTTGACCGCGATGGCCGAGTGCGAGTACGTGGTCATGACGGCGGGCTCGTTCGACCTGATGGTGGAAATCGTCTGCGAGGACGACGACCACCTGCTCGACACCATCAACAAGAAGATCCGCGCGCTCCCCGGCGTGCGATCAACCGAGAGCTTCGTTTACCTGAAGCTGAAGAAGCAGACCTACATGTGGGGAACCCGATAACCGTGAGCCAGGACCTCTCCAAGACCGCGTACGACCACCTGTGGATGCACTTCACCCGCATGTCGTCCTACGAGAACTCCCCCGTCCCCACCATCGTCCGGGGCGAGGGCACCTACATCTGGGACGACAAGGGCAAGCGCTACCTGGACGGTCTCGCCGGACTGTTCGTGGTCAACGCCGGTCACGGCCGCAAGGAACTGGCCGAGGTCGCCTACAAGCAGGCGCAGGAACTCGCCTTCTTCCCCATCTGGTCGTACGCGCACCCCAAGGCCGTCGAACTCGCCGAGCGCCTCGCCCACTACGCCCCGGGCGACCTGAACAAGGTCTTCTTCACCACCGGTGGCGGCGAGGCCGTCGAGACCGCCTGGAAGCTGGCCAAGCAGTACTTCAAGCTCCAGGGCAAGCACACCAAGTACAAGGTGATCTCCCGCGCGGTGGCCTACCACGGCACCCCGCAGGGCGCCCTGTCCATCACCGGTCTGCCCGCCCTGAAGGCCCCCTTCGAGCCGCTGGTCCCCGGCGCGCACAAGGTACCGAACACCAACATCTACCGCGCCCCGATCTTCGGCGACGACCCGGAGGCCTACGGCCGCTGGTGCGCCGACCAGATCGAGCAGGAGATCCTGTTCGAGGGCGCCGACACCGTCGCCGCCGTCTTCCTGGAGCCGGTGCAGAACGCCGGTGGCTGCTTCCCGCCGCCGCCCGGGTACTTCCAGCGCGTCCGCGAGATCTGCGACGAGTACGACGTCCTGCTCGTCTCCGACGAGACGATCTGCGCGTTCGGCCGCCTCGGCACGATGTTCGCCTGTGACAAGTTCGACTACGTGCCGGACATGATCACCTGCGCCAAGGGCATGACCTCGGGCTACTCCCCGATCGGTGCCTGCATCATCTCGGACCGCCTCGCGGAGCCGTTCTACAAGGGTGACAACACCTTCCTGCACGGCTACACCTTCGGCGGCCACCCGGTCTCCTCGGCCGTCGCGCTGGCCAACCTCGACATCTTCGACAAGGAGGGCCTCAACCAGCACGTGCTGGACAACGAGGGCGCCTTCTTCTCGACGCTGAAGAAGCTGCACGACCTGCCGATCGTCGGTGACGTCCGCGGCAACGGCTACTTCTACGGCATCGAGCTCGTCAAGGACAAGGTCACGAAGGAGTCCTTCACGGACGAGGAGACGGAGCGCGTGCTCTACGGCTTCCTCTCCAAGGCGCTCTTCGAGAACGGCCTGTACTGCCGGGCCGACGACCGCGGCGACCCGGTCATCCAGCTGGCCCCGCCGCTGATCGCGGACCAGGGCACCTTCGACGAGATCGAGGGGATCCTGCGCTCGGTGCTCACCGAGGCGTGGACCAAGCTGTAACCGAGCTCCACCATCCAGGCTGCGAACAGTCCGGATGCCCGGCCCGGATCCCCCGTTCGAGTGAGAACGCGGGGGTCCGGGCCGTGTGCTGTCACCATCCGAGCGGTTCGTCTCTTTACATCTCAGTGCGGCGTCAGTGACTCAACGGGCTCCGCTTCGTTCCCCCGGACGGAGGTGTACGCCATGGTGGCTCCACCGGACACTGCCCCACCCGACAATGACGTCCTCTGGGCTCGGTCCCTTCACTACTCCCACAGCGGTTCACCCGGCCTGATCGGGGTCTCGGCCGGCGTCCGCCAGGGCGAGATCCTCGCCGTGACGGGACCGCGCGGCAGCGGCAAGACCACCCTGCTGCGCTGCCTCTCCGGGCAGTTGGTGCCCGAACAGGGCGAGGTCTGGTTCAACGGCGTGCCCGTGCACACCATGGGCGCCCTGGTCCGCGAACGGCTGCGCCGCGACCGGTTCGGATGGATCGACCCCGAGCCCCGGCTGCTGCCCGAGCTCAAGGTCTGGGAGAACGCCGCGCTGCCGCTGCTGATCGGGGGCGCCTCGCACCGCGCCGCCAAGACGGCCGCCTGCGCATGGCTGGACCGCCTCGACATCGGCGGCTTCGCCCGCAAACGCCCGTCCGCGCTGACCCGGGCCGAGTGCCAGCGGGTCGCCCTGGCCCGGGCCCTGGTCAGCGAGCCCGCCGTGATCTTCGCCGACGAGCCGACGGCCTCACTGCACCGCGCCGAGCGCGCCCTGCTCATGCGCACCCTCACCACCGCCGCCCGCTCTCACGGGATCACCGTCCTGCTGGCCACCCACGACGAGGAGAGCGCTGCCGCCGCCGACCGGCGGCTCGCCCTGCTCGACGGCCGGCCCGCCGAGGCCGCGGAGGCCGTCGAGGCCGCTGAGGCCGCTGAGGCCGCCGGCGAGGGGTCCGCGCCCGCCGGCTCCACCGAGACCCCGGAGGACCAGGCCGCGTGCTCGCTCTCCGCCTAGCCCGCGGCTCCCGGCCGCTCGTCCAGCTGCGCCGGCTGCTGGTCGCCGCCGCCTCGGCCGCCACCGGATTCCTGCTCCTGTACGTCCTCGCGCAGGCGACCGTCCGGCCCGGCGGATCGTTCCCGCAGCTGCTCTGGGCCCTGCTGCCGGTCGCCGCCACCGTGCAGTTCGCCGTCGCCGTGGCCCGTACCGACCCGGCGACCCGGCCCCTGGAGGGGCTCGACGCCGTCGGGCTGGGACCGATCCGGCTCACCCTGGCCGGGGCGATCTCCACCGCCGTCGCCTGCGCGCTCGGCAGCGCGCTCGCGCTGGCGGCCTTCCTCCACCTGCGGGGCGACCTCGCCGGCCTGCCCTTCGACGGTGCGGGGGCCGGGTTGCTGCACGCCGACCGGCCACTGCCCGTGGCGGCCGCCCTCACCCTGATGACCCTGGTCCCGCTGGCCGCCTCCGTCGCGACCGCCGTCGCCCTGCGGCCGCGCCCGGCGCCGGCTCCGCAGGCCGGACTGCCCTGGGGCATCGCCCTGGCCGCGTGCGGGCTCGCCGTCGAAGCGGGCTTCGGACGCGGGGCCGCGGGCATGGCGGCCGGCTGGACCCTGACCGCGGCCGGACTCGCCCTCGCCGGGCCGGGCCTGGCCTACGCCTGCGGAACACTGGTCCAGGCCGTCCGCCCCGGAGCCCTCCGGCTGCTGGCCGGCCGGGCCCTCCAGGAGGAGGCCCCCCGGCTGGGCCGCCCCCTCGGGGTGCTGTGCGCGGTCGGCGCGGGCGCCCTCACCGCCGCGGCCCTGGCCGACCGGGGCACGGCGCCGCTGCCGCTGGGCCCGCTGACGGGACCCGCCGCGCTGCTGGTGGTGCTGTGCGCGTCGGCGACGCTCCTCACCTCGGCGGTGGAGGCCAGGCAGGCCCGCTCCGCCACCCGGGAGACCCTGCTCGACCTGGGCGCTCCGGGCCCGGTGCTGCGTACGGCCGCCACCTTGCGGGCGACGGCGCTGGTGATCGTGTGCGTACCCCTGAGCTGGGGTGTGGCGCAGCTGACGTCGCTGGCGCTGACCCGCTGACGGGAGCAGCCCTTAGGGTGCTCGAATGGTCAACGCAGACATCGAGATCGAGACGCTCGCCGAATTCGACCAGGTAGTGGCCCGCGGCTCGCTCAGCGGTTACCGGATCCAGTCGGTCAACCTGCTGGAACGGACCTTCGCGCTGCTGGCCGCCGACACCTCGGCGGCCGTGTTCCTGGGCTGCGCGATGGAGCCCGATGCCTCGGCGAAGGTCCGCGCGGACGGCGCGCTGGTCTACCCGCCGGTTCCCGACCTGCCGTTCAACCCGTACCGGGGCCTCCTGTACACGGCCGACGAACTGTTCACGGGGCTCGCCGACGGCTACGAGGCCACCCCTGACGCCCAGGCCTACGCCTGGTTCCAGGAGACCAAGGCCGACGGCGACGTCTTCTCCTCGATGCTGCGCTCCATCCACGACGACGCCGTCTCCGACGCCCTCGACGAGCACCTGAGCGGTGCCCGGGTCGTCGGCGTGATGGGCGGCCACGCCATGGAGCGCGGTGGTACGGAGTACCGGGGCGCGGCGGAACTCGGCCGCGGTCTCGCCCGGTCGGGCCTGACCGTGGCCACCGGCGGCGGGCCCGGCGCGATGGAGGCCGCGAACCTCGGCGCGTACCTGGCCCCGGCGCCGGACGCGGCCCTCGCGGAGGCCCTGGAGCTGCTGGCCAAGGCCCCGTCGTTCACCCCGTCGGTGTCCGACTGGGCGCGGGCGGCCTTCGCGGTGCGCGAGCGCTGGCCGGCCGGTGGTGACTCGGTGGGCATCCCGACCTGGTTCTACGGGCACGAGCCGCCGAACGCGTTCGCGGGCCACATCGCCAAGTACTTCGCGAACGCCACCCGGGAGGACGGGCTGCTGGCCCGGTCCACCGCGGGCGTGGTGTTCCTGCCGGGCGCGGCGGGCACGGTGCAGGAGATCTTCGACAACGCGACCCCGAACTACTACGCGTCGCGGGGCGAGCCGACCCCGATGGTGCTGGTCGGGCGCCACCACTGGACCGAGCACCTGCCGGCCTGGCCGCTGCTGCGCGCGCTGGCGCGCGGCCGGGGGATGGAGTCCCGGATCGCGCTGGTCGACTCGGTGGCGGAGGTCCCCGAGGCGCTCGCGGCGATGGGCCGGGCGCAATGAGATGAGCCCGACGGGCCCGGGAGGCAACTCCCGGGCCCGATCGCACGTCTGCCTTAGGTAATCAAACCGCAAAACCTGCCAGACGTGAACGGAGCCCTCGGTGCTCATAGGCCTGCTGACCGCGATCGCGGCGTCCATCTGTTACGGCACGGGGTCCGTCCTGCAAGCCGTGGGCTCCCGGCGTGCGGCCCGGACGTCCCCGGCCGCCGCGGGGGTGACCCAGCACGGCGGACCGAACCTGTCCTCCACCGCGAAGGCGGCGATGACCTGGGAGTTCATCGTCGGCACCATCCTGGACTTCGTGGGCTTCGGCCTCGGCGCGCTCGCCGCCCGGCTGCTCCCGCTGTTCCTCTCCCAGACGGTGATCAGCGCCAACCTGGTGATCACCGCCGTGCTGAGCGTGAAGATGCTGGGCATCCGGCTGACCCGTAAGGAGTGGACCTCGATCGGGGTCGTCTGCGCGGCGCTGGTGCTGCTGGCCACGGCCGCCGGGCACGAGGGCGGCCACCACGCCCCGATGTCCACCCACTGGTGGCTGCTCGGCGTGACGCTGCTGATCATCGTGGGCGGCACGGTGGCCGTACGGTTCCTGGGCGCCCGGGCGGCGATCCTGGCGGGCCTGCTGTCGGGCCTCGCCTTCGGCGCGCTCGGCGTCGGCGTCCGCATCCTGAACGGTGTCGAGCCGTTCGGCCTGGGGAGCCTGCTGTCCGACCCGGCGCTCTACGCCATCGTGCTGGCGGGGGTCGGCGGCATGTACCTGCACACCGTCGCCCTCCAGATCGGCTCGGTGAACGGCGCGACGGCGGCCCTGGTCGTGGGCGAGACGGTGCTCCCCGGAGCGATCGGCGTGCTCTGGCTCGGCGACGCGTCCCGCCCGGGCCTGGCCTGGCTGGCGGTCCTCGGCTTCGTCCTGGCCGTCACCGGCGCGGTGGCGGTGGCCTGGTACGGCAACCACGACGAGGCCGAGGCCGCGACGGACTCCCCGCAGCCGGCCCCGGTGGCCTAGGGCCTGTCTTTCGGATCAGGCCCCAGGTCCTCCCCCGCCGGCGTCCGGGGCGTCCCGCTCCGCGGTTACGCCGGCGGGAGGACGACCACCTCGGACGGGGCGAAGGTCACCGCGACCCGGTCCCCCACGGCCGGCGCCCCCGCGAGCCCGCACTCGGCCTCCAGCGGGGGCCCCGCCTCCGGCCGTAGCAGCAACGCCACGTGCGTACCCCGGAAGGTCCGCGAGAGCACCTCGCAGCCCAGCCCCGCCGCCGCGAGCACCACCCCGGCCGGCCGGATCAGAACGCTCCGCTCCCCCTCCGGGGATCCGGCCGGCACCGGGACCTTCCCCCACGCGGTCACCGCCGCCCCGCCGGACACCGTCGCCGGGACCACGTTCTCGAAGCCGAGGAAGCGGGCGACGAACTCCGAGGCCGGGCGCTGCCACACCTCCAGCGGGGTCCCCGCCTGCGCGATCTGCCCGTCCCGCATCACCACGACCCGGCCGGCCAGTGCGAACGCCTCCCCCTGGTCGTGCGTGACCGCCAGGACCGTCGTCCCCAGCCGGGAGAACAGCCCCCGCAGTTCCACGACCAGCCGCTCCCGCAGCCCCCGGTCGAGCTGCCCCAGCGGTTCGTCCAGCATCAGCAGCCGGGGCGACGGCGCCAGCGCCCGGGCCAGCGCCACCCGCTGCTGTTCACCGCCCGACAGCGAGGCCACCGCCCGGCCCTGGGCGCCGGGCAGCCCGACCAGTTCCAGCAACTCCGCGACCTGGGCCTCGTACGACCCCCGTCCCCCGCCCCGCATCCGGAGCCCGAAGGCGACGTTCCCGCCGACGTCCCGGTGCGGGAACAGCTGGTGGTCCTGGAACATCAGGCCCACGCCCCGCCGGTGGACCGGCACCCCGGCCTGGTCGGCGCCGCCCAGCAGCACCCGTCCGGCCGAGACCGTCTGGAGCCCGGCCACCACCCGCAGCAGCGTGGACTTGCCGCTTCCGCTCGGTCCGAGGACGCACACGATCTCGTGCTCGGCGACCTCCAGGTCCACGGCGTCCACGACCGCGCGTTCCCCGAAGCGGACCGAGACCCCCTCCAGCCGAAGCAGTGTCATCAGAACTCTCCCGAGGTCTTGTCGGGTCGCAGTCGCTCCAGCACCAGCAGGGACACCGCGCACACCAGCATCAGAATCGTGCTCAGGGCCATCGCCTGCCCGTAGTTCATCTCCCCGGCCCGCCCCAGCAGCCGCGCCACGGCCACCGGCAGCGTCGGGTGGTCCGGCCGCGCGATGAAGACCGTCGCGCCGAACTCCCCCAGCGAGACCGCGAAGGCGAAGCCGGCCGCGATCAGCAGGGCCCGCCGCACCAAGGGCAGGTCCACCTCCCGCCACGCCCGCAGCGGCGACGCGCCGAGCACCGCCGCCGCCTCCCGCAGCCGGGTGTCCACCGCGCGCAGCACCGGCAGCATCGTCCGTACGACGAACGGCACGCCGACCAGCGCCTGCGCCAGCGGCACCAGGATCCACGAGGTCCGCAGGTCCAGCGGCGGCTCGTCGAGGGTGATCAGGAACCCGAAGCCGACCGTCACCGCCGACACCCCCAGCGGGAGCATCAGCAGCGCGTCGAAGCCGCGTACGAACCGGCCCGCGCGCCGGGTCAGGGCGGCCGCCGCGAGCCCCCCGATCAGCAACGCGATGGCGGTGGCGGCCAGCGCGTACTGGAGGGAGTTCCAGATCGCCTCCAGCGGCGGCACCAGGAACGTGCCGCCTCCGGCGCCCGCGTCCTGGAGGGCCCGGTAGAAGCCGAACCCGTACCCGCCGGGCGCGTCGAGGGAGCGCTCGACCAGCACCAGGAGCGGGGCCACGATCAGCAGGGCCACCGACAGCAGCACCCCGCCCAGCAGCGAACGCTGCGCGAGGCCGCGCGGCGGGTGCGCGGTCCGGCCCGGGTCGACCAGGCGCAGGGCGGTCTCCCGCCTGCGCACGGTCCAGGCGTGCACGGCGAGGATCGTGGCGATCGCGGCGAACTGCACCATGGTGAGGACGGCGGCCGTCGGCAGGTCCAGCAGCTGCGCGGTCTGCCGGTAGACCTCCACCTCCAGGGTGGAGTACGAGGGTCCGCCGAGGATCTGCACGACGCCGAAGGAGCTGAAGGTGAACAGGAACACCATCAGCGAGGCGGCGGCGACCGCCGGCCCGAGCGCGGGCAGCGTCACCCGGCGCCAGGCGCCGAACCGCCCGGCGCCGAGCACCCGGGCGGCCTCCTCCTGGCGCGGGTCGAGCTGCGCCCACAGGCCGCCGACCGTCCGGACGATCACGGCGTAGTTGAAGAAGACGTGCGCGAGCAGGATCGCCCACACGGTGGTGTCGAGCCGGACGCCCCACATCTCGTCCAGCAGCCCGCCCCGCCCGACGAGCGCGAGGAACGCGGTGCCGACGACCACGGTCGGCAGCACGAACGGAACGGTGACCACCGCCCGCAGCAGCTGTTTGCCGGGGAACTCGAAGCGCGCGAACACGTACGCGCCGGGGAGCGCGATCAGCAGCGTGAGCACCGTCGACGCGAGCGCCTGCCAGGTGGTGAACCAGAGCACTTCGGCGATGTCGGGCCGGGCCAGCACCTCGCCGATCCGGCCGAACTGCCAGCCGTCCTGCGTCTTGAGCCCGCGCCCGACGATCGCTGCGACGGGGTAGGCGAAGAACAGCCCGAAGAAGACGAGCGGGACCGCCATCAGGGCGAGCCTGACGAGCGTGGCCCGCGCGCTCTCCTTCGGGCTCTCCCGTACTACTTCACGACGAGCGCGGACCATGCCTTGACCCACTGGTCACGGTTCTTGGCGATGGTCTCCGGGGCCACGTTCTCCGGCTTCTCGATGACCACGCCGTGCTTCGTGAACAGCTCCGGCAGCTTCGCGTCCTTGACGACCGGGTTCACAAACATCTGGAGCGGCATGTCCTCCTGGAACTTCTTGCCCACCAGGAAGTCCAGGAGCGCCTTGCCGCCCGCCTCGTTCTTCGCGCCCTTGAGCAGGCCCGCGAACTCGACCTGACGGAAGCAGGTGCCGGTGGAGACGCCGGTAGGGGCCTCGGCCGGCTGCGGCTCGCCGTACAGGACCTCGACCGGCGGGCTGGAGGCGTAGGAGACGACCAGCGGACGGTCGCCCTTGGCCTTCTTGCCGCCCGCGGAGCCGGAGAAGCGCTCGTTGTAGGCCTGCTCCCAGCCGTCGACGACCTCGACGCCGTTGGCCTTGAGCTTGCTCCAGTAGTCCTTCCAGCCGTCCTCGCCGTACTTGCCGACGGAGGCGAGCAGGAAGCCGAGACCGGGCGAGGACGTCGCGGCGTTCTCGGTGACCAGCAGGTTCTTGTACTCCGGCTTGACCAGGTCGTCCAGCGTCTGCGGCGGGGCGAGCTTCTTGTCGGCGAAGTACTGCTTGTCGTAGTTGACGCAGATGTCACCGGAGTCGATCGGGGTGACCCGGTGTTCCTTGTCCAGGACGTACTCCGGCTTCACCTCGCCGAGCCCCTTGACCTCGTACGGCGTGAAGATGCCGTTGTCGAGGGCGCGGGAGAGGAGGGTGTTGTCGACGCCGAAGAAGACGTCGCCGCGCGGGGAGCCCTTGGTCAGGATCTCCTGGTTCAGCGCCGCGCCGGCGTCCCCGGACTTCAGCACCTTCACGGTGTAGCCGCTCTGCTGCTCGAACTCCTTGAGGACCGAGTCGGTCACGTTGAAGGAGTCGTGCGAGACGAGCGTGACGGTCTTGGACTTCGGGGCGTCGCTCGCGCCCGCGGGCTTGTCCTTGGCGTCGCCGCCGCCGCAGGCGCTGAGCGTGCTGACGCCGATCGCGGCCGCGAGCGCGGCACCCGCGATCTTCTTGGTGGTGCTCACTGGTGATTCCTCCTGGGATGTCCAGGAGAAGACGCGGCCATGCCCGGCGCTCTGTTCGAGCGGACGCCGGGCATGGCGCAACAGCTTGAGTGATGACCGAACTTCCTACCCCGAATGACCGGGGCGAGGTTCAGAGGGTCTGCGGATGACGGTCCCGCACTCTCAGCGCTGTGGCGCTCCCCTGTCGGAATATGCAATTGGTTCGGCCACAGGGTACCCCGTGGCCGAATATGCACGACCAGGCCGAAATTCAGCGCTCCGAGGCGGCCAGCTGGCCGCACGCGCCGTCGATCTCCTGGCCACGGGTGTCACGCACGGTCACCGGGACGCCGTGGCGGGCGATGGCCTCGACGAAGGCCCGCTCGTCCTCGGGGCGCGAGGCGGTCCACTTGGAGCCCGGGGTCGGATTCAGCGGGATGAGGTTGACGTGGACCCGCTTGCCCTTGAGCAGCTTGCCGAGCAGGTCACCGCGCCAGGCCTGGTCGTTGATGTCACGGATCAAGGCGTACTCGATGGAGATCCGGCGGCCGGACTTCTCCGCGTACTCCCAGGCCGCGTCCAGCACCTCGCGGACGTTCCAGCGGGTGTTCACCGGCACCAGGGTGTCGCGCAGCTCGTCGTCCGGAGCGTGCAGCGAGACGGCGAGGCGGCACTTGAAGCCCTCGTCGGCGAAGCGCAGCATGGCCGGGACCAGGCCGACGGTGGAGACGGTGATACCGCGCTGCGACAGGCCGAGGCCGTCGGGCTCGGGGTCGGTGAGGCGGCGGATGGCGCCGACGACGCGGTTGTAGTTGGCCAGCGGCTCGCCCATGCCCATGAAGACGATGTTCGACAGCCGGGCCGGTCCGCCGGGGACCTCGCCGTCGCGCAGGGCGCGCATGCCGTCGACGATCTGGTGCACGATCTCGGCGGTGGACAGGTTGCGGTCCAGGCCGGCCTGGCCGGTGGCGCAGAACGGGCAGTTCATGCCGCAGCCGGCCTGCGAGGAGATGCACATGGTGACCCGGTCGGGGTAGCGCATCAGCACGGACTCGACGAGCGTGCCGTCGTGCAGCTTCCAGAGGGTCTTGCGGGTGGTGTCGTCGTCGCAGCTGATGTGCCGCAGGACGTTCATCAGGTCCGGCAGCAGCTCCTGCTGGAGCTTCTCCCGGGAGGCCGCCGGAATGTCGGTCCACTCCGCGGGGTCGTGCGCGTACCGGGCGAAGTAGTGCTGCGAGAGCTGCTTGGCCCGGAACGGCTTCTCACCGATCGCGGCGACCGCCTCGCGGCGCTCGGCCGGGGTCATGTCGGCCAGGTGCCGGGGCGGCTTCTTCACACCGCGGGGGGCGACGAAGGTGAGCTCACCCGGAGCGGGACGGGGGGCCATGCGGTACTCCTCAGTGCGACGAGGTGGGGATCACCCCGCGCGTGCAGGGCCGGTCCGCGGCTCGGCCGCTGGACGGAAAGGGCGCGCCGCATGCACACGGCGCGCCCTCCAGGATAACCCGACCGGGTGCGGTCAGCCGGTGCCGACGAACGCGGCCAGCAGCAGCCAGACCACGGGGGCGGTCGGCAGCAGGGAATCCAGCCGGTCCATGATGCCGCCGTGACCCGGCAGCAGCGTGCCCATGTCCTTGATGCCGAGGTCCCGCTTGATCATCGATTCGCCGAGGTCGCCCAGGGTGGCGCTGACCGCGACCGCGAGGCCCAGCAGCAGGCCCTGCCACCAGGCGCCGCCCTCGATGAGGAACTCCATGCACAGCGCGCCGGCCGCCATCGCGAAGGCCACCGCTCCGAAGAGCCCCTCGCGGGTCTTGCCGGGGCTGATGCGCGGCGCCAGCTTGTGCTTGCCGAACCGCCAGCCGACCGCGTACGCCCCGGTGTCGCTGACCACGGTCAGGACCAGGAAGGTGACCACCCGCTGCGGGCCGTCGTCGGCGGTGAGCAGCATCGCGACGAACGTGGCCAGGAACGGCACGTAGAACGCCGCGAAGACGCCCGCCGTGACGTCCTTGAGGTAGTCCTCGGGCGGCTCGGTCATCCGCCACACGAGGACGGCCAGCGCGGTCAGCGCCATCGCGACCCAGGCGCCCTCGGCCCCGCGGACGTATCCGGCGATGACCATGGCGGCGCCGCCCACCGCCAGCGGGACCAGCGGGGCCTTGATGCCCTTCTGCTCCTGGAGCCGGGAGGTGAGCTCCCACAGACCGACGACGACGGCGACGGCGATGACGCCGACGAAGACCGCCTTCACGATGAACAGGGAGGCGAAGATCACCGCGCCGAGGCCGACGCCGACCCCTATGGCGGCCCGCAGGTCGCGCCCCGCCCGCTTCTTCGGCGGGGGCGAGTCGTTCTGCGGTGCCTGCGAGGACGGAGGCGGGGGGCTGGGCATGGGCTCCTGCGGCGGCGTCTCGTCGCGGAAGAGGGGACCGCCACGCGGGGCGGCCCCCCGATCGCGTGCTTCCCGGTCGTCGAAGTCACGGCCGGCGGCATCGGGCACGATGGGCATGGGCCGAGTGTGCGGGCCCACCTGCGCATCGTATGCGGGACCCGCCGGAACCGGCTCCGGCTGCCAGGAAGAGTCGTTCATCAGACTTCGAGGAGCTCGGCTTCCTTGTGCTTCAGCAGCTCGTCGACCTGCGCCACGTACTTGGCGGTGGTGTCGTCGAGCTCCTTCTCGGCGCGGCGCACCTCGTCCTCGCCGGCCTCCTTGTCCTTGACGAGCTTGTCGAGGGCGTCCTTGGCCTTGCGGCGGACGGCGCGGATGGAGACCTTGGAGTCCTCGGCCTTGGTGCGCGCGACCTTGATGTACTCCTTGCGGCGGTCCTGCGTCAGCTCGGGGAAGGTCACCCGGATGATGCGGCCGTCGTTGCTCGGGTTGACACCGAGGTCGGAGTCGCGGATGGCCTGCTCGATGTTGCGCAGCGCGGACGCGTCGAACGGCGTCACGATCGCCATGCGCGGCTCGGGAACCGCGAACGAGGCGAGCTGGTTGATGGGCGTGATGGCACCGTAGTAGTCCGCCACGATCTTGTTGAACATCGCCGGGTGCGCACGACCGGTGCGGATCGCGGCGAAGTCCTCCTTCGCGACGACGACGGCCTTCTCCATCTTCTCCTCGGCCTCGAGGAGGATTTCTTCGATCACCACGTGCTCCTGCATGTCAGATATGGATGGTTCAGGCGGGCGGGCGGGCCGGACCCCGATGGGGCCGGGCCCGGCAGCCGACTGCTCAGGCCCTGGTGCCCTGGTCGCTCACGAGCGTGCCGATCTTCTCACCCTTGACGGCGCGGGCGATGTTGCCCTCGGCGAGCAGCTCGAAGACGAGGATCGGCAGCTTGTTGTCCCGGCACAGCGTGATGGCGGTGGCGTCGGCGACCTTGAGATCGCGGGAGAGGACCTCGCTGTACTCCAGCGCGTCGAACTTCACCGCTTCGGGGTTCTTCTTCGGGTCGGAGTCGTAGACCCCGTCGACGCCGTTCTTGCCCATGAGCAGGGCCTCGGCGTCGATCTCCAGGGCGCGCTGGGCGGCCGTGGTGTCGGTGGAGAAGTAGGGCATGCCCATGCCGGCGCCGAAGATCACGACGCGGCCCTTCTCCAGGTGGCGCACGGCGCGCAGCGGGATGTACGGCTCCGCGACCTGGCCCATCGTGATGGCGGTCTGGACGCGGCTGTCGATGCCCTCCTTCTCCAGGAAGTCCTGGAGGGCGAGGCAGTTCATGACGGTGCCGAGCATGCCCATGTAGTCGGAGCGGGCACGGTCCATGCCGCGCTGCTGGAGCTCGGCGCCGCGGAAGAAGTTGCCGCCGCCGATGACGACCGCGATCTCCGCGCCGTCGCGGACCACGGCCGCGATCTCGCGGGCGATGGCGTGCACGACATCGGGGTCGACACCCAGTCCGCCACCGCCGGAGAAGGCTTCGCCCGACAGCTTCAGCATGAAGCGGCGGCCCTTCTGCTCGTGGTCGCTCTTGTCGTCGGAAGCGGTGTGGGGGTCTACGCCCTGATTCATGGAGATCTCCTCGTGCACATACGAAGAAGGCCATTGCCGGTGGGTCCTTGCGGTTCCCTCTACGGCAATGGCCTCCTCGTCAGATCTGCGGTCGTCCTGCGCGAGCGCGGACGACTGCTTCAGACCCTACCGGGGTCCGGTGTCCGTCGCGTACGGACGGATTCAGATGCCGACCTTGATGCGCGAGAAGCGCGTCAGGGTGACACCGGCCTCGTCCAGAACCTTCTGGACGGACTTCTTGGCGTCCAGGGCGTACGCCTGGCCAAGGAGCGTGTTGTCCTTGAAGAAGCCGTTGACGCGACCCTCGACGATCTTCGGGAGCGCGGCCTCGGGCTTGCCCTCGGCGCGGGTGACCTCTTCGGCGACGCGACGCTCGGACTCGACGACCTCGGCCGGGACGTCGTCCTTGGAGAGCCACTTCGGCGCGAACGCGGCGATGTGCTGCGCGATGCCGCGGGCGACCTCGGCGTTCTCCTTGTCGAGCTCGACGAGGACACCGATCTGGAACGGCAGGTCGGGCATGGTGCGGTGCATGTACGCCGCGACGTAACCGCCGGTGAACTGCGCGAAGCGGTCCAGGACGATCTTCTCGCCGAGGTTGGCGTTGGCCTCGTCCACGAACGCCTGGACGGTCTTGCCGGCCTCGATCTCGGACGCCAGGAGCGCCTCGATGTCGGCGGGGGAGGTGGCGGCGACGTGCGCGGCCAGCTGGTTGGCGACGGCCTGGAACTTGTCGCCCTTGGCGACGAAGTCCGTCTCGCACTTCAGCTCGACGAGGACGCCGGAGGTGTTGTCGTCGCTGATCTGGGAGACGACGGCGCCGTTCTCGGCAGAACGGCCCTCGCGCTTGGCGACGCCCTTCTGACCCTTGATGCGCAGGGCCTCGACAGCCTTGTCGACGTCGCCGTCGGACTCGACCAGGGCCTTCTTGCAGTCCATCATGCCGGCGCCGGTGAGCTCGCGGAGCTTCTTGACGTCAGCGGCGGTGTAGTTCGCCATGAGTCTGTGATTCTCTCTCGAAGTCGTAGATCTACGGGTGAACGGCGGAGGAGACGCGCTCGTCGCGCGGCTCCCCCGCCGTCATCGTCCGTGCTGTGAGTGCCCGGCGCGTGAACGCCGGGCGCTCTCAGTGGGTCAGGCCTGCTCGGCGTCGGCGGCCGGGGCCTCGACAGCCTCGGCGGCCGGGGCCTCAGCGGCAGGGGCCTCGGTGGCCTCGGCGGCAGGGGCCTCGGTGGCCTCGGCGGCGGGGGCCTCGACAGCGGCCTCGGCCGCGGGGGCCTCGGCGTCGTCAGCCTTCTTCTCGCCCTCGAGCAGGTCGCGCTCCCACTCGGCGAGCGGCTCGGCGGCGGCCTTCTCGCCCGGCTTCGAGTCACCGGTCGCGGCACCGGAACGGGCGATGAGGCCCTCGGCGACGGCGTCGGCGATCACGCGGGTGAGCAGGGTGACGGAGCGGATCGCGTCGTCGTTGCCCGGGATCTTGTAGTCGACCTCGTCGGGGTCGCAGTTGGTGTCGAGGATCGCGACGACGGGGATGTGCAGCTTGCGCGCCTCACCGACCGCGATGTGCTCCTTCTTGGTGTCGACGATCCAGACGGCGCTGGGAACCTTCGACATCTCGCGGATACCACCGAGGGTCTTCTCCAGCTTGATCTTCTCGCGGGAGAGGACCAGGAGCTCCTTCTTGGTGAGACCCGAGGCGGCGACGTCCTCGAAGTCGATCGCCTCAAGCTCCTTCAGACGCTGAAGGCGCTTGTAGACGGTGGAGAAGTTGGTGAGCATGCCACCCAGCCACCGCTGGTTGACGTACGGCATACCAACGCGCGTCGCCTGCTCGGCGATGGCCTCCTGGGCCTGCTTCTTGGTACCGACGAACATGATGGAGCCACCGTGCGCGACGGTCTCCTTAACGAACTCGTAGGCGCGGTCGATGTACGACAGCGACTGCAGCAGGTCGATGATGTAGATGCCGTTGCGCTCCGTGAAGATGAAGCGCTTCATCTTCGGGTTCCAACGGCGGGTCTGGTGACCGAAGTGGACGCCGCTTTCCAGCAGCTCCCGCATCGTAACGACGGCCATGGCCATCTCCTTGTTTTCTCGGTTTGGTTCCTGACGCCCCGTTGCGCCCTGCCCCCGAAGAGGGGACCGAGAAGCGCTGGCACGCGGCCTGACCGGCCGCTGCTGGGGCGTGCGAAGTCGACCCGGTGACCCGGATCGCCACAAGAAGTGTACGGGACCCGGCGGTATGCCGGGTGACGCACTTGTCCACACCGGCCGGTCCGTCCACAGGCGCGGGCGGGCCGCGGGGGCCCGCGGGGACGCTGGGGGGCATGACGACACTGCTGCTCAGCCTGCTCCTGGCCCTGGCCGCCGTCCCCGGCGTGCGGCCCCTGCCCGCGCCGCTGGCCGTGGTCCGGTGGTGGGATCCACCGCCGGGGCCGTACGCGGCCGGGCACCGCGGCGTGGACCTGGCGGCCCCGGTGGGCGCGGAGGTCCGGGCGGTCGGCCCGGGGCGGGTGCACTTCGCCGGGCCGGTGGCGGGGCGCGGGGTCCTCTCCCTGACCCTTCCGGGCGGGCTGCGGACGACGTACGAGCCGGTCCGGCCACTGGTCACGGAGGGCGAGGAGGTGGCGGCGGGCCAGGTGGTCGCGGTCCTCACCGAGGGCGCCCACTGCTCCGCGCCCTGCCTGCACTGGGGGCTGCTGGCGGGCGACACCTACCTCAACCCGCTGGCCCTGCTCCCGCGGCCCACGCCGCGCCTGCTGCCGGCGGCGGCGCCCGCGGGGTTATCCGGTGACGCCGCGCAGGGCCATGGCGACGGCGGTCCGCGTGACGACCTCGGGTTCCTCGGCCGCGCCGAGCTCGATCCGCCGGACCGCCGCGTCCACGACGCCCTGGAGCAGCATCGCGGCGAGGCGGGGCTCCGGCTGCCCCAGCACCCCCAGCGCCTCGACGATCATCGCGACCAGCCCGCCGTGCGCCGCGCGGATCTTCTCCCGCGCCCCGGCGTCCAGCTCGCTCGCCGAGATCGCCACCACGGCCCGGTGCCGCCGGTCCCCGACCAGCGCCAGCTGGCTGCGCACGTAGGCCTCGATCTTCGCCTCCGGCGACTCCGCCTGCTCCATCGCCGCCTCGATCTCGGCGGCCCAGACGGGGAAGTCCACCGCGCACAGCTCTTCGACCACGGCCGCGCGGGAGCGGAAGTACTCGTACACGGACGACCGGGCGAGGCCCGTCCGTTCCGCGAGGGCGGGGAAGGTCAGCGCCTCCGTCCCGCCTTCGGACAGCAGGGAACGCGCGGCGTCCAACAGGGCGCCGCGCTGCATCGACCGGTGCTCGGCCACGGAGGCCGCTCGAATCCTGGGCACACGTCCACTCTACGGAGGTGCGCAAGACCGATCGCCGTCATCTCCCGACATCCGCCAGCTTCGCGCGCAGTTGCAGCACCGACTTGGTGTGGATCTGACTCACCCGGCTCTCGGTGACACCGAGCACGTTGCCGATCTCGGCCAGCGTGAGCCCCTCGTAGTAGTAGAGGGTCACCACCGTCTTCTCGCGCTCGGGAAGGGTGTTGATCGCCCGCGCCAGCAGCCGGCGCAGCTCTCGGCCCTCGGCCACTTCCACCGGGTTGTCGGCGGCGGTGTCCTCCAGGGTGTCCATCAGCGAAAGGCGGTCGCCGCCCTCCCCGCCGACGTGCAGCAGCTCGTCCAGCGCGACCACGTTGGCGAGGGACAACTGGCTGAAGACGGTGTGGAGTTCCTCGACTGCGATGCCCATCTCGTCGGCGACCTCGCACTCCGTCGGGGTGCGCCGCAGCTGGGCCTCCAGCGTGGCGTAGGCCCGCTCCACGGCCCGCGCCTTCTGCCGGACCGAGCGCGGGATCCAGTCCAGCGCCCGCAGTTCGTCGATCATCGCGCCCCGGATCCGGGTGATCGCGTACGTCTCGAACTTGATGGAGCGGTCGATGTCGAACTTCTCGATGGCGTCGATCAGCCCGAAGACCCCGGAGGAGACGAAGTCGGCCTGCTCCACGTTGGGCGGCAGGCCCACGCTGACCCGGCCGGCCACGTACTTCACCAGGGGCGAGTAGTGCAGGATCAGCTGCTGCCGCAGCCGCTCGTCACCCGACTCCTTGTACGAGCGCCAGAGCGCCTCCAGGGACGAGGGTGCGGTGGACCGCACGCTGCCACGGGCAGCGGGGGGCACCGCAGCGCGGTCAGACCCTGAGGTGTGCTGGGGCATGCTTCGCCTTTGCCGGAGCGGGATTCCTTGGGAACGTAGCGTGACGGAAGTGTCGCGGTGCGCGAAGAGTACGGGATCGCGCGGAGGTGCAGGGGCGTCCGGACCCGCGCGGGCGACCCGGGACCGGCGCCTGGCGCTCGGTCCCGGTGACCGTCACCGGGAAGACCGCGTCTCTCATCGGCTTCACTCTTTCACCGGAACGCCCCAGGTCAACGACCGCCTCGCCGGGGGGTGTCCGTTTGCGTGCCTCTTCCAGGTGTCTGCCCGGCCAACTGCCAGCCGTCGCCCTGCCGTTCGACGAACCCCAGAGAGTGAAGTTCGTACAGTCTGCCGATGACTTCATCGGTACCGGTGGCCGCGGCGAGGGCCACCTCCGCCACCTGCGCGGGGCGGCCGGCCGGGAGGGCTTCGAGGACCCGGGCGGTGTCCGGGTCGAGCAGGTCCCGGGCGAGCACCGGGCCGCGCCGCTCGGGAGCCAGCTCGCCGATGGCGCCGACGAGTTCGACGACCTCGGCGGCGTCCGTGACGAGCGCCGCCTCGCCGCGCAGCAGTTCGTGCACCCCGGCGGAGAGGCCGCTGGTGGCCGGGCCGGGCACGCCCATGGTGAGCCGGCCGAGCCGCTGGGCCCGGCGGGCGGTCACCAGCGAGCCGCTGCGGTGGGCCGCCTCCACCACCACCGTTCCCCGGGTCAGGGCGGCGATGACGCGGTTGCGCAGCACGAACCGGCTGGGCGTGGGGTGGCTTCCCGGTGGCAGTTCCCCCATCACCAGGCCCTGTCCGGCGATCCGGCCGAGCAGCCCGGCGTGTCCGCGCGGGTAGGCCACATCCACCCCGCAGGCCAGTACCGCGGCGGTGGCCCCTTCCGAGGCGAGGGCGCCCCGGTGCGCGGCGCCGTCGATCCCGTACGCCGCGCCGGAGACCACCACCCAGCCGCGCTCGGCGAGCCCGGTGGCCAGGGTCTGCGCCATGTGCGCCCCGTACGGGGTGCAGGCCCGCGCGCCGACCACGGCGACGGAGCGCAGCGCCCAGGTCCGCAGGTTGGGCCGGCCCCGCAGCCACAGCCCGACGGGCCGCGCGTCGCCCAGGTCGTCCAGCTGGGTCGGCCACTCCGCCGAGCCCGGGCAGATGAACCGGGCCCCCGATCCGGCGGCCGCCGCGAGGTCCCGCCGGGGGTCGGCGAGCGCGGCCCGGCCGCGGTAGCCGGCGAGCCGCTCGGGACCCACCCCGGTCAGCGTGCCGGGCGCGGGGGCGGGCCCGGTCAGCAGCCTCATCAGCCCGACGGCCCCGAACTCCCGGAGCCACCGGCCGCCGTGTTCCTCCCCGGGCTCCAGCACCCGCGTCAACGCGGCCCGGGCGAGCGTCTCGGCCTCCTCTCCACCCGCCGCATCCACCGCGGGCCCGGGCGCGCCCCCTCGATCCGGCCCGGGCTCGTGGAGCGGTGTTCGGTCCTGTTCCTCGGGCCGGGTCACGATCCGGCTCCGGGCGGCAGGGTCGCGCCGCGGGCGATGCCGGTGCGCAGCTCCAGGGCCACCGCCACGTCCAGCGCGTCGGGGCGGTCGCGGCCCCGGAGGTCGGCCACGGTCCAGGCGACCCGCAGTACCCGGTCCAGCCCGCGCGCGGTGAGCAGCCCCCGCTCCAGGTCCCGTTCGGCCTGGGCCAGCGCTCCGGGGGCCGCCGGCCAGCGGGTCCTCAGTTCGTGCCCGGGCACCTCGGAGTTGAGCCGCCACGGGGTGTCGGCGAGCCGCGCCGCGGCCCGGGCCCTGGCTTCCCGCACCCGGTCGGCGACCGTCGCCGTGCCCTCCCCGCGGCCGCCCCGGCCCAGTAGGTCGGACCGGGTGACCGGTTCTACCTCCACCCGCAGGTCCACCCGGTCCAGCAGCGGGCCGGACAGCCGCGCCTGGTAGCGCCGCACCACGGAGGCCGGGCATTCGCAGCCGGCCCCTTGCAGGTTGTGCCTCCCGCACGGGCAGGGGTTGGCCGCGAGCAGCATCAGGAACCTGGCCGGCAGCCGTACCACCCCGGCGGCGCGGGCGATCACCACGTGCCCCGACTCCAGGGGCTGGCGCAGCGCGTCCAGGGCCTTGGCGCTGAACTCGGCGGCCTCGTCCAGGAAGAGGACGCCGCGATGGGCCAGGGAGACCGCCCCGGGCCTGGGTACCCCGGCCCCGCCCCCGACCAGCGACTGCATGGTCGCCGAGTGGTGCGGGGCGCAGTACGGGGCCTTGGTGACCAGCGGTTCGCCGGGCGGGAGGATGCCCGCGACCGAGTGGACGGCGGTGACCTCCAGCGAGTCCTGCCGGGTGAGCGGCGGCAGGATCCACGGGAGCCGTTCGGCCAGCATCGTCTTGCCCGCGCCCGGTGGCCCGCTGAGGAAGAGGTGGTGTCCCCCGGCGGCGGCCACCTCCAGGGCCCGGCGCGCGGCGTGCTGTCCGGCGACGTCGGACAGGTCGGGGTGGTCCGGGGCTTCGCCCTCGCTCCCCGTGCCCCGGGCCAGGCCCGTGCCGAGTCCGGCGCCGGGGACGATCAGGCCGGCCAGCATCGGATCCGGTCGCCCCGGTGGATCCGGGGGTTCCTCCTCGGGCACCACCCCGTCGGTCAGCACGGCGATCAACTGCCGCAGGCTGCGCACCCCGAGCACCGACACGTCGGGGACCAGCGTGGCCTCGGCGGCGCACTGCTGGGGGACCACCACCTGCCGGTACCCGGCTTCCGCGGCCGCGAGGACCGCCGGGAGGATGCCGCGCACGGGGCGCACCCGGCCGTCCAGGCCGAGCTCCCCGATGAGCACGAGGTCGGCGATGGCTCCGGGGTCGACCACCTCGGCGGCGCCCAGCACGGCGGCGGCCACCGCCAGGTCGAAGCCCGCGCCGCCCTTGGGTACGGAGGCGGGGCTGAGCCCGACCGTGAGCTTCTTCTGCGGCCAGGCCGCGCCGGAGTTCACCACGGCCGCCCGCACCCGGTCCCGGCTTTCGACGAGGGTCTTGTCGGGCAGTCCGACCAGGGTGAAGGCGGCGACCCCGGGCTCCAGGTCGGCCTGGACCTCCACCACCACGCCGTCGACGCCGACGAGGGCGACCGAGCAGGCTCGCGCGAACCCCATCAGGCCACCCCCCTGACGTGTTCCACCACGGGCGCACCGCGCCGCGGCAGTACGACGCCGACCAGGTCGATGCGCACGCCGCCCGCCGGTGGTCCCCCGTGGTCGGCGAGCCATCGCCCGGCGAGCCGGCGCAACCGCTCGGCCTTGCCGGGCCGGACGGCGGCCATGGGGTGCTCGAACTCCCCCGCCCTACGGGTCTTCACCTCGCACACGACGAGGGCGTCCCCGTCCCGCGCGACGATGTCGATCTCGCCGCTCCGGCACCGCCAGTTCCGCGCCAGGACGGTCATCCCCGCCTCGGTCAGCCTCCGCGCCGCCAGCTCTTCGCCGTACCGGCCCAGGGCCCGCTGCGCCGATGCCCGCCCCGCCGGACCCGGACCCCGCTGTCCCGGAGCCCGCCCCGCCAACTCCTCTTGTGCCACGCGCTTCGCGTCCATCCGGCACCACCTCCGACGCCGACGGTCCCGCGTCCCCACCGATCCTGTGGATCTTGGTGGACAGCCGGGCCGTTGTGGACAACCGCGTCACCCACACGACGGACGCGAACGCGCGGGCGGCCTCAGCTGCCGGGCAGTTCGAGATCGGTCTTGTTGAGCTCCTCGATGTTCACGTCCTTGAAGGTCAGCACCCGCACCTGCTTCACGAACCGGGCCGGCCGGTACATGTCCCAGACCCACGCGTCGGCCATCGAGACCTCGAAGAACACCTCTCCCTGGACCGAGTGCACCTGCATCTCGTAGTCGTTGGTGAGGTAGAAACGGCGTTCGGTCTCGATCACATACTTGAACAGCCCGACGACGTCGCGGTACTCGCGATAGAGCTTCAGCTCCATCTCGGTCTCGTACTTTTCGAGGTCCTCGGCACTCATGGCATGTTCCCCTTCAGCCGTGCGTCCCCCTATTGTGCGCCAGGCCTCCGCGCCCCTAAACGATTTCCGGGGCGAGGACCACCGGCACACCCGGAGGACCGACGTCGAGCAGCGTCCGGAGCAGCCCGGCGAGTTTGGTCGGGTACACCGTCTCATGGGCCGCGAGAAGTTCCTCGGAGGTCCACCACCTGGCACCGCTGACGCTGCGCCGCTCCAGCTCGGTCAGCCCGCCCATCACGGTCTCCGCGCGGACCGTCCGGGTGCGGGCGAGGAAGTACCACTCGTCCTGTTCCCAGCGCCGCCCGTCGAAGGGGAAGGAGCAGTACCGGTGCCACAGCACCGGCCCGAGCTCCACGTCCTTGATCCCGGTCTCCTCCGCGAGCTCCCGCAGCGCGGCCTCCTCGCGGGTCTCCGCACCCTCCAGCCCGCCGCCCGGGGTGAACCACCAGTCGTCCGACGGGTCCCCCGGCTCGAAGCCGTGCAGCAGGAGGATGCGGTCCTCGGGATCCAGCAGGATCACCCGTGACACCTTGCGGGCTGAGCCGCCCGCGGGCTCAGCCGACACCGACCGGCTCCCGCCGCCGCCCGCGCCCGAGAACCCGTACCAGCGGCCCGTACGCGGCCCCGATCGCCACCAGGAGGGCGCCGCCCAGCACCGTCGCCGCCTGGAACCGCAGCGGCCCGGCCTTCGAGGTGCCGCCGGGCAGCGGCTCGTACGTCTTCGGGCGGTCCACCATCCGCAGCCTGGGCCAGGCCAGGGCGTCGACGCGGGCACTGACCTCGGACCGGGGCACGGTCCCCTGCCCCGCTTCCTGGAGGTGCGCCCGGGAGTCGATCGAGACGGACCGCTGGTCACCGAGCAGGAACAGCTTGCCCTCCGGCACCGTCACCTCGAACGGCGTGCCGGAGGCCACGACCGGCAGCGCGCCCGCCGTGTCGGGAGCGCCCGGCCCACTCGACGCGCCCGCGCCGCCCGAGGCGCCCCCCGTACTCGGCGTGTCCGACTCCCCGAAGGCGCCCACCCCTTCCGGCTTGGGCTGGTCGATGTACGGCTCGTCGAGTTCCTTGCCGTTCACCGTGAGCCGGCCGCCCTGCCCGCAGCACTTGACGGTGTCGCCGCCGATGCCGACGACCCGCTTGACCATGGGCGAGTCACTCCACAGGGAGTCATTGAAGATGACGACGTCGCCCCGGCGCACCTCGGCGCCGTCGATGCGCTGCGCCAGCACCCGGTCCCCGGGGTTCACCGTCGGCATCATCGAGTCGGTCGGCACCGTGTAGGGCTGGTACACGACCGCACCCCAGATGAACCCGCCCAGGAAGAGCACAAAGCCGATGGCCACGGCGATTCCCGACAACACGTTGCCGAGACCGCCGCGGCCATCCTTCTGTCCGCGTATTACCTGTGTTCCGCCCATTGCAGCGCCCCCATAGCCGGACCGTTGACCTGGGCGGCACCCTACCCGGCGGTACGACCCCGGGTCAGCCTCCGCTTGCGCCACATCACGAGCGGCACGGCACCGGTGACTCCGAGTGCGGCCGGGCCGAGCCCGACCGGGGCCAGACCCGAGGCGCCGAGACCCAGCGCGCCCGCCTTGGCCTGGTTGCCGATGCCCGGCTGGTCGAAGGTGTCCGGCACCGGCAGGGTCGCCCAGCGGGTGAGCGGCCAGGCGACGACCACGGCCCGCCCGACGACCTTGTCGACCGGCACGAAGCCCTGGTTCTTGTCCTGCATGTGGTAGCGGGAGTCCTGCGAGTTCTGGCGGTGGTCGCCCATCACCCAGATCTTGCCCTTGGGCACCGTGATCGGCCCGAACGGGGCGTCGTCGCACGCGGTGTTGCCCGGGTAGATGTACGGCTCGTCCAGCTCCTTGCCGTTGACGACGACCGGGCCGCCCTTCTTGCACTCGACCGTGTCCCCGCCGATGGCGATGGTCCGCTTGATCAGGTCCTTCTCATCGGCCGACGGCATCAGGCCGATCTTGCTGAGGATCTGCTGCGCGAGGTTGGGCTGCGGGGTGGGCTCCCCGTCCAGCCAGCCGGCCGGGTCGTGGAAGACCACGACCTCACCGCGCTCGGGTTCCGAGCCGAACCACGGGGTCAGCTTGTCGACGAGGACCCGGTCGCCCTTCTGGAGCGTGTCCTGCATCGACTCGGAGGGGATCGAGAACGCCTGGACCAGGAAGGTCTTGATCAGCAGGGCCAGCAGCAGGGCGATACCGATGAGGAGCGGGAGCTCCTTCCAGAAGGAGCGCTGCGGACGCGCCGCGTCCTCCTCGCCCTCCTTCTCCTCGGCCTCGCGCTTGACGGCATCGTCCGGCCGCTCCTCGCCTTCGTCGCGTCCGGATCGAGCGCCTACCGCCACATCCCCCACATCCACTCCTTCATCGCAAAGTCGCCGCCCGCACCGGATCGGAAACGGGCCCTCCCCTCCCTTAACGAGCGGGAGTTCCCTAGGGCTCGGGAGACCGAGGACACACTATGCGAACGGTGTGCCCCTACGGCGCCTGCCGGGGCCGCGCCGCCCGGTCCGCGCCTGATCCGGCACCATGCGGAAGGTGGCCGGTGTCTCCAGCCTGCGCCAGTGTCCGAACGGCCAGGCGATGACGACCGCCTCCCCGACCACGCCCTCCTCGGAGATGGTGCCTGCGAAGGCCTCGTCGAGGTGGAAGCGGGAATCGGCCGAATTCGCACGGTGGTCACCCATGACGAACAGCCGTCCCTTGGGCACGGTCACCTCGAAGCGGATGTCCGAAGGCGTATTGCCGGGGTTCACGTAAGGCTCATCGAGCGGCGATCCGTTGACGGTGACCCGGCCCTGGGCGTCGCAGCACACGACGGTGTCCCCGCCGACGCCGATGACCCGCTTGATCAGGTCCTGCTCGTCGGCGGAGGGCAGCAGTCCGATGAAGGTCAGGGTCTGCTTGATCTGCTTGACCACGACCGGGTCGGGGGCGGTCCGGGCGGTCTCGCCCCTGAGCCAGCCGCCGGGGTCCTTGAACACGACGACGTCGCCCCGCTCGACCTTGGAGCCGAACCACGGGGTCAGCTTGTCCACGAGGACCCGGTCGCCGATCCGGATGGTCTGCTCCATCGAACCGGAGGGGATGAAGAAGGCCTGCACCAGGAAGGTCTTGAGGACGAGGGCGATGCACAGCGCCACGATGACCAGCAGCGGGAGTTCGCCCACCCTGCGGGTACGGCGCCGCCGCTTGACCCGGCGCGCCAGCCGCCGCCGCTCGGCCCGGCCGCCGCCGGCCTCCGACCCCACGGATTCGGACGCGGACCTGCGCCGGGTGCCGGGATCGCGCCGGGACCCCGGCTCACGCCGGGACCCGGGATCGCGCCGGGGCTCGGGCTCCCGTACGGTCTCGAACCGCCTCAGGGTTTCCGGCTCCGGCCGGGGTCGCGGCCGCGGTTCCGGCCGCGGCTGGGGCTGGGGCTGGGGCTGGGGCACACGCTGCGGCTCGGGCGCGGGCCGGGGCGCCGGCCCACCGGGCGATTCGGGCGCGCGCCAGAACTCGGGCGGCCGCCGTGGCGGCGCGGGCTCCCGCAAGGGCGGCAAAGGCTCGCGCCGGGGCCCGGGTTCGGGCTCGCGCCCGCTTCTCGGCCTGCCCCGGCTACCCATGAGCGCCACCGGCGCCCGCTCCCGGGGCGGCACCCGCGGTGGAACCCGACCCTTCGCGCGATACGGAGCCCCAGCGCGTCACCGGCCAGCCGATCCAGTCGGCCCGTCCGATCACCTTCTCCACCGGCACCATCCCCCCGCCCGGCTCGCCCAGGTGGTCCCGGGAGTCCCGGGACTGGGAACGATGATCACCCATGACCCACAGGGCCCCCAGCGGTACGGCGATCCGGAAGGGCACCTTCGAGGGAGTGTCACCCGGATAAAGGTACGGCTCGTCCAGCGGGACCCCGTTGACCTTGATCCGGCCGCCCGCGTCGCAGCACACCACGTCATCGCCTCCCACCCCCACGACCCGCTTCACGAAGTCGGTGTCGGAGGGCTCTGCGAGCCCCAGCGCCGAGGCGGCTCCGTGCAGGGCCTCGCCGACCGCGTTGCCACCGGCCCCGGCGTGCTCCGGCACGAAGGAGCCCGTGCCGTCGAAGACGACCACGTCCCCGCGCTTCGGCCGGTCACCGAACCGGTACGCCGTCTTGTTCACCAGCACCCGGTCCCCGACCTCAAGCGTCGGCTCCATCGACCGGCTCGGGATCAGGAAGGGCTGTACGACGAAATTACTGAGCAGCAGCAGGAAGACGGTGCAGACCACACCGAGCAGTCCGGCCCGCCGCCAGGTCAGCCCGCCCACCCCGCGCATCCCGCGCAGCCCGGGGAACGCAGAACGCGGCCGCTCCTCCCCCTGTCCGGGAGAGGAGTGGCCGCGTCGTGTGAGCTCTGCTTCGGTGTCCATCGGGTGCGAGCCTATCCGGCCGCCCCCGGAACCCGGAGGGGAGATCAGCGGTCGCGCTTCTCCTTGATCTTCGCGGCCTTGCCGCGGAGCTCACGGAGGAAGTACAGCTTGGCGCGACGCACGTCACCGCGGGTGACGAGCTCGATCTTCTCGAAGATCGGGGAGTTCACCGGGAAGGTGCGCTCCACGCCGACGCTGAAGGAGACCTTGCGAACGGTGAAGGTCTCGGAGACGCCAGAGCCCTGGCGACGGATGACAACGCCCTTGAACTGCTGGATACGGGAGCGGTTGCCCTCGATGACGCGGACGTGCACGTTGATCGTGTCACCCGGGCGGAAGGCCGGGACGTCGGAGCGGATCGAGGCGGCGTTGACGCCATCGAGCAGGTGAGACATGTTGTTCGTCTGCTTTCTTCGCACGACGCCACAGGTCGCCGGTGCGGGTTTCCGGAGAGAATTCGGGAGCCGGGTCACTCGGCGGGCGACGGTCCCCCTGTGGCAGGGGCGCACGCGAGCACACAGCAGCCGCCTATTCTTCCACGCTCTGCGGCCTGCGCCAAAATCGGCCGTCGGGCGTGGGCTTCCAGCCGAGGACGCTCAGGGTCTCCCGGTCCTTCTTGTCGAAGGCGGAGGCCTCACAGCGCTCGATCAGGTCGGGCCGGTTCGAGGCCGTCCGGCGGAAGGCCTCGTCCCGGCGCCACCGCGCGATCTTCCCGTGGTGGCCGCTGAGCAGCACGTCCGGGATGCCGCGCCCGCGCCACTGCGGGGGCTTGGTGAAGACCGGCCCCTCCAGCAGGTTCGCCATCTCGCCGGGGGCGAAGGAGTCGTCCCGGTGCGATTCGGCGTTGCCGAGGACCCCGGGCAGCAGCCGGGCCACGGCCTCGGTGACGACCAGGACGGCCGCCTCGCCGCCGGCCAGGACGTAGTCGCCGATGGAGACCTCGTACACCGGCATCCGCGTCGCGTACTCGTCCATGACGCGGCGGTCGATGCCCTCGTAGCGAGCCGGGGTGAAGATCAGCCAGGGCCGCTCGGAGAGCTCGACGGCGAGTTCCTGGGTGAACGGGCGGCCGCTGGGCGTGGGGACGACCATGACGGGCCCGTGGGCGCCGGACTCGTAGCCGTCGGCGAGGGCCGCGTCGAGGGCCTCGCC
This sequence comes from Streptomyces sp. ADI95-16, assembly GCF_003721495.1. NCBI lineage: Bacteria > Bacillati > Actinomycetota > Actinomycetes > Kitasatosporales > Streptomycetaceae > Streptomyces > Streptomyces sp. ADI95-16. The sequence continues at coordinate 5,815,019 of NZ_CP033581.1, read as the reverse complement.
CCAGGGCTCGGTCTTCATGACCATGCCGGGGCCACCGCCGTACGGGGTGTCGTCGACCGTGTTGTGCCGGTCGTACGTCCATTCCCGCAGGTCGTGGACGTGTACGTCGAGCTGGCCACGGGCCCGCGCCTTGCCGACGAGGGAGACGTTCAGCGGCTCCAGGTACTCGGGGAAGATCGTGACGACGTCGAGACGCATCAGGCTTCCTCAGCCTCAGCCTCGGCGTCGGCCTCGGCCTCGGTCCCGGCCTCCGCGTCACGCGCCGAGGCGATCTCGGCGCGGTCGTCGATCAGCCCGGGCGGCGGGGTGATGACGCAGCGCTGCTCCTCCAGGTCGATCTCGGCGACGATCTCCTCGACGAAGGGGATCATCACCTCGGTGCCGTCCGGCCGCTCGACGATGAAGAGGTCCTGCGAGGGGAGGTGGGAGATCTCGGTGATCCGGCCGATCTCGGTCCCGTCCTCCAGCACCACGTCCAGGTCCATCAGCTGGTGGTCGTAGTACTCGTCCTCTTCCTCCGGCAGCTCCGTCGGATCCACCTCGGCGATCAGCAGGATGTTGCGCAGGGCCTCGGCGCCCGTGCGGTCCTTGACGCCTTCGAAGCGGAGCAGCAGCCTTCCGCTGTGCACGCGGCCCGTCTCGATGGTCAGCGGACCCGCCGACGCCGGCTCGGTCTCAAGGACGGCACCGGGCCCGAGCCGCAGCTCCGGCTCGTCGGTCCGCACCTCGACGGTGACCTCACCCTTGATCCCGTGGGCGCGGCCGATCCGCGCGACTACCAGCTGCACTGTGTGTCTCTCCTGTTCAGACGACGACGGGCCGGGGCGGGCACGTATGCCCTCCCCGGCCCGTGCCGGTGATTCAACTGCTCAGCGGACCTGGTCCACGTCGACGAGGTCGACGCGGATCCCCCGGCCGCCGATGGCGCCCACGACGGTACGCAGAGCACGTGCGGTGCGGCCGTTGCGGCCGATCACCTTGCCGAGGTCATCGGGGTGGACCCGGACCTCCAGCACCTGCCCGCGGCGCAGGTTGCGCGAGGCGACCTGCACGTCGTCGGGGTTGTCCACAATGCCCTTCACGAGGTGCTCAAGAGCCTCCTCGAGCATGATCAGGCCTCGGTCGACTCGGCGGTGGCCTCAGCCTCGTCCGCCTTCTTGTCGGCCTTCTTCTTCTGCGTGATGGCCTCGCCCTTGCCCTCGCCGATGCCCTCGAGGGCCTTGGCGAACTCGTCGAAGGAGCGACGCTTGCTCTCCTTCGTCTCCGGCTGCAGGAGCGGCGCGGGGGCGGGAAGGCCCTTGTGGGCCTGCCAGTCACCGGTCAGCTTCAGGATGGCGAGCACAGCCTCGGTGGGCTGGGCGCCGACGGACAGCCAGTACTGCGCACGCTCGGCGTTGACCTCGATGCGCGACGGGTTGTAGGTCGGGTGGTAGATACCGATCTCCTCGATCGCGCGACCATCCCGGCGGGTGCGGGCGTCGGCGACGACGATGCGGTAGTGCGGCTGGCGAATCTTGCCGAGGCGCTTGAGCTTGATCTTGACTGCCACTGGAGTGGTGTCTCCTGAACTTGACGTGGTTGGGCACATGAGATGCCACGTGGGGTTGCGGTACTCGGGTGCCCGATGGACGCGTCAGCCGGAGGAGAGAGGGGTCCTATGCGACTGTCGAGTACAGCTAGCCATTGTGCCACATGCCTGCGGCGCTTCTCACGGGCAGTGGCCATCAGCGGCGCGCGAGCGCGCGACTGAACTCCGCCCCGCCCCGCGGAAGCGCGCGGGACCACGCCGCCCGCCCCTCACGGCCGGGCGCCGGGGGCCGCCGGGCTCAGGAGGCGGCGGCCGCGACGGCCGCCTCGGGGATGCGGAAGGGCTTCATGCAGCCGCCGCACACGATCGGCGCCTGGGCCAGTACGGAGGGGACGACCCGCACGTTGCGCCCGCAGTCGCAGACCGCCTTGACCCGCACCCCGCCACCGGACGAGCCGTGCCGGGCGGCCGGACCGCGGAAGCTGCGCTTGGTGTCGGCGGCGGTGGCGACCGTGTGCGCCTTGAGGGCGCGCTGGAGCCGTTCCATCGTCGGGCGGTAGCGCTTCTTCGCCTCGGGACTGAGCGAGACCAGCGAGAAGCCGCTGCTGGCGTGCGGCTCTTCCGAGTGGTCCAGCCCCATCTCCTCGGCGATCGCGAGGAATCTGCGGTTGTGGTAGCGGCCGGCGCGCGAGGTGTCCCGGACACCGCGGGCTGCGGCGATGCCGTGGACTGCCTCGTGCAGCAGTCGCTCGAAGGAGAGCTCGGCGCCACAGGCGGACGAGGACTCTCCGATCAGGGACTCGGGCGCGGCAAGGTCAGGCAGCTCGGGGTGGTACCGCTGAATGTCGGCCCACGCCTGCGCCAGCTCTGCGGCGAGAACAGGTGGTGTCGTGCTCACGTCGTAACAACGAGCCGGAGTGCCCAGGTGTTCCGATTCCGGGCCATTCCAAATTTTTTGCACGTACCAGTCAGTTCAGTCTCATGTGTCCTGACGAGGACGGGTGCGTAGAAGTCAGGAGGAGTCGGTACGTAACGTCGACCAAAGAGACCAGCCCCGGCGTGCGGCGCGGGCCGCACGCCGGGGCGTGGGAAGACTGCGGTGCCGGCAGGTGCCGCCTGGCCGCCTGGCTGCCTAGTACGAGCGCGCGACGATCGCGAGCGTACCGGGAGCGTCGTCCGTCTCCGGAACCGATCCGTCCGCCGCGATCAGGCAGCGTACGGAGACGGCCTGCTCGGCCAGCTTGGCCTCGCCCTCGGGGCCGAGGTCGGCCCACGGGATCCGCGCCCAGCCACCGGCGATGGCGGCCTCGGCGGCCTCCTCGATGGTCGAGACGTCGGAGGTACGGGCCTCACGGCGCTCGCGGGACTCGCGCAGCAGCTGCGCCTGGTCCTCTTCCAGCACCTTGGGCAGCAGGTCGAGCAGCGCGGAGATCTGCACCGCCTCCTTGCCGCCCGGGATGCGGCGGGCCAGCATCGCGGTGCCGTTCTCCAGGTCGCGCGGGCCGATCTCGATGCGCACCGGTACGCCCTTGAGCTCCCAGTCCACGGCACGGCGGCCGAACGGGGTGTCGACGCGGTCGTCGACCTGGACGCGCAGTCCGGCGGCCTTCAGCTGGGCGCCCAGCTCGCGGACCTTGGCCACAGCCTCGTCGCCCTTGATCGCCATGACGACGACCTGGACGTGCGCGAGGCGCGGCGGGACGCGGAGGCCGTTGTCGTCGCCGTGGGACATGATCAGGCCGCCGACCATGCGGGTCGAGACGCCCCACGAGGTCTGCCAGACGAGCTCCTGCTTGCCTTCCTTCGACAGGTACTGCGTATTGAAAGCCTTGGCGAAGTTGGTGCCGAGCTCGTGGCTCGTGCCCAGCTGGAGGGCCTTGCCGTCGCCCATCATGCCCTCGAGGGTGAGGGTGTTGATGGCACCGGCGAAGCGCTCCTTGGCGGTCTTGCGCCCGAGCACGACGTCGATGCCGAGCACGTTCGTCATGAAGTCGCCGTACACGTCCGTGTGGATGCGGGCGGCGTAGTCGCGGGCTTCCTCGTACGTGGCGTGGGCCGTGTGGCCCTCCTGCCACAGGAACTCGCTCGTACGGAGGAAGACGCGCGGGCGCATCTCCCAGCGGACGACGTTGGCCCACTGGTTGATGAGCAGCGGCAGGTCCCGGTAGCTCTGGACCCACTTGGAGAAGTAGTCGTTGATGATCGTCTCGGAGGTGGGCCGGACGACGACCGGCTCTTCGAGCTCCTTGCCGCCGCCGTGCGTGACGACCGCGAGCTCGGGGGCGAAGCCCTCGACGTGCTCCGCTTCCTTCGTCAGGTACGACTGCGGGATGAACAGCGGGAAGTAGGCGTTCTGGGCGCCCGCGTCCTTGATGCGCGCGTCCATCTCCTGCTGCATCCGCTCCCACAGCCCGTAGCCGTACGGTCGGATGACCATGGTGCCGCGTACCGGACCGTTGTCGGCCAGCTCGGCCTTGTTGATCAGATCCTGGTACCAGCGGGGGAAATCCTCCGCCTGGGGGGTGAGAACGGGTGCCTTTGCCATGGCGCGAATGGTACGGCGCCCGGCGCACCGAGCGTGAATCGGGTGGCGCACTCCTCTGGACGCGGGGGCGAATGGGGAGTTCCCTGGCAACGGGGGCAAGGGGGCGACACGGAATCAGGAGCGCTCTTTCGATGACACCGACGCCGACGGCGACGCTCGTCGCCCGGGACTGGGCGGAGATCCAGGAACGGATGCTGGTACCGCTGTACGAGGCGGTCTACGACCGGCTGGAGGTCGGGCCGGGCAACCGGCTGCTCGGCCTCGACTGCGGGGCCGGGCTCGCCCTCCTGCTGGCCGCGGGGCGGGGAGCCCTGGCCACGGGGGTGGAGCCCGATCCGGCCCGCCGGGCGCTGGCCCGCGAGCGGCTGCTGGAGGTGATGGCGGCCCCTCCCGCCCCCCGGGTGCCGTACGACGTGCTGCTGGCCTTCTCGCCGCGCCCGGCCGAGCTGGCGCTGGCCCTGCCGGCGGTCCGGCGGGGCGGGGCGGTGGTGCTGGCCGACTGGGGCCCGGCGGAGCGGTGCACGGTGCCTCAGGTGCTGGGCGGCGGGCCGGTGGCGCGGGACCTGGACGCGGCGGTGGAGGCGGCGGGGCTGGTGCCGGACGGCTCGGGGCGGGTGTTCTGCCCGTTCGGGTACGCGGACGTGGACAGCGCGGTACGGGGGCTGCTGTCGACGGGGCTCTACCGGTGCGCCGATCCCGCGCTCGCGGAGAAGGAGCTGGCCGAGGCCCTTCACCCGTACGAGCGCGGCGACGGAGCCGTGTGGCTGCCGAACATCTTTCGGTACGTGATCGCCCGGATGGCCTGACCGGCGCTCCAGGAATGTGGCGCTCCAGGAATGCACTAGAAGTCGGCGGCTCGCGGGCCGGCGCCGTTGGGGTCGGCGTTCTTGGCCGGGCGCGGGATCCCCGCGGCGGCGTAGGCGGCCGGTTCGTCGAGGGTCTCGCTGACCAGGAGCGCCCGCGCCAGGGCGTCCAGCTTCGGGCGGTGCTCGCGCAGCAGGCGGAGTGCCTCCGCGTGGCACTCGTCCACGATGCGCCGCATCTCGTGGTCGACGACGTCGAGGGTGGCCGGGGCGGCCAGCAGCCCGTACGGGCTCTGGGCGTCCGCCGGGATCGCCGTGAGGCGGCCGACGCGCTCGCTCATGCCCCAGCGTCCGACCATGCCGCGCACGAGGTTGGTGACCTGTTCGAGGTCGTTCTCCGCGCCCGTGGTGATGACGTCGAAGACGAGCTGCTCGGCGGCCATGCCGCCGAGGGCGCCGATGATGCGGCCGCGCAGGTAGTCCTCGGTGTACGCGTACCGGTCCGCGTCCGGTGTCGAGAGGGTGACGCCGAGCGCCCGGCCGCGCGGGACGATGGTGATCTTGCGGACGGGGTCGGCGCCCGGCTGGAGCATGCCCAGCAGGGCGTGTCCGCTCTCGTGGTACGCGGTGCGGCGGCGCTCCTCCTCCGGCATGACGAGCGAACGCGCCGCGCCCAGCTGGACCTTCTCCAGGGCGTCCATGAAGTCCGCCTGGGTGACCCGGTCCTGCCCCCGCTTCACGGCGAGGAGGGCGGCCTCGTTGGCGAGGTTGGCCAGGTCCGCGCCCGTCATGCCCGGCGTGGTGCGGGCCACCTGCTCCAGGTCCGCGTCCGGGGCCAGCGGGATGTCCCGGGTGTGGATGCGCAGGATGGCCTCGCGGCCGGACCGGTCCGGCGGGGAGACCGCCACCGTGCGGTCGAAGCGGCCGGGCCGGGTGAGTGCCGGGTCCAGGACGTCGGGCCGGTTGGTGGCGGCCAGGACGACCACGCCCTCCGAGCCGGAGAACCCGTCCATCTCGGTGAGGATCTGGTTGAGGGTCTGTTCGCGCTCGTCGTGGCCGCCCATGGCGGCGCCGCCGCCGCGGACCCGGCCGATGGTGTCGATCTCGTCGATGAAGACGATCGCGGGGGCCACCTTGCGCGCCTCGGCGAAGAGTTCGCGGACCCGGGAGGCGCCCACGCCGACGATCATCTCGATGAACTCGGAGGCGGAGGCGGAGAAGAACGGCACCCCGGCCTCGCCGGCGACGGCCCGCGCCAGCAGGGTCTTGCCGGTGCCGGGCGCTCCGGCCAGCAGGACCCCGCCGGGCATCCGGGCGCCCAGCCGCTGGTACTGCTGCGGGTTCCTGAGGAAGTCCACGACGTCGTTGAGCTCGCCCTTGACCTCGTCGATGCCGGCGACGTCCTCGAAGGTGGTCCGTTTGGCACCCGCGAGTTCGACGGGCTTGGGCGGTGCCTTGCGGCCCAGCCCGCCCATGCCGCCCATGCCGGACATCCGCCGGGCGACGAGCACCCAGAGCAGGACCAGCAGCAGCATGGGGGCCAGTGAGAGCAGCAGGTTGGCCAGGAAGCTGCGCTGGACGACGACCGGGGAGGCCGTGACGGTGACGTTCTGCTTGGTGAGGTTGGCCCACAGCTGGTCGTCGGCGAAGGCCGGGCGCTGGGTGACGAACTTCGTGTAGTCGCCCTTGTCGCCGTCCGGCAGCGGTCGCTTGGCCTTCAGCTGGCCCTGGATGGCGTCGCCCTTGGAGTAGATCTTCGAGACGTTGCCGGCGGCCACCTGCTCGCTGAACTCCGTGTACGAGATGACCGGCTCGTCGCCCTCGTTGAAGAAGGACAGGACCAGGTTGGTCACCAGGTAGACGATCAGGGCAGCGAGGATCAGTCCCCGCCAGCCGCCGGGCATCCGCCTCTTCGGCGGCGGACCGGGCGGGGCGCCCTCCGAGCGCCAGGGCGTATCGGCCCGGTCGCGCGGGGGCACGGGGGTAGGCGTGGGCACGGGGCCTCCTTCTGCCGTCCTCCCGGCCGACGATAAGGGACGTACCGGGGCATCGCGCTCGCAGGACTTCCGTCCGCGCGGGCCGCCGACCGGGTGAGTCCCGGCGCCGCCGGACGGGTCCGCGCCGGGTCCCCCGGGGCGTCGGGGCGGGTGCCGGGGCGCTGATCGACCATTGTGGCCCCGGGCGAGATCCGGCCACCCGGATGACCACGGGTACCGGCCCGCGCACCGCCCCGGAAGACCGCGCAGACGACCGAGGACGGCCGTGGACGATCAGCTCGCACTCCGCATCCGGCTCTTCCGGGACAGCGGCCGGGTCCGCCCCGAGGTCGCCGCGTTCGTCACCGCCGAGCTTCGCGCGCTCGCGGCCGAGGGCCGGACCGTCACGGAGGCCACGGCCGGGATGCTGACGAGCCATCTGCTGCTGGCCCTGACCCGGGTGCTGGACGGGGAGCCCGTCGAGCCCGGCGACGCCGACGAGCGGGTGGCCGCCGAGCTGGCCGGTCACCCCGAGGCCGTGGAGCGGGCCCGCGCCATCTCCGGGCGCGCGGCGGGCTCCCTCGGCGCCCTGCTGCCCGCCGCCGAGATCGGCTTCCTGGGCCTGCACCTCGCCGCACTCGCCGCCCGTCCCCTTGAGAACCCGTCCCGCTGACCCGTCCCGCTGACCCTTCGCGCAGATCCGGCGCGCAGAGCAAGGAGCACGACCATGGCGAAGATCCTCACCGGTGGCGTCGGCAAGGCCGAAGTGGTCACCGCCGTCACCGGCCTCGGCATCGCCGGCATCGAGATCGCCGTCTCCAACGACATGGACGCGGCGGCGGCGCTCAGCGCGGGCCGGGCCGACTACTTCCTCGGGACCTGCCACACCGGCGCCGGCGCCTCCCTCGGGGTGCTCGTCGGTCTGCTGGGCCGCGCCGACTGCCACACCTTCGGCCGGTCGGTCCCCACCGAGGCGGATGTCACGGCCCTGCTGGCGGAGGGCAAGCGGGTGTTCGGCTTCGCCCTCGACCGGATCGACACGCTCGCCCCGCTGATGGCCCGCGCCATCGCCGCCCGGACCGTCTGACCCCGGGTGGGCACCGCCCTCGCCGCCGCCGCGGACGCCGCCGGCCTGGACTTCTCGCCGGCCCAGAAGCTGCTGGTCGTCGGGGTGTGCGCGCTGACCGCGGGGGCCGCGCACATGGCACTGGCCGTCTTCAACGACGGGGTACGCCCGTTCATGCTCGACTTCATCCACGGGCGCGCCACCCGCAACGCGACCGGCGCCGTGTCCTTCGGGCTCTCGGCCGGGTTCGTGTTCGGGCTCGGGGCGCCGATGGCGCTGTCCACCGGGGTGCTCAACCCCTGGCTGCTGTTCCTGCCGACCGATGTGCTCGGCATCCTCGCCCCGCGCCGGTGGCTGGCCCCGCTGCTCGGCGCGGCCTGGGGCGCCGTCGTCGTCTACGGCCTGGGCGGCGCGAACGAGCTGGCGCACGGGCTGCCGGTCGACTTCCTGACGGCCATGCGGCAGATGTCCACGCCGATCCTGTTCCTGTTCGCGCTGTTCCCGGCGCTCGCGGTGACCAAGCAGTTCGGGCGGCTGCGGGGCGGTCTGACGGGCGCCGTGACGCTGGGACTGGTGGTCCTGACGATGCGGGTGTGGCCGGGGGTGTTCGCGGGCGCGCCCGCCATGGCGGTGGGCGTGCTGATGCTGATCGGCTTCGCGGTGGCCGCCGACGTGCGGACCGCACGGGCCTCGGGGACCGTGGCCGCGGAAGGGGCCGGGGGCGTGGGCGGGGGCGGGGGTCCGGGCCCGGGCGCCGAGGATCCGATGGCCTCGCTGTTCAGCTCCGGGGCGGCCCGGCTGCGGCGTCACCTGCCGCTGTTCATGGCGCTCGGCGCGGGCGTCTGCGCACTCGCCCAGATGAAGGTGTTCGGCGGGGGCGAGGCGACCAGTTTCCTCATCGCGAAGGGCCAGTACGCCGAGGCCGCGCAGGTCGACTTCTACCGGGTGTTCGGCTTCCTCCCGCTGATCGCGACGACCGCCCTGGCCTCCGGCGCGTACGGGATCGCGGGCTTCACCCTCGTGTACCCGATCGGGTACCTGCTGCCGAACCCCTTCGTGGCGGCCGCCGTCGGCGCCCTCGTCTTCGCCCTCGAAGTCCTCGCGCTGTCCTCCATCGGCAGGGCGCTGGGCCGGCTGCCGAGCGTCCGCGACTGTTCGGAGCACCTGCGCGCGGCCATCGGGGACGCGCTGGGGCTCGCCATCCTCTTCGGCTCGCTGATGGCCGCCAACGCGATGGGCGGCGGGCTCGGCATCCTGATCTGCGGCGGGCTGTACCTGCTCAACGAGGCGATGGGCCGGCCGGTGGTACGGATGGCCGCCGCCCCGGCCGCCGTGCTCGCCGGCGGTGTGGCGCTCAACGGGCTGTACTGGCTGGGCCTGTTCACCCCGGTGGCGGGAGGTCCGGCATGACGGCCGTCGCCGTGCGCACGCTGCGGACCGTACTGGGGCCGCTGGCGGCCACGGCCGTACGGGGGCCCGCGCTGGCCCACGAGCACCTCGCCCTGGACCTGAGCCGGGCGGGGGACGCGGCCGCCGCCCTGGACCCGGCGGCCGACGGGCCCGCCGTCACCGCGGAGCTCGCCGCCCTGCGCGAGGAGTTCGGGCTCTCCCTCGTGGTGGAGCTGACCTGCCGGGGCATGGGCCGCGACGCCGCGGCGCTGGCCCGGATCTCGGGGGCCTGCGGAGTGCCGGTGGTGGCGGGCACGGGCTGGTACCACGAGGGGTTCCACCCGGCGGAGGTCGGGCGCGCGGACGTGGCGGAGCTCGCCGCGACGCTGATCGCCGAGATCGAGGGCGGAATCGGCGCCACCGGCATCCGCCCAGGGGTCATCGGCGAGGTCGGCAGCCACGGCGACCGGCCCAGCGAGCCCGAGGCCCGCTCGCTGCTGGCCGCCGCGCGGGCCGCCACGGCGACGGGGCTCTCGGTGTCCACGCACGCCGGGCTGGGGCGGGGCGGCCGGGCCCAGCTGGAGTTGCTGACCGGCGCCGGGCTGGCGCCGCACCGGGTCTGCGTGGGGCACCAGGACCTGCTGGACGACCCCGCGGCGCACCGGGAGATGGCGGCGGCGGGGGCGTACGTCGCCTTCGACACCGTGGGCAAGGAGCACTACCGCAGCGACGCCGTACGGCTGCGGCTGCTGCTCGCCCTGCTGGAGGCCGGGTACGCCGACCGGGCGCTGCTGAGCTGCGACGTCTCCCGGCGCGGCTACCTGTCGGCGCGCGGCGGCCAGGGGTACGGGCACCTGTTCCGCTCGTTCCTGCCCCGGCTGCGGGCGGCGGGGGTGGGCGAGGACCTGATCGACCTGATGACCCGGCGCAATGTGCTCCGGTTCCTGACCGGCGCCGAAGCCGACACCGAAGCCGACACCGACGCCGATCCCGGCGCCGACCTCGTGGAGGAGGAGTGCCGGTGACGCGGCTTCCCGAGACGTTCCCGCTGGCCACGATCCCGCTCGCGGACGCGGTGGCCCGCCAGTTCCGGCTGCTGGAGTGCGTCGCGGCCCGTTTCGAGGGCCCGCAGCTCTTCGAGGCGGACGCCGGGGTGGTCCCCGGGCTGGGGCGGCCCCGGACGACCGCCCGGGTCGAGGCGGTGCTCGCCGAGTTCCTGGGGGCCGAGGACGCCGCGCTGGTGCAGGGCGCCGGGACCGGCGCCATCCGGGCCGCGCTGGGCGCCGCGGTGAGCGCCGGGGAACCGCTGCTGATCCACCGGGCGCCGGTGTACCGGAGCACGGCCGTCACCCTGCGGGGGCTGGGCGTGGAGTGCGTGGAGACGGACTTCAACCGGCCCCGCGACCTCAAGGAGGCGCTGGCGGGCGGGCGGTTCCGGTTCGCCTACGTGCAGCACACCCGCCAGCGGCTCGGGGACTCCTACGATCCGGGGGAGGTGCTCGCCGCTTGCGCGGCCGCCGGGGTGCGGACGGTCGTGGACGACAACTACGCCGTGCTGCGGGTCCCGGCGTGCGGGGTGGAGCTGGGCGCCGACGCCTCCTGCTTCTCCCTGTTCAAGCTGCACGGGCCCGAGGGGGTCGGGGTGGTCGCCGGGGCCCGCGATCTGGTCGGGCGGGTCCGCCGCGACAACTACTCCGGCGGCGGGCAGGTCCAGGGGCAGCAGGCACTGGACGCGCTGCGGGCGCTCACCCACGTCCCGGTCATGTGGGCGCTCCAGTCACAGGTGACGCGGGAGGTGGCCGCCCGGCTGGCGGCCGGGGAGGTGCCGGGGGTCGCGGAGGTGCGGATCGCGAACGCGCAGGACCGGTGCGTGCTGGTGCGCCTGGAGCGGCCGGTGGCGCGGGAGCTGCCGGCCGTCGCGGCCCGGTTCGGGGCGGCGCCGTATCCGGTGGGGTGCAATTCCCGGTACGAGATCGCCCCGCTGTTCTACCGGTTGTCGGGCTCCTCGCTGGCGGACTCCCCCGGGCTCGCCGACCGGACGGTGCGGATCAACCCGATGCGGGCCGGGGCGGATCTGGTCCTGGGGATCCTGCGCCGCTCGCTCGTGGAGCTGGACCGGGGCCGGGACCGGGAAGGCGGCCGCTGATGTTCCTGGACGCGGTGCTCGGGCGCAATCCGGCGCTGGCCGAGGCGGCCGCCGCCCTGCACGGCGCGGGGGTGATCCCGCCCGACACGTACGTGCTGGACCTGGACGCCGTCGAGGCCAACGCGGCCGCGCTCGCCGCCGGGGCGGAGCGGTACGGGCTGGGCCTGTGGTGCGTGGCCAAGCAGTTCGGGCGCAGCCCCGAGCTGGTCCGGGCCGTCGCCCGCCACCTGCCGGCCTTCGCGGCGATCGACCCCGCCGAGGCGCGGGCGCTGCGGGCCGCCGGGGTCCGGGCCGGGAACCTGGGGCACCTCGTACAGATCCCGCGCCGGGCGCTGCCGGAGCTGCTGGCCTGGCGCCCGGAGGCGGTGACGGTGTTCGACCTCGACAACGCGCGGGCCGTCTCCGCCGCGGCGCGCGCGCTGGGCTTCGTACAGGACGTGCTGGTACGGCTGGAGGCGGCCGCGGGGACGGGGTTCGCCGGGCAGGAGGGCGGCGTACCGCCGGAGGCGCTGGAGGGGTACGCCGAGCGGCTGGAGCGGCTGCCGGGGATCCGGATCGCGGGGGTGACGGCGTTCCCGTGCGTGGTGTGCGACCCCGTGTCGGGGCTGCCCGGGCCGACCGCGAACCTGGCGCGGGCGGTCGCGGCGCGGGCGGCGCTGGCGGCGCGCGGGCACACGGGGCTGAAGCTGAGCGCGCCGGGCGCCACCTCGGTGGCCGCGCTGCCGCTGCTGGCGGAGCACGGCGCCACCCACGGGGAGCCGGGGCACGCCCTGACGGGCACGACCCCGCTGCACGCCGTGGACCGGCGGCAGCCGGAGCGGCCCGCGTACGTGTACGTGACCGAGGTGGCGCACACCCTCGCCGACGGCCGTCCGGCGGTGTACGGGGGCGGGTTCTACCCGCGCGCGGTGATCCGGGGCGCGCTGCTCGCGCGGACCGGCGCTCGCCTGGCGGTCGAGGAGGCCCCGGCCGGGAACATCGACTACTACCGCCTGCTCGCGGCCCCGGCGGGCGGCGCCGGGCGGGTGCGGGCCGGGGACACGGTGGTCCTGGCCTTCCGCACCCAGATCTTCGTCACCCGCAGCCGGGTCGCGGTCGTCGCCGGGCTGTCCGGCGGGTCCGCGCGGCTGGTGGGGCAGTACGACGCGCTCGGCCGGGCGTACGGCAAGGGCCCCGGCCGTCACGACGACCGGGGCCCCACCCGCGCACGGGCTACTTCATGAACTTCTTGAACTCGTCCGGGAGGTCGAAGTCCTGGCCGTCCTGGCCGCCGGCGGGCAGCCCGAACGGGTTGCCGGCGGCGGGCTCGACGGCCTGCGGGCCCTGCTCGCGACGGGCGGCCGCAGCGGCCTCTTCTTCCTTGCGCTTCATCGGGTTGCCGCTCTTGCGCCTGCCCTTGGCCTGCTTGACCTGCTTCTTCTGCCGGCCGGGGCCGCCACCCATGCCCGGGATGCCGGGCATGCCGGGCATCCCGCCGCCCTGGGCCATGCGGGACATCATCTTGCGGGCCTCGAAGAAGCGCTCCACGAGCGACTTCACGGCGCTGACCTCGGCGCCGGAACCCTTGGCGATACGGGCGCGGCGCGAGCCGTTGATGAGGTGCGGGTCCTGGCGCTCGGCCGGGGTCATCGACTTGATGATCGCCGCCATGCGGTCCACGTCGCGCTCGTCGATGTTGTTGATCTGGTCCTTGATCTGACCCATGCCCGGCAGCATGCCGAGGAGCTTGGAGATGGAGCCCATCTTGCGGACCTGCTCCATCTGGGCCAGGAAGTCGTCGAGCGTGAACTCCTTGGGACCCTTCGCCAGCTTGGCCGCCATCTTCTCGGCTTCGGCCTGGCTGAAGGTCTTCTCGGCCTGCTCGATGAGGGTGAGCATGTCACCCATGTCGAGGATCCGGCCCGCCATGCGGTCGGGGTGGAACGCGTCGAACTCGTCGAGCTTCTCGCCGTTCGAGGCGAACATGATCTGCTTGCCGGTGACGTGCGCGATGGAGAGCGCGGCACCGCCTCGGGCGTCGCCGTCGAGCTTGGAGAGCACGACGCCGTCGAAGCCGACGCCGTCGCGGAAGGCCTCGGCGGTGTTGACCGCGTCCTGGCCGATCATGGCGTCGACGACGAAGAGGATCTCGTCCGGGCTGACGGCGTCGCGGATGTCCGCGGCCTGCTGCATCAGCTCCTGGTCGATGCCGAGGCGGCCGGCGGTGTCGACGATGACGATGTCGAACTGCTTGGTGCGCGCGTACTCGATGGAGTCCTTGGCGACCTGGACCGGGTCACCGACGCCGTTGCCGGGGGCGGGCGCGTAGACGGCCACGCCGGCGCGCTCGGCGACGACGCTGAGCTGGTTCACGGCGTTGGGGCGCTGGAGGTCGCAGGCCACGAGGAGCGGGGCGTGGCCCTGCCCCTTCAGCCACAGGCCGAGCTTGCCGGCGAGGGTGGTCTTACCGGCACCCTGGAGACCCGCGAGCATGATCACGGTGGGCGCGGTCTTCGCGAAGCGCAGGCGGCGGGTCTCGCCGCCGAGGATCGAGACGAGCTCGTCGTTGACGATCTTGAGGACCTGCTGGCCCGGGTTCAGGGCCTTGGAGACCTCTTCGCCGCGGGCGCGCTCCTTGACGTTCGCGATGAAGGAGCGGACGACCGGGAGGGCGACGTCGGCCTCAAGGAGGGCGATACGGATTTCCCGCGCCGCAGCGTCGATGTCCTGCTCGGAGAGGCGACCTTTGCCCCGGAGGGACTTGAAGGTCGCGCTGAGGCGGTCGGAAAGCGTATCGAACACGGTGGTCGCGATTCCTCGGGTCGGGGGCGTGTGGTCGCCCCCCAGGGTATCGGGCCCTTCCCCTGTCCGGGGACCCGCCCGTTCCCGGACCCGAGCCCGGCCCGCCCCCGGCCCGCGCGCGACGGCCGCCGCCGCGCGGGGCCCGGGCCCCGGGTCAGCGGAGGGCGGCTTCCAGGGTCGCGGCCAGCGCGGTGGCCGCCGGGGCGGTGAGGGGTTTGCCGTCCGGGTCGACGACGTACAGGGAGTCGACCGCGTTGGCGCCGAGGGTCGAGACGTGCGCGCTGCGGACGCGGACCCCGGCGGATTCCAGCGCCCGCCCGATCCGGTGCAGCAGCCCCACCGCGTCCGGGGCGCGCACCTCCAGGACCGTGGCCAGCGAGGACACGTCCGGGACCACCGTCACCCGCGGCGGCGGCGGGACGACGCCCCGCCGGCGCGGGTACGCCGCCTCCCGGTCCGCCAGCTTCGCCGGGACGTCCAGCGAGCCGTCCAGCGCCCGGATCAGGTCCGTCCGCAGCCGGGCCCCCTCCGGCAGCGCCCCGTACTCGGCCGCCACCCGCCACCGCAGCACCAGCACCTCGCCCAGCCGGTCCGGGAGCTCCAGCGAGCGCAGGTCGGCGGCGCGGACCGTGAGCCGGTGCAGCGCCAGGACGCCCGCGACCGCCGGGAGGACCCCCGGCTGGTCGGGGACGGCGACGACCAGCTCCACCCCGACCACGTCCTCCTCCTGGCGGGCGTGCAGCGCCAGCACCGGCTCCCCGGTGCGCAGCGCCTCCACCGCCAGGCGTTCCTGCTCCGTCGAAGGAATCTCGGCCTCCGAGACCGGCGGGGCCGCGCCCCGCAGGACCGACGCCACCCGCGAGACCAGGTCCGCCACCAGCGAGCCGCGCCACGCGCTCCACGCCGCCGGCCCGGTGGCCAGCGCGTCCGCCTCCGTCAGGGCGTGCAGTATCTCCAGCGTCCCCGGCGATCCCACCGCCTCCGCCACCGAGCGCACGGTCGCCGGGTCGTCGAGGTCGCGCCGGGTGGCGGTGTCGATCAGCAGCAGGTGGTGCCGTACGAGGACGCCCAGCACGGCGACGTCCCGCGCGTCGAAGCCCATCCGCTGCGCCACGTCGCGCGCGATGGTCTCGCCCGCCACCGCGTGGTCCCCGGGCCAGCCCTTGCCGATGTCGTGCAGCAGGGCCGCCATCAGCAGCAGGTCCGGCCGGCTCACGCGACGGGTCAGCGCGGAGGCCCGTACCGCCGTCTCGATCAGGTGCCGGTCGACCGTCCAGGTGTGCACGGGGTTGCGCTGCGGGCGGCACCGCACCCGTTCCCAGTCGGGCAGCAGCCGCGTGATCAGGCCCTCGGCCTCCAGCGCCTCCCACACCACGACCGTCGGCTCCCCCGCCCCCAGCAGGGTCACCAGCTGCTCCCGCGCCTCCGCCGGCCACGGCACCGGGAGCGGCTTCGCCTGCGCCGCGAGGCGCCGTACGGCGTGCAGCGACACCGGCACGCCCGCCTGCGCGGCCGCCGCCCCGAACCGGAGCGGCAGCACCGGGTCCCGGTCGGGCCGCGCCGCCAGGGCCAGCACGGCCTCCCCCTCGGACTCCACGACCCCCTCGGCGAGCGGCGCCCGCTCGGCCGCCGCCTGCCCCCGGGCGCCCAGCAGCCCGCGCAGCCTCGGCCGGGCCGCCCGGGCGCGCAGCACCCGCCCGACCTCCCGCCAGGTCACGTCACCGGCGTACGCGACGACCCGGGCGGCCTCGTACACCTCCCGCAGCAGCGCGTCGGCGTCCAGCAGCCCGAGCCGGGCGGCGACCTGGTCCTGCTCCTGGAGCGAGAGCCGGTCGGTCGCCCGGCCCGTCACCAGGTGCAGCGCGTCCCGGGCGTCCAGCAGCCGGCGCCGGGCCTCGGCCAGTCCCTCGCGCGGGGCGTCGGCGAGCCAGGAGGCGGCGACCGCCCGCAGGGCGGTGGCGTCCCGGAGGCCGCCGCGGGCCTCCTTGAGGTCGGGCTCCAGAAGGAACCGCAGCTCCCCGGCCCGCTCGGCCCGCTCCCGGCACAGGGAGTGCAGCTGCGGCAGCCGTTTGGCGGCCTGGTTGCGCCAGTCGGCCAGTACGGAGGTCCGCAGGCCCGCGAGGAGCCCCGCGTCACCGGCGACGGGCCGCGCGTCGAGCAGCCCGAGGTGCACCTTGAGGTCCTCGGAGGCGGTCTTGCGCGCCTCGGCGGGGGTCCGTACCGAGTGGTCCAGGGCCACGCCCAGGTCCCAGACGGGGTACCAGAGCCGGTCGGCGAGCGCGCTCAGCGCCCGCGGAGCGGCCTTGCCGTCGTGGAGCAGCAGCAGGTCGAGGTCGCTGCGCGGGGAGAGCTCGCCCCGCCCGTAGCCGCCGACGGCGACCAGGGCCGCACCCCGTACGCCGGTTTCCCGTACGGCGGCCGCGAACAGCGCGCCCAGCCAGTCGTCGGTCAGTCCGGCCAGGGCGGAACGCCGGGAGGGCCCGGACCGCGACTCCTCCTGGAGGAGTCGCAGCCGGGCCGCGGCGTAGCCGCCGGGTCCGGGGCCGGCCTGACCGGCCGGATCGGTCGGATCGGTCGGATCCGTGGTCGTGTTCTCGACGCTCGTCACCCGGTGGCTCCCGTCGCCTAGAGCGCTTCGGCGCCGCGCTCGCCGGTACGGACCCGGACGACCGAGTCCACGGAGACGCTCCACACCTTGCCGTCACCGATCTTGCCGGTGTGGGCGGCGGAAACGATGACGTCCATGACGTCATCGGCCGCGTCGTCGTCGACGAGCACCTCGATGCGGATCTTCGGTACGAGGTCCACGGTGTACTCGGCGCCGCGGTAGACCTCGGTGTGGCCGCGCTGGCGGCCGTAGCCGCTGGCCTCGGTGACCGTGAGGCCCTGGACCCCGAACGTCTGGAGGGCGTCCTTGATCTCGTCCAGGCGGTGCGGCTTCACGATCGCGGTGATCAGCTTCATGCGTCAACCTTCTTGCTCGCGGCGGCGACGGACACGGGGACGGCGGTGCTCCGGGAGGAGGCGCCGCCACCGGCTCCGCTGAAGTCGTAGGCGGTCTCGGCGTGCTCGACCTGGTCGATGCCGGAGACCTCGTCGTCCTCGGTGACCCGCATCCCGATCGTCTTGTCGAGGAGGAAGGCGAGCAGCGCGGACGCGACCAGAGAGTAGGCGAGGACGGCGAAGACTCCGATGGCCTGCTTGCCGAGCTGTGCCAGGCCGCCGCCGTAGAAGAGGCCGGCCGCGTCGGACTGGACGCCTCCGGTGGCGAAGAAGCCGACGAGGAGGGAGCCGATGACACCGCCGACGAGGTGGACGCCGACCACGTCGAGGGAGTCGTCGAAGTTGAACTTGTACTTGAGGCCGACGGCCATGGCGCAGACGACACCGGCGATGGCGCCGATGGCGATCGCGCCGAGCGGGGAGCAGGATCCGCCGGAGGGGGTGATCGCGACGAGCCCGGCGACGGCGCCGGAGGCGGCGCCGAGGGTGGTGAAGGAGCCGTGGCGCAGCTTCTCGTAGCCGAGCCAGGCGAGCATGGCGGCGGCGGTGGCGACCTGGGTGTTGACGAACATGACCGCGCCGACGCCGTCGTCGTTGCCGAGCCAGGAGCCCGCGTTGAAGCCGAACCAGCCGAACCAGAGCAGACCGGCGCCCAGCATCACGAGGGGGAGGCTGTGCGGGCGCATCAGGTCCTTCTTGAAGCCGACGCGCTTGCCGATGACCAGGATGACGCCGAGGGCCGCCGCGCCCGCGTTGATGTGGACGGCGGTGCCGCCCGCGAAGTCGATCACGCCGAGTTCGAAGAGCCAGCCGCCGGCGCCCCAGACCCAGTGGGCGACGGGGAAGTAGACGACGGTGACCCAGAGGGCCGTGAACAGGGCCCAGGCGCTGAATTTGACGCGGTCGGCGAGGGCGCCGCTGATCAGGGCCGGGGTGATGACGGCGAACATCAGCTGGAAGACGGCGAAGACGTACACCGGGATGGTGTAGCCGTCCCACAGCTCGGTGATGCCGATGCCGCTGAGGCCGACGTAGTCGGAGTTCCAGCCGATGAGGGAGCCGGAGTCGGTGCCGAAGGCGAGGCTGAAACCGTAGAGGACCCAGAGGATCGTGACGATCCCGAGGCTGATGAAGCTCATCATCAGCATGTTGAGGCTGCTCTTGACGCGGACCATGCCTCCGTAGAAGAAGGCGAGTCCCGGGGTCATCAGCATGACCAGGGCGGAGCAGATGAGCATGAACCCGGTGTTCGCGGCAGACAGCGTCGGGGCGTCTGCCGCGAGGGTCGTGATGGCTGATGCCATCGGCGTCTCCTCGTCGTCGGTACGTTCGCGTGCGGGCGAGCGTGAAAACCTGAGCGGCGCAAGGCGTGGGGCCTGGGAGTGGGGGTGGCCCCGCCTGGGGACTGGCCGGTTATTGGCCCTGAGATTCGCGCAGGCCGGTTTCCGGCGGCGCCGCTGCGTGTTTCACGCCGATGACGAAGAGGACGTACGTGTTACGCGTCCATGAACGGATCGTTCACGGGACCGGCCGCGGCAGCACCCTGGGAGACCTGGCTGGGGGAGCCTGATCGGGCTTCACGGGGTGGACTGCCGCGGCCGGCGCCTTGGGGGCGGCCACAGGGCCGTCAGACGGCCTCCGCGGCCTCGGGGAGCCGGGAGGCGAGGTGGTCGGTCAGCCGGACCACCTCGGCGACGTCGCCGTACTCACGCGCGGCGGTGTCCACGGTCTTGCGCAGCCGGGTGTTCACCCTTTCGGACCGCACCTTTCCGGCCACGTCAAGCGCGCGTCCGACGAGGACGGTGGCCTGCTCGGGCTCCCGCTGGAGCAGGTGGACGGTGGCCATGCCGATGAGGTTGAGGGCGTAGGAGCGCTGGTGCTCCTCGTCCTTCTCGAAGAGTTCGACGGCCCGCGCCATCACCGGTTCGGCGAGGGAGGCGTAGGTGGGGCTGCGCCCGGCCACGTAGGCCAGATCGCGGTACGAGTGCGAGTTCTCGCCGTTGAGCTCGGCCTCGGAGAAGAACCGGATCCAGTCGGGCTCGGGCTCGCTGCCGAAGGCGAGGTCTCCGAAGGTGTCCTCGGCCATCCGGACGGCCCGCTTGCAGCGGCTGGGCTGGCCCATGTTGGCGTAGGCGCGGGCCTCCATCGCATACAGCATGGCCTGGGTGCGGGGGCCCGCGCAGTCGCGGCTGCCGTACTGGGCGAGGTGGATGAGTTCCAGGGCGTCCTCGGGGCGGCCGAGGTGGATCATCTGGCGGCTCATGTTGGAGAGGATGTACGAGCCCAGCGGCTTGTCCCCGGCCTCCTTCGCGGCGTGCAGGGCGAGGACGAAGTACTTCTGCGCGGTCGGGTGCAGGCCGATGTCGTAGCTCATCCAGCCGGCCAGTTCGGAGAGCTCGGCGGCGACCTTGAAGAGCCGCTTCATGACCGGGGCCGGGTGGTTCTCCTGGAGCAGGTCGGTGACCTCGTGGAGCTGGCCCACGACGGCCTTGCGGCGCAGTCCGCCGCCGCACTGGGCGTCCCACTGGCGGAACATCACGGTGGTGGCTTCGAGGAGGTCGAGCTCCGGGCCGGACAGCCGCGGGGGCCGGTGCCCGGAGGGGCCCGCCGGTCCGCCCCCGGTGCGCGGTCCGGGGTCGGCGGCCGGGACCGGGACGAGCCAGCGCTGCATGGGCTCGATGAGGGCGGGGCCGGCGGAGAGGGCGAGCGAGGTCCCGAGGAACCCGCGCCGGGCCAGCATCAGGTCGCTGCGGGAGAACTCGCCGAGCAGCTCGACGGTCTGGGGTCCGGCCCAGGGCAGGTCCACGCCGGAGACCGAGGGGGTCTGGTGGGCGGTGCGCAGGCCGAGCTGTTCGATGGCGACGACGGAGCCGAAGCGTTCGGAGAACAGCTCGGAGAGGATCCGCGGGACGGGTTCGCGGGGCTGTTCGCCGTCGAGCCAGCGGCGCACCCGGGAGGTGTCCGTGCTGATGTGGTGGGCGCCCATCTGGCGGGCGCGGCGGTTGACCTGGCGGGCGAGTTCGCCCTTGGACCAACCGCTGCGCACGAACCACGACGTCAGTTGTTCGTTGCGATCGGCGGTCCCCGGCGGCACTTCCGACTCGGACGACACATCGGACTCCGCACTCGTTCCGCTTGCGCCGTTGCCGCCCACAGGAACGCCCCCATCCGCTCAGCTTCTTCACACGAAACCCTGGCCGGGGCGGCCCGCGCCGCCTGGGACCTTCACAGGTCCTCCACCGATTGCCTCCGGCATACCCACGCTCGATACGCCTTCCGGGTTCGTGCACTGAAAGTAATCCTACGATCACCTCCACCGCGAGGTCGATTCCAGAAACGCCACCATTCGCCACCCCTTCGAATGAACTAGCCACCGGCCAGGCGCGATTCACTTGACACCTAGGCGAAATCGATCGGGTGGACAGGAGTGCGCCGGGGCGCGCGCGGCGAGGAGTGCGCCGGGCGGGGATCGCTCGGCACACGGCTCCCATCCGGTCCCGCCTACGTCGTAACCACCGGCGCGTCCGACCCGTTGGAGGGGGCATGGGCATGGGCTTCACGATCGGCGGCAGTCGCAGCACCAGGGAATTCCGTTCCGGCGCTCGGCGCCGCGGCCGGACGTCGGAGTGCACGGCGGTGGCGGAGTACACCGGGCTGTGGGGCTGGGACGCGGTCCCGGGCGCCCGCGCCGCGGCCCCCGCCCGCCAGTGCTCCTGCGGTCATACGAATTGCAGCGCGCCCGGGGCGCATCCGCTGGACTTCGCTCCGACCGTCAAGGCCGGGGCAACCCTGGACGAGGTCACCGAGGCCTGGGGCGAATACCCCGGCGCGGCGGTGCTGCTCCCGGTGGGCCGCGCCTTCGACGTCATCGAGGTCTCCGCGGAGGCCGGCCGGCGCGCGCTGGTGCGGCTGGAGAGGATGGGCCTGCCGCTGGGACCGGTCACCGCGACCCCGGACGGCCGGGCCCAGTTCTTCGTGGCCCCGGGCGCCGCGGCCGAGCTGCCGCAGCTGCTGTACCGGATGGGCTGGGACGACGCGGACCTCGACCTGCGCGCGCTGGGCCCCGGGGCGTTCGTCACCGCCCCGCCGTCCGACTTCGCGGGGCTCGGTCCGGTCAGCTGGCTGCGGCCGCCGGCGCTGGACTCGGCGGGCGGCCCCCCGCAGGCCCGGCTGCTGCTCGGCACCCTGGCGTACCTCTGCCACCGGTTCCGCCGCTAGCCGGGCCCTGTCGCTCCGCCCCGTACGGACGAGTGCCCCGTGTCCGGCCGGACACGGGGCACTCACTCGCCTTCGGGACGGCGCGCTCAGTCGCCGATCAGGGCGTCCACGAACGCCTCCGGCTCGAACGGGGCCAGGTCGTCGGCGCCCTCCCCGAGACCGATCAGCTTCACCGGGACGCCCAGCTCGCGCTGGACGGCGACGACGATGCCGCCCTTGGCGGTGCCGTCGAGCTTGGTCAGCACGATGCCCGTGATGTCCACGACCTCGGCGAACACGCGGGCCTGGGTCAGGCCGTTCTGCCCGGTGGTGGCGTCCAGGACCAGCAGGACCTCGTCCAGCGGGCCGTGCTTCTCGACGACGCGCTTGACCTTGCCGAGCTCATCCATGAGGCCGGTCTTGGTGTGCAGGCGGCCGGCGGTGTCGATGAGCACCACGTCGGCGCCCTCGGCGATGCCCTCCTTGACCGCGTCGTAGGCGATCGAGGCGGGGTCGCCGCCCTCGGGGCCGCGTACGGTGCGCGCGCCGACCCGGTCGCCCCAGGTCTGGAGCTGGTCGGCGGCGGCGGCCCGGAAGGTGTCGGCCGCGCCGAGCACCACGCTGCGGCCGTCGGCGACGAGCACGCGCGCCAGCTTGCCGGTGGTGGTGGTCTTGCCGGTGCCGTTGACGCCGACGACCATCACGACGCCCGGGGTGTCGGCGCCGCCCTCGGTCTTCACGGCCCGGTCGAAGTCGGTGCCGACCAGGGTCAGCAGCTCCTCCTTCAGCAGGGCGCGCAGGTCCGCCGGGGTGCGGGTGCCGAGCACCTTGACCCGGTCGCGGAGCCGGTCCACCAGCTCCTGGGTCGGTACGACACCGACGTCGGCGATGAGGAGGGTCTCCTCGATCTCCTCCCAGGTGTCCTCGTCGAGGTGCTCGCGGGAGAGCAGCGTGAGCAGCCCCTTGCCGAGCGAGTTCTGCGACCGGGCGAGGCGGGCGCGCAGCCGGACGAGACGGCCGGCCGTGGGCTCGGGCACCTCGATCTCGGGGGCGGCGGGCGCCTCGGGCTCGGCGACCGGCGGGGCGGCGGGTTCCGCGACCTCGGCCTCGGCCTCGGGGAGGCCGACCTCCTCGATCGTGCGGCGCGGCTCTTGGGCCGTCGGTGCGGCGTCCTCCCCCACCTGCGGTTCGGCGGGCGGGGCAGTGATGGTCGGCGTACTGGGCGGCGCCGTGGGCGGCAGCTGCTTCTTCTTGCGGCTGCTGACCACGAGCCCGCTGATCGCGCCGACCGCGACCAGGGCGATGACTACAGCAAGGATGAGGATGTCCATAACCCGTCCAGTATCGGCCACGGCCGCCGCGGAGCAGGGACCTCGGCGGTGGCTCCCGGCGATGGCGATCGTGCCGTACGCCGCCATTTGTGGTTTTAGCGGCACATCCATGATGATGAGCGACTTCCCCCTGACCGCGTCCCCCGGAGAACCGCATGCCTGCCGAGCCCGCCGAGTCCGCCGACGGAGCGGTGGACGCCGCGATAGAGACCCGCGGGCTGGAGCCCGTACCGGACGCCGAGCGCGACGGCCGCGTCCGCGAGCTCGTACCCACCTGGGTCGCCGCCAACATCAGTGTGCTGCTGCTCACCATGGGCGCGGGCCTGGTGATCTTCAACAAGCTCAACATCTGGCAGGTGCTGGTCGTCGCGATCGCCGCGCCCGTCGTGTCGTACGGGCTCGTCGGGCTCATCTCCATCGCCGGCAAGCGCGGCGGCGCGCCCGGCATGGCGCTCTCCCGGGCGGTCTTCGGTCAGCGCGGCAACCTCTTCCCGGGCGCGCTGATCTGGGTGGCCCGCTGGGGCTGGGAGACCATCAACGCGGTCAGCGGCGCCTACGCGGTGCTGACCGTCCTGGACCTGCTCTTCGGCGTCAGGAAGAACACCCCGCTGATCGTGGTCACGCTGCTGTTCTTCGTCACCTGCACGTTCGTGGTGTCGGGGCTCGGCATCAACGCGCTGCGCGTCTGCTCGAAGTGGTCGACGTACCTGTTCGGCGGGTTCAGCGTGCTCGTGCTCGGCTATCTGGTGGCCACCACGGACTGGTCGGACGTCTTCGGCAAGCCGGCCGGCTCCACGGCGATGATGATCGCGGGCATCGGCACGATCGCGGCGGGCGGCATCAGCTGGGTTCCGTCCGGTCCGGACTTCACCCGCTACCTGCCGCGCACCGCCTCCTCCCGGGGCCTGGTCGGCGCGACGATCGGCGGCGCGAGCGTGGTCGTCCTGCCGATGGTGCTGATGGGCGCGGTGATGGCCGTCGGCACGCCCGACCTGGCGACCGCGCAGGACCCGGTCTCCTTCATCGGCGAGCTGCTGCCGACCTGGCTCGCGGTGCCGTACCTGCTGATCGCCCTGGTCGGCATGCTGCTGATCAACTCGATGTCGATGTACTCCGCCGGGTTCACGGCGCAGACCCTGGGCATCAAGGTCCCCCGCGCGTGGGCGGTCAGCGTCAACGCCGTCATCAGCCTGGTCTTCGGTTTCCTGCTGATGGTGGTGGCGACCAGCTTCTTCGGCTCGTTCATCTCGTTCCTGACCCTGCTGGCGGTGGCGTTCTCCGCGTGGATCGGGGTCTTCGGCGTGGACATGCTCCGCCGCACGGCCTACGACGGGGCCGCGCTGCTGGACACCACCCCGTCCAGTGCCTACTGGTACCGGGGCGGCTTCGCCTGGCAGGCCATGACCGCCTGGGGCGCGGCCCTGCTGGTGGGCCTGCTGTTCACCAAGGTCGACTGGTTCGGCGGCCCGCTCGCCTCGACCTGGATCGGGCGCAACGGCCTGGGCTGGGCTGCCGGCATCCTCACGTCCGCCGTCCTCTACGCGCTGCTCCCCCGCACCGCCCCCGCCCCCGCTCCCGGGTCCGCGGACCCGTCCGAGGAGCCGGCGCTCACGGGATCCCTGGGCAACTGACGCAACGTCAGCTAACGTCCCCCTTCGCCCGTCCACCCACATCCGGCGAAGGGGGACTCCTCCATGCCCATCACCGTGGCCCGGTTCAATCTCGTCGACCCGCACGGCACCCCCGAGACGCTCTGCGCCCGCTACAAGGCCGCGCTGGAGATGGCGCGCTACGCGGACGACCGCGGCGTCGACACGGTCCAGACCGAGGAGCACCACGGCACCGCCAACAACTGGCTGCCCTCGCCGTTCGCCTTCGCGGGCGCGGTCTTCGGCGCGACCCGGCGGATCGCCGTCACCGTCTCGGCGATCATCGGCCCGCTGTACGACCCGCTGAAGGTGGCCGAGGACATCGCCGTCCTCGACCTGCTCAGCGGCGGCCGCCTCGTCACGGTCGCGGGCATCGGCTACCGGCCCGAGGAGTACGAGCAGCACGGCGTGGAGTGGGGCCGGCGCGGCCGGCTCCAGGACGAGCTGCTGGAGACCCTGCTGAAGGCGTGGACCGGCGAGCCCTTCGAGTTCCGGGGCCGTACGGTACGGGTCACCCCGGTCCCGTTCACCCGGCCGCACCCGCTGCTGCTGGTCGGCGGCAGCTCCCGGGCGGCCGCCCGCCGCGCGGCCCGGCTGGGGCTGCCGTTCTTCCCGAGCGCGCACCTGCCCGAGCTGGAGGCGTACTACGGGGAGCAGCTCGCGGAGCACGGGACGGAGGGCTTCTGCGTGATGCCCGCCGCAGAGACCCCGCTGCTGCACATCGCGGAGGACCCGGACCGGGTCTGGGCGGAGTACGGCGACCGGTTCCTGCACGAGGCCGGGACGTACGCCTCCTGGCAGTCCAAGGACATCCGCAGCGCCGTACGGTCCGGCGCGCGGACGGTCGCGGAGCTGCGCGCGGAGGGCGTGTACCGGGTGCTGACCCCGGTGGAGGCCGTCGCGTACGCCAGGGGCGCCGGCGAGGCGGGGAACCTGGTCCTGCACCCGCTGTGCGGCGGGATGCCGGTCGACGAGGGCTGGCGCAGCCTCCAGCTGCTGTGCGAACAGGTGCTGCCCCGGCTCAGGGAATGAGCGGGGGCAGCACCTGTCGTAAGAGGAGAGGGGGTGTTGGCGGGGGTGGTTACCCCATCTCCTCCAACGCCTTGCCCTTGGTCTCCGGCACCCATTTGAGGATGAAGGGGATCGAGAGCAGGGCGAAGAACGTGTAGATCATGTAGGCGCCCGACAGGTTCCAGTCGGAGAGCGACGGGAACGAGACGGTGATGACCCAGTTGGCGATCCACTGGGCGGCGGCGGCCACACCGAGGGCGGCGGCGCGGATGCGGCCGGGGAACATCTCGCCGAGCAGCACCCAGACCACCACGCCCCAGGAGAGCGCGAAGAAGAGGACGAAGAGGTTGGCCGCGACCAGGGCGACGACGCCCTGGGTGTCCGGCAGGGAGATGTCGTCGCCGGTCCCGGTCTTGAACGAGAAGGCCCAGGCGGCCGTGCCCAGGGACAGCGCCATGCCGACGGAGCCGATGAGGGCGAGCGGCTTGCGGCCGATCCGGTCGACGAAGATCATCGCGATCACGGTGCCGACGATGTTCACGACGGAGGTCTCGAAGGAGTACAGGAACGAGGCGCTCGGGTCGATGCCGACCGACTGCCACAGCGAGGAGCTGTAGTAGAAGATCACGTTGATGCCGACCAGCTGCTGGAAGACCGAGAGGCCGATGCCGATCCAGACGATGGGCAGGAAGCCGAAGCGGCCGCCGAGCAGGTCCTTGAAGGTGGACTTGTGCTCGGAGCGCATGGAGCGGTCGATCTCGCGGATGCGGGCGTCGGCGTCGATGCCCGAGCCCTCGACCTCGCGCAGGACCCCCTTGGCCTTCTCCGTACGGCCGACCGAGACGAGGAAGCGCGGGGACTCCGGGATGACGAAGGACAGCAGGCCGTAGAGCACGGCGGGGACGACCATCACGCCGAGCATCCACTGCCAGGCTTCCAGGCCGCCGATCTCACCGCGCTGGTCGCCGTCGGCGAGGTTGAGGATGGCCCAGTTGACCAGCTGGGAGACGGCGATGCCGATGACGATGGCCGCCTGCTGGAAGGAGGCCAGCCGGCCGCGGTAGGCGGGCGGGGAGACCTCGGCGATGTAGGCGGGGCCGATGACCGAGGCCATGCCGATGCCGAAGCCGCCGACGACCCGCCACATGGCGAGGTCCCAGAGGGCGAAGGGGAGGGCGGAGCCGATGGCGCTCGCGGTGAACAGGGCGGCCGCGATCTGCATGCAGCGGATTCGGCCGATCCGGTCGGCGATGCGGCCGGCGGTGGCGGCGCCGAAGGCGCAGCCGATCAGGGCGGCGGCGATCACCTGGGCGAGCGCCGCCGAGCCGACGTCGAAGCGTTCGCGGATGGCGACGACGGCTCCGTTGATGACGGAGCTGTCGTAACCGAAGAGGAAGCCGCCCATGGCAGCGGCCGCGGTGATGAAGATGACGTGGCCGAGGTGGTCGGGCCGGGCCGCGCTTCCACCGCCCGACGCGGGTGCGTTCGCTGTGCTGGTCAAGGTGCGCTCCTGGGGCCCGGCGGCGACGGCGGGCGGTGTGGGGGTTTCGTCGTTGCTCGTGTTCCTCTAGTGGCGCACAGCAAACTGCTCGCCACCACCTGAACGTCAACACGGCACAGCAGAGCCTATGGCTTCACTTTCCGAAGTCAAGAGTGAAGATGAACCGGATTGTTCACAAGGTTGGGGCTCTTTGTGTTCACTACATGAAGAGATAAAGGTCAGCGGAGACGCTGACTGATGACCTTGGAGACACCGTCGCCCTGCATGGAGACGCCGTAGAGCGCGTCCGCGACCTCCATCGTCCGCTTCTGGTGCGTGATGACGATCAGCTGTGAGCTCTCCTGGAGCTCCTCCATGATCCGGATCAGCCGCTGGAGGTTGGTGTCGTCGAGCGCGGCCTCGACCTCGTCCATCACGTAGAACGGGCTGGGCCGCGCCTTGAAGATAGACACCAGCAGCGCCACGGCCGTCAGCGAGCGTTCGCCGCCCGAGAGCAGCGACAGCCGCTTCACCTTCTTGCCGGGCGGGCGCGCCTCCACGTCCACCCCGGTGGCCAGCATGTCGTCCGGATCGGTCAGGACCAGCCGGCCCTCGCCGCCGGGGAACAGCCGCGAGAACACGCCCTCGAACTCCCGGGCCGTGTCCCGGTACGCCTCGGTGAAGACCTGCTCGACGCGCTGGTCGACCTCCTTCACGACCTGAAGGAGATCGGCCCGCGTCCTGCGCAGGTCGTCGAGCTGCTCGCTCAGGAACTGGTGCCGCTCCTCCAGCGCCGCGAACTCCTCCAGCGCGAGCGGGTTGACCTTGCCGAGCTGCTGGTACGCCCGCTCGGCCGCCCTGAGCCGCTTCTCCTGCTCACCCCGTACGAAGGGGCCGGGCAGGTTGCGGGGGTGCTCCGGATCCTCCGGCAGCCGCTCCCCCTCGGCGGGCGGGCTCGGCGGGACCGGCTGGTCCGGCCCGTACTCGGCGGCCAGCGCGGCCGCCTCCACCCCGAACTCCTCCAGCGCCCGGCCCTCGACCTGCTCGATCCGCAGCCGCTTCTCGGCGCCGAGCACCTCGCCGCGGTGCACGGAGTCGGTGAGCTTGTCGAGCTCGCCCTTCAGGTCCCGGCCGCGGCCCCGGGCGCCGTCGAGCTCCCGCTCGCGCAGGCCCTTGGCGTGCTCGGCGGCGGAACGCTCCCGCTCGGCGCGGCGCAGCGACACCTCGACGTGCGCGAGCAGCTGCCGGGCGCCGTCGGCGACGGCCCGGGCCACCTCGGCCTCGTGCCGCAGCCGGACCCGGCGCCGCTCGGCGCGCTGCCGGGCCTCGCGTTCGGCCCGCGCCGCGCGGTCCAGCCCGTCGGCGCGGCCGGCCAGGCCCTTGACCCGTTCCTCGTGGGTACGGAGCTGGAGGCGGGCCTCCATCTCCGTCTGGCGGGCGTTGGCCCCGTCCGCGGCGAGCCGGTCCCGCGCGGCGGTGTCCGGCTCCTCCTCCACGGGCATCTCCTCGGCGAT
The DNA here is from genome assembly GCF_003721495.1 of Streptomyces sp. ADI95-16. NCBI lineage: Bacteria > Bacillati > Actinomycetota > Actinomycetes > Kitasatosporales > Streptomycetaceae > Streptomyces > Streptomyces sp. ADI95-16. Next base: position 5,786,600 of record NZ_CP033581.1, on the reverse strand, counting down.
CGCGAGCCGCTCGGCGCACTCCTCGACCTCGGCGAGCGCCTGCTCCAGCGCGTCCTGCGCCCTGGCGGCGGCCGTCGCCCCGCGCTCGGCCTCACCGGCCGCGCCCTTCGCCTGCCCGGCGAGCCGCCCGAGCTGCTGGGCGACGCCGGACCTGGCCTGTTCGGCGGCCCGGCGGCGGCGCCCGAGGTCTTCGACGAGGGCGCCGGCCGCCTCCCGCCGCTCCTGCGCGGCCTGCCGCCGGCCGACGGCCGTCTCCCGCCGCGCGTCGAGCCGGGCCAGCTCGGCCGCGGCCTCGTCCACGGCGGCCCGCACCTCGATGAGGCTCGGCGCACCGGCCGACCCCCCGTGCGCGAGATGCGCCCCGAGGACGTCCCCCTCGGCGGTCACGGCCACCGCCTCGGGCCGCGCCGCGACCAGCGCCTGCGCCTCATCGAGCCCCCGGACGACGACGAAGTCCCGCAACACCGCCCGCAGGGCCCGCACCGCACCGTCCTCCCCGCTCACCAACCCCCCGGCGGGCACGCCACCCGGCCCCCCGCCGCCGGTGCCGACGGCGCCCCCGTCACCGGGAGCCACCGCCACGATCAGGGACCCGTCGCCCGGGCCGACGGCCGTCGCCACCCCGACGGCCCCGCCGTCAGGGGCTCCGCCCCCGAACCCCCGCGCCTCAATCGCCGGCGGGGCTTGATGGTGCGGCTCCGCCTGCCCGCCCGGGCCCCGGTCGACCTGACCGGCGACACCGTCCGGCGCCGGGGCGCCCGCCCGAGGCACGGTGCCCCGGTACCGGGAGGGGCCGGGGTGGGGAAACCCTCCCCCACCCCCCTGCGCGGGAAGCACACCGTCACCCGGCACCTCGGTACGGCCCGGCGACAAGGAATCGCCCGGGGACGGAACCTGGCCCGGGAGCGCGGGATTCGCCGGAAGTGGCGGGGTGATCAGGAACGTGGCGCGGCCCGCGTCGGTGGTGCGGAGGTGGCGGATCGCCGCCGCCGCCCCGCTCACCGTGGCAACGGCCACCGCGTCGGCCGCCGCCCCCAACGCCGCCGCCACCGCGACCTCGTACCCCGCCGCCACGGACACCCGCTCCGCCGCCGGACCCAGCAGCCCCTCCAGCCGCTCCCGCGCGGCCAGCACCGCCCCGGTGCCGTCCTTGCGCCGCAGCCCCAGCGCCAACGCGTCCCGCCGCGCCGCCACCGCCGCGCGCGAGCGCTCCGTCTCCGCCAGCCCGTCCCGCGCGGCCAGCAGCTCCGCCTCCGCCGCCGCCAGCGCGACCCGCGCCGCCTCGTACTCCGCCTCCACCGACGCGTCGTCGAGCCCCCCGACCTCCTCCGCCAGCGCCTCGTACTCCGCCTGCGCGGCCGCCGCCCGCGACCGCGCCTCGTCCCGCGCCGCCACCAGCCGGTCGATCTCCGCCTGCGCCGATCCCGCCCGGGACCTGGCCGCGCCCAGCCGGCCCGTCAGCCGCGCCAGCCCTTCGCGCCGGTCCGCGATGGCCCGCGCCGCGTCCCGTAGCCGCCGCTCCTCCTCGGCCAGCGAGCGCTCCAGCTCCGCCCGGTGCTCGACGGTGTCCTCCAGCGCCCGCGACGCGGCCTCCAGCGCGGCCGTCAGCTCCGCCTCCTGCTCGCGGATCCGCGCGGCCTCCCGCTCCATGTCCTGCGGATCGCGGCCCCGCCGTTCGTCCTCCACCGGGGCCGACGCCGACTTCACCCGCGCCTGCGCGAGGGACTCGGTCCCCCGTACCCGCTCGGCCAGCTGCGACAGCTCGTACCAGGTCTGCTGGGCCCGGGCAAGGCGCGGCGCGAGTTCCCGTACGGACGCCTCCAGCGCCGCCTCCCGCCGCAGCGCGGCCGCCAGCTCGGCCTCCGCGGACTCCTTGCGTTCCTTCAGCGCCGCCTCGTCCGCGATCTCCGCGTCCAGCGCGCCCCGCAGCGTCACGAGGTCGTCGGCGAGCAGCCGCAGCCGCGCGTCGCGCAGGTCCGCCTGGATCACGGCCGCCCGCCGGGCCACGGCCGCCTGCCGCCCCAGCGGCTTGAGCTGCCGGCGGAGCTCCTCCGTCAGGTCCTGTACGCGCGCGAGGTTGGCCCGCATCGCGTCGAGCTTCCGCAGCGCCTTCTCTTTCCGCTTGCGGTGCTTCAGTACGCCGGCCGCCTCCTCGATGAACGCCCGGCGGCCCATCGGATCGGCGTGCAGGACGGAGTCCAGCTGGCCCTGGCCGACGATGACGTGCATCTCGCGTCCGATGCCGGAGTCGGAGAGGAGCTCCTGGATGTCGAGCAGGCGGCAGGTGTCACCGTTGATCTGGTACTCGCTGCTGCCCCCGCGGAACATGATCCGCGTGATGGTGACCTCGGCGTAGTCGATCGGCAGTACGCCGTCGGAGTTGTCGATGGTCAGGGAGACCTCCGCGCGGCCGAGCGGCGGACGCCCGGTCGTGCCGGCGAAGATGACGTCCTCCATCTTCCCGCCGCGCAGGGATTTGGCCCCTTGCTCGCCCATGACCCAGGACAGCGCGTCCACCACATTGGACTTGCCCGAGCCGTTCGGGCCCACCACACAGGTGATGCCCGGCTCGAAGCGCAAGGTCGTTGCGGAAGCGAATGATTTGAAGCCGCGCAGGGTCAGGGACTTGAGGTGCACGCCGCCGGACTCTACCTTTCGCGCCCGGATTCACCGATGAAAGCGCCGGTGAGCCGGAGAGCCGGGAAAGAAAGAGGGACGCCGAGGCGTCCCTTGCAGATCATGCGGGGCTGGAGTCGAGCGACGAGTTGAGCGCGGGTCAGGTGAGCGCAGGCTCCGCCTGGGGTACGTCGATACCGATGCTGTCCAGCAGCGAGTCTCCGTGCTGAGCGGCGGCCGCGTTCAGCGCGTCATTTTCGGACTGAATCCGTACGAGCTCGGACTCAAGGTCCTGGACGCGCTGCTGAAGCCGTCGCATCTCGGCGAGGAGTCGCGGATCGGAGCCGCCGACGTAACCGAGAAGCGCCTTTGCCATGATGGATGGTCCTCCACACTGAGTGACCGACCGAAGCGGTGTGGGTCGTGAGGGAATCGCACCCGCGGATGTCCGGCAGCGACTGACAGTCACTGCGCTTACTACTGCCACTACTGCCAAACAGCTCAGGTGCGCGGGGCTTCCAGAGTCTCACCAAAAAGTTTGACGGTCAACACGATCACGCCCCGTATCGGCGGGCAGCCCGGCCCTCGCAAGGGGCGTGGAGATCATCCTCGGTTCCGAGCCTTCCACGATTCGCGCGCCGCGGCAACGTGTCGGCGATGAATGCGCAGATCCGACCATGTGCGGACCATAGAGAGATCTGATCAGGGCATGATCAGTCGATCGGTCATCTGATCGCGAACCCGTCGTAGCCACCGCGCGGTGTGCCCCAGATCTCTGTCACTCCGTCGACCCTCCCGGGCGTGTCGGCGGAGGTGAGCCACTCCAGCAGCCGGTGGCAATTCTCACGTTGACCTTCGGCCACCACCTGTACTCGGCCGTCGTCGAGATTGAGCGCGAAGCCGACGACCCCGCCGATCTCCAGAGCATTGGCCCTGGTGAACCAACGGAAGCCCACTCCCTGTACACGGCCGCGTACCCACGCGGTCATGCGCACGTCTGCATTCATGCGTGAACGCTAACCGGGCAAACAAATTCCGGTCACATCGCCCCCCTGGCCCCATGGGCTAAAGTCGCGCTCCACCCGTCCTCACCCTTTTGGGTGAGCACATCCGCACTTGCAAGGAAAGGTCGGCCTCCATGGGACGCCACGGACTCCACGCCGCGCCGCGCAGCGCCGGTAAGCGCGCCGTCGTGCGCAACGGCCTGCTCGGCGTCTCCGTGGCCGTGGCCCTCGGCACCGCGGCCGTGATCACCACCGGAGTGGTGCCGGTCGGCAGCGCCTTCCCGTACGTCGGCACCGAGACCAAGGCGGAGGGGAAGACCGAGGCCGGCGCCAAGGCCACGCCCGAGCGGGACGCGGTGGGGCAGCAGCAGAGCGGCCTCGCCAACCTGTCCGGCCGCGCTTCCACCGGTCCCGGCGCGGGCACCGCCTCCCCCTCGGTCCCGCCCTCGCCCTCGACGTCCCCGTCGAAGCCGGCCTCCCCCTCCCCGTCTCCCTCGGCCCCCGCGCCCGCCGCCTCGGCGACCGCGACGCCCTCCCCGGCCGCCCCCACCAAGGCGCCGGTGAAGCCGGCCGCCCCGAAGCCGGCACTGCCAAAGCCGGCACTGCCAAAGCCCGTACCGCCCAAGCCGGTACCGCCGAAGCCGAAGCCGACGCCTCCCCAGCCGACGCCCACGCCGACGCCCACTCCGACCCCGACGCCCACGCCGACGCCCACCCCGGCCCCGTCCACCGCCGCCCCGGCGACCGGCGACGGCCACTCCGCCGAGGAGGCCGCCGTGGTCACCCTGGTGAACCAGGAGCGGGCGCAGGCCGGCTGCGGTCCGGTCCGGGCGAACCCCCCGCTCGCGACGCTGGCCTCGGCGTTCAGCAAGGACATGGCCGTACGGGGCTTCTTCGACCACACCGACCCCGACGGGAACACCCCCTGGGTCCGCGCCCAGAACGCCGGCATCGTCGGTCTCGGCGGCGAGAACATCGCCCGGGGCCAGGGTGACGCCGAGGCCGTGATGAAGGCGTGGATGAACAGCCCGGGCCACAAGGCGAACATCCTCAACTGCGAGTTCCGCACCCTGGGCGTCGGCGCCTACTTCGCCGACGGCGGCCCGTGGTGGACCCAGGACTTCGGCTTCTGAAGCCCGCCCGGCCCGCATGATCGCTAACTACGGGAAAGCGCACTCCCCCGGTTAGCGCCGCGGGAGTACGCTTTCGTCATGGAGACCCCCGTCAGCACCGAAGCCGTCGAGCCCCCGCCCTTCGACGTCTTCGCGCGCGCCTGCCCGTCCCGCGAGACCCTGGAACACGTCACCGGCCGCTGGGGCAGCCTCACCGTCGGCGCCCTGCGCGAGGGCCCGTGCCGCTTCAACGAGCTGCGGCGCCGGGTCGACGGCGTGAGCGAGAAGATGCTCTCCCAGACCCTTCAGGCGCTGGAGCGCGACGGCATCGTCCACCGCGAGGCGCAGCCGACGAACCCGCCGCGCGTCGACTACGAGCTGACCCCGCTCGGCCGCGAGGTCGCCGGCCGGCTGGTCGCGCTGATCCACCTCCTGGAGGGCAGCATGGAGCAGGTGCTGACCGCCCGCCAGGCCTACGACACCACGCGCGGCGGCCGCTGACAGCGCGGGCAGAAGTAGCTGGACCGGTTCATCCACGGCCGCCGGCGCACCGGCGTACCGCAGCGTCGGCAGGGCTCGTCCTCCCGCCCGTAGGCGTCGAGGGAGCGGTCGAAGTACCCGGACTCCCCGTTCACGTTGACGTAGAGGCTGTCGAAACTGGTGCCGCCCACGGCGAGGGCCGCGTTCATCACGTCCCGCACGTGCCCGAGGAGTTCCGCGCTCCGGGGGCGGGTGAGGGTGGCGGTGGGGCGCTCGTAGTGCAGCCGGGCGCGCCACAGCGCCTCGTCCGCGTAGATGTTGCCGACCCCGCTGATCAGGGACTGGTCCAGCAGGGCCCGTTTGACGGTGCTCCGCTTGGCACGCAGCGCCAGGTGGTAGGCGGCCTCGTCGAACAGCGGGTCCAGGGGGTCGCGCGCGATGTGGGCGATGACGTCGGGGAGCCCGTCGGGGGTGTTGTCGTGGAGCGAGAGCCCGCCGAAGGTGCGCTGGTCGACGAAGCGGAGCTCGGTGCCGGCGGCGTCGTCGAAGCGGACCCGGATCCTCAGGTGCTTCTCGTCGGGGGCGTCGGCCGGCTGCACGAGCAGCTGCCCGCTCATGCCGAGGTGACCGAGCACGGACAGGTCCCGCCCCGCGATGGGCAGCCAGAGGTACTTCCCGCGCCGCTGGGGCACTCCGACGGTCTCGCCCCGCAGCCGCGCGGCGAAGTCCACGCCCCCGGCGGGGTGCCTGCGCACGGCCCGCGGGTGCAGTACCTCGACGTCCTCGATGGTCCGCCCGGCCACCCAGCGCTCCAGTCCGCGCCGGACGACTTCGACCTCGGGCAGCTCGGGCACGGTGGTTCCTCCGGGAGTGGCGCGGATCTCTTCCTCCGCCCGAGCCTACCGGCCGCCGCGGGCCGCAAACGGGGCCGCCCGCCCCCGCGGTGCGGGGGCGGGCGGGTGTCCCTGAGGACGGGTGAAGGAAGGGTCAGACGCCCGGCGTCGGATCGGCGGGCATCGGCGCCCCGTCGTCCTCGGCCTTGGCGGGCACGACAGCGGAAGCCGCGGCCGCTGCCGCCGCGATCCGCTCGTCCGCGGCGGCACGGATCCCGCGCCACGCGGACTCCGCCGCCTGCTGTTCCGCTTCCTTCTTGCTGCGGCCGGTGCCGGTGCCGTACGAGACACCACCGACGCGGGCGGCAGCGGTGAAGGTCTTCTCGTGGTCCGGTCCGGTCTCGGTGACCAGATATTCCGGTACACCAAGTCCTTCTGCCGCCGTCAGCTCCTGGAGACTGGTCTTCCAGTCCAGGCCGGCCCCGAGGTTCGAGGACTTCTCGATGAGCGGGTCGAAGAGCCGGTGCACCAGCTCCGAGGCCGCGTCGAGGCCCTGATCGAGGTAGACCGCGCCGATCACCGCTTCAAGGGTGTCGGCGAGGATGGAGGCCTTGTCCCGGCCACCCGTGCCCTCTTCGCCCCGGCCGAGCCGGACGAAGGAGCCGAGTTCGAGGCCGCGGCCGACCTCCGCCAGTGCGCGCGAGTTGACCACAGCGGCCCGCAGTTTGGCCAGCTGGCCTTCCGGCAGGTCCGGGTGGGTCGTGTACAGCGTGTCCGTGACCACCAGGCCCAGCACGGAGTCCCCGAGGAACTCCAGCCGTTCGTTGGTGGGCAGACCGCCGTTCTCGTACGCGTACGAGCGGTGGGTCAGCGCACGCACCAGAAGGGCGGACTCGAGTCGATACCCGAGCCGCCCTTCCAGAAGCGTGTGGGACGAGGCCGCGTTGTTACTGTCTGCCTGCTTCTCAGCGTTGGACAGCTCAGACATTGCGCCTCTCACCAGCCGCTCAGACCTCGAGGACCTGGCGCTTGTTGTAGGTGCCGCAGCTCGGGCACGCGATGTGCTGGAGCTTCGGCTCCTGGCAACGCTCACACGAAACCAGGGTGGGGACCGCAGCCTTCCACTGCGACCGGCGGTGGCGCGTGTTGCTGCGCGACATCTTCCGCTTCGGAACAGCCACGGCTACTTCTCCTGCTTCTCGGCGGCGCCCTGAACTCCGTCAGAGGCAGTGCCGCTCATGTTGTCCTTCTCGTCGTCCTGATCGGTCACGACGAGTCCCTGCAATGCCGCCCAACGGATGTCGACGGCGTCGTGGTGGTGGTCCGGGTCGTCGTTCAGGCTGAGCCCGCAATCGGGGCACAGTCCGAGACAGTCCTCCCGGCACACCGGCTGCAGCGGAAGTGCGAGCACCACCGCGTCGCGCAGCACGGGTTCGAGGTCGAACAAGCCGTCCTCAAGGTGAAGCGTGTCCTCGTCGTCCTCGGCGTCGTCGGCCGGCTCCGCTGCGCGGCCCCGGTCGTCGGCGTCAGGGTACGAGAACATCTCCTGGAAGTCCGCCTTGAGCTCGCGCTCGACGGACTCCAGACACCTTACGCACTCCCCCGTCGCCGATGCACGGACGGTGCCTGTGACAAGCACCCCTTCCATGACCGACTCCAGCCGGAGGTTGAGCTTCAGCGGGGCGCCTTCCGGAACCCCGATGACGCCGGCGAGACCGAGGTCCGCCGGTGCCGCGATCTCACGGGACAGCCGCTGCATGGCACCAGGACGCCGACCCAGCTCGTGCGTGTCGAACACGAGGGGGTTGCGGTGGTCGAGGCGGGTATTCAGGGCCGTTCCTGCTTTCACAGATCGCTGAAGATCAAATATGCTGCCGCTCAAGGGCAGCATGGACCGCGGTGCATACGCGCGACCGAAGAGCCAGGATACCCGGCGCTTCGCTCTGAGCCCAATCCGGGCTAGCGACCCTGTTCGTACTGGCGCAGCTGGTCCAGGTTGATCATGCTCGTGTCGAAGAAGCTGGTCTCGTCGAGCGCGGCCTGCTGCGGGTGCTCGGGCTGCTGCTGCGACGGCTGCTCCCGGGGCTGCTGGACCTGCTGCCCGTAGCCGCCGTACGGATCCGGCTGCTGCTCGTAGGACACGGCGTACGGGTCGGGCTGCTGCGCCTGCTGCGGGTAGCCGCCGTACGAGTCCTGGTAGGAGTACGCGGCCGGCTGCTGGGGCTGCTGGTATCCGTACCCGTCGTACACCGGCTCCGGCTGGGACTGCGCCGGGATCAGGGGGGCGACGGGCGCCTCCGGCTCCGCGAGGCCCGCCAGGAAGTCCGCGTCGCTCGCCGAGCGGGACTGCTGCGCGCCCGCCGCGTCCTGGGCGGCCATGTGCGCGCCGAGGTCGTCCGTCGGGACCCGGCCCAGCAGCTTCTGGCGACCGCGCCCGACGGCCTCCAGGGTCGCCGAGAGCACCGCCTCGAAGGTGGCGAGCTTGGTGTCCACGTACGTGTCCGCCTGCCGGCGCTGCGTCTGCGGGTCGTCGCTGGGCTCGGGGGCGTCGGTGTCCGGGTAGCCCTGTTCGTCCAGACCCGGGCCGCGGCCGAGCAGCTTCTCGCGGCCCCGGTCCACCGACCCGATGGTCTTGCTGAGCACGACCTCGAAGTTCGCGAGCTTGCTGTCGACGTAGTCGTCGGCCTCGGCGCGGATCTCCTCGGCCTCGCGGCGGGCGTCCGCCAGGATCCGGTCCGCCTCGTCCTGGGAGCGCCGCGCGACCTCGGTGTCGGAGATCAGCGAACCGCGCTGGGCGTGCGCCGACTCGATGATCCGGTCCGCCTCCCGGCGGGCCTCCTCGACCATCTGTTCCCGGTCGCCGATGAGCTCCCGCGCCTGCGCGAGCGAACCGGGCAGGGCGTGGCGCACTTCTTCGAGCTGGGCGAGCAGCTCCGCGCGGTTGATCACGCAGGAGGCCGACATGGGCATGGACCGGGCGCCGCCGACGGCCGCGACGATCTCGTCGAGCTTCTTCTGCACGTCCATGGGGGCTCGCACTCTCTCGGCCTCGGGCGGTTCCTGAGACGGACGGGACGACTTTAAGGCCACCGGGCGGGCGCCCGGCACCCGGCTGAGGTGCCCTCAGGCCGTCACTTCTCGCCCAGTCGCTCGACGAGCGCCGCGTGCACGTGCGCGGGGAGCAGGTGGGCGACGTCCCCGCCCCAGGCCGCGACCTCCTTGACCAGGGAGGAGGACAGGAAGCTGTAGGTGGGGATGGTCGGGACGAACAGCGTCTCGACGCCCGTCAGGCCCCTGTTCATCTGGGCCATCTGGAGCTCGTAGTCGAAGTCGCTGACCGCGCGCAGGCCCTTGACGATGGCCGGGATGTCCCGCTGCTTGCAGAAGTCGACGAGCAGGCCGCGGAAGGCCTCGACCTGGACGTTGCCGTAGTCGGCCGTCGCCTCGCGGATCAGCTCGATCCGCTCCTCGACGGTGAACAGGCCCTGCTTCGACTCGTTGATCCCCACGGCGATGTACACGACGTCGTACAGACTGGAGGCGCGTCCGATGATGTCGAGGTGTCCGTTGTGGATGGGATCGAAGGACCCCGGACAGACGACGCGGCGCAACTGAACTCCCTCGTTCATGACTCTTCGCTGGTGAAAGCGGCGCGGCCGTACCAAAGGGTCCCCTCGCCGTACTTCCGCGAACGGAGCGGCTCGAACCCCTCGGGCCACGGGAAGGCGCCGCTCCTGGTGCTCCGTTCCACGGTGACCAGTGCATCGTCGGTGAGCCAGCCATTGGACCGGAGTGTGATCAGGATCTCGCGGAGTTCCTCGTGGTCCACGGCGTACGGCGGGTCCAGGAAGACGATGTCGTACGGCTCCCCCTGCGCGGCGGCCGCGACGATCTGCTCGGCCTTCCCGGCCCGGAACTCGGCGCCGGGCAGGCCGACCGCCTCGATGTTGTCCCGGATGGCCTTGGCGGCCTTCGCGTCGGGCTCGACCAGCAGCGCCCGGTCGGCGCCGCGCGAGAGGGATTCCAGGCCGACCGCGCCGGAGCCGGCGTAGAGGTCGAGGACCCGGGCTCCCTCGACGCCGTGCAGGGACTCCCAGGTGGAGAAGAGCCCTTCGCGCATCCGGTCCGAGGTCGGGCGGGTGCCGGTGCCGGGCGGCACGGCGAGCCGTCGCCCGCCGGCGCTGCCGGCGATCACGCGGGTCATCTGGGGTCCTTCGGTGGGGAGGCGGAGAAACGTACAGGGGTTCCACGATAGGTCGTGCCGCTCAGCCCTTCTCCAGGTACTGCTCCCGCTCGGTGTCCAGCAGGGCGTCCAGCGCGAGCTTCAGGCCCGGCAGCCGCTCCAGTTCGGGGTCCTCGGCGACGACGCGGGTGGCCTCCTCCCGGGCCTGGGCGATGACCTCCTCGTCCTCGATGACGGCGAGCATCCGCAGCGAGGAGCGGACCCCGGACTGGGCCTGCCCGAGCACGTCGCCCTCGCGGCGCTGCTCCAGGTCGATCCGGGAGAGCTCGAAGCCGTCCAGGGTGGCGGCCACGGCCGCGAGCCGGGCCCGGGCGGGGCTGGCCTCGTGCATCTCGCTGACCAGCAGGCACAGTCCGGGGGCGGAGCCGCGGCCGACGCGGCCGCGCAGCTGGTGGAGCTGGGAGACGCCGAACCGGTCGGCGTCCATGATCACCATGACGGTGGAGTTGGGGACGTTCACCCCGACCTCGATGACGGTGGTGGCGACCAGCACCTTGACCTCGCCGGCGGCGAACCGGCGCATGACGTCGTCCTTGTCGGCGGGGTCCATCCGGCCGTGGAGCACCTCGACGCTCAGCCCGGCCAGCGGGCCGCCGCGCAGTTCGTCGGCGATCTCCAGGACGGCGAGCGGCGGCCGCTTGTCCCCCTCGGCCTCGGCGGACTTCTTCTTGGGGTCGGCCGCCTCTTCGTCGCCGTTCCCGATCCGCGGGCAGACCACGTAGGCCTGGTGGCCCTTCCCGACCTCCTCGCGGACCCGCTCCCAGGCCCGGGCCAGGAAGTGCGGCTTGTCCTTGGCGGGCACCACGTGGGTGGCGATCGGGGAGCGCCCGGCCGGCAGCTGGTCGAGGACGGAGGTCTCCAGGTCGCCGAAGACGGTCATGGCGACGGTCCGCGGGATCGGGGTCGCGGTCATCACGAGCAGGTGCGGGGGCTGCTTCCCCTTGGACCGCAGCGCGTCGCGCTGCTCGACGCCGAAGCGGTGCTGCTCGTCCACCACGACCAGGCCGAGGTCATGGAACTGCACCTTGTCCTCGATCAGGGCGTGGGTGCCGATGACGATGCCGGCCTCGCCGGTGACCAGGTCGAGCAGCGCCTTCCGGCGCGCCGGCATCCCCATGGACCCGGTGAGCAGCACGACTTTGGTGCCCTGGTCCGAGCCCCCGAGCATGCCGCCCTCGGCGAGTTCGCCCATCATCTCGGTGATGGACCGGTGGTGCTGCTGCGCGAGCACCTCGGTGGGCGCGAGCATCGCGGCCTGCCCGCCGCAGTCCACGACGGCGAGCATGGCCCGCAGCGCCACCATCGTCTTCCCGCTGCCCACTTCGCCCTGGAGGAGGCGGTGCATGGGGTGGTCGGTGGCGAGGTCGTCGAAGATCTCCTTCGAGACGGTCTGCTGGCCTTCGGTGAGGGTGAAGGGGAGTTTGGCGTCGAAGGCGTCGAGCAGGCCGCCGGGGGCGGGGCGGCGGGGGACGGCCGGGAGCTGGCAGTCGGCGCGGCGGCGGCGGGCCAGGGCGACCTGGAGGACGAAGGCCTCGTCCCACTTCAGGCGCTGGCGGGCGTCCTCGACGTCGGCCTTGGTGGCCGGGCGGTGGATCTTCAGCAGGGCCTCGGTGAGCGGGACCAAGCCGCGGCCCTCGCGCAGGGCGGGCGGCAGCGGGTCCACGGTCTCCTGGGCGCTGGGCAGGACGGCGTCCACGCACTTGGCGATCTTCCAGGACTCCAGCTTGGCGCAGGCCGGGTAGATCGGGATGAGGCGGCCGGCGAAGGCGCTGGCGGCGTCCTGGTCGGAGGCGTCCGCGCCGAGGGGCTCGTAGGCGGGGTGGGAGAGCTGGAGCTTGCGGTTGAACATGCCGACCTTGCCCGCGAACATGGCGCGGGTTCCGGGCAGCAGCTCCTTGTGCGGTTTGTGGACTCCGGCGCCGAAGAAGACCAGCTGGAGGCGGCCGTTGCCGTCGGTGATGGTGACTTCGAGGCGTTTGCCGCGGCCGCCGTTGAAGGTGAGGATCCGGGCGTCCGCGACCTGTGCCACCACCGTCACGTGCTCGTCGAGCTGGTCGGCGAGTTCGGTCAGCGCGGTCAGCTCGCCGCGCTCCGCGTACTTGCGCGGGTAGTGGTGGAGCAGGTCCAGGGCCGTGTGCAGGCCGAGCTGTTCGGCCAGCACCTTGGCGGTGGCGGGGCCGAGCGTCTTCTTGAGGTCTTCGTCGAGCGCGGGCACGTGTTCCATTGCACACCATGCCGCTGACAACCCGGCTATTCGACCCCGATGAGGAGCGGCGGCGAGTACCGTCCGCCGCGGTAGGTGACGGTGTCCACGGCCAGGTGCCCGTGCTGTACGTAGGCCTCCAGGTGCTCGGCGAGGGCGTCGGGCACCTCCGGTCCGAGGACGAGGGTGACGAGTTCGCCGCCGGAGCCGAGCATCCGCTCCAGCACCGCCTCGGCGGTCTCCGGCAGGGCGGCGCCGATGACGGCGACGTCCCCGTCGATGAGCCCGAGGACGTCCCCGGCCTGGCAGATGCCGGCGGAGGTGAAGGACCGGCTTTCGGCGACGGCCAGTTCCGCGTAGCGGGTGGCGCCGGCCGCGGCGGTCATGGCGACCACGTCCTCGTCGAAGCTGCCCTCCGGGTCGTGCACGGCGAGCGCGGCCAGGGCCTGGACGGCGGACCGGGTGGGGATCACCGCGACCCGGACGCCGTCGGCGCGGGCCTGCTCGGCGGCGGCCCCGGCGGCCGCCCGCCCGTCGGCGCCGCCCGGCAGCAGCACCACCTCGCGGGCGTGGGCCCGCGAGATGGCGTCGGCCAGCGCGGCGGCGGTCGGCTCCTCCCCGGGCCGGGTGAGCACGGTGGTCGCGCCCGCCTCGGCGCAGAGCCCGGCGAGCCCCTCGCCGGGGACGACGGCGACCACGGCCCGCTGGGCGCGTTCGCCCCGGCCGCGGCGGCGCTCGTCGCCGAAATGGGTGATGCGGATCCGGTACGGCCGCCCGGCGACCACCCCGGCCTCCACCGCGGCGCCGGGGTCGTCGACATGGACGTGGACGTTCCAGAGCCCGTCGCCGCCGACCACGACCAGGGAGTCGCCGAGTCCGTCGAGCCGGGCGCGCAGCGCCGTGACCGCCGCCTCGGTGGCCTCCAGCAGGTAGATCACCTCGTACGCGGGCCCGCCCTGCTCCTCGGCGCACGGCTCGGGCGTCCGCGGTACGGGCACGGCCCGCCCGCGGACGGGTTCCTGCCCGGGTTCCTGCCCGGAGAGCGCCTGCCAGAGCGCCCCGAGTACGGCGACCAGCCCGCAGCCCCCGGCGTCGACCACCCCGGCCCGCCCCAGCGCGGCCAGCTGGCCCGGGGTCTGCGCCAGGGCCGCGCGGGCCCCGTCGTAGGCGGCCCGGGCCACCTCGGCGGCGGTCCCGGCGGTGGTCAGGGCGGCTTCCCCGGCGCGCGCGGCGGCGGTCGCGACGGTGAGCATGGTGCCCTCGACGGGGTGTGCGACGGCCCGGTACGCCTCTTCGGCGGCCCGGGTCAGCGCCTGGGCGAGCAGCCCGGCGGGGCCGCGGCCCTCGGGTTCGGTGCCCAGTACGTCGGCCACCCCGCGCAGCAGCTGCGCCAGGATCGTCCCGGAGTTGCCGCGGGCGCCTATGAGGGCGCCGTGCGCGTAGGCCCGTACCGCCTCGGGCAGGGAGGGCGGGGCTGTGGTGTCGCTCACGCCGGCCGGTCCGGTCCCCCCGGTCCCGAAGACGGCGTCGAGCGCGCGGTCGCCGGATTCGGCGGTCAGGTAGAGGTTGGTGCCGGTGTCGGCGTCGGCGACGGGATAGACGTTGATCGCGTCGATGTCCTCGCGGGCCCGGCCCAGTGCGGCCAGGGCGAGCGAGCTCCAGGTGCGCACCGCTTCGGCGTCGAGCTCTTCGGCGGGCTGCGGCTGGGGCTCGTGCGGCACCGGGCGTTCCTCCTCGTGCGGGCCAGGGTTCACCGCAGGGTAACGAAGGACGGCCGCCGCCCCGGGACCCCGGGGCGGGGTCGGCGGCGGCCATGGTAGTTTTCTTGGACGGACGCAGTCGTTGTATGCTGCTCCGGTTGCCCGATGAAAGTCGGGCCATTCCCCCGGCAAACCACTCAGACTTCGCAGACTTCTGATCCGGTGCGCCGGATTTCACTGTAAGTGCATCTGAAGTCTTTGGAGTGACCTGTGGCTGCCAACTGCGACGTTTGCGCCAAGGGGCCGAGCTTCGGCAACAACATCTCCCACTCGCACCGCCGCACCTCGCGTCGCTGGAACCCGAACATCCAGCGCGTCCGTGCCGTGGTCAATGGGACGCCGAAGCGCCTCAACGCCTGCACCTCGTGCATCAAGGCCGGCAAGGTCTCGCGCTGACGCCACCCGTCGTAGCGCAGCCCTTTCCGGTTGCCAAGAAGGCCGGTCCACCCTGGTGGACCGGCCTTTTGCCTTGCCCGGACGCTGCCCGGACCCTGACCCGGACCTGACCCGGCCCGTGCGCGGCGCCGGTTCAGCGGTGCCACCGCCAGGCATGGTCCACCGGGCCGATGCCGCCGCCGAGGGCGAATCCGGCGGCGATGGCGCCCGTGACGTACTCCTTGGCCTCGGTGACGGCCGCCGGGACCTCCAGGCCCTTGGCGAGGCCGGCCGCGATCGCGCTCGCCAGGGTGCAGCCCGTGCCGTGCGTGTGCCGGTTGTCGTGGCGGGGCGCCCGGAGCCAGAGCTCGTCGGCCCCGTCCGTGAGCAGGTCCACCGCCTCGCCCGCGTGCGCGGCCAGGTGACCGCCCTTGATCAGCGCCCAGCGCGGCCCGTACCCGAGGAAGGCGTCGGCGGCCCGCCGCATGTCGTCCTCGCTCGTCACGGCGATCCCGGTGAGCTGTTCGACCTCGTCCAGGTTCGGGGTGGCCACGGTGGCCCGCGGCAGCAGCTCCTTGCGCACGGCTTCCAGCGCCGAGGGGGCGAGCAGCGCGTCCCCGTGCTTGGAGACGCCCACCGGGTCCACGACGGCCGGGGCGGCGGTTCCGGCCAGCAGTTCGGCCACCGTCTCCACCAGCACGGCGCTGGACAACATCCCGGTCTTCACCGCCCCCACCCCGATGTCGTCCACCACGGCCCGGTACTGGGCCCTGACGGCCTCGGCGGGGAGTTCCCAGGCACCCTTCACCCCGAGCGAGTTCTGCGCGGTCACGGCGGTCACCACGCTCATGCCGTGGACGCCGAGCGCCAGCATGGTCTTGAGGTCGGCCTGGATGCCCGCGCCGCCGCCGGAGTCGGATCCGGCGACGGTCAGGCACAGCGGCGGGGCGGCGGTCACCGGGCGCCGTCCTCGGCGACCGGGTCGGCTCCGAAGTGGTCCCAGCCCCCGGTGGAGTGCCAGGGCGCGCCGTCCACGGTCACCTGGGGCTGCGCGGAGGGGTTCAGCACCTCGCCGATGACCTTCCAGCGGGCGGGGAGCTTCACGTCGGGCGGGAAGGTCGCCACGATGGCGTGGTCCTCCCCGCCGGTGAGCACCCACTGGAGCGGGTCCACGCCGACGGCCTGGCCGATGTCGTGCATCTGGGTCGGGATGTCCACGGCCGCCGAGCGCAGGTCGATCCGTACCTTGCTGGCCTCGGCGATGTGCCCGAGGTCGGCGATCAGGCCGTCGCTGACGTCCGTCATGGCGGTGGCGCCGAGTCCGGCGGCCGCGGGGCCGGCGTGGTACGGCGGCTCGGGGCGCCGGTGCGCCTCGACGAAGGCCCGCGGGGAGCGGAAGCCGCGCGAGAGCACCGCGAAGCCGGCGGCGGACCAGCCGAGCCAGCCCGTGACGGCCACGACGTCGCCGGGCTGGGCGCCGGAGCGCAGCACGGGCTCGTGGTTGCGCAGGTCGCCGAGGGCGGTGATGGCGACGGTGATGGTGTCGCCGCGGACGACGTCGCCGCCTACGACGGCGGCGCCGGCGACCTGGCATTCGTCGCGGATGCCGTCCATCAGCTCGGTGGGCCAGGTGACCGGCAGTTCGGCCGGGACGACGAGGCCGAGCAGCAGCGCGGTCGGCACCGCGCCCATGGCGGCGATGTCGGCGAGGTTCTGCGCGGCGGCCTTGCGGCCGACGTCGTAGGCGGTGGACCAGTCGCGGCGGAAGTGCCTGCCTTCCAGCAGGATGTCCGTGCTCGCCACGACCCGCCGGTCGGGGGCCGACACCACCGCGGCGTCGTCGCCGGGTCCGAGCCGGACCGCCGGGGTGGTGGTGAGCCGTGAGGTGAGCTCCCGAATGAGCCCGAACTCCCCCAGCTCGCCCACAGTGCCCTTCATCGCTGTGCCCCTTCTTGCCCAGTCCGCTTGCGGTCGCGAGCCGTCACAGCTCTGGGTACCGTCAACAGATACGTCAACTTCTGCTCTCCGTACGCCCCGCCGTGCGTGGCGCCGGGCCCCCGGGTCTCCCCGTGACGCTCGGCGACGCGGTACCGTGGCGTCCCTTCTTCCCCGGGCCCGCCCGATCTGCCTGGGCCCATCCGAAGGTTAGGGGAAATGATCCTCGTGGCCGCCCTGGAGGTTCCGTGGTACAGGCGTACATCCTTATCCAGACCGAGGTGGGCAAGGCGTCGTTCGTCGCCGAGTCCATCGGCCAGATCCCGGGGGTGATCCAGGCCGAGGACGTGACGGGCCCGTACGACGTGATCGTGCGCGCCCAGGCCGACACCGTGGACGAACTCGGCCGCATGGTGGTCGCCAAAGTCCAGCAGGTGGAGGGGATCACCCGCACCTTGACCTGCCCGGTGGTCCATCTGTAGCCCCCGTCTACTCTTGGCCGGTGATGTCCTTCGACCACCGGCCCTTCCGTCTGCTCGCCCTGCCCGCCCTGGCGGCCGTACTGGCCCTCGCGGGCTGCACACCGGGCGATGACGAGGCCCGGGTGGATCCGCCCCCCACGCCGCCCGCCGAGGTCGCGAAGCTCTGTGCGGCACTGCACGAGAAGCTCCCCGACACGGTGGCCGGCCTGGCGCGGACCACCACCCGGCCCGCGTCGGATCTGACGGCCGCGTGGGGCGGCTCGGCGATCGTACTGCGGTGCGGTATCCCCAAACCCCCCGAGATGGCTGATCCGGAGCAGGAGGGCGTCGAGGTCAACGGCGTCCGGTGGCTGCTGGAGCAGGTCCCCGACAGTGCCGGCGGGGGGTTCCGGTTCATCACCGGGCTGCGCCTCGCGTACACCGAGGTCCGGGTCGACAAGGAGCATGCCACGGATGCGGGGATGCTCGTCGGGCTCTCCGCCGCCGTCGCCGGGACCGTCCCGGAGGGCGTCTCCTCGTACTGATCGTCCTGACAAGGGCCGCGCGCCCCTTCGCACACCGACCGCCCGCCGGGAATCCCGGCGGGCGGTCGCTGTGTCGTACGGGTGGGCGCGCGGCTAGCGCAGCCCCGTGGGGCGGCGCAGGGCGGCCTGGATCAGGAGGTCGACCAGTTCCTGGTACTCGACTCCGGACTCCTGCCACATGCGCGGGTACATGGAGATGGGGGTGAAGCCCGGCATGGTGTTGATCTCGTTGATGACGAAGGTGCCGTCCTCGGTGAGGAAGAAGTCGGCACGCACCAGGCCCTCGCAGGACGCGGCCTCGAAGGCCTCGACCGCGAGCCGCCGCACCTCGGCGGTCTGCTCCGGGGTGAGCGGGGCGGGCACGATTCCGGAGGCGGAGTCGATGTACTTCGCCTCGAAGTCGTAGAAGTCGTGGCTGGAGACCGGCGGGATCTCGGCGGGTGCGCTCGCGCGCGGGCCGTCCTCGAATTCCAGCACGCCGCACTCGATCTCGCGGCCGCGCAGCAGCGCCTCGACGATGATCTTCGGGTCGTGGCGCTGGGCCTCGCGGACCGCTTCGTCCAGGCCGGAGACGTCGTCGACCTTGGTGATGCCGATCGAGGAGCCGGCCCGGGCGGGCTTGATGAACAGCGGCCAGCCGTGCTCGGCGGCGAAGTCCAGGATCCGGCCGCGGGTGGCGTCCGCGTCGCGCGTCCACTCGCGGGGGCGGATGGTGAGGTACGGGCCGACGTTCAGCCCGAAGGACGTGAACACCCGCTTCATGTAGTCCTTGTCCTGGCCGACGGCCGAGGCGAGGACGCCGGAGCCGACGTACGGGATCCCGGCGAGCTCCAGCAGCCCCTGGAGGGTGCCGTCCTCGCCGTACGGGCCGTGCAGCACCGGGAAGACGACGTCGACCTCGCCCAGGGCCTTGGGGACGGCGCCCGGCTCGGTGTAGACGACCTCGCGGTTGGCGGGGTCCACCGAGAGCACGACGGCGCCGTCCTCGGAGTCGGCGAGGTCGTCGACGTTGGGGAGCTTCCGGTCGGCGATGGCCATCCGGGACGGCTCGTCGGCGGTCAGCGCCCACCGGCCGTCGGTGGTGATGCCGATGGGCAGCACCTCGTACTTGGACCGGTCGATGGAGCGCAGCACGGCGCCCGCGGTGACGACCGAGATGGCGTGTTCCGAGCTGCGGCCGCCGAACACGACGGCCACGCGGGGCTTGCGGCCCTGCTGCTCAGGGGTCTGGGGGAGGTTCTCGCTGCTCATATCGCCACGACGATACCCGCTCACACGTCCGGAATGGAGTCAGTGGCGTTCCGGTTTGGCGCTGCGTCCCATCAGTTCCTTGAGCGCGACCAGCGGGGGCTTGCCGTGGTGGACGATCTCCACCACGGTGTCGGTGATCGGCATGTCCACTCCGTGACGGCGGCCCAGATCGGCCACCGACTGGCAGGACTTGACCCCCTCGGCGGTCTGCTTGGTGACCGCGATGGTCTCCTCCAGGGTCATCCCGCGGCCGAGGTT
The DNA here is from genome assembly GCF_003721495.1 of Streptomyces sp. ADI95-16. NCBI lineage: Bacteria > Bacillati > Actinomycetota > Actinomycetes > Kitasatosporales > Streptomycetaceae > Streptomyces > Streptomyces sp. ADI95-16. The sequence goes on along the minus strand of NZ_CP033581.1, from coordinate 5,767,524 downwards.
GGTGCCGAAGGTGTGGTTCCGGGAGAGCGGTGAGGAGCAGGTGGCGACGAGGTCGCCGAGGCCGGCGAGGCCGGAGAAGGTGAGCGGGTCGGCGCCCATGGCCAGGCCCAGCCGGGTGGCTTCGGCGAGGCCGCGGGTGATGAGCGAGCCCTTGGTGTTGTCGCCGAGGCCCATGCCGTCCGCGATGCCGACGGCGAGGCCGATGACGTTCTTGACGGCGCCGCCGAGTTCGCAGCCGATGACGTCGGTGCTGGTGTACGGGCGGAAGTACGGGGTGTGGCAGGCGGCCTGGAGCCGCTGGGCGACGGCCTCGTCCACACAGGCGACGACGGACGCGGCGGGCTGGCGGGCGACGATCTCGCGGGCGAGGTTGGGGCCGGTGACGACGGCGACGCGCCCGGCGGGGACCTTGGCCACCTCTTCGATGACCTCGCTCATCCGCTTGGCGCTGCCGAGTTCGATGCCCTTCATCAGGGAGACGAGCACGGTGTCGGCGGGCAGCAGCGGGGCCCATTCGGCGAGGTTGCCGCGCAGGGTCTGGGAGGGGATGGCCAGGACGGCGAAGTCGGCGCCGCGGGCGGCCTCGGCGGCGTCGGAGGTGGCGCGCATGTTCGCGGGCAGTTCGACGCCGGGGAAGTAGTCCGGGTTGGTCCGGCCGCCGTTGATGGCGTCGACGACCTCTTGGCGGCGGCCCCACAGGGTCACCTCGCAGCCGGCGTCGGCGAGCACCATGCCGAAGGCGGTGCCCCAGGAGCCGGTTCCGTAGACGGCTGCCTTCACGGGACGTGTCACTTGATGTCCTCCCCCGCGGCCTTGCGCCGCTGTTCCGCCCTGGCCTTGCGATGGTCGTACGGCTCCGCGGGCGCCTGCTGGCCCCGCAGCTCCTCCAGGAGCTCGGTGATGGCCGCCATGATGGTCTCGGTGGCGTCCTTGAGGACGTCCGGGGTGGGTTCGCGGTCGTAGAACTCGGAGAGGTCCACGGGCGGTCCGGCCTTCACCTGGAGGGTCTTGCGCGGGAACAGCCGGAGCTTGTTCTCCTTGGCGTAGGGCGGCATCGCGAGGTTCGCGCCCCACTGGGCCACCGGAATGACGGGGGCCCGGGTCACCAGGGCGACGCGGGCGGCGCCGGTCTTGCCGGCCATCGGCCACATGTCGGGGTCCCGGGTGAGGGTGCCCTCGGGGTAAAAGGCCACGCATTCGCCGCTCTCGATGGCGGTCACGGCGGCCCGGAATGCGTCCAGGGCGTTCGTGGACTCCCGGTAGACGGGGATCTGGCCGGACCCGCGCAGGATCGAGCCGACAAAAGGCACCTTGAAGAGGGCGGCCTTCGCGAGCAATCGCGGCACCCGGCCGGTGTTGTACTGGAAGTGCGCGTACGACAGCGGGTCCAGATACGAGTTGTGATTGACGGCGGTGATAAATCCGCCCTCGGCCGGAATGTGGTCCATTCCCCGCCAGTCCCGCTTGAAGAGCACTACCAGCGGCGGTTTCGCGATCACCGCTGCCAGGCGGTACCAGAAGCCGATTCTGCGGCGGGACACTCGAACACCTTCCTCTAGGACCGGTGCGTGGATTGGGCACCTCGTAGGCCGGACAAGTGTGGCCCTGGATTCCGGTCGCTGTCGAGAACACCGTACGCCCCGCTCGCGGCCGCGAACCCCCGGGTGGCCCGGGCGAAGGCGACAATGGGCCGACGCATGACCAGGCCATGACCCGGCCATGGTCTACGGAGGCGCGCGAGCGCGTCGCAGGGGAAGGAGTCGGCCACGAGCGGCGTATGGAGCCTGGTGGTCCCGCTGAAGCCGTTGGCCGTGGGGAAGAGCCGGCTGGCGGTGGCGGTGGGCGCGTCCCGGCCGGGGCTGGCGCTGGCGTTCGCCCAGGACACCGTGGCGGGGGCCCTGGCCTGCGCGGCGGTCGCCGATGTGGTGGTCGTCACGGACGATTCGCTGGCCGGATCGGAACTGGCCCGGCTGGGCGCCCGGATCGTCGCGGACGCCCCGGGCGCCGGGCTCAACGCGGCCCTGGCCCACGGGGCGCGGGCGGCCCGGGCGGGCCGCCCGGGCTGCGCGGTGGCCGCGATGAACGCGGATCTGCCGGCGCTGCGGCCGCCGGAATTGCTACGCGTGCTCGAAACCGCTTCGGTATTTCCCCGGGCATTTCTGGCGGATGCGGCGGGAATCGGGACGACCTTGCTTTCCGCTGCTCCGGACGTGGAATTGGCACCCTCGTTCGGCGGCCCGTCCCGGGCGCGGCATTCCGCTTCGGGGGCGGTGGAAATGACCTTGGCGGGTGTCGACAGCGTGCGCCGGGACGTGGACACGGCGGCGGACCTGCGGACCGCCCTCGCCCTCGGCGTGGGGCGGCACACGGCCCGATACAGTGCCCGTATGCAGGCGACCGCGTACACGTACGACTCCCAGACCCGAAGCGGCAGCGTGCTGCTGGACGACGGCACCCCGGTGCCCTTCGAGGCCCCGGCGTTCGAGGCGGGCGGCCTGCGCCTGCTGCGTCCCGGGCAGCGGGTCCGGATCGAGACGGACGGCGAGGGGGCGGGTCTGCGGATCACCTTGATCACCCTCCAGACCTTCTGAGCCACCCCCCGTCCGACCTGGGGAAACACCCCGAAAAAACGCACCGCGGGCCGGCTTCCCCACCTGAGGGGAAGCCGGCCCGGCGTGTGTGACTGCTGCCCTTACTTCTTGCGGGCCGTGGTCTTCTTCGCGGTGGTCTTGCGCGCCGTCGCCTTCTTGGCGGGCGCGGTGGTCTTCGCGGTGGCCTTCTTGGCCGCCGGAGCGGTCTTCTTGGCCGTGGTCGCGGTCTTCTTGGCCGTGGCGGCCGCCTTCTTGACGGTGGCCTTCTTCGCCGCCGGCGTGGCCTTCTTCGCCACTGCGGTCTTCGCGGTGGCCTTCTTGACGGCCGTGGCCGTGGTCTTCTTGGCGACGGTCTTCTTCGCGACCGCGGTCTTCGCCGCCGCCTTCTTGGCGGTGGTGGCCTTCTTGGCCACGGCCTTCTTGACCGTCGCGGAAGCACCTCCGGTGAGGCTGCCCTTGGGGGCCTTCTTCACCGACACCTCGCCACCCTTGGGGAGCTTCTTGGTGCCGCTGACCAGGTCCTTGAACCCCTGACCCGCACGGAAACGGGGCACGGAGGTCTTCTTGACCCGGACGCGCTCACCGGTCTGCGGGTTACGGGCGTAACGGGCCGGGCGGTCGACCTTCTCGAACGAGCCGAAGCCCGTGACCGAGACCCGGTCGCCCGCGACGGTCGCGCGGACGATGGCGTCCAGTACCGCGTCGACGGCGTCCGCGGCCTGCTGGCGGCCGCCCAGCTTGTCGGCAATCGCTTCTACGAGCTGCGCCTTGTTCACGTCTTCCCCTTCGGAGACTTCGCCAGAACGAATGTGTTCAAGCTTATTTCGCACGTTAGGCGGATATATACCGCAAATCAAACACGAAACGGGCTAATCACCCTAGTGCCGCAACGTTGTAGGCCGTTACGGAGTTCCTTCGCATCAGTCGCCTTCAGGGAATCGACCCTCGTCGAGGTCCTTCATCAACCTGTCCAGGCGCCTTGCCGCATCGGCGAGATCATGCTTCGCCGCGGCCGTGACGACCAACAGCTTCCGGGACAGCGCCATCCTTACGCCCTCCGGGACTTGCAGCGTGCGCACCCTTGTGTGTGCTTCTTTCAATCGGTCCGCGACCAGTTCGTAGAGCTCAAGTTGACTGTCGCGTTCCATGCACAGATTGTGCCATCTGGGGCGAGTTGTCGCCTCACGGGGCCTCAACACACAGCTGTGCCCCCCGCCGGAGGGCGGGGGGCACAGTGTTGTCTTCATGATCACCCGAGGGCGAATAAGCGCTGATCAGGCCGGAATCAGGCCCGAATGGTGCGCGGCTTGTGGGCGGGCCGGGCACTTTCGTACGTCGCGATGTCCGCTTCGTTCTGAAGGGTGAGCGAGATGTCGTCCAGCCCCTCCAGCAGACGCCAGCGGGCGTTGTCGTCGAGCTCGAACTCGGCCTCGACGCCTTCCGCTCGGACCTGGCGGGCGACCAGGTCGACCGTGATCTCGGCGGTCGGGTCGGCCTCGGTCAGCTGCCACAGCCGGTCGACGGTCTCCTGCGGCAGGACCACGGTCAGCAGACCGTTCTTCAGCGAGTTGCCGCGGAAGATGTCGGCGAACCGGGAGGAGATGACCGTCTTGAAGCCGAAGTTCTGCAGGGCCCACACGGCGTGCTCGCGCGAGGAACCGGTGCCGAAGTCGGGACCCGCGACCAGCACGGTCGCGCCCGCGCGCTCCGGGCGGTTCGTGACGAACTCGGGGTCCTTGCGCCAGGCCTCGAAGAGCCCGTCCTCGAACCCGTCGCGGGTGATCTTCTTCAGCCAGTGGGCCGGGATGATCTGGTCGGTGTCGACGTTGCTGCGGCGCAGCGGGACGGCCCGGCCGGTGTGGGTGGTGAAGGCTTCCATGGTTCAGACTCCGGCGGTCGCGGTGGCGTCGGACAGATCGGCGGGCGAGGCCAGATGGCCCAGCACCGCGGTGGCCGCGGCCACCTGCGGGGAGACCAGGTGGGTGCGCCCGCCCTTGCCCTGGCGGCCCTCGAAGTTGCGGTTGGAGGTGGACGCGGAGCGCTCACCGGGCGCCAGTTGGTCGGGGTTCATGCCCAGGCACATCGAACAGCCCGCATGCCGCCATTCGGCGCCGGCCTCCTTGAAGACCTTGTCCAGGCCCTCCTCCACGGCCTGGAGCGCGACGCGGACCGAGCCCGGAACGACCAGCATCCGTACGCCGTCGGCGACTTTGCGGCCCTCGATGATGCCGGCGACGGCGCGCAGGTCCTCGATGCGGCCGTTGGTGCAGGAACCTACGAAGACGGTGTCGACGTTGATCTCCCGCAGCGGCTGTCCGGCCTCCAACCCCATGTATTCCAGGGCCCTTTCGGCGGCGTGGCGCTCCGAAGCGTCCTCGTACGAAGCGGGGTCGGGGACGTTGGCCGACAGCGGCGCGCCCTGGCCCGGGTTGGTGCCCCAGGTGACGAACGGGGACAGCGCGGTGCCGTCGATGACGACCTCCGCGTCGAAGACGGCGTCGTCGTCGGTGCGCAGGGTCCGCCAGTAGGCGACCGCCGCGTCCCAGTCCTCGCCCTCGGGGGCGTGGTCGCGGCCCCGGAGGTAGTCGAAGGTGGTCTGGTCGGGGGCGATCATGCCCGCGCGGGCGCCGGCCTCGATCGACATGTTGCAGATGGTCATGCGGGCTTCCATCGACAGCTTCTCGACGGCCTCGCCGCGGTACTCCAGGATGTAGCCCTGGCCGCCGCCGGTGCCGATCCTGGCGATGATGGCCAGGATCAGGTCCTTGGCGGTGACGCCCTCGGCCAGCGCGCCGGTGACGGTGATGGCCATCGTCTTGGGGCGGGCCAGCGGGAGCGTCTGGGTGGCCAGTACGTGCTCGACCTGACTGGTGCCGATGCCGAAGGCCAGCGCGCCGAAGGCGCCGTGGGTGGAGGTGTGGGAGTCGCCGCAGACCACGGTGGTGCCGGGCTGGGTCAGTCCCAGCTGCGGTCCCACCACGTGGACGACGCCCTGCTCGACGTCGCCCAGCGAGTGCAGGCGCACGCCGAACTCGGCGCAGTTCGCCCGCAGCGTCTCCAGCTGGGCCCGGGAGACCGGGTCCGCGATCGGCTTGTCGATGTCGAGGGTGGGGGTGTTGTGGTCCTCGGTCGCGATGGTGAGGTCCAGGCGGCGGACCTTGCGGCCGGCCTGCCGCAGACCTTCGAAGGCCTGGGGGCTGGTCACCTCGTGCAGCAGGTGCAGATCGATGAAGAGGAGGTCGGGCTCGCCCTCGGCGCGCCGGACGACATGATCGTCCCAGACCTTCTCCGCGAGTGTCCTACCCATCGCTTTCCCTCCGGCTCACCGTCCCGGGTCCAGTGGTTCGTGGACCCGTACATACAGACTCGCTGGTTCTTGGAAAAATTGAACTTGCGTTTCACAGTGTGAGACGTGAATATCGTTTCATGGACAACTCTAGCGGCGTCGGCGTTCTCGACAAGGCAGCTCTGGTATTGAGCGCACTGGAGTCCGGTCCGGCCACCCTCGCCGGGCTGGTCGCGGCGACAGGGCTCGCACGACCCACGGCACATCGCCTTGCCGTGGCTTTGGAACACCACCGGATGGTGGCGAGGGACATGCAGGGCCGGTTCATCCTCGGTCCGCGGCTGGCGGAGCTCGCCGCCGCGGCCGGCGAGGACCGCCTGCTGGCCACGGCCGGACCGGTGCTCACCCACCTCCGCGATGTGACGGGCGAGAGCGCGCAGCTCTACCGGCGCCAGGGCGACATGCGCATCTGCGTGGCCGCGGCCGAGCGGCTGTCGGGGCTTCGGGACACCGTCCCGGTGGGCTCCACGCTCCCGATGAAGGCCGGTTCGGCGGCGCAGATCCTGATGGCCTGGGAGGAGCCCGAGCGGCTCCACCGGGGGCTGCAGGGCGCGCGGTTCACGGCGACGGCGCTCTCGGGCGTACGGCGCCGCGGCTGGGCCCAGTCGATCGGCGAGCGGGAGCCCGGCGTGGCCTCCGTCTCGGCGCCGGTGCGCGGGCCCTCGAACCGCGTGGTGGCCTCGGTGTCGGTCTCCGGGCCGATCGAGCGCCTGACCCGGCACCCGGGGCGGATGCACGCCCAGGCCGTCATCGATGCGGCCGCCCGTCTGACGGAGGCCCTGCGCCGCTCCGGCTGACCCGTACGCCTTTCCCCTTTTGCACACCCCCCGGGTCCGGGGGCGCGTACGACGCCGCACACGTCCTACGACGCGCCTCCGGGCCCGTACTGATGGGCCCGTACCGATGGGCCCGGCCGCGCCGGGGCAAAGCGAAGAGGCCTTACGCGATGATCGCGTAAGGCCTCTTCCGTGCGTACCCCCGACCGGATTCGAACCGGCGCTACCGCCTTGAGAGGGCGGCGTGCTAGGCCGCTACACAACGGGGGCTAGCTGTTACTGCGGTACTACGCTGGGCTACCAGGACTCGAACCTAGAATAAGGGAACCAGAAACCCTCGTGTTGCCAATTACACTATAGCCCAAAGGTCTAGACCAGCTAGACACAGTACCCCCGACCGGATTCGAACCGGCGCTACCGCCTTGAGAGGGCGGCGTGCTAGGCCGCTACACAACGGGGGCCCTAGCGATCCTGCATCAAGACGTCCGGGAGCTACCCAAATGGAGATCTTGCGGGAAGGATCTGTACCCCCGACCGGATTCGAACCGGCGCTACCGCCTTGAGAGGGCGGCGTGCTAGGCCGCTACACAACGGGGGCAAAGCACTGCGTTACTTCTGCACTGCGCTGGGCTACCAGGACTCGAACCTAGAATAAGGGAACCAGAAACCCTCGTGTTGCCAATTACACTATAGCCCACCAAAACTCAAGCCCTTGAGGGACTTTCGTTTGGTTAGCGCCCCCGTGTCCGGCCTTTCGGCCCGCTCCGGCGGCGCAGAAAGAACATTACCGGATGCCTGACCGTGCTCCAAAACGGGTATCCCGTGCCAGCAGCTCCGGGAGCCGGGCCAGCCCGGCGATCCGGTGCACTCCGGAGGGAGTCGGTCCGGCCCCTCCCGCGCGGTCCAGCCAGAACGCCGTGAGCCCGGCGTCGCGGGCGCCGCGCGCATCGATTTCCGGCTGGTCGCCCACGTACGCCACCTCGTGCGGCGGCAGCCCGAGCGCCTCGCACGCGGCGAGGAAGGCCCGCGCCTCGGGCTTGCTGATGCCCAGTTCGGCGGCGCAGACAAGGACCTCGAAGCGCTCGCGCAGCCCGAGGGCGCGCAGCTTCGGGTCCTGGTTGGCCACGGAGGAGTTGGAGAGCACGCCGTGCCGGTACCCGGCCGCGAGGGCGTCCAGTACGGGCACCACGTCGGGGAACACCACCCAGGCCGCCCGGTAGTGCGCCACGTACCGTCCGAACCAGACCTCGGCCTCCTCGTCGGTCAGCCGCGGCGCCCCGAGGAAGTCCCGCACCCGGTCCCGGCGCTGGCCGTCGAAGGTGACCTCGCCGGAGCCGAAGCGCGCCCAGTGCAGTTCGGTGATGTGGCGCCACCGGGCGAGCGCCTCGGCCGGGGACCCGTACCGCTCCGCGATCCCCTCCTGCGCCAGGTGTCGCGCCAGCCCGGTCCGGTCCGCACCGGTGTAGTCGAACAGGGTGTCGTCGATGTCCCAGAGCACGGCGCGGATCGGCATACGGCCGAGGCTACGCCGGGAGGTCCTCGCTCGGGGGCACGACGAAGAAATCGGTGACGAAGCAGGTGATCTCACCCTCGGTGTCGCGGCCCACCCAGGTCGGGTACGCGCCGTCGCCCCAGCCGGAGCCGAAGGCCACCAGGTTGTGGCCGTCCTCGCCGTCGACCAGATAGGGGCCGGGCTGGTGCCCGGTGGCCTCGAACGCGTCCCAGAGCGGCCCCTCGTCGCCCTCGCAGTCCGGGAACGAGTCGTCGGCCGCGGCGTCGTAGAAGCAGCCCGTGCCGGCGTCGACCCCGTAGCCGAAGAACTCGTCCTCGTCGAGGGTCGCCGGGTCCTGGCCCTCGTGCAGGGCGGGCTCCCAGGTCACGGCCGGGCGGTCGGCGATCACCAGGCGGACGGCGGCGATCCGCAGGTGCGGATCCCGCGCCGGGGGCTCCTCGGGCCGGGTGATGGTGACCACCGCGGCCTCCACCCGGTAGCGGCCCGGCGCCACCCGCGCGGTGAAGGGCGGTATGTCACCGGTGCCGAGGCAGATGAAGGGGTCGCAGGCCACGACGCTGCCGGAGGGCAGCCGCAGCTCGCCCGCGTCGACCACCGAGAGGGTCCCGACGGGCCCGTCCTCGTACGAGAAGGTGTGGCCCGGGGTGAAGTGCCGGGCGTAGTCGGGGGCGGTCAGCGGCATGGCGGGTCCTTCGCGGGGCGGGCGGTACGGGTACGTACGCGCGGGCAGTCGATCTTCCGCAGACCCTAGCGGCGGACGCCGACAACGCCGCGGGGGGCGGCGGCCGGAACTCCGGCCGCCGCCCCCCGCGGGAGGTGCTACGCGCTCACGGTGCGCGCCGTGCTCACGCGGCGAGCTTCGCCAGCGCCGCGTCGACGCGGGCCAGGGACCGCTCCTTGCCCAGGATCTGCAGGGACTCGAACAGCGGCAGGCCGACCGTGCGGCCGGTGACGGCGACGCGGACCGGGGCCTGGGCCTTGCCGAGCTTGAGGCCGTGGGCCTCGCCGGCGGTGAGGACGGCCTGCTTGAGGGACTCGGGGTCGCTCCAGTCGGCCGCGTCCAGGTTGGCGCGGGCGGTGGTCAGCAGGGCCGCGGGCTCGCCCTTCATCGCCTTGTCCCAGGACGGCTGGTCCTCGACGGGCTCCTTGCGGAACAGGAAGTCCACGTTGGCGGTGATGTCCGACAGGACGGTCACGCGGGTCTGGGCGTACGGCGCGATGGCCGCCCAGGCCTCGGCGTCGAAGTCGGCCGGCTCCCAGTTGGCGTGCGGGGCCCGGAGCCACGGGGTGCAGGCGTCCGCGAAGGCCTTCGGGTCGAGCAGCCGGATGTGGTCGGCGTTGATCGCCTCGGCCTTCTTCAGGTCGAAGCGCGCCGGGTTGGCGTTGACGTCCGGAATGTCGAACTTCGCCACCATCTCCTCGATCGAGAAGATGTCCTGGTCCTTGGAGAAGGACCAGCCGAGCAGCGACAGGTAGTTCAGCAGGCCCTCGGGCAGGAAGCCGCGCTCGCGGTACAGGTTGAGCGAGGACTCCGGGTCGCGCTTGGAGAGCTTCTTGTTGCCCTCGCCCATCACGTACGGCAGGTGGCCGAACTCCGGGACCGCCTTGGCGACGCCCAGCTCGATCAGCGCCTTGTAGAGCGCGATCTGGCGCGGGGTCGAGGACAGCAGGTCCTCGCCGCGGAGCACGTGCGTGATCTCCATCAGCGCGTCGTCGACCGGGTTGACGAGCGTGTACAGCGGCGCGCCGTTGGCCCGCAGGATGCCGAAGTCCGGCACGTTCTCCGGGGTGAAGGTCAGCTCGCCGCGGACCAGGTCGGTGAAGGTGATCGGCTCGTCGGGCATCCGGAAGCGGACGATCGAGGAGCGGTGCTCGCCCTGGTACGCCTCCAGCTGCACGGTGGTCAGCTCGCGGCAGTGGCCGTCGTAACCGGAGGGCTTGCCGGCGGCGCGGGCGGCGGCGCGGCGCGCGTCCAGCTCCTCGGTGGTGCAGTAGCAGTCGTACGCGTAGCCGCCGTCCTTGAGCTTCTTCGCGACGTCCGCGTAGAGGTCCATGCGCTGCGACTGGCGGTACGGGGCGTGCGGGCCGCCCACCTCGGGACCCTCGTCCCAGGTGAAGCCGAGCCAGCGCAGCGAGTCCAGCAGCTGGACGTACGACTCCTCGGAGTCGCGCGCCGCGTCGGTGTCCTCGATGCGGAAGACGAACGTACCGCCGTGGTGCCGGGCGAACGCCCAGTTGAAGAGGGCGGTACGGACCAGGCCCACGTGGGGGTTGCCGGTCGGGGAGGGACAGAAACGTACGCGGACGTTCGCGTTAGCCACGCTTGATCACCTTGTTGGTGAGAGTGCCGATGCCTTCGATGGTGACGGCGACCTCGTCGCCGACGTTGAGGGGGCCGACTCCGGCCGGGGTCCCCGTGAGGATGACGTCGCCCGGGAGCAGCGTCATGGCCTCGGTGATGTGGACGATCAGGTCTTCGATGGAGCGGACCATGTCGCTGGTGCGGCCGAGCTGGCGCTGTTCGCCGTTCACGGTGCACTGGATGGTCAGGTCGCGCGGGTCCAGATCGGTCTCGATCCAGGGGCCCAGGGGGCAGGAGCTGTCGAAGCCCTTGGCGCGGGCCCACTGCTTCTCTCGCTGCTGCACGTCGCGTGCGGTGACGTCGTTGGCGCAGGTGTAGCCGAGGATCACGTCCTTGACGCGCTCCTTGGGGACCTCGCGGCACATGCGGCCGATGACCACGGCGAGCTCCGCCTCGTGGTGGAGGTCCTGGGAGAAGGAGGGGTACGTGATCGGGTCGCCCGGGCCGACCACCGAGGTGGAGGGCTTGAAGAAGGTGATGGGGGCTTCCGGACGGCCTTCGCTGTCGAAGATGGCGTTGCCCAGCTCCGCCGCGTGCTCCGCGTAGTTGCGGCCGATGGCCACGACCTTATTCGGGAGCACGGGCGGCAGCAGCCGGACCTTGTTCAGCGGGACCTTCGTGCCGGACAGCTCGAAGTCCGCGAACGGGATGCCCTTGATGATGTCGAGGACGAGCTCGTCGGGGCCGGAGCCCTCGACCGCCCCGAACGCGACATTGCCGTCGATCGAGAACCTGGCGATGCGCACGTGTTGCGTCTGCCCCTCTGTATTTCCGCTGGCTGGAGTCTGCGGACTCCAGGCTAACGCGGCGGGCAGCGACGCTCCGCGTCCTTGTGGGGAGCGGCTACTGCGCGGCGGCGGCGACCGGCGCGTCCATGAGGGTGGTGCGGCGCGGGTTCGCGGTCTGGGCCGGCAGGTCGACGGTGTGTTCCTGGACCTCCACCGCCTGCAGCTCCTCGGCGTCCTTCAGGTGCGCGAGGGTGGTGCGGCGCGGGTTGGCTATGTTGCGGAACATCATCGTCGTCTTCATCGGAGTTTCGGGCCCTCGGCTCGCTCGGTGGGGTGTCGGTCAGCGCTTCGCCGACCTCGTAAAGGGCAAGGCTAAACATCTGAATCCGTCACCGAACCGGGAAGTAATGGCCATGACCGTGTGAGTTTGCTCACCCGTGACCACTCATACCGGTCATAACGGACGGTCAATTCCGCCCGAAAAAACGGACATTGCGCCACTGAATCAGTCATTCCGCTCCTGATCATCTCGACTGGGACACCTTGCCAGGGGCAGTGTTTGGATGGCGTAAGTCCGGTTTAGCCCGAAAGGACTTCCACATCGCGTAGTGCCGCCCTCACGAAACGTGACCGTCTTCACGGGCCGACACGCGCATCTTGTTGGAGATCCGCCACTGTGCTGGAATTCGCGGGACCGCCGCGGGAATCAGCCGGCGCGCAGGTGGCGCGACTCAGCGCCGAGCGCGGTGGCAAGGAGAGGGAGACGCGCCGGTCACCGACGACCACCATGGGGCCGTTAGTGCCCCACGACTCGACACCGTCCCACCGGTCGCCCGGTGAGACGCCTGGTCCAGAGGTTGCGACGCTAGTGCAGGGACGATTCAAGAGGGATGGCAGCGCTGCGGCGGAGCAGGAGCCGCGTGGCGGGACCGACCGTGGCTCCTCGCCCCAGCACGCCCAGAACCGCGGGCCGGCTGCAGACGGAGCGAGCCCCCACGCCTCCACCCCGGTGAAGGCCAAGGGTCGCGGCAAGTCCGGCGCCAAGTCCAAGGGCTTGGCCAAGGGCAGCGACAAGGGCAAGGTCAAGGACCAGTCCGCCGAGCTGGACGTGGCGATACCGAAGGTCCCCAGCGGACCAGGTTCCCGTCTCGCCATGCAGAACTGGCGCATCAGCACGCGACTGGTGTCGCTGCTGACCCTGCCCGTCGTCGCGGCCACCACGCTCGGTGGCTTCCGCATCAACGACTCGCTCAATGACATCGCGCAGCTGGAGCACATGCAGCTCCTGACGACGATGACCCGGCAGGCCACCAACCTGGCCGCCATGCTCCAGACCGAGCGCGACAACTCCGCGGGTCCGCTGTCGGCCGACAAGTCGGGCCGGGTCAACAGCATCGTCCAGGGCGTCCGCGACCAGACGGACGCGGCCGCCAAGTCCTTCACCTCCGCCACCGACAAGGTCGACGGCGCGGAGGACAAGGACGAGACGCTCAAGTCGATCCGCAACAACATCCTGCAGATCGGCCGCCAGCTCACCGGCATCGAGGACATCCGCAAGAAGGCGTACCAGAACGGCGCCCAGCAGACCGTCACCGAGTACAACGCGCTGATCGTCTCGCTGCTCTCCCTCTCGCAGGACATGGCCCAGGCCACCTCCAACCCCGAGATGATCAAGCGTACCCGTGCCCTGGCGGCGTTCTCCTCCGCCAAGGAGTACGCCTCCATCCAGCGCGCGATCATCGCCGCCTCGCTCCCCGACCCGTCGGTCGCGGACAAGGCCGGCCGGCTGGAGGAGAACGACCGGCTGTACGCCCTCTCCGCGCTCCGCGGTGAGAGCCAGTCCAAGAAGACCTTCGAACTCGTCTACCAGGGCAAGCCCGAGGAACTCCTCGCGTCGCTCGGCGACGGCAACCCGGAGATCGGCACCGCCGACCACTACGCCCGCCGCGTCCTGAGCACCCAGGGTCAGTTCGGCAAGGAGAAGAACCGCTCCTGGCTCGACTGGTACGACGCCGACGACAACAAGCTCCAGGCCATGAAGGTCATCGAGCTCACCCTGCTCGAGGACATGGAGCAGAAGGCCCGTGAGCTGAAGAACGAGGCCCAGCAGGACGCCATCATCAACGGTGCCCTGATCCTCCTCGTCCTCGGTGTCTCCCTCGTCGGCGCCTTCGTCATGGCCCGGTCGATGATCCGCTCGCTGCGCCGCCTCCAGGACACCGCGACCCGCGTCGCCCAGGACCGTCTGCCCGAGCTCGTCAAGCAGCTCTCCGAGTCCGACCCGCAGGACGTGGACACGTCCGTGGAGTCGGTCGGTGTGCACACCCGCGACGAGATCGGCCAGGTGGCCGCGGCCTTCGACGACGTGCACCGCGAGGCCGTCCGCCTCGCCGCCGAGCAGGCCCTCCTCCGGGGCAACGTCAACGCGATGTTCACCAACCTCTCGCGGCGTTCCCAGGGCCTCATCCAGCGTCAGCTCTCGCTCATCTCGGAGCTGGAGTCCCGCGAGGCCGACCCGGACCAGCTGTCCTCGCTCTTCAAGCTCGACCACCTCGCGACCCGTATGCGCCGTAACGGCGAAAACCTCCTCGTCCTCGCGGGCGAGGAGCCGGGCCGCCGGTGGACCCGCCCCGTCCCGCTCGTCGACGTGCTCCGCGCCGCGGCGTCCGAGGTGGAGCAGTACGAGCGCATCGAACTCGCGTCGGTGCCCGGCACCGACGTCGCCGGCCGCGTCGTCAACGACCTCGTGCACCTCCTCGCCGAGCTGCTGGAGAACGCCACCTCGTTCTCCTCCCCGCAGACCAAGGTCAAGGTCACCGGTCACGCGCTCCCCGACGGCCGCGTGCTCGTCGAGATCCACGACACCGGTATCGGCCTCTCCCCCGAGGACCTCGCCGCGATCAACGAGCGGCTCGCGTCGCCGCCGACCGTGGACGTCTCCGTCTCCCGCCGCATGGGCCTGTTCGTGGTCGGCCGCCTGTCCCTGCGACACGGCATCCGCATCCAGCTGCGCCCGTCCGACTCGGGCGGTACGACGGCCCTCGTCATGCTCCCCGTGGACGTCGCCCAGGGCGGCAAGAAGCCGGGCCCGATGCCGGGCCAGGGCCCGCAGGGCGGTCCCGGCGGCCAAGGCGCCGTCGGTCCGCAGGGCTCCGGCCCGGGCCAGGGCGCCGTGTCCGGCGGGGGCGCACGTCCTCCCGTGGGCGGTGGCCCGCAGCGCGGCCAGGTCGCCGGCGGCGGGCAGCGTGCCGCGCTCCCCGCGCGGGACGGCGGCCCCGGCCAGCAGCGTCCGCAGGGCGGCGGCCGGCCCCAGCAGCCGGGCGGTCCCTCCGCCCGTCCGCAGGGCGGCCCCGGCGCGCCCACCGGCCAGGGCCAGGGCGGCCAGGGTGCCTTCGGGTCCGGTGCTCCGCTGGCGGGCCGCGGCCCGCAGCCCCGTCCGGCTGCCGCTCCCGCGGCTCCCCAGACGGGCGGGCCCTCAGGGTTCCCGCAGGGCAACGGCTTCGAGCGGCCCCAGGCTCCTCAGCACGCTCAGCCCCAGCACGCTCAGCAGCAGCCCCAGCAGCAGCCCCAACAGTCCCAGCAGCAGTCGGCGCCCTCCGCTCCGGTCCAGCGCGGCCCCCGGCCGCAGCTGCCGGCGCGCGGCGGCGCCCCGCGTCCGGAGCTTCCGGGTGCGGGTGCCGCCACCCCCGGCGGGATCCCGCAGGCCACCAGCTGGGGTGCCGGCCAGGGCGGCCAAGAGGTTCCGCGCGGCCACGACGAGCTGTCGGGCCCCGGTGCGACGGCGGAGTTCGCCCGCCCGGACTTCAACGCCCCGCAGCCCCCGGCCGCGTACGACAGCGGTTCGACCGGCCAGTTCGAGCGTCCCGACGTGCGCGGGGGCTCCCTGAGCCCCTCCACCACCGGGCAGTTCGAGCGTCCGGAGCCGCGCGGCGGCGCCGCCGACCCCACGTCGACCGGCCAGTTCGCCCGCCCGGACTACCCGGCCACCCGGCCCGGCGGTCCCGGTGTCGGCGGCCCCGGCCGCCAGCAGGGCCAGGCGCCCCAGTCCGGTGGCGGCTACGCCCCCGTACCGGCCACGCGTCCGGAGTCCCCGCGGGTACCGGAGGCGCTGCCGCCGGCCCAGAGCTCCGGTGAGGCCCGCAGCCCCATCTTCGACACGCTGGAGTCGAACTGGTTCCGTCAGGAGGGCGGCGAACAGCAGCCCTCCGAGCAGGCACCGGCCGCACCCCAGCAGCCGCAGCAGTACCAGGCGGCCCCCACGCCCCCCGGTGCGCCGCAGCGCATCCAGCAGCCCCTGCCGACGCGCAGCATGGAACTTCCGGCCGACCCCGCCCCGGCGGCGACCGGCAGCATGCCGACCGTAAGCTGGCGTTCCTCACCGAACGACGAGCTGATGCGGCAGGCCGAGCGCGTGCGCCAGCCCGCCGCCGGCGGTATCACCACCTCCGGTCTGCCCCGGCGCGTGCCGCGGGCCAACCTCGTCGCCGGCACCGCCCAGCAGCAGGCCGACGCCCAGCCCGGTCCGCAGGTCTCGCGGGCCCCGGACGACGTCCGCGGCCGTCTGACCAACCTCCGACGCGGTATCCAGCAGGGACGCCAGGCCGGCAACAGCGGCCCGGACACCGGCAGTTACCACATCGACCCCACTTACCAGCAGGAGCGTTAGTTGAGTTCGATGAGCCAGGCGGCACAGAACCTGAACTGGTTGATCACCAACTTCGTGGACAACACCCCAGGGGTGTCCCACACGGTGGTGGTCTCCGCCGACGGCCTCCTTCTGGCGATGTCGGAAGGGTTCCCGCGCGACCGCGCCGATCAGCTGGCGGCCGTGGCCTCCGGTCTGACGTCGCTGACCGCCGGAGCCTCCCGCATCTTCGAGGGCGGCGCCGTCAACCAGACGGTGGTGGAGATGGACCGCGGGTTCCTCTTCCTGATGTCCGTCTCCGACGGATCCTCCCTGGCCGTACTGGCGCACCCCGAGTGCGACATCGGCCTCGTCGGTTACGAGATGGCCCTCCTCGTGGACCGCGCCGGCAGTGTCCTCACCCCGGACCTGCGCGCGGAACTCCAGGGAAGCCTGCTCATCTGACTGCCCATCTCCCGGCCGGACGGTACTTCCGGCCGGGGGACCGGGGTAACCACCCCGGAACCCAGTACCACCGCCAGGCCGTCATACCGTCCCCCCACCGGCCGCCCCGTCAGACGGCACGCTGACCACTGCTGTCCAGCCCGGAGGATCAATGACCCCGCCCCCCGCCTACTCCGATTCGTACGACTCGTCGTACTCGGAAGGCGACCAGCCGCTGGTTCGTCCGTACGCGATGACCGGTGGCCGGACCCGTCCGCGCTACCAGCTCGCCATCGAGGCGCTGGTCAGCACCACGGCCGACCCGATGCACCTCTCCGGCCTGCTGCCGGAGCACCAGCGGATCTGCACGCTGTGCCGCGAGGTGAAGTCGGTCGCGGAGGTCTCCGCACTGCTGTCGATGCCGCTCGGTGTCGCCCGGATCCTCGTCGCCGACCTGGCGGAGGCCGGAATGGTGGCCATCCACCAGCCGGGCAATGGAGAGGCCGGCGGCACGCCGGATGTGACGCTGCTCGAAAGGGTTCTCAGTGGACTTCGCAAGCTCTAACGGTGGAGCGGCTCCTCGCTCCACCACCTCCGCGAAGATCGTGGTGGCGGGCGGCTTCGGCGTGGGCAAGACCACGTTCGTCGGCGCCGTCTCCGAGATCAACCCGCTGCGCACCGAGGCCGTGATGACGTCCGCCAGCGCGGGCATCGATGATCTGACGCACACCGGGGACAAGACGACCACCACGGTCGCCATGGACTTCGGCCGCATCACCCTGGACCAGGACCTGATCCTGTACCTCTTCGGTACCCCCGGTCAGGACCGCTTCTGGTTCATGTGGGACGACCTCGTCCGCGGCGCCATCGGTGCCATCGTCCTCGTCGACACCCGCCGTCTCGCCGACTGCTTCCCCGCGGTCGACTACTTCGAGAACAGCGGCCTCCCCTTCGTCGTGGCCCTCAACGGCTTCGAGGGGTACCAGCCGTACACCCCGGAGGAGGTGCGCGAGGCGCTGCAGATCGGACCGGATGCTCCGATCATCACCACCGACGCCCGCCACCGGGCGGATGCCAAGAGCGCGCTCATCACGCTCGTCGAGCACGCCCTCATGGCACGGCTCAAGTAACGCGGTTCAAGTAACGCGGTTCAAGCCAGGTGTCTCAAGGGGCACCACGCAAGCAGCACCAGTTCTTCACAACGTGGGAGGGGCGGGCTGTGTCCTAAGACACGGCCCGCCCTTCTCGTTCATAACGTTTCGACAGAGAATTGGCGGGATTTCGACACAGGATGCGTTCGCGTGGTGCCACTGCGCTCACAACTCCCCCCGCATTTGCCGCAGCTCGCTCTTTATGTCCGATTTATGTGAGGCATAAGTCTCTGGGACGCGCCGTTTTCAACTGTTTGGAGCACGACCGTCGGCCGTGCTGGAATTCAACGAACTAGCTAGTAGCACCGCCGGAAGGTTGTTGGTCGAGTGAGGCGAAGCAACTCGGGCCCCGCGGATGAACCCGCGCGCGGCAACTTCACCCCGCCGCCCCGTGCGGCCGCGTCACCCGTCGACGTACCCGCTGACCTGCCGCCGAGCGGCAGCACCAGCAGGTTCGCGCCCCGTAACTGGCGCGTACCGACGAAGCTGAACGCCATTCTGCTCGTGCCCGTCCTCGTCGGACTGGTCATGGGCGGCTTCCAGGTGAAGGGCTCCGTAGACACCTGGAACGAGGCGAAGGACGCCGAGAAGACCGCGCGCATCGTCCAGGCCGCGTCCGAGTACGGCCAGGCCCTCCTCAACGAGCGCGACCTGAGCGCCGCCCCGCTCCTGAAGGGCGACCGCAACAACGACGCGGTCGCGAAGGTGTACGCGGCGACCGACGCGGCCAAGGCCAAGTTCGCCGAGGCCGCGAAGGACCTGCCCGCGGGGCAGGGCCTGGAGCGCCGCCTGGAACTCTTCCGCCAGGAGGAGCCCAAGCTGGAGCAGGTCCGCAAGACCGCGTACGCGGCTCCGGAGACGGCCAAGAAGAACGCCCAGGCCAACCAGTTCGGTCCCATTCCGACCGAAGAGGGGTACGTGCTGGTCCAGCACTACCTCATGCAGTTCTCCAACGAACTCGGCCTCGGCACCGGCAACGTCACCAGCTACGGCCGCATGGTCTACGCGATCGAGCTGGCCAAGGCCGCGAACTCGCTGCAGCGCGCCGTCGGTACCCACCTGCTGGTGCGCCCCTCGGACAACGATGAGGTCCGCAAGGCCCAGCTGGTCGCCTTCTCCTCCTATGCCTACCTCGAAGAGATAGCCATCGGCGAGTACGTCGCCGCCGGCACCGACGAGGACGTGGCCCGCCTCAAGGAGGTCATGGGCAAGAAGTCGGAGGAGGGCGCCGCCAAGCTCGCCTCCGCGAAGCAGCAGGCGGAGCAGTCCGGCGCCAAGTTCACTCCCCCGCCCGTCGTCAACGGCTCCGCCCTCACCGGCATGACCGAGGCGATAGCCAGCGGCGCGAAGAACACCAAGCTCGCCGTGGACGGCACCACCCCGCAGGCCTGGCAGGCCGCCGCCACCGCCAAGTTCGACGGTTACGCCGAGGTCGAGAACGAGCTCCTCGCCAAGGCCGTCAAGGACGCGGTCGCGGTCTCCGACGAGTCCCGCAACGACGCCATCGTCACCGGCGCCATCGTGGTCGTCGCCCTGCTCGCCGCCTTCATCATGGCGGGCATGATGGCCCGCCAGATGGGCCGCTCGATGCGCCGCCTGCGCAGCGCCGCCTTCGACATCGCCGAGCAGCGGCTGCCGATGCTCGTCGACCAGCTCTCGCGTACGGATCCGGGCAAGGTGGACACCCGTGTCGTCGCGATCCCGATCGACTCCCAGGACGAGATCGGCGAGGTCGCCCGCGCGTTCGACCAGGTCCACCGGGAAGCGGTCCGGCTCGCCGCCGAGCAGGCGCTCCTGCGAGGGAACGTCAACGCGATCTTCACGAACCTCTCCATGCGCAACCAGTCGCTGATCGAGGGCCAGCTGACCCTCATCACCGACCTGGAGAACAACGAGGCCGACCCGGACCAGCTGGAGAACCTCTTCCGCCTGGACCACCTGGCGACCCGTATGCGCCGCAACGGCGAGAACCTCCTCATCCTCGCGGGTGAGGAACCGGGCCGCCGCTGGGACCAGCCGGTTCCCCTCGTCGACGTGCTGCGCGCCGCCTCCTCCGAGGTGGAGCAGTACGAGCGCATCGAGCTCTCGGGCGTCTCCGAGGCCGAGATCCACGGCCAGGCCGTGACCGACCTCGTGCACCTGCTCGCCGAGCTCCTGGAGAACGCCACCACGTTCTCCTCCCCGCAGACCAAGGTCCGCGTCAACGCCACGCGTCTGCCCGACGGCCGCGTGATGGTCGAGATCCACGACAAGGGCATCGGTCTCACCGCCGAGGACTTCGCGGACATCAACCACAAGCTGGCCAACCCGCCGACCGTGGACGCCGCGATCTCGCAGCGCATGGGTCTGTTCGTGGTCGGCCGGCTGGCGGACCGCCACAGCATCCGCGTCCAGCTGCGCCCCTCGGGCGAGGCCGCCGGCACCACCTCGCTGGTCATGCTCCCCGACGCCATCACCCACGGTGGCGGTGGCGAGGGCATCCCGGACGACGACTTCACCGTCTCCTCGATGATCCCGCAGCAGCAGATCCAGCAGCCCGCCCCGCTGCGTACGGCCGCCGAGCTCGGGTTCGACGACTCGCGCTACGACCGCGAGGGCGGCGACGGGGGCACCGAACCGGGTCCGGTCGGCCGGTCGCTGGGTCAGCAGGAGCGCCGGGCCGCGCTGGCCGCCCAGGTGAGCGCCTTCCCGGAGGAGCAGCAGGCGGAGTACCCCGGCCCCTCCTCCCAGGAGTATCCGGAACCCCAGCCTGAGCACGGGTACCAGAGCTACCAGGGCTACGAGCAGCAGCCCCAGCAGGGCTTCGACGCCCCGTACGATGCTTCGCAGACCCCCGGGGGCCAGCAGGGCTACCAGCCGTACCCGCAGCAGGGCTACGAGTATCCGGAGGCCTCCTACCAGGACGGACAGCCGGACGCCCAGTCCTACGAGGGCGGCTATGAAGCCCAGTCCCACCAGGCGGAGTGGCCCGAGCGGAACACTTATCCGGACGGCTACCAGCAGGACTACGGGACCGAATCGGAACCCAAGTCCGGTCCCGAAGCCGCCCCGGAACGCGTAGGCTTCGACCGTCCGGGCGCCGCTGCCGACACCGGTCACGAAATGACCGGAGCGGGCCTGCCGCGACGCGGCAGCCAGCAGCAGTGGCAGCCGGCGCAGCAGGAAGCGGAGTCCTCCGGATCTCTCTTCGAGCAGCGGCCGCAGCGTCAGCAGCAGCCCGCTGAGGCGGAGCGGGCCCCGGAGGGTGCGGAAGGCACCAGTGCCTGGCGTTCGGCCAACGACGAGCGCTGGCAGCAGGCCGGCAAGCTCCGTGAGCCGAAGGCGGGCGGGGTCACCCCGTCCGGTCTCCCTCGGCGGGTGCCCAAGGCCAACCTGGTCGAGGGTGCTGCGGAGACGACCCCGCAGGGCGGCCCCCAGGTCTCCCGCGCCCCGGAGGACGTCCGTGGCAGGTTGAGCAACCTGCGGCGCGGTGTCCAGCAGGGACGCAGCGCGGGTTCCGAGCAGTCAAGTAACAGCTATGACCAGGAGCGTTAGTGTGAGCCCGATGAGCCAGGCGGCACAGAACCTGAACTGGTTGATCACCAACTTCGTGGACAACACCCCCGGGGTGTCCCACACGGTGGTGGTCTCCGCCGACGGCCTCCTTCTGGCGATGTCCGATGGATTCCCGCGCGACCGCGCCGATCAGCTGGCGGCCGTGGCCTCCGGTCTGACGTCGCTGACCGCCGGAGCCTCCCGCATCTTCGAGGGTGGCGCCGTCAACCAGACAGTCGTGGAGATGGACCGCGGGTTCCTCTTCCTCATGTCCGTCTCCGATGGATCGTCCCTCGCGGTGCTCGCGCACCCCGAGTGCGACATCGGCCTCGTGGGCTACGAGATGGCCCTTCTTGTGGACCGAGCCGGCAGTGTTCTGACTCCGGAACTGCGCTCGGAGCTGCAGGGAAGTCTTCTCAACTAGCAAACAGGCAGTGCGTTTCGCGTCACCGCACCATAGGGTGCGGTGGCGCGGTTCCACAGGGAGTACTGCGTTCTTGGAGTCGGAGGAGGAAACGTGACAACACCCGGAGGTCATCCTTATGGCGGCGCTCAGCAGCCGCAGGGTGGGCAGCACGACCAGAACCGCTTCAACTTTCCCTCCGCTCCCAGCCGGCCCGTGCCGGAGCACAATCCCTACCAGCAGCAGCAGCCGTACGGCCAGCCCCAGCAGCCGCAGCACCCCCCGCGGGCCTCGCGGCAGCCTGCGCCGAAGGCGCACAACCCGCTGGTGCGTCCGTACGCGATGACCGGCGGCCGTACCCGGCCGCGCTACCAGCTCGCCATCGAGGCGCTGGTCAGTACCACGGCCGATCCCGCCCGGCTGCAAGGGCAGTTGCCCGAGCACCAGCGCATCTGCCGTCTGTGCCAGGAGATCAAATCCGTCGCGGAGATCTCGGCACTTCTCTCCATTCCTCTTGGTGTCGCCCGAATCCTCGTCGCCGACTTGGCGGAGGCGGGCCTTGTCGCCATTCATCAGCCCGGCGGCGACGAGTCTGCCGGCGGCCAGCCAGATGTGACACTGCTCGAAAGGGTGCTCAGTGGACTTCGCAAGCTCTAACGGCGGAGCGGCTCGCTCCACCACCTCCGCGAAGATCGTGGTGGCGGGCGGCTTCGGCGTGGGCAAGACCACGTTCGTCGGCGCGGTCTCCGAGATCAACCCGCTGCGCACCGAAGCCGTGATGACCAGTGCCTCGGCCGGCATCGACGATCTGACCCACACCGGGGACAAGACGACCACCACGGTCGCCATGGACTTCGGCCGCATCACCCTGGACCAGGACCTGATCCTGTACCTCTTCGGTACCCCCGGTCAGGACCGCTTCTGGTTCATGTGGGACGACCTCGTCCGCGGCGCCATCGGCGCCGTCGTCCTCGTCGACACCCGCCGTCTCGCCGACTGCTTCCCCGCGGTCGACTACTTCGAGAACAGCGGCCTGCCGTTCGTCATCGCCCTCAACGGCTTCGACGGACACCAGCCGTACACCCCGGAGGAAGTCCGCGAGGCGCTGCAGATCGGCCCGGACGCTCCGATCATCACCACCGACGCCCGCCACCGCGCGGACGCCAAGAGCGCGCTCATCACGCTCGTCGAGCACGCCCTCATGGCGCGCCTGCGGTAGTCGGACCGCCACACGCGTGAAGGAGGCCCCCGCCGGTACGGCGGGGGCCTCCTTCGTACGGTCGTTTTCCGCGGGCACGCGAAGGAGCGGGTGACGTCGTGTCGACGTCACCCGCTCCTCGTGTGGTGCTGCTGGGGTACTAGCCCTGCCAGCTGTGCGGGGCGCGGAAGCCCGGGGTGCGCTCCAGACGGCGCCAGCCGGCCTGGGAGCCGATCCGGTGCACCGGGGCGGCCGTGGGGGTGGCGGCGGCGCGGGCGAGCAGGATCGCGGTGATCGCGGCCAGCTCCTCGGGCGCGGCGTTGCCCTTCTCGACCTTCAGCAGGGTGTCGGCGGTGATGCTCATGTGGTGACGGGTCTCCTTCGCTGCTACTGCGGCGGGTTGCCGTGCTTGCGCGACGGCAGATCGGCGTGCTTGTTGCGAAGCATCGCGAGTGCGCTGATCAGAGTGGAACGGGTCTCGGCGGGGTCGATGACGTCGTCGACGAGGCCTCGTTCGGCGGCGTAGTACGGGTGCATCAGCTCGGCCTTGTACTCCTTGACCATGCGCGCGCGCATCGCCTCGGGGTCTTCGGCGTCCGCGATCTGCTTGCGGAAGATGACGTTGGCCGCGCCCTCGGCGCCCATCACGGCGATCTCGTTGGTCGGCCACGCGTAGGTGATGTCGGCGCCGATGGACTGGGAGTCCATCACGATGTACGCCCCGCCGTACGCCTTGCGCAGGATCAGCGAGATCCGCGGCACGGTGGCGTTGCAGTACGCGTACAGCAGCTTGGCGCCGTGGCGGATGATGCCGCCGTGTTCCTGGTCGACCCCGGGCAGGAAGCCGGGGACGTCGAGGAGGGTGATGATCGGGATGTTGAAGGCGTCGCAGAGCTGGACGAACCGCGCCGCCTTCTCCGAGGCGTGGATGTCCAGGACGCCGGCGAGGTGACCGGGCTGGTTGGCGACGATGCCGACGACCTGCCCGTCCAGACGGGCCAGCGCGCAGATGATGTTGCGGGCCCAGCGTTCGTGGATCTCCAGGACGTCGCCCTCGTCGACGAGTTCCTCGATGACCTTGAGCATGTCGTACGGGCGGTTGCCGTCGGCGGGAACCAGGTCGAGCAGGACGTCCGAGCGGCGGTCCGCCGGGTCGCCGCTGTCGTGGACCGGCGGGTTCTCCCGGTTGTTGGAGGGCAGCATCGAGATGAGGTAGCGGACCTCGCTGATGCAGGTCTCCTCGTCGTCGTACGCGAAGTGCGCCACGCCCGAGGTCTCGGCGTGCACGTCGGCGCCGCCCAGACCGTTCTGCGAGATCTCCTCGCCCGTCACCGCCCGGACCACGTCCGGACCGGTGATGAACATCTGCGAGGTGTCACGGACCATGAACACGAAGTCCGTCAGCGCCGGCGAGTACGCCGCACCACCCGCACACGGGCCCAGCATCACCGAGATCTGCGGGATCACACCCGAGGCCTTCGTGTTCCGCTGGAAGATCCCGCCGTAACCGGCCAGCGCCGAGACGCCCTCCTGGATACGGGCACCCGCACCGTCGTTCAGCGACACCAGCGGCGCACCCGCCGCGATCGCCATGTCCATGATCTTGTGGATCTTCGTCGCGTGCGCCTCACCCAGCGCGCCACCGAAGATCCGGAAGTCGTGCGCGTAGACGAAGACCGTCCGGCCCTCGACCGTCCCCCACCCCGTGATCACACCATCGGTGTAGGGCTTCTTGCCCTCCAGACCGAACCCGGTCGCCCGGTGCCGGCGCAACTGCTCGACCTCGTGGAACGAACCCTCGTCGAGGAGGAGCGCGATCCGCTCCCGGGCCGTCAGCTTGCCCTTGGCGTGCTGCGCCTCGGTCGCCCGGTCGCTGGGGCCGCGCCGGGCCTGCTCACGCAGCTCGTGCAGCTCGGCCACACGGCCACGGGCATCCGTCGGCTCGCTCGAAGTCTGATCCACAACGGTCATGTACTGACCTTACGAAGCCGGTCCCCGAAAACCCTCCGTTGGATCCACACAGTCTCGGACGCGTTCCGCTGTGTGGGCCGGACAGATACTCCGAATGATGCAAGGACTTCACCAGCCGGGGCGGGTGCCCGTTGTGGGGGTTCCACAAAATCCCGCGACGAGGCCTCAGATGTTGAAATTTGAACGGAATAGGTCTAACGTCATTCTCGTTGAAGGTTCAACAACAGCACGACCCATCAGCAGCACGCTATCGAGGAGGAAGTCATGGGTATCTTCACCCGCCGCAGCCAGGAGTCCGCCGACGTGAACGCCGACGTCGCCACGCTGGAGGTGGACCCGGCCCTGGCCGCGCTCACCGGTGACTACGTCATCGACGCCTCCCACAGCAGCGTCGGCTTCACCGTCCGCCACGCGATGGTCACCAACGTGCGCGGCAGCTTCGCCGACCACGAGGGCACCCTGCACCTGGACGGCTCGGACCCCTCCCGCTCCACCGCCTCCATCGACGTGCGGATCACCTCCGTGGACACCGGCATCGCCGACCGCGACGCCCACCTGCGCGGCGGCGACTTCTTCGACGCCGAGGCCTTCCCGCTGATGAGCTTCCGCTCCACCCGGGCGGCCCAGCTGGGCGGCGACACGTACCGCATCACCGGTGACCTGACGATCAAGGGCGTCACGCGGCCGCTCTCCATCGACCTGGAGTTCAACGGCTCCGCCACCGACGTCTACGGCAACGAGCGCGTCGGCTTCGAGGGCACCGCCGAGATCCTGCGCTCCGACTGGGGCCTGACCTGGAACGCCGCGCTGGAGACCGGCGGCGTGATGGTCAGCGACAAGGTGAAGCTGACCTTCGACATCTCGGCGATCAAGCAGGCCTGACGGGCGCGGACCGGGGGCGGCGCTAGAAGCCGCCCCCGCCGTCGAACCCGCCGCCCCCGTCGAAGCCGCCACCGCCGCCGAAGTCCCCGCCGCCGAAGTCGGACGGGTTGAAGTCGGCCCCGGAGACGTCCCCGCCGTCGAAGCCGTTGCCGCCGCCGAAGTCTGAGGCGTAGGCGGGGCTGGACATCATCGAACCGAGCATCGTGCCCACCAGCAGCCCGGGCAGGAGGCCTCCGCCGAAGTAGCCGCCGGCCCAGGGACCGTACGCCGGGCCGGCGTCGTAGTACGGGCGCGGCCCGTGCTCCGTGTCGACCGTGCGGACCGCCGGGTCCAGGCCGTCACGCAGCCGTACGGCGTCCGCCGCGCAGACCGGGACGGTACGGGCGGACCCGCCGGCCGGCGCCCACTGCGCGTCCTCGGTGCTCGGCCCGTGCCGGGGGTCGAAGAAGCAGGGCGAGCGGCGTTCGGGCAACGGCACGCCCCGGCGGCGGGCGTCGAGGGAGGCCAGGGCGAACCGGCCGTCCTCCAGCGCCTGGGTGACGCCCTTGACCTCTTCCGGGTACCGCACCGAGCCCATGATCTGCTTGGCCTTCTCGTACGAGTCCAGGCCCTGCTCGTAGTCCTTGCGCATGGCGTCGTCCGCGCCGGGCTCGCCGGGGTGGAAGTCCAGCCGGTCCAGCTCCTCGCCGAAGGCCGTGATGTCCTCGTCGACCACCACGCGCAGCCGCTCGACGGCCTCGCGCCGGGTCTCCTCCTTCTGCCGCTGGTTCCGGCGGACCAGCAGGTACGCGCCGGTGCCGCCGGCCGCGGCGACCGCGCCGAGGACGATCAGCCCGCCGACCGGGGCGCCGGTGTCCGCGCCGGAGCCGCCCCAGGAGGCCGGGGCGCCGCCCCTGGCCTGGGTGAGGGCCTGGTCGACGAAGTTGTTCAGCTGGGTCACCGCGTCGGGCGAGCCCACCTTCACCGCGTCGGTGAGGTTGCGTACCGCGTTGGCCGGCATGACCGCCCGGTCGGCCCCGGCGTCGAAGCCGTCGCCGAGCCGGATCGCGTAGAGCCCGGTGATCCCGGTCTCGGCCCGCACGGCGCGCAGCACCGAGTCGGCGGGGAACTCGCCGGTCGCGGGCAGCACGGCGACGAAGACCGGCTTGCCGGCGTCCTTGATCTTCTTCGCGAGCGCGTCGGCGTCGGCCTTGGGCAGCTGCGCCTCGGCGCGGGGGTCGACATAGACCGGCCCGTCCTTGAGGGCCTCCCCCACGGCGGCCACCCCGGTGGCCGCCGACGCCTGCGGGGCGGCCACGAGGGCGACCCCGAACAGCGCCAGCAGCAGACCGGAGAGTATGGATGTCAGCCTGGTCCTCATGACCTTGACGCTACCGGAACCGGCACTTTTCCGTGTGAGCTGGACATAAGGCCATCCCGCCCCGGACGCGACCCTTCCGCGCCTACCCTCCCGCCAGGGGGTGGGGCCGATGCGACGCGCATGGCTGACGGGGACGATGGCGCTGGCCGCGGTGGGGCTGCTGGCGGGGTGTAGGCCCCCGGACCTTGATCTGGTCGCTACGTACAACGGGGACGACGGCAAGCCGTGGATCGTGCTCGCGCCGTGCGGGAAGGACGACATCGAGTCGGTGTGGGTGTCCGGCTGGCGCACGGGCGATCCGACCGGGCCACAGGAGGATTCGGGCTGGGCCAGCCGACGGTTCGAGCCGGGCATCGGGGGTGAGTCGCTGCCCTTGTTCGAGCCCCCCGCGTCGTGGGACGCAAACCTGAGGGGCGCGCAGAAGCTTCTGCCCGGATACACGTACAGCGTGAGCTTCTTCGCGCGGGACGGCAGCGTCTACTACGGGAAGTCGTACGTCACCGCCGAGGACCTCGCCGGGCTGAAGCCCGGCGAGGTGTGGTCCGGCGGCCGGGCCAAGACCCGGAAGGAGTTCCGGGAGTACGTGAGGGACGAGTGCTGACCCGGCGGCGGGCTACTCGGGCGGCTCGACGCCCGCGCGGAGGAGGCCGTAGGTGAAGGCGTCTTCCAGGGCCTGCCAGGACGCCGCGATCACGTTCGGGGCGACGCCCACGGTGGACCAGTCGCGGCTGCCGTCGGTCGTGGAGATCAGCACGCGGGTCGTGGACTCCGTGCCGTGCTTGCCCTCCAGGATGCGGACCTTGTAGTCCACCAGCTCGAACTTGGCCAGCTGCGGATAGAACCGCTCCAGCGCGACCCGCAGCGCCCGGTCCAGTGCGTTGACCGGGCCGTTGCCCTCCGCCGTCGCGACGATCCGCTCCCCCTTGGCCCACAGCTTCACCGTGGCCTCGTTGGCGTGCGTGCCGTCCGGGCGGTCCTCGACGATCGCCCGCCAGGACTCGGTACGGAAGTACTTGCGCGCCCGGCCCTCGACCTCGGCGCGCAGCAGCAGCTCGAAGGAGGCGTCGGCGGCCTCGTACGTGTAGCCCTGGAGCTCCCGCTCCTTGACCCGCTCGACCACCCGCGACACCAGGGCCCGGTCCCCGCCGAGGTCGACGCCGAGCTCCTTGCCCTTGAGCTCGATGGAGGCCCGGCCGGCCATGTCGGAGACCAGCATCCGCATGGTGTTGCCGACCCGCTCGGGGTCGATGTGCTGGTACAGGTCCGGGTCGACCTTGATGGCCGAGGCGTGCAGGCCGGCCTTGTGCGCGAAGGCCGAGACGCCCACGTACGGCTGGTGCGTGGAGGGGGTCAGGTTCACGACCTCGGCGATGGCGTGCGAGATCCGGGTCATCTCGGCCAGCGCCCCCTCGGGGAGGACCTGGCGCCCGTACTTGATCTCCAGCGCGGCAACGACCGGGAACAGGTTGGCGTTGCCGACGCGCTCGCCGTAGCCGTTCGCGGTGCACTGGACGTGGGTGGCCCCGGCGTCGACGGCGGCGAGGGTGTTGGCGACCGCGCAGCCGGTGTCGTCCTGGGCGTGGATGCCGAGCCGGGCGCCGGTGTCGGCGAGGACGGTCGCGACGACGGCGGTCACCTGCGCGGGCAGCATGCCGCCGTTGGTGTCGCAGAGGATGACCACGTCGGCCCCGGCCTCGTGGGCGGTGCGCACGACGGACTTCGCGTACTCGGGGTTGGCGCGGTAGCCGTCGAAGAAGTGCTCGCAGTCGACGAAGACGCGGCGGCCCTCGGCGACGAGGTGGGAGACGGTGTCGCGGACCATCTCCAGGTTCTCGTCCAAGGTGGTGCGCAGCGCGAGCTCGACGTGGCGGTCGTGGGACTTGGCCACCAGCGTGATCACCGGGGCGCCGGACGCCAGCAGGGCCCGGACCTGCGGGTCCTCGGCGGCCGAGCCGCCGGCCCGCCGGGTCGCGCCGAAGGCGACGAGTTTCGCGTGCTTGAAGGAGATCTCGGCCCGCGCGCGGGCGAAGAACTCGGTGTCGCGGGGGTTGGCGCCGGGCCAGCCGCCCTCGATGAAGCCCACCCCGAAGTCGTCCAGGTGCCGGGCGATCGTCAGCTTGTCCGCGACCGTGAGGTTGATGCCCTCACGCTGGGCGCCGTCGCGCAGGGTGGTGTCGAAGACGTGGAAGCTGTCATCGAGGGCCGCTGCCGCCTCTGTCGCCTCTGGTGTCGTCGTCATGCTGATCTGACTCCTGTCGGATGAGTGGTTCCGGGTTCCCGCCAAAGGGGTGGGCCGCCGTCACTGCCCCCATCATCGCGCGCAGCGTGCTCCCGGCAGGGATGGGGCCGGGAAACGAAAAGACCCCTCGCGGGTGCGAGAGGTCTGCGCGCGGGTCCGGGGCACGGTGGCCGCTTCCGCGAAGGTTTTCCACGGGTCAGCGGTCACTGAGGCTGGGGACCGGCGCGCTGCTGTCCATAATCACGAGCTGAGCAGGCACGTGCGCAGTGTGCCATACCGTGCGCCGCCGGTGGACAGACATCTCAGCATGCGGGCGCGGGGCCGGTTCGGCCCAGGCCCTGCCGGGTCGGGTCGGGTCGGGTCAGGTCAGGGCCTCGGAGAGGAACTCGCCTACGTGGTCCAGGATGTCCTGCCGGGACAGGCCGGGCAGGCCGACGGCGACCTGGATGCTGAACCCGTCGAGCAGCGCCCGCAGCCGGGCGGCGAAGCGGTCGGGGTCGACCGCCCGGAACTCCCCGCGCGAGATGCCCTCGGCGAGCAGCGCCACCAGGTCGCGGTGCCAGGCGCCCTCGATGGCCGCCTGCCGGTCGCGTTCCTGCGGGCCGGCGTTCTGCGAGCGGTTCCAGACCTCCAGCCACAGGGTCCAGTGCGGATCCCGGGCCGCGTCGGGCACGTAGAGGTCCGCGTACGCGCTCAGCCGCTCGCGCGCGGGGCCGCGGCGGGAGAGCAGGGCGCGCCGCCGGGCCCCGAGGGCGGCCTCGCTCCACTCCAGGGTCTGCAGCAGGAGCTCGTCCTTGCTGCCGAAGTAGTAGAGGAGGTGGCCGCTGCTCATGCCGACCTGGCGGCCGAGGCCGGCCATGGTCAGGCCGTCGAGGCCGCGTTCGGCGATCGTGGCCATGGCGGCGACGAGTACGTCCTCGCGCGGCGGCGCGTTCTTCCGCGCCGCCCGTACTCCACCCGCCGTCATGGCCTCTCCTCGCGTCGTCCGCCCGGGGTCAGACCTTGGGCTGCTGCTGGGTGATGCAGTGGATACCGCCACCCCCGGCGAAAATCGTACGTGCGTCGACCAAGGTCACGGTCCGCTCGGGGAAGAGTCCGCGGAAGATCTCGGCGGCCTCCTCGTCGCGCGGGTCGTCGAAGGCGCAGAGCACCACGCCGTCGTTGCACAGGTAGTGGTTGATGTACGAGTAGTCCACCCACTCCCCGTCCTCTTCCAGGACGGTCGGCGCCGGGATCTCCACGACCTCCAGCCGCCGGCCGCGGGCGTCGGTGGACGCGCGCAGGACGGCGGCGATGGTCTTGCAGCGCTCGTGGTCCGGGTGGGCGGGGTCGGGCTGGCTGTGCACCATGACCACGCCGGGCCGGGCGAACGCGGCGACGATGTCCACGTGGCCCTGGGTGCCGTAGGTGCCGTAGTCGCCGGCCAGGCCGTACGGGAGCCAGATCGCCTTGGTGGTGCCGAGGTGGGCGTGGATCTCGGCCTCGACCTCTTCGCGCGTCCAGCCGGGGTTGCGGCCCGCGCCCAGTTGCACGGTGTCGGTGAGGAGCACGGTGCCCTCGCCGTCGACGTGGATGGCGCCGCCCTCGTTGACGAGCGGGGTGCTGAAGGTGCGGGTGCCGGCGAGGTCGCTGACGTGCCGGGCGATCTTCGCGTCGTGGTCCCAGCGGGCCCATTCCTGGGCGCCCCAGCCGTTGAAGGTCCAGTCCACGGCGGCCAGCTCGCCGGCTCCGTTGGTGACGAAGGTGGGGCCGATGTCGCGCATCCAGGCGTCGTCGAGCTCCCGTTCGACCAGGGTCACGTCCTCGCCGACGATCGCGCGGGCGCTCTCGGCGTCACCGGGCGAGACCACGAGGGTCACGGGCTCGTACGCGCGGACCGCGCGGGCGACGGCGCCCCAGGCCTCGCGGGCCTCGGCGAGTTCCCGCTCGTTGGTGAAGGTCGGGTTGGGGCTCGGCCAGGCCATCCAGGTGCGCTCGTGGGGCGTCCACTCGGCGGGCATCCGGAATCCGTTGGCGGCGGGCTTGGTCATGGCAGGTCCTTAGTGGATGTTCCGGATCACAGGAAGTACAGGCGGTTGAGGGAGACCGAATCGGCCGCCTCGGAGCGCAGCGGGTCGCCGTCGAGGGTGACGAGACCGCTGCGCGCGTCCACATCGACCGCGCCCACCCGGGAGTTCAGGAGGAGGTTCCCCGGACCGATGCCGCGGGTGCCGCGGACGGCGACGCGGCGGCGGCGGGTCGGCATCTCGTCGGAGCCCAGCGCGGCGGCCGCGGCGGAGACGAAGGCGACGGAGATGTCGGCGGCGGTGGCCCCGTAGGAGCCGAACTGCGGGCCGAGGACGAGCGGCTCGCAGGTGTCGGTGGCGGCGTTGGGGTCACCGGTGACCCCGTAGGCCGGGAAGCCGGACTTGAGGACCAGCTGCGGCTTGGCGCCGAAGAACTGCGGGCGCCACAGCACGATGTCGGCGAGCTTGCCGACCTCGATGGAGCCGATCTCGTGGGCCAGGCCGTGGGCGATGGCCGGGTTGATGGTCAGCTTGGCCATGTAGCGCAGGACGCGGGCGTTGTCGTCGCCCTCGCCGTCGCCGGCCAGCGGTCCGAGTTCGCCCTTCATCTTGGCGGCCATGGCGAAGGTGCGGCGGATGGTCTCGCCCGCGCGGCCCATGCCCTGGGCGTCGGAGGAGGTGATGCCGATCGCGCCGAGGTCGTGCAGGACGTCCTCGGCGCCCATCGTGCCGGCCCGGATCCGGTCGCGGGCCATGGCGGCGTCGCCGGGGAGGTCCGGCTTGAGGTCGTGGACGGAGACGATCATGCCGTAGTGCTCGGCGACCGCGTCGCGGCCGAAGGGCAGGGTGGGGTTGGTGGAGGAGCCGATGACGTTGGGCACGCCGGCCATCTTGAGGACGTTGGGGACGTGTCCGCCGCCGCAGCCCTCGATGTGGAAGGCGTGGATGGTGCGGCCGTCCAGGACGCGGAGGGTGTCTTCGACGGAGAGGCATTCGTTGAGGCCGTCGCTGTGCAGGGCGACCTGTACGTCGTGTTCCTCGGCCACCCGCAGGGCGGTGTCCAGGGCGCGGGTGTGGGCCCCCATGTCCTCGTGCACCTTGAAACCCGAGGCGCCGCCCTCGGCCAGCGCCTCCACCAGCGGGGCGGCGTCGGAGGAGGAACCGCGGGCGAGGAAGCCGATGTTGACGGGCCAGGCGTCGAAGGCGCCGAAGGCGTGCCGAAGGGCCCAGGGGGAGTTGACGCCGACGCCCCAGACCGGGCCGAACTCCTGGCCGATGACCGTGGTGACGCCCGCGGCGAGCGAGGCCTCCATGATCCGGGGGGAGAGCAGGTGGACGTGGGTGTCCACGGCGCCGGCGGTGGCGATCAGCCCCTCGCCGGAGACGATCGAGGTGCCGGTGCCGACGACGACGTCCACCCCGTCGAGGGTGTCCGGGTTCCCGGCCCGGCCGATGGCGTGGATGCGGCCCTCGCGGATGCCGATGGAGACCTTGCGGATGCCGAGGACGGCGTCGATCACCAGCACGTTGCTGATCACGACGTCGCAGGTCTCGCGGACGGCGGCGGCCTTCAGGTGCAGGCCGTCGCGGGCGGTCTTGCCGAAGCCCGCCAGGAACTCGTCCCCGGGCTTCTGGGCGTCGTACTCGACCCGGACGGTCAGCCCGGAGTCACCGAGCCGGACCCGGTCCCCGGCGCGCGGGCCGAAGACGGAGGCGTACTCGTACGGGTCGATGTGCCGGCTGCCCGGCGCGCAGTGGTCGCTGTGGGGGGTCTGGCGGCTCATGCCGGGTTCCCTTCGGGGCGCGGGAGGTCGGCGCCGGGAGCCTCACCGGCGTCCGGGGCGCCGGGGCCGGGAGCCTCACCGGCGTCCGGGGCGCCGGGGCCGGGAGCCTCACCGGCGTCCGGGGCGCCGGGGCCGGGGGCCTCGCCGGGCGCCTGGGCGTCGGGGCCGGGGGCCTCGCCGGTGCCCAGGTAGCCGCACGCCGCCGCCCTCGCCAGCGCCTGCGCCTTCGCGCCGGGGGCGTCCAGCGGGCCGTCCACCAGCCCGGCGAAGCCGATGGCGATGCGGTCGCCGCCGATCGGGACCAGGCCGACCTCGCCCTCGCCGTGCGGGTCGAACCGTACGGAGGAGCCCGCGGGGACGCAGAGCCTCATGCCGTAGGCGGCGGCCCGGTCGAAGTCGAGGCGGGGGTTCGCCTCGAAGAAGTGGAAGTGGGAGGTGACGCTCACCGGCACCGGGGCGGTGTTGCGCACCCGCAGGTGCAGCACCGGCTCCGGCTGGGGGGCGCCGGGGCCGGGTACGACGGCGCCCGGGGCGTCGTCACCGAGGCCGACCGCGCCCCGGATCGGGGAGGAGACCACCGCGAGGCGGGATCCGTCGTCGAAGACGGCCTCCACGTGCACCTCGGTGACCACGTCGGCCACGCCCGGCAGGACGTCGTCCGGGCCGAGCACGGCGCAGGCCTCCTCGATGGCCTCCGCCAGCCGCTTGCCGTCGCGCGCGGCCTCGCAGACGGTGTCCGCGACGAGCGCCGTGGCCTCGGGGACGTTGAGCTTCAGTCCGCGGGCCCGTCGGGCCCTGGCCAGTTCCGCGGCGCCGCGCAGCAGCAGGCGGTCGCGCTCCGTAGGGGTCAGCCGCACGCCGATCCACCACCTTTTGAGTCAACGGGTTAGAGCATCACTCTAACTCTTCATTTTCCCGTTGGGAATCATTGACCTGGGGCCAAGGCTTGAGTCACATTGAGTGCCGCTCAAACATTGCGCATCCACCGCTAGGCCACCCCCCGCCCGGCCAAGGGAGTCCCCCCATGCCCATCGAACAGCGCGGCGTCGACACCATCCCCGAGGAGGAGCGGACGAGCGGTCCCCGTGACCTGATCTCGATCCTGCTCGGCTCCAATCTCTGCCTCGGGGTCATCGTCTTCGGCTGGCTGCCCCCGTCCTTCGGACTGGGCCTGTGGCCCTCGGTCACCGCCATCGTGACCGGCACCCTCGTCGGAATCGCCTTCACCGCGCCGCTCGCACTGGTGTCCCTGCGCACGGCGACGAACCTCTCGACCTCCAGCGGGGCCCAGTTCGGCGTCCGCGGGCGGCTCGTCGGATCGGTCGTCGGCCTGCTGCTCTCCCTCGGCTACACGGCACTGACCCTGTGGATCGGCGGCGACGTGATGGCCGGCGTCCTGTCCCGGCTCACCGGACTGCCGGACACCGGTCTCTCCCGGGCCGTGATGTACGGCCTGCTGGCCGCCTGTACCGTCGTCGGGGCCGTCTTCGGCTACCGGCTGCTGCTGCGCATGAGCAAGATCCTGTCCATCGGCATGGTGATCCTGCTGGCCGTCGGCGTCTTCGCGTACTCCGGCGACTTCACCGCCGCCGCCCCGCCGCAGACCCCGTACCTGCTCGGCTCCTTCTGGCCGACCTGGCTGCTCGCGGCCGTCGCCGCCGGGCTGAGCGGTCCCGTCGCCTTCATCACCCTGCTCGGCGACTACACCCGCTACATCTCCCCCGGCCGGCACGGCTCCCGCAAGGTCCTGCGGGCCACCGGCCTGGGCCTGCTGATCGGCCTGCTCGTACCGCAGCTGTTCGGCACCTACACCGCGCTCGCCGCCAAGGCCGGCACCGACTACGCCGGACCGCTGGTCGAGGCCGCGCCCTTCTGGTACCTGGTCCCGCTGCTCGCCGCCGCCGCGGCCGGCTCGGTCGGCAACGCCGGGCTGATGCTCTACTCCATGGGCCTCGACCTCGACGCGATCGTCCCGAAGGCCACCCGGACCACCGCCACCCTGGTCGCCGCGAGCGTCGCGACCGCCTTCGTGTTCATCGGCTCCTTCGAGTGGGACGTCCAGTCCGCGATGACCTCGTTCGTCCTGGTGCTGACCGCGATCGGCACCCCGTGGGCCGTGATCACCCTGATCGGCTACGTCCGCTGCCGGGGCCGCTACGACGCCGACGCGCTCCAGGTCTTCAACCGCCGCTCGGTCGGCGGCGTCTACTGGTACCGAGGCGGCTGGAACCCGGCCGCCACCGCCTCCTGGGCGATCGGCGCGGGCGTCGGCCTGCTCGCGGTGACCACCCCCTTCTACGAGGGCCCGCTGCTCGCCCTCACCGGCGGCGTGGACTGCTCCTTCGTCCTGTCCGGCCTGGTCGGCGGCCTGACCTACGCGGCGCTGACGCTCCGCGCCGTGCCCGGAGCCGTCGCCGTCGCCGGCACGGCGGACGGCGTGGCGGTCGCCGCCGACTGACCGCGGGCCGGGACGGGTGCACGGCGCGGGCCCCGGGGGGCGTACCCCGGGGCCCGCGTCGTCGGGCCGTCAGGCGCTAGCCGCACTTCTGCGTCGTCGCCGCCTCCGTGACCGCGGTGTCCAGTGCCTGGATCTGCGGCTGGAGCTGGGTCAGCGCGTCCTTGCCCGTGGTGTCGCCGGACAGTCCCTCGTAGGCCTTCTTGAGGTTCTCCGCGGCCGTCGTGACGGCGCTCTTCTCGGCCGACTTCAGGGTCGTGGTGTTCTTCTTGACGTTCTGCCAGTCCGTCTGGACCGCGTCGTAGGCCGACTTCATCTGGTCCTTGGTGGCCGTCGCCGGGCTCAGTGCCTTGAGCGCGGCGTTGTCGGACTTCAGCTGGGTCAGGCTGGTACACAGCTCGGCGGCGGCCTTCGTGGCCTCTTCCTGCGGAGTCGTGTCGTCGCTGGAGCATGCCGTGGCGCCGAGTACCACGGCGGCACAGAGCAGGCCGGAGGCAACGAAGCGCTTCATGGGATCCGCCTTTCCGCCGGCCCTGCGCCGGCACACCGCCAACCTCGCACGCCCTCTGCGGCCCCGCATTCCCGGGCGGGCCGACCGGGTGAGCACGGCCGAAGGCCCGCGCCCCGGGATCCCGGGGCGCGGGCCTTCGGCCGTACGCCGTCGCTCTAGCCGAGCGGGTGCATCCAGCCGTGGGCGTCGGCGGTGTGTCCGGTCTGGAGGTCGAGCAGCGCCTTGCGGAGCTTCATGGTGACCTCGCCGGGGAGGCCGTCACCCTGGGTCCAGTTCGCGCGCTCGGACTTGACCGAGCCGACGGGGGTGATCACGGCGGCGGTGCCGCAGGCGAAGACCTCGGTCAGGGTGCCGTTCTCGTTGTCGCGCTTCCAGTCCTCGGTGGTGATCCGGCCCTCCTCGGCGGTGTAGCCGAGGTCGCGGGCGATGGTGAGGAGGGAGTCCCGGGTGATGCCCGGGAGCAGCGAGCCGGTGAGCTCGGGGGTGACGATGCGGTCGCCGTACACGAAGTACAGGTTCATGCCGCCCATCTCCTCGATCCAGCGGTGCTCGACGGCGTCGAGCCAGACCACCTGGTCGCAGCCGTGCGAGGCGGCCTGCGCCTGGGCGACGAGGGAGGCGGCGTAGTTGCCGCCGGTCTTGGCGGCGCCGGTGCCGCCCTTGACGGCGCGGACGTAGTCCTCGGAGAGCCAGACGGAGACGGGCTGGACGCCACCGGGGAAGTAGGCGCCGGCGGGCGAGGCGATCACGATGAAGAGGAACTCGTTGGCCGGGCGGACGCCCAGGCCGACCTCGGAGGCGAACATGAACGGCCGCAGGTACAGGGAGGCCTCGCCGGAGTCCGGAACCCAGGCGCGGTCCTGCTTGATCAGGGCGTCACAGGCCTCGATGAACAGCTCGGCCGGCAGCTCCGGCATGGCCATGCGGCGGGCGGAGGCCTGGAAGCGCTCGGCGTTGGCCTGCGGACGGAAGGTGGCGACGGTGCCGTCGGGCTGCTTGTAGGCCTTGAGGCCCTCGAAGATCGTCTGCGCGTAGTGCAGCGTCATGTTCGCCGGGTCCATCGACAGCGGCGCGTACGGGACCAGCTCGGCGTCGTGCCAGCCGCGGCCCTCGGTCCACTTGATCGTCACCATGTGATCGGTGAAGTGGCGGCCGAAGCCGGGGCTGGCCAGGATCGCCTCGCGCTCCGCGTCGGACAGGGGGTTCGAGGAGGGCTTCAGCTCGATCGTGGGCGTCGTCATGAGTGCTTGTCCTTCACCGGTTTTGTAGGGCGGACCGCGCTCACGGCGTACTAGGACGTCCGAGCTTCCCCGTATTCCGCGGCCTCGCGTTCGATTATCGCGTATCGCACGGGAGCAGGCTTCGGTGAAACGGGGTGATGCGGCCCAGGGGAGATGGTGGCACCCGGGGCCGCGCAGGAAAAGCCGCCGGGTGCGGTGGTCGCGACCCGGCGGCTTCCTGAGGTGGAGCTGCCGGGTCAGCCGGCTACGCGTGCGGCGAGGGCGTCGCCGATCGCGTCGGTGGAGCGGAAGGTGCCGTCGCGCTCCGCGAGGTCGGCGGAGACGGCCTCCTCGATCCGGGCGGCCTGCTCCTCGTAGCCGAGGTGGCGCAGCAGGAGGGCGACGGAGAGGATCGTCGCGGTCGGGTCGGCCTTGCCGGTGCCGGCGATGTCCGGGGCCGAGCCGTGGACGGGCTCGAACATGGACGGGAAGGCGCCGGTCGGGTTGATGTTCCCGGAGGCGGCCAGGCCGATTCCGCCGGTCACGGCGGCGGCCAGGTCGGTGAGGATGTCACCGAAGAGGTTGTCCGTGACGATGACGTCGAAGCGCTCGGGCTGGGTGACGAAGAAGATCGTCGCGGCGTCGACGTGCAGGTAGTCGGTGGTGACCTCGGGGTACTCGCGGCCGACCCGGTCGAAGGTGTTCTTCCACAGGTGGCCCGCGTACACGAGGACGTTGTTCTTGTGGACCAGCGTCAGCTTCTTGCGCGGGCGGGCGTTTGCCCGCTCGTACGCGTCCCGCACCACGCGCTCGACGCCGTACGCGGTGTTGAGGCTGACCTCGGTGGCCACCTCGGCCGGGGTGCCGGTGCGCAGGCTGCCGCCGTTGCCGGTGTACGGGCCTTCGGTGCCCTCGCGGACCACGACGAAGTCGATCTCCGGACGGCCGGCGAGCGGGGTGGCCGTGTTCGGGAACAGCTTCGACGGGCGCAGGTTGATGAAGTGGTCGAAGGCGAAGCGGAGCTTCAGGAGCAGACCGCGCTCCAGCACGCCGGACGGGACCGACGGGTCCCCGATGGCGCCCAGCAGGATCGCGTCGTGGTGCCTCAGGGCTTCGAGTTCGGCGTCCGGGAGGGTCTCGCCGGTGCGGTGCCAGCGCTGGGCGCCGAGGTCGTATTCCTTGGTCTCCAGCTTCACGTCCTGGGGCAGGACCGCGGTAAGGACCTTGAGTCCCTGAGCCACGACTTCCTGGCCGATGCCATCACCGGGGATCACTGCGAGATTGATGCTGGTCGACATGTCGGAACCGTACTCCCGGTCCCATCCCTCGGGCATATCCAGTCCACCATGTGGACCAGCCGTGCCCGGGGCGGGACGTCCGTCTGCTGGGTCAGTGGCCGGTCGAGCCGCCGTTGTCACGGCGGTCCAGGGCGCGCTGCAGGGCGGCGGCGGCGTTCTTGCGGTCGGCGTCGGCGGTGGAGGAGTGGCGGACGCGGCGGACGGCGGTGGTTGCGTTCATGGTGATCGACTCCTTGAGATCACGGCGTGGCGGGGCCACGGATGAGGGGTTCCTTCAAGGCGCCGGAAGAGGCGGGGAGCGGTGCGCCGCAGGGGTTGCCTGCCAAGGGGCGCGCGCTCACGACCGCCATTCGCTGGATCAGCGAGACGTTCGGCTTCTACAAAGCTAGGCCAGCTCGCGTTGTATGTCTCCGCAATTACTCGGGCTTCCTACTATCTGAGACGGCCGACCCACCGGAAACCCCCTCCCCAGCCCTCCGATTCAGCCCGCTTCGGAGCGAAGTTCCCTGATCAGAGCCCTTACGGCCAAGGTGGACGCGGATTCCGGCGTAGTGACGTACCCCACGCGTCTCACCGGCCCCGAAGGGCCCAGACCGGTGATGTCCACGGCGTCCGTGGCCTCGCGCAGCGACAGCTCGGGCAGGATCGCCATCCCGAGGCCCCGGCCGACCATCGTCAGCACCATCCCGTCGTCCTCCGCCTTGACGGTGGCCCGGGGGATCCAGTCCTGGGCCCGCCACCAGTCCCGGGTGTACGAGCCGCAGTTCTCGTCCCAGTCCAGCAGGGGCAGCGCCCTCGGGTCCGGGTGCCCGGCCGGGTGGACCAGTGCGTACGCCTCCTCCCGGAGCACCCCGGTCAGCAGCCGCCCCGGCGCCGCGGCCCCGGCGGGTACGGACCCGCCCGCGCCGCCGCCGGTCGCGCCGGTCGCGTTCAGCGTCGCGATCCCGAGGTCGGCGCGGCCCGCCGCCACCTCGCCCGCCGTGCCGGCGCCGAGTTCGCGGACCACCCGGACCTCGGGCCGGATGCCGGAGTGACGGGCCGTGAGCCGTTCCAGCGCGGGCGGCAGCAGGTGCAGGGCCGCGCTGCGGAAGGCGGCGATCCGGAGCACCCCGGCCACGGTGTCGCGGCCCGCGCCGCGGGCTTCCGCGCCGAGGACCTCGTACATCCGAAGGATCCGGCGGGCGAGGGCGACGGCCCGCTCCCCCGCCGGGGTGGGGCTCGCCCCGCCCCGGCCGCGCTCGAAGAGCACCGCGCCCACTTTGGCCTCGCTGCCGCGCACGGAGTGCGACACGGCCGACTGGGTGAGCCCCAGGGAGGCTCCGGCGGCGGAGAAGCCGCCGGCGTCGGCGACGGCGGCCAGGACCCGGAGTTCCTGCGGCGAAAGATCGGCCACGGGGGCTCCCACCTCGTTCTATGAGCGGTGTTCATGGATGTGCGACTTCCATGAACGCAACCCCCTGCCCGGGCCGGGGATTCCTTCCTAGCGTCCTCCCCATGACCACGAGCACGGCGTACGCCGTTCACCAGACCGCCCGCCCCACCGGCTTCCCCGCCGCGTCCGACTTCGCCCTCGTCCGCACCCCGGTCCCCGACCCCGCCCCGGGCACC
Source organism: Streptomyces sp. ADI95-16 (assembly GCF_003721495.1). Classification (NCBI taxonomy): domain Bacteria; kingdom Bacillati; phylum Actinomycetota; class Actinomycetes; order Kitasatosporales; family Streptomycetaceae; genus Streptomyces; species Streptomyces sp. ADI95-16. The sequence continues at coordinate 5,727,520 of NZ_CP033581.1, read as the reverse complement.
GCGCTCGTGGAGAACCTCCTGCTCTCGGTCGACCCGTACCACCGCGGCCTGATGGACGGCGGCGAGGGCGGCTTCGAGCTGAACGCCCCGCTGGAGGGACGCGCGGTGGGGCGGGTGCTCGCCTCCCGCGATCCGGGGCTGAGCGAGGGCGACCTGGTCTTCCACCGCTCCGGCTGGCGGACCCACGCCCCGGTCACCCTCGGCGTGGACGGCACCCGCAGGCTGCGCGGCCACCAGGGCGTCCCCCTGGAGGCGTACCTCTCGATCCTCGGCGGCACCGGCCTGACCGCGTACGCCGCGCTCACCCGGACGGCGGGGCTGCGCGCGGGCGAGGACCTGTTCGTCTCCGCCGCCGCGGGCGGGGTCGGCACCGCCACCGGCCACATCGCCCGGCTGCTGGGCGCCCGCCGGATCATCGGCAGTGCGGGCTCGGCGGCCAAGGTCCGCCACCTCACCGGCACGCTCGGCTTCGACGCGGCCTTCGACTACCACGACGGCCCGGTCGGCGAGCAGCTCGCGCAGGCGGCGCCGGACGGCATCGACGTCTACGTGGACAACGTCGGCGGGGACCACCTGGAGGGGGCGATCGACTCGCTGCGCGAGTACGGGCGGGTGGCCTGGGTCGGCGCGATCTCGATGTACAACGGGGACCGTTCCCCGGCCGCCCCCCGCAACCTCTTCGAGGTCGTACACAAGTCGCTCCGTCTGGAGGGGGTATTGGTTCGCAATCACACCAATCTCCAGGACGAGCTGGAGGACTTCCTCGTGCCGCATCTGCGCAGTGGTCGCGTGGGCACCGACACCACCGTTGTCCAGGGAATCGATCACATGGTGGAGGCTTTCCTGGGCATGCTGCGGGGGGACAATCTGGGCAAGATGCTGGTCCGTCTCACCAGCTGAATCCGGCCGACCGGATGTTCACCGTTTTCTTACCGCGCGGAGGTGGACCTTTGGGCCGGCTGCGGCCACCCTTGCCGTCATTGTGCCAGCGGGGCACCCGAGTTGGAGGCGAGCAACCAGTGACACCGATCAGCCGCAGGGGTTTCGTGGGAATCGGCGCCGGGCTGGTGGCGGGGGCGACCCTGCCCGCGATCACGCCGACCTCGACGGCGGCCGCCACCGCGTCCGGCACGATCACCGATGTGAAGCACGTGGTGATCCTGATGCAGGAGAACCGCAGCTTCGACCACTACTTCGGCAGGCTGAAGGGCGTCCGCGGCTTCGGCGACCGCGCCGCCGGCAACGTCCCGGGCGGCTGGGGCACCTTCAACCAGCCGAACTGGGGCGGCCGCCAGTACCCGTGGAAACTGTCCGCCACCCCGCCGGCCGGCGGGGCCGACAGCGAGACCCTGGCCCAGTGCGCCGGAGACCTCCCCCACAGCTGGACCTCGCAGCACGCCGCCTGGAACAAGGGCCGGATGGACAACTGGGTCACCGGCGTCGGCAACACCCGCACCCTCGGCCACCTGGACCGGGGCGACATACCGTTCCACTACGGCCTCGCCGACAACTACACGATCTGTGACGCGTACTTCTGCTCCGCCCTCAGCGCCACCGGCCCCAACCGCACGTTCCTGTGGAGCGGGAAGGTCGACGCGGGCAGCAAGGACGGCGGCGACGAGTCGGGGCTGACCTGGGAGACGTACGCGGAGGCCCTCCAGCGGGCCGGCATGAGCTGGAAGGTCTACCAGAACGCCCAGGACAACTACGGGGACAACGGCCTGGCCTACTTCAAGAAGTTCACGGACGCCGCCCCCGGCAACCCGCTGTGGGACCGCGGCATGGCCTCGGTCCCGAAGGTCACCGGCTCCACCCCGGACGACATCGCGGCCGCGATCCGCGCCGACGTGGTCGCGGGCACGCTGGCGCAGGTGTCCTGGGTCGTGGCGAACGAGGCCTTCTCGGAGCACCCGTACGCCCCGCCCGGCGACGGCGCCCACTTCGTGGACCTGGTCTACCGGGCGCTGTCGGCGAACCCCGAGGTCTTCGACTCCACGGTCCTCTTCCTGAACTACGACGAGAACGACGGCTTCTTCGACCACGTGGCGCCGCCGGTCGCCCCGCCCGGCACCGCGGACGAGTACATCGACGGCCTCCCGATCGGCCTCGGCTTCCGCGTCCCGATGATCGTGATGTCGCCGTGGACCCGCGGCGGCTGGGTGAGCTCGGAGGTCTTCGACCACACCTCGGTGCTGCGGTTCATGGAGACCTGGTCGTCCGCCCTCGGCACCCCGGCGGCCTGCCCCAACATCAGCGCGTGGCGCCGCAGGGCGGTGGGCGACCTGACGGGCGTCTTCGACTTCGCCCGCCCCGTCTACGGGGTCCCCGCGGGCCTGCCGTCCACGGCGAAGGTCATCGGCCAGTCGACCTGCGGCCCGCTGCCCAACCCGGCGCCGCAGGACAACGCCCTGCCGGCGCAGGAGTCCGGCACCCGGCCGGCGCGGGCGCTCCCGTACCAGGTCAACGGCAACCTGGACCGCTTCGAGTTCGGGGCGGCCGGGCAGATCCTGGCCTGGTTCTCGATGAGCAACCAGGGGGCGCAGGCCAAACGGCCGGCGCACTTCTCGATCCACCCGCACCAGCACCGGGACACGGCGGCCTGGCAGTACACCGTGGACCCGGGCGCCACGTCGACCGACTGGTTCAGCATCGGGCTCGGCAGCGGCTCCGGGAAGTACGACATCTCGATGTACGGCCCGAACCGGTTCCTGCGGCGGTTCATCGGCGACGCGTCGAAGGCGGGCAAGGCGATCGAGGTCGCTTCCCGCTTCGCGGTCGAGCCGGGCACGGGCAAGACGGCCGTCTACTTCAAGATGACCAACACCTCGGCCTCCCCGGTCACCTTCACCATCCGCTCGAACGCCTACCGCACGGACGGCCCGTGGACGTACACGGTCCCGGCGCGCTCCTCGCGCGAGGACTTCTTCAACGCGGTGCACTACAGCAAGGGCTGGTACGACTTCACCGTCCTCGCGGACTCCGACGGCACCTGGTCGCGCCGCTACACCGGTCACATCGAGACGGGCGCGCCCAGCGTCTCCGGCTGACGCCTACAGGACGTCGCCGTCGCGCCAGTCGAAGTCGAGCCGCCCGGTGGGGTCCGGCAGGATCCCGCCGGGCGGCGTCCACACGAAGGTGGAGCCCTCCTCCTCGGCCAGCCGCACCGGCCCGTCCGGGCCCAGCACCCCGATCCGCCCGGGGTACGGCCGCCAGCCCCGGCCCGTGTAGAGGGCCGCCCCGGCCTCGGACGCCGAGAGCGCGCCCAGCACGTAGGCCCGCCCGATCACCGCCTCCAGGGCGGCCATCACCGCCCCGCCCAGCCCGCGCCGGCGCCGGTCGGCGCGGACGGCGACGGCCTCGACGTACCCGGTCCGCAGCGCCCGCCCGCCGTGCAGCACCCGCCGCTGGACCACGCTCCCGTGCGCGACCGGTTCCCCCTCCTCGTACACCAGGGCGTGCATGCCGCCGAGGGCGTGCTCGAAGTCCTCGTCCCCGAAGTCCCCCTCGAAGGCGCCGTCCAGCAGCGCCCGGACCGCGGCGAGATCGTCCGGGCCCAGCTGCGCGGTGTGCGCGAGGCGGGTGTACGTAGCGCTCATGCCACCAGTCTGCCGCGCAGCCGCGGCGACGCGGTCCGGGAAGCGTTCCGGGAAAGGCCGGAAACAGGCGGGGGTCCCAAAACCCGGGGTGCGCCACCAGACGTCCCGGAAGTCCCGGTGCCCGATGCCGTCGAGGGGACGCGGACCGTCTTCAGCCAGGCCGGGCGGGGTGCGTGGTCCACTCCGCGCTCGTCGTCATTGCGCAGGTCGACCACGGTCCGCACGCCGTGCCCGGCCGGCGCGGTCCAGCCGCGCCCGGTGAGTGCGCCCGGCCGGTCGGCTCGGACCGGCGTCCCCGGGGCGAGGCGCCCCGGACCTCCGAGATCGCGCACGTTGAAGCAGCCGTCCCACGCGAGGAATCGACCGGTGGTCGCCATTCCCATAGCCCCCCTGTCAGTACACAACGGACAGTGGGTCATGACGCCGCCCTGGCGGCGCCCGCTTCTCTCGCGTGAAGATCGGTCCATGCCGCCTGACACCACACCCGGGGCCGAGCGCGAACGCTGGGCGCCCACGCACGGTGAGCCGTACCGTCCCACGCCCTACCGCCCCGCGCGGATGCCGAGCGGGGAATCCCTCGCGCGTTCCGCCGAGTTGCGGGCCCGTATGGAAGAGCGCCGCACCGTGCGGCACTTCTCCCGCGACCCCGTCCCCGCACAGGCCGTCCTGGACGCCGTCGCCTGCGCCGCGACCGCGCCGTCCGGGGCGCACCAGCAGCCGTGGACCTTCGTCCTGGTCAAGGACCCGGTCGTCCGGCAGCAGATCCGCGCCGCCGCCGAGCAGGAGGAGGAGCTCTCCTACGACGGCCGCCTCGGCGACGAATGGCTCGCCGCCCTGCGCCCCATCGGCACGGACGCCGTCAAGACGCACCTCACCGACGCCCCGGCGCTCATCGTGGTCTTCCAGCAGCGCTACTGGCTCGGCCCCGACGGCACCAAGCGCAAGCACTACTACGTCGACGAGTCGGTCGGCATCGCCGTCGGCATGCTGCTCTCCGCCCTCCACCTCAGCGGCCTCGCCGCCCTGGTCCACACCCCGAGCCCGATGCGCTTCCTGGCCCACGTCCTGGAGCGCCCGGAGAACGAGAAGGCCTTCGCGGTCATCCCGGTCGGCTACCCCGCCGACGACTGCGAGGTCCCGGACCTGCTGCGCAAGTCCCTGGACCAGGTCGTCGTCGAGGTCTGAGGAACTGGAACCGCCCCCGCACCGGACTTGGGGGTACCGGAGCGGGGGCGGGGTTCAGCGGTGGGCGGGATCAGCCCATGTGGGGGTAGCCGTACTCGGTCGGCGGGACCAGGGTCTCCTTGATGGAGCGGGTCGAGGTCCAGCGCAGCAGGTTCGACGCCGCGCCCGCCTTGTCGTTCGTACCCGAGGCGCGGCCGCCGCCGAAGGGCTGCTGGCCGACGACGGCGCCGGTCGACTTGTCGTTGATGTAGAAGTTGCCCGCCGCGAAGCGGAGCTTCTCCATCGTGTCGGCGGCCGCGTAGCGGTCCTGCGCGATGACGGCGCCGGTGAGGGCGTACGCCGAGACGTTCTCCATCTGGGCGAGCATCTCGTCGTACTTGTCGTCCTCGTAGACGTGGATCGCGAGGATCGGGCCGAAGTACTCGGTCGTGAAGACCTCGTTCTCCGGGTCGGTGCACTCGATGACGGTCGGGCGGACGAAGTAGCCCTCCGTGTCGTCGTACGTGCCACCGGCGACGACGATGCAGGTCGGGTCGGCCTTGGCGCGGTCGATCGCGGCCTTGTTCTTGGCGAACGAGCGCTCGTCGATGACGGCGCCGATGAAGTTCGTCAGGTCGCGGACGTCACCCATGGCGATGCCGTCGACCTCGGCCGCGAAGGCCTCCTTGAAGCCGTCGTTCCAGATCGAGGCCGGGACGTAGGCGCGCGAGGACGCCGAGCACTTCTGGCCCTGGAACTCGAAGGAGCCGCGGGTCAGGGCGGTCTTCAGGATGCCGCGGTCGGCGCTCGGGTGGGCGACGACGAAGTCCTTGCCGCCGGTCTCGCCGACCAGGCGCGGGTAGGAGCGGTACTTCTCGATGTTGTTGCCGACCGTCTTCCACAGGTACTGGAAGGTCTTGGTCGAGCCGGTGAAGTGGATGCCGGCCAGCTCGGGGTGGTTCAGGGCCACCTCGGAGACGGCGATGCCGTCGCCGGTCACCAGGTTGATGACGCCCTTGGGCAGACCGGCCGCCTCCAGGAGCTCCATCAGCAGGACCGCGGAGTGCGTCTGCGTCGGGGACGGCTTCCACACGACCACGTTGCCCATCAGGGCCGGGGCGGTCGGCAGGTTGCCGGCGATGGCCGTGAAGTTGAACGGCGTGATCGCGTAGACGAAGCCCTCCAGCGGGCGGTGGTCGCTGCGGTTCCACACGCCGGCGCTGTTCGCGGCGGGCTGCTCGGCCAGGATCTGGCGGGCGAAGTGGACGTTGAAGCGCCAGAAGTCGACGAGCTCGCAGGGGGTGTCGATCTCGGCCTGCTGCGCGGTCTTCGACTGGCCCAGCATGGTGGAGGCGGCCAGCTTCTCGCGCCACGGGCCGGCCAGCAGCTCGGCGGCGCGCAGGATGATCGCGGCGCGGTCGTCGAAGGACATCGCGCGCCACGCCGGGGCGGCGGCCAGGGCGGCGTCCACGGCCTCCTGGGCGTCGGCCTCGGTGGCGTTGGCGTAGGTGCCGATGACGGACTTGTGGTCGTGGGGCTGGACCACGTCGAAGCGCTCACCGCCACCCATGCGCTTGACGCCGTCGATCGTCATGGGAAGTTCGATGGGGTTCTCGGACAGCTGCTTGAGCTGCTCTTCGAGACGCACGCGCTCGGCGCTGCCGGGGGCGTACGAGTGGACCGGCTCGTTGACCGGCGCGGGGACCTGGGTCACAGCATCCATGGGTCTGGTAACTCCTTGACCTTGTTCTAGGACCTAGTTCTTGGTGATCATCGAGCGGACGAAGAAGAGCAGGTTGGCCGGCTTCTCGGCGAGGCGGCGCATGAAGTAGCCGTACCAGTCGGTCCCGTACGCGGTGTAGACGCGCATGCGGTGGCCCTCGGCGGCGAGCCGCAGGTGCTCCTCGCTGCGGATCCCGTACAGCATCTGGAACTCGTACTCGTCCAGTTTGCGCCCCGCCGTGCGGGCGAGCTCCTGGCTGATGGCGATGAGCCGCGGGTCGTGGGACCCGATCATCGGGTAGCCCTCGCCCTCCATCAGGATCTTCAGGATGCGGACGTACGCCTTGTCGATCTCGGCCTTGTCCAGGTACGCGACCTCGGCGGGCTCCTTGTAGGCGCCCTTCACGATCCGGACGCGGCTGCCGGCGGCGGCCAGGCGGCGGGCGTCGGCCTCGGTGCGGAACAGGTACGCCTGGATCACGCAGCCGGTCTGCGGGAAGTCCCGGCGCAGCTCCTCGTGGATGGCGAACATCGAGTCGAGGGTGGTGTGGTCCTCGGCGTCCAGGGTGACGGTGGTGCCGATGGCGGCGGCGGCCTCGACGACCGGGCGGACGTTGGCGAGGGCGAGCTCGTGGCCGCCCTCCAGCGCCTGGCCGAACATCGACAGCTTGACCGACATCTCGGCCTTCTCGCCGAGGCCCAGGCCGGCGAGGCGCGCGATGAGCTCCAGGTAGGCGTCACGCGCGGCGTAGGACTGCTCGACGGTCGTGATGTCCTCGCCGACGACGTCGAGGGTGACCTCAAGGCCCTTGCGGGTCAGGTCCTCGACGATCGGGATGACCTGGTCGACCGTCTCGCCGGGGATGAAGCGGTTCACCACGGGCTTGGTCACCGGGGCGGCAGAGACGATTCGGCGCATCTTGTCGCTGCGCGAGGCGGCGAGGATCGCGGGACCCAGCACGGGGCACCTCCAACGGGTGGCAGAAGCAGTCATACGGCCCGCCGCGGGGGATGGGCTGCGGACGTACAGGAAAACTCAAGTGAAACCACCGTGAAACCTAAGGATCGCGTCGATCGTCTGCCATCGACAGCTGTCACGCATCCGTGGCCGCGATCTCATACATCTGTCTGAAGACCTCCTTGCGGGGTGGGAGAATGTCCGGGTGAAGGGCGATTACCAGGACCTGGTGGACGAGATTTCGGCGCTGCTCGGGGCCCCCGCGACGCTGGAGAACCGGGACTTCCGGCTGATCGCCTTCGGCGCGCACGACAGCGACGACGATCTCGCCATGGATCCCGTGCGCACCCGCTCGATCCTGACCCGCCAGTCGACCGCGGCCGTCCGGTCCTGGTTCGAGGGCTTCGGCATCGCCCGCGCCACCGGGCCGGTACGGATCCCGGCCGCGCCGGACGCGGGGGTCTTCCGGGGGCGGATCTGCCTGCCGGTGCGGTACCGGGGCATCGTCCAGGGCTACGTGTGGCTCCTCGACCAGGACCCCGGCCCGGGGCCGGGGGCACTGGACGCCGCGATGGAGGTGGCGCAGCGGATCGGGGTCCTGCTCGCCGAGGAGGCGAAGGCGGGGGCCGACCTGTCCCGGGAGTTCCTGGCGGTGATCACGGCCGGGCGGGGCTGGCAGCAGGACATGGCGGTGGCGGCGCTGCGGGAGGCCCTGGGGCCGGGGGCCGACGGGCTGCACGCGGCGGTGTGCGTGGCGCCGTGGGCCGGGGAGGTACCGGCCTCGGTGCCGGGAGCGGCGGCGGTGTGCCTGGTGCCGTGGCGGGGGCGCGAGGACGACGGCCCGGCGGAGCAGGCCCTCGCCCTGCTGGTCCGGCTCCGCTCGGCGGACGTCGCGACCCCGGCCGTGACGCTGGCGACGCGGCTGGCAGCAGGCGCCGGGCAGCCGGGGCCGCCGACCGCCGGGATCGGGGAACCCAGGCGGGGACTTGCGACCCTCGCCGACGCCTGGACCGAGGCCTCGGCGGGCGCCCGGGCGGCGGCGGCCCAGCCCCGGCTCGGTCCGGTGGCGCAGTGGTCGGCCATCGGCCCGTACCGGATGCTGGCCGCGCTGGCGGCGGACCCGGTGGACGACCCCGCGACCAGGGCCCTGCTGGCCCCCGCCCACCGGGAACTCGCCCGCACGGCGGAGGTGTTCCTCGACTCCGCGGGCCAGGCGGGCCGGGCCGCGGCGGCCCTGGGCATCCACCGCCAGACGCTGTACTACCGACTGTCCCGCGTCGAGCAGCTGACCGGGCTCGACCTGGACGAGGGCGAGGACCGGCTGCTGCTCCACATGGCCCTCAAGTCGGCGCGTCTGCACAGCTGATACGGGCGGGCTGCGCCGTTCGGGGTGCGCGATCGGGCGGGAGCTGCTCTGCTGGTTCCGGCGCCGCGCCGGCGGCCGTGACGGGGAGCCTCCATGACCACACCGCGGGACCTGATGATCATCGCCTTGGACGTGGCGCCCGAGCGCCCGGTGGGGCGGGGCGACCTCGCGCTCGCCCTCGCGGGGGCCGAGCTGCTCGACCTCCTGGCGGACCGGACGGCCACCCTGGCCGACGACCGCATCGTGCCGGAGCCGGGCCACCGGCCGCCGCCGGCCGACCCGCTGCTGGACGCGGCCGCGTCGGCGCTGGTGCGCGAGGCGCCGTACGAGTCGGTCGCGGACTGGCTGTGGCGCCGGGGCCAGGACCTGCCGTCGGCCTATCTGGCCGCGCTGGAGGCCGAGGGCCAGCTCGTCCGGCAACGCCGCCGGGGACAGCCGACGCTGGCGGACTCCCCCGACCGCCGCCGGGCGGCGGACCGCTGGACGGCGGCCGAACCGGTCCTGGTCTCGCTCGCGGAGGCCGTCGGAATCGGCACGGCCGAGGAACCCCCGGCCGTGCCGGACGACACGACGGCCACGGTCCTGGCCGCCGTCAACGACGCCCTGATGGAACTCGAAGCCGTCCGCCAGCGCCGCGCCATCGAAGACGCCGCCTTCGACAACATCTGGCGCGGCAACTAACCCGCCCGCGCCGCCGGGCCGCACCACCCGAAGCGGGATGACGCCCGAACGTCAGCCCCCTTCCCCCGCACCGGCGTTCACCCCGCGACAGCCCCCGAGCCCCGGGGCGTAGGGCCGATCCGCATCGACGGGACCCCTGACCCGGGTCGGGCCGCGCAGGGCCAGGCAGGGCCGAGCCGCACCGAGCCCCGCAGGGCCGGGGCGCCGGGGCGCCGGGGCGTCAGGACGGGGTGGTGGGTGTCAGGGCTTCGGCGGCCTGGCGCATGCCGTCCGTGAGTTCTTCGGCCGTCGCCGCCGACTCGGGGTCGAAGAGCCACTGGATGACCAGCCCGTTCAGCAGCGCCTGGTAGAACGCGCCGAGCGTGCGGACCTCCCGCTCCGTGATCCCCTCCTCCGGCCGCCCGGTGAACATGGCGATCAGCCCCCGCCGCCCCTCCCCCTGCGAGGCGGCCAGCAGCGTCCGCAGCTCCGGTAGCCGGTCGCCGCTCAGCGCGACCTCCATGCTCGCCGCCCAGACCGGCCCGGCCCCGGCGGCGTGCTGGGAGAGCACGCCGTCCCAGACCTGGCGGAACCGCTCCAGCGAGCCTCCCTCGCCGTCGACGCCGGTCTTGAAGACCTCCCCCCACTCCTCCATGAGCTCGGTGAACGCCTGCGTGAGCAGCGCGTCCTTCGAGCCGTAGTGGTAGCCGATGGACGCCAGATTGGCGCCCGAGGCCTTGACGATGTCGCGCGCCGTCGTGCGCACGAACCCCTTCTCGACCAGGCACTTCTTCGCGCCTTCGAGCAGATCTTCTCGGTGTCCCATGCCCGCAGCCTAGCAAGACAAGCGTCACAGACGCACGTTCCATACGCTCGTACTAGACAGACGTTTATGACGCTTGTACATTGCTGCTCATGACGAACCCCGCGAACTCCGCCACGCGCCTCGCCGGCCGCCGGGAATGGACCGCCTTCACCGTCCTCCTGCTGCCACTGCTCCTGGTCTCGATGGACGTCTCCGTCCTCTACTTCGCCATCCCCGCCATCACCCGGGAGCTCGACCCCAGCGCCACCCAGCAGCTCTGGATCTTCGACAGCTACGCCTTCGCCCTCTCCGGCCTGCTGATCACGATGGGTTCCCTCGGCGACCGGATCGGACGCCGCAGGCTCCTGCTGGCCGGCGCCGCCGCGTTCGGGCTCGCCTCCGTCGGCGCCGCCTACGCCACCAGCGCCGAGATGCTCATCGCGGCCCGCGTCCTGCTCGGCGTCGGCGGCGCGACCCTGATGCCCTCCACCCTCGCCCTGGTGCGCAACCTCTTCCAGGACGCCCGCCAGCGCGGCAAGGCCATCGCCCTCTGGTCCGGCGCCATGACCGGCGGCATCGCCCTCGGCTCGGTCATGAGCGGACTGATGCTGAACCACTTCTGGTGGGGTTCCGTCTTCCTGATCAACGTCCCCGCGATGCTGCTCCTGCTCGTCCTGGTCCCGGTCCTGGTCCCGGAGTTCAAGGACCCGGCCCCCGGCCGCTTCGACCTGCTGAGCGTCCCGCTGTCCATGGCCGCCGTACTGCCCCTCGTCTACGGGCTCAAGGAGATCGCCGCCGAGGGCTTCGAGCCGCTCTACCTGGGCTGCCTCGCCGTCGGCCTGGCCTTCGGGTACCTCTTCGTCCGCCGCCAGCGCACCCGTGAGGACGCCATGGTCAGCCGGGCCCTGTTCCAGGGCCGCGGTTTCGGTTCGGGCATCGCGCTGAACACGGTCGCCGCCTTCGCCATGATGGGCTCGGCCTACTTCACCACCCAGTACCTGCAGTCGGTTCTCGCCATGGGCACCCTGGAGGCCGCCCTGTGGAGCCTGGCCCCGTCCCTCGCCATCGGCGCCGCGGCCCCCGTCGGCGCGGCCCTCGCCCAGAAGGTGGACCGGGCCTACGTCATCGCCGGCGGCTTCGCCCTCGCCGCGGCCGGGTTCGCCCTGATCGGCCTGGTCGGTACGGATTCCCTCTGGCTCCTGCTGACCGGCGCGGGAGTGCTCGCCTCCGGGATCGTCACCGTGATGTCCCTGGTCGGCGACATGGCACTGGGCTCGGCCCCCGCCGAGAAGGCCGGCTCGGCGGCCTCCCTGCTGGAGACGGGGCAGGAGTTCGGCGGCGCCCTCGGCATGGCGCTCCTCGGCAGCCTCGGCACCGCGGTCTACCGGAGCGACCTGGCGGGACAGGAGCCGGCGGTCCGGGAGACCCTGGGCGGCGCGGTCGCCACGGCCCGGGGGCTCGGCGGGGAGACGGGCGAGCGGGTACTGGACCTGGCCCGCGAGGCCTTCGTCCACGGAATGCAGTACGCCGCCTGGGGCGGAACGGTCCTGCTGCTCGGGGCGGCGCTGCTCGCCGCGTCGGTGCTGCGCGGCGCCGGGAGCCCGGCTCCGCTCGCGGGGGAACCGGAACCGGCTCCCACCCCTTCGGCCCTGGCCGGCTGATCGGCGTACGCCGCACCCAAGACGAAAGGGCCCGGGGTTTCCCCCGGGCCCTTCGCCGTGTTCGCGATCGGTCAGCCGAGGCTGACGCTGCGCGCCGAGACGGCGCCGATCTCGGCCGCGATGTCCGCGAGGACGCCCGCCGGGACCTCGGCGTCGACGGTGAGGACGCCGAGCGCCTCGCCGCCCTCCTCGGCGCGGGCGACCTGCATGCCCGCGATGTTCAGGCCGGCCTCACCGAGGAAGCGGCCGACGGTGCCGACGACACCCGGCCGGTCGGCGTAGCGCAGGACGATCATCTGCTCGGCGAGCGCGAGGTCGAGGTCGTACTCGCCGATGCCCACGATCTTCTGAAGGTGCTTCGGGCCCGCGAGCGTGCCGGAGACCGAGACCTCCTGACCGTCCGACAGGGTGCCGCGGACGGTCACCACGTTGCGGTGGTCCGGGGACTCCGAGCTGGTCGTCAGGCGCACCTCGACACCGCGCTCCTGCGCGAACAGCGGGGCGTTGACGTAGGAGACCGTCTCGTCGACGACGTCCTCGAAGACACCCTTGAGCGCGGAGAGTTCGAGCACCTTGACGTCGTGCTGGGTGATCTCGCCGTAGACCTCGACGTCGAGGCGGACCGCGACCTCGCCCGCGAGGGCGGTGAAGATGCGGCCGAGCTTCTCGGCGAGCGGCAGGCCCGGACGGACGTCCTCGGCGATGACGCCGCCCTGGACGTTGACCGCGTCGGGCACGAGCTCACCGGCGAGGGCGAGGCGCACCGACTTGGCGACCGAGACACCGGCCTTCTCCTGGGCCTCGTCCGTGGACGCGCCCAGGTGCGGGGTGCAGACGACCTGGTCGAGCTCGAAGAGCGGGGAGTCCGTGCAGGGCTCCTTCGCGTACACGTCCAGACCGGCGCCGGCGACGCGGCCCTCCTTGATGGCCGTGTACAGCGCGGCCTCGTCCACGATCCCGCCGCGGGCGGCGTTGACGATACGGACGGACGGCTTCACCTTGTGCAGCGCCTCGTCCCCGATGAGACCGAGGGTCTCGGGGGTCTTGGGCAGGTGCACGGTGATGAAGTCGGCGACCTCCAGCAGCTCGTCCAGCGTCAGCATCTTGACGCCCATCTGGGCGGCGCGCGCGGGCTGTACGTAGGGGTCGTACGCGACGACCTTCATGCCGAAGGCCGACATGCGCTGGGCGACCAGGACGCCGATGCGGCCGAGTCCGACGACGCCGAGGGTCTTCTCGCTGAGCTCGACACCCGTGTACTTGTTCCGCTTCCACTCACCGTTCTTCAGGGCGGTGTTGGCCTGCGGGATGTTGCGGGCGGTGGCGACGAGCAGGCCGCAGGCGAGCTCGGCGGCCGTGACGATGTTGGAGGTCGGAGCGTTCACGACCATCACGCCGGCCTTGGTGGCGGACGAGACGTCGACGTTGTCGAGACCGACGCCGGCGCGGGCGACGACCTTCAGCTTCTTGGCGGCCGCGATGGCCTCGGCGTCGACCTTGGTCGCGGAGCGGACCAGGATCGCGTCGGCGTCCACGATCGCGGGGAGCAGTTCGGCGCGGTCGGCGCCGTTGCAGTGGCGGATCTCGAAGTCCGGGCCGAGCGCCTCGACGGTGGCGGGCGACAGCTCTTCGGCGATGAGTACGACAGGTTTCGAGCTCACGTGGGTCCTCACAAGTCCAGTGCGGACGGCCGTCCCGACGGCCGCAGGCGGTGGAGGGGGTAGCCGCGTGGAAGACGCACGACACTGTGGGCCTGACGCGTTGTGTTGAGCAGTGTAGTAGCGGATTCCGTGCGGAATTCCGCCTGTCCGGAAGGATCACCCGTCCGGGGTTGGCCGGGGTGGACAAGCCGCGCTTTCGGAGCTCGCCGATCCAGCCGGTCAGGCCTGGCTGGCCGATGCGCGGCGGGGCCGGGACTCAACCGTCCCGGCCCCGTCGCGTTCGATCAGCTCTCGTCGTTGTCGACCCAGCTCATCAGCTTGCGCAGCTTCTTGCCGGTGGTCTCCAGCAGGTGCGCCTCGTCGGCCTTCTTGTACTCGTTGTACTTCGGCAGACCGGCCTTGTACTCGGCCATCCAGGTGTTGGCGAACTCGCCGCTCTGGATCTCCGCGAGGACCTGCTTCATCTCGGCCTTGGTGGCGTCGGTGATGATGCGGGGACCGGTGATGTAGTCGCCCCACTCGGCGGTCTCGGAGACCGACCAGCGCATCTTCTCCAGGCCGCCCTCGTACATGAGGTCGACGATGAGCTTCAGCTCGTGCAGGCACTCGAAGTACGCGATCTCCGGCTGGTAGCCGGCCTCGGTCAGGGTCTCGAAACCGGCCTTGACCAGCGCGGAGGCGCCACCGCAGAGGACGGCCTGCTCACCGAACAGGTCGGTCTCGGTCTCCTCGGTGAAGGTGGTCTTGATGACGCCGGCGCGGGTGCCGCCGATGCCGGCCGCGTACGAGAGCGCGAGGGCGAAGGCGTTGCCCGAGAAGTCCTGCTCCACGGCGGCGATGCAGGGCACGCCGCGGCCTTCCTCGTACTGGCGGCGGACCAGGTGGCCCGGGCCCTTGGGGGCGACCAGGGCGACGTCCACGTTGGCCGGGGGCTTGATGAAGCCGTACCGGACGTTGAAGCCGTGGCCGAAGAAGAGCGCGTCGCCCTCCTCCAGGTGCTCCTTGACGGACTCCTCGTAGATCTCGGCCTGGAGCGGGTCCGGGGCGAGGATCATGATGACGTTCGCCCAGGCGGCGGCCTCGGACACCGAGACGACCTTCAGGCCCTGCTCCTCGGCCTTGGCCTTGGACTTCGAGCCCTCCTTCAGGCCGACGACGACGTCGACGCCGGAGTCACGGAGCGACAGCGCGTGGGCGTGGCCCTGGCTGCCGTAACCGATGACCGCGACCTTGCGGCCCTGGATGATGGACAGGTCGGCGTCGTTCTCGTAGAACAGCTCGGCCACTGGGATATCTCCTTGGTGCGCTGGTGTTGCTCCCACCGTACGGCGGGGAACGGAATCGAGGTTTCCTGGTCTCGCCATGCGAGAGGTGAAGCGGGTGGTGCGGGAGGGTGCAGTCCGATCAGGCGCTGCGGTCGAGCGCGCGCAGGCTGCGGTCCGTGATGGACCGGCCGCCACGCCCTATGGCGATCGTGCCGGACTGCACGAGTTCCTTGATGCCGAAGGGCTCCAGCATCTTGAGCATCGCGCCGAGCTTGTCGGCGCCGCCGGTGGCCTCGATGGTGACGGCCTCCGGGGAGACGTCGACCGTCTTGGCGCGGAACAGCTGGACGATCTCGACGACCTGCGAGCGGGTCTCGTTGTCGGCGCGGACCTTCACCAGAACGAGTTCGCGCTCGATCGCGTTGTGCGGCTCCAGCTCGACGATCTTGAGGACGTTGACCAGCTTGTTGAGCTGCTTGGTCACCTGCTCCAGCGGGAGGTCCTCGACGTTCACGACGATGGTGATGCGGGAGATGTCGGGGTGCTCGGTGACGCCCACCGCGAGGGAGTCGATGTTGAACCCGCGGCGGGAGAACAGCGCGGCGATCCGGGCGAGGATGCCGGGCGTGTTCTGGACCAGGACGGAGAGCGTGTGCTTGGACATGTGGGGCGTTCTCTCTCTCGGCTCTCTCGGCTCAGTCGTCTTCGTTGTCGCCGAAGTCGGGACGGACGCCCCGGGCTGCCATGACCTCGTCGTTGGAGGTGCCGGCGGCGACCATCGGCCACACCATGGCGTCCTCGTGGACGATGAAGTCGACGACCACCGTACGGTCGTTGATGGCGTTGGCCTCGGCGATGACCTTGTCCAGGTCGGCCGGGTCCTCGCAGCGCAGCGCGACGCAGCCCATGGCCTCGGCCAGCTTGACGAAGTCGGGGACGCGGGTGCCCTTGCGGGGGGAGGCGGACTCGCCGAGCTGGGAGCCGACGGTGTCGTGGCCGGTCTCGTCCGCGTGCAGCACGGTGTTGGAGTACCGCTGGTTGTAGAACAGGGTCTGCCACTGGCGGACCATGCCCAGGGCGCCGTTGTTGATGATCGCGACCTTGATCGGGATGTTGTTCAGCGCGCAGGTGGCCAGTTCCTGATTGGTCATCTGGAAACAGCCGTCGCCGTCGATCGCCCAGACCGTGCGGTCCGGCCGGCCGACCTTGGCTCCCATCGCGGCCGGGACCGCGTAGCCCATGGTTCCGGCGCCGCCGGAGTTCAGCCAGGTGCGCGGCTCTTCGTAGTTGACGAAGTGCGAGGCCCACATCTGGTGCTGGCCGACACCGGCCGCGTAGACGGTGCCCTGGGGCGCCAGCTGACCGATGCGCTCGATGACCTGCTGGGGCGAGAGCATGCCGTCGTCGGGCAGGTCATAGCCCAGCGGGTACGTGTCGCGCCAGCGGCTGAGGTCCCTCCACCAGGCGGAGTAGTCGCCGGCGTTGCCCTCGGTGTGCTCCGCCTGGACGGCCTGGATCAGGTCGGCGATGACCTCGCGGGCGTCGCCGACGATCGGGACGTCGACCGCGCGGTTCTTGCCGATCTCGGCCGGGTCGATGTCCGCGTGGATGATCTTCGCGAAGGGGGCGAAGCTGTCGAGCTTGCCGGTGACGCGGTCGTCGAAGCGGGTGCCGAGCGCGATCAGCAGGTCCGACTTCTGCAGGGCGGTCACGGCGGTGACCGCGCCGTGCATGCCGGGCATGCCCACGTGCAGCGGGTGGCTGTCGGGGAAGGAGCCGAGCGCCATCAGGGTGGTGGTGACCGGGACGCCGGTCAGCTCGGCGAGGACCTTGAGCTCGGCGGTCGCGCCGGACTTCATGACGCCGCCGCCCACGTACAGGACCGGGCGCTTGGCCTGGCTGATGAGCTTGGCGGCCTCGCGGATCTGCTTGGCGTGCGGCTTGGTGACCGGCCGGTAGCCCGGGAGGTCCTGCGTCGGCGGCCAGCTGAAGACGGTCTTCGCCTGGAGGGCGTCCTTGGCGATGTCGACCAGGACCGGGCCGGGGCGGCCGGTCGAGGCGATGTGGAAGGCCTCGGCGATCGTCCGCGGGATGTCCTCGGCCTTGGTGACCAGGAAGTTGTGCTTGGTGATCGGCATGGTGATGCCGACGATGTCCGCCTCCTGGAAGGCGTCGGTGCCGATCGCCTTGGAGGAGACCTGGCCGGTGATCGCGACCAGCGGGACGGAGTCCATGTGCGCGTCGGCGATCGGGGTGACCAGGTTGGTGGCTCCGGGGCCCGAGGTGGCCATGCAGACGCCGACCTTGCCGGTGGCCTGGGCGTATCCGGTGGCCGCGTGGCCCGCGCCCTGCTCGTGGCGGACCAGGATGTGACGGACCTTCTTGCTGTCCATCATCGGGTCGTACGCGGGGAGGATGGCGCCGCCCGGAATGCCGAAGACGGTGTCGCACCCCACCTCTTCGAGAGAGCGGATGAGGGACTGCGCGCCCGTGACGTGCTCAACTGCGGCGGCCTGGGCTCCGCCGGAACGGGGCCGCGGCTGCGGATGGTGGGCCCCGGTGGCCTGCTCGGTCATCTGCATTCTCTTCTCGAAGCTGAGGGTGTGATGCTGAGGGTTTTGCGAGGTTTCTGCGGTGTGCCAGTGCAACAAAAAACCCCTCGTGCCAGGAGGCAAGCGAGGGGAGCGCGTCGGTGTTGTGGAGCCGGGACATGCAGGACCCAGCTTCAGCCGACGCGCTTTCCAAGTACGAGAATTCGGGTGCGCATGGCACTGACCCTCCCTCCGGCGGGAGGTGGATGTCAAGTGGGTGGGACGGGCGTCTCATTATGTGAGCCTCTGCGGATGGCCATCGATCCCCCGGGGGAACCACCGGCCAAGGCGGGTTGGGCCGCTCCGCCCGGTACTGGGAACGTACTCCTCACGAGCGCGCGGCGCAGCCTGTACTCGTCGAGAGGTCCGGAGAAGGCCAGCCCCTGCCCGTGGGTGCACCCCATCGCGCGGAGCGCCATCACCTGTTCGGGGAGATCCACCCCGTCGGCCACGGACTGCATGCCGAGGTCGTTTGCGATGCGCAACAATCCGGCCGTGATCTTGTGGAGCCGGGCGGATTCGACCACGCCTTCGACCAGGCCCCGGTCCAGCTTGAGGATGTCCACGGGGAGCCGGCGCAGGGCGCTGATGGCCGCGTAGCCGCTGCCGAAGCCGTCCAGGGCGATCCGGACGCCGAGCCGGCGCAAGGCCGCCAGGCGGCGCTCCAGCTCCTCGAAGGGGACTCTGGGGTCACTGTCCGCCAGCTCGATCACCAGGGCCCCGGAGGGCAGCCCGTGCCGGTTCAGCAGGGCTTCCACTGAGGCCGTCGGAACGGCCCGGTCCAGCAGCCGCTGGGCGGTCATCCGGACGGCGACCGGGACGTCGTGCCCGACCCGGTGCCGCTCGGCGGCATGGCCGACGGCCTCCTCCAGAATCCAGCGCCCCAGCTCGGCGGCGCGCGCGGTGTCCGGGCCGCCCCCGGCGCCGCCCGCACCCGGGCCCGCGCCCGGGCCGCCGCGCGCATCGCGCCCCGAGGCCGGCTCGCGGCCCGGCGCGGCCGAGGGGCCCTCGCTGTGTTCGGCCACCCGGAGGAATTCCGCCGGGGTGAACAGGATCCCCTGCGCCGAGCGCCACCGGGCCTGCGCGGCCACCGCGGTCACCTCCCCGGTGGCCAGCGAGACCACGGGCTGGTGCAGCAGGGCGAATTCCCCCTCATGGAGCGCGGTGCGCAGGCGCCCCGCCAGCTCGGCCTTGCGGGCGACCTCGGCCTGCATCTGCGGCGCGTACAGCTCGACGCGGTCCTTGCCGCCCGCCTTGGCCCGGTACATCGCGAGATCCGCGTTGCGCATCAGGTCCGAAGGGGTGATGCCGGGGTCCGCGAAGGCGACGCCGATGCTGGCGGCGACCCGGACCTCACTGCCCGCGATCCGGTACGGCTGGGACAGGGTGGTGCGCAGCCGGTCGGCGATCTCGTGGACCTGGTACTCGCGGGCGCTGCGGTCGCGGCTGCCGTCGCCGAGGATCAGGGCGGCGAACTCGTCCCCGCCGAGGCGGGCCGCTGTGTCCCCGGCCCGGACGGAGTCCTGGAGGCGGCGCGCGGCCTCCACGAGCAGTTCGTCCCCCGCCTGGTGGCCGATGGTGTCGTTGACCGCCTTGAACCCGTCGAGGTCGATGAAGAGGACGGCGGTGCTGTGGTCCCCGGCCCGGCGGCCGGTCAGGGCCTGGCGGACGCGGCGGGTGAACAGCGCCCGGTTGGGCAGGTCGGTCAGCGGGTCGTGCTCGGCGCTGTGCTGGAGCTGCGCCTGGAGGCGGACGCGCTCGGTGACGTCCCGGCTGTTGAGGATGAGCCCGCCCTGGTGGCGGTTGACGGTGGACTCCACGTTCAGCCACTCGCCGCCGCCGGACTTGAACCGGCACTCGATGCGGGTGGTGGGCTCCTCGGTTGGCGGGGCGGCGAGGAACCGGCGGACCTCGTGGACCACGCGGCCGAGGTCCTCCGGGTGGATCAGGGAGGCGAGCTCGCTGCCGACCAGCTCCTCCGCCTCGCGGCCGTAGACCCCGGCGGCGGCGGGGCTGACGTAGTGCAGCGTTCCGGTGGGCGCGGCGATCATGATGACATCGCTGGAGCCCTGGACCAGGGAGCGGAAGTGGTTCTCCTTCTGGGCCAGTTCCTGGGTCAGCGCGATGTTGTCGAGCAGCATGATGCCCTGCCGGATGACGAGGGCGAGCACGACCGTGCACCCCGTGAAGACGACCATCCGGTCGACCTTGCGGCCGTCCACGACGTTGTAGAGGATCCCGAGGGTGCAGACGGCGGCCGCGAGGTACGGGGTGAGGGCGGGCAGCGAGCCGGTGATGGGGCGGCTGTGCGGGCGCTCCGCGGGCGGGTGCGGGGCGGCGGGCGGGAGCGGGTGCAGCCGCCGGGCGCCCCACGGCGCGTACGCGAGCAGCAGCGAGCCGGCGAACCAGCCGGCGTCGAGCAGCTGTCCGGACTGGTAGCCGTCGCTGAGCAGCGGCGAGGTGAACAGGGCGTCGCTGAGCACGGTCAGGGCCAGGGCGGCGATGGCGGTGTTGACGGCGGAGCGGTTGCCCTCGGAGCGCCGGAAGTGCAGCACCAGGACCATCGAGACGAGCGCGATGTCCAGGAGCGGGTACGCGAGGGAGATCGCGGCGCTCGGGACGCTGCCGGGGGCCCCGGACTGGGCGGTCCGCGCCGCGTTGGCGAGGGCCAGGCTCCAGGAGAGGGTGAGCAGGGAGCCGCCGATGAGCCAGGAGTCGAGGCCGAGGCACACCCACCCGGCGCGCGTCACGGGGCGTTTGGCGAGGACGAGCAGGCCGACGATGGCGGGCGGCGCGAAGCAGAGGAAGGCGAAGTCGGCGAGCGAGGGCTTGGGCACCGGTTCGCCGAGGACCACCTCGTACCAGCCCCAGACGGCGTTGCCGCAGGCGCCCATGAGGGAGGAGAACGCGAAGAGCAGCCAGGCGGGGCGCTCACGCCGGTCGATGGACCGGGCGTAGGAGTAGCAGGAGACGGCTGCGAGTATCCCGGCCGCGCTGAGCCCGAAGTCGCCCATGATCTCGGCGATTTCACTGGAGCCCCAGCCGAGGGCGGCTCCGACGGCGTATCCGCCGCAGATGAGTGCGAGGAGCAGCTGCGCCGCCAGGCTCCGGCCGCCGCCCTCGGCGGGCGGCCGGGTCAGGAGCGCGGCCCCCGGGGCGCTCACCGGCCCCCCTCGCTGGCTTGTTTCGGCGCACTCCATCGTCGCCTCCGGCGGCTCTGCCGCATCGGATCCTTCGCCCATTGGCCGTGCATCGCCCGTCGCCCCCCAAAATGTCCGATCACTCCCCAGCGCCAGACGTTCGTGGCGCAGCCCCCTGTTCCGGACGATACACCACTTTCGTCACTCAGGGACATAGATTCTCTACGCTCCGTTACCACGAAGGGAGTTGTGAACACGGGGCGCACCCGAGCGGACGCGGAGCGTGCGCATCTCCCGTCGCTCCGCCGCCACTCGGGCGTCAGCCGGCCGTCGGTGGGCCGTCACTCCGTGACGAGCACCGTGTTCTCGACGGGCTCGCCCGCGGCGAACCGGGTGAGCTGCCGGGCGATCAGCCGCTTCGCCCGTGGCTCGAACGCGGTGCTGCTGCCACCCACATGGGGCGTGATCAGGACATTCGGGGCATGCCAGAGCGGATGGCCGGCCGGCAGCGGTTCCGGTTCGGTGACGTCGAGGGCCGCGCGCAGCCGCCCCGATTCCAGTTCCGCGAGCAGCGACTTGGTGTCGACGACGGGGCCGCGCGCGACGTTCACCAGCAGGGCGCCGTCCTTCATGCGGCCGAGGAACTCGGCGCCCGCGAGACCCCGGGTGGCGTCGGTCAGCGGGGTGGACAGGATCACCACGTCGGCGTCCGGGAGCAGCCGCGGCAGGTCGGCCAGGGCGTGCACCGGCCCGTGGGCGCAGTCCCGCGCCGACCGGGCGACGCGGGTGATCCGCCCGCACTCGAAGGCCAGCAGCCGGTCCTCGACGGCCGCGCCGACCGATCCGTAGCCGACGATCAGGACGGACTTGTCGGCGAGGGCCTGGTAGAAACCGCCGCGCCACTCCTCGCGGTCCTGGCCGCGGACCATGCCGGGGATGCCGCGCAGCGAGGCGAGGACCAGGGTGAGGGCGAGCTCGGCGGTGCTGGCGTCGTGGACGCCGCGCGCGTTGCACAGCCGTACGCCGGGCCGCAGCGCGCCGAGGCCGCCGAGGACGTGGTCGACGCCGGCGGTCAGGGTCTGCACGATCCGCAGGGCGGGCATCGCGGCCAGCGGGCGCAGGGTGACCTCGGAGGACTTCATGTACGGGGTGACGTAGAAGACGCAGGGCCCCGGGTCTGCGGGGAACTCGTCCTCGCCGTCCCACTGGCGGTAGCGGAACGTGTCGGGGAGGCCGTCGATCTCGTCGGCGGGGAAGGGGAGCCAGACGTCCCCGGTCGCGGTGGTCATGACCCGGAGGCTATGCGAAGGGATGTGGATCAAGCCGTTAGTTTGTTCGCCGGGGCCGTGTTCACGGGGGGCCGAGAGGGGGACGCACGGGTGGAGCGCAGGTCGATCGGGTCGGGGCCGCTGAGAGTGGGTGCCATAGGGCTCGGGTGCATGCCGATGAGCTGGGCGTACGCGCCTTCGCGGCGGCGGGGCGAGGAGTCGCTGCGCACGGTGCACGCCGCGCTGGACCTGGGGGCGAACCTGCTGGACACGGCCGATGTGTACGGGCCGTACACCAATGAGCTGGTGGTGGGGCGGGCGCTGCGGGAGCGCCGGGCCGATGCCTTCGTGTCGGCCAAGGTGGGGCTGCGGGCCGGGGAACAGCACGTGGTGGCCGACGGGCGGCCGGGTTATGTGCGGCGGGCGTGCGACGCCTCGCTGCGGCGGCTGCGCACGGACGTGATCGACCTGTACCAGCTGCACCGGGTGGATCCGGACGTTCCGGTGGAGGAGACCTGGGGCGCCATGGCGGAGCTGGTGAGCGCGGGGAAGGTGCGGGCGCTGGGGTTCTGCACGCTCGGCGCGGGGGCCGGGCCGGGGGCCGGGCGGCGCGGGGACCGGGCGTACGGGGCGACGCTGCGGCACCTGGAACGGGCGCAGCAGGTGTTCCCGGTGACCGCGGTGCAGGCGGAGCTGTCGGTGTGGTCGCCCGAGGCGGCGTGGCAGTTGCTGCCGTGGTGTGCGGCGCGGGGGGTGGGGGTGCTGGCGGCGATGCCGCTGGGCAGCGGGTTCCTGACCGGGACGCTGACGCCCGGGGAGGGCTTCGAGTCGGCGGACGTGCGGGCCCGGCACCCGCGCTTCACGGCGTACGCGATGGCGGCGAACCAGCAGCTGGTGGCGGGGCTGCGGCGGGTGGCGCTGCGGCACGGCGAGGTGGCCGGGGTGCCGGTGACGGCGGCGCAGGTGGCGCTGGCGTGGGTGCTGGCGCAGGGGCCGCACGTGGTGCCGGTGCCGGGCGCCGAGCGGGCGCACTGGGCGGCGGAGAACGCGCGGGCCGCGGAGGTGCGGCTGACGGCGGGGGACCTGGCCGAGATCGCGTCCCTGCCGGCGGCGGTGGGAGCCTGGGACTGAGCCCGGGCCGGGCCGCGGCCGGGCTGGAGCCGGGTCGGCAACCACTCGATCGGGTGTACGAGTGACGGAACTTCGGGAACTGCCGGAGCTGTTGAGAGGGATGAAGGGCAGGATCGTCAGGACCGGAGGGGAGCAAGGCGATGCGATACGGACGGACGCGGCGGGCGGCGTACGGAGAGTCGTACGGGCCGGAGCGGTACGGGGGGCGCGGCGCGCGGGGCCGGGGCGTGCTGGCCGCGGCGGCGCTGGCGGGGTGTGGCGCCCTGCTGGCGGCCGGATGCGGCCCGGCCACCGGCGGCGCGGGGCCGGCGGCCGGCAGCTCGCCACCGGCCAAGGCGCCGGGGAAACCCTCGCCGGGGGCATCCGGGCCACCGGCGGCCTCCGCGCCGCCCGCCAGGGGTTCGGTGACGGTGTCGGGCGAGCTCGCCAAGGGCCTGGAGTCCCCGTGGGGCGTGGCCCCCCTGCCCGACGGGGACCTGCTGGTCGCCTCCCGGGACAAGGGCACGATCAGCAGGGTCCGGGTGTCCACGGGCGACGTGACCCCGATCGGCAGGGTGCCCGGGGTGGCTCCGGGCGGCGAGGGCGGGCTGCTGGGCCTCGCCCTGTCCCCCGGCTTCGCCTCGGACCGGATGGTGTACGCGTACTTCACGACGGAGTCCGACAACCGCATCGCCCGGATGCGCTACGACGAGCAGCGCGACCCGGGCCAGCAGCTGGGCGCTCCCGACACGGTGCTCCGGGGCATCCCCAAGGGTCTGATCCACAACGGCGGCCGGATCGCGTTCGGCCCGGACAAGATGCTGTACGCGGGAACGGGCGAGACGGGTGACACCGGGCTGGCGCAGGACAAGAAGTCACTGGGCGGCAAGATCCTGCGGATGACCCCGGACGGGGAGCCGGTGCACGGCAACCCTGAGGCGGATTCCGTCGTCTACTCCTACGGGCACCGCAATGTACAGGGGCTCGCCTGGGACAAGGACAAGCGGCTGTGGGCGGCGGAGTTCGGCCAGAACACCTGGGACGAGCTCAACCTGATCGAGCCCGGCGGCAACTACGGCTGGCCGGAGGCCGAGGGGAAGGCCGGCAGACCCGGCCTGCGGGACCCGGTCGCGGTGTGGAAGACCGACGAGGCCTCGCCGAGCGGGATCGCGTGGGCGCAGGGTTCGGTGTGGATGGCCGGGCTGAAGGGCGAGCGGCTGTGGCGGATCCCGCTGGCCGGAGCGGTTCCGGTGGCGGAGCCGGAGGCCTTCCTCACGGGGAAGTACGGCCGGCTGCGCACGGTGGTGGCGCTCGGCGGCGACAGATTGCTGCTGGTCACGAGCGAGACGGACGGGCGCGGGTCGCCGGAATCGGGCGACGACAGGATTCTGACACTGACGGTGCGGTAACGGACGGGGCCCCGGCGGGGGGCGGAAGGCGCGGTGGGCGCGGTGTTCAACATGATCGAGGAGCTGTTCAATCCGGGCCGCAAGCACACGGACGAGGAGAAGAAGCGGCTGGAGCTGTCCCGGATCGATGTGAATGACGGCGATCCGGGGCGCGGCCCGATAGACCTGGAGTCCGGCAAGGTGCTCATACGCGTGGACAAGCGGCCGGAGCGATAGCCGCTTGTCCGAGGCGTGGGCTGCGGAGCTAGCCGGAGACCGGGACGAACAGCCGCAGCCGGTGGGCGAGGGCGGCCGCCTCGCCCCGGCCGTGCACACCCAGCTTTGCCAGGATGTTCGAGACGTGGACGCTGGCCGTCTTCGGGGAGATGAACAGTTCCTCGGCGATCTGGCGGTTGGTGTTGCCCGCCGCCACCAGGCGCAGGACGTCCCGTTCCCTGCTGGTCAGGCCCAGGGCCTCGACCGGGTCGCCGTCCGGGGCGGGCGTGGCCCGGGGGAGGTCGGGGGCGAGCGGGATCCGGGCGCGCCGGGCGAGCAGGGCGAGGTCCTCGCGCAGCCTGCGTGAGCCGAGCCGGTCGGCGGTGGCGTGGGCCTCGCGGAGGAGGTCGGCGGCGTCCTCGCGGTCGCACCCGGCGGCCAGCTGGGCCTCCGCGAGCCGGTGTCCGGCCCGGGCCAGCAGGTACGGGCGCTCCAGCGGGCGGATGGCCGCCTCGACGGCGGTCCAGTCGGCGACGGTGTCCAGGCCTTCGGCCCGGAGCAGTTCGGCCCTGAGGTAGTCGGCGTGGGCCGTCCAGACGGGCGCGGGCGTGGCCAGCCTCCGGGCGGCGTCGCGCAGCACCCGCAGGGCGGCGGCCCGGCCGGCTTCGGCTGCGGGCAGGCCCCGGGCGTCCGCCTCGGCGGAGGCGGAGGCCAGCAGCAGGGGCCAGGCGTAGCGGTGCTGGCCGAGGGGGAACCCGGCGGCTATGGCGTCGGCCGTCTCGGCGCGGACGTCGGCGATGCGGCCCGCTCCCTCGGCGATGCCGATGGCCAGTCGGTAGAGCGGGATCCGGTGCTGGGGCTGGGTGTCGTGGGTGCCGAAGTGGGCGTGCGCGGCGGCGAGTTGGGTGGCGGCCTCGGTGAGTTCGCCTCGGGCCAGCGCCAGGTAGCCCAGCCGCGCGGAGGCGGAGCCGCGCGGGGCGGCGCTCTGTCCCACGCGCAGGGTGCGCCCGGCGGCCTCGGTGGCCTCGTCCCAGCGGCCGAGGTTGTAGAGACTCTCCGCCATGTTGCCGCAGACCCAGGCCTCGGTGTCCAACAGCCGGGACCTGCTGACGAGTTCGACCCCCCGTTCGGCCAGTTCCACCGCTTCCCGGGACCGGCCCATCGCTTCGAGTTGAGAGCTGAGGTTGATGTGTACCCGTCCCGCGATCACCGTGAGGCCGAGTTCGGCGGCCCGTTCCAGTACCGCGTGCAGTTCGGCGAAGCCCGCCTCCGGCTCCCCGGCGTCGGTGAGCATGCTGGCGACCGTGATCCGGGCGTTGAGCTCGGTTTCCTCGGCGCCGACCATCCGGGCGTACGCGACGGCCCGTTCGGCGGCGGCGAGGTTGTCGGGGCCGGGGTTGTGGAGCATGCCCCAGCCCGCGGCCCGGACGAGGACGTCGGCGTGCACCTGGGACGGGGGCAGCCCCTTGACGAGTTCCTGGGCCCTGGCCAGTTCCTCCCAGCCGTCGCCCCGGCCGAGGCTGGCGACCAGCCGGGAGCGCTCGGTCCAGAACCAGGCCTCGCGCAGCGGGTCGTGCCCGTCCTCCAGCATCCGCAGCGCCGTCTTGGTCATCTTCAGGGCGCGTTCCCGCTCCCCGCCGAACCGGGCGGCGACGGTGGCCTCGGCGACCAGGTCGAGCCGATGGAGCGGGGTGGCGGCGGGGTCGCAGCCGCAGGGCGGGTACACCTCGGTGTAGTCCGCCGGGCGCAGCCGGCACCGGACGTCCTCGGGGGCGCTGTCCCACAGGTCCAGCGCCCGCTCCAGCAGTCGCAGCTGCTCGGAGTAGGCGTGCCGGCAGCGGGCGGTGACGGAGGCGGCGAGCACGGCGGGCAGCGCCTTGGCGGGGTCGTTGGCGCAGTACCAGTAGCTGGCCAGCCGGATGGTCCGCTCCTCGGCGCGGAGGAGGGACTCGTCGGCCTCCACGGCCTCGGCGTAACGGCGGTTGACGCGGGCTCGCTCGCCGGGCAGCAGGTCGTCGCTGACGGCCTCGCGGACGAGGGAGTGGCGGAAGCGGTAGCCGTCGCCCTCGGGGGTCGCGAGGAGGATGTTGGCGCCGACGGCGGCCCGCAGGGCCTCGATGAGTTCGTCCTCGGTGAGTCCGGCGACGGCGCGCAGCAGCGGGTACTCGACGGTGGATCCGCCTTCGGCGACGATCCGCACCACGCGCTGGGCGGCGTCCGGGAGGACCTCGACGCGGACGAGCAGCAGATCGCGCAGGGATGCGGTGAGGCCGGTGCGGCAGTCGTTCTCCCGGCAGGCGACGAGTTCCTCGACGAAGAAGGCGTTGCCGTCGGAGCGTTCGAAGACGGAGTCGACGAACTCCTCGTCGGGCCGGGAGGCGAGGATCCCGGCGAGCTGGCGGCCGACCTCGGCCCGGTTGAAGCGGGGCAGTTCGATCCGTACGACGGTGCGGAGCCGGTCCAGTTCGGCGAGGAGCGGGCGCAGGGGGTGGCGGCGGTGGACGTCGTCCGCGCGGTAGGTGGCGACGACGACGAGCCGGCCGCTGCCCAGGGCGCGGAAGAGGTAGGCCAGCAGGTGCCGGGTGGAGGCGTCCGCCCAGTGCAGGTCCTCCAGGACGAGCACGAGGGTACGGTCGGCCGCGAGCCGCTCCAGCATCCGGGCCGTCAGCTCGAAGAGCCGGGCGGTGCTCTCCTCGTCGTGCGGTCCCCGGGCGGTCTCGCCGAGTTCGGGGAGGATCCGGGCGAGTTCGTCCTCCTGGCCCGCGGCCGCGGCGGCCAGTTCCTCGGGGAGCAGGCGGCGCAGACCGCGCAGGGCAGTGGAGAAGGGGGCGAAGGGAAGTCCCTCCGCCCCTATCTCCACACAGCCTCCGACGGCGACGACCGCGCCGCGGCGGGTCGCCTCGCAGAGGAACTCCTCCGTGAGGCGGGTCTTGCCGACGCCCGCCTCTCCCCCGATGAGCAGCGCCTGCGGCTCCTGGCCGGCGGCGCGGGTCAGGGCGTCGGTGAGTACGGCCAGTTCGTCGGCTCGGCCGACGAACACCGGGCTGACAGATCTGGTCTCCACGCCGCCGAGCATCGCACAGGGGTCCGGGTGCGCGGCACCGGGTTTCGGTGCGCTTCTCATCACGTGTCAGTCCGCGCGGGTCGCGGCGCGGGTCACGCGGCGCGGGCGAAGCGGCTCCGGGATCCTCTCACCGACCCCTCGGGGTCCTTTTCGCGCGAGGAGCGGTGCGCCCTGCGCGCCTCGCGGGCCCGGCGGAACTCGGCCGCCTCGCGGATCAGGTCGGCGTGGCGGGCGTGGGCCATCTCGTACTCGAACATCTCGTTCTCCCTGGTGGTGTTTCTCGGGCACCTCGTTCGGTGTGATCCAAGATTCGCCTCCCAGGGGGTGCCCGCACATCGGGCGCATGCCGCATCTGTGCGGGCCGGGGGGCCTTAGTCCGGAGCCGGGGGCGCCTGAGGCGGACTAAGGACATGCCTATGTCGCGCCCGGGGGTGCCGGCGGGCCCTCGCGGGGGCTTAGCCGGCGGCCTTGGGCAGGGGGAGCAGGAGGTCGAAGTACATGGAACCGAAGAGCAGGACGCCGAGGGCGCCGAGGGCGACGGCGGCCCAGGCGACGGAGCGGATCCAGACGGGCAGGACGCGGTCGGGGGCGCCGAAGGCGGGCCGGGCGAGGACGAAGACGGCGAGGAGGAGGGCGAGGGTGGCGACGACGCCGTTGACGAGGGCGGTCAGGTGCCAGGCGTCGCCGTACAGGGCGTCGATCTTGGCTTCGGTGGTGGTGGCGTTGACCGATTCGATCTGGCCGATGAGGGTCTGGCGCTCGGCGATGACGCGGGAGACCCAGGTGCCGCTGAGGGCGACGAGGCCGAGGCCGGCGGCGACGATGGCGGAGGCGGCGGCGCCGACGCCGCCGACGATCCGCTCCTGCGGCTCGTCGAGGCCGTCCAGGTCGTCCAGGTCGTCCAGGTCGTCGGCCTCGCCGGTGAGGGGGGCCGCCGCGTCGGCGGGGGCCTCGGTGTCGGAGGTGCTCACGTCGGTCTCGGCCTTGGTGGTGTCGGCCTTGGTCGCGGCCGGCGTGCTCCCGTCCGCCCGGTCCGCCTGCGCGGGGGTCTGGGGCTCGGCGGGGTCCGCCTCGGGAGTCAGGGGGGCAGAGGTCTTCGTGGTGTCCATGCTGGGCACCGTAAGCGGCGTTTCTGAGAGGTTTCTTAGAGTGCTTCGGCGCCGCCCGGACCTGCCCGGAAACCGCCCCGCCGCGGGGCCGGAACCGGCTCCGCGGCGGGAGGGATCAGGCGGGGCGGACCGGGGGCCACTCGTCGGCGAGCACCGCCCAGATCTCGGTGTCCTGGCGGACTCCGCGGTGCGGGTGGGTCTGGCGCAGGACGCCCTCGCGGGTCATCCCGAGGCGCTCGGCGACGGCAAGGCTCTTCTTGTTGGCGGAGGAGACGTGCCACTCCACGCGGTGCATGCCGCGCTCGTGGAACGCCCAGTCGATCAGGACCCGGCAGGCGCGGGTGATCAGGCCGCGGCCGGCCGCGGGGGGCTCCAGCCAGCAGCCGGCCTCGCAGGTGCCGGTGGCGGCGTCGAAGGTCCGGAAGAGGACGCCGCCGACGAGGGTGCCGCCGAGGCGGATGCCGTAGAGGCGTCCGGTGTCGGTGGCGGCCTTCTGCGCATAGGAGGCGAGGAAGGCACGCGACGCGTCGAGGTCGGGCACGACGTCGGCGAGGGCGATGTGCTCACCGATGTACTCCCGGCCGCGGTCGATGTGCGCCAGGAACTCCTCGGCGTGCCGGACCTCCAGCGGGAACAGCTGGGCCTCGTCGGTGAGGTCTATCGAGAACATGCGGCCCTTTCCAGGGGTCTTCCGCGGCGGTCCGCCGCTTCACCGGGATGCTGTGGCGGATGCGGCGTCGTCCTCGTTCGTGGCGGGGTCCGCGCCGGTCCGCTGCGCCGGAATTGTCGCATGTGGGCGGCGTTCCGGGGGTTCGATGCTGATGCGGGGCAGCCTGCGGTCGAGCCAGGCCGGCAGCCACCAGTTCGCGCCTCCGAGCAGGTGCATGAGCGCCGGCACGAGCAGCGTGCGCAGCACGAAGGCGTCCAGCGCCACGGCGGCCGCCAGCGCGATGCCGAACATCGCGATGATCCGGTCGCCGCTGAGCACGAAGGCCAGGAAGACGGAGATCATGATGACGGCCGCCGAGTTGATCACCCGGCTGGTCTCGGCGAGGCCGACGCGGACGGCCCGCCGGTTGTCACCGGTCTCCAGCCACTCCTCGTACATCCGGCTGACCAGGAACACCTGGTAGTCCATGGACAGTCCGAAGAGGACCGACACCATGATCACGGGA
The DNA here is from genome assembly GCF_003721495.1 of Streptomyces sp. ADI95-16. Lineage (NCBI taxonomy): Bacteria > Bacillati > Actinomycetota > Actinomycetes > Kitasatosporales > Streptomycetaceae > Streptomyces > Streptomyces sp. ADI95-16. The sequence goes on along the minus strand of NZ_CP033581.1, from coordinate 5,697,601 downwards.
AGGAAGGGTTCGATCGGGCCGGCGCTGCCCAGGCCCAGCGGCTCGCTCCCCCAGCCCCACTGGAAGACCGCGACCACGACGCCGAAGGAGGAGGCGACGGCGGCGACGTTCATCGCGGCCGCCTTGAGGGGGATGCCTATGGACCGGAAGGCGAGCAGCAGCAGGACGCAGCCGAGGGCGATGACCACCCCGACGAAGAGCGGCAGTTTGCCGACGATGACCTCGGCGAAGTCGTCGTAGCCGGCCGTCACGCCGCCGACGTGGATGTCCATCGCGGCGCGGTCGCCGGCTCCCGGGATGACGTCCCGGCGGAGGGTGTCGACGAGGTCGCTCGTGGCCCGGGACTGCGGGGCGGACTCCGGTACGACGGTGACGACGGCGGTGTCCCCGTCCGGGTTGAGGACGACCGGCCCGGCGGAGGCGACGCCCTCGGTGGTGCGCAGTTCGTCGGCCAGCCGGGTCACGGCGATCCGGTCGTCGGCTCCGTCGAGGCGGGCGACGACGGTGAGCGGGCCGTTCATCCCGGGGCCGAAGCCCTCGCCGAGCAGGTCGTAGGCCTTGCGCGTGGTGGAGGTGGCCGGGTTGTTGCCCTGGTCGGAGGTGCCCAGGTGCAGCGAGAGCGTGGGCAGCGCCAGGACGATCATGACCGCGGCGGCGAGGAGGCCGAGCGGTTTGGGGTGGCGTTCCACGAAGGCCGACCAGCGGGCGGCGAAGCCGGTGGGCGTCTCGGGCCCCGGGCCTTCGGCGGCGAGCCTGCGGCGTTCGCGGCGCGAGAGGGCGCGGGTCCCGATGTAGGAGAGGAGGGCGGGGAGCAGGGTCACCGAGGCGGCCACCGTGAGGACCACGGTGAGGGAGGCCGCGAGGGCGACGCCGTCGAGGAAGTTCAGCCGGAGCACGAGCATGCCGAGCAGCGCGATGCAGACGGTCGCCCCGGCGAAGACCACGGCCCGCCCGGTGGTGGCGACGGCGTTCTCGGCCGCCTCGGCGACGGGCAGGCCGCGTTGCAGGCCCTTGCGGTGCCGGGTGACGATGAACAGCGCGTAGTCGATGCCGACGCCGAGTCCGACGAGGGTGCCGAGCATCGGGGCGAAGTCGGCGACGGGCATGGCGTGCCCGAGCAGGGTGATGCCGAAGTAGGCGGTGCCGACGCTGACCAGGGCGGTCGCGATGGGCAGCAGGCTCGCGGCGAGCGAGCCGAAGGCGAGGAAGAGGACCAGGGCCGCGATGCCCACGCCGATGACCTCGGCGAGGTGTGCGGTGGGGGCCTCGGTGAGACCGATGGCGCGGCCGCCGAGTTCGACCTGGAGGCCGCCTTGTTCGGTCCGGTCGTTCTTCGCGGCGTCGACGACCGCCCGCGCCTGGGCCTTGGGGACGGAGTCGGCCTGTTCGTCGAAGGTCACGACGGCGTAGGCGGTGCGCCCGTCGGGGCTGATCCGCGCGGCGGCCTCGGGGTTGGGGCCGTAGGGGCCGGCGACGGATCCGACGCCGGGGAGCGCGGCGATGGTGTCGAGGGCGCTGGTCATCCGCTGCTCGACGGCGGGCGTGCGGGCGCTCTGGCCGTCCGGGGTGCGCCACACGATGGTGTCGGTGTCGCCGCCCCGGCCGTGGAAGCCTTCGCGGAGCAGGGCGTGGGCCTTGCTCGACTCGGTCCCGGGGACCTCGTAGTCGTTGGAGAACGCCGGTCCGGCGACACCCGCGGCAGCGGCGGTCGCTCCGAACGCGAGGAGCCAGAGCAGGACGGTCACGAGGCGGTGCCGCATGCACCACCGTGCGATTGCTGCCAACGGACGTGCTCCCTGGTGGTTCGGATCTTCACCGGGAGAACGCCCGACGCAGAACGCTTGAACGATTGAACTCTGGTGAACCTAGATGATCAACCGCCGGACCCGCAGGAGATCGGCCGATCCCCCGCCGGACCACACCTCGATTCGGTCCACGATCGCAGCGAGGGGAGATCGTTGGTCCGTTTCGTGTGCATCGTCACAGGTGTGTGGTGGTACGCCCGGGCCCGGTTACGTGTCGGCGCGGTAGCCGGGGATCGAGGGCCAGCGGACGGTGAGGACGACCGCGTCCTCCTCGGCGTACCAGGAGTGGTCGACTCCGCGGCCCCAGACCACGTAGTCGCCCTGTTCGGCGAGGACCACGGTGCGGCCGGGGAACTCCAGCCGGAACCGGCCGCTGATCAGCACCTGGAGCGCGGTGCGCTCCTCGCCGGTCACCCACTGGGCGCGCTCCTCGCCCCGGGGATGGACCCCCCACTTGATCTCCACGTCCTCGCTGTGGCGGACGTCGCCGGGCCGCTTGAAGTGGCCGAGGAGCCAGCCGCGGTCGGCGGCCGCGTCGGGGGTGGCCTTGCCGGTGTAGATGAGCGCTTCGTCGTTCACGGGGCGAGGCTAATGCAGTTGTGCCGAGGGGCGGACGGCTGGTGAGCTGCCCCGATGACGCTGACGATGGATCGTGACGAACTGATCAGGGTACGGGCCGAGTACGACGTGCGGATGCGCCGTGACGCGCGCCCCGACTCGGCCGGGGCCCGCGTGGAGCGGGCGGGTGCGGTGGTCCGGCAGACGGCGCCCGCCGACGGCTGGAACGTCGTGCTCTGGTCGGACCTCGACGGGACGGACGCGGACGCGGAGATCGCCGCCCAGGTGGCGCACTACCGCGGGCGGGGCGTCGGCGAGTTCGAGTGGAAGCTGTACGACCACGACCGGCCGGCGGACCTCGGGGAGCGGCTGCGGGCGGCGGGCTTCGTCGCGGAGCCGCCCGAGACGCTGATGGTGGGGCGGACGGCGGACCTGGCGGGGCTGCCGGTGGAGCCGCCGGAGGGGATCACCTTGCGGGCGGTCACCGACGAGGCGGGCGTGGACCTCATGATGGCGGTCCACGCGGGGGCGTTCGGCGTCGAGCGCCCGCGGATCCGGCACATGATGCTGACCCTGCTGCGCGAGGAGCCGGAGACCATCGCGGCCGTGGTGGCGATGGCCGGCGACACCCCGGTGAGCGCGGCCCGGATGGAGATGCGGCCGGGCACGCCGTTCGCGGGCCTGTGGGGAGGCGGCACGATCCCGGGATGGCGCGGGCGCGGCATCTACCGCCTGCTGGTCGCGCACCGCGCCCGGATCGCGGCCGGCCTCGGGATCCCCTACCTCCAGGTGGACGCCTCGGACGACAGCCGCCCGATCCTGGAGCGCCTGGGCTTCGGCGTCCTCGGGGTGACGACCCCGTACCTGCGCACCACCGGGGCCTGACGGGCGGGGGCGGTCAGGCCCCGACCACCCCGTCGATCGCCTCGCGCAGCAGGTCGGCGTGGCCGTTGTGGCGCGCGTACTCGTGGATCATGTGCAGCATCACGACCCGCAGCGAGACGTCCGCCTCCCACTTCGGCACGTACGCCGTCACCTCCAGGGATTCCACCCCGGCCTCGACGCGCCGCGCGTGCGCGACCTCCGCCTCCCACGCCGCGAAGGCCTCCGCACCGCTGGCGCCAGTCGCGTCGTAGGCCTCCTGGAAGTCGTGCCGGTCGGACCACACGTGCGGGACGTCGGCCCCGCCCACGGTCCGCCGGAACCATTGCCGTTCCACCTCGGCCATGTGCCGGACCAGCCCCATCAGCGACAGGGTGGACGGCGGGGAGGACCTCCGGCGCAACTCCTCGTCGCCGAGGCCCTCGCACTTCATCGCGAGGGTGGCGCGATGGAAGTCGAGGTATGCCCGCAGGGTCTCTCGTTCGCCTCCGGTCAGCGGAGGTCCGATGCGTTCCATGCCGGTGATCTTGCCCGCCCCGCCCGCCCGCCGGAAGCCCCCGGCGGGCGGGCGGGGCGGGATCCGGCCAGGGAGGGCCTAGACGGGACGCCAGTAACCCAGCGAGTTCACCCGCTGCTTGGGCAGGCCCAGGTCCTTGCGGAGGTAGCCCGTCAGGGCGCGGGTGGTCGCCGTGTCGCAGGCCAGCCAGACGTAGGCCGAGTCCGGGTCCGTCACCAGCCCGGGGAGTTCGGACTTCACCCGCTCCACCAGCGCCGCGCCGGAGCCCGTGCCGCGTTCGACGCGCCGGATCTCGTGCCGGTCCGCGTCGAGCCGTATCGGGAGCTCCGCGTCCGAGTCGTGCTGCGTCTCGAACCACAGCGTCGCCGGGGTGGCCGGGAAGGCGTCCAGCAGGGAGTTGATCGCCGGGAGGGACGCCGGGTCGCCGATGACGAGGAGCCGCTGCGGCTCCGGCGCCGGTGCGGTGAAGCCCGTGCCCTGAACGGTGGCCTCGATGGTGTCGCCCGGCTTCGCGGCGCGCGCCCAGGAGCTGGCCATGCCGTCGTGGAGGGCGAATTCGAGCGAGAACGTCCCCTCGGCCGGATCCGGGTCGACCAGCGTGTACGCGCGCTGGTGCGGCTTGCCCTCGCTCTGGAACCACAGCCGCACCCACATGGTGGGGTGCAGGGAGTCGCCCGCCTCGGCGAGCAGTCCGCCGTCCGAGAGCCGGACCCGCCGGTAGTGCTCCGTCACGTCTTCCGCGCCGGTCACCGTGAACGTGAAGTCCCTGCCCCGCATCAGCTTGAGGACCACGCCCTCCCAGCCCTTGCCGACCGCCATCGCCACCCACCCCTTAATCCAGCCCTATAGTTAGGTCAGCCTAACCTAAGACACCTCGGGGAAGAGTGTGAGCAGTGTGAGCAGCAGCGCGACCGGCCAAGCCTACGAGGTGTACCGCGACGCATGGGGCATCCCCCATCTTCGCGCCTCCGACGCCCTCGGCCTCTCCTACGCCCAGGGCCGCACCACGGCCCTCGACCGCGCCTGGCAGCTGGAGGTCGAACGCCACCGCGCCCAGGGCTCCAGCGCCGCGTTCCTCGGCGCCGAAGCCGTCACCTGGGACCGCTTCGCCCGCCAGAGCCGCCTCGCCGACACGGCCCGCACCTGTTACGAGGCCCTCGACCCGGAGACCGCCGCCTGGGTCCGCGCCTACGTGGACGGCGTCAACGACGGCCTTCCCGAAGGCGCCGCCCGCGACGAGCGGTTCGCCCGCACGGGCCACACCCCCGCCCCGTGGGAGCCCTGGGTCCCGCTGGCCATCTGGATCGCCACCCACATCCTCTTCGCCGGCTTCGCCACCAAGCTGTGGCGCGAGCGCGTGGCCCGCGCCCTCGGCGACGACGCCGTCACCCTCTTCGCCACCGACGGCCCCGGCACCGTCGGCAGCAACGGCTGGCTCGTCCCCGGCGACCGCACCGCGACCGGCGCGGCGATCATCGCGGGCGACCCGCACCGCTTCATCGAGGACCCGGGCGTCTACCAGCAGATACGTCTCGCCTGCCCCGAGTTCGACGTCCTCGGCATCGCCGTCCCCGGCATCCCCGGCCTCGGCCACTTCGGCCACACCGGCAGCGCCGCCTGGGCGATCACCAACGCGATGTCCGACTACCAGGACCTCTACGCCGAGCAGTTGCGCCCCACCGCCGACGGCGCCGGCGTCGAGGCCCTCGGCCCCGACGGCGTCTGGGAGCCCGTCCACCGGCACACCGAGACCATCACCGTCTCCGGCGCCGACCCGGTCGAGATCGAGGTCCTGGAGACCGCGCGCGGCCCCGTGATCATCCGGGACGACGTGGACGGCGGCGGCCAGACCCTCGCCCTGCGCTACCCGCCCCGGGTCCGCCGCGACCTCGGTTTCGCCACCCTCCCCGCCCTGCTGCGCGCCCGTACCGTCGCCGACATCGACCGCGCCCTCGACGGCTGGGCCGAGCCCGTCAACGTCGTCCACGCCGCCGACTCCGAGGGCGGCCTGCTGCACCGCGTCGCCGGCGCCGTGCCCCTGCGCGACCCCGCGAACCGGCTGCGCCCGGTGCCCGCGTGGGAACCCCGCCACGCGTGGCGGGGCTGGGCGCGGACCCCCGTCGAGCCCGTCCAGGGCTTCGCCGTCATGGCGAACGCGCGCGGCATCGCCTCCCCGCTCGGCGTGGAGTTCGCGCCCCCGCACCGCGCCGACCGCATCCGCGAGCTGCTGAGCGGCTCGGCGGACTGGACCCCGAAGGCGATGGCCGACGTACACCAGGACACCTACCTGGGCTCCGCCGGACCGCTGCTCGCCCTGCTGCCCGGGCTCGACGGCCTCTCCCCCGAGGCGGCCGCGCTGCGCGAGCGGCTGCTCGCCTGGGACCGGCACATGGCGGCCGGGAGCACGGACGCGACCGTCTTCTCGGCCTTCCGGACCGCGACCGTACGGCACTTCGCCGCCGACCCCGTCTTCGCCGGGCTGACCGGTGCCCCCTCGGGCCCGGAGGTGTTCCACCCCTGGCTGTACCTGGTCCCCAAGATCGGCTACGCCCTCGAAGGCCTGCTGACCACCGGCCTCCTCCCCGGTCTCGACCGCGCGGCCCACGTCCGCGCCGCCCTGGAGGAGACGGCCGCGGCCGCCCGCCCCGACACCCCCTGGTCGCAGGTCCACCGGCTGACCCCGTGGTCGGCGCTCCCGGACCCCGCCGCCGAGTGGCCCGGCCTCGGCGGCGACCACGACTGCGTGAACGCCACCTCCACCGTCCCCGGCTTCACCGACCTCACCGCGCGTGCGTCGGCGGCCCGTTACGTCTGGGACCTCGCCCGCCGCGAGGACAGCCTCTGGGCCGTCCCGCTGGGCGCCGACGGCGTCAACGGCGCGCCCCACCACCGCGATCAGCTCCCCCTGTGGGCGCGCTGCGAACTCATCCCGGTCGTCACCGACTGGGACCGGCTCACGAAGGAAACCCCCCGATGACCACCTCCACCCGCCGGCCCGTGCACACCCACCCCATCGAGGGCTTCGGCACGGTCACCATCGCCCCCGTCGACCCCGCCGCCGACTCGGCGCTGATCCACGGCTGGGTCACGCAGGAGCGCGCCCGCTTCTGGGGCATGGGCGAGGCGAGCCGCGAGCTGGTCCAGGAGATCTACGAGGACGTCGACCGCCGCACCACGCACCACGCGTTCATCGTCAGCCGCGACGGCCGGCCGGTCGGGCTCTTCCAGACGTACGACTGCGCCGAGGACCGGGTCAGCGAGTGCTACGAGGTCCAGCCCGGCGACATCGGCGTGCACCTGCTCATCAGCCCCGCCCGGGGTTCGGCCGAGCACGGCTTCAGCGCGGCCCTGATGACGGCGTTCATGTCGTTCGTCTGGTCCGACGGCCGCACCCGCCGGGTCGTCGCCGAGCCGGACGCCCGCAACGAGAAGGCCATCGCCCGCCTGGAGCGCACCGGCTTCGTGCTGGGCGCGGAGGTGGAGCTCCCCGAGATCGACCTCCCCGAGGTCTACCTCCCGGCGAAGCGGGCCCGGCTGGCCTTCCTCGGCGCCCCGGTGGCCGGCTGACGTCACACCGGCTCAGGCGCTGAACGTAGGGCGGCCCCGCACCGTGGAAGACCGGTGCGGGGCCGCCGTACGTGCGTACATGGGCTCCGGATTACTCGGAGACGCCCAGGCGCTCCAGGATGAGCTCCTTGACGCGGGCCGCGTCGGCCTGGCCGCGGGTGGTCTTCATGACCGCGCCGACCAGGGCGCCGACGGCCGCGACCTTGCCGCCGCGGATCTTGTCCGCGATGGCCGCGTTGCCCGCGATGGCCTCGTCCACGGCCGCGCCGAGCGCGCCCTCGTCCGAGACGACCTTCAGGCCGCGCTTCTCGACGACCTCGTCCGGGGTGCCCTCGCCGGCGAGGACGCCCTCGATGACCTGACGGGCCAGCTTGTCGTTCAGGTCGCCGGCCGCGACCAGCTCCGCCACCCGGGCCACCTGGACCGGGGTGATCGGCAGCTCGTCGACGACGACGCCCTGCTCGTTGGCGTTGCGGGCGAGCTCGCCCATCCACCACTTGCGCGCGGCGGCCGAGTCGGCACCCGCCTCGATCGTGGCGACGATGGAGTCCACCGCGCCCGCGTTGAGGATCGACTGCATGTCGTGCTCGGTGACGCCCCACTCCTGGAGGAGCCGGTTGCGGCGGACGCGCGGCATCTCGGGGAGGCCGGCGCGCAGCTCCTCGACCCAGTCGCGGGCCGGGGCCACGGGAACCAGGTCGGGCTCCGGGAAGTAGCGGTAGTCCTCGGCGTTGTCCTTGATGCGGCCGGCCGTGGTGGAGCCGTCCTCCTCGTGGAAGTGCCGGGTCTCCTGCACGATCGAGCCGCCGCCGCTGAGCACGGCCGCGTGGCGCTGGATCTCGAAGCGCGCCGCCCGCTCCACGGAGCGGAGCGAGTTGACGTTCTTCGTCTCCGAGCGGGTACCGAAGGGCGCCTCGGGGCTGGGGCGCAGCGACAGGTTCACGTCGCAGCGCATCTGGCCCTTGTCCATCCGGGCCTCGGACACGCCGAGCGCCTTGATGACCTCGCGCAGCTCGGCGACGTACGCCTTGGCGACCTCGGGGGCCCGCTCGCCGGCGCCCTCGATCGGCTTGGTGACGATCTCGATGAGGGGGATGCCGGCGCGGTTGTAGTCCAGCAGGGAGTGGGACGCGCCGTGGATACGGCCGGTGGCACCGCCGACGTGCAGCGACTTGCCGGTGTCCTCCTCCATGTGGGCGCGCTCGATCTCCACGCGGAAGATCTCGCCGTCCTCCAGCTGGACGTCCAGGAAGCCGTTGAAGGCGATGGGCTCGTCGTACTGGGAGGTCTGGAAGTTCTTCGGCATGTCCGGATAGAAGTAGTTCTTCCGGGCGAAGCGGCACCACTCGGCGATCTCGCAGTTCAGCGCGAGACCGATCTTGATGGCCGACTCGACGCCGATCGCGTTGACGACGGGCAGCGAGCCGGGCAGACCGAGGCAGGTGGGGCAGGTCTGCGAGTTGGGCTCGGCGCCCAGCTCGGTCGAACAGCCGCAGAACATCTTGGTCTTGGTGCCGAGCTCGACATGGACCTCAAGGCCCATGACGGGGTCGTACGAGGCGAGAGCTTCCTCGTACGAGAGCAGTTCGGTGTAGGTGCTCACGGTGAAACTTTCCCTCTCAGCCCAGCAGGACGTCGTCGTCGCCGAGGCGCTTCAGCTCGCGGTACAGGATCGCGAGGCCGGTGACGATGGCGGCGGCGGACACAACGGCGTCGACCAGCTTCAGCGTGTCGTGGTCGTTGCGGGCCCTGCGGGCCTGCTTGATCACGCTGATGGCACCGAAGGCGGTGGTGCCGATCGACAGGTACGTACCGGACTTGGACTTCTTGAAGCCCTTGGCCTTGGACAGCGCACTCGAACTCACAGCGACGGAGCCTCCTCAAGCAGCGGGTGACCCCAGCGCGCGACGAAGGCGGCCTCGACGGCGGCACCGACCTTGTACAGGCGGTCGTCCTTCATGGCGGGGGCGATGATCTGCAGGCCGACCGGGAGACCGTCCTCCGGGGCCAGGCCGCAGGGGAGCGACATGGCGGAGTTGCCGGCCAGGTTGGTCGGGATGGTGCACAGGTCCGCGAGGTACATCGCGAGCGGGTCGTCGGTGCGCTCACCGATCGCGAAGGCGGTGGTGGGCGTGGTCGGGGAGACGATCACGTCGACCCGCTCGAAGGACTTCTCGAAGTCCTTCGTGATGAGCGTGCGGACCTTCTGGGCCGAGCCGTAGTACGCGTCGTAGTAGCCGGAGCTGAGCGCGTACGTGCCGAGGATGACGCGGCGCTTGACCTCGTCGCCGAAACCGGCTTCGCGGGTGAGCGCGGTGACGTCCTCGGCGGACCTGGTGCCGTCGTCGCCGACGCGCAGGCCGTAGCGCATGGCGTCGAAGCGGGCCAGGTTGGAGGAGCACTCGGACGGCGCGATCAGGTAGTACGCGGCCATCGCGAGGTCGAAGGAGGGGCAGTCCAGCTCGACGATCTCGGCGCCCAGCTCCTTGAGGAGCTCGACGGACTCGTTGAAGCGCTGGACGACACCGGCCTGGTAGCCCTCGCCGGCGAACTGCTTGACCACGCCGACGCGCATGCCGGCGACGGAGCCGTTGCGGGCCGCCTCGACGACCGGCGGGACCGGGGCGTCGATGGAGGTGGAGTCCAGCGGGTCGTGGCCGGCGATGACCTCGTGCAGGAGCGCGGCGTCCAGGACCGTACGGGCGCAGGGCCCGCCCTGGTCGAGGGAGGACGAGAACGCGACCATGCCGTAGCGGGAGACGCCGCCGTAGGTCGGCTTGACGCCGACGGTGCCGGTCACGGCGGCGGGCTGGCGGATGGAGCCGCCGGTGTCCGTGCCGATGGCCAGGGGCGCCTGGAAGGCGGCGAGCGCGGCCGCGGAACCGCCGCCGGAGCCGCCGGGGATCCGGGTGAGGTCCCAGGGGTTGCCGGTGGGGCCGTAGGCGCTGTTCTCGGTGGAGGACCCCATGGCGAACTCGTCCATGTTGGTCTTGCCGAGGATGACGACGTCGGCTTCCTTCAGCTTGCGCGTCAGGGTGGCGTCGTAGGGCGGGATCCAGCCTTCGAGGATCTTCGAACCGACGGTGGTCGGGACCCCGACGGTGGTGAAGATGTCCTTGAGGGCGAGCGGGACACCGGCGAGCGGGCCCAGCTTCTCGCCGTTCGCGCGCTTGGCGTCGACGGCGCGCGCCTGGGCGAGGGCGCCCTCGCGGTCCACGTGGAGGAAGGCGTGCACCTTCTCGTCGGTGGCGTCGATCCGGGCCAGGTGGGCCTCGGTGACCTCGACGGCCGTCAGCTCGCCGGAAGCGATCTTCTCGGCGGTCTCGGCGGCCGTGAGCTTGATGATCTGGTCAACCATGATGATTAGTCCTCCCCCAGGATCTGCGGCACCTTGAAACGCTGCTGCTCCTGGGCGGGAGCGCCGGAAAGCGCCTGCGCGGGGGTGAGCGACGGACGGACCTCGTCCGCGCGCATGACGTTCGTCAGCGGCAGCGGGTGGGAGGTCGGCGGGACGTCTTGGTCGGCGACCTCGGAAACGCGGGCGACCGCGCCGATGATGTCGTCGAGCTGTCCAGCGAAGTGGTCGAGCTCTTCGCTCTTCAGCTCCAGACGTGCCAGCCGAGCGAGGTGGGCGACCTCCTCGCGCGTGATGCCAGGCATGCAGCGATCCTCTGGGGGTGGTGAGTGTGTAGGTTTCGGCCCCAATCCTATGGGGCCAGCCCCCCGACCCACGAAACGGTTACCCCATCGGTCCCCGCGGCCGCGTTACGCGGTGGGGGTTTCCGCCGCGGCGGCGGCCGTGAGCTCGGCCGTGATGTCCGCCGGGCGGCGCCAGCCGCGTTCGCCCCGGGCCAGCAGCCACGCCGTCGCCTCCTGCGGCGGCATCGCGGCCGCGACCAGCCAGCCCTGGACCGCGTCACAGCCCAGGTCGCGCAGGCGCTCCCACGTCTCGTCGTCCTCGACGCCCTCGGCCACGACCAGCAGGCCCAGCGAGTGCGCCAGGTCGACCGTGCAGCGGACGATCTCCGCGTCCTGGGCGTCCACCGCCAGCCGCGCCACGAAGGAGCGGTCGATCTTCAGCTCGCTCACCGGGAGGCGGCGCAGGTGGACCAGCGAGGAGTAGCCCGTGCCGAAGTCGTCCAGGGACATCTTCACGCCGTGGCCCGCCAGGCCCGCCATGGTGTCGGCCGCCCGCTGGGGGTCTTCCAGCAGGACGTGTTCCGTTATCTCCAGCTGGAGCCCGCTGGCCGGGACCCCGTGCCGCGCCAGCCGGGCGGCGACCGCCCCCGCGAACCCCGGGGTGTGGACGTCGCGCGGCGACACGTTCACGGCCACCGGGACCTTCAGGCCCTGCGCCCGCCAGCGCGCGACCTGCGCCAGGGCCGTCTCCAGGACGTACTCCGTCAGGTGCGGCATCAGGCCCGAGGTCTCGGCGATCGCGATGAACTCGTCCGGAGGGACCCGGCCCCGCTCCGGATGCACCCAGCGGACCAGTGCCTCCAACCCCGCGACGTGCCCGTCGAAGCGGACCTTCGGCTGGTAGTGGAGTTCCACTTCACCCGCGTCCAGGGCCCGGCGGAGGTCACCCAGCAGGCCGAGCCGGTCGGGCGTGTTGCTGTCCCGCTTGGACTCGTACACCTCCACGCCCGTCCGGTCCCGCTTCGCCTGGTACATCGCGACGTCGGCCCGCCGCAGCAGCCCCTCCGCGTCCAGCGCGTGGTCCGGGAAGACGGCCAGGCCCGCGCTGGCCTCCAGCACCAGCGTCAGCCCGTCCAGGTCCAGCGGGGAGCTGAGCTCCGCGACCAGGTGGCGGGCGACCCGCTGCGCGCTCGTCGTGGAGTCGGCGACCGGCAGCAGCACCGCGAACTCGTCGCCGCCCAGCCGCGCCGCCTCCGCGTCCTGCGGCAGCGCCTGCCGCAGCCGGTCCGCGATCTGGAGGAGCAGCCGGTCACCGGCCAGGTGCCCGAGCGTGTCGTTGACGGCCCGGAACCTGTCCAGGTCGATCAGCACGAGGGCCGACCGGGTGCCCAAACGTTCAGCCTCGTCCAGCGCGGTCCAGGCCCGCTCCAGCAGCCACTGCCGGTTCGGCAGCCCGGTCAGCGGGTCCCGCAGCTGTTCCTCGGCGCGCGCCCGGGCGATCCACAGCGTGGAGTCCAGCGCGATCAGGGGTACGGCGAACAGCGGCAGCAGCACCGGCCGGCTGAGGGCGACGACGCAGATCAGCGGGGCGATGCCGAGCAGCGCGACGGCCACCAGGGCCTGGCGGAGCAGGGCGGTGCGGGCGACCGTGGGCAGCCCGCCGCCGGGCTGGTTCAGCGCCAGCCACAGCACGATGCGGGTGACGACCAGGTACGCGACGGCGGTCAGGATCACCTCGGGGACAGCCCCGATCCCCCAGGTGTCGGGGCGCCACGGCTCGGCCACGCTCGCCAGGTCGCCGAACGCGGCCAGGACGAGGGCGCCGGCGCCGATGCCGAGGATGTCGACGGAGCCGTGCAGCAGGCCGAGGCGCCAGCGGTGCCGGCGAGCGGCGCCGACCAGGGTGACCACCGCCAGCGAGACGAGTCCGGCCGGGACCCATCCGTAGAGGAGGAGGGCGCCGAGGGTGAGGGCGGCTCCCGATCCGGTGCCGCCCCACCAGCGGTCCCGGCCGAGGGCGACGAGGTGGCCGACGATGACGCCGGTGAGCAGCGCGAGCGCCCAGCCCACCGTCCCGCCGGGGAACAGTGCTTGACGGTCGGTCAGCGCGGCGATGACGCCGGCGAGGAGGAGCGCGGCGGAGAGGCCCACGACGACGTAGGGCAGCACGGTGCGCTGTCGCGAGCCGCCCGTACCGGTTTCGGGCGAGCGGCGGTCCGGCGTCCTGGGACCCAGGAATCCGAGCCGTCCCGTCCGCATGGACGGGAGTTCCCCGCCGAAATCACGTGACGGGTCGGCGCTATCGGTGGGTTTCATGCCCGTCCCTCTCACAGCCGGCGATGCCGATGCCACGCGATGGCCCCGATGTCATGCCATCACGGCTGGAATCGCCTCACGCAGCCGTGCACGACAGGCGCCCCCCTCAACAGTAGGACGCGAGAGGCTCCCAGGGGCAGCGGTCGGCGGCGGTTTCCCGAATGCGACCCAGTCATCCTCATCAGTACGGTATCCGCCGAACGGGTGAGTTTGGACCAGGACCCTCGGGTCACCCATCCGATGATCCGACAGCTCACCGCCCTGCCACCAGCCCTGTACCAGCCGTTTACCACCGGCCGCCGCGCCCGGCGTGCGCCCGCCCGTACGGCCGCACGCCACGCATCCGTTCGCCTCCGTTACTCCCTCGGGGCGACACGCGTTTGAGTCGCTACTCCGCCGCGGCGCCGCCGTCCACCGGGAGGGCGGCCTCGCGGGCCGCGTCCGGGCCCTGTTCCAGCAGCACCGCGAAGCCCGCGTCGTCGAGGATGGCCAGCTTCAGCTGCACGGCCTTGTCGTACTTGGAGCCCGGGTTGTCGCCGACCACGACGAACGAGGTCTTCTTGGAGACGGAACCGGTCACCTTGGCGCCGCGGCTCTGGAGGGCCTCCTTGGCGCCGTCCCGGGTGTGGCTCTCCAGGGTGCCGGTGACGACGACGGTCAGGCCTTCCAGGGGGCGCGGCCCCGCCTCCTCGCCGGAACCTTCCTCCTCCATCCGGACGCCGGCTTCCCGCCACTTGCGCAGGATCTCCTGGTGCCAGTCGACGGCGAACCATTCCTTGAGGGAGGCGGCGATGATGGCGCCGACCCCGTCGGTGGCGGCCAGTTCCTCTTCCGTCGCCTGCTGGATGCGCTCGATGGAGCGGAACTCGCGGGCGAGGGCCTCGGCCGCGACCGGCCCGACGTGACGGATCGACAGGCCGTTGATGACGCGGGCCAGCGGGCGCTCCTTGGCGGCCGCGATGTTCTCCAGCATCGCCAGGGCGTTCTTCTTCGGCTCGCCCTTCTGGTTGGCGAAGACGGTGACGATCTTCTCCTCGCCCGTCTTCGGGTCCCGCTTGGGCAGCCCGCTGTCACCGTCGAGCACGTACGCCTTGATGGGCAGCAGGTCCTCGATGGTGAGGCCGAAGAGGTCGCCCTCGTCGCGCAGCGGCGGTTCGGCCGGCTCCAGCGGGTTGGTGAGGGCGGCCGCGGCCACCGCGCCGAAGTTCTCGATGTCCAGGCACTGCCGGCCGCCGAGGTAGAAGAGCCGCTCGCGCAACTGGGCCGGGCAGGTCTGCCCGTTGGGGCAGCGGAGGTCGATGTCGCCCTCCTTCATCGGCCGCAGCGGCGTCCCGCACTCGGGGCACTCGGCCGGCATGACGAACTCGCGCTCGCTGCCGTCCCGCAGGTCCACGACGGGGCCGAGGATCTCGGGGATCACGTCGCCGGCCTTGCGAAGGACCACGGTGTCGCCGATGAGCACGCCCTTGGCCTTGACGACCTCCTGGTTGTGCAGGGTGGCGAACTCGACCTCCGAACCGGCCACCGTCACCGGCTCGACCTGGGCGTACGGGGTGACGCGGCCGGTGCGGCCGACGCCGACCTTGATGTCCACCAGCTTGGTGTTGACCTCTTCGGGGGCGTACTTCCAGGCGATGGCCCAGCGCGGGGCGCGCGCGGTGGAGCCGAGGCGGCCCTGGAGCGGGATCTCGTCGAGCTTGACGACGACGCCGTCGATCTCGTGCTCCACCGAGTGCCGGTTCTCGCCGAAGTGGGTGATGAACTCGCGGACCTCGGCGAGCGAGGAGACGACCCGGTTGTGTCTCGCGGTGGGCAGGCCCCACTCCCTCAGCAGCTCGTACGCGTGCGACAGCTTGTCGATGTCGAAGCCCTCGCGCGCGCCGATGCCGTGCACCACCATGTGCAGCGGGCGGCTCGCGGTGATCTTCGGGTCCTTCTGGCGCAGCGAACCGGCCGCCGCGTTGCGCGGGTTGGCGAAGGGCTTGCCCTCCGTCTCCACGAGGCGCGCGTTGAGCTCCTCGAACTTCTCCATCGGGAAGAAGACCTCGCCGCGGATCTCCACGAGGGCCGGGATCCGGTCGCCCCCCAGGCGGTCCGGGATCTCCGCGATGGTGCGGACGTTGGGCGTGATGTCCTCGCCGGTGCGGCCGTCGCCGCGGGTGGCGGCCCGGGTCAGGCGGCCGTTCTCGTAGGTGAGGTTCACGGCGAGGCCGTCGACCTTCAGCTCGCACAGGTAGTGGTAGTCCGAGGTGTTGGCGTCCCGGGCCACCCGCTCGGCCCAGGCCGCCAGTTCCTCGTCGTCGAAGGCGTTGTCGAGGGAGAGCATCCGCTCGCGGTGCTCGACGGAGGCGAAGTCCGTCTCGTACGCCCCGGCCACCTTCTGGGTGGGCGAGTCGGGCGTGCGCAGCTGCGGGTACTGCTCCTCCAGCGCCTCCAGGGAGCGCAGCAGCTGGTCGAACTCGGCGTCGCTGACGACCGGCTGGTCGTTCACGTAGTACCGGAAGCGGTGCTCCTCGACCTGTTCGGCGAGCAGCGCGTGCTGTTCACGCACCGCCGCCGGTACCGCCGCGTCGCCGGCCTGCTTCTGTTCGGCTGCCATGCCGTGTCCTCCCGTGGCCCGTCTCAGTCCATCACTCAGGGTTGTCGGCGAGCGACCTCGCCGCCCTGACGCAGTGCGCCTGCACCGCGCGGGCGTAGGCGGGCGAAGCGCCCGCCAGACCGCACGACGGAGTGACCACGACGGACTCCGCGAGAGTCCCCGGGGCCAGCCCCAGCCTGCGCCAAAGCTTCCTGACACCCATGACGCTACCGCCCGGGTCCGACAACGGGCCGTCCACGCCGGGCACCACTCCGGCGAACAGCTTCGTGCCGCCTTCGACGGCCTCACCGATGGCCTCGTCCTCGCGCTCGGTGAGCAAGGAGAAATCGAACGACACGCCCGCGGCCCCGGCCCGGCGCAGCAGTCCGAAGGGGACCTCGGGCGCGCAGGAGTGGACGATGACCTCGCCGTCGTGGACGGCGAACAGCTCGCGCAGGGTGGCCTCGACGACCTGCCGGTCGACGGCCCGGTACGTCCGGTAGCCGCTGGCGGAGCGGACCCGGCCGAGCAGGACGGCGGTCAGCGACGGTTCGTCGTACTGGAGCACGATCTCGGCGCCGGGGATCCGCTTGCGCACGTCGGCGAGGTGCTCGCGGACGCCCTCGGCGAGGGAGGCGGCCAGGTCGCGGCAGGCGCCGGGGTCCTGGAGCATGGCCTCGCCGCCGTGCAGTTCCAGGGAGCCGGCCAGCGTCCAGGGCCCGACGGCCTGGACCTTCAGCCTGCCCTCGTAGCCCTGGGTGAACTCCTCCAGGGCGTCGAGGTCCTCGCCGAGCCAGGAGCGGGCGCGCTTGCTGTCGCGGCCGGGGCGGTCGCTGATCCGCCAGCCGCTGGGCTCGACGTGGGCGTACATGTCGACGAGCAGCCCGAGGGAGCGGCCGATCATGTCGGCGCCGGGGCCGCGCGCGGGCAGTTCCGCGAGGTGGGGGAACTCCTCGAAGGAGCCGGTGACGGTCTTGGCGGCCTCGCGGGCGTCGCCGCCGGGCAGGGAGCCGATTCCGGTGGCGCCGGCGGTCATCGGCCCGGCCTCACGGACAGGTCGGCGACCTCGGCGTCGCGGGGCAGGTCCACGGCCATGAGGACCGTGGTCGCCACCGACTCGGGGTCGATCCAGCGCTCGGGGTCGTACTCCTTGCCCTCCTGCGAGTGCACCTTGGCCTGCATGGGGCTGGCGGTGCGGCCCGGGTAGACGGAGGTCACGCGGATGCCGTTCGGCTTCTCCTCGGCGCGCAGGGCGTCGGCGAGGGCCTTGAGGCCGTGCTTGGAGGCGCCGTACGCGCCCCATTCGGCGTGGGCGGTCAGGCCGGCGCCGGAGTTCACGAAGACGACGGTGGCCCGCGAGGCCCGCAGGGTGGGCAGCAGCAGCCGGGTCACCTCGGCGGGGGCGATCAGGTTGACGTTGAGCTGCTGGTGCCAGGTCTTGGGGCGCAGCTCGCCGACGGGGCCGAGGTCGACGATGCCGGCGATGTGCAGGAGGGAGTCGATCCGCTCCGGGATCGCCTGCTTGGAGAACGCCCAGGACAGCCGGTCGGGGTCGGCGAGGTCTCCGACGAGCGCGCGCGAGCCGGGGTACCGCTCGACGAGCTGCTTGCCGCGGGCGGCGTCGCGGGCGAGCAGGACGAGGTCGTCGCCGCGGGCGTGCAGGCGGGCCGCGACGGCGGCGCCGATGCCGGAGCCGGCGCCGGTGATCAGGTGAGTAGCCATGCCGCCCATGCTCGCACCCCGGCCCGCCCCCCGATTCACGTGCGGGGCCCGGGCCGGGACCCGCGGCCCCGGCACGGGCACGGCGCCCGCCGGCGGCCCCGGGGGCGATCGCCTCCGGGGCCGCCGGTGGGCGTGCGGCTCAGCCCGCGAGGTAGGCGCGGATGACGGTCACCTCCGCCTTGTTGCCCGACCCGTCGGTGACGGTGGCGCGCAGGGAGACCGAGGCGCCCTTCGCCGGGGTCTTCACGCTGACCTTGCCGGCCTTCACGGGGAGCGGCTGCCAGGTGTAGCCCTCGTCGTAGGAGACCTGGGCGGTGACGGGGGCCGCGGCCACCGGGCCCTGCGCGGTGACCGGGAACGTCGCCGTGCGGCCCGCGGGCAGGGTGCCGTCCGGCGCGGGGCGGGCGTCGAAGCGGACGGAGGAGACGGGGAGCGCGGTGGGCGCGGCCGTCTCCTTCGAACGGAACCACCAGGTCGCCGTCACTTTGGACGAGGTCCCGGAGAGCTCGGGCCGCAGCTGCGTGGTCGTGGTCAGCTTGTACGCCGCGTCGCCCGCCGGGACCGTGAAGGGCCCGCTCGACGCCAGGGGGGCCTGGCTGCGGCCCGCGACGACGCCGTCCCGGTAGAGGACCGTGCTGCCGGTGGCCGCGAACCAGTCGCCCGGGTGGCCGGCGCCGTCCGCCAGCAGCGGCACGGAGCCGGTGATCTCGTTGCCTGCGCGGGAGACGCCGTGGCCGGCGTCCACGAGGGGTGCGAGGACGGCCGTGCCCAGGCGCTCGTGGTAGGCGCGGCCGCCGGTGAGGGTGCGCCCGCTCTCGGCGGCGTACCAGGCGTCCTCGATCGGGAAGCCGTTCTCGTCCTGGCCGCCGCTCTGGGTGAAGGAGAGGTCCCACTTCACCTCGTCGAGCGTCGACACGTACACCGTGGTCGTGGTCGGCAGCGGGCGCCGGATCGAGATGGCGGTCCCGGAAGTGCTGCCCGGGAGGTTGCCGATCGCGGTGAGCGCGCCCTCCTTGCCCGGGGCCGAGGCGCCCTGTTCGGCGGTGAGGACCGCCAGGTCGCGTGCCTTCAGGTGGCGGGTGTAGCCGGTGGCGAGGGCGCGTACGGGGCCGCCGAGGACGGCGTGGTACTCCGCCGAGGCGCCGTCCTGCCAGTGCACGTCCCACTGCTGGCTGAGCGTGCCCGCCGCGGGCGGCGGGCCGAGGTGGCGGGTGCGGAACCCGGTGAGCGAGTCGAGCCAGAAGCCGAAGCCGTAGTCGGCGTCGCCCTCCCGCAGGGTGTACGAGGGCATCGCGAACAGGGCCACCGCCGACTTGGACGGGACCGTGATGTCCACGGGCCTGGTGGTGCGCGCGTCGAGCGTGACCGTGGTGTCACCGGTGATGTCGAGCTGGGGCTGGACGATCCAGTCGGCGCCCTTGGTCAGGTCGAGCGGGTCGACGGCGAGGGACGCGTCGAGCAGGTACCCGCCCTTGGGGACGCGCAGTTTGACGGTGCCGGAGGCGTCGTACGCCTCGAAGCGGAGGGCGCTCGCACCGCCCCTGACGCCCTGGAGGGTGGTGCCGTAGTTCTTGGTCGGCTTCCCGTCCCGCCCGAGGTGGCGGAGCGTCAGGTCATAGGACTCGGGCTCGCGTTCGACCACGGCGCCGGTACGGACGCTCTGCTCGCCGCCCGTCGCCTTCGCGACCGCGTACGCGCTGTAGGCGCCGTCCAGGGTCCCGCCGAGACGGGTGTCGGCGCTCAGCGTGGTCTCGGCGGTCCCGCCCGCCGGGACGGTGAGCCGCCGGGCGCCGAGGGTGAAGAAGCCCTCGGGCGCGGGCTTGCCGTCGGGGCCGCTGCCGGTGACGGCGAGGTCGAGGGTGACGGGCGTGCCGCCGAGGTTCCGGTACGTGATCTTCCGCGACTGCGGGGTGTCGTCGGCGTGCGGCCAGCGCTGCGTGCCGAAGCTCAGCGCCGCTTCCTGGGCGACCACGCTCTGGCGCAGCGCGGCGTCGACGGCGATCCGGCCGGTGCCCTGCTGGAACGGGGTGTACGCCGCGCCCTTGGCGGAGGCGGTCAGCGCGCCCTTGAGCTCCGCGCCCTTCCAGGCCGGGTGCTGCTGCTTGAGCAGGGCGGCGGCTCCCGCGACGTGCGGGGTGGCCATGGAGGTGCCGGAGATGGTCAGGTACCCGGGCGGGTTCTGGCCGACCTCGCGGTCGATGACGCTGCCGGGGGCGGCGGCCGCGGTGATGTCGACACCGGGAGCGGTGACGTCCGGCTTGACGGCGCCGTCGCCGGTGAGGGGGCCGGTGCTGGAGAAGTCGGCGAGGGCGTCCGCGTCGTCGACGGCGCCGACGGTGAGGGCGGCGTCGGCGCTGCCCGGGGAGTTGACGGTGCCGGGGCCGCCGCGGCCGCTGTTGCCGGCGGCGATGGCGAAGAGCACGCCCTTGTCGGCGCTGAGTTTGCCGACGGCCGCTTCGAGGGGGTCGAGCTGGGCGGTGTCGGGGCCGCCGAGGCTGAGGTTGACGATGTCGGCGCCCTGGGCGACGGCCCATTCCATCCCGGCGAGGATGCCGGAGTCGTCGCCGGAGCCGTTGTCGTCGAGGACCTTGCCGTTCAGGAGTTTCGCGCCGGGTGCGACGCCCTTGAAGGCGCCGCCCGAGCGGGCGCCCGTACCGGCGGCGATGGAGGCGACGTGCGTGCCGTGGCCGAAGTGGTCCTGGGCGTCCGCGGCGGTGGAGAAGTTCTGTTCGGCGACGACCTGGCCGGTGAGGTCGGCGTGGGTGGCGTCGACGCCGGTGTCGAGGACGGCGATCTTGACGCCGGCGCCGTCGTATCCGGCGGCCCACGCCTTGTCGGCGCCGATCTGCCGGGTGCTCTTGTCGAGGGTGGCGGTGCGCACGGCGTCGAGCCAGACGGTGGCGATGCCGGGGGCGGCGGCGCGGCGGCCGGTGTCGCGCTGGGGGTCGGTCAGCGCCTCCCAGACGCCGGCGGCGTCCTCGGGGGCCGCGCTGACGGCTTCGGCGCCGAGGGTGGAGTACGTACGGGTCACCTTGAGGCCGTCGGCGGCGCGCAGGGCGGACCGGGCGGCGGGGGCGGCCCCGCCCTCGTAGCCGACGATCAGCTGGAGCCGGCCGGAGCGGCGGTCCCGGTACTCGGGGCGGCTCAGCTCGGTGACGTCGAAGAGCCGGGGGTCGAGCTTTCCGGCGCGGATCAGGGGCTGGGCGTCGTAGGGCAGGACGCTGGTGTGGCCGCCCGCGCGGCGCAGCGAGACGGGTATGTGCTCGCGGCCCCTGGCGCGTTCGAGGCCGATCGGTTTGCCCGCGGCGTCGAGGACGACGCGGTCGCCGGTGACGAGGGTGATTCGGCTGGTCTTCGAGCCGGTGGCCGCCGCGGGTTTCGCGGCGGCCGGGGTGTCTAAGGAGCGCGGTGCGGGCGCGGCCGTGGCCGGGGTGGTCAGCCCCGCCGCGAGCGCGAGAGCGGCGGCCGCGGCGACCGAGGCCGCCGCCCCCGCCCTGCCGTGATGGTTGCGCACGTGGTTCCCCCTGGGAGAAGGGTGCAGGAACCACGCAGTATGCCGAGGGAGTGACGGGGCATCAATGGGGCGTCAGGATGGCGGAGTTGGGCTGGAAGGTGCGGCGGTAGACGATCGGCGAGATCCCGAGGGTGGCGCGCATGTGCTGGCGCAGGGAGTTGGCGGAGCCGAATCCGGCCCGGTGCGCGACCAGGTCGACCGGCAGGTCGCTGGACTCCAGCAACTGGCGGGCGATCTCCAGGCGTTGGCCGGTGAGCCACTGCACCGGGGTCATGCCGACCTCGTCGCGGAAGCGCCGGGTGAAGGTGCGCAGGCTCATCCGGGCGTGCTCGGCGAGCTCGGCCAGGGTGATCGGCTCGGCGAGGCGGTCCAGGGCCCAGGCGCGGGTGGCGGTGGTCGTGGCCACGGTGGGTTCGGGGACGGGCCGGTCGATGTACTGGGCCTGGCCGCCGTCGCGCCACGGCGGTACGACGCACAGCCGGGCGGCGCGGTTGGCGGCGGCGGTGCCGTGGTCCTGGCGGACCATGTAGAGGCAGAGGTCCACGCCGGCGGCGACCCCGGCGGAGGTGAGGATGTCCCCGTCGTCGACGAAGAGCACGTCCTCGTCGAGCTTGACGCGCGGGAAGGCGCGCTGGAAGGCGGGCGCCTTGATCCAGTGCGTGGTGGCGGGCCGGCCGTCGAGCAGCCCGGCGGCGGCGAGCACGTAGGTGCCGGTGCAGATCGACACCAGCCGGGTGCCGGGGCGGATCGCGGCGAGGGCGCTGGCGAGCGGCCCGGGCAGCGGGACGCCCTGTTCCAGGGTCATCATCACGTTGGTCGGCGGGATGATCACCGTGTCGGCGGCCGCGAGGGCCTCCGGGCCCGCCGAGACGCCGACGGTGAAGCCCGCGTCGCTGGTCACGGGCAGGCCGTCGACGGTGCAGACGGTCACCTCGTAGAGCGGGCTCCCGTCCTCGCCGAGGGCGTTGCCGAAGACCCGGGACGGCATCCCGAGCTCGAACGGAGGGACACCTTCGAGGGCGAGTACGGCGATTTTGTGCATGGCCAGATCCTGTCACATGGTGGCCGTCCGGTCAGCACCACACGGACGGAAAGGCGGCGAAGCTGGTCACACGGCCGGGAAACCCGGACGGAGCAACCCAAAGGAGACACATCATGCGTGCCGTAGTCGTCAGCCAGTGGGGCGGACCCGAGGTGCTCACCGAGACCGAGACCGACCGGCCGGAGCCGGGCATGGGCGAGATCCTGGTGCGGGTCCACGCGGCCGGGGTGAACCCGGTGGACTGGAAGACCCGCGAGAGCGGCGGCCTGATCCCCTGGGGCCCGGTCCCCGCGGTCGGCTGGGACGTGTCCGGCACGGTCGAGGCGGTCGGCGGCGGGGTGACCCTGTTCCAGCCGGGCGACGAGGTCTTCGGAATGCCGCGCTTCCCGCAGCAGGCCGGGGCGTACGCGGAGTACGTGACGGCGCCCGCGCGGCACTTCGCGCGCAAGCCCGGGGGCATCGACCACGTCGGCGCGGCGGCGCTGCCGCTGGCCGCGCTGACCGCGTGGCAGGCGCTGGTGGACACGGCGGGCCTGCGGGCCGGACAGCGGGTGCTGGTGCACGCGGCTGCGGGCGGGGTCGGCCACTTCGCGGTGCAGATCGCCAAGGCGCGCGGCGCGTACGTGATCGGCACGGCCAGCGCCGGGAAGCACGAGCTGCTGCGCGAGCTGGGCGCGGACGAGGTGATCGACTACCGCTCCACGGCGTTCGAGGACGCGGTGTCCGACGTGGACATCGTGATCGACGCGATCGGCGGGGAGTACGGGGAGCGCTCGCTGAAGGTCCTCAAGGCGGGCGGCCACCTGGTGACCCTGCCGGGGCCGGACGGCGTCCCGGCCGAGGCGCCGGGCGTCCGCACCGGCTGGACGCTGGTGGAGCCGGACTACCGGGGCCTGGTGGAGATCGCGGCGCTGGTCGAGGCCGGCTCCCTGCGCCCGGTGATCGACACGGTCCTCCCCCTCGCGCAGGCGGCGAAGGCCCACGAGATCGGCGAGCAGGGCCGCACCACGGGCAAGATCGTCCTGACGGTCGTCTGACCGGCCGGGCCGGGGGCAGCGCCCCCGGCAGCG
The DNA here is from genome assembly GCF_003721495.1 of Streptomyces sp. ADI95-16. NCBI lineage: Bacteria > Bacillati > Actinomycetota > Actinomycetes > Kitasatosporales > Streptomycetaceae > Streptomyces > Streptomyces sp. ADI95-16. Next base: position 5,674,391 of record NZ_CP033581.1, on the reverse strand, counting down.
GCGGCGGGTCAGACGGCGGCGGGGGCGGTCTCGGCTCGGGTGGTCGTCGCGATGGTGGCGGAGCCGACGACCCGGGTGCCGTCGTACAGCACGATGGCCTGGCCGGGGGCGACGCCGCGGACCGGCTCGGAGAACCGGACCCGCAGTTCCTCCTCCACCAGCTCCGCGAAGACCTCGGTCTCCCCGCCGTGGGCGCGCAGCTGCGCGGTGTAGGTGCCGGGCGCGGCGGCGGTGGAGCCGCACCAGCGCGGGCGGATCGCGGTGAGCGCGGTGACGTCCAGGGCCTCGACGGGGCCGACCGTGACCGTGTTGTTCACCGGGGAGATGTCCAGGACGTAGCGCGGCTTGCCGTCCGCCGCGGGGTGCCCGATGCGCAGGCCCTTGCGCTGGCCGATGGTGAAGCCGAAGGCGCCCTCGTGGGTGCCAACCTTCTCGCCGGACTCGTCGACGATGTCGCCCTCGGCCTTGCCGAGGCGCTTCGCGAGGAAGCCCTGGGTGTCGCCGTCGGCGATGAAGCAGATGTCGTGGCTGTCGGGCTTCTTCGCGACGGCCAGACCGCGCCGCTCGGCCTCCGCGCGGATCTCGTCCTTCGTCGTCAGGGTGTCGCCGAGCGGGAACAGCGCGTGCGCGAGCTGCTTCTCGTCGAGGACGCCGAGGACGTAGGACTGGTCCTTGGCCATGTCGGAGGCCCGGTGCAGCTCGCGCGAGCCGTCCTCGTTCAGGACGACGGTGGCGTAGTGGCCGGTGCAGACCGCGTCGAAGCCGAGGGCGAGCGCCTTGTCGAGCAGCGCCGCGAACTTGATCTTCTCGTTGCAGCGCAGGCAGGGGTTCGGGGTGCGCCCGGCCTCGTACTCGGAGATGAAGTCCTCGACGACGTCCTCGCGGAAGCGCTCGGCGAGGTCCCAGACGTAGAAGGGGATGCCGATGACGTCGGCGGCGCGGCGGGCGTCGCGGGAGTCCTCGATCGTGCAACAGCCGCGCGCTCCGGTCCGGAACGATTGCGGGTTCGCGGAGAGCGCCAGGTGGACGCCGGTCACGTCGTGCCCGGCTTCGGCCGCGCGGGCGGCGGCGACGGCGGAGTCCACGCCGCCGGACATGGCGGCCAGGACGCGAAGGGGGCGGGCGGTGCGCGGCAGGTTCTCAGTCATAGCGCCTTCCAGAGTACGGGGGAACCGAGCGGGGTCACAGCGCGTTATCGGGTTCGGGGGGTGGATCGCATGGTGCGGATGGGTCGCAGGGCGGTGTTGTTCGGGGGGCTCGGGGTGCTCGCGGTGGCGGGGGTCGCCGCGCGGGATGAGATCGAGCGCGCGTGGTGGCTGCTGCCGGGGGTGTCCAAGCCCCGCAAGGAGGGCGAGCTGGACCACGCGGGCGCGAGCTGGACGTCGGCGTCCCCGGCGAACTGGCGGATGGCGGACCGGCCGGACGACTACCGGGTGGACCGGATCGTCGTGCATGTCACACAGGGCAGCTTCGAATCGTCGGTGGACGCCTTCAAGAACCCGTGGCACAAGGCGTCGGCGCACTACATAGTCCGCCAGGACGGCCACGTCGAGCAGATGGTGCGCGAGCTGGACATCGCTTTCCACGCGGGCAACCGCTCGATGAACGAGCGCAGCGTCGGCATCGAGCACGAGGGGTTCGTGGACCGGCCGAAGGACTTCACGGACGAGATGTACGCGGCTTCGGCGCGGCTCGCGGCCGACGTCTGCCGCAGGTACCGCATACCGGTGGACCGAAGACACATACTCGGCCACTCCGAGGTGCCGGGCGCCGACCACACGGACCCGGGCCGCCACTGGGACTGGGACCGCTACATCCGCATGGTCGGCGAGGCGCTGGCGGCGACGGCCGTCTAGGGCCTGATCCGAAAGACAGGCCCTAGTGACCTGAGTCGGAGGTTTCTCGTTGGTTCGGTATGAGTCGTCCTGGTCCGAAGATTCCGCCGTTGTCGGTGACCGATGCCCAGCGTGTTGTGCTGGAGGGCTGGTTACGTCGTCGTTCGACGGCCCAGGCTCTGGCTCAGCGGTCGCGGATCGTGCTGGAGTGCTCAGACGGCCGCTCGATCATGGAGGTGTCCCGTCGGCTGCGGATCGCTCCGGACACGGTCCGCACCTGGCGGCGGCGTTTCCTGGAGCACGGCTTGGACGGTCTGTGCGACGAGCCCCGGCCGGGTGTACCGCGGAAGATCACCGATGCCGATGTGGAGCGAGTGATCGTCAAGACCCTCGAGGAAACGCCGAAGAACGCCACCCACTGGTCCACCCGCTCGATGGCCGCGGCGACGGGGATGTCACAGTCGAGCATTTCACGGATCTGGCGGGCCTTCGCGCTGGCCCCGCACCGGTCGCAGACGTTCAAGCTGTCCACGGACCCGCTGTTCATCGACAAGGTCCGCGATGTCATCGGTCTTTATCTCGACCCGCCTGAGAAGGCCCTGGTTCTCTGCGTGGACGAGAAGTCGCAGATCCAGGCCTTGGACCGGTCCCAGCCGGTCCTGCCGATGATGCCCGGTGTTCCAGAGCGCCGCAGCCACGACTACATCCGGGCCGGCACCACCACCCTCTTCGCAGCCCTCGAAGTCGCGACCGGCAAGGTGATCGGATCACTGCACCGACGGCACCGGGCCGTCGAGTTCAAGAAGTTTCTGGCCAAGCTCGACAAGGAAGTCCCGGCCGGTCTCCAGGTCCATCTGATCCTGGACAACTACGCGACCCACAAGACGCCGGACGTGAAGAAGTGGCTGCTGGCGCACCCGCGCTTTCACCTGCACTTCACGCCCACGAGCGCGTCCTGGCTGAACCTGGTCGAGCGGTGGTTCGCCGAGCTCACCCAGAAGAAACTCAAGCGTGGAGTCCACCGCTCCGTCCAGGCACTCGAACGCGACATCCGGGCCTGGCTGACCGACTGGAACGACCAACCCAAGCCCTTCGTCTGGACGAAGACCGCCGACGAGATCCTCGACAAAGTCGCCGCCTACTGCCAACGAATCTCTGACTCAGGTCACTAGCTGAGACCTGCCGTCCGGGCCCGCTCGACGGCGGGGCCGATGGCGGCGGCCACGGCCGCGACGTCCTCCCGGGTGGAGGTGTGCCCGAGCGAGAACCGCAGGGTGCCGCGCGCGAGCTGCGGGTCGGTGCCGGCGGCGAGCAGGACGTGGCTCGGCTGGGCCACGCCCGCGGTGCAGGCGGAGCCGGTGGAGCACTCGATGCCCTGCGCGTCCAGAAGGAGCAGCAGGGAGTCGCCCTCGCAGCCGGGGAAGCTGAAGTGGGCGTTGGCCGGGAGCCGGTCCACGGGATCTCCGCCGAGGACGGCGTCGGGCACCTCCCGCAGCACGGCGGCGACGAGCTCGTCGCGCAGGGCGCCGATCTCGGCGGCGAACCGCTCGCGCCGCTCCGCGGCGAGGACGGCGGCCACCGCGAAGGCGGCGATGGCGGGCACGTCGAGGGTGCCGGAGCGGACGTGGCGCTCCTGCCCGCCGCCGTGCAGGACGGGGACGGGGGTCTGGTCGCGGCCGAGCAGCAGCGCGCCGATGCCGTAGGGGCCGCCGACCTTGTGGCCGCTGACGGTCATCGCGGCGAGCCCGCTGTCCCCGAAGCGGACGTCGAGCTGCCCGAGGGCCTGGACGGCGTCGGAGTGCAGCGGGATGCCGAACTCGGCCGCGATGGCGGCCAGTTCCCGCACCGGCATGACGGTGCCGATCTCGTTGTTGGCCCACATCACGGTGGCGAGCGCGACGTCGTCGGGGTCGCGCGCGATCGCCTCGCGGAAGTCGGCGGGGTGCACCCTGCCGTACCGGTCGACGGGCAGGTACTCGACCCGGGCGCCTTCGTGCTCGGCGAGCCAGTGGACGGCGTCGAGGACGGCGTGGTGCTCGACGGGGCTGGCGAGCACCCGGGTCCGGGCGGGGTCGGCGTCGCGGCGGGCCCAGTACAGCCCCTTGACGGCGAGGTTGTCGGCCTCCGTGCCGCCGGCGGTGAACACCACCTCGCTCGGGCGCGCGCCGAGCGCTTCGGCGAGGGCCTCGCGGGACTCCTCGACGGTGCGGCGGGCGCGGCGGCCGGCGGCGTGGAGCGAGGACGCGTTACCCGTGGCGGCGAACTGCGCGGTCATCGCCGCGGCGGCCTCCGGCAGCATCGGAGTGGTGGCGGCGTGGTCGAGGTAGGCCATGATCCCCCGATTCTACGAGCCCCCCACCACCCCCCACCCCCGGGTGCCCGCATTCACCGCCCGACGCCACCCCGTCCGGGGCTCCACCCCGGGGCAGACTCCCCCACCCCGCCCTTTCACCGTTTCCCGGACTCCGCCCGGACCCCGGTCCTCAAACGCCGGACGGGCTGAAGGGGGCCCCGGGCGGGAAGGGGCGCCCCGAACGTCGGGCGGGCCGAACGGGGCCCCAAACCCCGCGCCTCGAACGCTGAACGGCTGGAAGGGGGGCGCCGAGGCGGCCGGTTTTCCACCGGCCGGGGCTGAAAGGCGGCGGGGGTGGGGCGGGGTGTCGTCCGGGACGTAAAACGTGATTTGTGGCGCGGAAGGGTGCCGCACGGCGTCAGATTCCGAACGGGCGCCATAAATCATGCAGTCCCGGACGACACCCCGCCCCACCCCCGACGCCGGCCCCAGCCCGGTCCCGGCGTCGCCTACCTCGGGGCGCGAGCCAGCTGACGCGACTGGGCCACCAGGCGGTCCTCCGAGTCCCAGACCTCGGCGTCCTCCTCCAGGAACCCGCCCGCCAGGTTGCGCGTGGTGATCGCGACCCGCAGCGGCCCCGCCGCCGGCCGGCGGCGGATGTGGGTCGTCAGCTCCACGGTCGGGGCCCACCCGACCAGCCCCAGGTCGAACGCGGTCGGCGGCAACGCGTCCACCACCAGCAGCAGCGACAACGCGTCCGCGTCCCGCCCGTCCGCCAGCTCGAACCAGGAACGCATCTCGCCCTTCCCCGACGGCGCACCCACCGCCCAGCCCGCCGTCGCCGGGTCCAGCCGCAGCCGGAGCCGGTCCACGATCGCGGAACTCCCGGGGATCGGGGCCGGCCCCGCCTCGGCCCCGAGGCAGTCCTCGTACGCCGGGATGGCCGGCGGCAGCGCGGTCGTCCGGACATCGTCCGGCAGCGCGTCGAGGTCGCCGTACGACGCGAGGACCCGGATGCGCTCGATCTCGGCGCCGTTCTCGTCGAACTGGAACAGCGACGCCTGCCCGGTCGACAGCGTGCGCCCGGCGCGCACCAGCTGCGTGCGGATCACCGCGGGCCCGGGCGCCGACGCGCTCAGGTAGTGCGCCGAGACCGTGAACGGGTCCGCGTGCGGCAGGGCCTGCGAGAGGGCCCGCCCGACCATGGCCAGCAGGTATCCGCCGTTGACGGCGGTGATGATCGTCCAGCCGGCGGAGAGCTCCGCGTCGTACACCCCGGGCTCGTCCGCGCGCGCGGACAGGGCGGTGTCGCGGTCGAACTCACTGTCGCCGATGGTGGCGGTTGCGGTGGCCGGGGCCGATGCCGATGCGGCTGCTGCGTGTGACATGAAAAGACCGTACACCGCGAAGCTACTGAGCGGTAGCTTTCTAAAACTACGGCTCCTCGGCCACCGCGGACCGCCGGTTCCAGGCCAGCGGCGCCCGCCAGTGGTAGCGGATCGCGAGGAGCCGCAGCACGAAGGTCGTGATGATCGCGAGCCCGGTGGTGAGCGGGTTCAGCATCCCCACGCCGATGAACACGGCCACCATCGACGCGCCCACGATCGCGGGCACGGCGTACATCTCCCGGTCGCGCAGCAGCGACGGCACCTCGTTGACCAGCATGTCGCGCAGCACGCCGCCGCCGACCGCCGTCGCGAGCCCGAGCGAGGCGGAGGCGGTGAGGCCGAGGCCGAACTCGTACGCCTTGGTGGTACCGGTGACGCAGAAGAGCGCGAGGCCGGCCGCGTCGAACACGTTGATCGCCCGGTTGATCCGCTGCACCTCGGGGTGCAGGAAGAAGACGATCGCCGCCGCGACCAGCGGGGTCACGAAGAAGCTGAGCTCACCGAAGGCGGCGGGCGGTACCGCGCCGATGACGAGGTCGCGGAAGAGGCCGCCGCCGAGGGCGGTGACCAGGGCGAGGACACAGATGCCGAAGACATCGAAGTTCTTGCGGACGGCGAGCAGCGCACCCGCGGTGGCGAAGACAAAAATGCCCGCGAGGTCCAGGGCGTGCTGGATGCCCGGCGGGAAGAGATCGTGAGGCACGGCCTCATTGTCCGGTACGCCCGCCCCCGCGCCACACACACGTACGACACCCGCACGCCAGCCACATCCGCCCCACGGCCGAACCGCAGCCGCCCCCACGGCCAGACCCGCAGCCGCCCCTACAGCCGGCCCTTCGGCCGATCCACGGCCGGCCCTACAGCCGACCCGCGGCCAGCCCCGCAGCCGGCCCTACAGCCGAACCCTCGGCGGCCCCGCCGCCGCCGCCCGCGGCCGCGGCGGCCCCGCCGCCGCCGCCCGCGGCCGCGGCGGCCCCGCCGCCGCCGCCCGCGGCCGGGCGCGCGTACGGCCCCGGAGGTGTCCTCCGGGGCCGGGCGCGCGTACGGCCCCGGAGGTGTCCTCCGGGGCCGTACGCCCCTGCAACCCGTGCGCCCACGCGCGGCGCTCGTGACCCGCTCCCACCCCGCTACGGCGTCGGCGTGTCCAGCGCGTCGGAGGCGCCCGGGAGGGCCTTGTCGTCCGGGACCAGGTCCGGCGCGTTCTCCGGGTGGTGGCACGCCACCTGGTGGCCCGTCTTCAGCGCCAGCAGCGGCGGGTCCTGCGTCTTGCAGATCTCCGTCGCCTTCCAGCACCGGGTGTGGAAGCGGCAGCCGCTCGGCGGCGAGATCGGCGAGGGCACGTCGCCCTTGAGCAGGATGCGCCCGCTCTTCACGCCGCGCCGCCGCGGGTCCGGCACCGGCACCGCCGACATCAGCGCGGTCGTGTAGGGGTGCATCGGCGCCCCGTACAGCGACTGGCGGTCCGCCAGCTCGACGATCTTGCCGAGGTACATCACCGCGATCCGGTCCGACACGTGCCGGATGACCGACAGGTCGTGCGCGATGATCACGTACGTGAGGCCGAGCTCCTGCTGGAGGTCGTCCAGCAGGTTGACCACCTGGGCCTGGATCGACACGTCGAGCGCGGAGACGGGCTCGTCGGCCACCACCAGCTTCGGCTTCAGGGCCAGCGCCCGGGCGATGCCGATGCGCTGCCGCTGGCCGCCCGAGAACTCGTGCGGGTAGCGGTTGTAGTGCTCCGGGTTCAGGCCCACCAGCGACAGCAGCCGCTGGACCTCCGCCTTCAGGCCGCCCTCGGGGGTGACCCCCTGGAGCTTGAAGGGGGCGCTGACGATGGTGCCGACCGTGTGGCGCGGGTTCAGCGAGCCGTACGGGTCCTGGAAGATCATCTGCACGTCACGGCGCAGCGGGCGCATGCCCGCCACCCCGAGGTGCGTGATGTCCTTGCCCTCGAACTCGATCGTGCCGCCGGTCGGCTCCAGCAGGCGGGTGATCAGCCGGCCCATGGTCGACTTGCCGCAGCCGGACTCGCCGACGATGCCGAGGGTCTCACCTCGGCGGACGTCGAAGTCGATGCCGTCCACGGCCTTGACCGCGCCGGCCTGCCTGCGCAGCAGCCCCTTGTGGATCGGGAAGTGCTTGACCAGCCCGGTCACCTTGAGCAGCGGCTCGGGCGAGTCCACGGCCTGCGCGGGAACGGTGGCGGTGGCCGTGGCAGCGGCCTTCTTGTCCATCTCGGGCTTCTCGGTCACAGCTTCGGCGCAATCTCTTCGGTCCAGATCCGGGTCCGCTCCTCATGCGACATGTGGCAGGCGGACCAGTGGTGGCCGCCGTCCTCGTCCGCCAGCTCCGGCCGTACCGTCCGCGTGACGTTGCCCTTGGGCACGTCGGCGTACGGGCAGCGCGGATTGAACGCACAGCCGCTCGGAATGTTGATGAGGCTGGGCGGCGAACCCTTGACCGGGATCAGGCGCTCGGTCTGGTCGCGGTCGATGCGCGGCATCGAGCCGAGCAGACCCCAGGTGTACGGGTGCCGGGGCTCGTAGAACACCTTCTCGGCACTGCCGCGCTCGACGCACCGGCCGCCGTACATCACGAGGAGCTCGTCGGCCATCTCGGCGACCACGCCGAGGTCGTGCGTGATCATGATGACCGCGGAGCCGAACTCCTGCTGGAGGTCGCGGATCAGGTCCAGGATCTGCGCCTGGACGGTGACGTCCAGGGCGGTGGTCGGCTCGTCCGCGATGAGCAGCTCGGGGTTGTTGACCAGCGCCATCGCGATCATCGCGCGCTGGCGCATGCCGCCGGAGAACTCGTGCGGGTAGCTGTCGACCCGCTTGTGCGGCTCCGGGATGCCGACGCGGTCGAGGAGGTCGACCGCCCGCTTGCGGGCGGCCTTCTTGTCGACCTTGTTGTGGACCCGGTACGCCTCGGCGATCTGCTTGCCGACGGTGAAGTACGGGTGCATCGCGGACAGCGGGTCCTGGAAGATCATCGCGATGTTCCGGCCGCGCAGCTTGCGCACCTCGTCCTCGTCGGCGGAGAGCAGCTCCTTGCCGTCCAGCCAGATCTCGCCGGAGATCCGGGCCCGCTGGCGGCCGTACTGGCCGACCCGGTGCAGGCCCATGATGCCCAGCGAGGTCACCGACTTGCCGGAGCCGGACTCGCCCACGATGCCGAGGGTCTTGCCCTTCTCCAGGTTGAAGGTGAGTCCGTCGACGGACTTGACCAGGCCGTCCTCGGTCGGGAAGTGCACCTTGAGGTCACGGACCTCCAGGAAGGCACGGGCCGGGGCCGGGGCGCCGCCGGGGACGGGCTCGTTCAGGGCGCCCGTCGTGCCCGTCGCGCCCGTCGTGGCGCCTTTGGTCATATCGGTCATGACAGCCTCACTCGGGGGTCGATCACCGCGTACAGGAGGTCCACGACGAGGTTCGCCGCGACCACGAAGAAGGCGGAGATCAGGGTGATGCCCAGGATGACCGGCAGGTCGTGGTCGCTGATCGCGCGGACCGCGCTGTAGCCGAGCCCGTGCAGCGAGAACGTGTACTCGGTCAGGACGGCGCCGCCCATCAGGGCGCCGAGGTCCAGGCCCAGGACGGTCAGGATCGGCGTCATGGTCGAGCGCATCGCGTGCTTGCCGATGACGACGGGTTCCGTCAGGCCCTTGGCGCGCGCGGTGCGGATGTAGTCCTCGTTGAGCACTTCGAGCATCGTGGCGCGGGTGAGCCGCGCGTACATCGCCGCGTACAGGAAGGCGAGCGAGATCCACGGCAGGATCATGCCGTTGAACCACTTGCCCGGGTCCGCGGCGAAGCTCGCCTCGGGCCGCCCGAACCAGCCGAGCTGGTCGGAGAAGAGGGCGATGGCGAGCATGCCCGTGAAGTAGATGGGGAGGGAGACGCCGGCGAGGGCGATGCCCATCGCCGAACGGTCCAGCACGGTACCGCGCTTGAGGGCGGAGATGACGCCGGTGGCGACACCGCCGATGACCCACAGGACGACGGCGCCGGCGGCGAGCGAGAGGGTGACGGGCAGCCAGTCGGTCAGCAGCGGCCACACCTCCTGCTCGGTCTTGAAGGAGTATCCGAAGCAGGGCGCGGCGCATTGCGTGACGTCGGAGCCGTTGGCGTACGTGCGACCCGCCACCAGACCGACGACGAACTTGCCGAACTGGACGAGGATCGGGTCGTCGAGACCCATCTTCTGCCGGATGCCCTCGATGGCGGCGGGGTCGGACTGCTTTCCGACGAAGTAGAGCGCCGGATCCGTCCCGATCATCTTCGGGAAGAGGAAGAAGATTCCGAAGGTCACCAGCGTGATGACCAACAGCATGACGATGACGGCGAAGAACCGCCGGATGAGATATGCAAGCACTGCGCTCGGCCTGGCTGCGACCCGGGGGCGCCCTCTTCTGGAGAGCGCCCCCAAGCCGGAACCGCGGCCATCACCTGCCCTTCGTGCCTAGCGGGTGTGGCACTGGAACTGATATTGACGAACTGAACTGACTGAACTGACTGGTCTGACGACTACTTGACGACGCCCAGGGAGGCGTAGTCGTACCGGCCGTTGTAGGCGTCGGAGGTGTAGGCGTTCGTCAGCCGGGTGCTGCGCCAGGTGATCGTCTTGTCGTAGACGAAGGGCAGGTAGACCGCGGCCTCGGAGACCTTCTGGTTCATCTGCTTGTAGATGTCGCCGGCCTTGGCCGGGTCCGTCTCCGCGATGGCCTGGTCGAAGAGGCCGTTGATCGCCGGGTCGTTCAGCTCGGAGAAGTTGTTGTTGCCGCTCTGCAGGATGAAGCGGCCGTCGACCAGCGGCTGGGAGAAGCCCTGACCGGTCGGGAAGTCGGCGCCCCAGCCCATGATGATGATGCCGTAGCCCTTCTCCTTGACGACCTTCGGCGAACCGATGATCCCGGAGGTCTGGGCGCCGTCGAACTGGTCGACCTGGGCGTCGATGCCGACCTGCTTCAGGGCGTTCTGCAGCGAGACGGCCGTGGCGACCTCGACCGGCTTGTTGTTGCGGACCGCGATGGTGGTCTTGAAGCCCTCGGGCTTGCCGCAGGCCTTGAGGGCCTCCTTGGCCTTCTCGACGTTCGGCTTGCCGTCGTTCTTCAGGACCTCGTACGGGTCGTAGGAGGCGTCGGAGCCCTTGACACCCAGCGGCAGCATGTTGGGGGCGATGTCACCACCGGCCTGCGGGCCGCCGCGGGCGGTCTGCAGCGACTTGTGGTCGGCCGCGTAGATGACGGCCTTGCGGCAGTCGATGTTGTCGAACGGGGCGACCGTCTGCGGGAAGACCGCGTAGCGGATGAAGCCGGTCTGGCCGTTGTCCAGGTTCGCCTTGTGGTCCTTCAGCGCGGTGGCGCGGGCCGCCTGGCCAATGCCGGTCGCGTTGAGGTCGAGGTCGAACTCGCCGTTCATCAGGCGCTTGTCCATGTCGTCCGCGTTCGCCATGAACGTGACCGAGATGGAGTCCGGGAGCGCCTTGCGGATGGTGTCCGACTCGGGCTTCCACTTGTCGTTGCGCGAGAGCTTCATGCTCTTGTTGGGCTCGTACGAGTCGATCTTGTACGGGCCGTTGGAGAAGGGCTTGAGGCCGTACTTGGCCGCGGTGTCCTTGTCCTGCTTGACCGGGCTCGCGGCCGGCATGGCGAGCATCTGCTCGAAGTCGCCGTTGGGCTGCGGGAGCTTGAAGATGATGGTCTTCGCGTCCGGGGTCTCGATCGCCTTGAGGCCGAGCTTGTCCGCGCTCTCGTCCTTGTACGGACCCTTGTACTCGCTCTTCGGGTCGAGGACCTGCATCAGGTAGACCGGGCCGCCGGAGATGACGTCCTGGGCCCAGGTGCGCTCGATGCCGTACTTGATGTCCTGGGCGGTGACGGGCGAGCCGTCCTCCCAGCTCGCGTTGTCCTTCAGGGTGTACTTGTAGGTCTTGCCGCCGTCGCTGATCTCGGCCTTGCCGGCGGCGAGGTCGGGAACGAGCTCCGTGCTCTCGCCACCGGGGGCGGGCTTGAAGCTGACGAGCTGACGGGTGTAGTAGCGGGCGAAGTCCCACATGAAGCCGTAGTAACCGCGCTGCGGGTCCCACGAGTCGGCTTCCTGAGTGGCGACGAACTTCAGCTCGCCGCCCTTCTTGTCCGCCGCGTTGGAGACCTTGCCGATACCCGCGTTGAAGCCGCTGGCGCCGGCCTTGCCCTCGTCCTTCTTGGTGTCGTTGCCGCCACAGGCGGTCGCGGTCAGCATGGCCGCGAGCACGACGGCCGTGCCGGCGGCCAGTCTGCGCTTCGACGTGCGATGGGTAGTCACGATGCTCGCAACCCTCCGTTGTAGTTCCGGCTTCGATGCCGAGTTCCGGTTACCTGCGGTGTTCCCTGCGGATTCGCCGTGCCGTGCGGCAGGCGCCTGTGGCTAGCGGGAGCCCTTCGGGTCGAGGGCGTCGCGGACGCCGTCGCCGAAGAGGTTGAAGGCCAGCACGGTGATGAAGATCGCCACGCCGGGGAAGATCATGAAGAGCGGATCGTCCTCGTAGGTCCGCACGGCCGTCGAGAGCGTCTCGCCCCAGGACGGTGTGGGCGGCTTGACGCCCACGCCGAGGAAGCTCAGCGCGGCCTCGGTGAGCACGTTGGTGGGGATCATCAGCGTCGTGTAGACGGTGATCGGCGCCACCAGGTTCGGAAGGAGCTCGCGGAAGAGGATGTACGTCCGGCCGGCGCCCAGACTGCGGGCCGCCTCGACGTACTCCCGTTCGCGCAGCGACAGGGTCTGGCCCCGGACGATGCGTCCGATGTACGGCCATCCGAAGAAGCCGATGACCAGGACCAGGACGGCGATGCGCAGGCCCGAGCCCTCGAAGCCCCACAGCTTGCTGGGGATGACGGAGATCAGCGCGATGATGAACAGCAGCTGGGGGAAGGCCAGCAGGAGGTCCATGACCCGGCTGATCGCGGCGTCGACCCAGCCGCCGAAGTATCCGGCGATGATGCCGAAGACGGTGCCGAGCGAAACCGCCACGAAGGCGGACAGGAAGGCCACCAGCAGCGAGATGCGGGCGCCGTAGACGATCCGGCTGAAGACGTCACGGCCGTTGACCGGCTCGATGCCCAGCAGGAAGTCCCCGTTCATACCGCCCCAGTCGCCGGCCGGGAGGCCGAGCAGCGGGTCCAGCAGGTCCTCGTGCAGTTCCTCCGGCGGGTGGCCGAAGGCCTTGACGATCAACGGCGCGAACAGCGCGACGAGGATCAGCAGGAGCACGATGACACCGCCGGCCAGGGCGACCTTGTCGCGCTTGAGCCGGGACCAGGCGATCTTCCAGGGCGAGCGCCCCTCGATCGCCTTCTGCGGAGTCTCGGGGGCGGCCACGGCCGCGGGCTCGGCCGCGCTGGTGTCGTGCAGTGGTGCCGTCATCGTGGTGGGGACCCCTCTCGGCCGACTGTGGCCGGCCCATGCCCGCCGCTGTGGCGGCTTGGTTCTTTCGGCGTCGCTGATGGTGCGAATGGCGCGAATTGCGCCTGAAGTGCACGTGAAGAGCTGGTGGTTGTGGGATTGACCGGCCTTCGGTGGGGGGAGTCTTCAACGCGCCCGTGATCGCCCGCCAGACCTGCCGGGCATGTGATGCGCAACCGTGATCTGCTGCGACACCTTCCGTTATGCGGACCACGGGGGCGGGTGAGCGGTGCAACTGCGTCGCGTTCGGTGCGGAACGGACATCCGGCCCAACTGCCATTTCCGACGCGGTTATTGGCGCCATTGGGTGGATATGCCGGAGTGGTACGGCAAAGGCCGCACCGGGCGGACCGGTGCGGCCTTCGGGACGGATGTCTCGGTATGCGCAGGGGCGGGCATGGCCGGATCACGGCCATGGCACCGTTGTCAGAACGCCGGGGACTGGCCCTCGCGGTCGTAGAACGGCCGGGTCTGCGCGCGCAGCCACATCGCGACGGGGTCGTGCTCGTCGGCGAGCGCGACGGTGCACACCGGGACGCCCTCGGGGACGGCGCCGACCGACTGGCGCATCATCTCCCGGACGGATTCCAGCGCGGGCGCGGAGGCGTCGTACAGGTCGAGACCGACGGCGAGGTACGGGGACCCGAGCGCGGGCTGCACCCACGCGCGGCGCAGCGACCGTACGGCGGGGGTGCGGTGCGCGTGCCGGGTCAGCAGCCCGTAGAACTGCGGGAGCTCCAGGGCGGGCTCGGACAGCCGCAGCGGCCCGGCCGGCATCCGGTCCAGCCCGGTGGCGATCCGGCGCAGGTCGGCCCACGGGATGCCGACGCCGCCGCCCTGGGCGTGCGGGTTGAGCCACAGCCCCCAGCGGTCCGGGTAGAGGGCGCGGGCGATGTCGCGGCCGGTGACGACCTCGTACCCGCGGTTCCAGCCGCTGGCGGCCAGCTCCTGCGGGGAGGTGACGCACGGCGCGTACCCGAGGCCCTCGACCTCCATGCCGCCGTACTGGGCGTCCGGGGAACCCGGTTGCCCCTGCCAGAGCAGCATCCACAGGCGGCCCTCGGCGAGGGCGCGCAGGAGCGCCTCGTAACTCTCGTAGCGCCCGGGAGTCACCTGGCGCAGCATGTGCTCGACCTGCCCGGCCGCGGCCGTGCCTGACGCACTCACCCGGTACCCCTCTTCTCCACCCGTCGTCCACACCTCCCCCCAGCTTATGCGGCCCTAGGGGAGGTAGAAGGGGCGCACGCGCTCACGAATCCAGTCCGTTACCGGATCCTGGGCGGCGTCGAGGAGGATCAACTGCACAGGCCACGGCACGGGTACGCGGGCCAGCCCCCGGCCGAGCGCCGCCATCGCGGCGTCGCGGGTGCCGGGCTCCCAGCCCGTCAGCCGGACGCCGACGAACAGCTCGGGCTCGCCGCCCTCGACGCTGCCGAGGCAGCGGTACGCGGCGAGGACCACGCCGGTGGCCCGGAACTCCTCGGCGGTGGCGGTCAGGAAGTCGACGGGGTCGTCCTGCCAGTCGGGCTCGAACAGCCGCACGCGGCCGCCGGTGGCGGGACCGTCGAGGGGGGTGCGGCCGGTACGGCACAGCTCCGCGACGGCGGGCGGGGGCAGCGGCACGCCGACGGCGCCCTCGGGGTTCACGGCGATCCCGAGCTGCGGGGGCAGGCCGCGGGCGAACTCGACTGCGGGGGCCACGGCGAAGTCCATGCCGGGGCCGACGCAGGCGCGGAACTGGCTCTCGGAGCTGTAGACCGGGACGTACGCCGCGCCGCCGATCTCCATCGTCGGCAGGCTGAGGCTGTCGTGGTCGGGCCCGCCGCCGCCGGGCAGCGGGACCCACAGGGGGCTCCGGCCGAGCACCTCCAGGATCCGCGCCCCGGCGTCCGGCTGCCCGAGCGCCGCCCCGAGCACCTGCTCCAGCTCGTTCTCCGGCCAGCCACCGCCGTGCATTCCGCCTCCGTCTGTCGTTGCTCTCGCTGCCGTGTCCCGCCGAGATTAGTGGCCCGCCGCCGTCCGGCCCCCGCCGGGGCTGGAAGTGGTGCGGCGACGTGGAGCGGTGCGGCGCCGCTGCGGGGGCCGGCCCCCGAGCCCCCGCGCCTCAAACGCCGGCGGGGCTGGAGTTGCCCCCGCCGGGGCGGCGGTCAGGACGGGGCGGTGAAGTCGATGTGGGTGATGGCGGCGGCGGAGGCGCGGTCGAGGAGGGTGGCCGAGGCGCAGCCGGCCGGGGGGCGGCCCGATTCGGCGGCGCGCAGCAGGCGGGCCACCGCGCCCTGGTGGCGGGCGAAGGCGTACGGGGAGACGCCCCGGCCCCGGGCCGCCTGCCCGGACAGGGCCTCCTCGGCGCTGGTGTCGAGCAGGACCAGGTGCAGGGCCCGCCCCCGTCGCCGCGCGGCGGCGGCGAGCAGCGCGCGGACCCAGCTCTGGGTGCCGCAGTCGTGGACGACGGCGGAGGCGCCGGAGCGCAGGGTCCGCCACAGCCCCCAGTAGTGCGCGACCCGGACGAGCGGCCGGTACACGGCGTACGGCAGCGGGCCCGGCATCCGCCCCTCCCAGCGCTCGCGGGCGTCCTGGGAGTCGATGCCGCCGTCGGCCGCGGCCCGCTTGATCAGGGTGCTCTTGCCGCCGCCGGGGAGGCCGGACACCACCACGATGTCGCCCGCGGCGAACCCGAGCCGGCGCGGGGGCCGGCCGCCGCCCGTCCCCGGCCCGCGCAGATCACGTACGGGCACGGCGGAAGCGGCGGCGGGGGCCGCGAAGGGCCTCCGCTGCGCCGGCACCCCTTCCACGGTCCCGGTCGTCGCCAGTACTCCGAATCTCCGCACACTGATCGCCTCCCCCGAATCGGGCCCTCAGGGCCCCGTGCCCACCAAGTGTAAAGAGACGGTAATCCCGGGGTCCCGGTTCCGGCCGGGCCCGGCGTCGATCGGCCACATATTTCGATCAGCACACGCTTTCGGGCCCCGTACGCCCACACCCGGCACCCGCGTGCAATGATGTGCGCCATCTGGACACCAACTGCATACCGGCCGCTTGAATCCGCGCGGGAGAGTCCCGGCACGCCGCAAGGCCGTGTCCGGGCGCCGAAGGAGCAAGTACCTCCCTTGAATCTCTCAGGCCCCGTACCGCGTGGATGAGGCAGATCTGAAAAGCGAGCCGCGCCGCCGTCCCTCACGACGGCATCCGCGTGTGCTCCACCCAAGGTGCAAGTCGACGTTCCCCGGGTCCGACCGGGAACTCTCGGCGAACCTCTCAGGTTCCGATGACAGATGGGGAGGATCGTCCTCGTCATGTCATGCCCTGGGACCCGGGAGCCACACCCATGAGCACTGCCCCCCGCCTGACCGCCCTCGACGCGCTGCACCGCTCGCTCGGTGCGACCATGACCGACTTCGCGGGCTGGGACATGCCGCTGCGGTACGCCAGTGAGCGCGACGAGCACAACGCCGTGCGCACCAAGGCCGGCCTGTTCGACCTCTCCCACATGGGCGAGATCACCCTGACCGGCCCGGAGGCCGTCAAGGCCCTGGACTACGCGCTGGTCGGCAACATCTCCACCGTCGGCGTCGGCCGGGCCCGCTACACGCACATCTGCCGGGAGGACGGCGGGATCGTCGACGACCTGATCGTCTACCGCCTCGGCGAGAGCGAGTTCATGGTCGTCGCGAACGCCTCCAACGCGCAGGTCGTCCTGGACGCGCTGACCGAGCGCGCCGCCGGCTTCGACACCGTGGTCCGCGACGACCGCGACGCGTACGCGCTGCTCGCCGTGCAGGGCCCGGAGTCCCCCGGCATCCTCGCCTCGCTGACCGACGCCGACCTGGACGGCCTGAAGTACTACGCCGGCCTGCCGGGCACCGTCGCGGGCGTGCCCGCGCTGATCGCCCGTACCGGCTACACCGGCGAGGACGGCTTCGAGCTGTTCGTCTCCCCCGAGCACGCCGTGGAGCTGTGGCAGGCGCTGACCAAGGCCGGCGAGGGCGTCGGCCTGGTCCCGGCCGGTCTGTCCTGCCGCGACACCCTGCGCCTGGAGGCGGGCATGCCGCTGTACGGGCACGAGCTGACCACCTCCCTCACCCCGTTCGACGCGGGTCTGGGCCGGGTCGTGAAGTTCGAGAAGGAGGGCGACTTCGTGGGCCGCGCCGCGCTGGAGGCCGCCGCCGAGCGGGCCGCCGGCAACCCGCCGCGCAAGCTGGTCGGTCTGATCGCCGAGGGCCGCCGCGTTCCGCGCGCCGGGTTCCCGGTCGTGGCCGGCGGCGAGGTCATCGGCGAGGTCACCTCCGGTGCCCCGTCCCCGACGCTGGGCAAGCCGATCGCGATGGCGTACGTGGACGCGGCGCACGCCGCGCCCGGCACCTCCGGCGTCGGCGTCGACATTCGCGGTACGCATGAGCCGTACGAGGTTGTGGCTCTGCCGTTCTACAAGCGGCAGAAGTAGCCGCGGTCCCGTACCGGGCCCCGGCAGCAATCCCGGCAGACCCGTCTCGCCAGTCGAGACGCCCTGTTCGTTCGCACTCCCCCGCATCCAGGAGAATCAGGTCATGAGCAACCCCCAGCAGCTGCGTTACAGCAAGGAGCACGAGTGGCTGTCGACCGCCGAGGACGGCGTCGCGACGGTCGGCATCACGGAGTTCGCGGCCACCGCGCTCGGTGACGTCGTCTACGCCCAGCTTCCCGAGGTCGGCGACACGGTGACCGCGGGCGAGACCTGCGGCGAGCTGGAGTCGACCAAGTCGGTCAGCGACCTGTACTCCCCCGTCACCGGCGAGGTCGTCGAGGCCAACCAGGACGTCGTGGAGGACCCGGCGCTCGTCAACACGGCCCCCTTCGAGGGCGGCTGGCTGTTCAAGGTGCGCGTCGCGGAGGAGCCGGCCGATCTGCTCTCCGCCGACGAGTACGCCAAGCTCACCGCCGGTAACTGACCCCAGGGGATCCTGATGTCCGTACTGAACACCCCTCTCCACGAGCTCGACCCCGATGTCGCCGCCGCCGTCGACGCCGAGCTCGTGCGCCAGCAGTCCACCCTGGAAATGATCGCGTCGGAGAACTTCGCCCCGGTCGCCGTCATGGAGGCCCAGGGCTCGGTCCTGACCAACAAGTACGCCGAGGGCTACCCCGGCCGCCGCTACTACGGCGGCTGCGAGCACGTCGACGTCGTCGAGCAGATCGCGATCGACCGCGTCAAGGCGCTGTTCGGCGCCGAGGCCGCGAACGTGCAGCCCCACTCGGGCGCGCAGGCCAACGCGGCGGCGATGTTCGCGCTGCTGAAGCCGGGCGACACGATCATGGGCCTGAACCTGGCCCACGGCGGTCACCTGACCCACGGCATGAAGATCAACTTCTCCGGCAAGCTCTACAACGTGGTCCCGTACCACGTCGACGAGTCGGGCCAGGTGGACATGGCCGAGGTCGAGCGCCTCGCCAAGGAGTCCAAGCCGCAGCTGATCGTCGCCGGCTGGTCCGCCTACCCGCGCCAGCTGGACTTCGCCGCCTTCCGCCGCATCGCGGACGAGGTCGGCGCGTACCTGATGGTCGACATGGCGCACTTCGCCGGCCTGGTCGCCGCGGGTCTGCACCCGAACCCGGTGCCGCACGCCCACGTCGTGACCACCACCACGCACAAGACCCTCGGCGGTCCGCGCGGCGGTGTCATCCTGTCGACGCAGGAACTGGCCAAGAAGATCAACTCCGCGGTCTTCCCGGGCCAGCAGGGTGGTCCGCTGGAGCACGTGATCGCGGCCAAGGCCGTCTCCTTCAAGGTCGCGGCCTCGCCCGAGTTCAAGGAGCGCCAGGAGCGCACCCTGGAGGGCGCGAAGATCCTCGCCGCCCGCCTCGTCCAGGACGACGTCAAGGCCGTGGGCGTGGACGTCCTCACCGGCGGCACCGACGTGCACCTGGTCCTGGTCGACCTGCGCGACTCCGAGCTGGACGGCCAGCAGGCCGAGGACCGCCTCCACGAGGTCGGCATCACGGTCAACCGCAACGCCATCCCGAACGACCCGCGGCCGCCGATGGTGACCTCGGGCCTGCGGATCGGCACGCCGGCGCTGGCCACCCGCGGTTTCGACACCGAGGCCTTCACCGAGGTCGCGGAGATCATCGCGCAGGCGCTCAAGCCCGCGTACGACGCCGAGGACCTCAAGGCGCGCGTCTCGGCGCTCGCCGCGAAGTTCCCGCTGTACCCGACGCTCTGACGTCGGCAGGTCAAGGGTCGGGCCCGGTTCCTGTCTCACAGGGGCCGGGCCCTTCCCGTACGGGCCCCGGACCCTTCCCGTACGGGCCCGACGGGACCGGTCCCGCCCGCCCGGCGCCCCCTGCGCGACCCTTCGGGCGGACGAGCCGTTCACCTCGCCGCGATAAGCTCGCCTGTCGGACAAAATCCGAACAATCGACCGCCCCCGTACGAACCGCCTCTCCCGCCCCCTCCCACCCCACGAGCAGACAAGGGAGTCCGCCAGTGGCCATCTCCGTCTTCGATCTCTTCTCCATCGGCATCGGCCCGTCGTCCTCCCACACCGTCGGTCCGATGCGGGCCGCGCGCATGTTCGTGACCCGCCTGAAGAAGGACGGGGTCCTCGCCGAGACCGCGTCCGTCCGTGCGGAGCTCTTCGGCTCGCTGGGCGCCACCGGCCACGGCCACGGCACCCCCAAGGCGGTGCTCCTGGGCCTGGAGGGCCACTCCCCGCGCTCGGTGAACGTGGAGACCGCGGACGACGAGGTGGAGCGCATCCGCCAGAGCGGCCGCCTCCGCCTCCTCGGCACGGAGATAGGAAACGCGCACGAGATCGCGTTCGACGAGCCGAACCAGCTGATCCTGCACCGCCGCCGGTCGCTGCCGTACCACGCGAACGGCATGACGCTCTTCGCCTACGACGCCTCCGGGACCCCGCTGCTGGAGAAGACGTACTACTCGGTCGGCGGCGGCTTCGTCGTGGACGAGGACGCGGTGGGCGAGGACCGGATCAAGCTCGACGACACCGTCCTGAAGTACCCCTTCCGGTCGGGCGACGAGATGCTCCGCCTCGCGAACGAGACGGGCCTGTCGATCTCCTCCCTGATGCTGGAGAACGAGAAGGCCTGGCGCACGGAGGAGGAGATCCGCGAGGGCCTGCTGGAGATCTGGCGCGTGATGCAGTCCTGCGTCGCGCGCGGCATGTCCCGCGAGGGCATCCTCCCGGGCGGCCTGCGGGTCAAGCGCCGGGCCGCCTCCACGGCGCGCCAGCTGCGCACCGAGGGCGACGCGATGATGCACCGCAGCGAGTGGACGACGATCTACGCGATGGCGGTCAACGAGGAGAACGCGGCGGGCGGCCGCGTCGTCACCGCGCCCACGAACGGCGCGGCGGGCGTCCTCCCGGCGGTCCTGCACTACTACACGAACTTCGTCCCGGGCGCGGACGAGGACGGCGTGGTCCGCTTCCTCCTCGCGGCGGGCGCGATCGGCATGCTGTTCAAGGAGAACGCCTCGATCTCCGGCGCCGAGGTCGGCTGCCAGGGCGAGGTCGGCTCGGCCTGCTCGATGGCGGCCGGCGCCCTCGCCGAGGTGCTGGGCGGCACCCCGGAGCAGGTCGAGAACGCGGCCGAGATCGGCATGGAGCACAACCTCGGCCTGACCTGCGACCCGGTCGGCGGCCTGGTGCAGATCCCGTGCATCGAGCGCAACGGCATGGCGGCGGTCAAGGCCGTCACGGCGGCCAAGATGGCGATGCGCGGCGACGGCAGCCACAAGGTGTCCCTGGACAAGGTCATCAAGACCATGAAGGAGACCGGCGCCGATATGAAGGTCAAGTACAAGGAGACCGCCCGCGGCGGCCTCGCGGTCAACGTCATCGAATGCTGACGACGGCCGGCTGACCCGCTGACCTGCTCGGAGAGCCCCACCGCGGCCGCGCGCCCGGTGGGGCTCTTCGCCGTCCGCAGGGCCGCCGCGGCTCCGGTGGAACCGCCGGGGCGCCGGAGGTGTCCTTAGCGATGACATCGGTCCCCGTCTCTGGAGAAACAGGGGGCGTCATGAAGCACCTCCGCCGCCGACAGATCACCGCCCTGGCCACGGGCATGTTGCTCGCCGCCGGGATCTCGCTCGCCGCGCCGGCCTCGGCCGCCGCCGCGACCGGCTCCGCCCGCACGCAGACCCCGCTCGTCGTCAATGCCCGCTGGGGCGGGCACTGCACGTACGACCGGCTCGTCATCGACGTCAAGGGATACGTCCCCCAGGTCACCGTCACGCCCGTCACCCACCTCGTCTACGACGGGTCCGGCAAGCCCGTACCGCTCGCCGGGAAGTACTTCCTGGAGGTCCGCCTGCATCCCGCGGCGGGTCACGACGACGCCGGGCAGAACGTGTACCAAGGGCCCAAGCTCGTCAAGATCTACCTGCCCAAACTCAAGGGCATGGCCCTGACCGGCGACTACGAGGGGTACGTGACCTTCGGCGCCGCCTTCGACACCAAGCCCTCCTACACCTCCTCCGTCCTGCACGGGCCGGAGCGGTTCGTGCTGGACGTCGCGCACCCGAACGTGTGCTGAGCGTGCGGGGACCCGGCGCCGTGGCGGGCGCCGGGTCCCCGTTCTCCTCGCCCGCCTCCCCCGGCTAGCGGTGCTCGGGGTTCGGGAAGTCGAAGCGGCAGCCCGCGTCCCAGAGGGAGCGCTGGTTGCCGTGCGCCGGGATGCCGCCGCCCCGCTTGAGCAGCGCGGCCAGGTGCATGAGGTTCCAGGACATGAAGGCGGTGTTCCGGTTGGTGAAGTCGTTCTCGGGGCCGCCGGAGCCCGGGTCGAGGTACGAGGGACCGGGCCCGGCCTCGCCCATCCAGCCCGCGTCGGCCTGCGGGGGGATCGCGTAGCCGAGGTGCTGGAGGCTGTAGAGGATGTTCATGGCGCAGTGTTTGACGCCGTCCTCGTTGCCCGTGATGAGCGCGCCGCCGACCCGGCCGTAGAAGGCGTACTGGCCCTGGTCGTTGAGGATCGAGGAGCAGGCGTAGAGCCGCTCGATCACCCGCTTCATCACCGAGCTGTTGTCACCGAGCCAGACGGGCCCGCAGAGCACCAGGATGTCGGCGTCCATGATCTGGCTGTAGAGCACCGGCCACTGGTCGCTCTCCCAGCCGTGCTCGGTCATGTCGGGCCAGACACCGGTGGCGATGTCGTGGTCGACGGCACGGATGAGGGAGGTCCGGGCGCCCGCCGCCGCCATGACGGCGCGGCTCTTGTCGATCAGGCCCTCGGTGTTGCTGGTCTCGGGCGAGCGTTTGAGCGTGCAGTTCACGTAGACGGCGGTGAGGTCGCCGTAGTCGGGGGGCTGCGCGGTGTCGAAGGTCTGCGGGGTGTCGGCCACTCCCCCACCCTGCGAGCCTCCGAGGGCCCCCGCCACCGGACGGAGCCCATCCGGGCGGGGCGGGCTCGCGGACCTGCCGGCTCGCGGGCCCGCGGACGTGACCGGCGGACAGACCGGCGGATTCCGGCCATCCGACCGGCGTGATCGGCGCGGGTTGTTACCGGTCCGTGCGGCCGACTAGGGTCAGCTGGCCTTGGTGTTCGGGAAATCGGTGCGAAACCGGTGCGGCCCTCGCCACTGTGATCGGGAAGTCCGGCTCCACTCCGTAGGGAAGCCACTGGGCTCGCGCGGGAGACCGTACGACCCCGGGAAGGCGGAGCCGGGACAACAGCACCCGTGAGCCAGGAGACCGGCCGGGGCGCGTTGTCCATCCACGAGGTGCTGGAGAGGTCTCCCCACTCATGCATATAGCCGAGGGGTTTCTGCCCCCGCTGCACGCGGTCGCCTGGGGCGCCGCGTCCGCTCCCTTCGTCGTCCACGGCGTCCGCGCCCTCACCCGCGAGGTGAAGGCCAACCCGGAGAGCACGCTGCTGCTCGGCGCGTCCGGCGCGTTCACGTTCGTGCTCTCCGCGCTCAAGATCCCGTCGGTGACGGGCAGCTGCTCGCACCCCACCGGGACGGGGCTCGGCGCGATCCTGTTCCGGCCGCCGATCATGGCGGTGCTCGGCACGATCACCCTGCTGTTCCAGGCGCTGCTGCTGGCGCACGGCGGGCTCACCACGCTCGGCGCCAACGTGTTCTCCATGGCGATCGCCGGGCCCTGGGCCGGGTACGCCGTCTACCGGCTGCTGCGGAAGTTCGACGTCCCGCTGATGGTGACCGTGTTCTTCGGCGCCTTCTTCGCCGACCTGGTCACCTACTGCGTGACCTCGGTGCAGCTGGCGCTCGCCTTCCCGGACCCGGGGAGCGGGTTCCCCGGCGCGCTCGCCAAGTTCGGCGGCATCTTCGCGGTCACGCAGATCCCGCTGGCCGTGAGCGAGGGCCTGCTGACGGTGCTCGTGATGCGGCTGCTGATGCAGTCGAGCAAGTCGGACCTGGTCCGGCTCGGCGTCGCGAAGCTCACGGGCGGCGGCGCCGGCGCCCGTACCGGGAACCAGCAGGAGGCGGCGGTCTGATGAGCCGGAACGCGAAGATCAACACCCTGCTGCTGCTCCTGGTGGCGGCGCTGGCCGTGCTCCCGCTCGCGCTGGGGCTGGGCGAGGGCAAGGAGGAGCCGTTCGCGGGGGCCGACGCGCAGGCGGAGGCGGCCATCACCGAGCTCAAGCCGGACTACGAGCCCTGGTTCTCCCCGCTGTACGAGCCTCCGTCCGGGGAGGTGGAGTCCGCGCTGTTCGCGTTGCAGGCGGCGCTCGGCGCGGGCGTGCTCGCGTACTACTTCGGCGTGCGCAAGGGACGCCGCCAGGGCCTCGCGCAGGCGGAGCGGCAGCCCGCCCCGCAGGCCGCCGCCACCACCCCGGAGGCGTAGGCGGTGCTGCCGATCGACGTGGCGGCGCACGGCAGCCGCTGGCGCCGCCGCCACCCGCTCGAAAAGGGCCTGCTCGGGGTCGGTCTCACCGTCACGGCCGTGGCCCTGCCGCCGTGGCCCGGCGGGCCGCTGGTGGCCGGCGCCACCCTCGCCGTACTGCTCGGCCCCGCCGGGGTGCCCGGGCGCCGGCTGTGGCGGGCGTTCCGGATCCCGCTCGGGTTCTGCTTCACCGGGGCTCTGCCCCTGCTGGTCGCCGTCGGCGGCCCGGCCGGGCTGGTCTCCTGGGCGCCCGACGGCCCCCGGCACGCGGCCGAGCTGCTGCTGCGGACCTCCGCGGCCTCCCTCGGCGTGCTGCTGTTCGCGTTCACCACGCCCGTCTCGGACGTACTGCCCCGGCTGGTCCGCGCGGGGGTTCCGGCCCCGGTGGTGGACGTGGCGCTGGTGATGTACCGGATCGGGTTCCTGCTGCTGGACTCGATGGCGCAGGTCCGGCGCGCCCAAGCGGCCCGCCTCGGGCAGACCGGCCGGGCCGCGGTGTGGCGTTCGCTGGCCGGGCTCGCGGCGACCTCCTTCGTACGGGCCTTCGACCGCGCCGGGCGGCTCCAGGAGGGGCTGGCCGGGCGCGGCTACGACGGCGCGCTGCGCGTGCTCGTACCGGAGGCGGCGCTGTCGTGGCGGTTCCTCGCGGCGTCGGGGGCCCTGCTGGGCACCCTGATCGCCGCCACCCTCGTACTGAAGGAGCTGTATCTGTGACGCGGTTGGTGGAGCTGGTCGGCGCGGGCTACGCGTACGAGGACGGGCCGGCGGTGCTGTCCGGCGTGGACTTCGGGATCGCGGCGGGCCGCGCGCTGGTGCTGCTGGGCCGCAACGGCAGCGGCAAGACCACGCTGATGCGGCTGCTGAGCGGGGGCCTGAAGCCGGGTCCGGGCGAGCTGCGGCTCGACGGCGCGGTGGTGGCGCACGACCGGGCGGGGCTGACCCGGCTGCGGACCTCGGTGCAGCTGGTGGTCCAGGACCCGGACGACCAGCTGTTCGCGGCCTCGGTGGAGCAGGACGTCTCCTTCGGCCCGATGAACATGGGCCTGCCCGCCGGGGAGGTACGGGCGCGGGTGGACTCCGCCCTGGCCGCGCTGGACATCACCGCGCTGCGGGACCGCCCGACGCACCTGCTCTCGTACGGCCAGCGCAAGCGGGCGGCGATCGCGGGCGCGGTGGCGATGGCGCCGCGCGTGCTGATCCTGGACGAGCCGACGGCGGGCCTGGACCCGGAGGGGCAGGAGCGGCTGCTGGACGCGCTGGCGGGCCTGCGCGCGGCCGGCACCACGGTGGTGATGGCCACGCACGACGTGGACCTGGCGGTCCGCTGGGCCGACGACGCGGCGGTGCTGACCCCGTCGGGCATCCGGTTCGGTCCGGCCGGGACGCTGCTGGCGGACCCGGAGCTGCTGGTCTCGGCGGGCCTGCGCCAGGCGTGGTCCCCGGCGGTGGCGGCGTTCCTGCGGGCCCGAGACCTGCTGGCCGGGGACGCCCCGGGCCCGAAGACCCCGGAGGCCCTCGCCGCCTGGGCCCGGGGTCGTCCCTGACCCGCTCCCGCGCGCGGGTGCCGGGCCTCCCGCGAACCTAGGATGGCCGCATGTCGCTCCCGCACGCCATCCTCACCGCCCTGCTCGAAAAGCCCTCGTCGGGGCTGGAGCTGACCCGGCGGTTCGACAAGTCGATCGGGTACTTCTGGTCCGCGACGCACCAGCAGATCTACCGGGAGCTCGGCCGGCTGGAGGAGGCCGGGCTGATCCGGGCGCTGCCCAGCGAGGTGCCGGTACGGGGGCAGAAGAAGGAGTACGAGGTGCTGCCGGACGGCAGCGCGGAGCTCGCCCGGTGGGTCGGCGAGCGGCAGGATCCGAAGACGGTCCGCGATCCGCTGCTGCTGCGGATCCGGGCGGCGGCGGTGGTGGGACCGCAGGGGCTGGAAGCGGAGCTGCGGCGCCATCTGGGTCTGCACCGGCGGCAGTTGGAGACGTACGAGGCGATCGAGGAGAAGGACTTCCCGCCGGGCCGGCGCTCGGACGAGGACCGGCTGCACCGGCTGGTGCTGCGCGGCGGCATCGCGCTGGAGACCTTCTGGCTGACCTGGCTGGAGGAGGCCCTCGCCGAGGTGGAGGAGATCGCCCTCCCGGCGCCCGGCGCCGGGGGCGGCACGGCCTGACGCCCCCGCCGGCCCGGCAGGGGCGGGCGGGGGGCGGCGCGGGGCCGGCTACTTGTTCAGGGAGGCCCAGAACTCGTCGAAGCTCAGCAGGCCGTCGTGGTTGGCGTCCTTGGAGGCGACCACGGCGTCCGCGACGGAGGCGGTGACGAAGGCGTCACCCATCGCCTTCATGGCCGCGCTGTACTCGTCGGCCGTGATGAAGCCGTCACCGTTCACGTCGAACTTGTTGAACGTCGCCCGTGCGCTCTCGATGTCCGCCACTGGGTCCACCCCTTCTTGGTGCTTGTTGACCGGCCCAGGGTAGCGGCAGCCCCGGCCCGCCCCCGCCGCGGGTCCCGCTCGGCCGGCGGACGCGGCGACGGTGATCGGCAAGGGGTCCGCAAGGGATCGGCAGGGGCCGCTCCGCCGGACCGGGCTACCGGAAGATGCCGGTGTGCCCCAGCGAGTAGCGGCCGGGCTGCGGGTAGACGGCCAGGCCGTGGGGGCCGCCGCCGACCTTGATCTTGGCGAGCTGCCGCCCGGACGTCGTGTCGATGGCGTAGACCTCGCCGTTGTAGCGGCCGGACAGCCACAGCACCTTGCCGTCGGCGGAGACGCCGCCCATGTCGGGGCTGCCGCCGTCGGGCAGCTCCCACTTCTTGGTGAGCTTGTTCTGGGTGAAGTCGAAGACGGAGATGCTGGCCTCGCCGCGGTTGGAGACGTACATCTCCTTGGAGTCGCGGCTGATGTACAGGCCGTGGCAGCCCTTGCCGGTGGGCAGCAGCTTCGGCACGTCGAACGCCTCGCCGCTGAGCACCCACATGCCGTGCGCCATCATGTCGGCGACGTAGAAGGTCTTCCCGTCCGGGGAGATCTTGACGTCCTGCGGCATCGCCCCCTCGAACGGCAGCTTCTGCTGGCCGATCACCTCCATCCTCTCGGTGTCGACCTTGAGCAGTTCGCCGGAGAACTCGCAGCTCACGATGAAGTAGCGGCCGTCGGCGGAGAAGTCGGCGTGATTGACGCCGGCGCAGGTCACCGGAACGGTCTTCACCCGGCTCATGGTGTGCGGATCGCGGAAGACCAGCTCGCGGTCCATGGAGGCCATCACGACCGCGTACTTGCCGTTCGGCGTGAAGTACAGGTTGTACGGGTCGTGCACCTCGACGGGGGCGCCGGCCTCGCCGGTGGCCGGGTTGATCGGGGTGAGCGTGTGGCCGCGGTTGTTGTTGACCCACAGGGTCTTCATGTCCCAGGACGGGACCACGTGCTGGGGCTGGACGCCGACCGGGATGGTGTCGATGACCGTGTACGTGGCCGGGTCGATGACGGACACCGTGTTGGAGCCGGTGTTCGGCACGTAGACGCGGGACGGGAAGTCCTTGACCACCGGGGAGAGCCTGTTCGGCCGGTCGGCGGCGTAGACGTCGTTCGGGTCGAGGAGCGGCGGCATTCCCGCCAGGCCGGGCGGAACGGCCGGGACCGCCTTGACCGGGCGGGCCGGTTCCTTGGAGCCGAGCGCCTCTGTCGCGTCCTTGTCGCCGGCTCCGCAGCCGGCCAGGGCGGCGAGGACCAGTCCGGCGAACAGCGCGGTGGCCTTCCGGGGAAGGCGGATGGTCGTCATGGGGTCAGCAGCTCCGTGGTGGTCACCGCGCGCAGCTTGCGGCGCGCGAGTTCTTCGAGGAGGGGTGGCATCGCGGCGACCGTGTCCGCGTAGCCGAAGTGCAGGCTCACCACCGATCCGCTGCGGATCGTCCCGGTGACGGTGCGGATGACGGCCGCCGCGCCGGGCGAGGTGAAGTCGAGGGAGTCCACGTCGTACGAGAGGACGTGCGGGTAGCCGGCCCGCTGGGCGAGGGTCCGCACGAGCGGGGTCGCGTACCGGGTCTGGGAGGGCCGGAACCAGCTGCCGATGGAGCCGGTGAGCCGTTTGAGCCGCTGGGCGCACTCGGTGATCTCGGCGTACGCCTCCGCCTCGGGCATGGCGTTGAGGGCGAGGTGGCGCTGGGTGTGGTTGCCGAGTTCGTGGCCGCCGTCGAGGATCCGGCGGGCCATCTCCGGGTGGGCGTCGAGCCAGCTGCCGATGGCCAGGACGGTGACGCGGGCGCCGCCCTTCTCGGCTTCGGCGAGGATCGCCCTGGCGGTGGCGGGATCCCCGTTGCCGTGGAAGGTGAGGGCGACGCGGGGCCGGTCGCGGGGGCCGTGGCCGATCTCGACGGGCTGGCCGGGGAACCGGTGCGGGGCGGGGGCGACGGCCGGCGCCTTGGCGGGCGAGGGGGCGGCGGCGCTCGTGGGGGCGGTGGGCGCGGGGTCGGTGCGGCCGCTCGCGCCGCAGGCCGCGGTGAGGGCGCCGGCGGCGACCGCCGCCCCGGCGCGGAGAGCGGATCGACGGTCCGGGTAGCAGAGCACCTGCCCATTTAAGGGGCTGGAGGCCCCGATCGTAACGATTGACCCATTTCGGGGCCTTTGGCGGGGTGGTCCGTATGTTGGGATGTTCGATACTTGATCAACGAAATACACCGACTAGTCGATACTTATTCATTGATTACGAGGTGAGTGGCTCATCTCACCTAGGATTTAGGTAGAAACTCTAGGGATATACATACTTATGTCCGAGTTGGGACTTTTGGCGTTTGGGCCCTCGTCTGCCATAGTCGGAGCCACGGCTTCCCGTTGACCCGAGCGAAGTCTTCACGCCGAGGATCACACCCCCTTCGATCCTCGGCGCACCCTTGAAACCCCCGCGACGCCCACCACGGCGACAGGGGGTTTCTGGCGTTACGGGGGCTAGCGGTCCGCGACCCGCATCTCGAACCAGGTGATCTTGCCGCGCGGCAGCAGGTCCGCGCCCCAGCGGTCGGAGAGCTTGTCGACGAGGAAGAGCCCCCGGCCGGTGGTGTCCATCTCGTGCACCGGCATCAGACAGGGCAGCCCGCGCGAGGGGTCGCGCACCTCCACGCGGATCCAGCCGCGCCGGCGCAGCAGCCGTAACCCGAAGGACCGGGCCCCCGTGTGCCGCACGGCGTTGCCCACGAGTTCGGAGACCAGCAGGACGGTGTGCTCCGCGATCTGCGGCGAGAGGCCCCAGAGCCGGATCACCACGCACTGGGCCAGCCGGCGCGCGGTGCTCGCGGACTCGGGCATCGACGGCAACGTCACTTCCGCCTCGGCGGGGTTCCCGAACAACTCCAGTGCCTTGAGGCCCTGTTCGTCCTCAAGAGCCGCCGTGAGCCGCACGGCCGAAGCGCTGCTGCGCTGCCGCGGCTGTTCCACACCCTCCAGGCCCGCCATGCACCCATCATGGACGGCCGGTGTGCCCGTACGGGCCGTTCCACAGGAAAACACCCCCCGGAAGCAAGCGTTCCGGGGGGTCGCATTGGCATATGCATAAGGCAATCGGAGGGCCGTGAGACCGTCCTGACCTGTCACTACGCACCGCTCGGTGCCGATCACCGTGAGTGGATCACCCCTTCCCCTTAAGGCTGCCTTAAGGCCTGGCTAATCCACCCACAAGGAGGACGTGCCGATCCACGCGGGCGCGGACACGACCGGGGGACTCAGAGGAACTTCGCCTTGCCCGGGCCCTCCTCGACGAAGCTGCGCATCCCGCGCTCGCGGTCCTCGGTGGCGAACAGGCCCGCGAACCAGTTGCGTTCGATGGTCAGCCCGGTGTCGATGTCGGCCTCCAGCCCCGCGTCCACGCACTCCTTGGCGGCGCGCAGCGCGAGCGCCGGACCCTGGGCCAGCTTGGCGGCCCAGGCGTGCGCCTGCTCGTACACCTCGGCGGCGGGGACGACGCGGTCCACCAGCCCGAGCGCGAGCGCCTCGTCGGCCTTGACCATGCGGCCGGTGAAGATCAGGTCCTTGGCCTTGGAGGGACCGATCAGCCGGGAGAGCCGCTGGGTGCCGCCGGCGCCGGGGATCAGACCGAGCAGGATCTCGGGCTGGCCGAGCTTCGCGTTGTCGGCGGCGATCCGGTAGTCGGCGCAGAGCGCGAGCTCGCAACCGCCGCCCAGGGCGTAGCCGGTGACGGCCGCGACGACCGGCTTGGGGATCCGCGCCACGGCGGTGAAGGCGTCCTGGAGGGCGCGGGACCGGGCGACCATCGCCGCGTGGTCCATCAGCTGCATCTCCTTGATGTCCGCGCCGGCCGCGAACACCTTCTCGCCGCCGTAGAGGATGACCGCGCGGACGTCGGCCCGGTCGGTGGCCTCCACCGCGAGCTCGCGCAGCCGGTCCTGGGTGGCGATGTCCAGGGCGTTCATGGGCGGCCGGTCCAGGCGGATGGTGCCGACGCCTTCGGAGACTTCGAGAGAGAGGGTCATACCGGGAAGGTTAGCGCCGGTTAACCAGAGGTGGCCCGGTGCTGTCGGTCACAGCACCGGGCCACTCTCAGTGTGGGAGGGAGGGACTACTTGGTCCACTCCGCCCAGGGCATGTTCCAGCCGTTGAGGCCGTTGTCCGGGGCGATCTCCTTGTCCTTGGAGTTCTTCACGACGACGACGTCGCCGATCAGGGACTCGTTGAAGAACCACGCGGCGGGCTGGTCGCCGTCACCGGCGCCGCGGACGTCCTTCAGGCCGACGCAGCCGTGGCTGACGTTCTCCGAGCCGAAGGTGCCGGAGGAGGCCCAGTAGTTGCCGTGGACGAAGGTGCCGGAGTTCGACAGGCGCATCGCGTGCGGGACGTCGGAGATGTCGTACTCGCCGCCGAAGCCGACGGTCGCGCCGTTCATCCGGGTCACCTTGTACTTCTCGCTGATGACCATCTGCCCGTTGTACGTGGTGGTGGCCGGGGCGCCCGCGGTGATCGGGAGGTTCTTCAGCACCTGGCCGTCACGGACGACCTGCATCTGCTTGGTGGTCGCGTCGACCGTGGAGACCTGGGAACGGCCGATGGTGAAGGTGACCGTACGGGTCTGCTTGCCGTAGACGCCGGGGCGGCCTTCGACTCCGTCGAGGGCGAGCTTCACGGTGACCTTGGTGCCCGCGGCCCAGTACTTCTCGGGGCGGAAGTCGAGGCGGTCGTTGCCGAACCAGTGGCCCTCGACCGGCACGGAGGGCTCGGCCGTGACGGTGATGGCCTTCTCGACGGCCTCGGGGTTGGTGATGCCCCGGGTGAAGTTGACGGAGACCGGCATTCCCACGCCGACGGTCTCGCCATCCTCCGGCGTGTAGTGGCCCACGAAGGTGTTGGTCGGGGTCAGCGTGGTGAACGTGGTGTCCTTGGCGGACTCGCGGCCCGCCTCGTCCTTGGCGACCGCGTGCACCTTGTACTCGGTGGCGGAGGCCAGGTGCCGGGCCGGCTCCCAGCTCGCGCCGTCGTCGGCGACCTTGCCCTCGACCTCGTTGCCCTTGGTGTCGGCGACCTTGACTGCGGAAAGCTTTCCGCCGGTGCTCGCTATCTTCAGGACGCCGCTGGTGGCGACCTCCTTCGCCCCGTCGTCCGGCTTGACGCTGACCACGGCCTTGGAGGCCTCGGTGCCGGTCTTGCCGCCGCCGCCCCCACCGTTGTCGCTGCCACTGCCCCCGCTGTTGCCCCCGCCACTGCACGCGCTGGTGAGCAGCAGGGCCGCCCCCAGAAGAAGGGCCGGCAGGCCGGTGCGGGCGCGGCCGCGTATCGGCTGCAGGTTCACTCTCGTTCTCCCCATGTCCCCCGCGCGCGGACAGTCGCGCGCTTGAAAAAGGTAATCACACGGGCGGATCACGAAGAGCCACGGTCTTGTCACCGTTCCGTCCCAACTGACCGCAAGACAGTGCGCCGGCACGGTGAGGGGATCACCGTGCCGGCGCACCGGGTGGAACGGGTCAGGTCAGGAGCGGTCGGGGACCGTCAGTACCGCCGGGCAGGCACGCGGGGTTCAGGGCCTGCGGGACTTGGCCGGCGCCTTGCCGTGACCCTTCGCGTGGCCCTTCGCGTGGCTCTTGGCGTGGCTCTTGCCGTGACCCTTCGCGTGGCTCTTGGCGTGGGACTTGCCGGCCTTCTTGGCGGGGGACTTGCCGGGCTTCTTCGCGGGGCTCTTGCCGGCCTTCTTGCCGTAGCCCTGGTCCTCGCCCTGGTCCTTGCCCTGGTCCTTGCCGGGGTCCTTGCCGTGCTCCTTGCCGTGGTCCTCGTGCGGGTCCTTGCCGTGCTCGTGGCCGGGGTCCTTGCCGCCGTGGTGGCCGTCCTCGGCGGGCCTGTTGAAGAGCTCCACCACGCGCTCGTGGTCCGGCGTGCGGACGTCCAGCTGGAGCGGCTCGGTCACCGGGTCCTCGCGCAGCAGGTAGCCCTCGGGGGCCTCGACCTCGCGGACGTAGTACCAGCCCTCGCCGAGGTTCCAGAACTCGCAGACGCCCTGCCGGTTGGTCTCGCAGGCCGGCCCGACCTGCGTGTCGGGGCCGTTGGGGTCGTTGGGGTCATTGGGGTCGTTGCCCTCGGTTTGCAGACCCCGGACGCCGTTGGTCTCCTTCCAGAGCTCGAACACCGCGCCGCGCAGCACGCTCTTGGTCTTCGGGTCCTTCTTGACCACGATGATCCTGCCGTGGAACGGGGTGTTGACGGCGTCCACGGCGACGCCCTGGTCCGCGTTGTCGGCGGTCAGCACCAGCGGCCCGAACACCGGGTTCGCCGGGAGGCCGTGGCCGGGGGGCGCGCTGGTCTCGCGCCAGTAGTACGTGCCCACGTCGACGGTGCGCGTACAGGTGGCCGACGGGAGGGAGGTGACGCAGTCGTCACCGACCCTGGTGTCCGGCGTGTTCCCGCCGGTCTGGAGGCCGGGGGTGCCGTTGGTCTCCCGCCACAGCTGGAAGACCGCGCCGGCGAGCGGGGCGCCCTCGGGGCTGACCTTGCGCACCGACACCGCGCCGGGCACCGGGACGGGCGCGGCGATGTCGGCCGCCGTGACGGTGACGCCCTCGCGCGCGTTCTCCTCCGTCAGGGCGAGCGGCCCGAACACCGGGTTCGCCGGCAGCAGGTAGCCGGGCGGGGGCGCGGTCTCCTGCCAGTAGTACGTGCCCACCCCGACGGTCCGCGTGCAGTCGCCGCTCTCGTCGGTGGTGCAGGGTCCCCCGACCGGGGTGTCGCCGCCCGGCCGCCCCGTCTGGAGGCCGGGGGTGCCGTTGCTCTCCTTCCAGAGGCGGAAGACGGCGCCCGCGAGCGGGTCGCCCGTCTCCGCGTCGGTCTTCAGGACGCTCACCTCGCCCCGTACGGGGGGTGCGAGCGGCGTGTTCACGGCGCGGACGCGCACGCCCTCGCCGGCGTTGCGCGGGGTCAGCACCAGCGGCCCGAACACCGGGTTCGCCGGGAGGGCGTATCCGGCGGGCGGGGTGACCTCCCGCCAGTAGTACGTGCCCGGCTCGGCGGTGCGGCGGCAGATGCCGTCCGCGCGGGTGGTGCAGCCGCGGGGTTCCAGGGTGTCGCCGCCCGGGGTCCCGGTCTGGAGGCCGGGGGTGCCGTTGCTCTCGCGCCACAGCTCGAAGCCGGCGCCGGCCAGCGCGTCGCCGGCCTCGTTCACCTTGACGACGGAGAGCTCGCCGGTCACCGGGGCGCTCCCGCAGTCGGGCAGGTCACCGGTGAAGGGGTAGGAGTGGAACTCCTGGCCGCCGCCCCCGGCGGCGGCGCTGGTGTGCCTCAGCGAGCCGGTGGTGAAGAAGCGGCCGTTGAAGCCGGGCAGGGTGACCGTGGTGCGCGAGGCCGGGTTGCCGATGAGCGCGGCGCCCTGGAACTGGCCGGTGCCGAGCAGGCCCACGGTGGTGGCGTCGGGGAAGTTCCACAGCAGCCGCTGACGGTAGGTCTGCTCCCCGCTGTAGGTGACCACGGCCCGGTCGGCGCCCAGCACGTTGACCAGGATGGTGGCGTTCGCCGGGATGTCCGCGAACCGGATGCCCTGCTGGCCCCGGCCGGGGGCGGCGATGTCGGCGTCCACGTTGAAGACCTGGAGCGGCGAGCGGCCGTCGCCCCTGAAGAGGGTCTCGAAGCGGTTGTTGGTGACGGTGCCCGTCGGGGTCCGCGGCGTCCCGCCGGGGCGGGCGTAGCACTGGCTGGCGGCGGCGAGCTCGCGGCGCAGGGGCGCGTACGGGCCGGCGGCGGCCGGGTCCCGGACCACGCGGGTGGCGCTGACGGTGCCGGTGCCGGAGAGCGGGCCGGCGTGGCGGACGACGCCGCCGTCGGCGATGAGGCGTTCGCTGTCGGCGACGGCGATCCCGCCGCCGGTGGTCAGGAAGTCGGAGCCGGCGGGCGGCTGGGTCTGGGAGCCCGCGCCGACGATGCCGACGTTGTAGACCTGGCTGACGCCGTCGGCCTTGTCCTGGTCGAAGGAGCCGAGTACGACGACCCGGCCCTCCGCCTCGGCGGCCCGCTCGCGGACCTGGAAGTCGCCGCCGACGAAGATGTTGATCCCGGCGTCCCGGCCGTTGGCCGGCCCGGTGTGCGGGTCGAGGTACACGTCGGGGCACTCGGGGCCCAGGCAGGGGCCGAGCCCCCCGGGCAGTGTGGCCCGTACCGCTCCGGTTCCCGCCGTTGCGGGGTACGCCGGGTACGCGGGGGCGGCGGTGGCCAGCACCGCCACCGTCACCGCGAGGCCGAGGCCCAGGCGTGCCCGCCCGGTCTTCGCGGCCGTCCTTGCTCTCATGACACTCCGTCCGTCGCCTGCTGAGTGGTGCTCTGCCAGGCTGGCGGGAGGGTCGCACGCGGGTGCGGGAGGCGCACCCCGGACTACGGCATTTCGATCACCGCGATCACCCTCACGTGCGCGCCGAGCCGGCGACCCAGTCCGCCCAGGACATGTTCCAGCCGCCCAGTCCGTTGTTGGCGGCGACCGTCTTGTCCTGCGAGTTCACGACCTCGACCACGTCGCCGACCAGGGTCCGGTCGTAGAACCAGCCGGCGGGCGTGTCGGAGCCGCCGCCCTTGTCGTCGCGCAGGCCGATGCAGCCGTGGCTGATGTTGGTGGAGCCGAAGGTGTCGGGGCTGGCCCAGTAGTTGCCGTGCAGGAAGGTCCCGGAGCTGGTGAGCCGCATGGCGTGCGGGACGTCGGGGATGTCGTACTCCCCTCCGAAGCCGACGGTCTGGCCGTTCATGCGGGTGACGTCGAAGAGCTCCAGCACCACCATCTTCCCGTTGTAGGTGGTGTTCTTCGGCGCCCCGGCGGTGATCGGCACGGTGGAGACCAGCTCGCCCTCGCGGCGGACCTCCATGGTGTGTTCGGCGGCGTCCACGGTGGAGATCTGGGAGCGGCCGACGGTGAAGGTGATGGTCTTGTCCTGGATGCCGTAGGAGCCGGGGGCGCCCTCGACGTCGCGGAGGTTCATCCGCACGGTGACCTTGGTGCCGGACTGCCAGTAGCGCTTGGGCCGGAAGTCGAGGCGCTCGGCGCCGAACCAGTGGCCGACGACCTCCGTCGCGGGGTCGGCGGTGATGGTGATGGCCTTCTCCACGTCGGCCTTGTGCTTGATGGACTGGTTGAAGTTGAAGGAGACGATCATCCCGGTGCCGACCGTGGAGCGGTTCTCGGGCTTGAAGTAGCCGATGAACCGGTCCTCGGGGACGAAGGTGGTGAAGGTGGTGTGCCGGGCCTGGCGGCGGTCGTGCCCGTCGAGGGCGACGGCGTCGACGGTGTACTTGGCGGCCAGCGCGAGCCGTCCGGCCGCCTGGTCGGGGCTCCAGCTGAGGCCGTCGGCGGCGATGGAGCCGGGGACCTCCTCCTGCTGGGCGTCCTCCACCTTGGTGACCACGACCCGCTCCAGCCGGCCCTCGGGCACGGACACGCTCAGCGGGCCCTCGGCCGGCACCCCCTTGGCGTTGTCGTCCGGGGAAATCCGGATGGCCTCCTGCGGGGCGCGGGGTTTGCCGGGCAGCTGGATCTCGACCGGGGAACCGCCGCCCTCGGTGCATCCGGCCAGGCCGCCCAGAAGGCCCACCCATGCCGCTACGGCGGCCAAGCCCGCCCCTGCCCGCCTCGTCAGAAGAGTCACGTCCCTCCAACGACCGGCCCCCTCCGGGGGAAACGTGAGGGCGGCACACGTTCCGGGCAGAACTGTCCGGGCAGAACAGTGGGAAGGACCAGACGGGGGCGGGCCTTGGCCGGGACGCCGGGGCCGCACTCCCCCACCCCCGCAGGTACCAGGAGCCGTGGAGGCGGGCAGTGTCGAGCGCAGCCGGACAGGAGGCGGTGGATGCCGCCGCAGAAGCGTCGAACGCGGGGAACGGGGTGCGGGGCGGTCAGGCCGCGCCCGCACCTCAGGTGACCGGACCGCCGCCGAACGGGCAGCAGGGCGGTCCGCCGAACGGCCGGTCGAACGGCAGGCTGAACGGACAGCCGAACGGACAGCCGAACGGGCAGTCGAACGGCCAGGTGAACGGCCAGGTGAAGGGGCGTGCGCCGGGGCAGCCGGTACGGGCCTCCGCGCGCCCGGGACCGGTGGTGTGGCCGGGGTCCTCGCATCCGCTGGGGGCCCGGTTCCACCACGGCCCGGACGGGACGGCGGGCACCAACTTCGCGCTGTGGGCGCAGGGCGCGGAGGCGGTGGAGCTGTGCCTCTTCGACTCCGACGGCGGCGAGACCCGGTGCTCGCTGACCGAGCTCACGCACGAGATCTGGCACGGCTTCGTGCCCGGCGTGCGCCCCGGGCAGCGGTACGGGTTCCGGGTGCACGGGCGCTGGGACCCCTGGACGGGCGCCCGGCACAATCCGGCGAAGCTGCTGCTGGACCCGTACGCCCGGGCCGTCGACGGCGACTTCACGCTGCCGCCGGAGGTGTACGGGCACGTCCGGGACTGGCCGCAGCAGTACATCGCGGACACCGTGCGCGACGACCGGGACTCCGCCCCGCACGTCCCCAAGGGGGTGGTGGTCCACGATGACGACGACTGGGCGGACGACGTCCGGCCGAAGACCCCGTGGGCCGACTCGGTGATCTACGAGCTGCACGTGCGCGGGTTCACGATGCGCCATCCGGGTGTTCCCGAGGAACTGCGCGGCACCTACGCGGGCCTCGCCCACCCGGCGGCGATCGAGCACCTGACGGACCTGGGCGTGACGGCGGTGGAGCTGCTGCCGGTGCACCAGTTCGCGCACGAGGACCACCTGCTGCGGCGG
Source organism: Streptomyces sp. ADI95-16 (assembly GCF_003721495.1). NCBI lineage: Bacteria > Bacillati > Actinomycetota > Actinomycetes > Kitasatosporales > Streptomycetaceae > Streptomyces > Streptomyces sp. ADI95-16. Next base: position 5,637,378 of record NZ_CP033581.1, on the reverse strand, counting down.
GGACTGCGCAACTACTGGGGCTACAACTCGGTCGGCTACTTCGCCCCGCACGCGGGCTACTCGTCGAGCGGTACGGCCGGCCAGCAGGTCGGCGAGTTCAAGCGGATGGTGCGGGCCCTGCACGCGGCGGGGATCGAGGTCATCCTCGACGTGGTCTACAACCACACGGCGGAGGCGGGCGAGCTGGGCCCGACGCTGTCGCTGCGCGGGATCGACAACCGGGGCTACTACCGGCTCCAGTCCGACCAGCGCCGGTACTCCGACTACACGGGCTGCGGGAACACCCTGCACGCGGGGCGGCCGCACGTGCTGCGCCTGATCACCGACTCGCTGCGGTACTGGGTGACGGAGATGGGGGTGGACGGCTTCCGCTTCGATCTGGCGGCGGCGCTGGCCCGGTCCATGCACGACGTGGACATGCTGTCGCCGTTCCTGGCGGTGATCGCCCAGGACCCGGTGCTGCGCCGGGTGAAGCTGATCGCCGAGCCGTGGGACGTGGGCTCGGGCGGCTACCAGGTGGGCGCGTTCCCTCCGCTGTGGACGGAGTGGAACGACCGCTACCGGGATGCCGTACGGGACTTCTGGCGGGGCGCGCTGCCCGACGTACGGGATCTGGGGTACCGGCTGTCGGGGTCGAGCGACCTGTACGCCTGGGGCGGGCGGCGGCCGTACGCCTCGGTCAACTTCATCACCGCGCACGACGGGTTCACCCTGCGCGACCTGGTCTCGTACGAGCGCAAGCACAACGACGCGAACGGGGAGGCGGGCCGGGACGGGACGAACGACAACCGGTCGTGGAACTGCGGGGCGGAAGGGGAGAGCGACGACGCCCGGATCGGGATCCTGCGGCGGCGGCAGCTGCGCAACCTGCTGACCACCCTGCTGCTGTCGACCGGGGTGCCGATGCTGGTGGCGGGCGACGAGTTCGGGCGGACGCAGGGCGGCAACAACAACGCGTACTGCCAGGACAACGAGACGGGGTGGGTGGACTGGTCGCTGCTGTCGGACCCGTCCTGGCAGCAGCTGTTCGGCCTGGCCCGCCGGCTGATCGCGCTGCGCCACGCGCACCCGGTGCTGCGGCGGCGGGCGTTCTTCTCGGGGCGCCCGCAGGGCGCGGACGGGCTGCGGGACCTGGCCTGGTTCACCCCGGCGGGGGCGGAGATGACCGAGCGGGACTGGTACGCGCCGGCCGCCGCGCTGGGTCTGTACCTGTCGGGCCGGGACATCCCGGGCCGCGACGAGCGGGGCCGCAAGGTGGTGGACGACAGCTTCCTGGCGCTGCTGCACGCCGGGGACCGGCCGGCGGCCTGGGTGCTGCCGGGCGAGCCGTGGGCGGCGGCGTACGAACTGGTGCTCGACACCTCGCGGGAGGACCAGGCCGCCCCGCCGGCCACCCGTCACCGGGGCGGCGAGACGCTGACGGTGCCGGCGCGGTCGGTGCTGCTGCTGAAGGTGGTGGACTGAGGGTGGTGGACCGAGGGTGGTGGACCGAGGGGCCCGCTCAGCGGGTCTCGGCCTGCAGCAGCATCCGCTTGAGCAGGGCCGCGAGGGCGGCGCGGTCGGTGTCGTCGAGGGGCGCGATCAGCTCCGCCTCGGCGATGCCGCGCCAGCGCATGGCCTCGGTCCAGCGCCGGTGGCCCTCGTCGGTGAGCTCGACCTCGACCCGGCGGCGGTCGCCGGCGGCGCGCAGCCGGCGCACCATCCCGGACTTCTCCAGGGTGTCGAGGCGGCCGGTCATCCCGGCCGGGGAGAGCACCAGTTCGGCGGCGAGTTCGGCCGAGGGGGCCCGCCAGGGAGTGCCCCGGGAGGCCAGCCGGTGCAGGGTCTCGAACTCGAAGCGCTGGAGGCCGGTCTTTGCCAGGGCCCGTTCCTTGCCGGTGTTCACGTGCTTGGCCAGCAGCTGGATGCGGGTGATGACCGCCTCCGTGGGCACGTCGAAGGGGACCTTGCCGCTCCAGCGGGCGATGTGCCGGTCGACGGAATCCTCGGTGCGCTCCCTCTCCATGGACGGCAGTATCGCATCCGGGAGGAAGTATTTCGTTGACGAATGATTCGCTGGCGAAATATCTTCCCCGGTATGACCCCGACCATCCGGCGGCTGCTGGCCGGCCGCACCTTCGCCGCCCTCGCCACCGCCTTGATCCCCACCACCCTCACCCTCGCCGTGATCCGCACCGGCTCGGCCGGGGACCTCGGGCTGGTGCTCGCCGCCGAGATGCTCCCGATGGTGCTCCTGCTGCCCCTCGCGGGCGTGGTCGCCGACCGCTGGCCCGCCCGCCGGGTGGTGCTCGCCGCCGACCTCGCCCGCGCCGCCGCGCAGCTGGGCACCGGCGCGATCCTGCTGACCGGCCCCGTACGGATACCCGCGCTCGCGGCGCTCGCCGCCGTGACCGGGGCCGCCGTGGCCTTCGGCAACCCCTCGGCCCGGACCCTGGTGGCCGCCGCCGTCCCGGCGCCGGACCGGCTGCGGGTCAACGCCCGGCTCGGGGTGGCGAACGGGCTCGCGCAGCTGGCCGGGCCGGCCACCGCGGGCGCGGTGGTGCTCGGCGTCGGCGCCGGCTGGTCCTCGGTGCTGACCGGCGCGCTGTTCGTCTGCTCCGCGCTCACCCTCGGCGGGGTGCGCACCCCGCCGCCCGAACGGGCCGCCGCGCGGGCCGGATTCCTCGGCGAGCTGCGGGCGGGCTGGGCGGAGACCCGGCGGCACCCGTGGTTCCTGGCCAATGTGCTGGCCCACGGGGTCTGGCACCTCGCGGCGGGACTGCTGCTCACCCTCGGCCCGCTGATCGCGGTGGAGAGCCTCGGCGGGGCCGGCACCTGGGTGCTCCTCACCCAGCTCGGCACCGCCGGGCTGCTCACCGGGGTCTGGGTGGCGGGCCGGCTGCCCGTGCGGCGGCCGCTGGTCGCCGTGGCCGTGGCCTCCTCGCTCCAGGCCCTGCCGCTCACCGCGTTCGCGCTGCGGCTGCCGACGGCCGTGACGGCAGGCGCCTTCTGCGCCGCCATGTTCGGGGTGGGGGTGCTGAGCCCTCTGTGGGAGACGGAGATCCAGCGCCGGATCCCGCTGGAGACCCTGGGGCGGGTGGGGTCCTTCGACACCCTGATCTCCTTCGCGGCCCGCCCCTTGGGGCTGGCGGCGGCCGCCCCGCTCGCCGCGGTCACCGGGACGACGGCGCCGCTGCTCGTCGCGGCCGGTCTCACGGCCGCCGCGAACCTGTCCGTACTGCTGCTCCGGGACGTCAGGGCACATCCGGAGGGGAAGGCTTCGTTCGCCCTGCGATGATGTGCCCTTCCTACGTACATACGTTCAAGGGGGCTTGCGTAGATGGCAGGATTCGGGACCGCTCTGCGAGAGCTGCGCGGGGCGCAGAAGTCGGCGAAGGGGGTGTCGCTCTACTCGCGGTTCGTCAACCGGCCCGCCGGGCGGTACCTGGCCGCCGGGTCGTACGCGCTCGGGCTCACCCCGAACCAGGTGACGCTGGTCAGTGCCGCCTTCAGCTTCGCCGCCGTCGCCGCCGTCGCGCTCGCCGCGCCCTCGTGGGGGCTGGGGATCGCCGTGTGGGCCGCGCTCGCGGTCGGGTTCGCCTTCGACTCCGCGGACGGGCAGCTGGCCCGGCTGCGCGGGGGCGGGAGCGCGGCCGGCGAGTGGCTCGACCACGTAGTGGACTGCGCCAAGCTGACGGCGCTGCACACCTGTGTGCTGATCGCCTTCTACCGCTTCCCCGAGGCGTACGGGACGGGCGGGGACGGCTGGCTGCTGGTGCCCCTGGGCTTCCAGTTCGCCTCCGTCGTCACCTTCTTCGGGGGACTGCTGACCGAGAAGCTGAAACCGAAGCCCGCGCCGGGCAGCCCCGCCGCCGCGCCGTCGACGGTGCGCGCGGTGGCGTTGCTGCCGGTGGACTACGGGGTGTTCTGCCTGGTGTTCCTGCTGCTCGGCGGCGGGGACCTGTTCCGCTGGGCCTACGCGGGACTGGGCGCCGTCGCCGCCCTGTTCCTGGTGGCGTTCCTCGCGAAGTGGTTCCGCGAGCTCAGCGCCGTTCCGCGCTGAGCGGCTGCGAGAGCGCGTCCAGCGCCCGGCGCAGCTGGGTGCTGGACGTGTGGACGGTGTAGGGGAAGTACACGACGTCGACGCCCACGGCGGCGAAGTCCTTCTCCAGCTTGTCGCCCTTGGGGGTGTCCCGCCAGTCGTCGCCCTTGAAGATGACGTCGAAGCGGACCTGCTTCCAGGTCTCCACCTTGTCCGGGACGGTCTCGACGAACGCGGCGTCCACGTACTTGACGCTGCGGACGATCTCCAGCCGTTCGACGAGCGGGATCATCGGGCGGCGGCCCTTGGCCCGTTCGGCCATCTCGTCGGAGACGACTCCGGCCACCAGGTAGTCGCACTGACTCCGGGCGTGCCGGAGGATGTTCAGGTGCCCGATGTGGAACAGGTCGTACGCGCCGGGCGCGTAGCCGACTCGATACGGTCTGCGCGCGGTCGCGCCAAGGTCGGACATGTCGCGCTCCGTCATGAGTACCCCCCAGCAGCCACACCCCCCGGTGTGGCGGATTAGCAGACAATAGCGTGCACGTTCCTCTTCACACGGGTGAACGAATAGGGTGACGTGCGCATCATCCAGGGGAGAAGGGGACGTTCAGTGTCCAGATCCGGTCACCGGCGCCTGTTGCTGGTTTCCACCAATTACGCTCCCGAGCACGCGGGCATTGGCCCGTACGCCACCCAGATCGCGGAGCACTGGGCGGATCTCGGCCACGAGACCCACGTCCTGGCGGGCATGCCGCACTATCCGGCGTGGTCGTTGGAGCCCGAGTACAAGGGGGCGCTCCGGCGCACGGAGCAGCGCGCGGGGGTCACCGTGCACCGGCGTGCGCACACCGTGCCGGCGCGTCAGACCGCCGTGAAGCGGGCCCTTTTTGAAGGATCGATTCTGCTGCACGGCGCCGTGGCCCCGCCCCGGATGCCGAAGCCGGACGCGGTCCTGGCCCAGATGCCCAGCCTCGCGGGCGGGGTCATCGCCGCCCGGCTCGCGGCGCGCTGGAAGGTCCCGTTCGTCCCGGTCGTCCAGGACCTGATGGGCGCCGCCGCCGCGCAGAGCGGGATCAGCGGCGGCGACAAGGCGGCCGCGTTCGCCGGGCGCGCCGAGTCGTACGCCCTGAAGCGGGCCACCCTCGTCGGTGTCATCCACGAGACCTTCGTGGACCGCGTCGTGGGCCTCGGCGTGGACCCGGGGAAGATCCGGATCGTCCCCAACTGGTCGCACGTGCCCCAGCCGACCAAGCCGCGCGGCGAGACCCGCCGGCACCTCGACTGGGCCCCCGGCCAGACGGTCGTCCTGCACTCCGGGAACATGGGCCTCAAGCAGGGCCTCGAAGTCCTCGTCGGCGCGGCCCGGCTGGATCCGGACGTCCGCTTCGTCCTCATGGGGGACGGCAGTCAGCGCGCGGCCCTGGCCGGCCTCGCGGCCGACGTACCGAATCTGGACATCATCCCCCCTGCCGCCGACGGCGAGTTCCCGGATATCCTCGCCGCGGCGGACGTCCTCGCGGTCACGCAGCACGCGGCCGTGATGGACATGAGCGTGCCGTCCAAGCTCACCTCCTACTTCCAGGCCGGCCGGCCCGTCGTCGCCTCCGTCGCGGCGCTGGGCGGCACCGCCCAGGAGGTGGAGCGCTCGGGCGCGGGGGTGCTCGTACCGCCGGAGGACCCGGACGCCCTGCTGAAGGCCGTACGGGCCCTGGCGCAGGACCCCGAGGGGGCGGACCGGCTGGGAGCGGCCGGACCGCGCCACGTGGCGGCGCACCTGAGCCGCGAGGCGGGCCTGGCCCGTATCGACGCACTGATCGACGAAGCACTTGGGGGTCCCCGGACGTGATCGAGACGAACCGCCCAGCGGCGCCCCCGGCCGAGGACGAGCCGGATCTCCTGAGGGACCAGTTCCGGCAACTCCTGCGCTACCGGCGCCTCATCGGGGCCGGCATCGGGATAGGCCTGCTGGGCGGCGTCTACCTCGGCGTCTCCACGGCCGACACGTACGTCTCCGTCGCGGACGTGGTCCTGCGCGCCCCCACCGACGATCCCTTCAACCCGAGCCTGGCGCCCGACAAGGCGATCAACATCGGCTCGGAGCGGCAGGTCGCTCTCTCCAGCTCCATAGCCGGCGAGGCGGCGAAGAAGCTCGGCATCCCCGCGGCCGGCTTCGCCGCCCTGCGCGGTGGTCTCCAGGTGACGAACCCGCCGCAGACGATGGTGCTCCGCTTCACCTACACCGCGTCCTCCCCCAAGGAGGCGGCCCGGCGCGCCAACGCGATGACCGAGGCGTACCTGCTCAAGCGGCAGGAGGCCCTCGACGTCACGCGCGACAAGATGGTCAAGGGCTACCAGGACCAGCGCGACCCGGTCGCCAAGCAACTGGACGACCTCGCCAAGGACATCGCCAAGATGCCGGCCGGCGCCACGCGCGACGCGGCCACCTCCACCAAGACCGACCTGCAGAGCGAGGTCGGCCGCTACAACAACAGCATCACCAAGCTCGAAGCGCTCGACATGACCCCCGGCCGGGTCACCAGCCCGGCCGCCGCGCCCACCGCGCCCGACGGCCCGGGCCTGCCCATGTCGCTCGCGCTCGGCGCGGCCGTGGGCCTCGCGCTCGGCCTGCTCGCCGCGTGGGTACGGCTCGTCTTCGACCCGGCGCCGCGCTCCGAGGGCGATGTCGCCCGGGCCCTGCGGGCGCCCGTACTGGGCTCCCTGCCCCGGAACAAGACCGGCGGCGGACCGCTGCTCGCGGCCGGCGAGGAGGATCCCCGGCTCGCCGAGGAGTTCCGCTCGGTGGCCTTCCGGCTCGCCTACGACGCCCGGTTCGCCGACCGGCGCCGGCTGCTCGTGGTCGCCCCGCGGGGCAGCAGCGAGACCGCCGCGGCGGTGGCCGTGAACCTGGCCGCCTCGTTCGCCGAGACCGGCAAGGACGTGCTGCTGATCGAGGCCGACCTGCGCACCCCGGTCCTGGCCAGCCAGCTGCCCACCGACGCGGGCGGCCGGCCGCGCTGGAGCCGGTCGCCGGGCGGCGCGCCCGCCGGCGGGCACCCCGGGCACGGGGACCACGACTGGCCCGACGGGCGCCAGCTCGTCGTGGACGCCGGGGAGTCGGGCGCCTTCGACCTGATCCCGGGCGAGCGGGCGCGCAACGTCGCCCGCGCGCTGACCTCTCCGCGCGCGACCCGGCTGATCTCCGAGGCCGACTCCCCCAACTCCACCGTCGTGGTGCTCGCCCCTCCGGTGCTCTCGTACGCGGACGCGCTGGCCCTCGTGGACCGCGTGGACGGTGTGCTCGTGGTGTGCGACCCGCGCGCCGTGCACCGCAGCGACCTGGTCCGGATCCGCGAGCTGATCAGCGGGGCCGGGGGCACCGTGCTGGGCGCGGTGCTGCACGCGCCGCTGCCCGGCGAGAAGCGCGGCCGGGGCAAGAAGTCCGCCGGGGCCACCGAGGCCCCCGCTGCGCGGCCCGCCGCCGAAGCTCCGGCCCGGGCGGCCGGGGGCGAGGGCGGCGACGGGGACGAGGACCGGCCCGAGCGGCAGGTTCCCGGTGACGGCAGCGACACCGTCGCCCTGCGTACGGTCCGTACGGGCCGCAGGTGAGCCGACGCGGCCTCGCGGCGGTCTCCTCGGTCCTGGACCAGGCGGCGTCGAGCGCCACGAACATCCTGGTGCTGGTGCTCGCCGCCCGGCTGTCGTCGGCCGCCGCCTTCGCCGACTTCTCGATGGTGTACGTGGCGTTCAGCGTGCTGCTCGGGCTGAACATGGCCTACGTCGGCCAGACGGTGGTGCTGGAGAAGGGCGAGCGGCTCGGCGCGGTGTGCCGGTCGGCGGTGGCCTTCACCGGCGTGGCCGCCGCGGTCGTGGGCGCGGCGCTCGCGGGCCTCGGGCTGCTGCTGCCGGGGCCGGCGGGGTGGGCGTTCCTCGCGCTGGGCCTCGTACTGCCGTTGGTGCTGGTGCAGGACGGGCTGCGGTACTGCTTCTCCGCGCTGCGGACGCCCGAGCGGGCGCTGGCCGCCGACGCGCTGCGGCTGGTGTGCGTGGTCCCGGCGCTGCTGGCGCAGCCCGAGGGGGCGTCGGCGGGGCGGCTGGTGCTGGTGTGGGGCGTCTCGGCGCTGCCGGCGCTGGCGCTGGGGCTGTGGCTGCTGCGCCCGTACGTACGGGGCGCGGTGGCGGACCTGACGCCCTATCTGCGGCGCGGCCACCTGGGGCAGCGCTTCGTGATCGAGTTCGCCGTGGGCAACGGCTCCAGCCAGCTGGCGGTCCTCGGCCTCGGCCTGTTCGCGACCCCGCTGGCGGTGGGCGCGCTGCGGGGCGCGACGACGCTGTTCGGGCCGCTGAACGTGCTGTTCAACTCGGCGAACGCGTTCGGCCCGCCGGTGGTGGGGCGGGCGTCGGGCAAGCGCGGCGTGGTCCGGCTGACGGTGCTGATGGGCTCGGCCCTCGCGGTGCTGGGCGGCGCCTGGGCGGCGGTGCTCCACGCGCTGCCCGGGCGGCTGGGCCGACAGCTCCTGGGCGACACCTGGGACGCCGCCGCCGCCCTCCTGCCGGCGACGGGTGCCCAGTACGCGGTGATGGGCCTGGGCACCTGCGCCCTGCTGACCCTGCGGGTGCTGAACCCGAAGGCGACGCTGTCGTTGCAGGTGGTGTTCTCCCTGCTGTCGGTGGCGCTCCTGCTGGGGGGCTACGCGGCGTTCGGCGTGACCGGCGCGGCCTGGGGCCTGGCCGCCGGTTCCGCCCTCAAGGCGGCCGCCGCCTGGCTGCGCGTCTCCCGCCTCCCGGCCACCCCGGTCCCGGCTCCGGCGCCGGCCCCGGCCTGACCTCCCCGCCGGCGGGCCCCGCTCCGGGGCCGGTCAGCGCAGGGTGGTGGCCTTGTCCTGGCGGTAGGTGGCGACGAGCGCCAGGCAGAGCGCCGCGATCGCGACGCGGCCCGACGCCTGGAGCAGGGGGCCGCGCAGCAGGATGAAGGAGTACCCCGCGACCAGCGGCACCACCACCGAGATCAGGCTGCCCGGCGGGGAGCTGCGGGTGGCGCGCTTGGCGTAGCGGCGGTCGACGCGGGCGGAGGCGTACCCCATCGCCAGCAGTCCGGCGCCCATGCCCAGCGGGCCGAAGTCCAGCCACAGCTCGGCCCAGACGGGAGAGGACAGGTTGGTGTTGACCGTGCCCATCCACTGGCCGACCATCACCCCCGTGTCCCGAGGCTTGCCCGGCCACATCGAGCGGGGCACCGCGAAGAAGACCGAGCCCGCGAGCTGGCGCCCGTAGAAATGGCCCGGGCCGGAGTTCGAGAACGTGATCGTGTTCGCGAACATGCCGATCTGGTCGTAGTCCTTGAGCGCCATCGGCTCCAGGAACGAGGTCGTCTCGACCGGCTTGTAGTTCTTCTCGTCGTAGCGGAAGCGGTCCGCGAACGGGAACACGAGCAGGGCCACGACCACGGCCATCGACAGCGCCACCCGGTACATCGCGGCGCTCACCGGGAAGACGGTGAAGAGCATCGCGAACATGACCGTGAGGAACCAGTACCGGGGGTTCGAGACCGGGTTGTTGACCACCAGGTTCAGCACCGTCAGCGCACCCCAGGTCACGATGACGGAGACCTTGCGGCGGGCGAACTTCGAGGTGATCAGCCAGCGGGTGTAGAGGAGCAGCGCGAGCAGCGCCGGGACCGTGCCGAAGCCGCGCAGCAGCGCCTGGCCGGCCTGGCCGTCGCCGTTGGAGACGCCCGCCTCCTCGATGCCGGCGATGATCTCCTGCCGGCTGGAGAAGAACACGGCCGGGCCGCCGAGCTTCATGATGAACGCCGCGCTGCACAGGAACGCGATGCCGGTGAGCAGTTGGAGCCGGCGCCGGTGCGCCATGACCGGCCGCGCCTCCTTCTGGGAGCCGCCCGCGCGGCCCGCCGGCCGGTGGCGGGCCAGCAGCACGCCGACGTCGAACGCCGTACAGCCGAGCAGCACCAGCCCGATGGCGATGGTGAGGTCGGACCGCGGGCCGACGACGGGGGTCGGCACCCGGCCGAGGACCGCCTGGGCGAGCGGGGCGACGCCCATCGCCATGTAGACGAAGAGCCAGAACGAGCCCTGGAGCAGCTTGCGGCGGCTGGTCAGCACCATCGCGGAGAGCCGGGCGCCCGCGTACATGGTGAGCAGGAGCTGGAGCCAGAAGGCCGCGTCGCGCTGCCCGTCGCCGGACTGGACGGCCACGAACAGCGGCAGGAAGACGGTGAATCCGAGGATGAGCGGTACGGACAGCGCGCGGGAGAGCAGGGTGCGCGGGGTGGTGACCCGGCCCCATCGCCGCTCGTCCTCGAAGTCGGGGACGGGCGGGCGTGACGGGGGGCGTGGCGGCGGGGGTGACGGGGGCCCGGACGGCGGGCCGGAGGGCGGGTCGACGGGCGGGCCGACGGGGGCTTTGCGTATGTCCGTTGCCACTGCTGCCCCCACCCCATGTGCCTGGTCCGCGCGCAGTCTAATCTGAGCGGGCGGCGCCCGGGGAGGCGCCGGGGGGCAGAGGCTGAGGGGCGACCGTTGCGGGATCTTCCTGCGTTCACGCTGGCCGGTTACGACAAGGGGCGCGGGCTGCTGACGCAGGCGCTCTGGTTCGCCGTGATGAACACGCTGTTCATGGCGTGGTTCTGTCCGGCCCGGCTGCGCGTGGCGCTGCTGCGGGCGTTCGGGGCGCGGATCGGCGAGGGGGTGCTGATCCGGCACAAGGTGCGGGTGCTGTGGCCGTGGAAGCTCAGCGTCGGGGACCACACCTGGATCGGCGAGGGCGCCTGGGTGCTGAACCTGGAGCCGGTGACGATCGGTTCGCACGTGTGCGTCTCGCAGGAGGCCATGCTGTGCACCGGCTCGCACGACCACCGGGCGGCCGACTTCCGCTACCGCAACGCCCCGATCGTGGTCGAGGACGGCGCGTGGGTGGCCGTACGGGCGACCGTGCTGGCCGGGGTGACCATCGGCCGCTGCGCGGTCGCGGGCGCCGGGGCGATCGTCCACAGAAACCTTCCCGCACTGACCCTGCAGACGATGGACGGGCAGCGCCGCCCGGTCGAGGAGCCCAAGTGAGAGTCCTGCACGCCGTTACCCTGCACTCCCCCTCGCACGCCTTCGGCGGCCCGGTCCGGGTCGCGCTGAACCTGGCCAAGGGACTGCGGGAGCGCGGCCACGAGGCGCGGCTGCTGGCGCTGGGCGAGGGGTTCCCCGAGCCGTGGCCGACGTCGGTCGAGGGGGTGCCGGCGAAGCTGTTCCCGGCGCGGCGGCTGCTTCCGCTGGGCTTCAGCGGGATGACCTCGCCGGCCCTGCTGGCGTCGGCGAGCCGGCTCGTACGGGACGCTGACCTCGTCCACGTACACCTGGCGCGGGACCTGGTGACGCTGCCCGTGGCCCTGGCGGCGCTGCGGTCCCGCAAGCCGCTGGTGCTCCAGACCCACGGCATGGTGGACCCGAGCGAGAAGCTGCTGGCCAAGGTGCTGGACGCGGTGGCGGTACGCCGGCTGCTGCGCGGCGCGGACGCCCTGCTGTACCTGACCCCGCACGAGCGGGAGGGCCTGGAGGCGGTCACCCGGGGCCCGCTCGCGCGGGCGGTGCGCCTGGTGAACGGCACCCCGGCGCAGGAGGAGCGGCCCGCCCCCTCGGGCCCGCCGCGCATCCTGTACGCGGCGCGGCTCCAGGCCCGCAAACGCCCGGTGGACTTCGTGGACGCGGCCCCGGCCGTCCTCGCGGCGCACCCGGACGCCGAGTTCGTGGTGGCCGGCCCCGACGAGGGCGAGCTCGCGGCGGTCCGGGCCCGGATCGAGGCGCTCGGCCTGTCCGCGCGCTTCACGGTGCCGGGGGCCCTCGCCGCCGGGCAGGTCCTGTCCGAACTGCGGCGGGCCCACGTGTACGTCCTGCCCTCGGTGGAGGAGCCGTTCCCGATGTCGGTCCTGGAAGCCCTGGCGGTCGGCGTCCCCTCCGTGGTCACCCACTCCAACGGCCTGGCCCGAGACATCTCCGCCGCGGGCGCGGGCCGGGCGATCACTCCGGGCCCGGCGGGGGTGGCCGAGGCGGTCCTCGCCCTGCTGGACCCCGCAGCGAACACCAAGGCCTCCACCGCCGCCCGCGAACTGGCCGCCGGATCCTTCTCGATGGACGCCGTCCTCGACACCCTCCTCCCCGTCTACGAGGGCGCGCGGCGTCCGGCGTAGGGCGGCAGCGGGGGGGCCGGGGGTCAGAGGATGTCGCGGCGGGTTTCGTCCACCACCGGGAGGGCGGCCGTGCGGCGGCGCTTGAAGACGCTCGCGTAGACGGCGAGGCCGAGGGCGCCGGCCGCCATCATGATCAGGCCGACCAAGTCCAGGTTGACCCCGTCCATCTTCCAGTCGCTCGCGAAGGTGAGGACAGCCCCCACCACGATCAGGGCGATGCAGCCGCCGATGCCTCCCATGGTTCCGCCTCCGTAGTCGCTGTTCGTGTGAACACGCGGGTACCCCGGGCCCGTACGAGAAAACGCCCCCGGCGGCCGCAGTCGCGGTCGCCGGGGGCGTGTACGGGAGCCGGGGGGTTACGCGGGGACCCAGGCGTAGCAGCCCGTGGAGGTGAACTCGGCGGTGCCCGCCGGGATCGTGGCGACGATCTTGTCGCCCGCCTTGAGCGGGGCTTCCGGGCCCGCGGAGAGGACCGAGCCGTCCTTGGAGCGGGACTCCCAGGTGCAGGTGGTGCTCTGGGTCAGCGCCCGGTAGCTGCCCGCCGCGGGCGACTTGCGGGTGCCGTCGGGGAAGCCCTTCGCCGCGGCGTCCAGGATCGGCTTCTGCTCGGGGCACAGGATCGTGATCGCGTCCTTCGCCGCCGGGATCTCCCCGGCGATGACGGACCCGGTCGCCGCGTCCTTGTCGCGCTTGGCGGTGCGCTCCACCCGCTGGCAGGACTCCTGCCCGTTCTGCAGGACCGCCGCCGGATCCATCTTCTCGGGGACCCGGCCGCTCAGGTACTGCTTCTCGTTGGGCTTGAAGGTGCCCGTCTTCGGCGTGAGCTTCGCGTCCGGCAGCACCGGACCCGTCGGCTTCGCCTCGGCCGCCGCCGCCGGGGCGGACGCGGCCGGGGAGTCCGCCGGGTCGGGCACCGACGAGGCGGCGGGCGGCTTCGGCTTGGCCGCGGCGGCGGGTTCGGCCTTGTCGCCGCCGGAACCGCAGGCGGTCAGCGTCAGGGCGGCGGCCAGCAGAACAGCAGCCGCTGCGGAGCGTCGGTACATCAGGTGGCTCCCGTACTTACTGGTAGAGAGGAGCCGCGGGGCCCGGCCCGGGAAGGCGGGCCCCGCGGCGTGCGTCACGCGGTGACTACTTGGCGCCGAAGGTCAGCACCAGCTCGGGCGCGGCGTCCGCGGCCGTCGCCTCCGAGGACCAGATCCACAGCGGATCGGTGCCCGTGCTCTTCAGGCCCACGCCGTACGTGGTGCCCAGCACGGGGGTGAGCGCGGTGGTGTCCAGCTCCACTCTGTGGACGGCCGAGCCGTCCGCGACGCCCGCGATGGCGCCGAGCGGGCTGGAGCCGAGGGCCGGCTTGGTGGTGAAGGTGGTGCCCGCACCGGTCCAGGTACCGGTGACCGGAACCACGGACACCGTGTCGGTCGTACCGGCACCGGCCTGCGTCGTGGTCTTGAACTGCAGCGACGCGGCCTTCAGGACCTGCCCGGCCGGGGCGGCCGGCAGGTTGAAGCGCAGGTACGTCTCGTACGCCGAGGTGCCGCGCACCGCGAGCGAGGTCGACGCGCCGTAGGCGGTGCTCGGGGCGCCCTGGTTGACGTAGGTGTCCTCGGTCGCGGTGACCTCGGAGACCGTGTCGGTCGGGGCCTTGGCCAGGTCGAAGTGGTTCTTGACCTGGGTCTGCGTCAGCGCCGTCGGGTAGACGGCCGTCTCGTCGAGCTGACCGGCGAAGAAGTTGCTGGTCGGCTTGGTCGGCCAGCCGGAGAGGTTGTCGCCGCCGGCGTGCCAGTAGCCCTGGTACGTCAAGTTGCCCGTGGCGCTGGAGGAGTCCTTCTTCTGGCCGTCCACGTACAGCGTGATGCCGCCGGGGCCCTGCGTACCGACGACGTGGTGCCACTTGTTGTCGTTGTACGCCTCGAACAGGCCGGTGGAGACGGTCCGCGCCGAGCCGTTGGAGACGCCGAAGACCACCCGGCCGGTGTTGGTCAGGTAGATCTGCTTGTCGTACGTGCCGCTGCTGCGGGCGTTGTTGTTGCCGAAGCCGATCAGCTTGCCGCCGCGCGTGGTGTTGGTCTTGAACCACGTCTCGACGCTGAAGGCGGCGCCGACCGACTGGCGGTGGTCGCTGTACACCTGCTGGCTGGTGCCGTTGAAGCCCATCGCCGTGCTGGTGCCGGTGACGGCGCCCGGGCTCTGGCGCAGCGCCGGGGCGTTCAGCTGGATGCCGCTGGTGTTGCCGCCGGCCGAGGAGTCGGCGACGTACGGGCTGACGGTGTCGTCGTAGCGCCAGTACAGGTTGGCGCCGTCGGCGCGGACCTGGTTCGGGTACGACTGCACCGAGGTCGGGACCGTGGCGGAGACCGCGGCCGACAGGGCGCTGGTGTTGCCCGCGGCGTCGGTGGCGGTCACCCGGTAGCTGTACGACTGGCCGGCCTTGACGGTGGTGTCGTTCCAGGAGGCCTGGGGGCGCTCCCACTCCAGGGACTCCGCGGTCACCGTGGCGACCGGCGAGGCCGAGCCGTTGCGGTAGACGCGGTAGGTCAGCTTGCTGTCGTCCGAGTCGTAGCTGGTGCGCCAGCGGACCTGGACCTCGCCGGGCTTGACGCTGGAGGCGCTGGCGACCGGGGTGGTCGGGGCGCCGATGTCGCCGGTGGAGGCGAAGCGGGTCAGGGCCTGCTGCTCCTTGCCGTTGATGACGGTGAACTCACCGCCGACCCAGAGGTACTTGACGTCGTTCTTCTCCGAGACGGACATGACGCGCGGGCCGATGCCCTCGCCGATGCCGTCGTTCGCGGTGGGGTGCCAGCCGAGCTTGGCGGGGCTGGGCACGAACCCGTCCACGGGCGCGGGGGCGACGCCCTGGTGGTCGGTCAGCTGCGCCAGCAGGAAGTTGCGCTTGCCGTCGGGGAACTGGTTCTCCAGCGAGCAGTCGTGCGCGTGCGAGGAGCTGTAGAGCACGCCCTGGTAGGGCAGTACGAACTGGGTCGCGCCGAGGCAGCGGTCGCGCCACTTCTCGTTGAAGTCGGTGCCGAGGCCGATGCGGCCGTCGAAGACGCCGCCGCCGGAGCCCTCGTTGCCGGTGTAGTACCCGGTCGCGTCGGCGGAGATGTCCTTGACCACCGAGTTCGACGGGATGTTGGTGTACGTCTTGGTGACGGCGCCGGTGGTCGCGTTCACGACGGCCAGGGCGTGCGTGCTGGAGCCGTTGACGTCGAAGAAGTCACCGCCGAGCAGGACGTTCTTGCCGTCGTTGCTGATCTCGACGGCGCGGCCGGGCTCGTCGGCGTTGGCGACGAAGGGCTTGACCGCACCGGAGGCGGCGTCGACCGCGGCGAAGCGCTCGCGGGTCTGGCCCTCGACGGCGGAGAAGTCGCCGGCCGCGTAGAGCGTGTCGTCGGTGACGGCCAGCGCGCGCACGGTGGAGGGGAAGCCCGGGTGGAAGGAGGCCTTGGGGGTGCAGGTCTCGATGTCGATCGCGGCGACGCTGGAGACGGGGGTGCCGTTGACGGCGCCGAAGTACCCGCCCGCGTAGAGCGTCTTGCCGTCCTTCGACACGACCAGCGTGCGCACCGTCGCGGTGCCGTCGCTGACGGTGAAGGCGAGCTTGCAGGAGGTCGGGTTGCCCGTCGCGGCGTCGAGCGCGACGAAGTTCACGGCTTCCTGCTCGGACCCGGCGGCGCCCGCGGGCGGGGTGACGGCCGAGAAGGTTCCGCCGGCGAAGACGGTACCGCCCGTCTGGGCCATGGCCCAGACGACGCCGTTCGGCTGCCAGGTGGGCAGCTCGTCGGCGGTGAAGGCCACGGGCGCGGTGATGGCGGACGCCTCGGGCATCAGCACCAGGCCTATGCCGGTTCCCGCTCCGGCGAGTGACAGGACGAGGGCAGCAGTCAGCCCTCTGGATCTACGCATGAGCCCCCCAGGGCAATTGCCCGGTTTGATGGCTGGAACTATCCGAACAGCCATATGTACTGGCGCAGACTAGGGCTCACGCGAGGGCCCGGTCACCTCACTTGACCCATTGCATACCAACTTGGAATCAACAGGGTTCAGCCTGGAGGGCGCACTACGGACATACGGCAGGTTTACCCCGGCCACACCCGCGCAGAGCTGTGGGAATGACCGGGACACGGCAAATCGTAGGCGAAATGAGCGACTTCAGCGGTCGATACGGACGGTCACTCCTGCGAGTTGGTCCTCGACCTGGCGGACATCGGCGTCAACCATGATCTGCGCGAGCTCGGAGACGAGGACCGTCGGCTTCCAGCCAAGGATGTCCTGGGCCTTGCTCGCGTCGCCGATCAGGGCGTCGACCTCGCTGGGGCGCTCGTACTTGGGGTCGTAGCGCACGTGCTCGTTCCAGTCGAGGCCCGCGTGCCCGAAGGAGGCCTCGACGAACTCGCGGACGGTGGCGGCGACTCCGGTGGCCACGACGTAGTCGGTGGGCTCGTCCTGCTGGAGCATCCGCCACATCGCGTCGACGTACTCGGGGGCGTAGCCCCAGTCGCGGACGGCGTCGAGGTTGCCGAGGTAGAGGTGGTCCTGGAGACCGGCCTTGATGCGGGCGACCGCGCGGGTGATCTTGCGGGTCACGAAGGTCTCGCCGCGGCGCGGGGACTCGTGGTTGAAGAGGATCCCGTTGACGGCGAACATGTCGTACGCCTCGCGGTAGTTCACGGTCGTCCAGTACGCGAAGACCTTGGCGGCGCCGTACGGGCTGCGCGGGTGGAACGGGGTGCCCTCGTTCTGCGGGGGCGGGGTGGCGCCGAACATCTCGGAGGACGAGGCCTGGTAGATACGGGTGTCCACGCCGCTGGCCCGGATCGCCTCCAGCAGGCGGAGTGCGCCCAGGCCGGTCACGTCGCCGGTGTAGAGGGGGGCGTCGAAGGAGACGCGGACGTGGGACTGGGCGCCGAGGTTGTAGACCTCGTCGGGGCGTATCTCGCGCAGCAGGTTCACCAGGGCGACGCCGTCGGACAGGTCGGCGTGGTGCAGGACGAAGGAGCGGTTCGCGGTCTGCGGGTCCTGGTAAATGTGGTCGATCCGCTCCGTGTTGAAGCTGGAGGACCGCCGCACGAGCCCGTGCACCGTGTAGCCCTTGGAGAGCAGCAGCTCAGCGAGGTAGGAGCCGTCCTGTCCGGTGACGCCGGTGATCAGTGCGGTCTTGCCCATGTGGGTCCCCCTGGGGTTGGTTGTCGTGCGATGAGGCTGCGCCTCGGTCTGTGTTCCGGCCCGGCGTCGACCTGCCGCCGGCGGCCGCCCGGCCGGGCGGGAGTCCCGCCGCCGCCCCCGTGCCCGGGACCGGATGCGTACCGTACATGCCGCCCGGTCCGGCGGCGGCGCCGGATCCGCGCGCCGCGGCCCGGGGTGCGCGACCGCGGGAGACGGGCGCGGGATCCGGACGCCGGATCCGGGCTCCCCCCGAGTCCCGCGGCAACGGACTGGCATCATCGGCGGTATGACAAGTTCGCTGCCGCTCCTGCCCCCGCACTCCCGTGTCTTCGTCGCGGGGCACCGCGGCCTCGTGGGGTCCGCGGTCGTCCGCCGGCTCACCGCCGACGGCCACGAGGTGCTCACCCGCGGCCGCTCCGAGCTCGACCTGCGGGACGCCGCCGCGACCGGGGCGTACCTGAAGGACGTCCGCCCGGACGCCGTCGTGCTGGCCGCCGCCAAGGTGGGCGGGATCATGGCCAACAGCACGTACCCGGTGCAGTTCCTGGAGGACAACCTCAAGATCCAGCTCAGTGTGATCGCCGGGTCGCACGAGGCGGAAGTGGGACGGCTGTTGTTCCTCGGCTCCTCCTGCATCTACCCGAAGCTGGCCCCGCAGCCGATCAGCGAGGACGCCCTGCTGACCGGCCCGCTGGAGCCGACCAACGAGGCGTACGCCCTCGCCAAGATCGCCGGCATCGTCCAGGTCCAGTCGTACCGCAAGCAGTACGGGGCCTCGTACATCTCGGCCATGCCGACGAATCTCTACGGCCCCGGGGACAACTTCGACCTGGAGTCCTCGCACGTCCTGCCCGCGCTGATCCGCCGCTTCCACGAGGCGGCGGAGCAGGGGCGCGACGAGGTCACCCTGTGGGGATCGGGCACCCCGCGCCGGGAGTTCCTCCACGTCGACGACCTCGCGGCCGCCTGCGCCGTGCTGCTGAACACCTACGACGGCGACGAGCCCGTCAACATCGGCTGCGGCGAGGACCTCACCATCAAGGCGCTCGCCGAGACCGTCGCCGAGGTGACCGGCTTCCGGGGTCGGCTCGCCTGGGACACGTCCAAGCCGGACGGGACCCCGCGCAAGCTGCTCGACGTATCGCGCCTGACCTCGCTGGGCTGGAAGCCGGGCGTCCCGCTGCGGGACGGCATCGCCGCGACGTACGCGTGGTGGCTCGGGCAGAACTGATCTCACGGGCCCCGGCCCGCCGTCAGTACGCTCCGCGACCGTCGACGACGGCGCGGAGGGTACGGCCCATCACGTCGACATCGCTGGTGAAGGACCAGTTGTCGACGTACTGAAGATCAAGCTGAATCGTTTCGTCCCAAGAGAGGTCCGACCGCCCGCTGATCTGCCACAGGCCGGTCATACCGGGCCGCACGGTGAGCCGGCGCAGCTCGACCTCGTCGTACTGGGCCACCTCCTCCGGCAGCGGCGGGCGCGGCCCGACCAGCGACATGCTGCCGGTCAGTACGTTGACCAGCTGGGGCAGTTCGTCCATCGAGGTGCGGCGCAGCAGCCGGCCCACCCGGGTCACCCGGGGGTCGCGCCGCATCTTGAACATCAGGCCGTCGTTCTCGTTGGCCCCGGACAGCTCGGCCTTGAGCTTGTCGGCGTCCACCACCATGGTGCGGAACTTCCACATCACGAACGGGACCCCGTCGCGGCCGACCCGGCGCTGGCTGTAGAAGGCGGGGCCGCGCGAGGAGAAACGTATCGCCAGCATGACCGCGAGGAAGAACGGCGACAGCGCCAGCAGCCCGAGGCCGGCCCCGATCCGGTCCAGCACCGCCTTGAGCGCGGTCTGCACCCCGCGCCGCACGGGCGGCGCGACCCGCAGCACGGCGAGTCCGCCCGCGGACAGGGTCTCCAGCCGCTTGACGGATATCTCCACCAGGCCCGGGAAGACGGCCAGTTCCATCCGTGCGTCGTGCAGCGCCCAGGCGACCCGGCGCAGCCGCTCCCCCGCGAACCGCGCCCCGGGCGCCACGAGCACCAGGTCGGCGTGGTGGGCGCGGACGGCGCCGAGCACGGCGGCCGGGTCCTCGTTCGCCGCGTCCGCCATCTGCGGGGCGAGCCGCCCGGCGACGGGCACCCCGCTCTCCAGGGCGCCGGCGCCGACCGGGACCACCCCGACGACGACGTACGGGTGGTCGGTGCGGGCGGCGAGGTGCGCGATGACGTCCTCGGCGGCCGCGGGTTCACCGACCACCAGCACCCGGCTGACGGCCTGCGCCTCGCGGCGGGCGGCGGTGAGGTGGCGGTAGGTGAGCTTGTGGCAGGCGACGGTGACGAGGAGCGCGGGCAACAGCGCCCCGAGGGCGGCCAGTCGGGGGGTGCTCTCCTCGGTCACCACACGGGCGACGGCGAGGACGCCGATGAGAATCAGCCAGTCATGGAGGACGGGGAGCACTCCGCGGGATTCTCCGAGCGTCCGGGAGGTGTAACGCCGCCGCAGCGCCTGCACTCCGGTCCACGCCAGCGCGGCCGCGGCGGCGCAGTACACGGGCCGGACCTGCTGCGCCGCGTCGAAGACCAGGCCCACGGGGACGGCCGCGCCGAGGAAGTCGGCCGTGACGGCGGCGGGCAGGTACCAGCGCGCCTTGTCACCGAGGCGGCGCGCGGGCACGGCGAACGGCCCCGCCGGCTCGGCGGCCGCTCCGGCCACGGTTTGCGCAGGAAAATGAACATGCCTCACAGGGCCCCCCTGGCACGCGGTCTATGACGGTGGCGCCTGCCCGCGGCTTCCCCAAACGGCGGGCGACTGTCGCACCGGGAAACAGTACGACAAACACCCGTACGGTAAGTGCCGTTCGGGTTAACGAAATCTCTCGTTGCTCAAGTGTTAACAACCGGTATCAGTCATTCCAGGGTGCGGACCCCGCCCGCCCACACAAAGGTGAATGGTTCGGATACCGGATACGTCTCCTCGGACAACGGACCGTTTCCAGCCAACCTTTTGACGCGGCCCTGACATTGCAGCCGCCAGCTGTCACTCTTCGATCCGTTCATCGCACCAGCCTGCTCTGCCCGGCGGCCCACCCAGCCGTCCGGAACCCCCTTGCAGAAGGAGTCTGCGTTGAGTCCGACCCCCCACAGGCGTTCCACCGCCATCGGCGCCCTCATAGCCGCCGCCGCGATGCTCGCCGTAGGCATTCAGGCAGGTACCGCCTCCGCAGACGCCACCGCGTCCTCGGCGACCAAGGCCGTCCAGGCCAACCCGGGCGCGGCTCCCAAGGCCCTCAGCGCCTCGGAGCGTGCGACGCTCCTGGCCGGCGCCAACGCCACTACCGCGCAGGCCGCGAAGGCCCTCGGTCTCGGTGGCAAGGAGAAGCTCATCGTCCGCGATGTCGTCCAGGATGCGGACGGCACCACGCACACCACGTACGAGCGCACCTACGACGGTCTGCCCGTGCTCGGCGGTGACCTCACGGTCCACGCCAAGGGCGGCGTGACCAAGAGCGTGACCAAGGCCACCAACCACGAGATCAAGGTCGCGGACACCTCCGCCGCCGTGACCCCCTCGGCCGCCGAACGCACCGCCTTCTCCGCGCTGTCGGCGAGCGGCGGCAAGGACGCCAAGGCCGAGCAGGGCGCCCGCAAGGTGATCTGGGCCGCCGAAGGCGCCCCCGTCCTCGCCTACGAGACCGTCGTCGGCGGTGTCCAGAGCGACGGCGTCACCCCGAGCAAGCTGCACGTGGTCACCGACGCCCGGACCGGCGCGAAGATCACCGAGTGGCAGGCGATCGAGAAGGGCGTCGGCAACACCGAGTACAGCGGCCAGGTCACCCTCGGCACCTCGCAGTCGGGCAGCAACTACACGCTGACCGACGCCGGCCGCGGCAACCACAAGACGTACGACCTGAACGGGGGCAGCTCCGGCACCGGAACCCTGTTCACCGGGCCGGACGACACGTGGGGCAACGGCTCCCCCTCCAACCGCGAGACCGCCGGCGCCGACGCCGCCTACGGCGCGCAGCTGACCTGGGACTACTACAAGAACGTGCACGGCCGCAACGGCCTGCGCAACGACGGCGTGGCCCCGTACAGCCGGGTCCACTACGGCAACGCGTACGTCAACGCGTTCTGGGACGACGGCTGCTTCTGCATGACCTACGGCGACGGCACGGGCAACAACCACCCGCTGACCTCCATCGACGTGGCCGCGCACGAGATGACCCACGGTCTGACCTCGGTCACCGGCAACATGACCTACAGCGGTGAGCCCGGCGGTCTGAACGAGGCGACCTCCGACATCATGGCGGCGAACGTCGAGTTCACCGCCAACAACCCGAACGACGTCGGTGACTACCTCGTCGGCGAGAAGATCGACATCAACGGCGACGGCACCCCGCTGCGCTACATGGACAAGCCGAGCAAGGACGGCGGCTCCAAGGACGCGTGGTACTCGGGCATCGGCTCCATCGACGTCCACTACTCCTCGGGCCCGGCCAACCACGTCTTCTACCTGATGTCCGAGGGCTCCGGCGCCAAGGTCATCAACGGCGTCAGCTACAACTCGCCGACCTCCGACAACCTCCCGGTCACCGCGATCGGCCGCGAGGCCGCCGCGAAGATCTGGTTCCGCGCGCTGACCACGGGTCTGTTCAAGTCGAACACCAACTACGCGGCCGCCCGTACCGCGACCCTCCAGGCCGCCGCCGACCTGTACGGGGCCAACTCGGTCACGTACAACAACGTGGCCAACGCCTGGGCGGCCATCAACGTCGGCGCCCGGCCGCCGGCCTCCGGCGTCTCGGTCACCCCGATCGCCAACCAGACCACCCAGGTCAACACCGCTGTGAGCCTTCAGGTCCAGGCGACCAGCACCAACCCGGGTGCGCTGAGCTACGCGGCGACCGGCCTGCCGGCCGGCCTGTCGATCAACGCCTCGACCGGTCTGATCTCGGGCACGGCGACCACCGCGGGCACGTCCAACGTGACCGTGACGGTGACCGACTCGGCGAGCAAGACGGGCACGACGTCCTTCACCTGGACCGTCGGCACGTCCCAGCAGAACGTGTTCGAGAACACGAACGACTACCAGATCGCGGACAACGCGACCGTGGAGTCGCCGATCGCCGTGACCCGCACGGGCAACGCCCCGAGCACCCTCAAGGTGGACGTCAACATCGTCCACACCTACGTCGGTGACCTGAAGGTCGACCTCGTCGCCCCCGACGGCACCGTCTACAACCTGCGCAACCGCACCGGCGGCAGCGCGGACAACATCGTCCAGTCCTTCACCGTGAACGCCTCCTCCGAGGTGGCGCAGGGCACCTGGAAGCTCCGCGTAGCGGACCTCGCCAGCCTGGACACCGGCTACATCAACAGCTGGAAGCTCACCTTCTGACCCCTTCGGGGCAGGGTGTGAACCACGGCTGAACCCGAAAGACCACGGGGCCGCCCGGGAGGAAACCTCCCCGGGCGGCCCTGTTCCATTGGCCGCGGGGCCGCCCGGCCCGCGGGTCAGCCCATGGAGCGCATGATCGAGCGGAAGATGCCCTCGTCCTCGTCCTCGTGCTGCCAGTTGCCGTTGCCGCCCTCGCCCTGGTTGTCCGGGCGGCCGTGGTGCTCTCCCTCCTCGGTCGGCACGAAGAGGACGGAGGCGACCGACACGTTCCCGCGCGAGCGCTGGCCCGGCGCGAGCGTCTCCACGTCCCGGCCGCCGCAGGTGGCGTTGTCGAAGAGGATCGCGAGGGACCGGGTCTCGTTGCGGACCTGGTAGGCCGGGTCGCTCTCCGAGGTGTGGGTCAGGCGGTAGCAGGTGTCGTTGTCCGCGGGGCGCAGCTGCGCCTGGCGCTCGTAGCCGTTCTCGTCGACGAACCGGTAGTGCAGCTCGCCGAGGGTGCGGCCGTCGCGGCCTTCGCGGCCGTCGTCGTCGTTGGCCAGCGACGGGCCGGCTGCGGGCAGGACGATCGCGAGGGCGCCGATGAGCGCCGCGGCGGTGGTGCGAACACGCATGTGGGGAGTCCGTTCCTCGGGTTCCGCGGATGCCGGTCCGGTGGCATCCGCGGGAAGCGTAGGAGCGGACGATTCCGCCGAAACGATTCAGCATGCTCAACGTGTTCGAAGGTTCACCCGTGAGAACCGCCGGAGCCGTCCGTACGGCCCGGTCCGGCGGGTTCCGTCACGGCCTCTTCGCATCCGTGGCGGCGGCCTCCGTCCGGGCGGCCGGGACCGCCGCCGAAGCCGTCGCCGGGCGGGGGGTGCGTACGAGGAGCAGCACCAGCAGCGCGCCCAGCAGGCCCATCGCCCCCGAGACCACGAAGGTCTCCCGCAGGCCGCTCGCGAAGGCCAGGTCCACCAGGTGGGCCACCGACTCCCGCGCCTGGCCCGCCGGTGCCGCGCCGATCAGCCGGCCCGCCTGCCCCGAGGCCAGCGCCTCCGCCGTCCGGGCGCTCTCGCGGGCCCCGTCGCCGCCGAGGCCGGACCGCAGCCCCGCGTGGAAGACCGCGCCCAGGACCGCGATCCCGAGCGCGTTGCCCAGCTGCCGCGAGGTGTTGAGGGCGCCGCCCGCCATGCCCGCCCGGGCCGGGGCCACCGCCGCCATCGCGGCCGAGGCCAGCGCCGGTGTCGCCGCGCCCACGCCGACACCGGTCACCACCAGCCCCGGCACCAGCGCCGGCCAGCCGTCGCCCGCGTCCAGCAGCAGCGCCTGGAGCAGCGCGCCGACGCCGATCAGCAGCAGTCCGCCGCCCACGGTCAGCCGGGCCGGCATCCCGTGCAGCAGCCGGCCGGCCGCCGCGGCGACCACGAACGCGGCGAGGCTGAGCGGCACCAGCACCAGCCCCGCTCCGACCGGCCCCATCCCCTCGGCCGACTGGAGCCACAGCGAGGTGTACATCAGGTACGAGAAGGCGGCGCCGGAGAGCAGCAGCGAGCCCGCCATGATCCCGGTGAAGGCCGGGTCGCGGAAGAGCGAGAGGTCCAGCATCGGGTGGGAGCCGCGCAGTTCGGCCACGACGAAGGCGGCGAAGGCGACGGCGGCGAGCCCGAACAGGCCGAGGGTGGCGGCGGAGGTCCAGCCGTCCTCGCCGCCGCGGATCAGCGCGTACGTCAGCGTGCCGGCGCCGGCCGTGAAGGTGGCCATGCCGGGCAGGTCGAGGCCCTTGGCGCGCGGGTCGCGGGATTCGCCGACCGCGCGGAGGGTGACGTACACCGCGAGCGCGGAGACCGGCAGGTTGATGAAGAAGATCCAGCGCCAGCCGAACTGCTCGGTCAGCACGCCGCCGAGGATGGGGCCGGCGGCGGCCGCCGCGCCGTTGACCGCGCCCCAGACGCCGAAGGCGACGCCGCGGTCGCGTCCCTGGTAGGCCGAGCTGAGCAGGGCCATGGTGGTGGCGAACATGGCCGCGCCGCCTATGCCCTGGAGGGCGCGGAAGGCGATCAGGGCGCCGGGGCCGGTGGCCAGCCCGCAGGCGAGCGAGGCGGCGGCGAACAGGGCGAGGCCGCCCAGGTAGACGCGGCGGCGGCCGATCCGGTCGGCGAGCGAGCCGGCGCCGAGCAGCAGGGCGGCGAGGGCCAGGGCGTAGACGTCCATCACCCACTGCAGGCCGGCGAACCCGCTGTGCATGTCGGCGGCCATGTCGGGCAGTGCGACGGTGACGATCGTGACGTCGACCAGCAGCATGAACGCCCCGAGGCAGACCGCGGTCAGCGGCAGCCACTTGCGCATGGGTTTCTCCTTCTTCGTTCGAGGGGGCCAAGGTGGCAGGCGGGGCCGGGGATCCTTCCACCAGATACGGGCGTGCGGCGGATTTCGGTCATGGAATCCCCTGGAATGATGGAAAGCGATGGAGGAGACCATGGAAGACGTCGCGCTGGACAGCCTCGACCGGCAGCTGATCGAGGGGCTGATGATCGACGGCCGGGTGCCGCTGCGCCGCCTCGCCGAGGTGCTGGGGGTCTCCGACCAGACGGTGGTGCGGCGCTACCGCCGGATGCGGGCCGCCGGGCTGGTGCGGGTGGTGGGCCTGCCGCTGGGCCGCCGGGTCGGCCTCTTCGAGTCCTGGCTGCGGGTGCAGTGCATGCCGGACGCCACCTTGGCGGTGGCGGAGGCGCTGGCCCGGCGCCCGGACATCGCCTGGGTGAAGCTGGGCTCCGGCGGTACGGAGATCCACTGCATGACGAAGGCGCGGACCCGCCGGGACCGCGACGTGCTGCTGCTGGACAAGCTGCCGCGCACCCGCCGGGTGACCGGGGTCAGCGCGCACACCATCCTGCGGACCTTCTCGGGCGGCCCGGACCGCTGGTTCGGCCTGGAGGCCCTGGCTCCGGAGCAGACGGCGGCGCTGGAGCGGCCGGCTCCGCAGGGGCCGCCGCCGACGGACCGCTACAGCCTGGACGACGCGGAGCTCGCCATGCTCGCCGTACTGGGCCGCGACGGCCGGGCCGGCTTTCCGGAGCTGGCCGGGGCCTCGGGGCTCTCGGAGTCCACGGCGCGCCGGCGGCTCGACCGGCTGCGGGAGCTGGGCGCGGTCTACTTCGACGTGGAGCTCGTCCCGACGGCGCTGGGGTACGAGACGGAGGCGACGCTGCTGCTGACCGCCGAGCCGGCGCGGCTGGCGCAGGTGGGCGCCGCGCTCGGCGGCCACCCGGAGGTGCCGTTCGCGGCGGTGGTGACGGGCGCGGCCAATGTGATGGCGGTGGTGGTGTGCCGGGACACCGAGGCGCTGTACACGTACCTGACCGAGCGCGTCGGCGCGGTGGAGGGCGTCCGCCAGGTGGAGGTGATCCCGACCCTGCGCAGCGTGAAGCGGGCCGGGATGTTCGTGGAGGACGGGCGGCTGGTCGACCAGCCGCCCGCCTCCTCCTAGGCCCTGTCGTCAAGGTGGCGCCTGGCCCGCGCCACTTTGACGACAGGACCTAGGCCGGGTCAGCGCAGGACGACGCCCGGGCCGGGCCCCGCGGTGTCCGCTTCCGACGGGCCCGCGAGCAGGCCCAGTTCGGCCGGGGTCGCGAGCAGCGGGTGCGAGGGCAGGATCCGTACGGCGTAGCCGAACGGACCCGTCCGGTCCAGCGCGAGCGGGCCCTCGTACACCCAGCGTCCTTCGAGGTCGGGGCCGACGGACGGTTTGAGCGGGAAGGCCCGTCCGTCGCGGATGACGTCCTGGGCGTCCACCCGCCCCGCGACGGCCTGTACCTCGACGTCCTCCGGGGTCAGCGCGTCCAGCGAGACCTGGACCCGGAGCGTGAGGGTGGCCCCGAGTTCGGCGGTGCCGTTCACGGGGGCGGCGGCCAGGGCCTCCACGTGTTCGACGCCGACGCGCGGCCAGGCCGCCCTGACCCGGCCCTTCCACCAGGCGAGGTCCCGCGCGGCGTCCGGGGTGAGCGCCCGGTGCGCGAGCGCGGCCGGGGCGTAGAGCCGCTCCACGTACTCCCGTACCATCCGCCCCGCGAGCACCTTCGGCCCCAGGGAGACGAGGGTGCGCCGGACCATCTCGATCCACCGCACGGGCAGTCCGGTGCGGCCGGCCCGGTCGTAGAAGCGGGGGGCGACCCGGCCCTCGATCAGCTCGTAGAGGGCGTTCGCCTCCAGGTCGTCGCGGCGTTCCTCGTCGGTCCCGACGCCGTCGGCGGTGGGGATGGCCCAGCCGAAGTCGGGCTCGAACCACTCGTCCCACCAGCCGTCCAGCACCGACAGGTTGAGGCAGCCGTTGAGGGCGGCCTTCATCCCGCTGGTGCCGCACGCCTCCAGCGGGCGGAGCGGGTTGTTCAGCCAGACGTCGCAGCCCGGGTAGAGCTTCTGCGCCATCGCCATGCCGTAGTCGGGGAGGAACACGATCCGGTGACGCACCCGGGGGTCGTCCGCGAACCGCACCAGCTCCTGGACCAGCCGCTTCCCGCCGTCGTCGGCCGGGTGCGCCTTGCCCGCGACCACGATCTGCACCGGCCGCTCCGGGTCCAGCAGCAGCCTGCGCAGCCGCTCGGGATCGCGCAGCATCAGCGTCAGCCGCTTGTACGAGGGCACGCGCCGGGCGAACCCGATGGTGAGGACGTCCGGGTCGAGCACGGAGTCCACCCAGCCGAGTTCGGCCTCGGCGGCCCCGCGCTGGAGCCAGGAGGCGCGCAGCCGGTCGCGGACCTCCTGCACCAGCTGCTCGCGCAGGACGCGGCGCAGGTCCCAGACGTCCTGGTCGGGGATGTCGGCGACGGCGTCCCAGCGCCGGGAGCCGCCGACGGACAGCGCGTCCTCGGTGCGGCCCGGGCCGATCTGGCGGATGCCGAGCCGGACCACCTCGGGGGCGACCCAGGTCGGGGCGTGCACCCCGTTGGTGACGGAGGTGATGGGGACGTCACCGGGGTCGAAGCCCGGCCAGAGCCCGGCGAACATGCCCCGGCTGACGGCCCCGTGCAGGGTGGACACCCCGTTGGCGCGCTGGGCGAGGCGCAGCCCCATGACGGCCATGTTGAACACGCCGGGGTCGCCGCCGGGGTAGGACTCGGCGCCGAGTTCCAGGATCCGGTCGACGGGGACGCCGGGGAGTTCGCCGCCCTCGCCGAAGTGGCGTGCGACCAGGGACCGCTCGAAGCGGTCGATGCCGGCGGGGACGGGGGTGTGGGTGGTGAACACGGTTCCGGCGCGGACGGCCTCGACGGCGGCGTCGAAGCCGAGGCCCCGCTCGCCTTCCAGTTCCCTTATGCGTTCGAGGCCGAGGAAGCCGGCGTGCCCCTCGTTCGTGTGGAACACCTCGGGTGCGGGGTGGCCGGTCAGGTCGCAGTACGTGCGCACCGCGCGGACGCCGCCGATGCCGAGCAGCATCTCCTGGAGGAGGCGGTGGTCGCTGCCGCCGCCGTAGAGCCGGTCGGTCACCTCGCGGGCGGGGGCGTCGTTGTCCTCGACGTCGGAGTCGAGGAGCAGCAGCGGGACCCGCCCGACGCGGGCCTGCCAGATGTGCGCGTGCAACGCGCGGCCGCCGGGGAGGCTCAGGGACACCCGGGCCGGGGTCCCGTCGGCGTCCCGCAGGAGGGAGACGGGGAGCTCGTTCGGGTCGAGGACGGGGTAGTGCTCCTGCTGCCAGCCGTCGCGGGAGAGCGACTGGCGGAAGTATCCGTGCCGGTACAGCAGCCCGACGCCGATGAGCGGGACGCCGAGGTCGCTGGCGGCCTTGAGGTGGTCCCCGGCGAGGATGCCGAGGCCGCCGGAGTACTGGGGAAGGGCGGCGGTGATGCCGAATTCCGGGGAGAAGTAGGCGATTGCGGCGGGGAGTTCCGCGCCGCTCTCATGGCTTTGGTACCACCTGCCGCCGCCCACGTAGTCATCGAGGTCTGCGGTGACGACGGCGAGCCGGCGCAGGAACCGCCGGTCTCCGGACAGCTCCGCCAGCCGGGCGGCGGAGACGGCGCCGAGCAGCCGGACGGGATCGCCGCCGGCGGCCTGCCAGCCGTCGGGGTCGACGGATTGAAAGAGTTCGCGGGTTTCCGCGTGCCAAGACCAGCGCAGGTTGCGCGCGAGGTCGGCGAGCGGCGTCAGAGGTTCCGGGAGGACGGGGCGCACGGTGAATCGACGGATAGCCTTCACGTGTTCCACCTTCGCAGGGGATGACGGATCGGAGCGGCCGCACCACGCTGTGCACCCGCGCATCAACCCCCGGAAGGCTATCCCCGCCCCCGCCCCCGAGCCATCCCGCGTCCCCGGCAGCGGCTCCGTCCCGGCGCGGCCGGGGCCCGCCGCGAGGGGTGTCACGCGCCGTCAGATCAGCGGTCGATCGGATCGCGCGGCCACCGGCGTCAACCTGGGCGGGGGCCGGTAACTCCCGCGTCCGACGTACGGGAAAAGGCTGGCCCGAGGGGGTGATGGGGCGGGTGGGGCGGGGGGTGTGGCGGTGCACATCGGTTAGTCCCGGCCGACTTGACGGAGCCTCGGTGGATGTCGAGCGGGGCCTTGGTATTGCCCGTGCCACTACGTACGAGTAGTTAACCAAGCGCCCGGCATGGGCGGCACGAGAGTGGGAAGGGCTCCCCGGGTACACGCACGGCACCACCGCACCCAACCTCTCCCGCCACCCGAGTGAACGCGGACAGGAGCGGCCATGCCCGCAGCCCAGCCGTCGACGGAGCGGCTAGAAACAGAGCGAACAGAGCGTGCACTACCAGCCCCTCTTCCGGCTGGCCTGTTGTCACCGAGCCCTGCGAACTGCCCCCAGGTGATCCCATCATGATCGGTCGCATTCCCGTGCTGGACGTCCGCCCCGCCGTCGACTGCGGCGTCAGACCCGCCAAGGCGGTCGTCGACGAGGTCTTCGAGATCTCCGCCACCGTGTTCCGCGAGGGACACGACGCCGTAGCCGCGCATGTCGTGCTCCGAGACCCCAGCGGGCGGCTCCGGCCCCCCGTGCCGATGTACGAACTGGCCCCCGGCACCGACCGGTGGGGGGCCCGGGTGTCCGCCGAGGTCGAGGGGAGGTGGACTTACACGGTCGAGGCGTGGAGCGACCCCGTGGCCACCTGGCGGGCCCACGCGGCGATCAAGATCCCGGCCGGGATCGACACCGGCCTCACCCTCATGGAGGGCGCCGAGCTCTACGCCCGGGCCGCCGCGAAGATCTCCAGGAAGGACGGGCGCCAGCACGTGCTGGCCGCCGCCGAAGCCCTGCGCGACGAGGACCGGGAGGTGCGCGTACGGTACGAGGCCGCCCTCGCGGCCCCGGTCGACGCGGCGCTCGCCCGCAAGCCGTACCGGGAGCTGGTCACCGCCTCCAAGGCGCTGCCGCTGCTCGTCGAGCGCAAGCGGGCCCTCTTCGGTTCCTGGTACGAGATGTTCCCCCGCTCCGAGGGGGCCGTCGTCGAGCCGGGCCGCGAACCGGTGAGCGGAACCCTGCGGACCGCCGCCGAGCGGCTGCCGGCCATCGCCGCGATGGGGTTCGACGTGGTGTACCTGCCGCCCGTGCACCCCATCGGCAGCACCTACCGCAAGGGCCCCAACAACACTCTCTCCGCAGGGAGTTGGGACCCGGGCGTACCGTGGGCCATCGGCTCCACCGAGGGCGGGCACGACGCCGTCCACCCGGAGCTCGGCACCATCGAGGACTTCGACGCGTTCGTCGCCCGGGCCCGCGAGCTCGGGCTGGAGATCGCCCTCGACTTCGCCCTCCAGTGCTCCCCGGACCACCCCTGGGTGGAGAAGCACCCGGAGTGGTTCCGCCACCGCGCCGACGGGACGATCGCGTACGCCGAGAACCCGCCGAAGAAGTACCAGGACATCTTCCCGGTGCACTTCGACACCGACATGGCCGGCATCGTCGAGGAGACCGCGCGGATCCTGCGCCACTGGATGGACCACGGCGTGCGCATCTTCCGGGTCGACAATCCGCACACCAAGCCGGTCGTGTTCTGGCAGAAGGTGATCGCGGACATCAACAAGTCCGACCCCGACGTGATCTTCCTGGCCGAGGCCTTCACCCGCCCCGCCATGATGCGCGCGCTCGCCGCCGTCGGCTTCCAGCAGTCGTACACGTACTTCACCTGGCGCAACACCAAGGCCGAGCTGACCGAGTACGTGACCGAGCTCGCCGGCACCCGGTCGGCCTCCGTGATGCGGCCGAATTTCTTCGTCAACACGCCCGACATCCTGCACGAGTACCTCCAGCACGGCGGCCGCCCGGCCTTCGAGGTGCGGGCCGTGCTCGCCGCCACCCTGTCCCCCACCTGGGGCGTCTACTCCGGCTACGAGCTCTGCGAGAACGAGCCGGTCAAGGAGGGCAGCGAGGAGTACCTGAACTCCGAGAAGTACGAGTTCCGGCCACGCGACTGGGCCGCCGCCGAGCGCGAGGGCCGCACCATCGCCCCGCTCATCACCACCCTGAACCGGCTGCGCCGCCGCAACCCGGCGCTCCAGCAGCTGCGCGACATCCACTTCCACTCGACCGACAACGACCAGGTGATCGCCTATTCGAAGCACGCGGGAGCCAATTCCGTACTGGTGGTCGTCAACCTCGATCCGCACCACACCCAGGAGGCGACGGTCTCGTTGGACATGCCGGTACTCGGCCTCGACTGGCACGGGTCCCTCGCGGTGCGCGACGAGCTCACCGGCGAGACCTACCACTGGGGCAGGGCCAACTACGTGCGCCTAGAGCCGGGCCGCACGCCCGCGCACGTACTGGCGGCCCTGCGACCGTCCCCGCCCACCGGAGGGTCACCCACCACATGATGATCAACGATCCCGTTCACGACACGTTCGAGGACACCCCCGCGAAGGACCGCGATCCCGACTGGTTCAAGCGGGCGGTCTTCTACGAGGTCCTCGTCCGGTCCTTCCACGACAGCAACGGCGACGGCGTCGGTGACCTCAAGGGGCTCACCGCCAAGCTGGACTACCTCCAGTGGCTCGGCGTCGACTGCCTCTGGCTACCGCCGTTCTTCGCCTCACCCCTGCGCGACGGGGGCTACGACGTCTCCGACTACACCTCGGTGCTCCCGGAATTCGGCGACCTCGCCGACTTCGTGGAGTTCGTCGACGCCGCCCACCACCGCGGCATGCGGGTCATCATCGACTTCGTCATGAACCACACGAGCGACCAGCACGAGTGGTTCCAGCAGTCGCGCAAGGACCCGGACGGCCCGTACGGCGACTACTACATGTGGGCCGACAACGACAAGCAGTACCAGGACGCCCGCATCATCTTCGTCGACACCGAGACCTCCAACTGGACGTACGACCCCCTGCGCAAGCAGTACTACTGGCACCGCTTCTTCTCGCACCAGCCGGACCTGAACTTCGAGAACCCGGCCGTGCAGGAGGAGATCATCTCCGCGCTGCGCTTCTGGCTCGACCTCGGCATCGACGGCTTCCGCCTCGACGCCGTGCCCTACCTGTACGCCGAGGAGGGCACCAACTGCGAGAACCTGCCGCGCACGCACTCCCTCCTCAAGCGGGTGCGGGCCGAGATCGACGCGCACTACCCGGACACCGTGCTGCTCGCCGAGGCCAACCAGTGGCCCGAGGACGTCGTCGACTACTTCGGCGACTTCTCGAAGGGCGGGGACGAATGCCACATGGCCTTCCACTTCCCCGTCATGCCGCGCATCTTCATGGCCGTGCGCCGTGAGTCCCGCTACCCCGTCTCGGAGATCCTGGCCAAGACTCCGGCGATCCCGGACCGCTGCCAGTGGGGCATCTTCCTGCGCAACCACGACGAGCTGACCCTCGAAATGGTCACGGACGAAGAGCGCGACTACATGTACGCCGAGTACGCCAAGGACCCGCGGATGCGGGCCAACATCGGCATCCGGCGCCGGCTCGCCCCGCTGCTGGACAACGACCGCAACCAGATGGAGCTGTTCACCGCCCTGCTGTTGTCGCTGCCGGGCTCGCCGGTGCTCTACTACGGCGACGAGATCGGCATGGGCGACAACATCTGGCTCGGCGACCGCGACGGCGTGCGCACGCCCATGCAGTGGACCCCGGACCGCAACGCCGGTTTCTCCTCCTGCGATCCGGGCAGGCTCAACCTGCCGGTCATCATGGACCCGGTCTACGGGTACCAGGTCACCAACGTCGAGGCGGCCATGGCGTCGCCCTCGTCACTGCTGCACTGGACGCGCCGGCTGATCGAGGTCCGCAAGGCGAACCCCGCCTTCGGACTGGGCTCGTACACCGAACTGCCGTCGTCGAACCCGGCGGTGCTCGCGTTCCTGCGTGAGTACGGGGACGACCTGGTGCTGTGCGTGCACAACTTCTCGCGTTTCGCGCAGCCCACCGAGCTGGATCTGCGGTCGTTCAACGGACGGGTCCCGGTGGAGCTCACGGGCGACGTGCGCTTCCCGCCGATCGGCGAGTGGCCGTACCTGCTCACGCTCGCGGGTCACGGCTTCTACTGGTTCCGCCTGCGCGGCGAGTAACAGAGGCAGCGGCAACAGCGAGCAACAGGGCACCTCCGTACGGCTGCACCACTTTTCGACCGCAGTACGGCAGTACGGGGCGGGCGCTCGAATGGGTCAATCGCCCGCCCCTGTACGGATCATCCTGACCCGACACTCTCCCATCACCGGACAGCAACCCTCGCCATCCGGGACACTCTGCGCATTCTGTGACGGCCCGGGGAAAGGACTCGACGCCATGTCGGAGGCTGCATCCGCCCGGAGCCGCCAGGTCAGCCTGGGCGCGGTCCCGCTCGGACCGCTGGAGCCCATGCTGCGTGCCTGGCTGCCGAGGCAGCGCTGGTTCGCCGGCAAGGGGCGCGCGATCACCCGGATCCGGCTGGTCTCGGCGGTGGAACTACTGCCGCCCGAGGCCTCGCCGGGGCTGCTGCACCTGCTCGTCGGGGTCGACGCCGACGGCAGTTCGGACTGCTACCAGCTGCTGCTGGGGGTACGCCCGAGCCTGCCTCCGGCGCTCGCGCCCGCGCTGATCGGGTACGCCGAACAGGGCCCGTACGCCGGGCAGGCCGTGTACGAGGGCCTCGGCGATCCGCGGCTCGCGGCGCTGCTGCTGGAACGGTTGCGCTCCCCCGGTTCCCTCGGCCCGCTCCGCTTCGACCGGGATCCGGCGGCGCTGATCCCGGCTTCGCCCACGCCCCGGCCGTTGTCCGGGGAACAGACCAACTCCTCGCTGATCTACGGGGATTCGTACATCCTGAAGGTGTTCCGCCGGGTCGGCCCCGGGGTCAACCCGGACCTGGAGCTGCCCAGAGCCCTGGCCGACGCCGGCTGCACCCGGGTGCCCGCGCCGGTCGCCTGGTACGAGGCCGCGCTGCCCGGCGCCGAGCCGCTGACGCTCGGGGTGCTCCAGCCGTACCTGCGGGGCTCCGACGACGGCTGGCAGCTGGCGCTGCGCCGGCTCGGCGCCGGGGCCGACTTCACCGCCGAGGCGCACGCGCTGGGCCGGGCCACCGCCGAGGTGCACAGCGCGCTGGCCGGGGCCCTGCCCACGCTGGCGCTCGACCCCGAGCAGACGGCCCGGCTGGCCGCCGGGATGACGGCGCGCCTGGCGGCCACGGCCCGCGAGGTACCGGGGCTGCGGCCCTACGAGGCGGGGCTGCGCGGGGCGTTCGACGCGCTGGCCGCCTCCCGCGGGGCCGGGGTGGCGGCCCAGCGGATCCACGGTGACCTGCACCTGGGCCAGACGCTGCGCACCGCCGACGGCAGCTGGGCGCTGATCGACTTCGAGGGCGAGCCGGCCCGGCCGCTGGCGGACCGGCGCCGCCCGGAACCGGCGGTGCGGGACATCGCCGGGATACTGCGCTCGTTCGACTACGCCGCGCGCTCGCACCGGCCCTTCGCCCCCGCCTGGGCGGACGACTGCCGGGCCGCGTTCTGCGAGGGCTACGCCCGCACGACCGGGCGGGATCCGCGCGAGGACCCCGTCCTGCTGCGCGCGTACGAGACCGACAAGGCGGTGTACGAGGCCCGTTACGAATCGCGGCACCGTCCCGACTGGCTGCACGTCCCGATGGCGGCGATCCGCCGGCTGTCCGAACCCCAGCGGCCCGCGACGCACCGGGTCCCGCCGACCCCGGCCGTCCCGCCGGCGCCGGGCTCCCTCTCCCCGCACCCCAGCCATCCCCACCCCCATCAGCACCCCCATCCGAAGCCCCCGAGGAGGCCGCTCCCGTGAGCGCCGCACGTCAGCCGTCACCGCCCGCCCGCGCCGAAGCCGCGACCGCTCCCGTACCGGCTCCGGCCCCCGCTCCGGCCACGGCCACGGCCCCGGTTCAGGAGTCCGCGGGCACGGCCCGGGCGCCCCGGGCCCGTCTGACCGCCGCGCCGCGCGGTGTCCGCCCGGCGCCGGCGCTCGACGGGGAGGAGCGGGCCCGGCTGCTGGAGGGCCGCCATCACGATCCGCACGCGGTGCTGGGCGCCCGCACCCAGCGGGGCGGCGTGGCCTTCCGGGTGCTGCGCCCGTACGCCAAGGCGGTCACCGTCGTGGCCAAGGGGCTGCGGGCGGAGCTGTTCGACGACGGGGACGGGCTGTTCTCCGGGCTGCTGCCGCTGACCGGGGTGCCGGAGTACCGGCTGCTGGTGGCGTACGGCGACGACGAGATCGAGATCCACGACCCGTACCGGTTCCTGCCGGCGCTCGGCGAGCTGGACCTGCACCTGATCGGGGAGGGCCGGCACGAGGAGCTGTGGACGGCGCTCGGCGCCCGGCCCATGGAGATCGACGGCGTGGCCGGCACCCGGTTCACGGTGTGGGCGCCGAACGCCCGGGGGGTGCGCGTCACCGGGGACTTCTCGTACTGGGATTCGACCGCCTACCCGATGCGCTCGCTCGGCGCGAGCGGGGTGTGGGAGCTGTTCCTGCCCGGGGTCGGCGAGGGCGCCCTCTACAAGTACGACATCACGCGGCCGGACGGCAGCCACACCCTGCGGGCCGATCCGATGGCGCGGGCGGCGGAGGTCCCCCCGGCCACCGCGTCGGTGGTCACGGCGTCGCGGCACGTGTGGGGGGACGCCCAGTGGATGGCGACCCGCGGGGCGCTCCCGGCCCACCAGGCGCCGATGTCGGTGTACGAGCTGCACCTGGCGTCCTGGCGGCCGGGGCTCTCGTACCGGCAGCTGGCGGAGCAGCTCCCGGCGTACGTGAAGGAGCTCGGGTTCACGCACGTGGAGCTGATGCCGGTCGCCGAGCACCCCTTCGGCGGGTCGTGGGGCTACCAGGTGACGGGGTTCTACGCGCCGACCTCGCGGATGGGCGGCCCGGACGACTTCCGGTTCCTGGTGGACGCGCTGCACCAGGCCGGGATCGGGGTGATCGTCGACTGGGTGCCGGCGCACTTCCCGCGGGACGAGTGGGCGCTCGCGGAGTTCGACGGCCGGCCGCTGTACGAGCACCAGGACCCGCGCCGGGCCTCGCACCCGGACTGGGGGACGCTGGAGTTCGACTACGGCCGCAAGGAGGTCCGCAACTTCCTGGTGGCCAACGCGGTGTACTGGTGCGAGGAGTTCCACGTCGACGGGCTGCGGGTGGACGCGGTGGCCTCGATGCTCTACCTGGACTACTCGCGCTCCGAGGGCGAGTGGTCGCCGAACGAGCACGGCGGCCGGGAGAACCTGGACGCGGTGGCGCTGCTCCAGGAGATGAACGCGACGGTGTACCGGCGCTGCCCGGGCGTGGTGACGGTCGCGGAGGAGTCCACGGCCTGGGACGGGGTGACGCGGCCGACGGACGCGGGCGGTCTGGGCTTCGGGCTGAAGTGGAACATGGGCTGGATGCACGACACGCTGCGCTACGCGTCCAAGGACCCGGTGCACCGCAAGTACCACCACAACGACATGACCTTCGCGATGGTCTACGCGTTCAGCGAGAACTACGTCCTGCCGATCTCGCACGACGAGGTCGTCCACGGCAAGGGCTCGCTGGTGTCGAAGCTGCCCGGGGACTGGTGGCAGCAGCGGGCCATACACCGCGCGTACCTGGGCTTCATGTGGGCCCACCCGGGCAAGCAACTGCTGTTCATGGGGCAGGAGTTCGCACAGGGTTCGGAGTGGTCGGAGGCGCACGGGCCGGACTGGTGGCTGCTGGACTCCTCGTACTCGGCGGCCGGTGACCACCGGGGGGTGCGGGAGCTGGTGGGCGACCTGAACCGGACGTACACGGCGACGCCCGCGCTGTGGGAGCGGGACAGCGTGCCGGAGGGCTTCGCGTGGGTGGAGGCGGACGCGGCGGAGGACAACGTGTTCGCGTTCCTGCGGTACGCGCAGGACGGCTCGCCGCTGCTGGCGGTGTCGAACTTCTCGCCGGTGGTGCGGCACGGGTACCGGATCGGGGTGCCCGAGCAGGTGCCGCGGTGGCGGGAGGTCATCAACACGGACGACGAGCGGTACGGGGGCAGCGGGGTGCGCCACGCCGAACCGCTGCGCCCCGAGCCGGTACCGGCCCAGGGGCGTGCGGCGAGCCTGCGGATGACGCTCCCGCCGATGGCGACGGTCTGGTTCAGGCCGTAGCGGCGCCGGCGGCGGTCGGGGCCGGGGCGAGGTGCTCTTCCAGCTCCTGGAGGAGCCTGCGCTTGGCGCGCGCCCCGACCAGCTGCCGTACGGGTTCGCCGTCGCGGAAGACGAGCAGGGTCGGCATGGACAGCACCCCGTACCGCGCCACGGTGGCGGGGTTGCGGTCCGCGTCGATCTGGACGACCTTCAGGCGGTCGGCTTCCTCGGCGGCGATCGCGGAGAGCACGGGCGCGAGCTGGCGGCAGGGACCGCACCAGTCGGCGGTGAACTCCACCAGCACGGGCCGGCCGCGTTCGCCCAGCACTTCGGCCCCGAAGTCCCCGTCGGTCACTTCCGCGACGCCCTTGGCGTGGATCATGTGGTTCCCCTTTCGTTCATCCGGTCATTTCGCAGCGCGGCGCGGCCGGCTCCCCGGCGGCCTCCCGGGCGGCCGCCTCGGCGGCGGACAGCTGCCGGGCCACCTGCTCGCGCACGTCGGCCAGCTGGCCGATGAGCCCGTCGAGCTCGGCGAGCTTGCGCCGGTAGACGGCGAGCGAGGACGGGCAGGAGTCGCCGGCCGGGTGTCCGGCGCGCAGGCAGTCCACGAAGGGGCGGGTCTCCTCCAGCTCGAAGCCGAAGTCGCGGAGCATCCGGATCTGCCGGAGCATCCGGAGGTCGCCCTCGTCGTAGGTGCGGTGGCCCTGGCCGTCCCGGAGTGCGGGCAGCAGCCCGCGCGACTCGTAGTACCGCAGGGTCCGGGTGCTGGTTCCGGCCAGTTCCGCCAGTTCGCCGATGCGCATGGCCCCGACCGTACGGCTTGACGTGGACGTCAGGGCAAGAGCGGGGCCCCCGCACCCCCAGTACGCGAGGGCCCCTGCCCCTGACACGCGGGTGGCCGGTGGCCGGTTCACGATGTGTGACGGGGGTCACTCGGCGGATCGGGGGAAGACCCTGAAACGGATTGGCTCAATCCGTACCCTCGGAAGGGGATGTCTCGCGATCCGGCTACCGGACAGTCACGGGGAAACCCGACAAATCAGCGAAACCGCGTAGGACTTTCCTACGAGTTATGGGCTTGTTTGTTTGGTCCGTAGTCGTAGGAGCTTGGCCACTTCTACGGTGTGGGCGTGCACTCAAGCCCTCCTTTCAATGCCCCCGCCGCGCGGCGTCTGCGCGCGGCCCTGGGCATGGCTCCCGGTCATGTCGCCTATGGCCTGCGCGCCCAGTACGGACTGCTTGTCGCGCCCGAAACCGTGGAGGCGTGGGAGCGCGGCGAGATGTCGCCGACCTCCGCCGAGCTCACGGCCCTCGCCGGGGTGCTCTGGTGCTCGCCCGGGGAGCTGCTCGCCGAGCCGGTCACCCTGCGGGAGCACCGGCTCGCGCGGGGGATGACGGCCGAGGAGCTGTCGCGGCGGATCGGGCTGGACGAGAACTCGTACCAGAAGATGGAGGACACCGGCCGCTGGAAGGCCAACGAGCGGCAGTCGGCCGCGCTGACGTCGACGCTGGGGCTGACGCTGGCCCAGTTCGTGGCCGCGAGCGGCAAGAAGGAGGAGCTCGCCGAGCTCCTGCGCAGTGCGGTGACCACGCGCTGGCAGGCGTACCCGAAGCCGCTGTCGAAGCTGCTGCCCGTGCCGAAGGAGCATCTGGAGCGGGTGCTGGAGCAGCTCTACGGCGAGTACCAGTCCCGGATGGTGGCCACCCTCAGCTGGGGCGGCGGCGGGGGCACGGCCGGGGCCGGCGATGCGGGGCGGGAGTACCTCGCGGAAATCGTGGACCGGTTCTGGGCCGTCGCGGGCGGCTCCCGGTAGGACGGCGAGAGGGAACGGCGGCGCGACGGCCCCCGGAGGGCGTCCGCGCGGGGACGCGCCCGGGCGGGTCAGAAGACCGACTCGGCCTCGTAGATCCGGTTCTCGGGGACGGTCTTCAGCTCGGTGATCGCGTGGGCCAGCGGGGCCATCACGATGTCGGTGCCGCGCAGCGCGGTCATGTTGCCGTAGTCGCCGCGGTGGACGGCCTCGACGGCGTGCCAGCCGAAGCGGGTCGCGAGGACGCGGTCGTAGGCGGTCGGGGTGCCGCCGCGCTGGACGTGGCCGAGGATGACGGGGCGGGCCTCCTTGCCCAGGCGCCGCTCCAGCTCCACGGCGAGGCGGTTGCCGATGCCGGCGAAGCGCTCGTGACCGAAGGCGTCGATCTCGCCCTTCTCGTACGGCATGGAGCCCCGCGCCGGGTGCGCGCCCTCGGCGACGCAGATGACGGCGAACTTCTTGCCGCGGGCGAATCGCTCTTCCACCATCTTCACCAGGGCGTCCACCTCGAAGGGGCGCTCCGGCAGGCAGATCCCGTGGGCGCCGCCGGCCATGCCCGACTCCAGGGCGATCCAGCCGGCGTGCCGGCCCATGACCTCGACGACCATCACGCGCTGGTGCGATTCGGCGGTGGTCTTGAGGCGGTCGATGGCTTCGGTGGCGACCATGACGGCGGTGTCGAAGCCGAAGGTGCGGTCGGTGGAGGAGATGTCGTTGTCGATGGTCTTCGGTACGCCGACGACCGGCATCCCGGCGTCCGACAGCATCCGGGCGGCGGTCAGGGTGCCCTCGCCGCCGATCGGGATGAGGGCGTCGAGGCCGTAGCGGGTGGCCAGTTCCCGCGCGTTCTCGGCGGCCTCGTGCAGCCGGGCCCGCTCCATGCGGGCGGAGCCGAGGATCGTGCCGCCGCGGGCGAGGATGCCGCTGACGGCGTTGATGTCGAGGGGGCGGACATGGCCGTCCAGGAGGCCCTTGAACCCGTCTTCGAAACCGATGACCTCGTCGCCGTGCCCGACCAGGGCACGGTGTACGACCGACCGGATGACAGCGTTCAGTCCCGGGCAGTCGCCGCCTGCGGTGAGAACTCCGATGCGCATCGTGCTGTGTCTCCTGCTCCTGGTCGTACCGGGCCGTTCGCGTGCGGGCGGACAGCCGTACATATGAAGGGCGTATTGATGAAGCCTGTCCGATTGTTCCACGCAGCGGGGGCGGGGCGCGCTCCGCGGCACTCCGCCGCCGGGCCCCGGGACCTCTCGCGGAGGCCCTTTTCCTGGCGGGCGCCCTAGCCCGCCGCCGGGGTATTGTCAAGAGGTCAGGCCCATCACATCGGGAAAAATCGAGCCATAGACGGACGGAGAGCACGCGTGACGCGCAGCGTGTACGTGACCGGTATCGAGCGGGGTGACGGCCGACAGGTCGTCGAGCTGGGGATCATGGAGCTGCTGACCCGCCGGACGGGCCGGGTCGGTGTCTACCGCCCGCTGCTGCACGACGCGCCGGACCGGCTCTTCGACCTGCTCAAGGCGCGCTACCGGATCGACCAGGACGCGGCGACCGCGTACGGCATGGACTACGAGGAGGCCTCGGCGATCCAGGCCGAGAAGGGTACCGACGAACTGGTCTCCCGGCTCGTCGACCGCTTCCACCGGGTGGCCCGCGACTACGAGGTCATGCTGGTGCTCGGCACCGACTACGCCGAGACCAACCTCCCCGACGAGCTGGCGCTCAACGCCCGCCTCGCCAACGAGCTGGGGGCCGTCGTCGTGCCCGTCGTGGGCGGCACGAAGCGGCCCGCGGAGTCGGTGCGCGCCGAGGCCCGCAACGCCTACCGGGCGTACGAGAGCCTGGGCTGCCACGTCGTCGCGATGGTGGTCAACCGGGTGGCCGCCGAGGACCGCGACGCGATAGCCGAGCGGCTCGCCGCCCGCCTCCCGGTGCCCTGCTACGTCCTGCCGGAGAACAAGTCGCTGTCCGCGCCGACCGTCGCCGAGATCACCGCGGCGCTCGGCGGCGAGGTGCTGCTCGGCGACGAGGCCGGGCTGGCCCGCGACGCGCTGGACTTCGTCTTCGGCGGCGCCATGCTGCCGAACTTCCTGGGCGCCCTGACCCCCGGCTGCCTGGTGGTGACCCCCGGCGACCGCTCCGATCTGGTCATCGGCGCGCTGGCCGCGCACACCTCCGGGACCCCGCCGATCGCGGGGGTGCTGCTGACCCTGAACGAGCGCCCGGGCGAGGACATCCTGACGCTTGCCTCGAAGCTGGCGCCGGGCACCCCGGTGGTCTCGGTGGCCGGCAACAGCTTTCCGACCGCCACCGAACTCTTCTCGCTGCAGAGCCGGCTGAACTCCGCCACCCCGCGCAAGCTGGAGACGGCGCTCGGCCTGTTCGAGGGGCACGTGGACACCGCCGAGCTGCGCGACCTCTTGTCGGTGGCCCGCTCGGAGCGGGTCACTCCGATGATGTTCGAGCACGAGCTGCTGGAGCGGGCCCGCACCGATCGCCGCCGGGTCGTGCTGCCCGAGGGCACCGAGGAGCGGGTGCTGCGCGCCGCGGACGTGGTGCTGCGCCGGGGGGTCTGCGATCTGACCCTGCTCGGCGAGACCCAGGCGATCCTGAAGAAGGCCGCCGACCTCGGCATCGACATCTCGGGGGCCCAGCTGATCGACCCGGCGGCCTCGCCGCTGCGGGAACGGTTCGCCGAGTACTACGCGCAGGCCCGCGCCCACAAGGGCATGACCGTCGAGCTGGCGGGCGACGTGGTCACCGACGCCAACTACTTCGGCACCCTGATGGTGCAGGAGGGGCTGGCCGACGGCATGGTCTCCGGCTCGGTGCACTCCACCGCCGCCACCATCCGCCCGGCCTTCGAGATCATCAAGACCAAGCCCGAGGCCTCGATCGTCTCCTCGGTCTTCTTCATGTGCCTGGCCGACAAGGTCCTGGTCTACGGGGACTGCGCGGTCAACCCGGACCCGGACGCCGAGCAGCTCGCGGACATCGCCGTCCAGTCGGCGGCCACCGCGGCGGCCTTCGGGGTCGAGCCGCGGATCGCGATGCTCTCGTACTCGACCGGCACCTCGGGCAGCGGGGCC
Source organism: Streptomyces sp. ADI95-16 (assembly GCF_003721495.1). Lineage (NCBI taxonomy): Bacteria > Bacillati > Actinomycetota > Actinomycetes > Kitasatosporales > Streptomycetaceae > Streptomyces > Streptomyces sp. ADI95-16. The sequence continues at coordinate 5,595,182 of NZ_CP033581.1, read as the reverse complement.
GATGTGGACAAGGTCCGCAAGGCCACGGAGATCGTCCGCGCCCGGCACCCCGATCTGCTGATCGAGGGGCCGATCCAGTACGACGCGGCCGTGGAGCCCTCGGTGGCGGCGACCAAGCTGCCCGGTTCCGAGGTGGCCGGCCGGGCGACCGTGCTGATCTTCCCGGACCTCAACACGGGCAACAACACGTACAAGGCCGTGCAGCGTTCGGCGGGCGCCGTCGCGGTCGGCCCGGTGCTCCAGGGCCTGCGCAAGCCGGTCAACGACCTCTCGCGCGGCGCGCTCGTCCAGGACATCGTCACGACCGTGGCGATCACCGCGATCCAGGCGCAGGGCGCGCCGGCCCCCACCGCCTGACCGACCGGCCCCGACCCTCCCCCGGCCACACCCCCGAGAAGGAAAGACCCATCGTGACCGCATCGCGCGTACTCGTCCTCAACTCCGGCTCCTCGTCGGTGAAGTACCAGCTGCTCGACATGGCGGACGCGTCCCGTCTGGCCGTCGGCCTGGTGGAGCGCATCGGGGAGGAGACCTCCCGCCTGGTGCACGAGACGCCGGGCGAGGGCGGCGGGCGCGAGCGGCTCGGCCCGATCGCCGACCACGAGGCCGCGCTCAAGGCGGTCGCGGCGGAGCTGGCGGCCGACGGGCTGGGCCTGGACTCCCCCGAGCTGGCCGCGGTGGGACACCGGGTGGTGCACGGCGGGACCCGGTTCACCCGGCCGACGGTCGTCACCGACGAGGTGCTCGCGGAGATCCGGAACCTGATCCCGCTGGCCCCGCTGCACAACCCGGCGAACGTGACCGGCATCGAGGTGGCCCGTACGCTGCGCGCGGACCTGCCGCAGGTCGCGGTCTTCGACACGGCGTTCCACTCGACGATGCCGGAGTACGTGGCGCGGTACGCGATCGACGCCGCGACGGCGCAGAAGTACGCCATCCGGCGGTACGGCTTCCACGGCACCTCCCACGCGTACGTCTCCCGCGCGACGGCGGCGCTGCTGGGCCGGCCGGAGGCGGAGGTGAACGTGATCGTGCTGCACCTGGGCAACGGCGCCTCCGCGTCGGCGGTGCGGGGCGGGGTGTGCGTGGAGACCTCGATGGGGCTGACCCCGCTGGAGGGGCTGGTGATGGGCACCCGGTCGGGCGATCTGGATCCGGCGGTCGTCTTCCACCTGGCGCGGGTGGGGGGCCTCTCAGTGGATGAGATCGATTCGCTCCTGAACAAGAAGAGCGGTCTGCTGGGCATGTGCGGCGACAACGACATGCGCGAGGTACTGCGGCGCGCGGGCGAGGGAGACGAGGCGGCGACGGTCGCCTTCGACGCGTACATCCACCGCCTGAAGAAGTACATCGGCGCCTACACGGCGGTCCTGGGCCGGGTGGACGCGGTGGTGTTCACGGCCGGGGTCGGCGAGAACGCCCACCAGGTACGGGCCGCCGCCGTGGCCGGGCTGGCCGGGCTGGGCCTGGAGCTGGACGCGGAGGCGAACGGGGTGCGCTCGCCGCGGCCGCGGCTGATCTCGCCGCCGGACGCCCGCGTCGCGGTGGCCGTGGTGCCCACGGACGAGGAACTGGAGATCGCGACGCAGGCCTACGCGCTGGTTACCCGGTAGTCACTTTGGACTTTCCGCCAGACGGAATATTCCGCTACGAAACAAACCGATAGGATCCGCTCCATGCGCCGTTCCAAAATCGTCTGCACGCTGGGCCCCGCCGTCGACTCGTATGAGCAGCTGAAAGCGCTCATCGAGGCAGGTATGAACGTGGCCCGATTCAACTTCAGCCACGGGTCCCAGGCAGAACACCAGGAGCGGTACGACCGCGTCCGGAAGGTCTCCGAGGACACCGGGCGCGCCGTCGGCGTCCTCGCCGACCTCCAGGGTCCGAAGATCCGTCTGGAGACCTTCGCCGAGGGTCCCGTCGAGCTGGTGCGCGGTGACGAGTTCACCATCACCACCGAGGACGTCCCGGGCGACAAGTCCATCTGCGGCACCACCTACAAGGGCCTGCCGGGTGACGTCACCAAGGGCGACCAGATCCTGATCAACGACGGCAACGTCGAGCTGCGGGTGACCGGGGTCGAGGGCCCGCGGGTGCGGACCATCGTCATCGAGGGCGGTGTCATCTCGGACCACAAGGGCATCAACCTGCCCGGCGCGGCCGTGAACGTCCCCGCCCTGTCGGAGAAGGACGTCGACGACCTCCGCTTCGCCCTGCGGATGGGCTGCGACATGGTCGCCCTGTCCTTCGTCCGCGACGCCAACGACGTCAAGGACGTCCACAAGGTCATGGACGAGGAGGGCCGCCGGGTCCCCGTCATCGCCAAGGTGGAGAAGCCGCAGGCCGTCGAGAACATGGCGGCCGTCGTCGCCGCGTTCGACGCGGTCATGGTGGCCCGCGGCGACCTGGCCGTCGAGTATCCGCTCGAAAAGGTCCCGATGGTCCAGAAGCGGCTCATCGAGATGTGCCGCCGCAACGCCAAGCCGGTGATCGTCGCGACCCAGATGATGGAGTCGATGATCACCAACTCCCGCCCGACGCGCGCGGAGGCCTCCGACGTCGCCAACGCGATCCTGGACGGGGCCGACGCGGTCATGCTGTCGGCCGAGTCCTCGGTCGGCGCCTACCCGATCGAGACCGTCAAGACGATGTCGAAGATCGTCATGGCGGCCGAGGAGGAGCTGCTCGCCAAGGGCCTCCAGCCGCTGGTCCCGGGCAAGAAGCCCCGTACCCAGGGCGGCTCCGTCGCCCGCGCGGCCTGCGAGATCGCGGACTTCCTCGACGGCAAGGCGCTCATCGCCTTCACCCAGTCCGGGGACACGGCCCGCCGCCTGTCGCGCTACCGCGCCTCGCAGGAGATCCTGGCCTTCACCACGGACGTCAACACCCGCAACCAGCTCACGCTGAGCTGGGGCGTCGAGTCGTACGTCGTCCCGCACGTGGACACCACGGACGCGATGGTCGACCTGGTGGACGGCGAGCTGCTCAAGCTGGGCCGCTACGACCAGGGCGACACCATGGTCATCACCGCCGGCTCGCCCCCCGGCGTCCCGGGCACGACCAACATGGTCCGCGTCCACCACCTGGGCGGCGACACCCCCCAGGCCTGACCGGCACCTGCCGCCCTCGGTGCGTCGTGCTCGCGGCGGGTTACTCCGGCGGGCCGATGTAGTTCTTGAGGCCCGGAACCGTGAGGGTGCCGCCGAACTGGCCGGCCTGGACGACCTTGACGTTCGTGAAGAACGCGAACGGGACGTTCAGGGGCGGCGGGCTGTTCGGGGTGAACTCGATCGGGATCAGACCGAAGAGGTTCCCCTTGAGGCTCTCGGTGTACATCGTCACCGTGCCGCCGCGGATCTTGGACGTGGAGCCAGGGCGGGACTTCAGGTGGGCGACGTTCCCGCTCTTGCCGACCGTCTGGTAGAGGTCCTTGATGTCCAGCGAGTCCGCGGTGAACTTGAGGACCTTCTTGACCTTGCCGCCCGCCGTCTTCACCTCGACGATGCCCTCGTAGTCGAGGCCGTAGAGGGTCAGCAGCGAGCTGTCGAGGTACCACGGCTCGTCCGGGAGGAGCGGGATCCCCGCCTCCAGTTCGGCGTCGGCGAGTGCCTTGGCGTCGTACGTCGGACAGGGGAAGGGTTCCTTCCCGTCCGCGTCCTTCGTGGCCTCGTCCTTGGCGTCCTTGGCGTCCTTGGCGTCCTTGGCGTCCTTGGCGTCCTTGGCCTTGTCGGCCTTATCCGCCTTGTCGGCCTTGTCCTGGTCCGCCTTGGTGTCCTTGGGCTTCGACGCGGCGCCCTTGTCGGCGCCCTTGCCCGTCTCGTCCTTCGGGGTCGCGGCGGTGTCCTTGACCTCCTTGGACAGCTCCGAGACCGGGACGCCCGCCTTCTTCGCCGCTTCGCGGATCGCGTCCGCCGCCGGGTCCTTGGCGGCGGTGGTGGACGGCGCGGGCGCCGGGGTCGCCGGTGCCTTCGCGTCCCCGAGGGGCTTGCCGAGCTCGTCGACGAGGCCCTTGACCTTGTCGCCCAGCCCCAGCGGGTCCAGCGGGTTCGCCGGCTTGGCGGCCGACGTCGAGGCCGACGGGGCCGGTGACGTCTGCTTCGCGGCCGGCGGCGGGTCGGCCGGCTTTGCGGCCGGCTTGGACGCCGAGGCGCTCGCGGACGGCTTCGGCGCCGACGGGCTCACGCCCGGCTTCGGCTTCGAGGCGGACGCGCTCGGCGAGGGGGTCGCGCCGGGCGACGCGCTCGCACTCGCACTCGGCGAAGGCGACGTGGAGGGCGACGGGGACGCGGACTCCGCGGGCTCGTCCGACCGCGTCACGCACGGGCCGGGCGCGAAGGGGATCTCCTTGTCGTCGGCCACGGCCAGCTTCGGGGCCATGCCCATCCCGACGAAGACCGCGGTCGGCATGGCGGCCAGCGCCATCGTCTTGCCGACGGGTATCTGGATCTTGTTCAGCAGCGATTTCCTGGGCGCCGCGTGCCGCGGGCCCTTTCTGTCGCGGGACTCTGCGCCTGGGGCCACACCCCGCTGCGTCTCGTCACCCCGCACTGTTCCTCCCGCCATCGGCGTGGGCAGTCGTCTCGCTCGCGTGTGCCGTCTCCGAGTCACGGGGGGCCGGGACGCCGTGGAGGCCGCCCGCCATCGCATCGGCCTTGCCCATGCCGACCACGGGTTCCGTCGCCGTCGGCGCCATCGCCGTCGCCTCCGCCGGGTCGGCGGGCTTGCCGGGGACCCACGACAGGGCCAGGGCGCCGCCGACCATGGCGAACGCGAACCCGACGAAGAATCCGCCCAGGTTCGACACCGGCAGCGACACCAGCGCGAGCAGGATCGAGGCGACTCCCGCGAAGACGCGGATGGCCTGCTGGAACCAGAGCGCCACACCCAGTACGGCCAGCAGCACGCCGATGATCAGCGAACCGGAGCCGGCCGTCGTGGCCATGGCGAGGGTGACGTTGCCCAGCCGGAGGTCCGCGTACGGGTAGTACGCGATCGGGAAACCACCGCAGATCATGAACAGGCCTGCCCAGAAGGGGCGGCGGCCGCGCCAGGCGTAGAAGTGGTAATACGCCACGGTGAGCAGGGCGTCATCGGAGCGGCGAACGTAGACCGGGGCCTGGTGGTTCATGGACTACAGCTCCCTGGAAACGGTGGTACGGAAAACTCGGGTGGAGCCCGGACGGGCGGGCGGAGACGGCCGCTGCCGCCCCCGTCCCGCCCTTCCGGTCACACCTCGGGACGGATTACTTCTCGTCCTGGTAGCACGGCTGGTCGCCGCCGAGCAGGCGCAGCTTGAGGTCGGGCAGCTTGAACGTACCCGCCGTCGTCGCCCACGCCTTCTGGCGCACGTTCGACAGAATCGCCTTGTCGGCGCGCTGGGAGAACGCGTACGGGCTCGCGACCGTACCGGCCTGCGGCTTGGTCTTGTGGCTCGCGTCGCCCACGGCGACACCGATGTCGAGGTTCTTGAACTCGGCGTCGGTGTCGAGCTCGGCAACATCCAGGTAGATGTTGTCGGCGACGGCCGGCTTGCCCTTGTGGCCCGTCCGCAGCTGCAGCGTGATGTTGCCCAGCGGAGTCGGGGTCACCAGCGACTGGCACATGTTGGTGATCTCGGCGTGGCTGAACCCGGAGATGGTGACCGGGTGGTGCGCCGCGTTGCCCTTGAGGTCGTGACCCTCGGCAATGCCGCCGTACTGGATGAGGTTGTCACCGTCGAGCTTGTCGGCCGAGACCTTGAAGTCCTGGCCGGAGACGCTGAAGGACGCCGCGAGGGCACCCTGCGCCAGACCCACACCGACCGCGGCGGTGGCCGCGATGCTCGGCACCATGACGAGCGCGAAGCGCTTCCATCTGGTCCCGCCACGAACCTGAGAACTCATTTTCGTTCCTCCTTCTCGGACGTACATCTCCGGTCCGGGCCGTACCCGTCCTGGGATGGGAGAAGTGCTACGTCCTCGGGAAGGAGCGCAGGCGGCCGAGCCGCGGCGCACAGCCGCGTCCGGTACACCGGCGATCACCCCCGAGCGACAACCACTGGGCCACGCGTTCGCGCAACCTGGAGGGACAGGCCCTGCCGGTGCGGCAGAGACCCCCCTGTCCCACGGCCGGTGCCAGAAACTGCCACCCGCCGGCTCGGTGGGGACCCTCCACCGCGGCTCCGGATGAGCGGCTCCGCGGGAAGGACCGAGCGTCGCCGATCGTGGTCCATTCCAGGCCGGGGCACAAGGGGGTTCGTTACTGGCGGGTAACGGGTGGATAACCGGAGTACGACCCACTGCCGCCGGGCGGCGACACAGGGTGTCACCCAGGGCCACGACAGAACGGGGGAAGAGTGAACCAACCGGACAGTTCACTTGGTTGGGCTTACTCGCAGTAACAGCGGCCGCGATTGCCAAGTTTTGGCAAAACGCGGCCGCTGTTTACCAGCGTGTCAATAAATCGCCGGTGCTCCACCGGCCACCCGGACCCTTCCGGATCCGGGCCGGGCCGGGAGCTAGAACAGGACGCGGGCGAGCGCGGTGCGCGCCGCCGACACCCGGGGGTCGTCCGCCCCGATGACTTCGAACAGCTCCAGCAGGCGCACCCGTACGGCGTCCCGCTCGTCGCCCGCCGTCACCCTGACGGTGTCGACGAGGCGGCCGAAGGCGTCCTCCACGTGCCCGCCGACCAGGTCCAGGTCGGCCGCGGCGATCTGCGCCTGCGGATCGCGCGGGTTGGCGGCGGCCGCCTCGCGCACCGCCTGCGGGTTCACGTGCTGCACCCGGGAGAGCAACTCGGCCTGGGCCAGGCCCAGCTTCGCCTCCATGTTCGCCGGGTCATCGGCGAGTACGTTCTTGTACGCCTGCACCGCGCCGCCGAGGTCACCGGCGTCCAGCGCGACGACGGCCGCCTCCAGCAGCGCGTCGTACGGACCGGCCGGGGGCGCGGCCGCGCCCGCGGCGGCGGGGGCGCCTTCGGCACCGGGGTCGACCTGGAGGCCGATGAGGCCGAAGCGCTCCTCGGCGACCTGGACCAGCTGGGCGAGGGTCTCGCGGATCTGCTGCTCGGGCACCACGCCCTGGAACAGCGGCAGCACCTGGCCGGCGACCACGGCGAAGACCGCCGGGATGCCCTGGATGCCGAACTGCTGCATCAGCATCTGGTTGGCGTCGACGTCGATCTTCGCGAGGACGACGCGGCCGGCGGCCTCGACGGTCAGCCGCTCCAGCAGCGGGCTGAGCTGCTTGCACGGCTCGCACCACTCGGCCCAGAAGTCGAGGACGACCGGGACCTCGTTGGAGAGCTGGAGTACGTCGCGTTCGAAGCCGGCCTCGTCGACGTCGATGACGAGCGCGGAGGGCGGCACGGCGCCGGCGGCCGCGGCGTCGGCGCCGCTCCCGCCCTGCCGGGCCGATTCGGCCCGCGCCTGCTCGGCCTTCGCCTTGGCCTCGCCGGCCGCCTTCACAGCGGCGAGGTCGACGACGCCGCTCATGGACATGTTTCTGGGCTGCATGCGTACATCCTCCCCCGTGTGCGCGCGCCGACGAAAAGGATCGCGCGAAATACGCGCGATCCGGCCCCACCCCTGTCGTGCCGGCCATGCCGGTCCCACCGGCTCGGCCGTCCTGCTGGTCCTACTGTTCTTGCCCTGATGTCTGCGGCGCCGGGTCCCCACCTGGCACCAGTAGCCTTCGCGTGGTTGTCGCTCTTTCGCTACGAGCCGTAGCGTAACTCCCCTCAGGCTCCGGCGCCCCGTGATCTGAACCACAGCGTCAGGGCCCGGGGCGGTTCCCTACCGGCGGGTATGGTCACCGCCATGCGCAACCCCAGCCCCGGCATCAGCCCCCCGCCCGGCCGCACCGGCCGCCCCCGCAGCGCCGCTGCGGACGCGGCGATCCTGGCCGCCACCCGGGACGCGCTGGTCGAGCTGGGCTGGTCGAAGCTGACGATGGGCGACGTGTCGGCGCGGGCGGGGGTCGCGAAGACCACCCTGTACCGGCGCTGGGCGGGCAAGAACGAGCTCGTCGTGGACGCGGTCGCGGAGCTCTTCGACGCCCTCGAACTGCCCGACCGGGGCTCCCTCGAAGCGGACATCGAGTACGTGGTCCTCCAGTTCGCGGAACTGCTGCGGCGCCCGGAGGCCCGTACGGCCCTGATGGCGGTGGTCGCGGAGTCCACCCGGGACGAGGCGCTGCGCGACCGGATCCGGTCGGCGATCGTGGACCGGCAGAAACGTCTCGTCGTACTGGGGCGCGAACGGGCGCAGGCCCGCGGCGAACTCCCCTACGAGGAGGACGAGTCCCTCACCGGCGACACCACCGACCTGATCTTCGACGTGATCGCGGGCACGGTGGTGCACCGGGCGCTGGTGAGCTCCGAGCCGGTGGACGGGCTGTGGGTGGCCACCTTCACGGCGCTCCTGATGCACGGCCTCCAGGGCGGGCCGCCGGCCTGAATCCGCCGGTCGGCGACCGGCGGCGCGGCCGGGGCTCCAGGAACGCATCACTCCATGTTTGCCTGGGCAGTTGGGCCGCCGCCGCCTCGTTTTCGGGGCCTGCCGCGGCCACGGGGAGCTGGTATACGATCACGCTTCGTCAAGGCCCCCCGTCGAGGGCCGGCGCGAACCCGGTGAGGCAACCATGAGCGATCATCGCCCCGCAGACGTGCACTTCGCCGTCCTCGGCTCGCTCGAAGTCCGCGCGGGAGGCACCCGGATCCGGCTCGGCGGACCGATCTCGGAGCGGGTGCTCGCGACGCTGCTCCTCGACCCCGGCCGGGTGATGCCCATCGGCCGCCTCGTCGAGGCCGCCTGGGACGACGAGCCGCCCGCCACCGCCGCGCACCAGGTCCGCAAGGCCGTCGCCGATCTGCGCCAGCGCATTCCGGACGGCGGCCGGCTGATCGTCACCGAGGGGGCCGGTTACCGGGTGGCCGTCGCCCCGGAGCGGCTCGACCTCAGCCTGTTCGCGCTGCGGCTGCGGCAGGCCCGGGCGGCGCTGGACGCCGGGCGGCCGCTGGACGTGGCGCGGGAACTGCGGGCCGCCCTCGACCTGTGGCGCGGCCCGGTGCTGTCGGGGAGCGGCGGCACGGCGATCGCCTCGGCCTCGGCGGTGCTGGAGGAACGCCGGCTGACCGCCGTCGAACAGCTCATCGAGATCAGGCTCGCGCTCGGCGAGTCCGGGGAACTCGTCGGAGACCTGCGGGAACTGATAGCCGCCCACCCGCTGCGGGAGGCGCCGCGCGGCCAGTTGATGCTCGCGCTGTACCGGTCGGGCCGCCAGGCGGAGGCCCTGGCGGAGTTCGGCCGGGTCCGGGAGCTGCTGGTCGAGGAACTCGGCATCGACCCGGGCCCCCGGCTCACCCGCCTGTACGAGGCGATCCTCCGCGACAGCCCCGAACTGGCGCCCCCGGAACCCCCCGCGCCCCGGCGCCCCGCCACGGCCTGGGCCGAGCCGGACGGTACCGGGGCCATGGCCGGAACCCGCCCGGGGGGCGCCGTCGCCTCCGGCTGGACGGGCGGCGGTACCGGTCCCGGCCCCGGGGCGCCGGACGGACCCGGGGCCGGGGCCGGAGCCGCGAACGCGGCCGGGCCCGGCGGCGGGGCGTGGGCCGGACCCGGGGGCGGGGCCGGGAACACAGCCGGGGGCGGGGCCTGGAACGGAGCGGCGGCCGGAGCGGCGGCGGGACCCTCGGCCGGGGGCGAGCGGGTGGCGCCGCCGGTGACCGAGGTGCCGCGGACGCTGCCCAACGACCTGACCGGGTTCACCGGGCGGGAGCGGGAGCTGGGCCGCCTGCTGGAGCGGGCCGCCGCTCCGGCCGACGGGGCCACCCGGATCGTCGCCGTCGACGGCATGGGCGGCAGCGGCAAGACCGCCCTCGCGATCCGGGCCGCGCACCGGCTGGCCGACGCCTATCCGGACGGGCAGCTCTACATCGACCTGCGCGGGTTCACCCCCGGCGAGCAGCCCCGGCTGCCGCTGAGCGTCCTCGGCGCACTGCTGCGCAGCCTCGGCGTGCCGGGCGAGCGGCTGCCCGAGGAGGCCGACAGCCGCAGCTGCATGTGGCGGGGCATGCTGGCCGAGCGCCGGATGCTGATCGTCCTGGACAACGCCGCCGATGTCGCGCAGGTGCGGCCGCTGCTCCCGGCGTCGTCGAACTCCCTCGTCCTGATCACCAGCCGGACCCGCATGGTCGAACTCGACGGCTGCGACTGGATGTCGGTCGGGGTGATGTCCCCGCCGGACAGCCGGGCGCTGGTCAGGGAGGCGCTCGGCCGGTCCCGGACGGAGCGGGAGCCGGAGGCCGTCGAGGCGCTGGCGGAGCTGTGCGGGCACCTGCCGCTGGCGCTGCGGATCGCGACCGCCCGGCTGCGCAACCGGCCGCGCTGGACGGTGCGCCACCTGGTGGACCGGCTCGCGGACGGGACCCGCAGGCTGGACGAGCTGAGGTCGGGCGAGCGCAGCGTCGAGGCGACGCTCCGGCTGTCCTACCGGGCGATGCGGAAGGAACACCGGGACGCGTTCCGGCTGTTGGGGCTGCACCCCGGCGCGGAGATCGACGTGCATTCGGCGGCGGCGCTGCTGGGGTGCGGGGTGCGGGAGGCCGAGGACGTCCTGGAGCACCTGCTGGACGTCCACCTGGTCGGGCAGCACGAGATCGGCCGGTACGCCTTCCACGACCTGGTGCGGAGCTTCGCCCAGAGCCCGCGCGACGCCGGAGACGCCGGAGACGCCGGAGACGCCGGAGACGCCGGAGACGCCGGAGACGCCGGAGACGCCGGAGACGCCGGAGACGCCGGGAACGCCGGGAACGCCGGGAACGCTGGAGACGAGGCGGTGGAGACGGCGGCCACCGGGCGGCTGCTGGACCACTTCTTCGCGGTGACCGAGGAGGCCTGCCGGTTCCTGTACCCGGGGCGCGACGCCGTCGACGTCCCGTTCGCCCGGCCGGCCGGCGGCCTCCCGCCGATCGGGAGCGCGGGCGAGGCGGAGGCGTACTTCGACCGGGAGTACGTGACGCTGCTGGCGGCCGTGGCACGCGCCCAGGAGCGGGGGTTCTCCGCGCACGCCGTCCACCTGGCCCGGAACCTGGTGTTCCATCTGAATGCCCGCAGCTACCTGTCGGAGTACGCGCAGGCCGCGGACCTGGCGGTGGCGGCGGCCCGCCGGATCGGCGACCCGGCGCAGCTGCGGCTGAGCCTGTCGAACCAGGCCGTCTCCCGCGCCAAACTCGGCCGGTTCCGCGAGGGGATCGCCGCCGCGTCGGAGGCCCTGGACCTCGCGGTGTCCCTCGGCGACCGGCACGGCGAGGCGTACTGCCGCGACCTGCTCGGCATGCTGCACAGTTGCCTCGGCCACCTCTCGGCCGGGCGGAGCCACCTGGAGCGGGCGGTCGAGCTGTACCGGGAGGCCGGGAGCAACCGGCAGGAGACGTACGCCCTGTGCAACCTCAGCTCGGTGTACACCTGGCTCGGGCGCCACCGGGAGGCTGCCTCGGCCGCCGAGCGCGCGGTGGCCATCAGCCGCCGCCTCGGCGCCCGCAACGAGGAGATATCCGCGCTGAACGACCTGGCGATCGCCCGGCTGGCGACGCGGGACCACTCCGCGGCCCGGTCCGCCGCCGAGCAGGCGCTGGAGCTGAGCGACGAGTCCCGGATGCCGGAGAACCTGGCGCTGACGCTCGCGCTGGCGGCGGACGCCTCCCTGCACCTGGGCCGGACCCGGCAGGCCGTGGCCCACGCCGACCGGGCGTACGGGCTGATCCGGGCCAAGGGGACGGCGCTGCGGCAGGCCGTGGTGGAGAACATCCTCGGCGACGTCCACTGCCGGCGCGGGGAGTTCGACCGGGCGCTCGCCCTCCACGAGAGCGCCTATGAGCTCGCGGCGGCCATCGAGTACCGCATCGAGGCGGCCCGCGCGCTGCGGGGGATGTCGGCGGCCCTGGCGGCGACGGGACGGACGGGGCGGGCGGAGATCCTGCGCCGGTGCGCGGACGACGTCATGGAGAGCATGCGCGTACCGGTGGACCGGCGGCCTCCGGCCCCTGGGGCGGCACGGCCCGCCGCACTGCCCGCTCGGCCGCCCGCCGCGCCGGGCCCCGCCGCGGACCCCGCGCCGGCTTCGGCGTAGGGGTGGGGTCGGGGACCGGGCGTCAGCGGGGGCTGACGGCGGGGCCGACCTCGATCGCCCGGACCTCGGCGCCGGACGGCCGCGGCACGGCAGCGGTCCCGAGGACCAGGGCGGCGGTGAGGACCCCTACGCAAGCGACGAACTTGCTGCGCATGATGACTCCCTCTGTGCGGTGTGGTGTGGAGTGCGCCGGGGCGGTGTGCCGCCCCGACACGGGAAACTCTGGCCGGACGCGTTCCCGAACCGTTCCCGAACCAATACCGGCGGCCGCGGCGGCGCCCGGGCTGGGGCCTGTCCTTCGGATCGGGCCCTAGCCGGAGGAGGCGCTCAGTTCCCGGCTGCGGTCGCGGGCGGCCTCGATGGCCGCCATCAGCGCGGCGCGCACGCCGTGCCGCTCCAGCTCCCGCATCGCGCTGACCGTCGTACCGGCCGGCGAGGTGACGGCCTCGCGGAGGCGGACCGGGTGCTCCGCGGTGTCGCGGAGCATCACCGCGCCGCCGACGGCGCTGCGCACGACGAGCTCGTGGGCCTGGTCCCGGGGCAGTCCGAGCAGCACGCCCGCGTCGGTCATCGCCTCGACGAGGAAGTAGAAGTACGCCGGTCCCGAGCCCGACAGGGCGGTCGCCGCGTCCTGCTGGGACTCCGGCACCACCAGGGTGTGGCCGACGCTGCGGAAGATCGCGCCGGCCCGGTCCACGTGGTACGGCGAGGCGTGGGCGCCGCCGGAGAGGACGGTCATGCCCTCGTCGACCAGGACCGCGGTGTTGGGCATGGCCCGGACCACCGGGGTGCCGGCCGGGAGCCGCTCCTCGAAGAAGCCGGTGGTGAGCCCGGCCGCCACGCTGACCAGCAGCGTGGCGGGGGTGAGCGCCGGGGCTATCTCCGCCAGCAGCGCGCCCGTGTCCTGCGGCTTCACCGCGAGGACGAGGACGTCGGCCCAGGAGGCGGCTTCCTGGTTGTCCACCACGGGGACTCCGTGGCGGGCCTCCAGCGCGGCCGCGTGCTCCTTGCGGCGGCTGGTCGCCCGCAGTCCGGACGCGGGCCAGCCGGACCGCAGCAGACCGCCGAGGAGGGCCTCGCCCATCTTGCCCGTGCCGAGCACGGCGACATCGCACGTCATGTGCTGCTCCTTCTCTCTCACCGTCGGATCGCCGGTCATGCCGGCCCCGTCCCCACCTGGTCGTGGGGCGCGAACAGCGCCACGTCGTCCGCGCCGACGACCTCGAAGTACGCCGAGGCCCCGGGTCCGTCCGTCACCGGCACTCCGGCGAGCAGCCGGATCAGGTCGCCGGCCGCCTGCCGGGCCAGACCGCGCGCGACCGCACCGCCGGAGCCGTCCACGAGGTCCACCGGGTCGCCCACCGCGAACTGCCCCTCGACGGCGGTGACCCCGCCGCACAGGACGGGCCGGCGGTGTTCCCGTACGTCCTGGACCGTCCCGGCGTCGATGGTGATCCGGCCGCGCGGGGCGGTGGCGTGGGCCAGCCAGAACAGCTGCTCCGCGGGGCGCTGGCGGGCGGCGTGGAAGTACGTACCGGTCCGTCCGCCCGCCAGGGCCTCCCGCGCGTTCCACGCGGCGGCCAGCACGACGGGGACCCCGGCGCCCGCGGCGGTCGTCGCCGCCTGGACCTTGGCGGCCATGCCGCCGGTGCCGACGCCCGAGCGGCCGGGGGCGGACGTACGGATGCCCGCGAGGTCGGCGGGGCCGCGGACCTCGGCGACGGGGCTGCTCCCGGCGGCGAGCGGGTCGCCGTCGTAGAGCGCCTCCACGTCGGAGAGCAGGACGAGCAGGTCGGCGCCGATCAGTTCGGCGACCAGCGCGGCGAGGCGGTCGTTGTCCCCGAAGCGGACCTCGTGGGTGGCGACGACGTCGTTCTCGTTCACGACGGGCACGATCCCCATCTGCATGAGCTTCTTCAGGGTGCGCCGGGCGTTGTGGTAGTGGTCGCGGCGGGTGATGTCGTCGGCGGTGAGCAGGACTTGGCCGACCTGGATGCCGTACCGGCCGAACTGGGCGCCGTAGCGGGCCATGAGCAGCCCCTGGCCGACGCTGGCGGCAGCCTGCTGGCCGGACAGTTCGGTGGGCCGGGCCGCCAGGCCCAGCGGGGCGAGCCCCGCGGCGACGGCGCCCGAGGAGACGAGCACGACGTTCTTGCCCCGCGCGCACAGTGCGGCGAGGACCTCGACGAGGGCGTCGAGCCGGTGCGGGTCGAGCCGGCCGGACTCCGAGGTGAGGGAGGACGAGCCGATCTTCACCACGATCCGGTGGGCCCCGGCGACGTCCTTGCGGCCGGTCATGCGCCGGCGCGTTCGGTGTCGGGGGCGGCGGGCGTCCGGGGCGTCCGGGGCGGCCGCGGGTCCGCGGGGAGAACGACGGGCTGAGACAAGGCGAGGTCCTTAGGGATTCCGGCGAAAACGGCACGGACGGCACGGACGGCAGCACCGACGACCGCCCGTCGATTTACGCATCCGGCCTTCCCGGATTCTTCCCGAACGGCCCGGGAACCGACCGGGAACGGTTCGGTATCGGCCTGACCTAGATTCCATCCGGTCGACGCCCGTGAACCACACGAGAAAGGGGCGCTATGTACTCGTCATTCGCCGAGAAGATGTCGAAACCGGATCTGATAGACCTGGGCGACGGAATCTACGTCCTGCGGTTCGAGGTCATGAAGGTGACGTCGGTCTACTCGGCGGTCAAGGACCTGCTGGCCCGCGGGGTGATCCGCCCGGGCCAGACCCTCGTGGACAGCTCCAGCGGCATCTACGGGCACGCGCTCGCCCTGGTCTGCCGCGAACTGGGGCTGAAATGCCATGTCTTCGCCTCGGTGGCGGTCGACGACTCGATCAGGACCCAGCTCAAGTACCTCGGCGCCACGTACGACCAGGTCGCGGGCGGGACGGGCAGCCTCCAGCACGACCAGGAGGTCCGCGTCCGGCTCGTCCACGACTACCTGCGGCGCAACCCGGACGCGTACTGGATGCGGCAGTACCACGACGACGTGCACTACGTCGGCTACGAGCACGTCGCGAACATGCTGCTCAAGGAGCTGGGTTCGGCCGAGATGACGCTGGTCGGCGGGGTCGGCACCGGCTCGTCGACCAGTGCGATGAGCCGCTACCTGCGGGCCGGGTGCCCGAACGTGCGGGTCGCCGGCATCCAGCCGTTCGGCAGCCGCTCCTTCGGCGCGGAGGGCTTCCCCCTCGACGGGTTCATCATCGCCGGGATCGGCAGCGGGATCCGCTTCGACAACATCGACTACAGCGCCTACGACGACGTCCACTGGCTGGACTTCGACGTGTCGGCGGCGGGCTGCCGCCACCTGCTCTCCAGCACCGGCGTCTTCGCCGGACTGTCGGCCGGCGCCGGCTGGCAGGCCGCCCGGTACATCCGCCGGGCGCGCCCCGACGCCGGTCCCGTCGTGTTCATGGCCGCCGATCCGGGACACCGCTACGTCCAGCAGGTCTTCCCGCCCGACGGGCCGGTGGCCGAGGACCCCGATTACCGCCCGGTGGTCATCACCGGACTCGACCAGATGACCGGACCCTGGTGCACGATGAATTGGGGCCGAAGACATTTCAGCGTGCAGGACGATCTGCCGGTGCTTTCCCTCCAGGGCTGAGCGGTTCTTTCTCTTTCTTCTCCCCGCACACGACAAAGGGCCACACCCATGACCAATGTCGCCATCATCAATTACGGCGCCCAGCACGATTACGCGGCCATGCTGCACGAGCTGGCCGACGGCGTCCACGTGTTCAGCCACAACCCCCTGGCCCGGCACGAGGGACTCGCCTCCTACGAACACGTGGTGGACTGCGAGTTCGTCCCGTACGCCGAGCTGCGGATCCGGCAGCTGGCCGAGGCCGAGCCGTTCGCGTACGTCATCACCGACAACGAGTACGACCTGGAGCGGGTCGCGCGCATCCGCGAGGACCTCGGCGTCCCCGGCCAGTCCTCGGCCAGCGCCACCTCCTTCCGCGACAAGGTCGTCATGAAGGACACCGCGAGCGGTACGGTCGGGACGCCGCGCTACGCCCGGCTGCGGACGATCGTCGACCTGACGGACTTCATCGGGGCGAACGGCTACCCCGTCGTCGTCAAGCCGGTGGGCCAGGGCGGCTCCCGCGACATCACCGTGCTGCGCGACGAGGACGAGCTGATCGCCTTCAGCCGCCGCCACTGGCGCGAGGACCTGATGGCCGAGGAGTTCATCGACGGCGAGATCTACCACGTCGACGCGATCCTGGCCCCCGGCTACCGGTTCGTGGCCTCCTCGCGGTACCTGCGCGACTGTCTCGGCGTCATCTCGGGCCAGAACAACGGCTCGTTGCAGCTGGACCCGCGCGACAAGCTGGCCCGGCGGCTGGAGGAGTTCCTCGACCGCGTCCTCGACGCGTTCGACACCCCGGAGGTCGGCGCGTACCACCTGGAGGTGTTCCGCACCCGCGACGACGAGTTCCTGCTGTGCGAGATCGCCTCGCGCGTCGGCGGCTCCCGGATCCCCGCCCTGACCCGGCTGACGTACGGCCTGGACCTGCACGCCACCTGGCTGCGGCTGTCGTGCGGCCTGCCCGTGGAGCCCGCGCCGACGGCCGTGCCGGCCGAGGTGCGCGGCTCGATCGCCGTCGTCCCGCAGGGCCGCCCGGTGCGTGCGCCGCGGTCGCTGCCGTTCGAGTGGGTCGACCAGTACCAGGTCAACGAGCAGCTCGCGCTGGGCGCGGTGCCGCAGAACAGCACCTCCCACCTGTGCTTCGCCCTGGTGCGCGGGGCGAGCACCGCCGAGGTGGAGAGCCGGCTGCTAGAGGCCGAGGCCTGGATCCTCGGCAACCTCGTCGAGGTCCCCGGGGACGACGCCGCCGAGCCCGGCCGGATTCCCGCGCCGTGAACGGGTGGCGCGGGGCGTCGCCGACCGCGCGCCTCCTCCTCGTGGCCGTGCTCCTGACCGGCCTGACCACCTTCATGTTCCTGCCGCTGCTGGCCATCGAGCTGACGGCGCAGGGCATACCGGCGGGCCGGACCGGGTTCCTGGTGGGCCTGCTGGCCTTCTCCAGCCAGGCGTTCTCGCTGCTGAGCGGGCTGCTGGTGGACCGGCTGGGCCCCCGCCGGGTGATGGCGGCCGGGTTCCTGCTGCGGATCGCGGGCTACGTACTGCTCGGGCTCGGCGGGGCCGGCCGGCCGGCCCCGCTCGTGGCCGGGATCGTGGCGGTCGGCGTCGGCGGCTCGATGCTGGGCCTGTCGACCAAGACCCTGCTGGTGTCGCAGGAGGGCTCCGACCCGCGCACGATGCTCGCGCTGCGCTCCACCTTCGTGAACATCGGCGTCGTGGTCGGGCCCGCGCTGGGGGCGCTGGTGTACCCGCTCGGGTTCCGCTACATCCTGGCGGCGTGCGTGCTCTCGCACCTCGTCCTCGGCATCGGCCTGGTGTCCGGGCGGACGGCGGCCGCGGTCCCGGGGCGTACGGCGGCGAAGCCCACCGGCCCGGGCACCGCGCCGGACGCCGCGCCGGACGCCGCCGGCGGCGGGCCCGGGGACGTCACGCGCCGGACCCTGTTGCGCCACTGGGCGCCGCTGGCCGCGCTGGGCGTCGCGTACTGGGCCATCTACAGCCAGCTCAACGTCCTGCTCCCGATCGCCGCCAACGAGCTGACCGGCAGCACCGCCGCGATCTCGGTGGTCTTCACCGCCAACGGCCTGCTCGTCGTGCTGTTCCAGTACACGCTGCTGAGCCGCGTCCTCCGCCGCGCCACCGCGCGCACCCTGCTGGCCCTCGGCTTCCTCGCGTTCGCCTGCGCCTACGCCGTGCTCATCCCGCTCGCCGGGTGGTACTCGCTGCTGGCGTTCGTCCTGCCGGTGACGCTGGCCGAGATGCTGATCGGCCCCAGCCTCGACGAGCAGGCCGTGAACGCCACCGCGCTGCGCCGCACCGGGCTCGCGCTCGGCACCATGAGCGCCGCCGGCGCCCTGGGCAGCCTGCTCGGCTCCAGTCTGGGCGGCCAGCTGCTCCAGGCCTCGCGGGGCGGCAGCCGGGCCTGGGTGCTGCTCGTCGGGTGTTCGCTCGCCGCCGCGGCGATCTGTCTCCTCCTACCGAAAGTGCGTACGCGCCATGCCTGAAACCCGACCGACCGTCGTCCTCCTCAACCCCCGCGAGCACGTCATCGCCGCGGCGCAGCGGCTCGGCGCGGCGTTGGTGATCGTGTCCGACCCCGGGGCCCCGCTGCCCGCGGACCTGCCCGTCGTCCCCATCGAGTCCGAGTGGATCTCCGACCCCGAGGACCTGATCGGGCAGCTCGGCAAGCTCGAACTGGCCGCGCCGGTCAGCTGTTTCGGCTTCGGCGAGCTCGGCTGCGCGGTCTCCGCGGTGGTCAACGAGCGGCTGGGCTGGCCGGGCAACCCGCCCGGTTCGCTGGTCGCGTTCAAGGACAAGGCGAAGCTGCGGGCCGCCGTCGGCGACCGGGCCGGGAAGCCGGTCGCGTACCGGACCTGCGCCGAGAAGGAGGAGATCCTGCCCGCCGTCGAGCTGATCGGCTACCCGTGCGTGGTCAAGCCGGTCGACGGCACCGGAAGCGCCGGAGTGCGCTACCTGGCCGGGCCGCAGGAGGCCGAACGGTACGTGGCCGAGCTGGACTTCCTTACCCCGTACGTGGTCGAGGAGTTCCTGGTCGGCACCGAGTACAGCGTGGAGGCGATGAGTTCCTCCACCGGCCACCGGGTGCTGGCCATCACGGAGAAGATGACCACCGGCGCCCCCGGGTTCGTCGAGACCGGGCACACCCTGCCCGTCCGGCTCGACCCGGGCGCCGAGGCCGCCATCGGGGCGCTGGTCGCCGCGACCCTGGACGCGGCGGGCTACCGTACGGGCCCCTCGCACACCGAGGTCATGCTGACGGCCGACGGTCCGCGCCTCATCGAGTCGCACGGGCGCCCCGGCGGCGACCGGATCAGCGACATGCTGGACCTCGCGCTCGGCGAGGACGTCTTCGAGCAGGCCATGGCCGACGCCCTGGGCCTGCCCGTCGCCGACGCCCCGACCCGCGACCGGGTCGCCGGGATCCGCTACGTCACCTTCGGCCGGACGACCCCGGTCCAGGACATCAGCACCGAGCTGGTCGGCTCGCTGCCCGGCGTCACCGAGGTCGTGGTCAGCGTCCCGGCGGGGCAGCTGCCCCCGGAGGTGCTCAGGTCCCGGGACCGGCACGGGTTCGTCGTCGCCGTCGGCGCGGACCGCGAGGAGCTGGAGAGCCACCTCGACGTCGCGGTGCGCACGCTCACCGCCGGCCGCTGACCCCGGCGGCGGCCCAACCGCCGCCCCCTTCCCCCATCGTTCGCACGCCCGCACGCTCCCGAAAGGCACCTCCCGTGTCGTACAAGATCCTCGTCCTGGTCTCCGAGGCCGCCAAGTTCCGCCTCGACAACCACTCGATCATCCCCAGCGCCCTCTACCGCGAGGGCCACGACGTCCACATCGGCGACATAGACACGCTGTCCGTGCACGACTCCGTCGTGGTCGTCGACCGGGTGCGGCTGTCCGAGGAGTACCTGACCGGCAACGACTTCCCGGCGCTGAGCGAGCCCTACGCCTCCGCCGAGGACTTCGACCTGGTCTGGGTCCTCACCGGCACCCACCCGGAGGCGCTCGCCGACTCCTTCCAGCTGCTGTGGCTGCTCAACCAGCGCGTGCCGTTCGTCAACGACGCCGCCGCGCTCTTCTACCTCAACTCGAAGATCACCCTGGGCGCGGCCGTGCCGCAGGCGAACCTGCCCGCGTCGTACGTCTCGAACGACTTCGAGTACCTCACCGGCCTGGTCGAGTCCGACGAGGACCGCACCTGGGTGCTCAAGCCCACCAACGAGGGCTGTGGCGCGGGCGTCTACTTCGTCGGCAAGAACGAGCGCAACCGGCCGGCGCTGCTCCAGGCGGCCACCGGCAACGCGGTGCCGCGCTACGAGATGTACAGCCGCAACATCATCGGCCTCGCCAAGCGCTACACGGCCGTCCAGGAGTACATCCCGAACGTCCGGGAGAACGAGAAGCGCGTCATCATCGCCGGCGACGTCCCGGTGTGCGGGTTCCGCCGCTTCCACTTCGAGAACGACGACCGCGCGAACGTCACGCTCGGCACCAAGTTCGAGGGCCTGACGCTGACCCCGGAGGAGGACGAGTTCGTCCGCGCCCTCGGCAAGCGGATGATGGACCTGGGCATCTTCTACTCGGGAATCGACATCGCGTACCCGTACGTCATGGAGTTCAACCTGGTGAACCCGGGCGGCCTGAACTACTCGTTCCGCGCCACCGGGATCGACCAGTCCTCCGAGACCGTCAACACGGTGCTGGCCGCGCTGCGTGCCGCCGGGAAGATCTCGTGAGCGCCTGGTCCTCGCTCGACCCGCGGGCCACCGACGCCTGGGCGGACTTCACCGCGAGCGGCGGGGAGGCCGCCGCGGCCGCCGCCGACGCCGAGCGCTTCCAGGCGCGGCTGCACCGCCCCGGCTGGGTGCACATGTATCCGCCGCCGGTCCTCCACAAGGCCGCCGCCGAGGAGGTCGCGGAGGTGGGCGTACGGCTCGCGGAGCTGGTGACGGCCTTCCCGCGGCGGGTCTTCGGCGACGACCTCGGCGCCTGGGCGGCGTACCTCGGCATCCCGGCCGAGGACGCGGACCTGATGGCGGAGGCGCTGCGGCACCCCCGGACGGGCCGGGCGGCCACCGCGGTCATGCGCCCCGACCTGGTGGTGACCGACGACGGGCTGAAGCTGGTCGAGCTGAACGTGTCGACCCCGATGGGCGGCCTGAGCACGCTCGCCCCGTACACGGCGGCCACCCTGGACTCGGCGTTCGGGCGGTTCCTGGCCGGGCGCGGGCTCACCCCGGGCGGGCCGGAGACCTCGCGGATCTGGCTCGACATGCTGGCCGGGCTGGTGCGGGTCCCGGCGGACCGGCCGCTGCGCGTCTTCGAGGCGATCGCGAACCCGGCGGACATCGACTCGGGGCGCCGGTTCTTCGTGGACATGATCCGCTCCGGCGGGTACGAGATCAGCTGCGGTCTGATCGCCGATCTGGAACTCACCGACGAGGGCGTGTTCTTCGAGGGCGAGCGGATCGACGCGGTGGTCACCATGTACACCTGGCACGAGACGAAGAACCACGTGCCGCCGGCGCTCACCCGCCGGCTGATGGAGCTGGACCGGGCGCTGAAGGTCGACTTCATCGGCGCGCCCGCGACGGCGCTGTACGACAACAAGGCCAATCTGGCGCTGTTCTCGGAGCCGGAGTTCGAAGCCCTCCTGACCGAGGAGGAGCGCGCGCTGGTACGGGCGTACGTGCCGCCGACGTTCCGGCTGCGGGCCGACACCCTCGACCGGGCGGTCGCCGGGCGCGAGGAGCTCATCTGCAAGCCCGCCTCCGCGTACGGCGGCAAGGACATGGCGTTCGGCTTCGCCGCGGGCGACGCGGCCTGGCGGGCGCTGATGGCGGAGCGGCTCGCCGATCCGCGCGAGCGCTACGTGCTCCAGCGGCGGCTGCGGCCGGCCGTGGTGGTGCTGCCGGGAGCGAACCCGCCCGGGCGCGAGATGGTGCTGGCGCCGCTGGTGTTCGGCGGCCGGTACGCCGGAACGTTCCTGCGGCAGGCCCCGCCGCGGCCCGAATCGACGATCAACGCGTCGAGCGGGGCCGAGGCGGCCGCGGCCCTGACCTTCGCGCAGTAGCCCCACCGGTCCGGAGCGGCCCCGCGGGGCCGCTCCGGGACCACGGCACGGCGCGGCACGGCACAGCCCCTGATCGTTCGACCGTTCACGACGTGAGGAGTCTGACGGATGCTAAGGATCGCGGTCCCCAACAAGGGTTCCCTGTCCGATCGGGCCTCGGCGATGCTCCGCGAGGCCGGCTACCAGCAGCGCAAGGAGGCCAAGGAACTGGTCCTGGTCGATCCCGGCAACGCGGTCGAGTTCTTCTACCTCAGACCGCGTGACATCGCGGTCTACGTCAGCTCCGGCCGCCTCGACCTCGGCATCACCGGCCGCGACCTGCTCGTCGAGTCCGGGGCCAACGCCGAGGAGGTGCTGCCGCTCGGCTTCGGCCGCTCGACGTTCCGCTACGCCGTCAAGCCCGGCTGGGCGCGGGACACCGCCGACTTCGACGGCCTGACCATCGCCACCTCGTACGAGGGCATCGTCGCCAAGCACCTCGCGGCGAGCGGGATCCAGGCCTCCGTCGTCCACCTCGACGGCGCCGTGGAGACCGCCATCGAGCTCGGGGTCGCCCAGGTCGTCGCCGATGTGGTCGAGACCGGGACCTCGCTGCGCAATGCCGGGCTGGAGGTGATCGGGGAGCCCGTCATGGAGTCGGAGGCGGTCGTGATCCGCCGCCCCGGCGCCGACGCGGGCGCCCAGGAGGCGAAGGCCCGGCAGTTCCTGCGGCGCCTCAAGGGCGTCCTGGTCGCCGGGGCGTACGTGATGATGGACTACGACTGCCGGGCCGAGGACCTGGAGGGCGCGGTCGCCCTCACCCCCGGCCTCGAAGCGCCCACCGTCTCCCCGCTGCACAACGAGGGCTGGGTCGCCGTCCGCGCGATGGTCCCCGCGAAGGAGGCCCAGCGGATCATGGACGACCTCTACGAGCTGGGCGCCCGCGCGATCCTCACGACGGCCATCCACGCCTGCCGTCTGTGAGCGCGCGGACGCCCGCCCGATCGCCCCGCGAGGACCCGGTTCAGAAGCCGGGCGGCTCGGTGTAGGTGCCCCACTCGTCGCGCAGCACGTTGCAGATCTCGCCGAGGGTGGCCTCGGCCCGTACCGCGTCGAGCATGGCCGGGATCATGTTCGACCCGTCCCGCGCGGCCTCCAGCATGTCCTTGAGCGAGGCCGTGACCTTCGCGTCGTCGCGCCGGGACTTGCGCGCGGCGAGCTCGCGGACCTGGACGGTCTCCACCTCGTGGCTGACCCGGAGGATCTCCAGGTCGCCGGTGACCGAGCCGTGGTGGACGTTGACGCCGACGACCCGCTTGTCGCCCTTCTCCAGGGAGCGCTGGTACTGGAAGGCCGACTCGGCGATCTCGCCGGTGAACCAGCCGTCCTCGATGCCGCGCAGGATGCCCGAGGTGATCGGACCGATCGGGTGCTGCCCGTCCGGGTGGGCGCGCAGCCCGCGCTCCTTGATCTGGTCGAAGATCTTCTCGGCGTCGGCCTCGATGCGGTCGGTGAGCTGCTCGACGTACCAGGCGCCGCCCAGCGGGTCGGCCACGTTGGCGACGCCGGTCTCCTCCATGAGCACCTGCTGGGTGCGCAGGGCGATCTCGGCCGCCTGCTCGCTCGGCAGCGCGAGGGTCTCGTCGAGGGCGTTGGTGTGCAGCGAGTTCGTCCCGCCGAGGACGGCGGCGAGGGCCTCGACGGCGGTGCGGACGACGTTGTTGTACGGCTGCTGCGCGGTCAGCGAGACACCGGCGGTCTGGGTGTGGAAGCGCAGCCACATCGACTTGTCGCTCTTGGCCCCGTAGACCTCCTTCATCCAGCGCGCCCAGATCCGGCGGGCGGCGCGGAACTTGGCGATCTCCTCGAAGAAGTCGAGGTGGGCGTCGAAGAAGAAGGACAGCCCGGGCGCGAAGACGTCCACGTCCATGCCGCGCGAGAGGCCGAGCTCCACGTACCCGAAGCCGTCGGCGAGGGTGTACGCGAGCTCCTGCGCGGCCGTGGCCCCGGCCTCGCGGATGTGGTAGCCGGAGACGGACAGCGGCTTGTACGCCGGGATGCCCTTCGCGCAGTACTCCATGAGGTCGCCGATGAGGCGCAGGTGCGGCTCGGGTTCGAAGAGCCACTCCTTCTGGGCGATGTACTCCTTGAAGATGTCGGTCTGGAGCGTGCCGTTCAGCACGGCCGGGTCCACGCCCTGCCGCTCGGCGGCGACCAGGTACATGCAGAACGCGGGGACGGCGGGCCCGGAGATCGTCATCGAGGTGGTCACGTCGCCGAGCGGGATGTCCTTGAACAGGACCTCCATGTCGGCGGCGGAGTCGATGGCCACGCCGCAGTGGCCGACCTCGCCGAGCGAGCGCGGGTCGTCGGAGTCGCGCCCCATGAGGGTCGGCATGTCGAAGGCGACGGAGAGCCCGCCGCCGCCGGCGGCCAGGATCATCTTGTAGCGCTCGTTGGTCTGCTCGGCGTTGCCGAACCCGGCGAACTGCCGGATGGTCCAGGTCCGGCCGCGGTAGCCGGTGGCGTGCAGGCCCCGGGTGTAGGGGTACTCGCCCGGCCAGCCGATGCGCTCGAACCCCTCGTAGGCGTCGCCGGGGCGGGGCCCGTAGACGGGGTCGACGTCATCTCCGGAGAGCGTCGTGAAATCGGCCTCGCGCTTGCGGGCCTTGTCGTAACGGGCCTGCCAGCGGCGGCGGCCCTCCTCGATGGCGTCAGCATCCATGCTTCGAATTTACTAGGACGTCCTAGTAAATGTCGATGGCAAACCTCCGGCAGTCCGCCGGCAACCCCTCCACACCGCCCTGAACAGCGGAAAGGAGCCGAAACGTGACCGTGCCCGCGACACGACGAAGCCCGCCGCGGCGGCGACGGGCTTCGGGCGGGAGCTCCGGGGCCCCGGGGAATCCCGGGGGGCGGAGAGGGTGGGGTCAGGCCTCGGCGGTGGCCAGGCCGCCCTCGACCAGCGGCTCGACCTCGGCGCGGATCCTGCGCTCGACGAAGAAGGCGGCCAGCGGGATCGTCCCCGACACGAGCACCCAGAGGAGCTTGCCGAAGGGCCACTTGGCCTTGGAACCCAGGTCGAAGGCGAACACCAGGTAGATCATGAACAGCACACCGTGGGCCTGCGAGACCGCGAAGGTCAGGTCGGCGCCGGTGTCGAAGCCGTACTTCGCCACCATGCAGGCACAGAGGATCAAGAGCATGACCGCCGTCACGTAGGCCATGACGCGGTAGCGGGTCAGCACGCTTCGTTTCATGCGGACGAGCCTAACCGTCCCTTTTGCTCGATCTTGACGAGGGGCCGGGTGACGCCGGCTACTCCCCCTCCCTCCCCTTCCCCTGCTTCTCCTACTTCTCCTCGAAGTCGGCGGCGGCCACCCGCAGGGGGCGCAGCAGCGCGAAGATCTCGCCGCACTCCTCCTCGTCGTACGCCCCGAGGCCGAAGTCGATCTCCATCAGGTCCTTCGTGGCCGCCTCGACCACCTCGCGGCCCTTGTCCGTGATGGAGGCGAGGGTGCCGCGCCCGTCGTTCGGGTTGGGGCGCTTGTCGACGAGACCGGAGCGGACCAGCCGGTCCACGGTGTTCGTCACCGACGTCGGGTGCACCATGAGGCGCTCGCCGATCTTCGACATCGGGAGCTCACCGGCCTTGGAGAAGGTGAGCAGCACCAGCGCCTCGTAGCGCGCGAAGGTCAGTCCGTACGGTTTGACCACCGCGTCGACCTCGGCGAGCAGGATCTGGTGCGCGCGCATGATCGAGGTGATGGCGGCCATCGAGGGCACCGGCCCCCAGCGCTGCTGCCAGAGTTCGTCGGCGCGGGCGATGGGATCGAAGGGAAGACTGAGCGGCTTGGGCACGGACCAGACCCTACCGGGCGGTCATTTGCCGGGGGGTCCCGTCTCATTCCTCGGCCCGCCCGCCGGCCGGCCGGCGGCCCTCAGTTCGGCGGACAGCAGGACGACGACCACCGTGCCGAGGGCGGCGGCCCCCGTGACGACCACGTGCACCGGGAGGAACTCGGCGGCGAGCCCGGCCAGTGCCATGCCGACGCCCTGGAAGGTCATCAGGCCGGTGCTGAGCAAGGTCATGGCCCGGCCCCGGAGTTCCCCGGGGACGGCGTCCACGTACATCTGGTCGAGGCCGAGGGTGTGGGCGTGGGCGAGCCCCGCGAGCAGCAGCAGAGCGAACAGGACGGCCGCGCCGGGCCGGAGCGCGTAGCCGAGCAGCGGCAGCGGCGCGGCGGTGGCGAGCGGGAGCACGATCCGCGAGCGCGTCCGGGGGGAGAGCGCGGAACCCGCCCAGAGTTCGCCCGCGATGACGCCGACGGGCTGCGCGCACATCAGCAGCCCGAGGGCGACGGTGCCGGCGCCGATGCCGTCGGCGTACGGGGCGAGCAGCGCCTCCGGGACGATGACGAAGACGGGCGGCAGCCAGAACAGCAGGATCAGCGCCCGCACCCGGCGCTCGCCCAGTACGGCCCGCAGCCCCGCGCCGACCGACATCGGCGGTGCGCCGGCTCCCGCGCGGGCGGGCCGGGCGCGGGTGCCGAACCGCAGCAGCAGCGCGGAGCCGAGGAACCCGGCGGCGGTCAGGGCGACGGCCCCGCGCGGTGCGAGGACGGTGAGCAGCAGCCCGCCGATCCCGAAGCCGGTCAGCTGGGCGCTCTGGGCCACCATGCGCAGCAGCGAGCGGCCGAGGACGAAGGCGTCGCCGGGGCCGAGGACGTCGGTGAGGGAGGCGGCGCGGGCGCCCTGGAAGAGCGGCGCGACGAAGGCCATGGCGCAGCGCAGTACGAGGATCCCCGCGACCGGGGTGCCCGGCAGGACCATGGCGGCGGCGCACGCTGCGCAAAGGAGGTCGCAGCCGACGAGCACCCGCCGGGCCGGGTACCGGTCGGCGAGCCCGGCGAGCAGGGTGCCGCCGAGGGCGTAGGGGAGGAAGCCGAGGGCGAAGGTGAGCGCGCTCATCAGGGGCGAGCCGGTGAGGCGGTAGACGAGGACGGTGAGGGAGATCTCGGCGATCACGACGCCGAGGACGGACATCAGGTGCGCGGCGAAGACGGCCCGGAACTCCCGGATCCGGAACACCGTGCGGTAGCCGCCGGCGGGGGTGAGCGCCGTGGCCCGGTTGACGGTTGGCATGCGGACCACCCTGCGCGGGCTACGGTGGCGCCGACAGAGATTCGGCACAGGCCGAATCACCGGGCCCCCTAGGGACGGCGACGAGAGGTACGGCCGATGGCGTTCCACTTCCGCTTCGGGCCGGGTGACCTGCTGCGCTGCCGGTTCGCGATCTCCCCGCGCTGGGAGACCCAGGAGGCGGTGCGGACCCTGCGGCGCCCGCGCCGGCAGGCGTACCACCTGCCCTGGCTGCGGCGGATCCAGGGGGCCGCCGACGGGCTGGACCTGCGCCCGCTGTGGCTGCTGATGCCGCGCAGCGGGCACAACCCGGACTTCCTCGGCCCGCCGCCGCTGGGGCCCTCCGCCACGATGGAGGAGGAGCTGGCCCGGGTGCGCGCCGCCGGCGCCGAGGACCCGGAGGCGGTACGGGAGGACCTGCGGCGCGCGCTCGTCTGTACCCCGGGGGCCCTGGAGAGCGACCTCGGGCAGCGGATGCTCGCGGATCCGGCCCGGGCGGTACGGGAGTTGGCCGATCTGTACGAGCGGGCCTGGGCCGCCCTGATCGCCCCGCACTGGCCTCGGCTGCGCGCCGTGCTGGAGGCGGACATCCTGTTCCACTCGCGCCGGCTCACGGCCGGCGGCCTGGAGGCCCTGTTCGACGGCCTCCACCCGGACCTCGGCTGGTGCGAAGGCACGCTCACCATCCGGCGCCCGGCGCACCACGACCGGGAGCTGAACGGGCAGGGGCTGCTGCTGATGCCGAGCGCGTTCGTGTGGCCGGAGGTGGTCGGGGGCTACGACCCGCCCTGGCAGCCGACGCTCGTCTACCCGGCCCGGGGCATCGGCGCGCTGTGGACGGCTCCGGCCGGTCCGGCCCCGCGGGCGCTGGCCCGGCTGCTCGGGCGGGCCCGGGCCGACGTGCTGTGCGCCCTGACCGAGCCGGCCTCGACGACGGCGCTCGCGCACCGCCTGGGGCTGGCGCCGTCGACGGTGTCGGCGCACCTCAAGGCCCTGCACGGGGCGGGCCTGCTGATCTCGGCCCGGCACGGGCACCGGGTCCACTACGAGCGCACCCCACTGGCGATCGCCCTGACCACGGGAACGCCCCCCGAGGCCCCCTGAGCGAACCGCCGGTGCTCCGCACCCGCGCGCCGGCTCCGCTCAGCCGCCCGCGAGGTGGCGTTCGACCGTTTCGACCTTCGAGGTCATGCCGTCGCTGATGCCGGGGCGGATGTCGGCCTTGAGGACGAGGGAGACGCGCGGGGCGCGCTCCTCCACGGCGGCGACCGCCCGCTTGACGACATCCATCACGGCGTCCCAGTCGCCTTCCACGGAGGTGAACATCGCGTCGGTGCGGTTCGGCAGCCCGGACTCGCGCACGACGCGGACCGCGTCGGCCACGTACTCGCCGACCTCTTCACCCACCCCCAGCGGGGTCACCGAGAACGCGACGATCACGCCTCGGCCGCCTCGCGCGCGCGGGCCGCGATGACGCTGTCGGCCTCTTCGCGCTTGAGCAGCTTGTCGCCGTAGAGGCCGCCGAAGGGCACCAGCGAGAGCAGGAAGAACAGGGCGGCCTTCTTGAACGGCCACTTGGCCCGGTTCCAGACATCCAGCAGGAACACCGAGTAGATGAGGAAGAGGATGCCGTGCAGCATGCCCAGCGGCATCTTCAGGTAGTCGATGTCGGTGAGCCAGCTCAGCAGCGTCCCGAAGATCAGCAGGGCCGGGAAGGAGAGCGCCTCCGGAACGGAGATGAGGCGCAGCCGGTGCAGGGCGGAGGCGGTCTTGATGTCCACGTGGAACCTTCGGGACGGGGCTGGAGGTCGGTCCCAGTGTCTCAGCCGCTTTGCGGGATCTTGACCCGGGTCCCGCTCCGCGCCCGGGCGCGGCCGGGTGTGCCCGCTCGTGCCCGATCGTGCCCGAGTGTGGCGCATATCGGCCACGAGGCCCTGTTCGGGTGCGCTCCCTGCCGATAACGTCATCCCGTGGCTCAGTTCCGACTCCAAGGCAGCAAGGTGCTGGCCGTCGATCTGACCGGGGACGCCGTGAAAGCGAAGAACGGCTCCATGGTCGCGTACGACGGGCAGATGGCCTTCAAGAAGATGACCGGCGGTGGCGAAGGCCTCCGCGGGATGGTGACCCGCCGGCTGACCGGCGAGCAGATGACCGTGATGGAGGTACAGGGGCACGGCACCTGCTTCTTCGCCGACCGCGCGAGCGAGATCAACCTCGTCAGCCTGCGCGGCGAGAAGCTCTACGTGGAGTCCAGCAACCTGCTGTGCACCGACGCCGGGCTGCGCACCGGCACCACCTTCACCGGGCTGCGCGGCGGGGCGACGGGCAACGGCCTGTTCACCACGACCGTCGAGGGCAACGGGCAGGCGGCGATCATGTCGGACGGCCCGGCGGTGGTGCTCCGCGTCAGCGCCCAGTACCCGCTCTCCGTCGACCCGGGGGCGTACATCGCGCACACCGGCAACCTCCAGCAGTCCTTCCAGTCCGGCGTGAACTTCCGCACGCTGATCGGCGAGGGCTCCGGCGAGGCGTTCCAGATCCGCTTCGAGGGCGAGGGCCTGGTGTACGTGCAGCCCAGCGAGCGCAACACCATCGGGGGCGACATCTGATGCCGTTCCGCGAGATCAACTCCAAAATGGTCGAGGCCCAGGTGATCCCGGGGCAGAAGATGTACAGCCAGCGCGGCGCGATGCTCGCGTACCGCGGCGAGGTCTCCTTCACCCCGAGCCTGACGGGCGGTCAGGGCGGGGTGATGGGCATGATCGGCCGCCGGGTGGCGAACGAGCAGACCCCGCTGATGAGCGTCGAGGGCAGCGGCACCGTGATGTTCGGCCACGGCGGCCACCACATCCAGGTGATCAACCTGACGGGCGAGACCCTCTACGTCGAGGCCGACCGGCTGCTCGCCTTCGACGGCACCCTCCAGCAGGGCACGATGTTCATGGGCTCGCAGGGCGGGGTCATGGGCATGGTGCGCGGCCAGGTGACCGGCCAGGGCCTGTTCACCACCACGCTCAAGGGCCACGGCTCGGTCGCCGTGATGGCCCACGGCGGGGTCATCGAACTCCCCATCACCCCCCAGCGCCCGGTGCACGTGGACCCGCAGGCGTACGTCGCCCACCACGGCGAGGTCCGCAACAAGCTCTCCGCCGCGCTCGGCTGGCGGGACATGGTGGGGCGCGGTTCGGGTGAGGCGTTCCAGCTGGAGCTGTCCGGCCAGGGCGCCGTGTACGTGCAGGCCTCGGAGGAGAAGCTGTGAACTTTGGACCCGTGCCCGGTGGGCCTGGCGGCCCGACCGTGTTCGACCCGCACTCCCTGCCCTCCGACGACAACGTGAACGCGTACACCTTCTGCGTGGAGCTCAAGGGGAGCCAGTGGTTCCTGCAGAAGGGCAAGATGATCTCGTACTACGGGCGCATCGAGTTCAACGGTGTCGGCAACGGCCGCTTCGACCGGCTGCTGCGCACCAGCTTCCACTCGCCGCTGCACGCGAGCGACTGGGTGGTGGCCGAGGGGCAGGGCAAGATGCTGCTCGCCGACCGCGCGTTCGACGTGAACTCGTACGACCTGGACAACGGGAACCTGACCATCAGGTCGGGCAACCTGCTCGCCTACCAGCCGACCCTGGCGCTGAAGCAGTCGATCGTCCCCGGCTTCCTCACGCTGATCGGAACCGGGAAGTTCGTGGCGGCGTCCAACGGGCCGGTGGTGTTCATGGAACCGCCGCTGCGCGTGGACCCGCAGGCGCTGGTGGGCTGGGCCGACTGCCCCTCCCCCTGCCACCACTACGACCACGGCTACATGTCGGGCGTGATGGGCGGCCTGCGCTCGCTCTCGGGCATCGGGGGCGCCTCGGGCGAGGAGCACCAGTTCGAGTTCGTGGGCGCGGGCACGGTGCTGCTCCAGTCCTCGGAGATGCTGATGGCGGAGCAGGCCGTCGGTGCCGTGGGGGCGGGCGCGGAGTCCGCCGGGGTCCCGGGCGCCGGGTACGGCGGCGGGCAGGGCGGGCCACTGGGCCAGCTGGGCGTTCCGCGGATGCCCGGACAGCTGGGTGACATCCAGCGGCGGCTCGGCCTGTGAGCGCCCGCGGGCGACTTCCCAGATCTTCCTATTTTTGTACGTAATTCAACTTCTTAGGTAGAGTTCATTCATGGAGACCATGGAGACCGAGACGGCCACCCGCTGGCTGACCGACGCCGAACAGTGCGCCTGGCGCACCCACCTGGACGTCAGCAGACTGCTGATGCACCAGCTGGAAAAGGATCTCCAGCCCTTCGGACTCACCAACAACGACTACGAGATCCTCGTGAACCTGTCGGAGTCCGAGGGACTGCGGATGCGGATGAGCGACCTCGCGACGTCGACGCTGCAGTCCAAGAGCCGGCTGTCCCACCAGATCACCCGAATGGAGGCAGCGGGCCTCGTCCGCCGGATGAGCTGCGAGTCCGACCGCCGGGGCCTGTACGCCGTCCTCACCGACGAGGGCATGGAGCTCATGCGGAAGGTCGCCCCGCACCACGTGGCGTCCGTCCGCAAGCACTTCATCGACCTGCTGTCCCCGCAGGCCCTCACGGCGCTCCGGGATTCGCTGGACCCGGTCGCCGACCACCTGCGCACCAACCGCGGCAAGGGCTGAGACGACCGCGCGCCGTCCGCGCGGTCGTCCCGGAGAATGAGCCGTATCGCTCACTCGCCGGTCACCCGCCGAGCAGCCGTAAGCGCCCTGGCCGGCCCGAGGAGGTCTGCCATGCAGCGCAACACGTACATCTCGACGGCCGCGGCCGTGGTCCTGATGGTGGGGGGCCCGGTCGCGGCCACCGCCGCGGCCACCTCCGGCGCGGCCGGAACCCCCTCCGCCGCCACGGCGGCGGCGCGCGCCGACATCGACGCCACGGGGGCCGCCGAGGCGGCCGTGAAGCACTACCCCGGCACCGTCGTGTCCCTCGACAAGGACGGCGCGGTCTGGCACGTCGACGTGATCGGCAAGAACGGCAAGCACGCGGAGCTGACCGTCGACACCCGCAGCGGCAAGGTCTTCACCGAGCACGGCGATGACGACGGCGACGACGACAACGCCAAGGCGAAGAAGCAGCTGCTCGCCGCGAAGGTCAGCGCCCAGAAGGCGGTCAAGGCGGCCCTCGCCGCCCATCCCGGCCAGGTCCGGTCGGTGGACTGGGACGACGACGACAACGGCGGCGCCCGCTACTGGGACGTGGAGATCCAGCCCAAGGGCGGCGGCGCCACCCAGCACGTCCACGTGGACGCCACGACGGGCAAGGCCACCGTGTCCTCGTCGGACTCGGACTCGGACGACGACAACGACTCATGACGAGAACGACGACTGAGCCTGCGCGACGGACCGGGCGACCCTAGACTGGCGAACGCCCGGAGTACCCCGATCTTCGAGGGAGTGGCGTCATGGCCAAGCGCGGCAACAAGAAGCGAGCACGCAAGAAGAAGAAGGCGAACCACGGCAAGCGTCCCAACGCCTGACCGCTGCGCCGTACGGAGCCGTACGGACACGCGAGCGCCGTGCCCCGGGAAGGAACCGGGGCACGGCGCTCGCGCGTGTCGCGCGCGTCCAGGAGCCGCTCAGGCCTCCGTCAGCGTCGCCAGCAGTGCGTCCGAGGCCGCGTACGGGTCCAGCTCGCCCGCCGCGACCCGGGCCGCCAGCGCGTCGAGGTGCGCGTCGCCGCTCAGATCGGCCATCCGGGCCCGCAGGGCCGTCACCGCGATGGTCTCCACCTCGCGCGCGGCCCGGGCCGCGCGGCGCTCGGCCAGCACCCCGCGCTCGTCCATCCACGCCCGGTGCTTCTCCAGCGCCTCGACCAGCTCGTCGATGCCCTGCCCGCGCGCCGCGACCGTCTTCACGATCGGCGGCCGCCAGTCGTGCCGGCCCCGGGCCTCGCCCAGGCCCAGCATGTGGTTCAGCTCCCGGGCGGTGGCGTCCGCGCCGTCCCGGTCCGCCTTGTTCACCACGTACACGTCGCCGATCTCCAGGATGCCCGCCTTGGCGGCCTGGATCCCGTCGCCCATCCCGGGCGCCAGCAGCACCACCGAGGTGTCCGCCTGCGAGGCGATCTCGACCTCCGACTGCCCGACGCCGACCGTCTCGACGAGGATCACCTCGCAGCCGGCCGCGTCCAGCACCCGGATCGCCTGCGGGGCGGCCCACGCGAGGCCGCCCAGGTGGCCGCGGGTGGCCATGGAGCGGATGTAGACCCCCGGGTCCGAGGCGTGGTCCGACATCCGCACCCGGTCGCCGAGGAGCGCGCCCCCGCTGAAGGGCGAGGAGGGGTCCACGGCCAGGACGCCGACGCGCTTGCCGGCCTTCCGGTACGCCGACACCAGCGCCGAGGTGGACGTGGACTTGCCCACGCCCGGGGAGCCCGTCAGGCCCACCACGTACGCCCCGCCGGTCAGCGGGGCCAGGGCCGCCATCACCTCGCGCAGTTGCGGGGACGCCCCCTCGACCAGTGAGATCAGCCGGGCCACCGCCCGCGGCCGGCCCTCACGGGCCTGTGCCACCAGCGTGGGGACGTCCACCGTCGTCATCCGAGCAGCACCTACGCCTTCGCGCCGGAACCCGGGACGCGCACGATCAGCGCGTCACCCTGACCACCGCCGCCGCACAGGGCGGCCGCGCCGACCCCGCCGCCGCGGCGCTTCAGCTCCAGCGCCAGGTGCAGCACCACGCGGGCGCCGGACATGCCGATGGGGTGTCCCAGGGCGATCGCGCCACCGTTGACGTTCACCTTTTCCGGGGACACGCCGAGGTCCTTGACGGACTGGACGACGACCGCCGCGAAGGCCTCGTTGATCTCGACGAGGTCCAGGTCACCGACCTGGAGGCCGTCCTTCTCCAGGGCCTGAAGGATGGCGTTCGTCGGCTGCGGGTGCAGCGAGTTGTCCGGGCCGGCCACGTTGCCGTGGGCGCCGATCTCGGCGAGCCACTCCAGGCCCAGCTCCTCGGCCTTCGCCTTGCTCATCACGACCACGGCGGCGGCGCCGTCGCTGATCTGGGAGGACGTACCGGCGGTGATGGTGCCGTCCTTGGTGAACGCCGGGCGGAGCTTGGCGAGGGACTCGACCGTGGTCTCCGGGCGGACGCCCTCGTCGTGCGCGAAGACGACCGGGTCGCCCTTGCGCTGCGGGACCTCGACCGGGGTGATCTCGGCGTCGAAGACGCCGTTCTTCTGCGCCGCGGCGGCCTTCTGGTGCGAGAGGGCCGAGAACTCGTCCTGCGGGGCGCGCTCGATGCCGAGGAGGGTGTTGTGGTGCTCGGTGGACAGCCCCATCGGGATGTTCTCGAACGCGTCGGTGAGACCGTCGTACGCCATGGCGTCGAGCATCTCGATGGCACCGTACTTGTAGCCCTCGCGGGACTTCGGGAGCAGGTGCGGGGCGTTCGTCATGGACTCCTGGCCGCCGGCGACCACGATGTCGAACTCACCGGCGCGGATCAGCTGGTCGGCCAGCGCGATGGCGTCCAGGCCCGAGAGGCACACCTTGTTGACGGTGAGCGCGGGCACGTTCATGGGGATGCCGGCCTTGACGGCGGCCTGGCGGGCGGGGATCTGGCCCGCGCCGGCCTGGAGCACCTGGCCCATGATCACGTACTGGACCTGGTCGCCGGAGATCCCGGCCCGCTCCAGCGCGGACTTGATGGCGAAGCCGCCGAGGTCGGCGCCCGAGAAGGACTTCAGCGAGCCGAGCAGCCGCCCCATGGGCGTGCGGGCCCCTGCGACGATCACTGACGTGGTGTTGTTCGATCCGGACATGAGGCACAGCCCCTTGCAGATGAGGAGTGAACGAGGGTTTACCTGAATGTACTGAGCGGTACCCGCTCCGTCATCGGGCAGTCGGTGTGATCGCTGGCACGTTGCGTGACGACCCTCCTCAGCGGTGCACTGGTCCCATGCTGACAAGAATCGACCACATCGGGATCGCCTGCTTCGACCTGGACAAGACCGTCGAGTTCTACCGTGCCACCTACGGGTTCGAGGTGTTCCACTCCGAGGTCAACGAGGAGCAGGGCGTCCGCGAGGCCATGCTCAAGATCAACGAGACCTCCGACGGCGGGGCCTCGTACCTCCAGCTCCTGGAGCCCACCCGCGAGGACTCCGCGGTGGGCAAGTGGCTGGCCAAGAACGGGGAGGGGGTCCACCACATCGCCTTCGGCACCGAGGACGTCCAGGGCGACTCGGAGGCCATCCGGGGCAAGGGAGTCCGCGTCCTGTACGACCAGCCGCGCACCGGTTCCATGGGCTCTTCCATCACCTTCCTGCACCCCAAGGACTGCCACGGAGTCCTCACCGAACTGGTCACCTCCAACCCCGAGCACTGACGGACCACTGATGGCCCGATTCCCCGGCCGGTAGAGTGGCCGTGGCTCGGCCGGGGTTCGGTGCGGAGACGGGGTCGGGGCCTGTGCACCCTGCCCCCATCTGACACCATTCCCCGGGGGCGTCGTTCAGCGGGCGAGCGATGCTCAATTGGGAGTGAGCTTGCGACCAGGGGACGGATGGGACCGCGCTGTGCGGGGCTACGAAAGCCAGGAGAGCCAACAGGCTGAAGCCGACCATCTCTCGCGCTTCGAAGCCGAGATGGAGCGGCTGAAGAAGGAGCGCGGGAAGGCCGTCCAGCACGCCGAGGACCTGGGCTACCAGGTCGAAGTGCTGCGCGCCAAGCTCCACGAGGTACGCCGCAGCCTGGCGTCCCGTCCCGCTTACGACAGCGCGGACATGGGCTACCAGGCGGAGCAGCTGCTCCGCAATGCCCAGATCCAGGCCGACCAGATGCGCTCCGACGCCGAGCGCGAGCTGC
Source organism: Streptomyces sp. ADI95-16 (assembly GCF_003721495.1). Lineage (NCBI taxonomy): Bacteria > Bacillati > Actinomycetota > Actinomycetes > Kitasatosporales > Streptomycetaceae > Streptomyces > Streptomyces sp. ADI95-16. The sequence goes on along the minus strand of NZ_CP033581.1, from coordinate 5,559,423 downwards.
GCGACGCCCGGGCGCAGACCCAGCGGATCCTCCAGGAGCACGCCGAACACCAGGCGCGCCTGCAGGCCGAGCTGCACAGCGAGGCCGTCAACCGGCGCCAGCGGCTGGACCAGGAGCTCAACGAGCGCCGCCAGACCGTCGAGGCGCACGTCAACGAGAACGTGGCGTGGGCCGAGCAGCTGCGCGCCCGCACCGAGGCGCAGGCGCGCCGGCTCATGGAGGAGTCCCGCGCCGAGTCCGAGCAGGCGCTGAACGCCGCCCGCTCCGAGGCCGCCCGGCTCGCCGAGGAGGCCCGCCGCCGGCTGACCTCCGACGCCGAGGCCGCCCGCGCCGAGGCCGAGAACACCCTGCTGCGCGCCCGCAAGGAGGCCGAGCGGCTGCTGACCGCCGCCTCTTCGCAGGCCCAGGAGGCCAGCGAGCACGCGGAGCGGCTGCGCTCCACCACCTCCGCCGAGGCCGAACAGACCCGGCAGCAGACCCTGGACCTCGGCCGGGTCGCCGAAGCCCGGGTCCAGGAGGCCGACGGGGCGCTGCGCACGGCCCGCGCCGAGGCGGAGAAGCTGCTCGCGGAGGCCAAGGAGAGCGCCGCCCGGCAGCTCACCTCGGTCGAGTCCGTCAACGAGCAGCGCACCCGGACCGCCAAGGAGCAGGTCGCCCGGCTGGTCGGCCAGGCCACCAAGGAGGCCGAAGTCCTCAAGGCGGAGGCCGAGCAGACCCTGGCCGACGCCCGCGCCGATGTGGAGCGGATGCGCACCGAGGCCGGCGAGCAGGCCCGTGCCGCGGCCGCCGAGGACACCGCGGCGCAGCTGGCGAAGGCCGCCCGCACGGCGGAGGACGTACTGAACAAGGCCTCGGAGGACGCCCGGGCCACCACCCGCGCCGCGTCCGAGGAGGCCGAGCGGATCCGCCGCGAGGCCGAGACCGAGGCGGACCGCCTGCGCCTCCAGGCGGCGACCACGGCCGACGAGCTCAAGGGCGCCGCGAAGGACGACACCGAGGAGTACCGGGCCCGCACCGTCGAGCTCCAGGAGGAGGCCCGGCGGCTGCGCGGCGAGGCCGAGCAGCTGCGCGCCGAGGCCGTCGCCGAGGGCGAGCGGATCCGGGGCGAGGCCCGCCGCGAGGCGGTCCAGCAGATCGAGGAGGCGGCCCGGACCGCCGAGGAGCTGCTGGGCAAGGCCAAGTCCGACGCGGACGAACTGCGCGGCGGCGCCACCGCCGAGAGCGAGCGGGTGCGCGCCGAGGCCGTCGAGCGGGCCACCACCTTGCGCCGGCAGGCCGAGGAGACCCTGGAGCGGACCCGCGCCGAGGCCGAGCGGCTGCGCGCGGAGGCCGAGGAGCAGGCGGAGGCCGTACGGGCCGAGGCCGACGGGGCGGCGCGCGAGCGGCGCGAGCAGACCGACCGGGCGCTGGCCGCGAAGCGGGCGGAGGCCGAAGAGGAACTCGTCCGGCTGCACACCGACGCCGAGGGCCGGCTGTCCACGGCCGAGCAGACGCTGCGCGACGCCCGCGCGGCGGCGGAGAACGTCCGCCGGGAGACGAGCGAGGAGAACGACCGGCTGCGGGCCGAGTCGGCGGAGCGGATCCGCACCCTCCAGACGCAGTCGGAGGCGGAGGCCGACCAGCTGCGCACCGAGGCGGCGCAGGACGCCGGCCGGACGCGCGCGGAGGCCGAGCAGGTGGCCGTACGGCTGCGCGGCGAGGCCGAGGCCGAGGCGGAGCGGGTGCGTTCCGAGGCCCAGGAGACCGCGGACCGGCTGCGCGCGGAGGCGAAGGCCGCCGCCGAGCGGGTCGCCGCGGAGGCCGCCGAGGCGCTGACCGCCGCCCAGGAGGAGGCCGCCCGGCGCCGTCGCGAGGCCGAGGAGACCCTGGCCGCGGCCCGTACGGACGCCGGCAACGAGCGGGCCCAGGCCCGCGAGCAGAGCGAGGAACTGCTGGCGCAGGCCCGCAAGCGCTCCGAGGAGGCGCAGGCCGAGGCGGTCTGGCTGACCGAGGAGGCGGAGGGGCGCGCGTCGGAGCTGGTCGCGGCGGCGGAGACCACCGCCCAGCAGGTACGGGACTCCGTGGCCGGTCTGCACGAGCAGGCCGAGGAGGAGATCACCGGGCTGCGCAGCGCCGCCGAGCACGCGGCGGAGCGTACGACGACGGAGGCGGAGGCCGAGGCCGCCCGCGTCCGCGCGGACGCCTACGACGAGCGCGAGCGCGCCACCGAGGACGCCAACCGGATCCGCGGCGAGGCCCGCGCCGAGACGGACGCGGCGAAGGCACTGGCCGAGCGCACGGTCGGCGACGCGCTCGCCGAGGCGGAGCAGCTGCGCGGCGACACCGCGGAGTACGCGCAGCGGCTGCGCACCGAGGCGACGGACGCGCTGGCCGCGGCCGAGCGGGACGCGACCCGTACCCGGGCCGACGCCCGCGACGACGCGAACCGCATCCGGGGCGAGGCGGCGGAGTCCCTGGAGGCTTCCCGCGCCGAGGGCGGCCGGATCGTCGCCGAGGCGACGGCGGAGGCCGAGCGCCTCACCGAGGAGACCCTGGCGGCGAACGCGGCGACGGCCACGGAGGCCGAGGCCGCGGCCGACGCCATCCGCACGGAGGCGGCGGGCACGCTGGACGAGGCCCGCGCGGAGGCCAACCGGCTGCGCACCGAGGCCGCCGAGCAGGCGGACCGGCTCATCAGCGAGGCGGCGGCCGAGGCCGAGCGCCTCGCGGAGGAGACCCGCGCGGCGAGCGAGGCGACCGTCGGCGACGCCGAGGCCCTCGCGGACGCCATCCGCACGGAGGCGGCCGGCATCCTGGACGAGGCCCGCGCGGAGGCCAACCGGCTGCGCACCGAGGCCGCCGAGCAGGCCGACGGCCTGGTTTCCGAGGCCACGGCGGCGGCGCAGCGGCTCACGAAGCAGGCGGCCGACACGATGGCCGCGGCCGAGCGGGACGCGGCGCGGATCCTGGTCGACGCCCGGACCGAGGGCGACCGGCTGGTCGACGAGACCCGTGTGGCCAACGAGGCCACGGTCGGCGAGGCGGCGGCGGAGGCCGAGCGGCTGCGCACGGAGGCGGCCGGGTCTCTGGACGACGCCCGCGCGGAGGGCGGCCGGATCATCGGCGAGGCCACCGCGGAGGCGGAGCGGGTCACGATCGCGGCGAACGAGACGCTGGAGAGCGCCGAGCGGGAGTCCGAGCAGACCCTCGACGAGGCCCGCGAGGCGGCGAACCGGCTGCGCGCCGAGGCCGCGGAGCAGGCGGACCGGCTCATCACGGAGGCGGCGTCCGAGGCGGACAAGCTCGTCGAGCAGACCCGCAAGGACAACGAGCGGACGGTCGGCGAGGCCCAGACGGAGGCCGAGCGGCTGCGCGCGGAGGCGTCGGAGGCCCTGGCCTCGGCGCAGGAGCACGCGACCCGTACCCGGTCGGAGGCGGAGCGGGTCAAGGCGGAGGCCAAGGCCGCGGCGGAGCGCACCCGCACGGAGGCCCGTACCGAGTCCGAGCGGCTGCTGGACGAGGCGCGCGAGGAGGCCAACAAGCGTCGTACCGAGGCCGCGGAGCAGGTGGACCGGCTCATCACCGAGTCCTCGGCGGAGGCCGAGAAGCTGACCTCCGACGCCCGGGCGCAGGCCCTGGCCGCCACCACTGCGGCCGAGGAGCAGGCGGACGCGATGGTCGACGCGGCCCGCAAGGAGGCCGCGCGGATCACCGCGGAGTCGACCATAGAGGGCAACTCCCTGGTGGAGAAGGCCCGTACGGACGCGGACGAGCTGCTGGTCGGCGCGCGTACGGACGCCTCGGCCATACGGGAGCGGGTGGAGGAGCTGCGCTCCCGCGTCGAGGGCGAGGTCGAGGAGCTGCACGAGCGTGCGCGCCGGGAGTCGGCCGAGCAGATGAAGTCGGCCGGCGAGCGCGTGGACAAGCTGGTGCGCGCGGCGACGGAGCAGAGCGTCGAGGCCGAGGCGAAGGCCAAGGCGCTGGTGTCGGACGCGAGCAGTGAGGCGAGCAAGGTCCGGATCGCGGCGGTCCGCAAGGCGGAGGCGCTGCTGAAGGAGGCCGAGCAGAAGAAGGCCGACGTGGTCCGCGAGGTCGAGACGACCCTGTCGGAGGCCAAGGCGGAGGCCGAGCGGCTCGTCGAGGAGGGGCGGCGCGAGCTGGAGGTCCTGGTGCGCAGGCGCGAGGACATTCAGGCGGAGATCTCCCGTGTCCAGGACGTTCTTGAGGCGTTGGAATCATTCGAGGCGCCTTCGGGTGCCACGAAGCCCGGGATCGGTGGCCAGGGCACGGGGGGCGTGAAGGCCGGCGTGACAGCGGGTTCCACTCGTTCGGGTGGTAAGGCGTCAGAGGGCTAGCCGAAACCCGTGTTTGTGTGCACCTGATGAAGGTTCACACGTACGGGTGCGAAGCATTCTGCCGCCTTGCCACTCAAAAGGGGTGTCATTGTCCAGATCAAACGTGGATTGACTCGATGACACGCCGTCTGGGCGCCTAGGATTCCCCTAACACCTCACGTAGCACCTCACCGGTCTCATTCGACAGGAACCCCATGAGCGACTCTCACTCCCCCTTCGGCTTCGAGCTCGTGCGGCGTGGTTACGACCGCGGTCAGGTGGACGACCGCATTACCAAGCTGGTCTCCGACCGCGACAGCGCCCTTGGACGTATCAACTCTCTGGAAAAGCGCATCGAGGAACTGCACCTCGAAACGCAGAACGCCCAGGCCCAGGTGAGCGACGCCGAGCCGTCGTACGCCGGCCTCGGCGCCCGGGTCGAGAAGATCCTGCGGTTGGCCGAGGAGGAGGCGAAGGACCTGCGCGAGGAGGCCCGTCGCGCGGCCGAGCAGCACCGTGAGCTCGCCGAGTCGGCCGCCCAGCAGGTGCGCAACGACGCCGAGTCGTTCGCCGCCGACCGCAAGTCGAAGGCGGAGGACGAGGGCGTCCGCATCGTCGAGAAGGCCAAGGCGGATTCGGCCACCCTGCGCTCCGAGGCCCAGAAGGACGCGGCCTCCAAGCGCGAGGAGGCCGACGCGCTCTTCGAGGAGACCCGCGCCAAGGCCGCCCAGGCCGCAGCGGACTTCGAGACCAACCTGGCCAAGCGCCGCGAGCAGTCCGAGCGCGATCTGGCCTCCCGTCAGGCCAAGGCCGAGAAGCGCCTCGCGGAGATCGAGCACCGCGCCGAGCAGCTGCGCCTGGAGGCCGAAAAGCTTCGTACGGACGCCGAGCGCCGGGCCCGCCAGACCGTCGAGACCGCGCAGCGGCAGGCCGAGGACATCGTGGCCGACGCCAACGCCAAGGCCGACCGGATCCGCAGCGAGTCCGAGCGCGAGCTGGCGGCGCTCACCAACCGCCGCGACTCGATCAACGCGCAGCTCACCAACGTCCGCGAGATGCTGGCGACGCTGACCGGCGCGGCCGTCGCCGCCGCCAACCCGATCGTCGACGACGAGCCGGTCACGCGCGGCGTTCCGGCGCAGCAGAGCCGCTAGTCGGAAGTCCCGTTGCCTACCCTCCGGTAGGAGAACGACGGCAGAACAGTGCGCCCGAGGGCCCCGTGCCACCCGTTTTGAGGTGGCGTGGGGCCCTCGGGCGTTCTAGCGTGGCCCAATGATCGAGCTAGAGGGCCTTACGAAACGATTCGGCGGCAAGGTCGCCGTGGACAACCTCAGCTTCCAGGTCAGACCGGGGGTGGTCACCGGCTTCCTCGGCCCCAACGGGGCCGGCAAGTCCACGACCATGCGCATGATGCTCGACCTCGACAATCCGACCAGCGGGACGGTCCGGATCGACGGGAAGCACTACCGGGACCTGCCGGAGCCGCTGAAGTACATCGGAGCACTGCTGGACGCGAAGGCCATGCACGGCGGCCGCAGCGCGCACAACAACCTGCTCTGCCTCGCCCAGTCGAACCGGATCCCCACGAGCCGGGTGGACGAGGTGCTGGACCTGGTCGGCCTGACGGCCGTGGCCCGGCAGAAGTCGAAAGGATTTTCGCTCGGAATGGGGCAGCGGCTGGGAATCGCCGCCGCGCTGCTCGGTGACCCGGAGATCCTCATGTTCGACGAACCCGTCAACGGCCTGGATCCCGAGGGAATTCTCTGGATCAGGAATCTGATGAAGGGGCTGGCGGCCGAAGGGAGGACGATCTTCGTTTCCTCCCACCTCATGAGCGAAATGGCGCTGACCGCGGAACATTTGGTCGTGATCGGTCAGGGAAAGCTGCTCGCCGACTTGTCGATGGCCGATTTCATCCAGCAGAACTCCCGTAGTTACGTACGGATGCGCTCACCGCAGCAAGAGCGGCTGAAAGACGTCTTGCACGAGGCCGGAATCAATGCAATCGACGTCCCGGCCACCGGCACCCTGGAGATCAACGGCGTGGCCGCGGAGCAGCTCGGCGAGCTGGCCGCCCAGCACCAGATCGTGCTGCACGAACTCAGCCCGCAACGGGCCTCACTGGAAGAGGCGTTCATGCGCATGACGGCGGACTCCGTCGAATACCACGCCCACGCGCCGGGCGCCGGGGGCGTTCCCCCGGACGCGGCCACCGGCAACCCGGCCCGGCCCGCCGACGCCCCCGCCTGGGGCGCCGGGTTCGAGGCGACGCGCAAGGGCGGGAAGTGACCATGTCCTCCTTCCCCGCCGTCCTCAGCTCCGAGTGGACCAAGATCCGCACGGTCGCCTCCACCACCTGGACCCTGGTCGCCGCCCTGGTGGTCACCGTCGGGATCAGCGCCGGGCTCTGCGCGCTCTTCAACTCCACCTTCACCGACATGCCGAAGGAGCAGCAGCTCACCTTCGACCCGACACTGGCGAGCTTCGTGGGCATGTCCCTCGGCCAGCTGGCGATGATCATCTTCGGTGTGCTGGTGGTCGGCACCGAGTACAGCACCGGCATGATCCGCACCTCGCTCGCCGCGGTGCCGCGGCGCGGACAGCTGCTCCTCGGCAAGCTCACCGTCGCGACCGCCCTGGCCCTGGTCGTGGGTCTGGCGACCAGCTTCCTCTCCTTCTTCCTGGGGCAGGCCATCCTGGGCGACCACGGCACCGGCATCGACGAGTCGGGCGTCCTGCGCGCGGTGGTCGGCGCCGGGCTCTACATGGCCCTGATCGCGCTGTTCTCGATGGGCGTGGCCGCGATGCTGCGCAGCTCGGTGCTGTCGATCTGCATCCTGATCCCGTTCTTCCTGCTGATCTCCAACATCCTCAACGGGGTCTCCGCCACCCGGAAGGTCGCCCAGTACCTCCCCGACCAGGCCGGCTCCAAGATCATGCAGGTGGTCCCGGGGGCGATGGACAGCGGCGAGACGCCGTACGGCCCCTGGGGCGGCCTCGGGATCATGGTCCTGTGGGTGCTGGCCTCCGTACTCGGGGGCTACCTGGTCCTCAAGAAGCGGGACGCCTGACGGACGGGGCGGCCGGACGTCCGCCTTGAGACGGACGTCCGGCGTACTACGGGAGATCCCCGGGCCGGCCTCAGGGGAAGCTCAGGGATCGGCCCGGGATGGAACCGCGCGGGACTCGATATCCTCTTAACCCTTACGCGGGCGAGAGTCGTCCCGGCCTGGTAAGGGGCAGAACAATGATCGAGGCAGTCGGACTGACCAAGCGCTTCGGCGCGAAGACCGCCGTCGACCAGCTGTCCTTCCAGGTCAGGCCTGGTCACGTCACCGGATTCCTGGGGCCCAACGGCTCCGGGAAGTCCACCACCATGCGCATGATCCTCGGGCTGGACCGGCCCACCTCCGGGCACGTCACGATCAACGGCATGCCGTTCCGGGACCTGCCGAACGCCCAGCGCAACGTGGGGGCCCTGCTCGACGCCAAGGCGGTGCACGGCGGCCGCCGGGCCCGCACGCACCTGCTGTCGGTCGCCCAGCTCTCCGGGATCCCCGAGAAGCGGGTGGACGAGGTCCTGGGCGTCGTCGGCCTCCAGGACGTCGCCAGACAGCGCGCGAAGGGCTTCTCGCTCGGCATGGGCCAGCGGCTCGGCATCGCCACCGCGCTCCTCGGCGACCCGCAGGTGCTGCTCTTCGACGAGCCGGTCAACGGCCTCGACCCCGAGGGCATCCTCTGGGTCCGGAACCTGATGAGGCAGCTCGCCGCCGAGGGCCGGACTGTCTTCGTCTCCTCGCACCTGATGAGCGAGATGGCGCTGACCGCCGACCACCTCATCGTGATCGGCCGCGGCCGGCTGCTGGCCGACATGGGCACCCAGGACTTCATCACGCGGAACTCGGCCGGATTCGCGCGCGTGCGCGCGGCCGGTACCGGCGCCGACGGCCGGAACACCCTGGGCAGCGCCCTGACCAAGGCGGGTGGCCGGGTGCTCCAGGAGCCCGACGGGGCGCTGCGGGTGACGGGCCTGGAGCTGCCCGTCATCTCCGACGTCGCGCACGAGGCCGGCGTACGGCTGTGGGAGCTGTCCCCGCACCGGGCCTCGCTGGAGGAGGCGTACATGCGGATGACGCAGTCCTCCGTCGAGTACACCTCCAGCGAGGACCCGCGGGCCGAGCTGTGGGAGCCGGAGCCGCTGACCGTCCCGGAGTGGGAGGACGGCCCGGCGGCCCCCGAGGTGCCGCGTACGGGCTTCTTCGCCCCTCCCCCGCCCGGAGCGGGCGGAGCGCCCTTCCTGATGCCGAGCGATCCGGGCGAGCTCGCCTCGGCCGCCGGGAACACCACCCCGAACCAGCCCGAGGACTCCCGATGACCGGCCTCCCGACGACCGGCCCCGTGACGAGCGGCCCCACCACGAGCGGCCCCACGACGAGCGGCACCGCGACGACCGCGGACGGGAAGGCGGGGTACAGCTCCCCGCTGCCCACCCCCCGGCCGCACCTGGGGCACGCCCTGGCCTCGGAGTGGACCAAGATGATCTCGGTCCGCTCCACGATGTGGACGCTGGGCCTGCTCGTGGCGACCGTCGTCGGCATCGGGCTGCTGCTCATCATCCAGACCGGCAACGAGGACTACGACAGGATCCCCTTCACCACCCCGGCGATCTTCGGCCTGCTCATCGGGCAGCTCTCGGTGATGGTCCTCGGGGTGCTGACCATGACCTCGGAGCACGGCACGGGGCTGATCCGCACCACCTTCACCGCCGCGCCCGAGCGGCACCGGGTGCTCACCGCGAAGTACATCGTCTTCTCGCTCACCGCGTTCCTGGTCACCGCCGCCTCGGTCTTCGTGGTGACGCTGGCGGCCACCATCGTGCACAGCGGCGCCGGTTCCGGCCGGCACGGCGAATCGGAGTGGACGGGCGCCCTGCTCGGCTGTCTCTACGTGACCCTGCTCGGGGTGCTCGCGCTCGCCCTCGGGGCGCTGCTGCGGCACGCGGCCGGGGCGATCGCCACGATGATCGGCCTCGTCACGCTGCCGCCGGTGATAGGGGCGGTGCTCAACATCTGGGAGGCCGGCAAGTCGGCCGGGGAGGCCCTGCTCCAGTACAACGCCCCGGTGGCGCTGTTGCAGCTGTTCGGCCTGACGAGCAACGACGGCGGGCTGAGCGCGGTACCGGGCGACACGGCGCAGATGACGCTGGTCCTGCTGGTGACGGGCGCCGCGGTGGCGGCCTCGTACGTGGTGGTCGGCCGCCGGGACGTCTAGCCGCGGCTCGCCCGCTCCCGGGCTCCGCTCAGTGCTTCGGCGCGTTCCTGGACCGCTGCACCCGCGTGGTGCGGCGGTCCTTCGCGTTCCAGCAGGCCTTGTGCCAGTGCCGCCGGTCGTCGACGCCGCCGTACTCGGGCCAGGCCACCAGGTGCGGGGTGCCGGAGGGGATCTCCTGGTCGCAGCCGGGGCAGCGGTAGCGCTTGCCGGCCGCGCTGGCGCCCGCGACGTGCCGGACCTTCCACTCCTCGCCCTGGTAGTCCTCGGTCCGCTCCAGGCCGTACCGGTCGATGCCCGCCGCGCCCTGCCCCGAGCCCGGGCCGGAGCCGGAGTCGGAACGGTCGGCTGGATTCCCGCCGCCCCTGGGGCGGTTGTGGCGCGGTGACACGTATACCTCACGAATGGGCGGACGGCAGTGACTTTCTCCCAGACTACGCGCAGCGAGCCCGGGTACCCGCAGGGTGGCTGAAGGAGGCGCGGGCGGGCGAGGAACTGGCCCGACAATCTCAATAACTTTCCTGTCAGGCCGTGCCTTTGGCACGTGTCAGACGTTGTTGCCGGTAAGGAAACCGGTCCACCTGGGGGAGGCCGCGTCAGCCGCGAGGAGGCTAAGGCGATGCGTGTAGGAGCTTTTGTACTGGCGGCCCAGTTCCCCGGCCAGGGACAGGGCGAGCCACTACACCGGGCGGTACGGACCACGGAGGTGGCCGAGGAGGCGGGGCTGGACTCCGTCTGGCTGGCCGAGCACCACTTCGTCCCGTACGGGGTGTGCCCCTCGGCGGTGACCCTGGCGGCCCTGCTGCTGGGCCGGACCAAGCGGCTCCGGGTGGGGACGGCCGTGAGCGTGCTCCCGAACACGCATCCGGTGGCCCTCGGGGAGCAGGCGGCGCTGCTGCACCTGACGTCGGGCGGCCGGTTCAGCCTCGGTGTCGGCCGCGGCGGGCCGTGGGTGGACCTGGAGGTGTTCGGCGGCGGCCTCGACTCGTACGAGACGGGCTTCCCGGAGGATCTGGACCTGCTGCGGCGCTGGCTCGCCGAGCCCCGGGTAGCGGCCGCCGGCGAGCGGCACGGGTTCCGCGAGGTGGCCGTCGTACCGCGTCCGTCGGAGGCGCTGGACGGTGACGGGAGTGGGCCGGAAGTGATCGTCGCGTGCACCTCGCCGGGCTCGGTACGGCTGGCCGCCGAGCGCGGACTGCCGATGCTGCTCGGCATGCACTGCGGGGACGAGGAGAAGGCCGGCATGGTCGCACTGTGGCGCCGGACCGCCCTGGCGGCGGGCCACCCGCAGGACCTGGTCCGCGATCCGGGGCACGTGTCGGCGGGTCTGTGCCAGCTGGCGGACCGGGCGGCGGACGCCCGCGAGACGCTGCTGAAGGCGATGCCGGGCTGGTTCAGGCTGGGACTGGACGCCCATGTCACCGTGGACAACCGGGAACGCGCGATGCGCGACCCGGTCGCTTACACGGAGCTGCTGTGCCGGCTGCACCCCGTCGGCACTCCGCGGCTCGCGGCGGACCGGCTGGCCGCCACCTCCGAACGTACGGGCATCACCAGGTTCGCCCTGCTCACGGAGGGCTCCGGCGATCTCGCCGCGACGGAGGAGAACGTACGACGCCTCGGTGCCGAGGTCCTCCCCCGCCTCGGCTGAGGCACTGAGAAGCTGGGACTGCCGCTCCGGTATCAGACACGCACCTCCCGCGATACGGAGCGGCAGCGAGGTACTGGACCGACTAGCAGTCCCGCATTTCGGGCGACTGGTTGAGCAGCTGGCCGCGGATCGAAGTGAACTTCGCCAGCCGCTCGTCAACCGCCGCGTCCAGCGGGAACACCGCCACCCGGTGGCAGTTCTGGAAGGCAAGGCGCACTCCGAAGTGCCGCTGGAGCGCACCGCGTATCGCGTCACTCGCGAGCGCGCGCAGCAGCTGCCCGCGCGCCTGCTCGTCCGGCGGCGGCGTCTGGTTGTCGGCGAACTGTCCGCCGTCCACCTTGAGCTGGGCCACCAGCGAGCTGACCATCTCCCATGCGTAGGGCAGGGAGGTCCGGACGCAGTCGACGAAGGCGGCTTCGTCGACCTCGCCTCGCTCGGCCTGTTCGAGTAGGGCCGGTGAGACGTCGAGCGACATGGGTTCTCCTCTCGTGACCCCGGCCGTTGGATTGCCGGAGCCTTACGGGCAGGGAAGGAGGCGGCGACGCAGCGTGCACGCTCGACGACCTCCCGCTAACCACGGTAGGCGCCCCGGGGGTACCGCACCAGGAGAATGCGCATACAACGCGCCATCGGCGAACGGGGCTTTCAGGGGCGAATCGCGTGGAGGCCCATCGGTCGAGTAGCGTTGCCGACCATGCGTCTCGTCATCGCCCGCTGCTCCGTCGACTACGCGGGCCGGCTCACCGCCCATCTGCCCTCGGCACCCCGTCTGATCCTCGTGAAGGCCGACGGCAGTGTCTCGATCCATGCGGACGACCGGGCGTACAAACCGCTCAACTGGATGTCGCCGCCGTGCACCCTCAAGGAGGGGAGCGGGGACGACGCCGGCGTGTGGACGGTCGTCAACAAGGCGGGCGAGAAGCTCATCATCACCATGGAGGAAGTCCTCCACGACTCCTCCCACGAGCTGGGCATCGACCCGGGCCTGATCAAGGACGGCGTCGAGGCGCACCTCCAGGAGCTCCTGGCCGACCGCATCGACACGCTGGGCGAGGGCTACACCCTGATCCGCCGCGAGTACATGACGGCGATCGGCCCGGTGGACATCCTGTGCCGGGACGCCTCCGGCGCGACGGTGGCGGTGGAGATCAAGCGGCGCGGCGAGATCGACGGCGTCGAGCAGCTGACCCGCTACCTGGAACTCCTGAACCGCGACCCGCACCTGGCCCCGGTCCGCGGCGTCTTCGCGGCCCAGGAGATCAAGCCCCAGGCCCGCGTCCTCGCGACGGACCGCGGCATGGACTGCGTGGTCCTGGACTACAACGCCCTCCGCGGCATCGAAGACGACAAACTCCGCCTCTTCTAACCCACCCCGGCTGCCACCCCCAGCCCCGCCGGTGTCACCCCAGCCCCCCAGCCCCGCCGGCGTTTGAGGCGCGGGGGTCTGGGGGCCGGCCCCCAGCAACGGCGCCGCACCCGCCAGCCCCGCCGGTGTCACCCCAGCCCCTCCAGCCCCGCCGGCGTTTGAGGCGCGGGAGTCTGGGGGCCGGCCCCCAGCAACGGCGCCGCACCCGCCAGCCCCGCCGGTGTCACCCCAGCCCCTCCAGCCCCGCCGGCGTTTGAGGCGCGGGGGTCTGGGGGCTGGCCCCCAGCAACGGCGCCGCACCCGCCAGCCCCGCCGGTGTCACCCCAGCCCCTCCAGCCCCGCCGGCGTTTGAGGCGCGGGAGTCTGGGGGCCGGCCCCCGAGAGCGGCGGCGCCGCAGGGGGCTACGTACCGGTACCGGTACCCGTCACGGTCGACGCCGAGGCCGACGTCGTCGGGGTCGGCGTCGGAGTCGGCGTCACGCTGGCACTCGGCGACGAGGACGGCTTCGGCGACGTCGAGGTCGTCGGAGGCGAAGCCACCGGCGAAGTCTTCGGCGGCACCACCGGCGGCTTCCTCGACGGCGTCCCCCCACCACTCGGCTTCGCGCCGGGCCCCCGGCTGACCCCCGGCATGGGAGCGCCCGCCCCCTCCCCCGGTGTCGCCGCCCCCGGCTCGGCCTCCGTCACCGCACCCGCATCGGCACCCGAACCGGCACCCGAACCCGCCGGATCCCCCGCAGAATCGTTCCCTCCCGGCTCGCCGGCCGTATCCGTTCCCGCCGCCGGAACATCCGGCGTCGTCGACGACACCTTCGGCCCCGGCCCGGCCGGCGTCTCCTCTTCCCCGGAGCCCACCGCCAGCGCCACCACCGTGCCCAGCGCGGCGACCGTCAGCGCCCCGGCGGCCGCCAGCAGCACCGTCCGCTTCCGGGAGCCCGCCACCGGCCGCGCGACCGGCGGAGCCAGCGCCGGCGCCGGAGACGGCTTCAGCGACATCGGGAAGGGCTCCGCGAACACCTCCGCCAGGTTCGCCGGCGCGTCCCGCCGTGCCGGCACCACGGCCGTCACGGCCTCCGAGGCCCTCGGCCCGACCGGAGCGGCCAAAGCCACCGGAACCGTCGGACCCGCCGCAGCCACCGGCACCGTCGCCGCCAACGGCCCCGGCGCACCCACCGGCGCAGCCACAGCCACCGCCCCACCCACCGGCGGAGCCAACCGCAGCGGCGGCGACACCGCCGCCGCCCCCGCCGCCTCCCGGTCGGTCACCAGTGCCAGCGCCCGCCGCCCCGCCACGGTCCCCCGCTTGTCGGCCAGCGCTCCCTTCAGCCCGATCGACGCCTCCAGCTCGGCCCGCGCCCGGTCCAGCCGTCCCTCGCACAGCGCGAGTACGCCGAGCTCGTGGTGGAAGTACGCCTGCTCGGCGACCTCCCCCGCCTTCCGCGCGGCCTCCGCCCCGGACCGCAGGACCCGCTCCCAGGCCTCCCAGTGCAGCGACGCCGCGAACGCCGGGGCCGCCGTCCGCGCCAGCAGCACCGCCGCGACCACGTCCGCGCCGGCCAGCGCCGCCAGTACCGCGTCCGCCTCCGCCGCGATCCGCTCCGGCGTCACCGAGGCGTGCCCGGTCCACCAGGCGTAGTGCCGGGCGGCCGTACGGGCCTCCTCGGCGGCCGGGTCCCCGTAGCCGACCTCCTCCAGCTGCCGGGCGACCCCCGAGGCCAGCCGGTACCGCGTGCCGACCGGGGTCAGCAGCCCGCAGCCCAGCAGCTCCGCCACCGCCGCGTCGGCGTGGGTGTCCCCCACCAGCGCCGGCAGGTGCGCGTGGTGCGGCAGCTCCCCGCCCAGCGCGCACGCGATCCGCAGGACCGCCCGCGCCGACTCGCTCACCCGCGAGGCCAGCAGTTCGGCCGGGGCCGCGCCCTCGGCCAGCGTCGGCAGTGGCACGTACGCCGCGTCGCGCGGCCGTTCCTCGAAGACGCCGGGCTCCTCGTCCTCGTCGCCGCCGCGGGTCCCGTTGAGTTCGTCGCGCTGCCGCAGCAGCGCGGCCGCCTGGACGAAGCGCAGCGGCAGCCCTTCCGAGGCGAACCGCAGGTCCCCCGCCCAGGCGGTCTCCTCCTCCGTCAGCGCCCGGCCGACGCCGGCCTCCAGGAACTCGACGGATTCGGCCCGCCCGAGGCCCCCGAGGAAGACCTCCTCCAGGTGCGAGGCGTCGGAGGGGGCCTTGGTGTCCGGGGTGGCGGCCAGCAGGTAGGCGCATTCGGGGGTGGCGCGCAGCAGCTCGTCGAGGGCGGCGCCGCCCATCTCCAGGTCGTCGAGGAGGACGACGGCCCCGATCTCCCGTACGCGGGCGAGCAGTTCCTCCCGGTCGGGCCGTACGGGCCGCTCGTCGGGTGCCTCGTACACGGCGGCGTACAGCGCGTGGAGCAGCTCGCCCGGCTGCTGCTGCCCGTACCCGGAGAGCCGTACGACCCCGTCGGGTGCGACGCCCGCGCAGTCGGCGGCGACCGCGTCGAGGAGCCCGGAGCGACCGGAACCGGAGGGTCCGGTCAGTCGTACGGAGCGCCCGTGCGAGAGCAGTCGTACGAGCCGTTCCCGCTCCTCCTCGCGCGCCGCCGTCAGCCGGGCGGAGGCGGGGGCTCCGGGGAGTACGGGCGGCCGTGCGGCGGTGTCGCGCGCGGCGCGGCCGGCGGCGTCGCGCCTGCGGGAACGGGCGCGTTCCGCGCCGGGCCGAAGCGGCTCGATCTCGCTGCCGTCGACGGGGTTCACCGTGAGGGTGAAGTCACCGGCCGTCAGCGTGACCACCCGCGCGGGCCCCGAGGAGGGTTCCGCCGGATCGACCTGTCCCTGTGTACGGTCCATGACCCAGTCTCCCGATCGCGCCGATCGCGTCGCCGCCGTCGTTTCGCCCGGCCTTCGCTCGCACAGCCGCAGTCGCTACTGGTCCGGTTTTCCGCCCGACCCTAGACGGTGCCCGGTCGCGCCGGAACCGCCGGGGGGCCTTCACCACCGTTCCGTTACGTTTCCGCAGTCAAGGCAACACGCGGTGCTCACACCCGCGGCAGGGACTCCGCTTCCAGGCCGCCCTCGATCGCGAGGATGCGGTGGAGCCGGGTGGCGACGAGGAGGCGCTGCATCTGCGGGGGCACCCCGCGCAGGACGAGGCGCCGGCCGGTGCGGCCGGCCCTGCGGTGGGCGCCCATGATCACGCCGAGGCCGGTCGCGTCCCAGGAGTCGAGCCCGGTCAGGTCCAGCACGAGGTCGCCGCGCCCGTCGTCGAGGGCGCTGTGCAGGGCCGTACGGGCGTCCGCCGCGCTGCGCACGTCGAGGCGGCCCCCGACAGCGAGTTCGGCGTGGTCGCCCCTGATGTGCATGTGTACTCCCGGCAGTCCCGCGTACGTATGGTCCGATTGGTCCGTGGTCGGCAACTCTCACTGCAACTGACTGCCACCGGGGTGGTGAAGTTGCCGACCGTGAGCGAACCGATACCTAATTCACCCCATGGGGTGCGGGGGTTCGAACTGGTGCTCAGTGCTTGTAGAAGCCCTGGCCGCTCTTGCGGCCGATGTCGCCCGCGTCGACCATGCGGCGCATGAGCTCCGGCGGCGCGAACTTCTCGTCCTGCGACTCGGTGTAGATGTTGCTGGTGGCGTGCAGCAGGATGTCGACGCCGGTGAGGTCGGCGGTGGCCAGCGGGCCCATCGCGTGACCGAAGCCCAGCTTGCAGGCGATGTCGATGTCCTCGGCGGAGGCGACGCCCGATTCGTACAGCTTCGCGGCCTCGACGACCAGCGCGGAGATCAGACGGGTCGTCACGAAGCCGGCGACGTCGCGGTTGACGACGATGCAGGTCTTGCCGACGGACTCGGCGAACGCCCGGGTGGTGGCGAGGGTTTCGTCGCTCGTCTTGTAGCCGCGCACCAGCTCGCACAGCTGCATCATCGGGACGGGCGAGAAGAAGTGCGCGCCGACGACCCGCTCCGGACGCTCCGTCACGGCCGCGATCTTGGTGATCGGGATGGCGGAGGTGTTGGAGGCGAGGATCGCGTCCTCGCGGACGAGCTTGTCGAGCGCGCGGAAGATCTCGTGCTTGACCTCAAGCTTCTCGAAGACGGCCTCGACGACGATGTCGACGTCGGAGACGGCGTCGAGGTCGGTGGTCGTGGAGATCCGGGCGAGCGCGGCCTCGGCGTCCTCGGCCGTCATCCTGCCCTTGGAGACGAACTTGTCGTACGAGGCCTTGATTCCGTCCGTGCCCCGGGTCAGCGCGGCGTCGGTGACATCGCGCAGCACGACGTCCCAACCCGCCTGAGCGGAGACCTGCGCGATCCCGGAACCCATCAGTCCGGCACCGATGACGGCGAGCTTCCCAGCCACTGCACACCCCACGTTCTTCAAAACGGCCCAGTCTCGTAGCCTCTCGGCCGGAGACTAGCGCCCGGGGGCGGCGGTGTGACCCTGAAGTAACACGCGTCACGTCTCAGATGACGGACATCACACTGATACGACTCGGCGCCTCCCGCCCGCCAACCCCGCCCCGATCGCCCCCAATAGCCCGGCTTCCCGCACCGCCGCCCCGCGCTGCCCGAGCCGTCCGGCGGCCCCGGGAAAGGTGGCACCGCGTGCGGTTTCGTGGTGGGCCTCACTACGCTGGCCGCATGGTGAACCTCACGCGCATCTACACCCGTACCGGCGACAAGGGCACGACCGCGCTCGGCGACATGAGCCGTACGGCCAAGACCGACCTGCGGATCTCCGCCTACGCCGACGCCAACGAGGCCAACGCGGCCATCGGGACCGCGGTCGCGCTCGGCGCGCTGCCGGCCGATGTGGTCAAGGTCCTGGTCCGGGTGCAGAACGACCTGTTCGACGTCGGCGCGGACCTGTGCACCCCGGTGGTGGAGAACCCGGAGTACCCGCCGCTGCGCGTGGAGCAGTTCTACGTGGACAAGCTGGAGGCGGACTGCGACCGCTTCAACGAGGAGCTGGAGAAGCTGCGCAGCTTCATCCTCCCCGGCGGAACGCCCGGCGCGGCCCTGCTGCACCAGGCCTGCACGGTGGTCCGGCGGGCCGAGCGCTCGACGTGGGCGGCGCTGGAGGCGCACGGCGAGGTGATGAACCCGCTGACCGCGACCTACCTGAACCGGCTGTCCGACCTCCTGTTCATCCTGGCCCGGACGGCCAACAAGGAGGTCGGCGACGTCCTCTGGGTCCCGGGCGGCGAGCGCTGAGGCCCGCCACCCCGCCCACCCGGGGGTCCGGGGGTCGTCCCCCGGGCTGGCACAGCATCCTGGCCCGGACGGCCAACAAGGAGGTCGGCGACGTCCTCTGGGTCCCGGGCGGCGAGCGCTGAGACCCGCCACCCCGCCCACCCGGGGGTCCGGGGGTCGTCCCCCGGGCTGGCACAGCATCCTGGCCCGGACGGCCAACAAGGAGGTCGGCGACGTCCTCTGGGTCCCGGGCGGCGAGCGCTGAGGCCCGCCACCCCGCCCACCCGGGGGTCCGGGGGTCGTCCCCCGGGCTGGCACAGCATCCTGGCCCGGACGGCCAACAAGGAGGTCGGCGACGTCCTCTGGGTCCCGGGCGGCGAGCGCTGAGGCCCGGCTACCGCTTCATCGGCTCGTCGGCGCGGTCCCGCTGCCGCGCGCCCGCCGGGGCCTTGCGCGGCCAGATCGAGTACGTCGCCGCGATGACCCCGTGGATGGCCACCACCCGCAGCGCGCCGTACTGCCAGGCCTGGAGCGAGCCCGTGTCGGCCGCGTCGCCGACGTACCGGATCGCGATCTGGAGCAGCCCCAGCGCGACGGCCGCGGCGAGCACGGTCCGGACCCACAGCTTCCACTCGTGGACGGCCCGCGCCTTGCCGTACCCGGCGCCGGCCGGCTTCGGACCGCCCGCCAACCGGTACGCGGCGTGGGCGTCGAGCCACTTCACGGTGTAGTGGCCGAAACCGACGGTGTAGCCGATGTAGAGCGCGGCGAGGCCGTGCTTCCAGCTCGGCTCCCCGCCGTTCTTGAGGTCCAGGGTGGTGACCACCAGCAGCACCAGCTCCAGCAGCGGCTCGCACAGCAGCACCGCCGCGCCCAGCCCCGGCATCTTCGCGAGGTAGCGCAGGGCGAGTCCGCCGGCCAGCAGCACCCAGAAGCCGACCTCACAGGTGACGATCAGCGCGACGAGCACGGGTCTCTCCGTCCGTTCGGGGATCTGTGTTCCGTGATCCGTGTTCCTCCTCCCAGGCTCCCGTCCGGTCCGGCCCGAACCCTCCTCACCAGTGACGAACCGTGACTGCACCCTTCGATGTACCGCGGCGCGCTCCCGTCTCCGCCCCGGCGGCGAGGCCGCGCCGCCCCGCACCCTGTTGGATGGGACCGTGATCCCCGAGAGCCCGCGCCCCCACCGCGACGACGTCCTCCTCGCCGTGTCCAGCGTGCTCGCGGGCACGCTGCTCTGGTCCCTCGGCGTCCACAGCACCGGCAACCGGCACCTCCCCGCCTGGGTGGCCCTCGTCCCGCTCCTGGTCCTCGGCGCGATGGAGCTGCTGCGCCGCACCGCGCCCGCGGTGACCCTGCCCGTCGCCGTCGCGGGGCTGGTCTTCGACCGGTTCACGGTGGGAAATCTGGCCACCCTCCTGATCTTCACCGACCTGGTCTACGCGGCCGTCGTCTACGGGAAGCCCGCGCTGGCCCGCCGGCTGCCGATCTCCACCGGGATGCTCACCGTCGCCGTCACGATCGCGGGCGTGGCCTGGCTGCGCACCCCGCAGGCCCTGGTGATCGGCGTGGTCACCGGTGTCCTGACCTTCGGCCCGGCCCTGACCGGCGCCACCCTGCGCAATCACCGCGAGGCCGCCGAGGCCGCCCGGCTGCGCGCCGAGCAGACCGCGCTGCTGGCGGAGATGGACCGGGCCCAGGCGGTGGTCGCCGAGCGGGCCCGGATGGCGCGGGAGCTGCACGACATGGTGGCGAACCACCTGTCGGCCATCGCCCTGCACTCCACCGCCGCGCTGTCCATCGACTCCCCCGCGACGAGCCGCGACGCGCTCGGGGTGATCCGCGAGAACAGCGTGCAGGGGCTGGCCGAAATGCGCCGGTTGATCGGACTGCTGCGGGACGCCGGGGCCGGGCAGGAAGCCGTCGCCGTGCCCTCGCTGGACGGGCTCGACAGCCTGATCGGCCGCGCCCGTACGAACGGCCCCGGCAACGGGCTGCACTTCGTACTGGACGACCGCAGGCCGCCCGGGGAGCCGCTGCCGACGCCGGTGGAACTGGCGGCGTACCGGATCGTGCAGGAATCGCTGACCAACGCCCTCAAGCACGCGGCCCCGGGCACGGTCCGGGTCGAGCTGGCGCGCGCCGACGGGCGGCTGACCGTACGGGTGGACTCGCCGTACGGGGACCGGCCGGGCCCGCGCGTCCCCGGCTCCGGGGCGGGTCTGGTCGGCATGCGGGAGCGCGCCGAGTTGCTCGGCGGGCAGTTCGGCGCGGGCGCGGCGGGACCGGTGTGGCGGGTGGAGGCCTCACTGCCCGCCGAGGAGAGGGTGGTGGCGGAATGAACCAGCGGCAGGACACGCGGGGTACGCGGGGCGTCGGCGGCAAGGTCAGGGTCCTGGTGGCCGAGGACCAGAGCGCGGTACGGGCGGGCCTGGTGCTGATCCTGGGCAGCGCGGGCGACATCGAGGTGGCGGGGGAGGCCGCCGACGGCGAGGAGGCGGTGCGCCTGGCCCGCGAGCTGCGGCCGGATCTGGTCCTCATGGACGTGCGGATGCCGAGGCTCGACGGGGTCTCGGCCACCCGTCAGGTGGTCGCGGAGGGTCTGGCCGACGTCCTGGTGCTGACCACCTTCGACCTGGACGAGTACGTCTTCGGGGCGCTGCGCGCCGGGGCGGCGGGCTTCCTGCTGAAGAACGCGGAGGCGGCGGAGCTGATCGAGGCGGTACGGACGGTCGGGCGCGGGGAGGGTCTGATCGCCCCGGCGGTGACCCGGCGGCTGATCGCGGAGTTCGCGGCGCCGCGTCCGCCGCGTCCGGCCGTGCCGCCGGAGACGGCCGCGGCGGTGGCCTCGCTGACCCGGCGGGAGCGGGAGGTGCTCGGCCGCCTGGGCGAGGGGTTGTCGAACGCGGAGATCGCGGGGCGGCTGGAACTGGCGGAGGGCACGGTGAAGACGCACGTCAGCAGGGTGCTGGGAAAGTTGGAGCTGCGCAGCCGGGCCCAAGCTGCCGTACTGGCGCGGGAGTTGGGGATCCCGGAGGCGGGCGGCGACTCTCCCGCCCCATAGGTCTGGACCTCTTGACGCTTGGTCCAGACCTTTCTACGCTCGCCGAAACACTGTGGTGAGCGTGCCATGACAAGCGTGCTCACGGGCGGCGCAGGTCCCACCCCCATGCCGCGGTCGTCCCCACGACCGCGACGGACCTACGGAGGAGCACCCTTGAGCACAGCACCCCCGCAACGCGTTCGACTGTTCAGGAGGGTGGCCGCGACCCTGGCCGCCTTCGCCCTGCCGATCGCCGGACTGGTGGCCCTCGCCGGTCCCGCCGAGGCCGCGACCTCCGCGACGGCGACGTACACGAAGGTCTCCGACTGGGGCTCCGGCTTCGAGGGCAAGTGGACGGTCAAGAACACCGGCACCACCGGCATCAGCAGCTGGACCGTCGAGTGGGACTACCCGTCCGGCACCGGTGTCACCTCGGCCTGGGACGCCACCGTCACCAGCTCGGGCACCCACTGGACCGGCAAGAACGTCGGCTGGAACGGCACCCTGTCCCCCGGTGCCAGCGTCAGCTTCGGCTTCAACGGCGCCGGCCCCGGCGCCCCCGGCGGCTGCAAGATCAACGGCGCCCCGTGCGACGGCGGCAGCCAGCCCGGCGACACCCCGCCCTCCGCACCCGGCACCCCCACCGCGAGCAACGTCACCGAGACCTCGCTGACCCTGAACTGGCCGGCGGCCACCGACGACAAGGGCGTCAAGAACTACGACGTCTACCGGGGCGGCACCAAGCTGACGACGGTGACCGGCACCAGCTACGGCGACTCCGGCCTCACCAAGGGCACCACGTACAACTACACCGTCACCGCCCGGGACACCGCCGACCAGACCGGGCCCTCCTCGGGCTCCCTGTCGGTGACCACCCCTGGCGGCACAGTCCCGCCGGACCCGGGCGGCAAGGTCAAGCTCGGCTACTTCACCAACTGGGGCGTCTACCAGCGCAACTACCACGTGAAGAACCTGGTCACCTCCGGCTCCGCCGCGAAGATCACCCACATCAACTACGCCTTCGGCAACGTCCAGAACGGCAAGTGCACCATCGGCGACTCCTACGCCGACTACGACAAGGCCTACACCGCCGACCAGAGCGTCGACGGCGTCGCCGACACCTGGGACCAGCCGCTGCGCGGCAACTTCAACCAATTGCGCAAGCTGAAGAAGCAGTACCCGAACCTCAAGGTGCTGTGGTCCTTCGGCGGCTGGACCTGGTCCGGCGGCTTCGGCCAGGCCGCCCAGAACCCCACCGCCTTCGCCCAGTCCTGCTACGACCTGGTCGAGGACCCGCGCTGGGCCGACGTCTTCGACGGGATCGACCTGGACTGGGAGTACCCGAACGCCTGCGGCCTGACCTGTGACACCAGCGGGGCGGCCAGCCTCAAGAACGTGATGCAGGCCGTGCGCGCCAAGTTCGGCGCGAACAACCTGGTCACCGCCGCCATCTCCGCCGACGGCTCGAACGGGGGCAAGCTGGACGCGGCCGACTACGCGGGCGCGGCCCAGTACGTCGACTTCTACAACGTCATGACGTACGACTTCTTCGGCGCCTGGGCGGCGCAGGGCCCGACCGCCCCGCACTCCCCGCTCACCGCCTACGCCGGCATCCCCCAGGACGGCTTCAACACCGAGGCCGCCATCACCAAGCTGAAGGGCAAGGGCATCGCCGGCTCGAAGCTGAACCTCGGCATCGGCTTCTACGGACGCGGCTGGACCGGCGTCACCCAGGCGGCCCCCGGCGGCACGGCCACCGGCCCGGCGCCCGGCACGTACGAGCAGGGCATCGAGGACTACAAGGTGCTCAAGACCAGCTGCCCGAGCACCGGCACCATCGCCGGCACGGCCTACGCCAAGTGCGGCAGCAACTGGTGGAGCTACGACACCCCCGCCACGGTCGCCGCGAAGATGACCTGGACGAAGCAGCAGGGCCTGCGGGGCGCCTTCTTCTGGGAGTTCAGCGGCGACACCGCGGGCGGCGAACTCGCGAGCGCCATCCACGCCGGGCTCCAGTAGCCCCCGCGCACCGGACCCGGTGAACGACGAAGCCGGGGAGACGGGTCCGCCCCCGTCTCCCCGGCTTCGGCCGGCTCAGACCGCTCAGCCGCTCAGCCGCTCAGCCGCTCAGCCGCTCAGGCCACGTTCACGCGTTGCCCGGGAGGCGCGGCCTCCAGCCAGGCGAGGAATCCGGTCAGCGCGTCCTCGCTCATCGCCAGCTCCAGGCGCGTCCCCCGGTGGAGAGCGCCGAGCACGACGGCATCGGACAGCAGGGCCAGCTCCTCCTCGCCCTCCGGGGCGCGGCGGGAGACCACCTCGATGGAGGAACGCTCCAGCAGCCGGCGCGGCCGCGGAGCATAGCTGAAGACGCGGAACCACTCGATGCGGTCACCGCTGTAGCGGGCCACCCCGTACACCCAGCCCTTGCCGGACACGTCGGGTTCCTCGGACACGCCCCAGCGCAGGCTGCAGTCGAAGGTACCGCCGGACCGCTGGATGAGCCTGCGGCGCAGACCGAACACAAAGAGCCCGATCACCACCAGGGCTACGACCAGGCCGCTCACAAGCAGAGCGAGGAGCATCTTCACCGACCTCCTCGCTCATCGAAAACAGCAGACAAAAAAAGCACCTGCATCGCCTCAGCCGCGACCCGCTCCGGAAAATTCCGGAACGGACCGCGGCTGAGGACGCACACTCTTCGGTACGGGGTTCAGTGCCCCGTAACCGCGCGCAGACGGACATCGGCGCGACGCTCGGCGGCCGCGTCGGCCTCCGACTTCGCGCGCTCCAGTGCCCGCTCCGCCCGCTGGACGTCAATCTCGTCCGCGAGCTCGGCGATCTCGGCCAGCAGGGACAGCTTGTTGTCCGCGAACGAGATGAAACCGCCGTGCACCGCGGCGACGACAGTGTTGCCCTCGCTGGTACGGATGGTCACCGGGCCCGATTCCAGCACACCGAGAAGCGGCTGGTGACCGGGCATGACGCCGATGTCGCCGGACGTGGTGCGGGCGACAACAAGGGTGGCCTCGCCGGACCAGACATTGCGGTCCGCCGCGACCAGCTCGACGTGCAGCTCAGCAGCCAAGGTGGCTCCTCGGGTCACCACCCGGCGGGTCAGCCGGGTGTTGGGTCAAATTCTAATGGGCGGGTGGAGAGGGACGGGACGCACCCGCCCCTCTCCGTGAAACATGTGAACCGGATGCGCCCCTCGCGGAGCGCGCCGGATCAGGAGACGCCCAGCTCCTTGGCGTTCGCCTTCAGGTCCTCGATGCCACCGCACAGGAAGAACGCCTGCTCGGGGAAGTGGTCGTAGTCGCCATCGCAGATCGCGTTGAACGCCACGATCGACTCCTCCAGCGGAACGTCCGAACCGTCCACGCCGGTGAACTGCTTCGCCACGTGGGTGTTCTGCGACAGGAAGCGCTCGACGCGACGGGCACGGTGGACAACGAGCTTGTCCTCCTCGCCCAGCTCGTCGATACCGAGGATCGCGATGATGTCCTGGAGGTCCTTGTACTTCTGGAGGATCCCCTTGACGCGCATCGCCGTGGCGTAGTGGTCCGCCGCGATGTACCGCGGGTCGAGGATGCGGGACGTCGAGTCCAGCGGGTCCACGGCCGGGTAGATGCCCTTCTCGGAGATCGGACGGGAAAGAACCGTCGTCGCGTCGAGGTGGGCGAAGGTGGTGGCCGGCGCCGGGTCGGTCAGGTCGTCCGCGGGGACGTAGATCGCCTGCATCGAGGTGATCGAGTGACCGCGGGTCGAGGTGATGCGCTCCTGCAGCAGACCCATCTCGTCAGCCAGGTTCGGCTGGTAACCCACCGCGGACGGCATGCGGCCGAGCAGCGTGGAGACCTCGGAACCCGCCTGGGTGTAACGGAAGATGTTGTCGATGAAGAAGAGCACGTCCTGCTTCTGCACATCGCGGAAGTACTCCGCCATGGTCAGACCGGCCAGGGCGACGCGCAGACGGGTGCCCGGGGGCTCGTCCATCTGGCCGAAGACAAGCGCCGTCTTGTCGATGACGCCCGAGTCGGCCATTTCCTCGATGAGGTCGTTGCCCTCACGGGTACGCTCACCGACGCCCGCGAAGACCGACACACCGTCGTGGTTGTTGGCGACGCGGTAGATCATTTCCTGGATCAGAACGGTCTTGCCGACACCGGCACCACCGAACAGACCGATCTTTCCACCCTTGACGTACGGGGTGAGAAGGTCGATGACCTTGACGCCGGTCTCGAACATCTCCGTCTTCGACTCAAGCTCGTCGAAGCGGGGCGCCTTGCGGTGGATCGGCCAGCGCTCGGTGACGTTGGCGTTCTCCTCCGGGTAGTTCAGCACCTCACCGAGGGTGTTGAACACCTTGCCCTTGGTGAAGTCACCGACGGGGACGGTGATGCCCTCGCCCGTGTCCGTCACCGCGGCCTGGCGGACCAGACCGTCGGTCGGCTGCATCGAGATGGTACGGACGAGGCCGTCACCCAGGTGCTGCGCGACCTCAAGGGTCAGGGTCTTCAGCGCGCCGTCCTCGGCCGGGTCGGCGACCTGGACCTTCAGCGCGTTGTAGATCTCCGGCATGGCGTCGACGGGGAACTCCACGTCGACGACCGGGCCGATGACCCGGGCGACGCGGCCCGTGGCGGCGGCCGTCTCAACAGTGGTCGTCATTACTTGTCACTCCCCGCGGTCGCGTCAGCCATGGCGCTGGCGCCACCGACGATCTCGCTGATTTCCTGGGTGATTTCGGCCTGGCGGGCCGCGTTGGCAAGCCGGGAGAGGCTCTTGATGAGGTCTCCGGCGTTGTCGGTCGCCGACTTCATCGCGCGGCGGCGGGCGGCGTGCTCGGAAGCGGCCGACTGCAGCAGTGCGTTGTAGATGCGGCTCTCGACGTAGCGCGGCAGCAGGGCGTCGAGGACGTCCTCCGCCGACGGCTCGAAGTCGAACAGCGGAAGGATCTCGCCCTTCGTGCCGTCCTCTTCCTGAGCCTGGTCGAGGCTGAGCGGCAGCATCCGGCCGTCCACCGCGCTCTGCGTCATCATCGACACGAATTCCGTGTAGACGATGTGCAGCTCGTCGACGCCGCCCTCGGCCGTGTCCTGCTGGATGGCCTCGATCAGCGGCACCGCGACACGCTTGGCATCGGCGTAGGCCGGGCTGTCGGTGAAGCCGGTCCACGACTCCGCGACCTTGCGCTCGCGGAAGCCGAAGTAGGCCACGCCCTTACGGCCGACGATGTACGTGTCGACCTCCTTGCCCTCGCCGCGCAGCCGCTCGGTGAGCCGCTCCGCCTGCTTGATGGCATTCGAGGAGTAGCCGCCGGCCAGACCGCGGTCGCTCGTGATGAGCACGATCGCGGCGCGCACCGGCGCCTCGACCTCCGTGGTCAGGGCGTGCTTGGTGTTCGAACCGGTCGCCACCGCGGTCACCGCACGGGTGAGCTCGGTCGCGTACGGCATCGATGCCGCCACCTTGCGCTGCGCCTTGACGATGCGCGAGGCGGCGATCATCTCCATCGCCTTGGTGATCTTCTTGGTCGCCGTGACGGCACGGATGCGACGCTTGTAGACCCGGAGCTGCGCTCCCATGAGTCAGGTCCCTTCCGTCGTCACTTGGAGACGTTGACGGCCGGCGCGTCCTCGCCCAGGAGCTTGCCGTCCGAGGTCTCGAACTGCTGCTTGAAGGCAGCGATGGCGTCAGCGATGGAGCCCAGCGTGTCGTCCGACATCTTGCCGCCGTCGGAGATGGAGGTCAGGAGGTCCTTGCGCTCGCGGCGCAGGTGCTCCAGAAGCTCCGACTCGAAGCGACGGATGTCGTTGACCGGGACGTCGTCCATCTTGCCGGTGGTACCGGCCCAGACGGAGACGACCTGCTCTTCGACGGGCATCGGCTGGTACTGGCCCTGCTTCAGCAGCTCGACCAGGCGCTTGCCGCGCTCCAGCGAGGCCTTCGAAGCGGCGTCCAGGTCGGAACCGAAGGCGGCGAACGCCTCCAGCTCACGGTACTGGGCGAGGTCCAGGCGCAGACGGCCGGAAACCTGCTTCATCGCCTTGTGCTGGGCGGAGCCACCGACGCGGGAGACCGAGATACCGACGTTCAGCGCCGGGCGCTGGCCCGCGTTGAACAGGTCGGACTCCAGGAAGCACTGGCCGTCGGTGATGGAGATGACGTTGGTCGGGATGAACGCCGACACGTCGTTCGCCTTGGTCTCGACGATCGGCAGACCGGTCATCGAACCGGCGCCCATGTCGTCGGAGAGCTTCGCGCAGCGCTCCAGCAGACGGGAGTGCAGGTAGAAGACGTCACCCGGGTAGGCCTCACGGCCCGGCGGGCGGCGCAGCAGCAGCGACACGGCGCGGTAGGCGTCGGCCTGCTTCGACAGGTCGTCGAAGATGATCAGGACGTGCTTGCCGGCGTACATCCAGTGCTGGCCGATGGCGGAACCGGTGTACGGCGCCAGGTACTTGAAGCCGGCCGGGTCGGACGCCGGGGCGGCGACGATCGTCGTGTACTCCAGCGCGCCGGCGTCTTCCAGGGCGCCGCGAACGGACGCGATGGTCGAGCCCTTCTGGCCGATGGCGACGTAGATGCAGCGGACCTGCTTGTTCACGTCGCCCGAGCGCCAGTTGTCGCGCTGGTTGATGATCGTGTCGACGGCCAGAGCGGTCTTGCCGGTCTGACGGTCACCGATGATCAGCTGACGCTGGCCACGGCCGATCGGCACCATCGCGTCGATGGCCTTGTAACCGGTCTGCATCGGCTCGTGGACCGACTTGCGGACCATGACGCCGGGGGCCTGCAGCTCAAGGGCGCGGCGGCCCTCGGTCGCGATCTCGCCGAGGCCGTCGATCGGGTTGCCGAGCGGGTCGACAACGCGGCCGAGGTAACCCTCGCCGACGCCGACGGAGAGCACCTCACCGGTGCGCTGCACCGGCTGGCCCTCCTCGATGCCGCTGAACTCGCCGAGGACGACCGCACCGATCTCGCGCTCCTCGAGGTTGAGGGCGAGACCGAGGGTGCCGTCCTCGAACTTCAGCAGCTCGTTCGCCATGGCGGAGGGCAGGCCCTCCACCTTCGCGATGCCGTCGCCGGCAACGCTGACCGTTCCGACCTCCTCGCGCGAGGCCGCGTCCGGCTGGTACGACTGGACAAAGTTCTCCAGTGCGTCCCGGATCTCCTCCGGCCGGATCGTGAGCTCCGCCATCTGGGTTCCCTGCTCTCCTTGTTGGGCCTGAAGCTTCTTAGGGGTCTGGGGGTGACCCCCAGGAATCTTCTGCAAGTTCTGCACGGCCCAACCGGGCCGCTAGGAATGCTTTTGTTCTGTTGCTGGCTGGTCAGCCGGCCATGCGGCGGGACGCCTCGGCGAGGCGGTCCGCGATGGTGCCGTCGATGACCTCGTCACCGACCCGCACCGAGATCCCGCCGAGGACCGCGGGGTCCACGTCGAGATTCAGGTGCATCTGGCGCCCGTACAGCTTGGCCAGCACCGCGCCGAGACGCTGCTTCTGCACGTCGCTGAGCGGAACCGCGCTGGTCACGACGGCGACCATGCGGTTGCGGCGCTCCGCGGCGAGCACGGAAAGGGACTCCAGTCCCGCTTCCAGGCTACGTCCACGCGGGTGGGTGACAAGACGCGTGACCAGACGCTCGGTGACGGCGCTCGCCTTGCCGCCGAGCAGGCTGCGCAGCAGCTCGCTCTTGGCGGAGGCGGTGGCCGCGCGGTCGGTCAGCGCGGAGCGCAGCCCGGTGTTCGAGACGACGATCCGGGCGAACCGGAACAGCTCGTCCTCGACGTCGTCGAGCGCGCCGGCCTGCTGGGCCGCCGTGAGGTCGGCGGTGTTCGCCAGCTCCTCCAGCGAGTCCACCAGGTCGCGGGACTGCGACCAGCGGGACCGGGCCATGCCGGACACCAGGTCGAGGGCTTCCCCGCCCACCTGGGTCGCCAGCAGTCGACCGACCAGCTCGGCCTTGGCCTCGCCGGACTGCGCCGGGTCCGTGATGACCCGACGCAGCGAGACCTCACGGTCGAGCAGCGCGGTGACGGCAGCCAGCTCACCGGCGAGCTTCGTCGCGTCGACGGACGTGTTGTCCGTCAGCGCGTCGAGACGCTCGCGCGCGGAGGCCAGCGCCTCGCGGCTCGCTCCGTTCATCGGGCCGCCTCGGCCTTCTCCTCAAGCTCGCTGAGGAAACGGTCGATGGTGCGGCTCTGCCGGGCGGCGTCCTCAAGGGACTCGCCGACGAGCTTTCCGGCCAGGTCGGTGGCGAGCTTGCCAACGTCCTGACGCAGCGCCTGAGAGGCGGCCTTGCGGTCGGCCTCGATCTGGGTGTGGCCGGCAGCGATGATCTCCTCACGCTGCCGCTGGCCCTCTGCGCGCAGTTCTTCCTTGAGCGCAGTGCCCTGCTCCAGCGCTTCCTGGCGCAGGCGCGCGGCCTCGTGCCGGGCTTCGGCGAGCTGGGCCTTGTACTGCTCCAGGACGCTCTGGGCCTCGGTCTGAGCGGCCTCAGCCTTCTCGATACCGCCCTCGATCTGCTCGCGACGCTCTTCCAGAACCTTGTTGATGTTCGGGAGGAGCTTCTTCGCCAGGAAACCGAAGACGATGACGAAGGCGATCAGACCGATGACGAGCTCGGGGATCGGCGGGACGAGCGGGTTTTCCGTCTCGGCCGCGAGAACCAGGAGGTTCACATCAGTGCCTTTCGTCGATTCGGACTAGTCGTTGGGTTCGTCTTAGTAGACGAACGGCATGACCAGACCGATGAGGGCGAGCGCCTCACAGAAGGCGAAGCCGAGGATCTGGTTGGCGCGGATCAGACCGGCAGCCTCGGGCTGACGGGCAAGAGCCTGCGTACCGTTACCGAAGATGATGCCGACGCCGACGCCGGGGCCAATCGCCGCGAGGCCGTAACCAACGGAGCTGAGGGAGCCGGTGACGCCTTCGGTGGCAGCGAGGATCTGGGACATGCCAGTTCTTCCTTCTCTTTCATGGACCGGTGGGGGTTGGCCACCGGACGATTCGGGGGGTTTGCAGGAGCGGGCTGAGCTCAGTGCTGCTCGGCGAGCGCACCCTGCAGGAAGCTGCAGGCCAGGAGGACGAAGACGTACGCCTGGACAGCCTGGATGAAGAGCTCGAACGCGGTCATCACGATGACCATGACGAACGAGACGCCCGCGTAAGCGATGCCGATCCCGTTCAGCAGGTACCAGCTGGCGATGGTGAACAGCAGCAGCAGGGTGTGACCGGCGAACATGTTCGCGAACAGTCGGACCGCGTGGGTGAAGGGCCGGACGAGGACGTTCGAGAAGAACTCGATGACCATGACCAGCGGAAGGACCGCGCCGAGCGACTTGTCGTAGCCGGAGAGGTTCTTCAGGCCGCCGACGAATCCGTGGCGCTTGAACGTGACGCTCATCCAGATCACGTAGACGATCGCGGCGAGCGCGACCGGGTACGAGAAGATCGCCGTCACCGGGAACTGGGCCACGGGGATGATCGACCAGAGGTTCAGCATCCAGACGAAGAAGAACAGCGAGACCATGAAGGGGACGTACTTCTCGCCCTCCTTCTTGCCCAGCGTCTCGTACACGATGCCGCGGCGCACGAAGTCGTAGCCGGCTTCGGCCACCATCTGCAGCTTGCCCGGGACGACCTTCGGCTTGCGGAAGGCCATCCAGAAGAAGCCGACGATGATGACCGAGCCGAGCAGGGCCAGCAGCATCGTCTTGTTGAAGTAGATGTTGCTGTCACCGTCGCCGAAGATCGGCTGGAACAGGAACGAGTGCAGGCCGGGAGCCGGGAAGCCACAACCGTCGAAGATGTGGCAATCGGTCTCGAAGGCGAGCACCGTCGTCGGGTCAGCACTCACCGCGGGCTCCTTCAGCGTGGCGCATAGGTACGGCAACCTCGTTGTGTCGGCGCGGCGCACAGCCGCTGTTCGGCACTGGACTGGTGTTACAGGTGTGGGGGCGGCGTTCAGGCATCGAGCCTCGCGATGGAACAGGCGTCAGCTCAGATGCCCGCGCCCGCAGTGCCGCAGTTGGCACCGGACGATAGCAGGATCCCGAACTCGTACTTATTCCGGCCCTACCCCTCACGACTTCGGCCCCGAGTCATCGGGCTTTTCGCCCTTCGTCGAGTCCGGTTCAACGTAGAGGATCTTGGCCTTCATGTGCGCACGCGTCTGAGCGCCGGTCCACACCAGGGTGGTCACGACGAGCGTGATGGCGAAGGTCTTCGGGTGGAACAGAGTGGTGTTCTTGAACGCGGCGAGAAAGACGAACAGCAGCAGGATCTGGGCCGCGTAGAGCATGAGCCCCATGGCCTGGAAGAGATGCGGAAGCGCCTTCGCCGTGCGCTGGAGAACGATGAATCCGATGCCCATGAACAGGATCACGACCAGCGTCGCGACGATGGCGCCCACCGCCCCCTTGCCGCCGACGACCAACGCGCTGATCACGGCGGCGAGTGCGCCGGCTACAGCTGTGGGTACGGCGGTTTGCAGGAGGGATCGGACGTCATCTGACCGCATGGCGGGTTGCTCCGCGTGGTGGTGGGGGCACGGACTCGTACGGAACTCGTACGGGACGAGCGTAAGCCCGGTCCGAGAGGGGGCCTCGGGCCAATGGACCGTCGCACTACGGTCCTTCGGCTCTGTCGCCGGGTTTAGTGAACGGTATCACAAACTATTTGATGAGAGCTTTACCTGGTCGGTGTGCTGACTGTCACACATGAGAGTGAACCCGCCCGTGTGTGCGCGACAGCGAGCCACCTTGTCTGGTATTGGGACTTTGTGTCCGGAATGAGCACGGGGGCAAGCGCGCTCGATCGGGGACGGCTGACGCGCCGGCTTGACCGCGCACATGAGCGTGGGCCCCGGCTCGCGCGCGGGGCCCACGGCGGACGCGTCAGCGGGTGGATTCGGCCTTGCGCCGGTCGGGGAAGCGAGACCGGGCACCCACCGCGGTCGCCCCGTTGACGCCGGAGACGCCCGCCACGACGGGCCGGGCCGGGGCCGGCTCGATGGCCGTGGCCTCGCGCGCGGCCGCCTCCGCGGCGGCCTCCGCTCGCCGCGCGGAGTGCCGGTAGCGCGGCGGGACCAGGAACTCGGCCCAGCGCGGGGTGCGCGGGGTGAAGCGCGGCAGGAGCAGCAGGATCAGGCCCACCGCGCTCAGGGCGGCGATGGCGAGCACGATCCACATCGAGGTGGAGTGGACCGAGTAGGCCACCGCGCCGAAGGCGATCAGGCCCGACCAGAAGTACATGATCAGCACCGCGCGGCTGTGCGAGTGGCCGAGTTCCAGCAGCCGGTGGTGCAGGTGGCCGCGGTCGGCGGCGAAGGGGGACTGGCCGTTCCAGGTGCGCCGGACGATGGCCAGGATCAGGTCCGCCATCGGGATCGCGATGATCGTCAGCGGCAGCAGCAGCGGGATGAAGACCGGCAGCATCGCGTGCGTCGCGTTGCGCTCGCCGCCCGCGAACAGGGCCATGGCGTCCGGGTCCACCTGTCCGGTGATGGAGATGGCGCCGGCGGCGAGGACCAGGCCGATGAGCATCGAGCCGGAGTCGCCCATGAAGATCCGGGCGGGGTGCATGTTGTGCGGCAGGAAGCCGAGGCACATGCCCATCAGGATCGCCGCGAAGAGCGTCGCGGGGGCCGCGGCCTCGATCCCGTAGCCGAACCAGATCCGGTACGCGTAGAGGAAGAACGCGCAGGAAGCGATGCAGACCATGCCGGCGGCGAGGCCGTCGAGGCCGTCCACGAAGTTCACCGCGTTGATGGTGATCACGACGAGGGCGACGGTGAGCAGGTTGCCCTGCCACTGGGTGAGCGCGACCGTGCCGATGAAGGGCACCGGGATCCACAGGATCGTCAGACCCTGCATGACCATCACACCGGCCGAGATCATCTGGGCGCCGAGCTTGATCAGGGCGTCGATCTCGAACTTGTCGTCGAGGACGCCGACCAGCCAGATCAGCGCCGCCCCGGAGAGCAGCGCCCGCGGTTCGTTCGACAGCTCGAAGACGCCGTTGAGGTTCTGCAGGTGGTCCGCGACCAGCAGGCCCGCGCACAGACCGCCGAACATGGCGATGCCGCCGAGCCGTGGTGTCGGCTCCCGGTGCACGTCACGGGCCCGGATCGCGGGCATCGCTCCGACCGCGATCGCGAACTTCCGCACGGGCCCGGTGAGCAGATAGGTCACCGCGACCGTGACGCAAAGCGTCAGCAGATATTCACGCACGGGCTGCCCCAGATGTATCGCCGGCCATCTCAGCCCCACACATTAGCTGCGATGTCCCCCGCATCGAGGACGCGAGGGGCCAGTATCACGGTTGCACTACGTCCCGCTTGCCCTCTTTAAACCGCGTACGGGGGAAATTCCAGTGTCAGGTCGCTGACGTCCTCCCGGGTCCGCGCCACCTCACCCTCCCCGCTCCCGCCCCGCAGGGCCGCCTCGAACAGCTCCGCGATCCGGACCATCTCCCGCTCCCCCATCCCCTGGGTGGTCACCGCCGCCGTGCCCAGCCGGATGCCGCGCTGGTCCCCGTACGGCAGGGCGCAGGTGTCCAGGACGATCCCGGCGGCCGCCAGCCGGGCGCGCGCGGTCGCCCCGTCCAGCCCGAGCGGCGCGGGGTCGGCGCTGATCAGGTGCGTGTCGGTGCCGCCCGTCGTCAGCAGGAACCCGTGCGCCTCCAGCTCGTCGGCCAGCACCTGCGCGTTGGCGACGACCCGGTGGGCGTACGTGGTGAACGCGGCGCCGGCGGCCTCGCCGAAGGCCACGGCCTTCGCTGCGATGGTGTGCATCTGGGCGCCGCCCTGTGTGAAGGGGAACACCGCCCGGTCGACGCGCTCGGCGAACTCGGCGCCGCACAGGATCATCCCCCCGCGCGGACCGCGCAGCACCTTGTGCGTGGTCGCGCAGACGATGTCCGCGTACGGGACGGGGCTGGGGGCCGCGCCACCGGCGACGAGCCCGATGGGGTGCGCGGCGTCGGCGATCAGGTACGCCCCGACCTCGTCGGCGATCTCCCGGAACACCGAGTACTCGGGGTGGCGGGGGTAACAGATCGAGCCGCACACGATCGCCTTGGGACGGTGCGTACGGGCGAGGTCCTGCACCTGCCGGTAGTCGATCAGGCCCGTCTCGGCCTCGACCCCATACCCGACGAAGTCAAACCAGCGCCCGGAGAAGTTCGCGGGCGAGCCGTGGGTGAGGTGCCCGCCGTACGGGAGGCCCATGGCGAGGACGGTGTCCCCGGGGCGGAGCAGCGCGGCGTACGCGGCCAGCACGGCGGCGGATCCGGAGTGGGGCTGCACATTGGCGTGCTCGACGCCGAACAGCGCCCTGGCGCGCTCCACGGCGGTCCGTTCGGCCAGGTCCGCGTACTCGCAGCCGCCGTGGTGGCGGGCGCCGGGATAGCCCTCGGCGTACTTGTTGGCGAGCGCGGAGCCGAGCGCGGTGAGCACGGCGGGCGAGGTGAAGTTCTCGGCGGCGATCAGCTGCAGCGTGCCGGCCTGTCTGCGGGCCTCCCCCGCGAGCACGTCGGCCATCTGCGGGTCCTGCCGGCGCAGCAGGTCCGTCGGCTGGGTGATGACGCTCATGGCGCGACTCCCGAGGGGTGAACCGGTATCGCCACCCTATTCCCCGGCCGCCGCTCACGCCCGCCGACCACGCCCGTCCGACGCCCCCCGCGCCCCACACGGCCCCGGACCCCCCTCAGGCGCCCCACGGCGCCGTGACGCCCGTCAGGGCCGTGGACACGGGGTCCAGCGCCCGGCTTCGGGTCCCTGCGGCAGCCTCCGGCCGCCGACCGCTCAGTGCGGCGCCGTGACGCCCGTCAGGGCCGTGACCACGGGGTCCAGCGCCTGGTTGGCCCCACTCCAACGGAACCCTCGCACCGCTCGGCCCCGGGGGGCCTCCCCGGCTTCGGGTCCCTGCGGCAGCCTCCGGCCGCCGACCGCTCAGTGCGGCGCCGTGACGCCCGTCAGGGCCGTGACCACGGGGTCCAGCGCCTGGTTGATCTCGTCGCCGATCGAGCGGAAGAAGGTGATCGGCGCGCCGTACGGGTCGTAGACCTCGTCGGCGTCGGGGGACGGCGCCAGCAGCCACCCGCGCAGCGCGGCGGCGGCCCGGACCAGGGCCCGCGCCCGCTCCGCCATGCCGTCGTCCAGCGGCGGCAGCGTGGCCGGGTCTATCGCCCGTACCAGCCGGGTGAACTCCTTGAGCGTGAAGGTCCGCAGCCCCGCCGAGTGGCCCATCGAGATGACCTGCGCCCGGTGGTCACGGGTCGCCGTGAGGACCAGGTCCGCACGTATGACGTGCTCGTCCAGCAGCTCCCGGCCGGTGAACCCCGTCGCGTCCGCGCCGAAGTCCGCGAGCACGGCCGCCGCGTTCGCCTCCATGGGCGCACCCTCGTGGCCCCACGTGCC
Source organism: Streptomyces sp. ADI95-16 (assembly GCF_003721495.1). NCBI lineage: Bacteria > Bacillati > Actinomycetota > Actinomycetes > Kitasatosporales > Streptomycetaceae > Streptomyces > Streptomyces sp. ADI95-16. Next base: position 5,524,154 of record NZ_CP033581.1, on the reverse strand, counting down.
GGCGCTCTCGACGATGAGGTCCCCGGTCACGAGACCGCCCAGCCGGTGCGTGAGCGCATGCCGCGTCAGCCGCTCGGTGATGGGCGAGCGGCACACGTTGCCGGTGCTGACGTGGAGGATGCGAAAGGTCGCTCCCCCGGCCGGGGCCAGGGAATGCCCGCTTGCTATGCCACGCCCCTCAGGGCTCACGGGGCCACCTCTAGATCGGGTACGACCTCCCGCAGCTGCTCGGCGGTCAGCGCCCCCTCCCGCAGCAGGACGGGAACCTTCCCGGTGACGTCGACGATCGAAGACGGCTGGATCCCCGGGGTCGGGCCCCCGTCCAGGTACACGGACACCGAGTCGCCCAGCATCTCGCGCGCCGCGTCGCAGTCCTCCGGCGCCGGGTGCCCGGACAGGTTCGCCGAGGACACCGCCATCGGCCCGACCTCGGTCAGCAGCTCGATCGCGACGGGGTGCAGCGGCATCCGTACGGCCACGGTCCCGCGGGTCTCGCCCAGGTCCCACGCCAGCGACGGCTGGTGCTTGGCGACGAGCGTCAGCGCACCCGGCCAGAACGCGTCGACGAGCTCCCACGCCTGCTCGGAGAAGTCCGTGACCAGCCCGTGCAGGGTGTTCGGGGAGCCGATGAGGACGGGGGTGGGCATGTTGCGGCCCCGCCCCTTGGCGGCGAGCAGGTCACCGACCGCCTCCGCGCTGAAGGCGTCCGCGCCGATCCCGTACAGGGTGTCGGTGGGCAGCACGACGAGCTCGCCGCGGCGCACGGCGGACGCCGCTTCGCGCAGACCCGTCTTGCGGTCCGTCGCGTCGTTGCAGTCGTATCGCCGGGCCATCAGCGGGGCTCCTCGTGCGGCAGGGGGGTGGCGGAAAGGGTCGCGTCCGTCACGGCAGGGCCTTGCGGGCGGTGGCGAAGCGCGGGCGGTTGTTGAGGTCCGGGTGGTCGGCCGCGTCGGCCCAGCCCCGCTCCTCGGCGAAGATCCACGGCACCTGGCCGCCCTGGGTGTCGGCGTGCTCGATCACGACGATGCCGCCGGGCCGCAGCAGCCGGTGCGCGGTGCGCTCGATGCCGCGGATGGTGTCGAGGCCGTCCTCGCCGGAGAAGAGCGCCATCTCGGGGTCGTGGTCCCGGGCCTCGGGGGCGACGTACTCCCACTCGGTGAGCGGGATGTACGGCGGGTTGGAGATGACGAGGTCGACCTGGCCGTCCAGCTCGGGCAGCGCGCTGAGCGCGTCGCCCTGGTGGACGGTGACCCGGGAGCCCTCGGCGTTCTTGCGGGTCCACCGCAGCGCGTCCTCGGACAGCTCGACGGCGTGCACGCGCGAGCGCGGCACCTCCTGCGCCATGGCCAGCGCGATCGCGCCGGAGCCGCTGCACAGGTCCACGATCATCGGCTCGACGACGTCCATCGCGCGGACGGCGTGTATGGCCCAGTCCACGACGGACTCGGTCTCGGGCCGGGGCACGAACACCCCGGGCCCGACCTGGAGCTCCAGGTACCGGAAGAAGGCGCGGCCGGTGATGTGCTGGAGCGGCTCGCGCGCCTCGCGGCGGGCGACGGCCTCCCAGTAGCGGGCGTCGAAGTCCGTGTCCTTGACGTGGTGCAGTTCCCCCCGTTTGACGCCGTGCACGAAGGCGGCGAGCTCCTCCGCGTCGAAGCGCGGTGAGGGCACGCCGGCGGCGGCCAGCCGCTGGGTGGCTTGGGCCACCTCGGCAAGCAGCAAGTTCACGCTGGTCCTCCGGGCTGCTGTCGTACGGGGGGGGTGGAGCGGGTGTCAGTGCGCGGCCGCGAGCTTCGCGGCGGAGTCGGTGTCGACGCAGGCCTGGATGATCGAGTCGAGGTCCCCGTCGAGCACCTGGTCCAAGTTGTACGCCTTGAAGCCGGTCCGGTGGTCCGAGATCCGGTTTTCCGGGTAGTTGTACGTACGGATCTTCTCGGAGCGGTCCACGCTGCGCACCTGGCTGCGGCGCACGTCGGAGGCCTCCTGCTCGGCGGCTTCCTGGGCGGCGGCCAGCAGCCGGGAGCGCAGGATGCGCATGGCCTGCTCCTTGTTCTGGAGCTGGCTCTTCTCGTTCTGGCAGGAGGCGACCACACCGGTCGGGATGTGCGTGATGCGCACGGCCGAGTCGGTGGTGTTGACGGACTGGCCGCCGGGGCCGGAGGAGCGGTACACGTCGATGCGGAGGTCGTTCATGTTGACCTCGACCTCGACCTCCTCGGCCTCCGGGGTGACGAGCACGCCGGCGGCGGAGGTGTGGATGCGGCCCTGGGACTCGGTGGCCGGAACGCGCTGGACGCGGTGCACGCCGCCCTCGTACTTCAGGCGGGCCCACACGCCCTGGCCGGGCTCGGTCGCGCCGTTGCCGCCCTTGGTGCGGACGGAGACCTGGACGTCCTTGTAGCCGCCGAGCTCGGACTCGGTGGCGTCGATGATCTCGGTCTTCCAGCCCACGCGCTCGGCGTAGCGCAGGTACATGCGCAGCAGGTCGCCCGCGAACAGGGCGGACTCGTCGCCGCCCGCGCCGGCCTTGACCTCCAGGAGCACGTCCTTGTCGTCGCTGGGGTCGCGCGGAACGAGCAGCAGGCGGAGCTTCTCGGTGAGCTCCTCGCGCTGCGCGCTCAGTTCCTTGACCTCGGCCGCGAAGTCGGGGTCGTCGGCCGCGAACTCCTTGGCCGTCTCGATGTCCTCGGCGGACTGCTTCCATGCGCGGAAGGTCGCGACGATCGGGGTCAGCTCCGCGTAGCGCTTGTTGAGCTTGCGCGCGTTGGCCTGATCCGAGTGGACCGAAGGGTCGGCGAGCTTCTTCTCAAGATCGGCGTGCTCGCCGATCAGTTCCTCGACCGCCTCGAACATCGGGGGCTCCTGGGGTGAAAAGTACGAAAAAGGGCTGCGGGACGACAAAGGCGCCGGTCCGGCTGCCCCCGTGTGGACAGGGAACAACCGGGATCCGGCGCCGGAAGCGCGCTACTTCTGCGCAGCCTTGCCGAAGCGGGCCTCGAAGCGGGCGACACGGCCACCGGTGTCGAGGATCTTCTGCTTGCCCGTGTAGAACGGGTGGCACTCGGAGCAGACCTCGGCACGGATGGTGCCCTCGGTCAGGGTGCTACGAGTGGTGAACGACGCGCCGCAGGTGCAGCTGACCTGGGTCTCGACGTACTCGGGGTGAACTTCGCGCTTCAAGGTGTCTCCTAGATTCGGGAGGGCGCCGGGTCGCAGGAGCCGAATTGCGCACTGCGTGAACCGGGGCCGACAGACCAGTCTGCCAGGACCGGGCCGCCTGTCAAAATTCTGAGGACGCCTCCCTCAACGGGACGGGGACGGCATCTATTCCACCCCGCCCCCGGGCGCCCCTGACCTGCGGCTACTGGACGATCGAGCCGGCCGTGCCCTTGTCGCCGGCGGAGTTCTCGGTGGCCTCGGCGGGGATCGGCTTGTCGGCCAGCAGCGAGTCCCAGACCAGCTTGGACTCCTTGGTGAGCGGGACCACGCGGTTGAGGTCGCGCGGGTCGCCGGCCACCGGGAGGGTGATCATCTGCATGTCCCCGGCGTCGATGCCCTGGAGGCTCTGGGCGAAGCCCATGAGGGACTTCACGTCCCCGAGGGACTTGTCGGTCGTGATCGCCTTGGTGGCGGTGTCGGCGACGTCGAGCAGCCGCTTGGGGTTGTCGAACACCCCGATGCCCTTGACCTGCTTGATCAGGGCCTTGATGAAGGCCTGCTGGAGCTGTATTCGGCCCAGGTCGCTGCCGTCGCCGACGCTCTTGCGGGTCCGGACGAGGCCGAGGGCCTGCTCCCCGTTCAGCTTGTTGGTGCCCGCCGCCAGGTTGAGGTGGCTGGCGCCGTCCTTGATCGGCTTGGTGGTGGTGACCTCGACGCCGCCGAGCTTGTCGATGATCTTCTTGAAGCCGGTGAAGTCGACCTCGATGTAGTGGTCCATGCGGATCCCCGACATCTTCTCGACGGTCTTGACCGCGCAGGCGGCCCCGCCGACGGTGAACGACTCGTTGAACATCGCCCGTGAGCTGCCGGGGTCGGTCTTGCCCTCGGAGGTGGCGCAGGAGGGCCGGTTGATCATCGTGTCGCGCGGTATGGACACCACGCTGGCCTTCTCGTGGCCCTCGTACAGGTGGATGATCATCGCGGTGTCGGAGCGGGCGGAGCCGCCGTCGTCCCGGCCGTACTCGGAGTTCGCGCCGCCGCGGGAGTCCGAGCCGAGGACGAGGATGTCCATCGAGCCGTTGTCCACGTTCCGCGGGCGGTCGCTGCCGAGCGCCGCGTCGATGTCGACGGTCTTCAGGTTGCCGTTGAACTTGACGTAGTAGTACCCGAGCCCGGCGCCGCCGAGCAGGACCACGCCCGCGGCGCTCCACGCGGCGACGCCGAGTGCCCTGCGGCGCGCGGGCGGTTTGCGCAGGCGCCGTGCGGCGGCGCGGCCGCCCCCCTGGCCGGTGCTGTCCTGGCTCATGCTCTCCTCGGTCCTGATCCGGATCCCCGGCCGCTAAGGCCTTCCTTCCCCCGCTGTTCCGCAGACACAGACGGCTTCTGGGACCCCGGGGTTCCACCGCGGCCCGGGGCCGGGGCCCCGCGGGCCCGGGCCGGACGGCCGGGGTACGGGGCCGGGGCCCGTACGGGGCGCCGCCCACCTGCGGCTTCGCGGGGCGGCGCGAGAAGACGTACGAGGATCCGCGCGGGCCCGGAATGTGGCGAAGCTCGCACGCCGGACACGGAGGCACCCACAACGCGGGACCGCCCCCACCGCGGTTGCGGTGGGGGCGGTCCGGTGGTGCGGCGCCGGCGACGCGGCGGACTCGGCGACGGTCAGTCGTCGTTCTTGCCCGCCGGGGTCGTCTTCGCGATCTGCATCAGGAACTCGGCGTTCGACTTCGTCTGCTTCATCTTGTCGAGCAGCAGCTCGATCGCCTGCTGCGAGTCGAGCGCGTGCAGCACCCGGCGCAGCTTCCAGACGATGGCGAGCTCCTCCGCGTTGAGGAGGATCTCCTCCTTGCGGGTGCCCGACGGGTCGACGTCGACGGCCGGGAAGATGCGCTTGTCGGCGAGCTTCCGGTCGAGCTTGAGCTCCATGTTGCCGGTGCCCTTGAACTCCTCGAAGATCACCTCGTCCATGCGCGAGCCGGTGTCGACGAGCGCGGTGGCCAGGATGGTCAGCGAGCCGCCGTCCTCGATGTTGCGCGCGGCACCGAAGAAGCGCTTCGGCGGGTACAGCGCGGTCGAGTCGACACCACCGGACAGGATGCGGCCGGAGGCGGGCGCCGCGAGGTTGTACGCGCGGCCCAGACGGGTGATGGAGTCCAGCAGGACGACCACGTCGTGACCCAGCTCGACGAGACGCTTGGCGCGCTCGATGGCCAGCTCGGCGACGGTGGTGTGGTCCTCGGCCGGGCGGTCGAAGGTCGAGGAGATGACCTCGCCCTTGACCGACCGCTGCATGTCGGTGACCTCTTCCGGACGCTCGTCGACCAGGACGACCATCAGGTGGCACTCGGGGTTGTTCGTGGTGATCGCGTTGGCGATCGCCTGCATGATCATGGTCTTGCCGGTCTTCGGCGGGGCCACGATCAGGCCTCGCTGGCCCTTGCCGATCGGCGACACGAGGTCGATGATGCGGGTCGTCAGCACGCCCGGGTCGGTCTCCAGACGGAGCCGGTCCTGGGGGTACAGCGGGGTCAGCTTCTGGAACTCCGGGCGGCCGCGGCCGGATTCGGGCGCCATGCCGTTCACCGAGTCCAGGCGCACCAGGGCGTTGAACTTCTCGCGGCGCTCGCCGTCCTTGGGCTGGCGCACGGCACCGGTGGTGTGGTCACCCTTGCGCAGACCGGCCTTGCGGACCTGGGCGAGGGAGACGTACACGTCGTTGGGGCCGGGCAGGTAGCCCGAGGTCCGGATGAACGCGTAGTTGTCGAGGATGTCGAGGATGCCCGCGACGGGGATCAGCACGTCGTCGTCGGCGACCTGCGGCTCGTTCGGGGCGAACTCGTCGCGCCCGCGACGGCCTCGGCGGTCGCGGTAGCGGCCGCGACGGCCGCGACGGCCGTCCTCGTCGAAGTCGTCCTGCGGGCCGTTGTCCTGGGGACCCTGCCGGTCCTGACGGCTCTGCTGGCCCTGACGGCCGCCCTGCTGCTGGCGGTCGGCGCGGTCGGCGCGGTCCTGACGACCGCCCTGACCCTGACCCTGGCCCTGGCCGGCCTGGCCCTGGCCCTGGCCGCCCTGACCCTGGCCGCCCTGGTCGTCGGCCTTGGCACCGCGCTCGCGGCGGCTCTGACGGTCGCCCCGCTCGCCACGCTCGCCGCGCTCGCCGCGGCCCTGGCGGTCACGGCGGCCGCGGCCCTCGCCGGCCTCCTGGCCCTGCGGGGCGGAGACGGCGGTGGCGGCCTCGGCCTTGGTCTCGACCGGCGCGGCGGCGGCCGGCACGGTCTCGGTCTTCTGCTCGACCTGCACGGCGGCGGGGGCCGAGGACTCCGGGCTGCCGGAGGGGGCCGTGGCCCGACGGCGGCGGCGCTCGCCGGCCGGAGCGTCGTCGCTGGCCGGCTGGCCGGGGATCTCGATCTGCGCCTGCGCGGCGGGCTTCGAGGCGGGCGCCTGCTCGGCGGCCTCACCCGTTCGGGCCTTGCTGGTGGCGCGGCGCTTCGGCTTGGCCTCGGCGGTGTCCGCGGTGGAGGCGGCCTTGGGGGCACTGCCGCCACCCGCCTGCGTCTCCTTGATGACCTCGATCAGCTGGCTCTTGCGCATCCGCGCGGTGCCCCTGATTCCGAGGCCCGACGCGACCTGCTGCAGCTCGGCCAGGACCATGCCCTCAAGGCCGGTGCCGGAGCGGCGGCGCTTGGGTGCGGCGCCCGCGGCGGGGGCACTGGTGTCGACGTTGGTGTCGGCAGCGCCCATCAGATCGGTGGTGTCGCTCACGAAGGGTCCTTCCCTGGAGCGGACGTCGGCCTGTCTGGCTCGGCGACCGGTTGTGCTGTCCGACAACGGCCCTAGGTGTGGACCGTGCCGGGGCGGTGGTCCGCCGGTAGAAATACGGCGGAAAGAAACGTGCGTGGGTGGTTCCGGCGAGAAGCCCCCGAGCTGAAAGCGTGGGAATGTCACGCCGATTCCGGAGCGTGCCCGAAACTGCTGGCAGCGATCAAAGCAGTCGGGGAGGCTCCCGGAAGAAAGGTGGTCCCGGATGGGGACACTGAGCACCGAGCCATGGCGGCTTCGGATGCGCACTTGAGATTAACACTACCGGATCCAAAAGATATTCCCCCTCTCAATCACCGGCAATCGCGCCTTCCGGGCGGGCGGCCTGCCCTGACCGCCCGCTTTCACGGCGCACCCTGACGGCCTAGCCGCCCTGGGTGCCCAGCGGAAGGACACTCGCGCCCGCGGCGTCGAGGGCCAGCCTGTTGGCCGCCCACCCCTCGCCCGCGAGCCGCGCGACCTTGTCGGCCGCACCGTTGTCGGCCAGCGCGAGGACCGTGGGGCCCGCGCCGGAGATGACCGCGGGGATGCCGTCCGCCCGCAGCCGGTTGACGAGTGCCACGCTCTCGGGCATCGCCGGGGACCGGTACTCCTGGTGGAGCCGGTCTTCGGTCGCGGGGAGCAGCAGTTCGGGACGCCTGGTCAGGGCTTCGACGAGCAGGGCCGCGCGACCCGCGTTGACGGCCGCGTCCACGTGCGGGACGTTGCGCGGCAGCAGGCCGCGCGCGGTCTCGGTGAGGACGGGCTTGGAGGGGACGAAGACCACCGGAACGATGGAATCCGAGGGCTCCATCCTGATGGCCTTGGCGCTGCCGCCGTCCATCCACGCCAGGGTGAATCCGCCGAGCAGACAGGCCGCGACGTTGTCGGGGTGGCCCTCGATCTCGGAGGCGAGTTCCAGCAGCGCCGCGTCGTCGAGCCTGGCCTCGCCGCCTATGGTCACGGCGCGGGCGGCGACGATTCCGGCGCAGATGGCGGCGGAGGAGGAGCCGAGGCCGCGGCCGTGCGGGATGCGGTTGGCGCAGACGACCTCAAGGCCGCGCGGCTGACCGCCCAGCAGGTCGAAGGCGGTGCGCATGGAACGTACGAGGAGGTGGCTCTCGTCGCGCGGCAGGGTGTCGGCGCCCTCGCCCGCGATGTCGATGTTCAGGCCGGAGTCGGCCACCCGGACGACCACGTCGTCGTAGAGCCCCAGGGCCAGACCGAGGGCGTCGAAGCCGGGGCCGAGGTTGGCACTGCTGGCGGGGACGCGCACCCGTACGGCGGCGGCGCGGAACGCGGGACCTGCCATCGGTTGATGACACTCCTTGTGACTGTGCGAGATCGGGTGACGGGCGGGATCTTCGCTGCGAATGTACTGGAGAACGTACGACACCCGAAGGCCCTTGGGGCAGCACCGCGGTCATATGCGCGGTGGCGGATGTAAGTACAGCCTATCGAAGGAAGGTTCTCTCGCGACATAGGGCGCACGGGAGGCGCACGATGCGTGTCGGCCCCTCCGCCTGGATCCGGCCGTTCCGTCTTCACTTCTGGTGGACTTCTGATGGACTTCTGATGCCATATGGGGCGAGTTGCCGGATTCCGGCGGGCGTGCGGAAGCAATCTCCGCGCCTGCCGGAACCCGGCAACGGGGTTACCGCGTCAGACCAGGCCGAGACGGATCGCGGCGGCCTCGGCGTCGACCGGGACGGTGATCGGCTGCGGGGCGCCGGCGACGGCCCAGTCGGGGTCCTTCAGGCCGTTGCCCGTGACCGTGCACACGATCTTCTGGCCCGGGTCGACCAGGCCGAGCTCGGCGGCCTTGAGCAGACCGGCGACCGAAGCGGCCGAGGCGGGCTCGACGAAGACACCCTCCTGGGCGGCCAACAGCCGGTAGGCCGCCAGGATCTGGCGGTCCGTCACCTCGTCGATGAAGCCGCCCGACTCGTCCCGCGCGGCCAGCGCGTAGTTCCAGGAAGCCGGGTTGCCGATCCGGATCGCCGTGGCGATGGTGTGCGGCTCCTTGACGACCTCGCCGCGCACGATGGGCGCGGACCCGGAAGCCTGGAAGCCCCACACGCGGGGCGTACGGGAGGCCAGGCCGTCGGCCTTGTACTCCTTGAAGCCCTTCCAGTACGCGGTGATGTTGCCGGCGTTGCCGACGGGCAGCACATGGATGTCGGGGGCGTCGCCGAGCGCGTCGACGATCTCGAACGCGGCCGTCTTCTGGCCCTCGATGCGCACCGGGTTCACGGAATTGACCAGCGCGACCGGGTAGTTGTCGGACAGCGCGCGGGCCAGGTCGAGGCAGTCGTCGAAGTTGCCGTCCACCTGAAGGATCTTGGCGCCGTGCACCAGGGCCTGGCCCATCTTGCCCAGCGCGATCTTGCCGCGCGGCACGAGCACCGCACAGACCATCCCGGCGCGCACCGCGTAAGCGGCGGCCGAGGCGGAGGTGTTGCCGGTGGAGGCGCAGATGACGGCCTTGGCGCCCTCCTCCTTGGCCCGGGTGATCGCCATGGTCATGCCGCGGTCCTTGAAGGACCCGGTGGGGTTCGCGCCCTCGACCTTGAGGTGCACCTCGCAGCCGGTGCGCTCGGAGAGCACCTGCGCCGGGACGAGGGGAGTACCGCCCTCACGGAGCGTGACCACCGGGGTCGTGTCCGTCACCGGCAGGCGGTCCCGGTACTCCTCGATGATGCCGCGCCACTGGTGGGTGCGATTGCTGCTCATGGGTCCTTTACTCCCCTTCAACGCGCATGATGCTGGCCACACCGCGGACGGTGTCCAGCTTCCGCAGCGCCTCGACGGTCCCGGAGAGGGCGGCGTCGGGGGCGCGGTGGGTGACGACGACGAGGGAGGCCTCATTGCCGACCCCGTCCGGACGTCCTTGCTGGCGGACAGTGTCGATCGACACGCCGTGCTCCGCGAACGTCGTCGCCACCTGGGCGAGGACGCCCGGCTTGTCGGCCACGTCGAGGCTGATGTGGTACCGGGTGACGACGTCGCCCATCGGGCTGACCGGCAGCTGGGTGTACGCCGACTCGCCGGGCCCCGTTGCCTCGGCGAGCTTGTTGCGGCAGACGGCGACGAGGTCGCCGAGGACCGCGGACGCGGTCGGCGAACCGCCCGCGCCCGGGCCGTAGAACATGAGCCGCCCGGCGGCCTCCGCCTCGACGAAGACGGCGTTGTACGCCTCGCGGACGGAGGCGAGCGGGTGGCTGAGCGGGATCATCGCCGGGTGCACGCGGGCGGTGACGGACGCGCCGTCGGCGGCACGCTCCAGGATGGCCAGGAGCTTGATGGTGCAGCCCATCCGCTTGGCGGAGGCGAAGTCGGCGGCGCTGACCTCGGTCATGCCCTCGCGGTAGACGTCGTCGAGGCGGACCCGGGTGTGGAAGGCGATGCCGGCCAGGATCGCGGCCTTGGCGGCGGCGTCGTAGCCCTCGACGTCGGCGGTGGGGTCGGCCTCGGCGTACCCGAGGGCGGTGGCCTCGTCGAGCGCCTCCTGATATCCGGCGCCCGTCGAGTCCATCTTGTCGAGGATGAAGTTCGTCGTGCCGTTGACGATGCCCATCACCCGGTTGATCTTGTCGCCCGCGAGGGACTCGCGCAGCGGACGGACCAGCGGGATGGCGCCGGCGACGGCGGCCTCGTAATAGAGGTCCAGGCCGTGCTGTTCGGCGGCGGCGTGCAGTGCGGCGCCGTCCTGGGCGAGCAGCGCCTTGTTGGCCGAGACGACGGAGATGCCGTGCTCGAAGGCGGTGGTGATCAGGCCGCGGGCCGGCTCGATGCCGCCGATGACCTCGATGGCGACGTCGATGTCACCCCGTTTGAGGAGGGCGGTCGCATCGGTGGTGATCAGCGCGGGATCGATGCCCTCGCGCACCTTCGAGGGGCGGCGCACGGCCACGCCGGCGAGCTCGACGGGCGCGCCGATCCTCTGCGTGAGGTCGTCGGCGTGCGTCGTCATGATGCGCGCCACCTCTGAGCCGACCACTCCACAGCCCAGCAGCGCCACCTTCAGCGGACGCGTACGCATCATTCGACCTACGCCTTTCGATCTTCCATCGCTCCCCATGCGCGTTTTGCGCACCGGGTGTCACCCAGTCTCACTCAATGGACAGCAGTTTCCATCCTCGGTCCATTGAGTGAGACACCTATTTCATCATCCGAGGTCGAGGCGCAGGAGATCTTCCTCCGTCTCGCGCCGGACGATCACGCGCCCCTGTCCGTCGCGCACCGCGACGACGGGCGGGCGCAGCGCGTGGTTGTAGTTGCTGGCCATCGACCGGCAGTACGCCCCGGTGGCCGGCACCGCGAGGAGGTCACCGGGCGCGAGGTCCGCCGGCAGGAACGCGTCCTTGACGACGATGTCGCCGCTCTCGCAGTGCTTGCCGACGACGCGGACGAGCATGGGCTCGGCATCGGAGGTACGGGAGACCAGGGTGACCGCGTACTCGGCGTCGTAGAGGGCCGTACGGATGTTGTCGGACATGCCGCCGTCGACGGATACGTACGTCCGCAGCCCTTCGAGGGGCTTGATGGTCCCGACCTCGTACAGCGTGAAGGCGGTGGGGCCCACGATCGCGCGCCCCGGCTCGACGGAGATCCGCGGCGCGCGCAGGCCCGCCGCCTCGCACTCGCGGGCGACGATCTCGTGCAGCGCCTTGGCGATCTCGTGCGGCTCGCGCGGGTCGTCGGCGGAGGTGTAGGCGATGCCGAGCCCGCCGCCGAGGTCGATCTCGGGGAGCTCGACGCCGTGCTCGTCGCGCACGGCGGCCAGCAGCCGCACGACGCGCTTGGCGGACACCTCGAAGCCGGCCATGTCGAAGATCTGGGAGCCGATGTGGGAGTGGACGCCGAGCAGCTCCAGGCTGTCGTGCCCGAGGGCGCGCCGGACCGCCTCGGCGGCGGAGCCGTCGGCGACGGCGATGCCGAACTTCTGGTCCTCGTGCGCGGTGGCGATGAACTCGTGCGTGTGCGCTTCGACGCCGACCGTCACCCGGATCTGCACGGGCTGGCGCAGACCGCGCTCCCGGGCGATGTGCGCGACGCGGGCGATCTCCTGGAAGGAGTCGAGCACGATGCGCCCGACGCCCGCCTCGACGGCGCGGGTGACCTCGGCGACGGACTTGTTGTTCCCGTGGAAGGCGATCCGCGCGGCGGGCATCCCGGCGGCGAGCGCGGTGGTCAGCTCCCCGCCGGAGCACACGTCGAGGTTCAGCCCCTCATCCTTCAGCCACTTCACGACGGCCTTGGAGAGGAACGCCTTGCCGGCGTAGAACACGTCGGCGTCCGGCCCGAAGGCGTGCGCCCAGGCACGGCAGCGGGCCCGGAAGTCCTCCTCGTCGAGGAAGAAGGCCGGGGTGCCGAACTCCCGCGCGAGCTCGGTGACCGGCACGCCGCCCACGCTCACCACGCCGTCCTCGCCGCGGCCGACGGTCCGCGACCAGACCTTCTCGTCGAGCGCGTTGAGGTCGGCGGGCGGCGGGGAGTAGTGCCCCTCGGGCAGGACATCGGCGTGGCGGGGCCCGGCGGGGTGCGCGGAACGGCTCATCGGAATCTCTCTTCACTGATCACAGGCTGATCACAGGCAGTCAGGAGCGTCTATGCCGAGCAGGGCCAGGCCGCCGGCCAGCACCGTCCCGGCGGCTTCGGCAAGAGCCAGCCGGGCCCGATGGGCGGCCGAGGGTTTCTCGTCCCCCTTGGGCAGGACGCGGTACTGGAAGTCGAGCAGGGCGTCGGCCAGCTCGACGAGGTGCCGCACGACCCGCTCGGGCGCCCGGTGGTGCGCGGCGGCTTCGAGCACGAGCGGATAGTCGAGCAGCCCCCGCACCACCGCCCCGCCCTCCTCGTTCCTCTCGCCCACGGGGCCGGGCTCGGCCCGGAACCCCAACTGCGCGGCGTTGGCGGTGAGGGCCCGGCTGCGGGCGTGGGCGTACCGGACGCGGAAGAACTCGTTGGCGGCCTCGTCCTGGAGGAGCAGCCGCGGGGAGAAGACCGCCGTCTCGTGCGGCGCCACCGCGAGCATCGCCCAGGCGGCGGCGTCGGCCCCGTACAGGGCGACGACCCCCCGGTCCCGCCGCGCGAGCGGCGCAACGGAAAGCCCGCCGCCACCCTCCTGCCCCTGACTCCGCAGGATCCGCCGCACGGCGTCCCCCACCACCCGCTCCCGCAGCTCACCGTCGGGCGACGCGAACCCGTACCGAGCCCCGCGCTCGCGCACCTCGCGCACCAGCTCGGCGGCGGACCGCTCGGCCAGTACGAAGTTCAGGAACCCGGCGCCGGTGATCTCGACGCGCTCGATGCCGGGGACCCCGGCCAGCATCCCGGCGATCACCCGGGCAGCCTCGGCGGGAGTCATCCCGGCCCGCTTGGCGATCTGGAAGGCGACGGCGGTGGCGTACTCCCCCACCCCACCGGGCCGCGTCCGATCGACGACCACCCGCTCCGGAACCCCGGTCCCGGCCGGCAGCTCACCCTCCTCGACGGCGCGGCGCACGGCGCGCACGACGGTACGGGAGAGGTCAGCGGGGGTCACGAGACCCAGCCTAGGGGAGAGACCCCCTCGTCACGCGAAGGGTTTCGCCATGTGAACACCACCACCCGCCACCACAGGAAAGCCTCCCCCTACGACTTCCCCTCACCCTCACCCTCTGCCTCTCCCGGCGGGAGCTCCTTTCCGCTCCCTCCGGTCCTTCCTCTCGACCAGCCGACGCACGACACGCACCAACTCGGCGGGCTCGAAGGGCTTCGCGATGAACGCGTCCACCCCGGCGGCGATGCCGGCCTCCACCTCGTTCTGCGTACAGGCGCTCACGATCGCGAGCGGCAGATGCCGCGTCCGCGGATCGGCCCGCAACCGCGCGGCGGCCCCGAACCCGTCGAGCCGCGGCATGACCACATCAAGGGTGATCACATCCGGACACACCCGATGGACCACGTCCAGGCACTCGACACCATCGTTCGCGGTCACGACCTCGAAGCCCTCCAGCTCGAGATTGACCTTGATCAGCTGCCGGATGACCTTGTTGTCGTCGACAACAAGCACCCGGCCCGAGACGCCTGGCACAACTTGAGAGTAGGTCCGGGGCGGCCCCCGCGTCCGGGTTTTTGCCACTTCCACCCCCTCAGGGCGACCCACTTCCCCCAGCCCCGCAATCCGTTCCTGATCACCCCGCGGAAGCTGGTAGTGTTCAACCCGTCGCCGCAACGCGAACGACACGCCCCCGTAGCTCAGGGGATAGAGCAACGGCCTCCGGAGCCGTGTGCGCAGGTTCGAATCCTGCCGGGGGCACTTCGCAGGAAGTGCCCAAAGACCCCGCCATCAGCGCCAACGCTGAGACGGGGTCTTCGCGTATCCACACCCAACTGCCGCCGTACGCAGCCGTATGCCAGGGCCCGTGGACTATGCGTGGACAGGATCCTGCTCCATCGGTGCAGGTCAGCCACGGAAACGCCGAAGGCCCCGGACAGCTCCAGGGGCCTCGCAGCGTATCGCCAGTCACTCGCGATCACTCGTACTCGCGCAGCAGATCTTCGATCCGCCGGTTGGCCCCCTCCTGGCGCCCGTCGAGGCACTTCGCGTACCGACTCAGCAGCACCTCCACGCTGTTGCCGGCGCGCTCGGCAACCTCGGTCGGGTCGACGCCGGCGTTGAGCCCTCGGTCGGCCGGAAGCCCCCGAAGTGCATCCCGGCGAAGAGCCCCACCAGGCGCCGACCCCGGGCTCGGCGGTGTCCCCCGACGTAGGAGACGGCGGTCAGCAGCGACCGAGCCTGCTCCGGATTGGCCACCACCCGGGGGTCGACGTCATTCGACACCTTGGGCTTCTGCCAGCGAACCGCGGCGAGAGGGTTCTCCCTGAATTCGCCGAGGTCCACGGCGTAGTGCAGGGCATTGACCAGAGTGCGCCGCTTCCGCTGAACCGGCTCGGCAGCCGCTGAGGTTCCGTCCAGCTTCACGGGCAAGGGCCGGATCCGCCAGATCGGACAGCGACCGGGAGGCGTTCGAAACCCAGTGCAAGGCGTTCCCGATCTCCGGAGGTTCGCGAGGACGGCCGACTCGGGAACTGCCGGGCGGAGTACTCGAACTCGCCGAATCCCCAGAGGCCGACGTACGTCGCGAGATCCTGGAGGAGACGGGCACCGAGGTCGAGGTAGACGAGCTCACCGGCGCCTACAAGAAGACGGCCCGAGGCATCGCCGCCCTGGTCTTCCGCTGCAAGCCCTCCGGCGGTACCACGCGCACGTCGGAGGAGTCGACCCGCGGTTGCATGGCTCACTCACCCCGGAAGAGGTATCCGAGCAGATGTCCGAGGTCTTCGCGATCAGCCTCCTCGACGCCCCTGGATCACGAGGGCCCCCGTCCGTAGCCATGACGGCAAGCAGCTGACCTCAGCGACCTGACCGGCGGGTCACGCGTCGAACCACACTCGCCGATCCCTGGCGACGCTGTAGAGGTGCTCGATCTGGGGTGCGGTGAGGACACCGGACAAGGGACCCAAGGCAGACACCGCCCGCTCCTGTAAGACCCGGACGCTGAGCTGCGTGGGGACCACGTCGAGCTTGAGGACGTCCACGAAGACCAGAATCGGGCGCACGGGTACATCGAAGTCGCAGTACTGTCCCAGGACCTTGCGTGCGCGACCGGCCTCCGCTCGGCTCTTGATCACGTAGGGCTGGGCCTTGCCGCCGTTGACCTTCACCATGTCGTCCCCCACCCACACTCGTTTCTGTGGGTGCCGCTTGGTGTTGATCGTGAAGACTCCGCCGGGCCCAATCAGTAAGTGGTCGATGTCCACTTGGCGTGGCAACGGGATCGCATGCAGCACGCGCCATCCTTGGCGTTCCAGCCGTTCAAGCTCCCGCCCAACGCGCTGTTCGCCGACCAGCCCTGTACGCCAGGAGTCCTCATCGGTCCTGCGTCGAAGCACCCAGGCAATCACTCGCTGCCAGAGCCCCGGCCCGGATGCGCCGAGCCGCTGCCGCAGCTCCTCACCAGGCCGATTCTTCGCGAGATCGTTCTCGGGCGTCAGCAGGGGCAGCCCACGAGGGGCGTCATCACCTACGGCCGGCGTCGGCAGCCCTGGAACCGGACCGGCAAACCGGGCCAGCGCATCACGGACGGCATCCCGGTACTCGCCGACTAAAACGGTGGTCTCCCCAGTCTTGCGATCCATCCAGCCGACCGCTGTCCCATCGGGCAGGTTCACGTACAGGCGATCATGCCCGTGCCGCTTCCACGAGGCCACCTTCAAGTTGTTCACTAGCCCCCCACGCTCCGCAGAAATGTCACGGGCCATGGGAACAGCGGACTAGCGGGCCCACAAGAGCGCCCCTGCGGTAAGACTTTCCCTACTTCATCAAGCACCCGGCTGCGCTCGGGGCGACGCTCCTACCTTCGGCCCGCTCCGCCCCCGCTACGCCGACGCCCGCCCCTGCAAGGCGGGATAGGCCAAAGGGCTGAGCTGAACCCTGAAGCCCGCGGGTTCCCTCCCTCACCGACACGCCTCCGGCGGGGGCGCTCTGACTCCGGGGTGGACGGGGCACCGCTGGCGGGTGCCGGCTGTGGTGGGCTGAGGTGGGGAACTCCCATCCCGTCCACCGTCGCCCCAGGCAAGCCGAGCAGACACCGCACCGGGCGTCCAGGCACCGCGTCCGCTCCACGTATGTGTGGGTCGACGGCGGACGGGATGAGAGTCGGGGTGCGTGGCGTGCTGGAGCGGGTCCAGCAGACCTACTGCGGAGGCTGCAAATTGAGCTGAGAGGACGCCGTGTCGCGGGAAAACTCCAACCAGTACCCCACGAAGGGCTTAGGCGTTCGAACGACGAGTCGATGGAATCCATCACCTATCGGCACGACTTCGACCAAGCGGGCATCGGCAACCGAACTAGCGCCGACTGGCATGGAAAATTGAGCCTCGGGATCAGAGCGAATGGCCTCTTGCAGCGCATGCGCCACCCGCTCGACAGCGATATTCAGCAGAAGTTCAATGTCTCCCCTGAGATCCACTTCATAAGCACACCAGTCCACCACTGCATCGATCGGTCCGGGACTAGATGCGGCTTGAGCGGCCTGATTCAATCCCTTAGTTTCAATTCCTAGCACATTTTCGATCGTCCCTTGATCATGCAACCACATTCCATGGTCGCGCCAAATGGCAATAATCTTCTCCTTGCGTAGGGGATGCGCTGTCCCGTCAGGAATAGACCGGGCTAGCCAATCAGCTTTTTCCTTAGGGCTTGCGGAAACCCCGGCCTTTTTCATCTCGACAATCAATGGCTTCAAGATTTCGGTCGTCTTAGGAGGCTCCTGGAACAATTCTTCCCTGTACCTGCGAGTGACCTCAGGATAGGAATCCATTACGCTTTGAACGCTAGGCTCAAGGCAAGCATCTAGGTCGGCAACTGCCCGCACATCAACGCCGAGTGCATGGGAAATCTCGAACCAAAGGGCCACTTCCACACTACTCCCGCAAAGTACCAGGTCTGTTTGCGCTACGACCTCCGGAGTCTTCGTACGCTCTAGGGATGCAGAAAGAGCGGCGACATCATGAACGCCTTCAACCAGAACTGGCCGCGGCGAAAATACCAACTGGCTGACCAGGTCAGGGTTCACCCTGAGGGTGGCTGACACTTGGGTACGACGCCTTTCAGTCTCCTCTCCGCGCTGCCGATCGAAAAGAGCACAAGCTAGCGAAACTGGACCTCGGCCAGCCTGAAAATGCCAAATCCCCCCTAGCTCACTGGCATCTCGAACTCGGAGAAGCGATGGCTCATGCGTGACAACCAGCGCGCGCTTATCGCGTTCAACACATTCCCTGCGCAGTTCAGCTAGCCATAGGCGAGCCATCGAAGGGTGGAGATGCAATTCGGGCTCATCCACCATTAGGAGAGTCCAGTCATCGCGATAAGCGGCCGCAAGCAAGATCACAAGCTCTCTCAGGCCGTGACCTTCATCTCGAAAGAGAGAATACTCAACGCCCCCAATAAGGACGTGCGGGTCTAGATAACCCGAACTTTCCCTAAGTTGGATGGTGCGCCCCAGCGCCCTTTTCAGGAACGCGGCAACCTTTAGCCAGACGTCAGGCTGCTCCCGAAGCGAATAAAGATCATCCGTAGCGAAATGCGTATCGGGGTAGATCTGCTTCATCTGGAGACGGTCACTCTCACCGAGCGGCACCCCCTTGAAATCAACCTGATACGCACCCCAGGAGTAGTTGCTAAATGACATCAGGCTAACGAGCCTATCCGTATCGAGCAGCCTGCTTCCTACGACCTTTCGCGTGAGAGCCTTCGCCGTTCGCGACTTTCCACTACCATTCCTACCGACGAAGAACGTGACGGGATGAACCCACTCGTCAATTTCGAAGTATGGTTCGGGCGAATGCGTTGCGACCTGTTGAGGAAATACCTCATGGAGGTCAATTCGGACTGGGGGGAGCGAGTGCAGAGAATCTGTCATTCCACCATCGTGCCAGTTACCCTGGGGCCCCGTCTTCAGAATGCTTGAAGTCAGTTACCAGTCAAGCAAGGGCGTTTGCGGGAGAGCAGGAACGCCAGCCTGCCTTGCGGCTCGCGGCCTATTCATGGACCGATGCAGCAGGTAGGACCGCATCCAAGCCCTTGACCAGCTGAAACGCGTTATACGCACGGGGCCTCCGGAGCCGGGTGCGCAGGTTCGAATCCTGCCGGGGGCACTTCTGCTGGACCAGCGTGAAGCACCCGCTGACCTGCGCGAGTGCCAAGCATCAAGGCCTGGACCCAGTCCCACTGCGTCCAGGTATTTGTCGTTGCTGCGCACTGGCCGCGATGGAACTGCGATAGAGACCGACAGGTCAGCGCCGGAAGCCCGATACCCTCCCAGTCAGCAGGGCTCAGCCCTCAGGGAGGAAGGCGGACGACGCTCCGTGGAAACAGCGCTTTCGATCATCGCCATCATCGTGTCGGTAGGAACGGCAGCGTTCGAAGCCGTCCGGTGGAAGGCAGAAGGCGCCAAGTTGACGGTCACCGCGTCAACGGCACTAGTCGGCCCGTTCGAGACGGGTGAGATGCGCTCCTGCATCTGCGTACGAGTCGTCAACAGCGGCCGTGGGACCGTGGTCATCAGGGATTGGGGCCTCATCCATCCCGACAGCACTCTCTCTACGAGCACCTGGGGCAGGTGGTCACATGGACCGGCGACACCAGTAGTCCTGTCTCCTGAGAATCCGGATGCGTTCTGGAAGCTGGACCTTCACGAGCAGAGGCAGTCTCTGGAGGCTGAGCACCCCGGCGTGCCACTGATCTTGCAAGCCTTTGTTCGCCTCCCTGGCGGAAAGATGGTCCGCTCGACGAACCAGGTCGCCATCGACGGCAGCTCCTCCGCCAGGCCCACCTGGCAGGAGCGTTGGAATCGCTGGAGAGACGCCCAAGTTTTCGTCGGGGCATACCGGCCGGGGCAGGACGGCAATCCTCACCGCTTCGTCGTCGCAGGCGCCGGGCCGCGCGCTGCCAGGCGCGTGATCGTGGACCTCGTGCGGGACCGAGACGGTACGGCGAGAGGACCGCTTCCGGCTGGCGCGCAGACCGACGTTCGCCGCCGGATCCTGAGGAGGGGCAAGGACCTGGCGATTGCCGTACCGGAGCCTGCCTACGGCGAAGGACTGCACTTCCGTGTCCGGTGGCAGAGCTGGCGGAGGCACCATGAGGTGCGCAGCCAACTGCCTGATCGCTCCACTCTGGACGCTGCTGCCGAAGAGTTCCGCCAGCAGCGCCAGGGGTCGTAACTCAGCGGTCAGCTCATGGCGTAGATGCGAGCCGGCTCTGCCTCGATGCGCTGATCCATGGTCTCCTGTTGCCGCCAGCCACCGCCGACCGCCTGACCTGCCAGATCCACGAACGCGACCGGCTCATCACCCTGACCCGCCACACCACGCGACGGCACGGGCGCCGACAGCGATTCGGCCGCCGTGGTGGGTGCGCGCGTCTCGGCCGCTCAAGGGGGAGCACAGCGAGGTCACCAACGTCGGCGCCCGCTAGGCGCTTGCCGAGCCTTACAGGCCGTGGTCGTTCATGAGTCGCATCAGGTTGCGCTTGCGCTTCTGGGTGGTGCGCAGGTCGGTGACGTACGCGGTGAAATCGTCCGGGGTGCCGAGGTGGCGGTGGCAGGTGCGGATGCTCAAGAGCAGGCTGACGAGCTGTTCGTAGGCGTGGTTGCCGGTCTCACGGGTGAGGCGGGCGGCCAGGCGGAGGTAGACGCTCAGGGCGTCGGCGGGGCGGGTGGGGCGGGAGTGGTTGGCGAGGGCGAGCCACTGGCCGTCGTGGGCGCCGAACTCGCCGGCTGCCTGCCAGGCGGCGTCGATGTCCTCGTCGTCCAGCAGGACATCGACGAGGACCCGGCCACCGTGTGTTCCCGCCCGTTCGGCATCGGCGCGCAGAAGGCTCAGGGTCGTCTCGCGCTCGGCTGGCCAGCATGCGGCGGCGCCGGCAGCGGCACGTAGCCGCTGGTAGGTGAGCAGGGTGCGGCAGGCGGCGAAGTGGTCGCGGCGCAGGGCCAGGGCGTCGGCGGGGCGGCCCGTTCGGGTGTAGCGGTCGGTGAGGTGGTCGACCAGGGCGGTGTCGACGGTGGCGAGGTCCTCGGTCTCGCGGATGCCGCGCTCGGCCCATTCCAGGACTTCGGCGGTCCGGCCGGCGGTATCCAGTTCGCGGGCGATGAGCAGGTGGGTGTGGCCGTTCGGCGCGAGGTCGGCTGCGTGTACGGCGATCACCGTGTCGATGTCCCGCCCCGACTTCGCGAGGCGTTGCATGAGGTGCTTCTCGGCCCAGCCGGTGCGGTTCGCCTTCCATGCTTCCGTCGCGTACCGGCGCAGGGCCGCCATTCCCTGCTCGTCGAGCAGGTCCTCGTAGTCGAGCGGGTCGATGTCCGTCAGGTCTGCCGCGTCGTCCAAGGCGTGCGTCACCAGCCAGTGCGCGAGTTCCTCCGGATCGGGCCGGGCCGCGCGGCAGGCGTCGTGGTGGGCGTCAGCGAGGTCGGAGCCTGTCTGGCCGAGCCAGCCATCGGAGTCGTCGACGCTTTCGGCCACCCCGGCCAGCAAGCGGATCGCCTCCCGCGCCAGGGCCATCGCGTCGGCGGCCCGGCCCGATCCGGTCAGCGACCTGACCGCGGAGACCGCCTGCCCGGCCTGGTCGGCGTAGGCGCGGGCGTCGGCGTACTCGACGTAGCCGTACTGCGCGAAGGGTCCGATGTCGAGCAACTCACGTATGCGGGACCGGATCCCGGCCAGGTCTCCGCGGGCGCTCGCCGCGCGCAGCTCCAGGCGGCGGCGCAGCTGGCGGTCCTCGGCCGTCTCCTCCCGCACGAGAGCGAGCAGATCCTCCCGCGACAGATCCGACAGCCAGGCGTCGAGGCCTCGCGCCCGGTCCCGGGCCGAATCCCGCCCCTGGGAGAGGTCCGTCTCCTGGCCGATCAGGGCCAGGCCGAGAGCGACCAGGTGCTTGCAGAAGTTGCCCTCCTGGCCGTAGGGGCAGTCGCAGGTGCCGGCGAGCCTTCCTCTCCCGCCCGGGACCAGCTGCACCTCGTACCGCTCCGTGCCGCGTACCGACGCCCTGATCCAGCCGTCACCGACCTCGATCCCGGACACCGCATCGACATAGCCGAGGCCGCGCTCGTACGAACGCTCCCCCGCCACCGCCCGCAGTTGTGCCTCGGTCAGTCCGCCCATGGCTCTTCGCACTCCGGTCCGGCTCGGGCTCCGCTCGACGGCACTCACCCTAACGGCCGCCATCCGCAGCGTCGTCGTCGAGCGGAGCGGGGGTTCCGGTGGTCTGTACGAGGGGGGGTGGGTGGGGTTGGGGGTTTGGGGGGTGGATCGGGGTGGGGGGCGTGCGTAGGTTGAGGGTGAGGTCACGTGGCGCCGCCCGCCGGGTGCTTGGGCGGCTCTGACGACGAGGATGGGGCATCGCGATGCGGGAGCTTGCGGAGACGGCACGGCAGTGGGCGGCCGAGGGGCGCGGCGGGTTCTTGGCACGGCCCGTGGCCGAGCAGGGGTTCGGGCCGCGGGATCCGGCCGGGGCGGTGCTGATCGATCCGCGCGGGGAGTGCGTCGGGGCGCTGTACCGCGGGGTGTTCGACGCGGAGCTCGTCGCCGAGGCCGGGGCGCTGCGCGACGGGGAGACGGCGCGGGTGTGCGAGGTTTCCGTCGGGGCGGACGAGGCCGCCCAGGCGCGGCTGACCTGCGGGGGCCGGGCGGAGATCCTGCTGCAGCCGCTGGGGTCGGTGCCGGCGGCGTGGTGGGAGCTGCTCGCCGAGGGGGTCGGGGTGGCGCTGGTGACCCGGCTGAACGAGGGGGCCGACCGGGCCGTGAGCGAGGTGGTGCGGGCCACCGACGTACCGGGTACGGATTCCGAGCGGCGGGCCGGTGAGCTGCTGGCGACGCGCCGGCCCGGGCGGGACGCCCTGTACGGGGGGTCGGGGCTGGTGCTGGTGGAGGCGTATCCCTCGGCCCCGTACGTGGTGATCGGCGGGGGCGGCGAGCTCGGGGAGCTCATCGCCCGTCAGGCCGGGCTGCTCGGCTGGGAGGCGGTGATCGTGACGGAGCCGGCGGAGGCGGAGAAGGTGCTGGCGGCGCGGCGTGACGCGGCGTGCCTGGCGATGCTCAGCCATGACCCGGAGTTCGATGTTCCGACGCTGCGCACGGCGCTCGCGCTCGGGATCCCGTACGTCGGCGCGCTCGGCTCCCGGCGGACGACGGCCCGGCGCCGGGACGGGCTGCTGGCGGCCGGGGTGGCGCAGGCCCGGCTGGAGACGGTGCACGGGCCGATCGGGCTGGACCTCGGGGCGCGGACGCCCGCCGAGACCGCGCTGGCGATCTGCGCGGAGGTGCTGGCGGTGCTCGGCGGGCGGGACGCCCGTGGGGTGCGGGACTCCGACGGGCCCCTGCGTGGCTGATGGTGAACGTAATGGTCAGGGGGTGTTCAGGGCTCGTTTGAGTTGGGCCTTGTTCATGTCCGAGCGGCCGTGGACGTTGCGGCGCTGGGCCTCGGCGTAGAGCTGGTCGTACGTGGGGCCCTGCGCGCCCGAGTGGGAGTGCAGGCCGCCGCGCCGCGACGAGGACATGTCGTCCAGCGACTGCTTGCTCGCGGTCTTGGACTCGCCCGCCCGGGCCCGCTCCTTGTTGACGGTCCGGGCGGCGATCTCCTCGGCCCGCTCCTCGGACTCGCCGCGCCGCTCGGCGCTCTCCTTGATGTGTTCGTACTGGCGTTCCCGCTTCGGGGAAGATCCGCGGGGCATGACAGGGGCTCCTTCCGCCCGGGTGCGCTTGCTCTTGGCGCGTACCCCGAACGGGTCAAGCCATCCGGCCAGAGGTGCGCATATCAGACATAAGTAAGTGAAACTGGCCGTATGGACATGACTCTCAGCGTGGACGCGATCATCAGCCACATCGTGTGGTTCTTCTTCGCGGGGCTGGTCATCGTCGGGTTCCTGCTCGGCGCCTTCAAACTGGGCCAGCGCGTCCGGGCCAAGGAGCCCCCGCCCCCCACCCCCGAGAGCCAGCCGCACCTGCCCGACGGCGGCGCGGTCTACGAGGTCCGCGAGGAGCGGGATCCGGTGGAGATCCCCGAGGGCGGCCTCCGGCCGCACGAGATGCAGGGCTATGGCAACTTCGGCTCCACCACCTCCAGCCACCCGGACGAGGTGCGCGCCGAACGGGAAGCGGGCCACCAGCAGGTGAAGGGGCCGCACCCGCACGTACAGCCCGGCGCTCCCCCGGACGCGGGGCGCGGCGCCCACGCCTAGCCGTCACGGAATACGGACCGCCTTGCTTCCTCTGACCGCCCTCCCGTTCGTACGGGGGCGGTCAGAGGTCTGTGCGCAGCCGGAGCACCTCCGGCGGCGGGTGCCGTGCGGAGGCGTGCCGGACCTCCGCCGTCAGCGGCGGATCGAGCGGCCGGAACGGGACCTCGCCGAGGCCGATCGCCGTGACGGTCGCGCCGGTCGCGCCGGAGGCGCCGGAGGGTCCCGATGCGCCCGGCGCCTGCGCCACCGCCGCCGCCGCCACCTCCGCCCGCAGCGCCGGCGTCAGCGGGCTCGACACCAGCGGCGTCTCGTCCCCGACCGGCAGTACGAGGACCAGCGCCACCGGTCGGCGCGGTGACCCGGTGTACCCGACGACCGCCGCGTCCCGCACGTTCGTGTGCCGGAGTTTGCGCCAGCCGCGCCGCCCGGCCGGGTAGGGCTGGTCCAGCCGCTTGACGACCAGGCCCTCGACCCCGCTCGCCGGCAGCGTCTCGTACCAGGTCGCGGCGAGTTCCGGGTCGGTGGTCATGGGCACCGGCTGGAGCGGCGGGCCGAGCGGGAGCAGCAGGTCGACGAGGAGGGCGCGCCTGCGCTCGTACGGGCGGGCGCGCAGGTCGAGCCCGGCCAGCTCCAGGACGTCGAACGCCGCGTACGAGGCCGGCAGGCTCCGCGCGAGCACGGCGGCCCGCGCGGCCGTCGCGGCGGCCCGGCGCTGGACCAGGGCGAAGTCCGTCCGGCCCTCGTGCCAGACCACCACCTCCCCGTCGAGGACGGTTCCGGCGGGCAACTGGCGGGCGGCGGCCGCCAGATCGGGGAAGGCGGCGGTGACGATGCGGCCGGAGCGGGCCTGGAGCACCACGTCCTCCACGGTCCGCACCACGACCAGCCGGTGTCCGTCGAACTTCGGCTCGTACGCCAGTCCGGGCGCGCGCGGGAGCGTGGTGACGGCTTCGGCCAGCGCGACGGTGATCACGGCGGGGTCCCGCCGGGGAGGCGGCCCGCGCGGCCGGGGTCGGTGAGCGGGGCCAGCAGGTCGCCGTCGCGGGCCAGCCGCGGCGGGATGTCACCGGCGAGGAAGACCAGGTCGGCGGGGGCACGGCAGCCCTCCACCTCCTGCCACGACACGGGGGCGGAGACGGTGGGCAGGGCGCGGGCGCGCAGCGTGTACGGCGCGGCGGTGGTCTTGGCGGCGGCGTTCTGGCTGTGGTCGACGAACACCTTGCCGGGGCGCAGCGCCTTGGCCATCCGGTGGACGACGAGCTCGGGGAGCTCGCGCTCGGCCTCCTGGGCGAGCGTCTTCGCGTACGCGGACACCCGGTCGGACGCGGTCGGCTCCACGGAAACGGCCAGGTGGAGGCCCTTGGAGCCGGAGGTCTTGGCGTACGCCTCCAGGCCGTCGGCGGCGAGCCGGTCGCGCAGCCACAGCGCGGCGGCGCAGCACTCGACGACGGTGGCGGGCGGCCCGGGGTCGAGGTCGAGGACCAGGCGGTCGGCGACGGCGGGGCTGCCGACGGTCCACTGGGGGGTGTGGAACTCGACGACGAGGTTCGCGGCCCACATGAGGGACGGCAGGTCGGCGACGACGACCTGCTCGGCGGCGGGGTCGTCGGAGCGGGGTACGGGGGTGGTCGGGACCCATGCGGGGGTGCCGGGCGGCGGGTTCTTGGTGAAGAACAGCTGGCCGTCCGGGCCGTCGGGATAGCGCAGGAACGACACCGGCCGGTTGTGGACGTGGGCCAGCAGCGATCCCGCGACGGTGGCGTAGTAGTGCAGCACCTCGCCCTTGGTGAAGCCGGTCTCGGGGTACAGGACCTTGTCGAGATTGCTGAGGGAGATGCGACGCCCCTCCACCATCGTGATCGGCGCCATACGACGAGACTGCCATGGATCGGGGCAAAGGGGGCGGAGGGGGCGGTTCGGGCCGCTCGCCGTCATGCCCGTGTCTGGCATGCGGGGTGAGGGGTGCGGCGTCAGGCGTCAGGCCGATGCGCGCTTCTGCGTCGTCTTCTTGGCCGCGGCCGTCTTCGAGGCCGCCTTCTTGGTCGTCTTCGAGGCCGCCTTCGATGGCGTCTTCTTGGCCGTGGCCCCCTTCGCGGTCGTCTTCTTGCCGCCGGTGTCCTTGGGCGCGGCCGCGCTCCTGGCGGCGGCCGAGCCGGTCGTCTTGCGGGCCGGGGTCCGGGGCTCGGATTTCGCGGCTGCCTTCGACGCCGTCCTCGTGGCTCGTTTCGCGGGGGTCTTGCCGGCCCCCGTACCGACGGGCAGCTCGTGCACCTGCGCCGTTTCGGCACCCGATCCCGACTCGCCGCGGGATTCGCGGGCCGCGCGGACGCTGTTCTCCAGTGCGGCCATCAGGTCGATGACCTTTCCGCCGGCCGGGGCGGCCGCCTCCTCGTGCGGGGGTTCGATGCCCTGCAGCCGGGCCTCGATGACCTGCTGGAGCGCTTCCTGGTAGTCGTCGTGCAGCGCGGACATGTCGAAGTCCTGGGACAGCATCTCCATGAGCGACTTGGCCATCTGGAGTTCCTGCGGGCGGATGGTGACATCGCCCTCGGGGGTGATCCCGGCGGCCGGGCGGACCTCGTCGGGCCACAGACAGGTCTGGAGGACGAGCGTGTCCTCGTGCACCCTCAGCACCGCGAGGGATTCCCGCGACCGGATGGCGATCTTCGTGACGGCGATCTGCCCCGACTCGGTCAGGGCCTCCCTGAGCAGGGCGTACGGCTTGGCCGCGGCCTTGTCGGAGGTGCCGACGTAGTACGCCTTGGAGAACATCAGCGGATCGATGCTCCCGGCGTCGACGAAGGCCAGCACGTCGATGAGCTTCTTGCTGGGCAGGGGGAGGTCGGCGAGGTCCTCGTCGGAGAGCATGATCATGCTGCCGTCGGGGGCCTCGTAGCCCTTGGTGATCTCCTGGTACGGGATCTCCACGTCCTCGGCCTCGCACACGCGCCGCAGCCGGACCCTGGAGGCGTCCTTCTCGTGCACCTGGCGGAGCGGGATGTCGTGCTCCTCCGTGGCCGTGAAGAGCTGGACCGGGATCGTGACCAGGCCGAAGGAGATGGCCCCCTTCCAGGTGGCTCTCATGGGTGGCTCCTTCCCTGGGGCCCTCAGGCTATGCCGGGGTCCGGGCGCGCGACACTCGGCGCCGTCCCATCCGGTGACGGCGCCCGCGCGGGGCTCCCCCGCTACCGGCGGGGCCCGCGCGGTACGGGTCCGGCGGGCCGACCCGTCCAGGTGCGGCGGTCGCGGGCCAGGGCGAACAGGGCCTCGACATCCGGGGGTTTGAGGGTCGCCGGGGCCTCGGAGAGGTACGGGAGGGCCGTGGCCGGCTGGAGGACGCGGATGTCCCGGACGGTGGGAGCCACCTCGACGCGGGAGGCCTCCACCAGGGCCAGCGCCGGGGTCACCGGCGCCGTCAGGGCCCGGCTCGCGCGGGCGGCGGCCTGCCGGATCCAGCGGGGGTCCTGGCGGGGTTCGGCGCGGCCCACCGCGAGCAGCAGGTCCCCGACGGCAGCACGCTGGCGGCGGCCCGGGACGGTGCGGACGCAGAGGATGCCCGGCGGGCCGATCACCAGGTGGTCGATCACCCCGGCCCCGGGGAGCGCCACGGCGTGCAGCACCCGCCAGTCGGGTGACTCCAGGGCGTCCAGCTCCTCCCCCATCCGCTGCTGGGCCAGCGCCTCCGGGCGCAGCCGGTGCCGGGCCCTGGCGCCGGCCGAGCCGTACGCCAGCTCGCCGAGCAGGGCCTCGCCCGGGCGGTTCGGGGCCAGGTCCTCGTCCGGCGGGAGGGCGAGTCTGCGCAGGTCCGCCGCCGTGGGGACGGGGGGCGGGCCCAGGGTGTAGCCCCGGTGCAGGTACGGGCGTAACGCCGCCAGGACCGCCTCGCGGTGCTCGTCCCGGAGCACGCTGATCCGGTTGGTCTCCCGGTCGTACCAGGCCACGGCCTGGCCGTCGGGCAGGTTCACATACAGCCTGCCGCGGCCGGGCCGGCCGCTCGGCAGCACTCTGAGTCCCCTCATTGCCCTCACCCCCGCCGTCCATGGGAGCAGGCCGGGGCGCGTGCGGCAATCCCCCGGTTGAGTACCTGTGGACAACCCGGCGGCCGTGTAACAACTCCGACGGGACCTCGCCGCCCGGCTGTTACACGGTCACCGGCCTTTCGCAACGGCGGGCGCCTAGGTTGGCGGTGGGCCGCCGGGGCCGTGGGCCGTGGGCCGTGGGAGTCGTGGGCCGTCGGGGCCGTCGGGGCCGGGCGAGGTGGCGGGGCCCGTCCGGTCCGTGGCGGCCCGTCCGGTCCGCCCCCCCGTTGTGAGCCGACCACCGAAGGGTTTCCGTGAGCACCGTCAGCCGTCGCACCCTCGTACGCGCCGCCGCCGTGACCGCATGTGCCGGAAGCGTGCTGGCGCTGCCCGCCGCCGCGGCGCTCGCCGAGGGGCTGCCGGCGGCCGCCGCGTCGGGTGCCCCCGCCGTCGCGGCTTCGCAGCGGGTCCTGGTCAAGAGCCTCTCGCTGGCGGACGGGGTGTCCACCGCGCGCGTCTACCGGGTCGCGAAGAACGCGTACCAGGCGGACATCCTGCGCGACGGGGCGACGGTGGCCACGCTCACCAGCCGCGACGGCGTGCCCGCCCGGGGCGACGCGGGCGAGCTGCACGCCGCGCTGCGGCCCGACGGGCGGCTGTCCTCGTGGGTCGGCGAGACCCGGCCGGCCGCGGACGGCTCGCACCGGATCGACGGGGGCGGGCACAAGACCGGGGTCCGGGACGGGCAGGTCGTGGCGGCGTCGGAGCGGGGGGCGCCGGGGGCGTCGGAGCCGAGGGCGGCGGGGGCCGCTTCGGGGGCCGGGGCGGACGGGAAGGGCGGGTCGATCGCCGCCGGGCGGGCGGGGGCGACCGAGGCGCTGACGCCGGACTCGCCGGGCGGCGGGCCGGGCGACGGCCTGCTGCTGCTCGCTGCCTGCGGCGGGATCGCGGCCGTCGGCGCCGCCGGGCTCGGTTTCGCGATGCTGCGCCGGGGCCGTACGAACGGCTGAGTGTCCAGCGCGCGGACACGGGGGCAAAAGGGGCGTTCCTCTGCATAAGGTTGACGGGACCGATCGTCACGTCATACGACCGCCATGCAGAAAGGGCCCTCGGGGCCGTGAAGATGTTTCCCTTGCGTACCGCCACAGCCGTTCTGCTGCTGCCCGCGCTGCTGCCGTTGCTGACCGGCTGCGGTGACACCGGCGGGCTGGCGAGCGCCGGGCCGATCCTGACCGCGCGTGGTCCCGTACACCTGTGGCCGGAGCGCGCGGGGGCCGCCGTACCGCCCGCCGATCCGGGTGGGGCGCCGCCGGAGTACGTGAAGGGGTTGCCGCGGGTACGGAACCAGAACGTGCACGAGGTCGACCCGGTGGCGCTGGTCCAGGCGGAGCTGCGGGCGCGCCCGGGGGCCGAGGTCGGGCCCGACGGGATGCCGGAGGAGACGGCTGCGGCGATCCGGGCGTGCGGGGCGGAGGGTGCGGACGCGGGTGAGGATGCGGGTGCGGGTGCGGGTGCGGGGTGTCCCGTGTTGAAGCCCTACTACCGGGACCTCACCGGGAACGGGCGGGACGAGGTCGTGGTCGGCATCGAGCTGCCCGACAAGATGATGTCCGTACGGGTCTACACGGCCGATCCCGACGGGCGGCTGAACCGGATCATGGCGACGACGCAGACGCTGGTCAGCGTGGAGCTGGCCGGGCGGGACGTGGTGCTGCGGATGCCGAGCGGCAACCCGGGGTACGAGCTGATCACCGCGTGGTCGTGGGACGAGGGGCAGCGGACGATGCTGCCGACTCGGGAGCAGATCGTGCGGGTGCCGAGTGGTTCGAGTGGTTCGGGTGGGGCGAGTGGTTCGGGTGGGGCGGCGTGAAGCTGCCCGCCTGGAGTGCTTCGTTGACCTGGAAGTCGGCGTGTTTCATCGTGCTGATGTGCTGCTCGCTGGCGGCGGTGCTGGGCGTGCTGGTGCACGTCGGGGTGACGCGTCAGACGGTGGCGGCGGCGCGGGACAAGGCGCTGGAGCAACTGCACGACGCGGCGCGGGCGTACGAGGCGGGTGAGGCGCTGCCGCCGGAGTCGGGGCTGGACCCGGCGGGGCTGCCGCAGCCGCTGCGGCAGCTGGCGCTGAGCGGGCGGCGGGGGACGGTCGTGGCCGAGCGGGACGGCCGGCCGACGATGTGGGCGGCGGCCCCGGCGGACGGGCGGACCCTGGCTACGGCCGTGGACTACGAGCAGAGCGCGCGGACGATCACGGGGCTGGACAACGCGATCATCGGGTCGTCGGTGCTGGCGATCGGCGGGACGCTGCTGGTGGGCGGGTTCGCGGTGCGGCGGGTGACGAGGCGGCTGCATCAGACGGCGACGGTGGCGCGGCGGATTTCGCGGGGCGAGCTCGACGCACGGGTTGGGGATACGGGGCGCGGTGCGTCCGCTCGGCTCGACGAGGTGGCGACGGTCGCGCGGGCGCTGGACACGATGGCGGGGACGTTGCAGGCGAAGCTGGTGAGCGAGCAGCGGTTCACGGCGGACGTCGCGCATGAGCTGCGCACGCCGTTGACGGGGTTGCAGGCGGCGTCGGAGCTGCTGCCGGAGGGGCGGGCGACGGACCTGGTGCGGGAGCGGGTGCGGACGATGCGGCGGCTGACGGAGGACCTGCTGGAGATCTCGCGGCTGGATTCCGGGAGCGGGGTCGTGGAGACGGACCTGCACCGGCTGGGGCGGGTCGCGGAGCGGGTCGTGCGGGCGGCGGGGACGGACACGGAGGTGGTCGTCGTACGGGACGCGCACGTGGAGACGGACCGGCGGAGGCTGGAGCGGGTGCTGGGGAATCTGGTCGTCAACGCGCATCGGCACGGGCGGGGGCCGGTGGTGCTGACGGTGGCCGGGCCGGTGGTGACCGTACGGGACCACGGGGAGGGGTACCCGGAGTACCTGCTGGCGCACGGGCCACAGCGGTTCCGCAGCGGGGGCGGGGGGAAGGGGCACGGGCTCGGGCTGACGATCGCGGTGGGGCAGGCGGAGGCGATCGGGGCGCGGCTGGAGTTCCGCAACGCGGGGAGCGGCGGCGGGGGCGGAGGGGGCGGGGCGGAGGCTGTGCTCACGTTGCCGTGGCCTCCGGCGGCGGGGGGCTAGCGGTCCGCCGGGCCATGACGGCGAGCCGCCGGTAACGCCCGGCCGGTCACCCCGGGCCGGTGGCGGGGGTGGGGTGGGGTGTTGTCCGGGACTGCATGATTTATGGCGGCTGGGCGGGCGCTGTCGCCTTGCGGCTTCCTGCGCGCCACAAATCACGTTTTACGTCCCGGACAACACCCCACCCCACCCCCGACACCGGCTGGCCCCGGGGTTACGCCGGGGGCTGGCTCCCAGCAGCGGGGCCGCCCGGCCGGGGGTGGTTACGCCGGGGGCTGGGGTTTGGTCCAGGGCCAGCGGATCCTGGGCTTTTGGCCCGACGGGGCGTAGGCGTACTTCCAGCCCTTCTGGAGGTGCAGCCGCTTCGAGTGGCCCGCCGGGACCCGCTCGTACAGCAGGACCGTCGGGGGGCCGCCGTCCGGGGTCGGGACGGGGATCTCGTACCACTTCGGCGGGTGGCCTGTCGGGCCGAGGAGGATCGGGAGGACCCGGCCGTCCATCGGGCCGCCCTCGAAGGGGGTGGGTTCGCTTCTCACCCCACCAGTGTCACAGCAGGTGCGCCGCCCCGGAGACCACGGGGATCACGCGCCGGGCCAGGACGCCGACCGGGCCCTGCGGGGATTCCAGCGCGAGTGCGCCCCTGGCGGCCGCGGCCGTTTCGGGG
Source organism: Streptomyces sp. ADI95-16 (assembly GCF_003721495.1). Taxonomy (NCBI): domain Bacteria; kingdom Bacillati; phylum Actinomycetota; class Actinomycetes; order Kitasatosporales; family Streptomycetaceae; genus Streptomyces; species Streptomyces sp. ADI95-16. The sequence continues at coordinate 5,492,610 of NZ_CP033581.1, read as the reverse complement.
TCGGTGGCCGCGGTGGCGGTGAGGAGGGCGATGAACTGGTCCAGCAGCCAGTCCCGCAGCTGGTCGATGCCGGGCTGTTTGCCCTCGTCGATCCAGATCAGCGAGGCCGCTTCCACGGCCGTGATCCAGGTGCGGACCATCATCCGCAGCCGCCGCCCCGGGTCCGGGACCCCCAGGTGGAGGAGGATCGCGTCGGCCGCGGCCCGGCGGATGCCGTCGACGGTGGCCGTGGTGCGGGAGGTCTCGACGACGCTGCCGCCCTGGAGGAGGGCGGAGAAGCCGGCGGAGTGTTCGTCGACGAAGGCCAGGTAGCGGTCCAGGGCCCGGGAGAGCCGCTGGGTGAGCGGGCCGGCCTGGGGTTCGGCGAAGCAGAGTTCCAGGATGTCGGCCGCCGAGCGCAGGGCGGCTTCGTAGAGCTGCTGCTTGCCGCCGGGGAAGTAGCGGTAGACCAGCGGGCGCGAGACCCCGGCGGCCTCGGCGACGTCGTCGAGGGAGACGTCCTCCGGGGCGCGGTGCGCGAACAGCGACAGGGCCGCGTCGAGGAGTTGGGCCCGCCGCTCCTCGACGCTCAGCCTGCGGTACGCGCGTACGGTCATGCCCGCAGGGTAGCCCGTGGGGCGGCCCCGGGGGCGTCGGCCGGCTCAGGCCAGGAGCCCGGAACTCTGCCAGAGGCGGCGGCCGACCCCGCGCAGGATGCCGATGTCGTCGAAGAAGTCGGTGAGCCGCTTGGCGCCGGTCTGCATGACCTCCCGCCGGTGGCCGCTCGCCTTCACCTGGGCGACGGCTTCGCGCCGGTCCAGGCCGATGTTGTCGTAGACCTGGGGGTTGACGAAGGCCAGCGAGAAGACGCGGGCGGCCTCGCCGCAGCTGATGCGGGTGAGTTCCCGCTCCCAGCGCGGGGCCGTCAGCATCTGGCGGCGGAGTTCCTCGCGGGCGTACCGGACGTGCCGGGCCTCTTCGATGACGTGGATGCGGGTCACGCCGCGCACGAGGGGCTGGATGCGCTCGTCCGGGAAGGTCAGGCGCTGCATCCAGTCGAGGACCTCCTCGCCGAGCAGGGTGCAGGCGAAGGATCCGGGGGTGGTGGAGATGGTCTTGAGGACCCGGGCGAGGTTGTGGTTGGCGCGGGAGACCGGGTACGCGGGCACCCCGGACTTCTTGATCATCCGGGCGAACATCATCGAGTGGCGGCATTCGTCGGCGATCTCGGTGAGCGCGTAACGGACGTGGTTGCTGGTCAGGGACTTGTCGTAGATGTGCCGGACCATGAGCTGCATCAGGATGATCTCGAACCAGATGCCGAGGGAGGCGAGGGCGGCCGCCTCGTGGCGGGAGAGGTCGATGCGCTGCTCCTCGCCCATCTTCTTCCAGAGCGGGGTGTCGTAGAGGGAGAGCAGCTCGGGGGGCCAGTAGTACTTGCCGTCGATCGGCGGGGCGTCCCAGTCGAGTTCGCTGTCGGGGTCGAAGGAGTGCTTGGCGGAGGAGTCGAGCAGCCGCGCGGCGATCTCCTCGCGGTCCTTGAGCGTGCCGAGCGCGTCGCGGAGGACGGTGAGGTCCCCGCGGCCGGTGCGATCCGTGTGATCGGTGCGGTCGGTCGTGGTCGTCATGGCGGGGGCACCTCGCCCTTGTTTGCGGCGTTGCCAGCGGTCATCGCTGCGGTCACTGCTTATGAGACTGCTTGTCAGCAAGGTCGTCAATCCCCCTCGCACGACTTGTTGACCCGCTGTCTACCAACGTGTGACCCTGCCAACTGTCCGGTCTTGTACGGCAGTACGCGAGACGAGGGGGCGTCAGTGTCGACGCACGAGCTCTACACCACCGGCCCGGGCGAGGGAGTCTGGCAGGTCCCGGCCACCGGCGCGGCCCGGTTCAGCTGGGAGTACGCCGATGGCCGCGAACGGCTCCTCGCGCTCTACCAGAAGGGCAAGGACAAGCAGTGGGACGGCGCCAAGCGGATCGACTGGGAGGCGGAGGTCGACCCGTACGACCCGCTCGGCACCCCGGACGAGGCCCTGACGCTCTACGGCACCCGGCACTGGGCCAAACTCACCGAGAAGGACAAGGGCGAGCTGCGCCGGCACTACACCGCCTGGAACTTCAGCCAGTTCCTGCACGGCGAGCAGGGCGCGATGGTGTGCGCGGCCCGGATCGTCGAATCGGTGCCGGACCTGGACGCGAAGTTCTACTCCGCCACCCAGACCATGGACGAGGCCCGGCACGCCGAGATCTTCGGCCGGTTCCTGCACGAGAAGGTCGGGATGCTCTACCCGATCAACGACAGCCTCCAGGGGCTGCTCGGCGACACGCTGCGCGACTCCCGGTGGGACATGCCGTACCTGGGCATGCAGGTGCTGATCGAGGGGCTGGCGCTGGCCGCGTTCGGGATGATCCGCGATACGACGGACAAGCCGATGCCGAAGCAGATCCTCGCGTACGTCATGCAGGACGAGGCCCGGCACGTGGCGTTCGGGCGGATGGCGCTGCGGGACCACTACAAGCAGCTGACGGACGCGGAGTTGCGCGAGCGCGAGGAGTTCGTGATCGAGGGCTGCTACCTGATGCGGGACCGGTTGCAGGGCGTGGAGGTACTGGAGAACTTCGGCATCTCGAAGAAGGAGGCGCAGGAGTTCAGCGAGCAGTCGGAGTTCCTGCACCTGTTCCGCAGGCTGCTGTTCAGCCGGATCGTGCCGTGCGTGAAGGACATCGGGCTGTGGGGCGAGCGGTTGCAGAAGGCGTACCTGGAGATGGGCGTCTTCGAGATGGGCAACTCCAACCTGGACCTGCTGATGAGCCAGGACGAGGAGATGGCCGAGGCGCTGGACCGCGAGCGGTTCGCGACGGAGGAGCGGGAACGGGTGGCGGAGGTCGAGGCCGCCATCGCGGACGGCAGCCGGCCGGGCTGACGCCGGTGGGGCTGACACCGGCCCGGAAACGCGACCCGCCCCGCGACGGGACCTAGCGGCGGGGGGTGGGGGTGGCGAGGGCGGCCCGCATGACCGCGCGGGCGATGGGGGCGGCCGCGCTGTTGCCGCTGATGTCGCCGCGGCGGGCCGACGCGTCTTCGACCACGACCGCCACCGCCACCGCCGGGAGGGGCGCGTCCTGCGCCCTGGCCCAGGAGATGAACCAGGCGTACGGGGTGCCCGCGTTGCCGACGCCGTGCTGGGCGGTGCCCGTCTTGCCGCCGACGGTCGCGCCGGGGATCGCGGCGTTGCGGCCGGTGCCGTCCTCCACCACCTTCACCATCAGCTCCTGAAGCCGCAGCGCCGTGGCCGGGCTCATGGCGCGGCCGAGGCCCCGCCGGTCGCCGCGCCGCACCTGTGAGCCGTCGGCCTGGGTGGTGCGGTCCACCAGGTACGGGGACAGCACCTCACCGCCGTTGGCGACGGCCGCCGCGACCATCGCCATCTGGAGCGGGGTGGCCGTGGTGTTGAACTGCCCGATGGCGGAGAGCGCCAGCTGGTCGGGGCTCATGTCGGTGTCGAAGTTCGAGCGCGACACCCAGGAGGGCACGTACAGCCCGCCGTCGTTGAACCCGAAGCGGCGCGCCGCCTCCACCATCCCGCGCAGCCCGACCCGGACCCCGATCTTGGCCATCACGGTGTTGCAGGACCACTGCACCGCCTCCGCCATCGAGGCGTCGGCGCAGCCGGTGCTCGCGTTCGGCAGCAGGGTGCTGGTGCCGGGCAGCGGGTACGGGTCGGGGGTCTCGGTGGGCGCGTCCACATCGGTGACGACCCCGGAGTCGAGGGCGGCCGCCGCCGTCACGATCTTGAACGTGGAGCCCGGCGGATACGTCTCGCGCAGCGCCCGGTTGAGCATCGGCCGGGCCGGGTCCGCGTTGAGCCGGGCCCAGGCCGCCTTGACCCGGGCGCCGGTGCCGGAGAGCTCGGACGGGTCGTAGGAGGGGCTGCTGACGAGGGCGAGGACGCGCCCGGTGGCCGGTTCCACGGCGGCCACCGCGCCGCGTTTGCCCCCGAGCCCGGTGTAGGCGGCGAGCTGGACCGCCGCCTGGATGGTGGTCGCCGCGTCGCCGCCGGGCGGGCGGCCGCGGGAGAGCTCGTACCAGAGGGGGAAGGCGGAGAGCCCCGGGTCGGTGCCGGCCAGGATCCGGTCCTCGGCGCGCTCGATGAAGCTGGTTCCGTACGTCTGGGAGGAGAAGCCGGTGACGGGCGCGTAGAGCGGGCCGTTGCGGTACGTCCGCTCGTAGCGCAGCAGTTGGCCGCTGTCGCGGGAGCCGGTGACGGGCCGCCCGTCGACCAGGATGTCGCCGCGGCGCTCGGCGTAGCGCTGGATCGCGGGCCGCTTGTTGGCCGGGTTCGACGCGGCGGCGGCGGACTCCCAGACCTGCACGCGGGCGACGTTCACGAGCAGGGCGGTGAGGAGGAGGGCGCAGAAGTACGCGCACCAGCGGATGTAGCGGATCACCGGGCGGCCCCCGTGGTCTTCGTCGGCCCCGGCGGCCCCGCCGGCCCCGGGTCGTCCGTGCCCTCCGGGCGGGGCCTTCGGGCGCAGTCGCTGAGCCGGACCAGCAGGGCGACGATGATCCAGTTGGTGACGACGGAGGAACCGCCCTGGGCGAGGAACGGCATGGCCATGCCGGTCAGCGGGATCAGTCCGGTGACGCCGCCCGCGATGACGAACACCTGGAGGGCGACGATCGAGGCGAGCCCGGTGGCGAGGAGCCGCCCGAAGGGGTCGCGCAGGCCCAGCCCGGCGCGGAAGCCGCGGGCGACGAGGAGGCCGTAGAGGAGCAGGATCGCGCTGAGGCCGACGAGGCCGAGCTCCTCGCCGGCGGTGGCGAGGATGAAGTCCGACTTGGCGGCGAAGCCGATGAGGAAGGACTGGCCGTGGCCGAGGCCGGAGCCGAGGAGTCCGCCGGCGCCGAAGGCGAAGAGGGACTGGGCGAGCTGACCGGGGCCCTCGCCGCGCTCGATGGAGGCGAAAGGATTCAGCCAGTCCTCGACGCGGCTGTGCACATGGGGTTCGAAGGTGCCGACGGCGTAGGCGCCGAGGGCGGCGAGGAGCAGCCCGATGGCGATCCAGCCGATCCGGCCGGTCGCGGTGAACAGCATGATGACGAAGAGGCCGAAGAAGAGCAGCGAGGTCCCGAGGTCCCGTTCGAGGACGAGCACGCCGACGCTGAGCAGCCAGATGGCGAGGATCGGGCCGAGGACCCGGCCCGGGAGGAGCTTCAGCTTCCAGAACAGCCGGCGGCCGCCGAGCGCGAGGGCGGTGCGGTTCGCGGCGAGGTAGGCGGCGAAGAAGACCGCGAGCAGGATCTTGGCGAACTCCCCGGGCTGGAAGGAGAACCCGGCGAACCGGATCCAGATGTGGGCGCCGTTGACGGCGGGGAAGAACACCGGGACGAGCATCAGCGCGAGCGCGACGGCGACGGAGAGGTACGCGTAGCGCTGGAGCGCCCGGTGGTCGCGGAGCGCGGCGATGACGAGGACGAACAGCGCGAGCCCGAGGGCCGACCAGCGCAGCTGCTCCCCGGCGGTGGGGTGCCCGGGGGTGGTCAGGTCGAGGCGCTGGATGAGGACGAGGCCGAGGCCGTTGAGGAGGAACGCGATCGGCAGCAGGAGCGGGTCGGCGTACGGGGCGCGCAGGCGGACGGCGAGGTGGGCGAGGAGCGCGGCGGCGGCGAGGCCGCCGGCGTAGCGCGGGGTGGGGCGCGGCAGGTGGCCGCCGTCCGCGACGGCGACGTAGAGGTAGCCGAGGACGCAGACGAGGACCGCGCCGGCGAGCAGCGTCAGCTCGACGCCGCGGCGGCGCCGGTGGGCGAGGGCGCCGGGGGGCGGGGGCGGGGCGGGCTCGGCCACCTTCGCCGTCAGAGCGCTCATACGGGAAACGTAGCAAGCGGGCGGGCTCTATGTCCGGTTATGTCATAGTGTGCCGAAGAGTCGTCAGAAGCGTTTGCCTGATGTCCGGATGTGCGGTCAGAAGTGGTCGCAACGGTCAGGAGTGGGGTGCCGCGGCACATGGGACCTGTGGAATTCATCGTCCTCGCCTTCCCCGAGGAGCAACTGCGGGTACCGGCGGTGGAGGCCGTGATGGGGCTCCGCAAGGCGGGGGTCGTCCGGCTGATCGACGGGCTGGTGGCGACGAAGACGGCGGCGGGCGAGGTGATGGCCGCGGAGTTCGACGAGTTCATGGAGCTACGGGGGCTGCTGGCGCACCGGGAGGCGGCGCGGTTGATCGGGCCGGAGGACGTACGGGAGGCGGCGGACCTCCTGGACCGGGGCAGCTGCGCGCTGCTGCTGGTGGTGGAGCACGTGTGGGCCGAGGACGCGGCGATCGCCGTACGGGCGGCGGGCGGGCGGATCGCCGGCTCGGTCCGGATCCCGGTGGAACGGGTGGGGGCGGCCTGATGTTCATCCGACCGGTGGGCGTGACGGTGTCGGCGGCGATCCGCCCGGCCGGGCGCCCCCTGCTACGGGGCCTGCTCGCGCGGGCGACCACGGGGACCGCGCCGGGTTACGGGGGCGGCGGACGCTCCCGCTCCGCCGACCGGCCCGTCGGCGCCTACGCCGACCCCTACGCCGACGAGCCGGCGGAGCCGGACGACGCCGACGAGCCCGGACGGCGGGGGTACCCCGCGCACCCCCCGTACCCGGAGCAGGCGGGCGCCTACGCCGAGGAACCGCCGTACCCGGAGCCGGACGACGCCGACGAACCCGACTGGTCAGAGCCCGCCGACCCCGGGGCCGAACCCGGGGCCGAACCCGGGGCCGAACCCGGGGCCGAACCCGGGGCCGAACCCGGGGCGGAACCAGGCGGTGTCGGCCGGGCGGCCGGACCCGGCGGCGAGCCCGGGACCGGGGCCGGGACCCGGGCCGCGGATCGGCCGGCGGAGCCGTATGCCGGGCTGCCGGGCGAGTTGGCCCAGCTGGCCGGGCTGGCCCGCGAAGGCCTGCTCACCCCGGAGGAGTTCGCGGCCGCCAAGGCCCTGCTCCTGCACCCCTGACCGGCCGGACGGGTGAGCCGGGCGGGCCCCCCGGTGCGGGGCGGGGATTTTGTCATACCGGGAGTGGCAGCATCGGCCGCCCGGAGGTGATCACATGTCGAACCGGCTGCTCCGCGCGGCCTGCGTCGCCGCGGCGCTCCTCGTCGTCGGCCCGCCGCCCCAGCAGGCGCGGGCGGAACCCGTGGGGGCGCTGCTGACCCGGCTGCAGGGTCTGTACCAGAAGGCCGAGGAGGCCGCCGAGGCCTACAACTCCACCGAGGCCGCCCTCAGGTCCCGCCAGGACGAGGAGCACCGGCTGACCGCCGAGCTCGGCAAGACCCGCCGGGCCCTCACCACCGAGAGGGCCGTCGCCGGCCGGCTGGCCCGGGAGCAGTACCAGGGGGCCCGGGGGCTTTCCCCGTACGCCCGGATGCTGCTCAGCGGCGACCCCCAGGCCGCCCTGGACGAGCGGCGTCTCGCCGCCCGCGAGGGCGCCCGGCAGGCCGCCCTGCTGGCCCGGCTGGCCAAGGGCGAGCGGCAGACCGGCCGGCTCGCGGCGGCCGCCCGCAAGGCCCGGGACACCAAGGCGGAGCTGGTCGGGGAGATGCGGGAGCGCAAGGAGGAGGTCGGCCGGCAGCTCAAGGAGGTCGAGCGGACGCTGGCCGCGCTCACCCCCGGTCAGCTCGCGCAGCTCGACGCTCGGGAGGCCGCCGACACCGCCGACGCGCAGCGGGAGCTGCTGAGGTCCGGGACCCTCGGCAGCCCCCGTACCCGTACGCCCACGGCCGCGGGCGGCGCCGCGCTGACCTACGCCACCGCCCAGATCGGCAAACCGTACGTCTGGGGCGCCGAGGGGCCGGGGTCCTTCGACTGCTCCGGCCTCACCTCGCAGGCGTGGGCGCACGCCGGCCGGGCCATCCCCCGGACCAGCCAGGAGCAGTGGGAACGGCTGCCCCGGGTGCCGCTGAACCAGCTTCGGCCCGGGGACCTGGTGGTCTACTTCCCGAAGGCCACGCACGTGGCGCTCTACATCGGGGAGGGAAAGGTGATCCAGGCGCCCCGGCCGGGAACGAAGGTCAAGGTCTCGCCGATCGCCGCGAACCCGCTCCTCGGCGCCGTCCGCCCGGACTCCGACGGCACACCCCTCGCCCACTTCACCCCGCCGCCCCTACCGGAACCCGACCCCTCGGACCCGGACGACGGCGACGACACCGGCTACTCCGCCGAGGAGGCTCCGACGGAGCCCTGAGCGGTCGCGGAGGCTTCCGCGAGGTAGTCCGCGGCGTCCTGGGGGTCGTAGAAGTACGCGTCGAAGTCGGCGGGGTTGTCGAAGCCGTTGGCGAAACGATCCGCCACGGGCTGGAGCTGCCCGGCCGCGCCGATCAGGTTCAGCACGTGCTCCGGCGGGACGCCCAGCATCGCGTTCGTCCACTGGGTCACCGGCTTGCCCGTCGTGAACCAGTACTTGTCGAACGTCGCCTTCATCCACGCCTCGTCGAACGGCTTGTCCCCGTGCATCAGGACCGACGACAGGTACGACGCCGCGCACTTGGCGGCCGAGTTCGAACCCTGCCCCGTGATCGGGTCGTTCGCGACGACCACGTCCGCGACGCCGAGCACCAGTCCGCCGCCCGGGAGCCGCCCGATCGGGTTGCGGACGACCGGCGCGTACCGGCCGGCGAGCGTGCCGCCCGCGTCCGTCAGCTCCGCCTTCGCCGCCCGCTCGTACTCCCAGGGCGTGAACCGTTCCATCAGCCGCAGCGTCAGCGCCAGGTGCTCCGCCGGGTCCTTGACCCCGTTGAAGACGTCCAGCGGACCGCCCGGGAGGCCCTCCCAGAACAGGATGTCCGCGCGGCCCGACAGGGTCAGCGTCGGCATCACGAACAGCTCGCCGACCCCCGGCACCAGGTTGCAGCGCACGGCCTCCGTCCGAGGGTGCTCGGGGCGCGGCTCCAGCCCGTGGACGTACGAGACCGCCAGCGCGCGCTGCGGCGCGTCGTACGGGGAGCGCGCCGCGTCCCGCCCGAACATCGACACCAGCTCGCCCTTGCCCGCGGCGATCAGCACCAGGTCGTACGTGCGGGAGAAGTAGTCGAGGTCGGCGACCGACGCCCCGTGGATGACGAGCTGTCCGCCGCGCTGGACGAAGGTGTCGATCCAGCCGGCCATCTTCAGGCGCTGGTCGACGGACTGGGCGTAGCCCCTCAGCCGCCCGAGCCAGTCGACGGGGCGGGTGCCGTCGGGGCCGGCGACCGAGACGCCGATGCCCTCGATCCGGGGGGCCTGGCGCTCCCAGAAGTTCAGCCCGAGGTCCCGCTCGTGCTGGAGCGCGGTGTCGAACATGACCTGCGTGGACATGACCCGGCCGGTGCGGATCTCGTCCGCCGTCCGGTTGGACATGAGGGTGACCTCGTACCCCTTGTCCTGGAGTCCGAGGGCGAGCTGGAGACCGGACTGGCCGGCTCCGACGACGAGTATCCTGCGCATCTCACGTTCTCGATTCGGGTCTATTCGGGGGTGTTGTCGAGGGCGTGGCCCACCAGCGCCAGCAGGGATTCGACGACCGTGTCCCGGCTCCGCGCGTCCATGATCACGACGGGTACCGACGGCGGGATGCTGAGCGCCTCGCGCACGTCCTCCGGCTCGTACGAGCGGGAGCCCTCGAAGTGGTTGACGGCGACGGCGTACGGGAGCCCGCAGCTCTCGAAGTAGTCGAGCGCGGGGAAGCAGTCGCGCAGCCGGCGGGTGTCGGCCATGACCAGCCCGCCGATGGCCCCGCGGACGAGGTCGTCCCACATGAACCAGAACCGCTCCTGGCCGGGGGTTCCGTACACGTAGAGGACGAGGTCGTCGTCGAGGGTGACGCGGCCGAAGTCCATGGCGACGGTGGTGGTGGCCTTGTCCGGGGTGCCGGACAGGTCGTCGGTCGGGACGCCGGCCTGGGTCATCACCGCCTCGGTGCGCAGCGGGGTGATCTCGGAGACGGACGACACGAAGGTGGTCTTGCCGACCCCGAACCCGCCCGCGACCAGCACCTTGACGGCGACGGGGGCGCGCGAGCGGTCGTACTGCCACGGCTGGACGGGCTCGTCGTCGAGGATCACGGCGGCGGAAGCGGCGGAAGCGGCGGCGGTTTCAGAGACGGCGAAGACCACCGAGCACCCTTTCGAGCAGCGCGCGTTCGGGGCGGCCGGCGTCGTGCCCCGTCCCGTAGACGCGGATCCGGCCCTGGTCGGCGAGGTCGCTGACGAGGACGCGGACCACCCCGAGGGGCAGCTTCAGCAGCGCGGATATCTCGGCGATCGTGCGCATGCGGCGGCAGACCTCGACGATGGCGGGCATCTCGGGCATGCGGTCGCCCTTGCCCTCGGCGGGCTGCGGCTCGGACGCCTTCGGCTCCAGGGCGGCGACGAACGTCTCGACGTGCAGCACCTGCGTGAAGCGGGTGCGGCCGCCCGTGAGGGAGTACGGGCGGACACGGGCGGGGCGGCGGTCGGCGCCGCGTATCGGCAGCCGGTCGGAGGCCGTACTCCTCACGGGGTCTTCTCCATCGACTGGCGCAGCTCGCTGCGGACTTCGGGGGTCAGGACGTGGCCGGCGCGGCCGACGAACAGGGCCATGTGGTAGGCGACGACGCTCATGTCGCAGTCCGGGGCGGCGTGCACGCCGAGCAGGGAGCCGTCGCTGATGGCCATGACGAAGACGGAGCCGTGCTCCATCGCCACCATGGTCTGCTTGACCCCGCCGCCGTCCATGAGGGCGGCGGCGCCTGTGGTGAGGCTGCCGAGGCCGGAGACGATGGTCGCCAGGTCGGCGGAGGCGCCGCGGGGGCCCTTGGGGCGGCCGGTGCCCTGGCCGGCGTCTTCTCTGACCGCGGCGGGCTCCGAGGAGAGCAGCAGCAGACCGTCAGAGGACACGACCGCGACCGAGTTGACGCCGGGCACCTCCTCGACCAGGTCGGTCAGCAGCCACTGCAGGTTGCGGGCCTGGGTGCTCAGTCCGTACGTACTGGGCGCGGTCATGTGCGTGCCTCCTGTGCGGTGTCCCCCTGGTCGGTGTCTTGCTCGTTCGCGAGTTCGGCGGCGACGACGCGGCGGCCGTCCTGGGCCCCCTGGTAGAACCCGCCGAGCCGGCGGCGCAGCTCGTCGGCGTCGACGCGGCGCGGCGGCTCGGGGCGCGCGCCTGCGGCGGCGTCCACGCGGGGGGCGGCCACTGCGCGGGGGGTGCGCTTGGGCAGGCCCTTGCCGGTGACGGCCTCGTCGGGGTGGCTGCCCTGACGGGGCAGCCAGCTGCCGTGGGCGTCCTCGGCCCGCCTGTGCCCGTTCCCCTCCGGGGTCGGTTCGGCGGTCACAGCCGGCGGCGCGGCCGGTTCGGCGGGCGCGGCGGGCGGCGCGGCCAGCGGCGCGGCCTCGTGCAGCGGCACGGGCCACCGCATCTCCCCCGGCACGGTCCCGGTCGCCCCGGCCGGATCCGGAACCCCGGCCCCGGCCCCGTCCCCGGACGGTACGTCCACGTCCACGTCCGCGTCCGCGTCCGGGGCGGGCGCGGTGAACGCCTCGGCCTCGGCCGCGTCCGGGACGACCCTGGCCAGCAACTCGGCCTCCGGCCCAGGAACCGTGAACACCTCGTCCTCGGAGGGCAGTTGCTCGCTCTCCGGGTCCGGGTCCGCACCCGGGACGGTGAAGACCTCGTCCTCGGACGGCAGCTGCTCGCCCTCAGGGACCGGGACCGTAGCCGGGTCCGCTTCCGGGTCCGGAGCCGCGAACGCCTCGGCCTCCGCCGCGTCCGGGACCACCCGGGCCAGCAACTCGGCCTCCGGCCCAGGAACCGTGAACACCTCGTCCGCGGACGGCAGCTGCTCGCTCTCCGGGTCCGGGTCCGCACCCGGGACGGTGAAGACCTCGTCCTCGGACGGCAGCTGCTCGCCCTCAGGGACCGGGACCGTAGCCGGGTCCGCTTCCGGGTCCGGAGCCGCGAACGCCTCGGCCTCCGCCGCGTCCGGGACCACCCGGGCCAGCAGCTCGGCCTCCGGCCCAGGAACCGTGAACACCTCGTCCGCGGACGGCAGCTGCTCGCTCTCCGGGTCCGGGTCCGCACCCGGGACGGTGAAGACCTCGTCCTCGGACGGCAGCTGCTCACCCTCGGGGACCGGGACCGTATCCGGGTCCGGGTCCGGAGCCGCGAACGCCTCGGCCTCCGCCGCGTCCGGGACGACCCGGGCCAGCAGCTCGGCCTCCGGGGCCGGAACCGTGAACACCTCGTCGGCGGACGGCAGCTGCTCGCCCTCCTCCGGGCCCGGAGCCGCGAACGCCTCGGCCTCCGCCGCGTCCGGGACGACCCGGGCCAGCAGCTCGGCCTCCGGGGCGGCCGGGACGGCCTCGGCCGGGGTGTCCGCCGGAGGCGACGGGCGGCGGGCGCCGCGCCCCCAGGGGAGGGTGTTCTCGTTGGCCTCCGCGACGACGCCCGGCAGGACGAGGTCCGGTGCCGTCAGGGCCTGGAGCGGCGGCGCCGTCGGGAGCAGGGTCGCGGGGACGACGACCAGCGCCTCCGTGCCCGCGTCCCGCGCCGCCCGGAGCTCGGCGGTGACGCCGTGCCGCGCCGCGAGCCGGCCGGCGACGTACAGGCCGAGGCCCAGGCCGTGTTCCGCCTCGGGTTCCTCGTCGTACGCCTCCGGGGTGGACAGCCGCAGGTTCAGGGCCGCGAGGCGGTCCTCGGTGATGCCGATGCCGCGGTCCACCACGGACAGCACCACCTCACCGGCGTCCGTCAGCCACCCGGAGACCTTCACCCGCGCCTCCGGCGGCGAGAACGTCGTCGCGTTCTCCAGCAGCTCGGCCAGCACGTGCGAGATGTCGTCGGCGGCGTGCCCCGCGACCTGGGTGAACGACGGCAGCGCCGCCAGCTCGACCCGCTCGTAGCGCTCGATCTCGCTGACCGCCGCCCGCATGACGTCGACCAGCGGCACCGGGCCGCCCGCGCCCGGGCCGTGTTCCTGCCCGGCCAGGACCAGCAGGTTCTCGTTGTGGCGGCGCATCACCGTCGCCAGGTGGTCCAGCTTGAACAGGGTCGCCAGTCGGTCCGGGTCCTGCTCCCTGGACTCCAGCTCCTCGATCACCGTCAGCTGGCGTTCCACCAGGCCGAGGGTGCGCAGCGACAGCGACACCGAGGTCGTCGACATGACGCGGCGGTGTTCTTCCAGCCCGGCCCGCAGCTCCCTGAGCTCCGCTTCGAGGGCCTCCCGGCCGGCCGTGAGCGCTTCGCCCCGGCCGATGAGGCGCCGCCGGTCGGCGTCGAGGCCGGCGATGCGGGTGTGCAGCGAGACCGTCTGGTCCCGTACGGCGTTGAGGTGGCGTACGACCTCGGCGAACTCGTCGTTGCGGCCCGTGAAGCGGACCGGCTCGACCGAGCCCTCGGGCGTGGCCAGCCGTGCCGCGCCGCGTCTGAGCACCGACAGCGGCCGGGTCAGCGAGCGGGCGATGGCCGTGGAGACGCCGACGACGACGAGGAAGAGCAGGCCGAGCGCGGCGACGAGCGCTTCCAGCGCGGTCACGTCGTCGTCCCGCAGCGTGGCGAGCGCGGTGGCCCGCTGGCCGGCGAGGGTGGATTCCACGGACCGCATGCGGTCGATGCGGGCGGTGAGCGCGGAACCGACGGCGGCGCCGTCGAGCTTGCGGTCGGCCGCGCTGAGGGTGGGCCGGTCGGTGAGGCGGCTCAGGTAGTCGTCGGCGGTCTTGACCTCGGGGCCGGTGACCGTGGCGGCGAGCGTCTGGCGCACGTCGGGCCGGGCGACCCGGGTGAAGTCGTCGAGGGCGGCCTGTTCCCGTACGCGCGTGCGCTGGGCGGCGGTGGTCAGTTCGTCCACGACGGCCGCGTTCGCGGGCTGGTCGCCGCGCGGGACGGCCAGCGCGGCGAGCAGCAGGCCGCGGGTGGCCGAGGCCTGCTCGACGGCCTGGCCCAGCGGGGCGAGCGGGCGGGTGGTGGCGAGGGCGGCCTCGGCGCGCGGCGGGGTGAGCTCGGTGAGCCGGTCGCCGGGCGCGAGGAGCCCCGTGATCACGCCGGCGTAGGCCTGGTGCGCGGCGAGGGCGGTGCCCTTGCCGTCGACGGCCTCGGTGCGGACGGCCTGGACCCGGGCGAGGGCGCGGGCGAGTTCCTCGTCGGCTTCGGCGCGGACCTCGGCGAGCTGCCGGTCGGTGCGCGTGACGCGCTCCTGGACGGTGGCCTTGCCGGCGGCGGGGCGTCCCTTGGCGGCGTACTCGACGACGGCGTCGCGCTCGTCGCCGAGGAGGTGCGCGAGGGTGAGGGTCTGCCCGCTCTGTTCCGCGAGGGTGACCAGCCGCTGGGAGTCGTTCAGTTCCGCCATGGCGGAGACGACGGCGGGGCTGCCCGCCGCCAGGACGCTGAGACCGGCGACGGCGACGCCGACGACCAGCCTGCTGCGCACGCGGACACGACGTCCTGTGGGAGCGGGGGCTGGTCCGTCGCTGGCGGTGCCGTTCTTCCGAGACCGCTTCTTCTGCACCGGTGCTCGCAATCCTGTACGTGTGCTCTAGCTCGTCTACTCGTGTGGCCGAGGTAACGGCCGGTCAACAAGTAAACGCCCCCTGCCCCCTCGTACCGCCTCAGACCTTCGCAGTGTGTTGGGGAGAGAGACGCACATCACCCGCCCGGCCACCTGAACGAGTGAACAGTACGGAAGAGTTGGCGACCAACTCGGCGTCCGTGTGTCAGGGCGCCGCCGTGGACGGTCGGTTGAAACATCGACACGGCCTTTGGCAGTATGCCCGCCCACATCCCGGGGGCGAGCGGGGACGGGCGGTCCTCACCCACCCCACTTGGTACGGACCTTCGGTGGGGGTCTCTTTCCCCGGTGAACCGCCTGCCGGGCAGAATGTCCGTATGCGCATCGACCTGGCCTCCCTCGCGGGCAACCCGGAACACCCCAACGAGGACTGGGTGTCGGCGGCGATCCCGGCCTCGGGCGGCGGCGTCCTGGTGGTCCTCGACGGGGTCACCCCACCGCGCGGCGAGGTCGGCTGCGCACACGGCGTGCCGTGGTTCGCGGCCCGGCTCGGCGGCCGATTGACCGAACTGTCCGGATCGCGGCGGGACATGCCGCTGGACCGGATTCTGGCCGAGTCCATCCGGGAAACCGCCGACGCACACCGGGACACCTGTGACCTTTCTCACGTCCGCACCCCGCAGGCGACGGTGGTCGTGGTGCGCTGGGACGGGGCGTACGTGGAGCACCTGGTGCTCTCGGACTCCGTGCTGCTGCTCCAGGCGCCCGGCGGCGGGGTGACCGCGGTGCTGGACGACCGGCTGGACCGGGTGCCCCCCGAGGTCCTCGGCTCGGTGGCGGCGACGGACGCGCTGCGCAACGCGGAGGGCGGCTTCTTCACGGCGGCCGCGGACCCGGCGGTGGCCTCGCGGGCCGTGACCGGGCGGACCCCGCGCGGGCAGGTCCGGGCGGTGGCCGCGCTCACGGACGGCGCGAGCCGCTGGACGGACACGTTCGGGGAGGGCGACTGGGCGGACTGCCTGGCGGTGCTCCGCAAGGAGGGCGCGGAGGCGCTGATCGGCCGGGTCCGCGCGATCGAGTCCGATCCGGCGCGGCCCCCGGCCCGCCACAAGCGGCACGACGACGCCTCGGCGGTGTACGCGGAGCTGTGAGCCGGGCGCCGAGCGGCTGCCCGGCCCCGGGCCGCTACTCCTCGCCCTGTTGCAGGGTGTTCAGCTGGTTCAGCAGCCGGGCCAGTTCCGCCACCTCGCCCCGGTCCCAGCCGGACAGCTTGCGCATGTACTGCTCGCGCCGGGCCACCCGCACCTTCAGGAAGCGGGCCCGGCCCTCGATCGTGAGCCCGACGAGGAAGGCGCGGCCGTCGGCCGGGTCCGGCTCGCGGGCCACCAGGCCCAGTTCCTCCAGGGCCCGCAGCTGCCGGCTCATGGTGGCCTTGCCGACGCCGAAGTAGGCGGCGAGTTCGGTGGCCCGCTGCTGCCCGGCGTCCTCCAGCCGGACGAGCAGCCCGTACGCGGCCGGTTCCAGCTCGGGGTGGAGGGCGCGGGCCATCTCGCCGGAGGAGGCGCGGGCGCGCCGGAGGAAGACGGACAGCTCCCGCTCCAAGGCAAGGAACTCCTGGTCTTCGCTCGCGTGCACGTGCTGCTCCCGTCGGTGGTGTGTGGCACCTGGTCTGGTGTGAAGTGCCCAGTATTTCCCAGCGGGCGCGCCGACGGCCCGGGGCCCCGCCGGAGCGGGGTCCCGGGCCGTGCGCGGCCGCCCGGAGGGACGCGGGGAGCGGCGCCGCTCCCGGCACCGGGTGCGGCGCCGGGGACGGCCGGTCAGGCGGCCGTGGTGAACGCGGCCTCCGTCTGCGCCAGGGCCAGCTCCAGGACCTGGCGGACGTCCGTCACCGGGTGGACCTCCAGCCCCTCCAGCACCTCCGCCGGGACGTCGTCCAGGTCGGCCTCGTTCCGCTTGGGGATGATCACGGTGGTCAGCCCGGCCCGGTGCGCCGCGAGCAGCTTCTGCTTGACCCCGCCGATCGGCAGGACCCGCCCGGTCAGGGAGACCTCGCCGGTCATCGCGACGTCGGTGCGCACCTGCCGCCCGGAGAGCAGCGAGGCCAGCGCCGTCGTCATCGTGATGCCCGCGCTCGGGCCGTCCTTGGGCACCGCGCCGGCCGGGAAGTGGATGTGCACGCCCCGGTCCTTCAGGTCGGCGACGGGCAGTTCCAGCTCCGCGCCGTGCGAGCGCAGGAAGCTGAGCGCGATCTGCGCGGACTCCTTCATCACGTCGCCGAGCTGTCCGGTGAGGGTGAGTCCGGCGGCGCCGGTCTCGGGGTCGGCGAGCGAGGCCTCGACGAACAGGACGTCACCGCCGGCCCCGGTCACCGCGAGGCCGGTGGCCACGCCCGGGACGGCCGTGCGCCGCTCGGCGGGGTCCTGCGCGGACTCCGGGACGTGGTGCGGGCGCCCGATGAGCCCGCGCAGGTCGTCGGCGCCGATCCGGAAGGGCAGTTCCCGCTGCCCCAGCTCGTGCTGGGAGGCCACCTTGCGCAGCAGGCGCGCGAGGGACCGCTCCAGGGTGCGCACGCCCGCCTCGCGGGTGTACTCGCCGGCCAGCTTGCGCAGCGCGTCCTCGCCGAGGACGACCTCGTCGGCGCCGAGCCCGGCGCGCTCCAGCTGGCGGGGCAGCAGGTGGTCGCGGGCGATGACGACCTTCTCGTCCTCGGTGTAGCCGTCGAGGCGCACGAGTTCCATGCGGTCGGCGAGCGCCTCGGGGATGGCCTCCAGCACGTTGGCGGTGGCCAGGAAGACGACGTCGCTCAGGTCCAGCTCGACCTCCAGGTAGTGGTCCCGGAAGGTGTGGTTCTGGGCGGGGTCCAGGACCTCCAGGAGGGCCGCCGCCGGGTCGCCGCGGAAGTCGGAGCCGACCTTGTCGATCTCGTCGAGCAGCACGACGGGGTTCATGGAGCCGGCTTCCTTGATGGCCCGCACGATCCGGCCGGGCAGCGCCCCGACGTAGGTGCGGCGGTGGCCGCGGATCTCGGCCTCGTCGCGGACTCCGCCGAGGGCGACGCGGACGAACTTGCGGCCCATGGCGTGCGCCACCGATTCCCCGAGCGAGGTCTTTCCGACGCCCGGAGGACCTACGAGGGCCAGTACGGCGCCGCCCCGGCGGCCGCCGATGACGCCCATGCCGCGCTCGGTGCGGCGCTTGCGGACGGCCAGGTACTCGGTGATGCGGTCCTTCACGTCGCTGAGGCCGGCGTGCTCGGCGTCGAGGACGGCGCGGGCGCCGAGGATGTCGTACTCGTCCTCGGTGCGCTCGTTCCAGGGCAGCTCCAGCACGGTGTCCAGCCAGGTCCGGATCCAGGAGCCCTCGGGCGACTGGTCGCTGGACCGCTCCAGCTTGTCGACCTCCTTGAGGGCGGCCTCCCGCACCTTCTCGGGCAGGTCGGCGGCCTCGACGCGGGCCCGGTAGTCGTCGGACTCCTCGCCGTCCTTCTCGCCGTTGATCTCGCGCAGTTCCTTGCGCACGGCTTCCAGCTGGCGGCGGAGCAGGAACTCGCGCTGCTGCTTCTCCACGCCGTCCTGGACGTCCTTGGCGATGGAGTCGGCGACGTCCTGTTCGGCGAGGTGGTCGCTGAGCGCCTTGATGGCGAGGCGGAGCCGGGCGACCGGGTCGGCGGTCTCCAGCAGTTCCACCTTCTGGGCGACGGTCAGGAACGGCGAGTACCCGGAGTTGTCGGCGAGCGCCGAAACCCCTTCGATCTGCTGGACCCGGTCCACGACCTGCCAGGCGCCGCGCTTCTTGAGCCAGCTGGTGGCGAGCGCCTTGTACTCGGTGACCAGCTCGGCGACGGCCCCGGGCAGCGGATCGGGGACGTTCTCCTCCACGGTCTGGCCCTCGACCCAGAGCGCGGCCCCGGGCCCGGTGGTGCCGGCGCCGATCCGGACGCGGCCGCGGCCGCGGATCAGCGCGCCGGGGTCTCCGTCGGAGAGCCGGCCGACCTGCTCGACGGTGCCGAGCACCCCGGTGCCCGCGTACGTGCCGTCGATCCGCGGTACGAGCAGCACCCGGGGCTTCCCGCTGGTCGCGGCGGCCTGGGCGGCCTCCACGGCGGCCCGCACCTCGGCGTCGGACAGGTCCAGCGGAACGACCATCCCCGGCAGCACGACCTCTTCGTCGAGCGGCAGCACGGGCAGAGTGAGTGTGACGGACGTCGAAGCCATGATCTTCCCTCCGGCAGTCAAGTTGAGCTATGCCGACTCAATGCACCTGCGCGGCCCAATGTTCCCCAACTCCCGTTCGCCCCGGGCGAACACCCCCGGCGGCCCGGTCAGGGCGCGGCGGCCAGGTGATCGGCGAGGGCCTCGTGGGTGAGGTGGAGACCGGCCCGCAGGACCGCGTCGTGGCGGGTGGGGAAGGCGGCCCGGTGCGCGGCGTCCAGCGCGCGGGCGCGGGTCAGCTCCGCCGTGCAGTCCGCTCCCCGCAGGGCCTCGTCGAGGGCCCGGGAGGTGGCCCGCAGGAGGGGCTCCAGCGCGCGCACGGCCGGGTCCGGGCCGGCCGGGTCCGATCCGGCGGCGGCGCGGGCCCGGTCGGTGAGTTCGCCGGTGAAGAACTGGAGGGTGAGCGCGGTGCGCGCGGCCAGCCCCAGCCGGGGCCGCAGGCCCGCCAGGCGCGCGCTGTCGGCGCGCTTCAGCGGGACGGAGCGCAGCCGGGCGAGGGTCCCGTCGAGGGCGGCGGCCAGCGCCTGCGGGCGCCGCCAGAGCCGGGCGGCCTCCGGCCCGGCGGGAGCGGGCTGCCCGGCGGCGGCCCGGTCGGCGATGCCGCCGAGGCGGGCGGCCACCTCGGTCCGGTACGCGTCCAGCCCGGCCCGCGCCGTCCGGTAGGGGTCGGGCGGCCACAGGAGGGGCCCGAGGAGGGCCACGACGGCGACGCCGACCGCGCTCTCCTCCAGCCGGGCCAGCGGGTAGCCCGGGGTCGCGGTCGCGTAGATCATCAGCGCGGAGATCAGGACCTGCTGGTTCGGGCCGGCGGCCCCGCCCAGCAGGTACGCGCCCGCGCAGCCGCAGACCATCACGAGCAGGAACGAGGCCGTGGACAGCGGCAGCCAGTGCAGGACGGCCACGGCGATCAGCACGCCCACCACGACCCCGGCCATCCGCTCCAGGGCCAGCCGGGGCGCCGCGAAGACGTCCTCGCGCAGGATCAGGACCGCCGGGAGGGCGGCCGGCACCGGGGCCGTGCTGGTGCCGAGCCAGACGCACAGCCCCCAGGGGACGACGGCGCACACGACCAGCCGGGCGGCCGGCCCCAGCGAACCCCGCAAGGCGGACATGCCGGACATCGTAGGGGGAAGGCGGGCCCCGGGCGCCGGAGGACGGGCGGTGTCGGGCCGCCCGCTACGACGCCGAGATCCGGACGTCGCCCGAGCTGGTCTCGGCCGAGATCCGGGCCTCGGCCGAGGGGGACGTCGGGACCGACACCTCGCGGCTGCCGGAGTCGGTGGAGACCTCCACCCGGTACGGGCCGGCGGGCACCTTCAGGGTGACGTCGCCCGAGCCGGCCTTCGCCGCGAGCGCGGCGGGCGCCGCCGTGAAGTCCGCGCGGACGTCGCCCGAGCCGGTACGGATGTCCGCGCTCGGGCCGCCCAGCGCGGCGGCCGTGATGTCGCCCGAGGAGGTACGGACCTTCAGCGGGCCCGCGATCCGCTCGGCCGTGACCGTCCCGGAGTCCGACACCAGCTCGGCTCCCGCGACGCCCGTCACCGAGATCCGGCCGCTGCTGTTCTCGACCCGGACCGTCGCGGAGGCCGGAACCTCCAGCCGGTAGTCGATGGAGCAGCTCCCCGTACAGCCGTCGCTGAAGGTCAGCACCCCGCCCGAGACGCGCTGGCCGGGCGTGGGCCGGGCGTCGCCCCGGTAGTGGACGACCCGGCGGACGGTGACGCCGGGCCCCTTGCCGGGGGTGACCTCGACGGAGCCGGACCGGCCCTCGGTCACCTCGACCGCCGTGACCGTCTCGGTGACCTCGGTGTCGGCGCGGTCGGTCTTGCGGTAGCCGTCGCCGGGATGGCAGCCGGACAGCAGCAGCCCCGCCGCGAGGGCGACGACCGCCGTGGGCAGGAGCCGGGCTGACGTGGCGTGAGAAGTCATGCCCCGAGTCTGCGGACCCCGGCCCGCCCGGCCGATGGGGCCGGTACCCGGATCGGGGGTGGGGTTAACCCCCCGTCACCACCGGCAGCGCCGACGGCATGCCCCACTCGCTCCAGGAGCCGTCGTACACCGCCAGTTCCCGGTACCCGGCGAGGTCGGCGCCGAGGGCCAGGACGCACGCCGTGACCCCGGAGCCGCAGCTCACGTAGAGCCGCTCCCGCTCCCCGGCCGCCGCCGCGAAAGCCTCGCGGAGTTCGGCGGCGGGCCGCATCCGCCCGGCCGGGTCCTGAAGGTCCCCGAAGGGCAGGTTCACCGCTCCCGGCATGTGCCCGCCGCGCAGCCCGGGCCTCGGCTCGGGGGCGGTACCGGCGAACCGCCCCCGGGTACGGGCGTCGAGCACGGCCGCCGCCGGATCGGCCAGGGCGGCCTCCACGGCGGCGCTGTCCACCACCAGCCCCGGGCGGGGACGGGCCGTGAAGGAGCCGCGCGGTCCGTCGTACGCCGGACCGGCCGCCTCCACGGGCAGCCCGGCGGCCTTCCAGGCGGGCAGTCCGCCGTCGAGCACGGCCGCCCGGTCGAAGCCCATGGCACGCAACATCCACCAGGCGCGGGCGCTGGAGTAGATGCCGAAGCCGTCGTAGACGACCACGGTGCTGGTGTCGTCGACGCCCAGCTCCCGCATCGCCCCGGTGAACGCGGCGGCTCCCGGCATGGTGTGCGGGGCGGCGGCCCCGTGGTCGGACAGGTCGCCGTCCAGGTCGAAGGGCCGCGCCCCCGGAATCCGGTGGTCCGCACCACGGTGCGCGCCGACGGAGGCGTCGAACACCACGAGTCCGGGCGCCCCGAGGCGCTCCGCCAGCCAGTCGGTCCCCACGAGCGGGCCGGTCATCGCGCAACCTCCGGAAGAGTCGGCGGGCCGCCGGAGAGCGGCCCACCGTACATCCTCCTTCACCTAGCGCGCGGCCCAGGTGGTGAAGTCGGCCCAGGCGGAGGGCGCCAGGGCCAGCGACGGGACGGCGAGGTCCTTGGAGTCCCGGACGTGAACGGCGTGGGCGCAGGCCGCCACCTCGACGCAGGCACCGCCGCTGTCATCGCTGTAGCTCGACTTGTGCCAGTCGTAGGCCACCTCGACGCACGCGCCACCGCTGGCGTCGCTGTAGCTGGACTTGAACCACTGCAAGGTGCCGCTCATTGCCGTTCTCCCGCCAACTTCTCGATGAAGGCCAGCGAATTACGCCGGCCCATGGCCTGCGTGCGGATCCTCGCATACCGCTGGGTATACATGCTCACCTTCGGCGGAGCGCTGAGCAACATGCTCTCGCCCTGCGTCTCCATGTACACCAGCCGCTCGTGGCTGGGCGTTTCGACGAGGTACATCCCTCCGCGCATTCCGGCGTGTTCGCCGGTGAACCCGATGTCGAGGGGAAGTACCTGCACCGAGACATTGCGGCGTTGAGCGAGCTCGGCCAGATGCTCGTACTGGGCGCGCATGATGTCCTTGCTGCCGATGCCCCGGCGCAGTGCGGCCTCGTCCAGGATGAGTTCGATGAGAGCCACCGGCTCTCGGTCGAAGAGCGCCGCGCGAGCCATTCGCGCCTCGACCAGTTCCTCGACGCGCTGCTCCGAAAGCACCGGGAATCCCCCGGCGATCAGGGCTCGCGCGTAGGACTCCGTCTGGAACAGGCCGTAGATCGCCTGGGTCTCGAACAAATACAGCGAGAGGGCTTGCTCTTCCAGCAGCGCGAAGTCCTGGAAGTGCGGCGGGAATTTCTCCAGCCGCACCCATTCCCTCGCCTCCTCGAAGACCCCGAGACCGGCGCCGATCGCCTCTTCCAGCTTGACCAGCATCTGGTCACTCGGGGGCTGCGCGCAGGTCTCCATCGCACTGATGGCCGACCCCGTGTACCCCAGCTTCTCCCCCAGCGCCTTCTGGGTGAGGTTCTCCTTCTCCCTTAACGCCCGCGCCAGATGGGACACCAGCCGTGTCGCCCCACCCGCCATCGCCTTGTTGTCCGCCTTCGCCATAGGGCATCCCCACTCCACCGGATACAGCGCCGCTCAGGTCAGGAAAAACGGTAGACCCGCGCACGGACGGAAGAGGAGCGAATGCGGAAAGTCATCCCGACGAGCCGCAATTCCCTTGATATCGGTGTAATTTGACGCCCTACGTTGCACAGTGTCCCGACCGTGCGTAGAGCGCCACCCGGGCTCCCCGGACCTCGCTCACCCCGCACAGTTCGAACCCCGCCAGCGCCTCCCGCTTCGCCGCCTCCGCCGGGTACGGGTCCAGCGGCTGCCCCACCGGGTCCAGCAGCGCCAGCACCCGCGGCGCGTGCGCCAGTCGGCCCCGGATGTCCGCCGGGCCCAGCTCGGTGCCCCAGAGGCTGTGCGAGGCGGCCGGGGAACGGTCGAGGGCCAGGTCGCGCACCGACGCGTACACGTCCGGCGAGGACAGCAGCCACTCGCGCCGCCGCGCCGGCATGAACAGCACCGCGTCACCCGGCCGGGCCCGCTCCCGTACGGCGGCGGCCACCGCGAGCACGTCGTCCTTGCGGCTCTCGGGGGTCCGCAGCCACACCGACCAGAGCGCGAACGGCACCAGGAGCGCGGCCACCGCCGCCCACGCCCACCGGGCCCGCGCCCGCGCCAGCCGCGCCCCCGCGAGGAGGGCGAGGCCCGCGAGGGCGTACAGCACGTACCGGTCGACGTACCAGGGGTTGATCAGCGAGATCACCATCAGCAGGCCGGGCGGCAACAGGACGAGCGGCAGCGCCACCCGTACGAGTTCCCGCCCGGCCCCGCGCGCCAGCAGCAGCGCCGCCGCCGCGACCACCCCGTACGCCGCCCAGTCCTGCCAGCTCGGCCGCCCGAGCCAGCCGAGCTGCCGCTCCGCCTGACGCACGCTCACCACCGCCAGCGGCAACAGCAGCGCCAGCACCACCCCGGCGCTCCACCGCCAGCCGCGCGAGCGCCGGGCGGTGAACGCGTGGGCGAGCAGCGCCAGTACCGCGAACTCGTGCAGCCAGCAGCCCAGCAGCAGCACGACCGCGTAGGCGACCCAGCGCTCGCGCAGCATCAGGTACGTCGCCCACGCCACCGCGGCGGCGACCAGGGCGTACGAGCGCCCCTCCTGGGCGTACATCTGCACGGGCGGCAGCACCGCGTAGACGGCCCCGGCGCACAGCGCGGCCCGCTCCCCCGCCAGCCGGTGCCCGACGGCGGCGACCCCGGCGGCGGCCAGCGCGGTGGCGGCGACGGAGGGCAGCCGCAGGGCCCACAGGCCGCCGTCCCAGAGGCCGAAGACGCCGTGCATCAGCAGGTAGTAGAGCCCGTGGACGGCGTCCACCTCGCCGAGGAGGCGCCACAGGCCGCCGAGCGGGCGGTGCGCCACCTGCCAGGTGACGGACTCGTCGCGCCACATGCTGCCGCCCGGGCCGCCGCGTTCCAGACCCCAGAGGCCGAGGAGGAGGGCGAGCAGCGGGGGGAGCCAGCGCCAGGGGGCCATGCGGCTGATCACTGCCTCCGGGTGCTGTCCGTCGGGGTGCGGGGGACTCCATACTCGGGGTTCGACCGGGTTCCACGGAGAGGTGGGGGCGTGCGAGGGCTGCGAGTGGTGGGCGCCGCGCTGGTGAGCGTGGTGGTCCTGTGTGCGTGCGGTGCGGGTGGCGGCTCGGAGGAGGCCTCCGCGAGCCCGACGGCGAGCGCGACGCCGAGCGCGTCCGCGTCCCCGTCGCCGGCCCCGTCGCCGGCCGAGAGCCTGGTCCGGATGACCCGGACCGGGGGCTTCGCGGGGAGGACGAGCAGCGTGCTGGTCAAGGGCGACGGCTCGTGGACCCGGCTGGACGGGGACGCGAAGCCGGCCGGGAGCGGGAAGCTGACCCCGGAGGAGCTGGAGCGGCTGCGCTCCGCGCTGGCGGCGGCGGACTTCGCCCACCTGCCCCGGGTCTCGAAGAGCGGCACGCCGGTCTACGACGGCTTCGAGTACACGATCGTCCACGGCGGCTTCGAGGTGGTCACCGCCGACGGCTCCGTCCCGCCCGCCCTCCAGGACGTCCTCTCCGCCCTCCCGCCCTCCGAGGGATAGGCGACGGCCCGGAAGCCCTGTCGGGGGACCACCGCAGCGCTACGCTCGCAGGGCGAGGGCCGGGGGACCGAGGGATCGGGGTGCCTGTGTGGGTGTTCATTCTCGTGGCCGGGGTCTCGGTC
Organism: Streptomyces sp. ADI95-16; assembly: GCF_003721495.1. Taxonomy (NCBI): domain Bacteria; kingdom Bacillati; phylum Actinomycetota; class Actinomycetes; order Kitasatosporales; family Streptomycetaceae; genus Streptomyces; species Streptomyces sp. ADI95-16. The sequence goes on along the minus strand of NZ_CP033581.1, from coordinate 5,467,796 downwards.
TTCCTGCTGCTGACAGCGAGCGCTTCCGGCCGTGTCTCCCAAGCGATGGCGAAGGCCTTCGAGGGAGAAGTGATCCGTCGCCGCTCCGAGCAGGTCACGCTGACCACCGGGATGCGGACCGACTACTGGCTGGACGTCCGCACTGACGACGGCGAGGTCATGTCCATCACCTTGCCGTGGCGGATCTGGGGCCGGTTCGAGACCGGCGACCGGATCGTCAAGCGCGTGGGTGAACGCTGGCCGAGCACCTGAGGCAGACCGGCCACGCCCGCCCGGCGTATTCCTCGCCTACGCCTCCGGGCCGGGCGCCGATCGGCCATCGGCTCCACTGAGGAAGGTCTTCCTTCGCCACGGGGTGGCTGCGGTTGCGGCCACCCCGAGGGACAGAGCGAGCACGGCTACGGCCCAGCTGAAGCGGTCGGTCGCCGAGTTTGACGTCCAGTCCCACCAATTCTGGGGGTACCAGATCAAAAAGAAGGCCGAGGCCAGAGGGATGATCCAGCCAAGTTGACGGCCGAAAAACCTCACCGACAGCAGGGCGAGCCCGACCCAGATCAGGAGGGATCGGATGAAGACGACCCCGGCTTCCGCGCTGACGGCGAGTGCCTCGGTAATGAAGGACAAGGCGCAAGCTGTCAGTGTCAGGCCGATGCAGTAGCTGAGACGGAATCGATGCGCAGCAGATGCGCCCATTTCGTCATGTGCCGACATGGCTCCGTCGAGAGCCGCAGTGAGAAAGACGGCTGACAGAAGCGGAAGTTCGTGCCGGAAGGGCACACCCGTGGTAACTCCCCCGCTGCCGATGGAAGGCAGCGCGATATGGGTGCCGCCGAAGAAGGCCGAGAGGAGGGCAATAGCGGCCGTCGTCGCCAGGACCGCTACTCCCCGGTGCACCCTTGCGTAAAGAACCAATTCAGAACCGGTCATCAGGCCTGCACCACGAACCGCCTCCAATGATGTGGCTGCGTTCCTCGGCGAACCATTCCTGCTGCTCGGCCACGGGCATCCGTGCGGCCTTGGTCGCTTCGCGCTGGGCGGCGGAGACGCCTTCCATGTGGAGTCCCTGGTCGGCGACGGCCGGGTCTTGGCCAGTGGAACGGTACTCAAGCCACAGGTGGATGTTGTCCATCGCCTGCCAGGCCCGCCTCTCCTGGTCGGGAGGTACGCAGAGGCCCAGCGACTGGGTGAACACCTGGTCTGCCATGGCGATCGCCGCGGTGCGGACGTGCCCCTCGGCGATGTCGAATCCTCGGTCGCCCCACTTGGTCCGCCGGAGCCCGAACTCGTAGAACGTTTCGGGGGACTTCAACCAGGGTTGGGCGGGCTGGTTCAAGCGCTGGGCCATGGCAGTCAATTCGGGCAGGTACTTGCGGTGCTCGGGCCACACGCACACCTGCGGCGCGCCCCTCTCGGCACGGTCGCACAGAGGCGCCGTCGCCGACGCCGGGCGGTCGACCCGCAGTTCGCCGCTGGCCGGCACCGCAGCCAGTGTGATGAGGGAGGCTGCCGCCGACCCGATTGCGGCACTGCGGATGGGCAGGGACGTTGCCCGGCGCGGCATCTGACGCTCGGCACCCCTCCGCGGCCGTGGTGCTGTCACCGCCAGCGTGGCGAGGGCGATTGCGAACAGCAGCCTCACGGCGACTGGAAGGGCGCGTAGATGCTGGTCCGGCGGCCCCGCGAGGACGTTGAACTTGAAGGGGAGTGCCAGCATGCTGATGAAGCAGCCCAGCGCGCAGACGACGGGGGTGAAGGCGGCGGACGGCCACCAGCGGCCGGCCAGATGGCCCACGGAGGCGAAGATGATCAGGGTCGAGGCGCCGAGCAGGAGGTAGGAGGGCCACAGGAAGCCGGGGCCCGCCTCGCTGAACGAGATGACCACGGCGGTCAGGGATCCGAACGCGTAGGCGAGAAATCCGAGCGTGAGAGTCGCGGCCAGGCGTGCGGCCTCGATCCGCCAGATCGGTCGGGCGGCCGCGAGCACGGTCTCGGGCATTCCCACGCGGGAGGAGCGTCCGGCCTGCCAGGCCGAGACACCGGCGAGGACGGGCCCCAGGAAGAGCGTGACGACCTGGGCGGCCACACTCGCTTCGGGCCATACGCCGATCCAGTACCGGGACCGGCCGAAGAGCACCAGCAGATCCACGGCGATCATCACGGGAAACGCTGTCAGCAGCGGCGAGCGGCGCAGCTCGATGCGGTAGGCATTCAGCATGGGGCTCCCTCGCCCGGCCGGCGGTTGCCGAGTACCGTCATGTAACCGCGTTCCAGGGGACTGTCACCTGGGGCTGCGGGGGTTGCCAACTCCGCCAGCTGCTGTGGTGTGCCGCGGTGGCGCACCTGACCGTCGCTCAGCACGATGACGGTGTCGCAGGCGGCCCCGACGTCCTCGACCAGGTGCGTGCTGAGGAGGACAGCTGTTCCCGCGTGGGCGAGGGAACGAATGAGCTCACGGAAGTCGAGGCGCTGCGCGGGGTCGAGACCGACGGTCGGCTCATCCAACAGGAGCAGGGAGGGAGAGCCGACGATGGCCGCGGCGATTCCGGCCCGGCGGAGCATGCCGCCGGACAGCGACTTCATACGGTCCCGAGCTCGGTCGGCCAGGCCCACGGCCGCCAGTGCCTCCTTGGTCGCGGAGTCGGCGGTCTTGGAGGGCACCTCACGCAGCCAGGCGCAGTAGCGGACGAAGTCCGTTATGGAGAAGGCCGGGTAGTAGCCGAAGTCCTGCGGGAGATAGCCGATGCGACGGCGGACGTGCCGCGCTTGCCGTTCGTTGGTGACGGGGCTGCCGAACAGCTCCAGCTGCCCGCTCAGTGGCGGCGCGATGGTCGCGAGGGTACGGAAGAGCGTGGTCTTGCCCGCGCCATTGGGGCCCAGCAGGCCCGTGACACCGGGCAGGATGGACAGGTCGAGATTCTCGATGATGCTTCGGCCGCCGTAACCCTGTGTGAGGGCCGTCAATCGAGCGACAGGGTATGTCGTCATTGGCAGAATTCCCTGAAATAAAGGATGGGCCCACCACACTGGAGGGCCCTCCTTGACTAGCCGACCAGCTAACCGACTAGACCGAGTAAGTCACATGGGTCTTGTTGATCTTGAACGTGCACTCGTGCGTGTCGTACTTTCCCACGTATCCGTTGTACAGCTTGTCGTGGTGCTCCGTATCGATCTCGGCATTGCAGTCATACTGCGTCCAGTACGAGTAGGACGGGTAGTTCGACGCGCTGGAGCAGTAACCGTGACCGGATGTGCTGTACCAGTAGCCCCGGCACCCCTGCTGCCAGGACGCCTCATTGGACGCGCTCGATATCGGAGCCGTCAGACCGATGGCCGCAGCCGACAAGGCGCCAATGACAACACCCTTGGCAATCTTCGAACTGGCTATGCGTGACGCAAGAGAATTCATGGATCCCCCCTGGGAACAGAACGGCTGAACAATCCCGCAAAAGCAATGTCAGACACCATGAGAGCATCTGAGTTAGTCACGATCCGAGTCCCGGCGGCCCCCTCCACGAGAAGAATGGCGAAAACGCGCACTCGCGATGGCTCGTTCGAGTCGATATACGGCAACGACGTCGGCATCGGGTCGGGCTCCGTCGGCGGGCGCGGCCTCCGTCGGTGCTCTGCGCCATGAGGCGATCGGCGTGAAACACCCCGGGCGCCCGCCCGGGCGGGGTGCGCGAGCACCACCTGGAGCCGTTGCGGGCGGCGGTCGCGGCGGGCTGCGCAGACGATGCCGTACTAAGGCGAGCCTTCGGCCGGGTCGCCGCCGAGGGCCGTCTCCCGTTCGAGCCGCCCCGCTCGATGGTGGCCGTCACGGCTTCCCGCCCGGATGTGCCGAACGACACGGAGAAGGCCGGTCGTCCCCGCACGGCCACGGGCTGAAGCTCTAATTCCGCTTAGCTGCGGGGGTCTTGACGATCCCGCATATGCCGGGTGCCCGTTCCGTGGGGGACGGGCACCCCTCGTCCCTCACTCTCCGCAGCCGTTCCTGTCCGGACCCCGCATAGCCGCAGGCCGGTGCCTCCTCTACGCTGCACCCCATCACGCGGGATCTTCAGGGGCGGGACATGGAACAGACACACACCACCCACAATGGCGCCGCGGCCACTCCAGGTGCCCAGCGGCGCGTGCTCGTGGTCGAGGACGACCACACCATCGCCGACGCCATCTCGGCCCGGCTGCGCGCCGAGGGATTCCAGGTGCAGACCGCCTACGACGGCCCGGCCGCCGTGGCGGCCGCCGAGACCTGGCTGCCCGAGCTGCTGGTACTGGACGTCATGCTGCCGGGGTTCGACGGGCTGGAGGTCTGCCGCCGGGTCCAGGCCCAGCGGCCGGTCCCCGTGCTCATGCTCACCGCCCGGGACGACGAGACCGACATGCTCGTCGGGCTCGGGGTCGGCGCGGACGACTACATGACCAAGCCGTTCTCGATGCGCGAGCTCGCGGCGCGCGTCCACGTACTGCTGCGCCGGGTCGAGCGGGCCACCATCGCCGCGACGGCGCCGCGCGGGGCCACCCTGCGCCTGGGCGATCTGGAGATCGACCACGCGCAGCGACGGGTCCGGGTGCACAACGAGGACGTGCACCTGACGCCGACCGAGTTCGACCTGCTGGTCTGCCTGGCCGGGACGCCGCGCGCGGTGCTCTCGCGGGAGCAGCTGCTGGCCGAGGTCTGGGACTGGGCCGACGCGTCCGGGACCCGTACGGTCGACAGCCACATCAAGGCCCTGCGCCGCAAGATCGGCGCGGAGCGGATCCGTACGGTCCACGGCGTCGGGTACGCCCTGGAGACCCCGGCCCAGGCGTGAGCGGACGACCGCCGGGCGGACCGCCGCGACAGGCCGCGGGACCACGGCCGAGCGGCGGGCTCCGGCACGGCGCGGGCCGGCCGCGCCCGGCGAACGGCCTGCGGCCCTTCTCGCCGTTCTCGATCAAGACCAAGCTGGGCACGCTCGTCGTGGTCTCGGTCTTCATCACGACGGGCCTGCTGCTGGTCGCCCTGCGCACCGCCACCGAGCTGCGCTTCATCACGGTCTTCTCGGTGATCGCCTCGATGCTGATCACCCAGTTCGTGGCGCACAGCCTCACCGCGCCGCTGGACGACATGACCACCGTGGCCCGGGCGATATCCCGCGGCGACTACACCCGCCGGGTGCGCGGCGCGGGCCGCCGCGACGAACTGGGCGACCTGGCCTCCACCATCAACCTGATGGCCGACGACCTGGAGGCGGTGGACCAGCACCGCAAGGAGCTGGTCGCCAACGTCTCCCACGAGCTGCGCACCCCGATCGCGGCGCTGCGGGCGGTGCTGGAGAACGTCGTCGACGGGGTCTCGGCCGCCGATCCCGAGACCATGCGCACGATGCTGAAGCAGACCGAGCGGCTCGGCCGGCTGGTGGGCACCCTGCTGGACCTGTCCCGGGTCGACAACGGGGTGGTGCCGCTGCGGGCGCGCCGCTTCGAGGTGTGGCCGTACCTGTCGGGAGTGCTCAAGGAGTCGGGGCTGGCGGCCGCCGGGCGGCCGGGGCTGTCCACCGGCTCGGGCGGGCACACCCGCAACGACGTCCACCTCCACCTGGACGTGTTCCCGCCCGACCTGACCGCGTACGCGGACGCAGAGCGGCTCCACCAGGTGGTGGCGAACCTGATCGACAACGCGGTCAAGCACAGCCCCACCCACGGCCGGGTCACCGTCCGCGCCCGGGCCGGCGACGCGCCCGGGAGCCTGGCCGTGGAGGTACGGGACGAGGGCCCCGGCATCCCGGAGGCGGAGCGGCACCGGGTCTTCCAGCGGTTCAACCGGGGCAGCTCCAGCGGCGGCGACGGCGGCACCGGCCTGGGCCTGGCCATCGCCCGCTGGGCCGTGGAACTGCACGGAGGGCACATCGGCGTGGCCGAATCGTCACGGGGCTGCCGAATCCTCGTCACCCTTCCGGGCAGCTCCCAGGCGTCACCTTGACGTAGGGTTCGAGTGGGAAGGACATGATCTCGGCCACATGCGCCGGGGTCCGTCAGGGGTGCGAAGCCAAGGGGGCCGCAACCTGGGTGCCCCCTACCCGAACCACGCTAGTTTCCCGCCATTCCAGGCGGCGAAACCCGCCGTTCGATGTGACCTACGCGACGTAAGTCCCGCCCGGTCTGCATCCAGCGGTTCGGGAGGCGTAGCCTTTATTCCCGCTGTCCATACCTTGTGAAGCGGAAGAGGGCGGTTGCCGCCGTGTCGCCACAGTCCCCCAGTAACCCGAGCACCACGACCGAAGCAGCAGGGGGCGGGAAGAACCCCGCCTCAGGCTTCGGCGCGAACGAGTGGCTCGTCGACGAGATCTATCAGCAGTACCTCCAGGACCCGAACTCGGTCGACCGGGCCTGGTGGGACTTCTTCGCCGACTACAAGCCGGGCGGCGCAGCCACTCCGGTCAAGGCGGATGAGACCGAGAAGTCCACGACGACGACGGACGGCGCCTCCGCACAGGCCGCCGGCCCCGCCGCCAAGGCCCCGCAGGCCGCCGACGCCGCCGCCACGGGGGCGGCGCGCGCCGCGGCCCCCTCGACGGCCGCGCCGACGCCCGTGTCGCCAGCTCCTGCCCCTGCTCCTGCCACCCCCTCTGGTGCCCCTGCTGTGACTGTCACCTCCCAGGCCCAGGCCGCCGCACCGGCCGCGCCCGCCCCTCAGGCCAAGGCTCCGGCCGCCGCCCCCGCCGCCCCGAAGGCCGCGCCCGCCACCGAGGCCCCCGCGGGCCCCGAACTGGTGACGCTCCGCGGCCCGGCCGCCGCCGTGGCGAAGAACATGAACGCCTCCCTCGACGTCCCGACGGCCACGTCCGTCCGCGCCGTCCCGGTGAAGCTCCTGTTCGACAACCGGATCGTCATCAACAACCACCTCAAGCGCGCCCGGGGCGGGAAGATCTCCTTCACGCACCTGATCGGCTACGCGATGGTGCAGGCGATCAAGGCCATGCCGGCCATGAACTACTCCTTCGCGGAGAAGGACGGCAAGCCGACCCTGGTCAAGCCGGAGCACATCAACTTCGGCCTCGCGATCGACCTGGTGAAGCCCAACGGCGACCGCCAGCTCGTCGTCGCCGGCATCAAGAAGGCCGAGACCCTCAACTTCTTCGAGTTCTGGCAGGCCTACGAGGACATCGTCCGCCGCGCCCGCGTCGGCAAGCTGACGATGGACGACTTCACCGGTGTGACGGTCTCCCTGACCAACCCCGGCGGCCTGGGCACCGTCCACTCCGTGCCCCGCCTGATGCCCGGACAGTCGGTCATCATGGGCGTCGGCTCCATGGACTACCCCGCCGAGTTCCAGGGCACCTCGCAGGACACCCTGAACAAGCTGGGCATCTCCAAGGTCATGACCCTGACCTCGACCTACGACCACCGGGTCATCCAGGGCGCGGCCTCCGGCGAGTTCCTGCGCATCGTCGCGAACCTGCTGCTCGGCGAGAACGGCTTCTACGACGACGTCTTCGAGGCGCTGCGCATCCCGTACGAGCCGGTCCGCTGGCTCCGGGACATCGACGCCTCGCACGACGACGACGTCACCAAGGCCGCCCGCGTCTTCGAGCTGATCCACTCCTACCGGGTCCGCGGCCACGTCATGGCCGACACCGACCCGCTGGAGTACAAGCAGCGCAAGCACCCCGACCTCGACATCACCGAGCACGGCCTCACCCTGTGGGACCTGGAGCGCGAGTTCGCGGTCGGCGGCTTCTCCGGCAAGTCGATGATGAAGCTCCGCGACATCCTCGGCGTGCTGCGCGACTCGTACTGCCGCACCACCGGCGTCGAGTTCATGCACATCCAGGACCCCAAGCAGCGCCGCTGGATCCAGGACCGCATCGAGCGCCCGCACTCCAAGCCGGAGCGCGAGGAGCAGCTGCGGATCCTGCGCCGCCTGAACGCGGCGGAGGCCTTCGAGACCTTCCTGCAGACGAAGTACGTCGGCCAGAAGCGGTTCTCCCTGGAGGGCGGCGAGTCCGTCATCCCGCTGCTCGACGCGGTCATCGACTCCGCCGCCGAGGCCCGCCTCGACGAGGTCGTCATCGGCATGGCCCACCGCGGCCGCCTGAACGTGCTGGCCAACATCGTCGGCAAGTCGTACGCGCAGATCTTCCGCGAGTTCGAGGGCAACCTCGACCCGAAGTCGATGCACGGCTCCGGCGACGTCAAGTACCACCTGGGCGCCGAGGGCACCTTCACGGGCCTCGACGGGGAGCAGATCAAGGTCTCGCTCGTCGCCAACCCCTCGCACCTGGAGGCGGTGGACCCGGTCCTGGAGGGTGTCGCCCGCGCCAAGCAGGACGTCATCAACAAGGGCGGCACGGACTTCACCGTCCTGCCGCTGGCCCTGCACGGCGACGCGGCCTTCGCCGGCCAGGGTGTCGTCGCCGAGACCCTGAACATGTCGCAGCTGCGCGGCTACCGCACCGGCGGCACCGTGCACGTGGTCATCAACAACCAGGTCGGCTTCACCGCCGCCCCGGAGTCCTCGCGTTCCTCGATGTACGCGACCGACGTGGCCCGCATGATCGAGGCGCCGATCTTCCACGTGAACGGCGACGACCCGGAGGCCGTGGTCCGCATCGCGCGCCTCGCCTTCGAGTTCCGCCAGGCGTTCAACAAGGACGTCGTGATCGACCTCATCTGCTACCGCCGCCGCGGTCACAACGAGTCGGACAACCCGGCGTTCACGCAGCCGCTGATGTACGACCTGATCGACAAGAAGCGCTCGGTGCGCAAGCTGTACACCGAGTCCCTCATCGGTCGCGGCGACATCACCCTGGAAGAGGCCGAGCAGGCGCTCCAGGACTTCCAGGGCCAGCTGGAGAAGGTCTTCGCGGAGGTCCGCGAGGCCGCCACGCAGCCGGCGGTCGCCCCGCCGGCCGCCCCCGGCACCCAGGGCCAGGGCGACTTCCCGGTCGCCGTGAGCACTGCGGTCTCCCAGGACGTCGTCAAGGCGATCGCCGAGTCCCAGGTCAACATGCCCGAGAACGTCACCGTGCACCCGCGTCTGCTGCCGCAGCTGCAGCGCCGCGCGGCGATGATCGACGAGGGCACCATCGACTGGGGCATGGGCGAGACCCTCGCCTTCGGCTCGCTGCTGATGGAGGGCACCCCGGTCCGCCTGTCGGGCCAGGACTCCCGCCGCGGCACCTTCGGCCAGCGCCACGCGGTGCTGATCGACCGCGAGACCGGCGAGGACTACACCCCGCTGCAGTACCTGTCGGACGAGCAGGCCCGTTTCAACGTCTACGACTCGCTGCTCTCCGAGTACGCGGCCATGGGCTTCGAGTACGGCTACTCGCTGGCCCGCCCGGACGCGCTGGTCCTCTGGGAGGCCCAGTTCGGTGACTTCGTCAACGGCGCGCAGACCGTCGTCGACGAGTTCATCTCCTCCGCGGAGCAGAAGTGGGGCCAGACGAGCGGCGTCACGCTGCTGCTGCCGCACGGCTACGAGGGCCAGGGCCCGGACCACTCGTCCGCGCGTCCCGAGCGCTTCCTCCAGATGTGCGCGCAGGACAACATGACGGTGGCCATGCCCACCCTGCCGTCGAACTACTTCCACCTGCTGCGCTGGCAGGTCCACAACCCGCACCACAAGCCGCTGATCGTCTTCACCCCGAAGTCGATGCTGCGTCTGAAGGCGGCGGCGTCGAAGGCGGAGGAGTTCACCAGCGGTGAGTTCCGTCCGGTGATCGGCGACACCCGCGTCGCCTCCGGAGCGGGTGACCCGAACGCGGTCCGCAAGGTCGTCTTCTGCGCGGGCAAGGTCTACTACGACCTGGAGGCCGAGCGTGAGAAGCGCGGCATCACGGACACCGCGATCATCCGCATCGAGCGGCTGTACCCGCTGGCGGGTGCGGAGCTCCAGGCCGAGATCGCCAAGTTCCCGAACGCGGCGAACTACATCTGGGCGCAGGAGGAGCCGGCGAACCAGGGTGCGTGGCCGTTCATCGCGCTGAACCTGATCGACCACCTCGACCTGGCGGTCGGCGCGGAGGTCCCGGCGGCCGAGCGCCTGCGGCGCGTGTCGCGTCCGCACGGTTCCTCCCCGGCGGTGGGCTCCGCGAAGCGCCACCAGGCGGAGCAGCAGCTGCTGATGAACGAGGTCTTCGAGTCCTGATCGCTGCGCTGGCTTGAACAGGAAGGCCCGGCCCCCAAGGGGACCGGGCCTTCCGGCATCCCCGGCCGGCAAATCCAGCCTCGCCGGCGTTTGAGGCGCGGGGTCTGGGGCGGAGCCCCAGGGAACCCGGCTCCGCCGGGCACCGGGCTCCGCCCGGACCTGCGCCTCAAACGCCGGCGAGGCTGGGGTGGCTACGGCTGCGGCTCGAAGTCCCAGTACGGGCGGGTGCGTTGTTTGGCCACGACCGTGTGGAGGTGTTGCGGGCCCAGGGTGCGGGTGAGGGCCTTGATGCCGGCCTCCTCGTGCTTCGCGGCCTCCTCGTCCTCCCGTACCGACCGGAGATCGGCCGCCAGCGCGATCTGCGCGCTCAGCGTCATCGGGTGGTCGGGGCCCAGGACCCGCTCCGCGCCCCGCAGCGTCTCGCGGCTCAGGGTCAGCGCGTCCTCCAGCCGGCCCGTGATGTTGCGGTGCCCGGTCGCGTTCAGGGCGCAGCCCAGGGTCCACGGGTGCAGGTCCCCCAGCGCGCCCCGCATGCCGACCAGCGCCTGCTCCGCGAGCGACAGCGCCTCCGCCCGCTCGCCCTGGGCCCTCAGCACCAGCCCCAGGTTGCCGACCGTGCCGATGCTGTACGGGTGGGCCAGCCCCAGCTGTGACTGGTAGCCGCGGATCACGTGCTCCGAGATCCGGCGGGCCTCGCCGACGTCCCCGTACTCCCGCAGGTAGGTCGCGTAGTCGGAGGCGACCATCAGCGTCCACGGGTAGTCCACGCCCAGCACCCGGGTGGCCCGCTCCCACACCCCCCGCAGTCGCAGCCCGGCGCCCGGGATGTCCCCGGAGCGGCGCAGGCACATGCCGAGGTTGTGCTCGGCCCGCAGGGTCTGCGGGTGGTCGGGGCCCAGCACCTGGGTGTTGAGCTTGAGCCCCTGTTCCTGGCGGGTCTGCGCCTCCCGGTAGCGGCCCATCAGCCGCAGCCCCATCGCGCAGGCGATGCCCGAGGACAGCGTCGAGATGTGCTGCGCGCGCAGCACCCGCTCGCGCCGGCGCAGGGTGTCCAGGTCCAGTTCGTACGCGTCCAGGTAGCGCCCCAGCAGCCGGTACGTCGCCGCCAGGTTGTTCTGGGCGTTCAGGGTCGTGGAGTCGTCCTCCCCGAGCAGTTCCCGGTACGTGGCGAGCCCCTGCTCGAACAGCTCCCGCGCCGGTTCGAACTTGGCGATGCACAGCAGGACGCCCCCGTACGCGGCGGTGGCCCGCAGCGTCTCCAGGTCGCGCTCGCCGCGCTCCTCCTTCAGCCGGTCGGCGACCGCCCGGGTCAGCGTCTCGGCGCGGCGGAACAGCCCGAGGTTGCGCAGCGCTCCCCCGTACTGGTAGCCGAGTTCGCGGACGTTGGGATGGTCCTCGCCCAGCATGAACCGCCAGACGTGGTCGGTCTCCTCGCACAGCCGCATGCAGGTGCGGTACTCCCCGGCGAGGGCCAGGTAGCGCAGGCACTGCAACAGGAAGGCCTGGATGCGGGGGTTGGTGCTGGTCAGTACCCCGGCGGTCTCCAGGTGCGGGATCAGCTCGGCGTACTGCGGCCACAGCCGGGCGTCGGAGGGGCGGCCGGGGTCGGCGGCCGCGAGGACCTGGCGGACGGCGCGGGACAGCTGCGCGGACTCCTCCTCGCCGAGGTTCTCGCGGACGATGTTGTGGACCATGCTGTGCAGTTGGACGGTCTCCAGCCCGCCGCCGCCCTCCTCGACCGAGAGGTCGGAGTACTCCAGGCGGACCACGGAGAACTGCACGAGCTTGTTGAGGGCCGCGTTCCACCGGATCTGGTCGTTGATCAGCCCGGCCAGGTGCTCGGGCACGTCGTCGGCGGGGAACTCGCGCAGCAGCCGCAGCGGCACCCGCCCGGGCGCGAAGAACACGAACAGCCGCAACAGCGCGAGGGCGTCGGGGAAGTTCTCCCGCACGTTGTTGAGGAGTATCGCCAGCGCGGTGGGGAAGGGCAGCGGGTAGTCGTCGGAGAGGGTGACGGCCTCGTAGGAGTCCAGCCGGCGCCGCAGCAGCGCCAGGTAGTCGCCGACGCTCAGCGGGGAGTCGGCGAGCCAGCCGGCGGTCTGGTCGAGGGCCAGCGGATAGTCCTCCAGGGCCTCGGCGAGCTGGTCGGCCTCCGGGCCGGTCAGGCGCTGGGCGCGGCGGCGGATGAAGGTGACCGACTCGGGCCGCGCGTAGAGCGGGACTTCGACGAGGCTGGTGTGCCGGGAGGCCCACTCCCGGTTCCGGGAGGTGATGATCACGTCGCCGGTGCCGGAGGGCAGCAGGTCCGCGAGGTCGTCCGGGTTGTCGCAGCCGTCGAAGACCAGCAGCCAGCGCCCGTACGGGGAGCCGCGCCGCAGCGCCTCCAGGACGGCCCGGATCAGCTCGCCGTAGCTGCCCGCCCCGCGCGGCAGGCCGAGCGCGGGCGCGAGGTCGGCGAGCCGCTCGCGCAGCGTGGGCCGGTCCTCGGCGGGGACCCACCACACCACCTCGTACTCGGAGGCGAACCGGTAGGCGTACTCGGTGGCGACCTGCGTCTTGCCCACCCCCGACAGCCCGAGCAGGGTCACCGTGGAGGCGCCGGGCGGGGCGTCGGTGAGCGCGGCGCGCAGCCTCCCGATGACGTCGTTGCGGCCGGTGAAGCGCGGGTTGCGGCGCGGCACCCGGCCCCAGATCTCGGGCGGGTCGTTGGGGAAGCGGGGCCCCCGGCGGCCGGTCTCGGCGCCGACCCGGTCGGTGGGCAGCTCCAGCCGGCGCAGCACGCGGTACTCGGCCTCGTACGCGTCCAGGCCCCACAGGTCGGTCTTCTCCAGGGCGGCGACGGCGCTGGGCAGCGGCGCGTCGGTGAGGCAGACGGCGGCGAACCGGCCGGAGTGGCGGTCGGTGACCTCGCGCAGGGCGGCGTTCCACTCCTCCTCGGTGTGGGTGCCTGCGGAGAAGTAGCGCTCGCTGAGGACGAGGAGCACCCGGCCGCCGCCCCGGGCGAGGTCGTCGAGGGCCTGGCTGACGCCCGGGGTGCTCTGCGGGTCCCAGCGCTGGAGGGTGGCGCGGTGGCCGTGTTCCTCCAGGCGGTGGGCGATCCACACGGCCCAGGGGCGGTTGAAGCCCGCGAAGCTGATGACGAACCGCTGCGGCCGCACGGCCGTGTCGCGGTCCTGACGACTACCGGTACCGGTCATAGGGCCGTCTCCCTGGGCTCCGGGCGGTGGTGGACGGGGTTGAAAGGTATCGCAGCGGACGGGTCGTCAGGCCCGTATGAAAGCGGAGAGTTCGGGGTGCGCCGCGCACCAGGCGCGCCGTTCCCGGTCCAGGGCCCGGCGGGCGGTGGCGTACTGGTCGCCGGGCGGGCGGAGTTCGTCCATGGCCTTCTCGGCGGCGGCCATGGCGTCGGTGAACTCGCGCCCGGCGGTGGTGAGTTCCGGGCAGGCGCGGATGGCGGGGAGGGCGGCGGCGACCTGCGCCCGGATCCGGGCGTGCTGGGCCCACGCGCCGCGGGCCCCGTAGAGGGCGGCGCGCTGCCAGTACCCGGCCAGGGCCAGATGGGCGTACGCGCCGTGCAGCAGCCCCTCCAGGGGGCGCGGGTCGCTGCGCCAGGGGGCCCAGAAGCGGGGCGTGCGGTCGGCGGTGTGCAGGGTGAGGATGTCGGCGAGGGCGGCCAGTTTCCCGTGCTGGACCTCGTGCACGAGGGTCGCGGCGAGCGCGGGCGGCGCCTGCGCCCGGGCCAGCAGGGAGCCGGCGGCGGCGGGCAGGGTGGCGCCGTTGGAGCGGGAGCCGCCTGCGAGGGGGACCACGGAGCGCAGCAGCCGGCCGATCTCCTCCGCGCGGGCGGTGTCGTACCGCTCCAGCAGGGTGAGGGCGCCGGACCACTGGGTGTCCCAGCGCTTGTGGCCCTTCGGGGTGAGCCTGCGGGCGGGCCGGACGGGCGCGGGGTGCCCGGCGGCGGGGGCCCGGTAGGGGTCGAGGTCGTCGAGGGCGGTCCGGCCGCCGGGGAGGACGTGCAGGGGCAGCGCTTCGGCTCCGGCGGCGGTGTCCGCGCCGGCGTCCCAGGAGCGCTCGTCGAGGGCGAGCGGGCCGGGGCGCGCCGGGCGCAGCAGCCCGAGGGTGGGCAGCACGAGCCGGCCGTGCACGGGCCGCAGGGTGGCCTTGAAGCCGATCCCGGCGCGCAGCGCGGCGGCGACGGCGAGCGCCCCGAGGTGGCCGAGGTCGGGCGCGGGCCCGTACGGGGCGTGCAGCCGGCGCAGGGTCTCCTCGGCCCACGCCCCGGTCGCCGGGTAGTGCAGTACGTCGCGCACCGCCGCGGGGTCGTGCCGTTCGGCCTCCTCCAGCAGGGCCCAGTGCTCGCCGCTCTCGCCGCCGGGCCCGCCGGGGGCGGCGTCGAGGACGGCGCGCAGCAGGACGAGCCGTTTGGAGCGGCGGACGTCGGTCACCAGGCGGGTGCCCTCGGCGGAGGGCTCGGTGGAGGCCAGGGCGTGCAGGGTGTGGTGGGTGACGCTGAACGCGGAGAGGGCGCCCGGCGGCGCGGAGGCCGCGGGGGCGGGGGCGTCGTGGTGGTGGGTGCGGTGGGTCATGAGGCGGCCTGCCGGGGCTGTTGGGCGGCTTCGTGCAGTGCCTGGCCGATGTGCCTGATCAGGACCTTGAGGTCGGCGCAGTACACGGACGGCTGGCGAAATCCCTCGCCGGCGCGGTAGCGGTGCGGGTAGTGCCCGCCGCCGCAGACCTCGACGAGCTCGCAGGAGCGGCAGCCGGCGGCCAGCGCCTCCCGGCCGAGCTGGCGGGCGGCGAGTCCGGGATGGTCGAGGAGGTCGTCGAAGGTGTGCCGGTCGAGGGTGAGGCCGGTGGCGGCGGCGCCCTCGTAGGCGGATTTCAGCGAGTCGGCCTGTTCGATGCTGCCGTCGGTCTCGATGACGGCGGTGCTGGCGGGGGCGAGGCCGAGGGTCTCGGTGGCGGCGGGCAGGCCGAGCAGCAGGGCGATGACCTCCTCGAAGACGCGGACCCGGGTGCGGCGCACGCGGTCGTGCCACCAGCGTTCGAAGACGGCCAGGAGCCAGTCGGCGTACGGGGTGCCGCCGCCCCCCGGAGCGCCCGGTGGCGGGTCGCTCCAGTTGGCGAGCGGCAGCAGCAGGCCGAGCGAGGGCGGGTGGAACGCCAGCAGGCTCTCGTACGTCTCCACCGGGTCCTGCGCGAGGTCGATGACGCAGAGCACCCCGGCGTAGCTCTCGGGATGCCGGGCGAGCAGCCGCAGCCCGCGCGCGGCGGCGCCGAACCCGGGCTGCCCGGCGTGGTCCACGCGGCGGGCGTTGTGGAGGGGGAGCCCGCCGTCGAGGCTGACGCCGACCCGGATCCCGGCGGCGGCGAGGGCGGCGATCCGGCCCCGGGTGAGGAGCGTGCCGTTGGTCTGGACGGCGGCGGTCACCCTGGTCTCCGGGGACAGCTCGCGCAGCGCCTCCCGCACGGCCTCGACGGGCGCGGCGAGCCCGGCGGGGGCGGTGAGCAGGGGCTCGCCGCCGTGCAGGACCAGGTCGACGCGGGCCAGCCGGTGCGCGGCGGCGTGCTCGGCGATCCGGCGGGCGGCGCGGGCGATGGTGGCGGGGGTCATGGCGGGGGGCTGGTCGCGCCAGCCCTGGTCGGCCATGGCGTAGACGTAGCAGTAGGTACAGGCGAGGTTGCAGCGGCTGCGGGTCTTGAGCACGAACTGCCGGATGGGGTGCGGCCGCTGCCCGGCCGCGCGCAGGGCGGGCACGTCGAGCTGGGCGTACGGCCACGGCGCGTGGAACAGGTGGGCGGGCAGCACGGCGTCGCTCGTGCCCGTCTGCCTCATCGCCGCACCTCCCTCCGGACTTGTCCATCCCTGCCCTGCGCGGGGGCGCGGCTAACGGCGGAAAGCGGTCAACTCCGGCTCTTCGCGGGTCAGTCGACTCCGGAGTCGAAGGCGTTGAGGATCTCGGCGGGATGCGTGACCCGTTGCACCATGCCGGCGATGACCTGCGCGAGCACGGGGTGCTCGATCCCCCGCAACGCGGCCAGATCCAGCCCCGAGAGGTCCGGCAGACCCCCGGCGCACCCCGCCCCACCGATGACCTCGCCGGTCCCGTACGGCCGAGTCCCCATGCGTGTACCTCCGTTGGTCGTCGTGTCATCACTGCGGTGCCGCCTCGGGGCCCGGCCCCTGCCCCTGCGGCGCCGTTGCGGGGGCCAGCCCCCGAGCCCCCGCGCCTCAAACGCCGGCGGGGCTGAAAGGTCCAGCCCCGCCGGCGTTTGAGGCGCGGGGGCTGGGGCGGAGCCCCAGGAGGCCGGGCCGCGCGCGGCATCAGAGTTCGGTTTCCAGGGCCCGGAGGCGGGCGGACAGGGCCGCGGGGGGCGGGGCCCCGGCCCGGTTCCACAGGTCCAGCGCGGAGCGATAGGCGGCGACGGCCGCCCGCGGCCGCGCCAGCGCCTCCAGCACCTCGCCCCGCAGCCCCTGCACCACCGCCCCCAGCCGCACCGCCGCCCCCGCATCGCCGCAGGCGACCCCGCACCCCTCCTCGTCCGCCTCCATCGCCGCCCGCCACGCCCGCCGGTAGGAGTCCGCCGCCCGGTCCAGCCGCTCCGCGGCCCCGGTGTGGCGGTGGATCTCCCGCTGGACGTCGCCGTGTTCCCGCCACCCCCGCGCCCGCTCCAGCGGCCCCCGGCCCTGCCGGACCGCGAGGTCCAGCAGGTGTTCCGCCTCCCGGAGGTCCACCAGGTCCCCCTCGTACGCGTGGCGCAGCCGCAGCCCCTCCGCCAGCCGCAGCAGCCTCCGCGCCGAGCGGGGGTCCGATCTCGGGACCGCCGCCCGGCTTTCGCGCAGCACCCGTACCGCCGTGGACGCGAACGGCCGCCCGTCGGCCGCCCGGGCCCGCTCCAGGAGCACGTCCCCCCACTCGGGCAGGAGTTCCCCGTACGCGTCCCCGTCCCGGGGGATCAGCCTGCGGGCCCGTCCGTACGCCTCGGCCGCCTCCTCCAGCGCCGCCGGGTCCGCGTCCCGCGCGTACCGCGCCCGGTGCACCCGCGCCAGGCACACCAGCGCGGCCACCCGCAGCTCCGGGTCCCCGGTGGGTTCCGTCAGGGCCCGCGCCAGCTGGGCGGCCGCCTCCTCCAGCCGCCCGGGCAGGTACGACAGGGCCGTCGCCAGCTCCACCCGGATCCGCCGCCGCGCCTCGCTCCCGGCCTCGCTCCCGGGCTCCTCCGGCGCCGCCGTCAGCGCCGCCTCCAGCCGCCGCGCCGCCAGAGCGGCGAGTTCCTCGCGCTCCGCCGGATCCGGCGCGTGCGCCGCCAGGGCCAGCAGCACCCGCCCGAGCGCGAGCCGTACGCCCGCGTCCTGGCCGGCCAGGGCTTCCAGGGTGTCCCGCGCCTCCCGCAGGGCCCCGGTGTCGTCCCGGAGCCCGCTCAGCAGGATCAGGGACTCCGCCCGGCGCACCGCGCCCTCCAGCCGGAGCTCCCGGCCGGCCGCCGGGTCGGAGCCGACGGCCGCGAACTCCCGTTCCGCCGCGGCCAGCAGCGCGGCGTCCGGCTCGCCCGCGGCGGCCAGCGCCCGCTCGTGCAGCACCCGGCCCAGCGCCAGCCGCCCGGGCGGCCCGGGCGCGGCCCGCGCGGTGCGTTCCGCCTCGGCCAGCAGGTCCGTCTCCCGCCGCACCGCCCACAGCCGCAGCAGCGCCCCGGCCAGCTCGCACTCCGCCTCGCCCGGCGGGTCCGCGGGCCCGGCCGGTACGGTCACGGCCCGCCGCAGCACCGTGACCGCCTCGTACAGGGCGCGCTCGTCGCCGTCGGCGAGCCGGGCCCGCGCCGTCCGCACGGCCCAGTCCCGCGCGGGCGCCGCCGGGGGGTGCGCGCTCTCCCGGTCGGGCGGGGGCGGCTCCGGCAGGTAGCGCCGTACGACCTGGGCGGAGACCCGCGCGAACGCCTGCGGCACCGGCCCTTCGGGCATCTGCTCCGGTGTCTCCCCCTCGCCGGGCGCCCCGGCGGGTACGTCGGTCCGTACGCCGGCCTCCGCCACCGGCGTCCCGGTCAGCCGGGTGACCGCGAGCGCGGGGAAGTTCCGTACGCCCCGCCCGAAGTGGGCCAGCACGTACTCGGAGGAGTGCTTCAGCACCAGCGCCGCCTCGTCCCGCCCCAGCGGCCCCAGCAGTACCTCGCGCACCCCGGGTACGAACTCGTACCAGCCCGGCTCCCCGGTGCGCCGCAGCAGCCCGCTCAGCAGCACCTCCGCCAGGTCGGAGGGCTCCGAGTCCGGCAGCATGGTGCGCTGCACCAGCCGCATCACCGGCAGCGTGAGCGGCGCCGCCGACAGGTACACCGCCAGCTGTACGGCCCGGGGCGCGGCCGAGGAGCGGAAGCGCCGCACCAGCTCGCGCGGCGGGCGCGCGGCCGGGGGCGGCGGCAGCGGCGCCGCCGGATGGTCGGCGAACACCCGCCCCACCTCGGCCGGGACCGGACCGGTGCCCAGCCCCGCGACGAGCCGGGCCCACGCCCCGAGCGCGATCGCGCTGGGCGGCAGCACCGGCACCACCAGCCCGTCCCCGCCCCCGCCCGCGCGGCCGCCCGCGGATTGCGTGGAGCGGTCGGCCGCCCGGCCGGGGCGGCGGGGGCGGTCCGGGCTGAAGGCCAGCTTTCCGCCGCCGCCCTCGACGCGGCACAGGCCGCCCCGCTCGGTCGGCAGCCAGCTGCGGCCCCACAGCCGCTGCGGCAGCGGCTGGACGACCACGCACGGCGCGCACTCGGCCCACCGGTACAGCAGCCGCTGTGCCTCGCCCTCCCGCCACACCGGGCCCGCGCAGTCGGACACCACCATGGTCAGCGCCCGCCCGGTCGGGTCCCGCAGCTGGTCCCCGGAACGCTCCCCGGCTCCCGCGGCCGGCCCGCGCGCGAGGACGGCCCTGCCGTCCGCGAGCCGGTGCAGATAGGAGACCCGGACGTCCCGGAAGGCCCCGAGCCGCTCGCACACGGCCCGCAGTTCCTCGAACATGTCCTGCCACACCGCCATGGAGGGCGAGGCGTCCATCACCAGCCGTACGGTCGCCTCGCGCCGCGCCTCCGGCCGGAACACCGGGATGACCAGCCCGAGGGCGCGGGCGCTGGCCTCGGCGGTGGCCTGTTCGTCGAGCACCGTACGGGTCGGCGGGGCGCCGGGCCGGTGCCGCTGGAGGGCGCGCAGGGCCCGCTGGACCTCCAGGACGCGCGGCAGCGCGGCCGCCCCCGGCACCCGTACGGGCACCCCGCCCCCGAGCGGGGTCCCCGTGTCCGCCTCGGGTCCGGCGGCCCGGCGGGCCCGGGGCGCGTAGAGGCTGACCGGGTCCTCGGGGGCCGCCTCCTCCCGTACGGGCGCCTGCTCGCGCGGCGGCTCCGGCTCCTGCGGCGGCTCCTCGGGGGGCGGGCCCCCCTCCGGGGTCCCCGGCGTCCCGGGCGGCTCCCCGGCGGCCTCGGCCCGGGCGGTGCGCCCGGCCAGCCAGAGCGCGTCGGCGAGTTCGGCGGCGGACGGATCGAGCCCGGCCGCGCGGAGCAGGGCGATCAGCTCCCGCATGGCGTCACCTCGGCCGGTCGAGGCGCTGGATGAGCAGGTCCGCGAGGTCCTCCCGGGTGGGCGGGGCGGCGTAGTGGGTCAGGTAGATGGCGTTGAGCAGCTGGTCGGCGGCGACGAGCTCGGTCCGGGAGCGGCTGAGGAACTCCCGGATCAGATCGGCGCCGAGCCGGGCGGCCTCCTCGCCGAGATGGGCCCGCACCATGGTGGCGAGCCGTTTCTCCCCGGGCTGGCCTAGCTTCAGCTGGATGCACCGGCGCAGCAGCGCGGCCGGGAAGTCCCGCTCGCCGTTGCTGGTCAGCACGATGAACGGGAAGGCCCGGCAGCGCACCCGGCCGTCCCGGACGGTCACCTTCGCCCCGTCGTCGGTGACCACCCGCACCTCGGGCTCGGTGTCGGCGACCCGTTCCAGCTCGGGCAGCGTGAACTCGCCCTCCTCCAGCACGTTCAGGAGGTCGTTGGGCAGGTCGATGTCGCTCTTGTCCAGCTCGTCGATGAGCAGGACCCGCGGCCGGGCGGTGGGCAGCAGGGCCGTCCCCAGCGGTCCGAGCCGGATGTACTTGCCGATCCCGGACGCCCCGCCGGACGCCCCGCCACCCGCGCCACCCGCGCCACCCGCCGCCCCGCCGGCGGCGATCTGGACGTCCTGGAGCCGGGCGATGGCGTCGTAGCGGTACAGCCCCTCCTGGAGGACCGTGCGCGACACCACGGGCCAGCGCAGCACCCGGCCGAGCTTCAGCTCGTGGGCCACGGCGTGCGCCAGGGTGGACTTACCGGTTCCGGGGTAGCCGGTGACGAGCAGCGGGCGGCGCAGGTAGAGCGCGGCGTTGACCGCCTCCAGTTCCTCGGGTTCGGGCCGGTGCGCCTCGGCGGCCTGCCGGTGGGCACCGAGGCGCCGGGCCACGTTCCCGTCCGGCGCGTCCGGCCCCTGGCCGCCCCCCTCGCCCCCGCCCCCGGCCCCGCCGCCGCCTTCGCCCGCGGCCCCGTCGGCGGGCTCCGCCGCCGGGCCCCCGTCGAAGTCCCGCCAGGGCGGCGGACCGGGCAGCGCGCCGATGCCGTCGTGGGGCTCGCCGACCCCCCGGTAGATGAGCCACTCGTCATTCATGGACGCTCCTCTGCGCACGTCACAGGTCACCCCGTAACGGCTCGTCCTCCGGCAGCGGCCGGCCCGGGTCGTCCCAGACCAGCCCCACCCCCACCGCCCAGTACGCGTCCGGGTCCGCCCCGTGCGCCCGTGCCCGCAGGGCCCGCAGCCGCAGGGGCAGCACCTCGCCGCGCCCCGCCTCGGCCAGTTCCTCCCGCAACCCCCGGTGGAACGGGGCGCACGACACTCCCGGGTCCCCCGGGGGCCGCCGGCACACCACCACCCCGTACCCCGCCTCCCGCACCCCGTGCAGCGCCCCGAGCGTGGGCTCCCGCTCCGCCGCCCGGCACAGCACCGGGACGGTGTGCTCCGCCAGCCCGGCCAGCCACGGGGGCGAGGGGCTGCGGGGCCGCCCCCGCGAGCAGTCCGCCCGCTGGCCGGCCGGCGGGCCCGCCTGGACCCGCGCCCAGCGGCCGCCCGCGGTCTGCGAGACCCCGGCGTAGCGGAACACCACCGGCCGCTGCGTGCCCACCGGTACCCCGCCGGCCACCACCCACTCGTCCACCGCGAGCCCGAACAGCTCCGGCTCGACCGCCACTTCGAGCAGCGCGGCCGCCTCGTGCGTGTCGCAGCGCCGGAACCCCTCGGCCAGCGGTGCCCGCAGCGCGTCCGGCAGCCGCGCCAGGGTGGCCCGTACGCCCGAGTCCACCGGGGTGGCCTGCGCGGGCCGGGTCGGGCCCGCCAGGACGGACACCCGCCAGTCGTAGACGTCCTCCCAGCCGTGCGCCCACGCCTCCAGCAGGACCGAGGGCCCCGGCGGCAGCCCCTCGGCCGCGCGGGCCGGTCCGTACGGGGCCCGGCCGGCCGACGCCCGCCGCCGCCGGGACCGTTCGGCGAGGCCGCGGTCGTGCCGCTCGGCCAGTTCCCGGCGCAGCGGCCGCCACAGCCGCGCCGCGGTGGCCCGTACCCAGTCCCAGAGTTCCTCGTCGGCTCCGGGGGACGGCGGCTCCCGGTGGTCGGCGACGCTCACGTCGGTGGCGTACCGGAGCATCGCGGCGGCCTCGCCGGAGCCGCCGGGCGGATCGTGCAGCAGCCCCAGGCCGTCGCGCCAGCTCAGCGGGGCGGGCAGGGCGGGGTCGGGTTCCTCGCCGCGGGCGGCCTCGGCGAGCGCCCGGACGGCCTCGGAGGAGCCCGGCGGGGGCAGTTCGGCGAGCAGCCCGCACAGGGTGGTGAGTTCGCCGGGGGTGAGCCGGCGGCCGCCGTACGGATCGGGGTCGGCGGCGGCGAGTTCCTCGTGGACGTCGGTCCAGGTGCGCCGGCTGTCGAGATCGCTGAGGTGCTGGTCGTGGTGGTAGAGGTCGTGGGCCTGCATGACCCGGCGGTAGAGCCCGGTCTGCCCGGTCGCGGCCATCGGCAGGGTGCGCAACTGGGCCACGGACACGGCGAGTCCGCCGCCGCCCGTGTGCCGGCGGGCCTTGACCACGCCGACGACCTCGCCGCGGGCCAGGTCCACCACGGGCCCGCCGGACATGCCGGGCTCGATCTCGTCGTCGTCGCCGAGCCGGATGGCGGCCCCGTTCGCGGCGGTGCCGCGCAGCCGGGTGGTGCGGCCGGTGATCTCGGCGATCCCGAGGTCCTCGGTGCAGCCGAAGTAGGCGGCCTCCGCCAGCCGGGGCCCGGCCCGGTCGGTCAGCCAGACGCAGGCGTGCGTGACGGGCGCGAGGACCCGTACGAGCGCCAGGTCGGGCAGGTCCCACAGGGCGAGCCGGCCGGGCCGCTGCCGCTCCAGCCGTTCGGGCAGTACGCATTCCACGCGCCCGGCGACGGTCCCGGTGGCGCCGCCCGCGCCGGAGGAGAAGGTGATGCCGATCTCCCGTCCCGCCAGACGCACCGCAGCACCCCCTTCGCCGACCACGTGCGCGCACGTCAGCACCCAGCCGGGGGCGATGAAGAAGCCGCTCCCCCACGTGGGTCCGGTGCCATGGGATCCATACCCGTCCGGCGGGGCGTGGACGCGTACGGTCGCCGCCCGGACGAGGGGTTCCAGGAGCTCGAAGGCGCGTGCGGAGCCGCCCGTGCGCCCGTCCGGCATCCGCTGGCCCCCGACTCCCACGTGCCCCGCCTAAGCATTCCAGGCTAGCGCCGGGAACGGGGAGGGCGGGAGATCTCTCCCAGTAAGCGGATTATCCTGGCGGGAAACACCCCTTCACCCTCATCACGGCACGGAGCCCGACTTGTACTTCACCGATCGCGGCATCGAGGAGCTGGAGAAGCGGCGCGGCGAGGAGGAGGTCACCTTCGAGTGGCTCGCCGAGCAGCTGCGCACCTTCGTCGACCTGAACCCGGACTTCGAGGTCCCGGTGGAGCGGCTGGCCACCTGGCTGGCCCGCCTGGACGACGACGAGGCCGACGACGAGTAGCCACGGCGTACCCCGGGCGGACGTCAGGGGCACGCGAAGGGGCCCGACCGGTCAGCGGTCGGGCCCCTTCGGCTGTGCGGCCGGCGGTGAGCCGGGGCTGCCGGATCAGGCGGCCTTGGTCTCCCAGAAGATCCGGTCGATCTCGGCGATGAGCTCAAGGGCCTTCTGGCCCGTCGCCGGGTCGTTCGACGCCTTCGCGGCCGAGAGGGCCTTCAGGGTGTCGTTGACCAGCGTGTGCAGCTGCGGGTACTTCTCGAAGTGCGGGGGCTTGAAGTAGTCGCTCCACAGCACCGAGACGTGGTGCTTGGCGAGCTCGGCCCGCTGCTCCTTGATGGTGATGGCGCGCGCGCGGAAGTCGGCGTCCTCGTTGGCCTGGTACTTCTCCTGGACGGCCTTGACGGACTCGGCCTCGATGCGGGCCTGGGCAGGGTCGTACACGCCGCACGGCAGGTCACAGTGGGCGGAGACCTTCGCCTTGGGGGCGAAGAGGCGGGAAAGCATGGGGTAATTCCTCCTCGTGATCGTCTTCTCAAGGGGGAGATTACTCGCTCGGATACCGGAATTCTCGGCCGCCCCCGTGGGCTTAGGACAAAAGTCCAGGGTGCCGGGAGGCGGGGTGAGCGAATGTACGGGCGCGTGCGGCAGCATGCGGGGAGGGACGAGGAGGCCGGGGAGGCCAGGCGATGGTGGAGAACAGGCGCTCGCGGACGCGCTTCGAGGTGTTCGAGGTGACGGGCCCGTCGATGGTGCCCACGCTGCTGCACGGGGACCGGCTGGTGGTGCGCCACGGCAAGGTGGTCCGGCCGGGTGACGTGGTGGTGCTGCGGCATCCGTTCCAGCAGGACCTGCTGGTGGTGAAGCGGGCGGTGGAGCGGCGCCCGGGCGGCTGGTGGGTGCTCGGGGACAACCCGTACAACGAGACCGGCGACAGCACCGACTACGGGACGGTGCCCGAGGAGCTGGTGCTGGCGACGGCCGTGCTGCGGCTGCGGCCGCTCCCGGCGGATCAGCGTTCGCTGAGGGCGCGGCTGTCCTGGGCGGCCTCGGCGCTGCGCCCGCTGTGGGCGGACGTCTCGGCTTCCAGCCGCTTGCGGGCGCGGTAGGCGGCGACGTTGGCGCGGGTGGCGCAGCGGTCGGAGCAGTAGCGCCGGGAGCGGTTGGTGGAGGTGTCGAGGTAGGCGTTGCGGCAGGGCGCGGCCTGGCACAGCCCGAGGCGGTCGGGGCCGTGCTCGGTGAGGTGGAAGGCCAGCCCGAAGGACGCGATGGCGGCGTACCCGGCGGAGGCGTTCGAGGGGTGGTCGGCGAGGTGGATGTGCCAGTTGGGCGCGCCGTCCTCGCCGAGGGTCTCGTGGCCCGAGACCTGGGGGCTGACGGGGAACTCCATGAGCAGCGAGTTCAGCAGGTCGACGGCGAGGACGTGGTCGCCGCCGTCGGCGGCCTCGAACACGGCGCGCAGCCGGCCGCGCACGTTGCGGAAGCGGGTCACGTCGGCGTCGGTGACCCGGCGGGCGGCCTGCACTCCGGGGCCGAAGAGGGCACGGACGGCGTCCACGGAGGTGAGCGCGTCCTTGTTGCGGGCCGGCTCCTCGGTGTTGACCAGACGCACGGCATGGTCCGAGTAATGGGCCAGTTCCACTTGTAGTCCTTACGGCTGCGGATTAGGGTCTCGGGTAACGGCTGAGACGTCTTCGAGGGTATTACGTGTGGAGGGGTTCGGGATGGTGGACACCGTGACCGACTGGCAGGCCTGGCAGTCGAGCTGGGACCGGCAGCAGGAGTGGTACATGCCCGACCGCGAGGAGCGGTTCCGGGTGATGCTGGACATGGTCGAGGCCCTGGTGGGCCCCGCCCCCCGGGTGCTGGACCTCGCGTGCGGTACGGGAAGTATCACGGACCGCGTCTTCAAGCGCTTCCCGGACGCCACCAGCACGGGCGTCGACCTGGACCCCGCGCTGCTGACCATCGCCCGGGGCCACTTCGCGGGGGACGAGCGGGTCGGCTTCGTCACCGCCGACCTGAAGGACCCGGACTGGCCCTCGGCGCTCCCGTACGACACGTACGACGCGGTGCTGACGGCCACCGCCCTGCACTGGCTGCACAGCCCCCGGCTGGCGGTGCTCTACGGGCAGCTGGCCCCGCTGGTCCGCCCGGGCGGCGTCTTCATGAACGCCGACCACATGCCCGACCCGACGACCCCGCTGATCAACGCCGCCGAGCGGGCCCACCGGCACGCCGGCATGGACCGGGCCCGGGCGGCCGGCGCCCTCGACTGGGCCGACTGGTGGGCGGAGGCGGCCGCCGACCCGGTGCTGGCCGAGCCGACCAAGCGCCGCTTCGAGATCTACGGGGAGCACGCCGACGGCGACACCCCGGACGCCGCCTGGCACGCCCGGACGCTGCGCGAGGCGGGCTTCTCGGAGGCCCGTACGGTCTGGCGCTCGCCTTCGGACGCCCTGGTGCTCGGGGTCAAGTAGCGGGCGACGCGTGAGGGGCGGTACGGGAATCCCGTACCGCCCCTCAACCACGTGACGCGCCTACAGCACCTTGGACAGGAACGCCTTCGTCCGGTCGTGCTGCGGGTTGCCCAGGACCTCGCGCGGGTGCCCGGACTCGACGACCACGCCGCCGTCCATGAAGACGAGGTTGTCCCCGACCTCGCGGGCGAAGCCCATCTCGTGCGTGACCACGATCATGGTCATGCCCGATTCGGCCAGGTCCCGCATGACGTCGAGGACGTCACCGACGAGCTCCGGGTCGAGCGCCGAGGTGGGCTCGTCGAAGAGCATCAGCTTCGGCTCCATCGCCAGCGCGCGGGCGATCGCCACGCGCTGCTGCTGGCCGCCGGAGAGCTGCGTCGGGTAGTTGCCGCCCTTGTCGCCGAGGCCCACGCGGTCGAGCAGCTTGACCGCGCGCTCGCGCGCCACGGCCTTGCTCTCGCCCTTGACCATGACCGGGGCTTCCATGACGTTCTCGATGGCCGTCATGTGCGGGAACAGGTTGAAGCGCTGGAAGACCATGCCGATCTCGCGGCGCTGGGCCGCGACCTCGCTGTCCTTCAGCTCGTAGAGCTTGTCGCCCTTCTGCTTGTACCCGACCAGCTGGCCGTCCACCGAGAGGCGCCCGGCGTTGATGCGCTCCAGGTGGTTGATGCAGCGCAGGAAGGTCGACTTGCCGGAGCCGGACGGGCCGACCAGGCAGAAGACCTCGCGCGGGGCGACTTCGAGGTCGATGCCGCGCAGGATGTGGGCGGCGCCGTACGACTTGTGGACGCCCTCGGCCTTGACCATCGGCTGAGCGGTCATCGCGCGACCTCCGTACGGCGGAACATGTTCAGGTTGGCACGCAGGCGCTGGAACGGCGTCGGCGGCAGGTTCCGCATGGAACCACGGGCGAAGCGGCGCTCCAGGTAGTACTGGCCGACGCTGAACACACTGGTCAGAGCCAGGTACCAGAAGGAGGCCACGAACAGCATCTCCATGATGGCACCGGCCGTGTTGCCGATGTTCGACGAAGCCCGCAGGAGCTCCGTGTACTGCACCGCCGAGACCAGTGACGAGGTCTTCAGCATGTTGATGAACTCGTTGCCGGTCGGCGGGATGATCACGCGCATCGCCTGCGGGAGCACGATCCGGCGCATGGTCTTCGTCTGCGGCATGCCGAGCGCGTGGGCGGCCTCGGTCTGGCCCTCGTCGACCGACTGGATGCCGGCCCGGACGATCTCCGCCATGTACGCGCCCTCGTTCAGGCCGAGGCCCAGCAGCGCGACCATGAACGGCGTCATGATGTCGACGGTCTCGTTCTTGTAGATCGGACCGAGGTTGATGTACTGGAAGATCAGCGACAGGTTGAACCACACCAGCAGCTGGACGTACACCGGGGTACCGCGGAAGAACCAGATGTAGAGCCAGGAGACGGCGCCCGTCACCGGGTTCTTGGACAGGCGCATCACCGCGAACACGATGCCGAGCACGAGTCCCAGCGCCATGGACGAAACGCTGATGATCACGGTGTTCCCGAGGCCGCTGAGGACCGCCGGGTCGAACAGCTTGTCCTTGACCGTCGCCCAGATGACGTTGCCCTGGGAGAAGGCGTAGACGAGCCAGCCGAGCAGCGCGACCACGATCACGCCGCTGACCCAGCGGCCGTAGTGCCGCACCGGGATTGCCTTGATGGCCTCGTACGGGGTGCCCGAGGCGCCGGGTCCGGCCGGCGGGGTGTCGGCCGGACCCTTTTCGATCTTGTCAGTCACAATGACTGCCCTTCAGTGGAGCGTGGAGCGCGGGACTTACTGACCGGCGTTGACCGTCGCGGACTTGACGGCACTGTCCTGCACGTTCCACTTCTCAAGAGCCTTGCCGTAGGAGCCGTCCTTGATGGCGGCGTCGAGGGCCTGCTTGAGGGCGTCGCGGAGCTGGGTGTTCTCCTTGCTCACGCCGATGCCGAAGAGGCCGACGCCGGTCTGCTGGCCGGCGATCTCGAAGTCGTTGCCGCCGCCGGAGGTCTTCACGGTGTACGCGGCGACCGGGTAGTCGTTCAGGTCGGCGACGGCGCCGCCGGCCTTGACGCGGGTCTGCGCCTCGGCGTCGGTGTCGAAGGCCTGGATGGTGAGCTTCTTGTCACCGCACTTCTCGGCCTGCTTCTTGAACTCGTCCTCGTAGGTCGTGCCGCGCTGGACGGCCACGGTCTTGCCGCAGAGGTCGTCCAGGGTCTTGATGCCCTCGGGGTTGCCCTTCTTGACGAGGAGCGAGAGGCCGGAGGAGAAGTAGTCGACGAAGTCGATCCCCTTGCCGATCTTCTGGCCCTTGTCGTCCAGGCCCTCCTGGCGCTGCTTGTTGTCGGTGATCGACGACATGATCGCGTCCTGGCGGCCCGTGTAGATCGAGGTGATCAGACCGTCGAAGGTGCCCGCGGTGAACTCCAGCTTCACGCCGAGCTGCTTGCCGAGCGCCTCGGCGATGTCGGGGTCGACACCGACGATCTTGCCGCCCTCGACGAACTCCATCGGCGCGTACGCCGAGTCCGTGCCGACCTTGATGACACCGGCGTCCTGGATCTTCTTCGGCAGGGCCGAGAAGAGGGGGGCCGCGTTGTCCTTCTTGGCCGAGGAGGAGGGAGTGGACGAGCCGCCGCTCTCGGTCTGGTCACCACAGCCGGTGAGGACGAGGGCGCCGGCGACCGCGATCGCGCCGACCGCGGCGATGCGGGACCGGGCGGCGGTCGTACGACGGGTGGTGCTTGCGGTCATGGGCTGGTTCCTCCGACAGGTGGAAAGCATCCGAAAACGGTCGTGGCACGCACCATCGAGTGTCGCGACCTTGTGTGGTTACGGCATCTTGCCATTCGGACTGACGCATTCAGGCAGCTCGTCAGGTCAAAATCGGATAACGGACATCCCCGGCGACCCATCAGCCCTGCGGGCGCTGGCTCTTCCGACCGGACTATGCGCTGTGACCAGCGCCTTTCACCGCAGCATTTACTGTGCGTCTCGACTGTTGGACAGTAAGGTTTGGACCTTTCGCCAAAACCGGGACAGCAGGCTTAGGGTCGAGCAGGAATCGACTCGTCTGGGCGAGCGTTCTTCCGGTAAAACGGATCCTTACACCCCTCACCAGGGGCTCAGGGCGCGCGTGCGGCGCGCCCGCGCGTACGAACCTCCCCTCCGCGCAGACGGGCAAACCGTCGGCGCGGAGTACGGACGCGGTGCCCGCCCACCCCTTAACCAGGAGTGGTCACCCTCAACGATTCAAAAACTTAAGGGGCCAAGAAAGTGGCAGCGGAGATCGTCAATCCTCGCAGCGACAGCGGGACGGACAACAACCCCGATGCGGTGTTCGCGCTGCACCGGGGCGGCAAGATGGCCGTGCAGGCCACCGTGCCCGTCAACGACAAGGACGACCTGTCCCTCGCGTACACGCCGGGTGTGGCCAAGGTCTGCACCGCCATCGCGGAGAACCCGGAGCTCGTCCACGAGTACACCTGGAAGTCCAACGTCGTGGCCGTCGTCACCGACGGTACGGCCGTGCTCGGACTCGGTGACATCGGGCCCGAGGCCTCCCTCCCCGTGATGGAGGGCAAGGCCATCCTGTTCAAGCAGTTCGGTGGGGTCGACGCGGTTCCGATCGCGCTCGCGACCAAGGACACCGAGGAGATCATCGAGACGGTCATCCGTCTCGCTCCCTCGTTCGGCGGCGTGAACCTGGAGGACATCTCCGCCCCGCGCTGCTTCGAGATCGAGCGCCGGCTCCAGGAAGCCCTGGACATCCCGATCTTCCACGACGACCAGCACGGCACGGCCATCGTGACGCTGGCCGCCATGCGCAACGCGGCGAAGCTGACCGGCCGCACCCTCGGCGACCTGCGCGCCGTGATCTCGGGCGCGGGCGCGGCGGGCATCGCCATCGCCAAGATCCTGGTGGACGCGGGCATCGGCGACGTCTGCGTCACCGACCGCAAGGGCGTCGTCTCCGCGGACCGCTCCGACCTGACGGACGTCAAGGCGGAGATCGCGGGCCTGACGAACAGGACCGGCCTCACCGGCTCGCTGGAGTCCGCCCTCGCGGGCGCCGACGTGTTCATCGGCGTCTCCGGCGGCACGGTGCCCGAGGAGGCGGTGGCCTCGATGGCGAAGGACGCGTTCGTCTTCGCCATGGCCAACCCGAACCCGGAGGTCCACCCGGAGGTCGCGCACAAGTACGCGGCGGTCGTGGCCACGGGCCGCTCGGACTTCCCGAACCAGATCAACAACGTGCTGGCGTTCCCGGGCATCTTCGCGGGCGCCCTGAAGGTCCGCGCGACCCGGATCACCGAGGGCATGAAGATCGCCGCCGCCGACGCCATCGCCGACGTCGTGGGTGACGAGCTCGCCGCCGACTACGTGATCCCCTCGCCGTTCGACGAGCGCGTCGCCACGGCCGTCTCGGCCGCGGTCGCCGCCGCGGCGAAGGCCGACGGCGTGGCCCGCCTGGCCTGAGCCTCACCCGGTTCCACGTGAAGGGGCCCGGCCGGATCACTCCGGCCGGGCCCTTTCGCGTGACGCGGCACCCGGGACACCCGTACGGGTGTCCGGGGGACGCGGCGGAACGCACCCTCCTGGCCCCCGAACCGGGAGGGGTCGTTCGTCGTGGGGCGGTCGAGCCGGAATGACAGGCTCATGATCAGCAGTACCGCGCGGCTTGAATATTACCCCGCCCCGGGGCTGGTTCATGACGTTCCGGTTCCATCTTCCGATGGCGCAAGAACCCATGCGGGAGCCGCAGTTGACAGGGCGTCTCACTATTCCGCTCCGGCCCCCCGCCCACCCATCTGGACGCAGCCCCGCACCCGCCCGGTTCCCGCGGATCCCATTGATCCGAACCCGCCGGGGAAGCCGGGCCTGGTGGCAGCCCCTACCGGGCGGTAGCGTCTGGCGGCA
Source organism: Streptomyces sp. ADI95-16 (assembly GCF_003721495.1). NCBI lineage: Bacteria > Bacillati > Actinomycetota > Actinomycetes > Kitasatosporales > Streptomycetaceae > Streptomyces > Streptomyces sp. ADI95-16. The sequence continues at coordinate 5,437,199 of NZ_CP033581.1, read as the reverse complement.
TGTTCGCTGCCTACGCCGCCCGAATCGACCGTGACCAGCCGCTGAGCGGCCTTGAGCTGGGCGAGCGCCCGGCCCCCGAGGCCCGCCCCGGCTGGGTGACCGTGAACGTCAAGGCCGCCTCGCTCAACCACCACGATCTGTGGTCGCTGCGCGGGGTGGGCCTCGGCGAGGACAAACTCCCGATGATCCTGGGCTGCGACGCCGCCGGGATCGACCAGGACGGCAACGAGGTCGTCCTGCACTCCGTGATCGGCCAGAGCGGCCACGGGGTCGGCCCCGACGAACCGCGCTCGATCCTGACCGAGCGCTACCAGGGGACCTTCGCCGAGCAGGTGACCGTCCCGGCCTGGAACGTCCTGCCCAAGCCCGCCGAGCTGTCGTTCGAGGAGGCCGCCTGCCTGCCGACGGCATGGCTGACGGCGTACCGGATGCTGTTCACCAACGCGGGCGTCCGCCCCGGTGACTCCGTACTGGTCCAGGGCGCGGGCGGCGGGGTCGCGACGGCCGCGATCGTCCTCGGCAAGGCGGCGGGCCTGCGGGTCTTCGCCACCAGCCGGGACGAGGCCAAGCGCGAGCGGGCCGTGGAGCTGGGCGCGCTGGAGGCGTACGAGCCGGGCGCGCGGCTCCCCCGGCGGGTGGACGCGGTGATCGAGACGGTCGGCGCGGCCACCTGGTCGCACTCGGTGAAGTCGCTGCGGCCGGGCGGGACGCTGGTCATCTCCGGCGCCACCAGCGGGGACCGGCCGGCGCACGCCGAGCTGACCCGGATCTTCTTCCTGGAGCTGAAGGTGGTCGGCTCGACCATGGGCTCGAAGGACGAACTGGAGGACCTGCTGTCCTTCTGCGCGGCGACGGGCGTGCGGCCGGTGATCGACGAGGTGCTGCCGCTGGGCCGGGCGCGGGAGGGCTTCGAGAAGCTCGCGTCGGGCGACCTGTTCGGCAAGGTGGTCCTGACGGTCTGACCGGACCGGCCGGACACCCTCCTGTGTCAACTGGGGTTGACGACCTCCCGTTCGTCAACCTACATTGACAGGCATGACGGAAGCCACTGATCTCGCCGAACGGGCCGGTGACCGCGACCCGCGCGTGGGCCTGCGTGCCGTGGCCGCCCTCCGCAGGCTGCTGGAGCAGCTGGAGGCGGTACAGGTGCGCAGTGCCCGCGCGCAGGGGTGGTCCTGGCAGGAGATCGCGGCCGAGCTGGGCGTGAGCCGGCAGGCCGTGCACAAGAAGCACGGGAGGGTTTGATGTTCGAGCGCTTCACGACCGCGGCCCGGGACGCCGTGACGGGAGCCGTGGCCGAGGCCCGGCGGGCCGGGGCGGCCACCGTCACCGAGGAACACCTGCTGCTGGCGCTGCTCGCCCAGGGAACGCTGGACCCGCTGGGCGTGGACCGCGCGGCGGTCGCCGCCGGCCTCGCCCGGGCCCGCCGCCGGGGCGGGATGTCCAGGGCCGACGAGGAGGCGCTGGCCGGCCTCGGGATCGACCTGACCCGGATCCTGTCCCGGGTGGAGGAGACCCACGGCGAGGGCGCCCTGGCGGCCGCGGCCCCCCGCCGGCGGACCCTCGGGACCTCGCTCCGCTCGGCCCTCGGCCGCCCGGAGCCGGCCGGCCGCCACGTCCCCTTCGCCCCGGGCTCGAAGCGGGTGCTGGAACGGTCCCTCCGGATCGCCCTGGGCCGCGGCGACCGCCACATCGCCGCCCCGCACCTGCTCCTGGCCCTGCTGTCCCGCCCGGGCACGGTCTCCGAGGTCCTCGCGGACCACGGGGTCACCTACGAGGCGGCCGAGTCGGGCCTGACGGGCCCTTAAGCCCTGAGCGTGCCGGTGACGCGGGCGGCGGCCGCGGCCAGATGGGCGCGGGCCTCGGCCAGCTGGGCCGGGGAGACCCCGTGGTCGCGGGCGGCGTCGCGGACGTCGTCGCGGAACCGGTCGAGCAGCCGGTCCAGGTCCCGGGCCGGGTCGGCCGTCGGGGCCAGGTCCTCGGCCCAGTCGGAGCCGGCGGCGGCCGAGGCGGCGGTGCTCGTGGCGTTGGCGGCACCGGCGGCACTGCTGCCGGAGCCCGCGCCCGCGGATCCGCCGCCGAGCCAGGCGCCGGCCAGGCTGCCCAGCATGCCGCCCGACTTCGCGAACTGCTCCTGGAACTGGGCCGCGATGCGCTGGACCTCCTCACGGGCCCGCTCCTGCGCCTCCTTGGCCTGGCGGCGGGCCTGCTGGGCCTCCTCGCGGGCCCGGCGGCTCTCGTCCTTCGCCCGCCGCGCCTGCTCCTTCCACTCGTGCTTCGCCTTGCGCAGCTCCTCCTTGGCCGCCGTCCAGGACGCGTCCTCGACGGGGGTCGCGGTCGCGGAGGCCGCGGCCCGCATCTCGCGCCGCAGATCGCCGGCCGCGCCCCTGACGTCCGCACGGATCTCGGCGGCCAGTTCGGAGACCGACTCGCGGATCTCCAGCTCCAGGTCGGCGAGCTCGCCGCGGCGGTCGGCCAGTTCGGCGCGGCCCGCCTCGGTGATGGAGTACACCTTGCGCCCGCCCTCGGTGGCGTACGTGACCAGGCCCTCGGCCTCCAGCTTGGCGAGCCGGGGGTACACGGTGCCCGCGGAGGGCGCGTACAGGCCCTGGAAGCGCTCCTCCAGCAGGCGGATCACCTCGTACCCGTGGCGCGGGGCCTCGTCCAGGAGCCCCAGGAGGTAGAGGCGGAGGCGTCCGTGGGCGAAGACGGGCGGCATGTCAGAGCACCTTCTTGTCGAGCGTGAGGGGGGTGGAGGGGGTCGGGGGGGTCGCGGCGTCGGCGGCCGGCCGGCGCAGCAGGGCGATGGCCCCGGAGACGGTGGTGGCCCTCAGGGTGCCGGTCCCCGCGCCCAGGGTGCCGGTGATCCGCTTGGCGCCCAGCTGGCCGGAGACCCGGAGGTCCTCGAAGGCGTTGGAGACCCCGCCGGTGGCGGTGTTGGCCTCGACGCGGGCGTCGGCCGGGTGCGGCAGACGGATCGCGACCTGGCCGGAGACGGAGTTGAGGAAGATGTCCACCGGGCTCGGCGCGGCCGGGTCGAGGGCCAGGTCGATGAGCATGTCACCGCTGACGGAGTCGGCCCGTACGCTGCCGCCGGCGCCGTCGACCACGGTCAGGCCGCCGGAGACGGAATGGAAACCGAGCTCGCCGGTGACGGACTGGGCCTCGACGCCGCCGGACACGGTGTGCGCCTTGACCCTGCCGGAGAGGCCGACGAGCGTGGCGTCGCCGGAGACGCCGTTGACGTCGGTGCCGCCTCGGATGCCGGAGACGAACGCGGCGGCGCTGACGGTGGTCACGTGGACGCGGGTGGCCGCGGGGACGGTGAGGGTGACGGTGGCGCTGCGCTCCCAGGCCTTGCGGCCGCTGCCGTCGCCGGAGCCGGCGGACCAGGCCTTCCAGGGCTTGGCCGCGAGCCACTCCTTGAAGCCCCGGGTGCCGTTCCAGGGGAGGTCCTCGTAGGAGACGGTGAGGACGCCGCCGTCCTGCACGACCTGCAGCGGCGGCCCGTCCACCGCGGCGACCTCCAGCCGGGCGGGGCCCTCGTCGGAGGCGACCACGTTGACGGTCCCGCCGACCAGGCGTACGTGGAGCTCGGCGACGGGCTCGTCGAAGGTGAGCTTCTGCGGTTCGGCGACCGACCGCGTCGACGTCTGCTCTGCCATTGCGGATCCTCCTCGGACGTACGCGGACTGGGTCTCGACGCTCGCAACATATCGCGTCTCTCGAAAGACACGATATATCGCGCCCGCCCGAAGTCAAGCCACTCGCCTCCCGGCCCCAGCCCCGCGGGCCGCCCCCTGGGCCCCGCCGGCGCGACTCCAGCCCCGCCGGCGCGACTCCAGCCCCGCCAGCACCACTCCAGCCCCGCCAGCACCACTCCAGCCCCGCCAGCACCACTCCAGCCCCACCGGCACCACTCCAGCCCCGCCGGCGTTTGAGGCGCGGGGGTCCGGGGGCTGGCCCCCGGCGACGGCGCCGCACGTCAGGACACGCTTCGGCCCCGCGGGCCGTCTGCTGGGGCTCCGCCCCAGACCCCGCGCCTCAAACGCCGGCGAGGCTGAAATGGCGCGGGGCGCAGCCCAAGACGGGGCACCGAGCAACCAGGGCAGGCGCGGCCAAGCGGCGCAGCCGGGGCGGGCGCGCAGGCGGCCCAGGCGGGCGTACTGGCGGTGCAGCCGGGCGTACTGGCGGTGCAGCCGGGGCGGGCGCGGCCAGGCCGTGCGGCCGGGGGCGCCCGGACAGGCGGCGCAGGCGGGCGTGCGGGCGGCGGGCAGGCGCGGCCAAGCGGCGCGACCAGGGGCAGGCGCGCCCAAGCGGTGCGGCCGGGGTCACCCGGACAGGCGGCGCAGCCGGGGGCGGGCCCGGGCAGGCGGCGCAGCCGGGGGCACCCGGACAGGGGGCGGGCCCGGGCGGTGGGGTCGGGTGAGGCCCCGGAGGGGTTAGGCGGCCAGGAGGGGGCTTTCGTGGTGGTGGAGCCACGCCCGGTACGGCGGGGTCCGCAGCGCGGCCTCGCGATAGGCCGAGCGGAGGTCCTCGAAGACCTCCGCGTGCGCCCCCGGCCGGGTCGCCAGCAGCAGCCGCACCGCCAGCGGGTCCCCCGACAGCGGCCGGATCGCCATGTCGTCCCGCGGCCCGGACGTCGGCTGGCACGGCGCGACCGCCTCGCCGGAGATGATCAGCGAGGTCGCGGTGTGGTAGTCGGCGTGCAGGACGGGCGGATCGAGCCCGGCGCCCGCGAAGACCCGCCGCAGGCCGTCCCACTCGCCGTCGACCGACGGGTCGACCGTCCACCGGTCGCCGGCCAGGTCCCGTAGGTCCACCACCGGCCGCGCCGCCGCCGGATGGTCCCGGGACATCGACACGAACTGCGGCTCCCGTTCCATCAGGACCCGCATCTCCAGCCCGGCGGGCACCCGCAGCGGACTGCCCTCGACCTCGTGCACGAACGCCACGTCCAGCTGACCCGAATCCACCATCCGCAGCAGCGCGTTGGCCGAGACGTCCACCACCAGCGTGGTCTCGGTGTCCGGAAGCCTGCGGTGCAGCCGGCGCAGCCATCCCGGCAGGGCGCGGCTGGCCGTGGAGCCCAGCCGCAGCCTCGGCCCCCGGGCCACCGCCCGCGCCTCGGCCACCAGCGCGGCCATCTCGGCGAGCAGCGGACGGGCCCGGCCGAGTACCGTGCGCCCGAACGGGGTGGGCCGGCAGCCCGTCCGCTCGCGCAGGAACAGCTCGCCCTCCAGGGCCCGTTCGATCCGGCGCAGCTGGGTCGTCAACGAGGGCTGGCTCACGCCGAGTTGCCGCGCCGCCTTGTGCAGGCTGCCGGCGTCGGCGATGGCGCACAGGGCGCGCAGGTGCCTGACCTCAAGCTCCATGTCCAGAGGGTAGGCCGGGTCCAGTGGACCGCACCAGCCACTGACGACCCACCGAATCCCGCCATTCTCACGGAAGTTGGCTTGCCGAAACCCTCCGATAACCCGGAGCTATCGGTGGCTGACATCATCCCCCGCCCCCTTCCGCTCCCGCAGAATCCGGTACCGAACCACCCACCCCCCGCACCGGATGAGTAGGAGCCCCCCACATGCGCCACTCCCGTACCTCCCGAACGGCCGTACTGGCCGCCACCCTCGGCCTCGGCCTGGCCACGGCCGTCGTCGGCGTCGCCCCCACCGCCAGCGCTGCCCCGGCGCCCGTCGGCAACGCCGCCAGCTACGCCGCGTACGAGCGCTCGCAGGAGAACGAGTCCGCCAACGCCGCGTTCTTCGACGCGGTCCGGCGCTCGGTGGCCGAGCAGCGTGCCGCGAACCCCGGCATCCGGGCCGTGACCGTCACGTACAACACCCGCAACGCACCGAGCTTCCGTAGCCAGATAGCCCGTTCCACGCAGATCTGGAACAGCTCGGTGGCCAACGTCAAGCTCCAGGAAGTGTCCTCCGGCGGGAACTTCTCGTACTACGAGGGCAATGACTCGCGCGGTTCCTACGCGAGCACCGACGGCCACGGCCGGGGTTACATCTTCCTCGACTACCAGCAGAACCAGCAGTACAACTCCACCCGGGTGACCGCGCACGAGACGGGCCACGTGCTGGGTCTGCCGGACCACTACTCCGGGCCGTGCTCCGAGCTGATGTCGGGCGGCGGCCCGGGCACCTCGTGCCAGAACACCAACCCGAACGCCGCCGAGCGGTCCCGCGTCAACCAGCTGTGGGCCAATGGCCTGGTCGCCTCCGGCCTGGGGTCGAAGGGCTGAAGGGCTAGCCGCCCGCCGGGGAGACGGACGCCGGACAGTCCGGGTTCCGGCAGGAACCCGCCACCCACTCCGGTACGAAGATCCCCAGGGACTTGCGCCGTCTGACGACGGTGTCGACGGAGCCGCCACAGGCCGGGCACACGCGCTGCGCGTGTCCGGCCTGCGGTGCGACCCTGATGCGTGCCTGCTCGTCGTCGCGCTGCTGACCGGTCATACCTCCACGGTAGGCCGGTTTCCGTCCGCGCGGGGGGTCAGAGCGCGCGGGCGTAGGTGGTGACGAGCTGGCCGCCGCCGAAGGTCTCGACCCCGGTCAGCTCCAGCCCCCGCGGCGCGAAGCCGGCGCGCGACATCGGGATGCCGGAGCCCGCGAACACCGGGTACGTCTTGACGATGAACTCGTCGATCTCGTCGGCCAGCCGGCCGGCCAGGTCGGCTCCGCCGCACAGGTAGATCCCGAGGCCGGGCCGCGCCTTCAGCTCGCGCACCAGCTCGACGGCGTCCCCGCTGAAGATCTTCACGGCCGGGTCGGGCGACTCGGTCAGCGTCCGGGACAGCACGTACTGCTCCAGGTGGGCGTAGGGGCTGGTGATCCCCGCCTTGAGCGCCGGGTCATAGGTGCCGCGCCCCATCAGGACCGTGTCGAAGCGCTTCGCGGCGCCCGCGTCGACGCCCAGGAGGGCCCGGACGTGCGTGGGCAGGGTCTCCGGGAACTCCGCCACCATGTGGGCGATGCACTCCGCGTCGGTCCAGCGGGTGAGGAAGTCGCCGTCCCCCTCCGGGTCCGCGATGAACCCGTCGACGGACGTGCCGACGTAATACGTGAGCTTGCGCAAGTAGATCTCTTTCGCTCGACCGCACCCCTCGACCGGGGCACGTCAGTCAAAGTACTGCATCTGAAGTACTTCAACAAGCCCCTTGTCCTTCGGCGGCCCGGCCTCAGCCCCGCGGCTTGCGCCACATCGGCCACATCAGCGGCCCGTCCGGCAGCCGCACCGGCTCCCCCGTGACCTCCCAGCCGAGCCGCTCGTACAGCACCTTGCTGCGCTCGCTGCTCGCCTCCAGGTACGCCGGCACGCCCTCGCGGTCGCAGCGCTCCAGCACCGGCCGCATCAGTTCCGTGCCGAGCCCCTCCCCCTGCCGGCCGGGCGCGACCGCGATCATCAGCAGGTACTCGTGCTCCTCGGCGGTCGGGTGCACCGCGCCCGTGAGCCGCCTCACCAGCTCGCACCGCTCGTTGTCGGGATCGGCCACCGCCCGCATCCGCGCCGGCACCTCGTCCTCGGCGGCCTCGCCCCCGGGATCACCGGCCGGGACCCGCAGCCACAGCGCCGCCGCCGAGCCGTCCACCGCGCAGTCGATCCGGCCCTCCTCCAGCGCCACGTCCACGAAGACGCCGAGGAACTTCCCGTGCACCGCCGCCCGGTGCTCCGGATCCGGGAAGACCCAGCCGCTCACCGGGTCGTCACGGAAGGCCACGTCCAGCAGCCGCGCCACCGCGTCCCGGTCGGACTGGTCCGCCTGACGTATCTCCAGCACCATGGGTCACACCCTTCGCTCACGCCTCAACAGCCTTGAGCGATCCTAGAGTTGACCCCGAATGCGCGGAAAGCCCTGTTCCGGCACCTCATGGTGCCGGAACAGGGCTTGCGCGCCGCCGCCGGACGCGTCCTACGAGGTCACTTGGTGCGGCGCGTGACGAACTCCGCCAGCGCCAGCAGCCCGCCCGCCGCCGCGAGGTCGGGAACGGCCCGGGACAGCTGCTGCACCGCCCGGCCCATCCGGTCCGCGGCATGGGCCTGCGCCCAGTCGCGGCCGCCGGCCCGCTCGACCGCCGCGGCCGCCGCGTGCACGTCGTCCCCGGTCATGGGGCCGGCGTACAGCGCGGCCAGCTCCTTGCCCGCCGTGGTGCCCGAGGTGAGGGCGGCCACGACCGGGAGGGACTTCTTGCGGGCGATCAGATCGGCCCCGGCGGGCTTGCCGGTGTGCCCCGGATCCCCCCAGATGCCGATCAGGTCGTCGATCAGCTGGAAGGCCAGCCCGGCCTCCCGCCCGAAGGCGTCCATCGCGTCGACCTCGTCGGGCCCGGCGCCCGCGTACAGCGCACCGAGCGCGCAGGCGCAGCCCAGCAGGGCCCCGGTCTTGGCCATGGCCATCGTCAGGCACTCGTCGAGCGAGACGTCCGGGCGCTGTTCGAAGGCGCAGTCCGCCTGCTGGCCGGCGCACAGCTCGATGATGCAGGTCGCCAGCCGGGCCGAGGCGGCGGCCGAGGCCGGATGCCCGTCCTGGACCAGCAGCCGCAGCGCGAGCGCGAGCATGGCGTCGCCCGTGATGATCGCGTCCGGCGTCCCGAAGACGGTCCAGGCCGTGGCCCGGCCGCGGCGCCGGACGTCCTTGTCGATGACGTCGTCGTGCAGCAGCGTGAAGTTGTGCGCCAGCTCCACGGCCACCGCCGCCCGTACGGCGGCCCGTACGCCGTCCCCGTCCCGGGCGCCGGTGTCCGCCGCCCCCCGCAGGGCCTGGGCCCCGGCGAGGACGAGGGCGGGCCGGATGGCCTTGCCCGCGTTGCCCGCCGCCGGGGTGCCGTCCGCGTGCTCCCAGCCGAAGTGGTACATCGCGACGCGCCGCATCGAACCGGGCAGGCTCTCGACCGTCCGGCGCAGTTCCGGATTGACGGCGTCTCTCGTCCGCTCCAGCAGGGCCGCGGCTTCGTGGCCCTCGCCGGTCGTGATGGTCTCAGTGGTCGCCATGGCGTGTCCCGTGTGTCCTTTGCGTCCGCTCCCGCGTCCCGGCCGGCCGGCTCAGCGCCAGCGGCCGATCTCGACGTTCTCCAGGACGCCGAGCGCGTCCGGCACGAGGACCGCGGCGGAGAAGTAGGCGGTGACCAGGTAGGAGATGATCGCCTGCTCACTGATCCCCATGAAGCGGACCGACATGCTCGGCTCGATCTCGTCCGGGATCCCGGGCTGGTGGAGGCCGACGACTCCGGACTCGTCCTCACCGGTGCGCATGCAGAGGATGGACGTCGTGCGCGCGTCGGTGATCGGGATCTTGCTGCTCGGGAAGATCGGCACGCCGCGCCAGGACGGCACCCGGTGGCCGCCGACGTCGATCGACTCGGGGTACAGGCCGCGCCGGTTGCACTCGCGGCCGAAGGCGGCGATGGCCTTGGGGTGGGCGAGGAACATCTTGGAACCGCGCCGCATGCTGAGCAGCTGGTCCATGTCGTCGGGGCTGGGCACACCGTCGTGCGGCTGGATGCGCTGGTCGTAGTCGGCGTTGTGGAGCAGGCCGAAGTCGGTGTTGTTGAGCATCTCGTGCTCCTGGCGCTCCCGCAGCGCCTCGACCGTGAGCCGCAACTGCTGCTCGGTCTGGTTCATCGGCTGGTTGTACAGGTCGGCGACGCGCGTGTGCACCCGCAGGACCGTTTGTGCGATGGAGAGTTCGTACTCGCGCGGCTTGGCCTCGTAGTCCACGAAGGTGCCGGGCAGGACGGCCTCGCCCTGGTGGCCGGCGGAGAGGTCGATCGCGGCCTCGCCGTACTTGTTGGTCCGCTGGGCGGGCAGCGACCGTACGGACTCGACGTGCGCGCGCAGGGTGTCGACGCGGTCGGCGAGGAGCTGGAAGTCCTGGCGGGACAGTACGAGGGCGGTGCCGGAGGTGGCGGCGCGGGCGGTGTACTCCCAGATCGCCTCCTCGTCCACGAGGGAGTCCTCGCCGAAGTAGGCGCCGTCGGCGACGGTCCGCAGGACCGCGTCCTCGCCGTAGGGGCCGGGGCCGACCTGGTCGACGCGGCCGTGGGCGAGCAGGAACACCTTGTCGGAGGGGCTGCCGAAGGAGGTCAGCTCCTGGCCGGCCGCGAAGTCGAGCTGCTGGCACCGCGCGGCGAGCTCGGTGAGGACGTCGAGGTCCTCGTAGGAGCGCAGCAGCGGGAGCTCGCCGAGCTCGGCCGGGATCACCTGGACCTGGGTCCCGGTCTTGATGAACTCCACGCGTCCGTCGCCGACCGAGTAGCTCAGCCGCCGGTTGACCCGGTAGGTGCCGCCCTGTACCGACACCCACGGCAGCATCTTCAGGAGCCACCGCGAGGTGATCTCCTGCATCTGCGGCGCGGACTTCGTCGTGGTTGCCAAGTTCCGTGCGGCCGAGGTCGCGAGACTGCGCTGCGGCGGAGACTGGGCCTCGGTTTCGGAACCTGCCTGGACCGACATGTATTTCCCTTTCGATCACTCCATGGGTCTGCGGGGCCAGCCTTCAGCACACGGCGTGGTGGGACCATTACACAAAAGGGTGGGACTACTCCGTGTGGGTCTGGGCACTCTTTGGGGTCAGCTCCCGCACCCCCGGTCCCCTGAGCCCCACCGGTTTCAGCCATCCCACTCCAGCCACCGCCTTTAACTTGCAAGACAGATGCAACTTTCCGTACGGTGACGCCATGCGGCTGACGCGATTCACCGATCTGGCGCTCCGCGTCCTGATGCGCCTGGCCGTCGCGGACGCGGACCTCCCCACCACGCGCGACGTGGCGGCGACCATGGAGGTCCCGTACACGCACAGCGCCAAGGTGGTGGCCAGACTGCGGCACCTCGGCCTGATCGAGGCGCGGCGCGGCCGCGGCGGAGGGCTCGCGCTCACCGCCGCCGGGCGGGCCGCCTCGGTGGGCGGGGTGGTCCGCGAACTGGAGGGCGCCGGCGACGTCGTGGACTGCGACGGCGCCGTGCCCTGCCCGCTGCGCGGCGCGTGCGTCCTGCGCGGCGCGCTGCGCGGGGCCCAGGAGGCGTTCTTCGCCGCCCTGGACCCGCTGACGGTGAACGACCTGGTGGCGGCCCCGACCGGGCCGCTGCTGCTGGGCATTTCGAGCGGCCCGCCGGGGCGGACCGAAGGCCACTGACCCCGGGCCGGGTGGCCGGTTCCCGCTGCCCGGACCCCAGGGCTCGAACAGGTGCCCCCATCCCCTCACGCACCTCCTGCGCACCCAAAAATACGCATTTCAGATTCCAATTAACGCGACCGAGGAGTTCCGCATGCTGTCGGAGAAGTCGACCGAGACCGTACGAGCCACCCTGCCCGCCGTCGGCGCGGCCATCGGCGACATCGCGGAGCTCTTCTACGCGAAGCTGTTCGCGGCCCACCCGGCCCTGCTGCGCGACCTGTTCAACCGAGGCAACCAGAACTCCGGAACCCAGAAGCAGGCCCTGGCCGGCTCCATCGCCGCCTTCGCGACCCACCTCGTGGCCCACCCCGGCACCCGCCCCGACGTGATGCTGAACCGGATAGCCCACAAGCACGCCTCGCTCGGCATCACCCGCGAGCAGTACGAGGTCGTCCACCGCCACCTCTTCGAGGCCATCGCGGAGATCCTCGGGGAGGCCGTCACCCCCGAGGTCGCCGAGGCCTGGGACCAGGTCTACTGGCTGATGGCGGGCGCCCTCGTCGCCATCGAGGACCGCCTCTACGCGGAGCGGCGGGTGCTCGCGGGCGACGTCTGGCGCGACTGGCGGATCGCCGCCCGGACCGAGGAGACGGCCGACTGCGCGACCTTCCACCTCACCCCGGCCGACGGCGCCCCCGCCCCCGCCTTCGCGCCCGGCCAGTACGTCTCCGTACAGGTCGAACTCCCCGACGGCGCCCGGCAGATCCGCCAGTACAGCCTCTCCCGCTCGCCCGGCTCCACGGTGCGCGCGATCACCGTCAAGCGGGTCCACGGCCCGGCCGCGGCGGGCCCCGACGGCGAGGTCTCCCACCACCTCCACACCCGCGTCCGGACCGGCGACACCCTGCGCGTCTCGGCCCCGTACGGCGACCTGGTCCTGCGGGACTCCGGCGCGCCGGTGCTGCTCGCCTCCGCCGGGATCGGCTGCACCCCGATGCTGTCGATGCTGGAGCACCTGGCCGACACCGGGCACGCCGCGCCCGTGACCGTCCTGCACGCCGACCGCTCCCCCGCCGACCACGCGCTGCGCGGCGACCACCGGAGCCTGACGCACAAGCTGCCGGACGCCTCGGCCCGGTTCTGGTACGAGGCGGACGCCGAGCCGGGCGACTCCCACGGCCGCCTCGACCTGACGGACGTCCCGGTCGCGCCCGGCACCACCGCGTACCTGTGCGGGCCGCTCCCGTTCATGCGGGCCGCGCGTGCGCAGCTGCTGGCCAAGGGGGTCCACGGCGCGGACATCCACTACGAGGTGTTCGGCCCGGACCTGTGGCTGGCAGCCGGGTGACCCCCGCGGCGGGCGAGCCGGCCGGGGCGGCCGGTACGGCAGGTACGGCCGGTACGGGTGTCCGGATCGGCTCGCACGGCGTACGACTTCACTAGCGGCGGAAGGATCGCCTCCACTACACCGGTACGTAACGGAGTGACCACGAAAGGTCACCACCACGCACCGCAAAGGAGGCGGTCATGGCCGCACCCATGTCCGCGGACCGGTTCATCAGCGCACTGCGGCACGAAGGCCTGACCGTCGCGGAGGTCGGCGCCTGGCGCACTCACAACCGCAACCACAAGGGCCCCTGGGGCCCCGTGCACGGGGTGATGGTCCACCACACCGTCACGCACGGCACCGGGTACACCGTCCGGCTCTGCCGCGAGGGCGACGAGGACCTGCCCGGCCCGCTCTGCCACGGCGTGATCACCAAGGACGGCCGCGTCCACCTGGTCGGCTACGGCCGCGCCAACCACGCGGGCGCGGGCGACTCCGACGTCCTGGCGGCGGTGATCGCGGAGAAGCGCCTCCCCGTGGACCACCGCGCCGACACCGACGGCAACCGGCACTTCTACGGCTTCGAGTGCGAGAACCTCGGCAACGGCGAAGACCCCTGGCCGACGGTCCAGCTCGACGCGATCGCCCGCGCGGCGGCCGCGCTGTGCCGCGTGCACGGCTGGACCGCGCGCTCGGTGATCGGCCACCGCGAATGGCAGCCCGGCAAGATCGACCCCAGGGGCTTCACGATGGACGCGATGCGCGTTCGCGTCGCGGAGCGCCTGAAGTAGCGCGGCGGCCGGGCCGGGCTCCGCCGACAATGGGCGGGTGAACCCCTTGCAGCCCCGGCCGCCGTCCCCGCTCGTCGAAGTCACCGACGAGCGGTTCGCCGCGCGCGGGGTACGGCTGCTGCTGAAGCGGGACGACCTCGTCCATCCGGAGCTGCCCGGGAACAAGTGGCGCAAGCTCGCGCCGAACCTGCGGGCGGCGGTGGAGGGCGGCTTCCCGGCGCTGGTGACGTTCGGCGGGGCGTACTCGAACCACCTGCGGGCCACGGCGGCGGCCGGGCGGCTGCTGGGCCTCCCGACGATCGGCGTGGTCCGCGGGGACGAGCTGGCCGGGCGGCCGCTGAACGAGTCCCTCGCGCGGTGCGCGGCGGACGGCATGCGGCTGCGGTTCGTCTCCCGGGCGGAGTACCGCCGCAAGGCCGAGCCGGAGGTACTGACCCGGCTGCTCGCCGGGGCGGGCGCGGCCGGGGCGTACGTGGTGCCGGAGGGCGGCAGCAACGCGCTGGCCCTGCGGGGCTGCGCGGAGCTGGGGCGGGAGCTGCGGGGCGCGGCGGACGTGGTCGCGGTGGCCTGCGGCACCGGCGGCACCCTCGCCGGCCTGGCGGCGGGCCTCGGCCCGGGCGGGCGCGCGCTCGGCGTGCCGGTCCTGGCGGGCGGCTTCCTGGGGGCGGAGATACGTTCCCTCCAGCTGGCCGCGTTCGGCGCTCCTGCGGGCGACTGGAGCCTCGCGGAAGGCTTCCACCACGGCGGCTACGCCCGCGTCCCGGCGGAGCTGGAGGCGTTCGCCGCCGACTTCGGGGCCCGGCACGGCCTCCCGGTCGAGCGGATCTACGTGGCGAAACTGCTCTGGGCCCTGACGGAACTCACCCGCTCCGGCGCCTTCCCCCCGGGCACCACCGTCGCCGCCGTCGTCACGGGCCGCCCGTAGCCCCCCCGGCCCCCGGCGCCCGGCCCCCGGCCTCCCGGCCCGGAGGGGCTACGAGGACTCCTCGCGGTAGGCCGCCGCTTCCTCCAGGTCCAGGCGGCGCAGGAGGGCGCGGAGCATCTCGTCGTCGATCTGGCGGCGGTCCCGGAGGGTCACGAACACCTCCCGCTCGACCTCGATCATCTCGCCCGCGAGCCTCCGGTACACGTCGTCCGCCGACTCCCCCGTCACCGCGTTGACCTCGCCGAGCCGTTCCCACACCGCGTTGCGCCGGCGTTCCAGTACCGTCCGCAGCCGGTCCGCCAGCGGTGGCGGCAGGTCGTTGCCGGGGTCCGCGAGGAGTTCCTCCAGGCGTTCCTCCGCCGCCCGCGAGGCCTCGCTCTGCGCCTGCGCCTCCGCGAGGGTCTCCGCCTGCACGTCCCGCTTCGGCAGCCTCAGCACCCGGATCAGCGGCGGCAGCGTCAGCCCCTGCACCACCAGCGTCGCGATGACCGTCGTGAACGTCAGGAAGAGGATCAGGTTCCGGTGCGGCACGCTGATCGGCACGGAGAACGCGATCGCCAGCGAGACCACGCCCCGCATCCCCGCCCAGCCCACCACGACCGGCGCCTTCCAGTTCACCTCCGGTTCGCGCCGCCGGACCCGCTCCGACAGCACCCGCGGCAGGAACGTCGCCGGGAACACCCACACGTACCGGGCCACCACCACGACGAGGAACACCGCGACCGCGTACCAGGCCGCGTCCACCCCCTGGTACTCGCCCAGCCCCTTCATCACCACCGGCAGCTGGAGTCCGATCAGCGCGAAGACGACCGACTCCAGGATGAAGGCGACCATCTTCCAGACCGCCGCCTCCTGGAGCCGCGTCGCGAAGTCGACCTGCCAGTTCCGGTGCCCCAGGTACAGCGCGACCACGACCACCGCCAGCACCCCGGAGGCGTGCACCCGCTCGGCCGCCGCGTACGCCACGAACGGGATCAGCAGCGACAGCGTGTTCTGCAGCAGCGGCTCGCGCAGCCGCTTGCGCAGGTGGTGGATCGGCACCATCAGCAGCAGGCCGACGCCGACGCCGCCCACCGAGGCCAGCAGGAACTCCGCGATGCCGCCCGCCCAGCCGGCGCTCGTCCCGATCACCGCCGCCAGCGCCACGTTGTACGCGGTGATCGCGGTCGCGTCGTTGACCAGCGACTCACCCTGGAGGATGGTCGTGATCCGGTTCGGCAGCCCGAGCTTGCGGGCGATCGCGGTCGCCGCCACCGCGTCCGGCGGCGCGATCACCGCCCCCAGCACCAGCGCCACCGGCAGCGACAGCCCCGGCACGATCAGGTACGCCGCGTACCCGACGGCCACCGTCGCGAAGATCACGTACCCGACCGACAGCAGCGCGACGGGCCGGATGTTCGCCCGCAGATCCAGGTACGAACTGTCCACGCCGGCCGTGTACAGCAGCGGCGGGAGCAGCAGCGGGAGCACGATGTGCGGGTCCAGGGCGTACGGCGGCACGCCGGGGACGTACCCGGCGATCAGCCCGGCGGCGACCAGCAGCAGCGGTGCCGGCACCGGCGTCCGGCGGGCCACTGCCGCCACGACGGCACTGCCGGCGACCAGCGCCACCAGTGGCAATACCTCCATCGAAGATCACCCTCGCTCGATTTCATCCGACTGGGCACGCCCGTACCTCAGTACGCTGGCCATCATGAGCGAGTGCACCCATGTTCCCGAACTGCCGCGCCCCGAGCCTGTCCCACGTGGGCAGACCTGTCCGGATTGTCTGGCGCTCGGAAGCCACCCGGTGCAACTGAGGCTCTGCCTGTGGTGCGGGTACGTGGGGTGCTGCGACTCCTCCCCCCACCGGCACGCCACGGCGCACTACCAGGAGACGGGCCATCCGGTGATCCGGAGCTTCGAACCGGGCGAGACGTGGCGGTGGTGCTTTGTCGACGGTTCGATCGTCTGAGGCGGGGTAGTTCAACCCTCCGCCGGTTCCCCTGATTTGGGCCCCGCAGACCCCTAGCCACTGTGCGTGCCCATGGGCTTACCATCAGTCACTGACAGAGGCATGGCCGTCCTGGGCGCTCCTTTCGGGTGCCATGAGGGGTGCCGCGACACGATCGACCGGATCGCGGTAGCGTCACCGGCGAACAGAGCTCGTACCACCTTGGAGGTGAGGGTGTCCCAGATCGCAGGCGAGCCCGGGACCCAGGACTTCGTGGAAGTCCGGCTGCCGGCTGCGGGTGCCTACCTGTCTGTGCTGCGAACGGCCACGGCCGGACTCGCGGCACGTTTGGACTTCACTCTCGACGAGATCGAGGACCTCCGCATCGCGGTGGACGAGGCCTGCGCGATCCTGCTCCAGCAGGCCGTGCCGGGCTCCGTCCTCAGCTGCGTCTTCCGGCTGGTGGACGATTCGCTGGAGGTGACCGTCTCGGCACCGACCACCGACGGCCGCGCACCGGAACGCGACACGTTCGCGTGGACGGTCCTTTCGGCCCTGGCCGGCAAGGTCGAGGCCACCGTCGAGGAGAACCGGACAGTGAGCATCAGCCTCTACAAACAGCGCGGCGCGGGACCAGGCCCGGCGTGAGCGGCGGGGAGATCCCGGTGCGGGGCGGGGATCTGCCCCGGGTACGGCACGAGGTCGACGGCGGCATCCCGGAGCAGCAGCACGCCCGGCCGCACCCGGCCGACGCGGATGCGGAATACGGCTTTTTGGACTCGGCGGAGCGACGGGCGGGCCCTATGAGCGAGAACCAGCACGACCAGCCAGAGTCACCGGAGGCCGCTGCCACGGCCCCGGTGGCACCGGCGCCGCCCGTGGCGGTGCCGGATCCGCGCGACCGCAGTGGCGCGCGGGCCCTGTTCTTCGAGCTGCGGGAGCTGCCCGAGGGCTCGGTGGAGCGCGCGGAACTGCGCAACCGGCTCGTCCGGATGCACCTGCCGCTGGTCGAGCACCTGGCGCGGCGGTTCCGCAACCGCGGCGAGCCGCTGGACGATCTGACGCAGGTCGCGACGATCGGCCTGATCAAGTCGGTGGACCGGTTCGACCCGGACCGCGGCGTCGAGTTCTCCACGTACGCCACCCCCACGGTGGTGGGAGAGATCAAACGGCACTTCCGCGACAAGGGCTGGGCGGTGCGCGTGCCCCGGCGCCTTCAGGAGCTGCGGCTCTCGCTGACGACGGCCACGGCGGAACTGTCCCAGCAGCACGGCCGCTCGCCGACGGTGCACGAGCTGGCGGAGCGGCTCGGGATCTCCGAGGAGGAGGTGCTGGAGGGGCTGGAATCGGCCAATGCCTACAGCACCCTGTCCCTGGACGTCCCGGACACGGACGACGAGTCCCCGGCGGTCGCGGACACGCTGGGCTCGGAGGACGAGGCGCTGGAGGGCGTCGAGTACCGGGAGTCCCTCAAGCCGCTGCTGGAGGGGCTGCCACCGCGGGAGAAGCGGATCCTGCTGCTGCGGTTCTTCGGGAACATGACCCAGTCGCAGATCGCGCAGGAGGTCGGCATCTCGCAGATGCACGTCTCCCGCCTGCTGGCCCGGACCCTGGCCCAGCTCCGGGAGAAGCTCCTCGTCGAGGAGTAGCCGTAGGGGCTATCGGGTCCGCTCGCCGGGCCCGATTCCCAGTGCCTCGGTCGCCGTCGGGTTCACCAGCAGGGCCACGACGGCCACGGCCGCCAGCGCCAGCCCCACGGCGGCGGCGGCCATCGCCCCGCCCGTGGTCCACAGGGTCCACGCCACCGGGAGCGCCATCAGCTGGGTGATCAGCGCCGGGCCTCGGCTCCAGCGGCGGCCCAGGCGCAGCCCGCGGGCCGCGATCAGCGGCAGCGCGGCGAGCGCGAGCAGGGTCACGCCCCCGGTCTCGGCCTGCTGCGGGGAGTCGGGGTCGCCGGCGATGCCCACGAACAGCATGTAGACGCCGAGGCCGGCCAGTGCCAGGCCCTCCAGCGCGGTGAGCACGGCGGCGGCGGTCAGCCGGCCGGGCAGCAGCGCGGCAGCGGTACCGGCGCTCGCACCGGTCGCACCCTTCGCTTCGGTCGCTTCGGTCGCGGGGGCATTCGAGGCAGGCTTCTTACTCACCCCAGCAGGGTAGCCGCGCCCCGCCGGCCCGGGAGGGGACGGCCAGTATGGGTCGCCCGTGGACGGGTGGGTAGGCTGGCGCTCATGCGTGCACTTCTCGTGGCCAACCCAGCAGCGACCACCACCAGTGCGCGCACGCGTGACGTCCTGACCCACGCCCTGGCCAGCGAGATGAAGCTGGAGGCGATCACCACCGAGTACCGCGGCCACGCCCGGGACCTCGGCCGCAAGGCGGCCCTGGAGGGCATGGACCTGGTGGTGGCGCTCGGCGGCGACGGCACCGTCAACGAGGTGGTGAACGGGCTGCTGCACGACGGGCCCGACCCGGACCGGCTGCCGAGGCTGGCGGTGGTCCCCGGCGGCTCCACCAATGTGTTCGCCCGCGCGCTCGGACTGCCCAACGACGCGGTCGAGGCGACCGGCGCCCTGCTGGACGCGCTGCGGGAGCGGCGTGAGCGGACGGTGGGTCTGGGCCTGGCGGCCGGCACCCCGGGCACGGCGGACGAGTCGGTTCCGGAGCGCTGGTTCACCTTCTGCGCGGGCTTCGGCTTCGACGCGGGTGTGGTGGGGCGGGTCGAGCAGCAGCGGGAACGCGGCAAGCGTTCGACGCACGCCCTCTATGTACGACAGCTCGTGCGCCAGTTCCTGGAGGAGCCGAACCGGCGGCACGGCACGGTCACGCTGGAGCGCCCCGGCGAGGATCCGGTGCCGGATCTGGTGCTGTCCATAGTCTGCAACACCTCGCCGTGGACATACCTGGGCAATCGTCCCCTGTATGCCTCTCCCGACGCGTCGTTCGATACCGCACTTGACGTATTGGCGCTCAACCGTTTGTCAACTCCGGCGGTCGCCCGCTACGCGACACAGCTCCTGACCTCGACTCCTGAGCGTGGTCCGCACGGCAAGCATGCGGTGTCTCTGCACGATCTGACCGACTTCACCTTGCATTCGAAGGTTCCGCTTCCGTTCCAGATGGACGGAGACCACCTCGGTCTGCGCACCAGCGTTCGGTTCACAGGCGTTCGCCGTGCACTGCGTGTGATTGTGTGAGTGGAAGGGCCGAAAGTCCTTTCACTCGAACGTATACACGTCGGTCCACCCCTAGGAAGTAGGGCTGTGACCTAGTAGACACCGACGAATCAAAAAAAACTTTCCGGAAGGGGTTGTATCCCCGTCCGAGGTTTGCGAATCTCTACATGGCGATCGGGACAGCCCGCACAACCCGGCACCCACACAGACCGCCAGAACCCCACCACGAATCACGGACCGCACCAGGAAACTGGGCGTCGGCCCTTCCCTCACGAGGGGATTCGTGAAAGCGTTCACATTCACAAGCAACCTGCCCGCAATACAAGGAGATGGAGCAGCCATGGACTGGCGTCACAACGCCGTTTGCCGCGAGGAAGACCCGGAACTCTTCTTCCCCATCGGCAACACCGGTCCTGCGCTGCTGCAGATCGAGGAAGCCAAGGCCGTCTGCCGCCGTTGCCCCGTCATGGAGCAGTGCCTGCAGTGGGCGCTCGAGTCCGGTCAGGACTCCGGCGTCTGGGGCGGTCTCAGCGAGGACGAGCGCCGCGCCATGAAGCGCCGCGCCGCTCGCAATCGGGCGCGCAACGCCACCGCCTGACATCGACTTTCGAGCCTCGAGCCGCAGCGCGTAGTACCTGACAAGCGCTCAGCAACGTGCTCTTGAGCCCCGGACCGAGAACCTTCGGTCCGGGGCTCAGTGCTGTGCGGGGTCCGTCGACGACACCGGCCGGTCACCCTGGGTGACCGGCCCCGCGGGTCATTTCTGCGGGCTGGCCGGGATGTCGAGGACGACCTTGGTGCCGCGCGGCTCCATCCGGAGCATGTCGAACGTTCCGCCGAGCTCTCCCTCGACGAGGGTCCGTACGATCTGCAGCCCGAGGTTGCCGGCCCGCTGCGGGTCGAAGCCCTCGGGCAGACCGCAGCCGTCGTCGATCACCGTGATCAACAGGCGGGCGTCGGCGCGGCCGGCGCCGGAGCGGGACGCGGTCACCTCGACGGCGCCGCCCTCCCCCTGGGTGAAGGCGTGCTCCAGGGCGTTCTGCAGGATCTCGGTCAGCACCATCGACAGCGGGGTGGCGATCTCCGCGTCCAGGATCCCGAAGCGGCCGGTGCGCCGGCAGACCACCTTGCCCGGGGAGATCTCCGCGACCATCGCGATCACCCGGTCGGCGATCTCGTCGAACTCGACGCGCTCGTCCAGGTTCTGAGAGAGCGTCTCATGCACGATCGCGATCGAACCGACGCGGCGCACGGCCTCGTTGAGCGCCTCGCGCCCTTGAGGAGAATCCATTCTCCGGGCCTGGAGCCGCAACAGTGCGGCCACCGTCTGGAGGTTGTTCTTCACCCGGTGGTGGATCTCCCGGATGGTCGCGTCCTTGGTGATCAATTCACGTTCGCGACGGCGCAGTTCCGTGACGTCGCGGCAGAGCACGAGGGAGCCGATCCTGGTGCCCTTGGGCTTGAGCGGGATCGCCCGCAGCTGGATGACCCCGCCGTTGCCCTCGACCTCGGTCTCCCGGGGTGCCCAGCCGCTGGCGAGCTTGACGAGCGCCTCGTCGACGGGGCCTCGGGAGGGGGCGAGCTCGGTGGTGGTGGTGCCCAGGTGCTGGCCGACCAGATCGGAGGCGAGGCCGAGCCGGTGGTAGGCGGAGAGCGCGTTCGGGGACGCGTAGGTGACCACGCCGTCGGCGTCGAGACGGATCAGGCCGTCGCCGACGCGCGGCGACGCGTCCATGTCGACCTGCTGGCCGGGGAACGGGAACGAGCCCGCCGCGATCATCTGGGCGAGGTCGGAGGCGGACTGGAGGTAGGTCAGCTCCAGCCGGCTCGGTGTACGCACAGTGAGCAGATTGGTGTTCCGGGCGATCACTCCCAGGACCCGGCCCTCGCGGCGGACGGGGATCGACTCGACGCGGACCGGCACCTCCTCGCGCCACTCCGGGTCGCCCTCGCGCACGATCCGGCCCTCGTCGAGCGCGGCGTCGAGGAGCGGACGGCGGCCGCGCGGCACGAGGTGCCCGACCATGTCGTCCTGGTACGAGGTCGGACCGGTGTTCGGGCGCATCTGCGCGACCGAGACGTACCGGGTGCCGTCGAGGGTCGGAACCCACAGCACGAGGTCGGCGAAGGAGAGGTCGGAGAGCAGCTGCCACTCCGAGACCAGCAGGTGGAGCCACTCCAGGTCGGTTTCACTGAGAGCGGTGTGCTGGCGTACGAGGTCGTTCATGGAGGGCACCCGGCGAGCGTACCCCGGGTACGGGCCATGACTTTCCCCACGGCGCATACTCAGGAGTATCCAGGATGGCCGGAACCCGCGTACTGTTGGAGAAAGTGACGGCAACGAAGGCCTTGTCATTGGATGGACAGAACAGATTGGTCTAGTCCACAATTGCTTTAAGCTTCCGCCCTCCCCGCACAGGAGGACGGATCGAGGTAAGCCGCGCGCTCTGCCCTGACCGCGCAGGCACCTCCCAACCGGCCGCCGGGAACCGCACACCCTGTGGCCGTTAGTACTCCGGGCTACGGTGCCGGGCGGGCTGAGGGTCCCGCCTTGGCACCGTGGCCCAGAGGAACGTGCGGCCCCCCCTCCTCCGCTCTTCCGCCGGTTCCGCTACGCGGGCCAGGCCAGCAGAGCGAGCTCCGCCACCGCCTCCAGCTCCGCCCGGGTCGCCCCGTCGCGCGACTGCTGTGACATCCCCTGGAGCACGGCCCCCGCATAGCGCGCCAGCGCCCGCGCGTCGGTGCCGGCGGCCAGCGCGCCGGCCGCCACATCGGCCCGGATCCGGCTCTCGAACATCGCCAGGTTGTCCTCCCGCCGCCGGCGCAGGGCTTCGGCGACTTCCGCCGAGGTGGTGTTGGTGCCGGCGCTGATCACCAGGCAGCCCGGCGGGTGGGCCGGGTCGGTGTAGATCTCGGCGGCCTCGCGCAGGATCCGGCCCACGGCCGCGCGGGCGGTGGGCTCCTCGGCGAGCGCCACGGCCGCGAAGTCCGCGTACCGGCTGCCGTACACGACGACGACCTCGTCGAAGAGCTTGCGCTTGTCGCCGAAGGCGGCGTACAGGCTGGGGGCGCCGATCCCGAGTTCCCTGGTCAGATCGGAGATCGAGGTCGCCTCGTAGCCGCGCTCCCAGAAGGCGCGCATGGCCGTGTCGAGGGCGGCGTCGCGGTCGAAGGAGCGGGGCCTGCCGCGCTGTCCGGTCACCATGCACTGATTCTATAGCGGTCGCTATGGAATCTGGTACGGTCCCTTTCTGTAGCGACCACTAGACATTACGGAGGGGGGCGCGTCATGGGCGTGCTCAAGGGCAGGACGGCGCTGGTCACGGGCGGCAGCCGGGGAATCGGGCGGGCGATCGCGGAGCGGCTGGCGCGGGACGGGGCGCGGGTCGCCGTCCACTACGGGCGCGACACGGCGGCCGCGGAGACGGTCGTCGCGGGCATCCGGGCCGAGGGGGGCGAGGCGTTCGCGATACGGGCGGAGCTGGGGGTGCCGGGGGACGCGGAGGCGCTGTGGGCGGCGTACGCGGCCGATCCACTGGCCACGGAGGGGGTGGACATCCTGGTCAACAACGCGGGCGCGCCGCACTTCGGGGGGATCGCGGACACGGACGAGGCCACGTACGACCGGGTCCACGCGCTGAACGCCAAGGCCCCGTTCTTCGTGATCCGGCACGGGCTGGCGCGGCTGCGGGACGGGGGCCGGATCGTGAACGTGACCGGCACCCCGGACATCGCCCTGCCGGCGATCCTGGCCACGATCGCGGCGAAGGGGGCGGTGAACGCGCTGACGGTCTCACTGGCGGCGGAGCTGGCGCCACGGGGGATCACGGTGAACTCCGTGGGCCCCGGCATCACGGACACCGATCTGAACGCGGGCTGGCTGGCCGATCCGGGGGCCCGGGCGCACGCGGCGTCCCGCTCGGTGTTCGGCCGGATCGGCGGCCCGGAGGAGGTCGCGGACGTCGTGGCCTTCCTGGCCTCCCCGGACTCCCGCTGGATCACGGGCCAGCACCTCTCCGCCACGGGCGGCCTCCAGTTGTCCCTCCTCTGAACCCCTCGCCGCCGCGCGGCGGGTCGCGCGGCGGCGAGGCTCCACAGACGGGCGACGGGGGGCCGATGGGATCACCATGGAAGGGGGCCGCGTTCGGCCGGAAGGGGGACGGCTCTGCTAGATTGGTCTATACCATACCGCCACTCTCCAGATCGGCAGGCCCCGCGTGGAAGTTGTCATCGTCCCGGACGCCAAGGCAGGCGGCGAGCTCATCGCGGAGGCCATGGCCGCCCTGGTCCGCCGCAAGCCCGACGCCCTGCTCGGCGTGGCGACCGGCTCTACCCCGCTGCCCGTCTACGAGGCCCTCGCCGCCAAGGTCAAGGCCGGCGCGGTCGACGCGTCCAAGGCCCGCGTCTGCCAGCTCGACGAGTACGTCGGCCTGCCGCCGGGGCACCCCGAGTCCTACCGCTCCGTCGTCCTGCGCGAGGTCGTCGAGCCCCTCGGGCTGACCGAGGCCTCGTTCATGGGACCCGACGGCGCCGCCGCCGACGTCCAGGCGGCCTGCGAGGCGTACGACCGGGCGCTCGCCGCCGCCGGCGGCGTGGACCTCCAGCTCCTCGGCATCGGGACCGACGGGCACATCGGCTTCAACGAGCCCTGTTCCTCCCTCGCCTCCCGCACCCGCATCAAGACGCTGACCGAGCAGACCCGCGTCGACAACGCCCGTTTCTTCGACGAGGACATGGACCAGGTCCCGCACCACGTCATCACCCAGGGCATCGGCACCATCCTCGACGCCCGCCACCTGGTCCTCCTCGCCACCGGCGAGGGCAAGGCCGAGGCCGTCGCGCAGACCGTCGAGGGCCCGCTGTCCGCGCTGGTCCCGGCCTCCGCGCTCCAGCTGCACCGGCACGCGACCGTCGTCGTGGACGAGGCGGCCGCCTCCAAGCTGAAGCTGGCCGGCTACTTCCGCCACACCTACGCCAACAAGCCTTCCTGGCAGGGCATCTAACCGCACGCCGGTACGGAGGAAGGGCCGGGCTCCCCGCGGGGAGCCCGGCCCTTCCTCCGTACCGGCTACGCCCCGGCGACCCCGGCGATGACCTCCGCCGCCGCGCGCCCGCACACCCGCGACGCCCCGTGCGTCGCGATGTACAGCGCCCCCCTCGGCTCGGCCCGCGGCAGGCCCATCTCGACGACGACCGTGTCCGCCCGGGCCTCGACCAGCGCGTCCACCGCCTTCGTCATCCACGGGTGCCGGTGCGCGTCGCGGACCACCGCGACGACCCTGCGGTCCCCCGCGGCGGCCAGGACGTCCCCGGCGGTGGCGCCCTCCGGATAGACCCCGGAGCCGGTCCCCGGCACCAGCGCGGCCAGCTCGGCGGCGACCCCCCACGGGGTCTCGTCGCCGACCGCGATGTTCGCGACCGGCGCCAGCGTGGCCACGTACGGGGCCCCCGCGAGCGGCGCCGCCGTGCCCGACACGGTCACCGCGCGGCGGGCGGCCTCCAGGCCGATGCCGGGCGCGCCGCTCCCCTCCGGCCGCGCGCCCCGCCCGGCCCGCCGCGCCCACTCGGCCAGTACGCGTACCCGCGCCGCGGCCTCGGCGAGCCGCTCCTCGGGCAGCGACCCCTCGCGCACGGCCGCGACCAGGGCGTCGCGCAGCCGCAGGACGGTGGCCTCGTCGGCGAGCCCGCCGCCGACGCAGATGGCGTCGGCGCCGGCCGCGATGGCCAGCACCGAGCCGCGCTCGATGCCGTACGTCCCGGCGATGGCGTTCATCTCCATGCCGTCGGTGACGATCAGGCCCTCGTAGCCGAGCTCCTCGCGCAGCAGACCGGTCAGGATCCGCGGGCTGAGGGTGGCCGGCCGGGTCGGGTCGAGGGCGGGCACCAGGATGTGCGCGCTCATGACGGCCTTGGTGCCCGCCTCGATGGCCGCGCGGAACGGGACGAGTTCGCGCGCCGTCAGGGTGTCGAGGTCCACGTCGATGCGGGGCAGCGCGTGGTGCGAGTCGACGTTGGTGTCGCCGTGGCCCGGGAAGTGCTTGGTGCAGGCGGCGACGCCGGCGGCCTGGAGGCCCTCCACGTACGCGGCCGTGTGCCGGGCGGCGAGCCGGGTGTCGGCGCCGAAGGACCGTACGCCGATGACCGGGTTGTCCGGGTTGGAGTTGACGTCCGCGGAGGGGGCCCAGTTGAGGTTGACCCCGCACTCGGCGAGGCGGCGGCCCAGCTCGCGGGCGACCTCCCGGGTCAGGCCGGTGTCGTCGACGGCGCCGAGGGCCAGGTTGCCGGGGAAGGACGAGCCGCCCCGCACCTCCAGGCGCGTGACGTCGCCGCCCTCCTCGTCGATGGCGACGAGTACCTCGTCCCGCTCGGCCCGCAGCTGCGCGGTGAGCGCGGCGAGCTGCTCCGGCGAGGCGATGTTGCGGCCGAACAGGCCGACGGCGGTGAGGCCTTCGCCGACCTGGCGGAGCAGCCAGGCGGGGGCGGTGGTGCCCTCGAAGCCGGGCTGGAGGACCGCGAGGGCGTCGCGGGTCAGGGTGTCCGAGCGGTGCGCGAGGACGGTCATGACGGCGTCATCCCTTCACGGCGCCGGCGGTGAGGCCCGCGGCCATCTTGCGCTGGACGATGAGGAAGAGGACGACGATCGGGATCGCCATCATCGTGGAGCCGGCCATCATCGGCGCGAACTCGGTGCCGTTCTTGGTGGTGAAGTTGCCCAGCCAGACGGTGGCGGTCTGGTTCTGCTGGCTCATCAGCATCAGGGCGTAGAGGTACTCGTTCCACGCCTGGATGAACCCGTAGACGGAGGTGGCCACCATGCCGGGGGCGAGGAGCGGGAAGACCACGCGCAGGAACGCGCCGGTCGGGGTGCAGCCGTCGACCTGGGCGGCCTCCTCCAGCTCCTTGGGGATGTTCACGATGAAGCCGCGCAGGGTCCACACCGTGAAGGGCAGGATGAAGGTCAGGTACGTGATGATCAGGCCGGTGAGCTTGTCGTACTGGCCGAGGTCGTTCAGCAGCAGGAAGACCGGGATGATCATCGCGACGAGCGGGACCATCTGGACGGCGAGGATGCCGACGATGACGATCTTGCGGCCGCGGAAGGCGAAGCGGGAGATGGCCAGGGCGGCCAGCAGGCCGACGGCGATGCCGATGACGACCACGACGAGGGAGACGATCAGGCTCCGGCCGACGGGACCCCAGAAGTCGGATATCTCCAGCGCGCGCCGGAAGTTGTCCAGCGTGAAGGTGCGCGGGAAGAACTGCGGGCTGGGGTCGATCGCGTCCTTGGCGGGCTTGAACGCCGTGTTGAGCATCCAGTAGACCGGGAAGCCCACGACGGCGAAGACCAGCAGGCCGATGACGTTCCAGCCGAGCCTGGACGTGCCGCCCTTGCGGGTGGACGGGGTGGTGACGGTCATTCCACCTCTCCGATCTTGAGCATCTGGCGCATGTAGACGGCGACCACCCCGAGCAGCAGCAGGACGGTCACGAGGGCGATCGCGGAGCCGCCCGAGTAGTCGTTGACCACGAAGGCCTGCTGGTACGAGTAGGTGGTCAGCAGCTCGAACTCGGCCTCGGGGTTGCCGCCCCGCATCACGAACACCTGAGGGAAGACGCCCATGTCCCAGATGACCGAGAGGGTCGTCAGCATGACGATGATCGGCTTCAGGATCGGGAGGGTGACGTGCCGGAACACCCCGATGGCGCCCGCCCCGTCGAGCCGGGCGGCCTCCTCCAGCTCCTTGGGCACCTGGGTGAGGCCCGCGCTGAGGGTGATGACGACGAAGGGCACCGCGCCCCAGACCACCAGCAGCATGATCACCATCAGGCCCTGGGGGCCGCTGGCGAACCAGTTGTGGCCGATCATGTCGACGCCCGGGAGGCGGCTCATCAGGTAGTTGAGGACGCCGTAGTCGGCGTCGAAGAGCCATTTGAAGACGGCGGTGGCGACGATGATCGGCATGCCCCAGCTCGCCACGAGGGCGATGCTGATGAGCGCCTTGACCACGCCGGAGACCTTCTGCAGCAGCAGGGCGATCAGCATGCCGATGACCATGGTCAGGACGACCGCGCCGGCCGTGAAGACGACGGTGCGCAGGACGACGGCCCAGAACACGCCGTCGCCGAGGATCTTGGCGAAGTTGTCGAAGCCGACGAACTCCGCGTCCTTGAAGCCCCACAGCTCGGACTTGCCGAAGCTCTGGAAGGAGAGGGACACCAGTCTGTAGAGCGGGTACCCCATGACGAGGACGATGACCAGCAGGCACGGGGCGAGCAGCAGCCAGGGGGTCGCGACGGCCCCCTTGCGGGCCCGCTTCCCGGCCGCGCCCGTGCTGCCCGTCCCGGCTCCGGGTCCGGTGGACGTCTTCTGCTTCGCCGGCGGCAGGTCGGCGGTGGTTGTCTGTGCGGCACTCATCGCGCGCTCCTCGCAGGTCCCTCTCTTGACGGGCGGCAGGGCCCCGCCGCCCTGGCGGGGCCCTGCCGGCTACAGGTCACTTGGTGTTGATGACCTTGTCGATCTCCGCGTCGGCGGCCTTGGCCGCGTCCTCGACGGACTTCTTTCCGGTGCCGATCTCCTGGAGCATGGTCTGGAGGACCTTGCCCTTCTCGATCTGGCCCCAGCCCGGGGCGGTCGGGACGAACCAGGAGGACTCGGCCGCGGTGGCGCCGACCTGGGTCTTCGGGTCGGCCTTCAGCGGGCCGAGGTCCGTCTTGTTGTTGGGCAGGTTGCCCTTGGCGATGAGGCCCTTCTGGCCCTGGGCGCCGGTGAAGGCGCCGATCCACTCGGCCGCGATGTCCTTGGCCTTGGACTTGGCCGGGATCGCCAGGTCCGAACCGCCGAGGAAGACGGGGAGGTTCTTGCCGTTCGGGCCCGGCTGGACGAAGTTCTCCAGCTTGTCCTTCAGCCCGCCGACCTTGTCGTTCTTCGGGTCGGCCGCGGTGGCGCCCTCCCACGCGGCGGCGAAGATGGCGGCGGCGTTGCCCTGGCCGAAGACGATCGGGCGGTCGGACTCGTCCTTGGTCTTGTCCGCGTGCATGTACTTGTCGATGAGCTCCTTGTACTGCTGGAGCCCCTTCAGCGACTCGGCGGAGGACAGGGTGCCCTTCCACTTGTCGCCGTCCTTCTTCGCGATGGCGCCGCCGGCGTCGTAGACGTAGGACATCGCGGCGTACCAGTCCGGCGAGGGCTGGTAGAGGGCGCTGAACTTGTCGCCCTTGGCGGCCTGGATCTTGTCCAGGGCGGCGGTGTACTCGGCCCAGGTCTTCGGCGCGGCGGTGACGCCGGCCTCGGCGGCGATGTCCTTGCGCCAGGTGCCCACGCGGCCACCGGCGTAGTAGGGGACGCCGTAGGTCTTGCCGTCGTAGGTCACGGACTCCTTGAGGGCGTCCAGCCAGGCGGCCGAGTTCTCGAACTTCGACGCGTCGACCTCGGAGAAGGCACCGGTCGACATGTAGCCGATCATCTCGGAGTTGCCCATCTCGACGACGTCGGGGGCCTTGTCCGTGGCGAGGACGGCGTCCAGCTTGGCGTTCTTGTCCGGCCAGCCGTAGTACTCGTGCTTGACCGTGAGACCGGGGTGCTTGGCGACAATCGCGTCGTCGGCCGCCTTCACCAGCTCCGGCCAGTTGTTCTGGGCGTCGACCGTCAGCCAGACGGTCAGCTCCTTGGCACCGGAGGCCTTGCCGTCGCCCCCCTTGCTGTCGGAATCACCGCACGCCGCGAGGCCGATCACCATGCCCGCGACTCCAACCGCCGCGATGAGCTTGCGCTTCACGCCACCCTCCTCAGGGATGCCTGCCTGCACTTCCCTTGCCCGCCGCGGCGACATACGCGAAGTACTGCACGTGGGGCCGGGATCTGATCCATATTGGTGTAGACCAGTAACCGGAGCTTGGCCTAGACCTATAGGGGTGTCAAGGGTCTAATGAGCGGGTGATCGGTCCGTTACCGGACCGACACCTGGGGGAGGGAGGAGGCCTGTCCTCCCACCCGTGTCACGATGTGACCGCACATATCGGAGGAGCCGGTGACGGCAGCGAAACTGGAGTCGGGAAGGCGGGCGGCGATGGCCACCGAAGGGGCGACCACGGAGCCGGAGGGCGGGGCGGCAACCCGCACCGCGCGCGTGCCCAAGTACTACCGACTCAAGCGGCACTTGCTCGACATGACCGAGACGCTGCCCCCCGGCACGCCGGTACCGCCGGAGCGCACGCTCGCGGCCGAGTTCGACACCTCCCGGACCACGGTCCGGCAGGCGCTGCAGGAGCTCGTCGTCGAGGGCCGCCTGGAGCGCATCCAGGGCAAGGGCACCTTCGTCGCCAAGCCCAAGGTCTCCCAGCCCCTCCAACTCTCCTCGTACACCGAGGACATGCGGGCCCAGGGACTGGAACCCACCTCCCAGCTCCTGGACATCGGCTACGTGACGGCCGACGACACCCTCGCCGGACTGCTGAAGATCGCCACCGGCGGGCGGGTGCTGCGCATCGAGCGGCTGCGCCTGGCCAGCGGCGAGCCGATGGCCATCGAGACCACCCACCTCTCGGCCAAGCGCTTCCCCGCGCTGCGCCGCTCGCTGGCCAAGTACACCTCCCTCTACACGGCGTTGGCCGAGGTGTACGACGTACGGCTCGCCGAGGCCGAGGAGACCATCGAGACCTCCCTGGCGACCCCGCGCGAGGCCGGGCTGCTCGGCACCGACGTCGGGCTGCCCATGCTGATGCTCTCCCGGCACTCGCTGGACGCCGACGGCGAGCCCGTCGAATGGGTCAGATCGGTGTACCGGGGCGATCGTTACAAGTTCGTCGCCCGACTCCAGCGCCCCGCCGTCTGATCCGTAGTTGACTCTCGTACCGCTATGCGGACGGGGGCTTACGTTCACCGGGCAGGCCCCCGTAGATTCCCTGCGCTTACGCAGATGATCGACGAGGGGACGAGGGATCATGCCGGAACCGGAAGCAACAGGTACAGAACGGAACACGGCGAGTCCGGACACCATTCCGGACTCGCCCCCTCCCACGGGCGGCCTTTCGCCCAGGTCGGTCGCCGCCTGGGTGCTCGTCGCCCTCATCGGCGCCATCGGCTGGGGCGTCCTGGCCCTCTCCCGCGGCGAGGAGATCTCGGCCGCGTGGCTGCTCGCCGCCGCCCTGGGCTCGTACGCCATCGGCTACCGCTTCTACGCGCGGTTCATCTCGGACCGCGTACTGAAGGTGGACAAGACCCGCGCCACCCCCGCCGAACGCCTTGACAACGGTGTCGACTTCCACCCCACCGACCGCCGGGTGCTCTTCGGCCACCACTTCGCCGCCGTCGCCGGCGCCGGCCCGCTGGTGGGGCCCGTACTGGCCGCACAGATGGGCTACCTGCCGGGCACCATCTGGATCGTCGCGGGCGTCATCTTCGCCGGCGCCGTCCAGGACATGGTCACCCTCTTCTTCTCCACCCGGCGCGACGGGCGTTCGCTCGGGCAGATGGCCCGGGACGAGATCGGCCCCGTGGGCGGAGCCGCCGCCCTGATCGCCGTGTTCGCCATCATGGTCATCCTGCTGGCGGTGCTGGCGCTCGTCATCGTCAACGCCCTGGCGCACTCCCCCTGGGGCGTCTTCTCCATCGGCATGACCATCCCGATCGCCCTCTTCATGGGCGTCTACCTGCGCGTCCTGCGACCGGGCCGGGTCACCGAGGTCTCCGTCATCGGCGTCGCGCTGCTGCTGCTCGCCATCGTCGCGGGCGGCTGGGTCGCGGAGTCCTCCTTCGCCTCCACCTTCACCCTGGAGAAGGAGACGCTGGTCGTCTGGATGATCGTGTACGGGTTCATCGCGTCGGTGCTGCCGGTGTGGATGCTGCTCGCGCCCCGCGACTACCTCTCCACCTTCATGAAGGTCGGCACCATCGCGCTGATGGCGGTCGGCGTGGTGCTGGCGATGCCGACGCTGAAGATGCCCGCGGTCACCGACTTCGCGGCGCGCGGCGACGGTCCGGTCTTCGCCGGTTCGATGTTCCCGTTCGTGTTCATCACCATCGCCTGCGGCGCCCTGTCCGGGTTCCACTCCCTGGTCTCCTCGGGCACCACCCCGAAGATGATCCAGAAGGAGACCCAGGTCCGGGTCATCGGCTACGGCGCGATGCTGACCGAGTCCTTCGTCGCCGTCATGGCGATCATCGCGGCCTGCATCATCGAGCCCGGCCTGTTCTTCGCGGTGAACTCCCCCGCCGGCGTCATCGGCACCAGCGTGGAGACCGCCTCCCAGGCCGTCACCCACTTCGGGTTCGCCATCTCGCCCGAGGCGCTCGCGCAGGCCGCCAAGGACGTCGAGGAGACCAGCCTCCTCTCCCGTACCGGCGGCGCGCCGACCTTCGCACTCGGGATGTCGCAGATCTTCTCCTCCGTCATCGGCGGGGCCGGCATGAAGGCCTTCTGGTACCACTTCGCCATCATGTTCGAGGCCCTGTTCATCCTGACGACGGTCGACGCGGGCACCCGCGTGGGCCGGTTCATGCTCCAGGACACCCTCGGCAACGTGCACAAGTCCTTCAAGGACATCAGCTGGAAGCCCGGCGTGTGGCTGGCGAGCGCCGTCGTCGTCGGCGGCTGGGGCTACTTCCTGTGGGTCGGCGTCAAGGACCCGCTGGGCGGCATCAACCAGCTGTTCCCGCTGTTCGGCATCGCGAACCAGCTGCTCGCCGCGGTGGCCCTGGCCGTCTGTACGACGCTGCTGGTCAAGTCCGGCCGGCTCAAGTGGGCGTGGGTGACGGGGGTCCCGCTGGCCTGGGACGTGGCGGTCACGCTCACCGCGAGCTACCAGAAGATCTTCTCGGACGACGTGAAGGTCGGCTTCTTCGCGCAGCGCGACAAGTACCAGACCGGGATCGACGCCGGAAAGGTGCTGCCGCCCGCCAAGAACATGGACGAGATGCACACCGTGGTCACCAACGCCACGGTGGACGGCGCCCTGTCGGCGCTGTTCGCGCTCCTCATCGTCATCGTGCTGCTGGACGCGGCGCGGACCTGCTTCAAGGCCATCAGCAACCCTTCGAGCGTCCGGCTCTCCGAGGTCCCCTGGACCGAGTCGAAGATCGTCGCCCCCGCCGGGCTGATCCCGACGGCCGAGGAGCGGGCCGAGCTCGCCGCGGCCGGCCTGGACTCGGGCGGCGGCCGCGCGAAGGAGCCCGTGGCGTGAGCGGGGTCCGCGCGGCGCTGGCGAGGGCGCGGTACTTCGTACGGGAGTTCTCGGGCGAGGCGGCCTACGACCGGTACGTCGCGCACGCCCGCGCGCACGACCCCGCGGCCGAGGTCCTGACCCGCCGCGCCTTCGAGCGGGCCCGCACGGACTCCCGCGAGGCGGACCCCCGCGAGGGCTTCCGCTGCTGCTGAACCGGTTCCGCGAAGGGCCCCGCCGACGGTGGCGGGGCCCTTCGCCGTTGCTCGGGTTCAGCGCACCCAGTCTTTGAGCGGCTCGGTGGGGAGGGTGATACCGACGGGGTCGGGCAGGCAGATGTCCTTTCCGAAAGGAACGGTCTGCACGGTCTCGTACCGCTGCCCGTCGGGCTCGCTGTGAACCAGAACCAGGCCGTTGTCCCGGTCGATCAGCAGGTAGACCGGAATGCCGGTCTCCGCGTACGCGTGGGGCTTCTCTTTGCGGTCGCGCCCGTCGGTGTCGGAGTCGTACGAGGTGACCTCGACAACCATCAACACCGGAGTCGGATCAGCCCACTCACCCTGGCCGACGAACGCGTCGTCCGGGGCCATCAACGCGTCTGGACGCGCGCGACCCGAGCGGTACTCCTCGACCATCAATCCGCGCTCGACATGCAGCCACTGTTCAGGCCGGTACTGCATGCACATGCGGGCGAGCCAGACAACGATTCGGTCGTGATCCCCGTCCGGCACCGCTTTGACCCCCATCTTGCCGGTGATGAACTCAAGTCGCAGCCCTTCGACCTCCCGGGCGCCTATACGCGCGAGAGTCTCGAAGTCCGCGGTCAGCATCTGGGGCCTGTCGGTCATCACGGTCATGCCTCGCTCGGCTTCCTCGACGGTCTGATCCGACGATAGCGCCGGGCACCGACGACCGTCCCGCAGAATCGTTCCCCATGGACATCGTGATCAGAACAGCCGTGCCCAGTGACTACGCGGAACTGGGTGACATCACCGCGCGGGCCTATCTCGACGACGGGCTCCTGGACGACAACGAGGACGACTTCTACGAGCGCGTGCTGCGCGACGTCGCCGGGCGGGCCGGGGAGGGCGAGGTGATCGTCGCCACGCTCGACGGGGTCCTGCTGGGCGGGGTGACCTTCGCCCCGCCGGGCAGCCGCATGGCCGACGTCGCCGGACCCGGCGAGGCCGAGTTCCGGATGCTGGCCGTCGACCGGGCGGGGCGCGGGAAGGGGGCCGGCGAGGCGCTGGTGCGGGCCTGCGCCGAGCGCGCCCTGGCCATCGAAGGGGTGAACCGTCTGCTGCTCTCCACCCGGGCGCAGAGCCCCGCCGCGCACCGGATCTACGAGCGGCTGGGCTTCGTACGGACCCCGGAACGGGACTGGTCACCAGTCCCCACGGTGCCGCTGCTGACCTACGCGTTGGAGCTGCGCGTACTGGACCGGTAGCAGGCCGACACAAGATGTGGGGGGTCGCGCATCAACGGCCCCCCACATGTATGCTCATCCTCGCTGTCGTCGCAGGGGAATCCGGTGTGAATCCGGAACTGTCCCGCAACGGTATGAAGTACACCCATTGGTGTCACCGCAAGTCCGATGACCTGCCGACAGTGCGCCCGGCTCGACCGAACCGGGTGCCGATACGTCCGGGCCCCGCGGTTGGGCCGGTGGACGCCGCGCGGTGTGCCCTCCGAGGTCCCTGTCCGCGCGCGCCCGCTCGCGCCCCGCACCGCAGGTGCCCCGGAGCCGAGCGAGGGAGAGCTCCCCCCGTGACCATCGCGCCTTCCGCACCGCGCGCCGAGTCCGACCCGTCCGACACCGGAATCGAGACCGGGGGACCTGGGGCCGCGCTGCTGCGGACCCTCACCGAGCTGACCGCCGACCTTCCCGACACCGACCCCGGCCGGGTCGCCGCCGCCGCACTGCGCGGCCGCAGCGCCGCCGCCGACGAGGCCGAGCTGCGTTCGCTCGCCACCGAGGCCGCGGCCGGTCTGATCTCCGAGGACCCGGCGTACTCCCGGCTCGCCGCCCGGCTGCTGACGCTCGCCGTCCGCGACGAGGCCGCCGGCCAGGGAGCCACCTCCTTCTCCGCCTCCGTCGCCGTCGGTCACCGCGAGGGCCTGATCGCCGACCGCACCGCCGCGTTCGTCAAGACCCACGCGGCCCGCCTGGACGCGCTGGTCGAGCACACGCTCGCCGAGGGCGCGGACGACCGCTTCGGCTTCTTCGGCCTGCGCACCCTGCACAGCCGCTACCTGCTGCGCCACCCGATCACCCGCCAGGTCGTCGAGACCCCGCAGCACTTCATGCTGCGCGTGGCCTGCGGACTCGCCGCGGACGAGAGCGTCCAGGCCGTCGAGGAAGTGGCCTCGCTCTACCGGCTGATGAGCCGCCTGGACTACCTGCCGTCCTCCCCCACGCTCTTCAACTCCGGCACCCGGCACCCGCAGATGTCCTCCTGCTACCTGCTGGACTCCCCGCTGGACGAGCTCGACTCGATCTACGACCGCTACCACCAGGTCGCCCGCCTCTCCAAGCACGCCGGTGGCATCGGTCTGTCGTACTCCCGCATCCGCGCCCGCGGTTCGCTGATCCGGGGTACGAACGGCCACTCCAACGGCATCGTGCCGTTCCTGAAGACCCTCGACGCCTCCGTCGCCGCCGTGAACCAGGGCGGCCGCCGCAAGGGTGCCGCCGCCGTCTACCTGGAGACCTGGCACGCGGACATCGAGGAGTTCCTGGAGCTCCGCGACAACACCGGTGAGGACCAGCGCCGCACCCACAACCTGAACCTGGCGCACTGGGTGCCGGACGAGTTCATGCGCCGCGTGAACGCCGACGCCGACTGGTCGCTGTTCTCCCCGGCCGACGTGCCCGAGCTGGTCGACCTGTGGGGCGACGACTTCGACGCCGCCTACCGCAAGGCCGAGGCGGACGGCCTGGCCCGCAAGACCATGCCCGCCCGCGACCTGTACGGCCGGATGATGCGCACCCTCGCGCAGACCGGCCAGGGCTGGATGACCTTCAAGGACGCCTCCAACCGCACGGCGAACCAGACCGCCGAGCCGGGCACCGTCGTCCACTCCTCGAACCTGTGCACCGAGATCATCGAGGTCACCAACGACGGCGAGACCGCCGTCTGCAACCTCGGCTCGGTCAACCTGGGCGCGTTCGTCCTGACGGAGACCGGCGAGATCGACTGGGAGCGGCTGGACGAGACCGTCCGCACCGCCGTGACCTTCCTCGACCGCGTGGTGGACATCAACTTCTACCCGACCGAGCAGGCCGGGCGTTCCAACGCCCGCTGGCGTCCGGTGGGTCTGGGCGCGATGGGCCTCCAGGACGTCTTCTTCAAGCTGAAGCTGCCCTTCGACTCCCCCGAGGCGAAGGCGCTGTCCACCAAGCTCTCCGAGCGCATCATGCTGGCCGCGTACGAGGCCTCCTGCGACCTCGCCGAGCGCAGCGGCCCGCTGCCGGCCTGGGAGCAGACCCGCACCGCCCGCGGCGTCCTGCACCCGGACCACTACAACACCGAGCTGAACTGGCCGGAGCGCTGGGACGCGCTGCGCGCCCGGGTCGCCGAGTCCGGCATGCGCAACTCGCTGCTGCTGGCCATCGCCCCGACGGCGACGATCGCCTCCATCGCCGGTGTGTACGAGTGCATCGAGCCGCAGGTCTCCAACCTCTTCAAGCGCGAGACCCTGTCGGGCGAGTTCCTCCAGGTCAACGGCTACCTGGTGGAGGAGCTGAAGAAGCTCGGCGTGTGGGACGCCCAGAGCCGCGAGGCGCTGCGCGAGGCCAGCGGTTCCGTCCAGGGCTTCGGCTGGATCCCGGCCGAGGTGCGCGAGCTGTACCGCACGGCGTGGGAGATCCCGCAGCGCGGTCTGATCGACATGGCGGCCGCCCGTACGCCGTTCCTCGACCAGTCGCAGTCGCTGAACCTGTTCCTGGAGACGCCGACGATCGGCAAGCTCTCCTCGATGTACGCGTACGCCTGGAAGCAGGGCCTGAAGACCACGTACTACCTGCGTTCGCGCCCGGCGACGAAGATCGCCCGCGCCGCGCAGGCGGCCACCCCCGTCGCGCTGCCCCAGGCGGTCGCCGACGCCGAGGCGCTGGCCTGCTCCCTTGAGAACCCCGAGTCCTGCGAGGCCTGCCAGTAATGAGCTCCACCGACCAGAAGAACCTCCTCGACCCGGGCTTCGAGCTGACCCTGCGCCCCATGCGCTACCCGGACTTCTACGAGCGCTACCGGGACGCGATCAAGAACACCTGGACCGTCGAGGAGGTCGACCTCCACTCGGACGTCGCGGACCTCGCGAAGCTGACGCCCGCCGAGCAGCACATGATCGGCCGGCTGGTCGCGTTCTTCGCGACGGGTGACTCGATCGTCTCGAACAACCTGGTGCTGACGCTCTACAAGCACATCAACTCCCCGGAGGCGCGCCTGTACCTGTCGCGCCAGCTGTTCGAGGAGGCCGTGCACGTCCAGTTCTACCTGACGCTGCTGGACACCTACCTGCCCAACCCGGACGACCGCGCGGCCGCCTTCGACGCGGTCGAGGAGATCCCGTCGATCCGCGAGAAGGCGCAGTTCTGCTTCAAGTGGATCAACGAGGTCGAGAAGCTGGACCGGCTGGAGACTCAGGCCGACCGCCGCCGCTTCCTGCTGAACCTGATCTGCTTCGCGGCGTGCATCGAGGGCCTGTTCTTCTACGGCGCCTTCGCGTACGTGTACTGGTTCCGCTCGCGCGGCCTGCTGCACGGCCTCGCCACCGGCACCAACTGGGTGTTCCGCGACGAGACCATGCACATGAACTTCGCGTTCGAGGTCGTGGACACGGTCCGCAAGGAGGAGCCGGAGCTCTTCGACGACGCCCTCCAGCAGCAGGTCACCGACATGCTGAAGGAGGCGGTGGAGGCGGAGCTGCAGTTCGGCCGCGACCTGTGCGGTGACGGCCTGCCGGGCATGAACACCGAGTCGATGCGCGAGTACCTGGAGTGCGTCGCGGACCAGCGCCTGGTCCGCCTCGGCTTCGCGCCGGTGTACGGCTCGCAGAACCCGTTCTCGTTCATGGAGCTCCAGGGCGTCCAGGAGCTGACGAACTTCTTCGAGCGCCGTCCGTCGGCCTACCAGGTCGCGGTCGAGGGCACGGTCGACCTGGACGAGGACTTCTAGGCACGGCAGCGACCCCGCCCGTGCGCGCAGGCGCACGGGCACCGGAGCCGGGAGGCGGTGGACGACCGCTTCCCGGCTCTTCGCGTTCCCGGGCCGGCGGGCCCGGTGGCCCGGCGGGCTAGTGGGCCAGGCGTCGTCCCCGGTACCGGGCCGCGAGCCGGATGCCGCGCCGGCGCGGGGTGGGCGGGAGGCCGCCGGCCCGCTGGCGGGGGAGCCACACCAGCCGGGTCGCCACGGCCCGCAGCTGCCGGTCGGTCCGCCGGTCGCGCAGGGCCCCGTACAGGCTGGGGCCGAGCAGGACGGCGGCGATGGCCAGGACGACGAGGTAGCTCACGAAGGTGCTCATACCTCTACTGTCCGCCCGATCCGCCATGATCGACAGTGGCAGCACTGTCATGGAAGAGCGAATTACTGCCACACTGAGGGCATGCTGACCAATGTGGCCGTCGCCCTCGTCAACGGTGTCGCCCCCTTCGAGCTGGGGATCTTCTGCGAGGTCTTCGGAGTGGACCGCAGCGACATGGGGCTGCCCGTGTACGACTTCGCCGTCTGCTCGGCGGAGGACCGCCGCTCCCCCACCGGTGACGGGCACTTCGAGATCGTCGTCCCGTACGGGCTGGAGCGGCTGGAGAGCGCGGACCTGATCTGTGTCCCGGCCGACCGCGAGGCCACGACCCGCGAGTACCCCGAACCGCTGCTGGCCGCCCTGCGCCGGGCCGTCGAGCGCGGCGCGCGGGTGCTGAGCGTGTGCAGCGGGGCCTTCCTGCTCGGCGCGGCCGGTCTCCTGGACGGCCGGCGCTGCACCACGCACTGGATGCACTCCCCGACCCTGAGCCGGCGCTTCCCGAAGGCCCGGGTGGACCCCGACGTGCTGTACGTGGACGAGGGCTCGGTGATCACCGCCGCGGGCACGGCCTCGGGGATCGACGCGTGCCTGCACCTCGTGCGCCAGGAGCACGGCGCCGAGGTGGCCAACACGGTGGCGCGGCGGATGGTCGTCCCGCCGCACCGCGACGGCGGCCAGGCCCAGTTCATCCAGCGGCCGCTGCCGCGCACCGAGTGCGACACGGTGGGCGAGGTGATGGGCTGGATGGCCCGTCACCTGGAGGACGAGATCACCGTCGAGCAGCTGGCGGAGCGGGCGGCGATGTCCCCGCGCACCTTCGCCCGCCGCTTCCTCCAGGAGACCGGCACCACCCCGTACCAGTGGGTGCTGAGGCAGCGCGTGCTGCTGGCGCAGGAGCTCCTGGAGTCCACGGACGACACCGTCGACGCGATCGCCGGACGCTGCGGCTTCGGCAACGCGGCCGCCCTGCGCCACCACTTCCTGCGCGCGCTGGGCACCACCCCGAACGCCTTCCGGCGCGCCTTCCGCGGTCCGGGCCCGCGGACCGCGGCTCAGGCGTTCGGAACCGTCTCGTAGCGCGGGGTGCCCTCTTCCATCTGCCGCAGGGCGTCCTTGCGGTCGCGCTTGGAGAGGCGGTCGATGTACAGGTACCCGTACAGGTGGTCGGTCTCGTGCTGGAGGCAGCGCGCGAAGTAGCCCGTGCCGCGCACCTTGATCGGGTTGCCCTGCGCGTCCCGGCCCTCGACCTCGGCGTAGTCCGGGCGCGCCAGCGCGGCGTAGGCGGTCGGGACCGACAGGCAGCCCTCGTTCGAGTCGTCCAGCACGCGCGAGGCGGCCGGCAGCTCGACCAGCTTCGGGTTGACCACGACGCCCGTGTGGCGCACGCCGTCGTCGTCGGGGCAGTCGTAGACGAAGACCTTGGCGTCCACGCCGATCTGGTTCGCGGCCAGGCCCACGCCCTCGGCGGCCTTCTGGCTGGCGAACATGTCGTCGATCAGCCGCGCCAGGTCGTCGCCGAACTCGGTGACGTCCTTGCACTCCCGGTGCAGCACCGGGTTGCCGACGACGGTGATCGGGCGGGCGGTGCCGCGCTCGCGGTGGGCGAGCTCGCGCTCCGCACAGTTCTCGGTGTCCACGACGTACCCGTCGTTCGGGTCCCCGACCACACCGACAACCTCGTTCTCCTGCTGCGCCATGTCCGCCGTACGCCTTCCGTAAGTCCCGTTCACCTGTGGTCGCCGATGGCCACCGATGTGCCCGTACAGCCTACGGCCCCGGCTCAGCAGACTTCTTCGAGATCCCGCCACTCCCGGCTGTCCGGGCTGTCCGCGACCCAGCCGTCGAGCAGCCCGCGCACCAGCCCGGCCGGCGCCGCGATCCCGCACTCGCGCTCGGGAACCCACAGCGAGCCCGACCCGGTCGTACGGTGGCCCAGCGGCCCCGGGTGCCCCGGCTCGCTGTGGTCGTGCGGATCCAGGTGCTCCCCGTCGCCCTCGCCGCTCGGCATCGCGCTCTCCGAGCAGGTCCGGCACAGCAGCCGCACCGACGAGGACCAGTCCTCGGCCGCGAATCCGGCGTCCGAGGCGAGCTGCTCCAGGGCGTCGCGGTCCGCCTCGGTCGCCGCCTCCAGCAGCACCACCCAGGTCGGCACCGGCGAGGGCGCCCACAGCTCGATCTCGTCGAACACGGGGTACGAGGGCCCGGCCGCGGTGACCCGCTCGCCGTGCGGCACCCCGTCGTGCAGGACCACCTCGCCCCAGCGCCGCCCGGACGAGGGCAGCGGGATCGAGAGGACCTCCATCCGCGCCGGGTCCAGCCTGCGGCCCCACACCACCTCGGCCTCGCCCTCCGGCGACAGCCGCACGGCGGCGCTGCCCAGCTCCATGCCGACCGGCTCGCCGTTCCCGGCGGCCTCCCCGGGCACCTTCAGCCCGTACGCCTGCCAGGCGCGCCGGGCCAGCGGCCAGTCCTGGAGCGCGGTCGCGGCGATCCCGACGTTCCACCAGTCCGGGGCGCCGCTCTCCCGGTCCAGCAGGGCCACGGCGCGCAGCCCGGCGGCCCGCGCCTGCTCCCAGTCGTGCCGGAACTTGTGCAGCAGCGCCAGGTTGAACCAGGACTCGGACAGCCAGGGCTCCAGGTCCGCCGCTCTGGTCAGGAGCGCTCCCGCGTCCTCGTACCGACCGTCGCCGATCAGCGTGAACGCGCGGTCGGTGGCCTGCCGCCACGAGGCGGAGGGCCTATGCCGTACCTTCCCGAAGATCCTCACGATTCCCGCCTGCCTGGGGGCACCCTCCCAGCGGTGGCTGGGGGACTACGGTGCAGCCTTGCGGACACACTGACACTCTCACTGGCATCCAACCATGCCCGCTCGGACGACCGCTCATTACCCATGGGTTACCCCGGTCGGGCGGGAACAACTCTGGCACGTCCTCCCCTGGCCAGAACCCTCGCCAAGGACTCCACCACCTCGGGGTGGTGGTCCCGCCCGGTGCCCAGCCTCAGCTGCTCCAGGGCCGCCAGTGAGCCGCCCGGGTGAAGGATCGCCGCCGCCAGGTCGTCGTACGCGTTGACCGTGCGCACGATACGGGCGGCGACGGGCTGGCGGCGGTACGGGTCCGCCTGGAGCTCCACCACGACGGCGACCTCCGCCGGGACCCCGGCCCGGCGGGCCACCTCCCCGCCGAGCTCCGCGATCCGGCGGGCCTCGGCGGCGGGCAGCTCGGCCGTGGCCCCCGCCGGGACGGGGTCGACGAGGGAGAGCTGCCCGATGTCGTGCATCAGGGCCGCGTACTCCAGCACCGTGAGCTCCCGCTCGGAGAGCCCCAGCTCCCGGCCGACGGCGCAGCTCAGGGCCGCGACCCGGCGGGCGTGGCCGGGGCGGGTGTAGCCGGCGATCTCGGTGGCCCGGGCCAGCGAGGTGATGGTCTGGCGGTAGGTGACGCGGATCGCGGTGATCCGGTGGAAGGACGTCTGGGTCAGCAGCAGCGGCAGGCTGAACACGGGCAGGGCCCACAGCCCGGCGACCGCCACGCCCAGCACCATGACCACGCAGGTCGCGCAGATCGCCGAGCCGATGCCGAGCTGGGCGCGCAGCTCGTCGCGCAGCAGCGGCCCGTACGGCCACCCGGTCCCGGCCCGGGCCAGCGCGGCCGCGAGCACCGCGTCGCACAGGGCGGTCAGGCCCAGCAGGACGAGCAGGAAGCCGACGAGGCACGGGCCCCGCCCGGTCAGGTCCTCCAGCCGCCCCGAGTGGTGGAGCGGCTGGAAACAGACGGCGGCGAAGGCGACGGTCAGCACCCGCCGGGCCACGAGGTCGAGTGCGTGGCCGCCGCCGCGGGCGATGTACGGGACGGCGGCGGCGAGGGCGGCCGCGAAGACGACGGCCACGGTCTGGAGCGCCCCGTGCCGGGTGGGGTGCCCGGCGGCCTCCCCGAGCAGGGCGTACGTGAGGGCCGCGGCGGAGCCGAGCGGCGCGGGCCGGCGGTCCTCGGCGGGCAGGTGCCATGCGGCGGCGCGGTGCTCGTGGTGGTCGCGGCGGGCGAGTTCTCCGAGGGCGACGAGGGCGGCGAAGGCGAGGGCGGTGCCGGGCTGGGCGACGCCGTGCCACAGGGTGTGCCCCAGTCCGGCGGCGGCCAGCGCCACCGCGGCGCCGCGCACCGCCCACGCGTCCCAGGGCCTCATCCCCGGCCCCCGCCCCCGCCGCCGCCCCGGCGCCGGCCGCTCTCCCCGGCGGGCACGGGCTGCTGCCCCGCGGCCGCCGGGTCGCGGGCGGCCCCGTCGCCGGAGTCGGCGGTGTTCGCGGGGTTCGCGGCGCTCCCGGGGTTCGCGGCATCCCCGGCGTCGCCCGCGGGGATGACCTGGAGGTCCTCGTCCGAGGTGACCACCGGGTGCCAGCCGTGCCGTGCGATGGCGTCGGTCAGGGCGCCCACCATCGCCGGGTCGAACTGCGCCCCCGCGCACCGCTCCAGCTCGGCCAGCGCCGCCGGCACCGGCCGGGCCCGGCTGTAGGAACGGGTCGAGGTCATCGCGTCGAAGGCGTCGGCCACCGCCACCACCCGGGCCAGCTCGGGGATCTGCGCACCGGCGAGCCCGTAGGGATAGCCCGAGCCGTCGATCCGCTCGTGGTGGTGCAGGATCGCCGACCGGGCCTCGCCGAGGAAGCCGATGCCGCGCACGATCTCGTGCCCGTACTCGGGGTGCAGTTCGATGACCCGCCGCTCCTCGGGGGTCAGCGGCCCGTCCTTGCGCAGCAGCCGGGTCGGCACGCCGAGTTTCCCGACGTCGTGCAGGATCCCGGCGATCCGGACGACCTCCAGGCGTTCCCCGGCCATCCCCAGCTCGCGGGCGATCATCGCGGAGGCCTGGCCGACCCGCTCGCTGTGCCCGCGCGTGTAGCGGTCCTTGATGTCCACGGCCTGGACCAGCGCCCGGATCGTGGCCCGGTGCGCGGCGCGCTCGCGGTGGTACTGGGCGAAGACCCAGCAGGAGACGTACATCGGCAGCAGCACCAGCAGCGCGGCCGGCAGCCCGTACGGGCTGCGCCACAGCACGGCCATCATCAGCCCGGCGAGGCCGTGGACGCAGTGCGGGACGAGGGCGAGGGCGGCGGCCGGCGGCCCGCGCCGGACGGAGGCGGCGGACCGGCGTTCGGCGGCGGCCAGGACGCCCGCTTCGAGGGCGGTCAGCACCAGGCAGAAGGCGACGGCGGCGGCCGCCGCGGGCAGCAGCGCGTACGGGAAGTCGGCGATCCGGCCGGCCGGATCGGGCGGCCCCGTCCCGCCGACGGGGCCCGCGCCGAGCGTGGCGGGCCCGTTCAGCAGCCCGTACACCTGCCCGGCGGTCCACGCGGCCAGCGCCTGCTGCGCCGCGTGCCACACCCGGCGTACCCGGACGGGCGGGTTCGTCACCGTCGCGGCGTACCCGCCGGGCATC
This sequence comes from Streptomyces sp. ADI95-16, assembly GCF_003721495.1. Lineage (NCBI taxonomy): Bacteria > Bacillati > Actinomycetota > Actinomycetes > Kitasatosporales > Streptomycetaceae > Streptomyces > Streptomyces sp. ADI95-16. Next base: position 5,393,816 of record NZ_CP033581.1, on the reverse strand, counting down.
GCGACGAGCGCGGCGGCGGCGGGCGGCAGCAGGAACACGGCGGCGAGCAGCACGGGGAAGAAGGAGCCGATGCCCTCGGGCACGCGGCGGCCCGGCGGCGGGCAGACCTTGACGAGTTCGCATCCGGCGTAGAGGACCGCGAGGACGGCCACCGCCGCCCAGGGCGTCGCGGCGGGCCGCGCCAGGGCGGGGGCGGCGCACGCGGACGCGGCGAGGACGGCGCACAGGATGTAGCCGCGCGCCGCCGGCGGAAGTACCCGCATGGCGCTCTCCTCCCCGGCGCCGGTCCGACCGGCACCGAATGGGGAGAATAAAGGGGGGCCCGGTTGAACCGAGCCGCATTTTCACTTTGGGCCATGCGGACGCCCCCGGATTAGCACCTTCGAGTGAACGAAGTGCCCTTCCGGGGGCGGTTGTTCGAAAGGAAGACCGTCAGCCGGTCGCGGGACTCGCCGGCCCGGCCGTGACATCGGTGATGTCACCTTCGGGCACGGCTTGCCCCGAGCGGATCAGCTCGATCCGCCCCATCACCTTGGACCGCAGGTCGCTCGGCACGTCGTCCGAACCGCAGCAGCGCTTCACCAGCTTCTTCACGGCCTGTTCGAGGCCGTACTTCTCCAGACAGGGATTGCACTCGCCGAAGTGCGTCTCGAACTTCGTGCAATCGCTGTCGGGCATCTCGTGGTCTAGGAACTCGTACAGGTGGTCCAGGACCTCAGAGCACTCCGTCTCGTGCGGCTCTCCGCAGCTCATGAGCCCGAGCCTTTCAGGTCGTTCGACTCTCCCGCGCCGGCGGGGACCAGCCCGCGCTCACGGGCATAGTCCTCCAGCATTCCGCGGAGTTGACGGCGGCCACGGTGCAGTCGCGACATGACTGTCCCTATGGGTGTACCCATGATGTCCGCGATCTCCTTGTACGCAAAGCCCTCTACGTCGGCAAGATAGACCGCGATGCGGAACTCCTCCGGAATGGCCTGCAGCGCTTCTTTCACATCCGAATCGGGCAGGTGGTCGAGCGCCTGCGATTCGGCGGAACGCAAACCGGTCGACATGTGCGACTCGGCCCGCGCCAGCTGCCAGTCCTCGATCTCCTCGGCCGCACTGCGCTGGGGTTCGCGCTGCTTCTTGCGGTACGAGTTGATGAACGTGTTGGTCAGGATGCGGTAGAGCCACGCCTTCAGGTTGGTGCCCTCGCGGAACTGGTGGAAGGACGCGTATGCCTTCGCGTACGTCTCCTGGACCAGGTCCTCGGCGTCGGCCGGATTGCGCGTCATGCGCAGCGCGGCCGAATACATCTGGTCGAGGTAGCCGAGGGCGTCCCGCTCGAAGCGCGCGTTGCGCTCGGGGGTCGTCTCCTCCGCATGGCCTTCGTCGGTCCCAGCGACAGGACCCACCTCCTCCGACTGCGTGGCGGCTCCGAAAGCGGACCCGCTCGAATCGGAGAATAGTCGACCATCCCGGGCTTCCGCCGCCCGAAGCAGACCGCGCTTGGGGGCAGGAAGCACCGTCCAGTCCAGGTCAGCGGCCTGCGGACGGTTCTGGCTGATGACCTGGGGCATGCGCTCCCTCTCCTCCGACGTTTCCCGTGCTTACCGACATGTGGGTCAACAGCCCGGCCGGGCGGCGCATTCCCAGGCGCGGCACGGGATTTCGGCCCATTCCGGGCCTGGGGGCCGGTCCGGCGGCAAAGGTGAGGCGGATCACCCCCGAATATGTCAGGTCGCGCTCAGAGCGGGAGTTCCAGGAGCCATTCGGCCGTCGTCTCCGTGATCACCGCGAGGGCCTCGTCCTGCGTGGGCCCGGCCTTCTTGGGCACCGCGAAGCCGTGGTCACCGTACGGGACCTCGACGAGCCGGTACGGATGGTCCGCGGCCGGCGGCGGGAACTCCTCGGGTCGGCCGAACGGGTCCCGGCCGCCCTGGAGCACCAGGGCGGGCCGCCCGGCGCCCAGCAGCTCCGCGGCCCGGGACTTCTCCGGCCGGCCCGGCGGGTGCAGCGGGAACGACAGCGCCAGCACCCCGGCCGCGTCCAGCCCGGCGGCGGTCCGGCACGCCACCCGGGCCCCGGCGCTGCGGCCGCCGGCCACCACCGGCAGCCCGGGCCGCGTCAGCGCCGGCCACAGCCCGCGCCAGCCCTCGTCCAGCACCTTCGGCGCGGCGGCGACCTTCTTCCCGGCCACCCGCCAGGGCTGCTCGACCAGGGCCACGGTGACGCCGCGTGCGGGCAGCGCCGCCGCCAGTGCCCGCAGGTCCCGGGCCTCGATGCCGCCGCCGGCCCCGTGGCTCACGGCGAGCACGAGCCGGGCGGCGGCGCCGCCGGTCGCGGGGTGCCAGGTGACACGGGCCTCGCCCGCCGGGGTGTCGACACTCTCGGTACGCGTGGTCATGCGCCGATCATGCCGGGTCAGAAGAGGGTCGCCTCCTCCGGCGCGGCCAGCTCCGTCAGCAGCTCGGCCCCGTTGTTGCGCACGTTGCTCACGGCGGTGGACACCGGGTAGGCGCGCATCAGCCCGCCCGGCGGCGGTGCCAGCAGGTGCCGGAGCTCGTCGGGGTCGGTCCGGGCCGGGTCCAGCCAGGGGTCCCACTTGTCCGGGGTCAGCATCACCGGCATCCGGGGGTGGATCTCCGAGAGAGAGCCCGGCCCCTCGGCGGGGGCGACGGCCAGCGGGCCGGTCTCGGCCTCGGTGGTGATCACCGAGCAGGTGACCCACCAGGCCATCGGGTGCTCGTCGGGCAGGGTCCGGTCGCGCCAGAACTCGTATATCCCGGCCATGGCGAAGACGGAGCCGTCGGCGGGGAGCACGAAGTAGGGCTGTTTGCGGGCCCGTTTCCGCTTGCCCTCGACCTCCAGCTGCCGTTCGTCGTGGGCGGTGACCCACTCGTAGTAGCCGTCGGCCGGGATGATGCAGCGGCGCTGCGCGAAGGGGCGCTTGAAGGACGGCTTCTCGGCGAGGGTCTCGGACCGGGCGTTGATCATCCGGGCGGCGCCCTCGGGGTTCTTGGCCCAGGAGGGGACCAGGCCCCACCTCAGGACGCGCAGCTGACGAACCGGACGCGGGTCCGCGGCGTCCTTCACAGGACGGTCGAGGACGACGTGGACCTCTTTCGTCGGCGCCACGTTCCAGTCGGGCGCCAGGGTCTCCTCGGGCTCCCACTTCTCGATGCCGAAGAGCTCCACCAGGTCCTCGGGCCCACGACCCGCCGCATACCGTCCGCACATGGCTGCCACACTGCCACGACACCCGACCACCACCGCAAGGAGTCCGCCACCCTATGGACAGCACCACGACGGCCGGCCTGTGGGACCGGCTCACGGGCATACAGACCCCGCCCGAGCTGTGGCTGGTGATCGTGACGGGCCTGGTGGCGCTGGCCGCCGTGGGCCCCCGCCCGCTGTGGCGGCTGTCCCGGAACGCCGTGACCATCGCGCACGAGGGCGGACACGGGCTGCTCGCCCTGCTGACCGGGCGGAGCCTGGACGGGATCCGGCTGCACTCGGACACCAGCGGGGTCACCGTCAGCCGCGGCAAGCCGACCGGACTCGGCATGATCCTGACCGCCGCCGCCGGGTACACGGCCCCCTCGCTGCTCGGCCTCGGCGGGGCGGCGCTGCTGTCGGCGCACCGGATCACCCTGCTGCTGTGGGCGGCGACCGCGCTGCTGGTCACGATGCTGGTGATGATCCGCAACGCGTACGGGGCGCTGACGGTCGTCCTCACCGGCGCGGCGTTCGTGCTGGTGTCCTGGCTGACCTCGGCCGAGGTCCAGGCGGCGTTCGCGTACGTGGTGGTGTGGTTCCTGCTGCTGGGCGGGGTCCGGCCGGTCTTCGAACTTCAAGCCAAACGGAGGCACGGCGGAGCACCCGATTCCGATGCGGACCAGCTGGGGCGCCTGACCCATGTGCACCCGGTGGTCTGGCTGTTCCTCTTCCACGCCGTCGCGCTGTGCTCCCTGATCGGCGGCGGGCGCTGGCTCCTCGGCCTCTGAGACGGGCCCGTGATCAAGATCGGGGCCCGTGGGTAGCCACTAAAGTGGGCCCCATGACCGAGACCTCCGCGCTCCACGCCCTCTGGCCCGCCCCGCTCGCGGACGGGGCCGTCCACGCCACCGTGACCGTGCCGGGGTCCAAATCGGTCACCAACCGCGCTCTGGTCCTGGCCGCGCTGGCCTCCGAACCCGGCTGGGTGCGCCGCCCGCTGCGCTCGCGCGACTCCCAGCTGATGTCGGACGCGCTGCGCGCGCTGGGCGTCGGCATCGAGGAGACCGTCTCCTCCAGCTCCGGGGGCGAGGGAGCCGGCGGCGAGGCCTGGCGGATCATCCCGGCCGCGCTGCACGGCCCGGCCACCGTCGACGTCGGCAACGCGGGCACGGTCATGCGCTTCCTGCCGCCCGTCGCGACCCTCGCCTCGGGCGACATCCGTTTCGACGGCGACCCCCGTTCCTACGAGCGCCCCCTCGGCCAGGTCATCACCGCGCTGCGCGCCCTCGGCGCCCGGATCGACGACGACGGCCGCGGCGCCCTGCCGCTGACCGTCCAGGGCGGCGGGGCCCTGGAGGGCGGCACGGTCGAGATCGACGCGAGCAACTCCTCCCAGTTCGTCTCCGCGCTGCTGCTCTCCGCCCCGCGCTTCAACCAGGGCGTCGAGGTCCGGCACGTGGGCGCCAACCTGCCGTCGATGCCGCACATCCGGATGACGGTGGAGATGCTGCGCGCGGCGGGCGCCCAGGTCGACACCCCCGAGGCCGGCGGCGAGAAGGACGTCTGGCGGGTCGCGCCCGGCGCGCTGCTGGGCCGCGACATGACCGTCGAGCCGGACCTCTCCAACGCCCAGCCGTTCCTGGCGGCCGCCCTGATCACCGGCGGCACCGTCACGGTCCCGGACTGGCCGCGCCGCACCACGCAGCCCGGTGACGCGCTGCGCCGGATCTTCACGGAGATGGGCGGCTCCTGCGAGCTGACCGACGCGGGTCTCGTCTTCACCGGCACCGGCAAGATCCACGGCATCGACGTGGACCTCGGCGAGGTCGGCGAGCTCACCCCGGGCATCGCGGCCGTCGCCGCGCTCGCCGACTCCGAGTCGGTGCTGCGCGGGGTCGCCCACCTGCGGCTGCACGAGACGGACCGGCTGGCGGCGCTCACCAGGGAGATCAACGGCCTCGGCGGCGACGTCACCGAGACCGCCGACGGCCTGCGGATCCGCCCGCGCCCGCTGCGCGGCGGCACCTTCCACACGTACGACGACCACCGGATGGCCACCGCCGGCGCGGTGATCGGCCTCGCGGTGGACGGCGTGCTCATCGAGAACGTGGCGACGACCGCCAAGACCCTGCCGGACTTCCCGCGGATGTGGGCCGACATGCTCGGCCGAACGGCCCGGGGCGCGGGAGCGTAGGGCCGGTCATGCGCAGGTACGGCAAGCACACCGACGAGGACGACATCCGCCAGCGGCCCAACCCCAAGGGCAACCGGCCGCGGACCAGCATCCGCCCCAAGCACGAGGACGCGGCCGAGGGCTTCGTCCTCACCGTGGACCGCGGCAGGCTGACCTGCCTGGTCGAGGACCGCACGGTGCACGCCATGAAGGCCCGTGAGCTGGGCCGCAAGGCGGCGGTGGTCGGCGACCGGGTCTGGATCGTCGGCGACCTGACCGGCAAGAAGGACACCCTCGCCCGGATCGTGCGGATCGAGGAGCGCAAGTCCGTCCTGCGGCGCACCGCCGACGACGACGACCCGTACGAGCGCGTGGTCGTCGCCAACGCCGACCAGCTGGCCATCGTCACGGCCCTGGCCGATCCGGAACCCCGGCCCCGCATGATCGACCGCTGTCTGGTGGCCGCGTACGACGCGGGGCTGGAGCCGCTGCTGGTGCTCACCAAGTCCGACCTCACCTCCGCCGACAAGATCCTGGAGATCTACTCGACGCTCGGTGTGAACTACGTCGTCACCAACCGCGAGGAGCTGGCGACCGGGGACGCGGCGGAGCGGGTGCGCGAGCGCCTGAACGGCCGGATCACCGCCTTCGTCGGCCATTCCGGCGTCGGCAAGACCACCCTGGTCAACTCGCTCGTCGCCGAGGGCCGCCAGCGCGCCACCGGCCACGTCAACGCGGTGACCGGCCGCGGCCGGCACACCACCACCTCGGCGCTCGCGCTGCCGCTGCCCTCGGGCGACGGCTGGGTCATCGACACCCCGGGCGTGCGCTCCTTCGGCCTGCACCACGTGGATCCGTCCCGGGTGATCCTGGCCTTCCCGGACCTGGTGCCGGGGACGGAGGGCTGCCCGCGCGCCTGTAGCCACGACGAGCAGGACTGCGCGCTCGACGCGTGGGTGGAGGACGGCCACGCGGACCCGGCGCGGCTGTACTCGCTGCGGCGGCTGCTGGAGACGCGGGAGCGCCGCGAGGGCGACTGACCGCCGGTGGCGCCGAGCGGCCGCCGGGGCGCGCCGGCGGGTTGCGGGCGGGCCGCAGGCGGGTGCGCCGTGTTTGTCGATGGCCGTGTCGGGATAAATCCATCATCGCACCAAGTGACGTGTCGTCACCTGACGCGGGGAGGCATTCGCCATGGCGTGGCTGCTCGTCATTGTCGCCGGGGTCCTGGAGACGGGCTTCGCGGTCTGCCTCAAGCTGTCCCTCGGGTTCACCCGGATGTGGCCGACGGTGGCGTTCGCCTGCTTCGCGCTCGGCAGCTTCGGCCTGCTCACGCTGGCGCTCAAGAAGCTGGACGTGGGCCCCGCCTACGCGGTGTGGACGGGGATCGGCGCGGCCGGGACCGCGATCTACGGGATGATCTTCCTCGGCGACCTGGTGTCCACGCTGAAACTCGTCTCGATCTCGCTGGTGATCCTCGGCGTCATCGGTCTCCAGCTGTCCGGCTCGGCGCACTGAGCAGCCGCAGCAGCTCCCCGATCCCGGGCTCCTCGCCGGGGACGATCACGTAGGAGAGCGCGAGGCGCAGCGCCAGCTCCCCCTGCCGCGCCCCGTCCTCCGGGGTGAGCGCGAGCGCCGCCCGCTCGCGCACGGCCCGGGTCAGGTCCCCGGGGCCCAGCGCCGCCGCCCCGGGCCGGGCGGGCTCCCCCGGCGGCACGGGCAGGCTCCCGTCCCAGAACCCGGTCAGCAGGGCCCGTACGAGGGGATGCGCGCGGGCCGCCCGTACGGTCCACTCCGCCACGGCCGCGAGGCGCTCGCCCTGCTCCGCCGGGGCGGCGAGGGCCAGGTCCACCCCGGACAGGTACCGGTCGGCCTCGCGCCGCACCAGGGCGCGGCCCAGGCCCGCCTTGCCGCCGAACTCGTTGTAGAGGGTCTGCCGGGACACCCCGGCGGCCGCCGCCACGTCGACCATCCGGACGGCCGGCCAGGGACGCGCCGAGAGCGCCGCTCCCGCCGCCTCCAGCAAGGACTCCCGCGCTGCCGGCATCCGCGCCTCCCCTCGGCTCCCCCGGACTCCTTTCGCCAGAGTTGACGGGCCGACAGATCCTGTCAAGGGCGCGTGGGCGACCGCACCGCGGACCTCGTTCGCCGGGCCGGGGCAGTCCCGATACTGTTCGGCCATGCCCGAGTATGACGATGATCTGCGCCTTGCCCTCGAACTCGCCGACGCGGCGGACGCCGCCACGACGCGGCGGTTCCGCGCCCTTGACCTGAAGGTCGAGACCAAGCCGGACATGACGCCGGTGAGCGAGGCCGACCGGGCCGCGGAGGAGATCATCCGGGCCGGGATCCTGGCCGCGCGGCCGGACGACGCGATCCTGGGCGAGGAGTACGGCCTGGAGGGCTCCGGCCCGCGCCGCTGGGTCGTGGACCCGATCGACGGTACGAAGAACTACGTGCGCGGCGTCCCCGTCTGGGCGACCCTGATCTCCCTGATGGCCGAGGGCCGGGACGGGGTCTTCCGCCCCGTGGTCGGCGTGGTCTCCGCGCCGGCGCTCGGCCGCCGCTGGTGGGCGGCCGAGGGCGGGGGCGCGTTCGCGGGCGGCGCGCTGGGCGGCGACCCGGTGCGGCTCGGCGTCTCGAAGGTGGGCTCCCTGGGCGACGCCTCCTTCGCGTACTCCTCGCTGACCGGCTGGGAGGAGCAGGGCCGGCTCCCCGGGTTCCTGGAGCTGACCCGGGCGTGCTGGCGTACGCGGGGGTACGGCGACTTCTGGCCGTACATGATGGTCGCGGAGGGCTCGCTGGACCTGTGCGCCGAGCCGGAGCTGAACCTGTGGGACATGGCGGCCCTCGCGGTCGTGGTCCAGGAGGCGGGCGGCCGTTTCACCAGCCTGGACGGGGCCGACGGGGTGGACGGCGGCAACGCGGCGGCGTCGAACGGGCTGCTGCACGAGGAGATGCTGGGGCACCTGCGCCCGCGCGCCTGACGCGCGGCCCGTGCGCTCCCTTGCCGCGCGCGTGCTGAGCGCGTGCCGAGCGCGCCCTCTTGATGACCCTCCGTGTTCGTGGGAATCTGAGGATCCGCCCGCTTGTGCGCTTGTGAAGCCCTTCTCTAAGTGCGAGGCGGACGGCTCACCCAGGAGGTGGCTCCCTTCATGCTCGTCCGCGACGCCATGAGCACCGTGATCCTCACCCTCGGACCCGCCCATTCCCTCCGTCAGGCGGCCTGCCTGATGTCCGGCCGGCGCGTCGGCGCCGCCGTCGTCCTCGATCCCGAACACAGCGGCATCGGCATCCTGACCGAGCGCGACATCCTCAACTCGATCGGCGCCGGCCACGATCCCGACCGGGAGTCCGTGGGCGCCCACACCACCAACAACGTCGTCTTCTGCACCCCGGAGGCAACGCTCCAGGAAGCCGCCGAGGCCATGGCGCACGGCGGCTTCCGGCACCTGATCGTGCTGGAGGACGGCGGCCCGGTGGGCATCGTGTCCGTACGCGACATCATCCGCTGCTGGGTACCCGCCCGGCGCAGCCGCGTGGCCGCGTAGCCGCCTGGCCGCTTGGCCGCGTAGCCGCGCAAGCCGAGGGGCCGGACCCCGGGCGGGTCCGGCCCCTCGGCCCTCGGCGCGTGCGGACGCTCAGCCGCGGAGGGCCTGGACCGCGGCCTCCAGACGCTTGCCGAAGTCTCCGTCGGCCTGACGGAAGTTGGCGATCGCCCGCTCGGCGATGTCGTCGCGGGAGACCTTGGCGATGAACCCGGACAGGTTCTCGACCAGGCGCGACTTCTCCTCCTCGGACATCAGCCGGTAGAGGTCGCCCGCCTGCACGAAGTCGGTGTCCTCGGAGTGCGCCGGGGCGGCGTGGTCGCCCGTACCGCCGGTGACCGCGATGGGCTGCCACAGCGGACGGTCCGTCTGGAACGGGCCGCCGAAGCTGTTCGGCTCGTAGTTCTTCGCGCCCTTGTGGCGGCCGTCGTAGAGGGAGCCGTCACGGGAGTTGGTGCGCGCCTCGGTGGCGTGCGGGCGGTTCACCGGCAGGTGGTCGGCGTTGATGCCGACGCGGTAGCGGTGGGCGTCGCCGTACGCGAAGAGACGGCCCTGGAGCATCTTGTCCGGGGAGGGACCGATGCCGGGAACGAAGTGCGCCGGGGAGAAGACGCTCTGCTCGACCTCGGCGAAGACGTTCTCGGGGTTGCGGTTGAGCTCCAGCTTGCCGATCTCGATCGGCGGGTAGTCCTCGTGCGGCCACACCTTGGTGAGGTCGAACGGGTTGAACCGGTACTGGGCCGCCTCGGCCGCCGGCATGATCTGGACCTGCACGGTCCAGGTCGGGAAGTCGCCGCGCTCGATGGACTCGCGCAGGTCGCGCTGGTGGGAGTCCGGGTCCTCGCCGGCGAGCCGGTTGGCCTCGGCCTGGGTGAGGTTCTTGATGCCCTGGTCGGTCTTGAAGTGGTACTTGACCCAGAAGACCTCGCCGGCCTCGTTGTTCCACTGGAACGTGTGCGAGCCGTAGCCGTTCATGTGGCGGTAGGAGGCCGGGATGCCGCGGTCACCGAAGAGCCAGGTCACCTGGTGGGTGGACTCGGGGCTCAGGCCCCAGAAGTCCCACACGTTGTCGGCTTCCTGCGAGCCCGTGTACGGGTCGCGCTTCTGGGTGTGGATGAAGTCCGGGAACTTGATGGCGTCCTTGATGAAGAACACCGGGGTGTTGTTGCCGACGAGGTCGTAGTTGCCCTCTTCGGTGTAGAACTTCAGCGCCCAGCCGCGGGGGTCGCGCACGGCGTCGGCCGATCCGAGGTTGCCGGCGACGGTGGAGAAGCGCAGGAAGGTCTCGGTCTCCTTGCCGACCTCGGACAGGAACTTCGCGCGGGTCCACTGGGAGACGTCACGGGTCAGTGTGAAGGTGCCGTACGCACCGGCGCCGCGGGCGTGCACCACGCGCTCCGGGATGCGCTCGCGGTTGAAGTGGGCGAGCTTTTCGAGGAGCAGCTGGTCCTGGACGAGAACGGGCCCGCCGATGCCGGCGGTCTCGCTGTTCTGGTTGTCCGCGACCGGAGCCCCGGCCTCCGTGGTGAGCGGTCCCTGCGTCACGTGCGCCTCCTGCGTCATTCCTGCCACCTGCACCTGTCCTTGGCGTGTGCCGTAATCGATCCTACGATGGACTTTGTCTAAGTCAAGCCAGCATCCAATTCAACACTGCTTCGACTTCTACACGGGATCGCCGCGCTGTTAGGCTGGCGGTATGAGTGACCTGCTGGAACGACTTCGCGGACGCGGATGGCGCATGACCGCACAACGGCGCGTCGTGGCCGAGGTGCTCGACGGTGACCACGTGCACCTGACGGCCGACGAGGTGCACGCGCGCGCCGTGGCCAAGCTGCCGGAGATCTCCCGGGCGACGGTCTACAACACGCTCGGCGAGCTCGTGACCCTCGGCGAGGTCCTGGAGGTGTCCACGGACCGGCGCGCGAAGCGGTACGACCCGAACGCGCACCGCCCGCACCAGCACCTGGTCTGCGCCCGGTGCGGCGCGATCCGCGACGTCCACCCGGCCGGCAACCCGCTGGCCGACCTCCCCGACTCGGAGCGCTTCGGCTTCACGGTGTCGGGCGTCGAGGTGACGTACCGCGGCCTCTGCCCGAACTGCGCGTAGCGCCTGGCCGCCGAGAACGCGGGAAGGGGCCCCGGGAGCGATCGCTCCCGGGGCCCCTTCCCGCTGGCCGACTTCCCGCCGGCCGAATTTCCACGGGCCGAATTTCCACGGGCCAACGACTCAGGGCCCGGATCCATTGGATCCGGGCCCTGAGTCCTTCAGTAGCGGGGACAGGATTTGAACCTGCGACCTCTGGGTTATGAGCCCAGCGAGCTACCGAGCTGCTCCACCCCGCGTCGGTAAACCCCACTGTACGGGGACGCTGTCGGCAGATGCAAATCGCCTAACGGACGGCATCCGGGCAGGCCAGGCGGGCGGCCGGCCGGGCCGGCGGCAGCCGGCTCAGGCCGAGAGTTCCTCCGCCAGCGCGTCGCGCAACCGGGCGGCCCGCTCCGAGACCTCGGCCGGCCCCAGCTCCATGGCCCGCACGCACCACTTCTGCCCCTCCGCCAGGTCCCCGTGCCGCGCCGCCAGCAGCCCCAGCCGCAGCGCGGCCCGGCCGTGCCCGGCCACCGCCGCCCGGGTCCACCACAGGGCCGCCTCCGGCTCGTTCCCCTCCCGGGCCAGCAGCAGCCCCAGGTTGAACGCCCCGTTGCGGGATCCGGCCTCCGCCGCCTCCCGGTACCACCGCGCCGCGACCGCCAGATCGCCCCGCGCGGCCGCCAGCATCCCGACCCGGACCTGCGCCCGCCGGTGCCCCTGCTCGGCCGCCCGCTCGTACCACTCCTCGCTCTCGGTGCGCGCGACGCCGCCCACCGGCTCGCCCAGCGCCACCGGCTCCGGCGCCGGGGCCAGCGACTCCAGCAGGGAGGCCAGCCGGAACGCGGCCTCCGCGCTGCCGCCGCCCGCCGCGCACCGCAGGTGCCGCTCCGCGGCGCGCTCCTCCCCGTCCCGGACCAGCGCGATCCCGACCTGGAGCGCCGCGTCGGTGTGCCCGGCCGACGCGGCCCGCTCGTACCACTTCAGCGCCGTCCGGTCCTCGTCGCGACTGGCGAACAGGATGCCGAGGTTGAACGCGGCGTCCACGCTCCCCGCCTCCGCCGCCTTGGAGAACCAGGGCTCCGCGCCCGCCGCGTCGCCGCCCTGGAGGAGCAGGATCGCCAGCGCGTTGGCGGCCTCGCGGTGCCCCGCGTACGCCGCGCGCCGGTACCACTGCTCGGCCTGCGCGGTCCGCTCCTGCGCCGCGCACAGCAGCGCGAGGTTGTACGCCCCGTTCTGGTCGCCCGCGTCCATCGCGGCCCGGTACCAGCGCTCGGCGGTCTGGGTCTCCCCCCGCGCCGCGTGCAGGGCGCCCAGCGCGTTCGCCGCGTTGCCGTCGCCGTCCTGCGCGGCCCGGTGCCACCACGCGGCCGCGCTCTCCTCGTCCCCGGCGTCGCGCAGCAGGAAGCCGAGCGCGCACGCCGCCCGCGCCTCGCCCTGCTTGGCGGAGGTCAGGTACCAGCGCCCGGCCTCCTTGAGCTCGCCGCGCGCCTCCAGCAGCGCGCCCAGGTGCAGCGCGGCACGCCGGTGCCCGCGCGCGGCGGCCTGCCGGTACCACTGTTCGGCCTCGGCCGGGTCGCCCTTGCGCAGGTGCCGGGCGAGCCGGTACGCCGCCTCGCGGTGCCCCTGTTCGGCGGCGGCCCGGAACCACCGCTCCACGCCCTTGTCGCCGCGGTGCTCCAGCAGGTCGGCCAGCCCGTACGCGCCGAGCGCGTGGCCGGATTCCGCCGCCTGGCGCATCCAGTACTCGGCGGCCGGCTCGTCCCCCCGCTCGCGGTAGTGGCGGCCCAGCGCGTGCGCGGCCGGGGCGGATCCGGCGACGGCGGCGACCCGCCACCAGCCGGCCGCCTCGTCGGGGTAGCCGCGCTGGTGCAGGAGTACGCCCAGGTTGTTCGCGGCGGCGCGGTCCCCTCCCGCAGTGGCGCCGCGCAGGTAGGGCTCCGCCCCGGCCAGGTCGCCGCGGCGCAGCAGCAGGGCGCCGAGCACGCTCATGGCACCCGCGTCCCCCTTGTCGGCGGCCACCCGGTGCCGGGCTTCGAGCTCGGCGTCGCTCGCCGCGTCCGCCTCGACGAACGCCTCATCCGCGAAATCCGCATCGGTCAGTGCGGTCTGCGCGTTAACGGTCTGAGCCTCCTCCACGGCACCCGCGTCCGGCTCGGCCTCCGCCCTCACAAACCGCCCTGTCTCCAGCAGAGTTGACCTGTCCCCCATAAATCCCATCGTCGCATCACCTGCTACCCGCGTACACCTGGTATGTCGCAGCCAGTGAGGTCACTACAGCGTTTTGTCGACATGCCCACAGGGAGACAAGTCAAACACGGTCTTGCCCCAACTCACCCGCCCCAGCTACCCCACGTCGTGAAACCACGGCCGCCCCGGACATGACGAAGGCCCGGATCCCATGGATCCGGGCCTTCATCTTCAGTAGCGGGGACAGGATTTGAACCTGCGACCTCTGGGTTATGAGCCCAGCGAGCTACCGAGCTGCTCCACCCCGCGTCGGTGAAACCACAGTATCACGACGCGGGACGGAGCCATTACCAAGCGGGACCGGCGGGCGGTCCAGCCGCGGCCTAGCCGCCCGTCTTGGGCGCCGTCGCCTTCGCCTCGGCTTCGATCGCCCGCTGCAGCGCGGCCTTGATCTCGTCCTGGGCCTTGCCGTAGGCCGCCCAGTCGCCAGCCTGACGGGCCTTCTCGGCGGCGTCGATGGCCTTCGTCGCGTCGTCCAGGGCCGCCTTGACGGTCGGGTTCTGCGCGGTCGGCGGCGTGACGGTGCCCTCGCCCGGCGGCTGCTGCGGCGGCACGGGCGTGGTCGGCGCCTCGGCACCGAATACCACGTTCAGCGCCTTGTCCAGGGTGTCCTCGAAGGCCGTCTGATTGCCGTAGGTCACCAGCACCTTGCGCAGCAGCGGGTACTTCAGCGTGGAGCTGCGCACGTACACCGGCTCCACGTAGAGCATTCCGCCTTCGAGCGGTACCGCAAGCAGGTTCCCGTACTCGACCTCGGAGTCGCCACCGCGCAGCAGGCGGATGGACTCGGCGATCTTCGGTTCCGACTGGAACTTGCTCTGCACCTGCTTGGGGCCGTCGACGGGCTTGCTCGTCGGCAGCTTCAGGATTCTGATCTTCCCGTAGTCCGGGGTGCCCGGATCCGCGTTGACCGCCATGTAGGCGCTCAGGTTGGGCCGCTCGTTCGGAGTGAACGTCGTGGTGAGCGAGAAGACCTGGTCCTTCTCCTGCTGGCCCGGCATCTTCATCGACAGGTAGTACGGCGGCAGCGCCGTACCCGCCTTGGCCGTCGGGTCGTCCGGGACGGCCCAGGCCTCACTGCCGCTGAGGAAGGTCTGCGGGTCGGTGACGTGGTACCGGGTGAGCAGCTCGCGCTGGACCTTGAAGAGGTCCTGCGGGTAGCGCAGGTGGTCCATGAGCGCCTTGGAGATGTCGCTCTTGGGCTTCACGGTGCCCGGGAACGCCTTCATCCAGGTCTTCAGGACCGGGTCCTTGGTGTCCCACTGGTACAGGTTGACCGTGCCGTCATAGGCGTTGACGGTGGCCTTCACCGAGTTCCGGATGTAGTTGACCTGGTTCTCCTGCGCCACCACCGCGCGCTGGCTGTTGGTCAGCGAGTCCGCGGTCGTGTCGCCCAGCGTGGTGCGCGAGGCGTACGGGTAACCGTTCGTGGTCGTGTACGCGTCGACGATCCAGACGACCTTCCCGTCGACGACGGCCGGGTACGGCGCGCCGTCGATGGTCAGCCACGGCGCGACGGCCTCGACGCGCTCCTTGGGCGTGCGGTTGTACAGGATCCGCGAGCCCTCGCCGATGGCGCCCGAGTACAGGATCTGCGGCTCGCTGAAGGCGAGCGCGTACGCGGCCCGGTTGACGGGGCTGTCCAGGTTGACCCCGGACTTGCCCTGGTAGCTCGTCTCCTTCTCGCCCTTGTCGTCGGAGTAGTCGAGCTCCTTCTGCGGGCCGCCGACGATCGAGTATTGCTTCGTCCGCTCGCCGTAGTAGATGCGCTGCTCGAAGTCGGTGCCGAACATCCCCCTGGAGGGCAGGTCGGACTGGGTGAAGTCGGGGGCGCCGTCCTTCACGGTGGTGCCCTTGGCCGCGACCACGCCGTAGCCGTGCGTGTACTTGAAGTGGTCGTTGATCCAGTTGTTCTTCGGGATGCCGCCGATGTTCAGCTCGCGCAGCCCGATGACGGTGTCCTGGCCGCTGTACCGGTCCACGGCGAGCGTGGACGGGAAGGCGTAGTAGCCCTTGACCTGCTGGAGCTGCTGGAAGGCCGGGGACACGATGTTCGGGTCGAGGAGCCGGACGCTGGCCGTGGTGTCGGCCGCCTGCCGCAGCTTGGCCTTGTCGTCCGTCTGCGGCACGCCCGGGTAGTCCGAGACCTCGGAGCCGGCGATCCCGTAGGCGTCGCGCGTCGCCTTGATGTTCTTCTGGACGTACGGGGATTCCTTGGCCTGCTCGTTCGGCTGGACCTGGAACTTCTGCACGATCGCCGGGTAGAGCCCGCCGATCAGGATCGCCGAGAGCACCATCAGGCCGAAGCCGATGACCGGCAGCTGCCAGGCGCGGCGCCACAGCGTCGCGAAGAACAGCACGGCGCAGATCGCGGCGATCGCGACGAGGATCGTCTTGGCGGGCAGGTAGGCGTTGGCGTCCACGTACCGCAGGCCGGTCCAGTTGTCGGCGGCCTTGAAGTCGCTGGACTTGACCGCCAGCCCGTACCGGTCGAGCCAGTACGCGACCGCCTTGAAGGCCACGAAGAGGCCGAGCAGCACCGACAGGTGCCCCGTCGCCGCGTCGGTGGCCCGGGCGCCCGGGCTGGTCACGCGCAGTCCGCCGTAGAGGTAGTGCACGACGGCGGCGGCGATCACCGACAGGACGACCGCGGCGAAGCCGAAGCCGAGCAGGAAGCGGTACCAGGGCAGGTCGAACGTGTAGAACGACACGTCCATCTTGAACTGGGGGTCCTTCGTGCCGAAGGGCACCCCGTTCACGTACATGAGCCAGGTCTTCCACTGGCCCGCCGCCGAGGCTCCCGCGATCATGCCGACGAGGGCGGCGATGCCCAGGAGCAGCCACCTCTTGTACGGCGCGATGCTCATCCGGTAGCGGTCGAGGCTCTGCTGCTCCATCGACATCGCGCTGAGCGGCGGCCGCAGCCGGTACGCCAGCCAGATGTTGAAGCCCACGGCGCCCGCCATCAGCAGGCCGAAGACGGCGAACAGGCCGATCTTGGTCCACAGCGTGGTGGTGAAGACAACGGTGTAGTTCACGGAGCGGAACCAGAGCCAGTCCGTCCAGAAGCCCGCGAACATGATGAACGCCATGGCCAGAACGGCCAGGACACCCAAGGTCATCAGCAGAGTGCGGGCACGCCGGGACGGGCGGCCGACTCTCATCCGTGGCCCCGAAGGGCCTCCGCCGCGGTCCGGCATCTGGAAAGCCAAGGTGCGCACCTCTGAAAGTCGCTGGGTCTCGTATTCAACGGGGCCCCCGATCGTAGGGCCCACTCATGCAACTTACTGAGGCTTTAGTCAGTTCCCGGTATCCGTCGGAAAGGAGGCAGGATGTTGTCCATGTCCAATGTTTCGCCTTCCCCCGGCACTCCCATGGCGGCCAGTCCGCTGACCCGTGCCTGCCTTGAGATCGACGAGTACGCGGCCGGCCTGGGCTGGGACCAGCCCGCCCGGCTGTTCGCCCTCGTCGACACCGCAAAGCTCCGCAGGCAGGAGCCGCGCCTCGCGAGCCAGCTCGGTCTCGACCAGGACGACACCGGCAAGTCCTCCCTCACCCCGATCGAGCAGGACAAGCTGCCGGCCGGGACCGCCCTCGACAAGTTCCTGGGCACGATCCAGTGGCCCCCGTCGGTCGCCGGCTGCGCGCTGACGGTGGAGCGGCTGATGCTGCCGCCGACCGCGGAGGCCTCCGTACCGGAGGGGCTCAGTGACAAGCAGCTGGCGAAGTGGGTCGCCGGGCACCCGGAGCGCCAGGAGGTGCGGCTGACCGTGGCCGTGCTGCGCGACGGGTCGCGCGAGTCCGCCGTCCGGCTGCGCGAGAAGGACTCCTCGACCGAGGTGCTCACCGGCGGCGGCCTGGTGCCCGGGCTGGCGGAGGCGCTGGCCGCGACCTTCTCGTAGGGCGCGCCGTACGGCCGGGGGGGCCGGTCAGGGCTTGTCGCAGCGCGGCAGCCCGGCCGTGTCCCCCTTGCCGATCTTCTCCAGCGCCTTCGTGGCGTCGTCGATGGTGGAGACCTTGACCAGGGTGAGCCCGTCGGGCACCTGGGCGGAGGCGGAGGCGCAGTTCTCGGCCGGGGTCAGGAAGTACTCGGCTCCGGCCTGGCGGGCGCCGATGGTCTTCATCTGGATGCCGCCGATCGGGCCGACCTTGCCCTCGTCGTCGATGGTGCCGGTGCCCGCGATGAACTTCCCGCCGGTCAGGTCCTCGGGGGTCAGCTTGTCGACGATGCCGAGCGCGAACATCAGGCCGGCGCTCGGGCCGCCGACGTCCGCGAGCTTGATGTCGACCGTGAACGGGAAGGTGTGGTCGGTGCCCGCCCGGATGCCGACGATGGCGTGACCGTCGCCCTCCGCCTTGCCCGAGGTGATCGTGATCTTGGTCGGGCTGCCGGGCTCCCGGTGCGCGCGCTCGGCCTCGGCCGCCTCGGCGGCGGGCACGATCGTGAACTCGACGGGCTCGCCGGCCTTGTGCTTGGTGACGAGCTTGGCGACGTCACCGGGCTCCTTCACCGGGGTGCCGTCCACGGCCTGGATCACGTCGCCGGCGTGCAGCTTGCCCTCGGACGGGCTGGCCTTGACGACGGAGGAGACCACGACGCGGGCGCTCACCGGGATGCCGAGCTGCTTGAGGGCGGCCACCTTGGCGCTCTCCTGCGACTGGCTGAACTCCTCGGCGTTCTCCTGCGTGGATTCCTTGTCCGTCTTCCCGTTCGGGTACAGGTTGTCGTGCGGCACGACGATGTTGTCGCCGGCCAGCCAGCCGTACACCGCTTCCAGCAGGTTCATGTCGTAGTCCGCGCCCGTGACGCGGACCGTGGTCATGTTCAGGTGCCCGCTGGTCCGGTACGTCTTGCGCCCCGAGATGCTGAGGACGGCCTCGCCGCGCGAGTCCCCGAGCGTGTTCACGGTCGGGCCCGGGCTCATCTCCGCGTACGGGACCTTGATGAACAACCCCGTGCAGAACAGCACGAACAGCATGAGGGTGGAAGCGAGCATCGTCGCAGTGCGGCGTGGCATGGATCGACAGTACGGGACTGCCCTGGCGGGCGGCCCCCGGGGCCGGTCCGTACGGGCGCCGTACGCGGAACTCTCAGGGGATTCTCACCGGCGGGGATCCTCACCGGCGCTCCCGGGACGCTCAGACGGCGTCGGAACCGGAATGCGCCGTGGCCCTCGCTGCCGGAGCCCTCGACTCGGACCGGTCGGACCGGTCCATCGCCTCGCGGAATCGCGCGTAGCCCGCGAGTTCGGATATGTCACCTTGCGTGCGGTCGCGGGCCGCCCAGCTGCCCCATATCGCCGCCCCGATCGCGGCGAAGAGCGGAATCAGCAACCACGCCAGAGACGCCATCGGCCTGCCTCCCTACCCCGAAAAGTACCTGTCGTTGGTGGCTTCAACGCTCATGCCCGGAGGGGGGTTACGCAAATCGAGGGCGTGTTGCGCGGCCGAACGGGTGTGACGGTACCGCCTTGCGGGGGCGACCCCGCACGCGGGGGCTTCGCCGGGGTCAGCAGGCCCCGACCCACTCCTCGGTGCCGTCGGAGAACCTCTGGTGCTTCCAGATCGGGACCTCGTGCTTGAGGTCGTCGATCAGCATGCGGCAGGCCTCGAAGGCCTCGCCGCGGTGCGGGCAGGAAACGGCGACGACGACCGCCAGGTCGCCGACGGACAGGTCCCCGGTCCGGTGCACGGCCGCGAGCGCGCGGACCGGGTACTTCGCCACGACGCGCTCGGCGACACGGCGCATCTCCGCCTCGGCGGAGGGGTGGCAGGAGTAGCCCAGCGCGTCGACGTCCGCCCCGCCGTCGTGGTTGCGCACCGTGCCGACGAAGAGCGCCGTACCGCCCGTCGCGTCGTCGCCGACGGCCTTGAAGACCTCGTCGAGCGAGAGCGGGGTCTCACGGATCGCGAGGAGCCGGACGGGGTCCTGGGCGGCCTGCTCGCCGGGGTGGTCGAAATGCGGTGCCATGAAGCCATCGTGCACCACCCGTCCCGCCCGGCGATAGAGCCGATTCGACCGGGTGTACGACCTGCGGATATGGAGCCTCCTACAGAACCTCCGGACCCGCCGGGAGCGGCTCCGGGCCCCCGGGGCCGCTGGGGTGAGGCTGCGGAGCCTCCGGGTGGGGCCTCCGGATCCGCCGGGAGCGGCTCGGGACCTCCGAGACCGCCGGGAGCGGATCCGGGGACCGCCGGGAGCGGATCCGGGGACCGCCGGGAGCGCCGGGTGAGGCTCCGGAGCCCCCGGGAGCGGTTCCGGGCCCCCGGGAGCGGCTCCGGGGCCCCCGGTCGCCGCCCAGGATCGACCGGGGTCGACCGGGGCCGCCTCCTGGGGTCAGATGCCGCGGCGGCGGCGCGCGCGGCGGACCGCGGCGGCGGCGCCGAGGAGGGCGACCGTGGCGCCCGCGGCGCCGGCGGCAGTGGCGGCGTCCTTGCGGCCCAGCCGGCGGCCCGCGACCGTGTGGCGGCCCGCGACCTCCTGGAGGAGCTCGGCCAGCACCTCCTCGTTCGTCCAGCGGGGCCGCCAGCCGGCCGCGTGCAGCCCGCTCACGCTGACCACCCACGGGTGCATCGTGTACGCGAGGTCCCCGGCCGGGGACGGCGTCAGGCCGATCCGGTGCAGCCGGGCGGCCGCGCCCAGCGCCACCGCCGAGGGGAGCTCCATGCGGCGGATGCCGCTCAGCTCCTCGACCTCCTCCTGCTCCAGCCAGCCCTCGCAGCCGACCGCCAGCTCGCCCTCGACCTTCTCCAGCGCCGCGTACTCCAGGGCGCTGACCAGGTCCTCCACGTGGCAGAACTGCCAGGTCGGCCGGGAGCCAGCCACCACGAGCAGGCGCGGGGACTCGAAGTACCGGGTCAGCGCCGTGTCCGTACCGCCGACCAGGACCGCGGGGCGGATCACCGTGACGTTCAGGCCCGGGTGCGCGCGCGGCGCCCGCCGGCCCAGCCGCTCGATCTCCAGGAGGTCGGCGAGACCGGTCGCCTCGGCGGTCGCGCGGAGCTCGGAGTCCTCCGAGAGCGGGATGTCGTTGTCCGGGAGCGCCCCGTAGACCATCGCCGAGGTGCACAGCACGACGCGGTGCACCCCGGCCGCCGCGGCGGCGGTCAGCACGGTCTGGGTGCCGCGCACGTTGTACGCCGTACGGGCCGCCGGGTCCGTCTCCAGGTCGAGGTCCAGCGCGAGGTGGACCACCACGTCCGCGCCGCGCAGCTTCTCGGCGATCGCGGGGTCCCGTACGTCCAGGACGTGCCACTGCGCCTCGGCGCAGTCGCCCCGCCGCTCGTCGATCGCGACGACCGCCTTGACCTCCTCGGAGGCGACCAGCCGGCTCACCAGGGCAGCGCCGACACCGGCCGCGGCGCCGGTGACGGCGATCACGGGGCCCCGGCGGGCGGGACCCGCCGGATTTCGCGGCTGGCGAACGCTCTGGGCGCCGTCGCCGTGCTCAGGGCGGATTTCGGCGTCGTGCGGCGCGCGGCCGTGCTCGTCCGGGCTGTGCTTGTCCAACGCATGCGGATCTGGGGAACTCACCAGGCGTCTCCAGCGGTTGTCTTCAGTAGGGGACGCGCGTGAACGCGTACCTACCAGGTGATGTCCATCCTGCCGCAGCCCAGGACCCGGCGGAGCACCGAGCCCCGAAGCGGGTGTGGTGTCTACGCTGGGTGGTGTTGTCGGACCATTGCCCGTCGGCACCCGCCGACGGCCCTACGAGCCGAGGAAACCCGTGAGCGACACCCCATTCGGATTCGGCCTTCCGCCGGAGGAGCCGGAAGACGGCGACGAAGGCAAGAAGAAGGGCAACCAGGGCGGTCAGGGCGGCCCGAATCCGTTCGGATTCGCCGGCGGGCTGCCGGGCGGCGCGGGCGGCCCCGCGGGCCCCGGCGGTGCGGACAACCCGTTCGCGGCGATGTTCGGCTCGATGAACCCGAACGACCTCGGCGCGGCCTTCCAGCAGATCGGCCAGATGCTGAGCTACGAGGGCGGTCCCGTGAACTGGGACATGGCGAAGGACATCGCCCGCCAGACCGTCGCCCAGGGCACGCCGGACGGCGTGAAGGACGCCAGCGTCGGCGTCGCCGAGAGGTCGGCCGTCGAGGAGGCCGTGCGCCTCGCGGACCACTGGCTGGACGGGGTGACCTCGCTGCCCTCGGGCGCCACCACCGCCGTGGCCTGGAGCCGCGCCGAGTGGGTCGAGGCGACCCTGCCGGTGTGGAAGGAACTCGTCGACCCGGTCGCCGAGCGCGTCGGCGCGGCCATGGGCGGCGTGCTGCCCGAGGAGATGCAGGCCATGGCGGGCCCGCTGCTCGGCATGATGCGCTCCATGGGCGGCGCCATGTTCGGCCAGCAGATCGGCCAGGCCGTGGGCACCCTCGCGGGCGAGGTCGTCGGCTCGACCGACATCGGGCTGCCGCTCGGCCCGGCCGGCAAGGCCGCGCTGCTGCCGCTGAACATCGCCGGCTTCGGCAAGGACCTCGGCGTGCCCGCCGAGGAGGTCCGGCTGTACCTGGCGCTGCGCGAGGCGGCGCACGCCCGGCTCTTCGCGCACGTGCCGTGGCTGCGCTCGCACCTGTTCGGCGCCGTCGAGGGCTACGCCCGCGGCATCACGGTCGACACCTCGAAGCTGGAGGACGTGGTCGGCCAGCTCGACCCGTCGAACCCGGAGCAGCTTCAGGAAGCGCTCCAGGGCGGCATGTTCCAGCCGCAGGACACCCCCGAGCAGAAGGCCGCCCTGGCCCGCCTGGAGACGGCGCTCGCGCTGGTCGAGGGCTGGGTGGACGCCGTCGTGCACGAGGCGGCCAAGCCCCGTCTGTCCTCGGCGGACGCCATGCGCGAGACCATGCGCCGGCGGCGCGCCTCGGGCGGTCCGGCGGAGCAGACCTTCGCCACCCTGATCGGCCTGGAGCTGCGGCCGCGCCGGTTGCGCGACGCCTCGCGGCTGTGGGCCTCGCTCACCGACGCGCGCGGCGTGGACGGCCGGGACGGGCTGTGGGAGCACCCGGACATGCTGCCGACCGCCTCCGACCTGGACGACCCGGACGGGTTCGTGCACCGCGAGCAGCTGGACTTCTCGGAGATCGACAAGATGCTCGGCGAGGCCGCGCAGAAGCACGAGCGGGGCAAGCAGGGCGAGCAGGGCGACGGCGAGGGCGAAGAGCAGAAGTGAGCCTCTACGACGACACGGTCCTGGTCCTGGAGAAGTACGAGGGCCAGGACCAGGAGCAGCGCGCCCTGCGGGACGTCTACCTGGAGCACCTGGCCGCGCATCCGGACGGGGTCTACAAGCCCTGCCGGGCGGGGCACGTCACCGGCAGTGCGCTGGTGATCGACCCGGCGGGGCGGCGCGTGCTGCTGACCCTGCACAAGAAGCTCGGCATCTGGCTGCAGATGGGCGGGCACTGCGAGCCCGGGGACAGCACCCTCGCCGGGGCGGCGCTGCGCGAGGCCGTCGAGGAGTCCGGCATCGCGTCCGGGCTCAGCCTGCTGCCGGGCGGCCCGGTGCGGCTGGACCGGCACCCGATCCCGGCGCCGTGCAACTGGCACCTGGACGTCCAGTACGCGGCGCTGGCTCCGGCCGACGCGGTCGCGGAGATCAGCGAGGAATCGCTGGACCTGCGCTGGTTCCCGTACGAGACGGTGGCGGCGGTGGCCGACACCTCGGTCGTGCGCCTGCTGGAGCGGACGCTGGCCCGGCTCTGAGGGACCGGCCCCGCGAAGGGTGGAGGAGTGGACGGAAGGGGCGGCCCCGCATCGGCGGGAGCGCCCCTTCCAGGTGTTCTCGTAAAAAAATCAGTTCCAGGCGTTGTTCTGGTTCTGGGCGTGCGCTCCCTGCTGCCCCATGCCGAACTGCGCGGCGACGCCCTGCCCGAGCTGGGCGTTCTGCGGGGGCAGCGCCTCGCTGGGCTGCACCAGCGCGAAGCCGGTGCCGAGGAAGCTGAGCTCCCAGCCCTCGCCGGTGTTGCCGCGACGCCGCCACACGCCCGTGGAGTGCGTCTGGGCCTGCATCTGGACCCGGAGCGAGGTCGACCAGGCGACGATGGCGTCCGCGTCGGCGTTGACGTACTTGTCGGGCGTGACCTGCATCATCAGCGGCTGCCCGGAGGTCATCAGGGCGACCTTGCCGCGGCCGGTGATGTTCAGCTGGTACTTGCCTGATCCGGAGATTCCGTACTGGCTGTCCACCGCGATGACCTCGGTGTGCAGGGTGGAGTCCAGGGCCAGGACGTAGCTGCTGTCGACCGTGAGGCCGTCCTGGTCCACATCCACGACGTGTACGTACTGGGCGAGGTTGGCCAGGTAGACCGTGCCCTGCCCGGAGCAGCGCATCAGGTCCAGGCCCTCGCCGGTGCGGCGGCGGGCGCCGCGCTGATTGGCGCTCTGGTACTCGCCGTCGAAGTCGATGATGCCCTGGTAGGCGACCATCGCGCCCTTGCGGGCGAGGACGTCGTCGGAGCCCGTCAGCGAGACCCGCAGCAGCTGCGGGTTCTGGACGGCGTACCGCTCCTGGGACTGCGCCTCGGCGTGGGCGAAAAGTGAGCTCTGCATGATGTGCCTTCTCCCCCTCAGCCCCGGGCCCGGAGCCGGTCGGTGCTGTCCTCGCTGGGCTGTACGACCACGATGCCCTGGCCGGAGAAGGCCATCTGGTAGGCCTCCCCGCTGCCCCGGCCGATCATCGACGAGGCCTTGAAGCTGCGCTTGCCCTTGACCTTGAGGTTCGGCGACCAGGCGACGAGCGCGTCCGGGTCGACGTACGTCTCGTCCTCGCCGCGGCCGCAGTCGACCACGATCGGGGTGCCCCGGGAGGTGATCGCGACCCATCCGGTGCCGGAGATCTGCACGTTGAACAGGCCCTGGCCGGCGAACTTGGCCATGCCCTTGACCCGCTCCACACCCCACTGGAGGTGCG
Source organism: Streptomyces sp. ADI95-16 (assembly GCF_003721495.1). Taxonomy (NCBI): domain Bacteria; kingdom Bacillati; phylum Actinomycetota; class Actinomycetes; order Kitasatosporales; family Streptomycetaceae; genus Streptomyces; species Streptomyces sp. ADI95-16. The sequence continues at coordinate 5,369,657 of NZ_CP033581.1, read as the reverse complement.
CGTCGAAGGCGAGCAGATTGGTGCCGTTGACGGAGAGCGCGTCGTTGTTGAGGTTGATGACGACGACGTCCGCGCCGTAGTCGGCCAGGTAGAGCAGGCCGTCCCCGGTGCACTTCATCAGCGGTGCGCCTTCGCCGGTGAGCCACTGCGAGGCCATCTGCCGGACGGCGGGCGGGTTCGGCTCGTACTGGACGAAGCCCTCGTACGCGACCATCGAGCCGGTGCGCGCGAAGAGGTCCTGGCCGGACTGCATGGCGACCTTGAGCATGGCCCGGCCGTGGTTCTCCATGCGGGCCGTGACGGGGGTCGGGGCGTAGCCCGCGAGCTGCTGGTTCATTGCGTTCATGACGGGCTCCCTCAGACCTCGTACGGCTGGACGACGATGAAGTTGCCGGGCGCGCCGCGGAACTGGAGGTTCACGGTCTCGCCGCTGTGGCCGGGGTAGGCGTTGCGCCGCAGCCGGACCTGGCTGGAGATGATCACCTGCGAGGCGGAGGACCAGGCGACGATGGCGTTGCTGTCGGCGAAGGTGGTCGGCGTGACGGGCAGGACGACGGGCACGCCGTGCGTCTTGACGATCACCGTGCCGGAGCCCTGGAACTGCATGGTGAACAGGGCGCCGCCGGGGATGCCGTGGCCCTCGATGCGGCGGACCTCGTGCTGGAGCGACTCGTCGAAGGCGAGCACGTTCTCGGCGGAGACGCAGATCCCGTCGCCCTGGAGCTCGATGGCGTGCAGGTGGGCGCCGGTCTCGGCGAGGAAGACCTGGCCGCGGCCGGTGCAGCGCATCAGCTGCATCTCCTGGCCGGTGGCGTTGCCGACGATGCGGCCGGCGAAGCCCGCGCCCTTGTAGCTGAAGTCCACCTTGCCCTGGTAGAGGACCATGCTGCCCTGGCGGGCGAGGACGGCCTGGCCGCCCATCGACAGGTCGACCCGCATGAGCTGCTGGTTCTGCGGGGTCCAGCGGGCCCCGGTGGGGGCCTCCTTGTACGGCTGGAGGGCGGCGGCGAGGCCGGCTCCGGCGGCGGCGGGCTGCTGGCCGGGGACCTGGCCCGGGGCCTGGCCGTACGGGGGCTGCTGGCCGTAAGCGGGCTGCTGGCCGTACGGCGCGGGGGCCGGGGCGGGCGGCGGCACCTGGCCGCCGTAGCCGGGCTGCCGGCCCGGGACCTGGCCGTAGGAGGGCGGTCCGGGCTGCTGCGGGGGGTGCGGCGGCTGGCCGTACGGCGCGGCCGGGGGCGTGGTGAGCGGGCCGACCATGGTGGGGGCCGAGTGCACCGGCTGCTGCTGCGGAGCGGCGGGCTGGGGCGGGGCGGGCTGGGGCGGGGCGGCGAACGCCGCGGCGGGCGCGGGCGCTTGGGCGGGCGCGCCGAAGGAGGGCGCGGGGCCTGCGGCCTGCGGCGGCGGGGCGAACCCGGGCGCACCGGTGGCCTGGGCCGGGACCTGCTGCTCCGGCGCCGCCTCCTCCTCGGCGACCTCGCCGCCGAAGTTCTTCAGGAGCGCGGCGAGCCCGCCGTCGAAGCCCTGGCCTACGGCGGCGAAGCGCCACACGTCCTTCAGGTAGAAGTCACCGATCATCAGCGCGCGCTCGGTGCTGAACTCCGAGCCGGTGAAGGAGTAGCGGACGACTTCCTCGCCGCCGGCCACGATCCGGATGTAGCCCGGGCCGATCTGCGACATCTGGCCGGCGCCGTCGACGGACGCGGTGAAGGAGAGCCGGTGAATGCCCGCCGGAATCCGGTCGAGGGTCACCCGGAAGGATTCGCTGTCACCGGCCTGCGCGCCGAGTTGCTGAATGGACTCTTCCGGAGACTTCGGCTGGTTGTAGAAGACGAAGTAACGGTCGTCCGACAGCTGCTCATTCGCGTCGAGCCCGAAACAACTGATGTCGAAGGTGAGTCCGGGCCCGGCGATCGACACGCCCACGTACAGGTCGGTGCCTGCCGTCAGATCGCTGATCTTGGCCTTGTGACCTCGCTGGAATTCCCTGGCCATACGTAACGACCGTCCCCCATCCCGACTGTGAATGCGTGCGGCCCAGGCTAACGGCTCCCGGCGACATCCGGCCAAGTCGGTACCGAGCCGGTACACATCACGCTGCGTTACGCCGGGTCATTCCTCCCGGGCCGCGGGGACCTTGGGGAGGCGCTCGGCGGCGACCACTCCCTCCAGGTAGCCGCGGGCCCGCTCGGTGCGCGGGTAGGCCTCCAGCAGCCCCCAGAAACGGGGGCCGTGACCGGGCACGAGCAGGTGGGCCAGCTCGTGGAGCAGCACGTAGTCGACGACGTACTCCGGCATGCCCTGGAGGCGGTGCGAGAGCCGGATGCTCCCCTCGGCGGGGGTGCAGGAGCCCCAGCGGGTGTTCTGGTTGGTGACCCAGCGCACCGAGCGGGGGCGGGCGCGGCCGCTGAAGTACTGCTCCGACAAACGCTCGGCCCGCTCGGTGAGTTCCGTGTCGCCGAGGGTGCGTTTGCTCTCCTGGGCGGCCAATTTGTCGAGCATGACGCCCACCCAGCGCTGTTCCTCCGCCTCGGACATCCGGGCGGGGATCAGGACGACCGTCCGGTCACCCTCACGGTAGGCGGATACGGTCCTGCGGCGGCGCGCGCTCCGGCGGACTTCCACGGCGCGCTGCGAAGGGTCGGCGGACACGCCACCGAAGGTACCCGTTCGTCGCGGCGGAAGTGCCACCCGTGCGGGCTTCGATCATGATCAATTCGCCGGTCGCGGGGGATCGCGCGGGATCGCGCGGGAAACACCCCTTTTCTTCATCTCATATGCCTAATACCCCTTGCCTGTGGACAAATTCCCGCACCGAATGCGGTGGACGGGCACGCTGTGAGGACGAGCAATTGGGGGCGGCGGTCGGCCGCTCTCGTACGAGGGGGATTGCCATGTATCCGAAAGTGAAGCCGGCGCTCGCCCGGGCCTGGCGGGACCTGCAGACGGTGCAATTCGGGGTGACGCCCGCGCACGCGGTGGTGCTCGGCCCGGTGGACACGGCGACGGGATCGTTGATCGACCGGATCGACGGCACGCGGGGGATGGAACTGCTGCGGACGGAGGCTGCGGGGATGGGCCTGCCGGAGGGGCAGGTGGCGGAGCTCGTCCGGCGGCTGGCGGGGGCCGGGCTGCTCGATGACGCCACGGCGGGTGGACCGCGCGCCCAGGAGGTGCGGCGCCGGCCGGAGGCCCTGGAGCGGCTCGGGCCCGACCTGGCCTCGCTCTCGCTGGTGCGCCGGCAGCCCGGCGGGGACTTGCGCGGGATCGCCGCCCGCCGGGCCATACGGGTGCAGGTGCGCGGCAGCGGCCGGGTGGGCGCGCTGATCGCCGCCGTCCTGGCGGGCGCCGGGGTGGGCCGGGTCGATGTGCTGGACGGGGGCCGGGTGGAGGCGGCCGACGTGGCGCCGGGCGGGCTGGGCCCGGGCTGCGTGGGCCGGCTGCGGGCCGAGGCCGCGGGGGCGCTGGTGCGGGAGTCGGCCCCGGGGCGGGCGCCTCGGGCCGCCGAGGCCGAGGGGCCGGAGCCGGGGCTGGCCCTGGTGGTGGTCGCGCCCCGGGACGGGCTCCAGGCCTGGGCCCCGGATCCGGGCGGCGCGGCCGACTGGATCGCCTCCGGCACCCCGCATCTGTACGCGGGGGTGTTGGAGGGCACCGGGGTGGTGGGCCCCCTGGTCCTCCCGGGCGCCACGGCCTGCGCGGGGTGCATGGAGCGCGAGCGGGTCGACCGGGACCCGGCCTGGCCCCGGATGCTGGTCCAGTGGCGTTCGGCGCACCGGCGGCGCACTGCCGCCGCCTGTGACCTGGGGCTGTCCACGGCGGTGGCCGGCCTGGCCGCCGCCCATGCCCTGTCCTTCCTCGACGGGGAACTCCCCGCCTCGACGGCCACCCGCTGGGAGGCGGCGCTGCCCGCCCTGCACTGGGACTCCTCACCGGTCCGCCCCCACCCGGACTGCCCCTGCGCGGCGGCCGTCCCCTCGGAGCAGGCGGTGCCGTCATGAGGAGGTGGCTAGGCGGGCGCCGCGCGGGCCGCCTCGACGGTGCGGCAGAACTCCGAGATCCAGGGCCCGGCCGCCGGGACCAGCGGAAGCAGACTGCGCAGGGCCAGGAGCAGCTCGTGCAGCTGCCCGGGCGGCGGGCCGGTCTCCAGGAACCGGGCGAGGTGGCGCTCGGCCGCCTCCCGTCGGTCCCACAGGCAGTGCGCGAGGAGGAGGTTGCCCACGTCCGCCGGGTCCGGGGTCTCCTCGGCCGCCTCGGGCGTGAGGAGTTCGACCACCCGGGTCAGGTGTCCGTCGCGATCGGGGTTCCGCAGGGCATGGAGCACCACCGCGGTCTCGTACTGGGACCAGGCGTTGTCGGGTTCGAGGGTGAGCGCGCGGGTGAGGTCGGCCAGCGCCGCGTCGTGGTGACCGAGCAGCCGGTGCAGGAGACCGCGGCTGGTGAGCGGCCAGGTGTCGTCGGGGGTGATCTCCACGGCCCGGTCGAGATCGGCCAGCGCCTGCTCGCACCGCCCCGACATCCGGTGGGACATGGCCCGGTGGCTCAGGGCCCAGCCGTCGTCCGGATCGAGCCCGATGGCCGCGTCGTAGTCGGCCACGGCCTCATCCTGGCGATCCAGCATCGCCCGTGTCATACCGCGGTGCGTGAGCGCCCAGCCGTAGTCCGGGTGGAGCGCGATCGCCCGCGTGAAGTCGGTTTCGGCTTCCCCGTACCGTTCCAGGCCGCGGTGGAGGTCACCCCGGCGGGCCAAGGCCCAGGAGTAGGCGGGCTCGATGTCGATCGCGCGGGTCAGGTCGGTCAGGGACTCCTCGGAGCGGGCCAGCCGTCGGTAGGCGTCGCCGCGGCCGGCGAGGGCCCAGTAGTCGTCCGGTGCGAGCGTGATGGCCCGCGTGAAGACGGCCACCGCCTCCTCGTACCGGCCCAGGGAGGTGTAGGCGTATCCGCAGCCCGCGAGGGCCCACCGGTAGTCCGGTGTGAGCGCGATGGCCCTCGTGAACTCGGCCACCGCCTCCGCGTGGCGGCCCAGGGAGCGGTAGACGTCACCCCGGCAGGCGAGCGGCCAGTCGTAGTCGGGTTCGAGCTCGATCGCGCGGTCGAAGTCGGCGAGCGCCTCCTCGTACCGCCCCATCGAGTTGAACGCGGCGCCCCTGCTGGCATGGGCCCAGGCGCTGCCGGGACCGAGGTCGACGGCGCGGTTGAAATCGGCCAGCGCCTCCTCGTACCGGCCCATCAGCCGGAAGGTGGCGCCTCGGCTCGTGAGCGCCCACTCGTAGTCGCTCTTGAGCTCCAGGCTCCGGTCGAAGTCGGCGACGGCCTCCTCGTACCGCTCGGCGACCTGAAGGGCGAGGCCACGGTAGGAGACGTTCATGAGGTCCTCGGGGGCGAGTTCGACGGCGCGGGTGTAGTCCGCGATCGCCTCGTCCAGCCGCCCTGTCAGATGACGGGTCCGGCCGCGGCCGAAGTGGGCGCGCTCGTTCTCCGGGTCGAGGGCGAGGGCGTGCTCGTAGTCGGCGAGGGCCTGCGGATAGGCGTCCGCGTTGCGGTGGTTCCTGCCCCGCAGGGTCAGGGCCAGCGACTGGCCCGCGGGGTCGAGACCGGCGCGGGCCAGGAGGAGGGTCAGCACGGCGATCTCGTCGTGCGGCTCCTCCCCCAGGGACTCCATGACCTGCTCGCCCCAGCCGGTGACGGCGGGTTCGTCGCAGTCCCGGCCGGCCGCGATCAGGGTCTGGGCCCAGCGGCGCAGGCTGATCGTGCCGTGGTCGTAGGCGTCGAGCAGTTCCCGCAGGGCAGCCGGGAGGGCGGCGCGCGCGTCGGCGCACAGGCGGTGGTAGGTCTCCTGGAGCCGGTGGCCGCGCCAGCGCTCGTCCTCCCACCAGCCGTCGGCCGGAGCGGCGGCTTCCTCCAGCCGCGCGCGGCGCCGCCCGAACGCGTCGGCCAGCCGGGTGTGCAACTGCTCCCAGCGTGCCGGGGACTGCCGGCGCTGGAGGCGGAGCATCGCACCGCGGACGACCTCGTGGTAGCGGCAGTGGCCCGAGCGGTCGGTGACGAAGGGCATCGAGCGCAGCCAGCCGAACAGTTCGGCGGCCTCCTCCTCGACCGCCGCGCGGAACACGTCCTCGTCCAGCTCCTGCGGGAACGCGCAGGCCAGGGCGGCGGCCCGGCGGGCGGGATCGGCCTCCCACTTCAGGAACCGCTCGACGGCGGTGCCGCTGGGGTCCCCGATCTCCTCCACGCTGCCGGGCTGGCTCTCGGCGAGGGTGGAGACCAGGACCGGCAGCCTCCCCGACAGGCGCAGGATCACCTCGACGACCCGCTCGTCCGTCACTCCCTTTCCGGCGAGCAGCTGACGGGCCTCGGCGTCCGTGAACACCTCAAGGGGCCAGTCGGTGACCAGGTCGTACCAGTCCTCCCAGCACCGGGCGGCCAGCCGGGACTGTCCGGCGAGGGTGACCAGTACGTTGGCGGGCAGCTCCCCGTGGCGTTCGCTGACCAGTACGTCCCGCAGCCAGGTGTCCAGCACCGGTCCCGTGCGCTCGTAGGTGTCGAAGAACAGCACGACCCACGGGTGTCTGCGGGCGACGTCGGAGAGCTCCTCCAGGAACACCGGGGTCAGGGCGTCCAGTGGGGAGAGCACGAGTTCGACGTCGCCGTGAGTGCGCAACCGGGTGCTGAGGAGCGCTTTGACGCGGTCCGCGCCGGCCGCGACCTGGTTCGGGTCGACCGCGCCGGTGAAGGCGCCGACACCCGGGATCATGCCCAGTCCCACCAGTCCCAGCTGGGAGGCGATCACGCTCGACGGAGACGGGGCGGGGGCGCCGCCGGCCGCCGGGTCCGCGCCCGCGGCGGCCACCGCGACTCCGGCGTCGGCCTCGTGCCTGCGCTGGCGGTAGGTGGTCAGCAGCTTGTCGAAGGCCTTGAGCGGCGCGCCCTGCTGGGCGAGTTGCGCGCTGATGGCCTCCATCGCCTCGACGGCGTCCGCGGCCGCCTCGTCCACACAGGCGGTGACCGCCTGCCCTTCGCGAGCGATCGTCTCCAGCTGCCGCACCAGGGTGGACTTGCCGACGCCGGCCGGGCCGCGCACGTGGAAGAGGAACTGCCCGGCCTCGTCCAGGGGCTGTTTGAGGGCCTCCCGGAAGCCCGCGACCTGCCCCTGCCGTCCGATGAAGCCGTTGGAGCGGCGCCGCCGGATCAGTTCCTGCCTCGAAGGTCCCCGCCCCGCCATCCACAGCCCCCTCACCGCCGGCAACGGCTGCCGGGCAACCATGCTGTCCCATGCGGGCGGGCACTGTCCGGCGACGGCCGGATCCCGCCACGATCGGGCGGGCGCCTGCCCCGGGGCCGCCGGGACGGCCATGACAGGATGCCTGTGTCTGAAGGCTCGGGGGACATCCCTGGGCTGCCGCTCGCGGCACAGCTGTCTGGGAACTGGAGGGGCGTTGTGTCTGATCTTCCCCGGAAAGCGGTCACCCGCACGGTCAAGCTGGCCGCGCTGCCGCTCGGTATCGCGGGCCGGGCCACCTGGGGGCTCGGCAAGCGCATCGGGGGCAAGTCGGCGGAGCTGGTGGCGCGCGAGCTCCAGCAGCGCACGGCCGAGCAGCTGTTCCGCACGCTCGGTGAGCTCAAGGGCGGTGCGATGAAGTTCGGGCAGGCCCTGTCGGTCTTCGAGTCGGCGCTGCCGGAGGAGGTCGCCGGGCCCTACCGGGCGGCGCTGACCAAGCTCCAGGAGGCGGCCCCGCCGCTGCCCGCGGGGACGGTGCGCCAGGTGCTGGCCGAGCGGCTCGGCGAGGACTGGCGGGACCTGTTCGAGGAATTCGAGGAGAAGCCCGCCGCGGCCGCCTCGATCGGGCAGGTGCACCGGGCGGTGTGGCACGACGGCCGCCAGGTGGCGGTCAAGATCCAGTACCCGGGCGCCGGGGAGGCGCTGCTGTCCGACCTCAAACAGCTGGGCCGGTTCGCCGGGTTGCTGGGCCCGCTGATCCCCGGCATGGACATCAAGCCGTTGATCAAGGAGCTGCGCGACCGGGTCGCGGAGGAGCTGGACTACGAGCTGGAGGCGGAGGCGCAGCGCAGCCACGCGGACGCCTTCGTGGACGACGAAGACGTGGTCGTCCCGGATGTCGTGCACCAGGGCGAGCAGGTGCTGGTCAGCGAGTGGATGGACGGGACCCCGCTGTCGGAGGTGATCGCGGACGGCACGCCGCAGGAGCGCGACCGCGCGGGCCAGTTGCTGGCCCGGTTCCTCTTCTCGGGGCCCGCGCGCACCGGGCTGCTGCACGCGGATCCGCACCCGGGCAACTTCCGGCTGATATCGGGGGCCGACGGGCGGACGCGGCTGGGCGTGCTGGACTTCGGCACGGTGGACCGGCTGCCCGGCGGCTGGCCCAAGCCCATCGGCAGGTCACTGCGGATGACGCTGGACGGGGACGCCGAGGGGGTCTACGGGCACCTGCGCGACGAGGGGTTCGTGCGGGAGAGCATCGAACTGGATCCCGACGCGGTGCTGGACTACCTGAAGCCGATCATCGAGCCCGCCGAGGCCGAGGAGTTCACCTTCACCCGGCCGTGGCTGCGCGGCCAGGCGGCCAGGATCGCCGATCCGCGCTCCCCCGCACACCAGTTGGGCCGGCAGATCAACCTGCCGCCCTCGTACCTGCTGATCCACCGGGTGACGCTGAGCACCATCGGGGTGCTGTGCCAGCTCGGCGCGACGGTGCGGCTGCGGGACGAGCTGGAGGAGTGGCTTCCGGGGTTCCTGCCGGAGGACTGAGCGGCGGCGGGCCGGTCACCACCAGGAGGAGTCGAGCCGGCCCTCGATCGCGCGGAGGTTGGCGCGCGCGCAGTCGACGCAGAAGTACTGTCTGCTCCCGTTCTCCACCGAGCAGGTCCAGGTGGGCGGGGCGCCGTCAGGGGACTGTGTGCCGCAGCGCGCGCAGACGACGGGCTGGGCCTGATGTCCCGACGGGGTGGGGTGGGGATTCGGCTGGTCCACCACCAGACGATATCCCCGCCGGGGCTGGACGGCCCACCGCAACGCACCGGGGGGACCGGTCCCTTCGGACCGGTCCCCCCGGGGTGAGCCGTTGCCGGCTCCTTAGTGCATGACCGCCATGGCGAGTGCCCGCCGGGCGCGCAGGGAAACGCGCTCGGCTCGCCGCTGCATGCGGCGCGCGGCGACCAGGCGCAGGGCCTGACGCTCGGCGTCGACCTCACGCATGCGGTCGTCCATATGGGCACGGGCCATGGCTTCTGGGATGAGTTGCATTTCGCGGGTCCTGTTCTGACGCGAGGTCATCGCGCCTGCGGTGATGAAGTCTGCGGTGGCGGAGCCGTGCGGCTGCTCGCTCGTGGTGGTGTTGGGGGTCATGAGGGCCTGCTTCAGCGGGTCGTGCGTCAGGGGACGGTCGATGGTTCCGAGGGCGGTCATGCCGCGACCGGGTTCTTGCGCGGACGACCACGCGGGCGCTTGCGGGCCACGACGACTCCCTGGACGAAGAGCTCGCCACCCCAGACGCCCCAGGGCTCCCGGCGCTCGATCGCCCCGGCGAGGCAGGCCTCGACCAGCGGGCAGGTGCGGCAGAGCGACTTGGCGTACTCGACGTCGGCCGGGGACTCGGCGAAGAAGACCTCGGGGTCGAAGGTGCGGCAGGGAACGGGGACGCCGAGGTTCTCGATGGCGTCGTCGAGCGCGGTGAGCGCGGTGAGCGGAGTCAAGGTGGAGTCCTCCGGGACTGCGGGCGGGGAGAGGGTCTGGGTCTGCGGTACGGACGGGGCGTGCGCTTCGAGTTGCACGGTGTTTTCTTCCTCGTCTTTGTCGTCTAGTCGTTCCGGCCGGGGTCGGCCGGGGTCGGCTGGTACCTGGTCTTTCCAGTCCCGAGGCACCTTCGGGCGTCCGTCCCCGTTCGGGGACAAACAGAAGGGCCGCGGATCCCGGGTGGGGTTCCGCGGCCCTGAAGGCGCCGGCCTGATCGTGAGATCAGGCTGGATCACTCCAGGGTTCGAGCCCGCGGAAGGCCCACATCAGGTGGTGCTGCGTCGTCGTCTGCTTCTTCAGGGATCCGGCACCGGCTGCGGCGGCGAATCCATAGGCGCCATGCGCCTGGGCTTCAGCCACTACTGCCACCGGTGCCTGGATCGGTCGCTCATTGCGCTCACTCGCCGACAGCGCGGAGGGCGCGGCCAGGAAGGCACGGCTGTCGGCGGAAATCGCGGACAGACCGGTACCCCGGAGGGAGGGCAGGAGAGCAGAGGAGCCGAGCAGGCAGGAAGCGGCAACCGGGCGATCGGTCATTTTGGTGAAGGTCATGAAGCTGGTCACTGGTCTCGCCTCCTCTCGGCGTCTCGGGGACTCGGCCCCGGAGGACCTGTCCCATGCGTATTCGGATAAGTACAGCACGGATCCGGGGCTTCGGAGAAGCCACCGTTTCCGTTGCTAAGAACCTATGGGGATTCGCTGGGCATGTGCAAACTATTTTTCCGACGAGTTTCTACGCGTCGTCAGCACCGCTGCCCCCGGGGTCCCCACCTGCGCATATGGCCAGGACGTCGGCCCCGTACCGGTCGAGCTTGCGGCCGCCCACCCCCGAGATCATCGAGAGCTCGCCCGCCTCGGACGGCGCGGCCTCCGCGATCGCCATCAGGGTCTTGTCCGTGAAGACGCAGTACGCGGGCAGACCTTGCTCCTGCGACTGTGTCGCGCGCCACTCCCGCAGCCGCTCGTAGAGGCCCTCGTCCATGTCGGACGGACAGTCCTCGCAGCGCATCAGTTTCAGCTCGCCGGCCTCGGTCAGCGTCTTGCCGCAGACCCGGCACAGCACCGGCCCGCGGCGGCCGCGTTTGCGGACGCCGCGCTCGGCCGCCGCGCCCTCGCGGGCGCCCGGGGCCGCGGAGCCCGGCCTCAGGCCGTTCAGGAAGCGGCTGGGGCGTCGGGAGGCCCGGCCGCCCGGAGCCCGCGAGAGGCCCCACGAAAGCGTCAGGTGGAGCCGCGCCCGGGTGACGCCGACGTACAGCAGCCGGCGTTCCTCCTCGACCTGCTCATCGGTCTTGGCGTAGGTGATCGGCATCATGCCGTCGGTGAGGCCGACGAGGAACACGGCGTCCCACTCCAGGCCCTTCGCCGCGTGCAGCGAGGCGAGGGTGACGCCCTGGACGGTCGGTGCGTGCTGGGCGGCCTTGCGCTCCTCCAGCTCGATCGTGAGGTCGGCCAGGGTGGCGCCGGGCCGGGCCCGGGCGAAGTCCTCGGCGAGCCGGACGAGCGCGGCCAGGGATTCCCACTGGTCGCGCACGGCGCCGGAGCCGGCCGGCGGTTCGGTGCTCCAGCCGGTGGAGCTGAGCACGGCACGGACCTGGGAGCCGAGTTCCACGACGTCGTCGAGCAGCGGGTCGTTGCCGCTGCCGGCGGAGCGGGCCGCCCCGCGGAGGGCGAGGATCCCCTTCTGGACCTCGGCGCGCTCGAAGAACCGCTCGGCCCCGCGCAACTGGTAGGGCACCCCGGCGTCGGCGAGGGCCTGCTCGTAGACCTCGGACTGGGCGTTGATGCGGTAGAGGACGGCGATCTCGCCGGCCGGGACGCCGGCGGCGATCAGGTCCCGGATCCGGCCGGCGACGCCCTCGGCCTCGGCGGGCTCGTCCGGGTACTCGGCGTAGACCGGGGCGGGGCCGGGCTCGCGCTGCGAGACCAGCTCCAGCCGGTGCTCGGCGGCGCGGCCCTTGGCCTGGTTCAGCAGCCCGTTGGCGAGGTGCACCACCTGCGGGGTGGAGCGGTAGTCGCGGATCAGCTTGACCACGGTGGCCTGCGGATACCGGGTGCGGAAGGAGAGCAGGTGATCGGGGGTCGCGCCCGTGAAGGAGTAGATCGTCTGGCTGGCGTCGCCGACGACGCAGAGGCTGTCGCGGTCGCCGAGCCACAGCTCCAGCAGGCGCTGCTGGAGCGGGCTGACGTCCTGGTACTCGTCCACCACGAAGTGCTGGTACTGGGCGCGGATCTGCTCGGCGATGTCGTACCGGTCCTGGAGGATGCCGACGGTGAGGAGCAGCACGTCCTCGAAGTCGATCATGCCGCGGTCGCGCTTGAGCTGCTCGTACGTCCCGTAGATCTGGGCGGTCTCCGCCGGGTCCCGGGGGGTCTCGCGGCCGGCCTTGAGGGCGGCCGCCGGGTAGTCGGCGGGGACGGTCTGGGTGACCTTGGCCCACTCGATCTCACCGGTGACATCGCGCAGCTCGCCCCGGTCCAGGCGGATGCGGCAGCGCGCGCCGGCCTCGGCGACGAGCTGGATCTTGCGCTCGACGAGGCGGGGCACCTCCCCGCCGACGGCCTTGGGCCAGAAGTACTGGAGCTGGCGCAGCGCGGCGGAGTGGAAGGTCCGGGCCTGGACCCCGCCCGCTCCGAGGGTGCGCAGGCGGCCGCGCATCTCGCCGGCGGCGCGGTTGGTGAAGGTGACGGCCAGCACGCTGGCGGGCATCAGCTGGCCGGAGCGGACCCCGTAGGCGATGCGGTGGGTGATCGCGCGGGTCTTGCCCGTACCGGCACCGGCCAGCACGCACACCGGTCCGCGCAGGGTCGTCGCGACCTCGCGCTGCTCCGGGTCCAGGCCCAGGAGCACCGCGTCGGCCGAGTCCGCGGCGGCGGGGAAAGCTGAGGAGTGCGTTGCTGCTGTCACCCCGCCATGCTGCCAGGTCTGGTGGGTCGGGCGAGAAATCCGTCCACAGGCGCGGTGGATTCGTCGTACCGGTGACGGCCCGGGAATGGCGGGGCGGTCCCGTACGTTCGAGTACTCGGACCAACGAGCCCCCACGAAGGAGAGCGCAGCATGCAGGACACGGGCACCGTCACGATGTACAGCACGACCTGGTGCGGCTACTGCAACCGCCTCAAGAAGCAGCTGGACCGGGAGGGCATCGCGTACAACGAGATCAACATCGAGCTCGACCCGGCGTCCGCGGCGTTCGTGGAGCAGGCGAACGGCGGCAACCAGACGGTTCCGACCGTCCTCGTGAAGTCGGTCGGCGGCAACGAGTCCGTCATGACCAACCCGAGCCTGGCCCAGGTCAAGCAGGCCCTCGCCGTCTGACCCGCCGCGTTCAGAAAGGCCCCCGCCTCCCGGCGGGGGCCTTCTGCTGTGACTAACGTTACGGAGTCGGGCGCGGCAGCGGCTCGCCGTACCAGAGCTCGACCAGGCGCGCGGCGATGGAGATCCCCGCCGGCGGCAGCACCTCGCCGCTCTCGAAGGCGGCGCGCAGGTCCTCGCGGGAGAACCAGCGGGCCTCCTCGATCTCCTCGCCGTCCACGGTGATCTCCGAGGTGACGGCCCGGGCGGTGAAGCCCAGCATCAGGCTGTACGGGAACGGCCAGGGCTGGCTGGCGACGTACTCGACGGTGCCGACGCGGATGCCCGCCTCCTCCCACACCTCGCGGATCACGGACTGCTCTATGGACTCGCCCGGCTCCACGAACCCGGCCAGGGTCGAGAACCGTCCCTCGGGCCAGTGCACCTGGCGGCCCAGCAGCGCGCGGTCGTGCTCGTCGGTGACCAGCATGATCACGGCCGGGTCGGTGCGCGGGTAGTGCTCGGCGCCGCAGCCCGGGCAGCGCCGGATGTGCCCGGCGGCCGCGACCACGGTGCGCTCGCCGCAGCGGGAGCAGAAGCGGTGCATCCGCTGCCAGTTCTCCAGCGCGACGGCGTGCACCATCAGCCCGGCGTCGCGCGGGGACAGCAGCAGCCCGGCCTCGCGCAGACCGGCCGGGCGGGCCGACTGGTCCATGCGGCCCGGCAGCGCGTCCTTCTGCAGCGCGAAGTACCGTACGCCGTCCTCGTCGGTGCCCAGGAAGTAGCGGTGGGTCTCGGTGACGGGGGCCTCGAAGGCGGGGGTCATCACGATCCCGGAGCCGCCGTCGGGGGTGTCGTCGATCAGGACCTGGCCGCCGGAGACGACGAACACGCGGGTCGTCGGGTGGCTCCAGGCGGCGGCGAGCCACGCCTCGTCGAGGCGGTGGTGCGCGGCGCGGTCGATTCCGCTGGGCGCGGCGAGCGAGATCGGGCGCTCGGGCTCGGTATGGGTGCTCACAGGTACTTCCAACTCCCCCGGTGGTGGGACAAGGCAGGCGTACGGACGTGGGTGCGCGCGGCCGCGCCGGGCGGCGCGGCGGTCAGGGGGCGGGCCAGTTCTCCGCGAGGTCTCCCCAGAGGTGGGCGGTCGTCTCGACGCCCTTGAGGAGCAGGTCCAGCTCGACCTTCTCGTTCGGCGAGTGCCAGCCGTCGGAGGGTACGGAGATCCCGAGGAAGAGGACGGGCGCGTCCAGGACGTCCTGGAGGTCCGCCGCGGGCCCCGAGCCGCCCTCGCGGGTGAAGCGGACCTTCTGGCCGAAGGCGCGGCCCATGGCCCGGACGACCGACTGGAGCGCCGGGTGGTCCAGCGGGGTCAGGCAGGGCCGGGTGGGGGCGCCGAAGGTGATGGAGTGCCGGATTCCGGCCGGGATCCGGGCCGCGACCCACTCCCGGACGGCGGCCTCGACCTCGTACGGGTCCTGTCCGGAGACCAGGCGGAACGAGAGCTTCACGTGCGCGGAGGCGGGCACGATGGTCTTGCCGCCGGGGCCCTGGTAGCCGCCGCCGATGCCGTTGACCTCGGCGGTCGGGCGGGCCCAGACGCGCTCCAGCGTCGAGTAGCCCTTCTCGCCGGCGGCTGCGTGCGACTTGGCCGTACGGAGCCACTCGGCCTCGTCGAACGGCAGCTCGGCGATCAGCTCGCGTTCGGCGTCGGTGAGCTCGGCGATGTTGTCGTAGAAGCCGGCGACCGTGACACGGCCGTCCTCGTCGTGCAGGGCGGCGACGAGACGGGCGGCGGCGGTGGCCGGGTTGGGCACGGCCCCGCCGAAGGCGCCCGAGTGGATGTCCTGGTCCGGGCCGTGGAAGTCGATCTCGCAGTCGGCGACGCCGCGCATGCCGGTGCAGACGGTGGGCGTGGTCTCGGACCACATGCCGGTGTCGGAGACGATCACGATGTCGGTGGCCAGGCGCTCCGCCTCGCGCTCGACCAGCGCGCGGAAGTGCGGGGAGCCGGACTCCTCCTCGCCCTCGACGAGCAGCTTGAGGTGCACGGCGGGCGCGGCGGCGCCGGTCGCGGCGAGGTGCGCGCGGACGCCGAGCGTGTGGAAGAAGACCTGGCCCTTGTCGTCTGCGGCGCCGCGGGCGTACATCCGGCCGTCCTTGACGACCGGCTCGAACGGGTCGGTGTGCCAGCCGTCGGCGAGGGCGGCCGGCTGCACGTCGTGGTGCCCGTAGACGAGGACGGTGGGGGCGGCCGGGTCGGCGGCGGGCCACTCGGCGAAGACGGCGGGGGCGCCGTCCGTCTCCCACACCTCGGCGACCGGGAAGCCGGTCTCCTTGAGCTTCGCGGCGAGCCACTCGGCGCTGCGGCGTACATCGCCCGCGTGCTCGGGCTGCGCCGAGACCGAAGGGATGCGCAGCCAGTCGACGAGGTCGTCGAGGAAGTCCGCGCGGTGGGTGTCGATGTACGTGCGGACGGCACTGTCCGCCGGGGATGCGCTCATGGCCACGAGCCTATCCGTCCGCTCCGAGGTCACCGTCCGCGTCGGATCCGCCTTGGAGGATCCGCTCAAGACGGGCCCGGCCCGGGAGGTTGCGGGGGCGGATCACACGGCCGCTGCGGACGTGCAGGAAGGCGGCGGTGATGTGGGTGAGGGGCGTGCCGGTGGTCTCCGACCAGGCCAGTCGGTACACGGCCAGCTGGAGGGGGTCGGCGTCGGTGGAACGGCCGGTCTTCCAGTCGACGATCTCGAACGTGCCGTCGGGGTTCGCGTAGACCGCGTCGATCCGGCCGCGGATCACGCGGCCGGCGAGGGTCAGCTGGACCGGGACCTCCATGCGGTGGGGGGTCCGCTCGGCGTAGTCGCTCCGCTCGAAGGCCGCCTTGAGGGAGTCGAGGTCGGCCTCGTCGGCGATCTCCTGGTCGCAGCCGGGGAGCTCGGTCTCGGGGTCGAGGACGTCGAGGAGCGGGAGCGGGAGCTCGTCGAAGCGGGACTCCACCCAGGCGTGGAAGCGCGTGCCCTGGCGCGCCGCGGGCTGGGGGGGCTGGGGCATGGGGCGGGCGAGGTCGCGGGCGAAGGCCTGTTCGTCGGCGGCGAGGCGCAGGAGCTGGCTGGCCGAGAGGGCCGACGGGAGCGGGACGTCCCGGACGACCGCCCGCGCTCGGCGGAGCTCGCCCTCCAGCGCGTCGAGGTCCCGGTCCCAGGAGGCGACGGCCCGCGCCTCCTCGGGCGTGAGCCCGCGCGGGGAGGGCCGGGCGACTCCGCCGGGGGGCTCGGCCTCGGGGTCACCGCCCCGGCTGCCGGCGGGCTCCGCCCAGGGGTCTTCGGCGGGTGCGCCGGGCGCCCGGCCCGCGTCTGCGCGAGGTGAGGGCACGGCGGTGCCGGCGCCGGGGCGCAGCCACGGCTCCTCCCCCGGCCACAGGTCGTCCCCGCCCGGCGCGGGCGCGGCGGTGCCGTCGGCGCCCCAGAGGTCCTCCTCCGGCCACGGCTCTCCCCCGGCGGGGTCGGTCGGCACGGCTCCGACATCGCCGGGGCGGGGCCACTGCTCCTCGTCCGGCCACGGGGCGTCGTCCCCGCCCGGCGCGGGCACGGCGGCAGCGTCGGCGCTCCACAGGTCCGCCTCCGGCCACAGGTCGTCCGCCGGGGCCGCGGGGGCCGCCGGGGGCGGGGCGGCCAGGTGGGACTCGACCAGGGCCGCCGCGTGGCGGCGGAGGCTGAGGGAGGCCGGATCCAGCGGCAGGGGCCAGGAGTGGTCCGGGGTGTCGGACGTCGCCAGGGCCGGGTTGACCGCGTCCGCATCGGGTTCGTCCGCCCAGGCCTCGATCTCGCCGTGGCCCGCCTCGCAGTGGCGGCGCAGCGCGTCCAGGAACGCCGACGGGCCCCGGCGCTTCTTCTGGGTCGGCCCCCACCAGTGGCCCGAGGCCAGCAGGAGGGAACGCGGGCGCGTGAACGTCACGTACCCGAGGCGCAGCTCCTCGACCTCCTTGTGGGACTTCAGGGCCGCCTTGAAGGACTT
The DNA here is from genome assembly GCF_003721495.1 of Streptomyces sp. ADI95-16. Lineage (NCBI taxonomy): Bacteria > Bacillati > Actinomycetota > Actinomycetes > Kitasatosporales > Streptomycetaceae > Streptomyces > Streptomyces sp. ADI95-16. Next base: position 5,352,603 of record NZ_CP033581.1, on the reverse strand, counting down.
GAGGCCCGCCGAGGTCCACGCCGGGTCCCCCGGCAGGGTCTCCGCGTCCCCGCGCAGCGCGTACGGCAGGACCTTCGCGTACGAGGTCCAGGCCTCCGGGGCCTTCTCCTTCGGGAACGAGCCCGCGCACAGGTCCGGGACCACGACCACGTCCCACTCCAGGCCCTTGGACTTGTGCGCGGTGAGCACCTTCACCGTGTTCTCCCCGCCCGGCAGCGCGTGGTCGAGGCCCTTCTCGTACTGGGCGGCCGTGCGCAGGAACGACAGGAAGGCGAGCAGCGAGGCCTCGCCGTCCAGGGAGGCGAAGCCGGCCGCCACGTCCATGAAGTTGGACAGCGTCTCCCGGCGGCGGGCCGCCAGCGCGTGCGGCGACGCCGACAGCTCCACATCCAGCCCGGTCGTGGCCAGCACCCGGTGCAGTACGTCCATCAGCGGGTCGGCGAGCGATCGCCGCAGGTCGCGCAGCTCCTGGGCGAGGTGCGCGAACCGGACCCGGGCCTCCGCCGAGAACGGCAGTTCGTCCACGGGCGCGGCGGAGGAGTGCCCCGAGCCGTCCAGGAACGTCTCCAGCGCGTCCGCGAGGGAGACGACCTCGACCGGGTCCACGCCCTCGACGGCCGCCGCGAGGCGTTCGTCCGGATCCACCTCGCCCGGGGCCCGGGCGACCAGCTGCCGCGCCCGGCGGCCCAGCAGCGCCAGGTCGCGCGCGCCGATCCGCCAGCGCGGCCCGATCAGCAGCCGGACCAGCGCGGCGTTGGCGCCCGGGTCCTGGAGGACCTCGCAGACCGCGACCAGGTCGGCGACCTCCGGAAGGTGCAGCAGCCCGGAGAGGCCGACCACCTCCACCGGCACGTCCCGGGCCACCAGGACGGCCTGGATCCGCGCGAAATCGCCGCCCGAGCGGCACAGCACCGCGATCTCGCGCGGCTCCGTCCCGGTGCGGACCAGGTGGGCCACCGAGTCGCCGAGCCACTCCAGCTCCTCGGCGTGCGTGGGCAGCAGCGCGCACCGCACCGAGCCGGCCCGCTCCGCCCCCGGCGCCGCGCGCAGCGCCTCGACGCCCTCGTGCATCGACCGCAGCGGCGCGGCCAGGCCGTTGGCCAGGTCCAGCAGCCGGCCGCCGCTGCGCCGGTTCTCGCTCAGCGAGAAGCGGGTGGCGGGGCGGCCGCCCGCGTGCGGGAAGTGCTCGGGGAAGTCGTCCAGGTTGGCGACGGAGGCGCCGCGCCAGCCGTAGATCGCCTGGCAGGGGTCGCCGACGGCGGTCACCGCGTGCCCCGTGCCGCCCCCGAAGAGGCCGGACAGCAGCAGCCGCTGCGCGACGGAGGTGTCCTGGTACTCGTCGAGCAGGACCACCCGGAACTCCTCGCGCAGCAGCGCCCCCACCTCGGGCCGGGTGGTGGCGAGCTGCGCGGAGAGGGCTATCTGGTCGCTGAAGTCGAGCAGGTCGCGGGAGCGTTTGGCGGCGCGGTAGCGGGCGACGAGTTCGGCCAGTTCGAGGCGGCCGCGCACCGCTTCGGGCACCTTGCGCAGGTCTTCGTTGCTGAGCTTGGTGCCGGCCAGCACGTCCAGCAGCGCGGTGTCGTACGCGCGCAGGTCCGCCGGCGCGACCAGGTGCTCGGAGAGTTCCGCATCGAGCGCGAGGAGGTCGCTGACCAGGTCGGGGATCGACTTGGTCAGCGCCGGGTACGGGCCGGGGGCCTCGCGCAGCACGCGGGCGGCGAGCTGGAAGCGGGTGGCGTCGGCGAGCAGCCGGGCGCTGGGCTCCAGCCCGATGCGCATGCCGTGGTCCTTGAGGAGCTGCCCGGCGAAGGCGTGGTACGTGGAGATCCGCGGCTCGCCGCCGGCCGCGCCGTCCCCGGCCGGGGACGCGTCCGGGGACGGGACGGGGGACGGGTCCGGGTCGGTGATGCCGGCCCGCGCGAGGGCCGTGCGGACGCGCTCGGCGAGCTCACCGGCGGCCTTGTTGGTGAAGGTCAGGCCGAGGACCTGCTCGGGCGCGACGGCGCCGGTGCCGACCAGCCAGACCACGCGGGCGGCCATGACGGTGGTCTTGCCGGAGCCGGCGCCCGCGACGATCACCTGCGGGGCGGCGGGGGCGGTGACGCAGGCCATCTGTTCGGGCGTGAAAGGGATACCGAGGAGCTCCTTGAGCTGCTCGGGGTCGGTGAGGACGGACGGACGCGCGGACACGTGAAAAGGCTAGCCCGGCCGACTGACACTCCCCGCCGCCGTCTCGGCCCGCGGACTCACTCCACGGTCTGGCGGCCCTCCGGGCGGGCCGTGCACGCGCTGCGGAACGAGCAGTGGTCGCAGTGTTTGCCCGCGGCGGGGGCGAACCGTTCGTCCAGGACCCGCCCGGCGGCGGTGGCGAGCAGGTCGCCGACCCACTCCCCCTCCAGCGGCCGCTGGGCCTGGATCTTGGGCACGGCGTCGCCGCCGTCGCGCTGGGCCGCGCCTTGGCGCAGCTGGACGAGCTCGGCGCCGCCGGCCTCGGGGCGCAGCCCGTCGAAGGCCTCGTCCACGGCGCCTTCGCGGACGGCGAGCTGGTAGACGGCGAGCTGGGGGTGGCGGGCGACCTCGTCCTTCGTGGGGGCGCCCTTGCCGGTCTTGAAGTCGACGACGTACGCGCGGCCCTGCGGGTCGGCCTCGACCCGGTCCATGGAGCCGCGGATGCGGACGGCGTACTCGCCCGCTTCGAGGGTGACGTCGAAGTCGTGCTCGGTGGCCACGGGCTCGCGGCCGCCGCGGTCGGTGGTGTGCCAGCGCAGGAAGCGCTCCAGGGCGGCGCGGGCGTTCTCCTTCTCCTGGCGGGACTTCCAGGGCGCGTCGAAGGCGAGGGCGTCCCAGACCGTGTCGAGGCGCTCCATGAGGACGGCGAGGTCGGCGGGGGTACGGCCGGAGGCGACCTCGTCGGCCAGGACGTGGACGACGTTGCCGAAGCCCTGGGCGGCGGTGGAGGGCGCGTCGGCCTTGACCTCGCGGCCGAGGAACCACTGGAGGGAGCAGGTGTTGGCGAGCTGGTCCAGGGCGGAGCCGGAGAGGGCCACGGGCCGCTCCCGGTCCCGGAGCGGGACGCTGCTTCGGGTGGGCTCGTACAGGCCCCACCAGCGCTGCGGGTGCGCGGCGGGGACCAGCGGGCGGTCGTCCTCGTCGGTGAGCGCGGCGAGGCGGGCGAGGCGGCGGGCGGCGGCGTCGCGCAGGACCGGGGAGGCGTCGGGGTCGACGGTGGTGGCGCGGAGTTCGGCGACGAGCGCGGGTACGGCGAGGGGCCGGCGCGGCCGGCCGGTGACGTCCTTCGGGGTGACGCCGAGTTCGGTGAGGAAGCGGGAGGGCTGGTCCCCGTCGTCGGCGGGGGCCTTGACGGCGGTGACGACGAGGCGGTCGCGGGCGCGGGTGGCGGCGACGTAGAACAGGCGGCGCTCCTCGGCGAGGAGCGCGCCGGGGGTGAGGGGTTCGGCGAGGCCGTCGCGGCCGATGCGGTCGGCTTCGAGGAGGGAACCGCGGCGGCGCAGGTCGGGCCAGAGGCCCTCCTGGACGCCGGCCACGACGACGAGGGACCACTCCAGGCCCTTGGAACGGTGGGCGGTCATCAGCCGTACGGCGTCGGTGCGGGCGGTCTTGCCGGTGAGGGTGTCGGCGGCGATGTCCTCGGCTTCGAGCTGTTCGAGGAAGTTGAGCGCGCCGCGGCCGCCGGTACGTTCCTCCGCGCGGGCGGCGGTGTCGAAGAGGGCGCACACCGCGTCGAGGTCGCGGTCGGCGTTGCGGCCGCCCGCGCCGCCGCGGCGGGCGCCCCGCTCCAGGCGCTGGGGCCAGGGGGTGCCGTCCCAGAGGACCCACAGGGCCTCCTCGGCGGTGCCGCCGCCCTGGAGCAGCTCGCGGGCCTTGCGCAGGAGCAGGCCGAGGCGTTGCGCTCCGCGGGCGTAGGCGGGGTCGTGGGCGGTGAGCCGCTCGGGCTCCGCGAGGGCGCGGGCCAGCAGCACGTCCGAGGGCGCGGGCACCTTGACCCCGGCGGCCCGCTCCTCGTCCCGCAGCGCCCGCCCGAGCCGCCGCAGATCGGCGGCGTCCATCCCCCCGAGCGGCGACCCGAGCAACGCGATGGCCGCCTCGACGCCGATCCCCTCGTCCCCGGCACCCGACTCCGGCGCGGGGCCACCGTCCCCGTCCGCGCTGGCGTCCGCGTCGGCGCCGGACTCCGCCGCGGGTTCGTCCGCGAGCGCGGCGGCGGGGGAGGCTCCCCGCCCGCCCGCGTCGGCGCCTTCGGCGGCCGAAGGCCCGGCCGACTGCGCCGGGATCACCACAGCACCCGCGCCCGGCCCCGCCGACCCGGTGCCCGCGTCCGCACCGGCCCCGGCCGGGACCGCCGTGGCGGACCGGCCCGGCTCGGCCCCGTCGGTGGCGGGGCCCACGGCGGGATCGGCGGGGTCGGCGGGGTCGGCGGGGTCGGCGGGATCGGCGGGCCCAGACGTATCAGCGGGGTCGGCGGCCCCGGCCGTGGTGGTGGTCAGGGGGAGGGCGGCCAGGCGGAGGGCCGTGAGGAGGGGGGTGACGGCGGGTTCGTGGCGGAGGGGGGTGTCCGTGCCGTCGGTTTCGGCGGGGACTCCGGCGGAGATCAGGGCGCGGCGCATCGCCGGCAGGGTGCGGCCGCCGGCGCGGACCAGGACGGCCATGTCCTGCCACGGCACGCCCTCCTCCAGGTGCGCCCGGCGCAGGACGTCGGCGATGTTGTCCAGCTCCGCGCCCGCCGTCGGGTACGTGAAGACCTCGACCCGGCCGCCCTCCCGGGTGGGCGTGAGGCCGCGGTGGGCGCGGACCGCCGCCGCCGGCAGCCGCGTCAGCGGCATGCGGGAGGTCAGGAGGCGGGTCGCGGCCAGCAGGGCCGAGGCGGAGCGGCGGCCGACGGTCAGCGCCCGCACCCGCGCGCCCGGGAAGGCGCCCTCGAAGTCCAGGGTGTTGTTGATGTCGGCGCCGCGGAACGCGTAGATCGACTGGTCGGGGTCGCCGAAGGCGACCAGCGTCCCGCCCGGCCCGGTCAGCGCCCGCAGCAGCCGCAGCTGCGAGGCGTCGGTGTCCTGGAACTCGTCGACGTAGATCACGTCGTACGCCGCCGCGAGCGACGGCGAGCGCTCCGCCAGCAGCACCGCCCGGTGCAGCAGCTCCGCGTAGTCGAGGGTGCCCTGGAGGTCCAGGACGTCCAGGTACTCCGAGAGGAAGGCCGCCGCCGCCTGCCAGTCCGGCCGCCCCAGCCGGGCCGCGAAGTCGGACAGGGCGTGCGGGCCCAGGCCCAGCTCACGGGCCCGGGCCAGCACCGCGCGGACCTCGTCGGCGAAGCCGCGCGTGGTCAGCGCGGCCCGCAGGTCGTCGGGCCAGCGGATGGAGCGCAGCCGGCGCTGGCCCTCCAGCAGGGTGCGGACCATCACGTCCTGCTCGGGACCGGACAGCAGCCGCAGCGGATCCGCGAACAGGTCGGTGTCCTGGTGGGCGCGGACCAGCCCGTAGCAGAAGGAGTGGAAGGTGGTGGCCTGCGGAGCCCGCGCCCCGCCGAGGCGCAGCGCGGCCCGGTCGCGCAGTTCCACCGCCGCCTTGCGGCTGAAGGTGAGGATCAGGATCCGGGCGGGGTCGGTGCCGGCCTCGACGCGGGCGGCGGCCGCCTCGACCAGCGTGGTCGTCTTTCCCGTACCGGGGCCGGCCAGGACGAGGAGCGGTCCGCCGGGGTGGTCAACCACCGCGCGCTGCGCTGCGTCCAGAACAGGAGGATCCAGCCGGTCCGGTCCGGTGCGCACCAGGCGGTACGCGTCAGGGGTTCGCGTACGCCGCTCGGAGCGGTCGGAGGGAGAGGTGATCACGTGAGCTGCCGGTCCTGGTGGGTCTGCGGGGTCTGCGGGGTCTGCTCGGTCCGCCCGGGCTGCCGGGTCCGCCGGGTCCGCCGGCGCCGCGGTCGCGGCGATGGCCGAAGAGGCAACGCTACGCCAACGGGCACGTCCCCCGCAGGGACCCCGGGTGGCGGGCGGGATCCCGCGCGCACTCCCCCGTACGCGTCTTCGACCTCCCGCCCGGGCCCCCCATGGCGGAAGCTGTCAGATGTGAGCCTCGTCCCTTCCGCCCGGCCCGGATCCCTCGTCCCGCCCGTCCCAGCGCGCCCTGCGCATGTCGAGCCGCTGCTCTCCGGTGGCGGTCCCGCGCAGCGGGGTGGACTCGGTCCGGTAGTGCTCCAGGGCGCGCCGCTCGCTCCCGGGCAGGGGCCGGCCGTCCGACCTGACCACCCGCCACCAGGGCACGGCTCCCCCGTACAGGGCCATGACGCGCCCGACTTGGCGCGGTCCGCCCTCGTCGAGCCACTCGGCGACGTCCCCGTACGTCATCACCCGGCCGGGCGGAATCCGCTCGGCCGCGTCCAGTACCCGCTCCGCGTACGCGGGCAGCTCTTCGCTCATTCGGCACATGGTGCCGTACGTCACCGACAAGACCTTGGAAGGTTTCCTTCCGCGATGGCGCGCACCCTGATGCCTCCCCCGCCCGCCCGTCCGTGCCACCATCTTCCGGGCGGTGACGCGTGATACGTGATCAAGAAGAGACGGATGTGAAGGCGAAGGAGCAGGGTGTGAGCCCTCCGGACGGCGATGCGACGGACGACGGCGCGCGCCCGGACGGCGGCTCCGCCGCGCCCTCCGACGCCCCTTCACCGCGGGCGGACGGCGGCGCGTCCACGCGCCCCGACGCCCGGAAACCCCAAGCCCCGCGGGCCCCACAGGACCCACAGGACCCACAGGACCCACAGGACCCGCAGACCCCGAAGCCCGACGGCGACGGCGACCGCGACCACGCCCCGACGGCGGCCGACCAGGTCGAGGTGGACGAGCCCCTGCTCGCCGCCCGCGTCCACCGGCCGTCCGACCTGGTACGGCTGCTCGTCGGCGTTCTCGGCATCGCCGTCGTCCTCGCCATCGCCGCCTTCGCGCACGGCACCACCGTCGGCCTGGAAGCGGACATCAGCAAGGGCACCGGCCAGGCGCCGGACCTGCTCATCAAGGTCGCCGGGCTGGTCTCCAGCATCGCCGTGCTCCTCGTACCCGTCGCCTTCGCCATCGAACGGCTGATCAAACGCGACGGACTGCGCATCGCCGACGGCGTGCTCGCCGCCGTCCTCGCGCACGGGGTGACGCTCGCGACCGACCTGTGGGTCTCCGAGGCCGCCCCGCAGAGCATCCAGGACGCCCTGACCCGCTCCGCCGGCGCCGGCGGGGCGCTCACCGACCCGGTGCACGGATACCTCGCGCCGGTCATCGCGTACATGACGGCCGTGGGGATGACCCGCAGGCCGCGCTGGCGGGTCGCGCTGTGGCTGGTGCTGCTGCTCGACGCGTTCGCGATGCTGGTCAGCGGCTACACCACGCCGTTCTCGATCATCCTGACCGTGCTGATCGGCTGGAGCGTCGCGTACGGGACCTTGTACGCCGTCGGCTCGCCGAACGTCCGGCCCACCGGGCAGACCCTCCTCGCCGGGCTGCGCCGGGTCGGTTTCCAGCCGGTCAGCGCGATGCGCGCCGAATCACCCGACGGACCCGATTCCGATACCGACCGGGGGCGCAGCTACCACGTCACCCTGGAGGACGGGCCACCGCTCGACGTCACGGTCGTGGACCGCGAGCAGCAGGCCCACGGGTTCTTCTACCGCGTCTGGCGCCGGCTCACCCTGCGCGGCATCACCGTCCGGCGCAGCCTGAACTCCTCGCTGCGCCAGGCGCTGGAGCAGGAGGCGCTGCTCGCGTACGCGGCGATCGCGGCCGGGGCGAACGCGCCGAAGCTGATCGCCACCTCCGAGCTCGGCCCGGACGCCGTGATGCTCGTGTACGAGCACCTGGGCGGCCGGTCCCTGGACTCCCTCCCCGACGAGGAGATCACCGACGGGCTGGCCCGCAACGCCTGGGAGCAGGTGCGGGCGCTGCAGTCGCGGCGGATCGCGCACCGCAGGCTGACCGGTGACGCCCTCGTGGTGGATCGTTCCGGCAACGTCATCCTCACCGACCTGCGCGGCGGCGAGATCGCGGCCGGTGACCTGGTGCTGCGGATGGACATCGCGCAGCTCCTGACCACCCTGGGCCTACGGGTCGGCGCGGAGCGGTCGGTGGCCTCGGCGGTGTCGGTGCTCGGCCCGGACGCGGTGGCGGACTGCCTGCCGCTGCTCCAGCCGATCGCGCTGAGCCGCTCCACGCGGGCGACGCTGCGCAGGCTCGCCCGGGAGCGGGCGGACCGGGAGCGGGAAGCCGTACTGGAGTCCTCGCGGGCGGCGAAGGCCGCGCGCGAGGCGGTCTCGGGCACGGCCACGGGCACGACTCCTGCCGCTGACCGCAAGGCCGAGAAGCGGGCGCTGGACGACGCGCTCGACGAAGCCCGCGAGGAGGACCTGCTGAGCCAGATCCGCCGGCAGGTGCTGCTGATCCGCCCGCAGGCGCCGGTGGAGCCGGCCCGGCTGGAGCGGATCCGGCCGCGCACGCTGGTCTCGTTCATCGCGGGCGCGTTCGGCGCGTACTTCCTGCTGACGCAGCTGGCCCACGTGGACTTCGCGACGATCATCAGCTCGGCGCAGTGGGGCTGGGTCGGGGCGGCGCTGGCCTTCTCGGTCCTGACGTACTTCGCGGCGGCGATGAGCCTGCTGGGCTTCGTACCGGAACGGGTGTCGTTCCTGCGGACGGTACTCGCGCAGGTGGCGGGCTCGTTCGTGAAGCTGGTCGCGCCGGCGGCGGTCGGCGGAGTCGCGCTGAACACCCGCTTCCTCCAGCGCTCCGGGGTCCGGCCCGGGCTGGCGGTGGCCAGCGTCGGCGCCTCGCAGCTGTTCGGGCTGGCCAGCCACGTCCTGCTGCTGCTCGCGTTCGGCTACCTGACGGGGACCGAGAAGACCCCGGAGATGACCCCGTCGAGGACGGTCATCGCGGGTCTGCTGACGGTCGCGGTGCTGGTCCTCGTCGTGACGGCGGTGCCGTTCCTGCGGAAGTTCGTGGTGACCCGGGTACGGGCGCTGTTCGCGGGCGTGGTGCCGCGCATGCTGGACGTGCTCCAGCGGCCGCAGAAGCTGGTGACCGGCATCGGCGGGATGCTGCTGCTGACGGGCTGCTTCGTGATGTGCCTGGACGCCTCGATCCGGGCCTTCGGCGGCGGGCAGGACATCAGCTACGCGAGCATCGCCGTCGTCTTCCTCGCCGGCAACGCCCTCGGCTCGGCGGCCCCGACCCCCGGCGGCATGGGCGCGGTGGAAACCACCCTGACCCTGGGCCTGATCGCGGCGGGCCTGGACAAGCAGGTCGCCATCTCGGCGGTCCTGCTGTTCCGCCTGATGACCTTCTGGCTCCCGGTCCTCCCGGGCTGGATCTCGTTCAACTTCCTGACCCGCAAGGAAGCGATCTGACGCCCGGCGGGGCCGACGCCGCACGAGAACCCGCCCGGCAGGGCTGACGCACGGCTCGATATGGCCGCCGCACACGCGGAAAGTTGGTCGCGATCACCCCGCCGTGCAGAATTGCGTTCGATCCAAACGGCTGGGGGAACGCGCTGGTTCGGCCTGGAGCCCGCCATCCGCCGGATGGGGTGAGGGGCGGTACGGGTGGGGTTCGACGAGGAGTGGGGACGCCTGCGCGCCGAGGCCGCCGAACGGGCGAGCCAGGCGTCCGGGGCCGCGGGAGCGACCGGGGCGACGGGAGACCCGGCCCCCGCCGTGGCCGACGTACCCGATCCCGCGCCGGCGGCGCGGGACGCCGCCCGCGCCCGGCTGGCGGACTTCCGTAGCCGGGCGGTACTGGTCCCGCTCGACGAACGGGGCGGGCTCTGGACTGCCGCGCTCGGCGGCCTGGACTGGATCTGCGCTTTCTCCGACGAGGAGGCTCTGGCCCGCTTCGCCGTCGCCCGCGACGAGGCCGACCGCGCGTGGCCGTACCGCCGGCTCATCGGCGGCCGGCTGCTGGACGAGGTGCTGCCCGCCCTTGATTTCGCCTGCGGGGTCGCGCTGAACCCGGCGGGCCCGGACGGAACGCTGTTTCCGCCGGTGCGCGGCATCGTCCCGAATACGGCGGCGATCGACGCGGAGGCGGCCGCATGAGCGGGGACCAGCCGGATCTGGACGTCTCGAAGCAGGCCCTGGACCAGATCGCGAAGGGCATCACCGAGGCGCTGGGCGAGCTGAAGGAGCTCGGCACGACGGGCACGGCCGGCGCGGGACGCGGCTTTTCCACTCTGGCGCTGACCGGTCTGCAGACCGGACACGAGGGCCTGTCGGCCACGCTCGGCCAGTTCTGCCGGCGCTGGGAGTGGGGCGTGCGGGGGCTCGTCCACGAGGGCAACGCGTTCGCCTGGAACGTCGGCCTCTCGGCGGGAGTGATGCACGAGCAGGACCAGTACGTCCAGGGCACCTTCAAAGTGGCGGCGAACGCGGCGATGGGCAATCCGTACGCCTCCGAGGGCGATGTCACCGGCAAGAGCTGGGGAGATGTCCTCTCCGACAACCTGTACACGCAGATCCGGGACGCGGACTACGGCCACGAAGCCGGGCAACGGGCCACCGAGAACAGCAAGGAGGCCTGGAAGAGCGCGGTGCGGGACGTGAACAGTTCGGACATCCTCCTGTCGAACCAGATCATCGACGGGGTCGGGCTGCGGGACGAAGTCGACGGCGTGGTCGACGACATGGTCGGACCCGCACCCCAGCCGCAACCCCAGCCGGAGGGCGAGAGCCGATGACCGACTGGGGGGATCTGGCCAACAGGGGCCTGGACAAGGTCGAGCACGGCCTGGACCGCGCGAAGAAGGTGGTCGGCAGCGGTGTCGACCGGGCCACCGACCGGGTGGGGGGCGTCCTCGAAGGCCTCGGCGCGCACGACTGGGCCGACAAGGTCGAGGACTTCGGCGACGGTCTCGCCTCCCGCCTCGGGGCCGAAATCCGCGAGCAGCGGCTCGGCCAGAGCGACCAGGCGAACGAGCTCGTGCACGGCTCGCCCTCCGCGATCAGGGAGTCGGCGAAGCACTTCGCGGACTTCCACACGGCCTTCGACCGCGTGGGCCAGGGCATGAAGGCCCTGGACTCCGGCCACTGGAAGGGGGCGGCGGCCGACGCGTTCCGCCAGAAGTTCGCGATGCACCCCGGCGACTGGATGCGCGCCGCGGACGCCTGTGCCACGGCGGGCAAGGTGCTCATCTCGTACGCGGACACGGTCGAGTGGGCACAGCAGCAGGCCGCCGCGGCGATCACGCTGTACCAACAGGGCGAGCAGGCATCGAAGGAAGCGGACGAGACGCACGAGGCCCGGTCCGCGGCCTTCAAGGCGAACGTCGCGGCGGGCCGCGACGCCGGCCCCGAGCCGGTCAAGGGGGCCGATCCCGGCGACGGCCCCCGCGCGCGGGCCGAGGAGGTCCTGAACGAGGCCCGCCACCAGCGCGACGAGGCGGCCCGCGCGACCCAGCGGGTGATCTCGGCGGCGCTGGAACACGCCCCGGCCACGCCGCCGCCGCTGGACCGGGCGGTCGGCACCTTCCTGGACGCCCAGCAGGCCGGCAGCCTGGAGGTCACCCACGTCCTGGGCGGCGCCGTCAAAGGCACCGCCGGCATGCTCAACTTCGCGCGCGGCCTGAACCCCAGCGACCCGTACAACCTGACCCACCCGGCGGAGTACTCGCAGAACGTCAACATGACCCTCGCGGGCCTCGTCTCCACGGCCTCCCACCCGGAGCGCATACCCAGCGCCTTCATAGACAGCTTCAAGGACGACTTCAGCGAGGGCGCGGGCCGCCTCCTGCCGGAACTGATCGGCACCAAGGGCATGGGCGCCACCCGCACCGGCGCCCGTCTCGCCGAGGACGCGGCACGGAGCGCGACCCGCCGGGAAACGACCCGCGCAGCGCAGAAGGCCGAAGAGGAAGCCGCGGCGCGGGCCAAGAAGAACGACCTGACCTGCCGCGACGACCCGATCGACATGGCGACCGGCCGGATGATCCTCCCGCAGACGGACCTCGTGCTGCCAGGCTCCCTGCCGCTGTCCTTCACCCGCACCTTCGAGTCCGCGTACCGCTCGGGTCGCTGGTTCGGCCCGACCTGGGCCAGCACGGTCGACCAGCGCCTGGAACTCGACGAGGAGGGTGTCATCCTCGTCCGCGAGGACGGCAGCCTCCTCGCCTACCCGCACCCGGAACCGGGGATCCCGGTGCTTCCGACGCACGGCCAGCGCTGGCCGATGACCCTCGACTCCGACGGCGGGTACACGGTCACCGATCCGGAGTCCGGCCACGTCCGTCACTTCTCGGAGGACGGCCTCCTCACCCAGCTCGACGACCGCAACGGCGCCTGGATCACCTTCTCGTACGACGCGGCCGGCACCCCCCTCGCCCTCACCCACAGCGGCGGCCCCGAAGTGCGCCTGACGTGCGCGGACGGCCGAATAACCGGCCTCGCCCTCGCCGACGGTACGCAAATCCTCCGCTACGGCTACACGGACGGCCACCTCACCGAGGTCACCAACTCGTCCGGGCGCCCCCTGCGCTTCGGGTACGACGCACTGGGCCGGATCACGTCCTGGACCGACACCAACGACCGGCACTTCGACTACGTCTACGACGAACGGCACCGCTGCATCGCGCAGTCCGGCACCAACGGCCACCTGAACGTCCGGTTCGCCTACGAGCCGGGCCGCACCACACGGATCGACACCCGGGGCCACCACACCCGGTTCCTGGTCAACGACCTCGCCCAGATCACCGCGGAGATCGGCCCCACGGGCGCGACGACCCGCTTCACCCACGACGCGTACAACCGCCCGCTCTCGTACACGGACCCGCTGGGCCGCACGACGCTCCTCACCTACGACGAGGCCGGACGCCTCGTCTGCGTGACCCGCCCGGACGGACGCACGTCGCGCGCCGAGTACAACGCGCTCGGCCGTCCGGTGACGCTGATCGCCCCGGACGGCAGGGTCACGCGCCAGACGTACGACGATCGGGGCAAGCGCACCTCGGTCACCGACGCCACCGGCGCCACGACCCACTTCGCGTACGACGCGCGCGGCCACCTCGCCTCGGTGACGGACGCCCTGGGCCACACCACGACGGTGCTCTGCGACCGGGCCGGCCTCATCACCTCGTCGACGGACCCCCTGGGCGCGACGACGACGTGCACCCGCGACGGCTTCGGCCGCCCGGTCGCCATCACGGACCCGCTGGGCCACACCGCGCACCTCACGTGGAGCGTCGAGGGCCGTCTGCTGCGCCGCGTGAACCCGGACGGGACCGAGGAGTCCTGGACATACGACGGCGAGGGCAACTGTCTGACCCACACGGACGCGATGGGCGGGGTCACGGTCTCCGAGTACGGTGACTTCGACCTCCTCCTGGCCCGCACCGGGCCGGACGGCACGCGCCACACGTTCACGCACGACATGGAACTGCGCCTGACGGAGGTCTCCAACCCACAGGGCCTGACCTGGAGCTACACCTACGACGAGGCGGGCCGACTGGCCTCGGAGACGGACTTCGACGACCGCACCTTGACGTACGGGTACGACGCCTCGGGCATCCTCACGTCCCGTACCAACGCCGCGGGCGAGACCACGACCTACGAGCACAACGCGCTCGGCCAGGTCATCCGCAAGGACGCGGCCGGGCTCACCACCTCCTACGCCTACGACACGTTCGACGCCCTCGCGACAGCCGCTTCGGCGGATTCGACGATCACCTGGCTCCGCGACGACGCGGGCCGGCTCCTCTCGGAGACGGTCGACGGCCGCACCCTCACGTACGGGTACGACGCCCTGGGCCGCCGGACCGGCCGCACCACACCCGGCGGCTCCGAGTCCCTCTGGACGTACGACGCGGCCGGCCGGCGCACCGCCCTCACCACGGCGGGCCGCACCTTGACCTTCGGACGGGACGCGGCGGGCCAGGAACTGACCCGTACGCTCAACCCGGCGCTCTCCCTCACCCACGAGTACGACGACATGGGCCGGCGCACCGCGCAGTCAGTGACGGGCCAGGACGGCCGCACCCTCCAGCGCCGCGGCTACAACTACCGCGCCGACGGCTACCTGACCGGCGTCGACGACTCCACCACGGGCCTGCGTACCTTCACCCTGGACGCGGCGTCCCGTGTCACGGCCGTGGAGACGGCCTCATGGTCGGAGCGCTACGCCTACGACGAGGCGGGCAACCAGACCAGCGCCTCCTGGCCGGGCGACCACCCGGGCACGGAGGCCCAGGGCGACCGCACCTACACCGGCACCCGCATCACCCGCGCGGGCTCGGTCCGCTACGAACACGACGTCCTGGGTCGCGTCACCCTCCGCCAGAAGACCCGCCTCTCCCGCAAGCCGGACACCTGGCGCTACGAGTGGAACGCGGAAGACCGCCTGGTCGGGGTGACCACCCCGGACGGCACGCGCTGGCGCTACCACTACGACCCACTGGGCCGTCGCACGGCCAAACAGCGCCTGTCGCAGTCGGGATCGGTTCTCGAAGAAACCCTCTTCGCCTGGGACGGCACCACCCTCTGCGAGGAATCCGCCGGCCGGGTCACAGTGACCTGGACCCACCAGGGCCTGCACCCCCTCACCCAGACCGAACGCATCGGCCAAGACGCCGTTGACGAACGCTTCTTCGCGATCGTCACGGACCTGGTGGGCACCCCCACCCACCTCTTGGCGGAGGACGGCACCACCGCCTGGCACACCCGCGCCACCCTCTGGGGCACCACCACCTGGAACAGCGACGCGACCGCCTACACCCCGCTCCGCTTCCCGGGCCAGTACTACGACCCCGAATCCGGCCTCCACCACAACTACTTCCGCACCTACGACCCCGAAACGGCCCACTACCTCTCCCCAGACCCCCTGGGCCTCGCCCCCGCCCCCAACCCGACTACGTACGTCCACAACCCCCACACCTGGTCGGACCCGCTGGGTCTTGCTCCGCAGGGATGCCCTGAGGACGATCATCTGTTCCGTGGAACCACAGCGGGATTTGAGGGCAGTCCAGGAATGCAACGTGCGGGAGTCACGCCCACTTCCAGTGATCCTGGAGTCGCCACCATCTTCGCAACCCACTCAGAGCCCTTCGGGGGCGGCGAAGCCATTGTGCAATTGATTTCACGCCGCCAGTTGGATGGAGTGGAGATATTTGATGGATACTTGCCGCGCGAAAGAGAAGTCCCCATTGGCTTGACCCCCGCAGAAGTCACAGCACGGTCATCCGTTCAGATACCGTCATCTCTAGCACGCGAGATCCTGGGCGAAATGGGCATCACCGTGCCACGTAAGATCGACCTGTCGGACCTCAACCCTACTTTGGAGGTGCACGTACCCAAGCTGACCTCGGAACAAATTTCCCATTTCGTAAGAGAGGCATATAGACGTGGCTAGTGCGACTGAACTACACGTAGCAGACGTTGACGTTGTATCGCCTTCTGAAGTTTCGTGCACAGTCCGAAATATTCGCGGTTTGGCGCACGTGGGAATGACTTTTCAATCCGAATCCTCTCCCGAGGTGGAGGTCCGGCTGACCGAGATTCTCTGGTACGGCAGAATCGTGGATTCGTTGGACGAGGCACACACCGGAAAGGTCCTCCTGATCGGCCGCGGGGCGGCCCGGATCAGCTCCGACGATGTCCTCATCGCCGACGGATCCCGGTGAACCGGACACGACCAGCTGAAAATAGCGAGCAAGAAATTTCACGACTGCCCCATCGATCCAAAGTTCCGAGAGGACGGGGACGTAACGGCCCCCGCCGCCGCTACCCGGATGGGTCAGCGCGGGGGCGGGGGGGAGGTGGGGAACGCAGGATGGGGGCATGTCGAGAAATGTGCTGCGGGCCGCCGTTGCCGTCGTCGTCGCCGTGGGGCTGGCCGGGGGCTGTTCCGACAGTGGCGGGGAGCAGGAGACCAGGGCCGGCGGGACCGAGGGGGCCGAGCCGCTGAAGTGGGGGGAGTGCGAGGCGCCGACCCCCGCCGAGGGGGGTGGGCAGGCGCCGCCGAAGGACTGGCAGTGCGCCACCCTGCACGTGCCCCTCGACTACGCGAAGCCCGAGGGGGAGACCATTCCGCTCGCGCTCATCCGCGCGAAGGCGCGGGACAAGGAGAAGCGGCTCGGGTCGCTCGTCTTCAACTTCGGCGGGCCCGGCGGATCCGGGATCAGTACGCTCCCCGGCGCGGCCAAGGAGTACGAGGCGCTGCGCGAGCGCTATGACCTGGTCAGCTTCGACCCGCGCGGGGTCGGCGGCAGCGCGCCCGTCCGGTGTGAGGACAACAAGCAGCTCGACGCGTACTACGCGCAGGACAACACCCCCGCCTCCGCGCAGCAGGAGAAGGCCTTCGTCGACGGCATCAAGCAGTACCAGAAGGCCTGCGAGACGAACTCCGGGAAGGTGCTGCCGCACGTCGGCACCGAGAACGCCGCCCGCGACCTGGACCGGATCCGCCAGGCCCTCGGCGACGAGAAGCTGAACTACTTCGGGATCTCCTACGGCACCGAACTCGGCGGGGTCTACGCCCACCTCTTCCCGAAGAACGTCGGCCGGGCCGTCTTCGACGCCGTCGTGGACCCGACCAAGACCTCCGAGGAGGGGGCGCTCGGCCAGGCGAAGGGCTTCCAGCTGGCCCTCGGCAACTGGGCGCAGGACTGCGTGAACCGGGGCGACGACTGCCGGATCCAGGGCAGCACCGCCAAGGAGATCGAGGACAACATCATCAAGCTCCAGAAGGAGCTCGCCGCGCACCCCATCCCCGGTATCGGCGACCGGAAGCTGACCGAGTCCGCCGCCACCAACGGCATCGCCCAGGCCCTGTACTCCAAGGAGCTCTGGCCGCTGCTGGAGCAGGGGCTGGACGAGGCCGAGGGCGGGCAGGGGCAGTTGTTGATGGCGCTGTCCGACGCGCTCAACGGCCGGGATCAGAACGGCAATTACAGCAACATCGGCGCGGCCAACACGGCGATCAACTGCGCCGACTTCAAGGACCGCTACTCGCTGGCGCAGACGAAGGCCAAGCTGCCGGCCTTCCGCGCCGCCTCGCCCGTCTTCGGGGACTTCCTCGGCTGGGCGCTGATGAGCTGCACCGACTGGCCGGTTCCGGGCGCGTGGGAGACCCCGGACGTGTCCGCCCCGGGTTCCGCGCCGATCCTGGTGATCGGCAACACCGGGGACCCCGCGACCCCGTACGAGGGCGCCCGCAACATGGTGGAGCGGCTCGGCCCCGGCGTCGGGGTGGAACTCACGTACAAGGGCGAGGGGCACGGCGCGTACAACAGCGGCGACGCGTGCGTGCAGGCGGCGGTGAACTCGTACCTGCTGGACGGGAAGGTGCCGGGCGCGAACACCGTATGCACGCCGACCAAGACTCCGTCGGTTGCGCCTTCCGCCCCTCCCGAGCCCCTCGGGGTGTGAGAGAAGCGGACGTGAGAGAAACGGACGTGAGAGAAGCGGACGTGAGAGAAGGGCCGTGTCCGCGCGTTTCGGCGCGGGCACGGCCCTTCCCGGTACGGCTTCCGGTGCGGCCTAGTAGACCGGCTTCTCGGGTTCGATCTGGTGGACCCAGCCGATGACGCCGCCGCCGACGTGCACCGCGTCCGCGAAGCCCGCGGACTTCAGGACCGCGAGGACTTCCGCACTGCGGACACCCGTCTTGCAGTGCAAGACGATGCGCTTGTCCTGCGGCAGGTCCTGGAGGGCCGTGCCCATCAGGAACTCGCCCTTGGGGATCAGCTTCGCGCCGGGGATCGAGACGATCTCGTACTCGTTGACCTCGCGGACGTCGATGATCTCGATCGGCTCGTCGCCGTCGATCCACTCCTTGAGCTGCTTCGGAGTGATCGTGGAGCCGGCGGCCGCCTCCTGGGCCTCCTCCGACACGACGCCGCAGAAGGCCTCGTAGTCGATGAGCTCGGTGACGGTCGCGTTCGGGCCGCAGACCGCGCAGTCGGGGTCCTTGCGGACCTTGACCTGGCGGTACTGCATCTCCAGGGCGTCGTAGATCATCAGACGGCCGACCAGCGGCTCGCCGACGCCGGTGAGGACCTTGATGGCCTCGGTGACCTGGATGGACCCGATGGACGCGCAGAGCACGCCCAGCACGCCGCCCTCGGCGCAGCTCGGGACCATGCCCGGCGGCGGCGGCTCCGGGTACAGGCAGCGGTAGCACGGCCCGTGCTCGGACCAGAAGACCGAGGCCTGGCCGTCGAAGCGGTAGATCGAACCCCATACGTACGGCTTGTTCAGCAGTACGCAGGCGTCGTTGACGAGGTAGCGCGTGGCGAAGTTGTCCGTGCCGTCGACGATGAGGTCGTACTGGCTGAAGATCTCCATCACGTTCTCGGCTTCGAGCCGCTCTTCGTGAAGGACCACGTTGACGTACGGGTTGATGCCCAGCACGCTGTCACGGGCCGACTCGGCCTTGGAACGGCCGATGTCCGCCTGGCTGTGGATGATCTGGCGCTGCAGGTTCGACTCGTCGACCTCGTCGAACTCCACGATGCCCAGCGTGCCGACGCCGGCCGCGGCCAGGTACATGAGGGCGGGCGAGCCGAGGCCGCCCGCGCCCACGGCCAGCACCTTGGCGTTCTTCAGGCGCTTCTGGCCGTCCATCCCGACGTCCGGGATGATCAGGTGGCGGGAGTACCGACGGACCTCGTCAACGGTGAGCTCAGCAGCCGGCTCGACCAGGGGTGGCAGCGACACGGGGACTCCGTAGATTGCTATGTCTGAACGGTTGTTCTTCCCGTAACACTGCCACGCCCCTCTTCATTCCGAGACACCCAGTCCGATGCGTGAGACGATTTCGTCCCAGTACGCGGGCATCGAGGCCCATGGGTCCCGGTCCCCGGCGCCCCTGCGGTCGGTGAACCAGACGGTGCCGGCGCCCTGCCAGCGCGCGATCCGGACGGCCTCCTCCAGATGCGTGCGCGGCACCCCGTGCACCAGGTGGCAGAACCGCTCCGGCGGGTGGTCGGAGGTCCATTCGGCCACCTGCGACCAGCGGTAGTCGGCCCACCCCCCGGAGAAGGTCACCAGCTGGTCGGCCGCGTCCGCGTAGCCCGCGTACGGGTGGGTGCCGTGCCCGAGCACGATCCGGAGCCCGTCGCCGAGCCCCCGCAGGGCGTCCACGACCCGGCGCACCGCTTCGAGTTCCTCCCGGTCGGCCGGGGCGTCGGCGAGGTAGAACCCGCCCACCCGGTACCAGTCCCGGAAGCGGTGGGCGTCGGAGACCAGCTCCCCGAAGGACCGCTTCCCGTCCCGCATCGCAAGATGGCCCAGTACGGTCCCGCCGGCCTCCCGGAGCTTGGCCGCCGCCTCCGTGCAGTGCGGGTCGGGCCGGCCGCCCGGCCCGTCCGTCACGTTGAGCACGGCCCAGTGCAGCGGGGTCCCGGGCCGGGTCAGCTCGGCCCATTCCACCGGGGCGAGCAGCGGGTGCGCGTACCCGGGGATCCCGAAGCCCATGCCGCCGGCCCGGGCGCCCGGCAGCCGGGCCCCCGGCGGGGTGGTCAGATGCGGCACGCCGCCTCCATCCAGATGTCCGCGAGGGACTCCTCCAGGTTGATCCGGGGCCGCCAGCCGAGCCGGTCGCGGGCCGTGCGTACGTCGGCCTGCTGCCAGGCGCCGCAGCCGTCCGGGTAGGGGTACGGGGGCGGCAGCGCGCCCGCGAGCTGCTCGGGCGTCGCCTCGGAGCGCGGGGAGCCGATCGCGGCCAGGCCGGCCGTCCGTCCCGGGTGGCCGTGTCCGGAGCCGGGACCGTGGCCGGGTCCGTGACCGGCGCCGTGCTGCCGGTCCCCGGTGTTCGGTACGTCGAGCTCGTACAGCGAGCCTCCGTACCCGGCGACCCTGGCGAGCACGGCCGCCGCGTCGCGGAGCCGGACCGCGCGGCCGGTGCCGATGTTCACGACGCCCTGGGCCGCGGAGAGCGAGGCGGCGTGCACGGCCCGCGCCACGTCCCGTACGTCCACGAAGTCGCGCTGCACGCCGAGCCCGCTCAGCTTGAGCTCGCCGTCCCCGG
Source organism: Streptomyces sp. ADI95-16 (assembly GCF_003721495.1). Taxonomy (NCBI): domain Bacteria; kingdom Bacillati; phylum Actinomycetota; class Actinomycetes; order Kitasatosporales; family Streptomycetaceae; genus Streptomyces; species Streptomyces sp. ADI95-16. The sequence continues at coordinate 5,332,600 of NZ_CP033581.1, read as the reverse complement.
CCTGCATCGCCCGCCGCATGGCCTCGGCGAGGCGGCCGAGCGGGGACCCGGCCGGGGTGCCGGGTCCGACGGGCGAGAAGACCCGCAGGACGACCGCGTCCAGCCCGGACCCGAGGACCAGCTCCGTGGCGGCGAGTTTGCTGACGCCGTACGGCCCGCCGGGTCTCGGCACGGCGTCCTCGGCCGTGGACGACCCGGGCTGGCTGGGCCCGTACTCGGCGGCGCAGCCGAGCTGGACGAGCCGGGCCCCGCAGCCGCTGCGGCGCAGCGACTCGCAGATGGTGGCGACGGCGACGGTGTTGTGCCGGGTCAGTTCCCGGGCGCCGCCGCGGGTGGCGCCGGCGCAGTTGATGACGACGCCCGGGTGGACGGCGTCGAGGAACCGGGTGAGCGCGCCGGGGCTCCCGGTGGCGAGGTCGAAGCGGACGTCGGCGTCGTCACCGCGGCCGAGCGCGGTGAGCTGGACGGCGGGGTCGGCGAGCAGCCGGTCCGCGACGTAGCGGCCGAGGTATCCGTTGGCTCCGATCAGCAGCACCCTCATCGCGCGGCCCCTTGGTTGGTTGGCTGGCCGGTCATCCTGTTTCTCCTTGGTCGGTGGGTAGGGGGTACGGGGCTTCGGCGTCGGCTCCGAAGGACGGGTGGCGAAAGGACTGGGGATAGAGGGGACAGGGGGGACAGAGGGGTTACGGGTGTCAGGGCCGGTCGTCCCTGACGGGTGCGTGCGCCGACGCGCGGGACAGCGCGAGGACGGCGAGTACGAGGAGCCCCGCGGCGGCCGCGGCCGCCGCGGCCGGGATCAGCGCGAGGACCAGCGCGGCGGCGACGGACCTGCGGTGGGCGCCGCGGGCTCCGTGGCTGAGCAGCAGCCGGGTCAGGAACAGCAGCACCGCGAGCGGTACGGCCTCGGCGAGCGGCGCCCCGGCGAGCGCGGCCGCCCCCGCGGCGGCCGCGGTGAACAGGGTGAGCACCCCGAGGAACAGCGGCCTCGCCCCGGCGGCGAACTCCTCCAGGGCCCGGCTCCCGGCGAGCCTGCGCCGGGCCAGGGCCGCGTATCCGGCGGCGGCCAGGTACCCGGGCAGGACGGTCAGGGCGAGGGCGACGGCGAGGACGGCGCCGTGCCGGTACGTGGCCCAGCCGACGGTGAGCGCGGCGAGCAGGTGCGCGAGCCCGGGGAACCGCCCCCCGGCGGTCCGGCCGGGCCGTACCAGGGCGGCGACCACCGCCGCCACCGCGACGGGCCCGGCCCACGCCACCCCGGCGGCGCTCACGCCGAGGGCGAGGGCCCCGGGCAGCAGGGCGTACCCGAGGCGGCGCAGCGCCCGCGGGGCCGCGGTACGGGCCGGTCGGGCGGGGCCCGGCGGGGCCTCCCCGCGCGGGGTCCGCGCGTACAGCTCCTCGGCGAGGGAGAAGACGTCCCGGTGCCGGAACCGCGCGGCGGTGCGGTCGGTGAGGCCGTGCGCCTCCAGGCCGGCGGCGATCTCCAGCGGGTCCACGGCCCGCTCGCAGAGCGCCCGGTGCCGGTGGAGCAGGGTTTTGACGGGGTCCCCGGCGGGCCGCCGCCGGGGGGTCACGGGTACCGCTTCCTCGACGCTCATACGGCGGCCTCCGAGCTCCGCGCGGCCTCAGCGGCGGCGTCGCCCCCGCCCGCAGCGCCGACAACGCCCCCGCCGCCACCAGGCCGTTCGGCACCCCCGGCACCGACACCCGCACCCGCGCCGGCACGCCCGGTACCCACACCCGCACCCGCACCGGCACGCCCGGTACCCACAGCGGCACCCGCACCGGCCCGTTCGGCATCCGCGCCCGCGCCGCCGGCGCCCGCCGGCCCCGTGGAGTCCGGCACCGCCACCGGCACCGGCGCCCACGTCGGCGTCGTCCAGTGGCCCGGAACCCGCGCCTCGGGCGGCTGCGCGAACGGGACGTCCCCGTCCGGCCGGGCGGGGCCCCGGGCCAGCAGCTGGAGGTAGATCTCCCGGAAGGCGGCCACGTTCTGCTCGATGGTGAACAGTTCCAGCGCCCGCGCCCGCGCGGCCGCGCCCAGCCGCCGCGCCCGGGCCGGGTCGCGCAGCAGCGACAGGCAGGCGTCGGCCAGCGCCCGGGGGTTGCGCGGCGGCACCACGAGCCCGGTCCCGCCGATCACCTCGCAGACCGCTCCCGCATCGGTGGACACGGTGGCCCGGCCGCAGAACATGGCCTCGGCCAGGGTGATCGGGAAGCCCTCGACGACGGAGGACAGCACGACCACCCGCCCGGCCCCGTACGCGTCGGCCGACGAGGGCACGTCGGGGCCGCCGATCTCCTCGAAGGTGACGGGGTTCTCCCCCGCCGTGACCGCGTCGGCGGCCTCGTCCGGGAAGAGCTGCGCGGCCAGCGACCGGCAGTCGGCGAGGTAGTCGGGCGCCGCACCGGTCGCGAAGATCCGCAGCCGGGTGCCCGGTTCGGCCCGCCGCACCTCGGCGAACGCGTGCAGCAGGGCGATGAGGTCCTTGGCGGGCTCCACCCGGCCGACCCACACCAGCGTGTCCGGGTCCCCGGAGTCGGGGGCCTCCCCGACGGTGGCGAATCGGTCCGCCTCCATCCCCGGGTAGACGGTCCGCAGCCGGTCCCGGCTGGCGCCGCAGCGCTCCTGCCAGCGCCGGGCGTGGGCGTTGCCGGGGGTCAGGAAGTCGGCCTCGGCGTAGATCTCGCCGGCGAGCCGGGTGTGGAAGGCGGCGAGCAGGGCGCGTACGGCGGGCCGCCGCCTCCCGTCGGAGTGCTCCAGGTAGTGGGCGCGCAGCCGGACCCCGTACTCGGTGACGAGCAGCGGCACCCCGAAGAAGCGTTTGGCCAGCAGTCCGGGGATGGCCGCGACCCCGCCCGCGGCCGCGTGGCAGACGTCCACCGCGCCGAGCTCCTCGTACCAGTCGAGGGACAGCGGCCGCAGCGCGCGCTCCAGTTCGTCAACGAACTCCAGCAGGTCCGGCACCTGCGCGGTCCGTACGGCGCGGCTCGCGCCCGGCGCCCGGCAGGCCGACTCCACGGCCCGCACGGCGGTCTCGGAGCGCAGCGCCGCGTACAGCCCGCCCTGTTCCCGGGCGAGTTCGGCCAGTCCGTACAGTCCGGCGGCGAAGGGCTCGGCCTCGCCCTCGCAGATCCCGCGGACCAGTTCCCGGAAGCGTTCGGCGAAGCGGCGGCGCTCGCGCCAGTTGTAGCTGCGGCCGTCGTCGGCGGGGGCCCACAGCGGGGCGGTCCAGACGCGCGTGACGTGCTCCGGCAGGAGGACCCGGCCGTGTTCCTCCTGCTCGGCGCTGCGGCTCAGCGCGTAGAGCTCGAACTCGTGCTGCGGGAGCCCGCGCACCAGCCGGTCACACCACAGCCTCGCCTCTCCCGTCGCATACGGATAACCACCTTCCGTGAGCAGTCCGATCCGCACGAGTGGCACCCCCGATCTCCCGTCCAGGCGGTCGTCGTCGGTCCGGCGACCCGCCGCGGAAGAACTCAAGCGGATATGCCGAAGGCGCGACGGACGGTTGTCCGTCGCGCCACCGGAAGGGGTGAAGAGTCGTAACTTTCCCGTACGGTTCGCGTTCGAGCGCGCTAGGAAGGGCCTACGGCCCTGTGGCGGCGGGCGGCGGCGAGTTCCGGGTCGAGGAGCGGTACCGCGTCGAGCAGCTGCCGGGTGTAGGGGTGCGCCGGCCGCTCGTACACCTCGTCCACCGGGCCCTCCTCGACGATCTCGCCGCCGCGCATGACGGCGACCCGGTCGCTGACCTGCCGGACCACGGCGAGGTCGTGCGCGATGAAGACGAGCGCGATGCCGAGCTCCTGCTGGAGCTCCGCCAGCAGGGCGGTGACCTGCGCCTGCGTGGTGACGTCGAGGGCGGAGACGGGTTCGTCGCAGACGATCAGCCGGGGCCGGGGCGCCAGGGCGCGGGCGATGCCGACGCGCTGGCGCTGGCCGCCGCTGAACTCGTGCGGGTAGCGGTCGTAGTGCCCGCGCTCCAGTCCGACGCGTTCGAGGAGCGCCCCGACGCGGTCCCGGACGGCGGCCTCGTCCCGTTCCCCGGCGGCGCGCAGCGGGTCGGCGATGGACTCGCCGACCGAGCGGCGCGGGTTGAGGGAGGACACCGGGTCCTGGAAGACCATCTGGACCCCGGCCGGGATGCCGCGGGCTTCGTCGCCCGCGTGGCGGACCTGTCCGGAGCTGGGTTCCAGCAGCCCGACGAGCATCCGGCCGAGGGTGCTCTTGCCGCTGCCGCTCTCGCCGACGACGCCCAGGGTCTCGCCCGCGCGGACGGCGAGCGAGACGCCGCCGACGGCGGTGACCCGGCGCTTGCCGCGCCCGAACTCCCGGCGCAGCCCGAGCGCCTCGACGACGGGCACGTCCGCCCCGGGGCCGCCCGCCGCCCCGGAGGCACCGCCCGCCGCACCCGACGCCGCCCCGGACGCACCGGCCGCCGCACCGGCGCCGCCCGCCGCACCCGACGCCGCCGCCCCCGACAACCCGGCGGACGCGGCGGCCGTCCCCGCGGCCGTTTCCCGGGCCGGGCGGGGCTTTCGCGGCGCGTCCAGCCGGGGTACGGCCGCCAGCAGGGCCCGGGTGTACGGGTCCGCCGGCCCGGCCAGTACTTCCGCCACCGGCCCCCGCTCCACGGCGTGGCCGTCCCGCATGACGAGCAGCTCGTCCACGCTCTCCGCCGCCACGCCCACGTCGTGCGTGACGAGCAGCAGCCCGAGCCCCTCCTCCCGGCGCAGCCCGTGCAGCAGGTCCAGGATCTGCGCCTGCACGGTGACGTCCAGCGCGGTGGTCGGCTCGTCGGCGATGAGCAGCCGCGGTTCGCAGGCCAGGGCCATGGCGATCAGCGCCCGCTGGCGCATGCCGCCGCTGAACTCGTGCGGCCGCGCGCGGGAGCGGCGGACGGCGTCGGGGATGCCGACGCGGTCCAGGACGGTCACGGCGCGGGCGCGGGCGGCCCGCCGGGAGACGGCCGCGTGGACCCGGTACACCTCGGCGATCTGGTCGCCCACGGCGTAGTACGGGTCCAGGGAGCTGAGCGGGTCCTGGAAGACCATCGCGGCGGCGGCGCCGCGCAGCCGGCGCAGCTCTGCGGCGGAGGCACCGCCGACGTCGGTGCCGCCCACGCGTACGGTGCCGCCGAGCCGGGTGCCGGTGCCCCGGTGCAGGCCCAGCAGGGCGGCGGCCACGGTGGACTTGCCGCTCCCGGACTCGCCGACGATGCCCAGGGCGTGCCCCGGCCCCATCGTGAAGGAGACGCCGTCCACGGCCCGTACGTACGCGCCGGGGCCCCCGACCGGGAAGTCGACGACGAGGTCGCGCACGTCCACGAGGAGGTCGCTCATGACAGGGTCACCCTTCGGTCGGCGACGGCGTACAGCAGGTCGGCGACGGCTCCGGCGATCACGACGGCCGTGCCGATGGCCAGGACGACTCCGACGACGACGGGCAGGTCCACGACCCGGACCCCGTCGATGAGGGTCTTGCCGAGGCCGGGGATGCCGAACAGGGACTCGGTCAGCACGGCGCCTCCGATCATCGTCCCGAAGTCCACGGCGCTGAGGGCGATCACGGGCGCGACGGCGCCGCGCACCGCGTGGCGGGTGACCAGGGCCCGCTCCCCCACCCCGTAGGCGCGGAAGGTGCGGATGTGGTCCTCGGCCAGCGTTTCCAGGGTGGAACTGCGCGTGATGCGGGCGTACTTGGCGCTTTCGAAGACGCCGAGGGTGATCCAGGGCAGCAGCAGGTTCCACGCCCACTGCTCGGCGTCCTCGCCGAACGGCACGTAGGTCGGGAAGGGGAGCCACTGGAGGTAGGCGCAGACGGCCATGAGGAGCAGCAGCCCGAGGATGAAGACGGGGGTGCCGGTCGCGGCGAGGGTGAGCACGGTCAGGACCCGCTCGGTGGCCCCGCCGCGCCGCAGCGCGGACAGCAGTCCGGTGCCCACGCCGACGACGAGCCAGATCACCAGCGCGCCGAGCGCCAGCGAGAAGGTGGCGGGCAGCCGTTCCAGGAGCAGCTCGGTGACCTGCCGGTCGTTCTGGTACGAGAATCCGAGGCAGGGCGCGTCGCAGTGCAGCACGGCGGCGCCGCCGGAGTAGTCGCGGCCGGCCAGCAGTCCCTGGAGGAAGCGCAGGTACTGCACGACGACGGAGTCGTTCAGTCCGAGCTGCTCACGCACCTGGGCGATCTGCGCCGGGTTGCAGCGTTCCCCGCAGGCGAGGCGGGCGGGGTCGCCGGGGGCGACGTAGAAGAGGGCGTAGACGGCGAGGGAGAGGACGAGCAGGACCAGCAGGGCCCCGCCGAGCCGTCCGAGCACGAAGCGGGTCACGCCGTGCGCTCCTTTCTGGTGCCGACCCGCAGGCGCGAGCCCGCGCGCGGGTCGAGGGCCGTGCGGACGCCGTCGCCGAGGACGGTGAAGGCGAGCACGGTGACGAAGAGCAGCCCGGCGGGGAGGAGCACGTAGGCGGGGTCGGCGCGGAACCAGGTCTGGGCGCCGGACAGCATCTGCCCCCAGGACGGGGTGGGCGGTTTGACGCCGACCCCGAGGAAGGAGAGCGAGGCCTCGATCACCATGTTGGTGGGGACCTTGAGCGCGGCGAGGGTGATGACGGGCGCGGCGAGGGAGGGCAGCAGTTCGCGGCGGGCGATCCGCAGGGTGGAGTTGCCCGACAGCCGGGCCGCTTCGACGAAGTCGAGGCCGCGCAGGGAGAGGGTCTGGGCCCGCACCATGCGGGCGACGCCGCCCCAGTCGAGGATCCCGATGGCCAGGACCAGCAGCAGCGGCCGCGGGAAGTCGGGCGGTACGACGGCGGTCAGCGCGATGGCGAGCACCAGCAGCGGCAGGGCGATCATCACGTCGGTGACGCGGGCGATGAGCCGGCCGAGGAGGCGGTTGCCGAGGGCGGCGGTGAGTCCGGCGACGACCCCGAGGAGGACCTGGAGGACGGTCGCGCCGAGGGCGACGAGCAGCGAGACCCGCGCCCCGTAGAGCAGCCGGGTGAACAGGTCGCGGCCGGTGCCGGGTTCGACGCCGAGCCAGTGGTCGCCGGAGATCCCGCCGAAGGAGCCGAGCGGGACGCCGCCGCGCGCGGAGTCGACGAGGTCGTCGTGGTAGGCGTTCGGGTCCTGGCCGCTGAGCTGGGCGAGCAGGGGCGCGGCGAGGGCGAGGAGGACGAGCAGCGCCAGTGCGCCGCCCGCGAGGACGGCGGCGGGCCGGCGGCGCAGCCGGCGCCAGGCCCGGGGCGCGGCGCCCGCGCCCGGGGCGAGGGCCCCGGGCGCGGGCGCGGCCGGTTCGAGGAGGACGGTCACTTGACGGAGACCTGCGAGATGTCGAGGACGCCGGTCCAGTCGCTGATGACGACGTTCTTGACGTCCTTGCCGACGAGCCGCTTGTAGACCGGGTGGAACAGCGGCACGTCGAGGGCCTGCTCGCCGATCTTCTTGTCGAGCGCGCCCCAGCGCTTGCCGGCGGCCGCGAGGTCGGTGAGCTTGGCGATCTCGTCGATCTCGGTGTTCACGGCCGGGTCGTCGAGCTGCGCGTGGTTGTAGTTGGAGCCGTTGGTGACGATCTGCCGGCCGTCGAAGATCGGCGCGAGGAAGGGGCCGCCGGACGGCCAGTCGGCGCCCCAGCGGGAGAGGAAGAAGCCGGGGGTGTTCTTGGCGTCCCAGCGCCGCTCGTTGAAGGCGTTGTTCTCCAGGCCCTCCAGCTTGACGGTGATCCCGGCCGCGGCGAGGGCCTGCTGGACGGCGGTCGCGATCTCGGGGCCGGTCTGCCGGTTCTGCGCGGTGTTGTGGGTCAGGGTGATGCTGATGCCGTCGGGGAAGCCGGCCTCCTTCAGCAGCTCTCTGGCCTTCGCCGCGTCGCCGGTGGCGCCGGCCGGGAAGTGGTCGTACTTCGTGAAGCCGAAGGCCTCCTGCTCGGGCAGGAAGGTGGTGGCGGGCTCGGCCAGCGCCGAGCCGCCCGCCGCGTTGACGACACTGGTGCGGTTGACGGCGTACGAGATGGCCTGGCGCACCTTCGGGTTGTCGAAGGGGGCGACCTTGGGGTTGAAGGCGAGGTAGTTGGTGTAGCCGAAGTGGCCGGTGCCGACGCGCGCCGCGAGCTGCTTGTCGCCGCCGATCTGGGCCAGCTCGGCGGGGCCGAGGTTGGTGTCGGTGGTGATGGCGGCGGCGTCGGCGCCGGAGCTGGTGGAGAGCCGCTGGTTGATGACGGCCGCGTCGAGACCGGAGCGGACGTCGATCTTGTCCGGGTAGGCCTTGCGCTCCTCGTCGGTCTTCGGGTCCCAGTGCTCGTTGCGCTCCAGGGTGAGGTGCTCGCCGTCGCCGTCGTTCTTGACGACCTTGTACGGGCCGGAGGAGACCGGGTGTTCCTCGTACGTGACGCCGGTGTCCTTGGCCTTGGGCACGGGGGCGAACTGGGTCTGGGTGGCGAGGAAGGGGAATTCGCCCTCGGGCTTGCGCAGCTTGAAGGTGATCGTCTTCTCGTCCGGCACGACGATCGAGTCGAGGCCCTTGCCGCCGTTCTTGTACGGGCCCTCGTACGACTCGCCGCCGATGAGCCAGTCCCGCAGGTAGGGGGCGCCGCCCGACAGCTCGGCGGCGAAGGAGCGCTCGATGCCGTACTTGATGTCGGCGGTGGTGATCGGGGTGCCGTCCTCGTACTTCAGGCCGTCCTTGAGGGTGTACGTCCACTCGGTGGCGTCGGCGTTCGCCTTGCCGGTGTCGGTGGCGAGGTCGGGCACGACCTTGGTGCCGGCCGCGCCGTCCTCGCGGTTGCGGGTGGTGAGCGTACGGAACACCAGCGAGGGAACGTTTCCGCCGCCCGAGGTGTAGAGGCGGGCCGGGTCGAAGTCGCTCTGCGGCTCGGCGTTCAGGACGGTCAGCGTGCCGCCCTCGCGCGGGGCGCCGCCCGGCGCGCCGGAGCCCGAACCGGCTTTTTCCGTACCGCCCTTGGGCCCGCACGCCGCGGCGCCCCCGGCCAGTACGAGGCTGACGGCGACCGCGGCCACGCGGCGCGATGTGTGGGACTGACGGAGCATGGGAAAGGGACCTCTCGGCGTGAAGGGGAATGCGGAAGGGGGCCACGCGAGGGGCAGCGTCCGGCAGTCGTCGAATGCCGGATCAATGAACGGCGTCAAAGGGAAAGCCGCACCCGCGGGCATGGGCGGGCCCGGGCGCGGCGAAACAGGAGGAAGAAATGCGTCGCGCGCTCAGGCAGGCGTCAGCGACAGAGAACGTCGGACACGCTGTGCGCGGTCACACCAAGCAGCGCCCGCTCAATGGCGGCGCTCGCGGAAGTGGTGTGGCGGTGCGACATGCGGAGAACAATTACCGATCATCGGACAGGTTGTCAATGCCGAATTCGGTCCACGCACCGCCATTTCCCGTCAACTGCCCGGAAACACCCAAGGGTTGGGTAGACAGTGAATTCCTTCGAGGTCCAGGGACTTCGTCTGCTGCTGCATGATCGGAGCGAGCGCGCCGGGCGTCCGGCAGCTCACGTGCCCGTGTCCGAGCCGGTGTCCGACCTCGTGGTTGATGAGCATCTGCCGGTAGGCGAACATCGCGTTCGGGCCGAACGTCACCGAGCCCTGCGCCCAGCGGAACGCGTTGATCATCACCCGCTGGGTGGACGCGGAGTCGCAGGAGACGTTGTCGACGGTGGTGTCCAGGTCGGACTTGGCGCACCAGAACCCGGTGGTCCCCGGACTGGCCAGCGTGATCACGAAGTCGGCCTCGCCGCCCGGGACCCGCTCGAAGGTCATCGCGCCCTTGTGGGACCAGCTGCGGTCGTCGTTGAGGGTGCGCTGGACGGCCTCGGCGAACAGCTGCGGGTCCAGACCCAGGCCCTGCTCGACATCGACGCGGTAGCGCACCAGCTTGCCCTTGCCGGGCGCCTTGGCCACGCCGGGCACGGTGTCGAAGGTCCCCGGGCCCTTGAGCTTCGCGTCGATGGGGAACTGCAGGGCCATCTTCTGCTCGAACGTCAGCTCCGGCGCGGCCGGGGCCGCCGCGCCGGGGGTGGCACGGCCGTCGCCGCGCGAGGCGGCGGACTGGCCGGGCACGGCGCGGCCCGCGTCGCCCCCGGCGCTGACGGCGTCGGCCCTGGTCTTGCCCGTCGTCGTCAGCTGCCCGGCGACGACGACGGCGATGACGGTGGTGACGGCCAGGGCGGCCATCCCGGTGTACACACGGGCCTTCCTGCTCCGGGAGGGACCGGCCGGCGGGACCTCCTCGCCCTCGGCCGGGTCGGCCGGCGCGTCCGGGTCGGCCGGGGTCGCCGGACGGCCCGGGCCGGACGGGCCCGTCGCCTCGGTCCGCGTCACCGGACCGGCGGGCGCGCCCGGTCTGCGGGGCCCCGGTACCAGACGGTGGGAGCCCGTGGAGGTGTCCGCGTCGAGCTCCGACTGCCCGAGCGTGACCCGCGGGAACCCGGCGGCCGGGGTCACGGAGGCCGGTGCGACGGCTTCCGGGACGGTGGCCGCCCCGGAGAGCCGGGTGCGCGGCACCCCCTGCCAGTCCCCGTGGACGGCGTCGCCGGCCGGGCCGTCGGGGGCGGGGCCGTCGGCGGAAGGCGCCTCGGCAGCGGCTCCCCAGGCACCACCGGGCTCGCGCAGCTGCGGGTGGTCCCCGCCGCGCGCCGCCGGCCCGGGCCGCGCCGGGGGCACGTACCCCCGGTGCGTGACGGTGGGCTCGGCGGTGCGCCCGTACGGCTCGAACGGGTCGCGCGAGGCCCTGAAGGCGTCGAATCCGTCGGCGGAGGCGTGCGAGTCCTGCGGCGGCGCGTACGCCTCGTAGGCCCCCGAGTCCTCCTGCGTTCCGTACGACTCGTGCGCCTCGTAGGGCGCGGGCTCCGCCGGCACCGGCCGGGCGGGGGCGGGCCCGCTCCCAGGGGCAGGCTCCTTGCGACTATGTCGTCCCACAGGTCGTCAGCCTCTGCCGTCGTCGTTGTTGTTGTCGTTGCCGGCGTCGTTGCCGGCGTCGTTGCCGGCGTTCCGGTCGGTGGCACCCGCGCCCACTCCGGTGTCGCTCAGCATCTCCCTGAAGGCGGCTCCCACCACCTCGGGATACTCCATCATCGCCACGTGCCCGGCCTCGGGCAGACACAGCAGCCGCGAACCCCGGAAGGCCGCGGCCGCCTTGCGCGCCATACGGTACGAGACCAACTGGTCCCGGGCGCCGTAGATCAGCAGGGTCGGAGCGAGGACCCGCTGCGCCTGGCGCCACAGTCCGTGCTGCCCACCCAGGGTGTACGCGTCGACGATGCCCCGCGAGGAGCGGGTCAGCGCGTCCCAGAAGTACGGCAGCGCCATGCGCCGTTCCATCTCCTCGACCGCGTCGCGGAAGCCCTGCGGCGTCACCCGCCCGGGGTCCCCGTAACAGAGGCCCATCACCCCGCGGGTGCGCTGCTCGGCGCTCAGCTCCCGGGTCAGCCGCCCGACCATCCCCGCCACCCCGGGCAGCGCCAACAGCGCCGTCGGCACCGCCGACTTCTGCACGCGCAGCTCCGGCAGCGCGGGCGAGACCAGCGTCAGCGTGCTCACCAGGTCCGGCCGGACGGCCGCGACGCGGGTGGAGACCGCGCCGCCGAGGGAGTTGCCGAACAGGTGCACGGGCCCGCGCCCGGCGGCGTCGAGGTGGCGGATGACGACGCGGGCGAGCGCGGTCAGGGAGTAGTCGCGGTCGGCGGGCGGCGGGGACCAGCCGAAGCCCGGCAGGTCCAGGGCCTCGCCGTCGACGGTGTCGGCCAGCCGCGCCATCAGATCGGACCAGTTCTGAGAGGAACCGCCGAGTCCGTGCACGAACAGCGCGGGCGGCAGCCCCTCCCGCTCCGGCGGGCGTACCCGGACGTTCAGTTCCAGTCCGGACAACCGGACGGTGCGCAGCTGCTCGCCGTCGGCCACTCGGACCGCTCCCACCTGGGAAGACGGCTCGGGATTGGCCCGTACGCCCGGCAGCTCGGTCGAAGACATGGGGCAATGTTACGAGACGATCACGCCCGGCCTCTTGTGTTCGCCGTCACAGGTCTGCTCTGGCGGCTCCCCCGCGATCCTCCTAGGCTCGTAGTGAGTACGGCCGTGCTCGATCAGGCGGCGTGGAAGGCGAGGGGAGCGGCATGACTGTCGACCCTGCGGAACCGGACACTTTCCGGGAGCAGCTCCGGGAGACCCTCGACGCGGAAGCGCCCGAGGCGGACGCGGCTGAGCAGCACACCGAGCTGCAGCCGAGCGAGGACGACCCGCTCACCTCCGTGGACGGGAGCGAAGCGACCGACGGGGACGCCTTCGAGCAGGCCCGGGTGGTCCCCCTGGACGAGGACGACTACCGCTGACCAGCGCGTCAGACCGGTCCGTACCGCGAGAAAACTCGGATTGAACCCTCCAGATTCGGTTACCGAAAAGTACGATGGCGGCGCGGCGCAGAGCGCACTGTGTTCTTAGAGAAAGTGGGAGGCGGCGTGACAGCCATCGAGCAGACGGAGGCAGCGCGTCCCCGGGGCACGCGACTGCCGCGCCGAGCCCGGCGCAACCAGCTGCTGGGCGCGGCCCAGGAGGTTTTCGTCGCCCACGGCTACCACGCGGCGGCCATGGACGACATCGCCGAGCGTGCGGGTGTCAGCAAGCCGGTGCTCTACCAGCACTTCCCCGGCAAGCTCGACCTCTACCTGGCGCTGCTGGACCAGCACTGCGAGGCGCTGCTGCTGGCCGTGCGCACGGCGCTCGCCTCGACGAGCGACAACAAGCTGCGCGTCGCCGCGACGATGGACGCCTACTTCGCGTACGTCGAGGACGAGGGCGGCGCCTTCCGGCTGGTCTTCGAGTCCGACCTGACGAACGAGCCGGCGGTGCGCGAGCGCGTCGACCGGGTCTCGCTCCAGTGCGCGGAGGCGATCTCGGACGTCATCGCGGAGGACACCGGCCTGTCGAAGGACGAGTCGATGCTCCTGGCCGTGGGCCTGGGCGGGGTGTCCCAGGTCGTGGCCCGGTACTGGCTGTCGAGCGAGAGCCCGGTCGCCCGCGACACCGCGGTCGGTCTGCTGACCTCGCTCGCCTGGCGCGGCATCGCCGGCTTCCCGCTGCACGCCGCCGAGGCCGGCCAGGTCTGACGGCGTCCGGCCGTGCCCCTGACATGCCGCTGTTCGCTGCGAGCGTGTCCGGGCACGGCGTGCGCGTCCCCTCTCCGGGCTAATGTGGTCCGGGTACGGCGCGGCTGATCGCGCGAACCGGACCGTCGGAGGGACAAAGCCGTGGAGGTCAAGATCGGCGTGCAGCACGCACCCCGGGAGATCGTGCTGGAGAGCGACCTGAGCGCCGAGGAGCTGGAGCGCATCGTCACCGCGGCGCTGACCGGCTCGGCGCCGCTGCTGAGCCTGACCGACAACAAGGGCCGCAAGGTCCTCGTGCCGGCCGAGCGGCTCTCGTACGTGGATCTGGGCGAGCCCAGCGCGCGCAAGGTCGGTTTCGGGGCGCTCTGAGGAGTCGGCTGCGAAGCACCGAGAACACGGGAAACGGCCTGGTGGATGATTCCACCAGGCCGTTTCCTTGTCTTCCGCTTCGGGTAGGACCGCAGTTGAACCGGTTGCCTGACCTCGGGAGGGAAATCCATGCTGCTGATCGAAGTGCTCGGCTCCGCTCTGCTGGGCCTCGCCCTGTCCGCGGCGGCCGTGCGCCTGCTCGCGACCCGGCTGCCGGCTCCCGGAATCGTGCTGGTCAGCGGGATGCTCGGGGCGCTCTTCGGGGCGTATCTCACCCACACCGCGCTCGGCCCGGGCCACAACAACCTGCCGGCGGTCTTCGGCGGCGGGGTGCTGGTGTCGGCGGTCGTCCTGTCGCTGCTGCTGCGTCCCGCGGCGGGGGCCGGGAGGTCGCCCCAGCGGGCTCCGTTTTCACTTCCGTCGCGGGGGTGAACACCAACACCGCGAGTAGCCGTCTTCCGGAGCACGGCGTACGTCGGCCCCGGCGCGGAGTGCTTCCGCGCCGGGGCCGGCGTACGTACGGGTGGGGCTCAGGCGGCGAGGCCGAGCGCGGCCATCCGCTTGGTGTGCGCCTTCGTGATGCGGGTGAACATCTCGCCGACGGCGGCGAGGTCGAAACCGGCGGCCATGCCGTCCACACCGCCGACCAGCATCGTGGAGAGCGCGTCACGCTCCGCGACCACGCGCTGGGCCTGCGAGAGGGCCTCGCCCATCAGCCGCCGGGCCCACAGCGCGAGCCGGCCGCCGCAGCGCGGATCGGCCTCGATCGCGGCGCGCACCTTCTCGACGGCGAAGTTGCCGTGGCCCGTGTCGTCGAGCACACCGAGGACGAGGGCGCGGGTGTCGGTGTCGAGGTGGCTGGCGACCTCGCGGTAGAAGTCGCTGGCGATCGAATCGCCGACGTACGCCTTGACCAGGCCTTCCAGCCAGTCCGAGGGAGCGGTCTGGCGGTGGAAGTCGTCGACGCCCTTGGCGAAGGGCTCCATCGCGGCGGTGGGCTCGACGTCGATCGCCGAGAGCCGGTCGCGCAGCCGCTCGAAGTGGTGGAACTCGGCGGAGGCCATCTTCGCGAGCTCGGCCTTGTCGTCAAGGGTGGGCGCGAGCTTCGCGTCCTCCGCCAGGCGCTCGAAGGCCGCGAGCTCTCCGTACGCCAGCGCGCCGAGCAGGTCCTCGACGGCGGCCCGGTACTGCGGCGAGGCGGAGGCGGTGGCCCAGTCCTGGGCTGCGATTCCGACCGCCTCGGCGGGGTTGCTGTCGTCGGCGGGCGATGCGTTTTCAACGGTCGACATGCTCCGCACAATAGCCCGCCGAAAGGGCCCGCAAGGCACCGCCTCTTGTCGCAGTCGGCCCGTGTAAACGCGACTCCCAGGTGAATTCACCCAACACAGCTGCGCGAATCCGGGGTACAGTGGTAATGCGCCTGCCGAATACTCGGCGGGCCATCAGAATGAGGATGCCCGGTCGGTGGCCCGATCGGCTCCACCTGACCGCCCTCGGCGTGATGCGTACGTTCATGCGTACCGCGTCCCACGAGGGGCCCCCTCAGCGGCAGAAGCGCTTGAGCGAAGGCCAGTGGTCCCGCGCAGCTTTGTGTGGCGCCCCCGAAGGTGGGGGCGCAGTACTGCAAGCCCGGCACGGTACGACCCCCCTCGCCGCCTCGCGCCGCGTCTCACAGAAGAGGCAGCACCCTGACTACGTTCCGAGACCTTGGGATCTTTCCCGAGACCGCCGAAGCCCTTGAGGCCGTCGGCATCGTGTCCCCCTTCCCGATCCAGGAGATGACCCTCCCCGTCGCCCTTTCCGGCACGGACGTCATCGGCCAGGCCAAGACCGGTACCGGCAAGACGCTCGGTTTCGGCCTTCCGCTGCTGGAGCGGGTCATCGTCCCCGCGGACGTCGAGGTCGGCCGGGCCACGCCCGACCAGCTGACCGACGCCCCGCAGGCCCTCGTGGTGGTTCCGACCCGCGAGCTGTGCACCCAGGTCACCAACGACCTCCTGACGGCGGGCAAGGTCCGCAACGTCCGCGTCCTCGCCATATACGGCGGCCGCGCGTACGAGCCCCAGGTCGAGGCGCTCAAGAAGGGCGTCGACGTCATCGTCGGCACCCCGGGCCGCCTCCTGGACCTGGCCGGGCAGAAGAAGCTCGACCTCTCCCGCGTCAAGGCCCTCGTCCTCGACGAGGCCGACGAGATGCTCGACCTGGGCTTCCTGCCCGACGTCGAGAAGATCATGAACTACCTGCCGCCGAAGCGTCAGACGATGCTGTTCTCGGCGACCATGCCGGGCGCGGTCATCGGACTGGCCCGCCGGTACATGACGCAGCCGACGCACATCCGCGCCACCTCCCCCGAGGGCGAGGGCGTGACGGTCGCCAACATCAAGCAGCACGTCTTCCGTGCGCACAACATGGACAAGCCGGAGCTCGTCTCCCGCATCCTGCAGGCCGAGGGTCGTGGCCTCGCCATGATCTTCTGCCGCACCAAGCGCACGGCGGCCGACATCGCCGAGCAGCTGGAGAAGCGCGGCTTCGCCTCCGGCGCCGTCCACGGCGACCTGGGCCAGGGCGCGCGCGAGCAGGCGCTGCGGGCGTTCCGCAACGGCAAGGTCGACGTGCTGGTCTGCACCGACGTCGCCGCGCGCGGTATCGACGTCGAGGGCGTCACCCACGTCATCAACTACCAGGCGCCCGAGGACGAGAAGACCTTCCTGCACCGCGTGGGCCGCACCGGCCGCGCGGGCAACAAGGGCATCGCCGTCACGCTCGTCGACTGGGACGACATCCCGCGCTGGCAGCTGATCAACAAGGCGCTGGAGCTGGACTTCCACGACCCGGTCGAGACGTACTCCACGTCCCCGCACCTGTTCGAGGAAATGAACATCCCGGCCGGCACCAAGGGCATCCTGCCGCGCGCCGAGCGCACCCGGGCCGGCCTGAAGGCCGAGAACCTGGAGGACCTGGGCGAGACCGGCGGCCGCGGTGGCCGTGGCGGTCGCGGCCCGGCCGCCGCCGCCGCGCCGGTCGCGGAGGAGCGTCCCGCGCGCACCCGTACGCCGCGTCAGCGCCGCCGTACCCGCAGTGGTTCGGAGCTGGGCTCCGAGGCCGCCGTCGTCGCCGCTCCGGTGACCCCGGCCGCCCCGGCTGCTCCCGAGGCGCCGGCCGCCGACGAGCCGCGCAGGCCGCGCCGTCGCCGCACCCGTGCGTCGGCTCCGGGCACGCTGGTCGAGGCCGCCCCGGTCGTGGTGGCTCCGGCCGCCCCGGTCGTCGAGCCGGACTTCCAGATGGCCCCGCCGGTGGAGCCCGTCAGGGCCCGCCGCACCCGGACCCGCAAGGCTCCGGCCGCCGAGGTCGTGGCGCAGGCCGCCGTGGTGGAGGTTCCGGCCCCGGCCGCCGCCGTCGCCGTGGTCGAGGAGGCTCCGGTCAAGCCGAAGCGGACCCGGACCCGCAAGGTCGCCGAGGCCGCGCCGGTCGAGGCCGCCGCTGTTGCCGTCGTCGCCGAGGAGGCTCCGGTCAAGCCGAAGCGGACCCGGACCCGCAAGGTCGCCGAGGCCGCGCCGGTCGAGGCCGCCGCTGCCGCCGCCGCCGCCGCCGAGGAGGCCCCGGTCAAGCCGAAGCGCACCCGGACCCGCAAGGTCGCCGAGGCCGCGCCGGAGGCGTAACCCCGCTCGCCGGATGGCCCCGATCCCCCGTTCCGGGGGGTCGGGGCCTTCTGCGTACCTCCCTACGGGCCGGTAACCTCGGGACATGAGCAAGCCGCCGCGCATCACGCTGCCCTCCGACGCCCGCGCGTACCTCCTGGCCACCGCACGGGGGGAGTTCGCCGTGCACGAGGCCGGTGCGCCGGTGCGCGGCACCGCCCTCCTGGTGCCCGGTTACACGGGCAGCAAGGAGGACTTCATCGGCATGCTGGAGCCGCTGGCGGCGGCCGGCTACCGGGTGGTCGCGGTCGACGGGCGCGGCCAGTACGAGAGCCCGGGCCCGCGCGAGGAGTCCGCGTACACGCTGGAGGAGCTGGCCCGGGACGTGCTCGCCCAGGCCGGCGCCCTCGGCGCCGCCGGCCCGCTGCACCTGCTCGGCCACTCGCTCGGCGGGCTGGTCGTCCGGACGGCCGTGGTGCGCGACCCTGCACCGTTCGCGAGCCTCGCGCTGCTGAGCACCGGCCCCGGAGCCGTCTGCGAGGACCAGCGCGGCCGGACGAAGCTGCTGGTCGCCGCCCTGGAGGCGATGGGGGACGACATGCCCGCCATCTGGGCGGCCATGCGCGCCCAGGACCCTCGGGACGCCGCCCCGGACTCCCCCGAGATGCTGGAGTTCCTGCGCGGGCGGTGGCTGGCCACGGTCCCGGAGCAGCTGATCGGCACCGGCCGGGCGCTGATATCGGAGCCCGACCGGATCGACGACCTGGTGCGGGTGGCGCCGGAGCTGCCGAAGCTGGTGCTGTCGGGGGTCAGCGACCCGGTCTGGCCGGTCTCCGCGATGGACGACATGGCCCGGCGCCTCGGCGCGGGGCGGGTGGTGATCCCGGGTACGGAGCACTCCCCGAACGCCGAGGAGCCGGGCGCGACGGCGGCGGCGCTGGCGGCGTTCTGGGACGCCTCCGCGCGGTGACGCCGGCCGGTCGTTAGCCCCGATAGTTAGTCAGTGAAAAAATTTCCTTAGCGTAGGGAATGTTTGCGCCTTACACTTCGTTGGACCCTGTGTATGGAGAACACTGACGAAGGGAGAAGCCCGTGCGCTTCGAGATTCTGCGCCTGGACGATGTCGACGGAAGCGCCGTGGACAGCACCGTCGTGGACGCGGCCTCCGTCAACCGGATCGTGCAGCAGGCGGCCGCGATCGGCCAGCGCATTCTGATCCGACCGGCCGAGAGTGCGTCCTCCTGACACCTCGTGAAAACGTCGAACGCCCCCGTGACCCGAAGGTCGCGGGGGCGTTCGTGTGTCCGGCGTCCGTGTGTCCGGCCGCAGGTCAGGAGGTGTGGATGACCTGGAGCACGCCGTTGATGATCTGCTGGACGGCGATCGCGGAGAGCATCATGCCGGCCAGCCGCGTCACGAGCACGACACCGCCGTCCTTGATGACCCGGATGATCACGAGCGAGTAGCGCATCGTCACCCACAGCACGACGTGCATGGCGGCGATCGCGGCCCAGACCGAGACCTGGCCGGAGAACCCGTCGGCCTTCTGGACGGCGAGGATCACGGAGACGATGGCGCCGGGCCCGGCGAGCAGCGGCATGCCGAGCGGGACGAGCGCGACGTTGACGTCCTTGGTCTGCTTCGGCTCGTCGGTCTTGCCGGTGAGCAGGTCGAGCGCGATCAGCAGGAGCAGCAGACCACCGGCGATCATCAGCGCCGGGACGGAGACGTGCAGGTAGTCCAGGATCTGCTGGCCGCAGATGCCGAAGACGGCGATGACGCCGAAGGCCACGCACACGGCCTGCCAGGCCATGCGGCGCTGGACTTTGGCGGGCCGGCCGGAGGTCAGCGCCAGAAAGATCGGCGTGATGCCCGGCGGGTCCATAATCACAAAAAGCGTGAGAAAAAGGGATCCGAAGACGGCGAAGTCAAACACAGTGATGCCTTGCAGGAGAGAGGGGTGTGCACAACAGGGCGAGCCCCGCGGGGTAGGGAAGCGGGGAAAAGCGGCCAGGGGCGGGAATTACCGCCCGGTGCTTCCGCCCGCGCCGGGGACGGGGAAGGCCCCGGTGGCGCGGCGCGTGATCTCGCCGTAGATCTCGGGGTCGGTGGTGTACTCCCCGAGGCGACAGGTCTTGCGGCTGCCGTGGTAGTCGCTGGACCCGGTGGTCAGCAGACCGAGGTCGCCGGCCAGGCCGCGGAGCCGGGCGCGCGTGTCGGTGTCGTGGTCCATGTGGTCGACCTCGATGCCGTCGAGACCGGCGGCGGCGAGGGCGCCCAGCGCGGCCTCGGGAACGCACCGGCCGCGCTTGACGGCGGCCGGGTGCGCGAAGACGGTGACCCCGCCGGCCGCCTTCACCAGGCGGATGGCCTCGAACGGGTCGAGCTCGTGCTTCTCGGCGTACGCGCGGCCGCCGTCGGCGAGCCAGGCGGGAGTGAAGGCGTCGGAGACGCTGCGTACGACGCCCAGCTCCACCAGCGCGGTCGCGATGTGCGGCCGCCCGACGGAACCGTCGCCGGCGATCCGGGCGACGTGCTCCCAGGTGATGTCCACGCCGAGGTCGCGCAGCTTGGCGACCATGGCCCGGGCGCGCGGGACGCGGTCGTCGCGGACGAGCTCCCGCTTCCGGGCGAGCTCGGGCTCGTCGGGGTCGAAGAGGTACGCGAGCATGTGCAGCCCGATGCCGTCGAGCCGGCAGGACAGCTCGGCGCCGGTCACCAGGGTCAGGCCCGCCGGGATCCCGTGGAGCGCCTCGATGGCCTCCGCGTATCCGCCGACGGTGTCGTGGTCGGTCAGCGCGACGACGTCCAGCCCGGCGGCGGCGGCATTGCGCACCAGCTCGGCGGGGCTGTCGGTCCCGTCGGAAGCCGTGGAGTGGGCGTGCAGGTCGATGCGCACAGCCGAGCTCCATGGTTTCGCGCGTACGGGGGGACACCCCAGGATACCCGCGCCCCGGACCCCCGCTCCGCCCCGCCGTCGGGGCCCCGCTCCCCGATCCGGCCTGATCCGAAAGACAGGCCCTAACCCGGTCCGAGGATGCGGGGGCTGAGCGCGCCGCAGGGGAGGAGTTCGACCTCCGCGCCCGCGTCGCGCAGGTCCGTCAGGACGAGTTCGTCGTACATCAGCAGGCCCGACTGCTCCGGCCAGACGACCGCCCACAGCCACAGGCCCCGCGCCTCGCCCGCGAACACGGCGCGGTCGTCGGGGGTGTCGGTGACGTGCCACAGCGGGGTGGGGCGGCCCGCCGCGACCACCTTGGCGTGCGGCGGGGACGAGACGTTGATGTGCGGGCCCGGGTCCGGGCCGTCGATGCCCGCGTACCGCGCGCCCAGGCCGACGCCGAGCTCCTCGGCGACCAGCAGCAGCTCCCCGATGCCGCCCAGCGGCCCGGGACCCGAACAGGCCACGGCCGTGGCCCGGCCCCCGCTGCGGTCGTCACCCGCCGAGGCGGCCCCGGTGAACAGCCAGCCCACCGGGAGCGGCCACGGCATCCACACCGGCACCTGCGCCCGGTGCACCACCACGCTCAGGCCCTCGACGCTCGGCGGGATCACGGGTTGCAAGGGGTGGACCGTACCGTGCACCGCGCACTGCCAGGAGTCGGCGAACAGACCGGGCGCCCTGACCCGGCCACCGCACTTCGGGCAACTTGGTTCGCCCCTCATAGGAAGCCACGCTCCTCCCCGCGGCGCGCCCCGTCAAGACGCGATCACCCGTCCGGGCGGTCAGTCCAGCGCGACGGCCGTACGCAGAGGGTCCCGCAGATCCGTGCCGCGCGCGAGCCAGCGTTCCTGGAGCGCCGCCGCGCCGTGCACCCGCTTCCAGGCGGCCTCGTTGGCGGTCATGGGGAGGACGGGGAAGAAGAGCACCGGGTCCATGGGCTCGGCCAGCTCCAGGTCCGCCACCAGACCGCCCGGCTCGCCGACGAGCACCGAGGTGAACGCGGCTCCCTCCCAGAGCGGTTCGCCCACGTCGAGCGAGGCGCCGGGGGCCACGACGAGCCCCTCCACCTGCGGGGAGGCGCCCAGCACCGCGAGCGGGCGCAGCACCCGGTCGGTGGGGGCCAGTCCGCCCCGCACGGTCAGCACCAGTTCGGCGCGCGGGCCGCGCACCGGGTCGGCGACCACGGCGGTCGGGTCGGTCATGGGCTGTGCGGACATCCCGAGGGTCGCGTATCGCACGAGGTCGCCCTCGACGAAGCGGAGTACCTCGATGCGGTCGGTGCCGAGGAAGGTGACGGCCGCGCGGGCGTCGGGGTCACCGAACGCGTCGCGCAGCCGGGCTTCCACAAGGGCCAGAATTTCTGCCATGGAACGAGCATAGAACTCGTATCCCCCGGGTAAAGGGCGGCTCTTGACCATCCGTCGGCTGATAGTGTTGACAGCTGGTTCACGCCGCGTGCAGAAGCCCGTTGTCAAGGCTGTGAACGACAGGACGTCCCTCACGGGGGACCGGCCGGAGGAGGTGGGGCTGCGATGGATCGAAGTCGATCGTGCAGTACCAATCGCTCTTCCACTTCCACGACGGGCGCATTGCGGCCCCTCTGATCCCTCGATCAGTAGAAGAGCGACGGCAGACCTTTGTCCTCCCGTCCTGCTCCTTCCGCCTGCCCGGGCCTGCCCGCCCGCGGTGCGGAAGGCCTCCCACCCGTACGGTCCGCAGCCGTGCGTGCGAAGGAGCCTGCGATGTCGATGCTGCCCTACCTCCGTGCCGCCGTACGTCCCGCGCTGCGCCGGT
This sequence comes from Streptomyces sp. ADI95-16, assembly GCF_003721495.1. NCBI lineage: Bacteria > Bacillati > Actinomycetota > Actinomycetes > Kitasatosporales > Streptomycetaceae > Streptomyces > Streptomyces sp. ADI95-16. The sequence continues at coordinate 5,310,752 of NZ_CP033581.1, read as the reverse complement.
CCACTCCCGCACAGCCCGGCTACGACGCCACCCGTGACCCGTCCGCGAGCAGCACGGTCGTCGACTGCGCCGTGTACCGCGACGGCCGGCGCCTGCTGGGATCCGACCGGCTGACGCCCCGTGAGGCGATGCGCCGGGTCCGCGAGGACGGCGGTTTCGCGTGGATCGGCCTGCACGAGCCGACCGAGGGCGAGTTCGCCGGGATCGCCGCCATCTTCGGGCTGCACCCGCTGGCCGTGGAGGACGCGGTGCACGCGCACCAGCGGCCGAAGCTGGAGCGCTACGACGACACCCTCTTCACCGTCTTCAAGACCATCCACTACGTGGAGCACGCCGAACTCACCGCCACCAGCGAGGTGGTGGAGACCGGCGAGGTGATGTGCTTCACCGGCCCCGACTTCGTCATCACCGTCCGGCACGGCGGCCAGGGCTCCCTCAAGGGGCTGCGCCGCCGCCTCCAGGACGACCCCGCCCTGCTCTCCAAGGGCCCCTCCTCGGTCCTGCACTCCCTCGCCGACCACGTCGTCGACGGCTACATCGCGGTGGCCGCGGCCGTGCAGGACGACATCGACGAGGTGGAGAGCGAGGTCTTCGCCGCCCCCGCCAAGGGCGCCGCGCGCGGCGGCGACGCGGGCCGGATCTACCAGCTCAAGCGCGAGGTGCTGGAGTTCAAGCGGGCCGTCTCCCCGCTGCTGCGGCCCATGGAGCTGCTGAGCGAGCGCCCGATGCGGCTGGTGGACCCGGACATCCAGAAGTACTTCCGTGACGTCGCCGACCACCTGGCGCGGGTGCACGAGCAGGTCGTCGGCTTCGACGAGCTGCTGAACTCGATCCTCCAGGCCAATCTCGCGCAGGCGACCGTCGCGCAGAACGAGGACATGCGCAAGATCACCTCCTGGGCGGCGATCATCGCCGTGCCCACGATGATCTGCGGGGTGTACGGCATGAACTTCGAGCACATGCCGGAGCTCCACTGGCGCTACGGCTACCCCATGGTGATGGCCGCGATCGCCGCGTCCTGCTTCACCATCCACCGCTCGCTGCGCCGCCACGGCTGGCTCTGAGCGCCCCGGGGGCACCCCCTACGCTGTGCGCATGACTCTCAGCACGCTCGATCTGGCCCTCGTCGAGGAGGCCACGAAGAAGTCCGGCCTCATCTGGGTCCGGGGCGCCGGGGCCGACCGGGCCCTGTGGCACGCCTGGCTGGACGGCGCCGCGCACGTGCTGGGCGACGGGCCCGGGGAGCAGCCGTTCCCGGGGCTCGCGGACGGCGCGGCCGCCGAGGTCACCGTGCGCAGCAAGGACAAGGGCGGGCGGCTGGTCGCCTGGACGGCGGCGGTACGGGAACTCCCGCCCCAGGGCGAGGAATGGGAGGCCGCGGTCGCCGAGCTCAAGGGCAAGCGGCTGAACGCGCCCGACTCGGAGACGATGACGGACCGGTGGGCGCGCGAGTGCCGGCTGCTGCGCCTGGAGCCGGTCGCGGTCGCCGCGGGTCTGCCGGACGGCTCGCTGGCCGCGGCCCCGCTGGAGTCCCCCGCGATCACCCGCGAGCCGGTTCCGGCGGGCCTGCCGAAGCTGCTGCTGAAGCGGAGGAAGCCGGCCCGCTGAGACCGGGGGCGCCGGCCCCGGCGCCCGCGCGGATCCCCGTACGTCAGGGCTTGCCCGGGTCGCTGCCCTGCCCGGAGCCCTTCGGCGCGGGCGAGGCCCCGCCGCCGGTGTTCTGGCCCTTGGTCGTCGGCAGCTGGGAGCCGTAGTCGACGGTCTCGTCCTGGGCGGGCGCCGCCAGAGGGAAGGTTTTGCCCCACTCCCCGAGCTCCACCCGCCCGGCGCCGCCGGCCCGCTCCATCAGCAGCGGGTACGGGGTGCCCTCCAGGGAGACCGACAGCTTGCCGCCCTTGCCCTGGTCCCCGGTGAGCTGCACCGCCCGGGTGTGCCCGACCTTGGCGTACTCCTCGTTCTTGGCGACCTTGCCGTCCAGCGTGAGCAGCACGTCCAGCAGCACGTCCATGTCGGTGAAGCCGCGGAACTGCTTGTACGAGGGGTCGTTCGCGGGCACCTTCACGTACTTGTCGCCGAGCTTCCCGGCGGAGTCGGACTGTCCCCAGAACGCGGCGTCGGCCTTCAGGTAGAGCTGCTCGCCCACCCGCAGCAGCCGGAAGGTGTTCTCCTTCGACTTCACCTCGCCGGAGCCGCCGTCGGCCCCCAGCCGCATGTCCAGGGTGAAGGTCCCGCCGCCGCTGACCAGCGTGCCGGACAGGTGCACGGCGTCGGCGGCCGTGGCCGCCTCCTTCGCCTTGCCCGCGATCTTGTCGGCGGGGAGCTTGCCGACCCCGTTGGTGCCCTCGTCCGGATCCGCTCCACAGCCCGTGCCGGTGACGGCGAGGCCCGCGCACAGGGCGCCGACGAACGCGGCCCGGCGCAGCCGGGCGACAAGGGAGTACGCGGTCACGAGCTGGTGCCTCTCGTCGGTTCCGTGGGCAGCAGGCAGCGTACCCGGCCGCGCGGCGCGGCCCGCTCCCGGCCGGGGTGGCCCGGTGGGACACCTGGGCGGCCGCCCCACCAGGACGGTTGCGCGGGGCACGGGCTAGCCTGAGGCACGGCAGGACTGGTGATGATCGCTCTAGGAGGCGCTCGGATGGCTGCAGGCGCCCCGCGGATCTTCGTCTCGCATCTGTCGGGTGTGCCGGTGTTCGACCCCAACGGCGACCAGGTCGGCCGGGTCCGCGACCTCGTCGCGATGCTGCGCGTCGGCGGCCGCCCGCCGCGGCTGCTGGGCCTGGTGGTCGAGGTGGTCAGCCGGCGCCGGATCTTCGTCCCCATGACCCGCGTGACGGGCGTGGAGTCCGGGCAGGTCATCACCACGGGCGTGGTGAACATGCGGCGCTTCGAGCAGCGCCCCACCGAGCGGCTCGTCCTCGGCGAACTGCTGGACCGCCGGGTGACGCTGGGCGCCACCGGCGAGGAGGTCACCGTCCTCGACGTGGCCATCCAGCAGCTGCCGGCCCGCCGGGACTGGGAGATCGACCGGATCTTCGTGCGCAAGGGCAAGGGCGGCGCGCTGCGCCGGCGCGGCGAGACCCTGACGGTGGAGTGGTCGGCGGTGACCGGCTTCTCGCTGGAGGAGCACGGGCAGGGCGCCGAGAACCTGGTCGCCACCTTCGAGCAGATGCGCCCGGCCGACGTGGCGAACGTCCTGCACCACCTGACGCCGAAGCGGCGCGCCGAGGTGGCCAACGCCCTCGACGACGACCGGCTCGCGGACGTCCTGGAGGAGCTGCCCGAGGACGAACAGGTGGAGATCCTCGGCAAGCTGAAGGAGGAGCGCGCCGCCGACGTCCTGGAGGCGATGGACCCCGACGACGCGGCCGACCTGCTCTCCGAGCTGCCCGAGGACGACAAGGAGCGGCTGCTGACCCTGATGCGGCCGGACGACGCGGCCGATGTGCGCCGCCTGCTGGAGTACGAGGAGAACACCGCGGGCGGTCTGATGACCACCGAGCCGATCGTGCTGCGGCCGGACGCCACCGTCGCGGACGCGCTGGCGCGCGTACGGCAGTCGGACCTGTCGCCGGCGCTCGCGGCGCAGGTGTACGTGTGCCGGCCGCCGGACGAGACGCCGACCGGCAAGTACCTGGGCACGGTGCACTTCCAGCGGCTGCTGCGCGATCCGCCGTTCACCCTCGTCAGCTCGATCGTGGACACCGACCTGCCGCCGCTGCGGCCAAACGCCTCGCTCCCGGTGGTGACCGGCTACCTCGCCGCGTACAACATGGTCGCGGTGCCGGTCGTCGACGAGAGCGGTTCGCTGCTGGGCGCGGTGACCGTGGACGACGTACTGGACCACCTGCTGCCCGACGACTGGCGGGAGACGGACTTCCACCCCGAGGAGGTTCCCGATGGGCGCTGAACGACGGCGTGACCCGGCGCGCGAGGGCAGCCGCGAGCAGGCCCGCGTACGGCGCGAGCTGGCCCGCGAGCACGCCCGGGAGAACGCGCGCGAGCACGGGCTCTCGGGGCGCGAGGAGGAAGTGGCCGAGCGGCTGCGGGCCAAGGCGGCCGGCTCCTCGACCGGGTCGAGCGCGCTGACCCGGTCGGCGCGGGGGCGGCTGGACCAGCCGCGGGCCGACCGGCGGCGGCTGCTCCCGGTGTACGACCCGGAGGCCTTCGGGCGGCTGTCGGAGCGGGTGGCGCGGTTCCTCGGCACGGGCCGGTTCATCGTCTACATGACCCTGGTCATCATCGTCTGGGTGCTGTGGAACATCTTCGCGCCGGACGACCTGCGGTTCGACGAGTACCCCTTCATCTTCCTGACGCTGATGCTGTCCCTCCAGGCCTCGTACGCGGCCCCGCTGATCCTGCTCGCGCAGAACCGGCAGGACGACCGGGACCGCGTCAACCTGGAGCAGGACCGCAAGCAGAACGAGCGTTCCATCGCCGACACCGAATACCTGACCCGTGAGATCGCCTCGCTGCGCATGGGCCTGGGCGAGGTCGCGACGCGCGACTGGATCAGGTCGGAGTTCCAGGACCTGATCAAGGAGATGGACGAGCGGCGGCTATTCCCGAAGGAACGTGACGAAGGTGACCGCTGACAGGCTTTCCTGACGCCTGCTACCGAGCCGTACCATCGGGACATGGCTACCGACACAAGCTCCGCCGCCGTGCCTGAGCAGGACGCGATCCTGGACGCGCTGGCGACGGTGAACGACCCCGAGATCCACCGGCCGATCACCGAGCTCGGCATGGTCAAATCGGTGGAGATCGGCGAGGGCGGCGCGGTCGCCGTCACGGTCTACCTCACGGTGTCGGGCTGCCCCATGCGCGAGACCATCACCAAGAACGTCACCGAGGCCGTCGAGAAGGTCGCCGGTGTCACCTCGGTCGCCGTCACCCTCGACGTGATGAGCGACGAGCAGCGCAAGGACCTGGCGGCCACGCTGCGCGGCGGCACCGCCGAGCGCGAGGTGCCCTTCGCCAAGCCGGGCTCGCTGACCCGTGTGTACGCGGTCGCGTCCGGCAAGGGCGGCGTCGGCAAGTCGTCGGTGACGGTGAACCTGGCCGCGGCCATGGCGGCGGACGGCCTCAAGGTCGGCGTCGTCGACGCGGACATCTACGGCCACAGCGTGCCGCGCATGCTGGGTGTGGAGGGCCGTCCCACCCAGGTCGAGAACATGATCATGCCGCCGTCGGCGCACGGCGTGAAGGTCATCTCCATCGGCATGTTCACCCCGGGCAACGCGCCGGTGGTGTGGCGCGGCCCGATGCTGCACCGCGCGCTCCAGCAGTTCCTGGCCGACGTGTTCTGGGGCGACCTGGACGTGCTGCTCCTCGACCTGCCGCCGGGCACGGGTGACATCGCGATCTCCGTGGCCCAGCTGGTGCCGAACGCGGAGATCCTGGTCGTGACCACCCCGCAGCAGGCCGCGGCCGAGGTCGCGGAGCGGGCCGGCTCGATCGCCGTGCAGACCCACCAGAAGATCGTCGGCGTCGTCGAGAACATGTCCGGCCTGCCGTGCCCGCACTGCGACGAGATGGTCGACGTGTTCGGCTCCGGCGGTGGCCAGAAGGTCGCCGACGGGCTGACCAAGACGGTCGGCGCGACGGTGCCGGTGCTGGGCTCGATCCCGATCGACGTGCGGCTGCGCGAGGGCGGCGACGAGGGCAAGCCCGTCGTGCTGTCCGACCCGGACTCCCCCGCCGGCGCGGCGCTGCGCACGATCGCGGGCAAGCTGGGCGGCCGCGCCCGCGGCCTGTCGGGCATGTCCCTGGGCATCACCCCGCGCAACAAGTTCTGACGTCCCACCGGCCCGCGCCGGGCCGCACAGTGTGAAGGGCACCGCCGACCGGGCGGTGCCCTTTTCCGTACCCGCGTACCGCTACTCGTACGTGGTCAGGTCGCCGATGACCGAGAAGCCGATCCCGTACGCGCTCATGCCCCGCCCGTACGCGCCCAGGTGCACCCCGCCCGGGGCGGAGCCGGCGAGGACCCAGCCGAACTCCGACTCGCGGTAGTGGAACGGCGTCGGCTCCCCGTCGACCGGGAGCGACAGCGTCGACCAGTCGTCCCCGGCGAGGTCGTCCGCGAGCTCCCACGCGGCCTCGGTCTGCTGGTCGAGCCACTCGTTGCGCAGGCCGTGGTCCATCTGGCCGGGCCAGCTGTACGCCAGCAGGCCCGAGCCGGCCAGCCAGGCCGCCGAGGAGACCGAGGTGGCCTCCAGGACTCCGGTGCCGTCGCCGCTGCGGCGCAGCGGGTTGCTGGCGACGGTGACGACCACCGCGAAGCGTTCCTTCTCCCCGGTGGCGAGCTCGCCGCGCGCGGAGGGCTCGTCCCCGTGGCCGGTGGAGCCGTGCTCCACGGTGCCGTCTGCGGCGGCGGCGACCTGCATGAGCCAGCGGGGGCCGGTGAAGGCCCCGTCCAGCCCGTACCAGGGGAAGTCGGCCCGCAGGTACCCCTGGGCCGTCCGGCGGGCCGCCGGAACGGGCACGGCGGCTTCCTGTGGCGCGCCCGGCACGGGGGTCTGCGGGGGTGCGGCAGCGGGGGCAGGTGCTTCGGCGGGCTGTACGCCTACCCGGCTACTGCTCGTCGTCTCCATCTGAGCGGCCTCTCGTTCCGTGGGGTCCGGAACGGGGCTCCCCCACGCTTTCCTGCGTCCGGACAGATGGAGGATAGCCATCCGACCGCGGATCGCCGGGCAGGCCGGGAACTCAGGTGGCGTCGGCGTCGAAGGGGGTACGGGCTTCGGGGGCCGGTGCGGCGGGCTTCTTGAGGAGGTCCGGGCCGGTGGAAGCGGCGGCGGCGCCCGGCGTGGCGGCGGCCGGCGTGGACTCCGGCTCCCTGCTGTTGACCGCGTCGGTGACCTCGTTCAGTTCCTTGCGGAGGTCGAAGCTGCTGCGGAGCTCCTTGAGGTCCTCGTTCTCGCCCATCTGCTTGCGGATGAACGTCTTGGGGTTCAGGTCCTCGAACTCGAAGTCCTTGAACTCCGGCCCGAGCTCCGAGCGGATGTCCTGCTTGGCGCTGTCGGAGAACGCGCGGATCTTCCGGATGAACCCGGTGACGTCCTGGATGACCTTGGGGAGCTTGTCCGGTCCGAAAACGAGGATGGCCAGCACCACGATCGTGACCAGCTCAAGGCCGCCTATGTCGTTGAACACCCTGCCGCTCCTCGAATCTCTCCACGTCCGGCCCCGACCACGGTACCCGCCGTTCTCGCCGGGCCACTACACGCGAATGGTCCCGAAAGTCGTTTCCCGACCGGAGTTCGGCCGGAAGACGTCGTTCCGGCGCGTCAGGCCCCGCTCGACGACCCCAGCACCACATCCAGGGTGCGCTCCCGGCCCTCCCGCAGGACCGTCAGCTTCAGCGCGTCGCCCGGGCGGTGCGCCCGGATCTTGATGATCAGCTCGTCGCCGCCGTGGACGCGCTGCCCGTCCACCTTGGTGATCACGTCGCCCGGTCTGATCCCGGCGCGCGCCCCGGGGCCGGCGGGGACGGCGGACGCGCCGTCGTCGCCCTTGGCGGCGACGCGGGCCCCGTCGCCGGTGTACTGCATGTCGAGGGTGACCCCGATGACGGGGTGGGTGGCGTGGCCGGTGCGGATCAGTTCCTCGGCGACGCGCTTGCCCTGGTTGACCGGGATGGCGAAGCCGAGGCCGATGCTGCCGCTCTGCCGCGCCCCCTCCTTGCCGTCCTGGCCTTCGTCGGCGCCCCGGATCGCGCTGTTGATGCCGATCACGTGCGCCTGGGCGTCGAGGAGCGGGCCGCCGGAGTTGCCGGGGTTGATGGGGGCGTCGGTCTGGAGCGCGTCGACGTAGCTGACGTCGCCGCCGTCGCCCTTGTCGCCGCCCGCGGTGATGGGGCGGCCCGTGGCGCTGATGATGCCGGCGGTGACGGTGTTGGAGAGGTCGAAGGGCGCCCCGATGGCCACCACCGGGTCGCCGACCTTCACGTTCTCGGAGTTGCCGAGCGTCAGCGGCCGCAGGCCCCGGACGCCGGTCACCTTGACCACGGCCAGGTCGTAGCCGCTGTCGCGGCCGACGAGTTCGGCGCCGACGCTCTCGCCGGTGCTGAAGGTGACCGTTATCCGCTTGGCGTCGGCGACCACGTGGTTGTTGGTGAGGATGTGGCCCTGCGGGTCGAGGACGAAGCCGGTTCCGGTGCCGCTGCCCCCGCCGCCGCTGACGTGCAGGGTGACCACGCCCGGCAGGGCGCCGGCGGCGATCCCGGCGACGCTCTCGGGAGCGCGGTCCCGGCTGACCGCGGCGGCCTGGGGGAGCTCCAGCCGGGTGCTGCTGCGGCGCTCGGCGAGGACGCCGAGGTAGCCGCCGGTGCCGCCGGCGAGCAGGGCGGTGCCCAGGCTGAGCGCGACGACCTGCCAGATCCGGATCCCGCGCGGCACCTTGCCGGTGTCCACGACGTGCAGCGGGCGGACGGCCCAGGGGTCGTAGCGCGGCCCGGCCCCGGACTCCGCCTCCGTCCCCGGCTCCGACGGGTCCGGGGACGGCGCTCCCGCGCCGGTGTCACCCTCGGCGTGCGGGCGCGGGGCCGGGACCCCGTCGCGGCGCGCGTCCGCCAGCCCGTCGGGCCGGCTCCACCACAGCGGAGCCGGATCGGTCTGCTGACTGTCGGACATGGGCGCTCCCCGCGTACCTGGCGCACCGCCCGGGCGGCGCATCTGCCGCAGATTCAACCAGGTCCGCGCGCCCGCCGGGGGCCCACCCCGTCAGCGGGACAGGGACACGGGCCGGGCCGACGGGGTCTGCGAGGGCCGCACCGGCGGCTGTGGTCCGCCGGGGCGCAGGCCGGGCAGCGCCACGCTCGGGGTGGGCAGCCGGTCCAGGATGACGGCATCGGTCACCGACACGGCGGGACCGGGCCGCGTGGCGGGTACGTCACCGCGCACCTGGGGCTCGACGGTCTCGATCGGCAGGGTGCCGCCGAGCGCGAGCGCGGCCAGCGACACCGCTCCGGCCGCGACGAACGCGAAGCGGCGCCGGGAGCGGCCCACCTCGTGGATACGGAAACCCTCGCGCGGCATCGCCGCCGCGGCGTACCCGAAGGTGGCGAAGGGGTCGGAACGGGCCGAGGAACCTGAACCGGAAGCACCGGGCGGGCCGTGGGAAACGGCGGAACCGGCGGAACCGACCGGGCCGGGCAGCCCGGAGGAACCGTCGAGGTCCCCGCCCGGCAGGCCCTGGAGCCGGGCCAGCAGCCCGGCGGACAGCGGCGGCGGCGCGCTCTCCACGAACAGCGTCTTCAGGCGGCGCTGTGCGTCGGCCTCGGCTTTGCACTTGGCGCAGGTGGCCAGGTGGGCCAGCACCCGCTCGCGCGCGTCATGGCCGAGTTCCCCGTCCACCAGGGCGGCGAGGCGGTCGCCCAAGTGTTGTTCGGCGGGGGTCGGACTGGCTCCGCTCACTCGGCTCCGCCCTCTCCCCCGGCGCCCGGGGCGCCCACGGCCGCGCCCGCCAGCGCGCGCTGCTCCGCGCGGGCCTGCGGAGACCGGTGCTTGAGCGCCTTGCGCAGGTGGGAACGGCCCCGGTGGATACGGCTGCGCACGGTGCCGAGCTTCACACCGAGGGTGGCGGCGATCTCCTCGTACGACAGGCCCTCGATGTCGCACAGCACCACGGCCGCGCGGAACTCGGGCGCGAGGGTGTCCAGCGCCTGCTGCACGTCCGCGTCGAAGTGGGTGTCGTGCAGCACTTGCTGCGGGGAGGGCTCACGGCTCGGCAGCCGCTCGGCCGCGTCGTCGCCGAGGGCGTCGAAACGGATCCGCTGCTTGCGGCGCACCATGTCGAGGAACAGGTTCGTGGTGATCCGGTGCAGCCAGCCCTCGAAGGTGCCGGGCGTGTAGGTGGACAGCGAGCGGAAGACGCGGACGAAGACTTCCTGCGTCAGGTCCTCGGCATCGTGCTGGTTACCCGTCAGACGGTAGGCAAGGCGGTAGACCCGCGCGCTGTGCGTGCTGACGATCTCCTCCCAGGAAGGAGGGGTCCACGCCTGCGAGCCCGCATCGGTGGCGAAGGTCGCGGTGGTTGCGGTGGCGGTGTGGAAGCGGTCAGCAATGTAGGTCACGGATTTCGGCTCACCCGATGACCAGAAGAGGCGTTTCAACACGCCCCCACGATCCACAGGCGCAGCCGCACCTCCCCTGTCGGCTCTGGTGGTGTCCAGTGGAGTCCCTACCATAGCCACCCCCTCCGTCAGCTTGGGATAAGTGTTTTTGCAGTAACTTTGCACGGGCATTCAGTTCCCCGACGGCCCCGGACCGGCGATCTGCCCGGCACCGTCCCTGTCTATCCCTCATCCATCCGGCGTCTCTCCTTCACAACGCCCGGTCCCATCTGCGGGTTCCCGACGTCAGCGGATACAGTCACCGTTGCGCCAACTATGGGGACAGGAGAGGGTCATTAGCGGCAACCGGCAGACGAGCTGGGCGTTCGCCGACGCGTTTGTCGCCGAGGACGACGCTCTGCGATGGGCCCGCGACCGGTCCAGGGAAGCGGGCCTGCGCTCCGTCTCCCCCGGCACCGGTGCCGCGCTGCGCCTGCTCGCCGCCACCGCGGACGCCAAGGCGGTCGCGGAGATCGGCACCGGAACCGGCGTCTCCGGCATCCACCTCCTCCACGGGATGCGCCCCGACGGGGTGCTCACCACCGTGGATCCCGAACCCGACCGGCAGGCCTTCGCCCGCCAGGCCTTCCGCGCCGCCGGCTTCGCGGGCAACCGCGCCCGCTTCATCCCCGGCCGCGCGCTCGACGTCCTGCCCCGGCTCGCGGACGGCGGGTACGACCTCGTCTTCTGCGACGGGGACCCCACCGAGTCCCTCGACTACCTCGCCGAATCGTTGCGCCTGCTGCGCCCCGGCGGGCTGGTCTGCTTCGAGGGCGTCTTCTCCGACGGCCGTACGGTCGACTCCGCCGCCCAGCCCATCGAGGTGCTCCGCGTCCGCGAGCTGCTGCGCGCCGTCCGCGAGAGCCCGGCCCTGGAGGCGGCGCTGCTCCCGGTGGGCGACGGCCTGCTGTGCGTGGTCCGGCGCTGACGGACCGGACGGACCGCACGGGCCGGATGGGCCGGACAGACCGGGTGGACCGGATGGGCCGTACGGGAGGACCGGGGGGGGTGGCACCCGGTGGACACAACACTGCCCCGACCGCCGGTAGCGATCGGGGCAGCGCAGAGTTCAGACTGCTGAAAGTGCGGTCAGCGGGTTAGCCGACGACCTTCTTCAGGGCGTCACCCAGGGCGTCCGCCTCGTCCGGAGTCAGCTCGACGACAAGCCGACCGCCGCCCTCAAGCGGTACGCGCATGACGATGCCCCGCCCCTCCTTGGTGACCTCGAGCGGGCCGTCGCCCGTCCGCGGCTTCATGGCCGCCATGCTCGTTCCCCTTCCTGAAACCAGCTCATCGTCAGCCGACGGCCCCATTCAGGCGCCTAATGCCCGGCATCGAACACAATGCTTCCTGGCCATTATCCCGCATGTCAGGACCCGATGACCAACATCGGCAGGGAACGCTTGTGCAACGCGCTTGACCAAAACCACTCATTTCGGGGAGCCGCCTGCGATACTTCGCCGCTCCGCGCCGGGACCGCCGTTCGCTTTCTTTGACGCACATCACATGTCCGGTGGCGGTCCGGTCCGCCATGCTGGCCCTTGCACCGGCCGGTACCGGCCGGTAGCCAAGCCCGCGACGAAGGGGGACCCCCTGCCATGGCCGACAGCGTGCTCTACGAAGTGACCGACGGACTCGCGACCATCACGATCAACCGTCCCGACGCGATGAACGCGATGAACACGGAGGCCAAGGTCGCCCTGCGCGACGCGGTCCGGGCCGCCGCCGGGGACTCCGCGGTACGGGCCGTGCTGCTCACCGCCGCCGGCGACCGCGCCTTCTGCGTCGGCCAGGACCTCAAGGAACACATCGGGAACCTGGCCTCGGACCGCGAGCACGGCACCACGCTGACGATGAGCACCGTCTCCGAGCACTACAACCCCATCGTGCGGGCGCTCACCGAGATGCCGAAGCCGGTGGTCGCGGGCGTGAACGGGGTCGCCGCCGGGGCGGGCTTCGGCTTCGCGCTGGCAGCGGACTTCCGCGTCGTCGCCGACACGGCGTCCTTCAACACCTCGTTCGCGGGCGTGGCGCTGACCGCCGACTCCGGCGTCTCCTGGACCCTGCCCCGTTTGATCGGCGCCTCGCGCGCCAGTGACCTGCTGCTCTTCCCGCGCTCGCTCACGGCGCAGGAGGCCTACGACCTGGGCATCGCCAACCGCCTGGTCCCCGCCGGGTCGCTGGCCGCCGAGGCCGAGTCGGTCGCCCGGGCCCTGGCCGCCGGGCCTACGGTCGCCTACGCCGCGCTGAAGGAGTCCCTGGCGTACGGGGCCGCGCACTCCCTCGCGGACTCCCTGGCCCACGAGGATGTCCTCCAGACCCGGGCCGGCGCCTCCGAGGACCACGGGATCGCCGTCCGGGCCTTCCTCGCCAAGCAGCCGCCCCGGTACCTGGGCCGCTGAGCCCGGTCAGGCCGGCGGCGGCGCGGCCGTCTCCCGCGAGACGCAGGCCGCCAGGTGGTCGTTGACGAGGCCGCAGGCCTGCATCAGCGCGTAGGCCGTGGTGGGGCCGACGAAGCGGATGCCCGCCTTCTTGAGGTCCTTGGACAGGGCCGTGGACTCCGCGGTGACCGCCGGTACGTCGGCGATCGAGCGCGGGGCCCGGCCCGGCTCCGGGGCGTGGGACCAGATCAGGGCGTCCAGCTCGCCCGGCTCCCAGCCGGCCAGGACCTTGGCGTTGGCGAGGGTGGCCGCGATCTTGGCCCGGTTCCGGATGATCCCCTCGTCGGCGAGCAGGCGCTCCGCGTCGCGCTCGTCGAACGCGGCGACCTTCGCGATCTCGAAGGAGGAGAAGGCCTTCCGGAAGCCCTCCCGGCGGCGCAGGATCGTCAGCCAGGACAGCCCCGACTGGAAGGCCTCCAGGCACAGCCGCTCGTACAGGGCGTCGTCCCCATGGACCGGACGGCCCCATTCCGTGTCGTGGTAGGCGACGTAGTCCGGCGTGGACAGCGCCCACGGGCAGCGCAGCCCGCCGTCCGCCCCGGCCACGGCCGTCACTGCCCGTCCCGCTTCGTCAGGTCGGGTCCCGGCGCGGATCCGGCGCGGGCGGCCTCCACCGAGGCCTCCAGCAGGGCGATCCGCTCGTCCCGCTCGGCCAGCTCCGCCGCCAGCCGGTCCAGTACGTCGTCCACCTCGGCCATCCGGTAGCCGCGCGCGGCGACGGGCAGCCGCAGCGCGTCGATGTCGGCCCGCGCCACCGGGCGGGCCTGCGGCAGCCCGTCGGCCACCCGGTCCGGCTCGGCCTCGGGCAGTACGGCCTGCGAACCGCCGCCGACCACCGCGAGGGTGACCGCGGCGACGACCACGACCAGCGCGATCAGCAAGAACCAGAACACGATCAACTCCCTGACAGACTGAGGGCGGCTTCAGCCATCAGGTTAAGGTCGCGAGCGAGGCGCGAGGGCCGCCGGAGGAGGAAAGAACGGGATGCTGCGACTGGGCAGGCGCGAGTTCGACACCCACGAGCCGGTGATCATGGCCATCGTGAACCGGACGCCGGACTCCTTCTACGACCAGGGCGCGACGTTCCGCGACGAGCCCGCGCTGGACCGGGTCGAACAGGCGGTGGCCGAGGGCGCCGCGATCATCGACATCGGCGGGGTCAAGGCGGGTCCGGGCGAGCACGTGGACGCGGCCGAGGAGGCCCGGCGCACCGTCGGCTTCGTCGCCGAGGTACGGCGCCGCCACCCGGACGTGGTGATCAGCGTCGACACCTGGCGGCACGAGGTCGGCGAGGCGGTCTGCGCGGCCGGCGCGGACCTGCTCAACGACGCGTGGGGCGGCGTGGACCCGAAGCTGGCGGAGGTCGCCGCGCGCCACGGGGCGGGGCTGGTCTGCACGCACGCGGGCGAGGTCGAGCCGCGGACGCGGCCGCACCGGATGGCGTACGAGGACGTGATGGCGGACATCCTGCGGGTCACGGTGGGCCTCGCGGAGCGGGCGGTCGCGCTCGGCGTCCGCCGCGACGGGATCATGATCGACCCGGGTCACGACTTCGGGAAGAACACCCGCCATTCGCTGGAGGCCACCCGCCGGCTGTCGGAGATGACCGACACCGGCTGGCCGGTGCTGGTCTCGCTGTCCAACAAGGACTTCGTCGGCGAGACCCTCGACGCGCCGGTCAAGGAGCGCCTGCTGGGCACCCTGGCCACGACGGCCGTCTCGGCCTGGCTGGGCGCCCAGGTCTACCGCGTCCACGAGGTGGCGGAGACGCGGCAGGTCCTCGACATGGTCCGCTCGATCCAGGGCCACCGGCCCCCGGCGGTCGCCCGCCGGGGACTGGCCTGAGGCCCGGCGGGTCCTACTTGCCGACTTCCTTCGTGACGAGCGCGATCGCCTCGTCCACGTCGTCCGTGACGTGGAAGAGGTAGAGGTCGCGCTCCGAGGCCTTGCCCTGGGCGATGACCGTGTTCTTCAGCCAGTCGATCAGGCCGCCCCAGTACTCCGAGCCGAACAGCACGATCGGGAACCGGGTGATCTTCTGGGTCTGGACCAGGGTCAGCGCCTCGAACATCTCGTCCAGGGTGCCGAGGCCGCCCGGCAGGACCACGAAGCCCTGGCTGTACTTCACGAACATCGTCTTGCGGACGAAGAAGTACCGGAAGTTCAGCCCCAGGTCGACGTGCTGGTTGAGGCCCTGCTCGAAGGGCAGCTCGATGCCCAGGCCGACCGAGACGCCGTTCGCCTCGCGGGCGCCCTTGTTGGCCGCCTCCATCGCCCCCGGGCCACCGCCCGTGATCACGGCGAAGCCGGCGTCGACGAGCGCGTGCCCGATCCGTACGCCCGCCTCGTACTCCGGCGAGTCCACCGGGGTGCGGGCCGAACCGAACACGCTGATCGCCGGCGGCAGCTCCGCCAGCGTGCCGAAGCCCTCGATGAACTCCGACTGGATGCGCAGGACCCGCCAGGGATCGGTGTGCACCCACTCGGAGGGCCCGTCCGAATCCAGCAGCCGCTGGTCCGTCGTACTGCCCGCCTGCACCTGGCTCCGCCTGCGCAGCACCGGCCCGAGCTGCTGCTCCTGGGGCCGGCGACGAGCGTTGCCTTCGGGGTTGCCCATGATGTGCTCCCTCCTGCTGATCGTTGGATCAGGGTAGGCGCACAAAGGTGACGAGAGGCGGAATTCAGGAGGTCAGCCAGGCGCGGAGTCGTTCCTCGCAGTGCAAGATGGCCTTCGTCTCGACGCGCTCGTCGACCTTGTGGGCCAGCAGGGCGTCCCCCGGGCCGTAGTTGACCGCCGGGATGCCGAAGGTGCTGAAGCGGGCCACGTCGGTCCAGCCGAACTTCGGCATGGCGCGGCCGCCGACGGCCTCCATGAAGGCCGCGGCCGCCGGGTGGCCGAGGCCGGGGAGGGCGCCGCCGGAGGAGTCGTCGACCACGAACTCCGCGACGCCGCAGTCCGCGAAGACCTCCCGGACGTGGGCCAGGGCGTCCTCGGCGGAGCGGTCCGGGGCGTACCGGAAGTTCACCGTCACCGTGCAGGCGTCGGGGATCACGTTGTTCGCGACGCCGCCCTCGATGCGGACCGCGTTGAGGCCCTCGTGGTACTCCAGCCCGTCGATCACCGGCTTGCGGGGCTCGTAGGCGGCGAGTTTGGCGAGAATCGGGCTCGCCGAGTGGATGGCGTTGGAGCCCATCCAGCTGCGGGCGGAGTGGGCGCGCTCGCCGGCCGTGCGCAGCAGCACGCGCAGGGTGCCCTGGCAGCCGCCCTCGACCTCGCCGTTGGACGGCTCCAGCAGGACCGCGAAGTCGCCGGTCAGCCAGTCGGGGTGGGCCTCGGCGACCTTGCCCAGGCCGTTGAGGTCGGCGGCGACCTCCTCCTGGTCGTAGAAGACGAAGGTGAGGTCGCGGTTCGGCTCGGGCACGGTCGCGGCGATGCGCAGCTGTACGGCGACGCCGGACTTCATGTCGGTCGTGCCGCAGCCCCACAGGACGTCGTTCTCGTCGAGGCGCGACGGGAGGTTGTCGGCGATCGGCACGGTGTCGAGGTGACCTGCCAGTACGACGCGCTCGGCGCGGCCGAGGTCCGTACGGGCGACGACGTTGTTGCCGTGGCGGTCCACCGTGAGGTGCGGCAGGGCGCGCAGCGCGCTTTCCACGAGGTCGGCGAGTACCTTTTCGTCCCCGCTCACGGAGGGGATGTCGACGAGCCGGGCGGTCAGCTCGGCGGCGTCCAGGGTGAGGTCCAGCTCGGATTCGGACATGGCTCTGACCATAACGCCCCGTGGTGTGACGAAGCCCGGTACGTCCGGCCGCTGGACGCGTCAGATGGCTCAAGTACGGTGGGCCGCGTGTCTCAGAGCGATCACTCCCGTCAGCGGCGCCGTCGCCCGCGCCGCAAGGCCGCCGGCCTGCTCGTCCTGCTCGCGCTCGCCGGATATCTCGCCGTGCAGTACGAGTCGAACGAGGGTGGTGGCGGGCCGCACTGCACGGCCAGTGTGCTCACCGGCGCGGACGAGGCGGGGCGGGGCGGCACCCGCGAGTCGTTCGACATGTCGCTGGAGCAGGCGGCGAACGCGGCGACGATAGCCGCGGTCGGCGTCTCCAAGGGCCTGCCGGACCGGGCGGTGACCATCGCGCTGGCGACCGCGATGCAGGAGTCGGCGCTGCGCAACCTCAACCACGGCGACCGGGATTCGCTCGGCCTGTTCCAGCAGCGGCCCTCGATGGGCTGGGGCAGCCCGGACGAGATCAGGGACCCGGTGTACTCGTCGGGGATCTTCTACGACCACCTGGTCGAGGTCCCGGGCTACTCGCGGCTCCCGCTGACGGTGGCCGCGCAGAAGGTGCAGCGCAGCGGCTTCCCGCAGGCGTACGCGAAGCACGAGCCGGACGCCATGGTGCTGACGGCGGCGTTCGGCGGCCGGGGTTCCCTGACCTGTGGCGGCCCCGCGCCCACCGCGCCGGGCGACCCGGAGAAGGTACGGACCCAACTGGTGCGGATCTTCGGGAAGAAGGTGCTGGCCGGCGGCGCACCCGCCGCGGCCGGGGACTCCGGCAAGCGGCGCGGGGAGGCGGAGATCAACCTGCCCCTGAAGGCGGACGGCGACGAGGCCGAGTCCCGCCGGGGCAAGGCGCTGGCGCACTGGGCGGTCGCCAACTCGCGCTCCCTGGGCATCACCCGGGTCTCCTACGCCAGGCAGGGCTGGGTCGCGGGCGAGGCCAGGGGCACCTGGCAGGACACGGGCGGCGCCGGCACGTCAGGCGGCGCGGACCCGCACGGCGCGACCGACAACGAGGTACGGATCTTCGTGGCCCAGTGAGCCGCGTTCAGGTGTACGGGGCGTCCCCCACACGGGGGTGACCGG
Source organism: Streptomyces sp. ADI95-16 (assembly GCF_003721495.1). NCBI lineage: Bacteria > Bacillati > Actinomycetota > Actinomycetes > Kitasatosporales > Streptomycetaceae > Streptomyces > Streptomyces sp. ADI95-16. The sequence goes on along the minus strand of NZ_CP033581.1, from coordinate 5,293,335 downwards.
CGCGGCCGCCCCACGGGGTCCGGGAGGGGCACAAAGGCCTGGTCGGCGCACATCCAATGCGGTTGTCGCGGAAGCCGATTAAACGATGCGTTACCGATCCTTTACCTTCGGGGTCCGCAACTTCGCCCGCCCCACGAGCGGTTGTACACGGCGTACTCAGCCGCTACCGCTTAGGAGCATCATGACCCTCCCCCTGACCCGCCGGATCGCCCGCGCCGCGCTGCTGCTCGCCGCCGGCGCAGCTCCCGTGGTCGGTGCGGCCGGCGCGGCCAGCGCCGCGGGCCTGGACGCCGTACCGCAGCTTCCGCAGCTGGGCGGGCTCACCGCCCCCGACGCGGCCGCCCAGGCCGTTCCGGCCGCGCCCGGCGAGCTCACCGGCACCGCCGGATCGCTGCTCGGCGGTCTGCCGGCCGCCGGGCAGGCCACCTCGGGGCTGCCCACCTCGGGGCTGCCCGCCGCGCCGGAGCTGCCGCTGGGCGGGCTGCCGCTGGCCGGCCTGGGCGGCTGACCACCGCCCCGCGCACGCGCCGAAGGGCCGGGAGCACCAGCTCCCGGCCCTTCGGGCTGTCAGGGCGTCGGGCCGTCGGGCCGCCCGGTCAGCCGAGGCGCTTGACCGCCGCCGCGACCCGCTCGTCCGTGGCCGTGAAGGCGACGCGTACGAAACGCTCGCCGGCCTCCCCGTAGAAGTCGCCCGGGGCGACGAGGATGCCGAGCCCGGCGAGGTGGGCCACCGTCTCCCAGCAGGGCTCGTCCCGGGTCGCCCACAGGTAGAGGCTGGCCTCGCTGTGCTCGATGCGGAAGCCGTGCGCCTCCAGGGCCCCGCGCAGCGCCGCACGCCGGGCGGCGTAGCGGCCGCGCTGCTCCTCGACGTGCGCGTCGTCGCCGAGCGCCGCCACCGTCGCCGCCTGCACCGGGGCGGGGGTCATCATGCCGCCGTGCTTGCGGATCTCCAGCAGCTCGCGGAGCACTCCGGCGTCACCGGCGACGAACGCCGCCCGGTAGCCCGCCAGGTTCGACCGCTTCGACAGCGAGTGGACGGCCACCAGGCCCTCGTAGGAGCCGCCGCAGACCTCGTCGTGGAGGACGGAGACGGGCTCGGCCTCCCAGCCCAGCTCCAGGTAGCACTCGTCGCTGAAGACGAGGATGCCGTGCTCGCGCGCCCAGGCCACGATCCGGATCAGGTCTTCCTTGGGGATGACCTTCCCGGTGGGGTTGGACGGGGAGTTGAGCCAGAGCAGCTTCACGCCCGCCGGGTCGAGCTCGGTCGGGTCGTCGTACACGACCGCCTCGGCGCCGCACAGGCGCGCGCCGACCTCGTACGTCGGGTAGGCGAGCCGCGGGTACGCGACCTTGTCCCCGGCGCCCAGCCCCAGCTGGGTCGGCAGCCAGGCCACCAGCTCCTTGGAGCCGACCACCGGCAGCACGTTGCGGTGCCCGGCGGCGCTCGCGCCGAGGCGGCCGCGCACCCAGCCCGTGATCGCGTCGCGCAGGGCGACCGTGCCCCATACCGTCGGGTAACCCGGGGAGTCGGCGGCCTCGACGAGGGCGCGCCGGATCAGCTGCGGCACCGGGTCGACGGGGGTGCCGACCGACAGGTCGACGATGCCGTCCGCGTGGGCCGCCGCCGTCGCCTTGTACGGCTCCAGCTTGTCCCAGGGGAAGGCGGGAAGACGTGCGGAAAGTGCGGCCACGGTGCTCTGCTCTCTCTGGGGGCGTGGAGGGGTGGGGGCGGCGGGAGCGGTGCGATCCGCGGTCCCGGCGCCGGAAACGGCTCGGTCCCGCGCGGCCGGAGGGCCGTACGGGACCGAAGCACGCGAAGCGCCTGGGGCGCAGGGCGTCAGTGGCCCTCGCCCATCGGCGGCAGCGCGGCGACGAAGGGGTGGTCCCGCTCGATCAGGCCCAGCTTGGAGGCACCACCGGGCGAACCGAGCTCGTCGAAGAACTCGACGTTCGCCTTGTAGTAGTCCTTCCACTCCTCCGGGGTGTCGTCCTCGTAGAAGATGGCCTCGACCGGGCAGACCGGCTCACACGCACCACAGTCGACGCACTCGTCCGGGTGGATGTACAAGGACCGCTGGCCCTCGTAGATGCAGTCGACGGGGCACTCTTCGATGCATGCCTTGTCCTTGACGTCGACACAAGGCTCCGCGATGACGTAGGTCACGCTCTCGTTCCTCCTCGGTAGGGCTTTCCATATCGCGCGGGAGCGCGGCGTCGTCGATGCCCACACCTAGTATCTCCGTTCCCGGGCACGATCCGAACAGGAGGGGCGGACAGAGCTGTGGAAATCACTGCCGGTGGACTGCTGGAGATCCGTATCACCCCCGCTGACGTGGGTAAACGAGTGTCTGTACGACGGGTGGATCCGGGGCGCGGCGGACCCCCCGGGTTCAGTGACGCGGTAGGGGTTCTCACATCCTGGAACGAGGGTGTGCTCGTGATCACACAGAAGAACGCGAAGACGGTCCGCATCGAGGAATCGTCACTGGTGGCGGGCAAGGTCGTACCCCCGGCGCCGGCCCGGCGCCGGGGCCCCGCGGCCTCCTTCGAGGAACTGGCCCGCATCACCGCGCGGGCCTGGGTGCCGCTGGAGAGCGAGCCGCTGGGCGAGTGGGTCCTGCGCGCGTCCGAGGGGTTCACCCGACGCGCCAACTCCGTGCTGCCGCTCGGCGACCCGGGGGCACCGCTGGACGAAGCACTCGCGCGGGTGACGTCCTGGTACGCGGAGCGCGGGCTCCCGGCGTACGTGCAGGCCGCGACGGGGGCCGTGGGCACCCAGGAGGCGCTGTGCGCGGAGCTGGAGGCGCGGGGCTGGGTGAACGAGGTGTCGGCGGAGGTCCGTGTCGGGGCGCTGGCGCCGGTCGGCGACCTGGACGCCGCGGCGGCCGACGACGTACGGCTGACCCGGGTCCCGGACGAGGAGTGGCTGGCCCGGTACGGGAAGGTCCGCGACCCCCGGCTGGCCCGGCGGATGCTGGTGGAGGGCCCGTCGGTGTGGTTCGCGACGCTGCCCGGCCGGGCGATCGGGCGGATGGTGGCGGACGGGCGCTGGGCCGGGTTCGGGGCGGTCGAGGTCGACCCGGAGCACCGGCGCGGGGGCCTGGCGACGGCCGTGATGGCGGCCCTGGCGCGGCGGGCGCTGGAGGAGGGCGCGTCGGCGGCGTGGCTCCAGGTGGAGGCGGACAACCCGGGGGCGCGGGGCCTGTACGACGGGATGGGCTTCACGACGCACCACATGTACCACCACTTCCGGGCGGCGGCGTGAGTTCCGGGGCGGCGCGGGAGAGGCGGGAGCGGTTCGCGGCACAGGCGCGGTCGCAGCGGCCGGACCTGGCGGCGCTGTGCCTGCTGCTGGCGGCGGAGGCGGACCCGGACCTGGACGAACGGGCCATGGACTGGGCGCAGATCGAGCTGGACCGGCTGGCGGGGATGCTGCCGTACGGGCTGCGCGGCGCCAGGGCGTGGGCGTCGGCGGTGACCGAACTCCTCGGCGGGCGGCTGGGCTTCCACGGCACCCCGGCGGACTACGAACGGCTCTCGTCCTCGCTGCTGCACGAGGTGCTGCGGCGGCGCCGGGGCCTGCCGATCCTGCTGTCCGTGGTGTGGACGGAGGTCGCGCGGCGGGCGGGGGCGCCGGTGTACGGGCTGGCCCTGCCGGGGCACTTCGTGGTGGGCTTCGGGGATCCGGAGGAGGGCGTGGTCGTGGACCCCTTCGCGGGCGGCGCGTCCCTGGGCGCCGGACCGGCCGAGCTGGCGCGGGCCCCTCGGGAGCCGGCGCGCACGCTGGACATCGTCCTGCGCATCCTGAACAACATCCGGGCGTGGGCCTCGGCCCGCCCCGAGCAGTCGGCGGTGGCCCTGTGGGCGCTGGACCTCTCGCTCCTCCTGCCCTCGCACCCGGCGTCGCTGCGGTACGAGCGGGCCCGGCTGCTGGTGGAACGCGCCGAGTTCACGGCGGGGGCGGCCGAGCTGGACGCGTACGCGGAGGTCGTGGACGCCGTCGACCCCGGCGCCGCCGCCCGCATCCGCGCGGAGGCCGGCTCGGCTCGCGCCCTGCTGAACTGACCCGGAGCGGCTCGTACCCGGCCCGACCGGACCCGCCACGACCCGGCCCGGCCCCGGAACGAGCCGGCCCCGCCACAGCCCGGACCCGGGACAGGCCGGACCCGGGACAGGCCGGGGTCCGGGGCCCGGAACGGGCCGAACCCGGCGCGGCCCGGAGCCCGGGCGCGGGGCACGGGGCCGGGGCACGGGGCACGGGCGCGGGCACGGGGTCCGGGACGCAGGCCCGGGACGCAGGCCCGGGACGCAGGCCCGGGACGCAGGCCCGGGACGCAGGCCCGGGACGCAGGCCCGGGACGCAGGCCCGGGACGCGGCGCCGGGCGCGGGCACGGGGTCCGGGGCGCAGGCCCGGGACGCGGCGCCGGGCCCGCGCTAGAGCCAGCCCTTCTCGCGGGCCACGCGCACCGCTTCGGCGCGGTTGCGGGACGCCAGTTTCTGGATCGCCGTCGAGAGGTAGTTCCGGACCGTCCCCGGGGACAGGTGCAGCCGCTCGGCCAGTTCGGCGTTGGTCGCGCCGAACTCCGCCGCCCGCAGGACCTCCCGTTCGCGGTCCGTCAGCGGGTTCGCGCCCTCCGCCAGGGCGGCCGCCGCCAGCGTGGGGTCGATGACCCGCTCCCCCGCGAGGACCTTGCGCACCGCGTCCGCGAGCTGCGCGGCCGGCGCGTCCTTGACCAGGAACGCCGAGGCGCCCGCCTCCATCGCGCCCCGCAGGTAGCCCGGGCGGCCGAAGGTCGTCAGGATGACGATCTTCACGTGCGGGACGGCGGTCCGCAGCGACGCCGCCGCCTCGATGCCCGTCATGCCCGGCATCTCGATGTCCAGCAGCGCGACGTTCACGTCGTGCGCCCGCGCCGCCGCCAGCACCTCGTCCCCGCGCGCGACCTGTGCCAACACCTCGATGTCCGGCTCCAGTCCGAGGAGGGCCGCGAGGGCTTCCCGGACCATGGACTGGTCCTCCGCGAGGAGGATCCGGATGGGGAGTGCGCTCATGATCCCGATCCTAGGGGGACTCGGGCCAGCAGGCGGAAGCCCTTCTTTCCGGCCGGACCGGCCGACAGGGTGCCGCCCACCGCCTCCAGCCGCTCCGTCAGGCCCGTCAGGCCGTTCCCCGGCACCGGCGCTCCGCCGCCCCCGCCGTCGTCCGCGACCGACAGCTCCACCAGCTTCCCCGCGAGGGTCTGGAGGAGCTCCACCCGGACCGTGCAGCGCTGCGCACCGCTGTGCCGGACCACGTTCGTCACCGCCTCCCGCAGCGCCCACGCCAACGCCGACTCCACCTCCTCGGGCAGGCCCTCCACCGGCTCCGCCGGGAGGTCCGCCAGCACGCCCGCCGCCGTCAGCGCGGTCCGCGCGCCCGCCAGTTCGCCGGGCAGGGTGGGCCGCCGGTAGCCGCTCACGGCCTCCCGTACGTCGACCAGCGCCTGCCGGCTGACCCGCTCGATGTCCGCGACCTGCTGGGCCGCCGCGTCGGGCTGCCCGGGCAGCATCCGCCCCGCCAGCTCGCTCTTGAGCGTGATCAGGGACAGCGAGTGGCCGAGGAGGTCGTGCAGGTCCCGGGCCATCCGCAGCCGCTCCTCGTTGGCCGCGAGCTGCGCCACCGTGGCCCGCGCCTCGCGCAGTTCCATGGTCGTGCGGATCATCGCGCGGATGCCGACCATCGCGAACCCGCCCATCAGCGCGGGGATCAGCAGCCCGGCGAGGTACTCGTCGCCGCCGGGCACCGCGAAGGCCGTCAGCGCCAGCAGGGCGGTAACGCCGGGGACCGTGAAGCGGGAGATCTCCCCCGGCAGCGCGGCGCCGGAGGAGACCGACACGAACACGAACAGGACGAGCCATTCGCGGCCCAGCGACAGCGACAGCACCGTGGCCGTCACCGAGAGCGCCGCCACCGAGATCAGCACGCGCCGCACCTCGGTCTGCCGGGCGGTGCGGAAGACCAGGACCAGGTACGAGGCGACGAAGGCCGCGAGGCCCAGGCCGCCGAGCAGCCGGGCCCCGAGGCTGTGTCCGCCGCTGACGAGGTCGGTGACGGGGGCGCTGAGGTAGACCAGCCAGAGGCCGACCCACAGCGCCTTCACGGCCTTCTGCCGGCGGGTCTCGGGCCGGAGCCCGATCCGGGGCCCGCCCTTCGGCCCCGCCCGCCCCGTCCCGCCGGTCTCGGTCACCGGCCCCGTCACGCTGCTCGGGCTCGTCACTCTCGTCACGCCTTCAGGGAGTCCTTGCGGTACAGCCAGGCGGCGGCACCGGTGAACAGTACGAAGTAGACGGCGAGGATCGCCACGTCCTTGGCCTGCGGCGCGCCTCCCAGCTCGATGGCCTGGCCGAGACCGGCGTAGGCGTGGGTCGGCAGCCACTCGCAGATGGACTGCAGCCACTGCGGGAACGCGGCGGTGGGCATCCACAGGCCGCCGAGGATCGACAGGGCGAAGTAGAACAGCATCGTGATGGGGCGGACGTTGTCCCCGCTGGCCAGGTAGCCGATGGCCACGCCGAGGGCGGCGAAGACCAGGCTGCCGGCCCAGATCGCGCCGGTCAGGGCGAACCACTGCCAGACGTCGAACCGTACGCCCTTCACCACGGCGGCGACCGCGAACACGACCAGGATCGCGGGCAGCGAGAGCACGCCCGCGCTGGCGGTCTTGGCGAGGACGTAACCGCGCCCGGGCAGCGCGGTCAGCCGCAGCTGGCGCACCCAGCCCGACTCGCGCTCCTTGGCGATCCGCTCGCTGTTGCCCACCAGGACGGCCGTCAGGGCGCCGAAGGAGGCCATGGCGACCATGTAGAAGGCGGGCATGGTCAGTTCGGTGCCCATGACCTTCGTGGAGCCGCTCAGGGTGCCGCCGAGCATCAGGAAGAGGGCGGCCGGATAGAGGACGGTGAAGAACAGGTACTTCTTGTTCCGCAGGGCGCGGGTGACTTCGAGCTTGATGAGCTTCGTCGATCCGGTGTTCAGCATGACGCGTCGGCCTCCTCGGCCTCGGTGAGGGCGATGAAGGCCTGCTCCAGGCCCAGGCCCGCGACCTCCAGGTTGCGGGGGTAGAGCCCGAGGGCGTAGACGGCGTGGACGGTCGCGTCGGCGTCGCTCGACTGGAGCTTGACGGTGTCGCCGTGGCGCTCGTAGCCGGTCAGGTGCGGGAGCCCGCGCAGCGCCGTCTCGTCCACGGAGGAGTCGTCGAGGTCGAAGGCGATCCGGCGGGCGCCGGCCTTCGCCTTGATCTCGGCGGCGGTGCCGTCGGCGAGGACCCGGCCCCGGTTCAGGACGATCACCCGGTCGGCGATCGCGTCCGCCTCCTCCAGGTAGTGGGTGGCGAACAGGACCGTGCGGCCCGCGGCGGCCTGCTCCCGCATGGTGGCCCAGAAGGCCTGGCGGGAGGTGACGTCCATGCCGGTGGTGGGCTCGTCGAGGACGATCAGGTCATTGTGTCCGGCCGTGGCGAGGGCGAAGCGGACGCGCTGCTCCTGGCCGCCCGAGAGCTTGTTGACCATCCGGCCCGCGATCTCCGCGACGCCGGCGCGGCTGAGCACCTCGTCCACCGGGTACGGGCGCGGGTGCAGGGCGCAGGTGAGCGTGACCAGCTCGCGGACGGTGACGTCCTCCATCAGGCCGCCGGTCTGGAGCATCGCGCCGACCCGGCCGGCGGCGATGGCCTCGCGCGGGGTGGTGCCGAAGAGCCGGACGGAGCCGGAGTCGGCGGGGCGCAGGCCGAGCAGCAGGTCGAGGGTGGAGGACTTGCCGGCTCCGTTGGGGCCGAGGAGGGCGACGGTCTCGCCCGGGTGGAGCGCGAAGGAGAGGCCGTCGACCGCCCGGACGGCGCCGTAGCTCTTGGTCACGTTCTCGAAGCCCACCACGGCGCCGGGGTGGCCGGTGTCCGGGGCGGCGGCTGTGTGCGTCGCGGTCGTCGTCGTCATGTGTCGAGGATCGCCCGTGCGGGGGTGCGCGCGGCAGTGTCGCCGGTCGTGGGCTGCGGATGACAGATGTCATGGCCACGGAGTGACAGGGGACGACGTGGGACGACGCGGTACGGCGGAGCCCCCGCCCGGGGTCCGGGTGGGGGCTCGGCCGTGCGGCGCCCGCGCGGGGCGGTGCGGGTCGGTCCGGGTCAGTTCGGGTTGGTGTCGATGGTGACGGTCCGCTCGGCGACGGTCCTGCCGCGCAGGGCCTTGCCGAGGGCGCCCGCGACGTCCTGCGGGGTGACGGCGGTCTTCTCGCCGGTGCCGCGCATGATCATGACCCCGTCGAAGGTGTTCCCGTAGAGCTGCTTGAGCGCTTCGAGGTCGTACTTCTCGACGAGGTGGCCGTCGACGACCTGCATGCTGAGGATCTTCGGGAGGGACACCTTCGGGCCGAAGGGGATGGACTTGCCGCCCGCCGTGACGACCGCGTTCTGCGACATCGCCGGGGCGGCGAAGTCCTTCATGGCCCGGTCGAGTTCCTCCTGGCCGACGACGGGCTCCTTGGTGGCGACCGGGAGTTCGGCCACGGGGGCCTTGCCGGAGGCCACCATGGCCTGGAAGGCCTTGAAGACCAGTTCCGCGGAGGCGTCCACGTCGATGCTGGTGCCGGCCTTGCCGGGGACGGCGACGGCCTTGCCCGGCTCGAACTTGATGGTGCCCTCGGTCGCGGTGCCGGAGGTCGAGGCGAGTTCCTGGAGCGCGACCTGGAGCTTCTCGTCGTCCTTCGGCAGCACGGGTTCGGCCTTGCGCTCGTTGCCGAGGAGCGAGCCGATGACCGTGACGGGGTTGTAGTCGCTGCCCGCCGCGTTGCGGACGGTGGTCTGGGCGTCCAGGGTGAGCCCGGCCTTGTCCGGCTTCAGCTCGACCTGCTTGCCGCCGACGCTCAGCTGGAGCGGGGCCTCGGCGCGGTTGCCGAAGGCCCGCTGGAGCTTGGCGACGGCCTCGTCGCGGCTGCCGCTGATGTCCACGCCGAGGACGGTGGTGCCCTTGGGGACGTCGGAGTGGTTCAGGAGCAGGCCCGCGCCGTAGGCCACGCCGATCAGGCCGAGGACGGCGCCGCCGAGCAGGGCGACCTTGGAGCGGCCCTTCTTGGCGGGCTTGGCGGGCTTGGCGGGCTGGGCCGCGGCCTTGGCACCCTTCGCGGGCTGCGCCGCGTCCCGGGGCGGGGCGACGGGTTCCGGTCCGCGCGGCGGAACGGGCAGCGGGCCGGGGCCGCCCGGTACGGGGGCGGGCGCCGGGGCGTTCAGGTCCGGGCCGGGCCAGACCGGCTCGTCGGCGCCCACGGGCGCGGTCCCGAGGGCGGGGCCGCCGGTGGGGCCGGCGGGCTCGGCGTAGGGGGGGAAGGCCTCGGTGGTGGGGCCGCCGTCGTACGCCGGGAAGTCCTGGGTGCCGGGGCCGCCGACGCCCGGGCCGCCGGGCGTGGGCGCGGCCGGATATCCGGCTCCGGGGCGGGGCCCGCCGGGGGCGGTGGGTGCGGTGGGCGCCTGGGCGTAGCCCGCGCCGGGTGCGCCGGACCGCGGGCCCGCGCCGGCCGGGGGAAAACCGTTCCCGCCGGGCTGGCGGCCGTAGCCGCCGTCGGGGCGTCCGTCGAATCCGGGACCCGCGGGCGCGCCGGGCCCGGCCGTACGGGCATCGGGGCGGGGCGCGCCCGAGCCCGGGCCCGCCGGGGCGGGCGCGGAGGGGTAGCCCGCCGGGCGGCCGCCGGCGGCGGGAGCGCCCGGGTTGCCGGGGCTGCCGGGGTTGCCGGGCCGCTGTCCCGCCGGGTTCGGGTAGCCGGCGCTCGCGCCGGGCTGCCGGGTCGGCAGGGCCGCGGGCGGGGCGGGGGCCGCCTTGCGCGGGGCGAACCAGTTGCTGGCGGGCTCGGCGGGCTCGCCAGGGGCCGGCGCGGGGGCCTGCCCCTGCGCGGGAGCGGGCGGCCGTCCCCCGGCGGGCGCGGAGGACGACGGCGGCAGCGCGGCGCGCACCGGCCCGTCGCCGGGCTCGGGCGCCGCCTCGACCCGGGTCGGCCGGGGCCGCCCGTTCGGCTTCGGCTCGCGCGGGGGCGCCGGGGCGGCCTCGGCGGCGCCGGCCTCGGCGTCGGCGGCGGCGACCGGCTTGCGGACCACGACCGGTGGGATCGGCCGCGAACCCGGGATGTTGATCCGGATCCGGGTCGTCAGGGTGGTCTCGGTCTTCGGCCCGTCGGTGTCGGGCGTGGACGGCTTCGACGTCACAGGGTTCTCCTCCGGGGTGGTCGCCGCAGCGTCCGTGGACGGATACTGGCCGGTTCCATACGGCGGCGTACCCGAGGGGTAAGCGGCTCCACCGCGCCCTTGGGGCCCGGAGGACGAACTGTCAGTTTCACGACTCAAGGCAGGTTCTCCCGGTTGGCTCCGCCGCCCGTCATACCGTGCGCGGGCAGCTCGGCGGCCCGTCCACCATACTGGCCGTCGCCCGCGCGCAATTGACGCCAGGGAATCAGGGATTCCTCTTGACCTCCCGCAAGCCCCCCGCGCACGCCCGCAACAGCGGCGTCCGAGCCGCGCCGACCCGTCGTCAACCAGCCGATACCCGTCCGGGAACGGAGCCCGACGACTTGTCAGCCCCGCGGCCGCGGGGCCGGAACGGGCCGGTCGTACGGGCCGCGCACCGTGGCACAGATCACAGCCAGCACCGTCCCGCCCAAAAGGTATGCGTACAGGCTGATTCCGGACGAACTGAGCAGGAAGTCCCCTTCGGAGCGCGGGGCGCTGAGCAGGACGTAGGACAGGAACCAGCCGGCCGCCGCGGCGCCCACCCCGATGCCGCCGCCGAGGGCGATCCGGCTCCCGAGGAAGAGTCCGAGGAGGGCCGCCAGGGCCAGCAGCAGCCCACCCGGGAACCAGAGGTCCAGCGCGAGCCAGCCGGCCGCGCCGACCACCGCCCCGGCGACCAACAGGCCGAGGCAGCCCGCGATCCGGGCCGGCGTCAGCCCGCCGCCGGCCATCCCGCCCGTCACGCCGTCACCCCGGCGAACAGGTCGCGCTCTCGCTCGCCGGCCGGAGCGCCCGGCTCGCCCGCCACCAACTCGTAGTACTCGCGGGCGAACAGCGGCTGCGCCAGGTTGTTCGACAGGGCGAAGAAGGGCCGGTCCACGACGATCTGCGTGGCGTGCGCCCGCATCGCGGCCGCCTTCGCCGCCACCGACGCCTCGTCACCTTCGATCTCGGTGGTGATCCGCCGGTCGGCGATCACCCCCGGCACGTCCTCGGGCGCGGCCGGCTGCGGGAAGGCCGCCATGCCGCCGGCGGCCCGCAACGCGGCGAAGCCCTCCTCGACCACCGAGCGCGGCACCCGGTTCCAGTAGACCTTCGAGATCCGGTGCGCCTCGCCGAGGTCGCGCCGGTACGACGCCTCCTCGGCCAGCTCGGCGGCGCGGACGGCGACGCGGTGGGCCTGGATGTGGTCGGGGTGCCCGTACCCGCCGTCCGGGTCGTAGGTGACGAGCACCTGCGGGCGCAGCTCCCGGATCACCTCCACGAGGTACCCGGCGGCCTCGTCCACGTCGGCGGACCAGAAGGCCCCGGGGCGGAGGTTCTGCTCGGTGCCCATCATCCCGGAGTCGCGGAAGCGGCCGGGGCCGCCGAGGAACCGGTGGTCGGTGACGCCGAGTTCGGCCATGGCGGCGGCGAGCTCGCCGATCCGATGGGCACCGAGGGCGTCCTCGCGGTCGGCCGTCAGGTGGGCGAGCGCGGCCGGGATGACCTCGCCCTCCTCGCCGAGGGTGCAGGTCACCAGCGCGACGTGGGCGCCCTCGGCGGCGTACTTGGCCATGGTGACGCCGTTGTTGATCGACTCGTCGTCCGGGTGCGCGTGCACGAGGAGCAGACGACGGGCGGGAAGACCGTTCATGGGGTCAGCGTAGAGGGTGTCCCCCCGGCGCCGCCGGACCGGCCGCGGGCCGGCCCGACCGGGCGACCGCCTAGAACTTGAGGCCGCTGATCATGCCGGCCACGTTCGTGGTCAGCTGACTGAGGGTGGGGGCGATCGAAGAGCTCGCCAGATAGAAGCCGAGCAGCACACAGACGCACGCGTGCCCGGCCTTCAGCCCCGACCTGCGCACCAGCAGGAAGACGATGATCGCCAGCAGCACCACGGCAGAGATCGATAGTGCCACGGCGTTTCACCTCCACGTCGAGCGGACATCGGTTCGCGTACTCGTGCTCGGCGGACTCATACCCACCGTGCGCTACCGATCATAACTTTCCGTACCAGCGCATCGATCGAAATCCGGCAGCACGAGGGGCGCATGCCGCGCATGTTCAGGAGCACGGAAAGGCCGGCCGGGGGGCTCGTTCACCTCCCGGCCGGCTGTCGGCACCCGCACGGCCGCACGTCAGCCAGGCCGCACGGGCCAGATCTCGGGACAGAAACGGTCAAGTTGCCGCCGTGTAAACCGAGTTACGGTGGTGACGGCAGGGTTCACAGCGGTTTTCGGGGGTGGCGAGAAATGAGCGGTTGGCAGGGGCTGGCGCTGCTGATGTTCCGACAGGTACGGGCGGAACTCACCCGGATGGTCCATGCCGGGGCGCTCGACCGGGATCCCCGGCCGGACGCGAACAGCGCCGCCTGGCTCGTCTGGCACGTCGCGCGCGGCCAGGACCGGAACCTGTCGGAGCTCGCCGGGCTCCCCCAGGTGTACGTGGAGCAGGGCTGGGCGGCGCGTTTCGGCCGCCCGGCGGACCCCTCGGACACCGGCTACGGGCACACGCCCGCCGAGGCGGCCGCCTTCCGGGGCGCGGGCGCCCCCGGCGCGGCGGTGCTGCTGGGCTACCTGGACTCCGTACACGACCGGGTGGAGCGCTACCTGGCGGCGGCCCCGGCCGGGGACCTGGCCCGGACCGCCCCGAGCCCGACGCTCGGCACGGCCGAGTCCGTGGAGGCCCGGCTGGCCGCCCAGCTGGCGGACTCCCTGGCCCACGTGGGCCAGCTGGGCCTGCTGCCGGACTGACCGGGGGCGCGGGCCCCGGCTACTCCTTCGGCGGCGAACCGGGCACATCGGGGACATCGGGCACATCGGGCCCGCCGGGGCCGCCCGGCCCGACCGGCGGGGGTGCGGGCGGCGGCATGAGGTCTCCCGGTCCCGGGACCACCCGCTTCTCGGCCGCGAAGTGGCAGGCCGAGGGGTGGGCCGCCGGATGGGCCGCCCGGTCGGCCGCCGGATCCGCCACCCGGTCCGCCGCCGGACCCACCGCCGGGTCCGGCCGGAACGCCTCCGGGACCGCCAGCAGCGGGACCTCCTTCGCGCAGCGCTCCTCCGCCTTCCAGCAACGGGTGCGGAAGGGACAGCCCGACGGCGGGTTGGCCGGCGAGGGGACGTCCCCCGTGAGGATGATCCGTTCGCGGTGGGCGCGGGCCCGCGGGTCCGGGACGGGCACCGCCGAGAGCAGGGCCTGGGTGTACGGGTGGGTGGGGTGGTCGTAGATCTGGGTGTCGGTGCCGATCTCCACGACCCGGCCGAGGTACATGACGCCCACCCGGTCGGAGATGTGCCGGACGATCGAGAGGTCGTGCGCGATGAACACGTAGGACAGCCGGAACTCGCTCTGCAACCGCGCCAGCAGGTTGACCACCTGGGCCTGGACGGAGACGTCCAGCGCGGAGACCGGCTCGTCCGCGACGATGATCTCCGGCCGCAGGGCCAGGCCGCGGGCGATGCCGATGCGCTGGCGCTGGCCGCCGGAGAACTGGTGCGGGTACCGGTTGATGTACTCCGGGTTCAGGCCGACGACGTCGAGCAGCTCCTGGACCTTGCGGCGCCGGTCGCCCTTGGGCGCCACCTCGGGGTGGATGTCGAAGGGCTCGCCGATGATGTCGCCGACCGTCATGCGCGGGTTCAGCGAGGTGTACGGGTCCTGGAACACCATCTGGATGTTGCGCCGGACGGCCTTCAGGGCGCGGCCGGACAGCCTGGTGATGTCCTCGCCCTTGTAAGCGATCGAGCCGGCGGTCGGGCGTTCCAGGTTGACCAGCATCTTGGCGACGGTGGACTTGCCGCAGCCGGACTCGCCGACGATGCCGAGGGTTTCACCGGCCCGCAGCTCGAAGGAGACTCCGTCGACGGCCTTGACCGCGCCGATCTGCTTCCGGAAGAGGATGCCCTGCGTCAGCGGGTAGTGCTTGACGAGGTCGCGCACTTCGAGGATCGGCTCAGGCACCGACGCACTCCTTCCAGAAGAAGCACGCGCTGGCGCGGTCCGGGGCGACCTCCGCCAGCGGCGGCACCTCGGCCCGGCAGGCGGCCCGGGCCATCGGGCAGCGCGGGTTGAAGGCGCAGCCGGGCGGGATGGCGAGGAGGTTCGGCGGCAGGCCCTTGATCGCGTAGAGCTCCTGGCCCTTCTGGTCCAGGCGCGGGATCGAGTCGAGCAGGCCGCGGGTGTACGGGTGGGCGGGCGCGGCGTAGATCTCGTGGACGGGCGCCGACTCGACGATCCGGCCCGCGTACATGACGGCGATCTTGTCGGCGACGTCGGCGACGACCCCGAGGTCGTGGGTGATCAGGATGAGGCCCATGTTCAGCTCGCGCTGGAGCTCGGCGAGCAGGTCCATCACCTGGGCCTGCACGGTGACGTCCAGTGCGGTCGTGGGCTCGTCGGCGATGATCAGGGAGGGTTCCAGGGCCAGCGCCATGGCGATCATGATGCGCTGGCGCATGCCGCCCGAGAACTGGTGCGGATAGTCCCCCACGCGTTCCCTGGCCGCCGGGATCTTCACCCGCTCCATCAGCTCGACGGCCTTGGCCCGGGCGGCCTTGCGGGACATCCCGCGGTGGACCTCGTACATCTCGCCGAGCTGCGCGCCCACGCTGAGCACCGGGTTCAGCGAGGACAGCGCGTCCTGGAAGATCATGGCCATGCCGGCGCCGCGGATCTTCCGGCGCTCGTCCTCCTTCATCTTCAGGAGGTCCTTGCCCTTGAACAGGATCTCGCCGCCCGCGATCCGGCCCGGCGGCGTGTCGAGGATGCCCATCACGGCCTGGGCGGTCACCGATTTGCCCGAGCCGGACTCGCCGAGCACGGCGAGGGTCTCGCCCTCGGCCACCGAGTAGTTGACGCCGTTGACGGCCTTGGCGACCCCGTCCCGCGTACGGAACTCCACGTGGAGGTCGCGGACTTCGAGCAGCATGGTGCCCACTCCTCAGCGCAGCTTGGGGTCGAGGGCGTCGCGCACCGCGTCGCCGAGCATGATGAAGGCGAGCACGGTGACGCTCAGCGCGCCGGCCGGGTAGAGCAGCATGTGCGGGGCGTTGCGGATCTGGGAGGCGGCGTTGGAGATGTCGATGCCCCAGGAGACGGTGGGCGGGCGCAGGCCCACGCCGAGGAAGGACAGGGTGGCCTCCAGGGCGATGTACGTGCCCAGGGCGATGGTGGCGACGACGATGACGGGCGCGACCGCGTTGGGGGCCACGTGCCGCAGCAGCATCCGGCCGTTCCCGGCGCCGAGGGCCCGGGCGGCCTGGACGTAGTCGTTCTGTTTGGCGGTGATGACCGAGCCGCGGGCGATGCGGGCGAGCTGCGGCCAGCCGAGCAGCACGATGAAGCCGACGACCGGCCAGACGGTGGTGCTGGTGACGACGGACAGGAAGACGAGGCCGCCGAGGACGACGGGGATGCCGAAGAAGATGTCGGCGACCCGGGAGAGCAGCGAGTCGCCCCAGCCGCCGAAGAACCCGGCGAGCCCGCCGAGGGCCGAGCCGAGCAGGGCCGCGCCGACGGTGGCGCAGATGCCGACGGTGATGGAGGCGCGGGCTCCGTAGACGGTGCGGGTGTAGACGTCGCAGCCCTGGGTGTCGTAGCCGAAGGGGTGGCCGGGCTCGGCGCCCTGCTGGGACTTGGACAGCTCGCACTGGAGCGGGTCGCCGCTGGCGATGAGCTGTGGCCAGATGGAGATGACCACGAGGAAGAGGATCACCAACGAGGCGATGACGAAGACCGGGTTGCGGCGCAGCTGGTGCCAGGCGTCGGACCACAGGGAGCGGGCCTTCTCCCGCGGCCCGGGCCCGGTGGGGTCGTCGCCCAGGGGCTTTTCGAGGCTTTCGGCCTCGTCCAGCGCGAGGTCTATGGGCCCTCCCTGGCCGGTGGGCGCGATGGCTTCTCCCTTTCCGGGCTGCAGCGGGTCGTAGGCGGGGGGCTCGTAGCGCTCGGGCGGCTCCGGCCGCTCCGGCTCAGGCATAACGGATCCTCGGGTCCAGGACCGCGTAGAGCAGGTCGACGAGCAGGTTCGCCACCAGGAAGACGATGACGAGGATGGTCACGAAGCCGACGACCGTCGGCGAGTTGTTGCGCAGGATGCCCTGGTAGAGCTGGTAGCCGACGCCGTGGATGTTGAAGATCCGCTCGGTGACGATGGCGCCGCCCATCAGCGCGCCGATGTCGGTGCCGATGAAGGTGACGACCGGGATGAGGGAGTTGCGCAGCAGGTGCCGGGTGACGACCCGGTGGCGCGGCAGGCCCTTGGCTGTGGCGGTGCGGACGTAGTCGGCCTTGACGTTCTCGGCGATGGAGGTGCGCGAGAGCCGGGTGACGTAGGCGAGGGAGACCAGCGCGAGGACGATGCCGGGCAGGATCAGCTCGTTCAGCGGGGCGTCCGGGGAGACGGTGGGGCGCACCCAGCCCCATTTGACGCCGAAGAGGTACTGGAGCAGGTAGCCCGTCACGAAGGTCGGCACGGAGATGACGACGAGGGTGAGCACCAGCACGGAGGTGTCGACGGACTTGCCGCGGCGCAGGCCGCTGATCACGCCGAGGGTGATGCCGATGACGATCTCGAAGAAGATCGCGACGAGGGTCAGGCGCAGGGTGACGGGGAAGGCGGAGGCCATCAGCTCGGTGACGGGCTGGCCGTTGAAGGCGGTGCCGAAGTCGCCCTGGAAGATCTGGCCCATGTAGTGGAGGTACTGCTGCCACAGGGGGCGGTCGAGGTAGAGGTCCTTGCGGATGCGCGCCGCGGTGGCCGGGTCGGGCGCCTTGTCGCCGAAGAGGGCCGCGACGGGGTCGCCGAGCGCGTACACCATGAAGAAGATCAGGAACGTGCTGCCGATGAACACCGGGATCATCTGGAGCAGCCGCCGGATCACATAACGTCCCATGGACTGCTCCAGGATCGATCCGACGGTGGGTCAGCTGACCTTGATCTCGTTGTAGACGGGGACGCTGAACTGGTTGAGCGCCACGTCGGTGAGGCGTTCGGCGTAGCCGGCGCTGCCGTTCTGGTACCAGAGCGGGATGGACGGCATCTGCTGGACGAGGATCTTCTCGGCGTCCTGGAACTTGGTGATGGCCTTGGCCGCGTCGCTCTCCTGGTTGGCCTCGTCGACGAGCTTGTCGAAGTCCGGGTTGCTGAACTTCCCGTAGTTGGAGGAGGCGCCGGTGTAGTAGAGCGGCTGAAGGAAGTTCTGGATCAGCGGGTAGTCGGCCTGCCAGCCGGAGCGGAAGGGGCCGGTCAGCTTGAAGGAGCTCTGCTGGTTGCGGAAGTCGGCGAAGGTGCCGACCGGGTTGACCGTGCAGACCGGGCCCTCGCCGAGCGCGTTGTTGATGCTGTTGCAGACGGCGTCCATCCAGTCGCGGTGCGAGCCGGTGTCCACGTTGGAGGTCAGCGTGACCTTGCCGCCGGGGAGCCCGCCGGCGTCCTGGATGAGCTTCTTGGCCGCGGCCGGGTCGTACTTGCAGGCGTCGCCGCAGAGCGTGGCGCTGAAGCCGCCCTTCTGGCCGAGGGCCGGGGAGGTCCAGTCCTTGGCGGGGGTGCGGGTCTCGCGGAAGATCTGCTTGGTGATCTCGTCGCGGTTGATCGCCATGGAGATGCCGCGGCGGACGTTCTCCATGCCCTCCTTGCTCCACTGCGGGTCGTACAGCGGGAAGGTGAGGGTCTGGATGATCAGGGCCGGCTGGTTGATGTACCGGTCGCCGAGGTCGTTCTTGACGTTCTTGAGCTGCTGCGCGGGAACGTCGTCGACGAGGTCGAGGTTCCCGGAGATCAGGTCCGTGTAGGCGGTGTTGTTGTCGGTGTAGACCTTGAGGTCGACTCCGCTGTTCAGCGCCTTGTCGGGGCCCGGGTAGCCGCTCCAGGCGCGCAGCTTCATGCCGGTGCCCTTGGTGTACGAGTCCACCAGGTACGGGCCGTTGCCGACCGGCTTGTTCAGCCAGCCGGCGTGGTCGGTGAAGAAGGCCTTGGGCAGCGGGGAGAAGGCCTGGTAGCCGAGGGTCTCGGGCCAGGTGGAGAACTTGTTCTTCAGGGCGACCGTGAACGTCTTGGGGTCCTTGACGACCAGTCCGGACATCGTCTTGGCCTTGGGCTCACCGGAGGCGGGGTGTACGTCCGCGTAGCCGACGATGTCGGAGAAGAACGGGGAGTTGTTCTGCTTGTTGCGCACGTCGGCGCCGTAGTTCCAGGCGTCCACGAAGGACTGGGCGGTGACCGGCTCGTCGTTGCTGAACTTCCACCCGTCCTTCAGGGTGATGGTGAAGTTCTGGCTGTCCGTCGTGTCGATCTTGTCGGCGATCATGTTGAGGGCCGCGCCGGTCTTCGGATCGTACCGCTTCAGGCCCCGGAAGAGCATGTCGAGGACCTTGCCGCCCTGCACCTCGTTGGTGTTGGCCGGCTCCAGCGGGTTCTGCGGGTCACCCCACGAGGAGCTGACGACCCCCGCGCCGCCGCCACCGCCTCCGCCGCCGTCGCTACCGCCGCCGCAGGCCGTCGCCGCGAGGGCGACGGCCACCGCACATGCGGCCCACTTGGCGTGGGTGGCTCCGCGCATGGAGTGCCTCCTAGGGGTCCCAAGTCTCACTTAGGGGCCAATGTCACCCTATGAGGGGTCCCATACACCTCCGGTTGGACCGATTGCACCCTCGCGTCACGCGGCTGCCACCCGTGGGAGTGACAGCGTGGCGGACCCGAACGCGGCACACCACCGAGAATCAGTCAGAAGGTCACCCCAAGCGGGGCGAATGAGCCATTCCACCTCAAGCTCCCTCAGCCACCACCTACCACACCCTTTCATGCATTAGAGTTGGTCAATTTCTCTTTCATTCCAATTGAAAAGGCGACAAGATTTTAATCCCTTGACACCCCGAGAAACGCCAACCTAGGATCACAAAAGGCCGAACAACGGCCCTTGCAATTCGGAATGAGGAGCCCAGAATGACCTCTGCAACACTTCTCTCGACTCCGACGATGGACCTCTCTGATTTCGACCTCGAAATTCAGACGGTCCTCACCGGCGACCCGAACACCCCGATCACCCCCGTGGCCCGATTCACCTCGGTCACCTGCGAGCCCGCCAACACGACCAACAACTTCGCGCAGGGCAACGTACAGGGCCCGATCTGCTGTTAGTCGCCGGCCTGCGGAGCACGGAGCTCCGCTAAGGGGCCGCCGCGCCCATCCTTGGCGCGGCGGCCCTCAGCGCTCAGAAAGTGCTCTCCATATGACATCCGTAAATTACTTCCAGGCCACCGAACCGATACTCCTCAGGATTTCATCGCTCGCGCCGGACGGACTCCGCTCCAGCCCTCCCCGATCCGGAGACGGCGAACTCCCCGACAGTGAGCAATTAATTTCCTACATCCAGGAAATGATGAAGGACGATTTTTTTCGGGAAGCCGTCGCCGTGTCCAGCGTCTCATTGGCTTCGGCGCTCGCCAAAGTGGAACGCCGTGCGGTGATGAGCCGGAAGAACCTTCTGAGCACGGCCGTCTCTCTCACCCGCTACTTCCTGCGCATCACGGGGCGCCCCACGCCGTTCGGACTGCACGCGGGCGTGGCCGAGGTGCGGACGGGTGACCGGGCGCGGGCCGTGTTCACCGGTACCGCGCGAAAGGCGGTCCGCCTTGACGCGGGCTGGCTGGCCGGCGCCGCAGACTCCTGGCTCGCCCTGCCTGCGGTACGGCGAGCCGTCGACGTCGTGGCCAACGACCTGTGCACTGTCCGCGGGGACCGACTCGTCCTGCCCTACGTGACGGCCTCCCCGGTGGACGGCACCCCGGCCACGGGCCGGGAACTCTCCTTGCGCCACACCACCCTGACGGCCTGGATACGCGACCGCGCACGGACAACCCTGAGATATGGGGATCTACTCGCGGATGCTGTCAAGGTCTTCCCCACAGCGGGCGAGGAGCGGCTGGACGGGGTTCTGCTGTCCCTGGTCCGCAGCGAGGTCCTCCTGACTTCGCTCTCTCCCCGTCTGATCGACGAGAAGTTCCTGGCTCGCACGATGTCCGTGCTCGGCCCCTCCTCCGACGAGGCCGCCGGCCTGCGCGACGTACTGTCCGCTCTGGTCGACTACCGCTCGGCTCCACCCGGCGACGGCGCCGGAGCGTGGACGGCCTTGGAGGACGCCGGGCGGGCTGTCCACCCCGACGGCCGGTCCGTCGCGCAGGTGGACCTGCGGTCTCCGGCCGAGGTCGAACTGCCCCGGGCCGTTCTCGCGGAGGCCGAGGCGTACGCCGGAGCCCTTTGGCGGATCGCCCCCGAGGGCAAGTCGCACCGCCGGATGCGCGCGTACTACGAGGCCTTTGTCGAGAAATACGGGGAAGGCGCCGCCGTCCGGCTGCCAGACCTGATCGATCCGCATCGTGGCCTCGGGTACCCCAGCGGCTACCTCAACCCCCGGGTGAGCAACGATCCCCGACTGTACGTCCACGAGCGGGCGCTGGAGGGCGAGAGACCGGGCGACCGGCTGGAGCGGATCGCCGCCCTTATTCAGCGGGGCGTTGTCAACCCTGACCGTGAACTCGTCCTCTCTGACGAAGACATCGCCCGGATCACCATCGACTCACGCCCCAGTGCGCTGCCACACTCCCTGGACCTGTGCTTCCAACTCCTCGCCGACAGCGCCGAGGGCATCGACGCGGGCGACTTCCGGCTGTTGGCCTCGCCCATGGTCGGCGCGGGTCTCGCGGGGGCCACGGCGGCGCGTTTCGCCTACGTCAGCAGGACCGAGGAGGCCGTCGCCCGGCTCGTGGATCCGGCCGGGGCCGATGACGCGATCACTGCTCAGGTCGTCTTCCGGCCCCAGATCCCACGGCTGCTCAACGTCGTGCAGGTGCCAGAGCTCACCCGGTACGACATACCTGTCGGCGCCTTCCCGGCCGGCAACGGCAACAGGCACATCGACTGGAGAACCCTCGTTGTGGAATCCGACGGCGAACGCCTGCGCCTGCTCCTGCCGGACTCCGGCCGCGAAGTGCGTCCCGTCGTGCCGCACATGCTCTCCATGTCATCTGTCGCCCCCAACCTCGCCCGGTTCCTCGGCGAGCTCCGATTCACCGGTGAGCGCAAGGTTTGGCAGCCCTGGGACTGGGCCGGCTACGGCCTCTCGCCCTGGCAGCCCAGGGTCCGGATCGGAAAGGTCGTCGCTTCGCCGCTGACCTGGCGGCCGAGCCCGGAGATGCGCCACCTGACGAACCAGAGAGACGACTGGAGTCGGGCCGTCGACCACTGGCGCCGGGAGGTGCGGGTAGACGATGAGGTCACGGTCGTCAGCGGCGACAAGGCATACGGCATCGACCTGCGCGACTCGTTCCACCGTGAGGTCTTGCGCCGCGACCTCGCGCGCGAGGACCTCGTCCTCACCGAGACACCGCGGGCCCTGGGGTTCGGGCACGGCTGGTCAGCCGGGCGGAGCAACGAGATCTGCATACCCCTGGTCGCCCACCCGCCCCGGCCGCCCCGCGCGCCGCACGTGCCCGTGGCTGCGAAGACGATCTGTGTGCCGGAGCGGCACCCGGTCGGCAGCCTGTGGACCAGCATCCACATCCACGCCGTCCTTGAGGCCCACGACGCCCTCGTGCGTGGACTCGGCGACCTGACCGCGCAGGTCACCGATACAGTCGACCGCTGGTTCTACCTGCGCTACTTCTCCCCGGAGCCGCATGTGCGCCTGCGGCTGCGCTCGCCGGACGCGGCCTCGGCCGCAGTCGTGCGCCAGATCGTCCTGGAACACCTGCACCGCGCACGGGAGACCGGGCTGCTCCGAGAGTTCAGCGCGCAGGCATACGAGCCGGAAACAACGCGGTACGGCGGACCGCGGGCTCTGGACGCGGCAGAGGAGGTTTTCTGCCGGGACAGCCGGACGGCCGTCGCGCAGCTCACCCTGCTCGGTTCCGGCCGCAGCCCGGTCCCCCTCCACCTGATGCTGTGCGCCGGGCACGCGATGCTGCTGGAGTCGCTCGGCGACTGGGACTGGCGGGGCTGGGCCGCTCGCCAGTTCCCGAAGTGCACGGATGGCTCCGTGACGCGGGGCGACGTCGAGGCAGCGGCCCGGTTGATCCAACCGGGCCGGACCGCCGCGAACCTGGCGGCCGCCTGCGGGATCCCCGGGATCGAGACGCTCTGGCGGGAACCGAGCGGGCTCGGCCGCGAGTTGGGGCTGTCCGGCGATGCCGGCCACCGGGCCGACCGCAGACGCGACACAGCACTGGTCAGTCTTCTCCACATGCAGCACAACCGGCTGATCGGCAACGACCTGGCGAGCGAATCCCGGGCAATCGTGCTGCTAGGACACGTGGCACGGCAGCAACTCGGCCGGGCCCTGAACGGGAAGACGCAGTCATGACACCGACGACCCTGCCTCCGGCGCCACTGCACCACGACGCCGCGCGGCGCGTCGCGGACACGATCGCCGGACGGCTCGCCGACGCCGGGGCCGTCGCTGCGGCCACAGGCGTGCCTGGCGTGTTCACCTCCTCGGAACTGCACTGGAGCCCGCCTTCCCTGGGCCGGGGCCACGCGGGAATCTCGTTGTTGTTCAGCTCTCGCGTCACGCGGGATCCCGTCAATGCCGCACTCGCCCACGGACACCTCGCCCGTTCTGAGGCTCTTCGGCAGGAGGCCGACAGGACGGAAGTCGGCCTGTACGGGGACGTCTGCGGTCTCTCCTTCGCGATGGAGTGCGCACGCCGAGCCACGGGCGGCTACGGCAGGGCCCTCGCATCCCTGGACCCACAGGTGGCGGCTCAGGCGGACGGCTGGTGCGAGCTGGTACGCCGGGAGCCCCGGGGCACCATGAGCCGGTACGACGTTATCAGCGGGCTGTCCGGTTTCGGCCGGAGCCTGCTGCTTCGGGGCGGCACCTGCCGTGACTCTCTCACCCGAGTCCTCGAAACGCTGGTGGCGATGGCCCGATCCGTCGGAGACCCGGAGACGGCAACGCCGCCGGGGCTGTGGGCCGACGGGCCGCCCTCCAGCGACGGGCGCGGCTCTGCCTCCGTCCGGGAGCACGGCCACTTGAACCTCGGGATCGCCCACGGAATCACCGGTCCGCTCGCTCTGTTGGCCCTCGCTCACCGGGAAGGCGTCGTGGTGAAAGGACAACGCGAGGCCGCCGAGCAGCTGATCTCGGTGCTCGGACGATTCGAGGAAAACGACGCGTACGGGCCCTTCTGGCCCGGGATCGTTTCGAGGGAGGAGTGGTTCGCCGGTCGGGTGGAGGGCATTCACCGCCCCCGCCCTTCCTGGTGCTACGGGACCCCCGGCGTGGCCCGCGCGCTCCAGCTGGCAGGGGAGAGCTTCGGCTGGCCGGACCAGGTGGAAAGGGCTCGCCGGGCCGTGGCCGCCCTGGCGGGTACACCGCTCTCCGGCTGCGGACTCGTCGAGTCCGGCTTGTGCCACGGCCTGGCGGGCACCCTGCACATGTTGGGGTACTTCACCGAACCCTCGCCCGAGCCCGGCGTCATCTGCGGCATGCGCGACGATCTGGCCGCAGCGATCGTCGCCCGCTTCCGCCCGGAGTACGCCTTCGGCTATCGGGTGGAGATGCTCAACTCCCCCGTGGGCGGCGACTTCCCCGGGTTCCTGGAGGGCGCGGCCGGCATCGCCCTGGCACTGGACGCCTACGCGGACGGCGGTGCGAGTTCCCTCTGGGACGCCGCCCTGCTGGCGACATGAGCGGGGGAGCCGCCATGACCCTTACTCCCGAACCTCCCACTCCCGCCGAACCGGTGCCCGGAACCGACGGCCTCACCCTGCCTCAGTTTCTGCGCTGTACGGCCGACCGGTACAGCACTCCACACACCCCCGCCGACCCGCGGCTCGCACGCCTCGGAGACGTGTTCATCGCAGCAGGCCTGGCTGCGCTGCACCGGGCGGCAGCCGGGCCGAGCTGGTCGGAGTTCAGGCTCCGCCCTGTCGGCGCGGACCGCGGGGAGCTGTACGCGCGGATAGTCCGCCTTGGCCGCGAGGCGCTGGACACCGGGGAGATCGACGCCTTCTTCTTTGTTCACAAGGCCCCAGGCCTGCGCCTGCGATTCCGGACGGGACCGAACGCAACGGCGGAACCCGACCATCTGGCGGCGCCCAGCGTATGGCAGGACCAAGGCTGTGTCGCGAGCTGGTCCGCAGCCGTCTACGAGCCCGAGGAGCACCTGTTTGGCGGGCCGGTCTCGATGGACAGCGTGCACCGGATCTTCACCGCCGACTCCCTCCTGTGGGCCGAGCAGCACGCCTCGGCCGTACGCACCGGCCCGCCCTGGGCCCTGTCCCTGCTGATGACCCGCGCCCTCTTCGAGGAACTGGGTGTGTCCGGCTGGGAGGACCGCGAGATCTGGGACCTGTTGCGCCGACGGGCACACCGCCGGTTCGCCGGGGAGCCGCCGCTGTCCTGGCAGCGGACCGCCGAGAGCCTGGGCCGCTTGTGGGCGGACCCGGAGCGTCTGCGTTCGCTGCTGGATCCGCAGCGCCTGGAGGCGCTCGGCGAGTACCGCGCGGCCGTGCGCCACGCGTGCGCCCACTGGCAGGAGACGTACTTCCAGCGCCCCGGTGCCCGCGTCGGCCCGCGGGAGGCAGCCGCCTTCCTCGTCGTCCACCACTGGAACCGGGCACGCCTGCCCATGGAACGTCAGATCGCCGTCACTGAGGCCCTGTCGGGCCCCGAGAACCTGGCGGTGCTGTGAGCCCCCGCAAGCGGAACACGGAGCCGGCCGCGCAGGAACACGTCCCGGCGGGACAGCTGCTGGAGCTGTTCCGTCCGTATCGCAAACAGGCGGCGCTGATCCTGCTGACCATCCTCGCGGACGCCGTGGCCTCCGCCGCTTGGCCGTTCCTGCTGCGTGGCATCATCGACACCGCCCTGCCGCAGAACCGGGTGAGGCTCCTCACGGTGCTGGCGCTGGGCATCCTCACGATTTGCGTGCTGACGAACGTCCTGGACGTGGTCCGCGGTTCCCTGGCGACCCGGACGGGTCAGGCCGTCATGCACAAGGTGCGGACCCGGGTCTACGACAGGCTCCAGGGCATGTCACTCGGCTTCTTCACCCGCACCGGGGTCGGTGACGTCCAGTCCCGGGTGGTCAACGACGTGGGCGGGATGCAGGCGACGGTGACCTCCACCGCTACCTCCGTGGTCACGAACGCAACCGGCGTCGTGGCGGTCTTGGCCGGGATGCTGCTGTTGGACTGGAAGCTGACGAGCTTCTCCCTCCCCCTTCTCGTGGCCTTCGTGTGGGTCAGCCGACGGGTGGGCCAAGAGCGCCGGATGGTCACCGGCGAACGGCAGGAACAGCTCGCGGTAGTGGGTGGCACGGTCACCGACTTCCTGTCCGTGGGCGGAATTCTGCTCGGCCGCACCATGGGGCGCCGGGAGCAATTGTTGGACGCCTTCGCCGCCGAGTCCCGGCGGCTCGGAGCGCTGGAAACCCGCACGGCGCTGGCCGGCCGCTGGCGGATGTCCTCCATCGGTATGGTGATGGGGGCGATGCCGGTACTCCTGTACTGGGCGGCGGGGGTGCTGTACGGGCTGGGCGGCGGCGCGCCGTCCATCGGGACGCTTGTCGCGTTCGTGACCCTCCAGCAGGCACTGGCCTGGCCCGCCACCCAGCTGATGAGTGCCGGTGTGCAGATCCAGTCCTCCTTGGCAGTGTTCCAGCGCATCTTCGCCTACCTGGACCTGGAGGAGGAGATCCCCGAGTCTGGGGCGCCGGTGACGCTATCCGCGCCGCGCGGCGAGGTTCGTTTCGAGTCCGTCGGCTTCCGCTACGCCGATGGTCTGGACCCGGCGCTGCGGGACGTCACCCTGTCCGTGCCAGCGGGCAGTAGCGTGGCACTGGTGGGCCCGACGGGGGCGGGGAAGACCACGCTCGGGTACCTGGTGCCGCGGCTCTACGACGTGTCCGCAGGCCGGGTAACCATCGACGGGGTCGACGTCCGGGACCTCTCCGTCCGGTCGCTGTCCCGAGCGGTGGGTGTGGTGTCGCAGGAACCGTACTTCTTCAACGCGTCCGTGGCGGACAACCTGCGCTTCGCCCGTCCGTCCGCGACCGACGCCGAGATCGAGGAAGCGGCCCGCGCGGCACAGATCCACGACTTCGTGATGTCGTTGCCCGACGGGTACGCGACCCGGGTCGGAGAGCGTGGCCACAGGTTCTCCGGCGGGGAACGGCAGCGGCTGGCCATCGCTCGCGTGCTGCTGCGCGATCCGGCGGTGCTGGTCCTCGACGAAGCGACGAGCGCCCTCGATACGAAGACCGAGGCGGCCGTCCAGCGAGCGCTGGAGGCACTGTCGGCCGGCCGGACGACGTTCACCATCGCGCACCGCCTGGGAACCGTGCGGAATGCGGACCTGATCGCGGTGTTGGACAACGGCCGCGTGATCGAGAGCGGCACGCACGAGGAACTCCTGGCACGCGGCGGCCGGTACGCCGAACTGGTCGACTACGACAACAAGGAAGCGGAGAAGACATGGAGCCGGTGACCTTGACCAGCGAGCGGCTGGCGTTCAGGCCGCTGGAGCCGAGGGACGCCCCGGTGATCGCGGGTGCCTGGCGGGATCCGGCGATCCGCCGGTGGACTACGGTGCCGGAGCCGGGTACCGAGGACCAGGCCATGGCATTCGTCTCCCGTACGTGTGCATCCGGCTGGGCCGACGACACCAACTACATCTTCGGGACGCATGTCCGGGAAACCGGCGAACTCATCGGCGTAATCGGCGTGTTCGGGCTCAGTTGGGTCTGCCGCTCCGAGAACCTCGCGTCCATGGGCGCCTGGGCGGTTCCCGGCCAACGAGGGCTGGGCTACACCGTGGAAGCCGTCCGCCGGGTGGCGCGCTGGGTGTTCGAGGACCTGCGGATGGATCGGGTAGAGAGCGTCATCGAGGTTGGCAACGACGCCTCGCTGGCCGTCGTGCGCAAGGCGGGCTTCGTCCTGGAGGGCACCTTGCGTTCGCGCGTCATCCAGCACGGGACCCGCAGGGACGCCTGGCTGACGTCCCTGCTGCCGCAGGACGCCGGGGTGGCACCGCAGCTCCCCTACAGTGAGGGGCGGATGAGCCCCCCCGCCGCTCACCCTGCGAGCTCCCAGGTGTCAACCGCGTAGTGCAGGGCCATACCGTGCGCCTCGTAGAGTCCGAGCGCACCGGTTTCATTGAGGGTGTCCACGCTCAGTCCCACCGACCGGCGACCTCGGGCCGCGTAGGCGGCGAAGCCGTGACGCAGGAGGAATCCCCCGATGCCCCGGCCGCGGACGTCCGCGCGGACGCCGATGTGGCTGAGCCAGCCCATGCGGGTGCGGTCGTCGCGGGTGAGGAGCACGGCAACGTCGCCTTGGACGGGCAGGGAGGCGATCCAGACCAGGGACCAGTCAAGGGCGCCGATGTGGTCCAGCCAGGATTCGTACCCGCGTACCACGTGTCCGAAGTGAGCAGCGAAGCTGTCCTCGATCAAGGCGTGGGCCCGGCGCCGGTCGACCTCGTCGTTCGCGCAGTCGCGCAGGGTGACCCCGGTGGGCGGGGCGGGGGGCAGGTCCGTGTCAGGGTCGAGGGCTCGCGTCATCACCTGGTGGCGGCGGACGGTGCGGTAGCCACGGTCGGCAAGCAGGGAGAGGTCGAGGGTGGGTTTCACGTTGAGGTGGATGCGCAGGCGGGTCTCGGAGGCGACGGCGGCCATGACCCGGGCCCGGACCTCCATCAGCTCCAGGAGCCGTACGGCGGCCTCGGGGTCGCCGGGCAGCACGTAGTGGTCGCCGTCGACCCGCCCGGGCCCGGCGTCGGCCCAGACCAGCGCGTAGGCGACGAGCCGGCCGGCCCGGAAGGCGAGCCAGGAGTCCCTGGCCAGGTCGACGCCGGGGTGGTGCAGGTCGGCCTTGACCGTGCCGAGGTCCGTTTCCGGTCTGCCGATCTCGATGACGTCGACGGCGTTGAGCAGAGCGCAGATGTCGGACGCGTCCCCGGGCCCGGCGGGTCGGACGGTCAGCATGTCGGTCATCGGCCCACTGTCGGTGGCGGCGGGCCCCGAAGGCAACCGGTTTCCGTGCCCGCCCACGCGTCAGGGCGCCCGGTACCGGAACGATCCGGTACCGGGCGCCCTGACAAGACGTGCGTCCCGCGGGAGATCAGACGGCCAGGACGGCCTTCTCCTCCGCGAAGTGGCACGCCGACTCGTGCGCGGCCAGGGTGTCCAGGCCCTTGAAGCGCTCCGGGATCGCCAGCAGCGGCTCCTCGACGGAGCACTTCTCCTGGGCCTTCCAGCAGCGGGTGCGGAAGCGGCAGCCCGACGGCGGGTTGGCAGGCGAGGGGACGTCACCGGTGAGGATGATCCGCTCGCGGCCCTCGCGGGCGCCCGGGTCCGGGACCGGGACGGCCGACAGCAGCGCCTGGGTGTAGGGGTGCGTCGGGTGCTCGTAGATCTCGGCGTCGGAGCCGATCTCGGCCATCTTCCCGAGGTACATGACGCCCACGCGGTCCGAGATGTGCCGGACGATCGAGAGGTCGTGCGCGATGAAGACGTAGGACAGGTCGAACTCGTCCTGGAGCTTCTCCATCAGGTTGATGACCTGGGCCTGCACCGACACGTCGAGCGCGGAGACCGGCTCGTCGCAGATGATGATCTCCGGGTTGAGCGCGAGGCCGCGGGCGATGCCGATGCGCTGGCGCTGGCCGCCGGAGAACTGGTGCGGGTACCGGTTGATGTACTCCGGGTTCAGGCCGACGACGTCCAGGAGCTCCTGAACCTTGCGGCGCCGGTCGCCCTTCGGGGCCACCTCGGGATGGATGTCGAAGGGCTCGCCGATGATGTCGCCGACCGTCATGCGCGGGTTCAGCGAGGTGTACGGGTCCTGGAACACCATCTGGATGTTGCGGCGGACGGCCTTCAGGGCCTTGCCGGACAGCTTGGTGATGTCCTGGCCCTTGTAGAAGACCTCGCCGGCGGTGGCCTTCTCCAGGCTCATCAGCAGCTTGGCGACGGTGGACTTGCCACAGCCGGACTCGCCGACGATGCCGAGGGTCTCACCGCGGTAGAGATCGAAGGAGACCCCGTCGACGGCCTTGACCGCGCCGACCTGCTTCTTGAACAGGATGCCCTGGGTCAGCGGGAAGTGCTTGACCAGGTTGCGCACCTGGAGGATCGGCTCGCGCTCGGTGGCGTTCTTGGTGAGCTCAGCCATGGAGCTGCTCCTTCCAGAAGTGGCACGCGCTGCCGCGGCCCGGCATCTCGGTGCCGTCCTGCTCGGTGACCGAGTGCAGGACCGGCACGTCGGTGCGGCAGACGTCCTGGGCCTTCGGGCAGCGCGGGTTGAACGCGCAGCCGCTCGGGATGTTCAGCAGGTTGGGCGGCAGGCCCTTGATCGCGTAGAGCTCCTGGCCCTTCTGGTCCAGGCGCGGGATCGAGTCGAGCAGGCCGCGCGTGTACGGGTGCGCGGGGCGGCTGTAGATCTCGTGGACCGGGGCGGTCTCGACGATCCGGCCGCCGTACATGACGGCGATCTTGTCCGCGACGTCGGCGACGACGCCGAGGTCGTGGGTGATCAGGATGAGGCCCATGTTCATCTCGCGCTGGAGCTCCGCGAGCAGGTCCATGACCTGGGCCTGGACCGTCACGTCGAGAGCCGTGGTGGGCTCGTCGGCGATGATCAGGTCGGGCTCCAGGGCCATCGCCATGGCGATCATGATGCGCTGGCGCATACCGCCGGAGAACTGGTGCGGGTAGTCACCCACGCGCGCCTTGGCGGCGGGGATCTTCACGCGGTCCATGAGCTCGACGGCCTTGGCCGTGGCGTCCTTCTTGGACATCCCGCGGTGGACGCGGAACATCTCGCCGAGCTGGGCGCCGACGGTGTGCACCGGGTTCAGCGAGGACAGCGCGTCCTGGAAGATCATGGCGATCTTCGAACCGCGGACCTTGCGGAACTCCTCGGTCGGCAGCTTGAGCAGGTCGGTGCCCTGGAACAGGATCTCGCCGTGCGGGATCTTGCCCGGGGGCATGTCCAGGATGCCCATGATGGCCTGCGCCGTCACGGACTTGCCGGAACCGGACTCGCCGAGGACGGCGAGGGTCTCGCCCGCGCTCACGGAGTACGAGACCCCGTTCACGGCCTTGGCGACACCGTCGCGGGTGTGGAACTCGACGTGCAGGTCGCGCACTTCGAGAAGGGGGGTGCCCTCCGGCGCCGATCGGGGCGCGGGGACGTTCGAGGTCTTGTCGATGATGGTCAACGTACGCCCTTCCTCAGCGCAGCTTCGGGTCGAGGGCGTCGCGCACCGCGTCGCCGACCATGATGAACGCGAGCACGGTGATGCTCAGCGCTGCGGCCGGGAAAAGGAGCACGTGAGGTGCCTGCAGCCAGCGGACGGAAGCGTCACTGACCATCAAGCCCCACGAAATCTCTGGCGGCTGGACGCCGATACCCAAGTAGGAAAGTGACGCCTCGGCCCCGATGTACACACCGAGGCTGATGGCGCCGACCACGATGACGGGGGCGACGGCGTTCGGCAGGATGTGCCGCATCGTGATGCGCAGGCTTCCCGCGCCGAGTGCGCGAGCAGCCATCACATAGTCGTTGTTCTTGTTCTGGAGAACCGATGACCTCATGATGCGGAAGATCTGCGGCCAGCCGAGGGTCGCCATGACAACCGAAACGGTCCAGGCGTTGCCCGTGCCGAGACCCGACATGATCAGCATGCCGCCGAGGAGCAGCGGGATGGCGAAGAAGATCTCGGTGAAACGGGACAAAATGCTGTCAACGAAGCCACCGATCCAGCCGGCTATCAGACCGAGGACGCCACCGACCACGACGACGAGGCTTGTGGTCACGATGCCGACGATCACGGAGTTGCGGGTGGCCCACACCGTGCGGGTGTAAACGTCGCAGCCCTGGACGTCGAAGCCGAACCAGTGGTCACCACTGGGAGGCCTGAGGGAGTCCTGCAACTTGCATGTGGCGCTGGACCCGAACGGGCTGGCGTCGGTGAACCACTGCGGCACGACGGAAAGCACGAGCAGGCACACCACCAGGAATGCGCCGACCAGGAACACCGGGTTGCGGCGCAAGTCGGACAGGGCGTCAGACCAGAGGCTGGCGACCCGCTCTTTCTTCTCGGTCCGTGCGCCCGGCGCGCCGGTCGGGGGGGCGCTGGCGGTCTGGGTGTCGGCCATCTTGTCACCCGCCGTGGTTGTGTCACGCATAGCGAATCCTCGGGTCGAGCACGGCGTACAGAAGGTCCACAGCCAGGTTCGCAACGACGTAGACGAGGACGAGGAGGGTCACGACTCCCACCAGGACCGTGCCCTGCTGCAAGTGAATGGACTGGGCGATCAAGCCGCCGATGCCGTGGATGTTGAAGATGCGCTCGGTGATGACGGCACCCCCCATGAGGGAACCCAGGTCGGCACCGAGGAAGGTGATGATCGGAATCAGCGCGTTGCGCAGTGCGTGGTTCACGACGACGCGGCGGCGAGGGAGGCCCTTCGCCGTTGCCGTGCGCACGTAGTCCGATCGCATCGTCTCCATGAGACTGGTACGAGTCAGTCGCGCCACGTACGCCAGCGAAGCGGAGGCGAGTACGAACGCGGGAAGAATGTACGCGCGGAGGCCGTCCGACTCGTTGAAGGAAACAGCGAAGAAGTCGATTCCCCAACTGTTCTTGAGCTGGACGCCGAGCGAGAGCTGCAGAACGAAGCCGGTGACGAATACCGGGATGGAGATGACCATCAGGGTGGAGAGCAGGACCAGTTGGTCAAGGAACTTGCCCCGGCGGAGAGCTGCCATGACACCTGCGGTCACGCCAACGCCCGCTTCGATGATGAAGGCGACGATGGCGAGGTTCATTGTGTAGGGGAACGCATCGGTGATGAGGTCCAAGACCTTGCGGCCGTTGAAAGTCTCACCGAAGTCACCCTGGAACACGTTGCTGATGTAGTTCCAGTACTGCGCCAGGAAGGGGTCGTTGAGGTGGTACTTCTCACGCAGCATCGCCGCGACGAGCGGATCGGCCTTCTTCTCTCCGGCCATTGCCTGAATCGGGTCGCCGGGGAGCCAGAAGGTCAATACGTAGATCAAGAACGTGGCACCGAGCAGCACAGGGATCGCCTGTACGAGTCGGCGGATGAGGTAGCGGCCCATCAGACCTCCAACGGAAGAGCAGGGGGAAAGGGCGGGCGGGCGGAAACCTGATTCCGCCTGCCCGCCCCCGCGATCCCCTTGGTGAAGAGGGGTGTCAGTTGAGTTCGACGTTCGCCAGGTCCATGCGGCCCTGGGCGTCGACCTCGACGTTCTTCACGGACTTGGAGTAGGCCGAAGAAGACATGTAGGTGAAGACGGGGATATACGGAAGGTCGTGGATGATCATGTCATCGGCCTTCTGGTACAGCTTCAGACCCTCCGCGGGGTCCTTCGCCTCGTCCGCCTGCTTCATGACGGCCTCGAACTCGTCGTTCTTGTAGTGGCCGTAGTTGGAGCCGTTCTCGATCGCGACCTTCGAGAAGATCGGACGGAGGTAGTTCTCGGCCGCCGGGTAGTCCATGGACCACGCCATGCGGAACGCGCCCTTGTACTTCGAGGCGCCCAGGTCGTCCAGCATGTCGCCGAACTTGGCGTACGGCTTGGCGGTGACCTCGATGCCGAGGTTCTGCTTCAGCTGGTTCGCGACGGCCTCGATCCACTCCTTGTGGCCGCCGTCGGCGTTGTAGCCGAGCTCCATCTTGTTGCCCGGGATGCCGCCGGCCTTCTCGAAGATCTCCTTCGCCTTGGCCGGGTTGTACGTGCCGAACTCGCCGAGCGCGCCCTTGCGGTAGCCGGGGACGATCGGGCTGATGAAGTCGTCGGCCGGCTTGCGGGTGCCGTTGAAGATGCTCTTGCCGATGGCGTCCCGGTCGATGGCCATCGAGATCGCCTGGCGGATCTCGAGCTTGCCGAAGGTCTCGGGGTTCTGCTCGAGCGGCAGGCCGAGGTAGCCGACGCCGGACTCGGGCTTGTAGATGTAGCGGTCGCCGAACTCCTGGGAGACGGTGGCCATCGCCGAGATGGGGAGCTTGTCCAGGATCTGGATGTTGTCGGCGCGCAGGTCGTTGTACGCCGTGTCCAGGTTGTCGTAGATCTTGAAGGTGACGCCGGACAGCTTGGCGCGACCCTCGGCCGGGTACTTGTCGTACCGCTTGACCTTGATCTGCTTGTTGTGGTCCCAGACGCCGTCCATCTGGAAGGCGCCGTTGCCGATGGGGGCCTCGCCGAACTTCTTCGGGTCGGCCTCGAAGGCCTTCGGCAGCGGGTAGAAGGCGTTGTAGCCCAGCATCGTCTTGAACTGGGAGAAGGACTCCTTCAGCGTGACGGTGAAGGTCTTCTCGTCAACGACCTTGAGGCCCTTGAGCTCCTTGGCGGTGGGCTTCTTGTCCTTGCCCGGGGCCAGCTCGTCGGAACCGTCGATCTTCGCGAAGAACGGCAGGCCCTCGGCGGCGTTGTCCTGGTTGGCACCCCAGTTCCAGGCGCGGACGAACGACTGGGCGTCGACCTTCTCGCCGTTGTGGAAGGTGTAGCCGTCCTTGATCTTGATCGTCCAGGTCTTCGAGTCCGTGGTCTCGATGGACTCGGCGACCGCGAGCTTCGGCTCATTGGTCTTGTTGTCGTAGTTGACCAGACCGGTGAAGAGCGCGTGGAGGACCTCGGCACCTTCGGACTCGGCGGTGTTCTGACCGACCAGGCCGTGCTGCGGCTCACCAAGCTGAACGGTGATGTTGCCGCCACCCTCGCCTGCGTTGTCCTTGCTGGTGCTGCAAGCCGTAGCGGCCATCGCCACGACGACGGCACCCGCGACCCACTTGGCGCTCGTTGCTCCGCGCATGGGTAATTGCCTCCTCAGGAGTCACTGTCGATACGTGAAGGACCCGGCTCCCGCTGACACCCCTGACAGCGAAATCCGGTCCCATCGTGTGTGCTCGTGAGTCGGCGCTCCCCACAGCGCGTGACCCATTGACCCGAGCTCAATGGAGCCATCCTCAGGGACGCCCAGACCGTAAACCACACTTAAGTGGTCTCGTTTTCACAACATCACCGCATGGCGAAAACCCGAAATCCGGACAAACAGATAGGAGACAGACACGTGCGAAACGGACGGTTAGCTCACCTTCCGGAGTGTCACGGTCGGAATGCGGACACCTGAACGCAATAATCCGCTTGACAAACGCGAACAGCCCCTCCCGTCACCACACTTGTGACGGGAGGGGCTGTTCGTCAGCCGGGCTACGGGCGGTCCCCAGGCGCCGCCTGGGGAACCCCGGTACTACTTACCGGACTTGGCGCGCGACGCGGTGCGCGAGCGCTCCTTCTGGTCCAGGACGACCTTGCGGATGCGGACGGCCTCCGGGGTCACCTCGACGCACTCGTCGTCGCGGCAGAACTCCAGGGACTGCTCCAGGGAGAGCTTGCGGGGCGGCACCACGTTCTCGGTGTTGTCCGCGGAAGCCGCACGCATGTTGGTGAGCTTCTTCTCCTTGGTGATGTTCACGTCCATGTCGTCGGAGCGCGAGTTCTCGCCGACGATCATGCCCTCGTACACCTCGGTGCCGGGCTCGGTGAACAGGACGCCGCGCTCCTGCAGGTTGATCATCGC
Source organism: Streptomyces sp. ADI95-16 (assembly GCF_003721495.1). Lineage (NCBI taxonomy): Bacteria > Bacillati > Actinomycetota > Actinomycetes > Kitasatosporales > Streptomycetaceae > Streptomyces > Streptomyces sp. ADI95-16. Next base: position 5,258,494 of record NZ_CP033581.1, on the reverse strand, counting down.
GAACGGCGTGACCGAACCGGCGCGGTCGGCGACCAGCGAACCGTTGTTACGGGTCACCAGCTGGCCGAACCACGGCTCGTGGCCCTCGTGGATCGAGTGGGCGATACCCGTACCGCGGGTGTTCGTCAGGAACTCCGTACGGAAGCCGATGAGGCCGCGCGACGGGACGACGAACTCCATGCGGACCCAGCCGGAGCCGTGGTTCGACATGTTGTCCATGCGGCCCTTGCGGACGCCCATGAGCTGCGTGACCGCGCCCATGTGCTCCTCGGGGACGTCGACCGTCATGCGCTCGACCGGCTCGTGGGTCTTGCCGTCGATCTCCTGCGTGACCACCTGCGGCTTGCCGATGGTGAGCTCGAAGCCCTCGCGGCGCATCTGCTCGACCAGGATGGCGAGCGCGAGCTCACCGCGGCCCTGGACCTCCCAGGCGTCCGGGCGCTCGGTGTCGAGGACGCGGAGCGAGACGTTACCGATCAGCTCGCGGTCCAGACGGTCCTTGACCTGGCGGGCGGTGACCTTGCGGTCCTTGACCGCGGACTTGGCGTCCGCGCCCTTGCCGCTGCCGCCGCGGCCGACCATCGGGGAGGTGTTCGTACCGATGGTCATGGAGATCGCCGGCTCGTCGACCGAGATCAGCGGGAGCGCGATCGGGTTCTCCGGGTCGGCCAGGGTCTCACCGATCATGATGTCGGGGAAACCGGCGACCGCGCAGATGTCACCCGGGCCGGCCACCTCGGCCGGCTTGCGGGTGAGCGCCTCGGTCATCATCAGCTCGGTGATGCGGACGTTGGAGATCGTGCCGTCACGCTTGATCCACGCGACGGTCTGGCCCTTGCGGAGCTCACCCTGCTCGACGCGGACCAGGGCGATGCGGCCGAGGAAGTTGTCGGCGTCCAGGTTGGTGACGTGGGCCTGGAGGGGCGCCTCGTCGTCGTACACCGGGGCGGGGACGTGCTCCAGGATGGTGGAGAAGAACGGCTCCAGGCTGTCGCTGTCCGCGGGGACGGTGCCGTCCTCGGGCTTGGTCAGCGAGGCGACGCCGTCACGGCCACAGGCGTAGACGATCGGGAACTCGATCTGCTCCTCGGTGGCGTCCAGGTCCAGGAACAGGTCGTACGTGTCGTTGACGACCTCGTCGATCCGGGAGTCCGGGCGGTCCGTCTTGTTGATGCAGAGGATGACCGGCATGTTCGCCTGCAGGGCCTTGCGCAGGACGAAGCGGGTCTGGGGCAGCGGACCCTCGGAGGCGTCCACCAGCAGGACTACGGCGTCCACCATCGACAGACCGCGCTCGACCTCACCACCGAAGTCGGCGTGGCCGGGGGTGTCGATGATGTTGATCGTGATCGGGGCCCCGCCGTCCTTGGGGTGATACTTCACCGCCGTGTTCTTGGCGAGGATCGTGATGCCCTTCTCACGCTCCAGGTCGTTCGAGTCCATCATGCGGTCGTCGAGGTGCTGGTGGGCGGCGAAGGCACCGGCCTGCTTGAGCATGGCATCGACGATGGTCGTCTTGCCATGGTCGACGTGGGCGACGATGGCGACGTTACGGATGTCGTGGCGCGTGGGCACTTCGGCGCTTCTCCCGGGATCGTGGATGGCGTCGCGTACGGTCCGGCACGCGCGCCTCGACCGGGCGGAAAACCTGCCACGGCCTTACCCCATCGTACGTCGCGTGGCGGGAACTGCCCGCCGGGGGGTCTGTCAAGAGGCCGGATGACTGAGGAGGACCGGGTCTGGGGTGGGGGGTCCCGGGCATCGGTGGAGCAGTGGAACTACGGGAAACACGCGGGTCAACGGGTACGCACGACCTTGCCCGCCGGGGTGTCCGGCGGGCAAGGGAATTGAGTCACATCTGAGCTTGTGACCCGCGGGTCAACCTGACTGGCACCTCTTTGTCACTACTTCTTCTCCTTGGCGTTCTTCTCCGTGGCGGCCGGGGACTTCTTCCAGCCGATGTCCTGGAAACGGGGGGCACCGAGGCCGAAGGCACCCGCGTTGACCAGGCTGGGCTTGACCGCCACGAGCTCGGGACGCTGGTAGAGCGGGATGGATCCGGCGGCGGCCCAGATCCGGGCGTCCGCCTTGCGGATCAGATCGCGGGAGGCTCCCTCGTCCAGCTCGCCGAGGGCCTGGTCGAACAGCTGGTCGATGTGGTCGGTGCCGACCCGGGTGTAGTTCTGTTCGACGAGGAGCGAGCCGTCGGCGGCCGGCTCCGGCTTGGCGAAGATCGGCCGCGCGTCGGTGGCCGGGTAGGCGGTCGCGGGCCAGGAGTAGAGCGCCAGGTCGTACTGGCCCGAGGCGATGTGGTCCTTGAAGAAGCTCTCGTCGGCGACCTTCTTCAGCTCGGCCTGGATGCCGACCTTCTGGAGCATCTGGGCGATGCGCTCGCCGACCGCGCGCAGCGACTCCGAGCCGGGGCCCGAGGGGAGGACGAAGCGCAGGCTGAGCGCCTTGCCGTCCTTGGCCAGCATGCTGCCGGAGGTACGGGCCTGCTTGGCCGGGGCGGGCGCCGCGGAGGCCTTCCCCTGCCCGGCCCCGTCGCCCTCGCGGACCGGGGCGCCCTTGGCGTCGGTGTCGGTGTCGGTGTCGGTGGTGGCGGTGTCCCGCGCCGCGTCCGGGCCGGCGGCCGCCCGGGCCACGTCGGCCTGGGCGAGCAGCGAGGCCTGCTGCTGGGCGGCGAGCGGGGTGACCGTGAGCGCCGGGGACAGTCCGGGACCGGCGGCGGGCCGGGCGTCCTCCGGGTTCCCGGCCCCGCCCTGCTCGTCCCCGCCCCGCTCGTCGCCGTTGCGCTCGTCGTCCTGGCCAACGACGTACAGGCCGTCGTTCCCCGTGCCCGGCCCGGACGGGGTCTTCCCGTCGTCCTCGGAGCTCGCCTCGGGGCCGGCCTTCGCGCCCGACGGCTCGGTGATCTTCCCGCCCCGCCTCCAGCCCGCGTCCGCGAGCAGCGCCTGGGCCGCCTGGGTGTCCTGGCCGCCGAGGGCGTCGCTGTTGTCGGCGTACGCCGGCTGCCCGGCCAGGGCCAGGTGGCTGCCGACGGGCTTGGCGGGCAGGCCCAGCGGCTTCAGGACGATCTCCGCCAGCGCCTTGCGGTCCAGGGCCCGGGCCACGGCCCGCCGGACCCGCTCGTCGGCCAGCGGCCCCGAGGCGCCGTTCATGGCGAGCTGGGTGTAGGCCGGCTCCAGGGACTTGCGGACCGCGAAGGTGCGCAGGGCGTTCTGCTCCTCGGCGTACTTCTTGGCGGCCTCGGCGTTCGCGGCCCGGCTGGCCTGCTCCTCCTTGGCCTTGCTCTCGTCCGCGCCGTAGGCGATCGCCCAGGACATCGTGGCCTGCGCGGCGGTCACCGAGGCCCCGGGCCCGTGCGCCGGGGCGCCACCGGCCCCCTCGGCCCCCTGGGCGGCCTTCGCGTCCCGGTGGGCCAGCGCGATCCGGTCGGCGCCGGTGCGGTCGATCTCCGCCATGTCGAGCTTGCCGGCGGCCAGCGCGGCCGGCCGCTCCGCCCGGGGCACCGCCGTCAGCACCAGGGTGTCCAGCTTGGCGGGCCGGCCCCACCAGCGCGCGTTGCGGGTCAGGGCGACGGTGGCGGTCTTCTTGTCGACGGCGCCGAGGTTGAAGGCACCGGCGGTGACCTTGAGGGCGCCGCGGGCCCCCTCGTTGAAGGCGTCCGGGGTGCCCGTGACCTGCTTCGGGTAGAGCGGCGTGAACAGGGAGCGCCAGTCGGTGTACGGCTTGGCGAAGGTGACCTTGACCTCCAGGTCCGTCTTGCCGCGCTCGATCTTCTCGATCCGCTCGTACCCGGCGTTGCGGGCCGTCCAGTAGGCCGAGTCCTTGCCGTTCAGGGCCCGCCACTGGGCGACGAAGTCGGCGGCGCCGATCTCCCGGCCGTCGCTCCACACCGCCTGCTGGTTGAGCTTGTACAGGACGACCTGCTTGGGCTCGCGTGCGACGATCTCGGCCTTTTCCAGGTAGTCCGGATTGGCCACCGGCTGGCCCTTGGCGTCCATGACGAAGAGCTGCGGCAGCACCGCCCCGGCGATCCGGGCGGTGGTGGCGTCCGCGTCGGCCTGGAAGGTGTTCAGGGTGTCGGGGAGGGTGTCCACGGCCCAGCGCACGACCCCGCCGTCGGCGACCCTGTCGCGGGAGGTCATCGCGATGTCCTGTCCGGCGGCGACGGGACCGCCCTCCTCGTCACCCGCGCCGCAGCCCGCGAGCAGCGGCAGTGCGAGGACTCCCGAGGTCAGGAACGCCAAGGACCTGCGCCTTCTCTGGGACATGGGTGGTACCTCCGGGGCGGGGCGTGGGGAAGCGGGGGCTCAGGCGGCTTGATCACGTTTGGCGGTATATGGAGCTGATCACACTGGGTGCCGGAACCCACTGAAATCCACCGCCCGCCGGACCTCCCGCAGCGGGCCCGCGCCACGCCGCCAACCCCACCCGTGCGGACCAATCCGGCTTGCGGCCGCGGCGCCGGACGCGGGTGCGGACCCCCGGGAAGGGGAGGGGAAGGGGGCGGGGAGGGGCGCACGGATCGCGCCTGCGCGCCCGCAATCCCCGCACGTCCCTTCACAACCGGGGACGGGAGGCGCGACACTCTCAGGCGCACATGAGCGTTGCCACCGCACCCCGCGGAAGTGAGGGCAAGTCATGTCCCTGCAAGACGATTTGACCGCCGTACGGCGGAACCTGGACGAGCTCACCCGCAAGGTGGAGCGGCTGGAGCGGCAGGCCGCGCACCGGCCCCCGGCGGGCGGCGGATCCGCGCCCCCGGACCCGTCGGGGATGGTGACCATCCCCGACACCCCGTACGACAGCTCGCTGTGGACGGATACCGACGACGAGGGTCTCGGTGCCCGGAACCGCCGGGCGCCCTGATCCGGTCCGCACACCCCCGGTCACCCTTCATCACTCCACCCGGAGTTCCCTTTGGCCACAGGTACGGAACCATCCCGGCAGCCGACCGGCGTCCACGGCCCCACCCGCGCCGCGATCGCGGCCCGGCACCTGCGGACCGACCGGTGGTGGCTGGCCCCCGCCGGCACCGCGGCCGGGCTGCTCGCGTTCATCGTCTACTCCACGTGGCGGGCCTTCGCGAACGCCGACTACTACGCCGCCCCGTACGTCTCGCCGTTCTACTCCCCGTGTCTCGCGGAGAACTGCCGGGAGATGCGCGGCGGCCCGAACCTGGACCTGTTCGGCAGCTGGTGGGGCCTGTCCCCCGCCCTGCTGATCCTGGTCTTCCCGCTCGGCTTCCGGCTGACCTGCTACTACTATCGCAAGGCGTACTACCGGGGCTTCTGGGCCTCGCCGCCCGCCTGCGCCGTCGCCGAGCCGCACGCCGCGTACAGCGGTGAGACCCGCTTCCCGCTGGTCCTGCAGAACGCGCACCGGTACTTCTTCTACGCGGCGGTGCCCGTCGCGGGCATCCTCACGTACGACACCGTGCTGACCTTCCGCGACGGCGACTACGCGTGGGGCCACATGGGCCTCGGAACCCTGCTGTTCCTGGTCAACATCACGCTGATCTGGGCGTACACGCTGTCCTGCCACTCCTGCCGGCACATCATGGGCGGCCGCCTGAAGCACTTCTCCAAGCACCCGGTGCGCTACCGGCTGTGGGGGTGGGTCAGCCGGCTCAACGCCCGCCACATGCTGCTGGCCTGGTCCTCCCTGATCAGCGTGGCCCTGTGCGACTTCTACGTGTACCTGCTGGCCAGCGGCACCTTCACCGACCCGAGGATCTTCTGACATGGTTCAAGTCGACCGGCAGCAGTGGGACGTGGTCGTGGTCGGCGCGGGAGGCGCCGGACTGCGGGCCGCGATCGAGGCCCGCGAGCGGGGCGCCCGTACGGCCGTGATCTGCAAGTCCCTGTTCGGCAAGGCCCACACCGTGATGGCGGAGGGCGGGATCGCCGCCTCCATGGGCAACGTCAACGAGGGCGACAACTGGCAGGTGCACTTCCGCGACACCATGCGCGGGGGCAAGTTCCTCAATCAGTGGAGGATGGCCGAGCTGCACGCGAAGGAGGCCCCGGACCGGGTCTGGGAGCTGGAGACCTGGGGCGCGCTCTTCGACCGCACGCCCGACGGGAGGATCTCCCAGCGCAACTTCGGCGGGCACGAGTACCCGCGCCTCGCACACGTGGGCGACCGGACCGGCCTGGAGCTGATCCGCACCCTCCAGCAGAAGATCGTCCAGCTCCAGCAGGAGGACTTCAAGGAGTACGGGGACCACGAGGCCCGGCTCAAGGTCTTCCAGGAGTGCACGGTCACCAGGGTCCTGAAGGAAGGGCCGAGGGTCTCGGGGGCCTTCTGCTACGAGCGCGAGTCCGGCCGGTTCTTCGTCCTGGAGGCCCCGGCGGTGGTGCTGGCCACAGGCGGCATCGGCAAGTCCTTCAAGACCACCTCGAACTCCTGGGAGTACACGGGCGACGGCCACGCGCTGGCCCTGCTCGCCGGGGCTCCCCTGCTGAACATGGAGTTCGTGCAGTTCCACCCCACCGGCATGGTCTGGCCGCCCTCGGTCAAGGGGATCCTCGTCACCGAGTCGGTGCGCGGCGACGGCGGGGTGCTGCGCAACAGCGAGGGCAAGCGGTTCATGTTCGATTACGTCCCGGACGTCTTCAAGGAGAAGTACGCGGAGTCCGAGGAGGAGGGCGACCGCTGGTACGAGGACCCGGACCACAACCGGCGCCCGCCCGAGCTGCTCCCCCGCGACGAGGTGGCCCGGGCCATCAACTCCGAGGTCAAGGCGGGCCGCGGCTCCCCGCACGGCGGGGTGTTCCTGGACGTGTCGACGCGGATGCCCGCGGAGCGGATCCGCCGGCGGCTGCCGTCGATGTACCACCAGTTCAAGGAGCTGGCGGACGTGGACATCACCGCCGAGGCGATGGAGGTGGGCCCGACCTGCCACTACGTGATGGGCGGCATCGCGGTCGACTCGGACAGCGCCGCCACCGTCGGGGTCCCCGGGCTCTTCGCGGCGGGCGAGGTCGCGGGCGGCATGCACGGCTCGAACCGGCTCGGCGGGAACTCCCTCTCCGACCTGCTGGTCTTCGGGCGCCGCGCCGGGCTGCACGCGGCCGGGTACGCCGCCTCCGCCGGCCGCCCCGCAGTGTCGCAGGCGGAGATCGAGGCGGCCGCCGCGGAGGCGCTGGCCCCGTTCCACGCCGACGAGGGCGCGGAGAACCCGTACACGCTCCACCAGGAGCTCCAGACGACCATGAACGACCTGGTCGGCATCATCCGCCGCGCGGGCGAGATGGCCGAGGCCCTGGAGAGGCTCGCCGCCCTGCGGGTACGGGCGGCCCGGGCCGGCGTCGAGGGGCACCGGCAGTTCAACCCGGGCTGGCACCTCGCCCTGGACCTGCGGAACATGCTGCTGGTCAGCGAGTGCGTGGCCCGCGCGGCCCTGGAACGCACCGAGAGCCGCGGCGGGCACACCCGCGAGGACTGCCCCTCGATGGAGCGGGACTGGCGGCCGGTGAACCTGCTGTGCCGCCCGGTGGACCCGGCGCCCGCCGATCCGGCGGCCGGCCGGATCGCCCTCGTCCGCACCCGTACCGAACCCATCCGCCCCGACCTGCTCGCGCTGTTCGAGAAGGACGAGCTGGTCAAGTACCTCGCCGAAGAGGAGCTCTACGAGTGACTACCTACGACGCCCGCTTCCGGATCTGGCGGGGCGACACGGAGGGCGGCGAGCTGCGGGACTTCACCGTCGAGGTGCACGACGGCGAGGTGGTCCTGGACATCGTCCACCGGCTCCAGGCGACCCAGGTCCCGGACCTGGCGGTCCGCTGGAACTGCAAGGCCGGCAAGTGCGGCTCGTGCAGCGCGGAGGTCAACGGGCGGCCGCGGCTGATGTGCATGACCCGGATGTCGGCCTTCACCCGGGAGGAGACGATCAGCGTCACCCCGCTGCGGGCCTTCCCGGTGATCCGGGACCTGGTGACGGACGTGTCGTTCAACTACCGCAAGGCGCGGGAGGTGCCGGCCTTCGTGCCGCCGCAGGGGGTGGCGCCGGGCGCGTACCGGATGCGGCAGGAGGACGTGGAGCGCTCGCAGGAGTTCCGCAAGTGCATCGAGTGCTTCCTGTGCCAGGACACCTGCCATGTGGTGCGGGACCACGAGGAGAACAAGCCCGCGTTCGCGGGACCGCGCTTCCTGATGCGGGTGGCCGAACTGGACATGCACCCGCTGGACGCGGCGCAGGAGGCGGGCCTGGACCGCAAGCGCGCCGCCCAGGAGGACCACGGGCTCGGCCTCTGCAACATCACCAAGTGCTGTACGGAGGTCTGCCCCGAGGGCATCAAGATCACCGACAATGCGCTGATCCCGCTGAAGGAGCGAGCCGTGGACCGCGCGTACGACCCGCTGGTGTGGCTCGGGAACAAGATCCGCCGCCGGACCACCCCGTAGCGGCCCCGGCCGAACGCACGGTGTGGGTGGGGGATCATCCGGCGGGCCCGGGCATGACGCCCGGCCGCCCGGTCCGGCAGGGGGAGCACACCGCCCTCCAGGGCGCCGCCGCGCCTTCCGGCGACGGCGTCGCCCTCGCCCTCCGCCTCCCCGAACCGGCGGGGGTGGCCCCGCCCCCGCCCGGTCGGGGCCACTCCGGGTGCGGGGGCGGGGAAGCGCCCATAATCTCCCAAATGTGACCCCGCCGAGTAGCAGGACGCTGTCCGCCCTCGCCGCCGCGCTGCTCGCGTTCGGCGGGTGGGGGGTGGCCGGGGCGCCTTCGGCCCGGGCGGACGATCCCGTCACGCTGTCCGCGCAGGGCCAGATCACCGACCGCGTCGGCGCCCTCGGCGACCGGCGGCCGGCCGTCGTGGCCGCGCTTGACAAGCTGTACGCGGACCGGAAGATCCAGCTCTTCGTCACCTACGTGAACGACTTCTCCGGCCGCTCCGCCCAGAGCTGGGCCGACGCCACCGCGCAGAAGAACGGCCTCGGCCAGGACGACGTACTGCTCGCGGTGGCGACCGGGGCCCGGCAGTACGCCTATTCGGCCGACGTGGACTCCGGGTTCACCCAGGAGCAGCTCGCGGCGGTGGCCCGTACCGCCATCGAGCCCGCCCTGCGGCAGAACGACTGGGCGGGCGCCGCGATCGGCGCGGCGAACGGCTACGCCGCGGTGCTCGGCGGGCAGCCCGTACCCGTCCCGAAGATCACCCCGGGCGAGGCGGACCCGGGCGGCGGGGCGGGCGGCCAGAGCGGGGCCGGGGACTTCGTGCTCCCGGTGGTCGTCGTCGGCGCGGCGGGCGCCCTCGGGGCGTTCGCGTACACCCGGCGCCGGCGCAGGACCGGGGCCGGTACGAGGGGCACCACCGGCTGGGGCGCCCAGCCGGCCACCACGACCGCCCTGCCGCTGCCGGAACTCGACTCCAAGGCCAAGGCGTTGCTGGTGGACACCGACGACGCGGTCCGCACCAGCACCGAGGAACTCGGCTTCGCCTCGGCCCAGTTCGGCGACGAGGCGGTCGGCACCTTCACCGCCGCCCTGGAGCACGCCAAGAGCGAGCTCACCCAGGCCTTCCGGCTGCGCCAGCAGCTCGACGACGCCTACCCGGAGGACGACGCGACCCGGCGGCGGATGCTGGACGAGATCGTGGCCCGCTGTACGGAGGCGAACCGGCGGCTCGACGCCGAGTCGGCGGACTTCGACCGGCTGCGGGACCTGGAGAAGAACGCCCCGGCGGCGCTGGCCACCGTAGAGGCGCACTTCAGTGAGCTGGCCGGCCGTACGACGACGGCGGAGGCCACCCTGACCGCCCTCGCCGGCCGGTACGCGGACTCGGCCTCGGCCCCGGTGGCCTCCAACGCCGAACAGGCCAAGGCCCGGCTGCTGTTCGCGACGACCAACCTCGGCGAGGCGCGGGTCGCGATCGACGCCGGGGACAACGGCAGGGCGGCCGTGCACGTACGGGCCGCCGAGGGCGCGGTGGACCAGGTGGCGACCCTGGTGGACGCGGTGGAGCGGCGGGCGAAGGAACTCGCGGAGGCGGCCGGGAAACTGGACGGCGCGCTCACCGAGACGCAGACGGACCTCGCGGACGCGCGCGGCCTGCTGAGCGGCACCGCCGAGGGGATCTCCACGGCGGACCTGCGCGGCCGGATCGGCCGGGCGGAGGCGGTCCTGGCCGACGTACGGCGGGAGCGGGCGGGCGGCCGCTACGACCCGATCGACGCGCTGCGGCGCACCGAGGAGGCGGACGCGGCCCTCGACGAGGCCCTGGCGGGGGCGCGCGAGCGCGAATCGGGGCGCCGGCGGGCGGTGGCGCTGCTGGACCAGGCGCTGCTGACGGCCCGCAGCGCGATCGGCGCGGCGGCGGACTACGTCACCACCAGCCGGGGCGCGGTCGGCAGCCAGGCCCGGACCCGGCTCGCGGAGGCGCAGCGCCACCTGGAGCGGTCGCTGGCCCTGACGGACTCGGATCCGGCGGCGGCCCTCGCCGAGGCCCAGCAGGCGGACGCGCTGGCGCGGCAGGCGCAGCAGCTGGCGGAACAGGACGTACGGGGCTACCAGGACCCCTACGCCGGCGGTGGCGGCCGGCGGCAGGGCGGCGGGATGGGCGGCGCGGTGCTCGGCGGGATCATCCTCGGCGAGATCCTGCGCGGCGGGGGCGGCGGCGGCCGGGGCGGCTTCGGCGGCGGCGGTTTCGGCGGCGGCGGTTTCGGCGGGGGCGGCGGACCCGGCCCGGGCTCCTTCGGCGGCGGCGGCACGCGCGGCCGGATGGGCGGCGGCGGCCGCTTCTGAGGCGGCCGCGACCGATGCGCCGCACCCCTTCACCCAAGGAGATCACGATCATGAGCAAGCAGACCGTCCTCGGCCGCGTCACCCAGCTGGCGAAAGCCAACATCAACGCCCTGCTGGACCAGGCGGAGGATCCGCAGAAGATGCTGGACCAGCTGATCCGCGACTACACGAACAACATCACGGAGGCGGAGACGGCGGTCGCGACGACCATCGGCAACCTGCGGATGCTGGAGGCGGACCACACGGAGGACGTGGACGCGGCCGCGGAGTGGGGCCGCAAGGCGCTCGCGGCGAGCCGGAAGGCGGACGAACTGCGGGCGTCCGGGGCGGCGGGGGACGCCGGCAGCGCCGACACGTTCGACGGCCTCGCGAAGGTCGCGCTGGGCCGCCAGCTCCAGTCGGAGAAGGAGGCGAAGACGGCGGAGCCGACGATCGCGGCGCAGACGGAGGTCGTGGCCAAGCTGAAGTCCGGGCTGGATTCGATGCGGAACAAGCTGACGGAGCTGAAGGCGAAGCGCGACGAGCTGGTCGCGCGGGCGAAGACGGCGCAGGCGCAGAACACGATGATGGACGCGGTGAAGAACATCGACGTGATGGACCCGACGAGCGACCTGGCCCGCTTCGAGGACAAGGTCCGCCGGGAGGAGGCCAAGGCCCTGGGCAAGCAGGAACTGGCGGCCTCCTCCCTGGACGCCCAGTTCGAAGCCTTGGACGACCTCGGCACGTCCTCGGAGATCGAAGCCCGCCTGGCGGCCCTCAAGTCCCGCTGATCCGGCCCGTCCAGCCGTTGGAGGGCCGGGTCCGGGGGCCGGCCCCCGGCACGGGCGGCACGGGGTCGGCACGGGCGGCACGGCACCGGCACCGGCATGGGATCGGCACGCCCCCGGAGGGACCCGGTCAGCCGTACATGTTCAGCAGTTGCTCCGCCGACAGCTCCGAGACGGACTCCCCGTCAGCCCCCGGCAGCGGGAGCTCGAACCACACCGTCTTCCCCCGGTGGGTCCGCCGCGTGCCCCAGCCCGCCGACAGCATGCCGACCAGCTGGAGCCCCCGCCCGCCCTCGTCGGTGTCCCGCGCCCGCCGCCGCCGGGGCTGCACCAGGTTCGCGTCCCACACCTCGCACACCAGCGTCCGGTCCAGCAGCAACCGCAGCCGGATCTCCCCTTCCCCGTACCGCAGCGCGTTCGTCACCAGCTCGCTGACCAGCAGTTCGGTGGTGTCCAGCAGCCCCTCCAGCCCCCACGCCGGCAGCTTCGCGCGCGCCAGTTCCCGCGCGCGCCCCACCGACCGGGCCTCCCTCGGCAGTTGCCAGTCGCCCACCGCGTCCACCGGCAGCCCCTGTACCCGTGCCATCAGCAGTGCGATGTCGTCCTCCCCGTGCCGCGTGTCGAGCGTGTTCAGTACGTGGTCGCAGACGTCCTCCAGCGGCCGCACCGGATCGGCCAGGGCCTCCCGCAGGCCCCGCAGGCCCTCCTCCAGCGGGTGGTCCCGCGACTCGACCAGCCCGTCCGTGTACAGCGCCAGCAGCGCGCCCTCGGGGAGGTCGACCTCCACCTCCTCGAACGGCTCCCCGCCCACGCCCAGCGGCAATCCCGTCGGCACCTCCAGCAGCAGCCCCGGCCGCGGTGCGCCGCCCGGTTCCGGGGGTTCGACCAGCACCGGCGGCATGTGGCCGGCGTTGGCGATCGTGCAGCGGCGCGTCACCGGGTCGTAGACGGCGTACACGCAGGTGGCGAGGTAGACCTCCGAGCGGTCCGCGTCCCGTGAGTGCAGCGCCGCCCGCGAGGCCTGCTGGGAGCCGCCGGGCGCGCCGAGCCCCCGGGCGATCTCGTCCAGCGCGCTCAGCACCTCCGCCGGTTCGAGGTCCAGCAGCGCCAGCGTCCTTACGGCCGTGCGCAGTTCGCCCATGGCCACCGCCGCCCGCAGTCCGCGGCCCATGACGTCCCCGACGACCAGCGCCGTCCGGTGCCCCGGCAGCTCGATGACGTCGAACCAGTCGCCGCCGACCTCGGTCGCCGCGTTGCCCGGGAGGTACCGGCAGGCGATGTCCAGTCCCGCCGCCTCCGGGTCCCCCGGGGGCAGCAGGCTGCGCTGGAGTATCAACGCCCGCTCGTGCTCGCGCCGGTACAGCCGCGCGTTGTCGATGCAGACCGCGGCCCGCGCGGCCAGCTCCACCGCCACGGCCCGGTCGCGTTCCCCGAAGGGCTCGCTGCCCTTCGTACGGGAGAACTGGGCGAGTCCGACCACGGTGTCGTGCGCCACGAGCGGCACCAAGAGCGTGGACTGCACGAGGTCGTCCGCCCCGCCGGACACCAGCAGCCGGGGCTGCGCCGTCCGCAGCGCGAGCGCTCCGGGCGAGGCGGCCGGGTACCGGTGGACCTCCCCTACGGAGACCAGCGCGCCGGGACCCGACAGCGGCGCGTCCGACACCGCCGAGGCGAAGGCGACCCGCCGCAGCGGCGCGGACGGCGCCCGCCCGGCCCCCTGCCCGGGCAGCGACGGCAGCCCGGGGCCCTGCGGCCGGGCGGGCCGGTCGTCGTCGCCGAGCAGCAGCCCCTGGTACAGGTCGACGGAGGCCAGGTCGCAGAAGCCGGGGACGGTGACGTCGAGGAGTTCCCGGGCGGTGGTCTCCAGGTCGAGGGAGTTCCCGATCCGGTGCCCGGCCTCGTTGAGGAGGGCGAGGTTGCGCCGTACCCCGGCGGCCTCGCGGGCGGCGAGGTGGCGCCGGGTGACGTCGGTGCCGAGACCGGCGACGCCGATGGGTCGGCCGGAGCCGCCGTGCACCCGGTAGAGGTTGATGGACCAGTGGCGGTTGTCCCGGCTGCCCGGGGCGGCGCCGGTGATCCGCAGGTCGGTGACGGACTCCCCGGTCTCCAGCACCCGGCGCAGGGCGTCGGACATCCGGTCGGCCTCGTGGGCGGGGAGGTAGTCGTGGACGGTGCGGCCGCGGTGCTCCTCGGCGTCGCCGCCAAACACGGTCGCGAAGCGGCGGTTGGCGCGCTGCACGGTGAGGTCCGTACCGAAGAGGACGAATCCGAAGGGAGATTGGCCGAATATGGCCTGCGACGCGGCGAGATCGGATTCGATCCGCCGCAGCGCGCGTACGTCGACGACGACGCACAGCGCGGCCCGCTCACCGGTCTCCGCCCTGGTCGGCATCACATAGATCTCGGCCACGCCGTGCGCACCGTCGCCGCCGGGGATCCGGAACGGGACGAGACCCGTCCATTCCTTGCCGTCGAGGATCTCGGCCACCTTTCGGTGCCCGCCGGCGCGCAGTTCCGGCGGCATGAAGGCCTCGACCGGATCGCGGCCGACCGTCTGGGCCGCGGTGAGGCCGAACAGCTCCTCGGCGCGCAGGCTCCACTGGTCGACGAGCCCGTCCGGACCGATCGAGAACGACGCGACCTTTATGTAGTCATATATCGAGCCAGGCGGGCTGCTGTGCCACATGGAGTCGTGCCATGACTCCTCGGGCACTCGGGCCTGATGTGCCTGCGCAGGTATCTCGCTCACGCGACCGTCCCCTCCAGCTCACCGCAACCGGACCGGCCATGACCGAAGTATTCAGCACCACGGCCCCGGACGGCACGACGTTCACGATCACAAAAAGGTCCCGTTAGTTTCCGGCCACGTCCGGTGATCGTCGGCCATCCTTCCCCTTGTTACTGACCAGGAAGAGCCAACTCGAACCACACCGTCTTGCCCGACTTCCCGTGCCGGGTCCCCCAGCGCCGCGCCGAGACGGCCACGAGGTGAAGTCCGCGGCCGCCTTCGTCATCGGGCTCCGCGACGCGCTCGCGGGGCGGATCCGGAAGCGGATCGGAAACCTCCACGAGCAGTGCGGCGCCCCCCTCGGGCTCCCCGGCGGCCGGATCCGGCCGTACCAGCCGGACCCCGATGGGGCCGGACGCGTGGCGCAGGGAATTGGTGACCAGCTCGCTGACCAGCAGGACGGTCACGTCGCCGACTGCCTCAAGGCCCCAGGCCCGGAGCTTTCCGCGCACGGCGTGGCGGGCGGTGCGGACGGCGCCGGGCTCGGCGGGAAAGGCCCACTCGGCGCATTCACCGTCTGTGTCGATCACGCCGATCACTTCCCGGGCCGGCAGCGACCCCAGTCGGGTTCAGCAGGGACAGAGCCACGAGGAGGAGCATGAGAGAGCAATCAATAGCGACATACCCCACATTTGGGGCGTCGTACCACTCGATCCCACACGCACCGGCGCACTGTGGCGCAGACGGCCTACAGCGCGCGCACCATGCGCCCCGGTGCGACCCGACGTGCTCCCGACCCCCCGCCTCCGCCCCGGCGCGGGCGTCGCGCGGGGGCGTCAGGCGGGTGTCAGCCCCGACCGTCAGGCGGGGGCGCCAGGCGCGGGTGTCAGCCCCGACCGTCAGGCGGGGGCGCCAGGCGCGGGTGTCAGCCCCGACCGTCAGGCCCGGCCTTCGGCGCGCAGCCTGCGGCCGGCCTCCGCGACCGCCGGCCGGTCCTGGTCGAGCCAGTCCACCGAATCCAGCTCCTGCGGCCCGAGCCAGCGCAGCTCGTCGTGGTCCTCCAGCGGCGCGGGCTCCCCGGACACCAGCCGGGCGGTCCACACGTGCAGCACGAGGCCCGGCTTGAGGGGCCACTCCCCCGGGATCCGCTCCAGCGCCTGCGTCTCGACGCCGAGCTCCTCGCGCAGTTCGCGCACCAGCGCCTCGGGTACGGACTCGCCGGGCTCGGTCTTCCCGCCCGGCAGCTCCCAGCGGCCGGCCAGCTCCGGCGGCGCGCTGCGGCGGGCGGCCAGCAGGCGCCCGTCATGACAGAGGGCTCCGCCCACGACCACGCGTACAGTCATGGGCGGAGCCTATGTCAGTGGCCCGGCCGGCCCGTCGCTCAGTTCTTGGTGGCCGTCTGGCTGCCCTGACCGAGCCGCTCGACCCAGTAGAGCTGCTTGTGCCCGTGGCCGCCGAGGCTGTCGACGACCTTCTGGGCCTCGGACCGGGTGGCGTACCGGCCCACCCGATAGCGGTTGCCGTTGTCGTCCTGACGTATGACCAGCCATGGGAGCAGGGCACCGCTCTCGCTCATCGCGCTTCACCCTCCGCCGATGTACCCGCCCGGGAAACCCCATTGCGCATATGCCCGACCTTACGCCCGACCTTTACAGAGCGGATACGGTTTTTCACGAAGAGGTACCTCACAGGCGTACGCATCCGGCCATGCGTACGAGTGCGCCGTGCGCGCCGGTTCACAGCGGGCGCACGGGGTCACCGGCGGCCGTCCTCCCAGGTGACGGCGGCGGCAGGGGCGGGCGCGGGAGTACTCACGCGCGGCCCAACGGGCGCGCGCCGGGGGCGAGTCCGGCGACGACGCAGGTGCGGGCGCTCTCCATCGCACCGGATCCGGCCGGTATGACGCCTCGTCACACCGCCCGGTTCACCGCACCGGCAGGTGGTACGCCAGCCGGTACCGGTCGGCCGGAACCACCACATCGGCGGTCTCGACGGCCAGTCCGGACGCGAAGTACGTACGCCCAATGACCAGCACCACGTGTCCCGGCACCCCGCCGAGGAGCAGGATCTCCTCCGCCAGCCCCGGCCGCGCGCCGACCTCCTCCACCACGTTGTCCACGACGACGTCGATCGCGGCCATCCGGTCGACCACCCCCGAGCCCCCGAGCGGCCCTTCCTCCGGCAGCATCACCGGCGTGCGCCCCGTCACCGCCAGCGGCTCCCACGAGGTCGACAGCATCATCGCCTCGCCCGCGTCGCGGAAGACGTACCGCGTCCGCATCACCCGGTCGCCCGCCGCGATGCCGAGCCGCTTCGCGATCTCCGCCGGCGCGGCCGTCTGCTCGCTGCTCGACTCCCAGGTCCCGCGCGCCCCCGCCTCCGCCTGCTCCTGCCGGAACGGCGTCGAGACGCCGCCCGTGCGGTACCCGGAGCGCGCCACCCGCCGCGGCACCGGCTGCTCCCGTACGTACGTACCCGACCCGGACCGGCCCTCGACCAGCCCCTCCGCCATCAGGACCTTGCGCGCCTCCAGCGCGACCGTGTCCGAGACCCCGTACTCCTCGCGGATCCGGGCCTGCGAGGGAAGCCGGGCGTGCGGGGGCAGGGACCCATCGACGATCTTCCGTCGCAGATCCCCGGCGACGCGCAGATAGGCCGGCTGCTCACCGAAAGTCACTGGCCACTCCCATCAGGTTGACAGACAGCTACACCCTGGCAACCGACGGTTGTGCACCGCAAGCAAGGGCCAGAGTTTCACCCGAAGTGATGAAGCCTGGTCACTCAAACCCCATGGCCACGCGTTACCCGAAAGCCGCGAATGGTACGCAGCTGGGGCGACCGCACCGGCGGTCGCCCCAGCTGTTCACCTCACCCTCGGCTCAGCCGCTCAGAACTGCAGCGCCCAGGAGTCGATCTTCCCGGTGTCGGCGTTCGCGTTGTCGTTCACGCGCAGCTTCCAGACCCCGTTCGCGACCTCGGACGAGGCGTTGACCGTGACGGTCTTGACGATGTTGTCCGCGCTGCCGCCGGTCCGGTTGTGCAGGTTGTAGGCGGTGCCGTCGGGGGCGATCAGGTCGACCTTCAGGTCACCGATGTACGTGTGCTTGATGTCGAGCGCGACCTGGAGCGCCGCCGGGGCGTTGCCGGAGATCCCGCTGACGGTGAGCGGCGACTCGACGGTGGCGTTGTCGCCCACGGCGTAGTCGGCCGTGTTCTCGAAGCGGGTGCCCGGGTTCGGCGGGGTGGTGGTGCCGCCGACGTACAGCAGCCGGTTCGGGGAGCCGGATCCGGGACCGGTGACCACGTTCGGGGTGGCCGCGCCCACCAGGGCCGCGGAGACCTGGGACGGGGTGCTCGCCGGGTTCTGCGAGAGGTAGAGGGCGGCCGCGCCCACGACGTGCGGCGTGGCCATCGACGTACCGGAGATGGTGTTGGTGGCGGTGTCGCCGGTGCCCCACGAGGAGGTGATCGAGGAGCCGGGGGCGAAGATGTCCAGGATGGAGCCGTAGTTGGAGTAACTGGCCTTGGCGTCGGTGTTGGTGGTCGCGCCGACCGTGATGGCCTCGGCGACGCGCGCCGGGGACTTGGTGCTCGCGTCGGTGGACTCGTTGCCCGCCGCGACGCCGTAGGTGATGCCGGCGGCGATGGAGTTGCGTACGGCGGTGTCGAGCGCGGAGTCCGCGCCGCCGCCGAGGGACATGTTCGCCACGGCCGGCTTGACGGCGTTGCGGGTCACCCAGTCGATGCCCGCGACGACCTGGGCCGTCGTACCGGAGCCGTTGTTGTCGAGCACGCGGACGCCGACGATCTTGGCCTTCTTGGCCACGCCGTAGGTGTTGCCCGCGACGGTGCCGGCGACGTGCGTGCCGTGGCCGTGGCCGTCCTGGGCGGTGTTGTCGTTGTCGATGGCGTCGTACCCGTAGGAGGCGCGGGTGCCGAACTCGCCGTGGGTGATGCGCACGCCCGTGTCGATGATGTACGCGGTGACGCCCTCGCCGGCCTTGTCCGGGTAGGTGTAGCCGTTGTCGAGGGGCAGGGCGCGCTGGTCGATGCGGTCCAGGCCCCAGGACGGCGGGTTGGGCTGGGTGCCCTGGGCGCCCTGGGCGTCGTCGACGGTGAACACCCGGTTCTGCACGACCGACGCGACCGCCGGGTCGGCGGCGAGCTTCCTGGCCTGCGCCTCGGAGACGGCGACGGAGTAGCCGTTGAGGGCGGCGCTGTAGGTCCGGTCGATCTTCGCGCCGTACCGCTTGGCGACGGCCTTCCCGCTGTCGGTGGTGGAACGGGCGGCGGAGTCCTTCAAGGTCACGATGTAGCTGCCGGGGACCGCGTCGGCGGCGCCCGCGTTCTCTATGACGCCCTGCGGGGCGCCGTCCGCCGCGGCGGCGGGTAACGCGGCGGCCGCGCCGAGCGCGAGGGCCACGACGGCGGTCGCGCTGATGCCGGCGATCCTCCGGCGGGTGTGACGCATCACGGACATGTGGGGGTCCTCCTGGTAGGCGGGGGTGGCGGCGGCGGTCCGGGTGGGACATGGGGATCCGGGCGGACGTGCGTGGGGGTGCGTGGGCACGCAGGACCGCTCGTGCGGGCATGTCCATGACAAGAATTCCTGTCGGCCGGACCGCCGCCTCCGAAAGGTTGACCCACCGTCCCGGCATCCCACAAGAGGACAACGGACGCGTAACATCCGTGCCATACACCGGCCATGATTGAGCAAAGGTGAAGCGCACATGACGCACGCACTGCCCGGCTACGTCTGCCCCGACGACGGCGCGCGTGCGGACGTAAGGACGGCGCCGTGGCGCTGCCCCCTGTGCGCCGGACCCTGGGACCTCGATTTCACGCCGGACCCGGCCGCGCCCCTGACCCCGGCCGCCGGACCCCCCTCGCTCTGGCGGTACGGATCCGCGCTGCCGCTGCCGGGGGCTTTCGCCGTGACGCTGTCGGAGGGCAACACCCCGCTGGTCCCGATGGCCGAGCGGATTCACGCCAAGCTCGACTACCTGATGCCGACGCTGTCCTTCAAGGACCGGGGCGCGGTGATGCTCGCCGAGGTGGCCCGGCGGCTGGCTCCGCGGCGGGTGGTCGCGGACAGCAGCGGCAACGCGGGGACGGCCGTCGCCGCCTACTGCGGGCGGGCCGGGCTGAGTTGTGAAGTTTTCGTGCCCGAGGGCACCTCAGAGCGGAAGACCGGACAGATGCGGGCCCACGGGGCCGCCGTCCACGTCGTCCCCGGCGGCCGGGAGGCCGCCGCGCTGGCCGCCCGCGCGGCCGCCGACGAGCCCGGCGTCTTCTACGCCAGCCACGTCTTCAACCCGTACTTCCTGCACGGTACGAAGACGTACGTGTACGAGGTCTGGGAGGAGCTCGGCGGCCGGCTGCCGCAGGCCCTGGTCGTCCCGGTCGGCAACGGCACCCTGCTGCTCGGCGCCGCCCTGGCGGTGGCGGAGCTGGCCCGGCGCGGGGTGCGGCCGCCGGCCCTGATCGCGGTGCAGTCCGAGGCGGTGGCCCCGCTGGCCGAGGCCTTCGCGGCGGGGGCCGAGGACGCCGCCCCGGTGGAGCAGCGGCCGACCCTGGCCGAGGGGATCGCGATCCCGGCCCCGCCGCGGGCCCGGCAGATCCTGGCGGCGGTCCGCGCCTCCGGCGGCACCTTCCTGACCGTCCCGGACGACCGGCTGCGGGCGGCCCAGCTCGACCTGGCGCGCCGCGGGCTGTTCGTGGAGCCGACGGCCGCGGCCTGCTGGGCGGCGGTGGGCCCGGGCGCGCCCGGCGACCCGCTGCGCGGACGCACCGCGGTGCTGCCGCTGTGCGGCGCGGGCGCGAAGACGGGCCTGGCGCCCTAGGCCCGGCGCGGCGGCGGCGCGGCTGGCCCTGGCGCGTGGCGGCGCGGCTGGCCCTGGCGCGGTGGCGGCGCGGCTGGCCCTGGCGCGCTGGCGGCGCGGTGGCGGCACGGCTGGCCCTGGCGGCGCGGCGCACGCGGCGCGGCGCACGCGGCGCGGCGCACGCGGCGCGGCTCAGTCCCGGGCGGCCCGGTCGTAGAGGGCCTTCGCGCGCTCGTCGAAGAGGGCGGCGGTGGAGTCCACGTCCGTGTCCCCGCCGCTCAGTACGCCGATCAGCCGGCCCGGCTCCCCCGGCCCGCCCCGGTCGGCGATCCAGGGGCTCCCGCTGGTGCCCGTCCAGAAGCCCGAACAGCCGATGTACAGCATGTCGGGGTCGTCCTCGTCGTGCCGGGTCTGGGTGGTGCAGGAGACGGGCTTGTTCTCCGGGTTGCGGTCGGACTCCGGGTAGCCGACCACCGTGACCTCCCGCTCGTAGCCGGAGGTCCAGTCGGGGCCGGGCGCCCCGCCCTCGCCCACGGTCTGCTGGAGGCTGCGGCCGTCCCGGTCGGGCTCCACGGTGAGGAAGGCGAAGTCGGCGGTGTCGTCGCCCCACTTCGTCCAGCGGTCGTCGACGTGGACCGAGCGGACCTTCCACACCCCGAAGGGCTGGCTCCCCGCGCCCTCTCCGGAGAAACCGGGGGCGAAGGCGAGCTCGCCGATGGCGAGGCCGTCGTGCGCGACCTCGCCGGGCTCCCCGTCCTCGCCCGCCGGGGCCACGCAGTGCGCGGCGGTGGCGACGACGTTGCCGTGGGGGCTGTCGACCACGCTGGCCGTGCACCAGTGCTCCCCGCCCGCCATGAGCACGCCGACGGTGGGGAAGGGGCGGGCGGCCGCCCCGTCGGAATCGGCCGGCACCTGGAGGACCGCCACCGCGACCACCGCGGCGACCCCGGCCGCGGCAGCGGCGTAGGCCCCCTTCACCGCGGGGCTCATCCCAGGGCGGGGTCGGGTGTCGGCGCCCGCATCACGTTGCTGATCCACTCCAGGGAGCCCTCCCTCATGCCGCGCACGTACGACTTTCCGTTGTGCTGACCATCCTCGATCACCTGGAGCCGGGTGTGCACGGGGCCC
Source organism: Streptomyces sp. ADI95-16 (assembly GCF_003721495.1). Lineage (NCBI taxonomy): Bacteria > Bacillati > Actinomycetota > Actinomycetes > Kitasatosporales > Streptomycetaceae > Streptomyces > Streptomyces sp. ADI95-16. The sequence goes on along the minus strand of NZ_CP033581.1, from coordinate 5,237,293 downwards.
TTCCCGTACTCCCGCATGAACTGCTCGGCCCGTTCGCGGCCGCCCTCCTCGGTGCCGATCTGGAAGTTCACGTACACGTCCGGGCCGCCCTCCTCGATCAGCCTCTCGGCGAGCTTCTCGGGGTTGTTCTCGTCCATGGCCCGCGTGTTCCCCCTCCAGAGCGGGGAGTCGGGGACGAAGTCGGTACCGCTCGCGATCACCGCCTTGAAGCGGTCGGGGTACTTCAGGACGTGTTTGAAGGCGCCGAAGCCGCCCGAGGAGGAGCCCATGAAGGCCCAGCCGTCGCGGTCGGTGAAGGTGCGGAAATTGGCCCTCGTGAAATCCGGGACGTCATCGGCCATCCAGGTGCCCATCTTGGGCTCACCGGGGATGTCCGAGCCGTCGAAGTGGTGCTTGGTGTCGGCGTTGATCACCGGCATGACGAGGATGAAGGGCAGGCTGGTGCCCTCCTTGACCCCGTCGGTCACGGCCTGCTGGAGGCCGAGGGCGGGACCGGTGCCCCAGTAGTTCTTGGGGTAGCCGCGGCCGCCGGGGAGGGAGATCAGGACCGGGAAGCCGCTCTTGGCGTAGCGCGGGTCGTCGTACTCCTTGGGGACCCACACCCACACGTCACCCGTGAAGCCGGACTTCTTGCCCTTGAGGGTGGTGCGGGCGATCTGCGTGCCGTCGGGCAGCCGGGAGGTGCGGACGAATTCCGCGGCCGGGCCGGTGGGCATGCTCATGCCGGGCCGGATGTCGGCGGCGGCCGCCGTCTTCTGCTCGGTCTTCCCGAAGGAGGTGGGATCCCCCGTGTCGGAGAAGAGGCCCGACTGGTACGCCGCCACGCCCCCGGCGGTGAGGGTGAGCGCGAGGCCGCCGCTGATCAGGAGGAGGCGCCTGCGCCGCCGGGGGCCTTGGTCGTCGTGGTCGTCGTGGTCGTCGTGTTGCCGCACGGAAATGTCCGTTTCCTCTCCGGCGCTTCCGAGGGAGCGCGGGTGGGACCGGTCGGTCCCCCTCACACCCATTACAGAGGATTGAACGACCGGACCGCCCGCGTGGGCGCGGGGGCGTGGCGAACGCCACTCCGCGCCGGCCGGCTCAGCCCGTGGTCGCGGGCTTGGGCGCCTTGAGCACCTTGCTGATCCACTCCAGCGAGCCCTCCCGCATGCCCCGCACGTAGTGCCAGCCGTTGTGCTCGCCGTTCTGGATGTCGCGGATGGTCATCTTGACCGGGCCCTTGCCGTACGTGTCCTTGAAGCGCGTCATCGCCGGCTTGCCGCTCTCCTTGGTCCCGATCTGGAAGTTGATGTAGACCTCGGGCCCGTTGGTGTCGATCAGCTTGCCCGCGAGCTTCTCGGGGTTGTTCGCGTCCATCTCCGCCTGGTGCCCCTTCCAGAGCGGGGAGTCGGGAACGAGTTCGCCGCCGCTGGCGATCACGGCCTTGAACCGGTCCGGGTACTGGAGGAGCAGCTTCATGCCGACGAACGCGCCCGAGGAGGAGCCCATGAAGGCCCAGCCGTCGCGGGACTTGTACGTACGGAAGTTGGCGCGGGTGAAGTCCGGTATGTCCTCGGAGAGCCAGGTGCCCATCTTGGCCCGGCCGGGTATGTCGGAGCCGTCGTAGTAGTACTTGGCGTCCGGGTTGAGCACCGGCATGACCACGATGAACGGCAGGCTGGTGCCCGCCTTGACGCCCTCGCTGATGGCCTTCTGGAGGCCGAGGCTGCGGTCGGACCAGTAGTTGCCCGGGTAGCCGTTGCCGCCGGGGAGGGCGATGAGGACCGGGAAGGCGCTCTCGGCGTACTTCGGGTCGTCGTACTCCTTGGGCGCCCACACCCACACGTCGCCCTCGAAGCCGGACTTCGCTCCCGCGAGGCGGGTCTTGGCGATGATCGTGCCGTCGTCGAGCTTGGCGGTCTGCTTGAAGGCGGCCTTCGGGCCCGCCGGCATGAGCACGTCCGGGTCACCGGTCGGCGCGGCCGGGGAGGGCTCGCCGGAGGCGGCCGGGGCGGGCGTCTCCTGCCGCTTCGCGGCCGGCGGCTGGTTCTTGCCGAAGCTCACGGTCTCCCCGTTGCCCGCGAACCACTCGTACTTCCAGGCCGCGAAGCCGCTGCCGCCGAGCGCGAGCGCGCAGACCACGCCCGCGCTGATCCATATCGCGCGGCGCGACCGCCCGGGCGAGCGGCGCGCGGGCTCGTACGGCTCCTGGCCATCGGACTGCGGGCGCTGCGGGTAGTCGTGCACGAACTTCGCTCCGAACGGTCATGACTGCCCCGGGGGACGGGACAGAACGGCTGGGCATCCCCACATGTCCTGATGGCGGAACGCCCGGGAAAGTTCCAAATCCAGGCAAAAAACACGATCGCCGAGGCGCACTCAGCGCTGCTCGTCGAGTACGCGCGCACACCGCCCGAGCAGTCCGATCAGCAGCTCCCGCTCCTCGTCCGAGAACGCAGCGGCGAGCGCCCGCTCGACGCGGACGGCGTCGGTGTCGGCGCGCCGCATCACCGCGTCGCCCTCTTCGGTGAGCCGGGTCTCCAGGACGTTGCGGTGCCATTCGTGCGGGGTCCGCTCGATGAGCCCGCGCTCCTGGAGGTTCTTCAGCACGGTGTTCATGGTCGGCGGCGTGACCCCGCAGAGCCGGGCGAGGGCGGCGGCGGAGATGCCCGGCTTCTCGGAGAGCCAGAGCAGGGCGGCGTACTGCGGAACCGTTACGCCCGCGGGCTTCAGGGCCCCGTTCTTCGCCGCGAGGAGCGCCTGCTCGGCGCGCTTGATGTGGGAGCCGATGCGCTCCTCGGCGGGCATGGAGGTCATGGCCGCATCCTACGGCCCCTTGCAAACATTAGAGCTCTAACATACCTTCGCCTTCACCACTCAAGTAGAGGACACACAATCATGCGACGCGTACTCCTCCCCCTCACCGCACTCACCCTCACAGCGGCGGCGACCCTGACCGCCACGACGACCGCCCACGCCACGACCCCCACCCCCCGGACCCCCACCCCCCGGATCTCCACGGCGTTCACCCTCCCCGGCGAGAAGGTCTACCCCGAGGGCATAGCCACCGACCCGCGCACGGGCACGGTCTACGTCGGCTCGTACGCGGACGGCACCATCTACCGGGCCCGCCCCGGCGCCCGCACCGCCGAGGTGTTCCTGCCCGCCGGCACCGACGGCCGCCACACCGCGAACGGACTGCGCGTCGACGCCCGGGGCCGCCTGTGGGTCACCGACTCCACCGCCGGCGTCGCGGTCTACGACCCCCGGACCGGAACCCGCCTGGCCCACTTCGAGGTCGAGGGCGGCGGGGCCTCCTTCGTCAACGACCTGGCCATCACCCCCGACGGCACCGCCTACCTGACGGACAGCTACCGCGGGGTGGTCTACCACGTCACCCCGGCCCAGCTGGCCGCCGGCTCCGGCGCCCTGCGCACGGCGTTCGACCTGCGCGGCCACCTGAAGCCCCAGCCCGCCGGCACCGCCACCCTGAACGGCATCGTCGCCGACCGGACCGGCCGCTACCTGCTCACCGTCGACATGACGGCCGGCGAACTCCACCGCCTCGACCTGCGCACCGGCGCCATCACCCGGGTCACCCTGACCGGCGGCGACCTCCTCCACGCCGACGGCCTCGACCTCTCCCCCGACGGCACCCTGCGCGCGGCCCACAACACCACCAACACCCTGACCCGCTGGCGGCTCTCCCCGGACGGCACCCGAGCCCGCCTGACCCGCACCCTCACGGACCCGGCCCTCCAGATCCCCACCACCCTGACCCACACCCGAGGCCGCACCCTGGTCGTCCGCTCCCAATTCGACAAGAACGGCCCCCTAACCCCCTCCACAGGCACCCCGACCACCTTCACCATCGCCACGACCCAAGCCCTGTAACCCCACCCGCCCCGCCCGTCGCACCGCCTCAGCGCCAGGGAGGAACACGAGATCACCCCGGACGACGCCCGCGCACGGGGATCAGCAGCACAACCCCCTCTCTCGACGGCCGCGATCGCTAGGGTTGTCCCATGACCGCACTGCCCGACTGGATGCGCCCGCCGCGCGCGGAAGGCTGGTTCGCGGAGGACCTCGACCGCCTCCCCGAGGCACCCCGCCACACCGAGCTGATCGATGGAGCCCTCGTCTTCATGATGTCGCCGCAGCGGTCCTGGCACGGCCGCCTCGTCACCGCCCTGACCACCACGCTCATGGCGCAGGCGCCGGCCGGCTTCGAGGTCGAGCGTGAGATGACGATCCGCCTCGATGCCCGCAACCGCCCCGAGCCGGACCTCCTGCTGACGAACCTGCCCTACGATCCCGACCGCACCTGGTACGCCCCGGAGGACGTGGAACTCGTCGTCGAGGCCGTATCCCCCGAATCCGCCCATCGCGATCGCACAGTGAAGCTCCGCAAGTACGCGGAGGCCGGCATCCCGCACTACTGGTGCATCGAGGACGAGGACGGCGCACCCGTCGTCCACGTCTACGAGCTCGACGAACCGACCGGCGCCTACGCACCCGCCGGCATCTTCCGCGGCACCCTCCAGCGCCCGGTGCCCTTCGAGGTCAGCCTGGACCTCGACAAGCTCACACCACCCCGAAGCAGCTGAAAGCAAAGCGCGGGAACGCAGAAGGGGTCGACTCCTGGCGGAGTCGACCCCTTCTGGCCTGCGTGTCTGCCACGTCAGTGACGTGGTGGCATGACAGCCGCTACACGTTGAAGCGGAACTCCACCACGTCGCCGTCCTGCATGACGTATTCCTTGCCTTCCATGCGGGCCTTGCCCTTGGCGCGGGCTTCCGTTACCGAGCCGCAGGCGACCAGGTCCGCGAAGGAGATGACCTCGGCCTTGATGAAGCCGCGCTGGAAGTCCGTGTGGATGACGCCGGCGGCCTCCGGGGCGGTGGCGCCCTTCTTGATCGTCCAGGCGCGGGTTTCCTTCGGGCCGGCCGTCAGGTACGTCTGGAGGCCCAGGGTGTCGAAGCCGACGCGGCCGAGGGTGGCGAGGCCGGGCTCTTCCTGGCCGACCGACTGGAGGAGCTCCAGGGCTTCCTCGTCGTCCAGCTCGGAGAGGTCCTGCTCCAGCTTCGCGTTCAGGAAGATGGCCTCGGCCGGGGCGACCAGGGCGCTCTGCTCCGCCTTGAAGGCGTCGTCCGTCAGCTCGTCCTCGTCCACGTTGAAGACGTAGAGGAACGGCTTCGTGGTCAGCAGGTGCAGCTCGTGGAGGAGGTCGCCCTGCTCCGTGCCCTTGGTGATGCCCTTGGAGAAGAGGGTGTCGCCCGCTTCGAGGATCTTCTTGGCCTCGACGACGGCCGCGAGGACCGCGACCTTCTCCTTCTGGAGGCGGGACTCCTTCGTCAGGCGCGGTTCGGCCTTCTCGATGGACTGGAGGTCCGCGAGGATCAGCTCGGTGTTGATCGTCTCGATGTCGTCCTTCGGCGAGACCTTGCCGTCGACGTGGACGACGTTCTCGTCCTTGAAGGCGCGGATGACCTGGCAGATCGCGTCCGACTCGCGGATGTTCGCGAGGAACTTGTTGCCCAGGCCCTCGCCCTCGGAGGCGCCGCGCACGATGCCGGCGATGTCGACGAAGTCGACCGTCGCCGGGAGGACCTTCTGCGAACCGAAGATGCCGGCCAGGACCGCGAGGCGCGGGTCCGGGACGCCGACGACGCCGACGTTCGGCTCGATCGTGGCGAACGGGTAGTTGGCCGCCAGCACGTCGTTCTTGGTCAGGGCGTTGAACAGGGTCGACTTGCCGACATTCGGCAGGCCGACGATTCCGATCGTGAGCGACACGTTGGCGACTTCCCGTAGCTGGAGGGGGCGGCGGCCCGGGAGTGGGCCACCGGACAGTTTACTTTCCGATGAGTGGGGGTGGATGTACGCGTGTCCGGCCGCCGGAACCGCACGGTCCGCGCCTACTTTGGTGGGGTGGAGCAATACAGGACGCGACCCGTCGTTCACCCGCAGCGACAGCAGCCGGGCGGCCCGGCCGCCGGCGCCGCCGCGCACACCGGCGCCGGTGTGCCCGCCCAGAGCGGCGGGCGGCCCGGTGCGCCCGTGCTCGGCCGCCGGCTGCCCCGCCCGAAGCTGACCGGCCTCGGCGGCGGCCTGTTCGGGTGCGTGACGATGCTGCTGGTCGGCGGCATCGTCTGGCTGCTCTTCGGCTCGTCGCTCTTCGTGTACGGGCTGCTCTTCCTGCCCGTCGCCGCGGCCACCGCCCTCTGGGTGCGGCCGGCCGACCTGATCACCGCGCCGGTCAGCGCCCCCCTCGCCTTCGCCGCCGGAGTGTGGCCCATCGCGGGCGGCTCCGGCGGCTTCGGCGGTCAGCTGATGGGGGTGGTCTCGGCGCTGTCCCTGCACGCCGGCTGGCTGTACGCGGGGACCCTCGTGGCCGCGCTGATCGCGCTCGTCCGCAAGGCGGCACTGATCGGGAAGCGGCCCAAGGCCAAGGCCTAGGCCAAGCCCGAGCCCAAGTCCGAGCCCGAGCGACGCATGGCCTGACCCGCTTCCCGGCCCCCGACTAGTGCTTCGCCGCCATCGCCGCGCCGACGATGCCCGCGTTGTTCTGCAGCTTCGCCGGCACGATCTCGGCCCTGATGCCCTCGATCAGCGGCAGGAACTTCTCGGGCTTGCGGCTGACCCCGCCCCCGATGATGAACAGGTCGGGGGAGAACAGCATCTCTACGTGCTCCAGGTACTTGTGCAGCCGGTGCGCCCAGCGCTCCCAGGTGAGGTCCCCGTCCTCCTTGGCCTTGACGGACGCCCGGGTCTCCGCGTCGTGGCCCTTGAGCTCCAGGTGGCCGAGCTCCGAGTTCGGGACCAGGTGCCCGTCCGTGAAGAGGGCGCTGCCGATGCCCGTACCCAGGGTGAGCAGGATGACCGTGCCGGAGCGCCCGCGCCCCGCCCCGTACGTCATCTCCGCGACCCCGGCGGCGTCCGCGTCGTTCAGCACCGTGACCGGACGGCCGTCGAGCCGGTCGCTGAGCAGGGTCGCCGTGTCGACGCCGACCCAGGCCTTGTCCATGTTGGCGGCCGTCCGCGTGACACCGCCGGTGACGACCCCGGGGAAGGTCACCCCGATGGGCCCGTCCCAGTCGAAGTGGCGCACCACCTCGACGACACAGCCGGCCACCCCGTCGGGGGTGGCCGGCTGTGGTGTCAGTACCTTGTGGCGCTCCTGCACCAGGTCGCCGCGCTCCAGGTCCACGGGAGCGCCCTTGATCCCGGAACCGCCGATGTCCACACCGAAGATCTGCATGGACTCACCGTACGAAACGACGCGCCCTACTTCTCGGCGATCAGCCGAGCCGCCTCCGCGCGCAGGTCGCGGCGCAGCTCCTTCGGAAGCGAGAAGACGATCGACTCCTCGGCCGTCTTGACGATCTCCACGTCCGCGAAGCCGCGCTGGGTGAGCCACTCCAGCACCTCTTCGACGAGGACCTCCGGCACCGAGGCGCCCGAGGTCAGGCCGACGGTGGTGACGCCCTCCAGCCAGGCCTCGTCGATCTCGCTGGCGAAGTCGACGAGGTACGCGGCGCGCGCGCCGGCGTCCAGGGCGACCTCGACGAGCCGGATCGAGTTCGAGGAGTTCTTCGAGCCGACGACGATGACCAGGTCGGAGTCGGCGCCCATCACCTTGACCGCGGCCTGGCGGTTGGAGGTGGCGTAGCAGATGTCGTCGCTCGGCGGCGAGACGAGCAGCGGGAACTTGGTCTTCAGCGCGTCGACCGTCTCCATCGTCTCGTCGACCGAGAGGGTGGTCTGCGACAGCCAGACGACCTTCGACTCGTCCCTGACCTGGACCTTCTCCACGTCGTGCGGGCCGTCCACGATGGTGATGTGCTCGGGGGCCTCGCCGGAGGTGCCGATGACCTCCTCGTGGCCCTCGTGGCCGATGAGGAGGATGTCGAAGTCCTCGTTCGCGTACCGGATGGCTTCCTTGTGCACCTTGGTGACCAGCGGGCAGGTCGCGTCGATCGTGGCGAGCTTGCCGCGGGCGGCCTCCTCGTGCACCACCGGGGCCACGCCGTGCGCGGAGAACATCACGATGGAGCCCTCGGGCACCTCCTCCGTCCGCTCGACGAAGACGGCGCCCTTCTTCTCCAGCGTCTGGACGACGTACTTGTTGTGCACGATCTCGTGGCGGACGTAGACCGGCGCACCGTACTGCTCGAGAGCCTTCTCGACAGCGATCACGGCTCGGTCGACGCCCGCGCAGTAGCCGCGGGGGGCGGCGAGCAGGACACGGCGGGAAGCGGGAGCAGTCATGGGCTCCATCGTACGGGGGTCTCCAGCAGGCCGGTCGTCGCCCGTTCGGCACAGACTGGGTCGAATGTCCGTACTGCCCATCCCCCGGAGGAACGATGGCGGCCGTGACGGAGCCCGGTGCGGAGCGGACCTCGCTGCGGCGCAGCCTCGGCTTCCGGGACCTGGTCGTCTACGGGCTGCTGTTCATCGCTCCGATGGCCCCGGTCGGGGTGTTCGGCACCCTCGACGCCAAGTCGCGCGGGGCGGTCGCCCTCGTCTACCTGTTCGCGACGGTCGCGATGGGCTTCACCGCCTTCTCCTACGCGCAGATGGTGCGGGTCGCCCCGCAGGCCGGCTCGGTGTTCACCTACGCCCGCAAGGGCCTCGGCGAGGGGCCGGGGCTGATCGCCGGGTGGATGGCGATGCTCGACTACCTGCTGATCCCGGCCGTGGCCTACCTGTTCTCCGGGATCGCGATGAACGCGCTGGTCCCGGAGGTGTCCCGGTGGGTGTGGACGGCGCTGGCGGTGATCGTGACGACCCTGCTGAACCTGTGGGGCGTACGGGCGGCCGCGCGGGTGGGGTTCGCCGTGCTGGCCCTGGAGATCGCGGTGCTGCTGGTGTTCGTGGTGGCGGCGGTGTCGGTGCTGGTCCAGGGCGGGGCGCGGCGCGGCTGGCTGTCCCCGTTCACCGGTGACGGCTCGCCGGGTTTCTCGACGGCCGCCGTACTGGGCGCGGTGTCGGTGGCGGTGCTCTCGTACCTGGGCTTCGACGCCATCGCCTCCTTCGCGGAGGAGGTGACGGGCGGCTCGGAGAAGGTGGCGCGGGCGGTGCTGTGGTGTCTGGCGATGGCCGGGGTGCTGTTCATCGCGCAGAGCTACCTGGTGGCGCTGCTGATGCCGGTGTCCTCGGCGGAGCTGGCGGCCGATCCGGGGCGGCAGGGGCCGGCGTTCTACGACGCGGTGGAGTTCTCGGTCGGGGGCTGGCTGCACGACCTGGTCGCCGTCAGCAAGGCGATCGGGGCTGCGTTCGCGGCGCTGGCCGGGCAGGCGGCGGCCGGCCGGCTGGTGTTCGCGATGGCCAGGGAGCGGCGGCTGCCGCGGGCGCTGGCGCGCACCTCGGACGGGACGCCCCGGCCGGCCCTGCTGGTGGCGGCGACGATCACGCTGGTCGCGGCGGTGTGGGCGGCGCGCCGCGACGACGGTCTCGACCACCTGGTCTCGGTGGTCGACATCGGAGCGCTGGTGGCGTTCACCCTGCTGCACGCCTCGGTGGTCGGCTGGTTCGTGGTCCGGCGCGCCGAAGGGCCGCCGAACTGGTGGAAGCACCTGGTGATCCCGGTGCTGGGCGCGCTGGTGACCGTCGCGGTGATCGTCGAGGCGTCCTGGACGGCGCAGCTGGTGGGGGCGGTGTGGCTGGTGGTGGGCCTGTGCGTGCTGGTGGCCCAGCGCGGGCGACGCGCGGAGGGCGCCCCGGGCGACGCCCCCTGACCTCTGTCGGCGCGGCCCGTTAGCCTGCGTGCATGGGTCTGAATACGTCGGCTGACGCGCCGCTGCCGGTCGGGCAGGTGTCCCGGCTGATCGGGGGCTGGATCGACAAGCTCGGCCAGGTGTGGGTGGAAGGGCAGATCACGCAGCTCTCGCGGCGGCCGGGGGCGGGGGTGGTCTTCCTGACGCTGCGCGACCCGTCGCACGACGTCTCGCTCAGCGTGACCTGTTTCCGGCAGGTCTACGACGAGGTCGCGGACGCCGTGACGGAGGGCGCGCGGGTCGTCGTCCTGGCCAAGCCGGAGTGGTACGCCCCGCGCGGACAGCTGTCCCTGCGGGCCACGGAGATACGGCCGGTCGGCATCGGCGAGCTGCTGGCCCGGCTGGAGAAGCTGAAGCGGTCGCTGGCCTCCGAGGGGCTGTTCGCGCTGGACCGCAAGAAGTCGCTGCCGTTCCTGCCGCAGCTGATCGGGCTGGTGGTGGGGCGGGCCTCGGCGGCCGAGCGCGACGTACTGGAGAACGCCCGGCGGCGCTGGCCGGCGGTCCGCTTCGAGGTGCGCAACGTGGCGGTCCAGGGGGTCCACGCGGCGACGCAGGTGATCCGGGCGGTCCAGGAGCTCGACGCGCTGCCCGAGGTGGACGTGATCATCGTGGCCCGCGGCGGCGGCAGCGTGGAGGACCTGCTGCCGTTCTCCGACGAGGAGGTCGTCCGGACGGTGGCGGCGGCCCGGACCCCGGTGGTCTCGGCGATCGGGCACGAGCCGGACTCCCCGCTGCTGGACCTGGTGGCGGACCTGCGGGCCTCCACGCCCACGGACGCCGCGAAGAAGGTGGTCCCGGACGTCAACGAGGAGCTGGAACGCGTACGCCAGCTGCAGGGCCGGGGGCTGCGCGCGGTCCGGGGGCTGCTCGACCGGGAGGAGCGGGGGCTGGCCCACGCGCTCGCGCGCCCGGTGTTCGTCCACCCGCAGCGCATGGTGGAGACCCGGGAGGACGAGGTGGAGGCGCTGCTGGCGCGCACCCGGCGGACCCTGGGGCACCTGCTGGACCGGGCGGACTCGGAGCTGACGCACACCCTGGCCCGGGTGGTGGCGCTGTCCCCGGCGGCGACGCTGGAGCGGGGGTACGCCGTGCTCCAGCGGGCGGACGGGCATGTGGTGCGCTCGCCGGAGGAGGTCGCGGCGGGCGACGAACTGCGCGCGCGGGTCGCGGAGGGCGAGTTCCACGTACGGGTCGACGGCTCGCCACAGCACTGAACGGGCACTGCCGGCGCTGGACCGGCCGTACACACAATTCGAGGTGGGAAACGGGAATGGCTGAAACCGATACATCGCTGGGGTATGAGCAGGCGCGCGACGAACTCGTCGAGGTCGTCCGCAGGCTGGAGGCCGGCGGCACCTCGCTGGAGGAGTCCCTGGCCCTGTGGGAGCGGGGCGAGGAGCTCGCGCAGGTCTGCCGGCACTGGCTGGAGGGGGCCCGCGCCCGGCTGGACTCGGCGCTGGCGGCCCGGGAGGCCGGGGCCCCGGACGGGGACCCGGAGGATGGCCGGAAGTGATCCCCCTCACCCCGACGCGGATTTAGTTGAACTTTCATCTATCCCCGTCGTAAAGTCGGGGCATCGGCTTCACCCCCCTGCACGTAAGAAGGCTTTCCGATGTCTCTCGTCCTTGACTCCGCCGCGCAGGACCTGCTGTTCCGCGAGGCTCGCACCGTTGGTTCGTTCTCCGACGAGCCGGTGACCGAGGAGCAGGTCCAGGCGATCTACGACCTGGTGAAGTACGGCCCCACCGCCTTCAACCAGACGCCGCTGCGCATCACCCTGGTCCGCTCGGCCGAGGCCCGCGAGCGCCTCGTGCAGCACATGGCCGAGGGCAACAAGGCCAAGACCGCCGCCGCCCCGCTGGTCGCGATCCTCTCCGCCGACAACGAGTTCCACGAGGAGCTCCCGCACCTGCTGCCGTACTTCCCGCAGGCCAAGGACGTCTTCTTCACCGAGCGCCCGGTCCGCGAGCGGTCCGCGCTGCTGAACGCCGCGCTCCAGGCCGCGTACTTCATCGTCGGCGTCCGCGCCGCCGGCCTGGCCGCCGGCCCGATGACCGGTGCGGACCTCGCGGGCCTCCAGAAGGAGTTCCTGGACGACGACCACACCCCGCTGATGGTCGTCAACATCGGCAAGCCGAGCGACGAGCCCGCCGCGTTCGACCGCGCCCCGCGCCTGGAGTTCGACCAGGTCGTCACGACCGTCTGAGCCCCGCGCCACGAAGAAGCCGCCCGCCCCGGATCCCGGGGCGGGCGGCTTCTTCGCATCCGAAGGACAGGCCCTAGCCGGCGGCGGGCGTCTGCTTGAACTCCAGGGCCGCCGCCATCGCGCCGAGCTGCTCGAAGGGGGCCGTACCGGTCACGACGGTGACGTAGCCCTCCCCCCGCCGGACGAGCGCGTCGTACTTCTCGCCCTCCCAGCGCTCCCAGGCGGTGTCGCCGACCTGCTGCGTCTGCCCGGAGGCCTTCGCCTGCTGGGTGATCTTCGCGAGGTACTTGTCGGACGGCTCGCTGGACTGCTCGACGGCCACGTACTGGTCCTGCGGGTCGAGGAAGCCGAGGTGCCAGGAGTTGGCGTTCTTGCGCTCGTACTCCACCGACGTCGCCCGCCACTCCTTGGCCAGGCCGACGGGCGCGGCCAGCGGGTACGGGGCCGCGCGCCGGGCCGTGATCGTCTCCACCCGGTAGTCGACCACGCGTGTCGGATCGCCGTCCTCGTCATGCGGGATGAAGATGTAGATCCCCCCGACGACGAGACCGATCACCGCCAGCGACCGGACCATGTCCCAGATCGTCTGCTTGCCTTTCATACCTGCCACGGCACCATCGTCCCGCATCGCCGGGAGCGATCACCGCCCGGGGGGCGGCGCGGCGGACCCGGGTGGACGCAAGACGTCCGCTCAGGCCAATCCGCTGACCGATACGCCGCTCATACGTGCCCCGGTCTGCTCAATTTATCGACGTACCGATAGAGTTCCAGCACCCTCACATCCCGGCCGTCGTCGTACAGAAAGGTGCGCTCCGATGACCGAGCACAACCTGCCGCCCCAGCTCGAAGTCTCTCCCGAGGCCCCCGACCGCAACCTCGCCCTCGAACTCGTCCGGGTGACCGAGGCCGCCGCCATGGCCGCCGGCCGCTGGGTCGGGCGCGGCGACAAGCTCGGCGCGGACGGCGCCGCGGTCAACGCCATGCGCACCCTGATCTCCACCGTCTCGATGAACGGCGTCGTCGTCATCGGCGAGGGGGAGAAGGACGAAGCCCCCATGCTCTTCAACGGCGAGCGGGTGGGCGACGGCACCGGCGCCGAGGTCGACATCGCCGTGGATCCGATCGACGGCACCACCCTGAACGCCAAGGGCATGCCGAACGCCATCGCCGTGCTCGCGGCCGCCGACCGCGGCACCATGTTCGACCCGTCCGCGGTCTTCTACATGGAGAAGCTGGTCACCGGTCCCGAGGCCGCCGACTTCGTCGACATCAACGCCCCGGTGTCGGTCAACATCCGCCGCGTCGCCAAGGCCAAGAACATGGCCGTCGAGGACGTCACGGTGATCATCCTGGACCGCCCCCGCCACGAGGGCATCGTCAAGGAGATCCGCGAGACCGGCGCGCGCATCAAGTTCATCTCCGACGGCGATGTCGCGGGCTCGGTCATGGCGGTGCGCGAGGGCACCGGCGTGGACCTGCTCCTGGGCATCGGCGGCACCCCCGAGGGCATCATCTCGGCGTGCGCCATAAAGTGCCTCGGCGGCACGATCCAGGGCAAGCTGTGGCCGAAGGACGAGGCCGAGCGCCAGAAGGCCATCGACGCGGGCCACGACCTGGACCGGGTCCTGCACACCAACGACCTGGTCTCCGGCGACAACGTCTTCTTCGTCGCCACCGGCATCACGGACGGCGAGCTGCTGCGCGGCGTCCACTACCGCTCCGAGACCGCCACCACGTCCTCGCTGGTCATGCGCTCGAAGTCGGGCACGATCCGGCAGATCGACTCGACCCACCGCCTGTCGAAGCTGCGCGCGTACAGCGCGATCGACTTCGACCGCGCCCAGTAGGAGCGGCCGCCGGTCCGGCCGACGGCAGACGAGAGGGGCGGTTCCCGTGTGCGGCGGGACCGCCCCTCCGGCGTTTCCTGAACGGCTTTCCTGAAACGGCTTTCCTGAACGTTTTCCCGAACTGAACGACTTGAACGGCCTTCCCGATTCCGGAACGGTGCTTCCTAGCCGGCGGCGGCGATCGGCCCGGCCCCCGGGCCCTGGCGCAATTCCGCCGCCCGGCGGCGCCTGCGGGCCAGCACCACCCGGCGCTCGGCGGCCGTCAGCCCGCCCCAGACCCCGTACGGCTCCGGCTGGAGCAGCGCGTGCTCCCGGCACGCGACCATGACCGGACAGCGGGCGCAGACCCGCTTGGCGGCCTCCTCGCGCGACAGCCTGGCGGCGGTCGGCTCCTTGGAGGGGGCGAAGAAGAGCCCCGCCTCGTCCCGGCGGCACACCGCCTCCGCGTGCCATGGGCCGTCCTCTTCCCTCGCCGGCACCCGCGGCTTCGGCACGGCGGCCGAACGCCCCTGAAGGCTCTGTACGGCGGCTACCTGCAGGGACTGATGCGGCGGATGCTGCACGGTCTACTCCTGACGACGTATACGCGAGCGAGAGACGATGCACCTGTCCCTACCCGCTGTACGCGCCCCTATGCACCCCGTGCCAAGCGGGGCGGGGCTTCGACCGAAACATGACGCTGACATGAGCCCGTGGGACGGCCCTACCCCTCCAGGCGCTTGCGCGACTTCAGCGCCAGGTCCACCAGGCGCGCGCCGGGCTTGGGCCGGGCCTCGATGTTGCCCAGCAGCGCGAAGCCGCGCACGATCACGACGGGTGCCTGCGGGTCGGTCTCGCCCCGGCCCTCGCCGCGCACCTCGAAGTTGCCGAGGACGCCGCTGCCGTAGCCGCGCAAGGTGACGTTCTCCGGGACCAGGACCTCGACGTTGCCGAGTACGCACGTCACGTTGATCTCCGTGACCTGCTGCTCGAAGACGGCCTCGGTGAGGTCGATGCTGATGTCACCCATGACGGAGACGGCCCGGGTGTGCGCGCCCGGCCGCCAGCGGCCCTTGCGGGCGGAGCTGCTGCACACGGCGACGACGGTGTCGAAGGCCGCGCCCGCCGCCGGACCGGCGGCGCAACCGGCCCCGGCTGTCGGGACCTGAGGGGTGACGCCGGGCACGGGCAGGTCGCGCACCAGCACCTCCAGCTCGCCGACCGTCTTCACGGCGTACAGCGAGTCGAGGCGCTCGGAGTGCTCGTCGGCGGTCAGCCGGCCCTCCGCGACGGCATCGGCGAGGATCTGCGCGATCCGGTCCCGGTCGGCGTCGGAGGCGCGCAGATCGGCGGGCGCGGCGGGGGCGGCGGCGTGCTTTTCCAAGTCCACGCCGCCCAGCATAGCCAGACACGATAGATCGCGATAGCCATGGACGATCCCGTCGCGGCGGCCAGGGCCTGTCTTTCGGATCAGGCCCCGCGAACCCGGCCCGATCCGAAAGACAGGCCCTAGTGAGCCTTACCTCACAAGCACGGCTTCCGGGGGAGGTCCTACGCTGGATAGCCGCGCTGCCAAATTGGTCGTCAGCGCTGTCTGCCGAGTGAGGATTGACTGCCGTCATGTCGAATAGCCCCCGCCCGCCCAGCCCGGCGTTCGAGTACACCGATCTCCTCCCCCTGGGCGAGGACACCACCCCCTACCGGCTGGTGACCGCGGAGGGCGTCTCGACCTTCGAGGCCGACGGCCGTACGTTCCTCAAGGTCGAGCCCGAGGCGCTGCGCACGCTCGCCGAAGAGGCGATCCACGACATCCAGCACTTCCTGCGCCCCGCGCACCTCGCGCAGCTGCGCCGGATCATCGACGACCCCGAGGCCTCGTCGAACGACAAGTTCGTCGCGCTCGACCTGCTGAAGAACGCGAACATCGCGGCGGCCGGCGTCCTGCCGATGTGCCAGGACACGGGCACGGCGATCGTGATGGGCAAGCGCGGCCAGAACGTGCTGACGGAGGGCGCCGACGAGGAGGCCCTGTCCCGCGGCATCTTCGACGCGTACACGCGCCTGAACCTGCGCTACTCGCAGATGGCCCCCCTCACCATGTGGGAGGAGAAGAACACCGGCTCGAACCTGCCCGCGCAGATCGAGCTGTACGCGACCGACGGCGGCGCGTACAAGTTCCTCTTCATGGCCAAGGGCGGCGGCTCGGCCAACAAGTCCTTCCTCTACCAGGAGACCAAGGCGGTCCTCAACGAGGCCTCCATGATGAAGTTCCTGGAGGAGAAGATCCGCTCGCTCGGTACCGCGGCCTGCCCGCCGTACCACCTGGCGATCGTGGTCGGCGGCACCTCGGCGGAGCACGCGCTCAAGACCGCGAAGTACGCCTCGGCCCACTACCTGGACGAGCTCCCCACGGAGGGCTCGCCGCTCGGCCACGGCTTCCGCGACGTCGACCTCGAACAGCAGGTCTTCGAGCTGACCCAGAAGATCGGCATCGGCGCGCAGTTCGGCGGCAAGTACTTCTGCCACGACGTGCGCGTCGTCCGCCTCCCCCGCCACGGCGCGTCCCTCCCCGTGGCGATCGCCGTGTCCTGCTCGGCGGACCGCCAGGCGACCGCGAAGATCACCGCCGAGGGCGTCTTCCTGGAGCAGCTGGAGCGCGACCCGGCCCGCTTCCTCCCGGACACCACGGACGAGCACCTCAGCGACTCCTCGGACGTCGTCTCCATCGACCTGAACCAGCCGATGGACGACATCCTCGCGACCCTGACCAAGCACCCGGTCAAGACCCGGCTGTCCCTGACCGGCCCGCTGGTCGTGGCGCGCGACATCGCGCACGCCAAGATCAAGGAGCTGCTGGACTCGGGCGCGCCGATGCCGCAGTACCTGAAGGACCACCCGGTCTACTACGCCGGTCCCGCGAAGACCCCCGAGGGCTACGCCTCGGGCTCCTTCGGCCCGACCACGGCCGGCCGGATGGACTCCTACGTCGAGCAGTTCCAGGCGGCGGGCGGCTCGAAGGTCATGCTGGCCAAGGGCAACCGCTCGCAGCAGGTGACGGACGCGTGCGGTGCGCACGGCGGCTTCTACCTCGGCTCGATCGGCGGCCCGGCGGCGCGCCTCGCGCAGGACTGCATCAAGAAGGTCGAGGTCCTGGAGTACGAGGAGCTCGGCATGGAGGCGGTCTGGAAGATCGAGGTCGAGGACTTCCCGGCGTTCATCGTCGTGGACGACAAGGGCAACGACTTCTTCCAGAACCCGGCCCCGGAGCCGACCTTCACCCACATCCCGGTCCGCGGCCCGGGCCTGGCCTGACCCCCCGCGGCGCCCCCGCCCCGGGGGCGCCGCGCACGGGGCGCGGTGAAGTGTCACGAGCTGTTCGCCCACTGGTGCGGCATGCTGCGCCTGCCGGGCCGGCGCGGCCGGATAACGTCTGTGGCATGACCCGGCTGTTCCTCTCCACCGCCCGCGCGACCAGGGTGGTCGCCCATCGCGGGGCCTCCCACGAGCATCCCGAGCACACGCTCGCCGCCTACCGGCAGGCCATCGCCGACGGGGCCGACGCCCTCGAATGCGATGTGCGGCTCACCGCCGACCGGCGGCTCGTCTGCGTCCACGACCGGCGCGTCGAGCGGACCTCCGACGGGCGCGGGGTCGTCTCCGAGATGACGTACGAGGAGCTGGCCGCGCTCGACTTCGGCGGCTGGAAGGGCGCGGAGCACCGCGGCGCGCGGGTGCTGCTCTTCGAGGACCTGCTGGGCGAGGCGCTGGCCGCGGACCGGCCCGTCGGGCTGGCCGTCGAGACCAAGCACCCGACACGGGCGGGCGGGGCGCTGGAGGCCGAGCTGGTGAGGGTGCTCCGGGAGTACGGGCTCGCCGACGGCGCCGGCGGGCGCGTCGAGGTGATGAGCTTCTCCCGGACCGCGCTGACCCGGATGCACCGGCTCGCGCCGGGGCTGCCGGCCGTGTACCTGATGGAGCGGCGGCTGCGGCCCGCGCGGCCGCCGTACGCCACGCACGCGGGTCCGGGGATCGAGCTGGTCCGCCGGGATCCGGGGCTGGTCGGCCGGCTGAAGGCCCGGGGGCTGTCGGTGCGGGTGTGGACCGTGGACGAGCCGGAGGACGTGGAGCTGTGCCTGCGCCTCGGCGTGGACACGATCATCACCAACCGGCCCCGGGAGGTACGGGAGCACCTGTACGCCCTGTGACCGTCCGACGTACGGCCACCCGGCCGGGGTGCGCCGGCCGGGTGTGGGGGGGATTCGGGTCGATCGGGATTCGGTCGACCTGAGTGCGGGGCGATCTGAGTGCGGGTCGGTCGGAGTGCGGTCGGCGCGGTTACGCGAAGCGCTGCTTCGCCGAGCCGTCGCAGGTCTGCAGGCGCAGCGGCTCGTGCGCGGCGGCCACGGTGAGGCACATGCCGGTGGCGGCCGCGGGGCGCAGGGTGGCGCCGTCGCGGACGAACCGCTGGTTGGCGCCGCCGTGGCAGTTCCAGAGGATCAGGCCGGCGCCGGCGCCGTAGTCGGCTCCGGGGACGTCCAGGCAGCGGTCGTGGGTGAGCTCGACGTGGACGGACTTCGTCGCGGGGTCGTACCACCAGCCCTGGTTGCGGCCGCCGTGGCAGTCCCACCCGACCACCTTGGTGCCGTTCGCGCTGGCGCCGCCGAAGGAGTCGAGGCAGTTGCCGGTCGCCTCGTTCTTCAGGGGCGCGTAGAGGGAGTCCCAGGCTCCGGCCTGGAGGACCGGGGTGCCCGTGCTCGCCGGGTCGGCGCAGGAGGCCTCGCGCAGGCCCGAGTCGTACAGCTGGGTCAGGCAGGACGCGAAGGCGCCGTGGCCCCGGTAGTTGGGGTGGAAGGACTGCCGGGCGGTGTTCTCGTCCCACGGGAAGTGGTCGCCGAGGTCCAGGTAGAGGCCGCGGGCCCAGGCGTCCTCCATGCACACCTCGTGGCCGTGGAAGAGGCGGGAGTTGTCGAGGTAGGTGGCGCCCGCCGCGAGGGCGGCGGCGCGCACGCCCTTCTCGAAGGCCGGCACCGCGACGTTGCGGCCCCACTGCGCGTCGGAGTCGTAGCCGGCGCAGCCGCCGGGGAGCTTGCCGGGGAAGGCCGGGTTGTCGTAGAAGTCGGGGCCGATCGGGCTCGGGTAGCCCATCACGACGAGCTTGTAGTCGGAGTCGGCGTAGCCGGCGTCGCGCATGACCGTCTTGAGGTCCGCGACGGTCGCCTCCACCTTGGGCTTCAGGCCGTCGACGCGGGCCTGCCAGCCCGGGGAGTACTTGGGCTCGCAGGTGCCCTGGCTGAGCACCCAGCGGGTGACGCAGTCGGTCATGACCGGGCCGAACTGGAGGTCGTCGTTGGCGCCGGCGACCAGCAGCACCATCTTGATCTTCGTGTTGCGGGCCTTGATGGCGAGGCTGTCGCTCTGCACCAGCTCGTCGGCGTACTGCTTGCTGCCGCCGATCCGGATGTTGCCGGTGTAGCCGCCGGAACAGGCGACGTTGAAGGTGAGGTCGGCCGGGATGCCGGTGCGGAGGATCGCGGAGTCGGGCGAGCGGTGGCACTGGTTGGCGGACGTGTTCGTGGCGGGGTCGTAGTTGCCGACGCCCTCGCCCGAGATCTCGCTGTCGCCGAGCGATATCAGGCCGGTCTTGCGCTCGTTCAGCGGGCGGATCGCCGGGTCGCCGTAGATCCTGGTGGCCTCCGCCGCGCGGACGGCCTCCAGTTCGGGCGGCAGCGGGGTCACGGCCGCGGCGGGGGCGGCCGCCTGGGCCATGGGGGTGACGGCGGTGACGCCCCCGAGGGCGGCCGCGACCGCCGCGACGGCGGCGAAGGTAGATCTGAGCCCGGGTCTGGTACGTACACGTGTCATGAACGCCTCCCCTGTCGGTGTTACCCACGGTATTTACTGGCCGGTAGGGGAGTTGGGAACACTTCGAACAAGACAATTGCTCAACTTTTTGAGGAGGCAATGAACATGACCGATGATCAGACCACCGGTGCGACCCCCGGCTCCCACCGGATCGAGCACGACTCGATGGGAGAGGTGCGGGTCCCCGCGCACGCCAAGTGGCGGGCCCAGACCCAGCGCGCCGTGGAGAACTTCCCCGTCTCCGGGCAGCGCCTGGAGCGCGCCCACATCGAGGCCCTCGCCCGGGTCAAGGGCGCGGCCGCCGCGGTGAACGCGCGCCTGGGGGTGGTGGACGAGGACCTCGCCGGGGCGATCCGCTCCGCCGCCGCCGAGGTCGCGGAGGGCCGCTGGGACGAGCACTTCCCCGTCGACGTGTTCCAGACCGGGTCCGGGACCTCGTCCAACATGAACGCCAACGAGGTGATCGCCACCCTGGCCACCGAGCGGCTCGGCCGGGAGGTGCACCCCAACGACCACGTCAATGCCTCGCAGAGCTCCAACGACGTGTTCCCGTCCTCCATCCACATCGCCGCGACGGCCGCCGTCACCCGCGAGCTGATCCCGGCCCTGGAGCACCTCGCGGCCGCCCTGGAGCGCAAGTCCGCCGAATTCGCCGAGGTGGTCAAGGCCGGCCGCACGCACCTGATGGACGCCACCCCCGTCACCCTGGGCCAGGAGTTCGGCGGGTACGCCGCCCAGGTCCGCTACGGCGTCGAGCGGCTGCGCGCCGCCCTGCCGCGGCTCGCGGAACTGCCGCTCGGCGGGACCGCGGTGGGCACCGGGATCAACACCCCGCCGGGATTCTCGGCCGCCGTGATCGCCGAGGTGGCCGCCGCCACCGGGCTGCCGCTGACCGAGGCCCGCGACCACTTCGAGGCCCAGGGGGCGCGGGACGCGCTGGTCGAGACCTCGGGGATGCTCCGTACCGTCGCCGTCTCGCTCACCAAGATCTGCAACGACCTGCGCTGGATGGCCTCGGGCCCGCGCACAGGATTGGCCGAAATCAATCTGCCCGACCTCCAGCCGGGGTCCTCGATCATGCCCGGAAAGGTCAATCCGGTGGTCCCGGAGGCCGTGCTCATGGTCGCCGCGCAGGTGACGGGGAACGACACCGCGGTCGCCGTGGCGGGCGCGGCGGGCAATTTCGAGCTCAACGTGATGCTCCCGGTGATGGCGAGGAACCTGCTGGAATCGATCCGGCTGCTCGGCAACGCGAGCCGTCTGCTGGCCGACCGGACGATCGACGGAATCACCGCCAACGTGGCCCGGGCCAGGGAGTACGCCGAGTCCTCGCCCTCCGTGGTGACCCCGCTGAACCGCTACATCGGGTACGAGGAGGCCGCCAAGGTCGCCAAGAGGTCCCTCGCCGAACGGAAGACGATCAGGGAGGTCGTACTGGACTCCGGCTACGTCGACCGGGGTGACCTGACCCTGGAACAGCTGGACGCCGCCCTCGACGTCCTGGGCATGACACGACCCTGAAAAACGTTTCTCCCCGGGGGCCGGATCCGGTCGTTTCCCGCGCCCGCACACCTCGGTGACCTGCACCGCAGCGGGCGCGGGGGCACCAGCCCTAAGATCTGCGCATGACAGGCACCGGAGGTCGCGGGGGCGGCGACGCGCAGAACACGCGCTGGACGGGTACGCGCTGGGCGCCCGGGGAGCGGATCCTCTGGCGGTACCGCGATCACGCCCCGGGGCCGAAGGGCCAGGTCCACATCTGCCGCCCGGTGACGGTGGTCCAGGACACCCCGGAGCTGCTGGCCGTGTGGATGGCCCCCGGCACCGAGTGCGTCAAGCCGGTGCTCGCCGACGGCACCCCCGTCCACGCGGAGCCGCTCGCCACCCGCTACACCGCGCCGCGCACCACCGTACGGGCGCGCTGGTTCGGCACCGGGGTGCTGAAGCTGGCCCGGCCCCAGGACCCGTGGTCGGTGTGGCTGTTCTGGGAGCGCGGCTGGCGGTTCAAGAACTGGTACGTGAACCTGGAGGAGCCCCGCGCCCGGTGGGCCGGCGGGGTGGATTCCGAGGACCACTTCCTGGACATCGCCGTGCACCCGGACCGCAGCTGGCAGTGGCTGGACGAGGACGAGTTCGCACAGGCCCAGCAGCTCGGCCTGATGGGCCGGGAGCAGGCGGCGCGGGTCCGGGAGGCCGGGCTCGCCGCGGTGGAGGTCATCCGGGCCTGGGGGCCGCCCTTCCGCGACCGCTGGCAGGACTGGAGACCGGATCCGGCCTGGGGTGTTCCGGTCCTCCCCGAGGACTGGGACCGCACCCCGGCGCATATGACCTCATGAGACCCTTGATGCGCCCCCGGGGTTCAAACGTAGGATCGTCCTCCGCTGGGTGGCACGCGGTGCACCGCGTGCCCGTACATCCGTAAATAACGTGCCGTACACGGAACTTGACCGGAGATCAACGCAGAGCGAGAGGTAACGAGCGGGACGCGGAACCTCGGGGCGGTGGTGCCCCTGCCGCTGAGCGGGTATACCGCGACTGACCGAGTTGAGTGCAGCGCACATCGAGCGCGAACGGACGGAATTCCACGCGTGACGGAGTACCCCACCTCCCAGGAGGGCCCGCAGCCCGTCGCCTCCGGCGGAGGAACGGATGACGCCGGCCACGGCAAGGCCCCGATCGCGGCCGCCGAGGCCGTGCGCACGCATGCGCAGGTCCCGGGCGACGAACCGGGCGGCGCCGGCGCGGCGGGCTCCGACGCCCGCCCGCACTCCGAGACCTCCGGCCTGCCCCGGCCCCGGGCGACGGCCGACCCGGCCGCCGGCGAAGGCGGCCAGGTCAGCGCCCGCACCCGGGACGGCGCGGCCGCCCGCAACGCCGCGGACGCCATCGACACCGGAGCCGACGCCGACGCCCTGGACGGCGAGGCCGGAGCCGGCCCGTCCGGCGGCGGCGTGATCCCCGAGATCAGCTCCGCCCGGCGGGAAGGCGACCGGCTGCGGTTCGTCGGCGCCGCCACCCGGCGGATCGCGCGCGGCATCGACCTCGACGAGATCGTGCTCGGCCTGTGCCGGGCCACCGTGCCGACCTTCTCGGACGCCATCCTCGTCTACCTGCGCGACCCCCTGCCCGTGGGCGACGAACGCCCCGTCGGCCCGGTCGTTTTAAGGCTCCGGCGCACCGACCGGCTCCGGCCGATCGACGACCTGACCGGAGCCGAGAGCGCCCAGACCGCGGGCGTCCCGGCGCCCACCGGGCTGATGGGCGGCGCGGGGCTCCTCGGCGGCCTCGGGCTCCTGGGGGCCTCCGGCGAGCTCGACTTCAGCCAGCTGCCGCTGGTCGGCCCGCAGGGTGACCTGCCCGCCGCCGAGCTGTGCGAGATCCGCTCCGGCGGGGCGCTCGCCGAGGTGCTGCGCGGCGTCCGGCCCGTCTTCGGGTCCTCGGCCGCCGCCAAGGCCGCCCTCCCGGAGCTGCTGGGCTCCGAGCACCCCGTACCGCGCGGGCAGCGCGCCATCCTGGCGCCGCTGCGGGGCCGCCGCCGCGTCATCGGCGCGGCCGTGTTCCTGCGCACCCCGGACCGGCCCGCCTTCGAGACCAACGACCTGCTGGTCGCCGCCCAGCTGGCCACCCACACCGCGCTCGGCATCGACAAGGCCGTCCTGTACGGCCGCGAGGCGTACATCGCCGACGAGCTCCAGCGCACCATGCTCCCCGACGGCCTGCCCCAGCCCACCGGGGTCCGCCTCGCTTCCCGCTACCTGCCCGCCGCCGAGACGGCCCGGGTCGGCGGCGACTGGTACGACGCCATACCGCTGCCCGGCAGCCGGGTCGCGCTCGTCGTCGGCGACGTGATGGGCCACTCCATGACCTCCGCCGCCATCATGGGCCAGCTGCGGACGACGACCCAGACGCTGGCGCAGCTCGACCTGCCGCCGGCCGAGGTGCTGCACCACCTCGACGAGCAGGCGCAGCGCCTCGGCTCCGACCGGATGGCCACCTGCCTCTACGCCGTCTACGACCCCGTCTCGCACCGGATCACCATCGCCAACGCCGGTCACCCGCCGCCCGTGCTGCTGCACCTGGGCGGCCGTGCCGAGGTGCTCCGGGTGCCTCCCGGCGCCCCGATCGGCGTCGGCGGCGTGGACTTCGAGGCCGTGGAGCTGGACGCGCCCGCCGGGGCCACCCTGCTCCTCTACACCGACGGCCTGGTGGAGTCCCGGCTGCGCGACGTGTGGACCGGCATCGAGCAGCTCCGCGAGCGGCTCGCCACCACCGCCCAGCTGACCGGCCTGGACCACCCGCCGCCGCTGGAGGCGCTCTGCGACGACGTCCTCGACATGCTCGGCCCGGGCGACCGCGACGATGACATCGCGCTGCTCGCGGCCCGCTTCGACGGGATCGCGCCGAGCGACGTCGCGTACTGGTTCCTGGACCCGGAGGAGACCGCTCCGGGCCGGGCCCGCCGGTTCGCCCGCCGCGCGACGACCCGGTGGGGCCTGGAGGAGCTCCAGGACTCCCTGGAGCTGCTGGTGAGCGAGGTGGTCACGAACGCCGTGCGGTACGCGGAGCGGCCCGTCACGCTGCGCCTGCTGCGTACGGACGTGCTGCGCTGCGAGGTCGGTGACGACTCCCCTCAGCTGCCCCGCCAGCGCCGCGCCCGGGACACCGACGAGGGCGGCCGCGGCCTGTTCCTGGTCAACCGGATGGCCCGCCGCTGGGGCGCGACCAGGCTCAGCAGCGGAAAGGTGGTCTGGTTCGAGCTCTCGTTGCCGGGAGCGCATGATCGGCGTTGACTGGGTAGGCGTGTGAGGAGACGAACCGACCGACCCCAGGGGAGGGCGCCTCGTGACCCAGGAAGCGCGGAAGATCCCGTACACGACCACCAACACCGGGATTCCGGTGGAGAGCGACGAGCATTCGCTCACCATCGGCCCGGACGGCCCGATCCTGCTCCAGGACCACTACCTGATCGAGAAGATGGCCCAGTTCAACCGCGAACGGGTCCCCGAACGGGTGGTGCACGCCAAGGGGTCGGGCGCGTACGGCGTCTTCCAGGTGACCAACGACGTCAGCCAGTTCACCAAGGCCGACCTCTTCCAGCCGGGCCGCAGGACCGAGATGCTGGCCCGGTTCTCGACGGTCGCGGGCGAGCAGGGCTCCCCCGACACCTGGCGGGACCCGCGCGGCTTCGCCCTGAAGTTCTATACGAACCAAGGCAATTACGACCTGGTCGGCAACAACACGCCGGTCTTCTTCGTACGCGACCCGAGCAAGTTCCAGGACTTCATCCGCTCGCAGAAGCGCCGTCCCGACAACGGGCTGCGCGACCACGACATGCAGTGGGACTTCTGGACCCTGTCCCCCGAGTCCGCGCACATGGTGACGTGGCTGATGGGCGACCGGGGCATCCCGAGGTCGTACCGGCACATGAACGGCTACGGCTCGCACACCTACCTGTGGGTCAACGGCGGCGGCGCGAAGTTCTGGGTGAAGTACCACGTCAAGACCGACCAGGGCATCGAGTTCCTCACCCAGGACGAGGCCGACCGGATGGCGGGCGAGGACCCGGACCTCCACCGCCGTGACCTGTACGAGTCGATCGCGCGCGGCGAGGTGCCGACGTGGACGATGTACGTCCAGGTCATGCCCTTCGAGGACGCGCCGGACTACCGCTTCAACCCGTTCGACCTGACCAAGGTGTGGCCGCACGAGGACTACCCGCTGATCGAGGTCGGCCGGATGACCCTGGACAAGAACCCGGACGACTACTTCATCCACATCGAGCAGGCCGCCTTCGAGCCCTCCAACCTGGTGCCGGGCATCGGCCCGTCACCGGACAAGATGCTGCTGGGCCGGCTGTTCTCGTACCCCGACACGCACCGGTACCGGATCGGGGCGAACTACGCGCAGCTCCCGCCGAACCGGTCCCGCTCGCAGGTCTCCTCGTACGCGAAGGACGGCGCGATGCGCTTCGAGGCGTCGGCCGCGGCCCGCCCGTACGCGCCGAACTCGTACGGGGGCCCGGCGGCCGATGTCGGCCGCTTCGGCGAGCCGGCCGGCTGGGCCACGGCGGGCGAGATGGTGCGGGAGGCGTACGCGCTGCGCAGCGCCGACGACGACTGGGGCCAGCCGGGCACGATGGTGCGGCAGGTGCTGGACGACGCGGCGCGCGAGCGTCTCGTGGCGAACGTCAGCGGGCACCTGTCGGACGGGGTCAGCGGCCCGGTGCTGGAGCGCGCCTTCCAGTACTGGCGCACCATCGACAAGGCCGTCGGCGACCGGATCGCGGCGGCGGTCTCGGGCGGCTGAGGCGCGGGCGCCCGGAAGCGGAACCGTAAGCGAGAACACCGCCGCCCCGCGGCGCGAGCGCTGCGGGGCGGCGGTGTCGGTACCGGCTATCCGGTGGGCGTCAGTTGCCCGGGACGGGCAGTATCGGCGGCGGCTTCACCGGGCTCTGGCTGGTGCTCGGCTTCACCGGGCTCTGGCTCGTGCTCGGCTTCACCGGGCTCTGGCTGGTGCTCGGGTCCGGCTTGGTCGAGCTCTGGCTCGGGTCCGGGCTGGTGCTCGGCGAGCGGCTGGTGCTCGGCGACGAGCTGGTGCTCGCGGACTGGCTCGGCGAGGACGAGGGGGAGGTGCTGCGGCTCGGTAGCTGCGGGGTGCCCATCTCGGCGTCCGGCAGCTTGAAGTCGCCCGTCTTGACGCCCTTGAGCGCGGCGAGGGTGTAGGCCTGCCAGATCTCGGCGGGGAAGGTACCACCGCCGGCGCGGCCACCACCGGCGGCGCCGGTCAGGGTGACCTGCGTGTGGGTGCCCGGCTCCTCACCGAAGATCGCCACGACGGTGACGAGTTCCGGGGTGTAGGCGGTGAACCAGCCGGCCACGTTCTTCTCGGTGGTACCGGTCTTGGCGGCGGCCTCGTAGGCGGAGCTCTTGACGACCTTCGCCGAGCCCTCGTTGACGACACCGGTGAGCACCTTGGTGACGGTGTCGGCGGTCTCGCGGGTGATGGCCTGGCCGCCGATGGCGGGGGTCGGCTTGAGCTGCCGGTCCTTGTGCGTCGCGCTCTTGACGATGGTCGGGGTGACCTTCTTGCCGTGGTTGTCGAAGGTGGCGTAGACGCCGGCCATCTCCAGCGTGTTGGCGCTCATGGTGCCGAGCGTCATGGCCGGCTTGTCGGCGGGCCAGCCGTCACGGTCCTGCATGCCGAGTTCGAGGGCCGTCTTCTTCACGGCGGACGGCTTGGTGTCCACGATCATCTGCGCGTACACGGAGTTCACCGACCAGTTGGTGGCCTCCTGCACGGTCATCATCGGGTCGCCGTAGTCCTTGTCGTCCTGGTTCTGCGGGTTGAACGGGACGTCGCTGCCGACGACCTTGCGCTTGCTGGTGCCGTCGTAGAGCGTGTTCGGGTTGATCGGCTTGTGGTCCTGGGTGGTCGCCTTGGTCTCCAGGGCGGACGCGAGCACGATCGGCTTGAAGGTCGAGCCGGGCTGGTAGTCGGTGCGCAGGGCGTTGCTGTTCCACTGCTGGGACCGGCCCAGGCCGCCGTACATGGCGACGATCGCGCCGGTCTTCGGGTCCACGGAGGTGGCGCCGGCCTGCACGCTCTGGTCGACGGGGCGCTTCTTGGTGTCCTTGCGGTCGAGCTTGGACTCCAGCTCGTCCTGGACGGCCTTCTCCATCGCCGCCTGGCGGTTCTTGTCGATGTTGAGGGTGATCGTCCAGCCGCCGGCCTTGAGCTCCGACTCGGGGATGCCCTGCCGGTCGAGCTCGTCCTCGGCGGCCTGGACCAGGTAGCCCTTCTGGCCTTCCATGCCCGGGGGCGCCTTGGGCTGGATCGGCTCCTGGAACTTGATTTCCTTGCGCTTCTCCGGGGTCAGCTTCTTCATCTCGACCATGTTGTCGAGGACGGCGTTGAAGCGGATCATGACCAGCCGCTTGCCGTTCGGGCCGGCGGTCGCCCAGTCGTACTGGCTGGGGGCCTGGATGACGGCGGCGAGGTAGGCGCCCTGCTCCAGCGTCAGCTTGTCGGCGTCGACGCCGTAGTAGGCCTGGGCCGCGGCCTGGATGCCGTAGGCGTTGCGGCCGTAGAAGTTGGTGTTCAGGTAACCGGCGAGGATCTCGGGCTTCTCCATGCGCTGGTCGACCTTGAGGGAGATGATCAGCTCCCGGACCTTGCGCGTCGCCGACTGGTCCTGGGTCAGGTAGTAGTTCTTGACGTACTGCTGGGTGATCGTCGAACCACCGGCCTTGCCCTTGCCCGTGACGGTGTTGAAGAGGCCTCGGGCCACACCCATCACGTCGATGCCGCTGTCCTTGTAGAAGGACTTGTTCTCGATCGCGATGAAGGCCGTCTGGACGTCCTCCGGGATCTTGCTGATCGGGAGGATCTCGCGGTTGAGGCCGCCGGTGCGCGCCATGAGCGAGCCGTCGGCGTACTTGTAGACGTTGCTCTGGAGCGTCGCCTTCTCGTTCGGGTCCGGCGGCTCCACGGAGTAGTACAGGAACACCAGGGCGCCCATGCCGAGCAGCATCAGCCCGAAGAAGGTTCCGAGGATCTTCTTCCAGGTGAAGAAGCGACGTATGCCCTTCGGCTTGCCGGCGCTGCCCTTGCCGTCCTTGCCACTCTTGGCGCGCCCGCCCGGTGCCCGCCGCGCTCCGCGCTGCTGCTGCGCCCGTCGCGCTTCTGCTCGGCCCATCGCTCCCGCTCCGCTCGATTACCCCCCCGACGTCAGCTCAGAAAGCTAACACCGCAGGCTGTGACAAAGGTTGGCTAACCCTGATCAATACAGGTCATTTCGGACGTGAGAATCAGCACCCACATCACTGGAACCGACGTACAGGATGGCGGAAGGGTTGCGGAGAACCCAAAAAGTGATATCACTTTGCTAGAAGGTCCGAGCGACCACGACCGAACAAACGGGGGCAGTCCATGACAAACGCATCAGCCATCGACACGGGCACGAACGCCGCTACGGGGACCTCGCACGAGGTGCGGGAGGTCGCGGCCCGCTCCGTCGGAGGCGGACTGGCCCTGCTGCTGGGCCTGTTGGGCGTCATAGCCGGCGCGGGCCTGATCGCCTTCGGCGCCGCGGCCACGACGGCCGGCGCCAAGGTCGCGCTCATCCTCGGCGGCATCCTGCTGGTCCTCGCCGCGATCGTCGCGATGAGCGGACTCAACACGGTCGCGCCGGGCGAGGCCCGCGTGGTCCAGCTCTTCGGCCGCTACCGGGGCACCATCCGCGCCGACGGACTGCGCTGGGTCAACCCGCTGACCTCCCGCGAGAAGATCTCCACCCGCGTCCGCAACCACGAGACCGCCGTCCTGAAGGTCAACGACGCGTACGGCAACCCCATCGAGCTCGCGGCCGTCGCGGTCTGGCGGGTCGAGGACACCGCGCGGGCGGTGTTCGAGGTGGACGACTTCACGGAGTTCGTGGAGACGCAGACCGAGGCGGCGGTGCGCCACATCGCCATCGAGTACCCCTACGACTCGCACGACGAGGGCGGCCTGTCCCTGCGCGGCAACGCCGAGGAGATCACCGAGAAGCTCGCGGCCGAGCTCCACGCCCGGGTCGAGGCGGCCGGCGTGCACATCATCGAGTCCCGCTTCACGCATCTCGCGTACGCTCCGGAGATCGCCTCCGCGATGCTCCAGCGCCAGCAGGCGGGCGCGGTCGTGGCGGCGCGCAAGCAGATCGTCGAGGGAGCGGTGGGCATGGTCGAGCTGGCCCTGACCCGCCTGGCGGAAGAGGGCATCGTGGACCTGGACCCGGAGCGCAAGGCGGCCATGGTCTCGAACCTGATGGTGGTCCTCTGCGGCGACCGCGCGGCCCAGCCGGTCGTGAACACGGGCACCCTCTACCAGTGAGCCCCGACACCGACGGCGAACCGGAGCAGCCCGCGAAGGCGGGCCGGCAGGCGCGCAAGCAGGTACTCCTCCGGCTCGACCCGCAGGTGTACGACGCCCTCGCGCGCTGGGCGGGCGAGGAACTGCGCAGCGCGAACGCGCAGATCGAGTTCCTGCTCCGCCGCGCCCTGGGCGAGGCCGGCCGCCTCCCCGGCGGCGCGGGCCCGATCCCGCCCCGCGGCCGCCCGCCCAAGCCCCCCGACCAGGGCGCCGGGCGGGGCCCGCAGGGTTAGCCCGTACGGAAGACAGCGGCCCCGGACCTCTACGGAGGTCCGGGGCCGCGCCCGTTTCCGGATCTATACCCGGTGCGTATACACCGAGGGTATACACCCGGTGTAGAGTCGCCGGCATGTCCATCGGTCACACCCTGCTCGGCCTCCTGGAGGCCGGCCCGCGCCACGGCTACGACCTCAAGCGCGCCTTCGACGAGAAGTTCGGCCACGACCGCCCCCTCGCCTACGGGCAGGTCTACTCGACCATGTCCCGCCTCCTGAAGAACGGCCTCGTCGAGGTCGACGGGATAGAGAGCGGCGGCGGTCCCGACCGCAAGCGGTACGCCATCACGGACGCCGGCATCACGGATGTCGATACCTGGCTCTCCCAGCCGGAGAAGCCGGAGCCGTACCTCCACTCGACCCTCTACACCAAGGTCGTCCTCGCCCTGCTCACCGGCCGCGGCGCCGCCGAGCTGCTGGACGTCCAGCGCGCCGAGCACCTGCGGCTCATGCGCATCCTGACCCAGCGCAAGCGCAAGGGCGACCTCGCCGACCAGCTCGTCTGCGACCACGCCCTGTTCCATCTCGAAGCGGACCTGCGGTGGCTCGAACTCACCGCCGCCCGCCTCGGCCAGCTCGCCCAGGAGGTACGCCGATGACCCCGGCCGGCACCCTGCTCTGCGCCACGGACCTCCGCAAGGCGTACGGGCCCACCAAGGCGCTCGACGGCGCCGAGTTCTCGATCCACCCCGGTGAGGTCGTCGCCGTCATGGGGCCCTCCGGCTCCGGCAAGTCGACGCTCCTGCACTGCCTCGCCGGGATCGTCACGCCCGACTCCGGCACCATCACCTACGCCGGCCGCGAGCTGTCCGCGATGAACGACTCCGAGCGCAGCGCCCTGCGGCGCGGCGAGTTCGGCTTCGTCTTCCAGTTCGGCCAGCTCGTCCCCGAGCTCACCTGCGTGGAGAACGTCGCCCTGCCGCTGCGCCTCGCCGGCGTCAAGCGCAAGGAGGCCGAGCGGACCGCCCTGCACTGGATGTCCGAGCTGGAGGTCGCCGATCTCGGCTCCAAGCGCCCCGGCGAGGTCAGCGGCGGCCAGGGCCAGCGCGTGGCCGTCGCCCGGGCCCTGGTCACCCAGCCGCGCGTGATATTCGCCGACGAGCCCACCGGGGCCCTCGACTCCCTCAACGGGGAGCTGGTGATGCAGCTGCTCACCGAGGCCGCCCGGTCCGCGAACGCGGCCGTCGTCCTCGTCACCCACGAGACCCGGGTGGCCGCCTACTCCGACCGCGAGATCGTCGTGCGCGACGGCAAGTCCCGCGACATGGAGCGCATCGTATGAGCAAGCCCCGCACCTGGGCGCGCGACCTCGCCCTCGGCACCCGGTTCGCCTTCGCCGGCGGCCGCGAGGGCTGGACCCGCACCCTGCTCACCGGCATCGGCGTCGGCCTCGGCGTCGCGCTGCTGCTGATCACCAGCGCGGTGCCGTCCGCGATGTCGGCCCGCGACGAGCGCGGCGCCGCGCGCACCACGTTCAGCTCCCCGACCGCCGAGCGGCCCGGCCGCGACACCCTGCTGACCGCGCAGGTCGACCAGTCGTACCGCTCGTACGGCGTCGACGGCCGGCTGCTGCAGCCCGAGGGCCCGGACGCCCCGCTGCCGCCCGGGCTCACCGCGTTCCCCGGCCCGGGCGAGATGGCCGTCTCCCCCGCCCTCGACGAGCTGATGAAGACCGCCGAGGGCAAGCTGCTGCGCGAGCGCCTCGACGGGAAGATCGTCTCCACCATCGGGGAC
The DNA here is from genome assembly GCF_003721495.1 of Streptomyces sp. ADI95-16. NCBI lineage: Bacteria > Bacillati > Actinomycetota > Actinomycetes > Kitasatosporales > Streptomycetaceae > Streptomyces > Streptomyces sp. ADI95-16. The sequence continues at coordinate 5,205,729 of NZ_CP033581.1, read as the reverse complement.
GAGGGCCTGGTGGGCCCCGGCGACCTCTACTTCTACATCGGCTCCGACCAGCTCGGGAAGATCGCCGACGGCGCGTACGTGGAACGGATCACGGCCTTCGAGAACCACATCGAGGCCCCGCCGCTCGATCCCGTCCTCACCCTCCTGGTGGTGCTGACCTTCGTCGCGCTCCTGATGCCGGTCGCCGTGTTCATCGCGGCCGCCGTCCGCTTCGGCGGCGACCGCCGCGACCGCAGGCTCGCCGCGCTCCGCCTGGTCGGCGCCGACGGCCGGATGGTGCGCCGGATCGCGGCGGGCGAGGCCCTCGCCGGCTCGGTGCTCGGCCTGCTGGTGGGCACCGGCTTCTTCCTGGTCGCCCGGCAGCTGGCCGGGGCCGTGAGCATCTCCCAGCGCAGCGTCTTCCCCCACGACCTCAACCCGGAGTTCTGGCTGGCCTCCCTCATCGCGCTGGCGGTCCCGGCGGCGGCCGTCGCCGTGACCCTGCTCGCGCTGCGGGGCGTGGTCATCGAGCCGCTGGGCGTGGTGCGTACGGCCACTCCCCGCAGGCGCCGGATCTGGTGGCGGCTGCTGCTGCCGCTCGCCGGTCTCGGCCTGCTGGCCCCGATGATGGGCCGCGGCAACGAGGGCGGGCAGTTCAACCAGTGGCAGGTCTCCGGCGGCGTCGTCCTGCTGCTGGTCGGCATCACCGCGCTGCTGCCCTGGATCCTGGAGCGGGTCGTCGGCCGGATCGGCGGCGCCGGCGGGGTCTCCTGGCAGCTGGCCGTTCGCCGGCTCCAGCTCACCAGCGGCACCGCCGCCCGGCTGGTCAACGGCATCGCGGTCGCGGTCGCCGGGGCCATCGCCCTGCAGATGCTCTTCGCCGGCACGGAGGGCGAATACACCAAGGACACCGGCCAGGACCCGGCCCGGGCCACGGTGTCGATCATGCCCCGGCACGGCACCGACGCGAAGATCGAGGAGCTGGCCGCGACCGTCGCCCGGAGCAAGGGCATCACCAAGGCCGTCGCGCTGCGCTCCACCACGGGCGCACCCGACCCGGACCGGGACGGCCAGGACGTCAACCTCCACATCGGCAGTTGCGCCGCCCTCGCCGAACTCGCGCGGCTGCCCTCCTGCGAGGACGGCGATGCCTTCGTCCTGACCGGCGCCCCCGACCCCTCCGCGCCGCCGGGAGCCTCCGCACCGCCGGGAGCCTCCGCCGCGCCGGGCACCAGGCTGTACGTCGGGAACCCGCACGGCACCGACGCCGACGCGGACGGCTCCGCGCCGGTCGCCTGGACCGTGCCCGCCGACGCCCGCCCGGCGCTCGCCCGCAAGGACCCGATCGGGCTGCTGCGCACCGGCGTCCTGCTCACCCCGGCCGCCGCCCCCAAGGGCCTCGGGACCCACCAGTTCGCCCAGGTGTACGTACTGGTGGACCCGGCCGTGCCGGACGGGCTGGAGCTGGCCCGCAACGCGTCCTTCAAGGCCGAGCCGCTGGCCACCGCGATGACCCTCGCGCAGACCCACACCTCCGCGCGCTTCGGTTCCATCCGGACCGGCCTGTTCGTCGGCGCGACGCTGGTGCTGTTGCTGATCGGGGCCAGCCTGCTGGTCTCCCAGCTGGAGCAGCTGCGCGAGCGCAAGAAGCTGCTGTCCTCGCTGGTCGCCTTCGGTACGAAGCGCTCCACGCTGAGCCTGTCGGTGCTCTGGCAGACGGCCCTGCCGATCGGCCTCGGCCTGGCGCTGGCGAACACCGTCGGCATCGCGCTCGGCGCGGTCCTGATGCGGATGAGCAACGTGCGGGTCCGCGTCGACTGGGCCTCGGTGGCGGCGATGACCGGCATCGGCGCCGGGGTCGCCCTGGTGGTCACCCTGCTCAGCCTGCCGCCGCTGCTGCGGCTGATGCGCCCGGACGGCCTGCGCACGGAGTGACACCGGGCGCGCGGGCCCGTACGTCCCCGTGCGCCTTACGCCCGTTCCCGCAGGCCCGGCTCAGTCCGTCGGCCACACCGGGAGCGGGCGTACGGCTTCGCGCAGCGCGGCCGCGATGGCCCGGAACTCCTCCTGCCGGGCCGCGCCGGTGCGCATCGCCAGCGCGATCCGCCGCGAGGGCGCGGGCTCGGCGAAGCAGCCGGTGGCCAGGTACTCGTTGCGGGTGGTCTCCAGCCGCAACGCGGTGCGCGGCAGCAGCGTCACCCCCAGTCCCCCGGCGACGAGTTGGACCAGCGTGGACAGTCCGGCGGCGGTCGTGGTGACGTCCGCCCCGTCGGTGCGCCCCGCCTCGCGGCAGATGTCCAGCGCCTGGTCCCGCAGGCAGTGCCCCTCGTCGAGCAACAGGAGCTGGAGGCCCCGCAGTTCCTCGCGCGGGATGTCGCGCCGCCCGGCGAGCGGGTGGTCCCGGGGCGCGAGGAGTACGAAGTCCTCGTCGAACAGGGGCAGTTCGGTAACCCCGGGCATCCCGAGGGGTACGGCGAGCAGCAGCAGGTCGAGCCGCCCGCCGGTCAGCCCCTCCAGCAGCGAGGAGGTCTGCTCCTCGTGCACCTGGAGGTCCATGCCGGGGTAGCGCCGGTGGAACAGCCCGAGCACCGTCGGCAGCAGGTACGGGGCCACCGTGGGGATCACCCCGAGGCGCAGCACGCCGGTGAAGGGCGCCCGTACCGCCTCGGCCTCCGCCAGCAGCCCGCCCATGGCGTCGAGCACCACGCGCGCGCGGGCGGCGATCCGCTCGCCCGCCGGGGAGAGCAGCACCTTGCGGGTGGTGCGCTCCAGCAGCTGGACGCCGAGGGCCTCCTCCAGCGCGGAGACCGATCCGGAGAGCGCGGGCTGGCTCATGCCGATGGCGGCGGCCGCGTCGCGGAAGTGCAGGTGTTCCGCGACGGCCACGAAGGCGCGCAGCTGCGCGAGCGTCGCCTGCTTGAGTCCTCTATTACCGACAGCCACTGATAGGTACCTCCGATCACCCGCGACAAGAGTATCTATTTCTGTAATCAATGCAGGTGTGCCAGCATGTGAGATCCGTCCAACCCTCTCGGAAAGCCCCCAAAAGGGCCACTTTCCAATGCACTAGGAGAGCGCGTGCTCACTGTCGGCGACAAGTTCCCCTCGTACGATCTGACCGCTTGTGTCTCGCTCGAAGCGGGCAGCGAGTTCGCCCAGATCGACCACAAGACCTACGAGGGCAAGTGGCGCGTGGTCTTCTTCTGGCCCAAGACCACTAGATAACCCTTATTTTTTGCCGAGTAACTTAACCCTGTACGCCCCATAACTTAACCCTGTACACTCGCGCCATGACACCGACCATGTCCCTGACCAGGCAAAACGTGCGTCGCGGCACGTTCGCAGCGGCTGGCGTCAGCGCCACCTTCAAGCCGGTTGGCTCGTACGGCCGACTCTCGGAAGACAAGGCCCTCAAGACCGGGAGGACGGACCGCGAGGAGGGCGAGCAGGTCGCCACCCAGTTCAAGCGGAACCGCGTCCTGTCCGAGTCGCTGAACTGGACGATCGTTCGCGAGTACAACGACAACAACATCCCGGCCTCAGACCCCCTTATCGTCCGCCCGGACTTCGAGCAGATGCTCAAAGACCTTGAGAGCGGCGTGATCGAGGGCATTGTCTTCACTCACTCCGACCGCGTGGCCCGTCTTGAGTACGATGCGGCCCGCATCAATCGCCTCTACACGATCAACCCGAAACTCGTCGGACGTTCCGTAGACGGCGGTACCGACCTCTCAACTGTTGAGGGTCGAGCCATGTTCATGATGCAAGCCACCATGGGCGGCGTGGAGGTCTACAACACCAAACGCCGTACGAGTGGCACCAACCTGGCGAACGCCGAAAAGGGCCGTAGGCACCACGGGCGACGCGCGTTTGGATGGAACAGCGATGGGACCCTTCACCCGGAAGAGTCGCGGCTTCTGGCCGCCGCGATCCGGGCGGTACCGGGGGGATTGCGAGTTGGGAACTTCCGAAAGCAGCTCATCGCACTCGGCTATGAACCACGGCCTGACAAGCGCCGCAAGGAGGGGGCGGCCAAGTACAACCTTCAGCACAGCACAGTGGAGAGCTACCTGGTTAACCCGGCCGTGTGCGGATACGTTGCTTACCTTGCTCAGGCGGACCGGCGCGGGGGCAAGAAGGTTTGGTTGCCCGACCACGTTCTCTACGTAGATGGCCAGCCGGTGAAAGGCAACTGGCCAAAGATCGTGGAACCTGAAGAATGGGCAGCCTGCGTAGAAACGTTGGAGAAGCGTAAGCAGGACCGCAAGGACGGAAATCAGCAGCCGCACGACACCAGTGACAAGTACGTTCTGTCAGGCTTCGTTCGCTGCGGAAAGTGCTCGTTTCCCCTCTTGGCCAACCCGTACACGAAGGGCACAACGGCTTACGAGAAGTGGGGCTACCGATACGCCTGCCTCTCAAATCAGGGGGGTTGCGGAGGGATCACGCGCGTCGGCCCCCCCATTGAAGAGCTTGTGATCAGAGTCTTCCTTGCCGAAGTACGGCGTAGCCTCGGCGTCGTCACCAAAGCCGAGGAAATAGACGAGACCAAGAATGACGCCAGGCTCCGGGAGATCGACAAGGAGATCGAGGAGGTCAACGTGCGGCGCCGCGAGCGACGCATCTCCGCCATCAGGGCGCTCGACCTCATAGAAGAGCTAGAGAAGGAACAGAACGATCTGCGGCGTGAACGCCGGAAGCTCCAAGCGTTGAAGGTCCAGCGCGAGGACGCCTCTCCCAATCTCCTCAAGGACTGGGATGGCTACAGCGTCTCGGAGAAGAAGCAACGCCTCCGGCAGAGCATCAGGGCAGTCATGGTTCATCCGGCAGGTAGGGGGAAGAGGTTCGACCCCGAACTCATCGAGATCGTTTGGGCCTAACGCAAAAATGCCCCCTCCCGAAGGAGGGGGCATTTTGCTATGCGGCCTCCTTGAGGCCCCATAGCTCCATCACCATCTTGCGCCACATCTCGTCACGCTCAGGCGCTTTCGCCAACTCGCGCTCCATCCACTCCTCTTCGGTCATTCTTGGCCCCCGTAAGTTAGATCAGTAAGGTCGGTCAGTCGGACAGGCCGAGGTTGTCGAGGACGTCGCGGCAGGACCAGCAGATCGTTGTCGCTCCGTAGGACGCCGTGACGGAAGCGGTCTCCGCCTCATCTCCCCACTCCTGGCAGCCTGGGCAGTAGTGAGAAACGCTGCGGGTCTCAGCGGCCCTCAGGCTCATGCACCCTCCCCAAGGCCGCTGGCGACCTCCCAGTAGTCGCGGGCCATCTCCTCTGCGGCAACGGCAGAGAATCCGGCCTCAACGGCCGCCTGGCGGACCTTGGCGGCCTGGTGGATCACCTCAATGGCCTGATTGGTGGCCGCCTGGTACGCGTCAGCTCGTGCGTTGCTGATCAGGGCGGAATCAAGGCCTTCAAGGTAGGCGGCGAACTCGTCGGGGTCGGGCAGGCTAGAGGCAGTCACAGTCTTCCTTCACGATGGTGTCAATGGCGGTTCGCGTAATGAATCCGCAGGTCCACGAGATGAGGGACAAGGTGGTTGCCGCACAGATCACGGCGAGTCCATTGCCATTGGTGGTGAGCCATGAACAGAGGGCATCAGGCACGTCCTTCACGCCCCGATCCGCTGATCCATCACGTAGGCAATGGAGCCGCCGGCCGCACCTTGGTAGCTGGCTTCCGCCGAGCTGGCTGTGCGACTCCGGCCCTTGTTCTGGACGCCTGCCCGCTCCCTGCCCCGGATGTCGGTCTTGCTGTTCAGTCGCTCGGTGAGTCGGTCAATGGCTCGCTGAAGCGACTTGGCATCCGCGCTTCCGTGAGGTGGCTTCACCTCATGCAGAAAGGCCCGCTCGATGGCGGCCTGGTGCGTATCCGAGAGGCCGCCCATCGCTTCGTCGATGTCCCAGATGCTGAGTGCAATGCTCGTGGGGTCGTTGGCTACACGCATGAGATCGTCCTTGCGATTGGGAATGATCTCCCGGGCTTCCTCACGGTAGTAGGCGTGCTGAAGAACGTTCCGAACCTCCTTGGGGGTGTAGATCCACTCCGCGGTGACGTAGGTGTAGTGCAGGCGCTCGGCCTTGCAGTACTCCAGTCCTATGCCTCGGAAGATGGTGTAGAGCGCCGCCGGCTCGTAGCCGTCAAAGCGTGTCTTGGCCTCCCAGTACTTGAGGAGGATGGACTGAGCAATGTCGTCGGCGTCGCAGTACGAGTTCTCGCGGGCCAGCCGGATGGCCGCCTTCTTGGCGGTGTCGATGATCTCGGGGTTGATATCGGTCACTTGTAGTGCTCGCCTTCCACAACGAAGCTCCCGTTGCGCTGTACGGGGATGAGATGAGGTACGACGGTGGCGCCGTCCACGTAGAACAGGCCGAAGGCCATTTGCCAGTTAGCAAGGCGTTCGGTGCCGAGGTAGGCGGCCTTCCTGATGTCCATGAGGTGGCCCAGCTCGACACCGGTCAGCGTCCGAGACGCTTCGGGACCGGTGGTTTCGGAGACGATGCCCGCACGGTGGGTGTGGCCCATCACAACGGACCGTTGTAGCTTTCGGGCCGCGTTGATCGCCGTGCCTCCCGCGTAACGGGCAAGGCTGATGCCGCGCGCATGCCCATGGATTGCGCTCCAGCCGGGCGCAAAGTCGTACCGCTTCGGTTCAAACCGCATGCCGTAGTCGGCGAGGCGGAGAAGCTTGTCCTCACGAAAGGTCTCTGAGTCGTAGAGGGCGGGCGCGCGATCGGACAGGTACCGCTGCGGTCGTTCACCGTGGTTGGAGCCGAGGAGCACGTACGGTCCGTCGTAGCCTGAACGGATCGGTTCAACGTGGTTGCGCCGGGTGTAAGCGGCTTCCTGCCGGACGTTCATTCCGTACTCGGCGCGCTGGCCGGCGGACCATCGGCCGGGGGCGGTGTAGTCGTTGATGTCACCGATATTGATGACCTCGTCCGGCTGGTAGTCGTGGATGAAGTTGATGACAGCTCGGTTTGCCCGGCGGTGTTCGAGCGGCATTTGAAGGTCGGAAATGAGGACGATGCGCTTCAAAGGCTAGCCCCCATTCGCACGAGTTCGCGCTCTATGTACCAGTGAGCCTTGCGAAGGTCCTGGATTTCGTCGTCCTTCCTTCCGGCGCGCGCAAGGTACTTGATTGCGGCTCCGCGGTTGAATGGAAGGCTTTCAATAAGGTCGATCACTTGAGCCCCGTTGCTGTATCCGCTGGTGTAGTAGCTAGGGCCGCTCACCGGATCGTGGCGCCCGTTAGGGAAGTTCACTTCGATGAGCTCCATCTCGTCTTCGAAAAGCGTGATCATGCCCCCACCTTCGATGGATACCGACCACGCTTGACCCGCATCAGGGTCTCGACCCTGTTTCTCCCGTACGGTGCCGCGCTTTCCCGCATGCTGTCGGTAGCTGGCGTACGGCTTGTGCCTAATCGACACCAGCGCCCCGATCCGAAACAGCGGCATCTCAGAATCCCGTGTACTCAAGTAGACGCTCCTTGCCCTGCTCCAGAAAGTAGCTGTTCACGTCACTCTCGTGGGGCATCTGCCTGGTTTTTGCATGCTCGTTCTTTTCGGCGATGGTGTCGGCTAGCAGCAGTCCAGCGTCATCGCCATCCGCCAGCGTTACTACCTCGTCATAGCCTCGGATAAGGCGGTTGAAAATCGGCATCCACGACTTGGCCCCTGCGGCTCCGATCGTCGGTATGCCGTTTTGCCAACCCGTCATGGTGTCGAACTCGCCCTCACAAACGGCAATTCGCTTCTCCGGTTTCGCGAGAGCGAGAATGTTGAAGATCTTTGCTTTGTCGCCGGGCTCTCGCGTGTACTTGCTGTGCCCCTCGATCGCCTTGCAGTCGTGGCCTTCGATACATCTGTAGCGGATGGCAACGACACCCTGACGGTTTATGTATGGGATAGCCAGAAGACCGGCGTAGCGCTCATGGCCCGATACTGGGCTTTCGACGTATCCGAGCCGAAAGTATTGAGCGCTGCCCTGGGTGAGGCCGCGACTCGTCAAATACTCGGCGGCGGGTGAACCCTGAAGCTGCTTTTGGTAGGTCGCCGCCGCTAGTTCCAAGTATTCGATGCGCTGCTTCGATGGCGGCGAGAAAGTCACACCGTTCCTCTTCCATGATGATGCTCCAACTGTCATGACTGAAGTCGCAGCCGTGACAGTGGATTACGTTCTCGTCGATATTGATTGACGCGCTGGCCGTAGTGTCGTCGTGACTACTGTCCGGGCAGCGACAGGGCTGCCACGAGCCGCTATCTCGACGGGGTGTCTGCCAGTCCGGGAAGTAATGCGTGAGGACTGCGAGGATCGCCGGTTTCTCAGCTGGAGTAATAGGCATGGAGGAGCCGCATAGCGAAGGCACCGGGAATTACCCACGCGGATTCAATCGTGCTCGCGCCGTGCCGTTTGTAGATGACGCACGTTTCGAGACCGGTCCCGTTTCGCTGGGCTTGCGCTATCGATTCGTCCAGGTGCTTCCAGAGCTGGATCCGATCAACCGCCTTGGCCTGCACGGTAAGTGGCACGCCGCCGATGTCGCCGCGGTCGGCCGATCCGTAGATCGCGCCGTTTCGCTTGGCGTCGGCGTATCCGAGGTCGCGGAAGACCTGGACGAGCTCGTTCTCCCAGTTGCGACCCCGGGCCTTGACTGCGGCGCCATTGGGCTTGGCCAGCTTTCGCGGACGGGGGTTAGCCACTGATCTGCATCCTTTCCGGCTGCCAGTTGAGCCGCGCGAAGGTGAAGCCGGATGCATCGGCCTTGCCACCCCGGTTCTTGACGTTCGAGACCCGGAGGTCGTAGCCCTCGTGCTCCGTACCGCCCCGGTGCAGCGTGAGGATCACCTCCGGCACACGTCCCACCTGGCCCTTGATCCCGCTCAGCGGAATCGGGTTCATACCGTCGTTGTAGACGCCGGTGACGTGGTGAAGAAGGATGATCGCGCTCTCCATCCGCCGGGCAAGGTCGTGGAAGAAGGCGCAGAGTTCATCGAGGCCGGCATGTCCTTCCCCCATCTCGGGAGCGTCCACGTTGGTGACGTTGTCGATGACGACCAGGGCGGGCCAGCCGTAGATCATCGCGTACGCGATGAGGGACTGTTCGATCTCGTCAAGGCTGGGTGAGGCGTCGAAGGACCACCTGATGTCGATGGCAGCAACGACAGCCTCAAGGGTGGCGGTCTGTTCCTGCTCGATGGCCCATTCGACCTGTTGCGTGGTCCATCCGCTCACGTTGGCGGCGCTGCGCACGTATTGCGTGTAGGCGTCGCTGTCCGCGCTGAAGTAGAAGGCGGGGACGGCCGCCTTGATCGCCATGTTGAGGGCCAGAGCCGACTTCCCGGTTCCCGGACCAGCAGCGATGAGGTGGAGCTGTCCACGTCGTATCTGAATGCCGAGATCCGCAAGAGCCTTGAGTCCGATCGGAATCGGCTCGCCTGCGGCCCCGCGCTTGTTGAGTGCCTGGGTGAGGGTGAGTATGGCGGCCTCCCCTGTCGAAGGGGTGGCCGGTGTGCGCGAGACACACCGGCCACGAATGTACAGAGTTAAGTTATTGAGTAAAAAAAGAGGCCTCGGTCACCAGGGTGCCGGAGGCGTGTTCTGCGGAGGCATCCATCCGGCGTTCGGCGCCGGGGCTGCTGCTGCGGGAGCGGGCGCCGGAGGGGCAACAGAGGTGCTGGCGTGCGGCGGCTTCGTGTACTCAGCCACGTAGACCTTCGGCGGTGCCATGCCGCCCGACGACTGCCCAAGCCTGGCGAACGTCAGCTTCAGGAAGGCCCCCGGCTGCGGTTCGTCGGCCGCCTCGTTGGCTCGGCGCATGGCGTCGCCGATGGCCGTGGTCATGCGCCATCCGGAGACGAAGAGGGACCGTCGGCCATCGTCGCCCTGGCCCGCGCTCTGGTCGGTAGCGAGGATGACTCGCACCTGCATGACCGGGTTGCCCTTGGAGTCGAGCTTGGGCTTGTCGGTCTTGTATTCGGTGACTGGGTACGGGGCCCCCACCTCCTCGACGTAGCCAGCCACAGAGTCGCCGGGGTTGGTGAACTTCACATAGTTGGTGGGGGCGCTGGGCGCGAAGAAGCTCAAGCGTGTTCCTTTGCTGGGTAGTTACTTGCTGATGGTGCTGATGGCAGTTGCGCCGAGGTCGCCAATGGTGAAGGCGGCCTGTGCGTGGTTGAGGAGGTCGGCGTATCGGGCTGCCGCGTGCGCGAAGGCCTCGACGTTGGGGCCTACAGTCATCGGGGTCTCGCCGTGGAAGGTGATTTCGACGGTCGGGGCCGGGCGGAAGGTGCAGGTGAAGGCCGCTGTCACGCGTTTCCCTTTGCTGGACAGTGCTGCTGGACTCCGCACGTCACGCAGTGGTCTCCCGGGTTCGCCAGGTAGACACCATTGCGCTCTGCGGCGTCCATCGCCGCGTACTGCCGTTCTAGCCAGTGCTGGTCAATGGTGGTGAGGTCGATGGGGTCAGTGGGGGCTCCGCGCTTCGGTGAACGACCGAGCCGGGCGCATTCGAAGTAGTCGCCCCAGGTGATGTCAACTTGGTACATCTCCCAGACGGCTCGTCGGTAGAGCGCGAGCTGGAGAGCTGAGGGCTGCTTCTTGGTACCGGTCTTGACGTCCCTGACGGTCAGGCCGTAGGGCGTCTGCACGATTTGGTCGATGAACCCCCGGACCACCACGTCACCGACGCGAATGCGGAACTCCAGCTCGATCGCGGGTTTCCCATCGGGCGCATGCCAGATACTTTCGTGCTCGTTGACCTCTTCGGCGTATCTGATGTAGTCGAGGACCTGGTGCTCCCCCAAGGCCTTGCGGTCAGCCAGGTCCTTTGCCGCGGACTTGAATCCACCCGTCATCCAGCGGCTTTCGTCCGGCTGGTTGGCTCGGCCGGCGTGGAGCTCGCGATCCCAGGATTGGCAGTAGGCTTCGGCCACTTGTGCCCGGGTAAGAGTGCGGCCGGATCGCTCATACAGTTCCACGCCGTGGTGTACGGCGATTCCCTGAATGAACCATCCGGCCGGATTCGACGGCTTCCTATCCACTCTTTCGAGCCTGTACGCAAGTCCGCATTGCGCGAATCTTGCGTACTGACTATGACTACGCGGCTTAGTCCCGCCGGTAGATATCGGCAAACCTATCCCCTCCCGCTCTTGGCATGTACTCGTAGCCGTCAATCCGCTCAGTCCCCACAAAGCGGTACCCGTCAGGAATTACTTCGAAGTGACTGCGATGCTGACGGCCATCCGTCTTTTCGCAGTGGTAATGCACGATGTATTCTCCCTCGTCGTGCTCGAACAGCATGACCATGCCGGCCACAGATCCCATTCCCCCAAGGATCCGCGTGATGGTCGAATCTTTTTCGAGCAATGACGCATAGTTAGTGGAAACCATGGTCGGTGTTGCCACTGCTACTCCCCTACCCCGGCGTTCCCCCGGGGGTCGCGCACGTACCACATGGAGGGCACCCCAAGGCAAGCCCTCCTGGATTACATGTAGCTAACTTATGTAACTGAAATCCTCTCGTCAATGCCAATAGGTATGTTTTCGCGTGGTGAAATGAAGTCCACGGTGTTACCGCAGGTTCATTTCACGTGGCGAAATGAGGTCAATAGCACGCCCCAGCGCCCTTAACATGGCACTTACAATCGCCTCCTACAAAGGAATGATCATGCGCGCTATAGTGATGAAGCGGTCGGGTGGACCTGAGGTCTTGAAGCTCCTTGAGGTGCCGGAGCCAACCCCGGTAGCGGGGCATCACGTCGTGACCGTCACTCGGGCAGGCGTGAACTACGCCGATGTCCACCTGCGGGAAAACTCTTACCTGGCGCCCATCGAGTTCCCTGTAACACCCGGCAATGAGGTGATGGGTGTTATAGGCAGTCGCCGTGTCGTCGCCCTCTCGCGAGGCGGCGGGTATGCAGAGCAGACGCTCGTCCATCGCCGGGTGACGTGGGACGTGCCTGACGATGTCAACGACGACCAGGCCGCCGCCCTCGCGCTACAAGGCAACTCGGCTTGGCACCTCCTCCACACCGTGCTCAGGGTCACCAAGGCAGACTCGGTGCTGATTCCCGCCGCCGCCGGTGGCGTCGGATCCCTCGCCGTGCAGCTCGCGAAGTCCATCGGAGCACGCGTCATTGCGTTGGCCGGCGGTCCCGAGAAGGCTGCGCTGGTACAAGGCCTTGGCGCCGACGTGGTTCTGGACTCAAGCACGACCGAGGACCTGAAGGAACGCATCCTCGACGCCGCCGAAGGCCCCGTGAGCTGCGCCCTGGAAATGACCGGCGGATCCGTCTTCGACGCCACGCTTGAAGCCCTCGCACCGCGGGGCCGGATGGCGGTCTACGGCGCCGTATCTGGCGTGCAGCGCACCGTGCCAGTAGCCGCGCTGATGCAGCAGTCCAAGCAGGTCTCCGGTTTCTGGTTGCCCAATCTGTACGGCGAGCGGTACGCGTTGCGCGACAGCATGTCCGCCCTCTTCGCAGCCACCGGCCGAGGAGAGCTTCGCCCCATCACCGGCCCGAGTTATGCACTCGGAGATGCAGCCCAGGCACACATCGACCTTCAGGCGCGAACCACGACGGGCAAGGTCACCCTCGATCCAACTCGGTAGTAACTTGTCTGAACCCAGTAGTAACCTCCACCTAACGCCGGGTATCAGGATGAACCGGTGGCATTCGCGTAGCCCGCGTACTGCCGAGGAGAGCAGCACAGGGCTCAGGGGACGGGATGGGTAATGACCAGTACCAAGGGGACGGGGACCGCGCACGGTAAGCGGGTCTTCCTGGTGCAGAGAACTTTCGCTGATCTGGAAGGAAGCCAGGGGCCATCGGCCATCGCTCGGGCTACGGGCCTTGATGTCGCCACGGTGTATCGCATCCTTCAAGACGGACTTGCTGACGGAACTTTCGTGCAGGTGAAGGCCGGGGCTCGGAGCAGCTACAGCCTCGGACCTGGTGCTTTCAGGCTGTCCATGCAGGCTCTCGCGCAGACGCCGGGCCCCGACACTACGCATGCGGTGCTGGACCAGCTTCAGCGTTCGACCGATGGTCTCGTCGCGTACTACGCGGTGGTCGGGCACCGCCGAATCTGCACCGACTACGCCATTGGGAGCTTCGATCCGCTGTCGATCGGCATCGACCCGTTCCAGTTGGTGAAGTACAGCAGGTCGCTGCGTACGGGCGCTTCAGGGAGAGTGATCCTCGCCCACATGCCGCCTTCGATTCAGGCACAGGTTCTTGCTGAACCGGTGCCTGAGGGTGTGGGGCCGGGCGTCATTCGGGACAACAACCTGCTGATCGAATCGCTGACGAGCATCCACGATCTCGGATACGCGATCGGCCGGCAGGAGTGCATGAACGGCTGGGATTCCGTTGCCGTGCCGGTGATCTGGGGCGGGACCATTCAGGGATCCCTCCTCCTCTGGATCCCTGCCGAGAAGATGCCGGAGGATACGAGCCAGCTTGTGGCCGCGACGCTTACCGCAGGTGAGACGTTGAGCCAGCTGGCTACGGCACCGTGGTGCTCGGCCTCTGCCGCGTAGTACTGAAATGCCACGAGCCGCTTCCGTGAATGGACGGAGGCGGCTCGCTTGGCTCTCAACTGCGGCGCACCTATCCGGGCTCGCCCAAACGGTAGAGCGTCACTGTTTCCGCGGGAAGGTCCACACCGCTTGGCAGCACTGCGACGAGGCCGCCATGATCGGCGGTCCTCGGAACGTAGTGCCATCGCTCCTCTGGGCTGTACGCCAGGGTTCGATCCACCAGGCTCGCCAGCCACTGTGTGTGTGCGGTGGCGTCCTTCTCGCTCAGTGTCTCGGGCTGGAGTTGGGCCCGGAAGTGCAGCCGAAGCGCCCGTGCCGCCCTGTGGTTGGAGGCATCGCCGGGAACGGCGAACTCCCATGGCATGAAGGCACGGTAGTCGATCTTGTCTTCCTTGTACGGTGCGAGCGCAAGCGTTACCGCAGCCTTGCTCACGCCATACTCGCGGGCAATCTCGGCCTGGTTACGGAATCTCCCCGTCGCCAGGCCTTTGAACAGTTCGCTCGGCGGCGGCAGTATTGATGGGCGCCCCATCCGACTTCTCCAATACAGGTCGCATACAGACTAACCTTTCCCCTCACCAGAGGAAGTCACCACCGCGAGTTGCGGCTGTTCCGGCTACTTCTCGGTCTACTGGCATGAGAGCCCCCCTGAATTGTGGCCCGCACTTGATGAGGATCGGCTCCTTCTCCGAGACGATCTTCATGTCGAGCATTGGGCTGGTTCCCCGTGGCGTCTTGATCTTTCCGAACCTGGATAGGAGCGTGGGGTCAAGCGCAACGAGCTCGGGTACGTCGGCGTTCCTTTCGTCGAGCTGGTCGAGTAGGGAATGACACAGATCCCAGATCTCGCGGTCGTACGTCAGGGCGCCGGCCCGGTCCGGTATGACCTCCTGCATCGCGACCTGCACAGCGGAGACGATCAGCCCTCGGTCGTCCGGCATACTGACGCGAACCTCCCCCTTGCATGCGCGCCCCAGCCTATCGAGGCTGGCCAGGTCCTCCCGAGTCAGCTCGATCGCAACCTGACGGTTCGGTTCCGCGATGTGGCCCAACGTGGGTCGCCCGATGGCATAGGTATCGGTTGCGAGGAAGTACACCTCTCCATCCGAGACGTAGAACATGGCTGCCGGGATCGGCGACCGTGCGGGTGTGAAGGCCAAGGCGTTGTATGCGGCCCGTGCGACCGCCTCGCCCTCAAGCGTGATCTCGTTCAAGCGACTCCTGTGCTGATCGCACGATTGTTCAGGCGAAACACCTCCATCGGGATGGTGTTCCACGTCGATTGTGTGTGGCGGACCCGCAATCCTTCGGGCTTCTGAACGGGTGCAACGGTCGAGAAGACCCTGAGGTCCTGCCGTGCGCGCTGGCGCTTGATGCGCCATTTCTCCCGTTCCCGCTGGGGACTGCTCATGTCGATCCCTGCTCTCGTTCCGAGGGGCCTAGCGGGACTGCCAGCACAGCCGGCTGCCCGATTGCCCCCTCGGGAGAAGTCTGTTCCGTCAGCAGTCCGCCCACGCTGATGCAGCCGCGGCGGACTGCTGACGGCGATGCCGATTCTGTCGACATCGTGTTCCTGTGGGGCCTCCCACGCGCTCGGGGTGGCCTCCGTGTGTTGCTTTGAGGTTGTCAATCCAACGAGGAGCTGGATGTCTCAAGCACTTCTGTGCGGCGACAGGGACGAAGTTACTTAACTCTGTACGTCGATGCAACCTGGGGTGACGTGACGACCGTCACACACTCGCCGCCGCCATCCGCAGCAACGTGACACCGCCTCCTATATTGAGAAGAAGATAAAAAGAAAGCAGTTAGCACCTCGCTTTTTTGAAAACAGAAGGGCGCGAAGCGCCCCTGTGATGAACTCATTTAATACCTCCTGCAAGGTTGATTTCCCATAACAGGTTGAGATCCCTTGCAGGTCATTCGCCCCCGGGCGGGATTCCAACACGTCAACAGACAGTGCGGTCTGATCCCGCCCGGGGGGATACCCCCAAGGACTTCGTTGCCAAGAGCACTACAGATCTGCTTCCGATCCGGATGCCCAAAGGTCGCCATCAAGTCAGGCGGATGCCCAGAGCATGCACCCAAGGTTGTCGACAGTCGTCAGCCGTGGGCCAACCGATCAAAACGAAATCAATCCCGGTCACCGGGGTGGAATCGTCTTCGCCTGTCAATTCTTCGGAGGGATAGCCATCGCTGCTATCTCTGCGGAAACCCGAAGGCAAACGAGGTCGATCACATCGTTCCAGTCTCGGCCGGCGGGACAGATAGTCCGCTGAATCTTGCAGCGTGTTGCAGCACCTGCCATAGGGCAAAGACGCAGCGGGAAGCGCGGCGCGGTCGCTGGGGACACTGACTTATCTAACTCAATGGGGGCCTACATGGCTGGCAGGGGTGTGCCGCCCAAGGAAAACGCGGTACGCCGCAACAAGCACATGGAGGCCGATCTTTCCGGCAGCGGATCCGGGATAGTCCCCGAACTTCCGGATGCTGAAAGATACCTTCCCCAGGTACGGGAGTGGTGGGACACCTGGCGTAATTCAGCACAGGCCGAACAGTTCCTTCCGACCGACGTTCAGCGCCTCAAGATCCTTGTCCTGCTAGTGCAGCGGATCTATGAGATGGACGGCGCAGACCTAAAGGCCTACGCCGAGCTGCGTCAGCAGGAATCCCTACTGGGCGGAACCGTGCTGGATCGTCAGCGGCTTCGAATGAAACTCAAGAAGCAGGAAGACAGTCAGTCGACGGGCGATGACGTGCTGGATGCGCTGATTGGATAAGTAAAGACGGGGTGACCTTGTGCCGCAGACGGGAAATCTTCCGGCTCATACGCCTGAACTCACCCTTGGCCATCACATCTTGGCATGGGCCGAGCGATTCATTGTTCAGCCCGATGGCGAGAACGCAGGGGCACCCTGGCGATTCACTGAAGAGCAAAAGCATTTCATCAGGTGGCTCTATGCACTGAAGCCAGATGGTACCTGGTGCTATACCGAGGCGACTCTTCGTAGAGCAAAGGGCTTCGGCAAGACACCGCTCTTGGCTGCACTCGCGATCATCGAGTTCATCGGCCCATGCCGCTGGACGGGCGAAGTCAAGACCGCGAAGGACGGGACTCTCATCCCGGTTGGCAAGGCGGTGCACCTACCCCTTGTCCAGCTTGCAGCGACGTCGCTGGATCAGACAGCTCAGACGATGGACATGATCCGCGGCATGCTCGCCGAGTCGCCGGCCGAGCGCGAATACGACCTGGATATCTCGAAGACGGTCATCCAGTTCAAGGGCAACCGACCCGGCAAGATCACGCCCGTCACCTCGTCGACCCGAGGCAATGAGGGGGCGAGGCCCACCTTTGTGCGGCCCCGGCGGGCATACAGACTGCCGGGGCCGCACATGACCGCCGTTTGTCGTAGCCGATGAGACCCACCACTGGGTCCACTCCAACGCAGGCCCCACGTTCTTTGAAACCCTGGGGCGCAATACCAACAAGACTCTGTCGCAGGGTTCGCGTGTTGTCCAGACGACGAATGCCTATGATCCCAACGAAGAGTCCGTAGCACAGCTCACACACGAGAAGGTGCTGAACGGCAATCCGCTGATTCTCTACGATTGCCGCGAGGCCGTCTCAAACATCGACCTCAAGGATCCCGACGCTGTCCGTGCGGGCTTGGTGGAAGCCTACGGCGACTCCTGGTGGGCTCCAATTGATCAGCTCGTCAACGTCATCATCTACGGCACGAACCCGGCACACGACTACAGGTTCTACCTGAACAATATTGCCGAGTCTGCCGATACCTGGATGACCAAGATCGAGTGGGATGCCTGCTACACCGACACAGACCCCATTCGCCCGGGTGACCAAATATCCATCGGATTCGACGGCAGCCTTTTCAACGATGCCACCGGAATCGTCGGTTGCAGGCTTCGCGACGGACGCCTGTTCACTATCGGCGTCTGGGAGAAACCCGAGAAGGCCGGCCCCGACTGGGAGGTCGACGTCCTTGCTGTGGAAGCAGCAATGAAACGCGCCTTCAACGAGTACAACGTTGAGTGGGCCTACTGCGATCCGCCGTACTGGCAGGAGGCTATTGGCCGGTGGGCCTTGGCTTACGGCGACGACAAGGTATTCGAATACTGGACGTCGAAGCCGTCCCGCATGGTAAATGCGATCGAGCGCTTCCGTACGGCAGTCACAACGGGAGATGTCCAGCACTCAGACAAGGGCCTCGACAAGATCAAGGGAAAGCTGACTCGACACGTCCTCAATGCCGTGGCGAGGGAAGTTCCCCAAGGGGTCCTCATCCGCAAGGACAGTCCCAAGTCGAAACGCAAAATAGACCTTGCGGTCTGCGCCATTCTCGCTTTCGAGGCCCGTGCCGACGCGATAGCCGACGGTCGACTTAACCGAAAGAGGAGGCGCGTAGTCGGCTTTGGATAAGATAATTACTTTCACCAGCAGGCCCGAGACCCCGCTTGACTGGGTTCAGTACCTGCGCAGCAAGCACGGTGCACAGCTCTCGCGAATCCGTCGGTACTCCGATTACTACGAGGGCCGCCAGGCCACCATGCCCTTCGCCCAGGCCCTCTACAACACCGCGTTCGCTGACACCTTCAGCGACTGGTCAGACAACCTGTGCGGCCTGGTCATCGACGCCGTAAACGAGCGTCTCAGGATCACCGGCTTTCGCATGACGGACGACCCGGATGCCGACGCCGACGCGCAAGCTATCTGGCAGCGCAACTCAATGGATGTGCAGGCTAGCGCCGCCCATCTCGATGCCATGATCCACGGCGAGTCGTACGCGATCGTCTGGGCCGGCGTGGACGGCGAACCCGTGATCTCCTGCGAATCAGCAGAGAACGTCGTCGTTCAGTACCGGCCAGGGAGCCGTACCGAGCTCGACGCAGCCGCCAAGTTCTTCGTGGATGACTGGGGCACGCAATACGTCACCCTCTGGACCCCGGAACTCGTCTGCACGTCCATGAGTGACGGCCTGAGCTGGTCGGTTCCCGTAGAGGCAGAGAACCCCCTTGGCCAGGTGCCAGTCGTACCGATCAGCAACCGGGCGCGGCTCACCGGTGCCCCTCACTCCGACTTGCAGTCGATCATCCCTCTCCAGGACGCGATCAATAAGACCGGCAGCGATGCCCTGGTCGCCAGCGAGACAGCGGCCTTCCCCGCCCGCTTCGTGACGGGCCTTGAGATCGTCGAGGATGAGGCAGGACGCCCCATCGAGCCATTCCGCATCGCGATCGACAAGGTGCTCCAGGCCGAGGACCCTCAGGCCAGGTTCGGGCAGTTTGCGGCGGCCGACCTAGCGAACTATCGGACGCTGATTGACCTTCTCACCCAGCACCTCGCCAGCATCGCTCGGCTGCCCCACTGGATGATTGATTCGACGGGCCAGCCCGCAACCGGTGAAGGTGCAGAGGCCGCCGAGTATGGCTTGGTCGCGAAAGCCCGGGAGCGGTGCCTGCACTTCGGACGGGCCTGGACCGAGGTGATGCGCCTTGCCTTCCGCGTGAAGGACGACCCGCGCGCCGATGCCTACGGTGCCTCGGTCATTTGGGCCGAGGTCGAGAACCGAAGCGAGGCCCAACACGTCGACGCGTTGGTCAAGTTGTTCAGCCTCGGGGTGCCGGCTGCTGCCCTATGGGAGCGCGCAGGCTTCAGCCCCCAGGAGATCGATCGGTTCACGGCGCTCCTGGAGGACCAGGAGGAGCTGATCAACGAGTTCCCCTCAGCCCTACCGAGCGGATCCGCCAGCCAGGTGCAGCCGCCTGACCCCCGCGAGCTGGCAAGCACCGCTCCTCAGGGCAATGCCGGAAACGAAGCCCGCAAGATCGCAGGCGATGACCGCAGTCGCCGCTAACCCCGGCCCTCGAAACGACGGCCTCACTGATCTCCGAAACGGACAGGTGACACCATGATCGACCCCACTTCCTCAGCTGCCTCTTCTCCGGAAGCCACAGCGGAACCCGCCACCGCGGCGCCGAATGCTCCGCTCGATGCTGCCGACCTTCGGGCCGAGGTCGAGAAGTGGAAGGGGCTCAGCCGCAAGAACGAAAAGGCATTCAAGGACGCTTCGAAGGAGCTCAGCGAGTTCCGCACCGCCGCCATGACCGACCAGGAGAGGGCGCTTGAGCAGGCTCGGGCAGAAGCCCGCACGGCAGCCTTGACCGAAGTGGGCGGCCAGCTGGTTGCCGCTGAGCTTCGCGCCCAGGCCGCGACGGCGGGTGCCCAGCTCCCTGATGCCGACTTCCTGAACCTGCTCCGCTTCGTGGGCCAGGACGGCCGTCCGGACACCGACGCGATCTCGGCATTCGTCGCCACTCTCTCCGCGCCCAAGGCGCAGCCCGCATACCGGCAGGATCTCGGCCTCGGCCGCCAGGGCAGCGCCCAGGCTGGTCAGCTTTCCCGTTCCGACCTCACCCGCATGACTCCCGCCCAGATCAACGAGGCCCGCAGCAAGGGCCTCCTGGACGCCGTCATGCGAGGTGAGCTCTAACCCCGAAGGGTTCACTTCTTGGCCTTCCTCAAGGACGCTGGTCAGCGTCTCAACTCCGCAGTACAGGGCACCTTCTCCCCCGAGATCTGGACGGCGCAGCTCCTCCAGGACCTCGGACAGCACTCCATCCTCTCGTCTCCACTGATCGTCAACCACTCCTACGAGGGTGAGTTCAAGCGTGGCGGCGACACCATTCGGATCCCGCACTTCCTCGACACGGTCGAGGACAAGGGCGTAGTCAAGTCGTACGGCGAGATCGGCGAGGCCGACCATGCAGAACTCGACTACATCCGCATGACGGTCCAGAAGGGCAGCAGCTTCCATCTGGAGGTCGACAGCCTCGACCAGCTGTTCACCCAGCCCGGGATCGACAAGATGACCGAACTGGTACGGCAGCGCGCCAAGCGCACGGCTCGGTCGCTTGATCGCCTCGTCGCGGACACCATCGTCCACGCAATGAACGGCAAGGACTACAACACCGCCGAGGCTGGCGTCATCGACGAGACGAAGATGCTCGACCTGCACAGCAAGGTTGAGAAGATCGAGCGCACCGCCAAGGATTCCGCCTACGACATGATCCTTGAGGCGCTGATGCAGCTCGACTACATCGAGGCCCCCGAGGACCGCTACCTGATCATTTCGCCGTCGCTCCGCAAGGAACTGCTGAAGGATCCGCAGTTCATCAACGCGAGCTTCTACGGCGGCCAGCCCGTCATCCCGACCGGCCACATCGGTCAGATCCTCGGCGTACCCGTCTACGTCTCAAGCCAGCTCGGCACGGTGAAGACCCCGAAGAAGCCTCTCGTGGAAGCCGCGATCGACAACCTTCGCAACGTGGACATGCTTGTCGGCGCCACCAACTGTGTGTCCGTCGTCATCCCCCATGCCGAGATGGCGGCGTACAAGCCCGAGAAGAAGTTCACCGACGCGATCAAGAGCCGCGTTCACTACGACGCGAAGATCGTGCGGCCTGAGCAGCTGATCGCGGTCGGGCCGAAGGGCACCGCCCCTTCTCCGTAACCCTCTCTCCGCCTAGCGCCGTGGCGGCAATGCGCGCTGCAGAACCCGCCGACGGCCGGAGAGAGGACGTTTCCCTCGCCACGGACAGCCCTCCGCCGGCACCCCGTAGGACGCGCCGCAAGGCGGCACCGAAGGAGGCTGATGGCGATCAGCCTGGCGACGCTTGAGGACGTTGCCGACCGCCTTGACCGTCCACTCACCGACGACGAGCGGACCCGCGTCAGCTCCTTCCTCCTCGACGTATCGGCCCTGATCGTGGACCACTGCGGCAGGGACTTCAGGTTGCACGATGACGACCTGGTTCGCCTTGACGCCGTCGCCGGGCCTGAGCTCCGGCTTCCTCGCTCCATGCTCCCCCTTGCCTCTATCCATGAGGTCAGGTGGAGCAACGGGTCACTGATCGACGACTGGTCATTCAGCAGCCGCTCACTGTGGCGTGCACGTGGATGGCGTCCGCCCGCCGGAAGCCGCTTTCTGGGAATCGCCGTGCGCGCCTCGTACGGATACGAGGCCGTGCCATCGACCGTCATTGCCGTTGCGTGCGCGGAAGTACTGCGCTGGATGACCGTTCAGCCCGGAGTCACGAACGAGCGGATGGGCGACCTGGAGGTCTCCTACGGCGCGACCGCTCCGACACAGAGCCTTTCAGCAGCAGCAGAACACGCCCTTCGCCGGTACCGGCCCCGCATCACATCCACCAACGCAAGAGGGTCCTGATTGCGCTTTGCCGACATCCTTGAGATTCACCGCGCTCCCATCGTCACCGACGCGTACGAGCGCCGTCGCGACTGGTCTAGCTCCCGACGCATCTGGTCAGGACCCGCCAGCGTCCAGCCCCACGCGCAGACCGCCGATCACGATCCGACGCGTGGCCTGAGCTCCACCACATCGACCGCCTACCTTCCCTCTTCGGCTGAACCGCAGCGGGGTGATCGCGTTCTATTCAACGGCGATTGGTACGACATCTCACACGAACCCATCCGCCGGGACAGAGGGCGCCTCCGACACGTAGTCGTCCACCTGTGGGGCGTGCAGCCATGAGCCGCGCTCCCTACGAAATCGAGTGGGACCACCGGGCGTTGCTGCGCCTCGAAGGCAGCACACAAGCGGCTGCGGAGGTCGAGAAGGCCACCCTGCGTATTGGGCGCCGTTACCGAGCTCTGCTGGCCAAGTACAACCGGCGTCGGCCCAAGGGGAACCGCACCGCGGCAGCAATCAACGTCCGCACGTCCATATTCTGGCACCAGGGAAGGCCCGTCGGCCTGATCTTTCCTGACGCGGATGTTCCCGCGAGTGCCGCCCACGCGATGCACCTTGAGTACGGGACGAAGAAGGTCGAGGCGAAGCACCCCCTTCGCGAGGCCGTGCACCGAGAACGGCGCACGAATGACAGCTGACCCCCTGGTCGTCCTGCACGCCTACCTCACCGGCCTGCCCGAGACCGCGGGCATAGCCGTCTCCGCTTCGATGCTCGACAAGCAAAAGGGTGCGCCCGCCGTGATTCTCGACGGAACCGGCGGCTACCGCGTGATCCGCCACCGGCTTGATCGGGCGGACATCACCGTCAACACCTATCACCGCTCCATGCGCGAAGCCTCCGATCTCGCCTACTCACTGCGCGAGCGCCTGCTCAACGAACTTCCCGGCACGGTGGCCGGCGGCGGACAAGTCCTCGACGTATCTGAGATCCATTCCCCCTTTCACCTCCCCGACCTCGATTCGGGCGAGTACCGGTACGTCGGCGCAATCGCGCTCTTCTTCACCACATCCCACGCCTGACCCGCTGCCCGTGCACCACGCACCGCGCGTTACTCGCGGTGGCCGCAGGGGTCGTGAGGCAGCGCAGGGGGCCGTGCCGCCCATCAGTAACCCACTCCCAGCGGAGTGCGCCGAACAGGGTCGCAAGCCCGCACGGCCCCCTTCCCCCACCTCCCAACGAAGGACACGCCTATGCCCAATGACGCCACTCAGATCCGCTTCGCCCCCAAGGGCAAGCTCTCCGTACACTTCGGCGCCCTCCCCACTGCCGCGCTTCCGAAGACCGTGGACGAGGACCTCGCCAGCCATGGCTTCATCGAGCTCGGCTACACCAGCGAAGACGGCACGGAGATCACACCGAAGATCGAAACGGAAGAGCTGTCCGTCTGGCAGTCCTCCGTTCCCGTACTTCGATACGTGAAGAGCGCGGCCTTTCAGATCAAAGCCACCCTGATGCAGGTCAACGCCTCCACCACTCAGCTGTTCTACGGCGCCGAATGGGTCAAGGTGACCCCGACGAAGCCCGGCGCCCGCGACCAGTACCGCCTCGACCTCGCGTCGAACCCGGACCTCGCGGAGATCTCCCTCGTTGTCGACTGGTCCGACGACGCAGCTTCCTACCGCGCTGTTGTCGGCCGCGCGATGGTCAGTGACCGCGGTTCGATCTCGCTGACCCGGACGAAGAATCAGGGCCTGGAGATCACCGTCGATGCCCTCGACAGTGACGGCTCGCTCGGCTACTTCCTCACCGACGACCCGTCGATCTCTCCGGCGCCGCCCGTCATTCCCCCGGCTCCGAAGCAGCCGTAACCCGCACGCGCCCCACCTATTGATCTAACTCCCCCTTGGGCCGTTCCGGCGGACCTCTTCCCGCTCTACCTACGGAGATTCCACATGGCTGCCACCACCGCTAAGAAGTCCACCACCGCCGCCAAGAAGGCCGAGGCCGCCAACACGAGCACCTCGTTTGACTTCGAGGGTGCAACGTTCACCGTCCCCTCTGCCAAGAAGCTCCCCTTCGCCGTGCTGGAGGCGATCGAGGAGGACCGCAGTGAGGTCGCGATCATCCGCGCCATTGTCGGCCCTGAGCAGTGGGTAACCTTCCGCAACCTGGCCACCGACATTGAAGGCTTCGAGGTCTTCGCCGAGCAGGTAGCGGCGGCTGCCGGTTTCGGTGACTCGGGAAACTGATCCGAACCCTCACCGTGGTGAGGGATTACAGCGATGCCCTGGAAGCAGACCTGTTGGAAGTCTTCGGCATCGACTTGCTCGACCTATGGACAGGACGGCTGTCGCTACGGCGGCTCCACGTACTGATCACATCGCTCCTTGCCCGACAGGGATCTGGCGCCCTCGTGGTCGCCGTCGACGAATCGGCCATGTGGAGCCACGAAGCCCACATCCTGGCTCGCATCTCCGACGCGCTCGAAGCCGCCAACTGGCTCTTCATCAGCGCCAACTCGTCGCAAGACACACACCTGGATCCGCCCGAACCAATGTGGCGCCCTGGCATCGAACCCGTTGAAGCTCCCGCGCCGGCCATGGCTAGCGGGGCCGAAGTCGCCGGATGGTTCGCCGGGATTAGTGCACTTTAGAAAGGTACCAACTTGGCTGGTGAGGACGCGGGAATTCCCGTAGCGCGGGCCAAGGTCCCAGTTACTCCCACCCTGGACGAGTCCGGTGCTCGCCGGATGCAGCAGGAGACCGTACGCGCGGTCGGCCGTACCGCGGATGAAGCGGGAGCGGCCTTTGAGCGCGGGTTCGTTCCTAAGGTGTCCGCAGCCCTTGAGGGCATGGTCACCGAATCGACCGAAGCCGGTCGTCGATCCGAGGCCGCCCTCAAAGCGGCGGCAACCCGTGCAGCGCAGGCGCAGGCCAAGGCCATTGACTGGGTGGTCGAGAAGGAGGGCCAGGCCGTAGCGGCTGTGGTCCGGCTTGCGTTCGGTGCCGCAGATGAGAAGCACAAAGCCATGCTCGGCCTTTCGGCTCGGCACAAGCGCGTGCTCTCCACCATGGGCTTGGAGGAGGAGAGCGCGGTCAAGGCGATGGTCCGCGCTTCTCAGCTTGGCGAAGCCCGCAAGGCAGAAGCGTTCAAGGAGACCAGCCTCCAGTACAAGGCCGTGCTGCGAGAGAACCAGGCCGCCTTGACCGCCAAACTGCGCGAGGGTCTCCGTGACTACAAGGCCGCGAAGACTCAGGAGATCGCCAGCGAGCGCGAGGTAACGCTTGCGTACAAGGCCGAACTTACTGAACGGCTATCAACCCTT
Source organism: Streptomyces sp. ADI95-16 (assembly GCF_003721495.1). NCBI lineage: Bacteria > Bacillati > Actinomycetota > Actinomycetes > Kitasatosporales > Streptomycetaceae > Streptomyces > Streptomyces sp. ADI95-16. Next base: position 5,180,651 of record NZ_CP033581.1, on the reverse strand, counting down.
CGCACGGAGTTGGCGGCGGCTACCCGGGCGCAGGAAGCCGCATCGGCAGCACAGGCCGGCATGGCGACCGCAGTTGCCACGCGGTGGCGTAAGAGCTCCCAGCAGATCGAGGCCTTCGGCACACACACCGCCGAGTTCGCCGCGCTGATCAACCGTAACGTGGTGCTGCCGCTGGCCACCGCAGGCGGCATGGCCACGGCCTTCGGCATCAAGGCCACAGACTCCTTCGACAAGGCTGCCAACAGTCTCGGCGGTCTCGGCGTATCGATCTCCTCTGCCAAACTACTGCTCAACGACCTTCAGAAATTTGCGATCAACTCCAGTTTTTCGCTGGAGGATATGAACGAGTTTGCGCCCCAGTACGTCAGGATCCTGACCTCGCACGGGTCGAAGCCGGACGATGCCGCCGCTCAGTCCGAAGCGCTAATCAAGGCCATTGCCAATAATGCAGCTAAGGGCGGTATCACCGACCCTGAAAAGCTGGCGCGCGCAATGCAGCAGGTTGCCTACATCCTGGATACCGACAAGCTCACACTGAGGAATCTTAAGCCGTTCGAGATGGCTACGAACCTCAGTATGCAGCAGGTTGCAACCATGCTGGGCTATAAGGACAAGCCCGGCGCGTCCAGGGGTAAGGGCCAGCATTACAGCAAGGGCTCTGACGGCAAATACGTCAAGGACAACGACGGCGAGTTCCTTCAGGACGGCTTCCAGGACGGGAAGCCGAACTATGTCAAGGACAAAGCCACGGGCAAGGGGCTTTCGGCAAGCGCTCAGCTTATGGCTGATATGACCAAGAGCCAGGCCCCTAGCGGTCACGCATTCATTGAGGCTCTGATCAAGTCAGGCATCCCGATTGAGGACGCGGCAAAGAAGGCTCAGAACGCCACCGTAAAGGGTCGCCTTCAGTCGATGAAGGAGAGCTTTCAACGGGACCTTATGGGGCTCTTCGCGAAGCGCGATGAGAACGGCAACTTCGAGCTTCAGCGTGATTCCGACACCGGGATGCAGACGCATGTGAAGACCGAGCTTTACGAGAACGTCCTCAAGGCTCTCGACGGGCTCAAGGATCTCTGGCAGATCAGCTTTCCCGGCATAAAGGTGGCTGCGGTCGCCTTCGTAGATGGCGTACTAAAGGTCATCGATATCGCCACTGGTACCGTCGAGTTTATCCGGGATCACCCCGCCCTGGCCGGCGCGCTCAAGACCGCTGCCGAGTTTACGGTGAAGGCGCTTCCGCTGCTGATCGGACTCGGCCTCGCCGCTAAGATCCTTGGCAAGTTCGGGACCATCATCGGCGGCGTCGGCAGTACGGCCAAGCTGCTCGGCTCCGCCATTGGCGGCGCGGCCAAGGGTGCGACAGCTGCTGGTCGAGGTATCAAGCACACTGCTTCCGGGGTCGCGTCCCGACGCGGTGGGGGCAGCTTCCTGGACGGCTACCGGGGGTCCCGTACTCGCTCCGCCGAAGCCCGCGAGAACGGATGGGACTGGGCTAACCAGGCTCGACGCCAGCGATCCAATGCGGCTGCCCGCTGGCGTAACGGCAAGGTGGAGACCGTTCGCGGCTACGCCCGAGCAGCCGTTCAGGCTGGCTCCGGTGGTCTGATCGACTTCGATCAACGCGACGCCCGGCGCCGAAGCCGAGATGAGTTCCAGCTCAGGGATCGCCAGCTGCGCAACCGGCGCGAGCGGATGCCCCAGACTGCCGAGTACGCGGCCGAACATGTGCGTACGGCCCGAGGCATACGAGAGAACCGAGCACAGTGGCGCGAGGAGCGACGGTCAACCCGGCGGCGTGAGCATGACCGTTACACCGATGCCATCGACGGCATTGCTCAGTCTCGATCCCGAGGCGATATCTCCGCCGCGGAGGGTGATTCCCTTACGAGTCGTCTCCGGGATCAACGGGACCAGGAACGGCGCGAACGGCGAAGCAACGCCCGTCGCGGCGCGGGCAATCATTTGCCGGCTGTGCCCATGCCGGAGGAGGAACGCCTCAAGCTCGATGTCTCCGACGCCGAGAAGGCCGTAAAGGTTCTCCAGGACAAGATCAAGGCCCTGGACCTGGAAATCAGGCGAGTCAACGACGTCCGTCTGGCCCACATTCAGACGGAGTTCGACGGCTCTCCACAATCGCTGTCGAACGTAGCCGTCAAGGCCAAGGACGCGATCGACCACATTCGAACCCTCGGCATCACCGCCCTGAACAGCGCAGATGTAAACCAGCTGCGGGGGCGACTGGCAGGGGCCGAAGGCGGGTCCCTTGAGCAGTCCGCGGCAAGGGCAGAAGGCGCTATCAAGGCGATCAAGACGCAAGGTCTGGATCCCCTGAACGGGGTCACCCTTGCTGCTGCCGAGTCGGAACTGAACGGTGAAACCGCGTCGCTCAGCTCGGCCGCCTCCGGGGCCGAACATCACGTGAGCGCCGTACGGTCTGCGATTACTGATCTTAATCAGACCGCCTCGACGGCGCAGGTTCGCCTTGAATTCGAAGGCGCCGAGACGTCGTTGCGCGCTGCCGTACAGAATGCCAAGGCAGCCGTGACCCGACTCAGTACGGCAATCAGCGCTCTTAACAGCATTGACGTTGAGGGAATCAAGGACAAGTTCAACGGCGCCCGCAGCGTGAAGACGGCAGTAAACGACGTCAAGAACGCGGTCGGTGTTCCGTCGGCGAAGTCCGGCCTGAACCCGGCACTGAATAAGATCAATAACGTCTCCTACCGTCAGGCGGAAGAGCGGCTCGACGATCTGAAGAAGAAGGTCGAGGGCGTCACCGCTGCCACTGCCCTACTTGACGCCGCGCTCAAGGATGTCGATGACGCCACCGGCGGTGGCGGAAGGGATGGCAACGGGGGCGGGAACGGCGGAGGAAAGGGCAAGAAGGGCAAACCTTCCGCTAGCCGAAGCGCCGCACCGATGTCAGCTCCGCGCGTTCGCGGATTCGTCAACACGGGCGTTCACGCATCATTCGGCGGTGGCTCCATTGGCGCTTCCGCGGGTGCGAGTGGCGCTACTGCGAGCGCTGCCCCTATGGCTCGTTCTGCCGCTGCACCCATGGCGTTCAAGTCCGCTGCGCCGATGGCACGCTCCTTCATGGCCGCACCGTCCATGGCTCGCGCCGTATCAGCACCTGCGGCCGGCCGTGGTGGTCACAGCGGAGGCGGTGGCGGTGGAGGCGGAAAGTTCGGCAGCCTATTTGGCGGCCTGGACGAGCTCCGTGAGCTCCTGGACCTGTCGAGCCTCGCCCGTACCGCTACGGCGGCAATCGGAGTGGACAAGGCCACGAGCGGCCTGGGCAACATGGGCAAGGGACTTCGTTCCTGGGTTGGCTCCAAGGTCACCTGGGCCGGTGGGCGCTTCTCCGGCCTGCCCGATGGCCTGACTCAGTGGCTCACGAAAAAGATGCCTCCGTGGCTCACCAAGCAGCCGGAAGGCGCACCCTGGACGCAGCTCGCAGGCCTGGCCACCGGAATCGTGGGGCCGGTTGTCGGTGACGCGTTCATGGAGGACGTTTATCACGGCCATGGAAACATCATCGGCCGTGCGGGGCGGATGGCCAGCTCGATCTTCAGCATCGACACCCTTGGTGAGGTATTCGACAACCTGCTGGACCTCCTGAAGGAGGTTTGGACGGGAGTCAAGGAACTCCTCTCCCTTGCGGGTCGGTTCCTGACCGACCCCGTCGGGGTCCTAGGCGATCTGAAGGACTGGGCGACCGACGAGTTCGGCGGCTTCGTGTCGATGTTCTCCGACGGTTGGAAGGCCGTGCAGGCCATCGACAGCCCGTCCGAGTACGCCAAGGAAGTGCTAGCCGACCTGATGGAAGGCCTCAAGGAGGCCCTTCCCAACATGGAAGGCCTGTTCGATTTCTCCAAGGGCTACGCGACGGGCGGCGTCGTACCGGGATACTCCCCCGGCCGCGACAGCGTACGAGCGATGCTCAGCCCGGGTGAGGCCATCCTTCGCCCGGAGATCACTCGGATGCTCGGCACGGACCAGATCGACGGCATGAACGCCGCCGCGCGGGGAGGCAACTTCGCGAGCCTGGCAGAGCTGATCGAGCGCATGTGGCGCACCCTGATCCAGCCGTCCTTCGTCGCCATGTCTCAGGAGGTGAAGACGGACCTATCTCCCACCACCGAGGCATACAAGGCCACGGCGGTGGACACCTGGGGCTCGGCCGGAGCGGCAGTCAAGTCCGCCTGGCAGCAGGACGCCCTACCGGCGATGACCGCCTGGTCCTCACACGTGCGCGGCGATCTCACCCAGTCGGAACGTGAATTCCTCAACGTCCATCAGGGCATATGGCTCAACGCGGCTGCCCAGGTGGACCGGGCAAAGGCATCCTCGATCACGTCGTTCGGAACGCTTACGGGCGGGCTGTCTGCTCTTCAAGGGACCTTCCGCTCCGCCGGATCAGACATCCAGGAATCTTGGCGCTCCGCCATGTCCTACGTCGATTCGTCTACACGCTCGACCCTCAACGGCGCCTACAACTCCGGTGTGGTCTCCATGACTTCGGCCATGGCATCCCTCGCCGGTTCTCCGGCGCCGCTGAAGCCGCTGCGGTACGCAACAGGCGGCATTGTCCCCGGGTACGCTCCGGGCCGCGATACCGTTCCCGCTGTCCTTAGCCCGGGTGAGGGCATCCTTCGCCCGGAGGTCGTTCGAGCCCTGGGGCCGGCCACCATTCACGCCTGGAACCGATCGGCTCGCCTCACTGGTAACGCCTTCGCCCATGGCGGGATCGTCCAGCCCCTCAGCTTCAGCGGGAATGCGGGAAGCTCCTGGGTCAACGACCACAAGAACGACCCCTTCGCGGGGTACACCGATGCCCTTGAGCACGGCTGGTCAGAGACCGTCGAGGCCATGACTCGCGCAGTGCGCGAAGCGTTCGCCACCGCCGGTGCACTGAACTCCGGCACGGTGACCGCGCTCAAGGGCTCGGTCCTGTCCTGGGGCAAGTACATCGATGACCACGTTGGCGGCGCATCGGCAGTCGTCAAGCATGCGCAAGGCGAGCTCGGCTACACCGAGTCGGGGCCGAACCGGGTCAAGTACAACGAGTTCAACGGAGAGGAGTGGTGCGCAGACTTCGTCAGCTGGATCGTGGACAAGGCGGGCGCGAACAGCTCGTATTGGAACTCCCCGACGGGCACGCCGGCCAACCGATGGCCGTCCGTATCTACGTGGAATCACGAAGCCGCGGGCTCTGAGGTATCCCCCGGCAATGCCCGGCCGGGCGACCTCGTGTCCTTCCGGAACGGCGGCCATATCGGCCTGGTCGAATCGGTCGCTTCGGGGGTCCTGCACACGATCGAGGGCAATACCGGTCCTAGCGTTCGGCGCCTGACGCGTGCCTTCGGCGATCCGGACCGGGTGCTCCGTCCTCGCGGCGGACAGGCTGAGGGAGCATCGTTCTCCGGCTGGCCCGGCGCCTACGCCACAGGCGTTGGAATCCCCTCTGCCGGTGGACTGGACGGCGGCACTCCTGAGCAGAACAAGGCTGTGGCCCGACAGCTGCTCGGCCAGATGGGATGGGGCAGTCAGTTCGGCGCCCTCGACGCCATTTGGACCAACGAGTCCGAGTGGAACCAGTTCGCCAAGAACCCCAGCAGCGGCGCCTACGGCATCCCCCAGTCCCTGCCCGCCAACAAGATGGCATCGGCCGGTTCGGACTGGCTGACCAACCCCGTCACGCAGGAACGATGGGGCCTCGGATACATCAGAGAGCGCTACGGCTCACCCGAGAAGGCGTGGGACTTCTGGAAGCGCAACCACTGGTACGCCAAGGGCACCCGCGCAGCCTCCCCCGGCCTGGCCCTGGTGGGCGAGGAAGGGCCGGAGCTGGTGGTCATGCAGGGCGGTGAGCGCGTGCACTCCGCCCGTGACACCGCCTCCATGCTCGGGGGCCGGAACATCACGGTGAACATCACCGCCGCACCCGACGTGCCCACCGAGGAGACGATCCTTCGCGCGCTGGAGCGTGCACACCTGATGTACGGCCTTTAGGGCAACCACTGAAGCGGGGCAGGAGCAAATGCCGCTCCTGCCCCGCTTCTCAGCAGAGAGGAAGCCCTTGGGGGAGTATCGGATCATCGTCCGCGACAAGGACTTGGTGCCCATTGGCCAGATAGACGACTACCTATCGTTCGAAGCGACCTTGCGGCACTGCGACGTCGGCACATGGACGATCAAGATCAACGCGGGCCGACCCCACGCACGTCTGCTTCAGCCAGGTTGCGGGATCGTCGTCTACCGCGACGGGGTGCCCCAGCCGATCACCTCCGGCCCAGTGCAGAGCATTCAGAAGTACTGGACCGTCGACACGGATTCCGGGGACGGCGCACTGTTCGTTTCCGGTGTCGATGACAACACCCTCGTTGCTTCGCGGCTCGCGCTTCCCGACCCCGGCAGCAGCGTTGAAGGGCAGACGAAGGCAGCAGACGCAGCGACCGATCGCGAAGCGGCCCACGCAATCCAGACCCTGATTGCTTGGAACGCAGGACCGTCCGCTCTGCCCGAGCGGCGCTCCAAGGGCTACGTAACTCCCGACGTTGCACGGACCGGACCAAGGACACCGTTCTCCGTCCGCTTTGACAACCTCAAGGACGCGATACGGCCCATTGCTGAGGCCGGCGGGCTGGGATGGCGCAACACGTACGACCCAGACAAGCGCCTCATCGCCCTTGAGATCTACCCGGTCCAAGACCGGCCCGAAGTCCGCTTCAGCCCCGAGCTCGGCAACCTCAAGCAGGTCGTCTACTCACAGACGGCGCCCAAGACGACGCGGGCGATCGTCGCAGCCCAGGGGGAAGGGCGTGACCGCTGGATTCGCCAGTACGTGGATACCGCGGCCGAGGAATACTGGGGTATCACGGCCGAGACGTTCATCGATGCTCGCGACATACCCCTCATGCGCAAGGACGGAAAGGCAGCCCTGGCGGGCGAAGTCGAAGCTGGTGTCACCATCCAGACGGCACAGGCCACGATGGATCAACGCGGAGCAACCGCCCTGGCGGACGGCCAGGCCACAGGCAACCTTCAGCTGTACCCCATTGATACCCCCCGTTGCACCTTTGGCCTGCACTGGCGCCTTGGCGACCGTGTGACGTGCATCGTCGACGGCGAAGTCCATCAGGACATCGTCCGCCAGGTCACCATCTCGGACTCGGCCGACGGCTCGACCATCACGCCGAACATCGGCAACCAGGGCACCGATCAGCCCACCAACGTCTTCGCCGAGATCAAGGCGCTGTGGCGCAAGCTCAACCAGCTCAGCACCAGGATGTGACCCTTGCCGATTCCGGCCTCATACAACCAACAGCCCGACGCTGGCGGCACGGTCCTCCCCGACCACCAACCCGTCCGCTGGCCCCGCACCTTCGTTACCTGGACCGGCTCCAACGGGGACGTCATCCCCCTGACTGGCGACATCACCGGCCGCGAATCCCCAGCAGGGATTGCAATCACCAAGGGCCCGGCCGGCATGGGAATGCCGACCTTCGACCTCAAGGCCGACCAGTTGCCAAACATGGCTGGCGGCCTCTTTCGTTCCGCGCGGGCCACCACCCGAGACATCACGATCCCCCTGATAGTGCGCGGCATCGACCGCACCAGCACCGTACGGATGAACGGCCGCCTTCTTCGAGCGCTCGATCCTTACGCCGGACCCGGATGGATCACAGTCACCGAGGGCGACGGCGTCGCCCGCCACCTTGAGTGCTACTACGTCTCCGGCGCCGAAGGATCCGAAGCACAGGAGAACGCGGCCTTCACCTGGTTCCGTCACGCCCTGGTGCTCCGCGCCATGGACCCCTATTGGTACTCCAACGCCGAGCGTCAACACGACTGGTCGGCGGGCAACGGGCCGCTGCTTCCCTTCCTCTCTGGTGGGTCCTATCCGGGCTTCTTCCCCATGCGGATCACCAGTGCCGGACTCGGCTCTGACGGCCTGGTCGACGCGGTCAATGACTCCGCGGTGGAGGCCTGGCCAGTGTGGACGATCTACGGCCCCTTGTCGGGCCTCAGCCTGGCGAACACCACAACAGGCAAGACCTTCCGACTCCGCGAGGAGGCAATCCTCCCCGGTGGAAAGGCGCTGACGATTGACACGCGGCCCGGTATCAAGTCGGCCGAGATCGACGGAGTGAATGCCTGGCCCAAAGTCCAGGTCGAATCCCAGCTCTGGCCGCTACGACCCGGGAAGAACCGTATCCGCGTGACCGCAGCAGCCGTCAGCGCAACCACCTTGATCCGCATGCACTACGTCCCCCGATACCTCTCCTACTCCGGGGGCTGACCGAAAGGACCCATTGGCAGAGACCTCCTGGCCCTCCTCGCAGGGCGACGGGCAGCGCGTTGACCCTGCCCGCTGGCAGTCGCTCATCACCCCCGGGACGGTCACGGGCGTGATCGGCCGCTGGGGCGATTCCGCGCTGTCCGTATCCGTGTCCACATCCCAGGCTGGAGCTGTGGATATTTCGCCCGGCCGCGCATTCGTCAGGGGCGTGGTCTATCAGGCCGATGCACCTGTCACTCTCGCCCTCAACACGCAGACCGAGCCTCTTCCCCGCATCGACCTCGTGGTCATCGAGCTCGACATACCCAACAGCAAGGCCTCCGCCCGAATCCTCAAGGGGCAGCCTGCCCCCGCTCCTGTAGCCCCCGGAGTCCGTCAGACAGATGGCGGGATCTGGCAGTACCCCCTTGCACAGATCACTGTCCGGCGAAGTCAGACGGCCGTCGAGTCCATCCGGGACGTGCGCACCCTGGTGGACGGCGGACGTCCACCTGCCGTAGCCACCACGAACGTTCCGACCAACCCCGTACCCGGCGATCTTGCCTACTACCGCAGCGAGAACACCGGCGCCGAAGAACTGCACATGTACGCGGCCAACGGCGGATGGTCCATTGCGGGCAGCATCGGTAAGGCCCGCCCGTACACACCACAACTCACCTGGTCCGGTGGCAGTTACAACGCCAAGGGCATGTACCAGTGGCTCAGCTCGAACACGATGCACGTCACCGCCAACATCACGAACACCGGCAACACCGTATGGGGGCCGGGCAATGCCATCGGCGTCTCTCTGCCGACCAAGGCGCGAGGCGGCCTTTGGCAGGTGCTCACTTGCTCCCTCCTGAACAACAACCAGGGTGCCGGCCAGCCCAACGGCGGGGTGCCCAACTACCAAATCGGCACGGCCTTCATAGTCGGTGGGTCCACGTGTCAGCCCGTCCTTCAGACCATCTGGGACAACTCAGAGGGAGGCGACTGGTGGGAACGCTTCCCACCCGGCGCAACCATGATCATCTCCGGCGCCTACTCAGCTGATTACTTCTACGAGGGGAACGCATGAGGTATCTGTTCGGCGGAACGACCGACGCAGCAGCCGAGACCTCCACCGGTGCACGCCTCCCCGGTTCAACCGGCACCGTGTGGAATTCGGCAGCCTCCGACGCACAGCAGCTCATCGACCTGATCGACACCAACGGCAATCCGCTGTCGATGCTCACCGCGGACAAGAACGGCATGGTTCCCCCGTTCTTCGGTCCCGATGGCGTCCGGTACGTATGGGCCGACTTCGGCGCGGGACGGTACATGCTCCTGCCCACCGACACTCGGACCGTCGTCGACGAGCACACCCAAGGCTTGGACCCGCACGGAGATCGGGCCTACGCGAACTCCCTCTTCGACCGCGCGATCCCCAAGACGGGCGCCACGCTGACCGTGGACGCCAAGAAGAACCTCCTCACCGCCAAGGTGCCCAGCGCGGCAGACAGCGCTGGTTCCGTCCTCAGGGTTTCGGACGGAACAACGACGTTCACCCGGATCCTCAATAACGGGACGGTGGTGATCGACACCGTCGGAGCCGCCACGCCTCTTGCCCTCGGCACACCAGCCGGCCAGGCGACAGGCAATCTCATTACCGCCGTCAACGGGAAGGCCTCGGCTGCTGGCACGGGGTCGGTATTCACCGTACGCACGGACGGCTCGGTCATCGCGACTGGCACCGTGACGGCCAAGAACATCGGCGGCAGCCGGGTCTTCTCCGGTACGCAGCCGCCGGAGAATCCGCAGATGGGCGACGTCTGGATCCAGTTTGGCTAACACAGCACAAGTCTGGAACGGCACCTCGTGGATTCCCGCCTCACCCCGGTTCTGGACAGGTACGACCTGGGCAATGGCCACTGCGGCCCCCCGGATGTGGACCGGCGGCGATTGGGCCACGGGGCGCCCTCAGCCGGTCGAGTTTCCGCCCTACGCAGGCGGCACGAAAGGGTCGTTCACCAACGTCGACACGGCCACGCTTGCGCTACCCCCCACCATCCAGCTCGGCGATACCGTCGTGTCGATCTGCGCGTCATACAGCGAATCCGACCCTACGCCCCGGACCCGGCTGGCGGCGTCGAACGCCGTGGAGACGGAAGTAGACCCACTGCGGAGCGCCAGCTCGGCAACGCTGGACCCAACCAAGATCCGTCTGAAAGTCAGCGTCTTCGAGTGGAGCGCCGGCAAGGGGCAGTCGGTGAGCTGGCAGGTTTCCTCACAGCCCGACACCAACGCAATCATCATGAACCTCACCTACCGGCAGGCGGATACCTCCCGCCTCCCGGCAACGCCGATCGTCGACTACAAGACGGCGATGGACGCCGATCGCATCGCCTTGCAGGCAGGCACGGATCACCGATCGCTCTACGTAGCGGTGGCCCTATCCCGCGAACTCACGGGCGTTCAATGGCCTGCGGGATTCGAGACACCCCGCGAAGAATTCGGACGCTTCGGGGACATGCAGGTCCACATGATGACCGCAACGACCGTCGGCGCCCCCGCCTCCCCCGGACTGCTCCAGCTAGACGCCACCGTTCCCCAACTTGGCGTCGCCTTGATCACGATCCCCGGGCGCGCCAATCCCGACGGCAAGGGCGTATGGATCCTCGGAGACCAGGCGGCCTCGATCCTCGGCCAGACCACCTACCTGGAGTAGCCATAGCAGCCCCACCCCTACCCACCTGGGCACAGCGTGAAGTCGTTACAGCCGAGAAGCTCACGACCAGAGTCGGCGCCCCTCTGACCTATCTATCCAACCCCCCGCGGATCTCCTGCCGAGGCGCCGCATCCGGGCAGACAATTCCTCGGGGCAGAAAGGTCTACGTCAAGTGGAACAGCGCCTCCCGTCGCGAGTTCGACTCGCCAGACAACACGTGGTTCACCGCCAAGGACACCGGAATCTACGTGGTCACAGCAACGCTGAGCGTCCTCACCGACGTCACACAGTCGGCGGGCGACGGGGTCCTTCTCTACCTTGATCGACGCATAAGCGGCGGTTCGATCTCCTCCATGGCCGTCGTCCGCGAACTCGCCTTCCCTGAAGACGTCCAGGTCCTATCCGCCATCGGCATCGTCCACCTGCGGTCAGGAGACTCCATCGCCGTTGCCTCCTACCTCGACTCAGGCTCACCCAATCCCGCCTACGGCATCCAGACCGGCGAGTGGGAAGGGGTGTTCTCCGCCTTCCTCGTCGGCGCGGGCGCCGCCGGTTTCACCGAGCCGGCCGCCCCGACAGGCAGCCTTGCCGACTGGAACAACAAGGCCCTCGTCGGGCCCGCAGAGCTGACGGAACAGATCACCAACCCCCTCAAGACCCTGTACTCCCCCTCCCGGTTCGCCTGTCGTGCGGTCGTCGACTTCGCCGCCGGATCGAATCAGCGAATCCTCATCCCGTGGGCAACGGCCGTAATGGAAAGCTCCGGGGGCTGGACATATAACGGTAACGGCACTGAGTTCCGCGCACCCACCGCAGGCGTCTACCTCATAAGCGCCTTCTCCTGCTTCACCCGCGATGGAACACTGGGACCATACGGGGCCTACCAGCTCAACCTCCTCCGCAACGGATCGATGGTTGCAGTCCACCAAAGGCAGAACACCCGGATTGGCTACGGGACCACCATCTCCACGAGTGAGATCATGTTCCTGAACGCTGGCGACACCGTTTCTACTGAATTTATGGGAACAGGCACGGGACTGGCCTGGAAGAACGCCCCCGAGAGCCCCAATGAAACCTGGCACTCCTTCTCTGGGGTCATGCTGGCCCCAGCCGCCCAAAGCATGAAAGCGTGACCATAGAAACCACCTGGGATCCGCGCGAACTCGCGGACGCCGCCAAGATGAACGCCCGAATACGTGACCCGGCTCGGACACTGTCGAATCCAATCCGCATTTCCGGGGCAGGCCTAAGTAAGATAAGTAGCATTCCGGGTGACGGCTCGTACCGCACCCTGAAGTGGGATACAAGCGAAACATTCGGCGCATGGACCGTCAGCGCCGACGAAGCCTTCACCACTCCCCAGAGCGGGACCTACTTCGTCACCGCAGACGTCACGGCCCTCGTACCGGCCAACCCCACAGCCCTGCGCCTCGTCTGCATCTCCACCTCATCCACTGGGGCAGAGCGCGAGTGGCTGAGGTCGTACAACAACACCCTGATCCCACGCACCTACCTGACGTGCTCCCTTCGCGGGCTCGTCTATCTGGCCAAGGGTGACCGGCTCTCCTTCCGCGCCAACACACCTCCCAATACGGACCCGTGGGAAATCTCATCTCCCGCACGCCCATCCGGACAGATGAACAACTTCTCCGCTATCTGCATCGCCCCTGAAGCCACAAGCCTGTAAGGCACATCATTGCCCGAAGCAAATGACTCCATCGTGACCATTACCGCGCGCGACATCTACGGCGAGCTACGTACGCTCTCGATCGAGGTCCAGAGAATTGGTCAGGTCATGGATGACAACGCCAGCCGCCTCGATGACCACGAGGAACGAATCCGAGGAATCGAGCAGTGGAGGTACGCCATACCGGCATCCGTACTGACCTCGGCGGCTTCCGCGATCGTGGCTGTAATCCAGCTCACACGCAAGTAGACAACCCCGGCAGACGGCCCGCCACGGCGGGCCTTTTTCATGCCCAGAATAAAGGAGCTCAAATGGCAGTAGCCAATGACATCATCCGAATCGCCAAGGCCGAGGTGGGCTACCAGGAAGGATATTCCAACGGCCACTGGAACAACTGGCAGCGCTATTCCCCCGCCGTGCCCGGCCTCGAATGGAGCCAGAATCAGGCCTGGTGCAGCACGTTCACGTCGTGGGTAGCCATGAAGGCCGGCGTGGCATCGCTGTACCCCCGCACCGCGTCTTGCGCGGAAGGAGTTGACTGGTTCGAGCGGCGCGGACGCTTCACGGAGTACCCGGTCATCGGCGGCCTGGTCTACTTCGGGCCGGGGGGCGGGACCCACGTGGGCATCTGTATCGGCTACACCGCCTCCACGATCACGACCGTGGAGGGCAACACGAACATCAACGGCAGCGCCGAGGGCGACGGCGTGTACCTCAAGACCCGCCCGCGCAAGTCCTCCTACATCTACGGCTACGGCATCCCTGCCCTGCCCGAGGGCGTAGTCCTGGCGGATCCCGAGTGGAAGGGCCGCAACGGAGTTATTTACTTCGGCGAGGAGGCGAGCGAGGCCGACGTTCCGAGCGGTGGTTCCTCTACTCCTCCTCCCACGAATGCGGCTGTCGTGATCGACGGTCTGTCGTACGGTCCGGGCTCTGAGGGCGACCACATCACCGAGCTGGGTCGCATGCTGGTGCGGGCAGGCTGCTCCGCCTACGTCGAGGGTCCCGGCCCCGAGTGGTCGAGTGCGGACACGGAGTCGATGCGCCGCTACCAGATCAAGATCGGGGACGTGGACGACGCCGACGGCATCCCGGGGCCCAAGCAGCTTGCGCGCCTCAAGGCCGACTTCGGCCAGGCCCGCTCGCACACCGTGCAGTCGGGCGACACCCTCTCGGGCATTGCGGCCAAGTACGGCGCCACCGTGTCCCGCCTCCAGGAGCTCAACGACATCGAGGACCCAGACAGCATCAACGTCGGCCAGGTCCTCGAAATCCCCTGAGGAGGACGCGCAATCGCCACCGGAAAGCATGCGAACCAGCGCAGCTACGGCCTGATCGACTTTGCCCGGCGGCATCCTGCCCGCCTGTACGCGGTCGTCGCATCCTGCCTCACGCTGGCCGCCACCTACGTTCCCGGCCTTCCCAAGGATGCCGTCCTGGCCATCCTCGCCGCCCTGCTGTGGGGTGGCGACATCGTCCAGCGGACCGAGAACGGCAAGACTCGCGAGGCCTTGCAGAAGGCCCCGTGAACCACAACGAAGCCCCCAAGGCACGCCACCGCGGCATGCCTTGGGGGCCTTTCTGCGTTTCTACCCGCAGCTGGATGCGAGGCCGGCCAGCCTAGACAAGCACCTTCCAACAGAAGCTGCACAGGAGGGTGCCGCTCTGCTTGCCCTCGTCGGGCTCAAGTTCGCTCGGCCCCCATACGACCGACTCGGCCTTGGTGGGCCAGCTTCGCTCATTGGCGCAGATCTGGCAGGCGTTGAGCGTGCCGAAGTAGTTGCTCGGCCATCGCCAATATTTCTCAGGGCTCTGCATGTGTCCACCTTTCCCGGCCGCCCTGAATAGGCGGCCATGACTAAGGGCGCGACCACCCCCTTGGATGGCCGCGCCCTTATCAAGGCGGACTATTCGGTTAGCTCTGGTCGTAGGGCTTCATATCGACACCGGGGTTCGCCTTTCGGAACGCAGTCACAATGTCGTGAGGGATCCGGCCGGTGTCCGTGCAGGGCAGGTTGTTCGTCTTGGCCCAGTTGCGGATGATCTTCAGGAGTCGGCTCCGCTCAGGGTTCGTGCGCTTCCTCGGCGTCGGCGCCGGGGCCTGGGGCTGGTAGTAGACCTGTTCGGCGTTGGCCGCTGCCCGCGCAAGGAGTTCACGGATTTCGTTGGCCAGGTCAGAATGAGTATCCATCTTGAAGCTGGCTCCGTCGATCGAGAAAAACAGCTTATCGACGTCACACTCATCGATAGGCAGACCGGTCATGTCGTCGGTGTAGTCGATAACCGTCCGGGTCATCCTCGCCATGTCACATCTCCACGTCTCTCTTCTACTGCCGAGCCTTTTGGCTGGCATGGTGCCCGGCCATGGATTTGCACCATGACTTACCCAAGCTAGGCGGGCTTTCCTGCTAGGCTGCCGCTTCTGCGGTCTCGCCCTTCCTGACCGACCTCCTACGGGTCACGGTCTTCTCGGGAGCATCATTCGCTTCCGTCTCCTTGGCTTCATCGGCAACCGCCTCGGAGGCCTCCTCCGGAACTTCGACTACCTCAGCGACGGGTACGAACTCGATTGCTTCGCGAAGCTCCCTCACCTTTTCCGTCCAGAAGGCCTTACCCGTGTCGGTGGTGCACCGCGCCGCGATGTACTCCCACTGGTAAATGGCCTGTTCAGCATCCCTTAGGCCGCGCTTGGCCTCTTCCGCTGCCTTCTTCTCGGGGTCGACGACGTATTCGTCTTCGTCCTCCCAGTCGTCATCGCCGTCCTCGTCGTCCTCGTCAATTTCATCGCTGCCGTTCGAGTCCTCAATGGCGCGACTGGACACCGAATCACTCGTTGCGCCCGCCCTGACCTCGCTCTCGATGGCGGAGGCGCAGTTGACGCAGTCGGCGCCCGGCTCGTAGTCGGCAACGGCGAGTTCGGAAAGCGCGGAGAAGTTGGTCTTCGCGTTGTTCCGAATGAAGACGCACAGGTCGTGGTCTACCTGGGAAGAGTGGGTCTTCCCAGTCGGCGCCGCATACAGCATTTGATCTCCTTATTTTTCGCGGGCATGAATGCCCCACATGGGGCGATGGTGATGGAGAGGACTAGACGCCTTGGAGCGCCATAAGGAACGGATTGCCCCCAGTCGAAGTGGGCATGGATGCGCTCCGAGCCGGCCGCGGTACACCACCTGACTTGCCGACCGCCCGGTACAACTTCACCGGCCTGCCGGGGCCATCCTTGATCTCTTGGTGGAAGATGAGCCCTCGCTCCTCCATGTGCTGGAGGTCCGAGGCATGCGCCCCTGAGGCCCGCTGTAGGACAGCGGATCGCAGGCCGCCCGGATGCTTGGTCAGCTCAGCTAGAACCCGGTCCTCCGGCGTGGCCTTGGCCTTCTTCCCCGGCCCGTCTTTCGTCAGGTCGAGGACCGTACGCACGCTGTGACGTACGAAGGTGACGGCGGCATCCATGTGTGCCCGGGTGACCAGGTCTGCGCCCTCAGTGGTCGCTAGAAGTGCTGCGACGCGAAGGGTCTGTTCGGCGGTACGCGACACGAAGTCGCCCTGGTGCTTCGGCAGGGTCTTGAGTAGTACGCGCTCAGCTCGGCGCAGGACCCAACTCAGATGGTCCGCCGCCTTGGTAAGGCGTATGACGTGTCGTTCGCTTGAGGCCCAGTCGAAGGCAGAGACGAGATCACTGGTATCGACCTTCGGCAGTTTCCTGCTCCTCAGCAGCGGCACGTCGTCCAGTGCGATAGGCAGGATCCGGTTGAAGGATCCGCCTGCCGCGTCGGTGAAGCTCACGAACTTTCGCCAGTCCGAGGGCGTGATGTGGGTATGAAAGACAACCCGCGCGTTACGCACCTCTTGCGGCGTGTCGTTCTCTGACTTCTTCTTCGTGGTGTTCCGCAGAACGGCACAGTCCCAGCAGTGACGGATCTTGGATGTGAAGGAACTGTCTCGGGCGGTCCTTTCCAGGATCTCCCTCCATTCCTCCTCGATCACAAGAACCCTCGTGTCAGCAATTCCGTACGCTTCCTCGGTTCTCACCATCTGCCTGTATACGTGGTCTACCAAAGCAGCACCCGAAGTCAGACCAGAGGTTTCCCGCAGCTCGATGTCACGCCCGATAGAATCGGACATGATGTGTCGAGAGGCCTCAAGCGATACACCCTTTCCGGCGCCGGTCTCGGCCACGACGGCCGTCGACACCAAAGGGCTTCGCCTGTAGCCGGCATCGAGAAACACCCTGTTCCCTATGGCCATAGACCACATGGACAGGCATGCCGCATAGATGCCAACGGGATCCGTTTCGACGTACGGTGCGATTTGCTTCACCGCGCGGCCGATGGGGCCGTAGAACACTACGTCCCGACTTCCGTTCATTGTTCCTCTCCATCGATCACGGCGACCGTTCCGAAGGCGTCCATGAAGAAGTCCCAGAGGGCTTTCCCATGTCTCTGACACACTCCGGTCTCGGCCACGCTGCCGAAGGTCATGGAAAGCAGACCAACAGCAGCGGCGTGGGTTCCCTCCAGCTTGCAGGGTCCACAATTCATGACCTTCTCCTTTTCTCTCTCTGCTACCTGAAAAAGGCAGCATTGCGCCCCGGCCGGCATTTGCAACCGGCCTGATCCACCTAGGAGGGCTACCCGACTACTCCGTAAGTCTCTTCACGAAGTGACGAGCGTTGCTGGTGTACGCCACGAATTCGGCATCGCGAGGCGTGTACTCACCGTGGGCCAAAATCCTGGCCGCAAACCGTCCCTCGTCATTGTCGTAGCGCAGTAGCATTCGATATGCCCATGCACCCCCCGTGACGAGGATCTGATTCATCTCTCGGATCCGAACGATCTGCCAGTCGTGACTCTTGAGTTCCTCCTCAAGGTCATCAATGGGTTCCGTGTCGGGAACGTCCCGACCGTGATATCTGGCCACCGGTCAGTACTCTCCGGTGTATTCGGATACCTCTAGTCCGTCGATCACTGCCAGCCCGATCTTGCCAACGAATCGATCCGTGCTGTCCTTTCCGGTAGCGGCCCCGCTGTTGATCAGGAAGTCCGTGCTAATCGCGTTCCACGAGTAACCGGCTCGGCGCCGTATAAAAGCCCCGGGGGAGATCGCCTTAACCGCAGTTTCCCGCAGGTCAAAGGCTTCCCTTTGGGTTAGCGTGCCAGCGGCTTCATAGCCTTCCGTGACTGCCCTGGCCCGCGTGCGAGCCGTTGTGAGATCAAAGACGGCAGTGGCCCCGCATTCCGCGCACGTGATGTCACGAGGATGCGAGTCGTACACCGGCTTTGCCTCAATCACGGCCTCTCCGCATGCGGTAAGGTGGCCGGACCACGACGCATGCACTTCTCCCGGAGTGCTCTCACTCCAGGCTATTTGCATGTGCTTGAGGTTTCCATACCTCATGTCGTCGGTATTTATCTTTCTCCTCCTTCTCTCAAGTGGCCATGGCAGGCCACAGCGCCCCTATCCGGAGTCGAACCGGTACGCCTCCCCAAATGGGGTAGGGGCTGATTTAGATCAGTTGAATCAGATGCCCGCGAGCACGAGGCCACCGAAGACGGCGAACTGCATGATCGCCTCGGCGTCCTCGGGTTCCAGGCCCTCGTCGATGAACTGTGTGACGCGATCTGCGTCCTTCTGCATCAGGTCCACGAGCGCCGATTCAGCGCGCGTGTATCCGCGCATCAGGTGATCGGCCGTGCGCAGCATCGACCGCACGTCGCCGGCATCGATCGACACCGGTCCTAGGAACTCCCCTTCACCCTCCGGCGCAGCCGTCCAAAGACGGGCAGCCCAGTAGGCGGGGGCCTCGTAGAACGTGACGTCGATCCGGAACCTGCCGAGGAGCGCGGCGTGCTGGAGCAGCCGTAGGAGGTCGTCTGAGGTGATGCCCATGTCCCCGCCGTGGCGTGCACGGCGCTGCATGGAGTCGTCTCCCCACGTGACCTCGTCTGGGTCATAGATGACCGTGCGACCAAACAGCAAGTGGTCGTTGCACACCGCCAGGCGCGCCAGGAGCTCATCCGGCCCTGTGTCGGGCGGGATCGGCTCCTGATGCTGGAGACAGCGGGTCATGGACTCCCCCGTGAAGGCGCGCGTGGCCTTCACGCGGCCGTCAACGTTCCACTCAAGCCGGACGAAGCCAGCCCGCGGCACGTAGCCGTACGCAAGGTTGTCGTAGTGCACTTCTCCCCCTTCTCCCTGAGCAGCCTGAATGGCTGTCGCGCCCCGGGCGGGAATCGAACCCACACTTAATCCAGTTCACCGATGAGGCGATCCGGGGCTATCTGTTACTTGTCGCAGAACGAGGCGTACCCTCGGAGCACTGCGATGGGTCGGAGGCATTCGTGCCAATCGCCCCAACGCGAGGCGGCGAGCTCATCAGCCACGTCGCTTGCGTCGTCGGGGTCGCTTGCCCACACGTGATAGATCTCTGCCTGCTCACCGCTTGTAGGCGGATCTGGTTTTTCGTAGAAGTCGGCGTTCCAGTCCTGGATCACCGTGAATGGGCCCAGGAATACCTTCACCACTGCTCCTCGATATGCCAGACGGCCGCCCTCGCGAACGGCTCATCG
This sequence comes from Streptomyces sp. ADI95-16, assembly GCF_003721495.1. NCBI lineage: Bacteria > Bacillati > Actinomycetota > Actinomycetes > Kitasatosporales > Streptomycetaceae > Streptomyces > Streptomyces sp. ADI95-16. The sequence continues at coordinate 5,161,407 of NZ_CP033581.1, read as the reverse complement.
CCGACGAAGGCTCGCCGCTTTTCGAGCTTTACGTACCGAGACGGTTCCGCAACGAAATAGTTCACGGTTTCCAGAACGATGCGGTGCTGCGCCGCCCGGATGGCTTCGCGCCTCGATCGATAGACATAGGCCTGGCTCACCATGGAGTCATGTCGGCCAGGCCGATATGCACTGATCTTGTAGCCCGGCCCCGAGTAGGAACTGAGCTTGAAGAGAGTGAACCCATCCGCCGGATCCCCGAAGTGATGGATCATCTGCCTGACGGTCTTTCCTACGTAATCCACCTGTCGGGTCTCCATTTTCGAGGACCGCAACCGTGCACCATGCTGTCGTCGTCTTACGCATTCGCGGTAACTAACACCGCGACCATAAGCACGCTTCAGAACTACCTCTCGATGGAAACCCATCAGAGATCTAATCATTTGCTCCGACCTCCTGAACGTACTCATCGCGGTATGCGACGTAGAGACGGCTGTGTATCAGGAGGGTTGATTCCCCCGGATCGAGCACAATGTCCCGAGGCCACAGTTTGTGACCGCAGTCAACGCACTCGAAGTACAGGCGCCTCACGTCCGCGAACAATCCTGTACTGCATGAGCCGCAGTGGATTGGGCCGTACGTCAAGAGCTTCCCCTTTCTCTACGCCTGCCACATCAGCACGGGTAGGCGAACTCCCGTGGACGCGCCACACCTATGAAATAGGTGCAGCGCGTTTCGGCTAAACCTCGTGTAGCACTTCAATGGAGACCGGGCGACCGGTGACCCCATAGAAGGCGTCAATGAGCTCTTCCATGCGCTTCTGCGCATCCTTGCGAGCGCACTTGAGCTCGATGAAATGGATGGTCTGCGCGGTGTCCTCATCCTGGATTCCCAGCACATAGCTGGAAATCAGCTCGGGTTCCATTCCAGGAACGATGTCGCCCCCGATCACCCCCAAGGAGCACCCGCAATCCGCCATGAGCGGCGTCGGCTGATGCGCCTGGCAGGTTTCGATAAACCCAGCATCATCAGCGTCAGCAGCTGCCTGCTCGGAGCCTTCATGAAGCCGTCCAACCGGGACAACCTCGATGAAACCGCCAAGCAGACGCGAAGAAGCACGCATCACAATTCCCCTACCTTTCCTTTTGGCCTGCCACATCAGCACGAGGAAGCCATCCCCCGCGGACGCACTTCTCCCCTGGCCGGCGAGGAGTGCGTTTCGGCTTTCATTCAGTGGATCCGGTTCACCAGGCCGCGTCAGAGACGTCGTCCTCGTAGTACTCGGGCAGGAAGCCGCGCGCCTGATCCCCGGTACTCCCTGGCGCGATAAACGTGCAGGGAAGTCTTTTGGGGAATCGGTCATCGAGGCAGGGCAGCAGCCCGTCCTGACAGTCCCAGCAGTCCACTTGATGGCTCCTTCCTTAGCGCGCCGTACAGAGTTAAGTAACTCCGCAAAAAAAATAAACGCGCATCCCTCTTGGATCGACTTGCCTTACAGGCCAAGGCCTGCAAAGGCAGCGCCGAGGACAGGACTGGCATAAGGAGGCCGCCTTGGCAAGCGACACACCGACCTGTCCCCCACGCTGCACCGAAGTGCAAGAGAGAAAGAAAGAAATTGGAGAAGTTCGCGGGATATCCTTGACGTATGCGCAGGTAGTCACTCTCAAAGGAGGCTAGTCAGGAACACAAGTGTCCCGTCTGCCGCGCATGGTTTCGCAGATGACGCACCCCGCGAACATAGCTACATTGTTGAGTTCTCAAGAAACAGATGCTTCCTTTGTGACGCTTCACTTAGGCAGCCTCGTACGATGGCGTCACACAACACAGCTTGCCTACAGCTGCGCCAACCACCGCGTCACAGGCCGATCCACGCCCCTCCGGGCATTAATCAGTAACGCATTCACCGCTTCCAGTGAGGGCGACCCCCAAGGCCTTTCGGCCCCGGTTTTCGCCTTTCCCTCTTGGCGATGACCCAACTCTAACACAGGACGTACAGGGTTAAGTAACTGAGAGCCCGGAAATCTCGATCAATTTAACGCCCCTCTGAGCGTCGGGAATTGGGGCACCGAAGGGATTGCACCCCGCGCACCCTAAAGCCCCTGAGATGGCCACACAGCCCCCGGAATGGGCCGTTTCCGCCCACCATTCAGGCGTCAGCCAATCGACCGAGCCTAGGAGGGAAGGGCGGCGACCTATCTATTCAAAGGGGGATCGACGGCCCCCTTTAGGGTAATACCATTTCACGCCTTAGGCTTCAATGAGCACAGACTTAAATAGGTATACCCTTAGGCGGGGTAATGGTTGCTTCAATCGATCGGAACCGCCAGCCGAGGCCCGTCCTCCGGCGATGTACGTATCTGGAACCTTCCAGTGACGAGAGACCTACTTATCTATCTCGCATGGAAAGATAGGTAGGTCTCCGCTGGACCTCACGCCGGAATCTGGCGAACCAGCATTCCTACGCGCCGAGTCCACTGGGCCGGCTCGGCTTCTGATACGTCATTCCAGAGAACGCAGGCGGCAAGCGCCACCTCTCCGGATACGTACGCCCAGCCGTAATCCCAGGTTAGAGGAGATGCTTTCGGGGTCGCGAGAAGGCGCCAATCAAACCCCAAGCGCGCGATGTGAAAGATGTGCGTATCAGACTCTCGGACCGCGTAGGCCTCGGTGACCTCGTCCCAGGTTGGGATAGGTATGACGGTATCGGGGGCAAGCTGTTGCGCTTGCGCCTGGAGCCGAGCGGCCTCGCCGCTGTCCGGGCGGTTCCTCAAGTGGTGCATACGTCCAGGATAGGAGGGTTGTCATGCCATACACGCAGAACAGGGCCTCCGGGCGTACCGAAGGCCCTGTAGGTCAGTGGGCTGCGTTGTAGGCCTCGCGAACGTCCTTCGGTACACGGCCGCGGTCGTTCACCTCAAGGCCCTTCTCCTTCGCCCAGGCCCGGATCGCGGCGGTGTCGTTGGACCCACCGGCCGCGCGGGAAACGGTCGCCCTTGCGCGGCTTCCGCGTGCCGCCTTCCGGCCTACCGAGGTGAACGGAGCAACGGCCTCCAGCAGCTTGTCGTAGCTGTCCGGGGCAAGGTCGATCTCGTAGGCGACGCCGTCAAGGACGAGAGTGTGAGTCGATGCTTCCTGGGTCTCTTCACCAGTCAGGTCATCGGTATAGATGGTTACGATTTTCTGGGCCATGCAGGGGATTCTATGGCCAGACGGCACTTCAGCGGCGCGGGGTCTCTCGACAGTGAGCGCCTGCCGAAGACCCCTACGCTGTGCCCGGATACCCGCGTCTCCGGGCTCCTCGGGTTCCCGTGCCAGCCGACCGTGGGAGGACCGGGATGCCTGCTCAGTTGTCGGCAGCCTTCGCCGATGCGACGAACGCTCGCCAGGCCTCGGGACCTACTGCGAAGGCGCCTCGATCCCGATGCTTACTGTCCCGGACCATGATGGCCCCTGGAGCGTCGTCCGCTACCTCAACACAAGTTTCCGTCCCCGTGTAGGAGCTCGTTCGCCAGTTCAGACCCTCAAGCATCTGTCTCTCCTAATGGTTGAAATGCTCCGCTGCGCCCCTGATGAGTGCCATAGCTCCAGCACCATAGACCGCAGATTGCTTCAATAGCTCGAATGCTTTCGCGTAGATCTCGATCTCTCTTGGCTGAGTGACAGTCATTTCAGCCGAGAAAGTCTCTACAAGTACGAGCTTGTCATCGAACATCGAGAATGAGTGGCCCAGCCAAATCTTTGTCTCCGCCGACTTAGGCACAATGCCCAGGCTCACCCGCACCAACCCCATCAGTGCCGTCAAGCGGTCGAGCTGTGACTGCATTACCTGCGGTCCGCCGACGTTGGAGTAGAGTGCTTGCTCCCCAAGCAGAATGCTGTAGATCCGATTCCCCTCGTAGAGGTATCGCTGTCTCTCCAGCCTCTTAGCCACCGCGGCTTCTGAGTCGTCGGGGATCTCGTACATGCTGACGGATTGCTCGAAGATGGCCTTGGCGTAGTCGGCCGTCTGGAAGGTTCCCCAGATGAGGTTGGGATGCCAGATGCGGAACGCGTTGGTCTTGGCGTAGACGGGTAGCGACTTCTGCTGTCGCTTCTCAATCCCGGTGCTGAGCTGCCGGCGCCAGTCGAGCCACAGCTCATCGATGTGCCGGACGAGGGCGATGAGGTCATCAACGTGCTCCTGGTGGCCGGTAACGCGGCACCATGCTCGGATGTCGTCCTCGCTCGCGTTTTGCTTGCCGTTTTCGAGCCGAGAGACCTTCGACTCCTGCCATCGAAGGGCAGCCGCGAGCGCCCGGCCGCTGTTGAACCCCGCATCCTTGCGGAATCCGCGCAACCGGGCGCCCAGCGCCTCGCGTGTTTCTTGTGCCTGCTTGCTCACGGGTCGGTCAGGGCTTGTACTCGGCGTGGGGGATGGCGCTAGCCCAGAGGAGATCGCGAACTCGGATGCACTCCTCCACGGCGTTCACGTCCTCGATCAGCTCTGAGCCGAGCACCCGACCCTCGTGATCGAAGTGGCCGACTGCCAGAAGCCGATCATCGAACAGCCACCAGTCATTGCCGTCCATGGGCAGGCGGAGCCCATTTGGAAGCAGGTGCCGCGGAAGCCACCTGATGTCTTCGCCAGCTAGCTCGTTTCCATCGGTGAGCGAATGCTCCCACTGGATGTACGGGCTGTGTGGCTGAGTCACCACTCGTACCCGCCGCACGGTTCGACCGTCCGCCGTAACGCGCCGCATCTCCCGGGCCCAGGGCTCAAACCACTGGAGATCGTCGGGTTCACCGCTCAGCCACCTGGTGAACGGTGACTCCTCGTTCGGAACGGTGTAGTCATCTCGCAGTTCCAGGTGGAAGGCGTCGTGCTCGAACGTCTCAAAGAGCCGGTTGCGCTCGGCGCTGGAGATCAACTCCACGCGGTTCCTCCAGTAGGGCAGTGATCGCGGTCCTGGGGACCTCGACCACGGTCTCGTAGTCCGGGATCGACATCTGCGCGAGGGCCTCCGGATCGGTCACCTCCAGGCCCTGAACGATGAACGTACCTTCCGGTGTCAGGACCATGAGCGGGTCCTCCAGGCGCTTGATCTCGCCTGTCGGCAAGCCGTCCTTCGTCAGGTGCTCGAACAGCTCCGTCGGGACCTCCACGGCGGTCTGCCCCTCGGGGATGTCGAGCTGCATCAGCACGTCGTTGGCGAAGATCCTCCATCCCTGCACGAGGTACGTGTCCCGGTCAGTTGCGTAGAGAGTGGGGCAGTCTCCGTTGGCGGAGTTCTTACCAAGGAACCGTAGCTTCATGGTCGTTCCCCTGTCTGCTGCCTTGCGCCGGATTGCGCGACACAACGATGGTCGATCCACTGTTCGGCCCCGTCAACTGGTCTGCTGCAAACTCGCGCAATCTGCTTGGGAGTTGACCGGAGAAGGCTCTACGTTCACTTCGGAACCCACCCGACGCGGCATCGAGGTGTAGCCGATGAGCAGGTCTAGCACGTCGCCCATCCAGGAAGTCGCCAGACCGGACGCCCAGTCGAGTCGGAGGGGCTCCCCGCGTGCGACGGGGGAGGCTTCGCTGCACAACGGCGTCCGGGCCGAGGCCGCTGAGGCGTTCCTCATCGAAAGCCATGCCAGGCAGCATGAACGTCGCTGCCAGCGGGACCTCGTGGCAGGGGCTGCGAGTGTCATCGGGCGGGCTGATCGCCTGGTTCAGGTGACCGACCAGCCGGCCGCCGGTGAGTCGGTTCGACAGACCGTCGTACAGCTCATGCGTCTGGCCAAGGACCTGCTCCCCGCTGCTGACCGGGCGTTGGAGGCATCGCCCGACGGTCGGGCGAAGGACATACTGCGCGGCACCGTAGAACACAGCCGCTCGGTTCTCCTTCAGTGCGACGCCGGAACCATCAAGAACGTCAAGGCCGAGCTGGCCCTTCTGGCGGGCGTATGCCGCCTTCTTCTGCGCTTTCAGGAGGGGCAGTGACCGAGGAGGGAAGCAACCCCCGCGCGGCTGCCAATCCACCGAGCCATCCGCTTCGTCCTGTCGGGTGGCCCCAGTACTTGCGACGTGTCTTCGTGGTTCCCGCCGATTCCCAGCTTCGTCCGGAAATCGTGGAACAGGAACCGGAGCGATGAGCGAGTTGCGTGCGCAGGTCTTGTACGTGCTCGTCATGTGTGGCCTGGCCGCCGTTCTCGGTGCGGCCGTGTGGTTCCAGTGGTGACCCGTCCCGCGGCAGAGCCAGACTACTGGCCAGGTACCGAAAGGATCTTCGCCGATCCGGGCATGGTCCGGCTGAAGGATTGCATCTTTCTCGAAGGCCGGTTGCGACGGATCGAGGACATGCGGACCCCCGGAGTGGGGCCTACCAGCGAAAAGCTCCTTGTGCTTGACGGCAACGAGATCTGGCACATGCGAGCAGCCCGCAACGTATTTCGACCTATCTAAGCTCTGAGGATTGCTATCGTGCCCAAGCTCACGCCTCCGTACGTTGCCCTGTGGGACAGCGAGGTTCCGGGACCCGAGTCTGATTTGATCATCGACGTCACCTCTGAAGGGCCTCGGATCTCTTACGAGAACCTTCGGCCGGGCGAGCGAGACAAGCAGGGGGTCCTGTGGGGGCGTATGTCCAAGTCCCCCGGCCTGGGGAAGATCGATTACTCCTCCATGCACCCCGACCGGCAGTACGAAACCATGTACGCCCTGAAGTGCCAGGTGTGCCGACATCCCGCCAACCGGGATGCTGACGGCTGGCTCTTCTTTGATTGGCGAAGGCCCGAGTCTCCGCCGACCTGGCCCGAGAACTCACGCACCACGATGCCGCCGCTGTGCGCTGCGCACGCCGACGTGGCTAGGAGGCAATGCCCCCATCTTCGTGGGGGCGAGATCGCGGTTCTCCGAGTCAAGCTGCCCCGCCTCTGGGGAGTCGCCGGCACCCTCTATCGCATGACGGCTGAGGGATGGACGACTCATCCGGGCGACGTCGAACTCCCCTACGGCGATTCCAGACTGGCAGGGATGCTCGCTTCCCGGCTTGTCCGTGAGCTGCGAAAGGTGACCGTCATCGAGGTGCTGACCGGATCCGCTTCGAGGGAGAGCTAGCCGTGGCTGCATTCTGGAATCTCAAGCGCATCCGCGCCCTCATCGGACTCCGGCGCCAGTTCGGGCACTACGACGAGATTGACACCTTGGCCGACATGCACTTGGATCCGGACCGCCCGGCGGAGCGTGCCCGCCTCCGCATTTCCCTTTTGGGATTCAGGGCTGAGGCCGGAGGCAAGACTGGCTTCGCCGCCCTGAAGGTCCTCCGTAAAGAGAACCCCGTCCTGGTTCGCTTCGTGTGCGCCTATCTCGCTGTGCTTGCGCTCGCGTCCGTCGCCACTGTTGTGGCTCTGGCCCCGAAGTAGCTTTCGATGCGCCTGTTTCCGCCAGGGAAGGCACGCCGTAAGCGTGCCCGCCTCACCAACTACGAACGAAACGTTCAGCGAATTCTCAATCCGCCACCGGCGACCCTTCGCGAGCGCGTCGGCCACGTGCTGTATGTGCTGGAGTCGCTTCTGTGCCGCCACGTCACGCATCGAGCGCTGTACCGACACCTCGACGCCATGCGCCCCGCTCTGGAGCGGGCAATTCTTGTCCGAGGCGAGTCCGACGACAAGGAAACGACAGCCTCCACACCTCCCGACTTCCGATCGCCTTGACCATGCAGGAGGAAAGATGCCCACACACCGCTTAGCCATCCGGAAGCACCTCGGCGGCCCCACCATGTCGCCCGCCGACCTGACCATGTCATTCCTCGTTCGCGAGGACGGCGAGGAGCCCGGAAAGCGCCCCATGCCGACCTTCACCATCGCGGAACTCGTGGAGGCCGTTCGCGTCCTCGACGACCTGGGTGTCCGGTCGGGGAAGTTCTTCGCCGGCAGCCGACTCAGGGACGACCGCGCCACACAGGCCGCCTCGCCCACCGGGCTTATGGCCCGCGCCATCAAGGCTGTCAAGAAGGCCCGGCCGGACTTCACGATCGTCACGGAGAACTGCGTCTGCTCGCACAACAAGAGCGGCGAGTGCTGGCTCCCCAACGCTGTTGGCGACATCGACGCAGAGGAAACGAAGAAGGTGATCGCCGCTCAGGCCGTCACCCAGGCCGAGGCGGGCGCCGACATCATCGGCCCGGCCTCCATGATCCCCGGCTCGGTCAAGGCAGTCCGCGAGGCCCTGAACGCGGCTGGTCACCGGGGCGCGCTCCTTATGCCGCACCTCATCTTCGACTCCGACCTCTACGGGGGATACCGAGCCACGATGGGGGCTGCTCCGGCCTCCGGTACCCGCGCATTCCAGCTCGACCCATACCGGCCGGAGGAGGCCGTCAAGGTCGCAATGGACATGGTCGAGGAGGGCGCCGACGCCATCCTCCTGGAGCCGGCCCTGTTCACCGTGGACACCCTGGTCACCCTGAAGAAGAAGCTCGATGTACCTCTGATGCCCTTCAGCGTCTCCGGGGAGTACATCCGACTCACCGAGCGCCGCTCTGATGGCACCCTCTACGTTCGGCCGCTGGCGGAGTCGTACACCGTCCTCAAGAGGTCTGGCGCGGACCGAATCATCACCTACGCCGCCCGTGAAATCGCCAAGTACGTCACGGCCTGATCGCCGCGAGGATCTCGGACGCGCCCTTGTCGATGAGTTCGGCAGCGAGGCAGGCGCCGAGCTTCTCGGGGTCTTCCATTGGTCCCGCGCCGACGGCGGTGACTTGCTTCGACCCGTTCAGTGACGTGACTGCGGCCGACAGGTGTAGGAGGCCGTCCTGACCGATCCTTCCCCACGCCCCCACGGGCACAGAACATCCGCCGTGCAGCTCGGCAAGGAGGGATCGCTCGGCCCGCACACAGGCGTCTACCTGCGCATCGCCAGTTCCAGCCAGGAGAAGAGCGGCCGGGGAGTCGACGCGGACGTGAATCCCAAGTGCACCTTGACCCGGTGACGGAGGAAAGTCGGCTGGGTCAAGGAACTCGTGAACATCCGGCATCAGCCCCAGTCGGTTGAGTCCGGCGGCGGCGAGAACAACGGCATGAAGACGGTCTCGACCCCTAATACGGGCTAGCCGTCCAGGCACGTTGCCGCGGATAGGAACGACGTTCACGTCGGGTCGACGCGCCAGGAGCTGGGCAACGCGCCGGGGAGCTCCGGTGCCCACCAGGGCACCTCGGGGGAGGCTGTCGAGCGTGGCCCCGCAAAGCACGTCTCGGACGTCCTCGCGGGGGCCGGGGGTGGTAAGCAGGGTCGTTCCCTCATGGACCGTGGTGGGAAGGTCCTTCAAAGAGTGCACGATCAAATCGACTCTTCCGGTGACCAGGGCCCTTTCCTGGTTGGTGGAGAACGCAGATCCGCCAGCAGTCTTTGCCACTTCGGCAAGCGTGGGGGTAACCCGGTCCTGGTCTCCGCCTTCGAGGATGATCTCCCGCTTGAAGCGGATGCCGGGGAACTGCTCAGCGATCGGTACCAGCCACTCCGCGACTTGCGCCCTCGCCAGCTTGCTTGCCCTGGAACCGATTCGCACCAAGTCGTCGCTCATTCGGGTCAACTCCTCGTATTCAAAGGGCTGTTGACGCCACAGCCTACTTGCACCAGAAGTATGCAGTTTCCGACAGATTGTCACTAAAGGAGAGTCTTGATGACGCCTCTACGCATCGGCGCTCGCGCATCCCTGATGTCTCTCATGCAGACTGCGCCCCTGATGGCCAAGCTCGGCCCTACTCCCATGCTCTTACGCCCTTTCCATGACGCGGCAGGCGACCGGCAGCGGAACCGCGCACCCCTGGAGGCGGAGGGCGTCTTCTCCGAAGAGATCGAGAGCGCCCTGCTCTCCGGCGAGATCGACGTCGCGGTGCACTGCCTCAAGGACGCGCCCACCCACGACACGGCCGGCACCGTAATGGCCGCCTACCTCCCGCGAGACGACCGTCGCGACGCTCTCATCACCCGCGAGCCCGGCCAGAACCTCGCGGCCTTGTCGCCAGGAGCGCGCATCGGCACCGCCTCCGTTCGACGCACCGTTGCCCTCAGGCACATCCGACCCGATGTCGAAGTCGTGCCCATGCGCGGCCCCATCAACAGCCGCCTTCGCGCCATGGAGCAAGGCGAGGTGGACGCACTGATCGTTGCGACCTGCTCGATGGAGCGTCTGGGGCAGTCCCACCGGATCGGCCACCGCATCAATCCCGAGATCATCTGTCCGCCGCTCGGCGCCGCAATCATCGCCCTCCAAACACGCGAGGACGACATGGGCACCCGCAAGGCGATCTTCGGGCTTCACCACGCGGATACCGAGGTCGAAGCGGAGGCCGAGCGCTTGATCCTCAGGCGCCTAGGCGGCTTTTGCAACGCCCCCTTCGCGGGTCACTGCACCACCACGCCTACCGACAAGGGCAGCGCCTACACCATCAGGATCCGCGCTTTCAGCCCCGACGGCCGCACGGTCATTGAGGTGCGTGAGACCGGGTTCGACGCCACCGAGGCGGCCATCGAGGCGTGCCAAAGGCTCATCCGGCACGGTGGCCGCGAACTGGACACAGTGGCCCCAGCGACGTAGCCGCGCCTGCTTGAATGCGACTTCGCGGTACCACGGCGGGCTACCGATCGCCGTGCGACGACGCCCTGACTGGCCCCAGTCGAGCTAGTCCGTGACTTTACTGATCTTTCTGGCGCCCCTTTTTGTCCGCATCGAATCATTGATAGGACAGGCCGATCGCCGCGACTAGCGTTTGCGATTTCTGTGATCAATGATCCCTGTGCCAGCATGTGAGACAGTCCAACCCCCCGGAAAGCCCTCATAAGGGGCCGCTTTCCCGTTCACGCAAGGAGTGCACGTGCTCACCGTTGGTGACCAGTTCCCCGAGTTCGACCTCATGGCCTGCATGTCCCTGGAGCCGGGCAAGGAGTTCGAGCGCCTTGACGCTGAGTGGTTGAAGCGTAACCGGGACGAGAAGGGTTGGTTGGTGGTCTTCTTCTGGCCCAAGGACTTCACCTTCGTCTGCCCGACCGAGATCGCCGCGTTCGGCAAGCTGAACGACGAGTTCGCCGACCGCGACGCGCAGATCCTGGGCGTCTCCGGTGACTCCGAGTTCGTGCACCACGCCTGGCGCAAGGACCACGCCGACCTGCGTGACCTGCCCTTCCCGATGCTGGCCGACTCCAAGCACGAGCTCATGCGCGCCTGCGGCGTCGAGGGCGAGGACGGCTTCGCGCAGCGCGCCGTCTTCATCGTCGACCAGAACAACGAGATCCAGTTCACGATGGTGACCGCCGGTTCCGTGGGCCGTAACCCCAAGGAGGTCCTGCGGGTCCTCGACGCCCTGCAGACCGACGAGCTGTGCCCCTGCAACTGGAACAAGGGCGAGGGCACCCTGGACGCCGGCGCGCTGCTGGCCGGTGAGTGACGGATGTCCCTCGACTCCCTCAAGGCCGCCGTACCGGACTTCGCCAAGGACCTGAAGCTGAACCTCGGCTCGGTCATCGGCAACAGCGGCCTCCCGCAGCAGCAGCTGTGGGGCACCGTGCTGTCCTGCGCGATCGCCGCCCGCTCCCCGCGCGTCCTGCGTGAGCTGGAGCCGGAGGCGAAGGCGGCCCTGTCGCCGGAGGCGTACACCGCCGCCAAGTCCGCCGCCGCGGTCATGGCGATGAACAACGTCTTCTACCGCACGCGGCACCTGCTCTCCGACCCGGAGTACGGCACCCTGCGCGCCGGTCTGCGGATGAACGTCATCGGCAACCCGGGCGTGGAGAAGGTCGACTTCGAGCTGTGGTCGCTCGCGGTCTCCGCGATCAACGGCTGCGGCCAGTGCCTCGACTCGCACGAGCAGGTCCTGCGCAAGGCCGGTGTCGACCGCGAGACGATCCAGGAAGCCTTCAAGATCGCCTCGGTGATCCAGGCCGTCGCGGTCACCCTCGACGCCGAGGCCGCCCTCGCCGCCGAGTAGTACCCCGTACGAAGCCCAGTGCCCCCGCAGCCGTCACCGGCGGCGGGGGCACTGGGCGTTCAGGCGCGCAGCCGCTCCATCAGGCTCCGCATGTCCTCGATCATGGCCGTCTGCAGCCCGGTCTCGTCGGGGCCGCCGGTGGGCGCGGGAGCGGTCGGGTCGGGGCCGATGTCCTCGAACCACTCCGTCCTGAGCGTGAACACCGCGCCGCCGTCGAGGACGATGAGTTCGGCCCTGTCGAGCCCGATCCCCCGCCTGTACAGGGCCCGTTCGCCGAGGCCGGGCACCTCCGACACGTCGAAGGCGTTCGGTTGCACGCCGAGCGTGCGGCCGGGGCCGAGGCCGAACTCGGTCCCGGGGTCGCTCCGGCGGTGCAGTTCGACCAGCACCTCGCTCCCGTACGCGGTCCGTCCCTCGCTCCACCCCGCGGCGGTCCCGCAGCTCGCCCAGTCCAGGGCGGGGTCGCTGCCGTGCGTCGTGTGCCGTTCCTCGAAAGGCTGCCCGGTGAGCCGGACCAGCTCCGACAGCCGCGCCCGCGCGCACAGGTCCTCGACGTGCCGGTAGGAGATCCTCGGCCCGGCGGAGGCGGCAGAGGCGGCGAAACGATCCTGCACCACCAGGGCGCCGCCCCACACCGCCGAGGCCAGCACCACGCCGCCGAGCAGCCACCACCAGCGCCCGCGGGGCGCCCCCGTGGGCCCGGGCAGCCGCTCCGGCTCCGCCCGCTCTCCCGGCCGCGCGCTCTCCCACTCCCCGTCGAGCTCGGGCTCGCCGATCATCCCCGTTCCCCCCTCGCCCCGTTGCCCCTCGCCCCGTTGCCCCTCGCCCCGGTCCGCCTCAGACCGGGTCGTCGACGCCCTCGCCCAGCGCCGTCGCCCCGTGCGGCGCCGCGCCGGCCACCGGCGCACCACCGTGCTGGTGGTCCTGTGAATACGCCCGCAGGTAGACCACCACCGTGTTGGTGACGGCGACCAGCGGGACGGCGACGACCGCGCCGCCGATGCCGGCGATCATGCCGCCGGCGGCCACCGAGAGCACCACCGCGAGCGGGTGCACCCGTACCGCCCGGCCCAGGATGAAGGGCTGCAGCACGTGCCCCTCTATCTGCTGCACGAGCAGGACCACGGCCAGCACGCTCAGCGCCGTGAACACGCCCTGGGTCACCAGGGCCACCACCACCGCGAGGGCCCCGGAGATCACCGCGCCGACCAGCGGGATGAACGCGAACAGGAAGATGAAGACCGCGAGCGGCACCGCCATCGTCACGTCGAGGAAGTACAGGCCGAGGCCGATGAAGACGGCGTCGATGAGCGCGACCAGGACCGTGCCGCGCACGTACGCGGTCAGCGTCCGCCAGGCGCGCGGGCCGGCGCCCGCGACTCCCGGCCGGGCGGGGGCGGGGACCAGGCCCAGCACCCAGTTCCAGATGCGCTTGCCGTCGTACAGCAGGAACAGCGTCGAGAACATCGCGAGCAGCATGCCCGTCAGCACCTCGACGAGGACCGTCACGCCTTGCAGACCGGCGGAGGTTATCTCCTCGGTGTTGGTGCCGATGGTGTCCGTGAGGTTCTTGGCGATGTCGTTGATCTGCTTCTCGGTCACGTGGAACGGGCTGTCCAGCAACCAGAGTTTGAGTTCGTTGATGCCGTCGCGGACCCGGTCGGAGAGGTCGTCGAGGTTCTCCATCACCTGCCAGACCACGAACCAGCCGACGAGCCCGATGACCACGAAGCCGAGGATCGCGGTCACGGCGGTCGCGAGCCCGCGCGGCAGCCCGAGCCGGCGCAGCCGGACCACGAAGGGCTGTAGCAGCGCGGTGACGAGCAGGGCGGCGACGAAGGCGAGGACGACCAGGCGGACTTCGCTGATCACCTTCATCAGCACCCAGAGCATGCCCGCGAGCAGCAGCAGCCGCCAGCTGACCTCGGCGGCGACCCGCATCCCCCACGGGACGGCCGTGACGGGGTCGGGGCGCTCGCGCGGACCCGCCACGACGGCCGGCGCCGCGACGGCCGCGACGGTGCCGGCGGCGGCGGGCTTCTGGGGTACGCCCATGGTCTCGGCCTCGACCTCGGCGCGCCGTTCGTCGAGGCGCGCCTCCATCCGGCTCAGCCGGCTCCCCAGCCGGCCGATCCAGCCTGCAGTGTTCACCATGTCGCTCTCTTACCCCCGTCTGTCCCGTGCGATCGCACCTCGACGACCGTACACGCGAGGAGCCCCGCACCGTGGATACGGTGCGGGGCTCCCCCGGGGCGGGCGACCGGCACGGGGCCGGACCCGTTCCTAGTACCAGCTGTTGGCCTGCCAGAAGCTCCACGCGCCGCAGGGGCTGCCGTAGCGCTCGTTCATGTAGTTCAGGCCCCACTTGATCTGCGTGGCGGGGTTGCTGCGCCAGTCGGCACCGGCCGAGGCCATCTTCGAACCGGGGAGCGCCTGGACCAGGCCGTACGCGCCCGACCCGGCGTTGACCGCCTTGTAGTTCCAGGTCGACTCGTGGTTCACGATGTTGGAGAAGCACTGGAACTGCCCGGCCGGGATCATCTGCTGGGCCATGGCCTTGACCTGGGCGACCGTGTAGGAGCCCTGGACCTCGAAGTCGCTCGCGTCGCGGGTGGCGGAGCGGCTGGCGACCTGCTCCTTCTCCTCCCGCTCCTTCTTCTCCTTCTCGGCCTTCTCGTCCGCGGCCTTCTGCGCCTCGGCCTTCTTGACCTTGGCGTCCTCGGCGGCCTGGACGCGGGCCGCCTCCTCGGCCGAGCGCTTGGCGTCGGCGTCGGCGGCGTGGGCGATGGCGTCGGCCTGCTGCGTCAGGGACGCGCTCTGGACGACGGCCTGGTCGCCGACCGGGATGTCAGTGAGGAGAGTCGCGCCGGACGCGGTCGTCTCAAGGTCGTTGGTGGCGGCGGGGTCGCCCGTCGCGACGCCAACGACTGCGCCGACGGTGGTGACCGCGGTGGCCGAAGCCACGGCGAACCCCCGGACCGAGATCCGGCTCACACGGTGTCCTTCCAGCAGCGTCCGCAGTGACCGCGCGGGCGCAATAGTGCCCCTCGACACTGGCCTCCGTGGTGATGCGGTCACTGGAGGCACGGGCCCGTGGGCAACTCCTCTGCGAGGAGCCGCGCGTGAAACTCGGGCGGCATACGGCGGTCGGGTCTGGAGTTGTGGGCGCTGCTCGCACCCACGAGGGGTACGGGTGGTGCAAGTGCTACAGGTGTGCCGTATGCGGGGCCTGACGGAAAACAGACTCTGCCGGACCCCGACGCCGCAAGGCAATTCCAAGTTGCGTGGGAAAGGTCACACCTGCTGCGACGACGTTCTTTTGGGCAAAGGGCTGTGCAGCGACGCGCCGCCCGGCTAGGCTCTCGGGCCTTTGCCGGGCGGCGCCAACTCGCCTTCCCGCTATGGGGGATTTAACCCTTTCGGGGGTTACAGGCTTTCGAGCATCTCGGTGACGAGCGCGGCGATCGGCGACCGCTCGGAACGCGTCAGCGTGATGTGCGCGAAGAGCGGATGCCCCTTCAGCTTCTCGACCACGGCGACGACTCCGTCGTAGCGGCCGACCCGCAGGTTGTCCCGCTGGGCGACGTCATGGGTGAGAACCACCCGCGAATTCGCGCCGATTCTGGACAGAACGGTCAGAAGGACGTTCCGCTCCAGCGACTGCGCCTCGTCCACGATCACGAACGCGTCGTGCAGCGACCGGCCCCGGATGTGCGTGAGCGGCAGGACCTCCAGCATCCCCCGGTTCAGCACCTCCTCGATGACCTCGCGCCCGGCCACGGCCGAGAGGGTGTCGAAGACCGCCTGCGCCCAGGGGCTCATCTTCTCGGACGCGTCACCGGGCAGGTAGCCGAGGTCCTGGCCGCCCACCGCGTACAGCGGCCGGAAGACCATCACCTTCTGGTGCTGGCGCCGCTCCAGCACGGCCTCCAGGCCCGCGCACAGCGCCAGCGCCGACTTCCCGGTGCCGGCCCGGCCGCCCATGGAGAGGATGCCGATCTCCGGATCGAGCAGCAGGTCGAGCGCGATGCGCTGCTCGGCGCTGCGCCCGTGCAGCCCGAAGGCCTCGCGGTCGCCGCGCACGAGCTTCACGTTGCCGTCCGCCGTGACCCGGCCCAGGGCCTTGCCGCGCTCGGACTGGAGGACCAGACCGGTGTGCACGGGAAGTTCCGCCGCCTCCGGGACGTAGAGGCGCTCCTCGGAGTAGAGGAGGTCCACCTGCTCCCCGGAGAGGCTGAGCTCGCTCATGCCGGTCCAGCCGGCGTCGGTGATCGCGAGCTCCGCCCGGTACTCCTCGGCGAGCAGGCCGACCGAGGAGGCCTTGATGCGCAGCGGGAGATCCTTCGAGACGACCGTGACGTCGTAGCCCTCGGCCTGGAGGTTGCGGGCGACCGCGAGGATCCGCGAGTCGTTGTCCCCCAACCGGAAGCCGGCCGGCAGGACACCGGGGTCGGAGTGGTTGAGCTCGACGCGCAGGGTTCCGCCCAGATCGCCCAGTGGGATGGGGGCGTCGAGGCGACCGTAGCGAACCCGGAAGTCGTCGAGCAGGCGCAGGGCCTGGCGGGCGAAGTAGCCGAGTTCGGGATGGTGCCTCTTTGCCTCCAGCTCGGTGATCACCACGATCGGGAGCACGACCTCGTGCTCGTCGAAGCGCGAGATCGCGTTGGGGTCTGCCAGCAGGACGCTGGTGTCGAGGACGTAGGTCCGCCTGTCGGGCAGGCGGCGCTTTGTGCTGGTCACCACGGAAGGACGTACCCCCTCGGAAGAGGTCGGGCCATGAAGACCGGACCGGTCATCGGCACCCATGCCAGGGCCGACTTCCGGCCCTCCCACTCCGTCCGTGCGAACCGCACGTGCGTCCTGGTGCAAAGGGCCTCCCGGGCGGACGACCCCATGCCGTCCGCTGAGACTCGACACCCGTGGATCGGGCGTCGACCTGAAAGGGATATTCCCCGAACGCGCCCGGCCATGCCATGGCATATGACGGACGCTCGGTGAATCGCTGGTGAAGGCTTTGCGCGGAGGACGGAGAGGGGCCCGAGGGACTCCCGAGGTGACGCCCCGGGGTTCCCGAGGGGGCGTCAGGTCATGGCCGGATCCCGGGGGCGGGCCCGGGATCGGGCGGGGTCAGGACCCGTACCGCCGGTGGCGGGCCGCGTAGTCGCGCAGCGCGCGCAGGAAGTCGACCTTGCGGAAGGCCGGCCAGAAGACCTCGCAGAAGTAGTACTCCGAATGCGCGCTCTGCCACAGCATGAACCCGGACAGGCGCTGCTCGCCGCTGGTGCGGATCACGAGGTCCGGGTCGGGCTGGCCGCGCGTGTAGAGGTGCTCCGCGATGTGGTCGATGTCGAGGATCTCGGCGAGCTCCTCGAAGGAGGTGCCCTTCTCGGCGTGCTCCAGCAGGAGCGAGCGGACCGCGTCGGCGATCTCCTGGCGGCCGCCGTAGCCGACCGCGACGTTGACGAGTATCCCGTCGACGTCGTGGGTGGCCTGCTCGGCCTCCTTCAGCACGGACTGCGTCCGCTCGGGCAGGATGTCGAGGTTGCCGACGTGGTGGACGCGCCAGCGGCCGTCCGCGGCGAGGCCCCGCACGGTGTTCTCGATGATGTTGAGCAGCGGTCGGAGCTCGACCTCCGGCCGGTCCAGGTTGTCCGTGGACAGCATCCACAGGGTGACGACCTCGACGTCCGTCTCGGTGCACCAGCCGAGCATCTCGGAGATCTTGTCGGCCCCCGCCTGGTGGCCCTGTTCCGTCGTACCGCCGGACGCCTTCGCCCAGCGCCTGTTCCCGTCCAGGATGACGCCGATGTGCTTGGGCGCCGCGTCATGGTCGATGCGGCCC
Source organism: Streptomyces sp. ADI95-16 (assembly GCF_003721495.1). Classification (NCBI taxonomy): domain Bacteria; kingdom Bacillati; phylum Actinomycetota; class Actinomycetes; order Kitasatosporales; family Streptomycetaceae; genus Streptomyces; species Streptomyces sp. ADI95-16. The sequence goes on along the minus strand of NZ_CP033581.1, from coordinate 5,143,628 downwards.
TCCACCCGGCGTGCATAGAGCCTGTACACCAGGTCGCGCAGCTTCACGATCTTCGAGCCCCTCCGTGCAATGCCCCCGTGCGGATTGCGGTCTCCCCCGAGGCCGCCACATTACTGCTCGGCGGGATCGGGTACCCAACCCGGTGTGTCACAAGTCCGTGATAGGGAGGACATCGTGACTGATAACAATCCCTATCGGGCAGAGCCCTCGCGCTACGACTCCATGGAGTACCGACGCACCGGCCACAGCGGCCTCAAGCTCCCCGCCGTCTCCCTCGGCCTCTGGCACAACTTCGGCGACGACAAGTCGCTGGACTCCCAGCGGGCGATCCTGCGCCGGGCCTTCGACCTCGGCGTCACCCACTTCGACCTGGCGAACAACTACGGGCCGCCCCCCGGCTCCGCCGAGCTGAACTTCGGCAAGATCTTCGCGCAGGACTTCGCGTCCCACCGCGACGAGCTGATCATCTCCACCAAGGCCGGCTACGAGATGCACCCCGGCCCGTACGGCGAGTGGGGCAGCCGGAAGTACCTGATGAGCTCGCTCGACGCCTCGCTGAAGCGGATGGGCGTGGACTACGTCGACATCTTCTACTCGCACCGCTTCGACCCGGACACCCCGCTGGAGGAGACCATGGGCGCCCTCGCGTCCGCGGTCCAGCAGGGCAAGGCGCTGTACGTCGGCGTCTCCTCCTACAACGCGGAGCAGACGGCCGAGGCGGCCGGGATCCTGCGCGAGATGGGCGTGCGCCCGCTCATCCACCAGCCCTCGTACTCCATGATCAACCGCTGGACGGAGGAGGACGGGCTGCTGGACACCCTGGAGGAGAACGGCATGGGCTGCATCTCCTTCGTACCGCTCGCGCAGGGACTGCTGACGGGCAAGTACCTCAAGGGCATCCCGGAGGGCTCGCGGGCCACCCAGGGCAAGTCCCTGGACCCGGACCTCCTGTCGGACGAGGTGCTGCGGCGGCTGCGCGGACTGAACGACATCGCGGCCCGCCGCGGGCAGTCGCTGGCGCAGCTGGCGCTGAGCTGGGTGCTGCGCGACGAGCGCATGACGTCGGCTCTGATCGGCGCTTCGAGCGTGTCCCAGCTGGAGGAAAACGTGGCGGCCCTGGCCGGTGCGCCCCTCTCGGAGGAGGAGCTGAAGGAGATCGACTCCTTCGCCGTCTCCACCCCCGGCACCAACATCTGGGCCCAGCGCGGCTGACCTGCGCCTTTGGCCCGAGGGCGGGGAAAAAATAAAACGGGCCGGTCCGTGGGGGGGATACGGACCGGCCCGAGGGGGGGGTTCCACCATAACCCTTCGTAAAGCGTGATGCGTGCATTGGCGCAAGATGATTACGCTCCGAATCCGCCCAGCAGCACTCCGGTGAGGGCTCCGGCGGCCATGAAGGGGCCGAACGGGAACGCCGTACGGCGCCCCGCACGGCCCCCCAGCAGGAGTCCGAGGCCGTAAAGGGCCCCGTAGACGAAGCCGAGGAAGGCCCCGAGGGCCCATACCCCCCACCCGTACCACCCAAGAGCGACCCCCAGGGCGAGCGCCAGCTTGACGTCGCCGAAGCCGATGCCGGCGGGGTTGATCAGGAACAGCAGGAGGTACGCGCCCGCCAGCGCGGCCCCGCCCAGCAGCGCGAGCCGCCACGACCCGGCGGCGCGGGGCGCCAGGGCCGCCGCCCCCAGCAGTGCGGCGGCCAGTGCGGCCAGCGGCAGGGTGAGTACGTCGGGCAGCCGGTGCACCGCGAGGTCGACGAGGCCGAGCAGGACGAGCCCGGGCGCGAGCCCCACGTACACGCCCACCTCGGGCCGCGCCCCGCCGGCCGCCGCCAGCGCCCCGCAGACGAGGGCGCACACGGCGGCGACCCCGGGGGCGGACGCCCCGTACGGCGCGCCGTGGCAGCGGGCGGGGCCGAGCCAGCGCGGGACCAGATGCCCCGCGGGGCAGTGGGCCCGCCAGGGCTCGCCCGGGGCCACCGACAGGCGGTACGCCGCGCGGGGCAGCAGCAGCCCGCCGGCCGCGCCGTACGCGGCGGCGAGAAGGGTGATCACGACCACGCTCATCCGCCGACGGTAGGCCCCGCCACCGCCCCGGGCATGGGCCCGGGGACCCAACCCCCGGCCCGGCGCCCCAGGAAGTGCCGGGAGTCGCGGGCCGGGCGTCGCGGTAGCGACAGGGCCTAGGCTGACCGGCGACCGGCGAGCGCGGGCCCCGGGTTCCGGGGCCGAGGGGGGCGGACGGCATGCGCAGACACCCGTACCGGCGGTGGCGCGACGGCGCGGCCGCGCTGCGCGTCGGCGACGCCCCCGCGACGGTCCCCGTCGAGATCGCCGCCTCCTACCGCGCCCGCACCCGCGGCCTCCTCGGCCGCGACGGCATCGACGGGGCGCTGCTGCTCACCCCGGCGGCGAGCGTGCACACGTTCCGGATGCGGTTCGCGATCGACGTGGCCTACCTCGACCGCGACCTCCGCGTCATCGCCCTGACCACGATGCCCCCCGACCGGCTCGGCCTGCCCCGCCCGCGCTCCCGGCACGTCCTGGAGGCCGCGGCGGGAGCCATGGCCGGCTGGGGCCTGCGGGTCGGAACCGCGCTCGCGGTGGAGCCCGCGGCGGACACCCCCTAGGTCTCGCGCCCGGCCGGCGGTAGGTTGGGGCGGTTGGGCTGGGGTGTCAGGGGAGCGGCATGACGGAGAACGCGCGGGTCAAGGCGCTGGAGCAGATCATGCCGGCGACGCATGGCGCCGACGAGGACATCGACTGGCGGGCCGCCGAGGCGGCCTGGGCCACCCGGTTCCCGGCCGATTTCGTCGCCTTCATGGGCCGTTTCGGGGCCGGTTCCATCAACGGCGAGGCCAGCATCCTGCTGCCGCTGCCGAAGCCGGGACTCCAGTGGGATCCGGCCGAGATGGCCGAGGAGACCGCGAACGCCCGGCACGCCTGGGAGGCGGAGGGCGGGCGCGCCGCCTTCGACGTGGACCCGGAGTCGATCATCGCCTGGGGCGTCACCGGCGGCTCGGACATCCTGTGCTGGCTGACCACGGACCCCGATCCGGACCGCTGGCCGGTCCTGGTCTGCGGGCGGCACTCGGCCGACTCGTTCGCCGTGTACCCGTACGGGATGGCCGAATTCCTCTACCGGCTGTGCTCCGACGAGTTCGACGTGAGCCCCGTCAGCATCACCTTCTGGGACGGCGGCCACCTCAGCTTCGTGCACTGGCGCAAGGCCCAGCGGCGCTGGCAGGAGGGCCGCAACCCGGAGACGGGCGAGCCCGACCCGTACGCCGGCGAGTTCGCCGACCAGTAGGAGCCGTCCGGTACGGGCCGCCCGGGGCGGCTCGCCAGCGACTCCTCGAATTCCCGGCGGCCGCGCCTCCGCCGACACCACTTTGACCGTCGTTCAGCCCGTTCCCCACAGGAAACGGGCTTTTCGGCATGTCTACGCGCGTGGGAATTGTGGATCACATATCGGAAAACACCAGCCGGAAATCCCCCACTTGGAGCATTGACCACAAGTACCGCCCCAATGGAATCAACTGCCCCGCCGTCAGGAGAGAATTCCGGCCAACGGGCCACGGAGGTACACCCCGGCCCGGAGCAACTCACAAGCAGTAACGGGACTCAAAAGAAATTCAGGGGAACCCACCCGTGCGACGAAGAATCTTCAGCGCGGCCGCGAGCGCCGTGGCGCTCGGCATGCTGATACCGCTCTCCGGCTGTGGCGGCTCCGCGGACGACGCGGGCGGCGGCGCGACGCTGCGCCTGGTCGCCGCGGAATACGGCGACAGCCCGGCCACCAGTTCCAAGGCTTTCTGGGACAAGGTCTCGAAGGATTTCACCGCCGCCAACCCGGACATCGAGGTCGAGGTCCGGCTCCTGCCGTGGGCCGACATCGACCGCGAGGTCTCCGCCATGGTCACGTCCGGCAATGCGCCGGACATGGCGCTCATGGGCTCCTACTCGGATTTCGCGGCGCAGGACGAGCTCTATTCCGCGGAGGAACTCCTCCCGGTCACCGCCGAGGCGAACTTCCTCCAGCCGCTCGCCGAGGCCGGATCCGTCGGGAACACCCTCTACGGCCTGCCGTTCGTGGCGAGCAGCCGTCTCCTCTTCTACAACGAGACCCTGTTCTCCAAGGCCGGCGTCGGCGAGCCCAAGACCTGGGCCGACCTGAAGGCCGCCGCCAAGGCGCTCAAGGACAAGGGCGTGAAGTACCCGTACGCCCTGCCGCTGGGCCCGGAGGAGGCGCATGCCGAGGCGATGATCTGGGAGCTGAGCAACGGGGGCGGCTACGCCGACAGCAGCGGCAACTACAGCCTGGCCTCCGACCAGAACATCGAGACGTTCCAGTGGATCAGGACCAACCTGGTCTCCCCCGGCCTGACCGGCCCGGTCCCGCCCGCGCAGCTCAACCGCGCCGACGCCTTCGCCGCCTTCGTGCACGGCGAGGTCGGCATGCTGAACGGCTATCCGTCGCTGCTCCACGAGGCGCGCGCCAAGGGCGTCAACGTGGGCACCGTCCCCATGCCGGTCTCGGATTCGCTCGGCGCCGGCGAGACCCCGCCGGCCGTGGGCGTGGCGGACTGGATGATGGCGTTCAAGCAGAACGGGAAGCGGGCCGAGATCGGCAGGTTCCTCGACTTCGTCTACCAGGACGAGAACCTGTCGGACTTCGCGAACCGCTACCACCTCCTGCCCTCGACGGTCTCCGCGTCCCGCACCCTGGCCGGCGGCGGCCTCGACAAGAACGACCTGTTCTTCCTGACCGCCCTGCGCGGTGCTCAGCTCTACCCGGTCAACGACCCGTCCTGGGTGACGGTCAGCGACACCATCAAGCGCAACATCGGCCGCGCCGTCGCGCCGGACGGCGATCCGAAGGCCGTCCTGGAGGAGATCGCCGCCAAGGCGAACGAGGCCGCCAAGAAGCACTGAACGGCCGCCCGATCCGGGACTTTCGACCCTGCCGCCACCCATCCCGTGCGGCATGATGGCTGCTACGGCTCTTGATCCAAGGCCGCGGCCCTGCCGCCCGACGAGCACTCACGAGGTGCGCGGGGCGGCCGGACCCTCTCCCCTGCGGCTCTCCTACCGCGGCCCCTCGCCCGTCGTGAACGCGGTGCGGTACTGCTCGCAGCTGGAGTCCCAGCGCAGGGTCCCCGACACCGTCCCGTATCCGGAACGGGTGACCGACCACTCCACCGTGTACTCACCGGTGTCACATGCGATCCGCTTCCCGCCCGGGACCCTCTCCCGCCCGGTGGCCGGACGATCGCGGAGCTCGCGCCGCACCTCGCCCGCCTTGCTCCGGTCGGGGGCGCGCAGGACGGCGTGCACGACGACCGGGTGCTTGCCCTCCTTGGTGGTCAGCGCCTTCTTCACCAGCGTCGAGTCGGACACCGCCCAGCCGAACTCGTACGAGGGCTGCCAGGCCAGTGTCCTGGGGTCCCCCACCCGCCGTTCGAACTCCGGGGCGCCGGAGGGGCCGGGCCGGGTCACCGTCTTGTACTGGACCCCGGGGAAGAAGCGGAGCTGCCCCTCCACCTTGTGCATCTCGTCCTTGGTCCACATCGACTTCATCGACTTCTCGCCGCCGGCCGGGTCCTGGAGGTACGTTCCCTCCGCCGCCGTGGCGCCCTGGCCGAGGGCGGGGACGAGGGCCGCCGCCGTGGCGGCGAGGGCGAGGGCGACGATGCGGGTGCGGTTCATGCCCGGCCCAACGGGGGCCCGCTGCGGGCCGGAACGACGCCGGGCGCGCGTTCACCCGTAAGGGAGACCGGGGCGGACACGGAGGTGACGCGTTCTCCGCGACCCCAGGAATACGAACTGATGATCTTCCGTTGGCCCGGACAGACAGGACCTGACGATCCGAGTACGGGGGATGACATGAGTGGGAACGCGAGCGTCAACGGCACGGTGGCGGCCGGCTGGGAGTCGGTGCGGGACGAGTTCGCGGCCTTCGTCGCGGCCGAACCGCACTCGCCCGAGGCCCAGCTGGTGGTGCGTCACCACGGGCGGCCCGTGGTCGACCTGTGGGCCGGCGAGGACACCGACGGGGAGACCCTGACCGGCGTCTACTCGATCACCAAGGGCGCGGCCCACCTGGTGGTGGCGCTGCTCGTGCAGGACGGCGTACTGGAGCTGGACCTCCCGGTGTCGCGGTACTGGCCCGAGTTCACGGGCGAGGGCAAGGAGCGGCTGACCGTACGGGAGCTGGTGGCGCACAAGTCGGGCCTGATCAACCGGCCCGAGGGGTTCACCGTCGAGGAGCTGGCGGACGACGCGGGGATCGCGGCGGCGCTGGTCGGCCAGAAGCCGTACTGGGAACCGGGAACGGCCTACGGCTACCACGCGTTCGTCATCGCCGCGCTGACCGGCGAGGTGGTGCGGCGCGCGACCGGGCGCTCCATCCAGGAGATCTACGAGGAGCGGATCCGCGCCCCGTACGGCCTGGAGCTGTTCCTGGGACTGCCCCGTGAGGCGGAGGGCCGCTGGAAGCCGATCCTGGAGCCGCTGCCGACTCAGGAGCAGCTGGCTCAGATGGCGGACCAGCCGGCGCCGCCCGCGCTGATGCCGATCGCGTTCAACTGGCACACCGACCCGCCGATGGACCTGGTGGCCTTCGCCAACGACCCGAAGGTCAAGGAGCTCGGTCCGGCCTCGGCGGGCGGGGTCGGCTCGGCGCGCGGCATCGCGGGCATGTACGCGGCGGCGATCGGCGAGGTGGACGGCCGGGCCCCGCTGCTGGAGCCGGACACGGCCGCCGAGTTCGCGAAGCCGCACACCCCGGGCCCGGGCCTGGTCACACCGGAGCCGGACCACTTCGCGCTGGGCTTCGAGCTGATGCCGGGAGTCGGACCGCGGGCCCTCGGGCACAGCGGCGCGGCGGGCGGAGTGGGCTTCGGCGACCCGGAGACGGGCGTGGCGTACGCGTACACGCGCCGCCGGTTCGGCTTCCCGGGCGGGGCCGCGCCGGAGAACGAGCGCCTGACGGCGGCGGTGCTGAAGGCGGCGCGGGCCGCCGGATAAGGGCCGCTACGGGGCCGGGCCGGGCCCAGGGAGCCGCGCTCCGAGCGCTCTCAGGCCTGGCCGGTCTCGAAGCGGCTGACGCGCCCGTCGGCGGTGACGTCGAACCGCCAGGCGGTGCGCATCTCGCCCCAGGTGTCGTTGCGGTAGGCGACGACGAGGGAGCGTCCGCCGTCGGCCTCGGTCTCGACGTCCATGTGACCGCCGGAGGAGAAGATCTCCTTGTCGGCCCACTGGGCGACGTCGCGGTCCGAGCCGTCGTCGGACATGGTCGCGCCCGGGGTGAGGGCCTCCTGGAAGGCGGCCCGGTCACCCGCGTTGACGGCGTTGACGAAGGCGCGCACGGCGGGTTCGGACAGCTGGCTCGGGGCGATCACGGGGGCCTCCTGGTCAGGCGTACGGATGCTGCTGCCGACCAGGGAACACCGCGGGCGCGGCCGGGGCGCCGACCCTCACCCGTTCGGCGACGGACGGCGTGTCAGGAAGGCGCGTCGGGAAGGCGCGTCAGGAGGGCGGAGCCGAGGCGCTGGGCGTGTCGGCCTCCGTGCGCACGGGGAAGCCGGTCGGGCGGCCCTGTTCCCCCAGCCAGGCGAGCACCTGGTCGAGCGCCTCGACGGACTGCGTGCGGTTGCCGCCGGCATCGTGGAAGAGGACCGTCGGGCCGTTGTTGATCTCGCGCTTGACCGCGTTGACGATCGCGGCGACACCGGGCTTCTCGAAGTCCTTGGTGTCGACGTTCCAGCCGAGGGGGCGCATCCCGTTCGCGGCGGCGATGCGCCGGCTTTCGGGGGTGAACGCGCCGCCGGGGGCCCGGTAGTACTCGACCTTGGCGCCGCCCGCGGCCTCTTCTATCAGCTTCTTCGCCTCCAGGATCTGCTGCTCCTGGTAGGCGACGGGCTTCTTGTCCATGCGCGTGTCGTGGTCCATGGTGTGGTCGCAGAGGCGGTGCCCGCCCTGGACGACCTTCTTGACGAGGTCGGGGTGGGCCTTGGCCTGCGGGCCGACCATGCAGAAGGTGGCCTTGACGTCGTACCGCTTCAGCACGTCGAGGATCCGGGGGGTCCAGCGGGGGTCTGGGCCGTCGTCGATGGTGATGTTGACGGCGTCGCCGCCGCTCTCGGAGGCGTGGGCGATGGTCTCGGGCACGAGGGGACCGCTGCCGCCGTTCCCGCCGCCCTCACCCTCGCCCTTCTTCCCGTTCTTGCCGTCCAGGGTGCGGTTCTGATCCTGCGTCTGCCCTGAGGCGCCGTCCCGCAAGCCGTGGTGACCGGGGTCGACGAGCGCCACCACTCCCCACACGGTCGCCGCCACGGCCGCGGCCGACGCCGCGACGGCTATCCGGGCCCGTACCCCCTGGCTGCGTATGCGCGCCATGAACCCCATGAACCGTCCCCTCCTCATCCGCCGTGTGATCCCTCCAAGGGTCATGACGTCCGCCCCGGCTGAGGGGTTCCCGCCCAATAGCTCATAAAATCTACGTTTACGTCGCGGGAACTTGGTCCATGATCGTCCTGAATTAGCATCAGACCAAACGCAAAACCCCGGCCGGGTCAGGAAGTTCCTGACCCGGCCGGGGCTGTGGGCGGGGGGTGCGTCGGGGCGTCGGTCAGTGGGCGAGGGCCTCGTGCGCCCGGGCCGGCCCGCCGTCACCGGTGGCCGCGCCGGCATCGCCGTCGCTCGCGCCGTCGGCCGGCGCCTTGGCCGCCGGACCCGCTCCCTTGAGCGGGACCTCCTTGACGAACCAGGCGGCGACGAAGCCCAGTACGGCGACTCCCGCGCCCAGCAGGAACGCCGAGTGGGTACCGGCGGCGACGGCGTACTGGTACGCCTCGCGCATCGCTTCCGGCAGCTTGGCCAGGCTCGCGGCGTCCAGCTGCGCGGAGCCCGCGGCGCCCGCGGCCTCCGGGCCGAGGCGGTCGGCCATGGTGTCGGTGACCTGGGTGGTGAACAGGGAACCCATCAGCGCCACGCCGAACGAGCCGCCGAGCGTACGGAAGAGGGTGGCCGAGGAGGACGCGACGCCCATGTCCTTCATGTCCACGCTGTTCTGCGCGACCAGCATGGTGATCTGCATCAGGAAGCCGAGTCCCGCGCCCAGGATGCCCATGTACACGCCGGACATGAGGCGGCTCGTACCGGTGTCCATCTGCGAGAGCAGGAACAGGCCGACGACCATGAGGGCGCCGCCGATGATCGGGAACATCTTGTACTTGCCGCTGCTGGTGGTGATGCGGCCCGCGATGAGCGAGACGAGCATCATCGAGAGCAGCATGGGCAGGAGCAGCAGACCCGAGTTGGTGGCGGAGGCGCCCTGGACCGACTGCTGGAAGAGCGGCAGGTAGAGCACGCCGCCGAACATCGCGAAGCCGACGAGGAAGCCGATCACGCTCATGAGGGTGAAGTTGCGGCTGCGGAAGATGTGCAGCGGCATGACCGGCTCGGCGGCCTTGGTCTCGGCGTAGAGGAAGGCGGCGGTCGACAGGACGCCGACGGCGATGAGGCCGAGGATCTCGGCGGAGCCCCACGCGTACTCGGTGCCGCCCCAGGTCGTCACGAGGACGGTGGAGGTGATGGCGAGGGTCAGCAGGGCCGCGCCCAGGTAGTCGATCTTGCCCTTGGCCCGCTTCTTGGGCAGGTGCAGGACGGCGGTGACCATGGCCAGCGCGACCGCGCCGAGCGGCAGGTTGATGTAGAAGGACCAGCGCCAGCCCATGTGGTCGGTGATGGTGCCGCCGACCAGCGGGCCGCCGATCATGGCGAGGGCCATCACGCCGGCCATCATGCCCTGGTACTTGCCGCGCTCGCGGGGCGGGATCAGGTCACCGATGATCGCCATGACACCGACCATCAGACCGCCGGCGCCGAGGCCCTGGACGGCGCGGAAGCCGATCAGCTGCCCCATGTCCTGGGCCATGCCGCTGAGGGCGGAGCCGATCAGGAAGATCACGATGGAGGTGAGGAAGGCGCCCTTGCGCCCGTACATGTCGCCGATCTTCCCCCAGATCGGGGTGGAGGCGGCGGTGGCGAGCGTGTACGCCGTGACCACCCACGACAGGTGCTCCAGACCGCCGAGTTCACCGACGATCGTCGGCATCGCGGTGCCGATGATCATGTTGTCGAGCATGGCCAGCAGCATCGCGATCATGAGCGCCATGAGTACGACGCGTACGCTGCGCGGCTTCACCTCCTCCGAGGTCTCCGCCTTGTTCGTCACGTCGCCCATGTTGTCCCACTCCCCTGATACCCGAGCGCCGGGCACTTACTTGTCGCCCGGCTAGTTCTCTACACTGGGGAAGGTAAACCGGTCACTAGCCGGTCGTCAAGTAAGTAACTTTTGGGGAGAGCGTCATGTCCACCAGCAGCAGTCCGCAGCAGCGGCGGGGCGACACGCGCCAGCGAATCCAGGACGTAGCGCTGGAGCTCTTCGCCGAACAGGGTTACGAGAAGACGTCGCTGCGGGAGATCGCGGAACGGCTGGAGGTCACGAAGGCGGCGCTGTACTACCACTTCAAGACCAAGGAAGACATCATCATCAGCCTCTTCGACGACCTGACGCGACCGATCGACGAGCTGATCGAGTGGGCGCAGCAGCAGCCGAAGACGCTGGAGATGAAGCGGGAAGTGCTGCGCCGCTACAGCGAGGCGATGGCGGCGGGCGCGTCGCTGTTCCGCTTCATGCAGGAGAACCAGGCGACGATGCGGGAGCTGAGCATCGGCGAGACCATGAAGCGCCGGCTCTTCCTCCTGGTGGGCCTCCTGCAGGCGGCGGACCGGCCCCTGGAGGACCAGGTGCGGTGCGTGAGCGCCCTGTTCACGCTGCACGCCGGGATGATGTTCCTCCAGCACGTGGAGGCCGACCCGGAGGAGACCCGGCAGGCGGCCCTCACGATCGCCATGGACCTCATCACACAAGCCCACTCCCACGAGTAGCGGCCCAGGGCTCCCCCCTCACCCGATCGGGGGGTTCAGGGCAGAAGTAATTACGCTCAGTAACCAAATCGGCTACCTTCGGTGACATGCGCGCCATTGGGACCGACCTCGGCGCACTGCCCCAGGACAGGACGCCGCCATGTCACGCCGCTTCCGCTTCACCTTCGCCCTCACCTTCGCCTTCGCCGCAGCGACGGCGACCGCGGCCGCCGCAGCCCTCGCCGCGCTCGTCACGCCCGCTCGCGGGTCCGGCTCAGCGGAGGCGGCGCTCCGAGACGGCGATCGGGACGTCGTTGATGCTGGCCTCGCGGCGGCGCATCAGGCCGTCGGGGTCGAACTCCCACTGCTCGTTGCCGTGGCTGCGCCACCACTGGCCGGCCTCGTCGTGCCACTCGTACTCGAAGCGGACGGAGATGCGGTTGCCGGTGTACGCCCACAGCTCCTTGCGGAGCCGGTAGTCGAGCTCGCGCCGCCACTTGTCGGCGAGGAAGGCGCGGATCTCGGCGCGGCCGGAGAGGAAGCGGTCGCGGTTGCGCCAGACGGAGTCCTCCGTATAGGCGAGGGCGACGCGCTCGGGGTCGCGGCTGTTCCAGGCGTCCTCCGCGGCCTGGACCTTGGCGAGGGCGCTCTCCTCCGTGAAGGGGGGCAGGGGCGGGCGGGCGGCGGCAGCGGTCATGGCGGAACCTCTCGGGACGAGCTGCGAGAACGATCGTTCTCAACCCTAGAGAACGACCGTTCTCCTGACAAGGGATCTGCATTACGCTGCTGCCATGGACGACGAAGAGGCGCGGACCCGCCTGCTGGACGCCGCCGAGGCGCTGTTCTACGCCGAGGGCGTCCAGGCCGTCGGCATGGACCGCATCCGCGCGGAGTCGGGCGTCCCGCTCAAACGGCTCTACCGGATCTTCCCCGCCAAGGAAGCCCTGGTCACGGCCTACCTGGAGCGCCGCGACCGGCGCTGGACGGCGAGCCTGCGCGAGGCGGTGACGGGCTCCGCCGATCCGGTCGCGGCCGTCTTCGACTGGCTCGGCCGATGGTTCTCCGAGCCGGACTTCCGGGGCTGCGCGTTCCTGAACGCGTACGGGGAACTGGGTGCGGGCCCGGCCGGGGTGCTGGACGTGGTGCGCCGCCACAAGGCGGAACTACGGGCCCTGCTGGGCGACCTGGTCGGCCCGGACCGCGAGGAGCTGGCGGACCAGCTCCTGCTGCTGGCCGAGGGCGCGACGGCGGTCGCGGCCCTCACCCCGGGCCCCGCCCCGGCCATCCGGGCCCTCGAGGCGGCCCACGTCCTGCTGAACGCGAGCCGCGTCGGCTAGGCGATGTCCGTCAGGTGGCGGCGAGACGGGTCTCCCGGGCGCGGGCCGGGGCGAGGCGGTGGCGGCGGCTCGGCAGCATCAGCGTCGGGTGCGAGACGCTCCAGGCCGCGCCCGCGCAGATGAGTTCCTTGACGCGGGCGCCGGCGCGGCCGGTGAGGACGGTGGGTGTGACCTCGTCCTCGGGGGTCACCTTCTGGAGGATTCCGTCGCGGCGTCCGAGGCTGACGCACTGGGTGACGTACCCGATCGTGGTCTCGGGGACCTTGCGTCCCGTGAGGCGCGCGGCGAGGGCGTCCGCCGCCTGCCAGGCCATCGGCGACGCCGTCGCGCAGGCCATCCGCAGCGGCTTGCCGCCCGCCCCTTCGGCGAGGGCGGCGTCACCGACGGCGTACACATCGGGGTGCGAGACCGAACGCATGGTGGCGTCCACGACGATCCGGCCCGTGCCGGAGACCTCCAGGGTGGTGGCGGCCGCGATCGGGTGGACGGCGAACCCCGCGGTCCACACGGTCACCTGGGCCGGGAGCCGGACGCCCGCACCGGTGACCACCCCGTCCGCTTCGACGCGCGTGACGTCGGCGCCCTCGTGGACCGTGACGCCGAGGCGGTCGAAGGCTCCGCGCAGGTGGCGCCGCGCCTTGTCGCTGAGCCGGTCTCCGACGCCGCCGCGGGCGGCGATGGCGACCTTGAGGTCCGGGCGGGCCTCGGCGAACTCGGCGGCCGCCTCGATCCCGGTCAGGCCGCCGCCGACGACCAGGACGGTCCCGCCCGGCTCCAACTCGGCCAGGCGCGCCCGCAGTCGCAGCGCGTCCCGCTTCCCGGACACGTTGTGGGCGTACTCGGCGACCCCGGGGACGCCCTGGTCGGCGCTGGTGCTGCCCAGGGCGTACACGAGGCTGTCGTAGCCGAGGGTCTCACCGGCGAGGCCCTCGCCGGTGAGGTCGACGGTCTTGCGGTCCGCGTCGAGCGCGGTGACCCACGCCGACCGGACCCGGACGCCGGTGCCGGCGTAGAGGTCGCGCAGCGGGCGGCTGCGCAGCTCCTGCCCGCTCGCGAGCTGGTGCAGACGCACCCGCTCGACGAACTCGGGGTCGCCGTTGACCAGGGTGATCTCGACGTCGTCGCGGTGCAGCCGCTTGGCGAGGCGACCGGCGGTGACGGCTCCGGCGTACCCGGCTCCGAGGACGACTATGCGGTGCTTCATGGCTGGCTCCCTATCCGGTTGGACTCCCCCCTTGAACCGGACAGCCCCGCGATCCCTGACAGGTCACGGAAGTGACGTGGGTCACCACGCCTCGGCGAGGGCCTGGCCGGGGCCCGCGGCCGCCCACTGGCGCGTGATGCGCTCCAGTTTGTCGGGATTGACCTGGATGCGGATCGCCCCGACGGCGCCGTCGGCCGCCGTATCGAGGCACAGGACACCGAGGACGCGCCCGCCGGCCACGATCACCACGGCGGGACCGCCGTTGACGACGGCGGCATGGAGGGCGACGCTGCCGCCGACGTGGTCCCGCTTCGCCTTGCCCGGCCGGAACAGGCCGCGCAGGTAGCGCGCGATGCCGAGCGCGCCGATGACCGCCGTCCTGCGGGCCGGAACCCCGGCGCCGCCGTCGGCCACGCTGACCGCGTCTGCGGTGAGCAGCCGGATCAGCGGCTCGGTGTCGCCGCTGAGCGCCGCGGCGAGGAACTCCCGGACCACCTTCTCCGCGGCGGCCCCGTCGACCTCGGTGCGGGACCGCTCGGCGCCGAGGTGCTGCTTGGCGCGGCGGTGGATCTGCTGGCAGTTCGATTCGGTGAGGTCGAGGATCTCCGCGATCTCACGGTGCGCGTAGCCGAACGCCTCGCGCAGCACGTACACCGCGCGCTCATTGGGCGACAGCCGCTCCATCAGGGTGAGCACCGCCATCGACACCGACTCGCGCTGCTCGGCGGTGTCGGCGGGACCGAGCATCCGGTCCCCCGCCAGGACCGGCTCCGGGAGCCACTGCCCCACGTAGGTCTCGCGCCTGGCCCGCGCCGAGGTGAGCTGATTGAGGCAGAGGTTGGTGAGCACCTTCGTCAGCCACGCCTCGGGCGTCTCGATCCGCTCCCGGTCCGCCGCGTGCCACCGCAGGAACGCGTCCTGCACGGCGTCCTCGGCATCCCCGGCCGACCCCAACAGCCGGTAGGCGATCGCCTCCAGACGGCCCCTGGACTTCTCGAACAGATCGACCTCGTGCGAACGGAGCGGCATCACACCATGATCCGCCATCCGCCCGACCACCGTCCATCCACCCGCGACCGCCGAGCGCCTAGCCGGCGGCGCCGCGCGGGAAGGTGATCTCGACCCGGCGGTTCTTCTTGCGGCCCTCCTCGGTGCCGTTGTCGGCGATCGGGTAGTCCTCGCTGTAGCCCCGGACGTCGAAGATGACGCTGGGGTTGGTGACGGTCTTGGCCAGCTCGACCTGCACGGCGTCGGCGCGCTTCTTGGACAGCTCCTTGCCGTGCTCGTAGCTGCCCTGGTCGTCGGTGAACCCGAAGACCCGGACGCGGGTCGCCTTCTGCTGGTTGATCTCGTTGGCGATGGCCTGGATCCGGGCGGCCGCCTGGGCGTTGAACACCGAGCTGTCCTCCGGGAAGAGCACCTCGGACTGGAGCGCCATCATGACGGTCTGATTGGTCTCCTGCCGGCGCTGCTCACCGCCGAGGTCTTCGACGACCTCGGCGATGTCCAGCACCTTGACAGGAGCGAGCGTTCCACCCTGGGGAATCTTGAGTCCCGGCGCACTGGAGTCGATCGGCACGGGCGCCGACGCGGACGGCTCCGTGCCGGGCGGCGCGGTCGGATTGTCCGCTGCGTAGGCGGCCGTGGCACCGATGAGGTGCGCCCCGGCGATGACTACGGAGGACACCGCAACGGCTGCGGCAACACGATGGCGTGTGGTCATGAGGTCACCCGGAGACTTTGATGGTGGCCGTGGCGAAGGTCGGCAGGTTGAAGTCAACCTCCGTGGTGCCGGCAGGCGGTGCCGGGAACTGGGCGAAGAACGGGATGGTCTCCCCCGCCGAGATCTTCGTGATCCCGATGGTGCACAGACATCTCCCCTCCGTGTCCCGCAGCACGTAGTAACGCTTCTTGCCCGCCTTGTCGGTCAGCGTGGCCCCGGCAACCGAGGTGGCGCTCGCACCCTTCTCGTCGCCTTTCCAGGCCGTGACCCGCACGAACGTGTCTGATCCACCGTTCTTGATCTGGCCGCTGACCGTGAGGAACCCGCCCTGGTCCCGGACCGCGGAATTGAGCGTCAGGACGATGCCGGCCGGTCCGGCCGACGTAGCGATCACCTCAAGCGGCTCTGAGCTGCCCCCACCCGTGGGTGAGGGCTTCTGAGCACCACTCCCTTGCGGCTGGGAAGCAGCCGACTTCTGCGCCTCCTTTGTCGGCTTCTCATCACCGCCGCCGCACCCGGCCAACGTGAGGGACAGGACCGCCGCAACCGCAACGGCCGCTCCCCCGCGGACCTTCACCTTCTGCCGAATGCCCATGTACGCCGGTTCCTTGTCTCTCGTTCGCTGTCAGTCGGTCAGTCGGACGCTGAAGAGTTTCCTCGCCAGCTGGGTCAACGGACCTGGTTTCGAAGGGTCCACATCAACGGATCCGCCGCCCTTGCAGCTCAGGGAAACCACGCTGGGCTTCGGTGTGGCGCTCGGTGAAGGCGACGGACTCGCTGTTCCGGTGGGGGTGGGCTCCGGCGTGGGACTGGGAGCAGGCCCGGAGACCAGGGTGCAGCGCGGCTCGATCTCAGCGGTCGCCGTGGCCTTGCCGTGCACGCTCTCGCTGCCCGGGACGACCGATTTCCCGACGGTGCCCTCCGTGGTCACCGCGACGGTGAACTTGGGGAGGTGCGGCTCGCACTCGGCGGTGGCGCCGTTCGACGCGGCGAAGGCCGCGGCCTTGGCGCACGCTCCCGTCAGCTCGAAGCGGTCACCGCCGAGGATCCTCTCCCAGTCGGCCGAGGTGAGGGCAAGGAGGTCACCGCCCACGAACACGGTGTCCCTCGCTTCACGGGCGGCCGCGAGCGCCGCCGCGTCGGCGGCGCCCTGTGCGTCGCTGCGCGTGTCACCGGCCATTCCCACGACCACGAAGAGGAACACGGCGAAGAGCAGGCCTGTCATCGCCACGATGTATAGGGGAAAGGCCTGCCCGCGGTCGCCCGTGCCCCGTCCGGTCACCCGGCCGTGATGCTCTCGACCGCCTCGGCGATCCGGTCCGTGATCGCCGTACCGATCCCCGAACCGACGATCGCCCCGATGATCACTACGACCACCAGGATGATCCCCAGGTACTCGAACGCCGTCTGACCACTGTCGTCGCCCTTGCGACCGTTCATCCAGAGCTTCGCTTCGATCATTGCCTTGAGCAGCGCACTGTTCGGCATGGGGGGTCCCTCCCGGTCCGGTACGGCTGTGGATTCGCGGACCGTACGGCCTGTGCCCACCCGTAGCCAAGGGCCCCGAGACCCATTTACGGACCCATCGCGCACTCCGTCTACCCATGACCGGACACCCCCGGACGGGCGGTTCCCAGCCAGCGGGCTATGGCCTCGCTGCGCGTCGCGCTCTGGAGCTTCGCGAAGATCCGGTTGATGTGGTTCTTGACCGTCTTCTCACTGATGAAGCAGGTGGCCGCGATCTGCTGGTTGCTCATCCCGGACGCGATGAGATCCATGACCTCCTCCTCGCGTGAACTCAACCCGAAAGCAATGTGGTTGGGCAGGCGCTGAGAAGACTGTGCCACAGTTCGTTGCGGATGCGAAGAGGCCCGTAGGTCGGAGAGCAGGGTGCCCGCCGCCGTCGGGCTGAGGTGGGGGCGGCCCGCGTGAACGTCGTGGACGGCTGTGACCAGGAGGTCCGGAGTGAATTCGCCGTGGACCAGGTAGCCGCCCGCACCCAACAGCAGCGCCTCCCGGACGATTTCGGTTTCGCGGCTGTACGTCAGCATCAGCACTGGCGCCAGCCGCACCAGGTGCGGGAGCGCCGAGATGCCGTCCACGCCGGGCATCCGCACGTCCAGCAGGATGACGTCCGGGGCGTGCAGCCGCGTGAGGTGCAGGGCCTCGCCGCCGTCGGCGGCCTGGGCGATCACCTCGATGCCCTCGGCGGTGGCCAGCAGGGCGGTCAGGCCCGCGCGGACGACCGGGTTGTCGTCGGCGACCAGGACTCGCAGGGGCGTCATGCGCCACCCTCCCCGGTCAGAGCGGCGAGCGGGAGGTCCAGCCGGACCTCGGTGCCGGGCAGGCCGTCCGGGCGGGCGCCGATGTGGATGCGGGCGCCGATCGAGGCGGCGCGTTCCGTCATGCCGAGCAGCCCGAAACGGCCCGCCTCCCGCAGGAGCGAGAGGTCGGCCCCGGCGGCCGGCAGGCCGCGGCCGTCGTCCCGTACCGCCAGGGTGAGGCGGGTGTGGTCGGCGCCCACCTCGACCTCGACGCGCGCGGCTCCCGCGTGCCGGCGGGCGTTCTCCAGCGCCTCCGCCGTCACCGCCAGCAGCTGCCGGGCCACCACGCCGGGCACCACCGGCAGGGTGCCCGTCGCGCGGATCTCCGTACCGGCGGGCGCGAGGCGGCGCATTTCGCCCAGCAGCGAGACGCCCGGGGCGTCCAGGTCGCGGCGCAGGTCCGTCAGGAGCTCGCGGGATTCGGCCGCGGCCCGGCGGGCGGCGCCGGACAGCAGCTCGGCCTGCCGGCGGATGGCCGCCGGGTCCGTCGTCCGCGCCAGGGCGTCCGCCGACAGGGCCAGGCCGTGCAGGGTCTTGGCCACGGAGTCGTGCATCTCCCGGGCCAGCCGCTCCCGTTCGCCGCGGACCGCCTCGGCCACCGCCAGCCGGGCCAGGGTCTCCGTCAGGGCCTGGCTCGCCGAGCCGAAACGGAACAGGAGGTCCCGTAGGCAGGCACCGGCGGCGCCCGCGAGTACGCACAGGACCGCCAGGGTCAGCCCCTCGGCCGACAGGGCCACGATGACCGCCTGGACCGCCGCGTACACCGCCGAGCCGCGCCAGCCGTAGACCAGCCCGGCCAGCAGCGGGGTGCAGACCGCGACGAGGCCGAGTGGCGACTCGGGCCGCGCCGCGATCAGTAACAGCGCACTGAAGGCCATGTCCGCGGCGAGCAGCCAGCGGTGCCTCAGCAGCAGCGGCCCGCACCGCTCCCAGTCGCGGAAGAGCGCGTACGAGAGCATGAAGGTGACCAGGACGGCCCCGCCCACCAGGTACGTCGGCCCCCCGGGCGCCGTCCGCCCCAGGGCGAGCGGCGTGCCCAGCGCGATCATCACCAGCCGGAAGGCGAACACCTGGCGGCACAGCGCCTGCAACGCGTTGGCCTGGAGCGCCGGTGAGGGCTCCGCGGCGCGGGCGGCGGTCGGCCGGTCCCGGGAGCCGAGGGTGACGTCGAGTACCGCCATGGCTCAGCCGCCCCCGAACATCGCGCCGAAGTCGACGTCCGCGCCGTACACGAATCCGCCGATCAGCAGGATCATGGTGCCCGGCAGCATGAACATCGTGACCACCAGCGTCGCCTTCGGCACCGCCCGCGCCGCCCTGCGGCGGGCGTTCTGGGCGTCCGTGCGGCGCATGTCCTCGGCGAGGGCGATCAGGGTCTCCACGATCGGGGAGCCCAGTTCCTCGCCCTGCTGGAGCGCGGTGACGAACTGGGCGACCTGCTCGGAGTCGTTGCGCCGGCGCAGCTCGTCGAAGGCCTGGCGGCGGCTGACTCCCATGGTCATCTGCTGGAGGGTGATCCGGATCTCGTCGGACCAGGGCCCCTCGTACTTGTCCGCGACCCGTTCCAGCGCGGGCCGGAAGCCCAGTCCGGCGCTGACGACGACCGCCAGCACGTCCAGGAAGTCGGGCAGGGTCCGCTCGATGTGGTCGCGCCGGATCCGGATCGCCGACCACAGGCCGAACTCGATCCAGAACAGCCCGAACGCGACCATCAGCAGCGCCAGCACCAGCTGCCCGTTGAGCAGCATCGCGAAGGCACCGACCGCCCCCAGGAAGGCGTAGACGGCGCGCCGGGCCGCGTAGCGGTCGATCGTCAGGCCGGACGGGTTCCCCGCGGTGTCGATCTGGCGGCGTTTGCGGGCCACCCGGTCCGGGCCCATCAGGCGCAGGACCAGCGGCGCGTAGCGGATGCCGGCGCGGTCGACGGCCGAGCCGACCGCCGTCGTGCGGGTGGCGCCGACTTCGAGGGCGAGTTCCAGGTCGGTGGGGAGTTTGACGTCGGCCCGGTAGAGCCGGATGCCGTGGAAGGCGCCGAGGACCGAGAGGGCCACGGCCAAGGCCAGGAGCAGGGCGATCATGCCGGCCTCCTCATACGTCGATCTTGGACAGGCGGCGGATGAGGACGAACCCGAGCGTGAAGAGCCCGATGGCGACCAGGACGGCGCTCTGCCCGATGACGGCGCCCGTCATGCGGTCCAGCGCGCCCGGCATCATCGCGTCCACCAGCAGCAGCGAGCCCAGCCCCATGACCGGTACCAGATAGGCCGTCACCGTCACCTGCGAGAGCTGGGTGCGGATCTCGCGGCGGGTCTCCTTGCGCTGCTCCAGCGTCACCGTGAGGTTGCGCAGGCTGCCCACGATCGCGCCGCCCGCCCGCGCGGACAGCACGAGGGTGGAGACGAGCACGACCAGCTCGCGCGAGGGCAGCCGCTCGGTGATCTCGCCGAGGGACTCCTCGATGGAGTGCCCGATGGCGAGCCGGTCGGCCACCCGGGCCAGTTCCTCGCCCGCCGGGGCCTCCAGCTCGTCGGCCGCCATTCCGATGGCGGTGCGCAGGGCCAGACCGGCCTGGGTGGCGTTGGCCAGGATCCGCGCGAGCTCGGGGAGCTGGTTGATGAACCGCTCGTTGCGGCGCGAGCGCTGCCAGTTGAGGAAGGCGTTGGCCGCCCACAGGCCGATCACGGCGGCGACCGGGCCGAAGAAGGGGGCCAGGAAGGAGGCCGAGACCAGCCAGACGCCGACGACGGCCGCCAGCACGTAGACGAGGAACTCGCCCGGGGTGAGGTCCAGGCCGGTGACGCCGAGCTTCCGCTCGATCCGTCGGCCCAGCTCCGTCTTCCGCAGGCGCCGGTCGACGCCCTGGAAGCGGCGTCTGCGCCCCAGGGGCGGCGGGGCCCCGCTCGCCGACAGCCGTTCGATGAGCGCCGCGCGCTGGGCGCGGCCCGCGGCGTACGTGTGCAGGCCCAGCACGACGAGCAGGCAGGCCAGCACCGTGGCACCGAGGGTGAGCAGGATCAGTGGGTTCACAGGGCGGTCCGGGGGTTCCGGGGGTGCGGGGGGAGGGCTTGCGGGGCGTACGAGGTGTGCGGGGCGTACGGAAAGTGTCCGGTCAGCGGGTCGTTCAGGGCGTCCTCCGGCGCGACCCCGAAGGCCTGCGGAATCGGCTGGTTGTTCATGTAGAGCCGGTCCGCGATCCGGCGCGGCAGCGGGTAGTACTCGAAGTGGCCCTGGACGCGCCCGTCGGGCCCCATCGGCCGGGCCGCGTACCGGCAGACCGTGGTCATGCGGAACGGTTCGCGCCCGTGCGACTCCAGGACGGAGATCTCGGTGATCCGGCGCGAGCCGTCGCCGAAGCGGGTGAGCTGGACGACGACGTTCACGGCGCTGTTGATCTGGTCCTGGAGCGCCTCGAACGGGATCTCCACCTCCGACATGGAGGCGAGGGTCTGGAGCCGCATCAGGGCGTCCCCGGAGCTGTTGGCGTGGACGGTCGCCAGGGAGCCGTCGTGGCCGGTGGACATCGCCTGGAGCATGTCGAGCGTCTCGCCGCCGCGCACCTCGCCGACGATGATGCGGTCGGGGCGCATCCGCAGGGAGTTCCTGACGAGGTCGCGGATGGTGATCTGGCCCTTGCCCTCCACGTTCGCCGGGCGGGATTCCAGCCGGATGACGTGCGCCTGCTGGAGCTGGAGCTCGGCGGAGTCCTCGATGGTGATGATCCGCTCGCCCTCCGGGATCAGACCGGAGAGGGCGTTGAGGAGGGTGGTCTTGCCGGTGCCGGTGGCGCCGGAGACGATCAGGTTCGTCTTCGCCTGGACCAGCCCGGACAGCAGCAGGAGCATCTGCTCGTCGAGGGAGCCGAGGCCGATCATCTCGTGCAGGGTGAAGGCGCGCGGGAAGCGGCGGATGGTGAGGGTCGCGCCGGTCAGCGAGAGCGGCGGGATGATGACGTTGACGCGTTCGCCGCTGGGCAGCCGGGCGTCGACCATCGGATTGGCCTCGTCGACCCGGCGGTTGACGGTGGAGACGATGCGCTCGATGGTCTGCATCAGCTGCTCGTTGGAGGCGAAGCGCAGCGGCAGCTGCTCCACCCGCCCGCCGCGCTCCACGAAGATCTGGTCGGGGCCGTTGACCATGATCTCGGAGATCGAGGCGTCTTCGAGGAGCGGTTCGAGCACGCCCAGGCCGAGCGCCTCGTCCACGACCCGGCGGATCAGCTGGGCCCGTTCGGCGGTGGACAGGACCGGGCCCTCGCGGCTGATGATGTGCCCGAGTACGCGCTCCAGCCGCGCCCGGCGTTCGGCGGGCGCGAGCGCGGACATCTCGGCGAGGTCGATCTCCTCCAGCAGCTTGGCGCGGTACGAGGAGACCAGCCGGCCGTCCTCGCGCGGGCCGTGCCGGTCGTCGGGCGTGCTGACCCGGGAGCGCAGGCTCATGGTCCGGTCACCTCCGGGTCGTCGTTGGGCATGACGGCGGTGCGTACGGCGCTCGTCGCGGCCACGCCGGGCACGATCGATTTGATCGGGATGGTCACGGTCACGGTCACGGCGTCGGCCGTCTTCGCGACGGCCACGTTCGTCACGCCCGCGAGGCTCGGCCGGATCGCCTGCTTGCCGGCCGCCGCGCCGGCGCCGGGCTCGCGGGCCTCCGCGCGCGCCGCGGTACGGGCGGCGGTGTCCGCCTGCTGGACGACGTACGCGGCCCAGCCGAGCTGGATGCCGCACAGCGCGACGAGCAGCAGGATGGGGACGAAGCCGAGGTATTCCAGGGCGACTTGGCCCCGGTCGCCACCGTCCCGGCGACGGCAACGGCTACGAGTGGAGTGCGGGTACGAGTACGGGTGCGGTGCCATGTCACTCCTCCTTCTCGTTCGGGGAGCCGCCGTGGCCCTGGACGGTGAGCCCGGTGTTGAGACCCGGGACGAGCACGGGGACCTTCAGGGTGACCGTGACCGTGTAGAGGTCGCCCGAGGTTCCGCAGACCGCCGAGGCCTGCCAGGCGCCGCCGACGTGCCGCGCCGCCGCCTCCTGGCACGCGGGGCCGCCCTTCACCGCCCCGGCCCGCGCCGCCTCGTCCGCCGCGTTGCCCGCCAGCGAGAACGCGTACCCGATCAGGACGCACTCCCACACCGCCGCCACGAGCAGCAGGATCAGCGGCAGCATGCCGACGAACTCGATCGCCACCTGCCCCCCGTCCCGTACCCGTCCGCGTCCGCGTGGGGGCATGCCTCAGCCCTCCCGCCCGCGCCGCGACCAGATGCCGAGCGCGCCCCGGTCGCCGCGGCCGAGCCGGGCCACCGGCCCGCCGGCGCGCACCGCCAGCGCGGCTCCGGCCCCGGCCGCCCCGGCCGGCCCACCGGCCCCCGCCGCCCCGGAGGCGGAGGCCGCCGCCGCCGCGTCCTGGGGCGCCGACAGCAGCCCCAGCTCCCCGGCCAGCGTCCACAGGGCCTGCTTCACGCTCGACCGGTTGTCCAGGTCCTGCACCCGCCCCGCGTCCACGACGGCCTGGAGCTCCTTGAACGCCGCGGGCACCGGGGTGCGGGTGGCCCGGGTCTTGGTGATCTTCTGGATCAGCGAGGGCTGGATCTCCGTGTGCTTGCTCCAGCGGTTGACGACCATCGAGGTGTCCTCCGCCTTGCGGACCTGGAGCCGCTCCCACATCCGGACCATCCGCTTCGCCGCCCGCACCGCGACCACGTCCGGGGTGGTCACCAGCACCGCCACGTCCGCCATCTCCACCGCGGCCGCGTTGGCGCCGGTGACCTGGGTCCCGCAGTCGATGACGACGAGCTCGTAGCGGCCGCGCAGGGCGCCGACGATGTGCCGGGCGGCCCGGTCGTCGACCTCCTCGCCCCGCTCCCCGTCGCCCGGGGCCAGCAGCAGCGCGAGGCCGGTCCGGTCCTCGTACACCGCGTCCTGGAGCACGCGCGGCGAGATGTCCTGGATCCCGGCGAGGTCGGCGATCGAGCGCCGGAACCGCACGTCGAGGTACGAGCCCACGTCCCCGGCCTGGAGGTCCATGTCGACCAGCACGGTGCGCCGCCCCGAGGCGGCCGCGGCCAGCGCGAACTGGACCGCCGTGAAGGTGGTGCCGACGCCGCCCTTGGCACCGGTCACCGTGACCACCCGGCCGCCGGGGCCCGTGAACACGTCGGCGCCGCGCCCCAGGTGGCGGCGTACGCCCACGGACCACTGGGCGGCGGCCTGGACCCGGGACGCGAGTTCCTCGTAGGCGACCGGCAGGCCGATCAGGCCCCGCGCGCCGGAGTCCATGGCGGCGGAGAACAGGGCGGGCCCGGCGTCGGAGGACAGCAGGACGACCCCCACCGCCGGGAAGCGGAGGGCGACCTCGCGGATGAGCTCCAGGGCCGGCAGGGGGCCGATCCGCTCGTGTACGAGGACCACCTCGGGCAGCTCGTCGATCGACTCGGTGGCCAGCCGGCCCAGCGTGTCGAGCAGCGCGGTGGAGTCGGTGACGGGCACGGCCGGTTCGGCGGCCGGGAGCTGGCTGAGGAGGGTCGAGATGGCGCGGGCGGCGTCCGGGTCGCCGACCGCGGGGAGGATTCGGGTCGTCATCCGGGCCTCACTTGTCCCCTTCGAGGGTGTACGAACGGTCGCCCGGGCTCACCGGCGATTCGGGGCCGGCCGCCACCAGGGCCAGGCGGACGTGTTCCGCGAAGGACTCGGCGTACGCGACGCGCTGGGTGTCCTTGGTGCTGAGGGCGAAGGTGATCGGGACGGCCTCGCTCGGGCCCTTCTTGTCGCTGGCCTTGTCGAGGGGGGTGAGCTTGCCGACGTTGATGACCCGGGCGCCCGCGACCATGACCAGGGACTGGTCGGGGTCGGTCGGCTTCTTGCCCTTGAAGGTGCCCAGGATGTTGACCCTGGCCCCCGGGGTGATCTTGCCCGCCACCCCCGTCGCCGCGTCGATCATGATGGCGATCTCCTGCTCCCCGGCCTGGAGCTGCGGCCGGGCGACGAACATGTCCGTCTGGAGCAGCGAGCCCTTCTTGAGGGTGGTCAGCGCGATCTTGTCCTTGAGCGCGCCGAGGTCGGTGACGGCGGTGTCCGACAGCCAGCGCTTGGGGACCGTGATCTGCTCGAACTGCCCGGCCGACAGCGGGCTATACGGCGCGATGTCACCCTTCACGCGGTAGGCCACGACCTCGGACCCGACCTTGGAGTTGACGTCGCCGATCACCATGAGCACCCCGGCGAACGCCGCGAGGGCGCACAGGACCGAGAGGAGCAACAGGATGACGCCGCGGCGCTGGCGTGAGTTCATGTGCCGTACTACCTCGCCGTTCTTCGATCGTTCGGGCGGTCAGGATCTGGCTCTGTACGGGGCGGTGGCGTCGGCGGCGGCCTGCGGCGGCGGCGGCGCTGTGAGCGGGGCGGAGCAGAAGCCGCAGCGGTCGCCGATCAGCTCCGCGCCGCACCAGCGGCACTCCTCGCGGCGGACCGAGGCCACCAGCTGGTAGAGCACGGCGGGATCCGGGATGGCCGCGGCGAACTCGACGAGCTTTCCGGTGGCCCACCAGCCGGGCGAGTCGGCGGGCAGCGGGTTCTCCATGACGCCCTGGACCTGCCAGGCGGGGGCGAGTTCGGCCGTCACCCAGTCGGAGGCGAGCTGGCCCCGGGCGAAGGTGAGGTGGGTGGCGAACTCGGGCCCGGGAGGCAGTCCCGCGCCCCCGGCGTGCGCCCCGCCCCCGCCCCTGCCGCTGCCGCTGCCGCCGCCGCCGCCCAGCTTGAGCAGGTGCGGCGCGGGGTTGGCCAGTACGGCGAACTGCGCGCTCGGGGACCAGGACCGGGCGTGGGCCCCCAGGCCGACGGGGACCCGGTCGAGCTTGGCGACCGAGCCCAGCAGGGCGCCCGCGTAGATGTAGTGGGAGAGCAGCCGGGCGGCGGAGGCGATGACTCCGGGGCTGAAGTCGCAGACGCTGAGCTGGCGCAGCTGGCGTACCAGCAGGGCGGTGGCCAGCGGTGGCAGGTCGATGTCGAGGAGCGCGATCCGGTCGGTTTCCAGGATCGCCCGTACGGTGTGCAGCCGCCGGGTCGTCGCGGCGGGCAGCCAGGGCGGTAAGACGACCACGAGGTGTCCGTACCGCTCCAGCAGGGCGGCGGTCTCGGCGAGCGAGCCCTCCAGGTCGAGCCGGTCCGGCGGGTGCAGGACGGCGGCCGCCGGAGTGTGCCGGTCAGGGGCCGGCAGTACCAGGTCGGCGCTGGTGACAGCGATGGCGGTCAGCACGCGGATCCCCCCGTTCACCCTGTACGCCCCGGGCCTTCCCGATGGCCGGCGCGTACGCGCACGTGCTGCGCGACCGCACCCGATCGGCGCCCTTCCCCCTTGCCCCAGCACCATATCCGCGTCACCCCTGGCAGGGCAGGGCCTTGGGAATTCCCGTGCCCTGAGCACCTGTCACAGGTGGCGGGAAATCCGGACAACAGGGATCGGCCGGCCGGTCGTTCCAAGCCACATCGCACAGACCCTTGACACGGGGATTGGACTAGACCAACTTGGCTGCGGGGCACCCCACATGCCCCCGGCGCGTTCTTCACATCCCCTTCTCCCCCCACCGGAGCCCACGTGAACCGCATACGCTCCCTCGCCCTGCTGGGCGCCGCCACCCTGACCGCCGGCGGCCTGACCGTCCTCGCCACCGGCACCGCCCAGGCCGCCGACGTCAACGTCGCCCGCAACGGGGGCTTCGAGTCCGGCCTCGCCGGCTGGTCGTGTTCGGCCGGCAGCGGCGCCGCCGTCTCCTCGCCCGTCCACACGGGGGCCGGCGCCCTCAAGGCCACCCCGGCGGGCTCGGACAACGCCCGCTGCGGCCAGAGCGTCACGGTCAAGCCGAACTCGACGTACACGCTCAGCGCCCAGGTGCAGGGCTCCTACGTCTACCTCGGCGCGACCGGGACCGGCACCCAGGACGTCTCCACCTGGACCCCCGGCTCGGGCTCCGGCTGGCAGAAGCTCTCCACCACCTTCTCCACCGGCCCGAACACCACCCAGGTCACCGTCTACACGCACGGCTGGTACGGCCAGCCGGCCTACACCGTCGACGAGTTCAGCGTCTTCGGCCCGGACGGGGGCGGCGGCACCGACCCCGGCCCGTCGGTTCCCGGCGCCCCGGGCGGGGCCGCCGTTTCCGGCCAGAGCGCGAACGGGCTCGCCCTTTCGTGGAACGCGGTCGGCGGGGCCGGCGGGTACCACGTCTACCAGGACGGCGTCCACGTCCAGACCGTGTCCTCGGCCTCCGCCCAGATCACCGGGCTCGCGCCGGCCACCTCGTACGCCTTCCAGGTGAGCGCGTACAACGCGGCGGGCGAGGGCCCCCGGTCGGCGCCCGTCACCGGCACCACCACCGGCGGCGGCAACCCAAACCCCAACCCGTCGGTCCCGAGGCACGCCCTGACCGGGTACTGGCAGAACTTCGACAACGGCGCGACCGTCCAGAAGCTCTCCGACGTCTCCGCGCAGTACGACATCATCGCCGTCTCCTTCGCCGACGCCACCACCACGCCCGGCGCCATCACCTTCAACCTCGACTCGGCGGGCCTCGGCGGCTACACGGTCGCCCAGTTCAAGGCCGACATCGCCGCGAAGAAGGCGGCCGGCAAGTCGGTCATCCTCTCGATCGGCGGCGAGAAGGGCACCATCTCGGTCAACGATCCGGCCTCCGCGAACAACCTGGCGAACTCGGCGTACGCGCTGATGCAGGAGTACGGGTTCTCGGGGATCGACATCGACCTGGAGAACGGCCTGAACCCGACCTACATGACGCAGGCGCTGCGCTCGCTGTCGTCGAAGGCGGGCCCCTCGCTCGTCATCACGATGGCGCCGCAGACCATCGACATGCAGTCCACCCAGGGCGGCTACTTCAAGACGGCCCTGAACATCAAGGACATCCTCACCGTCGTCAACATGCAGTACTACAACAGCGGCTCGATGAACGGCTGCGACGGCAAGGTCTACTCCCAGGGCTCGGTGGACTTCCTGACCGCGCTCGCCTGCATCCAGCTGGAGGGCGGCCTCGACCCCTCGCAGGTGGGCATCGGCGTACCGGCCTCGCCGAGCGGCGCGGGCAGCGGCTACGTCTCCCCGACCGTCGTGGGCAACGCCCTCGACTGCCTGGCGCGCGGAACGGGCTGCGGGTCCTTCAAGCCGTCCAAGACATACCCCGGGCTGCGCGGCGCGATGACCTGGTCGACCAACTGGGACGCCAAGGCGGGTCACGCTTGGTCGAACGCGGTGGGTCCGAAGGTCCACGCGCTCCCGTAGGCGGTACGTGTGGGGGTGGCCTGAATCGGCCCGGCGAACACACCGGGTTCTTGACCGTGACATGCCACGAGAGCACGCTGTGCGCACGTCCGCACGGCTACCCCCACACTCCCCACCCAGGAGATCGCATGCGGCTCCACACCCGCCGAAGGGCAGCCGTCACGGCCGCCCTCCTGGCGCTCGCACTCGGCGCGCCCGCCTACGGAATGAGCGCCACGGCGTCGCCACCGCCCACCCCGTCCACCGCCACCCAGGACGAGGCCGTCGTCCAGTACCGGATCCACGGCCCGTCCACGGTCGCCGACCGCACGGCCCTGCTGCGCACGGGCGTCTCGATCGACGAGGTGGACGACCACACCGTCGTCGTCAGCGCCGACACCATGCAGGCCAGGAGCCTGAAGGCGCTCGGCTACCAGATGACCGCCCTGCCCGGCCCGCCGGACCGCTCCCTGCCCGGCATCGCGGCGAGCCCGATGGACTTCCCGTCCGCGGACTCGAAGTACCACAACTACGCCGAGGCGAACGCGGAGATCGACCAGCGCATCGCGCAGTACCCCGGGATCATGAGCAAGCGGGTCATCGGGAAGTCGTACCAGGGCCGCGATCTCGTCGCGATCAAGATCAGCGACAACGTCGCGACCGACGAGAACGAGCCCGAGGTGCTCTTCACGCACCACCAGCACGCCCGCGAGCACCTGACCGTCGAGATGGCCCTGTACCTGCTCAAGGAGTTCGGCTCCAAGTACGGGACCGACAGCCGGGTCACCAACATGGTCAACGGCCGCGAGATCTGGATCATCCCGGACCTCAACCCGGACGGCGGCGAGTACGACATCGCGACCGGCTCGTACCGCTCCTGGCGCAAGAACCGGCAGCCGAACTCGGGCTCCTCGTACGTGGGCACGGACGAGAACCGGAACTGGGACTACAAGTGGGGCTGCTGCGGCGGCTCCAGCGGCAGCAAGAGCTCCGAGACCTACCGGGGCGCGGCCGGCGAGTCGGCGCCCGAGGTGAAGGTGGTCGCGGACTTCGTGCGCAGCCGGGTGGTCGGCGGCAAGCAGCAGATCAAGGCCGCGATCGACTTCCACACGTACAGCGAGCTCGTGATGTGGCCGTTCGGGTGGACGTACAACGACACCGCGCCGGGCATGACCGCCGACGACCTCGCGGCGTACAAGAAGACCGGCCTCAGCATGGCGGCCAGCAACGGCTACACGGCGGAGCAGTCGAGCGACCTCTACATCACCGACGGCACGATCGACGACTGGCTGTGGGGCAACCAGAAGATCTTCTCCTACACCTTCGAGATGTACCCGTCCTCGGGCGGCGGCGGCTTCTACCCGCCCGACGAGGTGATCGACCGCGAGACCGCGCGCAACAAGGACGCGGTGCTCCAGCTGCTGGAGAACGCGGACTGCATGTACCGCGCGATCGGCAAGGAAGCGCAGTACTGCACGGGCGCGTAACGCGTAACGCGTAGTACTCAGCGCTCAGCGCTCAGGTGATCCGGGGCGCCCCACCGCCAGGGGGGCGCCCCCTCCGCGCGCCCTACGACAGGACGGCGAGCGCGTCGATCTCGATGAGCAGCCCGGCCGGCAGGCCGACGTACACGGTCGTCCGGGCGGCGGGGGCCTCCTTCAGGCCCTGCTCCTCGAAGTAGGCGTTGTAGATGTCGTTCATCTCGGCGAAGTGGCCGGTGTCGGTCAGGTAGACGCGGATCATCATCACGTCGTCCCAGCTCGCGCCGCCGGCCTCCAGCACCGAGCGGACGTTCTCCAGCGTCTGGAGGGTCTGCGCGCGCAGCGTCGGCCCGGCGGGCGTGGGCCCCCGGCCTTCCACGTGCGGGAGGAAGCCGACCTGGCCGGCGACCTGGAGGATGTTCCCCTTGCGGACGCCGTGCGAGAACTTCGCGGGCGGGGCGGTGTGGGTGGCGGGCGTGACGGCGGTCTTCTCGGTCATGACGGCAACGGATCCCTCTGTGCGGAGCCGGAGTACTCCCGGCTGATGGTGTCGGCGGTACGGCGCACCAGGGGCAGCAGTTCGAGCAGCCCCTCGGCGGCCACCACCACGGTGGGCGCGGAGATCGACAGGGCGGCGGCGACCCGCCCGTCGGGCCCGCGGACGGGCGCGCCGACGCAGTTGACTGCCTCTTCGTGCCCCCCGAGGTCGGTGGCCCAGCCCTGCTCCCGCACGAGGGCCAGCTCGCGCAGGAACGCCTCCGGTCCCGGGGTCGAGCGGGCGGTGTAGCGGGGGTATTCGATCCGCCCCGCCAGCGCCTCGCGGTCGCCCTCCGGGAGGTCGGCGACGAGCAGCTTGGCGACGGCGGCGACGGTGAGGGGGACGGGCCTGCCGATGCGGGAGTACAGGCGGACGGGGTAGCGGCTCTCGACCTTGTCGATGTACACGACCTCGTCGTCCTGGTGGAGGGCGAGGTGGACGGTGTGGCCGGTGAGCCGGCCCAGCTCGACGAGGTGGGGGTGGGCGACGGCGCGGACGTCGAGGTTCTCAACGGCCTCGGCGGCCAGCGCGAAGAGGCGGGACCCGAGGCGGTAGCGGCCGTCGGGCTGCCGGTACGCGAAGCCGTGCTCCCCGAGGGTGCGCAGGAGGCGGAGCGCGGTGCTCTTGTGCACGCCGAGCTCCTCGGCCACCTCGCCGAGCCCGGCCGGGCCCCGCGCGAGCAGCGGCAGGATCCCCAGCGCCCGCTCCACCGACTGGCTCACGCCGTGCCCCTCCCGTTTCCGCTCCGCGCACCGCTGCGCGGCGGGAGCGTGCGGCAGGGCGGACGTTGACCCGCCGTCACGCGGGATGTTAGACAGCTCGCAGCGCCATACGCAACGACCGTTGCACCACCCGCAACGCCCCGGGAGGCACCGCACATGCCCAGCGACCCCGTCCAGGCCCTCGCGGCCGAACCGGCAGACCACCGCTTCAAGGGCCTGCCCCCGGACGCCGCGTCGCTCGGCCTCACCGTCGGCGACCTCGCCGCCGAGCGCCGGAACCTGTACACCGGCGGGTTCACCACCCCGGTGCTCACCCTCGACGCGGACGCCCTGGAGCACAACCTCGCCGCCCTCGGCGAGTACGCCGGCCGCCACGGCCTCGCCTTCGCGCCCCACGGCAAGACCTGCATGGCCCCGCAGCTGTTCCGCCGCCAGCTGGACCACGGCGCCTGGGGCATCACCGCCGCCGTGCCCCACCAGGCCCGCGTCTACCGCGCCTTCGGCATCCAGCGGATCTTCCTCGCCAACGAGCTCGTCGACCCCGCCGCCCTGCGCTGGGTCGCCGCCGAGCTCGCCGCCGACCCGGGCTTCCGCTTCGTCTGCTACGTCGACTCCGTGCGCGGCGTCCAGCTGATGGACCGGGCCCTCCAGGGGCAGGGCGCCACCGTCGACGTCGTCGTCGAACTCGGCGCCGGCGAAGGGGCCCGTACCGGCGCCCGGAGCGACGAAGACGTCCGCGCCGTCGCCGACGCCGTCGCCCGGGCCACCACCCTGCGCCTCGTCGGCATCGCCGGGTACGAGGCCGAGGTCCCCGGCGCCGACCCGGAATCCGTCCACGCCTACCTGCGCCGCCTCACGGGCCTCGTCGTCGAGTTCGACGAGGCCGGCCGCTTCCCCGCCGGTCTCGACGAGATCGTCGTCAGCGCCGGCGGCTCCGCCTGGTTCGACGCCGTCGCCGACGTCTTCGCCGAACTGCCCGAACTGTCCCGGCCCACCCTGCGGCTGCTGCGCTCCGGCGCGTACGTCTCCCACGACCACGGCTGGTACACCCGCCTCACCCCCTTCAACCGGGTCCCCGAAGAGGGCGGCCTGCGCCCCGCGTTCCGCCTGTGGACCCAGGTCGTCTCCCGCCCCTCCCCCACCCAGGCCTTCGTCAACGCCGGCAAGCGCGACGTCGCGTACGACCTCGGCCTGCCCGAGGCCGAGCTGGTGCGCGACGCGCTGACCGGCGAGGAGCGGCCCGCCACCGGCATCCGCCTCGTCAAGCTCTCCGACCAGCACGCCTGGCTGGAGACCGACTCCGCCGACGACGTGGCCGTCGGCGACTGGGTGGCCCTCGGCATGTCCCACCCCTGCACCATCTTCGAGAAGTGGCCGCTGATCCCGGTCGTCGCGGCCGACGGCACCGTCACCGACTACGTCCGCACCTTCTTCTAGCCGCGCCGGTGGACCTGGTCATCCGCGGGGCCCGCGTCGTCGACGGCACGGGCGGGCCCTCCTACACCGCGGACGTCGCCGTCCACGCGGGCCGCGTCGCCGAGATCGGCCGCGTCCGCGCGGGCGGCCGGCGCACCCTGGACGCCCACGGGCTCGCCTTGGCACCCGGGTTCATCGACATGCACGCCCACAGCGACCTCGCGCTGCTGCGCGATCCGGACCACAGCGCCAAGGCCGCGCAGGGCGTGACCCTCGAAGTCCTCGGCCAGGACGGGCTCTCGTACGCCCCCGTGGACGACCGCACGCTCACCGAGGTCCGCGCCGCCATCGCCGGCTGGAACGGCGGCGCCCCCTGGGACCCGGACGACGACCTCGACTTCGGCTGGCGCACCGTCGGCGAGTACCTCGACCGCCTCGACGCCACCGGCATCGCGGTGAACGCCGCCTACCTCGTCCCCCAGGGCACCGTCCGCGCGTACGCTCTCGGCTGGGACGACCGCCCCGCGACCCCGGCCGAGCTCGACCGGATGCGGCGGCTGGTCGCCGAGGGCCTCGCGCAGGGCGCCGTCGGCATGTCCTCGGGGCTCACCTACACCCCCGGCATGTACGCCTCAGGCGCCGAACTCACCGAGCTGTGCCGGGTGGTGGCCGCGTACGGCGGCTACTACTGCCCGCACCACCGCTCGTACGGGCGCGGCGCGCTCGGCGCCTACGCGGAGATGGTCGAGCTGACCCGCGGGGCCGGCTGCGCGCTCCACCTCGCCCACGCCACCATGAACTTCGGCGAGAACGAGGGCCGCGCGGGCGAGCTCCTCGCCCTCCTCGACGACGCCCTCGCCGGCGGCGCCGACATCACCCTCGACTCCTACCCGTACACCCCGGGCTGCACCACCCTCGTCGCACTGCTCCCCAGCTGGGCGGGCGAGGGCGGCCCCGAGGCGGTACTGGCCCGGCTGCGCGACGACGCCGAGGCCGAGCGGATCCGGTACGCGCTGGAGGTCACCGGCGCCGACGGCTGCCACGGGGTGCCCGTCGACTGGTCGGCCATCGAGATCTCGGGGACGGCGGACCCCGCGTACGGGGCGTACGTCGGCACCCGCCTCGACGGCTGGGAGAGCGCCCGCCGGCTGCTCCTCGGCGACCGCCTGGGGTCCACGGTCCTCCAGCACGTCGGCCACGAGGAGAACGTCCGGGCGATCATGCGCCACCCCGTCCACACCGGCGGCTCGGACGGCATCCTGCGCGGCGCGAAGCCGCACCCCCGGGCGTACGGCACCTTCCCCCACTACCTCGGCCGCTACGTCCGCGAACTCGGCGTGCTGTCCCTGGAGGAGTGCGTGGCCCACCTGTCCGGCCGCCCGGCGGCCCGGCTGCGGCTGCCCGACCGGGGCCTGGTCCGCGAGGGGTACCGCGCCGACCTGGTCCTCTTCGACCCGCAGACCGTCGCGGCCGGCGCCACCTACGAGAACCCGCGCGTGCTGCCGGCCGGGATCCCGTACGTCCTGATCGACGGCCGCTTCGTCATGCGCGACGGCCGCCGCACCGACGTCCTCGCCGGCCGCTCCGTCCGCCGCACACCGCACGACGGCCGCTGAGGGGGCACCGCCCCCGCCTACCATGGGCGCCATGATCGCCTTCGTCCCCGCCGCGCTCTTCCTCTTCCTCTTCTGCGTGAGCGCGCGGGCGGACCGCAGGCGCTTCCAGAACGCCGTCCTCCTCGGCCTCACGCTCATGTTCGCCTCGGTCGGAGTGCTGCTCCTGCTCCCCGGGCTGCCGTCGCCGCTCGACACGATCGCGATGCTGCTGGTCTTCCTCGTACCGTCCCTCGGCATCCTCGCACTCGGCGCCTTCCTGATCGGCAACGGCCTGACGATGGTCCGCAAGGAGGGCGGCAGCCCGGCCAACCTGCTGTCCCTGGCGGCGGGGGTGGGGATCTTCGCCCTGATCGCGCTGGTCGTCATCGTCCCCGACCGGGGCTCGCGCCTGGTGGACTCTCTCGTGGTGTGCCTGGTGCTGCTCGCCGGGTACGTCTCCTTCCTCTTCGTCTGCTTCCTCGCCTACGCCTACCTCTACGGGCGGATCACGGTGCGCGGGAACGTCGACTACGTGGTGGTGCTCGGCTCCGGCCTCATCGGCGGCGAGGACGTCCCGCCGCTGCTGGCCTCCCGCCTGGGGAAGGGCCACCGGATCCACACCGCCCAGCTGGCCCGCGGCGGCCCGGCGCCGCTGCTGCTCGCCTCGGGCGGGCAGGGGCCGGGCGAGCGGGTCCCGGAGGCCCGGGCCATGGCGGACTGGCTGATCGCGCGGGGCGTTCCGCAGGAACACGTACGGCTGGAGGACCGCTCCCGCACCACGGAGGAGAACCTCCGCTTCAGCCGGGAACTGATGCGGGAGGAGAACCCCGGGTACCGCTGCGTGGTCGTCACCAACAGCTTCCACGCCTTCCGGGCGGCGATGACCGCCCGCAGGGCCGGGGTCAACGGCCAGGTGCTGGGTTCGCCGACGGCGGCGTACTTCTGGCCGAGCGCCACGATCCGCGAGTTCGTCGCGGTGTTCTGGGAGCACCGGGTGGTCAACCTGGGCATCTGCGCCGCCATCGCGGCCCTCACGGCGCTGGTGGCCGTCACCACCTGAGCGCGGGCGCGGGGCGGCCGAAGTGCGTTCATGGCGATGTCGCCGCAGGATGGGGGCCAGGGGGCGACTGGAGGGAGCATGCGATGGACACTGAATCGGACCAGCAGCCCGGCCGGCCGGCGAAGCTCTACACCGGCGGCGAGCGCCCGTACGACCCCGAAGACCTCGTGATGGCCACCGGCGCGGACCCGACTCCGGAGCGGATCCAAAAGGCCCGCCAGCTGATCGAGAAGGAGGGCCCGCAGGTCATCGAGCGCTACCTCCCGTAACACCCCGGGCTCCGCGAAAGGACGCCTCACACGCCGGCGAGGCCGAACCGCCGCTCAGCACCCTCCCGTCGGCGTGCGGGACGCCAGAGCGCGCGGGCAGGCGTGTCTGAACTGCCGGGCGAGCGCGGCGAAGCACCCCGCCCCCTTGGCGCGGCCCCCGAATCGCCCGTCGTCGCGGCCCGGAGTTCGACGCCGCCGTCGTGGTCGACCCGGACGGGATCACCGCCGCCCGGCCCGCCACGTACGGGGATCGGGCCGCAATGCCTGGGAAGCGCCCCGGGGCTCTCGGTAGCGTGCCAAGCATGGACACGACAGCGGAGCCCCCGCGCACCGACGAGAACGAGAAGACCGAGAAGACCGGTTGGGGCCTGGCGGTCCTCTTCTCCGGCGGCCTGCTCGCCTGCGTCCGCCACGGCGGCACGAGCGGCTGGTGGATCGCCCTGTGGGCACCGCTGCTGATCCTGGCCGCCCTCGTCACGGCGTACGAGTGGTCCGTGTCGGCCCGCATCCGCTTCCGGATGGGCCCCTGGGAATGGTTCGCCCTCCTCGGTACGCACGTGGGCCTGCTGCTCGGCGGCGGCATCGCCGTGGGCCTGCTCGACCCCTGAGCAGGAGGCCCGCACCGCCCGCACCCGGTGCGGTGATCGATGTTCCGCCCACCGGCCGCATGGGTAGGTGTCTCCGCGAACACCCGCTCGGGGCAGGGGATCGCGGGATCAGTGGGAGCAGGGGGGGCTGGGCGATGAGTGACGCATGCCGGCGCGGAGGCAATCGGCGACCGCGCCACGGTGGCCACGTACCCCGACTCCGGTGATCCCGTGATGGCGACGATGCCGAGCCCGGTGCAGCCGGAAGGCCCGGTGCTGCTGGGGCAGGTCCTCGCGGACGCCCTCGCGGACATCGGCAGACCCGACGCCCGCGCCGGCCGCCCCGCGACCTGCCGGGCCTGCGGCGATCCGGCGGTCTGGCACCGCACGGCGGACGGCCGGTGGGTCCTGATGCAGCCCGGCGGCGTGCCGTACCACCTGGTCCCCACCGGTCAGCGCTGGCGCATCGCGGGCGACGGCACCGCCGCGAACCTCGCCCCCGCCGCCCCCGATGGCACCTGCCGGATCACCCACTTCGCCGTGTGCCCGCTGGGCGCGCCCCCGAAGGCCCCGCACCTGCTGCGGCTCTGGCGACACGGCGCGGCCCGGCTCGGGCGGCTCACGTGACCTCGTAGACCGTCACGTCCACGTCCCGCGCGCAGAGCGCGCCGGTGATCAGCGGTTCGATACGGGACCACTTGCCGCCGGCGAGCCCGCACCCGATGCGCGGCATGTGGACCGAGGCGCCCAGCTCGACGGCATGGTCGGCGAGCGCCGCCAGGCAGCGCTCCACCGCGTCGTAGCGGATCGGCGGGCCACTGCTCCCGGTCCGGGTGCCGCGCTGGCCGACCATGTTGGCCACCCACACGTCCGGCTGCACCCGCACCAACTGGACGGCGCCGAGCCCGAAGTCATTGCCGCTTCTCCCGCGATGCCACTCCCGGTACCGCGCCTCGGGCTCGGGCCAGCGCTTCGAAATCGCCAGCACGAAGCCCTTGCCCCAGCCGCCGACGTCGTTGCAGACGTGCGCGATGATCTTCGGCCCCTTGGCCTGGGGACAGGTCGCATCCCCCGCAATGATCTTGAGTGGCTTCACGGGGCCATTGTCACCGGCGGCGCGGGAGTGTGCGGGGTCCCTGCGGGGCGGGATGGGGACGGCGGCGGGTGCGCTCGTCGGGCGGGGTGGGGGTGTGCGGGATCCGCGCGGGGCGGGATGGGGACGGCGGCGGGTGCGCTCGTCGGGCGGGGTGGGGGTGTGCGGGATCCGCGCGGGGCGGGATGGGGACGGCGGCGGCGGTGCCCGTCGGGCGGGGTAGGGCTGTGCGGGGTCCACCGGACCGGAATCGGACAGTGCTGGGGGCTTCCCGCCAGTCTCACTGTCCTTCCGGTTCGGTCCGGCCCGTCAAGGGCGCTCCCTTCGGTCGCGTCGCTTCGCGATGGCCTTCGGCCACCCTTGACAGCCCGGCCCGCCCCGGAATGCCAAAGACTGTCGGGAACCCCCCAAAGAACGGTCAGGGGGGAACGAGACCACGGAGCCATCGCAAGACGCCTGGGCGGGAGCCCTGCTCGGCGGGAAACGCCGCCCTCCGGGCGGAAACCCCTCCGAACCTGCACCCCACGGTGTCCAGATCAATCAAGCCAGCGGTCAGGCGCATCAGATCGCTACCCGCCTACCACTCGGCTCAGCGACTGCGGACCGGCCGTGGCTGAACACAAGCCGCCCACGGCCCCGGCATGCTTCTCGCCTCACGCGGCTGCGGCCCGTCTGCGGTTGAACACAAGCCACCCACCCTCGCCGCGCACTTCTCACCCCACGCGGCTGCGACCCGGCCGTGGCTGGACACAAGCCGCCCACACTTGCCACGCACTTCTCGCCCCACGCGGCTGCGGCCCGTCTGCGGCTGGACATAAGCCGCCCACGGCCCCGACATGCTCCTCACCTCACGCGGCTGCGGCTTGTCTGTGGCTTCTTGTAGCCAGAAGACGAAGAGATCAGCCTGGATTGCGGTCAGGGCGACCAGACAGCCCACACCCACCCACCAAACCACCCCAATCCGGACAGGATTGGGGTGGGATTGGGGTCTCTGGAGGTCCGATGGCCTCCAACCTGCATGAAATGACGCATCCGACCGTCTCAGGTCACACCACCCGACTACCTGCGGCCGCCGGCCGGTCCGCACTGTGGTTCCGGTCGTGGGCGGCTTGTGTCCAGCCACAGACGGGTCGCAGACGCCGAGCCGAGAGGCAGGCGGGTAGCGATCGTGGGCGGCTTGTGTCCAGCCACGGCCGGTCCGCAGTCGCTGAGCCGAGAGGTAGGCGGGTAGCGATCTGGGGCGCCTGACCGCTGCCTTGGTCAATCTGGACACCGTTTGGTGCAGGTTCGGAAGGGTTCCCGCCCGGAGGGCGGCGTTTCCGCGAAGCAGGAGCCCCGGCCGGGCGTCTCGGTGCGGTTCGGTGGTCCAGTTCCCCCCTGACCGTTTCTTTGGGGGGTTCCCGGCAGGCTTATTGGCGTTCCGGGGCGGGCCGGGCTGTCAAGGGTGGCCGAAGGCCATCGCGAAGCGACGCGACCGGAGGGAGCGCCCTTGACAGGGCGGACCGACACGGAAGGACAGTGAGACTGGCGGGAAGTCCCCAGCACTGTCCGATCCCGGCCCAGTGGCGCGCCCCTACCCCCGCCCCGCCCCCACCCCGCCTACAAGTACTCCCGCGCGAACTCCACCGCCCATTCCACCGCCGCCACCGGTATGCCGCCCGAGTCCGGGTCGACCGTCAGGCGGGCGGCTTCCCAGCCGGCCTCGTGGTCGCGGTGGATCGCGAAGTGGCCCGGGCGGGTCATGCCTTCCGGCTCGGACTCCGCCGTCACCTGGAACTCGATCGCGCGGTCGTCGCCGTCCATACCCGCCGTGGTGATCGCCATGTCACCGACTACGAACTTCACTGCCTACCCCTTAGTTGGCCAACACCAGCGCCACCAGCACGAACATCAGGCCCGACCCACGACCCCCGGCCCCCGACCCACGACCCCCGGCCCCCGACCCACGACCCGCGCCGGCTCACCCGGCAAGCCTCGCCGTGAGGGCACCCGGCCGCATGAGTGCGCGTACTCATCCGGCGTACTCATGCCACGTACTCATACGGCGCACCCACCCTCCCGGGGTGACGAGCGCAACACCGTCCCCCGCCCGTCTCCCGGACCCACCCATTCCGCAGGCCAGGGCGCCGGCGCGGCCACCCTTTCCAAGGGTGTGCCGGGGTAGCGCCTCCACATCGCGCGAAACGGGGCATATCAACCTTGCTCTCCGACCCCAATATCGCTGCGAGCCTCCCGCAGGGCCCGTAAGCTCCCGTCATGCAGGTGATCCAGTCAACGAAACTCGCCAATGTCTGCTACGAGATCCGCGGCCCCGTCCTCGAAGAGGCCATGCGGCTCGAAGCAGCAGGTCATCGCATCCTCAAGCTCAACACCGGCAACCCCGCGGCCTTCGGCTTCGAGTGCCCGCCGGAGATCCTTGAGGACATGCTCCGCAACCTGGGCAACGCCCACGGCTACGGGGACGCGAAGGGGCTGCTGTCCGCGCGCCGCGCGGTCGTGCAGCACTACCAGACCAAGGGCATCGACCTGGACGTCGAGGACATCTACCTCGGCAACGGCGTCTCCGAGCTGATCCAGATGTCCATGCAGGCGCTGCTCGACGACGGCGACGAGGTCCTCGTCCCCGCGCCGGACTACCCGCTGTGGACCGCCTCCGTCAGCCTCGCCGGCGGTACCGCCGTGCACTACCGGTGCGACGAGCAGTCCGACTGGATGCCCGACCTCGCCGACATCGAGCGCAAGGTCACCGACCGCACCCGCGCGATCGTGATCATCAACCCGAACAACCCGACCGGCGCCGTCTACGACGACGCGATGCTGCGCGGGCTCACGGACATCGCCCGCCGCCACAACCTGGTCGTCTGCTCGGACGAGATCTACGACCGGATCCTCTACGACGGCACCACGCACACGAACACCGCCGCGATCGCGCCGGACCTGCTGACGCTCACCTTCAACGGGCTCTCCAAGAACTACCGCGTCGCCGGCTACCGGGCCGGCTGGATGGCGGTCTGCGGCCCGAAGAAGCACGCCTCCTCGTACATCGAGGGCCTGACGATCCTGGCCAACATGCGCCTGTGCGCGAACATGCCCTCGCAGCACGCGGTCGCCACCGCCCTCGGCGGCCGGCAGTCGATCAACGAGCTGGTACTCCCGGGCGGCCGCCTGCTGGAGCAGCGCGACACCGCGTACGACCTGCTCACCCAGATCCCCGGCATCACCTGCGTGAAGCCCAAGGGCGCGCTGTACCTGTTCCCGAAGCTGGACCCGTCCGTCTACAAGATCAAGGACGACCGGCAGATGGTCCTCGACCTGCTGCGGGAAGAGAAGATCATGGTCGTGCACGGGACGGGCTTCAACTGGCCCGAGCCCGATCACTTCCGGATCGTGACGCTGCCGAACGCGACGGACCTGGCGGACGCGGTGACCCGGATCGGCAACTTCCTCGACGGTTACGGACAGATGTAGCCATCCGGCCACCGTCAGACAGACGCCGTCTCATATCCGGATACGGCTCAACTTTAGAACCAATCCAATGTAGGCTGGCCTCCTGACCACGCAGGAGGCCCCCTCATGTACGAGCCGATCCGCACCAAGTCGGTCGTCCACCGTTTGGGCACCGGCCACGGCGACCACCCCGACTACCCCCACAGCAGCCGCGGCGAGGCGCTGGACATCCAGCTCGCCGGGCATCTGGCGGCCCTGCTCGCCGTCACCGACGAGCTCGGGCTCGTCGAGAGCGCCGAGCGGATCGCCGGCCAGGTAGCGCGGCTGCGCGGGGCGCAGCCCGCCCGCCTGTCGCACGCCCCCACCGGGGACACCGTGACGCTGCACCAGCGGGCGCACGACCTCGCCGCCCGCGCGCTGCTCGTCGCCGCGTCCCGCGCGGACACCACCGCCGCGATCCTCGCCGCCGAGCGGATGGACGCGCACGCCGCCGCCCTTGACTCCGTCGGGATGGCCGGCGCCCACTGACGGCCCCGGTCCGGTGCCGCGGAGGCTCCGGACCGGGCGCCATGGCCCCTGCGGGGACGCTGACCGGGCCCGGGGCAGGCCCCGCACCCCCCGGCACTCCGCACCGCGCCCCCTCGGCACCGCCACCGCGCGCACCGCGCCCTCAGCAACCGCCCCGCCCCCGCCCTCCGGCGCCCCTGGCCCCCGCGCCCTCAGCCGGTGCCCGGGGCGGTCTCGCCTTCGGTTCGGGTGGAGTGGGCCACCCCGCACCAGGGGGTGGTTGCCGGGGGCCAGACGGGGCCGATGGCTTCGGCTCGTTCCGGGGTGGTGGGGGTGACGCCCGGGATCTTGACCAGGGCCTGCGCCGAGCGGACTCCCGGTCCCGGGTCCGCCTGGTCGCGGAACTCGACCGTGACGACGTAAGACCCCTGGCCCGTGGCCTCGACCCCCGCCACCACCCGGCGGCTCGCCGGATCGATTCGGCATCCGGTGACCCGTACCGACCCCGCCGCCGTCGCGGGCGCCTGCGGGGCCGGCTCGCCGCTGGCCCACACGTACAGCCCCAGCGGGGCGAACACCAGCAGCCCGGCCAGAACCAGCAGCCCGACCAGCCACCCCTGCCACTTCAACGCACTCACGCCCAT
This sequence comes from Streptomyces sp. ADI95-16, assembly GCF_003721495.1. Taxonomy (NCBI): domain Bacteria; kingdom Bacillati; phylum Actinomycetota; class Actinomycetes; order Kitasatosporales; family Streptomycetaceae; genus Streptomyces; species Streptomyces sp. ADI95-16. Next base: position 5,102,490 of record NZ_CP033581.1, on the reverse strand, counting down.
GGCGTCGATCCTCCCGGCCTCCCGCCCCGCCCACCAGCACCCACGGACTCACACAGCATTTCGAAGGAGTTCGAAGGAGGCGGAAACGCCTGACGGCGGGCCTCCGCGAAGCAGAGACCCGCCGTCAGAAGACGCACACGGCCTACCTGTCAGGAGAGCGGACAACACTCCTGGCAGATATGACTTTTGGCCGGTGCTGCGGTGGGAACCGCTTGGTCGGGGGCTCCCACATTCATGGGCCCGGAGCGTGGTCCGGGCGGTCGGGGCTCAGCCCAGGCGCTCGACGAGCGCGTGGTACTGGTCCCACAGCTCCTTCGGAGTGTGGTCGCCGTAGGTGTTGAGGTGCTCGGGGACCAGGGCGGCCTCGTCGCGCCAGATCTCCTTGTCGACGGTGAGGAGGAAGTCGAGGTCCTCGGCGGGCAGGTCCAGGCCGTCGGTGTCCAGGGACGCGACGGTCGGGAGGACGCCGATGGGGGTCTCGATGCCTTCGGCGGTGCCGTCGAGGCGCCCGACGATCCACTTCAGGACGCGGCTGTTCTCGCCGAAGCCGGGCCACACGAACTTGCCCGCGTCGTTCTTGCGGAACCAGTTCACGTAGTAGATCTTCGGGAGCTTGGCCTGGTCCTTGCCCTTGGCCACGTCGACCCAGTGACCCATGTAATCGCCCATGTTGTAGCCGCAGAACGGCAGCATGGCGAACGGGTCGCGACGCAGCTCGCCGACCTTGCCCTCGGCGGCGGCGGTCTTCTCGGAGGCGATGTTCGAGCCGATGAAGACGCCGTGGTTCCAGTCGAAGGACTCGGTGACCAGCGGGACGGCGGAGGCGCGGCGGCCGCCGAAGAGGATCGCGGAGATCGGGACGCCCTTGGGGTCCTCCCACTCGGGCGCGATCGTCGGGCACTGGGAGGCCGGGACGGCGAAACGGGCGTTGGGGTGGGCCGCCGGGGTCTCGGACTCCGGGGTCCAGGCGTTGCCCTTCCAGTCGATGAGGCGGGCCGGGGCCTCCTCGGTCATGCCCTCCCACCAGACGTCGGAGCCGTCGGGGGTGAGCGCGACGTTGGTGAAGACGGTGTTGGCGTACATCGTCTTCATGGCGTTGGCGTTGGTGTGCTCGCCGGTGCCGGGGGCGACGCCGAAGAAGCCGGCCTCGGGGTTGATCGCGTAGAGGCGGCCGTCCTCGCCGAAGCGCATCCAGGCGATGTCGTCGCCGACCGTCTCGACGGTCCAGCCGGGGATCGTGGGCTCCAGCATGGCGAGGTTGGTCTTGCCGCAGGCGCTCGGGAACGCGGCGGCGATGTACTTCGCCTCTCCGGCCGGCGGGGTGAGCTTGAGGATCAGCATGTGCTCGGCGAGCCAGCCCTCGTCACGCGCCATGACGGAGGCGATGCGCAGCGCGTAGCACTTCTTGCCGAGGAGGGCGTTGCCGCCGTAGCCGGATCCGTAGGACCAGATCTCGCGGGTCTCGGGGAAGTGCGAGATGTACTTGGTGGTGTTGCAGGGCCACGGCACGTCGGCCTGGCCCTCGGCGAGCGGAGCGCCGAGGGTGTGGACGGCCTTGACGAAGAACCCGTCGGTGCCGAGCTCGTCGAGGACGGGCTTGCCCATGCGGGTCATGGTGCGCATGGCGACCGCGACGTAGGCGGAGTCGGTGATCTCGACGCCGATCGCGGAGAGCTCGGAGCCGAGGGGGCCCATGCAGAACGGGACGACGTACATCGTCCGGCCCTTCATGGAGCCGCGGAAGATGCCCTGCTCGCCCGCGAACAGCTCCTTCATCTCTGAAGGGGCCTTCCAGTGGTTGGTCGGGCCCGCGTCCTCTTCCTTCTCGGAGCAGATGAAGGTCCGGTCCTCGACGCGCGCGACGTCGGAGGGGTCGGAGGCGGCGTAGTACGAGTTGGGGCGCTTCGCCGGGTCGAGCTTCTTGAACGTGCCCTTCGAGACGAGGTCCTCGCACAGGGCCTCGTACTCGGCCTCGGAGCCGTCGCACCAGACGACGCGGTCCGGCTGGGTGAGGGCTGCGATCTCGTCGACCCAGGAGATCAGTTCTGCGTGCTCCGTCGGGCGGGTCGTCGGGACGGAAGTGGGAGCCGCGTTGTCGCGCGCCACGATTGCTCCTTGTTGAGGGGTTTGTTTGGTGTTTGCCCCGTGGGGGCTGCGACCCGGACGCTTCGCGCTCCGCTCATCCGGTGCCGACCGCACTCATCTGATCATCCGGTGCATGTGCGCATATGTCCAGAGGGCCTCTCACGTGAGCATCGCCACTCCCGTCAATCTTCCGTAAAGAGGACTAACAGAAACCTACGGACCCGTAGGTACCATGGCGGCCATGACTTCTGATGCCGCCGCGGTGGCCGTGCCGGGACCGGAGATTAAGCCGCTGATGCGCGGCTGGCTGCACACGGGGATGTTCCCCGCCGTGGTGGTCGCGGGCCTGGTGCTGATGGCCTTCACCAGCTCGACCCGGGCCCGGGTGGCCTGCGGGGTCTACATCCTCACGGCCTGCCTGCTCTTCGGCGTCAGCGCGGTCTACCACCGCGGGACGTGGGGGCCGCGCGGCGAGGCCATCCTGCGCCGCCTCGACCACGCCAACATCTTCCTGATCATCGCGGGGACGTACACCCCGCTGACGGTCCTGCTGCTGCCGCCGTCCACCGGGCGGACGCTGCTGTGGGCGGTCTGGATCGCGGCCGCGGCCGGCATCGCGTTCCGCGTCTTCTGGGTCGGCGCCCCGCGCTGGCTGTACACCCCGTGCTACATCGCGATGGGCTGGGCGGCGGTCTTCTTCCTGCCCGACTTCCTGCGGACCGGCGGTATCGCGGTGCTGGTCCTGGTGATCGTCGGCGGTCTGCTCTACAGCGCGGGCGGCGTGATCTACGGGATCAAGCGGCCCAACCCCTCGCCCCGCTTCTTCGGGTTCCACGAGGTGTTCCACTCGCTGACCCTCGCGGCCTTCGTCGCGCACTACGTCGGCATCTCCCTCGCGGCGTACCAGCACTAGCGATCGCGTTCCTCAACACGCCCGGGAAGAAACGGAATTGACGGTACTCCCGTTCCTTCAGGGGCGAACCGTACCCAGCTGCTCCGCGAGCTCGACCGGATCCGTCGTGGGCCGCGCGCAGACGAAGTGTCGGCACACATAGGCCGTCGGGAGGTCGTCTACGCGTGTGCGCTCGGCCAGGAGGGGGAACTCCCCACCGCTCCCGTCTGCCGCACGCGGCGGTCCGGCCGCCACAACCGCCCCGGGGGCCGTCCCCAGCAACGCGGTGCGGTGCAGCGCCGCCCACTGGGAATCGTCCGGGTCGCCCACGACCGCCACCTCGCGCGGACCGTCCAGAAGCGCCTCCGCCACCGCCAGCCCGTGCCCGATGAAGCGGGGTGCGCGCGGACCCAGCGCGTGGACCACCCCGAGCGCGCGCTCGGCCGCCGTACGGTGCGCCTGCGAACCGGTGTGCGCGGCGTACGAGAGCAGCGCCCCGGCGGCGGCCGTCCAGCCGGAGGGGGCCGCCGAGTCGGTGGGGTCCTGGGGGCGCCGGATCAGCCGCTCCGCGTCGTGCGCGGTGTCGTACAGGGAGCCGTCCTCGGCGGCGAACAGGTCGAGGACCAGGTCCACGAGGAACCCGGCGAACTCCAGCCAGACCCCCTCACCGGTCACCGCCGCCAGCGCGAGGAACCCCTCGGCGACGTCCCCGTAGTCCTCCAGCACCCCGGCGTTGGCGCCGGCCCGCCCGTCCTTGCTGGTCCGCGCCAGCCGCGGCCCGCCGGCCGCCGCGTCGAAGTGCACCCGGACCAGCAGGTCCGCGGCCTCCGTCGCCCGCTCGATCAGGTCCGGGCGCTCGAAGTACGCCCCGCACTCGGCGAGCGCCGCGATGGCCAGCCCGTTCCAGGCCGCCACGACCTTGTCGTCCCGCCCGGGCGCGGGCCGCCCCCCGCGCGCGGCGAGCAGCCGCGCCCTGATGGACGCGAACCGCTCCGCGTCCACCGCCGGCCCGTCCTGGGGCAGCCGCAGTACGGAGGTGCCGTGCTCGAAGGTGCCCTCCTCGGTGACGCCGAAGCAGCCGCCGGCCAGCTCCCCGTCGGCCTCGCCCAGCACCTCCCGCAACTGGTCGGGGGTCCAGGCGTAGTAGGCCCCCTCGACGTGCTTCCCGGTCCCCGGCTCCTCACTGTCCGCGTCGAGCGCGGAGGCGAAGCCGCCCTCGCGGGTGCGCAGTTCCCGGACCATGAAGTCGGCGGTCTCCAGCGCGACGCGCCGCGCGAGCTCCGACCCCGTGGCACGCCACAGGTGCGCGTACACCCGGCACAGCAGGGCGTTGTCGTAGAGCATCTTCTCGAAGTGGGGCACGACCCAATCCCGGTCGACGGAGTACCGGGCGAACCCGCCGCCGAGCTGGTCGTAGATCCCGCCCCGGGCCATCGCCTCGCAGGTGTCGGCGGCCATCTGGAGCGCGCCCTCGGAACCGGTGCGGGCGTGGTGGCGCAGCAGGAACTCCAGCACCATGGACGGCGGGAACTTCGGCGCGCCGCCGAATCCGCCGCGCGCGGCGTCGTACTCGCGGGTCAGCCCGAGCAGCGCCCCCGCGAGCTCCTCCGGGCCGGGGACGGCGGCCTTGCCGTAGTCCGGCCGGCGCCCGGCCAGGTCCCCCACGATGCGCCGCGCGACCTCCGTAACCTCCTCGGGCCGCCCCTCCCAGGCGGTGTGCACACCTTCGAGGACCTGCGTGAAGGAGGCCATCCCGTGCCGGGGCTCGGGCGGGAAGTAGGTCCCGAAGTAGAACGGCTCGGCATCGGCGGTGAGGAACACGGTCATGGGCCAGCCGCCCTGCCCGGTCGCCGCCTGCACCGCCTCCATGTAGACGGCGTCGACGTCCGGCCGCTCCTCCCGGTCCACCTTGACGTTCACGAAGTGCTCGTTCATGTAGGCGGCCGTCACCCCGTCCTCGAAGGACTCGTGCGCCATGACGTGGCACCAGTGGCAGCTGCTGTAGCCCACGCTGAGCAGGACGGGCACGCCCCGCTCCCGCGCCTCCTGGAACGCCTCCGGCGACCACGGCCACCAGTCGACCGGATTGTCGGCGTGCTGGAGCAGGTACGGCGAGGTCTCGTTCGCGAGGTGGTTCGGCATGGCCCCAATCTATGCGCTGGCCCGCGCGCTCCGGCGGAGGAGCGGGGGCACGGCGCGGGTCCAGGTGTCGGGGCGGCCCTGTGCGGGACGTCGAGGTGCCGCGGCCGGCTCGGTGTCGCGGGGTTGCCGCGGCCTGCGGGCGCTGGCGCGGTCGGCGGTTCCTCGGATGACGCCGTGAAGCCCCTTGCGGGCGGATCCCGTTCGCAGCGCGTCAGCGGCGGCAGCGCCGCGCGCACACGGCCACCGGATCAGTGCCTGGAACGGCACAACTCCTGTTTGAGCGGGGAAACTTGGCAATTTTGGAGCGCTCCCTCTGAACTAGCTCAGATTCTCTCGCGTTCACGGACCTCCCGGCGGACACTTGGCGCACGTTGCCGGAGCTCTCTCAGGAGGATGCCGATGCGGGACAGCCATCGCGGTGAGGCCGAGCGGCTGTTGGAGCGGGCCGTCGGGGAAGAGGTGCGGCGGGCGGCGGCGACGGGGGCGCCCGCCGACCGGGAGGCGCTGCTGGCGCGGGGCCGGGAGGCGCTCGACGGGCTGGCGACGAGCGCCGCCGCCGAGTACGAGGCTTACGTCCGGGCCCTCGACGAGGCGGCCGCCGGGGACGAGTCCCTCGGCGAGGCGTTCCGGCGCGGCAACGCCTCCACGGCCTTACTGGTGACGGCCGTCGCGGCGGCCGCCGCGATCGGCGCGGACCTCGCGTTCGGCGTCGCGGCGGGCACGGCGCTGACCACCGGGGCCGTCGTGGGCGTCGCGGGGGCGGCCACGACGGTGGCCAAGGTGACGGCCCTGCACCTGCCGGCCGCGAACCGGCGGGCCGGAGCCCTCGGCCGGCCGGGCGGGCCCGAGCAGCTGAAGCTCCAGTGGCTGACGGCGCTGGAGGTGCGCGGCATCCGGCCCTTCCTGGAGCAGCAGCGCACCGTGGCCGCCGCCGCGCGGGCGCCCCGCCCGGCCGTCCCGCAGCCGCGCCGCTCCGACCGCAGCGCGGAGGCCCGCCGGCGCAGCACGCTGGAGCAGTCCTTCGGGCAACTCCCGGGCACGGCGGGCACGTTCGCCGGGCGGCGGCCGGAGCTGACCCGGATCGAGCAGTGGGTGCGGGCCGCCCGGGCGAGTACCGAGACCCGCCCGGTCGTGGTGGTGTTGCACGGCGAACCCGGCGTGGGCCGCACCGCCCTCGCGCTGCGGGCGGCGCACGGCCTGCGGGACCAGTTCAAGGGCGCCTGCGTGGTGGACCTGCGCGGCGGCTCCCCCGGGGAGGCCCCGCTGTCGACGCGGGAGGCGCTGCTGCACCTGCTGAACCGGCTGGGCGCCCCGCGCGAGCAGCTGCTGTTCCGCGAGGGCTCCTCGGCGGAGCAGCAGGTCCGGCGCCTCGCCGAGCTGTACCACCAGCACCTCCAGGACCAGCCGGTGACGGTGGTGGTGGAGGACGCGGTCGACGCGGCGCAGCTGCGGATCCTCGTGCCGGAGCGCTCCGACAGCCTGGTGCTGGTGACGGCGCGGGAGCCGCTGGAGCTCCCGGCGGGCCTCTCCGCCTGGGTGCACCAGCTGCCGTTGGCGCGGCTGGAGGAGGCGGAGGCGGCGGAGCTGGTGCTGTCGGTGGCGCAGGAGGCGGGCCTGGCCCCGTACGAGGACGAGGAGCGCGTCCTCGGCCGGCTCCTCGCGCTGGGCGCCGGGCTGCCGCTGGCCCTGCGGGTGCTGGCGCCGCTCGGCCCGAAGGCCGCGCTCGCGGAAGCGGAAGCCGACGCGGACGCCGACGCGGACGCGGACGCGGAAGGGGAAGAGGCGGCCGACCCCGTGCGCCGGGCGCTCGCCCTCGCCTACGCGGACCTGTCCGAGGAGCGGCGCCGGCTGCTGCGCCGGCTCACCCTGGCCGGCCGGGCCTCCCTCGGCCCGTCGGCCGCGGCGGCGCTGATCGACGCGGACCGCTCGGAGGCCGGGCGGCTGCTGCGCGAGCTGGCGCAGGCCGGCCTGCTGGACCACGTACGCGGGGAGCGGTACCGGATGCACGACGCGGTGCGCGCGTTCGCGGCGGAGCGGCTCGCGGCGGACGAGGACCGGGCGTCGTCGGTGGCCGCGCACGAGCGGCTGATACGCAACTACGCGCAGCTCGCGGACTCGGTGATCCGGATGGTCGACGGGAAGATGTCGACCCGGTCCAACCAGTTCGGGGGGCACGGCTTCGCCTCCCTGGACGCGGCGCTGCGCTGGCTGGACGACGAGTCCAGCTTCATCACGGCGGCCCTGCGGCACTCCGAGGGCGTGGACCAGCAGGCCGTCCTGGACCTGCTGGGCGCGCTCTGTGACTTCTGCCTGCTGCGCGGGGACCTGTACCGGCTCGGCGAGATCAACGAGCTGACGCGGGCGGTGGACCAGGGTCGGCTGGCGCGTTCGGTGCAGTGGCGCACCGGTATCGCGGCGCGCCAGCTGGGCGAGCTGGACAAGGCGCGCACCACGCTGACCTCGGTGGTGGACCAGTACCGGGAGGCCCACCAGGACGCGGGTGCCGGGATGGCGCTGATCTCCCTCGGCATCACCCTGCACCACCAGGGCCAGCTGACGGAGGCGTCGGCCCGGATCCGCGAGGCGCTGGTGCTCCAGGAGCCGCCGGAGCTGGCGGGCGACCGGGCGTGGGGGCTGCACGCGCTGGGCGCGGTGGAGCGGGACCGGGCGCGGCTCGGGGAGGCGGTGGGGCTGCTGGAGCGGTCGCTGGAGCTGCACCGGGAGAGCGAGAGCGTGCACGGGGAGGCCTGGGCGCATTTCCAGCTCGGCCAGGTGTACCTGCGGATGGGCGGGGTCGAGCGCGCGGAGGCCGAGCTGCGCCGGGCCTTGGAGTTGTACGGGCGCACGCGCGACGACCGCGGAGAGGCCTGGGCCCTGACCCAGCTGGGCCGGGCCCGGGTACTGGACGGCGAGCCGGGACTGGCGGTGGAGCGGCTCCGTGAGGCGCTGGCCCGCCACCGGGAGGCCGAGGACGCGCGCGGGGAGGCGTGGACGCTGTACTACCTCGGGCAGGCGCTGGAGGAGGGCGGCGAGCTGGATCCGGCGGTGCGGGAGCTGGAGCGGGCCCGGACGATGTTCTCGCGGATGCGGGACGTGTACGGGCTGGCGCACGCCCGCCACCATTCGGGCCGGGTGACCCGGGACCAGCGGGCGGCGCAGACGGGGAACCTGAAGAACTCCGGGTTCGCGCGGCAGCTGCTGGTCGACGCCCGGGCGGACTTCCGCAGGATCGGGCTGGCGCACGGCGAGGCGTGGACCTGCCTGGAGCTGGCCGTCGTCGACGCGGGCAACGGCCGGGTGCCGCAGGCGCTGGACCTGTGCGAGGAGGCGGTGCGGCTGTTCATCTCGTACGGGGACCGGCGCGGGGAGGACTGGGCGCGGTTCCTGCGCTGCACGCTGCTGCCGTACGCGCTCCCGGGCGCGCCGGAGGAGGCGGAGGTGGAGCTGGGCCGGCTGTCCGGGGCCCCGCACCCGGCGCGGGACCCGCGGCTGGAGGACTGCCTGGAGACGTACGCGGTGGTCCTCGGCCGGGGCGTGGACCCGGCGGAGGGCTGGCAGGCGTGGCGGCTGGGCATGGTGCCGGACCTGCGGGCGCGGGAGGTCATGGGCGTACCGGCCGCGACGGCTTGAGGCCCACGGCCGCCCGAGCCCGCCCGCCGCCTGAGCCTGCGGCGCGTGAGCCGAGGCGGCGCGGGCCCACGGGCGCGCAGGTCGGAGTCGCCGCCCGGCCCGTTGGGGGTGGGCGGCGCTCGGGCGTCACCGCGGGGTGGGGCCTACGGGGCCCGGTCGGGCGAGGGGGACGCGGTGCCCGGCTCGGGGGCCTCCTGGAAGTCGACCCGCCCCATGTGCCGGCTCATCGACTTCATCAGGCCCCACACCCCGAGGGCGAGGGCCGCGAACACCAGGAACCCCAGGAGTCCGGGGGTCACCTTGTTCTTGTCGAAGGTGTCACCGGCCAGCGGAAGGAGCTCGTTCAGTGCTGCCTGCGTAGCGCTCATGACTACGCATTCTCCCGGATGCCCTCGAAGAGGTCGGACTCGGGGAGGGAAGTGTCGACGAGCGACTTCGCCAGCTCGTACTCCTCCGTGGGCCAGACCTCCCTCTGGAGATCCAGGGGAACGCGGAACCAGCCGCCGTCCGGGTCGATCTGGGTGGCGTGCGCGATGAGCGCCTTGTCACGGATCTCGAAGAAGTCCGCGCAGGGCACGTGCGTGGTCAGGTTCCGCTCGGTGCGCTCGAACTCCTTCCAGCGCTCCAGCCACTCGCCGTAGGGGGACTCCAGGCCGCGCGCGAGCAGCGCCTCGTGCAGGGCGACGGTGCGCGGCTTGTTGAAGCCCTGGTTGTAGTAGAGCTTCTGCGGCTGGTACGCCGGGCCGAACTCGGCCTCCGGGTACTTCTCGGTGTCGGCGGCGCCGTCGAAGGCCACCATCGAGATCTTGTGGGTCATGATGTGGTCGGGGTGCGGGTAGCCGCCGTTCTCGTCGTACGTGGTGATGACCTGCGGCTTGAACGCGCGGATCTTCTTCACCAGCCGGCCCGCGGCCTCCTCCACGTCCGCCAGGGCGAAGCAGCCGTCGGGCAGCGGGGGCAGCGGGTCGCCCTCGGGGAGGCCGGAGTCGACGTATCCGAGCCACTCCTGCTCGATGCCGAGGATCTCGCGCGCCTCGTCCATCTCCTTGGCGCGGACCTCGTGGATGTTCTCCTCGATGTACTTGTCGCCCTGGAGCTTGGGGTTGAGGATCGAGCCGCGCTCGCCGCCGGTGCAGGTCACCACCAGCACGGGCATCCCCTCGGACACGTACTTGGCCATGGTGGCCGCGCCCTTGCTCGACTCGTCGTCGGGGTGGGCGTGGACGGCCATCAGTCGAAGCTGCTCGGTCAAGACAGGATCCTCTGTGATTCGTCAGCGTGGGCGGTTTCTATACTGACCGAATCGGGGGACGGAAAATTCCATGGAAGGAACGATCATGAGCTCGGTGCGCGAGGGACTCCCCGAGGGCCGCTACGGCCGGTCGGCGGACGAGCGCGCCGACCGGAAGCTCAAGATCGTCGGCTCGGTGCTGGGCGTGGGCCTGCTGGGCGTGGTCGGCTGGATCGGCTGGGACTACGTGGCGGGCCAGGCCGTCAGCGCCGAGGTGATCAAGTTCCAGGTCGTCTCGGACTCCGAGGTGAAGGTGCACCTGGAGGTCCGCAAGGAGGCCTCGGTCACCGGTGTCTGCACCCTGATCTCGCAGGACAAGGAGCACGCCGAGGTGGGCCGCGCGGACTACAGGTTCGGCCAGCGCGAGAGCCGCGTCGACGAGGTGGTCACGCTGAAGACCACCGGCCGCGCCACGATGATCGATCTGGTCGGCTGCCAGCCGTCGACCGCCACCACCTCCGCGGGCTGACCCCGCTCTCCCGCCCCGGCGGCCCCGCCCCGGCACCGCGGCGACCTGACACAGACGTCCGCCGGACGGGCGGATCGCCCCGCCCCTGCGGTCGACTGGATCTCCCTGCCCGCCCCGCCCCGCCCCGCCCCGCGAGGAGAGACGCCATGTCCCTGTTCATTCCGGATTTCGACGACTCCGTGGTCGTCCGGGCCGCCGACGCCGAGGTCATCCGGTCGGCGCCCGACTCCACGAACCGGCTGCTCGTCGACAGCGACGCGGTCGGCGGGGCGCTGTCCAGCATGCGCGTGACCCTCGGCAAGGGCGCGAACGGCGCCCGCCCGCACCACCACGGCCGGTCGGCCGAGATGTTCTACATCCTGGACGGGACGGCCCAGCTGCTCGCGGGCGAGCGGGTCGTCACCGCCGAGCGCGGCGACGTGGTGATCGTGCCGCCCGGGCAGCAGCACGCCTTCGCCGCCGCGCCCGGGGAGATCGCCGACATGCTGGTCATCATCACGCCCGGTGTGGAGCGGTTCGAGTACTTCCGTCACCTGGAGCGCATCCGGTACGGAAAGGTGCCTCCGGAAAGCCTTCTGGAGGTGCAGGAGCTGTACGACAGCCACTTCGGCACGAGCGAGATCTGGAATGCCACGCGCGGTCAATGACACACTTCATACAGTGGGTGTCCTCCCCCTTTTCTTCCCGAATTGTTAGGCTCGTGGTTTCGCCCGCCGCTGGCGGCTTTGTAGTCCCCTGTACCGACGAGGAGCACCCGTGACCCAGACGAGCGAGAGCGTCACCTGGCTGACCCAGGCGGCGTACGACCAGCTGAAGGCCGAGCTGGACTACCTCTCTGGTCCCGCACGCACGGAGATCGCCACCAAGATCGCAGCCGCCCGCGAGGAGGGCGACCTGCGCGAGAACGGCGGTTACCACGCGGCCAAGGAGGAGCAGGGCAAGCAGGAGCTCCGGGTCCGGCAGCTGACGCAGCTCCTGGAGAACGCCAAGGTCGGGACGGCGCCCGCCTCCGACGGTGTGGTGGCTCCGGGCACGCTCGTCAAGATCGCCTTCGATGGCGACGAGGACGACACCATGGAGTTCCTGCTGGCCTCCCGCGAGTACGCGTCCTCGGAGTTCGAGACGTACTCCCCCCAGTCCCCGCTGGGCAGCGGGGTGCTGAACAAGAAGATCGGCGAGGACGCCGAGTACGAACTGCCGAACGGCAAGAAGGCCACCGTCAAGATCCTCGACGTCAAGCCCTTCACCGGCTGATCACCCCCGCGCGAGAAGACGTACGTACGAGAGCCCCCGCCTCCGGACCACGGTCCGGGCGGGGGCTCCCGTGCGTCCGGGGCTCAGGCCGTCGCCGAGCGGTACTTACGGACCGCGAGGGTCCGGAAGACCACGATGATCAGCACCGACCACACCACCGAAGCGATGATCGGGTGCTGCATCGGCCAGGCCGCCGGCGCCTCGTACCCGGGCGGGAAGTTGCCGAACAGCCCGCGGGCCGCCTGGACGGTCGCGCTGAAGGGGTTCCACTCCGCGATGTGCCGCAGGAACGGCGGCATGTTCTCGGAGGGGACGAAGGCGTTCGAGATGAACGTCAGCGGGAACAGCCAGATCAGCCCGCCCGAGGTGGCCGCCTCCGGGGTGCGCACCGACAGGCCGATCAGGGCGCCGATCCAGGAGAAGGCGTACCCGAGCAGGAGCAGCAGGGCGAAGCCGCCCAGCACCTCCACGGGGCTCGTGTGGGTGCGCCAGCCGACGAGCAGGGCGACCACGGCCAGGACGACCAGGGTGAGGGTGGTCTGGACGAGGTCGGCGAGGGTGCGGCCGGTCAGGACCGCGCCACGGGCCATGGGCAGCGAGCGGAACCGGTCGATCAGGCCCTTGTGCATGTCGTCCGCGATGCCGGCGCCCGCGCCGGCGGTGGCGAAGGTGACGGTCTGGGCGAAGATGCCGGCCATCAGGAACTCGCGGTAGGCGGCCGGCGAGGTGCTGCCGTCGACGCTGATCGAGCCGCCGAAGACGTAGCTGAAGAGCACGACGAACATCACCGGCTGGATGACCCCGAAAATGATCATCTCGGGGATCCTGGACATGCGGATCAGGTTCCGCTTGGCCATGACCAGGGAGTCGTTGACGCTCTGTACGACGCCGCCGCGCGGCCGGGGTGCGGCGAGCTCCGGGGTCGGGGACGTGGTGGTGGTCACTGGGCCGTCTCCTTCGCCGCCTTGTGGGCCTTGCGGCCGTGGCCCTTGGTGCCCGCCGGGCCCTCGCCCGGCTCCTCCCCGGCCAGCGCGGCCGCGTGGCCGGTGAGCGAGATGAAGACGTCGTCGAGGGTCGGGCGGCGCAGGCCGATGTCGTCGATCTCGATGCCCCGGCCGTCCAGCTCGCGGATGACCTCGGCGAGCAGTTTGGCGCCGCCCGCGACCGGCACGGTCAGCTTGCGGGTGTGCTCCTCGACCGTCGCCTCGCCCTTGCCGAAGCCGGCCAGGACGGCCCGCGCCTCGGGCATCCGGTCCCGCTCGTGGACGACGACCTCGACGCGCTCCCCGCCCGTGCGGGCCTTGAGCTGGTCGGAGGTGCCGCGGGCGATGACCTTGCCGTGGTCGACCACGCAGATGTCGTCCGCGAGGTGGTCGGCCTCCTCCAGGTACTGGGTGGTGAGCAGCAGGGTGGTGCCGCCGGCCACGAGTTCCTGGATGACCTCCCACAGCTGCTGGCGGTTGCGGGGGTCGAGGCCGGTGGTCGGCTCGTCCATGAACATGACGGGCGGGCGGACGACGAGGGCGGCCGCGAGGTCGAGGCGGCGGCGCATGCCGCCGGAGTACGTCTTCGCGGTGCGGTCGGCGGCGTCGGCGAGGTTGAAGCGGTCCAGCAGCTCGCCGGCCCGGGCCTTCGCCGCCTTGCTCCTCATCTGGTAGAGCTGGCCGACCATCTGGAGGTTCTCCCGGCCGGTCAGGTACTCGTCCACGGCGGCGAACTGGCCGGAGAGGCCGATGGCGCGGCGGACTTCGTTGGGGTGCTTGAGGACGTCGATCCCGGCGACGACGGCCTTGCCGCTGTCGGGCTGGAGCAGGGTGGTCAGGACGCGCACGGCGGTGGTCTTGCCGGCGCCGTTGGGGCCGAGCAGGCCCAGCACGGTGCCTTCGGGGACATCGAGGTCCACGCCGTCCAGAGCCCGGACATCACCGAAGGTCTTGACCAGACCCTCGGCGTAAATGGCGCCTGGCATATGGGTTCTCCCAGCGGATCGGGCGAGCGGAATCACCCGCGGTCCTAGGCGGATCCTAGGATTGCCGGGCGGGCCGCGCCCGGCCGAATGGAGGATCCACGGGCCGGAAAACCGTATCGCGTCATGTCGCGTCACACCACGGGAACGGCCGCAACGCCTTGGAACTCCGGCGTCACAGATCCCGCGTGAGCGTCCGCGACTGTCACCGCCTTCGCGGTCGTGGTCCGGACCGGCCTCAGCCGACCACCGTGTATCCCGCGCCGTGCAGCGACCGCGCCACCTCGGCGCAGTGCTCCGGGCCCTTGGTCTCCAGGTGCAGTTCCACCTCCACCTCGGTGAGCCCGAGCCGCGGGTCGGTCCGTACGTGACTCACGTCCAACACGTTCGCATCCACCACTGACAACACCCCCAGCAGTCCGGCCAGGGCCCCCGGCCGGTCGGCCACGCGCAGCCGCAGCGACAGGTAGCGGCCCGCCGCCACCATGCCGTGCCGCAGGACCCGCTGGAGCAGCAGCGGATCGACGTTCCCGCCGGACAGCACCGCGACCACCGGGCCGTTCCCGTACAGCCCGGGTTCGCTGAGCAGGGCCGCCACCGGGCTGCACCCCGCCGGTTCGACGACCAGCTTGGCCCGCTCCAGGCAGAGCAGCAGCGCACTGGAGAGGGCGTCCTCGGAGACCGTGCGGACGTCGTCGATGAGCTCGCCGATGATGTGGAAGGGGACGTCTCCGGGGCGGCCGACCTTGATGCCGTCGGCCATCGTCACCGGGTTGTCGATCGACACCGGGTGCCCGGCCTTCAGCGAGGGCGGGTAGGCGGCCGCGCCCGCCGCCTGGACGCCGATGACCTTCACGTCCGGCCGCAGCGCCTTCACCGCGACCGCCACGCCCGCGGCGAGCCCGCCGCCGCCGATGCCGACCAGGATCGTCCGCACCTCGGGGCACTGCTCCAGGATCTCCAGGCCGACCGTGCCCTGCCCCGCGATGATGTCGCGGTGGTCGAAGGGGTGGATGAACACCGCCCCGGTGCGGTCGGCGTAGTCCTGGGCGGCCGCGAGCGTCTCGTCCACGACCTGCCCGTGCATGACCACCTCGGCGCCGTACTCCTGCGTGGCCGCCACCTTGGGCAGCGGCGCCCCGACGGGCATGAACACCGTCGAGCGGACACCGAGCAGGGAGGACGCCAGCGCGACGCCCTGCGCGTGGTTGCCGGCGCTGGCCGCGACCACGCCGGCGGCGCGCTGCTCGGGGCGCAGGCCCGCGATGCGCACGTACGCGCCGCGCAGCTTGAAGGAACCCGTCCGCTGGAGGTTCTCGCACTTGAGGTGCACCGGGGAACCGGTCAGGGCCGAGAGGTGCCGGCTGCCCTCCATCGCGGTGACCCGGGAGACGCCCGACAGCATCTTCTGGGCCCCCCGGACGTCGTCGAGGATGACCTGGGGGACGGGCGTGGGCACGCGGTAGTTCATGCCGCCAGTCTCGCAGCCCGCGCGGAACCCGGCGGGACGTGTCCGACAGGTCCGGCAGGGGCGAAATCCCGCCAGCCGGAACAGCCTCTCCGGTCGGTTCTGAAGTGCCCGCACGAGTTCTCGTACGAGCCGTACGGGCCGCCGTACGGCCGCGTACTCTGTCCCCCATCCTTGTCCGACCACGCGAAGAGAGCCCACGGCCATGCCCTCCAACCCGGCCAATTCCGATCTGCCCGCGCAGACCGAGGCACCCGCCGGAGCCGGTCTCCTCGACGCGCTCCAGCACCAGGTGGCGGTCTTCGCCCGCCGGGCCGAACAGACCCGCCTGGGCGGGGTCGGCCAGGCCCGCAACTCGATGGACCGCGCCGCGTACCTGCTGCTCAACCGGCTCGACCTGGAAGGCCCGATGGGCGTCAAGGCGCTCGCGTGCGGCATGGGCATCGACTCGTCCACCGTCACCCGCCAGGTCGCGCCGCTGGTCGACAGCGGGCTGGTCAAGCGCACCTCGCACCCCGAGGACGGCCGGGCCGTGGTGCTCGCCCTGTCGCCGCGCGGGCTGGCCCGGCTGGAGGAAGTGCGGTCCTCGCGGCGCGAGCTGATGGCCCGTGTGACCGACGGCTGGAGCGAGGGCGAGCGCGAGTCCTTCACCGGGCTCCTCACCCGTTTCAACGTCTCGCTGTCCGAGCTGATGGCCGCGGTCGCCGACGCCGGACCCGCCTCCTGAGAACCGGTCGAGGCGGGTGCGTCCCGCCTCTTGACCCGGGTGGTCCCACCGGCCGCAGTATGAGGCCGTGGACCACCGAGCCGGCCCCTACGCGGAGTTCGAGGCCTTCGTCGCGGGCGCGGCGGGGCGGCTGCTGCACGTCGCGGTCCTGCTGACCGCCGAGGCGGACCCGGCGTCGGGCGCCGAGTGCCCCGTCGCGCGCCGGCTCCTCGCGGGGGCGCTGGCGCGGACGTACGCGCACTGGGGGCGGGTGCGCGGCGACGACCCGTACGACGACACCCGCCGGGAGCTGTGCGCCCGGTACGCCCGCACCGCGCGCAGGTGTCCCGCCGGTACGGGGATCCTCGCCCGGCTGAGCCCGCCGGAGCGGCTGGTGCTGGTGCTGCGGGTGTACGAGGGGGTCGCGGAGGAGGTCGCCGCGGCGCAGCTGGGGCTGACGCCCGAGCGGGTGCGGGTGCTGTGCAACCGGGCGGTGTCGGCCATGCGGCCTGCCTCCGGCGGGACGTCGGCCTCCGGGGCACCGGCCTCCGGCCGGGGTGCGGCGGGCGCCGCATGAGCATGCCGGACCGCAAGGAGATCCAGGTCAGGGAGCTGCTGGAGGGGCCGCACCCGGTGGTCCCGGCCGGGCTGGCGGCGAGCGCCGCCGAGCGCGGGGACCGGCTGCTGCGGCGCCGCCGCGCGGCCGGCCGGTTCGGCTGGACGGTGCTGTTGGCGGCGGTGGCCGCCTTCACCGTCTGGGCCGTGCTGACCCACCCCTGGACCGTCCCGCCGAGCGGCATCTCCCCGCCCCTGGAGGGCTGGTAGCCCGGCCGGGCGGCGAACCCGGGGCGAGCCCGGGCGACGAACCCGCAGCCCGGCCCGGGCGGCGGGCCCAGGGTCCGGCCCGACGGCGAACCCCGAGCGGCGGACCCGGGACACGGCCCCACGGCGAACCCGGGCGGCGAGCCCGGGCGACGGACCCGGAGCCCGGCCCGGGCAGCGAACCCGAGGCACGGCCCGGGCGACGAGCCCAGGCGGCGAGCCCAGGGCCGGCCCGGCGCGGGGCGCGGCCGGGCGGGCGGGCGCGCCCCGGCGGGTCTAGCCCAGGGCCTGGGTCAGGTCCGCGAGGAGGTCGTCGGCGTTCTCGATGCCGACGGAGATGCGGACCAGGTCGCCCGGGACCTCCAGCGCCGAACCGGCCACCGAGGCGTGGGTCATGCGGCCCGGGTGCTCGATGAGCGACTCGACGCCGCCGAGGGACTCGCCCAGGGTGAACAGCTTGGCGCGGTTGCAGACCTCGACGGCCGCCTCTTCGCCGCCGGCGACCTGGAAGGAGATCATGCCGCCGAAGGAACGCATCTGCTTGGCGGCGATGTCGTGGCCCGGGTGGTCGGGCAGGCCCGGGTAGAGGACCTTCGTGACCTTCGGGTGGCGGGTCAGCATGTCGGCGACCTTCGTCGCGTTGTCCGAGTGCCGGTCCATGCGCACGGCCAGCGTCTTGATGCCGCGCAGCACGATCCAGGAGTCGAAGGGACCGGCGACCGCGCCCATCGCGTTCTGGTGGTAGGCCAGTTCCTCGCCGACCGCCGCGTCGGCGGCGATCAGCGCGCCGCCGACCACGTCGGAGTGGCCGCCCATGTACTTGGTCAGCGAGTGCACGACCACGTCCGCGCCGAGCGCGAGGGGCTGCTGGAGGTAGGGGGAGGCGAAGGTGTTGTCCACGACCAGCTTGGCGCCGGCCGACCGCGCGATGTCGGCGACGACGGCGATGTCGGTGATGCCGAGCAGCGGGTTGGAGGGGGTCTCGACCCAGATGACCTTCGTCTTCGGGGTGAGGGCGGCCCGTACGGACGCCGGGTCGGAGGTGTCGGCCACCGACCACTCCACGCCCCAGCGGGAGACGACCTTGGCGAAGAGGCGGAACGTGCCGCCGTACGCGTCGTTCGGGATGACCACGTGGTCGCCCGGGGAGAGCAGCGTACGCAGCAGGCAGTCCTCGGCGGCGAGCCCGGACGCGAAGGCGAGGCCGCGCCGGCCGCCCTCCAGCGCCGCGAGGTTCTCCTCCAGCGCGGTCCGGGTCGGGTTGCCGCTGCGGCTGTACTCGTAACCGCCGCGCAGCCCGCCGACGCCGTCCTGCTTGTAGGTGGACACCTGGTAGATGGGCGGTACGACCGCGCCCGTCAGCGGGTCCGCGGTGTTGCCCGCGTGGATCGCGCGGGTCTCGAAGCTCTGGTGCTCGTGGCTGTCGTCGCTCATGGGCTGATGCTATGCCCCGTCGGTCGGGCATTGGCCTTCGGCCGGGTACGTCTGGTTCGCTTGGGGCCATGGAGATTCTCTGGATCCTGATCGCGATGGCCATGCTCGTGGTCATCATGGGGCCGTACCTGAGGCGCAGGCGCGCCGGCATCCGCCTGGCCGTGCCCGGCAGCAGCGACGCGGCGGATCCGGAGAACTACGGCTTCGCCCGCCAGGAGCAGCTCGACATCCGCGTCCCCGGGCCCGACGAGGACCTGATGGACGCCCTGGAGAACGTCCGGCGCACCGGGCAGTGGCAGGCGGCCTCGCAGCTGCTGGCCGGGACCCCGAGGCAGGGCGAGCGGCGCTGGCAGCGCGTGCAGGCCTTCGGCGGCGCGGCGGCGCTGGAGCTGGTGGAACAGCCGGGCGCGGGCGCCCCGTGGCTGAAGGCGTGGCGGCTGGAGGCGGAGAAGGACCCGGGCGGCGCGCAGGTGCACGCGGAGCTGCTGGTGCAGCAGGCCTGGCGGGCCTCGGGCGGGGTCGGCTCGGCCGACCACCGGATCATCCTGGAGGAGGCCCGCGAGGCCTGCCGCAAGGCCGCGCTGCTGGCGCCGGGGGACCCGGTCCCGTACATCACGGAGCTGGCGGTCGCGCGGGCGCTGGGGTACTCGGAGGCGGAGTTCGACGCCCTCTGGGCGAAGATCATCGACCGGGCGCCGGAGCACATGGGCGCGCACCTGGCGGCCCTGCACTACTGGTGCGAGAAGTGGCACGGCTCGCGGGAGAAGGCCGACGCGTTCGCGCAGACGGCGGCCGCCCGGGCGCCGCGGGGCTCGCTGCTGGCGGCCCTGCCGCTGTTCGCGGTGTACGAGCACGTCCCGGAGGTGGTGCTGACGAACTTCTGGGGCAGCGCGACCGTGACGCGGGCGGTGGAGGGCGCGCTGTACGCGGTGGGCACCGCGCGCCCGGACGACCCGATGTCGGCGCACGTACGGCACATGCTGCTGTGGTGCCTGGTGCCGATGGGGCGTTGGGCGGAGGCGATGGAGCAGGTGCGCCACGTGGACGGCTACGTGGGCGCGCTGCCGTGGTCCTTCTCGGACGACCCGGCGGAGATGTACGCGGTCTACCGCGCCCTGGCGGTGGCGGGCTACGAGGCGAACGGCGGGTCCCCGGCGACACTGCCGCTGTGACGCCCCGGCTCTGACGGCCCGGCTCCAACGACGAACAGGCTCCGCCGAACAGGCTCCGGCGACCCGGCCCCCACGGGGCAAAACCACAGCTCATAGGGTGCGCGTAACAACGCACCAGCCCGTGGGGGGATCTTTCATATGGGCGCAACCTTGCGCGCCGAGCGCGCTCCAGTCCTGCACGCGGGATTCCGCCCGCCCGGCCCCGTCCCGCCGGCGGCCCTCGCGGACCAGTCCGAGACCGAACCCCTGCGGAAGCCGGTGCTTGCCCCGTGACCCTCCCGATCCTGCTCGGCGTGCTGCTGCTCGGCGTGCTGCTGCTCGCCGGCGCCGCCGCCCTGTACGCGCTGCGCGGCGTCCGCCCGGCCCGGGCCGTCACCGGGGCCGGGGAAGCCGGAGCAGCCGTCGCGGCCGACGAGGCCGGCCTGAAGTCCCGCCGGGCGGCGGAGGTGGTCGCGCTGGGCTTCGTACCGGAGGCGGAGCTCGACACCGCCCACCCGGCGCCCGTACCGGCGGAGCGGACCGCGGTCCTCGCGGCGCTGGCCGACGGGGACTGGGAGGTCGGCGCCGCCTACCTGAAAGCGGCCGGCCGGGACTGGGAGGAGCGCTGGCTGCGCGTGCGCGTGCTGGCCGGGGCGGCCGCCGGGGACGACGGCTGGCTCCGGGCCTGGCGCGAGGCCAAGCCCTCCCACCCGGCGATGGCGCTGGTCGCCGCCGACACGGCCGTGATGGTCGCGTGGAACGCGCGCGGCGAGGGGGCGGCCGGCGACATCGCCGAGGAGCGGCTGCGGATCTTCCACGACCTGCTGGAGAAGGCGAAGACGGCCGCCCGGCAGGCCCAGCGGGTGGCGGATCCGGCGGACCCGGTCCCGTACATGGTCGAGCAGTCCGTCGGCATCGGCCTGGCCTACTCCCACGAGGACTACGAGGAGCTGTGGGCGCAGATCACGGCGCGCGGCCCGAAGGTGCTGACGGCGCACACGCACGCCCTGCAGTACTGGTGCCGCAAGTGGCACGGCTCCCACGAGCTGGCGCTGTCCTTCGCCCGGGAGTCGGCGGCCGGCGGCGAGCCGGGCGAACTGCTGACGCTGCTCCCGCTCCTCGCCTACTTCGAGCAGGACGCGCACGACCCGGAGCTGACCGCGGAGGTGTTCTACAAGGCGCCGGAGATCCGCGAGGCGGTGGACGCGGCCCTCGCCGACCTGGCGGCGGCCGACCCGGACGACCCGCGGGCCGTGCGGATGCGGCACATGCTGGCGTACCTGCTGTTCTGGCAGGACCGGGACGCGGCGGCCGTCGAGCAGTTCCGGCACGTCGACGGGCACATCGGGGCGCCGCCGTGGTCGTACGCGGCCAGCCCGAGGTCCCGGTACGTGTACGCGCGGGACTGGGCGGTACGGGTCACCGCGCCGGGCTGAGCGGACGGTCGAGGCGGCGGTGGCGGCGGTCCGGGGAATCCCGGGCCGCCGTCTCCCGTTAACGGGAGACCACTAGGAGGGAATCATGTTCTCGTACCGCCGCACGCCCGAGCTCCCCACCCGCGAGGAGGCCCTGACGGGCCGCGCGACCCCCCTGTTCGACCTCCCCGCCACGCACACCGTCCTGGGCAACCCCCTCGCCGGCCCGTACCCCGCGGGGCTGCGGGTCGCGGACTTCGGCCTGGGCTGTTTCTGGGGCGCGGAGCGCAAGTTCTGGGAGACCCCCGGGGTGTGGACGACGCTGGCCGGCTACCAGGGCGGCTTCACCGAGAACCCGACGTACGAGGAGGTCTGCTCCGGCATGACCGGCCACACGGAGGTCGTCCGCGTGGTCTTCGACCCGGAGCTGGTCCCGTACGCCACCCTGCTGAAGCTGTTCTGGGAGTCCCACAACCCGACCCAGGGCTTCCGCCAGGGCAACGACGTGGGCACCCAGTACCGCTCGGCGATCTACACCCACTCCCCCGACCAGCAGGCGGAGGCCGAGGCCTCCCGCGCGGCCTACCAGCGCGTCCTCACGGGCGCGGGCCACGGGGAGATCACCACGGCGGTCCTGCCGGCCGCGGAGCGCCCCTTCTGGCCGGCGGAGGCCTACCACCAGCAGTACCTCGACAAGAACCCGGCGGGCTACTGCGGCATCGGCGGCACGGGCGTCTCCTGCCCGATCGGCGTGGCCCAGGCGCCGGCTGCCGAGTGATGTGACCCGACCCCGCCCCGCCCGCTCTTCGGTGGGCGGGGTGCGGGGCGCCGGGGATCAGATCGTCGAGGTGTCGATCACGAAGCGGTAGCGGACGTCGCTCGCCAGGACGCGCTCGTAGGCCTCGTTGATCTCGTCGGCGCGGATCAGCTCGATCTCCGAGCCGAGGCCGTGCTCGGCGCAGAAGTCCAGCATCTCCTGGGTCTCGGCGATGCCGCCGATCATCGAGCCGGCCAGGGTCTTGCGGCCGCCGATCACGGAGAACAGGTTCAGCGCGACCGGCTCCTCCGGGGCGCCCACGTTGACCAGCGCGCCGTCCACCCGCAGCAGGCCCAGGTACGCGCCCAGGTCCAGCGGCGCGGAGACCGTCGACAGGATCAGGTCGAAGCTGCCGGCGAGCTTCTCGAAGGTGGTCTCGTCGCTCGTGGCGTAGTAGTGCGAGGCGCCCAGCTTCAGGCCGTCCTCGCGCTTGCGCAGCGACTGCGACAGGACGGTGACCTCCGCGCCCAGGGCGTGCGCGATCTTCACGCCCATGTGGCCGAGGCCGCCCAGGCCGACCACCGCGACCTTCTTGCCCGGGCCCGCCTGCCAGTGCTTCAGCGGGGAGTAGAGGGTGATGCCCGCGCACAGCAGCGGGGCGGCGACGTCGAGGGCGAGGCCGTCGGGTATGCGGACGGTGTAGTTCTCGTCGACGACGATGTGCGACGAGTAGCCGCCGTACGTGCGCTCGCCCCGCCGGTCGACGGCGTTGTACGTGCCGGTGATGCCCTCGACGCAGTACTGCTCCTGCCCGGCCAGGCAGTACTCGCACTCCCGGCAGGTGTCGACGATGCAGCCGACGCCGACCCGGTCGCCGACCGCGAACCGCGTGACCTCCGGGCCGACTTCGGCGACCACACCGGCGATCTCGTGCCCCGGGACCATCGGGTACAGGCCCTCGCCCCAGCCGTCGCGGACCTGGTGGATGTCGGAGTGGCAGATGCCGGCGTACTTGATGTCGATGAGCACGTCGTGCGCGCCGACCGGCCGGCGCGGCACGGTGGTGCGCTCCAGCGGGGCCTTCGCGGCCGGTGCGGCGTAGGCGGCGACCTGGGTGACGGTCATGGGGGTGCTCCTCGGGGTGTGGCGTGGCCATGGGTGGTGCCGCATCGAACGATGCCCGGTCCGGGGCGGGCCTCCCAGCCCCCTGTCCTGCCTATGACCGGCGTTCCTACCACTGGCGGGGTCAGGAACAAGCCGCCGCGGGCCCGTCCCGGCCGGGGATAATCGGGGCATGGACCAGCGTGATCAGCGAGCCGAACTGGGCGAGTTCCTCCGCTCCCGCCGCGCGCGGCTGCGCCCCGAGGACGTGGGCCTGCCGGACTACGGGCGCCACCGCCGGGTGCCGGGGCTGCGCCGGGAGGAGCTGGCTCAGCTGGCGGGGGTCTCCGTCGCGTACTACACGCGGCTGGAGCAGGGACACGGCCAGAACGTGTCGGCGGAGGTCCTGGACTCGATCGCGCGGGCGCTGCGCCTGGACGGCACGGAGTCGGCGCACCTGACCCACCTGGCGAGCCCGCGCACCCGGATGCGCCGCCCGTACGCCCGTACGGAACAGGTCCGGCCGGAGCTGCGGGCGCTCATGGACGCGATGGAGGGCGTACCGGCGTACCTGGTGGGGCGGCGGCTGGACGTCATCGCCTGGAACGGGCTGGGCGCGGCGGTCTTCGGGGACTTCGGCGCGCTGCCGCCGCAGGAGCGCAACCTCGTCCGGCAGGTGTTCCTGGACGAGGCGATGGGCGACCTGTACCGGGACTGGGAGTGCCGGGCCTGCCAGGTGGTGAGCAATCTGCGGATCTACGCCGGCCGGCACGCGGAGGACGAGCAGCTGTCGGCGCTGGTCGGGGAGCTGTCGGTGAAGAGCCAGCGGTTCCGCGAGCTGTGGGCGGCGCACACGCTGGCGGACAACAAGACGCGCGGGGTGATGGCGCTGCGGCACCCGGTGGTGGGCGAGCTGGACCTGGCCTTCGAGACCCTGGCCCTGCCCGACGGCTCGGCGCAGTCCCTGGTCGCCTTCCACGCGCCCCCGGGATCCCCCTCGGCGGACGCCCTGCGCCTGCTGGCCTCTTGGTCGGCGCCGATGGCCGGTTCCGCCTCCTCGGGCTCCCCGGCCTCCTCCGGCGCCTCGGAACAGCCCGCCGGGCGCGCGACGAAGCCCCCCGGCTCCGGCCCCGTCAGAGCCTGAGCTGGAACACCGCCGCCCCGCGCTCGCGGCGGTAGCCGAGGGCCTCGTTGAGCGCCCGCATCGGGGTGTTCTCGTCCGCCACCGTCGTGTCGACGTACCGCAGCCCGGGGTGGCGCAGCCGGGCCTCCGCCAGCATCCGCAGCTTCACCGCCCGGCCGAGGCCCCGGCCCCGGTGCGCGGGGACGACCACGGTGTCGTACTGCACGGCCCGCGTCCCCTCCGGGTCCGCGAGGACGAGCTCCGTGTACGCGGCGACCTCCCCGGCCGGCGTGAGCGCCGCGACCGTCAGGAAGCGGCCGCCGCGGTCGAGGACGAGGCGCTGCGCGGCGTGCAGGCGATCCGCCGTCCAGGACACGACCTTCTCGTCCATGTCCCCGCTCGGCGCGTCCTCCATCGCCCCGTGGGCGGCGGCCAGCGACGCCGCGTGGCCGTCGGGGCTCAGGCCGGGCCAGCAGTGCAGCGCGTAGCCGGGGCCGGTCTCCGGCCCGCCGGGCACCTCGGGCACCTCGGGCAGCTCGGGCAGCTCGGGCAGCTCGGGCAGCTCCTGCGCGTACCAGGCCATCGGCAGGACGTCCTCGAACCCGAGGGACCGCGCGAACGCCTCGCCCGGCCCCCCGGCGTCGAGGACGGCCGAGACGGAGGTACGGCCCTGGGCGAGCAGTTCCTCGCGGACCCGCGCCCACAGGGCCGTGCCCACACCGCGGCGGCGCGCGTCGGGGCGTACGGCGAGCACGTCCAGGAACGCGGTGTGGTCGTTGGCGCCGTCCGTGAACAGCAACAGCCCCGCCACGCCCCTGCCGTCCCCGTCCGCCCAGAGCGCGGCGCGGCCGCGCGCGGGCGCCACCTGGAGCCGGCCGGCCACCTCGACGCGGGCGGGGCCGGTCCGCCCCGGCAGGTCGGCGGCGCGGGCGGCGGCCAACACCGCCCGCCAGGCGTCCACTTCGGCGTCGGACGGGGGCACGGCGAGGGAACGGATCTTCATGCGCGGGATCCTAGGTCCTGTCGTCAAAGTGGCGCCGGTCAGGCCCGCGGCGTCCGGCGCCGTGCATCGCAAGGCGGAGGGACGCCCGTGTACTGGACGTACTCGGGCGTCCCGACAACGCGGCGAGGTGCGGTGCCGGGCGTCGCGGGCCAGGCGCCACTTTGACGACAGGGCCTAGCCGCGCCCCGGCGGGCACCGCCACCCGGAAACGACGGACGGCGGGGACCCCCCGGGGGTCCCCGCCGTCACCGCTCACGGATGTGTCAGGCGGCCGAGCCGGCCTTCCAGTCCGCCCAGCTCAGGTTCCAGCCGTTGAGGCCGTTCTCCGGCTTGATGGTCTTGTCCGGGGAGTTCACCACGGTGACCACGTCGCCGATGAGCGAGTTGTCGAAGAACCACGCGGCGGGCTGGCTCGGGTCGTTCGCGCCCTGCTTGTCGTTCAGGCCGACGCAGCCGTGGCTGGTGTTGGCCGAGCCGAACACCGAGTCGGGGCCCCAGTAGTTGCCGTGGATGAAGGTGCCGGAGTTCGACAGCCGCATCGCGTGCGGGACGTCCTTGATGTCGTACTCGCCCTTGCCGTCACCGTCGGTGAAGCCGACGGTGGCGCCGTTCATCCGGGTCTCCTTGAACTTCTCGGAGATCACCATCTGGCCGTTGTACGTCGGGTTCGCCGGGGAGCCCGCCGAGATCGGGATGGTCTTGAGGACCGCGCCGTCCCGGGTGACGGTCATCTTCTTCGTCTTCGCGTCGACCGTGGAGACCTGGCTCCGGCCGATCTTGAAGTTGACCGTCTTGTTCTGGACGCCCGCGATGCCCGGCGCGCCCTGCACGCCCTGGAGCGCGAGCTTCAGGGTGACGGTGGAGTTCGCCTTCCAGTACTCCTCCGGGCGGAAGTCCAGACGCTGCTCGCCGAACCAGTGGCCCACGACCTCCTGGCCGCTGCTGGAGGAGACGTTGATGGCCGCCTGGACGGCCTTCTTGTCCTTGATCGGCTTGTTGAACGTGATCGAGACCGGCATGCCCACGCCGACGGTCTGATCGGCCTCCGGCACGAACGAGCCGACGAAGGTGTTCTCCGGGGAGAGGGTGGTGAAGGAGGCGTTCTCGTGCGCCTCCTTGCCCTCGGTGTCCTTCGCGGTCGCCGACAGGGCGTACTTCGTGGAGCGCTTCAGCGCGGCGTCCGGCTTCCAGGTCTTTCCGTCGGCGGCTATCTTGCCGGTCACGGCAGCGCCCTCGGAGGTCTTCAGCTCGACCTGGGTGAGCGTGCCGTCGGTGACCGCGACGGTGGTGCCCTCGTTCAGCGCGATGTTGGTCGCGCCGTCCTTGGGGGTGATGACTATCTTCGCCTTAGAGGCGTCCTTGGCCGCCGCGGCGTCGACCTCCGCCTGGGACTTGGCGGTCGGTTCGCCGGCGCCCTTCGGGTCGTCTCCGCCGCCGTCGCACGCCGAAAGCACCAGCACGCCACCGAGTACGGCGGAGATGGCCACCAGGGACCTCCTCCGTCGCTTGCTGTCCGTCCTCACACGTCACTCCATCGTTGCCGGAACCCCGAGAGCCCCCGGCTCTCGCCGGAAGGCATCCCCACCCGGCAGGGGGGTGCACCCCCCTGCCTCGTCCGACGACGCATGATCGGCCCGGGCCGGTTCCACATCCCGTTCGAATGTGGGCCACCGCACGGTCAGGCGTTGTCGGTCTCTTCTTCTTCCCCATCTTCCCCGTCCATGTCCCACTCCATGGACTCGGGGTCGTATTCGACGGGCTCGCTGCTCCAGGAGGCCTGTACGAGCTCCACTCCGGGGATGCCCGCGACCAGGTCAGTGGGGTCGATCAGGTAGGCGAGGGCCTCCGATTCGTCCTGCCGGACGGCGGACTCGGCGTGGCCGCGCTCCTCGTCGGGCATGAACTCGTCGGCCTTGATGTGTTCCAGCGCCGCTCCGGTGAGTGCCTCAGCGTCAGGCACCTCAAGCACCAAATCAACCTGGAGACGGACAAATCGTGATGCTTCAGAAGGGTTCATACAACGGAGCGTAAGCCCGTGGGACCCCCGACTTTCCCGCGACCCGCCCCTTTGCTTAGCATCACCGCACACGGCCAATTCGCTGCTGCACCAAGGGGGATCGCACGTGTCCGCACGTCGACCGCTGCTCACCGCTCTGGGAGCGACCAGCCTCCTCGCCGCCCTCTGGTTCGTCCCCTCGGCGAACGCCACCGCCCCCGGGGACGCCGATACGCACACCACTCTGAACGCGCTGACCACCCAGACCCTGGACGCCCCCGCCACCGATCCCATCACCGCCCCCGCCGCCGGACCCGCCACGGATCCCGCCGCCGAGCCCGCCACCGATCCCGCTGCCGGACCCGCCACGGATCCCGCCGCCGATCCCGCCACCGCCCCCGCCACGGATCCCGTCGCCGGGCCCGGCGCGCCGGAGCCGCGCCCCGCGAGCGCGACCGCGCTCGCGCTCGCCGACACCGGCGGGGTGGACACCACCCCGTACCTGCTGGGCGGCACGCTCTGCCTGGGCCTCGGCGCCGGGTTCGTGGCGTTCTCGGTACGCCGCTCCCAGGCCGGGTAGCGGCCCGCGCGGGTCCCCGTACACGAAGGAAGGGCCGCCCCCGGGAATGATCCCGGGGGCGGCCCTTTCCACCGTCACGGGGCCGCTCAGGCGAGCGGGCCCGTCACCGGCTCGACGGCGGCGAGCAGCCCGCCCGAGCGGACGAACTCGTCGGCGGCCGCCAGGTCGGGGGCGAGGAAACGATCCGGCCCGGGGCCCTGCACACCGGCCGCGCGGGCCGCCGCGATGGCCGCGAGGCTCGCCGGGGCCGCGGTGAGCCCGTGCCGCAGCTCGATGGCGCGGGTGGCCGCGTACAGCTCGATGGCGATGATCCGCGTCAGGTTGTCGACGGCGGTACGGAGCTTGCGCGCCGCCGACCACCCCATGGAGACGTGGTCCTCCTGCATGGCGGAGGAGGGGATCGAGTCGGCGGAGGCCGGCACCGCGAGCCGCTTCATCTCGCTGACCAGGGCGGCCTGCGTGTACTGGGCGATCATCAGGCCGGAGTCCACGCCGGCGTCGTCCGCGAGGAACGGCGGCAGGCCGTGCGAGCGGTTCTTGTCGAGCAGGCGGTCCGTGCGGCGCTCGGCGATCGAGCCGAGGTCGGCGGCCGCGATGGCCAGGAAGTCCAGGACGTACGCGACCGGCGCGCCGTGGAAGTTGCCGTTGGACTCCACGCGGCCGTCGGGCAGCACGACCGGGTTGTCGACGGCGGAGGCCAGTTCGCGCGAGGCGACCAGGGCGGCGTGCGCCATGGTGTCGCGGCCGGCGCCGGCGACCTGGGGGGCGCAGCGCACCGAGTAGGCGTCCTGCACGCGCGGCGCGGTCTCCTCCTGGAAGTGGCGGACGAGCCCGGAACCCTTCAGGACGGCGGCCATGTTGGCGGCGGAGGCCCCCTGGCCGGGGTGCGGCCGGATGGCGTGCAGCTCGGGCTGGAGCACCTTCTCCGTACCGAGCAGCGCCTCCAGGGTCAGCGCGGCGGTGATGTCGGCGGACGTGTAGAGCTTGCCGAGGTCGGCGAGGGCCATGATCAGCATGCCGAGCATGCCGTCGGTGCCGTTGAGGAGGGCCAGGCCCTCCTTCTCGCGCAGTTCGACGGGCTCGATGCCGGCCTCGGCGAGCAGTTCCCCGGCGGGCCGGACGACCCCGTCCGGGCCCTCGGCGTCGCCCTCGCCCATGAGCGCGAGCGCGCAGTGGGAGAGCGGCGCGAGGTCGCCGGAGCAGCCGAGGGAGCCGTACTCGTGCACGACCGGCGTGATGCCGGCGTTGAGTACGTCGGCCATCGTCTGGGCGACGGACGGGCGCACGCCGGTGTGACCGGAGGCGACGGTCTTCAGGCGCAGGAACATCAGGGCGCGCACGACCTCCCGCTCGACGCGCGGGCCCATGCCGGCGGCGTGCGAGCGGACGATGTTGCGCTGGAGCTGGGCGCGCAGCTCGGGGCTGATGTGCCGGGAGGCGAGGGCGCCGAACCCGGTGGAAACCCCGTAGACCGGCTCGGGCTTGGCCGCCAGTGCGTCGACGATCCCGCGGGCGCGGGCCAGGGCGTCGAGCGCCTCGCCGGACAGCTCGACGCGCGCGTTGCCGCGGGCGACGGCGATGACATCCTCGGCGGTGGTCCCGGACGTCCCCACCACGACAGTGTGCATATCCATATTCAGCACCCTACGGACTGAATCGCTTCATGTCACTAGCAAGCCTCAGGCACGGCCGCGGAAGCGGCGCCGCTCGCCCGCACCTTCCTGGGCGGCATCCGCGAGGCGTACGACGGCGGTGTCCCGGCCCGCCACGACCGGCTGCACGGAGCGGGCGGCCTTCGCCTTGTACTGGGCGGCGTCGGCCAGCCGGAACAGCCGCCGGGAGGACTTCACCAGCCCGATCGGGTCCCCGGTGGAGGCCACCCCGCAGGCCACGCCCTCGCCCAGCTCCAGCCCGGCGGCGCGCCGGCACACCTCCTCGGTGACGCGCACCACCTCGTCGGCGGACGGCCCGACGCTCACCAGGCAGAACTCGTCACCGCCCAGCCGGGCCACGAGCGCGCCGGGCAGCATCGCGCCGCACAGGCTCAGAACGGACCCGAACCGCTCCAGCAGCCGGTCCCCCATGGCGTGCCCGAGGGTGTCGTTGACCTTCTTGAGCCCGTTCAGATCACACACGACAAGGCTCACGACGACCCCCGCGCGCCGGTGCTCCTCCAGGGCCTCGTCCAGCCGCATGTCAACGGCACGCCGGTTGGCGAGCCCGGTCAGGGGATCGGTGAACGCGAGCCGCCGGGCCTCTTCGAGCCGCTCGTTCTGCGCGAGCCCCGCCGCGACCACGGCGGCCAGCACGGTCGCGAATTCGGCATCGTCCGCATCGAACCCGGGCAGCCCCTGATCGCGCGCGACGTACAGCTCCCCCCAGGCCCGCCCGCTGAGCACGATGGGCGCGACCACACAGCTCCCGCGCCCCCGCCGCCGCAGCGCCTCGCCGCGCCGGCCGCCGCCCACGCCCACCACCCACGCATGGGGCCCGCCGCCCCCGACCCAGCGCTCGTGGAGGAACTCGGCGATCTCGGGGAAGTCGTGCACGGGATACGACTCGTCCTCGGGGAACTCCTCCTCGCCGAGGCGGCGCGCCCCCTCGTTCACGAGCACCCGGAGCCGGCCGCGTTCGCGCTCCCACGCGGAGATCGCGGCGAACGACCCGTCCATGGCCAGCCGCGCCCCGCGCGCGGCCGCGCGCACGCTGTCCCGCGGCGCGCAGGCGGCCGCCATGGCCTGCGCGAGCTCCACGACGGCCCGCAGCCGCCCGTCGACTCCCATCACCCCAGGTTAGGGAGTTTCCCCACTTCCGCCCCCGGACCACCGGGGGCGGGGGCGGGGTGTCGGCTACATGCCCGGCCACTCCGGGCGGCGCTTCTCGTTGAACGCGGCCACGCCCTCCGCCCGGTCGGCGGAGAAGGCGACCGTGCGCCAGGCCGCGTCCTCGATCTCCAGGCCGGCGGCCAGGTCCATGCCGTGGCCCAGGCGCAGCGCCCGCTTGGCCGCCCGCAGCCCCACCGGGGAGTTCGCCGTCATCCGCCCGGCCAGGGCAAGGGCCGCCTCGCGGTCCGTGCCCGCCGCCACCACCGAGTCCACCAGGCCCAGCGCCAGCGCCTCGGCCGCCTCCACCCGCCGCGCCGTGAAGATCAGCTCCGCGGCCCGCGCCGCGCCCACGCGCCGCGGCAGCAGCTGCGTACCGCCGCCGCCCGGGATGACCCCGACCGAGACCTCCGGCAGGCCGACGACCGCCGTCTCGTCGGCCACGATCACGTCACACGCCAGCGCCAGCTCGAAGCCGCCGCCCAGCGCGAACCCGTGCACCGCCGCGATCGTCGGCATCGGCAGCTCCAGCACACCCCCGTACGCGCCCCTCGTGGTCGGCCGCTGCCGCACCAGCTCCGCGTCCGACAGCGAGTTCCGCTCCTTGAGGTCCGCGCCGACGCAGAACGCCCGCTCGGCGGTCGAGGACACCACGACCACCCGCACCGACGCGTCCGCCGCGAGCGAGGCGCACGCCGAACCGATGGCCCGCGCCATCTGCGTCGACACCGCGTTCATCGCCTTCGGCCGGTCCAGGACCAGCTCGGCGACCCCGCCGTCGTGCCGGCGCACTGCCACGAACTCCGATACCTCAGGCACAGCGGACCCTCCCGGTTAACGAACGTTACCCGGGGATCTTAGGCTTCCGCCGCGTCAGCGACCAGGGTTCCACGACGCCCAGGCCGCGTACCGGGCGCTGCCACATCGGCTGGAGCGCGAAGCGGTACGCGCCGCCGCCCTCCTCCGACTCGGCTTCCTTCTCCGACACCGGCGCCGCGCCCGTGCGGCCCAGTTCCTCGGCCATCGCGCCGTCCACCAGCACCGCGTCCTTCGGCGCTATCGACGTCAGCCGCGAGGCCAGGTTCACCGTGGTCCCGAAGACGTCGCCCATCCGGGTCGTCACGGTCCCGAAGGCGATGCCGACGCGCAGCTCCGGCATCTGCGGGTCGGCCTCCATCGTCTCGATCAGGCGCAGCGCGATCTCCGCCGCCGTTCCCGCGTCGTCGGCGCAGTACAGGACCTCGTCGCCGAGGGTCTTGATCAGCCGGCCGCCGTGCGCCGCCACCAGGTCCGCCGCCGTCGTCTCGAAGGCCTCGACGAGTTCGCCGAGCTCCTCCTCCTCCAGCCGCCGGGTCAGCCGGGTGAAGCCCACCAGGTCCGCGAAGCCCACCGCGAGCCGCCGGTCGACCATCTCCTCGTCGTCCGCGACCTGCACGACCCGCCCGGTCGCGGCCGCCAGCTGGCGCCGCCACACGTAGACGAGGAACTCCTCCAGCTCCGGCAGCAGCAGCTCGACCAGCGGGTACGTGACCTCCGTACGGGTCATCCCCGGCTCCGGCGGCTCCGTCAGGCCCTCCAGGAAGGAATCGATCTGCCATTCGGCCAACCGGGCGGTGGTCTGCCCCGTGGAGCGCGCCACCTGCACCGCCATCGGCTCGCTCAGCAGCCCCGCCTCGACCAGGCCGGCGAGGCGGCGCAGCGCCAGTACGTCCGCCTCCGTGAGGGCCTTGGCCTGGCCGATGTCCGCGAAGCCCATCGCCCGCCAGAAGCGGGAGGCGAGCTCCATCGAGACTCCGGCGCTGCGGGCCGCCTGGAACGGCGTGTAGCGGCGCTCGGCGCCCAGGATGAGCTGCTCCAGGCGGATGGCGAGCGGGTCGGCCGTGGGCTGGGCGGTGTGGTCGACCTCGTGGTGGGGGGTGTGCTGGTCCCGCCCGATCGGCGTCCCGGTACCCGCGCCACCGCCCGTACCGGCGCCGGTCGGCCCGGTGGGTCCGGTCGGCCCGGTGGGTCCGCCGGGGCCGGAGCCCCCGCCGGACGACGCGCTGGACGTAGAGTCGTCGACGGTCAAGGGCCGCCTCCTGTCCATTCCGTGCGCACTGCCGAACCGGGTGATCGCCGGGAAGGCCGGGATCGCCTAAACCATACGGCAGGTGTGCCGTAGCTCACTCCCCGGTCCGGTTCCCCGGCCCGCTCCCCGTCAGCCGCTACCGCACCGACCGCAGGTGGACCACGTCCCCGGCGCCCACGGGCTCCCGCTCCCCGTCAGCCGTCCTGACGACGAGCCGTCCGTCCGCGTCCACCGCCTCGGCCGTTCCGGTGAGCCGGCGGCCGCCCGGCAGCTCCGCCCGTACGTGGCGGCCGAGGGTGGCGCAGCCCGCCGCGTACGTCTCCTGGAGGCCGCTGGCGGCCGGGTCGCCGCCGGCGGCGCGCCACTCGCCGTACCACTCCTCCAGGGACCGCAGTACGGCCTTCAGCAGCGGCTCCCGGTCCGTGACGGAGGCCTTCGCCAGGGCCAGCGACCCGGCTTCCGGCACCGGCAGCTCGGCGTCGGTCAGCGTGACGTTGAGCCCGATGCCGAGGACGACGCCGTCGCCGACCCGCTCGGCGAGGATCCCGCCGGTCTTGCGCTCTTCGCCGTCCACGATGACCAGCAGGTCGTTGGGCCACTTGAGCGCGGTGTCCACGCCCGCCGCCCGGGACAGCCCGGTCGCGGCGGCCACCCCGGCGAGGAGGGTCAGCCAGCCCCACCGCTCCTGCGGGACGGCCGCGCCCGGCTTGAGCAGGACGGAGAAGAACAGCCCCGACCGGGCCGGGGCCACCCAGCTCCGGTCGAGCCGGCCGCGCCCGGCGGTCTGCTCCTCGGCGACGAGCACGACCCCCTCGGGCAGGTCCCCGGCGCGGGCGGCGAGGTCGCTGTTGGTGGACCCGGTCGAGGGGACCACCTCCACGGAGGTCCACAGCCCCCCGTCGGTCACCAGGGCCCGCCGCAGCGCGGCGGCGTTCAGCGGCGGCCGGTCGAGGCTCGACCAGTGGCCTGCGGAAGCGTCTGACGGCATCAAAGTTCCCCTTGCCTGGATGCCCGGCCCCGGGCCGGGCGCAAGCGCGTCTTCTCCGGCGAAGCGGGCAGTGAAGTTCCGCGACAACCCTACCGACGCGCGGCCCGCGCGGCCGTCACGGACGCGGTGCGACGCGGCCGCCGGCCGGCGCGCGGCGCGACACGCCCCCTAGGCAAGGCGGCGGGGCCAAGCAAGGCACTTCAGGTGTGTCAAACGCCGCACTGTCGAGCGCCCTGCCCGCCGATACGCTACGCACCAGTAGCCAGCAGTAGTCATTCAATTGACCAGGCAGTTGACGACACCACGCAGGGAGCCGCGACCCCGATGTCACAACCCTCAGAGCCGATCGACATGCATACGACCGCGGGCAAGATCGCGGACTTGCAGCGCCGCATCGACGAAGCCACCCACGCCGGTTCCGCACGGGCGGTGGAGAAGCAGCACGCCAAGGGCAAGCTGACGGCGCGTGAGCGAGTGGCCCTGCTGCTGGACGAGGGATCGTTCGTCGAGCTGGACGAGTTCGCCCGGCACCGCTCGACCAACTTCGGGCTGGAGAAGACCCGTCCCTACGGCGACGGCGTCGTCACCGGCTACGGCACGGTCGACGGCCGCCCGGTCGCGGTGTTCTCGCAGGACTTCACCGTCTTCGGCGGCGCCCTCGGCGAGGTCTACGGCCAGAAGATCATGAAGGTCATGGACTTCGCGCTGAAGACCGGCTGCCCGCTCGTCGGCATCAACGACTCCGGCGGCGCCCGCATCCAGGAGGGCGTCAGCGCGCTGGGCATGTACGGCGAGATCTTCCGCCGCAACGTCCACGCCTCCGGGGTCATCCCGCAGATCAGCCTGGTCGTGGGCCCCTGCGCGGGCGGCGCGGTGTACTCCCCCGCGATCACCGACTTCACCGTGATGGTCGACCAGACCTCGCACATGTTCATCACCGGCCCGGACGTCATCAAGACGGTCACCGGCGAGGACGTGGGCTTCGAGGAGCTGGGCGGCGCCCGCACCCACAACTCCACCTCCGGCGTCGCCCACCACATGGCCGGCGACGAGAAGGACGCCATCGAGTACGTCAAGTCCCTCCTCGCGTACCTGCCGTCGAACAACCTCTCCGAGCCGCCCGCCTTCCCGGAGGACGCGGACACCGAGGTCACCGACACCGACCGCGAGCTCGACGTCCTCATCCCGGACAGCGCGAACCAGCCGTACGACATGCACACCGTGATCGAGCACGTGCTCGACGACGGGGAGTTCCTGGAGACGCAGTCGCTGTTCGCGCCGAACATCCTGACCGGCTTCGGCCGCGTCGAGGGGCACCCGGTGGGCATCGTCGCCAACCAGCCGATGCAGTTCGCCGGCTGCCTGGACATCAACGCCTCCGAGAAGGCCGCCCGGTTCGTCCGCACGTGCGACGCCTTCAACGTCCCGGTGCTGACCTTCGTCGACGTCCCGGGCTTCCTGCCCGGCACCGACCAGGAGTACAACGGAATCATCCGGCGCGGCGCGAAGCTCATCTACGCCTACGCCGAGGCCACCGTTCCGCTGATCACCGTCATCACCCGCAAGGCCTTCGGCGGCGCGTACGACGTCATGGGCTCCAAGCACCTCGGCGCGGACCTGAACCTGGCCTGGCCGACCGCGCAGATCGCCGTCATGGGCGCGCAGGGCGCGGTGAACATCCTGCACCGCCGCGCGATCGCCGAGGCGGAGGAGGCGGGCACCGCCGAGGAGACCCGGGCCCGGCTCATCACCGAGTACGAGGACGCGCTGCTCAACCCGTACACGGCCGCCGAGCGCGGTTACATCGACGCGGTGACCATGCCGTCCGAGACCCGCGCGCACGTGGTGAAGGGGCTGCGCCAGCTCCGCACCAAGCGCGAGTCGCTGCCCCCGAAGAAGCACGGCAACATCCCCCTGTAGGAGGTCAGTCCTGTGGTGATCAAGGTCGTCAAGGGAAACCCGACCCCGGAGGAGCTGGCCGCCGCACTGGCGGTGGTCCAAGCGCGCGCGGCGGCGCTGGCCTCGGCGCCGTCGGGCGCGCCCCCGGTGGCGGACGAGTGGGCGGCGCCGTCCCGCGTGGCCCGGCGGCACCTGCCGCAGCCGGGGCCGCGCGCGTGGGGGCGTACGTACTGGCCCGCGTAGGGAAGATGGCGTGAACGGACGGTGGCGCCTGAGTACTCGTACTCAGGCGCCACGGCCGCCGCGGGGTCAGGATCGGGGCATGCTCTGGTCTGACCCCAAGGACGAGCCGCCCCAGGACATGCGCGACGCGCAGGCCATGCTCCGGCGG
This sequence comes from Streptomyces sp. ADI95-16, assembly GCF_003721495.1. Taxonomy (NCBI): domain Bacteria; kingdom Bacillati; phylum Actinomycetota; class Actinomycetes; order Kitasatosporales; family Streptomycetaceae; genus Streptomyces; species Streptomyces sp. ADI95-16. Next base: position 5,067,037 of record NZ_CP033581.1, on the reverse strand, counting down.
CTGATCGTGGTGCTCGCGCTCGCCATGCTCGTGGTGGTGTACGTCCTCGGCGTCGGCTTCTGAGCCCGGCCGGGCGGCCGCGAGGGGGCCCCTACGATGGCTCCCATGACTGCCGAACCCCGTGCCCTCGTCCTCGCCTCCGCCTCGCCCGCCCGGCTGAACCTGCTGCGGCAGGCCGGGCTCGCCCCGCACGTCATCGTCAGCCACTTCGACGAGGACACCCTGAACGCGGACAGCCCGGCGGAGCTGGCGCTGGCGCTGGCCGAGGCCAAGGCGGCCGTCGTGGCCGCCCTGGAGGAGGCCGCGGGCGCCCTGGTGATCGGCTGCGACTCGGTGCTGGAACTGGACGGCGAGGCGCTGGGCAAGCCGGCGGACTCCGAGGAGGCCACGGCCCGCTGGAAGTCGATGCGCGGGCGGGCCGGGGTGCTGCGCACGGGGCACTGCGTGATCGACACGGCGAGCGGGCGCCGGGTCTCGGCGACGGCTTCGACGACGGTCCGCTTCGGTGAGCCGACGGACGCGGAGGTGGCGGCGTACGTGGCGAGCGGCGAGCCGCTGCACGTGGCGGGCGCGTTCACCCTGGACGGGCTGTCGGCGCCGTTCATCGACGGGATCGACGGCGACCCCGGCAATGTGATCGGGCTGTCGCTGCCGCTGCTGCGCTCGCTGCTGGGCGAACTCGGCGTGTCCATCACGGACCTGTGGGCGTGACCTCCCCGAGCCGGCCCTCGCCCGTCCCCCTGACCGCGTAGAGCGTCAGGGACAGGACGATCAGGCAGAAGATCAGCATCACCGCGGCGAAGACGCCCCAGCCGGCGAGCCCGACGGCGAGGGCGCCGAGCACTCCGTGGACGACGGCGGCGGTGATGAGCACGACCCGGGCGACACGCCCGGGCCCGAGGTCCCGTACGGCGGCCACCGCGAGCAGGACCGCGCACAGCAGCAGGAAGGCGCCCATGACGGCGCCCAGCGCGTAGGTCGCCTTCGACATGACATCGGGATCGCTTCCCGCGATGGACATCGACTGGTTCGCGGTGGTCCGGCCCAGGACGACGTGGACCAGGACGAGCACGGCCGCTTCCGCGACGAGCACGATCGCGGCCAGCCCGGCCACGATTCTGCGCAGCAGCACGACGCACCCACTCCCACCCGGCACAGCACGGCACAAGCCCGTTCGACGCCTGGAGGCTACTAACGGGTAATCCGGTGGACAAGGGTTCGGCGCCTGTTCGTTGCGCGGCGCCGCCTCCTCACCCCCTCGCGCACGGCCCCGAAAGGCGGCGCGCGGGGGCCCGGCAGCAAAGAATGCCTAGGCCGTTCGTAGGGACTCCACAAAGAATCGGCGCGGCCCGCTGGCCCGGTGGACAGAGACCTCGTATGGGCGACGGGGTTACTGTGCAGTCGGGGATCCCCCTGACCTGGGGCGCCACAAGGGTTTTCCGGACTCAAGGTGTACTCGAATCACACTCCGTGTGGGCAAGCTCACCTATGGGGAAGGGTCGAAAGGCCGTGTGGGCTGTCCCTAAACTCAGCTTGTTCCAAGGAGGGAGCCATCGTGCGCAAGGTGCTCATCGCCAACCGTGGCGAAATCGCTGTCCGCGTTGCCCGGGCCTGCCGGGACGCCGGGATCGCCAGCGTAGCCGTCTACGCCGATCCGGACCGGGACGCTCTGCACGTCCGCGCGGCCGACGAAGCTTTCGCGTTGGGCGGTGACACCCCGGCCGCGAGTTACCTGGACATCGCGAAGGTCCTTCAGGCCGCGGCCGATTCGGGTGCCGACGCCATTCACCCCGGATACGGGTTCCTGTCGGAGAACGCCGAATTCGCGCAGGCCGTCCTCGACGCGGGCCTGACCTGGATCGGCCCGCCGCCGCAGGCCATCCGCGATCTCGGTGACAAGGTCGCCGCCCGTCACATCGCGCAGCGCGCCGGCGCCCCGCTGGTCGCCGGCACCCCGGACCCGGTCTCGGGTGCGGAGGAGGTCGTGGCCTTCGCGAAGGAGCACGGCCTGCCCATCGCGATCAAGGCCGCCTTCGGTGGTGGCGGCCGCGGCCTCAAGGTCGCCCGCACCCTCGAAGAGGTGCCCGAGCTCTACGACTCCGCCGTGCGCGAGGCCGTGGCCGCCTTCGGCCGCGGCGAGTGCTTCGTCGAGCGCTACCTCGACAGGCCGCGGCACGTCGAGACCCAGTGCCTGGCCGACTCCCACGGCAACGTGGTCGTCGTCTCCACGCGTGACTGCTCGCTGCAGCGCCGCCACCAGAAGCTGGTGGAGGAGGCTCCCGCGCCGTTCCTGACGGAGGAGCAGAACGCGGAGCTGTACGCCGCGTCGAAGGCGATCCTGAAGGAAGCCGGCTACGTCGGCGCCGGCACCGTCGAGTTCCTCGTCGGCACCGACGGCACGATCTCCTTCCTGGAGGTCAACACCCGCCTCCAGGTCGAGCACCCGGTCACCGAAGAGGTCACCGGCATCGACCTGGTCCGCGAGATGTTCCGCATCGCCGACGGCGAGGAGCTCGGCTACGGGGACCCCGTGCTGCGCGGTCACTCGTTCGAGTTCCGCATCAACGGCGAGGACCCGGGCCGCGGCTTCCTGCCCGCCCCGGGCACCGTCACCCGGTTCGCCCCGCCGTCGGGTCCGGGTGTCCGCCTCGACGCGGGCGTCGAGTCCGGCTCCGTGATCGGCCCGGCGTGGGACTCGCTCCTCGCCAAGCTGATCGTCACGGGCGCCACCCGCGAGCAGGCCCTGCAGCGCGCGGCCCGCGCGCTGGCCGAGTTCGAGATCGAGGGCATGGCCACCGCCGTGCCGTTCCACCGCGCGGTCGTCGTCGACCCGGCGTTCACCTCGGACCCCTTCCGGGTCCACACCCGGTGGATCGAGACCGAGTTCGTCAACGAGATCCCGGCGTTCGCGGCTCCCGCCGTGGACGACGCGGAGGACGAGCCGGGCCGCGAGACGGTCGTCGTCGAGGTCGGCGGCAAGCGCCTCGAAGTCTCCCTGCCGTCCTCGCTCGGCATGACCCTGGCCCGTACGGCCGCCGCCGGCGGCGCCAAGCCGAAGCGCCGCGCCGCGAAGAAGTCCGGCCCGGCCGCGTCGGGCGACACGCTCGCCTCGCCGATGCAGGGCACGATCGTCAAGGTCGCGGTCGAGGAGGGCCAGCAGGTGGCCGCGGGCGACCTGATCGTCGTCCTGGAGGCCATGAAGATGGAGCAGCCCCTGAACGCGCACCGCGCGGGCACCATCGTGGGTCTCACCGCCGAGGTCGGCGCGAGCCTCACCTCGGGCGCCACGATCTGCGAGATCAAGGACTGACACGCGTGACAACGGGGTTCCCGGGGCGTCTGCCCCGGGAACCCCGTTTTTCATGTGCGGCGGTGCCGAACCGCCCGACAGGGCCTAGCGGCGTCGCATGTCGGCTACGCGGACGCGGTCGCCGGCGGCCTGCTGCTCCAGCATCCCGGCCGGCGCGCTCCGCAGCTGGGCCGTCGGGCCACCCCGCCGCTGGACGGGCAACGGGGACTCCCGGCGCGGCCGCCGGCCCACCATGGCGCCGTCCCCGCCGGGGGCGGCGGCGGCGCCCGCCACGGTGATCTGGACGCCCTGGTCCGCCAGCGCCTGCAGCTCCGTACCGGCCCGGTCGTCGTGCGGCGGGGGCTCGTCCGTCACCAGCCGCGTCATCACGTCCGTCGGCACGGTCTGGAACATGGTGTCCGTGCCCAGCTTCGTGTGGTCGGCGAGCACCACCACCTCCGCCGCCGCCTGCACCAGCGCCCGGTCCACGCTCGCGGAGAGCATGTTGGAGGTGGAGAGCCCGCGCTCTGCGGTCAGACCGCTCCCCGACAGGAAGGCCCGCGACACCCGCAGGCCCTGGAGGGACTGTTCGGCCCCGCTGCCGACGAGCGCGTAGTTGGACCCGCGCAGGGTGCCGCCGGTCATCACCACTTCCACCCGGTTGGCGTGGGCCAGGGCCTGCGCGACCAGCAGGGAGTTGGTGACGACGGTCAGGCCGGGCACCCGCGCGAGCCGGCGGGCCAGCTCCTGGGTGGTGGTACCCGCGCCGACGACCACGGCCTCGCCTTCTTCGACGAGGCTCGCCGCGACATCGGCGATGGCGGTCTTCTCCGCCGTCGCGAGATGGGACTTTTGCGGAAAGCCGGACTCCCGCGTGAAACCGCCCGGCAAAACCGCACCGCCGTGCCGGCGGTCGAGGAGTCCTTCTGCCTCCAGTGCCCGCACGTCCCGCCGTACGGTCACTTCGGAGGTCTGGACGACGCGGGCGAGCTCCCGGAGCGATACCGCTCCGTTGGCCCGCACCATTTCGAGGATCAATTGGCGACGTTCTGCAGCGAACACGAAACTGACAGTAACGCCAACGACCGTCTGGTTTCAGCTCTTTACGCCGGAATACCGAAGTTGTTCATAAGGCGGGGCGACTAGTGGTATACGCGTTTCGAAGACTGCGTGAACTTCTCACCACCACGGTCGGCCCCGCCCCAAACCCCCTGCGGCGCAAGGCGGTTGCCCGGGATCAGGCCTCCCCGGCGGCCTTCCGCGTGTGCAACTGGCGCGCCACCTCGGCGATCGAGCCCGACAGGGAGGGGTACACGGTGAACGCGTTTGCGATCTGCTCGACCGTCAGGTTGTTGTCGACCGCGATCGAGATCGGGTGGATGAGCTCGCTCGCGCGCGGCGAGACGACGACGCCGCCCACCACGATGCCGGTGCCCGGGCGGCAGAACATCTTCACGAAGCCGTCCCGGATGCCCTGCATCTTGGCGCGCGGGTTGCGCAGCAGCGGCAGCTTCACGACACGGGCGTCGATCTTCCCGGAGTCCACGTCGGCCTGCGTGTAACCGACGGTGGCGATCTCCGGGTCGGTGAAGACGTTCGACGACACCGTCTTCAGGTTCAGCGGGGCCACCGCGTCGCCCAGGAAGTGGTACATCGCGATGCGCCCCTGCATGGCGGCGACGGAGGCCAGCGCGAAGACGCCGGTCACGTCTCCGGCGGCGTACACGCCGGGGGCGGAGGTGCGGGAGACCTTGTCGGTCCAGATGTGGCCGGACTCCTTGAGCCGGACCCCGGACTCCTCCAGGTTCATGTTCCCGGTGTTCGGGATCGCGCCGACCGCCATCAGGCAGTGCGTGCCGGTGATGACCCGGCCGTCGGAGAGGGTGACCTCGACCCGGTCGCCCACCCGCTTGGCGGACTCGGCGCGGGAGCGGCCGATGACGTTCATGCCGCGGCGGCGGAAGACGTCCTCCAGGACGGCGGCGGCGTCCGGGTCCTCGCCGGGCAGCACCCGGTCGCGGGAGGACACGAGGGTCACCCGGGAGCCGAGGGCCTGGTACGCGCCGGCGAACTCGGCGCCGGTCACACCGGAGCCGACGACGATGAGCTCCTCCGGGAGCTCTTCGAGGTCGTAGACCTGGGTCCAGTTCAGGATGCGCTCGCCGTCGGGCATCGCGTCCGGGATCTCGCGGGGGTGGCCGCCGGTCGCGATCAGCACGGCGTCGGCCGTCAGGATCGTCTCCGTGCCGTCGGCGGCGGTGACGATGACGTCCCGGGTGCCGTCGATGCCCTGCGGGCCGCCGAGCTTGCCGCGGCCGCGCATGACGCGGGCGCCGGCGCGGGTGACGGAGGCGGTGATGTCGTGCGACTGGGCCAGCGCGAGGCGCTTGACGCGGCGGTTGACCTTGCCGAGGTCCACGCCGACGACGCGCGCGGCCTGCTCGATGTGCGGGGTGTCGTCGGCGACGACGATGCCGAGCTCCTCGTACGAGGAGTCGAAGGTCGTCATCACCTCGGCGGTCGCGATGAGGGTCTTCGAGGGCACGCAGTCGGTCAGTACCGACGCCCCGCCCAGACCGTCGCAGTCGACGACGGTCACCTCCGCGCCGAGCTGGGCCCCTACGAGGGCCGCCTCATACCCGCCGGGTCCGCCGCCGATGATCACGATCCGGGTCACGAAAACTCCGCCTCACGTCTACCCGGCCGGCTGCCGCCCCGGCCGGGGCTTCCGGGGGTCTCCCCGGGGGATGCATTCCGTGCTCCATTGTCCCGCACGCTTCAAGGTGCTTCTCCCCCGGTCCGGCCATCCGTGAGGACGGCCGGACACGCCGCCCGCGCCGCCCCTCCCGTACCCTCGGTCTCATGTCGCTCTACGCCGCGTACGCCGGCAACCTCGACCCGCGGCTGATGACGCGCCGCGCACCCCATTCGCCGCTGCGCGGCACGGGCTGGATCAACGACTGGCGGCTGACCTTCGGCGGCGAGCAGATGGGCTGGGAGGGCGCGCTGGCGACGATCGTCGAAGCCCCGCGCCACCAGGTCTTCGTCGCCCTGTACGACATCGCGCCGCTGGACGAGGACTCCATGGACCGGTGGGAGGGCGTCGGGCTGGACATCTACCGCCGCATGCGCATCCGCGTCCACACCCTGGACGGCGAGGAGGCGGCCTGGTGCTACGTCCTCAACGGCTACGAGGGCGGGCTCCCCTCGGCCCGCTACCTCGGTGAGATCGCCGACGCCGCCGAATCCGCGGGCGCCCCGCACGACTACGTGATGGAGGTGCGCAAGCGCCCCTGCTGACGCCGGGGGAACGCGGAGGGACGTTTCGGCGGAAACGACAAGGCAACGATCCGAACACCGTGAGCTGCGCCATCTACGCGCGTAGGCAATGCTCGGTTACGCTCGTCAGCGTGAACGCATCTGTTACCGACCCCTTCGCCGACGCCACCGCCGCAGCCGCCCGTCTGCGTGAGCTGACCGGCGCCGAAACCCACGATGTCGCCCTCGTCATGGGCTCCGGCTGGGCCCCCGCCGCAGAGGCGCTGGGCGTGCCCGAGGCGGAGTTCCCCGTCACCGAGCTGCCCGGCTTCCCGCCCCCCGCGGTCGAGGGCCACGGCGGCAAGATCCGCTCGTACAAGATCGGCGACAAGCGTGCGCTGCTCTTCCTCGGCCGGACCCACTTCTACGAGGGCCGCGGCGTCGCCGCCGTCGCCCACGGTGTCCGCACCGCCGTCGCCGCCGGCTGCAAGACCGTCGTCCTGACCAACGGCTGCGGCGGCCTGCGCGAGGGCATGACCCCCGGCCAGCCCGTCCTGATCAGCGACCACCTGAACCTCACCGCGACCTCGCCGATCGTCGGCGCCAACTTCGTGGACCTCACCGACCTCTACTCGCCCCGCCTGCGCGCGATGTGCAAGGAGATCGACGAGACCCTCGAAGAGGGCGTCTACGTCCAGTTCCCCGGCCCGCACTACGAGACCCCGGCCGAGATCAACATGATCCGCGTCATGGGCGCCGACCTGGTCGGCATGTCCACCGTGCTGGAGGCCATCGCCGCCCGTGAGGCCGGCGCCGAGGTGCTCGGCATCTCGCTGGTCACCAACCTGGCGGCGGGCATCTCCGGCGAGCCGCTGAACCACGAAGAGGTGCTCCAGGCCGGCCGCGACTCGGCCGCGCGCATGGGCAAGCTGCTCACCCAGGTGCTCGCCCGCATCTGACACGGCACAGGCACCGGCACCGTACGAGAGACAAGGCGGAAGTAGTGCAGGAACAGGACGACCTGATCACCCGGGCCCAGGCCTGGCTGGCCGAGGACCCGGACCAGGAGACGGCGGACGAGCTCGCCAAGCTCATCGAGTCCGGCGACACCGCCGAACTCGCGGACCGCTTCTCCGGCACCCTGCAGTTCGGCACCGCCGGACTGCGCGGCGAGATCGGCGCGGGCCCGATGCGGATGAACCGCTCCGTGGTCATCCGCGCGGCGGCGGGCCTGGCGGCCTACCTGCGGGCCCAGGGGCACGCCGACGGCCTGGTCGTCGTCGGCTACGACGCCCGCTACAAGTCCGCGGACTTCGCCCGTGACACCGCGGCCGTCATGACCGGCGCCGGGCTGCGCGCGGCCGTCCTGCCCCGGCCACTGCCGACGCCGGTCCTCGCGTACGCCATACGGCACCTGGGTGCCGTCGCCGGCGTCGAGGTGACCGCGAGCCACAACCCGCCCCGGGACAACGGCTACAAGGTCTACCTCGGCGACGGCTCGCAGATCGTCTCCCCGGCGGACGAGGAGATCGCGGCGCAGATCGCGCGCATCGACTCGCTCGCCTCCGTCCCCCGCCCGGAGTCCGGCTGGGAGGACCTCGGTGACGAGGTCCTGGAGGCCTACCTGGCGCGTACGGACGCGGTCCTGACCCCCGGCTCCCCCCGGGGCGTGCGGACCGTCTACACGGCCATGCACGGTGTCGGCAAGGACGTCGTCATGGCGGCGTTCGCCCGCGCCGGCTTCCCGACCCCGGTGCTGGTGGCCGAGCAGGCGGAGCCGGACCCGGCCTTCCCGACGGTCGCCTTCCCCAACCCGGAGGAGCCGGGCGCGATGGACCTGTCCTTCGCGAAGGCCGCCGAGGCCGGCCCGGACATCGTCATCGCGAACGACCCGGACGCGGACCGCTGCGCCGTGGCGGTCCCGACCGCCGACGGCGGCTGGCGGATGCTGCGGGGCGACGAGGTCGGCGCGCTGCTGGCGGCCCACCTGGTCCACAAGGGGGCCCGGGGCGTCTTCGCGGAGTCGATCGTCTCGTCCTCCCTCCTCGGCCGGATCGCGGAAGCGGCGGGCGTGGGCTACGAGGAGACCCTCACGGGCTTCAAGTGGATCTCGCGCGTCGAGGGCCTGCGCTACGGCTACGAGGAGGCGCTCGGCTACTGCGTGGACCCCGAGGGCGTCCGCGACAAGGACGGCATCACCGCAGCGCTGCTGGTGGCGGAGCTGGCCTCGGAGCTCAAGGAGCAGGGCCGCACGCTGACCGACCTGCTGGACGACCTGGCGATGGCCCACGGGCTGCACGCCACCGACCAGCTGTCGGTCCGCGTCTCGGACCTGTCGGTCATCGCCAACGCGATGGCGGCGCTGCGCACGCGGCCGCCGGCGTCCCTGGCGGGCCTGCGCGTCGTCTCGGCGGAGGACCTCGCCCGGGGGACGGCGACGCTGCCCCCGACGGACGGCCTGCGGTACTACCTGGACGGCGACTACAAGGCCCGGGTGATCGTCCGCCCGTCGGGCACGGAGCCGAAGCTGAAGTGCTACCTGGAGGTCGTGGTCCCGGTCGCGGACGCCGCCGACCTCACCCCGGCCCGCGGCCGGGGCCAGGACGTCCTGGACGCCATCAAGAAGGACCTGGCGGCCGCGGCCGGCATCTGATCCCCCGCGCGCCCGGCGGGTACCCCCGGCTCCACCGCCGACCCGGTCCCGCCCGCCGGATCCCGCAGCCGGTGCCCGGCCCGGCCCGTCCGCCGGACCGGACGCCCATCGGCCCCCTGAGCCCGCCTCAGGGGGCCGACCCCGTTCCCGGGCCGCCACCCGGCGGCCCACCGCTGCGCGGAGCCACTGCCCGCCCCGCCCTTCCACCGTTCCCCGGACTCCGCCCGGACCCGCGCCGCCCGGACCCGCGCCGGCCGGGCGGCTCCGGCCCCGCCGGCGTTTGAGGCGCGGGGTCCGGTTACGAAGCCGTCGGCTTCGGGCGGACCACGTCGCCCAGGGTCGGGACCGATTCCGGCCGGGAGCGGACGGCGTCCGTGCACTCCCACGCCCGCGGCGGATCCGCGTCGGGCCCGCCGAGCACCACCGGCCCCGGCCCCGCCGCCACGGCCTCGCTGCCGGCCAGCGTGCACACGATCTGCGACAGCGCCACCGGCGGCAGGTCCTCCGGCCGCCGGCTCAGCCGCAGCGTCCCCGCCGGGTCGCCGGTCCGCGGCGGGGCCACGGTCAGCCCGCCCGGGACCCCGGTCGTGAACCCCGCGTCCCGTTCCCCGGCGGACGGCGTCCGCTCCAGCGCCTCCAGCAGCGCCTGCGCGGCCAGCACCACCGGGTCGCGGGCGATCCGCTTCTCCGGCACCGGGACGACGCGCTCCACACCGACCAGCTGCGAGCCGCAGACCAGCTCCACCGTGGCCCGGAACCCCTGGACCCCGCTCTGCGCGCCGGACGGCGCCTCCGGGGTGTCGCACGACACCCGCGAGGGCGCCGGGCCCACGTCGACCGGGACCGTCGTGGCCCGGATGCCGCAGCCGGACGTCCCGTACGCCAGCGTCGCCAGCACGACCCCGGACAGCGCCCTACGCGTCCACCTCACCGGCGATCACCTTCCCCACGTCCACCGGCAGCCGCAGCGTGAACAGCGCCCCGCCCTCCGCCGCGTTGGCGGCCGTGATGTCTCCGCCGTGGATGTGCGCGTTCTCCATGGCGATCGACAGGCCGAGCCCGCTCCCGTCCGACTTCGGCCGCGACGCGCTCGCCTTGTAGAAGCGGTCGAAGACGTGCGGCAGGACCTCCTCAGGGATGCCCGGACCGTTGTCCTTGACCGCGATGACCAGCCATTCCTCCTCGACCGTCACCGACACCCGCACCGGCGAACCGCCGTGCTTGAGCGCGTTGCCGATCAGGTTGGCGAGGATGACGTCGAGCCGGCGCGGGTCGAGCCGGGCCATGATGCCCCGCTCCGCGTCGAGTTCGACGGCGTCGAGCCAGGCCCGCGCGTCGATGCACGCCGTCACCTGGTCGGCGACGTCGACGTCGTCCAGCACCAGCCGCGCCGTCCCCGCGTCGAAGCGGGTGACTTCCATCAGGTTCTCCACCAGGTCGTTCAGGCGCCGCGTCTCGCTGACGACCAGCGCCACCGCCGGTGCGATCATCGGATCGAGGTCGTCGACCTCCTCCTCCAGCACCTCGGCCACCGCCGTCAACGCCGTGAGCGGCGTGCGCAGTTCATGGGACATGTCCGCGACGAAGCGCCGGCTGGACTCCTCCCGCGCGCTCATGTCGGCGACCTTCTTCTCCAGCGCCTCCGCGGTCCTGTTGAAGGTCCGCGACAGGTCGGCGAGTTCGTCGGTCCCCGACACGTCGAGCCGGTGGTCCAGCTCGCCCTCGCCGAGCCGCCGCGCCGCGTCACCGAGCCGCTGTACGGGCCTGAGCACCGTCCGGGCCGCGGCCTGCGCGAGCAGCGCGGAGCCGAGCAGCGCGAGGCCCGTCGCGATGGTCAGCGACCAGCCCAGCGCGTTCAGGTCGTCCCGCTCCTGCGCGAGGGACTTGTACATGTAGCCGGTCGGCCCGCCGCCCACGATCCGCGTCCCGCCGACCAGGTACGGGTTGCCCTGCGGCTTCGTCCGCTGCCAGTACACGTGGTACTCGGCGTCGTTGGCCGTGGTCGTCTTCTGCCGGTCGTTCACCGCGTGCTGGAGGGACTTGGGTACGTCGTCCAGCCCGAAGGAGTCGGGACCGGCCGCGCCGAAGACCTTGCGGCCGTCCCCCCGCTCGTCGACCAGCAGCACGCTGTACCCGGGGCTGCTGCCCGCCATCAGTTCGGCGGTGCGCTGCATCTCCTCGGGCGTCGGGTCGCCGGGCAGCGCCGCGGCCCGGTTCTGCATCTCCTGGCGGAAGTCGCCGAGGGCGGCTTCCTGGACGCGGGTGAGGACCGCCTCGCGGTTGAGCCAGTAGGCGATCCCGGAGGCGGAGACGGCGGCCGTCAGCGCGACCAGGGCGAACACGACGAGGAGCCGCAGCCGCAGGCTGGTCCAGCGCCGGCCCGCGAACAGGGCTCGGATCACTGCGGGGAGTCCAGCCGGTAGCCGACGCCGCGCACGGTACGGATCAGGGTCGGCGAGGACGGGATCTCCTCCACCTTGGCGCGCAGCCGCTGCACGCACGCGTCGACGAGCCGGGAGTCGCCGAGGTAGTCGTGCTCCCACACCAGCCGCAGCAGTTGCTGCCGGGAGAGCGCCTGGCCGGGCCGCCGGCTGAGCTCCAGCAGCAGCCGCAGCTCGGTCGGGGTGAGCTGGAGGTCCTCACCGTTCTTGGTCACGGTCATGGCGGAGCGGTCGATGACGAGGGACCCGAAGGTGGCGGAGTCGCTCGCCTCGCGCTCGCCGCGGCGCAGCACGGCCCGGATCCGGGCGTCGAGCACCCGGCCCTGGACGGGCTTGACCACGTAGTCGTCGGCGCCCGATTCCAGGCCGACCACCACGTCGATGTCATCGCTGCGCGCGGTGAGCAGGATGATCGGCAGCTGGTCGGTGCGACGGATCCGCCGGCACACCTCGAAGCCGTCGATCCCGGGCAGCATGACGTCCAGCACGATCAGGTCCGGCCGCTGCTCGCGCAACAGTTTCAGGCCGTCCTCACCCGTCGCCGCGGTGGCCACACGGTGGCCCTGGCGAGACAGGGAGAGTTCGAGGGCCGTGCGGATGGCGTCGTCGTCCTCGATCAGCAGCAGAAAAGGCACGGGCTCATTCTGTCCCATCGCCCGTTGGGACTTGTACCCGCGTGCGCGGCGGGGCTTCCGGGGTGCCTGTGACAGTGCTGTGACAGTCGGCGGACAACCCGGTTATCTCCCGGGGGCAGGCTTCTACTCAACGCACCAAGCACCACACCGAACCAGAGCAGACTCCACGACGGGGGGCGCGAGATGAACACGCTGCACAGCACCACCACCAGCGCGGTTGTCACGCGGCTGCACGATGTGAACCGCCGGGCAGGTGTCCGTACGGCGACGGTCACCCGTCCCCGCGCGGCACACGTAGTGGCCATCGACGCGAACACGTACCAGTCCTCCTCCGTCGCGCCGCTGCCCGCGCCGGCCCCGTCCTCCGCCTCGGAGGCCGAGTTCACGGCGTACGTCCGGGAGCGCCGGGCCGCCCTGTACGCGACGGCCTTCCACCTGACCGGTGACCGTTACGAGGCCGAGGACCTGCTGCAGAGCGCGCTGTTCTCGACGTACCGGGCGTGGGACCGGATCAGCGACAAGGCGGCCGTGGGCGGCTACCTGCGGCGCACGATGACGAACCTGCACATCAGCGCGTGGCGCCGGCGGAAGCTGAACGAGTACCCGACCGAGGAGCTGCCGGAGACGGCCTCCGACACGGACGCGATGCGGGGCACGGAGCTGCGCGCGGTGCTGTGGCAGGCGCTGACCCGGATTCCGGAGCCGCAGCGGACGATGCTGGTGCTGCGGTACTACGAGGGCCGCACGGACCCGGAGATCGCGGAGATCCTGGGCATCAGCGTCGGCACGGTGAAGTCGAGCATCTGGCGGTCGCTGCGGCGGCTGCGCGAGGACGAGGCGCTGAGCTTCGGGCGCGACGAGGCGGAGTCCTTCGAGGAGCTCGTCGCGTAACCGGACCACGGGGCCAGGGGGACCGTCCTACGGGGGTGGGACGGGGGTCACGGCGGGGGAAAGAGAAGGCGGGACCACGCGGCCGGGGGGCCGGGGTCCCGCCTTCTCGCATGCGCGGGCCCGGTGGTGACGACTGGACGAATAGTCTCCGCAGAGATAATCTCTTCGCAGATGAACTTCTGGTCCAAGGAGGCCCCCATGTGGGAGTACGAGCACGCCGTCGAGACCGACGCCGACCGCGGGGCGATCTGGCGGCTCTGGAGCGACGTGGAGAACTGGGGCGCCTGGAACGGCGGGATCGAGAAGATCGAACTCCGGGGCCCGTTCGCCGAAGGCGCCGAGATCGCGATGACCCCGCCCGGGGAGGACCCGGTGCTCCTGCGGGTCACCGCGCTCGGCGAGGGCGAACACTTCACCGACGAGGCCCGCTTCGGGGGGCTCGTCCTGCGCACCACCCACCGCCTCGTCCCGCTCGGCGAGGACCGCACGCGGGTGCTCTACCGGATGGAGATCAGCGGCGAGGGCGCGGAGGAGGCCGGGCCGCAGATCGGCCCCGGCATCACGGCGGACTGGCCCGAGACGATGGCCGCGCTCGTGGAGCTCGCGGCGCGGTGAAGCCCGGAGAGAGCCCCGGATTCCTGCTGTGGCACGTCACGCTGCGCTGGCAGCGTGACATCGCGGCGGCCCTGACCCCCCTCGACCTCACGCACGTGCAGTTCGTCCTGCTCGCGTGCACCTGGTGGCTGAACGGGCAGGGCGAGCGGCCCAACCAGCTGGCCGTGGCCCGTCAGGCGGGCACGGACGTGAAGATGACCTCCCAGGTGCTGCGCACCCTGGAGAAGAAGGGCCTGATCGAACGCGAGGTGGACCCGGCCGACACCCGCGCCAAGCGGCTGCGCGTCACCGCCCTCGGCGCCGACCTGGCCCCCCGCGCGATCGCGGCGGTGGAAGAGGTCGACGCCCGGTTCTTCGCCCCGGCCCCCATCGAGGCCGCGGTATCCCTCCTGGCCCGCCTGGCCGTCGACCAAGAGACGGCCTGAGCCAGGACCTAAGCCGCGGCCGGGGTCGCGCGGTGGCGGCCGGCGGCCGCGGCGGCGAGGCGGCCGAGGGCCTCGTCCCGGCCGCACGGGTGCGCGCCCAGGGCGGCGTGGCGGGCCACGATGCCGCGCTCCGCCCGCATCAGCCGCAGGCCCCGCCGCAGCAGGAACAGGACCGACTTGCGGCCCTCGCGCAGATCGCGCGCCAGCCGGCGGCGGAACGTCGTGGACGGCCGCCCCCGCAGACAGAGCGCGTCGGCCAGCAGCCCCAGCTCCTGGCACCGGGCGGCGATGTCGGCCGCGAAGATCCCCTCGGCGATGAACAGCGGCGTCCGGGAGATGTCCAGCGCCTCCGCCCCGGTCCGCGAGGACGTCGCGATGTCGTAGACCGGGACCTGCGTACGGCCGGAAGCGCACAGCTCCTCGATCGCCGCGACGGCGGTGTCCGCGTCCCAGGACAGCGGGGAGTCCCAGTCGATGTCCGAACTCCCCTCGACCAGCGGGAGGGTCGGGTCGTCCCCCTCCTTGTAGAAGTCGTCCAGGCGCAGTACGGGCAGGCCCGAGCGGGCCGCCAGCGAGGACTTGCCGGATCCCGAGGGACCGGTCAGAAGAACGACACGCGTAGGCAAAGGAGAGGAGGAGCTCACGGGACACCAGTGTGAACCATTCCCCCGCGCAGGGGATGCCACCGGCGCCCGGTTGGTATCCAGGATCACACCTCAACTACGCTGCGTGCGCACGCGACTACGACCACAGGCGGGAAACCCATGGCACGTCACGCAGCTCCGCACACCTCCACGTTGCGCTCCGCAGGCCTCACGCTCTCGATGGCCGGCGCCGCGCTCGCGATGGCCGCGGGCGGCGCCCAGGCCGGTGAACTCTCGGTTCCGGCGGCGCTCGCGGGGGTCACCGACCCGATCGCGAACCTCAAGGTGAACCCCCTCGCGAACACCGGCGTGGACCCGCTGGACAACGGCGTCGGCACCAAGGTCGCGGACTTCCCCGCCCTCGGCACCGGCATGGTGACCGGCGCCCTCACCCGCGGCCCCTCGGTCGGCGAACTGCCGGCCGCCGCCGCGTCCTCGCTGCTCGGCCCGCTGCTCCCGGGCGCCGCCGGCGGGTCACAGCACTAGGCCCTGCCGGGCGCGGGCACGGAAAAGGCCCCGGCGGCGCGGGGGACGCCACCGGGGCCTGCTCTTCCATGACCGGATCCGGATCCGGGTCCGGATCCGGTCATGGATCCGGGTCTTGGATCCGGGACTTCGATCCGGGACTTCGATCCGGGTCTAGTACGAAGACCCGCCCGCGCCCAGCGAACCCGTCGGGTGCCAGACCGTCTTGGTCTCCAGGAACGCCGTCATGCGGGCCGTGCCCGGGTCGGCGCTCCAGTCGTCCACAGGCTGTGGACGCAGGACGCGCTTCAGGTTGTCGGCCGCCGCGATCTCCAGCTCCTTGGCCAGCGCCGCGTCGGTGCCCGCCAGGTCGATCGCGTTGACGTCCTGGTGCGAGGCCAGGTGCGGGCCCATCTCGCCGGCCTTGCCGGACAGGATGTTGACCACGCCGCCGGGCAGGTCGGAGGTGGCCAGCACCTCGCCCAGGGAGAGGGCCGGGAGCGGCGCCTTCTCCGAGGCGATCACGACGGCCGTGTTGCCCGTCGCGATGACCGGGGCGATCACCGAGACCAGGCCCAGGAAGGACGAGTCCTGAGGGGCCACGACCGTGACGACGCCGGTCGGCTCCGGGGTGGAGAGGTTGAAGAACGGGCCCGCGACCGGGTTGGCCCCGCCCACGATCTGGCCGATCTTGTCGGTCCAGCCCGCGTACCAGACCCAGCGGTCGATGGCCGCGTCCACGACCGCCGCGGCCTTGGACTTGGACAGCCCCTCGGCCTCGCCGACCTCGCGGACGAACTGCTCGCGGCGGCCCTCCAGCATCTCGGCGACGCGGTAGAGGATCTGCCCGCGGTTGTACGCGGTCGCGCCCGACCAGCCGCCGAACGCCTTGCGGGCCGCGACGACCGCGTCACGCGCGTCCTTGCGGGAGGACAGCGGGGCGTTGGCCAGCCACTTGCCCTTGGAGTCGGTCACCTCGTACACCCGGCCGCTCTCGGAGCGGGGGAACTTGCCCCCGACGTACAGCTTGTAGGTCTTGAAGACGCTCAGACGCGCCGACGACGACTCAGACATCGAGGTAGCCCTCCAGGCCGTGGCGGCCGCCCTCGCGACCGAAGCCCGACTCCTTGTAGCCGCCGAAGGGCGAGGTCGGGTCGAACTTGTTGAACGTGTTGGCCCAGACGACACCGGCGCGGAGCTGGCCGGCGACCGCGAGGATGCGCGAGCCCTTCTCCGTCCAGATGCCGGCGGACAGGCCGTACTGGCTGTTGTTGGCCTTGGCGACGGCCTCGTCGGGCGTACGGAACGTCAGCACGGACAGCACCGGGCCGAAGATCTCGTCGCGGGCGACGGTGTGCGCCTGGGTGACGTTGGTGAACAGCGTCGGGGCGAACCAGTAGCCGGAGGACGGCAGCTCGCACGCCGGGGACCAGCGCTCGGCGCCCTCGGCCTCGCCGGTCTCCGCGAGCGCGGTGATCCGGGCGAGCTGCTCGGCGGAGTTGATCGCGCCGATGTCGGTGTTCTTGTCGAGCGGGTCGCCCAGGCGCAGCGTGGAGAGGCGGCGCTTGAGGGAGTCCAGCAGCTCGTCGTGGATCGACTCCTGAACCAGCAGGCGCGAGCCCGCGCAGCAGACCTGGCCCTGGTTGAAGAAGATGCCGGTGACGATGCCCTCGACGGCCTGGTCGATCGGGGCGTCGTCGAAGACGATGTTGGCGCCCTTGCCGCCCAGCTCCAGGGTGACCTTCTTGTCGGTGCCGGCGACGTGGCGGGCGATCTTCTTGCCCACGGCGGTCGAGCCGGTGAAGGCGACCTTGTTGACGTCCGGGTGCTCGACGAGGGCCGCGCCCGCGTCCCCGTAACCCGGGAGGATGTTGACGACGCCCTTGGGCAGACCGGCCTGGCGGCAGATGTCCGCGAAGAACAGCGCGGACAGCGGGGTGGTCTCGGCGGGCTTCAGGACGACCGTGTTGCCGGTGGCGAGCGCCGGGGCGATCTTCCACGCGAGCATCAGCAGCGGGAAGTTCCACGGGATGACCTGGCCGGCCACGCCGAGCGGGCGCGGGTTCGCGCCGTAGCCCGCGTGGTCGAGCTTGTCGGCCCAGCCCGCGTAGTAGAAGAAGTGCGCGGCGACCAGCGGGAGGTCCGCGTCGCGGGTCTCCCTGATCGGCTTGCCGTTGTCCAGGGTCTCCAGGACGGCCAGCTCGCGGCTGCGCTCCTGGATGATCCGGGCGATGCGGAAGAGGTACTTGGCGCGCTCGGAGCCGGGCAGCGCGGACCACTTCTCGAAGGCCTTGCGGGCGGCCTTGACGGCGCGGTCCACGTCGGCGGCGCCGGCCTGGGCGACCTCGGCGAGGACCTCCTCGGACGACGGCGAGACGGTCTTGAAGACCTTGCCGTCGGCGGCGTCGGTGAACTCGCCGTCGATGAAGAGCCCGTAGGAGGGCGCGATGTCGACGACGGACCGCGACTCGGGGGCGGGTGCGTACTCGAAAACAGATGCCATGGTGATCAGTCCACCGTCACGTAGTCGGGACCGGAGTAGCGGCCGGTGCTCAGCTTCTGGCGCTGCATCAGCAGGTCGTTCAGCAGGCTGGAGGCGCCGAAACGGAACCAGTGGTTGGTCAGCCAGTCCTCGCCCGCGGTCTCGTTGACCAGGACCAGGAACTTGATCGCGTCCTTGGTGGTGCGGATGCCGCCGGCCGGCTTCACGCCGATCTGGATACCGGTCTGCGCCTTGAAGTCGCGGACGGCTTCGAGCATGAGCAGGGTGTTGGCGGGGGTGGCGTTGACCCCGACCTTGCCGGTGGACGTCTTGATGAAGTCGGCGCCCGCGAGCATGCCGATCCAGGAGGCGCGGCGGATGTTGTCGTAGGTCGACAGCTCGCCGGTCTCGAAGATGACCTTGAGGCGGGCGGCGGTGCCGTCCTCGCGGACGCACGCCTCCTTGACGGCCTTGATCAGCTCGTAGGTGTCGAGGTAGTGGCCGGCGAGGAAGGCGCCACGGTCGATGACCATGTCGATCTCGTCGGCTCCGGCGGCGACGGCGTCCCGGGTGTCGGCCAGCTTGACCGGGAGGGCCGCACGGCCCGCCGGGAAGGCGGTGGCGACGGAGGCGATCTTGACGTCCGCCCCGTTCAGGGCCGCCTTGGCGGTGGCCACCATGTCGGGGTAGACGCAGACCGCGGCGGTCGTGGGCGTCGTGCGGTCGATGGGATCGGGATGGACGGCCTTGGCGGCGAGCGCCCGGACCTTGCCCGGGGTGTCCGCGCCTTCAAGCGTCGTCAGGTCGATCATCGAAATGGCCAGGTCGATGGCGTACGCCTTGGCCGTGGTCTTGATCGAGCGAGTGCCGAGCGCGGCCGCGCGAGCCTCCAGGCCGACGGCGTCGACGCCGGGGAGCCCGTGAAGGAAGCGGCGCAGTGCGCTGTCGGACGTCGTCACGTCAGCGAATGCGGGGAGGGTGGTGGGCATGGTCACCACATGAGCATATCTACGCGCGTAGCGGCCTGTCACCCCCACCCCTGAAATCAGCCGAAATCTCCTCCCGGTCGTAGAATCATTCGCTGTGACGATCCGGTGACAGGAAGCGCATCCTCCGGCCGTAAACGATCAATAGATTTCTCTTCAGCAGCCCGCCACACCTGACCCGGTGAAAAAGACCGAACAGACTCAACGCGGCATGCGACTCTCCTCCACTTTCCTCACCCACGCTTCAGGAGTCGTTATGCGTACCGCCCTCCGCACCTCGATCGTCACCGCCGCCCTCGCCGGCGCGATGCTCGTCCCCGCCGCCGGCTCCGCCTTCGCGGCGCCCGCACCGCGGGCAGTGACGTCAACGAAGGCGGCCGCGTCCCAGGCCAAGCGGGTCGTCATCAACAAGCACCTGGTCGCAGACATGATCAACTCCGCGACCGAGGCCCCTGCCGTCAAGATCTTCATCGTGAACGAGGACGGCACCACCCGCCCGAAGGCGCTGGCGTCCCTCGGCCGGGGGCACACCGAGCAGTCGGTCCAGGGCACGGTCTTCACCCTCACCAAGGCGGAGACGGCCGAGCCGGTCCTCACCGTGTTCGAGAACGGCGTCACCACCTCGTTCCCGCTGCCCAAGGGCAAGGCCGCCGCCCCGGCCCCCTCGGAGAACGGCCGCTACGCGGGCCAGGCCGTCTACATCGGCAACGGGATGGTCGCGGTGCTGCGCAACCGGGCAGAGGGCCCCGAGGCCTGGATCCGCGCCGTCGGCCCGCAGTGGAAGCCGGGCGACGACTACATGTCGCGCGTCCTGACCGTGCTGGACCGCCAGCAGACCACCGACTCGGCATTCGGGGCGTCCTTCAAGCTCACCAAGGCGGAGACCACCGCCCCAGTGCTCGTCGTCACCACCGACGGGGTCGCCAAGTCCTACCCGCTGCCCAAGGGCAAGGCCGGACAGACCTGCGCGGCCGACGCCAAGATCCAGGACATAGGCGCCGGCACGACCGCCGAGCTGTACATGTCCTCCAACGGCCCGAAGGTCGTCCTGCGCTCCTCCGGCTCGGACACCTTCTGGCGGATCCTGGACCGCGACTTCCCCGCGCTGAACAAGTCGGACGGCATCATCGCCCGCATCGTGAACGCGAGCGGCTCCAAGCCGGTCTTCGAGTGGCAGACCCAGGGCGGCGGGACCCCGCTCGGCCGGACCTCCTTCCCCTCGCTCCCCAAGGGCTGCGAGCTGAACTACAAGGTCACGCAGGAGCAGACCGGCGCCAAGCCCGCGCCGAAGCCGAACTCCGCCACGACCGGCGTCACGACCCAGACCCAGGCGCAGACCCCGGTCCGGGCCCAGACGGCCGTGGTCCCCAAGGGCGCGGTCGCGGCGGGCGCCGAGCTCCCGGTCGAGACCGTCGCGGACACCGACGACAGCACCACCCTGGCGGCGGGCGCCGGCCTGGTCGCGATCGTCGCCGCCCTCGGTGCGGGCGTCCTGCGCCGTCGCCGCAACCACGGCTGACGCTCCGCCCTCCGCGCACACGCCTCCCCCTGCCCCTTCGGCGGGTCACCCTCGCGGTGGCCCGCCGGTTTCCGTTCAGGAGCTCCCCCATGCCCCGCCCGACCCACCCGCCCCGCCGCTCCCGCGCCGCCCGCCGCGGCCCCGCCCTCGCGTTCGCGCTGCTCGCCCTGGCCGCCGTCGGCGGCTGCAGCGGTACCGCTCCCGCCGCGGAGCCCGCCGCGTCGGGCTCGGCGGCGCCGGCGCACATCGCCGCCGGCTCCGCCGCCCCGGCCCCGGCCTCCACCGCCCGCGCGGCCGCGCCGCTGCCCGCCTCGGAGCCCGTCCGCGTACGGATTCCCGCGGCCGGGGTCGACGCCTCCCCGGTGCTCCGGCTCGGCCTGGAGGCCGACGGCACCGTCGAGGTGCCCTCCGTGGCGGACGGGGACAAGATCGGCTGGTACACCAAGGGCGTCACCCCCGGCCAGACCGGGCCCGCCGTGCTGATCGGCCACTTCGACACCGCGCGCGGCCCGGCCGTGCTCAAGGACGTCTCCAAGGTCCGCACCGGCGACGAGATCACCGTCTCCCGCGCGGACGGCAGCTCCGCCGTCTTCCGGGTGCGCGAGCTGGAGCAGGTCGACAAATCGGAGTTCCCCACCGCCAAGGTCTACGGGAACACCACCCGGCCGGAACTCCGCGTGATCACCTGCGGCGGCGAGATCACCGCAGGTCACCGCCCGGACAACATCATCTTGTACGCCGATCTCGTGGGCTGAGACGGCGTGAGGCACAATCGGGCGCATGAGCAGCCAGCAGCCCACCGACGAGCCGGTCTACGACGACCGGGTCTACCGCTCCCCCATGGCAGTGATCACCGGGGTGCTGCTGCTCGCGCTGGCCGCGTGGCTCTGCGGCGACGCCGTGGTGCGCGGGACGGGGGCCACCCGCTGGACCGCGCTGGCCGTCGCGCTCTGCGCCGTACCGCTGATCGTGGCGTTCACGCTGCGCGCCGCCGTCTTCGCCAACGACGACCGGCTGCGGATCCGCAACCCCTTCCGGACCATCGTGCTGCCCTGGGCCGCGGTGGACGCGGTACGGGCCGGCTACTCCGCCGAGGTGCTCGCGGAGGGCCGGAAGTTCCAGCTGTGGTCGGTGCCCGTCTCGCTGCGGGAGCGCAAGAAGGCGAACCGGCAGCAGTTCAGCCGCCGCGGCGGCCTGACCGGCAAGGGCCTTCAGGTGCAGAAGCCCGAGGGCGCGGCCGCCGGGCCGCAGCGGGCCGGCGCCGACAAGGTCGTGGACGAGCTGCGCGAGCTGGCCGAGCGCGGGGCCGCCCGGGCCGGGGCGCAGGGCGGTGTCACGGTCCGCTGGGCCTACGAGATCATCGCGCCCGCCGCGATCGGCGCGGTCCTGCTGGTCGTCCTCCTCGCGACGCGCTGATCCGGGTCCGGGTCCGGGGCCGCCTCCGGTTCCAGGTCCGGTTCCGGTTCCGGCGCGCGGGTAAGCGGGTCGCGTGAGCACCTCCCGTACGTCCGGAACCGCCGCTACCGCTCAACGCGTCCTCGCAGGTGTGCAGCGACTCAAGGCCGGCGACAGCGCCGCCTCCGCCCCCACCGCCCAGGCGATCCGGTTCCGGCTCCGGCTCGCCGGCTGGGTCCTCCTCACCGCCCACCTGGTCCTCGTCGGCTGGCTCGCGCTGCGGCCCCTGGACGTGCCGTGGGCGGCGGCCGCCAATCTGACCCCGCTGGAGGGGATCAAGGCGGACCTCGCGTACGGCCCGCTGGGCGGGGCCCGGCGGATCGGCGAGGGCCTGGCACTGCTCGCTCCGCTCGGGGTGCTGCTGCCGCTGGTGGGCGGGCGGCTCGCGCCGTCGCCGCTGGCCGCGTGGTCCTCGCTGGCCCGCACGGCGGCCGTCGCCGTGCTGTTCTCCGTCAGCATCGAGATGCTCCAGAGCGCGATCCCGGGGCGGGTCGTGGACGTGGACTCGGTGCTGCTGAGCACCGCCGGCGTGGTGCTGGCGCACGTGGCCTTCGTACCGGCGCTGCGCTCCCGGCTCCGGCGCTCTCAGGGGCCCACCCCGAGAATTACCAGGGTCGGGCTCGGCCCGTGGACCGAGGTCCTGTCGGCGGTACCGCGCGAGTATTGAGGCATCGCAAGGAAAAGCGATCCCATACGAAGGAGAACCCCATGAGCGCGATTGCCCGCCCCCGCGACGGACGGATGATCGGCGGAGTCTGCGCCGGTCTCGCGCGACGCTTCGGAATGTCGGCGAAGACGATGCGCGTCATCTTCGTCCTCTCGTGCCTGCTGCCCGGCCCGCAGTTCCTGGTCTACCTGGCGCTGTGGGTGCTGCTGCCGAACGAGAAGGCCGACGCGAACGCCGCCTGGTGAACCGGTCCGGCCTGGCGGTCCGGTCCGGTTCACCGGGGGGCGTGACGGGGCAGCCGGTCAGCCCGCGCGCTTGACCTTCTCCAGCTGCTTGTCCGCCACTTCCTGCGGGACCTGCGCCTTCTGGCCGGCCGCGGCCACGTTGAGGGCGGTGAGCCGTACGACGGTGCCGCCCTGGCGGACGACGACCAGGTGCACCTGCGCCGAGGTGTCGCCCGCGACGGCGGTGGTGGTCCAGCTGACGCTCTCGTCGCCGCCGGTCTTGTACTCGGCCGCCTTGACGTCCTTGTAACTGCCGGTCTGCTTCTCGATGGTGGCCGAGAAGCCCCCGCCGCAGGCGGTGATCGCCTGCCTCAGCCGGGAGACGAGCCGCTTGGCGTCGCTCTCGGAGTAGGAGCTGACGGTGGCGGCGACCGCGAGGCCCACCTGGCGCTGCGAGCCGATGCCCCGGTTGACGCTCTCGCGCGCGGCCGGGTCGGGCTTGTCGCCCATGGCGTCGGCGAGCGGCTGGCAGGCCTTCTTGTCGGCCTGCGGCTGTCCGTGGGGGGCGTTCGGGTTGCTCTGCGAGGAGATCTGGTACCCGGGCAGGTCGCCCTGTTCCAGGGAGGCCCGCTCCAGCTTGGTGGCGCCGGTCTTCGGGGCGGCCGGCGCGCCGGAGGCGGCTCCGGTGGAGGTGCCCGCCGAGGTGCCCGTACCGGGCGCGCCGGAGGCGGCGGACCCGCTGGGGGCCGGTGCCTTGCCCGTCGCGGGTGTGTCCGTGCTGCCGCAGCCCACGGCTGCGAAGAGCAGGGCGGGGAGCAGCGCGACCGTGGTCGCTCGTGCCGTGATGCGCATGACGGAGACCTCATACCCAATGCGTCGGCGGGCAGTTGGGGGTGATCGTGGCACACGCGACGACACGGCGCACACCTGGTCGAAAGGGTGTGCGCCGTGCGTGCGTGCGTACGAATTCCACGGGCGGCGCCGGCGTCCCACGGGCTCCGCCGCGCCGATCAGACGTGGATCAGACGTGGATCAGACGTGGATCAGGCACCGAGGTTGCTGGTCGGCAGACCGCCGAGCAGACCGGTGACGGGGGCGAGCGCGGCGGCGGGGTCGCTCGACTGCCGGCCGTCCTGGCTGACCTGCTGCTGGCTGGTGAGCCCCTCGACCGCACCGGTGGCGGTGCCGAGCGCGTCGGCGAGGCCGACGGCGGGGGCGGCGGAGGCGGAACCGGCGGCGACGGCGGCGAAGGCGGCACCGAGGGCGGCGGCACCGACGATCTTGGCAGCTGACTTCTTCATGAAGGATTCGTCCTTGCGACGGGGAATTGAGCGGCTCCGCAAACTAGTCACGTCAAACCCCCGCCCGCAAACATCCTTTGATATGAGAAAGCGCCCGGGAATTGCTCCTCCCGGGCGCTCTCAGAACGTCACGCCATGGCCTAGACCGAGACGGAACCGCTGGTGGAGGCGGTCTGCCGGAACAGCCATTCCGACTTCAGCTCCGCATAACCGGGCTTGATCACTTCGTTGATCATGGCCAGTCGTTCATCGAAAGGAATGAACGCGGACTTCATCGCATTGACCGTGAACCACTGCATGTCGTCGAGCGTGTAGCCGAAGGTGTCGACGAGGTGCTCGAACTCGCGGCTCATGCTGGTGCCGCTCATCAGCCGGTTGTCGGTGTTGACCGTCAGCCTGAAGTGCAGCTTGCGCAGCAGGCCGATGGGGTGCTCGGCGTACGAGGCGGCCGCGGCCGTCTGCAGGTTCGAGGTCGGGCACATCTCCAGGGGGATGCGCTTGTCCCGTACGTACGAGGCCAGGCGGCCCAGCTTCACGGAGCCGTCGGGGGCGACCTCGATGTCGTCGATGATCTTCACGCCGTGACCCAGGCGGTCGGCGCCGCACCACTGCAGGGCCTGCCAGATCGACGGCAGGCCGAAGGCCTCGCCCGCGTGGATGGTGAAGTGGTTGTTCTCGCGCTTGAGGTACTCGAACGCGTCCAGGTGGCGGGTGGGAGGGAACCCGGCCTCGGCGCCGGCGATGTCGAAGCCGACCACGCCGTTGTCGCGGTAGCGGTTCGCCAGCTCGGCGATCTCCAGCGCGCGGGCCGCGTGGCGCATCGCGGTCAGCAGGGCGCCGACGCGGATGCGGTTGCCGTTCGTCCGCGCGCGGCGCTCGCCCTCGCGGAAGCCCTCGTTGACCGCCTCGACGACCTCTTCGAGGGTCAGGCCGGCTTCGAGGTGCTGCTCGGGGGCGTAGCGGATCTCGGCGTACACGACGCCGTCCTCGGCCAGGTCCTGGGCGCACTCGGAGGCGACCCGGAAGAGGGCCTCCTTCGTCTGCATGACGGCGCAGGTGTGCGCGAACGTCTCCAGGTAGCGCGGCAGGGAACCGGAGTCGGCGGCCTCGCGGAACCAGATGCCGAGCTTGTCGGCCTCGGTCTCGGGAAGGTTCTCGTAGCCGACCTTGTGCGCCAGCTCGATGATGGTCCCGGGGCGCAGTCCACCGTCGAGGTGGTCGTGCAGCAGGACCTTCGGGGAGCGGCGGATTTGATCCGGAGTGGGCAGGTTGGGGGTCTCGCTCGTCATCCGGGCACTCTACTCCTACGCGCGTAGAGCAGCGCGTTGGCAACAGCGGTCGATACGTAACAGAGACCGTACGGACGGGTCGCGTACACCTGTCAGTCTGAGACTGTTCCGCCATGGCACAGCATGCGCCGCCGGCGCGCGGGGCCCGCCTGGGGCGGGCGGCCGGCGCGACCGGCTCGGTCTCGACGGACAGCACGGTAAACGGTGTGGTGCTCCTGCTTCCCGGGGCATCCAGATTCTCCCCCGGTCCACTGCGCGCGCTCGCGCGGGCGCTGGGCCGGGCGGGCGGGGCGCAGGGGCTGGTCACCCACCAGGTCATGCACGGCTCGGGGCCCCGCGAGGACGACGCGGGGTGGGCGGCGGACGAGGCGGTGCGCCGGTACGGGGACGTGCCGGTGTGCCTGGCCGGCTACGACGCCGGCGGCCAGGCCGCCCTGCGGGCCGCGGGGCACGGGGCCGTCAACTCGGTTCTGGCGCTGGCCCCTTGCCCGGGGCGGGCGGCGTCGGCGGACCCCCCTGAGCCGGTGAAGCAGCTCGCGGGGCGGCAGGTGCTGATCGTCCACGGCACCAACGACGCCCGCTGCGACCCGGAGTCCTCGTTCCTGCTGGCGGCCCGGGCGAAGAAGGCGAATCGTTCCACGTGCCGGTTCGAGGTCCACTCGGACGGGCACGGGCTGCGCGACCACCAGGCCGAAGTGGTGGCCCTGTCGGTCGATTTCGTCCTCGGCGCGATGTTCACCGGCCGGTACTCGCGGCCGGTGACGGACGCGCTGGCGGCGCCGCCGCCGCTGGGGCTGCGGATGCCGCTGGCCTCCGGGTTCGGCCGGTCGCTGCGGGGCTGACCGGCCGGGCGGGAAGGGCCCGCGAGCGTAGAGTGAAAGTGGACTCGGGGCCCTGCTGCGCGGGAGGCGATGCGGTATGGCCGCGATCGTGCGCAAGAGCTTCGACCAGGCCGACGAGACGCGTCCCTTCGCCGAAGGCAAGGGGCGGCTCGACCTGATCGAGACGGACGGCGGTCCCGTCGGCCGTGCGGTGTTCGAGCCGGGCTGGCGCTGGACGGAGCACATCAAGCCGATGGCGGGCACGGACAGCTGCCTGGCCGCCCACACCGGATACGTGGTGAGCGGCCGGATGAAGGTCGTCATGGACGACGGGGCGGGCGAGGAGGAGTACGGCCCCGGCGACTTCATGGAGATCGCCCCCGGACACGACGCCTGGGTGGTGGGCGACGAGACGTGCGTGGTGGTCGACTGGACGGGCTTCGGGGGCTACGCGCAACCCCCTTCGGGCTGACCGGTCAGCCCGCCGTGGCACGCGGCCGCGGCGCCGCCCGCCGGTGGTTCGCGTCTACCCGGGCCCGTTCCGCCCCGGTGGCGGCGGTACGCGAACGCCGCGCGAACCGGGGGTGCGGGGTCCGGGTGGTCCCGGTGGTCCCGGTGGGGCGAGCAGCGCGGCCGTCAGGTCGAGGGTGCGAGCCAGGGCGGCGGCCGTCGGGGCGGCGGCCAGGATGTGCGCGTGGTGCAGGGCGCCCGTCGGGGCCCGGCGCACCGTGGCCCCGGCCGGTATCCGCAGCCCGACGCGGATCACGCCCGGCAGTGAGCGGGCGGCGGCGAGGGCCGGGCCGAGCCCGTCGACGCGCAGGCCGGGCGGGAAGTCGACGTACCGCAGCGCCGCGTGCGCGGCGTGCGGGCGGCGTAACGGGCCGGGGAGTCCGAGTCCGGCGGCCAGGGCGAGGCCGAGCACGTCGGTGCCGTGGGCGAGCCGGAGCAGCTGGGTCAGCTCCTCGGCGCCGGGCCGGGCGTGGACCTCGACGAGCCGGGGGCCGTGGGCGGTGAGGACGACCTCGGTGTGGGAGGGGCCGTCGCGGTGCCCGGCGAGGTCGAGGACGCCGCGCACCAGGGCCCGTACGGCCGCCGCGGTCGCCGGGTCCAGGGCCGCGGGCAGGTCGTGGCCGGCGGCCGCGGCGAGGCCGGGTCCGGGGCCGGGCAGTCGCCGTGACCAGCCGAGGACGCGGTGGCGGCCGGCGCGGGAGAGGGACTCGACGGCGAGCTCGGGGCCTTCGAGGTACTCCTCGACGAGCAGGTCGGTGACGGCGGGGTAGTCGCGGGCGGCGGCCTCGCCCTCGGCGGCGCCCCGGACCAGGCGGACGCCTTCCCCGTCGGCGCCCGCGCGGGGCTTGATGACACAGGGGTAGCCGATGAGGGTGGTGATGAAGGGGAGCAGCGAGGCGCGGCCGCAGCGGGCGAAGGAGACGGGGCGGGCGGCGTGCAGGGTGTTGGAGCGGGCGCGCAGGGCGGCCTTGTCCATGAGGGCGGTGACGGCGGCGGCGGGCGTGCCGGGCAGGCCGAGTTCCTCGTTCGCGCGGGCGGCGGCCAGGGCGCCCGCCGCGTCGAACCCGAAGACGGCGGCGCGGCCCCGGCGGACGTCCTCCAGCCGGCCGACGGCGCCGACCAGCCGGTGGTGGTCGCGCCAGTCCGTCCGTACCCGCCGCTCCGCCCCCTCACGGTCGGATGGCACCGATGGATCCGGCGCGACCACCACCGTGCGGGCGCCCGCACGGCGGGCGGCCGCCACCACGGCGGGGCGTGGGCTCAGCAGGACCGCCACGGGCCCCCGCCCCTCGATGACCGTCCGCTGCCCCATACCGCGCTCCCCCTTCACGCCGTGCGTCCACTGTGCCGGTTCGGCATATGCCGATAGCGTCCGGACGGGCGTCGTCTTGCCGCCTTGCGGGAACACGAGGGGTTTGCAAACAGTCACAGGCCGGGACGAATACGCATATGGCAGCTGAGGCCGACGGCGTTGCCGAGACGTACGGGGACCTGAGCCCCGCCGCGCGGCGCCTGTACGCGTACGCGGTGGAACGGCACGCCTTCCACGCGGCGGAGGCCACCTCGGCGCTGGGCGCGCGGGCGGGCGCCGCGATCACCGAGCTGGCGGCCGCGCACCTGCTCCAGCGGGCGCCCGGCGGCGGCGCGGACCGGTGGAGCCCGGTCGCGCCCCGGGCGGCGGCGGCCCGGGCGCTGGCCCCGCTGGCACTGCTCGTACGGGAGACCCACGACGAGATGGACCGGCTGCGCGGGCGGCTGGAGGCGCTGGTCCCGGCGTACGAGGCGGGGGCGGCGCTGCGGGAGCTGAACGGGTCGGGGCACCTGGAGCTGATGACGGACCTGGGCGCGGTGCGCGGGCTGATCGCGGAGCTGTCGGCGGGGTGCGAGCGGGAGCTGCTGACCTCGCAGCCGGGCGGGGGGCGGCCGCTGGAGTCGCTGGAGGAGGCGATCGGGCGGGACGAGTCGCTGCTGACGCGGGGGGTCCGGATGCGGACGATCTACCAGCACACGGCGCGGTACTCGCGGCCGACGGCGGCGTACGTGGAACGGGTGACGGCGCTGGGCGCGCAGGTGCGGACGCTGGGCGACGGGCTGATGCGGATGCTGATCTTCGACGAGCACACCGGGCTGATGGCGGTGCCGGAGCGCAGCGGGGCGGCGCTGGTGGTGCGCGAGCCGAACGTCGTGCACTTCATGACGGCGGCGTTCGAGCGGTCCTGGGTGGGCGCGGAGCCGTTCCCGGCGACGGTGAGCCCGGAAGCGGCGCGGTCGATCTCGGACGAGCTGCGGCAGACGATCGTGCGGCTGCTGTCGGAGGGGCTGGAGGACAAGGTGATCGCGCGCCGGCTGGGGATGTCGGAGCGGACCTGTCAGCGGCACATCGCGGAGATCATGCGGGCGATCGGCGCCAAGTCCCGCTTCCAGGCGGGCTACTTGCTGTCCCCCTCGCCGCACGATCCGGCCTGATCCGGAAGACGGACCTAGGGCAGCGGTTCCAGGTCCGGGATCAGGCGGCCGCGTCGGGAGAGGAGGAAGCGTTTGAACTCCGCGACCGGCGGTGTGTCGGGGTGGCCGTCGAGCCAGGCGACACCGATCTCGCGGACCGCGCGCGGGGCGGTGACGCCGAGTTCGACGACTCCCGGCCGGGGCACGGCCGGCGGCGGGAGGAGCGCCACGCCGAGCCCCGCCGCGACCAGCCCGCGCAGCGTCTCCGCCTCCTCGCCCTCGAAGGCGATCCTCGGCGTGAACCCGGCCTCCGCGCACAGGTCGTCGGTGATGCGGCGCATCCCGTACCCCGGCTCCAGCGTCACGAACGTTTCCTCCGCGGCCTCCGCGAGCCGGATCCGCTTGCGGGTCGCGAGCCGGTGGTCGTCCGGGACCACCAGCCGCAGCCGCTGCTCGTCGAGCCGGCGGGCCACCAGGTCGGGCGCGTCCGGCAGCGGGGAGGTCAGGCACAGGTCGAGTTCCCCGGCCCGCAGTTTCTCCAGCATCGCCTCGCCGTAGTTCTGCACGAGCGAGAACCGGATCCGCGGATGGTCGGCGCGGAAGGCCCGGATCAGTCCGGGCACCGTCTCGGAGCCCAGGGTGTGCAGGAAGCCGAACGCCACCTTCCCGGCGGCCGGATCGGCGTCCTGCTGCACCGATTCGGCGGCCCGGTCGATCTCCGTCAGGGCCTGCTCGGCCGAGGCCAGGAAGGTACGGCCCGCCGTGGTGAGGGCGACCGTACGGCCCTTGCGGGCGAACAGCGTGACGCCCAGGTCCTGTTCGAGCCGGACCATGGCGCGGGACAGGGTGGACTGCGGGACGCCCAGCTCGTGGGCGGCGCGGGTGACGTGCTCGTGCCGGGCGACCGCGACGAAATACGCCAGCCGAGGGGCCAGCAAAGTTGTCACAGCCATGTCTTCCACGTAACGGTTCATCGACATCCACGCCCCTGAGCTGGGTTGATGCAACAGTGGATCGATTATCGCGATTCTGTGCATTGGACGCATAAAAAAGACGGGCCTACCGTCGAAGCATGCCTCCCGTTCATACCGGGGCACCCGTCATCCCGGGTGCCTCCACCCCGTCGTCCCCCGCACCGCAGCCCCACTCCCCCGGCCGCCCCGGCTACCGCCGGATGAGCCTCGCGCTCTTCGCCGCCGGACTGGCGACGTTCGCCCTCCTCTACTCCACCCAGGCCCTGCTCCCCGCGATCTCCGCCGGCTTCGGCGTGACGGCGGGTCAGGCCAGCTGGACGGTGTCCGCGGCCACCGGCGCGCTCGCCCTGTTCGTCCTGCCGCTCAGCGCGCTGTCCGAGCGGTTCGGCCGGACCCGGATGATGACCTGGTCGATGGTGATCGCCGTCGGCGTCGGGCTCCTCGTCCCCCTCGCGCCGAACCTGGAGTGGCTGATCGTGCTGCGCGCCGTCCAGGGCGCGGCGATCGCCGGCATCCCGGCGTCCGCGATGGCGTACCTGGCGGAGGAGGTCAAGCCGAAGGCCCTGGTGGCGGCGATCGGCCTGTTCGTGGCGGGCAACTCCATCGGCGGCATGAGCGGCCGCATCGTCACCGGGTGGGCGGCGCAGCTGTGGGGCTGGCGGGCGGGTCTGCTCACGGTCGGTCTGATGGCGCTGGTCTGCGCGGTGGCCTTCCTGGTGCTGCTGCCCCGGGCGCGGTTCTTCCGCCCCGCGTCGCTGAACCCGCGCGCGGTGGGCCGTACCGTCGCCGGTCACCTGCGGGACCCGCTGCTGCTGCGGCTCTACGGGATCGGCGCGCTGTTCATGACGGTGTTCGGCGCCGTGTACACGGTCATCGGCTACCGGCTGGTGGACGAGCCGTTCTCGCTGGGTCAGGGCGTCGTCGGGTCGGTCTTCCTCGTCTACCTGGTCGGCACGGTCTCCTCGGCGGCGGCCGGACGGCTGGTGGCCCGGGCGGGCCGGCGCGGCGCGCTGTACCTGGCGGTGACCACGACCGCGCTGGGGCTGCTGCTCTCGCTGTCGGACTCGCTGGCGGCGATCCTGGCGGGGCTGGTGCTGATCACGGCGGGCTTCTTCGCCGGGCACGCGGTGGCCTCGGCCGCCGTGAGCCGGACCGCGAAGACGGGCCGCGCGCAGGCCTCCGCGCTGTACCAGTCGGCGTACTACCTGGGCTCCAGCGCGGGCGGCACGCTGGGCGCGCTGGCCTACCACTCCTCCGGATGGGCGGCCACGGTCGGGATCGCGCTGCTCGCGGTCGTCGGCGTCGCCGGGATCACCCTGTACGGCTCGCACGCGGCCCGCACGGCCCGCCTCGTCGGCTCGGGGGCCGTCCCGGCTGCGGTTGTCAGACCCCTCCGGTAGCTTCCGGGGTATCGGAGAGCGACCTGGGGGATGACGGCCATGACTGACCTCGCGACCAGCCCGGACCTGGATGCGGCGATGGAGCGGTACCGGGTCGAGCTGACGGGCTACTGCTACCGCATGCTGGGCTCCTCCTTCGACGCCGAGGACGCCGTGCAGGACACGTACGTCCGCGCCTGGCGGGCCTTCGACCGGTTCGAGGGGCGGTCCTCGCTGCGGTCGTGGCTGTACCGGATCGCCACCAACGTCTGTCTGGACCTGCTGAGCGCGGGGAACAAGCGGGCCCGCCCGATGGACTTCGGCGCACCGCAGCACCAGGCCTCGGCCGTGCTGAACGAGCGGCCCGAGGTGACCTGGCTGGAGCCGGTGCCCGACGGCCGGGTGCTCCCGCAGACCGCCGACCCGGCGGAGACGGCGCTGGCGCGGGAATCCGTCCGGCTGGCCTTCGTCGCGGCGCTCCAGCACCTGCCGGCGAAGCAGCGGGCCGTGCTGATCCTGCGCGAGGTGCTGGCCTGGAAGGCGGACGAGGTCGCGACGCTGCTGGACACCACGGTGGCGTCGGTGAACAGCGCCCTCCAGCGGGCCCGGGCGACGCTGTCCGCGCTGCGGATCCGCGAGGGGGAGGCGGCCGATCCGCTGGACGCGGAGCAGGTGAAGCTGCTGGAGCGGTACCTGTCGGCCTTCGAGGCGTACGACATCTCCCGGCTCACCACGCTGCTGCACGAGGACGCGGTGCTGTCGATGCCGCCGTTCGACCTGTGGCTGCGGGGCCGCGAGGACATCGCCGCCTGGCACCTGAACCAGGGCAGCGGCTGCCGGGGCTCCCGCCTGCTCCCGACGACGGCGAACGGCCTGCCGGCCTTCGCCCAGTACCGGCCGGCCGCCTCCGGGGCGGGCCACACCCCGTGGGCGCTCCAGGTCCTGGAGATCTCAGACGGCAAGATCGTCGGGCTCAACGCCTTCCTGGACACCGACCGCTGGTTCCCGCTCTTCGGTCTCCCCGAGCAGCTCGACGAGTCCTACGAGGTCCAGCAGGGCGCGTAGCGCGGGGGCGGCCCCGGTCACCCGCAGCGGCCGCCCCCGCGCGGCGAGCCGCAGCCGGGCCAGTGCCTCGACGGCGCCCAGGTCCGGCGCCGTGACGGTGGCGGCATCGCACTCCACCGTCCGCGCGCCGTCCTCGTACAGCCGGGACAGGCGCGCGCACAGCGGCACGGCATCGCGCGCGGTCGGGCTGGGTCCGGGCAGCACGATTCGGGGGGTCTCCACAGGGGGATGACTCCCCCGCCGCCCGGAACTCATCGGCCGGACGGGCCCGCCTCAGGTATGCCGAACGGGACCGGTGGGGGTCCACCGGTCCCGTTCAGTCGTGCGGGTGAGCGCGGGGTACTACGCGATGCGGTCCATGACGATCGGCGTGGCGGAGAACGCCGTGCCGGCCGGGGCGATGTCGAAGGTGCCCTCCAGGGAGGCCAGGGCGTACTCGAACTTCTCCGGGGTGTCGGTGTGCAGCGTCATCAGCGGCTGGCCCGCGGTCACGGTGTCGCCCGGCTTGGCGTGCATCTCGATGCCGGCGCCCGCCTGCACCGGGTCCTCCTTGCGCGCGCGGCCGGCGCCCAGGCGCCAGGCGCCGACGCCCACGCCGTACGCGTCCAGGCGCGTCAGCACGCCCGACTCGGGGGCGGTGACGACGTGCTGCTCGCGGGCCACCGGCAGGGCCGCGTCCGGGTCGCCGCCCTGGGCCGCGATCATCCGGCGCCAGACGTCCATGGCGGAGCCGTCGGCCAGCGCCTTGGCCGGGTCGGCGTCCTTGATGCCCGCCGCGTCCAGCATCTCGCGCGCCAGCGCCAGGGTCAGCTCGACGACGTCGGAGGGGCCGCCGCCGGCGAGGACCTCGACGGACTCGCGGATCTCCAGCGCGTTGCCCGCCGTCAGGCCGAGCGGGGTGGACATGTCGGTCAGCAGGGCGATCGTCTTGACGCCGCTGTCGGTGCCGAGGGCGACCATCGTCGAGGCGAGCTCGCGCGCGTCCTCGATGTTCTTCATGAACGCGCCGGTGCCGACCTTCACGTCGAGGACGAGCGAGCCCGTGCCCTCGGCGATCTTCTTCGACATGATCGAGGAGGCGATCAGCGGGATGGCCTCGACGGTGCCCGTCACGTCGCGCAGCGCGTACAGCTTCTTGTCCGCCGGGGCCAGGCCGTCGCCCGCCGCGCAGATGACCGCGCCGGTGGTGTCGAGGACGTGCAGCATCTCCTCGTTGGAGAGCAGCGCGCGCCAGCCGGGGATGGACTCCAGCTTGTCCAGGGTGCCGCCGGTGTGGCCGAGGCCGCGGCCCGAGAGCTGCGGTACGGCCGCGCCGCAGGCCGCGACGAGCGGGGCCAGCGGCAGGGTGATCTTGTCGCCGACGCCGCCGGTGGAGTGCTTGTCGGCGGTCGGGCGGGACAGGGAGTCGAAGTTCATCCGCTCGCCCGACGCGATCATCGCGGCGGTCCAGCGCTTGATCTCGGCCCGGTTCATGCCGTTCAGCAGGATGGCCATCGCCAGGGCCGACATCTGCTCGTCGGCGACGACACCGCGCGTGTACGCGTCGATGACCCAGTCGATCTGCTCGGGGCTCAGCTCG
This sequence comes from Streptomyces sp. ADI95-16, assembly GCF_003721495.1. Lineage (NCBI taxonomy): Bacteria > Bacillati > Actinomycetota > Actinomycetes > Kitasatosporales > Streptomycetaceae > Streptomyces > Streptomyces sp. ADI95-16. The sequence goes on along the minus strand of NZ_CP033581.1, from coordinate 5,033,025 downwards.
CCGCGGTCCCGCTTGGTACGGATGACGGAGATGACGTCCATGTGGTGCTTCCTTCTACGCGCATAGAGGGGGGTGTGGGTGAGGGGTTCCGGAGAAGACGGCGGCCCTTCGCCCGGCAGGGGCGAAGGGCCGTCGGCACGGCTATCTCAGGTGGTCCGGCCCGAAGGCCTGCGGCAGCATCTCGGCCAGCGGGAGGATCCCCTTGGGGGTGTCCACCAGCAGTTCCGCCCCGCCGAACTCGAACAGCAGCTGGCGGCAGCGGCCGCACGGCACGAGGGCCTCGCCCTTGCCGTCGACGCACGTGAAGTGCGTCAGACGGCCGCCGCCGGTGGCCTGGAGGGAGGACACCAGACCGCACTCGGCGCACAGGCTGAGTCCGTAGCTGGCGTTCTCGACGTTGCAGCCGGTCACGACCCGGCCGTCGTCCACCAGGGCGGCGACGCCGACCGCGAAGCCCGAGTACGGGGCGTACGCCCGGGACATCGCGTCCCGGGCCGCCGCGCGCAGGACTTCCCAGTCCACGGCCGGAGCGGCCGTCACTTGCCCTGGCCCTTGCGGTACGGCAAGCCGTCCGCCTTCGGCATCCGCAGGCGTTGCGCGGACAGTGCGAGGACCAGCAGCGTCGTGACGTACGGCGCGGCCTCGACGAACTGGCTCGGAACGGCGTCGGTCAGGGCGTACCAGAGGAACAGGGCGGCCGCGGAGACAGCCGCGACACCGGCCTTGACGTGCGTCTTCTTGTACAGGTACCAGCCGAAGGCCAGCACGAGCAGGATCGCCAGGAGCAGCAGCATCGCGTGGACGTTCTCGGCGCCGCCGCGCAGCTTGAGGCTGTAGGTGAAGCCGAAGAGGCCGGCGCCGAGGGCCGTTCCGCCCGGCATCCAGTTACCGAAGATCATCGCGGCGAGACCGATGTAGCCGCGGCCGCCGGTCTGGCCCTCCTGGTAGATGCCCGTGGAGACGATCGCGAGGAACGCGCCGCCGAGGCCGGCGAGCCCGCCGGAGACCACCACGGCGATGTACTTGTACTTGTACACGTTGACGCCGAGGGACTCGGCGGCCACCGGGTTCTCACCGCAGGAGCGCAGGCGCAGGCCGAAGGAGGTCCGCCACAGCACCCACCAGGTGCCCGGGACCAGCAGGACGGCGATGACGGTCAGCGGCGACAGGTTGGTGACCAGGCCGCCGAGCACGCCGGCGATGTCCGAGATCAGGAACCAGTGCTTGCCCTGGAGCGTGGCCAGCCAGTCCGACAACCCCGGAATGGTGATCTCCGAGATGGGTTCGATCCGGGGCGACTGCTTGGAGGAGCCGCCGGGGGCCTCGTCGAAGGTGAAGTTCGAGAGGTACTGGGTGAAGCCGACGGCCAGGATGTTGACCGCCACACCGGAGACGATGTGGTTGACGTTGAACGTCACCGTGATGATCGCGTGCAGCAGGCCGCCGAGGGCGCCGCCGACGATGCCCATCAGGACACCGGTCCAGGGACCCCACTGGTAGCCGGCCCAGGCACCGAACCAGGTGCCGAGGATCATCATGCCTTCGAGGCCGATGTTGACGACGCCCGCGCGCTCGGCCCACAGACCGCCGAGGCCGGCGAGGCCGATCGGGACGGCGAGCTGGAGCGCGCCGGAGATCTGGCCGGCGGAGGTCAGGTCGTCGGCGCCGGAGATGACCCGGACCAGCGAGATCAGGGCGAGGCCGCCCGCGATGATCAGCAGGATCCAGGGGAGGGTGAGCTTGCGTCGGCCGCCGTCCTTCTTGGGCGCGGCACTCGTCGCGGAAACGGTGCTGGTGCTCACGCCGCGACCTCCTTGTTGTCGGTCTTGAGGGCGTGCCCGGCGGCCAGTTCCTGGCCGACCTTCTGCTGCTGGCGGCGGATGCCGTAGCGGCGGACGAGCTCGTAGCTGACGACGACCGCGATCACGATCAGGCCCTGCATGATCGTGCCGATCTCCTTGGCGTAACCGGCGGTGTCGAGACCGGCGGAGGCCTTGTCGATGAAGGCGATCAGGAGCGCGGCGAAGAAGATGCCGATCGGGCTGTTGCGGCCGAGCAGGGCGATGGTGATGCCGGTGAAGCCGATGCCCACGGGGAAGGACAGGTTGTACGTGTGCGACTCACCGAGCAGCAGCGGCATGCCGGCGAGACCGGCGACCGCGCCCGAGATGAGCATGGAGGTCATGATCATCTTCTTGGCGTCCACACCGGAGGCCTGTGCGGCGGACTCGCTGGCACCGGTGGCCCGCAGGTCGAAGCCGAAGCGGGTCCGGTTGAGCACGAACCAGTAGACGATGCCGAGGGCGAACGCGACGAAGGTGAAGCCGTAGACCTCCAGGCCGTCACCGATGGTCAGGGCGGGGAACCAGCCGGACTCCGGGATGTCGCCGGTGGTCAGGTTGTTCGAGCCGGGGGGCTGGACGCCGAGGTTCTTCGGCAGGATCAGCCAGGCGATCACGGCGGTGGCGATGGCGTTGAGCATGATCGTCGAGACGACCTCGCTCACTCCGCGCTTGGCCTTCAGGACACCCGCGATGCCGGACCAGAAGGCACCGGTGACCATGGCCACGAGCACGATCAGCGCGACGTGCAGCGGACCCGGCAGCGAAACCGAGGCGCCGACCACGGCGGAGATCATCGCCGCGAGACGGTACTGGCCGTCGACGCCGATGTTGAAGAGGTTCATCCGGAAGCCGATGGCGACGGCCAGGGCTGCCAGGTAGTAGATGCCCGCCTGGTTGACGATGAGGACCTGGACGTCCTCGTAGCTCGCCTGGTCGATCATGACGCGCAGCGGGTCGATCGGGTCCACGCCCGACGCGGCCAGCACGATCATGGTCAGCAGGAAGGCGCTGACCAGCGCGAGCGCCGGGCCGGCGATCGCGAGCAGCACCCGGTCCTTGTCGAATTTCTTCATCGGGCCTCGTCCTCCGTCGTGTCACCGTCGGCAGCGGCGGAAGGGTTGTCGGTGGCTTCCAGGTGGCCGCGGGCGGCACCCGTCATGGCGGTGCCGAGCTCCTCGGCCGTGATGGTCGCCGGGTCGGCGTCCGCGACCAGGCGGCCGCGGTAGATGACGCGCAGCGTGTCGGACAGGCCGATCAGCTCGTCCAGGTCGGCCGAGATCAGGAGCACGGCGAGGCCCTCGTGACGGGCCTCCCGGATGGCGTCCCAGATCTGGGCCTGCGCACCGACGTCCACACCGCGGGTGGGGTGGGCGGCGATGAGGAACTTGGGGTTGTGGCTCATCTCGCGGCCGACGATCAGCTTCTGCTGGTTGCCGCCGGACAGGGACGCCGCCGTGACCTCGATGCCGGGGGTGCGCACGTCGTACTCGCGCACGATCCGCTCGGTGTCCTTGCGGGCGGCCTTCGGGTCGAGGATGCCGCGCTTGGAGTTGGGCTGCTCGGTCACGTGGCCGAGGATCCGGTTCTCCCAGAGCGGGGACTCCAGCAGCAGGCCGTGACGGTGGCGGTCCTCGGGGATGTAGCCGATGCCGCCCTCGCGGCGCTTGCGCGTCGGCGTGGTGGAGATGTCCTTGCCGTCGAGGGTGATGACACCGCCGTCCGGGATGCTCATGCCCATGAGGGCCTCGATGAGCTCCGTCTGGCCGTTGCCCTCGACACCGGCGACACCGAGCACCTCACCCTTGTGGATGGTGAAGTCGATGCCGGCCAGCACCTCGCGCACGACGCCGTCGGGGTCGGTGGCGGTCAGGCGCAGGTCCCGGACGTTGAGCATCGCCACGTCGGTGACCGTCGACTCGCGCGTCTCCGGCGAGGGGAGCTCGCTGCCGACCATCAGCTCGGCGAGCTGCTTGGTCGTGGCGGTCTTCGGGTCGGCGGTGCCGACCGTGGTGCCGCGGCGGATGACGGTGATGTCGTCGGCGACCTTCAGCACCTCGCCCAGCTTGTGCGAGATGAAGATGACGGTCAGGCCCTCGGCCTTGAGCTCGCGCAGGTTGTCGAAGAGCGCGTCCACTTCCTGCGGCACGAGCACGGCGGTCGGCTCGTCGAGGATGAGGATCTGCGCGCCGCGGTAGAGGACCTTGAGGATCTCCACGCGCTGGCGGTCGGCGACACCGAGGTCCTCGACCAGGGCGTCGGGGCGTACGCCGAGGCCGTACGCGTCCGAGATCTCCTTGATCTTCTTACGGGCCTTGGCGCCGATGCCGTACAGCTTCTCGCCGCCGAGAACCACGTTCTCCAGGACGGTGAGGTTGTCGGCCAGCATGAAGTGCTGGTGGACCATGCCGATGCCGCGGGCGATGGCCTCGCCGGGGCTGGAGAACGTGACCTGCTCCCCGTCGATGGCGATGGTGCCCTCGTCCGGCTTCTGCATGCCGTAGAGGATCTTCATCAGGGTCGACTTGCCGGCACCGTTCTCACCGATGAGGGCGTGGACCGTGCCCTTGCGGACGGTGATGGCGATGTCCTTGTTGGCGACGACGCCGGGGAAACGCTTGGTGATGCCGTGCAGTTCTACGGCGGGGGGGCTGGACGCGTTGATGACGCACTCTCCTTGGCGCGGAAGGAGCTGGAAAATGCCTTGCGGCAGGGGGACAGGGCGGGGAGAGAAGGTATCGCGTCCACGATGCCTCTACGCGCGTAGCACTGTCTGAAGTGAAAATTTGTGACCAGGTAGATGATCACAGGGTTCACGGACGCGGTTCGGGGCCCGGGAGCGGTGGAGACCGCGTTCCCGGACCCCGAGACCGTTACTTCACGTACTTCACGTCAGGGACGGCCCTACGGGGCGGTCTTGACGGTGATCTTCTTGGCGATGATGTCGGCCTTGGCCTTCTCGACCGCGGCGGTGACGTCCGTCATCTGCTTGTACGCGGGGTTGGAGTCGGCCAGGCCGACGCCGTCCTTGTCGAGGCCGTAGCGGATCTCACCGGTCTGCGGCTTGCCGTCCTCGACCGACTTGATCAGGTTGAAGACCGAGTCCTGGACGTCCTTGGTGACCGAGGTCAGGATCTTGTCCTTGTACTTCGACAGACCGGCCTGGTTGTACTGGTCGGAGTCGACGCCGATGGCCCACTTGCCGGCGGTGGCGGTGGCCTCGATCGCACCGGAACCGGCGAGACCGGCGGCGGCGTAGATCACGTCGGCACCCTTGGCCAGCTGGCCCTGGGCGGTGGCCTTGCCGAGGTCGGGCTTGGCGAAACCGGAGAAGTCCGGCGGCTGCGTCAGGTAGGCCGACAGCACTTCGGCGTTCGGGTTGGTGTCCTTGACGCCCTGCGTGAAGCCCGCCTCGAACTTCTTGATCAGCGGAACCTCGACACCGCCGATGAAGCCGACCTTGCCGGACTTGGACGCCTTGGCGGCGGCGACGCCGGCCAGGTAGGAGCCCTGCTCCTCGTTGAACACCAGGTTGGCGATGTTCTTGTCCTGCACCGAGGTGTCGTCGATGAGGCCGAAGGTGGTGTTCGGGAACTTCGCGGCGACCTTCTTGATGGCCGGCGCGTACGCGAAACCAACACCGATGACCGGGTTGTTGCCCTTGCGCGCGAGCTCGGTGAGGCGCTGGACCTTGTCGGCCTCGCTCTCGCCCTCGCTGGGCTCCGCCTCGGCACCCTTGATCTTCAGGTCCTTCTGAGCCTTCTCCAGACCCGCGAACGCGGCGTCGTTGAAGGACTGGTCGCCGCGGCCGCCGATGTCATACGCGATGGCTGCGGACTTGCTGCTCGACGACGACTCCGACGAGGACGCGGTGGAGTCGGACGACTTCTTTCCGCCACAGGCGGTGGCCGAGAGGGCCAGCGCCGCGGACGCGATGCCCACGGTGGCGATCCTGGTGATCCGGCGCAAGGGGAGGCTCCTTCAAAACCTGACCGAAGCGCCACGACCGGCGCTGGTTTCGCGGCGATCGTAACGCGCGTAGATGTCAGTTAAAGGCCCGTTCATGAGTCGTTATCGGATCGTCGCGAACCGGACAGTGACCGATCGGTGACTGCGCTCGTGTCCAGCCCTTGCGTACCAAGGGCTGGACACGGCTACCGGCGGACCTGCGCATGTTGTACGGAATCCGGCCCCCAGGTCACCGGACCGGCCCGGTGCGGCGTCCGTCGATCAGTGCGGCGGCCGTGAAGAACTCCACTCCGACGCCGATCGCGGACTCGTCCACGTCGAAGTCCCCGCGGTGCAGGTCGTGCTTGGTGCCGGAGCCGGGCGCGCGGACCCCCAGGCGGGCCATGGCTCCCGGGACGTGCTCCAGGTACCAGGAGAAGTCCTCGCCGCCCAGGCTCTGCTCGGTGTCCTCGACGGACTCCGCGCCGCGGCGGGCCGCCATCGACTCCCGGAGCAGTTCGGTGATCACCGGGTCGTTGACGACCGGCGGCACCCCGCGCACGTAGGTGATCTCCGACTTGGCCCGGTGCAGCGTGGCGACCTCGTCGATGGCCGCGTGGATCTGGTCGGGAGCCTCGTGCCAGGCGTTGATGTCCAGGCAGCGCACGGTTCCGGACAGTTCCGCGTGCATCGGGATCACGTTGCAGGCGTGCCCCGCCTCGATCCGGCCCCAGGTGATGGACATGCCCGAGCGGGCGTCCATCCGGCGGGCCAGCACGGCCGGTACGTCGAGGGCCACCCGGGCCGCCGCCGTGACCAGGTCGGTGGTCAGGTGCGGGCGGGCGGTGTGCCCGCCGGGGCCGTCGAGGCTGACCTCCAGCCGGTCGCAGGCCGAGGTGATCGGACCCGCGCGCAGCCCGATCCGGCCCGCGTCGACCCGGGGGTCGCAGTGGACGGCGATGATCTTGCCCACGCCGTCCAGCACCCCGGACTCGATGGCCTCGCTGGCCCCGCCCGGGAGCACCTCCTCGGCGGGCTGGAACAGCAGCCGCACCGCGCGGGGCAGCATCCCCTGCCGGTCGAGCTCCGCGAGCACCAGGCCGGCGCCGAGCACGATCGTGGTGTGCACGTCGTGGCCGCAGGCGTGGGCGCGGTCCGGGAAGGTCGAGCGGTACGGGACGTGGGTCTTGGCGTCCGGAATGGGCAGGGCGTCGATGTCCGCGCGCAGGGCCAGGATCGGCCGGACCCCGTCCCAGGTGCCCACGTCACAGACGAGGCCCGTTCCGGACTTCAGCACCCGTGGTCGCAGGCCGGCTTTCTCCAGCCGGGCCTTGATCGCCGCCGTGGTGCGGAACTCCTGGTGTCCTAGCTCGGGGTGCATGTGCAAGTCCCGACGGAAGGCGATCAGTTCGGCACGCAGGTGGTCCGGAAGCTTGCCGGGCAGCTCGGGCCGGTCGGGCGTGCCGGGCTGGGCGGTCTGGGACTCGCGGGACATCAACTGGTTCACCTGTTGAAGGGTAGGCCCACCCACCCGCCAACTGGCTGGAGATCACGAAAAGTTCATGCCGTTAGGGGAAAGAAACCCGGCCTCTGGACGCATGACCGGATGCGCCCGGGGGTAAACTCGCGCGCTCATCCGGCCGCCGGAGCCGCCTGGGCGGGGAGTCTGCGCACATCACGGGCCGTGTCGGTGACCCCCGCCAGGAAGCTGCGGGCGCGCGGCGAGGCCGTCCCGGTGAGCCAGCCGGGGTCGATGCCGCATACGGCGACGGTCACCCCGGTACCGGTCAGTGCGTACGGCAGCGTGTGGACGACCGTAGACGGAAAGCTGACGATCGTACGACCGACCGGGCCGCGCCGGGCGATCAGTTCCAGCGGGAGGTCCGGGCGGACGATCTCCAGCCCGGTCGCCTCGCTCAGCGCCCTGAGCTTGTCCGGGGACTCCCGGCGGTGCGCGAAGTAGCGGGTGGCCCCGTACGTCCGGGTCAGGGTCCGCACCGCTTCGAGGTAGCGGGCGGGCTCGACGACCCCGGTCTCCACGAGGGAGGTGCCGACCAGGTCGGTGCCCTTGGTCAGGCGCGGCGGGCCGAACCGGGCGCGGGTCCAGGCGAAGTCGTTGACGCGCAGGGTCATGCCGCCGTGGACGGTGACGGGCATCGAGCTGAACACCTCGACGCGGCGGCCGTGGCCGACGGCCGGGGTGAAGCGGCGCCGGGCGGTCGCCGAGACCGGGGCGTACGCGAGTTCGCGCACCCGGCCGGGCAGGCCGCCGCCGCCCACCCGGTGCCAGCGCACCAGACGCTCGCCGCGGGCGGTCTGGGCGACGAACTCCATGGTGGCGGTGCCGTCGTCGACCACGACCAGCTCCTGCGCCCTCACCAGGGTGAGCAGCAGCTGTACGTAGCGGGAGAACGGGTCGCCCACGACGACCCGGCGGGCCCGCCGCACGTCGCGGGAGAGCGCCGCGAGGGCCCTGAACGGCGCGAGGCGGCCGCCGCGGGCCTCCTGCCAGTGCACCTCGTGGCCCTCGTCCCGGGCCAGCCCCGCCATCCGGCGCAGCTGACCGCGGGACATCGGGTCCACGGGCGGCAGTACGACGATCCGCACTCCGGTCGCGGCCTCGGCGGCCGGCCGGCCGGCCGGGGTCCGCCGGGCCGGCTGGCTCGGGACGCCGCTGAGCAGCCCTCCCCCGCCCTCCCGCGCGGCGGCCTGGGCGTGCGCCCATTCCAGCACGTTGAGCAGCTGGACCGGGCTCTCGACGAAAGCCAGGGTGGAGTCTGAAGGGGTCACCACGTACTCCTCGTCAGGGGCGGGGCGGAACGTCGTACTGCGGCCGGCCGGACGCGGTCGGACCGGAGGGGGCCTGCGGTCAGACGCCGGCGAGGTCGCCCTGGACGCGGCGGAGCTTCTTCATCGGGCCGAGCTCGGACTCGTAGACCTTCTTGACGCCGTCACCGAGGGCGGTCTCGATGGTGCGGATGTCGCGGACCAGGCGGGTCAGGCCGCCCGGCTCGACGGAGGCGGCCTGGTCGGAGCCCCACATCGCGCGGTCGAGGGTGATGTGGCGCTCGACGAAGGCGGCGCCGAGGGCGACGGCGGCCAGGGTGGTCTGCAGGCCCGTCTCGTGGCCGGAGTAGCCGATCGGGACGTTGGGGTACTCGTCGCGCAGGGTGTTGATGACCCGCAGGTTGAGCTCCTCGGCCTTGGCCGGGTACGTCGACGTGGCGTGGCAGAGCAGGATGTTGTCGCTGCCGAGCACCTCCACCGCGTGGCGGATCTGCTTCGGGGTGGACATGCCGGTGGAGAGGATGACGGTGCGGCCGGTGGCGCGCAGGGCGCGCAGCAGCTCGTCGTCGGTGAGGGAGGCGGACGCCACCTTGTGGGCGGGGACGTCGAACTTCTCCAGGAAGGCGACGGCCTCGGTGTCCCACGGGGAGGCGAACCAGTCGATGCCGCGCTTGGCGCAGTGCTCGTCGATGGCGCGGTACTGCTCCTCGCCGAACTCGACGCGGTGGCGGTAGTCGATGTAGGTCATCCGGCCCCAGGGGGTGTCGCGCTCGATGTCCCACTGGTCGCGCGGGGTGCAGATCTCCGGGGTGCGCTTCTGGAACTTCACGGCGTCACAGCCGGCCTCGGCGGCGGCGTCGATGAGGGCGAGGGCGTTCTCCAGCTCGCCGTTGTGGTTGATGCCGATCTCGCCGACGACGTAGACGGGCCGGCCGGGGCCGGCGGTGCGCCGGCCGAAGGTGCGCAGACGGGAGTTGGCGTTGGCGGTCATGGCAGGTGACGTCCTTCGGTGCGAGGGTGCGGGGGTGTGCTCAAGGGGTGTGAGCGTCGGGTCGGATCGGTCGCCCCTGGCCGGCGGTACGTCGAACAGGGGGGCGAGCAGCCGGGCGCGGGCGAGATCGTGCGGATCGTCGATCTCCAGCACCCGGGCCGGGTCGGTCGCGACGGGCAGGGTGCGCCCGAAGAACCGGTGCCGGGCGGTGCGGAATCCGGCGGCGTCCATCGCGTAGGCGGCGCCGGTCTCCAGCAGGTCTTGGGGGCGGTCCTGGCGGCGCGGGCGAACGGCCTCGTCGTGGTTGACGCCGTGGCCGGCGCCGTCCCGGGTGCGCCAGAGGAACCCGTGGAAGGGGGCGACGGTCAGCGCCGAGTCGGCGTCGCCGGCCGCGACGGCGGCGGCCACCGATTCCACGTCGGAGGAGGTCAGGAAGGGGCTCGTGCACTGGACGAGGAGGACCACGTCGACGGTGACCGAGCGCGGTTCCTCGAAGGCGTCGAGGGCGTGCAGCACGGCCGCTTCGCTGCTCGCGGTGTCCCCGGAGATCGCGGAGGGGCGGCGGATCACCGTGGCCCCGGCGGCGGTGGCCGCCGCGGCGATGTCCTCGCCGTCGGTGGAGACCACCACGTCGGTCACGGTCGGGGCGGCGAGGCAGGCCCGTACGGCGCGGGCGACGAGCGGGATCCCGGCGACCTCGGCCAGGTTCTTGCCCGGGACGCCCTTGGACCCTCCCCGGGCGGGGATGACGGCCAGAACTCGGCGGCTCACAGTTCTCCCATTCGGCGGATGAGCGGGGCCACGCGCTGGACCCCGTGTCGGTAGAGCCCGCGGGCGGCGTCGCGCAGGTGCGAGCGGAGCCGGCGGCGCAGCCGCGACGGCTCGGCGCCCTCGCGGGCGGCGCCGGGCAGCGGGGTGCCGTCGGCGGCGAGGTGGTGGCGGGCGAGGATCCCGGGCAGGTACCGGGGGGCGGTGGTCAGCGTGTAGTACGGGGCCACGGGCGGGAGCCCGGGCAGCTCCAGCAGCGCGGCGAGGCGGGCCCGCGCGGCGGCGAACACGTCGGCGTCTGCGGCGGCGTCTGCGGCGGTGGCGTCTGCGACGGCCCCGGCGGCGAGTGGGGTGGTGGCGAGCGGGGTGGTGGCGAGCGGGGCCACGCCCTGCGCCGCCAGCCACTCCGGGTCGCCCTGCGGCAGCAGCCCCGCGTCCAGTTGGTCCCAGGAGGCCAGGCAGCCCGAGCCGAGGAAGTGGTGGTTGCCCAGCGCCTCGCGGATGCCGAGGTCCGTCAGGACGGCCGTCGGGATGCCCCGGTGCAGGGACTCCAGCGCGGCGGTGGACGACACGGTGACCAGCAGGTCGGCGCCGTCGAGGACCTCGCCCATGTTCCCGTACGCGAGGCGGCAGTTGGCGGGGAGGCCGCCGGGGACCTTCGCGGCGAGCCGCTGGTACGGCTGCTCCTCCAGGTGCGTGGTGTGCTCCCCGGGCCGGCTGCGCAGTTTGACCAGCACCTCCCGGTCCGGGTGCAGCCGGGCGTGTCCGGCGGCCCGCTCCAGCAGGTACGCGCGGTCGGCGCGGCTCTCGGGCACCGAGGGCTGCACGGCGAAGACGACCGTCGTGGCCCGGCTCCCGGCCGGCTCGTACGCGGCCCCGCCGAGGAAGGGCAGCACGGTCTCGGTGACGCAGCCCGCGTCGGCGCCCACCCCCTCGTACACGGCGCGGAACCGCTGCGCGTCGTGGCGGGAGTTGGCGAGGACGAGGTCGGCGCCGTGGCGCAGCAGCAGCCCGTCGGCGAGCTTCTCGTACACGACGCCCACGTACCCGGTGACGATCACCGGGCGGGCGGCCGGGTCGGGCCACAGGGCGCGGACGCCGTGCAGAACGGCCTGGACGGCCCCGCCGACGAGGGCGAGGACGACCACGTCGTAGCGCTCGCGCTCGATGTCCGCGAGGAACTCCGCGCAGGTCACCTCGGTCAGCCGGTCGGCCCGGACCCCCACCTCGCCGAGCTGGCGCGCGGTGGGGGTGGCCCGGCCGCGCAGCAGGTGGCCGGTGAGCCGGTGGCCGGGCGCGAGGCGGCGGGCGGTGAGGGCGCCCCATTTCCACCGCGTATCCGAATCGGCGAGTACGGCGACCCGAAGAGGAGAGCGGGGAGCGGAGCGTTGCGCTGATCGATTGCTGACTGGCACGCGGCAGAAGCTATTCCGCAATTTCGGTGATCGGCCCAACGACCGCACAACAGCGGGTTAACAACCCGTCTACGTCATGCGAATCCGCACCGGTTAACTCCCCCGCCCCGCTTCGTTCACATGGAATATGTATGCGGGCCATGGTGAATGCCGGACGACGGCCTAACGTCTCGCAGGTGTTCAAGCTCTCTGTTGTCGTGCCGTTCTACAACGTGCAGACATATGCACCGGATGCCCTGAAAAGTCTCGCGCTCAACGCCCGGGACGACTTCGAGTTCCTGCTCGTCGACGACCACTCGACGGACGGGACTCCCGACCTTCTGGAACGGGCCGCGCGGGAGCTGCCCGGCGCGGTGCACCTGCGCCACGAGCGCAACGGCGGTCTGGCGACCGCGCGGAACACCGGTCTGGACGCGGCCCGGGGCGAGTACCTCGCCTTCATGGACGGCGACGACTGGCTGGCGCCGGGCCACCTGGCCCGTATGGTGGCCGCCATTGAGGCCCTGAACTGCGATTTCGTCCGCAACGACCATGTCAGGGTCACCGGGCGGGCCCGCTCCGTGCAGCGCGTTCCCTTCGGTGCGCACGGGGTCGTCGCCGATCCGCGTTCGGGGATCCTGCCCGCGGACCGGGCCACCTCGGTGGACTATCCGTACGCCTGGGCCGGGATGTACCACCGGCGGCTGCTGGACCGGGGCCTGCTGCACTTCACCGACGGGCTGCGGACGGCCGAGGACCGGCCCTGGATCTGGCGGCTGCACCGGGAGGCGAAATCCTTCGCGGCGGTCGGAATGCCCGGAATCTTCTACCGTCGCGGGGTTTCCACCTCGCTGACGCAGATCGGCGACGAGCGCCAGCTCGATTTCATGCGCGCATTTGACCAGGTGATTTCGGAAACCGCGGCCGACCGGGAATGTGATCTTCTGCTCCCGAAAGCCGTGCGAACGTATTGTGCGATCATCGCGCACCACAACGGGTCTCTTGAAAGGTTCGAACCGGCCGTGGCCAAGAAACTCCGTTCGATGAGCGCGGCCGCGCTCGGGCGCATGCCCCAGGACGTCCTGGACCAGGCCCTGGCCTCGATGGACGCCGACCGCTCCGCCCTGCTGCGCAGGCTCCGCCGCCGCACCCCGTCGGGGGCGGCAGCGTGAGCCTGACGCAGATCTTCATCGGCTCCACCCTCTACGGGACGGCCACCCTCGCCGCCGCCGTGGACGCCGGCAGCTTCCCGGCCGCCGACCGCCGGATCCTGCTGACCAGCGACCACGCCCTCGCCGCCGAGGTCAGCCCCCGGCTCGCCGACATGCCCGGCTTCGCCACCCTGAGCACCCGCTTCGACGAGGTCCTCGACTGGAACGCCGTCATCGAGCCGCAGCACCCGAGCTCCTGGTCCCCGCGCGCGGACGACGTCCCCCTCTGGGAGCGCCACCTGCGCACCCTGTGGGGACTCGGCGACGACCGCGTCGAGCTGATCGTGGAGTCCCTCCAGGTGCCGCCCGCGCAGAGCCTGTGCCAGCTCTTCCCCGGCGCCGCCGTCGACGTCTACGCCGACGGACTGATGAGCTACGGGCCCACCCGCGTCCGGCTCGACCCGCAGATCGGGATGCGGGTGCGGCGGGTGCTGCACCTGGACCTCGTACCCGGGCTGGAGCCGCTGCTGCTCACCGAGTTCGGCGTACCGGCCGAGCTGGTGCCGACCGAGGAGTTCCTCAAGGTCCTCGCCGAGCTCGCGGCCGTCGCCCCGGACGGCGCGCGCCCGCCCGCCTCCGAGGAGGCCCCGGCGCTGCTGCTCGGCCAGTACCTCTCCGCCCTCGACCTGATCAGCCCCGCCCAGGAGGAGGAACTGCACGCCGAGATGGTCCGCGGCGCGTTCGCCCTGGGCCACCGGGAGCTCGTCTTCAAGCCGCACCCCAGCGCCCCCGCCCTGTACGCCCGCCGGGCCGAGGCCGAGGCCGAGCGGCTCGGCGCCCGCCTGACCGTGCTGGACAGCCCGGTGCTCGCCGAGGTGCTGTACCAGCGGGTCCGCCCGGCGCTGGTCGTCGGCTGCTTCTCCACCGGGCTGCTGACGGCCGCCACCCTGTTCGGGCTGCCCGTCGCCCGCGCCGGCACGAAGACGGTGCTCGGCCGCCTCTCCCCGTACCAGAACAGCAACCGCGTCCCGCTCACCGTGGTCGACGCGCTGCTCCCCGACCTCGCCGACACCGACGCCGTGCGCGGCTGGAGCGCCCCCGGCCCCGAGGAGGTCTCCTCCCGGCTGGGCGGCCTGCTGAGCGCCGTCGGCTTCGCGATGCAGCCGCGGATCCTCGTCGAACACCGCGGGGCGGCCGAGGCGTACCTGACCCGCCACCTCGACGAGCGCACCTGGCGCTACTTCAGCCGGCGCCGGCTGGCGAGCCAGGGGCTGCCCGGCGGCATCCCCGCCCAGTTGACCTTCCTCACCCGCAGCCCGGCCGTGCGCCGCGCCGTCCGCCAGGTCCGGCGGGTCCGCCGGATGCGGGGCAGGCGATGACCGCCGCCCCGGCGATACCGGCCGCGCGCACCGGGGCCGGACCCGCGCCGAAGGCCGGGGGCGACCGGCTGCGCGCCCTGGACGGGCTGCGGCTGCTCGCCGCGCTGATGGTCGCCGGGTACCACTACGGCGGGCGCGGCGGGGAGGTGGCCAAGGCCTGGGGGGCGTCCCCGAACAAGATGTTCCCCGAGGCCTCGACCTGGTTCGCGTACGGCCCGCTCGGCGTCCAGATCTTCTTCGTCATCAGCGGCTTCGTGATCTGCATGAGCGCCCAGGGCCGTACGGTCCGCGCCTTCGCCGCCTCGCGGGCCGCCCGGCTCTACCCGGCGTACTGGGTGGCACTGATCCTGGTCACGGTCGCGGTCGAGGCGGTCTCGCCCTCCGACTTCCTGCTCAACCTGACGATGCTCCAGCAGCCGCTGGGCGCCGACCGGGTGCTCGGGGTGTGCTGGACGCTCTGGGTCGAGCTGCGGTTCTACGTCCTGTTCGCGCTCTGCGTGGTCCTGCCGGGCGGCGGCCGCCGCCGGACCCTGCTGTTCTGCGGGGTCTGGACCGTCGCCGCCGTCCTCGTCGACGCGGGCGACCCGGCGGGCAAGGCGTTCCTCAGCCAGGCCCTGATGCCGCAGTACGCGCCGTTCTTCATCGGCGGCATCGGCCTGTACCTGGTGCACCGCGACCACCGCGACCGGCTGGCCTGGGCCGTGGCCCTGACCGGCTGGCTGATCGGGCAGCACTACGCGGTGGCGGGGCTGTGGCACGCGCCGAACCCGAAGTTCTTCTCGTACCGCAGCTCGCTGGTGATCATCGCGATCGTCACGGCCGGGTTCGCGGCCGTCGCCCTGGTCGCCCTCGGCAAGCTGGCGTGGGCGCGCTGGAGGTGGCTGACGGTGGCGGGGGCGCTGACGTACCCGTTCTACCTGGTGCACGAGCACCTGGGGTGGGTGGTCATCAAGGCCCTGCACCGCGGGGCGGGCATCCCGGCGCCGGCCACCTTCGCGCTGACGCTGGTGTTCATGCTGGCCCTGGCCTGGGGGATCCACCGGCTGGTGGAACGCCCGCTGGGCCCGAAACTCCGCAGACTCCTCGACGGCTGACGGTCCGCCGGCCGACCGCGCCGACCGGCCGGCTAACTGACGGCGAGCTTGGCGGCGAACCCGAGGAAGAGGACGGACGCCGCCGAGGTCGCGCCGACGGAGAGCCGCTTGCGGCGGCGGAAGGCCTCCGAGAGGCGGGTCCCGCCGAAGATCAGCAGCGTGAGGTAGAGGAAGCTGCCGGTCTGCAGCAGCGCGCCGAGGACCAGGAAGGACAGCGCCGGGTAGGCGTAGCCGGGGTCCACGAACTGCACGAAGAAGGAGACCAGGAACAGGATCGCCTTCGGGTTGAACAGGCTGATCAGCAGCGCCCGCCGGTACGGCCGCTCGGTGTCGCCCTCCGGGGCGGCGGCCTCCGCCGCGACGCCCTCCTCGCCGTGGCGGGAGCGCCACAGCGCCCAGGCGCCGCGCATCATGCCGATGGCGAGCCAGGTGAGGTACCCGGCGCCGAGCAGCTTGACGACGCCGAACAGCATCGGACTGGTCCGCAGCAGCGAGGCCGCCCCGGCGGCGGCGAGCACCATCAGCACGGCGTCCCCGGTGAACACCCCGGCGGCGGCCTTGTACCCGGTCCGCACCCCGCGCCGCGCGGCGACGGAAAGCACGTAGAGCGAATTCGGCCCCGGCAACAAAATGATCAATATGAGGCCGGCGATATAGGTCGGCAGATCCGTGACACCCAGCATGTGCAGGAGTGTCGCACGGGTACGCGCCTGTCGCGCCACCCGGTTTCACCATGTGGAACCGGTCGGCTCGTACGTCCCCCAGACCTCGCGCAGGGTGGTGCAGACCTCGCCGATCGTGGCGCGGGCGCGGAGGGCTTCCTTCATCGGGTAGAGGACGTTCGCCGGGCCCGCCGCCGCTTCGCGCAGGGCCGTGAGGGCGGCGGTCACCGCCGGGGTGTCGCGGGTCGCCCGCAGGCGCGCGAGCGACTCGCACTGGCGGGCCTCGATCGCCGGGTCGACCCGCAGCGGTGCGTACGGCTCCTCCCGCGCGAGCGCGAAGCGGTTGACGCCGACCACCACCCGCTCCCCGCTCTCCTGCTCCCGCGCGATCCGGTACGCGTTCCGCTCGATCTCGCCCTTCTGGAACCCGGCCTCGATCGCGGCGACCGCGCCGCCCAGGTCCTCGACCCGCCGCATCAGCGCGAGCGCCGCCGCCTCCAGTTCGTCGGTCATGCGCTCCACCGCGTACGACCCCGCGAAGGGGTCCACCGTGTGCGGTACGTCCGTCTCGTACGCCAGCACCTGCTGCGTGCGCAGGGCGAGCCGCGCCGACTTCTCCGTCGGCAGCGCGATCGCCTCGTCGAAGGAGTTGGTGTGCAGCGACTGGGTCCCGCCCAGCACGGCGGCCAGCCCCTGTACGGCGACCCGTACGAGGTTCAGCTCGGGCTGCTGCGCCGTCAGCTGGACCCCGGCCGTCTGGGTGTGGAAGCGCAGCATCTGCGACTTCGGGTCCCGCGCCCCGAACTCCTCCCGCATGACGCGGGCCCAGATCCGCCGGGCGGCGCGGAACTTCGCGACCTCCTCCAGGAGCGTGGTGCGGGCGACGAAGAAGAACGACAGCCGGGGCGCGAACTCGTCCACCGCCATGCCCGCGCCGATGGCGGTACGGACGTACGCGATCGCGTCGGCGAGGGTGAAGGCGACCTCCTGCGCGGGCGAGGCCCCGGCCTCGGCCATGTGGTAGCCGGAGATGGAGATGGTGTTCCACCGGGGGATCTCGGCCCGGCAGTAGCGGAAGGTGTCGGCGGTCAGCCGCAGGGAGGGGCCGGGCGGGAAGATGTAGGTGCCGCGCGCGATGTACTCCTTCAGGACGTCGTTCTGGATCGTCCCCGTCAGCCGCTCGCCCGGGATGCCGTGTTCCTCGGCGACGAGCTGGTACAGCAGCAGGAGCAGGGCGGCGGGCGCGTTGATGGTCATCGAGGTGGAGACCCGGTCGAGCGGGATCCCCTCGAACAGCACCCGCATGTCCTCGACGGAGTCGACGGCCACGCCGACCTTGCCGACCTCACCGTGCGCGAGCGGGGCGTCGGAGTCGTGCCCCATCTGGGTGGGCAGGTCGAAGGCGACCGAGAGCCCGGTGCCGCCGCCCTCGATGAGCTGGCGGTACCGGGCGTTGGACTCGGCGGCCGTGCCGAACCCGGCGTACTGCCGCATGGTCCAGGGCCGGCCCGTGTACATCGTGGGATAGACCCCCCGGGTGTAGGGATATGACCCTGGTTCACCCAGTTTGTCCGTCGGGTCCCAGTCCGTCAGGGCCGCCGGCCCGTAGACGGGTTCGATCGGGATCCCGCTCTCGGTGTTCGCCATCTGCCCGTGACCCTCCGCACTGGGGGTACTTCCGCCGCGACGGCCCGGTCCGGGCCCCGGTCACAATGGCGCAACATCGGACGGCCGGGCGCAACTCTCCACGCCCGGCAGGCATCACCTAGATAAACGCAGACAACACGACTGGGAATTCGGGGGACCGCCATGCACCGCCAGAGAGTAATGGCCCGCACGCTCGGCCTGGCCACCGCCGTCGCGCTCGCCGCGACCGCCTGTGGGCCGCAGAAGACGGAGAACACCGGCTCCGCTCCCACGGCCCCCTCCGCGTCCGCGGCGGTCACCACCCCCGAGAGTTCCCCCTCCTCCGACGACAAGCCGGCCGGCGATTCCTCCGCGTCGCCGTCCCCCTCCGCGTCTTCGGCTTCCCCCTCCGCCTCCGCGTCCGCCTCCTCCTCCCCGTCGGCCTCGCCGTCCGTCAAGGCGATCATGGCGAACGGCGACGACAGCGAGCAGGTGCGCGAGCTCCAGGCCCGCCTGAAGCAGCTCAAGCTGATGGCCGTCGCGCCCACCGGCTTCTACGGGTCGAAGACGACGGCGGCGGTCAAGTCCTTCCAGTCGAAGAACGGGCTCACCGCGAGCGGCTCCGTGGACGCGCAGACCTGGAAGAAGATCCAGGGCCTGACCAAGAAGCCCACCGCGGACGAACTGCGCCCGCCGACCGTCAACGAGGTCGACGCGCCGGACCCGCGCTGTATGACGGGCCGGGTGATGTGCATCAGCAAGGAGAGCCGCACCCTCGCCTGGATGATCGACGGCAAGGTGGTCTCCACGATGGACGTCCGCTTCGGCTCGGAGAACACCCCGACCCGCGAGGGCGTGTTCGACGTGGGCTGGAAGGCCAAGGAGTGGACGTCGACGATCTACCACACGCCCATGCCGTACGCGATGTTCTTCAGCGGCGGCCAGGCGGTGCACTACTCCGCGGACTTCGCGGCCCGCGGCTACGGCGGCGCCTCGCACGGCTGCGTCAACGTCCGTGACAAGGCCAAGCTGTCGAAGCTCTTCGACGACGTGAAGGTCGGCGACAAGGTCGTCGTCTACTGGTGACCGGACCCCGCCGGGTCGTCGGCGGGTCCGGAGATTAATGGGCGCGGGCGGGACCGGGGGAACGTGTCCCGCCCGCGCCGGTTGCGCAGAGCCCAGAGGTACGGGGGGAACCCCGGCTCATGCGCGGCCGATGACCAGTCGGCTCGATATGTACTGCGCCGGCGGCTCGAAAAGTGTTACAGCCGTGTGTGACGGGGGGCCGGGACGCGTTACAGCCGGCTGCGGAAGCCGAGCGATCCGCGCGTGGCGGTCGGGGTCGGGGCCTGTAGGGCGTCGCTCCCGGGGCCGGGGCCGTCGGTCGTCGACCGCCCCGAACCGCTGGAGGTCCCCGTGGCGCCGGCGATGTCGCCGTCGCGGGCCACGTCCAGCAGCGCCTCGCAGTACCTCGCGATCCGCGCGGTGCCCCGGGCCAGCTTCGACAGCCGCTCGCGCCGGTCGTCGTTCATCTGCCCCGCCCGGTAGGCCTCGCACAGGTCGGCGGCCTTGACCGTGTTCTCCCGGTCGCGGTCGCGGTCCCGCTCGCGCTCCTTGGTGCCGGCCGTCGGCCGGTCCTGGCCGCCGTCCTTGACGGCGCCGCCGCCGGAGGCGGGCGGCGAGGAGGTCCCGGCGGCGCCGCCCACCGCCGCATGCCCGTCCGGGTCCGGGGCCGCGTCCACGCCGGCGTCCTGGCCGGGCGAGTGCGAGGGTCCGACGGAGGCGAAGCCGCCGCCGCCGAACGGCTCGGTGGGCCGCGCCTGCGGGGAGCGCAGCGGCCGCAGGCCACCGCCGTCCCCGGTCGGCGCCGGATTCCCCCCGGTGCTCACGGACACCGACGGCAGCGGTCCGGCGGAGGTGTGCGAGCCCTGGTCCAGCAGCCCGGTCCCGACGGCCGCGGCCAGTCCGCCGACGGCGACGCTCGCCAGCGCGGCCGCCAGCCCGAACCGGACGGCCGTATTCCGCCGCGGCGGGCGGGTGCGTACGAGGAGTTCGGCCGCGCGGTGGTCCTCGCGGCCGAGTTCCACCAGGGGTTCGTGGGCCGCCGCCGACCCGGGCTCCTCGGGCCGGACCGTGCCGTGCGCCGCGCGGAAGGCGGCCAGGGCGGCGGCCTCGCCGGGCAGCTCCGGGCCGGCGGCCGGGTGCGGGAGGGTCGGGGCGAGGGTGTCGAGGGCGGCGCGGAGGCGGTCGGCCTCGGCCCGGGCACGCTGGTCGGCGACAGGTCCGACCGGTGCTCCGCGCAGCAGTTCGTCCGCCGCGGCCTGGTCCAGCCACCTGTTGCGCTCGTCGGCCATCACATGTCCTTCTGCGTCCGCCAACGTGAATGCGTCACACCGGTTTGTTCTACGAGGCTCCCGCCGGGGCCGCGCTGCGCCGGAACGGCATCGAGATCCCTCTCGCCTCCGCCGTCCCGCGTCCGGCCTCCGGCATTATGGCCGACCGGAGGGCCGGTTCCGGAAGCCCCCTCCTCGGCCAGTTCGCTGCTGAGCAGCTCCGCCAGCTTCTTCAGGCCCCGGTGGGCGGCGGTGCGGACGGCGCCCGGGCGCTTGCCGAGGGTCTCCGCCGCGCTCTTCGCGTCGAGTCCGACGACCACCCGGAGCACGACGGCCTCGGCCTGGTCCTGCGGGAGGCGGGCTATCAGCGCCATGGTGCGGCCGGTGGACAGGGACTCCATCGCGAGGCCCGCCGTATCGCTGTCGGCGGTGTGGTTCGTGAGTTCGCTCTCGTCGCCGCCTATCGCGGGGCGGCGGCCGCGCATCCGGATGTGGTCGAGGGCGCGGTTGCGGGCGATGCGGGCGGCCCAGCCCCGGAAGCGGTCCGCGTCGCCGGTGAAGGAATCGAGGTCGCGGGCGATCTGCAGCCAGGCCTCGGAAGTGACGTCCTCCGCGTCGCCGTCGCCGACGAGCGTCCGTACGTATCCGAGCAGGCGCGGGTGCACGGCGCGGTACACAGTACGGAACGCGTTCTCATCGCCGTGCTGTGCCGCGAGCACCGCGGCGGTCAGCTCCGCGTCGTCCCCCAGCAAAGTCCCCAACCCGTTCACTGTCCTGTACGTGTGGCGCAAATCAGCACGTTACGGCTTTCAGGCACCTTCGTCCACGAGTTGTACAACCTGCAACCAAACCTGCGCGGAGCGAGGTGTGACACAAAACGCACCCGAGGCGCTGACTGGAGTACGGGCTTGTCGCACGAGTCCGTGACGGATGGCGACCGGGGCCTCTCCTGTGGGGGGTGGCGGCCTCGGTCGTCCTCCCCCTCACACGGCCCCGCGGGGTCGCCCGTTCAGTGGGTCCGGCGCGTTCACACATGCCTCACGTCATCCTTTCGGCTCACTTCCGGGTGAAAACCTCATTCGGGTACAGCACACCCGGCCGCGCCTCGATAGCGTGGCGGCACACCCGCGCCGCGCACCGAGGAGCCCCCCGCTGTCCAGCCACCTTCCGGCACAGGCCCCTGGGGGTGAGCGGGGCACTCCCGGGGCGAAGCCCGGGGGGCGCTCCACCGTCCCCGGCGGAGCCCCCGGCCACGGCCCCGGGCTGACGCGGTTCAACGCCCTCTCCCACGAAGACGCCCACGCCATCCTGCTGCACTGCTGCGGAAGCCGGCGCTGGGCCCACCGCGTCGCCACCCACCGCCCCTACCCCGACGCCGCGTCTTTGCTCGCCGCCGCGGACGAGGCCTCGTACGACCTCTCGCAGGCGGACCTCACCGAGGCGCTGAGCGGCGAGTTCCCGGCGGAGCTGGGCCGCGGCGCCCCGTACGCGGCGCTGCTCGCGCTCGACGCGGCCCACGCGCAGTACGAGCGCACCTTCGGCCACGCCTTCGTGATCTGCCTGGCCGGACACCCCCCGGAGGAGCGGGCGGACCAGCTGCTGGGCGCGATCCGGCGCCGCATGACCCACGAGATCGACGAGGAGCGGGCCATCTCCGCGGACGAGCTGCGCCGCCTCGCGCAGGCCCGACTCGCCGACCTGATGGACCGACTGCCGCGGCTGTTGGACCGGGCGGCCCCGGGCAATGGGCTGTTCGCAGCGGATTTCGGGCTATTTTCCCCTGTGGGATAGCCCGTCCGTGCCTGTTTGATCACACCGATGACCCCCGCGCGAAGGAACCGACAAAGCGTCGCTACGATGTCCGGGGCCGGTGGACCGTACCCGGCCGGGCCCGACCGACAACGAAGCCGGCTGGCCCCCGCCCCGCTTCCGGAGGGTTTTCCGTGCCGGCTGGAACGTTGTACCGCGGCCGGGAAGGAATGTGGTCCTGGGTGGCTCATCGAGTCACCGGCGTCCTCATTTTCTTCTTCCTGTTCGTACACGTCCTCGACACCGCTCTCGTCCGCGTCTCTCCCGAGGCGTACGACGATGTCGTGGCTACCTACAAAAATCCGATCGTCGCGCTGCTGGAGTACGGCCTCGTCGCCGCAATCCTCTTCCACGCGCTCAACGGTCTCCGTGTCATCGCCGTGGACTTCTGGTCCAAGGGCCCGCGCTACCAGAAGCACATGCTCTGGTGGGTCGTGTCCCTCTGGGTCTTCCTGATGATCGGCGCCCTGTACCCCGTACTGGGCCACGCAGCTGCTGAACTGTTCGGGAAGTGACGCGCGCCATGTCTTCGAACAACACAGTTTCTGACGCTTCCTCCGCCCAGGCGGCCGGCGCGGTGGAGGACGTGAGCCTCTACGACGTCGACAACCCGGCGCCCTACATCGAAGCCCCGCGCAAGCGCACCGGCAAGACGCCGCGCTCGACCCGCGGCAACTTCGAGATGGTCGCCTGGCTCTTCATGCGCCTCTCGGGCATCGTCCTCGTGGTGCTCGTCATCGGCCACCTGCTGATCCAGCTGGTGCTGGACGGCGGCGTCTCCAAGATCGGCTTCGCCTTCGTGGCGGGCCGCTGGGCGTCCCCGTTCTGGCAGGTCTGGGACCTGCTGATGCTGTGGCTGGCCATGCTGCACGGCTCCAACGGTCTGCGTACCGTCATCAACGACTACGCGGAGCGCGCCAACACGCGGCTGTGGCTGAAGGGCCTGCTCTACACCGCCACGGTGTTCACCATCCTTCTGGGCACGCTGGTGATCTTCACCTTCGACCCGAACATCCGCTAGGCAACGGGGCTGAGGCGAAACCAATGAAGATCCACAAGTACGACACCGTCATCGTCGGCGCGGGTGGCGCGGGCATGCGCGCCGCCATCGAGTCGACGAAGCGCAGCCGCACCGCGGTGCTGACGAAGCTCTACCCCACCCGCTCCCACACGGGTGCCGCGCAGGGCGGCATGGCCGCCGCGCTGGCCAACGTGGAGGACGACAACTGGGAGTGGCACACCTTCGACACGGTCAAGGGCGGTGACTACCTGGTCGACCAGGACGCCGCCGAGATCCTGGCGAAGGAGGCCATCGACGCGGTCCTCGACCTGGAGAAGATGGGCCTGCCGTTCAACCGCACGCCGGACGGCACCATCGACCAGCGCCGCTTCGGCGGTCACTCCCGCAACCACGGCGAGGCGCCGGTCCGCCGGTCCTGCTACGCCGCGGACCGCACGGGCCACATGATCCTCCAGACGCTGTACCAGAACTGCGTCAAGGAGGGCGTGGAGTTCTTCAACGAGTTCTACGTCCTGGACCAGCTCCTGGTCGAGGTCGACGGCGTCAAGAAGTCGGCCGGTGTGGTCGCGTACGAGCTCGCCACCGGCGAGATCCACGTGTTCCAGGCGAAGGCCGTCATCTACGCCTCCGGCGGCACCGGCAAGTTCTTCAAGGTGACCTCCAACGCGCACACCCTCACGGGTGACGGCCAGGCGGCCTGCTACCGCCGCGGCCTGCCGCTGGAGGACATGGAGTTCTTCCAGTTCCACCCGACGGGCATCTGGCGCATGGGCATCCTGCTGACGGAGGGCGCCCGCGGTGAGGGCGGCATCCTCCGCAACAAGGACGGCGAGCGCTTCATGGAGAAGTACGCGCCGGTCATGAAGGACCTCGCGTCCCGTGACGTCGTCTCGCGCTCCATCTACACCGAGATCCGCGAGGGCCGCGGCTGCGGTCCCGCCGGTGACCACGTGTACCTGGACCTGACGCACCTGCCGCCGGAGCAGCTCGACGCCAAGCTCCCGGACATCACCGAGTTCGCGCGCACCTACCTGGGCATCGAGCCGTACACGGACCCGATCCCGATCCAGCCCACCGCGCACTACGCCATGGGCGGCATCCCGACCAACGTCGAGGGTGAGGTCCTGGCGGACAACACCACCGTCGTCCCGGGCCTGTACGCGGCCGGCGAGGTCGCGTGCGTGTCGGTGCACGGCGCCAACCGTCTGGGCACCAACTCGCTGCTGGACATCAACGTCTTCGGCAAGCGCTCGGGCATCGCCGCGGCGAAGTACTCGCAGGAGAACGACTACGTCGAGCTCCCCGAGAACCCGGCGCAGCAGGTGGCCGACCTGGTCGAGCACCTGCGCAACTCCACGGGCAAGGAGCGGGTCGCGGAACTGCGCCTGGAGCTCCAGGAGACGATGGACGCCTGCGTGATGGTCTTCCGTACGGAGCAGACCATCAAGACCGCGGTCGACAAGATCGCGGAACTGCGCGAGCGCTACAAGAACGTGTCCGTCCAGGACAAGGGCAAGCGCTTCAACACGGACCTGCTGGAGGCCATCGAGCTGGGCAACCTGCTCGACCTGGCCGAGGTCATGGCCGTGTCCGCGCTCGCGCGCAAGGAGTCCCGCGGCGGTCACTACCGCGAGGACTACCCGAACCGCGACGACGTCAACTTCATGCGCCACACCATGGCGTACCGCGAGGTCGACGACAACGGCCAGGACTCCGTCCGGCTGGACTACAAGCCCGTCGTCGTCACCCGCTACCAGCCGATGGAGCGTAAGTACTGATGGCCACCCCGACCCTGTCCAAGACGGACGAGATGGAGGCGGCGGCCGCGGCCTCGCCCTTCATCACGGTCACGTTCCGGATCCGCCGCTTCAACCCCGAGATCTCGGACGAGCCGCAGTGGCAGGACTTCCAGATCGAGATCGACCCGAAGGAGCGCGTGCTCGACGGTCTCCACAAGATCAAGTGGGACCTCGACGGCACGCTGACCTTCCGTCGCTCGTGCGCGCACGGCATCTGCGGCTCCGACGCGATGCGGATCAACGGCAAGAACAGGCTCGCCTGCAAGACGCTGATCAAGGACATCAACCCGGAGAAGCCGATCACCGTCGAGGCCATCAAGGGCCTCACGGTGATGAAGGACCTCGTCGTCGACATGGAGCCCTTCTTCCAGGCGTACCGCGACGTCATGCCGTTCCTGGTCACCAACGGCAACGAGCCGACGCGTGAGCGCCTGCAGTCCGCCGAGGACCGCGAGCGCTTCGACGACACCACCAAGTGCATCCTGTGCGCCGCGTGCACGTCCTCGTGCCCGGTGTTCTGGAACGACGGCCAGTACTTCGGCCCGGCGGCGATCGTCAACGCGCACCGCTTCATCTTCGACTCGCGCGACGAGGCCGGCGAGCAGCGGCTGGAGATCCTGAACGACAAGGACGGCGTGTGGCGCTGCCGCACGACCTTCAACTGCACCGATGCCTGCCCGCGCGGCATCGAGGTCACGAAGGCGATCCAGGAAGTCAAGCGCGCCCTGATCACGCGCCGCTTCTGACCTCCGGTCCCCGCTCGTACGAGGGCCCCGCCCCGGTGTTCACCACCGGGGCGGGGCCTTCGTCGTCTGGTCGTCCGTAGGGGTGGAGTCCGCGCGGATGAACCTTTCACCGGGCGGACGCCCGGCCCGGACGGGGGTACGGTCACCGGCGTCGCCCCTGTCCGATCGTCGTCCGCACTCGCCCTGTGAGGTCCCGCGATGTCCGCTCTCGCCCAAGAGGCCTGCTGTGACCGAGGGCTCGATGAGGTGCTCTGGCAGGCCCGGAAGGCCATGGACCTTCCGGAGGGCTACCGGGCCGAGATCATCGAAGCGGCCATCGAGGTGCTGCCCCCCGGCCGCCGTCGCCACGACGTCCTCGCCCACCGCCTCCGTGGAGCCCTGGATGCCCGGCTCGCCGGCAGCGGCTTCCAGGTCCACCAGGACATCGACGTCGTCCACGGCCGGAAGGTGTGCGCCCCCTGCCTCTTCGTGGCGTCCGAGGATCTGGCGGCGATCCGCGACAAGGAAGGGTGCGGCGTGGACGCGACCCGGGTGTCCCTGGTCGCCGGGGTCGTGGCCCCCGGCGCGGACGCCCACAGCCGGGACGAGAAGCGTCGGCGGTACGCCCTGGCCGGGATCCCGGTCTACGTCGTCATCGATGACTTCACCGATGAGGGCACGGTGACCGTGTTCAGCTCCCCTGACCCGGACAAGGGGACCTACGCCACCAAGACCACCGTCTCGTACGGCACCCCCGTCACCGTCCCCGAGGGGCCCGCCAAGGGCCTGGTGATCGGCGAGGAGGTCACCCGGCCGTAAGTGGTGGGTGGGGAAGGGGTTCTGACGGGGGGTACGGTGCGCGGGGATGCCCTGTGGAAGGATCGGCCGTATGAGTGAGCAGCAGCCGAATCCGTACGCGAGTGACCCCGGCCAGGCGCCGGGTGACTACAAGTGGGGCCCCGGTCAGGCCAGTTACGGTTACCCGCAGCCCTACCCGCAGCCTCCGGCGCACCAGCCGACCGTTGGCGGTGCGGGGTTGCCGATTCCGCAGCAGCCGCCGGCACCCGGGTACGCGCCCGGGCCCGGGCCCGGCGCGGTTCCCGGCCAGGGCCTGTCCATCGGGGACATCAGCATCGCCGGGGACCAGATCATCACCCCGTCGGGCACGATGCCGCTGCGCGGCGCGATGTGGAACGCCACGGACCTCTCGCGCACCGAGGAGAAGATGCCGGCCCACGCGGTCGTGCTGGCCATCATCTTCTTCCTGTTCTGCCTGCTCGGGCTGCTGTTCCTGCTGATGAAGGAGAAGCGGACGACCGGCTACATCCAGGTCACCGTGCACAGCGGCGGCCGCCACCACTCCACGATGATCCCGGCGACCGACCCCAACTCATACGCCTGGGTGATGAACCAGATCAACTACGCGCGGTCGCTGAGCGTCTGATCCGGCGTCCGATTCGGCGTGCCCGGCCGGCCGCCCCGGAAAGGGGTGGCCGGCGCGGTACGGGTCCGGGACGATCAGGCCATGATCATTTCTCATGACGTGGCGGGACCCGCGAACGGGCCCGCCGTGCTGCTGCTGCACTCCTCCGTGTGCGACCGCCGGATGTGGGAGCCCCAGTGGGCCCCGCTGGCCGAGGCCGGCTTCCGGGTGGTCCGCGCGGACTTCCGGACCTGCGGGGACTCCCCCGCCGCCGAGGCCCCGTACAGCGACGACGGTGACGTGCTGGCCCTGCTGGACCGCCTCGGCATCGAGCGCGCCGCGTTCGTCGGGTCCTCGTACGGCGGCCGGGTCGCGCTGCGGCTGGCCGCCCTGCACCCGGACCGGGTGCGTTCCCTGGCCCTGCTCTGCCCTGCCCGCCCCGCGCAGCGGCGCGGGCCGGCGCTGCTGGCCTTCAACGCCGCCGAGGGCGCCCTGCTCGACGCCGGCGACCTGGAGGGCGCGGCCGAGCTGAACGCCCGCCAGTGGCTCGGCCCGGACGCCGACGCGGCCGCGCACGCCCTCGTACGGACCATGCAGCTGGGGAACCTGCGGGGCGCCCTGGGGGCCTCCGGGGAGCACGAGCTCCCCGAGCCCGCCGTGGACCTGACGGCCGTCACGGTGCCCGTCCTCGCCGTCGGGGGCGCGCACGACATCCCCGATTTCCGGGACGTCCCCGCCGAACTGGCGTCGCTCGTCCCCGGCGCGCGCCACGTCGAGCTGCCGTGGGCGGGCCACCTGCCCTCCCTGGAACGCCCGGCGGAGACCACGCGACTGCTGCTGGACTTCCTGCGCCGCTGACCTGACCGCCCGTTCGCTTGAACCTGTTCAAAAGAGGGTCTACAGTCATGCCCATCAGCAATTGAACGCGTTCAAGGGGGCTGGGGCAATGGACCTCACCGTGGTTGCGTACGTCATCTACCTGATCGTCAGCATCGGCCTCACCGTCTGGGTGGCCCGCACCCTCAGCCGCAACGGCCGGATCTTCATCGCGGACGTCCTCCAGGGCAACGAGAAGCTCGCGGACGCCGTCAACCACCTCCTGGTGGTCGGGTTCTACCTCGTGAACATCGGCTTCGTGGCCCTCTACCTGCGCTCGGGCGAGACGATCCTCGAAGCCCGCGGCCTCTTCGAGGCGCTGTCGGTCAAGCTCGGCGTCGTCCTGCTGGTCCTCGGCTTCATGCACCTCGGCAACGTGTGGGTGCTGAACAAGATGCGCCGCCGGGGGATCATGGAGCGCCAGCAGACCCCGCCGGTCGCCCCGAACGCCTGGACCGCGCCGGCCGGGGCCTGACCGATGGCCACGCCGACGGTCGCGCCGGGGACGCCGGGGGCGGCCGTACGGCACCTCACGGTGCTGTACGACGCCCACTGCCCCCTCTGCGTCCACATCCGGCACTGGTTGCTCGGGCAGCGCCTGCTGGTGCCGCTCCGGCTCGTCCCGGCCGGATCCGAGGCGGCACGCCGGCGGTACCCGCTGCTGGACCACGCGGGGACGCTCCGCCAGATCACCGTGGTCGGGGACTCGGGCCAGGTGTGGAGCGGCACGGACGCCTTCATCGTGTGCCTGTGGGCGCTGGCGGAGCACCGGCCGAGGGCGAACTGGCTGGCCACCCCGGCCGGCCGGCCCTTCGCCCGGGCCGCCATGTACACGGCCTCCGCCTGGCGGTCGGCGGCCCGTGGCGACGGGGAAGCGGAGCCGGAAGAACCGGCCTGTGACGACCAGTGCGCCACACCCCGATAAAGTCGGACACCGTGACTGATCAGAAGGCTCCCAAGAGCGAGCAGACCCGCACGCTCATCCTCGAAACCGCGCTCCGGCTCTTCCAGGAGCGCGGCTTCGACAAGACGACCATGCGGGGCATCGCCAAGGAGGCGGGAGTCTCGGTCGGCAACGCCTACTACTACTTCGCGTCGAAGGAACACCTCGTCCAGGGCTTCTACGACCGGATCGGCGCCGCGCACCAGGCGGCGGTCCGGCCCATCCTGGACCATGAGACCGACCTGCAGAAGCGGCTCGCGGGCGTACTGACCAGCTGGCTGGACATCGCCGCCCCCTACCACGAGTTCGCGTCCCAGTTCTTCAAGAACGCCGCGGACCCCGAGAGTCCGCTCAGCCCCTTCTCGCCGGAGTCGGAGCCCGCGCGCAAGGCGGCCATCGACATGCACCGCGAGGTGCTGGCGGGCGCGAAGACGAAGGTGCCGGAGGAGCTGGCCGACGTACTGCCGGAGCTGATGTGGCTCTCGCAGATGGGCCTGGTCCTGTACTGGGTCTTCGACCGCTCCCCGGACAGCGAGAAGACCCGCCGCCTGGCCGAGCGCGGCGCGCAGCTCACGACGCGGGGCATAGTGCTGGCCCGGTTCCGGGTGCTGCGGCCGCTGGTGCGGGAGCTCCACGAACTGTTCGCGGACTTCCTGCCGGGCATGGCCCAGACGGCGGTGTCGCGCAAGCGCGCGTCGGACGCCGACCGGGACCCGGCGGCCGACAGGCCCTAGGCCTGGTACGAGGCGAGCTCGACGACCGTGATGTCGGACGGCGCCCCGACCCTGACCGGGGGTCCCCAGGCGCCCGCGCCCCGGGAGACGTAGAGCTGGGTGTCCCCGTAGCGCTCCAGGCCGGCGACGGTGGGGTTGGCGAGCTCGGCGAGGTAGTTGCCGGGCCAGAGCTGGCCGCCGTGGGTGTGGCCGGACAGCTGGAGGTCCACGCCGTGCCGGACGGCGTCGTGGATGACGATCGGCTGGTGGGCCAGGAGCACGGCGGCGCGGGACCGGTCCCGGTCGCCGAGGGCCGCCTCGAAGTCCGGGCCGTGGCCCTCGCTCTCCCCCTGGACGTCGTTGACACCGGCGAGGTCGAAGAGGGGGAGCGGGCGGCGGGCGTTCTCCAGCGGCGTCAGGCCGAGCTCGCGGACGTGGTCGATCCACTGCTGGGCGCCGGAGAAGTACTCGTGGTTGCCGGTGACGAAGTACGAGCCGTGGCGGGCCCGGAGGCCGCGCAGCGGCTCGGCGGCGGGGCCGAGGTCGTGCACGTTGCCGTCCACGAGGTCGCCGACGATGGCGATGAGGTCGGGCTGGGTGCGGTTGACGGTGTCGACGATGCGGGCGGTGTGGGCTCGGCCGAGGATCGGGCCGAGGTGGACATCGCTGACGACGGCGATCCGGAACCCGTGCGCCGCGCGCGGCAGCTTGGCGAGCGGCACCGTCACCCTCTTGACGCGGGGCCCGCGCATGACGCCGTACGTCCCGTACCCGACGGTCCCCGCGGCCGCGGCCACCGCCGCCCCACCGACGACCCGCGCGACGAACCTCCGCCGACTCAAGCCGTCCCCCGCCCCGGAGCCGCCCCCGGCCACCGGGGTGACCCCGGTGACCCCGGTCGCCACGGCGCCGCCGGGGGTGTCGGTGGGGGCCTGCGGCGCTGTTCCCCCACCCGCCCCTTCCCGAACCTGGGGCTCCGCCCCAGCCCCCGCCACGGCATCGCTCCGCGCGCCGAGCCCCGCCGGTACGGCCGGGGCCGCACCACCGAGCCCCGGCACGGCCGGGGCCGTGGCACCGCTCCCCGCAGGCACGGCCGAGGCCGCATCACCCAGCCCCGCACCCGCCGGAACGGCCGCGGCGGCACTACCCAGCCCCGCCGGCGATTGAGGCGCTGGGCCCGGGGCGGCGCTCCGGCTTGCCGCAGGCGCACCCGCCGGTACGGCCGGGGCGGGGTCGCCGGGCGGCGCGGGCTTGGGGGGTCGGGGGTGTGACCTCCGGAGGAGGAGGGCTCGGGCGGGTTCGGCCACGAGCATCGCCAGCGTGAGGTACAGCAGCACCGCCAGCCACATGAAGCCCGGCCAGGACACGGCCCGCTGGAGCCAGAACGGCGCGCCCGCGCGCCCGACGGTCAGGGCCGCCACCGCGAGGGCCGGCAGCGCGAAGGCCAGGGCCGTGCCCGCCCGGCGCCAGGCCCCGCCCGGCCGCGTCGTGTCGCGGACCAGGCGGATCCACAGCCACCGGTGGACCAGCACCAGCAGCCCCAGCACCGCCAGCGCGACCGCCGCGAAGATCACCACGGTCATCGCGGCGCACGCCTCAACGCGCGAACGCCACGCAGCCCGATCACACCAACGGCCGTCCCCAGGAGAAAGGACGTCACGGCCAGGAGAAAGTGGACCCAGAAGTAAGCCGTCGGATCTCCCGCGGCGTCAAACGCCAGGCCACTGCCGTTCTTCCACAGGTTCCGGACGAAGGACACCCAGATGAACCAGCTCCACACTCCGAAGGCGAGCAGGAACCAGGAGGCGGCGCGGCTGAGTCTCATGCCCCCAGTATCGGTTTCGTCCCCAGGACGGACGCGCGGGGGTGGGCTGTACCGGCAATGGTTGCGGCGGGTTGGCCGGTCCGCGATGCCGTCCACAGCATCGGGATGTACTTTCACCTGCGTGTCTGCCAAGAAGACCGCGCTGACGGTCCTGTCCGCCGCGCTGCTGGTCCCCGTCATGCTCACGGCCCCCGCCCACGCCCTGCCGCGCGCGCACCCCGCGCCCGCCCCGACCCCGAAGCCCCGCGACGGCAAGGGCGGGGCCAAGCAGGCGCCGGCGCCACCCGTGTCGATGTCCGCCGTCGGCGGGACCCGGCTCGGCCAGCCGGGGACCCAGGTCAACCTGCTGCCGGGCGCGCCCGCGCTGCCGGAGAGCCTCACCGGGCGCTCGTGGATCGTGGCGGACGCCGGTTCCGGCGAGGTCCTGGCCGCGCACAACGCGCACTGGCGGCTGCCCCCGGCCTCCACCATGAAGATGCTCTTCGCGGACACCGTGCTGCCGACCCTCCCCAAGGACCAGGTCCACAAGGTCACGGAGGAGGAGGTGTCCGACGTCGGCCAGGGTTCCAGCCTGGTCGGGGTCAAGGAGGACTACGAGTACTCCGTCCACGACCTGTGGCTCGGGGTGTTCCTGCGCTCCGGCAACGACGCCGTGCACGTACTTTCGGCCATGAACGGCGGCATCGAGAAGACCGTCAAGGACATGCAGGCGCACGCCGAGGAGCTCCAGGCCCTCGACACGCACGTGGTGTCGCCCGACGGGTACGACGCGCCGGAGCAGGTCTCCAGCGCCTACGACCTCACCCTCATCGCCCGCTCCGGGCTGCAGAAGCAGGACTTCAAGGAGTACTGCGGCACGGTGAGCGCGCAGTTCCCCGGCAGCCAGGAGGTCGGCAAGGCGCGCGACTCCTTCGAGATCCAGAACACGAACCGGCTGATGACGGGCGCCGGCGGCCTCGCCCCGTACAAGGGCATCGCGGGGGTGAAGAACGGCAACACCACGATGGCCGGCTCCACCTTCACCGGCGCGGCCCAGCGCGACGGCAGGACACTGCTGGTCACGGTGATGAACCCGAACTCCGGCGGCCTGAACTCCGTCTACGAGGAGACCGCCGACCTCCTCGACTGGGGCTTCGCGGCGGCGGGCAAGGTGAAGCCGGTGGGTGAGCTGGTGTCGCCGAAGAGCGAGGACGGCACCTCGCACGGCTCGCCCGCCCAGTCCCACGAGAACACCCCGGCGGCGTCCGGCCAGGGCGCCGGCGGCGGCATGGGGACCGCGCTCGGCATCGCGGGCGGGGCGCTGGCCGTCGCGGCGGGCGGCGTGTTCGCCGCGAACCGCCGCCGCCCGCGCCGCCCGCGCGGCGGCCGGGGCCCGGACACCGACCTCCTGCCCTAGGGCCCGTCTTTCGGATCGGGCCGGATCAGGGAGCGGGGCCTGGTGCGTGCGATCGCAAGGCGGAGGAGGGAGTCAACGCGGAGCGTTGGCGACCGACGACAACGCGGCGAGCGTGCGTGCCAGGCCCCGCGAGCCCGGCATGATCCGAAAGACAGGCCCTACTTCGGCGGGAGCTTCTGGGCCGGGGACCCGGCGTCCTCGGGGCGCTCGGCCCCGGCCTTCTCGGGGCCATCGGCTCCGGCGTCCTCGGGGCGCTCGGCCCCGGCCGGGGCCGCCTCGTCCCCGGTGGCGGTCCAGGACGAGCAGTACAGCAGCAGCTTCGCCGTGAAGTTGATCCAGAGCAGCAGGGCGATCGGCACGCCGAAGGCCCCGTACATGCTCTTCGCCGCGACCTCCCGCATGTAGCCGCTCAGCAGCAGCTTGAGCAGCTCGAAGCCCGCCGCGCCGATGAGGGCCGCCTGGATCAGGCGGCCGCGCGACGGTTCGACACCGGGCAGCAGGGTCAGTACGTAGAGCAGGAGCAGGAACGCGGCCACCACGCCGACGAGGAAGGCGGCCGCCCGCAGCACCCCGCCGCCGACGCCGTGCGGCGGGATGCCGAGCCAGCCGCCGAACTTGCCGACGGCGCTGGCGCCGATGATCGAGGCAGCCGCCGAGGCCAGCCCCGCGGCGCCGAGGCCCAGCAGCACCAGCGTGTCCTTGCCCTTGCGCGCGAAGGGGTTCCCCTGGTCCTCGTCGTCCTTGTCCCACACGGCGCGCAGGCAGTCCCGCATCGCGCCGACCCAGGAGATCCCGGCGAACAGCAGGATGGCGCCTGCGACGAGCCCGACGGTGCCCGCGTTCGCGACGAGGCCGTTGATGTCGAGCTGGTCGGAGATCCCGGGGACCTGCTGGGAGAGGTTCTTCTCCAGCTTGTCGAGCTGGTCCTGGCTGAGCAGCGCCGCGCCGACGGCGGCCGCGACGGTGATGAGCGGGAAGAGGGCGAGGAAGCTGATGAAGGTGATCGCGGCGGCGAGCCGGGTCCAGTGCACCCGGTCGAGCCGCTCGTACGAACGCCACGCGTGCGTGCGCATCAGCGAGGCCGCCACGGGGCCGATCACCGGGAGTTTCGTCAGCCAGTCCATGGGTCCCCGTAAAAGAGCTGCCGGAAATAGCAAGGATTGTCGCTTTTGGGGACTACGGTCGTCGATTGTGACTTTTCGCCCGACGGCTCGCCCGTTCCATGCCCTGGTCCTGCGGAGGATCAGGTTCGGTGCCCGGATGACCCTGCTGCGGCCGCTGACCTCGCGGCCGCTCCGACACCCTCAGGAGGGGCGTATCGTCGCCTCGGCCGCGTCATCGGCGGGGGAGTTCAGCTGCGCCGGGACGCCCGTGGGGCCCGCGCCGAAAGGGTATTCACGCAACTTGCGCCAGACCCCGTCGGAGCCCTGCTCATAGAGCGCGAAGCCGTCGCAGACCCACTCGGCGGCGTAGTCGGCGAGGGTCGAGAACGCCGTGTCCATCGCCTCCTCGGAGATCCCGTGGGCGACCGTGACGTGCGGGTGGTACGGGAACGCCAGCTCGCGGTCGAGCGGCCCCTCGGGGTCGCGGACCTGGTGCTGGAGCCGGGTGCAGCCCTGGGCGCCCTCGACGATCCGGACGTAGACGACCGGTGAGAGCGGGCGGAAGGTTCCCGTCCCGGCCAGCCTCATCGCGAAGGCGCGGAAGGCGCCCGCGACCTCGGCGAGGTGCGCGCGGATCTCCGGGAGCCGGTCCGCGGCCACCTCGGTCGGCGGCACGAGGGTGACGTGCGTGGGAATGCCGTGCGCGGCGGCGTCCCCGAAGCCTGCGCGCAGCTCCTGGAGCTGGCTGCCGTACGGCTCCGGGACCGCGATCGAAACGCCGAGCGTTACGGTCCCCACGTCTGTCTCCTCCGTCGTCAGTCTGTTCCGTCGGTCTGTCGGTCAGCGGCCGGTGGGCGGTCGGTCGGTTCCGCGCCGGGGTGCTGTCGCTTCAGTGTGGCGGCAGCACCCCCGGGACGCCAGAGGCCTCTTTCGGCGGGCTCCGGCGCCCGGGCGGTACCGGTGCGGTACCGGTGCCGCGCCGGTGCCACGCCGGTGCCGCGCCGGTGCGGCGTCCGCGGCGCGCCGGTGCGGTGCCGGTGCGGCCTCAGTGCTTCGCGGGCAGGAATCCGAGCCGGTCGTAGGCCTGCGCCAGGGTCTCGGCGGCGACCGCGCGGGCCTTTTCCGCACCCTTGGCGAGGATGGAGTCCAGGGTCTCGGGGTCGTCCAGGTACGCCTGGGTCCGCTGCCTGAACGGTGTGACGAAATCGACCATCACACCGGCCAGGTCGGTCTTCAGCGCGCCGTAGCCCTTGCCCTCGTACCTCTCCTCCAGGGCGGCGATCGTCTCGCCCGTGAGGGTGGAGTAGATCGTCAGCAGGTTGCTGACGCCGGGCTTCTTCTCGGTGTCGAAGCGGATCTCGGCCTCGGTGTCGGTGACCGCGCTCTTGATCTTCTTCTCGGTGACCTTGGGCTCGTCGAGGAGGTTGATCAGGCCCTTGGGCGAGGACGCGGACTTCGACATCTTGATCGCCGGGTCCTGGAGGTCGTAGATCTTCGCGACCTCCTTGACGATGTGCGCGGCGGGCAGGGTGAAGGTCTTGCCGAAGCGCGTGTTGAAGCGCTCGGCGAGGTCGCGGGTCAGCTCGATGTGCTGACGCTGGTCCTCGCCGACCGGGACGGCGTTCGCCTGGTAGAGGAGGATGTCGGCGACCTGGAGGATCGGGTACGTGAACAGGCCGACGGTGGCGTTGTTCGCGCCCGACTTCGCGGACTTGTCCTTGAACTGGGTCATCCGGCTGGCCTCGCCGAAGCCGGTGATGCAGTTCATGACCCAGCCGAGCTGCGCGTGCTCGGGCACGTGGCTCTGGATGAAGAGCGTGCAGCGCTCGGGGTCCAGGCCGGCGGCGAGCAGCTGGGCGGCGGAGAGGCGGGTGTTCGCGCGCAGGTCCTTCGGATCCTGCGGCATGGTGATCGCGTGCAGGTCGACGACCATGTAGAACGCGTCGTGCGTCTCCTGGAGGGCGACGTACTGGCGGATGGCACCGAGGTAGTTCCCGAGGTGGAACGAACCGGAGGTGGGCTGGATGCCGGAGAGCGCGCGAGGACGATCAGAAGCCATGGCTCCATTCTCTCAGGTGCGCGGGCGGGCTCGGGCCCACCGGCGCACCGGTGGCGGGGTCCCCGTCGCGGGCCGCGGGGCGCGGGCGCGGACCCCGCCGCGCCCCGCCCGAGGGGCCGGACGCCTCCGGCCCCGCGGGCGTCCGGGGCGTCAGGCGAGCGGGAGGCCCGGGGCCGGGTGGGCGGCCATCAGGTCCCCGACCTCGGCGCGGACGACGGCCAGCGCCGGCTCGTCGCCCTTCGCCGCCGCGTCGACGGCCCGGGAGATCCACTCCGCCACCACCGGCATGTGCTCCGGGGCCAGACCGCGGGAGGTCAGCGACGGCGTGCCGATCCGGATCCCCGACGGGTCGAACGGCTTGCGCGGGTCGAACGGCACCGTGTTGTAGTTCACCACGATCCCGGCCCGGTCCAGCGCCTTCGCCGCGATCTTGCCCGCCACGCCCCGCGAGGTCAGGTCCATCAGGATCAGGTGGTTGTCCGTACCGCCCGAGACGAGGTCGAAGCCGCGGGCGAGGAGCGCCTCGGCCAGGGCCTTCGCGTTGGCCACCACCGCGTGCGCGTACGTCGTGAACGCGGGCTGCGCGGCCTCGTGCAGCGCGACCGCGATGCCCGCCGTGGTCTGGTTGTGCGGGCCGCCCTGCAAGCCCGGGAAGACGGCCTTGTCGATCGCCTTGGCGTGCTCCTCCCGGCACATCAGCATCGCGCCGCGCGGACCCCGCAGGGTCTTGTGCGTGGTGGTGGACACGACGTCCACGTGCGCTGCGGGCGACGGGTGGGCGCCGCCCGCGATCAGGCCGGCGATGTGCGCCACGTCCGCGACGAGGACCGAGCCCGCCTCCCGCGCGATCGACGCGAACGCCGCGAAGTCGATCGTGCGCGGGAGGGCGGTGCCGCCGCAGAACATGATCTTCGGGCGCTCCGCGAGGGCCAGGTCGCGCACCGCGTCGTAGTCGATCAGGCCGGTGTCGGCCCGTACGCCGTACTGGACGCCCCGGAACCACGAGCCCGTCGCCGAGACCCCCCAGCCGTGGGTGAGGTGCCCGCCCATCGGCAGGGCCATGCCCATCACGGTGTCCCCCGGCTTCGCGAACGCCAGGTACACGGCCAGGTTCGCGGGCGAGCCGGAGTACGGCTGCACGTTCGCGTGGTCCACCCCGAACAGGCCCTTCGCCCGCTCGACGGCCAGCGCCTCGACGCGGTCGATGTTCTGCTGGCCCTCGTAGTAACGGCGGCCCGGGTAGCCCTCGCTGTACTTGTTCTGCAGCACCGTGCCGGAGGCCTCCAGCACGGCCGCGGACACGTAGTTCTCGCTCGGGATCAGGCGCAGGGTCTGCGCCTGCAGGGTCTCCTCGGCGGCGATGAAGGACGCCAGCTCGGGGTCGGTGGCGAGCAGGGCGGGGTGGTGGTGGTTCGCGCTCATGGCGGCTCCTCCGGGGTCGATGTCGTCATCTCGTCCCCGCGAGGCCCAGGCGAGCGGCCCTGTGTGCGGTCGTCCGCGCACGACTCCCCCGGAGTTGGTTCTCCGTGCGCCAGTCGCCGTGCGTACCGACCACCTTAGCGGGCGCGCCACGAGAAAGGTTTCTCCGTCCGGTATACGAGCGAGGATGGACAGTGACGCCACCCTCGTCACAGGCCTGACGGACGATCGGAGACCCCGTGTCGACAACTGCTGATGCCATGCGTTCCGCCGACGCGCACAGCGCGCACAACTACCACCCGCTGCCCGTCGTCGTCGCGACGGCGGACGGCGCGTGGATGACCGACGTGGAGGGAAGGCGCTACCTGGACATGCTCGCCGGGTACTCGGCGCTCAACTTCGGGCACGGCAACCGCCGCCTGATCGATGCCGCGAAGGCCCAGCTGGAGCGGGTCACGCTGACCTCGCGCGCCTTCCACCACGACCGTTTCGCCGACTTCTGCACACAGCTCGCCGAGCTGTGCGGCAAGGAGATGGTGCTGCCCATGAACACGGGCGCGGAGGCGGTCGAGACGGCGGTGAAGACCGCCCGCAAGTGGGGCTACGAGGTCAAGGGCGTCCCGGACGGCCACGCCAAGATCGTGGTCGCGGCCGACAACTTCCACGGCCGTACGACGACCATCGTGAGCTTCTCGACGGACCACGACGCCCGCGACCACTTCGGGCCCTACACCCCCGGGTTCGAGATCGTCCCGTACGGGGACCTCACCGCGCTCGCCCACGCCGTCACCGAGAACACCGTCGCGGTGCTGCTGGAGCCGATCCAGGGCGAGGCGGGGGTGCTCGTACCGCCGCCCGGATACCTGCGGGGCGTACGGGAACTGACGCGCGAGCGGAACGTCCTCTTCATGGCGGACGAGATCCAGTCGGGGCTGGGACGGACCGGCAAGACCTTCGCGTGCGAGCACGAGGGGGTCGTCCCTGACGTGTACATCCTGGGCAAGGCGCTGGGCGGCGGTGTCGTGCCGGTGTCGGCGGTGGTCGCCGACCGCGACGTCCTCGGCGTGTTCAAGCCCGGCGAGCACGGCTCCACCTTCGGCGGGAACCCCCTCGCGTGCGCCGTCGCCCTGGAGGTGGTCGCGATGCTGCGCTCCGGCGAGTTCCAGCAGCGCGCCGCCGAGCTCGGCGACCACCTGCACCGGGAGCTGAACCTGCTGGTCGGCGGCGGCGCGGTGACCGCCGTGCGCGGGCGCGGACTGTGGGCGGGCGTCGACATCGACCCCTCGCGCGGCACGGGCCGGGAGATCTCCGAGAAGCTGATGGAGCTCGGGGTGCTGGTGAAGGACACCCACGGGTCGACGATCCGGATCGCCCCGCCGCTGGTGATCAGCAAGGAGGACCTGGACTGGGGCCTCGACCAGCTGCGGTCGGTGCTGGGCGGCTAGCCGACAGCCCTAGAGGATGACGTGGGGCAGGAAGCGGGCGTACTCGTCCGTGACCGGCCCCGCCGATTCCCTGATGCCGAGGCCCGCCGCCTCCTCCTCGACGACCCACGCGCCGAGCACGACCCGGTTGCCGTCGAAGTCGGGCAGCGGTGCCAGCCCCTGGAAGACGTACGCCTCCCCCTCGGCCGGTACGAACGGCACCTCCCCGCCGGCCTCGTGCAGCGTCACCCCGGCGCCCTCGCGGCCCAGCAGCGGCTTGGCCGCGTAGCCGGTGGTGTCCGCGAGCTCGCGCGGGCCGTCGAGGTAGGCGGGCAGCAGGTTCGGGTGCTCGGGGAAGAGCTCCCACAGGATCGCCAGCAGCGCCTTGTTGGAGAGCAGCATCTTCCACAGCGGCTCGATCCACTGGGTGGTGCCGGAGCCGCCGCCGTGGTCGTAGGTGCCGAGCACCTGGGGGCCGAACTCGTCCTCGGCCAGCCACTCCCACGGGTAGAGCTTGAAGCAGGCGCGGATGAAGCGCAGCCGCTCGTCGACGAAGCGGCCGGAGAGGCTGTCCCAGCCGATCTGCTCGACGGACAGGGCATGGGTTTCGAGACCGGCCTGGTCCGCGGTCTCCTGGAGGTAGGCGACCGTCATCAGGTCCTCGCCGAGCTCGTCGGTCTCGGAGTGCGCGAAGTGCAGCGGGCCGGGCGGGAGCAGCTCGGCCTGCCGGCGCCAGGCGTCGACGAGCCGTTCGTGCAGGGAGTTCCACTGGTCGGCGCCGGGGAAACGGTCCTCCATCCAGAACCACTGCGGACTCGCCGCCTCCACCAGGGAGGTGGGGGTGTCGGCGTTGTACTCCAGCATCTTGGCCGGGCCGCGGCCGTCGTAGCGCAGGTCGAAACGCCCGTACAGCGAGGGCTGTTCGGCGCGGCGGCGCCAGGACTCGGCGATCAGCGCGGCGAGCTTCGGATCCTCGATGCCGAGGTCCGCGAAGCGGTCGTGCTCCACGATGTGCGCGGCGGCGGCGAGGCACATCGCGTGCAGCTCCTCGACGACCCCCTCCAGCGCCTCGACCTCCGGGAGCGAGAAGGAGTAGTACGCGCTCTCGTCCCAGTAGGGGCGCAGGGAGTCGTCGGGGTAGCGGGTCAGGGGGTAGATCAGCCCCTGTTCCTCGACGGTCCGCTGCCAGTCGGGGCGGGGCTCGATGGTGTGCCGCTTCATGGATCCGTAAGTCCCTCAGCCGCCGCCGGAGCCGGAGTGGCCGCCGTTGCCGATGCCGCCGCGGGTGACGGCGGACTTGTCGAAACTGCCGCCGGTGACCTTGCCGGAGCTGACCCTGCCCCCGTAGTAGTACGCGCCGTGGCCGCCGCTCTTGCACTCCTTGCTGTTCAGGTGGTCCAGCGTGCTGCGGGAGGCGCAGCGCCGGTCGGGCTCGTCACTGCTGCCGCAGGCGACGAGGGTGGCGGCGAGCAGGCCCATGCCGCCGAGCGCGACGCCGCCGGAGCGCATCCGGCGACGGGTGGTGCTGCTACTGGTGCTGTCCATGTGTGTGTGGCTCCCCCTCGGCGCGGCGGCGTGCTGCGGACAGAGTAGAGCGGGGCCTCGCACCGACGGAATCCAGCCGTCCTCATCCCGGTGTTCTAGAGTCGCTTCGTGCTGCTTGGGATGATTTGCGCGCTCGGTGCGGCGGTCTGCTTCGGCACGGCCTCGGTTTTCCAGGCGATGGCCGCGCGGGCGGCGGAGCCGGGCACCGGGTCGGGGGTGGACCCGGCGCTGATGCTGCGCGCGCTGCGCCAGTGGCGGTACCTGCTCGGGCTCGGGCTGGACGCGGTCGGCTTCGCCCTCCAGATCATCGCCCTGCTCCACATCCCGATCTACGCGGTGGGCGCGGCGATGGCGGCCAGCCTGGCGGTGACGGCGGTGGCCGCGTCACGGCTGCTGCGGGTGCGGCTGAGCGGGACGGAATGGGGCGCGGTGGGGGTGGTCTGCGCGGGGCTGCTGATGCTGGGACTGGCGTCCGGCGAGGAGGGCACCGGGGAGGGGTCGCCGGCGCTGAAGCTGGGGCTGCTGGCGGCGGCGGTGCTGGTCCTGCTCGTCGGCGCGGCGGCGGGCCGGCTGCCGGACGGCCCCCGGGCGCTCGTCCTCGGCCTGGCGGCGGGCACGGGCTTCGGGGTGGTGGAGGTCTCCGTACGCCTCATCGACGGCTTCTCGCTGACCAACCCGGCCGTGTACGCGCTGCTGCTGGGCGGGGGTGCGGCGTTCCTGCTGCTCACCTCGGCGCTGCAACGGGGCTCGGTGACGGCGGCGACGGCCGGGCTGGTCCTGGGCGAGACGGTCGGCCCGGCGCTGGTCGGGGTCGCGTGGCTCGGCGACCGGCCGCGCGAGGGCCTGGCGTGGCTGGCCGTCACCGGCTTCGCCGTCTCCGTGGCCGGAGCCCTCGCCCTGGCCCGCTTCGGCGAACCCCCGCCCCCGGCCGGAGCCCCGGACCCGGCGTAATCCGTGGCCCCGCCCGGTGGCGCGAAGCGAGGTCACCTCCCCGCCCCGCCCTTCCACCGTTCCCCGGACTCCGCCCGGACCCGGTCCTCAAACGCCGGACGGGCTGAAAGCCCCCGGGGCTCCGCCCCGGACCCCGCGCCTCAAACGCCGGCGAGGCTGAAATGAGGCGGGGCCGGACGCACAGCAGGGGCCGGTGGCGGGGGTGGGGTGGGGTGTTGGCCGGGACGTAAAACGTGATTTGTGGCGCACAGGGAGCCGCAAGGCGACAGCGCCCGCCCAGCCGCCATAAATCATGCAGTCCCGGACAACACCCCACCCCACCCCCGCCACCGGCCCCGACCCAGCCCCCAACCCCCCACCCCCAACCCCCCGCTACGGCAACGTCGCCGCCAGCGCCGCCAACGTCGCCCCCCACGCGCTGTCCGGCGGGGTCCCGTAGCCCACCACCAGCGCGTCCCGCGGCGGCATGTCCGCCTCCGGGTGCCGGTAGTACGACAGCCCCGTCAGGGACAGCGAGTGCCAGGCCGCCGCCTGCACCAGGGGCCCCTCCGTGCCCGCCGGGAGGTCCAGCACCGCGTGCAGCCCCGCCGAGATCCCCGACACCGCCGTCACCCGCGCCCCCACCGCCGCCACCAACGCCTCGCGCCGCCGGAAGTACCGCTGCCGCATCCCCCGCACGTGCCGGTCGTACGCCCCCGACCGGATGAACTCGGCCAGCGTCAGCTGGTCCAGCGCGCTGGACGTCCACTCGGCCCGCCCCTTCACCGCCAGCACCTCCTCCACCAGCCCCGGCGGCAGCACCAGCCACCCCATCCGCAACCCCGGCGCCAACGCCTTGCTCGCGGTGCCCAGGTACACCACCCGGTCCGGGTCCAGCCCCTGCAACGCCCCGATCTGCTGCCGGTCGTAGCGGAACTCCCCGTCGTAGTCGTCCTCCAGGATCAGCCCGCCCGTCCTGCGGGCCCAGTCGACCGCCGCCGCCCGCCGCGCGGGCGTCAGCGCGGCGCCCGTCGGGAACTGGTGCGCCGGCGTCAGCAGGACGGCGCCCGCCGGCTCCGCGCCCGCCAGGTCCTGCGTCCGCGCCCCCGCCCCGTCCACCGGCAGCGGCCGCATCCGCAGCCCCGCCGCCGCCAGCACGTCCCGGTGCACGTTCAGCCCGTACCCCTCGACCGCCACCTCCCGCACCCGCCGCGCCCGCAGCACCCCCGACATCAGCTTCAGCCCCTGGACGAACCCCGCGCACAGCACGATCCGCTCCGGATCGGCGTACACGCCCCGCACCCGCGCCAGGTACTCGGCCAGCGCCTCCCGCAGCTCGACCCGCCCGCGCGCGTCCCTCCCGTACCCGAACGCGTCGTTCGGCGCGTGCGTCAGCGCCCGCCGGGCGGCCGCCAGCCAGGCCGCGCGCGGAAAGCCGCTCAGGTCCGGGGTGCCGGGCACCAGGCTGTACGAGGGC
This sequence comes from Streptomyces sp. ADI95-16, assembly GCF_003721495.1. Classification (NCBI taxonomy): domain Bacteria; kingdom Bacillati; phylum Actinomycetota; class Actinomycetes; order Kitasatosporales; family Streptomycetaceae; genus Streptomyces; species Streptomyces sp. ADI95-16. Next base: position 4,990,564 of record NZ_CP033581.1, on the reverse strand, counting down.
CCGCGCCGCTCCGGGCGGCGCACCGGCGCCGCGCCGGCCGCCTTCCCCGGCCGCGGCCGGGCCCGTTCGGCGACCCGGGTCCCCGACCCCTGGCGGGCCGTCAGCCAGCCCTCGGCGACGAGCTCGGCGTACGCGTCCGCGACCGTGTTCCGCGCCATCCCGAGGTCCACCGCGAGCGACCGCGAGGACGGCAGCCGGGTGCCGGGTGCGAGCCGCCCGCTGCGCGCGGCCTCGCGCAGCGCCTCCACGAGCCCGGCGCGCCGGCCGCGCCCGGCGGAAAGGTCGAGATGCAGGTCGGCGCCGAAATTGGCCCAGGAATCCGTCATGGATATGGACCATATCGCCGGGCTTCTTCCCCGTACCGTTGGGTACATGACGACGACGAACGAAGCCCCCGCGTACGCCCCCGAGCAGCCCTCCCGGATGCAGTGGCACGCCCTCGCCCCCGAGGTCTACAAGGCCATGGTGGCCCTGGAGATCGCGGCCCGTAAGGGCCTCGACCCGGCCCTCGCGGAACTGGTCAAGATCCGCGCCTCGCAGGTCAACCACTGCGCGTACTGCCTGGACATGCACACCAAGGACGCCATCGCCGCGGGCGAGAGCGTCGAGCGGATCGTGCAGCTGGGCGCCTGGGAGGAGTCCCGGCACTTCTACACCGAGAAGGAGCTGGCGGCCCTCGAATTCACCGAGGCCGTCACCGTCCTGACGGAGGGTTTCGTACCCGACGAGGTGTTCGAGAAGGCCGCCAAGCACTTCGAGGAGGCCGAACTGGCCCAGCTGACCGCCCTGATCGCCACGATCAACGCCTGGAACCGGTTCGCCGTGACCTCCCGCTCGGTGCCGGGGCACTACACCCCGGGCATGTTCAAGCACTGAGCCGGCGCACCACGCGGCCGCACCACGCGGCCGCACCGCCGGCCGCTCCGTCAGCCGCCCGGCCGGAACGCCGCCAGGGCCGCCGCGTGGTGGTCCTGGGTGGCGGCCCATTCCCCGGCCGGGCCCGCCGTCAGCACCGCCCACTTGCTGCCGTCCGGGCCGAAGAGGACCCGCTCGACGCAGCGGCGGCGGCCGTGCGACTCCGCGTTGTCGTACTCGTAGACCAGCTCAGCCGCCCCGGAGGCGCCGGGGACGGTGCCGACGCGGATCTCCTCGTAGCCCGAGGTCTGGGAACGCCGGTGGCTGGAGGACCCCTTGACGGTGTCCAGCGGGCTGACGTCCTCGGTGACCCGGAAGATCTGGAGCAGCGCGCTCCGGTCGGCGGAGCGGTAGAAGACCCCGTCCTTGCCCTCTTCCCGCGCCCAGCCCGCCGGCACGGCGATGGTGAAGCCCGCCGGGTCCTGCTTGGTCTCGTGCACCCCGGTGCCGGAAGGACTCGGGCTGCCGCTCGGGCCGCCGCTCGCGCCGCTGTCCGGCGACGACGAGTCCCCGGGCGTCGGCGAGGCCGCGTCCGAGGGCGTGCCGCCCGGCGACGACGGCGCTCCCGAGGCCACCGTCCCGTTCTTCTCGCCGGCCCGGTTCGCGTCGTCCGTGTCCCGGGCCATGAACCACACCGCCCCGGCGCCGATCAGGACGGCGGCCACCGCGATGCCCACCGTCGCCGGCGTCAGCCACCGCTCGCGCGCCCCGCCCGAGAGCGGCGGCCCCGGCGGTACGGGCGGCAGGTACGGGGGGTTGGAGACGTACGGCGGCTGCTGCCCCGGCGGGGTGTACGGCGGCAGCCCGGGCACCCCCGGCGCCCCCGGCCCGAGCGGGTCGTACACCGGCCCGGCCGGCGCCTGTCCGGCCGGCCCGGGCTGCCCCGGCGGGACCGGCGACACCGGCGGCGCCGAAGGCATCACCGGCGGCGGCCCGTACACCTGCGGCGGGGCCGGCGCCGCCCCGGCGGCCGGTTCCCACACCCAGCGCTGCGCGTGCGCGTCCCAGCGAGGTTCGCCGGACTGCCTCGGTTCAGGAGCCACGGTTCAGCCTCCCAGAGTGCCGAGCAGGGCGCCGAGCGCGGCGGCCGCGTTCACCGATTCCACCAGCGGAGCCCACCGCTCCAGCGCCTCGCGCAGCCGGGTGGCCAGCCCGGGCCGGATCGTCTCCGCCCCGTCCAGCTCCCCCGCGACCTCGTCGAGTTCGGCGTCGAGCGCGGACCGGTCGGCGCCCCGGGGCGCCCGTACGAGCGCGGCGCGAAGGTCGAGCACCGCCTCCAGCAGTTCCGCCGCGCCGGGCCCGGCCGGGCTCCCCGTACCGCCGTGGTGGACGGTGTTGGTGTGGTGGCTGCCGCCGATGCTGAAGGCGCTGCCGTGGACGCCTCCCTCCACCCGCAGGGTGGGCTCCGGCCCGCCCGCGCCCCCGCTCCCGCTCCCGCTCCAGGTCCCGCTATCTGCCGCCGCCATGGCTTCTCCCCCTGTGTGCGCTGTTGTGATGCCCGCTGCCGCCGATGCTGAACGCGCTGTCGTGGATGTCGCCCATCGACCTGATGTACACCCCGCCCTCGGCGACGTGGACGGCGCGCTGCGCGAACTCCTCGGTGTGCCAGCCCGCTTCGTGCAGGGCAACGGTAATACCGCCGACGACCCGGTCCTGAATCGTCTTCAGGTACCGGTCGAGGTCCATGAGGTGGAACAGGGACCCGTTGTCCTGCGCGGCGAGTTCCCGCACCGACACCCGGGGCCCCTCGGGCCGGGCGCCGCCGTGGCCGCCGCTGGCGATCCGCCCCCAGCTGCCGCCGCCCCGGCTCAGGGTGGCGAGCGAGTGCGCGAAGGAGCCGGGCGTGTTCTGCAGGGCCGAGACCACCTTCCCGAACCGGTTGTTGTTGACGTAGCGCTCGGCGTCGGCGTCCGCGTTGTGGAACGACGTGCGGACGGGCAGCAGCACGTGCGGCGCCACCTCCAGCATCAGCATGCCGCCCTGGGTGTGGACGCGTACGAAGACGGTGACGACGAGGTTCTCGTCCCAGCCGCCCACCCGGATCCGCAGGAAGTGCCGGCGGCGCTCGCCGCCCTCCTCGATGGCCTCGGCCCGGTGCGTGGCGAACCGCTGCTGCACGGCCGGGGCTTCGTCGCGGTGCCGCAGCCCGCCGGCGGGCAGGAACACGCACTCGTCTATGGCCAGCTCGCGCATCCGGTCCAGTACGGCGGCCTCGGCTTCGGGCGAGCCGTGCGGCGAGGGCACCCGCAGCCGCTGGAGCAGCGGCACGATGCGTTCCACCATGTGGGCGTTGGTGACCGGCGTCGGCTCCCGCCCGGGTTCGAGGTCCTCGCGCGGGCGCAGTTCCACGGACAGCTGCCAGGGCTGGTAGGCGTCGCCGGCGCCGCAGAACGGGTCGTTGATGTCGTACATGATCACCGGCGCGTGCTGCTCGGCGCGGATGCGCCTGCGGACCCGGGCGAACCGTACGCCGGTGTCCGCCTCGGCGGGGTCGGAGGCCGGGTCGGCGTACCGGCGCGGGTTGAGGTCGCCCGCGATGGTCCGCGCGACGTGCCCGCGCTGTAGTCCGACGACGGTGACCACGGCGGCGAAGACGGCCGGCACCCACACCAGGGGGAGGCCCGCCAGGGGGGCGCCGAGGGCCTGGCCGAACAGCAGGGGGCCGAGGGTGAACGCGGGGCCGAGGGCGTCGTCGTCGAGCAGGGCCAGCATCGTCCCTATGGTCGAGAGCAGGACGACGAGGAGGGTCCACCAGCCGTAGACCCGTACCAGGAGGGAGATGAAGCGGAACGCCGCGCCTCCCCGTTTCCCCAGCCAGTCCGCGAGGCTCAGCAGCAGGAACGGGAAGAGGAGCACCGCGAGGGCGCCGCTGGTGAGCAGGGAGCCGGCGAACCAGGCGCCGAGCACGGCGGCCGCCCAGCCGAGTTCGGTGCGGCGGGCGCGCAGGGCGTGGGCGAGGACGCGTGCGGCGTCGAACCCGTAGGAGGGCGCGACGATCCGCTCCTCGTGGACGTACAGCTCCTCGATCACCCGATCGCGGTACGCGGCGTCGAGGTAGGTGCCCGCGCACAGCAACCGGCCCGCCTCGCTGACCGACGGGTGCACCGGGGGGCGGCCGTCGCGGGGATCGTCCCCGCCGGCGGTGGGCTGCGGGGGAATCGGGGTCTCGGTCACCGCCCGACCTTAGATTTCACCTACATCCCGCGACAGGCGTAAACACGCCAAAGCGCCCCGGCCGGGAGGGCCGGGGCGCTGGGCGTTCGTCCGCGTACGGATCAGATCAGGCCGAGCTCGCGCACCGCGTCGCGCTCCTCGACGAGCTCCGCCACGGACGCGTCGATGCGCGCGCGGGAGAACTCGTTGATGTCCAGACCCTGGACGATCTCGTACTTGCCGTCCTTGGTGGTGACGGGGAAGGAGGAGATGATGCCCTCCGGGACGCCGTAGGAGCCGTCCGACGGGATGCCCATCGAGGTCCAGTCGCCCGCGGCGGTACCGGTGACCCAGGTGTGCACGTGGTCGATGGCGGCGTTGGCGGCCGAGGCGGCCGAGGACGCGCCACGGGCCTCGATGATCGCGGCGCCGCGCTTGGCGACGGTCGGGATGAAGGTGTCGGCCAGCCACTGCTCGTCGCTGACGACCTCGGCGGCGTTCTTGCCGGCGATCTCCGCGTGGAAGATGTCCGGGTACTGGGTCGCCGAGTGGTTGCCCCAGATGGTGAGGCGCTTGATGTCGGAGACGGCGGCGCCGGTCTTGGCGGCCAGCTGCGAGATCGCGCGGTTGTGGTCCAGGCGGGTCATCGCGGTGAAGCGCTCGGCCGGGACGTCCGGGGCGGCGGCCTGCGCGATGAGCGCGTTGGTGTTGGCCGGGTTGCCCACGACCAGGACCTTGATGTCGTCCGCGGCGTGCGCGTTGATCGCGGCGCCCTGCGGCTTGAAGATGCCGCCGTTGGCGGAGAGCAGGTCACCGCGCTCCATGCCCTTGGTGCGCGGGCGGGCGCCGACGAGCAGCGCGACGTTGGCACCCTCGAAGCCCTTGTTCGGGTCGTCGAAGATGTCGATGCCCTTGAGGAGCGGGAAGGCGCAGTCGTCGAGCTCCATGGCGGTGCCCTCAGCGGCCTTCATGCCCTGGGGGATCTCCAGAAGACGGAGCTTGACCGGCACGTCCGCGCCGAGCAGGTGACCGGATGCGATGCGGAAGAGCAGCGCGTAGCCGATCTGGCCGGCGGCGCCGGTCACGGTGACATTCACGGGAGTGCGGGTCATGGCCTTCTCCGTTAGACAGCTGGCGGTGGGGCGTCCCTGCCCCATGTGCTGGAGGACGCCGCTCCCCATTAAGTCTTGACGTGAAGAGACATCCGCCCGTCAGGCTATCCGACCCCGGCACGGGCTAACCCCCGGGTCCGTGTGGTGCGTGGCACATGTCGCCCGGGAGTTCGAAGGCGCGCGGGGCCCCGTTCAGCGAATGCTGAAGTGGACGGTCGACTCCAGCGAGGGGATGTCCAGCCACGGCTTCGGTTGCATGACCAGCGCGAGCAGGGTGATCGCGACGCCCAGCACCCCGTACGTGGCCATGTCCGTGAAGCGGGAGCGCACCGCGAGCATGCCCACCGAGGGCAGGACGCGGCGCAGCACCGCCGCCGCGATCAGCGCGACGCCGATGAACAGGCAGCCGATGCGGGGGTGCCCGACCGCGGTGACCAGCAGCCCGACGGCGGTGGCCGCGAGGACGCTGAGCATGGGCCACTGCCGGGCCGGAGCGGACGCGTCACGCGGTGCGGCGCGGCCGCCGCCCTCGGGGCGCGCGGTGTCCCGCGTGATGGAGGGGAACCGCCGGGTCCCCCTCCCCGCCTTGGCGGCGGGGGCGGCGGCCGGCGCGGTCGTCACCTCGGGCGCGTCCGCCGCGGTGGTCGCGGCCGGCGCGGTGGTCGCGGCCGGCGCGGTGCTCGCGGCCGGCGCGGTGCTCGCGGCCGGCGTCACCTCGGGCGCGCCCGCGCCGTCGGGCGCGGCAGCCGGGCCGGACACGCCCGTCGCCTTGGCCGCGCCGGATCCCTCGGCCGCGCCCGACCCCTTGGCCGCGCCGGGCCCCTTCGCCGCGCCCGCCGCCTTCGCCGCGCCCGCCGGACCGGCGTGCTCGCGCTCAGCCCGCACTGGTCGTCGCCGTCCGTTCGGCCGCGTCCACGACGTTGACCAGCAGCTGCGCCCGGGTCATCGGGCCGACACCGCCGGGGTTCGGGGAGATCCAGCCGGCCACCGCCGCGACACCGGGGTGGACATCGCCGACGATCTTGCCGTTCTCGTCGCGGCTGACACCGACGTCGAGCACGGCCGCGCCCGGCTTCACGTCCTCCGGCTTGACCAGGTGGGGAACCCCGGCCGCGGCGACGATGACGTCCGCCTGGCGCAGCAGCCCCGACAGGTCGCGCGTTCCCGTATGGCACAGCGTGACGGTGGCGTTCTCGGACTTGCGGGTCAGCAGCAGCCCGATGGAGCGCCCGACGGTGATGCCGCGGCCGAGGACGACGACGTGCGCGCCGTTGATCTCGACACCGTGGTGGCGCAGCAGCTCGACGATCCCGTACGGAGTGCACGGCAGCGGTCCCGGCTCGTTCAGCACCAGCCGGCCGAGCGACATGGGGTGCAGGCCGTCGGCGTCCTTCTCCGGGGCCATCAGTTCCAGCACCCGGTTGGTGTCGATGCCCTTGGGGAGCGGGAGTTGGACGATGTAACCCGTGCACTCCGGGTTCTCGTTGAGTTCCCGTACGACCGCCTCGATGTCCTCCTGGGAGGCGGTGGCGGGCAGTTCGCGCTGGATGGAGGCGATGCCCACCTCGGCGCAGTCCTTGTGCTTGCCGTTGACGTACCAGCGGCTGCCCGGATCGTCACCGACCAGCAGGGTGCCGAGGCCGGGGGTGACACCCCGCGCCTTGAGGTCCGCCACCCGGGCGGTCAGTTCGGACTTGATCGCGGCTGCCGTGGCCTTGCCATCGAGAATCTGGGCGGTCATACCCCCATCCTCCCGGATGGGGCGGCCCCGGTTCCACTCGCGGGGCTCCACCGGCCCCGCGGATTCATTGCGCTTGCACAACAAGTGACCGTCCGTGTGCGCTGCGGCTGGACAAGTCGCGCGCGCGGCGATCACGATGACGGTCACAGAGTGCCGCGGGCAGTGCCGGGGGGCGGCCGCAGAACACGCAGCGAAGCCTCCGTGCCGTGCCGTGCGTCCCCGCACTTCCACGGAGGGACACCCCACATGAGCTTCGGCGACCCCCACAATCCGTACGGATCGCAGCAGGGCCAGCCCGGCTACGGCTATCCGCCGCAGGCCCCCCAGCAGGTCCCTCAGCAAGCCCCCCAGGGCATCCCGCCGCAGGGCTACGGCTACCCGCAGCAGCAGCCTCCGCAGGCCTACCCGGGGTACCCCGGCGGCGGCTACCCGGCCGGTTTCCCGGGCGCGCCGGCGCAGATGCCGGGCCTGATGAAGACGGCCCGGGTCCTGCTGTTCGTCATCGGCGGGTTCCAGCTGCTCGGCGCGCTCCTGATCATCGTCATCGGCGCTCTGGTCGCCGGCTCGGAGAACTCCGACGTCACGGGCATGCTGGGCGGCGGCGCCGCCGTCGTGGGCGTCGTCCTCCTGCTCTTCGCGCTCGCGCCCCTCGTCCTGGGCGTCCGGCTCGGCAAGGGCGCCACCCCGGTGCGCGTCCTGACGGCCGTCTACGGCGGCCTCGGCGTGCTGGGCAGCCTGGCCAACGTGGCGACCGTGATCGCCGCCGGTTCCTCCGCCCACGACGGCGCGGCGGCGACCGTGCCCCTCGTCGGCGCCCTCGTCGGCGTCGCCATCGGCCTCACCGTCAGCGGCATCATCTTCGGCTCGATGGTGACCGGCTCGGCGACCGCCTGGTTCAATCGCCCGCGCCACTGGACCCCGTAGCACCGCGTTCACGGCGAAGGCCGCGTCCCGCAGCGGTGCGGGACGCGGCCTTCGCCGTCAGTGGGCCGGGGCCCGGGGAACTCAGTGGAAGAAGTGCCGCGTCCCCGTGAAGTACATGGTCACGCCGGCCGCCTTCGCGGCCTCGACGACCTGCTCGTCACGGACCGAACCACCCGGCTGGACCACGGCCTTGATGCCCGCGGCGGTCAGGATCTCCAGCCCGTCCGGGAAGGGGAAGAAGGCGTCGGACGCGGCGTACGAGCCCTGCGCGCGCTCGGCGCCGGCCCGCTCGACGGCGAGCTTCGCCGAGTCGACGCGGTTGACCTGGCCCATGCCGACGCCGACCGAGGCGCCGCCCTTGGCGAGCAGGATCGCGTTGGACTTGACGGCCCGGCAGGCCCTCCACGCGAACGCGAGCTCGGCGAGCTGCTCCGGGGAGAGGGCCTCGCCGGTGGCGAGGGTCCAGTTCGCCGGGTCGTCGCCCTCGGCCTGGAAGACGTCGGAGTGCTGGAGCAGCACACCGCCCGAGATCGGCTTCAGGTCGCCCGGCTGGTGCGGGGTGCCGTCCACCTTCAGCACGCGGATGTTCTTCTTCTTCGCCAGGACCTCGACCGCGCCGTCCTCGTACGCCGGGGCGGCGATGACCTCGGTGAAGATCTCCGCGACCTGCTCGGCGAGCTCGACGGTCACCGGGCGGTTGACGGCGATGACGCCGCCGAACGCCGACAGCGGGTCACAGGCGTGCGCCTTGCGGTGCGCCTCGGCGACGTCCGCGCCGATCGCGATGCCGCAGGGGTTGGCGTGCTTGATGATCGCGACGCAGGGGTCCTCGTGGTCGTAGGCGGCACGGCGCGCCGCCTCGGTGTCCACGTAGTTGTTGAAGGACATCTCCTTGCCGTGCAGCTGCTCGGCGTTGGCGAGCCCGCCCGGCTGCCCGTCCGTGTAGAGCGCGGCGGCCTGGTGCGGGTTCTCGCCGTAGCGGAGGGTGGACTTGCGGTCCCAGGCGCCGGCCAGGAACTCGGGCAGGACCGCCTCGGGCTCCGGGGCGTACGTGTTGGTGAACCAGGAGGCCACGGCGACGTCGTAGGCGGCGGTGTGCTGGAAGGCCTCGGCCGCGAGCCGCTTGCGGGCGGTGAGGTCGAAGCCGCCGCCCTGGGCCGCGGCGATCACGTCGGCGTAGCGGTCCGGGCTGGTCACGACGGCGACCGAGGGGTGGTTCTTGGCGGCCGCGCGGACCATCGAGGGGCCGCCGATGTCGATCTGCTCGACGCACTCGTCGGGGGTGGCGCCCGACTGGACGGTCGCGAGGAAGGGGTACAGGTTGACGACCACCAGGTCGAAGGGCTCCACGCCCAGCTCGGCGAGCTGGTTGCGGTGGTCCTCCAGGCGCAGGTCGGCGAGGATGCCGGCGTGCACGCGCGGGTGCAGGGTCTTGACCCGGCCGTCCAGGCACTCGGGGAAGCCGGTGAGCTCCTCGACCTTGGTGACGGGCACTCCGGCGGCGGCGATCTTCGAGGCGGTGGAGCCGGTGGAGACGAGCGCGACGCCCGCCCCGTGCAGGCCGCGGGCCAGCTCTTCCAGTCCCGTCTTGTCGTAGACGCTGATGAGCGCACGCCGGATCGGCCGCTGGGTCGTGGTCGGGTCGTTGCTCGCAACGCTCTCTACGGCGGTCACTGGATTGTTACCTTTCGTCCCTCAATGCGGTAGCCGTGCCGGGCCAGGCGCCCCACGACGTCGACGAGCAGGGTGCGCTCGACTTCCTTGATGCGCTCATGGAGAGCGGCTTCGTCTTCCCCGTCCCGGATCTCGACCACACCCTGGGCGATGATCGGACCGGTGTCCACGCCGCCGTCCACGAAATGGACGGTGCAGCCGGTGACCTTCGCGCCGTAGGCGAGCGCGTCCCGTACGCCGTGCGCCCCCGGGAAGGCGGGGAGCAGGGCGGGGTGGGTGTTGATGAACCGGCCGCCGAAGCGGTCGATGAAGGCCTTGCCCACGATCTTCATGAACCCGGCGGAGACCACCAGGTCCGGCTCGTGGGCGGCGGTCGCGCCCGTCAGGGCCGCGTCCCACTCCTCGCGGGTCGCGTATCCCTTGACCGGACACACGAAAGTGGGGATCCCGGCCTTCTCGGCGCGCTCCAGACCGGCGATGTCCTCGCGGTCGGCACCGACGGCGACGACCTCCGCACCGAAGCCCTCGGGGCCGCCGGGGTGGGCGGCGATGGCATCGAGCAGGGCCTGGAGGTTGGTGCCGGACCCGGAGACCAGCACGACCAGGCGGGAGACGGCCATGGGAGGCCCTTTCTTGTTCGCTTAGTGTGATCGTACGAAACTCCGGGGCACCGATATACGGGGAACCATACGAAGCCTCCGACCGGCAGCAACGATACCGGCTCACCGGACGGCCCCCGAGGGACGGGGGGACGGCCGAGGGGTAGCGTCTGGCGTACAAGCCGCAAACGGTGCGGCGCGATGCCCCGCGCCGCATGCCGCGTCCACGACACAGGGGAAGTAACGCACTCGATGCCGGACCGCCGTCAGCCCGACCCCTCGACCGACGACAACCCCTTCGCGGCGCCCCCCGAAGGCCGGCCCGACCAGCCGTGGGAGCCCCGCGACGGCGGCGGCGACGGGCGCGACGGCGACCGCGACCGCCGGGGCGTGGACCCCGACGGCGGCAGCGGCGGCGGCCCCGCGCGCTGGGACCCGACGGACCCGGTCCAGCGGCGCGCGCGGTACGCGATGCTGTCGGGCATGTGGGGCTTCTTCTTCGGGATCTTCGGGATCCCGTCGATGGGGCTCCTGCTGGGCGCGCTCGCGCTCTACTGGGGCATCACCGCCCTGCGCGGCCGCCCGGCCGCCCCCGCCCCGACGGACGGCACCCCGCCGCCGCCGTCCGGCCTCGCGGCCCTCGGCCCGGCCGCCCGTCCGCAGCGGACGGCGGCGATCAGCGGGCTGGTGACGGCGTCACTGGCGATCCTGCTGGCGGCGAGCTCGTACGCCGTGCAGCTGGCGTACAAGGACTTCTACGTCTGCCGCGACGACGCCCTCACCAAGACGGCGGAACTCCAGTGCAACACCCTCCTCCCCGACAACCCCATCGGCACCGTCCTCAAATCCCGCCGCTAACCCGGCCCGGACGGGGGGCCGCACGCGTAGCCCACCAACCCCCCGCCCGGACGGGGGGGCCGCACGACTCGCCCACCAACCCCCCGCCCGGACGGGGGGGGGCCGCACGACTCGCCCGCCAAGCCCCCGCCCGGACGGGAGGCCGTACGGCTTGCCCGCCGAGTCCCCGGCCACCCGAGGTCCGGCCCCCGCCCTTGCCCGCCAAGTCCCTGGCCGGGCGGGGGGCCGTACGACTCGCCCGCCAAGCCCCCGGCCACCCGAGGTCCGGCCGCCGCGCGGCGGGACAGCCCCGCAGGCTCTGCCCTGCGGGGCTGTCCCCTACCCGCCCTTCCCCCGTTCCCTGGGCTCCGCCCAGACCCGCGCCTCAAACGCCGGCGGGGCTGAAAACCCGGCCCCGCCGCCGGCTCCCTCCAGCCCGTCCGGCGTTTGAGGACCGGGGGTCCGGGGGCTGGCCCCCGGCAACGGCGCCGCACCCGGCATGGACGCCGACCCCACCCCACCCAGCCCGTCCGGCGATTGAGGACCGGGGGGCGGCGCCGCAGAGGCGGGCGGCCTGCGGCGCCACGGCCGATTGGGCTGCGGCCAGTCAGAGGGGCGGGCGGCGGCGGGAGAGGACTCGGGCGCCCGAGACCGGAAGCACCGGCGGAGCCACCGGCGTGGCCGGGACCGGGTCCGGAATCGGCGTCGGAACCGGATCCGGCTCGGGCTCCGGCCCGGGCTCCGGAACCGGCACGGGATTCGGCTGAGGCTGCGGCCGCACGGGCGGCACCGGCGGCACCGGCGCGGGCCCAGCCACCGGCACCGGCGCAGGCGCGGGCGCAGCCACCGGCGCCCGGTCCGGAACCAGCGGCGCCCCCGCCGCCCGGCGCAACGTGTCCCACCGGCGTTCCCGCGTCCCCGGCGCATGCCACTCGTCCCCCGTACCGGCCGCCGGCCGATTCCGCCACGCGTGCACGGCGACAGCCAACGGCACCGCGACCGCCAGCGTCCACGCCGCCGCCGCGCCCCCCGTCTGCCACCACACCGGCCCGAACCGCGCCAGCTCCCGCGACCCCATCGGCCCCGACGCCGCCCCCGCCAGCCCCGCCATCAGCAGCCCGCACACCGTCGAGCCCAGACCCGCCGTCAGCGCGGTCTCCCCGTACGAGACTTCGCGCGCCCGCCGTACCGCGAACCACCCCACCGCCAGCCCGGCCGCCACCGGAATCACGCCGACCGCCCAGGTCACCGGCGACCCCGGCCCCTGCGGCGGCAACGCCGACAGCAGCGGGAACCGCGGCAACGGCAGTGCCGCCGAGCCCTCGAAGCCGAGCGGCGTCGCCGTCGCCCCGGCGCCCAGCGCGAACCCGGGCCCGAGCGCGTACGCCGCGCCCCACACCATCGCGTTCGGGATCAGCGCCAGCGCGAGCAGCAGCACCGCGAACCGCCCCGACCACACCCCCGTCAGCGTCAGGAACGTGCCCTGGGCCTCCGCTCCGTGCCATGCCAGCGAGGCCCCGACCAGCAGCACGCCCCCGCCCAGGAGCACCAGCGCCCCGGCCGCGCCGGACCGCAGCGCCAGCGCGTAGCGGGGGCGCGCCACTGCCCTCCGTACGCCCTTCGGCACCCACTCCGGCAGCGGGCCGAGCGGACGCCCCTTGGCCACCCACACCCCGCCCGCCGCGGCGAGCACCGCCACCAGCGGGACGTGCCAGGCCGCGCTCAGCGGATCGGCGGGCATCGGACCGCCGGCCGCGTACACCGTGGCCAGGGATCCGACGGCCAGGTAGCCGCAGGTCACCGCCGAGAAGACGGCGCTGGCCGGGAGCACCTCGTCGCCGTCGCTGCCGTCCCCGCAGGCGCTGCCGAGGCGCGCCGCGCGCCGCATCAGCAGCACGGGCAGCGCCACCAGGAGCAGCGGGGTCATCCCGACGGGGGCGGGTACGCCGGAGAGGGTCTCGTAGCGGACGAGGTCCGTGCCGTGGGCGAGCAGCCACAGCCCCGCGGCCAGGTGCAGCGCGCCGCCGGGGCCGCTGTCGGGGTAGGGGGAGCTGATCCACAGCACGATCACGAGCACGGCGAGGAAGCCGAGCCCCAGTCCGGCGGCCATCGCACCGCCCAGCACACACGCGGCGGCGGCCGGTGAACGGCGCCGCCCGCCGGCCCTTTGAGGCGTCGGCAACGGGGTCCCGCGTTCGATTACTTGGGTCACTCCGCCATGGTGCCAACGACACGCGCTATGGACGGGTAACAGGCGAATGTCCGTGGTGTCGCTCAAGATACGTTTATGTACTTTATCGCCCAGGGTCGCCGGTTCGCGGGGAGCGTGGCATGACACAAAACGTCGGTACGACCTCCGGCGAGAGCCAGGACCCTGAGCCCGTCCTCCCCGCGCCCGGGGAGCGTCGAAAGCTGCGCGAGGCGGCGCACCTGACGTACGAGCAGGTGGCGGCGACGGTCGGGGTCACCGGAACCACCGTCCGCTCCTGGGAGTTGGGCCGCACCGAACCGCGCGGGCGCAAGCGCGAGTCGTACGCCGCGTTCCTGGCGGGCCTGTCCGAACGCGCCGCCGCCCACGGCCACCCGGCCGGCGGCCACGCCCGCCCCCGCCCCAAGTCCCCGGCCAAGCGCGCGCCCCACGACCCCACCGCCCCCTCCAGAACCCCGGCCCCTCCCCCCTCCCGCAGCACCCACCCGGCCCCCACCACCACCCCAACGGCCCACCCCCTCCACACCACCCCATCGGCCCAGGCGACCCCGTCACCCCAAACGGCCCCGGTGACCACGGCGGCCTCAGCCGCCCCCGGCGCGCCCGCCGCCGAAGCCACACCGGACCCGGCTCGGGCCACCACGACTCCCCCGGCCGCGCCGAACGCGCCGGAGCCCACGGCCACCCCGGCCATCACCGGCATGTCCCCTCCCGCGACCGCGCCGGACGCGTCGGAGACCCGAGCCGCCATGGGCGCCCCGGCCATCACCGGCATGTCCCCTCCCGCAACCGCACCGAGCCCGCCGGGAGCCCCCGACTCCCCGGACACCCCCGCCACCCGGTGGACCCCGAACCCCCTGCACCCCGTGGCCGCCCCGGCCGCGAACGGCTCGGCCGCCACCGACGCAGACACCCCCGAGGCCACGCCGAGCCCCCCGGGAGCCCCCGCCACCCCGTGGACCCCGAACCCCCTGGACGCCCCGGCCGCCCAGGCCACCGCGAACGGCTCGGCCGCCGCCACCCCCGAGGCCACCCCGTGGACCCCGAACCCCTTGGACGGCCCGGACGCCGCGGCCGCGAACGGCTCGGCCGCCACCGACGCAGACGCCCCCGAGGCCACGCCGGGCCCGCCGGGAGCCCCCGGGTCCCCGGGCACCCCGACCACCCGGTGGGACCCGAACCCCCTGGACCCCGCAGACGCCCCGGCGGCCCCGGCCGCCCCCGGCGAGGACGCGCCGGGTGCGGCAACGGCCGGGGGGCTGGACACTCCGCCGGCGGCCGCCCCGGGGGCGCAGGAGGCTCCGGGGGCTCCGGGGGCGGATTCCGGCGACCCGGCGGAGCCCCCCGCGCCGCTGACCCCGGCCGACGTGTTCGACGCCCTCTACGACCGTGCCGCCCCCGCCCTCCTCCGGCAGGCGTACCTCCTCACCGGCCGCCGGGCCCTCGCCATGGAGTCCGTCGAGCGGGCCTTCCACCTGGCCTGGAACCGCTGGCCCGCGCTCATCGCCGACCCCGACCCGGTCGGCTGGGTGCGCTCGGCCGCGTACGAGTACGCCCTCTCCCCCTGGCACCAGTTCCGCCGCGCCCACCGGCACCCCGACAAGCCGCCGGCCGACCCCGCCGACCGGATCCTGCTGGACGCGATGCTCCAGCTGTCCCCGATGCACCGCCGCACCGTGCTCCTCTACGACGGCATCGGGCTCGACCTCCCCGACACCGCCGCCGAGACCGAGGCCACCACCCCGACCGCCGGCAACCGCCTCCTGCGCGCGCACGCCGAGCTCGCCGCCCGGATCCCCGAACTGGCCGCCGTACCGCCCGAGAAGCAGTCCGCGGTGCTGCGCCACCGCCTCGGCGCGCTACGGCCCTCCGTACCGCTGGAGCCGCGCCCGGCCGTGGCCGTACGCGGCTCCGGCGAACACCGCACCCGGCTCTGGGGCCGCGCCGTACTCGGCCTGACCGCGATGATCGCCGTCGCGACCTCGTACACCCTCTCGACCGCGCCCACCCACTACATCCCCCCGCTGGCCCCGGGCGCGAGCGTCTCCGGGGTCCCCCCGCTCAGCGGACCCCAGCATCTGACCCAGCGGAGCAAGGAGCTCCACGACAAGCTGCGCAACGACCCGGAGGCCGGGCCCGCCCGCCTCGCGCCGAAGGCCGAGTGACGCGGGCGACCACCCGACGGGTACGCGTACGGGCGTGGCCCGCACCCCAGCTGGGGTGCGGGCCACGCCCGTACGAACTGCGTACTGCTTACCGCGTACGACTACTTCGCGGCGTTCAGGATCTCGCGCGCGAGCTTGGCCGTCTCGGTCGGCGTCTTGCCGACCTTGACGCCGGCGGCCTCAAGGGCCTCCTTCTTGGCCTGCGCGGTGCCGGAGGAGCCGGAGACGATGGCGCCGGCGTGGCCCATGGTCTTGCCCTCGGGGGCGGTGAAGCCCGCGACGTAACCGACGACCGGCTTGGTGACGTTCTTCGCGATGAAGTCCGCCGCACGCTCCTCGGCGTCGCCGCCGATCTCGCCGATCATGACGATCAGCTCGGTGTCCGGGTCGGCCTCGAAGGCCTCCAGGGCGTCGATGTGCGTGGTGCCGATGACCGGGTCGCCACCGATGCCGACGGCGGAGGTGAAGCCGATGTCACGGAGCTCGTACATCATCTGGTAGGTCAGCGTGCCCGACTTGGACACGAGACCGATCTTGCCGGGCTTGGTGATGTCGCCCGGGATGATGCCGGCGTTGGACTGGCCGGGGGTGATCAGACCCGGGCAGTTCGGGCCGATGATCCGGGTCTTGTTGCCCTTGGCGGTCGCGTACGCCCAGAAGGCGGCGGAGTCGTGCACCGCGATGCCCTCGGTGATGACGACGGCCAGCGGGATCTCGGCGTCGATGGCCTCGACGACGGCGGCCTTGGCGAACGCCGGCGGGACGAAGAGGACGGAGACGTTGGCCCCGGTCTCCTTCATCGCCTCGGCGACCGAGCCGAAGACCGGTACCTCGGTGCCGTCGAAGTCGACGGTGGTGCCGGCCTTGCGCGGGTTCACGCCGCCGACGATGTTGGTGCCGTCAGCCAGCATCAGCTTGGTGTGCTTCATGCCCGTGGCACCGGTCATGCCCTGGACGATGACCTTGCTGTCCTTGTTGAGGAAGATAGCCATGTGAGTCTGTGACCTCTGCCCTTACTTCGCAGCCGCGAGCTCGGCGGCCTTGTCGGCCGCGCCGTCCATGGTGTCCACGCGCTGGACCAGCGGGTGGTTGGCGTCCGACAGGATCTTGCGACCCAGCTCGGCGTTGTTGCCGTCGAGGCGGACGACCAGCGGCTTGGTGACCGCCTCGCCCTTGTCCGCGAGCAGCTGGAGCGCCTGGACGATGCCGTTGGCGACCTCGTCACAGGCGGTGATGCCACCGAAGACGTTGACGAACACGGACTTGACGTCCGGGTCGCCGAGGATGATCTCAAGGCCGTTCGCCATGACGGCGGCGGAGGCGCCACCGCCGATGTCGAGGAAGTTGGCGGGCTTGACGCCGCCGTGGTTCTCACCGGCGTACGCGACGACGTCGAGGGTGCTCATGACGAGACCCGCGCCGTTGCCGATGATGCCGACCTCACCGTCGAGCTTGACGTAGTTGAGGTTCTTCGCCTTGGCGGCGGCCTCCAGCGGGTTCGCGGCAGCGTGGTCCACGAACTCCTCGTGGCCCGGCTGGCGGAACTCGGCGTTCTCGTCGAGCGAGACCTTGCCGTCGAGCGCGATGACGTCGCCGGAGGCGACCTTCGCGAGCGGGTTCACCTCGACGAGGAGCGCGTCCTCGGCGATGAAGGTGGCCCACAGGGTCACGAGGACCTCGGCGACCTGCTCGGCGACCTCGGCCGGGAACTTCGCCAGCGCGACGATCTCGCGGGCCTTCTCGATGGTGACGCCCTCGTTGGCGTTGACCGGGACCTTGGCGAGCTTCTCGGGAGTCTCCTCCGCGACCTGCTCGATGTCCATGCCGCCCGCGACCGAGGCCATGGCCAGGAAGGTCCGGTTGGTCCGGTCGAGGAGGTACGAGACGTAGTACTCCTCAAGGATCTCCGGAGCGGTCTCGGCGATCATCACCTTGTGGACCGTGTGGCCCTTGATGTCCATGCCCAGGATGTCCGTCGCACGCGCGACGGCCTCGTCCGGGGTGGCGGCGAGCTTGACGCCGCCGGCCTTGCCGCGGCCGCCGACCTTCACCTGCGCCTTGACGACCGACTTGCCGCCCAGTCGCTCAGTGGCTTCGCGCGCCGCCTCAGGCGTGTCGATGACTTCACCGGCCAGCACCGGTACACCGTGCTTGGCGAAGAGGTCCCTCGCCTGGTACTCGAACAGGTCCACGCGCGTCCGTCCCTTGTCTTCAAAGATTCGCAGTGATTCGCGGTTGTCTGCTATCTGCGTGGGCGTGCCGCGGAGGGCAACGTGACGGCGCTGTCACAAGGAAGGCGCACACGGTGACCGTGGACGCGGCATGTCCGTCTCGCAGGTTATCCCCGTGGGACGTGGGTCCCTAAATCGGGGATCACACCTGAGCGGTGATACCTGTCACAGATCACCTCACGGTTGAGCTGCGTCTTCGTGCGATCTGCCGATTTACGACGCCGGGCGGGGGTCGGGCAGGGGCCGCTTCTCCAGGGCGGCGGCCATCACCTCCGGGAACAGGTCGGGGGTGCAGGCGAAGGCCGGGGCGCCCAGTGCGGCGAGGGCTGCGGCGTGTTCGCGGTCGTAGGCGGGCGCGCCCTCGTCGGACAGCGCGAGCAGGGTCACGAACTCCACCCCCGACCGCTTCATCGCGGCCACGCGCTTCAGCATCTCGTCGCGTATGCCGCCTTCGTAGAGGTCGCTGATGAGGACGACGACGGTGTCCGCGGGTCGGGTGATCTTGGACTGGCAGTAGGCGAGCGCCCGGTTGATGTCCGTGCCGCCGCCGAGCTGGGTGCCGAAGAGGACGTCGACGGGGTCGTCGAGCTGGTCGGTCAGGTCCACGACGGCGGTGTCGAAGACGACCAGGCGGGTCGCGATCGACCGCATCGAGGCGAGCACCGCGCCGAAGACGGAGGCGTAGACGACGGAGGCCGCCATCGATCCGGACTGGTCGATGCAGAGGATCACCTCCTTCTTCACCGACTGGGCGGCGCGGCCGTAGCCGATGAGGCGCTCGGGGACGACGGTGCGGTACTCGGGCAGGTAGTTCTTCAGGTTCGCCCGGATGGTGCGGTTCCAGTCGATGTCGGCGTGCCGGGGGCGGCTGACCCGGGCGGAGCGGTCGAGCGCGCCGGTGAGGGTGGCCCGGGTGCGGGTCGCGAGGCGCTTCTCCAGCTGCTCGACGACCTTGCGGACGACGGCGCGGGCCGTCTCCCGGGTCGTCTCGGGCATGGCCTTGTTCAGCGAGAGCAGGGTGCCGACCAGGTGGACGTCCGGCTCGACGGCCTCCAGCATCTCCGGCTCCATGAGCAGCGTGGACAGGCCGAGGCGGGCGATCGCGTCGCGCTGCATGACCTGGACCACGGAGCTGGGGAAGTACGTACGGATGTCCCCGAGCCAGCGCGCCACGTTCGGCGCGGACCCGCCGAGCCCCGCGGAGCGCTCGCCTCGGCCGGCTGCGCCGCTCCCGCCGCCGTACAGCGCGCCGAGGGCGCCGTCCATCGCCGCGTCCCGCCCGGCGAGGGCGCACCCCGTGCCGTCGGCCTCTCCCCCGCCGAGCAGCATCCGCCACCGCCGCAGCCGCTCCCCGTCGGCCCCCGCCACCGCCACCGCCGTGTCTCCCGTTCCCGTCATCTCCCCGTCCCCCTTCTCTCGCCGTGCCCACTCACCGTTTGCCGAGCCCCCCGAGCCCCCCGAGCCCCCTGAGCCCCGGGCCCCCGCGCACCATCCGGCCGGTCACGGCGGGGCGGCCGTGAGGAGGAGGTGGAGCAGTGGGAGGACCGCGTCGGCGCGGGTGGGGTCCAGGGCCGGGGCGAAGCCCGGCGGGGCCGCGCCGGCGCCGGGGACCGTCGGCGCCCGGCCGGGGCCCCGGCGGAGCAGTTCGCCCAGGGTCCGCCGGACGCCGGGTTCGTACGCCCCGAACGTCCTGCGGAGCAGCGGCAGGACATCGATGAACGCCCCCTCCGGCACCGAGACGAGCCACGCGTCGATCAGGCTCAGCAGCCGGTCGTCGTGGACCAGCAGCGTGCCGCCGCCGCCCGCGAAGCCCTCGATCCAGCCCGCCGCGTCGGCCGGGGCGGACGCCGGTGACAGGGCGAGCCCCATCAGCCGCGCCGTCTCCTCCTGCGGCAGCCGGCCCTCGTCGAGCAGGAGCCGGGCCGCCCGCCCGCGTATCAGCCCGGGCACGGTGTCCCGCGCGGCCAGCGTCCGCAGCACCGCCGACCAGCGCTCCCGCAGGTCCTCCCGCTCCAGCAGCCCGACCGCCCCGTGCACCCCGTCCACATGGCCGCGCAGTTCCGCCGCCGCGTCGGCGTCGAGCCCCGCCGCGCACGCGGCCGGCAGCGCCACGCAGATCCGCTCCGCGAGCCCGGACGCGACGGTGCCCAGCGCCGACGCGTCGGTCCCGCGGACGTCCCCGTACCGCAGCGAGCGGGCCAGCGCGGGCAGCGCCTTGGCCAGCCGCGCCACATCGGTGTCCAGGGCGGCCCGGTCGGCGAGGGCCCGCAGCACCGCCGGCAGGGCCTCGCCGAGCCCGGCCGGCAGACAGCGCTCGGCCAGCGCGGTCACCTCCGCGAGCTCCTGCGCCGCCTCGGCGTCCGCCTCGGCCTTGGCCGTGGCCGCCGCGAGGACGGTGGTGCCCCAGATGCCGGCCTCGGCGACCCGTACCGACAGCTCCGGCTCCCAGCGCAGCCGCCAGGTCTCCCGGAACGTCCCCGTGCTCCCCCGGGACGCCGTCGGGGTGCCCCACTCGATGCCGAGCAGCCGCAGCCGGTGCAGCAGCACCGACTTGGCCGCGTCGGTCTCCTTGCGCAGGTCCAGTTCCAGCTCCCGCTCCCGCGCCTCCGCCTTGAGCCGCAGCGAGCGCTGCCGGCGGGTGAGGTCCCGCTGGAGCGGTACGACGGGCGCCGCGTCGGGGACTTCGCCGAGCACGTCCCCGACGACCAGCCGGTCCTCGATCAGCGCGAGCGGCACCTCCGAGCCGTCGCACATCATCGCCCGGACCGCCTCCAGGGTCTCGGTGAGCCCCGGCAGCGGCCGCCCCCGGACGGCGGCCAGCGTCCGGGCCAGCCGGACCGCCTCGATGACGTGGGCGGAGGAGACCTGCCGGTCCTCCTCCCGCAGCAGCCCGGCGACCTTGGTCAGCCAGCGCTCGACCGGCCGGTCCCGCGCCTCGAAGAGGTGCGCGTACCAGCCGGGCGAGGCGATGCCCGCCCCGTACCCGCCGGCGCGGGCCAGGCGGCGGTGCGTCCACGGCACCCAGGTGGTCTCCACCTTGACCTTGGGCAGCCCGCTGAGCAGTGCCTTGTCCGCCGCGACGGTGGTCTTGGCCCGCAGCGCCGGGACGTGCCACGCGCCGCACACCACGGCGTGGTCCTCGCCGAACTCCCGGCAGGCCGCCCGCATCCGCTGCCGCATGTACGCCTCGCGGACCAGGTCGCGGGCGTGCCCGCCGTCCCCGAACTCCTCGCGCAGGGCGCCCATGGCCTCGCCGAGCGCCTCGAAGGCGGCCAGCGGGTCGGCGGCGCCGGTGCCTCGGTGTTCGACGACGTCCTCCCACCAGCGCTCGGGGTCGTCGTACCCGGCGGTCTCGGCGAGCACCGCGAGGGGGTCCAGCCGTACGGATCCGGGCGCGTCGGCGTCCGGCTCCGCGGCCAGCGTGTGCGCGGCCGGGAGGTCGATGAACCGGACCGGTACGTCCCGGGCCTGGGC
Source organism: Streptomyces sp. ADI95-16 (assembly GCF_003721495.1). Taxonomy (NCBI): domain Bacteria; kingdom Bacillati; phylum Actinomycetota; class Actinomycetes; order Kitasatosporales; family Streptomycetaceae; genus Streptomyces; species Streptomyces sp. ADI95-16. The sequence continues at coordinate 4,969,530 of NZ_CP033581.1, read as the reverse complement.
CCACCGGATGGCGGCCCACTCCGGGGAGAACCCGGCCAGCGGCCAGAACGCGGCCCGGCCGGGGTCGTCGGCGGCGTGGGCGAGGAGGGCGACGGGCGGCCGCATCCCGGGGTCGGCGGCCAGCGCCAGCAGCGCGTCCCCCTCGGGCGGCCCCTCGATCAGCACGGCCGTGGGCCGGGCCGCTTCGAGCGCGGCCCGCACGGCGCGGGCCGAGCCCGGTCCGTGGTGCCGTACGCCCAGGAGCAGCGGCCCCCGCGCGGCGGATCCGCTCATGCCGTCACCTCCCGGCAGGCCCGGTAGAAGTCCTTCCAGCCGTCCCGCTCGCGGACGACGGCCTCCAGGTACTCCTGCCAGACCACCGAGTCGGCGGCCGGGTCGCGGACGACGGCGCCGAGGATCCCGGCGGCCACGTCGGAGGGGCGCAGGACGCCGTCCCCGAAGTGGGCGGCCAGGGCGAGCCCGTTGGTGACGACGGAGATCGCCTCGGCGGTGGACAGGGTCCCGCTGGGTGACTTGACCTTGGTGCGGCCGTCGCCCGTGACCCCGTCGCGCAGCTCGCGGAAGACGGTGACGACGCGGCGGATCTCCTCCAGGCCCTCGGGCGCGGCCGGCAGGTCGAGGGCGCGGCCCATCTGGTCGACGCGGCGGGCGACGATGTCGACCTCGGCGTCGGCGGTGGCGGGCAGGGGCAGCACGACGGTGTTGAAGCGGCGGCGCAGGGCGCTGGAGAGCTCGTTGACCCCGCGGTCGCGGTCGTTGGCGGTGGCGATGAGGTTGAAGCCGCGGACGGCCTGCACCTCCTGGCCGAGTTCCGGTATCGGCAGGGTCTTCTCCGACAGGACGGTGATCAGGGTGTCCTGGACGTCGGCGGGGATGCGGGTGAGTTCCTCGACGCGGGCGGTCATGCCGTCGGCCATGGCCCGCATGACGGGGCTGGGTACGAGGGCTTCGCGGCTGGGGCCGTGGGCGAGGAGCCGGGCGTAGTTCCAGCCGTAGCGGATGGCTTCCTCGGGGGTGCCTGCGGTGCCTTGGACGAGGAGGGTCGAGTCTCCGCTGACGGCCGCGGCGAGGTGTTCGGACACCCAGGTCTTGGCGGTGCCGGGGACGCCGAGCAGGAGCAGGGCGCGGTCGGTGGCGAGGGTGGTGACGGCGACCTCGACGATGCGGCGCGGTCCGACGTACTTGGGTGTGATGACCGTGCCGTCATCGAGGGTGCCGCCGAGCAGGTAGGTGGCGACGGCCCACGGGGAGAGCTTCCAGCGGGTCGGGCGGGGCCGGTCGTCGGCGGCCGCCAGGGCTTTCAGTTCGTCCGCGAAGGCGTCTTCGGCGTGCGGTCGCAGCGCCTCGGCGCCCGTGCCGTTCTCGGGCATGGTCATGGTCCCCCTCCAATGCTCGGCAGCCGCTCCCGACTGCTGTGACAACGGTGCACCACCCCACTGACAACGCCCCGCGCTCACAGCGTTGTTGCAGGTCAGAGCGATTGTCAGTGGGGGTCTCTACGGTGGAACACATGACTGAGCAGGGGGACCGCTGGACGGCGGAACAGGTACTGGCTCTGGCTCCTGACGATGCGTCACGCAAGGCGGGAGGCAGGCTTGGCGGGGCGGGCCCGTGGTCGCAGACCGGAGGTTCCGCTTCCGGATCGGTGTGGGGGTGGTGCAAGGGCAGCGGCAGCACGCCGTACCGGACGGTCGTGGACCTGACGGGCCCGGCGTACAAGTGCTCCTGCCCGAGCCGGAAGTTCCCGTGCAAGCACGCGCTGGGGCTGCTGTTGCTCTGGGCGGCGGAGGGTCTGGGCGAGCCCGCCGAGGCGCCGGACTGGGCCTCGCAATGGCTCGCCGAGCGGGCGGCGAAGGCCGCGCGCCCGGCCGCCGGAGCGGCCAAGCCGGTGGACGAGGAGGCCGCCCGGCGCCGGGCCGAGCGGCGGGCCGCCCGGGTCGGCGCGGGCGTCACCGAGCTGGAACAGCGGCTCGCGGACCTGCTGCGCGGCGGGCTGGCCGGCCAGGAACAGACGGGTTACGCGGGCTGGGAGGAGACGGCCGCCCGGATGGTCGACGCCCAGGCGCCCGGACTGGCCGCGCGGGTGCGGGAGTTGGGGACGATACCCAGTTGCGGCCCCGGCTGGCCCGCCCGGATGCTGGAGGAGGCCGCGCTGCTGCACCTGCTGGACCGGGCCTGGCTGGGGGTTTCGGCGCTGCCGGAACCGCTGGCCGCGACCGTCCGCAGCCGGGTCGGGATACCGGGCGCCTCCGGGGAGGGGGAGGCCGTACGGGACCACTGGCTGGTCCTGTCCCAGTACGACTCGGTGTCCGCGGACGGCCGGCTCACCACCCGCCGGATATGGCTGCGCGGGCTGGGGAGCGGGCGCCCGGCCCTGGTGCTCGACTTCGGGCCGCCCGGGCGGCCGCCCGGGCTGGCCCTGCCGGTGGGGCTGGTGCTGGAGGCGGAGGCTCGCTTCCGGCCCGGGTCGGCGGGGCTCCGGGCGGATCTCGGGGAGCGCTTCGCGGCGGCGACGCCGTGCGCGCGGGCTCCTGCGGGGGTGAGCACCGGGGCCGCCCTGGAGGCGTACGGGGCGGCGCTGCGCGAGGACCCGTGGCTGGATTCCTGGCCGGTGGTCCTGGGGCCGGTGGTCCCCGTACCGGGCGAGCTGGGCTGGCAACTGGCGGACGCGGAGGGGACGTCCGCCCTGCCGGTGGCCCTCACCGGGGCCCGTTCGAGGTCCGGTCTGTGGCAGCTGGCCGCCCTGTCGGGCGGCGGTCCCGTCACGGTCTTCGGCGAGTGCGGCCATCGCGGCTTCACTCCGCTGACGGCCTGGCAGCCGGAGACGGCGGAACCCGTGGCCCTGGTCTGACCGACCGGGGGTCCGGGCGCGGCGACACGCAGGAAGCGCGGGACGCGGGGGCGTCCGGCGTGAACACACGCGGGAAGCGCGGGGCGCGGGGGCGTCTCGCGTGAACACACGAGCAAGCCGGGGGGCATGCATGAACGACAGCCACGCCAGCTGAACGCTGGTCGACACGGGGGCGAAAGCCGCTCCGGTCCCGCGGAGGGGGCGGGACCGGAGCGAGGCGACACGGAAAGAAAGAGGGAGGGGTCCGATGGAAACGCTGGGCGGGGATTGGGAGGAGCTGGTCGGTGCCGCGCTGCTGGGCACCGAGCGGCGACAGGGCAGCCCGGAGGCGCTGCTGGACGCGGCGGCCGTGCAGACCGTACGACGGCGAGCCGGGCTGCGGCCCGCCGAGGCGGGTCCGCGCCCCGAGCCCGCGCCCCGGGATCCGCGCCCGGTACCGCCGCAGGCGGCCCGGCGGCGGCTCGCGCAGCTGCTGGCGGGCCGTTCCGCCGCGGCCGGCGGGGGCGGCCGGCGGGGCAGCGCCCCGGATCTGACGGAGCTGCTCCCGCAGTGGCTGGCCGCCGCCGGGCGGCACGGCTACCGGGCACCGGCGGCGCTGGTCCCGGCGCTGCTGGAGGCGGCCCGGGCGCGGACGGACCTGCGCCCGCAGGCGCTGGCCCTGGCCGGGGCGCGGGGTCTGTGGCTGGCCCGGCTGAACCCCGACTGGCGGTTCGCGCTGCGCGGCGGGCCGGGCGGCGCCGGCGCCATGCCGGAGGTCACGGACGCGGAGGGGGTGGAGCGGCTGTGGCAGGAGGGCCTGTTCGCGGAGCGGGTGGCCCTCCTGGGTGCCGTACGGGCGCACGAGCCGGCGGGGGCGACGCGGCTGCTGGCGACGACCTGGGCCACCGAACGGGCCGAGGACCGGCTGATGTTCCTCGATTCGCTGCGGGTGGGCTTGTCAGAGGGGGACGAGCCGTTCCTGGAGGCGGCGCTGGGCGACCGCAGCCGCAACGTCCGGGCGACGGCGGCCGAGCTGCTGTCCGCGCTGCCGGGGTCGGCCCTGGCGGGGCGGATGGCGGAGCGGGCGCTGGCCTGCGTGGGCCCGGAGGGGGTGGTCCCACCGGCGGAGTGCGATGCGGGGATGCTGCGGGACGGGGTGGTGAAGCGGCCGCCCGCCGGGCGCGGGGAGCGGGCGTGGTGGCTGGGCCAGCTGGTGGAGGCGGCCCCGCTGTCCCGCTGGCGGGAGCGGTTCGGGGGGCTCGGCCCCGCGGAGATACTGGCGCGGCCGACGGCGGAGGGCTGGGCGGAGGAACTCCACGCGGCGTGGTGCCGGGCGGCGGTCCGCCAGCGCGACGCGGAATGGTCGAAGGCCCTGCTCGGCTCGGCCGCGGCGCCGCCGGCGGCGGGGCCGGGGACGGCGTCGATAGCGGAGCGGGCGAAGCTGCTGTCGATCCTGCCCGAGGGGGAACGGGCCGAGTGGGTCGCGGAGTTCGTGCGGGCGCACGGACTGTCGGAGGCGTTCCAGCTGCTGGGGGTGTGCGGAGTGCCGTGGGAGGGGGTGCTGGGGCGGGCCGTCGTGGACGCGCTCGACGCGGCGCGGGAGGCGGGGAGCTACCCGTGGAGCTTCAGCGGGGTGATGGGTCTGGCGGAGCGCTGCCTGGACCCTGCGGTGGCGGGCGCGCTGGCGGGGGCCGACGCGGATGCCGATGCGGGGGCCGGGGCCGGGGCGTACTGGGCCGAGGCGTTCCAGCGGCTGGCGGCCACGCTCCGGCTGCGCGCGGCCATGCTCGCGGAACTGGCCCCGCCGACCTGACCCGCGTCCGGACCCCGCCGTCCTGACCCCGCGTCCTGGCCTGCGTCCGGACCCCGCCGTCCTGACCCGCGTCCGGAGCCCGCGTCCGGAGCCCGCGTCCTGGCCCGCGTCCGGAGCCCGTCGGCCTGACCCGCGTCCGGAGCCCGCGTTCTGGCCTGCGTCCGGACCCCGCCGTCCTGACCCGCGTCCGGAGCCCGCGTCCTGGCCCGCGTCCGGAGCCCGTCGGCCTGACCCGCGTCCGGAGCCCGCTGCGCGAAGCCCTTCTCCCCGCCCCGCCCTTCCACCGTTCCCCGGCGCCGCCGGACGGCGCCTCAAACGCCGGCGAGGCTGGATTTTTCAGCCTCCCCGGCTACGCCGGACGGCGCGTCAAACGCCGGCGGGGCTGGAAATTCAGCCTCGCCGGCGTTTGAGGCGCGGGGGTTCGGGGGCTGGTCCCCGGCAACGGCGCCGCCGGGGGCTACTGGCGGACGTGGGTGTTGACCCAGTCGACGATGGAGGTCGTCGTCGCGCCCGGGGTGAAGATCTCGGCGACGCCCTTCGCCTTGAGGGGGGCGATGTCGTCCTCCGGGATGATGCCGCCGCCGAAGACCTTGATGTCCTCCGCGTCGCGCTCCTTCAGGAGTTCCAGCACCCGCACGAACAGCGTGTTGTGCGCGCCCGAGAGGATCGAGAGGCCGATCGCGTCGGCGTCTTCCTGGATCGCGGTGTCGACGATCTGTTCGGGCGTCTGGTGGAGGCCGGTGTAGATGACCTCCATGCCCGCGTCCCGCAGGGCACGCGCGATGACCTTGGCACCGCGGTCGTGGCCGTCGAGACCCGGCTTGGCCACCACCACACGGATCGGACCGGTCACACCCATCGCACTGCCTCCCGAGTGAACGAACGTTAAGTACAGCATCGCGCACGCCGCCGTTTCGCGGTCAATCACGAGGGGGAAATCACACGTGGGACGCCATTGATTCACCGCGACTGATTCACCAGGGGAGCCGCACCGAGCCGCAACCGGGTCGCCCCGCCACCGCGCCGCCAGCCGCACGGCACGGGGGCGGGGCCACATTCACATCTGCGGTGAACACGGCAGCGGGCGGTCGACCGACGCGTACCCAAGAGGCTCACGAGGCTCAAGAGGCTCAGGGGAGGCCGTCGATGGGTCTGTCGATCACGCCGTTGTCCGTTCCGCCGGCCGGGCCGCCCTCGGGGGCCGCGCTGCGGGCCGCCGTGCTGGAGGCGCTCGTACTCGCCGGGCACCTGCTCCTCTATCCCACCGGCGTGCTGAACGAGCGCCCGCCCGCCGGGCCGGCCGGGCCGCGGCCGCCGGTGCTGCTGCTGCACGGGTTCACCGACAACCGCTCCGTCTTCGTCCTGCTGCGCCGGGCACTCGGCGCGGACGGCCGGCGCCGGGTGGAGTCGTACAACTACTCCCTCCTGACGCGCGACCTGCGCGTCACGGCCCGGCTCCTCGCCCGCCGCGTCGAGGAGCTGTGCGAGCGCACCGGGCAGGACCGGGTGGACCTGGTCGGCCACAGCCTGGGCGGGCTGGTCGGGCGGTACTACGTCCAGCGGCTCGGCGGGGACGCGCGCGTCCGCACGCTCGTCACGCTCGGTACCCCGCACTCCGGGACCCGCGTCGCCCCCTTCATGGACGCGCACCCGCTGGTCCGGCAGATGCGCCCGGACTCGGAGGTGATGGCCGAGCTCCGCGCGCCCGCGCCCGGGTGCCGAACCCGGTGCGTCGCGTTCTGGAGCGAGTTCGACGCGATCATGGCGCCGACCGGGACGGCGCGCATCGAACATCCGGATCTGCACACCGAGAACGTGCAGGTCACCGGCATCGGGCACCTCGCCCTTCCCGCGCACCCCGCAGTGATCGCGGCGATCCGCCGGGCCCTCGACGGACGCCCCGGAGAGCTCGGCGAACTGTCGGTTCCGCAGGTCGGCGACTGGTCGTCCGAGTCCGCCTGACCCGGCCCACAGAACCCGAAAAAAGTCGAACGGATTTCGAACTCAAGGCCAAGGCTCAGTGTTTCGGCGACCGAAAGGCGGCCGAATGCCCGGTTCTCGCGAGGAGGAAGCCCGCCGAAGATTGTCGTCGCACGTAACCGGCGGGTACAGTCACGCCACTGCTCTCCTCCGGGGAACCTCCCATTCCCCGGCCACCCAGGCCCCCCACCGCCGAGGCGAAAGAGAAGTTGGTGAACGACCGCCCATCGTCGGGCCAGTACCCCGATCTGGGGTATGACGGCCTTTCCACCACCACTTTCGCTGGTGACACCGGCTACGTTTCCTATGAAACGCAGGGCCAGGGGTACAACTACGCGTACAACTCCTATGAGACCGGCGCGTACGACACCACCGCCTGGACCACGCAGGACAGTTACCCGCAGCAGGACGCGTACCTCTCCACCATCCCGAGCCAGGGCGTCTCCGCCGACGGCACCGGGCTGGGGGCACCTCCCGGCGGTGGCTGGGAGACGGACACGAGCGCCTGGACCACGGCGAACGAGGCCAACACCCAGTACCCGTCGGCCGGTTTCGGCTACGACACCTCCGGCGAGCAGACCGGGCACTGGGCGATGCCCGGCTACGGCACCACCGCCTCCGAGACCGGCGCCTATGACGCCACCACCTGGAACACCGTCGTCCAGGAAGAGGCCCCGCAGCAGCCGCAGCCCCAGCCCGAGGCCGCCGCCTACTCCTACGGGGAGTACCAGGAGCACCAGCAGGCGCCGTACGAGTACGCCGCGCCCGAGGCCGAGTTCATCCCGGAACCGGAGACCGAGACCGAGACCGGGCTCAAGCACGAGTTCGAGCCCGAGCCCGAGTTCGACTTCGACACCGAGTTCGAGTTCGATCCCGCCGCCGTGCACGATCTGCCCACCCAGGCCATGCCGGTCACCCCCAGCCCCGCGCCGAGCACCGAGTCGCGCGCCGCGCGCCGGGCCGCCGCCGCCAAGGGCGGAAACAGCCGCCGCCGCACCCCGGCGAAGCGTTCCGCCCTGCTGACCGTCGCCGTGCCCTCCGTCTGCGTCATGGGCGTCGCCGGAGTCGCCGCCGCGTCCGTCGGCGGGCTCACCGACACCGGCGGCAAGACGGGCGAAGAGGTCACCACCCTCGCCGCGCCCGACCCGGCCTCGGTCAAGCCGGTCGCCGCGAACAGCAAGCTCGACACCCAGCTGGCCGCGCTCAGCGCCGACGCGGGCGACTTCGCGGACCGCGCGAGCCGCACGCAGGAGCGCATCGACCTCCACCAGCGCCAGGAAGACGAGAAGAAGCGGAAGGCGGAGGAGGCTGCGGCCAAGGAAGCGGCCCGCCCCAAGTTCGCGATCCCCGTCGCGCAGCACGGCCTGAGCGCCACCTTCGGGCAGGCCGGCGGCATGTGGATGTCGGTGCACACCGGCATCGACTTCCCGGTCGGCTACGGGACCCCGGTCATGGCCGCCACCGACGGCACCGTGCGCACCCAGTGGAACAGCGCCTACGGGAACATGGCCATAGTGACCTCCCCCGACGGCACCGAGACCTGGTACTGCCACCTGAGCAGCACCAAGATCCGGTCCGGCAAGGTCAAGGCCGGTGACGTCATCGCGTACTCCGGCAACTCGGGCAACTCCACCGGCCCGCACCTCCACTTCGAGGTACGGCCCGGCGGCGGCGCGGCGATCGACCCCCTGCCGTGGCTGCGCAGCCACGACCTGGACCCGAACTGACCGAGGCGGGCGCGGGCGCGGGCTCCCGCCCGGGGCCCTGCCCGGGCCCCGGCGCCGGACCCGGCCCCCGCACCTACAGCTTCTGCACCGGCGCGTAGCGCAGCAGCAGCCGCTTCGGCTTGTCGTCCCCGAAGTCGACGGTGGCCTGCGCGTCCGCGCCGGCTCCCTTGACCTCCATCACGGTGCCCAGCCCGAACTGGTCGTGCGTGACCCGGTCTCCGACGACGAGCGAGATCACCGGCTTGTCGGCCGCGCGTCGCGTCGCGAACCCCGAGGGGCCCGCCTTCGTGCGAGACGAGGACAGGAACGCCTCGGGCGAGGTCCCGAACGAAGCCTTCCCGGAGCCGGAGCCGGAGCCCGAGCCGAAGCCGGAACCCGACCCGGACCCCGCCCCGTACCCGGAACCGCGCATCGGGCCCGCCGGCTTCTGCGTCGCGCCGGTCCGCTTCCACTGGAGGTACTCCGCCGGGATCTCCTCCAGGAACCGCGAGGGCGGGTTGTACGAGGGGGTCCCCCACGCGCTGCGCATCGAGGACCGGGTCAGGTACAGCCGCTCCCGGGCGCGCGTGATGCCCACGTACGCCAGGCGCCGCTCCTCCTCCAGTTCCTTGGTCTGCCCCAGCGACCGCATGTGCGGGAAGACCCCGTCCTCCATGCCGGTGAGGAAGACCACCGGGAACTCCAGGCCCTTGGCGGTGTGGAGGGTCATGAGGGTGATGACGCCCGTGCCCTCGGTGTCCTCGTCCGGGATCTGGTCGGAGTCGGCCACCAGGGCGACCTGCTCCAGGAACTCGGAGAGGGTGCCCGGGCCCACCGGCGGGGCGCCGTTCTCGGCGGCCTCGGCGGCCGCGGTCGCCCGCGCCTGCTCGAACTCCAGGGCCACCGCCGCCAGTTCCTGGAGGTTCTCGATCCGCGTCTCGTCCTGCGGGTCGGTGGACGCCTGGAGCTCGGCGAGGTAGCCCGTACGCTCCAGCACCGCTTCCAGGACCACCGCCGGACCGGCCCCGGAGTCGACGATCGTCCGGAGCTCCTCCATCAGGACGTTGAACCGCTTCACGGCGTTCGTCGAGCGCGCGGCCATGCCGAAGGCCTCGTCGACCCGCCGCAGCGCCTGCGGGAAGGTGATCTTCTCGCGCATCGCGAGCGCGTCGATCATCGCTTCCGCGCGCTCGCCGATGCCGCGCTTGGGCACGTTCAGGATCCGGCGCAGCGGGACGTTGTCCTCCGGGTTCGCGAGGACGCGCAGGTACGCGAGGACGTCCCGGACCTCCTTGCGCTCGTAGAAGCGGACGCCGCCGACGACCTTGTAGGGCAGCCCGACCCGGATGAAGATCTCCTCGAACACGCGCGACTGCGCGTTGGTCCGGTAGAAGATCGCGACGTCACCGGCCTTGGCGTCGTCGGCGTCGGTGAGCCGGTCGATCTCGTCGGCGACGAACTGCGCCTCGTCGTGCTCGGTGTCCGCGACGTACCCGGTGATGACCGCGCCACTGCCGGCATCGGTCCACAGGTTCTTGGCGCGACGGTTCTCGTTGCGCTCGATGACCGCGTTGGCGGCGGAGAGGATCGTCTGCGTGGAGCGGTAGTTCTGCTCCAGCAGGATCGTCGTCGCGTCCTTGTAGTCCTCCTCGAACTGGAGGATGTTGCGGATGGTCGCGCCGCGGAAGGCGTAGATGGACTGGTCGGCGTCACCCACCACGCACAGTTCGGCGGGCGGCAGGTCGGGGTAGCCGGTGCCGACCAGCTCGCGCACGAGGGTGTACTGGGCGTGGTTGGTGTCCTGGTACTCGTCGACCAGGACGTGCCGGAAGCGGCGCCGGTAGTGCTCGGCGACATCCGGGAAGGCCTGGAGCAGGTGCACCGTCGTCATGATGATGTCGTCGAAGTCGAGCGCGTTCGCCTCGCGCAGCCGCCCCTGGTAGAGCGCGTACGCCTGGGCGAGCGTCTTCTCGAAGCCGTCGACTGCCTGGGCCGCGAAGGCCTCGTCGTCGATCAGCTCGTTCTTCAGGTTCGAGATCTTGGCGTTGAAGGCCTTGGGCGGGAACTTCTTCGGGTCCAGGTCCATGTCACGGCAGACGAGCGCCATCAGGCGCTTCGAGTCGGCCGCGTCGTAGATCGAGAACGACGAGGTGAAGCCGAGCCGCTTGGACTCGCGGCGCAGGATGCGCACGCACGCGCTGTGGAAGGTCGAGACCCACATGGCGTTCGCGCGCGGGCCGACGAGGCCTTCGACGCGCTCCCTCATCTCACCGGCGGCCTTGTTGGTGAAGGTGATCGCCAGGATCTGGCCCGGGTGGACGCCCCGCGCGGCCAGCAGGTGGCCGATGCGGTGGGTCAGCACACGGGTCTTGCCGGAGCCGGCGCCGGCCACGATGAGCAGCGGGGATCCCGCGTGCACCACGGCCGCGGCCTGCTCGGTGTTCAGGCCCTCCAGGAGCGCCGCCGGGTCGATGACGGGCCGGGGGGCGCCGTCCCGGTAGTACTCGTCCCTGCTCAGGGGTACGTCGAACCGGCCCCCGAAGAGATCGTCCGCGCCCGGTTCCGGGGCGGCGTGCTCCTCGGGCGGCGGCGGGACCTCGTCGGAGGGGGTGAGGTCCGCCAGGAAACTGTCGTCAAAGAGGCTGCTCATCGCATTCCGAGTCTAGGGGGCGGGACCGACAGCCGGTCCCGGCACCGGAAAATCACCGCGTCATCCCGCCTGGGCGTGGGCGAGCACCAGCTCCAGCAGACCCGGGAAGCGGGCCTGGAGGTCCTCCCGGCGCAGCGCCAGGCAGGTCCGGCGGCCCTGGGGTTCCTGCCGGATCACACCGCTCTCGCGCAGCGTCTTCAGGTGGTGCGTGACGCTGGAGCGGGGCAGGTCCGGGACCACCTCGCCGCAGTAGACCGCCTCTGCGGAGGCCAGTTTGCGGACGATGTCCATCCGGGCGGGGTGCCCGAGCGCCGCGAGGACCTCGACCAGCTCGATCCGGTCGGCGGCGGGGTGGGTCAGCTCAGTCGCGGCGGCCATGCGCCCACTGTACGCAGATCTCGAACGGCCACGGCCGCCCGCGGACCGCGCGAACGCCGCCCGCGGACCGCGCGAACGCCGCCCGCAGACCGCCCGAGGGCCCTCCGCGGACCGCCCGGAGGCCGCCGCGGTGCGCCGGAAGGCGCCCCGTACGCTCGGCGGAATGAACGTACTGATCAATGTCTTCGTCGGCCTGCACATCGTCGGAATCGCCGCCCTCCTCGGCGGCTTCATGACCCAGATGAAGGCCATGAGCGCGGGCACCGCGCGCTTCATACCCGCGATGCTGCACGGCGCGCTGACCATGCTCGTCACCGGCGCGCTCCTCGTCGGCTTCCGCGAGATGGACGGCGCGGCCGTCAACAACGTCAAGATCGGCGTGAAGATGGCGATCCTCTTCGTCATCCTCGCCCTCGTCTACCTCAAGCGTGACGAGGAGCGGGTGGAGAAGGCGCTGTTCGGGGCGGTCGGCGGACTGACCGTGGTCAATATCTTCATCGCCGTTCTCTGGCACTGACCCCCGCCAGTCGGATCCGGTCGAATCCGGCCGTGTCCAGTCACTTCGGATCATCTCGTCATCCGCCCGTTACCGACGGGTCTAGCGTCCTCCTCCGAGCCCCGACGGAGGAAGGACGTGAGGCCCTCGTGGCCAGTCATCGAAAGCCCAGGCAGCGCCCGCTGTCCGGCGGCACCGTACGGACCGCCGCCACCCTCGCCCTCGCGGGCGCTGCCACCGCCACCGCCTTCGAAGGCACCTCCCAGGCCGAGCCCCAGCTCTCCCCCGCCCAGGTCAAGGCCGAGGTGGACCGGCTCTACGAGGAGGCCGAGGCCGCGACCGAGCAGTACAACGGGGCGAAGGAGAAGGCCGACGAGGCCCAGCGCGCGCTGACCACCCTCCGCGACGAGACGGCCCGCAGGACCGACCGGCTGAACGACGCCCGCCGCGCGCTCGGCTCCCTGGCCGCGAACCAGTACCGCGCCGGAAACCTGGGCCCCGCCGTCCAGCTGGCCACGGCGCAGGACCCGCAGGACTACCTGGACCGGGCCGCCTTCATGTCCCGCACCGGCGACCGCGGCGCCGCCGAGATCGCCTCCGTACGCCGCCGGCTCGACGAGGTCGGGAAGCTGCGCGCGCAGGCCGGCGGGAAGGCCGCCGACCTCCGCGCCCGCCAGGACGAACTCGCGGAGCACAAGGCCGCCATCGAGGAGAAGCTCTCCGCCGCCCGGCGGCTGCTGGCCAGGCTCACCGCCGAGGAGCGCGCCGCGTACGAGGCCCGGTCGGCCGGAAACCCGGCCGGTACGGCCGACACCCGCCCGGCCGCCGGGAGCTCCCCCGCCGGACCGGTCGCCCAGACCCCGCCGCCCGCCGACGGCTCGCGCGCCGCCCGCGCCGTGTCCTTCGCGTACGGAGCGATCGGCAGGCCGTACGTCTGGGGCGCGACGGGCCCGGGCTCCTTCGACTGCTCGGGCCTGACCCAGGCGGCCTGGCGCGCGGCCGGGGTCTCCCTGCCCCGCACCACCTACACCCAGATCAACGCCGGCCGGCGCGTCCCGCGCGACCAACTGGCCCCGGGTGACCTGGTGTTCTTCTACTCCGGGGTGACGCACGTCGGCCTGTACGTCGGCAACGGCCAGATGATCCACGCCCCGCGCCCCGGCTCCACGGTCCGGCTGGCCCCGGTGGACTCGATGCCCTGGGCCGGCGCCTCCCGCCCCTCGTAGGCCGCCCGGGCCCCGGCGGCTACGGCGTCTTGACCACCGTGCCCAGCCACTCGAAGGTCTGCGGCAGCTGCCGCGTCCAGGTGTCCATGTTGTGGCCGCCGCCCACCTTCTCCGCGTGCACCACCGTCGGCGCCTTCGACACCGCGCCCAGGTCGAGCCCGGACAGGTAGCCGTCGTGCTCGGCGCCCGACATCCACAGCGCCACCGCGGGCGGGGCCGGGGCGGCCTTCATGAGGCTGACCAGGTTGTGGCTCTTTCGCGTCCTCGGGTCCTTGGCGATCAGCGACGTGGGCTCCTGGCCCGGGTCGTTGTAGCCGGACAGCGAGACGGCGGCGCTGTAGCGGTCGGGGTGGGCGATCGCCAGCTTGGCGGCGCAGTAGGCGCCCGCCGAGTAGCCGGCCACGCCCCAGTGGCGGGCCTCCCCCGACGCGCGGAAGTTGTCGGTCACCATCTTGCGGACGTCGACGCTGAACCAGCTGTCCGCGTTGACCTTGCCCGGGATGTTGGCGCAGCCGGTGTCGGTGTCCCCGAGCAGCATGGCGCGCGGCGACACCAGGATGAACGGCTGCACCTTGCCGCTCTTCATCAGCGGCTCCAGCTTCTCGTGGGCCTTGAGCCCCTGGAACCAGGACTTGCCGGTGCCGGGGATGCCGGGGATCAGCTCGACGACGGGGAACGTGCGGTCCTTCCACGCCGGGTCGTCGTACTGCGGCGGCAGCCACACCATGACGTCGCCCTTGACCCCGGAGATCTTCCCGTCGAGCTCGGTCTTGCGGACCCGCCCGCCGAGGCCGTCGACGGCGGTGAACTCCTGGAGGACCTTCGGTTCGGCCTCCACCTTCTTGCCGCCGAGGCCGTCCGCGCCGAGGTCATGGGCGGCGGTGACGTACTTCCCGGTGCCGAACAGGTCGGCCCAGGAGGTGTAGAAGTTCTGGTCGTTGTTGATGCCGACGAAGACCAGCGCGATGGCGGTCGCCTGGGCGAACAGCAGCATCAGGGCCCGGGTGGCGAGGCGTACGGCGGCGGGCCCGCGCACCCTGGCCCACAGCGCCAGCGGCAGGACGACGGCCACCACGGCCAGGGCGATCACCGTCGCGAAGAGGGGGGTCCCCGTCAGACTCATCACGCCCCCCAAGAGGAGCGTGCGGTGCGGCCCGGTTGCCCGGGCCGCGTGCGTCGTGGATCACAACGGCGCCGGTCAGACCAGCCGGCGCGCCGTCGCCCACCGGGTGAGCTCGTGCCGGTTGGACAGCTGGAGCTTGCGCAGCACCGCCGAGACGTGCGATTCCACCGTCTTCACCGAGATGAACAGCTGCTTGGCGATCTCCTTGTACGCGTACCCGCGCGCGATCAGCCGCAGCACCTCGCGCTCGCGCTGCGTCAGGCGGTCCAGGTCCTCGTCCACGGGCGGCGCGTCCGTCGAGGCGAAGGCGTCGAGCACGAAGCCGGCCAGCCGGGGCGAGAACACCGCGTCCCCGTCCTGGACCCGGAAGACGGAGTCCACCAGGTCGGTGCCGGTGATGGTCTTGGTGACGTAGCCGCGGGCGCCGCCCCGGATGACTCCGATGACGTCCTCGGCGGCGTCCGACACCGACAGGGCCAGGAACCGCACCGGGTGTTCGGCCGCCGACATCAGCGGGGCGCAGCGGCGCAGCACCTCGACCCCGCCGCCGCCGGGCAGGTGCACGTCGAGGAGCACCACCTCGGGGCGGGTGGCGGTGATGACGGTGACGGCCTGGTCGACGTCGGCGGCCTCGCCGACGACCTCGACGCCGGTGCGGGCGGTCTCGCCGATCTCGGCCTGGACGCCGGTGCGGAACATCCGGTGGTCGTCGACGAGCACCACCCGGACCCTCCTGGTCTCCGGTGTCCCCGCACCCGAACCGGTCGTGGTCTCCTCGGTCATGCTGTGTTCGCCGCCCTCTCCATCTCCAGCTCGACTTCCGTGCCGCCGCCGGGCGCGGACCGCAGTCGTGCGGTCCCGCCGTTGCGCTGCATCCGGCCGATGATCGATTCTCGTACGCCCATGCGGTCGTCGGGTACCGCGTCGATGTCGAATCCCGGTCCCCGGTCCCGTACGGACACGAACACCGTCTGCCCCTCCACTTCGGCGTAGACCTGGACGGGCCCGCTCTCGCCACCGTACTTGGCGGCGTTGACCATCGCCTCGCGCGCGGCCTGCACCTGCGCGGACAGCCCGTCGTCGAGCGGGCAGTCACCGACGACGACGACCTCGATCTGGACCCCGTGGTGGTCCTCGACCTCGGCGGCGGTCTTCTTCACGGCCTCGGCGAGCGTGGCCGGCTCCTCCGCCTCGTCCTTGCCGGTGCCCTCGGGCTTGTAGAGCCAGTTCCGAAGCTCCCGTTCCTGGGCCCGCGCGAGCCGGCGCACCTCTCCGGCGTCCTCCGCGCCCCGCTGGATCAGGGTGAGGGTGTGCAGCACGGAGTCGTGGACGTGGGCGGCGACCTCGGCGCGCTCCTGGGCGCGGATGCGCATCAGGCGCTCCTCGGAGAGGTCCTGGGTCATCCGGATCAGCCAGGGTCCGGCGAGCAGGGCGACGCCGACGAGGACGGCGAGGGCGGCGGTGAGTACGTTGCCCAGCTGGGCGGCGGAGCCCCGTACGACGATGAACACGGTCAGGCCGACGCCGACGAGCGCGACCCCGGCGAGGCCCCGGCCGATCTGGAGCAGCCGGGCGTGCCGGCCGGCGGCGGCGCTCCAGTGGGCGCGGCGGGCGTTGTCGGCCTGGCGCCACACGAGCACCACGCCGGCGCCGACCAGCAGCGTCGGCCAGATGTAGCGGCCGCCGGCGCCGCCGGCCTGCACCTTGGCGCTGAAGATCGCGACGCCGACGCACAGCGCGATCAGGGCGGTGATCTGCCCCTTGGCGGGTTTGCGCAGCCGCAGGCTGCCGTCGGCGCGGGTCTCGAAGAGGGAGCGGTGTCCGCTGCCGCCGCCGACGCCGAGCGGTACGAACACCCAGAACGCGGCGTAGAGCAGCACGCCGAGGCCGTCCCCGAACATGAACAGGCCGAGGAAGGCGAGCCGGACCCAGATCACCGGCAGCCCGAGGTGCCCGGCGAGCCCGCGCGCGACACCGCCGAGCATCCGGCCGTCGGCGCTGCGGTAGAGCTTGCGCTGCGGGGTCTCGGTGTTCTCGGGCGGGGCCTGGGGGTGCGGGGGACGGGACGCGGCTGCTGCGGGCATGTCACCGATGGTCACACGCGCGAGGGGCGCCCGGCATCAGGGCATCCCCCCAGTCCGCCCCGGGGGATATCAGGGTCGGACCAGGGTCGGGCCCGGTGCCGGGGGGCGGCTGCGGCCGTCACGATGGACACATGACCGACGTTCACGGTGCCCCGGTGGATCCCGGGCCCCCCTCGACACCCGACGGGCGACCGCCCCTGCGGCGCGGCAGGCGCGACAAAGTCCTCGCGGGCGTGTGCGGCGGCCTGGGCCGGTACTTCGACCTGGACCCGGTGATCTTCCGGATCGTGCTCGGGGTGCTGGCCGTGACGGGCGGCATCGGCCTGATCTTCTACGGCTTCGCGTGGCTGCTGCTGCCCCTGGAGGGCGAGGAGGACAGCGAGGCGAAGAAGCTGCTCACCGGCCGGGTCGAGGGCGCCACCCTGGCGGCGGTGTTCGCGGCCCTGATCGGCTGCGCGCTGTTCCTGTCGATGCTGGACAACGGCGGGCTGGGGGTCTTCTCGGCGCTGGTGATCGTGGCGGTCGGCGCCGGGGCGTACTGGTCGCAGCGCGGCCGCGCCGCACAGCCCCCGCAGGCGCCGGCGGCCCCGGCCGCGCAGCGCGCCGCACAGCGGGCCGCGCACAGTCCGGCGCCGCCCGAGACGCAGGCGCCGCCCACCCCCGGCGGCCCGTCGTGGTGGCGGGACCCGCTGGTCAAGGACGGTACGACCGGCCCGGTCGGCTCGTCCGGCTACCTGTGGGGCCCCGACGACGACGTGGCTCCGGCCGCCGCCCCCGGCGTCCCGGCGGAGGCCCGGGAGCGGGTCCGTACCCCGGCTGTGCCCCGGGGCGGCATCGGCGGCCGGCTGTTCGTCCTGGCGGTGCTGGCCGGGGGCGTCGCCACCGCCACGGTGTGGCACGGCAGCGCGCTGGGGCACGCCCTCCAGATCGGTCTCGCCACCACGCTGGCCGTCTTCGGCCTGGGGCTGCTGGTCAGCTCGCTCAAGGGCCGTACCGGCTTCGGCACCGTCCTGCTGGCGATGATCACCGCCGGGCTGCTGGCGGGCGCCTCCGCGCTGCCCCGCGAGATCGGCACCGACTGGCGGTACGTCGAATGGCGCCCGGCCGCGGTGCAGGACGTACGGCCCGCGTACGAGGCGGGGACGGGGCTGGCGACGCTCGACCTGAGCCGCCTGGACGTCCCGAAGGGCGCCACGCTGAAGGTCCGCGCCGGCATCGACGCGGGGCGGCTCAAGGTGATCGTGCCCCGGGAGGTCACCGCCCGGGCCGACATCGGCATCCGCACGCTGGGCGACGTACAGCTGCCCGGGGACCGCGAAGGGGACGTACGGGTCCGCAGCGGGGGCGAACAGCGGCAGGTGACCCTGCCGCCCGCCGCCGGCACCGAGGCCGGCGGGACGATCGAGCTGCACCTCGCGGCGGGTGTGGGACAGGTGGAGGTGGCCCGTGCGGCGTCATGAGTTCCAGCCCGGACGGCTGATCGCGGGGCTGGTCCTGCTCGCGGTGGGCGTGCTCTACCTGCTCGACGCGACGGGCCGGGCCGATCTGCCCTGGTACGCGGTCGTCCCGATGGCCGCGGGCGGGCTCACGCTCGCCATGCTGGTCGGGATGACCACCTACGCGGTGCGCCGGGACCGGCGTGACCGGATCAGCGAGTCCAGCGAGAGGTAGGGCGCCCCGGCGAGGATCAGCGGGGTCCAGGCCATCAGGTAGACCAGGTCGTTGCCGTAGTAGTACGGGGTGACCGCCCAGGAGACCGTGAGCCACAGGCTGAGCGCGATCAGCGCCCCGCCGGTGGCCGCGATCCGGGTCAGCAGACCGGCGAGGGTACCGAGGCCGACCAGCAGTTCCCCGACGGCCAGGGCCACGGCGAAGCCGACGGGCGCGTTCAGGGCCGTGTCGACCAGGGCCGGGACCGCGGAGGTGTCGCGCACCCCGCGCATCAGCTCGCCGATGGAGCCGGGGCCGTCGGCGGACAGGAACGCGGAGTCCGTCAGCTTGTCCAGACCGGCGTAGACGAAGGTCACTCCGAGGAAGATCCGCAGCGGCAGGAGGGCGTGCCTGGCGGCTCGTTCCCTCAGCCCGGAAAGTACGTCAGTTCGGGTCACGGGACATGTGTACCCCGATCACTCCGCCACGTCGATGGTGCAGCGGTTGGATTCCACTCCGGCGGCGGTGACCACCTGGACATCGACACGGCCGGGTTCCACTTCGGCGGGCACCAGGACGGTCAGCACCGCGTCGGAGGGGTTGGTGAACCCGCCGGCCACCGGAACCAGCGGCACATGGACGTGGACCGCCCCGATCCGGACCACCAGCCGGGCCAGCATCTCCGGCGTCTGCGCCCCGGGCGGCACGAACCCGACGCCCCGGATCTCGATGTCGTCCCCGGGCCGGACGGCCGCGTCCAGATCCCCGGGCTCCCGTCTGCGCACCACCGACAGCACGAGCGGGCGGCTGCCCTCCGCGTACTTGGCCGCCAGGTACACCGCGGCCGACAGCGCGACCAGCAGCGCCAGCGCCCACGGCAGCTGCGGCAGCCGGTCCGGGAACCGGGCCAGCGACACCCCCGCGTAGACCACGACGACGGTGGAGACCAGGACGTACTGCGCGTCGGGGAAGCTGCCGCGCCCGGCGTCGTCCGTCAGCAGGTCGGCCCCGCAGGGCCGGTCCGCGGGCAGCTTCTGCAGCTTCTGGCTCATGATCCGTACGCAGACCACGCGGCGCACCAGCACCGCCACCCCCGAGGTCAGCGCCACCACCGCCAGCAGCGGCAGCGCCCGCCCGAGCGCGAAGCCCTGGTACAGCGCCTGCCGTTCGGGCCCCGGCGAGGACGCGGCCAGCCGCAGGGCGGGCAGCAGCGCGGCGAACGCCGTCAGCACGAGCCAGGCGCTGGGCACCGCCTTCGAGGTGGACAGCCGGTTGTCCTCGCCGACGATCGGGGCCAGCAGCCCGCCGCGCAGCGACTGCGCACGGGCGGCGACCGTGAGCAGCCCGGCCAGCACCAGCGCGGCGAGCAGCCCGGCGGTGCGGGCGGTGGACCAGCCGGTGCCCAGCGCGGCGCCGACCTGCACCACCAGCAGGGTCCCGGCGGCGATCCACACGGCGAGCACGGCCCGCCGGGAGAACAGGTACAGCCAGGAGGTGCCGGCCTCCCGGCCCCGGTCGGCGACCGTACGGGCCGACAGCGTCAGCTCGTCGGAGACCCACTGGCGGGACGCGCCGAGGGAGTGGGCGACGGCGGCCGGCAGCCCCTGCCCGGCGGCGAACTCGTCGCGCTTCTCCAGGAACGCGGCGACCGCGCGCCGGTGACCCACCCGGGCGCACACCTCGCAGAGGCAGGCGGCGGTATGGGTACCCCGGGACATCTCTTGGACAGCCACGTACGTGCCGCCTCTCTGAACTACGGTGCGATGCCAGCGAATTGTGCACCACTGCGGCAGTGTTCCGGATTGCGCACGATGTCAGAGCAGGTGATTAACCGTTCATGATGTTGACGCCACCGTCTGCCACAGCGGCTGGTAGTTCACCCAGGCCGCCAGATCGGAGCCGAACCGCTCCCGGGTGGCGAGCGCCGCCCGGTGGCCGATGAGCTGCGGTTTCCCGGCCGCGCCGGCCGTCAGCTGCACCCGCGCCGCCCGTTCCGCCGCGACGAACCACCAGACCGCGGCGTCCACGGAGTCCCCGACGGTCAGCAGCCCGTGGTGGCGCAGGACCAGCGCCTTGTACGGGCCGAGGGCGCGGCCGATCGCGGGGGCGTCCTCGGGGCCCGTGTACGCGTCCACGAGGGCGTGGTCCTCGTAGAAGGCGCAGGCCTCGTGGGTGACGGGGGCCAGCAGTTCGCCGAGGGCCGCCAGCGCCCTGCCGTACGGGGCCTGCGCGCGCACCACGGCCACCACCCCGGGGCGCTCCCGGTGCACGGCCGCGTGCAGGGCAAAGGCCAGCTCGTTGACCCGGCGCTGCCCCTCCAGCACGCGGCCCTCCCCGTCGACGAGCAGCAGCTCCCCGGGGGTCAGGCCGGCGAAGGCCCGCCCGAAGGGGTTCACCCAGTAGCAGTCCTCGAACTCCGGGTCCCGGGCGGTGACGTGCCCGGCCACCCCGTCCTCGTACCCGAGCCGGCCCAGCAGCCGCAGCGCCCCGGCGAGCCGCTCCTTGCGGTGCGCGCGTTCCTCGGCGGCGGTGGCGAACACCGGCGGCATCTCGAAGCCCAGCCGCTCCACGGGCACGGGTACGGGTCGCTCGGCCATGGCCCCCTCCTTCAGGTCGCGGCTTCGGGTCGCGGCGCAAGGTACCGGCGGCCGGCCGAAGAGGCCATAGCCGTACGCACGGCGAAGCCGCCGCTCCCCGGGGGGAACGGCGGCTTCGTCACGGGCGGCGGGGCCGGGTGGGGACTACTCCCACTCGATGGTGCCCGGGGGCTTGCTCGTGCAGTCCAGGACCACGCGGTTCACGTCCGCCACCTCGTTGGTGATGCGGGTCGAGATCCGGGCGAGCACCTCGTACGGCATGCGCGTCCAGTCTGCGGTCATCGCGTCCTCGGACGAGACGGGGCGCAGCACGATCGGGTGGCCGTAGGTGCGGCCGTCGCCCTGGACGCCGACGCTGCGGACGTCCGCGAGCAGGACGACCGGGCACTGCCAGATCTCGCGGTCCAGGCCGGCCGCGGTGAGCTCGTGGCGGGCGATGGCGTCGGCCTCGCGGAGCAGGTCCAGGCGCTCCTTGGTGACCTCGCCGACGATGCGGATGCCGAGGCCGGGGCCGGGGAAGGGCTGGCGCTGGACGATCTCGTCCGGCAGGCCGAGCTCCTGGCCGACCATCCGGACCTCGTCCTTGAACAGCTGGCGCAGCGGCTCGACGAGCTCGAACTCGATGTCGTCGGGGAGGCCGCCCACGTTGTGGTGGGACTTGATGTTGGCGGTGCCGGTGCCGCCGCCGGACTCGACGACGTCCGGGTACAGGGTGCCCTGCACGAGGAAGGCGACCGCGGGGCCGTCCTCCTGGAGGATCTCCAGCTGGGCCTGCTCGAAGACGCGGATGAACTCGCGGCCGATGATCTTCCGCTTGGTCTCCGGGTCGGAGACGCCGGCGAGCGCGTTCAGGAAGCGCTCCTGGGCGTCGACGACCTTCAGCTGCACGCCGGTGGCGGCGACGAAGTCCTTCTCGACCTGCTCGGTCTCGCCCTTGCGCATCAGGCCGTGGTCGACGTACACGCAGGTCAGCTGGGAACCGATGGCCTTCTGCACGAGGGCCGCGGCGACCGCGGAGTCCACGCCGCCGGAGAGGCCGCAGATGGCGCGCTTGTCGCCGACCTGCTCGCGGATGGCCGCGATCTGCTCCTCGACGATGTTGCCGGTGGTCCAGGTGGGCTTCAGGCCGGCGCCGCGGTAGAGGAAGTGCTCCAGGACCTGCTGGCCGTGCGTGGAGTGCATCACCTCGGGGTGGTACTGCACGCCGTACAGCTTCTTCTCGTCGTTCTCGAAGGCCGCGACCGGGACGACGCCGGTCGACGCGGTGACGGTGAAGCCCTCGGGCGCGGCGGAGCAGGCGTCGCCGTGCGACATCCACACCGACTGGTTCTCGGGGGTGCCCTCGAACAGGGTGGAGCCGGGCTTGGAGACGGCGAGCTGGGTACGGCCGTACTCGCGGGCGCCGGTGTTGTCGACGGTGCCGCCGAGGGTGACCGCCATCAGCTGGAAGCCGTAGCACATGCCGAAGACGGGGACACCGGCCTCGAAGATCGCACGGTCCAGCTGCGGGGCGCCCTCTTCGTACACGGAGGACGGACCGCCGGAGAGGATGATCGCCTTGGGGTTCTTGGCCAGCATCTCGGCCACGGGCATGGTGCTGGGCACGATCTCGCTGTAGACCCGTGCCTCGCGGACGCGGCGGGCGATGAGCTGGGCGTACTGGGCGCCGAAGTCGACGACGAGAACCGTGTCCGGGGCGCTGTCGTGGGTGGCGGAGGTGGCTTCTGGCACGGGGCAGGCCTTCCGGCGGAAGAGGGGGTTGTTTTGTCGATTCTAACGGGGGCCGGGTGGCCGTATTCGTCTCACCAGCCGAACCGGGTTGGCCGGGGGCGCCTCGGAGGGTAATAATCCGTCCATGCGCAAGCAGCTGAGCTTCCTCTTTACCTATGGCACCGGCCGGTCCGGTCGCCATGGGTCATCGTGATGCTCGCTTGAGCCGCTGACTTCCCAGAGCGCCCCGGTCCGACAGGACCGGGGCGCTCCGCGTTTCCGCTCCCGTCGGCCGGTCCCCTTTCGCCGCGACCCACAGGAGAGACCATGACCGTCACCACCACCCCCGAGCAGCTGATCGCCGGTTCCCGCGAGCGCATCGACGCCATCGACGACCGGATCATCGGGCTGATCCAGGAGCGGATGGCCGTTTCGACGGTGATCCAGGAGGCCCGGATCACCTCGGGCGGCCGCCGGGTGCACCTGTCGCGCGAGATGGAGGTGCTGTCGCACTGGAGCGACGCCCTCGGCAAGCCCGGGACCACGCTCGCGATGACCCTGCTGGAGCTGTGCCGCGGCCGGGTGTGAACCGCGGCCCCGTCAGCTCTGTCAGCCACACAACGGAACGGCCGGCCCGGGGGCGTCCCCGGACCGGCCGTTCCGTTGTGCGGGGAGGGGCCCTTCCCGCGTTACGTCGTCACGCGCGCCCGGTGTCGCGGCGGCGGACCGCCACGAACAGCAGGCCGCCCGCGGCGACCAGCACGGCCGCGCCGAAGGCGACCGGTCCCACGGAGCTGCCGGTCGAGGCGAGGTTGCCGTTGGCCTTGGGGCCCGTACCGGTGACGGCGGCGGTGGTGGTCACCGAGACGGAGGGGGACGGGCTCGTGGAGGAGCTCGGCTTCGGGGACGGGCTGCCGGTCGAGGAGGTCGGGCCCGGCGTGGGGCCGGTGTCCCTGGCGTTGATCACGAACGCGGCCTTGTCGTTGGCCTTGTTCGGGTCGAAGCCCTCCGCCTGGATGCCGTCGGGAGCCCAGCCGTCGACCGTGACGGAGCCCTTGGCGTCCGCCACGACCTTCTCGATCTTCAGCTCGAACGGGTAGGAGACCTTCTCCTGCTCGCCCAGCGCGGAGTCCGTCCAGCAGAAGTAGCGCGGGGCGCCCGCGTTCTGCTTGCGGCTCGTTCCGTCGGCCTCGACGCCCTCGCAGCCCGCGGGGGCCTTGGTGACCTTCGCGCCCTGCGGGATCACGATGTCGGTACGGGCGACGCCCGAGCCGCGGCGCGCGTAGGACACCCAGGCCGGGCCCTTGTTCCGGAAGCCGAGGTCGGCCCGGACGGTGTCGCCGGCCTTGCCCTTGAGGGACAGGGCGTCGGCCGCGAGGTCGGCGGTGTTCTTGACCTCGAAGTCGAACTCGTGCCGGTTGTCGCCCGGGGCGAGGTCGGCGCCCGGGCGCAGGGCCGCCTTGGCCGGCGTCCGCTCCGTGACGGCCAGCTTCTTGCCGGTGCCGGCGGTGTTCTTGCCCAGCTGCTGCCGGGCCGCGGGCTCCTTGCCGGCCGCGTTCACGGAGTAGACGATGCCGTCGTGGAAGGCGTGCGCGGCGGCCTTGAGGGTCAGCGCGCCGGAGACCTCGTAGACCGCGCCCGGCTTGAACTCCCCGTCGAGGACGCAGACCGTGCCGGTGGTCCAGTCGGACGCCTTGTCCACCGAGCAGTTGTCGTACTTCTCGACCAGGTCCATGCCGTGCGTGGTGTCGATCCGCAGCGCGACGCCGTTCACGGACTCCGTGCCGGCGTTGGCGAAGACGATCGGCAGGCCCTGGGTGTCGCCGGGGTTCATCTTCGCCTTGAGCGCGGCCTCCTCCAGCACCAGGTCGGGGCCGCCGACCTTGACCCTGGTGGTGGCCTGCTTGAAGGTGGCGCCCTCGGTCTTGCCGGTCATCGTCAGATCGGCGCTCGCGCCGAGCTTGCTGTCCTTGGCGGCGCTGAGTTCCAGGGTCGCGACCTCGCTGTCGCGCGGGTAGAGCCCTTCCGCCGCGCAGGTCACCGCGGTGGCGGTCTGCGTGCAGCCCTGACTGTGGCCCTTGGCGAGCGTCACGTCGGCGATGCCCTTGAGGGCGCCGAGGTCGATCGTGAAGGTGCTCCGCTTGTCGAAGACCGTGCCGGTGGTGTTGTCGACGCGGAATTCGACGGTGGTCTTGTGTGCGTCCCCGCTCGGTCCGGGGTGCGGACGCAGGCCGACCTCGGCCGGGCCGCTGAGCGTGAAGACGGGGTCCGCGGCGTGCGCGGGGGTGGTGGCCAGGCCCAGTGCCACCAGGCCGCTCGCGGCCAGCAAAGAGATGCGCTTTCTCATGCCCCCCTTGACCCCCGAACGTGCGTCGCAGTTGCCCGTCCCGCCATGTGACGGACACCACAGGCCACCTCGCCGGACTCCGGTACAACCTTCCGCCGTGACCGCCTGTCACACCAGTAACGCGGCGGGTACCGCGCTCGGAGGGGGAGCGCGGTGCCCGCCGCCGTCATGTCCGGGCGGACGTGGCCGTCAGAGCTCCGCTTCCGGTGTGCGCGGGGGCACGTCCGGGACGGCCAGGAACGGCAGCCGCAGCGCGCCGAAGGCCTCCTTCGGGACGGCCGGACTGACCGGTTCCACCGCCGCGAGGCGGGCGTAGGCCGCGCCCTGCTGCGGCCGCGGGTCCCGCTCGCCGTTGTTCGGCCAGTACGACATCGCCCGCTCGGCCTGCGCCGTGATCGTCAGCGACGGGTTGACCCCGAGGTTCGCGGAGACCGCCGAACCGTCCACGACCGAGATGCCCGGGTGCCCGTACAGCCGGTGGTACGGGTCCACCACGCCCTCCCGCGGGGAGGCGCCGATGGGGCAGCCGCCGAGGAAGTGCGCGGTCAGCGGGGTGCCCATCAGCTCGCCGACGTTGCTGCCCGGGAACCCGTTGATCTCCTCGGCCAGCAGGGTGGCGGCCTCGGTGGCCTCCTTGATCTGCACCGGGTTCGGGGCGCCGTGGCCCTGGCGGGCGGTGAGCAGGCCCTTCCCGAGGCCGCCCGGTTTGCGGTAGGTGGTCAGGGAGTTGTCCAGCGACTGCATGACCAGGCCGATGATGGTCCGCTCCGACCAGCGCCGGTTGGACAGCGAGCGCAGCAGCTGCACGGGGTGCGTGGCGGTCCGCGCCAGCCAGGCCCGGACCCGGTGCGGGGCGTACGGCACCTGGAGGATGGTCATGAACCCCATGGCGTTGGAGCCCTTGCCGTAGCGGACGGGCTCGATGTGGGTGTCGGCGTTGGGGTGCACGGACGAGGTGATCGCCACGCCCCTGGTGAAGTCGGCCCGCCGCTCCTTGCCGGCGCCCTCGCCGTGGCGCCTGCGGTAGCGGCGGTCGTCGGTCTGCGCGCCGACCAGGCCCTCCGAGTTGGTGCGGGTCAGCTCGCCGAGCCGGCCGGAGAGGCGGGGCAGCTCGCCGCGGTCCTTCATGGTGTGCAGGAGGGTCTGGGTGCCGTAGGTCCCGGCCGCGAGGACCACGTACCGGGCGCGCAGCACCTTCGCCTTGCCGGAGCGGCGGTGGTCGGTGGGGACGGTGCGGATCCGGTGGCCGCCGTCCGGGTGCTCGGACAGCGCGGTGACGGTGGTCATGGGGTGGATGACGGCGCCCGCGCGCTCGGCGAGGTACAGGTAGTTCTCGCCCAGGGTGTTCTTCGCGCCGTGCCGGCATCCGGTCATGCACTCGCCGCATTCGGTGCAGGCCCTGCGGGCGGGGCCGGCGCCGCCGAAGTACGGGTCGGGGGCCTCCTCGCCCGCCCGGACCCTCGGCCGCTCGGCGCCTTCCCGGCCGTCCTCGCCGTCGCCGAAGAACACCCCGACGGGGGCCATGTGGAAGGAGTCCCCGACGCCCATCTTCTCGGCGGCGGCCTTGAGATGGACGTCGGACGGGGTCAGCGTCGGGTTGAGCCGGACACCGAGCATCCGCTTGGCCTGGTCGTAGTACGGGGCGAGTTCCTCGCGCCAGTCGGTGATGGCCGCCCACTGCCGGTCCTCGAAGAAGGCCGCCGGCGGCACGTACAGGGTGTTGGCGTAGTTGAGCGAGCCGCCGCCCACGCCGGCGCCCGCGAGCACCATCACGTTGCCGAGGAGGTGGATCCGCTGGATCCCGTACAGCCCGAGGGCGGGGGCCCACAGGTAGTTGCGCAGGTCCCAGCTGTTCTTCGGCAGGCTCTCGCGGGTGAAGCGGCGGCCTGCCTCCAGGACGCCGACCCGGTAGCCCTTCTCGGTGAGCCGCAGTGCCGAGACCGACCCTCCGAAGCCCGATCCGATGACGATGACGTCGTAGTCGTACGCGTACTCGTCGGTGTTGTCCGACACTGCGGTGCCTCCCCGAGCGGTGGTGCCTAGCGGAATCGGAGCGTCTTCATGACCTTGAGGCTGCGGGTCATGAACGCCGCGTACTTCTCGTCGTCCATGCCCAGCGAGGGCGCCATCGGGAGGAGCCGCTGGTGGGCGACGGTCTGGGCCTCGGTGTACTTGAGGATGCCCTCGGAGCCGTGCCGGCGTCCGAGGCCGGAGTCCTTCATGCCGCCCATGGGGGCCTGGGCGCTGCCGTAGGCGGGCGCGTACCCCTCGTTGATGTTGACGGTGCCGGTGCGCAGCCGGGCGGCGACGGCGTGGCCTCGGCGGGCGTCCTTGGTCCAGACGCTGGAGTTGAGGCCGTACGCGGTGGCGTTGGCCCGCGCGATGACCTCGTCCTCGTCGGTGAAGCGGTAGAGGGAGACGACGGGGCCGAAGGTCTCCTCGCCGCACACCGACATGGGTGCCTCGACGCCGTCGAGGATGGTGGGCTCGTAGAAGAGCGGGCCGATGTCGGGCCGGGCCACACCGCCCGCGACGAGGGTGGCGCCCTTGGCGACGGCCTCGTCCACGTGCCGCTGTACGTTCTCCAGCTGGCGCTCGCCGACGAGGGAGCCCATGTCCGCGCCGTAGGCGAGGGAGGCGCCGAGCCGCATCGCCTTGGTCCGGGCGGCGAAGCGGGCGGTGAACTCGTCGGCGACGGAGGCGTGGACGTAGAGCCGCTCGATGGAGATGCACAGCTGGCCCGCGGAGGAGAAGCAGGCGCGGACGGCGCCGGCGGCGGCCTTCTCGATGTCGGCGTCGCGCAGGACGAGCATGGCGTTCTTGCCGCCGAGTTCGAGGGTGACCCCCACGAGGCGGGCGGCGGCGCCCTGGGCGACCTCGCGGCCGGTACGCGTGGAGCCGGTGAACGAAACGTAGTCGGCGTGGCGGACCACCTCGGGGCCGACGACCGGACCCTCGCCGAGCACGATCTGGAACACCTCGGCGGGCAGCCCGGCCTCGATCAGCAGGTCACGGGCCCACAGGGCGGTGAGCGCGGTCTCGGTGTCGGGCTTCATGACCACGGCGTTGCCGGAGACGAAGGCGGGCAGCGCGTCGCCGACGGAGAGTTCGAGGGGGTAGTTCCAGGGCGCGATCTGCCCGACGACGCCGCGCGGCTGGCGCAGCTCGGTGACCTTGGTCAGGGTCGGGATGGCGCCCGTGTGGCCCTTGGGCCGCAGGTACCCGGGGGCCTTGCGGCCGTAGTGCCGGGCGGAGACGGCGACGGCCTGGACCTCTTCGTGGGCGTGCAGCCGGGCCTTGCCGGTCTCCAGCTGGATGAGGTCGAGGACCTCGGCCTGCCGGGACAGCACCAGGTCGTGGAAGCGGAGCAGGACGGCGGCGCGCCGGCGCACGGGGACGGCGGCCCAGGCGGACTGGGCGGCGCGGGCCTTCTCGAAGGCGGCGGCCACGTCCTCGGGGGTGGCCTCGGGCAGGTCCGCCAGCTTCTCCCCGGTGAAGGGGGTGTGGTTGGCGGTGCGGCCGGAGCCGATCACTCCGCGCGTCAGCCTGGCGACCAGCTCCGGGGTCACCACGTCGGCGGCGGTACGGGCCCCTGCCGGGGCGGGGGCGACCGGGTTGGTGGGCTCCGGTACGGCGCGGTCGGGGGCGGCGGGGGCCTGCGAGTCCGTCATGGCGGTGAGCGTATTCCGCCGGGAGGCCTTTGGGTACCCGTGGGTAACCGGATTTTGCCTTTTCCGCCAGTGAACGCTGGCAGGATGACCGGACGCCGCCGCGTCAGCTCGTCCCCTCGGGCGGCTCCCACCCGCTGAGCACCGTGTCGAACTGCTCCCGCGTCTTCGACCAGTCGGCGGCCGGCCCCGACATGTACACCGCGTACTCAGTGTTGTCCGGGGTCATGTACATCTGCTCGATGGCCCGGCGCGAACCGGCCTGGGCGCCCTTCTCCGTCCAGCCGAAGTCCCACAGGGCCGCCCGGGTGGTGTCCCGGAACGAGTTCCCGTGCAGGTCGTACCGCTTGTAGTCGGAGCGCTTCTTCAGCTCCTTCTCCATCTCCAGCATGTGCGTGTACGGATTGTCGTAGTCCGCGGTCTCGTCGACGGCGATCCGGATGAAGTGCTTGCCGCCGTCCGGCGTGTAGTCGATCTGGTCGCCGTCCATCTGGCGCTTCCAGCCGTCGGGGACGAACAGCGTGAACCCGGCCGGGTCGGTGACCTTCTTCCACCCCGCCGGCGGGGTGGCCTCCTCGCCCTGCCCGGCGGCGCCGTCCTGACCCGCGGAATCGCCCGTCCGGTCGGGGGCGCTCGCGTTCTTGTCCGAGCCCGAGCCGCCCTGGCCCTTACCGCCCGAGCCGCCGTCGCCCGAGTCACCGGTGAGCTTCAGCACGCCGAACACACCGCCGCCGCCGATCAGCGCCGCCACCAGCGCCACGACCGCCGCGCGCTTGACCCGGCCGGGGCGCTCGGACCCGGGCGCGGGGAGAGGGGCCGGGAACGGGGCCGGAGCAGGGGCCTGGGCATGGGCCGCCTGGGCATGGGCATGGGCCGCAGCCGTCACCGTCGCCGGAGCGGGCTGTTCGGGCAGGGCGGTCGTCGGACCGGGCTGCTGCGCGTGCGGCGAGGACCGCGGGTCCTGGGCGTGCGGATCGTAGGGGTGCGGGGCGCGGGGGTCCGGGCCGGACTCGGCGGTGGCCAGTTCCCGCGCGGTCATCGCGCGCGTCGGCACGTACGCGTGCGCCGCCTTCGGCTCCCGGCCCTCCATCGCCTCCAGCAGCATCCGCTCGGTCTCCTGCGCCGCGGGCCGCTCCGCCGGGTCCTTGCGCAGCAGGGCGGTGATGACCGGCCCCAGCGCCCCCGACTGCTTCAGCGGCGGCGGCTCGTCGTTGACCACGGCCTGGAGGCTGGAGATCGGCGAGGTACGGCGGAACGGCGAGCGGGCCTCGACGGCCGTGTACAGGGTCGCGCCCAGCGACCACAGGTCCGACGCCGTCCCCGGGGTGCCGCCCGTGACCCGCTCCGGGGCCAGGTAGTCGATGGAGCCGACGATCTCACCGGTGCGCGTGATGGACGAGTCGCCCTCGATCGCGGCGATCCCGAAGTCCGTCAGCAGCACCCGGCCGTCCTTGGCCAGCAGCACGTTGCCCGGCTTCACGTCCCGGTGCAGCACGCCCACCGCGTGCGCGGCGCGCAGCGCGCCCAGGACGTGCAGCCCGATGCGGGCCGCCTCGCGGGGCTCGATCCGGCCGGCCGACTTGGCCGCGTCGGCGAGGGAGGGACCGTCGATGTACTCCATGACGATCCACGGCCGGTCGTCGTGTTCCAGCACGTCGTGGACGGTGACCACCGCGGGGTGCTGGATCCGGGCGGCGGCCCGGGCCTCCTTCTGCGTCCGGGCGTGCAGGACGTCCCGGTCGGCCTGAGCGACGTACAGACCCGCCGTCAGTTCCTTTACGGCGACCGTCCTGTGCAGCAGCTCGTCGTGTGCGCGCCACACCTTGCCCATGCCGCCACTGCCGATGGGCTCGACGAGCCGGTACCGGCCCGCGAGCACCGCACCCGCGCCTGTCTGCTGTTCCACTGATCCCCGCCACCCTTTGCACTTGCGGCCAGATTACGGAGCCTGCGGGCGAAGCCGGAACCGCGCGGGGTCGGTGAGACCGCACTGTGACGCAATTACCGTACTTGACCGCCCGTCAGGCGGCGTTCACCCGCCCGACTTGTAACTCCCCGTGGCCTTCTCGAAGACTTCGGTCACCTTGTCCTGCTCGTCCTCCGGACCCGTGACCATGACGACGTGGTAACTGTTGCCGAGCGCGACGACGAAGTTGCGGGCGAACACGCTGCGGCCATTGGCATCGTGCCAGGTGTAGCGGCCCGTGACACGGAGCTGCTGGCCCACCGTGGTGGATTTGATGTCTCCGCTGGTGGTCCAGGTGGAATTGCGGTAGGCGTTCAACTCCGGTTCCGTGTCCTTCTGGTACGTCGCCGGATCCGGATTGCCCCGCACCTTGTCCCGGCCCGGGACGACGGTCAGGGTGAACGCGCCGTCGGTGTAGCGCACCTGGCCGGCCTCGTTGACGCCGTGGCGCTCCCAGCCCTTGGGTGCGGCGATCTCGAAGTGCTCCGGGTCCTGTTGGATCGTGTAGCCCTCCGGGGCGGTCTGCGGGGCGGGCTTGGACTGCGGCGTGCCGCCGCTCTGTTCGGGCTGCGGCTGCGGCTTCGTGGCCGCCGGGGAGCGCGACGGGGACTGCTGCGGTACGGGCTTGCCCGCGTTCTGCGGCTCCTCGGCCCCGCCGGACCGGGGCATGAACACCATCGCGTACGCGACCGCCCCGGCGAGCAGGGCCAGGACGCCGACGAGCAGGGTCCGTCCCAGGGGCCGACGGCGGCGCGGGGCGGCCGGGTTGCGGTGCCGGCCGTGGAGGTCGCCGCGCCTGCGGACGACGGGCAGCTTCGCGGGGTCCGGTTCCGGCATCGGGAGCATGCCGATGCCCATGCCGCCGTCGGGCTCGGGCGCCGACCGGACGAGCGAGCGGAGCCAGCCGCGCAGCTCCTCGAAGTCGGGCCGCTCGGTGGGGTCCTGACGCAGCAGCGACTCCACGACGGGGCGCAGCGGGCCGCACTCCTCGGCGAAGGCGGGCGCCTCGGCGCAGACCATCTCGACGAGTTCGGCCGCGCTGTCCTCCGGGTACGGGGCGTGCCCCTGGACGGCGCGGTACAGCAGCGCGCCGAGCGCCCAGAGGTCGGTGGCGGGCCCGACGGGCGCGGCGAGCTGCCAGGGGCCCTGTACGGAGCGGGCCTGTTCGGGGGCCCAGCGCTCGGTGACGGCCCCGACGACGGCCATCCGGGTCTGGCGCGCCCGCTCGGCGTCGAGTCCGGTACGGGGGCCACCGCCGCCCCAGCCGTCCTCGGCGGCGCGCGGCAGCGGCCGGGGCAGGTCCGCCTCGGCCTGGCGGTAGCCCTGCGGGAGGGCCAGCTGCGCGGGCAGCGCGGGGCGGGCCGACGGCTCCGGTTCCCCCTGCGATTCCCCCTCCGGCTCCGGCTCCGGTTCTGCCGCGGGGAGCGGCTGGTCGCGCGGGGTGATGCCGGGCCAGGGCAGCTCCGCCTGAGCGGTGTTGGCGTCCGGGCCGCCGTACGGGTACGAGTAGCCCTCCGGCAGGTTCGACCCCTCGGGCCGCGCCTGCGCCTTGCGGGCGGCGGCGGCCTGCGCCCCGGCCCGGTAGGCGGCGATTGCCCCGGCGCGCGCGGCGGCCTTGGGGTCGGGCTCCTCGGCGGGCCGCCCGGGGGTGATGTGGTCGGAGTAGCGCGGCCCGGTGTCGTACCCGGGCGCGACGAGCGGCGCGTAACTCCCGGCGCCCGCCCCCCGTTCGAACCCGGCGCCGGACCCGGGGTTGAACCCGGCATCAGACCCGGCATCGGACCCCGGGCCGAACTCGGCGCCGGACCCGGGGTTGAACCGGGCGTCGGGCCCGGGATCGAACCCGGCGCCGTATCCGGGGTCGAGCCCGGCATCAGACCCGGGGTTGAGCCCCACGCCGTCCCCGGAGGGGAGCCCGGCGTCGGACCCGGGGTCCAGGGCGGCGGTGGGACCGGGCGGACCCGCGAGCGGGACGCGGCCGGCGCCGGGCGCGGGCTGCGGGGTGCCCCACGGGTCCCCGGGCCCGGGACCTGACCCTGACCCCGGCCCCGGCTCATCGGCGGAGCCGTCCGGCGGGACCGGGTCGTACCCGCACAGGGCCTCCTCGGCGGCTCCCGCCGCCAGGCCCGTCAGGACCACCCGCCCGTCGTCGCACACCAGAACGGTCCGCACCGTGATGTTCCGGTGCGTCCAGCCGTGGGCGTGCAACACCCGCAGCGCGGTCAGCACGTCGGCCGCGACCTCCGCCGCCCGGTACGGGCTCAGCGGTTCGTCGGCGATCAGCGCGGCCAGCGGCCTCGCGGGGACCAGTTCGCTCACTATCCACAGCGAACCGCCCTCGGCGAACACGTCGAAGACCTGGTCCAGCCGGGGATGGTCCGGTACCGACGCCGCCGCCTGAGCGGCCGCGATCGCCCGCCGCACCGCCGGGAGTTCCCCGGCCGCGGCGCGCCCGGCCGGCCGGGTCCGCGAGCCGTCCAGCAGCTCCGCGTCCACGACCTCCGGTAACGGCACCTGCCGGACGAGGACTTCCTGGCCGCTGCGCGTGTCGAAGGCCCGGGTCTCGATCAGCTCGTACTCGTCCGACGGCGGCAGCGGCAGACGGTAGCGGTCGGCGAGGATCCGGCCCGCGTAGTCCTCCACATCGCCTCCCCCGAGTGCGGCTGGGCTCCCCTTGGCCCCTCTGACACGATACGTCGCCGGGGCCGCCCGCGTCCCGGGCCTGACGAGGCCCGTCCGTACGGGTGGGGTGTTCCGCGTCAGCCCAGTATCTGGAACGTCTCGAATGCCGTCGTGCGCAACTGCGTGCACTCCGGGCCGTCCCAGTCGGCGGCGGGGCAGCTGATCATGATGGCGAAGCCGTGCTTCGAGTCCGCCTTGAAGCCGCGGTTGAGCACCCGGACCCGGATGCCCTTCTGGTCGCGCTCGAACTCCCAGTCGGCGACGGTCGGATAGTCCCGGTACTTCACCGACTCGATCCGGATCACCTTGTAGTTCTTGCTGCTGCCCGCCACCGCCGGGGCCAGCGAGGCCCACGCGGCGCGCGCGTCGTCGAGCGGGCTGCCGTTGAAGTCGACCTGGATGCGGGGGAAGCCACCGTCGCGGCTGTATATCGCGCCGGAGTTCTCACCCGCCGTGTCGGTCTGGTGGAAGCCCTCGGGCATCGCCATGGTGAAGTGGAACCGGGGGTCCGTCACCGTGGCGTAGCCGGCCGGGAGGGTGCCGCCGGGGGTGCCGGGCGCGGCCCCCTGGCCCTGGCTGTCGCCGCCCTCTCCCTGTCCCTGCGTCTGCCCCTGGGTCTGGCCCTGCGTCTGGCCCTGGCTGCTCTGCTGGTTGCCCGGCGACTGGCCCGGGGAGGCTTCCCCGCCGCCGCCCTTGGGGTCCGCGCTGGCCTTGGCGTCGCCGCCCTTGGCCGTACCGCCCGCGGCGGCGCCCGTGGAGGCGCTGGCGGAGGCGCTCGGGGTCGCACCGCCCTTGCCCTCGTTCTTGCCGCCGTCCTTGTCGTCGCCGCTGAACGCGTAGACGACCAGCGAGCCGATGACGGCCAGTACGACGATCACGCCGGCTATCGCGAGCGCGATGGTGCGGCGCGGCATGACATCGGTCAGCGAGGCCGCGACCGGGCCGCCGGGGCGGGCGGCGGGCGGCGCGGCCGCCGAGGCGGCCGGGACCCCCGCGGCCTTGCGGGTCGCCTTCAGTACCGCGCGGGCCCGTTCGCGCTGCTCGCGCTCGCGGCGCTCGCGCTCCTTCTTCTCTGCCTTCGCCTCGGTGATCTTCTCGGCGGCCTGCTTGGCCTCGACGAGCGAGATCTGCCGGGTCTCCTCCGCGGAGGGGACCGGCTCGGGGGCGGGCTCGGGCTCGTCGGGGGCGTTGATCACCGCGGTGAGCATCGCGCGGGCGCGCTCGTCGTCGAGGCGCCGGGCCGGGTCCTTGACCAGCAGGCCGTAGATGACCTCGGTCAGCGGGCCGGCGTTCTTGGGCGGGTCCACCGGCTCGGTCATCACGGCGGTGAGCGTGGCGAGGGCGGAGCCCTTGTCGTACGGGGGCACGCCCTCGACGGCGGCGTACAGCAGACCGCCGAGCGACCACATGTCGGCGGGCGGACCGGGCCGCTGGCCGCGGGCGCGCTCGGGCGAGATGTAGGAGGGGGCGCCGACGAGCATGCCGGTGGAGGTGACGGAGGGGTCGCCCTCGACCTGCGCGATGCCGAAGTCGGTGAGGATGACGCGGCCGTTGCCGGCGATGAGCACGTTGGAGGGCTTCACGTCGCGGTGCAGGATGCCCTGGCCGTGCGCGGCACGGAGCACGTCGAGCACCGCGAGGCCGACCTCGGCGGCGCGACGGGGCGTCAGCGTGCCGCGCTCGCGGATGAACTCGGCCAGCGAGGGGCCTTCGATGAGCTCCATGACGATCCACGGGCGGCCGTCTTCGTCGACGACGTCGTAGACGGTGACGGCGCCGCCGCTGCGGATCCGCGCGATGGCCTTGGCCTCGCGGAGGGTACGGGTGATGAGGCGGCGCTTCTCGTCCTCGTCGACCCCGGTGCTGAAGCGGAGCTCCTTGACGGCGACCGTCCGGCCGAGGGTCTCGTCCTCGGCGCGCCAGACGGTGCCCATGCCGCCCTTGCCGAGGACGGCGCCGAGCCGGTAGCGGCCCGCGAGCAGCCGCCCCTTGTCCTGGCCGTTCCCGGCGGCCTTCGCCGCCTCGGCCCGCGCCTTGACCTCGGCGGCCACGGCGTCGGCCTTCTCGGTCACGGGGTTGCTCGCCTTGGCCTTCACCGGCGCGGCCGGCGCGGCCTTGCCCGCACCCTTGGAAGCCACCGGCTTCGCGTCCTCGGCCTCGGCGGAGGCGGACGACTTGCCGGCTGCGGGCTTGGCCAGATCCAGCCCCCCGGAAGCGGCCTTGCCCGCACCCTTGGAAGCCGCGGGCTTCGCGTCCTCGGCCTCGGCGGACGACTTGCCCGGCGCGGCCGCGGGCGTGCCCGCGCCCTTGGAAGCCGCGGGCTTCGCGTCCTCGGGCTCGGCGGCGGCCTTGGCTGCGGCCACCGGCTTCGCATCCTCGGGCTCGGGCTCGGCGGAGGCGTCCGCGGCGGCGGACGACTTGCCGGCCGCGGGCTTGGCCGGATCCGGACCCTTCGCCGCAGGCTTGGCGGCCTTCGGCTTGGCCGGATCCGGACCCTTCGCCCCGGGCTTGGCGGCCGTCGGCTTGGCCGGATCCGGGTCCCCGGCCGCTGACGCGGGCGCGGGGGGATCGGCGGGCCCCGGAGCCGTCGGAGCCGGGCCCGGCTTCGCCGCAGGCGATCCGGCTCCGACAGACGGCTCCGGCGACTCGGTGTGCTCCGGCTTCGACATGCGTCCCCTCTGCGATCGTGCCGCCTGCTCAGGCCGCCCCGGCAGCCCCGGCGGCCGGGGTGTCAGGTGACCAACCCCGGCAGAACCCGCCCCGGCAGAACCCTCATTGTTCCTCACTCCGCAACGGACGGGCGCCCCGGGTCTACGGTTCCCCGTTCCAGATCCCGGAGTTACAACGGAACGATGTCGGGCGCCCCCAGCCGCGCCGCGTCCGCCGTCTGGTCGTCCGGCTGGCGCTGGGATTCCCGTTCCGCCTGCACCCGCTTCTCGTAGTGTTCCACTTCTTTCTCGATCTGCTGCTTGTCCCACCCCAGAACCGGAGCCATCAACTCCGCAGCCTCCCGCGCCGACCGCGTCCCCCGGTCGAACGTCTCGATCGAGATCCGCGTCCGCCGCGTCAGGACGTCGTCCAGGTGCCGCGCCCCCTCGTGCGAGGCCGCGTACACCACCTCGGCGCGCAGGTAGTCCTCCGCCCCGCCCAGCGGCTCCGCCAGCCCGGGGTCCGCCGCGATGAGTTCCAGCAGTTCCTCCGTCATCGACCCGTACCGGTTCAACAGGTGCTCCACCCGTGCCACATGGATCCCCGTCCGCGCCGCGATCCGGGCCCGCCCGTTCCACAGGGCCCGGTACCCCTCCGCCCCCACCAGCGGCACGTCCTCGGTCACGCACTCCGCCACCCGCTGGTCCAGCCCGTGCACCGCCTCGTCCACCGCGTCCTTCGCCATGACCCGGTACGTCGTGTACTTGCCGCCCTCCACGACCACCAGCCCCGGCACCGGGTGCGCCACCGTGTGCTCCCGGGAGAGCTTGCTCGTCGCGTCCGACTCGCCGGCGAGCAGTGGCCGCAGGCCCGCGTACACCCCCTGGACGTCGTCCCGCGTGAGCGGCACCGCCAGCACCGAGTTCACGTGCTCCAGCAGGTAGTCGATGTCCGCGCTGGAGGCCGCCGGATGCGCCTTGTCCAGGTCCCAGTCCGTGTCCGTGGTCCCCACGATCCAGTGCCGCCCCCACGGGATCACGAACAGCACCGACTTCTCCGTGCGCAGGATCAGCCCGGTCGAGGAGTGGATCCGGTCCTTCGGGACGACGAGGTGGATGCCCTTCGACGCCCGTACGTGGAACTGCCCCCGCTCCCCGATCAGTGCCTGGGTGTCGTCCGTCCACACCCCCGTCGCGTTCACGACCTGCTTCGCGCGGACCTCGTACTCCCCGCCGCCCTCCACGTCGCGCACCGTCGCGCCGACGACCCGCTCGCCCTCGCGCAGGAACCCGACCACCCTCGCCCGGTTGGCGCAGTGCGCCCCGTACGCCGAGGCCGTCCGCACCAGCGTGGTGACGTACCGCGCGTCGTCCATCTGGGCGTCGTAGTACTGCAGGGCGCCCACCAGCGCGTCCTTGCGCAGCGCCGGAGCCACCCGCAGGGCCTGGGTGCGCGACAGGTGGCGGTGGACCGGCAGCCCGCGCCCGTGCCCGCTGGAGAGCGACATGGCGTCGTACAGCGCGACGCCGGAGCCCGCGTAGAACCGCTCCCAGGCCCGGTGCTGGAGCGGGTACAGGAACGGCACCGGCTTCACCAGGTGCGGCGCCAGCCGCCCCAGCAGCAGCCCGCGCTCCTTGAGCGCCTCCCGCACGAGGGCGAAGTCGAGCATCTCCAGGTACCGCAGGCCGCCGTGGATCAGCTTGCTGGACCGGCTGGAGGTGCCCGAGGCCCAGTCCCGCGCCTCCACCAGGCCGGTCGACAGTCCTCTGGTCACGGCGTCCAGCGCGGTTCCGGCTCCCACCACGCCCGCGCCCACCACCAGTACGTCCAGTTCCCGCTCGGCCATCCGTGCGAGCGCCTCGGCGCGCTGGACCGGTCCCAGTGCCGCTGTCCTCACGACTGCCTCCCGTTGGTGATCCCTCTCACATCCCCCGTTCTCCTGATTCTGACCGCCCGCACCCGCATCGGCCACCGCCTGTGGACAACACAAGGGCGACCACCGCCACGCAATGCGACATTTCTGTCATATATACGCCTAGTCTGACATTGCGCCAGCTCCAGTCCGCTCCCCCGGTCCACAGGACTTGCGCGCACCGCCCCCTCATGCATGTCAGGGAAGGGAAGGGACGGCCCCCCATGCCCGCAGATCTCGCCGTCATCGGACTCGGCCACCTCGGCCTCCCCCTCGCCCAGGCGGCCGTCGCCGCCAGGATCGAGACCGTCGGCTACGACAGCGGTCCGGCCACGGACAGCACCCTCACCGCCGCCGAGATCCGCCGCATGTCGGCGGCCGGCTTCCGGATCACCACCAACCCCGCCGAACTCGGCCGGGTCCGCACGGCCGTCATCTGCGCCCCCACCCAGCTCGGCGCCGACCGCGCGCTCGACCTGACCGCCGTGGGCGAGGCCGGCCGCACCCTCGCCGCCCGGCTGCGCCCGCACACCACCGTCATCCTCGAATCCGCCGTCCACCCGGGCGTCACCGAGGACTACCTGCGGCCGATCCTCGAAGAGGGCTCCGGACTGCGCGCCGGCCGGGACTTCCACCTGGCCTACTCCCCCAGCCGCCTCGACCCGGGCAACCGCACGCACGGCGTCTCCAACACCCCCAAGGTGATCGGCGGCCTCACCCCCGCCTGCACCGAGTCCGCCCACGCCTTCTACGCCCGGCTCACCGAGAAGGTCGTCCGCGCCCGCGGCCTGCGCGAGGCCGAGACCGTCCAGCTCCTCGAAACCAACTACCGGCACGTCAACATCGCCCTCATGAACGAGATGGCGGTCCTCTGCCACGACCTGGGCGTCGACCTCTGGGACGTCATCCGCTGCGCCGAGACCAAGCCGTACGGGTTCCAGGCCTTCCGCCCCGGCCCCGGCGTCGGCGGCCACGGCATCCCGCTCGACCCCAACTACCTCCCCCACACCACCCGCACCCCCGGGCACCCCCTGCGCATGGTCGGCCTGGCGCAGGAGATCAACAACCGGATGCCCCAGTACGTCATCCAGCGCTCGGCCACCCTGCTGAACGAACACGGCAAATCCGCCCGCGGCGCCCGGGTCCTGCTGCTCGGGGTCACGTACAAGCCCGACCTCGCCGACCAGGAGGGCTCCCCGGCCGGCGAGATCGCCAACCGCCTCCTCGACCTCGGCGCCCTGATCAGCTATCACGACCCGTACATCGCCGGGTGGAGGGTGCGCGACCAGCCGGTGCCGCGCGCCGAGTCGCTCTACGAGGCCGCCGCCAACGCCGATCTGACGATCCTGCTCCAGCACCACCGCACGTACGACCTCCAAGGCCTGGCGGTGAAGGCCCAGTTGCTCCTGGACACGCGCGGCGCGAGCCCCGTCGGCGCCGCCCACCGGCTGTGACCGCCACACTCACCCGGCCGGGCAATGGCGTGCAACATTCGTTGCACAGATGTTGCACCGAGAGTAGTCTGGAGGCATGGCGACGACCATAGGGTTTCGGCCCACCGAAGAGGACGAGCGCATCATCGCGGCGGCCATGCGCGACGGCGAGCGGACCAGCGACGTGATCAGACGGGCCCTGCGGCTGCTGGAGCGGGAGGCGTGGCTCGAACAGGCCCGGGCGGCGGCCGAGCGGCTGGTTGACGAGGACCTGAGCGGCGAACCGGACGCCTGGTGATCCGGGGTGCCGTCTACCGCGTGGACCTGGGCGACGCCAAGCGCGGGCACGAGCAGCGAGGTAAGCGCTACGGCCTCGTCCTGAGCCCGAGCGGCATGGCCTGGAGCGTGGTGACGATCGTCCCCACCTCGACCAGCGCCCAGGAATCCCCCTTCCGTCCCGAGCTGGAGATCGCCGGAAGGCTCACCCGGTTGCTGGTCGACCAGATCCGCACGGTCGACGTGTCGTTCGTACACGGCGACCCGGTGCACTATCTGGACCGGTACGAGCTCGCCCAGGTCGAACAAGCCGTCACGCTGTACCTCGGGCTGTGACACACGCCGGAGGGCCGGCACCCCGAGCGGGGTGCCGGCCCTCCGGCGTCGTACGTGCGCCGTACGGGGCGTCAGCGGCTGTGCTGCGAGTCCGCGACGGTGACCTCGACCCGCTGGAACTCCTTGAGCTCGCTGTAGCCGGTGGTGGCCATCGAGCGGCGCAGCGCGCCGAAGATGTTCATCGAGCCGTCCGGGGAGTGCGACGGGCCGGTGAGGATCTCCTCGGTGGTGCCGACCGTGCCCAGGTCGACCTTCTTGCCGCGCGGCACGTCCTCGTGGACGGCCTCCATGCCCCAGTGGTTGCCCTTGCCGGGCGCGTCGGTGGCACGGGCCAGCGGGGAGCCCATCATCACGGCGTCGGCGCCGCAGGCGACGGCCTTCGGGATGTCGCCGGACCAGCCCACGCCGCCGTCGGCGATGACGTGCACGTAGCGGCCGCCGGACTCGTCCATGTAGTCGCGGCGGGCCGCGGCCACGTCCGCGACGGCGGTCGCCATCGGGACCTGGATGCCGAGCACGTTGCGCGTGGTGTGCGCGGCGCCGCCGCCGAAGCCGACCAGGACACCGGCCGCGCCGGTGCGCATCAGGTGCAGGGCCGCGGTGTAGGTGGCGCAGCCGCCGACGATGACCGGGACGTCGAGCTCGTAGATGAACTGCTTCAGGTTCAGCGGCTCGGCGGCGCCGGAGACGTGCTCCGCCGACACCGTGGTGCCGCGGATGACGAAGATGTCCACGCCCGCGTCGACGACGGCCTTGGAGAACTCGGCGGTGCGCTGCGGGGAGAGCGCGGCGGCGGTGACGACGCCCGAGTCGCGCACCTCCTTGATGCGCTGCCGGATCAGGTCGGCCTGGATCGGCGCGGAGTAGATCTCCTGGAGGCGGCGGGTGGCCGTCTCCTCGTCCAGCTCCGCGATCTCGTCGAGCAGCGGCTGCGGGTCCTCGTACCGGGTCCACAGGCCTTCGAGGTTCAGCACGCCGAGGCCGCCGAGCTCGCCGATGCGGATGGCGGTCTGCGGGGAGACGACCGAGTCCATGGGGGCTGCGAGGAAGGGCAGCTCGAAACGGTAGGCGTCGATCTGCCAGGCGATCGAGACCTCCTTCGGGTCCCGCGTACGCCGGCTCGGGACGATGGCGATGTCGTCGAACGCGTACGCCCTGCGGCCGCGCTTGCCGCGCCCGATCTCGATCTCAGTCACGTGTGGTGGCCTTTCCTCTGGGTCTGCCTGTCCAGTATCCCCGAAGGCCGGGGACCCGCGTTCCGGTGACCGCTGTACGGACGCCGTGTTCAGCCCCGCCGATGTTCGAGGCGCGGGGTCCGGGGCGGAGCCCCGGCGCGGCGCGCAGCGCCGGGGCTCCCGGGCGCCGGCCGCCGGGCGGCCGAAGGGCGGGCCCGGCTGCTCCGGACCCGCCCTCATGCGCTCGGCACCGCCTGCCTGGTTACCCCTTACGGGAGTAGTTCGGCGCTTCCACCGTCATCTGGATGTCGTGCGGGTGGCTCTCCTTGAGTCCCGCCGAGGTGATGCGGACGAACCGGCCGCGGTCCTGGAGCTCCGGGACGGTGCGGCCGCCGACGTAGAACATCGACTGGCGCAGGCCGCCGACGAGCTGGTGCACGACCGCGGAGAGCGGGCCGCGGTAGGGGACCTGGCCCTCGATGCCCTCGGGGATGAGCTTGTCGTCGCCGCCCACGCCCTCCTGGAAGTAGCGGTCCTTGGAGAAGGACTTGCGGTCGCCGCGGGACTGCATCGCGCCGAGCGAACCCATGCCGCGGTACGACTTGAACTGCTTGCCGTTGATGAAGAGCAGCTCGCCCGGGG
The DNA here is from genome assembly GCF_003721495.1 of Streptomyces sp. ADI95-16. Lineage (NCBI taxonomy): Bacteria > Bacillati > Actinomycetota > Actinomycetes > Kitasatosporales > Streptomycetaceae > Streptomyces > Streptomyces sp. ADI95-16. Next base: position 4,928,201 of record NZ_CP033581.1, on the reverse strand, counting down.
ACTCCTCGCAGCCCGCGAGCAGCGAGCCGAGCATCACCGTGTCGGCGCCCGCGACCAGGGCCTTGGCGATGTCGCCGGAGTACTGGAGGCCGCCGTCGCCGATGACCGGGACGCCCGCGGCCTTGGCGGCGAGGGAGGCCTCGTAGATCGCGGTGACCTGCGGGACGCCGATGCCGGCGACGACGCGGGTCGTACAGATCGAGCCGGGGCCGACGCCGACCTTGATGCCGTCGCAGCCGGCGTCGATGAGGGCCTGGGCGCCGTCGCGGGTGGCGATGTTGCCGCCGATGACATCGACCGAGGAGTTCGACTTGATCTTGGCGACCATGTCGCCGACCAGGCGGGAGTGGCCGTGCGCGGTGTCGACGACGATGAAGTCGGCGCCCGCCTCGATCAGGGCCTGCGCGCGGTCGTACGCGTCGCCGGCGACGCCGACCGCGGCGCCGACCAGGAGGCGGCCGTCCTTGTCCTTGGCGGCGTTCGGGTACTTCTCGGCCTTGACGAAGTCCTTGACCGTGATGAGGCCCTTGAGGAGGCCCGCCTCGTCGACCAGCGGAAGCTTCTCGATCTTGTGGCGGCGCAGCAGCTCCATGGCGTCCACGCCGGAGATGCCGACCTTGCCGGTGACCAGCGGCATCGGGGTCATGACCTCGCGCACCTGGCGGCTGCGGTCCGACTCGAAGGCCATGTCACGGTTGGTGACGATGCCGAGCAGCTTGCCGGCGGTGTCGGTGACGGGCACGCCGGAGATGCGGAACTTGGCGCACAGCTCGTCGGCCTCGCGCAGCGTCGCGTCCGGGTGCACCGTGATCGGGTCGGTGACCATGCCGGACTCGGAGCGCTTGACCAGGTCGACCTGGTTGGCCTGGTCCGCGATGGAGAGGTTGCGGTGCAGGACGCCGACGCCGCCCTGGCGGGCCATCGCGATGGCCATGCGGGCCTCGGTGACCTTGTCCATGGCGGCGGAGAGCAGCGGGACGTTCACGCGCACGTTGCGCGAGATGAGGGAAGAGGTGTCGATCGCGTCAGGCGACATGTCCGACGCGCCCGGCAGCAGCAGCACGTCGTCGTAGGTCAGTCCGAGCGTGGCGAATTTGTCGGGTACTCCGGTCGAACCGCTGTCGGTCATGACACCTTCCCAAATGGTCTTGCTCAGCGCGGATGTCCATGCTAACGGGATACCGCCGCGTCTCATTCCACGACCAAGGTCAAGGAGAAGTTTCGTCTGTTCCTACGAGGGGAACTACTGCTCGGCGAGCGCGCGGAGCCTGCTGAGGGCCCGGTGCTGCGCCACCCGCACCGCGCCGGGGGACATCCCGAGCATCTGCCCGGTCTCCTCGGCGGTCAGCCCGACGGCCACGCGCAGGACGAGGAGCTCGCGCTGGTTCTCCGGCAGGTTGGCCAGCAGCTTCTTGGCCCAGGCGGCGTCGCTGCTGAGCAGCGCCCGCTCCTCCGGGCCCAGCGAGTCGTCCGGCCGCTCCGGCATCTCGTCCGAGGGCACGGCCGTGCTCCCCGGGTGCCGCATGGCGGCCCGCTGGAGGTCGGCGACCTTGTGGGCGGCGATGGCGAAGACGAAGGCCTCGAAGGGCCGCCCGGTGTCCCGGTACCGCGGCAGCGCCATCAGGACGGCGACACAGACCTCTTGCGCGAGGTCCTCCACGAAGTGACGGGCGTCACCGGGGAGCCGCGAGAGCCGGGTGCGGCAGTAGCGGATGGCGAGGGGGTGCACGAAGGCGAGCAGATCGTGCGTCGCCTGCTCGTCGCCCTCCACCGCCCGGCGTACGAGTGCGCTGACACCGGCGGCACTGCCGCCCTTGGCGGCGCCGCTCGGGCCTGCGGCCGCGGGTGACCCCTGGGCGTCGTCGTCACGCATCAATCCATGGTGCCTTGACGCCGGAGCATTCGTGGCACCGCGGTCGTCACTGTTGTGCATCGAAGCGTTGTGAGCGGGTGCGCCGGTACTCATCGTCTGCGCCCTCCCCTCCGCTCGGCCCGAATCATCCCCGCGGCCCCATCTCCGAAAAACGCGGCCACACACTCAAGGATGCGGCATCGCGCACGAAGCGACACGTCCCCCGGATTGTGCCCCGCCAATCCCCGGCCGCGCACCGGGTACGACGGGACCCTTCCGGCCGGCCGGAAGGGGCGGTGCGCCGCCCCGCCCGCCGGTGGCGGGCGGGACCGCTCCCGGATGCCGGCCCGCGGCCGGTCTGCCCCGGTCAGGGGCGGTGGCCGGCCGGTGGGCGTGCGGTCAGCGGACGGTCAGCGGACCAGGCCCCAGCGGAAACCGAGCGCCACGGCGTGTGCCCGGTCCGAGGCGCCCAGCTTCTTGAACAGCCGGCGGGCGTGCGTCTTGACGGTGTCCTCGGAGAGGAAGAGCTCGCGCCCGATCTCCGCGTTGGACCGGCCGTGGCTCATGCCCTCCAGGACCTGGATCTCGCGCGCGGTGAGCGTGGGCGCGGCGCCCATCTCGGCCGAGCGGAGCCGGCGCGGGGCCAGTCGCCAGGTCGGGTCGGCCAGGGCCTGGGTGACCGTGGCCCGCAGTTCGGCGCGCGAGGCGTCCTTGTGCAGGTAACCCCGGGCGCCGGCGGCGACCGCGAGGGCCACGCCGTCCAGGTCCTCGGCGACCGTCAGCATGATGATGCGGGCGCCCGGGTCGGCCGAGAGCAGCCGGCGCACCGTCTCCACACCGCCCAGCCCGGGCATCCGTACATCCATCAGAATCAGATCGGAGCGGTCGGCACCCCAGCGGCGGAGGACTTCCTCGCCGTTGGCAGCCGTCGTCACACGCTCGACGCCGGGCACGGTGGCAACCGCGCGACGGAGCGCCTCTCGGGCAAGCGGGGAGTCGTCGCAGACGAGGACGGATGTCATGACCGCCCTCCGCAGCTGCTGATGCGCGTCACCTTGAGCCTCCAGGCTGGTACGTATCGTCACCTGTGCGGTCGATGCTCTCGGACACATGTCCGAGAACTTCTTCTTTCAACCGCCTTCGCACTCTCAACGATGGTCACTCGAAAGAGTTACGGGTTCGACGGACACCTTCGGCACTCTACGTGAGGACCCGATCACAACGCCGGAGGCGCAAGTCATCTGTCCTCCATCTGGAGCTATGCCCTATTTGGCGGCTTTCCTTCCGTTTGGCACGTGTCTGAGGCTAGATTCCCAATGAGTCATATTTACATCTACTACGACAGTAGGTGTGGAGACCCGTTGGAGACATGGACCGTATCCGCCTCAGTACCGGCACCAAGAGGACTACCCATGGCAGATTTCTCCCGCCTCCCCGGACCGAACGCCGACCTCTGGGACTGGCAGCTGCTCGCTGCCTGCCGGGGAGTCGACAGCTCCCTGTTCTTCCACCCGGAAGGCGAGCGGGGCGCGGCCAGGAGCGCGCGCGAGGCCTCGGCTAAAGAGGTCTGCATGCGCTGCCCGGTGCGCTCTGAATGCGCCGCTCACGCCCTGGCCGTCCGCGAGCCCTACGGGGTGTGGGGCGGCCTCACCGAAGACGAACGAGAAGAGCTGATGGGCCGCGCGCGGCACCGCCTGATCCCCGCCTCGACCTCGATCGGACCGATCGCGCCCCACTGACCGGCGGCCGGGAGACGCCTGAAGGAACGTTTCCTCGCGCGTCTCCCGGAACAGCTCGCGCCGTCCCGCGTCCGGCCCTGCGCACGGCGAGGGCCCTGCGCGCGCTCAGCGCGCGGCGGCCCGCTCCAGCTCGGCCAGGGTCGCGGCCACGGCCGGCACGCGGGCCAGATCGGGCAGCGTCAGCGCCACGACCTCCCGCTCCACCGCCGGCTCCACGCTCAGGGTGCTCACGCCCTTGGCCCGTACGGACTCCACCGCGAGCTCCGGCAGCACCGCGACGCCCAGACCGGCGCCCACCAGGCCCACCACGGCCGGGTAGTCGTCGGTGGCGAAGTCGATCCGCGGGGTGAAGCCCGCGACCTCGCACACCTCCACCAGATGGCGGCGGCAGCGCGGACAGCCGGCGATCCACGGCTCGTCGGCGAGTTCCGCCATGCCCACCCGCTCCGCACCGGCCAGCCGGTGCCCGTCGGGAACCAGCCCCACGAGCCGGTCGGTCAGCAGCGGCAGCACCACGAGATCCTCCCACTCCGCCGCGGAATGGGCCGCCCCGCCGTACCGGAACGCCAGCGCCACGTCACAGTCGCCCTCGCGCAGCATCTCCACGGAGCGCGGCGGCTCGGCCTCGACCAGGGAGATACGGGTGCCCGGGTGCTCGGCGCGCATCGCCGCGAGCGCGGTCGGCACCAGGGTCGAGCTCCCGCTCGGGAAGGACACCAGCCGGACCCGGCCCGCGCGCAGCCCCGCGATGGCCGCGACCTCCTCCTCGGCGGCCGTCAGCCCGGCGAGGATCCCGGCGGCGTGCCGGACCAGCGCCTCACCCGCCTGGGTGAGCCGCATCTCGCGCCCCGTACGGATGAGCAGCGGGGTGCCGGCCGACTGCTCCAGCGCCTTCATCTGCTGGGAGACGGCCGGCTGGGTGCAGCCGAGCTCGCGGGCGGCTGCGGAGAAGGACCCGGTCCCGGCGACAGCGCGCAGAACCCGGAGATGACGTGCCTCGATCACCCTTCGAGCATAAGCCCCGCTTTGACCGCGGCGCGAATGTCCGCCCGGCTCTTTGAGTCGCCGCCGGGGACGACACGGTCCGTGATCCTCGCGGTACGCGGAGAAATTGCGGCCGGCGCGGCGAAGTACGGCCGACGCGGCCACGGGCCGGGCCCGCTCGGCGCCGTCAGCCCGGGCGGCTAGGTTGCGCACATGACGACTGCGTTGATTACGGGATCCACGGCGGGCATCGGCGCCGCTTTCGCCCGGCGGCTCGCCGCCCAGGGGCACAACCTCGTACTGGTGGCCCGCGATACAAAGCGGCTCGCCGAACAGGCCACCGAGCTGCACGACCGGCACGGCATCGAGGCCGAGGTGCTGGCCGCCGACCTCGCCACCGAGGAGGGCATCGCCGCGGTCGAGCAGCGCCTCGACGACCGCACGCACCCGGTGGACCTGCTGGTCAACAACGCGGGCTTCGGCAACAAGGGGCGCTACCTCGAAGTCCCGATGGCCGACGAGCTGACCATGCTGAAGGTGCACGTCGAGGCGGTGCTGCGGCTGACCTCGGCGGCCACCGCGTCGATGCGTTCGCGCGGCCGCGGCGGGGTCATCAACGTGGCCTCGGTCGCCGCCTTCGTACCGCGCGGCACCTACGGGGCCAGCAAGGCGTGGGTCGTGCAGTTCACCCAGGGCGCGGCGCGGGACCTGTCGGGCTCCGGCGTGCGGCTGATGGCGCTGTGCCCGGGCTTCGTGCGCACGGAGTTCCACCAGCGGGCGGGCATGGGGACGGACAACATCCCGGGCTGGATGTGGCTCGACGCCGACAAGCTGGTGGCCTCGGCGCTGGCCGACCTGGCGCGGGGCAAGACGGTGTCGGTCCCGGACCCGCGCTACAAGGCGCTGATGGGCGTGGTGAAGCTGACGCCGCGCGGTCTGCTGGGCGGGATGTCCTCGCGTACGGGCCGCAAGTACGGCCCCCAGTAACAAAAAGGCATTGACTCCCTAAACTGGACATGTCCCATCTCCAGCGGGAGGCGACGCGATGACATTCGTACAAGTGATCGATTACGAGACCAGGCGGTTCGACGAGATGAACGCGCTCATCGACCGCTGGGCGGAGCAGAGCCGCGGGAAGCGCACCGCGACCCACACGATGATCGGCCAGGACCGCGAAGCCCGGAACCACTACGTGGACATGGTGGAATTCGCCTCGTACGAGGACGCCATGAGGAACTCTCACCTCCCCGAGACGGACCGGATGTTCGAGCAGATGGTGGCCCTCTGCGAGGGAATGCCGAAGTTCGTGAACCTCGACGTGGTCCGCGACGAGCACCTCAACAAGCAGCTGGTCGACCGGGTGTTCCGGGAAGTGCTCATGGGCGGCGACATGCGCGTCCTGGACGAGTGCTACGCGGTGAACTACATCGACCACGACGCCAGCAAGGCGGAGTCGACCGTCATCGGGCGCGACGCCATGCGGTCGGACGTGGAGACCTGGAGCAAGGCCTTCGACATGACCTTCGAGCCGGTGGCCCAGCTGTCCGAGGGCAACCTGGTCACGACGGTGTGGAACTGGCGCGGCACCCAGAAGGGCGAGTTCATGGGGGTCGCCTCGACCGGGAAGACGTACGAGATGTCGGGGAGCACCACCTTCCGCTGCCAGGGCGGGGAGATCACCGAGGGCTGGTGGCACTACAACCCCGGACAACTGCAACGCCAGATGGGCGGGTCGGGATCCCCGTACGGATCCTGAGAAATCCGGGAAGAACGGGGAAGGCCCCGTTCCGCGGCTGCGGAACGGGGCCTTCTCGGCGTGGGACGCGATCAGTGGCTGTGGCCGTGACCGTGGCCGTGACCGGCGTCGCCCTCTTCCTCGGCCGGCTTCTCGACGACCAGGGTCTCGGTCGTGAGCAGCAGGGAGGCGATGGAAGCGGCGTTCTCCAGCGCGGAGCGGGTGACCTTGACCGGGTCGATGACGCCGGCCTTGACCAGGTCGCCGTACTCGCCGGTGGCGGCGTTGAAGCCCTGGCCCTTGTCGAGCTCGGCGACCTTCGAGGTGATGACGTAACCCTCAAGACCGGCGTTCTCCGCGATCCAGCGCAGCGGCTCGACGGCGGCGCGGCGGACGACCGCGACACCGGTGGCCTCGTCGCCGGCCAGACCCAGGTTGCCTTCCAGCACCTTCACGGCGTGGACGAGCGCGGAGCCACCGCCGGAGACGATGCCCTCCTCGACCGCGGCGCGGGTCGCCGAGATGGCGTCCTCGAGGCGGTGCTTCTTCTCCTTGAGCTCCACCTCGGTGGCGGCGCCGACCTTGATGACGCAGACGCCGCCGGCGAGCTTCGCCAGGCGCTCCTGCAGCTTCTCGCGGTCCCAGTCCGAGTCGGTGGACTCGATCTCGGCCTTGATCTGGTTGACGCGGCCGAGGACCTCGGAGGACTCGCCCCCACCGTCGACGATGGTGGTGTCGTCCTTGGAGATGGTCACGCGGCGCGCGGAACCGAGTACGTCCAGACCGGCCTGGTCGAGCTTGAGGCCGACCTCCTCGGCGATGACGGTGGCACCGGTGAGGGTGGCCATGTCCTGGAGCATCGCCTTGCGGCGGTCGCCGAAGCCCGGGGCCTTGACGGCCACGGCGTTGAACGTGCCGCGGATCTTGTTGACGACGAGGGTGGAGAGCGCCTCGCCCTCGACGTCCTCGGCGATGATCAGCAGCGGCTTGGAGCCACCCGCCTGGATGACCTTCTCCAGCAGCGGCAGCAGGTCCTGGATGGACGAGATCTTGCCCTGGTTGATCAGGATGTACGGGTCGTCGAGGACGGCCTCCATACGCTCCTGGTCGGTGACCATGTACGGCGAGAGGTAGCCCTTGTCGAAGGCCATGCCCTCGGTGAACTCCAGCTCCAGGCCGAAGGTGTTCGACTCCTCGACGGTGATGACACCGTCCTTGCCGACCTTGTCCATCGCCTCGGCGATGAGCTCGCCGACCTGCTGGTCCTGCGCGGAGAGCGCGGCCACGGCGGCGATGTCGGACTTGTCCTCGATCGGGCGGGCGGTCGCGAGGAGCTCCTCGGACACGGCCTTGACCGCGGCGTCGATGCCCTTCTTCAGGGCGGCCGGGGAGGCACCCGCGGCGACGTTGCGCAGGCCCTCGCGGACGAGCGCCTGGGCCAGCACGGTGGCGGTGGTGGTGCCGTCACCCGCGATGTCGTTGGTCTTGGTCGCCACCTCCTTCACGAGCTGCGCGCCCAGGTTCTCGTACGGGTCGTCCAGCTCGACCTCGCGGGCGATGGTGACACCGTCGTTGGTGATGGTGGGGGCGCCGAACTTCTTGTCGATGACGACGTTGCGGCCCTTGGGACCGATCGTCACCTTGACCGTGTCGGCAAGCTTGTTGACGCCGCGCTCAAGAGCGCGACGGGCGTCCTCGTCAAACTTAAGAATCTTCGGCATGGGAGCGGTTCAGCCCTCTCGTTGCGATCCCCGGCCGCTCACCGCGACCGCCTAGAACGAACTACGCCCCTCGCCGCCCGGCATCAGCAGGGGTGACCAGGGGCGTAGCTCAAAGCAAAACTGGAGAAGTGACTTACTTCTCGACGATCGCGAGCACGTCGCGGGCCGAGAGGACGAGGTATTCCTCGCCGTTGTACTTCACTTCGGTGCCGCCGTACTTGCTGTACAGCACGACGTCGCCGACGGTGACGTCCAGCGGGAGACGCTGGCCGTCCTCGAAGCGACCCGGGCCCACCGCGAGGACGACGCCCTCCTGGGGCTTCTCCTTCGCGGTGTCCGGGATGACCAGGCCGGAGGCCGTGGTCTGCTCGGCGTCGAGCGGCTGGACCACAATGCGGTCCTCGAGCGGCTTGATGGCAACCTTGGAGCTGGTGGTCGTCACGATCCGGTCTCCCCCTTCGGAGATCTCACGGGGTTAACTGTTTTGGGGTGGCGACCAGGTGGTTCCGTCGTCGCGGGTGCCGGACCTACCTGTCGCTGCGTTGGCACTCACCAGTGGCGAGTGCCAGGCCCGAGACTATTCCGGCGATTAGCACTCGGTCAAGCGGAGTGCCAATCCAACTCCGTTCGGGTCGTGATCCGGCCACGTCACCCCGCCTGTTTCCGGCCCGCGGGCGGGTGCGGCCCGGAGGCTCCACGGCCCGATATGTGACGCTTGAGCGATGCGCATCCTGGTGGTCGAAGACGAAGAAGGCCTGGCCGAGTCCCTGCGGCGGGGCCTCTGCGCCGAGGGCCACTGGGTCGACGTCGCCCACGACGGCCACCGCGGCCTCGACCTCGCCCTCACCGGCGGGGCCGTCGACGGGGCCGCCGCCGGAACGGCCGGAGGGGCCGCCGGCTACGACGTCGTCGTGCTCGACCTGATGCTCCCCGGCCTCGGCGGCCACGAGATATGCACCCGCATGCGCGCCCACGGCGACCCCACGCCCGTCCTGATGCTCACCGCCAAGGACGGCGAACGCGACGAGGCCGACGGTCTCGACGCCGGCGCCGACGACTACCTCACCAAGCCGTTCTCCTTCGTCGTCCTCGCCGCGCGGCTGCGCGCCCTGGCCCGCCGAGCCGGCGCGCCCGATCCCGGGCGGGTGCTCCAGGCCGGGGACCTCGTCCTCGACCCGCCCGCCCGCCGCTGCCGCCGCGGCGACCGGGAGATCGAGCTGACCGCCCGTGAGCTCGGCGTCCTCGCCTGTCTGCTGGAGCGCCCCGGCGAGGCCGTCGCCAAGCAGGAGATCCTCGACCGGGTCTGGGACGGCCCGCAGGCCATCGACCCGAACATCGTGGAGGTGTACGTCTCCTCCCTCCGCCGCAAGATCGACGCCCCCTTCGGCCGCCGCTCGATCCTCACCGTCCACGGCACCGGCTACCGGATGGCCCCCGACGGTGGCTGACCGGACACGGATGGGCCCGCTCCGGCGGCGCGCCGCGCTGGCCGCCGCCCTCGCGATGGCGGCCGTCCTCGGCGCCGGCGGGCTGTGGCTGTACACGCTGCTGCGGGCGAACCTGCTCGACAACACCACCGGCCGCACCGAGCTCGCCGCCCGCAAGGTCGCCGCGCAGCTCGACACCGGCTCCCTGCCGCCCGGCGGGCGGCTGCCCGCGCCCGAGGGCGGCGTCGACCTGGTCCTCGTCAAGGACGCGCGGGGCCGGACCGTCGCCACCAGCGGGGACCCGAAGGACACCCCGGAGCTCGGCCGGCTGCGTCCCGCCGCCGGGGTGGACTCCCACTCGGCCGTACTGCCGCCCGCGCGCCCCGGCGCGGAACGGCGCGCGGTGGTCGTGGTGACGGCGCCCGACGGGCGCGAGGTGTACGCCGTGTACGCGGTCACCGTGCTCGGCGACGTCGACGACGCGACCCGGGCGGTCGCGGTCGGGATGCTGGCCGGCGCGCCCCCGCTGATCGGCTTCGCGGCGGCCCTGGCCTGGTGGGTGACCGGGCAGGCGCTGCGCCCGGTGACGGCGATCCGGACCGGGCTGGCGGCGGTCACGGCGAGCGAGCTGGACCGGCGGGTTCCGGACCCGGGCGGGGCGGACGAGATCGCCGAGCTGGCCCGGACCGTCAACGACACGCTCGACCGGCTGGAGCGCAGCGACGCCCGCCAGCGGCAGTTCACGGCGGACGCCTCGCACGAGCTGCGCAATCCGCTGGCGGCGGTCCGGTCCCGGCTGGAGGTGGCGCTGGAGCGGCCCGACCGGGAGTCGGTGGCGGCGGCCCTGGCCGATACCGAGCGGCTCCAGCGCATCGCGGCGGACCTCCTCCTGCTGGCCCGGCTCGACGGCGACGGCGACGGGGACCGGGCCGCCGGCCGGGCCGGGGCCGACGGCCGGGGCGGGGGCGGGGCCGGTCACGGCCGCTCCGAGCCGGTGGACCTGGCGCTGCTGGCCGCGGAGGACGTGGCGCGGCGCCCGGATCCCCGGGTTCCGGTACGGCTGGTGGCGCGGGCGCCCGTACCGGCGTCCGGGGATCCGGCGCGGCTGGAGCGGGCGCTGGCCAACCTGGTGGACAACGCGCTGCGGCACGCCCGCGCCGGGGTCACCGTCCGGGCCGGGGCGGACCCGGCCGGGGGCTGGGCGCTGCTGGAGGTCACGGACGACGGCCCGGGCATCCCGGAGGCGGACCGGGACCGGGTGTTCGAGCGCTTCGTACGGCTGGATCCGGACCGGAGCCGGGCCGCCGGCGGCACCGGGCTGGGCCTGGCCATCGCCCGGGAGATCGCGCGGGCGCACGGCGGCGACGTCCACGCGCTCGCCTCGTCCGCCGGGGGCGCGCGGCTGGTGCTGCGCGTGCCGGGGCGCGCGGCGGAAGGCATGCCGGAACGCGTGCCGGGACGCGTGCCCGGGCCCCTGGGCTCCTGAGGGCGGTTTCAGGATCCTCAGGGTTCCTTCAGCACCGCTCCCCCAGCATCGACTGGCATGAGCGCGCATCGCAGGAAGACCAGGCGCCGGCACCCGTCCCGCCGGCTCGGCCGCAAGCTGCTGATCACCGGCTGCGCGGTGACGGCGATCGCGGGCGGCACCGCCTGGTACGCGTACCAGGACCTGGCGGGGAGCATCGGCAGCTCGAAGGCCCTGGAGGGCGCCGAGAAGTCGAAGTTCGGAGATACGAACATCCTGCTCATGGGCCTGGACAGCCGCCGCGACCAGAACGGCGAGAAACTGCCGGAGGAGGTCCTCGACAAGCTGCACGCCGGGAGTTCCGACATCGGCGGCTACAACGCGAACACCCTGATCCTGTTGCACGTACCGGGCGACGGCGGGCGGCCGACGGCCTTCTCCGTCCCGCGCGACGACTTCGTGGCGATCCCCGGGCACGGGAAGGACAAGGTCAAGAAGGCGTACGGGCTGGCGAAGGCGGCCAGGGAGGACGCCCTCACCGCGCAGGGCGTCAAGGACCAGCGGGAGCTGGAGCGGAAGGGCCGCGAGGCGGGCCGCAAGGCGCAGCTGGAGACCGTACGGAACTTCCTGGGCGTCCCGGTCGATCACTTCGCCGAGCTCAATCTGGCCGGCTTCTACCACCTGGCCGACGCGCTGAAGGGCGTACCGGTGTGCCTGAACAAGCCGGTGAAGGACAAGTACTCGGGAGCGGACTTCCGGGCGGGCCGCCAGAACCTGAACGGGCAGCAGTCGCTGGCCTTCGTACGGCAGCGGCACGGTCTGGAGGCGGGCGACCTGGACCGGACGAAACGGCAGCAGGCCTTCCTCGCGGGCGCGACGCACAAGCTGAATTCGGTCGGGACCTTCACCGATCCGACGAAGCTGATGAAGCTGATCGACTCGGCGAAGGAGGACGTGGTGACCGACGCCGGATGGGATCTGCTGTCCTTCGTGAAACAGGCCAAAAACCTGTCCGGAGGTAAAACGAGGTTCGTGACGCTCCCCATAGAGCGCTTCGGAAGGAACCATGGGGAGGACATCAACGTCGTAGATGATATGAAGATAAAGCGCCTCATTGCCGAGCAGATCGGACCCAAGGCTTCCGAAGGCCCGGGCAGCCCGAGCACCCCGCCGGCATCCGGTGAGGCGTCATCGGCGGCGCCTCCCGGGGCGCCCGCCTCGTCGCCCTCCCCCGGCTCCCCCGGGAAGGGCGCCGCGGACGGTGGCGGCATCCCGTGCGTGGACTGAGGCCCCTGACGGCGGCCGGCGCGCGCCGCCGCACGGAAGCGCTGCTCCTCCTCTTCGTCATCGCCATCGCCGTCTTCGGCCACGTGAGCGCCGGCCTGGCGATGAACGGCGAGCTGCCGCCGAACCTCGCCGGCTTCACGCTCAGCATGACCCTGCTGTCGCTGGTGGGACACCTGGGCGTGCGCCGGTTCGCGGCGTACGCGGACCCGCTGATCCTGCCGCTGGCCATGCTGCTGACGGGGCTCGGGCTGGTGCTGATCCACCGGCTCGACCAGAGCTACATCGAGCGGTACGGGGGCGCCCCGAACGCCCCCGACCAGCTGCTGTGGACGGTGGTCGGGTTCGCCGCGTGCCTGCTGGTGCTGGCGCTGCTGCGCGACCACCGGCTGCTGCAGCGGTTCATCTACATCACCATGGCGGTGGCGCTGGTGCTGCTGATCGCGCCGGTGTTCTTCGGCGCGGACACGTACGGCGCGAAGCGCTGGATCATCCTGTTCGGCTTCTCACTCCAGCCCGGCGAGTTCGTGAAGATCATGATCGCGGTCTTCTTCGCGGGCTACCTGGTCGTCCACCGCGACTCGCTGTCCCTGACCGGCCGCAGGTTCCTGGGCATGCGGCTGCCGCCGATGCGTCAGCTCGGGCCGATCGTCACGGTGTGGATCGTGTCGATGCTGGTGCTCGTCTTCGAGCGCGACCTCGGCACGTCGCTGATCTTCTTCGGCGTGTTCGTGGTGATGCTGTACGTCGCCACCGAGCGCACCAGCTGGATCGTGTGCGGTCTGTTCATGGCGGCGGTGGGCGCCTTCGCGGTGGGCTCGACCGAACCGCACGTCAAGGCGCGCGTGGCCGCCTGGCTCAACCCGCTGTCCTACTACTGGAAGGACCGGCCGCCGGGCGTCACCTCGGACCAGTCGGCGCAGGCGCTGTTCAGCTTCGGCACGGGCGGGATGTCCGGCACGGGGCTGGGCATGGGCCACCCGGAGCTGATCAAGTTCGCGGGCCGCAGCGACTTCATCCTGACCACGGTGGGCGAGGAACTGGGCCTGGCCGGCGTCATGGCCGTCCTGATCCTCTACGCCCTGCTGGTGCAGCGGGGCCTGCGCATGGCCCTCGGCGCGCGCGACCCGTTCGGCAAGCTGCTGGCGGTCGGCCTCTCGGCGGCGCTGGCCCTCCAGGTCTTCGTGGTCGCGGGCGGCGTGACGGGCCTGATCCCCCTGACCGGCAAGGCCCTCCCGTTCCTTGCGAAGGGCGGCTCGTCCCTCCTGGCCAACTGGATCATGATCGCCCTGCTGCTCCGCATCAGCGACAGCGCGGAACGCGGCCGCCAGGCGGACGCCCGCGGCCCGGCGGAAACGACGATCACCCCGGTGGTGGTAACGCCGCACCCCGAGAACGCCCTGCCCAGCGGACCCCCGGGGTAGCCGCCGTAGCCGCGGTGGCCGCGGTGGCCGCGGGCCGTCGTCAGGGGCGCGGGATCAGAGGTAGTCCTCCAGGCGGCCTATCGCGTAGCCCTGCTCCTGGATGCGGCGGAGCATGCGCGTCGTCATCTCGATCTCCGTCGAGCCCTTGAGTTCCGCCTTGCCGCGGAAGTGGGCCAGGACGATGTCCCCCGGCTTCAGCGCCGAGCCCTCGGCGTACTGGAAGTTGTTGATCTGCATCGACACCCGCCACAGCACCACCGACGAGATCCCGCACTCCGAAGCGGCCTTGAGGGTGTCGGCGTTGTAGTTGCCGAACGGCGGGCGGAACATCGGGGGGCGGTGGCCGAAGCGCTTCTCCAGCCGGTCCTGCTGGCCGCATATCTCCTTCTTCTGCGCCGCGAAGGAGAGGGTGCGCAGGTTCGGGTGCGTCAGGGTGTGGTTGTTTATCGTGCTGCCGCTGCCGTTGTCGCGGAGCTTCTCGAAGTGCCCGTAGTCCGACGAGGCCACGCTGTCCGTCAGGAACATGGAGATGGGCAGCTTCAGTTCGGCCGCCATCTTCAGGAACTCGGGGTCCTTCTCGGCGCCGTCGTCGAAGGTCAGGAAGACGACCTTCTCGCCCGGCGGGACGGGTATTCGGTCCACCACCGGGACCTTCCCCGGCGCCGCCGGGGGCAGGGCGGGCTTCCGGTCGGGCTTCGGGGCGAACTTGAGGGGCTCCGAGAGCCCCCAGCGCTTGTACGCGTCTCCCGTGTCCGCCCCCGCCCCCGCGGACGGCCGGGCGGACGCCGAGGGCGAGCCCGCGGCCTGCGGGCTCGCCTCCTGCGAGGCCTTGCGGCCCATCCGTTCGATCGGGTCCGCGCTCTTCCCGCACCCCGACAGGGACAGCGCGAGCGCACCGGCCGCCAGCGTTCCGGCTACCAACCGGCGCGCGTACTTCACAGATAGTCCTCCAGCCGAGCCACGGCGTACCCCTTGTCCGTGACGGTCTTCATGACATGACGGATCATGTCAGGCATCGACCCCTTCCAATCGTCCTTACCGCGGAAATGCGTGAGGATGATGTCACCGGGGTGCAGGTCCCGGTCCCACTCCCGGTAGTCCATGCGGTTGACGAACGCCTCGGCGTTCCACAGCGGGACCGCCTTGATGCCGCAGGACTTGGCCGCCTTGAGGGTGTCCTGGTTGTAGTTCCCGTACGGCGGCCGGAAGAGGGTCGGGCGCTTGCCGAACACCCTCTGGATCGTGTCCTGCTGGCCGCAGATCTCCTCGCGCTGCTGGTCGTAGGAGAGCCCGGGCATGTACCGGTGGTTGAGGGTGTGGTTGTTGAGGGTGACCCCGGCGGCCTGCATCTCCTTGAAGTACGGGTAGTTGTCCCGTACCAGGTAGTCGCTGAGGAACGCGGTGTACGGGATCTTCAGTTCCCGCATCATCTTCAGGAACTCGGGGTCCTTCTCGGCGCCGTCGTCGATGGTGAGGAAGACGACCTTGTCCTCCGTCGGGACGGTGGTGAAGACGTGCGGCAGTTCGTCGCCGCCTTCCACCTCGAAGCCCTCGCGGGTGCTGATCTCCGGCTTCTCCTTCGGCGCGGCCGGAGCCATGAGCGGGGTCTTGACCAGGCCCCAGCGCTTGGCGGCGGCGACGCGGGCCTGCTGGGCCGCCTTCGCCCTCTCCGCCTGGGCGAGTGCGCCGGCCGCGCCCGACTCGGCGCCCTTGCCGGCCTTCGTCTTCTCGGTCTTGTCCGGCGCCGCGGACTCCGAGGAGCCGCACGCCGTTCCCAGGCCGGCGACCAGCAGCGCGGCCAAGACCACCCCGAACCGGCCGCGCGCACGCCCCGCGGACCGGTGACCGTATTGCTTCCGATTTCCCTTTTGTCCTACTAGCTGCATAACAGCGGATCCTTGCACCGGCGGCCCGCGCCGCCCGGGCGACACCGCGAGCGGACGCCGACCTTCCACCGACTGGCCCACAATGAACCGGTGACCCCCGAAGACTTCGCCGCCCTCCTCGCCCCCGAGGGCCGCGCCCTCCTCGACTCGCTCCGCGCCTACGACCCCGCCCAGGAGCTCGCCGTCGCCACCCGGCTCCGCCGCGAGCACCCCGCCGCGCTGGTCTCCGCCGCGCTCGGGCAGGCGCGGCTGCGGCAGCGGGCGGTGGCGAAGTTCGGCGCCGAGGACGCGTACCGGATGTACTTCACGCCCGGCGGCGGCGAGATGGCCACCCGCGCCTCGGTCGCCTCCTACCGCGCCGGGCGGCTGGCGGCCCTCGGCGTGCGCAGCGTCGCCGACCTGTGCTGCGGCATCGGCGGGGACGCCCTCGCCCTGGCCCGGCTCGGCATCCGGGTGCTGGCGGTGGACCGCGACCCGCTCACCGTCGCCGTCGCGCGCGCCAACACCGAGGCGCTGGGCCTGGCGGACCTGATCGAGGTCCGGGAGGCGGACGTGACGGAGGTGGACACCTCCGCGTACGACGCCGTGTTCATCGACCCGGCCCGGCGCGGCGGGCGCGGCCGCGTCTTCGACCCGGAGGGCTACTCCCCGCCGCTGTCCTGGGCCGTCCGGACCGCCCTGACGGCCCGGTACGCCGCGATCAAGATCGCCCCCGGCATCCCGCACGAGGCGGTGCCGAAGGAGGCCGAGGCCGAATGGATCTCCGACACCGGTGACGTCAAGGAGGCCGTGCTCTGGTTCGGCACCGCCCCCGGCACCGTCCGCGCCACCCTGCTCCCCGGGCCGCGCGCGCTGGAGACCGCCGACCCGCTGCCCGACCCCGAGGCCGGGCCGGTCGGCCGCTACCTCTACGAGCCCGACGGCGCGGTGATCCGGGCCCACCTGGTCGCCGAGGTCGCCGAGCAGCTCGACGGCCGGCTCATCGACCCGACCATCGCCTACGTCACCGCCGACGAGCTGCGCGCGACGCCGTACGCGACGGCGTACGAGATCACCGACGTCCTGCCCTTCGGCCTGAAGAAGCTGAAGGCCCTGCTGCGCGAGCGCGGCGTCGGCATCCTGACGGTGAAGAAGCGGGGCTCCGCGATCGAGCCCGAGGAACTGCGCAGGAAGGTCAAGCCGCAGGGCCCGAACTCCGCGACCGTGTTCCTGACCCGGGTGGCGGGAGCGCCGTCGATGCTGATCGGCTCGCCGGCGCCCGAACCGTCGCCGGCGCCGTCGCCAGCGCCCTCGCCCGAGCCGGCGGCCGAACCGGCGGCCGCGCCCTCGCCCGAGCCCGGTACTACCGCGCCGTAGGGGTGCGGCCGAGGCGGAGCGCCCAGCGGTAGTGGGCGCCCGCCTTCCCGAGGCCCAGCAGGCCGGTGATCCACAGGATCATGCCGAGGCCCATGCAGTACGCGACCTCGCTGTACGTGTCGGAGCCCGGCCGGGCCGACACCGCGACGCCGAAGGTGAGCCAGAGCCCGAGCGCGGCCGGCCCCAGGGAGGCCAGCAGCCAGGCCAGGCTCAGCCAGGGAGCCCGCAGCAGGCCGTCGGTGGCCGGATCCCGGTCCGTCTCCGCCCAGGCGCACTGCAGTTGCCGCACCGCGCGGTCCCGGCGGGCGCCCCAGGCGAACCAGATCCCGGCCGGGACCAGGACGCCCACGCCGAGCACGGCGAAGACGAGGCCGAGGACGTTCGAGCCCGCGTCGCCCTGCTCGAAGGCCATCAGGGCCATGCCGACGAAGGACCAGCCGAGCGCGAACACCGCGGAGACCGCCCACAGCAGCAGCAACTGGCCGACACCCAGGGCCCGGCGCCCCAGTTCCCGCAGGAACCGGGCCCGGTCGGCCCGTACCGCGCGCTCGTCCATCCAGGCGCGCAGGTGCGCGGGCGGAGGCGGGGGCGGCAGGTCACGGCGAGGCATGCCCATGACGATATCCGCACCCGGGCATCAGCCCTCGCCGACCTCCACCGACTCGAAGCGCCAGCGGTGCACGGCCCGCGCGATCAAGTCGGCGGCGGGCTCCGGAAGTTCGGGCAGCTCCGCCGCCACCCCCTCGGCCGCCTCCCACCAGGTGATGACGAGCACCCGGTCCTGCGGGGCCCGGAACACCTCACGGCGCACCGGCTCTTCGGCCAGCACCTGCGAACGGGCCCACTCCAGCAGCTCGTTGCCCCGCCCGCCGACGGCCCGGGCCTCCCACATCAGCGCGACGGTGCTCATGAGTACAGGTTGTCCTTGCTCATCTCGTGGACGTGGTCGTGGTCGTGCGCGTGGCCGTGATCGTGCTCGTGCTCGTGCGTGTGCGCCGTGCCCGGCACGTGCGGGTCCGTCACCGGGAGGGAGGAGTCGGCCGAGAGGTCCCAGTCCGAGGCCGGGCGGTTCCGCTTGACCATCTCCGCGCCCAGCGCCGCCACCATCGCGCCGTTGTCGGTGCACAGCTTCGGCCGCGGCACCCGCAGGATGATCCCCGCGTCGTCGCAGCGCTCCTGCGCCAGCGAACGCAGCCGGGAGTTGGCCGCGACACCGCCGCCGATCATCAGGTGGTCGACGCCCTCGTCCTTGCACGCGCGGATCGCCTTGCGCGTCAGCACGTCCACCACGGCCTCCTGGAAGGACGCCGCCACATCGCGCACCGGCACCTCCTCGCCCGCCTTCCGCTTCGCCTCGATCCAGCGGGCGACCGCCGTCTTGAGGCCGGAGAAGGAGAAGTCGTACGCCGCGTCGCGCGGCCCCGTCAGCCCGCGCGGGAAGTTGATCGCCTTCGGGTCGCCCTCGCGCGCGAGCCGGTCGATGACCGGGCCGCCGGGGAAGCCCAGCTGGAGTACGCGCGCGATCTTGTCGAAGGCCTCGCCGGCCGCGTCGTCGATGGTCGCGCCGAGCGGGCGGACGTCGGAGGTGATGTCCGGGGCCAGCAGCAGCGAGGAGTGCCCGCCGGAGACCAGCAGCGCCATCGTCGGCTCCGGCAGCGGCCCGTGCTCCAGCTGGTCGACGCAGATGTGCGAGGCCAGGTGGTTCACCCCGTACAGCGGCTTGCCCAGCGCGTACGCGTACGCCTTCGCCGCCGAGACGCCCACCAGCAGCGCCCCCGCGAGGCCCGGCCCGGCGGTGACCGCGATGCCGTCGAGGTCGCGGGCGCTGACCCCGGCCTCCTTCAGGGCGCGCTCGATGGTCGGGACCATCGCCTCCAGGTGTGCGCGGGAGGCGACCTCCGGCACGACCCCGCCGAAGCGCGCGTGCTCGTCGACGCTGGAGGCGATCGCGTCCGCGAGGAGGGTGGTGCCGCGGACGACGCCGACGCCGGTCTCGTCGCAGGAGGTCTCGATGCCGAGGACGAGCGGTTCGTCAGCCATGGGTCTCACCTTGTACGGGTACGGAGCTTGCGGGATCGGAAAGGCGCATCACGAGCGCGTCGACGTTGCCGGGCTGGTAGTAGCCCCGCCGGAAGCCGATGGGCTCGAAGCCGAAGCGCTCGTACAGCTTCTGGGCGCGGGTGTTGTCCACCCGTACCTCCAGGAGCACCTCGGCGCATTCGAAGGCGGTGGCGGCGCGCAGCAGGTCGGTGAGCAGCCGGGCGCCGAGCCCGGTGCCCCACTGGTCGCGCGCGGCCGCGATGGTCTGTACGTCGCCCAGGTCGCCGGCGGCGGACAGCCCGGCGTAGCCGACCAGGCGGCCGTCCGGGGTCTCGGCGACGATGTAGCGGCGGGTGGCCCCGGGGCCGCGCGCGTGGGCGAGCTCGGACCAGAACATGCCCGCGGACCAGGCGTCCTCGGGGAACAGCTCGTGTTCCAGTTCCAGCACGGGCTCGATGTCCCACCAGCGCATCTCGCGCAGTACCGCTGTCACTGCGGGGTGACCACCTTGTAGTTCTTCGGCACCTCGGCGTCGGGCCGGCGCAGGTAGAGCGGGGTCGGCGGGAGGAACTCCGCCCCGGCGGCCAGTCGCTCGGCGGCCAGCGCGGCGAGGGCGGCGGCCGACTGGTGCTCGGGGTCGCGGGCGTCCGGGAAGACCTCGGGGTACAGGCGGGCCCCCTGGCCGACGGCGGGCAGGCCGGCGACGCGCTCGGCGATGTCGGCCGGGCGGTCGACCGCGGGCTCCCCGACCCGGGTGCGCGGGTCCTCGTACCGGGCCCAGTAGACCTCCTTGCGCCGCGCGTCGGTGGCGACGGTGAAGGGGCCCTCGATCCCGGCGGCGCCCGCGGCGTACGCGAGCCCGTCGAGGGTGCACAGGCCGTGCACGGGGACGCCGAGGACGGCGGCGAAGGTGGAGGCGGTGACGAGGCCGACGCGGAGCCCGGTGTAGGGGCCGGGGCCGACGCCGACGACGACGCCGGTGACGGCTTCGAGCTTGACCCCGGCCCGGGCGAGGACGGCGTCGACGGAGGGCAGCAGGAGCTCCCCGTGGCGGCGGGCGTCGACCTGGTTCGACTCGGCGAGGACGGACTCGCCGTCGTGCAGGGCGACGGTGACGGCGGGCGTGGCGGTATCTACAGCGAGCAAGAGCACGCGAACAGCCTACGACTCCGGGGGCGGAGGGCCTCGCGGCCGGTCGTGGAGCGGCCCGGCTGCTACCTTTCGACCGAGGTGCCCGTGCGGTACCGGATCACGGCACGCGTGGAGAGGTGGAGCAAGGTGGGACGCAGCAGCTCGGGAATCGTGGCGGGGCTCACCGTCGCGGCACTGGCCGCCGTCGGCTTCCTCGGCTACCAGGCCTCCGCGACGGCGCCCGCGCTCCCGCCGAAGGCCGCCGGCCAGGCCCCGAGCCCCGCCGCGAGCCCGTCCGGCGCCGCGCCCGCCAAGCAGGATCCGGCCAAGCCGGCGGCCCTGCCGGAGAACTCCGGCACCGGGACCCGGGTCGTGTACTCGCTGTCCCAGAAGCGGGTGTGGCTGGTCGGGGAGGGTGGCGCGCCCAAGTCGTTCACGGTGATGCCGAGCACGGTGCACCCGAAGCCGGGTGCCTACACGGTCAAGGTCGGCGCGCGTTCGGGCGCGGTCACCGGATCGGACGGGGTGCCGATCGAGCACGTCGTGCGCTTCGCCACGGCCGAGGGCGTCGCGGTCGGGTTCAGCGCCCGGGTGGACGGTTCGATGCCGGAGCCCGACCCGAACAAGAAGACCGGCGGCATCCGGATGTCGCGCCTGGACGGGGACGCCATGTGGGCCTTCGCGACGATCGACTCGAAGGTCGTCGTCGTTTCCTGACGGATCTTCCCCCTGCATTCACCCGTACGGGATCAGGACATCAGGCCGCTTCGGACTCCGGGGCGGCCGCTTCCGTCGTGGCGCCCTCGGACTCCTCCGGCAGCGCCCATCCCCACGCGGGCGGTGTGGACACCGCGCTGGCGGCCATGCCCGCCGCCAGCAGCGCCCTCATGGACAGGGCGGACGGGCGGGGGTCGCCGTGCACTGCCGCGTCTGCCGACATGGCTGCCTCCTGGGGGTCCGGACGCCGAACTTAGGCATACCTAAGAAAGCTTCGGTACCATGTGACCACGACCCCCACCACCAGCGCAATATCTTGCCGACGAGTTGTCGGTACGTTTACCCCCGGCGGCCGCCGGGACGGCCACCGGGGCGGTCGTCCCCGGGGCGATCGCCGGGACGGACGGCTACTCCGAGAGGACTCCGGAGAGCTCCTCCAGCCCGGCGCCGTCCGCCCAGCGCGCCCCGACCCCGTGCACCGAGACCTCCCGGACATCGTCCAGGACCTCCTCGTGCCCGACCGCCCGCGCGATGACCACGTGCAGCCGGTCGTCGGAGAGCTCCTCGACCTTGCCGTCGCCCCACTCCACGACGACCACGGACTCGGGCAGCGAGACGTCCAGGTCCAGGTCCTCCATCTCGTCCAGCCCGCCGCCGAGCCGGTACGCGTCCACGTGCACCAGCGGCGGTCCGTCCCCCAGCGGGGGGTGCACCCGGGCGATCACGAAGGTCGGCGAGGTCACGGCCCCGCGCACCCCGAGACCCTCGCCCAGGCCCCGGGTCAGGGTGGTCTTGCCGGCGCCGAGCTCGCCGGTCAGCAGCACGAGGTCGCCGGGGCGCAGCAGGCCCGCGATCCTGCGGCCCAGCTCCCGCATGGAGTCCGGGGAGTCGACGGTGACGAGGGCCTGGGCAGCGGCGTCAGTGGCCCGGCTGCGGGGTACTTCCTGCGGTTCCTGCGGTGCTTCCCGCGGTACTTCTTCCATGCCCGCCAACGTTAGTCGCTGCGGCCACGGCTCCGGTGCGCACCAGCAGGTCGCCCAGCAGCCCCGTCACGGTCTCCGGGTACTCCAGCATCATCAGGTGCCCGGCGGACTCCAGGACGGTCAGCTCGGCGGCCGGCAGCTCGGCCTTGATGGCCTCGCTGTGCGCCGCCGGGGTGATCATGTCGCGGTCCCCGGCGATGACGGTGACGGGGATGTCCGCGAACCGCTGGAGCGCGGCGGACTTGTCGTGGATCTGGAACGCCGGGTAGAACTCCGCGACCACGTCGATGGGGGTGGTCTCGATGAGCCGCTCGGCGAAGCGGGCGACGGCCGGGTCCACGTCGCGCGAGCCGAACGAGTAGCGCTTGACCATCCCGGCGAAGAGGTCGGCGGTGGCCCGGCGGCCCTTCTCGACCAGCTCGACCTGGGAGCCGAGCGCCCTCAGCACCCCGGGCAGCACCCGCCGCACCGCGCTCAGCCCGGCGGCGGGCAGCGGCAGCCCGTACGTGACCTCGCCCAGGCCCCCGCTGGAGGTGCCGATCAGGGCCACCCCGAGCACGCGGTCCCGTACCAGCCCGGGGAACTGCTCGGCCAGCGCCATGATCGTCATACCGCCCATGGAGTGCCCGACGAGCACGAGCGGGCCCTCGGGCGCGGCCGCGTCGATGACGGCCTTCAGGTCGCGGCCGAGCTGCTCGATGGTCACGGGGTCGCCGTCGGCCTGGGCGAGACCGCGCGCGGAGCGGCCGTGGCTGCGCTGGTCCCAGTAGACGGAGCGGACCACGCCGCGCAGGGCGGCGCGCTGGAAGTGCCAGGAGTCCTGGCTGAGGCAGT
Source organism: Streptomyces sp. ADI95-16 (assembly GCF_003721495.1). NCBI lineage: Bacteria > Bacillati > Actinomycetota > Actinomycetes > Kitasatosporales > Streptomycetaceae > Streptomyces > Streptomyces sp. ADI95-16. Next base: position 4,905,623 of record NZ_CP033581.1, on the reverse strand, counting down.
AGCCGTGGCAGAACACGACGGTCGGCGCGGCCGCGGCCTTGCGGCGCAGCAGGCGGCCCCGGCTGCCCTTCTCCTCGGGCAGCTCGTCGGTCTCGTAGTAGATCTCGGTGGCGTCCTCGGCGCGGGTGGTCCCCTCGGTGCCGCGCAGGGACCCGTAGTCCCCGGCGGCGTCGAGCGCGAGGCGGGCCTTCATGCGCATGCCGCGGCCTACGGTGAGCCGCTCCATGGCGACTCCGGCCGCCGCGCCCGCCGCGATGACACCGATGGCGGCGCCGGCCCAGCCGGCCTTGCGCCAGTTCTCGCTCACGCCGTCGCCCACGCCGTCACCCACGCCCGTCCTCGCTCAGCCGTTGCGGTACACCCGGGGCACCCGGCCGCCGATACGGGTGACGATCTCATACGCGATGGTGTCGGCGGCCTGCGCCCAGTCCTCGGCGGTGGGTTCGCCGCCGTCGCCGGGGCCGAAGAGGACGGCCTCGTCACCCGCCTCGACCAGGTCGTCGGGGCCGAGGTCGACGACGAACTGGTCCATCGCGACGCGCCCGGCGACGGTACGGACCTTCCCGCCGACCAGCACCGGCCCGCGGCCGGAGGCGTGGCGCGGGACGCCGTCGGCGTACCCGGCGGGGATCAGCGCGAGGCGCGTGTCCCCGGCGGTGACGTGGTGGTGCCCGTAGCTGACGCCGTGCCCGGCGGGGACGGCCTTGACCAGCGCCACGGAGGCCTTGAGGGTCATCGCCGGGCGCAGCCCGAGCTGGGCGGGCGTGCCGAGCTCGGGGGCGGGCGACACGCCGTAGACGGCGAGGCCGCAGCGGACGAGGTCGAAGTGGCTCTCGGGGAGGGTGAGGGTCGCGGGCGAGTTGGCGATGTGCCGGACCTCGGGCTCGACGCCCTCCTTCTCGGCGTACGCGAGCATGTCGCGGAACGCGGCGAGCTGGAGCGGGACGGAGGGGTGGCCGGGCTCGTCGGCGCAGGCGAAGTGCGACCAGAGGCCGGTGACCCGGACGGTGCCCTCGGCCTGGGCGGCGACGGCCGCGCCGACGAGCTCCGCCCAGTCGGCGGGCTGGCAGCCGGCCCGGCCGAGGCCGGTGTCGGCCTTCAGCTGGATCCGCGCGGTGCGGCCGGCGGCGCGGGCGGCGGCCCGTACCTCGTCGAGGGCCCACAGGGCGCTGACGGAGACGTCGATGCCGGCCTCGACGGCCTCCCGCCAGGGCCCGCCGGGGGTCCACAGCCAGCACATGAGGGGAGCGTCGATGCCGGCGGCGCGGAGCGCGAGGGCCTCCTGGGGCGTGGCGGTACCGATCCACGCCGCGCCGGCGTCCAGGGCGGCGCGGGCGCAGGGGACGGCGCCGTGCCCGTAGCCGTCCGCCTTGACGACGGCCATGACCCGGGCGCGCGGCGCCCGCTCCCGCAGGGCGCGCACGTTGTCCCGTACGGCATCAAGATCGATCTCGGCGTACACGCGCGTCGCTGTCTCGTTCATCCCGCACAGTCTCTCAGAACGCCCGCCCCACCCCCTCCGTGGCTCGACGCGGCGCGCGGCACGGGCGGCGGCGTCAGGGGTGTTGGCGCCAGGCTTCCGGGAGGGACTCGGCGATGTGCTGGGCCAGGAGGGGGGCGCCGGAGGCGGCTCGGCGGGCCGCCAGGCCGTGCAGGTACGCGCCCACCGAGGCGGCGTCCACCGCGTCCAGGCCCGCCGCCAGCAGGGACCCCGTGAGCCCCGAGAGGACGTCACCGCTGCCCGCGGTCGCCAGCCACGGCGTCCCCGTCGGGTTCACCCGTACCGGCCCCCCGGCGGCGGACACCAGCGTCGTCGAGCCCTTCAGCAGCGCCACCGCCCCGTACTTCGCGGCCAGCGCGCGGACCGACGTCAGCCGGGCCGCTTCCACCTCCTCCCGCGAGACCCCCAGCAGCGCCGCCGCCTCCCCCGCGTGCGGGGTCAGCAGCGTCGGGGCCGGCCGGCCCCGCAGCACCGCCGGGTCCAGCCCGCGCAGCCCGTCCGCGTCGACCAGCACCGGCACCGGGTCCGCCAGGACCTCCGCGACCTCGGCGGCCCGGCCGGTGCCCAGTCCCGGGCCGATCACCCACGCCTGCACCCGGCCCCGCCCGATCAGCGTCTCCGGGTACCGCGCGAGCACCGCGTCCACCGCCGGCCCCACGTACCGCACCGCGCCCGCGCCGCCCCGCAGCGCCCCCGACACGGCCAGCACCGCCGCGCCCGGGTACTGCGCCGACCCGGCGACGACCCCGACCACGCCCCGCCGGTACTTGTCGCTCGAAGCCGTCGGCACCGGCAGCAGCGCCCCCACCTCGGCGTCCTGCAGCGCCTCGACCTCCGGTTCGGGCAGCGACAGCCCGATGTCCACCAGCCGCACCGCCCCGGCCCGCGAGGCCCCGGGGTCGATGAGCAGCCCCGGCTTGTACGCCCCGAACGTCACCGTGACGTCGGCCCGTACGGCCGCTCCCGCCACTTCCCCGGTGTCCGCGTCCACCCCGCTCGGCAGGTCCACGGCCACCACCACCGCCCCGGCGGGGATCCGCTCCACCAGGGCCGCCGCGGCCGGCCGCAGGCCGCCCCGCCCGCCGATCCCGACGAGCCCGTCAAGGACCAGGTCGGCCCGCGCGGGAACGCCGTCCGCGAGCCGGCCGCCGGCCGCCAGGAGCGCCCGTAGCCCGCCCTCGTGGATCCGCTCCGGATCCATCGCCACCGCCGTCACCCCGGCCCCGCGCCGCGCGAGCCGCGCGCCCGCGTACAGGGCGTCGCCGCCGTTGTCCCCGGGGCCGACCAGCAGGACGACGCGCGCCCCGTACACCTTCCGCAGCAGCCCCGCGCACACGGCGGCCAGCCCGGCCGCGGCCCGCTGCATCAGGGCGCCCTCCGGCAGCCTGGCGATCAGCTCGCGCTCGGCGGCCCGTACGGTCTCCACGCTGTAAGCAGTACGCATGCCCCCAGCCTGCCCGACGGACCTCCCGGCAGACCTCCCGACGGACCTCCCGACGGACCTTCCGGGCGACCCCTCGCGCCCCTCGCCTCGACTACCCCTCGGCGATCACCACGGCGGAGGCCACCCCCGCGTCGTGGCTCAGCGAGATGTGCCAGGACTTCACGCCCAGCGCCCGCGCCCTCCGCTCGACCGTCCCGGACACCCGCAGCCTCGGCTGCCCGCTCTCCTCGACGTACACCTCGGCGTCCGTCCACAGCAGCCCGGCGGGCGCGCCGAGCGCCTTGGCCAGGGCCTCCTTCGCCGCGAACCGGGCGGCGAGCGAGGCGACCCCGCGCCGCTCGCCGCTCGGCAGCGTCAACTCGGCATCGATGAAGAGCCGCCCCGCCAGGTGCGGCGTCCGCTCCAGCGCGGCGCCGAACCGCTCGATCTCGGCAACGTCAATCCCCACACCGATAATCACAACACCAGACCCCTGCCTGCTCCGCCATCTACTCCACCGTCACCGATTTCGCGAGATTACGCGGCTGGTCCACCTCGTTGCCCCGGGCCGTCGCCAGCTCGCACGCGAACACCTGCAACGGCACCGTCGCCACCAGCGGCTGGAGCAGCGTCGGCGTGGCCGGGATCCGGATCAGGTGGTCGGCGTACGGGACGACCGCCTCGTCGCCCTCCTCCGCGATCACGATGGTCCGCGCCCCGCGCGCCCGGATCTCCTGGATGTTCGACACGATCTTGTCGTGCAGCACCGAGCGCCCGCGCGGCGACGGCACGACCACCACCACCGGCAGGTCCTCCTCGATCAGCGCGATCGGCCCGTGCTTGAGCTCGCCCGCCGCGAAGCCCTCGGCGTGCATGTACGCCAGCTCCTTGAGCTTGAGCGCGCCCTCCAGCGCCACCGGGTACCCGACGTGCCGCCCCAGGAACAGCACCGTGTCCTTGTCCGCCAGCGACCGCGCCAGCGCCCGCACCGGCTCCATGGTCTCCAGTACGGTCTCCACCGCGCCGGCGATCTCCGACAGCTCCCGGATCACCGCCTCGATCTCGTCGCCCCACTTCGTACCCCGCACCTGCCCGAGGTACAGCGCGACCAGATAGCAGGCCACCAGCTGCGTCAGGAACGCCTTGGTCGAGGCGACGGCCACCTCCGGACCGGCGTGCGTGTACAGCACGGCGTCCGATTCGCGGGGGATAGTCGACCCGTTCGTATTGCAGACGGCCAGCACCCTGGCGCCCTGCTCGCGCGCGTGCCGCAGCGCCATCAGGGTGTCCATGGTCTCGCCGGACTGCGAGATCGCGATCACCAGCGTCCGCTGGTCCAGGATCGGGTCGCGGTAGCGGAACTCGCTCGCCAGCTCCGTCTCGCACGGGATGCGGGTCCAGTGCTCGATCGCCAGCTTCGCGATCATGCCCGCGTGGTACGCCGTACCGCACGCCACGATCACGACCTTGTCGACCTCCCGGAGCACCGAGGCGGGGATGCGCACCTCGTCCAGGGTCAGCGAGCCGTTCGCGTCGATCCTGCCCAGGAGGGTGTCGGCGACAGCCTTCGGCTGCTCGGCGATCTCCTTGAGCATGAAGTAGTCATATCCCCCCTTCTCGGCCGCCGAGGCGTCCCAGTCCACGTGGTACGCCCGCACGGTCGCCGGCGCACCGCCGAAGTCGGTCACCGTCACCCCCTCGCGGCGGAGCTCGACGACCTGGTCCTGCCCCAGCTCGATCGCGGACCGCGTGTGGGCGATGAAGGCGGCCACGTCCGAGGCGAGGAAGTTCTCGCCTTCTCCAACGCCCACCACCAGGGGCGAGTTCCGGCGGGCGCCGACCACCACGTCCGGCGCGTCGGCGTGCACCGCGACCAGCGTGAACGCGCCCTCCAGCCGCCGGCAGACCTGCCGCATGGCCTCCGCCAGGTCCCCGCAGGCACCGAAGCGCTCCGCCAGCAGGTGCGCCACGACCTCGGTGTCCGTCTCGGACTCCAGCCGGTGCCCGCGCTCGGCCAGCTCCTCGCGCAGCGCGGCGAAGTTCTCGATGATCCCGTTGTGGACGACGGCCACCCGCCCCGCGTTGTCGAGGTGCGGGTGCGCGTTGATGTCGGTGGGCCCGCCGTGGGTCGCCCACCGGGTGTGCCCGAGCCCCGCGGAGCCGGCCGGCAGCGGGTGCCCCACCAGCTCCTTCTCCAGATTGACCAGCTTGCCGGCCTTCTTGGCGGTGGCCAGCTCCCCGTCCGTGAGCACGGCGACCCCGGCCGAGTCGTAGCCGCGGTACTCCAGTCGCTTGAGTCCGGCGATGACCACATCGAGCGCCGACTGCGCTCCCACGTAACCCACAATTCCGCACATAGGCGGCAGGGTACGCCCCCGTCCGGCTCCTGCCAGGGACCTGAACAAGACGAAAACCCACGCCGGTGACCCCACCCGTGACCCCGCCCGCAACCGTGCCCCCGGCCCCGTACGTGACCGAGCCCACCACCCACAACCGGCCCCGAGCCCCGACAATGGCCCTGTGATCACTTCGCCGCCACGAAGCACGCCGGACAGCGCGATGGAGCGCCCCGACCGGACCGACCGGGCCGACCGCCCCCCGCGCCGGGCCGAGGTCTCGCCGTACGTCGACCTCACCCGGGCCGAGTGGAGCGCCCTGAGAGAGCGGACCCCGCTCCCCCTCACCGCCGACGAGGTCGAGCGGCTGCGCGGTCTCGGCGACGTCATCGACCTCGACGAGGTCCGGGACGTCTACCTCCCGCTCTCCCGCCTCCTCAACCTGTACGTGGGCGCCACCAGCCAGCTGCGCGGCACCCTGAACACCTTCCTCGGGGACGCCGGCAACGGTCACGGCGCCCAGCAGGGCACGCCCTTCGTCATAGGCGTCGCCGGCTCCGTCGCCGTCGGCAAGTCCACGGTGGCCCGCCTGCTCCAGGCCCTGCTCGCCCGCTGGCCCGAGCACCCCCGCGTCGAGCTCGTCACCACCGACGGCTTCCTCTACCCCATGAAGGAGCTCCAGCGGCGCGGTCTGACCGCCCGCAAGGGCTTCCCCGAGTCGTACGACCGCCGCGCGCTGACCCGCTTCGTCGCCGACATCAAGGCCGGCAAGGACGAGGTCACGGCCCCGGTGTACTCGCACCTGATCTACGACATCGTCCCGGGCGAGCGGCTCGTCGTACGCCGCCCCGACATCCTCATCGTCGAGGGGCTCAACGTCCTCCAGCCGGCCCTGCCCGGCAAGGACGGCCGCACCCGCGTCGGCCTCGCCGACTACTTCGACTTCAGCGTGTACGTGGACGCCCGCCCCGAGGACATCGAGCGCTGGTACCTCAACCGGTTCCGCAAGCTCCGCGAGACCGCGTTCCAGAACCCGTTCTCCTACTTCCGCAAGTACACCCAGGTCTCCGAGGAGGAGGCCCTGGAGTACGCGCAGACCATGTGGCGCACGATCAACAAGCCCAACCTGCTGGAGAACGTCGCCCCCACCCGCGGCCGCGCCACCCTCGTCGTCCGCAAGGGCCCTGATCACAAGGTGCAGAAACTCAGCCTCCGCAAGCTCTGACCGCCCGGCCCTTAAGGTGCGGGCATGCTGCACCTCCGGTTGATCGTCCCGCCCGACCGTACGCAGTCCGCGCTGTCGGTCATCGAATCGACGGTCGGCACCACGCACGTGGTCGTGCTGCCCGGCGCCGCGCGCGACCCCGAGGGCGACCTCGTGCTCTGCGACGTCGCCCGGGAGGCCGGGGACGAGCTGCTGCGGGAGCTCCAGGGCCTGGGCATCGAGAAGGACGGCTCGATCGCCGTCGAGAACATCGACCTGTCCCTGTCCGAGCGGGCGGACGCGGCCGAGCAGGAGGCCCCGGGGGAGGCGGCCGACGCCGTCCTGTGGGAGCAGCTGGCCGAGGCGACCCACGAGGAGTCCACGCTCTCCGTCACCTACTGCGGGTTCATGATCCTCGCGACCATGATCGCGTCCTGTGGTGTGGTGCTCGACAACTCGATCCTGATCGTGGGCGCGATGGCCGTCGGCCCGGAGTTCGGCCCGCTGGCGGGGGTCTGCACGGGGATCGTCCGCTCCAAGCCGCGTCTCGCGCTGCGCTCCCTGACGGCCCTGCTGATCGGCTTCGCCGTGGGGATCGCCGCCACCACCGTGTTCAGCCTGGGGATGGACGCCATCGGGCAGTTCTCGCGGGAGATGCTGGACCAGCCCCGCCCGAACACGAACTTCATCTGGCAGCCGGACCCGCTGTCCTTGGTGGTGTCGCTGCTCGCGGGCATCGCCGGCACGCTCTCGCTGACCTCCGCGAAGTCCGGGGCGCTCGTCGGCGTGGCGATCTCCGTGACCACCGTCCCGGCCGCGGCGAACGCCGCCGTCGCCCTCAGCTACGGGGAGTTCGGCCAGATGTGGGGATCGCTGGAGCAGCTCCTGCTGAACCTGTGCGGCATCATGCTGGCCGGCGTGCTGACCCTGTACGCCCAGAAAGCACTGTGGCGGACCCAGCGAGGTCGCTGGATCCGCCGTTCCGGGGGGCTGAACCCCCGGCAGCACGGGCCGGGCCGGCGTTAGCCCAGCGCCGACTTCACGACGTCGGCGAGCCGGCCCGCCACCGCGCGGGCCTGCTCGATGTCGGCGGCCTCGACCATCACGCGCACCAGCGGCTCCGTACCCGACGGGCGCAGCAGCACCCGGCCGGTGGTGCCCAGCTCGCGCTCGGCCTCGGCGACGGCCGCGGCCAGCTCGGCGGAGGTGGAGACGCGGGACTTGTCCACGTCCGGGACGTTGACCAGGACCTGCGGCAGCCGCTGCATGACGCCGGCCAGCTCGGCCAGGGACCGGCCGGTGGCCACGACGCGCGCCGCCAGCATCAGGCCGGTCAGGGTGCCGTCACCGGTGGTCGCGTGGTCGAGGATGATCACGTGGCCGGACTGCTCGCCGCCCAGCGCGTAGCCGTTCTCCTTCATCGACTCCAGCACGTAGCGGTCGCCGACTCCGGTCTGCACGACGTGGATGCCCTCGCCCTCCATGGCCAGCTTGAAGCCCAGGTTCGACATCACGGTGCCGACCACCGTGTTGCCGCGCAGCTGGCCCGCCTCGCGCATGGCCAGCGCCAGCACCGCGAGGATCTGGTCGCCGTCGATCTCCTCGCCCGCGCCGTCGACCGCGAGGCAGCGGTCGGCGTCGCCGTCGTGCGCGATGCCGAAGTCGGCGCCGTGCTCGACGACGGCCTGCTTCAGCAGACCCAGGTGGGTGGAGCCGCACCCGTCGTTGATGTTCAGGCCGTCGGGCTCGGCACCGATGGTGATGACCTCGGCGCCGGCCCGGGCGAAGGCCTCGGGCGAGACGCGGGCGGCCGCGCCGTGCGCCTCGTCCAGGACGATCTTCAGCCCGTCGAGGCGGTTGGGCAGCACGCCGATGAGGTGGGCGACGTACTTGTCGAAGCCCTCGTCGTAGTCGGAGACCCGGCCGACGCCGGCGCCGGTGGGCCGGTCCCAGGGGGCGCCGGTGCGGTGCTGATCGTAGGTCGACTCGATGCGGTCCTCCAGCTCGTCGGCGAGCTTGTGGCCGCCGCGCGCGAAGAACTTGATGCCGTTGTCGGGCATCGCGTTGTGGCTGGCGGAGAGCATCACGCCGAGGTCGGCGCCCAGCGCACCGGTGAGATACGCCACCGCCGGGGTGGGCAGCACACCGACGCGCAGGACGTCCACGCCCGCGCTCGCGAGGCCCGCGACGACCGCGGCCTCAAGGAACTCGCCGGAGGCCCGGGGGTCGCGGCCGACCAGGGCCGTCGGCCGGTGGCCCGCGAACGTGCCCGCTTCGGCGAGTACGTGCGCAGCCGCCACGGAGAGGCCGAGCGCGAGCTCAGCCGTCAGATCCGCGTTGGCGACGCCTCGTACACCGTCCGTCCCGAAGAGTCGTCCCACTGTTGTCCTCCCGAGTTCACTGATTGTGTGTGACCGCTTGTGCCAGGTATTGCCGCTTGTGGCGGTAAACGAACCGCCCCGGCAGCACGGAGAGTGCTGCCGGGGCGGTTTCGTTGCTGAACAGCAGGCGCAGATTAACGCTTGCTGTACTGCGGAGCCTTACGGGCCTTCTTGAGACCGGCCTTCTTGCGCTCGACCGCACGGTCGTCGCGGGAAAGGAAGCCGGCCTTCTTCAGCGCCGGGCGGTTGTTGTCGACGTCCGCCTCGTTCAGCGCACGGGCCACGCCGAGGCGCAGGGCGCCGGCCTGGCCGGAGACGCCGCCACCCGCGATGCGCGCGATGACGTCGTAGCGGTTGTCGAGCTCAAGGAGCTTGAACGGCTCGTTGACTTCCTGCTGGTGCACCTTGTTGGGGAAGTAGTCCTCAAGGGTGCGACCGTTGATCTTCCACTTGCCGGTGCCCGGAACGATCCGGACGCGGGCGATGGCGTTCTTGCGACGGCCCAGGCCGGCGGCCGGCTGGGGGTCACCGAAGCGACCGGCAAGGGACTCGGAGGTGTAGTCGCCCTCGACGACGACCTCAGACTCGGTGGTGTACTCCTCGACGCCCTCGAACTCTTCGACGGGGGTCTCGGCGGTGGTCTCGGCCACGATGCTCCTCAGAATTTTCTACGTCTTAGGGGGTGGCCGGAACTACTGCGCGACCTGGGTGATCTCGAACGGCACCGGCTGCTGGGCAGCGTGGGGGTGCTGGTCGCCCGAGTAGACCTTCAGCTTCGAGAGCATCTGACGGCCCAGGGTGTTCTTGGGGAGCATGCCCTTGATGGCCTTCTCGACGGCCTTCTCCGGGTTGTTCGCCAGGAGGTCGTCGTAGCGCACCGAACGGAGACCGCCCGGGTAGCCCGAGTGGCGGTACGCCATCTTCTGCGACGCCTTGTTGCCGGACAGGTGAACCTTGTCGGCGTTGACGATGATGACGAAGTCGCCCATGTCCATGTGGGGGGCGTAAGTCGGCTTGTGCTTGCCGCGCAGGAGGGCGGCGGCCTGGGTCGCCAGACGGCCGAGGACAACGTCCTGGGCGTCGATGACGAGCCACTGGCGCGAGATGTCGCCGGGCTTGGGGCTGAACGTACGCACGCGTATGCCTTCGCTTCTTCAGTGGTGGGTCATCCCCAGGGCGTGAGCCCAAAGGGACGGGTCCTGACAGGGTCACCACGGACGATCACGACAGCCCTCGTTCACATCGGGGACGCAACCCGTGTGAACTGCTGGTCATCGGTCCGGTGGACCGGCGCAAGGCCCTTTCACGTGAGAATGAGAAAGCCAATACGCATAACAAACCAGCAGGATACCCAAGCAGACCCGTACGGGTCAAAACGCGGTCCGCGATGCCGATGCTGCTGGCGTCGCGGCGCACTCCGGTTCGGTCCTGGGTGGGGACCCCGCAGTTGTTACGGGCTCCAGGGTAACCCGACCGGAGAGCAGTGCACGACGCGCCAGCAGGATCGCGAGCCCGCACAGGGTGGCGCAGTCCTTGAAGGCGCGCCGTTTGTGGGCCAGCTCCGAGGGCCACGGGAGCAGGGCCACCTGGGGCGTCAGGGCCAGCCAGAACCAGGGCGAGCGGGGCATCGAGCCGGGCCGCACCCCCGAGGCCAGCAGCAGCGGCAGCACCACCAGGAGGTAGTGGTCGAAGGAGGGACGGGAGACCAGGAATGCGGCGAGCATCACCATGCAGGCCGTCTCCACCAGCCTCAGCTGCCCCTCGTCACCCCCCTCGCCTTGGGCGGGGTCCGGCCGCCGCCAGCGCCGCCAGGCGCCCCACAGCCCGCCTGCGGCCCCCGCGAAGGCCACCGCGACCGCCACCGGCTGCGGCACGCCCAGCCGCGGCAGCACCGCTATCGGCGAGGCGTCCCAGGGCAGCGCGTACGCGTCCTGCCCGCCCAGCAGGAACGGCAGCGTCTTGGTGAAGAACAGCGTCGGGCTCGGCATCAGCAGCGCCCCGGCCAGCGACACCGTCACCGGCAGCAGCACCGCCGCCGCCAGCCCCCGCCACTGCCGGGCCAGTACGAAGAGCAGTCCGACCGGCACCAGCATCGGCTTGCAGGCGATCGCCAGCCCCACCACCAGCCCGGCGCCCACCCAGGACCTGCGGTGCGCGAGCAGCAGCGCCACCGGCAGGGCGGCCGCGGAGATGGCCGTCCAGTTCCCGATCAGCACGAGGTTCACGTACGGCTTGTAGGCGATCGCGAACAGCGCGAAACCGCCCACCGCGAACCGGGACCGCAGCGGCACCGAGAACAGCCGCAGCGCCGCCCACCAGCCGACCGCCAGCAGCCCCGACATCCCCACCGGCAGCAGCCAGCGCAGCACCGGCGTCGGCAGCAGCGCCTCGGGCACCGCCATGACCACGGCGCTCGGCAGGTACAGGAACCGCTTGTCCTCGTACGGGGAGGAGCCCGCGAGCAGCGCGTCGGCGGCCTTGACCACGAAGGCGTTGTCGGAGCCCCAGTTCCCGCGCAGGCTGGTGGAGACGCAGATGCCGAGGAGCACCGCGAGCGAGACGGCCTGCCAGGGCCGGGACGCCGGCCTCAGCAGCCACCCGACGAGCCGCTCGGCCCGCTCCCCGGGCCCCCGCGCCCGGGCGCCGTCCCATCTCCTGAGCCAGGTGCCGGCCCTCAGCCCCACAACGCCTCCCAGTCGGTTCCGCCCGCCCCTAGGACCGCTCGCGCTCCCTAGGACCGCTCGCGCTCCACGCGCCGCTCGTCCCAGACGGGTTCCTGAGACCCCGTTCGCCCCGCCGCCCTCGCACCGCTCGGCCCCAGGGGCCTCGCGGGCTTCGGACGGCCGCGCCGGACTCCGTCCGTCGAACGCGCCCGATCCCCCGCCGGAGGGCCTCAGCGCTCGCGCTCCACGCGCCGCTCGTCCCAGACGGGTTCCCGAGTCTCCCGCACCACCCCGTCCGAACCGAAGACCAGATAGCGGTCAAATGTGCGGGCGAACCACCGGTCGTGCGTGACGCACAGCACAGTGCCGTCGTACGACTCCAGTCCGTCCTGCAGGGCCTCCGCCGACTCCAGGTCCAGGTTGTCCGTCGGCTCGTCCAGCAGCAGCGCCGTCGTCCCCGCCAGCTCCAGCAGCAGGATCTGGAAGCGCGCCTGCTGCCCGCCGGAGAGCTTCTCGAACGGCTGCTCCCCCTGGCGCTCCAGCTCGTAGCGCCGCAGGACGCCCATCGCGGCGCCCAGGGGCTTCGCGGCCTCCGTCCACAGGATGTCGACCAGCGTCCGGCCGAACAGCTCCGGGTGCGCGTGGGTCTGCGCGAAGTGCCCCGGCAGCACACGGGCGCCCAACTTCCACGTGCCCGTGTGCTTGACCTCCTCGCCCGCCAGCAGCCGCAGGAAGTGCGACTTCCCGGAGCCGTTCGAGCCGAGCACCGCGACCCGCTCGCCGTAGAAGACCTCCAGCGAGAAGGGCTTCATCAGCCCCGTCAGCTCCAGGTTCTCCACGGTGAGCGCGCGCACGCCCGTACGCCCGCCCTTGAGCCGCATCCGGATGTCCTGCTCGCGCGGCGGCTCCGGCGGCGGACCGGCCTCCTCGAACTTCTGGAAGCGGGTCTGCATCGCCCGGTACCGCGAGGCCATGTCCGGGCTGCTCGCCGCCTGGTTGCGCAGCCGCAGCACCAGCGCCCGCAGGCGGGCGTGCTCCTCGTCCCAGCGCCGCTTGAGCTCCTCGAAGCGCGCGAAGCGCTCCTTGCGGGCGTCGTGGTACGTGTCGAAGCCCGCGCCGTGCACCCAGACGTCCGAGCCCGTCGGGCTCGCCTCCAGGCTGATGATCTTCTCGGCGGCCTGGGTCAGCAGCTCCCGGTCGTGCGAGACGAACAGCACCGTCTTGCGGGTGGCCTTCAGCTGCTCCTCCAGCCACCGCTTGCCCGGAACGTCCAGGTAGTTGTCCGGCTCGTCGAGCAGCAGCACCTCGTCCGGCCCGCGCAGCAGCGCCTCCAGCACGAGCCGCTTCTGCTCACCGCCCGAGAGCGTGCGCACCTCGCGGAACTGCGCGGTGTCGTACGGGATCGCCAGCGCGGCCATCGTGCAGACGTCCCACAGGGTCTCCGCCTCGTAGCCCTGTACGTCGGCCCAGTCGCTGAGCGCCTGCGCGTACGCCATCTGCGCGGCCTCGTCGTCCACCGTCAGGATCAGCTGCTCGGCCCGGTCCACGGCCTTCGCGGCCTCCCGGATCCGCGGCTGCGCCACCGACACCAGCAGGTCCCGCACGGTCGTCTCGTCCCGCACCGACCCCACGAACTGCGACATCACGCCGAGGCCGCCGGAGACGGTGATCCCGCCGCCGTGCGGCTGGAGCTCCCCGGAGATCATCTTCAGCAGGGTGGTCTTGCCGGCCCCGTTCGCCCCGACGAGGGCGACGACCGACCCCTCCCCCACCCGGAAGGAGACGTCGGGGAGCAGGACCCGCCCGTCGGGAAGGTAGTACTCCAGGTGGCTGGCTTCGAGATGTCCCATGCGGGGCATTCAACAGCCCCGCACCGGGCCCGCCCAAACGGATTGCCCCCGGCGGCCCCGCGCGGAGCCCGTCAGCAGCAGCCGGCGGCCGGAAGGGTGCGCAGGTTGCGCGCCTCCTTGCTGCGCGCGGCGAGCAGCTCGTCCGCCGGGTAGCCGACCTCCTCCAGGGTGAGCCCGTGCGGCTTCACGACGTGCACCGAGGAGTCCCGTACGCCCGCGGCCAGCACCTGGCCGGGCCATTCGACGGGCCGGTGCCCGTCGCCGACGTGCAGCAGCGCGCCGACCAGCGAGCGGACCATGTTGTGGCAGAAGGCGTCGGCCCGCACGGTCGCGGTGACGATCCCGTCCTCGGCCCGCTCCCAGCTGAGCTGCTGGAGCGTACGGATCGTCGTGGCGCCCTCGCGCTTCTTGCAGTACGCGGCGAAGTCGTGCTCCCCGAGCAGCGCGGCGGCGGCCCGGTTCATGGCGTCGACGTCGAGCGGCCACTGGTGCCACAGCACGTGCCCGCGGCGCAGCGGGTCCACGCCGCCCTGGTGGTCGCCGACGCGGTAGGCGTAGCGGCGCCAGATGGCGGAGAACCGGGCGTTGAAGCCCCGGGGGGCCTCGGCGACCTTCCACACCCGGACGTCGTGCGGCAGCCGCCCGGCGAGCCGGCGCAGCAGCTTGTCGTGGTGCTCGGCCCACACCTCCTCGGCCACGTCGAACTGCGCGACCTGCCCGCGGGCGTGCACCCCGGCGTCGGTCCGACCGGCCACGGTCAGCTCGACCGGGTCCGGCAGCCGCATCACGGTCGTCAGGGCGGACTCCAGCTCGCCCTGGACGGTCCGCAGCACGCGCTGCTTCGCCCAGCCGGAGAAGTCCTTCCCGTCGTACGACAGGTCCAGCCGCACCCGGACGTGCCCGGGCTCCACCTCGTCACTCACGCGACAGATCCTCTCAGACATGCAGAACGGGCCCGCCCCCGGAAGGGGGGCGGGCCCGTTCAGAGCCGTTCGGCGTGATCCCGGAGGGGATCAGGCCTCCTTGACCGAACTACTTGGCCGACTCGTCGGCGGACTCGGCGGCGGGAGCCTCGGTGGCCTCCGCCTCCTTGACCGCGCGCTTGGTGGCGGCCTCGGCCTCACCGGTGGCCTGCTGGGCGACCGTAAGGGCCTCGACCAGCTCGATCACGGCCATCGGGGCGTTGTCGCCACGACGGTTGCCGATCTTGGTGATGCGCGTGTAACCACCGGGGCGGTTCTCGTAGCGCGGGGCGATCTCGGTGAACAGCGTGTGCACGATGCTCTTGTCCGTGATCGTCTGCAGAACGAGGCGACGGTTGTGGATGTCGCCCTTCTTCGCCTTGGTGATCAGACGCTCGGCGACCGGACGCAGGCGGCGGGCCTTGGCCTCGGTCGTCGTGATGCGGCCGTGCTCGAAGAGCGACTTCGCGAGGTTCGCGAGGAGGTGCTTCTCGTGCGCGGCGCTGCCGCCCAGACGGGCACCCTTTGCGGGACGCGGCATGGTGATACTCCTTCATATCTGCACCGGCCGTGTCAGGTACCGGTGTCAGTTCCCCCGGGGCGGACGCCGCGGGAAAGCTCTACAGGTGGTGCTTAGTACTGCTCGGTCTCGACGAAACCGGCGTCCGCGTCGTCGTCGGCGCCGAAGGCGTCGGCGGCGGCGGTCGGGTCGAACCCGGGCGGGCTGTCCTTGAGGGCCAGGCCCATGCCGGCGAGCTTCGCCTTGACCTCGTCGATCGACTTCGCACCGAAGTTGCGGATGTCGAGCAGGTCGGCCTCGGAGCGGGCGACGAGCTCACCCACGGAGTGGATGCCCTCGCGCTTGAGGCAGTTGTACGAGCGGACCGTGAGCTCAAGCTCCTCGATCGGCAGCGCCAGGTCGGCGGCCAGGGCCGCGTCCGTCGGCGAGGGGCCCATGTCGATGCCCTCGGCGTCGATGTTGAGCTCGCGCGCCAGGCCGAACAGCTCGACCAGGGTCTTGCCGGCGGACGCCATGGCGTCGCGCGGGCGCATGGCCTGCTTGGTCTCGACGTCGACGATCAGCTTGTCGAAGTCGGTGCGCTGCTCGACTCGGGTCGCCTCGACCTTGTAGGTGACCTTGAGGACCGGGCTGTAGATGGAGTCGATCGGGATGCGACCGATCTCCTGGCCCAGCTGCTTGTTCTGGACGGCGGAGACGTAGCCGCGACCGCGCTCGACGGTCAGCTCCATCTCCAGCTTGCCCTTGCCGTTGAGCGTGGCGAGGACCAGGTCCGGGTTGTGCACCTCGACACCGGCCGGGGGCGCGATGTCAGCAGCGGTGACCAGGCCGGGACCCTGCTTGCGCAGGTACATCACGACCGGCTCGTCGTGCTCCGAGGAGACGACCAGCTGCTTGATGTTGAGGATGATGTCGGTGACGTCTTCCTTGACGCCCGGCACGGTGGTGAACTCGTGCAGGACGCCGTCCACGCGGATGCTGGTGACAGCGGCACCCGGGATGGAGGACAGGAGGGTACGACGCAGCGAGTTGCCGAGGGTGTAGCCGAAGCCCGGCTCCAGCGGCTCGATCACGAACCGCGAGCGGTATTCGTCGACGACCTCTTCGGTCAGCGAAGGACGCTGAGCGATAAGCATGTCTGTGTTCCTTCAGTCGTGGACGCCCACTATTTGACGCCCGACGGGTAAAGCCAGGTACAGCAAGGGTACGGGCGGTACGTCCCCCCGAAGGGGTCCGCACCGCCCGGACACTCAAAGACGCACAGGCGTCGCTGCGTCAGACGCGGCGGCGCTTCGGCGGGCGGCAGCCGTTGTGCGGGGTGGGGGTGACGTCCTGGATCGAGCCGACCTCCAGGCCAGTGGCCTGGAGGGAGCGGATCGCGGTCTCGCGGCCGGAGCCCGGACCCTTGACGAAGACGTCAACCTTGCGCATGCCGTGCTCCTGCGCGCGGCGGGCGGCCGACTCGGCGGCCATCTGCGCGGCGAAGGGGGTGGACTTGCGCGAGCCCTTGAAGCCGACGTGGCCGGCGGAGGCCCAGGAGATCACGTTGCCCGAGGGGTCGGTGATCGAAACGATGGTGTTGTTGAACGTGCTCTTGATGTGGGCGTGCCCGTGAGCGACGTTCTTCTTTTCCTTGCGGCGCACCTTCTTGGCAGCGCCCTGACGACCCTTGGGGGGCATCTAAATCTCCTACGGGAGGTGGTCGGTCCTACAGCGCAAGACCGCTGAACAGGACTACTTCTTGCCCGGCTTCTTCTTACCGGCGATCGCGCGACGCGGACCCTTGCGGGTACGAGCGTTCGTGCTGGTGCGCTGACCGTGCACCGGGAGGCCGCGACGGTGGCGGATACCCTGGTAGCACTGGATCTCGACCTTGCGGCGGATGTCGGCCTGGATCTCGCGGCGGAGGTCACCCTCGGTGCGGAGGTTGGCGTCCACGTACTCGCGGATCTTGACCAGGTCCTCTTCGGCCAGGTCACGAACGCGGGTGTCGGGGTTCACACCGGTGGCCGCAAGGATTTCCTTGGACCGGGTGCGACCGACACCGAAGACGTAGGTGAGTGCGATCTCCACGCGCTTTTCGCGCGGGATGTCAACACCGGAAACGCGTGCCATTCAATGGCTCCTGTGTGTTCGGGGGTCTTCAGCAGAACCGCCCCCGACCGCCGACCACTCCTGATGGGTGGTGGTACGTCCGGGTCCCCGGCCCCCGCCGGAGGTGCCGCCGGCCCCGTGAGGGGCTGGGCGGGTTCTGCGTATGTACGTTTTTCTTACGTCGCGCGAAGAACTGCGGAAGGCAGGTCGGTCGGCGTGCGTCAGCCCTGGCGCTGCTTGTGGCGCAGGTTGTCGCAGATGACCATGACCCGGCCGTGACGGCGGATCACCTTGCACTTGTCGCAGATCTTCTTGACGCTCGGCTTGACCTTCATGTTGGTGAGGTTCTCCGGGTCAGTGCCACCACCCGCGCCGGGACGAAACGCCCAGACGGGAGCGAAGACAAGATCTACTTGTATCGGTAGACGATCCGGCCACGCGTCAGGTCGTACGGGGAAAGCTCCACCACGACCCGGTCATCGGGCAGGATTCGGATGTAGTGCATCCGCATCTTGCCGCTGATGTGCGCGAGGACCTTGTGACCGTTCTGGAGTTCCACCTTGAACATCGCGTTCGGGAGGGACTCGATCACGGTGCCCTCGATTTCGATGGCACCTTGCTTCTTGGCCACGCTTCGCCTTTCGAATCGGCTACCTTGATCAGCTCCCCGCTTCGCATGTGGACATGCGGGTGCAAAGGAGCCGACGAGTCAGTCTACGTCAGGGCACCCAGAAAGACGAATCCGGAAAGTTTGCCCCACAGACTAGATCATTAACCTGCGGCTCAGCCCAGCGGATCGGGCGCCGTCGTGACGCCGTAGGCCGCCAGGCGGGCCTTGCCGCAGTCCGGGCTGGTCAGCACGATCGGGCCCTCCTCGGTCAGCGCGATGGAGTGCTCCCAGTGCGAGGACCAGGTGCCGTCGGTCGTGATGACCGTCCAGTCGTCCGCCAGGACCTCCGTCTGGGCGGTGCCCAGGGAGACCATGGGCTCGATCGCCAGGCAGACGCCCGGGACCAGCTTGATGCCCTTGCCCCGCTTGCGCGAGACGTAGTTCAGCAGGTGGGGGTCCATGTGCATCTCGGAACCGATGCCGTGGCCGCCGTAGTCCTCGATGATCCCGTACTTGCCGGTCGCGGGACGCGGCTGCCGGCGGATGTAGCCCTCGATGGCCTTGGAGATGTCCACGAGGCGGTTGCCGAGCTTCATGGCGGCGATGCCGGCCCACATGGACTCCTCGGTCACCCGGGACAGCTCGATGAGCTCAGGCGCGTGCCCCGTGCCCACGAAGGCCGTGTACGCCGCGTCGCCGTGCCAGCCGTCCACGATCGCGCCGGCGTCGATCGAGATGACGTCGCCGTCCTTGAGGACCGTCTTGTCGTCCGGGATGCCGTGGACGACGACCTCGTTCACCGAGGTGCAGATGGTCGCGGGGAAACCGCCGTACCCGAGGAAGTTCGACTTCGCGCCGGCGTCGGCGATGACCTTGCGGGCCACCATGTCCAGATCCCGCGTCGTGGCGCCCGGAACGGCCGCCTCACGAGTCGCCGCGTGGATCGCGGCGACGACCAGCCCCGCCTCGCGCATCTTCGCGATCTGCTCGGGGGTCTTGATCTGGACCATGGAGAGTGCCTTCCACCTTTGAATCGGGTCTTTTCAACAGTACGGCCGCGATGCCCTGGGGACACCGCGGCCGTACCTGCACAACAAGGGGACTACTTCTTGAGGGCGTCCATCGCGCGCTGCGTGACGTCCGCGACCTCACCGAGGGCCGGGATGGTCACCAGCAGGCCCTGGGCCTTGTAGTAGTCGATGATCGGCTCGGTCTGCGTGTGGTAGACATCCAGCCGGTTGCGGACCGTCTCCTCCGAGTCGTCACCGCGCTGGTAGAGCTCGCCACCACAGGTGTCGCAGACACCCTCGGTCTTCGGCGCCGCGTACGTGACGTGGAAGACGTGCGAGGAGTCGTTGCGGCAGACCCGGCGGCCGGCGATCCGCTTGACGACCTCGTCCTCCTCGACCTCCAGGTCGAGGACCGCGTCCAGCTTCAGGTCCCCGGCCTTGAGGTAGGCGTCGAGGGCCTCGGCCTGCGAGACGTTGCGGGGGAAGCCGTCGAGCAGGAAGCCGCCCGCGGCGTCGGCCTGCTCCATGCGGTCCTGGGCCATGGCGATGGTGATCTCGTCGGGGACCAGCTGGCCCGCCTCCATGATCGCCTTCGCCTTGCGGCCGAGCTCCGTGCCCTTGCTGATGTTGGCGCGGAAGAGGTCGCCCGTGGAGATGTGCGGGATCGACAGGTTCTTGGCAAGGAACGCGGCCTGCGTTCCCTTGCCCGCACCGGGAGGTCCGACGAGGACGATTCGCATCAGCGGAGGAACCCTTCGTAATTGCGCTGCTGGAGCTGGCTCTCGATCTGCTTCACGGTCTCCAGACCGACACCCACGATGATCAGGATGCTCGTCCCGCCGAACGGGAAGTTCTGGTTCGCGCCGAAGCCCGCCAACGCCATCGTCGGCACAAGAGCGATGAGACCCAGGTACAGCGACCCCGGCCAGGTGATCCGGTTGAGTACGTAGCTGAGGTACTCGGCGGTGGGTCGGCCGGCGCGGATGCCCGGGATGAACCCACCATACTTCTTCATGTTGTCTGCAACTTCCTCGGGGTTGAACGAGATCGCCACGTAGAAGAACGCGAAGAAAACGATCAGGAGGAAGTAGGCGGCGATGTAGTAAGGGTGGTCGCCCTTGACGAAGTGCTTGCTGATCCACGTCGCCCAGCCGGCGGTCGAACCGCTGAACTGAACGATCAGCGCCGGGATGTACAGCAGCGACGAGGCGAAGATGACCGGGATGACACCCGCCTGGTTGACCTTGAGCGGGATGTAGGTCGAGGTACCGCCGTAGGCCCTGCGGCCGATCATGCGCTTCGCGTACTGGACCGGGATCCGGCGCTGCGCCTGCTCGACGAAGACCACGAGGGCGACCATCGCGAGACCGACGAGGATGACCACGCCGAACTCGACCCAGCCGCCCGCGATCTTGCCCTGGACCTTGATCCCCCACAGCGCGCTGACGAAGCCGGCGGCGATGGAGATGAACATGAGGATCGACATGCCGTTGCCGATGCCGCGGTCGGTCACGAGCTCACCGAGCCACATGACGACGCAGGTGCCGGCGGTCATCGTGATGACCATGACGACAGTGGTGAAGATCGACCGGTCCGGGACGATCTGGCTGGCGACCTGGCAGCCCTGGAACAGGGCGCCGCTGCGGGCGGTGGCCACGAGGCCGGTGCCCTGCAGGATCGCGAGCGCGACCGTCAGATAGCGCGTGTACTGAGTGATCTTCGCCGTGCCGGACTGACCCTCTTTTTTGAGGTTCTCCAGCTTCGGGATGACCACGGTCAGCAGCTGCAGGATGATGCTCGCCGTGATGTACGGCATGATGCCGAGCGCGAAGATCGTGATCTGCAGCAGCGCACCGCCGCTGAACAGGTTGACCAGACCGAACAGTCCATTGCTGTTCCCCGGCTGGTCGACACAGATCTGAACGTTCTTGTAGCTCACGCCGGGTACCGGGATGTGGGACCCGAGCCTGAACAGCACGATGATGCCGAGCGTGAAGAGCAGCTTCTTGCGCAGGTCAGGCGTCTTGAACGCCTGGGCGAACGCGGTGAGCACGGTGCCTCCTGCGACCCCCGCGCTACTGCGTCAGAGGTGACGGTCTGAGGGATCGACGAATACGTACAAGCAAAGGTGCAGGCCACCTTACCGGCGACAGTGCCCCCCGTGGAACGACCAACCGGGGATGCCCCATATGTGAGGCATCCCCGGTCGGGTTTCAGCTATTAATCACCGAGTTTCGTCTTAGACGAGCTCAGTGACGGTGCCGCCGGCAGCGGCAATCTTCTCCTTGGCGGAAGCGGAGACGGCGTCAACCGAAACCTGCAGCGCCACGGAGAGCTCGCCCTGGCCCAGGACCTTGACGAGGCTGTTCTTGCGCACCGCGCCCTTGGCGACCAGGTCGGCCACCGTGACCTCTCCACCCTCGGGGTAGAGAGCGCCGAGCTTGTCCAGGTTGACAACCTGGAACTCGGTGCGGAAGGGGTTCTTGAAGCCCTTGAGCTTCGGCAGACGCATGTGGAGGGGCATCTGCCCACCCTCGAAGCGCTGCGGGATCTGGTAACGGGCCTTCTGGCCCTTCGTACCACGACCGGCCGTCTTACCCTTCGACGCCTCACCACGACCGACACGGGTCTTCGCGGTCTTGGCGCCGGGGGCGGGACGGAGGTTGTGGGCCTTCAGCGGGCTGTTCTCAGCCATGATTAGTCAACCTCCTCAACCGTCACGAGGTGGCGGACGGTGTGAACCATTCCGCGGAACTCGGGGCGGTCCTCCTTGACGACGACGTCGTTCAGGCGCTTGAGCCCGAGCGAACGCAGCGTGTCGCGGTGGTTCTGCTTGCTGCCGATGTACGACTTCGTCTGCGTGATCTTGAGGCGAGCCATTACGCACCCGCCCCGGCACGTGCACGAAGGAGAGCCGCGGGGGCGACGTCCTCGAGGGGCAGACCACGGCGAGCCGCGATCTCCTCGGGACGCTGCAGGCCCTTGAGGGCCGCCACGGTCGCGTGCACGATGTTGATCGCGTTGGAAGAGCCGAGCGACTTCGACAGGATGTCGTGAACGCCGGCGCACTCCAGAACGGCGCGCACCGGGCCACCGGCGATAACACCGGTACCGGGGGCGGCCGGCTTCAGCAGCACGACGCCCGCGGCACGCTCGCCCGTGATCGGGTGAGGGATGGTGCCCTGGATGCGCGGAACCTTGAAGAAGGACTTCTTGGCTTCCTCGACACCCTTGGCGATGGCCGCGGGAACTTCCTTGGCCTTGCCGTAACCGACACCTACAGTGCCGTCACCGTCGCCCACCACGACCAGCGCGGTGAAGCTGAAGCGGCGACCACCCTTGACAACCTTGGCAACGCGGTTGATCGCGACAACGCGCTCAACGTAAGCGGTCTTCTCGGCGGCAGGGCCACCGTCGCGACCCTTCCGGTCCCGCCGCTCGCCGCCACCGGCACCGCTTCCGCGGCGCTGGGGTCCAGCCATTGGATTACCTCTCTCTGTTACGTCCGTGAGTCCCGGAACCGGGGCTTAGAACTTCAGCCCGGCTTCGCGGGCGGCGTCAGCCAGAGCGGCAATGCGCCCGGCGTATCGGTTGCCACCGCGGTCAAAGACAACGGTCTCGACGCCGGCAGCCTTCGCACGCTCGGCCACGAGCGCGCCGACGGCCTGGGCCTGGGCGCTCTTGTCGCCTTCGCCACCGCGGATCGAGGTGTCCAGGGTCGACGCGGACGCCAGGGTGTGACCCTGGAGGTCGTCGATGACCTGAGCAACGATGTTGCGGTTGGAACGCGTCACGACGAGGCGCGGACGCTCCGCCGTACCCGACACGTTCTTGCGAATGCGGATGTGGCGGCGAGCCTTGGCAGCGCGCTTGTACGCGTCGCCCTTGGCGATCTTCACACCGTATGCCATGGCTACTTACCAGCCTTTCCGACCTTGCGGCGGATGACTTCGCCGGCGTACTTGACACCCTTGGCCTTGTACGGGTCGGGCTTCCGCAGCTTGCGGATGTTGGCGGCGACCTCGCCGACCTTCTGCTTGTCGATGCCCTCGACCGAGAACTTGGTGGGCGACTCGACCTTGAAGGAGATGCCCTCGGGCGCCTCGATCAGGATCGGGTGGCTGTAACCAAGCTGGAACTCCAGGTCGGAGCCCTTCGCGGCGACGCGGTAACCGACACCGCTGATCTCGAGAGCCTTGACGTACCCCGTGGTCACACCGGTGATCATGTTCGCCACCAGCGTGCGGGACAGGCCGTGCAGGGCCTTGTTCTGACGCTCGTCGTTCGGGCGGGTGACGTTCAGAACGCCGTCCTCACCCTTGACGATCTCGATCGGCGCCTTGACGGTGTGCGACAGGGAACCCTTGGGGCCCTTCACAGCGACCGTCTGGCCGTCGATGGTGACGTCCACACCGGCGGGAACCTGGATGGGGAGCTTGCCGATTCGCGACATTGCTTTTCCTCCGTTCCCGACTACCAGACGTAGGCGAGGACTTCCCCACCTACGCCCTTCTTGCCTGCCTGCTGGCCGGTCAGGAGACCGTGGGACGTGGAGATGATCGCCACGCCCAGGCCGCCGAGGACCTTCGGCAGGTTGGTGGACTTTGCGTACACGCGCAGACCGGGCTTCGAGATCCGCTTGATGCCCGCGATGGAGCGCTCACGGTTCGGCCCGAACTTCAGCTCGAGGACGAGGTTCTTGCCGACCTCGGCGTCCTCGACCTTCCAGCCGGTGATGAAACCCTCTTGCTTGAGGATCTCCGCGATGTGCGACTTGATCTTGCTGTGCGGCATCACGACGGAGTCGTGGTACGCCGAGTTAGCGTTACGCAGACGGGTCAGCATGTCTGCGATCGGGTCAGTCATGGTCATGAAGTGGCCTTCGGCCTCTCTCGCCGGGGTTTCCTGTATGCGCCATCCCTCTCCCCACTCTGTGGCGGGACGGGTGCGGTGCGGGGACCTACGGCGTAGTAAGTCGTTATGGACGGCGGACGCCCAACCCCACAAGCCTACGGCATGCGGAGCAGGGCACCCACCGACCAGATGCTTACCGAGAGTGCCTGGAAGTTCCCAAGTCCTTGCGGACGAGAGGGAATTACCAGGAGCTCTTGGTCACGCCCGGCAGCTCGCCACGGTGAGCCATCTCACGAAGGCAGACGCGGCACAGGCCGAACTTGCGGTACACGGAGTGGGGACGACCGCAGCGCTGGCAGCGGGTGTACGCACGCACACCGAACTTGGGCTTGCGGGCAGCCTTCGCGATGAGAGCCTTCTTCGCCATCTCGCTTACGCCTCCTTGAAGGGGAAGCCGAGGTGACGAAGGAGCGCGCGGCCCTCAGCGTCGTTGGTCGCCGTGGTGACCACGGTGATGTCCATACCCCGGGTACGGTCGATCTTGTCCTGGTCGATCTCGTGGAACATGACCTGCTCCGTGAGACCGAAGGTGTAGTTGCCACGGCCGTCGAACTGCTTCGGCGACAGACCGCGGAAGTCACGGATACGCGGCAGCGCGAGCGACAGCGTACGGTCCAGGAACTCCCACATGCGGTCACCACGGAGGGTGACGTGGCAGCCGATCGGCTGACCCTCGCGCAGCTTGAACTGCGCGATGGACTTGCGGGCCTTCGTGACGGCCGGCTTCTGACCGGTGATCGTCGTCAGGTCCTTGATGGCGCCGTCGATCAGCTTGGAGTCGCGGGCGGCGTCGCCCACACCCATGTTGACGACGATCTTCACGAGGCCGGGGATCTGCATGACGTTCTCGTACGAGAACTCCTCACGCAGCTTGCCGGTGATGTCCTCGCGGTACTTCGTCTTGAGACGCGGAGTGGTAGCCATCAGATGTCCTCACCCGTCCGCTTGGCAACGCGGATCTTGTTGCCCTCGTCGTCGAAGCGGAAACCGACGCGGGTAACGACCTTCTGGCCGTCCTTCTCCACAACCAGCTGAACGTTGCTGACGTGGATCGGGGCCTCGACGATCACGATGCCGCCGGCCTGCGAACCACCAGCGGTCTGCCCGGCCTTGGTGTGCTTCTTGACCCGGTTGACACCCTCGACGAGGACGCGGTTCTCAGTAGGGATGGCCATGATGACCTTGCCCTGCTTGCCCTTGTCCTTACCGGTGATGACCTGAACCAGGTCGCCCTTCTTGATCTTCATGCTTACAGCACCTCCGGCGCGAGCGAGATGATCTTCATGAACTTCTTCTCGCGCAGCTCACGGCCCACGGGGCCGAAGATACGGGTGCCACGAGGGTCGCCGTCGTTCTTGAGAATGACAGCGGCGTTCTCGTCGAAGCGGATGTACGAGCCGTCCTGGCGGCGGCGTTCCTTAACGGTGCGAACGATGACCGCCTTGACGACGTCACCCTTCTTCACGTTGCCACCGGGGATCGCGTCCTTGACGGTGGCGACGATGACGTCACCGATGCCCGCGTAGCGGCGACCCGAACCACCGAGAACACGGATGCAAAGGATTTCCTTCGCACCAGTGTTGTCGGCGATACGCAGTCGCGACTCCTGCTGGATCACGTGTGTATCTCCTGTTTGTCTGCCGGTTCCCGGCGGGGGTTTCACTCCGAGGAGCTACCGCCCCCACCGAGCCTGGCGGAACGAACCTGAGGGGCCCCTGAACTTGTTGTCCAGGGCCTCAGATAATTACTTGGCCTTCTCGAGGATCTCGACGATGCGCCAGCGCTTGCTCGCCGACAGCGGACGCGTCTCCATGATGAGGACGCGGTCGCCGACGCCGGCAGCGTTCTGCTCGTCGTGAGCCTTGAGCTTGTTCGTACGGCGGATGACCTTGCCGTACAGGGCGTGCTTCACGCGGTCCTCGACGGCGACGACGACGGTCTTGTCCATCTTGTCGCTGACGACCAGACCCTCACGGGTCTTGCGGAAACCGCGCTGCTCAGTGGTCTCAGTCACGTTCTTCTCGCTCATCAGGCGCTCTCCACCGTCTCGATACCGAGCTCACGCTCGTGCATCAGGGTGTAGATGCGAGCGATGTCCTTACGGACGGACTTGAGCCGGCCGTTGTTCTCCAGCTGGCCCGTGGCCGCCTGGAAGCGCAGCTTGAACAGCTCTTCCTTGGCCTCGCGCAGCTTGCCAACGAGCTCCTCGTTGCCGAGCTCACGCAGCTCGGACGCCTTGGTTCCCGTCGCCATCACGACTCACCTGCCTCGCGCCGAACAATCCGGCACTTCATCGGAAGCTTGTGAGCAGCGCGGGTGAGCGCCTCACGAGCAATCTTCTCGTTCGGGTAGGACAGCTCGAACATGACCCGGCCCGGGTGCACGTTGGCGATCCACCACTCAGGAGAACCCTTACCGGAACCCATGCGGGTCTCGGCAGGCTTCTTCGTCAGCGGGCGGTCCGGGTAGATGTTGATCCAGACCTTGCCGCCACGCTTGATGTGGCGGGTCATCGCAATACGAGCCGCCTCGATCTGGCGGTTCGTCACGTACGCCGGGGTCAGCGCCTGGATGCCGTACTCGCCGAACGTGACCTCAGTACCGCCCTTGGCCATGCCACTGCGCTTCGGGTGGTGCTGCTTGCGGTGCTTGACCCTACGAGGGATCAGCATGTCGGTCAGGCCTCCGTTCCGGTGCTCTCGGCCGGAGCGGCGGCGGGAGCGTCGGCCTTGGGGGCCTCGGCACCAGCAGCCTGCTGCGGCTTGCGGCCACCACGGCCGCCGCGCTCGCCACCACGGCCACCACGGCCGGCGGGACGGTCGCCAGCGCCCTGCGCGCCACGGGCCGGGCGGTTACCCGCACGGGCCGCAGCGTTCTCGGCGCGAACCTCGGCGATGTTCTTGACGTCGCCCTTGTAGATCCAGACCTTCACACCGATACGGCCGAAGGTGGTCTTGGCCTCGAAGAAGCCGTAGTCCACGTTCGCGCGCAGCGTGTGCAGCGGCACACGACCCTCGCGGTAGAACTCGGAGCGGGACATCTCGGCGCCGCCGAGACGACCGCCACACTGGATCTTGATGCCCTTGGCGCCGGCCTTCATCGTGCCCTGCATGCTCTTACGCATGGCGCGACGGAAGGAGACGCGGGAGGAAAGCTGCTCGGCAACGGCCTGGGCAACCAGCTGAGCGTCAAGCTCGGGGTTCTTGACCTCGAGGATGTTCAGCTGGACCTGCTTGCCCGTGAGCTTCTCGAGGTCACCGCGGATGCGGTCGGCCTCGGCGCCACGGCGGCCGATGACGATGCCCGGACGAGCGGTGTGGATGTCCACACGCACGCGGTCACGGGTGCGCTCGATCTCAACCTTCGAGATGCCGGCGCGCTCCATGCCGGACGTCATCATCCGACGGATGGCGACGTCTTCCTTGACGTAGTCCTTGTACAGCTTGTCGGCGTACCAACGCGACTTGAAGTCGGTGGTGATGCCGAGCCGGAACCCGTGCGGGTTTACCTTCTGGCCCATTACCGGGAACCTTCCTTGCTGCTGACGACCACGGTGATGTGGCTGGTCCGCTTGCGGATCCGGTAGGCACGGCCCTGCGCACGCGGACGGAACCGCTTCAGGGTCGGGCCCTCGTCCACGAACGCCTCGCTGATGACCAGCGTGGAGGCGTCCGGGTGGTTGTAGTTGTGTGCGGCGTTGGCAATGGCGCTGTCCAGCACCTTGCCAACCGGCACGCTCGCGGCCTGCGGGGCGAAACGCAGGACCGCCTGAGCCTCCGTGGCATCCATGCCACGGATAAGGTCCACCACTCGGCGGGCCTTCATGGGCGTGACGCGGATGTACCGCGCCTGGGCCCTGGCTTCCATGGTTGTCCCTTCGGTGTAAGTCATAGTCGTAACCACCCCGCCTTTAGCGGCGCTTCGACTTCCGGTCGTCCTTGACGTGGCCGCGGAAGGTGCGAGTCGGCGAGAACTCGCCGAGCTTGTGGCCGACCATCGACTCGGTGACGAACACCGGGACGTGGGTCTTGCCGTTGTGCACCGCGATGGTGTGACCCAGCATGCTGGGGATGATCATCGAGCGACGGGACCAGGTCTTGATGACGTTCTTGGTGCCGGCTTCGTTCTGGACGTCCACCTTCTTTACGAGGTGGTCGTCGACGAAGGGCCCCTTCTTGAGACTGCGCGGCATCTAAACCCGCTCCTAGCGCTTCTTGTTCGTCTTGCGGCGGCGGACGATGTACTTGCTCGAAGCCTTCTTCGGCGAGCGAGTACGACCCTCCTTCTGACCCCACGGGGAGACCGGGTGGCGACCACCACTGGTCTTGCCCTCACCACCACCGTGCGGGTGGTCAACCGGGTTCATCGCGACACCGCGGACGGAGGGGCGAACGCCCTTCCAGCGCATACGGCCGGCCTTGCCCCAGTTGATGTTCGACTGCTCGGCGTTGCCGACCTCGCCGACCGTGGCGCGGCAGCGGGCGTCGACGAGACGGATCTCGCCGGACGGCATGCGGAGGTGGGCCATGGTGCCCTCCTTCGCGAGCAGCTGCACCGAGGCACCAGCCGAGCGGGCGAACTTCGCGCCGCCACCGGGACGGAGCTCGATCGCGTGGATCGTGGTACCGACCGGGATGTTGCGGAGCGCCAGGTTGTTACCGGGCTTGATGTCGGCCGTCGGGCCGTTCTCAATCCGGTCGCCCTGCTTCAGAGCCTTCGGCGCGATGATGTAGCGCTTCTCGCCGTCCGCGTAGTGCAGGAGCGCGATGCGCGCGGTGCGGTTGGGGTCGTACTCGATGTGCGCGACCTTGGCCGGCACGCCGTCCTTGTCGTGACGACGGAAGTCGATCACGCGGTAGGCGCGCTTGTGACCGCCACCCTGGTGGCGAACAGTGATCCGACCGGTGTTGTTACGGCCGCCCTTGCTGTGCAGCGGGCGAACCAGCGACTTCTCCGGCGTGGACCGCGTGATCTCGACAAAGTCGGCGACGCTGGAGCCACGACGGCCCGGGGTCGTCGGCTTGTACTTGCGGATACCCATTTCTCAGTCCTCGTCCGATTCCGGACGACTAGACCTCCGTTAGGAGGCCTGGCCGCCGAAGATGTCGATTCGGTCGCCCTCAGCGAGGGTCACGATGGCGCGCTTGGTGTTCGCGCGCTTGCCGAAACCGGTCTTGGTGCGCTTGCGCTTACCCTGACGGTTGATCGTGTTGACCCCGGTGACCTTGACCGAGAAGACCGCCTCGACGGCCTGCTTGATCTGGGTCTTGTTGGCGCCGGGCGCGACGATGAACGTGTACTTGTTCTCGTCCAGCAGCGCGTAGCTCTTCTCCGAGACAACCGGCTTGATCAGCAGGTCGCGCGGGTCAGTGAAGGTCTTGCTGGTAACGGTCGCCTCAGACATCAGGCGTCGCTCCCTTCGGTCTCATCGGCCTTGGGGCCAGACACGAAGGACTCAAGCGCGGCCTGAGTGAAGACCACGTCGTCAGAGACGATCACGTCGTACGTGTTCAGCTGGCCCGGCTCCAGGATGTGGACCTGGGGCAGGTTGCGGGCGGACAGCCACGCGGCCTCGTCGGCGCGCTCGACGACCAGGAGCACGTTCTTGCGCTCCGAGATCTTGCCGAACAGCGTCTTGGCGGCCTTCGTGGAGGCGGCACCCTCGACCACGCCGGTGACGACGTGGATGCGGGAGTGACGCGCACGGTCCGAGAGGGCACCGCGGAGGGCGGCGACCTTCATCTTCTTCGGGGTCCGCTGGGAGTAGTCACGCGGCTGCGGGCCGTGGACGACGCCACCGCCGACGAACTGCGGAGCGCGGGTCGAACCCTGACGGGCGCGGCCGGTGCCCTTCTGGCGGTACGGCTTGCGGCCACCACCACGGACTTCGCCACGACGCTTGGTCTTGTGCGTGCCCTGACGGGCAGCGGCCAGCTGAGCGACAACGACCTGGTGGATCAGCGGAACGCTGGTCTTCGCGTCGAAGATCTCCGCGGGGAGCTCGACGGTACCGGCCTTGTCGCCTGCCGGCGAAAGGATGTCAATGGTGCTCATTACCTCAAGCCCCCTTGGCCGCGGTACGGACCAGGACGAGGCCGCCGTTCGGACCGGGGACCGCGCCCTTGATGAGCAGCAGACCCTTCTCCGCGTCAACCGCGTGGATGGTCAGGTTCTGGGTGGTGACGCGCTCGTTGCCCATGCGACCGGCCATGCGCATGCCCTTGAAGACACGCCCAGGGGTGGCGCAGCCACCGATCGAACCGGGGGAGCGGTGCTTGCGCTGCACACCGTGACCGGCGCCGAGGCCCCGGAAGTTGTGCCGCTTCATGACACCGGCGAAGCCCTTGCCCTTGCTGTTGCCCGTGACGTCAACCTTGACGCCGGACTCGAACACCTGGGCGGTGATCTCCTGGCCGAGCGTGTACTCGCTGGCGTCGGAGGTGCGGAGCTCCACCAGGTGGCGGCGCGGGGTGACGTCGGCCTTGGCGAAGTGGCCCTTGAGGGGCTTGTTCACCTTGCGCGGGTCGATCTCGCCGAAGGCGATCTGGACCGACTCGTAGCCGTCGATGTCGTTCGTACGGACCTGGGTAACGACGCAGGGTCCGGCCTTGACCACGGTGACCGGGACGACACGGTTGTTCTCGTCCCAGACCTGGGTCATGCCGAGCTTCTCGCCCAGGACGCCCTTGATCTGCTTTGCCATCTTCTCGACGCCTCTCAGAGCTTGATCTCGATGTCAACGCCGGCCGGAAGGTCCAGGCGCATCAGCGAGTCAACGGTCTTGGGGGTCGGGTCGAGGATGTCGATCAGGCGCTTGTGCGTGCGCATCTCGAAGTGCTCGCGCGAGTCCTTGTACTTGTGCGGCGACTTGATGACGCAGTACACGTTCTTCTCAGTGGGCAGCGGCACCGGGCCCGCGACCGACGCACCAGTGCGCGTCACCGTCTCGACGATCTTCTTCGCCGAGGAGTCGATGACCTCGTGGTCGTAGGCCTTGAGCCGGATGCGGATCTTCTGTCCCGCCATGGCTACTCCGTAGTCCTGTCTGTTGTGGAAACGCTCTGGCACCCGGGCGGCTGTGGATCTCTCCACCGCTTCTCTCCGACCCACGCGGTCGGGCGTGTCGCACTCCCTCTACAGAAAATCCCCATACGGAAATTTCCCTCATCAAGGGGGTGCGGTCCCAAAGACCGCGGTTCGGGGGAGAAACACCCACCGGGTTCCTGGCCGGCACCGTGCTGACACTTCCCAGAAGATTCCCGTACGTCCGCTTCCATTGCTGCCCCGAGGGACAGATAGAGGCGACGAGTACTGTGGGACTCGCTTCCGGTCCTCCCGGCGGGAGGCGCGCAGCATCGGCACTCAACCGAGCAACTTGAGTAGTCTGCCATACGACACACGTACTGCGCCAATCGGGCGGAAGAGAATACCCCGCTGCGCGGACACGTCAAACTGCGCCACGCGACGGGGCTTCCCAGGTCAGAACCTTGTGATCTCTCCGCATTCGCCGGTTTCGGACCGTTCCAGGTTTCTGCTCCGGTCGTACGGGTCGACCGGCGCGCCCGAGGGCGCCACCCTGTCCGGGCCGTCCGTCGGGAAGCTCGGATGCAGGTAGCCGTCGTGGACGGCGCACCGGGCGTTGCCGTACTCGTGCGAGGAATCCCCCAGCTGAAGGGTGCCCTTCGTGGTCTCCTGCCAGCGCTCCGGATCCCGCAGGTACAGCTCGAACTGGCGCCGCACGATGGTCCGCGTCACCTCTTCGGAACCGGGCGCCGCCTTCGTCAGGGCGTAGGTGAAGGTGTAGTCCAGGCTCACCTTGACCTCTCCGGGCCTGCCCCCCTCGAAGGTCATCCGCCCGCGCGTCTTGACCACGTCCGTCGCGAGCCGGACCTCGGCCGCCGGGAAGCGGCTGACCAGCCAGAGCGGGTCCTGCTCCGCGGTCGGCCGGGCCAGCGCCTTCTCCAGCAGGCGCCGGTCCCGCTCCCCCTGCGGTTCGAGCAGCGCCAGCACCGCCTCGGGCCGCTCTCCGCGCAGCACCGCGGGGTCCAGGTTGGCCGCGACCAGGAACCGCTTCGCCTGGTCGAGCGCCTGCGCGACCTGCTCCTTCGACATCCCGCCGGCCGCCGTGGCTGGCGGCACCTCGATCCCGGCGGCGCCGTCGGCCCACTGGAGGGCCGGGGAGCCCCTGAAGGGCTCCTTCAGGGTCGGCCGGTCCGGCTGCCCGGCCTCCGGGGCCGCGGTCGGGCGTACGGACTCCACGGGCGGCAAGGGGGCGTTCCGCGCGTCCTCGCGGGCCTGCGTCTTCCCCGTGATCCGGTCGATCACCAGCTCGGGCCGCACCGCGATCAGGGCCAGCCCGGCGATGAGCACGATGGCCCCCGCGGCCTTCAGGCGCCGCTTGCCGCTCCCCGAGCCCTGGGCCCCCTGCCAGGCGGGCCCGGTGCGCCACCCGGGCGGCTGCGCCGGCTGCGAGGTCCGCGCGCGCCCGAACCGCCCCCGCTCGGCCCGCCGGCGCTCCTCGTCCTCGCGCCGCAGCCGCTCGGTCACCATCCGCGCCCGCGCGGACGGCTCCTTGGGGGCGTTCCCGTCCTGCCGCTCCATCTCCTCGCGGAACCGGTCCCACTCCGCGTCCGATATCCCCGGACCGTCGTCGCCTTGCCGACCCATGCTTCCCCACCCCTGAAACGTTCCTGCCCAGACGTTTCGGAGCCTCTCACAAGCCCGTCGCCGGGTACGACGAAGGGCCCCTCCCCCGCCGCCGAGGCGACAAGGGAGGGGCCCTTCTGTCAAACATGGTGCCCGCTCGCGCGAGCTACCAGGTCAGAGCACGAAATTACTTCGTGATCTTGGTGACCTGGCCGGCGCCCACGGTACGACCACCCTCACGGATGGCGAACTTCAGGCCCTCCTCCATGGCGACCGGCTGGATCAGCGCGACCGTCATCTCGGTGTTGTCGCCCGGCATGACCATCTCCGTGCCGGCCGGCAGGGTGACGACACCCGTGACGTCCGTGGTACGGAAGTAGAACTGCGGGCGGTAGTTGTTGAAGAAGGGGGTGTGACGGCCACCCTCGTCCTTCGACAGGATGTAGGCCTGGGCCTCGAACTCGGTGTGCGGCGTGACCGAACCGGGCTTGATGATGACCTGGCCGCGCTCGACGTCCTCGCGCTTGATGCCACGGAGGAGCAGACCGACGTTCTCACCGGCCTGGCCCTCGTCGAGCAGCTTGCGGAACATCTCGATGCCGGTGACCGTGGTGGTGGTCTTGGCTTCCTTGATGCCGATGATGTCCACGGTCTCGTTGACCTTCAGGACACCACGCTCGATACGGCCGGTGACGACCGTACCGCGACCGGTGATCGTGAAGACGTCCTCGACGGGCATGAGGAACGGCTTCTCGGTGTCACGCGGCGGCGTGGGGATGTGCTCGTCGACGGCCTTCATGAGGCCGAGGAGCTTCTCGCCCCACTCCTTGTCGCCCTCGAGCGCCTTGAGCGCCGAGACCTGGACGACCGGCAGGTCGTCGCCGGGGAACTCGTACTCGGAGAGGAGCTCACGGACCTCGAGCTCGACGAGCTCCAGGATCTCCTCGTCGTCCACCATGTCGGCCTTGTTCAGGGCGACGACGATGTACGGAACGCCGACCTGGCGGGCCAGGAGCACGTGCTCCTTGGTCTGCGGCATCGGGCCGTCGGTGGCGGCGACCACGAGGATGGCGCCGTCCATCTGCGCGGCACCCGTGATCATGTTCTTGATGTAGTCAGCGTGACCCGGGCAGTCGACGTGGGCGTAGTGACGCGCCTCGGTCTGGTACTCGACGTGCGCGATGGAGATGGTGATACCGCGCTGGCGCTCCTCAGGAGCCTTGTCGATCTGGTCGAAGGCCGAGGCCTCGTTCAGGTCCGGGTACGCGTCGTGCAGCACCTTGGTAATGGCGGCCGTGAGGGTCGTCTTACCGTGGTCAATGTGACCGATGGTGCCGATGTTGACGTGCGGCTTAGTCCGCTCGAACTTCGCCTTCGCCACGGGGTCCTCCTGGAGAGTGGTTCTGTACGCCTTACTCATCGGCGCCAGGTGATCTTTGCTGGAAAGCCGGTCCCTCCGGGGCAACGGAGGGTTACTCCTGTTGCCCCAGAGGCTCCGGTGACAAGCCTAAAGCGTGTACTCGGAAGAGTTACTCGCCCTTGGCCTTCGCGATGATCTCCTCGGCGACGTTCCGGGGAACCTCGGCGTAGGAGTCGAACTGCATCGAGTAGCTGGCGCGACCCGAGGTCTTGCTGCGGAGGTCTCCGACGTAGCCGAACATCTCCGAAAGGGGCACGAGGCCCTTCACGACGCGAGCACCGTGACGCTCCTCCATGGCCTGGATCTGGCCACGGCGGGAGTTGATGTCACCGATGACGTCGCCCATGTAGTCCTCGGGCGTGGTGACCTCAACGGCCATCATCGGCTCCATGAGCACGGGGGACGCCTTGCGCGCGGCCTCCTTGAAGGCCTGCGAACCGGCGATCTTGAACGCGAGCTCGGAGGAGTCGACCTCGTGGTAGCCACCGTCGAGAAGCGTGACGCGAACGCCCGTCATCTCGTAGCCGGCCAGGATGCCGAACTGCATGGCCTCCTGCGCACCGGCGTCGACCGAAGGGATGTACTCCTTCGGCACGCGGCCACCGGTGACCTTGTTCACGAACTCGTACGCCGGACCGTCGGCCTCGGTGATGGGCTCGATCGCGATCTGCACCTTGGCGAACTGACCGGTACCACCGGTCTGCTTCTTGTGGGTGTAGTCGTGACGCTCCACGGTCCCGCGGATCGTCTCGCGGTACGCGACCTGCGGCTTGCCGACGTTGGCCTCGACCTTGAACTCGCGCTTCATACGGTCGACCAGCACCTCAAGGTGCAGCTCGCCCATACCGCCGAGGATGGTCTGGCCCGTCTCCTCGTCCGAGTGAACGTGGAAGGAGGGGTCCTCCTCCGCCAGGCGCTGGATGGCGACACCCAGCTTCTCCTGGTCACCCTTGGACTTGGGCTCGATGGCGACCTGGATGACCGGAGCCGGGAAGTCCATGGACTCCAGGATCACGGGCTGCTTGTCGTCACACAGCGTCTCACCGGTGGTGGTCTGCTTCAGGCCCATGACGGCGACGATGTCACCGGCGCCCACCGCGGCGATCTCTTCACGCTTGTTGGCGTGCATGCGGTAGATCTTGCCGATGCGCTCCTTCTTGCCCTTGACGGAGTTCAGCACCGCAGTGCCGGCCTCCAGGCGGCCCGAGTAAACCCGGACGAAGGTGAGCTTACCGAGGTGCGGGTCACTCATGATCTTGAACGCCAGCGCCGCGAGGGGCTCCTCGTCGGACGGCTTGCGCTTCACGACCACCTCGGCGTCGCGGACGTCGTGACCCTCGATGGCCTCGATGTCCAGCGGCGACGGCAGGTAGCGGACGACGGCGTCGAGCAGGGGCTGAACGCCCTTGTTCTTGAACGCCGTGCCACAGAACACCGCGGTGATCGTGGGCTCGCCCTTGCCCTTGCCGGAGTTCAGGATGATCCGACGGACGGCGGCGTGCAGCTGCTCCACGGACGGCTCGTCGCCGTTCAGGAAGAGCTCCATGATCTCGTCGTCGTTCTCGGCGACGGTCTCGATCAGCTTGCCGCGCCACTCTTCAGCGGCCTCGGTGTGCGTGGCCGGGATGTCGACGATGTCGTACATCTCGCCCTTGGTCGCCTCGGCGGACCAGACGAACGCCTTCATGGTGACCAGGTCGACAACGCCCTGGAAGTCCATCTCGGCACCGATGGGGAGCTGCATGACGATCGGAACCGCACCGAGGCGGTCCTTGATCATGTCGACGCAGCGGTGGAACTCGGCGCCGGTGCGGTCCAGCTTGTTGACGAAGCAGATGCGGGGCACGCCGTAACGGTCGGCCTGACGCCAGACCGTCTCGGACTGCGGCTCCACACCGGCGACACCGTCGAAGACGGTGACGGCGCCGTCGAGGACGCGGAGCGAACGCTCCACCTCGACGGTGAAGTCGACGTGGCCCGGGGTGTCGATGATGTTGATGGTGTGGTCAACGTCTTCGAGGGGCCAGTGGCAGGTCGTCGCGGCAGACGTGATGGTGATACCACGCTCCTGCTCCTGCTCCATCCAGTCCATCGTGGCAGCGCCGTCGTGGACCTCACCGATCTTGTACGACACACCGGTGTAGAACAGGATGCGCTCGGTGGTGGTCGTCTTGCCCGCGTCGATGTGGGCCATGATCCCGATGTTGCGGACCTTGGCCAGGTCAAGCGAAGTGGTAGCCATAAGGCTTCGGTCTTCTCTCGGTCTCGATGTGGGGTGGGACTACCAGCGGTAGTGCGCGAAGGCCTTGTTGGACTCGGCCATCTTGTGCGTGTCCTCGCGCTTCTTGACGGCAGCGCCAAGACCGTTGGAGGCGTCGAGCAGCTCGTTCATGAGGCGCTCGGTCATGGTCTTCTCACGACGGGCGCGGGAGTAACCCACGAGCCAGCGGAGGGCCAGGGTCGACTGGCGACCCGGCTTGACCTCGACGGGGACCTGGTAGGTCGCGCCACCGACACGGCGGGACTTGACCTCAAGCGACGGCTTGACGTTCTCCAGCGCGCGCTTCAGCGTGATGACCGGGTCGTTGCCGGTCTTCTCGCGGAGGCCTTCCATGGCGCCGTAAACGATGCGCTCGGCGGTGGAGCGCTTGCCGTTCAGGAGGATCTTGTTGATGAGCGACGTCACCAGAGGAGATGCGTAGACCGGGTCGATGATGACCGGGCGCTTCGGGGCGGGGCCCTTACGAGGCATTCTTACTTCTCCTTCTTGGCGCCGTAGCGGCTGCGGGCCTGCTTGCGGTTCTTGACAGCCTGGGTGTCAAGCGCACCGCGGATGATCTTGTAACGAACACCCGGCAGGTCCTTCACACGGCCACCACGCACGAGCACGATCGAGTGCTCCTGCAGGTTGTGTCCCTCACCCGGAATGTAAGCGGTGACCTCGATGCCGGAGGTCAGACGCACACGCGCGACCTTACGGAGCGCCGAGTTCGGCTTCTTCGGGGTGGTCGTGAACACACGCGTGCAGACGCCACGACGCTGGGGCGAAGCCTCAAGCGCGGGGGTCTTTGTCTTCTCGACCTTGTCCTGCCGGCCCTTCCGGACCAGCTGCTGGATCGTAGGCACTACTTCTCCGGTTTCTGTGTGCCGTGTAGTGAAGCTAACCTGGAACATTTGCCGACCCACGCGGTCGGGTGTGTCGGATCCGGCGGACCTCCGCGCAAGCACGGAAACGCATGGATCGCGGTGGCTGATTCGACTCGCGTGCGGTTGATGGACACGCACGGGAGCCCAGGCACACCCCAGGCACAAGGTCTGAGCGTACCTACCGCATCCACTCCGGTCAAAACAAAAGCCCTTCCGCACCGGCCGCCGCGGACCCGGCGCATGCCCACAGGCCGGGCGCCGCACGGCCGACGCCCCCGCGCCACATCCGGGCGACAGTCCGGATGTGCGGAAGTCGTTCGGATGTGGTACGGACACCCGCGCGAGCGACACGGCTCGACCCGCGCCGGAGCGGCCCCGCGATCTACACTGCCTCAGCGATTCATCCCGAACGGCACTTCTCACCAGGGAGCGGGACATTGGGGACGGTCACCTCGGGCAGCCCGGATCCGGTGACGGCGGGGAGCCCCCCGGCCCCCGACCCCGGCCCCGGTCCGCGCCGGCTCCCCCTGCCGGCCCGGCTCGCCCGGCTGTACGGGCCCCTGCTCGCCTTCGCGATCACCTCGGGCGCCTTCTGCGCGGCCTGGGCCGTCCGCGGCGCCTACCCCTTCGGGCCCGCCGGCCGGGCCGTCAACGACCAGGCGAACCAGTACGTGCCCTTCCACCGCGGCCTGTGGGACCTGGTCCACGGCCGGGCCGCCGGTGACCTGCTCTTCACCTGGCGCGGCGGCTTCGGCCAGCAGTTCCTGGCCGACTACCACACCTACCTCGGCAACCCCTTCTCCTGGCTCGCCGTGCTGGTCCCGCGCGGCCACGTGGACCTGGCCGTCTTCGTGGTCACCCCGCTGACCATGGGCACCGCCGCCGCGCTGATGACCGGCTACCTCGGCATGCTCCAGCCCGGCCCCTGGTGGCAGCGCGGAACCCTCGGCGCCTGCTACGGACTGTGCGGCTGGGCCCTCAGCGACGCCTCGTACATCCCGATGTGGCTGTGGGGCCTGGTCGCGCTGCCGCTGCTGGGGATCGCCGTCGAGTGGTGCCTGGAGGGCCGCCGCTGGCCGGGCGCGACCCTGCTGGTGGCGCTCGCCTGGTTCGGCAACTTCTACACCGCGATGATGGCGACGATGGCCGCCTGCCTGCTGCTCGGGATCCGGCTGCTCACCCGCGAGATGACCGGCCGCGAGCGGCTGCGGGCCCTGGGGCGGGCCGCCACCGCCGCCGCGACGGGCGTCGCGCTCACCCTCCCCCTCCTCCTGCCGGCGTTCCTCTCCAGCGGGGCCGCGCAGCCCACCCGGGCGGCCGCCTTCGAGCCGGTGCGGCTGGACGCGTTCCTCGCGGGGATGCTCCCGGCCACCCACCTGTGGGGCGGCCGGCCCCGGCTGTACGTGGCCTCGCTGGGCCTGATCCTCGCGGGAACCTTCGTGCTCAACTCGGCGATCGCCCGCCGGACCCGGCTGGTGTGGGCGGGTGCGACGCTGCTGGTGCTGGCCTCGTTCCAGTTCCCGCCGACGCAGTACGCGTGGCACGGGCTCGCCGTCCCGAACGGCAATCCGTACCGGGAGACCTTCGTCTTCAGCGCGATGGTGGTGATCCTCGCCTGGCTGGCGCTGGCCCACCGCCCCCGCCCGCTCCACCTGGCGCTGTCGGCGGGGCTGCTGGTGGCGGCCGCCTTCGCGCTCCGCGGCGCCGACGACTTCGGCGGCTGGACCTGGCCCGCCGTACTGGCCGGCGGGGCGCTGTCGCTGCTGGCCCTCACCCTGCCGGGGCCGGGCCGGGGGCGGGGGCGGCGCGTGCTGGTCCCGGTGGCGGCCGTGCTGATGGCCGGGGTCGTCTTCGCCGAGTCCACCGCGGCGGCCGCCAACGCCGACGCCCGGCGCGCCCGCGAACGCTGGGCGTCGCCCGCCGTCACGTCGAGCGCCTCGATCAGCCGGCACTACGAGGCCGTCCGGGGCGTGGACGACTGGCCCGCCCACCGGACGGATTCGGGCGCGCCGCAAACCTCGTACAACGACGCCCTGGCGCTCGGCGCGGAGGGGCCGCAGTACTACAGCAGCTACCTGCCGCAGGCTACGTACCAGGCCCTGGAGCCGCTCGGATACGGCTTCAAGAACGACGGCCGGACCTTCTTCGGCGCCGACAACCCGGTGCTGGACGCGATCTTCTCGATCGGCGCGCGGGTCCGCCCGGGAGCCGCCCCGGGCACGTGGACCGCGGCGCGCTTCCCCGCGCCGCCGCTGGTCACGGTCCGCTCCGCCCCGTACACGTCCCCGAACCCGGCCGACAGCGTCTACGCCCGCCAGGAGAACGTCCTGGGCGCCACCGTCTACCGGGTCCCGCCGGTCGGCGTCGCCGGCTCCGACACCGCGCGGACGTACGAGGCCGGCTGCGCGCCGGGCTCCGAGGCGTACTGGTACTCCCCCGCGATCCACGGCACCGCCGTCTCGGGCGGCACCCGGCGCCGCCTGGAGGGCCGCGTCAGCGGCGTCGTGCCCCTGGGCCCGGTGCCCGCCTCCGGCCGGATCTCCGTCGCCGTCCGCACCCGCGCGGCCGGGGCCACCGCCGGGGAGCACCCCGTCGGCTGCCTGGACCGCACCCGCCTCGGCGCGGCGGTCCGCCGGCTCACGGCCACCGGCGCCACCTCGGTCCGCGCCGGCGGCCACACCATCGAGGCCACCCTCCCGCCGGGCGCGACGGGCACCGCCGTGTTCGCCGTGACGGCCGCCCCCGGCTGGCACTGCTCGGCCCCGCCGCTCCCCTTCCACGGCCTGCTCGCCCTCCCCGTCCCCCGCGACGGCGCCCCCCTGTCCTGCGCCTTCACCCCGAAGGGCCTCGCCCCGGGCCTCGCCGCCGCGACCCTGGCCCTCCTCGCCCTGACCGCGGTCACCCTCGCCCCCCGCCTCCGCCGCCGCCGCGCGGGCCGGCGG
Source organism: Streptomyces sp. ADI95-16 (assembly GCF_003721495.1). Lineage (NCBI taxonomy): Bacteria > Bacillati > Actinomycetota > Actinomycetes > Kitasatosporales > Streptomycetaceae > Streptomyces > Streptomyces sp. ADI95-16. The sequence goes on along the minus strand of NZ_CP033581.1, from coordinate 4,866,000 downwards.
GGGTAATTCGTCCGTTTCCGGGCCGCCCCAACCCGGTGTTCAGTACATTGACCGCCTTGATCAACGGGGCGGGGGCGGCGGCAGATGATCCTGGAACACCTGGCGGACGGCGGCGACGGCGGGCTCGACGACCGGGTCCCCTTCCTCGCCCGGCTCGAAGACGTGGACGGCGCCGCGTTACGCGCGCTCGGCCACGAGCTCGTCTACCCGCCCCGCACCGCGCTGCTGCACCAGCACGAGCCCACGGCCCACGTGTTGCTGCTCCTGCACGGCTGGACCAAGGTCACCGCCGCCTACTCCAACGGCTACCAGGCCCTGCTGGCCCTGCGCGGTCCCGGCGACATCGTCGGTGAGTCCGCCGCGCTGACCCGCCGTCCCCGCTCCGCGAGCGTGACCTCGCTCGAACGCGTCCGCGCGCTGGTCATCGAGCACGAGACCTTCCGCGCCTTCCTCGCCCGCTGCCCCGACGCCGCCCTGCAACTCCTCGCCCTCACGGCCGACCGCCAGCGCGCGGGAGACCGGCGGCGCCTGGAGTTCGCCGCGCTGAGCGTGCGCGAACGGCTCGCCGTACTGCTGCTGGAGCTGGCGCAGCTGCACGGCCGGCGCACGGCGGAGGGGCTGGAGGTGGCCGTGCCGCTGACCAAGCAGGAACTGGCCGGGGCCGTGGGCGCCTCCCGGGAGATGGTCCAGCGCCAGCTCAAGGACCTGCGGGACCGCGGGGTGGTCAGTACGGGCCGGCGCGCGCTGGTGATCGTACGGCCGGACGTGCTGCACCGGATCGCCCGGTCACAGCCCCCGACGGCCTGACCCCGCCCCTTCAGTGCACCCGGTCACACTCCGGGTGCGTCATCCGCCCTCACGGTCGCAGCCCGCACCGGTGCACGCTCCTGGCATGCCTCAGACAGCACCCCTGCCCCGCACCATGCTCCTCATCGACACCGAGCGCTTCAGCGACCGGGACGACGTCCAGCAGGCGCTCCTGCGCCGGATGCTCTTCAGCCTCGTCGACCGGGTCCTGCTCACCGCCGGCGTCGACCAGACCATGCGGCTGCGCGCCGACCGCGGCGACGCCGTCATGGAACTGATCGACCCCGCCATCCCCCTCACCACCCTGCTCCGCGCACTGCTCACGGACCTCCCGGCGGAGCTGCGCGCGATGAACCGGATGGCCGCCAGCTCCACCCAGCTGCGGCTGCGCGCGGTCCTGGCCGGCGGGTACGTCGCCATCGACGAGTACGACGGCTGGGTGGGGACGGACCTCAACGACGCCTGCCGCCTCCTCGACGCCGACCCGCTGCGGGCCGCACTGCGCGAGCGCGCGGGCGACTTCGTCCTCTGCGTCTCCGAATCCGTCCACGCGGGCATCGTGCGCCACCAGCACACCGGCATCCCGGCCGAGGAGTTCACCCACATCACGGTCCCCACCAAAAACGGCCCCCTCCCAGCCTGGCTCCACGGCCCGCTCCGACCGGCCCCACCCCACCCCGCCGACGCCGGCCGCGGTCCGCAGCCGTCGCCTTCGCCGGAGCCCGCACCGGCCACCCGGCCCGCCGGAGCCGCCGCGGCCGGCGGAATCGAGTTCCACGGCACCAACCACGGCGCGATCGCCAACCAGATCACGGGCGGCATCACGTTCGGGACCCCGGGCGAGCGCCGATGAGTGACCAGCCGCCGCCGGACGCGCCCGCCGAGGCCGCCGGCCCCGCGCAGGAGAAGGCCGCGGCGGAACCCGAACAGCCGGCCCAGGAACCCTGGGCCGCCCGCCGGGACCTGGACGCGCACACCCCTCCCTCGATGGTCTTCGACGGCATCAACCGGGGCGTCACCGCTCACCAGGTCATCGGCGACATCATCTCGGGCGGCAAGACCGAGATCCACTACGAATTCGGCGGCTTCGGCGGCTTCGGCGGCGGCCAGGTCTCCGGCGAGATCCCGGCCGGGACACTGGAACGGCTGGCGGATTCGTTCGTCTCCGAGGGGACCGCCTTCGGGTCCTTGCTGGAGCGGCTGCGCCACGAGCACGTCCTGGTCCTGACCGGCGCCCCCTTCACGGGCCGCCGCACCGCCGCCCTGATGCTGCTCCACCGCCTCGGGGCCACCCCGGTCCACGCCATGGACCGCGAGGTGACACCCAGCGAGCTCAGCCGGAGGTTCGTCTCCACGGGAGAGGCCCACGGCCACGTGCTGTGCGATCTGGAACCCTCACGGGAGCAACCGCTGCGCGAGGCCCACCTGCTCGCCCTGCGCGGGCAACTGCGGGAACAGAACGCCTACCTCGTGATCACGACGGGTCACAGCCCGTACATCGAGGACACCGTCCGTCTCGCCGACTGGCAGGCTCCCGCACCGGAGACCGTTCTCTCCACCCTCCTGCACCGGCATCTCGGCCAGGCCGAGGCGCAAGAGCTGCTGGCCCGGCCCGCGGTCACCGAGTTCCTCTCGCGCGGGCACCAGATCCGCGAGGTCGTGGGCTACGCCGCCGTGCTCCTGCGCGCCGATGAGACCGAGATGGAGCAGTACTCGCTGGTCACGCTGGAACGTCAGGTCCAGGAGTGGTTCGAGGAGGCCGACAACAGGCTCCATCTGCGGGAGAAGGCCTTCCTGATCGCGCTGGCCGCGTTCGACAACGGTCCGTACGCGCTGACCGCCGAGCTCAGCGACACCCTCTACTCGGCGCTGCTCAGGACCGGCGACGACCGGTTCCAGAAGGCCATCCCGGTCTTCGGCACCCACATCGCCAAACGGCTCCAGATCGCGCGGGCCCGGCGTTACACCGCGGACGAGCAGACCGAGTGGGGCCCGGTCACCCAGCTGAAGGCGGCCTTCCTCGACGACCGGGTGGCACCGATCCTGCTCCGCGAGGTCTGGACCGGTCACCCGGCGGCCCGGCCCGCCCTGATCACCTGGCTCGACGGTCTCGCCGCCGACGGCCGGCCTTTCGTACGGACCCGGGCGGCGGCCACCGTGGCCGTCCTCGCCTTCACCGACCTTCCCTCCACCATGGCGTTGATCCTGGAGCGCTGGGCACGTGCGAAGGAGTCCCGGCGCCAGCTCACCGCGGTGAGCGCCCTCGCCCTCGCCCATCGGATCGGTGCACCGAACATCCCGCGGATCATCAACGGCTGGAGCGCCGACGGCCAGGATCCCAAACGCTGCTGGGTCGCGGTCCGCGCCCTGGGCCTGATCGGCCCCGAGCGCCCGGCCGAAACCCTGGCCGCCCTGCGCGTACAAGCACGTCACCAGTACGAGAAGAAGCTCGCCCAGCCCAGGATCGGGGTGGGTGACCAGCAGGTCACCGCGGAACTCCCGCAATCCGTCGCCCTGTTGTTGCTCTCGCCCGCCGCCGGAGCCGCGCTCGCCGAGCTGCTGCCCACCCTGGACGGGCATGCCTCCGCCCGCACGCTGGCCTTGGACGGCTTCCTCACCGCCTGCGAGCGTCCCGCTCCCGCCTCCGCCCCGCCCCTGCTCGCGGGGTACGCGGGAGCCCCGGCCGCCTTCGCAGGTGTCGCCCGGCTGCTGAGCGCCGCCCTGAACGACCGTTCGTTCAACGAGCGCGCGGAGGCGGTGCTGCGGGCCTGGGTCCGGGCCGCCGACTCCGACGCGGGCACGGCGGTGGCCTTGGCCACCCTGCTCCCCGCGCTCGTCACGGGCACCCGTGACGCGGCCCGGCTCGACCACCTCCTCGACACGGTGTCGGGTCTCGACGGAAAGCCCGGACCCACTGTCGCCACCCGGCTGCGCGCCACGCTCGCCGCCCCTCCCGCCGCTCCCCTCGCCCACGTCTGACAGGAGGCCCGCTCATGGACAGCCCTCTGTACCGTTCCGCCGACTGGGATCAGCACGCCGACCGGCACACCCGGCTGATCGACCCGGTCATCACCGTCCGCCAGATCGGCCGTCTCGGCCTGCCGGGCAGGCCGCCCACCCGTATCGATCACGCCTTGGTGTACACCACCGCCCGGGGTGGCCACGAGGTCTTCCTGCCACCGCTGCGGCCCCGCCGCCTCCGGCGCCGCTACACCGCCGTCTACGAGGTGGACATGGGCGTCCACCCGGCGCAGGCCCGGATGGCGCTGCCCAGCGACAACGACGCGCACGAGTTCGAGGCGAGCGTCGAGTTCGACTGGCAGGTCACCGACCCGGCCCGCTTCGTCCGCAGCGGGCACCGCGACGTGCCCCGGCTGCTCCTGGGCGAAGTGGAGCACGTGGCCCGGCACGTCACCCGGCGGTTCCCGATCGCCGACAGCGCGGCCGCCGAGGCCGAGCTGATCGCCGTCGTCCGTCAGGGGAAGCCGCTGGGCGAGGACGCGGGCCTGCACGTCTCCTGGACGGCACGGCTGCGCCGTGACGAGAACGGCATCGCGCACGCCCGGCGACTGCAGGCCATCGAGCACGCGGCCACGGAAGAGATCCACACGGAGCGGTACGGACATCAGGCCGATCAGGAGAAGGCGGCGCGGGCCGGGGCCCAGCACCGCCAGCGCCTGGAGCTCCAGAAGTACGAGGCCGAGCGGATCGCCTTCTACCAGGAGTACTTGACCCGCGGCGGGGTCGACGCGTGGGCCATGCACCTGGTCCAGCACCCGGAGGATTCCGCGAAGGCCCTGGGCAGCCTCCGCGAGGACCAGCGGGAACGGCTCCGCGCACAGATGAACCTGATCAAGGAATTGCTGACCAAGGCGGGTACGGAACCCTTCGAGCTGGAGGGACCGCGGCGTCTCGCGATCGACGCCTTCAATGCCGTCTTCGGGCAGCACGTCCCGGGGGATCCGGGCGGTGCGGACCCGGCCGCCGTGGCCGAGGAGCCGGCGCCGGCTGCCGCCGCCCCCTACCCGCCGCCCGAAGCCCTTCCCGCCTGGCAGCCGCCCGTGCCTCCGGAGCCGTCCGCCGCCCAGGGCAGCCCTCGATGACCGCCTGCGAGCCCGGCGGAGCGTTCGCCGCGCAGCTGCTCGCCGACGTGCGGTGCGAGATCGCCCGGGCCGACAGCAAGGCGGCCGTGCTGGTCGGGGCGCTCGGGATGACCACCGGGGTGCTCAGTTCGCAGCTCGCCGCGCAGAGGTGGCGGCCCGGCGTGCTGTCCGGGGCCGGGCAGGTCGTGTGGTGGGCCGGTGCGGGGGCGCTCGCGCTGGCGCTGCCCGCGCTGCTGCTCGCCGTACTGCCCAGGTCGCTGCGTGCCCAGTGGCGGGACGGGACCCCGCTGTCCTACTTCGGGGACATCCGTTCCGCCGACCGGCAGGACCGCCTGGAGCAGGCCCTCGCCGTCACCGGCCGGGACCCCGCCGGGGCGGTCCGCTCGGCGCTCGCGGCGAACAGCCGCATCGTCGTCCGCAAGCACCAGTGGATACGGGCCGGCCTGGTCGCCTTCTGCGCGGGCCTGTTCCTGCTGCCCGCCGCCCTGCTGATCGGCTGACCGGAGGCCCGCCATGCACCCGATGCCCGACCCCGGCTCCGGCCCCGGCCCCGACCCCGACCCCGGCTCCGCCCCCGGCCCCGGCCCCGACCCCTACCCCGGCCCCGACCCCGGCCCCGGCTCCGACCCCGACGACCTGGTCCGCCGGCACGCTCCCGGAACGCGCGTCACCTACCGGGCCCGGCAGCGCTCCGTCGACGCCACGGCCTGGCTGGGCCTCGCCCTGCACCTGCCCGCGTTCCTGCTCGGCCTCGGCCTGGTGCTGGCCCTGTCCCTCCTCCTCGACGCGTGGCTCGGCCTCCCGGCCTGGCTGCCGGCGCTCCTCTGGCTGGCGTCCGGAGCCCTCGTCTTCAACCGGACCGTCGAGGACCGCCTCGCCCGCCACCTGCTGCGGCTGCACCGGCCGCTCCCCCACGAACTCGCCGTCCTGGAGCCGGTCTGGCGCGAGGTCACCGCCCGCGCGGGGATCGACGGCAGCCGCTACCAGCTGTGGATCGAGGACGGCCGGGACCTCAACGCCTTCGCCGCCGCCGGGCACCTCGTCGGCGTGACCCGGTACGCCGTCGAGAACCTCCCCCGCTCCCAGCTCGCCGCCGTACTCGCCCACGAGCTCGGCCACCACACCGGCGGTCACGCCTGGGCGGCGCTCCTCGCCCGCTGGTACGCCCTCCCGGCCCGGGCCGCCTGGCAGCTGGCCGTCCGGCTGTGGCCCCGGATGGCCCGCGGCCTCTCCCGCGGCGCCACCCTCGCGCTGACCGCGGCCGCCTGCTGGCTCGCGTACCTGACCCTGGCCGCCACGTACGGCCTGCCGCTGCTCCTGCTCGGCCTCCCCTGGCTGAGCGCCGCCGTCACCCGCCGCGGTGAGCTGCGCGCCGACGCGCACGCCGCGGCCCTGGGCTTCGGGCCGATGCTGGCGGCGCTGCTGGAGCGGGTCCTCGCCGAGGAGGAGGAACAGGAACGCCGCGAGAACGCCTCCCGGCGCGGCACCGGGGCGTTCGCCCGGCTGCTCTCCTCCCACCCCGACCACCGCACCCGGCTGCACCACCTCCGGCCGTACCTCCGGCCGGCCCCGTGAAACGCCGCAGGGCGGCCACCCTCTCGGGTGACCGCCCTGCGGTAGACGCTCTGCTGCGACTCAGCCGTTGTACGGGCCGTAGTCGTAGTCCTCCAGCGGGACAGCCTGGCCGGAGCCGGTGCCGAAGGGCGAGTAGTCGATGTCGTCGTAGCCGACGGCCGAGTACATCGCGGCCTTGGCCTCTTCGGTGGGCTCGACCCGGATGTTGCGGTAGCGGGCCAGACCCGTACCGGCCGGGATGAGCTTACCGATGATGACGTTCTCCTTGAGGCCGATGAGGCTGTCGGACTTGGCGTTGATCGCCGCATCCGTCAGGACTCGGGTCGTCTCCTGGAAGGAGGCGGCCGACAGCCAGGATTCCGTCGCCAGCGAGGCCTTGGTGATACCCATCAGCTGCGGGCGGCCGGAGGCGGGGTGTCCGCCCTCGGTGACCACACGACGGTTCTCGGTCTCGAACTTCGAGCGCTCGACGAGCTCGCCCGGCAGGAGCTCCGCGTCGCCGGACTCGATGATCGTCACGCGGCGCAGCATCTGCCGGATGATGATCTCGATGTGCTTGTCGTGGATCGACACGCCCTGCGAGTTGTAGACCTTCTGGACTTCGCCGACCAGGTGGACCTGGACGGCACGCTGGCCGAGGATGCGCAGCACGTCGTGCGGGTTGGTGGCACCCATGGTGAGCTTCTGGCCCACCTCGACGTGGTCGCCCTCGTGCACGATGACCTTGGCGCGCTTGGAGATCGGGAACGCCGTCTCCTCGCTGCCGTCGTCGGGCGTGATGACGATCTTCTTCGTCTTCTCGGTCTCCTCGATCCGCACGCGGCCGGCGGCCTCGGAGATCGGGGCGACACCCTTCGGGGTACGGGCCTCGAAGAGCTCGACGACACGCGGCAGACCCTGCGTGATGTCGTCACCGGCCACACCACCGGTGTGGAAGGTACGCATCGTCAGCTGGGTACCGGGCTCACCGATGGACTGGGCGGCGATGATGCCGACCGCCTCACCGATGTCGACCAGCTTGCCGGTGGCCAGCGAGCGGCCGTAGCAGAAGGCACAGGTGCCGACCGCGGACTCGCAGGTCAGGACCGAGCGGGTCTTGACCTCCTCGACGCCGTTCGCGATGAGGGCGTCGATGAGCACGTCACCGAGGTCCACGTTCGCCGGCGCGATGACCTTGCCGTCGATGACGACGTCCTCGGCCAGCATGCGGGCGTACACGGAGGTCTCGACGTCGTCCGCCTTGCGGAGGACACCCGCCTCGTCCTTGACACCGATCTTGAGCTTGAGGCCGCGCTCGGTGCCGCAGTCCTCCTCGCGGATGATGACGTCCTGCGAGACGTCCACCAGACGACGGGTGAGGTAACCCGAGTCGGCGGTACGCAGGGCGGTGTCCGCCAGACCCTTACGGGCACCGTGCGTGGAGATGAAGTACTCCAGAACGGTGAGGCCCTCACGGAAGGACGCCTTGATCGGACGCGGGATGGTCTCGTTCTTCGCGTTCGACACCAGACCACGCATACCGGCGATCTGTCGCATCTGCATCATGTTTCCTCGGGCACCCGAGTCAACCATCATGAAGATGGGGTTCGTCTTGGGGAAGTTCGCGTTCATCGCCTCGGCAACCTCGTTGGTCGCCTTGGTCCAGATCGCGATGAGCTCCTGCGTGCGCTCGTCCTTGGTGATCAGACCGCGCTCGTACTGCTTCTGGACCTTCTCGTCCATCGCCTCGTAGCCCGCGACGATGGCCTTCTTGGCCTCGGGCACGACGACGTCGGAGATGGCCACGGTGACGCCCGAACGGGTCGCCCAGTGGAAGCCGGCCGCCTTCAGGTTGTCGAGCGTCGCCGCCACGATGACCTTGGGGTAGCGCTCCGCCAGGTCGTTGACGATCTCGGAGAGCTGCTTCTTGCCCACCGAGTAGTCGACGAACGGGTAGTCCTCGGGCAGCAGCTCGTTGAAGAGCGCGCGACCCAGGGTCGTCTTCAGACGGAAGCTGTCACCCGGCTGGAACTCCTGCTCGCCCTCTTCGGCGACCGGCGCCACCCAGCCGCGCGGCGGGATGGTGCCCACCGGGAAGCGGATGTCGACGGACGACTGCAGCGCGAGCTCGCCGGCGTCGAACGCCATGATCGCCTCGGCGGTCGAGCCGAACGCGCGGCCCTCGCCCTTGACGTCACGGAGCTCACCGTCGGTGGTCAGGAAGAACAGACCGAGGACCATGTCCTGGGTCGGCATCGTGACCGGACGGCCGTCGGCCGGCTTGAGGATGTTGTTCGAGGACAGCATCAGGATGCGGGCCTCGGCCTGCGCCTCCGCGGAGAGCGGCAGGTGCACGGCCATCTGGTCACCGTCGAAGTCCGCGTTGAACGCGGTGCAGACGAGCGGGTGGATCTGGATGGCCTTGCCTTCGACCAGCTGGGGCTCGAAGGCCTGGATGCCGAGACGGTGCAGCGTGGGCGCACGGTTCAGCAGCACCGGGTGCTCGGCGATGACCTCTTCGAGCACGTCGTACACGACCGTGCGGCCGCGCTCGACCATGCGCTTGGCCGACTTGATGTTCTGCGCGTGGTTCAGGTCGACCAGGCGCTTCATCACGAACGGCTTGAAGAGCTCCAGCGCCATGGCCTTGGGCAGACCACACTGGTGCAGCTTCAGCTGCGGACCGACGACGATCACGGAACGCGCGGAGTAGTCCACGCGCTTGCCGAGAAGGTTCTGACGGAATCGACCCTGCTTGCCCTTGAGCATGTCGCTCAGGGACTTCAGCGGACGGTTACCGGGACCGGTCACCGGGCGACCACGACGACCGTTGTCGAAGAGGGCGTCCACGGCCTCCTGGAGCATGCGCTTCTCGTTGTTCACGATGATCTCGGGGGCACCGAGGTCGAGAAGGCGCTTCAGGCGGTTGTTGCGGTTGATCACGCGGCGGTACAGGTCGTTCAGGTCGGAGGTCGCGAAGCGGCCACCGTCCAGCTGCACCATCGGACGCAGGTCCGGCGGGATCACCGGCACGCAGTCCAGAACCATGCCCTTGGGCTTGTTGCTGGTCTGCAGGAACGCGGAGACGACCTTGAGGCGCTTGAGCGCACGGGTCTTCTTCTGGCCCTTGCCGGTACGGATGATCTCGCGGAGGCGCTCGGCCTCTTCGTCGAGGTCGAAGGACTCCAGCCGCTTCTGCAGCGCGGCGGCGCCCATGCAACCGTCGAAGTACGTGCCGAAGCGGTCACGCAGCTCGCGGTAGAGCAGCTCGTCGCCTTCGAGGTCCTGGACCTTGAGGTTCTTGAAGCGGGCCCAGACCTCGTCGAGGCGGTCGATCTCGCGCTGGGCGCGGTCACGGAGCTGCTTCATCTCGCGCTCGGCACCTTCGCGCACCTTGCGGCGTACGTCGGCCTTCGCGCCCTCGGCCTCAAGCTCGGCCAGGTCGGTCTCAAGCTTCTTGGCACGGCCTTCGAGGTCCGCGTCACGGCGGTTCTCGATCTGCTGGCGCTCGACGGAGACGTGCGCCTCCAGCGACGGGAGGTCGCGGGTGCGGCGCTCGTCGTCGACGAACGTGATCATGTACGCGGCGAAGTAGATGACCTTTTCGAGGTCCTTCGGCGCGAGGTCCAGCAGGTAGCCAAGGCGCGACGGGACGCCCTTGAAGTACCAGATGTGGGTGACGGGAGCGGCAAGCTCGATGTGGCCCATCCGCTCACGACGCACCTTGGCGCGCGTGACCTCGACGCCACAGCGCTCACAGATGATGCCCTTGAAGCGGACACGCTTGTACTTGCCGCAGTAGCACTCCCAGTCCCGGGTCGGACCGAAGATCTTCTCGCAGAAGAGTCCGTCCTTCTCGGGCTTGAGGGTGCGGTAGTTGATGGTCTCCGGCTTCTTGACCTCGCCGTGCGACCAGGTTCGGATGTCGTCCGCGGTGGCAAGGCCGATCCGCAGCTCGTCGAAGAAGTTGACGTCGAGCACTGTGCGTCAATCCCTCTTTCGGGGTCGAGTCTCAATCATGGTCTGAACGGTCCCGGGGATGACGGGGGGCTCTTGAGCGAGCCCCCCGTCAGGCCCGTCAGACCTCTTCGACGCTGCTCGGCTCACGCCGGGACAGGTCGATACCGAGCTCCTCCGCCGCGCGGAAGACGTCCTCGTCGGTGTCGCGCATCTCGATGGACATGCCGTCCGAGGACAGCACCTCCACGTTGAGGCAGAGCGACTGCATTTCCTTGATGAGCACCTTGAAGGACTCGGGAATGCCCGGCTCGGGGATGTTCTCGCCCTTGACGATGGCCTCGTAGACCTTCACGCGGCCGGTGACGTCATCGGACTTGATGGTCAGCAGCTCCTGGAGGGCGTAAGCGGCGCCATAAGCCTCAAGCGCCCACACCTCCATCTCACCGAAGCGCTGGCCACCGAACTGCGCCTTACCACCCAGCGGCTGCTGCGTGATCATCGAGTACGGACCGGTCGACCGGGCGTGGAGCTTGTCGTCGACCAGGTGGTGGAGCTTGAGGATGTACATGTACCCGATCGAGATCGGGTCCGGGAACGGCTCACCGGAGCGGCCGTCGAACAGGCGCGCCTTGCCGGACGGCAGGACCAGGCGGTCACCGTCGCGGTTCGGGATGGTGTGCTCGAACAGGCCGGCGAGCTCGTCCTCACGGGCACCGTCGAACACCGGGGTGGCGACGTTGGTACCGGGCTCGACACGGTCGGCACCGATGACCTTCAGACGCTCGGCCCAGTCCTCCGCGAGGCCGGAGACGTCCCAGCCGCGGCTGGCGAGCCAGCCGAGGTGGATCTCCAGGACCTGTCCCGGGTTCATTCGGGACGGGACACCCAGCGGGTTCAGGATGATGTCGACCGGCGTGCCGTCCTCAAGGAAGGGCATGTCCTCGATCGGAAGGATCTTGGAGATGACACCCTTGTTGCCGTGGCGGCCGGCGAGCTTGTCACCGTCGGTGATCTTGCGCTTCTGGGCGACGTAGACGCGGACCAGCTGGTTCACGCCCGGGGGAAGCTCGTCCCCCTCCTCGCGGTCGAAGACGCGGACACCGATGACCTTGCCGATCTCACCGTGAGGAACCTTGAGCGAGGTGTCACGCACCTCGCGGGCCTTCTCACCGAAGATCGCGCGGAGCAGGCGCTCCTCCGGGGTCAGCTCGGTCTCGCCCTTGGGCGTGACCTTGCCGACCAGGATGTCGCCGGCGACGACGTCCGCACCGATGCGGATGATGCCGCGCTCGTCGAGGTCGGCGAGGACCTCCTCGGAGACGTTCGGGATGTCCCGGGTGATCTCCTCGGGGCCCAGCTTGGTGTCACGGGCGTCGACCTCGTGCTCCTCGATGTGGATCGAGGAGAGGACGTCGTCCTGCACGAGGCGCTGCGACAGGATGATCGCGTCCTCGTAGTTGTGACCTTCCCACGGCATGAACGCGACGAGCAGGTTCTTGCCGAGGGCCATTTCGCCCTCTTCGGTGGCCGGGCCGTCGGCGAGGACCTGGGCCTCGACGATCCGGTCGCCCTCGTTGACGATGACCTTCTGGTTGACCGAGGTGCCCTGGTTCGAGCGGGAGAACTTCGCGACGCGGTACGTGGTGTACGTGCCGTCGTCGTTGGCGACGGTGACGTAGTCGGCCGAGACCTCCTGGACGACACCGTCCTTCTCCGCGCGGATCGAGTCACCGGCGTCGACCGCACAGCGGTACTCCATGCCGGTGCCGACGAGCGGCGCCTCCGCCTTGATGAGCGGAACGGCCTGGCGCATCATGTTCGCGCCCATGAGGGCGCGGTTGGCGTCGTCGTGCTCCAGGAAGGGGATCATCGCGGTCGCGACGGACACCATCTGGCGCGGGGAGACGTCCATGTAGTCGACGTCGTCGCCGGCGATGTAGTCGATCTCGCCGCCACGACGGCGGACCAGCACGCGGTTCTCGGTGAAGCGCATGTCCTCGGACAGGCCGGCGTTGGCCTGGGCGATGACGAAGCGGTCTTCCTCGTCGGCCGTCAGGTAGTCGACGTCGTCGGTGACGACACCGTCGATGACCTTGCGGTACGGGGTCTCGACGAAACCGAACGCGTTGACGCGACCGTAGGACGCGAGCGAGCCGATCAGACCGATGTTCGGGCCTTCAGGGGTCTCGATCGGGCACATGCGGCCGTAGTGCGACGGGTGAACGTCACGGACCTCGAAGCCGGCCCGCTCACGGGACAGACCGCCGGGGCCCAGCGCCGACAGGCGGCGCTTGTGGGTCAGGCCCGAGAGCGGGTTGTTCTGGTCCATGAACTGCGACAGCTGGCTGGTGCCGAAGAACTCCTTGATGGAGGCGACGACCGGCCGGATGTTGATCAGGGTCTGCGGCGTGATGGCCTCGACGTCCTGAGTCGTCATGCGCTCGCGGACGACGCGCTCCATACGAGCCAGACCCGTGCGGACCTGGTTCTGGATGAGCTCGCCGACGTTGCGCAGACGACGGTTGCCGAAGTGGTCGATGTCGTCGGTCTCGACGACGATCGAACGGCCCGACTCACCGATGGTCTCGGTCTCGCCGGCGTGGAGCCGCACGAGGTACTTGATCGTCGCGATGATGTCGTCGGTGGTGAGCACACCGGCGTCCAGCGGCTCGTCGGCGCCGAGCTTCTTGTTCACCTTGTAGCGGCCGACCTTGGCGAGGTCGTAGCGCTTCGGGTTGAAGTAGAGGTTCTCGAGCAGCGTCTGAGCGGCCTCGCGGGTCGGCGGTTCGCCCGGACGCAGCTTGCGGTAGATGTCGAGCAGCGCGTCGTCCTGACCCTGGGTGTGGTCCTTCTCCAGGGTGGCGCGCATGGACTCGTACTCGCCGAACTCCTCGAGGATCTGCTCGGTGGTCCAGCCGAGAGCCTTCAGGAGGACGGTGACGGACTGCTTGCGCTTGCGGTCGATGCGGACACCGACCATGTCGCGCTTGTCGATCTCCATCTCCAGCCAGGCACCCCGGGACGGGATGATCTTGGCGGAGAAGATGTCCTTGTCGGACGTCTTGTCGATGGAGGAGTCGAAGTAGACACCGGGGGAACGGACGAGCTGCGACACCACGACACGCTCGGTGCCGTTGATGACGAAGGTGCCCTTGTTGGTCATGAGCGGGAAGTCGCCCATGAAGACCGTCTGAGACTTGATCTCTCCGGTCTCGTTGTTCGTGAACTCGGCCGTGACGAACAGCGGAGCCGCGTACGTGAAGTCGCGCTCCTTGCACTCGTCGACAGAGTTCTTCGCCGGCTCGAAACGGTGGTCGCGGAAGGTCAGCGACATCGACCCGGAGAAGTCCTCGATCGGCGAGATCTCCTCGAAGATCTCTTCCAGACCGGACTTGGTGGGGACGTCCTGTCCACTCTCAAGCGCCGACTCGACGCGAGACTTCCAGGCTGCGTTTCCGAGCAGCCAATCAAAGCTCTCGGTCTGCAGCGCCAGGAGGTTCGGAACCTCGAGGGGCTCCTTGATCTTTGCAAAGGAGATGCGCAGCGGGGCGGTGCTGGCACCGGTGTTCGTATTGGTCGAGGCGTTGCGCGAGGCGGCCAAGAGGGGGTCCTTCCGAGGGCTCGGACTCACTACGCGCGTACCGGTCCCAGCTGACACAGAAGACAGGCCCCCCAATCCGGCCGGATGACCAGGTCAGGGCGTATCAATCAAGTGTGCTCAAGCGTGGGCATGCCCCTGGCGACGGGCAGGGGGCAGCTAACAGGCAGCGCAAAGGGTCAGTGTAGCCACTTGGCTCACTGATGTCCAGACCAGGTTTCCGGAAACCGGCAACAGGCCTTCCCCATGTCGTCTAAAACGAACCAACCCTGCGTCCAACACTGCGTCCAACACTGCCGCCCTCGTACACAGAGCGCGTATCAGTACTGCCCTCTTCGTAGTCGATCCATACCTCGGATCCTCGACCAGAGCCTCGGATCCCGGACCAGCGGACCGATCTCACATCGGGACTGAGAATTGCGCGCCGCGTGCCGTTCGTCAAGGCCCCCTGCTCCGAGCGGATCATCTCCGGACCCTGCTTCGAGGCAACGAAGATCACCCTACTCCCCAACGAGACCAGGGCAAGTCAGGCACAACGGGTACGCCAAAGGGCGACCACCCTTACGGGTGATCGCCCTTTGAAGAGGCTTCAGAGAGCCTCAGAGGTGTTACTTGACCTCGACAGCCGCGCCGGCAGCCTTGAGGGACTCGGCGGCCTTGTCAGCGGCCTCCTTGGCGACCTTCTCGAGGACCGGCTTCGGAGCGCCGTCCACGAGGTCCTTGGCCTCCTTCAGGCCCAGGGAGGTCAGCTCACGCACGACCTTGATGACCTGGATCTTCTTGTCGCCGGCACCGGTGAGGATGACGTCGAACTCGTCCTGCTCCTCGACGGCCTCGACAGCGGCGCCGCCACCGGCCGGGCCGGCAACCGCGACGGCCGCGGCGGCGGTGACGTCGAACTTCTCCTCGAAGGCCTTCACGAACTCAGAGAGCTCGATGAGGGTCATCTCCTCGAACTGGGCGAGGAGGTCGTCCTGAGAGAGCTTCGCCATGATGGGCGATCCTTCCACTAAATCGGCAGGTGCCGGATGTATATAGAGGCGGGCGTAACGGCCCGCTACGACCCACGCACTAGGCGGCGTGGATCAGTGCGCGAGCCGAATTACTCGGCACCGCCCTGCTCGGCGAGCTTGACGCGAAGCGCTTCCGCGGTGCGGACGAACTTCGACGGCAGCGCCTGGAAGAGCGAGGCAGCCTGAGACTGCTTGCCCTTGAACGCGCCGGCCAGCTTGCTGAGCAGAACCTCGCGGGACTCGAGGTCCGCAAGCTTCTTGATCTCATCGGCGGTGAGCGCCTTACCATCAAGGACACCCGCCTTGATGATGAGGTTCGGGTTGTCCTTGGCGAAGTCACGCAGGCTCTTCGCCGACTCCACCGGGTCACCGGTGATGAAGGCGACCGCGGTCGGACCAGCGAAGTGCTCGTCCAGCGCGGTGATCCCGGCCTGGTTGGCCGCAATCTTGGTCAGCGTGTTCTTCACCACGGCGTACTGGGCGTTCTCACCGAGAGAGCGACGCAGCGTCTTGAGCTGCGCGACGGTGAGACCCCGGTACTCGGTCAGCACGGCGGCGTTCGAGCTCTGGAACGCGTCCTTGAGCTCGGCTACCGCGGCAGCCTTGTTGGGCGTCGGCATAGTGCGTCGGCCTCCTTCCGGGTGATGAGGACCGCTCAGAAGGGGCTGAAATACGAAACGCCCCGGCGCAGGCGCCAGGGCGTAGCTCAACCGGAACGAGTTCCGGGAACTTTCCACAGTCACCTGCGCAGGACGTCCGCAGTTAGCGGATCCTTCGGCCGCCGCACCCTTGCGGGCACGGCAACGACCAGCGGTCTTTGGCTTCCGGGGAAGACTACGTGAAGGGGTCGAGCCGAGGCAAATCGGCCGCGGGGGCGCCCGCCGGACTGGTCGGGAACGGCGGGCGCCACCGGCGGCGTCAGGAGCCCGAGCGCTTCATGACCTCGTCGAAGAGGATCACCTCGCCCTCCGGCGGGGCCGTGATCGCCGGGACGCTGCCGTAGTCGGAGAACGTCGCCGTGGTCTTGCTCTTCCCCTCCTCGCCGGTGGTCACGGAGTCGACGCGGGCGGGGTGCCCGTCGGCGCCGATCCACAGGTCCACCTCGACGGCGGAGATCTTCTTCAGCGCCTCGTGGAGGTACGCGCGGTCCTTCTCCTCCATGACCTTGCCGCTCTCGTCCGCCTTGAGCAGGTCCTCGTTGGTGAGGGCGGCCTTGAAGTGCCGGGTCTCGGCCCCACCGGTCCGCTCGGCGCCGACGAACGTGAGCTTCTGCTGCCCGAGCAGCATCGCCAGGTACTCGGCGGGGTCCTCGTTCAGCCGGACGCCGGGCTTGCCGTCCTTGGCCAGTTCCATCCGCATCCAGATCTTGCCGTCGACCGGCTTGTCCATGTGGCTGTAGACGGTGTCGCCGAGCATGATCGAGCGGGTGTCGCCCTTGTCGCGGGTCAGCGTGATGTCGTGCGTGGACGGGTACCAGCCCTTGGTCCCGGACTGCTTCAGGGTCTTCCCGTCCGCCCCCACGGTCGACAGTTCGACCTTCGCGAATCCGGCCTTCACCGTCTTCAGGTAGGACGCCTTCACGGCTTCCGCGGGCGTCTGGGCCGGGGCGGAGGCCGTGGCCCCCGCCTTCCGGTCCGCGCCGGCCTTGCCCCCGTCGGCCCCGGCCTTGTCCCCGCCGCAGGCCGTGAGGCCGCCCACGAGCAGTACGGCGCCCGCCATGGCGGCGCCGGCCCGTGTCCGGACAGCCTTGTTCATCTGGTCTCCCCCATGTGTGGATCTCTGTACAACTCCCCGACCCTACGCGGAAGATGAGAAATCCCCACATCCACGACGAAACGGGCCCCCCACCCCCGGGAAGGGAGGCGGAGAGCCCGTTGTCACGACGGAGTGCGGAGCGTGGCCGGTCAGGCGCCGCCCTCGCCCGAGCCCTTCATCATCTCGGCGAGGTCCACGACCTGGTCAGCCGGCGGGGCCTGCACGTCGACGGGCTTGTTGTAGTCCGTGAACTTGATCGTCATGTCCGTGGCGCCCTTGGAGCCCTGGCCGCGCGTGCGCACCTGCTTGGTGTGGTTGCTCTCGTCGATCCACATGTCCATGGTCAGGCTGGTGATGCCCTGCTTCTGCAGCTCCTGGAGCGTCTTCTCCCGGCGGTCCTTCGTCGCCTGGTCCTCGCTCGCGGCCGCGGTCTTCATCTGGTCCAGCGTGAGGGTGCCCGCCAGGTGCTTCGTCTTCTGGCCGTCGATGGTCTCCTCGCCGACCAGCTTGACGTCCTTGGACTGGAGCAGGGCGTTCGCCTTGTCACCCGGGTTCTCGGCGTTCTGGGTGCCCTTGCCGGCCGCGTCCAGCTGTGCGGCGGCCTTCGGGTCCATGGACTTCACGTCGAACTTGAGCCACTTGCCCTCGGCGCCGATGTACATGGCGCCGGCGACCAGGCGCATCTCGACGGTCTCCCCCGGGCTGTCCGGCGAGGCCAGCTTCATCGCCATCGCGACGGCCGGCTTCAGCGCCATCGACACCTCGCCCGAGACCGCCCCGTCGGGGGTGGTGCCGGACATCGCGTACCGGAGCGAGGTGATCTCCTCGGACGTCTTCTTCGTGCCCTCCAGCAGCGCGACGGGCGTCGCCGCGGCGGCCCCCTTGCCCGCCGCGGCGGAGGCCGGGGCAGACGCCGAGGCGGTCGCGGCCGCCTTGCCCGAGTCCTTCTTGTCGTTCTTGTCGCCGTTCTCGCACGCCGTGGCCCCACCCACGAGCAGTACGGCGGCCAGCGCCGCGCCGACGGTCTTCTTGCGGTTCGCAAGCATTGGAGTCCCCACCCCTGAAATGATCGTTTCGTTGGTACGACCATACGTTCTACTCCCGGCGGCCACCGAACGGATTTCGGCCGAAAGCTGCCGGAATACGAAGCCGGAATACGAAGAACGGGCCCCTCGCCGCCCTGTGAAGGGGGCGAGGGGCCCGTTCAGCCACTCAGTGAGCCGGGAAGGCTCAGACCGCGGCCGGGTCTTCCTCGACGAGGAGGTTCCGGGTGCGGTTGGAGTCCAGCTGGATGCCGGGACCCATCGTGGTGCTCAGGGCGGCCTTCTTGATGTAGCGGCCCTTCGCGGCGGACGGCTTCAGACGGAGGATCTCGTCCAGGGCCGCGCCGTAGTTCTCGACCAGCTGCTCATCGGAGAAGGAGACCTTGCCGATGATGAAGTGCAGGTTCGAGTGCTTGTCGACGCGGAACTCGATCTTGCCACCCTTGATCTCGGTGACAGCCTTCGCGACGTCCATCGTGACGGTGCCGGTCTTCGGGTTCGGCATGAGGCCACGGGGACCGAGCACGCGGCCGAGGCGGCCGACCTTGCCCATGAGGTCCGGGGTGGCCACAACGGCGTCGAACTCGTTCAGGCGGTTGCCCTTGGCGATCTCGTTGATCAGCTCGTCATCGCCGACGATGTCGGCGCCGGCGGCTTCCGCGGCCGCAGCACGGTCACCGGTCGCGAAGACCAGGACCCGGGCGGTCTTGCCGGTGCCGTGCGGGAGGTTCACGGTGCCACGGACCATCTGGTCGGCCTTGCGCGGGTCGACACCCAGGCGGAAGGCGACCTCGACGGTGCTGTCGAACTTGGTCGCGGAGGTCTCCTTGGCGAGACGGACGGCCTCGAGCGGGGCGTACAGCTTCTCCCGGTCGACCTTGGCGTCCGCAGCGCGGAGAGTCTTGCTGCGCTTCACTTCTGCTCCTGTGTTTTGGCTTCAGGCATGGAGTCGTGGTGCGGACCAGCGCTTGGTCCTACCACTGGTGGTGCTGGGGGTGGCTGGATCAGCCTTCGACCGTGACGCCCATCGAACGCGCGGTGCCGGCGATGATCTTCATCGCGGCGTCGACGTCGTTGGCGTTGAGGTCGGGCATCTTCAGCTCGGCGATCTCGCGGACCTGGGCGCCGGTGAGCTTGGCGACCTTGGTCTTGTGCGGCTCGCCGGAGCCCTTCTCGATGCCCGCGGCCTTCAGGATGAGGCGCGCGGCCGGCGGGGTCTTCGTGATGAAGGTGAAGGAGCGGTCGTCGTAGACCGTGATCTCCACCGGCACGACCATGCCACGCTGCGACTCGGTCGCGGCGTTGTAGGCCTTGCAGAACTCCATGATGTTGACGCCGTGCTGACCGAGCGCGGGGCCGACCGGCGGAGCCGGGTTGGCCGCACCGGCCTTGATCTGGAGCTTGATAAGCCCCGTGACCTTCTTCTTCTTGGGAGGCATTGCTCTCTCCGGGTCCTAGTGAGAGTTTTTCGCCGCCAATCCGGTCATCCGGATGGAGGCATACCGCACCACGATAACGGGTATCGGAGCGGGGCTAAAAACCGAGCAGGTCAGACCGCCCTTCGCGGGGCGATCTGACCTGTCCGGAAGCGTTGTCTCAGAAGATCAGTTCTTCTGAATCTGGTCGAAGCTCAGCTCGACCGGGGTCTCGCGGCCGAAGATCTCAACGAGGCCCTTGACCTTCTTCGAGTCCGGGTTGATCTCGTTGATCGTCGCCTGCAGCGTGGCGAAGGGGCCGTCGGTGACGGTGACCGAGTCGCCGACCTCGAAGTCCAGGACCTCGATGGTGCGCTTGACGGCGGGCGCGGGCAGACCGGCCTCTTCCGCGGCGGCCTTGGCGGCCTTCTCCTGCGCCTCCGGGGCGAGCATCTTGACGATCTCGTCCAGGGTCAGCGGGTACGGGTCGTACGCGTTGCCGACGAAGCCGGTGACGCCAGGCGTGTTGCGGACGACGCCCCAGGACTCGTTCGTCAGATCCATGCGGACGAGAACGTAACCGGGCAGCTTGTTCTGCCGGACGTTCTTGCGCTCGCCGTTCTTGATCTGGACGATCTCTTCCTCGGGCACCTCGGCCTGGTAGATGAACTCCTCGACGTTCAGCGAGACGGCGCGCTGCTCCAGGTTGGCCTTCACGCGCTTCTCGTAGCCCGCGTAGGTGTGGATCACGTACCACTCGCCGGGGAGCAGGCGGAGCTCCTCGCGGAGGGCCTGGATGGGGTCGACGGGCTCGGCGGGGGCGGCCTCCTCGGCCTCTTCCCCGTCGGTGTCGGCCTCGGCCTCGACGTCGCCCTCGTCCTCGGCGGCGTCGTCTTCGGCAGCCTCGGTGTCGTCGTCGTCAGCCTCGGTGTCGGCGGCGTCCTCAACGTCGGCGTCAGCCTCGTCCTCGACGTGCAGCGCGGCGTCCTCCGCGGCGATGCCGGCCTCGGCGTCGGCGAGCTCGGCCTCATCGGGGTCCACAGCGTCTGCAGCCTCGACGATGTCGAGCTCGTCCTCGACGGACTCGACGGAGTCGGGGCTCACGTTCAGGTTCGGGTCAGACACGGTGGCTGCTTCTTCCTGGATACAAAAGGTGGTCGAACATGCGAAAACGGGCGGCACCCATCAAGGCGCCGCCCTCCGCGGGGATCAGCCGAAGACGAACTTGATGGCTTGCTGGAACCCATAGTCAATCACGGTCACCAGACCGATCATGATGACGACGAAGACAATCACCACGGTGGTGTACGTCGTGAGCTGGTTCCGAGTGGGCCAGACAACCTTGCGGAGTTCCGCGACGATCTGACGGTAGAACAGCGCGAGCCGGCCCAGAGGGCCCTTCTTGCCGCGCTTGCCGCCCTTGCGGGCCTTCTTCTCGCGGGTGTCGTCCTCGGCATCAGGCATGTCGATGGAGCCCAGGGCGTCCGTCATGTCTCTCACCTGAATCCGGGTCGTGGCCGTAGCCGCGCCCGGTTGCGCCGCACGGCGTTGCATCGAAGTACGTACCTGCGCACACGTCCGAGAAGGAGTGTGGAGCAGGGCCGGAGGGACTCGAACCCCCAACCGCTGGTTTTGGAGACCAGTGCTCTACCAATTGAGCTACGACCCTTTGCGTTCCCCAACCTACCGCATCCGAGCGAGTGCACGGAGTGCTCACGCTCTGGGGCGATCGGCGGGGGCCAACGACAGGTGAGTGTACGTGGTCCGGGCCCTGACGTCGAACAGAAGCCGCCGGAAGATCGTCGGCGGGCTCAGGAGCGCGTGTGAGATCGCCATGCGGACCCATCGCGTCCGCTCACTGAAACGGTGTGCGGGGCTTCAAGGACGTCTGGGACGATTGGCCGCATGACCTCTGCTACGCCTTCCTCCGAGCGCCGCGTGTCCGCCCGTATCGGCGCCATTTCCGAGTCAGCCACCCTCGCCATCGACGCCAAGGCCAAGGCGCTCAAGGCCGCCGGGCGCCCGGTGATCGGCTTCGCCGCGGGCGAGCCCGACTTCCCGACCCCGGACTACATCGTCGAGGCCGCGATCGAGGCCTGCCGCAACCCGAAGTTCCACCGCTACACGCCGGCCGGCGGTCTGCCCGAGCTCAAGACCGCGATCGCCGCGAAGACGCTCCGCGACTCCGGCTACGAGGTCGACGCGTCGCAGATCCTGGTCACCAACGGCGGCAAGCAGGCGATCTACGAGGCGTTCGCGGCCATCCTCGACCCGGGCGACGAGGTCATCGTCCCGGCGCCGTACTGGACCACCTACCCGGAGTCGATCCGCCTCGCGGGCGGTGTCCCGGTCGAGGTCGTCGCCGACGAGACCACCGGCTACCGCGTCTCCGTGGAGCAGCTGGAGGCCGCGCGGACCGAGCGGACGAAGGTCGTCCTGTTCGTCTCCCCGTCCAACCCGACGGGCGCCGTGTACCCGGAGGCCGACGCGGAGGCCATCGGCCGCTGGGCCGCCGAGCACGGCCTGTGGGTGCTGACCGACGAGATCTACGAGCACCTGGTCTACGGCGACGCGAAGTTCGTCTCGCTGCCGGCGATCGTGCCCGAGCTGCGCGACAAGTGCATCGTCGTCAACGGCGTCGCCAAGACGTACGCCATGACGGGCTGGCGGGTGGGCTGGGTCATCGGCCCGAAGGACGTCATCAAGGCCGCGACCAACCTGCAGTCGCACGCCACCTCCAACGTCTCCAACGTGGCCCAGGTCGCGGCGCTGGCCGCCGTCTCCGGGAACCTGGACGCGGTCGCCAAGATGCGCACCGCCTTCGACCGGCGCCGCCAGACGATGGTGCGGATGCTGAACGAGATCGAGGGCGTCTTCTGCCCGACCCCGGAGGGCGCGTTCTACGCGTACCCGTCGGTCAAGGAGCTCCTCGGCAAGGAGATCCGCGGCAAGCGCCCGCAGAGCAGCATCGAGCTCGCGGCCCTGATCCTGGACGAGACCGAGGTCGCGGTCGTCCCGGGCGAGGCCTTCGGCACCCCGGGCTACCTGCGCCTCTCGTACGCCCTGGGCGACGAGGACCTGGTGGAGGGCGTGTCCCGCATCCAGAAGCTGCTGGCGGAGGCCAAGGCCTAGAGCGGCGCGCGGAACCGTTCCCGGAGCGGCGGCACCCCACGGGGGTGCCGCCGCTCCGGCGTTCGCGGCTCCCGCGGGCTCCCGCGACCCTCGGATTCGCGTTCGGGCAATGTCCCGTTCAGGTAATGCGCTGCCAATCGGGTGACATATGCGGCAGGATCACCGGATGGAGCACGTACGCGATCTCACGCTTCTGCCGAAGGCCCACCTCCACCTGCACTTCACCGGGTCGATGCGCCCATCGACCCTGCTGGAGCTAGCCGACAAGTACGGCGTGCGCCTCCCCGACGCGCTGACCGCCGGCGAGCCGCCCAAGCTCCGCGCCACCGACGAGCGCGGCTGGTTCCGCTTCCAGCGGCTCTACGACGCCGCCCGCTCCTGCCTGCGCGAGCCCGACGACATCCGGCGCCTGGTGCGCGAGGCCGCGGAGGAGGACGTCCGGGACGGCAGCGGCTGGCTGGAGATCCAGGTGGATCCCACCTCCTACGCCCCGCTGCTCGGCGGCATGATCCCGGCCGTCGAGATCATCCTGGACGCCGTCGACGCCGCCTCCCGCGAGACCGGGCTCGGGATGCGCGTCCTGATCGCCGCGAACCGGATGAAGCACCCCCTGGACGCCCGTACCCTGGCCCGCCTCGCCGTCCGCTACGCCGACCGCGGCATCGTCGGCTTCGGCCTCTCCAACGACGAGCGCCGCGGCATGGCCCGTGACTTCGACCGGGCCTTCGCCATCGCCCGCGAGGGCGGCCTGCTCGCCGCCCCGCACGGCGGTGAGCTGACCGGCCCCGCCTCCGTCCGCGACTGCCTCGACGACCTGCACGCCGCCCGCATCGGGCACGGCGTGCGGGCCGCGGAGGATCCCCGCCTTCTCAAGCGGCTCGCCGACCGGCAGATCACCTGCGAGGTGTGCCCGGCCTCCAACGTCGCCCTCGGTGTGTACGAGCGGCCCGAGGACGTCCCGCTGCGGACCCTCTTCGAGGCCGGGGTGCCGATGGCGCTGGGCGCCGACGACCCGTTGCTGTTCGGGTCCCGGCTGGCCGCGCAGTACGAGATCGCGCGCCGGTACCACGCCTTCACGGACGCGGAGCTCGCCGAGCTGGCGCGGCAGTCCGTACGCGGTTCGGCCGCGCCCGAGGACGTACAGGCGAAGCTGCTGGCCGGGATCGACCACTGGCTGGCCCCGTAGCCGTCAGCGGGTGAGCCGCAGGTCGCCCTCCCAGCAGTCGGCGCGCACGCGGTCGCCGTCGGCGAAGCCGATCTCCAGGTGGGTGCGCCCGGTCTGCGGGGCCGCGAACTCGGCGACGGTCGCCACGGTGTGGCCGAGGTGGCGCAGGAAGGGGTGGTAGCCGAGGTCCTCGCCGACCTCGATGCGGCCCCACTCCCCCATGTCGTACGGCTCGTGCGGGGTGGCGGACTCCACGATGAGGCACCAGTCGGACCCGGTGGTGATCCGGGTGGACTCGCCCTCGCTGTCGATCAGCCAGACGTCGAGCGGTGCCTCGGAGCGTTCGCCTTCGTAGACGTGCCACGACGCGACGATGCCGCTGATCGTGCGTCCCACCAGGCGGGTGGGGTCCGTTCCGGCACCGTGCAGGGGGCATTGCATGGCGCGCCCGGGCTCCTTCAGATGCTGACGCCGACCGTCACCGGCTCGTTGACCAGGGTGACGCCGAAGGCCGCGTGGACGCCCGCGACGACCTCGCGGGCCAGGGCGAGGAGGTCCTCGGTGGTGGCCTGGCCGCGGTTGGTCAGGGCGAGGGTGTGCTTGGTGGAGATGCGCGCGGGGCCGGCGCCGTAGCCCTTGGTGAATCCGGCCTTGTCGATCAGCCAGGCCGCGCTGGTCTTCGTACGCCCGTCGCCGGCCGGGTAGGCGGGCGGGGCGGTGTCGGGGCCGAGGCGGTCCTGGACGCGGGCGAGGAAGGCGGCGTACGCCTCGTCGCCGAGGACCGGGTTGTGGAAGAAGGAGCCGGCGGACCAGGTGTCGTGGTCGGCGGGGTCCAGCACCATGCCCTTGCCGGCGCGCAGCCTCAGCACGGTGGCGCTGGCGGTGGCGGCGGGCACCCGGTCGCCGGCCTCGACGCCGAGCGCGCGGGCGGTCTCGGGGTACTTGATCGGCGCGGACAGCCCGCCGGCGTCCTCCAGGGCGAAGCGGACGCGGAGCACGACGTACCGGTCGGGCTGGTCCTTGAAGGTGCTGTTGCGGTACGAGAACGCGCACTCGGCGGCGGTCAGCGTGACCGTCTCGCGGCGGGTGCGGTCGTAGGCGACGACCTCGGTGATGGTGTCGCAGACTTCCTGGCCGTACGCCCCGACGTTCTGGATCGGGGTGGCGCCGGCGGAGCCGGGGATGCCGGCGAGGCATTCGACGCCGGCGAGGCCCGCTTCGACCGTACGGGCGACGGCCGCGCTCCAGTTCTCCCCGGCGGCGAGCTCCAGGGTGGTGCCCGTCAGGGTGAAGCCGGTGGTCGCGATGCGCAGGGCGGTGCCGTCGAAGCCCTGGTCGCCGATGACCAGGTTGCTGCCGCCGCCGATGACGAGGAGCGGGGTCCCGCTGTCGTCGGCCGCGCGGACGGCGTCGATCACGTCGGCGTCGGTGACCGCGGTGACCAGGCGGGCTGCGGGACCACCGAGGCGGAAGGTGGTCAGCGGGGCGAGGGGGGCGTCGTGGAGTTCCTGCACGTGCACAAGAGTACGGTCCGTGCCCCTCGCATCCCTGCGGGGCCACGGACCGTACTCGCCCGGCGCGCTCGGCTCGGGCCGGATGGTCAGTGGGCCGGCGCCTTGTCGAGGACGACGAGCTCCTCGCGGGCTGCCGCCCCGGCGGCGGCCGGGCGCCGGCTCTGTTCCTTCGCCTTGGAGGGGAGCAGCAGGGCGAACAGGGAGGCGGCGGCGACGGCTCCCGCGCCGATCCACAGGGCGGGGACGGTGCCGTCGGTGAAGGCCTGCGGGCTCTCGTAGCCGCCCTGGGCGGAGAAGACGGAGGCGAGGACGGCGATGCCGAGCGCGCCGCCGACCTCGCGCAGGGCACTGTTGGTGCCGGAGGCCTTGCCCTGGTCGGCGGGGGCCACGGTGGCCATCAGGGCGTAGGAGGCGGGGGCGAAGTACAGACCCATGCCGATGCCGCTGAGGATCAGGGCGGGGAGCTGGGCGGTGTACGACATGTCGGCGGACAGGGTCATGGCGTACCAGGCGAGCCCGGTGGCCTGGAAGGCGAGACCGGCGGAGATGACGGGTCGACTGCCGATCCGGTCGGCGAGGATGCCCGCGATCGGGGAGACGATCATCGGCATGCCGGTCCAGGGCAGCATGCGCAGTCCGGCTTCGGCGGGCGAGTAGCCGGAGACGCCCTGGAAGTACTGGCTGAGCAGGAAGATCGAGCCGAACATGCCGACGAACATCAGCAGGCTGGCGAAGTTGATCCCGAAGAAGCCACGGTCGCGGAAGAGGCGCATGGGGAGCATGGGGTTGGCGCTGCGGAAGCCGTGACGGATGAACCACCCGACGAGCGCGGCGCCGCCGATCAGGCCGGTGAGGACGGGGGCGCTGGTCCAGCCGTGCGCGTTGGCGTTGACCAGGCCGTAGACGATGCCGAAGAGGCCGCCGCTGATGAGCAGGGTGCCCGGGATGTCGAGGCGGGACTGGGGGGCCGAGGACTCGGCGAGGCGGAGGCGGGCGAGCGGGATCAGGGCGAGGCCGATGGGGACGTTGAGCCAGAAGATCCACTGCCAGGACATGTGCTCGGTGAGGCTGCCGCCGATGAGGGGGCCGCTGGCGACGGCGAGGCCGGTGACGGCTCCGTAGATGCCGAGGGCCATGCCGCGGCGGGCGGCCGGGACGGCGGCGGTGAGCAGGGTGAGGGTGAGCGGCATCATGATCGCGGCGCCGACGCCCTGGACGGCGCGGGCGGCGATCAGTTCGTCGATGCCGGGCGAGAGGGCGGCGGCGGCGGAGGCTCCGGTGAAGACGGCGAGGCCGGCGATGAAGAGCCTGCGGCGCCCGAAGCGGTCACCGAGGGCGGCGCCGAACATGAGCAGGACGGCGAAGGTGAGGGTGTAGGCGTTCACCGTCCATTCGAGGTCCTCCAGCTTCCCGCCGAGGTCCTCGCGGATGGCGGGGAGGGCGGTGGTGACGACGAGGTTGTCGAGGGCCGCCATGAATCCGGCGGTGGCGGTGATGAGAAGCGCCCAGACGGCGGGCCCCCGGAGCCGGGCGCCGTCGGTGACGGCGCCGGAGGCGGTGGCGGTGTGCGTGGTCACGATTTCCCCCTGGAAGTCTTTGTTAGTGATTACTGACTAACTTTCGTGCCCATACGAACGGGCGGACGGCGCCGGCCGGACGACCGGGGCCGCGGCCGGGGCCGCGGAGCCCCCGCCCTCACTCCTGCGCCCCCTCTTCCCCCTTGGCACGGACGGGCTTGGCGGCGGGATAGCAGCCCGCCCAGACCCGGTGCTCGGGCGGGAAGCCGAGGGCGGAGAGGGTGTTGATGAGCATTCCGTGCGCCATGAAGCTCGTGGCCGCTTCCACATCTCCCCCGAGGGGCATGCGGACGGTGTCCCACAGCCCCTCCCAGCCGGCCCGCACCAGCCGGCCGAACTCCAGCTCCCCGGCGGCCTCGGCGGCGGCGACGGTCACGTTGACCTGGAGCTGCATCTGGAGCTTGTCGGGGTGCTCGGTGATCAGCTTCATGTAGGCGTCCCCCATGGCGCCGAGCGCCTCGTCGCCGGTGCGGCCCTCGGCGGCCTCCTCGAAGACGAGCCGGATGTCCTCCATGCAGCGCGTGGTGGCGGCCAGGAAGATGGCCTGCTTGTTCGGGAAGAGCCGGAAGAGATACGGCTGCGAGACCCCGACGCGCTTGGCGATCGCCTCGGTGGAGGTCCCGTAATAGCCGCGACGGGCGAACTCGTGCATCGCCGCGCGAATGACGCTCTCGCGCCGCTCTTCTGCGCTCATCCTTGCCATGATTCGAAGTTAGTGCTCAATCACTAACTTCGTCAACTGGGGGGTGGGGGTGGGAGCGGGGTTGGGCGGGGTTGGGAGGCGCGAGCGGGGTTGGGCGGGGTTGGGAGGCGCGAGCGGGGTTGGGCGGGGTTGGGAGGCGCGAGCGGGGTTGGGGTGGGGTTGGGGTGGGGCCAGGGTTGGGAGGGGCGAGCGAGGTTGGGGGTGGGAGCGGGATGGGGAAGCAAGAGCGGGGTCGAGGGAACCGGGGTGGGGGTGCGCATGAGTTTCATCGGCCGCCGCCGGGCCGGTGGTGGGCTGAGGTACAAGCGTGACCTGCAAGAAGAGGCCCGCCGGGGGCTGAGGCCGGCCGTCACCCGCCGACTCGTGCGTGGTGGCCGCCCAGACAAACCCCTGGTGCCCAAACACGCCCCCGGTGCGCCGAGGATCCCCCTGCGCCCGGACGATCCGCCGGGGCCCGGAGAGTCCCCTGACGCCCGGACGATCCGCCGGGGCCCGGACGGTCTCCCGATGCCCGGACGATCCGCCGGGGCCCGGACGGTCTCCCAATGCCCGGACGATCCGCCGGGGCCCGGACGGTCCCCAACGCCCGCACGACCCGCCAGGGCCCGAACGGTCCCCTGACTCCAGGACGATCCGCTGACTCCCGGACGGCCCGCTGGCGCCCGAACGGTCCCCGGTGCGCGGACGACCCGATGGGGATGGTGATGGCGACGGTGGGCGGAGGGACCGCCGGGACCAGGCCGACCCACCAGGGCCCAGAGGCGATCTCCGGGTGCACGGTCGATCCGATGATGCGCGGAGGGACGCCGGGATCAGGCCGGCCCACCAGAGCCCAGAGGTGGTCCCTCCCAGAGGGACCACCGACCGGTACAACCAAAGGACCACCGACCGGTACGGCCAGGAAGCGCTCCGGCCCGCGCGCGGACCCTCGGGTTCAACCGGACGGCGGCAGGGGCGTCTGATCGCCCGGGAGATCGAACCGGCGGGTAACGGCCGACGCCAGCCCCGGGCGGCCCTCTTCTTGCAGGTCACGCTTGTACCTCAGCCCACCACACACCTGAAGGCCGCCCACGCACCGCCACCAAGGCCGGACCGGCCCCACAACCCGGCCGGGCCGGGCCGGACGGCGGGCCGCCCCGAGCCAGCCCGGCCCCGGCCCAGCCCGCACCGCACCGGGCCGGCCCCGGCCCAGCCCACCCCGGTCCCGGGACCTCAGTGCAACGAGCCACCCGGAGTCGCCCCGGGCTCCGTTCCGACACCGGTCGGGCGCCTATCCAGCACCACCCCGGGCACGGGCCCGGCCTCAGCCCAGCTGGACGACCGCGCGGGACATGCCCAGGACCTTCTGGTCCGCGCTCATCGCCGTCAGGTCCACGCGGACGCGGTTGTCGTCCAGCTTCACGGCCACCTTCGCCGAGACCTCGATCACCGCGCCCCGCTCGTCGTTGGGGACCACGACCGGCTTGGTGAACCGGACGCCGTACTCGACCACCGCACCCGGGTCGCCGACCCAGTCGGTGACGACGCGGATCGCCTCGGCCATCGTGAACATGCCGTGCGCGATCACGTCCGGCAGTCCGACCTCCTTGGCGAACTTCTCGTTCCAGTGGATCGGGTTGAAGTCGCCCGAGGCCCCCGCGTACCGCACGAGCGTGGCGCGCGTCACGGGGAAGGACCCCGACGGCAGTTCGGTGCCGACCTCGACGTCGGCGTACTGGATCTGCGCGGTCATCTCAGGCCTCCTCGGGGGCGCGGGACACGAGCTTCGTCCACGCCGTCACCACGTGCTCGCCGGTCTCGTCGTGGACCTCGCCGCGGATGTCGATGATGTCGTTGCCCGCCATCGACTTCACGGCCTCGATCGTGGAGGTCACCGAGAGACGGTCGCCGGCGCGCACCGGGCGGGTGTACGCGAACTTCTGGTCCCCGTGCACGACCCGGCTGTAGTCCAGACCCAGTTGCGGGTCCTCGATGACCTGGCTCGCCGCCGTGAATGTGATGGCAAACACAAAGGTCGGGGGGGCGATCACGTCCATGTGCCCGAACGCCTTGGCCGCATCGGGGTCGGTGTAGACGGGATTGGCGTCACCCACCGCTACCGCGAATTCACGGATCTTCTCCCTGCCGACCTCGTACGGATCGGTGGGCGGGTAGCTCCGCCCCACGAAGGACTGGTCGAGCGCCATGGCTCACTACCTCCTGATTGAAGGGACTCGAAAACAACCGGAACAACAAAGACGGCTGCGGAAACGACACAAGGCCGCCCCCAATGAAGGGGACGACCTCATGACGGTGCCTGTATTTGAGACTTCGCTGGGGTCAGCGGGTCTCGCGGTGCGCGGTGTGCGAGTTGCAGCGCGGGCAGTGCTTCTTCATCTCCATGCGGTCCGGGTTGTTACGCCGGTTCTTCTTGGTGATGTAGTTCCGCTCCTTGCACTCCACGCAGGCCAGCGTGATCTTCGGGCGGACGTCGGTGGCAGCCACGTGAGTGCTCCTTGACGGACAATTGGGACGGATGAACGCATACAAGAGTAGCCGACCGGGAGACCGACCCCGCAATCGGCTACTGTGTGTAGCGGCGACCGGACTTGAACCGGTGACACAGCGATTATGAGCCGCTTGCTCTACCGACTGAGCTACGCCGCTTTGATGTGATCAGCCCCCCACCCGAGGGTAGGGAACCTCTCTCACCAGAGCCCCAATGCGGAATCGAACCGCAGACCTTCTCCTTACCATGGAGACGCTCTACCGACTGAGCTATTGGGGCGAGCGAGGAAGACATTACACGGTTGCGCGCCCATCGCCCAAATCCTTTGGGAGGACCGGGCTCCGAGGGGGTCCGGTCGGCATTTCCGATCAAGGACGAGAGGCCTCCCGAGCCGATTTCGGCCCCTTTTGTGACCGGGCTCACCACCGGCCCTCCCCGTCACCGGTTCCGCATCCGCCCCAAGCGCCACGCGCCGCGCTCGCCCCACCCCTTCGCCCCACCTCTCCGACCCGGCGCCTCCGCCCGAGCGCCAGGACGTGCACCACACCGGTACGACTATTGCGCTCCTCCGCGAAGCGGGCACCCCGGCCCCCTAGGCTCTGACCACGCTGCGTGATCTTGGGCCGCGGGCCACGGGCCACAACCCCGCCCAGGAACCGCCCGAGCCACCGCAGGAGCGCGATGTCCGACAGCCAGCCGCAGCAGCCGTCCCACTCCCCGCGCAGCGGCCGCGGCGGCGAGGGCTGCGGCGGGAACGCGGCCGCCGCCGAGTCCACCGGCCTGCTGCTCGCCGGGGCCCGCCTCACCGACGGCCGCACCGTCGACGTCCGGCTCGGCGGCGGCCGGATCCAGGCCGTCGGCACCGCGGGCAGCCTCCCCGCCCCCGCCCTCTCCCGCGTGGACCTCGGCGGCTACCTGCTGCTCCCCGCCCCCGCCGAGCCGCACGCCCACGGGGACACCGCGCTGACCGCCGACGGCGAGGGCCCGGTCTCCTACACGCCCGACGAGGTCCAGCGCCGCGCCACCGAGGCGGCCCTGCTCCAGCTCGGCCACGGTGCGACGGCCCTGCGGTCCCACGTCCGGATCGGCGACGTGCACGGCCTCGGCCCCATGGAGGCCGTGCTCCAGGCCCGCCGTTCGCTGCGCGGCCTCACCGACCTCACCGCCGTCGCCGTGCCCCGCCTCCTCACCGGCGTGGCCGGGGCCGACGGGCTCGCCCGGCTGCGCGACGCCGTGAAGATGGGCGCCGCCGTGATCGGCGGCTGCCCGGACCTGGACCCCGACCCGACGGGCTTCCTCGAAGCCGTCCTGGAACTCGCCGCCGAGCACGGCTGCCCCGTGGACCTGCACACGGACGGTGACGATCCCGCCCGCCTGGCCCGGCTCGCGGCGATGTCCGGCGGGCTGCGCCCCGGGGTCACCATCGGCCCCTGCGGCGGCCTGTCCCGGCTCCCGCTGGAGGCGGCGCACCGGGCGGCCGACCAGCTGGCCGCCGCCGGGGTACGGGTGACCTGCCTGCCCCAGGGGGACTGCGCGGCCCTGGAGCGCCGGGGCCTGCGCACCGCGCCCGTACGGCTGCTGCGCGCCGCCGGGGTCCGGGTCGCGGCCGGGAGCGGGGCGCTGCGGGACGCCGGGAACCCGGTCGGCCGCGGGGACCCGCTGGAGGCCGCGTACCTGCTGGCCTCCCAGGGCGGGCTGCGCCCCGCCGAGGCGTACGCGTCGGTCAGCGCCGCCGCCCGCGAGGCGATGGGGCTGCCGGAGGTACGGGTGGAGGCCGGCTTCCCGGCGGAGCTGCTCGCCGTGCGCGGGGACCGGATCGCGGGCGTGCTGTCCCTGGCGTACAGCCGGATCGTGATCCACCGGGGGCGGGTGGTAGCCCGTACGAGTGCCGTGCGGGAGTACTGCGACTCCGCCGTCGCGGTGGCCCTGGACCTGCCCCGGCAGGGCCGGATGGAGCCCGGGCCCTGAGCGTCCGCCCGCCGTTCGCGGGCGTGGGCGCCCGGCTCGTCGTACGGTCGGGGCATGCGCATCGTCATCGCGGGTGGACACGGTCAGATCGCGCTGCGGCTGGAGCGGCTGCTCTCCGCACGCGGGTACGAGGTCGCGGGCATCATCCGCGATCCGGCACAGGGCGACGACCTCAGGGAGGCGGGCGCCGAGCCGGTGCTCTGCGACCTGGAGTCGGCTTCGGTGGAGCACGTGGCGGGGATCCTGCAAGGCGCGGACGTGGCGGTGTTCGCGGCCGGCGCCGGCCCGGGCAGTGGGGTGGAGCGCAAGGACACCGTGGACCGGGCCGCGGCGGTGCTGTTCTCCGACGCCGCCGAACGGGCGCGGGTGCGGCGGTTCCTGATGGTCTCTTCGATGGGGGCGGACGCCTGGCACGACGGCGACGAGGTGTTCGACGCCTATCTGCGGGCCAAGGGCGAGGCCGACGACCACGTCCGCACCCGGCTGGGGCTGGAGTGGACGGTGCTGCGCCCGGGCGCGCTGGTCGACGACGCGGGCAGGGGCCTGGTCCGGCTGGAGGTGCGGACGGGGCGCGGGTCGGTCCCGCGCGACGACGTGGCGGCGGTGCTGGCGGAGCTGATCGAGACCCCGGCGACGGCCGGTCTGACGCTGGAGCTGGTCTCCGGTTCGACGCCGGTCGAGGTGGCCGTGAAGGACGTGGCGGGCAACTGACCGGCGCCGGCCGCCGCTCAGCCGCTCAGCCCGTCCGCCGCTCAGCCCGTCCGCCGGTCAGAACTCGGCGCTGTAGAGCCGGGTCTCCTGGTAGGGCTCCCCCACACGGCTGTCCAGGGCCGCTCCCACCAGGGCCGGGATCCCGGCGCCGAGCAGGGCGAGGAGTACCCCGCCGCCGACTTTGCCACCCGTGTCCGAAGTCCGTTTCACGCCGGGAGAACGACCGGACGCCCGCATCGGTGCGGCCGGGGCGCCCGATAGGGTCACACGGAATTCGACCGCAGGGGGTGGTCGTACGAGGTGCCGGGGTGGGGCATGGGCGGCGGGGACGGACGCATCGGCGAGGCGGAGGGCGGCCGGCTGGCGGCCCGGTGGTGGCAGTGGGCGCTGTCGGCCCCGGAGGACCGGAGCCCGGTCAGTGACACCACGGGGAGGTACGCCGACTGGCGGCAGCCGCAGGACGTGTGGTTCCTCGCGGGCACGTACGGGGGGCGGGTGGTGAGGCGGTGCCCGATCCCCTCGGGCGTGCCGGTGTTCTTCCCGGTCCTCAACACCCAGGCGGTGGCGGTGCCGTTCGCGGGCGGGCCGCGGCGGCTGGAGGTGAAGCGGGCCGAGGCGTACCTGAACGGCTCGCCGCTGGAGCTGAGCGAGTTCTCCTCGAAGCGGTTCGCGGTGCTGGGGGTGCCGCGCCGGGCGTGGGGGCTGTGGTGCGGGCTCGGCCCGTTGCCGGCGGGGCAGTTCGTCCTGGAGATCAAGGCCGCGGCGGCGGACGGGTTCTGGGTCGATACGACGTACCACCTGACGGTGGAGTAGCCGAGGCGGCCCACGGGGGCGGGGGCTCACGGGCTCTCCAGCCGCCGGCGCCACCACGGATCGCCGGGCGCCGCGTACGGATCGCTGAGCGTGCGCGCGAGGAACCGGGCGTCGAGCGGCGCGAGTACGGCGTGGAGCTCGCGCCGGGCCCGGCGCGGCAGCGCGGCGAGGAACTCCTCCAGTATCTGGCGGTGCTCACCGCCCCACGGGGGGTCGCAGCACGGGTGGTCGCTGAAGAACCTCGGGTACATCACCCAGGTGCCGCGGCCGTGGACGATTCCACGCCAGTGGCTCAGCGCGTGCCAGGCGGCGCCGGGCGCGTAGCGGTGGCGTTCGAGGCGGGCGATCTCGGCGAGGGCCTTGCCGGAGATGCCGGGGATGACGGCGCGACTGTCCCTGCGGGAGGGTGCGCGCGGCAGGTCCAGTCTGACCTGCGAGGGTGCCTTACGCGGCACGGGCCTTTCGGATGCTGATCACGCGCCCAGCATGCCGCACGGACCCCGCCCGGGCCCACGGGTTTTCGGGCGCCGCGGCGGTGGGGAGGGCGTGTACGAGAAGACCCCCGCCACTGCGTTTCCGCAGTAACGGGGGTCTCACTCGCGTGGCGGCGCCAGGGTTCGAACCTGGGTAGGCTGAGCCGGCAGATTTACAGTCTGCTCCCTTTGGCCACTCGGGCACACCGCCAAGATCGCTGCCGTCTTTCCGCCTTTCGGCGGCGCTCCGTGGCAACGACGTAAACGATACCTGATGTGCGGGGGTGCTCCGCCACCTGATTGATCAGCGCTCCCGGCGGGCGTGGTGGCTAGGCTTTGCCGAGCGGGCCGGGGATGTCCGGCCGCGCCCCACGGGGCACATCACAGCCGACTTCAAGGAGCCACAGCACATGGCCGACTCCAGTTTCGACATCGTCTCGAAGGTCGAGCGGCAGGAGGTCGACAACGCCCTCAACCAGGCCGCCAAGGAACTCTCGCAGCGCTACGACTTCAAGGGCACCGGCGCGTCGATCGCCTGGTCCGGCGAGAAGATCCTGATGGAGGCGAACTCCGAGGAGCGCGTGAAGGCCGTTCTCGACGTCTTCGAGACCAAGCTGGTCAAGCGCGGGATCTCGCTGAAGGCGCTCGACGCCGGTGAGCCGCAGCTGTCCGGCAAGGAGTACAAGATCTTCGCCACCATCGAGGAGGGCATCTCCCAGGAGAACGCCAAGAAGGTCGCGAAGATCATCCGTGACGAGGGCCCCAAGGGCGTCAAGGCCCAGGTCCAGGGCGAGGAGCTGCGCGTCAGCTCCAAGAGCCGTGACGACCTCCAGGCCATCCAGCAGCTCCTCAAGGGCAAGGACCTGGACTTCGCGATCCAGTTCGTGAACTACCGCTAAAGGTAGGCGCTCGGAAGGGCGTGTGCGGGGCGTGCGCGGCGCACGCCCCTTTGTGGACCCCCTGTGGTCACTAGGCGTGGGCGGATGCGCCCAGCACGCTGGGTGGCATCCATCACCGTGTGGCAGGGGGTTCTCGCATGCCTGGGGCCGGCAGTTTCCGCGAAGACTTCGGGGCGTCCGTGGTCGTCGCGCTGGTGGCGCTCCCGCTCTGTGTGGGGGTCGCCGTCGCCTCCGGGGTGCCGGCCGAGCTGGGGATCGTCACCGGGGTGGTCGGCGGGCTGGTCACCGGCTGGTTCCGGGGCAGCTCGCTGCAGGTCAGCGGCCCGGCGGCGGGGCTGACCGTACTCGTCTACGAGGCGGTGTCGGCGTACGGCCTGGCCGCGCTCGGGATGCTGGTGCTGGCCGCCGGAGTACTCCAGCTGGGCATGGGGGCGCTCGGGCTCGGGCGGTGGTTCCGGGCGATCTCCGTCGCCGTCGTGCACGGGATGCTGGCCGGGATCGGGCTCGTCCTGATCGCGGGGCAGTTGTACGCGCTGGGCGGTGTCCCGGCGCCCGGGGACACCCTGGGGAAGCTCGGCGGCATGGCCGAGCTCGGCGGGCGGGCCGACTGGGCCGCGGTGGCGCTGGGCGCCGGGACCGTGGCCGTCCTGGTGGTGTGGCGGCGGCTGCCGGCCCGGCTGCGGCTCGTACCGGGCGCGCTGGTCGGGGTGGCGGCCGCGACCGCCGCGGCCGCGCTGCTGGAACTGTCGGTGGCGAAGGTGCGGGTCACGGGGGTCCTGGACGCGGTGTCCCCGCCTGCCTGGGGGGACTTCGGGGTGCTGGCCTCCGTCGGGGTCGCCGGGACCGTGGTCGCGCTCGCGCTGATCGCTTCCGCCGAGACGCTGTTCAGCGCGGCCGCCGTGGACCGGATGCACGACGGGGACCGCACCGACTACGACCGGGAACTCGTCGCCCAAGGCTTCGGCAACACCGTATGCGGGCTGCTCGGGGCGCTGCCGATGACCGCCGTCATCGTGCGCAGCGCCGCCAACGTGGAGGCCGGGGCGCGCACTCGGGCGGCCCGGATCATGCACGGCGGCTGGCTGCTGCTGTTCGCCGTGGCACTCCCCCAGGCGCTGGAGGTGGTGCCGCTCGCCGCGCTCGCCGGGGTGCTGCTGCACGCCGGCTGGAAGCTGCTGCCGGCCCGGGCGGTGGCCGCGCTGTGGCGCACGCACCGGGGCGAGGCGGTGGTGCTGGTGGCGACGGCCGCCGCGATCGTGGCCACCAATCTCTTCGAGGGGGTGCTCGTCGGCCTGGGGCTGGCGGTCGCCAAGGCCGCCTGGGAGACCTCCCACGTACACGTCGAGGAGGTGTGGGAGGGCGATGAGCTGTGCGTCCGGATCCTGGGGAACGCCAGCTTCCTGCGGCTGCCGAAGCTGCTCGACGCCCTGGACGCGCTGCCGCCCGCGCCGTCGGTACGGCTCGACCTGAGCGGGCTGCGCCACCTCGACCATGCCTGCCTGACCGCGCTCGACGGGTGGGAGCGCAAGCGGGCGGCCCCGCTGCCCGGCCGCGAGGGCGTCGCCTGACCGCGCCGGGCGCACCCGGTCCCGGCAACCCCTCCGGCCCGGCCGCCCTCCGCCCGTGGACGACGCATCGGAACGCACGCTGGGCGTCGGCGACGCCGTCGTCTTCGTCGGGCCGGGCGCGATGGTGGCGGCGGGCGTCTTCGCCGCGTCCGCCCCGGCGGCGCTCATGGCCCGGCGCGGGCCTGATGCGCGATCGCGAACGTCTCCGCGTGGGCTCTCGGTTCAGCTGTCAAGGAGCGGGCCGTGGCAGCGGTCGGGCTGTCCGGCCGTGTGGTGACGGCCTGCGCGCTGTCGGCCGCCTCGGCGGTGGCGGGCGCGGTGACCTGCGGGGTGCGGGCGAGGGTCACGCGCGGGGCGCGGACGCCCGGCCGGATATGTCTTCGGCCGCCGTCGGCGCACCGGCGCCGGGTGGTCCCGGCGGCCGGTTCGCCTGGTGGCGCGCGGAGTTACGCACGCGGCGGGCGGCTTGCTTCGGCAACTGCTCGGTCTCGGTCATGCGTTCAGTGTGACCGACGCCACTGACAATCGCCTTGACCTGCGCCTCTCCCGGTCAGCGGGCGGCGAACGGGGCGTCCGTGGGGACGATTTCGCGGCCCAGCGGGAGCAGGGACAGCGGGACCATCTTGAAGTTGGCGATGCCGAACGGGATGCCGATGATCGTGACGCAGAGGGCGATGCCGGTGACGATGTGGCTCAGGGCGAGCCACCAGCCGGCCAGGACCAGCCACAGGACGTTGCCGACGCAGGACGCGGCGCCCGCGTCGTGGCGCTCGACCGTGGTGTAGCCGAACGGCCAGAGCGCGTACACGGCGATGCGGAAGGCGGCGATCCCGAAGGGGATGCCGATGATGGTGATGCAGAGGAGCACGCCCGCCAGGCAGTACGCCAGGAACAGCCAGACTCCGCTGAGTACGAGCCAAATGACGTTCAGGATTGTCTTCACTGCCGGTGTCCTGCCATCTGTTCGAGCCGGGCGATCCGCTCGGCCATCGGGGGGTGGGTCGCGAACATCCGGGAGAGGCCCTCGCCCGGCCGGAACGGGTTCGCGATCATCATGTGGCTCGCGGTCTCCAGACGGGGCTCCGGCGGCAGCGGGAGCTGCTTGGTGCCCGCGTCCAGCTTCCGCAGGGCGCTGGCCAGGGCGAGCGGGTCGCCCGTGAGCTGGGCGCCGGACGCGTCGGCCTCGTACTCGCGCGAGCGGCTGATCGCGAGCTGGATCACGGACGCCGCGATGGGCCCCAGGATCATGATCAGGAGCATGCCCAGGAGGCCCGGGCCCTCGTCGTCGCTGGAGCGGCCGACCGGGATCAGCCAGGCGAAGTTCACCAGGAACATGATCACGGAGGCGAGCGCTCCGGCGACGGACGAGATGAGGATGTCCCGGTTGTAGACGTGGCTCAGCTCGTGCCCGATGACCCCGCGCAGCTCGCGTTCGTCGAGGATGCGCAGGATCCCCTCGGTGCAGCAGACCGCGGCGTTGCGCGGGTTGCGGCCGGTGGCGAAGGCGTTGGGGGCCTCGGTCGGCGAGATGTAGAGCCGGGGCATGGGCTGGCGCGCGGACGTGGAGAGTTCGCGCACCATGCGGTAGAGAGCGGGGGCCTCGAACTCGCTGACGGGACGGGCGCGCATCGCGCGTAGAGCCAGCTTGTCGCTGTTCCAGTACGCGTAGGCGTTGGTCCCGAGGGCGATCAGAACGGCCACGATGAGGCCGGTCCGTCCGAAGAAGCTCCCGATGACGATGATGAGTGCGGACAGCCCGCCGAGGAGTACGGCGGTCTTCAGCCCGTTGTGCCGGCGGTGCACGGTACGCCCTCCAAATGGTGCGGCAGGGGAGCCCCGTCATGGATTTGAGGGTCTACGGTCCAGTGGACCCTCCCTTCATGGACAACGCGAGGTGAGCGCGGCAGGTTCCCAGGGCAGGCCGGCGGCGCCGCCGCCGGAGCGGGGGCGGCGGGGGCGGTGGCGCGGGTTGGGCCGTACGGGTGAGGCCCCCGGCCCGACCGCGTACGGGAGCCATAGGACCGCGTATGACCGCGTATGACCGCGTACGGAGCCTCGTACGGCCGCGTACGGGCCGGGCCGCGGCCTACTGCGGGAAGAAGCTGCCCGAGGCGAAGCGCAGCACCAGCTGCGGGGCGCCCGAGAGCACCAGCGCGGTGACGATGGTGAGCACGATCGCGGCCGTGACCGGCAGCGGAGCCCTCGTACGGGCGGCGGCGGCCGGGTCCGGGGCGGCCCCGCCCTCCTCCGGGGTGCGGAAGAGCAGCGCCGTCCAGCGCAGGTAGTAGTACAGGGCGATCACGACGTTGATCGCCATGACCACGGCCAGCCAGCCCAGGCCCGCGTCGACGGCGGACTGGAAGACGGTGACCTTGGCGAAGAGCCCGATGATGCCCGGCGGCAGTCCGGCCAGGCAGAGCAGGAAGAAGGCCAGCGAGAGGGCGGCGAGCGGGCGCCGCGCGTACAGGCCCCGGTAGTCGGCGAGGCGCTGGAGCGGCTTCGTACGGGCGACCAGCGCGGCCACGGCGAAGGCGCCGAGGTTCACGGCGGCGTACATCAGCGCGTAGGCGACGGTGGAGCCGATCTGGTCGCGGTCGGAGTACGCGGCGGCCGCGATCGGGACCAGCAGGTAGCCGGCCTGGCCGACCGATGACCAGGCGAGCAGCCGGACGGCGCCGTTCACGCGGTCCGCGGACTGGCGCAGCGCGGCGGCGTTGCCGAGCGTCATGGTGAGCGCGGCGAGGACGGCGAGGGCCGGGCCCCAGATGTCGGAGTACGCCGGGAAGGCGATCACCGTGACGAGGATGAGGCCGGTGAAGCCGACGGCCTTGCCGACCACGGACAGGTAGCCGGCGATGGGCAGGGGCGCGCCGACGTAGGTGTCCGGGACCCAGAAGTGGAAGGGGACGGCCGCGGTCTTGAAGGCGAAGCCGACGAGGGTGAGCGCGACGCCCGCCATGGCGAGGGTGTCGAGCTGTCCGGGGACGTCTTCGAGGCGGTCGGCGACCTGGGTGAGGTGCAGGGAGCCGGTGGCTGCGTAGACGAAGCTGACGCCCATCAGCGACACGGCGGTGGCGGTGACGGAGGACAGGAAGAACTTGAGGGCGGCCTCGGAGGAGAGCCGGTCGCCGCGGCGCATGCCGACGAGGGCG
Organism: Streptomyces sp. ADI95-16; assembly: GCF_003721495.1. Classification (NCBI taxonomy): domain Bacteria; kingdom Bacillati; phylum Actinomycetota; class Actinomycetes; order Kitasatosporales; family Streptomycetaceae; genus Streptomyces; species Streptomyces sp. ADI95-16. The sequence continues at coordinate 4,826,589 of NZ_CP033581.1, read as the reverse complement.
AAGGCGGGCAGCGAGGCGACTTCGAGGGCGACGATCAGGGTGGCGAGGTCGCGCGAGGCGGGCAGCAGGGCCGCGCCGGCCGCCGAGGAGAGCAGCAGGAACCAGTACTCGCCGGCCGGCATCCGCGCGTCGCGGACGGCGGTCACCGACAGCAGGGCGGTGACGAGCGCGCCGGCCAGCACCAGGAACTGGATGACCAGCGTGAAGTGGTCGGCGGTGTAACTGCACGCGTCGGGGTCGCCGGTCAGGCAGAAGGTGGTGCGGTCCCCGGCGCGCAGCGGCAGCAGGGTGAGGGTGGCGGCGGCCAGGCCGGCCACGGAGATCCAGCCGAGCAGCGGCTTGCGCTTCTCCCCCACGAAGAGGTCGGCGACGAGTACGACGAGGCCGACGGCGGCGGTGATCACCACGGGCGCCAGGGCGAGCCAGTCGACGGACTGGACCAGGCCGGGGGTCTGGGCGGGGCCCGCGGCGAGGGCGGGAAGGGCGGACAGGACCGTCATGAGTTGCCTCCGGCGAGGAGCTTCTGGACGGCCGGATCGGTGAGGCCGAGGAGGACGGCGGGCCACAGGCCGGCGAGGACGGTGAGGGCGACGAGCGGGGTCCAGGCGGCGAACTCGTAGTGCTGGATGTCCGGGAGGGCCGCGGGGGCGGCGCTCTTGGCCTTCGGGTCGCCCATGCAGACGCGCCGTACGACGATCAGCAGGTAGCCGGCGGTGAGCAGGGTGCCGAGACCGCCGATGGCCATGTACGTGAGGAACGCGGGCCGGGACAGGCCCTCGGCCGGGTCGAACGCGCCGAACAGGGCGAGCATCTCGCCCCAGAAGCCGGCGAGTCCGGGCAGGCCGAGGGAGGCGACGGCGGCGAAGGCGAGGAACGCGCCGAGGCGGGGGGCGCGGCCGTAGAGGGCCGCGCCGGTGGCCCCGGCGAGGGTGTCGAGGTCGGCGGTGCCGTAGCGGTCCTTGAGGGCGCCGACCAGGAAGAAGAGGAGGCCGGTGATCAGGCCGTGGGCGATGTTGGCGAAGAGCGCGCCGTTGACGCCGGTGGGGGTCATGGTCGCGATGCCGAGGAGTACGAAGCCCATGTGGCCGACGGAGGAGTACGCGATGAGGCGCTTGAGGTCGCCCTTGTTGCCCTTGCGCGCGAGGGCGAGGCAGGCGAGGGATCCGTAGACGATGCCGATGGCGGCGAAGGCGCCCAGGTAGGGGGCGAAGGTCTGCATTCCGCCGGGGGTGATGGGGAGCAGGATGCGCACGAACCCGTACGTGCCCATCTTCAGCAGGACGCCCGCGAGGAGGACGGAGCCGACGGTGGGGGCGGCGGTGTGGGCGTCGGGGAGCCAGCTGTGCAGGGGCCACATCGGGGTCTTGACGGCGAGGCCGATGCCGATGGCCAGGACGGCCAGGAGCTGGGTGGTGTGGGTCAGTTCGCGGCCGTTGTCAGAGGCGAGTGCCACCATGTCGAAAGTGCCGCTGTTCAGTCCGATCAGCAGCAGACCGAGCAGCATGACCACGGAGCCGAGGAGCGTGAAGAGGATGAACTTCCAGGCGGCGGCCTGCCGCTGAGCACCGCCCCAGCGGGCGATGAGGAAGTACATCGGGATGAGGACCATCTCGAAGGCGAGGAAGAACAGCAGCAGGTCGAGGACGGCGAAGGTCGCGAGGGTGCCGGCTTCGAGGACGAGGAGCAGCGCGATGAAGGCCTTCGGGGAGGGGCCTTCGGGGAGCTTGTAGTAGCTGTAGAGCGCGCAGAGGAAGAACAGCAGCGCGGTCATCAGGAGGAGGGGGAGCGAGATGCCGTCGATGCCGAGGTGGATCCGGACGTTCAGCGCCTGGATCCAGCTGATGTCCGTCGTCGCCTGGAAGCGGGCCGGGGCGTCGTGGTCGAAGCCCAGGGTGAGGGCGATCGCCGCGGCGAGGATCACGCCGGTCACGGTCACACCGTGGCGCAGCACGGCCTGTTCGGGACTCTTGCCCCTCAGTCCGGGCGGGGCCGGCAGGAGGGCCGCGGCGGCGCCGATGAGCGGTGCGGCCAGGATGAACGCCAGAAGGAACTGCATCACGGACGGGCTGATATCAATCACGGCTGACTCACGGCTCACGATCCGGCGTTGACGTTGGCGAGGACGGCGGTGGCGATCGCCAGGACCACGGCTCCGGCGAGCAGGGCGCTCAGGTAGGTCTGTACGTTGCCGGTCTGGGCGCGGCGGACGAGGGCGCCGAGCAGCCGGGGGCCGAGGCCGGCGCCGCGGACGTACGTGTCGACGACCTCGCGGTCGAGGAAGCGGACGAGGCCGGCCGAGGCCTGGACGGGGCGGACGAACAGCCGGTCGTAGACGGCGTCGAGGTGGAAACCGGCGGCCGCGTGGCGGTACAGGGGGCCGAGGAGCGCGCGCCCGGGGTCGGGGGCGGGTCCGGCCGGGACGGCGGGGTGGTCGTGGGTCACCTCGTCCACCTCGGGGGTCTCGGCGGCGGATACCGCGGCGGCGGTGGCGGCGGAGGTGGAGGCGGCCATGGCGGCCGGCTGCTCGGTGGCGGCTCCGGCGGCCGCCGCGGCCGCGGCGCCGATCGCGGCGGGAGCCGCGGCGGCCTTCGCGGTGGCGCGCTGCCAGAGGCCGTAGGTGAGCAGTGCGCCGATGACGGCGGCGCCGGTGCCGAGGAGCGAGGTGGCGAGTGTCGGGGTGAGCCCGCTGCCGTCGAGCCAGTCGGTGAGGGGGCCGAAGGCGAGGCCGAACGCGATCGACGGGACGGCGAGCAGCCACAGCACGCCGGTCATGGCGAGGGGCTCCTTGCCGTGGTCGGGGGCGGTGGCGCCGTGGCCGCGGAAGGCCATCAGCCACAGCCGGGCGGCGTAGGCGGCGGTGAGCAGGGCGGTCAGCACGCCGGCGACGAGGACGACCCAGCCGGCCGTGGCGGGGGCGAGGTCGGAGTGGCCGGTCGCGGTCTGCTCGGCGGCGACGAGGACGGCTTCCTTGGAGAAGAAGCCGGCGAACGGCGGGATCGCGGCGAGCGCGAGCAGCGCGATCGTCATCGTCCAGAAGGCGTCGGGGATGCGCTTGGCCAGGCCGTCCATGCGGGACATGGCGGCCAGGGAGTTCGTACCGGCGGCGTGGATGATCACGCCCGCGCCGAGGAACAGGAGCGCCTTGAAGGCGCCGTGGGACAGGAGGTGGAAGACGGCGGCCTCGCGGTCGCCGACGGCCAGGGCCCCGGTCATGTAGCCGAGCTGGCCGATCGTGGAGTAGGCGAGCACGCGCTTGATGTCGTCCTGGGCCAGGGCGGCCAGGCCCGAGCCGATCATCGTGACGGCCGCCATGACGGCCATGACCACCAGCGCTGCCTGGGAGGCGGCGAAGACGGGGAGGAGGCGGGCGACGAAGTAGACACCGGCGGCGACCATCGTCGCGGCGTGGATCAGGGCGGAGACCGGAGTGGGGCCCGCCATGGCGTCCGGGAGCCAGGTGTGCAGCGGGAACTGCGCGGACTTGCCCGCGACGCCGGCGAGCAGGAGCAGGGCGATCAGCGTCGGGTGGTCGAGTCCGCCGGCGGCGACGGTGCCGAGGATCTTGGTGATCTGGAAGGAGCCGGCGTCGATGGCGAGCGCGAACAGGCCGAACAGGAAGGGGACGTCGCCGAGCTTGGTGACGAGGAACGCCTTCAGGGAGGCGGAGCGGGCCGCCTCGGTCTCCCAGTAGTGGCCGACCAGGAAGTACGAGCAGATGCCCATGATCTCCCAGCCGACCAGCAGCACCATCAGGTCGCCGGAGTAGACGACGAGCAGCATGGCGGAGGTGAACAGTGAGACCAGAGCGGCGTACGACGGGTAGCGCGGGTCCTCGCGGAGGTACGCCGTCGAGTAGACCTGTACGCAGGTGGCGACGACACCGACCAGGACGGCGACCAGCACGGCGAAGCCGTCCAGGTACAGCGACAGGTCGATCGGCACGGAGCCGGTCGGGGTCAGCTCGGTCGCCGCGCTGATGGGCTTGCCGCCGCCCTGGCGGACGGCGACGACCACGGCCAGTACGGCGGCGGCCAGCGTCGGCAGTACCGCGAGGGGGCGGACGAACCCGGGTGCGGTGCGGCCCAGGAGGAGTCCCGCCAGCGCGCCCAGGAAGGGGAGGAGGGGGACGAGGACGGCGAGGGTCGTGGTGCTCACGCGGCGACCTCCGGCCGGGCTGCGTTCTGGTCGGGTTCGTGGCCCTCGGCGGTGTCGCGGAGCCGGTCGACGTCCGAGGTGCCCCGGTTGCGGTACACCATCAGCACGATCGCGAGGCCGATGCCGATCTCGGCGGCGGCGATGGCGATGGTGAAGAGGGTGAGGGCCTGGCCGGCGTGCAGGGTGTCGCGCAGCCAGACGTCGAAGGCCACCAGGTTGAGGTTGACGGCGTTGAGCATCAGCTCGACGGACATCAGGACCAGGATGGCGTTGCGGCGGGCCAGTACTCCGTACAGGCCCGTGCAGAAGAGCAGCGCCGCGAGCACGGCGGGGTAGGCGAGGTGCATCAGCGCTGCCCCTTGCTTTCGTCGGGGGCGGCGGTGGCGGCCTGGCCGGCCGGGGCGGCCTCGTCGGCGGTGGGCGCGTCGTCCTTGCGGGACAGCACGATGGCGCCGATCAGGGCCGCGAGGAGGAGGACGGAGAGCGCCTCGAAGGGCAGCACCCAGTGCTGGAAGAGGATCTCGCCGGAGACCTTGGTGGAGCCCTGGGCGGGGCCGTCGAGGTCGATCCAGGTGGTGCGGAAGGCGTCGACGACGACCCAGACGAGCGCGGCGGCCGCGACCGAGGCGACGCCGAGCGCGACCCAGCGGTTGTTCGAGTCGGCGTCCGGGGAGCGGCCGATGGGGGCCTTGGTGAGCATCAGCCCGAAGAGGAGGAGGACGACCACGGAACCGAGGTAGATCAGGACCTGCACCCAGGCGATGAACTCGGCCGTCAGCAGCAGGTACTCGACGGCGATGCCGCCGAGCGCGACGACGAGCCACAGGGCGGCGTGCACGAGCTGCTTGGTGTTGACGGTGATGACGGCCGCGCCGAGGGTGGCGAGGCCGACGAGGACGAACGCGATCTCGACGCCGGTCGGGGAGAGGAACCCGGGGCCCTGGGCGGCGGCCGCGAGGTGGGCGGTGAGCATCAGGCGGGGCCTCCGGCCGGGGTGTCGGGGGTACCGCTGCCGGGCCCGGGCGCGCCCGGACCGGTGCCCGGGTCCGCTTCGGTGGCCGGACCGGTGGCCGGGCCGGTGCCCGGGCCGGTGCCCGGGTCCGCTTCGGTGGCCGGGGCGGCCGCGGCTGCGGCCTGGGCCGCCGCGGCGGCTTCGGCCTTCTCGACGGCCTTGCGGGCGGCGGCGATCTCCTTCGGCTCCTCGGCGGCCGGGTCCAGCGCGGGCGGGGCCGGCACGGTCCACATCCACTCGCGCAGCTTGTCGCGCTCGTGGGTGAGTTCGTGGATGTCGGTCTCCGCGTACTCGAACTCCGGCGACCAGAAGAGGGCGTCGAAGGGGCACACCTCGATGCAGATGCCGCAGTACATGCAGAGGGAGAAGTCGATGGCGAACCGGTCGAGGACGTTCCGGCTGCGCTCGCGGCCGCCGGGGGCGGCGGCCGGGACGGTCTCCTTGTGGGAGTCGATGTAGATGCACCAGTCGGGGCACTCGCGCGCGCAGAGCATGCAGACCGTGCAGTTCTCCTCGAACAGGCCGATCACCCCGCGCGAGCGCGGCGGGAGTTCGGGCTGCACCTCGGGGTACTGGGCGGTGTGCGAGCGCTTCGTCATCGTGCGCAGCGTGACGGCCAGGCCCTTGGCGAGGCCGGATCCGGGGATGGGCATTACTGGATCGCCACCTTCACGATGCCGGTGAGCGCGATCTGGGCGAGCGCGAGCGGGATGAGCGTGGTCCAGGCGAGCTTCTGGAGCTGGTCCTCGCGCAGCCGCGGGTAGCTCACGCGGAGCCAGATCACGACGAAGGCGAGGATCGCGGTCTTGAGCAGGGTCCAGACCCAGCCGAGGCCGTCGGCGCCGAAGGGGCCGTGCCAGCCGCCGAGGAAGAGGACGGTGGTGAGGGCGCACAGGACGACGATGCCGGCGTACTCGGCGAGCAGGAACAGCGCGAAGCGGAGTCCGGTGTACTCGGTGTACGCGCCGAAGATGATCTCGGAGTCGGCGACGGGCATGTCGAAGGGGGGCCGCTGGAGTTCGGCGAGGCCGGCGGTGAAGAAGACGAGCCCGCCGACGATCTGCCAGGGCAGCCACCACCACTCGAAGGCCTCGACGATGCCGGGGAGGGACACGGTCCCGGCGGCCATGGCGACCGAGGCGGCCGCGAGCAGCATGGGGAGCTCGTAGGCGAGCAGCTGTGCGGCGGTGCGGAGGCCTCCGAGGAGGGAGAACTTGTTGGCCGAGGCCCAGCCGGCCATGAGGGAGCCGAGGACTCCGACGCCCATGACGGCGAGTACGAAGAACAGCCCGGCGTCGATGACCTGCCCGACGGCGCCTTCGCCGGGGCCGATGGGGACGGCGACGAGGACGAGCAGGTACGGGAGCAGGGCGACGGCGGGCGCGAGCTGGAAGATCCGCCGGTCGGCGCCCGCCGGGACGATGTCTTCCTTCTGCGCGAACTTGACTCCGTCGGCGACGAGCTGGGCCCAGCCGTGGAAGCCGCCGGCGTACATGGGGCCGAGACGGCCCTGCATGTGGGCCATGACCTTGTGCTCCGTCTGCCCGACCACGAGCGGAAGCACGAGGAACACGGCGAAGACGACGATCAGTCGCAGGGCGACGTCGAGGACGTCGTTCACGCGTCGCCTCCGTTTTCGGTGTCGGTGTCGGTGTCGGTGTCGGGCGTGGCCTTCGGCTCTGCCGCCGGCTCCTCGAAGGCGGGCTTCGCGTGGTGCCAGGGCGCGTCCGCGCTCCGGGGCGCGGTCCGACGCCGGTCGGCTCCGCCGGGTTGAGCGGGACCCCCCTCGGCGTCCGGGCCTGCCCCGGCCGCCGCCTGGCTGGCGGAGCCGTCGGCCGCGGAGCGGCTGCGACGCGGCGGCCGGGCCGGGGGCTCGGCTTCGCCGGGGGGCGGCTCGGGCGCCGTCGCCTGGCTGGCCGAGCCGTCGGTGACCGAGCGGGTACGACGCGGCGGGCGAGCCGGAGGTTCGGCTTCGCCGGGGGGCGGCTCGGGCGCCGTCGCCTGGCTGGCGGAGCCGTCGGTGACCGAGCGGGTGCGGCGCGGCGGGCGGGCCGGGGCCTCCGCCGGGGCGGTGGGGTCCGGGGCGGCCGCCGGGGCGGCGGGGTCGGTCGTTGCCGCGCGGGTGCGGCGGGGCGGGGGGGTTGCGCCGTCGCGGCGGGGGGTGCGGGTGGGGCGGGTGGGGGCCGGGGGGAGCTGTCCCTTGAGGGGGCCCCAGTCGTTGGGGTCCGGGACGCCCGGCGGGAGCATCTGGCGGCGCTTCGGGGCGTCCGGGTCGTGGGTCTCGCCCGGCTCCTTCGCACCCGGCCAGGCCTTCGCGACGCGCGCCGCCAGGACGAAGTCCTTGCGCAGCGGGTGGCCCTCGAAGTTCTCCGGGAGGAGGAGCGGGACCAGGTGCGGGTGGTCGGTGAAGGTCACGCCGAACATCTCGAACGTCTCGCGCTCGTGCCATTCCGCGCCCGCGTACACCGCGATGGCGGACGGCAGCGAGGGCGCCGAGTGCGGGACCGTCGTGCGCAGCAGGAGACGCCGTACGCGGTGGTCTTCGAGGGAGACCACGTGCGCGCAGATCCGGAAGCCGGTGCCCGGCTCGTCGACCGCGCTCAGCCAGTCGAAGTAGGTGCAGCCCAGCTTGTCGCGGGCGATTTCGAGGGAGGGGATCCAGGAGCCGACGGGCACGTCCACGGTCAGGACGTCGTACGCGGACGAGCCGACGGCCTCCGCGCCGAAGACCGTGGCCGCCGCGTCGGGAAGGGTGTCGTACAGGTTCATGCGCCGGCTCCCGGTGCGGGCGGCGCGCTGACCAGGCCGCTGGTGAGCTGGGCGACCGACGGATCCGTGGCGTAGCGCTCCGCGAGGGACTCCCGGGCGATCTTCTCCTGGAGCTTGAGGATGCCCTGGAGGAGGGCCTCCGGGCGGGGCGGGCAGCCGGGGACGTAGACGTCGACGGGGATGATCTGGTCGACGCCCTTCGTCACCGAGTACGAGTCCCAGTACGGGCCGCCGCAGTTGGAGCAGGCGCCGAAGGAGATGACGTACTTCGGCTCCGGCATCTGCTCGTACAGCCGCTTGACGGCCGGGGCCATCTTGTCGGTGACGGTGCCCGAGACGATCATCAGGTCGGCCTGGCGCGGGCCGGGCGCGAACGGGATCACCCCGAGGCGGATGAAGTCGTGGCGGGCCATCGACGCGGCGATGAACTCGATCGCGCAGCAGGCGAGGCCGAAGTTGAAGACCCACAGGCTGTACCGGCGGCCCCAGTTCAGGACCACCTTCATGGGTTCCGGGGCCAGCCGGGAGAGGACTCCCAGGCGCTTGGGCTCGGGAAGCAGCTGGGGCTCGGCCGGTGTCCCCACCGGTGTCACGTCCATTCGAGGACGCCCTTCTTGTACGCGTAGAGCAGGCCGACGGCCAGGAAGCCCAGGAAGATGAACATCTCCACGAGCGTCGTGGCGCCGTAACCGGCGGCGGCGAACACCGTCGCCCACGGGAAGAGGAAGATCGAGTCGACGGCGAAGATGACGTAGAGGAACGCGTAGACGTAGTAGCGGACCTGGGTGTGTGCCCAGCCCTCGCCGACCGGGTCCACTCCGCATTCGTACGTCAGCAGCTTCTCGGGCGTCGGGACGACGGGCCGCAGCAGGCGGCCGGCACCGAAGGCCACGGCGACGAAGAGCACACCGAGGACGGCGAGCAGGCCGACGACCGAATAACTCCGGAAGTAGTCCGCCGCGAGCACGGCCCCGGTCGATACCGTCGGGTTTGGCACGTCCGTTCCTCGCTCCTCGGCCACTGTCGACATCGTTGATGCTGTTGATGCTGCGCTGTCGCATGATCTGGTACGGACGGGAGTCTAGGGCCTGCCTCTCACGGGGTGGGGTTATCCCCCGTTCACAGCACCCGGCCACCCCATGGCACCGGCGGCCCGCGCTTGGCAGGCTGTGCCGCATGACCGTGATCGTTCAAGCCTCCGACCAAGACCGGCCGCCCCGGGTACGTCCGGCCCTCAGTGCCGGTACCTGGAAGGAAATCGCGTACCTGCTGGCCAATCTGCCGGCGGCGCTGATCGGCTTCGTCTACACCCTCACCATGGTAGTGACGGCGGGCGGTTTGTCCGTTACCGCGATCGGCATTCCGCTGCTCGCCTGCGGTCTCTTCGTGTCTCGCCGGCTGGGACGGCTGGAGCGGGCGCGGGCACGGGCGCTGCTGGGCGTCCGGGTGGACGAGCCGACTCCGCTGCCGGGGCCGGCGCGGGCCGGCGGGTTCTTCCCGTGGCTGTGGGCGACGGTCAAGGACCCGGTGGCCTGGCGGAACGTGCTGTTCGAGCTGGTGCGGCTGCCGTGGGGGGTGCTGACCTTCACGGTGACGCTGACCGGGCTGTTCGTGCTGTGGCCGGTACTGCCGTACGTGGCGCGCGGGCTGGCCAACGTGGACCGGGCGATGGTACGGGGCCTGCTGTCCCCGTCGGACGAGCTGGAGCGGCGGATCGCGGAGCTGGAGTCCGACCGGGGGGTCGTCGTCGACACCGCGGCCGCCGACCTGCGGCGCATCGAGCGGGACCTGCACGACGGGGCGCAGGCCCGGCTGGTGGCGCTGGCGATGGGGCTGGGCCTGGCCAAGGAGAAGCTGCTGGAGGACCCCGAGGGGGCGGCGGCGATGGTGGACGAGGCGCACGGCGAGGTGAAGCTGGCCCTCCAGGAGCTGCGGGACCTGGCGCGGGGGATCCACCCGGCCGTGTTGACGGACCGGGGTCTGGACGCGGCGCTGTCGTCGGTGGCGTCGCGGTGCGTGGTGCCGGTGAAGGTGGCGGTGGACCTGCCGGCGCGGCCGGCGGCCGCGATCGAGGGGATCGCGTACTTCGTGGTCTCGGAGCTGCTGCAGAACGTCAGCAAGCACGCGCAGGCCCGGGGCGCGGGGGTCGAGGTGTGGCGGTCGGGGGCGCGGCTGCTGATCCGGGTGTCGGACGACGGGCGGGGCGGAGCCAGTGCCCTGGCCGGGTCGGGGATGGCGGGGCTCGCGGAGCGGCTGGGGGCGGTGGACGGGGTGTTCCTGGTGGATTCCCCGGAGGGGGCGGGGACGGTGGTCACGGCGGAGCTGCCGTGGCGGGACCGGGGGATGTAGCCGGGCCGCTGCCGCGGTACGGGCCGGGAGCCGCGGTGCACCGCCGCAGCTGCCCTGCGGGCCCGCGCCCGTGAGGTACCGCCGTCGCCGTACGGGCCCGCGCCCGTGGGGTGCTGCCGTAGCCGCCCTGCGGGCCCGCGCCCGTGGGGTGCTGCCGTAGCCGCCCTGCGGGCCCGCGTCTGCGAGGTACTGCCGTAGCCGCCCCGCGGGCCCGCGCCCGTGAGGTACCGCCGTTACCGCCCTGCGGGGCCGGGGCCGTGGGGTGCCATCGTTACCGCCCTGCGGGCTTTGGCCCGTGGGGCTGCGGCGCTGTTGCCGCCCTGCGGGTCGGCTTCCCGGGGCGCCGCCCCGGACCCCGCGCCTCAAACGCCGGCGGGGCTGGAATCAGGCGACGGAGTGGAGTCACTCGGCGGGGGTGGGTCAGGCGGCGGGGTTGGAATCGGGCCGCAGGGCTGGGGTCGGTCGGCGGGGCTGGGGTCAGGCGGCCGGGCCCGGGGTGGGGTTATCCCCCCGGTGGGGACGCCCACGGGCCGGATGGTCGGCGGGGCGGGCGGCGGCGAGGGTTGGGGGGGTGGACAGGATCGTGGAAGGACGGGGTGGGGTCATGGCGAACGGGACGGGTATCGGCCGGGTGCTGCGGGCGCCGGTGTCGGGGTGGGCCTGGCGGGAGTTCGGGTACCTGATGCTCGGGCTGCCGCTGAGCACGGTGTACTTCTCGCTCGCCATCACCGGGATCAGCCTCGGCGCCGGGCTGCTGGTCACCTTCCTCGGGATTCCGGTGCTGGCCGGCGTACTCGCGATGTGCCGCGGCTTCGGATATCTGGAGCGGGCCCGGGTGCGCGGGCTGCTGGGCGTGGAGGTGGCGGATCCGGAGCCGGTCCGGGCCGCGAAGCCGGGGCCGCTCGCCGCGATGGGGACGGTACTGAAGAGCGGGAGCGCCTGGCGGCACGCGCTGTACTCGGTGATCCACTTCCCGTGGGCGGTGTTCACCTTCTCGCTGGCGCTGGTGTTCTGGGCGTACGGGTGGGCCATGCTCCTGTACCCGCTCTGGTACTGGGTCTTCCCCACCTACACCGACCAGCCGGGGCTGGAGCTCTTCGAGAACGACGACCACTCCCTCTACCTGGACGGCCCCGCCGAGATCGCCGCGGCCTGCCTGATCGGACTGGCGTTCACGCTGCTCACGCCGTGGGTGGTGCGGGCGCTGACCACCGTCGACCGGGTGCTCGTCGCGGGGCTGCTCGGGCCCTCCCGGCTCGCCCACCGCGTCAGCGAGCTGGAGTCCGACCGGGGCGTCGTCGTCGACACCGCGGCCGCCGACCTGCGGCGCATCGAGCGGGACCTGCACGACGGGGCGCAGGCCCGGCTGGTGGCGCTGGCCATGGACCTGGGGCTGGCGAAGGAGAAGCTGACCGAGGACCCGCGGGCGGCCGCCCGGATGGTCGACGAGGCGCACGGCGAGGTGAAGATCGCCCTCCAGGAGCTGCGCGACCTGGCCCGCGGCATCCACCCGGCGGTGCTCACGGACCGGGGGCTGGACGCGGCACTGTCCTCGGTGGCCTCCCGGTGCGCCGTGCCGGTCCGGGTGGCGGTGGAGCTGCCGGGCCGCCCGGCGGCGGCGATCGAGGGGATCGCGTACTTCACCGTCTCGGAGCTGCTCCAGAACATCAGCAAGCACGCGGGGGCCCGGAACGCGAGCGTGGACGTGTGGAAGTCCGGGGACCGGCTGCTGATCCAGGTCACCGACGACGGCCGCGGCGGGGCCGATGCCCGGCAGGGCGGCGGGCTGGCCGGGCTCACCGAGCGGCTGGACGCCGTGGACGGGGTCCTGGTGGTGGACTCCCCCGCCGCGGGCGGCACGACCGTCACGGCCGAGCTCCCCTGGCGGGCGTAGGGCGGAACGGCGCCGGGCGCCGACCGAAAGGCGCCGGGCGCCGGGACGGAAGGGCCCCGGGCCGCCAGGGCACCAGGCGCCGGGCCGCAAGACCGCCGGGGCACCGGGGCACCGGGGCACCGGGCCGCCAGCGCACCAGGCGCAGGGTGCCGGGGCCGCGCGGGCGCCGGGACGGAAGGGCGCCCGGGCCGCCGGGACGGAAGGGCGCCGGGGCGCCGGGGCCGCGCCGGGGCCCGCGTCGGGGCTGCGCCGGGCGCCGCGAAACGTTCCGCACCCGTCCCGCTCCGTACCGCCCCGCATCGGAAATCGCTGTCCGTACGCGACGTGTTGGCCCGGAACCGCCCTTGATCGAGGCTCAAGGCTGGGATGCTTGGCTGTGCCAGGCATTACCGGACGCGTTGTGGATGCGGGAGCTGCTGAATCGTGGAAGACAGGGTGCGTGTGGTCATCGCCGAGGACTCAGTGCTGCTGCGCGAGGGCCTGACCCGGTTGCTGACCGACCGGGGGCATGACGTCGTCGCGGGCGTCGGTGACGCGGAGGCCCTGATCAAGACGGTTTCGGACCTCGCCGCGGAGGACGCGCTGCCGGACGTGGTGGTGGCGGACGTACGGATGCCGCCGACCCACACCGACGAGGGCGTCAGGGCGGCGGTGCGGCTGCGGCGCGACCACCCGGGCATAGGCGTGCTCGTGCTGTCGCAGTACGTGGAGGAGCAGTACGCCACCGAACTGCTGGCCGGTTCCAGCACCGGGGTGGGGTACCTGCTGAAGGACCGGGTGGCCGAGGTCCGGGAGTTCCTGGACGCGGTGGTCCGGGTGGCCAGGGGCGGTACGGCCCTGGACCCGGAGGTAGTCGCCCAGCTGCTGGGCCGCAGCCGCAAGCAGGACGTGCTGGCGGGTCTGACGCCCCGCGAGCGCGAGGTGCTGGGCCTGATGGCCGAGGGCCGCACGAATTCGGCGGTCGCGAAGCAGCTCGTGGTGAGCGACGGGGCGGTGGAGAAGCACGTCAGCAACATCTTCATGAAGCTCGGTCTGTCCCCGAGTGACGGGGATCACCGGCGCGTCCTGGCGGTTCTCACCTACCTCCGGTCTTGATCAACTGACACTCTGTCAGGTATGCAGCACGGCGTCTGTCGGACAGGCCGCCCTCCGGGGCGGTCCAGAATTCGGGCGCCCCGAGGATGCAAACCCTCACGGACGTAGGGTTGACCTCGGGAGCGAGCGCCCGCCTCGAAGGAGGTCCAGTTCAGTGACCAGCCAGGTCAGTAGCCCAGCCGAGCAGGCCGACGGGGCCGAAGAGGCCGAAGGGACTGCGGTCGGCGAGCAACGGACGGCCGGCCATCCGGGTGGGAACGGGAACCGCAAGGAGGTCCGCCGTCTCGATCGGGTGATCATCCGGTTCGCGGGTGACTCGGGTGACGGCATGCAGTTGACCGGTGACCGGTTCACCTCGGAAACGGCGTCGTTCGGGAACGACCTCTCCACCCTGCCGAACTTCCCCGCCGAGATCCGGGCGCCCGCCGGCACCCTGCCGGGCGTCTCCTCCTTCCAGCTGCACTTCGCCGATCACGACATCCTGACGCCGGGCGACGCCCCGAACGTCCTGGTGGCGATGAACCCGGCGGCGCTGAAGGCGAACATCGGGGACGTGCCGCGCGGCGCGGAGATCATCATCAACACCGACGAGTTCACCAAGCGCCCGATGGCGAAGGTCGGCTACGCGACCTCGCCGCTGGAAGACGGCACGCTGGACGCCTACAGCATCCACCCGGTCCCGCTGACGTCGCTCACCGTCGAGGCCCTGAAGGACTTCGGGCTGCCGCGCAAGGAGGCCGAGCGCAGCAAGAACATGTTCGCGCTGGGCCTGCTGTCCTGGATGTACCACCGGCCCACCGAGGGGACGGAGGCCTTCCTGCGGCAGAAGTTCGCGAAGAAGCCGGAGATCGCGGAGGCGAACGTCGCCGCGTTCCGGGCGGGCTGGAACTTCGGCGAGACGACCGAGGACTTCGCCGTCTCCTACGAGGTCGCCCCCGCCACCCGCGACTTCCCCACCGGGACCTACCGCAACATCTCGGGGAACCTGGCCCTGTCGTACGGGCTGATCGCGGCGGGCCGGCAGGCCGAGCTGCCGCTCTACCTGGGCTCGTACCCGATCACCCCGGCCTCCGACATCCTGCACGAGCTGAGCAAGCACAAGAACTTCGGCGTACGGACCTTCCAGGCCGAGGACGAGATCGCCGGCATCGGGGCGGCGCTGGGCGCGGCCTTCGGCGGGTCCCTCGCGGTGACCACCACCTCCGGGCCGGGTGTGGCGCTGAAGTCGGAGACGATCGGCCTGGCGGTCTCCCTGGAGCTGCCGCTGCTGATCGTCGACATCCAGCGCGGCGGGCCCTCCACGGGGCTGCCGACCAAGACGGAGCAGGCGGACCTGCTCCAGGCCATGTTCGGGCGCAACGGCGAGGCCCCGGTCCCGATCGTGGCGCCGCGGACCCCGGCGGACTGCTTCGACGCGGCGCTGGACGCCGCCCGGATCGCGCTGACGTACCGGACTCCGGTGTTCCTGCTCTCCGACGGGTACCTCGCGAACGGCTCCGAGCCGTGGCGGATCCCGGACGTGGCGGACCTCCCGGACCTGAAGACCCCGTTCGCGGCGGGCCCGAACCACGAGCTGGCCGACGGCACCGAGGTCTTCTGGCCGTACAAGCGCGATCCGCGGACGCTGGCCCGGCCGTGGGCGGTCCCGGGCACCCCGGGTCTGGAGCACCGGATCGGCGGCATCGAGAAGCAGGACGGCTCGGGCAACATCTCGTACGACCCGGCCAACCACGACCTCATGGTCCGCACCCGGCAGGCCAAGATCGACAACATCGCCGTGCCGGAGCTGACGGTCGACGACCCGGCCGGGGCCCGCACGCTCGTCATCGGCTGGGGCTCCACGTACGGACCGATCACCGCCGCCGTGCGCCGGCTGCGGCTCGCCGGGGTCCCGATCGCACAGGCCCATCTGCGCCACCTCAACCCCTTCCCGGGGAATCTGGGTGAGGTCCTGAAGCGTTACGACAAGGTAGTGGTGCCGGAGATGAACCTCGGGCAGCTGGCCACCCTGATCCGGGCGAAGTACCTGGTCGACGCGCAGTCGTACAACCAGGTGAACGGAATGCCGTTCAAGGCCGAGCAGCTCGCCACGGTTCTCAAGGAGGCCACCGATGACTGAGGCACCCACCCTGTTGTCCCTGGTGCCCAAGGCCGAGGCCAAGCAGTCCATGAAGGACTTCAAGTCCGATCAGGAAGTGCGCTGGTGCCCCGGCTGCGGTGACTACGCCGTCCTCGCCGCCGTACAGGGCTTCATGCCCGAACTCGGCCTGGCGAAGGAGAACATCGTCTTCGTCTCCGGAATCGGCTGTTCCTCCCGCTTCCCCTACTACATGAACACCTACGGGATGCACTCCATCCACGGCCGCGCCCCGGCGATCGCGACGGGGCTCGCCACCTCGCGGCGCGACCTGTCGGTGTGGGTGGTGACCGGGGACGGCGACGCGCTGTCCATCGGCGGCAACCACCTGATCCACGCGCTGCGCCGGAACGTCAACCTCAAGATCCTGCTGTTCAACAACCGGATCTACGGGCTCACCAAGGGCCAGTACTCGCCCACCTCCGAGCTGGGCAAGGTCACCAAGTCCACCCCGATGGGTTCGCTGGACGCGCCGTTCAACCCGGTGTCCCTGGCGCTGGGCGCCGAAGCCGGCTTCGTGGCGCGCACGGTGGACTCCGACCGCAAGCACCTCACCGAGGTGCTGCGGGCGGCCGCCGACCACCAGGGCACCGCGCTGGTGGAGATCTACCAGAACTGCAACATCTTCAACGACGGCGCCTTCGAGGTCCTCAAGGACAAGGACCAGGCGCAGGAGGCGGTGATCCGGCTGGAGCACGGGC
The DNA here is from genome assembly GCF_003721495.1 of Streptomyces sp. ADI95-16. Taxonomy (NCBI): domain Bacteria; kingdom Bacillati; phylum Actinomycetota; class Actinomycetes; order Kitasatosporales; family Streptomycetaceae; genus Streptomyces; species Streptomyces sp. ADI95-16. Next base: position 4,810,477 of record NZ_CP033581.1, on the reverse strand, counting down.
AGCCGATCCGCTTCGGCGCCGAGGGCGGCAAGGGCGTGGTCCGCGACCAGCGCACCGGCGACCTGGAGGTGGTGACGGTGACGCCGGAGAACGAGTCGCGGATCCTGGTCCACGACGCGAACGGCGCGTCTCCGACCACCGCCTTCGCGCTCTCCCGGCTGGCCGACCCCGACACCCTGCACCAGACCCCGATCGGGGTGTTCCGCAGCGTCGGGCGGCCGGTGTACGACACCCTCATGGCCGAGCAGCTGGAGACGGCAGTCGACCAGCACGGCAAGGGGGACCTCGCCTCGCTGCTCACCGGGAACGACACCTGGACCGTCGTCGGCTGAGCCGGCGGCGATCGACCCGACCGGCCCGGATCCCCGTCTAGGGGGTCCGGGCCGCGTCGTAGGCGAGCCGCGCCGCCTGCACGTCGGCCGTGCGCCGCTCGGTCCAGCGCGCCAGGGCCCACACCTGATCGGCGGCCTCGCGCCCCAGCTCCGTGAGCGAGTAGTCCACCCTCGGCGGGATCACCGGCTTGGCGTCGCGGAGGACGAACCCGTCGCGCTCCAGCGTCTGCAGGGTCTGGGCCAGCATCTTCTCGCTGACGCCGCCCACCTCCCGGCGCAGTTCGCTGAAGCGGTACGAGCGCTCGACGAGGGCGGCCAGGACCAGCACGCCCCAGCGGCTGGTGACGTGCTCCAGCACCCCCCGGGAGGGGCACATCGGGGCCTTCACGGCGATTTCGCTGCTTACTCCCATACCAGTACCTTACTTTGAAGTGGGTACTACCGAAAAGTTAGCGCTCTCCCTACGCTAGTGACATCACCCCGCAGCAAGGAAACCAGGAGAGCACCATGAGCATCGTCGTCACCGGAGCCACCGGAGCCCTCGGCCGACTCGTCGTCGAAGAGCTGCTGAGCCGGGTCCCCGCCGACCGCCTCGCCGTCGTCGTCCGCAACAAGGAGAAGGCCGCCGACCTCGCCGAGCGCGGCATCGACGTACGGATCGCCGACTACGACGACGCGGCGAGCCTGGCCGGCGCCTTCCACGCCGGCGACCGCGTCCTGCTGATCTCGGGCAGCGAGGTCGGGCGCCGCGTGCCGCAGCACACCGCCGTGATCGAGGCCGCGAAGTCGGCGGGCGTGGCGCAGCTGGCGTACACCGGCATCCTGGGCGGCCCCGAGGCGGACTTCGAGCTGGCCGCCGAGCACAAGGTCACCGAGCAGGCGATCCTCGACTCCGGACTGCCGTACACCTTCCTGCGCAACGGCTGGTACCACGAGAACTACACCGGCAACCTGGGCACCGTCCTGGAGCACGGCGCGGTCGTGGGCAGCGCGGGCGCGGGCCGGGTCGCCTCGGCGGCGCGGGCGGACTACGCGGCCGCCGCGGCCGTCGTGCTGACCGGGGACGGCCACCTCGGCCGGGTCTACGAGCTGTCCGGCGACACCGCCTGGAGCCTGGCGGAGTACGCCGCCGAGGTCGCCGCGCAGGCGGGCCGCGCGGTCGCGTACACCGAGGTCCCGGCCGAGGCGCACCTGTCGATCCTGACGGGCGCCGGCCTCCCGGAGGGCTTCGCGGCGCTCCTGGTCGACGTGGACGCGGCGATCTCGCGCGGCCGCCTCGCCGGTACGGGCGGCGACCTGTCCCGGCTGATCGGCCGGCCGACGACCCCGGTGTCCGAGGCGATCGCGGGCGCCCTGGCCTGACCGCCCCCGGTGCGCAAGACCCCGGCGATGTCATGAGTATCTCGCGATAACGGGCATGACATCCGGACCGCGCGACGCTACCGTCGTCGAGAGGTTGGCTGGATTTCGCACTGGAGGCCCCGTGAAGGCACAGACCGAGCAGCGCACGGGTTTGCTCTACGGATTCGGCGCGTACGGGATGTGGGGCCTCGTGCCCCTGTTCTGGCCGCTCCTCAAGCCCTCCGGCGCCATCGAGATCCTCGCGCACCGCATGGTGTGGTCGCTGGCCGTGGTCGGCGTGGCACTGCTGGCGATGCGCCGCTGGGGCTGGATACGGGAGCTGCTCCGCCAGCCCCGCAAGCTCGCCCTGACCACGCTGGCCGCCTCGGTGATCTCCGTGAACTGGGGCCTGTACATCTGGGCCGTCAACAACGGCGCGGTCGTCGAGGCCAGCCTCGGCTACTTCATCAATCCCCTGGTCACCATCGCGATCGGCGTACTGGTGCTCGGCGAACGGCTGCGCCGCGCGCAGTGGGCGGCGGTCGGCATCGGTGTCGCCGCCGTCCTGGTGCTCGCCATCGGGTACGGGCGGCCGCCGTGGATCTCGCTGGTGCTGGCCTTCTCCTTCGCCGCCTACGGGCTGATCAAGAAGAAGCTCAACATGGGCGGGGTGGAGTCGCTGGCCGCCGAGACCGCGCTGCTGTTCCTGCCGGCCCTCGGCTACCTGGTGTGGCTGGGCGTCCAGGGGCGGTCCACCTTCGCCCTCGGCGACCCCGGGCACGCCTGGCTGCTGGCCGCGACCGGGCTGGTCACGGCGATCCCGCTGATCTGCTTCGGGGCGGCCGCGATCCGGGTCCCGCTGTCCACGCTGGGGCTGCTCCAGTACCTGGCGCCGGTGTTCCAGTTCGGGCTGGGCGTCGTCTACTTCCACGAGGCGATGCCGCCGGAGCGCTGGGCCGGCTTCTCCCTGGTCTGGGTCGCGCTCGCGCTGCTGACCTGGGACGCACTGCGGACGGCGCGCCGCTCCCGGGCCCGGCTGGCCGAGGCCGGAGCGAGCGCCGCGACCGCCGCGACCGAAGCGGCCGTGACGGCCGAGGTTGCCGGAGCGGCCGAAGTTGCCGGAGCGGTCCACGGAGCTCCTGAGCCGCCCCCCACGGTGGCCACACCGGCGCGCGAGCCCGCGTAACACCCCACCCACGAACCCCTCGATCCCCGCTGCGGAACTTCCGCGGCGGGGATCGTCCGTTTTCCGAACTCCCCTGTCCAAAATCTGGTCTTGACGGATAGTCACCCGCTCACTGACCATCGGGCTCGCACTGACGCACGAACGCTCACCCGCGCCATCCCCGCACGTTCCGTTCACATCCCCAAACGGAATCCCGGAGCCCCCACATGAGCATGTCCGTCTCCCGGCGCCTCGCCGCCGTGACCGCGATCGCGGTCACGGGGCTGTTCGCCTCCACCGCTCCCGCCGCGCTCGCCGCGCCCCCGACCCAGGCCCCGACCCAGGCCCCGGCCCAGGCCGCGGCGCCGACGCCGCCCGACATCCCGCTGGCCAACGTCAAGGCGCACCTGACGCAGCTCCAGTCCATCGCCACCGCCAACGGCGGCAACCGCGCCCACGGCCGGGCCGGCTACAAGGCCTCGATCGACTACGTGAAGGCCAAGCTGGACGCGGCGGGCTTCACGACCACGCTGCAGACCTTCACCTCCAGCGGAGCCACCGGCTACAACCTGATCGCCGACTGGCCCGGCGGCGACCCGAGCTCGGTCCTGATGTCCGGCTCCCACCTGGACTCGGTGACCGCGGGTCCCGGCATCAACGACAACGGCTCCGGTTCGGCCGCCATCCTGGAAACCGCGCTGGCGGTCTCGCGGGCCGGGCTCCAGCCGACGAAGCACCTGCGCTTCGGCTGGTGGGGCGCCGAGGAACTCGGCATGGTCGGCTCGAAGTACTACGTCAACAACCTGCCGGCCGCCGAGAAGGCGAAGATCTCCGGCTACCTGAACTTCGACATGATCGGCTCGCCGAACCCGGGCTACTTCGTCTACGACGACGACCCGGCCATCGAGCAGACCTTCAAGAACTACTACGCCGGGCTCGGCGTCCCGACGGAGATAGAGACCGAGGGCGACGGCCGCTCCGACCACGCGCCGTTCAAGAGCGCGGGCATACCCGTCGGCGGCCTGTTCTCCGGCGCCGACTACACCAAGACGGCGACCCAGGCGCAGAAGTGGGGCGGCACCTCCGGTCAGGCCTTCGACCGCTGCTACCACTCCTCCTGCGACACCTCGGCGAACATCAACGACACCGCCCTCGACCGCAACGCCGACGCCATCGCCTACGCGGTCTGGACCCTCGGCGCGGCCACCCCGGTGCCGCCCGGCCAGTCCTTCGAGAACACCGCGGACGTCAGCATCCCGGACTCCCCCGGCGCCGCGGTGAACTCGCCGATCACGGTCACGGGTGTCACGGGCAACGCCCCGGCCACCACCAAGGTGGACGTGAACATCGTCCACACGTACCGCGGTGACCTGGTGGTCGACCTGGTCGCCCCCGACGGCACGGTCTACAACCTCCACAACCGCAGCGGCGGCAGCGCGGACAACCTCGTCCAGACGTACACCGTCAACGCCTCCAGCGAGGTCGCCAACGGGGTCTGGAAGCTCCAGGTCAAGGACGCGGCGGCGCAGGACGTCGGCTACATCAACAGCTGGAAGATCACCTTCTAGTCCTCCGGCCCCGCCCGTAAGGAGGAGGGCTGCGGCGCCTGGATCCGGGCCCGCAGCTCCCGGGCGACCGCGGCGACGTCCGCGAGCCCCAGCTTCGCCGCCTCGACCAGGTCGCCCAGCTCCTCGGGCGAGGGCAACTGCCCGGCCCCCGCCACCCGCAGGTACGAGCGGGTGGCGGCGGCCGCGTAGAACTCGTTCATCGGCGATTCCAGCGCCGGGCACACCGCGAGGGTGTGCAAAAACGCGGCGGCCCGCCACGCGGTGTCCGGGGCGGGCTGTTCGGGGACCAGGACGAGATCGTTCTGGTGCCGGGCGACGGCCGCGGCCACGCCGGAGGGATCCCACACGGCGGGATCCGAGGGCAGATGATGGGCCAGCGCGGTCCAGGCCCACTCCATGGTGATTTTCAATTGCCGAACCGCTCCTGGAAGTAGCCCCAGTGGTCGGCGAACTCCTCGATGCCGGAGAGGAAGTTGCTCCGGTCCTCGTCCAGTTCGCGTTCCGTGACCTCGGTGATCAACGCGGTGACCGTCGTCCCCAGTGCCGCCGCGCGCGCCTTGAGGCGTTCGTGGAACTCTTCGTTCAGGCGGATGGTGACGTGTCTCGACATGCTTTTCACCGTACAGCGGGGCCGCTGTACCGGGGACCGGAACGGCCGAAGGGTGGGCGGGGACACAGTCCCCGCCCACCCTTCGCACCATGCGGCGGTTACTTGTCGGCGTTCGCCGTCTTCACCAGCGCGTCCTTGGTGACCGCTCCGACGTAGACCTTGCCGTCGTCGGTGATCAGGGCGTTGACCACGCGGGTCGAGAGGATCCGGCCCTCGCCGAAGCCGCCCTTGACCTTGTCGCCGAGCGAATTGAGGAGCTGCTTGGCCTCCTTGGGCGCGTTCTTGTCGCTCTCCAGCGCCTTGAGCCCCTGGCCGGCGCCCGTGTCGATGCGCGCGACCGTCGACCAGCCCTCGCCGAGCACCTTCGGCTCGCCGTGCTCGCCGCCGCCGGTCAGACCCCCCAGACCCGGGAGGGACTCCAGGGCCTTGAAGCCCTTGTCGTGGCCGCCGCGGCCCTCGCCCTTCCCGGGCGCGCCCTCGGTCACCTTCGCGCCCTTGGGCGGGGTGAAGGTGAAGGTGTCGGCGGCCGGCTTGGCGAAGTCCACCTTGGTGAAGCCCGCGTCCACGATCGGCTTGCCGCCCTGGCTGGACAGCACCTGCACGCGCAGCGGCACGCCGGTCTTGGCGTCCACGGCGATCTGGACGGAGCCGATCGTCGAGCCGCTCTGCTTGGGCTTCAGCACCAGCTGGTAGGCGTCCCGGCCGGCGACCTGGGCGGTGTCACCGACGGTGACGTCCGTGGTCGGGCCGGCGGCCTTCAGGACGTCCTGGGCGATCTGCTGGGGCGAGGCGGGAAGGCGCTCGCCCTTGCGCTGGCCGCCCTTGGCCGCGTCGGCGTCCTTCTCGTGGAAGGCCTCGTTCGACCGGGTGTCGTATCCCCACACGTCGGCGCCGTTGTGGACGAGGGTGTACTCGTCCTTGCCGTCGAGGAAGGTCAGCTTCTGGCGGTCCTCGCCGTCGGCCGCGACGCGGAAGGTGTGCGTCCCGTTCGCCAGCTGGGCGACCTTGTCCTGCGGGTCGGCCGAGCCGCCCGCGACACCGCCGCCGCCGAGGAGGCCGCTCGCCACGGTCGGCAGGCCCAGGTCCGTGCTGATCTTCGCGGTGCCGGACAGCTGCTCCACGTCCGAAGCCGCGATCTTCTCGACGAGCTGCTGTGCGGTGACCTTCGGCAGGTCCGGGCCGCCGCCGTTGGCGAACGCCGGGATCGCGATGGTCGCCGCGGCGACGCCGAGCACCGCCACCGGTACGGCGTACCGAGCGGCCTTGCGGGTCTTCGAGTTCGTTGCCATCTGTATGCCCTGCCTCCGTAGATGCGTCACGTCCACCCCGCGGCGCCAATCTCACCCGATCTGGTGGGGATGTGCCTCTATCTGACCAAAGGAGAGGGGGGTAAGGCGTCACTCCCCGGAATCAACTCCGCGTACGCCCCAGGGATGACAAAACCCGGGCCCGGCCTCCCCCACCCGTAGGGGATGCCGGGCCCGGGCCCCTGCTGTCGTCCTCGCGCGGCGCCCCGCGGGCGCCGCTATCCGGCGCGGTGCACCACCGCGTCGCACAGCTCCTCCAGCGCCGACTTCGCGAAGCACTCCGGCAGCGGCGCGAGCGTGGCCCGCGCGTCCTGCGCGTACCGGATCGTGTCGCGGCGGGCCTGCTCCAGCGCGGGGTGCACCCGCAGCCGGGCCAGCACGTCGGCGTGCAGGGCGTCGTCCGTCAGGTCGCCGTCCAGGAGCCGTACGAGTTCCAGGTCGTCCGGGTTCCCGCCGCGGGCGGCCGTCTCGCGCAGCCGCAGCACGGGCAGCGTCGGGATGCCCTCGCGCAGGTCGGTGCCCGGGGTCTTGCCGGACTCGTGCGAGTCGGAGGCGATGTCGAGGACGTCGTCCGCGAGCTGGAAGGCGGTGCCGAGGCGCTCGCCGTACTGGGTCAGGATGTCCACGACCGACTCGTCGGCGCCGGACATCAGCGCGCCGAAGCGGCCGGAGACCGCGATCAGCGAGCCGGTCTTGCCGGCGATGACGTCCAGGTAGTGCTCGACGGGGTCGCGCCCGTCGCGCGGACCGGCCGTCTCCAGGATCTGGCCGGTCACGAGCCGCTCGAAGGCCTCGGCCTGGATCCGGACGGCCTCGGGCCCGAGGTCCGCCAGGATGTGCGAGGCGCGGGCGAACAGGAAGTCACCCGTCAGGACGGCCACCGAGTTGCCCCAGCGGGCGTTGGCGCTGGCCACGCCGCGGCGCACGTCCGCCTCGTCCATGACGTCGTCGTGGTAGAGCGTCGCCAGGTGGGTGAGCTCCACGACCACGGCGGACGGCACGATGCCCGGTGCGTAGGGATCACCGAAGCGCGAGGCGAGCATGACCAGCAGCGGGCGGAACCGCTTTCCTCCGGCGCGCACCAGGTGCTGCGCTGCCTCGGTGATGAAGGGGACTTCGCTCTTGGTGGCTTCCAGCAGACCCGCCTCGACGGCGGCCAGTCCGGCCTGGACATCGGTTTCAAGAGCCTGGTCCCGCACGCTCAGTCCGAACGGCCCGACGACGGTCACGAGGGGTACTCCTGTCTGCTGACGATCACGCTGACGATCACATGGATTGTCGATGTGTCGCTGCCATCACTCAAGCCAGCGTATCCCGTCCGTTTTCGATCACGGAGAGCGCCTTCCCGGCCACGGCGGCCTCGTCACGCGCGCAGCGCCCGAACCACCCCGGTATGTTCGGCAGTAGCCGAATCGACCGGAGAATACGTTTTGCCCAGAACTGTGACCGACATGGACGAGCTGCCGGCGGATCCGGCGGCCGACCGGCCGCCCCGCCGCGACGGCCACGCCCTCCCGGGCCGCGCGAGGGCTTCCGCATGATCATCCGCACCGGTTTCCCGTACGCGACGACGCGCGAGGATGTCCGGATTCCGCTGCCCGACGGAGTCGAGCTGTACGCGCGGATCTGGCGCCCGGTGACGGACGAACCCGTTCCGGCGCTGTTGGAGTACCTCCCGCACCGGCTGACGGACTGGACCGCGCCGCGCGACTGGCAGCGCCACCCCTGGTACGCGGGCCACGGCTACGCCTCCGTACGGGTGGACGTGCGCGGCCACGGGTGCAGCGGGGGCGCGCCGGGCGACGCGTACGACGCGCGGGAACTCGCCGACGGCACGGCGGTGGTGGAGTGGCTGGCGGCGCGGCCGTGGTGCACGGGGTCGGTGGGGATGTTCGGGATCTCGTGGGGCGGCTGCAACTCCCTCCAGATCGCGGCGCTCGCTCCGGAGCCGCTGAAGGCCGTGGTCACCGTCTGCGCGACGGACGACCGGTACGACAACGACGCGCACTACATGGGCGGCTCGGTACTGGCCGTGGACATGCACGCGCGGGCGGCCGCCATGCTGGCCTTCGCCGCGCGGCCGCCGGACCCGCTGTTCGCCGGCGACGGCTGGCGGGAGCAGTGGCTGGCGCGGCTGGAGTCGGTGGAACCCCTCCTCCACACCTGGCTGTCGCACCAGACGCGGGACGACTACTGGCGCCGCGGCAGCGTCCGCGAGGACTACGGGGCGATCGGCGCGGCCGTGCTGGCGGTGGGCGGCTGGCACGACCCGTACCGGGACACGGTGCTGCGGCTGGTGTCGCACCTGCCCCCCGACCGGGTGCGGGGGCTGATCGGGCCCTGGTCGCACCAGTACCCGGACCGCGGGCTCGCGCCGGGCCCGGCGATCGGCTTCCTCCAGGAGACGCTGCGCTGGTGGGACCACTGGCTGAAGGGCGTGGACAACGGGGTCATGGCCGAGCCGCTGCTGAGGTCCTGGATCTCCGAGTCGCACCGCCCGGCGCCGGTGTACGAGCGGATGGAGGGCCGTTGGGTCGGCGACCGGGCCTGGCCCCCGCCCTCGGTCGTACCCCTCTCGTACGAGCTCCAGGGGGCGCCGGTGCCGGTGGCCTCGCCGCAGCACACGGGGCTGGACGCGGGGCGGTTCCTCCCCTTCGGCAACGAGGCGGACCTGCCGCCGGACCAGCGGGAGGAGGACGCGAAGTCGGCGTGCTTCGAGTTCCCGGTCGCGGCCGGCGGGGAGGCGGTGGAGGTCCTGGGGCGTCCTTCGGTCACCCTGCGGCTGCGGATGGACGTCCCGTACGGCCAGGTGGTGGCGCGGCTCTGCGACGTGGCGCCGGACGGGGCCTCCACGCTGGTCACCCGGGGTGCCCTGAACCTCTCCGCGCGGCTGGGGCGGGACAGGGTCGCCCGGTGGCCGGTGGGCGCGTACGAGGACGTGACGTTCGAGCTGAACGCCATCGGCCACTCCTTCCCGCCCGGCCACCGGATCCGGCTGGCGCTGTCCTCCGCCTACTGGCCGTGGATCTGGCCGCGGGCCGGATCCGAGGCCGGCTGGACGGTGGAACCGGCGGGCAGCGCGCTGACGCTCCCGGTCCGCACGGCCACCGCCGGAGCGGAGATCGCCTTCGAGCCCCCGGAACAGTCGGCCCCGCTGGGCGTGGTCCTCCCGGCGACCCTGGACGAGCCGCGCCCGGAGCGGCTCGTCGTACGGGACGTCGCGCGCGGGACCTGGCGGCTGGAGGTGGACCCCCGGTACGGGGGGACGCGGGTGTACCCGGACGGGCTGGAGTGCGGCGAGGAAGCTGCGGAGGCGTACGAGATCCAGGAGGCGGACCCGCTGTCGGCCCGGACCAGCTCGCGGTGGCGGATCCGGCTGCACCGTCCCGACCTGTCCTGGGACACCCGGGTGGAGACCCGGTCGGAGATCACCTGCGACGAGGGCGGCTTCCTGACGTCGAACGAACTCGTCTGCCGGGAGGGCGAGGAGGTGGTCTTCCACCGCACCTGGGAACGCCGCATCCCCCGCGCCGCCGGCTGAGCCGCGGCGGCGCGCGCCGTCGCTACGCGAAGAGGCGTTCCAGGACCACCGCGATGCCGTCCTCCTCGTTGGAGAGGGTCAGCTCGTCGGCGACGGCGACCAGCTCGCGGTGGGCGTTGGCCATCGCCACCCCGTGCGCGGCCCACGCGAACATCGGGACGTCGTTCGGCATGTCCCCGAAGGCGATCGTGGACTCGGGCGGGACGCCCAGGACGGCCGCCGCCCGGGCGAGTCCGCTCGCCTTGTCGATGCCCGGCGGCTGGAGCTCGACCGTGTGCTCCCCGGCCATGGTGACGTTCACCAGGTGGCCCACCACGCCCCGCGCGACCCGCGTCAGTTCGTCGTCGTCCAGCTCCGGGTGCTGGAGCAGCACCTTGTTGATGGGCGCGGCCCACAGATCGGCCCGCCGGGGCACCGGGACCGTCGGCAGGTGCGGGTGCCACATCCGGTAGCCGGGCCCTATCAGCATCTCCGCGTCCACCCCCTCCTGGTTGACGGCCGCGTAGACCTCGCCGATCTCCGCCTCGATCTTCCCGAGGGCCACCTCCGCCAGCTCCCGGTCCATCGACACGGAGTGCAGCAGCGTCCCGGCCGCCGCGTCGTACACCTGCGCGCCCTGGCCGCACACCGCGAGCCCCGTGTATCCGAGGCCGTCCAGGACGTGCCGTACCTGGGGGACCGGGCGCCCGGTCACGATGATGTGCTGTGCGCCGGCGGCGCGCGCCGTCGCGAGCGCCGCGTACGAGCGGGCCGAGACGGTGTCTCCGGCGCGCAGCAGAGTCCCGTCCAGGTCAGTGGCGATCAAGGCATAGGGAAGGGCCGGAAGCGGGGCGGAAGTCACGGCGCCAAGGATACGGACCCTCTGGGACAAGTCCTACAAATGGCACCCGAATCCGGCCTCCCCGAGGCCCCACACGTCACTTGGCGTGCCATCAGACCCAGGGGACACAGAAGACCCAGGAGACCCTCCCCGCTCGGATCACCGTACTGATCTTGTGTGCGCGAAGGGCGGGTATCGGGGAGGTGGGCCGGTAATTTTCGATGATGCGCGTTCCCTCTGCATTTGTGACCAAATGACGTCGTAGCCCCGCCCGAAGGCGGGGCTTTCACGCGGGTAACGTGTCGACCAGCCCCCCGGGACACCCCCGGACCGGACCGCATCGAAAGTGAGGCACTACCCCATGCCCCAGCAGAGCCCCCTCGATGTTCCCGAGGGCGATCCGTTCGGTCCGCACAATCTTCCGTACGGCGTTTTCTCCACCTCCGGGGACACCCGCCGGCGGATCGGCGTGCGCATCGGCGGGTACGTGCTCGACGCCGGGGCGGCCGCGGCCGCGCTCGGGTCCCCGTACGCCGGACTGCTCGGGCGGCCCTCGCTCAACCCGCTGCTGGCCGCGGGCCGCACCGCGTGGCGCGACGTGCGCCGCGCGCTGACCGCGTGGGTCACCGACCCCGGCCACCGGCCGGCCGTCGAGCCGCACCTGCTGCCGCTGGAGGAGGCCGTCCTGCACCTCCCGTACGAGGTCGCCGACTACGTCGACTTCTACGCGAGCGAGCACCACGCCACCAACGTCGGCAAGATGTTCCGCCCCGACGGCGACGCGCTCACCCCCAACTGGAAGCACCTGCCGATCGGTTACCACGGCCGCTCCGGCACCCTCGTCGTCTCCGGCACCGATGTCGTACGCCCCTCCGGACAGCGCAAGGCGCCCACCGACCCGGCGCCGGTCTTCGGCCCGTCGGTCAAGCTCGACATCGAGGCCGAGGTCGGCTTCGTCGTCGGCACCCCCTCCGAGCTGGGCCGCCCGGTGCCGCTGGCCGAGTTCGAGGACCACGTCTTCGGCCTCTTCCTCCTCAACGACTGGTCCGCGCGCGACATCCAGGCCTGGGAGTACGTGCCGCTCGGCCCCTTCCTCGGCAAGTCCTTCGCGACCTCCGTCTCCGCCTGGGTCACCCCGCTGGAGGCCCTGGACGCGGCCCGGACCGCCCCGCCCGCCCGGGACTTCCCGCTGCTGCCCTACCTGGACGACGCCGACAGCGACCGCCCCGGCGGCTTCGACCTGCACATCAGCGTCTCCATCAACGGCCAGGAGGTGGCGCGCCCGCCGTTCGCCACCATGTACTGGACCGCCGCCCAGCAGCTGGCGCACATGACCGTCAACGGCGCCTCCCTGCGCACCGGCGACGTCTACGGCTCCGGCACCGTCAGCGGTCCGGAGGTCGACCAGCGCGGCTCCCTGCTGGAGCTGACCTGGAACGGCCGCGACGCGATCGAGCTCGCCGACGGCAAGCGCACCTTCCTGGAGGACGGCGACACCGTCACCCTCACCGCCTGGGCGCCGGGCGCCAACGGCACCCGGGTGGGCCTGGGCGAGGTCACCGGCCGCATCGTGGGATCCCGCTAGCCCCACGCCTCGGGGACGCCCCGTTCGGAGGCGCGCCACGTGCGCCGGACGGGGCGGACCGCGATGGTGGTTCGGGGACACCCGTACCCCGTACCCCCACCGCGAGGAGCCGCCGCCATGACCGTACGCAGCCTGAAGACCCTCGTCACCTGCGCGGCAGCCGTGTCGCTCGGCCTGGTCGCCGTGGCCCCGGCCCACGGGGTGGAGGGGCCCGCGCCCGACCCGCGCGACCAGCGGGCGATGAGGGACATGGCGACGGCGATCGCGGTGACGGCCAAGTACGCGGACGAGCGGCAGGCCCTCAAGGACGGGTACGTCCCGCAGGGCAAGGAGTGCATGACCAACCCGTTCGGGGTGGGCGCCATGGGCTACCACTACGTCAAGCAGGCCAACTGGGGTTCGATGGACCCCGCGAGGCCGACCGCGCTCCTCTACAGCACGGAGAAGGACCGCAACGGCCGTCGCAGGCTCCAGACCGTGGAGTGGATGTCCACCGACCGGGACCAGGACCTGAAGACCTCCGACGACCGGCCCAGCATGTTCGGGCTGCCCTTCGACGGGCCCATGCCGGGCCACTGGGCGGGCATGCCCAAGCACTACGACCTGCACATGTGGGCGTACAAGGAGAACCCGGCCGGGCGCTTCCACAACTGGAACCCCGCCCTGACCTGCCCGGCCAAGGCCGGAGCCCCGGCGCAGCCCGCGCACGCGCACGGCCACTAGCGGCGCACGGCCACTGGCGTCGGTCCGACCACGCGCGACCACACGCGGCCACGCGGAAGGGCCCGGCTCCCCCCACGGGATCCGGGCCCTCCTGCGTGCCGTGCGGACGGCTCAGCGGACGAACGTGCTCGCCTGTCCCGCCAGGTCCAGGAAGTACTGCGGCGCGAGGCCCAGGACCAGGGTGACCGCGACGCCCACCGCGATGGTGGTCATCGTCAGCGGCGAGGGGACCGCCACCGTCGGGCCGTCGGCCTTCGGCTCGCTGAAGAACATCAGCACGATCACCCGGATGTAGAAGAACGCGGCGATCGCGGACGAGATGACACCGACCACGACCAGCGCCCCGGCGCCGCCCTCCGCCGCCGCCTTGAACACGGCGAACTTCCCGGCGAAGCCGGACGTCAGCGGGATGCCCGCGAAGGCCAGCAGGAACACCGCGAACACGGCCGCCGTCAGCGGCGAACGCCGCCCCAGCCCGGCCCACTTGGACAGGTGCGTCGCCTCGCCGCCCGCGTCGCGCACCAGCGTGACCACCGCGAAGGCGCCGATCGTCACGAAGGAGTACGCGGCCAGGTAGAAGAGGACGGACTGGACGCCCTCCGCCGACGTGGCGATCACACCGGCCAGGATGAAGCCCGCGTGCGCGATCGAGGAGTAAGCCAGCAGCCGCTTGACGTCGGTCTGGGTCACCGCGATCACGGCGCCCGCGAGCATCGTGACGATCGCGACGCCCCACATCACCGGGCGCCAGTCCCAGCGCAGCCCCGGCAGCACCACGTACAGCAGGCGCAGCAGCGCGCCGAACGCGGCCACCTTCGTCGCGGCCGCCATGAAACCGGTCACCGGCGTCGGCGCGCCCTGGTAGACATCCGGCGTCCACATGTGGAAGGGGACCGCACCGACCTTGAACAGCAGGCCCGTCAGGATCAGCGCGCCGCCGATGAGCAGCAGCGCGTCGTTGCCCATGGTGTCGGCGAGCGCCGGGTCGACCGTCTGGACCGTGCCGTCCACCACGTCCGCGATCACCGCGTACGAGACGGAGCCGGCGTAGCCGTAGAGCAGCGCGATGCCGAACAGCAGGAACGCCGAGGAGAAGGCGCCGAGGAGGAAGTACTTGACGGCGGCCTCCTGCGACATCAGCCGCTGGCGGCGGGCGACGGCGCAGAGCAGGTACAGCGGGAGGGAGAAGACCTCCAGGGCCACGAACAGCGTCAGCAGGTCGTTGGCCGCCGGGAAGACCAGCATGCCGGCGATCGCGAACAGCGCCAGCGGGAACACCTCAGTGGTGGTGAAGCCCGCCTTCACGGCGGCCTTCTCGCTCTCGCTGCCCGGTACGGACGCCGCCTGGGCGGCGAAGGAGTCCACCCGGTTGCCGTGCGCGGCCGGGTCCAGGCGCCGCTCCGCGAAGGTGAAGACGGCGACGACCGAGGCCAGCAGGATGGTGCCCTGGAGGAACAGCGCCGGGCCGTCCACCGCGATGGCGCCCATGGCGGCGATCCGCGCCTTGTCGCTCGCGTACCCGCCGGCGGCGAGGGCGACGACCGCCGCGAAGGCCGCGGCCAGCGCGGCGACGGCCAGGAACACCTGGACGTAGTAGCGGGACCTGCGCGGTACGAACGCCTCGACGAGGACGCCGAGGACGGCCGCGCCCACCACGATGAGCGTGGGCGCGAGCTGCGCGTACTCGATGTGCGGAGCCGGGATGCGGTCCGCCGGAGCGGCGGCCGCCAGTGCCGACAGGCCGTGGGCAGCAGTCAGGGTGCTCACTTCGCCGCCTCCCCATTCTTCGCGGGCACGGCCTCTACCGCGACCTCGGGCTTCGGGTCCGTCCGCTTCACGTCGGACATGGTGTACTCGACCGCCGGGTTGACGATGTCGGTGAGCACCTTCGGGTAGACGCCGAGCCCGATCAGCAGGGCGATCAGCGGGGCGACGACCAGCATTTCGCGCAGGTGCAGGTCCGGCATCGCGCGGACCTCCTCCTTCACGGGGCCGGTCATGGTGCGCTGGTAGAGCACCAGCGTGTAGAGCGCGGCCAGCACGATCCCGACGGTGGCGATGATGCCGACGACCGGGTACCGGGCGTACGTGCCGACCAGGACCAGGAATTCGCTGACGAACGGGGCCAGGCCCGGCAGCGACAGGGTGGCGAGGCCGCCGATCAGGAAGGTGCCGGCGAGGACCGGGGCCACCTTCTGCACACCGCCGTAGTCGGCGATGAGCCGCGAGCCGCGCCGCGAGATCAGGAAGCCGGCCACCAGCATCAGCGCCGCCGTCGAGAGCCCGTGGTTGACCATGTACAGCGTCGCGCCCGACTGTCCCTGGGAGGTCATCGCGAAGATGCCCAGGACGATGAAGCCGAAGTGCGAGATCGACGCGTAGGCGACCAGCCGCTTGATGTCGCGCTGGCCGACGGCGAGCAGCGCCCCGTAGACGATGCTGATCAGTGCCAGTACGAGGATCACCGGGGTGGCCCACTTGCTGGCGTCCGGGAACAGCCCGAGGCAGAAGCGGAGCATCGCGAAGGTGCCGACCTTGTCGACGACCGCGGTGATCAGGACGGCCACCGGCGCCGTGGACTCCCCCATCGCGTTCGGCAGCCAGGTGTGCAGCGGCCACAGCGGGGCCTTCACCGCGAAGGCGAAGAAGAAGCCGAGGAACAGCAGCCGCTCGGTGTTGGTCGCCATGTCGAGCGTGCCCGCGGCGCGGGCGGCGGTGATCTCCTGGAGCGAGAAGTTCCCTGCGACCACGTACAGCCCGATGACGGCGGCGAGCATGATCAGGCCGCCGGCCAGGTTGTAGAGGAGGAACTTGACCGCCGCGTACGAGCGCTGCGCGGCCGCGTTCTCATCGGACCCGGAGTGGGCCCGGTCGCCGAAGCCGCCGATGAGGAAGTACATCGGGATGAGCATGGCTTCGAAGAAGACGTAGAAGAGGAAGACGTCGGTGGCCTCGAAGGAGATGACCACCATGGCCTCGACCAGCAGGATCAGGGCGAAGAACCC
This sequence comes from Streptomyces sp. ADI95-16, assembly GCF_003721495.1. NCBI lineage: Bacteria > Bacillati > Actinomycetota > Actinomycetes > Kitasatosporales > Streptomycetaceae > Streptomyces > Streptomyces sp. ADI95-16. The sequence goes on along the minus strand of NZ_CP033581.1, from coordinate 4,794,480 downwards.
CTGCGTCGGCCGCCAGCGGGAGGAATTGGTCTCCAGCGGGTCGGCGTCGTGCCAGCCGGCCGCGATGACGAAGGGGATCAGCAGCGCGGTGAGCGCGATCAGCACCACCCCGATGCCGTCCACGCCCAGTTCGTAGCGGACCCCGAAGTCGGGGATCCAGGCGTGGGACTCGGTGAGCTGGTAGCGGGCGCCACCGGGCTCGAAGCGGACGGCGACGAGCACGGCCAGCGCCAGGGTCGCCAGGGAGAAGAGCAGCGCGAGCCATTTGGCGGCGGTCCTGCGGGCGGCCGGGACGGCCGCCGTCAGGACGGCACCGGCCGCCGGTACCACGGCCGTCACCGTCAGAAGCGGGAAACTCATTTCACACCGCCCTCATCAGCAGGGTCGCGGCGATCAGGATCGCCGTCCCCCCGAACATCGAGACCGCGTAGCTGCGGGCGTAGCCGTTCTGCAGCTTGCGCAGCCGGCCCGACAGCCCGCCGACCGACGCGGCGGTCCCGTTGACCACCCCGTCGACCAGGCTGTGGTCGACGTACACGAGCGAGCGGGTCAGGTGCTCGCCGCCGCGCACTAGGACGACGTGGTTGAAGTCGTCCTGGAACAGGTCCCGGCGGGCCGCCCGGGTGAGGAGCGAGCCGCGCGGGGCGAGCACGGGGACCGGCCTGCGGCCGTACATCGACCAGGCGATGCCGACGCCGACGACCAGGACCACCATGGTGGACGCGGTCACCGCCGTGGCGCTGACCGGGGAGTTGCCGTGCTCGTAGCCGGTGACGGGCTCCAGCCACTTCAGGAAGCGCTCGCCGATCTCGAAGAACGCGCCGGCGAAGACCGACCCGAACGCCAGGATGACCATCGGGACGGTCATGGACTTCGGGGACTCGTGCGGGTGCGGCTCGTGTCCGGCCGCGTCCGGCTGCCAGCGCTTCTCGCCGAAGAAGGTGAGGAGCATGACGCGGGTCATGTAGAAGGCGGTGATGCCGGCGCCCAGCAGGGTGACCCCGCCGAGGATCCAGCCCTGGGTGCCGCCCTTGGCGAAGGCCGCCTCGATGATCATGTCCTTGGAGAAGAAGCCGGACAGACCGGGGAAGCCGATGATCGCCAGGTAGCCGAGGCCGAAGGTGACGAAGGTGACCGGCATCAACTTCCGCAGGGCGCCGTACATGCGCATGTCGACCTCGTCGTTCATGCCGTGCATGACGGAGCCGGCGCCGAGGAAGAGGCCCGCCTTGAAGAAGCCGTGCGTCACCAGGTGCATGATCGCGAACACGTACCCGATCGGGCCGAGGCCCGCCGCCAGGATCATGTAGCCGATCTGCGACATCGTCGACCCGGCGAGGGCCTTCTTGATGTCGTCCTTCGCGCAACCGACGATCGCACCGAAGAGCAGCGTGACCGCGCCGACGACGGTGACCACCAGCTGGGCGTCCGGCGCCCCGTTGAAGACGGCGGCCGAGCGGACGATCAGGTACACGCCCGCCGTCACCATCGTCGCCGCGTGGATCAGGGCCGAGACCGGGGTCGGGCCCTCCATCGCGTCCCCGAGCCAGGACTGCAGCGGCACCTGGGCCGACTTGCCGCAGGCGGCGAGCAGCAGCATCAGGGCGATCGCCGTCAGCTTGCCCTCGGTCGCGTTGCCCACCGAGGCGAACACCGGCCCGAAGGCGAAGGTCCCGAAGGTGGTGAACAGCAGCATGATGGCGATCGAGAGGCCCATGTCGCCGACCCGGTTGACCAGGAAGGCCTTCTTCGCGGCGGTCGCCGCGCTGGGCTTGTGCTGCCAGAAGCCGATGAGCAGGTACGAGGCCAGGCCCACGCCCTCCCACCCGACGTACAGCAGCAGGTAGTTGTCGGCGAGGACGAGCAGCAGCATCGCCGCCAGGAACAGGTTGAGGTAGCCGAAGAAGCGGCGGCGGCGCTCGTCGTGCTCCATGTACCCGATCGAGTACACGTGGATGAGCGTGCCCACCCCGGAGATCAGCAGGACGAAGGTCATCGACAGCTGGTCCAGCTGGAAGGCGACATCCGCCTGGAAGCCCTCGACGGGGATCCAGGTGTACAGCTTCTGGGACAGGGTCCGGTCGTCGGCCGCGCGCCCGAGCATGTCGGTGAACAGGGCCACGCCGATCCCGAAGGAGGCGGCGGCGAACAGGGTGCCGAGCCAGTGCCCGGCCTTGTCGAGGCGCCGGCCGCCGCACATCAGCACCGCCGCTCCGAGCAGGGGCGCCGCGATCAGCAGCGCGATCAGATTCTCCACTGTGTGAACGCCCCTTACAGCTTCATCAGGCTGGCGTCGTCGACCGAGGCCGAGTGGCGGGTACGGAAGAGCGACACGATGATCGCGAGGCCCACCACGACCTCCGCGGCGGCGACGACCATCGTGAAGAACGCGATGATCTGGCCGTCGAGGTTGCCGTGCATCCGGGAGAAGGCGACGAACGCGAGGTTGCAGGCGTTGAGCATCAGCTCGACGCACATGAACAGCACGATCGCGTTCTTCCGGATGAGGACGCCGGAGGCCCCGATGGTGAACAGCAGGGCGGCCAGGTAAAGGTAGTTGACCGGATTCACTGGGATGCCTCCTCACGGCCGAGGCGCTCCGCCGAGGCCTGTTCCAGCGCCTTCAGGTCGCTGAGCGCCTCGCTGGAGACGTCCCGGATCTGGCCGCGGGCGCGCAGCGTCTTGCTGACGGTCAGCTCGGACGGGGTGCCGTCCGGCAGCAGACCGGCGACGTCCACCGCGTTGTGCCGGGCGTAGACACCGGGGGCGGGCAGCGGCGGGAGCTGGACGCCCTCGCGGACGCGCCGCTCGGCGAGTTCGCGCTGGGTGGCGGCCCGCTCGGTGCGCTCGCGGTGGGTGAGCACCATCGCGCCGACGGCCGCGGTGATCAGCAGGGCGCCGGTGATCTCGAAGGCGAACACGTACTTGGTGAAGATCAGCGTGGCCAGGCCCTCCACGTTTCCGCCGGAGTTGATCCGGCCGAGCCCGTTGAAGTGGTTCAGCCGGGCGTGGGCGATGCCGGCGATCAGCAGGGTGCCGAAGCCGAGGGCGCACAGCACGGCCATCCAGCGCTGGCCCTTGAGGGTCTCCTTGAGGGAGTCCGCCGCGGTGACGCCGACGAGCATGACCACGAAGAGGAACAGCATCATGATGGCGCCGGTGTAGACGATGACCTGGACGACGCCCAGGAAGTACGCCCCGTTGGCGAGGTAGAAGACCGCCAGGACGATCATCGTCCCGGCGAGGCTGAGCGCGCTGTGCACGGCCTTCTTCATCAGGATCGTGGACAGGGCGCCGATGACGGCGACGGTGGCGAGGACCCAGAACTGCACGGCCTCCCCGGTGGAGGTGACCGTGGCGGTGGCGGCCGCGATCGTGCTCACGCCCCCACCTCCTCGGAGGGCGCCGCCTTCTCGCCCTTCGAGACCGCGACCTGCCGCTCCGTACCGGGAGCCGCCCCGGTCACCAGCCCCCGGTAGTAGTCCTGCTCGTCCGTGCCGGGGAAGACCGAGTGCGGGGCCTCGACCATGCCCTCGGTCAGACCGGCGAGCAGCTGCTCCTTGGTGTAGATGAGCGATTCGCGGCTGGCGTCGGCGAGTTCGAACTCGTTCGTCATCGTCAGCGCGCGGGTCGGGCAGGCCTCGATGCACAGCCCGCACAGGATGCAGCGGGCGTAGTTGATCTGGTAGACCGCGCCGTACCGCTCGCCCGGGGAGTAGCGCTCCTCCTCGGTGTTGTCCGCGCCCTCCACGTAGATGGCGTCGGCGGGACAGGCCCAGGCGCACAGTTCGCACCCGATGCACTTCTCCAGGCCGTCGGGGTGCCGGTTGAGCTGGTGCCGGCCGTGGAAGCGCGGCGCGGTGGTCTTCGGCTGCTCCGGGTACTGCTCGGTGAGGCGCTTCTTGAACATGGCCTTGAAGGTCACGCCGAAGCCGGCCACCGGGTTCTGCCACTTCTCGTTCTCCGCGTCAGGCATTCTCAGCACCCTCCTCTCGGTCACTGTCAGTATTCGTCCCGCCACTGACAATCAGCTCCCGCTCCGAGCGGGGCCGCCTGCGCGGTACGGGTGCCAGCTCCTGGCCGGGCTTGGGCGGTACGGGGAACCCGCCCGCCAGCGGGTCGAAGACCGCCTCCGTCGCGGCCTTCCCGGCTTCCTCGGCGGCCGCCTTCTCCTTCTTGTCGCGGAAGAGGTCCGCGACGAAGGACAGCAGCAGGATCGCGATGACGCCGCCGCCGACGTAGAGCACGATCTCCTGGAAGTCGTAGTTCTCGTTCCGCAGCGCGCGGACGGTGGCGACGAGCATCAGCCAGACCACGGAGACCGGGATCAGGACCTTCCAGCCGAGCTTCATCAGCTGGTCGTAGCGGACCCGGGGCAGCGTGCCGCGCAGCCAGATGAAGAAGAACAGCAGCAGCTGGACCTTGATGACGAACCAGAGCATCGGCCACCAGCCGTGGTTCGCACCCTCCCAGTACGTGGAGATGGGCGCCGGGGCCCGCCAGCCGCCGAGGAAGAGGGTGACCGAGACCGCCGAGACGGTGACCATGTTGACGTACTCGGCCAGCATGAACAGCGCGAACTTGATGGAGGAGTACTCGGTGTTGAAGCCGCCGACGAGGTCGCCCTCGGACTCCGGCATGTCGAAGGGGGCGCGGTTCGTCTCGCCGACCATCGTGATGACGTAGATGATGAAGGAGACCGGCAGCAGGATGACGTACCAGCGGTCCGCCTGCGCCTCGACGATCGCCGAGGTCGACATCGACCCGGAGTAGAGGAAGACCGAGGCGAAGGCCGCGCCCATCGCGATCTCGTACGAGATCATCTGCGCGCAGGAGCGCAGGCCCCCGAGCAGGGGGTACGTCGAGCCCGAGGACCAGCCGGCGAGGACGATGCCGTAGATGCCGACCGAGGCCACCGCGAGGATGTAGAGCATCGCGATCGGCAGGTCGGTGAGCTGCATCGTGGTGCGCTGGCCGAAGATCGAGACCTGGTCGTCGGCCGGGCCGAAGGGGATCACCGCGATGGCCATGAAGGCCGGGATCGCCGCGATGATCGGGGCCAGGACGTAGACGACCTTGTCGGCCCGCTTGACGATGAGGTCTTCCTTGAGCATCAGCTTCACGCCGTCGGCGAGCGACTGGAGCATGCCCCAGGGGCCGTGCCGGTTGGGGCCGATGCGCAGCTGCATCCAGGCGACGACCTTGCGCTCCCAGACGATGGAGAAGAGCACGGTCACCATCAGGAAGGCGAAGCAGAACACCGCCTTGACGACGACCAGCCACCAGACGTCCCTGCCGAACAGGGAGAGGTCCTCGGCAGCGAGCTGTACCGCGTTCACGCGCCCACCTCCGCATCGGTGCCGCTGCTGTCGGCCGGCGTCGCCGGGCCGATCCGTACGAGGGTGCCCGGGCGGGCCCCGGCGTCGGCGAGGACGCCGCGGCCGGTGGAGTTCAGCGGGAGCCAGACCACCCGGTCGGGCATCTCGGTGATCCGGAGCGGGAGTTCCACGGAGCCGGCCGGGCCGGTGACCGCGAGGACGTCGCCGTCCTTGACGCCCGTCTCGGCGGCCGTGGCGGCCGACAGCCGGGCGTTCGCCTCGTGCCGGGTACCGGCGAGGGCCTCGTCGCCCTCCTGGAGCAGGCCCTGGTCGAGGAGGAGCCGGTGGCCCGCGAGGACCGCCTCGCCCGCGCCGGGGCGGGGCAGCGGCTCCGCGCCGGTGGACTGCTCCTCGGCGCGCTCCCCGGCCCACGGGCCGAGCCGGTCGAGCTCCCGGCGTACGGCGTGTACGTCGGGCAGCGCGATCGGCCGCTCCGCCGCGTCGGCCAGCATGTGCAGCACGCGGTGGTCGGCGGGGGCGAGCCGGCGGGTCATCTGGTCGGGCTTGAGGGCCGCCTCGAACGGGCGGACCCTGCCCTCCCAGTTGATGAACGCGCCCGCCTTCTCGGCGACGGCGGCGACCGGGAGGACCACGTCGGCGTGGTCGGTGACCTCGCCGGGCCGCAGCTCCAGGGAGACGACGAACGCCTCCTTCAGGGCGGTCCGGGCGCGGGCCGGGTCCGGCAGGTCCGTGACCTCGACGCCCGCGACGAGCAGGGCGGAGAGTTCGCGTACGGCGGCGGCCTCGACGATCTGCCCCGTGTCACGGCCGTAGCGGTGCGGGAGTTCCTCCAGGCCCCAGGCCGACCTGACCTCTTCGCGGGCCCGCGGATCGGTGGCCGGGCGGCCGCCGGGCAGCAGCGACGGCAGCGCGCCCGCCTCGACGGCGGCCCGCTCCCCGGCCCGGCGCGGGATCCACACGAGCGAGGCCCCGGTGGCGGCGGCGGCCCGTACGGCGGCGGTCAGCGCGCCGGGCACGCCCGCGAGGCGCTCCCCGACGACGAGGACCGCGCCGGGCAGCCGCAGCGCCTCGGCGGCCCCGGCCCCGCCGGCCTCCAGGCCGGTCCCGGACGCCAGCGCGTCGAGCCACTCGGGCTCGGTGCCGGGGGCGGCGGCCAGCAGGGTGCCGCCCGCCTTGTCCAGGCCCCGGGTGGCGAACGGGGCGAGGGCGAAGGTCCGCTGCTTGTACTTGCGGTGGGCCTTGCGCAGCCGCAGGAAGACCCCGGGGGCCTCCTCCTCGGACTCGATCCCGGCGAGCAGGACGGCGGGCGCCGCCTCCAGCCTCGCGTACGTCACTCCGCGTCCGTCGAGGTCCAGGCCGGTGCCGGCGACGGTGGCGGCCAGGAACTCGGCCTCCTCCGCGCTGTGGACCCGGGCCCGGAAGTCGATGTCGTTGGTGTCGAGGACGACCCGGGCGAACTTGGCGTACGCGTAGGCGTCCTCGACGGTGAGCCGGCCGCCGGTCAGCACGCCGGCCCGGCCGCGCGCGGCGGCGAGCCCCGCGGCCGCGGCCTCCAGGGCCTCGGGCCAGCTCGCCGGGGCGAGCACCCCGTCGGAGCCGCGCACCAGCGGGGTCGTGAGCCGGTCGGGGCGCTGCGCGTAGCGGAACCCGAAGCGGCCCTTGTCGCAGATCCACTCCTCGTTGACCTCGGGGTCCTCGGCGGCCAGCCGGCGCAGCACCTTGCCGCGCCGGTGGTCGGTCCGGGTCGCGCAGCCGCCCGCGCAGTGCTCGCACACGCTCGGGGAGGAGACGAGGTCGAACGGGCGGGAGCGGAACCGGTAGGCGGCCGAGGTGAGGGCGCCGACGGGGCAGATCTGGATGGTGTTGCCGGAGAAGTACGACTCGAAGGGGTCGCCCTCGCCGATGCCGACCTGCTGGAGCGCGCCGCGTTCCAGGAGCTCGATCATCGGGTCGCCGGCCACCTGCGTGGAGAAGCGGGTGCAGCGCGCGCACAGCACGCACCGTTCGCGGTCGAGCAGTACCTGCGTGGAGATCGCGACCGGCTTCTCGTACGTGCGCTTCTTGCCGTCGAAACGGGAGTCGCTCTGCCCGTGCGACATCGCCTGGTTCTGGAGCGGGCACTCGCCGCCCTTGTCGCAGACCGGGCAGTCCAGCGGGTGGTTGATGAGCAGCAGCTCCATCACACCGCGCTGGGACTTCTCGGCGACCGGGGAGGTCAGCTGCGTCTTGACGACCATGCCGTCGGTGCAGGTGATGGTGCAGGAGGCCATCGGCTTGCGCTGGCCCTCGACCTCGACGATGCACTGCCGGCAGGCGCCGACCGGGTCGAGGAGGGGGTGGTCGCAGAACCGGGGGATCTCGATGCCGATCTGCTCGGCGGCCCGGATGACCAGGGTCCCCTTGGGCACCGAGAGTTCGATGCCGTCGATGGTCAGGGAGACCGTGTTCTCGGCGGCCTTCGGCCGCTCCGCTGCCTCGCCGCCACCGGCGGGGGCGTTACTGGTGACGGTCACGCGTTCACCTCCGTGTCAGCCCAGAGGGTCGACTTCTTGGGGTCGAAGGGGCAGCCCTTGCCCGTGATGTGCTGCTCGTACTCCTCGCGGAAGTACTTGAGCGAGGAGAAGATCGGGCTGGCGGCGCCGTCGCCGAGGGCGCAGAACGACTTTCCGTTGATGTTGTCGGCGATGTCGTTCAGCTTGTCGAGGTCCGACATGACGCCCTTGCCGGCCTCGATCTCGCGGAGCAGCTGGACCAGCCAGTACGTGCCTTCGCGGCACGGGGTGCACTTGCCGCAGGACTCGTGCGCGTAGAACTCGGTCCAGCGGGTGACGGCGCGCACGACGCAGGTCGTCTCGTCGAAGCACTGGAGGGCCTTGGTGCCGAGCATCGAGCCGGCGGCGCCCACGCCCTCGTAGTCGAGCGGGACGTCGAGGTGTTCGTCGGTGAACATCGGGGTGGAGGAGCCGCCCGGGGTCCAGAACTTCAGCCGGTGCCCGGGGCGCATCCCGCCGCTCATGTCGAGGAGCTGGCGCAGGGTGATGCCGAGCGGGGCCTCGTACTGGCCGGGGCCGACGACGTGTCCGGAGAGCGAGTACAGCGTGAAGCCGGGGGACTTCTCGGTCCCCATCGACTTGAACCAGTCCTTGCCCCGGTTCAGGATCGCGGGAACCGAGGCGATGGACTCGACGTTGTTGACGACGGTGGGGCAGGCGTAGAGCCCCTCGACGGCGGGGAAGGGAGGACGCAGCCGGGGCTGACCGCGTCGGCCTTCGAGGGAGTCGAGCAGCGCCGTCTCCTCACCGCAGATGTACGCGCCCGCCCCCGCGTGCACCGTGATGTCGAGCTTCAGCCCGCTCCCGAGGACGTCGTTCCCGAGGTAGCCGGCCTCGTACGCCTCGCGCACCGCCTCGTGCAGGCGTCGCAGGACCGGCACGGTCTCGCCGCGCAGGTAGATGAAGGCGTGCTCCGACCGGATCGCGTAGCAGGCGATGATCATTCCCTCGATGAGGGAGTGCGGGTTGGCGAAGAGGAGGGGGATGTCCTTGCAGGTTCCCGGCTCCGACTCGTCCGCGTTCACGACGAGGTAGTGCGGCTTTCCGTCGCCCTGCGGGATGAACTGCCACTTCATTCCGGTGGGGAAGCCCGCGCCGCCGCGGCCGCGCAGGCCCGAGTCCTTCACGTAGGCGATGAGGTCGTCCGGGGTCATCGCGAGCGCCTTGCGCAGGCCCTCGTAGCCCTCGTGGCGCCGGTAGGTCTCCAGCGTCCACGACTGCGGCTCGTCCCAGAACGCGGACAGCACGGGTGCCAGCAGCTTCTCCGGGGCGCCGTTCTCGTGCATCTCGGCGGTCACGGTCATCACTCCCCCTCCTCGGTGTCGGCCGCGGACTCGCCACGCGGGTGCACGACCCTGCCGGGCTGCGGGGTCTCGCCGCGCGCGATGCGAAGGCCGATCAGGGAGGCGGGGCCGGCGCCGCCGCTCGCCTCGACCGCGCCCGGGCGCTCGTCCGGGAACCCGGCCAGGATCCGGGCGGTCTCCTTGTACGTGCACAGCGGCGCGCCCCGGGTCGGCGCGACCGGGCGGCCGGCGAGCAGGTCGTCCACGATGGCCTTGGCGGACTGGGGGGTCTGGTTGTCGAAGAACTCCCAGTTGACCATCACCACGGGGGCGTAGTCGCAGGCCGCGTTGCACTCGATGTGCTCCAGCGTGACCTTGCCGTCCGGGGTGGTCTCGTTGTTGCCGACCCCGAGGTGCTCCTTGAGCTCCTCGAAGATGGCGTCCCCGCCCATGACCGCGCACAGGGTGTTGGTGCAGACGCCGACCTGGTAGTCGCCCGAGGGACCCCGCCGGTACATCGTGTAGAAGGTGGCGACGGCCGTGACCTCGGCGGTGGTCAGCCCGAGGACCTCGGCGCAGAACCGGATGCCGGTGCGGGAGACGTAGCCCTCCTCGGACTGCGTCAGGTGCAGCAGCGGCAGCAGCGCGGAGCGGCTGTCGGGGTAGCGGGCGATGACCTCCCCGGCGTCCGCTTCGAGCCGGGCGCGTACGTCGGCCGGGAAATCGGGGGCCGGCAGCTGGGGCATGCCCAGGGAGACCCCTGGGGTCTGAGGACTGGCGGTCATCGGTCGACGCCTCCCATCACGGGGTCGATGGAGGCGACGGCGACGATGACGTCGGCGACCTGGCCGCCCTCGCACATCGCGGCCATGGCCTGAAGGTTGGTGAAGGACGGATCGCGGAAGTGGACCCGGTAGGGGCGGGTGCCGCCGTCGGAGACGACGTGCACGCCGAGCTCGCCCTTGGGGGACTCGACGGCCGCGTAGGCCTGGCCGGCCGGTACCCGGAAGCCCTCGGTCACCAGCTTGAAGTGGTGGATGAGGGCCTCCATGGAGGTGCCCATGATGGTGCGGATGTGGTCGAGGGAGTTGCCGAGGCCGTCCGGGCCCATCGCGAGCTGCGCGGGCCAGGCGATCTTCTTGTCGGCGACCATGACCGGGCCGGGCTCCAGGCGCTCCAGGCACTGTTCGACGATCCGGAGCGACTGGCGCATCTCCTCCAGGCGGATCAGGAACCGCCCGTAGGAGTCGCAGCTCTCGGTGGTCGGCACGTCGAACTCGTAGTTCTCGTAGCCGCAGTACGGATCCGACTTGCGCAGGTCGTGCGGCAGGCCGGCCGAGCGCAGGATCGGGCCGGTGGCGCCGAGGGCCATGCAGCCGGTGAGGTCGAGGTAGCCGACGTCCTGCATGCGGGCCTTGAAGATGGGGTTGCCGGTGGCGAGCTTGTCGTACTCCGGCAGGTTCTTCCTCATGGTCTTCACGAAGTCGCGCAGCTGGTCGACGGCGCCCGGGGGCAGGTCCTGGGCGAGGCCGCCGGGGCGGATGAACGCGTGGTTCATGCGCAGGCCGGTGATCAGCTCGAAGATGTCGAGGATCAGCTCGCGGTCGCGGAAGCCGTAGATCATGATCGTGGTCGCGCCCAGCTCCATGCCGCCGGTGGCGATGCACACCAGGTGGGAGGAGAGCCGGTTGAGCTCCATCAGCAGGACGCGCAGGACGGTGGCGCGGTCCGGGATCTGGTCGGTGATGCCGAGCAGCTTCTCGACGCCCAGGCAGTACGCCGTCTCGTTGAAGAACGGCGTCAGGTAGTCCATGCGCGTCACGAAGGTGGTGCCCTGCGTCCAGTTCCGGAATTCGAGGTTCTTCTCGATGCCGGTGTGCAGGTAGCCGATTCCGCAGCGGGCCTCGGTGACCGTTTCGCCGTCGATCTCCAGGATCAGGCGGAGCACTCCGTGGGTGGACGGGTGCTGCGGGCCCATGTTGACGACGATCCGCTCGTCGTCGGCACGGGCCGCGGACTGGACGACCTCGTCCCAGTCGCCGCCGGTGACGGTGTAGACGGTGCCTTCGGTCGTCTCGCGGGAGGAGGCGGCGTTCGAGGAGGCGTGGTTCGACGTGGACATCAGCTGTACGACCTCCGCTGGTCGGGAGCCGGGATCTGGGCACCCTTGTACTCGACGGGGATCCCGCCGAGCGGGTAGTCCTTGCGCTGCGGGAAGCCCTGCCAGTCGTCCGGCATCATGATCCGGGTGAGCGCCGGGTGCCCGTCGAAGATCAGGCCGAAGAAGTCGTACGTCTCGCGCTCGTGCCAGTCGTTGGTCGGGTAGACCGCGACGAGCGAGGGGACGTGCGGGTCGCCGTTCGGGGCCGAGACCTCCAGGCGCACCACGCGGCCGTGGGTGATCGAGCGCAGGTGGTAGACGGCGTGCAGTTCGCGGCCCTTGTCGCCGGGGAAGTGCACCCCGGAGACGCCGGTGCACAGCTCGAAGCGCAGGGCGGGGTCGTCGCGCAGGGTGGAGGCCACCTTGACGAGGTGTTCGCGGGCGATGTGGAAGGTGAGCTCGCCCCGGTCGACCACCGTCTTCTCGATGGCGTTCTCGGGGACGAGGCCCTGTTCCTCCAGGGCGCCTTCGAGCTCGTCGGCGACCTCGTCGAAGTACGAGCCGTACGGGCGGACGCCGGCGCCCGGCAGGGCCACGGTGCGGACGAGGCCGCCGTAGCCGCTGGTGTCGCCGCCGCCGGCGGCGCCGAACATGCCCTTGCGGACGCGGATCACCTCGGGGCCGGCGGTCCCCCTGGGCGCGGGCACGTTGTTGCCGTTCTCCACGGCCGGGTCGTCGCTCACCGGAGCAGCCCCTTCATCTCGATGGTGGGGAGGGCCTTGAGGGCCGCCTCCTCCGCCTCGCGCGCCGCCTCTTCCCGGTTCACTCCGAGCTTCGAGCCCTGGATCTTCTGGTGGAGCTTGAGGATCGCGTCCAGCAGCATCTCGGGGCGGGGCGGGCAGCCGGGCAGATAGATGTCCACGGGCACGATGTGGTCGACGCCCTGGACGATCGCGTAGTTGTTGAACATTCCGCCCGAAGAGGCGCAAACGCCCATGGAGATGACCCACTTGGGAGCGGGCATCTGGTCGTACACCTGCCGCAGCACGGGCGCCATCTTCTGGCTGACCCGGCCGGCCACGATCATCAGGTCGGCCTGGCGCGGGGAGCCGCGGAAGACCTCCATGCCGAAGCGGGCCAGGTCGTACCGGCCCGCTCCGGTGGTCATCATCTCGATGGCGCAGCACGCGAGGCCGAAGGTGGCCGGGAAGACGGATGACTTGCGCACCCAGCCCGCGGCCTGTTCGACGGTGGTCAGCAGAAAGCCGCTCGGCAGCTTCTCTTCCAGTCCCATGGAAAATTCAGCCCCTCAGTCCCATTCCAGGCCGCCGCGGCGCCAGACGTAGGCGTAGGCGACGAAGACGGTGAGCACGAAGAGCAGCATCTCGACGAGCCCGAAGATCCCCAGGGAGTCGAAGGTGACGGCCCAGGGGTAGAGGAAGACAACCTCGATGTCGAAGACGATGAAGAGCATCGCCGTCAGGTAGTACTTGATGGGGAAGCGACCGCCGCCGGCCGGGACCGGTGTGGGCTCGATGCCGCACTCGTACGCTTCGAGCTTCGCCCGGTTGTACCGTTTCGGGCCGATCAGCGTGGCCATGACCACGGAGAAGATCGCAAACCCTGCGCCGAGGGCGCCGAGCACGAGGATGGGCGCGTACGCATTCACGCTCCTCGCTCCTTCCAGTCGTCCTTGACCGATGGACCGCTGTGCCGGCGCCGCGTGCGCCGCCTCGCGAAGATCGCCCAACTCAACGAGATCGCATGTGAGGCAGTTCACAAGCCGGACTGGTGCGCATCTTATGCCTGCCGGTCTGTGATCTGCGACACGGGTAACAACAACGAGTTTGTGATCTCTACCACCTGACGAACGATCATGAAGTCCGATGAGTGGTGATCTACATACGCGAAGCATCCACATGATCACCAAAGGTGACATCCCGGGGTGTTACCGCAGGTAGACGCGAGGTCGCACTATCAAACATGCCACTTACAGGCAAATTTGCAAGGGGGTGCCGGGGCGGGTAAAGGGATCCGCGTCGTCCGGTCGAGGGAGTCCGCGAGGACCGAAGTGGACGCCCGGGAGTCGCCCGGGGGGTCACGCGGGGGGTGTACGGAGGGTGTGCATCCGTTCACGAACCCGGCGACTCCCTCACAGGAGGGTCACGGCCCGGCCGCAGCGGCCCTGCGGCGTGACATTGCTGTGACCTGCGCCACTCCAAAATCGAGCCGCCGATCGAGGGCTTGGCCATCAGTAGCGGTGAATGGTAAGCGTCAGATCAATTCGGACTTATTACTGAAACCCCATGATCACAGGCTTTCGACACCGTGTCCGTTTCGTCCGTTACGGCGTCAGCAGCGCCCATCAGGCGCCTCGTTAAACCCCCTCCGGCGCAACTGTGGCGCAGACCACGTTTCTTGAAGCGGACCGCAACCCCCTGATACCGGTTGTCCTCATGTCCCACACCGCTCACATACCCAGCCACCGGAAGCCCCGCCGTAGCGCCTCGAAGCTCGCGGTCCGCGCCGGAGTTGCCGGTGGCGTCCTCAGCACCCTGGCCATGGCCGGCACGGCGAGCGCGTCCCCCGTCGCCGAGCCCGTGACCGAGACGACGCTCGAAATGCCGGTCCTCGACATGGACCTGGCCTCCGACGTCGCCTCCGCCGTCACCACGGCCGCCGAGAACACCCGCGCGGCCGCCCTCGAAGGCGAGCTGAACGCCCAGGAGGAGGACGCCCGTACGGGAGCCGCCGCCGAGGCGAAGGAAGCCAAGGAAGAGGCCCAGAAGAAGGCCGACGCCGAGAAGAAGCTCAAGGACGAGGCGGACCGCCAGGCGGCGGCCGACCGCGCCAACCGCAGCACCGACCGCTCCTCGCTGACGACCGCGTCCGCGTCGAACTCGGGCTCCGGCAAGGCCACCGCGCCGTCCAGGGCCTCCTCCGGCTCCAGCACTCCGGCCACCGGCTCCGCCGCGGCCATCGTGAACTTCGTGCGCGCCCAGGTCGGCAAGGCGTACGTCATGGGCGCCACCGGCTCCTCCGCGTACGACTGCTCCGGCCTCGTCCAGGCCGCGTACCGCCAGGCCGGCATCACGCTCGACCGCACCTCGCAGTCGCAGTCCCTGGCCGGCACCTCCGTGTCGCTGAGCAACCTTCAGCCGGGCGACATCCTGTACTGGGGCAGCAAGGGCAGCGCGTACCACGTCGCCATCTACGTCGGCGGCGGCAACTTCGTGGGCGCCCAGAACCCCAGCACGGGCATCGTCGAGCGCCCGATGAGCTACGACCGTCCGACGGGCGCCGTCCGCGTCCTGTGAGCCGTCTGAGCGCCGTCTGACGCCTCCGAGGCGTACGAAAGGGCCGGTACTCCCCCGCTCGGGGGTGGAGTACCGGCCCTTTCGCGGCCCTCTTCTGGCGTTTTGTCAGCCTTTGGTCAGCTGAGGTCCGCCGCCAGCTCGAAGCGGGCGTCGCGCTGCTCCCGGTAGAGGGCCAGCGTCTGCGCGTGCTCCTCCACGAGCCGTTCCTGGTACGCCTTCTCCACCGCCGCCCAGACGCCGACCAGGTTCACCTCGCGCTTGCACGTCACGTCCGCCGTGGCCGCCGCGACCGCCTTGGCGCCTCCCTTGTCGTCTTGCAGGCCGAGCCCGTCGACGACGTCGTACGGGGACTTGATCCCGGTGTACCCCGACTTGTCCATGCAGGCCGACCACTTGGCGAGCACCCCGGCGACCCGGGAGTCCCGCTTGGAGCGGTCGTGCGCCTCCGACGCCAGCCCGAACGCGAACAGCAGGTCCACGCTGTCCTTCGTCGGCGCGTAGAGCTTGCGGTACGCCTCCCTGCCGCAGCCGCCGGCCGGCACCTTGCGCCCGCCGACCTCGATGCCGCTGTCCGTCCCGGCCGCCTCCTCCTCGGTGGCGGCGTCGGGGGCCCGCCCGCCGGCCGGGGCGGCGCCGCGCCGTTCGCCGTGCATGACGGCGTACCCGCTGTCGCTCAGCTGCGGGGCGGCCGGTTTCTCCCGCTTTCCCCCGGTCATGCCGGTGGCCGCGCCCTTGTCGTAGCCGTGGGCGGCCGCGTACGCCGGATCGGCGAGCCCGAAGAGGTAGCGGTGCCGGTCCTCGGAGGCCGCGCCGGCGGGGCCCACGGCCGGCCTCGGGCCCTCGTACGCGAACCCGTAGCGGGCCATGCACCGCGAGACCAGGCCCTCCTGGACGCGGCCCATCCGCACCGCCTCGGCCTCGGAGTCCGTGTACGCGTCCATGGGCAGCGAGACCGAGGCGGTGGCGGGGTTGAGCTCGACCGTGCCGAGCGGCGGCTCACCGCCCCCGGCCGCGCCGCCGCCCGGGTCCGCGCAGCCGGCCAGGAGCGCGGCCGCCAGGGCCGTCGGCAGTGCGGCGGCCAGGACGGCGGGCCGGGGGCGGCGGGCGTTGCGCATCGCGCGGGCTCCTTCGCGGGGTTCGGGTGGCGGTGACCGGGGCTCGGGTCAGGGGTGCAGGGTGTAGGTGGAGGAGCTGATCTTGTTCTTGAAGGTGGCCGAGGCGTTGCCCTCGTACTTGGAGGGGATCTCCCCGACGTTCCCGTCGAGGTCCTTGTCGGTGGCCACCTTCCAGGCGTAGGCGTCCCGGTTCCGGTAGGACTCCGTGTTGTCGTTCACGAGGAAACCGGATCCCGTGCAGGAGCCCTTGAACGTGTCGTCGCTGAAGTTCCGGTCCTCGCCATAGAGGTCGAAGACACAGCCCGATCGGCCCGCGTAGTAGAAAAGGCCGAACTCGTCGGGATCCAGGGTGCCGTCCTTGCCCATCGCGGATGCGGAAGCGGCTGATCCAATAAGCACTCCGCCCACCGAGACGACGGCCATAAAGCCCGACGCCAGCCTGCGCATTGCCTTGTTCATCACGCGTTCCTCACTCTTCGGGTGAAATACGGTGCGGGGCGGCGCGCCGCGATCGCGGTTTCCGCCCGGCCGGGATTCAACAGTCCGGCCGGGCGCCACAACAGGCGGTTTCGCGCCTGATGGACAGTCATGTGACTTGGCTTGCACGAGACTTGTCGCCCGCGATCCGGTCTCCCTACCATCTGGCCGCGCCCTCTGTACCGCCCCTCCACGGACGCGCGAATTCCACTTCTATCTCCGCAAGGGAATCACCGTCGTGCGCGCACGCCATTTCTCCCCGATCCCCGCCTGCCGAATTTCCCCGACGGGACGCGGTGGTGACGAGGAACCCCGTCCGGGCGACTCCCCACCGCCCGCCGCGGCCGAGATCGCCTTCTGCGACCGCCCGGAGAAGAAGGGCTTCGCCATCGTCCCCACGGAATGCGGGGAGCCTCGCGAGGACGAATTGGAGCGGGAATGAGGGGGCGGCGCGGGGTACTCGGGGTCGTCGGCGGGGCCGTGCTGATGGCGGTCGGCGCCCTGCTGGCCACGGCGGTGGTGAAGTCCCCGGCGCAGCTGGCGGCGGAGGCCGGCCCGCCGGCGCAGGGGGTGCTGACCGCGGAGGTGGAGCGGCGGGTGCTCGCGGAGACGGTGGTGACGCGGGGGACGGTGGTCGCGGACCAGAGCGTGACGGTGGCCCCGCCGGGGGTGGTGACGAAGCTGCCGCTGAAGGCCGGGGATCCGGTCGCGGCGGGGCGGCTGCTGGCCGAGGTGTCGGGGCGGCCGGTGTTCGCGCTGCGCGGCGCGGTGCCGATGTACCGGGACCTGGTGCCGGGGGCGACGGGCGACGACGTCGCGCAGGTCCAGGCGGCGCTGCGCGAGCTGGGCCACGGCACGGGCACCGACCCGAAGGGGGCCTTCGGCCCGGGCACGAAGGCCGCCCTGGCGGAGCTCTACCGCGCCGTCGGCTACGCCCCGCTCCCCGCCCTCAAGGACGGCCCGGCCACCGTGAAGGCGGCCCGGGACGCGGTCCGCGCGGCGCGCTGGGCCCTGGAGGACACCGAAACCCCGCCCGAACTCCCCGCCCCCGACCCGTCCTCCCCGACGGCCGCGCCCCCCGGGGCGCCGGGCACCCCCAAGGCGCCGGGCACCCCGCCGCCGGGCGCCCCGTCCCCGACCGGAAAACCCGGCGGGGCGGGGGTCGCGGCCGGGTCTGGGCCCGAGGCCGGGTCTGGGCCTGGGAAGGGCACCGGGTCCGGGGCGGGGTCCGGATCCGGGGCCGGGGCCGGGAAGGGCGCCGGGGCCGGGTCCGGGGCCGGGGCCGGGAAGGGCGCCGGGGCCGGGTCCGGGGCCGGGGCCGGGAAGGGCGCCGGGGCCGGGTCCGGGGCCGGGGCCGGGGTCCGGCGGGAGCGGGAGCGGGCCCTGGAGGCGCTGCGGGAGGCGCAGGAGGGCCTCGCCGCGGCGGAGGCGGCCGACGGGCCGATGCTGCCCGCCGCCGAGGCGGTGTTCCTGCGCGGGTTCCCCGCCCGCGTCGCGGCGGTGGCCGCGCAGGTCGGCGCCACCGTGTCCGGGCCGGTGCTGACCCTGTCCGCCGGGGAGCTCGTCGTGGAGGCCTACCTGAAGGAGGACAAGAGGCAGCTGCTGCGCCCCGGGATGCCGGTGGTGATCTCCTCCGAGCTCGCGGGCAGCGACACCCGCGGCGCGGTGGCCGTCGTCGCCGCCGAGCGGTCCCCCGCGCCGCAGCCCCCTGGGGGCGACCTCGGCTACCGGATGGTCGTCCGCGCCGGGCAGCCGCTGCCCGCCGGTTTCGCCGGGCAGGACGTACGGCTGACCGTCGAGTCCGCCGCCACCGACGGCGAGGCCCTCGTCGTCCCCGTCACCGCCGTCTCCGCCGGGGCGGACGGCCGTACGGTCGTCACCGCCCGCGCCGCCGACGGCACGCAGCGCCGCGTCGAGGTCCGTACCGGCACCAGCGGCGACGGCTTCATCGCCGTGACCCCGGCCCGGCCGGCCGACCTCGCCCCCGGCACGAAGGTGGTCATCGGCACCGCGCCCGGCGCGGCCGCGTCACGGGGGGCGGGCAGATGACGGCGCCCGTGATCGAGTTCCGCGGGGTCGGGCTCACCTATCCCGGGCCGCCGGCCGTCGCGGCGCTGCGGCCGTGCGATCTGCTCGTCCCGCGAGGTGAGTTCGTCACCGTCATCGGGCCTTCCGGCTCCGGCAAGTCCACGTTCCTGAACGTCGCCGGGCTGCTCGACTCCCCCACCTGCGGCCGCTACCTCCTCGACGGCATCGACACCGCCGCGCTGCCCGACCGCCGCCGGGCCGCGCTGCGCGGCCGCCGCATCGGGTTCGTCTTCCAGGCCTTCCACCTCCTCCCCCACCGCTCCGCCCTGGAGAACGTCACCCTGGCCATGCTGTACACCGAAGTCCCCCGCGAGGAGCGCCTCGTACGGGCCCGCGAGGCACTCGCCCAGGTCGGGCTGGCGCACCGCGCCGACGCCGTCCCCGGCCGGCTCTCGGGCGGCGAGCGCCAGCGCGTGGCCATCGCCCGGGCCCTCGTCGGCCGTCCCTCGCTGCTGCTCTGCGACGAGCCGACCGGCAATCTGGACTCCGCGAACGCCGCCTCCGTACTCGCCCTGCTGGACGAGCTGCACGGCGCCGGGATGACCGTCGTCGTCATCACCCACGACCCCGGGGTAGCCGCCCGCGGCCACCGGACGGTCACCCTCCGCGACGGACGGCTCCGCGCGTGACGCCCCCCGTCCGCGCCACCCGGCTGTCCGCCCGCGACACCCTCTCCGAGGCGCTCGCCGGGATCCTGCGCCGCCCCGGCCGGGCCGTGCTCACCGCGCTCGGCACCGTCCTCGGCGTCGGCAGCTTCGTGGCCGTGCTCGGGCTCACCGCCACCCTCTCCTCCCGGATCGACGGCCGCTTCAACCTCCTCACCGCCACCGAGGTGACCGTCCAGGACGTCGCCGCCGAGCACGACGAGTTCGCCGGTCCCGCCTTCCCCGCCGACGCCGAACAGCGGCTGCGCCAGGTCGCGGGCATCGCGCACGCCGGGGTGCTGTGGACCGTACGGCTGGACCCCGGGACCGCCGTCGGCGCGCTCCCCACCGGCGCGGGCGGGGGCGCGGGCGAGGGCGGGGGCACCGCCGTCGTCGCCGCCTCCCCCGGGGCCGTCGCCGCCCTCGCGCCCACCCTGCGGCAGGGCCGGCTCTACGACGAGTTCGCCGAGCGGACGCACCAGCGCGTCGCCGTCCTCGGCAGCGGCGTCGCCGACCGCCTCGGCATCACCACCCTCGCCACCCGCCCCGTCGTCCACATCGGCCAGGAGCCGTTCACGGTGGCCGGGATCATCGCGGACGTCGAGCGCAGGCCCGAGCACCTGCTGTCGGTGCTGGTCCCCCGCGCCACCGCCGAGGAGCTGTGGGGGCCGCCCGGCCCGGCCTCCGCGAGCCTGCTGATCGACACCGAGCTCGGGGCCGCCCGGCAGGTCGCCGGCCTCGTCCCGCTCGCCCTGCGCCCCGACCACCCCGAGTACCTGAAGGCCGTACCACCGCCCGATCCCCGGGTGCTGCGCTCCGGGGTGACCTCCGACCTCAGCGCGCTGTTCCTGCTGCTCGCCGGGATCTGCCTGGTCATCGGCGCGGTCGGGATCGCCAACACCACCCTGGTCGCCGTCCTGGAGCGGACCGGGGAGATCGGGCTGCGGCGCGCGCTCGGCGCCCGGGGACGGCACGTGTGGGCGCAGTTCCTCACCGAGTCCGCCGCCCTGGGCGCGCTCGGCGGGCTGGTCGGCACCGCCCTCGGCGAACTCACCGTCGTCGGGGTGTCCCTGGCCCGCGACTGGACCCCGGTCATCCACCCGGCCACCGTCGCGGCCGCCCCGCTCGCCGGGCTGCTCACGGGGCTGCTGGCCGGTCTCCATCCCGCCTGGCGGGCAGCCCGTATCGAACCGGCCGAGGCTTTGCGAAGATAGCGGGGCATGTCTGACCGAATGACCCCTGGAGGTGGTGGTCCCGTGATCACCGAACCGTACGAGGACCAGGGCACCGGCGACCCCACCGCCGTCCCGGCCGCCGCCGGGCTCGCGCTCCTCGCGATCGGCGGCTGGCTCCTGACCACCGCCCGCCCCTGGAACGGCCCGGGCCACCCCGTCACGCTCGGCGTGGGCTGGGCGGCCTCGGCGGCACTGCTGCTCGGCGGCCTGGCCCTGCTGACCCGCTGCGTCCGCACGGTGCACGAAGCCCCGCACGAGGACACCCCGGCCCCACCCCGCCCCACCGCCTAGCGCCGGCCGGCCGGCCCGACACCACCAAATTTCCTACCACTGGTGTTACGTTTTAGGCATGAGCAGCCACGTAGCCCACCAGGCCACCGAGCGGGCCGGTAAGAGATCCGTGTCGCTGGCGCAATCCCTGATCAAGGAAGTCGAGGAGCGCACCGGCAAGAACGGCTTCTCCTCCGTCGTGGCCGAAGCTCTGGAGGAGTGGCTCGCCGCGCAGAAGCTCCGCGAGGTCGTGGCCGCCGACCGCAAGGCCTTCGGCCCCGTCTCCGCCGAAGCTCGGCGGCAGGCGGAACAGGAGTGGTGAGCAAGCGCCTCAAGATCAAAGCCAAGAGTGAGGGCACGCTGGTCCTTGACGCCCAGGGGCTTTCGCTGCACGTAGACGGCGACGAGGGGATGCGGGCACGCATCGAAGTCGCTCAGGCGAGCGGCAGGCGAGTTGCACTGTCCGCCCTGACGCCCCTGGAAGTGCGCCGAACCGGAGAGGCCGCCAAGCGGCTCCAGTTCCTGCTGTCGCGGTTCGACGTGAAACCGGTCAGCGACGCGGTGACGGACGCCGCTGCAACGCTGCTGGACGTCTCGGGCCTCAGCGGGCACGAATGCCTCGTGGACGCACTCGTGGTGGCCACGGCCGCACTCTGCGCACCCCCGGTACTGCTCGTCACGTCCGACAGATCGCACATCCCGGCGCTGTGCAAGGCTGCCGAGGAACTTCCCGGCTCGCCGAAAGTGAAGATCGTCGACGTCTGAGAGGTCGGCCGGAGCAGGCCGGGCCGCTCGGTCTTGTGCGCCGCGCGGCCCGGCCTTGAACGATCAGGCCTTCGGGGCCACCTTCGAGAGGCCGTTGATGACGCGGTCCATCGCGTCGCCGCCCGTCGGGTCGGTCAGGTTGGCCAGCATCTTCAGCGTGAACCGCATCAGCACCGGGTGGGTCAGGCCGCGCTGGGCGGCGATCTTCATGACCTTCGGGTTGCCGATCAGCTTCACGAAGGCGCGGCCCAGCGTGTAGTAGCCGCCGTAGGTCTCCTTGAGCACCTTCGGGTAGCTGTGCAGGGCCAGCTCGCGCTGGGCCGGGGTGGCCCGGGCGTGCGCCTGCACGATGACGTCGGCCGCGATCTGGCCCGATTCCATCGCGTAGGCGATGCCCTCGCCGTTGAACGGGTTGACGAGCCCGCCCGCGTCGCCGACCAGCAGCAGGCCCTTGGTGTAGTGCGGCTGCCGGTTGAAGGCCATCGGCAGGGCCGCGCCGCGGATGGGCTGCGTCATGTTCTCCGGGGTGTAGCCCCAGTCCTGCGGCATCGAGGCGCACCAGGCCTTGAGGACCTCGCGCCAGTCCAGCTCCTTGAAGGCGGAGGAGGAGTTGAGGATGCCGAGGCCGACGTTGGAGGTGCCGTCGCCCATGCCGAAGATCCAGCCGTAGCCGGGCAGCAGCCGGTCCTGCGCGCCGCGCCGGTCCCACAGCTCCAGCCAGGACTCCAGGTAGTCGTCGTCGTGGCGGGGCGAGGTGAAGTACGTACGGACGGCGACGCCCATCGGGCGGTCCTCGCGCCGGTGCAGGCCCATCGCCAGGGACAGCCGCGAGGAGTTGCCGTCGGCGGCGACCACGAGCGGGGCGCTGAAGGTGACGGCGGTCTTCTCCTCGCCGACCTTCGCCTGCACACCGGTGATGTGGCCGGTGCGCGGGTCGCGGACGGGCTCGCCGACGTTGCAGCGCTCGTACAGGCGGGCGCCGGCCTTCTGGGCCTGGCGGGCGAGGGTCTCGTCGAAGTCGTCGCGCTTGCGGACGAGCCCGTAGTCCGGGAAGGAGGCGAGTTCCGGCCAGTCCAGCTGGAGCCGCTGGCCGCCGCCGATGATCCGCAGGCCCTTGTTGCGCAGCCAGCCGGCCTCTTCGGAGATGTCGATGCCCATCGCGACCAGCTGCTTGGTGGCGCGCGGGGTCAGGCCGTCACCGCACACCTTCTCGCGCGGGAACGCGGTCTTCTCCAGGAGCAGGACGTCCAGTCCGGCCTTGGCGAGGTAGTAGGCCGTGGTGGAGCCGGCGGGCCCGGCCCCGACGACGATCACATCCGCGGAGTGTTCGGAGAGGGGCTCGGTCACTGCGGGGTCTCCCGAAGGCTCGATAAAGGGTGCCCAACGGCACAGGACATGTCGCAGTCTATGCAGCGGAAGAGATCACGATCCGAAGGGCTGCCCCTGTGACCACCTCGCCGACCCGGCCGCCGCTCCCGGCCGTACAGCTCCGCGTGCCCACTGACGAGGACGCGCACGCCTGGCACACCGTCTTCGACGACACCGACGTCATGGAGTTCCTCGGCGGCCCCGCCGAACTGTCCGTCTACGAGGAGTTCACGGCGCGCCAGCGCATGCACGACGCCCAGCTCGGCTACTGCATGTGGACGCTGCTGGACGCGGAGGGGGCGGTGATCGGGTTCACCGGCGCCCAGCCGTGGCCCCGCAAGGAGTGGGGGCCGGTCGGGGAGATCGAGATCGGCTGGCGGCTGGGTCGCTCCGCGTGGGGCAAGGGGTACGCGTACGCCGCCGCGCTGGCCACCCTCGACCGGCTCCGCGAGGCGGGGGTTCCGTACGTGGTCGCGATGATCGACGCCCGGAACACGCGTTCCGTGGCGGTGGCGGAGCGGCTCGGCATGGACCTGGCCGAGGAGTTCCTCACCCCGGGCGGCAACCCGGGCCGCCGCTACGCTCTGTCCCTCGCCTGACGGGGGCGTGGCGCCACGCCCCGCGCGGCGCCACGCCTTTCGTGAGCCCGGCGGCCGGCCTGGGAACCGCGCGAGGCGCGCGAGGCGCGCGAGCCGCGCGTCAGAAGACGGACAGGCCCGTCAGGGTCGTGAAGCGGTCCAGGGCGGCCACGCCCGCGACCGAGTTGCCCTGGGAGTCCAGGCCGGGGCTCCAGACCGCCAGGGTGCAGCGGCCCGGAACGACCGCGACGATGCCGCCGCCGACGCCGCTCTTGCCCGGCAGGCCGACCCGGTAGGCGAACTCCCCCGCCGCGTCGTACGTCCCGCAGGTCAGCATCACCGCGTTGATCTGCTTCGCCCCGCTCCGCGTCAGCAGCCTGGTGCCGTCGGCGCGCAGCCCGTGCCGGGCCAGGAACCGCCCGGCGCGGGCCAGGTCGGCGCAGCTCATCTCGATGGAGCACTGCCAGAAGTAGTGGTCCAGCAGCGCCGGCACGGGGTTGTCGATGTTCCCGTACGAGGCCATGAAGTGGGCCAGGGCCGCGTTGCGGTCCCCGTTCTCCTGCTCGGAGGCGGCCACCTCCGCGTCGAAGCCGACCTCGGGGTTGCCGCTCTCCTCCCGCAGGAACTCCAGCAGTTCGCTGCTCGCGTCGCCCGTCAGGGTCTGGAGCCGGTCGGTCACCACGAGCGCGCCCGCGTTGATGAACGGGTTGCGCGGAATGCCGTTCTCGTACTCCAGCTGCACGAGCGAGTTGAACGGGTTGCCGGACGGCTCCCGGCCCACCCGCTCCCACAGGCTGTCGCCGCCCTCCGCGAGCGCCAGGGCCAGCGCGAACACCTTGGTGATGGACTGCGCGGAGAACGGGACCCGCCAGTCCCCGACCCCGAAGACGTTCCCTTCGAGGTCGGCGATCGCCATCCCGAACTGCCCGGGGTCCACGGTCGCGAGCGCCGGAATGTATTCGGCGGGCGTTCCGCTGCCCACCAGCGGGGCGATGTCCGCCTCGATCCGCTCCAGCAGCCGCTGGTAGTCCACGTGCGTACTACGCCTTGGTGCCGCGGTGCAGCGCCACGATGCCGCCGCTCAGGTTCCGCCACGCCACCTTCGACCAGCCGGCCTTCCGCAGCAACTGGGCCAGCGCGGGCTGGTCCGGCCACGCGCGGATGGACTCGGCGAGGTACACGTACGCGTCCGGGTTGGAGGACACCGCGCGGGCCACCGGCGGCAGGGCCCGCATCAGGTATTCGGTGTAGACCGTCCGGAAGGGGGACCAGGTGGGCTGCGAGAACTCGCAGATCACGACCTGCCCGCCCGGCTTGGTGACCCGGTACAGCTCGCGCAGCGCCGCGTCGGTGTCCTGGACGTTGCGCAGCCCGAAGGAGATCGTCACGGTGTCGAAGACGTCGTCCTTGAACGGCAGCCGCGTCGCGTCGCCGGCGGTCAGCGGCAGCCAGGCGTGCCGCTTCTTGCCCTCGCGGAGCATGCCGAGGGAGAAGTCGCAGGGGACGACGTACGCGCCGGTCGCGGCGAAGGGCAGCGAGGAGGTCGCGGTTCCGGCGGCCAGGTCCAGCACCGTGTGCCCGGGGCGCGCGCCGACCGCCTTGGCGACCTCCTTGCGCCACAGCCGGGCCTGGCCGAGGGAGAGGACGTCGTTGGTGAGGTCGTAGTTCGCCGCCACACCGTCGAACATCGAGGCGACTTCGTGCGGCTGCTTTTCCAGGGAAGCCCTTGTCACTGGCGTTCGCCCCTCGGTGTGCGATGCGGATCGGCGGTCAACGCACCCATCTTCGCAGGCCCGGCCCGCCGCCCGCGCCGGGCCCCACGGGCCGGGGCCTTCCGCCGCGCCGCGGATCGGCACCGCACAACTGGCCTGGAGGACAGTTACGCGGGGCGGCGCGCGCCCCGTTGACTGGCCGCGGGCAGCCGGTCGGCCGGGGCGGTCATCGCCGGTACGCCGCGGGCGCCGCCCGGGGTCACACTCGGTGGCCCTCCATGAACAAAGGGCTTCACACCATGCCGGCAGGCCATTCCACCGGTCGTTCCACCAGTCGCTCCGGCCGCCGCTCCACCGGCCGCTCCACCAGCGCTCTCGCCTCCCGCGCCGGGCGCCGGGCCGCCGAACGCCGCAAGCGCCTGCGCCGTACGGTCATGGGCTCGGCGGCGCTCGTCGCACTCATGGGCACCGCGTACGCCCTGGCCCCGGCGAGCGGGACCAAGGCCGTCGCGGACGGCCGTGCGGCCCCGGAGCCCGGGGCGGACGCGGGCCCCTCGCCGGCGGCGGGCGGTGTGGGCGGGGCGCCGAGCGCGCAGGGTGGCCAGCGCCCGACCGCCCCCTCGGCGGCGACGGGCGACGCGCCCGGTTCCGCGTCCTCCCCGGCCGCCAGCCCCTCGGGCGGCGCTTCGGCCTCCGCGTCGTCCTCGGCGTCGGCGTCGGCCTCCGCGCCCGTCCCCACGACCGGTCCCGGCACCTTCGGGGCCTCCTCCGCGTCGGGGCAGCCGCAGGGCAAGGGCCCCGTACGGCGCTGGCGGGTCGAGGTGGAGGAGGGCAGCGGGGTGGATCCGGACGCCGCCGCCCGGTCCGTCGAGGCGATCCTCGGGGACGAGCGGGGCTGGATCAAGGACCCGGCGTACGGGTTCCAACTGGCCGGGTCCGGACAGCCGGTGGACTTCACCGTGAAGATCGCCACGCCCACCACCACCGACCGGCTGTGCGAGGTGGTCACCCCCGAGCTCAAGGGCGAGACCAACTGCCGGGCCGGGCACACGGTGGTGGTGAACCTCAAGCGCTGGCAGAAGGGATCTCCGCAGTTCAGCGGCCCGGTGGAGGATTACCGGGCGTTGATCGTCAACCACGAGGTGGGGCACGAGATCGGCCGCGAGCACGAGACCTGCCCGGGGCCGGGGCAGCTCGCGCCCGCGATGATGCAGCAGATCAAGGGGCTGCTCGGATGTACGGCGAACGCCTGGCCGTTCGACCGGAAGGGAACCTACCTGTCGGGCCCGCGCGTCCTTTAGGACACAGGAAGAGCCGGTGACCCGACCCCCGGGGCAGCGGCCGGGGGCGAGGAGTGGGAACCGTGCGCGTCGTCAGCTTCAGCATCCCGGCCTGGTTTCCGCCCCGTGGCGGGGAGGAGGTGCGGGGCGAGGTCCAGCTGACCGAACAGGAGTCGGCCGTGTTCCTGTGCCTGGCGACCGGCGCCTCGAACGCGGAGCTGGCCGGCGAGCTGCAACTGTCCGTCAGCACGGTCAAGTTCCACGTCCACAACATACGGGCCAAGCTGGGCGGGATCAGCCGCCTCCAGGCCTGCCTGCTGGCCGCCCTGGCCCGCGAGGGCACCAGACCCGGCGGCCCTAGCGGCGGCGGTGCAGCAGCCGTCCCCCGATGACCGTGGCCACGCAGGTGGTCGCGCCCCGGGCGAGCAGCTCCGCCGGGTCCGCGACGGCGAAGGCCGCGAAGCGGGCCGGAGCGCCCGCTTCCAGCACCCCGTGGAAGGCCTCCGCGGCCGACTCCCGCCCGGCGAACGGGTCCAGCGAGGGCTCCGGCGAGGGCTCCGCTCCGGTGGTGGCGGCCGGGGGCAGGACCGTCAGCCCCGACCGGGCCACCGCCGTCCGCACCGCCGGGATCGCGAACCGCCCCGTCACCGCCACCACCCCGCGCGCCAGCAGCTTCTGCGTGCCGCGCCGGGCGCTGTGCCCCCAGCGGGCCTCGGTGAGCTTGAGGTCGGCCAGCGCGGCCTCCCCGCCGATCGGGTCGGCGCCGAGCTCGGTGACCTCGTACGGATCGTCCGGGTAGTACGTCCGCTCCAGCAGAGCGTCCCCGCCGCGCACCAGCAGGCCCGGGGTCAGCACTCCGGGCCAGCGCCGGACCCGCGCGTGCGGGCGGGCCGCCGCGAGCTCCTCGTACGGCCCGACGCGGGCGATCAGATCGCCCTCGACCAGGACGGCGCCACCGGGCAGCGCGGCGGAGCGCGCCCCCGGGACGAGGAGTTCGGCGGTGTGGAGCGTCAGCACGGGCGCGTCAGTTGGCGGAGATGAGCTTCAGCTCGGGGTGCGCCGTGCCGCCCTCGATGGCGGTGGAGGAGATGTGCGAGACCACGCGGTCGTCGACCGGGTCGTTCGCCGGGTCGTCGTGCACCAGGAGGTGCTCGTACGTGGTCGCGCGCTGCGCCGGGACGCGGCCCGCCTTGCGGATCAGCTCGATGATCTCCATGCGGTTGGAGCGGTGCTTGGCACCGGCCGAGGAGACGACGTTCTCCTCCAGCATGATCGAGCCGAGGTCGTCCGCGCCGTAGTGCAGCGAGAGCTGGCCCGCCTCCTTGCCGACGGTCAGCCAGGAGCCCTGGATGTGGGCGATGTTGTCGAGGAAGAGGCGCGCGATCGCGATCATGCGCAGGTACTCGAACACCGTGGCCTGGGTGCGGCCCTTGAGGTGGTTGTTCTCGGGCTGGTACGTGTACGGGATGAAGGCGCGGAAGCCGCCGGTGCGGTCCTGCGTGTCCCGGATCATCGCGATGTGCTCGATGCGCTCGGCGTTGGTCTCGCCGGTGCCCATCAGCATGGTGGAGGTGGACTCCACGCCCAGCTTGTGGGCGATCTCCATGATCTCCAGCCAGCGCTCGCCGGACTCCTTGAGCGGGGCGATCGCCTTGCGCGGCCGCGCCGGCAGCAGTTCGGCGCCGGCGCCCGCGAAGGAGTCGAGGCCCGCGGCGTGGATGCGCTGGATGGCCTCCTCCGCCGAGACGCCCGAGATGCGGGCCATGTGCTCGACCTCGGACGCGCCGAGGGAGTGGATGACCAGCTGCGGGAACGCCTTCTTGATGGCGGAGAAGTGGTGCTCGTAGTACTCGACGCCGTAGTCCGGGTGGTGGCCGCCCTGGAACATGATCTGGGTGCCGCCGAGCTCCACGGTCTCCGCGCAGCGGCGCAGGATGTCGTCGAGGTCCCGGGACCAGCCCTTCTTCTTGTCCTTGGGCGCCGCGTAGAAGGCGCAGAACTTGCACGCCGTCACACACACGTTGGTGTAGTTGATGTTCCGCTCGATGATGTACGTCGCGATGTGCTCGGTACCCGCGTAGCGGCGGCGGCGCACCGCGTCGGCGGCCTGGCCGAGCGCGTGCAGCGGAGCGTGGCGGTAGAGGTCGAGCGCCTCTTCCTTGGTGATCCGGCCCCCCGCGGCGGCGCGGTCGAGGACAGACTGGAGAGCGGCCTGGTCAGTCACCGGTGCGTCACCTTTCGGCGGTGGGTCAAGGCGGAGGGCCAAGAAATCACGGGGTCGGACCGATCCAGCGTACGCCAGCGGCCGTGGCCGCGGATCAGGGGCTACGGGTCAGGTCGCCCTCCGGGTTCCCCGCCGGACCGTCGCCCGACTTGTAGTGCAGTGTCCCGTTCTCGTTGAGGGTGAAGCGCTCGTCGGCCGAGCCGCCCGAACAGATGCCGGGAGCCGGGTTGGTGTTGCCGGAGGTGTCCAGCACGAGGGAGCGGTCGGTGGCGGAGGCCAGCTTCCAGTCCCCGCCGCAGTCGGTGCCGAGGACGGCGAGGACGGACTTGTCACGGCCGACGACCTCGCCGACCCTGCCGGACCTGATGGTGATCTCGAACTCGCTCGCGACGCCCAGGCGGGCGGTGGTGACGGTGCCCTTCCAGGTGCCGGTGAGTTCCTTCGGGACGTCCGCGCGGGTGCCCTTGGGGGGCGTGGCGCCCGGGCCGGCGCTGCCCGCCGGGGCGGGGGCGGAGGCGGAGGGCGTCGCGGCGCCGTCGGCCAGGTTCCTGTCCCCGTCCCCTTGGCCGGGCAGCAACCCCATCCCGTACAGCCCGCCGGAGAGCACGGCGAGGACCGCGGCCGCCGCGAGGACGAGGGTGCAACTGAAGCGCCGGCCCGCCGCGCTGACGGAGACCCGGCGCCCGGCCGCCGGGTCCTCGGGCGCGGTCCGCGGCTGCGGAACGGCGCCGGAACCGGAACCGGAGCCCGCGCCCGCGGCGGTCTCGGTGGGGCTGCCGTAGGGGCCGGCGCCGTACGAGGCGTCCGCCGGGCCGAAACCTCCGGCCGCCGGGCTCCCGTAGGAGGAGGCCGTGAACGGCACCGGCCCCGAAGGGAACTCCCGGGCCGCCGCGGCCACGGGCCAGGGGTCCGCCGATCCGGCTCCCGTCCCGGCTCCCGCGAGGCCCCCGGCGGGGCCGGCCTCCAGATCGAGCAGCGCCACGGCGGCCCGGCTGGCCTCCTCGACCAGCGGCGCGGGCAGCCAGCCGGGGGCGCCGAGCGCGCCGCCGAGGGCGTCCGCGAGGGCCCGCGGCTCCGGCCGGTCGGCGGCCGTCTTGGACAGGCAGGCGGCGACCAGCTCGCGCAGTTGCCCGGGCTCGATCGCACCCAGCTCCGGCGGCTCGTGGACCACCTTGTAGAGGAGGGTGGCGGAGTTGTCCCCGGTGAAGGGGGGCCGCCCGGACGCCGCGAAGGCCAGGACCGCGCCGAGGGAGAACACGTCGGCGGCGGCCGTGACCCCCTTGCCGAGGATCTGCTCGGGCGACATGTACCCGGGTGAGCCGATGGAGACCCCGGTGGAGGTCAGCGAGGCCGTCCCGTCCGTGGCCCGGGCGATCCCGAAGTCGATGAGCCGGGGTCCGTCGAGGGTCAGCATCACGTTCGACGGCTTCACGTCCCGGTGGACCAGGCCCAGCCCGTGCACCGCCACCAGGGCGCGGGCCAGCCCCGCGCCGACGGCCCGTACGCAGGCCTGCGGAAGCGGTCCGTGCGAGGCCACCGCCCGGTCCAGCGAGGGCCCGGCGACGTACCCGGTGGCCACCCACGGCACGGGGGCGTCCGGGTCCGCGTCGAGTACGGGCGCGGTCCACTCCCCGCCGACCCGCCGGGCGGCCTCGACCTCGCGGCGGAACCGGGCGCGGAACTCCTCGTCGGAGGCGAAGTGCGGGTGCACGATCTTGACCGCGACGGTCCGGCCGCCGGCGCTGCGGCCGAGGTAGACCCGCCCCATGCCACCCGCCCCGAGCCGGCCGAGCAGCCGGTAGGCGCCGATGGTCCGCGGTTCGCCGGCTTCGAGCGGCTGCATCGCGTCCCCCTCCCCCGTGAGTACGTCGTGCGTGCTGTGGCTTTGGCCAGACAGCACCTTAGGGCGGAGCGGGAGGGATCTCCTACGGTTGCGCGATGCCGGGCCCGAAGGCCGTCGCACAACCCGCGCCCCACGAACCCCATGCACCTCGAACGCATTCCGCCAAGGGCTACACGATGCCGAAAGGGGAACGAATTCCCGGTAAACGGAATATTCGATTTCGCGCGGCCGCGCCGAGCGGGGCATAAGCGCGATCAATGGCCGGGGACCAATGCCCCGCGATCATTGCCCCGTGATCAATGGCTCGCCTCGACCGCCGCCAGAAGCTCCACCGCGATGTCCGCGGGATAGCCGGTCGTCGCTCCCGTGCGGCGCGCGAATTCCCGGACGCCGGCCAGTTGCTCCGGACCGAAGCGGAAGTCGAGGGTGGTGAAGTACCGCTCCAGCAGCTCCGCGTCGAAGGCCTCCCAGCGGGCCGCCTGCTCGGCGACCTTGGTGACCTCCTCCAGGGAGACGTCCCGGGAGGCGAGGAAGGCCTCGTGCACCTTGCGGACGACGACGGGCTCCCGGGCCAGGTAGTCCTTGCGGGCGGCCCAGACGGCGAAGACGAACGGCAGTCCCGTCCACTCCTTCCACATCTGACCCAGGTCGTGCACGGCGAGGCCGAGCCGGGGCGCGTCGTGCAGCGAGGCGCGCAGCGCGGCGTCGCCGATGAGCACCGCCGCGTCCGCCTCCTGCATCATCAACCCCAGGTCAGGGGGGCAGGTGTAGTAGTCGGGGCGCACCCCGTACTGCTCGGCGAGCAGCAGTTGGGCGAGCCGGACGGAGGTCCGGGAGGTCGATCCGAGGGCCACGCGGGCGCCGTCCAGCTGCTCCAACGGCACCTGGGAGACGATCACACAGGACATGACGGGGCCGTCACAGCCGACCGCCAGATCGGGGAACGCGACGAGCTGGTCGGCGTTGCGGAGGAACTCCACGAGGGTGATCGGGGCGATGTCCAGCTCACCCCGGACGAGCCGCTCGCTCAGCTTCTCGGGGGTGTCCTTGGTCAGTTCCAGGTCCAGCAGCGTGCCGGTTCTGGCCAGCCCCCAGTACAGGGGCAGGCAGTTCAGGAACTGGATGTGGCCGACGCGGGGCCGGCTGCGATAGACGTCCACATCGCGAGACTAGCCGCCGTGTGTTCGTCAGCCTTCCCGCGGGTCTCAA
This sequence comes from Streptomyces sp. ADI95-16, assembly GCF_003721495.1. NCBI lineage: Bacteria > Bacillati > Actinomycetota > Actinomycetes > Kitasatosporales > Streptomycetaceae > Streptomyces > Streptomyces sp. ADI95-16. Next base: position 4,763,080 of record NZ_CP033581.1, on the reverse strand, counting down.
ACGTCCGGGTGACGTGATCTTTCCCTCTGGTCTCGGCCGCAGGGTGCATGCTAGGCTCGACGCAAGTTGCAGTTTGGTTTCCCTTGCAGTACGAGGCCTGCGGAGAATGTGACCCGCAGGCTTTTGTAGTTTTCAGACTTCTTAGCAGGTTCTGGAGCAGGGCGACCCTTTGGCCCATAGGAGGGCTCATGGCTACCGGAACCGTGAAGTGGTTCAACGCTGAAAAGGGCTTCGGCTTCATCGCCCAGGACGGCGGCGGCCCGGATGTCTTCGTCCACTACTCCGCGATCAACGCCTCTGGCTTCCGCTCCCTGGAGGAGAACCAGCTGGTGAACTTCGACGTCACGCAGGGTCCGAAGGGCCCGCAGGCGGAGAACGTCACCCCGGCCTAGTCGCCTGGGCCAACCGGATCGCGGTTGGATTAGCAGTACCCAAGGAGCCCTTCCTCTCCCGCGCGAGCGAGAGCGGCAGGGCTCCTGCCTTTCCCGGGGTGGGCCTCCCGGGTGGGCGCGGGAGAACGGCGGAGCCCCCGGCGAGATCCCCGCAAGGGGCTCGCCGGGGGCTCCCGGTGTACGTGGCTACGCCTGCGGGGCCGGGGCCGGCACGGCCGTGACCTTGACCTCCAGGACGAGGGCAACGCCCTCGGCCGTCAGGATCCGCAGGTGGTACGTCCCCGGCAGCGTCTCCGGCGCCGTGAACAGCTCCGGCAGCACGAGCTTGCCCTCGGCCCCGGTGGCGGCCGGCTCGATCACCGTGAGCTTCTCGGCGCCGTCCTTGCCGCCCTTGAAGTACGGCCCCTTCGCGGCGGCTTCCGGCTTCACCGGCTGCCACTTCCCGGCTTCGTCCTTCTCCACCAGCCCGGCCGTGGTCTTCAGGCCGACGACCGGCTGCCCCGCGGCCGTCGCGAACAGCTCCACGCCCGTGAGGGACTTGCCGACGACCACGTCGAGCGGCTCCGTGCCCTTGCGGGCGAGCACCACCGGCGCGGCCGTGACGGTGCCCTTGAAGGCCACCGTGTACTCGTTCGCGGAGCCGTACGCCGTGGCCCGCAGGGTGAACGTGCCCGCCTTCGCGCCCGCCTTGAGGCCCGGTGCGGCCGCGATGCCCTGGTCGTCCGTGCGGACCACGAGGCTGTCCGACGTACCGAAGCGGGTGGCTCCGGTGGTGTCGTCGCCGACCACGAACACGACGACCTGGTTCTTCGCCGGCTTGCCGTCGCTGAGCACCGCCTTGACCTTCGGCGCCGCCGTGAACGCGGACCCGGCCTCGGCCGTGATCCCCGATGCGCCGACCAGCTCCACCTTGGCCAGGGTGGCCGCCGGCGGAGTGGTGGGCGTCGTCGGTGTCGTCGGCGTCGTGGGAGTGGTCGGCGTGGTCGGCTTCGACGGCTCGGCGGGCGGGGTCGTCGGCTTCGCGGGCGGGGTCGTCGGCGTGGCCGGCTTCGACGGGGCCGGCGTCGGGTTCGGCGTGGGCCGCGTCACCGGCTGCCGCGGCGGCGTCGGGGTCGGCAGCGTCCCCGTCGTCGGCTGCGTCGGGTAGTTCCCGACGGGCGGGTTCGGGATCTCGGCGACGCCGCCGTCCTTGTACTGCTTCATGTAGCCGAGCACCGTGTTCACGTACTCGCGCGAGTTGTTGTAGCTCAGGATCGCCCGGTCGAGGGCGGCCGGGTCCGACAGGTCGCGGTCGCCCGCGCACAGGTACAGGCCCGCGCCCAGCGCCGCGTCGTAGATGTTGTTCGGGTCGCGCTTGGTGTCTCCGTTGCCGTCCGCTCCCCACTTCTTCCACGTGGAGGGGATGAACTGCATCGGGCCCACGGCCCGGTCGTACGAGGTGTCCGCGTCCCACTCGCCCTGGTCGGTGTCGCGCACCTCGGCGAAGCCGTTGCCGTCCAGGCGCGGTCCGCGGATCGGCTTCTCGGTGGAGCCGTCGGGCTTCAGCCCGTAGCCGGAGGCGTGCACGGACTCGACCCGGCCTATGCCCGCCAGGAGTTGCCACGGCAGCTTGCAGCCGGGCAGCGCGGCGGCCACCGACAGTTCCGCGCGCTTGTACGCGTCGAGGGCGGTGCCGGGTATGCCGCTGGCTCCGCCGGGGGCGGTGGTCGTCGGCGGGACCTGCGGGTCCGCCACCGGTGCGGGCAGATCCAGCCGGGCGTCACCGCGGTCGGTGGCCTGGGGGCTGTCCGGGCTCGGCTCGGACTCGCCCGCGTCGGCGGTGGACGGGGTGGTCGCCACGGCGGCAGTGGTCAGGCTGGCCGCGAGCGCAGCGGTGCACAGCACCTTGCGAGAGGTGTTGACGAGGTGGCGGTGAAGCGGCTTCACAGTGCGTAAATCCCCCCAGGGCGGCCAGCGTCGCGTCCGGCCGGTCGAGCCATGAATGTTCTGTCTATCAGGTATTCGCACCCGACTTGCCGTCGCCCTGGGATATGTGACGCACCATTCGTCTCGGGTTCACCCCCTCTCGCACCGTGCCGTCCACCGCGACGCTCACGGGCGCCCGTCACCGCATGGATATGCCCTCTTTGGGGCGGGTTTCGCTGGCGGTCCGCGCCAGGGGTACCGGGCCGCCGATGAGTTCAGGCCACCCTGCGGACCGGCGGAGCCATTCGTCCATCCCGCCCACACCGGCGGGTACGCCACCGCGGGGCGGTCCGGACGGCCGGGCCGGGGCGCGAAACCCCGCCCCGGCCTGGCCGGATCCGCCCCCTCACTGTCCCGCGGGGCAGGCCCGCGTGCCGGACGGCAGCCCGCCGTCGACGAGGAAGTGGTTCACGAAGTCCCGTACGCAGGGCGAGGTCATGTAGCCGGTGTGCCCTTCGCCCTTGTGGTCCAGGACCACGGCGGAGCGGCCGAGGCGGCGCGCCGTCTCCTCCGTCCATTCGTACGGGGTCGCCGGATCGCCGCGGGTGCCGACGAGCAGCATCCGCGGGAGGCCGGCCGGCCGGTCGATCCTCCGGATGAAGTCGGTGCCGGCGGGGCGGCCGTAACAGGACAGCACGGTCATCAGCTGGCTGGGCCCGAAGATCTTCGAGGCCGCGCGGAACTCTCCGATCAGCCCCCGGATCTCCTGCTCCACGGCGGCCGGAGCGGCCTTGTCCTCGCCCCGGTCCGGGTCGTCGGCGCAGTTCACGGCGGCGAGCGCGGCCTCGGCGTTGTCGACGGGAATACGCCTCGGGCCGTCGCCCTCGTCGGCCGGGTCCGCGGGCTCGCCCAGCCGTGTCAGCGCGGAGGGGTCCGCGTCCCGCTCGATCCGCCGCAGCCCGTCCGCGAGCGCGGGCCACGTGGCGGGCGCGTACAGGGCCGCCGCCACGGCCGCGACCACGTCCCGCCCGGTGATGTACCTGCCGCCGTCGACCAGCGGGCGCGCGTCGAGCCGCGCCACGAGGTCGTTGACCTTCTCCTTCGCCGTCCGGGTGTTGGTCCCGTAGACGCAGCCGGGCCGGCGGGCGCACCAGCCGAGGAAGCCGTCCAGCGCCCGCTGCTGTCCGCGCGCCGATACGAGGGCCTGCTCGGTGAGCGGCTCGGTGAGGGTGTCGACCCCGTCGAGCACCATCCGGCCGGTCTTCCCGGGGAACTGGGCGGCGTACACGGCGCCGAGCCGGGTCCCGTAGGAGAAGCCGAGGTAGTTGAGCTTCGGGTCGCCGAGCACCTGGCGGATGACGTCCAGGTCGCGGGCGACGTGGACGGTGCCGATGTACGGGAGCACGGGTCCGGAGTGCAGCTCGCACCGCCGCACCAGCAGGCGCAGCGCGGCCAGCTGCGAGGCGGCGTCCTCCCCCGCGGCGGAGTCCAGTTCCAGGGAGCCCCCGCAGGAGACGGGCTCGCTGTGGGCCACGCCCCGGGGGTCGAAGGTGACGAGGTCGTACCGCTTGCCGAGGTCCGCGAAGGGCTTGGGGTCGGCGGCGAGGTTCTCGATCCCGGAACCGCCGGGGCCGCCGTAGTTCAGGAGTACGGATCCCAGGCGCGGGCCTCCGCCGCCGGTGGCGGGTATCCGGGCGAGGGCGAGCCTGATCGAGCCCTTGGCCGGGTCGGCGTGGTCGAGGGGGACGGCGATCTCGCCGCACCGCATCCCGTCGGGCACGCGCCGCTGGGGGCAGGCGCCCCACCGGACCCGCTGGTCGTAGAACCGGTCGAGCCCGTCACCGGCGGCGGCGCCGGGCGAGGGGGCCGCGGCGAGCGCGGCGGCCACGCCGGCGGCCGCGGTCGCGGCGGCGGCGGACCTGCGCAGGCTTCGGAAACGGCGGGACCGGTGCACGGCACCCTCCTCGGGCGACCCCCTCGGGCGACCCCCTCGGACGACCCTATGCCGGGGGCGGCCCTAACGCTGCTTGACGTCCGCGATCTCCACCGTGAGCAGCTTCGGCTCCGGGGCCTCGCGGCCGGTCATCTCGACGGTGACCTCGGTGGGCCAGGAGACGCCGTGGTAGACGCCGACGGTGTCGGTGGTGAAGCTGCCGGAGGCTTCGTACCCGTCCGGCCCGGTGACCCGTACGGTGACCTCGTAGAAGCCCTGCCGGGTCTGCGTGTTCGTGATCACGACGGGGATCCGCAGCCGGCGCTCCCCGCCCCGGACGGCGGCGAAGGCCTTCACGTCCCCCTGCTGGGCGACGGCGGGCCCGAATTCCTCGGTCCCGGCCGGTGTGGCGGGCGGCGGGGTCGGCGTCGGCGTCCGCCTGACCACCGGCGGGGGCGACGCGGGCCCCGTCGTCCGGGCGCCCTCGCCCTCCGGTTCCCCCGCCGTGCACCCGGCGAGAGCGCCGCCGAACACGGCCGCGGCCGCGACGGCGGCGCCGATGCGCCCGAACTTCACCATGTTTCTCCCCCCGGAGTCCGATCCTGTGGATCATACGGCCCCTCGCGGGGCGCCCGGGGGGCCGGACTCGGCAGGGGTCACGGCCGCCGGTACAGCTCGTCGATCTCCCGGCCGTAGTCCCGGGCGATCGCGGCCCGCCTCAGTTTCATCGAGGGCGTCAGGTGCCCCCGCCGCTCCGTGAACTGCCCGGGCAGCACTGTGAAGCGCCGGATCGACTCCGCCCGCGACACCAGCCGGTTCGCCTCGTCGACGGCCCGCTGGACATCGGCCCGCAGCTCCTCGTCCCGGACCAGCTCGCGCCCGGGGACGTCCTGTTTCTTGTGCATCTGCCGCCAGTGCGCCAGCCCCTCCGGCTCCAGCGTGATCAGCGCGGCGACGTACGGCCGGTTGTCTCCGACCACGAGGCACTGCCCGACCAGCGGGTGCGCGCGCAGCCAGTCCTCCAGCGGGGCCGGGGCGACGTTCTTGCCGCCGGAGGTGATGATCAGGTCCTTCTTCCGCCCGGTGATCGTCAGGTACCCGTCGTCGTCGAGTTCGCCGATGTCCCCGGTGGCCAGCCACTGGCCGCCCTCGTGCGCGGCGACGTTCCAGTACCCGGCGAAGACGTGCCGGCCGCCCAGCAGCACCTCGCCGTCGTCGGCGATGCGGACCGCCGTGCCCGGCAGCGGCCACCCCACCGTCCCCAGCCTCGGCCGCAGCGGCGGGGTGACGGTGGACGCCCCCGTGGTCTCCGTCAGCCCGTACCCCTCGAAGACCTCGATGCCCGCGCCGGTGTAGAACGCGGCGAGCCGGCGCCCCAGCGGGGAGCCGCCGCTGAGGACGTACCGGACGTGCCCGCCGAGCGCCGCCCGGATCCGCCGGTAGACGAGCGGGTCGTACAGCGCCCGCGCCATGCGCAGGCCGAGGCCCGGCCGCTTGCCCTCGACGGTCTCCCCGTAGCGGCGGGCGATCCGCGCGGCCCGGTCGAAGGAGGAGGCGCGGCCCATCTTCTCGGCGGTGGCGCGGGCGGTGTTGTAGACCTTCTCCAGGACGTACGGGATGGCCAGCAGGAACGTGGGCCGGAACCCCGCCAGGTCGGCCAGCAGGTCCTCGGTGCTGATGCTCGGCGCGTGCCCCAGCCGCACCCTCGCCCGCAGGCAGGCCACCGCGACCATCCGCCCGAAGACGTGCGACATCGGCAGGAAGAGCAGGGTGGACGCGGGTTCTCTGCTCACCGATCTGAACACCGGGTGCAGCAGCCCGACCGCGTTGTCGACCTCGGCGAAGAAGTTGGCGTGCGTCAGCACGCACCCCTTGGGCTGTCCGGTGGTCCCCGAGGTGTAGACGAGGGTGGCCACCGAGTCCGGGGTGCGCGCCGCCCGCCGGGCGTGCACGAGGGCGCCGGGGATCCGCTCCCCGGCCTTGACCAGCCGCTCGATCGCCCCGGTGTCGAACTCCCACAGGTGCGCGAGGCCGGGCAGGTTCGCCCGTTCGGAGCTGATGAGCCGGGCCTGTTCGGTGTCCTCGACGGCGCAGGCGACGGCTCCGGAGTCCTGGATGATCCAGCGCGCCTGGAGGGCGGAGGCGGTCGGGTAGACGGGTACGGTGACCAGCCCCGCCGCCCATCCCGCGAAGTCGAGCAGCGTCCACTCGTAGGTGGTCCGCGCCATGATCGCGAGCCGGTCGCCCTCGCGGAGCCCCTCGGCGATCAGTCCCTTGGCGACGGCGAGCACCTGCGCGGCGAACTCGACGGCGCTCACGTCGCGCCAGGTGCCGTCCCGGTCCTTGCGCGCCAGTACGGCTTCGGCCGGCGCGGCCAGGGCGTTGTCGAACGGGATGTCCCCGAGCGAGCCGTACCCGGGCGGCGCCAGCGGCGGCACGACCACCTCGCGCACGACGCCGTCGACGACCGTCTTGAAGGGCGGTTCGGGCAGCCCGGACCCCACCGTCACCAGCTCGGTATCCACGGGCGTTCCCCTCGGCTCGACAGGAGGTTACCGCCGGTAATCTACGCAACCGTAACCTCACTGACCAGCCCGCGAACAAGACCCACCCACCACCGTCACACGACCGGCACCACTGGAGACCCGGGTCAGGGGCGTTCGGCGCGCGCGCCGGCCAGGGAGTTCAGCAGGGCCGCGCCCCGCTCGGCGTCGTCCACGCTGACCGCGAAGTCCTTCCCCTTGGCCCGGATCACCAGACACTCGCCGGCGCGCAGCATCACCGTCGTACCGAGGCCGCTGAGCCGGTACCCCCAGCCGCCGACCTGCGCCGGCGTCCGGCGCTCGGCCCGCGCCCACTCGACGTCCGCCGCGTCCCAGCGCCGCACCGGCCATCCCAGGGGCCCGAACGCCACGTCCACGCCCCGCTCGCCGACCCGCACCCGTACCGAGGAACAGACCAGCACCGCCGCCGAGGCCGCCGCGAACGGCACGATCAGCAGCCACCTCGACGCGGCGAGGCCGCCGGTCCCGACCAGCGGCGCGGCCACCGCGACCGCCCCGGTGGCGGCGGCGACCAGCCTCAGCCAGGGGTTGGCGGTGCGCGAGAGCCACACCCGGCGCTCCCCTTCGGGAATCTCCATCCGCTCGCCCTGCCCGCGCTTCGCGGGAGCGGCGGCCGGCCGGCGGCTCACCAGCCACGCCACGCATCCGGCCGCGGCCGCCGCGAGGAGCGTCACCACGGCCCCGACGGCCACCGGGTCCGCGTCGTGCCAGTCCGCGTGGTGGAGGTTCGCCCGCACGATCGAGACCTGCCCCCCGGCCAGCAGCACCCCGCCCGGGGCCAGCACCGCCGCGCGCCACCGGCGGGCCGCCCGCCAGAAGACGGCGGCGGCGACGAGCACGGCCCAGACCGCCGCCGGCGCCACCGCGGCCGCCCAGAGCGGAAGCGACCCGTCGGGCTCCCCGAGGGTGCCCCAGTGCGTCGCCAGCCGATCCCCGTAGGCCCCGCGCATCGACAGCGGCGCCACCACGAGCAGCGCGAGGATCCCGGCCGCCCAGGCGGTCGTACCCCATGCGGCCCAGCCCCTCGGTGCCCGTATCTCCCGTAACTTCCCGCGGTCCCCGCGCTCGCTCACCGCGCCTCCTCGATCATCCGTATGAGTTCGGCCTTGCCGTAGCCCCGGCGCGCCCCGTCGGCCACCAGTTCCCGCACCCGCTCCAGGAGCACCGACCGACCGTCCGCCCCGCCGGCCACGGTCACCCCGCGGCCGCGCCGGAACTCCAGCAGCCCCTCGTCGCGGAGCGCGCGCAGCCCGCGCAGGACGGTGTTGGCGTTGACGCCCAGCGCCAGCGACAACTCCCGCGCCGGCGGCAGCCGGTCGCCCGGTCCGCACTCCCCCTCGGCGATGGCCCGCCGGATGGCGCCGGCCACCTGCTCGTGCAGGGGACGGTTGTCCGCGATGTTCAGCCTCAGCAACATGGTGATAAGGACGCTAGCACCATCTACATCATTTAACACCCGGTGCGACGTGGCAGCATGACCGCCGATGATCATCGGCCACGCCCGCACCGAAAGTGACCCCATGCCTTCCCCTGCACCCCAAGTCCCCGGCGGGCAGCGGCGCTTCCCGCGCCCCGCCCGGCTGTGCGGCCTCACGCTCGGCCTGCTCGCCGCCACCGCCCTCACCCTGGCCCCCTCGCCCGCCACCGAGGCATCGGCCACCGAGGCATCGGCCGCCGAGGCGCCGACCGCCACCGCAGGGGCCGCCACGGCAGGGGCCGCCGAGAACCCCGTACCGGCCGTGGTGTCCACGCCCTTCGCCGCGGGCGCCGACGGCTACCACTGCACCCGGATCCCCGCCCTGGTCACCACCCGCTCCGGCGCCCTGCTCGCCTTCGCCGAGGGCCGGGTGCGCGGCAGCGAGGGATGCGGCGACGTCGGCGACAACGACATCGTCATGAAGAAGTCCACCGACGGCGGCGCGACCTGGGGCCCCCTGAAGGTGCTGGTGGGCGCCGGGACCGACAAGCTGGCGCACGGCAACCCCGCACCGGTGGTCGACGCCGTCACCGGCCGGATATCCCTCCTCTACTCCAGCAGCGACTGGAACCGCGACCAGGGCAACCCCTCCCGCGCGGGCTTCGCGCGCACCGTGTGGGCGGCGCAGAGCACGGACGACGGCACCACCTGGTCCCGGCCGGCCGAGCAGCCGCAGCTCAAACCGGCGGGCTGGAACTGGGTGTCCACCGGCCCGGGACACGGCATCCAGCTCGCCCGCGGCAGCCACCGCGGCCGCCTCGTCGTCCCCGGTGACCACACCGCCGCCTCCGACACCACGGCCGGGATCCAGCTCTACTACAGCGACGACGGCGGCCTCACCTGGGAGTTGGGCGCCCGCTCCGAGGCGCCCAAGTCCGGCTCGTACCCGGCCGAGCCGACGGTCGCCGAAACCGCCGAGACCGCTGACGGCAGCCTGTACGTGAGCGCCCGCAACTCCGAGAACGTGCGCTGCGCCACCAACGACCACCGGCTCGCGACCACCAGCCCGGACGGCGGCGCCACCTTCGCCCCCGCCGGCTTCGCCCCGGTGGCGAACCTGGACACCTCACCCACGTACGGCTCGCTGCTGCGCCTGCACTCCACCGACCTCGACGGCCGCCCCGACCGGCTGCTGTACTCCGGACCCTCCCGGCTCGGCCCGAGCCCGCTGGAGGACCGGCGCGAGCTGGCCATCCGCTCCTCCATCGACGAGGGCCGGACCTGGCAGACCGCCGGAACGCTCATCACCGCCGGCCGCAGCGGCTACTCCGACCTCGCCCTGCTGGCGGACCGGTCGTCCATCGGCGTCGTGTACGAGACCGCGACGACCATCCCGCACGGCAGCGTCGTCTTCACCTCCTTCACCGAAGCCCGGATGGACGCCGCCAGGACCGAACTCCGGCGCCCGCGGACCCCGGACACCAGCGCCCACCACAACGACGCCGTGGTGCACGGCGGCGCGCGGCCCGGCGTCCGGGCCGACGGCAAGGCGATGGAGTTCGACGGCAAGGACGACTACCTGCGGCTGGTCGGCTGCACGGACGCGCTGCGCGTCAGGCAGCAGGACTTCACGGTGACGGCCTGGTTCCGGCACACGGCCACCGGCGGCGGCCTGCCGATCGTGTGGGCGTACGGCATGTCCGACGCGGGCCACCCGAACCCGAAGGTCCGCCAGTTCTGGCTCAAGGCCGAGCCGGGCCAGAAGCGGCTGCGGGCCGCGATCCAGACCGACACCTCCTACGCGGAGGTCAAGACCGACTCCGCCTACAACGACGGCGCCTGGCACCACGTCGTCTTCAAGCGGGAGGCCGGCAGGCTGCTGCTGTCCGTGGACGACGGTACGGAGTTCAGCGCCCCCGCACCGGCGGGCGACATCACACCGCCCGGGCAGTTCAACATCCACGTCGGCGCCCGGCCGGACTTCCCGAACCAGGCCACCGGGGTGAAGGAGCTCTTCAACGGCGGCCTGGACGACGTCCGCCTCTTCGGCCGCGCCCTCACCCGCGCCGAGTCCGCCCGGGTCCGCGCCGGCGCCACCGACGTCGCCACCGACCAGGAACGACTCCGCCTGGCCTTCGGGACCACCGGCTGACTTCGCAAGGGAGACCTCACATCACCGACCACATGGACCTGCCGGAGGACCGGGGGTGCCTCCGCTGGGTGCTGGGCCTGCCCCTCGGCCTCATCCACCTCCTGAACGCCCTGTTCGTCCTCGCCGCCGTGGCGGCCGGCCCGCAAGGGCCGTGGGACGACCGGGGGTACACCCGCATATCGGCGGCGTGCTTCATGTCGCTCTGCCTCAGCGTGATCGGGGGCCTGATCACGCTGATCCCGAGCGTGCGCCGGGCCATGGGCGCGTGGTGGTTCGCGCCGCCCCTGGTCCTCGGAGTCGTCGCGTACGTCCGCATGACCACCCTGGCGTAGCCCGGACGCACCGCGGCCCCCGCCCGGACGGGGGCGGGGGCCGCGGCGGGTACGTGCGGTCAGGCGGCGACGGCCACCGCGGGGCGCTCGTCCAGCGGGGAGGAGGAGGCGGCCTCATAGGCCTCCTTGTCCAGGATTCCCTCGCGGGCCGAGACGATGACCGGGACCACGGCCTGGCCGGCCACGTTGGTGGCGGTGCGCATCATGTCCAGGATCGGGTCGATCGCCATCAGCAGGCCGACGCCCTCCAGCGGGAGGCCCAGGGTGGAGAGGGTCAGGGTCAGCATGACCGTGGCGCCCGTCAGACCGGCCGTCGCGGCCGAGCCGATCACCGACACGAAGGCGATCAGGACGTACTCCTTGATGCCCAGCTGGACGTCGAAGATCTGGGCGATGAAGATCGCGGCCAGCGCCGGGTAGATCGCGGCGCAGCCGTCCATCTTCGTGGTCGCGCCGAACGGAACGGCGAAGCTCGCGTACTCCTTCGGGACGCCGAGGCGCTCGGTGACCTTCTGGGTGACCGGCATGGTGCCGACGGAGGAGCGGGAGACGAAGGCCAGCTGGATGGCTGGCCAGGCGCCCTTGAAGAACTGGACCGGGTTGACCTTGGCGACGGTGGCGAGCAGCAGCGGGTAGACGCCGAACATGACGAGCGCCGAGCCGACGTAGACGTCGGCGGTGAAGGTGGCGTACTTGCCGATCAGGTCCCAGCCGTAGGTGGCGATCGCGGTGCCGATGAGGCCGACGGTGCCGATCGGGGCGAGGCGGATGACCCACCACAGGGCCTTCTGGAGGAGCTCCAGGACGGACTCGGCGAGGCTCAGGACCGGCTGCGCCTTCGCGCCCAGCTGGAGGGCGGCGATACCGGCGACGGCGGCCATGAAGACGATCTGAAGGACGTTCAGCTCGGTGAACGGCGTGACGACGTCCGTCGGCACGATGCCGGTGAGGAAGTCGATCCAGGAGCCGGTCTTCTTCGGCAGCTTGCCGTCCTGCGGGGTGAGGCCGGTGCCGGCGCCCGGGTTGGTCAGCAGGCCGATCGCGAGGCCGATGCCCACCGCGATCAGCGAGGTGATCATGAACCAGAGCAGCGTGCGGGAGGCGAGCCGCGCGGCGTTGTTCACCTTCCGGAGGTTGGTGATGGACACCAGGATCGCGAAGAAGACGAGCGGGGCGACGGCCAGCTTCAGCAGCTGGACGAAGATGTCGCCGACCTGCTCCAGGGTGGTCTTCAGCCAGCTGATGTCCTGGCTCTTGGCGAGCCAGCCGAAGAGCACGCCGAGCACGAGACCGGTGATGATCTGGGCCCAGAAGGGGAACTTGAACGAGGCCTTGGCGGGGGCCTGGGGGGTCGCGGACACGGACAACACACTCCGGAGGTGGCGCACGGGGGAAAGACGGGGGGACGTTCTGCGGTGGTGAAGCGGTGCGGCAGCCGGAAAGTGCCGGCCGGGACCGCTGCTGTATCGATTCAGCTCAGCTCAGCGACAACAGCAACAGGCCGCGGACACGCGGCGGCAGAGGTCGACGTGCAGGCGCGCCACGAGCGGAACGCTCGCGGTCATCGGGTGCGCAGCTGTGGTCAACATGTTGAACACGCTAACACTTACCCTTTGGGAACCTCAAAGGAGCGCTTTGAGCCAGCGGCGCACGGGGCCTGCTTGCGCACCCGGGAAAAACACCACCGCCCCAGCGCTACCGGGGGTACGGCCAGCGCTGGGGCGGTTCGGTGTGTGAGGAAGCTAACGGGTCCCTTACGGGGTCACACGGGCGGCGTCGTCGGCCGCGTCCTCCTGCGAACGGTTCGAGGCCAGCTTCTCCTTCGCACCCGCGACGCGTCCGGCGATCTGCTCGGACATGTCGTCACGCTGCTTGCGCAGCAGGACGAAGGAGAGGGGCGCGGACACGACGAGGGCGAGCAGTGCGACCCAGGCGATGTTGGCGTCGCCGATGCCGGCGGGCACCCAGTGCAGCTGGACCAGGCCCAGGACGACGACGAAGCAGCCGACGAAGATGCCCAGCCGCATCGCGGTGTAGCGGATCGTTGCGCTCGCTTTGAGGGACACGGTGACCCCTTCTCTCTCGGTACGTCCGGACGTGCCCGTCCAGTGAAGCACGACCGGACCCCCCTGCGGCCCGGCGGGGTCAGAGCAGCGGCAGCAGCATCGTGATGTCGTCGCGGTCGTCGCCCGGTGCCACGCGGATCGCGGCGGGGACGCGGCCGACCTCCTTGTAGCCGCAGGAGGCGTAGAAGCGCTCCAGGCCGTGGCCGCCGCGGCAGCCCAGGCGGATCGCGTCGATCCCGTCGAGCGTGCGGGCGGCGTCGGCGACGGCCGCCATCAGCTCGCGGCCGACGCCCCAGCCCTGGAGGCCGGGGTGGACCATCACCGTGTAGGCCCAGACCCAGTGCCGTTGCAGCCGGTGCGTGTTGAACGCGAGGAACGCGGCGGCCCCGACCCGGCCGTCGCCGTCACGGCCGACGACCAGACGGGTGCGGCCCTCCGCCATGGCGGCGAGGTGCTTGACCAGCTCGGGCCGGATGTCCTCGCGGGTGACGGGCGGGACGAAGCCGATGGCCCCGCCGGCGTTGGAGGCGTCGGTCCAGAGGTCGACGAGGCCGTCGCGCAGGGCGGGGTCGACGGCGGGATCGAAGGTGAAGGTAAGGGTCACAGCGCAAAACTATCCCTTACGCGCGGCGGGGGCAACGGAGCCCGGGAACAACGAAGCCCCGGTCCGCGCGGGACCGGGGCTTCAGCGTGCTCGGGGCGTCAGAGGCGCATCGGCTGCGGGGTCTCGCGCAGCTCCGTGTTCGGGCCGGGGTACTCGCGGATGACCTCGTAGCGCGTATTGCGCTCGACCGGGCGGAAGCCGGCCTCCCGGATGAGCTCCAGGAGGTCGTCACGGCCCAGCTTGTTCGGGGTGCCGTAGTTGTCGGCGTCGTGCGTGATCTTGTACTCGACGACCGAGCCGTCCATGTCGTCCGCGCCGTGCTGGAGCGCGAGCTGGGCGGTCTGCACGCCGTGCATCACCCAGAAGACCTTGACGTGCGGGACGTTGTCGAACAGCAGCCGCGAGACCGCGAAGGTCTTCAGCGCCTCCGCGCCGGTGGCCATCGTCGTCCGCGCCTGGAGCTTGTTGCGGACCTTGCCGTCCTTCATGTCCACGAAGTCGTGCTGGTACCGCAGCGGGATGAAGACCTGGAAACCGCCGGTCTCGTCCTGGAGCTCGCGCAGCCGCAGCACGTGGTCGACGCGGTGCCGGGGCTCCTCGATGTGCCCGTAGAGCATGGTCGAGGGGGTCTTGAGCCCCTTCTCGTGCGCGAGCCGGTGGATGCGCGACCAGTCTTCCCAGTGGGTGCGGTGGTCGACGATGTGCTGGCGGACCTCCCAGTCGAAGATCTCGGCGCCGCCGCCGGTGAGCGACTCCAGACCCGCCTCGATCAGCTCGTCCAGGATGTCGGAGGCCGACATCCCGGAGATCGTCTCGAAGTGGTGGATCTCGGTCGCCGTGAACGCCTTCAGCGAGACGTTCGGCAGCGCCTCCTTCAGGGCCGAGAGCGAGCGCGGGTAGTAGCGCCACGGCAGGCTCGGGTGCAGGCCGTTGACGATGTGCAGCTCGGTGAGGTTCTCGCCCTCCATGGCCTTGGCCAGGCGGACGGCTTCCTCGATGCGCATCGTGTACGCGTCCTTCTCGCCCGGCTTGCGCTGGAACGAGCAGTACGCGCAGGACGCGGTGCACACGTTCGTCATGTTGAGGTGACGGTTGACGTTGAAGTGGACGACGTCACCGTTCTTGCGCATGCGCACCTCGTGGGCGAGGCCGCCCAGCCAGGCCAGGTCATCCGACTCGTAGAGGGCGATGCCGTCCTCACGGGTCAGCCGCTCGCCGGAGCGGACCTTCTCCTCCAGCTCACGCTTGAGCCCAGCGTCCATCGGCCGGTCGCCTCCTCTTCGTCCTGTACCGCATGCCCTTGTCCGACCCCGCAACCGTACTCTCAGGCCTCTTCGGGCAGATCCCCGACCCGGTTCTCCCACTTCGTGGAGAGCACGATGGTGGTACGGGTGCGGGAGACGCCTCTGGTGCCGGAGAGCTTGCGGATGATCCGCTCCAGCCCGTCCACGTCACCGGCCCGCACCTTGAGCATGTACGAGTCGTCGCCGGCGATGAACCAGCAGTCCTCGATCTCGGCGAGGTCGCGCAGCCGGCGGGCCACGTCCTCGTGGTCGGCGGCGTCCGAGAGCGAGATGCCGATGAGGGCGGTGACGCCCATGCCGAGCGACGCCGAGTCCACGGTCGCCCGGTAGCCGGTGATCACACCGGCCGTCTCCAGGCGGTTGATGCGGTCGGTGACGCTGGGGCCGGAGAGGCCCACGAGACGGCCCAGCTCCGCGTACGAGGCACGACCGTTTTCCCGGAGTGCCTGGATGAGCTGCCTGTCCACCGTGTCCATTACGTGGAGCCTTCCATTATTCGGCGATCCTGCAAGTTTAGGTATAGAATCTAAGGCACGCAGGGTGAACACCCTGCGAATCTTTCAACAGATCAACGATGATCTGACGAGTATCAGGAGTGGTTCACCGTGTACACGATCGAGATGGCCTACGCGCACATGCGACAGCTCCAGGAGCTGGCCAACCGATCCCGCACCGACCAGCCCGCCGCCGCCCGTCGCGTCGACAAGACCCGCAAGCCCGGCCACGCCAAGAAGCGCTAGCCACCGCTCGCCTCCCCCGGGGAGCGGGCGCTTCCGAGCTCCCCCTCCCAACGGCGGTACAGCCCGTGCGGCACACCTGCCGCGTCGAGCACCCGCCCCGCGACGAAGTCCACCAGATCCTGGATGTGCGTCGCACCCGCGTAGAACGCCGGAGAGGCGGGCAGCACCACTGCGCCCGCCTCGTCCAGCGCCACCAGATGCCTGAGGGTCTGTCCGTTCAGCGGGGTCTCCCGCACCGCGACCACCAGCCGGCGCCGCTCCTTGAGCGTCACGCTCGCCGCCCGCTGGAGCAGGTCCTTCGAAAGCCCGAGCGCCACCCCCGCCACGCACGCCGTCGACGCGGGGACGATGAGCATCCCCTTCACCGGGTACGAGCCCGAGCTCGGTCCGGCGGCCAGGTCCCCGGCACCCCAGTACCGGACGTCGTCCAGACCGGGGCGCGGGAACGTCTCCGGCTTCCCGTCCGCCCCGCGGCCCAGCCACCGCTCCAGGTCCTCCCGCCAGTGCGCGTCCCGGAAGGCGATCCCGGTCTCGTCCAGCAGCGTGAGCCGCGAGGCCCGGCTGACCACCAGGTCCACGCTCTCGCCCGCCGCCAGCAGCCCGCGGACCACCGCCGCCGCGTACGGCGTCCCGGACGCCCCGGATACCCCAACCACCCAGGGGGTGCGCTTGCCGTCAGTCATGCCTACGAGACTATCCGGCCACCACCGGTGGGCACTGAGTAAGGTGACCCGACGTTCACAGGGTGGGACGGACAGTGGAAGGGGGATCCCGATGGCGTACGCGAGAGCGGACACCCGGATCGACGACTGGAGCCCGGCCGACCGGGCGAAGGCGGCCGGAAAACTCATGCTGGGCTGGGTGGCCCTGCTGTGGCTGATCGAGGTCCTCGACCTCGCCACCGGCCACGCCCTCGACGCGTACGGGATCGTCGCCCGCGAGCCGGACTCCCTCGGCGGGATCCTCGCGGCCCCGTTCCTCCACTTCGGCTTCGGGCACGTGGCCGCCAACAGCCTGCCGCTGCTCGTGCTCGGCTTCGTCGCGGCCCTCGGCGGCATCCGCCGCTTCCTGGCCGTCTGCGCGGTGATCACCGTGGCCGACGGGCTCGCGGTGTGGCTGATATCCCCCTCGGACTCCATCACGGCCGGCGCCTCGGGGCTGGTCTTCGGGCTCTTCGGCTACCTGCTGGTGCGCGGGTTCGTGGAGCGCAGAGCGCTGGGCGTGGTCGTCGGCATCGTCATCGCCGCCCTGTGGGGGACGACGGCCCTGACCGGCGTCCTGCCCACCGACTCCATGATCAGCTGGCAGGCCCACCTGTTCGGCCTCCTGGCGGGCGTGGCCGCCGCGCTCGCCTTCCCCCGCCGCAAGCCGGCAGGGCCCTGACGCCTCGCCCGACGCGCCGCCTGACGCCTCGTCCGGCGGCGTGCGGCGGCGTGCGGCGGCGGCCGGCGGCCTGCGACGGCGGCCCCTTGCCGGAGCCTTGGCGGCCCGTTGGCAGCCATTTGAGGGCCCCTTGAGGCCCCCTTGGGGCCTGCGCAACCGTCCCGGAACTAGCGTTCGCGGCATGCCGTCACACTCCCCGCGCCCCGGCGGGTTACCGGTCCTGCCCTACCGCAAGCCCACCCGGGGGCGCGACTACTGGATCCTGGACGACGTACTCCCCGACCCCGACGCCGTACGCGCCCGGCACCTCGCCTCCGACGACTGGGTCGAGGGCCGCCCGTACAAGCCCGAGCCCTGGCCCGGACTGCGGACGATGCCCGGCCTGGAGCAGGCCGAACTGGCGCACGTGGAGAAGGTGGTGCGGCGGGCGACCGGAGCCCGCCGGATCTGGGCCGAGGAACACACCGGCGGCGGCACCTTCAACCACAACTGCGTCCAGGTGGTCGGCAAGGACGAGTCCGAGCCGCGCCCGCACACCGACTCCCGCGCCCTGTGCCGCTACGCCGCCGTCCTCTACCTCAGCCCGGACCTCCCCGAGGACTGCGGTACGAGCTTCCACCGGCAGCTGCTGCCGGGCGGCGTCCTCGGCGGCAACCAGGTGCTCGCCCCGCACAACAACCTGGTCGACGCCCTCGGCACCCGCTTCGTCCCGCCGGACTCCTTCACCGAGGACGTCCGCGTCCCGCCCCGCTACAACCGGCTGCTGCTCTACGCCGCCAACATGATCCACACGGCGACCGGCTACCGGGGCAGCACCCTGGAGGACAAGCGCATGACGGCCGTCTTCTTCTGGATGGCCTAGGACGGCCTAGAGGGCGAGGCCCCGGGCGGCCAGGTCGAGGACCGCGCAGACGAAGAGGGCGATGCCGATGAACCCGTTGACCGTGAAGAATGCGCGGTTCAGACGGGACAGGTCGTGCGGCTTGACGATGGTGTGCTCGTAGAGGAACGCCGCGACGACGATCAGCAGGCCGCACCAGAACAGCACGCCCGCGCCGGTGGCGAGGGCGTACCAGACGAGCAGGCCGGTGGTCACCGCGTGCGCGGCGCGGGCGCCCCACAGGGCCGCGGGGATGCCGAAGCGGGCCGGGACGGACTTGACGCCCTCGGCGCGGTCGGCCGCCACGTCCTGGCAGCCGAAGATCAGGTCGAAGCCGCCGATCCACACGCCGACGGCGAGGCCCAGGATGACCGCGTCCCAGGACCATTCGCCCGTGACGGCCAGCCAGGCCCCGATCGGGCCTATCGCCTGGGCCAGGCCCAGGATCGCGTGCGGGAAGTTCGTGAACCGCTTGCCGTACGGGTACACCACCATCGGCACCACGGCGAGCGGCGCCAGCATCAGGCACAGCGGGTTCAGCAGCGCCGCCGACCCGAGGAACACCACGAGCGCGACCCCGGCCCCGGTCCACGCCGTCCGCACGGACACCGCGCCGGTGACGAGCTCGCGCCCGGCGGTGCGCGGGTTGCGGGCGTCGATCTCGCGGTCGATGATCCGGTTCGCCGCCATCGCGAAGGTCCGCAGGCCGACCATGCAGACGGTGACGAGCAGCAGCTCCCGCCAGTGCATGGTGCGGTCCAGCTCGAACATCGCGGTGAGCGCGGCGATGTAGGCGAAGGGCAGCGCGAAGACCGAGTGCTCGATCATCACGAGCCGCAGGAACGCCTTGACCTTGCCGGTCGGCTGCGGTGCCGGGCCGGGCCCGATCACCCCATCGGCGGTGGTCGTCATCCGAGGTTCCTCCGGAACTGTTCGAGTTCGGCGCGGAGGTCGGCGACGGACTGGGGGCCGATCTCGACCTCCAGCGCCGGGGTGCCCTCCGAGGGCGGCGGGACGACGGCGGCGACGAACGCGAAGCCCTCGCCCGCGGGGCGGCCGTCCAGGCGCAGGACATCGTGCGCCGACACGGTCAGCACCAGCGAGAACTCGGAGTCCGGGTCGGCGGTCGCGGCCAGCAGGCTGTCCGCGAAGGCGGCCGCCTCGGCGTCGGAGAGGTCGTTCAGGGCGATCTCGCGGCCCTCGCCGTCGGTCCGGTCGGCGATCAGCTGCCACAGGTCCGACGGTCCGGCGAACTCCTCGGGGGTGACCCCGGCCCGCTCGGCGGCCTCGCGGACCTCCGGCTGGGCGGGGTCGATCGAGGGGCGCACGAGGGCGACGCAGGGGGTGTCGCTGCCGATGAAGAGGGCGGGACCGCCCACGGCGATGCTCACAGGCCGTACTCCTTCCAGCGGCGGTCCACCAGGGCCGCCGTCGCGGGGTCGGACTCCACCATGTCGGGCCAGCCGCCGTCGCGCGTGTAGCCCTCCTCCGGCAGTTTCTTCGTGGCGTCGATACCGGCCTTGCCGCCCCAGAACTGCTGGTACGAGGCGTGGTCGAGATGGTCGACCGGGCCTTCGACGACCGTGAGGTCACGGGAGTAGTCCGTATTGCCGAGGGCCCGCCAGGACACCTCGTGCAGGTCGTGGACGTCGCAGTCGGAGTCCACCACGATGATCAGCTTGGTCAGCGACATCATGTGGGCGCCCCAGATGGCGTGCATGACCTTCTGCGCGTGCTTGGGGTACTTCTTGTCGATCGAGACGATCGCGCAGTTGTGGAAGCCGCCCGACTCAGGCAGGTGGTAGTCCACGATGTCCGGAATGATGATCTTCAGCAGCGGCAGGAAGAAGCGTTCCGTGGCGCGGCCCAGCGGGCCGTCCTCGGTCGGCGGGCGGCCGACCACGATCGACTGGATGAGCGGACGCTTGCGCATCGTCACGCAGTCGATCTTCAGCGCCGGGAACGGCTCCTGCGGGGTGTAGAAGCCGGTGTGGTCGCCGAAGGGCCCCTCCGGCAGCATCTCGCCCGGCTCCAGCCAGCCCTCGATGACGACCTCGGCGTTGGCCGGGACCTGGAGCGGGACCGTCTTGCAGTCCACCATCTCGATCCGCTTGCCCGCGACGAACCCGGCGAAGAGGTACTCGTCGATGTCGCCCGGCAGCGGCGCCGTCGACGCGTACGTCACGGCCGGCGGGCAGCCGAAGGCGATCGCGACCGGCAGTCGCTCGCCCCGCTTCTGGGCCACCGCGTAGTGGTTGCGGCTGTCCTTGTGGATCTGCCAGTGCATGCCGATGGTGCGCTTGTCGTGGCGCTGGAGGCGGTAGAGGCCGAGGTTGCGCACGCCCGTCTCCGGGTGCTTGGTGTGCGTCAGACCGAGGTTGAAGAAGGACCCGCCGTCCTTGGGCCAGGTGAACAGGGCCGGGAGCCGGTCCAGGTCCACGTCGTCGCCGGTGAGGACGACCTCCTGGACGGGGGCGGACTCGCCCTTCACCTTCTTCGGCGGCACGTGCACCATCGAGCCGAGTTTGCCGAAGGCCTCGCGGACCCCGATGAAGCCCTGCGGCAGCTCGGGCTTGAGCAGCCCGCCGATCTTCTCGCTGATCTCCGCGTACGACTTCAGGCCGAGGGCCTTGAGGAGGCGGCGGTCGGTCCCGAAGACGTTCATGGCCAGCGGCATCGCCGAGCCCTTGACGTTCTCGAACAGCAGCGCGGGACCGCCCGCCTTGTTCACCCTGTCGACGATCTCCCCGATTTCCAGGTACGGGTCGACTTCGGCCTTGATGCGCTTGAGGTCGCCCTCTCGCTCCAGAGCCCGGAGCAGCGAGCGGAGATCGTCGTAAGCCATAGGGGCCAGTATCCGTCACCAACTACCCTGGAGGCGTCACCGGGGCGCCCCCTGCGGGGCCCCGCCGCCACTGCCCGGGAGTCGGTCCCACACCGTGCTGCGCTATCTGCCGTTCCTGCTGATCATCGCGCTGACCATCTACGCCTTCATCGACTGCCTGAACACGCCGGAGGAGGAGGTCAAGCACCTCCCGAAGGTGATCTGGGTGATCATCATCCTGCTCTTCTCGATCGTCGGCCCGGTGGTGTGGCTGGCCGCCGGCAAGAAGCGGACGCTCGCGGGCGGCGGTTTCGGCGGCGGCGCGGGCCGGGCGCGGCGCGCGCAGTGGGTGGCGCCGGACGACAACCCGGAGTTCCTGCGGTCCCTGCGCGACGAGCAGGACGGCAAGGACAAGAACTAGGACGCCTCTTGCGCGCCTGGCGCGCCCGGCGCCCTAGTGACCTGAGTCAGAGATTCGTTGGCAGTAGGCGGCGACTTTGTCGAGGATCTCGTCGGCGGTCTTCGTCCAGACGAAGGGCTTGGGTTGGTCGTTCCAGTCGGTCAGCCAGGCCCGGATGTCGCGTTCGAGTGCCTGGACGGAGCGGTGGACTCCACGCTTGAGTTTCTTCTGGGTGAGCTCGGCGAACCACCGCTCGACCAGGTTCAGCCAGGACGCGCTCGTGGGCGTGAAGTGCAGGTGAAAGCGCGGGTGCGCCAGCAGCCACTTCTTCACGTCCGGCGTCTTGTGGGTCGCGTAGTTGTCCAGGATCAGATGGACCTGGAGACCGGCCGGGACTTCCTTGTCGAGCTTGGCCAGAAACTTCTTGAACTCGACGGCCCGGTGCCGTCGGTGCAGTGATCCGATCACCTTGCCGGTCGCGACTTCGAGGGCTGCGAAGAGGGTGGTGGTGCCGGCCCGGATGTAGTCGTGGCTGCGGCGCTCTGGAACACCGGGCATCATCGGCAGGACCGGCTGGGACCGGTCCAAGGCCTGGATCTGCGACTTCTCGTCCACGCAGAGAACCAGGGCCTTCTCAGGCGGGTCGAGATAAAGACCGATGACATCGCGGACCTTGTCGATGAACAGCGGGTCCGTGGACAGCTTGAACGTCTGCGACCGGTGCGGGGCCAGCGCGAAGGCCCGCCAGATCCGTGAAATGCTCGACTGTGACATCCCCGTCGCCGCGGCCATCGAGCGGGTGGACCAGTGGGTGGCGTTCTTCGGCGTTTCCTCGAGGGTCTTGACGATCACTCGCTCCACATCGGCATCGGTGATCTTCCGCGGTACACCCGGCCGGGGCTCGTCGCACAGACCGTCCAAGCCGTGCTCCAGGAAACGCCGCCGCCAGGTGCGGACCGTATCCGGAGCGATCCGCAGCCGACGGGACACCTCCATGATCGAGCGGCCGTCTGAGCACTCCAGCACGATCCGCGACCGCTGAGCCAGAGCCTGGGCCGTCGAACGACGACGTAACCAGCCCTCCAGCACAACACGCTGGGCATCGGTCACCGACAACGGCGGAATCTTCGGACCAGGACGACTCATACCGAACCAACGAGAAACCTCCGACTCAGGTCACTAGCGCGCCCAGGGCAGTTCGCGGGTGCCCTCCGCGCCCGTGACCGTGACGACGGCGTCCGCGCGCATCGCGACGTGGGCCTCGAAGCGCCCCGGGGCGCTGATGGTGCGCGGGACGTCCGGCGGGAGGACCAGGGTCTGGCCGGTGGCGACCCTCTCGGTGCGGCCGCCGCAGGTGACCTCCAGCGAGCCGGTGGTGACGGTCCAGACCTGCTCGCGGCTGACGGAGTGCTCGGGCCCCGTGGCCTCGGCGGGCATGTCGACCCGCCAGGTGCTGAGCTCGGAGCTGCCCCGGCTGGGGGAGGCGAGCCCGGTCATGGTGGCGTTCGGGGTGGTGGTGACGCTGTCGGGGGAAACGCTGATCACGCGCATGGGGGTGGCCTCGTCTTCTTCCTGGCGAGTCAAGGTGCTTTACTCGCAATGAGTAAAGCACCTTTACACGCGCGTGTCACCATGTCTGCGTGACCAGCAACCAAGACGAGGGCATCGAGCTGATGTTTCTGCTCGGCATGGGCTTCCAGCTGCTGCTCGGCGAGTTCACCCGCCGGGTCGCCGCGGCCGGGTACGAGGATCTGCGCCCCCTGCACGGCATGACGTTCCAGGTACTGGGGCGCTCCGGTGCCACCGCCACCGAGCTCGCCGAGCGCCTCGGGGTGACCAAACAGGCGGCCGGGCAGATCGTCGACGACCTGGAGCGGCGCGGCTACGTCCGGCGCGAACCGCACCCCGAGGGCGGACGGCGCAAGCTCGTGGTCCTGACGCGGGCGGCGCACGACCACCTGGCCGTGGCGGGCCGGATCCTGCACGAGCTGGAGGCCGAACTCGCGCACACCGCCGACCTCGGCGCCCTGCGCGGGGAGCTGGCCCGACTCGTGCGCGCACTGCACGGGGAGGGCCCGCTGCCGGCGCTACGACCGGTGTGGTGAGGAATCGCACCGAGGCCGGGGCGGCGGACGCCGAGGCCCGCGCGGCGGATGCCGAGACCGGGGCGGCGGACGCCGAGGCCGGGGCGGTACGCCGAGACCGGGGCGGAACGCCGAGACCGGGCAGCGTGAGCCAGGGTCCGCGCGGCGGATGCCGAGACCGGGACGGTACGCCGAGGCGCGCGGCGTGGGCCAGGGTCCGGGCGGCGTGCCCGGAGGCCGCGCACGCGGCTCAGGCCGCGGCGGCGGGTGGGGTGTAGGAGGCCCGTAGTGCGGCCAGGCGCTGGTCGGTACGGGCCGGGGGCGCCGCCGGGTGGCCCTCCAGCGCGGACTCCAGCAGCTCGAAGCGGCGGTGCCAGCCGGCCAGGTACTCCGCGTCCACCGCGCGGCCCCCGGTGGAGCCGGGCCGGTCGAGGCCGAGGCCGGGGCCGGGCTGGTCCGGGGCGTACTCGTGGGAGAAGCGGATCACGGTCGAGTCGGTGCCCACGGGCTCCAGGTGGAAGCGGATCCGCCCGAGCCCGGTCAGCGTGTACTCCACGACCCGCTCGACGTCCCAGGCCGTGACCTGCCCCGGGAGCGCCGGCCCGCCCTCCGCCCCGCGCAGCGTGACCGCTCCGCCCAGGCGCCGCTCCAGGACGTCCGCCTCGGCCAGCCAGCCGCGCAGCCCGTCCGGCGTGGTCAGGGCGGGCCAGATCGTCTCGTAGGCGTGGGGCAGGTGCGGCTCGAACCTCAGCAGCCGGCGGTCCTCGCCCCGGCTCTCGCTGGTGCCATGGCTCACAGGAGACATGACACCAGCGTCCCACTCCCGCCGGTCAGATGCCCGCGTAGGAGTGCTTGCCGTTGAGCAGGATGTTCACGCCGTAGTAGTTCCAGATCCAGCAGGCGAAGGCGAAGAGCGCGAGGTACGCGGCCTTGCGGCCCTTCCAGCCGGCGGTGGCGCGGGCGTGCAGGTAGCAGGCGTACGCCACCCACGTCACGAAGGACCAGACCTCCTTGGGGTCCCAGCCCCAGTAGCGGCCCCACGCGTCGCCGGCCCAGATCGCGCCCGCGACGATGGTGAACGTCCACAGCGGGAAGACGGCCGCGTTGATGCGGTACGAGAACTTGTCGAGCGAGGCCGCGGACGGCAGCCGCTCCATCACCGAGGCCGCGAACCGGCCCGGCGTGCGGCCTTCGGCGAGCCGGGCCTCGTAGGAGTCGCGGAACAGGTACAGCACCGCGCCGGCCGCGCCGATGTAGAAGACGGCGCCGCAGAAGATCGCGGTCGAGACGTGGATCCACAGCCAGTACGAGTGCAGCGCGGGCACCAGCTGGTCGCTGTCGGTGTACAGCCAGGTGACGGCGATGCCGAGGTCCAGCAGGACGGTGGTGACCAGGATCAGGCCGAGCCAGCGCACGTTCTTCTTCAGCGCCAGCAGCGCCAGGTACGCGCCGACCGCCACCGTGGAGAAGGTCAGCGAGAACTCGTACATGTTGCCCCAGGGGGCGCGCTGCACGGACATGGCACGGGCGACGACGCCGGCCGCCTCGATGATGAAGGCGAGCGCGGTCAGCGAGATCGCGATCCGCCCGTACAGGTCGCCCTGCTCGGTGCCGCCGGCCGCGCCCGGGCCGTCCGGGACGTCGCGGGAACCGGCCGCGGACCGCGTGACGACCTTCGGCCGGTCCAGTACGGCGGTCCCGCCCTTGCCGCGCACCTGCACGGCGGGAGCCCCGGCGGTCCCGGCGGCCCCGGCGGCCTTGGAGGCGGTCAGCGCGGCGGCCGTACGGCCCACCTTGCTGCGGCTGCCGAAGATCCACTCGGCGATGTGCGCGAAGAAGGCGAGCATGTAGACCGCCATCGACGAATAGACCAGGTAGTTGCTGATCTGAGCGAGGTGCTCATCGGTTGCGACTGCGAGCGGCGTCATCCGCGCTCCCCTTCAACTTCAACGGTTTCCTTGGCAGGTCGGTCGGGCGCGGGCGCGGTGGGCGCCTGCTGGTGGAGCGCCGCGGCGAGCGCCGACAGCTCCTCCGGGAGCTTGGCGGACTCGCTGCGGCCCAGTCCCGCCATCTCGACGACGGTCACGCCGTCCTCGCCGGTCACCGCGCGGACCCAGATCCGGCGGCGCTGGATGAACAGGGAGGCGGCCAGGCCGCCGATGGCGGCGATCGCGCCCGCGAGGGCGAGGCCGCTGCCGGGCTGGTGGGTGACGGAGAAGGTGGCCCAGCGCTCGATGCCCTCGAACTTCACCGTGCCGGCGCCGTCGGGAAGGGTCATCGTCTCGCCCGGCAGCAGCTTCCGCTTGAACAGCTCGCCGTTCTCGTCGGTGAACTTCTCCATCTTCGACGTGTTGAGCTGGTACACGTTCTGCGGAAGGCCCGAGTCCACGCCGAGGCTGCCGTGGTACGCGTTGAGCGCGAGCACGGGGAACTTCAGCTCCGGGAACTGGGAGAACATCGTCCCCTTGCCCTCGCCCGCGTACGTCGGCACGAACCAGGCGTTGAAACCGAGCTGCTCCGCCTTGCCGTCCTTGTTCTTGTAGCCGTCGGTGACCTTGACGGCGCCGGAGGAGGTCAGGTTCGCGTCCTGGGGCAGCATCGGCACGGCGTCCTTGAAGATCACCTTGCCGTCGGGGGCGGTCACCGAGATGACCGGCGCGTAGCCGTGCCCCAGCAGGTAGACCTTGGAGCCCTCGACCTGCATCGGGGTGTTGACCTCGATCTCGCGCTTCTGCGGCTTGCCGTCCGAGCCCTCGCGGAGGGTGACGTACGCCTTGAAGTCGCGCGGGGTGCCCTTCTGCGGGCCGGACTCCTCGAAGGTCGCGTCGAACTTGTCGAGCGTGAAGGAGAACGGCGGCAGGTCGTCGGGCTCGAAGAAGCCGCCCTTCTTGAAGTCGTCGTACTGGGTGAGCGTGTTCGAGAAGCCCTTGCCGCGCAGGACGAGCTTGCCGCCCTCGGACTTGAACAGCTGGCCCCAGGCGAACGCGATCAGCATCACGATCAGGGCGATGTGGAAGGCCAGGTTCCCGGCCTCGCGCAGATAGCCCTTCTCGGAGGCGACGGAGTCGCCGGACGGCTCGGTGCGGAAGCGGCGGCCGCCCAGCAGGGTCCTGGCGTGCGCGAGCACCTCGCCGGCGGGCTTCTCCGTGCGCCACGTCGCGTACGCGGGCATCCGGTCGAGCCGCTTCGGGGCGCCCGGCGGGCGGTCCCGGAGCTGGCCGACGAACTGCCAGGAGCGCGGCAGGATGCAGCCGATCAGCGAGATGAACAGCAGGATGTAGATCGCGGAGAACCACACCGAGCTGTAGACGTCGAAGAGCTGGAGCTTCTCCGCGATCCCGACCCAGGAGGCGTGCTCCTTCTTCCAGTCGGCGACCTTGAGGGCGTCGACCTGGGTCTGCGGGATGAGGGAGCCGGGGATCGAGCCGAGGGACAGCAGGAACAGCAGGATCAGCGCCACCCGCATGGAGGTGAGCTGGCGCCAGAACCAGCGGACCCAGCCGAAGACACCGATGCCGACGGGGTCGGCGGGGGCGTCGTCGAGGGGCGCGGTGGACAGCTGTGCCCCGGCGGCCGCCTCGGCGCTCGCCTCGGCCCGGGCTTCGGCTTCGGCTTCGGTCCCGGCCTCGGCCCGGGCTTCGGCTTCGGTCCCGGCCTCGGCCTCGGCCTCGGCGGTGGTTTCGGATCGCGTCGCGCCTGTGGGCGCGTTGTCAGTCGTACTCATGTCCGTGTAGTCCTCAGATCCCCACCGTGAAGCCGTTGGTCCAGCTCTGCATCTCGCCGACGATGCTGCTCCACATTCCTGTGACGAGCAGCAGACCCGTCAGGATCAGCATGCCGCCGCCGATGCGCATCACCCACGCGTAGTGCCGCTTCACCCAGCCGAACGCGCCGAGCGCCTTGCGGAAGGCGAGGGCGGTGAGGATGAAGGGCAGCCCGAGTCCCAGGCAGAACACGACGGTCAGCAGCGCGCCGCGGCCGGCGGTCGCCTGATCGAGGGAGAGCGTGTTGACGGCCGCGAGCGTCGGGCCCATACAGGGGGTCCAGCCGACCCCGAAGAGCACGCCGAGCACCGGCGCGCCGATCAGGCCCACCGCCGGCTTCTTGTGGAAGCGGAACTCGCGCATCGTCAAACCGGGGATCGCCCCCATGAAGAACAGGCCGAGCACGATGACCAGGCCGCCCAGGATCCGGGAGATGCCGTCCTTGTTCGCCGCGAGGGTGTCCCCGAAGTAGCCGAAGAGCGCTCCCGTGGAGACGAAGACGGCCGAGAAGCCCAGGACGAACAGGGTCGCGCCGCCCAGCATCCGGCCGCGCCGGGCCTCGGCGAGATCGGCTCCGCCGACGCCGGTCACGTACGAGAGGTAGCCGGGGACGAGCGGGAGCACACAGGGCGAGAAGAACGAGACCAGCCCGGCCAGCAGCGCGAGCGGCAGGGCCAGCAGCAGCGCGCCGTTCATGACCGTCGTGTTCACGCCGGTCTGCTCGGCCGCGAGGAGGAACGGGGAGAGTTCGGTGACCACGAGGTCACTTCTCCGCGAGCAGCGGGTCGATCATCGAGCGCAGCTGCTCCTCGTTGACCGCGACCAGGGTACGGGCGGCGATCTTGCCCTCCCTGTCGAGGACGATCGTGGACGGGATCGACTGCGCGTTCAGCGTCCCCTTGGGGAAGCGGAGCATCAGTTTGCCGTCCGGATCGTAGAGGCTCGGATAGGTGATCCCGAAGGTCTCCTCGAAGCCCGCCGCGTTCTGCTTGCTGTTGTCGCGGGTGTTGATGCCCACGAAGGCGACGTCCTTGCCGGCGTCGGCGAGTTCCTTGGAGACCTTCGCGAAGTTCGGTGCCTCCGCCCGGCAGGGCGGACACCACGAACCCCACACGTTCAGGACGACGATCTTGCCCTTGAGCGTGGTGGTGTCGAGGGTCTTGCCGTCGACGGTCTCGCCGTCGAGCTTGGGCGCGTCCGTACGGTCCGCCTTGGCGACCGTGGAGATGCCGCTGGGGCCCGTCACGTAATTGCCGCCGGCGGAACCGGCGGATTTACCGCCACCGCCCGAATCGCCGCACGCCGCGAGGGTGAAGGCGCCGGCGAGGGTCACCGCGGTCAGCAGGGTGGCGCGGCCGCTGGTCGAGCGGCGGCGACGGGGGGCGCGGCTAAGGCTCATGTGAAAAGTTTCGCATGGGCGATTTGCGGATCTTCCGCACCCCCCGACGGGCTGCTAAGGCGCTGGTCAGGCGCCGAACGCCTTCGACTTCCCCTTCACGGGCCTCGCCCCCGCCAGCAAATGCGCCGGAACCAGGTCCCGCGCCGGCTCGCTGTAGCCCACCGACACCAGCGCGTCGCCCTGGTACGTGAACGAGGTCAGCGAGGCCAGCGTGCACTGCCGGCGCCGCGGGTCGTGCCACAGCCGCCGCTTCTCCGCGAAGCTGCGCACGATCCAGATCGGCAGCTGGTGGCTGACCGCGACCGCCTCATGACCGCGGGCCGCGTCACGCGCCGACTCGATCGCGCTCATCATCCGGACGACCTGCTCGACGTACGGCTCGCCCCAGGACGGCTTGAACGGATTCGTCAGGTGCTTCCAGTTGCCCGGCTTGCGCAGCGCGCCGTCACCGACACCGAAGGTCTTGCCCTCGAAGACGTTGCCGGCCTCGATCAGCCGGCCGTCGGTCGCCAGCTCCAGACCGTGCAGCTTCGCGATCGGCGTGGCAGTCTCCTGCGCCCGCTCCAGCGGCGAGGACACCACATGCGTGATGTCCCGGCTCTCCAGGTGCTCGGCGACCCGGTCCGCCATCTCGCGTCCCAGGTCGGAGAGGTGATAGCCGGCCCGGCGGCCGTAGAGCACACCGTCCGGGTTGTGCACCTCGCCGTGCCGCATCAGGTGGACGACCGTGATCTCGCTCATGCGGACACCTCCGGGGTGGCCTCGGCCGCGGCGCGGGCGGCGGCGGGCAGCGCCGCCGCGATCCGCTCGACGGCCCGCTCGTCATGGGCCGTCGAAACGAACCAGGACTCGAAGGCGGAAGGCGGCAGGTAGACGCCCTGGGACAGCATCGAGTGGAAGAACCCGTTGAAGCGGAAAGCCTCCTGCTTCTTCGCCTCGTCGTAGTTCGTCACCTCGTCCTCGGTGAAGAACACGGAGAACATGTTGGAGGCCGTCTGGAGCCGGTGCGCCACACCCTCCTTGGTCAGCGCCTCCGTGACCAGACCCTGGATCCGCGCCGACACCGCGTCGACCTTCTCGTACGCGGCGTCGTCCAGCAGCCGCAGCTGCGCCAGACCCGCCGCGGTGGCGATCGGGTTACCGGACAGCGTGCCCGCCTGGTAGACCGGGCCGACCGGAGCCAGGTGACCCATCACATCGGCGCGGCCGCCGAACGCCGCCGCCGGGAAACCGCCGCCCATGACCTTGCCGAAGGTCATCAGGTCCGGCTTGACCCCGTCCACACCGAACCAGCCGGCGCGCGAGGTGCGGAAGCCCGTCATCACCTCGTCGGAGATGTACAGCGCGCCGTTCTCCCGGCACACGTCCGCGAGCCCCTGGTTGAAACCGGCCGCCGGAGTCACGACACCCATGTTGCCGGGCGCGGCCTCCGTGATCACACAGGCGATCTCACCCGGGTGCGCGGCGAACGCCGCCCGGACCGCCTCCAGGTCGTTGTACGGGAGCACGATCGTGTCCCCGGCCTGCGCACCGGTCACCCCGGGGGTGTCGGGCAGCGCGAAGGTCGCCAGACCCGAGCCGGCCGCGGCCAGCAGCGCGTCCACGTGCCCGTGGTAGCAGCCGGCGAACTTCACCACCTTGGCCCGGCCCGTGAAACCACGGGCCAGCCGGATCGCGGACATGGTCGCCTCGGTGCCCGAGGACACCAGACGGACCTGCTCGACCGGCTCGACACGCGCGACGATCTCCTCGGCGAGCGCGACCTCACCCTCACCGGGCGTACCGAAGGAGGTGCCGCGGGCGACCGCGGCCATCACCGCCTCCGTGACGGCCGGGTGGGAGTGCCCGAGGATCATCGGACCCCACGAGCAGACCAGGTCGACGTACTCGCGGCCGTCGGCATCGGTCAGATAAGGACCGGTACCAGACACCATGAACCTGGGCGTTCCACCCACCGCGCGGAAGGCGCGCACGGGAGAGTTCACGCCGCCCGGCGTCACGAGGGACGCACGCGTAAACAGGTTCTGCGAGACTGGGGCTTCATACGGATACGGGTAGCTCACACCAGCCATGGTCTCATCAGGCCGCGACTGACTTGCGGACGGGCGTTTCACCGCGCCGCCCCGGGGGAGGTCACTGCCATGATGATCAGGCCGCGTGGCGGGGGCCGCGGGGCCGGGGCAGGCAATACCAGTCGGGTGGAGATATGCAACGCGGTGGTGGACCGGGCGAGGGTACCGACGGCCTCGACCCGCAGCGCGCCCGCGACGCGCGCCGCCGCGGCAAACACCGCAGGCGCGCCACGGACGCCGCGGACGCCGTACCGGGCCCCTTCCAGACGCCCGACGACCACGACGGCGACGGCGCACCCAGGGGCCGCGGCATGGGAGTGACCTACAAATACTTCGGCGCCCCCGACGGGGCGACGGCCGCCCGCGTGCCCGTCACGATGCGGCCCGAGGAACTCGGCGGCGACGAGCTCGGCATGGGCGGCATGTTCACCAAGATCAAACCGGAGACCGTCGCCGCGATGGTCCTGACCGGCATCGAGGGCATACCCCTGCACAAGGTGCCCCCGCTCGAACTCGTCGTCCTCCACCCCGACTACGCCGTCGTCAAGCTCCCGATGACCGTCGTCGACCCACTGCGCGGCATCGGCGAGGAATCCGTCGGCGCGGCCGCCTTCATCTGGTCCACGGTCCCCGACCGCGGCGGCCCCCGCGACGCGTTCAACGTCTACCAGCTGCTCCACGAATGGCAGGACTTCTCCCACCGCCTCCACGAAGCCGGCCACCAGCCCTACTGCCTCGTCTGGCCCTGACCCCGCCGCACCGCCCGCCGCACCACCGCCCCCCACCACGGGGACCCCGGTAAATCCGGCGCGGCGGGGCAGTGGGCGGTGGCATGCTGGGGCCGTGAACGGACCCGGCATCGAGCTCACCCTCGCCCCTGAACTGCGCCTCTTCGCACCGCCCAGCCGGCGCGCCGAACGCGTTCCCACCGGCATCGACGGCGCCTCCAGCATCGGACACGTCGTCGAATCCGCCGGCGTCCCGCTCACCGAAGTCGGCCGCCTCCTCGTCGACGGCGAGGAAGTACCCGTCTCCTACGTGCCCCAAGCCGGCCAGTCCGTAGAAGTCCTCGCGGTCAGCCGCCCCCAGCCGATCACCGGCGCCCCCCTTCGCTTCCTCCTCGACGTCCACCTCGGCACCCTCGCCCGCCGCCTGCGCCTCCTCGGCGTCGACGCCGCCTACGAGAACGAGGACATCGGCGACCCCGCCCTCGCCACCCGCTCCGCCGCCGAACACCGCGTACTGCTCTCCCGCGACCGCGGACTGCTGCGCCGCCGCGAGCTCTTCGCCGGCGCGTACGTCTACAGCGACAACCCCGACGAGCAACTGCGCGACATCCTCAGCCGATTCGCCCCCACCCTCGCCCCCTGGACCCGCTGCACGGCATGCAACGGCCCCCTCCGCGACGCCGACAAGGACAGCGTCGGCGAGCGCCTCGAACACGGCACGCAACGCTCGTACGACGTCTTCGCCCAGTGCGCCGACTGCGAGCGCGTCTACTGGCGCGGCGCCCACCACGCCCGCCTGGAGCGGATCGTGGCCGAAGCCGTCGCCGAATTCGGCGGCGTCGGCACCGCGTAGCACCCCCGCCCGGAGGCGCCCGGCTGGCAGACTGCCGGAGCATGACCGCCGCCGAAGCCCCCGCCGCCGGAACTCCGCGAGACCCCGAAACCGCCGACGTCGTCGTGATCGGCGCCGGCCCCACCGGACTCCTGCTCGCCGGGGACCTCGCCGCCGCCGGCCTCCACGTCATCCTCCTCGAACGCCGCGCCCGCACCGCCGCCAACCTCACCCGCGCCTTCGCCGTCCACGCCCGCACCCTCGAACTCCTCGACGCCCGCGGCCTCGCCGACGAACTCGTCTCCACCGGCCGACGGATCGACCGCGTACGCCCCTTCGGTGGCATCGCCCTCTCCCTCCAACGCCTGCGCTCCCGCTACCCGTTCGTACTGATCACCCCCCAATATGAGACAGAGAAACTCCTGGAGCGCCGCGCGCTGTCCACAGGGGCCGTCATCCGATATGACCGCGAGGTCATCGGCCTCCACCAAGACCTCCGCCAACGCAGCGAACCCGGCACCGGAACCGGCACCGTCGCCGTCGACTTCCGCGCCCCCGACGGCATCCACCGCATCCACGCCCGCCACGCCGTCGGAACCGACGGCGTCCGCTCCACCGTCCGCCAAGCCCTCGGCCTGCCCTTCCCCGGCCAGGCCGTCATCCGCTCCATGATCCTGGCCGACGTACGCCTGACCCACCCGCCCGAAGACCTCCTCGCCGTCAACGGCACCGCCGACGCCTTCGCCTTCCTCGTCCCCTTCGGCGACGGCTGGTACCGCGCCATCGCCTGGCACCGCGACTCCCACGCCGCCGAAGGCGACCCCGCCGACCTCGAAGAACTCCGCGCCATCGCCACCACCGCCCTCGGCACCGACCACGGCATGCACGACCCCCGCTGGATCTCCCGCCTCCGCAGCGACGAACGCCAAGTCCCCTCCTACCGCGTCGGCCGCGTCTTCCTCGCCGGCGACGCCGCCCACGTCCACTCCCCCGCCGGCGGCCTCGGCATGAACACCGGACTCCAGGACGCCGCCAACCTCTCCTGGAAACTGGCCGCCGCCCTCCACGGCCAGAGCCCCGACCCCGAAGCCCTCCTCGACAGCTACCACCGCGAACGCCACCCCGTCGGACGCCTCGTCCTGCGCACCAGCGGCGCCCTCGTCCGCGTCGTCATGGCCGCCGGCCCCCTACGCCGCGCCGCCCGCAACCTCGGCGCCTCCCTCCTCGGCCGGATCGGACCCGCCCAGGACCGCGCCCTCGCCACCGTCTCCGGCCTCGGCATCTCCTACCCGCCCCCACCCGGCACCCGCCGCCCCGCCGGCCGGCGCGCCCCCGACATCGCCCTCGCCGGCGGACAGCGGCTGTACGAGGCCCTGCGCGCCGGCGGCTTCGTCCTCATCACCCCGCCCGGCGCCGCCACCCCACCCGCAGCCCCCCTCACCCACGCCCACTGGCGCGACGGCACCCGCACCGCCTGCGCACTCGTCCGCCCCGACGGATACCTCGCCTGGAGCGCCCCCACGGCCACGGACGCCGAGCTCACCGCCGCCGTAGGAGCCTGGCTGCTACCGCGACGCCCGCCACCGGGCGGCCCCGCTCAGAACGCGTAGGAGTCACCCGTGTCCAGGGCCAGCACCACCAGCTCGTTGTTGGCCCGGTTCCGGTCGGACGCGCCGCCGTTCCACCAGGTGTCGACCCGCACCGACACCTCGTCCGGGCGCTCCCGCAGCTCCAGCGCCAGAGCGATGTGCCGGCCCCGGCCGTGCCGCGGCAGCGGACCCGTCCCGCACACCACCTCGCGCGTCCCCGTCCGCGCGCAGCCCTCCGCCAGCTCCTGCCGGTCCGCGAGGTCGGCCGACAGCCGCACCCGCACCGCGGCGTCGGGCAGCGCCGACGGCCCGTCGTTCGCCGGGATCAGCCACACCCGCAGCCGGCCCCCGGCCAGCCGCACCCGCCCGTGGTACGACACATCCGCCTCGGACCCCGCCCCCGCGCCCCCGGCAGCCCAGGCGCCCCGAGCACCCCGAGCGCCCGGGGCCTCACCGGCCGACGCCTGCGCACCGCAGGCCAGGCCCGCCACGCCGAGCACCAGCGAACCCGCCACCACCACACTCCGTACGGCACCACGGCGCACCGCCACCACCTCCACGCGCGGAGGCTAGCCAGCACACCCACCCACCGATCGGACCATCACACGAACGAGGGCGAGCCCCTCCCCCAATCGCCGCACCTTGGCGCCCCGACACCCCTCATAGGCTTCCAGCCATGCTCATCGCCCGCTCCGCCGCCCTGTTCGCCCTCGCCGCCCTCCTCGAAATCGGCGGCGCCTGGCTCGTCTGGCAAGGCGTCCGCGAACACAAGGGCTGGGCCTGGATCGGCGCCGGCGTCATCGCCCTCGGCCTCTACGGCTTCGTCGCCACCCTCCAGCCCCAAGGCGACTTCGCCCGCGTCCTGGCCGCCTACGGCGGAGTCTTCGTCGCCGGATCCCTCATCTGGGGCGCCGTCGCCGACGGCTACCGCCCCGACCGCTGGGACATCACCGGCGCCCTCGTCTGCCTGGCCGGCATGGCCCTGATCATGTACGCCCCGCGCGGCCACTGACCCCCGCCTATGCTGGCGAGTAATCGCCCGTACGCACGACCGAGGAGCCCGCACATGAGCACGGCCGCCACCCGAACCGCCGTAGTCACCGGCGCGAGCAGCGGAATCGGCGCGGCCACCGCCCGGCAGCTCGCCGAGGCCGGCTACCACGTCGTCCTCACCGCCCGCCGCAAGGAGCGCATCGAGGCCCTCGCCGCCGAACTGGCCGCCGCCGGCCACGCCGCCACCGCGTACGCCCTCGACGTCACCGACCGCGCCGCCGTCGACGCCTTCGCCGCCTCCCTGGACCGCTGCGACGTGCTCGTCAACAACGCCGGCGGCGCCATCGGCGCCGAACCCGTCGCCACCGGCGACCCCGCCGACTGGCGCACGATGTACGAGGTCAACGTCATCGGCACCCTCCACGTCACCCAGGCCCTCCTCCCCGCCCTCACCGCCTCCGGCGACGGCACGGTGGTCGTCCTCTCCTCCACCGCCGGCCACTCCACCTACGAGGGCGGCGCCGGCTACGTCGCCGCCAAGAACGGCGCCCGCGTCCTCGCCGAAACCCTCCGCCTGGAGATCGTCGGCCAGCCCGTCCGCGTCATCGAGATCGCCCCGGGCATGGTCAAGACCGAGGAATTCGCGAAGACCCGCTTCCGCGGCGACGCGGAGAAGGCGGAGAAGGTCTACGCGGGCGTCGCCGAACCCCTGTCCGCCGACGACGTGGCCGACACCATCGCCTGGGCCGTCACCCGCCCCAGCCACGTCAACATCGACCTCTTGGTGGTCCGCCCCCGCGCCCAGGCCTCGAACACGAAGGTCCACCGCGAGCTGTAGCCGTCGAGCTGCACCCGTAGCCTGCTCCCACCTATCTAGGGGAGGGGAGCCGACATGGCCCAGTGGGTGATCACCGCGGAGAACTGCGACTCCGAGATACACCGCTTTCAGACGGTGAAGAAGTTCGACGGCACCCGTGAGGAGGCGCAGGCGCAGTTGCGGGCCGTCGCCGAGTCCGGGCATGTGAACGGGGTGCCGTACTCGCCCAGGCGGCGCATGGTGTTCCGGTACGGCGGCGAGGACGCGTACTACGTCCGCGTCTACGGCAAACTCTCCCGCACGCGCGTCGTCTTCCGGCTGGCCGAGCTGGTCTTCGACACCGACTGGGCCGACAAGAACTGAAGCGTGACGCGGAAGGGCCCGGACCGATGAGATCGGTCCGGGCCCTTCCGCTGTCCGTCAGCCCTTGATGCAGATGACCTGCTTGAGCTTCGCCACGACCTCGACCAGGTCGGTCTGCTGGTCGATGACCTGCTCGATCGACTTGTACGCGCCCGGGATCTCGTCCACGACGCCCGTGTCCTTACGGCACTCCACGCCCTTGGTCTGCTCCGCGAGATCCCGCGCCGAGAACCGCTTCTTCGCCGCCGTACGGCTCATCTTCCGTCCCGCGCCGTGCGAGGCCGAGTTGAAGGACTTCGCGTTCCCGAGGCCCTTCACGATGTACGAGCCCGTCCCCATCGAGCCCGGGATGATCCCGTAGTCACCGCTGCCGGCGCGGATCGCGCCCTTCCGCGTGACCAGCAGGTCCATGCCGTCGTACCGCTCCTCCGCCACGTAGTTGTGGTGGCAGCTGATCTCCTCGCCGAAGGAGACCTTGGCCTTGCGGAACTCCTTGCGGATGACCTCCTTCGACAGGCTCATCATCGCGGCGCGGTTGTACTTGGCGTACTCCTGCGCCCAGAAGAGGTCGTTCCGGTAGGCCTGCATCTCCGGGGTCTTCGCGAGGAACACCGCGAGGTCGCGGTCGACCAGTCCCTGGTTGTGCGAGAGCCCCCGGGCGATGCCGATGTGGTGCTCGGCGAGTTCGTTGCCGATGTTCCGGGAACCGGAGTGGAGCATGATCCACACCGAATCGGACACATCAACACAAAGTTCCCAAAAGTGATTCCCCTGGCCAAGGCTCCCCAATTGCCGCATAGCCCTCTCGCGCCGGAACTTCACCTCGTCCGCCAGGTAGTCGAACCGCTCCCACAGCCCCCCGTACCCCTCCACCGGGAACCCGTACAGCCGCTCCGGGTCCACCGGGTCGCGGTGCATGCCCGCGCCCACCGGGATCGCGCGCTCGATCTTCGAGCGCAGCGCCGACAGGTCGCCCGGCAGGTCGTTCGCCGTCAGGGAGGTCTTCACCGCCGACATGCCGCAGCCGATGTCCACGCCCACCGCCGCCGGGCAGACCGCGTCCTTCATGGCGATCACCGAGCCGACCGTGGCGCCCTTGCCGTAGTGGACGTCCGGCATGACCGCCAGGCCCTTGATCCACGGGAGGGTCGCGACGTTGTGGAGCTGCTGCATCGCGCCGGCCTCGACCGACGCCGGATCCGTCCACATCCGGATCGGGATTTTCGCCCCGGGCACCTCTACATACGACATAACCGCCCCAATACCCCGTTAGTCAAAGAAAAGTCTCAATACGCAAAAGCCTCGCTCATGGCCCCAAAACAGACAGCGGACCGGCGCCGGCACCAGCGTGTGCGATAGACATTGTGTCCAGCCGCGCCTCAGCCGCGGCAACGCATTTTCCTGACCGGCGGCCGGCCGGCCGGTCGAAGGGAGCCAGAGGACGTGCAGCGCAAGGCAGCCAGAGCGGCCACAGCAGTACGACGGGTCCTGCCCGGCATAGCGATGCTCACCGCGCTCGCGACCGCCGGTCTCACCGGGTGTACGAGCAGCGGCGGCGACCGGACCGTGAGCGACGCGAAGGCCGGCGGAAGCCCCGCCCCCGCGCCCGCGGGGAAGTACCGCAGCCTGCCCTCCCCCTGCAAGGCTCCCGAGATCAAGCGCCTCAAGGCGATGCTGCCGACCCCGGACTCCCTCACCGAGGAACAGCGCGAGAAGCTCTACGCCGGCGCCGCGGACACCTCCTACGACGGCGACCGGCACGTCGGTTGCCGCTGGGCCGCCGGAACGCCCGCCGAAACCCGGCTGCTGTACGTCGGATTCGAGCGCGTGGTCTCCTACGACCGCGCCGCCGCCAGTGACGACGACCGGGCGCGGCAGGTGTACGTGCGTCAGCTGACGGACGCGAAGCTGCCCTTCCCCGGGCCCACCACCAGCCCGAGCCCCAGCGCCAGCCCCAGCGCCAGCCCCAGTGGCAGCGCCAGTCCCGGCCCCGGTACGAGTGCCGGTGCCGCCCCCTCGGCGGGTGCGAGTACGGGCCCCAGCCCGAGCGGGAGCCCGAGCGGCTCCCCCGCCCCCGTGCTCGGGTCCCGGGTCCTGGAGGACCTCGGTGACGAGGCCTTCCTCGACGACAAGCTGGGCGCGGCCGGTGCGACCGCCGCGCAGGCGCGCAGCGTGCGGATCGTGTTCCGTGCCTCCAACGTCATCGTCACGGTCGAGTACAGCGTGCAGCCGTCGGCGGCCGGGACGGTCCCGCCGAGTACGGAAACCCAGGACGCGGCGCGGGAGTTGGCGGAGGCGCTGTCCGAGCGGTTCGGAGGCTGACGGGGGCCCGGGCGGTGTCGGCGTGACGGCGGGCACAGCAGGCCGGCGCGGCGTCGGGCTACCGTTGTCGGGGTCCCGCGCCCTGGAAACGTCCTCCGTACGCCCGTACGAAGACCACGAAGACCCACGAAGACCCACAACGTCTGAAGGAACCATGCACCGATCAGCCTCGCGCTTCACCCGCGTTCTCGCCTGCGCAGCCGTCCCGGTGATCCTCACCGTCGCCGGTTGCTCCTCCGATTCGGGCAAGGACTCGGGTTCGGCTTCGGACAACGGCAAGAAGTCCGGTTCGTCCTCGTCGTCGTCCTCTTCCAAGCCCAAGCCGAAGGCGTCGGCCGAGCTGGAGAAGGTGGCGTACGCCACGCTGCCCGACCCCTGCAAGGCCATAGCGGAGAAGAGCATCGATTCGCTCGTCCCGCAGGCGAAGGACAAGAGCGGTGCGGCGACGAAGTCGAACGACTTGTCCAGCCGGGCCAGCTGTTCCTGGAACGGTCTCGACGTCGATGGTCTGAAGGGCTCGAAGTACCGCTGGCTCGCGGTGTCGCTGGTCCGTTACGAGTCGCACGCGTCGCTGGGCAGTGGCAACAAGCGTGCCGAGGAGCAGTACCAGAAGCAGGTCGAGTCGGCGAAGGCGACGCAGGACGCCACCGATGTGAAGGTGGAGCCGGCGGGCAGCATCGGTGACGAGGGCACGTCGGTGGTGTACGGGGTGAAGAAGGACGTCCAGTTCTTCAACACGACGATCGTGGCGCGTACCCAGAACGTCGTGGTCACGGTGGACTACAACGGTGCCTCTTACGAGGGCGCGGACGCTCCTGAGCAGGCGCAGCTGATGGAGAACGCCATCGCGGCCGCCAAGGAGACCGTCGCTTCGGTGGAGGCCGCCAACAAGGGCGAGGCCAAGCAGGAGTCCCCGAAGCCGGAGCAGTCGCCCTCCGGACAGTAGGCCGTACGCTGTGCCTGCCGTAGCTCATTAAGGGGAGGGGATCGCGGGTGGCCGCGATGCAGCTGACTCGTACGCACCGAATACTCATCGGTGTGGTGGTCGCCGGGGCCGTGGTCATCGCGGGGATCGGTTTCGCGGGATCGTACGCCGCGGTGCGCGCGTTGGCGTTGCAGAAGGGCTTCGGCAGCTTCTCGCTGGTGTTCCCGATCGGCATCGACATGGGCATCTGCGTGCTGTTGGCGCTGGACCTGCTGCTGACCTGGATCCGGATCCCGTTCCCGTTGCTGCGGCAGACGGCGTGGCTGCTGACGGCGGCGACGATCGCGTTCAACGGCGCGGCGGCGTGGCCGGACCCGCTGGGTGTGGGCATGCACGCGGTGATCCCGATCCTGTTCGTGGTCACGGTGGAGGCGGCGCGGCACGCGGTGGGGCGGATCGCGGACATCACCGCGGACCGGCACATGGAGGGCGTCCGCATCACGCGGTGGTTGCTCTCGCCGTTGCCGACGTTCAAGTTGTGGCGGCGGATGAAGCTGTGGGAGCTGCGCTCCTATGAGCAGGCGGTCGGTATGGAGCAGGACCGGCTGATCTACCAGGCGCGTCTCCAGGCGCGGTACGGGCGGGCGTGGCGCCGCAAGGCTCCGGTCGAGGCGTTGATGCCGTTGCGGCTGGCCCGGATCGGTGTGCCGCTGTCGCAGACGGCGCCGGAAGGCTTGGCGGCGGCGGGCATCGATCCCCTCCTGCTGCCTCCTGCCGCTGCCCTGGCCGGGCGTGACGAGGACGCGGACCAGCCCTCGGGCCTCCCTG
The DNA here is from genome assembly GCF_003721495.1 of Streptomyces sp. ADI95-16. Classification (NCBI taxonomy): domain Bacteria; kingdom Bacillati; phylum Actinomycetota; class Actinomycetes; order Kitasatosporales; family Streptomycetaceae; genus Streptomyces; species Streptomyces sp. ADI95-16. The sequence goes on along the minus strand of NZ_CP033581.1, from coordinate 4,723,468 downwards.
GGGCCCAGCCCGGCGCCCAGCCGGGCCAGCCCGACGCCAACGGCCTCGTCCCGGGCCAGCCGGGCGCTCAGGGTCAGCTCCTGGCGCAGCTCGCGCTGCTGGCCAACGCCAAGGGCCAGCCCGATGCCCAAGGCCAAGCCCAGCTCGCGGCGCAGCTCGCGCTGCTGGCCGGTCAGGCCAACGGCCCGGCGCAGGAGCAGCTCCCCGGACAGGCGGCCGGCCAGGCCGACGGCCAGGGACAGTTCCCGAGCCGGCTTCTCGGCCGGCCCGACGGCCCGGCGCAGGAGCAGCTCCCCGGACAGGCGGCCGGCCAGGCCGACGGCCCGGCGCAGGAGGCCGGCCAGGTGCAGGGGCAGCTGGCCGAGCAGTTGGCCGCCCAGGCTGCCGGGCAGGCCGCGGCGGCGGCGTTCGCCGTGGATCCGACCGCGATGCCCGCGGCGCACAACAGCGCCTGGTTCGCCGGTCCGCTCGCGCCGCAGGCCTCGTACGAGGGTGGTTACAACCCGCAGTACGTCGAGGGTCTGGAGCCGACGCCGGTGATGCCCCCGGCCGGGCCGGGCGAGGACCTTGCGCAGCAGGAGGCCGAGGCGGCGGCGGACGCCGAGGCCGATGCCGGGTTCGACGACGTCAAGTTCGCGGAGGCGGCGTACGAGGTGTTCCGCGCGTACCTCGACGAGCACTCGGACTTCCCGACCCCGGAGCAGGTGGACATACACCTCGCGGACCGGCACGGGATCGAGCACCCGCGCAGCTCGTCGATGATCCGGAAGCTGATGCCGGGGCTGAAGATGCGCTACCAGCGCGAGCTGGAGAGCGAGCACATCGCCTGACCGGGTACGCAGCGCAAAGGGCCCGCACCCCCCTCGGGGTGCGGGCCCTTTCGCGTACCGGTCGACGGCTCAGGCGGCCAGCAGCTTGCGCACGCGGTCCGCGCCGACCGCGAGCAGCAGGGTGGGCAGTCGGGGTCCGGTCTCGCGGGTGACGAGGAGCCGGTACAGCAGGGCGAAGAACGTCCGCTGCGCGACCTTGAGCTCCGGCGTCGGCTTGGCGTCGGGCTCCAGGCCGGCCATCACCTTCGGGACGCCGTAGACGAGGGTGGTGAGTCCGTCGAGCGACCAGTGCGAGTCGAGCCCGTCGACGAGCAGCCGCAGCGATTCGCGGCCTTCGGCGTCGAGCGAGGACAGCAGTTCGGTGTCGGCGTCTTCGCGCACGAGGGTGCGCTGGTCGGCCGGGACCTGGGTGGTGATCCAGTTCTCGGCGCGGTCGAGCCTCGGCCGGACCTCGTCGAGCGAGGTCAGCGGGGTGGTCGGGTCCAGGTCGGACAGGATGCGCAGGGTCTGCTCGTCGTGTCCGGCGGTGATGTCGACGACGGACGCGAGGGTCCGGTACGGCATCGGGCGGGGGGTGCGGGGCAGCTCGCCGGCGGCGGTCCGCACGGCGCGGGCGTGCGCGGCGGCGTCGGCGGGGAGCACCGAGCCGTCGGTGACCTTGGACTCCAGCTTGTCCCACTCGTCGTAAAGCCGCTGGATCTCCTGGTCGAACGCGATCTTGAAGGACTGGTTCGGGCGGCGGCGGGCGTAGAGCCAGCGCAGCAGCTGCGGTTCCATGATCTTCAGCGCGTCGGCCGGGGTGGGGACGCCGCCCTTGGAGGAGGACATCTTGGCCATGCCGCTGATGCCGACGAACGCGTACATCGGGCCGATCGGCTGTTCGCCGCCGAAGATGTGCACGATCTGCCCGCCGACCTGGAAGGACGATCCGGGCGAGGAGTGGTCGACGCCGGAGGGCTCGAAGATGACGCCCTCGAAGGCCCAGCGCATCGGCCAGTCGACCTTCCAGACCAGCTTGCCGCGGTTGAACTCGCTGAGCTTGACCGTTTCGGTGAACTGGTCCTCGGCGCAGACGTAGGTCAGTTCGGTCGTCTCGTCGTCGTACGAGGTGACGGTGGTGAAGTCCTTGCCGCATTCGGCGCAGTAGGGCTTGTACGGGAAGTAACCGCTCTCGGAGCTGCTGCCGTCGTCCTCGGCGGCGGCGCCGGAGCCTTCGGCAGCTTCCAGCTCGGCCTCGTCGACCTGCTTCTGCTGCGGCTTCTTGCCGCCCGGCTTCTGCTTGGTGCGGTACTGGTCGAGCACGGCGTCGATGTCGCCGCGGTGCTTCATCGCGAAGAGCACCTGCTCGCGGTACACGCCGGTGGTGTACTGCTCGGTCTGGCTGATGGGGTCGTACTCGACGCCCAGCTCGGCGAGCGCCTCGACCATGGCGGCCTTGAAGTGCTCGGCCCAGTTCGGGTACGCGGATCCGGCCGGGGCGGGCACGGCGGTCAGCGGCTTGCCGATGTGCTGCGCCCACGACTCGTCGATGCCGGGCACGCCCGCGGGCACCTTGCGGTAGCGGTCGTAGTCGTCCCACGAGATGAGGTGCCGGACCTCGATGCCGCGGCGGCGGATCTCGTCGGCGACCAGGTGCGGGGTCATGACCTCGCGGAGGTTGCCCAGGTGGATGGGGCCGGAGGGGGAGAGTCCGGACGCGACGACGACAGGTTTGCCGGGTGCTCGGCGCTCCGCCTCGGCGATGACCTCGTCCGCGAAACGGGAGACCCAGTCGGTCTCGGTGCTGCTCTGAGCCACGACACGTCCTTCTATCTCGAATGCTGGCTTCAGCCATTCTCCCAGACGTCGCGGGGCGCTCCGCGGTTGTTTTATGCCGCGAATCGGATGGCGCCCGCGTGGGATACTCGGCACTTGTCGGAACAACCAATCGTGGTACCCATCCCTCCCTCACAGGAACGGCAGCTCATGGCATCGGTCCCTTCCCTCGCTTCTTCCGTCAATCAGCGCGTCGCGGACGCCCTCGTCTCCGCCCTGCCGGAGGCCGGTGCCGCCGACCCGCTGCTGCGACGAAGCGACCGGGCCGACTTCCAGGCCAACGGCATCCTGGCGCTGGCGAAGAAGGCGAAGGCCAATCCGCGTGAGCTCGCCACGGCCGTGGTCGGGGGGATCCCGACGGGCGGCGAGGGCGATGTGATCCGGGAGATCGAGGTCTCGGGCCCCGGCTTCCTCAACATCACGGTCTCGGACCGGGCGATCATCGAGACGCTGGCCGCGCGCGCCGGTGACGACCGGCTGGGCGTGCCGTTCTCCCCGAACGCGGGGACCACGGTGATCGACTACGCGCAGCCGAACGTCGCCAAGGAGATGCACGTCGGGCACCTGCGCTCGGCCGTGATCGGTGCCGCGATGGTCGAGATCCTGGAGTTCACGGGCGAGAAGGTGGTCCGTCGTCATCACATCGGCGACTGGGGCACCCAGTTCGGCATGCTCATCCAGTTCCTGATCGAGCACCCGCACGAGCTGGACCACAAGGCCGCCGGCGCAGAGGCGGACATCGAGGTCTCCGGTGAGGAGGCCATGTCCAACCTGAACCGTCTCTACAAGGCCTCGCGGGCGCTCTTCGACTCCGACGAGGAGTTCAAGACGCGGGCCCGGGCCCGGGTGGTGGACCTCCAGGCGGGGGACGCGGAGACCCTCGCCATGTGGCAGCGGTTCGTCGACGAGTCGAAGATCTACTTCTACTCCGTCTTCGACAAGCTGGACATGGACATCCAGGACGCGGACGTGGTCGGCGAGTCCGGCTACAACGACATGCTGACGGAGACCTGCAAGCTGCTGGAGGACTCGGGCGTCGCCGTCCGTTCCAACGGCGCGCTGTGCGTGTTCTTCGACGAGTACAAGGGTCCGGACGGCAACCCGACCCCGCTGATCGTCCAGAAGTCGGACGGCGGCTTCGGGTACGCGGCGACCGACCTGTCGGCGATCCGCGACCGCGTGGGCGGCCTGAAGGCCAGCACCCTCATCTACGTGGTGGACGCGCGCCAGTCGCTCCACTTCAAGATGGTCTTCGAGACGGCCCGCCGCGCCGGCTGGCTGAACGAGGACGTCCAGGCGGTGCAGCTGGCCTTCGGTACGGTCCTCGGCAAGGACGGCAAGCCGTTCAAGACCCGTGAGGGCGAGACGGTGCGGCTGGTGGACCTGCTGGACGAGGCCGTGGACCGGGCGACGGCCGTCGTGCGCGAGAAGGCGGAGAAGGTCGGCCTGTCGGAGGCGGAGATCGTCGAGAACGGCCGGTTCGTCGGCATCGGCGCCGTGAAGTACGCGGACCTCTCGACCTCGGCCGCCCGTGACTACAAGTTCGACCTGGACCAGATGGTCTCGCTGAACGGCGACACCTCCGTCTACCTCCAGTACGCGTACGCCCGCATCAAGTCGATCCTGCGCAAGGCGGCCGAGGCCGGTGACCGGACGCCGGTCGCGCACCCGGAGCTGGAGCTGGCGCCGGCCGAGCGCGCGCTGGGTCTGCACCTGGACCAGTTCGGCGAGCTGATCGCCGAGGCGGCCGCCGAGCACGCCCCGCACAAGCTGGCGGCGTACCTGTACCAGCTGTCCTCGCTGTTCACGACGTTCTACGACCAGTGCCCGGTCATCAAGCCGGAGCCGGAGCTGGTCGTCGGCGAGAACCGGCTGTTCCTGTGCGACCTGACGGCCCGGACGCTCACCAAGGGCATGTCCCTGCTGGGCATCCGGACGCCCGAGCGCCTCTGACGGCCCTCGCTCCGCCGGTGTGACGAGGCGCACAGGGAACGTTCTCCCTGTGCGCCTCCTCTTTGGGGTGTCGGCCGTCCACTCGGCCGTCACCACCGAGGGGGGAGCGCTCATGGACGAGACAGCACGGCGGCGCCGTACGGGGGTCGCGGTGGCGGCGGTCCTGGCCGCCGACGGGGTCGCGCACCTGTACTGGGCCACCGGCCTGACCTGGCCCGCCGCGAGCGAGCGGGCGCTGTCGCTGGCGGTGCTCGGCACTGAGGTGTCCTTCGCGCCGCGCGTGGTGCTGCCGCTGGCGGCGCTGACCCTGACGGCCGCCGGCGCGGTCCTGGCGCACGCCCACGGCCGCGGCGGGCGTCCCGCGCGGCTGGTCACGGGGGCCGTCGCGGGCGGGCTGGTGGTACGGGGCCTCGCGGGGCTGGGATGGGCGGCCGGGCTCCTCGACGGCCCGGCCGGCCCGTTCCGGGCCCTCAACCTCGCCCTGTACACGCCCGTCTGCCTCGGTCTGGGCTGGGCGGCGGCCCGGCTGGCGCGCGTCCGGTGAGCCCGGTCGCCGGGGAGGACCGCGGGATCGCCCTCGCCCGGGCGGCCCGCGCCGGGAACACCCTCGCGATGCACGACCTGCTCGACCACCTCACCCCGTACATCGCCCGGATCTGCGTCCCGATCGCGCTGGCCGACGGCCCGGACGCCACGCAGGAGGCGCTGGTCGCCGTGTTCCGGGCGCTACGGGGCCTGCGCGAGCCGGAGGCCCTGTACGGCTGGGTGCGGGCGATCGCGGTCCGGGAGGCGGTACGGGTCGCCCGGCGCGCGGCGCGGGCCGTGCCGGCCGAGCTGGCCGACGTACCGGAGCGCGGGGATCCGCAGCTGGCGGCCGACATCGGCGACGTGCTGGCCCGGCTCTCCCCGGGGCACCGGGCCGTCTTGGTCCTGCGGGACATCGAGGGCCTGGACGAGGAGGCCGCGGCGGCCGTCCTGGGCGTTCCGGCGGGCACCGCCAAATCCCGGCTGCACCGGGCCCGTTCGAGTTTCCGGAAGGCGTGGTTCTCATGACGGCGTACGCGAGTGACGCGGCCGCGATCGACACGGTGGCCCGGTTGCGGGTCATGGCGGCCGGGGTGCGCGGGGCGCGGGTGGTCGAGCGGGTCGTTCCGGCGCCGGTGGAGCGGGTGTGGGCGCTCATGTCCGACCTGGAGGGAGAGTTCGGGCGTTTCCAGCCGGACATGCGGCGGGTCCGCGTGGTGCGGGTGGCCGGTGACCGGGTGGAGGCGGTGGCCCGCAGCCGGTGGGGGCTGCGGGCTCGCTTGCGCGGGGTGCTGCGGCCCGGCTGGTGCTGGCTGCAGAGCCGGTTCCTGATCATCGGCATGGCGGCCGCGCCGGAGCCGGGCGGCGGCACCCGCGTGGCCCTGACGGGCGGCGTCCGCGTCCCGGGCCGCGCGGCGATCGTCCCGCTGGGCGCGGCGGCCGAGCTCGCGGAGGCGATGGCCCGCCTGGAGGCCCGTCTGGGCTGAGCCTCAGGCGTCGAACTCGGACCACACCACCTTGCCGGGGGTCCGCGCGCCGACCCCCCACCGGTCGGCGAGCGCCTCGACGAGGAACAGCCCTCGGCCGTGCTCGGCCGACGTGTTCCGGCCTGCGATCCGGGGCCGGCCGGGGCCGCTGTCGTGGACCTCGACCCGGACGACGCCCTCGAACCGGAGCAGCCGCAGCCGGTACCCACGGCCGGGCGGGACGCCGTGCAGCAGGGCGTTGGTGGCCAGTTCGCTCACGCAGAGCAACAGGTCGTCCCGGCGCGATGTCACACCCCACGCGTCAAGGGTCACATCGGCGAACTCCCTGGCAGAGCGCACCGTTTGAAGACTCCGCGGATAGAACCGGTCCCGCATCAGGGCGGGTTGAATGTTCAGATTCACCTGACGATCGTCGCCGTCCGTGACTAGCATCAGGGAGACGGTCGCCCCGTACTCACTCCCGAGTACGGGTCGATACGGCTATCCCTCGTGCCCAGGTGGGGAGTTCAGGTTCATGCCACCAAGGAAAAGGCCCCGGCCAAACGCAACGGCGATGAAGATGGTCGGCGAGCAGGCCGCCACCGCCCGTGTCGCCCAAGGACTGACCCAGCGCGCGCTCGCCGAGCAGGTGGTGATGGACGTGGAGTCCCTCGCCTCCATCGAGCAGGGCCGCCGGGTACTCATGCCGGACATCGCTGAGCGGATGGACCGGATCCTGGGGCTTCCCGGGCTCCTGACGGTCGCCGCGAACAGGATGCCCGAGGTCGACATGATCCCGCCATGGGCTGAGGAGTACTTCGCGCGGGAGGCCGAGGCCCTCGCCCTGTCCTGGTACGACACGCTGACCATCCCGGGCCTGCTCCAGACCGAGGCCTATGCGCGCGCCGTGTTCAGCTGCCGCGTCCCGTACATGGGGGAGGAGAAGATCGAGCTCAAGACCGCCCGCCGGATGCAGCGCCAGGAAATACTGCGCCGCCGGGTGCCGCCCACCCTCGGTTTCGTCATCTGGGAGCCCGCCATCCGCGACCGCATCGGCGGCGAGGAGGTCTACCTGGAGCAGCTGCGGCACCTGCGCGCCTGTGCCGACCGGCCGACCATCTCGCTCCAGGTCCTGCCCCTGGGCATCACCGCCCACGCGGGTCTCAACGGCCCGTTCATCCTGCTGGAAACCCCCGACCACCAGCGTCTCGCGTACTCGGAGACCCAGCGCGGCAGCTTCCTCGTCCGCGACCCCAACGAGGTCAGCATCCTTGCTCAGAAGTATGCAATGCTGCGATCCCAGGCCCTCAACGTGACCCACACGAAAGGCCTGTTGGATGAGCTGCTAGGAGAGCAATGAGCACCGAACTCATGTGGTTCAAGTCCAGCTACAGCGGCAGCGAGGGCGGCGCCTGCCTGGAGGTCGCCATCGCCTGGCGGAAGTCCAGCTACAGCGGCGACGAAGGTGGTGCCTGCGTCGAAATGGCTCCCTGCACGTCGGCGGACGAGGTGCACGTGCGGGACTCGAAGGTCCCGCACGGCCCCACGCTCACCCTCTCGCCCTCAACCTGGGCGGGTCTGACTCACTGGGTCAGCGGATAGGAGTTCCTGCCCGAGGCGTCGTCGATCTCGGCGTGCGCCTTCTGCAGGAGCTGCGACGCGAGATCCATCAGCGCCCGCGATCCCGCGATCTCCTCGCCGACCCGCAGCTGCTCCGGGTCGGTGGGGTGGCGCATGGCGTAGCCGCGCGCCCTCATCTCGGAGCCGTCCCCGAGTCTGACCAGGGCAGCCGCGCTCGTGCGGTTGCCCTCCTCGGTGAATTCCAGCTCCACATGCCACCCGACCAGCGTCGGCATGGTGGATCACCTCCAGAGGTCGACCTCCATCCCTCCAGGGTGCTCCCGGCATGCGGCCGGGGCCAGTCGGCGGAACCCGTGGTCCGGCGCGGTCAGCGCTCCCGGCGGAGCCAGCCCGCGACCTCGGTCGCCCAGTAGGTGAGGATCGTGTCCGCGCCCGCCCGCTTGATGCCGAGGAGGCTCTCCAGGATGGCGCGGTCGCGCTCGATCCAGCCCCTCTCGGCCGCCGCCTCGATCATCGCGAACTCGCCGCTGATCTGGTAGGCGGACACCGGTACGTCCACGGCCTGCGCGACCCGGTGGAGGATGTCCAGGTAGGGGCCGGCGGGCTTGACCATGACCATGTCGGCGCCCTCGTCCAGGTCCAGCGCCAGCTCCCGCAGGGACTCGCGGGCGTTCGCCGGGTCCTGCTGGTACGTCTTGCGGTCGCCCTGGAGCGAGGAGCCGACGGCCTCGCGGAAGGGGCCGTAGAACGCGGAGGAGTACTTCGCGGTGTACGCGAGGATCGAGACGTCCTCGTGGCCGGTCTCGTCGAGGGCGTCGCGGATGACGCCGACCTGGCCGTCCATCATGCCGCTGGGGCCGACCACGTGGACGCCCGCGTCGGCCTGGACCTGGGCCATCTCCGCGTAGCGCTCCAGCGTGGCGTCGTTGTCGACGCGGCCGTTCTCGTCCAGGACGCCGCAGTGGCCGTGGTCGGTGTACTCGTCCAGGCACAGGTCCGACATGATGACGAGGTCGTCGCCGACCTCCGCCCTCACGTCGCGGATCGCGAGCTGGAGGATGCCGTCCGGCTCGGTGCCCGCCGTGCCCAGCGCGTCCTTGTTCTCGTCGGCCGGGACGCCGAAGAGCATGATGCCGGCGACGCCCGCCTCCACCGCCTCCACGGCGGCCTTCCGCAGCGTGTCCCGGGTGTGCTGGACCACGCCCGGCATCGCGGAGATGGCCGCGGGCTCGCTGATGCCCTCGCGCACGAAAGCGGGGAGGATCAGGTCCGAGGGGTGCAGCCGGGTCTCCGCGACCATGCGCCGCATCGCCGGGGTGGTCCGCAGCCGGCGGGGCCGGGAGCCGGGGAAGGATCCGTACGCGCTCATACTCAGTCGCCTCTTCGAGCTTCGAGAACAGTCGGGAACCAGCGTAGGCCGTGCCGGGCGGGCCCCCGGCACGGGTCAGGGCCCGGACGCGCGGCGCGTCCGGGCCCTGATCAACTCCTGCCCACCGCTCAGGTGGTGCGGCGCCGGCGGGCGCCGGGGCGGCGCTCGCTCGGCCGGAACACCGTCTCGCCGGCCTCCTTGGCCGCCTCGCGGCGCGCCGCGCCGTACTCGGCCAGGGCCTCGGCCAGCTTGCCGACGCTCGGCTCCGGCGACAGGACGTCGACGCGCAGGCCGTGCTCCTCCGCCGTCTTGGCGGTCGCCGGGCCGATGCAGGCGATCACGGTGACGTTGTGCGGCTTGCCGGCGATGCCGACGAGGTTGCGCACGGTCGAGGACGAGGTGAAGAGAACGGCGTCGAAGCCGCCGCCCTTGATGGCCTCCCGGGTGTCCGCCGGCGGCGGCGAGGCGCGCACGGTGCGGTAGGCCGTGACGTCGTCGACCTCCCAGCCGAGCTCTATCAGGCCCGCGACCAGCGTCTCGGTCGCGATGTCGGCGCGCGGCAGGAAGACGCGGTCGATCGGGTCGAAGACCGGGTCGTAGGGCGGCCAGTCCTCCAGCAGCCCGGCGGCGGACTGCTCGCCGCTCGGCACCAGGTCCGGCTTGACGCCGAACTCGACGAGCGCGGCGGCGGTCTGCTCGCCCACGGCGGCGACCTTGATCCCGGCGAAGGCGCGGGCGTCGAGCCCGTACTCCTCGAACTTCTCGCGGACGGCCTTCACGGCGTTGACCGAGGTGAAGGCGATCCACTCGTAGCGTCCGGTGACGAGCCCCTTGACGGCCCGCTCCATCTGCTGCGGGGTGCGCGGCGGCTCCACGGCGATGGTCGGCACCTCGTGCGGCACCGCGCCGTACGAACGCAGCTGGTCGGAGAGCGAAGCGGCCTGCTCCTTGGTGCGCGGTACGAGCACCCGCCAGCCGAACAGCGGCTTCGACTCGAACCAGGCCAGCTCCTCGCGGCGCGCGGTGGCGCCGTGCTCACCGACCACGGCTATGACCGGGCGGGCACCCTCGGGCGAGGGGAGGACCTTGCCCTGCTTGAACACCGTGGCGATGGTGCCGAGGGTCGCGCTCCAGGTGCGCTGGCGGGTCGTGGTGCCGCCCACGGTCACCGTCAGCTGGGTGTCGGGCTTGCGCCCGGCGCTGACCAGCTCGGCGGCGGCCGCCGACACCGTCTCCAGCGTCGCGGAGACGACGAGGACGCCGTCGCTGGCGCCGACCTCGCTCCAGCAGCGCGCCGAGGCGGTGCGGGCGTCGACGAAGCGGACGTCCGCGCCCTGTTCGCCGCGGAGCGGGACGCCCGCGTAGGCGGGCACGCCGACGGCGGTCGCGACGCCGGGGACCACCTCGAAGGGGATGCCCGCGGTGGCGCAGGCGAGCATCTCCTGGGCCGCGTTGCCGTCGAGTCCGGGGTCTCCGGTGACGGCACGCACGACCCGCCTGCCGGAGCGCGCGGCCTCCATGACAAGATTGGCCGCGTCCCGGATCGCCGGGATACCGGCGGCCGCTGACGCTTCGTCAGCTATCGTCAGCTGCGGCGTGTCGACACCCGCGCGCGCATGCGTACGTACGACATCGAGCACCTCGGGCTCCGCGATCAGTACGTCCGCGGCCGTGAGCGCCTCGACGGCGCGCAGCGTGAGCAGACCCGGGTCGCCGGGGCCGGCACCGAGGAAGGTGACGTGTCCCCGGGCGGCGACGGCCGGAAGGGCGGAGGTGGTCGGACGTGAGGGGTTCAAAGCGATCGCTCCCCCATAAGACCGGCCGCGCCCTTGGCCAGCATCTCGTCCGCGAGTTCGCGGCCGAGCGCCATGGCGTCGTCGTACGACTGGGGCACGGGACCGGTGGTGGACAGCTGCACGAGCGTCGTGCCGTCGAGGGTGCCGACGACGCCGCGCAGGCGCATTTCATTGACAATCTGCCCGTCGGCCAGGAGGTCGGCGAGCGCGCCCACGGGGGCGCTGCAGCCGGCCTCCAGGGCGGCGAGCAGGGAACGCTCGGCGGTCACGGCGGCCCGGGTGTGCGGGTCGTCGAGCTCGGCGAGCGCGGCGATGAGCCCCGCGTCGGACGCGAGGCACTCCACGGCCAGGGCGCCCTGGCCGGGAGCCGGCAGCACACTGTCCACGGACAGGAATTCGGTCGCCTCATCACTGCGGCCGATCCGGTTGAGGCCGGCGGCCGCGAGGACGACGGCATCGAGCTCGCCGTCCCGTACGAAGCCGATCCGGGTGTCGACGTTGCCGCGGATGGCGACCGTCTCGATGCGCTTGCCGAGGGCGCGCGCGGCGTGGTTGAGCTGCGCCATCCGGCGCGGCGAACCGGTTCCGACGCGGGCGCCGTCGGGCAGCTGCTCGAAGGTCAGGCCGTCGCGGGCGACGAGCGCGTCGCGCGGGTCCTCGCGGGGCGGCATGGCCGCGATCACGAGGTCGTCGGGCTGCGTGGTCGGCAGGTCCTTCAGCGAGTGCACGGCGAAGTCGATCTCGCCGCGCAGCAGGGCGTCGCGCAGCGCCGTCACGAAGACGCCGGTGCCGCCGATCTGCGCGAGGTTCTCACGGGAGACGTCCCCGTACGTCGTGATCTCCACGAGCTCTACGGGGCGGCCGGTGATGGCCCGGACCGCGTCGGCGACATGGCCGGACTGGGACATGGCCAGCTTGCTGCGCCGCGTGCCGAGCCGCAGGGGCTGGTCGAGACGTGGATTCATGATGCCCGTCCTGAGTCGTCGTTCTGGTCTGCCGCGTCGGCCCGGCTGACGGAGGCCACCGTCTGCGGGTCGAGGTCGAAGAGTTCGCGCAGCGCCTCGGCGTACCCGGCGCCGCCGGGCTCGCTCGCGAGCTGCTTCACGCGCACGGTCGGCGCGTGGAGGAGTTTGTCCACGACGCGCCGCACGGTCTGAGTCACCTCGGCGCGCTGGCGCTCGTCGAGGTCGGGGACCCGGCCGTCGAGCCGGGCCACTTCCATGGCCACGACCTCGGCGGCCATGGCCCGCAGGGCCACGACGGTGGGCGTGATGTGCGCGGCCCGCTGCGCGGCGCCGAAGGCGGCCACTTCCTCGGTGACTATCCCACGTACGGCGTCCACATCGGCAGCCATGGGCGCGTCGGCGGAGGCTTCTGCGAGCGACTCGATGTCCACGAGCCGTACCCCGGGGATGCGGTGCACGGCGGCGTCGATGTCGCGGGGCATGGCCAGGTCGAGGAGGGCGAGCCGGACGGCGACGCCGTCGACCTGCGCCCGCACCCCGCGCCGGGGCTGGCGCTGCGCGGCCGCCTCGCCCTGGTCGGCCCAGGTGCCGTGCAGCTCCAGCGAACTGGCGTCCACTCCGGCGATCGCGGCCCGCCCGTCGCCGACGGGACACCCGTCGCCCTCGGGCACGGCCGCCAGCACCCTCACGGCCCCGGCATCGGCGAGCCGCCGCCGCCCGCCGTCGGCGGCGGCAACGAGCCGCGCGACGACCCCGGCGTCGACAAGCTCCGGACCGGCGCCGGCCGCACTCAGCCCCGCCGGCGTTTGAGGCGCGGGGTCCGGGGCGGAGCCCCGATCTTCCGGCCCCGCCGACGTGTGCGCGGCGGAGCCACGGGACACGGCCGCGGCCACGTCGTCCGCGGTCAGCACGAGCCCGGTCGCACCGGTACAGGAGACGACCACGTCAACACGTGTCAGCTCATCGGCGACGGCCGACATGGCGACGGCCCGCGCCGCCACCCCGGTGCCCGAGGCAACCAGAATCTCGGCGAGCCGCTCCGCCCGCTCGGCGGTCCGGTTCGCCACCACGATCTCGGCGAAGCCGACCCGCGCCAGCGTCGCCGCCGCGAGCGAGGACATCGACCCGGCTCCGAGCACCAGCGCCCGCTTGCCGACGGCCCACTCCCGCACCGGCAGGTGCACGGCCAGCTGCTCCAGGCCGAACGTCACCAGCGACTGCCCGGCCCGGTCGATCCCGGTCTCGGAGTGCGCCCGCTTGCCCACCCGCAGCGCCTGCTGGAACAGGTCGTTGATCAGCCGCCCGGCGGTGTGGAGCTCCTGCCCCAGCGCCAGCGCGTCCTTGATCTGGCCGAGGATCTGGCCCTCGCCGACCACCATCGAGTCCAGCCCGCACGCCACCGAGAACAGGTGGTGCACCGCCCGGTCCTCGTAGTGCACGTACAGGTACGGAGTGAGCTCCTCCAGAGCCACCCCGCTGTGCTGCGCGAGCAGCGTCGACAGCTCGGACACGCCCGCGTGGAACTTGTCCACGTCGGCGTAGAGCTCGATCCGGTTGCACGTGGCGAGCACCGTCGCCTCGGCCGCGGGCTCCGCGGCCAGCGTGTCGTGCAGCAGCTTCGCCTTGGCGTCGGCGTTCAGGGAGGCCCGCTCCAGCACGCTGACCGGCGCGCTGCGATGGCTCAGCCCCACGACGAGCAGACTCATGCCGGCATCACCGCCGGGACGTCACCCTCGGGGCCGCCCTTGCGCGCGGCGGCGGCAGCGGCGGCGCCGCGGCCGGCCGGCGGCATCAGGGCGGCGGCCGGGGCGGCCCCCGTCCCGGCTCCGGCCCCATCGGCGGCGCCGGCACCCGCGTCCGGGGCCCCGTCGCCGTCGGCGTCGACGGAACCGGCGGCCGCCGCTTCCTCGCCCGCCTTGCGCTGCTCGTGGAAGGCCAGGATCTGGAGCTCGATCGACAGGTCGACCTTGCGCACGTCCACGCCGTCGGGCACGGACAGCACGGTCGGCGCGAAGTTCAGGATGGAGGTGACGCCCGCCGCGATCAGCCGCTCGCTGACCTGCTGGGCCGCGCCCGCGGGGGTCGCGATCACGCCGATCGAGACGCCGTTCTCCGAGATGATCTTCTCCAGATCATCGGTGTGCTGGACGGGCATGCCGGCGACCGGCTTCCCGGCCATCGCCGGATCGGCGTCGATGAGCGCCGCGACGCGGAATCCGCGCGCGGAGAAGCCGCCGTAGTTGGCGAGGGCCGCGCCGAGGTTGCCGATGCCGACGATGACGACGGGCCAGTCCTGGGTCAGGCCCAGTTCGCGGGAGATCTGGTAGACGAGGTACTCGACGTCGTAGCCGACGCCGCGCGTCCCGTAGGAACCGAGGTAGGAGAAGTCCTTGCGCAGCTTCGCGGAGTTGACTCCGGCGGCGGCCGCGAGCTCCTCGGAGGACACCGTGGGCACCGATCGCTCGGAGAGCGCGGTGAGGGCGCGCAGGTACAGCGGAAGCCGGGCGACCGTGGCCTCGGGGATACCTCGGCTGCGGGTCGCCGGTCGGTGAGTTCGGCCAGTTGCCACGATGCTCCTGCGGGATGAGCGGGGCTGCAGGCGGTCACTTGTCCCAAGACCGCCCCGTCGGAAGCAGGCTATGTCTTTGTGAACGCGTGCACAAAGATTGTGTCCGCTTTGTCCGAGCAAAGTGACCGGGGTCACGCGACCCGGGCGCGCGGGGGTGGAACCGGGAACGGGCCGAACCCGTTCAAATCCGGACGGGGGCAAAACCGTACACACTCCTCATCGATACGCCCCCGAGTCCCCATAAATCGCCCATGATGGTAACCGCCCGCGCGGTCAGGCTCCCAATGCCCGGCGCAAGCGCTCGGGGTTCACCCGCCAGAAGGTGTGCTGTTCACCGTCGACCAGCACCACCGGGATCTGCTCCCAGTGCAGCCGGTAGAGCTCCTCGTCCTGCGAGATGTCCTTCTTCTCCCAGCGCGCGCCCGTCTCGGCGCACACCTTCTCGATCACTTCCTGGGCGTCATCGCACAGATGGCACCCCGGCTTCCCGATGAGCGTGACCATCCGCTCCTCGGGGCGCTTCTTTTCCTTACGACGCAGCAAAGGGCTCATGGCCCCCATTCTCCCGCGCCGTCCGTAACACCCCCGCCCCGCAGAGTTCACGCCTCCGCATCCCATCGGTTCGGGAACTCCCGAACACAGTGGCTATGCTCGCGTCATGGCCGCTCTGGGATGGCTCACCCCCCGTAGGCGCTCCGCGACAGCGCGGAGCGTGCTGGCAGGCGAGGCCTCGGCCGAGGCCGCCCGCAAGTCCGCTCTGACCGATGCGCCGGATCCGGAAATCGTCGAGGACGACGAGAACGTCCAGGTCAACACGGCGCAGGCGGAGCCCGAACCGGCCGCCGAGGCCGCCCCGGCCCCCTTCCCCGTCGCCGGGGACGATCTGGCCGCCGCCTTCTTCGACCTCGACAACACCGTCATGCAGGGCGCCGCGATCTTCCACTTCGGACGCGGCCTCTACAAGCGCGAGTTCTTCCAGCGGCGCGAGCTCGCCCGCTTCGCCTGGCAGCAGGCCTGGTTCCGGTTGGCCGGCGTCGAGGACCCCGAGCACATGCAGGACGCCCGCGACAGCGCCCTGTCCATCGTCAAGGGCCACCGGGTCTGCGAACTCATGGCCATCGGCGAGGAGATCTACGACGAGTACATGGCCGAGCGGATCTGGCCGGGCACCCGCGCCCTGGCCCAGGCCCACCTCGACGCCGGCCAGAAGGTGTGGCTGGTGACGGCCGCCCCCGTCGAGACCGCCACGATCATCGCCCGCCGCCTCGGCCTGACCGGGGCCCTGGGCACCGTGGCCGAGTCCGTGGACGGCGTCTACACCGGCCGGCTCGTCGGCGAACCGCTGCACGGCCCCGCGAAGGCGGAGGCCGTCCGCGCGCTGGCCGCCGCCGAGGGCCTCGATCTCGAACGCTGCGCCGCGTACAGCGATTCGCACAACGACATCCCGATGCTGTCGCTCGTCGGACACCCGTACGCGATCAATCCCGACACAAAACTGCGCAAGCATGCCAGGGCCAACGACTGGCGGCTGCGCGACTACCGGACCGGCCGCAAGGCCGTGAAGGTCGGCGTCCCGGCGGCCGCCGGTGTCGGCGCGATCGCGGGCGGCGCGGCCGCCGCCATCGCCCTGCACCGCCGCCGCAAGTAACACCGCCCGGCCCCGCCTTCCGGCCGCCGCCTGCGCCGGAGCCCCCGCGCGCCCCGCGGCCCGCTCCCGGACGCCTCCCGCCCGCCGCCCCGGCGGCGATCCCCCCACCTCCGCCCGCGCCTTCGGCGCGGCACTCCGGCATGCCCCACTCGGTCGCGAGCCACCTTGGAAGCGTCCATTCCGCGCATCCAACCGATCAAGAACCGATCACCAATTGCGTCTGAATATGCCCTCGACACGCAACAGAAGTGTCGGAAGCGGTGATTTGAGCAACTGGGTGTAGCACTGCCTGTACGAAGCGTTATTCTCCTCAAACGCATGCCACCGGCCATCTGTCGCCACGACGGGTGAACGGTCCCGCACTGCACGTGATGGAAGCTCTGCCTCTGGGAGTCCCGTGTACCCACCTGTCGGGGTTGACGCCTCGGGCCTGGCTACGCTGCGCGCGACGGTCCTCGACCACCTGCGCGGCTTCGTCCCCACCGCGTACGCCGTCCCCGCCTTCGCCGCCGCGGTCCCTGCCGGCCTCGGCCCGGCCGGTCCCTGCTATGCCCTGACGGATGGCGGAGCGACCGTGGGCAGACGCGGTCGCTCCGCGGGCAACGCGGGCGGCGGTGCCACCGGCACGAGCGCCCCCACCGCCCGCCGCCCCACCGCGGACAGCGACCAGGCCCGCATGATGGACCTGGTCGAACGCGCCCAGGCCGGAGAGGCGGATGCCTTCGGCCGGCTCTACGACCAGTACAGCGACACCGTCTACCGGTACATCTACTACCGCGTCGGCGGCAAGGCGACCGCGGAGGACCTCACCAGCGAGACCTTCCTGCGCGCCCTGCGCCGCATCTCCACCTTCACCTGGCAGGGCCGGGACTTCGGCGCCTGGCTCGTGACGATCGCCCGCAACCTGGTCGCCGACCACTTCAAGTCGAGCCGCTTCCGCCTGGAAGTGACGACCGGCGAAATGCTGGACGCCAACGAGGTGGAACGGTCCCCCGAGGACTCCGTCCTGGAGTCCCTCTCCAACGCGGCCCTGCTGGAGGCCGTACGGAAACTCAACCCTCAGCAGCAGGAGTGCGTGACCCTGCGCTTCCTCCAGGGCCTCTCGGTCGCCGAGACCGCCCGTGTGATGGGGAAGAACGAGGGCGCCATCAAGACGCTCCAGTACCGGGCGGTGCGCACCCTGGCCCGCCTGCTCCCCGACGACGCGCGCTGACGGGGACGCGCGCCGACGGGTGGCGCTCCCGCGCCGAAGCCCACACCCATGCCTACACGACAAAACAACCTGACTCTGATGACGCTGTGGTCCGATCATCCTTCGTCCGTAACCCAAGTGCCGCGCCGCTCGTTGTGCGGAATGCAGGCTCCCTGTGGACACGCCCTGCCCGAAGCCGCTCACCCGAAAGTGTGGATGTGCTCAAGGAAGGCAACCTTCCGGACACCTTGGGGAGTCGATCGTCATGACGAGAGGAGGTGCCGCCAGTGATCGCGAACGTGACTCCGCACCGGCGGGCGAACGCCTTCGCCCAGGCCCTGGAGGATCGGAACCCATCCGATCCTTCGGAACCGGACCCGGCGGCCGAGCAGTCCGAGGCACCTGCCGAACCTGCTGACCACAACCGGTTGTTGGCCCTGGCGAGCGTGCTCGGCGAACGAATGCCGCGCCCGGAGCTGGACCCCGAGGTCAAAGTGGTGCAGCGAGCCCAGCTCGTTGCCGCCATGGAGGCCATGGTGATGGAGCAGAGGGCCGGGGGCGGTGCCGCCCCGGACCCTCTGGTGCCCGAGCAGCGGACCGGCCGCGGCGCCCACCGGGCGACCTCGCTCCGGAAATTGCGGCCCCGCTCCCGCTGGTCCAAGGGCATCGCAGCGGGCGGTCTCACGGTCGGTGTGGCCGCGGGGGCTTTCAGCGGAGTGGCCGCTGCCAGTACGGACGCCCTGCCGGGTGACTCCCTGTACCCCGTCAAGCGGGGCATGGAGGATCTGAAGCTCGGGATGGCCGACGACGATTCGGACCGGGGCGAGCTCTACCTCGACCAGGCCTCGCACCGTCTGTCGGAAGCCCGCAGGCTGATGGAGCGCGGCCGTACGGGCGTCCTGGACCACGAGTCCCTGGGCGAGATCCGCCGAGCGCTGGCGGGCATGAGACACGACGCCTCGGAGGGCCACCGGCTCCTCCAGGCGGCGTACGAGCGGGACGGCTCGCTGGGCCCGATCCAGACGCTGTCCTCGTTCTCCCGCTCGCACCGCGACGCGTGGGGCAGGCTCCGCGAGAAGCTCCCGCCGCAGCTGGGCGACGTGGGCGGAGAGGTCGAGTCGGTCTTCCAGGCCATAGACGAGGACGTGGCGCCGCTGCAGAGCATGCTCCCCAAGCCACCGGAGCAGCCCCGCGGCGGAACCGGGGCGACCTCGGCCAAGCCGAGCGCGCCCGCCGGGAAGCAGCAGCCCGCCGCCTCCCCCGGCACCCCGTCGGCCGGCGGACACCCCGCCAGCCCGGCGGCACCGTCGGGGAGCACCACCAGCAAGCCCCCGGCCTCCGGCGGCCTCCTGGGCGGTACGGGTGACCTCCTGAACCCGCCCGGGGGTCACTCTCCCGTTCCCTCGGCGGCCACCCCGGAGCTCCCCAAGCCGGACATCACGCTCCCGCCCCTGCTCCCGGGTCTCCTCCCGGGCCTGGGCCTGAGCGCGGAGGACGCGGCGGAGTAGCCCGGCACCCGAACGCCGGCGGGGCTGGATCATCCAGCCCCGCCGGCGTTCGTGGCGCCCGGCCGGAAGGTGCCCGGTCAGAAGAAGACCGACCGCCGCTGCACGAGCAGCCGGTACAGGGTGTGCTGGATCTGCTCCCGCACCTGGTCGGTGAGGTTGAACATCAGCATCGGATCCTCCGCCGCCTCCGGCGGATACCCGTCCGTCGGGATCGGCTCCCCGAACTGGATCGTCCACTTCGTCGGCAGCGGCACCGCCCCGAGCGGCCCCAGCCACGGGAACGTCGGCGTGATCGGGAAGTACGGGATCCCCAGCAGCCGCGCGAGCGTCTTCGCGTTGCCGACCATCGGGTAGATCTCCTCCGCCCCCACGATCGAGCACGGCACGATCGGCGTCCCCGCCCGCAGCGCCGTGGACACGAAGCCGCCCCGCCCGAACCGCTGGAGCTTGTACCGGTCTCCGAACGGCTTCCCTATCCCCTTGAAGCCCTCCGGCATGACACCGACCAGCTCCCCGGCCTCCAGCAGCCGCTGCGCGTCCTCCGCGCACGCCAGGGTGTGCCCGGCCTTGCGCGCCAGCTCGTTGACCACCGGCAGCATGAACACCAGGTCCGCCGCCAGCAGCCGCAGGTGCCGCCGCGCCGGATGGTGGTCGTGCACCGCGACCTGCATCATCAGGCCGTCCAGGGGCAGCGTCCCCGAGTGGTTCGCCACGATCAGCGCCCCACCCTCCTTCGGGATGTTCTCGACGCCCTTGACCTCGACCCGGAAGTACTTGTCGTACAGCGGCCGCAGCAGGGACATCAGGACCTGGTCCGTCAGTTCCTCGTCGTAGCCGAAGTCGTCGACCTCGTAGTCCCCGGTGACCCGCCGCCGCAGGAACGCCAGCCCGCCGGCGATCCGCCGGTCCCAGCTGCCGCCGCCCGGCCCGGCGCCCGCCTCCGCGCCCGGCGCGGGCAGCGGGGCCACCGCCTCCGGCTCCGTCGCCGCGGCGACCCGCACCCGGCGCGGCGGGCGCCGCCTCGGCCGGTCCTCGTCGAACGGAATGACCTTGGCGTCCGCCACTATCGCTGCGCTCCCTCAACCGTAGGCCCGGCACTCGTCAGATCCGCGTTCAGCATCCCCGCCACCCGGTCCACCGCGCGCCCCGCCCGCTCCGGCGGCAGCAGCCCGTTCCCCCGGCTCCGGACGAAGTCGAGGAAGGTCTCGGCGGTGGTGTACATCGGCTTGAACCCCAAGGTGTCCCGCATCTGGGTGGTCTCCACGACCCGCCCGTGGGTCAGCAGCCTGATCTGCTCGGGCGAGAAGTCCGTGACCCCCACCGTCCGCAGCGCGGCTCCCACCCATGTCACCGCGGGCAGCAGCAGCGGCACCGTGGGCCGCCCGAGCCGCCGCGAGCACTGCGACAGCAGCATCACGCCGTCGCCCGCGATGTTGAAGGTACCGCTGTTCAGCGTCCCGCGCCGGGGCTCGCGCGCCGCCAGCCCCAGGACGTCCAGTACGTCGTCCTCGTGCACGAACTGGAGCCGCGGGTCGTAACCCAGCACCGTCGGCATCACCGGCATCGAGAAGTACTCGGCGAGCGCCGAGTCGGCGTAGGGGCCCAGGATGTTCGCGAAGCGCAGCACGCACACCGCCACGTCGGGCCGCCGGCGCGCGAAGCCCCGTACATAGCCCTCGACCTCGGCGGCGTCCTTGGCGAACCCGCCCGACGGCAGCGATTTGGGCTGGGTGCTCTCGGTGAAGACGGCGGGGTCCCGCGAGGTGCCCCCGTACACGCTGGTACTGGACTTCACCACGAGCCGGCGCACCGTCGGGGACTTCTGGCAGGCCCCGAGGAGCTGCATCGTCCCGATGACGTTGGTTTCCTTGACGGCGCTGCGGCCGGCGCCCGGCACCGCCGTGCCTCCGGTGACCGCCAGATGGACCACCGTGTCCACGGCGTGCTCGGCGAGCACGCGGACGATCGCCGACTGCCTGATGTCCGTACGGACGAACTCGGCCGATCCGAGCCGGTGTGTCGGGGTCACCGCGTCCACCGCGATCACCCGCTCCACATCCGGGTCGCGCTGGATGCGGCGCACGAAGCGGCCTCCCAGCTGCCGGGCAGCCCCGGTGACGAGCACGACCTTCCCCACGAGTTCAGCGCCTCCCTCGAAGAAGTCCCCCGGTTACACCGCAGCCCCTCCACCAGGATGGTGGAGGGGCTGCGGAGAACACGTACAGCTGCCGTTTACTTCTTGTTACGGCGCTGGACGCGGGTGCGCTTGAGCAGCTTGCGGTGCTTCTTCTTAGCCATCCGCTTGCGCCGCTTCTTGATAACAGAGCCCACGACTACCCTCGCTCACTTCTCTTCACTCGGTGCGGGGCGTCTGGGCCCACACGACCTACGTCGGCCTAGCCTACCCGCCCGAGCTCTGAGCTTGTAATCCGAGGGCGATCGCGGGGACCCGAGGCGTCCCCCTCAGGCCGACTCCACCCCCACATAGGACTCTCGAAGGTACTCGTGGACCGCGTTTTCGGGGACCCGGAAGGACCGGCCCACCCGGATTGCGGGCAGATGACCGTTGTGCACCAGGCGGTACACGGTCATCTTCGACACTCGCATCACCGAGGCGACCTCCGCCACGGTCAGGAACTGAACCTCACTGAGAGGCCTCTCGCCAGCAGCCATGACACACCTTGACCTTCCGCGCATGACGGGCACCGGCTTCCCCTCCGGTTACTCCTCGTCGTCGCACGCTCACTCCCCAGAGTAGGGGCGTGTGATACGAGTGGGGAAGAGGAGCTACGGCCACTCCTGGCCCGGCGGAAGACTGGCTCGATGGAGTACCCAGCGGATGAGCGGTCGGTAGTAGTCCGAGCGCACCGCGTCATCAAGCGGAACCGCCACGGAGACGCGCCCCTCGGCCTCCCCGACGAACAGCGCGGGATCATCCGTGTCCGCCAGCCCGATGGCGTCCACACCGAGCTGACCTGCACCGCAGACCCATCCGTGATCTCCGACCACCAGCTCCGGCAGTGGCCCGCCGGCCTCCGCCAGCGCCCCGAGCGCGATCCGAACCGGCAGCGGCGAATGGGTGTGCGCGCCGGTCGCACTCCCCGGCTCCCGCGCGCCGGGTTCTCGCACCAGTGCGACCCCCCGTACGTAATCGATGCGGTGCGGGCGTACGCCGAACCGGGTCGCCATGTCGACACCGACCCCCTGCGCCGGGGTGAGGACAACACAGCCCGCCGCCGACAGCGCCTGCGCCAAACTGACGTAGAACCCCAGGAGCCGGTGTGGATGTCCCGTCCCGAACAGTACGGGCGACCGCGCCCCGACCGCCTCCCGCAGCCGGTCCGCGAACGCCTCCAGGGCCGCCACCGTCCGCTCCGGATCGATCACGTCCGGGCCGCTGACGTGCGAAGGGTCCGCGGAGACCCCGCATTTGTCCGCCATCAGCCGCAGTAAGTCACCCTCGCCCCAGCGCCACTCGGGATCCAGCCCCAGCAGCACCCGGGGATCGCGCGCCGCGAACAGCCGGTAACTGCGCAGGCTCTCCTCCCGCGAGGTCGCTACGGGCCCGGCCAACCGGGCGGCCAGCAGATGCGCGCGCAGCGCGGCGGTGCTCAACACCCTCCGATGCTGCCGCACCGCATCCCGCGGATCCTCAATTCCGGCGAACAGCCCCACAGTTGGCGTAACGACGCGGCCACGCGCTACGTGAGCAGGCCACGCAACGGGAACACCGCCCGCCGGGTCGCGAGAACGGCCTGATCCGTCCGGTCCGCCGGGTCGTATCCCGCCTCCCAGTCCCGCCAGACCGGATTCCGCCCGTCCGTCATCCGGGCCGGCGCGGGCTGCCGGGTCCGCGCGTACACCTCGTCCCGCCACACGTCCGGCACCGTCGCCGCCGGATCCACCGGCCGGTGCGCCGCGATGCCCACCAGATGCGTCCACGAGCGCGGTACGACGTCCACCACCGAGTAACCGCCGCCGCCCAGCGCCAGCCAGCGCCCACCCGCGTGCTCGTGCGCGAGCCGGTGACAGGCCTCCTGGACAACCCGCTGCGCGTCCAGCGACACCGCCAGGTGGGCCAGCGGGTCCTCGAAGTGCGTATCGGCCCCGTGCTGCGACACCAGCACCTGCGGCCGGAAGTCCGCCAGCAGCTCCGGCACCGTCGCGTGGAACGCCCGCAGCCACCCCTCGTCGCCGGTCCCGGCGGGCAGCGCCACGTTCACCGCGGAACCCTCCGCCGCCGGACCGCCCGTCTCCTCGGGCCAGCCCGTCTGCGGGAACAGCGTCCGGGGGTGCTCGTGCAGGGAGACCGTCAGCACCCGCGGGTCGTCCCAGAACGCCGCCTGCACCCCGTCACCGTGGTGCACGTCCACATCCACGTACGCGACCCGCTCGGCCCCCAGCTCCAGCAGCCGCGCGATCGCGAGCGCCGCGTCGTTGTACACGCAGAACCCCGCCGCGCCCCCGGGCATCGCGTGGTGCAGCCCGCCCGCGAAGTTCACCGCGTGCTCGGCCTCCCCGTGCCAGAGCGCCTCCGCGCCCGCCACCGACTGCCCCGCGATCAGCGCGGACGCCTCGTGCATGCCGTGGAACGCCGGATCGTCCATGGTCCCGAGCCCGTACGAACCGTCGGCCACCCCGGGATCCGCCGACACCTCCCGCACGGCCGCCACGTAGTCCTCGCGGTGGACGAGCCGCAGCGTCGACTCCCCCGCCTCCGGAGCCGCCCGCACCTCCATCTCCCGGTCCAGCCCGAAGGCGCGCACCAGGCCCATGGTCAGCGCCAGGCGCACCGGGTCCATCGGATGGCTCGGCCCGAAGTCATACCTCGTTACCGCCTCGTCCCACATCAACAGCCCGGTCACCGGCTCGCCGCTCATGCCGGACACCGTATCGGGCGCCCTCCGCGCCGAACGAGCGGGCGTACAGGAGCGTCACCAGCACCAGCCCCATCGGTACGAGCATCGCGCCCCGGTAGCTCCACGCGTCCCCGATGCCGCCGACGAGCGGCGACCCGATCAGGAACCCGACGTAGTTGAAGATGTTCAGCCGCGCGATCGCCGTGTCCGAGGCACCGGGGAAGAGGCGCCCTGCCGCCGCGAAGGTCTGCGGCACGATCACGCACAGCCCGATCCCCAGCAGCGTGAACCCGAGCATCCCCGCCCACGCCCCGGGCGCGGCGGCCACCACCGCGAACCCGGCCGCGGCGACCACCGTCCCGGCCCGCACCACCGCGACCGCGCCGAACCGCCGCACGCCCACGTCACCGGCGGCCCGCCCGATCAGGGTCGTCACCATGTACACGTTGTAGGGGACCGTCGCCAGCTGCTCCGAGCCCCCCAGCACGTCCTGGAGGTACTTGGCGCTCCAGTTCGAGACCGTCGAGTCCCCGATGTACGCACACGCCATCACCAGGCACAGCGGCAGCAGCAGCTTGAACCCGCCGGCCCCCAGCCCCTTCTCGGGAACCTCTTCTCCCCCGTCCCGGTGGCCGACGTAGAACCGGCTCCCGTAGAACACCAGGGGCAGCAGCACCGCCACCGCCGGGAAGTACCCCGTGAGCAGCGACAGGTGCCAGTGCGCCCCCGCCCAGGCCGCGGACGCCCCGACGATCCCGCCGAGGCTGTACGAGGCGTGGAAGCCCAGCATGATGCTGCGCCCGTACGCCCGCTGGAGACTGACGCCGAGCATGTTCATGGACGCGTCCAGCGCGCCCACCGACAGCCCGAACGCCCCCAGGGCCACCGCCACGTGCCACAGCTGGCTACCGGCCCCGACGCCCAGCAGGGACAGCAGCACCAGCGGCTGCGCCCACCGCAGTACGAGGGCGGGCGGGACCCGCTTCACCAGGTGCTCGGTGGCCACGCTCGCGACCCCGGCGAGGACCGGGACGGCGGCGAGGAACGCGGGCAGCAGCCCGTCGGATATCCCGTACCGGTCCTGGATGGCCGGGATCCGGGTCACGAGCAGGGCGAAGGTCACGCCCTGCGCGAAGAAAGCGAACCCCAGGGACCCGCGCCCACGGCGGAGCCGCACATCAGCTGTCATGGCGGCTCAGCGTAGGCCCGGCGGCTACCCGTGGGTAGAGAGATCACACGGCAATGTTCGCGTGCCCGGGGATCGCGGGGACGGCCGTCGCCCGGCCGGCCCGCACCGCGCGCTCAGGCCTCCAGGCCGAGCAGCCCGATCAGCTGCTTCATGTCCCCGAAGTACCCGGTGGCCCCGGGGAGCCGCTCGGCCGACATCATCCCGGTGAACGCGTACACGTCCATCCCCGCGGCGACGGCGGCCTCCACCCCGAGCGGGCTGTCCTCGACGACGACGCACCGCGCGGGCAGCACACCCATCTGGTCCGCCGCGTGCAGGTACAGGTCCGGGGCGGGCTTCCCCTTCCCGACGTCATCCGCGCTGTAGAGCCACTCCTCCTCGAACCACCCGTCGATCCCGGCCGCCCGGTGCCCGACGCGGATCCGCTCGTGGCTCCCGGAGGAGGCGAGGCAGTACGCCACTCCCTGCGCGGTCAGCGCCCCGAGCACCTCCTCCACACCGGGCACGGGCTTCAGCTCGCGCTCGAACGCGGCGAACGTCCGCGCGTGGAGGGTCTCGTCGAACTCGGCCGGCAGCCGCGCCCCGCTCCGCTCGAAGACGACGTCGTGCACCCGGTGCACGGCGGCTCCCATGTAGTCGCGGAGCGAGTCGTCGTACGAGGTGGGGTGCCCCAGCTCGCTCAGATACCCGGCGAGGATCCCGTTGGCGAGTGGCTCGCTGTCCACCAGCACGCCGTCGTTGTCGAAGATGACGAGGTCGTAGCCCATGTCCCAACACTACGAGCAGACAGTGCGCGTCAACCCGGACCCCATGCCGGGCATCCGCAGGACAAACGCGCGATCTCAGCCCCCCAGCCCACCCGCCGCCACCCCCGCACGAGCACCGGCCCGGGCGTGGCGCGGGTCGTCGACCGACCCCTAAACGCAGAAAAGCCCCGCACCAGTTACCTGGTGCGGGGCTTTCCCACAATGATTGTTCGGCGGCGTCCTACTCTCCCACAGGGTCCCCCCTGCAGTACCATCGGCGCTGAAAGGCTTAGCTTCCGGGTTCGGAATGTAACCGGGCGTTTCCCTAACGCTATGACCACCGAAACACTATGAAGTTAACCAACCGGGCATAAACACGGTCGTTACTTCAGAACTAACACAGTGGACGCGAGCAACTGAGGACAAGCCCTCGGCCTATTAGTACCAGTCAGCTCCACCCGTTACCGGGCTTCCACATCTGGCCTATCAACCCAGTCGTCTACTGGGAGCCTTACCCTCTCAAGGAGGTGGGAATACTCATCTTGAAGCAGGCTTCCCGCTTAGATGCTTTCAGCGGTTATCCCTCCCGAACGTAGCCAACCAGCCATGCCCTTGGCAGGACAACTGGCACACCAGAGGTTCGTCCGTCCCGGTCCTCTCGTACTAGGGACAGCCCTTCTCAATATTCCTACGCGCACAGCGGATAGGGACCGAACTGTCTCACGACGTTCTAAACCCAGCTCGCGTACCGCTTTAATGGGCGAACAGCCCAACCCTTGGGACCGACTCCAGCCCCAGGATGCGACGAGCCGACATCGAGGTGCCAAACCATCCCGTCGATATGGACTCTTGGGGAAGATCAGCCTGTTATCCCCGGGGTACCTTTTATCCGTTGAGCGACGGCGCTTCCACAAGCCACCGCCGGATCACTAGTCCCGACTTTCGTCCCTGCTCGACCCGTCGGTCTCACAGTCAAGCTCCCTTGTGCACTTACACTCAACACCTGATTGCCAACCAGGCTGAGGGAACCTTTGGGCGCCTCCGTTACCCTTTGGGAGGCAACCGCCCCAGTTAAACTACCCATCAGACACTGTCCCTGATCCGGATCACGGACCGAGGTTAGACATCCAGCACGACCAGAGTGGTATTTCAACGACGACTCCACAACCACTGGCGTGGCCGCTTCAAAGTCTCCCACCTATCCTACACAAGCCGAACCGAACACCAATATCAAACTGTAGTAAAGGTCCCGGGGTCTTTCCGTCCTGCTGCGCGAAACGAGCATCTTTACTCGTAGTGCAATTTCACCGGGCCTATGGTTGAGACAGTCGAGAAGTCGTTACGCCATTCGTGCAGGTCGGAACTTACCCGACAAGGAATTTCGCTACCTTAGGATGGTTATAGTTACCACCGCCGTTTACTGGCGCTTAAGTTCTCAGCTTCGCACGCCCGAAAGCGCACTAACCGGTCCCCTTAACGTTCCAGCACCGGGCAGGCGTCAGTCCGTATACATCGCCTTACGGCTTCGCACGGACCTGTGTTTTTAGTAAACAGTCGCTTCTCGCTGGTCTCTGCGGCCACCCCCAGCTCACGGAGTAAATCCGATCACCAGTGATGGCCCCCCTTCTCCCGAAGTTACGGGGGCATTTTGCCGAGTTCCTTAACCATAGTTCACCCGAACGCCTCGGTATTCTCTACCTGACCACCTGAGTCGGTTTAGGGTACGGGCCGCCATGAAACTCGCTAGAGGCTTTTCTCGACAGCATAGGATCATCCACTTCACCACAATCGGCTCGGCATCAGGTCTCAGCCTTAATGAGGGACGGATTTGCCTACCCCTCGGCCTACACCCTTACCCCGGGACTACCACCGCCCGGGCTGGACTACCTTCCTGCGTCACCCCATCGCTTACCTACTACAAGTCTGGTTCGTCGGCTCCACCACTTTCCTTTCCCCGAAGGGTCCGGAACGGCTTCACGGACTTAGCATCGCCTGATTCGATATTGGGCGTTTCAAAGCGGGTACCGGAATATCAACCGGTTGTCCATCGACTACGCCTGTCGGCCTCGCCTTAGGTCCCGACTTACCCTGGGCAGATCAGCTTGACCCAGGAACCCTTAGTCAATCGGCGCACACGTTTCTCACGTGTGTATCGCTACTCATGCCTGCATTCTCACTCGTGAACCGTCCACAACTAGCTTCCGCTGCTGCTTCACCCGGCACACGACGCTCCCCTACCCATCACAACACCCGTTGGGGCTATACGCTGCAATGACACGACTTCGGCGGTACGCTTGAGCCCCGCTACATTGTCGGCGCGGAATCACTTGACCAGTGAGCTATTACGCACTCTTTCAAGGGTGGCTGCTTCTAAGCCAACCTCCTGGTTGTCTCTGCGACTCCACATCCTTTCCCACTTAGCGTACGCTTAGGGGCCTTAGTCGATGCTCTGGGCTGTTTCCCTCTCGACCATGGAGCTTATCCCCCACAGTCTCACTGCCACGCTCTCACTTACCGGCATTCGGAGTTTGGCTAAGGTCAGTAACCCGGTAGGGCCCATCGCCTATCCAGTGCTCTACCTCCGGCAAGAAACACGTGACGCTGCACCTAAATGCATTTCGGGGAGAACCAGCTATCACGGAGTTTGATTGGCCTTTCACCCCTAACCACAGGTCATCCCCCAGGTTTTCAACCCTGGTGGGTTCGGTCCTCCACGAAGTCTTACCTCCGCTTCAACCTGCCCATGGCTAGATCACTCCGCTTCGGGTCTAGAGCGTGCAACTCAATCGCCCTATTCGGACTCGCTTTCGCTACGGCTTCCCCACACGGGTTAACCTCGCTACACACCGCTAACTCGCAGGCTCATTCTTCAAAAGGCACGCAGTCACGACCGTTGTTCCGAAGAACAACGGCGACGCTCCCACGGCTTGTAGGCACACGGTTTCAGGTACTATTTCACTCCGCTCCCGCGGTACTTTTCACCATTCCCTCACGGTACTATCCGCTATCGGTCACCAGGGAATATTTAGGCTTAGCGGGTGGTCCCGCCAGATTCACACGGGATTTCTCGGGCCCCGTGCTACTTGGGAGATTCTTAAGCAAGCCGCTGATGTTTCGTCTACGGGGGTCTTACCCTCTACGCCGGACCTTTCGCATGTCCTTCGACTACATCAACGGTTTCTGACTCGCCGACCGGCCGGCAGACCGATCAAAAGAATTCCCACAACCCCGCATGCGCAACCCCTGCCGGGTATCACACGCATACGGTTTGGCCTCATCCGGTTTCGCTCGCCACTACTCCCGGAATCACGGTTGTTTTCTCTTCCTGAGGGTACTGAGATGTTTCACTTCCCCTCGTTCCCTCCACACTGCCTATGTGTTCAGCAGTGGGTGACAGCCCATGACGACTGCCGGGTTTCCCCATTCGGACACCCCCGGATCAAAGCTCAGTTGGCAGCTCCCCGGGGCCTATCGCGGCCTCTCACGTCCTTCATCGGTTCCTGGTGCCAAGGCATCCACCGTGCGCCCTTAAAAACTTGGCCACAGATGCTCGCGTCCACTGTGTAGTTCTCAAGCAACGACCAGCCACCCATCACCCTCACTTACAAGAAGTGAAGTTCACTGGGGCCGGCATCGCGAAGATAAGACCTTACGGCCGTACCTTCAGATACCCAACAACGTGCCAGGCACGATCCCCCGTCAGTGACTCACTTTCCACGCCGAAGCAGTACTCGTGATCCATCCAGGAAACCGTGCCAAATAATCAACGTTCCACCCATGAGCTGACCGTGCAGAACATTTGTCTGCAATCGGTACTGTGCTCCTTAGAAAGGAGGTGATCCAGCCGCACCTTCCGGTACGGCTACCTTGTTACGACTTCGTCCCAATCGCCAGTCCCACCTTCGACAGCTCCCTCCCTTACGGGTTGGGCCACCGGCTTCGGGTGTTACCGACTTTCGTGACGTGACGGGCGGTGTGTACAAGGCCCGGGAACGTATTCACCGCAGCAATGCTGATCTGCGATTACTAGCAACTCCGACTTCATGGGGTCGAGTTGCAGACCCCAATCCGAACTGAGACCGGCTTTTTGAGATTCGCTCCACCTCACGGTATCGCAGCTCATTGTACCGGCCATTGTAGCACGTGTGCAGCCCAAGACATAAGGGGCATGATGACTTGACGTCGTCCCCACCTTCCTCCGAGTTGACCCCGGCGGTCTCCTGTGAGTCCCCATCACCCCGAAGGGCATGCTGGCAACACAGGACAAGGGTTGCGCTCGTTGCGGGACTTAACCCAACATCTCACGACACGAGCTGACGACAGCCATGCACCACCTGTATACCGACCACAAGGGGGGCACTATCTCTAATGCTTTCCGGTATATGTCAAGCCTTGGTAAGGTTCTTCGCGTTGCGTCGAATTAAGCCACATGCTCCGCTGCTTGTGCGGGCCCCCGTCAATTCCTTTGAGTTTTAGCCTTGCGGCCGTACTCCCCAGGCGGGGAACTTAATGCGTTAGCTGCGGCACCGACGACGTGGAATGTCGCCAACACCTAGTTCCCAACGTTTACGGCGTGGACTACCAGGGTATCTAATCCTGTTCGCTCCCCACGCTTTCGCTCCTCAGCGTCAGTAATGGCCCAGAGATCCGCCTTCGCCACCGGTGTTCCTCCTGATATCTGCGCATTTCACCGCTACACCAGGAATTCCGATCTCCCCTACCACACTCTAGCTAGCCCGTATCGAATGCAGACCCGAGGTTAAGCCTCGGGCTTTCACATCCGACGTGACAAGCCGCCTACGAGCTCTTTACGCCCAATAATTCCGGACAACGCTTGCGCCCTACGTATTACCGCGGCTGCTGGCACGTAGTTAGCCGGCGCTTCTTCTGCAGGTACCGTCACTTTCGCTTCTTCCCTGCTGAAAGAGGTTTACAACCCGAAGGCCGTCATCCCTCACGCGGCGTCGCTGCATCAGGCTTTCGCCCATTGTGCAATATTCCCCACTGCTGCCTCCCGTAGGAGTCTGGGCCGTGTCTCAGTCCCAGTGTGGCCGGTCGCCCTCTCAGGCCGGCTACCCGTCGTCGCCTTGGTGGGCCATTACCCCACCAACAAGCTGATAGGCCGCGGGCTCATCCTTCACCGCCGGAGCTTTCAACCCCCACCCATGCGGGCGGGAGTGGTATCCGGTATTAGACCCCGTTTCCAGGGCTTGTCCCAGAGTGAAGGGCAGATTGCCCACGTGTTACTCACCCGTTCGCCACTAATCCACCCCGAAGGGCTTCATCGTTCGACTTGCATGTGTTAAGCACGCCGCCAGCGTTCGTCCTGAGCCAGGATCAAACTCTCCATGAATGTTTACCCGTAATCGGGTGCACACGCACTTAGAGCGGGTCAGTCATGTCGGAATAAGACCGACTGACCACTGCATCCTCGCTGTGTAATTGCCTGCAAGCATCACCCGAAGGCGACCTCACAGGTCTTTTTCAAAGGAACCTCATCCACCGAAGTGGACGGGGTATCAACTTCTGGCGTTGATTTTTGGCACGCTGTTGAGTTCTCAAGGAACGGACGCTTCCTTTGTACTCACCCTCTCGGGCTTTCCTCCGGGCTTTCGTTCTTCGTTCTTGCGTTTCCGACTCTATCAGAGTCAGTCCCGCTCGCTTTCCAGGTGATTCGCTTTCGCGTTTTCCCTTTCCGGCGATTCCGACTCTATCAGATCCTTTCGGGCCTGACCCCCAGTCAGCGGGGTTTGCCGTTGGGGCTGTTGGGCCCTTGCGACGAGTGAGACAGTAGCGGATTCCCTGTCCCCGAACCTAATCGGCGACTGCGTCCTGGAACGCGGATTCCTCATTCGCAAATACGCATCAAAAACGAGCCGACACAGTGCGTCGTTCGTTCGAATGTGTAGTGCGGGATGGCTGTCCGGGGACCGACCGGGGTCGGCGCTCACGTCGGACAACTCGAAGAACCTTACGGACCCAGGACAGTTGTGTCAACCCTGGGACAGGCGTCACTCTCCGGGGCTAGCCTGGGTCCCATGACCACGCATGCGCTCACGCTCAACCTGCGCTGGTGGGCCGCCTGACGGCGGCCGACCATCCACACGAGCACGCATGCGCTCACGGCCGCCGCCTCGGCGGCCGTTCTTGTTTCTCCCCTCCCGGGAGTGGCTCGGTCGCCCGACGCGGCGGCTCCGACACGAACAGGGAGACAGAGGACATGACGAGGATCTTCAGTGGGGTCAAGCCGACCGGGCATCTGACGCTGGGGAACTACCTGGGGGCCGTCCGGCAGTGGGTCGCCGCGGACCAGGCGCCGGACGACGCGCTGTTCTGCGTCGTCGATCTGCACGCGCTGACCGTCGAGCACGATCCGGCGCGGGTGCGGCGGCTGAGCCGGCAGGCGGCGACGCTGCTGCTCGCCGCCGGGCTGGGCCCCGAGAAGTGCACGTTGTTCGTACAGAGCCACGTGGACGAGCACACCCGGCTGGCGTACCTGCTGGAGTGCACCGCCACCGACGGGGAGCTGCGGCGGATGATCCAGTACAAGGAGAAGGCCGCCGCGGCGCAGGCCGCGGGGGCCGGCGTACGGCTGTCGCTGCTGACCTACCCCGTGCTGATGGCCGCCGACATCCTGGCCTACGACACGGAGGAGGTGCCGGTGGGCGAGGACCAGCGGCAGCACGTCGAGCTGACGCGGGATCTGGCGGTGCGGTTCAACCAGCGGTACGGGCCCACCTTCGCCGTGCCGAAGGTGACGCTGCCGGCCGTGGCCGCGCGGGTCATGGACCTCCAGGACCCGACGTCGAAGATGGGGAAGTCCGGTGACGCGGGGGCGGGCGTGGTGTTCATGCTCGACGAGCCGGGGGTCGTCCACAAGAAGGTGATGCGGGCCGTGACCGACAGCGGGGACGGCGGTGTCGTCTACGACCGGGCCGCGCGGCCGGGGGTGGCCAATCTGCTGGACGTCCTGGGCGCCTGTACGGGCGCGGAGCCGGCGGTGCTCGCCGAGGGGTACGGCGGGTACGGGGCGCTGAAGCGGGACGTCGCCGATGCGGTGGTGGAGCTGCTGCGGCCGGTGCGGGAGCGGTACGCGGAGCTGGCGGCGGATCCCGGGGCGGTGGAGAAGGTGCTGCGGGCCGGGGCGGAGCGGGCCCGGGGGCTGGCGCGGCCGGTGGTGGACCGGGCGTACCGGGCGATCGGGCTGCTGGAGCGCTGAAGGGGGCGGGTGGCGGGCCCCCGCCTGCGCGGGGGCCCGTACCGTCCGGCCGTCAGCTGTTGCCGGAGGCGAGCTCGCGGCTGCGGTCGCGGGCGGCTTCGAGGGCGGCGATGAGGGCCGCCCGTACGCCGTGCTTCTCCAGCTCGACGATCGCGTTGATGGTGGTGCCGGCCGGGGAGGTGACGGCTTCGCGGAGCTTGACGGGGTGTTCGCCGCTGTCGCGGAGCATCACGGCGGCGCCGATGGCTGCCTGCACGATCAGGTCGTGGGCCTGGGCGCGGGGCAGGCCGAGGAGGATGCCGGCGTCGGTCATGGCTTCGACGAGGAAGTAGAAGTAGGCGGGGCCGGAGCCGGAGAGGGCGGTGGCGGCGTCCTGCTGGGATTCGGGGACGCGCAGGGTCTTGCCGACGCCGCCGAAGATCTCCTCGGTGTGCTGGAGGTGGGCGGCGGTGGCGTGGCTGCCGGCGGAGATGACGGACATGGCCTCGTCGACGAGGGCCGGGGTGTTCGTCATGACGCGTACGACGGGGGTGCCGGGGGCGAGCCGCTCCTCGAAGAAGGAGGTGGGGATGCCGGCGGCGCCGCTGATGACGAGGCGGTCGGCGGGGACGTGCGGGGCGAGTTCTTCGAGGAGTTTGCCCATGTCCTGCGGCTTGACGGTGAGGATGAGGGTGTCGGCGCGCTTGGCGGCTTCGGCGTTGCTGACGGCTTCGACGCCGTAGCGGGTGTGCAGTTCCGCGGCGCGCTCGGGGCGGCGGGCGGTGACGAGGAGTTTCTGGGCGGGCCGGCCGCCGCGGATCATTCCGCTGAGCAGGGCCTCGCCGATCTTGCCGGTACCGAGGACTGCGACTGTCTGGGTCATGCCCGATCCACCTCGTCTGCGATGCGTGTACTCCCTCCTCATCCTCGCACCAGGGCCGGGGTCGGGGGCGAGGCGTCCGGATCGCGGTCAGGGGGTGCGGCGGCGGAGGGTGGCCGCGCCGAGGGCGAGGACGAGCAGGGCGCAGGCGGCGACGATGACGGCGTCGCGGACGAAGTCGGCCGTCATGTCGGTGTGGGTGAGGACCTGGGTCATGCCGTCGACGGCGTAGGACATGGGCAGGACGTTCGAGAGTCCTTCGAGTACGGGGTGCATGGTGTCGCGGGCGGCGAAGAGTCCGCAGAGCAGCAGCTGCGGGAAGATCACGGCCGGCATGAACTGGACGGCCTGGAATTCGGAGGCGGCGAAGGCGGAGACGAACAGGCCGAGGGCGGTGCCGAGGAGCGCGTCGAGGAGGGCGACGAGCAGGAGCAGCCAGGGGGAGCCGACGACGTCGAGGCCGAGGAGCCAGAGGGCGAGGCCGGTGGCGAGGACGGACTGGACGACGGCGACGGCGCCGAAGGCGAGGGCGTAGCCGGCGATGAGGTCGCCCTTGCCGAGCGGCATGGCGAGGAGGCGTTCGAGGGTGCCGGAGGTGCGCTCGCGGAGGGTGGCGATGGAGGTCACCAGGAACATCGTGATGAGGGGGAAGATCCCGAGGAGGGACGCCCCGATGTTGTCGAAGGTGTGGGCGTCGCCGTCGAAGACGAAGCGGAGCAGCGTCAGCATCAGTACGGGGACCAGGAGCATCAGCGCGATGGAGCGCGGGTCGTGGCGGAGCTGGCGCAGGACGCGGGTGGCGGTGGCGGTGGTGCGGGCGGTGTTCATCGGGCTTGGGTCTCCTGGGTTTCCCGGGCGGCGGCGCCCGCTTCGTCGACGAGGCGGAGGAAGCCTTCCTCGACGGTGGTGGTGCCCGTGCGGGTGCGCAGTGCGTCGGGGGTGTCCTGGGCGAGGATGCGGCCTTCGCGCATGAGGAGCAGGTCGTGGCAGCGCTCGGCCTCGTCCATGACGTGGGAGGACACGAGGATCGTGGCGCCGCGGGTGGCGGCGATGTCGTGGAAGAGGTTCCAGAGGTCGCGGCGCAGGACGGGGTCGAGGCCGACGGTGGGTTCGTCGAGGACGAGCAGTTCGGGGGTGCCGAGGAGCGCGACGGCGAGGGAGACGCGGCTGCGCTGGCCGCCGGAGAGGTTGCCGGCGAGGGCTCCGGCGCGGCTCGTGAGGTCGACGTCGGTGATGGCGCGGTCGACGGCGGCGCGGCGGCGGTCGGCGGCGGTGCGGCCGGGGTCGAGGACGGCGGCGAAGTAGTCGAGGTTCTGGCGGACGGTGAGGTCGTCGTAGACGGAGGGCGCCTGGGTGACGTAGCCGATGCGGGAGCGGAGCTCCGGGTGTCCGGCGGGGCGGCCGAGGACGTCGAGGGTGCCGGTGACGTGGGCCTGGGTGGCGACGACGGCGCGCATGAGGGTGGACTTGCCGCAGCCGGAGGGCCCGAGGAGGCCGGTGATGCGGCCGCGGGGGACGTCGAAGGCGAGGGAGTCGAGGACGGTGCGCGGGGTGCGGCCGGTGCCGCGGCGGACGGTGAGGCCGTGTGCGTGCACGGCGACCGCCGGCGGGTTATTCATCATGTGATGAATAATGCTCCCGGCTGTGCCGGGGCGTCAACCGGTGCGTCGACCGGGAGGGGTTCTCGCCGGCGCTGCTCGCTGCCCGCTACTTCTTGCGCTTGGGGCGGCGTGCGGCCGGGTTGCCCGTGCGGGAGCTGCGGCGGCGGGCGAATTCGGCGGTGGCGCGCTCGTACTCGGCGCGGCGCAGCTGCTCGCCGGGCGCCTCGACGAAGCAGCGCAGGAAGTACGCGATGAGGGAGCCGATGAAACCGATCGTCTTCAGGCCCTTGAGCGCGGCCTCGTCGGAGGACGGGGCGGGGCGGCGCCGGAAGGAATCCCAGGTCTTGGCGAAGGCGATGGAGCTGGCGACCGCGAAGAGCACCACGACGGAGATGCTGAGGAAGGGGCCGACGTTGCCGATCTCCAGGCCCTCGTAGGCGAGGCGGAGCAGCAGCGCGGCGGCGAAGGCGGTGACGAGCGAGCCGGCGGCGAGGCCGACGCGGAGCAGCGCGTAGCCGCCGTCGTGATCGACCCAGGTCGTGCCGAAGAACCGGATCGGCTCGGGCTGTGGTCCGGCGGCCGGGGAGGCCGGCGCGGCCGGGGCCGGCCCGGCGGGGGTCTGGTCTCGCTGGTCGTCGCTCACACCAGCGATTATCCACCGCCGGGCCGGGGCGGCCGGGCGCGTCTCACGTGTCAGACCGCCCGCGCCCCGATGGGGCTAGGGCCTGTCTTTCGGATCGGGCCGGATCAGGGAGCGGGGTCTGGTGCGTGCGATCGCAAGGCGGAGGAGGGAGTCAACGCGGAGCGTTGGCGACCGACGACAACGCGGCGAGCGTGCGTGCCAGACCCCGCGAGCCCGGCATGATCCGGAAGACAGGCCCTAGGCGCAGCGATTGGTGACGTAGCCGTCGGCACCCGTCTTGACGTACGAGTCGGCGACGTACTGGCCGTTCCCGATGCAGTCCCAGATGTTCGAGGTGCCGCAGGGGCCGCTGACCCGCTCGCCGGGCGTCTGGCAGCGGATCGTCACGGAGGCTCCGTAGGGCAGCACCTTGACGATCGGGTACGTGGTGGACGGGCCGCTGCGGACGTTCACCCGGTAGCCCGGCGCGACCGGAAACGTCTGGAATCCGGAGCCGTCGGACGCGGTGGTGACTTGGCTTGATTCGTTCTCAACCGACATGTGAAATCTCCCCCCATGGGTGTTGCGCTGCGCAACTCGCGCAGGGTAGCAGGACCTTGGAGCCGCCCCGGGGCCATGGACTAGGCTCCGTCGGGGGTGGTGGACGGTGCATTCGCTGCGCGCGGATTACGTGGGGTTTCCGGAGTACGCCGGGCAGTACCGGCTGGAGTCCGTGCTCGGCTCCGGCGGGATGGGCGTCGTCCATCTGGCCACGTCAGGGTCGGGGCTGAAACTCGCCGTCAAGATCGTGCATCCCGAGCACGCGGTGGATCCGGAATTCCGGGCGCGGTTCCGGCAGGAGGTCGCGGCCGCGCGGCGGGTGAGCGGAGCGTTCACCGCGCCCGTCGTGGACGCCGATCCGGATGCGGAGCGGCCGTGGATGGCGACCCTGTTCATCGACTCCCCGACGCTCGCCGAGCGGGTACGGGAGCGGGTGCTGGACCCCCCTGAGCTGACGCGGCTCGCCGCCGGGCTGGCGGAGGCGCTGCGCGACATCCACCGGGCGGGGGTCGTGCACCGGGACCTGAAGCCCAGCAACGTACTGATGGCCCCCGACGGGGTACGGGTGATCGACTTCGGGATCTCGCGGCCGGCCGACAGCGATCTGCGGACCGAGACCGGGAAGCTGATCGGCACGCCGCCGTACATGGCGCCGGAGCAGTTCCAGCGGCCCCGGGAGGTCGGGACGGCCGCGGACGTCTTCGCGCTGGGCGCGGTGCTGGTGCACGCGGCGACCGGGCGGGGGCCGTTCGACTCGGACAGCCACTACCTGGTGGCGTACCAGGTGGTGCACAGCGAGCCCGACCTGACGGGGCTGCCGGAGCGGCTGGCGCCGCTCGTCGCGCGGTGCCTGGCGAAGGAGCCGGCGGAGCGGCCGACGGCCGAGGCGCTGATCGCGGAGATGCGGGCGATCGCGTACCCGACGGCCGAGGACACCCAGTCGTTCGTACCGCGGCAGCGGCCGCGGCGGCCGGTGGCGGCGGCCGCGGCCGCGGCGGACGAGGCCACGCACCTGCGGGAGCGGGTCGAGGGCGAGGACGCGGGTGCGGTCGCGGGTGCGGGTGGGAGCCGTGGGCGCCGGCGGTGGGTGGCCGTGGCGGCCGGGCTCGGGCTGCTGCTCGCGTGCGGCGCGGCCGGTGGATACCTGATGTCCGGACCGCCCTCCGGACCGGAACGGCTCGCGGCCGGGGCGGCGGCGCCCGCCGGATCCGCGCCGAAGCCCTTCGCCCCGTGGACCGCGTCCCTGGGTGACCGGGCCTCGACCTGCTCCTGGGACGCGGCGGCCCTGTACTGCTCGGGGCCCGGGACGGCCGTGGCCCGGCTGGATCCCGCGAACGGTTCCCTGCTGTGGTCTGCCCGTACGACGCCGGGCACGCTCCAGACGGGCGCTCCCCTCCACGGCGGCGGGCTGGTGCTCACGGTCACGGAGGGCGGCAGGCTGCTCCGGGCCCTGGACCCCGCGACGGGTACGGAGCGGTGGAACCGGAAGATGCCGCAGGGCGCGCAGGCGGTCGGGGCGGGCACCCGGGTGCTCGTCGCGGCGGCGGACGGGACGGCCACCGCGCTGGACGCGGCGAGCGGTGCCGTCCAGTGGACGAAGCAGGTCGGCGGGGTGGGCTCCCTTTGGCGGACGGAATCGGGGGAACCGGGCAGTGACCCCGTCCTCTACGTCTCGACGCCCGCCGCGGACGGCAAGTCGACGCAGGTGGCGGTGATCGATCCGGCGAACGGAACGCCGCGCACGCAGGTCCGGGTGGCCGGGACGGCCGAGCCGTTCGGGCTGTCGCACGGCAGCGTGTACCTGCTGGTCAATGACGCGCAGCTGATGGCGCACTCGGTCGTACGCGTAGAACTGAGCTCGCGCACGGTGCGGTCCGTCCGGCTGCTGGCGCCGATGCTCCAGGCCCAGGCGACGGTCGGACCCGACGGGGTGGCCTACGTCTTCGGCATCTCGGGCGCGCTGGCCGCCGTGAACGGGGAACGGGAGCAGTGGCGGCTGGAGACCGGCGTCACCGCCGCGTCGGGCCCCGCCGCCGGGGAGGGGCGGGTGTACCTCACGGCCCTGGACGGGCGGCTGCTGGCGGTGGACGCCGCGACCCACCGGCTGTTGGGGCAGACGAAGCCCCGGATGGGCGGCGACAAGCTGGCCCCGACCCTCCCCGCCCCCGTAGTCGCCGCCGGCAAGGTGTACGCCTCGGCCCCCGACGGGTCGGTCTTCGCGGTGGACGGGGCGAACCCCGCCGGGTGGTGACCGGCGCCCGCCCCGCCCCGACGGACGGAGTCCGGCGCAGCGCACCGCCGCCGGCGAGGCGCCCGCGCCGAGCCGCGCAAGGCGCGCGTCCCAAAGGAGACGGGGCGAACCCCGCCGGGTGGTGACCGGCGCCCGCCCCGCCCCGACGGACGGAGTCCGGCGCAGCGCACCGCCGCCGGCGAGGCGCCCGCGCCGAGCCGCGCAAGGCGCGCGTCCGGAAGGGGCCGGGGCGAACCCCGCCGGGTGGTGACCGGCGGGGTTCGGCGGGGTCAGCTCAGGCGGGAGACGTCGCGGACCGCGCCCTTGTCGGCGCTCGTGGCCATCGCCGCGTACGCGCGCAGCGCCGCGGAGACCTTGCGTTCGCGGTCCTTCGGGGCGTAGACGCCGCCCAGCGCGGCCCGGCGCTCCGCGAGGGTTTCGTCCGCGACCAGCAGCTCGATCGAGCGGTTCGGGATGTCGATGCGGATCCGGTCGCCGTCCTCGACCAGGGCGATCGTGCCGCCCGAGGCCGCCTCCGGGGAGGCGTGGCCGATGGAGAGGCCCGAGGTGCCGCCGGAGAAGCGTCCGTCCGTCACCAGCGCGCAGACCTTGCCGAGGCCGCGGCCCTTGAGGAAGGAGGTCGGGTAGAGCATCTCCTGCATGCCGGGGCCGCCGCGCGGGCCCTCGTAGCGGATGACGACGACGTCGCCCGCCTTGATCTGCTTGGTCAGGATCTTCTCGACCGCCTCGTCCTGCGATTCGCAGACGACCGCCGGGCCCTCGAAGGTCCAGATCGACTCGTCGACGCCGGCCGTCTTCACGACGCAGCCGTCCTCCGCGATGTTGCCGCGCAGCACCGCCAGGCCGCCGTCCTTGGAGTACGCGTGCTGGACGGAGCGGATGCAGCCGCCCTCGGCGTCGAGGTCGAGGGACTCCCAGCGCTCGGACTGCGAGAAGGCGGTCGCGGAGCGCTTGCAGCCGGGGGCCGCGTGCCACAGCTCCATGGCCGTGTCGCTCGCCGTGCCGGAGCGGGCGTCCCACTGGGCCAGCCAGTCCTCCAGGTTCTCCGAGTGGACCGTCGTGACGTCCTTGTTGAGGAGGCCGCCGCGGTGCAGCTCGCCCAGGATGGCGGGGATGCCGCCGGCGCGGTGGATGTCCTCCATGTAGTACGTGCCGCCGGGCGCCACGTTCGGGGC
The DNA here is from genome assembly GCF_003721495.1 of Streptomyces sp. ADI95-16. Taxonomy (NCBI): domain Bacteria; kingdom Bacillati; phylum Actinomycetota; class Actinomycetes; order Kitasatosporales; family Streptomycetaceae; genus Streptomyces; species Streptomyces sp. ADI95-16. The sequence goes on along the minus strand of NZ_CP033581.1, from coordinate 4,683,670 downwards.
GACCTTGGCCAGGCACGGCACGCGGCGCGAGACCTCGTCGATGTCGGTGAGGTCGTACTCCAGGCCGGCTTCCTGGGCTGCGGCGAGGAGGTGGAGGATCGTGTTCGTGGAGCCGCCCATGGCGATGTCGAGGGCCATGGCGTTCTCGAAGGCCTGGCGGGTGGCGATGTTGCGGGGCAGGACGGACGCGTCGTCGCCCTCGTAGTAGCGCTTGGTGATCTCGACGACCGTGCGGCCGGCGTCCTCGTACAGGGCGCGGCGGGCGGTGTGCGTGGCGAGGACGGAGCCGTTGCCGGGCAGGGCCAGGCCGATGGCCTCGGCGAGGCAGTTCATCGAGTTGGCGGTGAACATGCCCGAACAGGAGCCGCAGGTGGGGCAGGCGTTCTCCTCGATGCGGAGCACGTCCTCGTCGGAGACGTTCTCGTTGGAGGCGTCGACCATGGCGTCGATCAGGTCGAGCTTGCGGACGGTGCCGTCGACGAGGGTGGCCTGGCCGGCTTCCATCGGGCCGCCGGAGACGAAGACGACCGGGATGTTGAGGCGCATGGCGGCCATCAGCATGCCGGGGGTGATCTTGTCGCAGTTGGAGATGCAGATCAGGGCGTCGGCGCAGTGGGCTTCGACCATGTACTCGACGCTGTCCGCGATCAGGTCGCGGGAGGGCAGGGAGTACAGCATGCCGGCGTGGCCCATGGCGATGCCGTCGTCGACCGCGATGGTGTTGAACTCGCGCGGGATGGCGCCCGCGGCCCGGATGGCGTCGGAGACGATCCGGCCGACCGGGGCCAGGTGGGTGTGGCCGGGGACGAACTCGGTGAACGAGTTGGCGACCGCGATGATCGGCTTGCCGATGTCCTCGCTCGCTACGCCCGAGGCGCGCATCAGCGCACGTGCGCCTGCCATGTTGCGGCCGTGGGTGACGGTGCGGGACCTCAGCTCGGGCATCGGGTTCACTCCCCATGAGTACGGGGCGCACGGACGTACGAGGGGTACGCCGGACGCGGCCGCGACGGTAGATATGACTCAGTTACGAGGCTACGCCCACCGACCGGAACGTGGACAAGCTGTCCGGATGTCGGGACGGCAGGCTCACTCCTCGGTCAGGTACCGCTGGAGGGTGGGGGCCACCAGGGCCACGATGTCCTCCGGATCGGCGGACGCCAGCGGCTCGACCTGGACGACGTAGCGCAGCATCGCGATGCCGATCATGTGGGAGGCGGCGAGCTCGGCGCGGAACGTCGGGTCCGGAACGTTGAGGTCGGCCGCGACGCGCTCCAGGACCCGGCGCAGGATCAGGCCGCGCAGCACCTTCGCCGCGGCCTCGTGGGTGAGGGCGGAGCGCATGACGGCGAGCAGCGGGGCGCGGCTGACCGGGTTCTCCCAGATCCCCAGGAAGTAGCGGGCCAGGCGCTCGCCGATGCCGTCGGGGCCGGCGCCGAGGATCGCGGGGACGAAGAGCGCGGGCTCCATGCTGAGCTCGATGGCGGCGGCGAAGAGCTCGTCCTTGCTGCCGAAGTAGTGGTGCACCAGGGCCGGGTCCACGCCGGCGGCCTTCGCGATGCCGCGTACGGAGGTCTTGTCGTAGCCGCGGGCGGCGAACTCGGCGCGGGCGGCGCCGCGGATGCGCTCCTGGGCGCCGGGACCCTGCTCGGCCTCGTCGGCGCGGGGTCGGCCGGGGCCGCGGCGCGGCTTGGGCGACGGCGACGAAGGCGGCGGCGGGGGCGGGGGCGGCGGTGTGGTCATCGGCCGCCGGCCAGGTGGAGGCGGGTGAAGGCGAGGGCCTCGGCGAGGTCGGCCTCGCGCTCCGCGGCGGACATGGCCCGGCGGGTGTTGACCTCGATGACGATGTGGCCGTCGAAGGCGGAGCCGGCGAGGCCGTGCAGGAGCTCGGCGCAGGGCTGGCTGCCGCGGCCGGGGACGAGGTGCTCGTCCTTCGCGGAGCCGTTCCCGTCGGCGAGGTGGATGTGCGCCAGGCGCCCGCCCATGCGGTCGATCATCGCGGTGGCATCGGTGCGGGCGGTCGCGGTGTGGGAGAGGTCGACCGTGAAGTGGCGGTAGTCGTCCTTGGTGACGTCCCACTCGGGCGCGTACGCGAGCATCTCGCGGTCGCGGTAGCGCCAGGGGTACATGTTCTCGACGGCGAACCGGACGTCGGTCTCGTCGGCCATGCGCCAGATGCCGGAGACGAAGTCCCGGGAGTAGGCGCGCTGCCAGCGGAACGGGGGGTGCACGACGACGGTGCTCGCGCCGAGCTTCTCGGCGGCCGCCTGGGCGCGCTGGAGTTTGGTCCAGGGGTCGGTGGACCAGACGCGCTGGGTGATGAGGAGGCAGGGCGCGTGGATCGCGAGTATCGGGACGTGGTGGTCGTCGGACAGCCGGCGCAGGGCGTCGATGTCCTGACTGACGGGGTCCGTCCAGACCATCACCTCGACGCCGTCGTAGCCGAGGCGCGCGGCGATCTCGAAGGCGGTCGCCGTGGACTCCGGATAGACGGAGGCGGTGGACAGGGCGACTTTCGGGGTCGGGGCGCGGTGGGGCGGGGGCACGGGGGACAGGTTACCCACCCGCGCCGACCGCCCGCCGGGGGATGGGACGGCCGGGCCCGTCGGGGTGCGCGCCGCCCGCGGCCGCGGTACGCGCCCGCCGTCGGGGTGCGCGCCGCCCGCGGCCGCGGTACGCGCCCGCCGGCGGTGCGGGGCGGGGCGGTACGCGCCGCAGAGCGGTACGCGGCGCAGGCGCGGGCGGTACGCGGCGGCCGCGGCCGCGCCGGGCGTACGCGGCGGCCACGGCACACCGGGGCAGCGGCGGCCGCGGTCCGTCCGGTCAGGTGGGGAGGTGGTCCAGGCGGCGCAGGATGACGCCCTCGCGCAGCGCCCAGGGGCAGATTTCGAGTTCTTCCACGCCGAGCAGGTCCATCGCGCCCTCCGCGACGAGCGCCCCGGCCAGGAGCTGGGACGCGCGGCCCTCCGAGACGCCGGGCAGCGCCGCCCGCTCGGCGGTCGTCATCGCCGCCAGGCGCGGGACCCACTCCTCCAGGGACTTGCGGGTCAGGTCCCGCTGGACGTACAGGCCGTCCGCCGACCGGGCCGCGCCCGCGATCCGGGCCAGCTGCTTGAACGTCTTCGACGTCGCCACCACGTGGTCCGGCGCCCCGAACCGGCTGAACTCGCCGACGGTGCGCGCGATCTGCGCCCGTACGTGCCGCCGCAGCGCCCGTACGTCCGAGGCCTGCGGCGGGTCGCCCGGCAGCCAGCCCGAGGTGAGGCGCCCGGCGCCCAGCGGCAGCGACGCGGCCGCGTACGGCTCCTCGTCGATGCCGTACGCGATCTCCAGCGAGCCGCCGCCGATGTCCAGGACCAGCAGCTTCCCCGCCGACCACCCGAACCACCGGCGGACCGCGAGGAACGTGAGGCGGGCCTCGTCGGGGCCGCTCAGGATCGGCAGGTCGATGCCGGTCTCGGCCCTGACCCGCGCCAGCACCTCGTCCGCGTTGGTGGCCTCGCGCACGGCGCTGGTCGCGAAGGGGAGGACGTCCTCGCACCCCTTGTCCTCCGCGGCCTGCGCCGCGTCCGCGATGACCGCGACGAGACGGTCTATGCCCTCGGGGCTGACCGCGCCGTGCTCGTCGAGCAGCTCCGCCAGCCGCAGCTCCACCTTGTGCGAGTGCGCCGGCAGCGGGCGCGCGCCGGGGTGTGCGTCCACCACCAGCAGGTGGACCGTGTTCGAACCCACATCAAGGACACCGAGTCTCATACGGGGAAACGCTACTGTGCGCCGGGAGTATGGGTGGCGTAAGGGGCGCTTAGGCTTGGGTTTGTGCCACATACGAAGAAGGCCAACAAGTCCAAGAGCCCGAAGAAGGTCAAGATCATGGCCGACGAGAAGGGGATCGACTTCCCGAGGGCCTGGGTGGAGTTCCCCGACCCCGCGGACGACGAGCAGGTCTTCCGCTGCGACCTCACCTGGCTGACCTCCCGCTGGACGTGCATCTTCGGCAGCGGCTGCCAGGGCATCCAGGCCGGCCGGGCGGATGACGGCTGCTGCACGCTCGGCGCGCACTTCTCCGACGAGGACGACGAGAAGCGCGTCGCGGAAAACGTGGCGCGGCTGACGCCCGAGCTGTGGCAGTTCCACGACGTGGGCACCGATTCGGGCTGGGTGCAGAAGGACGACGACGGCGAGCGGCAGACCCGCCGCTGGGAGGGGTCGTGCATCTTCCAGAACCGGCCCGGTTTCCCCGCCGGGGCCGGCTGCTCGCTGCACATCCTGGCGCTGCGCGAGGGCCGCGAGCCGCTGGAGACCAAGCCGGACGTCTGCTGGCAGCTGCCGGTCCGGCGTACGTACGAATGGATCGACCGGCCCGACGACACCCGGGTGCTCCAGGTGTCGATCGGCGAGTACGACCGGCGCGGCTGGGGTCCGGGCGGCCACGACCTGCACTGGTGGTGCACGTCGGCCACCTCGGCGCACGGCGCCGGTGACCCGGTGTACGTGACGTACCGCCCCGAGCTGACGGAGCTGATGGGCAAGGAGGGGTACGAGGCGCTGGTGAAGCTGTGCGAGGCGCGGCTGGCCTCCCTGCTGCCGATGGCCCCGCACCCGGCCGACCCGCCGGTGGCCTAGGCCCCGCTCCCTGATCCCCTGATCCGGCCTGATCCGAAAGGCAGGCCCTGAACCCTGCCGGCCTCGGGAGCGCTACGCGCTCGGGGCCGGCGCTTCGGTCGGTCCCTCCGGCCCGGGGGAAACCGTTCCTCCTGGCGGGTCCGGGGTCGGGGTGGGCGTGGGCGTCGGGGTCGGGTCGGGCGGCCGTGTCGGCGTGGGCGCCGGGCCGCCCGTGTCGGCCGGCGTGGGGGTCGGTGTCGGCGTGGGGGTCGGATCGGGCTTCGGCGCCGGGCGTCCGCGCCCCTTGACGGAGACCACGGCGGCGCCGGGGTCGACACCGACGCGCGCGCTCCAGGCGCCGTCGGGCTGGCCGTCCGGGTCGACGGTGATGCGCAGGGTGACCGATTCTCCTGGGGCCAGCGTGCCCGCGGTGGCGCTGGCGCGCAGCCACGGGGCGTCGGACCAGAGCCGCCAGTCCACCGGGGCGCCGCCGGACGCGATGAGGGTGAGCCAGGTGACGGCGCCGCGCGAGTACGCGGTGACGGTGAGCCGGCCGGGGGCGCCCGGGCCGCTGCTCTCGGGGGTGGCCGGCGGGCCGGCGCTGATCACCTCGACGGAGACGTCCGGTTCGGCGCTGCCCGTGACGAAGGCGGGCCGGCCGGGGGTGCGGACGGTGTTCCCGGCGTTCTCGTACGCGGCGAAGGGCCGCCCGGGGGCGGTCGGCGGGATCTGCGCGTCGCTCGCGGAGATCCGCGTCGCGGCGTCGACCCCGACGGATTCCCCGGTGGCGGGGACGCCCCGGTAGGCCGCCCAGAGCGCCAGGACGGGCGCGGCGACGACGGTGGCGACGACGGTGGTGGTCACGGCCCGGGCCCGGATCCGGTCGCGGCGGGCCGCGCGGTCCTTGGGGTCCATCGGGAAGCCGGTCCGGTCGAAGCGGGGGCCCGGCCCCCGGCCGCGGCCCCGGCCGGAGCGCAGCATCGCCGCGTGGACGGCGGTGCGCGGGGCGGGGACCAGCGGGAGCGCGGTGGTGTTGGTGCCGCCGGAGCCGGGCCACGGCGCGGCGGCCCCGACGCGCTCGGCGACGCGGCGGCAGCGCGGGCAGTCGTCGACGTGCCGGACGAGTTCGGCGCGCAGGGTGGCGGACAGCAGGACCTGTCCGTCGCCGCCCTCGGCGGTGAGCCGGGACACGGTGGGGCAGCCGGCGGTCTCGACCACGGCGAGGGCGGCGCGGGTGCGCTCGACCTCGCAGGCGGCGCCGGACAGCAGTTCGCGGGCGGTGGTCCGGGGGGTGCCGAGGACGGCGGCGAGTTCGGGGACGCCGAGGCGGTGGCGGACGGCGAGTTCGAGGGCCTCGCGCTGCTCGGGGGTGGTTCCGGCGGCCTCGGGCCAGGCGAGGCGGGCGAGTTCGGTGCGGCGGTAGGCGTATGCGTCGGGGCCGTCGAGGTCGTCGGGGCCGTCGGCCGGGGCATGTGCGGCCTGTGTGGCGTGTGAGGAGTACGAGGCGTGCGAGTCCTGCGGGACCGTTGTGGCATGCTGCCCCGCCGCCCGGGCCGGCTGGGCGGGTGTGCGCCCGCGCCCCTTGCGCTCCGGCGCGCGCCGGGCGGAATGCGCTCCCAGCCGGGTGCGCCTCTGTTCGGCGAGCCGGCGCAGGCAGGCCCAGCGCGCGAGGGCGTACAGCCAGGCCCGCCGGTCGCTCTCGTCGGGACACCGGCCGGGGTACCGCTCGGCCACGGCCAGGACGTCGCCGAGCACGTCCGTGGCGGTGTCGTGATCGCACAGGACCGACAGGCAGTACGTGAACAGGCCGTCCAGGTAGGGCTCGTGCCGGAACGGCGGCGGGGGCCGCTCCTCCGCGGCCGCCCCGGAGGAGGTGCGCCCGTGCGCCCGGTGTGCGCCGGTGCGCGGGGCGGGGTGTTGCTGGTTGCTGCTGCTCACGTGGGTGACCGTAGGGCGCACGCGCCTGACGGCCCGGAAGCCTTCAGCACTTTTAGCCCTTACGGGTGAACAGATCGGGCCCCCGCTGACGCCCGCCCTGACGCCCCGCCCCCCGCCGGGGTCACGGCCCCGGCCGGGCTGTCGGTGGGGGCGGCTACGGTGGGGCGCATGGCTGCCCGTACATCTCGTTCATCCGCCAAGGACCGGCCGTCCTACCGCTGTACCGAGTGCGGGTACACCACCGCCAAGTGGCTCGGGCGCTGCCCCGAGTGCCAGGCCTGGGGGACGGTGGAGGAGATGGGCGGCGCGCCCGCCGTACGGACCACCGCGGCCGGGCGGGTGTCCGCGCCCGCGCTCCCGATCGCGCAGGTCGACGGCCGGACCGCGACCGCGCGCAGCACCGGTGTGGACGAGCTGGACCGGGTGCTCGGCGGCGGGCTCGTGCCCGGGGCCGTCGTGCTGCTCGCGGGCGAGCCCGGCGTCGGCAAGTCGACGCTGCTGCTGGACGTGGCGGCGAAGGCGGCCAGCGACGCGCACCGCACCCTGTACGTGACGGGTGAGGAGTCGGCGAGCCAGGTGCGGCTGCGGGCCGACCGGATCAACGCGCTGAGCGATCACCTCTACCTCGCCGCCGAGACCGACCTGTCGGCGGTGCTGGGACACCTCGACGCGGTGAAGCCCTCGCTGCTGGTCCTGGACTCCGTACAGACGGTGGCCTCCCCCGAGATCGACGGGGCGCCGGGCGGCATGGCCCAGGTGCGGGAGGTCGCCGGGGCGCTGATCCGGGCCTCCAAGGAACGCGGGATGGCCACGCTCCTGGTCGGCCACGTCACCAAGGACGGGGCGATCGCCGGTCCCCGGCTGCTGGAGCACCTGGTGGATGTCGTGCTGAGCTTCGAGGGCGACCGGCACGCGCGGCTGCGCCTGGTGCGCGGCGTGAAGAACCGGTACGGCGCGACGGACGAGGTCGGCTGCTTCGAGCTCCACGACGAGGGGATCACCGGGCTCGCCGACCCGAGCGGGCTGTTCCTGACCCGGCGCGCCGAGGCGGTGCCGGGCACCTGTCTGACGGTGACGCTGGAGGGGAAGCGTCCGCTGGTCGCGGAGGTGCAGGCGCTGACGGTGGATTCGCAGATCCCCTCGCCCCGGCGGACCACCTCCGGGCTGGAGACCTCGCGGGTCTCGATGATGCTGGCGGTGCTGGAGCAGCGCGGCCGGATCACCGCGCTCGGCAAGCGGGACATCTACAGCGCGACCGTGGGCGGGGTGAAGCTGACCGAGCCGGCGGCCGACCTGGCGATCGCGCTCGCGCTGGCCTCGGCCGCGAGCGACGTCCCGCTGCCGAAGAACCTGGTCGCGATCGGGGAGGTCGGCCTGGCGGGCGAGGTGCGGCGGGTGACGGGCGTACAGCGGCGGCTCGCGGAGGCGCACCGGCTGGGGTTCACGCACGCGCTGGTGCCGGTGGATCCGGGCAAGGTGCCGGCGGGGATGAAGGTGACCGAGGTCGCTGACATGGGTGACGCGCTACGGGCGCTGCCGCGCGGGCGTTCGCGTGCCAAGGCCCCCGAGCGGGACCCGAACTGAGGGCGCAGTCGCTGGTCAGAGGGTCCCTACGGGGTCCCGCCGGGGCCTTGCCGCCCAAGCAACGGCGGGGCCGCAGCGCGCGCCGGTAGACTTTGTGCTGGTCCGCCCGGCCGTACGCAGGCGGCGCAACCCGCGACCGGAGGAGTGCAGTGGCAGCCAAGGACGGGGCAGCAGCATCCGGCAAGTCGGGAGCGAGCTCCAAGCAGGAGGCCATGATGCGTGCCTCGCTGAGCGCGGTCGCACCTGGTCAGCCGCTGCGTGACGGCCTGGAACGGATCGTTCGCGGCAACACCGGCGGGCTGATCGTCCTCGGGATGGACAAGTCCGTCGAGGCGATGTGCACCGGCGGTTTCGTGCTGGACGTGGAGTTCACCGCGACCCGGCTGCGCGAGCTGTGCAAGCTCGACGGCGCGCTGATCCTGGACAAGGACATCACCAAGATCCTGCGGGCGGGGGTGCAGCTCGTCCCCGACGCGTCGATCCCGACGGAGGAGACGGGCACGCGGCACCGGACCGCCGACCGGGTCTCGAAGCAGTGCGGGTTCCCCGTCGTCTCGGTCTCCCAGTCGATGCGGCTGATCGCGCTGTACGTGGACGGGGAGCGGCGCGTGCTGGAGGAGTCGGGGGCGATCCTGTCCCGGGCCAACCAGGCGCTCGCGACGCTGGAACGGTACAAGCTGCGGCTCGACGAGGTCGCGGGGACGCTGTCCGCGCTGGAGATCGAGGACCTGGTCACGGTGCGCGACGTGACGGCGGTCGCGCAGCGGCTGGAAATGGTTCGCCGGATCGCGACGGAGATCGCGGAGTACGTGGTCGAGCTGGGCACGGACGGGCGGCTGCTCTCCCTCCAGCTGGACGAGCTGACGGTGGGCATCGAGCAGGAACGCGAGCTGGTCATCCGGGACTACGTGCCGGAGCCGACGGCGAAGCGGTCGCGGACGGTGGACGAGGCGCTGCCGGCTCTGGACGCGCTGACGCATCCGGAACTGCTGGAACTGGGCATCGTCGCGAAGGCGCTGGGGTACACGGGTTCGCCGGAGACCCTGGACTCGGCGGTGTCCCCGCGGGGCTACCGGCTGCTGGCGAAGGTGCCGAGGCTGCCGGGGGCCATCATCGAGCGGCTGGTGGAGCACTTCGGGGGCCTGCAGAAGCTGCTGGCGGCGTCGGTGGACGACCTGCAGACCGTCGACGGCGTCGGCGAGGCCCGTGCGCGCAGCGTCCGCGAGGGCCTGTCCCGCCTGGCGGAATCCTCGATCCTGGAACGCTACGTCTAGTCCTGCGGGGCGGGAGGGGTAACCCGGGGGCCGGCCCCCGGGTCAGTCCTGCTTGAGGACGAACGAGGTGCGGGCCACCGGCATGCCGGGGGACTTGACCTCGACCACGTACGTGTCGGGGGTCACCGCGTCCGCCGGAGGCGACTGGCACTGGGAGGCCGCGCTCGGCTTGCGGTCCCATTCCAGGGAGTGCTTCGTCTCGCCCTGCCCCGGTACCCGGAAGAAGACGTTCCCCGCGCCCGTCGGGCAGTCCGACGAGGACCAGACGGCCTTGCTGCCCGTCGCCTGGAGGATCGTCAGGACCGCCTGCTTCGGGCCGAGGTCGACCTTGCAGGTCGTGACCGAGGTGTTGCGGGCGATCAGTTCCAGCCGGGGCTTCTCGTTCGCCTCGTACTCGTTCTTCACGCTCTTGACCTCCCACTGCAGGGAGGCCGGCGCGCACGTCGGCAGGGGGGAGTCGGCCGGGAGCTGGCGGCCCGGTGACGAGGCGTCCCCGGAATCGGCGGCGCCGTCGCCGCCCGTGCCCGGGTCGGTGGTCGAACCGCCGCCCGGTTCGCCGTTCTTGCCGGTGCCCGCTCCGGTGCCCGCTCCGGTCCCCGCGCCGGTGCCCGCGCCCGGGCTCGGCTCGCCGCGCCCGCCCGGGGCCTGGCTGATCGCCGGGCCCGTACCGGACGGCCCCGGGGTGATGGACTTGACCGGGTCGCGGCCGGAGCCGCCCTTGCCGTTCGTACTCGACCTGCCCCCGCCGGAACTGACGGTCCATACGGCGAGGAGCGCGAGCAGCGCGACGACGGAAGCCAGCACAGCCCTCCGTCGCCAGTAGATGGAGGAGGGGAGCGGCCCGACCGGATTGCGCAGAGATCCCACGAACGGAACCTTACGAGAGTCCGGGGCACGATCCGCGCCCCCCATGCCGCACATCCGGCTTGTTTTGCCGATGATCATCCTGCGGGAGGACACCGGACCGCCAGGAATCGGCCAAGAGCCGCATGCGGCACCTCATCGGACATCAGTACGCTCGGTGACCATGGACAGTTCCCGCCTTTATCTCGACATCACCGACTTCGCGCACTCCACACCCGGATGGGTGCAGTCGCTGTTCGAGGCGTGGACGACCTTCGGGCTGTTCGCCTTCGGTCTCCTCTTCATAGCCGTGTGGTGGCGCTCCCGCCGGCAGGAGAGCCCCCGCGCCGTCGCACTCGCCGTCCTCGCGCCGCTGGCCACCGCCGTCGCGTACGTCGCCTCCGAGGCCCTGAAGTCCGTGGTGGACGAGGAGCGCCCCTGCCGGGCCGTCGCCGGGGCGGCCGTCCCGCTGGTGCCGTGCCCCGCCTTCGGGGACTGGTCGTTCCCCAGCAACCACTCCGCGATCGCCGGCGCCGCCGCCGTCGCGCTGGCCCTGGCCGTCCGCCGGCTCGCGCTGCTGACGGTGCCGCTCGCGCTGCTGATGGCCTTCTCCCGCGTGTTCGTCGGGGTGCACTACCCGCACGACGTGACGCTCGGCCTGCTGCTGGGCGGGGCGCTGGCCGCGGTGTTCGTCCTCGGGCTCGCCGGTCCGATCAGTACGATCACCGCCGCCGCGCGGGCGGGCGGCGGCCGCGCCGCCGTCTGGTTCACCGGTCCGGGACCGGCGGCGCGGCCCCAAAACATGTCAGGATGCCGTCTGCCATGACTGCGACCCCCGTACCCCCCGCCACCGCCCACGCCACCGTCCCCGTCACGACGGTCACCCCCGACGTCTCCCACGCGCTGCACTCCCCCGTGATCGCGTGGTTCGACGAGCACGCCCGCGACCTGCCCTGGCGCCGCCCCGAGGCCGGCCCCTGGGGGGTCATGGTCAGCGAGTTCATGCTCCAGCAGACCCCGGTCAGCCGGGTGCTCCCGGTGTACGAGCAGTGGCTCGCCCGGTGGCCCCGGCCCGCCGACCTGGCCGCCGAGGCCCCCGGCGAGGCCGTACGGGCCTGGGGGCGGCTCGGCTACCCTCGCCGGGCGCTGCGCCTGCACGGGGCGGCCGTCGCGATAACGGAACGGCACGGCGGCGACGTCCCCCGGGACCACGCCCAGTTGCTCTCCCTGCCCGGCATCGGCGAGTACACGGCCGCCGCCGTGGCCTCCTTCGCCTACGGGCAGCGGCACGCGGTGCTCGACACCAACGTCCGGCGGGTGTTCGCCCGTACCGCCACCGGAGTCGAGTACCCGCCGAACGCCACCACGGCCGCCGAACGGCGCCTGGCCCGGGCGCTGCTGCCCGAGGACGAGGAGACCGCGGCGCGCTGGGCGGCGGCCTCCATGGAGCTGGGCGCCCTGGTGTGCACGGCCAAGTCCCCGGACTGCGCGCGCTGCCCGGTGGCCGGGCTGTGCGCGTGGCGGCTGGCGGGCAAGCCGGCTCACGACGGGCCGCCGCGGCGCGGTCAGACGTACGCGGGGACGGACCGGCAGGTGCGCGGGAAGCTGCTCGCCGTGTTGCGGGAAGCGGTCGGGCCGGTTCCGCAGGCGGTGCTCGACACCGTCTGGGACGAGCCCGTCCAGCGGGCCCGGGCGCTGGACGGGCTGGTCTCGGACGGGCTGGTGGAGCCGCTCGCGCAGGGTATGTACCGGCTTCCGCAGAGCTGATACGTTCATGACTCAACCATTCCGGTTGTGTGGGTGAAACCCCAGCTCACGGCACTGTTACACAACCTATGGCTGTCCGTGCGTCCTCCGAAGGCTCACCCGCACAGCTCCGTGACAACGCCTCCGTAACTTCAAGTCCGCAAGACAGCGGATGAGCGGTTGGACGGAACGGAGGCGGTCTGAGATGGCGCACGGCGAGGTACTCGAATTCGAGGACTACGTACGCACTCGGCAGGATGCGCTGCTGCGCAGCGCGCGGCGCCTCGTCCCGGACCCCACCGACGCCCAGGACCTCCTGCAGACGGCCCTGGTGCGCACCTACGGACGCTGGGACGGCATCGCCGACAAGTCCCTCGCCGACGCCTACCTGCGCCGGGTCATGATCAACACCCGTACCGAGTGGTGGCGCGCCCGCAAGCTCGAAGAGGTCCCCACCGAGCAGCTCCCGGACGCCTCCGTCGAGGACGGCTCCGACCAGCGCGCCGACCGCGCCCTGCTGATGGACATCCTCAAGGTGCTCGCGCCCAAGCAGCGCAGTGTGGTGGTGCTGCGACACTGGGAGCAGATGAGCACCGAGGAGACGGCCGCGGCGCTCGGCATGTCGGCGGGAACCGTGAAGAGCACCCTGCACCGCGCACTGGCCCGTCTCCGGCAGGAGCTGGAGAGCCGGGACCTGGACATGCGCGCGCTCGAACGCGGTGACCACACCAGCCGTTACGAGGGGCGGGAGCGGTGCGCGGCCTGACTGGCCAAAGTCTGAGCGGCAGAAGTTCGCTGGTGCTGATGTCGGCGGGGACGGTCGTCCTCGTCGGCACAGTGCTGTTCGCGGCCGGCTGTTCCAGCGGCGGGACGGGACTGAAGGACGAGGGGCCCGCCCACACCGACTCCGTGTCCAGGACGGGCTCGCCGCCCGCCCCCGAGCCCCACGCCTCCTCCGGCCAGTCCGCGCGGGCGGCGACGCCCTCGGGGCGGCCGGCGACGAAGGTCGACGCGATCGCGCTGCTCAAGGCGGACCCCAAGGTCAGCGCCGACATCAAGCGGGAACTCAAGCCCTGCACGGGCAAGGAGTATCCGGTCGACGTCAGCTACGGGAAGGTCACCGGGAGCGAGGCCGTCGACATCGTCGTCAATGTGCTGTCCTGCGCCGACGCCCTCGGCCGCGGCTCGTACGTGTACAGGTCGGAGGGCGGCAGGTACGAGAATGTCTTCTCGGACGAGCAGCCACCCGTCTACGCGGAGATCGACCGGGGCGACCTGGTCCTCACCAAGCCCGTCTACGCGAAGACCGACGCGGTCGCCTATCCCTCCGGCGAGGACGTGATCACGTACCGCTGGAGCGGGGAGCGCTTCACCGAGCAGGACCGCGTATACACGGAGTACAGCAACGTGGACGGCGGGGGCCAGCCCGCGCCGGCCGTCACGCTCAAGAACTGACCGACACAGAACCGACGAGGAACCGAGGCGAGGCTGGGCATGGCCGAGACCCACGTGCTGTTTGTGGAGGACGACGACGTCATCCGCGAAGCCACGACCCTGGCGCTGGAGCGCGACGGGTTCGTCGTCACCGCCATGCCCGACGGGCTGTCCGGACTGGAGTCCTTCCGCGCCGACCGGCCCGACATCGCGCTGCTCGACGTGATGGTCCCCGGCATGGACGGCGTCAGCCTGTGCCGCCGGATCCGCGACGAGTCCACCGTCCCGGTGATCATGCTGTCGGCGCGCGCCGACTCCATCGACGTCGTGCTCGGCCTGGAGGCCGGCGCCGACGACTACGTCACCAAGCCCTTCGACGGCTCCGTGCTCGTCGCCCGGATCCGCGCCGTGCTGCGCCGCTTCGGGCACGCGGGCGGCCCGAACGGCGGGGGCGGGGCCGACGACGACGCGGACGGGGAGCGCGGGGTGCTCACCTTCGGCGAGCTGGAGGTCGACACCGAGGGCATGGAGGTGCGCAAGGCCGGTGCCCCGGTCGCGCTGACGCCCACGGAGATGCGGCTGCTGCTGGAGTTCTCCTCCGCGCCCGGCACCGTCCTGTCGCGCGACCGCCTGCTGGAGCGGGTCTGGGACTACGACTGGGGCGGCGACACCCGTGTCGTGGACGTCCACGTCCAGCGGCTGCGCACCAAGATCGGACAGGACCGGATCGAAACGGTCCGAGGCTTCGGATACAAGCTGAAGGCATGAGGAGCGTCACCTTCCGTACCGGGATCCGCTGGAAGATCACGCTCGCCATCGCCGCCGTGGGTGCCCTCATCGCGGTCGCGCTGAGCCTGGTGGTGCACAGCGCTGCCCGGGTGTCGATGCTGGAGAGCGCCCGTGACTCCCAGCTCGAACGCGTGCAGTTCCTCTCCCGCTACGCCGAGGCCGGCCGCCAGCTGCCCTCGACCGCCGGGATCAACGACCCCAAGGTCCCCGGCCAGCTGCGCAGGACGGCCGAATCCGGGCGCCGCGGCACTTTCGTCCAGGACAACCCGAAGGGGCTGCCCGAGGTGTGGGCCGCCGTCCCGCTCGGCAACGGGCAGATCCTGACGCTGCACTCGAAGTTCGTCGAGAACGCGAAGGTGATGCGCGACCTCGACCGGGCCCTGGTGATCGGCTCGCTCGCCGTCATCATCGGCGGCTCGGCGCTCGGCGTGCTCATCGGCGGGCAGATCTCGCGTCGGCTGCGCAAGGCCGCGACCGCCGCGCAGCGGGTGGCCCACGGGGATCCCGACGTCCGGGTGCGGGACGCGGTCGGCGGTGTCGTACGGGACGAGACCGACGACCTCGCGCGGGCCGTGGACGCCATGGCCGACGCCCTCCAGCAGCGCCTGGAGGCGGAGCGGCGGGTGACGGCGGACATCGCGCACGAGCTGCGGACCCCGGTGACGGGGCTGCTCACGGCGGCGGAACTGCTGCCTCCGGGGCGGCCGACCGAGCTGGTGCGCGACCGCGCGCAGGCGATGCGGGCGCTGGTCGAGGACGTCCTGGAAGTGGCCCGGCTGGACAGCGCGTCCGAGCGCGCGGAGCTCCAGGAGGTGGCGCTCGGCGAGTTCGTGACCCGCCGGGTGAGCGCGCTGATGCCGGAGGCGACGGTACGGGTGGTCGCGGACGAGATCGTCAGCACCGACCCGCGCCGGCTGGAGCGGATCCTCGGGAACCTGCTGGCCAACGCCGCCCGGTACGGGCAGGCGCCGGTCCAGGTCGACATCGAGGGCCGGGTCGTCCGCGTCCGGGACCACGGGCCGGGCTTCCCGGAGGCGCTGCTGCGCGAGGGGCCGAGCCGGTTCCGCACCGGGTCGACGGACCGCGCGGGCGTGGGTCACGGCCTCGGGCTGACCATCGCGGAGGGGCAGGCGCGGGTGCTGGGCGCCCGGCTGACGTTCCGCAACGTGGCGGCGCCCGGCGGCCGGGAGTCCCAGGGCCAGGCGGCGGGGGCGGTGGCGGTGCTGTGGCTGCCGGAGCACGCGCCGACGGCGACGGGGAGCTTCCCCGTCATCAAGCTGCCGGGATGACGGGCTGCGGCGCCGGCGGCCGTCCCGGCGGCCGCCGTGGCGGCCGCGCGGCAGTGGCTGCCGGAAGCTCGGCTTCCCGCGTGTTTTAGCATCCGGGCATGTCCTTTGGTACTCCTCCCCCGAGCAACGAGCAGCCCGAACCCGCCCCCGAGGGCGGCAGCGGCGGCTACGGCTACCCGTCCGGCCCGCCGGTACCCGGCTACGGGTACCCGCCCGGGCCTCCCGTGGGCGCCGGCGGGTACGGCTACCCGCAGGCGGCCGGGCCGAACCCGTACCAGGACCCGCCCCGGCAGGGCGCACCCAACCCGTACCAGGACCCGCCGGCCGCGGCAGCGGCTCCCGAGGCCTTCCCCGAGCCCTTCCCCGAGGCCTTCCCCCTGTCCGGCCCCTCGTCCACGGAGCCGGACTGGGAGGCCCTCAGCGAGCGCGCGGCGAAGGAACGCCGCCGGAAGCGGATGTGGGCGTGGGGCGGCGCGGTGACCGTACTGGCGCTGCTGGCCGGCGGCGGCGCGTTCCTGCTGGTCTCCGGATACGGCACGAAGGGGGAGGACGACAAGCCGGACACGTCCGCCTCGGGCTCGCCGAAGCCGGGCACGTCGGGGACGGAGGAGAACTCCGCGCTGGTGGCGGGCGATCCGACGGTGATCCGCGACCTGAGCGGCAGCATCGGCCTGCGGATGGGCGAGGACGCCTCGGTGGTGCCGCTGGGCGGGCGGCACGAGGTGAAGATGCGGGGGAACTCGAAGTCGTACGCCCAGGCCGCGGAGCGGGTCGTGGACACGACCAAGAGCTTCACGGTCACGGCCCGCCTGTACAACCTCGCCGAGAAGACCTCCCGTATCGCCGTCAGTCAGGGCGACGGGGAGTCCTTCACCTTCGAGCTGGGCGGGGACCAGGTGAACGGCAAGCTGACCTGGATGTTCCGCGTACAGACGGGCGACAAGGGGGCCGCGGCCACCGCGGTGACCGTCGCCGCCGGGCCGGCGCCGAAGAAGGACCGGACCACGCTGACGGCGACCTACGACGCCGAGAAGAAGACGATCGCGCTCTACGTGGACGGGAAGCCGGCCGGCAAGGCCGAGCAGGTTCCCGCGATCTGGCAGGGCCCCGGCCCGTTCCAGCTGGGGCGGGCCCGCCACCACGGGCTCTGGAGCGGCTCCTGGTCCGGGTCCATGGACCGGGTGCGGGTCTTCGACGCCGCCCTGTCGGACGAGCAGGTGGCCGCGTACCAGGAGGGAAAGCTGGACTCGGCGGTCAAGCCGAGTCACTCGTGGCTGGTCAGCTGACCGGCCGATCAGACGGAGAGGCCGACGCCCCGCAGGAAGGAGACCGGGTTGACGGCCGAGCCGTAGTTGGCCGTGGTGCGGATCTCGAAGTGCAGGTGCGGACCGCTGGAGTTGCCGGTGTTGCCGGACAGGGCGATCAGCTGGTTCTTCGCGACCTTCTGGCCGATGTTGACCTTGATCTTCGAGAGGTGCGCGTACTGGGAGTACGTGTTGTTGGCGTGCTTGATCACGATGGCGTTGCCGTACGCCGGGCCGTCGCCGCCGCCGTTGGGGCCGGCCTTGACGATCACACCGGAGCTGGCGGCGTGGACCGGGGTGCCGACCGGGACGGCGAAGTCCTGGCCGGAGTGCTTGTGGGACCACATGGTGCCGCCCTTGCCGAAGGTGGCGGAGAGCGTGTAGCGGGCGACCGGCTTGGCCCACAGGGCCGACTTCTTGGCCTTCTCGGCCTTCTTCGCGGTGGCCGCAGCGGGAGCCTCGGCTGCGAAGGCGGCGGTCGTCCCCGCCCCGAGGGCCAGCGTGACACCGAGACCGGTGGCGACGAGGGCGGTACGGGTACGACGGGTGCTGACGCGCTTCGCGAACATGTGGTGACCTCCGGGGCCGGGGACAAGGACGTGTGGGGCAACAAGCGACCCGGCGCTCCGCCGATGCGGATGCCGGGCTTGCCCAACCTTGGTAACCCGTGTCCCCGGACTTCCCCAAACGTCCCGATTACTACGGGAGCTCGTAGCCGGTGAAGGGACGTCCACCCTGTTGACCCTTGCCCCGACTGGGTCCAGGGGTGCCGCAAAACGGACACTTGATCTACGAAACGCCCTCGTAGGTCCGATTTGTCCTGTGCGGCTTGTCACCGGCGGAAGCCCCTGCGGCAGCCCCTGCGGCAGCCCCGAGGCACGCGAAAAGGGGCGGCCCCGGAGCCTTTCGGTTCCGGGGCCGCCCCTTCGTTCGTACCGCTAGGAGCGGCTAGCGCTCAGCGCGCGCTCAGGCGCCCTTGGAGAGGTCCGGGCCGGAGCCCGTCGCCTCGATCGGGGGGAGGTCCGGCAGAGCCGACTTCTCCTCGCCGCGGAAGGTGAACTTGGCGGCCTCGCCCTCACCCTCCACACCGACGACCACGATGTGACCGGGGCGCAGCTCGCCGAAGAGGATCTTCTCCGACAGCATGTCCTCGATCTCGCGCTGGATGGTCCGGCGCAGCGGGCGCGCACCCATGATCGGGTCGTAGCCGCGCTTGGCCAGGAGCTGCTTCGCCTCACCGCTGAGCTCGATGCCCATGTCGCGGTCCTTGAGGCGCTCGTCCACCTTGGCGATCATCAGGTCGACGATCTGGATGATGTCTTCCTGCGTGAGCTGGTGGAAGACGACCGTGTCGTCGACACGGTTGAGGAACTCGGGCCGGAAGTGCTGCTTGAGCTCTTCGTTGACCTTCGCCTTCATCCGGTCGTATCCGGTCTTGGTGTCGCCCTGGGCCGCGAAGCCCAGGTTGAAGCCCTTCGAGATGTCCCGCGTACCCAGGTTGGTCGTCATGATGATGACCGTGTTCTTGAAGTCCACGACCCGGCCCTGGGAGTCGGTCAGGCGACCGTCCTCCAGGATCTGGAGAAGGGAATTGAAGATATCCGGGTGCGCCTTCTCGACCTCGTCGAAGAGGACGACGGAGAACGGCTTCCGGCGGACCTTCTCGGTCAGCTGGCCGCCCTCTTCGTAGCCCACGTAACCGGGGGGCGATCCGAAGAGGCGGGAAACCGTGTGCTTCTCGCTGAACTCCGACATGTCGAGGGAGATCAGCGCGTCCTCGTCGCCGAAGAGGAATTCGGCGAGCGTCTTGGAGAGCTCGGTCTTACCGACACCGGACGGACCGGCGAAGATGAACGAACCACCGGGACGCTTCGGGTCCTTCAGACCCGCACGGGTACGGCGGATGGCCTGGGAGAGCGCCTTGATGGCGTCCTTCTGGCCGATGACGCGACGGTGGAGCTCGTCCTCCATGCGCAGGAGGCGGGAGGACTCCTCCTCCGTGAGCTTGAAGACGGGAATGCCGGTCGCGGTCGCGAGGACCTCGGCGATGAGCTCGCCGTCGACCTCGGCGACGACGTCCATGTCGCCGGCCTTCCATTCCTTCTCGCGCTTGGCCTTCCCCGCCAGCAGCTGCTTCTCCGAATCACGGAGGGAAGCCGCCTTCTCGAAGTCCTGGGAGTCGATGGCCGACTCCTTGTCGCGACGCACGTTCGCGATCTTCTCGTCGAACTCGCGGAGGTCCGGCGGCGCGGTCATCCGGCGGATGCGCATCCTGGATCCGGCCTCGTCGATCAGGTCGATCGCCTTGTCCGGGAGGAAGCGGTCCGAGATGTACCGGTCGGCCAGGGTGGCCGCCTGCACGAGGGCCTCGTCCGTGATGGAGACGCGGTGGTGGGCCTCGTAGCGGTCGCGCAGGCCCTTGAGGATCTCGATCGTGTGGGGGAGGGAAGGCTCCGCCACCTGGATCGGCTGGAAGCGGCGCTCAAGGGCCGCGTCCTTCTCAAGGTGCTTGCGGTACTCGTCGAGCGTCGTGGCACCGATGGTCTGGAGCTCACCACGGGCCAGCATGGGCTTCAGAATGCTCGCGGCGTCGATCGCGCCCTCGGCGGCGCCCGCACCCACGAGGGTGTGGAGCTCGTCGATGAACAGGATGATGTCGCCGCGGGTGCGGATCTCCTTCAGCACCTTCTTGAGGCGCTCTTCGAAGTCACCGCGGTATCGGGAACCGGCGACCAGGGCACCGAGGTCAAGCGTGTAGAGGTGCTTGTCCTTGAGGGTCTCGGGGACCTCGCCCTTGACGATCGCCTGGGCCAGGCCCTCGACGACGGCGGTCTTGCCGACGCCGGGCTCGCCGATGAGGACCGGGTTGTTCTTGGTCCGGCGGGAGAGCACCTGCATGACCCGCTCGATCTCCTTCTCGCGCCCGATGACCGGGTCGAGCTTGGATTCGCGAGCGGCCTGCGTGAGGTTGCGGCCGAACTGGTCCAGGACGAGCGAGGTCGAGGGGGTTCCCTCGGCCGGGCCGCCGGCGGTGGCCGACTCCTTGCCGCCTCCGGAGTACCCGGAGAGCAGCTGGATGACCTGCTGCCTGACTCGGTTGAGATCGGCGCCCAGCTTCACGAGGACCTGGGCGGCGACGCCCTCGCCCTCGCGGATCAGGCCGAGCAGGATGTGCTCGGTGCCGATGTAGTTGTGGCCGAGCTGGAGGGCCTCTCGGAGCGAAAGCTCCAGGACCTTCTTCGCCCGCGGGGTGAAGGGGATGTGGCCGGACGGGGCCTGCTGCCCCTGACCGATGATCTCCTCAACCTGCTGGCGAACAGCCTCGAGCGAAATCCCGAGGCTCTCCAGGGCCTTAGCGGCGACACCCTCACCCTCGTGGATCAAGCCCAGGAGGATGTGCTCGGTGCCGATGTAGTTGTGGTTGAGCATCCGGGCTTCTTCCTGAGCCAGGACGACAACCCGCCGCGCGCGGTCGGTGAACCTCTCGAACATCGTTTATCGCTCCTCAGAGCGGTCGGGCAGTTCGGGGTCGGTCCCCGCCCTGTCCTTCCGCATGCTAGTCCCGCGGGGCGGGACAGCTCATTCCAACTGCCGACATCCGCTCGCGGCTCACCCCGACATCGGTAGGGAAAACCGGCTTGAAGAGCCGACAACTGCTCCAACCCGATGGTGCGAGACGATGTTCCCGCAGGCCAGGCAGATACCCGTCACAGGTGTACGCCGATGGCGAACGGAAGGCGCTCAAATCAGCGTGTCGCCCCGTACCACTAGGAATGTCTTACCCGTAAGCACTGACACTCCATGCTCTCAGCCCCGGTTCCCTCCGCTAAGGGCGAACACGCTTCCGTCTCGAATGTGGGACACCCGGCTCGCGGATGTTTACGTTCCGTATCGACGACGGTGCGGTGCGTAACCCTGTGGCGTTTCGGGAGTTGCTCCGGACATGGCTGTCAACGTGCCGCCCCTCGCTCCCGTTCCCGCCGCCACCGTCCCGCCGCCGCGGAGCGCTCCCGGAGGCCCTCGCGGAGCGGCCGGGGCGCCGGACGGGGCCTACGCCCGCTGGTACGGGCGGGAGCTCGGCTGGAGCCTCGTGGGAGGGCCGCCCGGACAGCTGGTGACCGGGACGCGGTTCGACGTGCTGGAGCTGCCGTCCGACGCCGGGGCACAGGTGCTGCGCCGGCCGGTCGCCACGGGCCCGGTGGCGGTCATGGGCCGCCGGATGCGGTTCCTGGTGGCTCCGGGGAGCGCGGAGGAACTGGACGGGCTGCTCGACTGGCTGGAGTGGGGCGGGGTCGCCCTGGATCTCGCCGCCCTGGGGGCGGGAGGCCGGATCACCGCCCCGGTGCCGCCGGGAAGCCCCGGGGCGCAGGGGAGTCCCCGGGGAGCCGCCGTGTGGCTGCGGCCCCCCGAGCAGGGGTGCGAGGCACTGCTGCCCGCCCTGGCCGGTCCCGGGCACGGAAGCACCGGAGCCGATCTCGTCCGCCTGGTCGCCGCGGCGGCGACGGAATGCCACCGGGCGCGGCTGAGGCGCCGGACGCCCCCGCGGAGCGCCGCGGCCGGGCCCTTCACGGGCCGGCCGGGTCAGGCCCTGCCGGGTCAGACCCGGTTCTCGTAGGCCTCGCGGATCTCCTGCGGGACGCGCCCGCGGTCGTTGACGCTCATGCCCTGGGACTTCGCCCAGGCGCGGATCTCGGCGGTGTCCGGGTTACCGGACGCCGCGGCGGCCCGGCCCTTGGCACGGCCGGTGGAAGCGCGCCCACCGGTGCGGCGGCCGCCCTTGGTGTACGGGTCGAGCAGACCGCGGAGCTTTTCAGCGTTGGCGGTGGTGAGGTCGATCTCGTAGGTCTTGCCGTCCAGAGCGAACGTCACGGTCTCGTCCGCCTCGCCGCCGTCGAGGTCGTCGACAAGAAGGACCTGAACCTTCTGTGCCACCGGATTTCCTTTCATCGAAAATGCAGTACGCGGAAAGGAAACCGCTTTTGCCTGGAAAACACAAACCCCCGGCGAGAGGTTCAGGATCACAACAGGGCGGGAAACGTGCGCGATTCGGACATAGGTCACAGGTGCGCGGAGCTCCGGAAAAGCCCGTGCCATCGATCACAGGTGCAGAAGCATCCGGCTGTTGCCCAAGGTGTTCGGCTTCACTCGTTCGAGACCGAGGAACTCGGCGACGCCCTCGTCATAGGAACGCAGGAGCTCCATGTAGACATCGGTCTCGACCGGGGTCTCGCCGATCTCGACGAAGCCGTGCTTGGTGAAGAAGTCCACTTCGAAGGTCAGGCAGAAAACCCGGCTGACCCCGACGAGGCGGGCCGTCTCCAACAACTGCGCCAGCACCTGGTGGCCCACGCCGGCGCCCTTGCTCTCGCGGTCGACCGCGAGAGTGCGGACTTCGGCGAGGTCTTCCCACATCACGTGGAGAGCGCCGCAGCCGACCACTTGCCCGTCCGAGTCGCGTTCCGCGACCCAGAACTCCTGGATGTCCTCGTAAAGGACGACGGGGGCTTTGTCGAGCAGGATCCGCTGCTGTACGTACTGGTCGAGCAGGCGGCGCAGCGCGGGAACATCACCGGTGCGCGCGCGGCGGATCGTCACTGATTTTGCGTCTGGCGCGGAAATCTCACCCATGCCCGGACGCTATCGCCCCGGCTCGGGCCCGTGCTCGGCGGAGTCCGCGTCGGCGGCCGGCGGGGCGGCTTCGCCGTCATGCCCGACGATACGGATGGCGTCCCGGAGGGCTTCGCGCTGTTCCGCCGACATCATGCCGAAGAAGGCGACGAGAGCGGCCGCGGGGTTGTCGCTCGTCGACCACGCTTCGTTCATCAGTGCGGCCGAGTAGGCGGCGCGGGTGGAGACCGCCGTATATCGATAGGCGCGGCCTTCGGCTTCCCGTCGGACCCAGCCCTTCTGATGGAGATTGTCCATAACGGTCATGACCGTGGTGTACGCGATGGACCGTTCCTGCTGGAGGTCTTCCAGGACTTCACGAACAGTGACCGGGCGGTTCCACTGCCACACCCGCGTCATGACCGCGTCTTCGAGTTCTCCCAAGGGGCGAGGCACAACAGCACGATAGTGCGAGTTGTACGGAATTGCCCGGCCATTCGCGCGGCAAGGCGCAACAAAAACCGGGGGCGCCGCCCCCGACGAGGTCGGAGGGCGTGCGGCCCCGGCTGTTGCCGCGGCTGCCCCGGCGGCTTCCCGCCGCGGCTGCTCCTGCGGCTACTTCTGCGGCTGGCGGGCGGCCTCGGCGCTCGCGAGCACGGCGTCGACCGCCGCGTCTTCCTTGGCCTTGTTGGCGCCGCCCTGGCTCTTCACGATCGTCACCACGAGGGCGATGAAGAACACGGCCATCACGACGGGGGGCACGAGCGCGGAGACGTAGTCCATGCCCCCAGCCTAGCTACCCGGCGGCGCGCCCGGCCTTCTGGGGCGGGGTGGGCTTGCGGCGCGGCGGGAACACCTCGCCGGGGGTCGGAATGGGTCGCTCTGGGTGCGCCGGCTGCGGCGCGGGACGCGGCGCGGGCTTCGGTTCGGGCTTGGGCTCCTCGGCCGGGTTCTCCTCCTTGCCGCCCGCCAGGGCCAGCAGCCTGGTCCGGGGCGACGGGGTGGTCGAGAGCCTGCGGCGCACGGAGCGCTCCGCGACGATCTGGGCGCGCTCCAGCAGCGCGGCGGCGACCGCGTTGGCGCGGAGCGCGCGCAGGGCGGCGAGATCGTCGGGCACGGGCTCGTAGCCGGCGGCCAGGGCGTCCTGGAGGAGCTCCAGGTAGCCGGAGAGGCTGCCGGGCAGCGCGCCCCGGTAGCGGGCCAGGTCCGCGAGGAGGAACTCTCTGAGCCGCCCCGCCTCCCGGACCGCCTCGTCCACCGTCTGCGCGAGGCGCAGGCAGTCCGAAACCTCGGCGGCCGACAGGGGGGCCGTGGAGGACTGAAGGGCGTGGGCGAGCGAACGCCTGAGCACGTGCAGCTCAGCGGCGCCGAACGCCATGCCGCCGCGGGATCCGTAGGGCGTGGGCATGGGCCGAAGATACGCGCTAATCGGACAAAATCCCCCGAAGTGGGCTGCGCGCGGCGCGGCGGTACGCCCAGTCGGCCGCCGGGCCCGGCCCGCGGGCCGCCGCGCGCCGGACCTCCGGCCGTTCTGTCAGCCGGCTTCCTTGACCGCCCGCAGGAAGTCGGTCCAGGCGGCCTGGGTGGTGGCCATCACGAGGTGCGCCGGGTCGACCCGGTCGGCGACCCTTACGAGGGAGCCGGGCGAGGAGGAGACGTACACACAGGCCTCCCCCTCGCCACAGAACGAGGACTTCTGCCAGTCGGTCGCAGCGGTCATGGTGTTCTCCTCCGGTCGCGGGCGCGCGCGGGGTCGCGGTGGTTCCGTGGGCGACGGTAACCCCCGGACGGACCCGATCAGGTCATTTCCGCGGAAAATCACACGCTTCCCGCCCCGCGCTGCTAGACGGGGAACGTGTACGCGATCTCGTAGCGGGCGTCGGGGACCACGAGGTCGGCGGTCTCCACGGGGCGGCCGTCGGCGTCGAAGTAGGTGCGCTCGATCTCCGTGATCAGGTCACCGACGCTGATGCCGAGCAGGTTGGCCTGAACCTGGGTGGCGCGGGACGGGCGGGGGACCTCCAGCACGTTGGTCACGGTGACGCCGATGGACCGCATGCGCGCGACGACGCCGGCGCCGCGCAGTTCGCCGACCTCGGGGAGGACGATCGCGGTGCCCTCGGTGATGGCCAGCGGCTCCCAGGACTCGGAGAGTTCGACGGGGCTGCCGTCGGCCATGAACTCGTAGCGCGTCAGGACGCAGGGGTCGCCGGGCTCGATCGCGAGGCGTTCGGCGATCCGCTCGGGCGCGGGAACCCGGGCGTCGGTCTTGGAGTCCCAGGTTCCGGCCAGGCCGTGCACGGCGCTCTCGGTACGGAAGGGACTGCCGGCGCGCGGATCGCTGCGGCGGGTGCGGAGCATCCGCATCCGGCGGCGCGGGGTGCGGACGTAGGTGCCGGAACCGGCGCGCCCTTCGAGGAAGCCCTCGATGATCAGCCGCTCCATCGCGCGCTGGGTGACGCTCTGTCCGACGGCGTACTCGCGGGCGAAGCGCGCCCGGGACGGAAGTTTGTCGCCGACCGCCCACTCCCCCGCTTCGACGCGGGCCCGGATCGACTCGAACACCTGCAAGTACGGGGTTTCACGGGGCATTTGGGCCGTCCTGTACACGTCCGTCCTGCGTTGGCCGACGTTGACAAAGCTAACCCATCAGGTTAAAGCTGATTGCTCAGCATTACGACGGGTGACCGACCGCTCGCCCTGAGCTCGCCCTGAGGGGGACTCGTGTGTTCCGCCGAGACACAAGCAGCGGCCCTCGCCGCCCTGCTCAGCGCGGCGCTCGGCGGCGCCGAGACCCGTACCGAGGCGACGTGCGACCGCATCCGGATCGAGGCGGACCTGCCCGGCGAGCTGGCCGCGGCCGCGCACGCGGCGCTGCTCAGCGCGCTGGCCGCGGGGGCCCGGTACGGCCACGAGCGCGTCAGCGGCGGCGCCGAGACGGTCTGGGTCGAGATCGACGTCGAGATCGACAAGGACGGCCCCCGGCAACCGGATTCACCCCGGACACCCCGCACGCCCCGCACCCCCCGAGCACCCCGTACCCCCCGAGCACCCCGGTCGAAGTGAGGTCGAGCGAGTGATCACAGCCGAGTTCGAGACCACCGTGACGGACGTCGTGACCTGCGAGGCCTGTTGGCGGGAGCCGGTACAGGCCGCCCGCACGGCGTTCCGCGGCGCCCGGCGCGACCTGCTGTGCGCCTCCTGCGCGGAGCAGGGCTACCCGGTGCGCGTCGAGCTGTTCCCGCCGCTGGGCGTCTACGGGCTCACCTGGGACAAGGTGACCATGGACAAGCACCGCAACCCGGGTTACCCGGAGCAGCCGCCCAACCCCGGCCCGCCGCTGCCCAGTCCCGCGCCGACGCCCACCCCGGGCAGGCCGCCCGTATGACGGACCGGCCCCGGCCCCCGCGGGGGCCGGGGCCGGGAGACGGGGCCGTCGGTCACTCGAAGTTGGGCACGTTGCGCTCGTAGACCAGCCGCAGCCCGATCAGCGTCAGCCAGGGCTCGTGGTCGTCGATGACCGAGGCCTCGCCGAGCACGATCGGCGCGAGGCCGCCCGTGGCGATGACGCGGACGTCGTCCGGGTCGCCCTGCGCGCCCGCCAGCTCCTTCGCCATCCGGGTCACGATCCCGTCGACCTGGCCGGCGAACCCGTAGACCACGCCCGCCTGCATCGCCTCGACCGTGGACTTGCCGATCACGTTGCGCGGCCGGGCCAGCTCGATCTTGCGCAGCTGGGCGCCCCGTACGCCGAGGGCCTCCATGGAGATCTCGATGCCCGGGGAGATCACCCCGCCCACGTACTCGCCCTTGGCGGAGACCGCGTCGAAGGTGGTCGCCGTGCCGAAGTCGACGACGATCGCGGGGCCGCCGTAGAGCTCGACGGCCGCTACCGCGTTGATGATGCGGTCCGCGCCGACCTCCTTCGGGTTGTCCATGAGGATCGGGACGCCCGTCTTGATGCCCGGCTCCACGAGCACCGAGGGAACGTCGCCGTAGTAGCGGCGGGTGACCTCGCGCAGCTCGTGCAGGACCGACGGCACCGTCGCGCAGATCGCGATGCCGTGGATGCCGTCGCCCAGCTCGTTGCCGAGCATCGGGTGCATGCCCATCAGGCCCTGCATCAGGACGGCCATCTCGTCGGCCGTCCGGCGCGGGTCGGTGGAGACGCGCCAGTGCTCGACGATCTCGTCACCGTCGAACAGGCCCAGGACCGTGTGGGTGTTGCCCACGTCGATGGTGAGGAGCACGGGTTACACCGCCTCGCGCAGATCGAGGCCGATGTCCAGGATCGGGGAGGAGTGGGTGAGCCCGCCCACCGCGAGGTAGTCGACGCCCGTCTCCGCGTAGGCGCGGGCGTTGGCCACGGTCAGGCGGCCCGAGGACTCCAGCACCGCGCGGCCGCGGACCAGGGCGACGGCCTCCTCGGTCTCGATCGGCGTGAAGTTGTCGAGCAGGATCAGGTCGGCGCCCGCTTCCAGGGCCTCGCGGACCTGCTGGAGGGTGTCCACCTCGACCTCGACGGGCAGGTCGGGGAACTGCTCGCGGACGGCCTTGAACGCCTCGCGGACGCCGCCCGCGGCGATCACGTGGTTGTCCTTGACCAGCGCCGCGTCCGAGAGCGACATCCGGTGGTTGACGCCGCCGCCGCAGCGCACCGCGTACTTCTCCAGGCAGCGCAGGCCGGGCGTGGTCTTGCGGGTGTCGCGGACCTTCGCCTTGGTGCCCTCCAGCTCGTCGGCCCACTTGCGCGTCGCCGTCGCGATGCCCGACATCAGGCACAGCAGGTTCAGCGCGCTGCGCTCGCCGGTCAGCAGGTCCCGGGTGCGGGCCCGGACCGAGAGCAGCACCTGGCCGGCCTCGACGCGGGCGCCGTCCTCGACGTGCCGCTCGACCTCGAACGTGTCGGTGAAGACGACCGACAGGACGGCCTCGGCGACCCGCAGGCCGGCGACCGTGCCCGCCTCGCGCGCCGTGAAGTCGGCGGTGGCGACGGCGTCCTCGGGGACGGTGGCGACGGTGGTCACGTCCACCCCGCCGTCCAGGTCCTCGGAGATCGCCATGTGGGCGATGTCCTCGACCTCCACCGGGTCCAGGCCCGCGTCCGCGAGGAGCTGGGCCAGCGCCGGGTCGAGGCCGCTCTCCTCGCCCTCGCCGCAGGCGCAGTCGTCGCCGCAGCCGCCTGTGGACTCGTCGAGGAGGGGAAGCTCGGCGTGCTCGTGCGATTCGGGGGTGCTCACGATGACTGCTCCTGGCTCAGGGGGTGCCGTACGGACGGAAAGTCCGAGGTGTCGGTGGGGGTGACGACCAGGGCCCGCTTCTCGGTGGCGGACAGCCTGACGACGAGGTGGCGGCGCCAGTGCGCGTCGTCCCGGTCGGGATGGTCCTCGCGCCAGTGGCAGCCGCGGGTCTCCGCGCGCCGCTGGGCGGCGGCGACCAGGACCCGGGCCACGCACAGCAGGTTCGTGGCCTCCCAGGTCTCGGTGCCGGGCACCGCGGTCTTGCCCTGGGTCTCCAGTTCGGTCAGGGCCTTCGCGTAGAGGCCTTCGAGGGCCTCGGCCGCCGTGCGCAGGGACGCGGCGGAGCGCAGGACGCCCGCGCCGTCCGTCATGATGCGCTGGATCTCGTACCGCGCCTCGGCGGGCTGGAGCGGGCCGGTGGCGGGCACCGGGATGCCCGGGCCGCTGCCGGCGGGCGCGCCCGAGGCGATGTCCTCGGCGATCCGCTCGGCGAAGACCAGGCCCTCCAGCAGGGAGTTGGAGGCGAGCCGGTTCGCGCCGTGCACACCGGTGCAGGCGACCTCGCCGCACGCGTACAGGCCGGGCACGGTGGTGCGGCCGTGCAGGTCGGTGCGTACGCCGCCGGAGGCGTAGTGCGCGGCGGGCGCGACCGGGATGGGCTCGGTGACCGGGTCGATGCCGTGGGAGCGGCAGGCGGCCAGGATGGTCGGGAAGCGCTGCTCCCACATCCGGGCGCCGAAGTGCCGGGCGTCCAGGTACATGTGCCGCGCGCCCTGCTCCTGCATGCGGCGGGTGATGCCCTTGGCGACGATGTCGCGGGGGGCGAGCTCGGCGAGCTCGTGCTGCCCCAGCATGAAGCGGACGCCGTCCGCGTCGACGAGGTACGCGCCCTCGCCGCGGACCGCCTCCGACACCAGGGGCTGCTGCCCTTCGGCGTCGGGGCCGAGGAACAGCACGGTCGGGTGGAACTGGACGAATTCGAGGTCGGAGACCTCGGCGCCGGCGCGCAGCGCGAGGGCGACGCCGTCGCCCGTGGAGACGGACGGGTTGGTGGTCGCGGAGAACACCTGGCCCATGCCGCCGGTCGCGAGGATCACGGCGGGCGCGTGGACGGCGCCGACGCCGCCCGGCTGGCCCTCGCCCATGACGTGCAGGGTGACGCCGGCCGTACGGCCCTCGGCGTCCTGGAGCAGGTCCAGGACGAGGGCGTTCTCGACGGTCTCGATGCCGGCCGCGTGGACGGCCTCGACGAGGGCCCGGGAGATCTCCGCGCCGGTGGCGTCGCCGCCGGCGTGCGCGATCCGGCGGCGGTGGTGGCCGCCCTCGCGGGTCAGCTCTATCTCGCCGGTCTCGGCGGAGGTGTCGAAGACCGCGCCGGTCGCCATGAGGCGGCGCACCGCGTCCGGGCCCTCGGTGACGAGGAGGCGCACGGCTTCCTCGTCGCACAGGCCGACGCCCGCGACGAGGGTGTCGGCCTGGTGCTGCTCGGGGGTGTCGCCGTCGCCGAGGGCGGCGGCGATGCCGCCCTGGGCCCAGCGGGTGGAGCCGTCGTCGAGCCGGGCCTTGGTGACCACGACGGTACGACGGCCCGCGGCGGCGCAGCGCAGGGCGGCGGTCAGGCCCGCGACGCCCGAGCCGATGACCACGACGTCGGCGTCGACGGCCCATCCGGGGGCGGGGGCGTGCAGCCGTATGCCGGTGCCGGGGGCGCCTGTGCCGGTGCCTGGGGTGCTCACGTGTGTGCTCCGAACTCCAATGGGATGTTGTCGATCAGCCGGGTCGCGCCGACCTTGGCGGCGACGGCCAGCACTGCCTGCCCGGTGAAACCGGGGCCGGCGTCGGTGAAGTCCTGGGGGTCGACCAGCGCGAGGTAGTCCAGTACCAGGGGCGGCTCGTAGCGGCCCGCCTCCTCCAGGACGTGCCGCGCGGCGGCCCGTACGGCGTCCGGCAGGCCACAGCCGGGCAGTCCGGCGCCCGCGGCCGACACGGCGTGCGCGTCGGCGGAGGCGCGGATCTCGCCGAGCCGGGCCAGGGCGGTGGCCCGCTCGTCGCTGGCCGGGGCGGCCTCGGCGCGGGCGACGAGCGCGGCCTGGGCGGCGAGGCGGTCCCGGCCCGCGAAGAGGGCGCGGGACAGGGCGAGGGCGGTGCGGCGCTCCGTGGCGGAGAGGTAGCGGTTGCGGGAGGACAGCGCGAGGCCGTCCTCCTCGCGGACGGTCGGTACGCCGACCACCTCGACGGGGAAGTTCAGGTCGGTCACCATCCGCCGGATCAGCGCGAGTTGCTGCGCGTCCTTCTGGCCGAAGAGGGCCAGGTCGGGGGCGGTGAGGTGGAGCAGCTTGGCGACGACGGTCAGCATGCCGTCGAAGTGGCCGGGGCGGGTGGCGCCTTCGAGGAGGCCGCCCATGGGGCCGGCGGCGAGCCGGACCTGGGGGTCGCCGCCCGGGTAGACCTCGTCGACGGACGGGGCGAACACGGCGTCGGCGCCGGCCGCCGCGGCGAGGCGGAGGTCGGCGTCGAGGGTGCGGGGGTAGCGGTCGAGGTCCTCGTTCGCCCCGAACTGGAGGGGGTTGACGAAGACGGTGACGACGACCTGGCCCTCGGGGCCGGCCAGCTCGCGGGCGGCTCGGACCAGGCTCGCGTGGCCCTCGTGGAGGGCGCCCATGGTCATGACGACGGCGCGGCGGCCGGTGCGCGGGAGCGCGCGGAGCTCCTCGGCGGTGTGGAGCGGCAGCTCGGCGGTCATCGGTCGGTGCTCCCTTCGGCGCCGTTCGCTCCGTCCGCGTCGCCCGGGCCGGTCGGGCCGGTCGGGCCGTCGGCCCCGCCGTCCGCGAGTACGCCGAGCAGGTCCTCGGCGAGTTCGGGCTTGAGCAGGCCGTGGGCGAGGGCGCGGTCGGCGGTGGTGCGGGCCATGGCGAGGTATCCGGCGACGGCGGCGGGGGCGTGCTTGCGCAGTTCCGAGACGTGGGCGGCGACGGTGCCGGCGTCGCCGCGGGCCACCGGGCCGGTCAGGGCGGCGTCGCCGGAGCGCAGCGCGTTGTCGAGGGCCGCGCCGAGCAGCGGGCCGAGCATCCGGTCGGGGCGTGCGACGCCGGCCTTGTGGAGCAGCTCCATCGACTGGGCGACCAGGGTGACCAGGTGGTTCGCGCCGAGGGCGAGGGCCGCGTGGTAGAGCGGACGGTTCTCCTCCGCGATCCACTCGGGTTCCCCGCCCATCTCGATGACCAGGGCCTCGGCGGCGAGCCGCAGCTCGTCGGGGGCGGTCACGCCGAAGGAGCAGCCGGCCAGGCGCTGGACGTCGACCATGGTCCCGGTGAAGGTCATCGCGGGGTGCAGGGCCAGCGGGAGCGCGCCCGCGCGGCGGGCGGGGTCGAGCACGGCGGTCCCGTAGCGCCCGGAGGTGTGGACGAGGAGCTGCCCCGGCCGGATCGCGCCGGTCTCGGCGAGGCCCTCGGCGAGCGCGGGCAGCGCGTCGTCGGGGACGGTGAGCAGGACGAGGTCCGCGTGCTCCAGGACCTGCGCGGGCGATACGAGCGGTACGTCGGGCAGCATCTCGGCGGCGCGCCGGCGGGAGGCGTCGGAGACGCCGGACACGGCGACGGGCCGGTGCCCGGCCTGCTGCAGGGCGCGGGCCAGCGCGGGGCCGACCCGTCCGGCCCCGACGACGCCGACGGCGAGCCGGGCGGGTCGCGGTTGCTGGGATGAGTTCACGCGGGGAGTGCCTTCCGTTCCAGTCCGCGGGGGGTACCGGACGATACGCCGCCATGCTAGCTCCTGGGCGTGTTGGCCGGTCGGCGATGATTTCGGGCATGACGGATGACCTGGAGCGCAAGAAGCGGCTGGTGGCGGCGTGGCGGGGGGCCGAGCGGGTGCTGTCCCGGAGCCTGCTGGAGCCGACCGTCGGGGAACTCCTGGCGGAGCTGACGGCCGCCGCGGGCGAGGGGCCGGACGAGCCGGCCGACCTCTACGGGGACGGGGTGGTGACCCGGCTGGAGCGGCGGGTCGCGGAGCTGCTGGGGATGGAGGACGCGGCGTTCTTCCCTTCGGGGACGATGGCGCAGCAGGTCGCGCTGCGGTGCTGGGCGGGCCGGACGGGCAACCCGGTGGTGGCGCTGCACCCGATGAGCCACCCGGAGCGGTGGGAGGGCGGCGCGGTGTCGCTGGTCTCGGGGCTGCGGACGGCGGCGGTGACGGACGAGCCCCGGCAGCCGACGGCCTCGGAGGTCCGGGAGCTGGCGGAGCCGTTCGGGACGCTGATGCTGGAGCTGCCGCTGCGGGACGCGGGGTTCCTGCTGCCGTCGTGGGAGGAGCTGGAAGAACTGGTCGCGGCCGGCCGGGACCGCGACGCGGTGATCCACTTCGACGGGGCGCGGCTGTGGGAGTCCACGGAGTGGTTCGGGCGCGGGCTGCCGGAGATCGCGGGGCTGGCGGATTCGGTGTACGTGTCGCTGTACAAGTCGCTGGGCGGCATCAGCGGGGCCTGCCTGGCGGGGCCGGCGTCGCTGATCGCGGAGGCGAGGGTGTGGCGGCACCGGTACGGGGGGCAGGTCTTCCGGCAGTTCCCGCAGGCGCTGTCGGGGCTGGCGGGGCTGGAGCGGGAACTTCCGATGCTCCCGTCGTACGTGGCGCAGGCGGGGGTCGTCGCCGAAGCGCTGCGCTCGGCGTTCGTGTCGGCCGGGGTCCCGTGGTTCCGGATCAACCCGGAGGTGCCGCACACGCACCAGTTCCAGGTGTGGCTGCCGTACGAGGCGGAGTGCCTGACGGAGGCGGGGCTGCGGCAGGCGGAGGAGACGGGGACCGTCCTCTTCCGGCGCTGGCACCCGCAGGGCCCTGCGGGGCTGGCGATGACGGAACTGGAAGTGACCCGCCCGGGCCTGTCCTGGACCCCCCAGGACATCACGGAGGCAACCACGGCCTTCCTGGCCCGCCTGTAGCCGCCGGCGGTACTTCCGGCCCCCTGTGCCCGACGGCGTGCCCTTCCGGCCCGTCTGCACCCGACGGCGGCTGTGGCCCTCTCCGCCCGTCTACAGCCGACGGCGGCGCTCAGTGGGGTCCCGGGCGGGGCGGCCGGGTCCGGCCGATGGGTTGGAGCGGCGCTCAGCAGGCTCCGGGGCGGGGGCGGGGGCGGCGGAACAGCCTGCGCAGGGCGGCGGTCCAGGGGTGCCGGGCCGGGCGCCCGTCGAGGACGGCCTGGAACTGGACGTGGGCGCGGGCCGCGCGGAGGGCCGCCATGTCGTGCTCGCCGGGGAGCGGGGGCATGGGGGAGGCGTGCTGGGCCGCGCGGTAGGTGTCGATGAGGTGCTGCTCGATCGCTGTCATGCGTCCACCCTCACCCTGTCGGCCTCCCCCGCCCCGACAATTGACGTTCCCCGTCAATCGACCCCCTCCCCCCGCGCTGACCAGCCACATTCCTCCTACGGAGCCGCCCCCTTCCCGCCGCGCGGCCCCCGCCCCGCCGCCGCGCCCTCCGGCCTCGCCGCCGCACCTTCCGGCCCCGCCGCCGCACGTTCCAGCCCCGCCGGGGCAATTCCAGCCTCGCCGGCGTTTGAGGCGCGGGGTCTGGGGCGGAGCCCCGGGAAACCCGGCTCCGCCGGGCACCGGGCTCCGCCCGGACCCGCGCCTCAAACGCCGGCGAGGCTGAAACGGCGCAGGTGGGGGCGGGAAGGACGCGCGGCCAGCGCAGCGGCAGAATGGGGCGATGAGCGTCACCATCGACATCGCCGGGCTCCCCGTCGAGCGGATCCGCTTCGCGCCGTCCCCGCTCTCAGAGCTCTGCATGACGCTGCACGCGCTCTCGCAGCCCGCCCATCACCCCCACCTCGCCTCCTGGGCCTCCGCCACCGCCGCCGGGCTGGACCCGAGCCTCGCGGACCGGCTGCTGGAGGGCGACTTCATGTGGCGGAGCTCCTTCTCCGACATCTTCATGGCCTTCGCCGGCATCCCCGGCGGCCCCGGGCTGCCCGCCGCGACGCTGGCCGAGGAGCTCGACGTACTCGACCGGATGGACGACGAGCGGTTCGTGATGGCCGCCCTGGAGCACTGCTGGCTCGCGCTCTACAACGAGGGCGGCGGCCCCTCCCCCCTCAAGAACCCGGCGGCCCGCGCCAAGGCGCTGGAGACCGCCGCCGCCCGCGGCCCCCGCCAGCTGGCGTTCTCGCTGCGGCTGCTGGACGACACCGCCGCCGTCCGCGTGTGGATGCGCCGGCTCCTGGAGGACTGCGAGGAGGCCTTCTTCGGCGAGACCTGGAAGCGGATCGGCCCCCAGCAGGCCGCCGACGCCCGGCACAAGGCGGAGGTGCTGCGCCGCAAGGGGCTGCCCGCCGCCCTCAAGGAGGTCTCCGCCGCGCTGAGCGTGGACGGGGCCGGAACGCTGATCACCGTCGACAAGATGGTCAACGGATCCGCGACCGCCACCGATCCCCGGATCGGGGCCGGGCTGGTCTTCGTACCGACCCATTTCGGCTGGCCGCACCTGCTCGTGCTGCACGCCCCCGGCTGGCGGCCGGTGGTCCACTACCCGCTGAACTCCCGCGAACTGGCCGCCGAGCCCGCCTCCGTGGACGCCGTGGTCCGCCGGATGGAGGCACTGGCCCATCCGATGCGGATGATGCTGTGCCGGAGCCTGGCCCGGGCCCCGTACACGACCAGTGAACTGGCCACCGTGCACGGGATAACCCCGCCGGAGGTGTCGCGGCACCTGGCCGTGCTGAAGCGGGCCGGACTGCTGCGCACCTGGCGCCAAGGCCGGTACGTCCATCACCAGTTGGACCTGACCTTGGTCGCCCGGGTCGGCTCCGACTTCATAGAGGGCATCCTCCGCTAGCCGGGGCATGGCCTGAACCGAACGGCCGAATTCACCGATATCCGGAATTCACGAACCGGAAACAGTGAAAGCTCTGGCCAGAGTGGCGAGTTGCTGTTTAACGTGCCTCCACCACTCCCCCACGCAGTGCGCACGTCTCTTCCGCATGTCCGCATGTCTGCATGTCCGCCCGCACCTGCCGTGAAAGGACCTTCATGCCCTCTCGCCGTATAGCCGCCGCCACCGCCGCCCTGGCGGCCGTGGCCCTCGCGTCGCCGCTGCTGCTCGCCGGGCCCGCCGGTGCCACCGGCCCGCAGAGCGACGCCGCCCTGGGTGACGCCCTCGCCAAGAAGCTGGTCAAGGAGGCGACCGGCAAGGGCGCCAACAACCACCTGAAGGTCTTCCAGTCCCTCGCGGACTACAACAAGGGCACCCGCGTGGCCGGTTCGAAGGGCCACGTGCAGTCCGCGCAGTACGTCGAGTCCGTGCTGAAGGCGGCCGGCTACAAGGTCACGCGGAACGAGTTCGACTTCGTCTACGTGGAGACGGTCGCCGAGAAGCTGACGGTGAACGGCGCGGCCGGGCGGGACGTCCCGGTCAACCTGATGACGTACACCAAGAGCGGCCCGGAGCAGGGCGTGACGGCGCAGGTGGCCGTCGCCCCGGTCGACGCCGACGGGACGAACGGCTGCGAGCCCGGCGACTTCGCGGCCGGCACCTTCACGGGCAAGATCGCGCTGGTCAAGCGCGGCGGCTGCACCTTCGCGGTGAAGCAGCAGAACGCGGCGGCGGCGGGCGCGGTCGGCGCGATCATCTACAACAACACGGCGGGCTCCCTGAACGGCACCCTGGGCGACCCGGACGCGGGCAAGGTCCCGACGGGCGGCGTCTCCCAGGCCGACGGCGAGAAGCTCGCCGCCGAGGCCGCGGCGGGCCCGGTGGAGGTCACCCTCGACATCCGCGAGTTCCGGGAGAACCGCAAGACGTTCAACGTCATCGCGGAGACGAAGGGCGGCGACGAGAACAACACCGTCTTCCTCGGCGCGCACCTCGACTCGGTCGCGGCGGGCCCCGGCATCAACGACAACGGCTCCGGCTCGGCCGGCATCCTCCAGGTCGCGCAGCGCCTCGCGAGCAGCCAGACGAAGATCAAGAACAAGGTCAAGTTCGCCTGGTGGTCGGCGGAGGAGTTCGGCCTGCTCGGCTCCGAGGCGTACGTCGGCGGGCTGACGGACGCCCAGAAGAAGCAGATCAAGCTCTACCTGAACTTCGACATGATCGCCTCGCCGAACGCCGCGTACTTCGTCTACGACGGCGACGACTCCGACCACGTCGGCTCGGGCCCCGGCCCGGAGGGCTCGGCGCAGCTGGAGAAGGGCATCACCGACTTCCTCGACGCGCAGAAGATCCCGCACGAGGGCTCGGACTTCACCGGCCGCTCGGACTACGGCCCGTTCATCGAGGCGGGCATCCCGTCCGGTGGTACGGACACGGGCGCCGAGGGCATCAAGACGCCGGCGCAGGCCGCGAAGTTCGGCGGCACGGCGGGCATCGCCTACGACGTGAACTACCACGGCGCCGGTGACGACATCAACAACATCGACCAGAAGGCGCTCGACATCAACGTCGACGTCATCGCGAACGCGGTCGGCCACTACGCCTACGACCTGGCCCCGCTGGCGCAGCCGGTGACTTCCGTGCCGACCGGCGGTTCCGCGGGCAGCGGCGGCGGTCTGCGCGAGGGCCACGACCACGAGGCCGCCGAGTAACCGAAGGCCACCTGGCACGGGAAAGGGGCCGGTGTCCCGTCACGGGACGCCGGCCCCTTCCCGTGCCCGGCTGCGGCTACGGCTACGGCTACGGCTACGGCTGCGCCTTGGACCAGCCCGTCGTGACGACCGTGATGGCCTCGGCGGCCGCCGTCATACGGCGGGGGCTGGCCCGGACGGACCGGCTGAGCTCCAGGTGCAGGAAGCGCGTCTCCTGCTCGGCGGCCAGCCGGCCCTGCTGGTTGGTCTGACCCGACAGCTTGCAGCTGCTCGTCCACGCCCGGCACACCTTGACGCTCTGGGCGCGCAGCTTCCCGGCGAGGAGTCCGGCGTCCTTGACGGCCGTGTCGCCCACGCCGGTGGAGAGGACCGAGTCGGTGCCGGGGATGGAGTCGTCGGCGAAGCCGTGCAGCTGGATGCCGGGCAGGCCCCGGCGGGTGAGTTCGGCGATCACGGAGTGGAACACCGAGTCGGTGCGGTGCGCCATGTCGGCCTCGTCGCCGGCGCCCGGATCGACGGATCCCTCGTCGACCGAGTCCTCGCCCGCCTTGCGGTGGGCTCCCGCGAGCACCAGGACACCGCCCGGGGCGCCGCGCAGCACCTTGACCCCGAGCCGCTCCGTGTCCCGGTCGGCGACGGGGTGCGGGACCTGCACCGACCAGCGGGGCGGCGTACCGAGTTCCATGTAGACGCGCCCCCAGCCCCGGTTGGCCGAGCCGCGCCGGGCCGCCGCGTCGGAGACCTCGGCGAACCGGCGGCCGCTGGCCTTGTCGGTGAAGGTGTCGAGGGCGTAGTCCAGCTCGGCCAGGCGGGTGCGCGCATCTTCGGCGTTCCCGTCGAAAAGGGGTGAAACTGCGTCAACCAGGGCCGCCCGCTCGGCCGGACCGGGTGGGCGGTAGCCGCCCGTCGTTCCGAATTCCGACGTGAATCGGGTCACGCGCTGCAAAAGATCATCTTCCTCCGCAGCGGGCGGAATGGAAGATTCCGATTCTGGGGTCTTTGCGGACGAATCCCCGGAACCCGGGGTGACGTATGCCACGGCTGCGAGGATCGCCGCACCGATCGCAGCCGCAATCGTTACGGTCCTTGTGAAATTCGGCCTCATCGTTGACAGAAAATAGCCCAGTGATGACCAGTCCCACCCGCCCGGCGTCCACCCGCACCCGCTTCGCCGCACTGCTCGCCCTCCCGCTGAGCCTCGCGCTCGCGGCGTGCGGCCCGTTCGGCGACCCGAAAGCGGCATCGGACGCGGAGGGCAAGGCGGGCGGCGCGGGCCGCTCGTTCACCGTGGCCGCGGCGGGCGACATCCTCATCCACCCCCAGCTGACCGACCAGGCCGCCCGGGACGCCAAGGCGGCCGGGCACAAGGGCTACGACTTCGACCGGATCATGGCCGGGGTCAAGCCGGTCATCAGCAAGGCGGACCTCGGCATCTGCCACATGGAACCCGTACTCGGCCAGCCGAACGGCCCGTTCCAGACCTACCCCAACTTCCTGGTGCCGCCGCAAATAGCCAAGACGATCAAGAACGTCGGCTACGACACCTGCTCGACGGCCTCCAACCACACCCTCGACCACGGCGAGGACGGTGTCCGCAACACCCTGGACACCCTGGACCGCGAAGGCCTGAAGCACACCGGCTCCGCCCGCAACCAGGCCGAGGCCGACAAGCCGCTGATCCTGGACGTGAAGGGCGTGAAGGTCGCCCAGATCTCCTTCGCCTTCGGCTTCAACGGGCGCGAGGTCCCCGCCGACAAGCCCTGGCTGGCCAACCTCACCAGCTTCCGGGCCATCGCCGACGCCGAGAAGAAGGCCCGCGCGGCCGGCGCCGAAGTGGTGATCCTCTCCATCCACTGGGGCCGCGAACACCAGCCCAACCCGAGCAACCCGCAGCTGGAACTGGCCCGCCGGATCGCCAAGGAGACCGGGATCAACCTGGTCATCGGCCACCACGCGCACGTGGTCCAGCCGATGGAGAAGGTGGACGGCACCTGGGTCGCGTACGGACTCGGCAACCAGCTCGCCCGCCACGACGTGCCCACCGGTCTGACCGAGGAAGGCGCCATCGGCTGGTTCGACTTCACGGAGAAGAACGGCACCTGGGACGTCCGGGCCCGGTTCGTGCCCACCTTCACCGACATCCCGCCGGACCCCGAGGCCACCGCCGGCGCCGCGGGCACGGAGACGCCCGGCACGGGCTCCCAGCCGGTACGCGACCACCGCCTGGTCAACGTCGCCGAGGCCCTGCGCGACGACAAGAACCTGCTGCCCGAGCAGAAGGCCCGCTACCGGCTGGCCTTCGAGCGCACCCAGGGCACCATGCTCAACCGCGGCGCCGCGAAGGACGGACTGCGGCCCTTGCAGGACCTGCCCGACTGACGCCGGCGATCGCGGCGCGTCCGCCCGTACGCCGCCCGTACGCCCCTACGCACCGCAGCGCACCCCGCCGCCCGCCGCCCCTCAGCCCCTCGGCCCCGACCTTCCCGCCCACCCCCCGCCTCCAGGAGAGGAGCCCCCGCTGTGGCCGCATCGCGCACGTCGCGGCGGCGCAAGGCCCGCCGCAGGGCCGACATGTCACTGCTCGGCGGGATCAGACCGCCGATCACCGTGCTGTCGGTACTGCTGCTGGCCCTCGCCGGGTTCACGGCCCTGAGCCTGGGCAGCGTCCGCGAGGACAAGCTGCCCGCGGCCGTGCTCACCTCGCAGCAGCACTTCGCCGAGGACGGTGCGATCGCGCTGCGCGCCTCGCTCGACGAGAGCGTCACCGACCTCGACCGGGCCGCCGCCCTGTTCTCGGCCGGGAAGCCCGTCGCCCCGGACGCCGTCCTCGACCGCATCGGCAGCGTCTACCAGAAGTGGCGCGGCACGGCCGTCGTCGAGATCGCCTCGGGCCGGCTGCTCGCCGCCCGCGGCGAGAACCTCCCGCTGACCGCCGTCGACCGCACCAAGCTGGCCGGCGAAGGCGGCCTGGCCCCGCGCATGGTCAAGCTGGCCAACGGCGAGACCCGACTGCTCACCCTCTCCCTGCTGTCCTGGAAGGACCAGCCGCAGCAGTTGCTGGTCGCCTCCAGCAGCCTGCGCTTCCCCGGCATCAGCCTCGGCAACTTCCGGTCCATCGCCGTGGTCGGCCCGGACGGCGACGTGCTCAGCAACGACGGCATCCCCGAGCCCGAGATGGTGCTCACCGACCTCCAGCGCGACGACGTCAAACGCGACACCAAGCAGCTCAAGTCCTTCGCCAAGACCGCCGCCAAGCGGGCCAGGGCCAACCCCCTGACCGCTAAGGAGCCCGGCTCGGGCGGCTTCCTCGGCGTCAGCGGCAGCCTGATGGGCGGCGAGTTCGGCGGCGACCGCGCCGCCGCCGGCTACGCGCGCCTCGCCGGCCCCGAAGCGGGGGTCGGCACCGAGGCCACCAGCCTGCAGCTGACCGTCGTCGCGATGGTCAACGTCGTACAGAGCGCCGGGCGCACCTCGGACGCCTTCGCCGGGCTGGTCCTGGCCGGCGCCCTGCTGCTGGTCGGCGCCCTCGTCATCGCCGTGCTGATCGGCACCGTGCAGCGCCCGCTGATCACCCTGTTCCTGGACAGCCGCCGGCTCACCCGCGGCGACCTGGCCCGGCCCGTCACCGTCCCCCGGGGCGGCGAGGCCGCCCGGATCGGGAACGCGCTGGAACGGCTGCGCCACCAGCTCCTGGAGGGGGCGGACGAAGCGGACGGCGCGGACGACGACGCAGCCGGCTCCGCCGCCGCCGGCTCCGGGCGCCGCGGCGGACCGCTGCGGCGCACGGGCGCCCGTACGCTCGTCGCCGTGTGCGCCGTGCTGCTGCTGGCGTGGTGCGTCCCGCTGGGCCTGCTCGTCAACCGCGCCGGGGACGACGTCGTCGTACCCCAGCAGCTGGTCAGCGACCAGCGCGAGCGCACCGACACCCTCAACGACCGGATCCGGCGCGCCCTCAACGAGGGCCACGCCGACCTGCTGTCCGTGGCCTCCCTGATGGGCGAGGACACCGACCCCGCGCACATGCGCACCCTCCTGGACCGCACGCTCCAGGAGCACCTGCGCTACCAGTCCCTGTACGTCCTCGACGGCTCCGGGAAGGTCCTCGCCCAGG
Source organism: Streptomyces sp. ADI95-16 (assembly GCF_003721495.1). Lineage (NCBI taxonomy): Bacteria > Bacillati > Actinomycetota > Actinomycetes > Kitasatosporales > Streptomycetaceae > Streptomyces > Streptomyces sp. ADI95-16. The sequence continues at coordinate 4,643,341 of NZ_CP033581.1, read as the reverse complement.
CGGGCGGCGGCCCCCAGGCCATCGAGGGCAAGGGCCCCCGCGAGGACCCGATCGCCATGCACTCCGGCGGCAAGGAGCCCGTCATCGTCGGGACCGCCGGGATACCCGGCCGGGACGGCACCGCGGTCGTCGGCGAGTTCCGCATCGACTTCCTCAACTCCCTGCTGCGCCGGCCCGGCCTCGGCGAGATCCGGGTCGTCGACTCCAAGCACCGGATCATCGCCTCCAACAGCGGGTACCGGGCCTTCCAGAAGCTCGACGACGACCGGCTCGACGCCCTCGTCGAGGGCTCCGCCCTGAAGGTCGGCATGTCCCCCCGGCCCGGCAGCGTCCTCTACCGCAGCGGCGGCGACCACGTCATCGCGGCCGCGGCCCCGTTCGTCGGCGGCGGCGCCGCCAAGCAGATGGACTGGACGGTCGTCAGCTGGCAGTCCGTCAAGGGGCTGGCCATCCACGAGTACAGCCTGCAGAACCGCACCGTCCTCGCGGGACTGCTCGGCCTCGCGGTCGGCGCCGCCAGCCTCGGCTGGCTCTGGATCGTCGTGATCGGCCCGCTCCGCGAGCTCGCCCGGCGCGCCGAGTCCCTCGCCGACGGCGACCGGCGCACCGTGCTCTACCCGCGCAACCACGACGAGGTGGGCGCCGTCACCCGCAGCCTGGAGATCATCCGGCAGCAGCTCCAGCAGCGACAGCAGCAGCGCAAGCAGGCCGGAGCGGGCGGGAAGCCGTCCTCCGCCCCGGCCGGAAGGAACTGATCCGCCGTGCTCTTCCTCTACTGCGTCCTGCTCGTCTGCTGCCTGGTCATGCTGATCGCCGGCATCCTGGAACAGCGGCGGCACTTCGCCAACCTCGACCACATACCCCACCGGGTCCTGGTCAACGGCATCCGCGGCAAGAGCTCCATCACCCGGCTGTGCGCGGGCGCCCTGCGCGGCGGCGGTCTGACGACGGTCGCGAAGACCACGGGCACGGCGGCCCGGTTCATCCACCCGGACGCCACCGAGGAACCCGTCTACCGCAAGTTCGGCATCGCCAACGTCGTCGAGCAGATCGGCATCGTGCGGCGCGCCGCCGCGTACCGGCCGCACGCGCTGGTCATGGAGTGCATGGCGGTCATGCCGGCGCTCCAGGAGATCAACCAGTCCAAGCTGATCCAGTCGACGATCGGCGTGCTGTGCAACGTCCGTGAGGACCACGTCGCCGAGATGGGCCCGACCCTGGACGACATCGCGCGGTCCCTGTCGCGCTCGATGCCGCACGACGGCATCTGCGTGACCGCCGAGAAGGAACGGTTCGACGTCCTCCAGGAGGAGGCCGACGCGCGGAACTGCCGGCTCGTCTACGCCGATCCCGACACGGTCAGCGACGAGGAGCTGCGCGGCTTCAGCTGGTTCACCTTCAAGGAGAACGTGGCCATCGCGCTCACCGTCGCCGAACTCCTCGGCGTGGACCGCGAGACCGCCCTCCAGGGCATGTACGACGCCCCGCCGGACCCGGGCGTGCTGTCGGTCGAGCGGTACCTGGCCCCGGGCGGGAAGCGGCTGCGCTTCGCGAACGTCTTCGCGGCGAACGACCCCGAGTCGACGCTGATGAACATCAACCAGCTGCTCGACCTCGGGGCGGTGGACCGCCCGCTCAACGTGGTGATCAACTGCCGGCCCGACCGCGTCGAGCGCAACGGTCAGATGGGCTCGATCATCCCCGAGCTGCGGCCCGACCGGGTGTTCGTGATCGGGCACCCGGCGCGCAGCGCCATCGACGCGATCCCGGCCGAGTGGCGCGACCGCGCGGTGGACCTGGGCGGCGACCACCGCGACGGCGAGGAGTTCGTGCACGAGCTGCTCGGGCACCTGGACGCGAGCAGCTCGCTCGTGGCCATCGGCAACATCCACGGGCAGGGCGAGGTCCTGCTGGAGCACCTCGCGGAACTCCCGGCGGACGAGACGGACGAGCCGGACGACCCCGCCGCCGCCGCGCCGGCCGCGCCGGACCCGTACGCGGGCGCCCCGTACGAGAACGACCCGTACCAGAACGCGGCGCACGCGAACGCGGCGCACGAGGGCGGCGGGTACGAGGGCGGCGGGTACCCGGGTGCCGCCCACGCGGACGACCGGTACGACAACGCCCCGTACCGGAACGCCCCGCAGGCCGGGGGCCCGTACGAGGGCGGGGGCGGGGGCCCGGGCGCCGGTGACCCGTACGCCGCCGGTCCGTACGCGGATCCCTACGCGCAGGTCCCGTACCCGCAGGGGGCCGTCGGGATCGAGGCCGCGACGCCCGTACCGGCCTGGCCGCAACCGCAACCGCAGGTCCGTCCGTTCCCCGGGCAGGGGCACCAGCACCGGCAGAACCCAGGAGAACCCCGTTGATCCCCGCCGTCCTCACCCCCGAGATCGCCGCGATAGGCATCGCGCTGGGCCTGATGTTCTCGCTCGTCTGCTACCTCACGACCAACCTCTCCCCCGGCGGCATGATCACCCCCGGCTGGCTGGCGCTGACGCTGCTGGAGGACCTCCAGCGCGCCGCCCTCGTCGTCGGCGTGACCGTGACGACGTACGTGCTGACGCTGCTCCTCCAGCGGTTCGTGATCCTCTACGGCAAGCGCCTCTTCGCCGCCGTCGTACTGCTCGGCGTGCTGCTCCAGGCCACCGTGGTGATCGTGCTCCAGCTGGAGTTCCCGCTCCTCTACACGAACCAGACCCTCGGCTTCATCGTGCCCGGCCTGATCGCCTACCAGCTGGTCCGCCAGCCCAAGGGCGCCACCCTCATGGCCACCGGCAGCGCCACGCTCATGACCTACGTCGTCCTGACCGCCGGCATCCTGCTCGGCGTCATGCCGGCCGCCTGACCGCGCCCGCGCCCCTCCCCGTACCCCCTTCCACCGCCTCGGAGCATCCCGAATGACCGCCAAGTCGAAGAGCCGCCTCCGCCCCGTGCTGAACACGGTCACCGTGCTCTCCCTGCTGGGCGGCAGCGCGTACCTCACGTACGCCCTGCGCACGGAGGAGCAGGCCAAGGCGCCCGCCGTCCAGATGGTCGACGACAAGAACATCGCGGCGGGCCTGAAGGCGGGCGAGGCGGGCGCCCAGAAGTGGGAACGCCTCAAGGGCCCCGACCGGTCGGTGATGCGCGACGGCACCGGCCAGGTGCTGGCCACCTTCACCGACGGCGCCCGCACGGCCACCCTCACCGGGCCGAGCCGCACCTTCACCGAGCCCGCCAACACCAAGACCCGGGTCGTGACCGAGAACTGGGTCCGGCTGATGCCCGAGGCGTGGAAGGAGGGCGCGGAGAAAGAGCAGTGGTTCAAGGAGTGGTTCAAGAAGTACTTCGGGAGCCAGGAGGACGACATCTTCGCGACGGCCTTCCAGTACGGCGACCAGGCCCCGGTGAAGAAGGACGCCCAGGGCGTCGCGTACGCGGGTGACGCCTCCTTCGGCCCCATCAACCCCAGCGGCTCCGAGGGCAACGACCTGCGCCTGGAGCAGTCGGACTTCTACGACTACCTCGGCACCCCGTACACCTTCCGCAACGGCACGAAGAAGGCGGCCCAGAGCGCCCGCTACCGGTCGATGGACTGCTCGGGCTTCGTCCGCACCGTCTTCGGGTACCGGGCGCGCTACCCCCTGCTGCCCGACGACAAGCCCGGCGCCGGCCTGCCGCGCACCGCGAACGGGATGGCCCGCTCCGCCCTGGGCGCGGACGTGCTGGCGCTCAAGGGCGTCACCCCCGAGGACCGGCCCACCGCGATCGACCTGATCCAGCCGGGCGACCTGCTGTTCTTCAAGCTCGACGCCCGCACCAAGGACCGCCTGGACCACACCGGCATCTACCTCGGCACCGACACCGACGGCCACAAGATCTTCATCTCCAGCCGGGAAGAGGCCAACGGGCCGACCATCGGCGACAAGGGCGGCACCTCGCGGCTCGACGGCAACGGCTACTACGCGACGACGCTGCGCAGCGCGAAGCGGCTGTAACCCCCGGCCGGCGCCGCCTCGGCCGCCGCCTCCGCTACGGCCGCCAGGCCGGGATGCCGACCGGCTGCACCAGCCAGCCGAAGTCGCCGAGCCCGCCCCGCGCCGTGAGCTCGGCCGCCTCGCCGGCGCCCGCCAGGGCCCGGACGTACGCCGCCGGGTCGGCCCGGGCCAGGGCCAGCGGGGGCCGGCCGCCACTGACGCCGAGGGCGGTGAGCGCCTCGCGCTGGCTCAGCAGCACCGCGCCCGGCCCGGCGCAGGCGTCCAGCGCCACGTGGGCGGTGACGTCGCAGCTGCCGTCCGGGACCGGCGGTACCTCCCGGCCCGCCCGGAAACCGGTGAGCGTGCCGAACGGGGGCCGGGCCGCGCGGGTGTGGGCGTAGTCCACGGCCACGGCGAGCCCCCGCTCCAGGCCCGCCACGGCCGAGGCCCAGGCCTCGTCGCGCGGGCGGCCGATCTCCGCGCGGCCCGGGGCCGGCCACCACCGCTCCAGCCAGGCCAGGTCCTCGCCTTCGAGGGCGCCGCCCCTGCTCTCCGTACCGTCGGGCGCGACCAGGACGTAACGGCCGTCCTCGGCGATCTCCAGCGGTACGTTGTCGAGCCACTCGTTCGCGAACAGCAGTCCCGTCGTCCCGCCGGGCGGCGCCGCGACCCACCGGATCCGCGGGTCCAGCCCCTCCGGCGCCGCCGCGCGCTCCACGGCGTACGGGCGCACCCGGGCCGCCGTCCCCGGCTCCAGCGCGGCCAGCACCCCGGCCAGCAGTTCGCCCCGCCCGGCCCCCACGTCGACCAGGTCCAGCCGGTCCGGGTGCCCGAGCCGCTCGTCGACCCAGCCCAGCAGCCGGGCCACGGCCCCCGCGTACAGGGCCGAGGCGTGCACCGAGGTGCGGAAGTGCCCCGCCGGGCCGGGCCCGCCGGGGCGCACGTAGAAGCCGCCGGGGCCGTACAGCGCGGCCTCCATCGCCGCCCGCCACCGGAGCGGACCTCGGGTTTCGTCCTGGATGCTCACCCACCAAAGGCTAAGCTCGGCCTCCACCTTGCGGAGTACTCCCCCGGGGGCAGGTTCGCCCCTGTGGTTGACTCCAGCACCTATCTCCTTTGCCTACTCTGGGTTACGTGCAGCGCCTTTACGACTTCCTCCGCAGACACCCGACGGGCGTCGACAGCTTCTGGGCTGTCCTCCTGTCCGGGATCGCGCTGCTGCAGGTCGCCGACAGCAGCTTCGGCGGCACCCGCGCGCAGTTGATCGCCGTACCCGCCGTCGTGGCGATGGGCGTCGTCGTCGCCCTGCGCCGCAAGTGGACCCCGCAGATGTTCTGGCTGGCCGTCGGCGCCGGCGTCTACCAGCTCGCGACCCACACCGAGGCGAACACCTCCAACCTGGCCATGCTGGTCATCCTGTTCACGGTGGCGGCCTCCGCCGAGGTCTCGCGGCGGCTGTCCCGGCTGGCGCTCGCCATCGGTCTGACGGCCTCCCCGCTGTACGCGGTGCGCTTCACCGTGGACAAGGGCAGCCTCGCCGACAACGTGGGGTTCGTGCTGTTCGCCTGCGTCCCCTTCGCCCTCGCCTGGGTGACGGGCGACTCGCTGCGCACCCGCCGCGCCTACTACGCGCAGCTCGTCGAGCGGAACCAGCGCCTGGAGAAGGAGCGCGAGGCCCAGGCCAAGGTGGCCGTCGCCGCCGAGCGCGCCCGGATCGCCCGCGAGCTGCACGACGTCGTCGCGCACAACGTCTCGGTGATGGTGGTCCAGGCCGACGGCGCCGCCTACGTCATGGACGTGGCCCCGGAACAGGCCAAGGAGGCCCTCCAGACCATCTCCGGCACCGGGCGCCAGGCGCTCGCCGAGATGCGGCGGCTGCTGGGCGTCCTGCGCACCGGAGAGCCCCAGGAGTCCGAGGACTACGTGCCGCAGCCCGATGTCGAGCAGATCGAGGTCCTGGTCGAGCAGGTCCGGGCGGCCGGGCTCGACGTGGACTTCGAGGTCGAGGGCGCCCCGCGGCGGCTGCCCAGCGGCGTGGAGCTGACGGCGTACCGCATCGTGCAGGAGGCGCTGACGAACACCCGCAAGCACGGGGGGCCCGAGGCGAAGGCCAGCGTCCGGCTGGTCTACTTCGACGACGGGCTCGGCCTGCTCGTCGAGGACGACGGCCGCGGCTCGCCGCACGAACTGTACGAGGACGGCGGCGCGGACGGCGCCGGGCACGGACTGATCGGGATGCGGGAGCGCATCGGCATGGTCGGCGGCACCCTGGACGCGGGCCCGCGGCCCGGCGGCGGCTTCCGCATCAGCGCACTGCTCCCGCTCAAAAAAAGATGATGACGAGTACGAGGACGAGGTAACTGATGTCCATCCGAGTGATGCTGGTCGACGACCAGGTACTCCTGCGCACCGGCTTCCGGATGGTGCTCGCCGCCCAGCCGGACATGGAGGTCGTCGCCGAGGCCGGCGACGGCCTGGAGGCGCTGGAGGTGCTGCGGGCCACCAAGGTGGACGTGGTGCTGATGGACGTCCGCATGCCCAAGCTGGACGGAGTCGAGGCGACCCGGCGCATCTGCGAGCCCGAAGAGCACCCCAAGGTGATCATCCTGACCACCTTCGACCTGGACGAGTACGCGTTCTCGGGCCTGAAGGCGGGCGCGAGCGGGTTCATGCTGAAGGACGTCCCGCCGGCGGAGCTGCTGGCCGCGATCCGCTCGGTGCACAGCGGCGACGCGGTGGTCGCCCCGTCGACGACCCGGCGGCTGCTGGACCGCTTCGCCCCGATGCTGCCGACGACCACGTCCGAGCCGCGGAACAAGGAGATCGAGCGGCTGACGGAGCGCGAGCGCGAGGTCATGCTCCTCGTCGCCCAGGGCCTCTCGAACGGCGAGATCGCGGCCCGCCTGGTCCTGTCGGAAGCCACGGTCAAGACCCACGTGGGCCGCATCCTGACGAAGCTGGGCCTGCGCGACCGCGTCCAGGTGGTGGTCCTGGCCTACGAAACGGGCCTGGTCCGCGCCGGCGGCGGCGCGGGCTGACCCCCGCCGCGCCGCGCGCGGCGCCGTACGGCGTCGGCCCCGGGTCGGCTACGTGCCGCCCCGCCCCTCGGGGCCCCGACCCCGCCGGGCCACGCACGGCGCCGTACGGCGTGGGCCCGGGTCGGCTACGTGCCGCCCCGGCCCTCGCGCCACTCCTCCAGCAGGGCCTCGACGTCGTACTCGGTGAGGCCCAGCGGCGGTCCGGGCGGCGGCATGCGCAGCGCCGCGCGGATCTTCTCGTTGACCGCGGTCAGGACCTCCCGCGCGGCGCGCTCGGTGCGCGCCGCCCGGGCGGCCTCCAGCGCGTCCTCGGCCTCCTTGCGGAGCGCGAGCGCGGGCGGCAGCACCGCGAACCCCTCGCGGTGCAGCTTGTCCTTGACCCACCACATCTCGTCGTACGGGGCGTCGAGCGAGGCCAGCGGCTTCCCCCAGCCCGGCAGGTCCTCGAACTCCCCGCGCTCGGCGGCCTCCCGGATCTGCCGGTCCACCCAGGACTCAACGCCGACCCCCGGCGGTTTGCGCTCGGTCACGCTGCCTCCTCGCCCGTCGGCCCACTCCCTCCCGAGCCTAGCCCCGACCCCTGGGATCCGGCCCCGGCCCGTGGGATCCGGCCGGTCCGGAGGCACGGAGGTGGCTCAGAAGGCTCTCCAGCGCCTCCCAGGCACCCGGATCGGTGCCGTCCCCCAGCGGATAGTGCAGCCCGGGGCGCTTCGACGGGCCGACCTGGACCGGCCGTACCACCAGCGGCGGCCGGCGCGCGTGCGTCAGGGTGACCTCCGCCACCCCGTCCCCGCCCAGCGTGAACGACACCGGCAGCGGCGGCGCCACCAGCCGCGGCGCCAGGCTCAGGTCCCTCCGCCCCGGCCCCACCGTGACCAGCATGCTGATCAGCCCGTGGCCGCCGGCCAGCGTCTCGGCCAGCCCGGCCACGGCCTCCAGCGGCACCGGCTCCGAGGATCCGTACCCCAGCGACAGGACGACGTCCTCCTCCACCCCCGCCGAGGTCCGCGAGACCCTTACCGTGGCCAGCCCGGGCCGCCCCGGGCCCCCGACCACCGTGATCAGCGTGGGCTCCGGCACGCGGCTGCGCGCGAGGTCCGTCAACTGCCTCGGCGACCACGGCAGGTTCACCGGCTCCGCCGTGCCCCAGCCCGACGGCGGCTCCCCCGTCAGCGCCCGCCACACCGTCTCCAGCGCCCCGCCCAGGAGCAGTTCCTCCTCGGCGGGGCGGCTCGTACGGAAGGACACCGTCAGGCGGCGTTCCCCGGAGTCGTCCACCTGCTGGAAGGCCTGGGCGGGCCGCGACTGCCCGGCCCCGTCCCGGTCCGGTGTGAACGTGCCGTCCTGCCACCGCAGCACCGCACCCGACAGACCGTCGTAGTACCCGCACTCGGGGTCCCGTACGACCCACCGGTTCGGCGCCCCGGTCAGGGCCGTGCGCAGCGGCAGGCTCAGCCGGCAGTGCCCCGGGGTGACGATCTGCAGAGCCGCGCCGAAGCCCGCCGTGGTCCGCAGGACATCCGAGAGCCAGGCCGTCAGCGGCACCAGCGGCCGGTCGGCGAGCACCACCGCCGTCGACTCCGTGACCACGTCCACCGTCGGCAGGGCGCCCTCCGGCGCCGGAGCCGCGGACACCTCGGAGGTCACCGCGACCGGCGCGACCCGGCCCGCGCCCCGCGGCCACACAAACCCGCCCAGTACCTCGGCCAGCCGCCCGGCGACCGCCCCCGCCAGCTCGCCCGCCTCGGGGACGGCGGTGGAAGCGCGGGTCTCCGTCCACCACACCGGGGTCGCGGACGGGGTACCGAGCAGCCGTTCCACCTCCCCGGGCACCTGGACCAGTACGGGCGCCTCGACCGAGACCAGCGGACGGCCTCCGGCGCCCACCAGCTGGAGCACTGCTCCCTCCCCGGTGACGGCGACATCGAGCTCCGTGCCGCCCGCGGCCAGTGCCACCAGCAGAGCGGCGGGATCGGGCATCCGGGGGGTGAGGGCGATGACGTCCTTGGTCATGGGTTCGGCTTGTCCTGGAGGTCGGAGGGAGCGGCGGAAACGGCTCCCTCGGGGCGAGTGGTCAGTGCCGTCTGGATGAGCCGGTGCGGGTGACCGCGCCGGACCAGCACGCCGCGGCCCGGCGGCTGCGCGCTCGCGTACAGCCTCGGGAACAACTGCCCCTCGGCGCGCTCGCCGTTCATCACCAGCGCCGCCGTCCCCGACTCCCGCAGGGTGGTCAGCAGCGGCTCGTACAGCGCGCGCGAGGAACCGGCAACCCGCCTGGCCACGACGAAGTGCAGCCCGATGTCCTGGGCGGACGGCAGGTACGGCACGAAAGCCTGGAGCGGCTGCTGCCCGGCGGTGGTCAGGATGTCGTAGTCGTCGACGAGGACCACGATGCGCGGCCCGGTGAACGTGGCGGCGTCGCCCGGCTCGTCCGGGTCGATGCCGTCCTCCGGAAGTCGCTTGTCCAGTTCCTTGGCGATCCCGGCCGACAGCGCGGCCGCGACCTTCGCGTTGTGGGCGTATCCGCCCCGGTACGGCTCGGGCACCACACCGCGCAGCCCGCGCCGCGGGTCGTAGACGGCGAAGACCAGCTCGTCGTCCCCGTACCGCTCGATGAGCTGGCGGGCGATGAGCGCGAGCAGGTTCGTCTTCCCGCTCTCGTTGTCGCCGAGGACCAGCAGGTGCTGGTCGTGCTCGAACAGGTCCAGCAGGACCGGTGCGAGGACGTCCTGGTCCACGCCGATGGGGATCCGGTACGGCTCTTCGTGCGCAGAGGGCAGCCTGGCGGCGGGCAGCCGCGACGGCAGCACCCGTACCGGTGACGCGATGTCGCCGTGCCAGGTGGCCCGGACGGTTCCCGCGGCATCCTCCAGGGCGGCCGCCAGGTCGGTGGTGCCGTTCGCGCCGTCGATGCGCGGCAGCGCCACCTGGGCGAACAGCTTGGCGTCGGTGAGGGCCCGGCCCGGATTGTCCGGGGAGATGGTCTCGGACAGCTTGCGGTCGATGGCGGAGTCGGAGGGGTCTCCGAGGCGCAGCTCCACCCGGCTGCCGAACAGCGACTGGTTCGCGATGCGCACGTCGTTCCAGCGCAGCATGCCCGCGACGACGTGGATGCCGTAGCCGCCGCCCCGCTTGAGCAGGTCGGTGACGGCGTCGTCGAGGTCCGAGAACTCCTCGCGCAGCGCCCCGTACCCGTCGATCAGCAGCACGATGTCGGTGGAGGCGAGTTCCGCCGGGCGGCCCTCGGCGCGCAGTCGCCGCAACTGCTCGACCGAGTCGATGCCGTACTCGCGGAACAGCCGCTCGCGGGCGTCGAGCATGCCGCGCACCTCGGCGACGGTACGGGCGGCCCGCTCCCGGTCGGCCCGCCCGGCGATACCGCCGACGTGCGGCAGCCCCGCGAGCGCGGCGAGACCGCCCCCGGCCAGGTCGAGGCCGTAGATCGCGACCTCCTGCGGGGTATGGGTCAGCGCGAGCGACAGCGCCAGGCTGCGGAGCAGGGTGGTCTTGCCGGACTGCGGCCCGCCGTTGACGGCGGTGTGACCGCCCGCCACCGTCAGATCAAGCTCCCAGGGGCCGCGCCACTGCCGGGCGGGGTCGTCGAGAACACCGAGCGGCACCCGCAGCGGGGCCTGCCGGGGGTGGCCGAGCCGCAGCCCGCTGCCGGTGACGGACACCGGTCCGGCGGCGGCGTCGAGCGGGACCGCTTCGGGCAGCGGCGGCAGCCAGATCCGGCGTACGGGCGGAGCGGCGTCGGCGAGCTGGTCGACGATGACGGAGAGGACCGTCGGCCCGGTCTCGCGGGCGGTCGCCGCGGGCCGCTCCTCGGCATCGGAGGAGCCGGCGCTGTCCTGGAGCGTGTTGAAGGAGGGGTACGCGAGCGCGCGCGGCCCCTCGGCCTCCGCGTCCCCGTGCGCGGCCGGCCCCCGGTGGCGCCCGGAGACGTACCCGGCCTTGAAGCGGGAGTAGGTGGAGGTGTCCACCTTGAGGTAGCCGAAGCCGGGCAGCGGCGGAAGCAGGAAGGCGTCGGTGGTGTCGAGGACGGTGCGCGACTCGTCGGCGGAGAAGGTGCGCAGGCCCAGCCGGTACGAGAGGTACGTCTCCAGGCCCTTGAGCTTGCCGCTCTCGATGCGCTGACTGGACAGCAGCAGGTGCACGCCGATGGAGCGGCCGATCCGGCCGATGGACAGGAAGAGGTCGATGAAGTCGGGCTTGGCGGTGAGGAGTTCGCCGAACTCGTCGATGACCACGAACAGGTGTGGCAGCGGCTCCAGTTCGGGCTTCTCGGCACGCAGAACGGCGTAGTGCCCGATGTCCGCGACGTTCCCGGCGTCCTTGAGGACCTGCTGGCGGCGTTTGACCTCGCCCGCGAGGCTGGTGTGGACACGTTCGACGAGCCCGCTCTGGTTCTCCAGGTTGGTGATGACACCGGCGACGTGCGGCAGCCGCTCGAAGGGGGCGAAGGTCGCACCACCCTTGTAGTCGACCAGGACCATCGCCAGGTCCTCGGGCGAATGGGTGGCGACGAGCGCGAGGACGAGCGTACGGAGCAGTTCGCTCTTGCCCGATCCGGTCGCGCCGACGCACAGCCCGTGCGGACCCATGCCCAGCTGCGAGGACTCCTTGAGGTCGAGCAGGACCGGACCGTGCCGGTCGTCGACACCGATCGGCACGCGCAGGAAGTCCCGCTCGCCGCGCGGCCCCCAGAGCCGTTCGACGTCGAGGGCCGCGGGGTCGTCGATGCCGAGCAGCCCCATGAAGTCGACCGGCCCTGAGACCGGGGTGCCTTCGGCCACCGACTCGGCGGACAGCCGCAGCGGGGCGAGCATCCGGGCCAGGCCCTCGGCGGTGGCCGGGCCGAGAGCGTCACACAGGCCCTCGGCGGTGGCGGCGGCCCGGCCGTCGGGGCGGGGTCGCAGATCCCGTACGGTGACGCGGTCGCCGTCCACGGTGATCCGTATCGCCACCTCGTCGGGCTCGTGGACCTGCTCGGCGAGCAGGTGCAGCACGGTGGTGTTCATGTCGGTCAGGCCCACCGCCGTGTCGGGGCGCGGCAGTTCGACCGCGTTGTCCCCCCACTCGTCGCTGACGACCAGCAGGCGGGCGGCGAGCCGCAGCGCGTTGCGGTCGGACAGGCCGCGGCGCACCTCCGCGGCGTACGAGGCCCTGCGGCGCAGGTCCGGTCCGAGGACGGCGGCCAGCTGGGGCAGGCTCGGTGCGATCCGGCGCGCGGCGACGGGCCCGTCGTGCTCCTGCCCGTCGAGCACGTGGGGCAGCCACTTGGCCCACTCCCAGTCACCGAGCCGCTCCCCGGGCACGCCGAGGCCGATCGCGACGTCGTCGGGGGCGTGCAGCGCGGCGGTATGGACCAGCAGCGTACGGGCGACCTGCAGGACGCCCTCGCGGTCGCCGACGATGCTGACGTTCCCGGCGCGGTCGAGCGGCACGGTCAGCGGGAAGTCGCCGGCGCGCGCGAAGCGGGCCATCAGCGCGCCGGCCTCGTTGAGCATGAACCGGTCGGGCGGGGTGAGAACGCCGCCCTGGTTCGGGCCGAGGACGACCGGCTGGACGGCGACCTCGCCGGTGCCGAGCCGCGGCTGCAGGAAGTCGGGATCGGTGCGGCGCCGCTCCCACAGCCGCGCGGGGTCGCGTACGAGGTCGTACAGGGCCTCGGGCGGCGGGTTGAGCCGGCGGGCCTCGTCGCGCAGGCCCCTCTCCAGGGCGGAGAGTTCCTGACGCTCCTCCTCCAGGTACTCCAGGTAGCGCTCGCGCTGGCTGCGGCGGGTGCGCTGGGCCTTGCCGCGCTGGGACCAGAACAGGGCGACGGCGCCGAACAGCGCGAAGACGAGGACGATCGCGCCGACCGCGGCGAACTGGCTGTTGCGGATGACCGTCATCATCACGACCGAGCCCATCACGCCGGCCATCGGCAGCAGCGCGGTGGCGGGACTGCCGATCTTGCCCTCGGGGAGGTTGGGCGGGGCCTCGATGGTGCGGGCGGTGGCCGCGATGGGGTGCAGGATGCCCCGGGCGGGCCGGTGGACGAGCCGCTGGGTCACCGCGGACCGCCGGCGACCGGGGCGTCCACGGCCCGCTGGAGGACCTCGGCGGCGAGCTCGACGGCCGCCCGCCGGGTTCCGGCACCGAGCAGTTCGGTGCGGACGGCTCCGCCGGATGCGAGGTGGCGGTCGTAGGGCAGGACGACGACTCCCGCGCCCGTCGCGCGCAGTTCCCCGGCGGCCTTGCCGAGGTCGATGGCCAGGTGCGGGGACTGGGCGGTGAGCACGACGACGGTGCCCGGCAGCGCGGGCACGGGCAGCGAGCCGAGCCAGTCGAGGACGGCCCGGGTGGAGGTGATCCCCTCGGCGGTGGCGGGGACGGTGAGCACGCGGGCGTGCGCGGTGTCGAGGGCCGTACGGGCCACCTCGCCCGGGAGCGTCTCGCAGTCGACGACGGTGACCCCGAAGTAGCGGCGCAGCGCGACCATGACGGTCCGGTAGGCGGCCACGTCCACCTGGGCGCCGATCCGGCCCTGACTGCCGGGCAGCAGCCAGCCGCCCTCGGCGAGCGGTACGAGGTAGCCGGTGATGTCGGTGAGCTGCATGGAGGGGCGGACGATCTGGGCGAGGTCGCCGCAGGTCCAGCGCAGCGACGGGACTCCGAGCCGGACGGGGAGGGTACCGAGGGCGGCGTCCGCCTCCAGCGTGAGCACCGGGTCGTGTCGAAGGTGGTTGTACGTGCGGGTGAGCAGCGCCGCGACGGTGGTCTTGCCGGAGCCGCCGCGGATGCTGGTGACGACGATGTGGCGGCCGGTCGTGACGGGCTGCTGCACGCGGGTGGCGAGGCCGGTCTCGGCGGCGACGGCGCGGGCGGCGGAGGAGCCGAGGGCGGCGCGTACGGTCCGCAGGGTACGGCGGAGCAGCGGATCGCCGTGGCGGGCCCGGCGGGCCGGAGCGTCGGACCCGGGCACGGGAACGGTCTCGGGCGCGACGTACGGGCGCCGCGGTACGGGGGCGGGCCTGGTGGTGGGGGCGGCCGCAGGCACCTGCGCCACCGGCTCCTGGACCACCGGTTCCTGGACCACCGGTTCCGCAGGTGCGGGCCGGGACACGGAGTCCGCGACGGGGCCGCGGGGCCGGGCCCCGGTCAGCTCCCCGAGCACCCCGGACTGCCAGTCCTGTTGATCTTGATCGTCGTGCTGGTTCATGCCTGGTCGCAACCCTTACGCGAAGGTGCCGAGCAGCCGCCCGTACACGCCGAACACCCCGATGAGCAGCGGGCACAGCACGATGACGCCGAGCGACTCGGCCGTGTCCCCGATCCGCCGCAGCCGTACCCGCAGGTGCTCGGGCGGCTGCACCGCCAGCACCCCGAGCGCGGCCAGCGCCAGCGCCAGCAGGGCCGCCAGCGGCCCCGCCGCACCGGCGCGCCCGGCCCACACCAGCAGCGCGGCCACCGTGACGGCGCTCCCGGCCAGCATCAGGACGACGACCTCCGCGACGAGCGGGAACGCCCTCGCGCGCAGCCACAGTACGGCGGCCACGGCCACCGACAGGGACACCGTCCAGACGGTCGGCTCGGACAGCGCGAGCACTCCGGCCGCACCCGCCGAGACGGCGGTGACCAGCGTCGCCAGCATCATCCCGCGGTGGGTGGCCCCCAAGGCGGTGGCCACCCTGTAGCGGCTCACGGAGGTGCCGCGCGCCCGCTGGTCGTCGAGGCCCGTCAGCCCCGCGGCGGCCAGCGCGAGCCGGGGCAGCACCCCGAGCAGGATGACGGACAGGACGGCGAGTACGGCCCCGGTCCGTGCCCCCGCACCGCCCTGCGCCAGGGCCACGGCCTCCCAGGCCCCGGCGAGCCCGACGACGGCCGCGGCCCCGATCAGCCCGCCCCGGCCCAGCGGCGTGAACCACCCGAGCAGCGCGAAGGCCGCCGCGACGGCCCCGGCGGTGACGGCGAGGCGCCCCATCCCGTTCCAGTGCTGGGCATCGGCCAGGGTCCACGCGCCGAGCACGCCGAGGGCGCCGGCGGTCGTCAGCAGCGCGGCCGCCAGCCCGGAACTCTTCAACCGCCCGGCCAGCGCACCCGCGCCGGCCGCGAGGGCGGCCACCACCAGCAGGGCCCCGGCCACGGCGCCCGGTTCGAACTCCCGGCGAGCGAACCACCCGGCGACCAGCGCCCATCCGACCAGGCCCGCCCCCGCGCTGACCCGCCGCGCGGAGGGACGCCAGCGCCAGGCGCGTACGTCGAGGTCGTCGGCCGCCTCGTCGGTGACGTCGTGCACGACGGGCGCGGACGGCACGTCCTGCACCCGCATGAGGCGCAGCACGGCGCCGTCGGCGACACCGGCCTCTTCCAGGGTCGACTCGTGCGCGAGGACCGTCCCGTCGCCGGTCACCAGGTGCCGCAGCGTGGGCTGCGCGGCGACCCGGTCGTCCAGCATCCGGATGACATCGGGGAGCAACCTCCCGACTGGCTCCCGCGACGGCAGGACGAGATCCATCCGCCGACGTTCGCCGATGAGCGTCACGCGGCTCAGTGCCGTGCCTGCCATTGCCCCCATGCTCACCACTCGATCGAACCTATCACCGGGTACTGACCTGCCCCGGCGTCCCCGTCTTGCCGATCAGCCGGTGCGAAACGAAAGACCACCCCACGCATCCCGCGCAGAGCACGGCGGCGATGACCAACCCGGCGACGGCCTTGCCGATCCGCTCGTCTGCCATCCGCCGCCCCCGCTGGGCCCCGAACAACACGGCATCCCGCAGCCTGCGCCGCCGCACCGCGACCGACTCCAGCAACTGGCTGTCGTAGTCCTCAGCCGCCACGGCGGCCCCCCTTCCTGTCTGCGTTCCCGTCCGCCATGACCGTAGTACGCCCGTTCGCCCGGGCGACACCGACGGCGCCCTCGGCGGACCGCGCGGACTGCCCTCACACCTACACGCGGCTCGCCGCCTCCCAGTTGCACCCGCAACGGATCTGATCAACGCGAGACGTGCGGGCCCGGCACGGGCACCCCTATTCCTGGGCCAGGCCGTCCTCCTGGTACGAAGCCGGCGCCGGGCGGATTCACGAGCGCCACCGGCGCACCGAAGGCCAGAGTCAGGACGGCGGCGGTGGCGCAGCCGACGGATCTTCGCTCGCACGTTCCCGCAGGGAGGCCAGATCCGAGCTACCGGGCCTCTCGGCCCCCACGACGCCGGCCACCTCGTCAAGCGCCTGGGAGGGGGAAAGGCCACGCGCGTAAGCGGACTGCAGACGGTCAAGCCCGAGAAGTCCGGCCTTATAGCCTGCCTCCTCTGCGTCGTCCCGGGGTTCGAAGCTTGCGGCACCTTCCGCGTCCGAGGCCCACAAGTAGCCGAGCACCCCACGCTCGCCGCGCACTGGGATGTACCGCACCTCGCCGTCCGCCGAGCGGCGGTATCCCTCCTGGAACGCGGGCGCATGGTAGAACACCCGATTCCTGTAGGGGATTTCGAAACTGGCCCACACATCGGAGGCGCTGCCGTCACGCCCGAAGAAGTTCTCCACCCCGGTCTCGGTCGGCCTGCCGAAGTACGTCGCGTCCTCCGGCTCCGTCTCCGAGCCGAGCACCTCCGCGAGATCGCGAAGGCCTGCGGCCAGCCGCGGCGCATTCGCCTCGTACACGGCTGGCTGCGCGTTCCCCCTCAGGTCGTGACGCATCCAGGCATCCGAGAACGTCACCAGGTCGACGGCAACGAATCCATCGAATGCGGAAGCTCCAAGGAGAAACACCCCCTCCTCCACAACCTCGCCGTCTTCACCGTCTCGCATGGCGGAGCAGGAGATCGAGGCATCCACAGATCCGATGCCGCCAGGACGGAGTGCGGACCTGACTTCACGAGCGAGCAGTTCGGCCGATCCGGCGGAGCCCCGCCCCACCGGCAACACGAACTCACCCTCGAACAGAAGGCTGTTCGGCTTTCCCGACTCCGGAACACTCAAGCGGATCTTCGAACCACCCGCCGCAAGCCGGTGGGTGACCAGGACCGAATATGCGGACAGTAGATCGCCCAGACAGTCGAAGAGGAAATCGGCCGTGTCGGTATCGCGCCCCCACGTCCACCGAGCAACTGGCGTATGGGTCATCACGGCATTACCTCCAGCATGAACTGACCGCCGCGCAGTATCGGCCATTCGAGAAGTTCGCATTCACCTAGCCAAGCGGCGGCACCAAGCGCAATGCGAGTTCCACAGTCACCAGCATGCGGGTGATATCGACCGGGAGACTGGAGAACTCTTTCATGACCACATCGATCGGATCGATCCTGCGGATCTGTTCATCGCGACCTGTCGCTTCGATGACGAAGCGGTATCCCCGAGGTACCGCAGGGTCCTCTGCGACCGTCCATCGTGCGCCGTGCTTCTGAACCAGATAGTCGGCGACGTAGGACATCAGGTCACTGTGCAGGGTGACCCAGTCCGCCTGCTCGAATTCATTGAGTGGAGCACGTGAGACGTACTCTTGAAGAGCAGGAATGAGACTCATGGGGTCATGTGTGTACATCTCAGGCGGCACACCGAGCATGTCCGCCACATCAACGACGTTTCGGCGGCCTTCCTCCATCCACCCTTGGAGATCCGGCTCGTTGACCTTGGTCACCTCTCGCACCTTCCCATTGGCTTCCTGGTATGTCTTGGGAGCTGGCCCATACTCGATGAATAGCTCCTCAGAGCCTGAGGCAGGTCCGTGACGGGCTGCCACCTCCTCACATCAGGTCGGTGAGATCGGGGCCGCGGCCGTCGAGGAGTTCCGCGTCCTCAAGCCCGTAGGCCTTCGGCATGCCGAAGTACGTGGGTTCCCCGGGCTCGGCCTCGACCCCCAGCACCGCGTCGAGTTCCCGCAGGGCCGCGGCGAGGCGGGGTGCGTTACGGGCGTACACGGTGGGGTGCGGGTTGCCGCGGAAGTCGCAGGTGGCCCAGACATCGTGGTGCACCGACAACTCGGCCGAAGGCCCGATGGAGTCCGGCGACACCAGGAGCTCGACCAGGCGTCCCTCGCTGCGAGCGGTTCCTCCTGCGTCGAACCACGTCCCCGATCCGACGACCACGAACCCCGTCATCTCCGCGCGGGGGTGGCCCACCGGCCGGCAGCCACGGATCTCGTCCGCCAGCTCCTCGTCTCCCAGGGACCTGCTCAGGAGGCTCAGCCCGCTGTCGATGCCCAGCCCGCCCTTGCCGACCTCGAACCAGCTCCACTCCAGGGCCTGCGGATCGAGGAGACCGTGCGCGGACAGCACGTCGGACATCCGCGCCGCCGTCCTGAGCGCCGGCTCAAGCCCGGGCTCGGTCGCGTCGTCGAGATCCCAGAACCACGAACCGCTCTCCTTCGGCGCACGCATCAGAAGCGACACGGCTCCTCCTTGCTCCTTGGCGTCCTTAGAACCTTCCCGACAGTTCCTCCAACGCGTCCAGCGAAGGCGCCTCATAGGCCGTGGCTTCGACGGCCGAACCCTCCGGGCCGTCCTCCCGGTCACCGAGCAGCTCTTCCAGCGCCTCCGGCGCCCCGAAGCCCCTCGCCCGCAGGGAACGGAGCCTCAGCAACCACGGCACACCGGCCGCGAAGGCCGCGTCACCCGCCGCGTTGCGGGGCTCGTACCCGGCTGCCGCATCACCGACGGACGCCCAGAGGAAGCCCAGAACGCGCTCTCCGCGCCGTACGCGTGCGTAGCGGACGGGATGTTCCGTACTGCTCTCGTAGTCCTGGCCCTCGGCGCCTCCCGGGACCAGGGCCATGAGTCGCTTCCAGCGGCCGGGAACCTCGAAGGTGCCCCACGAGTCGTCGTACTCCGCCCCCTCCGCCAGCAGGTCGCCGAAGCCCTCCGCGGTGGGCAGGGCGTGCCGGGTCGGGTCACCCGGGTCGGTCTCCGAACCCGTCAGCTCGGAGATCCGCTTCAGGGCGGTGGCCAGGCGCGGCGCGTTCTCCGCGGCCACCTCCGGTTGCGGGCGCTCCCTGAGGTCCAGCGTCAGCCAGGCGTCCGCGTAGGTGGACAGCGCCAGCAGCACGGCGCCCTCGCCCCATACGTCGACCCGTACGGTGAACAGCTTCTCCGCCCGGCGCCCGGCGCCGGATTCCGTCCACTCGCCGGGCAGCTTCAGACTCAGCGTCAGGAGACGCTCCGGCAACAGCGGCAAGGCGGCGACCCCCGGACCGAAGCCGTCACCGGCTTCCACCGGGACGTCATGGAGTTCGAACAGGGGCCTGGCCATCGCGCGCCGGTCGCTGAGTACGACCGAACCCGTTCCCGCACCCGTGGCCAGGCCGAGGGAGGCCAGAGTGTTCCTGACGTCGGTCAGCAGACCGAAAGCCCGCGTAATGCGGCTCTCGGCGGCACCGGACACGGGGGTCGGTTCCCAGAACCATTCACCCACGGGCTCCGATGTGATCACTCCTCAGTTTCCCACGGCAGAGCGACCGGACGTCGGCGCCAATACCAGGGCGCGGATGCGAAGCCCTCGGATCCGCCTTCGAGCGCTGCCGCGAGCGCCCGGCCGCCGTCGTCCGCGGTGCCTTCCCGGAAGGCGGCGTCAAGGGACTCCACGACAGCCTCCGCCTGCGCCCGTTCGTCGGCGGGCAGCGCCTCCACGGCTGCGGCCAGCCGATCACGGTTCTCCAGGTCCTCCCCGTACATCGCCGCTCCGTACCAGTCGGAGGGCGGCCAGCCTGCGGCCATCCGCGAAATGAGCGCTTCCCACGCCCAGACCAGGTCGCGGACATCACCGGCCGGACTGTTCCGATCGGCGCCGGCCAGCAGTCCGTCCGCCAGCGGTGCGGCCACGGGGGAACCGCGTACGACCTCGGGAAACTTTTCCACCACCGCCCGGGGGAACACCGGAAGAGCGGTCTCCGTCGCCGTCACGAGGCAGCCCTCCCCCTCCCCCTCCAGGAATTCCACCCGCGCGAAGGTCGTCCCGCCCTGCGGAGTCACCACCTTGCGGATCGAGGGCATCGTTCCCCAGGAAGTGAGCACCACTGTGTCCAGCCCACGCGCCAGAGCCCTCGTCAGTTCCTCCTCTGACGGTTGCGGGGCCACTTCCTTGGCGCCGTACACGCTCAGGTTGCAGGCGAGGTCACCGCTCAAGTACTCGTAGTCGCATGTGACCGACGCATCCCCATTGCGGTTTTCCATCTCGCTTTCCAGGGAGACGTCCACGGACAGCAGAGGAACACCGAACGCCGCGGCAAGCACGCGAGCAATACCTTCCGGCCCCGGCCTCCGCGCGGTGAAGCATCCGTACATCACGAGCAACGTCCCTTCCTTCCACCGCAACAAGGCGGGGTGCGTTGCGGGCGTACACGGCGGGGGTGACCCTCCGGTCGGCAGCCACGGGCCGCTCTCCTTCGGAGCGCGCACCGGAAGCGAGAGGAGAATTTCCCTATTCCAGCGCCAGCTCTGCCAGGTTCCGGAAATCTTCCGCTTCGACCGTCCCGTTCACATCGGCCCGCCCGGCCACGGGATCACCGGGATTCCCACCGAGCTCGACGAGCGCGGCGGTGGGAGACAGGCCCCGGTCGTACGCCTCCTGTAGCCGGTCGAGCCAGACCAGGCCGGCTCGGTAACCGTCGAGGTCGGCCGCGTCACGCGGCTCGAAACTCGCTGCGCCCTCGACGTCCGACGCCCACAGGTATCCCAGTACCTCCGCGGATCCCACCACCGGGACGTACCGCACGGGTCCGGAGGCCCGCCGCCCGTACCCGGCCGTGAACCTCGGGGTCTGGCTGAAGATGCGGTTCCGGTAGGGAATCTCGAAGCTTCCCCACACATCGGACGCGGAGCCGTCGTCCTTGTAGTGGTTCTCGACACCCGATTCCGTCGGAAAGCCGAACCAGGTGGCGTCCTCGGGATCGATCTCCACGTCGAGCGCCTCGGCGATCTCCGCGAGAGCCGTGGCCAAGCGGGGCCGGTTCGCCGCGAACACGGCCTCCTGCGCACGTCCCCGCAGATCGAACGGCATCCAGGCATCGCAGAACGTCGTCAGCCCCACGTGGAAATACTCCTCGGACACCATCGTGGTGAGCGCGAAGAGCCCCTCCACCGCCTCGGCGCCACCGGTCCCCGTCTCCACGACGCCATCGCAGACGGCGTACAGATCCACGCCGTCCACCTCGCCGGGCGCGAGACCGTCCTCGATCCGTGCCACCAGCGCCTCGGCGAACGGTGACCCCTCCACGGCGTCTACATCCGGCGCGCCGACGGGGAATTCAGCACGGAGCAGGGCGCCCCGGCCGCCCTCCTCGGAGACCACCACGGCGACGCGCCCGCCCTGCGGCGTCGCCAGCCGGTGCCGGTCGAGAACCCTGAGAGCTCGAAGGAAGCGGCAGACCGCCTCCCGGACCAGGTCAGTCTCCCGGCCGGGCTCCCCCCACGACCACCGCGCGACGGGTGTAGTGGCAATCAAGGTCGTCCTCCTGGCATGAAGCTGGCGCCAGGCGGGTACATGAGCGTCCCGTCCTCGACGCGAATTACAACGATCACTTCTTTTTTGGTGTAGAGCCTGGCGAGTTTCTCCTCGATACCGGACGCCAGCATGTCCGCGACGCTGCCCTTGGTGTCCACGACGAAGACCTTGACGTCGGCACCACATTCCTCCAGCTGATCGATGTTGTTCCACATCTTGTCGACGGCCTTCTTCGGGTTTGCTACCTCCTTGAACTGATATCCGTAAATCTTTCCGTCGGCGTCACGGGCCATCACGTCCATGTCGGTACCCGCGCCGGTGGTCACTCCCGGCTTGATCTCGACGCCGCCCTTGATCTCAAATCTGATGTCCCTGACACCGCTCTCGTAGAGCTGGTCGGCCAGCCGGAGCTGTTCGATCCCGCCCGCCATCGCGTTCTTCTGGCTGAAGCTGCCCACGACCTGCTCGAAGTTCTGCATACCCTTGAACTTGCCCGAGGCGATCAGATCAGCCACTTCCTGACCCACGGGGTTGTCGGCCAGATTGTTCAGTGCCTCCTCCAGGTCCGGCGGCTTCGGCTTGCCGGGGTGCAGGGCGTTCCGGATGCGCTGCTCAGTCTCGCCCCCTCGTTCGAAGGGCCGAGGCTCTGGACGGGGCAACGAGTCGTCCGCGTGGCCACCCGTCGGCGGCCGGCCGCCACTGCCGTCCGAACCCCCGTGATCACCACCGCCCGGCACGTGGTCGCCCCCCATGGAGGGGCCGTGGGCGCCGCCCGTCGGGCCGTCGCCGTGGGCGCCGGCCGGCGGGGTGTGGTCGCCCGAGGCGTGGCCGCCCGTCGGGGTGGTGTCCGTGCCGCCGTGGCCGGTGCTGCCGCCGCCCGGATCCGTGTGGCTGTTGTGCGGCGTGTGGGCGCCGACGCCGGCCGGGACCTGCTCGTGCTTCGGAACCTCGGCCAGGGGGTGGTCCGAGCCCTTCGGGACCGTCGTGAGGTCCTGCTTCGGGGCGCCCGTGTGGTCCAGGAGCTGGTTGCTGGTCTTGTCGTAGTACTGGGGGCGGCCCAGCGCGTCGTCGAGGAGGCGGACCGTGTCCTGCGGATGCGGGAACCTGACGCCCGGGACGTCGGCCTTCGGGAGGTCCTTCCAGACCACGTCGTCGATCTTCGGGAAGGCTCCGTCGACCTTGTTGAAGTGCGTGAAGAGTTCGCCGACCTTGAACTTGCCGTACGAGCCGGCCTTGCTGATGTACGTGATCGGGTCGATCAGACGGCCCGCCTTGCCGGTCGCCGAGAGGACCTTGGCGACCGTGCCCGCCTTGGTCGCCGAGCCGGCACCACCCGTGGCCACCGTGGTGACCACGTTGAAGGTCACCGCGCCCGCCGCGCGCGCCGGGTTCTTGCCCCACTCGTCCCAGGCGACCAGGGCCTTGCCGGTCTCCTTCATCGCCTTGCGGGAGTCACGCAGCCACGGCGACAGGTCCTTCTCGTCCGCCAGCCAGAACGGGTAGAGAAGCGGTGACGTCGAGATCGCGACACCGGTCGCCAGCTTCGCCAGGCCGACCCAGGCCTTGCCCGCCGCGTCCAGGCCCTGGAAGCCCACGAACGTGCCCAGACCCTTGACGGTGCCCACGATGCCGTCCATGACGATGCCGTCCCAGACGTACGACTTCGCCCAGTAGTCGAGCTCCCACGCCCGGTGGGTCTCCTCGAACTGGGTCCCCCAGGGCAGGGTCTTGGAATGGTTCAGGTCATCGACCTTGAAGCCGTACATGTTCGGGCCGTGCGAGCCGTCGTCATAGCCGAGCGGCGGGGCGCAGTACAGGGCGCGGATCTTGTTCGCGCAGGTCCTCTCGGCTGCCTGGAACGCGGTGACGGCGGCGTTGACGTCATGGATCAGATCGCGGTTCTCGTCGATCTTCTCCGTGTCGTCCTTCCAGTGCTCGTCCCCGCTGATCTTGTTGCTGAAGGTGGCCGCCTTCGTCTGGAGGTCCTTCAGACGCGCCACGATCGGCCGGGCCTCGGTCACGTACTCACCGAGGGCCTTCGCCGCCGAGTCCAGCTGGTCCGCGAAGAAGTCGCTGCCCGTGCGGACCGGGTTGGTCGTCGCGAACAGCTGGGCCGCCTCCGGCGCCGAATAGAACGCGGACAGCCCCTGGAACTCGGAGTCCACGTTGGCACCCGCGTCACGGAAGGTGCCCGCGGCCGAGGTCAACGATGCCCGGTCCTTCTCCAGCGCCTCCAGGTCACCCGTGAACTGCGGGATCGTGCACGGGTTGATCGGCTGCTCGTCACTCACTTCTGCCCCGCCCCCAAATCGACCTGCGGCGCCTGCAGGGCGTTGTGCTGCGCGGTCGCGGCCTGCTCCAGGTTGCCGTCCACGTACGCCGTCGTCGCGTCCATCGCGCCCTTGACCGAGGCGCCCGTCCGGGCCCCGATGAACGCCAGCCGCTGATCGTGGGAGGCCATGAGCCCCGCCAGCGCGCCACCGATGGGTCCCGTCCCGGCACCCTCGCCGCCGCCCTCACCGCCGCCACCGCCACCGTCGCCGCCGCCCATGGAGATGGTGCCCGCGTGCTGCGCCGCGTCGGGCAGCGCCGTCTTCAGCACGTTGCCCGCCTTCTCGAAACCCTCCGCCGCGGTCCTCGTCTTGATCAGGACGCCCCGTACCCCGGACGGCTTGATGTCCCAGCCCATGGGCTACCCCCGTTTCCCCTCCCGGTCGGCGTCAGCCGATCCCGTCCACCGCCGCCTTGGCCTTGGCCAGCGTCGCCTGCGCGGTCCCGTCGTTCTGGTGCAGCGTCGAACGCACCAGGCGGATGATGTCCCGCACTTCGTTCGCCGCGCGGTGCCAGCGCAGCTCCTTGCCGTGGTATTCGTCCGAAACGCCGTCGGCGGTGAAGTTGTTCATCGCCGCCTTCACGGCCGCCTCGCGGTCGTTGAGCACCAGCTCCAGCTGGCCGATGATCCCGTCGAGGCCGCCCTGCACCTCCACCGAGGCGCCGATGTCGTACGACGTACGGTCCTGGCTCTGTCCCATGTCCCGATTCCCCCGGGGTCTCAGCGCGCGCCGAAGCGAGCGGCGTCGAAGTTGGCGGAGCCCATGTTCTGGTGGGCGTTGTCGTGCTGCTCGTGGTTACCGGCGGTGAAGGCGGTGTCCATGCCCGACTGCCCCCCGAGGATCGCCTGGAGCGAGGCGTTCAGCTCCGCCGTGATCCCGTCCGAACGCCGCTTGAACGAGTCGAAGGCGACCTTGCCGGGCCCGTTGAACTTGCCCTCCAGCGGGTCCGCGGCCGCGATCAGCAGCTTGATCAGCGTGCCGAGGTCGTTACTGGAACCATCCGTGGCCTTGCCCAGCTCCGACAGCGTCGTGCTGCCCATGTCGAACTTCATCCACCCACCCCTGACGTCGTGTTCCACTACCGGAGGAGAACTCACGTGCCACTCCTGTAAGCCCCTGTCTACCCAAGAGACGTTGCGAACACAAACATGGTTTCGCGTGATCGGGACTTCTGTTCGAGATATTCACCACCGCCCAACCGGCCCGTCGTGACGGTGAGTCGGGCTGCTTGGCCGGAACGTTTCGCCCGGACGGCGTGGTCGGTTGGGGCGGGGTGGGGTGGCGTCAGGTCATCCAGCGGTCCGGGCGGGAGGTGGCGCGGGAGGTGCGGGAGCGGGTGGACTGGGTGTGGAGGAGGGTGGTGGCTTCGGGGGTCGGGCGCAGGCGGGCCGTGACCGTGCCGTTCGCGCCCGTGTCGACGGATACGTCGGCCACGCCGCGGGCGCGCTGCCAGGGGCCCTGGGTCAGCCGGACGCTTTGCACCTTGGCGTGCGGAACGATCTCCGTGCGCCGGCACAGCCGGCCGTGCCGGGCCGCGAACACCTCGTCCGAGACGGCCAGGGCGTAGCCCTTCCACCACACCGGGACCACCCAGCGCGATCCGGCCCGGGGCGAGGGGCTGAACTCCAGCGCCGCCAGGTCCGCGCCCGGCAGTACCCGGGTGATCACGAC
The DNA here is from genome assembly GCF_003721495.1 of Streptomyces sp. ADI95-16. Classification (NCBI taxonomy): domain Bacteria; kingdom Bacillati; phylum Actinomycetota; class Actinomycetes; order Kitasatosporales; family Streptomycetaceae; genus Streptomyces; species Streptomyces sp. ADI95-16. Next base: position 4,617,919 of record NZ_CP033581.1, on the reverse strand, counting down.
CTGGGCGGCGGCCCGCGAGGCAACCGGGACCAGGACCTCGTTCTTCGAGCCCGCCACCGCGAGTTCCACCCGGACCAGGCCCCGGCGGCGCCACAGCAGCGGCTCCACCAGCTTCACGCTCTGGACCCGGCCCGGCGGGACCGTCTCGTGCGCCCGGTCCAGCAGTCCGTGGTCCAGCCGCAGCCCGTCGGGGGACTCCGCGACGGTCCAGTCGTACTCGGCGAGGAACCGCCCGGCCGTGCCCGCCCAGACCCCGCCCAGGATGGGGAGGAGCGTGACGGCGGCCGCCCAGGGGTTCGCGCTGACCCACCACGCCACGACCGGCGCGACGAGGCCGCCGGCCAGCGCCGCCCACACCGAGAGGGTGAGCAGCAGAGAGAGCGCCAGGTCCCGGGGGCCGACGCGGAGCAGCTCGCGCTCCGGGGCCTCGCCGACCGCGACGGCCTCGGCCGGGGCGAAGCCGGCCGCCCGGGCGAGCAGCTCGGCGCGCAGCGCCACCGCGTCCCGCTCGTCGAGGAAGGCCAGCTCGTCCTTGTCCTCGGTGCCGATCACGTCGAGCCGCAGTTTCGCGACCCCGGCCAGCCGGGCCAGCAGCGGGCGGGTCACGTCCACCGCCTGGATCCGGTCGAGCCGGATGTGCGCGGTGCGGCGGAACAGCAGCCCGGTGCGGATCCGCAGCTCGGAGTCGGTGACCGCGTAGTGGGTGAACCACCAGCTCAGGAACCCGTACGCGCCGAACACCACGACCAGGGCGGCCATGGCCAGCGCTTGTAGGGGGTGCGACAGCCCGCTCGCCCACTCGGCGACCCTGTCGCCCTGCTGGGCGACGACGCCGACGGTCGCGGCGATCGGCACCCACGCCCGGCGCAGCGGGGTCAGGACGTGCAGCCGCCGCTCCCCCGCGAGAGCCGCCGACGGGACCGGCGGGGCCGGGATGGCCGGGGTGGCCGGCGGGGCCGGCGGGGCCGGGATGGCCGGGGTGGCCGGCGGGGCCGGCGGGGCCGGCGGGGCCGGCGGCTCCTCGACGCTCACAGTCCGGCCGACCTTGCCTCGCCGAGCTCCGTCAGCCGGTCCCGCAGCCGCTCCGCCTCGGCCGGCACCAGCCCCGGGATCTTCGCGTCGGTGGCGGCGGCCGCCGTGTGCAGCTGTACGGAAGCCAGCCCGAAGCGCCGCTCCAGCGGGCCGGACGTCACCTCGACCAGCTGCATCCGCCCGTACGGGACGACGGTCTGCTCCTGCCACAGCACACCCCGGCTGATCAGCAGGTCGTCGGCGCGCTCGGCGTACTTCCAGGAGCGCCAGTTGCGGCCGAGCAGCACCCAGCCCCAGGCCAGGACCGCGAGCCAGAGCGCCCCGAACGCCGCCCAGCCCGCTCCGGCCGTCAGCCCGAGGACGAGCGCCGTCCCGAGGGCGAGCAGCGTCGTCCAGATGACCAGCAGCAGCCGCCGCAGCGTGAGCAGCCCGCCGGGCAGACCCACCCACTGGGCGCGGCCCGTCTCACCGTTCGTGCCCGTTTCCATGCCCCCAGCCTAGGGCTGAGACAATGCGCGCATGACGGAGACCACGGTCGGCATCGGCGGTGCGGCGGAGAGCACCGACATGGTGCTCAACATCGGACCCCAGCACCCTTCCACGCACGGCGTGCTGCGCCTGCGGCTCGTCCTGGACGGCGAGCGGATCGTCAGCGCCGAGCCGGTGGTCGGCTACATGCACCGGGGCGCCGAGAAGCTCTTCGAGGCCCGTGACTACCGCCAGATCGTGATGCTCGCGAACCGCCACGACTGGCTGTCCGCGTTCTCCAACGAGCTGGGCGTGGTCATGGCCGTCGAGCGGATGCTGGGGATGGAGGTCCCCGAGCGCGCGGTGTGGATGCGTACGCTCCTGGCCGAGCTGAACCGGGTGCTGAACCACCTGATGTTCCTCGGCTCGTACCCCCTCGAACTGGGCGGGATCACCCCGATCTTCCACGCGTTCCGTGAGCGCGAGGAGCTCCAGGCCGTCATGGAGGAGATCTCCGGCGGCCGGATGCACTACATGTTCAACCGGGTCGGCGGCCTCAAGGAGGACCTCCCGGCGGGCTGGCTCGGCCGGGCGCGCGCCGCCGTCGCCGACGTCCGCACCCGGATGGACGTGTACGACAAGCTGGTCCACGGGAACGAGATCTTCCGGGGCCGTACCCGCGGGGTGGGCGTGCTGTCCGCCGAGGCGGTGCACGCGTACGGGGTCTCCGGGCCGATCGCCCGTGCCTCCGGCGTCGACTTCGACCTGCGCCGCGACGAGCCGTACCTGGCCTACGGGGAGCTCCAGGACGTCCTGAAGGTCGTCACCCGCACCGAGGGCGACTGCCTGGCCCGCTTCGAATGCCTGCTGGACCAGACGCACAACGCGCTGGACCTGGCCGTGGCCTGCCTGGACCGGATGGCGGACCTGCCGCCTGGGCCGGTCAACCAGCGCCTGCCGAAGGTGCTGAAGGCGCCCGAGGGGGCCACGTACGCGTGGACCGAGAACCCCCTCGGCATCAACGGCTACTACCTCGTCTCCAAGGGCGAGAAGACCCCGTACCGGCTGAAGCTGCGCTCGGCCTCCTTCAACAACATCCAGGCGCTGGCGGTGCTGTTGCCCGGGCAGCTGGTCGCGGACATGGTGGCGATCCTGGGCTCGCTGTTCTTCGTCGTCGGCGACATCGACAAGTAGCGCCCGCCCGGCGGTGCCTCGGCCTCGGCCGCTGTCGCTGTCGGTGCGACAGGGCAGACTGGGGGCATGTCCCACTCCCCCCGACGGGCCTGTCCCTCCTGCGGCCGCGACTGCGCCGTGACCGCCGGCCGGATCGCCCGCCACGACCCGCCGGGCGGCCGAGGCGAACTGGTCTCCTGCCCCGGCTCCCGGGCGCGCGTGGTCCTCGGCGCGAGCGCGCCGACCCTGGACGGCTTCGTCCTGCCCGCCCTGCCGGGCCAGCTGCCGCTGTTCTGAGGCCCGGCCTTGCCGGGGCCGCGCGGTGAGTACGAGGGCGGGCGCGGCTGAGTAGCCGCGCGGATGCCCGGACGGCCGGGGGCGGGCGAGGATCGCCGCATGTCCTGGAACCACTGCACCCCACAGCCCCGCGCACCCCGGTCGGGGACCCTCATCTGCGCGGTGGTCTCCGCCGTGCTGCTCCTGCCCGCCCTGATCCTCGCGAAGATCGCGGTCCTGAGCACGGAGACGGGCTCGCGGTGCCTGGTGTACGGCGGCTGCACGCCGTTCCCGGCGGTCGCTTTCTGGGCGCTGCTCGGCGTCGCGCTGGTGGCCATGGTGGTGGCGCTGGCCGCCCCGGAGGTCGCGGCCAAGCCCGCGCTCGCCGTTCAGATACTGCTGGAGACCATGGCGGCGGGCCTGGTCCTCGCGTACCCCTGAGCCCCGGCTACGAGATCGCGGTGCGGAGCCGGACCACGTCGATCGGCTCGGTCTCGTCGTGGGCCGTGAGGTCGATGACCTGGCCCACCGCGCGCTGCTCCGGCGTCGCCGGCTTGAACTCCGGCTCGGCCGGACCGCCCTGGGCGGACTCGGCCTTGTGGACCGCGAGCACCTCGGCGCCCACCACGTCGGCCAGGTCCTCGTTCTGCACGGCCTCGATCACGGCGCGGGCCTGCTCCGCGTTCTTGGTGCCGAAGAAGTCGAAGCCGCCCTCGACGCGCGAGGCCGTCCGGCGCGGGGGCGAGTACGGGGCCATCGTCGCGGCCGGGCGGCGGGCCGGCACGGCGGCGGCCGCCGGGCGGGAGTGCGTCACCTCCGCCTTGCGGACCAGCGCCGCCATGGCCACGTTGGCCCGGGCGTAGCCGACGGCGGTCGGCGCGCCGGCCGAGGTGCGCTCCTCGGTGACCGGCGCGAGTTCCCTCGGCCCGGACCCGGAACCGGACCCGGACGGGGCCGCAGCGGCCTCGATGGCCAGCAGCCGGCGCCGTTCCAGGGCGCTCGCCCGCTCGGTCTCGGCGGTCGCGTACCGGCGCAGCAGCGCGGCGTGCTCCCCGCGCAGAGCGGCGAGCTCGACCCGCTTGGCGCGCAGCTTGGTGTCGAGCCTGGCGCGCAGCACCCGGGCCTCTTCGAGGTCGGACTCCAGCTCGGCCACGCGCTCTTCGGTCTTCCACTCGTCCTTGACGCGCTCGCGGGCCAGCTCCGCCACCCGGCGGCCGGCCGCGCGGTCCCAGGACCGCATGACGAAGGCGCCGGCCACGCCCGCGGCCGCCGTGAGGGCCACGAGGATGCGCAACGGAAGGGGTTCCGCCAGCAGCCAGGCCGCGGCGGCACCGGCGACGGAGACACCGGCGACGGTCGTCGGCGTGAGCAGCCGGTGCAGGGGTTCGGGATTGCGGTGGCGTCCACGGGGCATGGCCTGAAATTTACAGGGCGTGGGCGGGCTGTGGGGTAGCCGCCCGGCAATCTCTTGCCGGGCAGTTACCCGTCATTTCCGCACCAACCGCGCCACCGCTACTTCTTGACGAGTCCCTTGGACGCCAGATAGGCCTTCGCGACGTCCGCGGGCTTCGCGCGCTCCGCGTCGACCTTGCGGTTGAGGTCGGCGAGATCGGCCGTCGTGAGCACCTTGGTCAGCTTGTCCAGGGCGGCCGCGACCTCGGGGGCGCCCGCGTCCTTGGCGTTGACCACCGGCAGGACGTTGTCGGCGTTCTGGAGCGACTTGTCGTCCTCCAGCAGGACCAGGCCGAAGCTGTCGAGGGTGGCGTCCGTGGTCGTGGTCAGCACCAGCTGGTCCGCGCCGTCCTTGACCGCCTGCTTCGACTGGGGGGTGCCGACGCCCTTGGGGTCGATGCCGGAGACGTCGATCCCGTACGCCTTCTTCAACCCGGGGGCGCAGAAGGGCCGTACGGCGCACTCGTCGCCCGCCGCGATCTTCACCTTCAGGCCGGACTTGCCGAGGTCGGACAGGGTCTTCAGGTTGTTCTTCGCCGCGAAGTCCTTGCTCACCGCGAAGGCGTTCTGGTCGACGGCCGCGCCCACGGGCAGGGCCTTCAGGCCGAGCGGGGCGGCGAGCTTCTCCAGCGCCAGGGCCGTCGCCGCCGGGTCGCTGGAGGCGACCGGCTTCTCCTCGGGGGCCTTCGGGCCGTTCACCTTGGCGTTGAGGAATTCCGCGAGGGTGGCCGCGTACTCCGGGACGACGTCGATCTCGCCCTTCTCCAGCGAGGGTTCGTACAGCTCCCGGTTGCTGACGGTGGTGATCGAGGTGCCGTACCCGGCGTCCCCGAGCAGCTGCGCGTAGAGCTCCGCCAGCACGTTGGACTCGGTGAAGCCGGCCGCGCCGATCACCAGCTTGCCCTTGGCGCCGCCGGAGGCCCCGGCGGACGAGGAGGACGAGCCGCCGTCCTTGGACTTCTCCAGACTGTCGCCGCCGCACGCGGTCAGCGAAGCCGTCAGGGCCACCGCACCCAGTGCCGCGCCGAGGACACGCGTGGACTTGCTCATGGTCACTCCAAAATCAAGGGACGGAAAAGGGACGGAAAGGGAAGAAAGCTCAGCGGTCCGCCGGCGCCGGGCGCCGCGGCAGCAGCCGGTCCGCCGCCACCAGCGCGCCCTCCACCAGCAGCGCCAGCAGCGCCACCAGCAGCGCGCCCGCGAAGACCTGCGCCGTGTTGTACGTGTTGAACCCGGCGGTGATGATCCGGCCGAGGCCGCCCTGGCCGACCATCGCCGCGATCGTGGCCGTGGCGATGACCTGGACGGCCGCCGAGCGCACGCCCGTCATCACCAGGGCGCGCGCGAGCGGCAGCTCCACCCGCAGGAACAGCTGGCCGCCCGACATGCCCATGCCCCGGGCGGCCTCGACCACCGAGCGGTCCACCTCCCGCATGCCCACGTACGCGTTGGTCAGCAGGGGCGGCAGGGCGAACAGGACCAGCGCGACGATCGTCGCCGCGTTGCCCCAGCCGCGCAGCGGGGAGACCATGAACAGCGCCAGCACCGCGAAGACGGGGATCGCCCGGCCCACGTTGGAGATGTTCACCGCGAGGGCGCCGCCCTTGCCGAGGTGCCCGAGCCACAGACCGATCGGCAGCGCGAGCGCGCAGGCGACCGCCAGGGCCACGCCGCTCACGTAGACGTGCTCGGCGAGCCGGTGCCAGACGCCGTTCTCCCCGGCCCAGTTGGCTCCGTCGGCCAGCCAGTCCCAGGCCCCGCTCAGTACGTCCATGCCCTCAAGCCCCCTCGCCGGACGCGCCGGATGCGACCGACACGCCGGCCCGCGCCGGGTCCGCGGCTCGATCCGCCGCCCGGTCCGCCGCCCGGCCCGCGCGCCGCGGCGCGCGGGTCGCCCGCGTCCACGGGGTGAGCAGCCGCTCCACGCCGAGCAGCAGCAGGTCCGCGGCCAGGGCGAGCAGCACGCACAGCACCGAGGCGGTGAGCACCTGGGCCTTGAAGGAACTGCTCACGGCCGGGGCGATCAGGTTCCCCAGGCCGCCCTTGCCGACGATGGAGCCGATGGTGGTCAGCGCGATCGTGGAGACGGTGGCGATCCGGATCCCGGCGAGCACCGAGGGCAGCGCCAGCGGCATTTCCACCTGCCACAGCAGCCGCCGGGGCCCGTACCCCAGGCCGCGCGCGGCCTCCCGTACGTCCTCGGGGACCGCCTCCAGGCCGGCCAGCACGTTGCGGACCAGGATGGTCAGCGAGTACAGCACCAGGCCGGTCACCACCAGCGACGCCGACAGGCCGAACAGCGGCAGCAGCAGCGAGAACATGGCGAGCGAGGGGATCGTGTAGAGCAGGGTGGTCAGGCCCAGCACGGGGGCCGCCCAGCGGCGGCCGCGGCGGGCCAGCAGCGCGAGCGGGACCGCCACGATCAGGCCGATCAGCACCGATATGCCCGTGATCCAGACATGTTCGACGGTGGCGTCGGTGAGTTCCTGAGAGCGGGAGGTGACGTACTCCCAGCAGATCCAGTCGTTCGCCACCAGGCAGCTTTGCCCCGCCATGCCCCTCACCCCCTGTCACCGAACATACGTCTGCACGAAAAACTCGCGATCGAACCCGACCCTAACCCCCGGCACCCACATTGGCCTGAATCCTTCGCAGGGGGGCAACACTGCCTTTACAAAACTGGTGAAAGAGTGGGGCTGTGATCCGATTCGAGCACGTGACCAAGCGCTACCCCGATGGGACGACCGCCGTCGAGGACCTGGACTTCGAGGTCGCCGAGGGTGAGCTGGTCACGCTCGTGGGCCCGTCCGGCTGCGGCAAGACGACCACGATGAAGATGGTCAACCGGCTGATCGAGCCGACCTCCGGGCGGATCCTGCTCGGCGGCGAGGACATCGCCGCCGCCGATCCGGTCGAGCTGCGCCGCCGCATCGGGTACGTCATCCAGCAGGTCGGGCTGTTCCCCCACAAGACGGTGCTGGAGAACACGGCGACCGTCCCGCAGCTGATCGGCACCCCCAAGGCCAAGGCCCGCGCGCGGGCGGCCGAGCTGCTCGAACTCGTCGGCCTGGACCCGGCCGTCTACGGGGGCCGGTACCCGGAGCAGCTGTCCGGCGGGCAGCGCCAGCGCGTCGGCGTGGCCCGCGCGCTCGCCGCGGACCCGCCGGTGCTGCTGATGGACGAGCCGTTCGGGGCGGTGGACCCGGTGGTCCGCGAACGCCTCCAGAACGAGTTCCTCACCCTCCAGAAGACGGTGCGCAAGACGATCCTGCTCGTCACGCACGACCTGGAGGAGGCCATCCGGCTCGGCGACCGCATCGCCGTCTACGGGAACGGCACCATCGAGCAGTTCGCCCGCCCGGCGGCGGTGCTGGCCGCGCCGGCCACCGAGTACGTCGCGGGGTTCGTCGGCGCGGACCGGGGGCTCAAGCACCTCGCGGTCACCGCGGTGGCACCGGCCGATGTGGAGGCGGCGGACGGAAAGGCCCCCACCGCCGAAGTGGCGCTGGGGGCGAGTCTGCGCGAGGCGCTCGCGCTGCTGCTGCGGGAGGACTCCGGCCGGATCGGGGTCAAGGATCCGGACACCGGCGCGCTGGTCGGCGTACTCACCCCGGAGGGGGTGCACCGGGCGCTGCGCCGGGCCCAGCTGCAGGAGGCGTAGGTACGGCGGGGACGGGCGCCGGCGGTCAGGCCTGGATGCGGCCGCTCATCCACACCAGCATCGGGGCGATCTCACGGCGCCAGGTGTTGAAGTTGTGGCCGCCGCTGTCGAGGATGATCGAGGAGACCCGGTCCGGGCCCTGCACCTTCTTGATGAACTTCTTGGTGTCGCCCAGGTTCGGCTCGCCCTTCTGGCTGCTGGTGACGAGGAACGACGTACCGCTCGGCTTCTTGTTCGCGACGCTGTGCAGGACGTCGGCACGCTTCTTCAGCTTCTCGTCCCCGTGGAACAGATTTCCGGTGGTCGGGTCGTCCGGGGCCTCGTAGTACGCGGACAGGCCGGCGGCGGCGCCGAAGGTCTGCGGGTAGTGCGTGGCGATCTTCAGGGCGCAGTAACCGCCGGTGGAGTTGCCGATGAAGCCCATGTTCTGCGGCTTGTCACCGACCCGGAAGGTGCTCTGGATGGCCTTCGGCAGGTCCTGCCCGAAGAACGTCTCGGTCTGCGGGCCATCGGGTATGTCCACGCACTCGGTGTCGCGCGGCGGCGCGACGGTCGGCCGCAGCATCACCAGGATCATCGGCTTCATCTTGCCCGCCTTGGCCTGCTTGAAGGCCGTCATCGGGTAGTTCAGCCCTTTGATCAGGTTCTCGGCGGTGCCCGGGTAGCCCGTCAGGACGATGGCCGCGGGGAAGTTCTTGTCCTTGTGCTGGGGCTGGAAGTACTCCGGCGGCAGCCACACGTAGCCGGGGCTCGTTATCTTCGACTTCTGCCCGGTTATGGCAATCTTCAGGATCTGTCCGCCGACCTGCGGCTTGCCGCCACCGGGCACGTCCAGCTTCTGCTTGTCGACGACCTTGATGTCCTCGCTGCTCATCGAGTGGTCGACGACCTTGCCCATCGACGTCTCCTGACCGAACAGGTCGGCCCAGGATCCATAGAAGAGGAACGACTTGTTAGCCGCGAGACCGACGGCCGAGAAGAGCGCCAGCTGGGTCACCAGCAGGAGGCCGATCCGGCCGACGAGGGCACGCCAGGTGCGGCCGGAAAGCTTTGGCCAGAACCAGACCGTGGCCGCGAACAGCAGCACACCGGCGACGATGGCCAGCGCCAGAACCGTATTACTGGTGAGACCCATGAGCAGTCAGTCGTCTTTCTGATGGCAGGACGAGTTTTTCTCGGCGGAAGAGTGAACCCGCTCCCCTCCGATGTCGTCCTAAGGGACGCACCACACTCCGGAGGCTGTCGCGGCCTTCGGCCACATGATCTCTCGCGGAGCAACGGGAAGCGATGTCTAGCAGGATAGATGGCGATAAGTCCGGACAGGTTCCGAGTCGGACCGGGCGAATCTTGCGCGGACCACGACCGGAGACGGTGCCCGGCCTGGTGGGGATGGCCGTTACGGTCGTCGGTCTCCTGGACATCGCGGCAGGGGTGTTCCCGCGATTCAGGCACAGCAGGATCCACGCGGTCACCGAGGTGCTGCCCGGATCCCTCGGCCCCTTCGCGGCGGCCCTCGCGCTGAGCGCGGGCGTCCTGCTGCTGCTGCTCGCGCACGGCCTCAAGCGCCGCAAGAGGCGTGCCTGGCGCGCGGCCGTGGTGCTGCTGCCCGCCGGCGCCGTGGCGCAGTTCACGTACCGGCACTCGGTCATCGGCGTGGTCATCGCGGCGGTGCTGCTCGCGCTGCTCCTGCGCCACCAGGGTGAATTCAAGGCGCTGCCGGACCCGCGCAGCCGCTGGAAGGCCCTCGCGAACTTCGTACTGATGAGCGCCGGGTCCATCGGCCTCGGCCTGGTGATCGTCAACTCCCACCCGGGCAAGGTCGTCGGCAACCCCGGCATCTACGAGCAGATCAGCCACGTCGTCTACGGGCTGTTCGGCTTCGAGGGACCCGTCGACTACGCCGGCCGGGTCTCCTGGATCGTCGGCTACTCGCTCGGCGCCCTCGGCATGCTGACCGCGCTCACCACGATCTACCTGGCGTTCCGCCCCGAGCACCCGGCCGCGCGGCTCACCGCCGAGGACGAGGTCAAGCTGCGCGAGCTGCTGGCCCGGCACGGCGGCCGCGACTCCCTCGGCCACTTCGCGCTCCGCCGCGACAAGGCCGTCGTCTTCTCCCCCAGCGGCAAGGCGGCCGTCACCTACCGCGTCGTCTCCGGCGTGATGCTCGCCTCCGGCGACCCGATCGGCGACGTCGAGGCCTGGCCCGGCGCCATCGAGCGGTTCATGGAGGAGGCCAAGGCCCACTCCTGGACCCCGGCCGTCATGGGCTGCAGCGAGACCGGCGGCGAGGTCTGGACCCGCGAGACGGGACTGGACGCCCTGGAGCTGGGTGACGAGGCGATTGTCGATGTCAAAGACTTCTCCCTCTCGGGCCGCGCCATGCGCAATGTCCGCCAAATGGTGAAGCGCATCGAGCGCAACGGCTACACCACCAAGGTCCGCCGGGTCAGCGAGCTGACCGACACCGAGCTGGAGCAGGTGCGCGGCGCCGCCGCGGCGTGGCGCGGCACCGACACCGAGCGCGGGTTCTCCATGGCGCTCGGCCGGGTCGGCGACCCGGGCGACGGCGACTGCTTCATCGCCACCGCGCACCGGGTGGAGGAGGGCGACACCTCGCCGTTCGGCGACCTCAAGGCCGTCCTGCACTTCGTCCCGTGGGGCAAGGACGGCATGTCGCTGGAGCTGATGCGCCGCGACCGCGCCGCCGACCCCGGCATGAACGAACTGCTGATCGTCGCCTCGCTGGAGGCGTCGCCGTCCCTGGGCATCGAGAAGGTCTCGCTGAACTTCGCGATGTTCCGCTCGGCCCTCGCCCGCGGCGAGAAGATCGGCGCCGGCCCGGTGCTGCGGATGTGGCGCAGCCTGCTGGTGTTCCTCTCGCGCTGGTTCCAGATCGAATCGCTGTACAAGTTCAACGCGAAGTTCAAGCCCCGCTGGGAGCCCCGCTTCGTGGTCTTCCGCACCACCCGTGACCTGCCCCGCATCGGCTTCGCCGCCATGCAGGCCGAGGGCTTCGTGACGCTTGCGCTGCCGCGCCTGTTCGCGAGCCGCCGCCGCCCCAAGCCGGTCCGCACCTGCGCCCACACGCACGTGAGCGCCGTCCCGTCCCAGGCGGACCGCGAGGTCGCCGCCGCCTGACCCGCCGGGGCGCGGGGGCGTGGAGGAGGCCGGGGCTCGCACGAGCCCCGGCCTCCTCCACGTCCGGCGGCCGGACGCGGGGCTACGGCCGGACGCCGGGCTACGGCCGGGCCCGCGCGGCCGGGCCCCACCCGCGTCGCGCCGGGCCCCGCCCGCGTCGCGCCTGGCCAGGGCGCCGGGCCGGTGCTCGCGTACCGGCCGGGCCGGGCACCGGCTCTACCCTGGGACCATGAACACGCACCGCGCGGCCGCCGACAGGGGCCGGGTCACAGGTCTGCCGGAGTGGGACCGCTGCGGGGTCATGGGGGTCGTCAACGTCACCCCCGACTCCTTCTCCGACGGCGGCCGCTGGTTCGACACCACGGCGGCCGTCAAGCGCGGTCTCGACCTCGTCGCCGAGGGCGCCGACCTCATCGACGTCGGCGGCGAGTCCACCCGCCCCGGCGCCCCCCGCGTCGACGAGGAGGAAGAGCTGCGCCGGGTCGTCCCCGTCGTGCGCGGCCTCGCCTCCGAGGGCGTCGTCGTCTCCGTCGACACCATGCGCGCCTCCGTCGCCGCGCAGGCCGTCGCCGCCGGCGCGGCCCTGGTCAACGACGTCAGCGGCGGTCTCGCCGACCCCGGCATGATCCCGGCCGTCGCGGCCGCCGAGGTGCCCTTCGTGGTCATGCACTGGCGCGGTTTCAGCGACAACATGAACAGCCTCGCCGTCTACGACGACGTCCTCGCCGAGGTCACCGCCGAACTCCGCGCCCGCGTCGACGCCGTCATATCCGGCGGCATCGCCCCCGAGCGGCTCCTCGTCGACCCCGGCCTCGGCTTCGCCAAGAACGCCGAGCACGACCTGGCCCTCGTCGCCCACCTCGCCGAGCTGCGCGCGCTCGGCTTCCCGCTGCTGGTCGCCGCCTCGCGGAAGCGTTTCCTCGGCCGCGTCCTGGCCGGCGCCGCCGACGCCGCCCCGCCGCCCGCCCGCGAGCGGGACGCCGCCACGGCCGCCGTCTCCGCCCTCGCCGCGTACCAGGGCGCCTGGGCCGTACGGGTCCACGAGGTACGGGCGACCGCCGACGCGGTTCGGGTGGCCCGCGCCGTGGAAGGGGCTCTGTGATCCGGACACGCGTCCGGGCCGGGACCCGCAGCAGCATCCGTACAGGCAGGAAAGGGGCACGGTGAGCCGTACCGACATCGAAGCGGTCGAAGAGGCCAATACGGCCTTCTACGAGGCCATGGAGCGGGGGGACTTCGAAGCGCTGTCGGCGCTCTGGCTCGAAGACGAGATCTCCTGCGTGCACCCGGGCTGGCCGGTGCTCTCGGGCCGCGGCGAGGTGCTGCGCTCCTACGCGCTGATCATGTCCCACACGGAGTACATCCAGTTCTTCCTCACCGACACGAAGGTGGCCGTCATAGGCGACACCGCCCTCGTCACGTGTACGGAGAACATCCTCAGCGGGGGACCCGCCGAGGACGGCGGGGAACTCGGCCCGCTGGTCGGCCAGCTGGTCGTCGCGACAAATGTGTTCCGTCGCACACCGCAGGGCTGGCTGCTCTGGTCCCACCACGGTTCCCCGGTGCTTACGGACTCCGAAGAAGAGGACGAAGAGGACACGGACTGACCCCTCGCGCGGGAGGCGAGGTATATCGCGGGTAAATTCGAAGGTGGACGACGCCGACCGCACTCGGCGTAGGCCTATGGCCCCGGGAGTCCCGGGACCGGAAGAACCTACGAAACAGGAGTGATTCGCGTGGATCGTGTCGCGCTGCGCGGCCTCAAGGCTCGCGGGCACCACGGCGTCTTCCCCAGGGAACGCGAGGAAGGCCAGACCTTCATAGTCGACCTGGTGCTGCACCTCGACACCCGCCCCGCGGCGGCCGGGGACGACCTGGCCAAGACCGTGCACTACGGGGTCGTGGCCGAAGAAGTCGTCGACGTGGTCCAAGGCGAGCCCGTCGACCTCATCGAGACCCTTGCCGAGCGGATCGCCCAGCAGTGCCTCAAGCACGACGCCGTGGCACAGGTGGAGGTCGTCGTCCACAAGCCGGACGCGCCCATCACCGTTCCCTTCGACGACGTGACCATCACGATCACCCGGAGCCGCGCGTGAATCACGGACTGAACGCCCAGAGCGACCCCACCGTCCAGCCGGTACCGGCGTCCGTCGTCGAGACGGTCGACGCGGCGGACGTCACCCTGTCCAACCCGAGGTGGGCCGTCATCGCGCTCGGCTCCAACCTCGGCAACCGGCTGGAGACCCTCCAGGGCGCCATCGACGCCCTCGGTGACACGCCCGGCCTGCGGGTCAAGGCCGTCTCCCCGGTCTACGAGACCGAGCCCTGGGGCATCGAGCCCGGTTCGCAGCCCTCGTACCTCAACGCGGTCATCGCGCTGAAGACGACCCTGCCGCCGTCCTCGCTGCTGGAGCGCGGGCACGCGATCGAGGAGGCCTTCGACCGCGTCCGCGAGGAGCGCTGGGGCCCACGCACCATCGACGTCGACATCGTCTCGTACGCCGAGGTGGTCTCCGACGACCCCACCCTCACCCTGCCGCACCCCAGGGCCCACCAGCGGGCCTTCGTCCTGGCCCCGTGGCACGACATCGACGCCGAGGCGCAGATCCCCGGCCACGGCCCGGTCGCCGAGCTGCTGGCCGACGTCGGCCTGACGGGCGTGACCGCGCGCCCCGACCTGGAACTCCACCTCCCCGAGTAGTCGTTAGCCTGTTCACTGCTGACGAATCGGCTCAGAAAGCGGGGAACGGGCACGTGAAGCAACTGAGGCCGGCGGTCCTGGCGGGCATCTTCGTGGTCGCCGGGGTCCTGTCCTGGGCCGGCGCCCGCCTGTGGAACGCCTACGGCACGCTGCCGGGCGTCCCACTGGCCGCGCCGATCGTCCTGGCCGTCATCGCGGTGGTGCTGCTCGCCACGGCGCTGTCCCTGCGCGGCCGCCTCAAGGCGCAGCGCGAGCGGCGCCCGGGCGCCAAGGGCGTCGAGCCGCTGATGGCGGCCCGCGCGGTGGTCTTCGGCCAGGCCAGCGCGCTGGTCGCGGCCCTGGTGGCGGGCATGTACGGCGGCGTGGGCGTGTTCCTGTTCACCGACGCCCTCGACGTCCCGGCCCGCCGCGACCAGACCTGGTACGCCGGCGCCTCGGTCCTGGCGGGCGCCGCGGTCATCGCCGCCGCCCTCTTCCTGGAACACGTCCTGAAGCTCCCCGAGGACGACGACACCACCACCGAGTCCCCGTCCCACGCCTGACCGGCCCCCACCGGGGGCCGGCAGCGCCCGCCTACCCAGCGGCCCGCACCACGTGGCCGCTCACCAGGAAACTCGGATGGGGCTCCAGCCGGTAGCGGTGGAGAGTGAACGGCTTGGCACCGGTGGCGGTCCGTGGCCGCACCTCGCGCACGGTCGTCGCCTGCGACTCGATGAGGTGGACCGGGTGCGTCTCCGGCACGAAGGTGCCGCGCCGCTCCCACCGGTCGGAGACGACCAGGTGCGAGACCTTTCCGCTCGTCACCGGTGTGAACCGGGCGCCGATCACGACGGCGAGCTCCGCGAGGAACGGAACGTTCGCGCTGGCGATGGCCCGCGCCTGCCACCGCTTGATCCTGTACCCGTCGCCATCCGCGTAGCCGTCCAGGAAGCCGTTGAAGCTGTCGAGGTCTCGCAGCACGACCCGGGGAAATCCCTGACGCATGTGGTGTGCGTCCCCGCCGACGTACTGACGCATCACATCGGCGAGATAGGACGAGACCACGCGCACCCGGAAACCCGGAAGGTCCCGCTGGAGGAAGCCTGACGGCCGGGTGACCGGCTCCAAGCGGGCGGCGAGGCCGGTGGACGCCGTGAGGCTCGCCGCGTACCGGCCGGCGAAGCCCTCGTCGTTCACGACCAGCGATACGTAGTTCGGCCCGACCGTGCCGTCGGCACAGGTGGCTCCCACCCAGTAGCCGAAGTCATGGCCGGGTCTGATGGCAAGGCGCGTACGGCAGAGTTTGCGGGCCGGGGTCCAGGTCAGTTCGCTGCCCGCGGCCTCGGCCGCACGTACCCACCCGCTGGATGTGCCCAGCAGTTGGTCCGGCGCCGCGAGGAAGGGCTGCCGATCGGACACCACCGCCACGATCTCGCGCGCCTTGACGGTCGTCACCTCCGTGACGACCGTCAAGGCGGTCCGCCCCTCGTGCAGGGTCCAGAGCCAGTCGCCCGCGCCGACCGTCCGCGCCTGAGCGCGGCCCGCGGCCCCGTTCACGATCTGCTTGCTCGGTAGCCCGATCAACCCGGTCACCCCCTTGCGGGGACGCTAGCGGGCGGGTCTGACAATCCGGCTAACGGGCGATGATGAGGCTCATGGCCTCGCTCCGGGTCGCGGGGTCACGCAGCTGACCGCGGACGGCCGACGTGGTGGTCTTCGCTCCCGGCTTGCGGATGCCCCGCACAGACATGCACATGTGCTCGGCCTCGATCACGACAATGGCACCGCGGGCTTCGAGAATGCGCATCAGCGAGTCGGCTATCTGCGTGGTGAGTCGTTCCTGCACCTGCGGACGGCGGGCGAAGACCTCGACCAGGCGGGCCAGCTTCGACAGACCGGTGATCTTGCCGGACTCGGCAGGGATGTAGCCGACGTGGGCCACACCATGGAACGGCAGCAGGTGGTGCTCGCACAGACTTACGATCTCAATGTCCTTCACCAGGACCATCTCGTCGTGTCCGAGGTCGAACGTCGTCGTCAGCACGTCCTCCGGCTGCTGCCGCAGCCCGGCCAGGATCTCCTTGTACGCGCGCGCGACCCGCGCCGGGGTCTCCAGGAGGCCCTCGCGGTCCGGGTCCTCACCGACCGCGATCAGGAGCTCTCGGACTGCCGCCTCGGCGCGCTTCTCGTCGAACTCGCCGATCGTGCCCTCGCCACCGGTCAGGGTCACTGGGTCGGTCATCTCATCCTCGTTCCTGTGTGCCTGTGCGCTCGCGCTCGCGGGCACGCGAAAGTGCCGCGCCCCCCAGGCTAGAACCTGGGGGGCGCGGCATCCATTCCGGAGGGGTCGACCGCCGATTACTCGGGGCGATCCTCAGGGGCGGGCTCCGGAGCCTTGTCCACCGACACGGCCGGCGGGGTCGCCGAGGTGCCGTTCGCCGAGTTCGTCAGCTGGAGCTCCTTGGGAGAGAGCACCGGCGGGCGGGTCGACGGGGTGCGGCGGGAGGAGCCGGTCCACGCGGGGCGGGCCGGACGCTTCACGATCGTCGAGAAGACCTCGGCGATCTGCTCCTTGTTCAGCGTCTCCTTCTCCAGCAGCGCGAGGACGAGGTTGTCGAGCACGTCGCGGTTCTCGACCAGGATCTCCCAGGCCTCGTTGTGCGCGGTCTCGATGAGCTTCTTGACCTCTTCGTCGACCAGCGCCGCGACCTCTTCCGAGTAGTCCCGCGGGTGCGACATCTCGCGGCCCAGGAACGGCTCGGTGTTGTCGCCGCCGAACTTGATCGCACCGAGACGCTCGGTCATGCCGTACTGCGTGACCATCGCGCGGGCCGTCGCCGTGGCCTTCTCGATGTCGTTCGCCGCGCCCGTGGTCGGGTCGTGGAAGACCAGCTCCTCGGCCGCGCGCCCGCCCAGCATGTACGCCAGCTGGTCGAGCATCTCGTTGCGCGTGGTCGAGTACTTGTCCTCATCGGGCAGGACCATGGTGTAACCCAGGGCCCGGCCGCGGGACAGGATCGTGATCTTGTGGACCGGGTCCGAGTTCGGAGAGGCCGCCGCGACCAGGGCGTGACCGCCCTCGTGGTACGCGGTGATCTTCTTTTCCCGGTCCGACATGATCCGGGTCCGCTTCTGCGGGCCCGCCACGACGCGGTCGATCGCCTCGTCCAGCATGTGGTTGTCGATCAGCTTCATGTCCGAGCGGGCCGTGAGCAGCGCGGCCTCGTTCAGGACGTTGGAGAGATCGGCACCCGTGAAGCCGGGGGTGCGGCGGGCGACGGCCGAGAGGTCGACGTCCGGCGCGACCGGCTTGCCCTTCTGGTGGACCTTGAGGATCTCCAGACGGCCCTGCATGTCGGGACGGTCGACCGCGATCTGCCGGTCGAAACGGCCCGGGCGCAGCAGCGCCGGGTCGAGGATGTCCGGCCGGTTCGTGGCGGCGATCAGGATGACGCCGCCCTTCACGTCGAAGCCGTCCATCTCGACGAGCAGCTGGTTGAGGGTCTGCTCGCGCTCGTCGTGACCGCCGCCGAGACCCGCACCGCGGTGCCGGCCGACGGCGTCGATCTCGTCGACGAAGACGATCGCCGGCGCGTTGGCCTTGGCCTGTTCGAACAGGTCACGGACACGCGAGGCACCGACACCGACGAACATCTCGACGAAGTCGGAACCGGAGATCGAGTAGAAGGGCACACCGGCCTCGCCCGCGACGGCACGCGCGAGCAGGGTCTTTCCGGTGCCGGGCGGGCCGTAGAGCAGCACGCCCTTGGGGATCTTGGCGCCGACGGCCTGGAACTTCGCCGGCTCCTGGAGGAACTCCTTGATCTCGTGGAGTTCCTCGACGGCCTCGTCCGAGCCCGCGACGTCGGCGAACGTCGTCTTCGGGGTGTCCTTGGTGATGAGCTTGGCCTTGGACTTCCCGAAGTTCATGACCCGGGAGCCGCCGCCCTGCATCTGGTTCATCAGGAACAGGAAGACCACGACGATGAGGACGAAGGGCAGGAGCGAGAGCAGCACGCTGAGGAACGGGCTGGTCTTGTCCGGCGAGACGGTGTACCCGTCCGGGATCTGACCCGCTTCGTACTTGGTCTGGAGGTTCTGGGCGAGCTGGACGCCCTGGTCCCCGATGTAGTTGGCCTGGAACTTGGTGCCGTCGTTGTCGCCGAGCTTCTGGCCCTTCTTCAGCTCGATCTTGATCATCTGGCTGTCACCGGTGGTCAGCTTGGCGCTGTCCACCTGGCCACTGTTGATCGCCTTGATGACCTCGCTGGTCTCCACCGACTTGTAGCCGCCGCCGGAGCCGACGACGTTCATCAACACGACCACGGCGAGGACGGCCAGCACGATCCACATGACCGGCCCACGGAAGTATCGCTTCACGTCCATCCATACGGGGCGCTGAGCACCCCGTCCCTCCTGCCCGTAGGTAAATGCTGCTGTGAGTAAAGACTGTTCTTCGGAATGTACCCCTGAATTGTCACCCGCGGCCTCGTGGGACGGCTGACAAACCCGCCTTCGCATGCTTCAACGGCGGGCGACGCCCTCAGGTTCCCCGTCCGGGACCCGAGGGCGCGGGTGCGTTTCAGCCGCCGTACACGTGCGGGGCGAGCGTGCCCACGAACGGCAGGTTGCGGTACTTCTCCGCGTAGTCGAGGCCGTAGCCCACGACGAACTCGTTGGGGATGTCGAAGCCGACCCACTTCACGTCGATCGCGACCTTCGCGGCGTCGGGCTTGCGCAGCAGCGTGACGACCTCCAGGGAGGCCGGCTGGCGGGAGCCCAGGTTCGACAGCAGCCAGGACAGCGTCAGACCGGAGTCGATGATGTCCTCGACGATCAGGACGTGCTTGTCCTTGATGTCGGTGTCCAGGTCCTTGAGGATCCGGACCACGCCCGAGGACTGGGTCCCGGCGCCGTACGAGGACACCGCCATCCAGTCCATGGTGAGCGGGGTGGACAAGGCACGCGCCAGGTCCGCCATCACCATCACCGCGCCCTTGAGCACGCCGACGATGAGCAGGTCCTTGCCCGCGTACTCCGCGTCGATCTTCGCGGCCAGCTCGGCCAGCTTCGCGTCGATCTCTTCCTTGGTGATGAGCACCGACTGGAGGTCGTCGCCCATGTCCTTCTCGTCCACCCGCATCACTTTCGTCGACGGCCGGGTCTCCGGGGGGTGCCCCCGGAGGGCTCAGCCGTGTTTCAGCACCAATCAGCCCTGCCGGATGACAAGTCTGCCACCCTGCCGCTGGGCCTCCACCCGGCCGGGCAGGTTGATGGCGCCCTGACCGCGCCATCCGGTGATGAGGCGGTCGACTTCCTCGATGTGGCGGGCGAAGAGGGAACCCGCCGGGGAGCCCGCCGCGACCACGGCCCGGCGCAGCACGCGGCGGCGCACGGCGGGGGGCAGGGCGTACAGCTTGGCGCACTCCAGCCGGCCGTCCGCGTCCCGTACGCCGGCCTCGGCGTCGGCGGCCCAGGAGTCCAGGGCGTCGGCGTCGTCGCGGGAGAGCTGGGCGGTCCGGGCGAGGGCCTCGACCACCCCCTTGCCCAGGGCCTTCTCCAGGGCGGGCAGCCCCTCGTGGCGCAGCCGGGAGCGGGTGTAGGCGGGGTCGAGGTTGTGCGGGTCGTCCCAGACGGGGAGGGACTGGACCATGCAGGCCTTGCGGGCGGTCTGCCGGTCGACCTGGAGGAAGGGGCGCCGGTAGCGGTTGGTGCGGCCGGGGCCGCCGGGGCCCGCCGAGACCTCGGGCATGCCGGACAGCGAGCGGATGCCGGAGCCGCGGGCGAGGCCCAGCAGGACGGTTTCGGCTTGATCGTCCCGGGTGTGGCCGAGCAGTACGGCGGCGGCTCCGAGCCGGTCGGCGGCCTCGTCGAGGGCGCCGTAGCGGGCGTCGCGCGCGGCGGCCTCGGGGCCGCCCTCACGGCCGACGCGCACGGCGACGGACTCCACCGGGTCGAGGCGGAGTGCGGTCATGCGGGTGACGACCTCGGCGGCGCGCAGGTCCGAGCCGGGCTGGAGGCCGTGGTCGACGGTGACGCCGCCGGCCCGGATGCCGAGCTTGGGGGCTTCGAAGGCGAGGGCGGAGGCGAGCGCCATGGAGTCGGCGCCGCCGGAGCAGGCGACGAGGACGAGCGGCGCGGCGGCGCCGGGGGTGCGGCTGTCGGTGAGGTCGGTCAGGACGTCGTGGAGTACGCGGCGGACCGCCAGGCGTATCGCCGCGACCGCAGGATGGGGACCCATGTCCGGTGCCCTTCGGTGGAGTTCGGATGCCTCGGAGGCTTCGGGGTGTGCGGTGTGTGGTGCGTGCTCGGCGGGCGGGCCGCCGTGGTGCCGTGCTGCCCGCCCGGCCGTCCCCGCGGGGGCCGCCCGCGGGGAGAGGGTTGTCACTCAGAGTGCGTCGATGGTGACAGAGCCGAGCCGTTCCCCGAGCATCGCACGCCCTTCCACGCCCCACGGTCCCTCGGAAGGGTGACGCTGCTTCCCCCAGAGGGACACGTTTACGCCTCGCGGGCCGCTCCCGGTCGCCTCACTTCCCGTGTACGCGCGCCACCCAGTCCGACGGCTTGGCGATCTCGCTCTTCGTGGGCAGCGTGTTCGGGGAGGTCCACACCCGGTTGAAGCCGTCCATCCCCACCTCGCCGACGACGGCCCGTACGAACCGCTCCCCGTCCCGGTACTGCCGCAGCTTCGCGTCGAGCCCGAGCAGCTTGCGCAGCGCGGCGTCGAGGCGGCCCGCGCCGCTCGCCCGGCGCTGCTGGAACTTCTCGCGGATCTCGGCGACCGAGGGCACCACCCCGGGGCCGACGCCGTCCATCACGAAGTCGGCGTGCCCCTCCAGCAGGGACATGACGGCGGTGAGCCGCCCGAGCACCTCGCGCTGCTCGGGCGTCTGCACGAGCTCCACCAGCGAGCGGCCGTCCTCGCCGTGCTCGTCGGCGGGGCGGGCGCCCGCGAAGGACTGGGCGGCCTCGCGCAGCCGCTCCAGGACGTTCATCGGGTCCATCTCGGTGGCGCCGAGGAACGTCTGGATCTCGCCCTCCAGGTGGTCCCGGAGCCAGGGCACGGCGGTGAACTGCGTGCGGTGGGTCTCCTCGTGCAGGCACACCCACAGCCGGAAGTCGTGCGGGTCGACGCCCAGCTCGCGCTCCACGTGCACGATGTTCGGGGCGACGAGCAGCAGGCGCCCGCCGGTGGCCGGGCCCGGCAGGTCGAGCGCGGCCGGCGCGAAGGTCTCGTACTGGCCGAGCACCCGGGAGGCCAGGAAGCTGAGCAGCATGCCCAGCTCGACGCCGGTGACCTTGCCGCCGACCGCGCCGAGCACGGCGCCGCCGGGGGCGCTGCCGCGGCGTTCCTGCATCTTGCCCAGCAGGGGGCCCAGGAGTTCCCGGAAGCCGGCCACATTGGCCTTGACCCAGCCGGCCCTGTCGACGACCAGGACGGGCGTGTCCTGCACCGTCGCGTTCTCGGGCACCATCCGCGTGTACTCGCGCACGTGCCGTTCAGAGGTCTTGGCGTGCCTGCGCAGCTCCGCCACCACGGCCCGGGCCTCGTGGCGGCTGACCTCCGGACCCGGCCGCACCAGCCGGGTCGCCGTCGCCACCGCGAGGTTCCAGTCGACCATCTCCGCACCACCGATGCTCGTCATGCGTCAACCGTACGTGGACCGGCGCCGCCGCGGACCCCCTCAGCGCGTGCCGGCGACGGCGGCCGCCAGCTTGTCGAGGGCCTTCTCGGCGCCTTCGGGCCCCGGGGTGTTCGCCGCCAGGAAGGCGAAGGCGAGGAGCCGCCCGGAGGGGTCGACGACGGTGCCCGCGAGGGAGTTCACGCCCGAGAGGGTGCCGGTCTTGGCCCGGACCAGGCCGGCGGCCGGGGAGCCGCCGCTGTTGCGGCCCCGCAGGGTGCCGCTGAAGCCGGCGACGGGCAGCCCGGTGAGGACGGGCCGCAGCTCCGGCCGCTGCGGGTCGGCGGCCTTGGCGAGCAGCGCGGTCAGCAGGCCGGCGCTGACCTTGTCGCTGCGGTCCAGGCCGCTCCCGTCGGCGAACCGGGAGCCTGTGGTGTCGATGCCGAGGGAGGCGAGCTTGGCGGCGACGGCCTTCCCGGCGCCCTCGAAGCTGCCGGGCTGTCCGGAGGCGAGGGCGCTCTGGCGGGCGAGGGCCTCGGCGATGTCGTTGTCGCTGTTGGTCAGCATCCGCTCGACGAGGCCGCCGAGCGGGGTGGACAGGGTGGTCGCCAGCGGTTCGGCGTCGGCGGCGGCCCTGGCCTTGGCGGGCGCGCCGGTGACCTTGATGCCGCGGTCCGCCAGCAGGCCGGCGAAGGCGCGGGCGGTGTCCCCGGACGGGTCTTCGGAGCGGTCGGCGGGGCCCGAGAGGGAGTCGTTCAGGCGGCCCTCGTCGGCCGTCAGGGCGCTCAGCGGCGCGACGTTGGGGTTGAGGCCGATCGGGTGGCGGGCGGGCCCGGAGTAGAGGGAGTCGTCGTAGCCGAGGCTCACGCTGTCGGTGCCGGCCGCCTTGAGCGCCTGGGCGGTGTCGGCGGCGAGGGCGACGAGGCTGCCGCCGGAGCCGGCCGGCGGCTTCTTGCGCGCGGTGAGCGAGGGGTCGCCGCCGCCGACCAGGATGATCTGCCCGGGCGCGGCGCCCGGGGTCACGGTGGTGCGGAAGCGGTGCTCGGGGCCGAGCGCGGCCAGTACCGCGGTCGCGGTGGCGATCTTGACGGTGGAGGCGGGGGTCATCGGCTCGCGCGGCTTGGCCTCGTACAGCACCCGCCCGGTGGCGGTGTCGATGACGGAGGCGGTGCGCAGGGTCCCGAGCGCGGGGTCGGCGAGCAGCGGCCGCAGCGCCTCGGCGAGGGCGTCGTCGGAGCCGGAGCCGGTGCCCGTGCCCTCGCCGGTGCCCGTGCCGGTGCCCGTGCCCGGCTGCCGCCCGGCCTGCTCCCCCAGCGGGTTCCCGGCCTGCTTTTCGGCCTGGAGGGCCGCCGGGAGGCCGGAAAGCACCCCTGGCGCGCTGGGTGCGGCCTCCGGGAGCCGTCCGGAGCCGTGATCTACGCCACCCATCCGGCTCCAGGAGGCGGCCCTGTCCCGCTCGGCCTTACGCTGGCCGGAGTCCCAAGGGCCGGTGACGGAGACCGTCGCCGCCGACAGGACGAGGCCGGCGACGGCCGATGCCGCGATGAGCTGCCAGGTCTTGACCAAGGGCACCTCGGACCAGCCCCTTTCGCGATCACGGATATGCGTGAGGGACACTTAACCACTGCGACTTGCCGCGAGCATGGCACCCCACCCGGCAGGGCCGGGCCGGACGTGCACGCAGGTGAACCAACGCAGTCTCGAAGCAATGAAGCTGATCATGGAGGAGCAGGACGTGGAGTTCGACGTCACCATCGAGATCCCCAAGGGTTCGCGGAACAAGTACGAGGTGGACCACGAGACCGGCCGGATCCGTCTGGACCGTCGCCTCTTCACCTCCACCAGCTACCCGGCCGACTACGGCTTCGTCGAGAACACCCTCGGTGAGGACGGCGACCCGCTGGACGCGCTGGTCATCCTGGACGAGCCGACCTTCCCGGGCTGCCTGATCAAGTGCCGCGCGATCGGCATGTTCCGCATGACGGACGAGGCGGGCGGCGACGACAAGCTGCTGTGCGTGCCGGCCTCGGACCCGCGTGTCGAGCACCTGCGCGACATCCACCACGTGTCGGAGTTCGACCGCCTGGAGATCCAGCACTTCTTCGAGGTCTACAAGGACCTGGAGCCGGGCAAGTCGGTCGAGGGCGCGAACTGGGTCGGCCGCACCGAGGCCGAGGCCGAGATCGAGGCCTCGTACAAGCGCCTGGAGGCGCAGGGCGGCCACCACTGAGCCGTCGCGCTCCGCTGGACGCCGGGTAGGCGGGACGTTCCGCCCGCCCCGTGACACCCCGGGCGGTACCCCCTCACGCGGGGGGTGCCGCCCGCTGTCGTTTGGTTTCGCCGGAAACGGACACGTTCCGCATACTGATACCCGGGCTGACCAGGACGGGAGGACGCGTGACGGAGGCCGATGGCTCCGGAGGTACCGAGGACCGGAAGCCGAAGTCCGATGAGGCGCGCAGCGCTTTCACGACCCCGGCCGGAATGGTGCCGGAGGCGATCGAGGAGGACCAGCCGACCTCGGAGTTCTCCGTGCCCGACGGTCTCGCGGCGCAGCTGCCCGAGCCGGAGGGGTCGGCGTTCGCGACGCCCGCCACCTACAGCGCCCACCACTCGCCGCCCGCCTTCACCCCCGGCCCGGGCATGCCGGTGTCCCGCATGACGGACTCGCTCTGGCAGGACCGCATGCGCACCATGCTCCGGATGCCGGTCGACGTCCGTCCGGTGCCCGAGCCCGCGCAGCGGCTCAGCGAGAGCGGGCCGGCCGTGGGCCGCGTGCTCGACCTGACCCTGCGCATCGGCGAGCTGCTGCTCGCGGGCGGCGAGGGCGCCGAGGACGTCGAGGCCGCGATGTTCGCGGTGGCGCGCAGCTACGGGCTCGACCGCTGTGAGCCGACGGTCACGTTCACGATGCTGTCGATCACCTACCACCCGTCCCTCGTCGACGACCCCGTCTCGGCGAACCGGACGGTGCGCCGCCGCGGTACCGACTACAACCGGCTCGCGGCCGTCTTCCGGCTGGTGGACGACATCAGCCACGCCGAGACCGACACCTCCCTCGAAGAGGCCTACCGCCGTCTCGCCGAGATCCGCCGCAACCGGCACCCGTACCCCGGCTGGATGCTGACCGCGTCGGCCGGGCTGCTGGCCGGGGCCGCCTCCACCCTCGTCGGCGGTGGCGTCGTCGTCTTCCTCGCCGCCGCGCTCGGGGCGGTCCTGGGCGACCGGCTCGCGTGGCTGTGTGCCGGGCGCGGGCTGCCGGAGTTCTACCAGTTCGTCGCGGCCGCGATGCCGCCCGCCGCGATCGGCGTGGCGCTGAAGCTGGCCGAGATCGACGTCAGGGCCTCCGCGGTGATCACCGGCGGGCTGTTCGCGCTGCTGCCCGGGCGGGCCCTGGTCGCGGCCGTCCAGGACGGTCTGACGGGCTTCTACATCACCGCTTCCGCCCGGCTGCTGGAGGTCATGTACCTCTTCATCGGCATCATCATGGGCGTGCTGGTGGTGCTGTACCTGGGGCTCCAGCTGGGCGCCGCGCTCAATCCGGAGGAGGCCCTCCTGATCACGGAGCGGCCGCTGATCCAGATCGCGGCGTCGATGGTGCTGGTCTTCACCTTCGCGATCATGCTCCAGCAGGAACGTTCCACCGTGCTGATCGTGACCCTGAACGGCGGGGTCGCCTGGGTGACGTACGGGGCCCTGCACTACGCGGGCGGGATCGCCCCGGTCGCCTCCACGGCCATCGCCGCCGGGCTCGTCGGCCTCTTCGGGCAGTTGTTCTCGCGCTACCGGTTCGCCTCCGCGCTGCCGTACGTGACGGCCGCGATCGGCCCGCTGCTGCCCGGCTCGGCCACGTACTACGGGCTGCTGCTGATCGCCGAGAACAAGCTGAACGAGGGCATCGGCTCGCTCACCAACGCCGCCGCCATCGCCCTGGCCATCGCGATCGGGGTGAACCTCGGGTCCGAGACCTCCCGCCTGTTCATGCGCATCCCGGGCGCCGCGAGCGCCGCCAAACGCCGCGCGGCGAAGCGGACCCGCGGCTTCTGAGGGCGGTACGGGTACGCGTACGCCCCGGGGACCACAGCGGGTCTCCGGGGCGTACGGACGGGCCGGCGGGGCCCGGCGGGGGCGGTACGGGCGCCGCCCGCCGCGTCAGCGCTTGGCGTGACGGCCGCGCGGGGCCTGCGGCTGCTCGGCCGGACCGCCGCCCTGGGCGCCGCCGCCGGCCGCCTTGGACTCCTTGCGGGCCTTCATCACCTCGAAGATCACGGGGATCAGGGAGATGAGGACGATCAGGACCAGGATCGTCTCGATGTTGTTCTTGATCAGCTCGATCTGGCCGAGCCAGTAGCCCGCGATCGTGATGCCCGCGCCCCAGCCGATGCCACCGATGACGTTGTACGTCAGGAAGGTGCGGTACTTCATCGAACCGGCGCCCGCGACCATCGGCGCGAAGGTGCGGATGATCGGCACGAACCGGGCGAGCACGATGGCCTTCGGGCCGTGCTTGTCCATGAACTCGTGCGCCTTGTCCAGGTTCTCCCGCTTGAAGACCTTGGACTTCGGGCGGTTGAAGAGCTTCGGGCCGAAGAACTTTCCGATCATGTAGCCGACCTGGTCACCGATGATCGCGGCGGCCACGATCAGCGTGCAGACCAGCCACAGGGGCTGCTTGATGTACTCCCCGTTGGCGACCAGCAGGCCCGCCGTGAACAGCAGGGAGTCGCCGGGAAGGAAGGCGAACAGTCCCGATTCGGCGAAGACGATGACCAGGATGCCGATCAGGCCGAAGTGCGAGATCAGATAGTCCGGGGACAGCCACTCAGGGCCGAGCGCAAGCGTGTACACGAGTTCCGGGCTCTCCTGGATCGGGGGGATCGGGGGGGTCTGCGGGCGTCTGGGGGAAGTCCACAGGCAAGCACGGGCGGGCGGGCACGGGCAGGCAGGCGGACGCGACGGTGGTCCTCAATTTAGCAACGCCCACGGCCCCCACCGGGTTCCAGGTACCCGGTGGGGGCCTCGACGGGGCGGTGACGCGGAGATCCGGCTAAACGCCCCGGACCGCGTTGGCGAGGATCGCGTCCCGCAGGAAGACCGCCAGACCGGGCCGCACGGCGTCGTAGAAGGCCGTGAACCGCTCGTCCGCGACGTACATCTCCCCGAGGCAGGTGTGCATCTCGTACGGGCACGCGTAGTGGTTGCGGCCCAGCCAGCCGCGGTGCTCCTCGGCGAGGTCCATGGCCCCGGCGGAGTCCGCCGCCGCGCCCGAAGCCATCAGCTCGCCGAGCCGCCGGTTCAGGTCCTCCATCTCGCTCTGGATCCGCTGCCAGTCGTCCTTCGTGTACGTGGCCGCCCGCCGGGCGGACTCCCGGTACGCGTCAGTGCCGCCCCAGCGCCGCTCCGCCTCCCCGGCGTACCGGTCCGGGTCGAAGTCCCCGAAGACCTCGAACTTCTCCTCGGGCGTGAGGTTGATGCCCATTCTGTGCGCCTCCATGGCGTGCTCAACGGCCTCGGCCATCTGCTGGAGCCGGGCGATCCGGCCGGACAGGAGGGAGTGCTGCCGGCGCAGGTGCTCCCTCGCGTCCGCGTCCGGGTCGTTCAGCAGGACCGCGACCTCGTCGAGCGGGAAGCCGAGCTCCCGGTAGAACAGGATCCGCCGCAGCCGGTCGAGGTCGGCGTCGTCGTACCGCCGGTGACCCGCATGGCTGCGGCCGCTCGGGGAGAGCAGCCCGATCTCGTCGTAGTGGTGCAGCGTGCGCACCGTCACTCCGGCGAATCCGGCGACCTGGCCCACCGAATAGCCCATCGCTTCCCGCTCCTCTGTTGGGGTACGCCCTTCACTGTGGTCCCTCACGTGACGTGAGGTGCAAGTCCGGGGAGCCCGGGAAGCCGCCGAGCAGCCGCGACGCCGACACCGGGCTGTCCGGCTCGGCCCGGGGCCCCTACGCCGTCCCGGCCGCCGTGTCAGCCTCGTCAGCCGCGTCAGCCGCCGCGGCCTGCGCCACCAGCTCGAAGGCCGTCTTGCCGTCCAGGGACTCCCGCACGATGTCCGCGTGCCCCGCGTGCCGGGCGATCTCCTCCACCAGGTGCAGCAGCATCCACCGCATCGAGACCTTGCCGTCCTTCGGGAACCACGGCGCCGGAGGCAGCGGGAAGGTCTCGTCCAGACCGGGCAGTGCGGCCACGAACTCCGCCGTCTGCGCGGCCACGTCGTCCCAGAAGGCGAGGATCTGCGGGACCGTCTCCTCGCCGACGAGCCGGAAGCTGTCGCCCCAGGTCTCCTCCGTGCGCTGGAGCTCGTTCGGCCGCTGCTGCGCCAGCCGCAGCCAGTTGAGCTCGCACTCCGCGACGTGCTTCAGCAGCCCCGACAGGGACAGCTCGCTCGCGCTCGGCCGGCTCGCCGCCTGCGCCTCGCTCAGGCCGAGCACCGAGCGGCGCAGCCCCCCGCGCTGGGCCTCCACGAAGGACAGGAGCGCGCCGCGCTCGTCGCCGTAGGACTCGGAGGGAACGTGAGTGACCATGCTGACCAACCGCCTTCGTGGGTTTCTCCTGCTGACGAGAACCACGCTACGGAGGGTTGCGGTCAGTTCCTGTCCTCAATAGGCACCGGGAACCCGCGCGTCCCGGACTAGAAGGGGAAGTGGCTGCGCCCGTGCTGGACCGAGATCCACTTCTGGGTGGTGAAGGCCTCCACCGTCGCGTCGCCGTTCAGCCGGCCCAGCCCCGAAGCCTTCTCCCCGCCGAACGCGGCGAGCGGCTCGTCCCCGATGGTGGAGTCGTTGACGTGGATCATCCCCGTCTCGATGCGCTGCGCGAACCGGACCCCGCGCTCCACGTCCCGCGAGTGCACGGCGCCGCTCAGCCCGTACGGGGTCGCGTTGGTCAGCCGTACGGCCTCCTCCTCGCCGTCGAAGACCACCAGCAGCGCCACCGGGCCGAAGATCTCCTGCCCCAGCAGCGGGGAGTCCTCGGGGAGGCCGGCCAGGACGGTCGGCTCCACCAGGTTGCCGCGCGTAGACCCCCGTACGAGCGCCCGCGCGCCTTCCTCGACGGCGCGGTCCACCAGCGCGGTCAGGGCGTCGGCCTGGAACGAGTTGATCAGCGGGCCGATCTGGGTGTCCGCCTCGTGCGGGTCGCCGGTCTTCAGGCCGCGCACCCGCGCGATGAACTTCTCGGTGAACTCCTCCGCGATCGAGGCGTCCACGAGGATCCGGTTGGCGGCCATGCAGACCTGGCCCTGGTAGACGAACCGGCTGAAGACGGCCGCGTCCACCGCGTAGTCGAGGTCGGCGTCGTCCAGGACGACCAGCGCGCTGTTGCCGCTGAGCTCCAGGACCGTCCGCTTGAAGTGCCGGGCGGCGACCTCGCCGACGTGCCGGCCGACCCGGTCGGAGCCGGCGAAGGAGATGACCTTCGGGACGGGGTGCGTCAGGAGCGCGTCGCCGATCTCGGCGATGTCGGTGACCAGCACGTTGAGCAGGCCGGCCGGCAGCCCGGCGTCCTCGAAGATCTTGGCGATGAGCCCGCCGCCGACCACCGGGGCGTTCTGGTTCGGCTTGATCACGACCGCGTTGCCCAGCGCCAGTGCCGGGGCGACCGACTTCAAGGTGACCAGGAACGGGAAGTTGAAGGGGCTGATCACGGTGATCACGCCGACCGGGAGGCGCTGCACCCGGTTCTCCTTGCCCGCGACGGGCGAGGAGAGGATCCGGCCCTCGGGGCGGACGGCCAGCTGGATCGACTCGCGGATGAACTCCTTGGCGAGGTAGACCTCGTACTCGGCCTTGGGACGGGTCCCGCCGAGCTCGTCGATCATCGCCTCGACGATTTCCTTCTCGCGCTCCTCGGTGATCCGCAGGGCGCGTTCGAGGATCTCGCGTCTGGTGTACGGGCTGGTGGCGGCCCATTCTCTCTGGGCCCGCTCGGAGGCGCGGTAGGCCTGGTCCACCTGCTCGACGGTGGCGACGGTGATGGCCGCGAGCTTCTCACCGTTGTACGGATTGACGTCGATGATGTCCCACGAACCGGTTCCGGCCAGCCATTCGCCGTCTATGTACTGGTGGGCCACGTCGGTGAATATGGACATGCCATCCCTTACTGCGAGCGCGCACCCGTGCGCTGCACCGGAGACCGATCGGTCATCATGCACTGATCAGACGTCATACTACGTGCGAATCAAGACAGTTGGAGCAGACCGCGTAGCAGATCCCGGGTCCGCTCGGGATCCGGGCAATCGGCCTGGAGCCGCTCCATCGCCCTTGCGTACTGCGCCACTTCCTCTTCTTTGTCCAGGTAGAGGGCGCTGGTGAGCTGTTCCAGATAGACGATGTCCTGGAGGTCCGACTCGGGGAAACGGAGCAGGGTGAAGGCTCCGCTCTCGCCCGCGTGACCGCCGAAGGAGAAGGGCATCACCTGGAGCTGGACGTTGGGGCGCTGGGAGACCTCGATGAGGTGCTCCAGCTGACCCCGCATGACGTCCCGGTCGCCGTACGGGCGGCGCAGTGCGGCCTCGTCGAGGACGGCGTGGAAGACCGGGGCGTTCTCGGAGACGAGGACCTTCTGCCGCTCCAGGCGGAGCGCGACGCGACGGTCGATCTCGGCCGCGGCGGCGCCGGGCATGCCGCGCTTGACGACGGCGTGCGCGTAGGCCTCGGTCTGCAGCAGGCCGTGGATGAACTGGACTTCGTAGATGCGGATCAGGGAGGCGGCGCCTTCGAGCCCGATGTACGTCTGGAACCAGTTCGGCAGTACGTCGCCGTAACTGTGCCACCAGCCCGCGGCGTTGGCCTCGCGGACGAGCCCGAGGAGGGACTCCCGCTCCGCGCCGTCCGTGACCCCGTAGAGCGTGAGGAGGTCCTCGACGTCCCTGGCCTTGAAGCTCACCCTTCCCAACTCCAAGCGGCTGATCTTCGATTCGGATGCGCGGATCGAGTAGCCGGCCGCCTCACGTGTGATGCCGCGGGATTCTCGGAGTCGCCTGAGCTGTGAGCCCAGGAGGATGCGGCGCACCACAGAACCACTGGCTTCTGCGGTCACTTGTCCTGCCCTCCCCATCGCGATGGTTGCGCGTTGGTCTACGCGTGCGTGCTGCGTGTGCGTCGCGGGGCCCCCGCACCCCTAGGGGCCGCAGTCTGCCACCAAAACGCTTCGCTCCGTACTCGTTCTGTAACGGAATCCGGCGTCCCGGAAAAGAAGTCCGTCAGGATGCGTAGGAAGAAATGAGCAAGAACCGTCACGGGAGTGGACAGGTCCGGCGCGTGCACGTGCATCTGCCCTTGCATCTGACTTCCGCATTCGGAACGATGGTCCCCGCGCACCTGCGTGCTCTTCGCGCCGGCGCCGGACCCACCCCGCAGTTCTTTTTGGACAGAGTCACCGCTCAGTCCGCGAATCCCGGGAGTGCCTCGCATGGGGACGAATGGATCGACCATGCTCGAGCCGTTACGGCAGGGGCTTCCCCCGGTCGACCCCACGGCTGTCTCCGGGTCCGCCTCCTGCGCTCTGCCCGCCCGCTACGAGGCGGTGCGGGGCGCCCGTTCGTTCACCAGGTCCACGCTGTCCCAGTGGGGCCTGGACGAGCGCTTCGACGACGTGGCCCTCGTCGTCTCCGAACTCGTCACCAACGCGCTGCGCCACGCCCTGCCGGACGACGCGCGCGGTACGACGGGCGAGCCGGAGGCGCCGGTACGGCTGCACCTGATGCGGTGGAGCACCCGCCTGGTGTGCGCGGTACGGGACCCCAGCGAGGACCGGCCGGGGGGCTCGTTCACACCCGAGCGGACGGACGAGAACTGCGACCTGGAGTCCGGGCGCGGGCTGTTCCTGGTGGACTCGTACAGCGACACCTGGGGCTGGCACCCGCTCGCGGGACGGCTGACCGGCAAGGTGGTCTGGGCGCTGTTCATGCTCCAGGACTGAGCACGGGATCCGGCCGGGGGCCCGGCTGGAGACCGGCTGAGGACCGGCCGGGGGCGACGGGGTGCCGACCGGGGGACGAATCGTCAGACAAGCGACAACTGGCCGGGGTTGATCATTTCGATCAGTCCCGGCCAGTGCACGTGCATGGCGCGATCACGGCGCTGTTCCCTCGAATGCCCGTCAGGCGATCAGGTGGTCGAACTCGCCGTCCTTGACGCCCAGCAGCAGCGCCTCTATCTCGGCCGGCGTGTACACGAGTGCCGGGCCGTCCGGAAAGCGTGAATTGCGCATGGCGACACCGCCGCCCGGCAGTTTGGCGAACTCCACGCAGGATCCCTGCGAGTTGCTGTGTCGGCTCTTCTGCCAGGTCACGCCGCCGAGTTCTGCAGCTGCCATCCCGTTGTACGCGTGGTCCACAGGAAGCCCCCGATAGTGCAGATGTCAACTCCACCGGATCATAGCTGTGTTCATAAGCGCCTGCATGGGCAGATGCACGTGCACGCGCAGTGCTCCCTTGATCACAGTTCAGGGGCGCAGCGCCCCGGAGAGCGCCTCCGGCGATTCCGGCAGCTGCTCGGCGGCTCCCCGCAGCACCCCTGACTCCGGGGCGTTCCAGCTGGTCAGGAGGGTGCGGACGCCCTCCCACTCCCGCACCCGGCGCTCGCGCACCGCCTTCGCCCCCGCCTCCGTCTCCGTCCGCAGGGCCTTCGTGGGCCTTCACGGGCTTTCATGAGCCTTCGCGGGCCTTCGTGACCTTTCAGGACTTCTTCAGCCGTCTCCCGCTACCGTCGGGCGGGCCGCCGGCCGGCGGGTCTTTGGAAGGTGGGTACGCGCATGCTCCGGAACGCCCTTGAGCCCTGGCACCTGGCGATCCTGCTGATCGTCTGTCTGCTGGTGTTCGGTTCGAAGAGGCTCCCCGACATGGCCCGCGGGGTCGGCAAGTCGCTGCGCATCCTGAAGGCGGAGACGCGGGCGCTGCGCACGGAGGAACAGCCTCCGCCGAAGGAGGCGGCCCGGGCGGAGGAGACTGCCTAGGCCGTCAAAGTGGCGCCTGGCCCCGCTTTGACGGCAGGGCCTAGCGCGGCAGGGGGGTGTGGCCGGCGCCCATCCGGGCCCGGTCGGCGGCCGCCGTGCCGTCCTCCCAGCCCGCGTGGTCGGTGGCTCCGCGCAGCCGGGTCGTGGTGGTCCGGGGGAACATCTCGTCGGCCCGGGAGGTCACCGCGACATCGCGGGCGACCAGGGCGGGCAGGTTGTCCGGGGCCTCGCTCGCGGTGTGCTCGGCGGTCTCGGCGAGCCGCTGGCCGAGCCTGCTGGCGTAGGCGAGCAGGAAGGACTGCCGGAAGGTCTTGGTCCGCTTGCGGCCGCCGGAGCGCTGGGCCGCCTCGGCCCGGGTCATGGCGGCGTTCCCCTGCACGAGCAGCGAGGTGTGGAGCAGCTCGACGGCCTCCAGATCGCTCTCGAACCCCACCACCGTGGAGAACTCGAATGCGCTGTTCCACACCGCCCGGCAGCGGTTGGCGGTGGCCACCGCGTCCAGCAGCACCGCCTTGGCCTCCTCGTACGGCGGCTCGACCCCGATCCGGCGGGCGCCGGGCACCTGGGCCGGGCCCTTGCCGCTCGCCGCGAGCAGCGCCTCGTCCACGGTGTGCCGGGCCATCAGCTCCTGCGCCTTGGCGCTGAGCGCCTCCGCCTCCTCCGGGAAGGTGGTCGCCTCGGCCTTCGCGAGCAGGGCGCGGATCCGTCCCAGCATGCGCGGCTCGATGTGCGCGTGTTCCAGAGCGTCGGCCGCCGGGTCGCCCGGGACGGGGCCCACCGGTTCGATGGAGGGCAGCCGGACCAGCAGCCGCAGCACCTCCAGCAGCGCGGTCGCCAGGCTGAACCGGTCCGCCTTCTCGCGCCGCGCGAGCCGCTCCCCGTACGCGGTGTCGTCCGCGCCGTCCGTCCACCAGACCTCGGCGTCGGTCCACCCCTCGGGCAGCCGGGCGTAGCGCCGAGCCTCGCCGGCGATCAGGTCGCCGGTGATCCGTATGTGCCGCTCTTCGAGGTCCCGCCGCACCAGCCGCAGGACGTCGGCCGGCTGCCAGCCCCGCTCCCAGGCCTGCCGCAGATACGCCTCGCCGCGCGCCAGCAGCTCCCGCCCGGCCTCGCCCCACCGGCCGGGATCGGCGGCGAGCAGCGAGGCGCCGGTGTCGAGCCCGGTGTCGTCCTGGGCGTAGAGGGCGGCGGCGAAGGCGCGGTCGACGGTGTCTTTCACACCACCCAGCTTGGCACGCCCGCCCCACCGCCCCCGCCCTGGCCGGACGCCGCCGATCCGGGGCGGGAGGGGGCGGGAGGGGGCGGCGTGCGGGGCGGTGGGCGGGCGGTGTCAGACCGGGGTGGGACACTCGCACCCATGAGCGACCCCACCCCCCACTGGGCCCTCGCCGAGGACGGCGACGGGTGGTGGCACGCCGCCCCGGTCGGCGGTGGCGGTCCGGCGGGCCCGTATCCCGGCCCGGCGCCCGCGCCCGGCGCCGCCGGTCCGGCGGGCCGGTATGCCGACCCCGCCGCCGCGGTCGCCGCGGCGCCGGCCGGCACCCGGTGGATCTGGCGCTCCACCTCCGCCGTCTACCCCCGCCTCCTCGCCTCCGGCGTGACGGTCGACCGCTGCTACGACATCGAGAACTCCGAGCTGCTCCTGCTCCGCCACGAGGGCCGCTACGGCGAACCCCGCTCGGCCGCCGCCGCCTGGGCCCGCCTCACCGGCGGCCCCGTCCCGCCCGACCCCCCGCAGCGCGCCGCCGAGCCCGGCACCCAGGACTCCCTCTTCGACCCCCGGCCGGCCCCGCTCCCCCTCGACGCCCTGCTCGCCGTCCACGCGGACCAGAGCGCCCGGCACGCCCGTACCGCCCATCCCGACCGGATGCGCCTGCTGACCGCCTCCGAGTCGGCCGCCTTCCTCGTCGCCGCCGAGATGCACCGCGCCGGTCTGCCCTGGCGGGCCGACACCCACCGCGCCCTGCTCACCGAGCTGCTCGGCGAGCGCTACGCCGGCGGCGGCCAGCCCCGCCGCCTCGCCGAGCTCGCGGACCGGATCTCCGACGCGTTCGGCCGCCGCGTCCGCCCCGATCTGCCCGCCGACGTCATCAAGGCCTTCGCCGAGGCCGGCATCAAGCTCAAGTCCACCCGCCGCTGGGAGATCCAGGAGATCGACCACCCGGCCGTGGAGCCCCTCGTCGAGTTCAAGAAGCTGTACCGGATCTACACCGCGCACGGCTGGTCCTGGCTGGCCGACTGGGTCCACGACGGTCGGTTCCGCCCCGAGTTCATCCCCGGCGGCACCTTCACCGGCCGCTGGGTCACCAACGGCGGCGGGGCCCTGCAGATCCCGAAGGTGATCCGGCGGGCGGTCGTCGCCGACCCGGGCTGGCGACTCGTCGTCGCCGACGCCGACCAGATGGAGCCCCGCGTGCTGGCCGCGATCTCCCGCGATCCCGCCTTCATGGAGGTCGCCGGCCGGCCGGAGGACCTCTACACCGCCATCTCCCGCCAAGGCTTCGCCGGTGACCGGGACATGGCCAAGCTCGCCGTCCTCGGCGCCGTCTACGGTCAGACCTCCGGCGACGGCCTGAAGAACCTGGCCGCGCTGCGCCGCCGCTTCCCGCGGGCCGTGGCCTATGTGGACGAGGCCGCCAAGGCCGGCGAGGAGGGCCGCCTCGTACGGACCTGGCTGGGCCGCACCTGCCCGCCCCCGGCCGCCTCCGAGCACGGCGACACCGACGGCGAGGCCGGGATCCCCCAGGACGCCCCGCAGTCCTCCGCCCCGGACCGCGAGGACGGCCGGACCCCGGCCTACGCCTCCTCCCACAGCCGCGCCCGCGGCAGGTTCACCCGTAACTTCGTCGTCCAGGGCAGCGCCGCCGACTGGGCGCTGCTCCTGCTCGCGGCGCTCCGCCAGGCCATCGCCGCCGCCGGCATGCGCGCCGAGCTGGTGTTCTTCCAGCACGACGAGGTGATCGTGCACTGCCCCGCCGAGGAGGCCGAGGCCGTCGCCGAGGCCATCCGCGCGGCCGGGGACCGGGCCGGCCGCATCGCGTTCGGCGACACCCCGGTCCGGTTCCCCTTCACCACCGCGATCGTGGAGTGCTACGCCGACGCCAAGTGAGGTGTCAGCCGAACCACTTCGGGTCGAGCGCGATCGTCCTGAGCTGCTCCATCGTCAGGGCGGGCTCCTTCCGCGTCGCCGGCTTGGCCTGGTTGCCGGTGTTGAAGGCGGAGACCACCACCCGGCGGCCGTCGGGGCGCAGCGTGTCGACCGTCCACCAGAGCACGCCCGCGCCGCCCTTCTCGCCGGGCTGCTTGGTCTCCAGCACCTTGGTGCCGTCGGGCAGGGTGGCAGCGCCGCCCATCCGGCCGCCGAGCGCCTCGCCCATGCTCTCCTGCACGTTGACCTGCACGAGCGACGCGCCCCTGCCGTCGTCGAGCACGAGGTACGCGTAGTCGCCCTCGCCGCCCTTGGAGGCGACCGTGATCCCGTTCTTCGGGACGAGCGACTCCAGGACGGCGCGCGCGTCCGCCCTGGCCGGGAGCTCCGGCGGCGCGGCGACGTTGACCTGGCTGTGGCCGCCGCCGCTGCCGCCCGCGCCGTCGAACAGGCCGCCGGTGTAGGCGCCGCCGGTGGCGATCGCGCCCAGGGCGAGCACCGACACGCCGAACACGGCCGCCCGGCGGCGCGCCACGAGGCGTCGGCCGCGCCGCTCGCCGGCCTCGACGAGGGCGTGCCCGTCGGTGGTGAAATCGTCCCCGGCCCGCCGGAGGGCGTTGCCGAGCTCATCTTCGAAGGGCATGCGGAACCAGACCTTTCCACTTCATGGGGTTACGGGGCAGGGGCGGGCGGGGGTCCGCTCGTTCAGTTTCGGGCGAACTCGGCCAGACTGCCGCCCAGTTGCTCCCGCAGCCGGGCGAGCGCCCGCGTGCTGCGGGTGCGTACGGCCGCCGAGCTGGCGTTCATCGCGTCGGCGGTCTCCTCGACGCTGCGGTCCTCCCAGTACCGCAGCACCAGCACCGCCCGGTCCTTCGGCGCCAGCCGCCCCAGGGCGTCCAGCAGCGTCAGCCGCAGCGCCGGATCGGCGCCGCCGGCCGCTCCCTCCGCGTCGGGGAACTCCCCGACCGGGCGCTCCCCCGCCGAGCGGCGCCGCCGGTGCGTCAGGAACGCCCGCACCAGCACCGTCTGCGCGTAGGCCGCGGGGTTGTCGATCCGCGAGACCCGCCCCCAGAGCAGGTACATGCGCCCCAGGGTCTCCTGTACGAGGTCCTCCGCGAGGTGGGTGTCCCCGCTCGTCAGCAGACAGGCGGACCGGTACAGGTGCCCCGACCGGCCAGCCGCGAACTCGCGGAACCCTGATCTGTCCCGGCGCCCCTGCCGCATGAACTCCCCCTCGCGTCCGTCTCACCCCACTGACGCGGTGACGGCACGGGAATGTTTCAGTCCAGCTCGTGGAAGTAGACGTGGAACTCCTCGCGTACGAAGCCCTCCGACTCGTACAGCGCCTGCGCGGCGTCGTTGTCGTACGCCGTCTCCAACTGCACGCCCGCCACCCCGGCTTCTCCGGCGCGCCGCAGCACCTCCCGCAGCAGCGCCCGGCCCGCGCCGCCGCGCCGCCCGGAGGGGGCCACGTACAGGTCGTACAGGATCCACACCGGCCGCATCGCGAGCGACGAGAACGTCCGGTAGACCTGCGCGAACCCGACCGTGCCGACCCCGGGCAGGTCGGCGAGCAGGACCAGGGACTCGCCGGCCCGGATCCGCTCGGCGAGGAAGGCGCGGGGGCGGTCCGGGTCCTCCACGGCGACGCCGTAGAAGTCCAGGTAGCCGCGGAACAGCCCGGCCGCCGTCTCGATGTCTTCCTCGCCCGCGGCGCGCAGCACGACCGTGGGGTCGCCCTGCGGCGCTTGTGCCTGACCGCTCATGTACGTCTTCTCCCTCGCCCCCGGCGCACGCCGGGGCCGGGGCCATTGTGCGCGGGGGCGGGGGTTCAGTGCGTTCCGGGGACCGGTTGGGCGCTGAGGCTGTAGACGTGGTCCGGGGTCACCGTCTCGGTGATGGCCTCGCCGAACAGGGAGCTGGGTTCGCGGCCCTGGTAGGAGATGTCCGTGTTGAGCAGCACCACCAGCGTCGCCTTCGCCCCGGGGAGGTACAGGGTCAGGGACTGGTAGCCGGGCAGCGAGCCGTTGTGCCCGATCCAGCCGCCCACGTTGAAGATGCCCAGGCCGTAGCCGGCGTCCGGCCGGTCCCCGGCCCGGGTGACCTTCAGCCGCTGGGCCTGGGTGGCGGGCGTGAGCAGCTCGCCGGTGGCCAGCACCTTCGCCCACTGCTTCAGGTCGCCGAGCTGGGAGATCATCGCTCCGGCCGCCCAGCCCCAGGAGGGGTTCCAGTCGGCGGAGTCCTCGACCTTGCCGGTGGCGGTCTGGTCCGTGTAGCCCTGGGAGTGCGGCCGGGGGAACTCCGCGCCCTTGGGGAAGAGCGTGTGGGTCAGCCCGGCGGGTTTGACGACCTTCTCGTTGATGTAGTCGGCGAGTTTCTGCCCGGTCATCTTCTCCACCACCAACCCCAGCAGGATCAGGTT
Source organism: Streptomyces sp. ADI95-16 (assembly GCF_003721495.1). Taxonomy (NCBI): domain Bacteria; kingdom Bacillati; phylum Actinomycetota; class Actinomycetes; order Kitasatosporales; family Streptomycetaceae; genus Streptomyces; species Streptomyces sp. ADI95-16. The sequence continues at coordinate 4,579,894 of NZ_CP033581.1, read as the reverse complement.
GGTGTTGCAGTAGTCGAACTTCGCGCCGGGCGCGAACAGCACCGGGTGCTTGAAGGAGTAGCCGAGCAGCTCCTGCGGGGTGAAGGGGCGCCGCGGATCGCTCGTCAGGGCCTTGAAGAAGTCCGGGTCCTCGGAGTAGTTGTAGAGGCCGCTGCGCATCCCGGCCAGTTCGCGCAGGGTGATCCGGTTCCCGTTCGGCACGCCCGCGACGTACTTCCCGATGGGGTCGTCCAGCCCGACCTTGCCCTCGTCGACCAGCTGGAGCAGGGCCGTCACCGTGAAGGTCTTGGTCTCACTGCCGATACGCATGTACATGTCGGTGGTTATCGGCGCGCGCGTCGCCTTGTCGGAGATCCCGAAGGTGCGGACGTACTCGCCCTTGCCCGGGGCCGACAGGGAGACCATCACCCCGGGCACCTTGGTCTCGGCCATCACCTGACGCACGACCTGGTCCAGTTGCCGGGCCACCTCGGGCGTCAGCCGGGGAAACGCGTCGGACCGCGGCTGCGGGGCCGGGGAGACCGAGGTCGAGGTCGACGCCGAGGTCGCGCGCGTCACGGCCTGCCCCGCGTTCCCCGCGTGGACCGCTCCCGCTCCAGCTCCCGCTCCCGCTCCCAGGGGCACCACCACCAGCCCCACCACGGCCGCTCCCACCGCGGCACAGCGCCACCGTGTCACCATGCCCGGCCTCCTGCCGCACGACGCCCAGGCCCCCCTGCCCCTCCAACGTAGCCCCGCCCCCACCCCCCGGCGACCGGTGGGTGGGACCCGTCAGCCGGCGGCGGTCGCGGTGGCCGCGACCCCGGCGAACAGGTCGTCCTCGGGCAGCGTCGTCGCCACGTGCGAGCGCGCCAGGTGGTAGTCCTCGGTGGGCCAGGCCGCCTGCTCGATGCCGAGGGGGCAGGACCGCTCCGGCCCGTCGGGGTTGATCTGCGTCTCGTGCGCGAGCAGGGCCCGCAGCCTGGCCGGGAACCACGCGGCGCACTCGACCTGGCTGGTGATCGCCCAGGGCTCCTCGAAGTCCGCGAGCTCCTTGAGCACCTCGCCGTGCGGGGAGTCCAGGCCGGCGGCCGTCATGGCCTCGTAGATCGCGCGGAAGTACGCCTTGCTGAAGGCGAGGGTGTAGTAGAGCTTGAGCGGCTGCCACGGCCCGCCGGTGCCCGGGTAGCGCTCCGGATCGCCCGCGGCGGCGAAGGCCTCGGCGCTGACCTGGTGGGTCTTGATGTGGTCCGGGTGCGGGTAGCCGCCGTTCTCGTCGTACGTGACCACCACGTGCGGCCGGAACGCGCGGATCGCCCCGACCAGCGGGCGGGCGGCCGTCTCCAGCGACTCCAGGGCGAAGCAGCCGTCGGGCAGCTCCTCGCCGGCGGCGGGCAGTCCGGAGTCGACGAAGCCCATGAACTCCTGCCGTACGCCGAGGATCTCGCGGGCCCGGTCCATCTCCAGCCGGCGCAGCCGGGGCAGGTCGGCCCACACCTCGGGGCGGTCCATGGCCGGGTTGAGCACGTCGCCGCGCTCTCCCCCGGTCATGGTGCACACCAGCACCTCGGCGCCCTCGGCCACGTAACGGGCCATGGTCGCCGCGCCCTTGCTGGACTCGTCGTCCGGGTGGGCGTGCACGGCCATCATGCGCAGTCCGCGGCGGAGTCCGGAGGCGGGCCCGCCTGCGGGGGTGGTCTTGGACACGGGGTTCTCCGATCGGCGGCAGGGGACGGGGAGTCAGGACCGGCCGGGTGCGCGGCGCGGGCAGAGGGCGGCGGGCACCAGGGTCGCCCCGCGAAGCGCCGCAGGTCGAGCAGGGGTGTCCGGGTGGTGCGCAGCGCGTGCGCCACGTAGCCGGCCAGGAAGGCGAACCCGGCAGCCAGCGCCACCGCCCGTACGGCGGCGTCCCGTTCGGCCCGGTCCGCCGGTACGATCCGCGCGGCCAGCGCCTGGCCGACGGGCTGCATGAGCCCGCCGCCGATGCCCTGGAGCAGCCGGAAGGCGATCAGCGAGGGCCCCGACCAGGCCGGGCCGCACAGCGCGGAGGCCGCGACGAACAGGGCGACGGAGCCGAGCCAGACCCGCTTGCCGCCGTAGCGCTTGCGTAGCCGACCGGACAGCGGGGCGGCGAAGGCGACGGTGAGCAGGTATCCGGTGCTGACCCACTGCACGGTGGTCACGGTGGTGCCGAGGCCGCCGGCCATGGCGATCGAGGCGGTCCCGCTCCTGCGCGGTCGACGTGCTCACGGGGCCTCCGGCGGTCGATGGGGACGACCAAAATTTATGTCGGTCATTAATTTATGTCAAACAAAAATTTATGACGGGCCCAAGGATTGACTAGGATGGTGCGCATGACCACGACACCCGCGGCATCCGCCGAGTCCCGGCCCGAGCCCGCCGAGGCCGCCGAGCGGGGCCTGCGCGACCGCAAGAAGCGCGAGACGCGTGACCGGCTGGCCCATGTCGCGACCCTGCTCTTCATCGAGCGCGGGTTCGAGCAGGTCACCATCGCGGAGATCGCCGAGGCCGCCCACGTCTCGAAGATGACCGTCAGCAACTACTTCCCCCTCAAGGAAGACCTGGTCTTCGACGCCGGCCAGAGCGTGCTGGACAGCCTCGCCCGCACGGTCCGCGAACGGGCCCCCGGCGAATCGGCCCTGCACGCACTGCGCCGCGCCTACCTCGCCACCCTGGGCGAACAGCACCCGCTGAACGGCCGCTGCACGACCGGGTTCGCCCGGCTCGTCCACGACAGCCCTCGACTGCGCGCCCGCGAGCGGGAGATCGACGAACAGCGCGAGGCCGCCCTCGCCGCGGCGCTCACCGAGGCGACGCGGGCCGCCGCGGACGATCCCGCGCCCGACTTGAGCGCGGCGCAACTGGCCTCCGTGCACCGCGTGCTGCACCGCACCGCCCGCGCCCTGATCCGACAGGACACCCCCGAGGACGCGCTCGTGGAGCGGCTCGCCGAACTGGCCCGGAACGCCTTCGCCGTACTGGAGCCCGCCCTGGGCGGCTACGCCACCCGGCCGATCAACGGCTAGTCCATCTCGCAGCCGACGGCGACCACCGCCCCCTAGCCTCCGGGGCCGCGTCCCACACCGACGCGGACGGGCCCCGAACCCGGCCAGACACGGCCTTGGCCGACACGGTCGAGCGGTGCCGCCGCGCACCAGACAGGACGCCCGCCCCGACGGCGGGCCGCTCGCGTACGCCTCACGCTCGACGAGCCTCAGCATCCGCTCGCCCACGCCGAGCAGCAACTGAAAGCCGGGCAGGTGGTAACGGCCCATCAGACCGCCGCTCGAAAGCGCCTGGCCCGCGTACGGGGCGGTGCTGATCAAGGTACGCACCTCCCTCCCCCATCCAGTCCCGACATCGAACCCACCCCCACTCGCGCGGAGGTGGACCCCATCCCAGAAACTGGCCCGAAACGTCCAGATGCGCCCCTTCCATCCCCCACCCCAGAACCCTGTTCAGGGCACCCCGATTCACCCTGTAGACTTGGCGCCGCTGCTGATGAGCGCCTTCCTCACCCGGAAGACGTGTCTCCGCAGCGGCGCCGCCTTAGCTCAGTTGGCCAGAGCAACGCACTCGTAATGCGTAGGTCTCGGGTTCGAATCCCGAAGGCGGCTCTGTAGAAGCCCCAGGACTCACTCGCCGTGACCTGGGGCTTTTGCTATTTCCGGAGGAGCGGGTGGAGGCGGGGCGGCGTCAACGCCCCGCTGGGGTCACCGCGCCGGGCGCGGCCGGGCTCAGCACTTCTTGCCGGGGGCCGGGGGCTTGCCCTCCAGGAGGTAGCGGTTGATCGCGGTGTCGACGCAGTCGCTGCCGCGTCCGTACGCCGTGTGGCCGTCGCCGTCGTACGTGAGGAGGGTGCCCGACTCCAGCTGGTCCGCCAGCGCCTGCGCCCACTTGTACGGGGTCGCCGGGTCGCGCAGGGTGCCCACCACCACGATCGGCGGAGCGCCCTTCGCCGCCAGCGCACGCGCCTCGCCCGTGGCCTTCACCGGCCAGTAGCCGCAGTTCAGCGAGGCCCAGGCGAGCCCCGCTCCGAACACCGGGGAGGCCTTCTCGAACGACGGCAGGGCCTTGTCCACCGCCTCCGGGCCGCTGAAGGCAGCGGGCTGGTCAATGCAGTTGACCGCGGCGTTCGCGAACATCAGGTTCGCGTACTTGCCGTCCGCGTCCCGCTCGTAGTAGCTGTCGGCGAGGCCCAGCAGCGAGGATCCGTCGCCGTTCATCGCCCCGGTCAGCGCCTCGCGCAGCTGCGGCCAGGCGCTCTCGTCGTACAGCGCCGCGATCACCCCGGTGGTCGCGAGGGACTCGCCCAGCGGGCGGGCCGGGTCACCGGAGGGCACGGGCTGGGCGTCGACCTTGCGGAAGAACTCCTTCAGGCGCTGCGCCACCTCCTGCGGGCTGCCCTTGCCGAGCGGGCAGTCGGGCTGCTTGGCGCAGTCCTTGGCGAAGGAGGTGAAGGCGGTCTCGAAGCCCGCCGTCTGGTCCCGGTTGAGTTCGAGCGCCGGACGGGAGGGGTCCATCGCCCCGTCGAGGACCAGCCTGCCGACACGGCCCGGGAAGAGCTCGGCGTACGTAGCGCCGAGGAAGGTGCCGTAGGAGGCGCCGACGTACGACAGCTTCTTGTCGCCCAGCGCCGACCGCAGGATGTCCATGTCGCGGGCGGCGTCCACGGTGGAGACGTGCGGCAGGATCCTCCGCGAGTGCTCCTCGCAGCCCGCCGCGAACTTCTTGAACGCCTCCACCAGCTTCGCTCGCTCCGCCGCGTCGTCCGGGGTCTGGTCCACCTGCGTGAACTCGTCCATCTCCGGGCCGGTCAGGCATTCGACGGGGCTGCTGCGGTCCACCCCGCGCGGGTCGAAGGAGACCATGTCGTACTGGGCGCGGACGGCCGCCGGGTAACCGATGCCCGCGTACGCCTGGAGGTACCCGATGCCGGAGCCGCCCGGTCCGCCCGGGTTGACCACGAGGGAGCCGAGCCGCTTGCCGGGGCCGGAGGCCTGGCGGCGGGCCACCGCGATGTCGATGTCCTGCCCGGATCCGGGCTTCGCGTAGTCCAGCGGGGCCTTCATCGTGGCGCACTGGAACCCGGGGACACCGCAGTCGCGCCAGCTCAGCTTCTGGTCGTAGTACGGGCGCAGCGCCGCCGGGATCTCGCCGGGCGCGGCGGAGCCCGCACCGGAGCCGGAGGACGACGCGGCGGCCCGGGGTGCTCCCGAACCGCCCGAGGTACACCCGGAGAGCAGCAGCCCGGCGGCTGCGATCACGGTCCCGGTGGTACGCAGCAGGCGACTGGTGTCCATGCCCGGGAGCCTACGGCCTGCCCGCGCCGCCCGCCGGGTGACGTCGAACCCGCCCGGCCGGCCGGCGACCGGGACGGGCCCGCCGCCGCGCGCGGACCGGCGCCCTCACGGGCGGGCCGCCTGATCACTCGGACGGGTGGGCCCGTCAACCGGGCGCCTTGGGCCACACCGACCCGGCCCGCTCAGCCCGCCCGGAGCGACATCGTCATGGCCTCGACGGCGAGGAGCGGGGCCACGTTCCGGTCGAGGGCGTTGCGGCACGCGATGATCGCCTCGATGCGCCGCAGCGTGCGCTCGGGACCCGACGCGCGGGCGATCCGGTCGAGGTCGTGGCGTATCTCCTCATTGGCGATGGCCACGGCCGAGCCGAGCTGGAGAGCCAGCACGTCCCGGTAGAACCCGGTCAGGTCGGTCAGCGCCAGGTCGAGGGTGTCGCGCTGGGTCCTCGTCCGGCGGCGCTTCTGCCGGTCCTCCAGCTCCTTCATCACGCCCGCCGTACCCCGGGGCATCCGGCCACCGGTCCCGGCGGCGGCGCCGAGCGCGGCCCGCAGCTCCTCGGTCTCCTTGGTGTCGACCTCCTCCGCGACCTGCTTGGCGTCCTCCGCGGCGGCGTCGATCAGCTCCTGCGCGGCCTTGAGGCAGCCGCCCACGTCGTCGACGCGGAGCGGGAGCTTCAGCACGGCGGCCCGCCGGGCCCGCGCCGCCTCGTCGGTGGCGAGCCGGCGGGCTCGGCCGATATGCCCCTGGGTCGCGCGGGCGGCGGCCGCGGCGACGGCGGGGTCGATGCCATCGCGCCGGACCAGCACATCGGCGACGGCGGAGACGGGCGGGGTGCGCAGGGTCAGATGCCGGCAGCGGGAGCGGATCGTGGGCAGCACGTCCTCCAGCGAGGGCGCGCACAGCAGCCACACCGTGCGCGGAGCGGGCTCCTCCACGGCCTTGAGCAGGACGTTGCCGGCGCCCTCGGTGAGCCGGTCGGCGTCCTCCAGGACGATGACCTGCCAGCGCCCCACGGCCGGCGACAGCTGGGCCCGGCGCACCAGGTTCCGGGTCTCCTTCACACCGATGGACAGCAGGTCGGTGCGGACGATCTCCACATCCGCATGCGTACCGATCAGGGTGGTGTGGCAGCCGTCGCAGAACCCGCACCCCGGCTCGCCGCCCAGCGCGCGGTCCGGGCTGGTGCACTGGAGGGCGGCCGCGAAGGCACGGGCGGCGGTGGACCGCCCGGAGCCGGGCGGCCCGGTGAACAGCCAGGCGTGGGTCATCTTGGAGGCGGCGGGCGGCGCGGTCCCGTCCGTGACGGCCGTGACGAGGGCGTCGGCGTCACGGGCGGCGGCGGCCAGCTGCGTCCGCACCCGCTCCTGACCCACCAGGTCGTCCCATACGGGCATCCCGCCCACCGCCTTTCGCCGTTCCGTCCGGTACCGATGCGCCGCCGCCGGTCCCGTCCGCGGACGGAACCGACGGCGACCGTCTGCTCACAGTGTGGCGCGCGCCACTGACAATCCCCGTCAGCGGCGGCGGGACCGGCCTTCGCCGTCCTCGTCGCCCCGCTGCGGACCGAGCAGCTCGTCCGCCAGGGACGGGAGGTCGTCCATCGGGGTCTCCTCGGCCCACGCCGGGCGGCCCCGCCTCGGACGACCGTCCTCGGCGACGACCGGGAGCTCGCGGGTGGCGTCGTTGCCGGAGTCCCGGAAGATGCCCGGCGGCACCCGGCCGGCGGGGTCGTCGTCCGGGCGCCGGCCGGTCGGCCGCTCGGCCGAGGCCCGCCGCCCCGCCGCCCCGGCGCCGGCCTCGGGCGCCGCGGCGTCCCCGCGCTCCGGACGTACGGGCGGCAGCACCGCCGTCTCGTCCGCCGCGCCGGCCGGACGTACGGGCGGCAGCACCGCGGTCTCCTCGACGGACGCCGGGTCGACCTTCGGCACCGGGACGGTCTGGGTCTCGTCGTCCGGCTGTACGACCCGCTTGACCATCCGGGTCTCGACGGTCACGGAGTCGTCCGGAAGCGGATCCTTCCGCATCGGCACCTTGGGAGCCGGAGCCGGAGCGGGAGCCGGAGCCGCCGGAGCGGGCGCCGGAGCTGCGGCCGCGGCGGCGGCCGCAGCATCGGCGGCGGCCTTCGCGGCAGCCGCTGCCGCCGCGGCCTCCGCCAGCCTGCGCGCCTCCTCGGCCCGCACCAGAGCCTCCTCGGCCCGGCGCTGCTTCTCCAGCCGGCGCTCCTCGGCCTCGGCGCGCAGCCGGGCCTCTTCCTCGGCCTGCCTGCGCAGCCGCTCGGCCTCCGCCGCGCGGGCCCTCTCCTCGGCCTCCGCGCGCAGCCGCTCGGCCTCGGCCCTGGCCCGGGCCTCCTCCTTGGCGCGCAGCCGCTCCTCCTCCGCCTTGCGGGCGGCCTCCTCCTCGGCCTTGACCCGGGCTTCCTCCGCCTCGCGGGCCTTGCGGGCCTCCTCCTCGGCGCGCAGCCGCTCCTCCTCCGCCTTCCGGGCGGCCTCCTCCTCAGCCTTGCGCTTCGCCTCTTCCACGGCGAGCCGGCGGGCCTCGATCTGCGCGGCCACCTCGGCCTCCGAGAGCGGAAGCATCCGGTCCAGGCGGTGGCGCACGACCGTGGACACCGACTCGGGGTCCTGGCCCGCGTCGACCACCAGGTAGCGCCCGGGGTCGGCGGCGGCCAGCGTCAGGAATCCGGCCCGCACCCGCTGGTGGAACTCCGCCGGCTCCGACTCCAGCCGGTCCGGGGCCTCGGTGAACCGCTCCCGCGCCGCCTCGGGCGACACGTCGAGCAGCACCGTCAGGTTCGGGACGAGCCCGCCGGTGGCCCAGCGCGAAATACGGGCGATCTCGGTCGGGGACAGGTCGCGCCCGGCGCCCTGGTAGGCGACCGAGGAGTCGATGTACCGGTCGGTGATGACGACGGCGCCGCGCTCCAGCGCGGGCCGGACCACCGTGTCCACGTGCTCCGCGCGGTCGGCGGCGTACAGCAGCGCCTCGGCGCGGTTGGACAGCCCGGCAGAGGACACGTCGAGCAGGATCGAGCGGAGCCGCTTGCCGACCGGGGTCGCCCCCGGCTCGCGCGTCACGACGACCTCGTGGCCCTTGCCCCGGATCCAGTCGGCGAGCGCCTGGACCTGCGTGGACTTGCCGGCCCCGTCACCGCCCTCCAGGGCGATGAAGAACCCGGCGTCGGAGGCGGCCTGCACCGGTTCCCCGCCGCGCAGCGCCTCGCGCAGGTCCCGGCGCAGCGGTACCCCGCCGCGGTCGTCACCCTTGATCAGTACGACCACGGCGACCGGCAGCAGCAGGGCGCCGACCAGCATCAGCGTGAAGGCCGCGCCGCCGTGCTCGAAGACGACCTCGCCGTCGCCCAGCCGGTGCGGGCCGATCAGCGCCGCCAGGACGGGGGCGAGGACGGCGCCCACGCCCACGGCCACGCGGACGACCGCCTGGAGGTGCTCGGTGACCCGGGCCCGGCGGAACTCCTCGGTCTCCTGGTCCAGCAGGGTGTGCCCGGTGTTGGCGACGACGCCCGCGGCGGTGCCGGCGAGCAGTGACAGGAACAGGACGGTCGCCGTGTCCGGGACCAGGCCGCTCAGCAGCAGCGCCAGCCCGGTCACCCCTATGGCGAGGGCCAGCAGCCGGCGCCGGGACAGGGCGGGCAGTACCTTCCCGGCCTGGGTGGCGCGGATACCGAGGCCGATACCGCCGATCAGGGCCAGCACCAGCAGGGCGAAGGAGGCCGGTCCGCCGCCCAGGTCGAAGGCGTGCAGGACGGCCACGGCGGCGGCGGAGGCCACGGCTCCGGCGACCGCCGCGCAGGCCAGGACGAGGAGCGGGACGGCTCCCGTACGCCCCTTCTCGGGCCGGTCGCCCACCTTGGGGGCGCGCAGGCCCTCCAGCGGGGAGCGCGGGCGCGGGGTCTTCGCACCGGGCAGCACCAGCGGCAGCAGCAGCGACACGGAGGCCGCGAACAGGCCGGCGGCCACGTACGAGCCGAGGGCGGCCTGGTTCGCGGCGAACCAGTCCACGCCGAGGCCGAGGGCCTTGCCGACCAGGGTCGCGGCGAGCAGTGCGGCGGCCGCGGCGGGCAGCGTCGCGAAAGCGGTACGCAGGGTCAGCCGGCGCAGCGCGTCCAGGTGGTCCGGCAGCGGCCGGACGGCTGCCCCCTCCAGCGGAGGTTCGGGCAGCAGGGCGGGCGCCGCGCTCTCCTTGGCCAGGGTCCACATCCGCTCGGCGGCGCCGGCGACGAAGACGGTGGCCAGCAGCGCGGTCAGCGCGTGGTCGGGGACCCAGTCGAGCCACAGCGGGGCGACGACGAACAGCGCGATGCGGACCCCGTCGGCGCCGACCATCGTCCAGCGGCGGTCGAGACGGCCGCCGGACTCCTTCGGGGCGAGGAGCTTGGCGAAGGGCCCGAGCAGGACCGCGCCGAAGGTGAGGGTGGCCAGGACCCGGACCCCGAAGACGGCCGCGACGGCGAGCGCCCAGCCCCGGTAGCCGTCGCCGAAGGTGCTTTCGGAGACGGCCGCCTGGAGCGAGAGCAGCACCAGGACCAGCAGGGCGAGGGCATCGCCGATGCCGCTCACCAGCTGGGCGCTCCACAGGCGGCGGAGTCTGGGTGTGCGCAGCAGGGCGCGCACCGCTCGCTCGCGGGAGTCCGCGGCTAGGGCTTCGTCGTAGGTGGGGTTCTCGGCGGCGGTCACGACCGTTGGCTGCTCGGCTCGCGTCATCCGCCCAGCCTATCCGCTGTGCTTGGCAGGTGCGGAGGCCTGTGGACAACCTCGGATGTGACCCCCGTCCCCCTTCCGACCTGCGCCTCGAACGCCGGCGGACCGGGCGGGCGGCGGCGGGGTCCCGGGGAACGCCCCGGGGCCCGTGCGGATCGCACGGGCCCCGGGGGCAACACTCGGGCGGAGGCGGCCCGGAGGCTACTCGTCCGCGGCGGCCGAGGCCGAGGCCGAGGCGGCCGCGGTCTTCTTCGCCGCCGCGGTCTTCGCCGTCGCCGTCTTGGCGGCCGTCTTCTTCGCGACGGCCTTCTTGGCGGTGGTCGTCTTCTTCGCGGCCGTCGCCTTCGTCGCCGTCGCCTTCTTGGCCGGGGCCTTCTTCGCCGGCGCCTTCTTCGCGGTCTTCTTCGCCGGGCCCTTCGCGCGCTTCTCGGCGAGCAGCTCGTAACCCCGCTCCGGCGTGATCGTCTCGACGTCGTCGTCCCGCCGCAGCGTCGCGTTCGTCTCGCCGTCCGTCACGTACGGCCCGAAGCGCCCGTCCTTGACGACGACCGGCTTCTCGCTGACCGGGTCCGTGCCCAGCTCCTTCAGCGGCGGCTTGGCCGCGGCCCGCCCGCGCTGCTTGGGCTGCGCGTAGATGGCGAGGGCCTCGTCCAGGGTGATCGAGAACAGCTGGTCTTCGGTCTCCAGCGACCGCGAGTCCGTGCCCTTCTTCAGGTACGGGCCGTAGCGGCCGTTCTGGGCCGTGATCTCCACGCCCTCGGCGTCCGCGCCCACCACGCGCGGCAGGGACATCAGCTTCAGCGCCTCGTCCAGCGTCACCGTGTCGAGGGTCATCGACTTGAACAGCGAGGCCGTCCGCGGCTTGACCGCGTTCTTGCCGGTCTTCGGCGTGCCCTCGGGCAGGATCTCCGTCACGTACGGCCCGTAGCGACCGTCCTTCGCGACGATTTCGTTCCCGCTCACCGGGTCCTTGCCCAGCTCGAACTCGCCGCTCGGCTTGGCGAACAGCTCCTCGGCGTACTCCACCGTCAGCTCGTCGGGCGCCAGGTCGTCCGGCACGTCGGCCCGCTGGTGGCCCTCCGCGTCCTTCTCGCCCCGCTCCACGTACGGCCCGTAGCGGCCGACGCGCAGCACGACGCCGTCACCGACCGGGAAGGAGGAGATCTCCCGGGCGTCGATCGCGCCCAGGTCCGTGACCAGTTCCTTCAGGCCGCCGAGGTGGTCGCCGTTGGCCGGTACGACCTCCGTCGCGTCCTCGGAGCCGAAGTAGAAGCGCTTCAGCCACGGCACGGACTGGGCCTCGCCCCGCGCGATGCGGTCGAGGTCGTCCTCCATCTTGGCGGTGAAGTCGTAGTCGACGAGCCGCCCGAAGTGCGTCTCCAGCAGGTTGACCACGGCGAACGACAGGAAGGACGGCACGAGCGCCGTGCCCTTCTTGAAGACGTACCCGCGGTCCAGGATCGTGCCGATGATCGACGCGTACGTCGACGGGCGGCCGATCTCGCGCTCTTCCAGCTCCTTGACCAGCGAGGCCTCGGTGTACCGGGCCGGCGGCTTGGTCGAGTGGCCGTCGGCGGTGATCTCCTCGGCGCTCAGCGCGTCGCCCTCGGCGACCTGCGGCAGCCGCTTCTCGCGGTCGTCGAGCTCGGCGTTCGGGTCGTCCGCGCCCTCGACGTAGGCCTTCATGAAGCCGTGGAAGGTGATCGTCTTGCCGGAGGCGCTGAACTCGGCGTCGCGCCCGTCCGAGGCCCGGCCGCCGATCTTCACGGTGACCGAGTTGCCGACGGCGTCCTTCATCTGGGAGGCGACGGTCCGCTTCCAGATCAGCTCGTACAGGCGGAACTGGTCGCCGGTCAGGCCGGTCTCGGCCGGGGTGCGGAAACGATCACCCGAAGGGCGGATCGCCTCGTGCGCCTCCTGCGCGTTCTTGACCTTGCCCGCGTAGACGCGCGGCTTCTCCGGCAGGTAGTCGGCCCCGTAGAGCTGCGTGACCTGCGCCCGGGCCGCCGAGACCGCGGTCTCGGACAGCGTCGTGGAGTCCGTACGCATATAGGTGATGAAGCCGTTCTCGTACAGCTTCTGCGCCACCTGCATGGTCGCCTTCGCACCGAAGCCCAGCTTGCGCGAGGCCTCCTGCTGGAGCGTCGTCGTGCGGAACGGGGCGTACGGGGAGCGGCGGTACGGCTTGGACTCGACCGAGCGGACGGCGAACGAGGTGTCCGCCAGCGCCGCGGCGAGCGCCCGCGCGTTCGCCTCGTCGAGGTGCAGCACCTCGCTCTTGAGCTGCCCGTTCGAGCCGAAGTCACGGCCCTGCGCGACGCGCTTGCCGTCCACCGTGTTCAGGCGGGCGACCAGCGTGGACGGGTCGGAGGCGTCACCGGCCCGGCCGGTGGAGAAGGTTCCGGTGAGGTCCCAGTACTCGGCGGTGCGGAAGGCGATGCGCTCGCGCTCCCGCTCGACGACGAGGCGGGTGGCCACCGACTGGACGCGGCCCGCCGACAGCTTCGGCATGACCTTCTTCCACAGGACCGGCGAGACCTCGTAGCCGTAGAGGCGGTCGAGGATGCGGCGGGTTTCCTGGGCGTCGACCATGCGCTGGTTCAGCTCGCGCGGGTTGGCGACGGCGTCGCGGATCGCGTCCTTGGTGATCTCGTGGAAGACCATCCGGTGGACGGGGACCTTGGGCTTGAGGACTTCCTGCAGGTGCCACGCGATGGCTTCGCCCTCGCGGTCCTCATCGGTGGCGAGGAAGAGTTCGTCGGACTCGGCCAGCAGCTCCTTGAGCTTCCTGACCTGGGCCTTCTTGTCGGCGTTGACGACGTAGATCGGCGCGAAGTCGTGCTCGACGTCGACGCCGAGACGGCGGACCTCGCCGGTGTACTTGTCGGGAACCTCGGCCGCGCCGCTCGGGAGGTCGCGGATGTGCCCGACGCTCGCCTCGACGACGTATCCGGGGCCGAGGTAGCCCTTGATCGTCTTCGCCTTGGCAGGGGACTCGACGATGACGAGTCGGCGGCCGCCCTTTGCGGTCTCGCTAGTCGGGGACAACTTGGCTCTTCTCTCCGGTCGGCACTCGGTCGCAGTACGGCGACGCTGCGGAGTGTGACGGTACAACCCGCCCCCGTGTCAAACGGCACAAGCCCGCAACGGCCACTCGAACGGTAACCCGACAAGTGCCACTTCTGCCGCCCCGATACCGTGCCGGGCCCGTCCCGATCACCGGGCCGAGTGGCCAAAGGGCCGTCTGGCCCCGCTCCCGGGCGGCCTCCGGAACTCCGGCGCGACTCGTTGTTCACTTCGACGCGCACGGCCGCGTCACAGCCGTGCGAGGCACCAGACGCCGAGGGCCAGGGCGGTCCCGCCGGCCAGTACGGCCAGCGGGACGGCCACGACGGGGCGCACGCCTTCAGCCACCGGCGCGCGATGGCGGACGCGCGCCCCCGTCCAGGCCAGCAGAGCGGCTCCGAACAGCAGGAACACGGCCGCCGCGAAGATCGCCGGACCGGTTTCCACGTTGCTCCCCTACCCCTGGGCCACTCCCGGGATCCCCCCGGATCCCGCCTGCCGACGAGCCTGACAGCCCCCGGGTAACAGCGGGCGAACCGTGGGTTACATCACGGTGCCGAGCGCTGCGCCGGGCCGCTCACGGGCTCCAGGAACCCCTGCTCCACGAGCATCCGGATCGCCTCCGGAGTGCGGTCGCGCAGCACCACCGGGTCCTCCTGCATCAGCTGGGCGATCGCGTCGAGAATCCGGCCCGCGCTGAGTGAGCCGTCGCACACTCCGGCGAATCCGGCGCCGACCGTGTCGACCTTGGTGGCGCGCCGCATGCCGCGGTTCTGCCGGAGCACCACGTGTTCCGGATCCTCCGCGCCGGGCGCGCCGACCTGCTCCTGGACGACCTCGGCGGCCAGCAGGAAGTGCCCGGACAGCAGGGCGGCGTCGTCATGGGCGCGCAGGTAGTCCTGGCGGGCGAAGTGCGCGAGGACGGCGTCGCCGAGCGGCTGCTCCACCGAGTGCGGCCACTCCTCGACGACGACCGAGGGCTCGGGCGCGTCGGTACGGCGCAGCGTGATCCAGCCGAAGCCGATGGCCTTGGTCTTGCTGGCCTCGAACTCGTCCAGCCAGTCCTCGTAGCGCCGCTGGTACTCGGCCGGGTCGGCGCGGTGGTCGCCCGCGTCGCGCAGCCACAGCTCTGCGTACTGCGTCACATCCTGCACGTCACGCTGCACGATCCACGCGTCACAGCCGCGCGGCACCCAGGAGCGGACCCGGTCGTGCCAGTCCTCGCCCTCCACGTGCTGCCAGTTGCCGAGGAACTGCGCGTACCCGCCGGGGTTGAGGTGCGCGCCGGCCTCCTGGACCAGCGTCCGGCACAGGTCGTCGCCGCTCATGCCGCCGTCCCGGTACGTCAGCCGGGCGCCGGGCGAGATCACGAAGGGCGGGTTGGACACGATGAGGTCGTACGTCGCGTCGCCGACGGGCTCGAAGAGCGACCCGGCGAGCAGCTCGGCCTCGGGCGCCCCGGAGAGCGCCAGCGTGAGGCGGGTGAATTCCAGGGCCCTGGGGTTGACATCGGTGGCGGTGACCCGGGTGGCGTGGTGGGCGGCGTGCAGGGCCTGGATGCCGGATCCGGTGCCGAGGTCCAGCGCGGTGGCGACCGGCACGCGGACGGTGATCCCGGCCAGTGTGGTGGAGGCGCCGCCGACGCCGAGGACCACGGCAGTGCCCGGCTGACGCCCCCGGCTGCCGATCCCGCCGGCCCCGCCGACGGCGCAGCCGAGGTCCGAGACGATGAACCAGTCCTCGCCGTCCGGGCCGCCGTACGGGCGCACGTCCACCGTGGCGTGCACCTCGTCGCCCTCGCGCCGCAGCCACCCGTCGGCGAGCGCGGCCTCCACGGGCAGGGCGCCGGCGGCGTGCGCGTACGGAGCGGGCTGCTGGAGCAGGAACAGCCGGACCAGCGTCGCGAGCGGGCTGTCCCCGCCGACGCGCGTGGCGCGCAGGGCGGGGACCGTCTCGCTCCGGGCCAGGGCGGCGTAGGCGGGGGCGCCGAGCAGGTCGAGCAGCCCGTCGGCGGTGAAGCCGGCGGAGAGCAGGGCCCCGCGGAGTTCGGCGGCGTGTTCGGGCGAGGGGAGGCTGGTGGTACTCACGCCTCCATTGTGTCCGCTGCCCCCGACAATCGCCGCGCCCTCCACGCCGCCACCGCTCGCGGCGGTAGTCGCGGCCGTAGTTGCGCACCGCACCATGCCGCCGCCGCCCGGCCGGCGCCGCGCCCGGCCGCGCGGGAGTCGGCCCCCGGCGCGCGTCAGGGCGGCGCGGGGTCCGCTGGGGACCCCGGCCGCCCTGGTCGACGTACCGCGGGAGCCGTGGGCTACTTCGGCGAGGCGACCACGGTGACCTGGCAGCCCTTCTGGCTGTTCATCACCTTGTCCAGGCCGCCCGCCTTCAGCTTGGCGAGCGCCTCCTCGCCGCCCTTGGTGGCCTCGGCGAGGCCGTTGGCCACGTCCTTGAGCCCCTCGGCGAACTTGTTCTGGTCCTTGACGTCGAGGGCGTCCACCTTCGCCTTCAGGTCCGCGTACCCCTTGGAGGTGTCCGCGAAGCCCTTCACGGCGGCGTCCTGGGTCGCCTGGCCCTCCTTGGCCGGCGGCACCCCCGCCCCCGTCAGAGCGGCGCCCATCGTCTTGTACGAGTCGGACATGGTCTGGAAGGCCTCGGAGTCCGTCTTCTGGACCTCCTCGGGCTTGTTGCTCTCCGAGGACACGCGCTTGATGTCCGCGTTGGCCGTCTCGATCTTCCTCAGCTCAGGCTGCCAGGCATCGCAGACCTTCTTGGCCCAGGCCTCGGCCTTCTTGTCACTGTCGTCGCCGCCGCACCCGGACAGGACGAGCATCAGTACCGCACCGCCGGATACTGCGGCCGCAATCTTCTTGTTCACCGGGTTGGTCCCTTCGAAGGCTCTCGGCCGGAAGATACACGCCCTCGATCGGGCCACGCGGAAAGGCGGACGGACGGCGCGTCTGTCCGCGCCGCCTGTCCGCCGTTCGGTCGTACCCTGGCTCCGGTGGTCCTACGGTCAGGAAACGACCGCCGGGTCGGCCGGCTGGGCCACCCGCTCGGCGTTCGCGCCCTCGCCCTCGGCGTCGTCCCCGACCGCGATGCCGCGGCGCTTGGAGACGTACACCGCGCCGACGATGACGCCGATGGCGACGACCGCGACGATCGCACGTACGGTCGCGCTGGTGTCCGGGCCGTAGCTGAACTGCACGATGGCCGGGGCGATCAGCAGCGCCACCAGGTTCATGACCTTGAGCAGCGGGTTGATCGCGGGGCCCGCGGTGTCCTTGAACGGGTCGCCGACCGTGTCGCCGATGACGGTCGCGGCGTGGGCCTCGCTTCCCTTGCCGCCGTGGTGGCCGTCCTCGACGAGCTTCTTGGCGTTGTCCCACGCGCCGCCGGAGTTCGCGAGGAACACCGCCATCAGGGTGCCGGTGCCGATGGCGCCCGCGAGGAACGAGCCGAGCGCGCCGACGCCGAGGGAGAAGCCGACGGCGATCGGGGTGAGGACGGCGAGCAGGCCGGGCGTGGCGAGCTCGCGCAGCGCGTCCTTGGTGCAGATGTCCACGACGCGCCCGTACTCGGGCTTCTCGGAGTAGTCCATGATCCCGGGGTGCTCGCGGAACTGGCGGCGCACCTCGTAGACGACGGCGCCCGCGGAGCGGGAGACGGCGTTGATCGCGAGCCCGGAGAACAGGAACACGACGGCCGCGCCGAGGATCAGCCCGACCAGGTTGTTGGGCTGGGCGATGTCCAGGCTGAGGTTCATCTCCCCGGCCTTGGCGCCGACCTGCTTGACCGCGGTGGCGATGGCGTCGTTGTACGAGCCGAAGAGCGCGGCCGCGGCGAGCACGGCGGTGGCGATGGCGATGCCCTTGGTGATGGCCTTGGTGGTGTTGCCGACCGCGTCGAGGTCGGTCAGGACCTGCGCCCCGGCGCCCTCGACGTCACCGGACATCTCGGCGATGCCCTGGGCGTTGTCGGAGACGGGCCCGAAGGTGTCCATGGCGACGATGACGCCGACGGTGGTCAGCAGGCCGGTGCCGGCCAGGGCCACCGCGAAGAGTGCCAGCATGATCGAGGTGCCGCCGAGCAGGAACGCCCCGTAGACGCCGAGGCCGATGAGCAGCGCCGTGTAGACGGCGGACTCCAGGCCGACCGAGATGCCGGCGAGGACGACGGTGGCCGCGCCGGTCAGGGACGACTTGCCGATGTCCCGGACGGGACGGCGGGTGGTCTCGGTGAAGTAGCCGGTCAGCTGCTGGATCAGGGCGGCGAGCACGATGCCGATGGCCACGGCGACCAGGGCCAGGATCCGCGGGTCTCCGGAGTGGTTGGAGATCGCGGCGTCCTCGACGCCGATGAGCTCCTTGTAGGTGGCCGGCAGGTAGGCGTAGACGGCGACCGCGACCAGCGCCAGGGAGATCACGGCGGAGATGAAGAAGCCGCGGTTGATGGCGGTCATCCCACTGCGGTCGGAGCGGCGCGGGGAGACCGCGAAGATGCCGATCATGGCCGTGACGACGCCGATCGCGGGGACGATCAGCGGGAAGGCGAGGCCGAGGTCGCCGAAGGCGACCTTGCCGAGGATCAGCGCGGCCACGAGCGTGACGGCGTACGACTCGAAGAGGTCGGCCGCCATCCCGGCGCAGTCGCCGACGTTGTCGCCCACGTTGTCGGCGATGGTCGCGGCATTGCGCGGATCGTCCTCCGGAATGCCCTGCTCGACCTTGCCGACCAGGTCGGCGCCGACGTCGGCGGCCTTGGTGAAGATGCCGCCGCCGACACGCATGAACATCGCGATCAGCGCGGCGCCGAGGCCGAAGCCCTCCAGGACCTTGGGGGCGTCCGCGGCGTAGACCAGGACGACGCAGGAGGCGCCGAGCAGACCGAGGCCGACGGTGAACATGCCGACCACGCCGCCCGTGCGGAAGGCGATCTTCATCGCCTTGTGGGACACCTCGGTCAGGTCCTTGGCGGGCTCGCCCTCGGCCGGAGTGGCCTCGCGGGCCGCGGCGGCGACGCGGACGTTGGCGCGGACCGCGAGCCGCATGCCGATGTAGCCGGTGGCGGCGGAGAAGAGCGCGCCGACGAGGAAGAAGGCGGACCGGCCGGCCCGCTGCGTCCAGTCGTCGGCGGGGAGCAGGAAGAGCAGGAAGAAGACCACGACGGCGAAGACGCCGAGGGTGCGCAGCTGCCGGCCGAGGTAGGCGTTGGCGCCTTCCTGGACGGCCGCGGCGATCTTCTTCATCGCATCGGTTCCCTCGTCGGCGGCGAGCACCTGGCGGACCAGGATCTGCGCGACGACGAGTGCGGCGAGTGCGACCGCCGCAATGACGATCACGATGAGCCGATTGTCATCAGTGAGTACTGCGGCTGCCAGATCTGAGTTACCGACCGGCGCGTTGGGGGTGAAGAGCCCCGTCATTCGTCCTCCTTGACGTGATGAGCTCAAGATGTGGACGGATTGTAGGGAGCGCGCCCCGATCAAAACAGTGCGCGGGAAACGGAATTGGCCTGCTCTTGCTCCTCAGCAATAGATCGCGTCACTCCATTACCCCCGAAAGTGGTAATGGGGCAAAAGCATTGACGCTTGATCAATTTCCGGAAAAGGGCGCGCGGGAGCATGGAAAAGGCCCTGCTCGAAGGTACTCGGCAGGGCCTTGACAGGGTCTTGAATAAGATCAAAAGAAGATCAGACCGTACGAGAAGAGACGCGCGGGCACGGCGAAAGTCCCGGCTCCCCTCCCGTTGGCGCGCAGGCGCCACTTCGGCGAGAGGGCCGAGCTAGGCCACTCCGAGGAGAGGACCGGGCTAGGCGACGTCGGACGCGCCGGCCACCGGCCAGCTCATCTTGATGGTCCCACCCGACTCTCCGGTGGTCACCTCGACGTCGTCGACGAGCCCGCTGATCACCGCGAGGCCCATCTCGTCCTCG
Organism: Streptomyces sp. ADI95-16; assembly: GCF_003721495.1. Lineage (NCBI taxonomy): Bacteria > Bacillati > Actinomycetota > Actinomycetes > Kitasatosporales > Streptomycetaceae > Streptomyces > Streptomyces sp. ADI95-16. The sequence goes on along the minus strand of NZ_CP033581.1, from coordinate 4,560,878 downwards.
CCCTCGATGTCCGGGTCGAGGACGGCGGCGATGCCCGGCACGGACTCGGCCGCACCGGGCACCCCGTCACCGACCTCGATGGAGAAGGTCTTCTCCTCCTCCGTCAACACCACCCGGACGGGCGCGAGCAGACCGTTGACGCGGTGCAGTCCGACGGCACGCGAGCAGGCCTCGCCCACGGCGAGGCGGACCTCGTCGAGCAGGGCCTCCTCCACGCCTGCCCGGCGCGCCACGGCGGCCGCGACCAGGCGGGCCGTCCGGACGTGTTCGGGCTGGGCGCTGAAGCGCAGTTCAACGGTGGCCATGCGCGTCCCCCTCGGACTACGGGCGTGCCTTGACAGGGGCCCGGACCGACCGACGGTCCGGTACCCCTGCTCCTGACGTTCAGGAGCCGTCAGTCTGTGGCGTTCACGGCGTCTTCCACCGTGGTGTGGATCGGGAACACCTTGGTCAGACCGGTGATCCGGAAGATCTTCAGGATGCGCTCCTGGTTGCACACCAGACGCAGCGAGCCCTCGTGCGCGCGAACGCGCTTGAGGCCTCCCACGAGCACACCGAGGCCGGTGGAGTCGAGGAAGTCCACTCGCTCCATGTCGACAACCAAGTGGTAGCTGCCGTCGTTCACCAACTCGACCAACTGCTCGCGCAGCTTGGGCGCGGTATACACATCAATCTCGCCACCGACCTCCACGACCGTACGGTCGCCGACAGTGCGAGTCGACAGGGACAGGTCCACGGATCCTCCAGCACCTTGCTATCGAGCGGCGCCCCCCAGGGGCCTCCCCACCCGAAGGTGGGCGAGGGATTGGCTGCCGCGATGGCATTCAATCACTTACCGGCAGGCGCGCACGACGCCTTGGGACCATTGTCCCGCACGCCAGTGACACACTCGGTTCCAATGGCCAACACTCACCGCCCCGGTCCGCCCACGGTACCGGCGGACCCTCGACCCGCCCCGGGCACGGTTCTGGACCGGCTCTCACGGGGGCCTTCCCGAGCTGCGCGCATCACCCATACGGAGCACTTGCCCCCTCGGGCGGGTCGTCATGCAGTCTGGCCCGACCGCATCCGAACGGATGTAGTAGCCGCCATTCGGGCCGCCGGGATCGAACACCCGTGGGAACACCAGGCCGCGGCCGCCGAGCACGCCCTCGACGGCGAGTCCGTGGTCGTCGCCACCGGCACCGCCTCGGGCAAGTCGCTGGCCTATCTGGCCCCCGTGCTCTCCGCCCTCGCCGACGGCGCCGAAGCCCCCAACGGGCGGGGCGCGACCGCCCTGTACCTGGCCCCCACCAAGGCCCTCGCGGCCGACCAGCGGCGCGCCGTACGGGAACTGGCCGCCCCGCTCGGGAACGCCGTCCGGCCCGCCGTCTACGACGGGGACACGCCGTTCGAGGAACGCGAATGGGTGCGCCAGTACGCCAACTACGTCCTGACCAACCCCGACATGCTGCACCGGGGGATCCTGCCCGCCCACCCCCGCTGGGCCTCGTTCCTCAAGGCCCTGCGGTACGTCGTCATCGACGAATGCCACACCTACCGGGGAGTATTCGGCTCCCACGTCGCCCAGGTGCTGCGCCGGCTGCGGCGGCTGTGCGCCCGCTACGGCTCCGATCCCGTGTTCCTGCTGGCCTCCGCCACCGCGAGCGACCCGGCGGCCGCCGCGTCCCGGCTGACCGGGGTGCCGGTCACCGAGGTGGCCGACGACGCCTCGCCGCGCGGGGAGGTGGTCTTCGCCCTGTGGGAGCCGCCGCTGCTGACCGAGCTGCGCGGCGAGAAGGGCGCACCGGTGCGCCGCACGGCCACCGCCGAGACCGCCGACCTGCTGACCGACCTGGTGGTCCAGGGCGTCCGGACGGTCGCCTTCGTCCGCTCCCGGCGCGGCGCCGAGCTGATCGCCGTGATCGCCCAGGAGCGGCTCGCCGAGGTGGACCGCTCCCTGCCCGGGCGTGTCGCGGCCTACCGGGGCGGCTACCTGCCCGAGGAGCGCCGGGCCCTGGAGCGGGCCCTGCACTCCGGCGAGCTGCTGGGCCTGGCCGCGACCACCGCCCTGGAGCTGGGCGTGGACGTCTCCGGCCTGGACGCCGTGCTGATCACCGGCTACCCGGGCACCCGGGCCTCCCTGTGGCAGCAGGCGGGCCGCGCCGGACGGTCCGGGCAGGGCGCCCTGGCCGTCCTGGTCGCCCGGGACGATCCGCTGGACACCTACCTGGTCCACCACCCCGAGGCGCTGTTCCGGCAGCCCGTGGAAGCCACCGTCCTGGACCCGGACAACCCGTACGTCCTGGCCCCGCACCTGTGCGCGGCCGCCGCCGAGCTGCCCCTGACGGAGCCGGACCTCGCCCTGTTCGGCCCGGCCGCGCGGGAGCTGCTGCCGCAGCTGGAGGCCGCGAAACTGCTCCGCCGCCGGGCCACCGCCTGGCACTGGACCCGGCGGGAGCGGGCCTGCGACCTCACCGACATCCGGGGCGGCGGGGGCCGCCCGGTGCAGATCGTCGAGGCCGCCACCGGGCGGCTGCTCGGCACGGTCGACGGGGACGCCGCGCACACCGCCGTCCACGACGGCGCCGTCCACCTCCACCAGGGCCGCACCTACCTGGTGAAACACCTGGACCTGGAGGACTCCGTCGCGCTGGTCGAGGAGGCCAGCCCGCCGTTCTCCACCACGGCCCGGGACACCACCGCCATCTCCGTCCTGGAGACCGACTCCGAGATCCCCTGGGGCCAGGGCAGGCTCTGCTTCGGCTCCGTCGAGGTGACCAACCAGGTCGTCTCGTACCTGCGGCGCAAGCTGATCACCGGCGAGGTGCTCGGCGAGGCCAAGCTGGACCTGCCGCCGCGCACCCTGCGCACCCGGGCCGTGTGGTGGACGGTCACCGAGGACCAGCTCGACGAGGCCCGGATCAACCCGGAGATCCTCGGCGGGGCGCTGCACGCCGCCGAACACGCCTCCATCGGCCTGCTGCCGCTGTTCGCCACCTGCGACCGCTGGGACATCGGCGGCGTCTCCGTGCCGCTCCACCCGGACACCCTCCTTCCGACGGTCTTCGTCTACGACGGCCACCCCGGCGGCGCCGGCTTCGCGGAGCGGGGCTTCCACACGGCCCGCGCCTGGCTGACCGCGACCCGGGACGCCATCGCCGCCTGCGAATGCGAGGCCGGCTGCCCTTCGTGCATCCAGTCCCCCAAATGCGGCAACGGCAACGACCCCCTGCACAAACGCGGCGCCATCCGCCTCCTCACCCGCCTCCTCTCCGAAGCCCCACCCCCCACCTCCGACACCCCGCAGTAGCCCCTCCGCCCCACCGTTCACGCCTCGGCCGCGCCGACGCGAAGCCGGTCCGGGGCCCGGTGTCGACGCGAAGCCAGACCGAACCCGGTGCCGACACGGAGCCGGTCCGGGGCCCGGCGCCGACGCGAAGCCAGACCGAACCCGGTGCCGACACGGAGCCAGGCCCGGGTCGACCCAGGGCCCGGCCGGGCCCGGTGCCGACGCTGTGCGGCCTCGTGGGGCCCGGATCCCGGACCGGCCCCCACGAGGCCGCACACGACGCGTACGCGCCGTCCGAGGACCACCGAGGCCCCGCTATCCGGACACCGGCTGCCCGGCCCGCTCAGGCGTGCGAGGGCTCGCCTGGGCCCCCATCCGGCGCGAGTCACCGCGCGGCCCCGCCGCCGGCCCCGGCGGGAGTCGCCCGCGAGGTCCAGCCAGCGCTCCCGGCGGAAGCCGCCACGAGGTCCAGCCAGCGCTCCCGCCGGTAGGACCACGCGGACCTGCCGCCAGTCCCGGCGGGACCTGTGCCCCCTGGAGCACGCCGGACCGCAGGGCCGACGGACGCGGGGGCCCGGGCGGAGCACGGGGCGTCGGTGCGGCCGGGCCCGGGCCGTTACTCGGAGGGCGGCAGGGGAGGGCCCGCGCGGGCGCTGATCCTGGGGGCGAACGGGCCGGCCGGGGCACGGGCCGAGATCTCCGCGACCTCGCCCCGCAGGGTGCAGGCCGTCACGGTCGCCCCCTGGGCCCCGGCGACCCGTATCGCCGTGGCACACGCGGCCTCGGGGCCGTGCGCCCAGCGCGCCGCCGCCGCGAGCGCCGCCAGGTCGGCTGCGGACGCGGCCCGGTGCCGCGCGACCACCGCCTGTCCGAGCAGCAGCACGCCCCCGAACACCGCCACCAACCCCGTGGCCACGACCAGCCCCCACACCGTCGCCGACCCCCGGTCCGCCCCGATCCGCACCGGCCTCGGGACCCGTCCGCGGCGGCGTCGCCAGTCCCGCACCCGGTCCCGGCAGGCGCGTCGGGGCTGCGGCGGAATTGGCGGGCAATCTCCGGTGGGGACGTTGGGCCGGATGGGGGTCTGGGCCCGGGAGCGGGTCATGGCGGGGGCCCTACGATGTCCTCCGCCAGGGCGACCGCCAGCGCGCCGAGACGGATCGGGAGGCCGCGCGGGCCGGGTGGGGGCGCCGTCACGCGGACCCGCCACAGGTCGCCGGACCGCTCCAGCGCCACCTCCGCCCCCGGCGGGGCGGCGGCCTTCGCCGCCGCCACCGCGGTGTCCCCCGGCTCCGAACGGGCCGCCGCCCGCGCACCGGCCCGCGCCGCGTCCACGCACCGGATCTGCGCGGCGGCCGCCATGAGCGCCCACACCAGCAGCGCCGCGAACAGCACCAGGGCCGGGATCACCAGAGCCGCCTCGGCCGTCACATATCCCCGGTCACCGGCCGGGCCCATTCGTTCCCGGCGCCGCTGCGGGGTCTTCTCAGAACGGCACATCGAGCGCCTTCCCGATGGTCGACTGAAGTGCCGTGGAGACCACCTCACTTGTCACCACCTTGTACAGAACGGCGGCGAACGCACACGCCGCGATCGTGCCCATGGCGTATTCCGAAGTGGACATCCCCGCGTCGCTCCGGCGACCGCTCAGCGCCGCCCGCACACGAAACCAGATGATCCTCATGTCAACCTCCAGTCAGTTTATGTTCTTGATGTGATTTCAGGTACGCGAGAGAAGTCCTGAGGCCATTCCGATCACCACCGGAGCCACCCCCACCGCGAGAAAGGCGGGAAGGAAACACAGGCCCACCGGCGCGGTGACGAGCACGGCCGCCCGCTGGGCGCGGGCTCCCGCCTGCCGGGTCCGGTCCTCGCGCAGGGCCGCCGCCATCCGCGAGACCGGCTCCGCCGCAGGCGCCCCGGTGCGGGCCGCCCGCTCCAGGCATTCCGCCAGCCCCCGCGCGCCCGGTATCTCCGCCAACCTCCCCCACGCCGCGCCCGGTTCGCCGCCGAGCCGGAGCTCCGCCCCGGCCAGGGCCAGCCGCTCGCCCACCGGGCCGCCCAGCGACTCACCCACCACCTCGGCCGCCTCCACCGGGCCCGCCCCGGCCACCAGACAGGCGGCCAACAGATCGGCGGCGAAGGGCAGCTGACGCTCCGCCTCCTTCGGGTCCACCCCGGCCGGCGGTCGCGCCCGGCGCAGCCAGCGCCATGCCCCGAACGCCGCCCCGCAGCCGGTCAGCACTCCCACCGCACCGCCGACCAGCACCCAGCCCGCCAGCAGCGCCCCGGCCGGCCAGGCCCAGGCCCGCGCCACGCCCCGTATCCGCGACCCCACCACCGGCCCGCGCCGCACCGGCGCCGCCGCCAGCAGGGACCCGATCCGGCGCCGGACGGTCCGCTCCCGCACCCGGGCGGCCACCGCCGACCCCGCGCACAGCGCCGCCACCGCGAGGCACAGCGCCATCCCCAGCCTGTGGATCACGAACCCGCCCATCACCACTCCCCCGCCCGCACGATCCGACGGCACCACAGCAGGCCCAGCGCCTCCAGCGCCCCTCCCACCGCCAGGCAGCCCCACCCGACCGGCGTGTGCAGCAGTACCCGCAGCGGGTCCGCCCCGAGCCCGGTACCGATCAGCAGGCCCACCAGCGGGAGCAGGGCAAGCACCACCGCCGTCGAGCGGGCTCCGGCCAGCTGGGCCCGCAGCGACTCCCGCCGGTCCCGCTCGGCCCGCAGCGCCCCCTCCAGCCGGTCCAGCCCGGCCGCCAGCCCGGCGCCGCCGTCCACGGAGACCCGCCAGCAGGCCGCCATCCCGGCCAGCCCCTCGGCGCCCGGCTCCCGGGCCGCCAGCCGCAGCGCGCCCGGCACGTCCCCGCCGAACGCCGCCGCGGCCAGCACCGCGGCCTCCGCGGCGCCCGGGCCGCCGGGGCCCGAAGCCGTACGCCGTATCGCCGCGGTCAGCGCCTGCCCGGGCTGCGCTCCGGCCCGCAGCTCACCGACCGCCGCCCCGCACAGGGCCACCACCCCCACCGCCCGGGCCGCCCTCGCGCGCTCCCGCACCCGGACCCGCAGCCACCGCCGCACCAGCGGTACGGCCGCCATGCCCAGCACCGCCGGGATCGCTGAGCCGCCCAACAGCGCGACCAGCAGCCCGACTCCCGGGCAAGCCCACTCGCGCCGCTCCGCCGCCCGCACCCGGACCCCGACAACCAGCCGCTCCCAGCGCACCGGCCCGCCGGGCACCACGGGCCCGCCGCCGGCCAGCACCACCCGGGCCCGCCGGGACACCCGGCCGCCCCCGGCCAGCACCCAGGCCGCAGCCCCGGCGCACAGCACCCCGGCGAACACCGGCACCCCGAACACCGCCCCGGCGGTCATCGCGCACCGCCCATCAGCGGGTCCAGCCGCTCCCAGCCGCGCTCCCGCACGAACCCGCGCGCCGCCCAGCGCAGTGCGGGCACCGTGACGACCAGCCCCGCCGGATCCCGCTCCAGGACGTGCACCTCGGCGACGCGGCGGCGCCCGTCCCGATCGCGGACGAGATGGACCACCAGGTTGAGCGCGGCCGCCAACTGACTGTGCAGGGAGGCCCGGTCGAGCCCGGCGGCCGTCCCGAGCGCCTCCAGGCGGGCCGGGACATGCGCGGCCGCGTTCGCGTGCACGGTGCCGCAGCCGCCTTCGTGCCCGGTGTTCAACGCGGCCAGCAGCGTGGCCACTTCGGCGCCCCGGACCTCGCCGACGACGAGCCGGTCCGGCCGCATCCGCAGCGCCTGCCGGACCAGATCGGCCAGCGTGACCAGGCCCGCGCCCTCCTGGTTGGCCGGCCTCGTCTCCAGCCGCACCACATGCGGGTGATCGGGGCGCAACTCGGCCGAATCCTCGGCCAGCACGATCCGCTCCGCCGGGCCCACCAGCCCCAACAGGGCACTGAGCAGGGTCGTCTTCCCCGTCCCGGTACCGCCGGAGACGAGGAACGACAGCCGGGCCTCCACCATCGCCCGGAGCAGTTTCTGCCCGCCGGGCGGCAGCGTCCCGGCGGCGACCAGCTCCTCCAGCGTGAACGCCCGGGGCCGCACCACCCGCAGGGACAGGCAGGCCGACCCGACCGCGACCGGTGGCAGAACCGCGTGGAGCCGGGTTCCGTCGGGCATCCGGGCGTCCACCCACGGCCGGGCGTCGTCCAGCCGCCGTCCCGCGACGGCGGCGAGCCGTTGGGCGAGTCTGCGCACGGCCTCGGCGTCCCGGAAGGTCACCCCGGTCAGCTCCAGCCCCCCGCCGCGGTCCACCCACACCCGGTCCGGGGCCGCCACCAGCACATCGGTGACTTCCGGATCGGCGAGCAGCGCCTCCAGCGGGCCCGCTCCCACCAGCTCGGACCGTAACTCGGCGGCCACGCCCAGCACTTCCGCATCACCGAGCAGCCGGCCCTGGGCCCGCAGGGCGGCCGCGACCCTCGCCGGAGTCGGCTCCGCGCCGCTTTCGGCGAGCCGCTGGCGCACCGCGTCCAGCAGTACCGCGCTCATGCCGGCACCCCCGGGGCGGCACCGAGCGCCCGCTGCCAGAAGCCGTCGCAGAACCGGGCCAGCGCGCCGCGCCGCTGCGCCCCCGGCGGTTCCCCCTCGGCCACCCGCCCGGGCAGCCCCAGCTCGACCGGGACCTCGCCGGCCAGCGGAACACCCAGCAGCCCGGCCACCGTCTCGGCGTCGAGCCCGCCGGGGCAGCGGCCCCGTACGACGACGCGGACGTCCCGGGCGACCATCCGCACCCCGGCGGCGACGCGGCCCGCCGCGGCCACCGACCGCAACTCGCCCGGCACCACCATCAGCACCAGGTCCAATTGGGCCAGCACCTCGGCCACGGCCTCATCGACCCGGCGCGGCAGATCCACCACCACGACCCCGCCCCGGCGGCGGGCGGCGGCGAGCACCGACCGCATCGCGGCGGGCGGCACCACCACCCGCTCTCCCCGGTCCCAGCTGAGCACCCGCAGCGCGTGCAGCTCGGGCAGGGACTCCTCCAGCGCTCCGGCGCCGACCCGGCCCCGCGACCCGGCGAAGTCCGGCCAGCGCAGCCCTTCGGCGCCCTCGCCGCCCAGCAGGACGTCCATCCCGCCGCCGAGCGGGTCACCGTCGATGAGGATGGTCCGCTCGCCGGCCCGGGCCGCCCGGATGGCGAGGGCGCAGGCGAGCGTTGAGGCGCCGGCCCCGCCGCTGCCGCCGATCACCCCCACGGCGAGGGCCGGCTTCCCGGCGCCTTCGACCACATCGGCGATGCGGTCGACGAGCCGGCTCTCGGCGTCGGGGAGCCGCAGCACCTCCTCGGCGCCGATCTCCACCGCCCGCCGCCACACCAGGGGATCGTCCAGCTCCCGGCCCACGAGGAACACGCCGTCCCGGCGGGGCGCACCGCGCACCCTCCGGGCGGCATCGTCCCCGACGAGCACGAGCGGCGCGGACTCCCAGCCGACTCCCCCGCGCACCTCTTCGACTCCTGCCGCACCGCCGGTACCGCCGGTACCGCTTTGCTCGGGCACCGCGTGGCGCACATGCGGCTCGGCGCCCGCGGCGGCGCAGAGCCGCAGCAGGTCATCGAGCAGCAGGGGGTCCTCGGTGATGATCAGCGGCCGCCCGCCCGCCGTCCCGGCCGCGACCGCACGGGCCGACCGCCCGCCTCCACCGACGAGCACGCGCTCCGGTGCTTCACACGACTTCGATCCAGCCACGATCTCCGCCCCCTTCTCACCGCAAATCCGAAGGCCGCGGACTTCGCGGCTGGAATCACGGTGACGGGATCCGGAAAAAGAAGTGGATCTTGCCCGAAAACTGTGGACAACCCTGCCGTTGTGAATAACTTCGCCACTCCGTCAGGTGAGTTCCAGAGCGCGCCGGAACAACTACGGAGCGTCACGCGTCTGACGGGGTGAAGGGCTTGCGGCACGCGGGCCCACGAAGAGGAGGGCCGGGGAGATGGTCACCAAGGGCCGAAGGCAGAGGACGCAAACCGCGTCCGGACATGCGACGACCCCCGCCGGGGGGGAGAGCGGGGGTCGTCCCCACAGTCCGACTCGGGGGGGGGAGGAGCCAGACCGGGTTAGCACGGTCGCGAACGATCCGTGACTTCCATGGTGTACCCGAGAGCCTTCTCAGGCAAACCCACGCGCCACACCTTACGCCGAATGGTGGGCGCATATGCTCGGGGCGTGGAAAACCAGCCCTTGCCGCACTCCTCGCCTCGTACCGCAGCCTTCTTCGACTTGGACAAGACGGTCATTGCGAAGTCGAGCACTCTGACGTTCAGCAAGTCCTTCTACCAAGGCGGTCTGATCAACCGCCGGGCCGTGCTGCGCACCGCGTACACCCAGTTCATCTTCCTGGCCGGCGGCGCCGACCACGACCAGATGGAACGGATGCGGGAGTACCTGTCCGCCCTGTGCAAGGGGTGGAACGTGCAGCAGGTGCGCGAGATCGTCGCCGAGGCCCTGCACGACCTCATCGACCCGATCATCTACGACGAGGCCGCGTCCCTGATCGAGGCCCACCACACGGCGGGGCGTGACGTGGTGATCGTGTCGACCTCCGGCGCGGAAGTGGTCGAGCCGATCGGCGAGATGCTCGGCGCGGACCGGGTCGTCGCCACGCGGATGGTGGTCGGCGACGACGGCTGCTTCACCGGGGAGATCGAGTACTACGCCTACGGCCCGACGAAGGCGGAGGCAGTACGGGAACTCGCGGAGTCCGAGGGGTACGACCTGGCGCGGTGCTACGCGTACAGCGACTCGATCACGGACGTGCCGATGCTGGAGGCCGTGGGGCATCCGCACGCGGTCAACCCCGACCGGGCGTTGCGGCGGGAGGCGGTGGCGCGGGAGTGGCCGGTGCTGGTGTTCAACCGGCCGGTGCGGTTGAAGCAGCGGCTGCCGGGGTTTTCGATGGGCGGGCGGCCGGCGTTGGTCGCTGCCGCCGCCGTGGGGGCTGCCGCCGCTACCGCAGGGCTGGTTTGGTACGCCAGTCGGCGGCGTGCGCTGGCCGGCGGCTCGGCCTGACCCCGGGCCCGGGCCGGGCCGGGGCGAGCCCGGGGCGCCCCTGACCCGGACGGGGCCGGGCGCCCGTCGGCCCGGCACGCGTCGGCCCGGCCGCGCGTGGGCGCGTCGGCCCGGCCGCGCGTCGGCCCGGCGCGCGCCGCCCCGCCGGCTGCTGGATCGCTGCCCCGCTGCGTGGGCTTTTCTCCCCGCCCCGCCCTTTCACCGTTTCCCGGGCTCTTCCCAGACCCGCGCCTCAAGCGCCGGCGAGGCTGGGGTGGCCGGCTCTGCCCAGACCCGCGCCTCAAGCGCCGGCGAGGCTGGGGTGGCCGGCTCCGCCCCCGACCCCGCCGCGAGGCTGGAGTGGCGGGCTCCCCGCCCCGACCGGGCCTCAAGCCGGGCTGGGAGCTCGCCACAGCCCAACGTCGCGCCTCAAGCGCCGGCGAGGCTGGAGGGGCCGGTCCACTCGGGGGGTGGGTTCCAGTGCCGGCGGGGCCGAGACGTCGGGTGTCCGGATCGCGGGGAAACGTCCTGGAAAGTAAAGAACCGGGGCCAGGGGTTTCGCATGGCTCGGAAGCGGAGTACAAAGGAGTCAACGGCCCGCGAGACCAAAGAACATCCGAGAGGATCATCTTTAAAACGCAGTAAGGCCCACGGACCGAAGCATGAACGTCGAGCACCCACGCGACGTCGACCCGTCGATTACGGGCCAGCCGCACCAGGTGACGGGCAAAGTTCCCGACCTGATGGGCATATATCGAGGACGCTTGGTACCTGGACGTGAATGCCAGCGGCGACACCAAAGTTGGACGGTGTCGCCGCAACCCGTTGTCAGGGGTCAGGCCGCGCCGCGCTGCAGGGCTTCGCAGACCGCCGTCGACTCGCGGACCCCGAGCTCGATCGCCCGGCCGCAGTGCGCGATCCAGGCCGACATCCCCTCCGGAGTGCCGGACACATAGCCCTCGAAGGCCGCCAGGTACGCGTCCGAGCCCTGCTCCGCGTGGCCGACCTCCGCCGGACAGATCGCCTTCGGGTCGAGCCCGCTGTTGATCAGCACGATGCGCTCCGCGGCCCGCGCGACCAGGCCGTTGTACGAGCCGAACGGCCGGAGGGCGAGGAGTTCGCCGTGCACCACCGACGCCGTGATCAGCGCCGGGGCGGAACCTCCCGCGATGATGAGCCGAGACAGCCCGTCCAGACGGCCCGCGACCTCCTGAGCGCTGGGCAGCGGCAGCTCGACCAGCGGCTCGTCCACCGGCTCCCCCGCCAGGCGGGGGCGGCCCACGATGTCCCCGTCGGCCGTCGAGCCCGACGCCACCAGATGCAGCCGCGCGAGCACCCGTAGCGGCGACTGGCGCCAGATGCTCAGCAGCTGCCCGGCCTCCGCCGTCAGCCGCAGCGCCGCGCCCACGGTGCGCGCCTCGCGCTCCGCGCCGAAGTCGGTCCGGCGGCGCACCTCCTCCAGCCCCCAGTCCGCGCCGGACAGCGCCGCGCTCCCGCGGGCCCCGCGCAGGGCGGCCTCCGAGGTGATCTCCCCGCTGCGACGGCGCATGACCCGGTGGCCATAGACCCGGTCCACGGCCTTGCGTACGGAATCCACGGACTCGGCCACACCCGGGAGCGCACCCAGGGGGGCCAGCGGGTCAGAAGCGCTACTCATAAGTAGGGAGCCTACGCACTGCGCGCCCGTACCACCGACCCCTCCTTGGAGTGGTCTTCTTCACTCACCCAGACCACTCAACGCGACCAACCCGCTACGCTTGGTGAACATGAAGATCGCTTTCGTGGGAAAGGGCGGCAGCGGGAAGACCACGCTGTCCTCCCTCTTCATCCGCCACCTCGCCGCCAATGAAGCCGCTGTCGTCGCGGTGGACGCCGACATCAACCAGCACCTCGGCGCCGCCCTCGGCCTCGGCGAGGACGAGGCCGCCGCGCTGCCCGCCATGGGCGCGCACCTGCCCCTGATCAAGGAGTACCTGCGCGGCGCCAACGCGCGCATCGCGTCCGCCGACACCATGATCAAGACGACCCCGCCCGGGTCCGGCTCGCGCCTGCTGCGGGTCTCCGAGGACAACCCCGTGTACGAGGCCTGCGCGCGCACGGTCCTGCTCGACGGGGAGCCCGTGCGGCTGATGGCCACGGGCCCGTTCACCGAGTCCGACCTGGGCGTGGCCTGCTACCACTCGAAGGTCGGGGCCGTGGAGCTCTGCCTCAACCACCTGGTCGACGGCCGCGACGAGTACGTCGTCGTCGACATGACGGCCGGCTCCGACTCCTTCGCGTCGGGCATGTTCACCCGCTTCGACGTGACCTTCCTGGTCGCCGAACCGACCCGCAAGGGCGTCTCCGTCTACCGCCAGTACAAGGAGTACGCGCGGGACTTCGGGGTCTGCCTGAAGGTGATCGGCAACAAGGTCCAGGGGCCGGAGGACGTCGAGTTCCTCCAGGACGAGGTGGGCGAGGACCTGTTGGTCACCGTCGGGCACTCCGACTGGGTGCGGGCGATGGAGAAGGGCCGGCCGGCCGCCTTCGAGCTGCTGGAGGCGACCAACCGGTTCGCCCTCCAGACGCTCCAGGACGCGGCGGACGACTCGTACGCCCACCGCGACTGGGACCGGTACACCGAGCAGATGGTGCACTTCCACCTGCGCAACGCGGAGAGCTGGGGCAACACCAAGACCGGGGTCGACCTGGCGGCGCAGGTCGACCCCGAGTTCGTGCTCCACGAGGGGCTGAGCAAGGGGATGGAGGGGAGCCTCGTCAGCGGCCCCCGCTAGCCCCTGCCAGCCCCCGCCAGCCGCGGCCGGGTCCCGTCAGTGCTCCTCCTCGGACTCCGACGCGGCCGCGCCCGCGGCCGGCTTGGCCTCGACGGGGGCGGCCGGCCGCGGCGGCGGACCCGCCGTCAGGAACTTCGTCCAGCCGTCCTTCGGCGCCTCGCCGACGTCGAGGCCGCGCATCCACTCCAGCGCCTTGGGGTCCTGCGCGTCCAGCCAGTCGGCCAGCTCGCGGAACGGCACGCAGCGGACCTCCTTCTGGGTGCACATGCTCTTGATGGAGTCCTCCACGGCGTGCATGTAGGTGCCGCCGTTCCAGGACTCGAAGTGGTTGCCGATGATCAGCGGGGCGCGGTTGCCCTGGTAGACCCGCTCGAAGGCCTGGAGCAGCCCGTCCCGCATCTGCTCGCCCCAGTACGCGTGCTGCGAGGGGTCGCCCTGGGTGGTCGTGCCGGACTGGTTGACCATGTAGTTGTAGTCCATGCTCAGCGTGTCGAAGGCACGGCCCGGCATGGGCACCAGCTGGAGCGGGAGGTCCCAGAGCCCTTCCGTCTTCTTGGGCCAGATCTGCTTGCTGATCCCGCTGGAGTCGTAGCGGAAGCCGAGGTCCTTCGCCGCCAGCATGAAGTTCTTCTGGCCTTCGAGGCAGGGGGTGCGGGCGCCGATGAGTTCCTTGTCGTAGTCGAAGGGCAGCGGGTCCATGCTCTTCAGCCCGGCGTTGGTCTTCCAGTTCTTGACGAACGACTTGGCCTGGCTGATCTCGCTCTTCCACTCGTCCACCGACCAGGTGCCGACGCCGCCCTCGGGGCCGCAGAAGTGGCCGTTGAAGTGGGTGCCGATCTCGTTGCCCTCCATCCAGGCCGCTCGGACCTGGGTGGCGGTGTCCTTGATGCCCTGGAGGTCGCCGAAGCCGATCTCGGAGTGGCCCGGGGAGTGCTGCGGGGCCGTGTAGAGGTCCCGCTTCTCCTCCGGGAGCATGTACACGCCGCTGAGGAAGTACGTCATGCGGGCGTTGTACTCCTTGCCGACCTCCCGGAAGTGGGAGAAGAGCTTCTGGCTGTCCTCGCCGGCCCCGTCCCACGAGAACACCACGAACTGCGGCGGCTTTTCGCCGGGCTTCAGCTTCTGCGCCTTCTGTACGTTCGGCTGCGGGCCGGTGTACGCGGTCGAGCCGTCGCCGATGGGCCGCAGGACACTGCCGGGGGCCACCGGGGCGGCGGCCCCCTTCGGGCCGTTGCGGCCGGCGCCGGACGGGGACTTCCCGGACTCCGAGCAGCCGGCAGCGCACAGGACCAGCGTCGCGGCGACCAGGCCACCGGCGATCTTCTTCGTGGCGGTGATCATCCGTCCACCTCTCCCTCGCAGTTCCATCGCAGGACTTCCGCGCCGCAACGTCCCACGCGATCTGCTTTGAAGAAGATGTGACAAGCCGTACAAAATGCTTAATCACCCGGCAGCGCTAATTCGTAGGCCATTTGCCCCCATTCCCTACCGCCACCCTTTACTCTCCATTACCATTCGTTTACTGAGTGTTGAAACTCCCGCCGCTTCACCCCTCCCCCGAGGAGACGGGACCAATGAAAGCCACCTCCCCCGACCGCACCGCCCAGGGCCTCCCCTCCCGGCTTCCCCCCGACCTCCCGGCGGACCTGTCCGCCTCCATCGCCGTCTTCCTGATCGCCCTGCCGCTCTCCCTCGGCATCGCCCTGGCCACCGGCGCCCCGCTCCAAGCCGGCCTGGTGGCCGCGGCCGTCGGCGGAATCGTGGCCGGGCGGCTCGGCGGCGCCCCGCTCCAGGTGAGCGGGCCCGCCGCCGGACTCACCGTGGTCACCGCCGAGTTGATCCAGCGCTACGGGTGGCGGACCACCTGCGCCATCACGGTGCTCGCCGGCTTCTGCCAGCTCGGCCTCGCCCTGCTGCGCACCGCCCGGTCGGCGCTGATGGTCAGCCCGGCCATCGTGCACGGCATGCTCGCGGGCATCGGCGTGACCATCGCCGTCGCGCAACTGCACATCGTGCTCGGCGGCACCCCACAGAGCTCCGTCGTGGCCAATGTCCGCGGGCTGCCCGCGCAGTTGGCCGATCTGCATCCGGTCGCGCTCGGCATCAGCGCGCTGACGATGGCCGTCCTGCTCAGCTGGCCGCGGCTGCCCGGGCGGGCCGGCCGGATGCTGCGCAAGGTGCCGGCCGCGCTCGCCGCCGTCGCCGCCGCCACCGCGTTCGCGTCGCTCGCCGGGCTCAGCCTGCCCCGGGTGGACCTGCCGTCCTGGCGCAGCCACGCGCTGCCCGAGCTGCCCGAGGGCCCGGTCCTCGGCCTCATCGCCGCCGTACTGACGATCACCCTGGTCGGCAGCGTGGAGTCGCTGCTGTCGTCGGTCGCGACCGACAAGCTGATCGCCTCCGAGCGGGGTACGGGCAACCGCCCGCCGCGCGCGGACCTCAACCGGGAGCTGCGCGGCCAGGGCGCGGCCAACATCGTCTCCGGGGCGCTGGGCGGGCTGCCCGTGACGGGTGTGGCCGTCCGCAGCGTGGCGAACGTCAAGTCAGGTGCGGCCAGCCGGAAATCGGCCATGTTCCACGGGCTGTGGGTGCTGATCGCGGCCGGGCTGCTCGCGCCGGTCCTCGACCTGATCCCGCTGGCCGCGCTGGCCGCGCTGGTGATGGCGGTGGGCGTGCAGATGGTCAGCATCACGCACCTGCGCAGTGTCACCCGGCACCGCGAGGCCCTCGTCTACGCCACGACCATCGCGGGCGTGGTGCTCGGCGGGGTACTGGAGGGGGTCGCGATCGGCATCGCGGTCGCCGTCGCGCTGGCCCTGTACCGGCTGACGCGGACGCGGATCACGGTGGAGGTGCTCGACGGGGTCCACCGGGTGTGGGCGCACGGGCAGTTGACCTTCCTCGCGGTGCCCCGGCTGAGCCGGGTGCTGAACCAGATCCCGCACGACGCGCCCGCGGTGGTCGAGCTGGACGGCTCGTTCATGGACCACGCGGCGTACGAGACGCTCCAGGACTGGCAGGACTCCCACCTGGCGCACGGGGGCTCGGTGGAGGTCACCGGCCGCTCCGGCGCCCGGATCCCCGAAACCGACCGGCACGAACGCGGGGCCCACCACTGCTGTCGCCCCTGGACCCCGTGGCAGAACCACTGCGCTCACCGCTCGGCCGCCGAGCGCACGAGGCCCGGCGCGGCGGCGTCCGCGGGCGCGGCCGAAGCGGCCCGGGCGGAGCCCCGTCGCCGCGGGGCGGGCCAACTGGCCAGCGGTATCAGCGCGTTCCAGCGGGATACCGCACCTCATGTCCGCGATGAACTGGCCCGGCTCGCCCGCGAGGGGCAGCGGCCCTCCCAGCTGTTCCTCACCTGCGCCGATTCCCGCCTGGTCACGAGCATGATCACGGCCAGTGGCCCGGGCGATCTCTTCACGGTCCGCAACGTCGGCAACCTGGTCCCGCCACCGGGGGCCGAGGCCACGGACGACTCCGTCGCGGCGGCCATCGAGTACGCCGTGGACGTACTGAAGGTGGACAGCATCACGGTGTGCGGGCACTCGGGCTGCGGAGCCATGCAGGCCCTGCTGAGTTCCACGCCCGGAGCCCCGCCGACCCCGCTGCGCCGGTGGCTGCGGCACGGGCTGCCCAGCCTGGAGCGGATGGCCAGCCGCCATCACGCCTGGGCCCGGATCTCCGGACGGCTCCCGGCGGACGCGGTGGAACAGCTCTGCCTGACCAACGTGGTGCAGCAGCTGGAGCACCTGCGGGCCCACGAGTCGGTGGCCCGGCGGCTCGCCGAGGGCACGCTGGAGCTGCACGGGATGTACTTCCACGTGGGCGAGGCCCAGGCGTACCTGCTGTCCGAGGGCGAGGACTTCTTCGACTGCCGGGTCTTCGACAGCGTCCGGCCGACAGGACGCGGACCGGAGGAGGCGAGCCCCGCGGCCCACGGCGTGGCGTCCTCGCGGGTGTGAACCGATACCCTCCGGATTCCGTGCAACGCAGTGGCCCCTTCCCGCATCCTGCAGCGGGAAGGGGCCACTCGCTCGTGTGGCCCGTACGCGATATAGGTCTAAACCAATTTCCGGCTAGCCCTTGTCACCTGGTCGTCTGACTGATGAGCTATGCCCCGGGGACACAACGGACACCCTGGGAAAGGGAGATGTCGTGAGCAATGAAAGCCTGGCCAATCTGCTCAAGGAGGAGCGGCGGTTCGCACCGCCCGCCGATCTGGCCGCCGCCGCCAATGTGACCGAGGCTGCGTACGCACAGGCCGATGCGGACCGGCTGGGCTTCTGGGCCGAGCAGGCCCGGCGGCTGACCTGGGACACGGAGCCGACCGAGACGCTCGACTGGAGCAACCCGCCCTTCGCGAAGTGGTTCGCCGACGGCAAGCTGAACGTCGCGTACAACTGCGTGGACCGGCACGTCGAGGCCGGCAACGGCGATCGCGTCGCCATCCACTTCGAGGGCGAGCCCGGCGACAGCCGGTCGATCACCTACGCGCAGCTCAAGGACGAGGTCTCGCGGGCCGCCAACGCCCTGACCGAGCTGGGCGTACAGGCCGGCGACCGCGTCGCCGTGTACCTGCCGATGATCCCGGAGGCGGTCGTCGCGATGCTCGCGTGCGCCCGCGTCGGCGCCGCGCACTCCGTGGTCTTCGGCGGTTTCTCCGCCGATGCCGTGGCCTCCCGCATCCAGGACGCCGACGCCAAGCTCGTGATCACCGCCGACGGCGGCTACCGCCGCGGCAAGCCCGGCGCCCTCAAGCCCGCCATCGACGAGGCCGTCGGCAAGTGTCCGCAGGTCAAGAACGTCCTGGTGGTGCGGCGCACCGGCCAGGACACCGCCTTCACCGAGGGCCGCGACGTCTGGTGGCACGAGATCGTCGGCCGGCAGTCGACCGAGCACGCGCCGCAGCCCTTCGACGCCGAGCACCCGCTGTTCATCCTCTACACCTCGGGGACCACGGGGAAGCCCAAGGGCATCCTGCACACCTCGGGCGGCTACCTCACGCAGGCCGCGTACACCCACCACGCGGTGTTCGACCTGAAGCCGGAGACCGACGTCTACTGGTGCACCGCCGACATCGGCTGGGTGACCGGGCACTCCTACATCGTCTACGGGCCGCTCGCCAACGGCGCCACCCAGGTGATCTACGAGGGCACGCCGGACACCCCGCACCAGGGCCGCTTCTGGGAGGTCGTGCAGAAGTACGGCGTCACCATCCTCTACACGGCGCCCACGGCCATCCGGACGTTCATGAAGTGGGGCGACGACATCCCCGCGAAGTTCGACCTGTCGAGCCTGCGCGTGCTGGGCTCGGTCGGCGAGCCGATCAACCCCGAGGCCTGGATCTGGTACCGCAAGCACATCGGCGGCGACCGCTGCCCGATCGTGGACACCTGGTGGCAGACCGAGACCGGCGCGATGATGATCTCGCCGCTCCCCGGCGTCACCCACACCAAGCCCGGCTCGGCGCAGCGCGCACTGCCCGGAATCTCCGCCACCGTCGTGGACGACGAGGCGCGCGAGGTCCCGAACGGCGGGGGCGGCTACCTGGTCCTCACCGAGCCGTGGCCGTCGATGCTGCGCACCATCTGGGGCGACGACCAGCGGTACATCGACACCTACTGGTCGCGCTTCGAGGGCAAGTACTTCGCGGGCGACGGCGCCAAGAAGGACGAGGACGGCGACATCTGGCTGCTCGGCCGGGTGGATGACGTGATGCTGGTGTCCGGCCACAACATCTCGACGACCGAGGTCGAGTCGGCGCTGGTCTCGCACCCCTCGGTCGCCGAGGCGGCCGTGGTCGGTGCGGCCGACGAGACCACCGGCCAGGCCATCGTGGCCTTCGTGATCCTGCGCGGCACCGCCTCCGAGACCGAGGGCCTGGTCGCGGAGCTGCGCAACCACGTGGGCGCCACGCTCGGCCCGATCGCGAAGCCGAAGCGGATCCTGCCGGTCCAGGAGCTGCCGAAGACCCGCTCGGGCAAGATCATGCGGCGTCTGCTGCGCGACGTCGCGGAGAACCGGGCGGTCGGCGATGTCACCACGCTGGCCGACTCCTCCGTGATGGACCTGATCCAGAGCAAGCTGCCTGCGGCGGGCAGCGAGGACTGATCCGGCCGGCCGGCCGCGCGACGGGCGGCCGGCCCGGCAACGGGACGGGCATGTGGCGCGACGCGCCGCATGCCCGTTTCGCGCTTAAAGTGACGATCATCCAGTTAGACCTTGCGTGCGCCCTGTAAAGTAGTGAAAGCGTAAATTTCTTAACAGGGTGCGCCGGGAAGTCTGGTCGGCAACAGGTTTTGTCATGCCGTCGACCATCCGGAGGTGCCCACCCGTGGCCACGCCCACACCCCGCCGCAAGCTGCTCGGACGTCTCTCCCTCCCCGAGCGCCGCTTCGTCGCCGACGCGCTGCGCGCCGAAACCGTCGGCGGTGTGCTGCTCCTCGTGGCCGCGATCGCCGCCCTCCTGTGGGCGAACATCCCCGCCGTCTCCGCCAGCTACGACAGCGTCCGGTCCTTCCACATAGGGCCCGCCGCCCTGGGCCTGGACCTCTCGCTCCAGCACTGGGCGGCCGACGGCCTGCTCGCCGTCTTCTTCTTCGTCGCGGGCATCGAGCTCAAACGCGAACTCGTCGCGGGTGATCTGCGGGACCCCAAGGCGGCCGCCCTCCCGGTGATCGCCGCCGTCTGCGGGATGGCCGCGCCCGCGCTGATCTACGTACTGGTCAACGTCTTCGGCGGCGGCGCGATGAACGGCTGGGCCGTCCCGACCGCCACCGACATCGCCTTCGCGCTCGCCGTACTCGCGGTCATCGGCACCTCGCTGCCGTCCGCCCTGCGGGCGTTCCTGCTGACCCTGGCCGTGGTCGACGACCTCTTCGCCATCATGATCATCGCGGTGTTCTTCACCAGCGAGATCGACTTCCTGGCCCTCGGCGGCGCGGTCGTGGGCCTGGTCCTCTTCTGGTTCCTGCTCCGCAAGGGCGTCCACGGCTGGTACGTCTACGTTCCGCTCGCCCTGGTCATCTGGGGCCTGATGTACAACTCCGGCGTCCACGCCACCATCGCCGGCGTGGCCATGGGCCTGATGCTGCGCTGCTCCCGCAAGGAGGGCGAGCGGCAGTCCCCCGGCGAGCACATCGAGCACCTCGTACGCCCCTTCTCCGCCGGCATCGCCGTTCCCCTCTTCGCCCTGTTCTCCGCCGGGGTCTCCCTCTCCGACAAGTCCATCGCGCAGGTCTTCACCCGGCCCGAGACCCTCGGCGTGCTCCTCGGCCTGGTCATCGGCAAGGCGGTGGGCATCTTCGGCGGCACCTGGCTGGCCGCCCGCTTCACCAAGGCCGAACTGAACGAGGACCTCGCCTGGCCCGACGTGCTGGCCGTCGCCTCGCTCGCCGGCATCGGCTTCACCGTCTCGCTCCTGATCGGCGAGCTCGCCTTCACCGACAACGCCGCCCTCACCGACGAGGTCAAGGCCGCCGTCCTGATCGGCTCGCTCATCGCCGCGATCATCGCGAGCGTGCTGCTGAAGCTGCGCGACCGCAAGTACCGGGCGCTGACCGAGGCCGAGGAGCTCGACGAGGACCTCGACGGCATCCCCGACATCTACGAGCAGGACAAGCCGGAGTACCACCTGCGCATGGCGCGCATCCACGAGGCGAAGGCCGCCGAACACCGCCGCAAGGCCGCCGCCGCGATGGCCTCCGGCGCGCAAGCCGCAGCCGGGTCCAGCGCCGAGGGCGACCGTCCGGCATGATCTGACTGACGACGCAGGACAGCCGCCGACGGCAGACGACAGAGGGAGAGAGCGATGAGTGCAGTGGACCAAGGGGCAGAAGGCGCCGAGCGCACACTCGGCCAGCTGGTCGCCTCGGCCACCGCCGAGATGTCCGCCCTGGTGCACGACGAGATCGCCCTCGCCAAGGCGGAGATCCGCCAGGACGTCAAGCGCGCGGGGATCGGTGGCACCGCCATCGGTATCGCCGGAGTGTTCGCGCTGTTCTCGCTGCCGGTGCTGAGCTTCGCCGCGGCGTACGGGATCCACAACCTCGGGCTCGGGCTCGCCTGGTCCTTCCTCATCGTCGGCGTGGCGTTCCTGCTGCTCGCGGGCCTGCTCGCGCTGATCGCCGTGTCGAAGTTCAAGAAGGTCAAGCCGCCGGAGAAGACGATCGCCTCGGTCAAGCAGACCGCCGCGCTGGTCGGGACCGTCAAGCCCCATCCCCGGCCGGTCAGTGACAAGGCCGTGGGTGTGGCACGCTCGACCTCATGACAGCTCCCTCGCCGGATTTCGGCAGTACCCCGCCCACCGCCGCCACGGCGGTCCGGCTCGGCGTGCCCGGCGGGAGAACGGTGATCCACCGGGACGTCGCGGCCAACGGGGCCCGCTTCCACGTCGCCGAGCTGGGTGACGGGCCGCTGGTCCTGCTGCTGCACGGGTTCCCGCAGTTCTGGTGGACCTGGCGGCACCAGCTGGTCGCGCTCGCCGACGCCGGGTACCGCGCGGTCGCCATGGACCTGCGCGGGGTGGGCGGCAGCGACCGCACCCCGCGCGGTTACGACCCCGCGAACCTGGCGCTCGACATCACCGGGGTCGTCCGGTCCCTCGGCGAGCCGGACGCCGCGCTCGTCGGACACGACCTGGGCGGCTACCTCGCGTGGACGGCGGCCGTGATGCGGCCCAAGCTGGTCCGCCGGCTCGTGGTGTCCTCGATGCCGCATCCGCGGCGGTGGCGCGCCGCGATGCTCGCGGACTTCGGGCAGACCCGGGCGAGTTCGCACATCTGGGGCTTCCAGCGGCCGTTCATCCCCGAGCGGCAGCTCGTCGCCGATGACGGGGCGCTCGTGGGGCAGCTGATCCGGGACTGGTCCGGGCCGCTGCTGCGGGACGAGGACGAGAAGGACGCCGAGGGCAACGAGCGCATCGCCGCGTACCGGCGGGCCATGTGCATCCCCTCCACCGCGCACTGCTCCATCGAGCCGTACCGCTGGATGATGCGGTCCATGGCGCGGCCGGACGGCCTCCAGTTCAACCGGCGGATGAAGCGGCCGGTGCGGGTGCCGACGCTGCACCTGCACGGTTCCCTCGACCCCGTGATGCGCACGCGCAGCGCGGCCGGTTCCGGGCAGTACGTCGAAGCCCCCTACCGGTGGCGGCTGTTCGACGGCCTGGGGCACTTCCCGCACGAAGAGGACCCGGCGGCCTTCTCCACCGAGCTGGTGAACTGGCTCAAGGACCCCGAGCCGGACCGCTGATCGCAGGGCGGACCGCCCAACCCGCCCCTCGCGGGCTTGTCTTACGAACATTCAATTGCCCGGCGCATAGGCCAATTGGCCGCCCCTGACGGGATTACCGACCTTGGGGCCCGGGCACAGCTCGATGTATGGGCTGGACGCACGACTACGGTGACACCGCACACGAAGGCCGCTCGGCAGCGACGCCGGGCACCCACGAGAGGGCCGGCCGCGACGGCCACGACCCCCGACTCGGCATCCCCCGCATCCTGCGCCGCCGGGCCCGCTGGGTCTCGGCGCGCCTGCGCCATCCGCGGATGTAGAGCGCCGGCGGCCGCGCCGGCGGTCCTGACGGGTCAGGCCGCCGGGCGGAGTGGCGCCGGGCAGGGCGCCGCCGGGCGGAGTGGCCCCGGGCGGGGTACGGCCGGGCGGAGTGGCCCCGGGCGGGTGGTCAGAGGGCGCAGCCCTGGCTGTCGGTCCGCCGGTTCGCCGTCTTCCCCAGCTGGATGTCATCGCGGATCTCGTCCGCCGTCAGGGCGTATCCGGTGTTCGGGTCGTCGAGGGACTTGGCGAAGACCACCCCGTACACCTTGCCGTCGGGCGTCAGCAGCGGGCCGCCGGAGTTGCCCTGACGGACCGTGGCGAACAGCGAGTACACATCGCGCCGGACGGTGCCCCGGTGGTAGATGTCCGGGCCGTTGGCGTTGATCCGGGTACGGACCCGGGCGGCGCGGACGTCGTACCCGCCGTTCTCGGGGAACCCGGCGACGATCGCGTCGCTGCCGGTCACCGCGTCCCTCTCGGTGAACTCCAGCACGGGCGCCTTCAGCTTGGGCACGTCCAGGACGGCGATGTCGCGCTGCCAGTCGTAGAGCACGACCTTGCCGTCGTACAGCTTGCCCTCGCCGCCGATCTGCACGGTCGGCTCGCCGACGCCGCCGACGACATGGGCGTTGGTCATCACCTTGCCCGGCGCGAAGACGAAGCCGGTGCCCTCCAGCACCTTGCTGCAACTGGGCGCGGTGCCGACGACCTTCACGATCGAGCGCTTGGCCGCCGCGGCGACGGGCCCGGTGGCGAGGTCCGGATCGGGAGCCTGCACCGCGGTGATGGGCTCGTTGGAGAACGGGCTGAAGACCTGCGGGAAGCCGTTGCGGGCCAGCGTCGAACTGAAGTCGGAGAACCAGGTGTTCGTCTGGGTCGGCACCACCCTCGACACGCCGAGCAGCACCTTGGAGTTGCGCACCTGCTTGCCGAGGGTGGGCAGCGAGGTACCGGCGAGCGCCGATCCGATCAGCCACGCCACCAGCAGCATCGCCACGACGTTGACCAGCGCCCCGCCGGTCGCGTCGAGGGCGCGGGCGGGCGACCACGTGATGTTGCGGCGCAGCCGGTTGCCCAGATGGGTGGTCAGGGCCTGACCGATCGAGGCACAGATGATGATCGCGACGACGGCGATCACGACGACCGGGGTGGTGACCTCGGTGCCGTTGTTCGTCGCCCAGTCCCAGATCAACGGGAGCAGGGCCACGGCGACAAGACCACCGCCGAGGAAGCCGATCACCGACAGGATGCCGACGACGAACCCCTGGCGGTAGCCGACGATCGCGAACCACACGGCGGCGACCAGCAACAGGATGTCCAGCACGTTCACGAGGGTCACCGTCTCATGCGCGCCAGTCGAGCGGGACCTCGCGCGAGCGGTCCCAGGGCTGCTCCCAGCCCGCGAAATGCAGGAGCCGGTCGATCACACCGGCGGTAAATCCCCAGACCAGAGCCGATTCGACGGTGAAGGCGGGGCCCTGGAAGCCGCCGGGGTGGACCACGGTGACCCGATGATCGGGATCCGTGAGATCCGCCACGGGAACCGTGAAGACCCGGGCCGTCTCGGCCGGGTCGACGGCGCCGACCGGACTCGGGGCGCGCCACCAGCCGAGGACCGGGGTCACGACGAACTCGCTGACCGGGATGTAGAGCCGGGGCAGCACCCCGAAGAGCTGGACCCCGGCCGGGTCCAGGCCGGTTTCCTCCTCGGCCTCGCGCAGGGCGGCGCGCAGCGGGCCGGTGGTCTGCGGATCGCCGTCCTGCGGGTCCAGGGCGCCGCCGGGGAAGGAGGGCTGGCCCGCGTGCGAGCGGAGGCTGCCGGCGCGCTCCTGGAGCAGCAGCTCGGGGCCGCGGGGGCCCTCGCCGAAGAGGACGAGGACGGCGGACTGGCGGCCCCGGCCGTCCTCGGGGGGCAGGAAGCGGCTGAGCTGCGTCGGCCGGACCGTACGCGCGGCACGGACCACGGGATCGAGCCAGCCGGGCAGCCCGTCGGTGGAGAGGACGGGGGCCTCGCGGACGCCGTCGCCGACGTCGTCGCCGAGGCCGTCGCGGAGGCCGTCGCGCACGCCGCCGTGGCTGCTGTGGCTGCCGTGACCCTCGTGACCATCGTGGCCGCCGCGACCGTCGTGGGCGCCGTGACCATCGTGGCCGCCGTGACCCTCGTACGGGCCCTGCCGGCCCGGCCGGGCGTGCAGTGGGGGCGGGGCCGGCTGGGCGGCCACGCTCTCGTCCCGCGTCCCGCTACCGCTTCCGCGCGTCATAGGCACCCCTGCTCCCTGTCGTTCCCGACACCGGCACAACGCGGGCCGTGGCCGGATTCGTTCCTCGGTCTGTGCTGCGTGCTCAGGATGCCGGGGTGGCGCCCAGGGGCGGGGCCGGCCGGCCCGGGTAGTCCGGCGGCGGGCTCAGGCGCTGGCCCGGTTGGCCGCCCTTCTCGTACTTGAGGAGCTTGCGGGCCTTCTCCGGGTCCGTCTCGCCCTCCCCGTAGGCCGGACAGAGCGGGGCGATCGGGCAGGCGCCGCAGGCGGGCTTGCGGGCGTGGCAGATCCGGCGGCCGTGGAAGACGACGCGGTGCGAGAGCATCGTCCACTCGCTCTTGGGGAAGAGTGCGCAGACCTCCGCCTCGACCTTCTCCGGGTCCTCCTGCTCGGTCCACTTCCAGCGGCGCACCAGGCGGCCGAAGTGGGTGTCCACGGTGATCCCCGGGACGCCGAACGCGTTGCCGAGGACCACGTTGGCCGTCTTGCGGCCGACGCCCGGGAGGCTCACCAGGTCCTCGATCCGGCCGGGGACCTCACCGCCGAAGTTGTCGCGCAGGGCCTGCGAGAGGCCGAGGAGGGACTTCGACTTCGCCCGGAAGAACCCGGTCGGCCGGATGATCTCCTCCAGGGCCTCCGGAGCGGCCTGCGCCATGTCCTCCGGGGTCGGGTAGGCGGCGAAGAGGGCCGGGGTCGTCTGGTTCACGCGGAGGTCGGTCGTCTGGGCGGAGAGGACGGTCGCGACCAGCAGCTCGAAGGGATTCCGGAAGTCCAGCTCCGGATGGGCGTACGGGTACACCTCGGCCAGCTCCCGGTTGATCCGGCGGGCCCTCCGGACCAGGGCGACGCGGGATTCCGCCTTCGGTTTCTTGGCCGAAGCTTTGCCCTGGGGGGTCGACGGGATCTTCGGGGACGCCTTCGCGGGGGCTTGTTCGCCCACGGCTGAATTACGGACCCCCGGCACTGCCGCGGACCCCTTGGCCTGTGCTCTCACCGGCTTATTGGACACCCGGCCAGCCTAAGGCCGGGCGCTGACACCCGCCCGGACCTCAGGTAACACCACCCCGAAAGGCCTCTCGCCGCACAGCACACCCGTGCGTCCGGCATCCTTGTGATTGATCGCACTGCACTGTTTGAGCCGTCCGGCAAAATGGGGAGCACGGTCCCCTGGAGCTGGTCGACATAGGAGAGAGACTCGTGGACGACGTACTGCGGCGTGCCCCGCTCTTCGCGGCGCTCGATGACGAGCAGGCCGCGGAGCTCCGCGCCTCCATGGGCGAGGTGACCCTCGCACGCGGTGACGCCCTGTTCCACGAGGGCGACCCCGGTGACCGGCTGTACGTCGTCACCGAGGGCAAGGTGAAGCTGCACCGCACCTCCCCCGACGGCCGCGAGAACATGCTGGCCGTCCTCGGCCCCGGCGAGCTGATCGGCGAGCTGTCGCTGTTCGACCCGGGCCCGCGCACCGCCACGGCGACGGCGCTGACCGAGGTCAAGCTGCTCGGCCTCGGCCACGGCGACCTCCAGCCCTGGCTGAACGCCCGCCCCGAGGTCGCGACCGCGCTGCTGCGCGCCGTGGCCCGGCGCCTGCGCAAGACGAACGACCAGATGTCCGACCTGGTCTTCTCCGACGTCCCGGGCCGCGTGGCCCGCGCCCTCCTGGACCTGTCGCGCCGCTTCGGCGTGCAGTCCGAGGAAGGCATCCACGTCGTGCACGACCTCACGCAGGAGGAGCTGGCCCAGCTCGTCGGCGCCTCGCGCGAGACCGTGAACAAGGCGCTGGCCGACTTCGCGGGCCGCGGCTGGCTCCGCCTGGAGGCGCGCGCGGTGATCCTGCTGGACGTGGAACGCCTGGCGAAGCGCTCGCGCTGATCCGGAGTACGACTTCGCGGAGGGGTTCCGCCCGGAAGGGCGGGGCCCCTCCGCGCGTTTCGCGCCACGCCGGCGTGGCCGGATCCGGCCGGATCAAAACCCGTCGAACCCCGGCCCGGGGAAGGGCAGAGTGGGCGGCATGGAGCACAGAGGGCTGGACGCGTACGGGTACTTCGAGCGGGAGGGCTCCCTCGGGCGGGTCCAGCGGGAGTTCGCCCCCGTCGTCGCCGCCGCGCGCTCGCGGGTCGCGGAGGCGTACGGGCGGCGGCTGCACAGCGCGTACCTGTACGGGTCCGTCCCGCGCGGCACCGCCCGCCCCGGGCGGTCCGACCTCGACCTGCTGCTCGCCCTGCACCACGAGCCCGGCGACGACGACCGCGACGCCGCCGAGGTGCTCGCGCGCGGGCTCGACGAGGACTTCCCGCAGATCGACGGCGCGGGGATCCTGCTGTACGGCAAGGACGCCCTGCTGAGCGAGCAGGAACGTTTCGACCTCGGCTGGTTCCTCGCCTGCCTGTGCACCCCGCTGCTCGGCGCGGACCTGGCCGAGCACCTGCCCCGCTACCGGCCGGACAGCCTGCTCGCCCGCGAGACCAACGGCGGCCTGGCCGACGTGCTCCCCACCTGGCGGGACCGCGCCCGGGCGGCCGACACGCCCGAGGAGCACCGGAAGCTGAGCCGGGCCTTCGCGCGGCACCTGGTGCGCACCGGGTTCACGCTGGTCATGCCCCGCTACGCGGGCTGGACCAGCGATCTCGCCGAGTCCGCGGAGATCTTCGGCCGGTACTACCCCGAGCGCGCCGCGCAGATGCGGGCCGCGGCGGCCGTGGCGCTGGACCCCGTCGGGGACCCGGCCGTGGTGCGCGGCCTCGTAGAGGACCTCGGGCCGTGGCTCGCGGACGAGTACACCGCCCGGCACGGCGCGAAGGCGCCGCGCCAGGGCCCGCCGGAGCAGGACCCGCCGGAGCCCGCAGGAGCGCACTGAGGCCCGCTGGGCTCCACCGGAGCGGAGCGCACTGAAAGGCCCGCCCGAGGGCCCGCGGGAGCGCTTGAGGCCCGCCCGAGGGCCCGCAGGAGCGCCGGGAGCCCGCCGCAGGGCCCGCCCGGAGCGCTTGTGGCCCGCCGGAGCCGCTAGAGGGCTTCGACCGCCTGCTTGGCCTCGCGCAGGTCCGCGCCCGTGACCCGGCGGTAGACCCGGATCGCCTCGATGGTGCGGCCGTCCCGCGCGAGGGCCCGTACCTCGTCCAGCCCGGCCGGCTCAGGCTCCTCGATGTCGAAGTGCTCCAGGACCAGGCCGAGGCGGTGCTCCAGCCGGTCGGCCCGGCGCTCCAGCGCCTTCATCCGCTGGGACACCGTCGCCGTGATCCACGCGGCGGTGCCGATGAGCGCGAGCAGCAGGTACAGCGTGGTCATTCAGATCCCCCCGGGATGAGTCCGTGATCTTGAAGGTACTCCAGCTGCGCCCGGACGGACCATTGCGCGGCCGGCCACAGCGAGCGGTCCACGTCCGCGTAGACGTGGGCCACCACCTGCTCGGGCGTGACGTGCCCGTTCTCGACGGCGGTCTCCACCTGGGCGAGCCGGTGCGCGCGGTGGGCCAGGTAGAACTCCACCGCGCCCTGGGCGTCGTCGAGGACCGGACCGTGCCCGGGGAGGACGATGTGCACCCCGTCGTCGACGGTCAGCGAGCGCAGCCGGCGCAGTGAGGCCAGGTAGTCGCCGAGACGGCCGTCGGGGTGCGCGACGACGGTGGTGCCGCGCCCGAGGATCGTGTCTCCGGTCAGGACGGCCCGGTCGGCGGGCAGGTGGAAGCAGAGCGAGTCCGAGGTGTGGCCGGGGGTCGGCACCACCCGCATCTCCAGCCCACCGGTGCGGATGACGTCACCCGCGGCCAGCCCCTCGTCACCGAGGCGCAGCGCCGGGTCGAGGGCGCGGACGCTGGTCCGGGTCAGCTCGGCGAAGCGGGCGGCGCCCTCGGCGTGGTCGGGGTGGCCGTGGGTGAGCAGGGTCAGGGCGACCCGCTTGCCCGCCCGCTCGGCGGTGTCGATGACCGCCCGCAGGTGTACGTCGTCCAGCGGCCCGGGGTCGATCACGACGGCGAGGTCGGAGTCGGGCTCGGAGACGAGCCAGGTGTTCGTGCCGTCCAGGGTCATCGCGGAGGCGTTGGGGGCCAGGACGTTCACCGCGCGGGCGGTGGCCCGCCCGGAGGTGACCGTGCCGCGGGGCTGGCCGGGGAGTGCGGCGGCGTCGGTCATGCGGAGGCTCCTCCGGGGCGCCCGAGGCGCACGCGCTTGGTGAATTCGTCGTGGCCCGGCCAGCTGAGGACCACCTCGCCGTCCTCCAGGGCGGCCTGGGCGAGGACGGGAGTGAGGTCCTGGACCACGGCGCCGGTCAGGGCCTCGGCGGCGCTCTCGTACGGCTCCAGGGACCGCAGCGTGGAGATGGTGGGCGGCATCATCAGCAGCTCGCCCTCGTCGTAGCCGCGCGCCGCGTCCGAGGGGCGGATCCAGACGGTCCGGTCGGCCTCGGTCGAGGCGTTGCGGGTGCGCTGCCCCTCGGGGAGGGCGGCGACGAAGAACCAGGTGTCGTAGCGGCGCGGCTCGAACGCGGGGGTGATCCAGCGGGCCCAGGCGCCGAGCAGGTCGGAGCGCAGCAGGAGGCCGCGGCGGTCGAGGAACTCGGCGAAGGACAGCTCGCGGGCCACCAGGGCCGCGCGGTCGGCCTCCCAGTCGTCGGCGGTGGTGTCGTCGACGACGGTGTCGGGGGTCTCGCCCGCGAGGAGTACGCCGGCCTCCTCGAAGGTCTCCCGGACGGCTCCGCAGACGATCGCCTGGGCGGTACGGGGATCCGTGCCGAGGCGCTCGGCCCAGTCGGCCAGCGCGGGGCCGGCCCAGCCGATGCGGTGGTCCTCGTCGCGGGGGTCCACACCGCCGCCGGGGTAGGCGTACGCACCGCCGGCGAAGGCCATCGAGGCGCGTCGGCGGAGCATGTGCACGGCGGGGCCGTCGGGGGTGTCGCGCAGCAGCATCACCGTCGCGGCGCGTTTGGGGTCCACCGGGGTGAGGGCGCCGTCCGCGAGGGCGCGGATGCGGTCGGGCCACTCCGGGGGGTACCACTGGCCTCCGGAGGGGGGCGGGCTCTGCGTTCCGTTATCACCGTTCGGCATGGCGGGATGCTACGGCCATCCGGCCCGATGTTCGAGGGGCCACCCGCGCCACCTGGCCCCCGGCGTGGTGCGGCCGGGCCCCGCCGGGCCGCGCCCCGAACCTCGCCGGGCCCGCTCCCCGAACACCGCCGGTGCGCCGCGCCCCGACCCGCGCAGCCCCGACGCCGGGGCCGCGTCCCGAGACGCCGCCGGCGCGGCGCGGCGGCCGGGGACGCCGGACGGGCCGGGCGCATGCGCACCCGGCCCGTCCGTGAACGACTCCGTAGCCCGGAAGGGGAGCCTCCCCGTCGCAGGCACGGCCCTCGGCTCGCGGCCCGCGATCCGGTCAGCCCCCGGAGGGTCAGGCTCCGGGGACGAGCTCGACCTGGATCTCGACCTCGACCGGGGCGTCCAGCGGGAGGACGGCCACGCCGACCGCGCTGCGGGCGTGCACGCCCTTCTCGCCGAGGACCTCGCCCAGCAGCTCGCTCGCACCGTTCAGCACGCCCGGCTGGGCCGTGAAGTCGGGAGCGGAGGCGATGAATCCGACGACCTTCACGACACGCGCGATCTTGTCGAGGTCACCGATGACGGACTTGACGGCGGCCAGGGCGTTCAGCGCGCAGACCGCCGCCAGCTCCTTGGCCTGCTCCGCCGAGACCTCCGCACCGACCTTGCCGGTGATCGGCATGCTGCCCTTGACCATCGGCAGCTGGCCCGCGGTGAAGACGTACGAACCCGAGCGCACGGCCGGCTGGTACGCGGCCAGCGGCGGGACGACCTCCGGCAGCGTCAGGCCGAGCTCGGCCAGCTTCGCCTCGACGGCACTCATGCCTTCTCCCGCTTGAGGTAGGCGACGAGCTGCTCGGGGTTGTTCGGACCGGGCACGACCTGGACGAGCTCCCAGCCGTCCTCGCCCCAGGTGTCCAGGATCTGCTTGGTGGCGTGGACCAGCAGCGGGACCGTCGCGTATTCGAACTTCTTAGACATGGGAGCGAGGGTAGCCGCCGCGACAGCGCCACATCGCCACCCGGCACCACCGGTGTCGTGACGGAGGAATTAGGCTCGGGCGCTGTGAGCAGGCTCCAGGTGGTCAGCGGCAAGGGCGGCACCGGCAAGACCACGGTCGCCGCGGCACTCGCGCTGGCCCTCGCGCGCGAGGGCAAGCGGACTCTACTCGTGGAGGTCGAGGGCAGGCAGGGAATCGCGCAGCTCTTCGGCGCGGAGGCGCTCCCGTACGAGGAGCGGAAGATCGCCGTGGCGCCGGGCGGCGGCGGTGAGGTGTACGCGCTCGCCATCGCCGCCGAACGGGCGCTCCTCGACTACCTCCAGATGTTCTACAAGCTCGGCTCGGCCGGCCGCGCGCTCAAGAAGCTCGGCGCGATCGACTTCGCGACGACCATCGCGCCGGGGCTGCGGGACGTCCTGCTGACCGGCAAGGCGTGCGAGGCGGTCCGGCGCAAGGACAAGGCCGGGAAGTTCGTCTACGACCACGTGATCATGGACGCCCCGCCGACCGGGCGGATCACCCGGTTCCTCAACGTCAACGACGAGGTGGCCGGGCTGGCCCGGTTCGGGCCGATCCACAACCAGGCCCAGGCCGTGATGAAGGTGCTCAAGTCGCCGGAGACGGCCGTCCACCTGGTCACGCTGCTGGAGGAGATGCCCGTCCAGGAGACCGCCGACGGGATCGAGGAACTGCGCGCGGCCGGGCTCCCGATCGGGCGGGTCATCGTCAACATGGTGCGCCCGCACCATCTGGACGCAGACGCCCTGCGCGCCGCCTCCGGGGAGCGCCGGGCCGATGTCGCCAAGGCGCTGTCCCGGGCCGGGCTCGGCGGCGCCCGGCGCGGCGGGCTGGCCGAGCGGCTGGTGGGCCCGCTGGTCGCCCAGGCCGCCGAGCACGCGAGCCGGGTGGAGCTGGAGCGCGGGCAGCGCACCGTACTGGAGGGGCTGGGCACGGCGACGTACGAACTCCCGCTGCTCGGCACGGGGATGGACCTGGCCGGGCTGTACGAGCTGGCGACGGAACTCCGGAAACAGGCGGACGACGAATGAGCGAGGCGGGCATGGCCATGGACGAGCCGGCGCGGCTGGAGGTCGACCGGCTGCTGGACGACCGCGAGACCCGGATCATCGTGTGCTGCGGCTCGGGCGGGGTCGGCAAGACCACCACCGCCGCCGCCCTGGGCCTGCGGGCGGCCGAGCGCGGGCGGAGGGCGGTGGTGCTCACCATCGACCCGGCGCGGCGGCTCGCCCAGTCGATGGGGATCGACTCGCTGGACAACACGCCCCGCAAGGTCGCCGGGGTCGGCGGCGACGGGGGTCACGGTGACGTTGACGGCGGAGTCGGCGGCGACGGGGACGGCCGTGCCCCGGGCGAACTGCACGCCATGATGCTGGACATGAAGCGGACCTTCGACGAGATCGTCGAGGGCCACACGGACCCGGAGCGCGCCGAGGCGATCCTGGCCAACCCCTTCTACCAGTCCCTGTCCGCCGGGTTCGCCGGCACGCAGGAGTACATGGCGATGGAGAAGCTGGGGCAGCTCCGGGCCCGGGACGACTGGGACCTGATCGTCGTGGACACCCCGCCGAGCCGGTCCGCGCTGGACTTCCTGGACGCGCCGAAGCGCCTGGGGTCCTTCCTGGACGGGAAGTTCATCCGGGTGCTGATGGCCCCCGCGAAGGTGGGCGGCCGTGCCGGGATGAAGTTCCTCAACGTCGGCATGTCGCTGATGACCGGCACCCTGAGCAAGCTGATGGGCGCCTCGCTGCTAAAGGACGTACAGACCTTCGTGGCCGCGATGGACACCATGTTCGGCGGATTCCGCACCCGCGCGGACGCCACCTTCCGGCTGCTCCAGGCGCCCGGTACGGCCTTCCTCGTGGTCGCGGCGCCCGAGCCGGACGCCCTGCGCGAGGCGGCGTACTTCGTCGAGCGGCTGGCCGCGGAGCGGATGCCGCTGGCCGGGCTGGTGCTGAACCGCGTACACGGCAGCGACGCCGATCAGCTGTCCGCCGAGCGGGCGTTGGCGGCCGCGGAGAATCTTGAGGAGGGCGGCATTGTCGATCAGGAGTCCGGGAAAGCTGGACTTCGTGACGACGACCGCTCCACTCCCGATACCGGTCTCGACCTCGGTGCCGACACCGCTGCCGAGGCCGATGCCGACGTCGACGAGATCACGGCAGGGCTGCTGCGCCTGCACGCCGAGCGGATGCAGGTGATCGCGCGCGAACAGCGCACGCGCGACCGCTTCACCTCGCTGCATCCCGAGGTGGCGGTGGCCGAGGTGGCCGCCCTGCCCGGCGATGTGCACGACCTCGCCGGGCTACGGGCCATCGGAGAGCGGCTCGCGGCCGGGGTTCCGGCCGGAGCATAGGCGTTCCGTACGCCACGCCCCTGGATGCGGGGGCGTCCTTACGCGGGACGGCGCGGGTGTGGTTTACCCGGCTGCCGCGTACGTCTCGTACGGAACGTCAACCTCCGTATCCACATCCACGGTGAGGATGCCCGTACTGCGCTCGTACTCCGTGCGCGCGGTTTCGAGCAGCCGTCGCCACGAAGTGACGGTGGGACGCCGGCGCAGCAGCGCCCGTCGTTCCCGCTCTGTCATACCGCCCCACACGCCGAACTCGACACGATTGTCGAGCGCGTCGGCCAGGCACTCGGTCCGCACCGGACATCCGGTGCACACCGCCTTGGCCCTGTTCTGTGCCGCTCCTTGAACGAACAGTTCATCCGGATCGGTAGTGCGGCAGGCTGCCTGCGCACTCCAGTCGGTAACCCAGCCCATCCCGGCGCCGTCCTCTCCCGAATCGAGGCTCCCCCACGGCGGAAGCGGCATATTCACCGCTGCCAGTTGAGGACGTTACGGAAGGAGGACACAGCGCAACACCCCCGACGGGCCCAATCTTGAATGGTCCGAACGGACTATGGGTAAGCGGCAGATCACCCGACGGAGTGATCGGACGACATGCCCGACCATTCCGGCAATTCGGGTGGAATCGGCGGCAGACCATCAGAGTGAGGGACAAGATTCGGACATCAGTCCACCCCATTCGGGAAGGGTGAAAATCAAGCCGAGGGGTTGATGTCGCACCACACTGCTGTGACAGTTGGGGACAGCTTAGGCCAAGGCATTCTCGTGTGTCCGGCGAATGAGAACGTAGGCTGCCCTCCATGGGAAAGAAGCGCTCGGGCGGCGGGCTCACCGGGCCACAGCAGGCCGCCAAGTTCCTCGGAGTGTCCGTCCTCTCCGGAGTCGTCCTGGCAGGCATCGCGATCCCGGGCGCAGGCGCCCTAGGACTCGCGGCCAAGGGGACGGTCGAAGGATTCGATGAGATCCCGGCCAATCTCAAGACACCCCCGCTGAGCCAGCGCACGACGATTCTGGACGCCGAGGGTGGCCTGATCGCCACGGTCTATTCACGGGACCGTCAGGTGGTCCCCCTGACGGCGATCTCCCCGTACATGCAGAAGGCGATCGTCGCGATCGAGGACTCGCGTTTCTACGAACACGGCGCGGTCGACCTCAAGGGCATCCTGCGCGCGGTCAACCGCAACGCGCAGGAGGGCGGCGCCGCACAGGGCGCCTCCACACTGACGCAGCAGTACGTGAAGAACGTGTTCGTCGAGGAAGCCGGCGACGACGAGACGAAGGTCCGCGAGGCCCAGGAGAAGAGCCTCGGTCGCAAGGTCCGCGAGCTGAAGTACTCGATCCAGGTCGAGGAGGAACTCGGGAAGAAGAAGATCCTCGAGAACTACCTCAACATCACGTACTTCGGCCAGCAGGCGTACGGAATCGAATCCGCCGCGCAGCGCTACTTCAGCAAGCCGGCCAAGGACCTGACCCTCGACGAGTCGGCGCTGCTCGCCGGGCTCGTCCAGTCGCCGAGCCGCTACGACCCGGTGAACGACGCCCAGGAGGCGCTCAAGCGCCGCAACACCGTCCTGCAGCGGATGGTCGACATGAAGGACGTCTCGCAGGCGGAGGCGGACGCCGCGAAGGCCAAGCCCGTCCAGCTGAAGGTGACCAGGCCGAGGAACGGCTGCATCACCGCGGTCAAGGGCGCGGGCTTCTTCTGCGACTACGTCCGCAACTCCTTCCTCACCGACGCGGTGTTCGGCAAGACGCGCGAGGAGCGGGCGAAGGTCTGGAACCAGGGCGGTCTGACGATCCGCACCACCCTGGACCCGCAGTCGCAGGAGGGCGCCAACGCCTCGATCAAGGACCACGTCTACCAGGACGACTCGATCGCGACGGCCGTGACCATGGTCCAGCCGGGTACCGGCCGGGTACTGGCGATGGGCCAGTCGAAGCCGTACGGCTTCGGCAAGAACGAGACGCAGATCAACTTCTCCGTGGACAAGCGGATGGGCGGCTCCAACTTCGGCTTCCAGGTCGGCTCCACGTTCAAGCCGTTCATCGCGGCGGCCGCGCTGGAGCAGGGCATGCCGGCGACCAAGGTGTTCTCGGCGCCGAACAAGATGGACTACCCGTCCCCGATCGCGCGCTGCGACGGGACGCAGTACCTGAACAACAACAGGAACAAGCGGGAGACGGCGGAGAACGAGACCGAGGACGAGGTCGGTCCGTACGCGCTCAGGACCGCCATGGAGAAGTCGATCAACACGTACTTCGTGCAGCTGATCGACGAGATCGGGCTCTGCCCGGTCACCGAGATGACGCAGAAGCTGGGCGTCGTCCCGGCGAGCGGCGTCAAGCTCCCCGAGACGCCGTCCATCGCGCTCGGCTCCGCCGAGCTGTCGCCGCTGACGATGGCCAACGCGTACGCCACCTTCGCCAACCGCGGTGTCTACTGCACCCCGGTCGCCATCGAGTCGATCACCGACTCGCACGGCAAGGCGCTCTCGGTGCCGAAGTCCAAGTGCGACCGGGCGATGTCGGAGACGACGGCGGACACCGTCAACACCCTGCTGCGCGGTGTGGTCGACTCCGGTACCGGTGAGAAGGCCGGTCTGACCGACCGCGACAGCGCGGGCAAGACCGGTACGACGGACTCCCGGCACAACGCCTGGTTCGTCGGCTACACCCCGAACATGTCGGGCGCGGTGTGGGTCGGCTCGGGCGGCGCGAAGAAGATCTCGATGGAGAACATCACCATCGGCGGGCAGTACTACCCGAAGGTCTTCGGTGGCGGCCTGCCCGGCCCGATCTGGAAGGACGCCGTCTCGGACGCGCTGTCCGGGCGCGAGGCCCCGAGCTTCAGCACGGTGCACATCGCCGAGCCGTCCACCCCGAACGGCGGCGGCCGGCCCTCCACGCAGACCCCGAGCCCGAACAAGCCCGGGAAGCCGAACAAGCCGGGCGGCGGTGACAACAAGCCGGGCGGCCGCCCCGGCGGCGCGACGAACGCCGGGGCCGGCAACGGCGGCGCGGGCGGCGGCAACGGCGGGAACGGCGGGAACACGTTCCCGGGTCTGCCGGTCGTGCCGGGCCTGACCGGCGGGGGCGACACGCAGTAGAGGAGAGGCAAAAGGGGGGAGGGGCCCGGCCGAACGGCCGGGCCCCTCCCCCTTTCCTCAGCTGAGGAGCTGCTTGACGACGGCGGCGACGCGGCCGCCCTCCGCCAGCCCGGCCACCTTCGGGTTCACGATCTTCATGACGGCGCCCATGGCCCGCGGCCCCTCGGCACCAGCCGCCTTGGCCTCCTCGACGGCCTGCGCCACGATCGCGCGCAGCTCGTCGTCGCCGAGCTGCTTGGGCAGGTAGGTGTCGAGGAACTCGCCCTCCGCGGTCTCCCGCGCGGCCTGCTCCGGACGGCCACCCTGGGCGAAGGCGTCCGCGGCCTCGCGGCGCTTCTTCGCCTCCTTGGCGATCACCTTGAGGACTTCGTCGTCGGAGAGCACGCGCGCTTCCTTGCCCGCGACCTCCTCCTTGGTGATGGCGGCGAGGGTCAGTCGCAGCGTGGACGAGTGCAGCTCGTCGCGCGCCTTGATGGCGGTGGTGAGGTCTTCCTGGAGCTTGGCCTTGAGCGTGGTCATGCCCATGAGTCTGCCAGGTGCGGGGCTGATGGCGCCCGCCGGTTTTCCGGGTCTGCGACGATGGGGGCATGCGCGCGCGTTACGGAGTACCCCTGAAGGTCACCGCCGGGATCGCGGCGGTGGGGGCCGCAGGTCTGGCCTATGCCGCCGGTTTCGAGGCGCGGTCATTCCGCCTGCGCCGGGTGACGGTACCGGTGCTGCCCCGGGGGATGCGCCCGCTGCGCGTGCTCCAGGTGTCGGACATCCACATGGTCAGCGGCCAGGACAAGAAGCGGGCTTGGCTGCAGTCCCTCGCCGGCCTGCGCCCCGACTTCGTCGTGAACACCGGCGACAACCTCTCCGACACGGAGGGCGTGCCCGAGGTGCTCGACGCCCTCGGTCCGCTGATGGAGTTCCCGGGGGCCTACGTCTTCGGGTCGAACGACTACTACGGGCCGCGGCTGCGCAACCCGGGGCGCTACCTCATCGAGAAGGCCCAGGGCCGCCACGGGCTGAACGGCAACAAGCCCGTCGTCGGCGCCGTCCACAACCCGTGGGAAGAGCTGCGCGACGCCTTCGACACGGCGGGCTGGCTGAACCTCACCAACACGCGGGCCCGGATGAAGCTGGAAGGGCTGGAGCTCGCCTTCACCGGCCTGGACGACCCCCACATCAAGCGCGACCGCTACGAGACGGTCGCGGGCGGCCCCGAGGCGGACGCGGACTTCTCGCTGGCCGTCGTGCACGCCCCGTACCTGCGCGTCCTCGAAGCGTTCACCGCCGACCGCTACCCGCTGATCCTGGCCGGCCACACGCACGGCGGGCAGCTGTGCGTCCCCTTCTACGGGGCGCTCGTCACCAACTGCGACCTGGACACCGACCGGGTGAAGGGCCTCTCGACGCACGAGGCCGCGGGGCACCGCGCGTACCTCCACGTCTCGGCGGGCTGCGGGACGAACCGCTTCACCCCGGTCCGCTTCGCCTGCCCCCCGGAAGCCACCCTCCTGACCCTGACCCCGAAGGCCTGACGAGCCCCGCCCGCCGCCCGCCGCCCGGGCACCCGCCACACCCCGGACCCGGCCCTGACGGCATCGGCCCCCTTCCGCCCGACCCCCCGCGAAACCGGATTTCGTCTCCGGCCAAGGGTCCGCTAAAGTAATCGATGTCGCCAGGACAGCGAGAGCTGCCAAGGCGACGATCGGGGTGTAGCGCAGCTTGGCAGCGCGCTTCGTTCGGGACGAAGAGGTCGTGGGTTCAAATCCCGCCACCCCGACTTCGTAAGACCAGGTCAAGGGCTTGATCCGCATCGCGGGTCAGGCCCTTGAGTGGTTTACGGGCCTGTCTTGGGAGCCATCTGGGAGCCGACCTCGGAATCCGGCTCCCACGGGGAGCCGGGCCGAGCGTCCGCCCGGAAAGCTCACCGCATGGCTTGTGCCGGCACGATCTCCGACGGTACGACGATCACATGCACCGTTGGTCACCCCTCAACGATCGCCAGCTCGCCCTCCTGACCCGGATCGGGGAGGGCGTCGAACCTGTCACGTCGGACACCCCCGAACTCGCCCTCACCGCCCGAGCCCTGAAGGAGCGGGGGCACATCGCCATGCCCAAGGAGGGCGGGAGGCGGCGGGCGGAGATCACCGAGGTCGGGCGCTTCTACCTCCAGCACGGCCATCACCCCGACCGGCCTGACCCGGCACCACGGAAGACCCGCCCGGTGACGACGCCCGGACCCAAAAAGCAGGAGTCCGACGTCGTCGAGGAGAAAGCCTCTGCCGAGCAGAAGCCCCCGGTACAGCGTGTCGCCAGAGCACCACGGCTCTCTCCGGCCGAGATCGGACGGGCACTGATCACCGAGGTGCAGCAGGCCGGCCGGTTCCTGCGCGTCCCCGATCCGGACGAGGCGGATCGAGCCCGCTACCGAAGGGCATTCGACGCAGCTCGCCAGTGTGCGCCTGCTGGGTACCACCTGAAGTACAGCGGGCGAACCAAAGGAGACTTCTTCCTGGGCCTGCTCCGGGTGACAGGCGAGGACGACACGGAGTGGAACCGGATCCGTCTGGCGCGCAGCCGCGTGATCACCGACGTGGACGATGTCCTCGCTGCCGTGACCGCGGATCACAGCGCCTTCGAGATCTCCGAGGGGGTCCTGCCGCGTGCGTTGTCCCTGCTCCGCCTCATCTCCGAGCAGGCCCTCCCCCTCCACGGGGAGCTCGCGGTGTCCAAGAAGCGCAGGCAGCCGCTGCCACTGCTCACGATCCATGGCCGGACGTACGAGATCACCTTCAAGGAACGGCAGAAGCAGGTCCGGTACGTGCCCAAAGCGGCGAGCCGCCGCACCTACGACTGGCAGCGGGTCGTTCCGGCGCAGCGGTTCGAGCCGTCCGGGGAGCTGGAGATGGTCGTCTCCCAGCAACAGGGCTACAACTACGGCTGGAAGAAGGAGTGGGCCGACAGCGCGAAGAAGCCGCTTGAAGACCAGATCGGTTCGGTACTCCGGGCACTCAGGACCCGGGCCGATGAGCAGGAACGGGCCCGGCTGGAGCGGGAAGCCGAACAGCGTCGGCAGCAAGACGAGCGGGAACGGCAGGCAGTTGAGAACCGCCGGCTGGAGGCCGAACGGAAGGAACGTGCCCAGCGAGAGTGGGAGGCCGCGGTCGGCGTGGCTTCGATCAAGGCAGTGGACGCGGCTCGGGCCGAGCACTTCGGCACCGCGCTGGAACAGTGGCGAGCCGCAGGAGAGATCCGGACCTTCTGCAACGCGCTGGACGAGACCGCCGCCCAGACGCAGGACCCCTTCGAGGCCGAGCGGCTCCGAGAGTGGTCGGCGTGGGGCAGGACGGAGGCCGACCGCCTGGACCCCACCCTGAACGGGAAGGGTCTCGGTGTCCGCAACTTCCACGCCGAGCCGACGGGGGACGAGTTGCGGCCGTTCCTCGACGGCTGGCACCCGCACCGCCCGGAGAAGGTGAAGCCACCCGTGGAGCCCGCACCGCCCAAGCAGGAGCCCGAGCGGTGGCGTGACGGCTTCAACGACGTACGTCAGGACCAAGGCTGGAGATATGGACCCCAAGGCCGCGCTCAATGGTGGAGGCGATGACGCCGTGCCCGCGGTCTCGGAGCGCCTTCACGGCCTGCTCGACCAGTTCACCGAGTCGCAGCACCTCGGCGCGTAGGGCGACGAGCTCGTCGTAGCGCTCGGCCTTCTCGCCCCCGCACCACTCCCGGACCGTGCGCAGGGCACCCGCCTCCCCGTCCAGCTTGCGGTCGTCCCGGCGGTGGTACGACTGCCAGGAGGGCCGGGCGCGTTCCTCGTCCACAGCCTGCTGTCGGCGGTCCACCTCCGGCAGGACCTCCTCTGCCAGCCGCTGGGCCACCTGCCGCGCGATCCGCTCGACGACCGGCCAGCCAGCCAGCCAGCCAGCCAGCCAGCCAGGCAACGGCCGTTGCGGTCCTCGAAGACCATGGCGTCGCCCCGCAGATCGGCGGGCTCCATCCCAACCAGCGGCGCCGTATCGTCGAGGTGGCCGAGCTCCAGCACGCCCGCGTCGGCCACCGCCTTACGCAGCCGCAGCCGCTCCTTGGGACGGACGAGGCCCAGGATCATCCGCGCCGCCTCGAACTCGGCGCTCCCCCGTACCTCCCTCGACGCCTCGGCCAGGGCGAGCTCCGCCGTGTCATCCGCACGGAAGGCGTCGGCGTCAGCCCAGAGCACGAGCAGACTGCCGGCGCTGACCCACTCCTGCAGTCCGGCCTCATCGCCTTCGAGGAACCGCACGTGGATTCCTGACCTGCCGGAGGCGCCCACTCGGACGATCTCCACCTGGCGCAGGGCGCCGCCCAGTTCCTTCGGCTTGGCCCGATAGGCCCAGCACTCCCCGATCTCCATGCAGTCATTGAGCCAGGTCACTCAAGAACACCGCCGGTCTTCCGAGGAACTACCGCCGTTCTGGCGATCTGTGGGTGATCGATACGGCAGATTAGGTGCGGTATACGGTGGGGAATTTCAAGCAGATACATACGCACTGACCTGGGGGGTAGCGGTGGCCAGCCGCACTGGAGCACATGGGAACGACCCATACGCCCGAGAGCTCGCACGCCAAGCCAAAGAGCATGAGCGGGCCCGGAAGGCCGCCGAGCTGGAGGCCAAGCGGAAGGCCCGCGAGGAGAAGCTCGCATACGAGGCGGCCCGCGCTCAGGAAGCCGTCGACCGGACCAGTGTGGCCGAGCACGACGCCGAGCAGCTGGCGACGTTGCTGCGTGCGGCGGTCCTGGACGGTCGACCGCTGACCTTCGACGCACTCACTCAGGAATTCGTCCCATCCGCCTTCGCCCCCACCGGACGCACCAAACCAACACGCGAGCCTCGGTGGTCGGACTTCGAACCGGAGGCGCCGCGAGGCCTGCTGGGCGCCCTCGGGTTCGGACGTCGAGCGTATGACGCCGGAATGGAAGAGGCGCGTAAGCGGTTCGACCAAGCGCTGCAGGATCACGCCCGCGAGGAACAGAAACGCACGGCGAAGCTTGAAAAAGCTCGCGTTCGGCACGACCAGCAGAACCGGGAGGAAGCCGCCCGGATCGATGGGTGGAACGCAGCCATCGAGGAACGCCACAACGCCTACCGTGACAGGGAAGTCGAAGCCGTCGAGTGGTTCATCGATCAGGTCCTCGCAGCCTCGTCGTACCCTCATGGCTTTCCCAAGGCGCACCAGGTCTCGTACCAGGCAGACACCGGTGACCTCCTCGTACAGGTCGACCTGCCCTTGGAGGACGTGGTCCCGGCTGCCCGGGCATACCGGTATGTGAAGACACGGGATGAGCTCACACCTGTTCCGCGCCCCGAGAAGGACCGCAAGGAGCTGTACGCCTCCGTCCTCGCGCAGACCGCTCTGCGCACCGTGCACGAACTGTTCACCGCCGATACCGAGGGCGTGATCCGCTCCATCGCCCTGAACGGGCACGTGGCGACCATCGATCGTGCCACGGGCCGGGAGGTGCATCCGTGTCTGATCACCCTCCAGACGGACCGCGAGGAGTTCGGCAAGC
Organism: Streptomyces sp. ADI95-16; assembly: GCF_003721495.1. NCBI lineage: Bacteria > Bacillati > Actinomycetota > Actinomycetes > Kitasatosporales > Streptomycetaceae > Streptomyces > Streptomyces sp. ADI95-16. The sequence goes on along the minus strand of NZ_CP033581.1, from coordinate 4,518,945 downwards.
TCGTCCTGACCCAGGTGGATCCCCGGGCTTGCCTGAAGCGGCTCCGCTCACTGATCTCGCCCAATCCCTATGAGCTGGAGCCGGTCCGTCCCCTGGTCACCTTCGACCTGAGCAAGTTCCGACTCATGGACAGCCTGGACGTAGTTGCGGGGCTGGACAGCCGACCCGTGCTGATGGACCTCACGCCCACCGAGTTCGAGCATCTCGTTCGACAGTTGTTCGAGGCGATCGGTCTGGAGAGCGTTAACACCCAGCCTTCGAAGGACGAGGGCGTGGACGCGATTGCCATGAACACCGATCCCGTCATGAGGGGGTTGTGCATCATCCAGGCCAAGCGCACCAAGAACGTGGTTCCGTTCGAGACGGTGTCCGCTCTCGCGGGAGTGGTCGAGCACAAGCGGGCGGCCAAAGGCATCTTGGTGACCACATCCTGGTTCGGCCGGGCCAGCGAGGCATTCGCCAACGACCACGGACGACTGGAACTCCTCGACGGCGCCAACCTGGTGCACCTGTTCAAGGAACACCTGGGACTCAACGTCATTCCCGGACCCGTCCCGCCGAAGAGTCGGCCTCGCTAGGCACCCCGCCCACCAGGCAGGGCGCCGGACCTCCTCCGCCCAGCTACCCAGCCTTACGCACCCGCAGAAGTGCATCGAGTATGTGTACGGGGGACCCGGGGGCCATCCCTCGGCGGGCGTCCAGGGCTGCCTCCCACTGCTCGGTGACGCCGAGCATGAGGCGCTTGCGCATGCCCGCTGTCACGTGGGCGTACCGGGCGGAGATCGAGCCGTCGATGTGGCCCATGCGCTCGTCCATGAGGACCTTTTCCGTGCCGAGGTCCTCCATGAGCGTGCGGTGGGAATGGCGTAGGCCGTGCGGGGTGAGGCCCCTGGCGATAGCCGTCCAGCAGGCGTCGGCGCGGCCCTGGGCATTGCGGCCCCGGACCGGTATGCCCGGGAACGGGTCACCAAGGAGCGGAACGGGACGGGGCTCCTGCGGCGCCTTCTTCGGGTACCAGCCCGTCGTCGCCGGGTGGAAGAGCCAGGTGGCGAAGCCGTTGCGGCGCCAGTGGGCGGCGTGTTCCGAGGGTGCACCGCCTCGTACGAAGCCCAGCTCGGTGATGGCGAGTTCGACGCGGATACGGGTGGCCTCGCGTACGCGGTCGGGGTGGTTGAGGACGTTGGACACCGTGCCCGTGGAGACGCCGGCGCGGCGGGCTACGTCGACCAGCTTCGCACCCTGGTGGCCTCCGGTGCGGGCGGTGCCCTGGCCTTGGAAGACGTACGTCCTGCCATGGCACGGGCACGACTTGGGCTTGGTACGGGCGACATGGTCGGCCACGAGGGCCGAGAGCCAGTCGGGGGCGTCGATGGTGCGATAGCTGTCGTCCTTGGGCGGGCAGCGGACCATCACACCCGAGTCGAGCTCGTACAGCTGCCACTCGACACGGACCGTGCCCCGGCGGGCGAACTCGGTCTCCAGGCCGACGATTTCACCCCAGCGCATGCCGGTGTACGCCTTGAGGACTACCGCAACAAACTCGTCGTCTCGGCCGGAGAGCAAGGCGGCCCGCTCGGCGATCAGGAGGGCGCCGAGCGCGTCCGTGACGACCTTCTCCGGGCCGCGGTCGGCGGAGCGGCCGGCCCGCTTGCCCCTCCCTCGGCGCTTCGCGGCGGGGTTCGCGTCGATGAGCCCCTCGTCCACGGCGTCAGCGAGGATGAGGTGGAGCGTGGCCCGCCAGGTTTTGACGCTGGAGGCGGCGTAGGAGGCGCGTTCCTTCTTCTCCCACAGCGCCACGTCGGTGCGGAGGATGCCGGCGAGGGCCTTGTCCTCGAAGTCGGGGAGCAGGTGCTCCTCGATGTGGCGGCGGTAGTTCTGCATGGTGGACGCGGCCAATTCCTGGGCCTCGTACCAGCGGCTCGCGTACTCGCCGAACGTTTCCTGGCCCAGTGACGGGTCACGTACGTCGCCGCGCCGGAAGCCGATCTCCGCCTCGTCGGCGGCCCGCTTGGCCTCCCGCTTGGTAGCGAACTTGATGGTCGCTCCGGTCGAGTCGACGACCGTGTTGTGCTTTCCGGGCGCCGTCTTGTACCGGCCACGCCAGTAGTTGACGCGCTTCTCCGCGAAGCCCACTGTTCCCTCCCCTCTGGTTGCTGGTCCCGCTACGCCGTGGCGCCGAAGCCGTCCTGGCGGGTTCGGCGAGGCGGGCGGGCACGGAGGCCGGTGGCCGGGCGGACAGCCGTCGTGAGAAGTGGCACCGGCCGTACGGCTCGTGCGCCGAAGCTCGGGGCGCTGGGCGGCCGTGTCTCGTGGAGCCGGACGATCTCGGGAGGTGCTCGGCGGTGAAGCGGTAGGCGCGGCCGACCCTGGCGAAGGGGATGAGGGCGCGGCTGGCCCGGTCTTTGACCCACCAGGCGGAGCAGCCGAGGGCTTCGGCTACCTCCTCCGGGCGGTAGAGACGGGGAAGGGCTGGCGCGGTGGGGCGGGCCGGGGGAACGGGCGATTGGTGCAAGGCGGATCCTCGTCTGGCGCGGCAGGCAGGCCGGCGCCGTGGCGGCGGTTCAGGAGTGGGCGGGGATTGCGCTTTGAAAGCCCGGGGCGAGGGCGCTGGCACACCGTCGGCCTGGGGAGTGCTGCTACGAGGCCCGCTGGAGCAGGGCGAGCGGGGAGACCCCGAGGGCGGCGGCGATGACGACGAGGTCGTCGACGTCGCAGCGGCGCCGAGTGCGCTCTATGCGAGAGAGCATCGTGTTGGTCATGGGGCGGCCGAGAGCGGTCACCCGGTCGGCGAGCTCCCGCTGGGCGAAGCCTCGCGCAATGCGCAGGTTTTCAATGGCGGCGGCGGTCCGTTCTCCGGCAGGGCCGATTTCTGTAGGACGTCGGGTCATGCACCTGTTGTAGCCCTGGATCCCAGATTTCGGAAATCCCGGATCGGGATGTATGGCATCCTGCGGCCCGCTTTCGCGCTCGACGAAATACCGACGGGGTCGAACTCGGGTTGGATTCAACCAAACCGCCACACACGACGATTCCGGACATTCGGGCGACACTTACGCAGACCTGCTGGTCACGGCCGCTCCACACCTGCAGGGGCGGCAACGTATTCGAGGCCCGGACCCCGGTCAAGGGGCTTCAGGGCACCTTCTCCTTCACGCCGCTATTCGCCGCCGACTTTTTGGCTATTCCCGGGTCGGGCCCTATCGTCGACGAAAACCGCGACCGCGATTTCGGCTGCTGCTGTTCCGCAGCCGGAATCGCTGGACTTGCGCGCGCCGGGTGTGGCTATGTTGGCCACGACCCGGTGAGGGAATACGAAACGGCCCCCGGCGCGCAAACGCCGAGGGCCGATGAGTCCCCTACCGAACCGCCCACTCCTGAACGATCGAGTCGGTGGTGGCGGGCTGCCAGGCCCTGCCGCCGCCGGGTGAGGAACGTAGATGCCCCACAGTACGGCCCAGGCGGCCGTCGACAGCCCCCTGCCCACCTCGCGTACCGCGTCAACGCCTGATACGAAGGCGGGGCGATAGACATGGCACGCATCCGCACCATCAAGCCGGAAGCCTTCAGTTCCGAGTCGCTGGCCGCCGTCAGCGTCGCCGCCGAACGGACCTTCTACGGCCTGCTCACCCAGGCCGACGACCACGGGCGCTTCCGCGACCAGACGGCCGTCATCGCCGGCCTCCTGTGGTCCCTGCGACCCGAACACGGGCGGCTCGAGGTCGAAGACGACCTCAACCAACTCGCCATGGCCGACCTGATCTGCCGGTACGAGGGTGAGGACGGCAAGCGGTACCTGCACATCGTCACCTTCGCCAAGCACCAGAAGATCAACCGCCCCAGCGGCGTCCGCCATCCGGCCTGTCCTCACCACGACGGCAGCCAGGTGCCCTCGCCCTCACCGCTGGATCACAGAGGGCTCCGTGAGAACTCCGTGCAGGCTCACGCACCCCTCAGTGAGGGTTCGCCAGAACGGCGTGAGTCCTCACTGAGTCAGAATTCCGCAGGTCAGAGCGGATTCACTGAGCCCTCCGTGAGGGTGCATGGAGGGCTCGACGAATCGTCCGTGAGCCCTCACCGTCCGGATCTAGGACCTAGGATCAGGGATCTAGGATCAACTCCGTTGGGGGGCGCGAGCGCGCCCGCACCTGAGACCGTCTCGACCCAGCAGATGGTCGCCGAGTACGCCGCCGCATGCCCCAACCGCCCGCCCAGCGCAGTGCTGGGACAGCTCGCGCGATCCGTCGCCAAGCTCATCGCCGAAGGCATCGACCCCGCCCACATCCGCGCCGGACTGCTACGGCTGCGGGAGAAGGCCCTGCACCCGAGCGTGCTGCCCAGCCTGGTCAACGAGGCCATGAACCCGGCGCAGAAGCAGGCTCCCGGTCGCCACTCTCACCAGGCCTACGCCAACCCGGCCGACGCGGAAGCCGCTTACGGAGGCGCCCTGTGACCACCGCGACCCGCGAACCGCAGCGTGCCGGAATCCTGGCAGCCCGCCTGAACGCGATCCTCGCCGCCCGGGGCATCGACCCCGACTCCGCCCCCGTGCAGCCCGCGTCCGAGCCCGTGACCGCGCTGAAGCTGGCCGACCGACGGATCCCCGCCCGGTACCGCGAGGCCACCGCCACCGACCCCGGGGTACGGGCCTGGACCACTGAGGTGGCGTGCATGGGCCGGGTCGGCCCCGGCGGCACCCGAGGGATCTCGTACGGGCCCTCCCTGCTGATCGCCGGCACCACCGGTACTGGCAAGACCCACCAGGCCTACGGTGCCGTCCGCTCCCTGCTCATGGCCGGCGTCCGGCTGCGCTGGCAGGCGGTGACCTCCGCCGACCTGCACGCCCAGCTCCGGCCCCGCACTGGGCACGACTCCGAACGGGAGATCCAGGACCTGGGGCGGTGCCCGCTGCTGATCCTGGACGACCTCGGCGCGGCCAAACAGTCGGAGTGGACCGAGGAACTGACGTACCGGCTGATCAACCGCCGCTACACCGAGATGCTCCCCACGCTCATCACCACCAACCTCCCCACCCAGGCCCTGCGCGACGCCGTCGGCGACCGCGTCGCCTCCCGCCTGGCCGAGATGACCGACCGGGTCGTCCTCAGCGGCACCGACCGCCGCCGCTCCGCCCCGCGCGCCTCCTGAGCAGCGTCGGCGACTCCAACACCTCCGCCCCCTTCACACCACCCTCCACCGCCCGCGCCCAGTGCGCGGTGGAGGCCCTCTGGAGACCCCGCTTGACCTCACACGCGTACGCGCCCCTCCCCCGCACCACGGCGTGGGACCGGGCCGCGATCCTCACCCTCGGCGCCGCAGGCTGCGCACTCTCCTACGACGCGCTCCAGCAGATGGCCGTCGCCATCCACGTCCGCGGGTTCCTGACCTACCTCTTCCCGCTGGTGATCGACGGCTTCATCGCCTACGGCGTCCGCGCCCTCCTCGTACTGCGCACCGCGCCCTACCGCGCCCGCCTGTACGTATGGACGCTCTTCGCCACCGCCACGGCGGCCAGCATCTGGGCCAACGCCCTCCACGCCATCCGACTCAACCAGCTCACTCCACCGGGCGGCGGCCTGCGCCTGGGCGACGTCACCGTCGGCATCCTCTCCACCCTCGCCCCGCTCGCCCTCGCCGGCGCGGTGCACCTCCACATCCTCATCACCCGCCTATCCGGGACCTCGCCCGACTCCCCCGTCGAGCCCCCGGCAGAACAGGACGCCGACCAGGCCACGGATCTAGATCCGGCTACCGAGGAGCAGGCTCCAGCCGGTCCACCAGCGGAGCCGAACGCCCAGCCCGACGAACCGCGCCGAACCCGGATCGGGCGTCCACCCGAGGCCGAGCTGGACGAATTGCTGGACCTGGTCCGCCCTGTCATGGAAGCTCACAGAAAGCCGACCCGTGACTGGGTCCGCTCGATCATCCGGGACGCCGACCTCGGCATCAGCGGCTTACGCCTCACCCAGCTCATGACCACCTTGCGCGCGGACCACGCCGCCACCAACGGTCCGCCCACGCATCCCGAGTGACCCAAAGTCTCCGCAGGTCACAGCCCTGCCCTGGCCCGGACCAGGGCGGGGACCGTATGTCAGTCAACGGATTACCGGTCGGGACTCCTGCTGCCCGGAGCATGCCCTACGCCGTCTTCAGACGATGTTCGGCGGTCCGGACCCGACCCTGCCGCGGACCACAGGCTCCCCTCCCATGCGGACCACCACCGCGCACGAGCCCATCAGCCACGCATCCGGCCAGCACATGCACGACGCAAAGGCGAAGAACGCAGCCGTCACGGCAGCGGTCAGTAGCCACTCACCGACACCAGCACAGCAAGTTATCGGCCAAGACACTCTTCCCCGTTGGGGAAGGTGCCTTGGCCAGAACCCGCCCGGGGGGTGGCGGGCCCGGACCGGCGCCGGGGGGCACTGTTCCGGGAAGCAGCAACCGAGGGCAGCGGGCCGAACGTTATGCCTCCGGTGTTCCGTCCGCCGAGATACGGCGGAAGCCGAGGTACGGGAAGAGAGATTCGGGAAGGACGAGGGAGCCGTCCTGCTGCTGGCACTGTTCGAGGAGCGCAGCGACGGTGCGGCCGATGGGGAGGCCGGAGCCGTTGAGGGTGGCGACGAGCTTGGGCTTGCCGTCCTCGCCTCGGGTGCGGATGTTCGCGCGGCGGGCCTGGAAGGTGCCGAAGTTCGAGATCGAGGAGATCTCGCGGTACGTGTTCTGGCTCGGGATCCAGACCTCGATGTCGTACGTGAGCTGGGCGGAGAAGCCCGTGTCGCCTGCGGCCAGCTTGACGACGCGGTAGGCGAGGCCGAGCTCCTTCAGGCACGCCTCGGCGTGACCGACCATCGTCTCCAGCATGGCGTCCGCGTCCGCCGGGTCGACCATCTGGACGATCTCGACCTTGGCGAACTGGTGCTGGCGGATCAGACCGCGGGTGTCACGACCGTACGAGCCCGCCTCGGACCGGAAGCACGGCGTGTGCGCGGTCAGGGCCAGCGGCAGGTCGGCCGGCGGGATGATCTCGTCGGCGTAGAGGTTGGTCAGCGGTACCTCGGCCGTCGGGATGAGGAACAGCTCACGGTCGGCGACGCCGGTCTTGAACAGATCCTCCTCGAACTTCGGCAGCTGCCCGGTGCCGGTCATCGTCTTGCGGGTGACCAGGTAGGGGACCGCGTGCTCGACGTACCCGTGGCGACGGGTGTGGATGTCGAGGAAGAGCGTCGCGAGGGCGCGCTCCAGCGCGGCGCCGGCGCCGCGGGAGACCGCGAAGCGGGGGCCCGACAGCTTCGTGGCGCGGGCGAAGTCGAGGATGCCGGTGCCCTCGCCGAGGTCGACGTGGTCCTTCGGCTCGAAGGAGAAGGCCGGCGGGGTGCCGACACGCCGGACCTCGACCGCGAACTCCTCCGAGTCGCCGTCCGGGGCTGCGTCGTCGGGGAGGTTCGGGATGGTCAGGAGGAGCTCGCTCAGCTCCTGCTGGACCTGCTCCTGCTCGGTCTCGATGTCCCGGATCTGGTCCTTCAGCTCGCGGGCACGCTCCTTCAGCTTGGCGATGTCGCCGCCCTGCTTCGCCGTCTGCTGGACCTCGCTCGCCACCCGCTTGGCTTCCGCCCGCAGCTCGTCGGCTGAGCGGATGCTCTGGTTGCGCCGGGACTGGAGGTCTTCCAGCCGGGACAGGTCCAGGGAGTAACCGCGACGAGCGAGCCGACGAACTGCTTCGGCACCCATTTCAATCAGGGCGCGGGCGTCATGCATGAGGAAGATCCTTTTTATCCAGCGAGCGGGATGGGGATACCGAATCGACGGTAGCAACGGCCGGGCCCTCGCCAATCCGAAATATCGCCAGGCTCAGCCGCTCAAGATCAGAGGCGGGATGGTGTCGCATTGCCGTTCGTGGCAGGGTCGCCCTCATGCGGATTTTGGTGATGGGTGGCACCTGGTTCCTTGGTCGAGCGATCGTTGACGACGTACTTCGGCGCGGGTGGGACGTAACGACGTTCAACCGGGGCCGATCCGGTGCGGTTGAGGGCGTCGGCACAGTCCGGGGTGACCGGACGACTCCCGACGACCTGAAGCGGCTCGCCTCACACGGGCCGTGGGATGCCGTGATCGACACGTCCAGCAGCGAGTTCCCACCCCGTGATGTGCTCCTCGCCGCCGACATCCTGCGCCCGGCCGCCGCCCGGTGGGTGCACGTATCCACGGTGTCCGTCTATCAGGGCTGGCCCCACGACCCGCTCACCGAGGACTCCTCGCTGTTGGAGTGCCCGCCGGACGCCGATGAGTCGTTCGGGTACACCGGCGCCGATGGCAGCCCGACGAAGTACGGGTTCCAGAAGGCAGGCGGGGAGGCTGCGGTGCGCGCCGCCTTCGGGGACGACGTCGTGTTCCTGCGGCCTGGAGTGATCTTGGGGCCTGGCGAGTACGTCGGCCGCCTCCCATGGTGGCTCACCCGTGCCCAGCGCGGCGGCCCGATCGTTGTCCCCGCCCCGGCCGCCCAGATGATTCAGCCTGTGGACGTCCGGGACGTCGCCGCCTTCGCCGTCGATCAGGCCGCTGGTACCGGTGGCCCCGGCCAGGCGTTCAACATCGCCCACCCCGAGGGAATCAGCTGGGCCGACTTCATCAACGAGTGCCTGGCCGTCACCGGTAGCACCGGCAGCCCGGTGTGGGCCGACGCGGCGACGCTCACCACGCACGGTGTGAAGCAGTGGACGGAGCTTCCGCTGTGGCGCACCCACCGCGGGGTGTGGTCCGTCGACGCCTCTCGTGCCGCGGCGGCCGGGCTCCGCTGTCGTCCGCTCGCCGACACCATTGCCGACACCTGGGCGTGGATGCGGGCAGACGGTCGACCGGTCGAACATCCGAGGTGGGCCGAGCACGGTGTGGACCCTGCCAAGGAAGCCCTGATCCTCGCCGACCTCGGCCACCCGTAGGAACAGGGGGCAGGGTCAGGGCTCGATGGCGAGGAGCCCGCTCCCCGTACCCAGCTGCCTCGGTGCAGAGAGACGCCCGAATTCCTCGATCTGTTCGCCGAGCGTGACAGCCACCCGTGTCTCCCTGAACGCGGGGGCTGTCAGAGCCCGCCGCAAGCCGCCGGTGCGCTCCAGCAACCCCGCCACACGCTGTTCTGCCGGAACCGCCCACACCGTCTCCAGCGTCGCAGCCGCCGCGTCCAGGTCGCCCCGGAGCAGCTGCGCCGCTGCGAGGTCGGCCGCGGCCTTGCCTCGTACTGGTACCGACTGCCGGGCCGGCGGCCGGGACGCGACCAGGTCCAGTGCTCGCTGGGCCGTCACCTCCGCCCCCGCCCCGTCGCCGACGAGCAGGGCGGTGGTGCCGTTGGACATCAGCAGGCGCTCCTCGTTGAAGGCGAACTCACCTCCGACGTCGTCGTGCAGGGCGTCCCGCTCGCCGCTGTCCTGCCGCGTGGACGCGACGAGCGCGCGGGTGGCCCGTTCCCGGTCCCCGAGGTGTCCGTGGGCGCGGGCTTCGATGGACAGCAGCCGCCGCCTGGCCGTGTCGCCCAGACCGGCGTAGGCCAGCGCGGTCCGCGCGTGCTGTACGGCCTCCGAGGGACGGCCCGTGAAGTACGCGCAGATCGCCAAGGACCCAGTGGCATAGGCCCGTAGCGGATCGAAGCGGGCCATCTCTCCATACAGGGCAGCCGACCGGGCGAGGCGTGCCGAGTCGTCGAGGGCACCGAGGTCGAACGCGGCGGTCGACAGCAGCGCGCACGCCTGTCCCGCCACGATCAGCGGGTCCTGCTGCTGCACAGGCACCTTGGTGAGTCCACGTTGGTGCTCCGCCTCCGAGCGGAGGACCCTGGCGCGCCGGAATACCTCGAAGGCGCTCGCGGCGTCGTACGAGCGGGCGAGGGACAGGGCGTCGTCACGGAGCTGGTCGATGGTCGTGTCGGATACGGACTGCGAGGCGGCAGCCCCCGCCTCATCAGCGGCGTCACGTGCGGTCATGGCGATTTCACTTTCGAGGTCGTACGCAGTGGGAGTCACCGATGCCGAGGTCGACAGCGTGGGCGGTGGCCCGAACAGTGCCGCAGCGTCCACGCCGAAGAGCTGCTCCAGTGCCCGGCATGTGTCCGGTCCCGGCATGGTTTTGATCCGGCCCGACGTCCACCTCCGGAACTGTGCCTCCGACACCGACATGCCCTGCACTCCGGCCTGTACGGCCGCGCGCTCGAATGCCGTGACGAAGTCCCTGTAACGCCAATGCCGTTGCTGGACTAACACGCGCAGCAACGTCGCCGGATCGTCCATCGGTAGCTCCCTCAGGGTCAGGAGAAGGGCCACGTCGCGCCCCGCTCCACTTCGTGCCTACTGCTCAACATCCCTACTGCGCAATGGAATCCGTGCAGATGACATCGCGGTGCCATCTCCATGACACCCCGGTCACCCTGGCGAGCACCAGATGACATCGACTGCGTCATGGCCGTGACACCCGCACCAAGAGGACTCTTACGCCACCTCGAAGACCCCCGGCGAAAGGAGTGAAACGTGAGCGGCCCCCGGCTTCCCCGACGAACCCCCGACGCGACCAGCACTCGCTACGAGGCCGTCGTGGCCCCGTACGTGGATCCGGACGCCGGCACCCCGCCGGAGCGCCGCGGTCTGCCCCGGGCGGCCGAGGGGTTCCGTAGCAGGAACGGCGATCCCTCCACCTGGAGCTCCGCCCAGTTCGACGCCTTCCTCGGCCTCGGGGGTGCCCAATGAGCACGACTGGGGAGGCGAACGTCTGGGTCACGGAGGACACCGGGCACCGGTTCCTCGGCCAAGACGTCGAACACCCCGCCAGCGGACGTCGCGGAACCGTGGGCGCGGTCCTGATCTACGTATCGAGACTCACCAGCAGACCGGTGAGGAAGGTGGCGCACATGCGCCCGCTGGACCATTCGGGTCGGGAATGGACCGCCGATCCGGACACCCTCCAGATCCTCCAGCCGATCGCTTACTCGGCACAGACCAGCCGCACGAAGGGCTGAACAGACTCCCCGCCCGGTGCTGATCAAGCGGTCGGCACCGGTGGGAAACGGCGCCCAGGGCGCCGTGCACGAAACCGCTCTGGTGCCGTACAGCACCAGACCGGCGGCACCAGAGCGGATCCAAGCTGCCCGTACCGGGCAGTCACCCTTCCACCAAGGAGATCAGCTATGCCGAAGCCCAGGAAAGAGAAGCAGAACCACCTCATCTACGCGGACGTCGTGGACTCCAAGTCCAAGGCGGGCGTGTGGATGGGTGAGCGTGCTTCCTTCCGCGACAAGCAGGGCCGCATCCTGGAGGCCCTGAAGGACCGCACCGACTGGGTCAGCCTGGAGGGCGCGGTCATGGTCATCAGCACCGAGCCCGCCGGCCTCACGGTCATCGCGCCGAACCCGACGCTCCCCGGCGTCATCGTCCTCTCCGACGGCGGCTCCCCCGCGGCCTCCGCCCGGCTCCAGGCGGACGCCGAGGACAAGGTCCGCGCCGTCATGGCCGAGCTGGGCATCGTCGAAGAGGAAACGGCGGCCTGACCCAGTGGCCACTCCCCAGCTGCTGTGGGGGAAATACTTCCAGTACGACCGGGACGGCGAGGCTGTCCTCCTCGACCCGGTCACGCTGGAGAGTGTGCTTCTCGACTCCGGCGAGGTCTCTGACCTCGCCGGAGTCCCCCCGACCGCGACGCACTTAGCCCTCGCCGGGCTCGGCTTCACCCAGGACGGCCCTACGGCCGACCGCCGTGAAGCACTCCACCACCGCCTCCACACCCTGGGTATCGACCCGACACCGCGCAGGATCAGCGGCCTCCGGGTAGTGCTCACCGACCGCTGCAACATGGCCTGCACGTACTGCTTCGTCGACACCAACAGCGGCAAGCCGGACATGACGGAGCAGGAGCTCGCCGCCGGCCTTGAGTTCCTGTTCGAGCAGAACGCGGGGCAGGAGGAGGTCTCGATCCAGTGGTTCGGCGGCGAGCCGACCATCCGCTTCGACCTCATGCAGTACGGCGACGAACTCGCCGGCACCCTCGCCGCCCGCTACGGCGTCGAGCGGGTCCGACGCACAGTCGTCACCAACGGCGCCCGCCTGACGGACGAGGCCCTCGACCACTTCGTGCAGCGGGAGTACGGCGTGGGCATCTCCATCGACGGCCCTCCGGGGATCAACTCGGCGAACCGGCTGCTCCTCGGCGGCCAGCCCGCGGACGACCGGATCCGCCGCAACGTCCGGCGCCTGGTCGAGGCGAAGGGCCTGCACGTCGGCTGCAACCTCACCCCCACGGCATCGAACATCGGGCGCCTGGCCGAGAGCGTGCAGTGGATCATCGACGACCTCGGCCTCAAGTTCATCTACGTCAACACGCCCATCCCCACCGGCGGCCAGTGGCGGGTGAACGGCGCGGACCTGGCCCGGGAGCTCTACGAAGCCCGCCTGACCGCGCTCGGGAAGGACGGGATGCTCTTCTCCGTCCTCGACCGGGCCTTCCAGGCCCTCGATACCCGCCGGCCGATGCTGTTCGACCACATGCAGGGCGACCGCAGCCTCAACGCCGCCCTCCTGCCCGGCAACCGGGTCAGCGTGTGCGACATCAACTTCACCGAGCCCGAGTTCCTCCACACGCTCGACGAGCTGCGGTCGGACCCCAGCCGCCTCACAAGGGCGACGAAGAAGGTCGCGCCGATCCCCGCGTGCGGCGACTGCCCGGCGCTGGCCATCTGCGGCGGCCCGTCGCGCAACGAGCAGGCGCTCATCGGTGGCAGCACCCCGGACCCGCAGATGTGCGCCTTCTACACCAGCACCGTGGCCATCGCGGTGTGGGACAACACGGGGGTGCAATGAGCACCCCGGTCCGTACGGCGCTGGTCTCGACGGCGGGGCACTGCGAGGTCGCGTGCAGCTTCTGCTTCCGGGCCGACCGCGCCCGCGGCTTCCTCACCACCGCCACGTACACGCGTGCCTTGTCGCGACTGAAGGAGACCGGGGTCGAGGGCGTGTGCCTCACGGGCGGTGAGCCGACCCACCACCCGGACCTCCGGCAGCTCGTCCGCCTGGCTCTCCAGTTCGGCATGACGGTGTCCATAGTGACCTCGGCCCGCTCGGAGGCTGAGGTCACCGCGCTCGCGGAGGTCGACCACCTTCTGACCAACGTGACCGTCTCCGCAGACTCGCAGGGCGCGATGACACTCGGCCGCACCAACCCGGAGTGCGGCCTCGGCCGTCGCGACGCTCAACGCCGTCGAAACTCCCTCGAAAGTCCTTCACCTCACCTACTGGGACGTGGCCGACGAGGAAGCCGAGCAGCTCGCTGACCTCGTAGCGGGAACGGGGATCGACGTTCAGCTCAGCCCCGTTCTCCTCTCCGAAAGCGCCCTGCGTCGGGACGGCCGATCCATCCAGGATTCCCTGGTGCAGAGGGCGCGCGACACGGCGGCACTCGACCAGTACTTCCGGCTGTCCAACGGATACCGGTCCTACCTCGACGACCTGCGGCAGCTACAGCTGTCCAAGGAGGGGAGCCACCCCTGCCGGTCGGCCACCCTCTACATGTCGGCCGACGGCGAGGTACGGCACTGCCCCTACGGAGCATCCGAGGTCAGCGTCCACGCCCCACGTACCGAGATCCGAGCCTTCCTCGACGCGCCGGCCACGGACCGCGTCGGACCCGACTGCGCCGCCATCTGCCGCCCCGCATCCCGCGACTGCGCGGCGGCCTGACCTTGGGGGTCCACGTGCAACCGTCGGTCTCCGTCACCGATCCCAACGACTTCAACAGCCACTGGAGGCAGCCGCCGAACTTCCGCATGCAGGTCCCGTTCGACTACCTGTTCGTACCTGCGATCGACATCCTCGACCACGTCCGCCGGGACGAGGAGGTCCGGTTCACGGTCCTCGGCGGGGACGACTGGAAGGTGCGCATGGAGCGCACGGCCGCGTTCCGGACGGCCCCGGTCGAGGAGATCGCCACGTGGCCGTTCCGCCTGGTGCACTTCAACCTCGCCCGGTTCTACGGCGAGATCCTGGCCGGCTTCCAGGACGAGGTCATGGTGCCCTGGCGCACCCATCTGTCGTCGCAGGGATTCACGTGGCAGCGGTGCGCGCCCATCCTGTTCCTGTCCACCGAAGGCGCGGCCTCGACCTACCACAACGACAACTCGCACGGTCTGGTGTGGCAGGTCCAAGGGGTCAAGACCTTTCACAGCTACCACAACCCCGACAAGCACCTGTCCCCCGAAGCTGCGGTCCTCGGTGAGACCACCGCCGAAGATCCCCCACCGCACGACGAGGCGCAGCGGCAGTCGGTGACGATGCAGCCCGGCGACCAGCTGTGGAGCCACGCCCTGACCCCGCACTGGGTCACCACCGAATCGCCGCTCGCGCTCAGCGTCACCCTCTCCCACGGCGGCCTGTCCCGCCGCGGCCGATACGCCGACCGCGAGCTGGCGCTACGCGACCACTGGGACAAGAACCCCGCCGAGGCGTGGACCCTCGACCTCGGCCACACCCGGTACTGAGCGAGCCAGCTGCCCCACCGCCAGACAGGCGGTGGGGCAGCGGTACGTCTACCCCTGGCTCAGGGGGTCAGTCGGTTCGGGCCGCGGAACAGGAACGCGGCCTCGCGGATCGAGTCCAGGCCGAGCATGACCATCAGGATCCGGCCCAGGCCGGCGCCGAGGCCGCCGTGCGGCGGGCACCCGAACCGGAAGATGTTCATGTAGTCCTGCATCGGCTCCGTGTCCATGCTCTTCTCCTCCGCCTGCTTGAGCAGCACATCGGAGCGGTGCTCACGCTGGGCCCCGGTGGTGATCTCCAGGCCCTTCCAGAGCAGGTCAAAGCTGAGCGTGAGGTCCGGCCGGTCCGCCGGACGCATGTGGTAGAAGGGCCGGATGCTCGCCGGGTAGTGCGTGATGAACACGAACTCGTGGCCCGTGAGCTCCTTCATGTGGGCGGCGATGGTCCGCTCACCTTCCGGGTCCAGGTCCTCCTTGACGCCTTCGGGGTCCCAGCCGCCGGCCCGCAGGATCTCCTGTGCCTCGGCCATCGTGATCCTGGGGAACGGAGCCTCCGGCACCACGACCTCGATACCGAAGACCTTCTGGATCGCCTCACCGTGAACCTCTGCGACCTTCGCGATGGCGTGAGCGAGCATCCGCTCCTCGAACCCCATCACGTCCTCGACGTCGTCGATCCACGACAGCTCGACGTCCACGCCGGTGAACTCGGTCGCATGCCGGGAGGTATACGACGGCTCGGCCCGGAAGACGGGACCGATCTCGAAGACCCTGTCGATACCGGCGGCCACGGCCATCTGCTTGTAGAACTGGGGCGACTGCGCGAGGTACGCCGGGCGGTCGAAGTACCCGAGCTTGAACACCTCCGCGCCGGACTCCGAGGCGGTGCCCATCAGCTTCGGCGTGTGCATCTCCGTGCAGCCGTTCTGCATGGCGTACTCGCGCAGCCCCTGCTCCAGGGTCGTCTGCGCGGCAAACACCATCTGCGCGGTGGCCCTCTTGCGTACGTCGAGGAACCGCCAGTCGAGCCGGTGCTCGGGGCCGGTGTGCTCGTCGATCGGCAGCGGTGTCTCCGCCCGGTTCAGCACCTCGATCGTCTCGGGGACGATCTCCAGGCCACCCAGGTTGACCTGGGCTGCCTCGACGACGCGGCCGGTGATCCGGACGGCGGACTCGGGAGTGAGCGATTCGATGACGGCTTCAAGTGGGCCGCCGTCGCGCTTGTGGGTCACCTGCGCCATGCCGGAGTGGTCCCGCAGGATGACGAACTGCATCTTGCGCTGCAGCCGTAGCGCGTTCACCCAGCCGGAGACGGTGACGGTCTGGTCGAGGTGCGCGCGTAGGTCAGAAGCCAGTACGCGGCTAGTCGTGTGGATCATCGCAGCCCTCCAGGGGCGTCGTCATGATCCCTTGGAAGCGTGGGCGAGAAGGGTACTCGCGGTGCCACCACGCCTTTGCCACCGCCAGAAAGCGGCGGCCTCATTCAGCCCGATGACGGGGGCAAACCGGCGGGGCATTGGGCCTGAGGGCCTTTCCTCCCCGCGCTCGGGAGGGTCTTCACCACGGGTGCGAGTCCGCCTTCACAGCTGCCGGCGGCTCTCTCTGCTCGCGTGATCCGTGGCTACTCGTCTCCGTCGACGCGTTGGTCACGAGAATAGGGATCCCGCGGGCCCCCCGCAACGGAATCACGGGGGTGGCGTACACGTGGCCAGATGACGCCCCTGCGAGGCCAGATAGGCCGATCCTTCCCTTGTCGCCGCTGCTCGTCGCGGCCCACCACTAAAATGTGCGGCACCTACGATCAGGCCCACGAAGCTGTCCGGTCCGGTTTCGCAGATCGGCCGATGTCTTGATAGCAGCCCCTCTGCTCCCGATTTCCCGGAATGATGACAGGCATGATTCCTGCGTTCGACGTCGAGATTCGCCACGACTATGACGTGGCCGACCTGCGGACAGACTTGACCGCCGAGCAGGTAGCCAGTGGCTTCACTGACCACCACGGGTACGAGAGCCTCGGCCTGCCCAGTTGGCAAGACGTCGCGGAGTGCCTCAGTGCCGAGGCAGAGATCCTGGCGCAGGCAGCCCTGTCGAGCGCGCCGGATGGCATCAAAGAAGTCCTTGACGCAATCGACGATGAGGACGGAGTGGAGTTCGCCGAGCTCATGGCAACGTTCTACGGGAACGATGTCGGCGTAGCCGGCCTGAGCTTGGCCCTCAGCGCGGCTCGGGGAGCCACCTTCTATTCCTGCTCCAGCGGTCTCGACAGTCACCACCATGCCGAGTACCCGATGGTGGGCGTAGTGCCTGACGTTCAGCGAGCGAGCCTGCTCGCCGAACTTGCAGAACGTGCGGGCTGCGGAATCGGACAGCAGTGGGGCCGCTGGTACCTATACGCCGGGTCGGTGAGCGCCATGCACGTACTTGGGCAGTTGATCCTGGAACAGCGAGATGCTTTTGACGCGCTTCCCGAGCCTAAGTGGGTCGATGGCCTTGCCGAGCAGCTCGAACGAATCGACGACTACTGATCGGATTCTCGCGCCCGCGACGACCAGCTCGCGGATCGTTGGCCCGCACCGAGAGGGCCGCCCGCTGGCCGGCCCAAGAAAGTGCTGTGAACCTTTGGCGACCGCCACGAGGACATACATCCGAAGAGCAGGAACCTCGTGTCGCGGTTCTCCCTATCGGATCCTTCGAGCAGGACGACCCCCACCTCCCACTGATCATCGACACGGCAGTCGCCTGCGGGATCGGCAAGGAGATCACCGACGCCTACTCAGTGCGCCTGCTCCCGCCGATCACGATGTCTTGCAGCCACGGCACTCCTCACTCCCCAGAAGGGAAAGGCCAGAGGGCTTGCGGTTGGGATTCGCGGCCCATCTCGTCGATGCGCTGGGCAAGTGAGCTGAGACCGTGGTCACAGTTCTTGCCGCACAGGATCACCCCTCTGCCCGCCAGATGGGTCGAGACAGGACTCCTACACCTGCCGCAGCAAGTGTCCGGAACTAGGCGCAGCTGCCAACGAGTCGAACGTGTCTTCTGCTCGTGCGTGTCGTTGGGTAAGTGCGGTGGCAGCTAGGTGCCCGCTGAGATTGTTGTCGCTGGCGTCCCTTAGGATTCTTGGGTATCGCACCAGCACACCGATTCGAGGGTCGAGGGGTGGGAGTCCAGCAGATCTGCAGGGACTCCCGGGTGGAACATCGCGACCAGCTACCGGACATCTCCGGTGGTCAGCACGGTGGAATCCTTGCCTCCACCAGCGCAGCTGTGATCTCCTGGTGCTCGTTGTTCTCGCTGGCGTGGAGGTGCCTACTGTGCAGGAGGAGAAGCACTACGGCGTACCTCTTGAGCGAAGCGACTATCTGAAGCTCAAGCGCAACAGGAACAGCTGCAAGCCCGAACACTTCGCCAAGTGGCTTGACGGCTTCGGTGCAGGGCGTCGACTCGCGGTCGACCTCTTCTCTGGAGCGGGCGGTCTGAGCCTAGGGCTCCAGCGGGCCGGCTGGACGGTTGCGGCAGCAGTCGACTTCGACGAGCGGGCGCTGGAGACTCATGCCGCGAATTTCCCCGGCATGAGTCTGCACATGGACTTGGGTAGCCCTGACGAACGCGACCGGCTCGAGAAGCTCCTGGAGCCCGCCAAGGGCAAGATCGATCTGGTTGCGGGAGGGCCTCCCTGCCAGCCGTTCAGCAGGGCCGGACGCAGCAAGATCCGCAGCCTCGTTGACCACCATGGGCGCGATCCGCACGACCGCCGCAAGGAACTGTGGAGCGCATATCTCGACGTCGTAAAGAGGCTCGAGCCGCGTGCAGTCCTCATGGAGAACGTTCCAGACATGGGCTTGGGCGACGACTTCTTCGTGGTGCGCACGATCGAGGAGCAGTTGGAGGAACTCGGTTATGCCACCCAGGTGCGCCTCGTGGATGCCTGGCGCTACGGGGTCCCCCAGCACCGGAAGCGGCTGATCCTTCTGGCTAGGAAGGATGTGGACCGGTTCGAGTGGCGGCAGGAGGTGGAGGAGAAGAACCGCACCACACTGCGGGACGCCATCGGCGACCTGCCTGAACTGACGGTCGTTGCGACGGAGCGGGTCGGACAGCGCAGGCTGTCTTACAGCAAGCCGGAGAAGCAGTCCGCGTTTGCGAAGGACATGCGCAAGAGGGCCCAACAGGACGTGATCTGGGATCACATGACTCGCAGGGTCCGGAAGGACGACTGGGAGATCTTCGATGGGATGGACTCGAAGACTCTGTACTCCGACATCGACCCGGATCTGCAGCGATATAAGGCCAACCACTTCACTGACAAGTACAAGAAGCTCGACTGGGGCGACCTCAGCCGATCGATCACGGCTCACATCGCCAAGGACGGCTACTGGTACATCCACCCCGAGCAGAACCGGACTTTGACCGTCCGGGAAGCAGCGCGGGTGCAGACCTTCCCCGACCGTTTCCGCTTCGCCGGCACTCGCAGTGATGCTTTTCGACAGATCGGCAACGCAGTACCGCCCCTGCTCGGCGAGGCTGCGGCTCAGGCGCTGTTGCCGTCGGTGGAGGACCAAAAGGAGTCGGGTGGGCTCCAGCCTCATTGGCGAACGGTCCGTCAGGAT
Source organism: Streptomyces sp. ADI95-16 (assembly GCF_003721495.1). NCBI lineage: Bacteria > Bacillati > Actinomycetota > Actinomycetes > Kitasatosporales > Streptomycetaceae > Streptomyces > Streptomyces sp. ADI95-16. The sequence continues at coordinate 4,499,838 of NZ_CP033581.1, read as the reverse complement.
CTGACCACTTGGGCAGAGCAGCGGCGTGCTGGGGATGATTGGTACCAGCTCCCCAAGCTGACTCCCCTGCATGCGGCTGTCGTGGCCATACTGTCCGGGACCAGGATTCAGCCCGATCAGCTACTCGAGATAGTCGAGGTAATCAAGGACCGAACGACCCTGACCCGGAGTGCCCTGCAGGCGCTCGTGGAAGCCGCCCCCACGCAGGCTGCTCGCTCGCGCATCGACAGGCTTGCTGTGGTGGCAGGCAAGCCGAGTGCGTGGGACGAGCAGAAGTGGGAGGAATTGCCCGGGCGCCTGAAGATGAAGCCGGGCGAGGCGAGCCTCTATCGGCTGCTGGTCGACGAGGATCTCCTCTGGGTTGGGCAGGGCGCGCTGCGTGTTGCCGCTCGGCTGAACGACACCGACTCGCACCGTACGAATCGACTCAGCGACGGCCGGGTAAACCTGGTGAAGTTGGTCGGAGCGGGCGAGAATGCCCCCCTGCGCATGGCGGCACTACGCCTGATCGGGAACACCCTGTGTCGGGCGCGCCAGCCGCTTTGCGAGGAGTGTCCCTTGAGCAAGTACTGCGCGGGGCGAGACAGTGCGTCTGAAGATCTGTTCACAGACGCACTCAGTGGGACGCACGGTCGGGCATCGCAGCCCTCTTAAGAACGTGAGCCACTGACCCGTGCCTGCGGGGAGCCAAGCCTCGCCTGCGTGAGGCAGTTCGGATTCGCTTCCCGGTGGCCAGTTCAACCCTTAGTCACCGGGACGACAAACGAGGGTGGCATGAACGGATGGCCGCGCATGGGGACGTAGCGGGCAGCCAGGCCGGCCTCTACGGCATGCTGAATCCCAAGATGAGTGCCTCGTTGCGGACGTGCAGTGCCTGCGAAGCTTGCACCGCGGGTACCTCTTGGTCGAGTTCGAGGCGCCTACCGACGTACTGAGCGAGCTGACGCTGCCACGGTTCGAGGGTGTGCGTTTCCTTGGCCCACTGCTCAATCGCGTACCACTCGTCGGCGGGAATGCTGGCCACCTCCTCGCTCGCTCCCGCAGAGGACTCGCTACCGCCGGCCAGCGCACCCTCGTTCAGCGGGTGCTCTCGCAGTTCCTGCGCCAAGTCGTAGGGAACTACCCAGGGCACTCGGGAGACTGCGTCCCAGCATGCAGCCTTCTTGGCCCACTCGCCTGCGTGATTACCTTCAAGCGGGTCCATCAGGATGTTCATGACTCGGGGGCACAGGTCATCGATCGCTGCCTCAAGCGCCGATGAGATCTGTTGTTCGCGCCAGATCGAGTCAAGGTCGATGCGCTGGCTCGTCCCGAGGGACAGGCGTGCCATGGTGTAGGACGTGATCATGCTCTTGTAGCTGCCCGCTTGATGGGTCGCCGCGATGCGGTCGACGGCCTTGAACAGAACAGCCATCGCGATCACACGTTGGCAGTACTGGACGTCGACACGAGGGGGCGCTTCGTCCACTCGGACCATGAACGCGGCGAAGTTCTTCTGCGATCCCTGGCTTACCTGAAACGGCAGCCAGTTCCAGGAGTTGACGTACTTTGCAAGGTCTGCCTTGGTGAACTTGTTCTTCGGCGGGTTCAGTTTCTTGAAGGTTCGCTGCCGCGCGGGCGTACGCGCCTTGGCCACCTCGTCGGTGTACTGTCCACGCGCCCGCTCGTAGAACCAGTGCGTCTCCTGGCCGCTCCCGTCCGTCGCCGGAGCCCACAGGGAACGGGTGATCCGCTGGACGGTCACGTGATACTCGTGGTTCGAACTGAAGTCGACCAACGTCACACGATTCTGTGTGTTGGAGTACTCGGAGATCATCGGGACGATCTCCGCGAGCCGTTCCGGCGACACCTGCGTCAGTTTCATCTGCACGGTCACGTGTGACAGGTCCGCCTTGTCTCGGCTCGACGCATAGTGCAGGGAGGCCGTTGTCTGGCCACCATTAACCACCTGGAGTCCGTGTACCTGCGATATCCCCGTCGGTGCCCCGTCCGGGCCACGCACGAAGTCGACCTGCGACGCCGTCGCCGTGATGCCGTTGTTGTACGCCAGGAACCGGCCAGGCGCATTCAGCAGGGTCTCCCTAATCCCACGGTTCACCGATCCCCGCGCCTGCAGAAACGAACGGACGTTCAACTCAAGGAGGCGGGTGCCGTACTCCCCATACAACTCGGCCAGCCGTTGGCCGGGGATCACGGCCATGGTCACTGAATGATCCGGCTCGCTACTCGGAGCCGAGACGCAGGGCAGCGGGGGGTCAAACGAGACCACGATCGGCTCACTGATGCTGCCAGACGTTGCATGGCGGTGGAGTCGTGCAAGATCCCACACCTCGTATGCCACGGGGAGCCCGTCGAAGTCAGTGGGCGGGACCGTGGTGCCAGTGCAGACACGGTTGCTGAGCAAGAAGACCCGGATCCTCCGGACCTCGGTGAGGGCCTTCTCCACCGCCGCGCACATGTCGTAGACGTCGAAGGCCTCGTCGATGTGCTGACGCAGCCCGTCCCGGCACCGGCGGACAAACGTTAGGAGCCGCTTGAAGCCAGCTTCGACCTGCCCCTTTGTGAGCTTGGCCCCGGACGGATCCAGGTGGAAGTCCGTGACAAAGAGGTCGAGGCACTCGCCAGACTCCCCGATGCCGTACCCGTGCACCAGATGCCCGCGCGCTGAGTGGTACGCAAAGAACGTGTTGGAGGCAATCCCGGCCTGCTCCAAGTCCTCGAACACGCGGCGGGTGAACGCCTCCGCGGGGTTGGTCCCCTCGGCATCGGCGGTCGCCTGGACGTCCGCGATGAGGTCACGGGAGTACTCGGAGAGGACGAGTTCAGGCACGGGATCCCCCGATCAGTTCAGATACTTCGGTGGCCGTGGCACGGTGCTGATCAAGCCCCGAGGTGTTGACGTGGTACGTACAGTCACCCACGCCTTCGGGAAGATCTGCCTCGACGATTCTCGGGAAATCTTCCCGCACGTGCCAGAAGCGCAAGTCTCGGAGGGTGTACCTAGGCTCGTCGTATAGGTCCTGCTGTCCGGGAAGGTAGCCGGCCTGCATGAGGCGGCCGTCGAATCGGGCGCGCACGGCAGTGCTGCTTAGCCGCTCACGCACTTGATCCACCAACCAGTTCAGGCTCTCGCCTGAACCGCCTCGCCGCTCGTCGAGTAACGCCAAGGCCAAGAGCAGTGAGGGCGTACCGGTGCCGTCCAACTGTCGCTCGCTGGCGATACGGATACTGCGGGGGCGCTTGGCCGTACTCGCCTTCGCCTCGACAGCCACCTGGGGCAGCTGGAAGTCCTGATTGGCTCCGTCCGGACCTGTCCATGCTTCGACAGCCTCGGCTGGGGAGACAAGAGGCAAGATGTGATCTCGCAGTACAAGGAGCTCGCCAACAAGTCCCCGCCGGGCCTCGGGGCCGAGCCCGTCCCTGCCCACAGCACGCAGGAGGTCCTGCCACCGCTCGAACCTCTCCACGGCCGCAGTGAGTGCGGCAGCAGCCGCGGGCGCCTCTCTGACCGTGTCAGCGACATCCGTCACGAGCGGATTGAACACCTCACGGAGTTCGTTTGCGGTCAGGACCACCTGTAGCTCGTACTCGACCCGAGATACCGCGTGCAAGTTCATCTCCAGGCCTGCTGCCCTTGGCAGCCGACCAACGGAGCGGACTATGTGATCTGCTGCGCGGGCATCGGTCCTGAGTACCAGCATGCGCTGGCGGCCTGGATGGGAGACGGACAGGAACACGTCAAGCGGTGAATCCGGGTGCAGGCGAAGGCTCGACCGTCCAGGGACATCCTGAGGGCTCTCCAGTTCGCGCCACTCGTCCTCCGTTACGGTCACGCCTCGTCCTCCTCACCGATCGCGTAGATGTCTTCCTGCAGCCAGACAGAGTTGGCGACGTACTCGGTCTTGGACTGGTACCTGGAGTGGGGGAAGCTCACTTGGAAGCCCACGAGCGGGGCCGTCAACGAGATGCTGTCTGAGGCGTCTGGCTTGATGGGGTAGATCAACAAAAGGGCCTGGTGAGGCCGACGTTGCCGCCGGATGTACGTGCCCGACGGGTTCTTGGGAGGAGTCGGCTTCTCGCTGCTCTCCGCAGCCTTACGGGCGGCCTCCCGCGCCCTTGCCTCTTGGCCGGCATCGAGGCCGAGCAATTCGTCTGGAGGGCTGATGACCCGTCGAATTGTGTACCTACCCTCCGCCTCGAAGTCCTCCTTGAGGGGACTGCGGGTCACCGAGCCTACGGTGTAGCTGGCGATGTTCTGAGGGAACTTCGACGTCGTACTACCGACCAGACACACCGTCCAATCGGTCAGCTCACCTACTTTTGCGCACTGCTCGATGTACTTCGAGATGAGTCTGGGGCGGACCCGCTGCGCCATGGAGTCGGTCTCGTAGTCAGAGAGGAACTCGGAGACCAGCTCAGGGGGTACCCCGTTCCACAACACGTTGCCACCTCGCGGCGTCACAACAGGCTCGACGGCGTCATCAAGTCGTTGGACGAGCCCCTCAAGGAGCTTGAAGTTGTGCGTGACAGCCCTCTCCGCAAGCTTGAAGATCACGGTCTCCGGTCCTTCGCCGGAGTAGCTGAGAAGAATCTTCTTCCCTTTGCGCATCTTGTTGGGTGCGGTCACTGTCAGCCCCAGGGACGACGACCGCACCTTCAGCCCGAACTCTGTCGGGGTGAGGCCACGCGCGGCCATCTCTTCGACTTCCCTGCGTAGTTCATCTGTGGCAGCCGTTACCTCTACGTAGGCATCCTGGAGCGCGGGAGTCGTGTATAGGCGGCACAAGTCCTCGTGCTTGGGCCGGTACCCGAACCACCGGCCCATCTGGAGGAGCGCGTCGTAGGACTTAGACCATCGCAGGTAATAGCTGACCGTCAGGCCTTCGAGGGTGAGACCCCGGGAGAGCTTCTGCCCTCCAACAGCGATCACCGAAAGGCCGTTTCGGCGGCTCTCGTAGTAGTCGAGCGCGTCCTTGGATGTGCCGTTCACGGCCTTGACCTGGATCTTCCTGATGGCGTCCAGGAGCTCGCCGGAAACCTGTTCCCATGTGAGAGGTACAGCCTCGTCGGTTGGAAACTGGCCTGTCGTGGGGACGAAGTCCTTCTCCCAGAGTGCCCGAAGCTCTGCACGGAGCGCAGGTCCCCTGCCGTACCTGTCCCGGAGCGCGTCGACGAGGAGGCGCAGGTGGTCGTCGACCTGGGCCCTTACAAGGTCCTGCACTGCCGTGAAACGGGTGACATGCACAAGCATCGAGTTGTGTACCTTCGTCTGCCCTCGGGCTCTCCGGGCAGCACAGGCAAGGACGAAGGAGGAAATCGCCTCACGCAGGGATTGCGGGAGGTCGTCAGCGGGGGTGGCACCGGACTTGTGCTTGGCGGGAAGCCAGACCTCCGCGTCCTTCACATGGCGCACGAGCGGCAGTGGCGGGGTGTCCGCCTCGTCGTCGTCATCGACACGGAGTCCGAAGACCCGTTCGGGACCGAGATAATTGGAGGGCGACGGAAGGCTACGGATGAAGCTTGCCGGAAACAAGTCCTCGCCGACAAGATCGTGGTCCGCCTCCGGATTGATGTAGATGTTTGCGAACGGGGTGGCCGTATACCCGACGTACGCGGCCTGGTCGAAGGTGTTGAAGAGTTCGCGGATCGCCGCGTTCGTTTTCGTCGGGTTCGCATCATCGTCACGGGTCGTGTCGATCGAGGCATTGTCGGCCTCATCGTCGATCACCAACAAGGGAAGGTCCTTCACCACCTTCCTGCCGTTCTCGTCCTCGGTCCCGTGTACGTCAATCACCCAGTTGCGCACGTACTCAAGGAGCTTCCAGTGCTTCTTGACGACGAGCACCACAGGGAAGCTGCCAAGGGGGAAGTTGGTGTGGGCAGCCGTCTTACGATCGAAGTCCCCCTTTGCGGTGCTGTTAGTCGGCGACGCGATGTCGAGCTTCTTCGCGAGTGGCATACGTCCCGCGCCGATGAGGCGCGACTTGCCGACTTCATTGGACCGCTTGTAGTGCTGGGTGTCGAAACCTAGGAGACCTTCGTCGATCCGTAGCTGAGTCTGGCTGCGAAGATCGTCGTGGATACCTGCGAGAACCACGATGAGCCGGTAGCCGGCGTCCGCCGCCTTCGCAGCCAGCCCGATGTACTGGCCCGTCTTGCCCGACTGTACTTGTCCGATCACGAGGCCCTTCCGACTCCATGAACCGGGACGGCGCGGATCTTCCAGCTGGCTCAGCACGTCGTCGGAGCTCTGGTCCAGTCTCCGGACGACCAAGGGCGGTAGCTTCACTACGTCTTCGAGGTAGCGGCGGTAGCGTTCCCAGAAGTCCCATGCCCGATCGTTCTTGGCCTCGGGCAGCCAGGGCTCGTGGCCCTTGGGGTCCGTGAGCCCCGACGACCGCTCCTGGAAGACGGCAGTCATGGCCTCGATCTCCTTGGCCAATTGGTCCCGGTCAAGAGATCGGCCCTGTGTGGCCAGCAACCCGAAGATGGCGTTGACCGCATTCTGAACCTCCTCTGGCTTCGGCTGACGGTCCTGTGGCAGGAACCCCAGAACCAGGCGCGTGGCCTGAGCCATGGGCTCATCGGGTACGACACTCATGTGGGACCTCCAAGTGGGCCAGGGCGCAGACGGCTTCGAGCAAGGTAGGGCCTACGACTGACAACGGGGGCTATCTGCTCCAGAAGCCCTGCAGTTGGTCGAAGGGGGGCATGGTCCGCAACCTCTCGCGAGCCGCGGCCGGCGACCGACCATCGGAGACCAACGCCTCGTAGATCCGTTGAGCGACCTCCATTGCCCCGGCGTCGGCGGGTCCGCGCCCACCGAAGGGTTCAGGGTCGTCACTTGTGTCCGTCTCGTGCATCACCCGGAGCGCGGTGACCGGAACGGTCTCTTCAAGCAGGCGGACGAGGGCGCGTATGTCATCTGGACTGGCACCGCTGGGACGCAGGGCAGCCTTCACGAGGGGGTGCCCACGGTTGATTCTGCACGTGACTTGGTCGTCGGTTCGACGGACGTTCCAGGCATACAGAAGCGGATCACCATGGGTGCGCGCGGCGATCTGGCCGCGGTAGCGGAGCACATCGGCAGCTCGCCTTCTGGCCTGTAGGGCGATACGGCGGAGATGAGGACGCAGGCCAACGGGGGGTACGACGCTGGATTTTCGAACATCCACACCCCACTCAGCATCCGTATCAGCGGGAATATCCACAGAGATCCGCGCCAGGTTGTACTTCTCCTCGCGGCGTACACCACGCTGCCCTAGCCAGTCGCCAGCCAAGATCAGACGGTCCCGGCGGTACACATAAAACCCCTGCTGATCGAGCCAGCCGCGGGGGCCAGCAGCCTTCTCGTACTCAGCCTGGGAGAGCCTCTGCGCGCTGGGAAGAACAAACGCCTCCACGCGCACAGAACCGGTGCCCAGAGGGAGTTCCTCGACTGGAAGGGGCTGGACAGATGGGTGGCGGGATAGGAAGGGGTCCCAGGCTTCGACGGGCGTGCCGGACACACGAATGGTGCGTCGTCGGCTGCCAGTGAGGAACCGAGCGAACACCATGCCGAGGTGCGACTCTGCTCGCACAGCCTCGGCGTAGAACTGCTTCTGGATGCGCTCGTCGTCCTCAGTCACGCTGTCGACCCGGTAGCCGTTGAGCCTCCGCCACAACACGACCGTGCCGTGGGCAGCCGTACCGCGGATCCTGTCGAGCAGCTCAGAGGTCGCCTCGTCCGCACCGTGCAGCAACCTCCACTCGCCGAACTTCTCGATGACGTCGAGGTCCCAGGTGCGTACATGCCACTCCCCGGAGGTGGCGGTGGCAACGGTGAGTTGCCGGGCCTGGGAGAACGAAGCAGACTTGAGGCCGACCCCGAACCGACCCAAGTCCGTTGCGCTGCGTTGTGCTGCGGGTCCACGCGCGGCCACGGTCATGGCAGTCACGAGCTGGGCCGCATTCATCCCCTCGCCGTCGTCGACGACAGCGATCCAGGAGTCCCGCCCGGCCCAGGTGAATTCGACGTCGATGTTGGACGCCTTTGCGGAGATGCTGTTGTCCACGAGATCCGCTATCGCTGCGGGTAGCGAATAGCCGAGGGAGCTGAGCGAGGCGACCATGCCGGCCGGTTCTGGGGCTGCAATGTCGTAGGTCATGCCCAGTACCAGCCCTGCTCCCCGTTCCGGACGCCCATCAGTGACGCGGGCGTCCCCGAGATCGAGCGGAACCGAGTAAGCGGACATGCGCGGTACCCGGGATGTCCACGCCTAGTTCTACTGCAGGATCCGAACCGAGCCCCCATCAGAGTGGATGGTAATGGAGCTACGGGGCGAAGGTCCTGGTGTTTGCTGATCTTCGTCACCTCCACCATCCGGCCTGCCATCCTGTCGGCAATACCTACGTCGGCGCGTACGGCCATGGTCCGAGACGCCGTGCGGATTCTTGATGTGGCTAGCCCGCCCTCTGCCGGTCTGCGAGCGCCCGTCTACCTTGTCGGTGGGGGCCGGACACTCACATGACCTGCATGCATCAGACCGCCACTTTCAAGGGGGGGACATGAACCAGTTCGAACTTCGCCATACCGAGCAGGAGCTCCGCGAAGCCCTGCAAGGCACTGCTTTGGCTTGGGTGCTCGACGATGTCGACGCCGCGATCGCAGCAGGTGTGCCGGAGGAAAAGATCCTTCGCCGGCGCGCTCAGCGCCGCGGTGATGACCCTCGTGACGCCAGCCCAGCCGTGGCAGCGGCCCGATATGAGGTCGTGGACCGAAGCATGCTTGGGTTCGTCGAGTTCGAGGCATCACGCAAGCGGGGGACGCTGGTCATTGCCACGCGTGCCATGACAGATCAGGAGCGCGTCCAGCTCCTCCTCGATGCTGTGAGGCGGGTGCTCGTGGAGCTGCCTGAGATCGAACTGGAGACGTTGAAGTTGCTTCAGACCGAGCCCGAGGGCGACGCCGGCAGACGCAGTGTCGCCGAGGAGCTCTCGTTCGAACCTGACGAGAGCTCCCGGTCTCGCCGCAGCCGGACGGAGATCCGGGCAGACCGGATCCCCATCGAGCGGCGTGAACACCTCAGTCGTCTGCTGGATGAAGTGACCGGGGAGGTGCGCAGTTGAGCACCGTCAATCACCTTATCGGTGAGATCAAGAACCTTCTGGCGGCGGGAACGGTCTCGTACGACGCCGCATCCAAGCCGAACGACGTCTACGAGGGGTTCATCTTCTCGCTAATCGTCGCCACGGCGAGTCGGCATGGCGCCACCGTCACCTACGAAGACGTCTACGGGGCCAAGGCCAGCAGTCTCGTGTTCCGAACGGGCCCTGGCCATCTGTATGGCACCAGCCAACCCTTTACCCACGCCGTGATCGAGTTCGACGGCGCACCCGCCCTCGAAGTCCATCTCGGTGTCTATGTGACGGGTGCTTCGGGTGTCCTGCACGAGTGCGACGTCCTGGTGCTGCCAGCTGAGGAAGCCGCCCTGAGCCGTGCACAGGGCATCGCACCTCGAGGCAGTCAGTCCGTGCTCATCGTCGAGTGCAAGTACTACGTCTCCAACCTCGGTATCGGGCTCGCGCGGAACTTCGAGGGACTGCGCGCTGACATCCGCACCCAGAACGAGCTCTTCATCTCCAACACCGGATCGTCGAGCATCGTGCGGTACCTCGACGCCCGGAAGAGGGGCTTCGAGCGGGATGTGGTGCCCAATTCGCCGCAGGCGGGCTACGTCCAGGCGGAGATCAGGAAGACCTTCAAGAGCTATCTGAGTAAGCATTCACCTTCGACGGTGATCTGAAGCCGGCAGTCGGGCGCTGCCGCGGTCAGGCCAGCGATCACGGGTCGGCCTGCATCGGCTGCTGGGAGCCAGCGGGGAGCCGATTGACCCCCCGAGACCCGCCGAGACCGCGCCGTAGCTGTCGACACTGCTAGCGTGACCTGCGCAAATGCCCTTGTCCGAGGTGGCAGGACCGGCCGGACCTCATTCGGGACGAAGAGGTCGTGGGTTCAAATCCCGCCACCCCGACTTCGTAAGACCAGGTCAGGGGCCTGATCCACTCAGTGGATCAGGCCCCTGAGTGGTTTCCGGGGCTCGTTGGGGAGAGGTCCGGGAGGGCGGGAGTAGTGAGCGGCCTTCGGTGCGGCCAAGGGGGCGACGCCCCGCCGGGGTGGGCGGGGCGTCGGTCCTGTGTCCGTCAGGCGGGGCGGTGGGTGGGTTCGATCTCTTGGTGCATGCCGTGGCAGAGGGCCCAGACGATGAAGATGTTGATGACGACCAGTACCAGCGCCCAGAGCGGGTAGTACGGGATCCACAGGAAGTTGGCGATCGCGCCGAGGCTGGCGATGAAGACGCCGAGGTAGCGCGCCCACACGGCTCCCGTGATGACGGCGCAGCCGGTGAGGACGAGGACGATGCCCAGGATGAGGTGGACCCAGCCCCAGCCCGTCAGGTTGAACTCGAAGACGTAGTGGCGGGTCGCGAGGAACACGTCGTCCTTGGCGATGGCGGAGATGCCCTCGAAGATCGCCATCGCGCCACCGAAGATCATCAGGGCTGCCGCGAAGGTGGTGCTACCGGATACAGGCGCGTGGGTCGCTCGGGATCGGGCGGCGTCTGTGGCCATGCCGGCCTCCTTGGGTGTCGGGGCCGCCGGTCGGTGGAGCGGGTGACCGGGGCTGTCCCCCGTATCAGCGTGGCACGGCGGCACCCGCTCGGCATTCCGGAGGGCTACGGGGGTCCGGAGCCGGTCAGGGTCGCGAGTTCGGCGCGGGTCAGGCTCAGCAGCTCGGGCGAGGCCCGGAATTCGACTCCGCGTTCCCGCGCCACAGCCCGCAGGTGGTCGAGGACCGCCCCGACGGCCGGGTAGGGGCCGATCGGGCGGAGCAGCCAGAGGCGGCCGGGCGGGCGGTGCGGCAGGCCGAGGGCGTCCAGCAGCTCCTCGTTCTCGCGGTCGAGGTCGTGGAGCTCGGCCTCGGCGAGCGGGGTGGCTTCCACGCCGGTGACGTGGCCGTGGCCGTCGAGGCGGGTGTCGACGGCCCAGTGGGTGGAGCGGTCCGGGATCCAGGTGCGGTCGGCCGGGGGCCAGACGTAGGGCAGGAACACCCAGGCCAGGTCCTCCGGGGCGGGCTCCCAGCCGAGCGCCTCCAGCTCCCGGACCTCCGGCAGCCGGTCGGGCTCCTGCTCGCTGCGGCCGGTCCGGCGCAGGGCGAGCGAGTGCGGGGGCCCGTCCTCGTCCCACGAGCCCGTCACATCCCACGAGCCCGTCGCGTCCCACGGGCCCGTCGCGTCACGCGAGTCCCTCGACATGACCGCAGGCTACCCCCGGGTCCGCGCCGGTGCTCAGCCGCCGAACCTGAAGTCCACCTCCGACGGGGTCGTTTCCCCCGGCCAGTTCAGCCGGGTCGGGGCCGGCGGGGTTTCGGCGAGGACGCTGCCGCGCGAGACGACGTAGCGCGGGCGGACCTGGCGGCGGATCGCGTCGGCGGGGGTGTCGGCCGGCAGCAGGACGAAGGAGGCGGGGGCGCCCTCGGCGATGCCGTACTCGGACGGGCCGAGGCCCAGCACGCGCGCCGCGCGGTCCGTCACCATCGAGAAGGCCACCGGGATCTCGTCCGCCCCGGTGAGCTGGGCGGCGTACAGGCCGACGAGGGCGGTCTGGAGCGGGTTCGCGGTGCCGAGCGCGTTCCACGGGTCCATCACGTCGTCGTGCCCGAAGGCCACGTTGACGCCCGCCGCCAGCATCTCCTTGACCTGGGTGAGGCCGCGCCGCTTGGGGTACGCGTCGAAGCGGCCCTGGAGGTTGAGGTTGGCGAACGGGTTGGAGACCAGGTTGATCCCCGAACGGGCCAGCAGGCGCTGGAGTTTGAAGCTGTACGCGCCGCCGTAGGAACCCATCGCCGTCGTGTGCGAGGCGGTGGCCCGCTCGCGCAGCCCCGAGCGCAGGGCGAGCGTGGCCAGCACCTCCACGAAGCGGGACTGGTCGTCGTCGATCTCGTCGCAGTGGGCGTCCACGCGCAGCCCGTACTCCTCGGCCAGCGCGAACGCGGTCCCGAGGGACGCGACCCCGTCCTCGCGGGTGTCCTCGAAGTGCGGGATCGCCCCGACGACGTCCGCGCCGCGCCGGACGGCCTCGCGCAGCAGCGCCTCGCCGTCGGGGAAGGAGACGATGCCCTCCTGCGGGAACGCGACGATCTGCAGCGTCATGACGTCCCGCACCCGGTCGCGGACCTCCGCCAGCGCGTCGAGCGCGGTCAGCGACGGGTCCGTGGTGTCGCAGTGGGTGCGGACGTGCAGCACGCCCTGCGCCGCCTGCCAGCGCAGCACCTCGGTGGCCCGCGCGACCACGTCCTCGCGGGTCAGGGTCCGCTTGCGCTCGCTCCAGCGGGCGATGCCCTCCCAGAGCGTGCCGGAGGCGTTCGGGCGCGGATCGCCGGCCGTCAGGGCCGTGTCCAGGTGGATGTGCGGCTCGACGAACGGGGGCGACAGCAGCCCGCCGTGCGCCTCGATCAGCACCCCGGTGGCGGGCGGCTCCTTCTGGTCGTCGCACGGCACCACCCGCGCGATCCGGCCGTCCTCGCCGACCTCCACGTCGACCCGGCCTTCGGTCCCCTGCACCCGGGCGCCCCGGACGATCATCCGCATACGGGGCACCCTACGGCCGCGGGAACGCGCGGGCGCGTCAGCCGGACGCGCTCCCGTGGCGGCGGTTGCGCACCGAACCCTTCTCGTACTGCGAGGCCACCGGGAAGTAGCTGGCCAGGAAGACGGCGATGGCGTCGGCCTGCTCCTCCTCCGGCACGTCCCCGTCGTGGTAGTCGTTGATGCAGAACACGTCGTGCGAGCGCGCGGCCAGCAGCCGGTGCAGCCGTACGTGGTGGTCGCGCAGACCGACGTTGACGAACGCCGAGCTGATCGCGCTGGGGACGCTGCGCCCGGTGAGGATCCCGTACCAGTGGTGCAGGGACGAGGGGATCGCGAGGTCGGTGCGGGCGCGGAACTGCGCCGACGCCGTGAGGGCGACCTCCTCCGGGAACCGCTTCTCGATCTCCTCCAGCGTGCTGCGGCGCAGCGGGTGCGGGGTGTGCAGGAAGGTGTTGGCGACCGTCTTGCCGAACTCCCGCTCGATCAGGGCGCGGTTGTTCTTCGCGGCGGAGAACACCAGGTCGCTGTCCAGCGAGGGGTCGCCGGCCGGGACCGAGGTGGGCGACATGAAGCACTTGGCGGTGCCGCTGCCGAGGAAGAAGGACTCGGCCTTCATGGGCCGGCCGAGGAAGACGTCGTCGTTGAAGTACAGGACGTGCTCGGACAGGCCCTCGATGCGGTGCAGCCGGCTCTCGATGGCGTGCGAGTTGTACGAGGGCAGCTTGCCCGTGTCTCCGAAGACCTCGCGGTGGCTGACCACGCGCACGCGCGGGTGGTCGGTGTCGAGCCAGTCGGGGGTCTGGTCGTCGGTGACGAGGTAGATGTTGCGGACCCACGGGGCGTGCAGGTCCAGCGAGCGCAGCGAATAGCGGAGCTCGTCGCGGTTGCGGAAGCGGGCGGAGCTGCCGGCGGACGCGGCCGCGAGTCGGCCGTGCTCCTCCTGCACCTCGGTGTTGCGCTTCAGCCAGACGGGGTCGGTGTTGTCGACCCAGGTGTAGACGACGTCGATGGGGAAGTCGACCTGGTCCACGAACGTCTTGGTGTAGGCGTCGAGGGTGTCGTACTCCCGGCCGCCGAGAGTGGTCTTGGCGGCATCCGCCAGCACCGCGCGCGGCAGGGTCGCGCCGTAGCGGGTGCCGCCCGGGATGGTCACGGTGTTCTCGTCGTCCTCGGTGTCGCGCCAGAACGCGACGTCGCACCCGTAGACGCCGCTGACGCGCAGCTGACCGCGGCCGGTGAGGACCGGGCGGAAGACGCGTACGGTGCCGCACGACTCGGGGAGCATCGCCGGGGTGAGCACGGCCGCCAGGACGGTGCGCAGCACGGCGCCGCGCTCGTTGAGCACGGCCACGTACACCGGCTCGTCGCGGTAGCGCTCGGCGAAGTCCTTCACGAACGCCTCGCGGCGCGAGCCGTCCACGGCGAGGGTGTGGCGCAGCTGGGGGGTCTCGGTGAGCGCGTACGGGATCGCGAGCGACTCCAGTACGTCGACCGCGAGGTCGAGGTTGTCGCGCATCACCTCGAACGGCGTGGTGTCCTCGCGGACCAGGCAGATCTGCCCGCCGGCCCGCTTGACGTCCGAGCGGGCCGCCTCGATCCGCACTTCCTGGGCCTTGGCGGCCACGGAGGACTGCGGACGGTCGACGACGAGCGGCACGGCGGCGCCGACGATCCCGCCCTGGGCGTCGGCCGCGGCCTGGAGGAACCGGCGACGGGCCTTGTCGGCGTCACGGTTCCCGTCGGCGCGGTACGCGGCCAGCTCGTCCAGGAGCCGGTTCCACTGCTGGGCCACCTTGCCGTCGGTGAACCGCTCGGAGGTCTTCTGCGCGGCGGCGCCCATCCGGTGGCGCAGCTCGTCGTCGTCCATCAGCTTGGCGAGGGCGGCGGCCAGCTCGCCTTCGTCGCCGAGGGGAACGAGCAGGCCGTCGTGGCCGTCGGTGAGGATCTCGGCGGGGCCGTTGGGGCAGTCGTAGGCGATGACGGGCACGCCGGCGGCCTGCGCCTCGACGATCACCAGGCCGAACGCCTCGACGCGCGAGGTGAGTACGGCGACGGACGCCTTCGCCCACTCCTCGGACATGTTGGGGGTGCTGCCCACGAGCTGCACCTGGTCGGCGACGCCGTGCTGGCCGGCGATGCCCTTCAGGGCGCGCATCCGGGGACCGTCGCCGAGGATGCGCAGGTTCCAGCGCGGCCGGTCGGCGGCGACGGTGGCGAAGGCGCGGATGGCGTCCTCGATCTGCTTCTCCGCCGCGAGCCGGGCGCCCAGGACCACGGTCCGGGTCTCCAGGGTGGAGCGCGGACGGAAGCCGTCCGGGAGGGCGTTGCCGATGGTGGCGAGGCGGGGGGCGCAGTCGCCGAGGGTGTCGGCGAACCAGTCCTGGGTGCGCTCGGTGAGCGACACCAGCCCGTCGATGTGCGAGGTGAACAGGCGCAGCGGCTCACCGGAGGTGCCGCGCAGCTCCGAGACGCGGTGGTCCAGGTGCACGGTGAGGACGTGGTCCGGGGCCAGCTGCGCCATGTAGGCCATCAGCGGCGGCGTGGTGGAGATCAGCACGTCCGTGTCGATGGTGCGCAGCGCCTCGGTGAGTTCGAGGTCGGTGAGCCGGTTGAAGGCGGCTTCCCACTCGGGGCGCACCAGCTCGCTGGGCGTGGCCGCGAGGCGGCGGTACGCGGCGTTCAGGTCGGGGTCGCCGTCCACCGGGCGCTGGGCGCCCCGCTTGTCCACGAGGTTGCGGACGCTGACGGATTCGCTCGTGAAGAACGCCTCGTTCTGCGTCCGGAAGACGCTGAGGATGCTCACCTCGTGCTGCTGGGACAGCAGCTCGGCGAGCGTCATGGTGGCGATCTCGGTCCCGCCGATCGTGTCGGCAGAAGTCAGCAGAAAGGTGATTTTCACAGCGGCCTTCGATGGGTGCGGCGGTCCGGGTGCGGTGGCCTCGGTCGGCTGGACGGTTCGGCTGGACGGTGGCGGGGGACGCGTCCGGTCCCTCAGGGGGTACCGGACTTCCTCGGCGTACAGACGAGCTGGAGGGCGCCGCGGCGGGTGTACTGCGGCTTGACCTCGACGAACGTGCCGTCCTGCGCCCGGACCGTGAACTTGGGCGGAGTGAGCACCTTGCGGGGGGACCGCAGGTCGTGGCCGTGGCGGCCGATCTCCAGCGGCTTGCCGCCGCGCGGTCCGGGCACGACCCGCAGCGACCAGGTCTGGCGGGCGGAGGTGTCCAGCAGCCGGCCCAGCGGCAGGGTCACGCGCCAGGCGGTCGCGTCCGCGGGCAGCGGTTCGGCGGTGTGGCGCAGCACCGTCCGGCGCTGCTGCTCGACCAGTTCCACGATCGGCGGCGTGGCGCCGTCGCGGGCCGTGTCCGGGCCGTAGACGGCGAACAGGACGCTGGTACCGGTGAAGGCGCGGTTGACGCGCAGTACCTCCGCCCGGGCCACGGCCGGTGCGATGGTCAGCCGGAGCCGGCCGGCCGGGGTGAGGCCGAGGCGGTGGCGGCGGCCGGTGCGGACACAGGTGTCCAGCGGGCGCGTCGGGCCGCCGTAGGCGGGCGCGCCGTCGCCGATGAGCTGGAGGCGGACGGGCGCCGGGGAGCCGGAGTCGAGCTCCAGGCCCAGGGTCCAGCGGCCGAGGGTGACCGGTACTCCGCCGATGTCCTCGCCGAGCAGCACGGTCGCCTGGACGGACGTCTGGCCGTCGCGCTCGCGGTGCAGCCGGGCCGCGGCTCGTATTCGGGTGCCGCCGCTGATGAACAGGACGTGCGCCCGCGCGGGGGCGTCGCCGTCGGGGCCGGAGGCGTCGGGAGCGGAGGCGTCGGGAGCGGAGGCGTCGGGGCCGGAGGCGTCGGGAGCGGAGGCGTCGGGGCCGGAGGCGTCGGGGCCGGAGACGTCAGCGCCGGAGGCGTCGGGGCCCGCGACGGGGACGCCCGCCGGGAGCAGGGCGCGCAGGTTCAGGGTGTGGCCGTCGAGCACGGCGGCGTACTGGACGCGCGCCGCGGAGCCCTGTGCGGCGGGCATCAGGACGGAGTCGACGAGGGTGCTGCGCCCGCTGGCCAGGCCGGCGGCGGCGCGGCGGCGCACCGAGGCGCCGACCTTCATCGCCGGGCTGCGGCGCAGCGCGATGCCCGCGGATTTCTTGATCACGCTCAGTGCGTGGCGGGGCGCGGTCACCGCCGGACCCCCCGGCCGCCCGCCGTCGGCACGTGGCCGAGCTCGGTTCGCGGGTTCTGCGGGCTCAGCGGGTTCCCGGAAGGCGTGATCTGGAAGTGCACCCAAGCAGAGTAACCGGATCCCCGGGGTCGGCATGCTGGCCGCATGGTGCGGGGGGCGCGTTGCTGTGTCAATGCACACACGCGTGCGCCCCTCACGCCCGTCGCCGCGGCCCGATCCATTCCCGAGGCCCGGGACCCACCACCTAGAATGGGGAGAAATCCCGCTGCGCACTGCTCTCGGAGCACGTTTGTGACGGGGACGTTCGCAGGGGGTTTTCTTGACGCTCACCCCGTGCATGGGCTTCCTTTGGCCCGGCATGATAGGCGACGGATCCGTTATCGAGGAGCAGGGATGAGGCGCAGCACATCGTGACCGTACCGTCGCTGAAGCAGGAGCCGGCCGCCGCGCAGGTGCCGCCGGCACCCACCGCAGGCAGCGGGCGGCCCAACGCCGAGGGCTCCGCGCTCGTCGGTGTCTACCGCAAGGTGATGCCGACCCGTCTGCGCCGCGTGGTCGCCGCCCGCTACTCCCCCGAGACCCGCCGCCGCATCAAGCAGTCCATCGGCTCCGGCGGCGTCGGCCAGATGCCGGGCAAGGTGCGCGGCGCGAGCCTGGCCACCCTGCGCCGCTCCCTCGTCGCCGGTTCCGGCGCCCTCGTCATAACCGTGGGCGGACGGCCGCGCATCGCCTTCGTCGATGACGGCCTGTCGCCCGAGACCACCCGCCGCGCCGGCCTCGGCGCGGTCACCGCGGCCCTCGACTCCGCGGGTGTCGACTACTTCTGTGTGCGCAACCAGGAGCGCCAGGCCACCACCGTGGCCGTCGCCGACTCCGACCGCGCCCGCGCCCTGGCCGCCCTCCAGGAGCTGAGCCGGACGCTGCCCGCCTACTTCGGCCCGCGCGGCCCGGAGAGCAAGCGGATCGTCCCCGCCTACCAGCCCGCCAACTGGCGCCGGTTCTCGCGCGCCCGCACCCTGCGCCTGTTCTGGTACCGGACCGACCCGGGCCAGAGCGTGGTCCTGGGCCCCGAGAACGGCTGCGACATCGAGTTCTGGGCCCGCGAGGACGACCGTCTGGTCGCCCCGCGCCGCAACTTCATCACCGAGTCCGTGCCGGTCGAGGCCCCCTCCGTGGAGGTCCCGGCGACCACGTTCACGGCGCCCTGGGGCACCCGTACCAGCACCGCCATGACGGTGCGCACCCGCGCGGAGTTCACCACCAAGGTCCCCGGCGACATCCCCTTCCCCGTCGACGTCGTCTACACCTGGGTGGACGGCTCCGACCCCGCGTGGCTGCGCCGCCGGTCCGAGTTCACCGGCGCCGACTACCACGCCGAGGCCGCGAACGCGGCGCGCTACGCCAACCACGACGAACTGCGCTACTCCCTGCGTTCGCTGGCCACCTACGCGCCCTGGGTCCGCACGATCTACCTGGTCACCGACGACCAGACCCCCGAGTGGCTGGACACCGAGCAGCCCGGGATCAAGGTGGTCAGCCACCGCGAGATCTTCACCGACCCGGCCGCGCTGCCCACCTTCAACTCGCACGCCATCGAGAGCCAGCTCCACCACATCGACGGCCTCGCCGAGCACTTCCTCTACTTCAACGACGACGTGTTCCTCGGCCGTGAGATGGCGCCGGGCGACTTCTTCCTGGCCAACGGCCTGACCCAGTTCTTCCCCTCCCCCGCCCTGGTGCCGCTCGGCCCGCCGTCCAGCGACGACGTGCCCGTCTCCATCGCGGGCAAGAACAACCGGGCCCTGATCCAGGAGCGCTTCGGCACCACCCCGGTGCAGAAGATGCGGCACGTCCCGCACGCGCTGAACCGCGCCGTCCTCAGCGAGATCGAGGACGAGTTCGCGGAGCAGCACCGGGCCACCGCCGCGCAGCGTTTCCGCAGCCCGGAGGACATCGCGATCCCCTCCTCGCTGTACCACTACTACGCGTTCCACACCGGGCGGGCGCTGGCCGGAGATCTCGAATACGTCTACATCGACGTCTCCCTGCCCAACGCAGGCAACCGATTGGACCGTTTGCTCCTCTCACGTGACAGAGACGTGTTCTGCCTGAACGACACTCTCTCCACGGAAGAGGATTTCGACTGCAGCACCCGGCTTCTGCACCCCTTCCTGGAGTCCTATTTTCCAGTGCCGAGCCGGTACGAGCGGCCTGCGTGACCACGAGAGAGCTCCGTGACCGTACGTCCGACCCGGCGCACTGTTGTCGCCGGTCTCGTCGCCATTGCCGCGGCGGGTTGCACGACCGACTCAGACGGCAAGAAGAAGCCCGCCCCGAAGGCTCCGCCCCAGGACCGGGCTTCCCTACCCGCGGGGAAGGACGGTATGAGCGGCGCTCGGATCATGCAGATCGTGGCCCATCCGGACGACGACCTGTACTTCATGAACCCGGAGCTCCAGCAGTCGATCGCCGACAACGACCGGGTGGTCAGCGTCTACGTCAACTGCGGCGAGAGCTCGGGCGTCAACAAGGTCCCCGGTGACAAGCAGCCCCCCAAGCCCGACATCCCGGGCTACGCGGGGGCCCGTCGGCAGGGCCTGCGCCAGGCGTACGCGCTGATGGCGACCGGCCAGGACCAGTCGCCGTGGAAGCTGGAGGCCAAGCCCCTGCCCGACGGCACGGTCATCGAGGTCGACACGCTGGTGGGGCACCCCGGCATCCAGCTGGTGTTCGTCGGCGTCCGCCAGCACGCGGGCGGCAACCGCCCGGGCAACAGCCTGCCCGCCCTGTGGGCGGACCCGTCCATGTCGACCAGCACCCTGGCCACCACCGGGTCCCCGGCCCAGTCCATGCACGAGGTGACCCGCGAGAGCCTGATCGCCGCGCTCGCCGCGCTGCTGAACGAGCACAAGCCGACGCTCGTCCGCACCCTGGACCCCGACCCCGACCTGCAGATCCACGACTCGAAGAACCGGCCGCACCACGACCAGCCCGGCTACTCCGACCACCCGGACCACACCGCCGCGGCCCTGTTCGCGTACGCCGCCCTGGAGCGCTACCAGGGGCCCGGCGGCGGTGGCTCGTACTCCGTCATGAGCTACCGCGGGTACTACAACGAGCGCTGGCCGCACAATCTGCCGCCGCAGATCCAGCGCGCCAAGGCCGACGTCCTCAACGCCTACGGCGGCTCCCCGGACCGCTGCGACTTCGTCGCCGGATGCGGCGACTACGACGTCGGCCAGGACCGCTCGTACGGCCCCGGCTGGCTCCAGCGCACCTCCCAGCGCCAGCCCACCGCCGCGCCCCGGATCCAGCAGGCCCCCGGCGGCCGGCTCACCGCGTTCGGTGTGCTCGCCGGCCAGGCCGCCATGTGGCAGGAGTCCGCACCCGGCAGCGGCAAGTGGGGCAAGCCCGCACTGCTCGGCGGCGACGGACTGCTGCCCGGACTGGCCGCCGTCCTCACCGCGGACGGCCGCTGGCAGCTGTACGCCCAGCGCGTCGCCGGTCTGGGCGCGAAGGCCGACGAGAACCTGCGCGAGCTCGTCACGGCCGAGCAGCAGAAGGCCGGCGGCCCGTTCGGCGCCTGGAGCTCGCTCGGCAACCCCGAGAAGGACCCGGAGCGCGGCCGCCGCGTGGGCGCCCCCGTGGTGGCCATCGCCGGCGACGGCGCCACCCACCTCTTCGCGCGCAACTGGTCCAAGGGCGTCTCCACCCGCCGCCGCGGCGGCGACGGCGCCTGGAGCGGCTGGCGCGACCTCGGCGGCGCCGAGGTGCAGGAAGGCCTGGCGGTCACCACCGACGCCAAGGGCCGCGTCCACGTCCTGGCCGCCGGACACGACACCGTCCACCACTGGACGCACGACCAGCCCGGCCAGGAACTGTCCCCGGTCCCCTCCGGCCTGCCCACCCCCGCGGACCCGCCGACCGTGCTGGCCCGCCCCGACGGCTCGCTGCTCCTGGCGTTCCGCCAGCCGAAGACCGGCTGCCCGCAGCTCCACCGCCGCCCGGTGGACGGCGGCGCGTGGACCGATGCCAAACTCGACCTCGCGGGCCGCGGCTACGGGCCGCTCACCCTCCTCCCGCTCCGCGAGGGAGTGCTCATGGCGGCCCGCAACAACGACGGCGGCACCAGTCTGGCTACCCTCGATACCGGCGCCACCCCCCGCTGGACCAGTATCAAGGGCGCCGCCGTCGGTCAGGCCGCCCTGGCCACCGACTCCGCGAACCGCCCCGTCCTCGCCCGCCTGGCGCCCGACGCGACCCTCGTGACGAGCGCCATCCCACAGACAAGCCACTGATGACCACACCAGCCGTCCCCGCTGTCATACCCGCTCAGGCAGGGGCCCCCCACCCTGCTCCCGGCCCCGCCCGGCGCGGGCGTCTCTACACGCTCGACGGGCTGCGGCTGGTCGCCGCGCTGATCGTCGTCGCCTTCCACTTCGTCGCCTTCGACAACTGGTCGACGCCGGTGTGGGGCAAGTCCACCGCCGTGATCTTCCCGACGGCGCACCCGATCGCCTCGTACGGCTGGCTGGGCGTGCAGCTGTTCTTCCTGATCAGCGGCTTCGTGATCTGCATGTCCTGCTGGGGCCGCTCGGTCAAGGACTTCGCGATCTCCCGGGTGATCCGGCTCTACCCCGCGTACTGGTTCGCCGTACTGCTCACCGCGGGCGTGATGCTGTGGGCCCACGGGATGGCACAGACGGGGTACACCCCCTCCAAGATCCTCGCGAACCTGACGATGCTCCAGGAGCCGATGGGCGCGGGCGACATAGACCCCGTCTACTGGACGCTCTGGACCGAGCTGCGCTTCTACCTGCTGTTCGGCATCGTCGCCGCCCTCGGCGTCACCTACCGCCGGGTGGTCGTCTTCTGCGCGGTGTGGCTGCTGATGTCGGTGCTCGCCCCCCACTCCGGCATCGACCTCATCCAGCTGATGGCGATGCCGGACGCGGCCCCCTTCTTCGTCGCGGGCGTGGTGATGTTCCTGATGCACCGGTTCGGCACCAAGCCCGAGCTGTGGCTGCTGCTCGGACTGTCCTGGCTGCTCGCCCAGAACCAGCTGCCCAACCTGATGAAGACGGCCGAGGGCTCGGTCAAGCACCAGCTGTCGTGGGGCATCTGCCTCGCCGTGATCACGGTGTTCTACCTGCTCGTGCTCGGCGTGGCCCTCGGCCGCCTGCGCTTCTTCAACCGCAAGTGGCTCACCACCGCCGGAGCGCTCACCTTCCCGCTGTACCTGCTGCACGAGGAACTGGGCTGGGAGATCATCCGCCGCCTGCACACCGACGTGGCGGCCTGGCCGCTGCTCGGCGGCATCCTCGCGGTCATGCTGATCGCCTCCTGGCTGGTGCACCGCTTCATCGAGCGGCCGAGCGCCAAGGCCATGAAGAAGTGGCTCACCGGAGCCGGTCCGACCGCCACCCGGAGCTGAGGCACCCGGGCGCGGCGCAGCGCGCACGACGAAGGGGCGGGACGGGAAACCGTCCCGCCCCTTCGTCGTGCGGAGGGTGCCGCGCCCGCCGCGCCGTGCCGCGAGAATGGGGCCATGACCAGCGACAGCGATGTGACCCCCGACTGGCCCGACTGGGAGAAGCGGTTCCGCGCACCGCGCGTCGGGCTGCCCGACTGGGCGGAGGACGCCCCCGACCGCGCGCTCTTCGTCTCCAACGCGACCGGCACCTTCGAGCTCTACGCCTGGGACCGCGCCACCGGCGGTCAGCGGCAGGCCACCGACCGCCCCAACGGCACCACCGACGGCACCCTCTCCCCCGACGGCGAGTGGATCTGGTGGTTCTCCGACACCGACGGCGACGAGTTCGGCACCTGGGTGCGCCAGCCCTTCGCGGGCGGCCCCGACGAGCCGGCCACCCCGGGCCTGGAGCCCTCGTACCCGGCCGGGCTGGCCATCGGGCGCGACGGCACGGCGGTCGTGGGATGCAGCACCGACGAGGACGGATCGACCGTCCACGTGGTGCGGCCGGGCGGCGCGGAGCCCGTGGTGATCTACCGGCACCGCGAGTCGGCCGGCGTCGGCGACCTGTCCCGGGACGGGACCCTGATCGCCATCGAGCACACCGAGCACGGCGACGCCATGCACTCCGCGCTGCGCGTGGTCACCCTCGACGGCGCCACGGTCGCGGAGCTCGACGACTCCGAGGGCGGCACGCGGGAGCTCGGTCTGGAGGTGCTGGGCTTCGCCCCGGTCGCCGGGGACACCCGGCTGCTCATCGGCCACCAGCGGCGCGGCCGCTGGGAGCCGATGGTGTGGGACGTGACCGCCGGCACCCAGGAGGACCTGGCGATCGACCTGCCGGGCGACGTCAGCGCCGAGTGGTACCCGGACGGCTCGGCCCTGCTGATCGCGCACAGCTTCGAGGCGCGCAGCGAGCTGTGGCGCTACGACCTGGCCGCGCGGGAACTCGTACGGGTGGACACGCCGCCGGGGACGGTCTCGGGGGCGACCGCGCGGCCGGACGGGACGGTGGAGTACCAGTGGTCCTCGGCGGCCGAGCCCGCCGCCGTACGGTCCACCGCGGGCGGGGTCGTCCTGGACCCGCCGGGATTCCGGCCGCCGGCCTCGGTGCCGGTGGAGGACGTGTGGGTGGAGGGCCCGGGCGGGCGGATCCACGCGCTGGCGCAGCGGCCGGTGGGGCACGGTGACGGCCCCTTCCCGACCATCTTCGAGATCCACGGCGGCCCCACCTGGCACGACAGCGACGCCTTCGCGGCGACCCCGGCGGCCTGGCTCGACCACGGCTTCGCGGTCGTCCGGGTCAACTACCGGGGCTCCACGGGCTACGGGCGCGAGTGGACCGACGCCCTCAAGCACCGGGTCGGCCTGATCGAGCTGGAGGACATCGGCGCGGTCCGCGCGTGGGCGGTGGCCTCCGGCCTGGCGGACCCGGCGCGGCTGGTGCTGTCGGGCGGCTCGTGGGGCGGGTACCTGGCGCTGCTGGGCATCGGCACGCAGCCGGGGGACTGGGCGGTCGGGCTGGCCGCCGTACCGGTCGCGGACTACGTGAGCGCCTACGAGGACGAGATGGAGGCGCTGAAGTCCCTGGACCGCACCCTCTTCGGCGGCACGCCGGAGGAGGTCCCGGAGCGCTTCGAGGCGTCCTCGCCGCTGACGTACGTGGACGCGGTGCGGGCACCGGTGCACATCGCGGCCGGGGTGAACGACCCGCGCTGCCCGATCCGGCAGATCGAGAACTACGTCGACCGGCTGGCGGCGCGCGGCGCGGTGCACGAGGTGTACCGGTACGACGCCGGGCACGGCTCGCTCGTCGTGGAGGAGCGGATCAAGCAGGTCCGGATGGAGCTGGAGTTCGCGCTGAAGCACCTTCCGAACTGAGCCGCGGTCGGGACCCGGAGCCGGTCCCGCCCAACCCCGGCAGCTCTGATCCGGTGCACCCCCCGTACGGTGGTGGGGTGCACCGGTTTCTCCTGACCCCGCGCTGGTGGGGGATCAACGTCTTCGTCGCGCTCGGCGTTCCCTTCTGCCTGTTCATGGGGTCCTGGCAGCTCGGCCGGTTCGAGGACCGCGTCGACAGCCACCGCGAGGCGACCGCGAACGCCGAACGGCCCGCGGACCGGACGGCCAAGCCGCTGGACTCGCTGCTCCCGGTGGACAGGAACACCTCCGGACGGCTCGCCTCCGCCAGTGGGGAGTACGGAGAGCAGCTGCTGGTCCCGGAGCGGACGCTCGACGGGAAGGCCGGGTTCTACGTCCTGACGCTGCTGAAGACCGACTCCGGCAAGGCCGTTCCCGTGGTCCGGGGCTGGCTGCCGGGCGCGGCGGACGCGGCGAGGGCCCCGGCCGCGCCGACCGGGCGGGTGGAGGTGACGGGCGCGCTCCAGGCCTCGGAGAACTCCGGCACCAAGGGCGTGCACGCGGGCGGCGGTCTGCCGGCCGGTCAGCTCGGGGTGATCGCTGCGGCCTCGCTGGTCAACATCGTGCCGGGTGAGCTGTACGACGCGTGGCTGACGGTGCAGACGGCGGCGGACGGGCTGACTCCGGTGCCCGCGCAGGCCCCGGCCAACACCGGGCTGGACCTGAAGGCCTTCCAGAACCTCGGTTACACCGGCGAGTGGTTCGTCTTCGCCGCGTTCGTGCTGTTCATGTGGTTCCGGCTGTACCGGCGCGAGGTGGAGACCCTGCGGGACACCGAGGCGGGACTCCTGCCGGAGACCGAGCCGGCGGGCACCGCTGCCGCCAAGGCCTGACGCCGGCCCGGCCCCCGGCCCGCTCTGTCCCCCGCCCTACGGCTTCGGTGCGTCCAGGGGGATCGCGCCCGTGCGGTAGACCGTCCCGCCGCAGGCGCTGGGGATGGTGGTCTGCGTGGTCGGCGCACCCGACACCGGCGTGTGCGACACCTCCACCCCGCTCGCCTCCGGGGCCGGACCGCCGCCGGCCCGCAGATCGGGGGCCGCGGCCGAATCGCCGCCGCCCGCCGCCTGGGCGCCCGCCGCCTCGGCCGGCTTCTCCGACGGCTTGGCACCCGCCTCCGGGCTCGCCGCCGGGCAGGGATCGCCCGAGGGCACCCAGGCGAACTGGACCTCGTACGCCGCGTTGGGCTGGAGCGTCAGCACCGGCGGCTCCGCCGACGGATCGGTCAGCAGCGCGCTCGCCGGGTCGCCCGGCCGGTGGCCCACCACGCTCACCGCCGGGGCCTGGCCGGTAGCGGCGCCGGGCGCGGGGGTCGCCGTCACGGTGTCCGGGCCGGTGACCGCGCAGCCCTTGCCGGACACGTTGGTGACCTTGAAGCTGCCGAACACCTTGCCGTCGGCCTGCGGGGCGCGGGCGCTGACGTGCACGCCGAGCTGGGCGGCTCCGCATCCGGGCAGCCCCGTGGTGGTGGCCGGGGGCAGCGGGTTCTTGCCCGTCGCCGTACCCGGGGTGGCCGGGCCGGACTCCGCGCCCGCCGTCGCGGCGCCGGGCGCCTGGCCGGGCTGCGCACCCGTGGCGCCCAGGCCCTCGCCGCTCTTGCCGGGGGCCTTCGGGGGCTTCTGGGCGAGGGCGCCCGATCCGTTCTGGTGCGGGTCGGAGGCGGCGCCGTGCTTGCCGCCCTGCTGCTCCCCGTGCCCGGCGATGGCCGAGTGCCCTGCGGTGGTGCCCTCGGCGGCCGTCAGCCGGATCGCGGTGGGGATCCCCGTACCGGCCAGCAGCACGGCCGCGGCGGCTCCGACGAGCACCCGCCGTTTGCGCGCCCGGCGGGCGGGGACGGCGTACCGCAGCCGCTCCAGCGCGCCCTCGGAGGGCTGGAGGTCCTGGACGGCGCCACTCAGCAGGCTCCGCAGCGCCGCTTCCGCACCGATCTCGGCGGTCTTGGCGCTCTCGGCGCTCTCGGCGCTCTCGGCGCTCTCGGCGAGCTCGTGGTCCGGCGCGTTCTTGTGGTCGTCCCTCATGACTGCGCAGCCTCCATCGCCACCCGCAGCGCGGCAATGCCCCGCGATCCGTACGCCTTCACCGAGCCGAGCGAGACGCCGAGCGTCTCCGCGACCTGGGACTCCGTCATGTCCGCGAAGTACCGCAGCACCAGTACCTCGCGCTGGCGCCGCTGGAGTCCCCGCATCGCCTTGATGAGGTCGTCCCGCTCCAGCTGGTCGTACGCGCCCTCCTCGGCGCTGGCCATGTCCGGCATCGGTTTCGACAGCAGCTTGAGGCCGAGGATCCGGCGGCGCAGTGCGGAGCGCGAGAGGTTGACGACGGTCTGGCGCAGGTACGCCAGCGTCTTGTCGCGGTCCCGGACCCGGTTGCGGGCCGAGTGGACGCGGATGAAGGCCTCCTGGACCACGTCCTCGCAGGAGGCGGTGTCGTCGAGGAGCAGCGCGGCGAGCCCGAGGAGCGAGCGGTAGTGCGCCTGGTAGGTCTCCGTGAGGTGGTCGACGGTGGTACCGGCCACCACGACCTTCTCGGCGCCCTCGCCGCCCGCGGCGCTCTCCGCCGTCGGGACGGTCTCCGCCGTCGGGACGGTCTGCGCCGCCTCGGCGGCATCGGCGCTCCCCGCGGTCCCGGAGGTCTCCGCCGGGGTGTCGCCCCCGACGCCTTCCGAGCTATCGCGGGGTGAGGGCACGCGGCCGCCCCGGGTCGGTGCCACGGGCGGTGACGCAACGGGCAACGGGGTGACGGGAGTCGCGCCGGTGGGCGGGACGGGCATGATCACCGGGATCTCGCCGGGTACGCGGGACCGCCGGCGCGACGGACCGATTCCGGTGCGCGCCGGTACGACGGCGAAGTCGAGCAATGCCTCTGCCACGCCCGTTGGACACGCGTCCCCCCGTCAGGGTTGTACGCGCGAGGCAGAACATCCAGCAATATCCCGATTGCCCTCATGCGTACCCGCTCTTCCCGATTGCCCCGTCTTTCGAGACGGCAGTCGGGCCATCACCTTGATCAAGGGATCGACACCGATCCTACAAAGTGAATTACGCAGATTCACCTGCGATCAGTTCCGAGATCTGAGTGGCATTCAGGGCCGCGCCCTTACGGAGATTGTCGGCGCAGACGAAGAACTCCAGCGCGTGATCGTCGTCGAGCGAGGCCCGCACCCGGCCCACCCACGCCGGATCCGTCCCGGCCGCGTCCGCCGGAGTCGGGAACTCCCCCGCCGCCGGGTCGTCGACGAGGACCACCCCGGGCGCCCCCTCCAGGATCTCGCGCGCGTGCGCCGCGTCCACCCGGTTCTCGAACCGCGCCCGCACCGTCAGCGAATGCCCGGCCAGCACCGGTACCTGTACGCAGGTCACCGCCACCGGCAGGTCCGGGAGGTCCAGGATCCGCCGGGTCTCCGCCCGTACGGCCAGCTCGTGCGAGGACCAGCCGCCCTCGCGCAGCTCCCCGGACCACGGCAGCACGTTGAGGGCGAGCGGGCCCGCGAAGGGCCCGGTGTCCTCGCCCACGGCACGGCGCACGTCCCCGGGCTTCTCCCCCAGGTCGGTCCCGGCGACCAGCGACAACTGGCGCCGCAGCGCGGCCGAGCCGGCCCGCCCGGCCGCGCTCGCGGCCTGGTACGAGGAGACGCCCAGGTCGGCCAGCGCGTATTCGGCGTGCAGCGCGCCCACGGCCGCGATCATCGCGGCGGTCACGCAGTCGGGCCCGGCGACGATCCCGCGCGGCCGGATCCGTACCGCGTGGGCGTTCACCTCGGGCACCACCATCGGTACCTCGGGGTCCTCGCGGAAGGCGGCCGACTGGTCGACGGCCACCGCGCCCCGCGTGGTGACCACGGGCGCCCACTGGGCCGAGACCTCGGGCGGGGTCAGGAAGATCACCACGTCGCCCGGACCGAAGCCCTCGAAGGCGTCCTCGGTGAGGGCGAGGACCTCGGCCTCCTCCCCGCGCACGGCCAGCACACGGCCGGCCGAGCGCGCGGAGGCGATCAGGCGTATGTCGCCCCAGATGTCGGCGCGCTGGGACAGGATCGGGAGCAGTACGGAACCGACTGCCCCGGTCGCCCCGACCACGGCGAGCGCCGGGCCGGAGGACCGGTCCGCGGTCATCGTCCGGTGCCTCCGTAGACGACGGCCTCGTCGCTGTCGGAGTCGAGGCCGAAGGCCGTGTGCACGGCGCGGACGGCCTCGTTGACGTCGTCCTGGCGGGTCACGACCGAGATGCGGATCTCGGAGGTCGAGATCAGCTCGATGTTGACGCCCGCGTCGGACAGCGCCTGGAAGAACGAGGCGGTGACGCCCGGGTTCGTCTTCATGCCGGCGCCGACGAGGGAGATCTTGCCGATCTGGTCGTCGTAGCGCAGCGACTCGAAGCCGATCTTGCCCTTGGCCTTCTCCAGCGCCTCGATGGCCTTGTGGCCCTCGGTCTTGGGGAGGGTGAAGGAGATGTCGGTCAGGCCCGTGGAGGCGGCCGACACGTTCTGCACGATCATGTCGATGTTGATCTCGGCGTCCGCGATGGCGCGGAAGATCGCCGCGGCCTCGCCCGGCTTGTCCGGAACGCCGACGACCGTGATCTTGGCTTCGGAGACGTCGTGCGCGACTCCGGAGATGATGGCGTGCTCCACCTGCGCGTCCCCTTGCGGATTCTCGTTGCTGACCCAGGTGCCCGGCAGTCCGGAGAAGGACGAGCGCACGTGGATCGGGATGTTGTAGCGGCGGGCGTACTCGACGCAGCGGTGCAGCAGCACCTTGGAGCCGGAGGCCGCGAGCTCCAGCATGTCCTCGGAGGAGATCCAGTCCATCTTCCGGGCCTTCTTCACGACGCGGGGGTCCGCGGTGAAGACGCCGTCGACGTCGGTGTAGATCTCGCAGACCTCGGCGTCCAGCGCCGCGGCGAGCGCGACGGCGGTGGTGTCCGAGCCGCCGCGGCCGAGGGTGGTGATGTCCTTGCTGTCCGCCGACACGCCCTGGAAACCGGCGACGATGGCGATGTTGCCCCCGTCCAGCGCGGTGCGGATACGGCCCGGCGTGACATCGATGATGCGCGCTTTGTTGTGGACCGAGTCGGTGATGACGCCTGCCTGGCTACCGGTGAACGACTGGGCCTCGTGGCCCAGGTTTTTGATCGCCATGGCCAGCAGGGCCATGGCGATCCGCTCTCCGGCGGTCAGCAGCATGTCGAATTCGCGCCCGGCAGGCATCGGGGATACCTGCTCGGCGAGATCGATCAGCTCGTCCGTCGTGTCGCCCATCGCGGAAACCACGACGACCACCTGGTGGCCGTTCTTCTTGGCATCCACGATCCGCTTGGCGACGCGCTTGATGCCTTCGGCATCGGCTACGGAGGAGCCTCCGTACTTCTGCACGACAAGGCCCACGTGCGCTCCTCGCTCAGTCCGTCTCATTGCTGGTGCAGTGTAACGAGCGACCGGGATCCGACCGCCTCGTACCACATCATGAGACGAAAAGATCAAAGGACAGGTTCCGCATATTTCGGGCGTTTTACCGCCGCGCGCCGCCCCCGGGCAGCCCCAGCGGACCGGCGATCTCCTCGGCCATCACCCGTCCGGCCTGCTCCGCGAGGTCCTCCTCGGCCAGGTCCTCGTCCGTGTCCAGCCCGTCCAGGGCCTCCAGCGGCTGGTCCAGGCGCACGTGCGCCACGAGCGACTGCAGGGCCCGCAGGGTCGCCGAGGCCGTCGAGCCCCAGTTGGAGAAGTAGGAGAACTGCCACCACCACAGCGCCTCGGTCGTCCGCCCCGCGCGGTAGTGCGCCAGCCCGTGCCGCAGGTCGGTCACCACGTCCGCGATGTCGTCGGAGATCCGGTGCGCGACGGGCGACTTGCGCGGCTCGTACGGGTCGAAGACCTCGGAGTACACGTCGACCGGTTCCAGCATGTAGGCCAACCGCTCGCGCAGCTCGTCCACATCCGGCTCGGGGCCGAGGTCGGGCTCGTACCGCTCGTCGGGCAGGACGTCCTGGTACGCGCCCAGCCGGCCTCCCGCCAGCAGCAGCTGGGACACCTCCAGGAGGAGGAAGGGCACCGCGCTGTCCGGGTCCTCGCCCTTGGCCACCTCGGTGACCGCGACGATGAAGGACTCGATCTGGTCCGCGATCTGGACGGCGAAGTCGTCCGGATCCTGGCCCAAAGCGTGCAGCGTTGCGTCAGACATCGAGAAGTCGCCTTCCTTCAAAGGCCCGCCCGAGCGTGACCTCGTCCGCGTACTCCAGATCTCCCCCGACGGGGAGGCCGCTGGCCAGGCGGGTGACCTTCAGGCCCATGGGCTTGATCATGCGGGCGAGGTAGGTGGCGGTCGCCTCGCCCTCCAGGTTCGGGTCGGTCGCGAGGATCAGCTCGGTGACCATGCCGTCCGCGAGCCGCGCCAGCAGCTCCCGGATGCGCAGGTCGTCCGGACCGACGCCCTCGATCGGGCTGATCGCGCCGCCGAGGACGTGGTACTTGCCCCGGAACTCGCGGGTCCGCTCGATCGCGACGACGTCCTTCGGCTCCTCCACGACACAGATGACCGTCGTGTCGCGGCGCGGATCGCGGCAGATGGCGCACCGCTCCTCCTGCGCCACGTTCCCGCACACCGCGCAGAACCGGACCTTGTCCTTCACCTCAAGCAGCGCGTGCGCGAGGCGGCGGACGTCGGTGGGCTCGGCCTGCAGGATGTGGAAGGCGATCCGCTGCGCGCTCTTGGGCCCGACGCCGGGCAGCCTGCCCAGTTCGTCGATCAGGTCCTGGACCACGCCTTCGTACAACGGACTGCCTCTTTCGCTATGGGGTGTGTGGGGAACGGCCTGACCGGACGGCCCCGAACGGACAGCCCGGAACGGACGGCCCGGAACGGACGGCCTAGAACGGAAGGCCGGGAATGCCGCTGCCGCCGCCCAGTCCGGAGGCCAGGGGGCCCAGCTTCTCCTGCTGGAGCGCCTGGGCGTTCTCGTTGGCGGCCTGCACCGCCGCGACCACCAGGTCGGCCAGCGTCTCGGTGTCGGTGGGATCCACGGCCTTCGGGTCGATCACCAGTGCCCGCAGCTCGCCCGAACCCGTGACCGTCGCCTTGACGAGACCGCCGCCGGACTGCCCCTCGACCTCGGCCAGCGCCAGGGCCTCCTGGGCCGCCGCGAGGTCTTGCTGCATCTTCTGGGCCTGCTGGAGCAGCTGCTGCATGTTGGGCTGGCCACCACCGGGAATCACAGGTAATCACTCCAATACCGTCGGGACGTCGGGACCGCGCAATGCTTGGTCAATCTGAGCCTACGTGCTCCCCGGGCAGCGCGCCCTACGCCGTGAGGACCAACTCTTTCGAGTGAAGGTCGGGGCGTGCGCGTACCTGCTGAAGACCTCCTTGCGAGCGGAAAACCGGGGATTCGTCGCCCATGGCCCGTCATTCGAAGGTAGGAAGAGCATGCGCACCATTGCGCACACGCGCACCACCACACGTCAGCGCGGGCAGAGGGAGTGCCGGGTGAGCCAGCCGGAGATGCAGCCCGAGGGGCCACCCCGGGATCCCCGGGAGGAGGGCAGCGGGCCGATGGCGGCGGGCGATCTGACCGGCAAGCCGTTCCCCCTGGGAGACTGGGGCGAGCCCGCGGAGCGGCTCGACGAGCTCTACCGGCGAGTAGAGGCCGATGCGCTGCGCACGGCGGAGTGGTACCTGTCCGACCGGGCGTGGAAGCGCCGCGGCGCGCGGATCCTGCGGGCGGGGGCGGCGGGGGGCGCCGTCCTGGGCGCCGCGATGCCGCTGCTGGAACTCACCGGGTCCGCCACGGGGGCGGCCTCGTACGGCTACCTGTGCCTGCTGCTGGGCGCGGCCTGCCTGGCCTGCGACCGGTTCTTCGGGCTGACGTCGGGCTGGATGCGGGACGTCGCCACCGCGCAGGCGGTCCAGCGCCGTCTGCAGACGCTCCAGTTCGACTGGGCCTCGGAGAACGTACGGGAAGTGCTGGGCCCGACGGAGGGCACGGCCGGCGAGGCGGCGGAACGCTGCCTCACCGTGCTGCGGCGCTTCTCGGAGGACGTGACGGAACTCGTCCGCTCCGAGACCGCGCAGTGGATGGTGGAGTTCTCCTCCGGCCCCGCGCCGCTGGTGATGCAGTCCCTGGGCGCCGCCGCCGGCCGCGCGGACTCCGGCGTCCCCCCGGCCCGCTTCCCCCTGCCCCCGGGCACCCGCCCGAACATGCCCCGCCAGCGCCCCCCGGAACAACCCCGCTGACCCCGGCGTCCCCGGGCTGAGCCCCCGGGGAGGCCGGGCCGGCGCCCGGCGGGGCCCCGGCTAGCTGAAGATGATCATCGATCCCTGTCCCAGGCTGCGGGTCGCCGCCGCGTGCAGCCCCAGCCACACGTGCCGCTCCCGCGCGAACGGACTGTCGTCGTACGGCATCGGCCCCGCCGGCTCCTCCAGCGAGGTCGGCCGCCCCGGCGGCGCAGGCGCCGGCGGCGGGTTCAGCGGGTCGATCCCGATCGCCGGCGCGACGAACCCGAGCTCCCGCAGCAGCCCCTGCGCCGACCCCAGCGGCCCGCCCCCCGCCAGCAGCTCCTCGTTGGCCAGCGGCGCCGGGAAGTCCACCGGCACGTACGCCCCGGCGTGGTCGTAGTGCCACACCAGGTGCGACTGCTGCGCCGTCGGCTCGAACATCTCCAGCAGCTGCTCGTAGTCGCCGCCCAGCTCGTCCACCGGAGTCACCGGCAGCCCGCAGATCTGCAGCAGGTACGCCCGCCGCAGGAAGTGCAGGGCGTCGTAGTCGAATCCGGCCACCGGGGCGACGTCCCCGGACAGCCCCGGCATGTACGCGAACACGGGCACCGACGGGAGCCCGGCCTCACCCAGCGCCTTGTCGTACGAGGCGATCTCTTCCGCGAAGGGGTTGTCGGGGCTGTGGCACAGCACATCGACAAGGGGGACCAGCCACAGGTCACAGGCCACGCGGCCTCCGATCAGTCGTTGCCGCCGATCGTGCCAGCGTAGTGCGCCGAACACCCTCCGCGAAGGGGTGCGCAGAACTGGACGCACCTCGAAGCCCGCTTCAGAGCCCGCTTCAGAGCCCGCCCCAGGGCCGCCCCGAGGGGCTTCCCGGGCCCGCCGCCCCGGCGTCCGGCTCAGAGCCCGGCCGCCCACTCCAGCCCGTGCTGGTTGTACGCGTGCACAAGCCGCCGCACCTCGTCCGGGTCCGCCCGGGTCACCGCCTCCACCAGCTCGCGGTGCCCGTTCCACAGGGCCTCCCGCATCAGCTCCGGCTGCCGCTGGAGGTGCGGGACCGCGAAGACCCAGGTCTGCACCCGGATCCGGTGCAGGAAATCGGAGATGTACGCGTTCCCGACCAGCCCGCTCAGCTCCCGCCAGAACCGCAGGTCGTAGCCGATCAGCACTTCGAGGGAACCGCTGTGCGCGGCCCGCCGCGCCTCCTCCGCCCGGCGCCGTACCGACACCAGCATCTCGGCCGCCCCCGGCGCGGTCCCGCGCTCGACGAGCCGGCGGAAGATCCCGTCGACGATCAGCGTGCGGGCTTCGATCATGCCCACGAAATCGGCCACGGAGTAGATCCGGACCCGGAACCCGCGGTGCTGGACGGACTCCAGCAGCCCCTGCGCCGCGAGGTCCACGAGCGCCTCGCGCACCGGGGTGGCGGAGACCTCGTACTGCTCGGCGATCTGCTTGACCGTGAACTCGGTCCCCGGCGGCAGGCGTCCCGCGAGCACCTCGTCGCGCAGCGCGTCCGCGATCTGCTGGCGAAGCGTGTTGCGGGTGACAGCGCCGCTGCCTGGCATAGGGGTCCGTCTCCTCTGTAGAGCTTCGGACACCTTAAGGCCAGGCAGCGAGGCTGAAACCGATCGATTCGCGGTCGTTATACGGATGTACCGCCCGCTATCCGGCGACCGCGTGCCGGTCCGCGACCGTCAGCGCCTCGTCGAGGAGCGCCAGCCCTTCCTTCGCCTCCGCCTCGGTGACGGTGCAGGGCGGGACGACGTGGGTCCGGTTCATGTTGACGAACGGCCACAGCCCGGACTTCTTGCAGGCCGCCGCGAACTCGGCCATCGGCGCGTTGTCGGCGCCCGCCGCGTTGTACGGGACGAGCGGCTCGCGCGTCTCCTTGTCCCGTACGAGCTCCAGAGCCCAGAACACGCCCAGACCCCGTACCTCGCCGACCGAGGGGTGCCGCTCGGCGATCTCGGCGAGCGCCGGGCCGATCACGTCCTCGCCGATGCGGGCGGCGTTCTCGACGACGCCCTCCTCCTCCATGACGTTGATCGTCGCCACGGCGGCGGCGCAGGCCAGGGGGTGCCCGGAGTACGTCAGTCCGCCCGGGTAGGGGCGGGTGGCGAAGGTCTCGGCGATCTCGGCCGAGATGGCTACGCCGCCGAGCGGCACGTAACCGCTGTTCACGCCCTTGGCGAAGGTGATCAGGTCGGGGGTGACGTCCCAGTGCTCGGCCGCGAACCACTTGCCGGTGCGCCCGAAGCCGGCCATGACCTCGTCGAGGACGAAGACGATCCCGTGGCGGTCGCACAGCTCGCGCACCCCCGCGAGGTACCCGGCCGGCGGGGTCATGATCCCGGCGGTGCCCGGCACGCTCTCCAGGATGATCGCGGCGATGGTCTGCGGGCCCTCGAAGGCGATGGTGTCGGCGAGGTGGGTGAGGGCGCGGGCGCACTCCTCGGCCTCGGTGGTCGCGTGGAACGGCGAGCGGTAGAGGAACGGGCCCCAGAAGTGCACGACGCCGGCGGCGGCCGTGTCCGAGGGCCAGCGGCGCGGGTCGCCGGTCAGGTTGATCGCGGCGGCGGTGGCGCCGTGGTACGAGCGGTAGGTGGACAGCACCTTCTGGCGGCCGGTGTGCAGCCGGGCCATCCGTACGGCGTTCTCGACGGCCTCGGCGCCGCCGTTGGTGAAGAAGATCTTGTCCAGGTCGCCGGGGGTCCGCTCGGCGATCAGCCGGGCGGCCTCGGAACGGGCCTCCACGGCGAAGCCGGGGGCCAGGGTGCAGAGCTTGGCGGCCTGCTCCTGGATGGCGGCGACGACCTTGGGGTGCTGGTGCCCGATGTTGGTGTTCACCAGCTGGGAGGAGAAGTCGAGGAAGCGGTTCCCGTCGTAGTCCCAGAAGTACGAGCCCTCGGCCCCGGCCACGGCGAGCGGGTCGATCAGGGCCTGGGCGGACCAGGAGTGGAACACGTGAGCGCGGTCTGCGGCCTTGACGGTCGCGCCAGTGACATGAGGGGTCATGCCGTCACGCTAGAAGTGCGCAGGTGGGGAGGGATATCGGCGGACTGTATGCGGGTCGGGGACCACCCTCGGCACTCTGTCCGCCCGCGCGGCGCCGTATTGCCGGTATCCAACCATTGACAGCATCCTGCCGAAATGACAGCCTTCTGTCATAAGAACGGCAGCGGCAGAGCGAGAGCGACTCCGGAGGCGAGCACCATGAGCGAGACCCCGACCCCGCGCAAACCCGTCCACCTCGCGGTCTACGACACGTACGCGGACTGGGAGACCGGCCACACCACCGCGCACCTCACCCAGCGCGGCCACACGGTCCGTACGGTCGGCTCCGCCGCCGGAGCGCCGGTCACCACCATGGGCGGCGTCCGCGTCCTGCCCGACCTGGCCCTGGCGGACCTGCGCCCCGGGGACTCCTCCCTGCTGATCCTGACGGGCGCGTCGCTCTGGGACACCGGCGAGGACCTGGCGCCGTTCGCGGCGAAGGCCGGGGAGTTCCTGGCGGCCGGGGTGCCGGTCGCCGCGATCTGCGGGGCGACGGCCGGCCTGGCCAGGGCGGGCCTGCTGGACGGCCGCGCGCACACCAGCGGCGCCTCCTTCTACCTCGCCGGGCAGCCCGGCTACGGGGGCGCGGAGCGGTACGTCGAGGCCGACGCGGTCACCGACGGCGACCTGATCACGGCGGGCCCGACGGAACCGGTCGCGTTCGCCCGGGAGGTCTTCGCCCGCCTGGGCGTCTACGGGCCGGAGGTCCTGGACGCCTGGTTCCGGCTCTTCCACGACTCGGACGCGAGCGCGTACCCGGTCCTGATGGCGGCGGCGGAATCCGGCGATGCCTGAGCCGCTGACCCTGCGCGAGAAGCAGGACCTGCTGAGCCGGACGGCCCTCGGGGTGTTCCGGCTGAACGGCCAGTTCCTCGCCGTGTCCGAGGAACTGGCCAAACCTGCGGGCCTGACGGCGGCCCGCTGGCAGGTCCTGGGGGCGGTCCTCACGGAGCCGCTGCCGGTGGCGGGCATCGCCCGGGCCATGGGCATCACCCGGCAGAGCGTCCAGCGCATCGCCGACCTGCTGGCGGCGCAGGGACTCGCCGAGTACGTGCCGAACCCGGCGCACCGGCGCGCCAAGCTCCTGCGCCCGACGGCGGAGGGCCGCGCCGCGATCGCCCGCATCACCCCGGGCCACGCCACCCTGGCCACCCGCCTGGCGGCCGAACTGGGCGAAGAGGCCTTCGCCCAAACCGCCGAAGCCCTATCCCGCCTCACGGCAGCCCTGGACACCCTGAACGCACAGACAGGCACTTGAGGCGCGTCCCACCCCACCCAGCCCCTCCGCCCCACTCAGCCCGCCGCCCCACTCAGCCCCGCCGGCGTTTGAGGCGCGGGGGCCCGGGGGCCGGCCCCCGCAACGGCGCCGCACGGGCACACCCACCCCCGCGGCCCCTCCCGGCCCCGCCGCCCCTTCAGCCCCGCCGGCGTTTGAGGCGCGGGGCCCCGGGGGCCCGCCCCCGACACCGGCCCCGCACCGGCACACCCGGCCACGCCCCCGGCAGGGCCCGGCAGGGCCCGGCAGGGCCCGGTCAGATCCAGCCACCCGGCGGAGCCACAGGCAACCTTCGTCCCACCCCCGCCGTCTTCCCCCACCGGAGCCCCGCCCACCGCACTCCGCCGTGGAGGACACCCGCATGGAACCACCGCCCCGCAACCGGCCCCCGACCGCCACGACCGTGTTCCTCCTCCTCGTGGCCCTGGTCGTCGCCGTCGCCGCCTGCGGCTCGGTCTACGCCGTCATGACCGGCAAGCAGACCCGCCGCGGCCCCCTCCCCCCACGGCCCCCCAGCCCGTTTGTGTCGAAGTCAATAAGCCTGCAAGCAAAGCTTGTTGCGTCGAGCGGCCCCATCGCACACTGCCGCACATGGAGCCGTTGAACGTAGTGGCACAACTGTGGGAGCGGATCGAGGCACACGACTGGGACGGCGTGGCCAAGCTCATCGCCGAGGACGCCGTCATCGAATGGCCCGTGAGCGGCGAACGCATCGTCGGCCGCGCCAACTTCATCGCCGTGAACAGCGACGACTGTTACGCGTACACGGACGAACGACAACCCGTCGAGCTGCTCCGCATCCTCGCGGACGGCGACCTCGTCGTCACCGAGGTCGAGATACCTCAGGACCACGTCGTCTACCGGGCCGTCTCCCTCTGGACGGTGCGCGACGGAGAGATCGTCGCGGCCAGGGAGTACTGGACCAGCCCCGGCCAGGATCCGGCCCCCCGCTGGCGCGCGGGCCACGTCGAACCCCTGGTGGCGGACTGACCGCGTGCTCACGTCGCCGGGCCGGCTGCTTCCTGATCGGCGAGCAGGTCGAGCTCCTCCCCGATGGCGGCGCGCAGCGCGTCGTGGCGGGGGGCCAGCGCGTGCCGCTCGCCGCGCCAGTACTCCTCCCCGTACAGCCACACCGGCAGCCGGACGAGGTCCGCGGGCTCCCAGTCGTAGCGGGGCCATACGTGGGCGTGGAGGTAGGGGTCGGTGTTGCCCAGGATCTCGATGTTGACCCGCCGGAAGGCCGGGTCGAGGCGCGCGCAGGCGCGCTCGACGGCCTCGGCGAGCCGTTCCGTATCGGTGAGGTACGCGAGCCTGCGCGGCCGGGGCAGGTCCGAGAGCCGGGTGACGGCGGGGTCGTCGGTCAGGAGGACCGAGTACCCCGGCAGGAACTGCCGGTCGCCGATCACGGCGAATCCCGCGTCGAGGCGGCGCATGACGGTGGGGTTCTCGCCCCGGTGCGCGCTGCCGATGCGGTCGCGGCGCCAGTCGGTGTCGATCATCCGGGGACCCTAGCCGAACGCGCCCCGGGCGCAGGTGTTCTGACTCTCAGGTAGCCCTTGTGATACCTGAGAGCTACGGCCAAAGGCGGCTCCGCAGCGTGACGCCGACGAGGGGGCCGGATTCATAAATTCGGTACCAGAGAAGGACGCCCCTCTGGACCGAAGGAACAACACACCATGACCCGTGCCCGCTTGCACCGCACCCTTCTGGCCGGTCTCGTCGCCGCGGCCGTCGCGTTCCCTCTGTCCGCCGCCGCCTCTTCCCCCACCGCTCCGGCTCCCCAGCCCGTTTCCTTCGCCGCGCACACCGCGCCCCAGGTCCGGTACGCCGAGAACCTCGCGGGCCTCGGCGAGGCGGAGCGAATGGCGCGGGACGCGGGGCGTACGGGCCGGGCGGCGAAGCTGCGGGAGATGGCGCAGGGCACGCCAGGGGCGTCGCAGGCGCCGCGTTTCCTCTCCTTCGACGGCCGGGGGAAGGGCCGCGCCGTCGAGGTGTTCGGCGATCTGGAGTCCGCCGACCGGGTCACCGTCCTGGTGCCGGGGTCGGACACCACCCTGGACACCTACCAGAGGTTCCGTGCCGGGGCCGTCGCACTTCAGCAGCGCCTCCAGGCCGAGCACGCCCGCTCCGCCGTGGTCGCCTGGCTCGGGTACGACACCCCCGGCACGGTCAGCGCCACGGTCCTGACGACCGGCCGCGCCGATGAGGCGGCCTCCGCACTGGCGCCCTTCCTGGACGGGTTGGGGGACTTCACCCCGCCCGGGGCCCGGATCTCGCTGCTGTGCCACTCCTACGGTTCGGTGGTCTGCGCCCGGACGGCGACGGGGCCCGAGGTCACCGACATGGTCCTGTTCGGGAGCCCGGGGACCGGGTCCGGCGCCGCCGGCGAGCTGCCGACCGGCGCCCGCATATGGGCGGGGCGGGGCAGCGGTGACTGGATCGGTGGCGTCCCTCACGTCCGGGTCGCCGGGGTCGGCTTCGGCACCGATCCCGTGGATCCCGCCTTCGGCGCCCGTGTGTTCGCCGCCGGGAGCGCCGGGCACAGCGACTACCTCAAGCCGGACACCACGTCCCTCGACAGCCTGGCCCGGATCGTCCTCGGCACCGCCCAGGAGGCCTCCCATGCGTGAGCTCCGTGCCCGCTGGTCCGCCCTGGCCGGCCGGGTGGAGGCCGCCACCCCGGCCGGGCGGGACCGCTCGGTGGACGCGCTGCGGGCCCTGGCGATCCTCGGGGTGGTGCTGGGCCACTGGCTGGTCACCGCGCTGACCACCGCCAACGGCGGTCTGAGCAGCACCAGTCCGCTGGCGCACATGAGCGTGCTGGCGCCCCTGTCGTGGGTGTTCCAGACCCTGGCCGTGTTCTTCCTCGTCGGCGGCCATGTCGGGGCGCGGAGCCTCGCGTCGGCGCGGGAGCGCGGGGTCCCGTACGGGGCCTGGGTGGGGCAGCGGCTGAGCCGGCTGTTCCGTCCGGTCGCGGCGGTGCTCGCGCTGTGGGCCGTCACGTCGGGCGCGATGCTGCTCGGCGGGGTCGAGCTGAACACGGTGCTGACGCTGCTGAAGCTGGTGCTGTCCCCGCTGTGGTTCCTGCTGGTGTTCGCGGCGCTGACCGCGGCCACCCCGCTGGTGTCGCGCCTGCCCGCGGTGGTGCCGCTGGCGGTGGTGGCCGGGGTCGACGCGTGGCGGTTCGGCTTCGGCGGCGGGCCCGAGTGGCTCGGCTGGGTCAATGTGGCCGCGGGCTGGCTCGTCCCCTACACGCTGGGGGCCGCCTGGTCGCGCGGGGCGTTCGCCCGGCGCACCCCGGCCGCGCTGCTGCTCGGCGGGGGCGCGGCCGCGACGGCCGCGCTGGTCCTGTGGGGCGGGTACCCGGCGTCCATGGTGGGGGTCCCCGGGGCCGCGATATCGAACCTGAACCCGCCGACGCTGGCCGCGGTGGCGTTCGGTCTCGCCCAGTGCGGGCTGGCCCTGCTGGTGCGCGAGCCGCTGGCCCGGGCCATGCGCCGGCCGAGGGCCTGGGCGAAGGTGGCCCTGGTGAACCTGTCCGCCATGACGATCTTCCTGTGGCACCAGACCGCCATGATGGCCGTCACCGCGCTGGGGCTGCTGGCGCCCTTCGACCTGCCCGGTCTGCACACCGTGCCCGATTCCCTCGGGTGGGCAGCAGCCCGGCTGCTGTGGCTGCCGGTGTTCGCCGCCGCGCTGGCGGTCTGCTGGGCCGCGTTCCGTACGTACGAGCAGGGCGCCCGGCGCCCGAATCCGGCCCGCGCCGCCGCCGCTCTCGCCGTTCCCCGCCCCCGGGCGGCCTCCGTCAAGGAGATCAACCATGTCTAGTGCTGGGGCCCGCCTTAGCC
Organism: Streptomyces sp. ADI95-16; assembly: GCF_003721495.1. Taxonomy (NCBI): domain Bacteria; kingdom Bacillati; phylum Actinomycetota; class Actinomycetes; order Kitasatosporales; family Streptomycetaceae; genus Streptomyces; species Streptomyces sp. ADI95-16. Next base: position 4,459,258 of record NZ_CP033581.1, on the reverse strand, counting down.
TGGACGGCGTGAAACAGCAGAGCGAGCCGCCCGCCCCCGTCGAAGAACGCACCGCCCGGCGGGTGGTGCCCCGGGAGCTGTTCACCCTGAGGCGCGATCCGCTGCCGAGGATGTCCCGGCCGCGCTGGCTGGCCTGGCTGCCGCATGTGGTCCTCGGCTACGCGGCCATCCCCTGCGGGGTTCTGACGGGGATGCAGCTGAACGACCATTACGGGGTTCTCGGTGCGGGCGTGCTCGGGCTGTCGCTGCTGACCTCCGCGTCCGTCCTGCTCAGCATGTTCCGGCCGATCGCCGCCTGGTGGCTCGGTCTCGTCACCGCCGCCCTCATCGCCTGGGCCGTCCACGGGCACGTCGGTCAGGGGCAGTCCTGGCCCTGGACGCCCGCCGGGCCGTTCACGTTCGCGCCGCTGATCCTGATGGTCGCCCTGCGGGTGCCGCCCCGGGTGACCGTCTGGGTCATCGGGATCACGCTGCTCCTCTCCGGGCTGGCCGAGGCCGTCCTCAGACCGCCGCAGAGCCAGACGATGATCGGCGCGGCGGCCCTCGTCCTGGGGTTCGTGGGGATCCTCGGCTACGCCCTGCGGGCCACCCGGCTGGCCCGCGGCAAACTCGTCGAGCAGGAAACCCTCACCGAGGAGGAGCGGGCCCGGCGGACCCTGCTGGAGGAACGCAGCCGCATCGCCCGCGAACTGCACGACGTGGTCGCCCACCACATGTCGGTGATCTCCATTCAGGCGCAGGTCGCCCCGCACCTGGTGGAGAACCCGTCCGAGGAACTCAAGGAGAACCTGACGGGCATCCGGGAGAACGCCCTGGAGGCCCTGACCGAACTGCGCCGCGTCCTCGGCGTGCTGCGCTCCGAGCAGCCCGACGATCCGGCGAACCCCCACCACCCGCAGCCCACCCTCGCCGAGCTGGACGGCCTCGTCGACAACGTGCGCGGCGCCGGGCTGGATGTCACCACGACGATCGCCGGCATCCGGCGGCCGCTGACTCCGGGCGTCGAACTCACCGCGTACCGGATCGTGCAGGAGGCGCTGAGCAACTGCCTGCGCCACGCGCCCGGCTCGCGGGCGGAGGTCGGCGTGGCGTACGGGCCGCGCGATCTGCACCTGTGCGTCGCCAACAGCGCTCCGACCCGGCCGGTCCCGCCCTCGCAGGGTGCGGGGCACGGGCTGCTCGGGATGCGCGAGCGGGCGGGCATGCTGGGGGGCGAGCTGGCCGCCGGCCCGCGCCCCGACGGTGGTTACGAGGTGTCCGCCGTCCTCCCGATGGACCCCCGGACGGATCCCCTGGACGGCGCCCCCGGCTCCTCCCCCGACCTGAAGAAGGACGCATGAGCACCCCGATCAAGGTGATGATCGCCGACGACCAGATGATGGTCCGGCAGGGCTTCACCGTGCTCCTCAACGCCCAGCCCGACATCGAGGTGGTCGGCCAGGCCGTGGACGGGGCCGACGCGGTGGCGAAGGTCGCCGAGCTCGCCCCGGACGTGGTCCTGATGGACATCCGCATGCCCGGCATGGGCGGCATCGAGGCGACCGCCGTCATCACCGGCGACCCGGCCGGCGCCGTGAAGGTGCTGGTGCTCACCACCTTCGACCTCGACGAGTACGTCTACGAGGCGCTGCGCGCCGGGGCCTCCGGGTTCCTGCTCAAGGACGCGTCGGCCGACCAGCTCGCGGAGGCGGTGCGGGTGGTGGCGGCCGGCGAGGCACTGCTGTCGCCGAACATCACCAAGCGGCTCATCACCGAGTTCTCCCGGATGGGGGCGCCGCGGGGGCCGTCGAAGGCGAAGCTCGGGGAGCTGACCGAGCGGGAGACGGAGGTGCTGTCGCTGATCGCCCAGGGCCTGTCCAACGCGGAGATCGCGGGGCATCTGATCGTGGCCGAGCAGACGGTGAAGACGCATGTGGGCCGGATCCTGGTGAAGCTGGGCCTGCGGGACCGCACCCAGGCGGCGGTGTTCGCGTACGAGACGGGTCTGGTCCGTCCGACGGGGTACTGAGCGGACCTCGTAGTACTTGAGGGGGATCCGCGGAAATCACCATCAGCGGCGACGCGGACGACGGGGCGGCCGACCTACGGTTCTGTATGTGAGCGAGACGACCACCGGGGGGACAGCCCGGACACCGGAATTCAGAATGGCTTCGGGGTTGCTGAAGACCCTGCGCCGTGACCTCATCGACGGCGCCTTCGCCTTCCGTCCGCTGCCGCAGACGGTGGCCCGGGGGCCGCTCCTGCGGCTGCTCCCCAAGGGGATACGCCGGAAGGCGGGATGGGCCCCGCATGCCGTGGTGGTCGCGATGGCCGCCATCGCCTTCATGGCGACGGCGACCACTCAGTACACCTTCCTCGGTGATCTGGGCCGGATCCTGACGGGGCTGGTGGCGGCCGTTCCGGTCCTGATGACCCTGGTCCGGCCGATCGCCGCGTGGTGGGCGGCGGTGGCGATGACGCTGCTGCTGGGCGTGCTGGCCGGCCCGTCGCTGACCTGGCCGTGGACTCCGGGCGCCTTCTTCTCGTACATCGCGGTCCTGATCCTGGTGACGCTGCGGACCGGGCCTCGGGTGGCGGGGTGGATGTGGTCGCTCACCACGGTGTTCGGCGTCTCCTTCTCGCTGCTGATCGGCAGCCGGTACAACTCCAGCTTCGGGCCGATGTTCGTGGTCTCGGCGATCGCCGTGGCCATCGCGAGCAGCATCCAGATCCGGCGGCACGCGAAGGCGGAGGTCTCCGCGCAGCAGGAGGTGACGGCCGTCGAGCGCGACCGGCGGACGCTGCTGGAGGAGCGCACGACGATCGCCCGCGAGCTGCACGATGTGGTCGCGCACCACATGTCGGTGGTGGCGATCCAGGCGGAGGCCGCGCCGTACCGGGTGAAGAACCCGCCGCCGGAGCTGGAGGCGGCGTTCGTCACCATCCGGGAGAACGCGGTCTCGGCGCTGACGGAGCTGCGGCGGGTGCTGGGTGTGGTGCGCTCGGCGGACTACGAGGCGCCGGACGCCCCGCAGCCGACGCTGGCCTCGCTGGACGGGCTGCTGGCCAATGTGCGGGAGACCGGGCTGGAGGTGGAGAAGACGGTGACGGGTTCGGTGCGGGAGCTGCCGCAGGGCGTGGAGCTGTCGGCGTACCGGATCATCCAGGAGGCCCTGAGCAACACCCTGCGGCACGCGCCGGGGGCGGTGGCCGGGGTGGAGGTGTCGTACGTGCTGGGCGGTCTGGGGATACGGATCGTCAACGGCCCGCCGACCGGGGATGTGCGGCCCTCGCCGGGCGCGGGGCACGGGATCACGGGGATGCGGGAGCGGGTGGCGATGCTGGAGGGGGAGATGACGGCCGGGGAGTCGGCGTCGGGCGGATATGAGGTCGCGGTGTTCATACCGGTCCGCAGCCGGCCGGAGTCCCAGGACGAGCCGGTGGAGGCGGCGCGATGACGATCAGGGTGCTGATCGTGGACGACCAGATGATGGTCCGCGAAGGCTTCTCGGTGCTGCTGAACGCGATGGACGGCATCGAGGTGGTGGGCGAGGCGGTCGACGGCCGCCAGGCCATCGCCCAGGTCGCGGCGCTGGAGCCGGATGTGGTGCTGATGGACATCCGGATGCCGGAGATGAACGGGCTGGAGGCGACGCGGGAGATCGTGGCCGCCGACACGGACGCGAAGGTGCTGGTCCTGACGACCTTCGACCTCGACGAGTACGTGTACCAGGCCCTGCGGGCCGGGGCCTCCGGGTTCCTGCTGAAGGACGCCTCGGCCCGGCAGCTGGCCGAGGGGGTGCGGGTGGTGGCCTCCGGGGAGGCGCTGCTGGCGCCCTCGGTGACCAAGCGGCTGATCTCCGAGTTCTCGAAGCTGTCGGAGGCGCCGAAGCTGGCGGACCCGGCGAGTGTGGGGGAGTTGACCGAGCGGGAGACGGAGGTGCTGGTGCTGATCGCGCAGGGGCTGTCCAACGCGGAGATAGCGGACCGGCTCATCGTCGCGGAGTCCACGATCAAGACGCATGTGAGCCGGATCCTGGTGAAGCTGGGCCTGCGCGACCGCACCCAGGCGGCGGTGTTCGCCTACGAGACCCGGCTGGTGACGCCGACGTAGCCGCTCCGAGCCGTCCGGGCCGGGAGCCCGCCCCGGGGCCTCCGTCGCGTTTAAGGTGCCGGGATGGGCTTTGATCCGTGGGATGCCGCTTTCGTCGCCGATCCGTACCCCGCCTACCGGGAGTTGCGTGAGCAAGGGCGAGCCATCTGGTCGGAGGCGACCGGCCAGTGGCTGGTGCCGCACTACGCCGATGTGAACGCGCTGCTGCGCGACCGCCGGCTCGGCCGGACGTACCTGCACCGCTTCACCCATGAGGAGTTCGGACGCGAGGCGCCGCCCCCGGCGCACGAGCCGTTCCACGTCCTCAACGGGAACGGGCTGCTGGACCTGGAGGATCCGGCGCACGCGCGGGTCCGGCGGCTGGTGGCGAAGGCCTTCACGCCGCGCACCGTGGAGCAACTCGTCCCCGCCGTACGGCGGATGGCCGGGAAGCTGGCGGCGGGGCTGCTCGCGGACGGCGGCGGGGACCTGCTGACCGCGGTCGCCGAACCGCTGCCGGTGGCGGTGATCGCGGAGCTGCTGGGGGTGCCGGAGTCCGACCGGGGGCCGCTGCGGCCGTGGTCGGCGGACATCTGCGGGATGTTCGAGCTGCGGCCGGACGAGGAGACGGCGCGCCGGGCGGTCCGGGCGAGCGTGGAGTTCAGCGACTACCTGCGCACGCTGATCGCCGAGCGCCGGGAGCGTCCCGGCAGCGATTTGATCTCCGGACTGATCGCCGCCCACGATGAGGAGGGCCGCCTCAGCGAGCAGGAGATGATCTCCACCTGTGTGCTCCTGCTGAACGCCGGGCACGAGGCCACGGTCAATACGACCGTCAACGGCTGGTGGACACTCTTCCGCCATCCGGACCGGCTGGCGGACCTCAGGCGGAATCCCGAAAAGTTGTCCACAGCTGTGGATGAACTTTTGCGTTTCGACACTCCGCTCCAGATGTTCGAGCGCTGGGTGCTCGACGACATCGAGATCGGGGGCGTCACGATCCCGCGCGGGGCCGAGGTCGCGCTGCTCTTCGGCTCCGCCAACCGGGACCCCGCGCGGTTCACCGACCCGGACACGCTGGACCTCGTACGGGCCGACAACCCGCACCTGTCCTTCGGGGCCGGGATCCACTACTGCCTGGGGGCGCCGCTCGCGCGGCGGGAGCTGGAGGCCTCCTTCGGAGCGCTGTTGGCGGACGGGATCCCGCCACTGCGGCTCGTACGGGAGCCGCGGTGGCGGGACGGGTATGTGATCCGGGGTCTGGAGGAGCTGCTCGTCGAGTTCTAGCGAGGCCCGCGGCCCGCCGGGCCCGCGCCGCCCTAGGCGGCCAGGTCCCGGCGGCGCAGGGCGGTCAGGGCTGCCGCCAGCAGGGCCGCCGCAAGCGCCGTCAGGGCGAAGAAGGGCGCCCAGGACGGGTCCTGACCGCCCGGCAGCTTCGGCAGGTGGGCGAAGGGTGACAGATCCAGCACCGCCTGCGGGAGGTTCAGCGCCGGTCCGACCCAGCCCAGGGCCAGCCCGGCGCCCGCCACCGCCCAGGCGGCGACCGCGAACCGCGGGGCCGCGCCGTGCAGCAGGGCCGCCAGCGCTCCGATGACCCACACCGCCGGCAGCTGTCCGAGGGTCGCGGCGACCGCACCGCCGATGTCCTCCCCGTGGCCGATGCCGAGCCCGAGCCCGGCCAGCAGCAGGATCAGCGCCGACCCGCCGAAGGCGACGGCCAGGTGACCGCCGGCCCAGCGCAGCCGCCCGACCGCGTTCGCGAGCAGCGGTTCCGCGCGCTGCCCCGACTCCTCGGCGCTCAGGCGCAGTACGGCCGAGACGATGTAGAGGGCGGCGACCATGGCGAGCATCCCGGCCATGGTGGCGAGGAAGGCGTCCGTGAGCACACCCTGCCCGGCCTGATCGGCCTCACCACCCATCCGCTCGATGATCTCGCGGGTCTTGGCGTTGTCGCCGACCAGCTCGGTCGCGCCGTCCGTCATCCCGCCGAACACCACGCCCGCGACCAGGAATCCGAGGCTCCAGCCGAGCAGGGTGCCGCGCTGGAGCCGCCAGGCGAGCGCCCCGGCCGAGCCGAGCCGCCCCCGCGCCGGGCCCGGCCGGGCGGGCAGGAAGCTCATGCCGACGTCCCGGCGGGCCGCCAGGGCGTACGCGGCCGCCAGCTGCGCCGCCGAGGCCGCCGCGAACAGGGCGAGCACCCACCAGCGTTCGGCCGCGAAGGCCCGTACGTGTTCCAGCCAGCCGAGCGGCGAGATCCAGGTCAGCGCCGAGCCGCCGTCGGGCGCGCCCGCGTCCCCGGCGGCGCGCAGCACGAACGCCGCGCCGATGAACGCCCCGGTGAGCCCCTTCGCGAGCCGCGCGCTCTCGGTGAGCTGCGCCGCGATGGCGGCCAGGGCGGCGAACAGCATGCCGGTGGCGCCGATGCCGAGCCCGAGGGCGAGCGCACCGGCCGCGCCGCGTCCGGCGAGGCCGGCGGTGACGAGCGGGGCGGCCGCCGCGTTGGCGGTCAGGGCGGCGAGGAGCGCGGCCGTCAGCGGGGCGCGGCGGCCCACCATGGCGGCGGAGAGCAGTTCCTGACGGCCCGATTCCTCCTCCTCGCGGGTGTGCCGGACGACGATGGCCAGGCTCATGACACCGGCGAGCAGCCCGGCGAAGACCCCGCCGCGCCAAGCGGTCAGGGCGCCGATCGAATCGCCGAAGACCGGGCCGTACAGGGCGCGCAGCGAGCCGTTGGTGGTCATCGTGGCGAGCAGGCGCTCCCGCTCGGCGGCCGTCCCGTACACCGATTCGAGGGAGCCGGGCAGGCTCAGCACCAGCATCGCCACGACCAGGATCCAGACCGGCGCCATGACACGGTCGCGGCGCAGGGCGAGGCGCAACAGGGCGCCAGTTCCCGCCAGTTGGGCGTTCATCGCACCGCACCCGGGTTCGCGTAGTGCCGTAGGAAGAGCTCCTCCAGGGTCGGCGGGGACGAGGTCAGCGACCGGACGCCCGACTGGGCGAGGGAGCGCAGTACGGCGTCGAGCTTGTCGGTGTCGGCCTGGAGGCTGATCCTCGGCCCCCGCACCTCCACTTCGTGCACGCCCGGCAGCCGGGCGATCCCGCCCGGCGGCCCGGCGAGTTCGGCGCTGATCGACGTACGGGTGAGGTGGCGCAGCTCGGCGAGGGTGCCGCTCTCGACGGTGCGGCCCTTGCGGATGATGCTGACCCGGTCGCAGAGGGCCTCGACCTCGCTGAGGATGTGCGAGCTGAGCAGGATGGTGCGCCCGGCGGCGCGGGCTTCGCTCACGCAGCCCCGGAAGACCTCCTCCATCAGCGGGTCGAGGCCCGAGGTGGGCTCGTCGAGGACGAGCAGCTCGACATCGGACGCGAAGGCGGCGACGAGGGCGACCTTCTGGCGGTTGCCCTTGGAGTAGGTACGGCCCTTCTTGGTCGGGTCGAGTTCGAACCGCTCGGTCAGCTCGGCCCGGCGGGCGCGGTCGAGGCCGCCGCGCAGCCGCCCGTAGAGGTCGATGACCTCGCCGCCGGAGAGGTTGCGCCAGAGGGTGACGTCCCCGGGGACGTACGCGACGCGCCGGTGGAGCGCGACGGCGTCGGCCCAGGGGTCGCCGCCGAGCAGCTCCGCGGTGCCGGAGTCGGCGCGCAGCAGGCCGAGCAGGACCCGGATGGCGGTGGACTTGCCGGCGCCGTTGGGTCCGAGGAAACCGTGCACCTCGCCGGTGGTGACGGAGAGGTCGAGACCGTCCAGTGCGTGGGTGCGGCCGAACGCCTTGTGGAGGCCGGCAACGCGGATCGCCTTCGTCATGCCCTTGAACGTACGTTATTTTCACAAACTTGTGAAGTTCGGAAATCACGTAAAGTCAGGAGGGTGGCGGACGACATGGATGTACGGAACGAGGAAGCGGTCTCCCGCTTCGTGGAGCGGTTCGCCGCGCAGCTGACCGAGGCGGGCATGCAGCGCATGGCGGCCCGCGTCTTCGCGCGGCTGCTCGCGAGCGACGGCGGCGCGATGACCTCGGCGGAACTGAGCGAGGCGCTCCGGATCAGCCCGGCGGCGGTGTCGGGGGCGGTGGCGTACCTGACGCAGGTCACCATGGTCAGCCGCGAGCGCGAGCCGGGCTCGCGGCGCGACCGGTACGTGCTGCACAACGAGCTCTGGTACGAGACGTTCACCCGGCGGGACCAGGCGCTGACCCTGTTCGAGAAGACCCTCCGCGACGGCGCGGCCGGCCTCGGCGCGGACTCACCGGCGGGGGCGCGGATGACCGAGACGGCGGCGTTCTTCGCGTTCCTGCAGAGCGAGATGCACGGGATGATGGCCCGCTGGCGCGCCCACCGCGCCACGCTCGACCTCCCCTGACCGCCTGCGGCCGCGCCGGACGTGCCGACCGGGGCCCGTACGCCGCCGCCCCGCCCCTCAGAGGCGCGAGCGGCAGCGGCAGCGGCAGCGGCGGGCGACCGTCAGCGGGGCAGGGTCAGGCTCCAGGCCGCTCCGCGCAGGGTCCAGGTACGGCGGCGGATGGGGCCCGTCGGGGCGTGGTCGGCGCGGTAGCGGAAGTCCGAGCCCGACACCGTCACCGTGGCGGCCCGCTCCGTCACCCGGCGGGCGCCGGACAGCCGGATCACGACCTCCGCCAGCCCGCCCGGCTCCCGCGTCGTCACCGACAGGTCCTCGACCTCGTGGTCCACGTCCGCCAGGACCACCCCGTCCGCCTCCACCCGCAGCCGGTGCGCCACGCGCACGGTCGGCCCCCCGGCGGGCGACAGCAGCGTGCGCAGCAGCGACCGCCGCACCGTGCGCGACCCGAGCGGCAGGACCCGCAGCCCGCCCAGGACCACGCCGTCGCTGTCGTCCACGAGCAGGTCCCGCGGGTGCGCGACGCCGTCCAGGGCCGCCCGCGCCGCCATGACGGCCGACAGCGGCACGCCGAGCGACCGGGCCAGCCCGAGCGAGCCGACCGGACCGACGGGGATCAGCGAGAGCGCCTCCTCCCCCGACAGGTCACGCGATCGGTGCAACAGCGTCACAGCCCGTACCAGCGCTCCGTCGTCCCCCACGATCACGGGCCTGCGATGGCCCCGGCGGGCGAGGGCCCGCGCGAATTCCTCCGGCGAGTCGGGCAGGCAGATCTTCGCCGCCGCCCCGGCCGACAACACATCTTTCGCGATCCGCACAGACTCGCCGTCCAAACGGCGGGCGACCGGGTCGACGAGCACGAGCAGGCCGCCGACCGGCGCGCCCGCATGGCTCATGGTGGGCTCTGGAGCCGACACCTCGGTCCTTCCTCGGGTAGCATCTTTGTGCAAGAGGCCCTTGCGCTATTGCGCCAGGGCCTTCGTCTATTCCGGGGTACCGGTCCGACGGCTCAGCCTGCGGTGTACATCGTCGTACGCCCCCTGACCTTGGACATGCCCCATCCGGAAGAGGTGTACGCCTGTGCCCGCTCTTGTGCTGCTCGGAGCTCAGTGGGGTGACGAGGGCAAGGGAAAGGCCACCGACCTGCTCGGTGGATCCGTTGACTATGTGGTGCGCTACCAGGGCGGCAACAATGCCGGCCACACGGTTGTCGTAGGCGACCAGAAGTACGCACTGCACCTTCTCCCTTCCGGCATCCTCTCCCCCGGATGCACCCCGGTCATCGGCAACGGTGTCGTGGTCGACCCGGCCGTACTGCTGTCGGAGCTCCGTGGGCTCAATGACCGCGGAATCGACACCTCCAAGCTGCTCATCAGCGGTAACGCGCACCTCATTACGCCGTACAACGTGACGCTGGACAAGGTCGGCGAGCGATTCCTCGGCAAGCGCAAGATCGGCACCACCGGTCGCGGCATCGGTCCGACCTACGCGGACAAGATCAACCGCGTCGGCATCCGCGTCCAGGACCTGTACGACGAGTCGATCCTCATCCAGAAGGTCGAAGCGGCGCTGGAGGGCAAGAACCAGCTGCTCGCGAAGCTGTACAACCGCCGCGCGATCGAGGCCGGCGCGATCGTCGAGGAGATGCTCCAGTACGCGGAGCAGATCAAGCCGTACGTCGCCGACACCACCCTGATCCTCAACAACGCGCTCGACGAGGACAAGGTCGTGCTCTTCGAGGGCGGCCAGGGCACGCTCCTCGACGTCGACCACGGCACGTACCCCTTCGTCACCTCGTCGAACCCGACCGCGGGCGGCGCCTGCACCGGTACCGGCGTCGGCCCGACGAAGATCAGCCGCGTCATCGGCATCCTCAAGGCCTACACCACGCGCGTCGGCGCGGGCCCGTTCCCGACCGAGCTGTTCGACCAGGACGGCGAGGACCTGCGCCGCATCGGTGGCGAGCGCGGTGTCACCACCGGCCGTGACCGCCGCTGCGGCTGGTTCGACGCCCCGATCGCCCGCTACGCGACCCGCGTGAACGGCCTGACGGACTTCTTCCTCACCAAGCTCGACGTGCTGACCGGCTGGGAGCAGATCCCGGTCTGCGTCGCGTACGAGATCGACGGCAAGCGCGTCGAGGAGCTCCCGTACTCGCAGACGGACTTCCACCACGCGAAGCCGATCTACGAAAACCTGCCCGGCTGGTCCGAGGACATCACCAAGGCCAAGACGTTCTCGGACCTCCCGAAGAACGCCCAGGCCTACGTGAAGGCCCTGGAGGAGATGTCGGGCGCCCCGATCTCCGCGATCGGCGTCGGCCCGGGCCGGACCGAGACGATCGAGATCAACTCGTTCCTGTAGGACGGACCTGACGGTCTTGTGAAGGGGCGGGGCGCACATGCGCCCCGCCCCTTCGTCGTACCTGGTCACGGGGTTACGAAGGGCGATCGCGCTGTTGCTGTTCGGTGACACAGAGCGGATGGTTCCAAGATCGCCGGTGGGCGAGGATGAGCACATCGCGCAGCCCGGGGGAAGAACGAGAACACCGGCCGAGAGCGACATTCCACACCACCCGGCCGCTCGGCCACACCTTCTCTTTCTCTCTTCCGCTTCGCTGCGTCTGCGGCCCGCCGCCGTCCGCCGCGAGCCCTCGCTGATTCCTTGGGGGAGTCCACCATGTCCGCTCGCACCGCCGTCACCGCTGCCGTCACCACCCGCCGTACCTTCCGCACCGCGGCCGCCACCGCCGTCGTCGCCGCCGTCGCCGGTACGGTCCTGATGCCGCTGTCGGCCTACGCCGCGCCGGCCACGGGCGGCGCCCCCGCGCTGCGGATCGAGCTGGGCGCCCCGGTCCCGAGCGGCCCGCTCACCCGCGGCGGTGCGACCGAGAGCTTCGACCTCACGGTCACCAACCCGGGCGACAAGGCGGCCCCGTTCCACCCCTGGCTCCTCGGCAACCTCGACAGCCCGATCGCGCTCAAGAAGAGCGACGTCGTCTTCAGGGTGGACGAGATCAACGCGCCGGACACCGCGTCCTTCATCGGGCAGCAGGACCGCGGCTGGCAGGGCGTGTTCTACCCGGCCGGCAAGGACCTCTCGGCCGGCTTCGAGGTCCCGGCGGGCGGCAAGCTGAAGTGGAAGGTCACCGTGGGGCTCGGCAAGGGCTACCCGGTCAACAGCAACGCGTTCGAGCTGCGCGCCAGCACCACCTCCCACGAGCTGGCACCGGACGGCCAGGACACCCTCACCCTCAAGGCGGCCCCGGCGACGGGCCCGGCGGCCAAGCTGTCGACCCACTTCGAGGACAACGGCACCTGTGACGGCGCGAAGGACGCGAGCCTCTGCAAGCAGCTGAACCTCTGGTACCGGCACGAGGGCGTCGCGTTCAGCTCCGACCTCGTCACCCGCCTGACGGTGAAGTTCCCGGGCGACGTCAAGAACCCCGACACCCAGGTGCGCGTGATGGTCGACGGCAAGTGGACCGACGTCCACCCCGACCGCAACGGCGACTTCATGCTGCCGGACATGCCGAAGGACTTCGACGGCGTGTCGGCGGACACGTTCGCCCTCCAGGTCAAGCTCGGCCCCAAGACGCAGATCACCCGGCCCACCCTCGTCACCCTGCACGCGGGCGTCGCCCTGGACGAGAAGAAGGTCGAGTACATCTCCACCACCGCCACGGACTTCAAGCTGGCCCCCGCCAAGCAGGCCACCTCCAAGCCCGGGCAGCCCAAGGCCGCCAAGCCGGCCGGCTCCACCACTACCACCACCCAGGTGTCCCAGACCGCCTCCTCCTCCGCCGTCTCCCCGGTCACCGCGCCCGCGGGTGGCACCCCGCAGGCCTCGGGCTCCCTCGCGCACACCGGCTCCGACTCGAACACCGGCCTCTACGCCGGCCTGGCCGCCGTCCTCGTCGCCCTCGGCGGCGCGGCCGCCTGGCTCGGCGCCCGCCGCCGCGGTGGCGCCGGCCGCGCCTGACGTACGCGGAAGCGGCCCGGCACACGTGGTGCGTCCACGCTGTGCCGGGCCGGTCCGGGCGGCCGGATTCACCCGAACGGGATCAAGCAGCCGAGGTGTTGGGGCCGCCCAGGGGGTTCCGTTCCTCCTGACCGGGACCCGTCATGTGCCCGGAAGCCGCGCGGCGCACGAGCTCGGGGCGTATTTCTACTCCAGCAGCTTTTTCCAGGTCGAGTAGCTTGCCAACGCCCCCTGGAAGTGACCGGCTGCCGCAGAGCAAGACGATCGGAGGACCATCGATGCCGCGAGAGGCGCCGTACCTCGCCGTGGCCGAAGTCCTGCGCGCACGAATCCTCGCGGGAGAGTGGGAGATCGGGGAGCGCCTGCCGTCCCGGGCGCGGCTCGCCGTGGAGTACGGGGTCGGACGCAACGTCATGCAGAGGGCCATGGACCGTCTGATCATCGACGGTCTCCTCGAAGGACGCGCCGGCTCGGGCACCTACGTCCGCATGCCGCGAGAGCGCCTGCGACTGGTCCGCTCGCGGCACCACGAACGCCGGGACGGCTCTCCTTCATGGCAGGACAGGAGGGAGCGGGGCCGGGCCGACGCCTGGGATTCACACAGCGAGGTGCGCGTCCCCGCTCCCGAGCCGATCGCCGAGCGGCTCGCCATCAGTTCCGGGGACCTCTGCGTCCACACGCACTACGAGTTCCTCGCCGACGGGCAACCCGTCCAGCTCTCCGCATCCTGGGAGCCGATGGCCATCACGGACGGAACGCCGATCGTGCTGCCCGAGAAGGGGCCCCTGGCAGGCAAGGGGGTGGTCGAGCGCATGCGTTCCATCGGGGTGGTCATCTCGACCGTGGTCGAGGTGCCGCGCCCGGCTCGCGCCACCCAGATGCAGGCGAACCTCCTGGGGATCGGCGTGGGGGACCTCGTGCTCCAGATCGAGCGGACCATCTTCGACACGGACGGACGCCCGGTGGAAACGGCCGACATGGTCATTCCGGACGCGCGCCGGGAAGTGGTCTACGAGTTCGGAGTCGACCTTCCATGAGGCTCGGACTCTTACGCGATCCGGATTTCGGCCGGTTGTCTGCTGCCACGGCACTCGGCCAGTTGGGCGACCGCGTCATCTTTCTGGCCCTGCCCCTCGTTGCCATCGCCGCATTGCGTGCCGACGAGTTCCAAGTGGGATTGCTGACTGCGATGACCTCGGCAGGATCGCTCCTGGTCGGGTTACCGGCAGGCGCGTGGGTGGACCGCATGCGGAAGCGATCGGTGATGATCACCACCGACCTCGCTCGCGCGCTGCTCCTCCTGACGGTTCCGGTGGCGTCCGCAGCCGGCTTTCTGACCATCTGGTGGCTCTATGCGGTTGCCCTGGTCCACGGAGTATTGACCGTCTTCTTCGATGTCGCGTACGTCAGCTATCTCCCGCACGTGGTGGGACGCGGCAATCTCGTGCAGGGGAACGCGAAACTGTCGGCCATACGCTCCGTGACCAGCATCAGCGGGCCGACGGCGGCAGGACCACTGGTCAGCCTGGTGGGAGCTCCTGCAACGCTTTTGGTGAGTTCGGCCGGGATGGCCATGTCGGGGCTGCTCGCGATCACCATGCGCACGCGCGAACAGAAGCCGGATCCGAGTGAGCGGCCTCAATTGGTACGGGAGATCAAGGAGGGACTGAAATTCACCCTCAAGCACCCTCCCCTACGAGCAATACTGGCGGGGGATGCGATATTCAGCCTCTTCCTGGCCATGTACCAAACCATGCTGCTGGTCTTTTTGGACCGGGAGATCGGCCTCCAGCCCTCTGGCATCGGCCTCGTCTTCTCGGGAATGGGCTGCGGTGCGCTGCTGGGCTCGCTCTTGGCAACCAGGCTCGCCAAGCGGGTCGGGCAGGGCCCGGTCATCTGGATGGCATCTCTGATCACCTGTCCCTTGACCGCACTCATGCCATTGGCGCGAGCCGACTGGAGCGTATATGTGGCCGCCATCGGGCTCGCGGCGCTTTCACTGGGCGGAGTCGTCCGCGTGGTGGCCCAATCAAGCCTCCAACAGGCCCTGACACCGGATCGGCTTCTGGGCCGGATGAGCGCAACAGCCCGATTCTTCTCCTGGGGCGGCATTCCGCTCGGAGGCCTTTTGGGCGGAGTCTCGGGCTCTGCGATCGGAGCAACGGGCACCTTGTGGATCGGCGCGGCGGGCATGACACTGAGCGCCCTCCCCACCTTCCTGTCACCGCTTAGAAGGCCGCCCCGGCCGTAGTCACGGCCGGGGCGGCGGGGGTGTCAGTGGACCGAGACGACCTGGTAGTCGCCCCAGCTCTGGGTGGTGTTGATCCAGGCGTTCTTGTAGTAGAACCGCCCGCCACCGCAGTTGGCGTACGAGTACGCGGTGACGTCCACGCTGTTCTTCCACCACCAGCCGCCCAGCGGGGTGGAGTTGCCCGGGCTGATGTTGAAGCAGTGGCCCACGTACGAGCCGTTCTGGTTGGCGCCCCCGATGTACACCGACCTGGCGCGCCCGGAGGCGTCGTCGATCTGGATCTGCTGCCCGTTCGTACCGGCGAAGGCCGAGCCGGTGCCGGCGATCAGACCCGTGCCCGCCATCGCGACGGTCACGGCTGCGGTCGCTATCTTCCTGCGGATCTGCATACTCGTCCCCCTGAGGTCAGACGCACTTTCGGGCGCCTTGTTGATCATGTGCAGGAGCAACTTTCTCCCGCCGACCGACGCCGTCGCAAGCCGATCCGTCGACGGAATCGTCCCGATTCCGTCCCTGCCCTGTGACAGCCCTCAGCCGGGCTCCGCAGCGCGGCGGGTGAGGGAGGCGCGGACCGTGGCGCGAACCGGTGTGCCGCCCCGCCGCCCTCCCCCCGGGGGGCCGGACAGTCTGTGGCATTTCGGGGCGGGCCGGCCGGTCAAGGGTGGCCGAAGGCCATCGCGAAGCGACGCGAGCGCAGCGAGCGCCCTTGAGGGGCCGGCCCGGCCCGAGAGGACACTCGGACTGACCGGCTCCCCGGGGGCCCCTTCCCATCCCGCCTAGCGGGCGGCCCACCCGGCGAAGTCCGCCCAGGCCGTGGGCGCCACCGCGAAGGCGGGGCCGAGGTTCTTGGAGTCCCGCACGTGAATGGCGTGCGGACAGGTCGCCACCTCGACGCAGTTGCCGCCGCCGTCGTCGCTGTAGCTCGACTTGTGCCAGTCGTAGGCCACCTCGACGCAGTTGCCGCCGCCGCTGTCGCTGTAGCTCGACTTGAACCACCGCAGGGTGCTGGTGCTCATTTCCGTTCTCCCGCCAACCGCTCGATGAGGCCCAGGGATTCGTCCGGGCTCAGGGCCTGTGCGCGGATCTTCGCATACCGCTGGGAAAGGCCGGACACCTTGGCCCGGTTGCTGACGAGGATGCTCTCGTCCTCGATCTCCAGGTAGACCACGTGGTCGTGGTCCTTCGTCTCCACCAGCTTCATGGAACCGCGAGCTCCGGCATAGGAGCCCTTCAGACCGCGCGCCAGTGGCAGCACCTGCACCGTGACGTTGTCGCGCCGGGCGTCCTCCACGAGGGAGCGCAATTGTCCGCGATGGATCTCCCACGAGCCGAAGGGCCGCAGCAGGACGGACTCGTCCAGGATCAGCTCGACCATCGCCATCGGATCGCGGCCGAACAGCGCTTTGCGGGCGATCCGCGCCTCCACCAGCTCCTCCACCTTGGCCTGCGGCACCGGCGGATAACCGCCTCCGATCAGCGCCCGTGCGTAGTCCTCCGTCTGGAAGAGGCCGTCCACCACGTGGGTCTCGTAGGAAGAGATGCTGTGCGCCTTCGCCTCCAGCTGGGAGAACTGCCGGAAGCGCACCGGGTACTTCTCCATCAGGATGTACTTCCGCGCCGCCTCGAAGATGCCGCGCCGGTCCCCGAGGCCGTCCTCCAGGCGTTCCAGCATGGCGTCGCTCACGGGCTGCGCGCCCGTCTCCAGCGCGCTCACCGCCGAGCCGGTGTAGCCGATCAGCCTTCCCAGGGCTTCCTGGGTCAGGCCCTTCTCCAAGCGGATGATGCGGGCGATCTCGGCAATCAGCAGCGACGTCGGCCGCTCTTCTCCCCGGTCCTTGTTTCCGTCTGCCTTGGGCATGGCGAACACCCCCGAACTCAATCGAACTCAAGCGGTCTCAATGGCATGGCGGCCGCATCCCAGTGTTCAGACTGCTCAAGGCTGGGACATGGAAAACGGTAGACCTGAACCTTCAAGCTGGTCCCATGAACACCGAAAGTCACCGTCGCGCGGCCCCCAACTCCTTCTCTCCCAGCTGGGTTCCGGCCACCGGGATCGGAATTCGCAAGGCAGGAGTGCTATTTGACGCCCTACGCGTGGACGGTGACACCGGACGGGATCTCGCCGATCTACTGGTCACCCTCACGGGCGGTGACCCCGGCCCGATCCTCACGCAGAGCAACGGCCGTAGGCCCGTCTACTTCCTGATCCCCGTCGGCAGCGCCGCGTACCGGATCTGGCCGCCCGGATTCACCCGGCTGGCCTCCGGGCCCCGCCGGTCCACGTACATCCCCATCCCCGCCCTGGACGGCTCCTGGCCCCTGGCCTGGAGGAGCAGGCCGACCTCCGAGGACCGCTTCGTGCACGCCCTGCTCCTCCACCGCGCCGCCGGGCTCTACCAGGCCAGCTGCGAGATCTCCTCCGAGACCACCGCGCACGCGTCCGCGGCAGGGTCGATCAGCGGGAAGTGCCCGACCCCGTCCAGCAACGTCAACCCGACCAGCTCGCCCGCCTGAGCCGCGGCCGCGACGTACGACTCCGCCACCCGCTCCGGGACCACGATGTCGTCCCGCCCCTGCACCAGGGCCGTCGCGATCCCGGTCGGCAGCAGCGCCGCCGGGTCCGCGTACGGCAGCCGCCCCGCGAAGTACTCCTTGCCACCCAGCAACTGGGCCGACGCCCCGCCGCACACGCCCAGGTCCTCCGCCACCGCGAAGTCCGCGATGGGAGCCAGCGCCACCACGCCGCGCAGCCGCGGCGGGGAAGGCAGCCTCCAGCCGGACGGAGCGTCGGCCGGCAGGACGTGCCGGGCGGCCGCCCACAGGGCGAGGTGGCCGCCCGCCGAGTGGCCCGTCACCACGACCCGGCGTACGTCCGCCTGCGGCAGCGCGCTCTCCGCCAGCCCGGGGAGCGCGTCCATCGCGGCGGCCACGTCGTCGAAGGTCTCGGGCCAGCGCCCGGCCACCGGGCCCTCGCCCCGCTGGCGCGGCAGGGAACTCCCGCGCCGGTACTCGACATTGGCGACGGCGAAACCCCGCCGGGCCAGGAAATCCGCGAAGGGAGTCACGTGCTGCCGGTCGTACGGGCCCCGCCACGCGCCGCCGTGCAGGAGGACCACCAGCGGGGCCGACCCCATGGCGTGCGTGGTGTCGCCGCGCGGGGCGTAGAAGTCCACCACCTGGTCGGGGTGCTCCCCGTACGCGGCGCTCGCGTCGGGCTCGACCGGCGGATGGGCGAAGGCCGAGGCCGCCTCGGCGGCGTCCCGTTCGACTGCGGGGTCCGTCATCGGCTCGACCTCTCGGTAACGCGTGGCACAAGGGTGGGACAAGGGAGGCCGGGGCACCGGGGGACACGGGTTCCGGTGTCCCGGCAGAGCGGGACCGTATCAGGCCGGAACGCGCCACTCCGGGGCTGACCGAGCGGGTTCACGCCCCCCGGGCGGGGCGCGGACGGACGCGGGCGGAGCCGGAGGCCCCGCCCGCGCCGGAATCACCCGGTGAGGTGACGTTTCGCCGCTACGTCACCCGAAAACGTGACCCAGTGTCCGCGCGGCACGTTCCACGTCCGCGAAACCGACGTAGAGCGGGGTGAAGCCGAAGCGCAGGACGTCCGGCGCCCGGAAGTCCCCGACGACGCCGCGCGCGATCAGCTCGCGCATGATCTCCGCCGCGTTCTCGGTGCGCAGCGAGACCTGGCTGCCGCGGTGGGCGTGCTCGGCCGGCGTGACCGCCTGGACCCTGCCTTCCGGGACGTACGCCGCGACGCAGTCGAGGAAGAAGTCGGTCAGGGCCAGGGACTTCGCCCGGACCTGCTCGACCGAGACGCCGTCCCACGCGTCGAGCGCGGCCTCCAGAGCGAGCATCGAGAGGATGTCGGGGGTCCCGACCCGCCCCCGGACCGCGCCGTCGGCCGGGGTGTAGCCCGAGGTCATCGCGAAGGGCTCCGCATGACCGTTCCAGCCGGGGAGCGGGGAGTCGAAGGCGGCCTGGTGGCGGGCGGCGATGTACAGGTACGCCGGGGAGCCGGGCCCGCCGTTCAGGTACTTGTACGTACAGCCGACCGCGAGGTCGACCTGGTGCTCGTCGAGGCCGACCGGCAGGGCCCCGGCGCTGTGGCAGAGGTCCCAGACGGTGATGGCGCCGGTCGCCCGGGCCGCCCGGGTGAGGGCGGGGAGGTCGTGCAGGCGGCCGGTGCGGTAGTCGACGTGGTTGAGCAGGACGACGGCGGTGTCCTCGTCCATCTCCTCGGCGGCGGTGGCCGGGTCGACCGGGACGACGCGCAGGCCGGTCATCCGGGCGGCCGACTCGGCGATGTAGCCGTCGGTGGGGAAGGTGTTCGCGTCGACCAGCATCCGCGTGCGGCCGGGCGGGGCGAGGCGGGCCGCGCCGACGAGCGCCTTGAAGAGGTTGACGCTGGTGGAGTCGCCCACGACCGTCTGGCCGGGGGCCGCGCCGATGAGGGGGCTGAGCTTGTCACCGATGCGTTCGGGGGCGGTCCACCAGTTGCTCTCGTCCCAGGAGCGGATGAGGAGCTCGCCCCACTGACGGTGCACGACATCGGCCGTGACGGCCGCGACGCCGGCCGGGAGCGCGCCGAGCGAGTTGCCGTCCAGGTAGACGAGGCCGTCCGGGAGCGTGAAGCGGTCGCGGAGTTTGGCCAGGTCGTCGGTGGCGTCGAGGTGGGCCGCCCGCTGCCGGAGCGCGGGGAGGGCCGCGGCGTCAGACATAGCTGCGCGCCGTCCACAGCTCGGGGAAGACGTTCTTCTGCGCCCGCTTCTCCAGCCAGGTCACGCCCGCCGAGCCGCCCGTGCCCGTCTTCGCGCCCATCGCGCGGCGGGTCGCGACCAGGTGGTCGTTGCGCCAGCGCCAGACGAGCTCGGCGACGTCGGTGAGGACCTCGCCGAGGCGGTGCAGGTCGAGCTCGGCATCCGGCTCCGCGTACAGGGCGGTCCAGGCGGCCTCGACGCGCGGGGACGGCTCGTAGCGCTGGGAGAGGTCGCGGTCCAGGACCTCCGCCGGGACGTCGTGGCCGCGGCGGGAGAGGAGGCGCAGGACCTCGTCGTAGAGGCTGGGCTCGTGGAGGGCCTTCTCCAGCTCCGCGTGGACGCGGGGCGCGCCGCGGTGCGGGACGAGCATGGACGCGGACTTCTCGCCGAGCAGGAACTCCATCCGGCGGTACATCGCCGACTGGAAACCGGAACCTTCGCCGAGGGCGGAGCGGTACTGGTTGAACTGGCCCGGGGTGAGCTGGGCGAGCGGGCGCCAGGAGGCGTTGAGGGCTTCCAGTTCACGGAGGGAACGTTTCAGCGCATCCATCGCCACCTGCACGCGGTCCTCGCGCAGCGCCTTGGCGGCGGTTTCCCATTCGTGGACGATGACCGTGAACCACAGCTCCATGACCTGGGTCGTCACCAGGAAGACCATCTCGCCCGGGTCGTCAGAGCGGAGGTGCTGGAGGTGGGTGAGGACATCCGCCTGGACGTAGTCCTCGTACGGGGTCGTGCCATCGAAGTCGAGGTTCGGGGTGTCCGAACCGGCTCCGGAGGCATCAAGGTTTTGCGACATCGCTGTCTCCTCGACACGTGCTTCCGGGTAGCGGTCCGCTCCTTCCGGTTGGGTAAGTGGAGCCCCGGTCCCCTGCCCGCATCATAAACACGACCGGGCTGCGCCCTCTAGAGCCCTTTCACCAGGTTGCGACGTACGACACGCCGACCGACCTCGGAAACCTTGATCACCTCGCGGCATCCGGGCAGGGCTCGGGCGGCCTCCGGGCAGGGTTCCGGGCGGGCTTCCGGGCCTGGGCCGCCTGGCAGACTGGCGCCATGAACAGTCACAGGAACCTGCTGGGCGGACCGGACCCGACGTACCTCCAGGAGAATGAAGAGGCGTACGCCCTCTTCGGCGAGAAGTCCGGCGCGCCGGCCGAGGTCGCCGCCGCCTTCCCCACCTTCTCCCTCGCCTGGGCCGCGCTGGCCGACGAGGCCTTCGAGGGCGGTCGCGTGGTCGAGTCCTACGCGTACGCCCGTACCGGCTACCACCGCGGGCTGGACTCGCTGCGCCGCGCCGGCTGGAAGGGCCACGGCCCGATCCCGTGGTCGCACCAGGCCAACCGGGGCTTCCTGCGCTGCCTGGCGGCCCTGGGGCGCGCGGCCGGGACGATCAACGAGACCGAAGAGTCCGAGCGGTGCTGGCAGTTCCTGAAGGACAGCAGCGAAGAGGCGTACGCCGAGCTCAAGGGCTGAGCCCTCTCGGACGGGCCGGCGCCCCCTTCCCCGGCCGGGAAGGGGGTGTGCGCGGCCCGGGGTGTGCGCGGCGCACCACCGGGTCGGGAACGGCGCCGGCGCGCCTCACGCGGGCGGCCGGCGCGCCTCACGCGGGCGGCCAGGGCAAGGCGTCCCGGCAAGGCGTCCGGACAAGCGGAAGGGGCCCGCAGGTCCATGACGGACCTGCGGGCCCCTTCGGGCAGCCCGGCAGGCGGGCGGCCGGACAGCCTCACGGCGCGGGCGGCGCGAGCCGCCCGCGGCGCTTACTTCAGCTTGGTACCGGTGGAACGCAGGTTGGCGCAGGCCTCGGCGACACGGACGGCCATGCCCGCCTCGGCGGCCTTGCCCCAGGTGCGGGGGTCGTACTTCGACTTGGTGCCGACCTCGCCGTCGACCTTCAGGACGCCGGCGTAGTTGGAGAACATGTGGTCGACGACCGGGCGGGTGAAGGCGTACTGGGTGTCGGTGTCGAGGTTCATCTTCACGACGCCGTTCTCCAGCGCGGTGGCGATCTCCTCGGCCGAGGAGCCCGAACCGCCGTGGAAGACGAAGTCGAACGGCTGGTTTCCGGCAGCCTGGCCGTACTTCTCGCTCACACCGGCCTGGAGGTCCTTGAGGAGCTCGGGGCGCAGGACGACATTGCCCGGCTTGTAGACGCCGTGCACGTTGCCGAAGGAGGCGGCCAGCAGGTAGCGGCCCTTCTCGCCCAGGCCCAGGGCCTCGGCGGTGCGGATCGCGTCGTCGACGGTGGTGTACAGCTCGTCGTTGATCTCGTGGGTGACGCCGTCCTCCTCGCCGCCGGTCGGGGTGATCTCGACCTCAAGGATGATCTTGGCGGCGACGGCCTTGGCGAGCAGCTCCTGGCCGATGGCCAGGTTGTCGGCCAGGTTCTCGGCGGAGCCGTCCCACATGTGCGACTGGAAGAGCGGGTTCAGACCGCGGGCCACGCGCTCGGCGGAGATGTCGAGCAGCGGGCGGACGTAGCCGTCCAGCTTGTCCTTGGGGCAGTGGTCCGTGTGCAGCGCGACCGTGATGTCGTACTTGGCGGCCACGATGTGGGCGAACTCGGCCAGGGCTACGGCGCCGGTGACCATGTCCTTGTTGTGCTGGCCACCCAGAAACTCCGCACCACCGGTGGAGATCTGGATGATGCCGTCGCTCTCGGCCTCCGCGAAGCCCCGCAGTGCGGCGTGCAGGGTCTGGGACGAGGTCACATTGATGGCCGGGTAGGCGAACTTGCCTGCCTTCGCCCGGTCGAGCATCTCGTTGTAGACCTCGGGGGTTGCGATGGGCATCTGTCCGCTCCTTGGATGTGCGGGGAGTGTGCTTATTGCGGGCCCTGACCTGGGGGCGACGTCATCGTCGGCTCCATCTTTCCAGACTCAGCCCCTCACTCCACCCCCCTGTCCACCCCGCATGGCGCGAACCGGGCGGAGTGTTTCACGTGAAACACTCCGCCCGGTTGGAAAAGCGCAGGTCAGGAGAGGCCCAGGTCCTCAAGGAGGTAGCCGGTGAGGTAGGGCAGGCCCGCCTCGGCGATGGCCCCGGCCGCGCCCCGGTCCACGATCGTCGCGACCGCGACGACCTCGCCGCCGGCCTCCCGGACCGCCTCGACCGCGGTCAGCGGGGACCCGCCGGTGGTGGAGGTGTCCTCGACGACCAGGCAGCGCTTGCCCTTCACGTCGGTGCCCTCGATCCGGCGCTGCATGCCGTGCGCCTTCTGCGCCTTGCGGACCACGAAGGCGTCCAGGCGCTGTCCGCGGGCGGCGGAGGCGTGCAGCATCGAGGTCGCCACCGGGTCGGCGCCCAGCGTCAGACCGCCGACGCAGTCGAAGTCGAGGTCGGCGGTCAGGTCGAGCATGACCTGACCGACCAGCGGGGCCGCCTCGCCGTCGAGGGTGATCCGGCGGAGGTCGATGTAGTAGTCGGCCTCCCGCCCGGAGGAGAGGGTCACCTTGCCGTGCACGACGGCCTTGTCCTTGATCTGCTGCAGAAGCGCATCCCGTACTTCACTCATGAGCCTGAGCTTAATTGCGCCCTAGCCAAGCCGCCGCCAGGTCCACGTGGTGGAGATCTCCAGGGGGTCGACGGGGGTGACCAGCCGAGGCAGGCTGTTGAGGCCGTTCGGCGGGCCGGACTGGGGCTCCACGCAGACGGCCTCGGGCTGCTCGTCGTAGATGACGACCCATTCGTCGCGGCTGCGGACCTTCAGCTCCAGCGCGCCGGGCCAGGTGAGGGTGACGTCCACGCCGTGCGGCATCCCGAAGCAGTCGTCCCAGGGGCCGGGCTTGGGGTCGATGCGGCGCCCGGTGGGGATGTGGTCGTCGCCCCGCTCCTCCTGCCATTCGGCCTGGAAGTCGAGGCGCGCGTCCTCGCCGGTGCCGAGGTTGCGGCGGAACCAGGGGTGCCAGCCCGCCTGTGCGGGGAAGGAGTCGCCGTACGTCTCTACGCCCATGGAGAGCGTGGCGCCGTCGGGGGTCAGCTCGACGCTCTGGGTGACCCGGCCGGGCCACGGCCACGGGTCGGCGAGGTCGTAGACGAACGCCGCCTCGGTGTCGCTGACGCGCACCCGGCGCCAGGGGTGCTCGCGGCCGAACCCGTGGATGGAGTGCGGGCCGTTGTTGAGCGGGAGCTCGTGGACGACCCCGCCGTCCCGGAACCGGCCGCCCGCGGTGCGTCCGCACCAGGGGACCATCGGGAAGGCGCCGAAGTCCGGGCCCTGGCGCAGCAGCTCGGTCCCGTCGACGCGCAGGCTGCTGATCCGGCAGCCGTTGTCCTGGTCGATGGTCAGCTCGGCCCCGCCGGCCGTCAGTTGCGTACTCATGTGATCGAGATTAGGGCCTGTGCGGCCCCGTTCAGTGGCGGCGGCGCAGGGCGCGGCCCAGGACGACCGCCGAGGCCACGGCGAGGGCCGCGGCCGGGGCCAGCCAGCGCAGGTTCTGGCCGGCGGTGGTGGAGGCGGGCGCGGGGACCGGGGCGTAGCGGCCGCGCGGGGGTGCGTGGTCCACCTCCTCGGCGCTGCGGCCGATCATGGTGCGGCGGGCGTGGGCGGCCTCGGCCGGCGGGCGCGGGGCGGCGAGCTCCTCGATCTCGCCCTCCATGAAGGGGTCCAGGGAGGGCGGGGGCACCTCGGCCTCGAACACGGAGGCGACGACCTCGCCGACGTCCCCGGGATCACCGTCCGCGGCGTCCGCGGCCTCCTCCGCCTCGGCGACGGGGTCGCTCAGCACCGCCGCGGCCGCCAGGTGCTCGGCGGTGCGGTCCAGGAAGCGGCGTACGGCGGTCACGGTCGCCTCGGGTGCGAAGGAGGCGGCCCGCCCGTCGGCGGTGGCACCGGCGGTGAAGTCCAGCCGGGACCCGTCCCCCTCCGAGGTCAGCCGCAGCACCACGGAGAGCTTCACGGTCCCGCTGCCCCGGATCTCGGTGCCCTCGCCGTCGACGGCGAACACGTCCGGCTCCCGCTCGGTGATGCTCAGGGCCCCCCGGTAGGTCACGGTGTTCCCGCCGACGCGCACCTTCAGCCGGCCCGACAGCGGCCCGGACTCGGCGTCGGCGTCCTGCTGGAGCCCCGGCACGCAGCGGGCGACCCGGGCGGGATCGCGCAGCACGGCGCGGAGGCTGTCGGCCGGTACCGGAACGAACACCTGATGCTCCATGCGGCCGAGCCTACCGACGAGTCACGCTTCCGCGCCCGGTCCGGCGCGAACCTCTTCGCGACAGCCGCCCGCGACGGCCGCCAGCACGGCCGGGCCAGGGCCCCGACGCCCCCCGCGCCCGCCCGGGCGGGGGTTCCCGCGCCGGCCCGGGCGGGGGTTCCCGCGCCGGCCCGGGCGCGGCCCCGGCGGAGAGCCCGGACGAGGCCCGCGACGGCCCCGCGACGCCGCCGCGACGGCCCGGGCCAGGGCTACGGCGGGCTCAGGAGTAGCGCGGGTGCGGCAGCGTCGACGGCGGCAGCCCGGGGATCCTGGTGCGTTCCGCGTCACGGGCCGCGTCCCGCAGCGATCCGGTGGACAGCGAGCGCAGCCCGGGGGTGTCCCGGTCCACCCGCAGGGGCGGGGCCCCCTCGTGCGCGGCCAGGACGAAGCCCCAGTCCTGCGGCGGCGCGCCCCTGGAACCCTGCGCCCGGTCCGGCCCGGCGGCGAAGCCGGAGAGGCGGCCGCCCGCGCTGTACGGGACGGTCCGCAGCCCGGCCGCGCGCAGCGTCGACTCGACGGTCCAGTAGGCCCGGGGCCGGGTCGCGAGGGGCCCCGCGTGCACCGCGAGGCGGCCGCCGGGGCTGAGGGCCCGCGCGGCCAGCCCGTAGAACTCCTGGGAGTACAGCTTCGTGCTGGGGGTGATGCCGGGGTCGGGGAGGTCGGAGACGATGACGTCGAAACGGCCGTGCGCGGCGGGCCCGCGCAGCCAGCGGAACGCGTCCTGCGTGACGACCCCGAGGCGGGGGTCCTCGTACGCCCGGCCGTTGAGCGCGGACAGCATCGGGTCGGTGCGCGCGAGCCGGACCACGCCGGGGTCGATCTCGACGACGGTGACCGAGGTGACGTCCGGGTAGCGCAGCACCTCGCGGGCGGCGAGGCCGTCGCCGCCGCCGAGGACGAGGACCCGGGCGTGCGGGCCGGTCATCGCGGGGTGGACGAGGGCCTCGTGGTAGCGGTACTCGTCGTAGCCGCTGACCCGCAGCCGCCCGTCGAGGAACAGGTCGAGGGAGCGCGGGGAGCCGCTGGAGGGGCCGGTGAGGACGAGTTCCTGTACGCCGGTCTGGACGGCGACCCGCACTTCCCCGCCGTAGACGGCGCGGCGGGCGACCCGCTCGAAGTCGTCGGCCAGCACGGTGGCCGAGCAGAGCGCGGCGAGCACGGTGAGGTTCACGGCGATCAGCAGCCAGCGGCAGCGCCGGCTGAGGTCGCGGCGGAACAGCCACAGCACGAGCCCGCCGCCGACGACCACGTTGATCCCGCCGGTGAGCATGGCGCCGGTGAGCTGGCCGAGCACCGGCAGCAGCAGGAACGGGAAGGCGAGCCCGCCGACGAGGGCGCCCACGTAGTCGGCGGCGAAGAGGTCGGCGACGGCCCCGCCCGCGTCCTGCCGGCGGATCCGCTGGATGAGGACCATCAGCAGCGGGATCTCGGCGCCGATGAGCACCCCGATGGCGAAGGAGAAGGCGACGAGGGCGGGCTGCGACTCCCCCAGCCAGGCGAAGCTCGCGTACAGGGCCATGGCGGAGAGCCCGCCGAGCAGTGCGAGCCCGGCCTCGATGGCGCCGAAGCCGAGCGCGGGGCGGTGTCTGAGCCGCTTCGCGAGCAGCGAGCCGACTCCCATGGCGAAGACCATGACGGAGAGCACCACGGAGGCCTGGGTGACGGAGTCGCCGATGAGGTACGAGCCGAGGGCGAGCAGCTCCAGTTCGTAGACGAGCCCGCAGGCGGCGCAGATGAACACGGTGGCCAGGACGAGGAGTCGGCCGGTCCGGGGCCGTACGGGCAGGGCGGCCGCCGGGACGGTCGAGGCGCCCCGCGGTTCCGGCGCCGGGAGCACCCCGCCGGGGGCGGAACGGTCGATCATGTGGGGAACCGTACGTCACCACCCACCCACACCCGGTCACCCACATGGGTGCAAGTGACGCACCGTTTAGACCAGTTGGCGTAACCATGACGGCCATTTCACGCCCCCGGCCCCGGGCCCCGCCGCTACCGCGCGGCCGGTGCCAGGGAGTCGGCCGGCGCGCCCGTCCGTACGCCCACCCGGGTGCGGGTGGCGACCAACTGGCCCTCCTGCGGGTACGCGTGCCAGGTCCGCCAGCGCACCTGCCCCTCGTAACGCTGCGCGAGCAGGGCGGTGAAGGCGTGCGGGCTGCCGGGAAAGGTTCCGGCGAGCCCGTTCGGGTGATCCGCGACGAGGGCCAGCAGCTCCTGGGCGCGCCCGGCGAAGGAGCCGCTCGACAGCTTCTCGACGCGGGCGGCGAACTCGTACTCCCAGTCGCCCAGCCGCTTGGCGACGCCGAGCGGCAGCGGCGTACTGCTGCCGGGCATACAGGCGACCGTCTCCGAGCAGAGCACCTCGCCCTCCTCCAGGAGCACCTGGTGGGAGGCCCCGAGCAGGCGCAACTCCACCTTCGCGCCCGCGAGATCGAGGTTCAGCACGGCCAGGGCGGGCAGCCGCTCCCGTCCCAGGGCCCAGGCGAGATCGGCGGCACGCGTGTCGGTATAGGTGGTCTGGAGGGTCGTGAGCATGAGTCGGCTCCGCAAACGCGCGAGGGAGATGGGCCGGGGCCCGCCAGCGGTAGTCAACGGGTGGGGGGAACCCGGCACGGGTCCACAGGAAGTCCAGGAGGGTCCGAGGACTGGTCTACTCAACCGAGGGAATCATGAAAGGCACGGCGCTCACAGCGTTTTTACCCAACTTGAAGGGGTTTACATCCCCCCGGGGGCTACACAGTTCACGTGTTCAACCACACCCCCGCGGACATGAGGACGCCCGACGGGATGTGTGCCCGCCGGGCGCCCTTTCACACGGTCCCGTGCTGCCCCGTGTCAGCTGGAACCGCAGCCCCCGCCGCCGCACGACGAGGACGATCCCCCGCAGGACGATGACGATCCGCAGGACGAAGAGGATCCGCAGGAAGAGGACGATCCGCAGGAGGACACCCAGGTTCCGCCGTCCGAGCTACCGCGGCGGCCTCGGCCCGAACCGGAACGCAATCCGGAACCGGAGCGGAAACCGCGGCCGGACGCCCCCTTGCTCCGGGCTCCCACGGCCACGAGACAGACGACGACCACCACACTTACGAAGATCACGACGGCCAGCAGCATCTGCTCGCCCCTCTCTCACGCCCCGGTCCCCCGGGGGGCGGGATCCCCGCGTCCCGCGTGAGGTGGGGATGCCCGCGGGCCATCCGCGCGAAAGCACACTTGAGCAACTCCAGAGGTTCGGCCCAGGATGGCGCCCATGAGCGCACCCGCGGGCAACAACCGCCCCTTCCTCAACCGCCGCCTCGCCGCATTCGGTACGACGATCTTCGCGGAGATGTCGGCGCTGGCCGCCCGCACCGGGTCGATCAACCTCGGCCAGGGCTTCCCGGACACCGACGGCCCGGCCGAGATCGCCGAGGCCGCCTCCCGCGCGGTCCTCTCCGGCCTCGGCAACCAGTACCCGCCCGGCCCCGGCGTCCCCGAGCTGCGCACCGCGATCACCGCCCACCAACAGCGCTTCTACGGCCTGTCCTACGACCCGGACACCGAGGTCCTGGTCACCGCGGGCGCCACCGAGGCCATCGCCGCCGCCCTGCTGGCCCTCCTCGAACCGGGCGACGAGGTCATCGCCCTCGAACCCTTCTACGACTCCTACGCGGCCTGCATCGCCATGGCCGGCGCCGTCCGCGTCCCCCTCACCCTGCGCGCCCCGGACTTCCGCCCCGACCTCGACGCGCTGCGCGACGCCATCACCCCGCGCACCCGGCTGCTGCTGCTCAACACCCCCCACAACCCGACGGGCACCGTCCTGACCCCGGCCGAACTCGCGGGGATCGCCGAGCTCGCCGTCCGCCACGACCTGCTCGTCATCACCGACGAGGTGTACGAGCACCTCGTCTTCGAGGGCTCCCACACCCCGCTGGCCTCGCTGCCCGGCATGCGGGAGCGGACGGTGACGATCTCCAGCGCGGGCAAGACGTACTCCTTCACCGGCTGGAAGGTCGGCTGGATCACCTCCACGCCCGAGCTGGTCACCGCCGTCCGCTCCGTCAAGCAGTTCCTGACCTACGTCTCCTCCGGCCCCTTCCAGTACGCCGTCGCCGAGGCCCTCGGCCTCCCCGACTCCTACTACGAGGGCCTGCGCGCCGACCTCGCCGCCAAACGCGACCTGCTCTCCGACGGCCTCGCCGCGGCCGGCTTCCAGGTCTACCGCCCCCAGGGCACGTACTTCGTCACCACCGACATCGCGCCCCTCGGCGAGAGCGACGGCATCGCCTTCTGCCGCGCCCTGCCCGAGCGCTGCGGGGTCGTCGCCATCCCCAAC
The DNA here is from genome assembly GCF_003721495.1 of Streptomyces sp. ADI95-16. Lineage (NCBI taxonomy): Bacteria > Bacillati > Actinomycetota > Actinomycetes > Kitasatosporales > Streptomycetaceae > Streptomyces > Streptomyces sp. ADI95-16. The sequence continues at coordinate 4,430,327 of NZ_CP033581.1, read as the reverse complement.
CAGGTCTTCTACGACGACAAGTCCGCCGGGACCACCCAGGTGCGCTGGGCGTTCTGCAAGAAGACCGAAGTCCTGCGCGAGGCCGTCGAGCGCCTTCAGCGGCTGACGTGACCACCGTCTCCGTACGGGCGGTAGGCACGGCCACGCCCGCTGCCTTCCGCGCGCTCGGGGTGTTCGCCGCGGTGCGCGGCGGCGGGGTGCTGGTGCTCGCCGCCGGCGCGTGGTGGGCCGGCAAGAGCCCGGTCAAGGTCCTCGGCGGTTCCTGGGACTCCGTCTGGTACCTGCACATCGCCGCCCACGGCTACGGGCGCACCCAGATGTGGCCCGTCACCGGGTCCGTGCAGAGCGACTACGCCTTCTTCCCGCTCTACCCGTACCTGGTGGGGCTGGCCGGCGGCACCCCCGCAGCCGCGCTGCTGGTCGCCTGGACGGCCGCCGCGCTCGCGGCCGTCGGCGTGTACAAGGTCGGGGAGCGGCTGCTGGGGCCGCGGGGCGGGCTGCTGCTGGTGGCGCTGTGGGCGGTGCTGCCGCACTCGGTGGTGCTGACCCTCGGCTACACGGAGGCGCTGCTGACCGCGCTGGCCGCCTGGAGCCTGTACGCCGTGCTGACCGGGCGGTGGCTGTGGGCGGCGGGACTGGCGATACTCGCCGGGCTGACCAGGCCGACCGGGATCGCGGTGGCCGCGGCCGTCTCCGTCACGGCCTTCCACGAGGTGCTGCTGCGAAGATCCCGGGCACCCTGGGTCTGGGCGGCCGGGGTGCTCGCGCCGGCGGGCTGGGCCGCGTACGTCGTGGCGGTGGGGGTGCGCACCGGGGATCCGCTCGGCGGCTACTTCGAGGTGCAGAGCCGGTGGGGCTCCCGCTTCGACTTCGGCGGCGGCGCGCTGCGCTCGACGGAGAAGGTGGTCACCGGCGGGAACGTACCGCTGGCCACCGCCGCGACCGTGTTCGTCCTGGCCGCGGCGGGACTGCTGGCGATCCTGCTGGCCCTGGACCGGATGCCGCTCCCGGTGCTCGTGTACACGGGGGTCCTGATGGTGATCACCTACGGCGGGGCCGGGTTCTTCGAGTCCAAGCCGCGCTTCCTGGTCCCCGCGTTCCCGCTGCTGCTCCCGGTGGCGGCCGTCATGGCGAGAGCCCGGCACGGCACCGCGGTGATACTCACCGCGGGGCTGGCCGGGCTCTCCTACGGCTACGGGGTGTACCTGCTCCTCGTCGCCAAAGTACCGCTGTGACGGGTGACGGCTAGTTGGTGGCTTCGCCGTCGTCGTCACCCTTGTCGTCGCCGTCGGCGGAGTCGACGTCCTGCTCCAGGCCGAGCTGCTCCACGAGCCACTTGTCGAACTCGATGGACGCGCGGACCCAGCTGACCGTGGAGGAGACGAAGTGCTCCAGGTTGACGCCGGTGCCGATCAGCATCTGCGCCTCGCCGATCAGACGGACGGAACCGTCGTCGTGCGTGTGGCTGTAGACCTTCGGCCACAGGGTGCGGCGGTTCCAGTCGTCGATCGACTCAAGGAGCTGCGGCTTCTCGTCGATCTTGTGCGGGCGGTCGTAGAAGGTCCGCACGGAGAAGACCTGCTGCTCGTCTTCGCCGCGGAACATGAAGTACGTGCGGAAATCCTCCCACGGCGCCGCGAGGTCGCCCTCGTCGTCGACGACGTACTTGAGCTCCATCTGGTCCAGGAGCTGCTTCACCAGGTCCTGGTCGGGGACGACGGGGCCCGCCGGTCCTGTGGCCTGCGGATCGGGCTGCTGCCCTCCGAAGTTCGGAATCGAGGCCGGGTCGATGCTCACCGTGTACTTCCCTTCGTGCGGATGACGTCATCCTCCCCCATCGCTCCTACCCCGTGTCCACCCCCGCACCGCCGATCCGCTCCGGGCGGACAGGATCAGGTCAGGGCGCGTCGGGATCGGTCATGCGGTTCGTCAGCTGCCAGACGCCTGACGACGGGTTTCGCGCGTGGTGGTCCCCCGTCGGGTCGAGACTCTCGGCCCGTTCCGCGGCCGCCTTCAGGCCCTGCCGGTACGCGGCGAAGTCGACCCGGGTCTTGTCGTACGCGGGGACGTGCTTCCGCAGGAGCGGCAACAGCTTCTTGTACGTCTCGACGTGCACCCGGTGATCCGCGAAGTGCAGGAGCAGCCACACCTCGAAGCACGGGTTCGACACGGCGACCTTGATTCCGGCGCGCCGGGCCTGGATGACGGCTTCGTCGACGTCATGGAACTGGTCCACGTCGAAGACACACCAGACCTCGTCGTAGCCGTCCGCAAGGTCTCGCTGACCGATCGTGTAGGCGACGAGCTGGGCGGGCGAGCACGCCTTGCCCAGAACCTTTACCGCCACTGCCGGGTTCCGCAGATGATCCCGCAGCCCTTGCAGGTACTGGCGTTCCGTCTCCTTGCTGCCACAGACGATCAGCAGCGTGCGCGCCGACCGCCGGACCGGACCCCGCCGGCGCCCCGATCCCTCACGCGGAAACCGCCTCGCCGCCATGTGCCCCCCAGTACTTCCTGAGCATGTCTTCGAACGCCGTCTCCGGGAGGAGCGGTACCGCGCCATAGCTTCCAGCCAGGTAGCGGCGTTCGAAGTTCTCGCCCTTCCTCGGCTTGAAATCGCTGAGCGGGTACAGCTCGGCCGCCCCCGTGGCGGGGGCCTTTTCGACGAACCACACCTGGTCGCGCGACAGCACCTGCTCCCCCAGCATCGTTCCGAGGAGCGACGCGTCGTGAGTGGTGAAGATCAGCTGGGCTCCGCGCGGGTTCAGCTCGGGGTCCTGGAAGAGCGAGATGAGTTTGGCGGTCAGCATGGGGTGCAGGCTGATGTCGATCTCGTCCACCCACATCGCTTCCCCTCCCAACACCGCCGTGAGCCCGGTGCTCACCAGGTTGAGCCAGGTTTTGGTGCCCGCCGATTCCGCTTCCACGGGGAGGATGAATTCCTCGCCGTCCACCACATGGACGAACTCCAGCGACCGTGATGCCGCCGATCGCAGGTGCGCCGACAGCCGTGGGCGGAGTTCGTCCTCGGGGAACGTGGCCCCGGGTCGCTCCTGGCCCTCCCGGATCTCATGGACCCCGAGGTCCGCTGCCGCCAGGACCTCCGAGCCGATGGGAAGGCCCGCGTCGGCAAAGGACTGATAGAAGGAGGCGGCCATCGCGCCGGCTGCCGAGTGGACCAGCACCTGCCGGGTCGAGTCGTTGACGACGAAGGCGCGGGTGAGCCAGGTCCACAGCCTGCCCAGCTCGGTGTGCGAGGACTGGGCCGCGGCCGAGAGGTAGAGGCTGTTCGGCCGCAGGATGCGCTCCGCTGCGACCTTGCCGCCGCCCAGCGTCGCCCCGTACGTCATGGCCATCGCGGAACGCTCGAAGAGAACGCGCCTTCGGGCCTTGGGATAGCTGTACAGCCATTCCTCGACGATCTCGTGGTCGGTCACGCTGAAGCCGTAGGCGTAGCGGACACCGTCCAGCAGGACGTCGACGGCGTAGGTGGAGACCTCGTCGCGGCTGGTGTGGTCGAGCAGGAAGGGGCGCCTGGGCACCGGGGCGCCGGGCAGCCACCGGGCCTGCGACTGCTCGATCGCCTTCTGGAAGAAGGCGTACGCGTCGATGAGAGTCGATTTCCCCGACGCGTTCGCCCCGTAGACGGCCACCACCGGAACCGCCGGCCGGTCGTCCGCGTACGACGGGACGAAATTGAGTTCCTGGGGTTCACGCAAGGAACCGTGGTTCGCCACGCGGAAGCTCAACAGCATCCGTAACGCACCTCCCAGAGCCTTGTGAGCATGTGAATTCCCATTTCACGCGTGAGACAACCATAGCCACGTTGTCTCACGCGTGAAACGGATCACGCCCGAATGCTCAGAGGGCCTTGCCGACCAGGAGGTCCTCGCCCGCCACGGCGACGCGGACGGTGTCGCCGTCCTTGACCTCGCCGGAGAGGATCTCCTTGGCCAGGCGGTCGCCGATCGCCGTCTGGATCAGGCGGCGCAGCGGGCGGGCGCCGTAGGCGGGGTCGTTGCCCTTGTCCGCGAGCCAGGCCAGGGCCTCGGGGGTGACGTCCAGGGTCAGGCGGCGGGCGGCCAGCCGCCTGGCGAGGGAGCCGATCTGGAGCTCGGCGATGTGCGCCAGCTCGTCCCGGGTCAGGGCGGAGAAGACCACCAGGTCGTCGAGGCGGTTGAGGAACTCGGGCTTGAAGGATCCCCGCACCACTTCCAGGACCCTGGCCTTCTTGTCCTCCGCCGAGGTCGCCGGGTCCGTCAAGAACTGGCTGCCCAGGTTGGAGGTCAGGATCAGGATGGTGTTGCGGAAGTCCACGGTGCGGCCCTGGCCGTCCGTGAGGCGGCCGTCGTCGAGGACCTGGAGCAGGATGTCGAAGACCTCGGGGTGGGCCTTCTCCACCTCGTCCAGCAGCACCACGCTGTACGGGCGGCGCCGGACGGCCTCGGTGAGCTGGCCGCCCTCCTCGTACCCCACGTACCCGGGCGGGGCGCCGACCAGCCGGGCCACGCTGTGCTTCTCGGAGTACTCCGACATGTCGATGCGGACCATGGCCCGCTCGTCGTCGAAGAGGAAGTCCGCGAGGGCCTTCGCCAGCTCCGTCTTGCCGACGCCCGTGGGCCCCAGGAAGAGGAAGGAGCCCGTCGGGCGGTCCGGGTCGGCGATGCCGGCCCGGGTGCGGCGCACGGCGTCCGAGACGGCCCGTACGGCCTCTTGCTGGCCGATCAGGCGGCGGCCCAGCTCGTCCTCCATGCGCAGCAGCTTCTGCGTCTCGCCCTCCAGCAGGCGGCCCGCCGGGATGCCCGTCCAGGCGCCCACCACGTCCGCGATGTCGTCGGGGCCGACCTCGTCCTTGACCATCGTCCCCTTGGACGCCTCGGCCTCGGCCTCGGTGGCCTCCTCCAGCTCGCGCTCCAGCTCGGGGATCTCCCCGTAGAGCAGCTTGGAGGCGGCGTCGAAGTCGCCGTCGCGCTGGGCGCGCTCGGCCTGCCCGCGCAGGTCGTCGAGGCGCTCCTTGAGCTCGCCGACCCGGTTGAGGGACTGCTTCTCCTTCTCCCAGCGGGCGGTGAGGCCGCGCAGGTCCTCCTCCTTGTCCGCGAGGTCCTTGCGCAGCTTGTCGAGGCGCTCCAGCGAGGCCGGGTCGGACTCGTTCTTCAGCGCCAGCTCCTCCATGCGCAGGCGGTCCACGGCGCGCTGGAGCTCGTCGATCTCCAGCGGGGAGGAGTCGATCTCCATGCGCAGCCGGGACGCGGCCTCGTCGACGAGGTCGATGGCCTTGTCGGGGAGGAACCGGGAGGTGATGTACCGGTCGGAGAGGGTGGCCGCGGCGACGAGCGCGCTGTCGTTGATGACGACCTTGTGGTGCGCCTCGTACCGGCCCTTGAGGCCGCGCAGGATCGCGATGGTGTCCTCGACGCTCGGCTCCGACACCAGCACCTGCTGGAAGCGGCGCTCCAGCGCCGGGTCCTTCTCGATGCGCTCGCGGTACTCGTCGAGGGTGGTCGCGCCGACCATCCGCAGCTCGCCGCGGGCCAGCATGGGCTTGAGCATGTTGCCCGCGTCCATGGCCGAGTCCCCGCCGGCGCCCGCGCCGACGACGGTGTGGAGCTCGTCGATGAAGGTGATGATCTGGCCGTCGCTCGACTTGATCTCGGCGAGGACGGTCTTCAGGCGCTCCTCGAACTCGCCGCGGTACTTGGCGCCCGCGACCATCGCGCCGAGGTCGAGGGAGACCAGCCGCTTGTTCTTCAGGGACTCGGGGACGTCGCCCTTGACGATGCGCTGGGCCAGCCCCTCGACGACGGCCGTCTTGCCGACGCCGGGCTCGCCGATGAGCACCGGGTTGTTCTTCGTACGGCGGGAGAGGACCTGGACGACGCGCCGGATCTCCTGGTCGCGGCCGATGACCGGGTCGAGCTTGCCCTCGCGGGCGGCGGCCGTGAAGTCCGTGCCGAACTTCTCCAGGGCCTTGTACTGGCCCTCGGGGTCGGGGCTGGTCACCCGCCGTCCTCCTCGTGCGTTCTGGAAGGCGGCCAGCAGCTTCGCGGCGGTCGCGCCCTCGGCGGAAAGGACCTCACCGGCCGCCGCGCCCTTGGCGGCGAGGGCGATGAGGAGGTGTTCGGTGGACAGGTACTCGTCGCCGAGCTTCCCGGCCTGCGCGTCGGCCTCGGCGAGTACGGCGAGGAGGTCGCGGGTGGCCTGCGGGGGCGCGACGGTGGAGCCGGTGACGCTGGGCAGGGCGGCGACGAGCCGCTCCGCGCCGTCGCGCACGGCGGCCTGGTCGGCCTCGGTGGCGGCGAGCAGATCGGTGATGTTCTCGTTGTCCTGGCCGGCGAGCAGGGCCAGGAGCAGGTGTGCGGGGGTCAGGTCCGCGTTCCCGTCCTTGACGGCCCTGCTGGTGGCCGCGTTGAGCGCGTCCCGGCTCTTGTTGGTCAGCTCGGCATCCACCTGCGACGTCTCCTCTCCGTACGGTTCGTGCGTCCTGCACACACTCTGCTATCAGCAACCTGTATAAAGTTGAGTCTATTCCACTCAAGGCTGTCGGACGTACGCTTCGGCGCATGCGTGTTTCGAACCCAGGTCATGACGTACTCAACCCGACGCCCGAGTACCTCGCCTTCTGGCAGGAGCGGCACGTCTGCACGCTGACCACCCCGCGGCCCGACGGGAGCCCGCACGTGGTGCCGGTCGGCGTGACGTACGACCCCGGGGCCGGGCTCGCGCGGGTGATCAGCAACAAGCACAGCAAGAAGGTCCGCAACGTCCTGGCGGCGATGGAGAGCGCCCCGGGCGGCTCGGCGCGGGTCGCGGTCTGCCAGATGGAGGGGCGCCGCTGGGCGACGCTGGAGGGGCGCGCGGTGGTCCGTACGGACGAGGCCTCGGTCGCCGAGGCGGTGGCGCGCTACGCCGAGCGGTACGGGCGGGTGCCGTCGCCGAACCCGGACCGGGTGGTCGTGGAGATCACCCTGGACCGGGCCATGGGACGGGCCTGACCGGGCGCGACCGGGCACGACGGGCGGAAAAGGATCACGATTAATTGTCCGGTTCAACCACTGGACGCGGACATCACAGCGGCGCCATCGTGGTCAGGTCCACGATGGCGCCGCTGTGTGGGGGTAGCGCCTGAGCGATCTGCAACGACGGGGGAATCGCGTCAGGCACTGCGGGGGGTGGCGGTGGTGATGTCCGGTTCGAAAAGCTGGTGGTCGCGCTGATCGAGATTGACGAAGACCATGCCGTACCGGACCTCGCAGCGGACGGGCTGCGGCGCGCCGCGGGGGCGGCGCAGACAGCGGTAGGCGCGGACGTCTTCGTCTTCCTCGCGCACGACGACGATCGGCTGGCCGAACAGGGTGACCATCAGCGAATCTCCGGCGTGGGGGATCGCCGTGGCCAGGTCTATGAACTGCCATCCGGACCGGTACGCCGAGGCCATTTCGCGCCGGAAGTCACGGTCGTCGGGGGTCATCAGACGGCCTTCACGGGCGCGGCGTTCCAACCACTGTCCGGCTCGGCCGCCGGCTTGGCGTTCCAGCCGCTGTCCGACTTCAGTGTCGGCACGATGTTCCAACCGCTGTCCGACTCCCCTGCCGGCGTGGTGTTCCAACCGCTGTCACTGGCCAGAGCGCTCCCCGCATCACCATTGACGACGCTGACTGCCCCAAAGACCGCGACAGCGGAGAAAACAACGGCAAGCGCCGAGCGAAGCATTCTCTTGTACATGGTCGGCTTCGTCCTCACTTGATGGAATCCTCTCCCCCGCACGTCAGACCATGGCTCATTCAGGCACGTTACGGCCACAGGGACGATGCATCATGTTCTTGCATGTTCAGGACCCTGGGGGGTGGAGATTTGCCCATAAACTACACAAACCCGACACATCCCCACCCCGTCACGGCCATGTGCGACGAGGGGGCACGCCTGTACGCGGCGGCGCTGAGCACCGGCCGGGTACCCAGGGGCGAAGTGGCAAACGCTCCCTGCCTGCTCGAATTCGGTCTGCTGCGGCCCGACCCGGATGACGCGAACCAGCTCCGCGCGGTTCCCCCGTCCGTCGCTCTGGCCCAACGTCTCCATCCACTCGAACGTGAGATCCAGGACCGCAGACGCACCGCCATCGACCTCACCGATGCATTCGAGCCTTTCCTCGCCATCAGTGCCCAGAGCCCGGCGAACACCCACGCCATCACCGTGCTGGAGGGGTTCGACCAGATCAACGCCGCCCTGGACCTCGCCACCGCCGAGTGCCACACCGAGATGCTGACCGTCCAGCCGGGCGGCGCCCGGCCGTCGTTCGTCCTCAGTGAGGCCCTGGAGCGCGACGCCCCGCTGATCGACCGGGGCGTGAGCATCCGGACCCTCTACCAGCACACCGCGCGCCACAGCCAGGGCACCCTCGCCTATGTGGACCGCATTTCCACCGGGAAGGTTGAGATCCGCACGCTGGAGGAGCTGATCGAGCGCCTCATCATCTTCGACCGGACCGTCGCCTTCATCCCCGTCAGCGAAGACCGGCGGGTGGCACTGGAACTCCGCCATCCGGGGCTCGTCCAGTATCTCATCAAGGTCTTCGAGCAACTCTGGCGCCGTGCGGTGCCGTTGCGCGACGAGGTGACGTACACGCACATGCCCGAGGGCATCTCCGGCGTGCAGCGGTCCATCGCGCAGCTCCTCATCGAGGGGCACGTGGACGAGGCCATCGCGCGCCGGCTGGGAATGAACGTACGGACCTGCCGGGCGCACATCGCCAAGCTGGCCACCGCGCTGGGGAGCGGCAGCCGGGCGCAGCTGGGCTACCTCATCGCCCAGTCGGGGATCCTGCACGGGGACCCGTCACAGCTGCCGAAGTGCTGACGGCGCGTCCCCTGTACGTACGCGCCGAAGGCCCCGCCCGGGATTCCGGGCGGGGCCTTCGGTACGCACAGGGCCGCGGGGGCCCCGCCGTCAGTCCGACGGGCGCTTGGGGCGCCAGACGACCAGCGCGTTGCCCGGCACCGGCGGCTGGTACGGAACCAGGTCCCGGCGGTACGAGGCGTGCACCTGGGCCTCGCGGGCCCGCAGGGTGGCGGCGGCGCCGTCCACGGTGGCCGCCAGTTCGGCCACGCGCTGCTGGAGGGCGGCCACCTGGTTCTCCAGCTCGATGATGCGCTTGATGCCCGCCAGGTTGATGCCCTCGTCCTGGGACAGCGCCTGCACCGTGCGGAGCAGCTCGATGTCCCGGGCCGAGTAGCGCCGGCCGCGGCCGGCCGTCCGGTCCGGGGAGACCAGGCCGAGGCGGTCGTACTGGCGGAGGGTCTGCGGGTGCAGGCCGGAGAGCTGGGCGGCCACCGAGATCACGTAGACCGGGGTCTCGTCGGTGAGTTCATAAGCCCCGTTGCCGAAACGGGGCTGTCTGCGGCGGCCGTCCATCTCATGCTCCCTTCGCGGACTCGAACAGCGCGGCGCGCGGGTCTTCCGACTCGGTCGCGACGCGGTACATCTCCAGCGCCTCGCGCGCCTTGTCCGACAGCTCCGCCGGCACGGCCACCTCGACCGTCACCAGCAGGTCGCCGCGGGTGCCGTCCTTGCGGACCGCGCCCTTGCCGCGGGCCCGCATCGTCCGGCCGTTGGGCGTGCCCGGCGGCAGCTTCAGCGTCACCGACGGGCCGTTCAGGGTCGGGACCCTGATCTCGGCGCCGAGGGCGGCCTCCGCGAAGTCCACCGGGACCGTCACCGTCAGGTTGTCGCCCTTGCGGCCGAACACGGGGTGCGTGTCCACGTGGACCACCACGTAGAGGTCACCCGCGGGTCCGCCGCGCTCGCCCGGAGTGCCCTTGCCGCGCAGCCGGATCCGCTGGCCGTCGGAGACGCCCGCCGGGATCCGGACCTGCATGGTGCGGGAGCTGCGGGCGCGGCCGCTGCCCTTGCAGACGTCGCAGGGGTTCTCCGCGATCAGACCGCGGCCCTTGCAGTCCGCGCAGGGGTCGGTCAGCGAGAAGCCGCCGCCGCTGCCGCGCGAGACCTGGCCGGTACCGACGCAGGTCGGGCACACCCGGGGGGTGCCGTTCTTGTCGCCGGTGCCCGAACAGGCCTTGCAGGGAGCCTGGGAGGACATCCGGAGCGGGACGGTCGCCCCGTCCACCGCCTCCGTGAAGGACAGCGTGACCTCGGACTCGATGTCCTGGCCGCGGCGCGGCTGGACACGGGCTCCCGGGCCGGCGCCGGCGCCGCCGCGGTTGAACAGGCCGCCGAACACATCGCCCAGGCCGCCGCCGAAGCCGCCGCCCGCGCCGCCGCCGCCCGGCTGCTGACCGCCGAAGAGGTCGCCGAGGTCGAAGTTGAACGAGCCGCCGCCCCCGCCCGGCCCGGGGCGGAAGCCACCGTTGCCGAAGAGGGCGCGCGCCTCGTCGTACTCCTTGCGCTTCTTGGCGTCGCCGAGGATGTCGTTCGCCTCGGAGATCTCCTTGAAGCGCTCTTCCGCCGAGGCGTCGCCCTTGTTGGCGTCCGGGTGGAACTCGCGGGCGAGCTTCCGGTACGCCTTCTTGATCTCGGCCTCGGTGGCGTCCTTCGGGACACCGAGGACCTTGTAGTAGTCCTTCTCGACGAAGTCCTTCGTGCTCATCCCCGGTGGCCCTCCTCTCGTTCCTCTACGTGTACCGCGTCAGCCCTTTTCGGGGGCATCCGTGTCCTTGTCGGACGGTGCTTCGCCCTCCGAGGACTCGGACTTGGCGGCCGGGGCCGCACCCGGCTGGGGCTCGGCCACCGCGACCCGCGCGGGGCGGATCGTACGCTCGCCGATCCGGTACCCCGGCTGCAGGATCGCCACGCAGGTGTCCTCGGTGACGTCCGGCGCGTACGAGTGCATCAGGGCCTCGTGGATCGTCGGGTCGAAGGGCTCGCCCTCCTTGCCGAACTGCTGGAGGCCCATCTTGGCCGCGGCCGTCTCCAGCGATTCGGCCACCGACTTGAAGCCGCCGACCAGCTCGCCATGATCCCGCGCGCGGCCGATGTCGTCCAGGGTCGGGAGCAGCTCCGTCAGGAGCTTCGCGACAGCGACCTCCTGGACGGCGATGCGGTCCCGCTCCACACGGCGGCGGTAGTTCTGGTACTCCGCCTGGAGCCGCTGGAGGTCCGCGGTGCGCTCGCCGAGCGCGGTACGGGCCTGGTCGAGCTGCGCCAGAAGGGCGGCCTCGCGGCCGGTGTCCTGTGCTGCTGCGGAGTCCCCGGCCGGGGCCGCCGCCTCCTCCTCGGAGGAGTCGGCGGCCTTCTTCGGCTCGGCGGCGTCGTCAGGCGTGGCGCCGGCGGGGACTTCGGGCTTCTCCTCGAAGCCCGGGGTCTCCTCCGACATCAGGCAGCGCCGCCCTTCGGCTTCTCGTCGTCGACGATCTCGGCGTCCACCACGTCGTCGTCGGCCTTCGCCTGCTGGCCCTCACCGGCGCCGCCGGCGGCCTGGGCGGCCTGGGCGTCGGCGTAGATGGCCTGGCCGAGCTTCTGGCTGACGGCGCCGAGCTTCTCGGTCGCGGTGCGGATCTCGGCCGCGTCGTCACCCTTGAGCTTTTCCTTCAGCTCGGTGATCGCGGTCTCGACCTCGGTCTTGACCTCGGCCGGAACCTTCTCCGCGTTCTCCGCGAGGAACTTCTCCGTCTGGTAGACGAGCTGCTCGCCCTGGTTGCGGGACTCGGCGGCCTCCTTGCGGCGCAGGTCCTCGTCCGCGTACTGCTCCGCCTCCTGGCGCATGCGGTCGACCTCGTCCTTGCCGAGCGAGGAGCCGCCGGTGACGGTCATCTTCTGCTCCTTGCCCGTGCCAAGGTCCTTGGCCGTGACGTGCATGATGCCGTTCGCGTCGATGTCGAAGGAGACCTCGATCTGCGGGACGCCACGCGGGGCCGGCGGCAGGCCGGTCAGCTCGAACATGCCGAGCTTCTTGTTGTACGCCGCGATCTCGCGCTCGCCCTGGTAGACCTGGATCTGCACGGACGGCTGGTTGTCCTCGGCCGTCGTGAAGATCTCGGACCGCTTGGTCGGGATCGTGGTGTTGCGCTCGATGAGCTTGGTCATGATGCCGCCCTTGGTCTCGATGCCGAGGGACAGCGGGGTCACGTCGAGGAGCAGGACGTCCTTGACCTCACCCTTGAGCACACCGGCCTGGAGGGTGGCGCCGATGGCGACGACCTCGTCCGGGTTGACGCCCTTGTTGGCGTCCTGACCGCCGGTGAGCTCCTTGACGAGCTCGGCGACGGCCGGCATGCGGGTGGAGCCGCCGACCAGGACCACGTGGTCGATCTCGGACAGCTGGATGCCGGCGTCCTTGATGACGTTGTGGAACGGGGTCTTGCAACGGTCCAGGAGGTCGGCCGTCAGCTGCTGGAACTGGGCGCGCGTGAGCTTCTCGTCCAGGTGCAGCGGGCCCTCGGCGGAAGCCGTGATGTAGGGCAGGTTGATCGTGGTCTCCGTGGAGGAGGACAGCTCGATCTTCGCCTTCTCGGCGGCCTCGCGCAGGCGCTGGAGCGCCATCTTGTCCTTGGAGAGGTCCACGCCGTGACCGCCCAGGAACTGCTTCACCAGGTAGTCCACGACGCGCTGGTCCCAGTCGTCACCACCGAGGTGGTTGTCACCGTTGGTCGCCTTGACCTCGACGACGCCGTCGCCGATCTCCAGGAGCGACACGTCGAAGGTGCCGCCACCGAGGTCGAAGACCAGGATGGTCTGGTCGTCCTTGTCGAGGCCGTAGGCCAGGGCGGCGGCCGTCGGCTCGTTGACGATGCGCAGGACGTTCAGGCCCGCGATCTCGCCGGCCTCCTTCGTCGCCTGACGCTCGGAGTCGTTGAAGTAGGCCGGGACGGTGATGACCGCGTCCGTGACCTTCTCGCCCAGGTACGCCTCGGCGTCGCGCTTCAGCTTCTGCAGGATGAAGGCGCTCATCTGCTGCGGGTTGAAGTCCTTGCCATCCAGGTTGATCTTCCAGTCAGTGCCCATGTGGCGCTTGACGGAGCGGATGGTCCGGTCCACGTTCGTGACCGCCTGGCGCTTGGCCACCTCGCCGACGAGGACCTCACCGTTCTTGGCGAAGGCGACGACGGACGGCGTGGTCCTGGCGCCCTCGGCGTTGGTGATGACGGTGGGCTCGCCGCCTTCGAGAACGCTGACGACGGAGTTCGTGGTGCCCAGGTCGATGCCGACCGCACGTGCCATTTCAATTCCTCCAGCTGACTTGAGTGCAACGGACTCAACCATGCCGCAACGCGACGCGTGCGTCAACAGAGGTGAGCCTGGGGGGCTCAACTTTTACATCAGTCTTACGCTCATCCGAGTGACGGCCGGGGCCCCGGCGGGGCCGAGCGGGCGACGCTCGACGGCCTGCGCTGCGCGGCACCGCCCAGCCGCCGGAGGCGCACGGCACGGTGCGTGCATGCCGCTGCCGTCCTTCGCACCACCCGCAATCCGACGCCTCGCCCCCACCCTGCGGCCGCCTCGTCTCCCCGCCTGCCCAGCGAAGCGGGTCGTAGACCTGCTGGGGGCACTGCCGCTGGCCGCGGTGTTCGCCCTGCCGCTGCTGGTGATCGCCGCGCTGCTGTGCGCCGGCCAGGGCGGGCGGGCCTTCGCACGGGAGCCGGCGGCGGGCCTCGGGGGGCGGCCGTTCCGCACCTGGCGACTACGGACGGACGCGGGGGCGGGGTGGCTGGGGACGGCGGTGGAGCGCTGCGCCCTGGACGCGCTGCCTCAGCTGCTCAATGTGCTCCGAGGTGAGATGTCACTGGTCGGGCCGCGCCCGGGGGCGGGTACGGACCGCCCGGACCGGCTCCTCGTAAAGCCCGGAATGACCGGGTTGTGGCAGGTGAGCGCGCGCTCCGACCTCCCCTGGGAGGAAATGGCCCTCCTGGACCGGCACTATGTGGAGAGCCACTGGCTGGGGATGGATCTCGCGATCCTGGCCCAGACCCCCCGGGCGGCCCGTCGGCACAGGTCTGCGCGGGGCGGCACCGGGCGGCGTGCATAGGCAAGCCTGAGCGACACAGATCACCGCGCGCTCAGCTACATTGCGGCGTCGGGAATGGGTAACCTCAAGCCTTGACTGAATAAGTTACCGCTTAGTAATGCCGCCCGAGGAGCCCCTCCATGCAACTCGCCGCGATCATCGTGTCGCTGGTCCTGACCGTGGTCGGCGTCGCGCTGCTCGCCCGAGCCGTGGCGCAGATCTACCGGTTCGTGAAGCTCGGTCAGCCCGTGCCGGCGGGCAGCCGCACGGACGACCCCAAGGCCCGAACGATCACCCTGGTCCGGGAGTTCCTCGGACACAGCCGCATGAACCGCTGGGGCATCGTCGGCTTCGCGCACTGGTTCGTCGCGATCGGCTTCCTGACGCTGCCGCCGACGCTGCTGCAGGCGTACGGCCAGCTCTTCCAGGCCGACTGGGTGCTGCCGATCGTCGGGGACTTCCTGCCGTTCGAGCTGTACATCGAGTTCATCGGGATCATGACGATCCTCGGCATCGCCGTGCTGATCGCCATCCGCCTGCTGTCGCTGCCCTCCCGGGCGGGCCGCAAGTCGCGCTTCACGGGCTCCAAGGCCTGGCAGGCGTACTTCGTCGAGTACGTGATCCTCACCATCGGCCTCGCGATCCTGTGCCTGCGCGGCCTTGAGGGCGCGATCCACCACGTCGACTCGTACGAGCCCGCGTACTTCGTCTCGTACCCGCTGGTGCTGGCCTTCAAGGGGCTCTCCCTCGGCGCGCTGCAGAACGCGATCTACTTCACCGCGATGGTCAAGATCGGCGTCTCGCTGATCTGGATGATCGTCGTCTCGCTGAACACCAACATGGGTGTCGCCTGGCACCGCTTCCTCGGCTTCCCGAACATCTGGTTCAAGCGGAACGCGGACGGCGCCACGGCGCTGGGCGCCCTCCAGCCGATGACCAGCGGCGGCAAGGAGATCGACTTCGAGGAGCCGGGCGAGGACGACGTCTTCGGCGTCTCCCAGGTCGAGCAGTTCTCCTGGAAGGGCATCCTCGACTTCTCCACCTGCACCGAGTGCGGCCGCTGCCAGTCGCAGTGCCCGGCCTGGAACACGGGCAAGCCGCTGTCCCCGAAGCTGCTCGTCATGTCGCTGCGCGACCACGCGCACGCCAAGGCGCCGTACCTGCTCGCGGGCGGCGGCAAGGACATGGAGGGCAACGAGAAGGCCACGCCGGAGCAGCTCGCGAACGTCCCCGCGGCGGCCCTGGCGGAGGCGGAGCGCCCGCTCATCGGCACCGCCGAGGAGAACGGCGTCATCGACCCCGACGTGCTGTGGTCCTGCACCACCTGCGGCGCGTGCGTGGAGCAGTGCCCGGTCGACATCGAGCACATCGACCACATCGTCGACATGCGGCGCTACCAGGTGATGATCGAGAGCGCGTTCCCGTCGGAGGCGGGCACGATGCTCAAGAACCTGGAGAAGAAGGGCAACCCCTGGGGCCTCGCGAAGAAGCAGCGGGTGGAGTGGACGAAGGAGGTCGACTTCGAGGTCCCGATCATCGGGAAGGACGCGGAGGACCTCTCCGAGTTCGACTACCTGTACTGGGTCGGCTGCGCGGGCGCGCTGGAGGACCGCGCGAAGAAGACCACGAAGGCCTTCGCCGAGCTCCTCAACATCGCGGGCGTCAAGTTCGCGATCATGGGCGGCGACGAGAAGTGCACCGGTGACTCCCCGCGCCGCCTGGGCAACGAGCCGCTGTTCCAGCAGCTGGCCCAGGAGAACGTGGCCATGCTGAACATGGCGTTCGGCGAGGACGACGAGGACGAGTCGACGCGCAAGCCCAAGTCGGCGAAGCGGATCGTCTCCACCTGCCCGCACTGCTTCAACACCATCGCGAACGAGTACCCGCAGCTGGGCGGCGAGTACGAGGTCATCCACCACACGCAGCTGCTCCAGCACCTGATCGACGAGGGCCGGCTGCTGCCGGTGACGCCGGTCGACGGGCTGATCACGTACCACGACCCCTGCTACCTGGGCCGCCACAACAAGGTCTACACGCCGCCGCGCGAGATCATGTCGGCCGTGCCGGGGCTGCGCCAGCAGGAGATGCACCGCCACAAGGAGCGGGGCTTCTGCTGCGGCGCGGGTGGCGCGCGCATGTGGATGGAAGAGCGCATCGGCAAGCGCATCAACAACGAGCGCGTCGACGAGGCCCTGTCCCTGAACCCGGACATCGTCTCCACCGCGTGCCCGTTCTGCCTGGTGATGCTGACGGACTCGGTCAACGGCAAGAAGAACGACGGCAAGGCGAAGGAACACGTCCAGGTCGTCGACGTGGCCCAGCTGCTCCTGGAGTCGGTGAAGAACCCGGAGGCCGAGGCGCTGGCGCTGGCCGAGGCCGAGGCGCTGGCGCTGGCCGAGGCGGAAGCGAAGGCGAAGGCGAAGGCCGAAGCGGAGGCCGCCGCGAAGGCGAAGGCCGAAGCGGAGGCGGCTGCGGCAGCCGCCGCCGCGAAGGCCGAGGCCGAAGCGGAGGCGGAAGCCGCCGCCAAGGCGAAGGAAGCGGAAGCCCCCGCAGCCCCGAAGGACGACGCTGCGACCGAGGCGGAGCCGAAGGGCGACACCGAGGCGGCGGCCGAGGCCGAGCCGAAGGGCGACACCGACGCGGAGCCGGAGGCCACCGCTGCGGCAGAGCCGAAGGCGACCCCCGAGGCGGAGCCGAAGGGCGACGCTGCGGCGAAGCCGGAAGCGAAGGCGGGCACCGAGGCCAAGGCCGAGGCTGCGCCCGAGGCACAGGCGGAGCCGAAGGCCGACACCAAGGCCGAGCCGGAGGGCGAGGCTGCGGCTGCCGCCGAGGCGGAGCCGGAGGCCACCGCTGCGGCCGAGCCGAAGGCGGGCACCGAGGCGGAGCCGACGGGCGACGCTGCGGCGGAGCCGGAAGCGAAGGCTGTGACCGAGGCCAAGGCCGAGGCTGCGCCCGAGCCGGAGGGCGGGGCTGTGGCTGCCGCCGAGGCGGAGCCGGAGGCCGGCGTCACGGCCGAGGTCGAGGCCAAGAAGTCCGAGGCCTCGGAGGAGTCGGGCGCCAAGTAGGCGCTGCTCAGAACGCCGGAACGGCCGGTCCCCGTCAGGGGGCCGGCCGTTCCGCGTTGCGGGGGCCTGGGGGCTCGCCCCCAGTTTCGGGAAGGGGCGGGGTGGGGACGGGCCCCGCGCAGCGGCCAGACCTACCCCCGCACACCGGAGCCCGGCACGGCCCCCGCCCCGTACGCCTCAACCGGCTTCCCGCTGCCGAAGTCGTACACCCAGCCACTCCCGCCACCCCGCCCGTCGATGACGACGAACTTCACCCGCTCCCCGTCCCGGACGAGCTCGTACGTCCAGCCGTCGTGCACCGCGCTCGGATGCCTCAGGTCGATCGCCCCCAGCACCTCACCGTTCGGCAGGGAGATGACCGCCCGCTCGCCCCCCGCCCCGCCGACCAGCTTCGCGATCCGCCCGTCGGGCATGACGACCCGCACCGACGCCACCCCCTTCGGCTTCGGCCGGGACTTCTCCCCACCCTCCATCCACGACGTCACACCGCCGTTCGGCTGGAGCACGACGCGCAGCCCGTCGCTCCGCCCGTACGCCACCCCACCACCCCGGCTGACCAGCGTGTCCAGCTTCGTGGACCCGGCGAATATGTCGGCTTCATAGCGGTTCGGACCGGTCTTGTACACCTTGGCGACCGCCCCGTCGGCCAGCCTCACGATCACCGGCGCCACCGGCGCCCCCACCCCCGCCCCCGCCGACGAGTCGGCGAACGCGGACCCCACCGGCACGGCGAGAACGGCGGCCGCCCCCACCACGACGGCGGCGGTACGGAGGGTCGTGCGGCGGGGGGTACGGCGAGTGCTGCGCATGGCGGGGGCTCTCCTCGTTCTCGGTCGTCACTCCGCGACGGCGGCGCGACATCGACGAAGCTACGTGTCCGATATCTACGTATTCCGTCGGCAATGTAACGAACCGCCGCAGACTGCCCCGCAGCCATGTAAACCCGGCACCCCGCCGACCGGGGGTTCTCCCCCCGGGGATCCCCTAAGGGATGTCACAGGTCGGCAGCAAAGGCCCCCGGTTCCGGCCGCCCGTCCCCCGGCTCCCGCCGGACCAGGTACTTTCGATCACGTGGCTGGATTCAGGATCGGACGCGGCCGGGACAACAACCGCACCCCGCAACAACCTTCGCGGCAGCAGCCGTACGGTCAGCAGCAGCAGCAACCGCCGCAGGCGCCGTACGGTCAGCAGCCATACCCGCCCGCCGGGTCGCCCCCGCAGCAGCAGTGGCCCCAGCAGGCCGCCGCCGGGGGTCACGGCGAGCCCGAGTACTTCGACCCGTACGGGCAGCAGCAGCAACCGCCCCCGTACGCGGGCCAGGGCGGCCAGGGCGGCCAAGGCGGCTCGTACGCGGACAACCCGGGCTACACCCAGGCCTTCGCCATCGGCGAGGACCCGTACGGCCAGGCCGCGACGTACCACGCGGGTGCCGGCGCGGCCCCGGCCGGCCCGACCGGACCGCGGCTGCCCTGGAAGGAGCTCCTGCGCGGCATCGTGATGCGGCCGGGGCCGACGTTCTTCCAGATGCGCGACTACGCGGTCTGGGGTCCGGCGCTGACCGTGACGTTCCTCTACGGCCTGCTCGCGGTCTTCGGCCTCGACGACGCCCGCGACGACGCGATCAACGCGACGCTCGCCAACGCCGTCCCGATCGTCCTCTCCACCGGCGTGGCCTTCGTCATCTGCGGGCTGCTCCTCGGCGCGGTCACGCACACCCTGGCCCGCCAGCTGGGCGGCGACGGCGCGTGGCAGCCGACCGTGGGCCTGTCCATGCTGGTCATGTCCATCACGGACGCCCCGCGCCTGCTCTTCGCCGTGTTCCTCGGCGGCGACAACATGGTCGTCCAGGTGCTCGGCTGGCTGACGTGGCTGGCCGCCGGCGCCCTGTTCACCTCGCTGGTCAGCAAGTCGCACGACCTGCCGTGGCCGAAGGCGCTGGGCGCCTCCGCCATCCAGCTGATCGCCCTGCTGTCGATCATCAAGCTGGGCACGATCTAGCCGTACGCACCCGCACGCGCCCGTACGTGCCCGTACGCACGAGAAGGGGCCCGCTCCGCACACCAGGCGGACCGGGCCCCTCCTCACACCACAGGACCGGGATCAGACGGGGTCAGGCGTCGAGAACCTGACCCTCCCTCCGCACCACCGGCGGCTCGACCGACCAGGGGAAGTTGATCCACTCGTCGGTCTTCTTCCACACGTACTCGCACTGCACGAGCGAGTGCGACTTCTCGTAGATGACCGCGGACCGCACCTCGGCGACGTGACCGAGGCAGAAGTCGTGCACCAGCTTGAGCGTCTTGCCGGTGTCGGCGACGTCGTCGGCGATCAGGACCTTCTTGTCGGTGAAGTCGATCGCCTCGGGGACCGGCGCCAGCATGACCGGCATCTCCAGGGTGGTGCCCACGCCGGTGTAGAACTCCACGTTCACGAGGTGGATGTTCTTGCAGTCCAGCGCGTACGCCAGACCGCCGGCCACGAACACGCCGCCACGGGCGATGCTCAGGATGATGTCGGGCTCGTAGCCGTCGTCGGCGATGGTCTGCGCCAGCTCGCGGACGGCGCGCCCGAAGCCCTCGTAGGTCAGGTTCTCGCGTACTGCGTCGCTCATGCGTCGTGCCTCACCTGGGTGCGGTGGAAGTTCTGGAAGGAGCGCGAGGCGGTCGGCCCGCGCTGCCCCTGGTACCTGGACCCGTACCGCTCGCTGCCGTACGGGAACTCCGCGGGCGAGCTGAGCCGGAACATGCACAGCTGCCCGATCTTCATGCCCGGCCAGAGCTTGATCGGCAGGGTGGCGAGGTTCGACAGCTCCAGGGTCACGTGCCCGGAGAACCCGGGGTCGATGAACCCGGCGGTCGAGTGCGTCACCAGACCGAGGCGCCCGAGGCTGGACTTCCCCTCCAGGCGGGAGGCGATGTCGTCGGGCAGCGAGATGACCTCGTACGTCGAGGCGAGCACGAACTCGCCCGGGTGGAGGATGAACGCCTCGTCACCCTCGGGCTCGACCATGCGGGTCAGGTCCGGCTGCTCGACGGCGGGGTCGATGTGGGCATAGCGGTGGTTCTCGAACACCCGGAAGTACCGGTCGAGACGCACATCGATACTGGAGGGCTGCACCATCGATTCCTCGAACGGGTCGATGCGAACCCGTCCGCAGTCGATCTCGGCCCGGATGTCTTTGTCAGAGAGAAGCACGTCCCGAGGATACGCAGAGCGCGCGAGCCACCCCCAATCGGAGCGGCCCCCGCGCGCCTCCGGCTAACGCTTCACGCCACCCACGGGCACGGCATGCCGCAGCCGCGCGCACCGCGGACACCGCAGCAACCGCCCGGGCCCGATCCGGCCGGGGCCGAGCTGCTGGAGCGGAAACGAGGCGGTGCTGAACACATGCCCTTCGGCACAACGGACGACGGTGTGCTCCATCGAGTCCCTTTCCCCTGAAGCCTTACTGCGTAACGAATCGCCACATTAGGGGATGATCAGGACCCACCCAAG
The DNA here is from genome assembly GCF_003721495.1 of Streptomyces sp. ADI95-16. Classification (NCBI taxonomy): domain Bacteria; kingdom Bacillati; phylum Actinomycetota; class Actinomycetes; order Kitasatosporales; family Streptomycetaceae; genus Streptomyces; species Streptomyces sp. ADI95-16. Next base: position 4,409,813 of record NZ_CP033581.1, on the reverse strand, counting down.
CCGCCGCTCCGAACCCGTACGTTACGCCCCAACTCCCGCCCCCACACGCCTTGCTGTACCCCACACACGACGACGACCCCGCGGCAAACACGCCGGGGGTCGATCATGGGGTAGAGTGTTCAACGCTAAGGCTCCAGGCAACTGGACCGCCCATGCGGATGTAGTTTAATGGTAGAACATGAGCTTCCCAAGCTTATAGCGCGGGTTCGATTCCCGTCATCCGCTCCATAACAAAGCCCCAGGTCAACGACCTGGGGCTTTTGTGTTGCCTATACCTCTCTATTGGTCTCGTTCTAGTTCCGTGCCAGAAGCCTCGGCACGCAGCTCCTGCACGCGGACATCGATCCCCGCGGCCACTTCCTTTCTTCCACTTCCGTCCAAAGGTCGTCCGCCGAAAGGGGGCGCCCCTCTCCCCCACGAAGAGCAGGCCGTCCGGCTCTTGCTCCGCGCAGAGGGCCATGTGGAGCTTGCGGGTGCTCTCCGGGTGGTCGTCGGGGTCGGGCAGGCCGAGTGAGGCGCGTTGTTGGGCGGCGCGGTAGTCCGCGCGGACCTGGCGTAAGGCGCCGAGGGTGGTCGAGTAGCAGCGGGACTTGGTGGAGAAGTGCCCGCGGAAGCCGAGCATGTGGGCCCAGGCCCGCAGCCGGCGTTCGGGGTAGGCCAGGTCGAGGTCCATGCAGGCTTCCATGAGCCGGCGGGGGTGGTCGGGTACGCCGAGGAGGAGCAGTGCCTCCTTGTTGACCACCGGGTGGTCCACGGCGCCGGTGGTCTCGGCGGCCTTCGTCCCCGAGCCCCTAGACCCAGTCGACGACCGAGCGCCCTACGAGCAGGTGGCCAGCAGCCTCAGCGCTGCTATCCGAACGCGGCGGCTGGCCCAGGTGAGCCCCCGCCCACCCGCGAAGAGGCGCAGGCGCACCAGCACAGCTCGGCGCCGGAAGGCCACCGGCTCGGAGGAACTGTGACTCATCGGCCTGGCCGGCCTCGTGGCCCTCAGCCTCGTCCTGGCGGTGCTGTCGTGGCTGGCCGCCCATCCTTGGGTTCTGGTGGTCGGCCTGCTCGCAGCCGGTGCCGCGGGCGCGCTGTGGCTGCGCCGGCGCGCAGAAGGTCGGCCGCCGGGGCAGCAACGGCGCGGACGTCAAAGCCACCGACCCCTACGGCCGCCGCTGGGTCATCCAGTGCGAGCACCGCAAGGCCGGATGGCAGGGGTCAGCGGTCGGCACCCCGGATCTTCAGGTCCTCAACGGCACCGGCCGCCAGATACACGGCGGCGACGTCCTCGTCATGCTGGCCAACGGCCGCTTCTCCCGGCCCGCCCTCGACTTCGCGAAGTCCCAGCGCCTCCGCCTCGTCGACCGCCGCCTCCTCGCGTCCCTGACCAGGCCGGCACTGCCGCCTGCGTGCCTCAGGCCCGTGGTGCCGAGCCGCAAACTCGGCCCCGCCCGCATTGGCCCGATCCTGGGCCTGCCCGCCTCGGCCGTCCACCGGATCCTGGCCCGGCACGGCCTGGACCGCCTGGCCTGGCTGGATCTTGCCCCCGGAGCTGGGCCAACTCACGCTCCAGGGGCTTGAGCTCGTCTCGGACTGCCCTGAGTTCGGCGAGGCGGTCGTCTGGCGTTTCCTCGCCCAGGACGGTTGAGCCCGCCCGGCGACACACCCCGTGGGACGGCCGGGGGCCGCGGCCCCCGGAACTCCGCTCAGAAGGCGCTCAGCGCGTCGTGGGTGTTGGTGCGGTACAGGCCGGCCTTCGGGTTGGCGACGCTGCCCGGCTTGGCCAGCTGGAGGCTGACGCCGTCCGCGTTCGGCATGTGCTCCTTGTCGGCCAGGACGTTGACCTCGTCGGCCACGGGGCCGTTGCCACCCGACGGGTTGAGGTTCACGGCCGCGTACGCGGTGGCGCCGGGGTGCACCGGGTACGCCGGGGCGCCGCCCAGTCCACCGGGGGCAGTGGCCTGGAGACCGAGCGCGCCGCCCTTGGCGCTGAAGCCGACGGTGGGGAAGTAGTCCAGACCGCAGGAGGTGGAACCGTTGTTGGTCACGGTGATGACGCGGACGGTGGCCGGAGCACCCGTCGGGGAAGTGACCTTGACGGTCAGGTTCCGCGCCGAGCAGGGGTGGGTGTAGGCGTAGGAGTCACCGGTGGTGTCCCCCGTGTTCTTGCCGCTCGAACCGGCCTTCGCCGGGGTGGCGGTGGTCGTGCCGGTTCCGGTGGCCTTGCCGGCGGACGGGGCGGCGGAGGCGCCCTCCCCGGACGGCGTCACGGTCCCGGTCGAGACCGGCTTGTCCGCGCTCTTGGTCGCGGCGGGGTTCGCGGTCGGCCCGCCGGCGCTGTCCGAGCCGCCGCAGGCGGTCAGGGCCAGAGCGAGGCCGGCGGTGGCGGCGGCCAGGGCGGTGGTGCGGAGTCGGTAGGTGCGCATGGGGAACTCTCCGTGTCGGTGCGGTCGTCAGACGGAGGCTTCCGCTTCCCGTCTGACGAGACGTTGGGTGGGGCTGCTGTTCCGGTCGGCTGCTGCCGCAGGCGGCCGAGGGCGGTCGGTGGGGCGGGTGGGGCCCTCCCGTTGCGACCGCCGGATCCGACCGCCGATCCGATGGCGGACCGACCGGCTGATGACGCAACTGTGGGGCCGGTTTCGTCCCAGTGGCGTCTGGACCGGGATAGTTGGAACCCTGGAACGCTCCCGACCCCTCTCACCTGGGCGATCGGGCGAGCCTGGAACGTGCTTCCGGGATGAGGGGGAGGGTGGAATGGCCACGGAGACGGAGCGGTTCGCGGAGCTGATGCGCGGACTCAAGGAGCGCTCGGGGCGCAGCTACGGCACGCTCGCGAAGCGTCTGCACTCCAGCAACTCGACGCTGCACCGCTATTGCAGCGGCGCGGCGGTGCCCACGGATTACGCCCCGGTGGAGCGGTTCGCCCGAGTCTGCGGTGCCTCGGCCGACGAACTGCTCGCGCTGCACCGGCAGTGGCTGCTGGCGCTGGTGGAGCGGCGGCGGGGGGTGACGGAGGGGGAGGCCTCGGGGTCGGGGGCGGCGAACTCCGCGGCGCCGCAGGGCGGTGACGCCGCGCCGGAGGTGCCGCCTGCATCGGCGGTGGTGGTGGCTGGGGAGGCTTCGGAGGTCCGGCCGCAGGCGGAGACCGACACCGCACCGGCCCCGGCGTCCGCGGCCGGGTCCGCCCCGGCGCCCGGACCTGCCGCTGCGGAGGCACCCGCCCCCGCAGCGGCAACGGACGCACCCGAACCGGCGGAGCCACCCGCCCCGGCGCCTGCCCCCGCTCCCGCGCCGGCACCGGCGGAGGACCCCGCCCCCGCACCGGCGACGGAGGCACCCGCACACGTCCCCGCCGCCCTTGTCCAGCCGGGCCCCGCCCGGGCCTCCGCACCGGGGGCCCGGCGTCCTCGGCTGCTGCTCGCCGTTGCGGCCGCCGTGGCAACCGCCGCGGTGGCGGGGATCGCCGCAACCGTCTCCGCCATGGGAGATACGGGTCACGGGGACACGCGCCGCGGCGCCGCCCAGCCGTCCTCGCGCGAGCGGGCGGCGGGCCCGGCCGTGCCGTCCGGCGGGTCGTCGTCACCCACGCCAACAGCCGCTTCCGCACCCCCGTCCAACCCCGGACCGTCGTCCCCCTCGGCGATGTCCGCGTCCCCCTCGGCAACGTCCACCTCGCGGGCCACCGCCAAGGAGGGGGCCTCCCCCACCGCCCCGTTCACGGTCAACGTCCTGCCCGACAACTGGGACAGCCCCTGCGACCAGTGGTTCGCCCTGGACAAGGAACCCGGCGCGGTCCCCCCGCCCCCCGCCGGGCAGGCGACCGAAGGGTGGGCCCGGGCCCTGCACGCCGTCCCGGCGGGGCACCTGCGCATGCAGCTGACCGTCCAGGGCACCGAGGGCAAGGCCGCGGTCCTGCACGCGCTGTACGTCCATGTCGTGAGCGGCCGCAAGGCTCCCGGCTGGAACGCCTACACCATGGGCGCCGGTTGCGGCGGCGCGCTGGTGCCGGCGTCCTTCGCCGTGGACCTGGACGACGCCTCCCCGAGGGCCAGGCCCGTGCCTGGCAAGGAGGGCGAGCGGCCGACGGCCTCGACCGACTTCCCGTACAAGGTCTCCGCCACCGACCCTCAGGTGCTGAACATCGACGCCGCCACACTCGGTCAGGATGTCAGCTGGTACTTGGAGCTGGCCTGGAGCAGTGGCGACCGCAAGGGCACCACCCGCGTCGACGACCACGGCCGCCCGTTCCGCACGGTCGCCCTGAACGCCGGTCACAGCTACTGGTACAACGAGAACAACAACGCCTGGCTGCCGGACACGGAATGAAAGACCCATTGCACCCGGTCCGAAAAGCGGCCGGGCCCGGCGCCGCCATCGCGGTCAGTCGCCGGGAACGACGAGCCCCGATTCGTACGCCACGATCACGAGCTGCGCCCGGTCGCGTACCCCCAACTTTCCCATGATCCTGCTCACATGGGTCTTCGCCGTGAGGGGACTCAGGGCCAGCGCGCCGGCGATCTCGGTGTTGTTGAGGCCCCGGGCCACGAGGGTGAGGACTTCCCGTTCCCGCGCGGAGAGCGGGTCGAGGGCGGCGGGGGCCGGGGTGGAGCTGGGGGTGCGCAGGACCCTGGCGATCAATCGGGCCGTCGGGCCCGGCGAAAGGAGCGACTCGCCACCGGCCACCGTACGGATGGCGGCGAGGAGTTCGGCCGGTCTGGTGTCCTTCACGAGGAAGCCGGAAGCCCCGGACCGCAGCGCTTCGACGACGTTCTCGTCGGTGTCGTACGTCGTGAGGACCAGGACCTTCACCCCGGCCAGGTCTTCGGCGGAGGCGATGAGCCGGGTCGCCTCGATGCCGTCGGTGCCCGGCATCCTGATGTCCATGACGACCACGTCGGCGCGCTCGGAGTGCGCGAGTTCCACGGCTTCGCGCCCGTCGCCCGCCTGTCCGACGACCGCCATGTCGGGAGCCGACTCGATGAGCATCGCGAAGGCGGACCGTACGAGTGTCTGGTCGTCGGCGAGCAGCACCCGGATGACGCGGTCGTGGCCGACGGGTGGCGTGGTCACGCGGATGCCTCCAGGGCGCGGGGTGGGAGCGGCAGGCTCGCCGCGACTTCGAAGCCACCGCCGGAGCGGGGGCCCGTCCGCAAGGTGCCGCCGACGCTACGGGCCCGCTCGCCCATGCCGACGATGCCGAAACCCGAAGCGGTGGAGTCCGCTCCAGGGCCCCGGCCGTCGTCACTGACGGTGACCCGGAGAGATCCGTCAGCCGCCGCCACCCGGACCCGGACCGAGGTGTCGGGGCCCGCGTGGCGGACCGCGTTGGTCAGCGACTCCTGGACGATCCGATAGGCGGCGGCCCCCACGGCCGGCGGGACATGGATCCCATCGGTGTCCAGGGTCAGTTCCGCCTCGGCCGCACGGACCAGATCGGGCAGCCCCGCGAGGTCCGGCAGCGGCCCGCGCTCGTCGGCGCGGAGCACGGTCAAGGTGGTACGGAGCTCCGCGCGTGCCTCGCGGCAGGTGTCGGCGATGGAGTCCAGCGCCTCGGCGATCGCCGCCCGGTCGAGGCGGTCCGGGTCGACGGCGAGCACATGGGCGGCGACCGAGGTGCGGACACCGATCAGCGTGATGCTGTGGGCCAGCAGGTCGTGCAGGTCGCGAGCGATGCGCAGACGCTCCTCCGCGATCTTGCGGTCGGCGTCCTGTGCGACCCGGGCGCTCTCCTCGGCGAGGTACTTGCGGTAGTTGCGGACGGCGACGCCGAGCACGAGGGCCGACACCAGCCAGCCGGAGGTGCGCAGCACGTCCAGGGCGCGGTGGACACCGTTGGACGACATGGCGCTCACCGCGAAGGCCACGACGCACACGCCGACCGCCACCGTCCGGCGGACGGTGCCGGTGGCGGCCACGGTGTACAAGGCGAGTATTGCGGCCGGCACCGGGGCGGCGTGGGCGTTGTCGAGCAGCTGGTACGCGGCGATGCAGGCGACGGTCGCGATCATCACCCCGAGCGGGTGGCGCCGCCGCCACACCAGGAGCAGGGCCGAGCAGGCGAGCAGGGCCCACCCGAGCGCGTCGGGTCGCAGCGCGGTGTCGGCGTACGCCACCGCCCCGCAGAGCAGGGCGACACCGGCCGCGATCATCGCGTCGTTCCGCCTCGGGTGCCCGGCCGCCAGGGGATCCTGGTGGAGTGCGCGCAGTACGCGCTCGGCCGCGCTCGGGGGGTCGGTCACTTCTGCCACCCGGACATCGTCGCTCTCATCGCTGGTCGCCGACCAGTTCCAGCGCGGGTCCGGAAACCGGGGCCGGGGTGCCGGAAGGCCGGCCCGGCCACCACACCCTGCGGCCGAGCAGCACACTGGCGCTGGTCACCAAGTACGTGCGGACCAGGAAGGTGTCCAGGATCACCCCGATCGCGACGACCGTGCCCATCTCCACGAACATCACCAGCGGCAGCGAGGCGAGCACCGCGAAGGTCGCCGCCAGGACGATCCCGGCCGAGGCGATCACTCCGCCGGTGGTGCGGAGCGCGATCAGCGCGGCTTGCCTCGGCTCGGCGCCGCCCCGGGTCTCCTCGCGGGTGCGGTGCATCAGGAAGATGCCGTAGTCGACGCCGAGGGCGACCAGGAAGACGAAGGTCAGCAGGGGCAGCCCCGGATCGACGCCGGTGAAGCCGAACACCGGGCCGAAGACCAGTCCGCCGATGCCCAGCGCCGCGCCCCACACCAGCACGACGGCGGCGACCAGGAGCAGCGGGGCTACCAGGCTGCGCAGCAACAGGGTGAGGACGAGGAGCACCGCGGCGAGGACCAGGGGAATGACGATCAGGCGGTCGTGGGAGTTGGTGGTGGCCAGGTCGAGTTGCCGGGCGCTCGCGCCGCCCACGTGCGCGCCGTCGAGTTCGGCCCGCAGCCGTTCGATGAGGGCGGTCTCCCCCGCAGACTCCGGCGCGGACTCGGCGGTGACGGCGATCTCGGTCCAGCCGCCGCCGTTGCGGCCCCGCTCGGCGCTCGCGACGCCGTCGACGGACCTGGCTCCGGCGAGGATCCGGTCGGCGGCTCCGGTGGGCGCCATGACCTCTATCGGCCGGCTGCTGCGATCCGGGAAGGCCTTGGCCAGCGTTCCCATGGCGGCGATCGACTCGGGCTTACTGGTGAAGCTGTCCTCCCTCTTGAGCGCCCCGGGCAGGTTGAGCACCCCGAGCGCCAGGGCGCCCAGCAGCATGACTCCGGTCACGAGCACGGCGACCGGCCGCTTGCCCGCCGAGCTCCCCATCACGGCGAAGACGTTCGTTCCGCACTGCTTGGGTTCGCTGCCGTACGCGGGGATCAGTGGCCAGAACACCCGCCGTCCGAGCAGCACCAGGACCGCCGGCAGCAGCGTCATCATCGCGATCAGCGCGCACAGCACGCCCACCGCTCCCACCGGCCCGAGGCCACGGATGTTGTTGAGGTCGGCGGCGAGCAGACAGGCCAACCCCGCGACGACGGTCCCGCAGGAGGCCAGCACGGCCGGCCCGCATCCGCGCAGCGCGGTGCGCATCGCATCGTACGGATGCGGGGTACGACGCAGTTCGTCGCGGTAGCGGGCAACGAGCAGCAGTGCGTAGTCGGTGCCGGCGCCGAACACCAGGACCGTCATGATCCCGGCGCTCTGGCTGGTCACGGTGAGTCCGAAGCCGGAGGCGAGCCCGTACACGGCGGCCCGCGCGCAGACGGCCCCCGCCCCGACCACCACCAGCGGCACCAGCCAGAGCACCGGGCTGCGGTAGGTGAGGATCAGCAGCAGGGCCACCACCAGGCCGGTCGCCAGCATCAGCGTCCCGTCGATGGAGCCGAACACCTCCTTGGCATCGACTTCGACGGAGCTGTCGCCGCCGACCCGCACGGTCAGCCCGTCGGTGCCGCGCGCGTGGGCGCGCACATCCTCGACGAAGGCCTTCTTCGCGGCGTCGTCCGTACCGGGCGCGGCCGTGGACACCGCGTACATGAGAGTCGTGCCGTCTCCGGATGGAACGCCGGGACCTCGGAGGGTGGCACGGAAGTCCCGGGGATCCTTCGACAGGGCAAGCAGGGCGGGGGACTTGGCGGACCCGGTATCCGTGGTACCCGCCGGGACCGTGACCGCCGCGATCTGCCGTTCGGCGGTGTCCCGGTCGGCGGCGGTCAGCCCGCCGTCGCGGTGGTAGACGAGCAGCACGCCGGTCGCCTCGCCGCCGGGCAGCCTCTCCTGGAGCCTGGCCACCTGCGTCGAGTCGGCACCCGACGGGAGATAGTCCGCCGTCCGGTCACGCTGTACGCCCGCGAGCCCGCCCGCGAACGACCCGGCGACGGCGATCACGATCACCCACAGCGCCAGTACGCCCCACGGAACCACCTTGCGGCGTCTACCTGTTCGCGCTGTTCGCCCTGTCTGCCCCATCTCGGGCCCCTCCGCACGGACTCGGACCGGTGGCCCCGATGGCCCGCCCGGTTGCATCCAGCGTCCCGTCTTCGACGCACCGTTCCGTCACACCGGCGCAGGAGATCACCCCTACTCCCCCGGGCGTCCCGGGCCCTCCCGTACTCCCCCGGGAGTAACGCTGCGCATCGTCGGCAGGGAGGGGGCCTACCCCTGCGGCGGTGATCCGGCCGCGCCGGTGAACGCGGCCGAGCGGGAGGAGTTCGACTCCGTCGCCGTCGAGGGCGTGCCCCAGCCGTGCCCTTCAGCGCGGTGAACAGCGGTCACCACTGGCGCCAGGCGAGCCCTCGGACGGCGAATCCAGCAGGCGAAACACCGGGTCAGAGCCCCATGCGGCGCGATGGCGGCATTGATTCCCAAGCTTATAGCGCGGGTTCGATTCCCGTCATCCGCTCTTGAACGAAGGCCCAGGTCACAGACCTGGGCCTTCGTCATTGTCTAGACCTCGCGCCCCTCGCCGTGCCCTCCGCGCACCCCAACTCGGCTGAAGACGCAAGTCGCGTGACCCGCGCGACAGGCCCGCTCGGATTCGCCCGTTCGCACCCTGTAACGCGGACGATCAACCACCCCGCCAGCGCTACCCAGTTCGCGAGGGACACAGCACCCCCACCGACCCCAGGCGCCCCAACTGCCGGAGGCTGCCCCATCAAGCAGTTGGGCACGGGAGAACTGCGCAGCGGCAATCCCACTCCGGGCACCCGGGCCGCCCCCACGACAACGACTTCGCGTTCGTTGCCGTACAGGACCTCGCCGCCGCATCCTGCAGCCGACGGCGAGCGCTTAAAAACGCTGCGCTCGGGGTGAATCAATATCTGTCACCGCGACCTAAGAATTTAACGGATCTCGCGGGGAGAGTTTCTACCGCCATACGGCAACCGGAAATATTCAACGCACACGAGCCGCTGCAGCGTGCTACTGTCGATCTCGGTTGCAGTTTTGGTACCCAAGAACTTCAAGCGCCTCCAGCCGGGCTTCGGGCCGCAGGAAGCGTTTTGTATTTCCCGGTCAATTTCCGGGCGGGGCATCATCGCGGCGACACGGCATCCGCACAGTGCAGACGTCGATGTATTGCCCCAAAGGAGATATGACATGGCCGCTGGTACCGTTAAGTGGTTCAACGCGGAAAAGGGTTTCGGCTTCATCGAGCAGGACGGTGGCGGCGCTGACGTGTTCGCCCACTACTCGAACATCGCCGCCCAGGGCTTCCGCGAGCTGAACGAGGGCCAGAAGGTCACCTTCGACATCGCGCAGGGCCAGAAGGGCCCGACGGCCGAGAACATCGTTCCCGCCTGACGCTGACACGCATTCTGCAGCTGGGGCCCGCATCCCTCGGGGTGCGGGCCCCAGCTGCACGCATTTCCCCGCGGTGCGTTGACCCGCGGTATCAAGCATTGAGAGATCCGGCCGACTGGCCCTCTCGGAGCTGTACCCGATTTCGTTTCTTGGTTGTCGCGCCTACATGACGCCACCTCATTTCAGCGTCTGAGCCCGAACAGATTCCTGTCCGCCAGATCGCTATCGCATTCCATTCGGCCCGTTCTCGCAATTCCCTGCGCCGCTCCTACGCTGCGGGAATTCCTTGATACGTGCCGTATCAAGGAAGGTTCCGCATGAACCCCACACGTACGAACGAGCGCTCTTCTCGCACCCGCGGCCGCACCGGCGGCCCCGCTTTCGGCACCGGCGCCGGTTCGGGGCGGGGCAGTCGCTTCGGCTCGTCGACCCCGAGCCGCTCCGGAGCCCCGAGCCGTTCCGGAGGTCCGAGCCGCTCGGGCGGATACGGCCGCCGGCCCGCCGCGATCCAGGGCGAGTTCGCACCGCCGAAGACGATCACCCCCGCGCTGCCCGCCGTCGAGGCCTTCGCCGACCTCGACATGCCGGCCCAGCTGCTCACCACGCTCACCCGTGAGGGCATGGCCACGCCGTTCCCGATCCAGGCCGCGACGCTGCCCAACACCCTCGCGGGCCGTGACGTCCTCGGCCGCGGCCGTACCGGCTCCGGCAAGACCCTGGCCTTCGGCCTCGCGCTGCTGGCCCGTACGGCCGGCCAGAGCGCCGAGTCGGGTCAGCCGCTCGCGCTGATCCTCGTACCGACGCGAGAGCTCGCCCAGCAGGTCACCGCCGCGCTCACCCCCTACGCCCGGGCGGTCAAGCTGCGCCTGGCCACCGTGGTCGGCGGCATGCCGATCCACCGCCAGGCCGGTGCGCTGCGCGCCGGAGCCGAAGTGGTCGTCGCCACTCCCGGCCGCCTCAAGGACCTCATCGACCGCGGTGACTGCCGCCTGAACCAGGTCGCCATCACCGTCCTCGACGAGGCCGACCAGATGGCCGACATGGGCTTCATGCCGCAGGTCACCGCCCTCCTCGACCAGGTACGTCCCGAGGGCCAGCGAATGCTGTTCTCCGCCACCCTCGACCGCAACGTCGACCTGCTGGTCCGCCGCTACCTGACCGACCCGGTCGTGCACTCCGTCGACCCCTCGCAGGGCGCGGTGACCACGATGGAGCACCACGTCCTGCACGTCCACGGCGCCGACAAGCAGCGGACGACGACGGAGATCGCGGCCCGCGACGGCCGGGTGATCATGTTCCTGGACACCAAGCACGCCGTGGACCGCCTCACCCAGGACCTCCTGAGCAGCGGGGTCCGCGCCGCGGCCCTGCACGGCGGGAAGTCCCAGCCGCAGCGGACCCGCACCCTCGCCCAGTTCAAGACCGGACACGTCACCGTGCTGGTCGCCACGAACGTGGCGGCGCGCGGCATCCACGTCGACAACCTCGACCTCGTCGTCAACGTGGACCCGCCGACCGACCACAAGGACTACCTCCACCGCGGCGGCCGCACCGCCCGCGCCGGAGAGTCCGGCAGCGTCGTCACCCTCGTCACCCCCAACCAGCGCCGCGAGATGGCCCGCTTGATGACGGCCGCCGGCATCACCCCGCAGACCACCCAGGTCCGCTCGGGCGACGAGGCCCTGAACCGCATCACCGGCGCCCAGGCACCCTCCGGCATCCCGGTCACCATCACCGCACCGGTATCCGAGCGGCCCAAGCGCAGCACGGCCTCCCGCGGTCGACGCGGGCCCATGTCGGCTGCCCGGCGCGCGAGCCTGCGACAGACCGCCTTCGACGCAGCGGCCTGAGAACCAGTGATCCGGAAACTTACTCACCTCTGCAGGAGGCACCTATTGACGCTGGTCCAGATGCAGCCCCGCTCCGCGCATGCCGACCTTGTCCACCGGACGGTGGACGACGCCATGGAAGCGGCCGGTCCACAGATTGGCGACGACATGACCGTCGAGGTGGCCCTGGCCGTCATGGCCGGCGCCCGCGCGGACCATCTGCTCGTCTGCGACGAGGACGGCCTGTGCACCGGGCTGGTCACCCGTGCCCAGCTCACCACCGTCCGCGACAGCGCGGCGTACACGGACCGGATCCGTCTGCGCGATGTCCTCGGCGACCGCGGGCCGTTCACCTCGCCCATGACGGCGATGGCCGAGGCCGACTACGCGATGCGATACCGCAGGCTCACCGCCCTGCCCGTCGTGGACGAACAAGGCAGCGCCCTGGGCGTCCTCGCCCTCAGCCGCTGAACCACCGCACCGTGGTCGGACCGTTCCCCCTTCACCCTGTGAGGCATCCATGCGCTGTGTCATCGCCCGTTTCCCGTTCGACCTGACCAAAAGCGGTGTCCTGGAATCGATGAAGGGCGTCAAGCCCGAGCAGGTCATCGGCGAGTCAGTGATCATCGGCCGCCGCACCTACCCCGTCAAGCAGGTCGGCCAGGTCATCACCCGCCAGGACCGCCGTGACTTCAGCGCCGGCGAAGTCCTCCGCGCCATGACCCAGCTCGGCTTCACCTGCCGCGGCGGCCTTCCCCGGACCGCCGTGCCCACGCGCCTGCTCAGCCCCCTCCCGCGGGCCTCCGCGATGCTCGGCACTCCTGTGACCGCCTGACGGATGGCCCGGCGATGCCGCCACCCGATGAGCGAAAAGGGGCCCGACCGGCATGTGCCGGCCGGGCCCTTTTCGCGTACCCAGGGCTTCTTGCGCAGGGCCGGTTCAGTGGTCGGAATAGCTGAAGTCGCCCACGGTCCAGGCGCTGACATCCGCGATCGAGACGCGGTACATCCCACCCGTCTCCGGGATCCCCACCGTGCCCTGGAGAATGCGGGCCACATGGAAGTGCAGGTGAGTGGGTGGCCCCTCCTGGGGTGTCCTGGCGGTGAAGATCGCGGAGAACTCGCCCAGACGGGCGGAATCCGTCAGCACCTCCGACACCCGCTGCCTCCATACGGCTTCGGGAGCAAGCCGACCGGTGATGACAGCACCGGAGGTGACCACGGTCAGGGACATCTGATTGCTCTGCCCGGACTCCACCAGGGTGGCAACGTCAACGAGCAGCTCGTCAGGCTTCGACATGAGAGCCGATTTTATGCACCGATCGCCCCGTCCTTTCGACCGGTAGCACTACCGGTCGAGAAGAGCGCTGACCGTCTTCCCGCCGGAGGCCCGACGGGTGACCGCGGTCGCTCGGGCGAGACGGTTGACCATGGGCCAGCCGAATCCACCGGAACCGCCGTGCAGGTCAGGGGTGCGCATACGCGGCGCGTGCGGGCTGGAGTCGTGGACGGCCACCTCGATGCTCTCCTCATGGGCCGTCAGTCCCAAGGTGCAGGTGCCCCCGCCGTGGCGCACGGCGGTCGTGGCGAGCTCGGACACGACCAAGATCACGGTGTCCGCTGCTTCTGTGGCCATCGCCGGCCGACGGAGACGGTCGAGGAAGGTTCGCGCGGCTCGCGTGCCTCTTCAACAGCCGTCGTGGAAAGCACCGTTGCAACGCTCTCGGCCATCGTGTTCATCAGGTCACCTGGTCTCTGGATCGTCCACATCCGGCCCCTGCCTTCCTGACCCCTGTGCCCCACCCCGCTGCGCGCCAACCCGACTCAGGTCTCCAGGAAGCGATCGAAGGGCAGTCGAAGCGCGCCGCCAATCGGTGAGACGCGGGGGACCTCACGCGCTCGGGTGCGCCCTCCCGGGCCCCTGACCTGCTGTGCAGGCGGCCCTGCACACCCTGAGCCGACCGTGAGGGTCTAGCTCTCCCCGACGGGCACGAAAATCTATGACGGCCGGAGTAGACATTGGATGGTGACGTGGTTATGGTTTCTCTCGTAGCCCAGAGAGACAGCAGGGCCTGGCAGAGACGAACTGCCGGGCAGCAGTACCCGTAGTTGCAGTTCGCAGGACGGTGCGGTGGTGGAGTGTCGAAGCCAGGGTTGTTGCAGGACGGCGACGGGACTGACGACCGGACCGGGTGGCTCGCAGTGATCAGGGGCCGCCGTCAGCAGTGCCGCAGTTAACGCAGTGGCAGTACCCGTAAGTGCAGTGCGCAGTACCCAGCAGTGAAGCAAGTGAGCAGCACCTCGGTGAAGGCGTCGGCTGCGGGCGCGCGCACCGGGAAGTTCGGCAGTGGGGTTCTAAGCCAGAGCAGACGCAGGACGGGCAACGGGGCTGGCTGCCGAAGAGTGGCGCTGGGTCAGGCCACCAGTAGTACGCAGTAGAGCAGTACCGGCAGTAAGCAGTTGATCACCGAGGGAAGAACGGAGGAGCCGAGCACCATCAGGATCGCCCGGGCGGAAGTCTGAGCCCGGGTACCGCAGGACATCGATAGTGAGGTGGTCTCCGGTCAAGCAACCGCGATCCCCGCATTCCCGGCAGCATCTCGGCCGGGTCGGCGGAAACACAGGGTCGGCGCAGTATCAGGGCCGACAGATGGTGTAGTAGTTCCTTCGGGGCCCTGGTGCCGTACGGCACCAGGGCCCCTCCATGCGTTCCATGAGAGAGGTTCAATGACAGCAGACGACTCGTTCGGCCGTCTCGACGACGACGACTACCCCGCCTACACCATGGGCCGGGCCGCCGAGATGCTCGGCACCACCCAGGGCTTCCTCCGCGCCCTCGGCGAGGCCCGCCTGATCACCCCGCTCCGCTCCGAGGGCGGCCACCGCCGCTACTCCCGCTACCAGCTGCGTATCGCCGCCAGAGCGCGGGAACTCGTCGACCAGGGCACCCCGATCGAGGCCGCCTGCCGCATCATCATCCTTGAGGACCAGCTCGAGGAAGCCCAGCGCATCAACGCCGAATACCGCCGCGCCGCCGAATCATCCGCGCCGCCGCCTTCGGCCTGAGGTGGAGCGTGCCCGCCGGCATCGGCGGGGGCAGGCCCGGGGCGGCGCTCGCGCAACCGCCCCGCTTCGGTCGTCATCGTCGGATCGTGGCTGCGAGCTGGATTGTGGGCGGAGTGCTATTCAGGCGCTGATGCTTCTGTGAGGTCCGCTCCGGCGTCAGCGCTGCGCGTGGCCTGATGGGTGCCGTGCCAGTCCAGGCACATGACAGTGGCGTCGTCCTGGAGGCGGCCGCCGTGGGCGTGCAGCACCGCTGCGACCAGGGCCCGGGAGGCCTCGCGGGGGTGGAGATCGGCTGTGCGCACGATCAGCGAAGGCAGGTCGACATGCACAGCGCGGCGCTCCAGCATGCCGTCGGTGAGCATCACGAGCCGGTCCCCCGGTTGCAGGTCCAGCCGCTGCACACGGTAGGCGGTACGGGGACGGACACCGAAGGGTAGGTCCACCTCGGGAACCATCTCGTCAGCCGTTCCGTGTCGCAGACGCAGCGGCCAGGGGTGCCCCGCGTTGATGAACTGGGTGGTCCCGTCGAGCAGGCTGACGTGCAGCAGCTGCCCGGTGACGAAGCCCTGCCTGCCGTTGTCGACGACCGCCTGGTTGGCGGCGAGAGCCTGCTCTTCGAGCTCGGCGCCGGCACGTCTGGCCCTGCGGAGGGCGCCCACGGCCAGGGTGGCGAGGAGCGCGGCTTCCACGTCGTGGCCCATGGCATCGGTGACGGAGAGCTGCATGGTGTCGCGGTCGACGACGTAGTCGAAGGTGTCGCCGCCGACGTGCGTCGCCGGTTCCAGCGCTCCGGCGACCGTGAACTGGGCCGCCTCACATGCCAGCGAGGCGGGAAGGAGCCGGTGCTGGATTTCTGCCGCCAGGTTCAGGGGCCGAGTACGGCGGCCCCACTGGTAGACGTCGGTGAAGGACCGGTTCGCGATGACGATGTAGGCCAAGGCGTGCGCGGTCGCACCGATCTGCCTCATCGCGTCCTCATCGGGGCGATCGGGGAGGAAGAGCTCCAGCAGCCCGATCGCGTCACCGCGGTTGGTCACGGGCGCCACGACCCTGACCGGTCCAGTGCCCTCCCGCTGCACGGCCGGCCGCTGTGTGCGCACCACGTCCCCGTAGAGAGTGCCGGGCAGAGAGATGCGCTGGGGTGGCTCGCCGGACTCGACGTCGCCTGCCGCACCCAGCCGTACCACCGAAGATCCGGTGAAGTCGACGATCAGGAACGAGACCGTGGCAGCGTGCAGGCGGTCCCGGAGCATCCGCGCGACAACGTCAAGGGACTCGACCGGGGAAGCGGCTTCCGCCGCCGCGAGCGCGCCGGCCAGGTCCATCTCCGTCTGCCGCTCGCAGCCGGCGCGCCCCCGACGGGCGTCTGTGTCCCGCTCCTCAGTTGGTGGCATGGCCGCTCCTCTCCTCCTCCGACATCGTGGAATCCGGCCTCGCCACGAGAACTGCTCCCTGCCCCTGTTTCCGGAGCGCCCAAGGCCTTGCGGTCGTCCACTACTGCCTCGTCGAAGGCTGCTCCGTGCATCCGAGGGACCCGCTGGGCCGACCGGTTCTCAACCCTGCCCGAGCACCCGTACGCCGGGGGTCTGCTGCCGCCCGTGCAAGCCGTACTGCCTGACTGGTTCACCCGAACAGCGCACCGGCCCCATACGGGGGACGTTGGCGGAATCAGTGCGTATGCCCTGGTGAGACGCAACCGGGCAGCGTGCCTCACCTCTCGACTTCGCAAACCGCCGCACGGCTGCCGGCGTCGTGCGCACGTCCGGAATCCTCTGAGGACTCGGTTGCGCGGTCAGCACCAGGGCATGGGGATGGACGAGTCAAGTCAGCGGTGTGGCTGTGGCCGCCGCCTTCGAGCCGAGGATGAGGAGACGGGGTTGTGAGCGGTGTGTGGATGTACGCGCAGGACAGCGGTTGCACGTCCCGGCAGTCGCTGGTGGGGTCCACGGCGGAGGCGGCTGACGGAGTCATCGGGCACGTGGACCGCCAGCAGGACCAGCCCGGCAGGCAGCACCTGGTCGTCGACACCGGCGTGTGGGTGTTCGGCAAGAGCATTCTGATCCCGGCCGGCGCCGTCGCCGGGATCGACACAGAAACACGGACGGTAAAGGTGGCAGGGACCCGGGAAGAGATCAAAGCCGCTCCCCGGTTCACCACCGACAGCGAAACGGCTGACCACCGCTACCTGTCCACCGTCGGCAACTACTACCTCTCCCTCCGCCACCCCCTCGCACCCTGACCCGAAGCCGGTCGGCAACTCGCCCGCTCCACGCCGACAGCAGCCCCGGGCCAGAACATTGCCGTGGTCAGTAGACGGCGATGGAGATGGCGATGTAGTGCGCGGCGAAGGCTGCCACGGTCAGGGCGTGGAAGACCTCGTGGAAGCCGAACCAGCGGGGCGAGGGGTCGGGGCGCTGGAGGGCGTACACAACCGCGCCCGCGCTGTAGAGCAGCCCGCCGGTCACGATCAAGGCGAGTACGGCCGCCCCGCCACTGTCCAGGAAGTCGGGCAGGTATCGCACCGGTGCCCAGCCCAGGGCCAGGTAGCAGGGGGTGTACAGCCAGCGGGGAGCTCCGACCCACAGGACACGGAAGGCGATGCCGGCCAGAGCGCCCGTCCACACGATCCACAGCAGGACGGACCGCTGGTCAGGGTGAAGAAGGAGCACGGCGAGCGGGGTGCAGGTGCCGGCGATGATCAGAAAGATGTTCGCGTGGTCGAGGCGGCGCAGAACGGCCTCACCGAGCGGTCCCCAGGTGCCGAGGTGGTAGACGGCGCTCGTCCCGAACAGCAGCCAGGCGGTGACGGAGTAGACGGTGCAGGCCAAAACTGCCTGCGGTGTCCCTGCCAGGCAGATGAGGACGATACCCGCGCCCAGCGATGCGGGGACCATGCCGGCGTGAAGCCAGCCCCGTAGCTTCGGCTTGATCGGTTCGACCAGCTCGGCCGCCCGCTCGACCAGGTCGGCAACCGGGTGGGAGTCCTCGGGGGCCTTCTCACGGTGCGATCCGGAGGGAGGGCCACTTGCCTCGTTCCCTCCGACCGTCGGTGCGGAAGACACACCACCGGTTTCGATGTCGTCGCGGGACACTGCTTCCCTTCCTGCCTCGGACTGCTGGGCGTCACTGGCAACCATGTGCTCATGCTAGGAGCCCCCGCAGCAGCATGGTCCGAGGTCTGCCTCGGACCACCGGGCCAGCACCTCCGGAGGTGGCCTGTTCAGCCGCCCATGGTTTCGGTCCTGGGGGCCTGCCACCAACTGGGGCCGTGGAAGCCGTGTAAGTCGGCGGGCCATGGGAACGATCAGGGTCCTCCGAACGGGCCTCTCCGCTCTCCTACGTTCAAGGACCGCCGATGCTGCCCGAGTTCCGCTCCCACGCATCCGCCCTCCTTTCCGGCTGGGGATGTGACGAGGGACCGTGCCATAACGTGCCAGTAGAGGCGGTGAGCAGCGGTCAACATGGGGGCACCAGGAACGGCGGACACCGCACGAATGCGAGACATTCCCGCAGGTCAAGCCGCACATACATAGCCCGGTGCCGGATGATTCCCAAGCTTGTAGCGCGGGTTCGCTTCCCGTCATCCGCTCTTGAACGAAGGCCCGGGTCAACGACCTGGGCCTTCTTCGTTGCCCAGTCCCGCTCGGGCCTCGCGCACCATCACCGACGAGGACGGCGGCCACCTCCTTCTGTAGGAGCTCGGCCTGTGTCTCGGGGCGCATCGGACCGTGGGCGCCCGGCAGCGCCTCGCACCCACCGGCGAGGAACGGAAGAAGTCCTCTACGAGGAGGCGGCCGCGGCGGTGCCAGTCACCCGGCCAGCGCTCGATCCGGGCCCAGAATTGGGGTCTGCGGATCGTCGATGTCGAGTTCGATCTCCAGCCCCGAGGTCGAGCTGAAGGTGGCGACGTTTCCTGACAGTCGAATCCGATCAAACGGATTGGACTTCGTGAAGAACATCGCCCAAATTGGCGCGCGGTCAACGGTCAGGCGCGCGATGAACCCTTCCGACCCGTGCGAACCCTCGCCACCCCACAGCAGCCCCTTCTCTCCCAGGTCTACAGAGGCGAGCCCATCGACCGAAGAGACCCACGACGGGTCGCCTTCCAGCACTTCATCGAGATCGAAGGGGGCGAGCACCGTGAAACCCCTCGGCGCGGCGGAGTCGAGGGCGACATCCCAGGAGTGCCCGTCGGCATAGTGGAGTGCATCCTTGATGGGCAGCTCAAAGTCTTCCCATAGACGTTCGATCGCGGTCATTTGTTCTTGCATCTCCCGTTACGCACGCGCTCCGACCTCTCCTGGAGTCAAGTCGGGGGAACTGACGCCCCTAGTTCATTTCTGTTCCGCGAAGAATTCATTCGCCTTCTGAATTGATCCGCCCGTGTCCGTCCGGCTGTCGAATCAGGGTGCACCGCGTTCGGGTCGACGCGCTCGATGATCACCGGCCTCCACACCTCGCGCGCTGCATCAAGGGTCAGTACTGCTTCCGCGTTGGCCGCGCGGAAGCAGGGCGCCGCTCGCGCCGTAGGCGTGGGTCGTGACGTCACCGGTGGATTCGTCGTGCTGGGTGGTCATGCGCCCGAGCGCGTCGAGGGTGCCGTCCGGGCCGTGAGGCGGCCTGCCGGGTCGCGATCGTACGTGCGCGTAGCGCCGTCGAAGGCGGTTTCCGCAACCAGGCGGCTGGCCGGGGCGGGTCTCCGCGTCAGGCAAAAAGGGCCCGGAGCGCGTGTTGCGGTCCGGGCCCTGGCCGTGTGGCGGGGGGGTGTCAGCTTTGGGTGGGGGCGTCGCTCGGCTGCTCGGGGGCCTCGGGCGTGGCGGTCTTCTCGCGCATTTTGCGCACCAGCTCCGCCTTCTGGTCGGCGGCGCCCTGGCGGTCGAGGTTGCGGTGCGGGCCGTTGTTCTGGCGTTCGGCGCGGGACAGCTTCTTGCGCTGGCCGCCGCCCTGGCCCACGGGGTTGTTGATGTTCTTGCTGTCGGTCATGGGTTCTCCCGGTAAGTGTGAAGTGATGGGCGGGGGCGGGCGTGGCGACGTCGAAGGGCGTCAGCGGGGGCCCGTCACGCCCTCACTCCGTAAATCGGCGTCTGGAAGAACATGACAAAGACGTTACCCGGTTCCGTCGGGCCCGCGCACCAAGCCCTTCGCCGGGTCCCGGCAAGAAGGTGTTATCTCCGCGGGGCCCGGGAGTCTCCCTCTGTGTCAGGCCAGGTGGGCCGTCGGCTTCGAGGAGATGCGATGCAGGATCACAACGCTGAGGACCGGCTCGGGCGGGTGGGCCGGGGGCACCGGAAGGGGCGTCGCAAGGCGCCGGTGCTCGCGGCGGCGGCTGCCGTGGTGCTGCTCGCCGGGGGCGGGGGTGCCTACGCGCTCCTGTCCGGTGCGACGCCTGAGCGGATAGCGGTCGCGGGGTCGCCCTCCGCACTCGCCGGTCGGCCGGATCCCGTGGTGGTGGGCGGTGCGCCGTCGGCCGGCACCGCGTCTGCCCCCGTCAGCCCTGGCCCGGCCGCCCCCGTCAGCCCTGGCCCGTCCGTCTCCGTCACTGCCGCCGCGGCGACGGCCAGTCCGAGAGCCTCCGCGTCGGCCTCCGCGCACGCACGCTCTTCCAAGGCCGCCGCCTCGCCGACGCGCAGCACGCCGGGGAACGGGCCGACGGGGCCGGACCCCAAGGTGCCCGGAGGCCGTACCTCTACGCAGGACGTCCGGACCGCCCAGTCGCTGTCCCTGCAGCTGCTCAACGACGAGCGGGCCGCCGTCGGCCGGCCTCCGCTCGCGCTCAGGCAGGACCTCAGCGACTTCGCCCGCAAGTGGGCCGAGCACATGCGGACGAGCGGGTTCTCCCACTCCTCGTCCGAGGAACGCGCCTACCTGAAGACCGGCACGCGGACCTGGACCGGCGAGAACATCGTCTGGTTCAGCGATGCCTCGATGACCGCCCAGGAAGCCGCCGAGAAGTTCCAGTCGATGTGGCGCCACAGCCCCGGCCACTACAAGGCGCAGGTCAGTCCGGACTTCACCGAGGTCGGCGTGGGCCTCTACCACGACTCCTCGGGCTGGTGGGGCGTGCACAACTTCTCCGACGGCAGGTGATGACGGAAGTCTGACGTCGCGGCGGTTTCGCTGGTCTTTCGTGGCGCGTGGTGTTCGACTCGGGGCGTGACGACAGACCATCCCGACAGCGAGGGCGCCCCCGTCGGGCGCCGTGTGGTGCTCGGCATGCTCGGGCTCGGCGCCGGGGGGCTCGTCGCCGCGCCGTACGTGCAGCGCGGGACGGAGGCCCTCCTCGGGGCCGCCTCGGACAAGGACCCCACCGGCCTCACCGGGCTGCTCCCCAACGGGGGCGGGTTCCGCTACTACTCCGTCGCCTCCTCCGTGCCGCGGCGGGCCGAGGGCGATTACCGGCTCACCGTGGACGGGCTCGTCGAGCGCCCCGCGACGTACGGCCTCGACGCGCTGCGCGCGCTGCCGCAGACCCGTGTCGTACGGGACGTGCAGTGCGTCACCGGCTGGCGCGTGCCCGCGACCGCCTTCTCCGGCGTCAGGCTGTCGCTCCTGCTGGACGCCGCCGGGGTGCGTCCCGAGGCCCGGGCGATCCGCTTCACCTGCTTCGACGGCGCGTACAGCGAGAGCCTCACCCTCCCGCAGGCCCGGCGCGACGACGTCCTCGTCTGTCTGCGGATGCGGGACGAGCCCGTCAGCCACTCGCACGGCGGCCCGGTCCGGCTCTACGTCGCTCCGATGTACTTCTACAAGTCGGCGAAATGGATCTCCGGGATCACCGTCACCTCCGAGGTGCGCCCCGGCTACTGGGAGGAGCGCGGCTATGACGTCGACGCCTGGGTCGGCCGGTCCAACGGCCGCGGCGACGCCCCCACCGTCTGAACCGGGCGCGCGGGTACGGAGGTTCAGCCGGGCCGAGCGCTGGACGCACCGTACGACGGCCGCTCTGGCGCTGCTGTGCGTGGCGACCGCGGCCGCCCTGTACGTACCGCAGGTCGCCGAACTCGTCGGGCGTCGGGGGCTCGTCGTGACCGTGCACGAATGGGCCGGGATCCTGTTGCCCGCGCCCTTTCTGCTCGGGCTGGGGTCCCCCGCGTTCCGGGCGGATCTGCGCAGGCTGAACCGCTTCGGGCCGCACGACCGGACGTGGCTGCGCGCGGCCCGGCGACGGGACCGCCGGCGGGCGTCCCGGCCCGCGGGGAAGTTCAACGCCGGGCAGAAGCTCTACGCGTCGTGGATCGCGGGCGCCGTCCTGGTGATGCTGGCGACCGGGCTGCTGATGTGGTTCACGCACCTGGCGCCGCTGGTGTGGCGCACCAGCGCCACCTTCGTGCACGACTGGCTGGCCCTGGCGATCGGCGTGGTGCTGGCCGGGCACATCGGACGGGCGCTCGCCGATCCGGAGGCACGCCGGGGCATGCGCACCGGGTCGGTCGCGCGGTCCTGGGCGGCGCGGGAGCATCCGCTGTGGCTGGACGCGGGATCCGGGGCCGGGGCCGGAGCCGGAGCCGGGGCCGGAGCCGGCCGGGGTGACGGCTCCGGCCGGGGTGACGGCTAGGGCAGGCCGGGCGCCGGTCGGCGGGGGTGTACCCGCCGGTCGGCGGGGGTGCGTTCCGCCCTCAGGCGTAGTGAGGGGGAACCCCGGGCTGCCTAGGGTTCCCGTATGGAGCACCTGAACGAATACCTGATGACCCAGAAGATCACCCCGCTGGTCAACCGCTACACGGTCACGACGCCGGACGGCGGGGAGGTCCTCGCGTTCGCCGAGCAGAAGCGGCTCGCGCTGAAGGAGGAACTGACCCTCTGGAGCGGTGAGGACCGGACCCGCAAGCTCGGGGGGTTCAAGGCCCGGCAGGTCATCGACTTCGGGGCCACCTACGACGTCACCCGGCCCGGCGGGGAGACGATCGGCACCTTCCGCAAGGACGTCAAGGCGTCCCTCATACGCTCCACCTGGCACCTGACGCAGGGGGACGAGGCCGCCGCCGTCGGCAAGGAACGGCGGCTCGGGGTCGCCCTCGCGCGGCGCGGGTGGGAGGTGCTCGACTTCGTCGTCCCCGTGATCCCCGTACCGCCCGTGCCGTTCGTCTACCACTTCGACTTCGTGCGGGAGGACGAGCCCGTCCTGTCCGTCGAGCGGAAGTGGGGCATCCGGGACCGCTACGTGATCCGCGTCCAGGACCCCTCGCTCGACCGGGTCCTCGCCCTGTGCATGGCCGTCGGGCTGGACGCCCTCCAGTCCCGCTGACCGGCGGGCCCGCGGCCGCCGAACGGCGGGGTGGGAAAAGGAAATTCGGCGGGTACTGCCGCCTCTCGCCCGTCGGTAATTTCATTTCCGGGCCGCCACCGGAACGCCTTCCGGTGTTCCGACACGGGGGGCGGCCCCTTGTGTGAGATGAAAGGTGCAGTACCGATGGACGAGTTCCACCTCGACGCCCGCGTGACCGTTTCCGCCGACCCGGCCGAGACCCAGCTGTCCCCCGCCGCGAGCATCGCCTCGCGCATCGTCAGCAAGGCCGTCGTGAAGCAGACGATCAAGCAGACGATCAAGATGACCGCGGCCTGCGCCGCCGTCCGTACGAACGGCAAGTGCTGACCACACCCGCGCCGTTCGCGTCGAGTGGTGGGTTCCCCGGCCGTTTCCCGGCCGGGGGGCCTCCCCCGAGGGGCCTCCCCCGAGGATCCGCCCCGGCGCCCCATGCACCGCACGCACCGAAGCCCGCTAGGCCATCCATGACCGTCGTACCGTCCCTTCCGGCCGGGCTCGCCGCCCGGGCCGAAGCCGTGGCCGGCCTGATCGCCGAGCGCCTCGACACCCCGGCGCGCGCCGACGCCGCCGCCGTACGCGCCGCCCGCCAGAGCGACGTGTCCTTCTGGGCCGGCGCCTCCCTCAGCGAGGGGCACGCCGGCCTCGCCCTCCTGCACCGGCACGCCGCCGGGCGGGAGGAGGGGCAGGGCCGCGCCCGCGCCTTCACGCGGGCCGCTTTCGCCGCCACCGGGCAGAGCCCGCTGCACCACCCCGGTCTGTTCGACGGGACCGCCGGGCTCGCCTTCGCCCTCCAGGACGTGTCCCGCGACGAGCCGCGCTTCCTCCCCAGTCTCGGGCGGCTCCACGAACAGCTGGCCCGGCAGGTGATCGACGCCGACTGGCCGAGGGTGCCCGGCGCCGTCGCCGACCACCACTACGACCTGGTGTACGGAGCCGCCGGGATCGCCGTACAGCTCTGTGCGGCCGCGCCCTCGACCCCGCTCGTCGAGGAGGCCCTGGAGCGGTGCCTGCGCCACCTCGTGTGGGTCGCCGCCGACGGGAACCGGGCCGTGGGCGGCCGGCTCGACACCGGCATGGCGCACGGCGCCGCCGGGATCGCGGCCGCCCTCGCCGCCGCGTGGCGCCGGGACCGGCGGGTGCCGGGGCAGCGCGCCGCCCTGGACGAGCTGACCGGGTGGCTGCTGGCCGTCGGTGACGGTGGCACGGGACCCGGGCGCGGCGGGGGCGGGGGCGGGGGCGGGCTGCGGTGGTCGCGGGTCGTGCCGGCCGACGGCGCCGAGGCCGCGCCCGCCTGGTGCCACGGCACCGGGGGCGTCGCCGCCGGGCTGCTGGCCGTCGCCCGCGCGACCGGCGATCCGGGCCTGGAGGCGCGGGCGTTCGCCGCGCTCGACGGGCTGCTCGACCGGGTCGCCGGCGGGGACGTGCCGCGCTCGCCGACCGTGTGCCACGGGCTCGCCGGGATCGCCGCGCTCGCCCACGAGTTCGCCGCGCACGGCAGCGCCGGGGCCGCCAGCGCCCTGCCGGGCCTCGCCCTGCGGCTGGTGGACGCCGCCGACCCCGGACTGCCGCTGCTCTACCGCGACCACGAGACCACCGGGCACGTCGTCGACAACCCCGGGCTGCTCACCGGAGCCGCCGGCATCGCGCTCACCCTGCGCGCCCTCGCCACCGGCCACCGGCCCGGTTGGTGGAGCGTGCTGTTCCCCCGGTGAGCCCGGTGCCTCTCCGGTGACCCCGGTGCTTCTCCGGTGACGCCGGTGACCCCCGGTGACCCCCGGTGACCCCGACCGCCCCGACCGTTCCCTTCCCGAGACCCGCAAGGAACCGACCCGCCCCATGCAGCGGTACCACGCCCTCGACTTCCACCTCCTGCGCGCGCCGGCCCTGCCCGTCGACGTCTGGCGGGACGCCCTCGACGGGGCCGACCGCGAGCGCACCCGGGCCCGGCTGCTGCGCGCCCTCGCCGACGACCCCCGGGTCCGGCACGGGCTCGTCGCCGCCGGGAGCGGGCTGCTCGACGGGCTGGCGAAGCTCGACGGCTCGGCGCCCGGGTCGGGCTCGGGCGCAGGCGCAGGCGCAGGCTCGGGCTCGGGCTCGGGCGCAGGCTCGGGCTCGGGCGCAGGCTCGGGCAAGGAGGCGCGGCGGGTGCACTCCCGTGCCCTGCGCTACCTCACCCGGATGAGCACCCGCCCCACCCCCTTCGGCGCCTTCTCCGGCGTCGCCCTCGGCACCTTCGGGGGCACCACCACCGCCCGCCTCGGCCGGGCCGCGCTCGGCGAGGCCCACGTACGGGCCGACACGGCCTGGCTGCTCGCCCTGGTGCAGCGCCTGGAGGAGGACCCCCGGTCGCTGGCCCGGCTCGGCGTGTCCGTCAACGCCATGGCCCACCGGGTGGGCGACCGGCTCGTACTGCCCTCCTCCGGAGTGCACGGCGACGCCTCCGACCGCCGCGCCGTACGCGTCCGCCACACCGCTCCCCTCGCCCGGATCCGCGCACTCGCCCCGCCCGCCGCGCCGGTCCCGTACGCCACGCTGGTCACCGAGCTGGCCGGGGAGTTCCCTGCGGCCGGCCGGGAGCGGATCAGCGCGTTCGTCACCGAGCTGGTCGGGCTGGGCCTGCTCGTCACCGACCTGCGGCCGCCCGTCACCGAGCCGCGCCCCGAGGCGTACGTCCTCGACCGGCTCACCGCCGCCGGAGTCGACCACCCGGCGGTGGCCGCGCTCCGCGAGATCGTCGGGCTGACCGGCCGGGCGCCGTACGGCGACACCGACGCCCTCCGCCGGCTCCGCGCCGCCCAGCTGGCCCTCGTACCCCTCCACAAGGGCCAGCCGTCGCAGGTGGACTCCGCCCTCGACCTCGCCGCGCCCGCCCTGAACCAGCAGATCGCCGCCGAGGTCGCCGAGGCCGTCGGCTGCCTGGCCGAGCTGGGCCGGGCCGCGCCCGCCGGGTACGACCACCTGGGCGCGTACCACCAGGCGTTCATGGAGCGGTACGGCGCCGACGCCCTCGTCCCCGTCCTCGACCTGCTCGGCGCCGAGCGCGGCCTGGACGCGCCGGGCGGCTACCTGACCCCGCCGCGCGCCATGGTCATGAACCAGCACGCCGCCGAGGACGACCCGCACACCACCCGGGCGCTCGTCGCCCTCGCGGCCGACGCGTGGCGGCGCGGCGCCGGCGAGGTCGAGCTGACCGACGAGGTGCTCCGCCGGCTGCTGCCCCCGAACGCCCCGGACGCCCCGGATTCCGCGGACGCCGCGGGCCTTTCCGGGCGCCCCGACTGCCCGGGCCTCGACGCGTACGTCCAGATCGCCGCGGACGGCCCCGAGGCCATCGACCGGGGCGAGTGGCGCGCCGTCCTCAACCCCGACGGCCTCGGCGAGGGCGGTCGTACCTTCGGGCGGTTCGGCCACCTGCTCGGCCCGGACGCCACCGATCGGCTGCGCGCCTACGCCCGTGCCCGCGAGGCCCTGGAACCGGACGTCGTCGTCGCCGAGCTGGCGTACCTGCCCGCCAACGGGCGCGGCGCGAACGTGGCGATCCGGCCGGCGGTGCACGCGTACGAGATCCCGGTCAACGTCGCGCCGACGGCCGCCCCGGAGCAGGTCATCGACCTCGCCGACATCCACGTCGGCGCGGCCGACGAGGGCCTGCGCCTCTACTCGGCGCGGCTCGGGCGCGAACTCGTCGTCGTCCAGAACCACATGCTCAGCCCGTACGGCGCGCCCAACGTCTGCCGCTTCCTGCTGGAGGTCTCCCGGGCCCGGTACGCCACCCCCTCCGGTTTCGGCTGGGGCCCCGTCGAGGGCGCCCCGCACCTGCCGCGCGTCGTCCGCGGCCGGGTCGTCGTACGCGCTGCCGAGTGGAACCTGTACCCGGCGGGGGCGCAGGCCGCCCCCGCGGCGGGCGGGCCGGTGCCGGTGCCGCGCTCGGCGGACGAGGTGGCCCGCTGGCGGCGCGACTGGGGGGTGCCCCGGTACGTCTACCTCGCGGACGACGACAACCGGCTGCTCCTCGACCTCGACCATCCGCTCTGCGTGGACGAACTCCTCGCCGAGCTGGGCAGCGGGGCCGGGTCCCGCTCCGGGTCGGGGTCCGGCCGGGTCACCCTCCACGAGGCGCTGCCCGGACCGGACGCCGCCTGGCTGCGGGACGGCTCGGGGCGCGGCCACCTCTCGGAGGTCGTCATCCCGCTGATCGCCACCGGGGCCCGGGAGACCGCCCGGGAGGCCGCCCGTCAGAGCGGCTCCGGCCTCGCCCCCGAGGAGATCCGGCGCAAGGCCGCGCCGGCGGCGCACCCCGCCCATCTGCCCGGCTCCGCGTGGTCGTACCTCAAGCTGTACGCGGCCAGGGACCTCCACGACGAGATCGCCGCGACCGAACTCCCGGCCCTGCTGCCCCAGTTGCGGGAGGCGGGCGCCGATCCGGACCGGTGGTTCTACATCCGGTACGCCGACCCCGACGCCCACCTGCGCATCCGCGTCCGTACGGAGGCGCCCGCCGCGGCCCCCGGTACGGCCCTGCCCGCGCTGCCCGCGCTCCCCGCGCTGCTCGCCTGGGGTGAGGGGCTGGTCCGGCGCGGCCTCGCCGAGCGCCTCGAAGTGGCCACCTACCACCCGGAGATCAGCCGTTACGGCGGCCCGGCCGTCCACGACGCCGTCGAGGAGCTCTTCGCAGCGAACTCGGACGTCTCCTGCCAACTGCTGCGCCTCCTGTGGGACGGGGAGCCCGGCCTGGAACCCGAGGCCGTGGTCATCGCCGCCGTGGACGCGCTGTACGCCCAGTGGGGACTCGGCATCCGCGAGCGGCTGGCCGCCATGCCCCGTCCCGCGCAGGACGCGGAGGCCCGCGAGCGGTACCGCAAGGACCGCGACTACCTGTGCGAACTGCTCCAGCCGTGGGAGCGCCGGCCGCACCCGCTCGGCCGCGCCCATCACGAGCGCCTGGCCGCCGTCCTCGACGCGCAGGCCCCGGCCGTACGCCGCGCCGCGCTGGCCGTCGCCGGGGCGGAGGCCGCCGGGACCCTGTGGGGCGGCCGGGACGCCATCCTGGCCAGCCTCGCGCACATGCAGGTGAACCGGCTGCTGCCGATGGACCGGCCCGCCGAGAACCGCTGCTACCTGGTGTGGGGCCACGTACTGAACTGCCTGCGCGGGAGGCCCCAGTGAGCGCCGAGCAGACGCCGACGCAGGCACCGGCACAGACGCAGACGCACCGCCGGCTTTCCCGGGACCTGCGCTACTGGTGGCTGGTGCTGCGCTCCTTCTGGGGGCTCAGCCCGCTGCGGGTGAGCGCCCTGGCGCTGCTCACCCTGCTGACCGCCGCCGTTCCGGCCGCCGGGATCTGGCTCACCGCCGACGCGGTGCAGGCCGTCGCCGACGCCGTCGAGGGCGTTCCGGGCGCCGGTGACCGGCTCACCCGGGCCGCCGCCGGGATGGTCGCGGTCGCGGTCGGCGAGCACGTCCTGTCGTCGGTCGCGCAGTACCTGAACTCCCTGCTCCAGCTGGAGTTCGGGGCCGCGATCGGCGAGCAGGTCATGGTCAAGGGCACCCGGATGGACCTCAGCTCGTACGAGGACCCCGAGGCGTACGACCGGCTGCAGCGCGCCCTGCGCGAGAGCGGCGGCGGGACGGCCTTCGAGGTGTTCGAGGAGATGCTGCGCACGCTCACCTCGCTGGCGTCGCTCGTGATGGTCAGCTCGGTGCTGTTCTCGTGGAACGCCTGGCTCGCGGTCGTCATCCTGCTCGCCCCGGTGCCCGCGCTCGCCGCGCACATCGTGTTCAGCAAGGAGGGGTACGCCGTCGAGTACCACCGCGCGCAGGACCGCCGCCGGGCCTTCTACTACCAGGACCTGACGACGACGGACTCCTCCTACAAGGAGGTGAAGCTGTACCAGCTCGGCCCGTACCTCGTGGACCGCTACCGGGCGCTGGTCCAGGAGTTCTTCCGGGTGGACCGGGGCCTGGCGCGGCGCCGGCACGGCTGGTCGGCGGTCCTGGGGCTGGTCAGCGTGGCCGGCTCGGCCGGCGCGCTGGTCTTCGCCCTCAAGTCGACCGCCTCGACGGGCCGCCTCGGCGAGCTGGCCGGCTACCTCCAGGCGCTCGGCGCCGTGCACGTGGCGGCCGGCGGCCTGCTGCTCGGCGTCGCCACCCTCTACCAGAACACCCTGTTCACCGGGAACCTCTTCGACTACCTCTCGCTGCCCGAGGGGAGCGTCACCGGCGGCACCCGGCCGTTCCCGCGACGCCTCACCCACGGCATCGAGTTCCAGGACGTCACCTTCCACTACCCGGGCACCGAGACCGTCGCCCTGGACCGCTTCAGCTGCTTCGTCCCCGCCGGCACCTGCTGCGCGCTCGTCGGCGCGAACGGCGCCGGCAAGAGCACGGTCGTCAAGCTGCTGACCCGGCTCTACGAGCCCACCTCGGGCCGGATCCTCATCGACGGGGTGCCGATCGAGGAGTACGACACCACCGACCTCCAGCGCAACATCGGCGTCGTCTTCCAGGACTTCATCCGCTACGAGATGCCGGTGCGCCACAACATCGGCTTCGGGCGGGTCGAGGAGCTCGACGACACCGACCGCATCCGCGCGGCCGCCGCGGCGAGCGGCGCCGACGTGTTCGTCGACGGGTTCGAGGGGACGTACGACACCGTGCTGGGCCGGCACTTCGAGGGCGGCCGGCAGCTGTCCGGCGGGCAGTGGCAGAAGATCGCGCTGGCCCGGGCGTTCCTGCGGGACGCGCCGATCGCGATCCTCGACGAGCCGACCGCCGCGATCGACCCGGAGGCGGAGGCCGACATCTTCGGCCGCCTGAAGACCATCTGTTCCCGGGCCACGTCACTGGTGGTCTCGCACCGGTTCTCGACCGTGCGGGTCGCGGACAAGATCCTCGTGCTGGACGGCGGCTCGCTCATCGAGGAGGGCACGCACGGGGAACTGCTGGCCCTCGGAGGAACGTACGCCCGGCTCTTCCGGCTCCAGGCCGACGCGTACCTGACGCCGTCGGGTACGGGGCCCGCCGAACGGCCCGAGGACCTCGCATGAACCCGAGCCCGACCCCGATGTCCAAGGAGAGGATCCCCGTGACGCCCGTGCCGCCTGCGACGCCCGTACCGCCGCTGTCCCTGATGTACCCGCTGATGGCCTCCGACCTCGACGAGCTCGCCGCCTTCGGCGAGACCGTACGGGACCTGGCGCTGGAGCGCCTGTACCTGGGCCAGTCGCTGGTCGTCGACACCCACCAGGCGTTCGCCCACCTCGCGGGACGCGGCATCCGGGTGCCCGCCGGAACCAGCGTCGCGCTGACCGCGCTGCGCCACCCCCTGGACGCGGCCGTGCAGGCGCGGTCCGTGGCGCTGCTGACCGGGCGGCCGGTGGTGGCCGGGTTCGGCGCCGGGGACCCGGACTTCGTGGCGGCGCTGCGCGGGGAGCCGTACGAGAGCCCGCTCACGGCCGTCGCCGAGTACCTGGCCGTGGTGCGGCGGCTGCTGGACGGCGAGGCGGTCGAGGACTTCCGGGGGCGCTACGTACGGCTCGACGGCGGACCCCTGCCGCTGCCGCACGCGGCGGCGGCCGCGCCCTGCCCGCGGGTGTCGCTCGGCGTGGGCGTGCTGCGGCCGCGGATGGCGCACACGGCGGGGCAGATCGCGGACGTGGCGATCACGCTGCTGACCCCGGCCGGCCACCTGAGGGAGGCGATCGTGCCGGCTCTGGCGCGGGGCGCCGGGTCCCGCGGGCGGCCGGTGCCGGGGGTGACGGCGATCGTGCCGTGCGCGGTGCGCAGGCCGGGCCGCGATCCCAGGAAGCTGGCGTTCGCCGCGCACGCACCGCACTTGAGCGGGGAGCACTACGCGGCCATGCTGCGCTCGGCCGGGCTCGACGTGGACGTGTCGGATCCGTGGGCGGGCGCGGGCGCGCTGGTCGACGGCGGTGTCTTCGCGTACGGGACACCTGAGGAGGTCGCCGCCCAACTCACCGGTTACGGTGAGGCGGGGGCGACGGAGATCGCGCTGAGCTGCGCCGGGGTCCTGCTGACCGAGGGCCCCGAGGCGGCACTGGCCGACGTACGGGCCATCGTCGAGGCGGTACGCGACCGGGCGGGCGGCCCGCACCCGTGACCCGTATCCCGTGACCCATGACCCATGACCCGTGTCCGCACGTGTCATCCCCGAGTCGTCTGAGTTGAGGAGCGAACGATCACATGCTGCTGCTGGAATTCGCGCTGCATTCCCTGATGGACCTGACGCTGTGGATAGGCGGCAAGGGCCTCGACCGGGCCCGCTGCGCGCGCCGCGTCGCCGCGTTCCGGCGCGGCGAACCGGTGACGCTGCGGTGCCGTTTCCGTACGGGCGCCACCGCCGGCCGGGCGAGCGGGATGCAGCCCGGGAAGCTCACGCTGGGGCGCTCCGGAGCGGTCCTGGACGGACCCGGGGCGAGCGCGCTGCGGCTGGCCGGTCCGGCCGTGGCGGCGACCGGCGGGGGCCGCGGCGGAACGGCCCTGACCTGCACGACCGCGCACGGTGAGAAGGCCGAACTGCTGGTCCTGACCTGGGATTCCGCGATGGTCGCGCTCATCGAGGAGTCGATCGGAGCGGGCGCCTGAGCCGGCACTGGCAGCGCTTCCCCTGAGCGGTACCTCGCGTTCCCCCCAGCCACACCCCTGGACTTCAACCCCATTTTACCTGGTTGATACCTTGGCCGAAGTGCGGCCAAACGGGGTGGCCGCCACAAGGGGGCGTGATG
Organism: Streptomyces sp. ADI95-16; assembly: GCF_003721495.1. Lineage (NCBI taxonomy): Bacteria > Bacillati > Actinomycetota > Actinomycetes > Kitasatosporales > Streptomycetaceae > Streptomyces > Streptomyces sp. ADI95-16. Next base: position 4,378,164 of record NZ_CP033581.1, on the reverse strand, counting down.
ATCCGCGTAATGATTGTCGACGACGAAGTCCTGCTGCGCTCGTGCATGCAGCGCATTCTGGAGAGCGAACCGGACATCGACGTACCGGTCGCCTGTGACGGGCCGGCCGCGCTGGGGGCGATCGAACTCCACCGTCCGGACGTGGTGTTGCTCGACCTGCGCATGCCGGAGGTGGACGGCTTCGCCGTCCTGGCCGGTCTCGGCGCGCTGACGGATCCGCCGGCCGTGGCGATCCTGACGACGTTCCTGGCCGACGAGGACATCGCGGCCGCGCTGGGCTCCGGGGCCAAGGGCTTCCTGCTCAAGGACGCGACGCCGCAGGAACTCGTGCACGCGGTACGGGTGCTGGCCTCCGGCGGCACGGTGCTGTCGCCGCAGGCGGCCCGGATCGTGGTGGGCGGCTACCTCGGCACCGGACCGTCGTACGGCGGCGGACCGTCGTACGGCAGCGGGCCCTCGTACGGCAGCGGCGGCCCGGGGTACGACGAGCTGGACCCGGGGCCGGACGCCGGCCTGGACCCGGGTCTGAACCCGGGCCTGGACGCCGGACTGGAAGCCCGCCTGGATTCGCTCACCGACCGGGAGCGCCAGGTGCTGGACCTGCTCGCGGAGGGCCTGACCAACGCCGACATCGGCCGCCGGCTGCTGCTGAGCGCGTCCACGACCAAGGAGCACGTCAGCGCCATCCTGGCCAAGCTGGGCCTGGCCAACCGCGTGCAGGCCGCCGTGGTCGCGACCCATCGCGCCACGCACCGCACCGGCCACCGCACCACTTACCGCGCCGCGTCCCCTCCGGGCCGGCCGCGGCCGCCGGCCCTGGCCGGCACCGGTACCCGCTGAGGCGCGGCCGAGGTCCCGCAGGCCGGGGCCGGGCGGCGGCGGGGCCGGCCCCGTACCGACCGACCGTGCCCCACCGGCACCCCGTTTGGAGTGAGCGCCCGCATGACCCTCGGCAACGCCCTGTACGACCAGAAGCTGGCGAGCGTGTACGACCGCATGTACCCGATCGACCACGACACCGAGCAGGCGGTCGCGTTCGTCGCGGCGCTCACCCCGCCCGGCGGCAGCGTCCTCGAACTCGGCGTCGGCACCGGCCGGATCGCCGTACCGCTCGCCGGGCACGGCTTCACGGTGCACGGGATCGACGGCTCCGAGCCCATGCTCGCCGAGCTGCGCGCGCGGGATCCGGAAGGCACGGTGACCGCGCGGCTCGGCGACTTCACGCAGGAGGGCACGGGGCGGACCTTCGACACCGTGACCCTGGTGCTGAACACGTTCTTCGTGGCCGTCACCAAGGAGCAGCAGCTCGGCTGCCTGCGGCTGGCCCGCGAGCAGCTGGCTCCCGGCGGCCGCTTCGTACTGGAGGCCTTCGACCCGGCCCCGTACCACCACATGGAGAAGCCGGACCACTCCATGCGCCACCTGGACGAGCGGTCGATCATGCTGGACACGCTGACCGTGGACCGCTCGCAGCAGCTCATGCTGTCGACCCACACGATCATCGACGGCGGCGCCCCGGAGACCCGGGAGCACCTGCTGCGCTACGCCTTCCCCTTCGAGATCGACCTGCTGGCCGAACTGTCGGGGCTGCGGCTCGTGGAGCGCACGGAGGACTGGGCGGGCACCCCGTACACCTCGTCGAGCCTGCGGCACGTATCGGTGTACGAGGCGGACCCGGACTCCCCCTGGGCCGGCTGCCGCTGACCGAGCGGCAGTTCGGCGCGGACGGCGAAGCCGCCGTCCGGGGTGGCGCCCGCGCGGAAGGTGCCGCCGACGAGGGCGGTGCGCTCGGCCAGGCCGGTGAGGCCGAAGCCGCCGCCGCCGACCGGTGTGCCGGAGCGGACGGGAACCTCCGGGACGGGAGCCTGCGGAACGGGACCGTTGCGGACCTCGACGAGGAGGGCGTCGCCGGTGGCGGACGGCCCGACGCGGATGTCGATACGGGAACCAAGGGCGTACTTGCGTACGTTGGTCAGGGCCTCCTGGACGGTGCGGTACGCGGCCTGCTCGACCTCGGGGCCGCAGCCGCGGCCGTCGGGGAGGCCGAGATCGAGGTCGAGGACCGCGTCCAGCCGGGCCTCGCGGACCAGCTCGCCCAGGTTGGCCAGCCGGGCGGGGTCGCCCTCGTCGCCCCGGCCGGCGGCGTGGCGCAGGACGCCGACGATGTCGCGCAGCTCCGCCAGGGCGTCGGCGCTGTGGCGGCGTATCGTCTCGGCGTCCTCGCGGACCGTGTCGTCGGGGGCGGTGCTCCACAGGGCCCCGGACTGGGCGGCGATGAGGCCGAGGTGGTACGAGACGGTGTCGTGCATCTCGCGGGCCATCCGCGTGCGCTCCCGGGCGACGGCCCGCTCGGCCTCCAGGCGCCGGCCGCGCGCCTGCGACGCGGACAGCTCGGCGACGTGGGCCCGCAGCTCGGACCGGGTCCGGGCGAGCAGCCCCAGACCGGCGGGGCCGAGGCTGAACATGAGCGCCACCTGGACGACGATCAGGTGGTCGCTCCAGGTCATGGCCTCGGCCCCGACGGTGTAGCCGGCCCACAGCGTCGCCGCGAACAGCGCCGACCCGGCGCCCACGACCACCCGGCGGCGGACGGCGCAGGAGGCTACGGTGTACATGGCCGCCATGGGCGCGAGCCACAGGAACCCGGTGGCCATCGACGGCAGCGTGGCCAGCAGCACCGTCACGGGCCACCGGCGCCGCAGCATGAGCGCGATCAGCGCGGGCGGACACACGAGCGCGGCGGTACGGTCGAGCTGCCCGTGCAGCGTGAGCAGCTCCAGGGCGGCCACGGCGGTGATGAGCACGTCCCCGACCACTACCCTGCGTGGCCATCCCCCGGGCGCGGACGGTGCTGCCGTGACGGGTCCGGACATGGCCGTGCTCATGTGGTGTTCCCTCATGTCTCACAGGTCTGGGGCCGCTGCTTGCCTCTCGCAGTATCCCCGAGCCCCCTGACAACCACGGCCCGCACCCGTCAGGTCGCGAACTCCCCCGGTGTCAGGGGGCGCAGTACGTGTCCTGTTGGGGGCGGGTGCCCGTGGTGAGGTAGTGGGTCACGGCGCGGTCGCCGCAGGCGTTGCCGCCCGCGAGGTAGACGCCGTGGCCGCCGTGGTCGACGGTGACCAGGCGGGCTCGGTCGCCGAGGGCCCGGCGCATCTTCAGCGCGCCGAAGTACGGGGTGGAGGGGTCCCGGAGGTTCTGGATCATCAGGATGTTGGACGGGCCCCGGTCGGTGATCCGGGTCGGTTCCTCACTCGTCCGGTCCTTCCAGAAGGAGCACGGGGTGACGTTCGCCGGCATCCCCGCCGTCAGCGGGTGCGCGGCCCGGTCTGCCGCGACGGCCTCCTCGTACCCGGCGGCGCCCAGCGGCCAGCGCACGTCGTTGCAGATGACGCCGACCATGACGGCCGCGTCGGTGTCCGGCATCGGCTGGGCCAGCTCGGGCGGGAGCGTCGGCCGGGCCGCCGGGTCCTGGGCCGCGCGGACCAGGCGGGCCAGCCCCGGGAAGAGGGCGTCGCCGTAGAGGGCGCTCTGGAGTGCCTGGCGGAGCCGGTTGCCGGTCAGCGGGGTGCCCGCGACGTCCGATTCCTTCGGCTCCCGGTCCAGCCGCGCGGCGAGTTCCAGGAGCAGCGGCCTGACCTGTTCGGGGTGTTCGGCCAGGCGCAGGCCCTCGGCGTCCCGGGCCGGGTCGGCCGCCCAGGCCGCGAAGTCCGGGAAGCGGTCGTCGGCCGCCTGGGACATGTTCGCGAGCCAGCCGCGGGCCACGCGCCGCGGGTCGGGGTCGCCGCTGCTGTCCAGGACCCAGCGGTCGGTGTGCTGGGGGTAGGTCTGCGCGTACACGGCGCCCACGTAGGTGCCGTACGAGACGCCCCACGCGGACAGCTTCCGCTCGCCCAGCGCCTGCCGGAAGCGGTCGATGTCGCGGACCTCGTTGGCCGTGGTGAAGCCGCGCAGCACCGGGCCCCCCTCGCGGGCGCAGGCGTCGGCGACCCGGCGGGCCCGGGCGGCGTTCTCGGCGGTCTCCCCGTCGGGGCCGGCCCAGGAGCGGAGGGTGACCAGCTGCCGGTCCGCCGGGTCCAGGCCGCAGCTCGCCTTGGTGGAGCCGCCGATGCCGCGCGGGTCCAGGGCGACGATGTCGTAGGCGCCCGCCATCTCCCGGGACAGGGCGTTCCCCTTCTGGGTCAGGCGCTGGACGCCGGAGCCGCCCGGGCCGCCGGGGATCACCAGCAGGGTGCCGCGCCGCGCGGCGGGCCGGTCGCTGCGCAGCCGGGACACGGCGAGCGTGATCCGGGGGCCGTCCGGGTCCGCGTAGTCGAGAGGTACGGGAAGCTCGGCGCATTCCTGGGCGGCGGGGCCGCCGGGCCGGGCGCACGGCTTCCACTCCAGGGAGGGCGCCGGAGCGCCGGGCGCGGCCCGGGCGAGCGGGGCGCCGGCGCCGGTGAGGGCCGTCGCGACGGAGACGACGGAGAGGGCGAGGAGAGCGGCCTTGCGGCGGTAAGTCGGCATGCCCACATCGTTGTTGAGTGTCCGTCACCTGCCCAACCGGCTGCCCCTAGGCGGGTGCCGGGGGTTAGCCCCACCCGCGCCCCACCCGCGCCCCACCCCACCCACGACCGCCCCGGCGGGCGGGCGCGCGTGACCTGCCGCGCGGTGGTGGGGTCACCCTTCGCGGGGTCCGCGGGTGTGGTCCCGCCACCATCCGGCGGCGGATCCGGCGGCCGGGCCGTGCGGGCCGCTCCTCCGGGGCGTCCGCGCAGGCGGGCGGGGGCGTACGGACCGCCCGGCGGGGTCCGGCCCGCGTTCCCCGCGGGGGGTCCGGGTGGCCGGACGCGCGCTCGTCCGCCCAGGTGTGTGGCCGGCGCACCTGGGCAAGCCGCCGCCCCGGAAAGCACGGTGGAGGCCCGTGGAAACAGCGGGGCGACGGCACGACGTACGGGGGACACATGGAGATGCGGCTCGTCTACGAGGAGCAGGTCGGCCACCGGGTTCCGGACGACGCCCTCGGCCGGCTGTGCGCGGAGATCTTCGCACCGCTGCCGCGCAGCGACCAGCGGCGCAAGGGCGAGCTGTACCTGCGCGGGCTGCTGTCCGCGGGCGGCCGCAAGTCCATGCGGAACATCGCCACCCACGTCGGGGACCGCGCGGCCGAGCAGAGCCTGCACCACTTCATCTCGTCCTCCACCTGGGACTGGGGTCCCGTGCGCGCCACCCTCGCCCGCTACCTGGAGCGTTCGCTGCGCCCCCGGGCCTGGGTGGTGCACCCGGTGGTCATACCCAAGGCGGGCCGCCACTCGGTGGGCGTCGCGCGCCGGTTCGTGCCCAGCCTCGGCCAGGTCGTCAACAGCCAGGAGGCGTTCGGGGTGTGGGCCGCCAACGAGGAGACGAGCAGCCCCGTCAACTGGCGGCTCATGCTCTGCGAGGACTGGCGGGACACCGACCGGCTCGGCCCCGCCCCGCTGCCGCAGGACGCGCACCTCGCCGCGACCCCCCTGGAGTGCGTGACCGGCGCCCTGGCCGAGGTGCGGACCTGGACGGGCGGCGGCGGCAGCCCGCGCCCGGTCGTCGTCGACCTCCCGGACATCAGCCCGACCGCCCTGGCCCGCTCCCTCGGCGTCGCCCGGCTGCCCTACCTGGCCTCCGTGCGGGGCACCACGGCCGTGGTGCCCGCGACCCCGGCCGTCCTCGGCAACGACAGCCGCCCGACCTCCGCGCACCAGCTGCTGCGGATGGTACGGACGCTGCGCCGCCCGGTGACCTGGTCCGACCCGGAGGGCCTGGCGAGCCGGACGAGCCTGGTCGCCGGCGTCCAGGTGCGGCTGCCCGGGGTGCAGCGGCCGCTGCTGCTGCTCGGCGAGTGGACGGGCACCAACGGCTGGCCGCGGCAGTGCTGGATCACCGACATGACCGACCTGCCGTGGGGCGCGCTGCTGCGCCTGGCGAAGCTCACCCACCGCGTCGAGACCGACTTCGCCGAGGTGGCGACCCGCGTCGGCATCGTGGACTTCGAGGGCCGCTCCTTCGGTGGCTGGCACCGGCACACCACGCTCGCCTCCGCCGCGCACGCGCTGTCCAGCGAGTACCGCGATCAGCGGCCTCAGCCGATGGCGTGGCCGGCCTGATCGTGGCGCCGGCTGAGCAGCGCGCGGCGGGTGCGCTGCATCTGGAGCGCCAGCTGCACCTCCAGCGCCTGGGCGGGTTCCAGCCAGTCGGGGCCCAGCAGTTCGCTGATCCGCTCCAGGCGCCGGGAGACGGTGTTGGGGTGCACGTGCAGGCTCTCGGCCGCGCGCGTCGGGCTGCCGGCCGAGGCGAAGTACGCCTCCAGGGTGCGGGCGAGCTCGGTGCGCTGCTGGGCGTCGTACTCCAGGACCGGCCCGATGGTGCTGTTGATGAACTGGCCCGTGTTGGGGCTGTCGGAGAGCAGCAGTCCGAGGAACCCCAGCTCGCGCGGGGAGGCCGTACCGCCGGTGCCGCCGAGCGCGGTGAGGGCGTCGAGGCAGCAGCGGGCCTCCTGGTACGTGCCGCTGATGCCGGTCAGGTCCTTGACCGGGCCGGCCGTGCCCACGGTCACCGCGTGTCCCAGGGCCGTCGACAGCTCGTCGGAGACGGCGCGGGCCGCCGCGCCCGCGTCGGTGCCGGGCAGCATCAGGACGATGCAGCCGCCCTCGACGCTCTTGAGTCCCGACAGCTGATGGGCGTACGAGGACGCCCAGATGACCGCCCGGCCCAGCGAGCCGCCCTCGGGGCGGGCGACGATCACCACGTGCGGGCCGTTCAGGTCGACCCCGAGGCGGCGGGCGCGTTCGGCGAGTTTGGCGGCCGAACCGTTGCCCTTGAGGAGGTCGTTGAAGAGTTCGTCGCGGACCTGGCCCTCGGCGGCGGCCGCGCTGCGCTGCATCAGCAGCACCAGGGCGGTGACCTGGGCCACCGTCACGAGGAGCTGGTTCCAGTACGCGGCGTCGGCCTTGGCCTCGGTGCGCGCGCCCGGGGCCAGCAGCAGCGTGCCGAGCATCTCCTGGCCGGCGACGGCCGGGACGATCCAGGCGCCGCCCGCCGAGGTGACCGGGCGGCGCTCGGTGTGGGCGTCCAGGCTGGCGGCGCGGATCTCGGCCTCGTCCAGGGCGGGGAACTCGCCGCTGGTGTAGAGGTCCCGGCCGGCCTGGTCCCGTATCAGCACGGGCCCGCCGAGCAGGCCGGCCGCCTCGCCGGCGAGGGCGGGCAGACCGCCGCCCTCCAGCACCACGTCGATCAGCTCGCCGTGGACGCGGCGCAGATGATGTTCGGCGGCGGAGGAGCTCATGGCCCGGGAGGTGTTGAGCTCCAGGCCGGCCACCTCGTTGCGGACCTGGTCCAGCAGCCGGGTCTTCTCGATGGCCACGGCGGCGAGGTCGGCGAGCGAGCTCATCAGAGAGAGCTCGTCGGGGTCGAAGTGCCGGATGCCGCGGCCGGCGACGTACAGGTTGCCGAGCTCGGTGTCCTCCTGGCGCAGCGGGATCGCCATCAGGGCGTGCAGGCCCTCGGCGCGCACCACGTCGTCGATGGGCTCGGAGTGGAGGAAGCTTTCGTCCCGGAGGTAGTCGGCCGTCCAGAACGGCGCGGAGCGCTGGTGGGCCTGTCTGCCGACGCCGCCCCCCATCGGGACGCCGAAACCCACCGTGATCGCGGAGGTGTGGCCGTCGGCGGCGCGGACGTACGAGACGCCCTCGTCGAAGGCGTGGAACGTCACCCAGGACATGTCGAGCCCCAGCAGCAGCCGGGCCCGCCGGGTGATCACCTTCAGCAGGGTGTCCAGGTTGTACGGGAGGGTCAGGTCCCGCGCGGTGTCGACCAGCGCGCTCAGCCCGGCCTCGCGCTGCTGGCGGCGGGCGAACAGGGACCGGATGCTCAGCGAAAGGTCCTTCGCCCTGGTCAGCCGGGCGATCTCGGTTTCGTCCGCGCCGGCTTCACGGGCCGAGCGGACCAGCCGCTCGAACTCTTCCGTATGCGCCTCCCGAGCCAGCAGCTCCAGCATTTCGGACACTTCGGCGTATGGCTTTCGGCCTTCCGGCATCAAACGGCCCCCCTCAAGGCACATCCCGTCATTCCCCCGCCGCGAACGTAGTGCGGTCCGGCTGCGGAGGTCAACAATCCGCAAAAGGAAGACCGGCAGGTCAGTTGGGGCGGAGTGTGCCTGGGGCACCACCCGCTGTGACCGATGCTGTTGCCGGACCACCTTCTGGCGGAAGGCCTTCCCGCGTTAAACCTTTGGGGCGGCGCCGGTTTCGGACGCCGCACCGACGTTTGTGACGGGGGTCCGATGACGCAGGTCCAGAGTTTCGAACGCTCCATCCACCGCAGCCGTATGTCCTTGACGCGGCCCGACCGGCCGAAGCTCTTCACGATGTGCGGACGGGAGTGGGATCTGCTGGATGAGGTGTTCGCGCCCGTATTCTCCCCGTCCACCGGTATCGCGCTGGAATTCCTCGGACTGAACGAGCCCACCACCGCGCGGCCGACCGGCTCTTTCCTGGAAATCGGCTGCGGTTCGGGAGTTACCACGGTAATGGCGGCACTGGCCGGATTTGATCGGGTGGTCGGATCCGACATCAGCCCCCGCGCGGTGGAGAACACGGCCGTCAACGCCGAGCGCCACGGGGTGGACGGCCGGCTCAGCGCGGTCCACAGCGACCTGTTCTCCGGCCTGGCCGAAAACGACCGGTTCGACACCGTCTTCTGGAGCTCCAACTACGTGATGGCACCCGACTCGTACGAGTACGAGTCGGTCCACGAGCGCGCCTACGTCGACACCGGCTACCGCGCCCACCGCCGCTACCTGGAGCAGGCCCCGCGCTGGCTGACCCCCACCGGTTCGGCGCTGCTGCACTTCAGCGACCGCGGCGACCTGCCCGCGCTGCACCGGATCGCCGACGAGAGCGGCCGCGAGCTGCGGACGCTGCGCAGCGAGCGGGTGCGCGAGGGCGAGTACGGACAGGACATGGTCGAGCACATGCTGATCGAGATCCGGCCCGCCCGCGGGCGGTAGCGGACGCGCGTCAACCAGGGGGGATTCATGCGCACGCTTCTGATCGACAACCACGACTCGTTCACCTACAACCTCTTCCACCAGATCACCGAGGCGGGCGGCCGCGAGCCCGAGGTCGTCAGCAACGACGACCCGCTCTGGACGCCGCGCCGGCTGGCGGAGTTCGACAACGTCATCGTCTCGCCGGGGCCGGGGACCCCCGCGCGCGACGCCGACCTCGGGATCTCCCGGGAGGTCATCGAGCACGGCGGGCTGCCGCTGCTCGGGATCTGCCTCGGGCACCAGGCGATCGGCCTGCTCCACGGCGCCCGGGTGGGGCGCGCGCCGGAGCCGATGCATGGCCGGATCTCGCCCGTCTGGCACGACGGGGAGGGCCTGTTCAGCGGGATCCCGTCGCCGATGGAGGTGGTCCGCTACCACTCGCTCGCGGTGAGCGACCTGCCCGCCGAGCTGGAGGCCACGGCCTGGACCCCGGACGGGGTACTGATGGGTTTGCGCCACCGGGACCGGCCGATGTGGGGCGTGCAGTTCCACCCCGAGTCGATCAGCGCGCGGCACGGCGTGGCCCTGCTGCGGAACTTCGCCGAGCTGAGCGGCCGCCTGCGGCGCCCGTCCCGCCGCCGAGCCGCCCCGGCGGCCCCGGTGGCCGCCGCCGTACCCGCCGGCGTACGTCCGGGCGCACGGGACGACATACGGGACGACGTACGGGCCGGGCTGCCCTCCGGCGCGCGCCGGCTCCGGGTCCTCGTCGAGGAGCTGCCCACCCGCTGGGACGACGAGGTCGCCTACGACCGGCTCTTCCGCGGCAACCCGTACGCCTTCTGGCTCGACAGCAGCCGCCCCGACTCCGGCGACGGCCGCTTCTCGGTGATGGGCGACGCGACGGGCCCGCTCGCCCGGGTGGCCCGCGCCGACGTGTGGAGCGGCACCGTCCGGGTGGACTCGGTGACCGGCACCGAGATCAGCGCGGGCCCCTTCCTGGACTGGATCGACCAGGACCTGCGCTCCCTCGACACCGAGGTCCCCGAGCTGCCCTTCGACTTCGCGCTGGGCTGGACCGGCTACCTCGGCTACGAGCTGAAGGCCGAGTGCGGCGGCGAGCTCGCCCACCACTCCGAGGACCCCGACGCGGCGATGGTCTTCACCGACCGGGCCCTCGTCCTCGACCACGCCACCGGGACCAGCTACCTGCTGGCACTGGCCGAGCGGTCCGCCGACGACGACGGTCCCGGCACCGGTCCCGCCGGTCCCGCCGGTCCCGCCTCGGAGGCCGCCGCCCGCGACCGGCTGACCGCCATGGCCGCCGGGCTGGAGCGCCTCGCCGGCCTCCCCCGGCCCCGCCCCGCCGCCACCGCGCCGGCGGCCGCGCCCGTCCTGCCCGGCGAGATCCGGCTGCGCCACGACCGCGAGGCGTACCTGCGGCTCGTCGACGCCTGCCAGGAGGAGATCGCGGCCGGCGAGACCTACGAGGTCTGCCTCACCAACCTGGCCGAGGTCCGCGGCCGCATGGACCCGTGGACCGGCTACCTGCGCCTGCGCCGCACCAGCCCGGCCCCCTTCGGCGCCCTGCTCCAGTTCGACGGCCTCGGCGTGCTGAGCACCTCGCCCGAGCGGTTCCTGCGCATCGGCCGCGACGGGCTCGTCGAGTCCAGGCCGATCAAGGGCACCCGGCCGCGCGGCGCCACCCCCGCCGAGGACGAGGCCCTCGTCGCGGACCTGCTCACCGACGAGAAGGACCACGCCGAGAACCTGATGATCGTCGACCTGGTCCGCAACGACCTCGGGCGCTGCGCCGAGCCCGGATCCGTCGAGGCCACGGACGTCTTCCGCGTCGAGACCAACGCCCACGCCCACCAGCTGGTGAGCACCGTACGGGCCCGGCTGCGCGCCGGCCGGGGCGCCGTCGACTGCGTGCGGGCCGCCTTCCCCGGCGGGTCCATGACGGGCGCGCCCAAGGAGCGGACGATGCGGATCATCGACCGGCTCGAAGGGGGGCCGCGCGGGGTCTACTCCGGGGCCATCGGCTACTTCTCGCTCTCCGGGGCCGCCGACCTCAGCATCGTCATCCGTACCGCCCTCGTAACCGAGGACAAGGTCCGCTACGGCGTGGGCGGGGCCGTCATCGCCCTCTCCGACGCCGAGGCCGAGTTCGAGGAGACCGCCGTCAAGGCCGGCGCCCTGCTCTCCCTGACCGGCGGCCCCTTCCCCGGCCGCCGCCCGCAGCCGGCGAAGGCCGAGGCCTGACGGGCCCGATCCCCGGCCGACCGGTCCCGACCGGTCCCGGCCGCCCCAGTCGGCCCGCCCGGGCCGCCCGGCCGGGGCAACCCGCCCGGTCAGGACCGCAGGGTCCAGGCCCGCTGGAGGCGGTCCAGTTCGCCCGCCTCCAGCTCCCGGGCCACCTCGCCGATCCGGATCCCCAGCCCGTCGAGCGCGTCCAGCGCCCGGCGGGCTTCCGCGTGCGCGTTCAGCAGGGTGTCCCCGCGCAGCTGCTCGGTCGCGGCAGCCGCCTCCAGGACCTTCCGGGTGGCGGCCAGCCCCGTGTTCCACCCCACCAGCGAGCTGACGTGCCGGGGCCGCGCCTCGGTCCACAGCAGCCCCGGCGGCGTCGCCCCGGCCGCCCTGAGGACCCGCCACCACTCGCCTTCGAGCCGCTTCTCCCGCGCCCGGTACAGCAGCCGGGCCACCGCCAGCGCGGCCGTGTCGCGGGCCCCGGCGACCGCCGCGCCCCGCAGCGGCAGGGCCGCGAGCCGGGAGTTGACCTCCGCGTCGAGCATCCCGACCGGCACCGAGGTCACGGCCGAGATCTGCCGGAGCCGCAGGCCCCGCGAAAGCGCCCGCTCCATCCCGGACAGATAGGCCGCGAGTACCTCCTCGTACCGCTCCACGCCGAAAATCAGGTCCGCGTCCACGCTGATGCCCAGGGAGAGGCATTCCTCCAGCGCCACGAGCCCGGCGCGGGTCGCCGGAATGCGCACGAGCAGATTCGGGCGCCCCACCTCGTCGTGAACGGAACGCGCGGCCGACACCAGGGACTCCGCGTCGTGCACGAGCCAGGGATCGACCGGAACGGAAACCCGGCCCTCCCCGCCGCCGCTTTCCACGAAGGCATTCCACAAGGCGTCGCACGCCCGGCGGACGGTGTCCCGGTCGAGAACGGGCGCCACGGCCCCGTGCAGGAGTTCCGTCGTCGCGGAATGGGACGGGCGATCCGGAAGGAATTCCTCCCCGGTGGCCGCGACCAGCCAGGGCGAAACCCCTTCGGAAGCAAGCCGCTTGAGCAGCCTGACGGCCGGTTGACTCAGCATGCCGCGAGCGTAGGAGGGCGTTTCAATCATGAACAGAATACGAACAGGTCCTTGTCAGGTCGGCCCAATTCATACGCTCTCCGAGGGATTCCACCGCATTTTCACGCCACTGAACGTGACTTGACCAAGTGACCCCCACCTGACGAAGTGGCGCGCCGCCGGTGGTTCGCCGCTCCGGCCCCTTCCCAGACTCCTCGTGCATCCACGTCGGCAGGTTCGCATCGGGAGGTACCACGTGCACGACAAAGCACTCTGGAGATCGCTAGCCGCGGGCCAGCAGCCGCACTGGCCCGATCAGGCCAATCTGGACGACGTACGCGACTCACTCTCGGCCGCGCCCGCCCTCGTCCGCGGCGAGGACGTGCGCGCCCTGCGCGCCCTGCTCGCCCAGGCCGCCGCCGGGAACGTCCAGATCGTCCAGAGCGGGGACTGCGCCGAGGACCCCGCCGAGTCCACCCGGGGCCACGTGGCGCGCAAGGCCGCGCTCCTGGACTCGCTCGCGGCCGTCATGAAGTCCCGCTCCTTCAAGCCCGTACTGCGCGTGGGCCGGCTCGCCGGCCAGTTCGGCAAGCCGCGCTCCAGCCCGACCGAGATCGTGGCCGGCGTGGAACTGCCGGTCTACCGGGGCCACATGGTCAACAGCCCTGAGCCCGACCCCGTCCTGCGCCGCCCCGACCCGGGCCGGCTCTACGAGGGCTACCGCGCGGCCCGCGACATCATGGAGCTGCTCGGCTGGTACGGCACCTCGGCCCGCAGCGCCGCCGAGCCGCCCGTATGGACCAGCCACGAGGCCCTGCTGCTCGACTACGAGGGCCCGATGCTGCGCACCGAACCCGACGGCAGCACCCTGCTGACCTCGACGCACTGGCCGTGGATCGGCGAGCGCACCCGCGAGCTCGACGGCGCGCACGTCGCGTTCTTCGCCGAGCTGGCCAACCCGGTCGCCACCAAGGTCGGCCCGAAGACCACCCCCGAGCAGCTGCTCGCCCTGTGCGAGCGGCTCGACCCGCAGCGGGAGCCGGGCCGGCTGACGCTGATCTCCCGCATGGGCGCCGGAGCGGCCGCCGAGCGGCTGCCGGGACTGGCCCGCGCGGTGAGCGACGCCGGATACCCGGTGATCTGGATGTGCGACCCGATGCACGGCAACACGGTGAGCGCCGGCGGCTACAAGACCCGGTTCATCGAGACCGTCGTCCGCGAGGTCGAGGAGTTCCAGGCCTCCGTCAACGACAACGGCGGCGTCGCCGCCGGACTGCACCTGGAAACCACCCCCGACCCGGTGCACGAATGCGTCGCGAACGCCTCGCGGGTCGGCGAACTGGGCGAGAAGTACACCAGTTTCTGCGACCCGCGCCTCAACCCGGAGCAGGCCGTCGAGGTCGCTTCCGCCTGGCGCGGCTGAGAAGGGATCGAACGATCATGCAAGGAAAGACCGCTCTGGTCACCGGCGCCGCCGGCGGCATCGGCGAGGCCGTCGTCCGCGCGCTCGCGTCCCGCGGGGTCCGGGTCGCCGCGGTCGACCTGAACGCCGAACGGCTGCGCGAGGCCGCCAAGGCCGCCGTCGAGGACGGGCTGGACGTCACCGCGTTCCCCGCCGACGTCACCCTCAGCTCCGAGGTCGACGAGGTGGTGGCCGAGGTCGAATCCGCCCTCGGCCCCATCGACTACCTCGTCAACGCGGCCGGCGTGCTGCGCATGGGCGCGGCTCGCTCCCTCAGCGACGAGGAATGGGCCGTCACCTTCGCCGTCAACACCACCGGCGTGTTCTTCATGTCGCGCGCCGTCGTCAACCGCATGGTGACGCGCGAGAGCGGCGCCCTGGTGACCGTCGCCTCCAACGCCGCGGGCACGGCCCGCGCCGAGATGTCCGCGTACGCCGCCTCCAAGGCCGCCGCGACCATGTTCACCAAGTGCCTCGGCCTGGAGATCGCCAAGTACGGCATCCGCGCCAACCTGGTGGCGCCGGGTTCCACCGACACCCCGATGCTGACCTCGATGTGGGAGGACGAGTCCCACGCGCGGGTCTCCATCGAGGGCAACCCCGAGACCTTCCGGGTCGGGATCCCGCTGGGCAAGCTGGCCCAGCCGCAGGACGTCGCCGACGCCGTCGTCTTCCTGCTCTCCGACGAGGCCTCGCACATCACGATGCACGACCTCACAGTGGACGGCGGTGCGGCGCTCGGTGTCTGATACCGGAACACCCCCCAGGTACATCCCCGCGATCGACGCGTATCCGATGCCGGCCGAGGGCGACCTGCCCACCGGGCCGGCGAACTGGACGGTCGACCCGGACCGCGCCGTCCTGCTCCTGCACGACATGCAGGAGTTCTTCCTCGCCCCCTTCCCGGCGGGCGAACAGCCCGTCACCGACCTGGTGGCGCACGCCGCCCTGCTGCGCGACCGCTGCGCCGCCCTCGGCATCCCGGTCGCCTACACCGCGCAGCCCGGCGGCATGACCCCGCGGCAGCGCGGGCTGCTGAAGGACTTCTGGGGCCCCGGCATGAAGCCGAGCCCCGAACACCGCCGGGTCGTGGCACCGGTGGCGCCCGCCGAGGGCGACTGGGTGTTCACCAAGTGGCGCTACAGCGCCTTTCACCACACCGACCTGCTGGAACGCATGCGGGCCGCCGGGCGCGACCAGCTGATCGTCATCGGCGTGTACGCGCACGTCGGCGTGCTGATGACCTGCGTCGACGCCTTCAGCCACGACATCCAGCCCTTCCTCGTCGGCGACGCCATCGCCGACTTCACCTGGGCCGACCACCGCATGGCCCTTGAGTACGCGGCGGCCCGCTGCGCGACTCTCACCTCCACCAAGGCGCTGCTCGGCGCCCTCCCGGAACCCGGGACGGCTCCGGACGGCGCGAAGGAGCGCTCATGACGGACGACCTGCTGGGCAGGGTGCTGGGCGAGCTGCCCGGGGCCTTCGCCCTCGTGCACCGGCCCGAGAGCACCGGCGCCGACCAGATCGACCTGTACGTCGGCGAGATCTCCGAAGTCGCGACGCTGGCCGGCATCCCGCTCCCGCAGCGCACCGGCCCGGCCGCCGAGGGCCGCACCCATCAGGACGTACTGGCCCTCGTGCCGTACCGGCAGATCGCCGAACGCGGCTACGAGGCGCCCGACGACGGGGCTCCGCTGCTCGCGATGACCATCGCCGAGCAGCGGACCCTGCCGCTGGCCGAGGTGCTGTGGCGGATCCCCAACGCGCCCGTGCACCTGGAGCCGGGCGGCGGCTTCGACATCGACGACGACGCCTACGCGGCCACCGTCCGCAAGGTCATCGCCGACGAGATCGGCACCGGCGCGGGCGCCAACTTCGTCATGAAGCGCTCCTTCGTCGCCGATATCTCCGACTACGGCGTGGACTCGGCGCTGCGCTTCTTCCGCCGCCTCCTGGAGCGGGAGCAGGGCGCGTACTGGACGTTCATCGTCCACACCGGCGAGCGCACCCTCGTCGGCGCCTCCCCGGAGCGGCACGTCAGCGTCACCCGCGGCCGGGCCGTGATGAACCCCATCAGCGGCACCTACCGCTACCCGGCCTCCGGTCCCACCCTCTCCGGCGTCCTCGACTTCCTCGCCGACACCAAGGAGTGCGACGAGCTGTACATGGTCGTCGACGAGGAACTGAAGATGATGGCCCGGATCTGCGAGAGCGGCGGCCGCGTCGTCGGCCCCTACCTCAAGGAGATGGCCCGCCTCGCGCACACCGAGTACTTCATCGAGGGCCGCACCGACCGCGACCCGCGCGAGGTCCTGCACGAGACCCTGTTCGCGCCGACGGTCACCGGCTCCCCGCTGGAGAGCGCCAGCCAGGTGATCAAACGGTACGAGCCCGGCGGCCGCGGCTACTACAGCGGCGTGCTCGCGCTCATCGGCCAGGACGGCGACGGGGAGCGCACCCTGGACTCCGCGATCCTCATCCGCACCGCCGACATCGACGCCGGCGGCCGCATGGAGATCGGCGTGGGCGCCACCCTGGTCCGCAACTCCGACCCGCTCTCCGAGGTCGCCGAGACCCGCGCCAAGGCGGCCGGCCTGCTGGCCGTCCTCGGCGAGAGCGGCCCGGCCCGGTTCGCCGACCACCCCGGCGTCCGCGCCGCGCTCGGCAAGCGCAACGAGACCATCTCCGCGTTCTGGCTGGCCGACGACGCCACCCGGGAGGACCCGCTGCCCGGACTCGTCGGCCGCAAGGTGCTCATCGTCGACGCCGAGGACACCTTCACCGCGATGATCGAGCACCTGCTGCGTTCCTTCGGCGCCGAGGTGACCGTCCGCCGCTTCGACGAGCCGTACGCCTTCGAGCCGTACGACCTCGTCGTCATGGGCCCCGGCCCCGGCGACCCGCGCGACTGCGACCACCCGAAGATCGCGCACCTGCGGGAGGCCGTCGACACCCTGCTCCGGCAGGAACGGCCCTTCCTGGCCGTCTGCCTGAGCCACCAGGTGCTCAGCGCGCGGCTCGGCCTCGAACTGGTCCGCCGCGAACAGCCCAACCAGGGCGTGCAGCGCGAGATCGACCTGTTCGGACGGCGCGAACGCGTCGGCTTCTACAACACGTTCGCCTCGCGCAGCGACAGCGAGAAGGCCGACAGCGACGTCGGCGTGATCGAGATCAGCCGGGACCCGGAGACCGGCGAGGTGCACGCCCTGCGCGGCTGGGGCTTCCGCTCCATGCAGTTCCACCCGGAGGCGGTCCTCACCGAGGACGGCCCGCGCATCGTCGGGGAGGCCCTCACCGGGCTGCTCCGGGAGCGTGCCCGGTGAAGGCCGCCGTCGTCTGGTGGGACCTGGCGGGATCGGGCCAGACCATCGACTCGCTGCGCGCGTTCCTGCGGGACGAGGCCGTCGACCGGTTCGCCGGGGTCGAGGGCCTGCGGCTGAAGTTCTGGATCGCCGACCCGGAGACCGAGCGGTGGGGAGCGGTGCTCCTGTGGGAGTCCGCCGAGGCCGCCGCCGCGCCGCTGCCGGCCCGCGCGGCGGAGCTCATCGGCCGCCCTCCCGTCCAGCGCACCCTCTTCGACGTGGAAGCCACCGTCGAGGGCCTCTTCACCCGGCCCGAGCTGTCCGGCCTGGGCCCGGCCCTCTCCCCGGCCGGCGCCACGTCCTGATCCGCCGGGCCCCGCCCGCCGCCGCCCCCGCCCGGGGCCCGGCGGGCGGGCCGGGCTCGGGCCGGCCGGGCGTTGTGACGCAGTGCCGGGCACCTGACGAAGTGCCCGGCGGGCGCTGCCCGCCGCCGGGCCGCCCGTTGCAGGGTGGTCATCGCCGCTCCCACCACCACCCGTACATCCCCCTCCCACCAAGGAGCACCACGCCGTGCGCACCCCCTCGCGAAGGACCGACGGCCCCGCCCCGCTGACCGCGCGGGTGCCCGGCTCCAAGAGCATCACCAACCGGGCCCTGCTGCTGGCCGCCGCGGCCACCGGGGTCACCCGGCTGCGGGCGCCCCTGGTCAGCGACGACACCCTCGCCTTCCGCACCGCGCTCACCGGCCTCGGCGTCCGCATCACCGAAACCGGCGACGCCTGGGAGGTCACCGGCACCGGCCGCGGCCCCGTCGCCGCCGCCGATGCCGACGCCGCCGACGCCTCCGACGACGCCCGCGTGTGGTGCGCCGACGCCGGCACCGCCGCCCGCTTCCTGCCGCCGTTCGCCGCCACCGGCAAGGGCCGGTTCGTCTTCGACGGCACCGACCAGCTCCGCGCCCGCCCGCTGCGCCCCCTCGCCGACGCCCTGACCGCCCTGGGCGCCGAGGTGACCACCGGCCCCGGCGGCGCGCTGCCGCTCACCGTCACCGCCGACGGGCTGACCGGCGGGGACATCACCCTCGACTCCTCCTTCAGCAGCCAGTACCTCACCGGACTGCTGCTGTCGGCCCCCCTGATGAGCGCCCCGCTGACCGTCCGCGCCCGGAGCCTGGTCAGCCGCCCGTACATCGACATGACGCTCGCCCTGATGCGCCACTTCGGGGCCCTCACCGAGGAGCACGGCGACGGCGCCATCACCGTGCACCCCGGCGGCTACACCGCCGCCGACCTCACCATCGAGCCCGACGCCTCCACCGCCTCCTACTTCTTCGCGGCGGCCGCCGTCACCGGGCGCCGCGTCACCGTCCCCGGCCTCGGCACCGGCAGCTCCCAGGGCGACCTCGGCTTCGTCGAGGTACTGCGCCGCACCGGAGCCGACGTGGAGATCACCGAATCCGCGACCACCGTCACCGGCCGCCCCGACGGGCGCCTCACCGGCGGCTTCGACGTGGACATGGGCAACATCTCCGACACCTTCATGACGCTCGCGGCCATCGCCCCGCTCGCGGACGGCCCGGTCACCGTCACCGGCATCGGGCACGCCCGCCTCAAGGAGTCCGACCGGATCGAGGCCGTCGCCCGCAACCTGCGCGCCCTCGGCATCCACACCGAGGAGGGCCCGGAGCGGATCACCGTCCACCCCGGCGCCCCCCGGCCCGCCGAGATCGCCTGCCACCGCGACCACCGGATCGCGATGGCCTTCTCCGTCCTCGGCCTGCGCACCGGCGGCATCACCCTCGACGACCCGGCCTGCGTGGCCAAGACCTTCCCCGGCTTCCACGACGAACTGCGCCGGCTCTTCCCCGGCGCCGCGACACCACAAGGGATCTGAACCACGATGGCGAACATACTCATCGCCGGTGGCGGCATCGGCGGACTCGCGGCGGCCCTCGGCATCGCCGGTCACGGCCACCGGGTGACCGTCCTGGAACGCCGGAACGACTTCACCGAACTCGGCGCCGGCATCCAGCTCGGCCCCAACGCCTTCCACGCCCTCGACCTGCTCGGCGTCGGCGCCCAGGTCCGCTCCCGGGCCGTGTACATCGACGAACTGCGCTTCATGGACGGCACCACCGGCGAGCGCGTCGCCTCCATGCCGCTGACCGGCGAATACCGCGCCCGGTTCGGCAACCCGTACGCCGTCGTGCAGCGCTCCGACGTGTACGAGCCGCTGCTGGAGGGCTGCCGCGCCCACCCGCTGATCCAGCTGCGCGGAAACAGCCCGGTCGTCTCGTACGAGAACGGCGGCCGCGGCCCGGACGGGGTGACCGCCGTCCTCGCGAGCGGTGAGCGGATCACCGGCGACGCGCTCATCGGCGCCGACGGCATCCGCTCGGCCGTACGCCGCAGGCTGGTCCGCGACGGCGAGCCGCGGGTCTCCGGGCACACCATCTACCGCTCGGTGATCCCGATGGAGCTGGTGCCCGAGGAGCTGCGGTGGAACACCGTGACGCTGTGGGCGGGGCCCAAGTGGCACTTCGTCCACTACCCGATCGGCGGCGGCGCGTTCCTGAACCTGGCCGCGACCCGCGACGACGCGGCGCGGGAGGCCGTCGTCGGCAGGCCGGCCGCCCGCGCGCACGTGCTGAACGAGTTCCCGGAGCTGGGCGACACCGCCCGGCGGCTGCTGGAGCTCGGCCGGGACTGGAAGGCCTGGGTGCTGTGCGACCGCGACCCGGTCGACGTGTGGACGGACGGCCGGGTGGCGCTCCTGGGCGACGCCGCGCACCCGATGCTCCAGTACGCGGCGCAGGGCGCCTGCCAGGCCCTGGAGGACGCGGTGGTGATCGCCGACGCGCTGGACTGCGCCGCCGAGGACTTCGTACAGCGCCTGGAGAAGTACGGGGCGGAGCGCCGCGAACGCACCGCGCGGACCCAGCTGGTGGCCCGGGAGATGGGGCGGCAGCTCTACCACCCGGCGGGCGAGGACGCGCGCGCACGCAACGCGATGCTGTCGGGCCTGACGGCCGGGGAGATGTACGACAAGGTCGCCTGGCTGCACGGCGAGAAGCTCCGGTGACGGCCACCGGACGCTTCGCCGGCCGGGTCGCGCTGGTCTGCGGCCCCGGTGACGGCGTCAGCCGGGCCACGGCGCTCGCGTTCGCCCGCGAGGGCGCGGCCGTGCTGGTCGCCGGACCGGACGGGGAGCGGCTGGCCGGCACGGCCCTGCTGGTCCGTGCCGCCGGCGGGCAGGCGGCTTCCGTCGTGGCGGACGTGGTGCGCGACGGCTCGGACGCCGCCGCCCGGATGGTGTCGGCGGCGGTGGAGCGGTTCGGCGTTCCGGACTTCGTGTTCAACGACGCGAGCGTCACCGGTCCGCGGGACCCCGGCACCGCGACCGGGACCGGGACCGGGCGCGTCGAGGTCGACTGGGCGGCTGCCTTCGCCGCCCACCTCACCGGGCTGTTCACGGCGATGCGGCACGAACTCGCCCCGATGACGGCGCTCGGCCGCGGCGTCATCGTGAACACCGTCCGCGCCACGGCGTGTACCGAGCGGCTCATCGGCCCGGGTGCGTACGCCGGTTACTCGGCGGCGCTGGCCACGCTGACCGCCACCGCCGCCCACGAGTCCGCGGCGCTGGGCGTCCGGATCTCCCTGGCCGGCCCCCGGACCGGTTCCGGCTCCGGTTCCGGCTCCGACGAGGAGCTCGCGGAGCAGGTGCTGCTGCTGTGCGCCGACGAGAACGACTGACGACAAGGAGCTGTGCGAAGTGCTGAGCAGGTTGCGTTGGCTGACCGCCGGAGAGTCCCACGGGCCGGCGCTGGTCGCCGTCCTGGAGGGGCTTCCGGCCGGGGTCCCGGTCACCACCGAGCTGGTGGCCGGCCACCTGGCCCGGCGCCGGCTCGGCTACGGCCGGGGCGCCCGGATGAAGTTCGAGCAGGACCTCGTCACCTTCCAGGGCGGGGTCCGGCACGGGCTCTCCCTCGGCTCCCCCGTCGCGGTCACCGTGGGCAACAGCGAGTGGCCGAAGTGGGAGACCGTCATGTCGGCCGACCCGGTCGACCCCTCGCTGCTCAAGGACACCGGCCGGGGCGCCCCGCTGACGCGCCCGCGGCCCGGTCACGCCGACCTCGCCGGGATGCAGAAGTACGGCTTCGACGAGGCCCGCCCGGTCCTGGAGCGCGCCAGCGCCCGCGAGACCGCGGCCCGGGTGGCCCTGGGCGCGGTGGCCCGGTCCTTCCTGAAGGAGGTCGCGGGCGTCGAGATCGTCTCGCACGTGGTCGAACTGGCCGCCGCGAAGGCCCCGTACGGCGTCTACCCGACCCCCGCCGACGTGGAGGCGCTGGATGCGGACCCGGCGCGCTGCCTGGACGCCGACGCGTCGAAGGCGATGGTCGCGGAGATCGACCAGGCCCACAAGGACGGCGACACCCTGGGGGGCGTGGTGGAGGTGCTGGCGTACGGACTCCCCGTCGGCCTCGGCTCGCACGTCCACTGGGACCGGCGGCTGGACGCCCGGCTGGCCGCTGCGCTGATGGGCATCCAGGCGATCAAGGGCGTCGAGGTAGGCGACGGCTTCGAGCTGGCCCGCGTGCCCGGTTCGCGTGCGCACGACGAGATCGTCTCCACCCCCGAGGGCATCCGGCGGACCTCCGGCCGCTCCGGCGGCACCGAGGGCGGTCTGACCACGGGTGAACTGCTGCGCGTGCGGGCCGCGATGAAGCCGATCGCGACCGTGCCGAAGGCCCTCGCGACGGTGGACGTGGCGACCGGCGAGGCGACGGTGGCCCACCACCAGCGCTCCGACGTCTGCGCCGTCCCGGCCGCCGGCATCGTCGCCGAGGCCATGGTCGCGCTGGTACTGGCCGACGCCGTGATCGAGAAGTTCGGCGGCGACTCGGTCGAGGAGACCCGCCGCAACGTCCGGTCCTACCTCGAACACCTGCGCATCCGGTGAGCCGCGGCCCGCTGATCGTCCTGGTCGGCCCGATGGGCGTCGGCAAGTCCACGGTGGGCGCGCTGCTCGCCGAACGCCTCGGCGTCCCCTTCCTCGACACCGACCAGGACGTGGTGCACCGGACCGGCCGCTCGGTCTCCGAGATCGTCACCGAGGACGGCGAGCCGCGCTTCCGCGAGCTGGAACACGAGGCGGTGGCCCGCGCCGTCGCCGCGTTCCCGGGGGTCCTCGCCCTCGGCGGCGGAGCCGTCGGGCACGGGGGCAGCCGCGCCCTGCTGGCCGGGCTGCCGGTGATCTTCCTCGACGTGGACCTCGCGGAGGCCATGCGCCGGATCGGCTCGGACACGGGCCGCCCGCTGCTGGCGGCGAACCCCGAGCGGCGCTGGCAGGAGCTCCAGGACGAGCGCCGCGCGCTGTACCTGGAGGTCGCGCGGTTCGTCGTACGGACGGACGGGCGCACCCCCGAGCAGGTCGCGCGGACCGTCGCCGCGGCCGTGGCAGTGGACACCGAACGAGGAGTGACGGCATGACCGGCCCCACCGGGCAGCGGAGCACGACACGCATCCGGGTCGGCGCCGGCCCGGGCACCGAGCCCTACGAGGTGCTGGTCGGCCGGGGCGTCCTCGCCGATCGGGACGGGCTGCACCGGCTGATCGGGCCGCGCGCCCGCCGCGTCGCGATCCTGCACCCGCGGGCGCTGACGGACACCGCCGACGCCCTGCGCGCCCGGGCCGAGGAGCTCGGCTACGAGACGCTCGCCCTGCGGGTCCCGGACGCCGAGGCGGCGAAGACCGCCGCGGTGGCGGCGGACTGCTGGGAGGCGCTCGGCCGCGCCGGGTTCACCCGTACCGACGTGGTGATCGGCGTGGGCGGCGGGGCGACCACCGACCTGGCGGGCTTCGTCGCGGCGTCCTGGCTGCGCGGGGTGCGCTGGATCGCCGTCCCGACGACCGTGCTGGCCATGGTGGACGCGGCGGTCGGCGGGAAGACCGGCATCAACACCGCCGAGGGCAAGAACCTCGTCGGCGCCTTCCACCCTCCGGCCGGGGTGCTCTGCGACCTCGCGGCGCTGGACACGCTGCCCGAGGACGACCACGTCAGCGGCCTCGCCGAGATCATCAAGGCGGGCTTCATCGCCGACCCGGTGATCCTCGACCTGATCGAGGCCGACCCGGCGGGCGCGCGCACCCCCTCCGGAACCCACCTCGCCGAGCTGATCGTGCGGTCCGTCCGGGTCAAGGCCGACGTGGTCTCGGGCGACCTCAGGGAGTCCGGCCCGCGCGAGGTCCTCAACTACGGCCACACCCTCGCGCACGCCATCGAGAAGAACGAGCGCTACACCTGGCGGCACGGCGAGGCCGTCGCGGTGGGCCTGGTCTTCGCCGCCGAACTCGCCCGTCTGGACGGCCGGCTGTCGGCCGACGAGGTGCGGCGCCACCGCGAGGTCCTGAGCTCCGTGGGCCTGCCCACCGGCTACCGGGGCGACCGCTGGGCCGCGCTGCTGGACACCATGCGGCTGGACAAGAAGGCGCGCGGCGACACGCTCCGCTTCATCGTCCTCGACGGGACCGGCCGGCCCGCCGTCCTCGCGGACCCGGCGCCCGAGCTGCTGGCGGCCGCCCACGCGGCGATCGCCCTCCCGCACACCGGCGCCGCCGCCGCGGATCCCCGGCCGGTGCTGGTCCTCAACGGCCCCAACCTGGGGCGCCTCGGCTCGCGCGAACCGGGGATCTACGGGACCACCACCTACGCGGGCCTCGTCGAGGAGTGCCGGACCCTGGGCAAGGAACTCGGGCTCGACGTGGACGTGCGCCAGACCGACGACGAGGGCCAGCTGGTGCGCTGGCTCCACGAGGCGGCGGACCGCGAGGTGCCCGTCGTACTGAACCCGGCGGCGTTCACCCACTACTCGTACGCGGTGCGGGACGCGGTGGCGCAGCGCACGGCGCAGCTGATCGAGGTCCACCTCTCCCAGCCGCACGCCCGCGAGCCGTTCCGGCACCACTCGGTGGTCTCCGCCGTCGCCGGCGGCACCATCGCCGGGCTGGGCATCGGCTCGTACCGGCTGGCCCTGCACGCGATCGCGGCGGGCTGACCGCCGCGCGCCCGCACCCACCCCCACCGCACCTCACCGCAGGAGAACAGGAACAGGCAATGACGGCAGTACAGTTCGGCATCTTCACGATCGGGGACGTCACGGTCGATCCGGTCAGCGGCCGCCGGCCGACCGAGAACGAGCGCATCCGCATGATGACCGCGATGGCCCTGAAGGCGGAGGAGGTCGGGCTCGACGTCTTCGCGACCGGCGAGCACCACAACCCGCCGTTCGTGCCCTCGGCCCCCGCGGTGCTCCTCGCGAACATCGCGGCGCGCACGGAGCGGCTGCTCCTGTCCACCTCCACGACCCTGATCACCACCAACGACCCGGTGAAGATCGCCGAGGACTACGCGCTGCTCCAGCACCTGGCCGAGGGCCGGCTGGACCTGATGACGGGCCGCGGCAACACTCCGTCCGTCTACCCGTGGTTCGGGCAGGACCACCGCGACGCGATCCCGCTCGCCGCCGAGAACTACGCGCTCCTCCACACCCTGTGGCGGCGGGAGCGCGTGACCTGGCAGGGCGAGTTCCGCACGCCGTTGCAGAACTTCACGTCCACGCCGCGCCCGCTGGACGGCGTACCGCCCTTCGTCTGGCACGGTTCGGTGCGCTCGCCGGAGGTCGCCGAGAAGGCCGCCTTCTACGGGGACGGGTTCTTCGTCAACAACATCTTCGCGCCCACCGGCCACTACAAGCCACTGGTCGAGTTCTACCGCGAGCGGTACGCGCACCACGGGCACGGCGCCCCGGAGCAGGCTGTCGTGGGCCTCGGCGGCCAGACGTTCATCAAGCCGCGCTCGCAGGACGCGATCAACGGGTTCCGCCCGTACTACAACAACTCCCCCGTCTACGGGGGCGGTCCCGCCCTGGAGGAGGTCGCCGCGCGGACGCCGCTGACCGTCGGCAGTCCGCAGCACGCCATCGAGAAGACGCTGGAGTTCCGCGAGATCTACGGGGACTACCAGCGCCAGCTCTTCCACGTGGACCACGGCGGGATGCCGCTGGAGGCGGCGCTGGAGCAGATCGAGATCCTGGGCACCGAGGTGGTCCCGGTGCTGCGCAAGGAGATGGAGTCCATCCGGCGCCCGGGCGTTCCCGACGCCCCCGTCCACCCGGCGGTGCCCCGCGACTGAGTGCGCGGCGGGCGCGGCGCGCTCGGGGTGTGCGGCCGGGGGCCGGTCCGGGTGCCGGGGGGCATCCGGACCGGCCCGGGCCGTACCGGTCAGGCGAGCAGCTTCTGCTTGGCCTGCTGGAACTCCTCCTCGGTGAGCACGCCCTTCGCCTTGAGCTGCGAGAGCCGCTCCAACTCCTCCGTCGGCGAGCCGGACTTGGCCGTCTCGCGGATGTAGGAGCTGAAGGCCTGCTGCTGATCCTGCGCGTGCTTGAACTCCCGCTTGCCCATGTCCCGGCCCCGGACGATCACGTAGACCAGTGCGCCGAGGAAGGGGATGAGGATGATGAACAGGAGCCAGAGCGCCTTGATCCAGCCGTTCATCTCGTGGTCCCGGAAGATGTCCACGATGATCCGGAACAACAGGATCAACCACAGGACCCAGAGGAAGATCCACATCACGGTCCAGAACGCACCCAGCACCGGGTAGTCGTAGGCCAGATAGACAGAACTGTCCATCGCTGCACTCCTGCCGCTCGTTTCCTCGCTTGGGTGTCAGCCGACGTGATCACCATGGCAGCGAGCACCCAAGATCGCCACTGGACGGTCCCGGGGCCGTGCGGGGTCCGGGCGCGCGGCCCCGGTGGGTGTCAGCGGGCCGCACCGTCGAGGAAGCGGCGCTGGTCGTCGAGGAGCCCCGGCGGGAACAGGGCGCGCGGTGCGAACAGCGCGGTGAGGGGCAGCCGCCAGCCCGAGCGCTCGACCGGCGTCCGGACCAGGGCGTGCGTCGTCCCCGGATAGCGCCGCACCGTCAGCGTCCCGGGGGCGAGCAACTCCCGGTAGACGGACTCCGTCTCGGCCCCGTCCACGTTCAGGTCGTCGGCCCCCGAGAGCAGCAGCACCGGTACGCGCGGCATCGCCCGCAGATCGGCGCTCGCGTCGGCGGTGTGGTTCCGGCTGATGAACGCCCAGCGCTCCGGGGTGAGTTCCCGGTCCGCGTCCGGCCCGGCCCGGTACTCCTCGTACGTCGCCCCGCGCCGCAGTAGCGCCAGCGTGGCCTCCCGCCGGGCGAGGGCGGTGGCCGTGCGCTCCGGGCCGGCCCCCTCGGCGCGGAGTTCGGCCCGGAGGTTGTACTCGCCCTGGCGCAGCCAGTTCACCGCCGCGCCGGCCGCGATGACGAAGCGCACCCCGGGGGCCGGGGCGGCCGCCGCCACCTTGGGCAGCACCCAGCCGGCCTGGCTGGCGCCCCACAGGCCGATCCGGCCGCCGTCGACCTCGGGCCGGGTCCGGGCCCAGGCGATCGCGTCGAGGGTCTCGCGGGCCCGGTCGTCCATGCTCTGGCCGAGCCAGTCGGCGGGCTTGTCGAGGGAGAGCGAGGCGTACCCGGCGCGGGCGAAGGCCTCCCAGTACGGCCGGTAGAAGCCGTCGTGGGTGGCGTCGGCGGGACCGTCGCCGTGGACGAACACCACCAGGCCGAAGGGGCCCCGCCCGCGCTCGGGCGTGGCGAGCACCCCGCCGAGGTCGTGTCCGGCGGCGCGCACGGTGACCCGCTGTTCGCGCAGGTCGTAGCTGTTCTGCCAGAGGACGACACCGGTGAGGACCAGGGCGGTGGCCAGGACGAGAAGCAGGGCGGTGCGCAGTCTGCGGGGCATGTCGGCTCCATTTCGTTCGAACTTGGAACGATCGTACAGAGAATGAACGTATTAGACTCGTCCTTATGACGACGACATTGAGGCGCGGAGTGCCCGAGGGCGCCGAGGAGCGGGTGGCCGAGCTGTACTGGGAGGCCTTCGGCGCGAAGCTGGGCGCCGCGCTCGGCCCGGCCGGGGCCGGGCGCCGGTTCATCGCGGCGCACCTGCACCACGACCGGGCCGTGACGGCGCTGGACGAAACCGGCCGGGTGGTGGGCGTGGCCGGCTACCAGCTCGCCGGGCGCGGCCTGGTCGGCGGCGACGCGGCCGCCGTCAGGGCGGCGTACGGGCAGTTCAGAGGCCTGTACCGGGTGTTCCTGCTGGCCCTGCTGGAGCGCACCCCGGCGCGCGGCGAACTCGTCATGGACGGCATCGCCGTGGACCCGGCGGCGCGCGGCCTCGGCATCGGCGGGCTGCTGCTCGGCGAGATCGACACCGTCGCCGCCGAGCAGCACTGCCGGCGCGTCCGGCTCGACGTGGTCGCCGAGAACCCGCGCGCCCGGGCCCTGTACGAACGGCACGGCTACCGGGAGGTCGCGGTGCGCCGCACGCCCTGGCTGCGGGACGTGCTGGGATTCGGGGCCGTGACGACGATGCACAAGGCGGTGAAGGCCCGATGACCCCGATGACCCCGGCGGACCCGGTGACCTCGGCGGACCCGGCGGACCCCGTGACCCCGGCGGACCCGGTGATCCCCACCCGGCTCGTGGTCCACGCGCTGGTCCGGGAGGACGGCACGGTGGACGGCGCCGAACTGTACGAGGTCGCGGGCGCGCTCGGCATGACCGACCAGCAGGTCCGGCTCTGTGTGAAGCGGCTGGTGGCGGAGGGCCGCTTCACCCTGGAGGGGCGGGGGCGGCGCTCGCTGCTGCGCCTGAGCGGCGCCGCCGGCCCCGGCCTGCCGGCCACGCCCGAGGTGGACTTCGTACGGCACGCCTACCGGCAGGACCGGGGGCTGGAGCCCTGGGACGGGGTCTGGCACCTGTTCGCCTTCGCCGTACCGGAATCCGCGCGGACGGCCCGCGACGCCCTGCGCGACACCCTGACCGGCCTGGGCGCGGCCCCGCTCCAGGGCGGGCTGTACGTGACCCCGAACCCGATCGCCCCGTACGTCCGGGGCGCGGCGGACTCCCTGGGCGTGAGCTCCGCACTCACCTGCCTGACCAGCCGTGACCTGGACTCGGGCGGGACCACGGACCCCGCGGCCCTGGCGGCCCGGCTCTGGCCGCTGCCGCGGATCGCGGCCCGCTACGAAGCGGTGAGCCGCCTCGCGGAGGCCGTCCTGTCGGCCCCGGGGGAGCCGGCGGGCCCGGCGGAGCGAGCCCGGCCCGGGGCAGAAGCGGAATCTCCGATGAGCCGAGCCATCGCGCTCGCCGCGGCGTTTTCCGAGGCGATGCTGCCGGACCCGCTGCTCCCCCCGGAGCTCCTCCCCCGCCCCTGGCCCGCCGCGGCGGCCCGGGCCCGCGCGGCCGCCGCCTGGGACCACCTGCGCGCCACCGCCCCCGGGAACGGCCCGCGCCTGTTCCGCCTGTACGCGGAGGCGGTCCGCTAGGCCGTCTCCTCCGGACCTTGCCGGGCGAGGCAAGGTCCGGGAAGAGTCCGCCTGGGCCACGGGGACGGCCCTGGCCTGCGCGAACGCGCCCCCGGCCGGGCCCGCCACAGAATCCGGCCGGGTACGGCGGGGCCAGGCCGGGTATATCCCCCTGGACAGCGCGACGACGGCCCCAGCCCGGGACCACCCGTCGGAGGAGCGCAGAGCGATGAACAGAACAGACCTCACAGCCGTCGACACCGGCGAAGCCAGGGCCCTGTCCGCGACTCTGTTCCGCAGACTCGCCGAGCTGCACGAGGGCTCGCCGGAGTACTCGTACGTCCGCAACACCCTCGTCGAGCTCAACCTCAGCCTCGTGCGCTACGCCGCCCGCCGGTTCCGCGCGCGGAGCGAGCCGATGGAGGACATAGTCCAGGTCGGGACGATCGGCCTGATCAAGGCCATCAACCGGTTCGACCCCGGCCGCGGGGTGGAATTCACCTCGTTCGCGATGCCCACGATCACCGGCGAGATCAAGAGGTTCTTCCGCGACACCAGCTGGGCCGTCAAGGTCCCCCGCAGACTCCAGGAGCTGCGGATCGACGCCGCCAAGGCGCACGACGCCCTGGAACAGGACCTCGGCCGTCCTCCGTCGGACGCCGAGCTGGCCGGGCGGCTGCACGTGAGCCCCGAGGAGCTCGCCGAGGGCCAGAAGGCGGCGCACGGCTACTCCGCGCGCTCCCTGGACGCGCCCTCCCAGGAGGAGGGCGACCTCGCCTCGTACTCGGGCGCGCCCGCGATCGGCGAGGAGGAGCCCGCGTACGACCGGATCGAGTGCCTGGAGTCCCTCAAGCCGATCCTGGCCGCCCTGCCCGACCGCGAGCGCACCCTGCTCTCGCTGCGGTTCGGGCAGGAGCTGACGCAGGCCGAGATCGGCGACCGGCTGGGGCTGTCCCAGATGCACGTCTCCCGGCTGCTCAGCCGGACGCTGGCGCGGCTGCGCACCGGTCTGCTCACCGATCCGGAGCACGAGGACCCGCCGGAGCCGGACCCCGAGACCACCGATGTCCCTGAGGCCGCAGAGGCCGCCGCCGCCGGCGCCGCCGCTCCGGTGGCGCACCGCTGACCTGACCGAAGCGCGCGGGGCTCCACTCCGCCCGCCCGCCCGCCCGCCCGGCGTCCACATCCTGGACAATTATCCTCAGCATATGAACGCAGAAGCCGCTGCCGCCCTCGCCGACGTCAAAGACGCCGACCGCAAGCATGTCTTCCACTCCTGGTCGGCCCAGGAGCTCATCGACCCGCTCGCCGTGGCCGGGGCCGCGGGTTCGTACTTCTGGGACTACGAGGGCAAGCGCTACCTCGACTTCTCCAGCGCCCTCGTCTACACGAACATCGGCTACCAGCACCCCAAGGTCGCCGCGGCCATCGCCGAGCAGGCCGGGAAGCTGTGCACCGTCGCCCCCGGCTTCGCCGTGGACGTCCGCTCCGAGGCCGCCCGCCTGATCGCCGAACGCACCCCCGGCGACCTCGACAAGATCTTCTTCACCAACGCCGGCGCCGAGGCCGTCGAGAACGCCGTCCGC
The DNA here is from genome assembly GCF_003721495.1 of Streptomyces sp. ADI95-16. Taxonomy (NCBI): domain Bacteria; kingdom Bacillati; phylum Actinomycetota; class Actinomycetes; order Kitasatosporales; family Streptomycetaceae; genus Streptomyces; species Streptomyces sp. ADI95-16. Next base: position 4,348,115 of record NZ_CP033581.1, on the reverse strand, counting down.
ATGGCCCGCCTGCACACCGGCCGCCCCAAGGTGCTCTCCGCGTACCGCTCGTACCACGGCGCCACGTCCACCGCGATCAACCTGACCGGTGACGCCCGCCGCTTCGGCAACGACAGCGCGACCGCCGGGGTCGTGCGCTTCTGGGGCCCGTACCTGTACCGCTCGCCCTTCCACGCCACCACCGAGGCCGAGGAGTGCGCCCGCGCCCTGCGCCACCTTGAGGACACCATCGTCTTCGAGGGCCCGCAGTCCATCGCCGCGATCATCCTGGAGACCGTCGGCGGGGCCCCGGGCGTGCTCGTGCCCCCGGCCGGCTATCTGGCGGGGGTCCGCGAGCTCTGCGACCGCTTCGGGATCGTCTTCGTCCTGGACGAGATCATGGTCGGCTTCGGGCGCACCGGCACCTGGTTCGCCGCCGACAACTGGGAGGTCACCCCCGACCTCATCTGCTTCGCCAAGGGCGTGACCAGCGGATACGTCCCGCTCGGGGGCGTCGCCATCTCGGCCGCCATCGCCGGGACCTTCGCCCGGCGGCCCTACCCGGGCGGGCTGACGTACTCCGGGCACGTACTGGCCTGCGCCGCCGCCGTCGCGACGATCAACGTGATGGAGGAGGAGGGCGTCGTCGCCCAGTCCGCCCGCACCGGCGCGGAACTGCTGGGTCCGGGCCTGCGCGCGCTCGCGGAGCGCCACCCCTCGGTCGGCGAGGTCCGGGGGCTCGGCACGTTCTGGGCGCTGGAGCTCGTACGGAACCGGGAGACGGGCGAGCCGCTCGTCCCGTACAACGCCGCGGGCGCCGACAACGCGCCGATGGCGGAGTTCGCGGCCGCCTGCAAGAAGGGCGGCCTGTGGCCGCTGGTCGCCGGGAACCGCCTGCACGTCGCCCCGGCCTGCAACATCACGCCGGAGGACGTCGCCAAGGGCCTGGAGATCCTCGACGGGGCCCTGACGGTCGCGGACGCGCACGCGGTCTGACCGGGCCGCTCTGTGCGGTCGCCCAAGCCGCGGGCGCGGGTATTCGGATGTTCCGTGCGGGGGAGATCGCGCCCCGTGCGTGCTGCAATCCGTGGAGCGGTACGCAGCACCTACGGACCGGGATGCACGTCAGTCCCGGGGCGGCCCCCCGGGGCCGAACGGCGGGGAGCGGGACGTCCTTCTCACGGGCGGGCGCTGGACGCCGGGCGTACGGGATCCGGACAACCGGACTCCGTGTTCCCGAGAACCCGAAGGAAGACACCATGAGCAAGCACGTCCTGGCCCAGAACCAGTACGGCAAGGCCGAGAACCGCATCGTCAAGGTCACGCGCAAGGGCGGCGACGGTTCGTGGCACGAGATCCGCGACCTCAACGTCTCCGTCGCGCTCCGCGGCGAGTTCCGCGACGTGCACCTGACCGGCGACAACGCCAACTGCCTGCCCACCGACACCACCAAGAACACGGTGTACGCCTTCGGCAAGGAGCACGGCATCGATTCCCCCGAGGCCTTCGGCATCCTGCTGGCCAAGCACTTCGTCTCCTCGCAGGCACCGATCCGCGAGGCGCAGATCCGCATCGAGGAGTACGTGTGGGACCGCATCCCGGTCCCCACGCGCAAGGAGCAGCACTCCTTCGTCCGCAAGGGCCAGGAGGTGCGCACCGCGCAGATCACCTACAGCGAGACGACCGGCCTCCAGGTCATCTCGGGGCTGAAGGACCTGACGGTGATGAACTCGACGAACTCCGAGTTCCACGGGTACATCAAGGACGAGTACACGACGCTCAAGGAGGCGTACGACCGCATCCTGGCGACCAAGGTCACCGCGCGCTGGGCGCAGTCGGCGCTCGCCGCGGACGACACCTCGTACGACTGGGACCAGGCGTACGAGAAGGTCCGCAAGAACATGCTGGAGGCGTTCGCGGAGACGTACTCCTACTCGCTCCAGCAGACCCTGAACCAGATGGCCGAGCGGGTCCTCGACAACTGCCCCAGGGTCAACGAGGTCCGCCTCAACCTCCCCAACAAGCACCACTTCCTCGTCGATCTGGAGCCCTTCGGCCTGAAGAACGACAACGAGGTGTACTTCGCGGCGGACCGGATGTACGGCCTGATCGAGGGCACCATCCACCGGGACGGCGTGCGGCCGGTGATCGCCACGAGCGACTGGATCGTCGCGTAACGCCCCTTCGTACCGGACCGTTCCGCGCTACGGCTACGGCTACGGCTGCTGCGGCTGCGGCTGCGGCTGTCCCACGAGGAGGTTCCAGCGCCCGGCGCGCCCGGTCAGGGCCGTCTCGGTGCCGGGCCGTACGTCGAGCCTCCAGAAGGCCGCCGCCGGCAGCTCCAGGGCGTGCACCACGGCCGCCCGTACGACGGCCTGCTCGACGACCGCGCGGTGCGTGCCGGGGGCCAGCCCGGCCAGGTGCGCGCCGACGCGCGCGGTCAGCGCGGCCACGGACTCGCCGCCCGGCGGCGTGTACGAGGGGTCCGTGAGCCAGCGCCGGATCCCCTCCGGGTCCTCGGCGGCCACCTCGTCCAGGGTCCGCCCGGCCCAGGCCCCGGTGTCCACGCCGCGCAGCCCCTCGTGCCCCGGGCACGGTTGCCCGTACCCGAACCGCCCCTGGCGGGCGGCCGGGCCGAGCGGGGGCGTGACGAGGCGGAGGCGTACGGAAGAGGCAGGCGAGGACATGGGGGGAGCGTAGAGGGCGCACCGGCAGCGCGCTCACGGCGTGAGACGGGGGACACACGCCGTGGTGTTCAGGCGACCCGCGCGGTACGGTCTCGGACGACATGACGAAGGCATGACGGAAGTTCCGGTGAGATTCCGGCACGGTCGCGCCACTGTGAAACCTCCCGCACGCCCGGGGAGGTGAAGTCAGACCCGCCACCTTCGTCAAGAGCACCACTGACCGGGACGCGTGTTCCCCCTGGAGGTTCTGCCATGGCCCACTCCGCCGTGCCCACGACGGCTCCCGCCGCCATCTCGCCGATCTCGCTGAAGGAACTGGCCCCCTGGGCCCTGTTCGTCGGGGTCCTCATGCTCGTTCTGCTGTACCTCGTCGGCGCCGAACAGGGCGCCACCGCCGTCTTCCAGGGCGACACCATCCACGAGTGGATGCACGACGGCCGCCACCTGCTCGGCTTCCCCTGCCACTGATCCCGACTCGCCCCCCGCTTTCCCCCGAGTCTGCTTCCGCAAGGGAACCGAAAGACATGAACCAGATCTCCCCCAGAGTCCTGCTCATCCGGGGCATGCTGGCCGGCCTGGCCGCCGGCGTGGCCGCCTTCCTCGTCGCGTACCTCCTGGGCGAGTCCAAGGTGGACGCGGCGATCGCCATCGAGGAGGCCGGCGCCCACGACCACGGTGACGAGATGGCCCCGGTCAGCCGGGCCCTCCAGGCCACGGCCGGTCTCGGCACCGGCACCCTGCTCTACGGAGTCGCGATCGGCGGCATCGCCGCGCTCGTGTTCTGCTACGCCCTCGGCCGGGTCGGCCGCTTCGGGCCGCGGGCCACGGCGCTGCTGGTCTCCGGCGGGCTGTTCCTCACCGTCAACCTGGTGCCGTTCCTCAAGTACCCCTCCAACCCGCCGGCCGTGGGCGACCCCGACACGGTCGTCCAGCGGACCACCCTCTTCGTGCTGATGATCGCGCTCAGCGTGCTCCTCGCGGCGGGCGCGCTGATCCTGGGCCGCAGGCTGGCTCCGGGGCTCGGCAACTGGAACGCCTCGATCGTCGCCTCGATCGCGTTCGTCGCGGCGATCGGCCTGGCCTACGCGCTGCTTCCCGGCATCAACGAGGTCCCGAAGGGCTTCCCGGCCGCCCTGATCTGGGAGTTCCGCATCACGACCCTGACCATCCAGGTCGCGCTCTGGGCGACTTTCGGCCTGGCTTTCGGTTATCTAGCCGAACGTGCCCTTGTGCCGGGTGCCACGGCCAAGAAGGCTGTGCAGCCGACGGGTTGACGTGACGAGGGGCCGGAGCAGATGCAGACCGAGATCTCCGCTTGGCGAGGCTGGACGGGCGCCGCACCGTTCTGGCTGAACTCGGTCCTCCTGCTCCTGGCCCCTTTCACCGCCGTGACCCTGCTCGCCCAGATCGGCGTCATCACGGCCCTGGCGGCCCTCGGCGGCCTGGCCCGCCAGCTCTGGTTCGGCGATTACGGCCACCCGGCCGTCCATGTCTGCGGCGCCCTGATGGGCGCGGCCACGGTCGCCGTCGTCGTGGCCTGATCTCCCCAGTTTTCCGGTCCCCTCCGGACTGCCGGGGAGAATGGGGCCTTTGGGCGAGACTCAGGGGCTGGTGTGGCGGCAGGGCAGGGGATACCCGAGGAGTACGTGGCCGGGTTCGTCCGGATCCTCGACGGTGTGGCGGCGTCCGGGCGCCGGGCCGGGAGGGACGAGCTCGACGAACGGCGTACGTGCGGCGAGAAGGCCGCCGAGGCCGGGTACGGGCTGCGCTCCCTAATCGGCGCGCACCTCGCCGCCACCCGGGCGGCGCTCGGCGGGAGGATCATCCCCGACCATGTGATGGCCGCCGTGGAACAGGCCGTCGACGCCTTCGCCGAGGGCCACGAGCGGGCCCAGCGGCTCGCGGTGCGCCAGGAGGAGGCCGCCCGGCGGGAGTTCATCGACGACCTGCTGCTCGGCCGCAGCGACCTCGGGCGGCTCAGCGAACGCGCGGCCCGCTTCGGCCTGCACCTGGCGCACGCGCACGCGGTGGCCGTGGCCCTCGGACCGGAGCCGTACGAGGACACCGGCCGGGCCATCAGACGTGTGGAGGCCGCGCTGACCGGGCGGTTCGGCGACCGCTCCGTCCTCCTCTCCACCAAGGACGGGCTGCTCGTATGCGTCGCGTCGGGCGACGCGGACGACGTCCTGAACGCCTTCGCCGCGCAGGCGCGCGCGGCGTCCGACGACCGCGGGCTCGTCGCGATCGGCCGCCCGCACTCGGGCGCGGGCGGCGTCGTCACCTCCTACGAGGAGGCCCGCGGCGCCCTCGACCTCGCGGACCGGCTCGGTTTCGAGGGCCCCGTGCTGCGCGCCGCCGACCTGCTGGTCTTCCCGGTCCTGGCGCGGGACCGGGCGGCGATGGCCGATCTGGTGCTGAGCGTGCTGGGGCCGCTGCGCGCCGGCCGCGGCGGGCCCGGGCCGCTGCTGGACACCCTGACCGCGTACTTCGACTCCGGTTGCGTGGGCGCCGAGGCGGCCCGGCGGCTGAACCTGAGCGTGCGGGCCCTGACGTACCGGCTGGAGCGCATCCACCGGCTGACGGGGACCGATCCGGGCGACCCCGTACAGCGGTACACCCTGCAGACCGCGGTGATCGGCGCCCGCCTGCTGGACTGGCCGGAGCGCCCGCTCTAGCGATTCCTCACCCTTTCGGCGGTACGCCCGCAATCCCTCGGAGCAGGACGCCCACACCCTCCGCGACCTGCCGCGACGTCAGAAACCCGGCACGACTCACCGGTGACGTCCCCCCGGTCCTGAGCGTTTGCCGATGTGCGGATGGGCAGAGGAAAGGTCCACTGCACACAGGACCCGGCCGAGCGGGCCGGACGACCAGGAGGGAATGCCATGCCCCGCGCCAAGTGGGTCGTCGGTGGGCTGACGGTCGCTCTGCTCTGCACCGGTGTAGGGATGTTGCGCGGCACGGAGGGTGCCGCGCCGGCGGCCACCACCACCGACGCGCTGCCCTCGCACGCGCTGGGCCTGTCGGGGCACCGGCGTCTGGTCCGCCAGCTGGAGCAGGCCGGCGAGCACGCGCCCGGCAAGGGGGCCCGGCCCGCGCGGAGCGGAGTGCCGCCGCTGCACTCGGCGCGACCGCTGCGGCTGCGGATCCCGAGCCTGGGCGTGGACGTACCGCTGGAGGCGCCGGCCACCCGCCGGGACGGCCCCGGGCGTGGACACGGGACCGGGGCGGACGGATCCGGGGCCGGGGCGGGCACCGGACCCGGGGCGAGCACCGGACCAGGGGCGAGCACCGGACCAGGGGCGGACACCGGGGTCACCTGGGACGCCGACCGCCCGACGCCGGGGGCGGCCGGGATCGCCGTCGTCACCGGGAACGGGCTGCGCCTCGCCGGGCTGCGGCGCGGGGCCACCATCGAGATCGCCCGCGCGGACCACCGTACGGCCGTGTTCACCGTCGAGCGGATCTCGCCCGCCGGAGCCCCGGGCGGCGAGGCGGATCCGGCAGGGCCCGGCGCCGGGCCGGTGCCCGCGAGCCGGTCCCGGTCCGCGCCCGGCCACCGGCGCGCCGGGCTGCGCCTGCTGGACGGCGAGACCGCGGTCCTGGCGCGCCTCACCGGGCGCCACCGCACCGGCTGAGGTGGCGCCACGCGGACCCCGCTCAGCCGAGGGGGGTGTCTTCCTCCCCCGGTCGGGGGACGAACGCGGCCCCGGCGGAGAGCCCCCCGGCGCGGCGGGGCACAGAGCGGGCATGAGCGGCGCGCGGTACGCCCGGCACACCCGGGCGGTGATGGCCAGGGCCCTGACGGTGGCCTGCGTCGTCCTGCTGTGCGTCTTCGGTGCCGGCCCCGCCGCCACCACGGTCGCGGACTCCCGTCCGGCGTCCTCCAGCGCCCCGGCCGAGCCCTCCGAGAGCCCGTCCGATCCGGCCGCGGAGCCCGAAGTGCGGGTCGCGGTACGGACGGCCGCGCGCGGGCTACCGGGTGCGCGGCAACTACCGCGGGCGGTGTTTCACGTGAAACACCCGGACGGGCCCACCCGGGTGGCCCCGTCCGGGACGGCCGAACCGGCGCTGTCCGGGCGGACGGTGCGGAGTGTGGTCCTGCGCTGCTGAGCGGGCCGAGCAGCAGCGCAGGACCCCCCACACCCCCCTCGAACACGTGAGGTTCCGCCATGCCCATCGACCCGTACGCCGCCCTGAACGCGATGATCCGCGCCGAGGCCGCCCGCTTCGCCCCGCCGGTCCGCACGGCCGAAGCCCCTGCGGCGAGCACCCCGGCCGCCCGCGAGTGCGGGCCGGTCAGCGAGTCCGGCGCCGAGTCCGGCTCGTCCGAGAGCGAACGCCGGCAGGCCGCCCCCGCCGACTCGGCCGCGTAACCGCACACCGGGCGGGAACCGACGCACGCCTGGGGCGTACGGACGGTTCCCGCCCGGCCGCTGCTACGGCGCGCGGGCCCCGCTCGTCAGGGCTCGCGCATGTGGAACCGGTAGAAGGCCCCCGCCCCGACGGCGAGGCCGACCGCGAGGGCGATCACGACGGAGCGGAAGATGGACTGCCCGCTGAGGCTGTACAGGTAGCCCATGGCGATCGCCGCGAACGCGCCGTACGCGGCGGCCCGCAGCTCCGCGAGCATCCTGGTGCCCATCCGGTCGAGGCCGAACAGGCAGGCGGCGAAGAGCGCGCCGCACAGAATGCCGTAGAAGACGTTGCCCGCCGTGACCGGACCCTTGTCGCGTTCCAGGAAGGCGGTCCAGAGCCCGTAGAAGAGTCCGAGGACCAGCGGGCCCACGAAGGAGAACGCGTTCACGTGCTTCGCGTGGTCGGTCAGCGTCTGCCGGTACCGCTGCGAGGCGGTGGGTGCCGCATGTGCCATGACGGGCTCCTCTCTCCCATCCTCCAGGGCACACCCGCCGCCCCCGACCGGCAACTGGATCACCCGTCGGGGCCGCCGTTCCCGGTGCGGTTCCCGGCGCTCCGGGGCCGGTACCACCCGCCCGCAGCAACACCGCTCGCGCCCGGCGCCCCGCCGCCTTTCCCTGGTGACGTGCGCACCTTCCTGTCGGCGGTACTCATCACGCTCGTGGCCCTCCTCGTGCCCGCGAGCGCCGTCGCGTACTGGGCCGACCGCGAGCTGGGTGACGCCGACCGCTACACCGCCGCCATGTCGCCGCTCGCGGGCGACCCGGCCGTACAGGGCGTCGTCGTCACCCAGGTCACCCGCGCGCTCTCCGGGCAGATCGACGCGGGTCCCTTCCAGGGCGGGGTGGACGCCCTGCTCGGCGAGGCCCTGCGCTCCTTCGCCGGGACCCCCGCCTACCGCACCGCCTGGGACGCGGCGAACCGGGCCGCGCACGCCGAGTTCCTCGACGCCCTCACCACCGGTCACGGGGACGCGGTCACCATCGACCTCGCGCCCGTCACAGCCCAGGTGAAGGGGGAACTCGTCGCCGACGAGGTGCCCTTCGCCGACCGCATCCCGGTGAGCCACATATCGGTCAAAGTCATGGAGTACGACGATCTCGGCGCGCTCCGGAAGGGTTTCCGCATGCTCCAGGTCGCCGGTGTCTGGCTTCCCGCGCTGACCGTGGTGCTGGCCGCGGCGGCGATCGCCGTCGCCGTCCGGCGCCGCCGGGCCGTGATGGCCACCGGCCTCGGTGTCGCCGCCGGCGCCGTACTGCTGTGGATCGCGGTGTACGTCTGCCGCCGGCTCACCCTGGACGACCTGCCCTCCGACATCGACCCGCGGGCCGCCGAAGCGGTGTACGACGCCCTCACCGCGTTCCTGCGCACCGCGGCCTGGGTGATCCTCGCCATCGGGCTCGCGGCCGCTCTGGCCGCATGGGTTGTCGGCCGCGTGCGCCGCACCCCATAAGCTCGGAACGTACCGAGAGCTCCGCACTACACCCCAGAAGAACCGATTCGCGAGTGGCGGCACGGAAACCGGAATGACCACCGAACGACGCACCGAGCACATACCGTCCGGGCGATCCCGGCACCATCCGCTCGCCCCGCCCGACTGGCTGCTCAAGGCACTCCGGCCGAGCAGCGCCCCCGTCCCCTGGGCGGCCGCCGCGCGCGCGGGCGTCGCGCTGGCCGCGCCGCTGGCCGTCGGCTTCGCCCTGGACGAGCCCGAGTACGGCGCGCTCGTCTCCATGGGTGCCCTGTCCGGGGTCATCAGCGACACCGCCGACGCCTACCGGATGCGGGTCCTGCACATCGCCGTACCGCAGCTGTTCGGCGCGGTCGGCGTCGCGCTGGGCACCCTGGTGTTCGGGCACGGCTGGGTCGCCGTCGGAGTCGTCACCGTGATCGCCCTCGTGTCCGGGATGATCTCCTCGATCGGCACGGTCGCCTCCGTGTCCGGACTGCTGCTCCTGCTCAACGCCGTCGTCGGAGCCGGACTGCCGCTGCCGCAGCCCTGGTGGACGGCGCCGCTGCTGCTCGGCGCGGGCGGCCTGTTCGTCCTCGCCCTCAGCCTGCTGGGCTGGCCGCTGCGCGGACGGCAGCCGGAGCGGGCCGCCGTCGCCGCCACCTACCGGGCGCTCGCCGACACCCTGGAGGCCGCCGGCGGCCCCGCCTACGAGGAGCGCCGCCAGCAGGTCACCCACGCCCTGAACCAGGCCTACGACCTGGTGCTGGGCCGCCGGGCCCGGGTGCACGGGCGCAGCCCGACGCTGGTACGGCTGCTGGCCCAGCTCAACGTGGTGATCCCGCTGGTGGAGGCCGCGCCCGCCGCGCACCTGCGGGGCCGGCCGCTGCCGCCCGAGATCCCGGCGGCCGTACGGGAGCTGGCGACGGCCGTGGAGAACGGCCGCACCGGGACGCCCGCGCTGTCGCTGCCCCCGGCGCACAGCCCGGCGGAGCGGGCCATCGACGCCGCGCTGCGGCACGCCGCGACCATCGTGCTGCTGGCCGAACCGGACCCGTTCAACGTGGACGACCGGCTGGGCCGGCCCGCCGCGCTGCGGGTGCGGGCCCGGCGGGCCGTGCGCGACATGATGCTGTCCGGGGCCTCCTGGCGGTACGGGCTGCGGCTCGCGCTGTGCATCGGGCTGGCGCAGATCCTGGTCTCGGTGGTGGCGATCGAGCGGTCCTACTGGGTCGCGCTGACCGTCACCTTCGTCCTCAAGCCCGACTTCGGGTCGGTGTTCTCGCGGGCCGTGCTCCGCGCGGTGGGCACCGCCGGCGGGCTGGTCGTGGCGGCCGCCGTGCTGGCCGAGGTGCCGCGCGGCTGGTGGGACGTGCCGGTGATGATGGTGCTCGGGGCGCTGATCCCGGTGTTCTCCGCCAAGGGGTACGCCTTCCAGACCGCCGCGATCACCCCGGTGATCCTGCTGCTGTCGGACCTGCTCAACCACCAGGGCTTCGACCTGATCCGGCCGCGGCTGCTGGACAGCCTGATCGGCTGCGCCATCACCCTGGTCGCGGGCTATCTGCTGTGGCCCGAGAGCTGGAGCACCCGGATCGGGGACCGGCTCGCCGACACCGTGGACGACGCCGCCCGGTACGTGGAGCGGGCGTTCGGCGTCGTACAGCCCGATACGGAGGGCGGACGGCAGGCGGCGCGGACCGCGCGGCTCCAGGCCCGGCGCCGGATCTACCGGGACCTGTCGGGCGTACGGAGCGAGTTCCAGCGGGCACTGACCGAGCCGCCGCCGACCGGGGCGCGGGCCGCCGCCTGGTGGCCGCTGGTGGTGGCCGTGGAGCGGATCGTGGACGCGACGACCGCCGCCCGGGTCCGGGTCAACCACGGGGCGCGGGCGCCCGCTGCGGGCGAGGTGACCGCCGTGGTCACCGAGCTCCGCGGCCTGGCGGAAGGGGTCCGCAGCAGCCGGGTCCCGGCGCCCGCCCGCACCCCGCCGCCGGCCGGGGCCGAGGACGACGCCTCCGTCCTGGCCCCGGTGCGCCAGGAGATCGCGGCGGCCCGCGCGATCACCGCCCCCGCCGGCTGACCCCGGCGGGCCCGCGCCGGGTCGGGTCCCGTCGTCGCGGTGGCGCCGGGATTCCGGGCCGTCCCCCGAACGGCCCTGAGCCCGGGCCCGCCGGACCGGGGCGGGAGAGCATCGGGGCATGCGGCTCCCCCTGCCCCGCGTCCTGGCCGTACCGGTCCTGGCCGCCGCCCTCGCGGCGGCGGCCGGCTGCGCCGACGTGGAGGGGCTGCACGACGAGGGCGACCTGGGCACGGTGCGCGCCCCGCAGACCCTGTGGAAGGACATCCACCCCGACCCGCCGCCCGCGGGCCAGGATCCGGGCACGGCCGCCGTGGTCCCCGGTCTGGACAAGGTGCCCGGCGCCGGCATGCGGGACGCCAACGCCCTGGAGGTGCTCCGGGCCGACCTCGCCTCCTCCGCCCGGCAGGACGGCGGCACCGGCCGGCTGGTCGACCCCCGGGCCGTCCAGCGGCTCACGCTCTGCGACCGGAGCGCGGACGGCGGCCCGGACTGCCCCGTGCGCCCCGCCGTCCTGCGGGACGTGACCGGCAACGGCAAGGAGGAGCTGATCACCGCCCTGGACCTCGACGGACGGCTGAGCGAACTGCGCGTCTACACCGTCCGGGACGACGGGGTGATCACCCGGATCCTGTCCCGGCGCGCCGTACTGGAGGGCGTGGAGGTCGCCGCCGAGCACCTCGCCGTGCGCGAACCGACCTCGAACCCGGAGGAGGTCGCCGTCTCCGACTACGTCTGGGACCCCGACGCCGGGATCATGAACCTCTCCCAGCTCACCCTCGACGCCTGCCACACCGACGGCTCCGGCTCCTGCGACCCGGGCACGGGCTGAGGAGGCGGCCGCCGATGCGGGTGACGAGCAGTCTGCGCTGGAAGATCGCCCTGACCACCACGGCGGTGTGCTGCGCCGTCGCCGCCGTACTCGGGATCCTGGTGCACAACGTGGTCGCCCGGCAGATCGTCGGGGAGGTCCGCAAGGACGCCGACCGGGAACTGGACCACGCGCTCGGCCACTACCAGTACGGCACCACGCACGGCGATGTGAACAGCTCCCTGAACCCGCCCGGCCTCCCACCGCCGCTGCGCGCCCTCGTCGCGAAGGGACTGACCGGCAGCATGGTCGGCGATCGGGCGGGCAAACCCGTGATGTGGGCCGCCGGCCCCGCCGACGACCAGGCCCTCGCCGTCTGGATCCCCTACGAGAGCACCCGCACCCGGCTGCGCGAGATCGACACCGCCATCCTGGCCTCCTCGCTGCTCGCGGCGGGAGTGGTGGCCCTGGCCGGTCTGTTCCTCGCCAACCGGATCAGCCGCCGCCTCGCCAGGACCGCCGCCGTGGCCCGCCGGATCAGCGCCGGAGACCTCGACGCGCGCGTGGGCCTGCCGGAGGAGGGCCAGGACCCGCGCCGCCCGCGCTCCCGGGACGAGGTACGGGACGTGGCACAGGCCCTCGACTCGATGGCCGCGTCGCTCCAGGAGCGGCTGGAGGCCGAGAAGCGCTTCACGGCGGACGTGGCGCACGAGCTGCGCACCCCGCTCACGGGCTCCCTGGCCGCGGCGGCCCTGCTGCCGGAGGGCCGCCCCAAGGAGATGATCAACGACCGGCTCAGGGCACTGCACCTGCTGACCGAGGACCTGCTGGAGATCTCCCGGCTGGACTCCGGTGTGGAGCAGGCCGACCTGGCCCGTGTGGAACTCGGCCGGGCGGTGCGGCGGGCCGTCACCGCCACCGGGCTGTCGGCAGAGGTCGAGGTGGTGCGGGACGCGGTGGTCCTCACCGACCGGCGCCGTCTGGACCGCATCCTGACCAACCTGCTGGTCAACGCGGACAAACACGGCCGGCCGCCGATCGAGGTGACGGTCGAGGGCCCGGTGGTGGCGGTCCGCGACCACGGCTCCGGCTACCCGTCCCAGCTGATCGAGCAGGGCCCGCAGCGCTTCCGCACCGGGGACCCCGGCCGTGGCCGCGGCCACGGACTCGGCCTGACCATCGTCGTCGGCCAGGCTGCGGTCCTGGACATCACCCTGGCCTTCGCCAACGCCCCGGACGGGGGCGCGGTGACCACCCTCCGCCTCCCCGTCGGCCGGTTGACAGACGGCAGTTGAACGCCGACGGGCCGTGTTTCACGTGAAACATCCACGGAGAACACGGCCCGCCGAGGTGGTTCGAGCGGTCAACTCGACTGCTCAGACACCGATGTTCTTGCCGTCCTTGCGCCAGACTGAGACGACCGCGGGACGGACGATCTTGCCGGGACCGTCGGGCCACACCGACTGCGGCTTCTCGACGGACGCGCCGTCGATCTCGCCCGGGTGCTGGACCGACACCAGGACGCGCCTGTCCTGGATCAGCGGGCCACAGGTCTCGGCTCCGCGCGGCACGGTCAGGAACTGCTTCAGCTCACCACGGCGCTCACCGGCGGTCGCGACACCGAACAGGCCGTCGTGCGAGCCGAGCTGGTTGCCGTCGGTGGCGATCCACAGGTTGCCGTGCGGGTCGAAGGCCACGTTGTCCGGGCAGGAGATCGGGCTGACCTTGTCCTTCGGGAAGCCCGCGAAGAAGGTGGCCGGGTCGTTCGGGTCACCGGCGACCAGGAAGAGGCGCCAGGCGAAGCCGTCGCCCGCCGGGTCGTCGAAGTTCTCGGCGAGCTCCAGGATCTGGCCGTGCTTGTTCAGGTTGCGCGGGTTGGGCTCGGTGGCGCCTTCCTTGCCGGGCTTGCCGCGGTCGGCGTTGTTGGTCAGCGCGATGTAGACGCGGCCCGTGCGCGGGGAGGGCTCGACGTCCTCGGGACGGTCCATCTTCGTGGCGCCCACCTTGTCGGCGGCCAGGCGCGTGAAGACGTAGACCTCCTCGGCGGTCATGCCCTCGACGTGCGAGACGTTCCCGGTGGCGAGCTTGATCCAGACGCCGGAGCCGTCGAACTGGCCGTCGGAGGGCAGCTTGCCGGTGCCGTCGATCTCGGCGGCCGGGGAGTCACCGGTCAGCTTGGCCACGTAGAGCGTGCCCTCGTCGAGCAGCGTGAGGTTGTGCTGCTTCGCGGCGCGCGAGTCGCCCTTCTTCATCTGCTTCGACGAGACGAACTTGTAGAAGTAGTCGAAGCGCTCGTCATCGCCCATGTAGACGACCGGACGGCCGTCCTCGGTCAGGCGGGGCTGCGCGGCCTCGTGCTTGAAGCGGCCGAGCGCGGTGCGCTTGCGCGGGACGGAGTTCGGGTCGTACGGGTCGAGCTCGACGACCCAGCCGAAGCGGTGCGACTCGTTGGGCTCCTGGACGCAGTCGAAGCGCTTGTCGAACCGCTCCCACTTGCGCTCGGTGGCGCCGGCGGTCACGCCGTAGCGCTTGAGGCGGGCCGCCTCGGTGGGGTCGGTGACCGCACCGGCGTTGCCGAAGTACTGGTTGAAGTTCTCCTCGCCGTGGAGGGTGGTGCCCCACGGGGTGGTGCCGCCGGCGCAGTTGTTCAGCGTGCCGAGCACCTTGGTTCCGGTGCTGTCGACGGAGGTCTTCAGCAGCGCGGAGCCGGCGGCCGGGCCGGTCAGCTTGAACTCGCTGGTCGCGGTCAGCCGGCGGTTGAGCTGGTGGCGGGTGACCGCGGTCAGCTTGCCGCTGCGGTGGTCCTCCTGGACGACGACCACGGAGAGGCCGTGCGCGGCCCAGGCGATCTCGACCTGCTCGCGGGTCGGGTTGGCCGGGTCATAGCCCTTGAACATGAGGTTCTCGTCCGTGTACTCGTGGTTGGCCACGAGGAGCTGGCGACGCTCGTAGTCGTCGCCGTACGGGAGGAGGCTCAGGAAGTCGTTGTTGTAGCCGAACTGACCGGCCTGTGCGGCGGCGGTCTGCTTGTCGGGGTTGAACCCGGGGGCGCCCTTGACGATCGGCTCGCCCCAGCGGATGACCACGTTCTGCTCGTAGCCCTCGGGGATGCTGACCTGGTCGGCGGTGTTCGGCGCGACCGGCTTGAAGCGGAGGCCGCGGGCACCGTCGGAGCCGGCGGCACCCTTGCCGGCGGTCTGGGCGTCGGCGGAGGGGACGGCACTGGCGGAGGATCCGTCGCCACCGAGGGTGATCGCGGAACCCGCGGCGGTGGCGACCGTCACGACGGCGGCGGAGCGCAGCATGGAGCGACGGGAGTAGGCGCGGGCTATGACATCGCCGACGTACTCGTTGTCGCTGGTGTTGGGCACCTCGTGGAAGCAGGCGTCACCACAGCGGTAGCGGCAGGTGAGGGCGGAACGGCCGCCCCCATGCTGGTTGCCGATGAACGGCAGGAGCTTGCGCACGAGTGTCCTCCGAGTAGCTGCGTGGGCGCCGACAACGTGTCGGTACGAATCCAGCCGTGACGGTAGGCGTGGGTTGCGCCGATGCGGCGGCGCCAGGATGAACGATGGGTGAACCCGGCACGTCGGTGCGGAAGTTCGGGACGGCCTTGTGCGTGGGTGGGCGCCGGACGCCACGAAAGGCGCCCCTGCCGAAGTTCCAGCCACGGGGCCGATAACCTTACGTGTCCACTCTGGGCAGGGATCTACCGCACAGTACGGACAAATTGACGCACGCACTCATGCGAAAGGCCTGGCCCATGGGTATTCGGAGCTTGTTGCGCAAGGTGTTCGGACGATCCGCGGAACCTGTTCCGCAGACTACGGACGCCACTTCGGCGGCTGTCCCGAGCCAGGCGGAACGCACCCCAATCGAAGCGGCCCACGAACTTGTGGCGGCGTCCTTCGACAGCCCGACGGTCCCGCCGCAGTCCGCTCCGCGCGACCGTGAACCGGGCACCCTCCTGACCGGCGGCGGCGCCGGCGCCCCGGCCCCGGACCCCACGGTCCCGGAAGCCCGCCGCCCTTCGCCCGCGACGCCGCCCGCCACCCCGGCAGCCCCCGCCGAAGCGGACGTTGCCGAGCCGGCCGAAGCGGAACCGGAGGCCGCCGTAACCGCCCCCGAGGCGGAGGCGCTCCCCGAGACCCCGGCCGAAGGCCGGACCGCTCCCGCAGAGGCCGCCGAGGCCGAAGCGCAGGCTCCCGCCGAAGCGGAACCGGTGGCCAACGTTGCCGACTCGGCGCCGCAGGCGCAGGAAGAGGCACCGGCCGAGGCGGAGCCGGAAGCCGCCGAGGCCACCCCCGAGGCGGAGCCGGTGGCGGCCGCGCCCCAGGCGCAGGAGGCGGCCGAGACGGTCGCCGAAACCCCGGCCGAAGACCAGAACGCCCCCGCCGAAGCGGAACCGGTGGCCAACGTTGCCGACTCGGCGCCGCAGGCGCAGGAAGAGGCACCGGCCGAGGCGGAGCCGGAAGCCGCCGAGGCCACCCCCGAGGCGGAGCCGGTGGCGGCCGCGCCCCAGGCGCAGGAGGCGGCCGAGACGGTCGCCGAAGCCCCGGCCGAAGGCCAGGACGCCCCCGCCGAAGCGGAACCGGTGGCCAACGTTGCCGACTCGGCGCCGCAGGCGCAGGAAGAGGCACCGGCCGAGGCGGAGCCGGAAGCCGCCGAGGCCACCCCCGAGGCGGAGCCGGTGGCGGCCGCGCCCCAGGCGCAGGAGGCGGCCGAGACGGTCGCCGAAGCCCCGGCCGAAGGCCAGGACGCCCCCGCCGAAGCGGAACCGGTGGCCAACGTTGCCGACTCGGCGCCGCAGGCGCAGGAAGAGGCACCGGCCGAGGCGGAGCCGGAAGCCGCCGAGGCCACCCCCGAGGCGGAGCCGGTGGCGGCCGCGCCCCAGGCGCAGGAGGCGGCCGAGGCGGCCGCCGAAGCCCCGGCCGAAGGCCAGGACGCCCCCGCCGAAGCGGGGCCGGAGGCCGTTGTAACCGCCCCCGAAGCGGAGGCAGTCCCCGAGGCTCCGGCCGAAAGCCGGGACGCTCCCGCAGAGGCCGACGAGGCCGACGTCGCTGCGCCCGAAGCCGAAGCCGAGGCGACCGCGCCGCAGGCGCAGGACGAGGCACCGGCCGAGCCGCCCGCCGAAGCGGAAGCAGTCGCCGCCGAGGTCGGCATCGCCGCGCCCGAAGCGGAAGCAGTCGCCGCCGAGGTCGGCATCGCCGCGCCCGAAGCGGAAGCGGTGGCCGCCGAGGTCGGCGTCGCCGCGCCCGAGGCGGAGGCGGTGGCGGCGCGGGGGGCCGCCGTCGCGGCGGCCGTGGTGAAGCGGGAGGCGGCCGGGGTCGCGGGAGCGTACAGGGCGGCGGGGCAGGTGCTGCGCGCCAAGGGGAAGACCGGCGCGCGCGCCAAGGTCTACCTCGTGCTGGACCGCTCCGGGTCGATGCGGCCGTTCTACAAGGACGGCAGCGCCCAGTTCCTCGCCGACCACACCCTGGCCCTCGCCGCGCACCTCGACGCCGACGCGACCGTGCACACCGTGTTCTTCTCCACGGACGTGGACGGCACCGCCGAGCTGACCCTCGGCTCGCACGACGCCGCCTGGGCCGAGGCCCGCCACGCCGAGCTCGGCCGCATGGGCCGCACGAGCTACCACGTGGCCGTGGAGGCCGTCCTGGAGCACTACCAGAAGGACGGCGGCACCGGCCCGGCCCTGGTCGTGTTCCAGACGGACGGCGCGCCCGACAACCGCCAGCCCGCCCGCCAGGCGATCATCGACGCCGCCGCCACCGCACCGGACGTCCACTGGCAGTTCGTCGCGTTCGGCGACCACGAGAACAAGGCCTTCGACTTCCTGCGCAAGCTGGACGCCGAGAACGCCGGCTTCTTCCACGCCGGCCCGGCCCCGGCCGCGCTGACCCCGGCCGCCCTCCTCAAGGGCCTGCTGCAGTCCTACTGAGCACCCGGCACGGCAAACGGCGGCGCCCCCTCTCCCAGCCGGGAGAGGGGGCGCCGCCTTCGTACGACGGGACGGGGCCGGGCTCAGCCGCGCGGCGACCCGGCGTCCGGGTGGACGGCCTCGCTGACCGGCTTCGCGTCCGCCGCCTTCGTCTCGACCGGCTTGCGCAGCGCGATGTTCAGCTCGCGCAGGCGGGCCTCCTCCAGCACCGTCGGCGCGCCCATCATCAGGTCCTGCGCGTTGCCGTTCAGCGGGAACGCGATGGTCTCGCGGATGTTCGGCTCATCGGCCAGCAGCATCACGATGCGGTCCACGCCCGGGGCGATGCCACCGTGCGGCGGGGCGCCCAGGCGGAACGCGCGCAGCATGCCCGCGAACTCGCGCTCGACGGTCTCGGCCTCGTAGCCCGCGATCTCGAAGGCCTTCAGCATGACCTCGGGCTCGTGGTTGCGGATGGCGCCGGAGGACAGCTCGATGCCGTTGCAGACGATGTCGTACTGCCAGGCCAGGATGTCGAGCGGGTCCTTCTCCTCCAGGTCCTTCATGCCGCCCTGCGGCATGGAGAAGGGGTTGTGGGAGAAGTCGATCTTGCCCGTCTCCTCGTCCTTCTCGTACATCGGGAAGTCGACGATCCAGCAGAAGCGGAAGACGTTCTCCTCGAACTGGCCCGCGCGCTTGGCCGCCTCGACGCGGACGCCGGACATGATCTTGGAGACCTCGTCGAACTCGCCGGCGCCGAAGAACACCGCGTGCCCGGCCGCCAGGCCCAGGCGCTCGGTGAGCACCTTGACGTTCTCCTCGGTGAGGAACTTGGCGATCGGACCGGTCAGGCCGCCGTCCTCGCCCACGCGGACCCAGGCCAGGCCCTTGGCGCCCAGCGAGATCGCGTACTCGCCGAGGCCGTCGAAGAACTTGCGCGGCTGCGCGGCGGTGTCCGGGACGGCCAGCGCGCGCACGTGCTTGCCGGCGAACGCCTTGAACTCCGAGCCCTCGAACACGTCGGTGATGTCGACGAGCTCCAGCTTGGCGCGCAGGTCGGGCTTGTCGTTGCCGTACTTCAGCATCGACTCGCGGAACGGGATCCGCGGGAAGGGGGAGGTGACCTCGCGGCCGCCCCCGAACTCGGTGAAGAGCTCGGTCATCAGGCGCTCGATCGGCTGGAAGACGTCCTCCTGCTCGACGAAGGACATCTCCACGTCGAGCTGGTAGAACTCGCCCGGCGAACGGTCGGCGCGGGCGTCCTCGTCGCGGAAGCAGGGCGCGATCTGGAAGTAGCGGTCGAAGCCGGAGATCATCAGCAGCTGCTTGAACTGCTGCGGCGCCTGCGGCAGGGCGTAGAACTTGCCCGGGTTCAGGCGGGACGGGACGACGAAGTCACGGGCGCCCTCGGGGGAGGTCGCGGTGAGGATCGGGGTCGCCATCTCGTTGAAGCCGAGGGCCACCATCTTGGAGCGGATCGACGCGATGACGGCCGAGCGCAGCATGATGTTGCGGTGCATGCGCTCGCGGCGCAGGTCGAGGAAGCGGTACTCCAGGCGCCGCTCCTCGTTCACACCGTCGTCGGTGTTGATGGTGAAGGGCAGCGGGGCGGAGGCGCCGAGCACCTCGACCTCGGAGACCTCGATCTCGACCTCGCCGCTGGGCAGCTCCGGGTTGACGTTGTCCGCGCCGCGGGAGACGACCTTGCCGTCGATGCGGACGACGGTCTCCTTGGTGACGCTGCTCAGGGCCTCGTTCGCGGCGGTGCCGGGGCGGGCGACGAGCTGCGTGATGCCGTAGTGGTCACGGAGATCGATGAAGAGGATGCCGCCCAGGTCTCGACGATTGTGCAGCCAGCCGCTCAGCCGGACGTCGGCGCCGACGTCAGAGGCTCGGAGCTCGCCGCACGTGTGGGACCTGTACCGATGCATCAGTCATCCAGTTCTTCGCGATACCAGGGTGGATTCAACCCTGCCAGGTTACCGCCCGAGCCGGGACCGGGACGGGCACGGCCGGAGCACCCCCCGAACGGGACCCCGCGGGCACCCACCGGGCAGCCACCAGGCACCCCGCAGGCACCCACCGGGCACCCACCGCGCCCGGCACGACACCGGTACGACCTGTAAAGATGACCGGGTGCGCACCGAGGACGTCCTGGCAGCCATCGCGACGGGCCTGTGGCGGTGGGACAACGCCTCAGGGACGGTCAGCCTCGACAGCGTGGCCGCCCGGCTCCTCGGGCTGCCCGCCGAGCCCGTCACCCTCCCCGAGGTCGCCGTCCGGTCCCGGTTCCACCCGGTCGACTGGAACGAGATCAACGGCATCGTCGCCCTCGCGGTCGCCGAGGAAACCCTCGCCGAGGCCCGCCTGCGGATCATGGACGAGGACGGCCGGGTGCTGCGCACCGTACGCAGCCGCTCGAAGGCGCTGGAGAACCACGGCCCGGACGGCCGCGTGGACTACGAGCTGATCGGCACCATCCAGGAGATCGCCGAGCCCCAGCCCGGCACCACCGCCGCGCACACCCCGATCACCGGCGACTGGCGGCGCTCCCGCGAGGCCTTCCTGCTCGACGCGGGCCGCGCGCTCGCCGAGGCCCGGTCCACCGCCGAGGTGCTGCGGGTGGCCGCGTCGCTGTCCATGCCCGGGTTCAGCCCCGACGGGCTGGCCGTCTTCGGGATGGCCGGCGACCGGCTGTCGATCATCGGGCACCACGGGCACGACCCCGGTGACGACGGCCCCTTCGCGCAGATGCGGCTGGACACGGACTATCCGGCGGCCGAGGTGGTCCGTACCGGGCGGGCGATCTACCTCCCCAGCCCCGAGGAGTACAAACGGCGCTTCCCGGCCACCTGGCCGCTCGCCCAGGGCTTCGGCCGGGTCTCCTGGGCGTTCCTCCCGCTGATCGTGGCCGGGCGCACCCTGGGCGCCTGGATGGCCGCGTTCAAGCACCCGGTGACCTTCTCCCCGGACGAGCGTTCCGTGCTGACCACGGTGGCCCGGATGCTGGCCCAGGCCCTCCAGCGCGCCGGCGTGGCCGAATCCGAGCGGGAACTCACCACCGGCCTCCAGCGGTCGATGATGCCGCAGCTCGGCCCCGACATCCCCGGCATGACCATCGCCGCGCGGTACGTCCCGACCGGCGGCGGCCTCCAGGTCGGCGGCGACTGGTACGACATGATCCCGCTGCCCTCGGGGCGGTTCGCGCTGGTCATCGGGGACGTGCAGGGCCACGACGTCCGGGCGGCGGGCCTGATGGGGCAGCTCCGGATCGCCGTCCGCGCGTACGCCTCCGAGGGCCACCGGCCCGATGCCGTGCTCTCCCGCGCCTCCCGCTTCCTCGCCGGGCTGTGCTCCTCCCAGGAGCGCGACCGGAGCGGGAGCCCGGGCCAGGGCAACGAGGACCCCGACCCCTCCGAGGACGCGGACTTCCAGAGCCCCCGCTTCGCCACCTGCCTCTACGTGGAGTGCGACCCGCGGACGGGCGTGCTGGAGGTGGCCCGCGCCGGCCACCCCGACCCCGCCGTCCGGATGACGGACGGCACGGTGCTGATGCGGCCCACCGCGGGCGGGCTCCCGCTCGGCATCGTCCCGGACACCGACTACCCCACCACCCGGTTCGCCCTCGAACCCGGCGAGACGATGATGCTGTGCACCGACGGGCTCATCGAGACCGGCGGCCACGACCTCGACACCGGCTGGGCGCGACTGCGCGCGATCTTGGAGTCAGAGGCCCACGACGGCGGCGAGGACCTGGAGAAACTGGCCGACCTGCTGGTCCAGGCGGTGCACGGGCCCTCCTCGCACCACACCACCGGCCCGCTGGCCGACCGGCGCGAGGACGACATAGCCGTCGTCCTGCTCTGCCGCGAGGGCGCGGACCGCGGCTGCGGCGCCCCGGTGGCGCATCCGGCCCGCCCGGCCCGGCGCACCATGCTGACCGTCGCCCAGGCGGAGCCCGAGCGGATCGCGGGCGCCCGGCACCAGGTCCGGGAGCTGCTGCACGACTGGGCGGACGCGGACCAGGTCGACTCGGCCGTGCTGATGGTCTCCGAGATGGTGACGAACGTCCTCGTGCACACGGACGGGGACGCGGCCCTCGTCGCCGAGGCGGTGGGCGAACTCGGCGCCCGGCGGCTGCGCGTCGAGGTCGCGGACGCCAGCGACGAACTCCCGCACAAGCGGCACCCGGGGGAGATGGCGTCGAGCGGGCGCGGGGTGCTGCTGATGGAGATGCTCGCGGACGACTGGGGCGTGGACCCGCGCGGCGAGGGCAAGTCGATCTGGTTCGAGCTGCACGAACGCGCCGAGCAGTAACGCGGAGGCGGACGCGGAGGCGGACGCGGACGCTGACGCGGGGCCGGCCCGCAACGCCCTTCCGGGCCGCACGCGTTCGGGGAGCCGTGGCGGCCGCCGTGGTTGGATGACCGGATGTTCAGCTCCCTGCTCCCCGAGCCCGTGCGCAGGCTCGCCGCCTGGTGTGCGGTCGTCCTGCTGGTGACCGGCGTGGCCGCCGTCGGCGTCTGGCTGTGCGTCACCTTCCAGGCCGCCGTCACCCCGGCGCTGCTCGCGCTGCTCGGGGCGGCCCTGCTCGGGCCGATGCACCGGCGGCTGGTGCGGATGGGGGTCAGCCGCTCCCTCGCCGCCGCGCTGACCTGCCTGGCGGTGGTGGCCGTCGTCGGCGGGGCCACGTACGTCGTCGTGGGCGCGCTGCTCGACACCGGCGACCAGATCGTCAGCGCCCTCGTCCGCGCCGGCCAGGACCTCGCCGAGCACTTCGGGGCCGCCGGGACCTCGCTGCAGGACCTGGCGTCCAACGCCAAGGAACTGCTCGCCAAGTTCGGCGGCACCGCCGCCTCCGGCGTGATCACCGGCATCAGCGTGGCCGGGGAGATGATCGCGACCGCGATCCTGGCGCTGGTGCTGATCTTCTTCTTCCTGCGGGACTCCCACCGCGTCGCCGGCGCCCTGCGCGCGCTCGGCCCGCGCAGCGCCGCCGACACCGTCGAGGCGATGGCCCGGCGGGCGTTCCTGGCCGTCGAGGGCTTCATGCGCGGGACCACCTTCGTGGCCCTGATCGACGCCGTGTTCATCACGGCCGCCCTGCTGGCGCTGCGCGTACCGGGCGCGCTCGGGCTGGGCGCGCTGGTGTTCATCACCGCCTACATCCCGTACCTCGGCGCCATCCTGTCCGGCGCGGTCGCGGTGCTCGTCGCCCTCGCCGACCGGGGCTGGGTCATCGGGCTGTGGGTGCTGGGCGTGGTGCTGGCCGTACAGATGCTGGAGGGGTACGTGCTCCAGCCGCTGATCCAGAGCCGGACCGTGCAGATGCATCCGGCCGTGGTCATGCTGGCGATCACCGTGGGGGCGAGCGTCGCCGGGATCCTGAGCATGCTGCTCGCCGTGCCGATGACCGCCGCCGCGTTCGGGGTGGCCTCGGAGCTGCGGGCCCGGTACGGGACGCCCGGGGAGGCGCCCGCCGGACCCGCGAGCTGACGGCCGCCGCCGCCCCTACTTCTTCCGCTCCGTCGTCGGGATGGTCCCGAGCTTGCCGGCCTGGAAGTCGTCGAAGGCCTGCTGGAGTTCGTGCCGGCTGTTCATCACGAACGGCCCGTAGTGCGCCATCGGCTCCCGGATCGGGCGGCCGCCGAGGACGATGACCTCCAGGTCCGGGGCGTTGGAGTCCTGCGACTCGTCCGCGCGGACGGTCAGCGAACCGCCCTCGCCGAACACCGCCGTCTGGCCGGTGTGGATCGGCCGCCGGTCGCCGCCGACGCTGCCGCGCCCGGCCATGACGTAGACGAGGGCGTTGAAGTCCTCGCGCCACGGCAGGGTGACCTGTGCGCCCGGTGTGACGGTCGCGTGGATCATCGTGATCGGCGTGTGGGTGATGCCGGGGCCCTCGTGCCCGTCCAGCTCGCCGGCGATGACCCGGAGCAGGGCGCCGCCGTCGGGGGTGGACAGCAGCTGGACCTTGCCGCCGCCGATGTCCTGGTAGCGCGGGGGCATCATCTTGTCGGAGGCGGGGAGGTTCACCCACAGCTGGAGGCCGTGGAAGAGCCCGCCGCTGACGACGAGGGACTCCGGCGGGGCCTCTATGTGCAGGAGGCCCGAGCCGGCGGTCATCCACTGGGTGTCGCCGCCGTTGATGACGCCGCCGCCGCCGTTGCTGTCCTGGTGGACGAAGGTTCCGTCGATCAGGTACGTGACGGTCTCGAAGCCCCGGTGCGGGTGCCACGGGGTTCCCTTGGGCTCGCCCGGCGCGTAGTCCACCTCGCCCATCTGGTCCATCATGATGAACGGGTCGAGGTACTGGTAGTTGATCCCGGCGAACGCGCGGCGCACCGGGAATCCCTCGCCCTCGAAACCACCGGGGGCGGTCGTGACGGCCAGCACCTTGCGGGCGGCGGTCTCCTGGGCCGGTTCCGCGACGCGGGGGAGCGTCAACGGGTTCTCCACAGTCACTGCAGGCATGGTCGGAACCTCCTTCTGCGTCGAGTTTAGTTGAAACCCGAACTTTCTGCCACCCCTCAGAACAGCGCGCCCCGCGATGTCATTCCCGCCCGCACGAAGAAGCCCGCCCCCGCCGCTGAAGGAAGCGGCGGGGGCGGGCTCATGCGGCTCGGCGCCGAACGTCTAGCCGTACATCCGGCGCATGGCGTAGTCGACCATCTGCTCGACCGCCTTCGCGTCGAACACCATCCGGTGGTCGCCCTCCATGTCGAGGACGAACCCGTACCCGGTCGGGAGCAGGTCGATCACCTCGGCGCCCGTGATCACGAAGTACTTGGACTCCTTGCCGGCGTACCGGCGGAGTTCCTTCAGCGTGGTGAACATCGGGATCACCGGCTGCTGCGTGTTGTGCAGCGCGAGGAAGCCGGGCGTATCGCCACGCGGGCAGTAGACCTTCGACGTCGCGAAGATCTGCTGGAAGTCCTCGGCGGACAGCGACCCGGTCGTGAAGGCCCGCACCGCGTCGGCGAGCGACGGCGGCGAGGGCTCGGGGTAGAGCGGCTGCTCGCCGTACCCGCCGGCCATCTGCTGCGGGGCGGCGTACTGCTGCTGCTGCCCCGCGCTCACGTTCTGGTCGTAGCCGTACATGGGGCGAAGCCTACCGAGCGGCCCCGGGCCCCCGGGCACGCGTTCCGGCCACTTCCGGCCGCGCTTGACGCTGGTCACAGTCGCCGGTGAGGGGTTGCGTCTTATTACCGACGGGTAGCATCATGACATTACCGATTGGTATGTACGAGGAACCCTGTCTCCCCGAGCCTTAACGGAGCCGTCGCCATGGGGCACTACAAGTCGAATCTCCGCGACATCGAGTTCAACCTCTTCGAGGTGCTCGGCCGCGACAAGCTGTACGGCACCGGCCCGTTCGGTGAGATGGACACCGAGACCGCCAAGACGATCCTCAGCGAGATGACCAAGCTCTCGGAGAACGAGCTGGCCGCCTCCTTCGAGGACGCCGACCGCACCCCGCCGGTCTTCGACCCGGCCACGAACACCGCGCCCGTCCCGGCGTCCTTCAAGAAGAGCTACAAGGCCTTCATGGACTCCGAGTACTGGCGCCTGGGCCTGCCCGAAGAGATCGGCGGCACCACCTCGCCCCGCTCCCTGATCTGGGCGTTCGCCGAGACGATCCTCGGTGCGAACCCGGCCGTCTGGATGTACTCCTCCGGCCCGGCGTTCGCCGGCATCCTCTACGAAGAGGGCAACGAGGCACAGAAGAAGGTCGCCGAGATCGCGGTCGAGAAGCGCTGGGGCTCCACCATGGTGCTGACCGAGCCGGACGCCGGTTCGGACGTCGGCGCCGGCCGCACCAAGGCCGTCCAGCAGGCCGACGGCTCCTGGCACATCGAGGGCGTGAAGCGCTTCATCACCTCCGGTGAGCACGACATGGAGGAGAACATCCTCCACTACGTCCTCGCGCGCCCCGAGGGCCACGGCCCGGGCACCAAGGGCCTGTCCCTCTTCCTCGTCCCGAAGTTCCACTTCGACTGGGAGACCGGCGAGCTGGGCGAGCGCAACGGCGTGTACGCGACGAACGTCGAGCACAAGATGGGCCTCAAGGCCTCCAACACGTGCGAGATGACCTTCGGCGACCAGCACCCCGCCAAGGGCTGGCTGATCGGTGACAAGCACGACGGCATCCGCCAGATGTTCATGATCATCGAGTTCGCCCGCATGATGGTCGGCACGAAGGCCATCGCCACGCTCTCCACCGGCTACCTCAACGCGCTGGAGTACGCCAAGGAGCGCGTGCAGGGCCCGGACCTGGCCAACTTCATGGACAAGACCGCGCCCAAGGTCACCATCACGCACCACCCCGACGTGCGCCGCTCGCTCATGACGCAGAAGGCCTACGCCGAGGGCATGCGCGCCCTCGTGCTGTACACCGCCTCCGTCCAGGACGAGATCCAGCTCAAGCAGGCCGCGGGCGAGGACGCCTCCGCCGAGATCGGCCTGAACGACCTGCTCCTGCCGATCGTGAAGGGCTACGGCTCGGAGCGCTCGTACGAGCAGCTCGCCCAGTCGCTGCAGACCTTCGGCGGTTCCGGTTACCTCCAGGAATACCCGATCGAGCAGTACATCCGGGACGCCAAGATCGACACCCTCTACGAGGGCACCACGGCGATCCAGGGCCAGGACTTCTTCTTCCGGAAGATCGTCCGCGACCAGGGTGCCTCGCTGAACGTCCTCTCCGAGACGATCAAGAAGTTCCTGGCCGAGGCCGTCGGCGGCGAGGAGCTGGCCGGCGCCCGCGACGCGCTCGCCAAGGCCGCCGTGGACCTGGAGGCCATCGTCGGCCAGATGATCGTCGACCTCACCGCCACCGGCGAGGACGTCAAGAACATCTACAAGGTCGGTCAGAACACCACCCGCCTGCTGATGGCGTCCGGCGACGTGGTCGTCGGTTACCTGCTGCTCAAGGGCGCGGCCGTGGCCGCCGAGAAGCTGGCCACCGCCTCCGCGAAGGACGTGCCCTTCTACACCGGCAAGATCGCCGCCGCGAAGTTCTTCGCGTCCCAGGTCCTGCCGAACGTCTCGGTCGCCCGCGCGCTCGCCGAGTCGGTCGACAACTCCCTGATGGAGCTCGACGAGGCCGCCTTCTAGGCCGCACCGCCCAGCCCGTCACGCACGCCGGCGGCCGGACCTCCGTACGGGGGGGTCCGGCCGCCGCCGCGTTGTGGCTCCGGGCCGCGGGGCCGCCGCGTTCCCGTCTTGTCGGTCGTTCATGGCACGCTCGTAGCATGAGTCCACAGGATCAGCACGGCAGCAGGGGGTACTCCGTCCCCACCGGGCGGCCGTACGCCCTCAAGGAGCTGCAGGCGGGCCTGGGCAGCCTCGGCGACCACCTGCGGGAGCTGTACGACGGCTCCCACCCCGCCGAGTACGAGGGCATCGCCGACGCCCTCTACACCGCGTTCCAGACCGCCGCCGGGCTCGCTCCCGCCAAGAGCTACACCGGCTGCCCCGAGCACCCCAACGGCGCCCTGGACCCCGAGGCCCCCGACGGCTGGGGCCGCTGCCTGATCTGCAACGACCGCCGCCGCCTCGGCCTGCGCTCCCGGGGCGGCCGCCCGGCGGCCGCCGCCCCGCCCGCCGGGGAGCAGCGCAGGCTGGGCTACCCCGTCCCGGAGCCCCCGTACACGCACGAGGTGCTGCGGGCACAGCTGCGCACCGTCGAGGACCGCCGCTTCCACCTGAGCATCTCCTCCCCCGCCGAGGACTTCGTCCGGATCGCGGACGACCTGCACCGCGCGTTCATCGTGGCCCGCGAACTGTCCCGGCCGCGCAACCCCTCCGGCTGCTCCGAACACCCCGGCGCCCCCATCGACCCGGACGCGCCTCCCGGTGAGGGCTGTATCTTCTGCGCCGGACGCAAAAGGCGCGCGCAGCGCCCGGCGCAGACCCCCGAGATGCTCCCGCGCATCAAGCGGGGCGAGCGCCGTCAGTTGCAGCGCAGATTCGAGCGTCCGCCGGGCTGAGAGCGAGGGGCCCGCGGGGCCGGACCCCGCACGCGGCCCCGACCCTGGGCTATCCGCCGCAGTCCGGCCATGGCGAACACGACCGTCGTTAAGGTGAACCACATGAGCTCTCCCGCCCGCTTCGACCGCGGCCACACCGACGATCTGATGACCTTTCTGGCGGCCAGTCCGTCGCCGTACCACGCCGTGGCCAATGCGGCCGAGCGGCTGGAAAAGGCAGGCTTCAGGCAGTTGTCGGAAACGGACGCCTGGGACGCGGGGACCGGTGGCAAGTTCGTCCTCCGCGGGGGCGCGCTCATCGCGTGGTACGTGCCGGAAGGCGCCCGCGCGCACACCCCGTTCCGCATCGTCGGCGCGCACACCGACTCCCCCAACCTGCGCGTGAAGCCGCTTCCCGACACGGGCTCGCAGGGCTGGCGGCAGATCGCCGTCGAGGTCTACGGCGGCACCCTGCTCAACACCTGGCTGGACCGGGACC
This sequence comes from Streptomyces sp. ADI95-16, assembly GCF_003721495.1. NCBI lineage: Bacteria > Bacillati > Actinomycetota > Actinomycetes > Kitasatosporales > Streptomycetaceae > Streptomyces > Streptomyces sp. ADI95-16. The sequence goes on along the minus strand of NZ_CP033581.1, from coordinate 4,320,302 downwards.
TGGGGCTGGCCGGGCGGCTGACCCTGCGCGACGGCACCGAGCGCCTGGTGAACGTGGACCGCGCGCTGCTGCGCGTGCCCCAACTCGCCGTGCACCTGGACCGGTCGGCGAACTCCGACGGCCTGAAGCTCGACAAGCAGCGGCACATGCAGCCGATCTGGGGTCTGGGCGAGGTACAGGAGGGCGACCTGATCGCGTTCCTGGAGGAGGAAGAGGGCCTGCCGCAGGGCTCGGTGGCCGGCTGGGACCTGATGGTGCACTCCATCGAGCCGCCGTCGTACCTGGGGCGGGACCGCGAGCTGGTGGCCGGACCGCGGATGGACAACCTGGTGTCGGTGCACGCGGGCATCGCGGCGCTGGCGGCCGTCTCGGCCTCCGAGGGCCTGGAGTACATCCCGGTGCTGGCGGCGTTCGACCACGAGGAGAACGGCTCGCAGTCCGACACCGGGGCGGACGGGCCGCTCCTGGGGAACGTGCTGGAACGTTCAGTCTTCTCGCGCGGCGGCTCGTACGAGGACCGCGCGCGGGCCTTCGCCGGCACCATCTGCCTGTCCTCCGACACCGGGCACGCCGTGCACCCCAACTACCCGGAGCGGCACGACCCGACGCACCACCCGCGCGCCAACGGCGGCCCGATCCTGAAGGTCAACGTCAACCAGCGGTACGCGACGGACGGCACCGGGCGCGCGGTGTTCGCGGCCGCCTGCGAGCGGGCCGGGGTGCCGTGGCAGACGTTCGTCTCCAACAACTCGATGCCGTGCGGGACCACGATCGGCCCGATCACGGCGGCCCGGCACGGGATCCACACCGTGGACATCGGCGTGGCGATCCTCTCGATGCACAGCGCCCGGGAGCTGTGCGGGGCGGACGACCCGTACCTGCTGGCGAACGCGCTGGTGGCGTTCCTGCGGGGCTGACGGCCGGCGCCGCCGGGCGTGCGGCGCGGGCGGGGTGCGGGGGCCGGTGGGGTGCGGGGGCCGGTGGGGTGCTCTAGCGTCGGAAGGGCGAGGGTGAGCGCAGCGCGAGCCGGCCGCCCCCCGCAGTGCCGGCTCCGCGTCGCCCCCGCCCGCGGTCCGGCGCACCCGCGGACCGCGTGACCGACCGTGAGAGCAGGTGCATCCGCATGCGTCCGTCGGCCCGTATCCCCGGCATCCTGGCCGCTCTGGTCCTCGCCACCGGCGGCATCGTCATCGCCGCCCCGGCCGCCACCGCCGCCGCCCCCGCCAGCGTCCAGGACTGCGAGCAGTACGTCGCGCAGCACGGCAAGAAGGGGACGGCCGGCGTCGGCCAGGCCTGTTACGAGGGTTCGATCGGCAATCAGACCAGCTGCGCCGCGAGCCTGACGGCGGTCGGCATCTCCGCGAACGTGGCGAGCGGCGCCTGCCGCGCCGCCCACTAGGCCCCTGTCGGCCGTCCCTTCCGCGCTGGTCCTAGCCGTCCATGCCGGCGAGGACCAGCGGGAGCCGGGTCGCGCCGGAGGCGGTCACCGTCACCGGGACGCCCCAGTCCTGCTGGTGGACGTGGCAGGCCGGGTACTCGTTGTCCGGGTCGTCGTCGCAGGACGCCGCCATCGCGGAGACGTGCAGCACGCCCCCGGTGAGCTCCGGGTTGAGCGCCAGCTCGCGGAACAGGTCCGTCCCGGCGCCCTCCCCGCCCAGCAGCAGTTCCGGCGGCGTCGAGGAAACCAGCAGCCGCGTCGAGGGCCCGTACCGGGTGTCGAGCTTCTGGCCGCTCGGCGCCTGGAACACCACGTCGAGGCGGAGCGTGCCCGCGGCGACCTCGGTGGCGGCGCGCTGCGTGCGATGCGCGACCGCGTCGACCCGGACCGCCTCCTCGGGCAGCCGCAGCCGGGTCAGCCGGTGCCGGGCCGACTCGACGACGACGATGTCGTTCCCGGCGAGCACCGCGTCGCTGGGCTCGCGCAGATCGGTGGCGAGCGTGGTGACCTGGCCGGTCGCCGGGTCGAAGCGGCGCAGCGCGTGGTTGTACGTGTCGCACACCGCGACCGAGCCGTCGGGCAGGGCGGTCACCCCGAGCGGGTGCTGGAGCAGCGCCTGGCCCGCGTCGCCGTCGCGGTGGCCGAAGTCGAAGAGCCCGGTGCCGACGGCGGAGGTGACGAGGTAGCCCTCGCCGTCGGGGGCCGCTTCGAGGTACCGCAGGGCGCTGGTCTCGGGGTCGGCGACCCACAGCCGGTCCTCGGTGGCCGCGAGCCCGGACGGCTGCGCGAACCAGGCCTCGGCGGCGGGCCCGTCCACCAGGCCCTCGTTCGTGGTGCCGGCGGCGACCTCCACGGTCCGCGTCCGCGGGTCCCAGGTCCACAGCTGGTGCACGCCGGCCATGGCGATCCACACCTTGCCCTGCCACCAGGCCACGTCCCACGGCGAGGACAGGTCGACCTCCAGCGCGGGGCCGGAGGTCGGCGAGCCCTGCCACCACTGCCGCCCGGTCCCGGCGACGGTCTCGACGGAGCCGGTGGCCGGGTCGAAGCGGCGCAGCGCGTGGTTGACGGTGTCGGCGACGACGACGGAGCCGTCGGGCAGCAGCGCCAGCCCCTGCGGCTCGCTGAAGGCGTCCGGCCCGAAGCCGCGCTCTCCGCTGCCGACACGGCGTACGACGCTCTCCGCGTCGGCGGTGAGCTCCACCAGCTGGTGCCGGGTCGAGTCCGACACCAGGAAGTTCCCGGACGGCAGCAGGAGCGCCTTCCCGGGGAACCGCAGGTCGGTCGCGACCGCCTCGGGCGCCACGTACGGCCCGTCCCCGCGCCGCAGGGTCCCCTTGGTCTCGTGCTCGGCCTCCAGCTCCGCCACGAGCCGCGCGAGGGCGTGGGCGTGCCCCTCACCGGCGTGCTGCGCGACGATGTAGCCCTCGGGGTCGATCACGACGAGCGTCGGCCAGGCCCGTACGGCGTACTGCTTCCAGGTCGCGAGCTTCGGGTCGTCCAGCACCGGGTGGTGCACCTCGTACCGCTCGACGGCGTCGACGACGGCCGCGTGCTCGGCCTCGTGCACGAACTTCGGGGAGTGCACACCGATGATCACGACGGTGTCGCGGTGCTTCTCCTCCAGCTCGCGCAGCTCGTCGAGGACGTGCAGGCAGTTGATGCAGCAGAAGGTCCAGAAGTCCAGGATGACGATCCGTCCTCGCAGGTCGGCGAGGGTCAGATCCTTCCCGCCCGTATTGAGCCAGCCCCCCTCGCCGATCAGCTCGGGGGCACGGACACGGGCACGTCGGGGTGCGGACGCGGCAGAAGTCATGGCTCAAGGGTGCCACCCCCCGGCATATGCACCCGCAGGGGTGACGACGCGGCGCGCGGCCCCGTGGGACGCTGGCCCCAGGCAGCGAAGGAGGCGCCCGGTATGACCACCGCGCACGACTACAGCTCCGGCATCGACCCCGAGCACGCCCTGAAGTACGCCATCCAGCACCACAGCGGGGACCGCACGGAGATCGTCGAAGGGGTCATCAGCACCGTGACACCGAGTTGGGCCCATGAGCGGGCGGCGAAGCTCATCCGCCGCCAGATCGAGGCGCGGGTGGATGAGCTCGACTGTGTCGAGGGTTCGGGAAATCTCGATCTGCCCAAGTCGCCGAACTGGTACGTACCGGACATCGCCGTGGTCCCCGATGAGCTCGCGGACGGTGGCGGGGCGCTGCTCCCCGACCAGACCCTCCTGATCGTCGAGGTGACGTCGGAGTCGAACGCCGACACCGACCGGGTGGTCAAGCGCAAGCGGTACGCCGAGTACGGCGCCCCCCTCTACCTGCTGGTCGACCGCATGGACAAGACCGTCACCCTGTTCGCCGGGCCCGGGCGGCTCGGCTACACCGAGGTCGACGGGCCGCACCCCTTCGGGACTCCGGTCCGGCTTCCGGAGCCCTTCGGGATCGACCTCGACACCAGCGGACTCTAGGGCCTGATCCGAAAGACAGGCCCTAGGCGTCGAACAGGGCGCTCAGGCGCGGGAGGCGGGCGGCGGTCTCCGCGGCGTCGTCGAAGTCGAAGGACCAGGCCGGGTCCAGCTCCGGGTAGCTGATCGTGAAGGAGTCGGCCGGGAGTTCGCGGCCCGTGGCGGCCTCGTGGGCCGTCCAGGCGATCGAGAGGGCCGACTCGTCCCACAGCTCCACGCCCTCGGTGGCGGCCTCGCGGACCGCCGGGTGATCGGCGAGGGAGTCCGGGTCCGCCAGGGCGGCGGTGAAGGCCGCCTCGCCCTGGGTGAGGAGCCAGCCGCGGAAGTAGTCGAAGCCGTCGTCGGAGCAGCCCCCGTTGATCACGTAGGCGGCGGCCCAGAGCGGGGCGCTGTACGACTCCGCCAGCAGGTCCCACAACACCTGCTGGGCGGCGGCTATCTCCCGCTCCGGTCGCAGCGCGAGGAGCACGGCCGCCCGCGCCGCCACCTCATCGGCTGCCGCGTCCGCGCGCGCCGTCTCGATCAGCTTCCAGAACGTCTGCTTGTCCATGGGTGCAGAGCCTGGCACCCCGGTCTGACATCAGGCCTTCAGGAAGGCGAACAGGGACTGCGCGAGGGCCGTGACGAAGGCGTCGCGGACTTCCGGCGCGACCAGGTCCAGGGACAGGTACGGGTTCAGGTCCTCCAGCTCCACCAGCAGCAGCTCGCCCGACGGCGCCCGGCAGGCGTCCACGCGCTGGATGCCGTGCGCGAGGGTGTTCCACCCGATGAAGGCGCGGGCGAAGTCCAGGTCGGCGGGCGTGGGCTCGTACGGGGTCAGCTCCCAGCGGCGGGCCGGGTCCGGAGCGTACAGCGCGTACTGGAAGGCGTCGTCGACGAAGTAGAAGGACACCTCGTACGCGAAGTCGACGCGCGGCTGGATCAGGATCTCCCCGGCCGCCCCCTGCGGGCGGTCGGTGAGGGTGAGGCCGATGGAGTCCGCGCCCCGCTTGGGCTTGACCGCGTACGTGGGGACCGACGGGAGCAGTCCGAGGTCGGCCGGGTCGTCCACCGTCGGGATCACCGGGTAGCCGGCGGCCGTCAGGTCGAGCAGGTACTGCTTGCCCGCCATGTCGCCGCGCCCCGTGAGCGGGTTGTAGACGCGGGTCCCGGCGGCGAGCGCGGCGGCGCGGAAGGCGTCGTGGTCCTGCTGGTAGTGCAGGACCGGGCCGCTGTTGCGGACGACGACGGCGTCGAAGCCCAGCGCCAGCATGGCCCGGGCGTCCCGGGGGTGGCACAGGGCGAGGCCGAAGTGCTCGCGCAGCCGGGACGTGAGGAATATGTCCTCGTCGCCGTAGCGGCGGCCGCGCGCCGGGTAGGCCAGGTCGGTCACGTAGAGGAGAGGCATGGCCGCAACCTATCGCGGGCAGCGATCAGCGCATGAAATACCTCGTACGGAACAAAATGCGCGTGATCCGGATGACGGAGAAGGAGAAGGAGAAGGAGACGGAGCGCGAGGACCTCAGCCCCGGTGGTGTTCCCGGGCCGTGAGCTGGCCCTGGACGTAGGCGTCCGTCTCCGGCGCGTACGGGCCGCCGTGGTCGAAGAGCAGGTCGGTGATGCGCTGCCACTCCGCGACCGCCGCCCGGACGGACGCGTCGGCCGAGGCCAGGTCGCCGGCCTCCGCCAGGGCCGCCTCCAGGGCCCGCGCGCTCTGGTGGTGCGTCAGGCCGGCGGCTTCGCCACGCACCCGCTCCCGGGCCGCGATCTCCCCGGCCAGCGGCTCGTGCGGCTCCAGGGCGGCCGCCACCGCGACCTCGGTCTCCTCGCTCACGGCGTACCCGCTTCCCTCGTCACGGCCCCGGGGCCGTGACGGTCTCCCGGCCCCACGGCCCGGTCGGCCGCGGCCCTTCGTGTACCCGGCGGCGCCGGTCCCAACCCGGGGCCCGGACACCCTTCTCAGCGCCGCAGCCGGCGGTCCTTCAGCGCCGGGAACTGCTCCCGGGTCTCGGCGACCTTGCCCGGGTCCAGCTCCACCGTCAGGACGTCCTCGCCCGGGCCCGCCTGCGCGAGGATCTCGCCCCAGGGGTCGACCACGAGGCTGTGCCCGGCCTGCTCGACGCCCGCGTGGGTGCCCGCCAGCCCGCAGGACAGGACGTACGACTGGTCCTCCACCGCCCGCGCGCGGCTGAGCAGGGTCCAGTGGGCCAGCCGCCGGGCCGGCCAGCCCGCGGCCACCACCATCGTGGTCGCCCCGGCGTCCACCAGGCCCCGGAACAGCTCCGGGAAGCGCAGGTCGTAGCAGGTGGCCAGGCCCAGGGTCTGCTCCGGCAGGGCCACCGTCGTCAGGGTGTCGCCGGGCGACATCAGCACCGCCTCGCCCTGGTCGAAGCCGAACCGGTGGATCTTGCGGTAGGTCGCCGCCAGTTCGCCCTCCGGGGAGAGCACGAGGGCGGTGTTGTAGAGGGAGCCGTCGCCCGCGCGCTCCACGAACGAGCCCGCGTGCAGCCACACCCCGGCGTCGCGCGCGGCCCGGGCCATCTCCTGGCAGGTCGGGCCGTCCAGCGGCTCCGCCTCGGTCTCGAACTGCTCGTAGGCGAAGGCGCCCACCGTCCACAGCTCGGGCAGCACGACGAGGTCGGAAGCGGACTGCTCCCGTACGAGGTCGGCGACGCGGGAGCGCCGGGAGGCCACCGACTCCCCTTCGTTCACCGCGATTTGAATCAGCGAGGCGCGCACACTACCACCGTCCTGGCAAGAGGGATGTCAACTCGGGCCTACGATCGTCACACGAAAGCACTGCCGGGGTGCTCACCGGCAGCGTAGTTTTGGGAACAGTCCACAACGCGCCACTGAACAGCACGCGAGGGGTCCCGTTGACCGTCCATCCCAGCCTTCAGCCCTATGCCGACGCGTGGACCCATTCCATCGAGGCGATATCCGAGCTGGTCCTCCCCCTCCCCGAGGGCGAGTGGAACCGGGCGACCCCCTGCCCCGGCTGGTCCGTCCGTGACGTGGTGTCACACATCATCGGCATCGAGTGTGAACAGCTCGGCGACCCCCGGCCGATCCACACGCTGCCCCGGGACCTGCGGCACGTGGTGGACGAGTTCACCCGCTACATGGAGGTGCAGGTTGACGTCCGCCGGCACCACACCGCGCCCGAGATGACCTCGGAGCTGGAGTACACCGTCATCCGGCGCGCGCGGCAGTTGCGGGGCGAGAAGCGGGATCCGGCCACGATGGTGCGCGGGCCGCTGGGCGAGCAGGTGACCCTGGAGCACGCGCTGCGGCTGCGGGCCTATGACGTGTGGGTGCACGAGCAGGACCTGCGGGCCGCGCTGGGCGCACCGGGGAACTGGGACGCGCCGGGGGCGTTCATCGCGCGGGACGTGCTGCTGGAAGGGCTGGCGAAGGTGGTCGCCAAGCGGGCCGGCGCCCCGGCGAACTCGGCGGTCGTCCTGGACGTGCACGGCCCGGTGGAGTTCATGCGGACGGTACGGGTCGACGCGCAGGGGCGCGGAACCCTGGACATGGCGCCCTCCCTCGGCCCGGCGGTGACGCTGACCATGGACTGGGAGACGTACGTCCGGCTGGCGGCGGGCCGGGTCCGGCCGCGCGTCGTGGCCGACCGGGTGAAGGCCGAGGGCGACCCCGCGCTCGCCGAGGCGATCCTCACGCACTTCGCCGTGACCCCGTAGCGGTCCGGCTGAGCCCCGCCCCGCTCGTGGCGGTGCCGCCGGTCCGCAGCGCGCCCAGGTGTCCCCGTTCGCGGGCGAGGGCGCGGCCCCGCAGCCGCAGGATCCGGGCGGTGCCCAGCGCTTGCAGGACGAACACCGAGGAGAACGCCACCCGGTAGTCGTCACCGGTCGCGTCGAGCAGCAGCCCCACCGCCAGCAGCGTCGTCATCGTGGCGATGAAACCGCCCATGTTGGTGATCCCGGAGGCCGTCCCTTGACGCTCCGCCGGATTCGCCGGGCGGGCGAAGTCGAAGCCGATCATCGACGCCGGACCGCAGGTCCCCAGCACCACGCACAGCGCGACCAGCAGCCCCATCGGGGCGCGGTCCCCCGGGTAGAGCAGCACCGAGGCCCACAGCAGGGCCGTCAGGGCGACCGTGCCCAGCGCCAGCGGCAGCCGCGCCGACTGCCGGCGGCCCACCAGCTGCCCGTAGAGCAGGCCGCAGCACATGTGCGAGACCACCACGAGCGTCAGCAGCCCGCCGGCCGCGGTCCGCGACAGCCCCTGCGCCTCGACCAGGAAGGGCATGCCCCACAGCAGCAGGAACACCATCGCCGGGAACTGCGTCGTGAAGTGCACCCACAGCCCCAGCCGGGTGCCCGGCTCCCGCCAGGACTCCGCGATCTGGCGGCGTACGAACCCGCCCGTGCCGCGCGGCCGGGGGGCCGGCTCGTGGCCCTCGGGCTGGTCCCGCAGGAACAGCGTCAGAGGCACCAGCACCACCAGCCCCGCGACCGCGCTCCCGGCGAATGCCGGTACCCAGCCGGCCCCGTGCAGTACGGGCGCCAGGACCAGCGTCGAGACCAGGTTGCCCGCCATCCCGACCAGCCCGGCCAGCTGCGCCATCACCGGGGCCCGCCGGGCCGGGAACCACCGGGTGCCCAGCCGGAGCACCGAGATGAAGGTCATCGCGTCACCACAGCCCAGCAGGGCGCGGGCCGCCAGCGCCATCCCGTACGTCGGGGACAGCGCGAAGCCGATCTGGCCGGCGGTGAACAGCACCGCGCCCAGCGTCAGCACCTTCTTCGTGCCGAGCCGGTCCACCATCAGGCCGACGGGTATCTGCATCCCGGCGTAGACCAGCAGTTGGAGCAGGGAGAACGTGGCCAGCGCCGAGGCGTTCACGTGGAAGCGGTCCGCCGCCTCCAGTCCGGCCACGCCCAGGCTGGTACGGAAGATCACCGCGACGAAGTAGACGCAGACGCCGATCGACCAGACGGCCACGGCCGTCCGCCCGCCCTCGGGATCCTTCGGCGCGGCCGCCGCCGCGCCCGCCGCCGCGCCCGCCGCCCGGCTCATCGGGCCGTCCCCCGCACCAGCGCCTCGACCCGGCCCACGTGCGCCCGTACCGCGGCGGCCGCCGTCTCCGCGTCCCCGGCGCGCAGCGCGTCCAGGATCTCGGTGTGCTCGGTCAACGACCGTTCGATCCGGTCGGGGTGCGCGTGCAGCAGCGCCACGCCCATCCGCAGCTGGCGGTCGCGGAGCTGGTCGTAGAGGCGGCACAGGATCTGGTTTCCGGCGCCGCGCACGATCTCCGCGTGGAAGCCCCGGTCGGCGGCCATCACGGCGGCGAGGTCGCCCGCGGCGGCGTGCCGGCGCTGCTCCTCGACCAGGGCGGCGAGCCGGTCCAGCAGGCCGGGCGGCGCGGGCACGGCCCTGCGCACCGTGAACTCCTCGACCAGCAGCCGGGTTTCGATCACATCGGCGATCTCCTGCGCGGAGACCGGCAGGACCAGCGCGCCCTTCTTCGGGTACAGCTTCAGCAGTCCCTCGGTCTCCAGACGCAGCAGCGCTTCGCGCACCGGAGTGCGGGACACCCCGACGGCCTCGGCGAGTTCGCCCTCGGTGAGGAGGACGCCGCCTTCGTAGCGGCGGTCGAGGACGCCCCGCTTGACGTGGGCGTAGACGCGTTCGGCGGCGGTGGGGGCGCTCTGCGCCGCGGCGGGGGATGGCATGCGCACAGGATAGATACAACAGGGGTGCGTCCGGGACCCCGGTCCACCATCCGGACGCCGCGCGACACGCCCTAGGACGTCACCCGCACGTCCAGGACGAACTCGTCGTACGGGGCCTCCTGCGGGTAGGGCGGCCGGACCTGCGCGAAGCGGATCCTGGCCCGCCCGCCCGGACGGCGGCCCCGGACCACGTACGTCCGCTCCACCGGCGCGCCCGGCGCGGCCCCGGCCGGGGCCGCGCCGCCCTCGGCCACCGCGACCGCGTCGGCGTCACCGCTCACCTGCCAGGTCCACACGTACCCGCGCGCCCCGCGTCCGGTGAGCCGCAGTTCGTACCCCTCACCCGCCCGCAGCGCGACCTCCCGCACCTCCATCCGTACGGCCCCTTCCCTCCTCAGGCGGGGCCGATCACCGGCCCCTCGTGCCAGCCCTCGCCGTCCCGCCACCAGTGCTGGAGGCGGCGGTCCGTGCGCAGGACGATGACCTCCAGGTTGAACCCGAAACTGCCCTGGAGCATCCCGGTGACGGCGAGCGCGTCGTGCCCGAAGACCGCGCTCCGCTGCCAGGGCGAGCCGCCCGCGTTCCCGCGCCACCAGTGCTCGATCCGCCCGTCGCCGGCGACCGCGCACAGCTCGTAGTTCCCGGCGGTGTCCTCGTCCGCGGCCCCGTACTGCCCCTCGATCAGGCAGGGCGCGGAGGTGATCCCGCTGCCGAAGACCTCCCCGGCGCGCCAGGCGAAGCCGTTCGGGTCGTCCCGCCACCACAGCTGCATCCGCCCGTCCGTGCGGGTGGCGACGAGGTCGAGGTGGCGGGAGCGGGTCTGGACGAGCGCGGGCCCGTAGTGGGCGATGCCGGACCCGAACCGGCCGCCGTCGTTCCAGGTCCAGGGGGCGCCGTTGATCCGCCACCAGTGGTTCAGCCGGCCGTCGGCGGTCCGGACGACCACCTCGAAGTTGCCCGGCTTGCCGTAGTCGCTCTGGATGAACGCCGGGGTCGAGCCGATCGCCGCGTCCCCCGGGCCGAAGACCCCGCCGTCGCGCCAGGCGCCGCCGGACTGCTCGTAGTACCAGTGCCGCAGCCGCCCGTCCGTGGTCACGTGCAGGGACTCCATGTTCCGGTTGTACGTGCTCCCGGTGAAGGCCGGCTGCCCGGACGCGTCCGTCGCGTAGGCGGCCGCGCGGGCCCACGCGAAGGGCGCGTCACCCTCGCGCCACCAGTGCCGCAGCCGGCCCCCGCCGGCCGTCGCGGACATCTCGAAGTTGCGGTGGGCGCGGCCGTTGCCGCTCTCGTAGACGCTGCCCGCGTGCAGCCGTCGCTTGGTCCACGGGTCGATGTTGGTGCCGTGCAGACCGCACTTGGCCCAGTGGTCGATGTTGACCTCGCCGTACCCGATCCGGCCGAAGCCGCCGACGTGGTAGCCCGTCCCCCAGGAGTTCTTGAACAGCCAGCAGCCCGCCGCGTCGTCGTAGCCGACGACCAGCACGCAGTGGCCGCCCGCGAGCCGGTCGTCGGTCCGGTGGTAGACCCCGGAGCCCAGGGCGAAGAAGTCGTCGTAGACGTCGAAGCAGGCGGTCAGCGGGCCGACGGTGTCCAGCCACACCTTCTGCTGCTCCACGTCGCCCAGCCGGACGTAGTCGGTGATCCGGACGGTCCGCCCGGACCGGTCCCAGCTCGGCGTGTACTCGGCGCGCCAGGCGTCGCGCCGGTCGGCGGGCAGCCCCGCGGGCGGCGTGCCGTAGGGCCAGCAGTCCGGGTCGGCGAGACCGCCGTTGGTCCGGATCCAGTCCAGCGCCGTCTCGGGGTTGCTGCCCTGGCCGCAGCTGAACCGCAGGCCGTCGTGGACGTCGCCCTCGGAGCGCCGCGCCCAGACGTCGTGCTCGATGCGGGCCATCGACTCCACGAGGCCGGCCGCGCCGAACGCCCAGCAGGAGCCGCAGGGGTTCTGGTCCTTCACCTTGGTGATCCAGGGCCAGCCCCAGCGGCCGCGCCAGTCCACGGCGGCCGGCCGCGCCGTCCCCGCCACCCCCTCGGCGGCGGGCAGCAGCCCGTGCGCCGCCCTGCGCCGGGTGAGGTGCGGATTGCCGCTGGCCCGCCCGATCAGCCCCCGCAGGTCGACCGGCCCCACCTCGCTCGCCGCCGTCAGGTTCGCCCCCGGCTCCAGGCCCAGCGAGGGGCGCGGGAGGGGATCGTCGTCCGCGAGGTGCTCGCTGACCGACCACCTCGCCCGCTGCCGCGCGAGCCGTGCCCGCAGCTCCCCCGCCGTCCGGACGTACTCCTGTGGCATTGGCCCCCCATGCGCGATCGCCCGTACGGATGCGAGCGAGACCCGGGAGCGTCCACCTGCCGCCGGGGCCCGTCAAGGGGGTCCGGGCGGTCGCGCGGTGGCACGGGGGTCGTACGGCCGCCCCCGTACCTGACGAAGTCTCCCGGCTCTGACGAAGTCCCCCGGCGGGCTTCGCGGCGGCCCGGGGCGCCGTGTGAGGCTGCGGGGACGGGAGCGGGACGGCCGGTCGCTCCACCTGCGCACCGCTCCAACCCCCACACCGCCACACCATTCATTGATTGAGGAGTTCCCGACATGACGAACCGTTTCGCGGACAAGGTCGTACTGGTCACCGGCGCCGGCGCGGGCATCGGCCGGGCCAGCGCCCTGGCCTTCGCCCGTGAGGGTGCCACCGTCGTGGCCTCCGGGGTCCGCCCCGAGTCGATCGCCGAGACCGTCCGGCTGATCGAGGAGGAGGGCGGCAAGGCGAGCGCCGTCACCGCCGACGTCAGCAAGCCCGAGGACATGGCCGCTCTGGTCGAGACGGTGGTGCGCGAGCACGGCGCGCTGCACATCGCGCACAACAACGCCGGCATCTTCACCAAGCCCAGCCCGGTCGGCGACATCGACCTGGACACCTGGAAGAAGACCTTCGACGTGAACCTGAACGGCACGCTCCACGCGATGCAGCAGGAGATCGTCCACATGCGGGCCAACGGCGGCGGCGTCATCGTCAACACCTCCTCCAACATCGGCTACCACGGCCGCCGTCCGGGCCTGGCCGCCTACGCCACCTCCAAGGCCGCCGTCAGCACGCTGACCCGCATCGCCGCCCTCGACCACATCAAGGACGGCATCCGCATCAACTCGGTGAGCCCGGGCGCCACCGACACCACGATGTCCTTCCGCCCGGGCGAGGACGAGGCCGCCCGCGCCGAGCGCCTCGCCGGCGTCGTCCCGCTCGGCCGCGTCGGCAGCACGGACGAGGTCGTCGCCGCGGTGCTGTGGCTGGCCTCGGAGGAGGCGGGCTTCGTCGTCGGCCACGACCTGGTCGCCGACGGCGGCGTCACCGCGTAACGCCGCCCGCCCGCTGCTCGGTACGCACCGGGGCGCCCGGCCGGACCTTCCCCGGCCGGGCGCCCGGCCGTAGGCGGGGGCCGGGCGCCCGCCCGAGGGGCCCGGCTAGGGTTTCCGCATGGGGACCTGGACCGCGCCGAGCGCCGTAGAACGACAGCTGGACGATGCCAGGGCGGCGGGGAACTGGCCCGCCTTCCTCGACGCCCTCGCCCTCGCCGAGCTGTTCGTCCCGCAGTCCCGCGCCTACCAGGACGCGCACCCCACCCGGCTGCGCCTGGAGCCCGCCTACTTCCCGCAGGTCCGCGCGCGGGCGTACGCCGTGTTCACCGCCGGGATGCTGCCCGTCCCCACGCCCGAGCTGGTCTTCGAGCGCCAGGACCTGGCCTGGTTCGCCGACCACGTCCCGGCCGACGGCGCGGCGTACCTGGCGGTCAACCCCGGGACCCCCTTCGAGGTGTTCCTGCCCGCCTCGCCCGCCCACCGCGCCACCTGGGACGCCCACTACCGCAACAAGCCGCGCTACGCGGGCCTGGAGACGGACAAGGTGCACGCCCTCCACGTCGGCGGCCCCCTGCACGGTCCCGTCGCCTTCGGGCTGGCCTGCGGCGCGCACCTCTCCGTCCGGGGCGGGATGTTCTGGAACTCCCTCGCCTACCACGGCGACGGCTACACGAGGGAGCGCGAGAAGCTCGACAAGTGGTGGGGCGTCACCACCCGCGAGGACTGGCTGGACACCACCCGGCGGCTGCTCGGCGCCGAGATGGTCAGCCCCGTGTGGGAGTACGCGCTGCGCGTGCGCCGCTCCCTCGCCCAGGACTTCGCGGGCGCGGTGGACACGGAGCACTGGCGGCACGCGGCCGAGTACAGCCTGCGCGCCGGCGCCCGCAGGGCCGCCGAACCGCGGCTCACCCCCGAGGGCGTCACGACGGCCGCGCCCCGGCCGGCCGCCGAGGTGGAGGGGGAGATCGCGGGCGTACGGCGGCTGATCGGCCGGATCGCCCGCTACGAGCAGCGGTTCCGGGCCGACGGACTGCTCGGCGAGGGCCGGTTCGTGCGCTCCGTGGAGGCCTGGGACTACGGGCGGGCCTCCCAGATGGCCCGCTGGGGCCTCGGCGCCCGGTTCGGGACGCTCGCGGAGACCGAGGACGCCGTGGTCCGCGCCGGAGAGGCCTGCCGGCTGGCGTACCGGTCCTGGGAGGACCTGTCCGCCGGGTTCGTCCTGGGGCGCTGCCTGCACTTCGACGAGGAGGAGTTCGGGCACTGGTACGGGGACATGGTCACCACGCACCGGGAGCTGATGACCGACCCCGGCAGCCCCTGGCTGAACCTCCCGTGGTCGCGGACCTGACGAACTCTCCCCCGGACCTCGCGTAGTCGGACCCCGCGCGGAAAAGGCCCGGTACCGGCCGTACGGGGCAACTAGCCTGCTGCTCATGACTGTTGAGATGAACGACACCGTGCGCAAGCTTCTGGACGCCCCGCACCCGGCGGTCCTCACCACCCTCAACCCCGACGGCGGGCCGCAGAGTTCGGTGGTCTGGGTGATCCGCGAGGGCACCGACCTGCTGGTGTCCACCGAGCGCGGCCGCCGCAAGGAGCGCAACCTCCTGCGGGACGGGCGGGCCGGCCTGACCGTCTTCGACCTGGCCAACCCCTTCCTCTACGTGGAGATTCGCGGCACCGCCACCCTGACCGAGGACGCCGGCCGGGCCGTCACCGTCCGCATCGCCGAGAAGTACCTGGGCCCGGGCGGCGGCGAGGAGTACGCGAACGCCCCGGCGGAGAACGTACGGGTGATCGCGCGCATCACCCCGGACAAGGTGCTCGGCAACGCGACGAAGGCGGGCTAGGGCTGGGGCTGGGGCCGGGTTCTAGGGAAGCCGCGGGCGGACGGCCGTCCAGGCGTCGACCGCCCGGGCGAGCGGGTCGCCGTCCGCCAGGTGCGGGCGCACCAGGGCCATCCAGGGCAGCAGGTTCTTGATGCGCCGCAGGTGCCGGATGCGGTCCCGCGGCAGGTCCCGCCAGGTGCGGGCCGCCGCGGCCGCCTCCGCCGGCGTCAGGTCGATCAGGGCCAGCAGCTCCCGGCACAGCGCGGCCGGGTCCCCGCCGGCGTCCGGGCCCGGGCCGAACCGGTCGATCAGGTAGCCCCGTACGGCGGCCAGCTCCGCGCCCCGCACCAGCGGGTCCGCGCCGGTCGCCGTGGCGCCGCGCCGGGTCGCGGCCAGCGCCACCCGGCCCCAGCGCAGCCGGGTACCGTCCGGCAGCGCGTCGTCCTGCATCCGCCCCGCGGCCAGGCTGCGCAGGGCCGGCGGGAGCGGCTCCTCCCGCAGCGGGGGGTCGGTGGCCAGCCAGGCCTCCAGGTCCTCCAGGGCGTGCCCGGCGGGCGGTACGGCCGTCAGCACCTGCCCCCGGGTGAGCAGCGCGACCATCGGCCCGGTGAGGTGGGCGCGCGCCGCGTGCGGGGGGTCGACGAACTCCGCCGTGCGCCCGCACGTCTCTATCCGGGTCAGGCCGAGCCGGAGGCCGCCTGCGACGTACACCTGCCCGGCGCGGGCGGTCCCGCCGATGACGCGGACGATGCACACCCCGCCCGTGACGTCGGCCTCCTCGACGGAGCACACCTGCAACTCGGCGATGGGCAACCCCGGCCCCCTCTCTCCGGGCAGGAGGCTACCGCGCGCGCTTCAGGCCTGCGACGGCCGCTCCAGGACCAGGCGGATCTGCGTGACCTCGTAGCCCGCGCGGTCGAAGGCGGCGGCCATCGGGGCGTTCACGGTGTCCGTGGTCGCGGTGATGCGCTGGGCGCCGGCGGCCGCGTGGAAGCGGGTGATCTCGGCGAGCACCTCGTCGATCAGGCCCTTGCCGCGCTGCTCCGGGACGACGCCGAGGTACCCGACGTTGCGGTGGTAGGGGGTCGCGGAGGGGATCGCCAGGCCGGCGAGGGTGCCGTCCGGGAGGTGGGCGAGCCGCCACCAGGAGCGCTCGCCGGGGCAGTCGAGGTAGAACTCCATGTCCTCGCGGGCCAGTTCCTCCGCGTCCACCGAGCGGAGTTCGTTCTGCGTGGCCACGTCGAGGCTGCCCTGCGACAGCCGGACGAACGCGTCGAGGAACTCCTCGTCGGTGGCCTCGCGGAAGACGAGCCGCCCGGTGGGCTCGGCGGTGCCGGCGGCCGGGGTCCACTCGTAGCGCAGCCGCTCGATCTCCCGCGTCAGGCCCGCCGCGTACGCGGCCTCCTGCCGCCACGCGAGGGCGGCGGCGAACTCGGGGCGGGTCCGCCAGTCGCCGGGCAGCGAGACGTTGTAGAGCGGCAGGGTCCCGAAGGCCTCGTGCCCGGCGGCGAGCAGCCCGGCGGCGAGCGCGCCGGGGTCCGGGGCGCCGGCGCGGACCTGGAGGCAGTCGAGCGCGACGGGCCGCTCGCTGTCGGTGCGGCCCCACCACAGGGCGCGGGCGAGGATCTCGCCCTCCTCGTCCTCGGCGAACCAGATCCACTCGGGCCGGAACCGGTTCTCCGCGAGTTCCTCGCGGATCGCCTCGGCGGTGAGCGCCTCTACGGGCTCGTCGCCCTCGTAGGCGAGGGCACGGTCGAGGTCGGCGGGGTCTGCGGCCGCACAGCGGAAGATCATGCGCTGATGATCACACGGGGCAACCCCCCTGGCCAGGAGTTTCGGCCGGCCCGCCGCCGTGTGCGCGGGTCCCGCTCACGGCCGATGGCCGGCCTCCCGGGTGGGGAGACCGGCCATCGGCGCGGCGCGTGCCGTCGTACCGGGGGCTAGGCCCAGGTGACCAGGCGGCGCGGGTGCTCCAGGACGGCCGCGATGTCGGCCAGGAAGCGGGAGCCGAGCTCGCCGTCGATCAGACGGTGGTCGAAGGACAACGCCAGGGTGGTGACCTGGCGCGGCTTGACCTTGCCCTTGTGGACCCACGGCTGGAGCTTGATCGCGCCGACCGCCAGGATCGCGGACTCGCCCGGGTTCAGGATCGGCGTACCGGTGTCGACGCCGAAGACGCCGACGTTGGTGAGGGTGAGGGTGCCGTTCTGCATGTCCGCCGGGGAGGTCTTGCCGTCACGGGCGGTGGCGACCAGACCCGACAGGGACTCGGACAGCTCGCGCAGCGTCTTGGCGTGGGCGTCCTTGATGTTCGGGACGATCAGGCCGCGCGGGGTCGCCGCGGCGATGCCCAGGTTGACGTAGTGCTTGAGCACGATCTCCTGGGCCGCCTCGTCCCAGGACGCGTTGACGTCCGGGTTGCGGCGGATGGCCACCAGGACCGCCTTGGCGATCAGGAGCAGCGGGTTGATCCGCAGACCGGCGAGGTCCGGGTCTTCCTTGAGCTCCTGGACCAGCTTCATCGTCCGGGTCACGTCGAAGGTGATGAACTCGGTGACGTGCGGGGCGGTGAAGGCGGAGCCGACCATGGCCTGCGCGGTGACCTTGCGGACGCCCTTGACCGGGATGCGGGTCTCGCGCCCGGTCGCGGCCGGGACCTCGGCCGGGACCTCGGCCGGGACCTCGGCCGGAGCCTGGACCGGCGCGGGGGCCGCGACGACCGGGGCCGCCACCTGCGGGACGATCGCCGCGGCGGCCGCGGCGTGCACGTCCTCGCGGGTCACGACGCC
This sequence comes from Streptomyces sp. ADI95-16, assembly GCF_003721495.1. Lineage (NCBI taxonomy): Bacteria > Bacillati > Actinomycetota > Actinomycetes > Kitasatosporales > Streptomycetaceae > Streptomyces > Streptomyces sp. ADI95-16. The sequence continues at coordinate 4,302,761 of NZ_CP033581.1, read as the reverse complement.
GCCGTCCCCGGTGGGGACGACCGTGGCCAGGTCGATGCCGAGGTCCTTGGCGAGCTTGCGCACCGGCGGCTTGGCCAGTGCGCGGGCCGCGCCGGCGGCGGCCGGGGCGGCCGTGCCGTTCTGCGTGGCCGCGGCCACGGGCTGCGCGGGAACGACGGCCGGGGCCGCCGTGCCGTTCTGCGTGGCCACGTCACCGGCCGCCTTGCGGGGACGGCGCTTCGTGGAGGCCTGGGACACGCCGTAGCCCACCAGTACGGGCTGACGCGCGGCGACGGCCGGCTCCTCGACCTGCGCCGGAGCGGGGGCGGGGGCGGGGGCGGGGGCGGGGGCGGGGGCGGTGGCGGTGGCGGTGACCGTGGCGGGCACCTCGGCCGCGGCCGCCTCGCCGGAGGGACCGGTCTGGACGGAGATGATCACCTGGCCGACATCGACCGTGGTGCCCTCCTCGAAGAGCAGCGCGTGCACGACGCCGTCGAAGGGGATCGGCAGCTCGACGGCCGCCTTCGCCGTCTCGACCTCGCACACGACCTGCCCGTCGGTGACCGTGTCACCCGGCTGGACGAACCACTTGAGGATCTCGGCCTCGGTGAGGCCCTCGCCCACGTCGGGCATCTTGAATTCGCGGATGGTCATGAACGTGGCTCCTCAGTACGCCAGCGAGCGGTCGACGGCGTCGAGCACCCTGTCCAGGCCCGGCAGGTACTCGTCCTCCAGGCGGGCCGGCGGGTACGGGGCGTGGAAACCGCCCACGCGCAGCACCGGCGCCTCCAGGTGGTAGAAGCACCGCTCCGTGATGCGGGCGGCGATCTCCGCGCCCGTGCCCAGGAACACCGGCGCCTCGTGGACGACCACGAGCCGGCGGGTCTTCTCCACCGAGGCCTGCAGCCCGTCGAAGTCGATCGGGGACATCGAGCGCAGGTCCACGACCTCCACCGACTTGCCCTCCTCGGCCGCGGCGGCCGCCGCCTCCAGGCAGACCTTCACCATCGGGCCGTACGCGGCCAGCGTGATGTCCGCGCCCTCGCGGGCCACCCGCGAGGCGTGCAGCGCGTCCGGGATGGCCTCGACGTCGACGTCGGCCTTGTCCCAGTAGCGCCGCTTCGGCTCGAAGAAGATCACCGGGTCGTCGCTGAGGATCGCCTGCTGGAGCATCCAGTACGCGTCGCTCGCGTTCGAGGGCGAGACCACCTTGAGGCCCGGGACGTGCGCGAACAGCGACTCGGGGGACTCCGAGTGGTGCTCCACCGCGCCGATGCCGCCCGCGTAGGGGATGCGGACGACGACGGGCATCTTGATCTTGCCCAGGGCCCGCGCGTGCATCTTCGCGAGCTGCGTGACGATCTGGTCGTAGGCGGGGAAGACGAACCCGTCGAACTGGATCTCCACGACCGGCCGGTAGCCGCGCAGCGCGAGGCCGATGGCGGTGCCGACGATGCCCGACTCGGCGAGCGGGGTGTCGATGACCCGCTCCTCGCCGAAGTCCTTCTGCAGACCGTCGGTGATGCGGAAGACACCGCCCAGCTTGCCGACGTCCTCACCCATGATCAGGACCTTCGGGTCCGTCTCCAGGGCCTTGCGCAGCGACTCGTTGAGCGCCTTCGCGATCGACATCTTCTCGACAGCCATCAGTGACCCTCCTCGAAGGACGCGAGGTAGGCGGCGAACTGGGCGCGCTCCTCGTCGACGAGCGCGTGCCCGTCCGCGTAGACGTTCTCGAAGATCGCCATGGTGTCCGGGTCGGGCATGGCGCGCACGACCTCGCGCACCCGCTTGCCCAGCGTCTCGCTCTCCGCCTCCAGGCCCTCGAAGAAGGCGTCGTCGGCGCCGCCGGTCGCCAGCAGGTGGGCCTTCAGGCGCAGGATCGGGTCCTTGGCCTCCCACGCCGCCGTCTCCTCGTCCCGCCGGTACTTCGTCGGGTCGTCGGAGGTGGTGTGCGCGCCCATGCGGTACGTGTACGCCTCGACCAGGGTCGGGCCCTCGCCGCGGCGGGCGCGCTCCAGCGCCCAGCGGGTCACGGCCAGACAGGCCAGGACGTCGTTGCCGTCGACGCGGACGCCCGGGAAGCCGAAGCCCTGCGCGCGCTGGTACAGCGGCACGCGCATCTGGCGCTCGGTCGGCTCGGAGATCGCCCACTGGTTGTTCTGGCAGAAGAACACCACGGGGGAGTTGTAGACGGCCGAGAAGGTGAACGCCTCGGCCACGTCGCCCTGGCTGGAGGCACCGTCGCCGAAGTAGGCGATGACCGCCGAGTCGGCGCCGTCCTTGGCCACACCCATCGCGTAACCGGTCGCGTGCAGCGTCTGCGAGCCGATCACGATCGTGTACAGGTGGAAGTTGTTGATCGTGGGGTCCCAGCCACCGTGGTTCACACCGCGGAACATGCCGAGCAGGTTGGTCGGGTCGACGCCACGGCACCAGGCCACACCGTGCTCACGGTAGGTCGGGAAGACGTAGTCGTCGTCGCGCAGCGCCCGGCCGGAGCCGATCTGCGCGGCCTCCTGGCCCAGGAGCGAGGCCCACAGGCCCAGCTCGCCCTGGCGCTGCAGGGCGGTCGCCTCGCCGTCGAAACGGCGGGTCAGGACCATGTCGCGGTAGAGCCCGCGCAGGTCCTCGGTGGTGATGTCGGCGACGAAGGGGGCGAACTCCGCGTTCTCGGCGGATTCGACCCGCTCCCCCTCGGGCGTCAGCAGCTGTACGAGCTGGGGCTCGGCGTTCTGCGCGGTGGCGGCGGCGGCCTTGGCGGCGCTGGCCGCGCCTGCCGCCCGCTTGGTGCCGCTGCTGCGTCGCGGCTTGCGCGCGGCAGTGCTCTCCACGGTCACGTGTGCTCCTCCGTCGGTCCGGCACCCGGGTTCTCCGGGGTCCAGTGCGGCTCACCTGTATCCGTACCCGCCCACGGGGTGGGTGCGCGGCCCGTACGGGATTCAGGCGTGACAGGTGCCCCGGCGAGTGCCCTGCGCAATGCACGTTACCCAGTGCTTCGCATGACTGCGAAACCTCACTTGACCTGGGTTTTTGCTTGGATTTCCAAGTAAATCCGAGGAAGCGGGAACAACCACTGGTCACAGCCTTGCAGGGGGCCGGAACAACGGCACGTTATCCCGGGTAACCCCGCCAGGGAAGGGGTGAGTGTGTGAAACTGACTCCGTGCGCGAAAACGGAAAAATCAAGGTATTCCTCCTGGACGACCACGAAGTGGTCCGTCGCGGCGTCCACGAGCTCCTGTCGGTGGAGGACGACATCGAGATCGTCGGCGAGGCGGGTACCACGGCGGACGCGCTGGTCCGGATCCCCGCCACGCGCCCCGACGTGGCCGTCCTGGACGTGCGCCTGCCGGACGGCAGCGGGGTGGAGGTGTGCCGGGAGGTCCGCTCCCAGGACGAGGACATCAAGTGCCTGATGCTGACCTCCTTCGCGGACGACGAGGCGCTGTTCGACGCCATCATGGCCGGGGCCTCGGGCTATGTGCTCAAGGCGATCCGCGGCAATGAACTCCTGAACGCCGTACGGGACGTCGCGGCCGGCAAGTCCCTGCTCGACCCCGTCGCGACCGCCCGGGTGCTGGAGCGGCTGCGCGACGGCAAGAACGGCAAGGGCGACGACCGGCTCGCCAATCTGACGGAGCAGGAGCGCAAGATCCTCGACCTGATCGGCGAGGGCCTGACGAACCGCGTCATCGGCGAGCGGCTGCACCTGGCCGAGAAGACCATCAAGAACTACGTCTCCAGCCTGCTGTCCAAACTGGGGATGGAGCGCCGCTCCCAGGCCGCCGCGTACGTGGCCCGCCTCCAGGCCGAGAAGCGCTGATACCGGCCGGTTCGGGACCAACGTCCTCGATCATCGGGGCCTGATCCCCTTCCCCGGCGGGGAACGGTCACCGAGAGTGGACCGCATGTCCACAGAGGAACTCCACGCGATCGAACTGCTGCGGCGCGTGCCGTACGGCCGGGTCGCCACCAGTCTGCGCGCGCTGCCCTTCCTCGCCCCGGCCCGCCACATCGTGGCCGGGCACGCGGTGGTGCTGCGGATGCACGCCGGTTTCGGCCACCACCAGGCCTGCAACGGCAGCGTGGTGTCGTACGGGGCCGACAACTTCAATTCCGGGGACGCCCGGCTGTGGTCGGTCCAGTTCACCGGCACCGCCAGGATCATCGAACCGACCACCGCCGAAGCGGCGCTTTTCGGTCCGGGACCGCATTTCGTGGACGGCGCGGCCTTCGACCCCGTCCACCTGCGAATCGAGCCGCAGTTCGTGACCGTCCACACGCTGGCCGGTAATGAGGCCCGGCAGGAGCGCCGCTTTCAGCACGCCGCCCTATGACCTTCTGATCAGCCTCTGATCGGCCTCTGATCAGCCGATATCACTGTGCGCATACGGAAAGGGCCGGGCGGAATTATTACTTCCGCCCGGCCCTTTCCGTATGTACGCGCTACTCGTTCTCGGTTCCTCCGCCGCCACCGGCACCGGCCACGGTGCCGGTGCCGCCGGCACCGCCGGCGCCGCCGCCGGGACCGCCCGTATTGCCACCGGTGACCGGCGGCACCGACGGCTTGCCCGACGGCACGACCGGGCTCGTCGACGGCTTCGGCGAGGTCGACTTCGAGGCCGAGGGGGAGCCCGACGGCGAGCTCGACGGGCTGTAGCTCGGCGAGGACTTGCTGCGGCTCGGGCTCGGCTGGTAGCTGCCCTCGTACGAGCGCGAGTTCTCCGGAGTCTTGTGCTGCTGCTCGGTCTCCGGCGTGCTCGGGGTGCTCTCCTGGCTGCCCTCGCTGCTCTTCTTCGAGGGGGTCACGGCGGTGGTTCCACCGCTGCCGCCCTTCTGGTTGTTCGAGCCCACGTTGCTGACGGCGTACGCCACACCGCCCGCGATCGCGATGACCGCGAGCACGGCGAACAGCCACATCTTCCAGCGGCCGTTGCCCCGGCGGTCGTCGTAGCCGTCGTAACCACCGTGGCCGCCGTGGCCGCCGTGGCCGCCGGGCCCGCCCTGACCGCCGCCGTGGCCGCCGCCGCCCGGGAAGGCCGAGCCGTCGTCCGGGTTCAGCGGCGGCACCATCGGCTTCTGGAACTGCGAGGTCGTGGCGTGCGAGGGGTACTGCTGCTGGCCGCCCGTCCCGCTCACCGGCATCGCCGCGGTCGGGGCGGCGCCGCCCCGGCCGTGCGGCAGCGCCATGGTGACCGGACCGGTGTTCCAGGTGCCGGTGTTCGGCCCCTGGTCCTGGAGCATCTGGAGGGCGTACTGGACGAGCCCGCGCATCTCCTCGGCGCTCTGGAACCGGTCGTCCGGATCCTTGGCCAGCGACCGCATCACCAGGCCGTCGAGCTCCGCCGGGATGCTCGCGCCCTCCGGCAGCTGCGAGGGCGGCACCGGGGCGTCCTGGACGTGCTGGTAGACCACCGACAGCGGGGTCTCGCCGGTGAAGGGGGGCCGCAGCGCGAGCAGTTCGTAGAGCAGACAGCCGGTCGCGTACAGGTCGCTGCGGTGGTCCACGGCCTTGCCGAGGGCCTGCTCCGGCGACAGGTACTGCGGAGTGCCCATGACCATGCCGGTCTGAGTCATCGTCGACTGCGCGCCGTGCAGGGCGCGCGCGATGCCGAAGTCCATCACCTTCACCGCGCCGGTGTTGGTGATGATGACGTTGGCGGGCTTGATGTCGCGGTGCACGATGCCGTGCTGGTGCGAGTAGGCGAGCGCTTCGAGCACGCCCGACACGATGATGAGCGCCTGGTCGGGCCCCGGCGCCTCCGCGCTGAGCAGCAGCTCGCGGATGGTCAGGCCCTCGACGAGCTCCATCACGATGTACGGGACGACGGTCGGGCCGACCCGGTCCTCGCCCGAGTCGTACACGGCGACGACGGCGTGGTGGTTCAGGCCGGCGACCGACTGTGCCTCACGGGTGAAGCGCGCCTTGGAGACCGGGTCCTCGGCGAGGTCGGCCCGCAGCAGCTTCACGGCGACGGTGCGCCCGAGCCGGACGTCCTCGGCCGCGAACACCTCGGCCATGCCGCCGCGGCCCAGCCTGTGGGTCAGCCGGTAACGGCCGTCCCCCACCAGGCCGCCCGCGCCCCAGTGCTCAGGACCGTCGGCCATCCCGGCGCCGTTTCCCTCGGGTTCGGGTGCCATCAGTCCTCGCCGTCGTCTCTCTCGTCCGCGCTCGCGGTGGGCCCTGCGTCAAGGGCCTTTTCGGGGTTCTGCGGTGAACGCTACAGCCTCGCAACCGCTCACCGTTCGGACAATGGCGCGCGGTGGCCTTGTGGTCACGGAACGCGTACCCGGCTTGACGTGTGCTTGCCCTCCGGCAGACTGGGCGCGACATGCGCTCAGCCAGACGCGTAGGGACACATCCCGAGGGGAAGCAACAGTCATGAGCCAGGACGGCACTCAGGGCCGGTACGCAGGCGGCTCCCTGGCCGGTGGCCGTTACCAGCTAAGGGATTTGCTCGGCGAGGGCGGCATGGCGTCCGTCTACCTCGCGTACGACTCCGCACTGGACCGCCAGGTCGCCATCAAGACCCTGCACAGCGAACTCGGCCGGGAGGCTTCGTTCCGCGAGCGGTTCCGTCGTGAGGCCCAGGCTGTTGCCAAACTGTCGCACACGAACATCGTCTCGGTATTCGATACGGGCGAGGGCGACCTCGACGGCGCGCTGATGCCGTACATCGTCATGGAGTACGTCGAGGGCAAGCCGCTCGGCTCCGTCCTGCAGTCGGATGTCACCCAGCACGGGGCGATGCCGGCGGAGAAGGCGCTGAAGGTGACGGCCGACGTACTGGCCGCGCTGGAGACCAGCCACGAGATGGGCCTGGTCCACCGCGACATCAAGCCCGGCAACGTGATGATGACCAAGCGCGGCGTGGTGAAGGTGATGGACTTCGGCATCGCCCGCGCGATGCAGTCCGGCGTCACCTCGATGACGCAGACCGGCATGGTCGTCGGCACCCCGCAGTACCTGTCGCCCGAGCAGGCGCTGGGGCGCGCCGTGGACGCCCGCTCCGACCTGTACTCGGTCGGCATCATGCTGTTCCAGCTGCTGACGGGGCGGCTGCCCTTCGAGGCGGACTCGCCGCTGGCCATCGCGTACGCGCACGTCCAGGAGGAGCCGGTCGCCCCGTCCTCCATCAACCGGTCGGTGAGCCCGGCGATGGACGCGCTGGTGGCGCGGGCCCTGAAGAAGAACCCGAACGAGCGCTTCCCGACGGCCGAGGCCATGCGGGACGAGGTCGTGCGGGTCTTGTCGGCCGGTCAGACCGGTGCCCCGGCGATCGTCCCGGGTTCCGGGCCCGTGAGCAGCGGCGCCGGCGTCAGCTCGGCCGTGTTCCCGCCGGTGGAGTCCGGGTTCCGGTCGCCGCCGCCGCACGCGCTCCAGCAGCCGTACCAGGCGCCGCACACCCCGGCGCCGTCCCCGTACGCGCCGCAGCAGCAGCACGGGCAGCCGCAGCACGCGCAGCAGCAGCACGCGCAGGGCGGGTACGCCTACCCGCAGCCGCACACGCCGCCGCCCGGTCAGCACCACCCGCAGCAGTTCGGCGCGCAGACCCCGCCGCCGTACACGATCTCGCCGGCCACGACCTCCTCCGGGAGCTCGGGCGGCGCCGGCGGTGGCGGCAAGCGCAACGCTCCGGTGGTCGTGGGCGCGATCGCGGTGGCCCTGATCGCGATAGGCGGTCTGATCTGGGCGGTCGCGAACAACGGCGACGACAAGGGCGGGAACCAGGCCGGTCCGGACAGCTCTTCCTCCGCCTCGGCGTCGGCGAAGGCCGGTCACAAGGGGCCGGACCGCTCGCGCCTGATCGAGGACGCGAAGTGCAAGAACCCGACCAAGTACTACAACGACGCGACCAAGTACACGGCGCCCGACTTCCGCTACAAGGACATCCTCTCGGTGAAGGCCTGCATCCAGGCCGCCGGCTGGAAGTACAAGGTCGTGGAGAAGGACGAGGCCGTGTACGGCCAGGACATCGTCATCGAGCAGAACCCGGCGGCGCTCGACAAGGTCGACAAGGAAGGCACCGAGTTCACGCTGACGGTGTCGACCGGCAACCCCGAGTAGGGAGCCGTTCGCGGTAGATCCAGGACTCCGGCATCCCGGGCCGCCCTGATGGGCTGCCCGGGATGCCGCTTTTGCCCCACCATGTAAGCCTGAGCGAAACATCGCGGTTTGCCCCGGGCCAGACATCCGGGGAGGCCCTCAGGGACGGGAGGGGCATCCCGTGGCTCATCGTCCGCGCGCGCCGCACTGGCTGGCCTCGGCCGTACTGGCGGCCGCCGTGCTCGCGCCCGTGACCGCCTGCGCCGTCGCACCCGGCGCCCCGGGGCGGATCGCCCTGTCCCCCGTCTCGCCCTTCGGCGCGGCGGCGTTCGCCCCGGTGCCCGGCGCGGGCGCGCCCGACGACGCCGGGCCCGTGGGCGACGTACCGCAGGAGGCCTACGAGGAGCTCGCCGGCAGTGTCGCCGGCGCCGGGCGGGAGCGGCCCGGGTGGCCCGTGGCCGAGCCCGCCAACCCCGAGACGGTGCTCGCCTCCCGGCCGCTGCGGCTGCGGCCGCGCCAGGAACCCGCCGAACCGCCGACGGCGCCGTCTCGGCCGTCCGCGCCGCCGGCGCGCCCGGTCCGGCCCGTCGTACCGAGCCCGTCACCGGAGCCGTCCCGCCCGGCCTTCGCCCAGGGGACCGAGCCGAACGGGCGGGCCGCCGATCTGGCCGCGCACATCCTGCCGCTCGGCACGGGACTCGCCCTGATGGGACTGGGTCTGGGCTTCATGGGGATGCGGCTGCGGCGCGGGCCGTAGGCGGTGCCGGAAGGGGCCGTGCGGCGGTGCCGGAGGGGGCCGTGCGGCGGAGGGGGCGGCGGGCATCCCCCTTGGGATGTACGCCCGAGGAGGGTTGTGAGGGAGGGCATACTCGGTATACATACTGAGTATGTCGATCCGCCACGGCCTTCTGGCCCTACTGGAACGGGGCCCTCGGTACGGCTCCCAGCTGCGTACCGAGTTCGAATCCCGCACCGGCTCCACCTGGCCGCTCAACGTCGGGCAGGTGTACACCACCCTCGCCCGCCTGGAGCGCGACGGACTCGTCGCCCCCGACGGCGAGGACCCCGCCGGGCACACCCTCTACGCCATCACCGATCCGGGACGCACCGAACTCCGGCAGTGGTACGAGCGCCCCGTCGACCGCGCCAACCCGCCCCGCGACGAGCTGTCCATCAAGCTCGCCATGGCCGTGGGCGCCCCCGGCGTGGACATCCGCGCCGTCATCCAGTCCCAGCGCCACGCCACGATCAAGGCGATGCAGGACTACACCCGGCTCAAGGCTCAGGCACTCGCCGAGATCGAGAGCGGCCGCTCCGGCGAACGCGACGACCTGGCGTGGCTGCTCGTCGTGGAACAGCTCATCTTCCAGACCGAGGCCGAGGCCCGCTGGCTCGACCACTGCGAGTCCCGGCTCGTACGGCTCGCCGGCCCGGCCGACCGGGGAGCCGAGCCCACACCGCCCCAGGCCGCCACCACCACCACCACCGCCACCGCCACCGACCTGCCCCGTCGCGCCCGCACGCGCCGAGGCTGAACCACCGCCCCAGGGGGAGCCTTTCATGCCCGACCAGCCCGTATTGCAGTTGGACAAACTCGTCCGCACCCATGGCAGCGGAGCCACCGAGGTACACGCCCTGCGCGGTATCGACCTGTCCGTGTACCCCGGTGAACTCGTCGCCGTCATGGGCCCCTCCGGGTCCGGCAAGTCCACGCTGCTCACCCTCGCCGGCGGCCTCGACAGCCCCAGCAGCGGCCGGGTGCTCGTCGAAGGCACCGACATCACCACCGCGAGCCGCAAGGAACTGGCCGCGCTGCGCCGCCGCAGCATCGGCTACGTCTTCCAGGACTACAACCTGATCCCGGCCCTCACCGCCGCCGAGAACGTGGCCCTGCCCCGCGAACTCGACGGGATATCCGCCCGCAAGGCCCGCGTCTCCGCGCTCGCCGCCCTGGAGGAAATGGGCCTCGGCCACCTCGCCGACCGGTTCCCCGACGAGATGTCCGGCGGCCAGCAGCAGCGCGTGGCCATCGCCCGCGCCCTGGTCGGCGACCGCCGCCTGGTGCTCGCCGACGAACCCACCGGGGCCCTCGACTCCGAGACCGGTGAGTCCGTCCTCGCCCTGCTGCGTTCCCGCTGCGACGCGGGCGCCGCCGGCGTCCTCGTCACGCACGAGCCTCGGTTCGCCGCCTGGGCCGATCGCGTGGTGTTCCTGCGCGACGGCAGCGTCGTCGACGAGACCCTGCGCAGCGGGGCCGACTCGCTGCTCTCGGGGCAGGCGGCCGGCCAGTGAGCTCATCCCCCCGAGGCTGGTACCACTCCTGGGTCGCGGCGATCCGGATCGCCCGCCGCGACGCCTGGCGGGCCAAGGGCCGCAGCGCCCTCGTCCTCTCGATGATCGCCCTGCCGATCGTCGGCGTGAGCGCCGCCGACCTCACCCTGCGCAGCGCCGAGCTCTCCACCGAACAGAAGCTGGAGCGCGTCCTCGGCGCCGCCGACGCCAAGCTGACCACCGGCTGGACCACGGGCCCGCTCTACCAGCAGCCCGACGGCTCGGACTACGCGCCGGTCGGCGGATACGAGAACTACCACTCCTCCTCCCGGACCGAGGACCCGAACCGGCTGGCCGCCGCGCTCCCGGCGGGCGCCCGGTCCCTGAAGGACAGCATCGGCCACGCCAAGGTCCACACCACGCACGGGCTGCTCGACACCGGGCTGCGCGAACTGGACACGCACAGCCCGCTGGTCAAGGGAATGCTGACGCTGGACCGCGGCCGGCTTCCCGAGAAGGCGGGCGAGGTCATCGCCACCCAGTCCTTCCTGACGGACTCCGGGTACTTCGTCGGGTCGACGGTGACCCCGCGCGGCTCGACGGCCTCGTACAAGATCGTCGGCGCGTACGAACTGCCCGACGCGCTGAAGCAGTCGCAGCTCATCGCCGTGCCGGGGAGCCTCCTCGAACCGCTGGAGAAGACCCTGACGGCCGCCGGGAATCCGGGGCTGCGGGCCGAGGACAGCTACCTGGTCAAGGTCGGCCGTGATGGTTTCACGTGGAACATGATGAAGGAGACCAACGCCAAGGGCGTCCTCGTCACCTCCCGTGCCGTGTGGCTCGACCCGCCCGCCGACTCCGAGGTGCCGCTGTACCGGCAGGAGTCCAAGAACGTGTACGGCGCCAGCAGCTCGATGCAGGCGACCGAACTGGCCGTCCTGGCCACCGTGGTGGGCCTCGCCATGCTGGAGATCTGCCTGCTGGCCGGACCCGCCTTCGCGGTGGGCGCCCGCCGCTCCCGCCGCCAGCTCGGCCTGGTCGGCGCCAACGGCGGCGACCGCCGCCACATCCGGGCCATCGTGCTGTCGGGCGGCCTGGTCATCGGCGCCGCGTCCGCCGTCATCGGCACCGTCATCGGCGTGGCCCTGACCTTCGGGCTCCAGCCGGTGCTGGAGGCTCAGATCGGCAGCCGCTTCGGCAGCTTCGACGTCCGGCCGCTGGAGCTCCTCGGCATCGGGCTGCTCGCCGTCCTGACCGGGCTGCTGGCCGCCATCGCCCCGGCCGTCACCGCCTCGCGGCAGACGGTGCTGGCCTCGCTCACCGGTCGCCGCGGCGTCCGCCGGGCCAGCCGGGTGCTGCCCGTCATCGGCCTGGTCGCCATCGGCGGTGGCGTCTCGATCGCCCTGTTCGGCACCGTCTCCAAGATGGGCTCCGTGGTCGTCGCCGGCGGCAGCGCCCTCGCCGAGCTGGGCATCGTCGCCCTCACCCCGGTGCTGGTCGGCCTGTTCGGGCGGATCGGGCGGTGGCTGCCGCTGTCTCCCCGGCTCGCGCTGCGCGACGCCGTGCGCAACCGGGGACGTACGGCCCCCGCCGTGGCCGCCGTACTGGCCGCCGTCGCCGGGACCGTCGCCATCGCCACGTTCCAGCACAGCGACGACCTCCAGCGGCGGCACGAGTACGTCGCCAGCCTGCCGTTCGGCACCGGACTGGCGCAGGTCACCGAGAACTCCGGGCACAAGGAAGTGCCCGCCGTGCGGCAGGCACTGGCCCGGGAGCTCCCGCTGGCCGTCCGGGCCGACGTGGACCGGCTCGTCGTCGGCAAGCCCGGCTGTGACTCCTGGTCGGACGAGCCCGGCTGCGGCCGCGCCGAGATCATCACCCCGAAGGACCAGCGCTGCCCGCTCTGGGAGGCGGAGAACGGCTCCGATTCCTTCACCACCGAGCAGCAGCGGACCCTGCGCAACGACTGGCGGTGCGAGGAGGAGCGCCTCGGCATCGAGGTCTCCACCGTCGTCGCGGACGAGAAGCTGCTGACCGTCCTGGGCGTCGGCGATCCCGGCGCGGCCGCGGCGCTGAAGTCCGGCAAGGCCGTCTCCTTCGACAAGAAGATCGTGAAGGACGGCAAGGTCACCCTCCGGCTGGTCACCGACAACAAGGCCGCCTCGGCCCTGACGGAGAACAGGCAGGACCCGCCCGGGGAGGACAAGGTCCTCGCCGCCTACCAGGCGCCCGCCACGGCGAAGGGCTACGGCCTGCACCTCGTGCTGCCGCCCGCCACCGCCAAGACGGCGGGGCTGACCACCGCGCCCTTCGGCTCGTACTTCACCCTCGACGGCAAGGCCAGCTCCGAGCAGCGGCAGAAGCTGGACGGGACGCTCGACACGATGGGCGTGGAGACCAAGGTCAGCATCGAGGAGGGCTACAAGGCCAACAACTCCCTGGTGATGCTCGCCCTGGCCGTCTTCGCGGGCCTGGTCACCATCGGCGCGGCCGGTATCGCCACCGGGCTGGCCCAGGCGGACGCCGAGGCCGATCTGAAGACCCTGGCGGCCGTCGGGGCGCCCCCGCGGGTGCGGCGGACGCTGAGCGGCTTCCAGTGCGGTGTGGTGGCCCTGATGGGCGTCGTCCTGGGTTCGGCGGCCGGAATCCTGCCCGCGGTCGGGCTGCGGCTCACCGCGCGGCGGGAAGCGCAGGCCCTGTACGAGACCGGGATCGCCCAGGGGCACATCAGCAAGTCGGAACTCGCGCCGTACGTACCCATCTCGGTGCCGTGGGAGACCCTGGGCGGCCTGCTCGTCCTGGTCCCGCTGGGCGCGGCGCTGCTGGCCGCACTGGTCACGAAGTCGAGCGGCGCCCTGGCGCGGCGCGCGGCGGGCTGATCCCCGTGCCCCCGTACAGGGTGGATCACGCCTGTACGGGGGCACACCGTGTGAGAGCGAAGGTGTGCGAGAGAATGGCGGCATGGAGATGCCGAGGAGTGAACGGTCGCAGGACAGTCCCCCGCACGTCCTGATCGTGGGACAGGACGGGACGGCGGTCGGCGGCGCCGATGACGAGTCGCGCGAGGTCCCGGTGACGGAGATGGTCGAACAGCCCGCCAAGGTCATGCGGATCGGCAGCATGATCAAGCAACTCCTGGAAGAGGTACGTGCCGCTCCTCTCGACGAGGCGAGCCGGGTCCGGCTCAAGGACATCCACGCCGCGTCGGTGAAGGAGCTGGAGGACGGCCTGGCGCCCGAATTGGTCGAAGAACTGGAACGCCTATCCCTCCCGTTCACGGAGGAGGCCATTCCGTCCGAGGCGGAACTGCGCATCGCGCAGGCCCAGTTGGTCGGATGGCTGGAGGGGCTCTTCCACGGCATCCAAACAGCCCTGTTCGCGCAGCAGATGGCGGCGCGGGCCCAGCTCGAACAAATGCGCCGCGCCCTCCCGCCCGGCGCCTCCCACGAAGACGAAGAGGGCCCCCACGGAGCCATCCGCTCCGGCCCGTACCTCTAACCTCCACCCGGCCCGGACCGCCCACGGCGCTCCGGGCCTTCCCATGTCCGGGCCGCAACGCGGCCCTGCGCCGGACCGGCCGAACGGGGCGCGGGCGGGCACGGGGCGGGCGGGGCGGGGCGGGGACCGAACAGGGCGCCGGCGGGCACGGGCGGCGCGGGGGCGGGGCGAGGCGCAGGCTCGGCGAGGCGCAGGCGCAGCGGGGCGCGGGCTCGGCGAGGCGCAGGCGCGGCGAGGCGCAGGCTCGGCGAGGCGCAGGCTCGGCGAGGCGCAGGCGCAGGCGCAGGCGCAGCGGGGCGCGGGCTCGGCGAGGCGCAGGCGCGGCGAGGCGCAGGCGCGGCGAGGCGCAGGCGCGGCGGGGCGGGGCGGCTCAGGCGGGGCGGGGGCCGAACAGGGCGCGGGCGGGCACGGGCGGGGCGGGAGCGGGGCGGGGCGCGGGCGGCGACGCGCAGGCGCGGCGAGGCGCAGGCGAGGCGCAGGCGCAGGCGCGGGCGCAGCGAGGCGCAGGCGCAGCAGGCGCGGGCGCAGCAGGGCGCAAACGGGCTGTAATCGGGCGGCCCCGCAGGGGGTACGGCGGCATACCCTGGCCTATGATCTTCGACGCAGTCATCCTGGCCGGGGGCGGCGCGCATCGCCTCGGAGGGGTGGACAAACCCGCCCTGTCCGTCGGCGCCCGCGCCCTCCTCGACCGCGTCCTCGACGCCTGCCCCGACGCCCGCACCACCGTGGTCGTCGGCGACCGCCGTCCCACCGCCCGCCCGGTCCGCTGGACCCGCGAGACGCCTCCCGGCGGCGGCCCCCTCGCCGCGCTCGACGCCGGGCTCCACGAGACCACCGCGCCCCTGATCCTCGTCCTCTCCGCCGACCTCCCGTTCCTCGACCGGCCGGCCGTCCGGGCCCTCCTGGACGCCGCCGCCGCCGTCGGCGACGGCGCCGCCCTCCGCGACCCCGACGGCCGCGACCAGCCCCTCGTGGCCGTCTACCGCACGGAAGCGCTGCGCCGCGAGATCGCCCTCCTCGCCACCGAACACGGCTCCCTGCGGGGCCTCCCCCTCCGCGCCCTCACCGCCGGGCTGGACCTGACCCCGGTCAGCGTCACCGAGAGCGCGCCCCTCGCCTCGTTCGACTGCGACACCTGGGAGGATCTCGCCGCCGCCCGCGCCCGCATCAGGGAGCATGGGAACGTGCTGGACGAATGGATGACCGCAGTCAAGAACGAGCTGGGCATCGACGTCGCCGTCGACACCAAGACCCTCCTCGACCTCGCCCGTGACGCCGCCCACGGTGTCGCCCGGCCCGCCGCCCCGCTGACCACCTTCCTGGTCGGCTACGCGGCCGCCCAGGCGGCGGCGTCCGGCGCCGACCCCGCCCAGGCCGTCGCCGAGGCCTCCCGCAAGGCCGGGGACCTGGCCCTGCGCTGGGCCGCCGAGGCCGAGGCCGACACCGATGCCCAGGAGGGCGGCTCCGGATGACCCCCATTGACGCCGACGCCAACGCCGAAGCCAACGCCGACGCCGGCCGCCCGGCCCCCGCCTCCGCCGAACAGGCCCTCGACGAGGCCCTCGCCCTGGTCAGCCGCGCCGCCCCCGCCACCACCGGCGCCCCCGGCGGGGCCGGGCACCGCGCCGTCCCCTGGCTCCGCGCCCGGGAGATCGCCGCGTACGCCGGCTCCGGCGTCCGTGCCCGCACCCACCGGGCATCCCTCGCCGACGCCCTCGGCGAGGTACTGGCCGTGCCCCTCGACGCCCTCACCGACCTGCCGTCCTTCGACACCTCCGCCATGGACGGCTGGGCCGTCTCCGGCCCCGGGCCCTGGACCGTCCGCCCCGGCGGCGGGGTCCTCGCCGGCTCCGGCCGGCCCGCGCCCCTCGCCGACGGCCAGGCCGTACGGATCGCCACCGGTGCCCGGATCCCCTCCGACACCACCGCCGTGATCCGCAGCGAGCACTGCCACGAGGCCGGGTCCCAGCTGTTCGCCGAGCGGCCCGTCAGCACCGGCCAGGACATCCGTCCGCGCGGCCAGGAGTGCCGCTCCGGTGACCTGCTGCTGCCCGCCGGCTCCCTCGTGACGCCGGCCGTGCTCGGCCTCGCCGCCGCCGCCGGCTACGACGAGCTGCCCACCCGCCGCCGCCCCCGCGTGGAGATCCTGGTGCTCGGCGACGAGCTGCTCACCGAGGGACTCCCGCACGACGGCCTGATCCGGGACGCCCTCAGCCCGATGCTCGGCCCCTGGCTCACCCGCCTCGGCGCCGAGGTCACCGGCACCCGGCGGCTCGGCGACGACCCCGCCGGAGCGGAGGCCCTCTTCGAGGCCGTCACCGGCTCCGAGGCCGATCTGATCGTCACCACCGGCGGCACCGCCTCAGGCCCCGTCGACCACGTCCACCCCGTACTGGAGCGGGCCGGCGCCGAGCTGCTCGTCGACGGGGTCGCCGTGCGCCCGGGACACCCGATGCTGCTCGCCCGGCTCGGGGACCGGGCCGACGGCCGCCACCTCGTGGGCCTGCCCGGCAATCCGCTCGCCGCCGTCTCCGGGCTGCTGACCCTCGCCGACCCGCTGCTGCGCGCGCTCGCCGGCCGCCGCCGGCGCCCCCGCTACACCGCTCCCGTGCGGGACGACGTACCCGGCCACCCGGACGACACCCGGCTCGTCCCCGTACTGCTGAGCGACGAGCACGCGGTACCGCTGCGCTACCACGGCCCGGCGATGCTGCGCGGCGTGGCCGCCGCCGACGCGCTGGCCGTCGTACCGCCGCACGGCGCGCGGGCGGGGCAGGACCTGGAAATTCTCGATCTGCCCTGGGTGGCGGGGGGATGTTTCACGTGAAACTTGAGGGCTCTGACGCGATGGCGCGGGACGCGGACGAGAAGCTCGTCTCACGGCGCGTCAAACTGCCCACGCGCGTGGTGGAGAAGCCACTGCGGCAGGTGACCCGGCGTCTGCTGATGGCCCTGTTCGTGATGTTCCTGACGGTGATGCTCGTCTGGGTGGACCGCGGCGGCTATCACGACAACGCCAACGGGTCGGTGGACTTCCTCGACTGCGTCTACTACGCCACCGTGACCCTGTCGACGACGGGTTACGGCGACATCGTCCCGTACAGCGACAGCGCGCGGCTGATCAACATCCTGCTGATCACGCCGCTGCGCGTGCTGTTCCTGATCATCCTGGTCGGTACCACCCTGGAAGTGCTCACGGAGCGGACCCGGGAGGAGTGGCGGCTGAACCGCTGGAGGAAGAACTTGCGTGACCACACGGTCGTCGTCGGCTTCGGCACCAAGGGCCGCTCGGCCCTGCACACGCTGCTGGCCACCGGCCTCCGGAGGGAGCAGGTCGTCATCGTGGACCCGAGCGCCAAGGTGATCGACATCGCCAACGCGGAGGGCTTCACGGGCGTGGTGGGCGATGCCACCCGCTCCGATGTCCTGCTGCGCGCCGAGCTCCAGAAGGCCCGTCAGATCGTCATCGCCACCCAGCGCGACGACACGGCGGTCCTGGTCACGCTGACGGCGCGCCAGCTCAACCGGGGCGCGAAGATCGTCGCGGCGGTCCGCGAGGAGGAGAACGCGCCGCTGCTGAAGCAGTCCGGCGCGGACGCGGTCATCACCAGCGCGAGCGCCGCCGGCCGGCTGCTGGGCCTGTCGGTGCTCAGCCCGAGCGCGGGCACCGTGATGGAGGACCTCATCCACCAGGGCAGCGGCCTCGACCTGGTCGAACGGCCCGCCAGGAAGGCCGAGGTCGGCAAGTCGGTGCGGGAGACCAGCGATCTGGTGGTCAGCGTGCTGCGCGGGCACCGGCTGCTGGCGTACGACGATCCGCACGCGAGCCCGATCCAGGCGACGGACCGTCTGATCACGATCGTCCGCGCGGCCCCGCCGACGTCCTCGCCGGTGACACTGGGGTCTGCTGAATAGCGGCCGGAGTTGGCGTAACCTCCGGGCCATGCATGCGATCACCATCGAACAGCCCGGCGGCCCCGAGGCACTCGTCTGGGCCGAGGTACCCGATCCGGTGGCGGGCGAGGGGGAGGTGCTCGTCGAGGTCGCGGCGAGCGCCGTGAACCGCGCCGACATCCTTCAGCGGCAGGGTTTCTACGATCCGCCGCCGGGCAGCTCGCGCCATCCCGGGCTGGAGTGCTCGGGCCGGATCGTCGCGATCGGCCCCGGCGTGTCCGGCTGGGCGGTCGGCGACGAGGTGTGCGCGCTGCTGGCCGGCGGCGGGTACGCGGAGCGGGTGGCCGTCCCGGCGGGCCAGCTGCTGCCGGTGCCGGAGGGCGTGGACCTGGTGACGGCGGCCGCACTGCCGGAGGTGGCGTGCACGGTCTGGTCGAACGTCTTCATGATCGCGCAACTGCGCCCGGGGGAGACCGTGCTGGTGCACGGCGGCTCCAGCGGCATCGGCACGATGGCCATCCAGCTGGCCAAGGCGATCGGCGCGAAGGTGGCGGTCACGGCGGGCGGCCCGGAGAAGCTCGCGCGCTGCCGGGAGCTGGGCGCGGACGTCCTGATCGACTACCGCGAGCAGGACTTCGTGGCGGAGCTGCGGGCCGCGACGGACGGGGTCGGGGCCGATGTGATCCTCGACATCGTCGGGGCGAAGTACCTGGGCCGGAACCTGGACGCGCTGGCCGTGAACGGCCGGCTCGCGGTGATCGGCCTCCAGGGCGGGGTGAAGGGGGAGCTCAACCTGGGCGCGCTGCTGGCGAAGCGGGCGGCGATCACCGCCACCTCGCTGCGGGCGCGGCCGCTGGGCGAGAAGGCGGCCATCGTCGCGGCGGTCCGGGAGCACGTCTGGCCCCTGGTCTCGACGGGCCGCGTCGCCCCGGTCGTGCACGCGGCGTTCCCGATGCGCGACGCCGCCGAGGCCCACCGCGTCATGGAATCGAGCGCTCACGTGGGCAAGCTGCTGCTGACCGTGTGACCCGCCGACCGGGACCGGACCGGGTCCCCGCGCCGTCCGTGGCGGTGCGGGGACCCGGTGGACGGGCTCCGGTCGGGCCGGGGTCCGCTCAGAGGGAGCGGAGCAGGACCGCCGGGGATTCGACGCAGTCGGCCACGTAGCGCAGGAAACCGCCCGCCGCGCCGCCGTCGCACACCCGGTGGTCGAAGGTCAGCGACAGCTGGACGACCTTGCGGACCGCCAGCTGCCCCTCGTGGACCCACGGCTTGTCGACGATCCGGCCCACGCCGAGCATCGCCGCCTCGGGGTGGTTGATGATCGGCGTGGAGCCGTCCACCCCGAACACCCCGTAGTTGTTCAGGGTGAACGTCCCGCCGGTCAGGTCGGCGGGCGCCAGCTTCCCCGTCCGGGCGAGCTCCGTCAGCCGCCCGAACTCCGCCGACAGCGATTCCGGGCTGCGCGACTGGGCGTCGCGGACCACCGGGACCACCAGGCCCCGCTCGGTCTGCGCGGCGAAGCCCAGGTGCACCGACGGAAGCCGGACGATCTCGTTCGCCGCCAGGTCCACCGTGGAGTTCAGCTCCGGGTAGCGGGCGAGCGCGGCCGTGCAGATGCGGGCGAGCAGCGCGAGTACCGAGATCTTGGGACCCGCGGCGGCGTTCATCGCCGCCCGGGCCGCCATCAGCTCCGTCGCGTCCGCGTCGACCCAGCAGGTGGCTTCCGGGATCTCCCGGCGGCTGCGCGACAGCTTCTCCGCGACGGCCCCGCGGAGCCCCTTGAGCGGGATCCGCGTCGCGCCCTCGGGCGCCGCGACCGGGGTGGCGGCGGGCTGGGCGGCCGGGGCCGGCGCCCGCAGGGCCGCCTCCACGTCCGCCCGCAGGATCAGACCCTCGGGGCCCGATCCGCGCAGCGCGCGCAGGTCCACCCCGTTGTCCCGGGCCAGCTTCCGCACCAGCGGCGAGATCACCGGCACCGGCCCGGAGGCCTGCGCCGGAGCCGCCGGGGCCGGAGCCGCCACGGCGGCCACCGCCGCGACGGGGGCCACCACGGCGGCCGAGGCCATCGCCGCGGGC
Source organism: Streptomyces sp. ADI95-16 (assembly GCF_003721495.1). Taxonomy (NCBI): domain Bacteria; kingdom Bacillati; phylum Actinomycetota; class Actinomycetes; order Kitasatosporales; family Streptomycetaceae; genus Streptomyces; species Streptomyces sp. ADI95-16. The sequence goes on along the minus strand of NZ_CP033581.1, from coordinate 4,282,991 downwards.
CGCGCGACCCGCTTGCGACGCGCCGGCCGGGAGTGGTCCGTACCGTAGCCGACCAGGACGTTCCCCGAGCCCGAGGACTCGGCGACGGCGGCCGGCTCCGGCTCGCTCCCCGCTCCCACCGCCACGGTGATCAGCGGGGAGCCGACGGGAAGTTCCGTGCCCTCCTCCCCGAAACGGGCGGTGACGACACCGCCGTAGGGGCACGGAACCTCCACCATCGCCTTGGCCGTTTCGACCTCGACGACCGGCTGGTCCACCTCGACCACATCGCCCACCGCGACCAGCCAGCGGACGATCTCGGCCTCGGTGAGTCCTTCCCCGAGGTCGGGCAGCTTGAATTCCATGACCTGCGGCATCAGTTCTCCCACTGCAGGCGCGCCACGGTGTCCAGGATCCGGTCCACACCGGGCAGATGGTGCTTCTCCAGCATCGGCGGCGGGTACGGGATGTCGAAGCCCGTCACGCGCAGTACCGGCGCCTCCAGGTGGTGGAAGCACTTCTCCTGGATGCGGGCGACGAGCTCCGCGCCCGGCCCGCCGAAGCCGTTCGCCTCGTGGACCACCACGGCGCGCCCGGTGCGGCGCACCGACGCCACGACCGTGTCCTCGTCGAACGGGACCAGCGAGCGCAGGTCCACGACCTCCAGGTCCCAGCCCTCCTCGCGGGCCGCCTCGGCGGCCTCCAGGCACACCGGCAGCGAGGGTCCGTAGGTGATCAGCGTCGCGCTCGTGCCCGCCCGGCGGACCAGCGCGTTGCCGATGCCCGGCACGGGCGCCGGGCTGTCCGGGTTCCAGTCGGCCTTCGACCAGTACAGCCGCTTCGGCTCCAGGAACACCACCGGGTCGTCGCTCGCGATCGACTCGCGCAGCAGCCCGTAGGCGTCCTCCACCGTCGCCGGGGTCACCACGTGCAGCCCGGGGGTCGCCACGTAGTACGCCTCGGAGGAGTCGCTGTGGTGCTCCACACCGCCGATCCCGCCGCCGTACGGCACCCGGATCGTGATGGGGAGGGGCATCGCGCCCCGCGTGCGGTTGCGCATCTTGGCGACGTGCGAGATCAGCTGCTCGAACGCCGGGTAGGCGAACGCGTCGAACTGCATCTCGACGACCGGCCGCAGCCCGTACATGGCCATGCCGACCGCGGCGCCGAGGATGCCGGCCTCCGCGAGCGGGGTGTCCGTACAGCGGTCCTCGCCGAATTCCTTCGCCAGGCCGTCCGTGATGCGGAAGACGCCGCCCAGGGTGCCGACGTCCTCGCCCATGACGTGGACCGTGGGGTCCTCGGCCATGGCGTCGCGCATCGCGCGGCCCAGCGCCTGCGCCATCGTCGCCGGCTTGGCGACCCGCTTCTCCGCCACCGTGCTCACTGCTCCTCCGCTTCGAGCTCGGCGCGCAGCATCTCCGCCTGCTCGCGCAGCCGGCCGGTCTGCCGCGCGTAGACGTGTTCGAACAGGTCCATCGGGTCCAGCACGGGTTCGGCGTTCATCCGCTCGCGCAGCGACGCCGCCATCAGCTCGGCTGCGTCCTTGGCGTCCTGGATGCCCGCGTCGTCCAGCAGGCCGCGCGCCGTGAGCTCGCGCTCCAGCAGCTGCACCGGGTCGTGCGCCTTCCACGCCTCGACCTCGGCGTCACCGCGGTAGCGGGTCGCGTCGTCGGCGTTGGTGTGGGCCTCGATCCGGTAGGTGACCGCCTCGATCAGGGTCGGGCCGCCGCCGGAGCGGGCCCGCTGGACCGCCTCGGACAGCACCTCGTGCATCGCGGCCACGTCGTTGCCGTCGACCAGCCGGCCCGGCATCCCGTATCCGACGGCCTTGTGGGCCAGCGTCGGGGCCGCGGTCTGCTTGGCGAGCGGGACGGAGATCGCGAAGCCGTTGTTCTGGACCAGGAAGACCACCGGGGCCTGCCAGACGGCCGCGAAGTTCAGCGCCTCGTGGAAGTCGCCCTCGCTGGTGCCGCCGTCGCCGACCATGGCGAGCGCGACCACGTCGTCCCCGCGCAGCCGGGCGGCGTGCGCCAGGCCCACCGCGTGCGGCAGCTGGGTGGCGAGCGGGGTGGACAGCGGGGCTATCCGGTGCTCCCGCGGGTCGTACCCGGTGTGCCAGTCGCCGCGCAGCAGCGTCAGGGCCTGTACGGGGTCCAGCCCGCGCGCCACGGCCGCGAGGGTGTCGCGGTAGGACGGGAAGAGCCAGTCCTGCTCCTCCAGGACCAGCGCGGCGGCGATCTCGCAGGCCTCCTGCCCGACCGTGGACGGGTAGACGGCGAGGCGGCCCTGCCGGGTCAGCGCGGTGGCCTGGGCGTTGTAGCGGCGGCCCCTGACCAGCTCGGCGTAGCACCGGCGCATCAGCTCGGGGTCGAGCCCCTCGGCCGCCGGAGTGCCCAGCACCCGGTACGGCTCCGGGTCCGGGAGCAGCGGGGCGGCATCCGTACGCGGACTCCAGGCGGGCGGCGGGGTCGAACGGTGGGACGCACCGGCACCGGGCAGCTCTTGGACCGTCATGGCGGCGTACACCTCCTCGTGGGAAGCGGGCAGGGGGCGCACCGGGTGTGAGGCGCCTCACCAACCGATTGTTCGGTTGTCTGCGCAATTTGGCTACAGGCGGCTCCAGGCTGTGGACAAAGTGGCGCCGGGGCCCTGGGATGGGTGCAGGACGTCCAGGAGAGGGAGGCAGTGGGCAATGCCGGATGAACAAATGGCCGGAACGGGTTCCGCACCGGTCCCACCGGGGGGTGCCCCCACGGGCCCTCAGGTCCCACCGCGCCCGCTGGATCCGATCGACCGGTCGATCATGAGATTGCTCCAGGCGGACGGCCGCGCCTCGATACGGTCGGTGGCCGAGCAGGTGCACGTGTCGCGGGCGAACGCCTACGCCCGGATCAACCGGCTGATCGACGACGGGGTCATCCGGGGCTTCACCGCCCGGGTCAACCACGAGCGCGCGGGTCAGGGCGCTTCGGCGTACATCACCCTGAAGATCGTCCAGAACTCCTGGCGGACGGTGCGCGAAAAGCTCCGGGAGCTGCCGGGCGCGGCGCACATCGCGCTGGTCAGCGGGGATTTCGACGTCCTGCTGCTGGTCCACACGCCGGACAACCGGACCCTGCGCGAGCTGGTCCTGACCCGCCTCCAGTCCATCCCGGAGGTGCTGTCCACGCGCACGCTGCTGGTGTTCGAGGAAACGGACCTGCTGGCCCCGGGACCGCCCGCGGGACCGCCGATCACGGAGGACTAGGCCGTCCGGGTCGCGGCGGGCACGGCGCCGGGGCGGCGGGAGGCACAGACACGGCCGAAGCGGCCGAAGCGATCGCCGCGATCGCCGCGGCCGACACGGTCCGGCTAGCGCGAGGTGCGCAGCCCCTCGAAGGCCATGTGGACGACCGCGTCCGCGAGCTGGCCGTGGTCCGCGCCGGGGTGCGGGCGGTACCACTCGACCAGCGAGTTCACCATGCCGAACAGCAGGCGGGTGGCGAGCCGGATGTCCACGTCCGCCCGCAGGTCCCCGTCGGCCGCGGCGGCCTTCAGCAGGTCCGCCACCTGGTGGTCGAACTCGCGCCGCCGCTCCAGCGCCCACCGCTCGGTGCGGGTGTTGCCGCGCACCCGCAGCAGCAGCGTCACGTACGGGAGCTCGGCGAGCAGCACCTCCACGGTGCGCCGCGTGACGTACTCGACCCGCTCGACCGCCCGGCCGCGCACCGCCCCGGACTCCTCCAGGACGGCGAAGAGCCCGTCGAGCGCCCGGCTGACCGCGCGCCGCAGCAGCTCCTCCTTGCCGGCCACGTGGTGGTAGATCGAGGACTTGGAGATCCCCGCCGCCTTGGAGAGGTGCTCCATCGAGGTGCCGTCGTAGCCGCGCTCGTTGAAGACCTGGACCGCGACGGTCAGCAGTGTCTCCGGGGTGTACGTGTCCCGCCTGACGGTGGTCATTCCGTTTCCTCCCCCTCGTCCCCGGCCGCGTAGCCCAGCCGGAACAGCGCCAGGGAGGGCGCGTATCGCCCGCCCGGGCAGCGTTCGTTCAGGTGGTGCAGCAGGTCGTACGCCCAGTCCTGGCCGAGCCGGTCGTGCCATTCGGCCGGCCCGAGCGGGTAGTTGACGCCGAGCCGCATCGCGGTGTCGATGTCCTGCGCCGTGGCGACCCCGCGCGCGACGGCGTCGGCGGTGAGGTCGATCAGCATCGCGACGGTCCGGGCGACGATCATGCCGGGGACGTCGCCGATGACGGAGACCTGCTTGCCGAGCTTCTGGAACAGCCCGATCGCCTCGGCCAGGGTCCGCTCGCTGGTGTCCTCGCTGGCCGAGAGCGCGATCCGGGTGGCGCCCCGGTAGTCGAGCGCGAGGTCGAAGTAGACGACGTCGGCGAACTCGACCGAGGTCTTGCCGTCCGCGAGGACGAGCTGGCCCTCGCCGGGCAGCTGGATGTACGGGCCTCCGTGCTCGGTCGCGGTCACCGCGATCCCGGCCTCCTCCAGGAGGTCGGCCAGGTCCGCCGCCGGGCCGAGGTCGCCGACGACGGTGACCTTGTCCGGGGCCTCCTCGGGGCCCGCGGTGTGCGGGGCGGGCAGCTGCGCGTCCGGGCCGTACGGGAACCAGCCGTGCCCCGACTTGCGGCCGAGGCGGCCCGACTGGACCAGCCGGCGCTGCGCGAGCGACGGGGTGAACTTCGGGCTCCGGAAGAACGAGTCCCAGACCGAGCGGGTGACGGCCTCGTTCACGTCCTGCCCGATCAGGTCGGTCAGCTGGAACGGGCCCATCTTGAAGCCGCCGCTCTCGCGGAGCACGGCGTCGATGGTGGCCGGGTCGGCGCCCTGCTCCTCGTACACCGAGAAGGCCTCGGCGTAGAAGGGGCGGGCGATCCGGTTGACGATGAAGCCGGGGGTGTCGGCGCAGCGGACGGGCGTCTTGCCCCAGCCCAGCACGGTGGCGTAGGCGCGGGCGGCGGCGGCCGCGTCGGTCGCGAAACCGCTGACCACCTCGACGAGGGGGAGCAGCGGGGCCGGGTTGAAGAAGTGCAGGCCCAGGAAGCGGCCGGGGTGGGCGAGACCGGCGGCGAGCTCGGTGACGGAGAGGGAGGAGGTGTTGGTGGCCAGCAGCGCGTCCGGCGAAACCACCTCTTCGAGTGCGGCGAAGAGCGCGCGCTTGACGGTGACGTCCTCGACGACGGCCTCGATGACGAGGGCGGCGTCCGCGAGGTCCTCCAGCTCGCCGGCCGGCGCGATCCGGCCGACCGCGTCCTCGGCCTCGGCGCGGTCCAGACGGCCCTTCGCGGCCATCCGCTCGACCCGGTCCTGCACGATCCCGGCGCCGTCGGCGGCGAGCGCGGGGTTGATGTCGTAGAGCAGCACGCGGTGACCTGCGAGGAGGGCGACCTGGGCGATGCCCTGCCCCATGGTGCCGGCGCCGACGACCGCCACTGTGCGGGACCGCTCGATTGCTGTCATGACCCGATCCTCCCGCACCGACTTATCCACAGGTCTGCCGGGCCCTCTTGTCCCGACCGATCGTTCGGTTACTCTAACTCCAGTCTGCTCTTCTTCACCCGCCCCTGCCTGATCTCAGTCTGCGAACCAGCCTGATCTTGCCCGGCTCAACGAGGAGTTGGTCCCTGATGGCCGCCGCGCTCACCGTCCCCCAGCTGTCCGCCAAGCACCGGCCCACCCTGGAACAGGCGCTGGCCGCCATCCGAAGCCGCGCCTACTGGTCCCCGCACCCCGAGCACCCCAAGGCCTACGGGGAGACCGCCCCGGCCGACGGCCTCGCCGCCTTCGAGGCCGTGCGCGGCACCCGCTTCGACCTCGGCCAGCCCGGTACGGACGGCTGGGCCGGCGCCGAGGTGTCCCCGTTCGGCCCGGAGCTGGGCGTCGAGTACCCGCACGTCGACCCGGACGTGCTGCTGCCCGCGATGAAGGCCGGCATGGGCGCCTGGCGCGACGCCGGACCCGAGGCCCGCGCCCTGGTCTGTATCGAGATCCTGGCCCGCATCGGCGCGCGGACGCACGAGTTCGCGCACGCGGTCATGCACACCAGCGGCCAGGCGTTCATGATGGCGTTCCAGGCCGGCGGCCCGCACGCGCAGGACCGCGGCCTGGAGGCGGTGGCCTACGCGTACGAGGAGCAGACCAGGGTCCCGGGGCAGGCCGACTGGTCGAAGCCGCAGGGCAAGAAGGACCCGCTGGAGCTCGGCAAGACCTTCACGGCCGTGCCGCGCGGCATCGCGCTGATGATCGGCTGCAACACCTTCCCGACCTGGAACGGCTACCCGGGCCTGTTCGCCTCCCTGGCCACGGGCAACGCGGTGCTGGTCAAGCCGCACCCGCGCGCCGTGCTGCCGCTCGCGCTGACCGTGAAGGTGGCCCGCGAGGTCCTCGCCGAGTCCGGTTTCGACCCGAACCTGGTGGCGCTGGCCGTCGAGCGTCCGGGCGAGGGCATCGCCAAGGCCCTCGCCGTCCGCCCCGAGATCAAGCTGATCGACTACACCGGGTCCACGGAGTTCGGCGACTGGCTGGAGACCAACGCCCGCCAGGCGCAGGTCTACACGGAGAAGGCCGGCGTCAACACGGTCGTCCTCGACTCGACCTCCGACTACAAGGGCATGCTGTCCAACCTGGCCTTCTCGCTCTCCCTGTACAGCGGCCAGATGTGCACGACCCCGCAGAACCTGCTGATCCCGCGCGAGGGCATCGCGACGGACGCGGGCCACAAGACGTACGACGAGGTCGTCGCCGACCTCGCGGCCTCGGTCGGGGGCCTGCTGGGCGACGACGCCCGGGCCAACGCGCTGCTGGGCGCGCTGGTCAACCCGGATGTGAAGGCCCGCCTGGAGGCGGCCGCCGGGCTGGGCGAGGTCGCGCTGGCCTCGCGCGAGGTCGTGAACCCGGAGTTCCCGGACGCGGTGGTCCGCACCCCGGTGATGGTGAAGCTGGACGCCGCGAAGCCGGACGACTCCGCCCCGTACCTCTCGGAGTGCTTCGGCCCGGTCTCCTTCGCGGTCGCCGTCGACTCCACGGCGGACGCCCTGGACCTCCTGCGCCGCACGGTGCGTGAGAAGGGCGCGATGACGGTCGGCGCGTACACCACCTCCCCGGACACCGAGCGGGCCATCGAGGAGGTCTGCCTGGAGGAGTCGGCGCAGCTGTCGCTGAACCTGACCGGCGGGGTGTTCGTCAACCAGACGGCGGCGTTCTCCGACTTCCACGGCTCGGGCGGCAACCCGGCGGCGAACGCCGCCCTGTGCGACGGCGCCTTCGTCGCGAACCGCTTCCGCGTGGTGGAAGTCCGCCGCCAGGCCTAGGAAGCGGCTAACCGGGGTGGGGCCCGCCCCAGTGGAAGAGCGTCATGGCCACGCTCGTGGCCAGGTTGTAGCTGGACACCTGCGGCCGCATCGGCAGGGACACCAGATGATCGGCTCGTTCCCGCAGCTCGGGTGAGATCCCGTGCCGCTCCGAGCCGAAGGCGAGCAGGGCGTCGTCCGGGAGGGTGAGGGCACGGATGTCCTCGCCCTCCGGGTCGAGCGCGTACAGCGGCCCGGCGGGCAGGGTGTCGATCTCCACCCGGTCCACGGTGGTGGCGTAGTGCAGCCCGGCCCCGGCCCGGACAACGTTCGGGTGCCAGGGGTCGAGGTCGCCCCGGGTCACCACCCCGGTCGCCCCGAACCCGGCCGCGAGCCGGACGACGGCGCCGACGTTGCCGAGGTTGCGCGGGTTGTCGAGGACGACCACGGGCGCGCTGCGCGGCCGCCGCTCCAGCCTGGCCCTGCCCTGCTCCCGGTCGGGCCGCACGGCCAGCGCCGCCACCCCGGTGGGATGCACCCGGGTCAGCAGCGCGCGCAGCTCCGCCGGGCGCACGAGCCGCCCCACCTCCGCCGCCACGTCCGGGGCCAGCTGCTCGGCCAGCGCCCGCACGGCATCGGGATCATCGGCGACGACGGCCCGCACATCGGCCCCGAACCGCAGGGCGTGCTTCAGCGCGTGAAACCCGTCGAGGAGCACGAGATCCCCCCGCCCGGCCCCCTCCCGCCACTCCCCAACCCCCAACTGCTCACTCATACCCCCGACCCTACGTCCCCCACCCACCCCCAGCAGCAACCCAGCCGGCCCCGCCAGCCTCGCCGACAACCCCCGCCGCACCGCCGACCAGCCGCCGCCAGCCCCTCCGGCGTCGCCCCCTCCCCACCCGGCCCCGCCGCACCGCCGATCAGACCCTGCCGGCCCCTCCAGCCCTTCCCCACCCGGCCCCTCCGGGAACCCAGCCCCGCACCTCCAGCCTCGCCGGCGTTTGAGGCGCGGGGGTTCGGGGGCTGGCCCCCGACAACGGCGCCGCACCTGTACGGGGTCCTGGCGGCGGAGCCGTGGGGCGGGGAGAAGCCCGCGCAGCGGACCGGTCAGCCCCCGCCGGGCCCCGCCTGTACCGGCACCGGCACAGACACCACCTCGGCATCCGCCGCCCCCGCCCCGCCCCGGCGGCCCCGGCCAAGGCCAAGGCCAAAGCCACGGCCCACCCGGCCGAAGGCCCCCGCCCCGGCCCCCAGCCACACCAAAAACCCCGTGGGCAAGAACACCGCATCGGCGGCGATCATCGCCATGGAAAAGAACGGCAACCCCAGCAGCACCGCGATCCCCGCATGCTCCAGCATCATCGCCGCCAGCAGCACGTTCTTGATCCGCCGGTTGAACAGCGTGAACGGAAACGCCACCTGCACCGCGACCGTCCCGTAGGACAGCAGCATCACCAGCACCCCGCTCCCCGCCAGCACCCCCGACAGCGCCGGCCACGGCGTGAAGTAGTCCAGCCGGAGCGGGTAGTACAGCGCCGTCCCGTCCTGCCACCGCGAGCCCTGGATCTTGTACCAGCCCGCCGTCGCGTAGATCAGGCAGACCTCCGCCATGATCACCAGCATCCCCGCGTTGTGCAGCAGGTTCGCCAGGACGTCGAGGACCGCCCGCCCCTCACCCTCCGGTTCGTACCGTTCGACCGTCCACCACAGCCCCAGCGCCACCCACACCGCCGCGAAGGCGACCAGCCACCCGGCCGTGAACCGCCCGCTGACCGCCCCGTACGCGAGGACCACGCCCAGCACGCCCCACAACACGGGCCCGGCCACGTCCCGCCCCGCCCCCGGCCCAGAGCCCGCGCGCCGCGCCACGCGCCGCGCGTCCAGCGACCACACCCGCCCGCACCGCGTCAGCACCAGGTAGATCGCCATCAGGTGGATGACGTTGTCCCCGCCGTCCCCCATGAACACGCTGCGGTTCTGCAGCGACAGCACCCCGACCATGAACACCACGGCCGAGGTCCGCGTCCGCCAGCCCAGCATCAGCAGCACGCTCGCCAGCACGGACACGGCGTACACGAGCTCGAACCACAGCGTGGAGTCCGACCACATCAGGACGCTGAACGCCTCGTTCGAGTCCGTCAGCCGGTGCGCCAGGTCCCAGCTCCACGGCCCGTCCGGCCCGTACAGCTCCCGCCGGTGCGGGAATTCCCGCAGCAGGAAGAACAGCCAGGTCGCGGAGAACCCGATCCGGACCACCGCGCTCTGGTAAGGACCCAGCGCCTGCCCGGTGACCTTCGCCAGTCCCCGGCCCGCCGCAGCCCGGAGCCGTGTCACACCGTCCACCACGGCAGCTCCCGGTAGTAGGTCTGCGTGTCGGTCCGCTCCGTCGACCACGCCGGCGCGGGCACCGCCCGGGTCGCCGAGCGCAACTGGATCCGTACGACACGACCGTCGGCGCCGTCCGCGCCGTGAGCGGTCAGCCGGTCCACCGCGATCCGCCGCAGGTACTCCTCCGACAGCCTGCCGCGCTCACCGCTCGGCTTCTCGTCCTCGTCGTGGGAGCCGGTGTAGAAGTCCCAGGCCCGCCGGAGCTCGTTCTGCTCGGTGTGGCTCGGCAGCAGGCTGTGCCGGATCGCCGCGCCGTCCTCGGCGGACAGGTCGCGCCAGGTGCCGGTGACCAGCCGGTCGTCATCCGTTCGTACCTGCGCGCGGGCCTCGACCGCGATGTTCTGCTGGAGCGGGTTGGGCGCGAAGAGCTTCCAGTTCTGTTCGAATTCGGGGTAGATCCAGCCGTCGATCATTCCCGCGTGCCGCTTGCTCAGCGTGTTCGAGGGGGCCACGTGCAGGAACACCAGGGCCAGGTGCCAGCAGGCCGCGACGGCCACGGCGCCCAGTGCCAGGGCCGTGACGACCCGGTACGGCGTGGACAGACCGGCGATCCCGGGCGCCCGGGGCGACGGCGGGACATCCACCGGAAGGGCCCCTTCCGCGCGCTCGCGCTCGTTCGAATCCATCCCGCCCCGATCATCCGGCGTCCACAGGGTTGACCACAGAGGTTGACACCCTACGGGCCGCCGTCTCACCATTGAAGAGGACGAACCGAACGATCGGTCGGTCGGGTAGATCGACGGACGGCCGACAAACTCTGACAGGGGGCCGTGATGGTGGCAGTGACCCCGGAGACGGGGCCGAACGCGGCCCCCGGGACAGACGCCGGGCAAGCGGGCGCGCAGGACTCCGGCGTGCAAGAACTCGGCATGCCGGACCTCGGCGCACAGCTCGCCGCGGCCTTCGACGCGGCCGTGGCGGCCGACGAGCGAGTGGAACCGCGCGACTGGATGCCCGAGGCGTACCGGGCCTCGCTGGTCCGCCAGATGGCGCAGCACGCGCACTCCGAGATCATCGGCATGCAGCCCGAGGCCAACTGGATCACCCGCGCGCCCTCGCTGCGCCGCAAGGCGATCCTGATGGCCAAGGTGCAGGACGAGGCCGGCCACGGCCTGTACCTGTACAGCGCCGCCGAAACCCTCGGCACCAGCCGCGACGAGCTCCTCGACAAGCTCCACTCCGGCAAGCAGAAGTACTCGTCGATCTTCAACTACCCCACCCTGACCTGGGCCGACGTGGGCGCGATCGGCTGGCTCGTGGACGGCGCGGCGATCACCAACCAGGTGCCGATCTGCCGCTGCTCCTACGGCCCGTACGCGCGCGCCATGGTCCGGATCTGCAAGGAGGAGTCCTTCCACCAGCGCCAGGGCTTCGAGCTCCTCATGGCCCTGTCCAAGGGCACCGAGGCGCAGCACGCCATGGCGCAGGACGCGGTGGACCGCTGGTGGTGGCCCTCGCTGATGATGTTCGGCCCGCCGGACGACGAATCGGCGCATTCGGCGCAGTCGATGGCCTGGCGGATCAAGCGCCACTCCAACGACGAGCTGCGCCAGCGCTTCGTCGACATCGCCGTCCCGCAGGCCGAGGCGCTGGGGCTGACCCTGCCCGACCCGGACCTGAAGTGGAACGAGGAGCGCGGGCAGCACGACTTCGGCGCGATCGACTGGGCGGAGTTCTGGGACGTGCTCAAGGGCAACGGCCCGTGCAACGACCAGCGCATCAACCAGCGGCGCGCCGCCCACGAGGAAGGCGCCTGGGTCCGCGAGGCGGCCGCGGCGTATGCCGAGAAGCACGTTCGTACGGAAAGCGAGGCACGGGTATGACGCAGAACTGGCCCCTGTGGGAGGTGTTCGTCCGCTCGCGGCGCGGCCTCTCGCACACGCACGCGGGAAGCCTGCACGCCCCGGACGCGGAGATGGCCCTGCGCAACGCCCGCGACCTGTACACCCGGCGCGGCGAGGGCATCTCCATCTGGGTGGTGCCCTCCACGGAGATCACCGCCTCCTCCCCGGACGAGCGGGACCCGTTCTTCGCCGCCTCCGCCGACAAGCCCTACCGGCACCCCACCTTCTACGAGATCCCCGAGGGGGTGCGCCACCTGTGACCAGCACCTCCGGCACCGATGTCGTCCGTACGGCAGCCGCCCTCGCCCTCGGGGACGACGCGCTGATCCTGTCCCACCGCCTCGGCGAGTGGGCCGGGCACGCGCCCGTCCTGGAGGAGGAGGTCGCGCTCGCCAACATCGCGCTCGACCTGCTCGGCCAGGCCCGCGTCCTGCTCTCCCTCGCGGGCGACGAGGACGAACTGGCGTTCCTGCGCGAGGAGCGCGCCTTCCGCAACCTCCAGCTGGTGGAGCAGCCGAACGGCGACTTCGCGCACACCATCGCCCGACAGCTGTACTTCTCCTTCTACCAGCACGAGCTCTACGCGGAACTCGCCGTCGGGGACGGCCCGTTCGGGCCGCTCGCCGCGAAGGCCGTCAAGGAGACCGCGTACCACCGCGACCACGCCGAGCAGTGGACCCTGCGCCTCGGCGACGGCACCGAGGAGAGCCGGCTCCGGATGCGCACCGCGCTCGACGCGCTGTGGAAGTTCACCGGCGAGATGTTCGCGCCCGTGGACGGGGTCGAGGTGGACTGGGCCGCCCTGGAGCAGCGCTGGCTGGCCTCGCTGACCGGTGTGCTGGACCGCGCCGGGCTCGCGTTGCCCGAAGGGCCCCGCACCGGGGCCTGGGCGGCCGGCGCCGGCCGTCAGGGTCTGCACACCGAGCCGTTCGGGCGGATGCTCGCCGAGATGCAGCACCTGCACCGCAGTCACCCGGGGGCGTCGTGGTGACCTTCGCCGACACCGGCATGACCCGCCTGGAGACGGAGCTGGCCGAGATCGCCGGCTCCGTCCCCGACCCGGAGCTGCCCGTGCTGTCCCTCTCCGAGCTCGGCGTGATGCGCGGGGTGCGGATGCATGACGACGGGCACGCCGAGGTCACCCTCACCCCCACGTACACCGGCTGCCCGGCCATCGAGGCCATGTCCGCCGACATCGAGCGGGCGCTGACCGAGCACGGCATCCCCGAGGTACGGGTCACCACCGTGCTCTCGCCCGCCTGGTCCACCGACGACATCAGCGCCGAGGGCCGCCGCAAGCTCGCCGAGTTCGGCATCGCCCCGCCGCGCCCGCACGCGGCCGGCGGGCCGGTGTCGCTCACCCTGTCGGTCCGGTGCCCCCACTGCGGATCGACCGACACCGAGCTGCTCAGCCGGTTCTCCTCCACCGCCTGCAAGGCGCTGCGCCGCTGCGTCGCCTGCCGCGAACCGTTCGACCACTTCAAGGAGCTGTAGATGGCTGCGACCTCGCCGTCCGCGCCGTCCGCCGCGCTGGTGAACCCGCGCCCCGCACGGCACGGCGCGTTCCACCCGCTCAACGTGGCGGCGGTCGACCGGCTCACCGACGACTCGGTGGCCCTGACCCTGGTCGTTCCCGAGGAGCTGCGCGCCGAGTACCGGCACGCGCCCGGCCAGCACCTGACCCTGCGCCGGACCGCCCCCGGCGGCGGGCAGGTCCGCCGCACCTACTCGATCTGCTCTCCCGCCCCGGACCCGGACGGCCCGGGCCCCGCCCTGCTGCGGGTCGGGGTGCGGCTGGTGGAGGGCGGCGAGTTCTCCACGTTCGCGCACAAGGAGATCGCCGCCGGGGACACGCTGGACGTGATGGTCCCGGCCGGGCGGTTCGTGCTGGATCCGGCCGCCGCGCCGGCCACCGGGCACTACGCGGCGATCGTCGGCGGCAGCGGGATCACCCCGGTGCTGTCCATCGCCGCCACCCTGCTGAGGGCCCGGCCCGAGGCCCGGTTCTGCCTGGTGCGCAGCGACCGCTCGGCGGCGTCGACGATGTTCCTGGAGGAGGTCGCCGACCTCAAGGACCGCTACCCGGACCGTTTCCAGCTCGTCACGGTGCTCTCCCGCGAGGAGCAGGAGGCCGGACTGCCGTCCGGGCGCCTCGACGAGGCCCGGCTGGCGGAGCTGCTGCCCGCGCTGCTGCCGGTCTCCGAGGTGGCCGGCTGGTTCCTGTGCGGGCCGTACGGGCTGGTGCAGGGCGCGGAGCGGGCCCTGGGCGGGCTCGGTGTCGCCCGGTCCCGGGTCCACGAGGAGATCTTCCACGTCGAGGACACCGCGCCGCCGGCCCCCGTCGCCGCCTCGGACGCCGGTGCCCGCGGGCGCGTCACCGCCCGGCTCGACGGCCGCTCGGGCACCTGGCCGGTCCGGGACGGGGAATCCCTGCTGGACGCGGTGCTCCGCAACCGCGCGGACGCCCCGTACGCCTGCAAGGGCGGGGTGTGCGGCACCTGCCGGGCGTTCGTGGTCGCCGGCGAGGTCCGGATGGACCGCAACTTCGCGCTGGAGACGGAGGAGACGGAGGCCGGATTCGTGCTGGCCTGCCAGTCGCATCCGGTGACGGAGGAAGTGGAGATCGACTTCGACCGCTGAGGCCCGGCGTCCGCTGCCCGCGAGCCCCGCGCACTGGGCAATTCCGGGAACCTGTTCTATCTTGACGCTCCGTCAGATCTGAACGGGATCCGGGATCCGGTGCACGCGGGAGGACAGGCAGTGGACTTCACCTTCACCGAGGAACAGCAGGCCGCCGTCGAGGCGGCGAAGGCCGTGTTCGCGGATGTCGCGCCCGACAGCGTGCCCAGCCCGGCGCTCACCCCGGGGGCCGTGGCAGAGGAGTTCGACCGGCCCCTGTGGGCCAAGCTGGCCGCCTCCGACCTGCTGAGCCTGGTCCTCGCCGAGCGGCACGGCGGGGCCGGCCTCGACGCCGTCGCCCTGTGCCTGGTGCTGCGCGAGGCGGCGAAGGTACTGGCCCGGGTGCCCCTGCTGGAGCACTGCGCCACCGCGATGGCCGTCCAGGCCCACGGCAGCCCCGAACTGGCCTCCGCCCTGCTGCCCCGCGCCGGGCGCGGCGAGCTCGTCCTCACCGCCGCCGCCCACGGCCGCACCGGCCACGACCCCGCCGAACTCGCCGTCAGCGCCCGCCGCGAGGGCACCCGGTGGTCCCTGGACGGGGTGCAGACCTCCGTGCCCTGGGCCCACAGCGCCGACTGGATCGCCGTACCCGCCCACACCGGCGAAGGAGAGGCCGTCCTCGCGCTGGTCCCGCGCACCACCGACGGGCTCACCCTCGCCGACCAGTACTCCACCAGCGGGGAGCGGCTCGCCGAACTCACCCTGGACGGCGTACGGGTGCCCGAGGCGCACCTCATCGACACCCCGGGCGCCTGGGACCGGCTCCGCCAGCTCCTCGCCACCGGAACCTGCGCCCTGGCACTGGGACTCGGCGAGAACGTGCTCGCCATGACGAGCCAGTACACCGGCAAGCGCGAGCAGTTCGGCTTTCCGGTGGCCACCTTCCAGGCCGTCGCCGTCCAGGCAGCCGACCGCTACATCGACCTGCGCGCCATGGAGGTCACCCTCTGGCAGGCCGCCTGGCGGCTCGACGCCACGACCGGCGGCGCCGGCGGACCGCTGCCGAGCGCGGGCGATGTCGCCGTCGCCAAGATCTGGGCCTCGGAGGGCGTACGCCGGGTCGTACAGACCGCGCAGCACCTGCACGGCGGCTTCGGCGCCGACACCGACTACCCTCTGCACCGCTACCACGCCTGGGCCAAACAGCTGGAGCTCCAGCTCGGCCCGGCCGCGGCACACGAGGAGGCCCTGGGCGACCTGCTGGCCGCCCATCCCCTCGCGTGACGCCCCGCTAGAGCACGAAGGCCGGGTTCCCGTTGTCGGTCACCATCGGGCGCCCGGCGCCCTCCCAAGCCTGCATGCCGCCGTCGATGTTCACGGCGTCGATCTCCTGGCGCACCAGGTACTGGGTCACCTGGGCGGAACGCCCGCCGACCCGGCACATCACATGGACGCGGCGGCCGTCCTCGACGGCCTCCGTCAGCTCACCGAAGCGGGCCACGAAGTCGCTCATCGGAATGTGCAGCGCACCCTCCACGTGCCCGGCCGCCCATTCGTCGTCCTCGCGGACGTCCAGGACAAAGCCTTCGGAGGGCACCGCGGCGGCGTCCACCGAGGGGAGCGGTCCGAAGTTCATACGTCGCCTTCTCTCATCGCAGGTCTGACCCTCAACCTATCCGAGCCCCGCCAACGCATCAGCCACAGGCGCGGGCCACATCCAGCCCCGCCGGCGTTTGAGGCGCGGGGTCCGGGGCGGAGCCCCGGAAAGCCGGGCGCAGCCCGGGCCGCGTGCGGCACAGCCCCGCACGGCCCTCGGCCCCGACCTTCACCACGGCCCGGCAGGGATCAGGCCAGCCCCGCCAGCTCCGCTTCCCGCTCGGACACCGTGGCCAGCAACTGCTCCGCGATCTCCTCCAGCAACCGGTCCGGATCCTCCGGCGCCATCCGCAGCATCGACCCGATCGCGCTGTCCTCCAGCTCCTTGGCCACCATCGCCAGCAGCTCCTTGCGCCGCGACAGCCACTCCAGCCGCGCGTACAGCTCCTCGCTCTCGCTCGGCCCCGCCGCCTCCGGCGCCGGACCCTCGGCCCACTCCTGCGCCAGCTCGCGCAGCAACCGCTCGTCGCCCCGCCCGTACGCCGCGTTGACCCGCGCGATGAACTCGTCGCGCCGCGTCCGCTCGGCCTCGTCCTGGGCGAGATCCGGATGCGCCTGGCGGACCAGGTCGCGGTAGAGCCGGCGTACCTCCTCCGACGGCCGCACCCGCTCCGGCGGCCGCACCGGCCGCTCGGTGAGCATCGCGCCCGCGTCGTCCGAGATCCCGTCGGTGTCGAGCCAGTCGTGGAAGAGCTCGTCCACCCCCGGCATCGGCATGACCAGCGAGCGCGCCTCGCGGGCCCGCCGCAGATCCTCCGGATCACCGCTGCGCGCCGCCTTCGCCTCCGCGATCAGCGCGTCCAGTTCGTCGAGCCGCGAGTACATCGGCCCGAGCTTCTGGTGGTGCAGCCGGGAGAAGTTCTCGACCTCCACCCGGAAGGTCTCCACCGCGATCTCGAACTCGATCAGCGCCTGCTCGGCGGCCCGGACGGCCCGCTCCAGGCGTGCCTCGGGGCGCTCCTCGCCGGGGACCGTCTGTTCAGTCTGCTGCTCGCTCACCCGGCCAGCCTAAGGCCGGTCCGCCCGGGCCGGTGTTTCACGTGAAACACCGGCCCGGGACCGAGACCCGAGAAAGCCGGTCGGCAAGCGGCTCAGACCCCCGCCTCCGCCGCGATCCGGCCGCTCCGCACCGCCGCCACCAGGTCCGCGTGGTCGGCCTCGCTCCGGTCCGCGTACGCCACGGCGAACGTGGCCATCGCCTCGTCCAGCTCGTCGTTCTTGCCGCAGTACCCGGCCAGGACCCGCGGATCGGCGCTGTGCGCGTGCGCCCGCGCCAGCAGCGCGCCGGTCATCCGCCCGTAGTCGTCGATCTGCTCGGGGGCCAGGGCCGCCGGATCCACGCTGCCCTTGCGGTTGCGGAACTGGCGGACCTGGTAGGGCCGCCCCCGCACGGTGGTCCAGCCCAGCAGGATGTCGGAGACCACCTGCATCCGCTTCTGGCCGGCCACCACCCGCCGCCCCTCGTGCTCCTCCGGAGCGGAGGTGAACCCCAGGGCCGGCAGGTACGGCAGCAGTGCCGAGGGCCGTGCCTCCTTCACCTGGAGGACGAGCGGTTCGCCGCGGTGGTCCAGCAGCAGCACGACGTACGAGCGGGTGCCCACGCTCCCGGTGCCCACCACCCGGAAGGCCACGTCATGGATCGCGTACCGGGCCAGCAGCGGCAGCCGGTCCCCCTGCAGGGTCTCCAGGTACGGGCCCAGCGAGGCCGCCACGGCCGCCGCCTCGCCGTCGCCGACCCGGCGCAGCACCGGCAGGGCGTCCACGAAGCGCCGTACGCCGTCCGTACCGGCCTCGGTGGACTTGGCGGCGAACCGGGCGGAGGTGTTGTTGCGGGCCTTCTCCGAGACCCGCTCCAGCGTGCCCAGCAGGTCCCGGGCGTCGGTGTGCGAGACGAGTTCCTCGTCCGCGATGGCGTTCCACGCGTCGAGGGCGGGCAGCTTCGCCAGCAGCCGCATGGTCCGCCGGTAGGCGCCCACCGTGTCCAGCGCCGCCGCCCGGCAGGTGTCCTCGTCCGCGCCGGCCACCCGTCCGGCCAGCACCAGCGAGGTCGCCAGCCGCTTCAGGTCCCACTCCCACGGACCGAACACGGTCTCGTCGAAGTCGTTCAGGTCGATGACGAGCCGCCCGCGCGCGTCCCCGTACAGGCCGAAGTTGGCCGCGTGCGCGTCACCGCAGATCTGCGCGCCCACCCCGGTCACCGGCCCGCCGGACAGGTCGTGGGCCATCAGCCCGGCCGACCCGCGCAGGAAGGCGAACGGGTTCGCGGCCATCCGTCCCACCCGGATCGGCGCCAGCTCGGCGACCCGCCCGGCATTGGACTCCTCGACCGCGCGCACGGCGTCCGGCCGGCCGGCGGGTGCCTCGAAGCCCGCGTGCGCCGCGCGCGGTACGCGCTCCCGCAGGGCCTTGCCCGCCGCACGGGGCGAACCGGAGACCGTCCGGGGTGCGAACCCCGCGACGACGGGTATCCGCCCGCCCCCCGTCGTCCGGTCCGGCCCCGCCACCCGCTGCTCCGGTATCGCCACCATGCGCGCCGCCCCCACCCGTACCCGTCGTACTGTCCCGGCCAACATCATCAATTCCGGCCCGAACCGTATCTACAGGCCGGCGTCCCTGGCCAGCAGGGCCGCCTGTACGCGGTTCTCGCACCCGAGCTTCGCCAGGATCCGGCTCACGTACGTCTTCACGGTGGCCTCGCTCATGTGCAGCCGCCGGCCCGCGTCCGCGTTCGAGAGGCCCTCGCCCAGCAGCGCCAGCACCCCGCGCTCCCGCTCGCTCAGCTCCGCCACCCGGCGCCGGGCCGCCTCACCGCGCCCCGCGGCCTGCCCCGAGGCCAGCTGGTCCACCACGTGCCGGGTCGCCGCCGGTGACAGGTAGGCGTCCCCGGCCGCGGCCGCCCGTACGGCGCCGATCAGCTCGCCCGGCGCCGAATCCTTCAGCAGGAACCCCGCGCCGCCCTGACCGAGGGCCCGCAGCACGTTCTCCTTCTCCCCGAAGGTGGTCAGGATCAGCGCGCGCACCTCGGGCGCCGCCCGGCCCAGCTCGCCCAGGGCCGTCAGCCCGTCCATCACCGGCATCTGGATGTCCAGCAACATCACGTCCGGCGCGTGCGCCCGCGCGAGCTCGACCGCCTCCCGCCCGTTCGCCGCCTCCGCGACGACCTCGATGTCCGGCGCCGAGGTCAGGATCATCCTGATCCCGGCCCGGATCAGCGGCTCATCGTCAGCGATCACCACTCGGACCACCCTGGCTGTCACCCGCGCTCCTACTGCTTGACCTCGTACGCCTGCTTGTCGACGAGCTTGCCGTCCGTGAAGCAGAACCGGAAAACCAGATCCTTGCCCAGATCCGACGGCCCGTCCGCCGCCAGGAACGCCAGGCACTCCGAGCCGGCCGGCCGCGTCGGGCCCTTGCGGTCGAGTCCCGAGGTCAGGACGGAGTCCCCGCTCGGCAGCCGGTCGCGGACCTCCTGCTCGGCGGTGCCGATCCGTACCGCGTCGTACTCCTCCCTGTCGATCACCCCGTCCTTGAACGAACCCGCCATCAGGACGACCACGACCCCGAGCGCGACCAGCAACAGCACCCCCGCCGCGAACGCGATCCCGCAGCCCATCGCGACGCCACCGGCCCGGCTGCGGCGGGGTACGGTCAGCTCCCGGTCCACCGCCGCCCAGTCCATCGGCGGCGTGCCGTCCAGTACGTGCGGCCGCAGCCGCTGCCCGAAGTCGTCCGCCGCTTCCTCCACCCCGGCCGGCTCGGCGCCGTACGGCAGCACCCCGGCCACCCGGAACCCGCCGCCCTCGGTCGGGCCCGCGTGCACCATGCCGCCCACCAGCCGCGCCCGCTCGCGCAGCCCCGTCAGGCCCTGCCCGCCCGAGACCACCTCGCCGGCGCCCGGCCCGGCCGCGGGCCCGTTGGCGATCTCCACCACCAGCGAGTCGTCCTCGTACCGCAGCTCCACCGCGATCGCCGCGCCCGGCGCGTGCTTGTACGCGTTCGTCAGCGCCTCCTGCACGATCCTGTACGCGGCGTGGTCGCAGGCCGCGACCAGCGGACGGGGCCGCCCGGTCGTGGCCAGCCCGACGTGCGTGCCCGCGCCCCGCGCCGACTCCACGACCCCCGCGATCCCGGCCACCCCGCGCGCCGCGGGCTGCGCGGCCTCCTCCACCGGGACCGGCGCCGCCACCCCGTCCCGCAGGATCCCGACGACCTCGCGCAGCTCGTGCATCGCCGCCACCGACGCCTGCCGCAGTACGCCGACGGCCTCGCGCTGGCGGTCGGTGAGCTTCGGGTCCACCTCCAGCGCCCCGGTGTGCACCGAGATCAGCGCCAGCTGGTGCCCCAGGCTGTCGTGCATGTCCTGGGCGATCCGCTGCCGCTCCAGCAGCCGGGCCTGCCCGGCGATCATCGCCCGCTCCCGCATCAGCTGCGCGTTGCGCTCCTGGAGCGCGCGCAGCAGCGTCCGGCGCTGCGACCAGTACCGGCTGGCCAGACCCGGCATGACGGTCGTCACGATGAACAGCAGCATGGTGAACACGATCACCAGCAGCGGCCGCATCTCGGACTCGCTGACGACACCGAGGCCGACGGCCGCGACGAACGCCAGGCTGAAGGCGGCCAGCGCCCGGCCCACCCCCTCGATCCGGCGCCCGGCCGACCAGCCGAGCAGGCCGGTCACCAGCAGCGCCCCGGGGAGGACCGCGCTCAGCGCCGAGCCCGCCACCAGCGTGGCCGCCGGCAGCCTGCGGCGCAGCAGCGTCAGCGCCACGACGAGCACGGCGCTGGCCAGCATCCGCGCCCCGGAGCCCCGGTCGAGTTCCTCGACGCCGAGCCCCAGCACCGCCGCCACCGTCGCGAGCGCCAGGTCTCCCGCCAGCATCCGCCGGGTCCAGGGCTCGGGCCCCTTCAGCCAGTCCCAGCCCGCCCGCACCCTCGCCGTCGCATCCACGGGCCCGACCCTAGACATCCGCACCCGCCGCCCGCCGCCCTCTTTCGTCGCGCCCGGCCCGACGAAAGTCGGACGGCCGACCCCCCGTCAACACCCCCCGCCCGAACAGATGTGGCCGGGATCACTCGACAACCCGCCCGGGGCGCAACGCCGCTGGGGCGGCGGGCGGGAGACGGGCCGCGGTCCGGCCCCGAACTCACCTGACCCGCAGGGGGAAACACGAAACGGCCGCCACCACTTTCGTGGTGACGACCGTCTCGTCGATGTGGGCGAGGGGGGATTTGAACCCCCACGTCCCGAAGGACACTGGCACCTGAAGCCAGCGCGTCTGCCGTTCCGCCACTCGCCCGAGCAGCGTCCCAGTGGTTCTTCCCTTGCGGGCCGTTCCCCTGGCGACATCGGAACATTAGCACGTCGGAGGGGGTGGATTCACATCGCTTTCCCCGCACCCCGCGCACCCGCCACGACGGGCCCCTCCCGCACTCCGCTCCCGGTGCGGGACACTGTCATCGGAGCGCCCCTACGATCCCTTGTGAGGACCAACACTCCTCGCCACAGGACCGATGGGGAACCAGCCGAATCCGCCACGCGTGGATACGATCAGTAAGCAGTACAGGGCGACAACGACGGAGGAGGTGCCCCATGGGAGTCCTGAAGCGGTTCGAGCAGCGACTCGAAGGTCTGGTGAACGGCACCTTCGCCAAAGTGTTCAAGTCCGAAGTCCAGCCGGTGGAGATCGCCGGCGCCCTCCAGCGGGAGTGCGACAACAACGCCACCATCTGGAACCGCGAGCGGACCGTCGTCCCGAACGACTTCATCGTGGAGCTCAGCACCGGCGACTACGAGCGCCTGAGCCCCTACTCCGGCCAGCTCGGCGACGAGCTCGCGGGCCTCGTCCGCGACTACGCCAAGCAGCAGCGCTACAGCTTCATGGGCCCGATCAAGGTCCACCTGGAGAAGGCCGACGACCTCGACACCGGTCTCTACCGGGTCCGTAGCCGTACGCTCGCCTCCAGCACCTCCCAGGCTCAGCCGCAGGCCCCCCAGGGCCAGCAGCAGCAGCCCGGCGGCTACGGCTACCCCCCGGCCGCCGCTCCCCCCATGCCCGCGGCCCCGCCTCCCGGCGGAGCCGCACGCAGGCCCGCCCCCGGCGGACCCGCAGCACCCGTACCACCCGGCGCCCCCGGCACGACGCGGCGCTGGATCGAGATCAATGGCACACGCCACCAGATCTCGCGCTCCACGCTCGTACTCGGCCGAAGCACCGAAGCCGACGTGCGGATCGACGACCCCGGCGTATCCCGCCGGCACTGTGAGATCCGGACCGGAACGCCTCCGACGATCCAGGATCTCGGGTCCACCAACGGCATCGTGGTGGACGGGCAGCACACCACCCGCGCTACGCTCCGCGACGGCTCGCGGATCGTCGTGGGCAGCACCACCATCATTTACCGGCAAGCCGAAGGGTGAAGCGGGGGCAATGTCAGAGCTGACCCTGACGGTCATGCGGTTGGGTTTCCTGGCCGTTCTGTGGCTGTTCGTCATCGTGGCCGTACAGGTCATCCGCAGCGACCTCTTTGGTACGCGAGTCACGCAACGCGGCTCACGCCGCGGCGGCGGCGGCGCCACCAGCGCGCCACAGCAGGCGGGTGGCCGGCAGAGCGCGCCGCCACAGCAGCGCCAGCGCCGCGGAGCGCCCACCAAGCTCGTCGTGTCCGAGGGCACCCTCACGGGCACCACGGTGGCCCTGGCGGGCCAGACGATCACGCTCGGCCGGGCGCACGACTCGACCATCGTGCTGGACGACGACTACGCCTCCAGCCGCCATGCCAGGATCTATCCCGACCGTGACGGCCAGTGGATCGTCGAGGATCTCGGGTCCACCAACGGCACGTATCTCGACCGGACCCGGCTGACCACACCGACGCCCATTCCGCCGGGCGCCCCGATCCGCATCGGCAAGACCGTCATCGAGCTGCGGAAGTAGTACGAGAATGAGCGAGCGGAGCGAGCGAGCCGCGACGGTCCGTCCCATCCAGGACACGGACCCGCGCGCGCTCCCGACCGGAGGGTGGGCAGTGTGGCTCAAGACCGGTTGTACCCGGAGCCGACCGGCGAGGTGCGCATGAGTCTGTCCCTGCGGTTCGCCGCCGGATCGCACAAGGGCATGATCCGCGAGGGGAACGAGGACTCCGGCTACGCCGGCCCCCGTCTCCTCGCGATCGCCGACGGCATGGGCGGCCAGGCCGCCGGCGAAGTCGCCAGCTCCGAGGTGATCTCCACCCTGGTGCAGCTCGACGACGACGTCCCGGGCTCCGACATCCTCACCTCCCTCGCCACCGCCGTGCAGCGGGCCAACGACCAGCTGCGCGTCATGGTCGAGGAAGACCCCCAGCTCGAAGGCATGGGCACCACGCTCACCGCCCTCCTGTGGACCGGCCAGCGCCTCGGCCTCGTCCACGTCGGCGACTCCCGCGCCTACCTGCTGCGCGACGGCCTCCTCACCCAGATCACCCAGGACCACACCTGGGTGCAGCGCCTCGTCGACGAAGGCCGCATCACCGAAGAGGAAGCCACCACCCACCCCCAGCGCTCCCTGCTCATGCGGGCGCTCGGCAGCGGCGACACCGTCGAACCCGACCTCTCCATCCGCGAGGTCCGGGCCGGCGACCGCTACCTGATCTGTTCCGACGGGCTCTCCGGCGTCGTCTCCCACCAGACCCTGGAAGAGACCCTCGCCGACTACCACGGCCCCCACGAGACGGTGCAGGCCCTCATCCAGCTCGCCCTGCGCGGCGGCGGACCCGACAACATCACCTGCATCGTCGCCGACGTCCTGAGCACCGACAGCGGTGACACCCTCGCCGCCCAGCTGAACGACACCCCGGTGGTCGTCGGCGCGGTCGCCGAGAACCAGCACCAGCTCTTCGACGGCAACGCCATGCAGACCCCGGCCGGCCGGGCCTCGGGCCTGGGCCGCCAGGCCTCCCCGCCCGCCGGCTCCTTCGGCCCGCCCGGCAGCGGCGAGAACCCCGGCTACGGATTCCCCGAGCAGAGCCAGGGCGGCGGCTACGGTGGAGGCGGCGGCTACGGCGACCCCGAGGCGAACTCCTTCGAGGGAGACCAGCGCTACGAGGACACGTACGACCACCCCCGCAGGCGGCGCGGCAAAGGCCGCAAGTGGACGACGCGTACGCTGCTCCTCCTGATCGTCGCCGGCGCCATCGGCGGCGGTCTCTACGGCGCCCACCGCTGGACGCAGACGCAGTACTACGTCGGCGTCAAGGGTGAGCACGTCGCGCTCTACCGGGGGATCAGCCAGAACCTCGGCTGGATCCACCTCAACCAGGTCGAGACGGACCACCCCGACATCGAGCTGAAGTACCTGCCGCCGTTCAAGCGCAAGCAGGTCGAGGCCACCATCACCGAAAACAGCCTCGATGGCGCCCGCCAGAAGATCGACGAACTCGGCGTCCAGGTGTCCGCCTGCAAGAAGGACGAAGAACGCCGCAACGCCGAATCGCAGAACGCCCAGACACCCAGCCCCAGCCTGACTCCCGCGGAGCAAGCGCTGGTCGGCCTCTGCGGCAAGTAGACACCCGCGGGCACAGGGGGCCTGCCACACCATGAGCGTTGTCACCAATACGACCACCATCGGCGCCATCGAGCTGCCGAGCCGGCGGAACACCGAGCTCCTGCTGCTCGGCTTCGCCGTGGTCATCCCGATCTTCGCCTACGCCAACGTAGGCCTCGCGATCCACGGCAAGCTGCCGCCCGGCATGTTCCTCTACGGCCTCGGCCTGGGTGCGCTCGCCGGCGTCGCCCACCTCGTGGTGCGCCGCTACGCCAAGTACGCCGACCCGCTGCTGCTGCCGATCGCCACCCTGCTCAACGGCCTCGGCCTCGTTCTCATCTGGCGCCTCGACCAGTCCGAGCGCCTGCAGAACCTCGCCAAGCGCCAGTTCGGCCTCTTCACCGAGTCCGCCCCCCGGCAGATGCTCTACACGGCGCTCGCCATCGCCCTGTTCTCCGTCGTGCTGCTGGTCCTCAAGGACCACCGCGTGCTCCAGCGGTTCACGTACATCTCCATGGCCGCCGCGCTCGTCCTGCTGATCCTGCCCGTCGTCCCGGGCCTGGGCGCCGACGTCTTCGGCGCCAAGATCTGGATCAGCGTCGGCGGTTTCTCCATCCAGCCCGGTGAGTTCGCGAAGATCGTCATCGCGATCTTCTTCGCCGGCTACCTGATGGTGAAGCGCGACGCCCTGGCCCTCGCCAGCCGCCGCTTCATGGGCCTCTACCTGCCGCGCGGCCGCGACCTCGGCCCGATCCTCATGATCTGGGCGATGAGCCTGCTCGTCCTGGTCTTCGAGAACGACCTCGGCACCTCGCTGCTCTTCTTCGGCATGTTCGTGATCATGCTGTACGTGGCCACCGAGCGCACCAGCTGGATCGTCATCGGCCTCCTGATGAGCATCGGCGGCGCCGTCGTCGTCGGCGCCACCGCCAGCCACGTCAAGGCCCGTGTCACCGCCTGGCTCGACCCCTTCGACTGCTACAGCACCTCCGGCGCCTGCGAGCAGGTCGGGCAGTCGATCATGAGCTTCGGCTCCGGCGGCGTCCTCGGCGCCGGCTGGGGACAGGGCAACTCCGACCTCATCGGCTTCGCGGCCAACTCCGACTTCATCTTCTCCACCGTCGGCGAGGAACTCGGCCTCGCCGGGGTCATGGCCTTCCTGCTGCTCTACGGCCTGATCATCGAGCGCGGCGTCCGCACCGCCCTGGCCGCCCGGGACCCCTTCGGCAAGCTCTTCGCCATCGGCCTCTCCGGCGCCTTCGCGCTCCAGATCTTCGTCGTCGCCGGCGGAGTCATGGGCCTCATCCCCCTCACCGGCATGACCATGCCCTTCCTCGCGTCCGGCGGCTCCTCCGTCCTCGCGAACTGGGTGCTCATCGCCATCCTCATCCGGATCAGCGACACCGCACGCCGACCTGCCCCGGCACCCGCCCCGTCCCCCGACTCCGAGATGACACAGGTGGTCCGCCCGTCATGAACAAGCCCCTGCGCCGCATCTCGCTGTTCTGCGGGCTGCTCGTCCTCGCGCTGCTGATCCGGACCAACTGGCTGCAGTACGTCCAGGCCGAGGAACTCAGCACGCGCAAGGAGAACCGCCGGGTCCAGATCGCCCAGTACGCCACCCAGCGCGGCAACATCATCGTCAAGGGCGGCGACCCCATCACCGGCTCGGCCACCACCGACGGCAGCGACTACAAGTACAAGCGCACCTACACGGACGGCCCGCTCTGGGCCCCCGTGACCGGCTACGCCTCGCAGGCCTTCGGCTCCACCCAGCTCGAATCCCTCGAAGACGGCATCCTCACCGGCAACGACGACCGGCTCTTCTTCGACCGCACCGTCGGCATGTTCACCGGGGAGAAGAAGCAGGGCGGCAACGTCGTCACCACCCTGAACCCGGCCGCCCAGAAGGCCGCCTTCGAGAAGCTCGGCGACAAGGTCGGCGCGGTCGCCGCCATCGACCCGCGCACCGGCGCGATCCTGGCCCTGGTCAGCACCCCCTCGTACGACCCCTCCAGCTTCGCGGGCAACTCGAAGAACGACGAGAAGGCCTGGGTGTCCCTCAAGGACAGCGAGGACAAGAAGCTCGTCAACCGCGCCCTGCGCGAGACGTACCCGCCCGGCTCCACGTTCAAGGTCGTCACCGCCGCCGCCGCGCTGGAGAACAGCGTCGTCACCGACATCAACGCCCCGACGGACACCCCCGAGCCGTACATCCTCCCCGGCACCAAGACCCCGATGGTCAACCACGCCAGCGGGTGCGAGAAGGCCAGCCTCAACAAGGCGCTGGAGGTGTCCTGCAACTCCGTCTTCGCCAACGTCGGCGACAAGGTGGGGCGGGACAACATGGTGAAGACCGCCGAGAAGTTCGGCTTCAACGACGACAAGATCGACACCCCGGTCCGGGCCTTCTCCAGCGTCTACGACAAGACCATGAGCCGCGACGGCAACGCCCAGAGCTCCATCGGCCAGTTCAACACCGCCGCCACCCCGCTCCAGATGGCCATGGTCACCGCCGCGATCGCCAACGACGGCAAGCTGATGAAGCCGTACATGGTCGACCAGCTGACCGCCCCCAACCTCGACGTCATCGAGAAGCACGAGCCGCAGGAGATGAGCCGGCCCCTCTCCGCCGCGAACGCGCAGAAGCTCCAGCAGATGATGGTGAACGTCGTCGAGAAGGGCACCGGCGGCAACGCCAAGATCAAGGACGTCACCGTCGGCGGCAAGACCGGCACCGCCCAGCACGGCGAGAAGAACGCCAAGCGCCCCTACGCCTGGTTCATCTCCTACGCCGAGAACCCGGACGGCAGCTCGCCGGTCGCGGTCGCGGTCGTCGTCGAGGACAGTGACGCCAGCCGTGAGGACATCAGCGGCGGCGGTCTCGCGGCCCCGGTCGCCAAGGCGGTCATGGAAGCCGTACTCAAGAGCAACAAGGGCTGAACGACCCCACCGGAGTGATACGGGCCACAGAAGACGCCCGGATCGGAGCGTACTGTACCGGTCCGGTATCAGCCTGTGGCCGCGAACCGATCACCGACGATCGGCCGGTAGCCTTTGCGCGAACAGCACACCGCCGGACCACACGAGGGTGCGGTCGGGACTGACGGAGAGGGCTGCAACGTTATGGAAGAGCCGCGTCGCCTCGGCGGCCGGTACGAGCTGAGCCACGTGCTCGGCCGCGGTGGCATGGCCGAGGTCTACCTCGGTCACGACACCCGGCTCGGCCGTACCGTCGCCGTCAAGACCCTGCGCGCCGATCTCGCCCGCGACCCGTCCTTCCAGGCCCGGTTCCGGCGCGAGGCCCAGTCGGCCGCGTCGCTCAACCACCCGGCGATCGTCGCGGTCTACGACACCGGCGAGGACTACGTCGACAACATCTCCATCCCGTACATCGTGATGGAGTACGTCGACGGCTCCACCCTGCGCGAACTCCTGCACTCCGGCCGCAAGCTGCTGCCCGAGCGCACCCTGGAGATGACGACCGGCATCCTCCAGGCCCTGGAGTACTCGCACCGGGCCGGCATCGTCCACCGCGACATCAAGCCCGCCAACGTCATGCTGACCCGCACCGGCCAGGTCAAGGTCATGGACTTCGGCATCGCCCGCGCCATGGGTGACTCCGGCATGACCATGACGCAGACCGCCGCCGTCATCGGCACCGCCCAGTACCTCTCCCCGGAGCAGGCCAAGGGCGAGCAGGTCGACGCGCGGTCCGACCTCTACTCCGCCGGCTGCCTGCTCTACGAGCTCCTCAGCGTCCGGCCGCCGTTCATCGGCGACTCCCCGGTGGCCGTCGCCTACCAGCACGTACGGGAAGAGCCCCAGCCCCCGTCGAACTTCGACCCCGAGATCACGCCCGAGATGGACGCGATCGTGTTGAAGGCTCTGGTCAAGGACCCCGACTACCGCTACCAGTCCGCCGACGAGATGCGCGCCGACATCGAGGCCTGCCTCGACGGCCAGCCCGTCGCCGCGACCGCCTCGATGGGCGCCGCCGGATACGGCTACCCCGACCAGGGCGGCTACGGACACCAGGGCTACGACCAGCCCACCACCGCACTGCGCGCCACCGACTCCGGCGGCCAGACGTCGATGCTCCCGCCGATGCCCCCGGGCGACAACGGCTACGGGTACGGCGACCAGGGCGGTCACGGCGGCTACGACCAGGGCCACGGCCGGCGCCAGAAGAAGAGCCGGGCCTCGACGATCCTGCTGGTCCTCGCCGGCGTGCTCGTCCTCGTCGGCGCCATCCTGATCGGCCGCTCCGTCTTCAACGGCGGCGCCGACAACCGGCCCAACGTGCCCAAGCTGATCGGCGAAACGCTGGAGGCGGCGCAGAGCGACGCCAACAACGTGGGCCTCAAGGTGGTGAAGGAAGCCGACGAGCCCTGCGACAGCCAGCCCAAGGGCAAGGTCTGCTCGCAGAACCCGCAGCCCGACACCAAGCTCGACAAGGGCGAAGCGATCAAGGTGAAGATCTCCTCGGGCGCCCCCAAGGTGCCGGTGCTCGACGTCATCAACCTGACGTTCGACAACGCGGAGAAGACGCTCAAGGACAAGGGCTTCCAGGTCGAGCGCAAGACCCAGGAGTCCGAGCGCACGGCGGGGACGGTCCTCGACCAGAACCCCAAGGCCGGCAGCGAGGCCGAGAGGAACTCGGTGATCACGCTGATCGTGGCCAAGGAGGTCTCGAAGACCGAGGTGCCCGACCTCACCGGGAAGACCAAGGAGGATGCCGCCAAGCTGCTCCAGCAGGCGAACCTCAAGCTCGGCAGCACCACCGAGGCCGACGCTCCCGCCGGGACGGCGCCGAAGACGGTGTTCCAGCAGCAGTTCCCGCCCGGCGAGCAGCTCAAGCCGGGCAGCTCGGTCAGCATCACGGTCGCCAAGGCCGCGCAGACGACCGACGTCCCCAACCTGGCCGGCAAGACGGTGTCCCAGGCCCGGGGCATCCTGGCCGGCAAGGGCCTGACCTTCGGCGCGGTCGTCGCGGGCCCGGGTGACGAGAACGCGAAGGTCATCATCTCGGACCCGCCGGCCGGTACGCAGGTCCCGCCGGGCACCGTGGTGAACGTGACCACGATCGCCGGTGGCGGCGGTCAGCAGGACGGCGGCAACGGCTTCTTCGGCGGGCTCACCGGCCGCCGCTAGCCAGACGCGAAAGCCCGGCCCCTCGTCGTGTGCGAGGGGCCGGGCTTTTCGTCGTCCGGGCCGTGGTCGTGCGCCCGCTCGGGGGGTCTCGCGGGCTTCAGCGGGTTCGAGCGGGCTCACGCGGGCTCCAGCGGGCTTCACGCGGGCCCCAGCGGGCTCACACGGGCCGCAGCGGGCTCACACGGGCCGCTGTGTGGCCGTCTGAGGCGTCACACGTGAAGCCTTGGCCATCGCCGCCCGGGGGGGTTCCACGACGCCCCACAGCGGCCTTCCGGCGGCTCCGGTGCTAGCGCAGCTCCGCCGGAGGGGTCCGCTTCGCGTCCACCTTCTCGGTCCGCACCAGCTCGCCCCACACGATGTAGCGGTACTTCGAGGTGTACACCGGCGTGCAGGTCGTCAGCGTGATGTACCGGCCCGGGGCCGTCCTGCCCGATTCCTTCGGGACCGCGGAGATCACGTCCACGTTGTACTTCGACGTCTGCCGCAGCTCCGCGAACACCTTGTAGACGTACCAGGTGTCCCGGGTCTCGAAGACGACCGCGTCGCCGTTCTTCACCTTGTCGATGTTGTGGAACTTCGCCCCGTGCCCGTCCCGGTGCGCGGCGAGCGAGAAGTTCCCCGACGCGTCCCACGGCAGCCCCGCCTTCACCGGCTCCGTGTAGTACCCCGCGACTCCGTCGTTCAGGACGTCCGGCGCCGTACCCCGCTTGACCAGCACCTCGCCGTTGCGCATCGCCGGAACGTGCAGGAACCCGACCCCGCCCTGCGTGTCCAGCGCCCCCGGCGCGGCCTGCGCCCCCGCCGTGGGCGGCCGCGTCCACAGCTGGCGGACCTCGTCGCCCCGCGCCGACGCCTGCCGGTCCGCGAGGACGTTCGTCCACCACAGCGAGTACGCCACGAACAGCGCCAGCACCAGGCCCAGCGTGATCAGGAACTCGCCCAGCAGGCTCAGGAACCCCGCGAGCACGCTGCGGTTGCCGGTCGGTGCCGCGGCGCGGCGGCGGGAACGAGACACTGCGGATCCGTCCTTACGGGCTGGTCAGCGCGGGCGGAGCGCCCTGGCTGCGCGGGCGTTCATCGATCATCCTGCCCCACACGATCATCCGGAAGGTGCTCGTGAACTCCGGCGTGCAGGTCGTCAGCGTGATGTACCGGCCGGCCGAAGTGAAGCCGGAACCCTGCGGAACCGGCTTCAGCACCGACACGTTCGCCGGCGGGGTCTGCGGCAGCGCCGAGGTCATCTCGTACGTGTAGTACGCGTCCCGCGTCTCGACCACGATCGGGTCACCGGGCACCAGCCGGTTGATGAAACGGAACGGTTCGCCGTGGGTGTTGCGGTGCCCGGCCACCGCGAAGTTGCCCTGTTTGTCCGCCGGCATCGCCGTCTTCAGCGCGCCCTCGCCGTAGTGCCCGACCATCCCCTTGTCGAGCACCTTCGGCTTGCTGATCCCCTCGGCCACCGGAACCTTTACGTCCAGCTTCGGGATGTACAGGATCGCGAAGCCCTGCCCGGGCTCGAACGCCGTCACCGGCGGCGCGGCGGCCCCGTCCGGGGCCGGCTGCTCCCAGTCCTTGCGCAGCGAGCCCGCGGCCCCGTTCGCCGTCCGCTCCGCCAGGACGTTCGTGTACCAGAGCTGGTAGGCCACGAAGAGCAGCATCACCAGGCCCAGCGTGATGAACAGCTCCCCGGCCAGCCGGCTGGCGACCACCAGCGGACCGCCCGAGCGCGGACGGCGCCGCCGCCGGCCGCCGCCGCGCCTGCGCGCGCGTTTCGCGGCCTCCTGCGCCGCCCTGCGCCGCGCGGCCCGGCCCTCGGCGGGCGCGGACGGCGCGAGGGCGGTCACGCGACGGCCTTGCCCACCACCGGGGCCAGCCCCACCGACCGCTCCACGGCTCCCGCGTCACCGCACCGCACCAGCCAGTTCGCGAGCATCCGGTGGCCCCACTCGGTCAGCACCGACTCGGGGTGGAACTGCACACCCTCCACGTCGTGCTCCCGGTGCCGCAGCCCCATGATGATCCCGTCCTCGGTGCGCGCCGTGACCTCCAGCGCGTCCGGCAGGGTCCCGGGCTCGGCGGCGAGGGAGTGGTAGCGGGTCGCGGTGAAGGGCGAGGGAAGGCCCTCGAAGACGCCCCGGCCCTCGTGGACCACCGGCGAGGTCTTGCCGTGCAGCAGCTCGGGCGCCCGGCCCACGACCCCTCCGTAGGCGACGGCCATCGACTGCATGCCGAGGCAGACGCCGAAGACCGGAACTCCGGTGTCCGCGCAGTGCCGGACCATGTCGACGCAGACGCCGGCCTCTTCCGGGGTGCCCGGTCCGGGCGAGAGGAGGACGCCGTCGAAGCCGTCCTGCGCGTGTGCGAGCCCGACCTCGTCGTTGCGGAGCACCTCGCATTCGGCGCCGAGCTGGTAGAGGTACTGGACCAGGTTGAAGACGAAGCTGTCGTAGTTGTCGACAACCAGAATGCGCGCGCTCACGGAGTGGCTCCCGATCCCTCGTCCACCGTCACGTCGTTGAACGGAAGCAGGGGCTCCGCCCACGGGAAGACGTACTGGAAGAGCACGTACACCACCGCGAGGACCAGTACGAGGGAGATCAGCGCGCGCACCCACGCGTTGCCCGGCAGCTGCCGCCAGATCCAGCCGTACATGCCGTCTGCTTGCCTTCCGTTCCACGTTCGTCCCGCACACCGCGGGAGGCGGTACCGCAACAGACTAAAGGCAGCGGCCCCGCCCGGGGGGTCAGCTGCGCAATCCCTCCGGTCCGCCCCGTGCGACGGGCCGGGTCCCGGTCAGCTCCGCCCAGACGACCAGCCGGTGGCTGTGCCCCCATTCCGGATCGCAGGTCGTCAGCGTCAGGTACCGGCCGGGGACCGTGAACGGCGACCTGTCCGGCACCGGGCCCACCACCCCGGTCTCGGTCGGCAGGATCCGCAGCGGCTCGGCGCGGACGGTGTACGTGTACCAGCTCGTCGCGTCCTTGAGGATGACGGCGTCCCCCGGGCGCAGCTCGGGGAAGTCCTTGAAGGGGTCCCCGTACGTCCGCCGGTGTCCCGCCACGGAGAAGTTCCCGGTGCCGCCGGGACGGGCCGTGCCCGCGTAGTGGCCGAGCCCCTTCTTCAGCAACTCGGTGCCGGTGCCCTCCAGCACGGGCTTGTGCCAGTCGGCGCCGAAGCGCGGGACGTACATCTCGGCGAAGGCCCGGCCCGCGGGATAGCCGGCGGGCGCCTCGGGCGACGCCTCCGCGCCGGGCGAGGGTGCGGGAGCGGGTGCCGGAACGGGTGCCGGAGCCTGGGCCGCCGCCGACCAGCTGTCGCGCAGCCGCGCCATCTCCTCGTCCATGGCCCGGTCGGCCTTGACCCCGGTCCACAGCAGGACGTACGCCACGAACAGCACGATCAGGGTGCCGACGGTCAGGCACGCCTCGCTGAACGTCCGTACCACCAGGCGCAGTACGACGTCAGGGCGTGCTCGTCGCGGACGAGGGGACCACGGGCTTCGCATAGTGGAGGTCCACTGTGCCGGAGTACCCCGGCAGTGTCAGCGACCTGTGCTCGTCCACTTTCCAGCCGAGCCCGTACGCGTTGACGTACAGCTGGTAGTTCTGCAGCGCCGGGGAGGCCGCCAGGGCCTTGCGCAGCGCCGCCGGGTCGCCGACCGCCGACACCTTGTAGGGGGGCGAGTAGACGCGGCCCTGGAGGATCAGGGTGTTGCCGACGCAGCGCACCGCGCTGGTGGCGATGAGTCGCTGGTCCATGACCTGGATGCCCTCGGCGCCGCCCTGCCAGAGGGCGTTCACCACCGCCTGGAGGTCCTGCTGGTGGATCACCAGGTCGTTGGGCTGCGGCTCGGGCACGTTGGGGATGCGGGCGGTGGCGTTCGGCGGGGCGTCGTTGAGCGTGACGGTCAGGCCCTTGCCGGTGAGCTCCTCGGTACCGGACGCGGTGCGCAGGGCGGCGAGCTTGGCGTCCTCGGCCTTGGTGCTGCTGTCGCCGTGTTCGGCAAGGGCGTCCACCCGGCCGCGCACGGCCGCGGTGCTCTGCTCCAGCTGGGCGTTGTTCTGGCTGCGCTCGTGGATCACGTCGGACAGCTTCAGGAGGGACGCGTCCGTCCGGATGTTCGTACCCTTGGACGTGTTGAAGCTGGTGACGAAAATCAGGCCTGCCAAGGCGAAAACGGCGGCCGTCAGCAGCCGGGCCGGTCGCAGCCGGCGACGGGGACCCGCGGAGGAGTCGTCGGAATTGCTCAACGTACCCTTCTCCTTCAACGCCACAGGTCCACTACGCTAACGGACGCCCGGGGCAGGCAAGGTCCCCAGCGCATCGACAGGAGAGCCCCTCGTGCCGAAGTCACGTATCCGCAAGAAGGACGACTACACGCCGCCGCCGGCGAAGCAGGCGCAGACCATCAGGCTGACCAACCGCAGCTGGGTCGCCCCGGTCATGCTGGCCTTCTTCCTGATCGGCCTGGCCTGGATTGTCGTCTTCTACGTGACCGACACCCAGCTGCCGATCGAGGCGCTGGGCAATTGGAACATCGTGGTCGGTTTCGGATTCATCGCGGCGGGATTCGGCGTCTCCACGCAGTGGAAGTAAGCCCCCCGCCTTAGCGCAGTCGGGGCCTCCGCGAAAGCTCTCCCCATGAGTTATCCACAGCGTCATCCACACCTGAGGAAAAGACAGAAGATCTGTGGATAACTCTGTGGAGAGTTGACGCCGGTGTGATCAGGTGAGTGCGGCCGTCCGGGCCATTACCAGGGCGGCTGCCAGCAGGAACACCGCCACACAGGTTCCCCACTGGATGAGGGTGCGTCTGCGGCCCGTCGCCGGCCGCAGCAGCCCGGCCGCGACCAGCGCACCGGTCACGAGGCCGCCCACATGGGCCTGCCAGGACACGCTCAGACCGCCGAACGGCACGAAGGTCAGCACCAGCATCAGTACGACCATCGTGATGACGGGCCGCATTTCGTACCGCAGCCGGCGCACCAGCACGACGGTCGCGCCGAGCAGACCGAAGACGGCGCCGGACGCGCCGAGCGTCGGAACGTACACCGGGGTGAGCAGATAGACGAGGGCGCTGCCACCCAGCCCCGACAGCAGGTAGACGGCGAGGTACCGGGACCGGCCGAGGGCCGCCTCCAGTGGAGAGCCGATCACCCACAGGCCGAGCATGTTGCCGGCGATGTGCCACCACTGCACGTGCAGGAACACCGAGGTCAGCAGCCGGTAGTACTCGCCGGTGGAGACGCCTTGCACGGGACCGCCGAGGTAGTCCACGTAGCGGCCGAGCAGCTCCGCCTGGACGACCAGCCCCGGGACGGCGAAGCCCAGCAGGAACACCGCGGCATTGATCCCGATCAGGACCTTGGTGACGAGGTGGGGATCGGCGGCGATCGCGCCGCCCGCGATGGTGCGCGGGACGCCGGCGGCCGGGCGGTGGCCGGTGCCGGAGCCCTCACGGACGCATTCGGGGCACTGGAAGCCGACCGAGGCGCTGATCATGCACTCCGGGCAGATGGGGCGTTCGCAGCGGGTGCAGCGAATCCCCGTGTCGCGGTCCGGGTGGCGATAGCAGCCCGGGAGGCGGTCGGTGTCCATCGGTCCCCTCGATCAGAGGCGGGAGACAGGGATGCCCCGCCGGTCCATGTATCCAGGACGGACGGGCGGGGCGGAAAGGTTCCCGGGCGGTCGCTGCGGAAGGGCCGGCGGCTCGTCAGCGCCTCTCGATGACGACGGACTGGATGATCACGTCGTCGAGGGGCCGCTCGGTGCGCGGGTTCGTCCGGCCGCCGGCGATCGCGTCGACGATCTTCCGGCTGGCCTTGTCGGTGACCTCGCCGAAGATGGTGTGCTTGCGGGTCAGCCAGGCGGTGGGGGCGACGGTGATGAAGAACTGCGAGCCGTTGGTGCCCGGGCCCGCGTTGGCCATCGCGACCAGGTAGGGCTTGGTGAAGGCCAGGTCGGGGTGGAACTCGTCGCCGAACTGGTATCCGGGGCCGCCCGTGCCGTTCCCGAGCGGGTCGCCGCCCTGGATCATGAAGCCGGAGATGACACGGTGGAAGACGGTGCCGTCGTACAGCGGGTCCGTGGTCTTCTGGCCGTCCGTGGGACGTGTCCATTCACGGGCGCCGGTGGCCAGCTCCACGAAGTTGCGGACCGTCTTCGGCGCGAAGTTCTCCAAGAGCTCGAACTCGATGTCGCCGTGATTCGTCTTCAGGGTGGCGTAGAGCTTCTCGGCCACGGATCTGCCTTCCATAGTCATCACTGTCGGTTTCAGATACTCCCACGCTGCGCATCCAGGTACAGAGATTCGCCCACCCGGATGCCCTGTCGCGCATGCCTCTCGACAAGATGGCAGGCATGATCCGACAAAGGGTGGAAAGGTGAACTGTGTCCGCCACCGAGGAGGAGGATCCTGTGACCCGCAAGGACAGCGTGCGCCTGGCCGCCGAAAGCGCCAGGGACACCGTGAAGCACGCGGCGGAAGCGGTGGCGCCATACGCGGAAACCGCCAAGGGCGCTGCCGTGCACTACGCGCAGGAAGCGAACGAGCGGCTGGCGCCGATGGTGTCGCACGCGGCCCTGGAGGCCTCGCGGCACGCGCGTTCGACGTATGACACCCATCTGCATCCCCGGATGCAGGCCGCCCGCTCCTACGTGCCGCCGAACGTGGACCGGGCGGCGACGAAGGCGGTCCACGAGACGCGGCGCGCGGCCCGGCAGGCCGCCGAGTACACCCAGCCCCGTATCGAGAGCGCGATCGCCTCGGCCCAGCCGGTGGCGGAGGAGGCCGCGTCGCGGTCGGTGGCGACCGTGGCGGCGCTGCGCGGCCAGGTGACGGCCGAGGAGGTACGGCGGCTGGTACGGCGCCACGAGCGGCGTGCGCACCTGGCCCGCCTGGCCAAGGGCGTGGCCGTGGTCGGCCTGGTCGCGGGCGGCGTCTACCTCGCGTGGCGCTGGTGGGACCAGCAGTCGAACCCGGACTGGCTGGTCGAACCGCCGGCGGCGACGGAACTGTCGGCGCAGGACTCCGAACCGGCCAGCTTCGATGACGAGTTGGCGGACAAGGAGCGCGAGGCGCGGACGTCTTCGGACGACAGCTGACGCCACGCGGAAAGGGGCCCGGACCACGTCCGGGCCCCTTTCCGTATCAGTGGGGGAGCGTGAGGATCATCCCCGGCCGGATCAGGTCGGGGTTGGAGCCGATCACGCCCCGGTTCATGGCGTAGAGCTCGCGCCAGCGCGCCTCGTTGCCGAGTTCACGGCGGGCGATCTCGGAGAGCGAGTCACCCGGCCTCACGGTGTACGCGCGCTTCGCGGCGACGGGCGCCGCCGCGACGGACTTGTGCGCGGCGGAACCGGGGGTGGGCGTGTAGGGGGCGTGCATGGCCGGGGGAGGCGCCGGCCGGGTGCGCGCGACGGGGGGCTCGGGGGCAGCGGCGACGGACTTGTGCGCCGCGGAACCGGGGGTGGGGGTGTGCGACACGCGCCTCGGCGGCGCCGCGGCCGCCATCCGCTCGGCGGCGGCCTTGGTGGCCTCGGCGGCGTCCACGTACTTACCGCCCATCGCGGAACCCGGGCCGGCGGCGACGACCGGCGGCGCGGCGCCCTTCTCCTCCACCTGCTCCTTCGCCATGTCGGCGGCCTCGTGCGCCTTCTTCTTGTCGGACTTCAGGAAGTCGAAGATTCCCATGGACATACGCCTCCGGCGGGCCGTGGCTTCCCGGTCTGGGTGCCTCCCCCCACTGTCGACCACGAACCCCCGGACGGCCCCACGACCGACCCATCCGAGCGACACCCCGGCCGGCGCGGTCTCCGCGGGCATCGCGGCGAATCCCTCACGGCCGGCTGCCCGTTGGCCTTCACCCTCGGCGATGCCCTCGCCGCCGGACGCGGCAGCTGATGTTTCACGTGAAACACAAAAGGCCCCCTGGCCGCGTTTCCGCAGGTCAGGGGACCTTTTTACTGTGGAGCTTAGGAGATTCGAACTCCTGACATCTGCCTTGCAAAGGCAGCGCTCTACCAACTGAGCTAAAGCCCCGTGGAACCGGACGCGACCGTCTCCCGGGAGGGATTGGCCGTTCCGCAGAACAGAGTACCGGGTGTACCCCCTCTTCCCGCAAAATGATAGGGACTCCCGCCGTGCGACCACTCTCCGTAAGATGCTCGCGAGGTTCGCACCAGCGAAGGGGAGTAGTCAGAGTGGACGCAGTACAGCAAGAGGCCACGGCCAGAGCCAGAGAGCTTCAGCGCAGTTGGTACGGGGAGCCGCTGGGGGCGCTCTTCCGCCGGCTCATAGATGACCTCGGCTTGAACCAGGCTCGCCTCGCTGCCGTCCTCGGGCTGTCGGCGCCGATGCTGTCCCAGCTGATGAGCGGCCAGCGCGCCAAGATCGGGAACCCGGCCGTGGTCCAGCGGGTCCAGGCCCTCCAGGATCTCGCCGGCCAGGTCGCCGACGGGAGCGTCAGCGCGGTGGAGGCGACCGACCGGATGGACGAGATCAAGAAGACCCAGGGGGGTTCGGTCCTCAGCAACAGCGGTCAGACCGCCACCAGCAGCGGCGCGCCGACCGTCAAGCGGGTCGTCCGGGAGATCCAGTCGCTGCTGCGCTCGGTCTCCGCGGCCGGCGACATCATCGACGCCGCGGACACCCTCGCTCCCAGCCATCCCGAGCTGGCAGAGTTCCTCCGGGTGTACGGCGCCGGCCGCACCGCGGACGCGGTGGCCCACTACGAGGCGCACCAGAACTGACACGAGGACGACGAGGGTGACGGGGGACGGGCGCAGCGATGGGTGAGATCTTCGCCGGTCGGTACGAGCTGGCCGATCCGATCGGGCGCGGCGGCGCCGGTGCCGTCTGGCGCGCCTGGGACCACCGGCGCCGTCGGTACGTCGCGGCGAAGGTGCTCCTGCAGAGCGACGCCCACACCCTGCTCCGGTTCGTCCGGGAGCAGGCGGTGCGGATCGACCACCCCCATGTGCTGGCCCCCGCCAGCTGGGCGGCGGACGACGACAAGGTCCTGTTCACCATGGACCTCGTCGCCGGCGGTTCCCTCGCCCATGTGATCGGGGATTACGGACCGTTGCCTCCGCGGTTCGTGTGCACCCTGCTCGACCAGCTGCTCTCGGGCCTGGCGGCCGTGCACGCCGAGGGGGTCGTCCACCGCGACATCAAACCGGCCAACATCCTGATGGAGGCCACCGGAACCGGGCGGCCGCACCTGCGGCTGTCCGACTTCGGCATCTCGATGCGCAAGGGCGAGCCCCGGCTCACCGAGACCGACTACGTGGTGGGCACGCCCGGCTATTTCGCCCCCGAGCAAATGCTGGGCGCCGAGCCCGACTTCCCGGCCGACCTCTTCGCCGTCGGGCTGGTCGCGCTCTACCTCCTGACGGGCAGCAAGCCCGATTCCCGGGCCCTGGTGGAGCACTACCTCGCCCACGGCACGCCCGGCGCGCCCGAGGGCGTCCCCGCGCCCCTGTGGGACGTCATCGCGAACCTCTTGCGTCCGGACCCCCAGAGCCGGTTCCGGACCGCCACAGGGGCCCGCAAGGCCCTTGCCGAGGCAGTGGAGCTGCTGCCCGTGTCCTCGCCGGACGAGTACCCGGTGGAGGTGTTCGACCAACTCGGTCCGCTCCCGGCCGGTTTCGGCCCCCAGGGGCCGTCGAGCACCGGCGCCGTCACCCCGAGCTCGCCAACCGTCGCCGCCCCGGCCACCGCTCAGGCCCCGGCTCAGGCCACCGCCCCGGCCACCGTCCCGGCTCCGGCTCCGGCTCCGGCTCCGGCTCCGGCTCCGGCTCCGGCTCCGGCCACCGTCCCGGCACCGGCCACGGCCACGGCCCCGAACCCGGCCACCGCCCCGGCACCGGCCCCCGCTGCCGCGCCCGCCGGGTTCGGGCCGCCGCCGGCGTCGTACGGGCCCTCGCAGACGGGCAGCTTCCACCTCTCCCCGCCGTCGCCCGCGTCTCCCCCGGCCCCGACGACACCGACGGCGCCGCCCGCCCGTCCCGGCGGGATCGCCCCGCCCGCGCCGCTGGTCACCGCCGCCTTCCTCGCGGCGGCGCTGCTCTGCTTCGCCCTCGGCGTCTGGGCGCTGACCCAGATGTAGCTCCGGATGTGGCGACGGATGTGGCTACGGGGTCCCGCGCCCCCGCCGCGCGAGCAGGATCCACCCGCCCAGCACGAGCAGCAGCAGCGCCCCGGCGCCGAACCCGGCCCCGGCCACGACCCGCATCGCCGAGCGGTTCTCGGCGGCGTCGGCGGCCTCCGGCGCGGTCAGCCCGTCCCTGGCAGCGTTCCGCTCGTCGGCGCCCACCCCGAACCCGGCGGCGCTCAGGCTCTCCTCGTACGCGGGCGCCTTGGCCGCGTCGCCGCCGACCTGCACGCGCAGGGTCAGCGGGACCGGGGTCGCGTCCTCGGTGAACTCCGCGACCTTCCCGCCCAGGGTCACGGCCAGGTAGTACCAGCCGGCCAGCCGGGCCCCGCGCACCTCGGCGTCGCCCGAGAAGCGGTTCTCGTACGCCACGGGCGCCGTCTTCGGCAGGGTCACGCCCGCCTGCTTGCCGTCGTAGGAGGTCTCCTTGGAGTCCACCAGGGCGCGGTACGGGCTGTACAGGGCGACGGAGAGCCCGTTGGAGGCGGAGCCGTACTGCTTGGTCATGGCGGCCTTGGCGATCTCGGCGCTGAGCCCGAGCTGCTGCCCCCAGTCGACCGGGACCCGGTAGTAGCGGGTCTGGCCGGGGCGCAGGTCGTCGCGCCACACCCCGCTGTCCAGGGCCCGGGCGTCGTTGAACCCGGTGCCGCCGGTGCGGGCCACCGGATCGGTGCCGGGGAGCGCGGGGGAGGCGGAGGGCCAGACGCTGGGCGCGGTGGTCGGGGCGCTGCCGGTGCCGAGGCCCGGTTCGCGCTGGATCTTCAACTCCACGGGCCACGCCCGCTGGTCGGAGTCCTTGGCGGCGGTACGGGTGACCCGCGCGAAGTAGGTGCCCCGGCCCTGGCACTCGGCGTCCTCCTCCAGCCGCCGTACGGCCACGGCGCTGACGGGGACGGGATCGTAACCGAAGCCGGCCCGGCCGGTGTTGTTCTGGCAGCGCCGCCCCTCGGTGGTGATGATCTCCACCTCGATGCCGTCGCCGTAGCCGACCTTGGCCCCCCGCGGCGGCTGGACGACGG
Source organism: Streptomyces sp. ADI95-16 (assembly GCF_003721495.1). Classification (NCBI taxonomy): domain Bacteria; kingdom Bacillati; phylum Actinomycetota; class Actinomycetes; order Kitasatosporales; family Streptomycetaceae; genus Streptomyces; species Streptomyces sp. ADI95-16. The sequence continues at coordinate 4,242,371 of NZ_CP033581.1, read as the reverse complement.
CCGAGACGTACACGCTGGAGTCGTCGTCGAGGTTCAGCCGGTAGAGGCGCTCCCCGGGGCCGAGGGTGTCCGAGTAGACCCCGCCCACGTCCACGAGCGGGGCGTCGGCCGTGGTGGGCTTGCCCTCGACCTTCCTGGCGCCCTCGGCCGGCCGGTACGCCGCCGCCCCCGCCTGCGGGGACGGCTCGGCGGCGTACCCGGCACGCGCCGCATACGCGCCCCCCGGCGACCCCAGGACGGCGACGGCCGCGGCCAGGGCCACCGCCCCGGCCACCGCCGTGCGCGGCACCCGGTTCCGAACGCGGCCCCGACCCATCACGCCCACCCCGCATTTGCTAGCGCAAGCCAAATCCTTGCAAACCGCAATTTTCCGTCACGGAACAGCACAAAGCCCCGGCCGCAGCGGCAACCGGGGCTCCATGAGATCAATCTCGGGTCTCACACACCGGAACCAGAAGGCACGGAGTCAGTTGCCTCCGTCCACAGGTCCTGCTCGGCGCGGTCCGCCTGGATCTGGCGGTACACGAGGAGCCCGCCGATGGCGGCCAGTGCGACCAGGAGCAGCTTCTTCACCGCGCGACCTCGTCTTTCGTTGACGTTGGGGACTTCTGGCGGCCAACAATACACACCGACCGATACCGATCGGTTACCTGGGAAGGCCCCGGCAGACCCCAGCCGGTACGGCACCAGGCACGGCACCGGCACGGCACCGGCACGACGCCCGTGAGCCACCGGCCCGCCAACTGACCCAACGACAAAGACCCCCGGGCCGGTGGGCCTGGGGGTCTTCGACACTGTGGGGCTAACAGGATTTGAACCTGTGGCCTCATCCTTATCAGGGATGCGCTCTAACCAACTGAGCTATAGCCCCATCCGCGCTGCGCGCTGACTCCTGAAGATTAGCGCACAGACGCGGTCCCGCCAAAATCCGTTCCTGCCGGGCGTCCGCGCAGGTCAATCAGCAGGTCACTCGTCCTCGGCGAGCGTGAGCTCCACGCCGCCGACGAACCCTGCCGACAGGTTGTAGATGAACGCGCCCAGCGTCGCCAGCGCCGTCGCCAGCACCACGTCGATCACCGCGATCACCGACGTGAAGATCAGTACGCGCGGCAGCGACAGGAACGACTGCAGGTCGAAGCCGTTGCCCTCGTTCGACCCGGTGGCCTCGCTGATGGTGCCGCCGACGGTCGAGAAGACGCCCATGGCGTCCATGACCATCCACAGCACCGCCGACGCCACGATGGTGCAGACGCCGAGCGCGATCGACAGCAGGAAGCTGACCTTCATCACCGACCACGGGTCGGCCTTCGCCACCCGCAGCCGCGCCTTGCGCGTCCTCGGCGCCGTACGGACCGCCGTACGGGCCTTCTTCTGCGCCGCGGCGCCCGCGGCGGTCTCCGAGCCGCTCCGCGGGGCGACCGGGCCCGAAGGCGCCGTGTGAGCCTGCGACGGCTGGTACGGCTGTGCGCCGCCGCCCTGTTCCTTGCCCGCGGCCGCGCCCGAGCCGGCGGCGCCCGCCGCCGTGCCCGTGCCCGAACCCTTGCCCGCGCCCGCCTTCGAGCCGTTCTTCGGCTTCGACTGCGACTGCGGTCCTCGGGTATCCGTCACCGTTGTCCCCCTGCCTTCGGCGGTGGTGTCCCCACCCTGGGAGTCCGCGGCGGGGCCACGGGCACCATCCGCTCCAGTCTTTGCCGGTCCGGCGCCCGTGGCTCCACTCACGCTTACTCCTCGTGCTCCCCAGCCGAAGGCGACGTGCCCCCGGCGGCCTCGGCGGCCTGTCCTTCGACTGCCGCCTCGGTCGTCTCGGTATCGATGTCGATGTCGTTCTCGTCGACCTCGTCAGCATCCTGACCGGCCTCGGCGTTGCGCGCGATACCCACCACGGCATCCCGCTTGCCCAGATTGATCAGCTGGACGCCCATGGTGTCACGGCCGGTCTCCCTGACTTCGTTGACGCGCGTACGGATCACACCACCGCCGAGCGTGATGGCGAGAATCTCGTCCGTTTCGTCCACGACCAGGGCCCCGACGAGCGACCCGCGGTCCTCCACGATCTTGGCGGCCTTGATGCCCAGACCACCACGGCCCTGGACGCGGTACTCGTCCACCGGGGTCCGCTTGGCGTAACCGCCGTCGGTCGCCGTGAAGACGAACGTACCGGGGCGCACCACGCTCATGGAGAGCAGCTCGTCCCCCTCGCGGAAGCTCATGCCCTTCACGCCCGAGGTCGCGCGGCCCATCGGACGCAGCGCCTCGTCGGTGGCCGTGAAGCGGATCGACTGCGCCTTCTTGCTGATCAGCAGCAGGTCGTCCTCGGCGGACACCAGCTCGGCGCCGATCAGCTCGTCGGCAGCGCCGTCGGCGCCGTCGGCGCCCGTCTCCCGGAGGTTGATCGCGATCACGCCGCCCGAACGGGGCGAGTCGTAGTCCTTGAGCGCCGTCTTCTTCACCAGGCCGCCCTTGGTGGCCAGGATCAGGTACGGCGCGGCCTCGTAGTCGCGGATCGCGAGGATCTGGGCGATCTTCTCGTCCGGCTGGAAGGCCAGCAGGTTCGCCACGTGCTGCCCGCGCGCGTCGCGCCCGGCGTCCGGGAGCTCGTACGCCTTGGAGCGGTAGACCCGGCCCTTGTTCGTGAAGAACAGCAGCCAGTGGTGCGTGGTCGAGACGAAGAAGTGGTCGACGAGGTCGTCCTGCTTCAGCTTCGTGCCGCGCACGCCCTTGCCGCCGCGCTTCTGCGAGCGGTAGTCCTCGGTCTTGGTGCGCTTGACGTAGCCGCCGTGCGTGATCGTGACGACGATGTCCTCTTCGGCGATCAGGTCCTCCATGGACATGTCGCCGTCGAAGGGCACCAGCTTGGAACGCCGGTCGTCGCCGAACTTCTCGACGATCGCCGCCAGTTCCTCGCTGACGATCGAGCGCTGCCGCGCCTCGGAGCGCAGGATCTCGTTGTACTCGTTGATCTTGGCCTGGAGCTCGTCGTGCTCGGCGACGATCTTCTGCCGCTCCAGCGCCGCAAGGCGCCGCAGCTGCATCTCCAGGATCGCGTTCGCCTGGATCTCGTCGATCTCCAGCAGGCCCATCAGGCCCTCGCGCGCGATCTCGACGGTGTTGCTGCGCCGGATCAGCGCGATGACCTCGTCGATCGCGTCCAGCGCCTTGAGCAGACCGCGCAGGATGTGCGCCCGCTCCTCCGCCTTGCGCAGGCGGAACTTCGTGCGCCGGACGATGACCTCGATCTGGTGCGTCACCCAGTGGCGGATGAACGCGTCGATCGACAGCGTGCGCGGCACGCCGTCCACCAGCGCCAGCATGTTCGCGCCGAAGTTCGTCTGCAGGTCGGTGTGCTTGTACAGGTTGTTCAGCACGACCTTCGCGACCGCGTCGCGCTTGAGCACGATCACCAGGCGCTGACCCGTCCGCGACGAGGTCTCGTCGCGCACGTCGGCGATGCCGCCGATCTTGCCGTCCTTCACCAGGTCGGCGATCTTCTGCGCCAGGTTGTCCGGGTTGGTCTGGTACGGAAGCTCCGTCACCACCAGGCACTGGCGGTTCTGGATCTCCTCGACCTCCACCACCGCGCGCATCGTGATCGAGCCGCGCCCGGTCCGGTACGCCTCCTCGATGCCCTTGCGGCCCACGACCAGCGCGCCCGACGGGAAGTCGGGGCCCTTGATCCGCTCGATGAGCGCGTCCTGCAGCTCCTCGTGCGAGGCGTCCGGGTGCTCCAGCGCCCACTGGGCGCCGGCCGCGACCTCGCGCAGGTTGTGCGGCGGGATGTTGGTGGCCATACCGACGGCGATTCCGGCGGAGCCGTTGACCAGCAGGTTCGGGAACCGCGCCGGCAGGACGGTCGGCTCCTGGTTGCGGCCGTCGTAGTTGTCCGTGAAGTCGACGGTCTCCTCGTCGATGTCCCGGAGCATCTCCATGGCCAGCGGCATCAGCTTGCACTCGGTGTAGCGCATCGCGGCCGCCGGGTCGTTGCCCGGAGAGCCGAAGTTGCCGTTCGAGTCCACCAGCGGCATCCGCAGCGACCACGGCTGGGCCAGGCGGACCAGGGCGTCGTAGATCGAGGAGTCACCGTGCGGGTGGTAGGTGCCCATGACGTCACCGACGACACGGGCGCACTTGTAGAAGCCCTTCTCGGGCCGGTAGCCGCCGTCGTACATCGCGTACAGCACACGACGGTGGACCGGCTTGAGGCCGTCCCGTACGTCGGGCAGCGCGCGGGAGACGATGACGGACATCGCGTAGTCGAGGTAGGAGCGCTGCATCTCCGTCTCAAGCCCGACGGGCTCGATCCGCAGCACGGGCTGCTCCTCCGCGGAGTTCTCGGCAGTGGGGGTGGTTTCGTCGGCCATTGCTGGTCAGAAATCCTTTCAGGCGGTCAGCTGAGCCGACTCAGATGTCGAGGAACCGAACGTCCTTGGCGTTGCGCTGGATGAAGGAGCGCCGCGCCTCGACGTCCTCACCCATCAGCACCGAGAACAGGTCGTCGGCCTGCGCGGCGTCGTCCAGGGTGACCTGGCCGAGCACGCGGTGGTCCACGTCCATGGTGGTGATGCGCAGTTCCTCGGCGTTCATCTCGCCCAGACCCTTGAAGCGCTGGATCGAGTCTTCCCTGATCCGCTTGCCGTTCTGCTTGCCGAGCTCGACCAGGGCGTCGCGCTCACGGTCCGAGTACGCGTACTCGAAGTCGTCCCGGCCCCACTTGATCTTGTACAGCGGCGGGCGCGACAGGTACACGTGACCCGCCTCGACCAGCGGCCGCATGAAGCGGAACAGGAAGGTCAGCAGCAGGGTGTTGATGTGCTGGCCGTCGACGTCGGCGTCCGCCATCAGGATGATCTTGTGATAGCGGAGCTTCTCGATGTCGAAGTCCTCGTGCACACCGGTGCCGAAGGCGCTGATCAGCGCCTGGACCTCGGTGTTCTGGAGGATCTTGTCGATACGGGCCTTCTCGACGTTCAGGATCTTGCCACGGATCGGCAGGATGGCCTGGTACATCGGGTTGCGGCCGGACTTCGCGGAACCACCGGCCGAGTCACCCTCGACGATGAAGATCTCGCACTTGGTCGGGTCGTTCGACTGGCAGTCCGACAGCTTGCCCGGCAGCGAGGCGCTCTCCAGCAGACCCTTGCGGCGCGTCAGGTCGCGGGCCTTGCGGGCCGCGACGCGCGCCGTGGCCGCCTGGATCGACTTGCGGATGATGTCCGCGGCCTCGACCGGGTTGCGGTCGAACCAGTCGTTGAGGTGCTCGTGCACGACCTTCTGCACGAAGGTCTTGGCCTCCGTGTTGCCCAGCTTGGTCTTCGTCTGGCCCTCGAACTGCGGCTCGCCCAGCTTGACCGAGATGATCGCCGTCAGACCCTCGCGGATGTCCTCGCCGGCGAGGTTGTCGTCCTTCTCCCGCAGCAGCTTCTTGTCGCGCGCGTAGCGGTTCACCAGACCCGTCAGCGCCGCACGGAAGCCCTCCTCGTGCGTACCGCCCTCGTGCGTGTGGATCGTGTTCGCGAAGGAGTAGACCCCCTCCGTGTACTGCGAGTTCCACTGCATCGCGATCTCGACCGAGAGCATGCGCTCCTTGTCCTCGGCCTCGACGTCGATGACGGTCGGGTGGATCATCTCGCCCTTGCGCGAGTTCAGGTACTTCACGAAGTCGACGATGCCGCCCTCGTAGTAGTACTTGACCGTGCGCGCGGGGGGCTCGACCGCGTCCGCGTCGGGGTCGTCCGCACCGACGGTCGCCTTCGCCGACTCGCGCTCGTCCGTCAGCGTCAGGGTCAGGCCCTTGTTGAGGAAGGCCATCTCCTGGAAGCGCCGCGACAGCGTCTCGAAGGAGTACTCGGTCGTCTCGAAGATGTCGCCGTCGGCCCAGAACGTGACCGTCGTGCCGTGCGCGTCGGTCTCCTCGTTCTTCGCGAGGGCGGCCGTGGGAGCGCCGAGCTTGTAGTCCTGGGTCCAGCGGTATCCGTCGCGCTTGACCTCGACCGCGACCTTCGTCGACAGGGCGTTCACGACGGACACGCCCACACCGTGCAGACCGCCGGAGACGGCGTAGCCGCCGCCGCCGAACTTGCCGCCCGCGTGCAGGACCGTCAGCACGACCTCGACGGCCGGCTTGCCCTCGGACGGCACGATGTCGACCGGGATGCCGCGGCCGTTGTCGACGACCCGCACACCGCCGTCGGCGAGGATCGTCACGTCGATGGTGTCCGCGTGCCCGGCCAGGGCCTCGTCGACCGAGTTGTCCACAACCTCGTAGACAAGGTGGTGCAGCCCGCGCTCACCGGTCGAGCCGATGTACATGCCCGGGCGCTTGCGGACCGCGTCCAGGCCCTCGAGGACCTGGATCGCGCTGGCGTCGTACGAGGCGGTTACCTCGCCGTTCTCGCCGGCTGTGGACTCGTTCTTCTCGTTGGGGTTGCCGGAATCGGCCACGAAGCGCCCTTTCTGGCACAGCACAGGCCGTACTCCGGGCCAGCAGGCATGCAAGCGGGAGCGGCTGCGTCGATCTGCGTTGTCAGCGTGTATCAGCTAGATCCCGCGAGCGCGCGGGATTCGCTTCAGTCTACCGGTACCACGGACATGAATGGGGGTTTGCCGGTACCTGAGTCCGCATGTGCCGCCCTGAACCTCCTCTCTCCGACTCCCCATATCCGGGAAGGGGCTCAAAGAGGCTCACGCGGGCATCCAGCGCTTCGGCCTGTCAACCTCCCGCTACGGTGAGGGACGCCACCCGGCGCCGGGTCGCGGCGGGGGCGCGGCAGACGCTCGCCCGGGCCGCCGGACACCCGTTCGGCGCAGTGCCGGACCCCCGCAGGGCGGGCTCGCGGAACCGCCGCCGGGCAGCCTCCGAGCCTCCCGGAACCGCCGGGCGGTGCGGGCCTCAGGAGTACGTGTCCCCCGGACCCGTGCTCCCCGGCGCCCGCCACGGCCCGTACCGCTTCGGCCGCCCGCCCGGGCCCTGCACCTTGATCAGCCGTACGGTGCCCTGCCCCAGGTCGGCGTTGAGCCGTGCCACCAGCTGCGGAGCCAGCAGCTTCAGCTGCGCCGCCCACGCCGAGGAATCGCACCGCACCACCAGTTCACGGTCCTCGTAGCGCTCCGGTTCACAATGCGCCGCGATCTCCGGTCCGACGATCTCCGGCCAGCGCTCCATCACGCCCGCCACCGCCATCGGCATCTCCCAGCCGCGCTCCGTCCGCAGCCGGTCCAGCGCCGCCATCAACGGCATCGGATCCCGGCCGTCCGCCCGCGCGCCCGACCGCAGCCCCGGATGCTGCCGCTTCTTCCCGGCCGCCGCGTTGCCCCGCGCCCGCGCCTGCTCCCGGGCCGCCGCCAGCGCCTGCCGCGCCAGGTCGACCCCGGACGGCTCCGGGGCCTTGCGCGGCTCCCGCTCCTGCTCGTTCACAGCCGGGTCACCTCACCGCCGGACACCCCGAACCGCGCTCCCACCAACACACCCGGAACGTCATCGTCCACCGCCGCCGTCACCAGCACCTGCTCACCCGGGGCCACCAGCTCCGCCAGCCGCTCCCGGCGCCGCGCGTCCAGCTCCGCGAACACGTCGTCCAGGATCAGCACCGGCTCCGCGCCCTCCGAGCGCAGCAGCTCGTACGAGGCCAGCCGCAGCGCCAGCGCGTACGACCAGGACTCGCCGTGGCTCGCGTACCCCTTGGCCGGCAGCTCGCCGAGGCGCAGCAGCACGTCGTCGCGGTGCGGACCCACCAGGGTCACGCCCCGCTCGATCTCCTGCTTGCGCACGTCGGACAGCGCGCCCAGCAGCACCTCGTACAGCGCTTCCCGGGTCCGCGCCTCGCCGCCGTCCACCGCCTCGCCCGCCGAGGACTTGTAGGCCAGCCCCAGCGGGCCACCGCCGGGCGCGAGCTGCTCGTACGCCTTGTCCGCCAGCGGCAGCATCGTCGCGATCAGGTCGAGGCGCTGCGCCAGCAGCTCCGCGCCCACGCGCGCGAGGTGCTGGTCCCACACGTCGAGGGTGGACAGGTCCATGGACCGGCCACCGTGCCGGCGGGCCATCGCCGCCGACTTCAGCAGCGTGTTGCGCTGCTTGAGCACCCGCTCGTAGTCCGAGCGCACCGCCGCCATCCGCGGCGAGCGCGCCGTGACCAGTTCGTCGAGGAACCGGCGCCGCTCGCCCGGATCCCCTTTCACCAGCGCCAGGTCCTCCGGTGCGAACAGCACCGTGCGTACGATCCCCAGCACGTCCCGGGGTCTGACCTGCGAGGACCGGTTGATCCGGGCCCGGTTCGCCCGCCCCGGGTTCAGCTCCAGCTCCACCAGCTGCTGGCGCTCGCCCTGGGTGACGGCCGCGCGGATGACCGCCCGGTCCGCGCCCATCCGTACCAGGGGGGCGTCCGAGGACACCCGGTGGCTGCCCAGCACCGCCAGGTAGCCGATGGCCTCGACCAGGTTCGTCTTGCCCTGGCCGTTGGGGCCCACGAAAGCCGTGACGCCCGGGTCGAGGGGAACCTCGGCCCGGGCGTACGAGCGGAAGTCGGCCAGTGAGAGATGCGAAACGTGCATACGGCGCCGACCTCCCCCGGCTTCCTGCTGCTCTTTTCCTACGATGTCACCGCTGTGCGGCCCGGTCTGTGGACGGGGCCGCTACTTCTTCTCCACCGCGTGGCCGCCGAACTGGTTGCGCAGCGCGGCGATCATCTTCATCTGGGGGGAGTCGTCCTGACGCGAGGCGAACCGCGCGAACAGCGAGGCGGTGATCGCGGGCAGCGGCACGGCGTTGTCGATCGCCGCCTCCACCGTCCAGCGGCCCTCGCCCGAGTCCTGCGCGAAGCCCCGCAGCTGCTCCAGGTGCTCGTCCTCGTCCAGCGCGTTCACCGCGAGGTCCAGCAGCCAGGAGCGGATGACCGTGCCCTCCTGCCAGGACCGGAACACCTCGCGGACGTCGGTGACCGAGTCCACCTTCTCCAGGAGTTCCCAGCCCTCGGCGTAGGCCTGCATCATGGCGTACTCGATGCCGTTGTGGACCATCTTCGCGAAGTGGCCGGCGCCGACCTTGCCCGCGTGTACGGCGCCGAACTCGCCCTCGGGCTTGAGGGCGTCGAAGACCGGCTGGACGGTCGCGACGTGCTCCTTGTCGCCTCCGTACATCAGCGCGTAGCCGTTCTCCAGACCCCACACGCCGCCGGAGACGCCGCAGTCGACGAAGCCGATGCCCTTGGCCTTCAGTTCCTCGGCGTGCTTCTCGTCGTCGGTCCAGCGGGAGTTGCCGCCGTCGACGACGATGTCGCCCGGGGACAGCAGCTCCGCGAGCTCGTCGACGGTGGACTGCGTCGCCGCGCCCGCGGGGACCATCACCCACACCACGCGGGGGGCCTGCAGGCTGTCCACAAGTTCCGACAGGCTGTGGACATCGGCGAGGTCCGGGTTGCGGTCGTATCCGATGACGGTGTGGCCGGCGCGGCGGATGCGCTCGCGCATGTTGCCGCCCATCTTGCCGAGACCGACGAGACCAAGCTCCATCAGGTGGTTCCTTAAGCGTTGTGGCCGTCTGTGCCGGGGTTCCCCTGCTACCCGGGGACACCCCCGGCCCCGAGCCTACGCCCGGCCGCCCCGCCGGGCCCCACGGGCGCTCCAGAGCGCTCGGAGGAGGGTCCGTGAGCCCCCCGCGCCGGGGTGGACGAAGGGGGACGAACGCCGTCGGGCCCGGTCCCGCAGCCTGCGAGACCGGGCCCGACGTACGAGGGCGTCAGCCGGACAGGCGCACCGGCATGATCAGGTACTTGTACGCCTCGTCCGCCTCGGCGTCGACCGCCGGGCGGCCGCTGAGCAGCGCCGGCTTGGTGGACGTGGTGAAGCTGAGCTGGGCGGCCGGTGAGTCGATCGCGCTGAGGCCGTCCAGCAGGAAGGTCGGGTTGAAGGCGATCGAGATGTCGTCGCCCTCCAGGATGGCGTCGACGCGCTCCACGGCCTGTGCGTCGTCGGAGGAACCGGCCTCCAGGATGAGCACGCCCTGCTCGAAGCTCAGGCGGACCGGGGTGTTGCGCTCGGCGACCAGGGCCACGCGCTTGACGGCCTCGACGAACGGGGCGGTCTCGATCACGGCGATGGAGTTGAACTCCGTCGGGAACAGCGTGCGGTACTTCGGCAGGTCGCCTTCGAGCAGCCGGGTGGTGGTGCGGCGGCCGGCGCCCTCGAAGCCGATGAGGCCCTCGCCCGCACCGGAGCCCGACAGCGCCAGGGTGACGGTGTCACCGCTGGTCAGGGACTTGGCGGTGTCCAGCAGCGTCTTCGCCGGCACCAGGGCCACGGCGGAGGCGTCCGGGTTCTCCGGCTTCCACAGGAACTCGCGGACCGCGAAGCGGTAGCGGTCGGTGGAGGCCAGGGTGACGCGGTCGCCCTCGATCTCGATGCGGACACCGGTCAGCACGGGCAGCGTGTCGTCGCGGCCGGCGGCGATGGCGACCTGGGCCGCGGCGGAGGCGAAGACCTCGCCGGGCACGGTGCCGGTCGCGGTCGGCATCTGCGGCAGCGCCGGGTACTCCTCCACAGGAAGGGTGTGGAGTGTGAATCGCGAGGAGCCGCAGACCACGGTCGCCCGTACACCGTCTGTGGAAATCTCCACCGGCCGGTTGGGGAGGGCGCGGCAGATGTCGGCGAGCAGCCGGCCGGAGACCAGGACGGTGCCGTCCTCCTCGACGTCCGCCTCGACGGAGACGCGGGCCGAGACCTCGTAGTCGAAGCCGGAGAGGCTCAGCGTGCCGTCCTCGGCCTTGAGCAGCAGGCCCGCGAGGACGGGCACCGGCGGCCGGGCCGGGAGGCTACGGGCCGCCCAGGCCACCGCCTCCGCGAGTACGTCGCGCTCCACCCGGATCTTCACCGGAACCGCCTCCTGCTGTTGCTCGCTCGTCTGGCCGGCCTTCGTCGTCGGCTCCCGGTGCCTCCCGGTCTCAGCGGACCGGGGCCTCGGTGCCGGGGACCAGTCTGACGTACGGCGCCGACAGTCGTCGCGGCTGGCGGTCAAGTCGGGAGCGCGGCGGCGGCGAGGCTGCCCACCGAGTTGTGCACAGGACCTGCTTGAAAACCGAAACCGGCCTCAATCTCTATGGGGGTAGTAGTAGGGCCTGTGGAAACGGTGGATAAGCCCGTTCTCGCAGGTCAGCCCACGTTTTTTATCCCCACACCCTGTGGGTGACACCGGTGGAAAACAGGGGTGTGCTGTGGAGAACGAAAAGTTCTGCACAGGCCGTCCCCAGGTGACCCCGAGTACTCCACAGCTGCGTCCCCAGCTTTTCCCCAGTACTCCACAGCCCAAACGTCTACTTCCGTGTGACCGCTTTCACTCGGGGCGGTGAGAGGGGGTGGTGTGTTGCCGAACAGTGGACAACGGTGTGGGTAACTCATCGGATCCTGTGCACAGGATGCGGCAACCTGTGGGTCGGCGGTGGACAGAGGCGTGGACGAGCCTGTGGATGAATATTCCGTCCACAGGTTGTGGATGACGCTTGCGCACAATTCCACAGGTGGCTGACCTGGGCTGATGGTGCCTCAACCAGCGGCCCTGTGGACAGATTGTGGGTGACGGAACCCGTCCCCAGGGTGTGGACGGAAAAAAGTCCGCGAATCTGTGGATGAGTTGGCCCGTTGGGGGCGCATTCGAACAGGTTGGGGGCGCGGGGCTGAAGGAGGGCGCCCCCCAAGTACTCCGGGAGCGCCCTGTAGAAACGTTTGAGGGGGCCGCGGAAGAGCCCTCGCAGACCCTCACACGGCCCCCTCAGGGCGCGCGTCAGCCGTTCTTGATGCGGTTGGTGAGCTCCGTGACCTGGTTGTAGATGGAGCGGCGTTCCGCCATCAGGGCGCGGATCTTGCGGTCCGCGTGCATGACGGTGGTGTGGTCGCGGCCGCCGAACTGGGCCCCGATCTTGGGCAGCGAGAGGTCGGTGAGCTCCCGGCAGAGGTACATCGCGATCTGCCGGGCGGTGACCAGCACCCGGCTGCGCGAGGAGCCGCACAGATCGTCCACCGTCAGGCCGAAGTAGTCGGCGGTGGCGGCCATGATGTCCGACGCGGTGATCTCCGGTGCGCTGTCCTCGCCGCCCGGGATCAGGTTCTTGAGGACGTCCTCGGTCAGGCCCAGGTCGACCGGCTGCCGGTTCAGGCTCGCGAAGGCCGTGACCCGGATCAGCGCCCCCTCCAGCTCGCGGATGTTGCGCGAGATGCGGGAGGCGATGAACTCCAGTACCTCCGGCGGGGCGTTGAGCTGCTCCTGGACGGCCTTCTTGCGCAGGATCGCGATACGGGTCTCCAGCTCGGGCGGCTGGACGTCGGTGATCAGGCCCCACTCGAAGCGGTTGCGGAGCCGGTCCTCCAGGGTGACGAGCTGCTTGGGCGGCCGGTCGGAGGAGAGCACGATCTGCTTGTTGGCGTTGTGGAGCGTGTTGAAGGTGTGGAAGAACTCCTCCTGCGTCGACTCCTTGCTCGCGAGGAACTGGATGTCGTCGACGAGCAGGATGTCCATCTCGCGGTAGCGCTTGCGGAACGCGTCGCCCTTGCCGTCGCGGATGGAGTTGATGAACTCGTTGGTGAACTCCTCGGAGCTCACGTAGCGCACGCGCGTGCCGGGGTAGAGGCTCCGCGCGTAGTGCCCGATCGCGTGCAGCAGGTGGGTCTTGCCGAGGCCCGACTCCCCATAGATGAAGAGGGGGTTGTACGCCTTCGCGGGCGCCTCGGCGACGGCCACCGCGGCGGCGTGCGCGAAGCGGTTGGAGGCGCCGATGACGAACGTGTCGAAGAGGTACTTGGGGTTCAGCCGGGCGGTCGGCTCCAGCGGGCCCGAGGTGGAGCCGCCGGAGGACGCCGGAGGCGCGGGCCGGCCGGGCGCGGGGCGCGGGGCCGGCTGTTCGTACTGCTGCTGCTCGTACTGGTGGTTCTGCTGGGGCTCGTACCCGGACTGCTCGTACTTCTGCTGTTCGTACTTCTGCTGTTCGTAGGAGCCCTGGTCGTAGCCGGAGGGCTCGGACTGCTGGAGGTACCCGGGCTGCGGGGAGGCGTAGGGGTCGCGCTCGGGGAAGCCGCCGAGGCGGGGCTGCTGCCAGCCGTAGTCGTCCTGCTGTCCGCCACGGGGCCAGGCGCCGGGCTCGGGGCGCTGCTGCTGGTAGTCCGGGTAGGCGGGGCGGGCGGTGGGCAGCTGGTCGTCGGAGGGGCCGCCGCCGTGGCCGCCCGGGCCGCCGGGGCGCTGGCCGCCGTACGGCTCGTAGGCGTCGCGCTGCGAGGAGGAGGGCGGGGCCGGGTGCGCGGGCTCGCCGGCGGAGTCGTCCACGGTGATGGCGATCCGGATGGGGCGGCCGCACTCGCGGCTGAGGGCGTCGCTGATGAGGGGGGCGAGGCGGCCTTCGAGGACGCGCTTGCCCCATTCATTGGGGACGGCGAGGAGTGCGGTGTCGGCGACGAGGGCCAGGGGCTGGCAGCGTTCGACCCACTGCTTGTCCTTGGGCTCGATCCCTTGCTGGCCCTCCCCGAGGAGCTTCTCGAGCACTCGTGGCCACACTGCGGCAAGATCGGCAGGTACGTCAGCCACAGAGCACGCTCTCTCACAGGTCCCGGTCCCACGTATGTGTGGTTCTTTGGGACGGTCGGGACAAAAGAATCCGGGATCAGACAACGGTAGTCAGGCCGGTGGGTAGGGTTCAAGTCGTTGTCCACAGCCTGTGCACAGTGTGGGGCACCGAAGGCTCGGTTTGACCGGATGGCGTAGCCGCGCGTACCGTAACGAGGTCGAGTTGTCGATGGCTGCTGCCGCCTGCCTACCGATGGGCGAAGATCACTGAATTGTGATCATTTAGCGGTGCCACTCGGGCGAACACGCGAGTTTTCCTTCGTGGGCGCACGGTGACAGCCAGGCGATGTCCCGCCACAACGATTCATTCTCTGGAGCCCCCGAGTGAGCAAGCGCACCTTCCAGCCGAACAACCGCCGTCGTGCCAAGACCCACGGCTTCCGCCTGCGGATGCGTACCCGTGCCGGTCGCGCGATCCTCGCGAACCGTCGTGGCAAGGGCCGCGCCGCCCTTTCCGCGTAACAACACGCAGGTCGTGACGTCGTGCTGTCTCCCGAAAATCGGCTGAGGCGGCGCGAGGACTTCGCGAGCGCGGTGCGCCGAGGGCGGCGGGCAGGTCGCCCGCTCCTCGTCGTCCACCTACGTACAAGCGGTGCAACGGACCCGCACGAGCCGGGGGAGATCGATCCCTCGACGCGTGCGGGTTTCGTCGTCAGCAAGGCTGTCGGCATCGCTGTGGTCCGTAACCGGGTGAAGCGCCGTTTGCGCCATCTCGTACGGGAGCGGCTGTCTCAGCTGCCCCCCGGTAGCCTGGTGGTGGTGCGGGCTCTGCCCGGATCGGGTGATGCCGGCCTTGACGAGCTGGCCCGTGACCTGGATGCCGCCTTGGCGCGGCTGCTGGGAGGCACGGCTCGATGAAGTACCCGCTGCTCGCTTTGATCAAGCTGTACCAGTGGACGATCAGTCCGCTGCTCGGCCCGGTGTGCCGTTATTACCCGTCGTGCTCGCGCTACGGGTTCACGGCCATCGACCGGCATGGTGCGGTCAAGGGGACGGTCCTGACCGCCTGGCGGATCCTGCGGTGCAATCCGTGGTCCCCGGGTGGCGTGGATCACGTCCCACCCCGTAAACGCCCGCGTTGGCACGAGCAGCTGCGCAGTGCGTTGCGTAGATCTCGCAATGCTCAAGGAGCCTGATTAGTGGACACGATTGCCGGTCTGTTCAGCTTTATCACCACGCCTGTCTCGTGGGTCATCGTCCAGTTCCACAGCGTGTACGGCGCGATCTTCGGCGCGGACAGCGGCTGGGCCTGGGGCTTGTCCATCGTGTCCCTGGTGATCTTGATTCGTATCTGCCTGATCCCGCTCTTCGTGAAGCAGATCAAGGCGACGCGAGGCATGCAGGCGCTCCAGCCGAAGATGAAGGCGATCCAGGAGCGCTACAAGAACGACAAGCAGCGTCAGTCCGAAGAGATGATGAAGCTGTACAAGGAGACGGGTACCAACCCGCTCTCCTCGTGCCTTCCGATCCTGGCGCAGTCCCCGTTCTTCTTCGCGCTGTACCACGTGCTGTCGGCCATCGCCAACGGCCAGACCATCGGCGTCATCAACCAGTCGCTGCTGGAGAGCGCCCGTCAGGCGCACATCTTCGGTGCGCCGCTGGCCGCGAAGTTCACGGACAGCGCCGAGAAGGCCGCGAGCCTGAACGCCTCGATCACCGATGTGCGCATCGTCACCGCGGTCATGATCGTCCTGATGTCGCTGTCGCAGTTCTACACGCAGCGCCAGCTGATGCAGAAGAACGTCGACCTCTCGGTCAAGACGCCGTTCATGCAGCAGCAGAAGATGCTGATGTACATCTTCCCGGTGATCTTCGCCGTGATGGGCATCAACTTCCCCGTCGGTGTCCTCGTCTACTGGCTGACCACGAACGTGTGGACCATGGGTCAGCAGATGTACGTGATCAACCAGAACCCGACGCCGGGCAGCAAGGCGCAGGACCAGTACCTGACCCGTCTGCTGAAGCACGTGAGCTCGCACGGTGACGTCAAGGGCCGGGGCAAGAAGAAGATCGTCGCGGCGATCGTGGCCAAGGGCCCGGACCGCAACGACAACGAGCGCAAGTTCATCACGGCGCTGACCAAGCAGGGCATGGCCGCTCAGGCGGACGGTTCCGTGATCAAGAGTTCCGAGGCCACGGCCGACGCCGATGCGGCGAGCGGTGGTGCTTCGAAGCGACAGCAGCCCAAGAGGCAGTCGAAGTCGCAGCGTCAGACGCCCCCCAGCAAGCCCTCCAAGAAGTAAGAAGGAGTCCCTCCCGTGACGGAAGGCACCACCACCGCCGCCGCTGAGAGTGGCGACACCCTGACCCGCCTTGAGCAGGAGGGTGAGATCGCGGCCGATTACCTTGAGGGTCTGCTGGACATCGCCGACCTGGACGGCGACATCGACATGGACGTCGAGGCCGACCGTGCCGCGGTGTCGATCGTCAGTGACTCCGCCCGTGACCTGCAGAAGCTCGTGGGCCGCGACGGTGAGGTTCTGGAGGCTCTGCAGGAGCTGACCCGCCTCGCCGTGCACCGGGAGACCGGGGACCGCAGCCGTCTGATGCTGGACATCGCCGGCTTCCGTGCGAAGAAGCGCGAGGAGCTCGCGGTGCTGGGCGCGCAGGCCGCGGCCGATGTGAAGGCCTCGGGCGAGCCGCTGAAGCTCGCTCCGATGACGCCGTTCGAGCGCAAGGTCGTCCACGACGCCGTGGCGGCCGCCGGTCTCAAGAGCGAGTCCGAGGGCGAGGAGCCGCAGCGCTTCGTCGTTGTGCTCCCGGCCTGACCGGAAGTGTGTGTGGTCGGCCCCGTCTGGATCGCAGGCGGGGCCGATGTTTGTAAGCCTGACAGTTGACGACACCATCGGTTCTGTACGGAAGGACGGTCCCCGTGACGGAGGCAGCGGAGCTTCCCCCGGCGCCTGAAGAGGCGCGCGCGGTGTTCGGTGAGTTTTTCCCGGAAGCTGTGCGGTATGCGGAGCTGCTGGCGGATGCGGGTGTCCAGCGGGGCCTGATCGGTCCGCGCGAGGTGCCGCGGCTGTGGGAGCGGCACCTGCTGAACTGCGCGGTGCTGTCGGAGGTGGTGCCCGAGGGTGTCACCGTGTGCGACGTGGGCTCGGGGGCCGGCCTGCCGGGCATCCCGCTGGCCCTGGTGCGGCGCGACCTGAAGATCACGCTGCTTGAGCCGCTCCTGCGACGGACGAACTTCCTCCAGGAGGCCGTGGAGCTGCTGGGCCTGGACCATGTCACGGTGGTGCGCGGACGGGCCGAAGAGGTTCTGGGCAAGCTGCAGCCGGTGCACGTGGTGACGGCGCGAGCGGTGGCTCCGCTGGACCGGCTGGCCGGCTGGGGTGTGCCGCTGCTGCGTCCCTACGGCGAGATGCTGGCCCTGAAGGGTGACACCGCCGAGGAGGAGCTGGTGGCGGCGAAGGTCGCGCTGACGAAGCTCGGTGTGGTGAAGACCTCGGTGCTCCATGTGGGCGAGGGCGTCGTGGATCCGCTGTCGACCGTGGTGCGGGTCGAGGTGGGGGAGAGCCCCGGCGGCGTGCGCTTCGCGACGAAGCGGGCGAAGGCGGCTCGGGTGAGCCGTACGCGTCGGCGGCGCTGACACCCCTGTTCCCTTGGGAATGAGGGCCCGTTGCGCCCTATAGGTATGGATTTCGGAGTGTCGTAGGGGCCGGATGACTCGGCCCGGGCATCGTGTTTCACGTGAAACGTCGCTCTCTGCTGCACGGAATCATCAGCCGCGGTCGCGCCGCTGCGTCCCCCCGTCCCCGCAAGGGAGCAGGGGGGACGGAGTTGTCCACATCGGTGGATTCATCCACAGGAGTACGGGCCCCGCTGGTTCGCGACCCCGGGGACATGGCAGGCTCTGTTCATCGCGAGCCCGCTGTCGAGGAGAGTGACACCGTGCGGTCCGACGCCAACCTCGCGGGGCCGATGGCCGATCCGGTCCCCGGTCCCCGCTCTGAATCGGCGGCGGACGATGTTTCACGTGAAACATCGTCTCCGCCCCTTGTAGACAACGACGCCCCCATCGGCCGAGCCGCTCAGCTGGCCGTCGATGCGCTGGGCCGTGCCGGTGAGCGTCTGCCGCGTCCGGCGCAGACCCGGATCATGGTGGTCGCCAACCAGAAGGGCGGCGTGGGCAAGACCACCACGACCGTCAATCTGGCGGCCTCGCTGGCCCTGCACGGGGCGCGCGTCCTGGTGGTCGACCTCGACCCGCAGGGCAATGCCTCCACGGCCCTGGGTATCGACCACCACGCGGATGTGCCGTCGATCTACGACGTGCTCGTGGACAGCCGTCCGCTGCTGGAGGTCGTCCAGCCGGTGGTGGATGTGGAGGGCCTGTTCTGCGCTCCGGCCACGATCGACCTGGCGGGTGCCGAGATCGAGCTGGTGTCGCTGGTGGCGCGGGAGAGCCGGCTTCAGCGGGCGATCCAGGCGTATGAGCAGCCGCTGGACTACATCCTGATCGACTGCCCGCCTTCGCTGGGCCTGCTGACGGTGAACGCCATGGTGGCGGGCGCGGAGGTGCTGATCCCGATCCAGTGCGAGTACTACGCGCTGGAGGGTCTGGGGCAGCTGCTGCGCAATGTCGACCTGGTGCGGGCGCACCTGAACCCGACGCTGCACGTCTCGACGATCCTGCTGACGATGTACGACGGCAGGACGCGGCTGGCCTCGCAGGTGGCGGAGGAGGTGCGTACGCACTTCGGCAAAGAGGTGCTGCGCACGAGCATCCCGCGGTCGGTGCGCATCTCCGAGGCCCCCAGCTACGGGCAGACGGTGCTCACCTATGACCCGGGGTCCAGCGGTTCGCTGTCCTACCTCGAAGCGGCGCGGGAGATCGCGCTGCGGGGGGCCGGAATTTCGTACGACGCCTCGCAGGCCCATCTGGGCGCGGGCATGAACAGCACGCAGAGTATGGCGGAGGGGATCCACAGTGAGTGAGCGACGTAGGGGTCTGGGGCGGGGGCTCGGCGCGCTGATTCCCGCCGCTCCGCAGGAGAAGACGCCGCAGGCGATGGGCGGAGGGTCTGCGTCCGCGTCGGTCGTTCCGGTGCTGACCTCGGAGCGCGGGATCGCGGCGGCGAAGCTTGCCGCGCTGGCGCAGGCGGATGGATCACTGGAGGCGTCCCCGGCGGTGGCCGGGGGAGCGACGTCGCCGAGTGAGCCGGAGCCGGCGACGAACGAGGTGGCGGGGGCGACGTTCGCGGAGCTTCCGATGGACTCGATCACCCCGAATCCGCGGCAGCCGCGTGAGGTGTTCGACGAGGACGCGCTGGCGGAGCTGGTGACCTCCATCCAGGAGGTGGGTCTGCTCCAGCCGGTGGTGGTGCGGCAGGCGGCCCCGGGCCGCTACGAGCTCATCATGGGCGAGCGCCGGTGGCGTGCCTGCCGGGAAGCCGGGCTGGAGCGCATCCCGGCGATCATCCGGGCGACGGATGACGAGAAGCTCCTCCTGGACGCGCTCCTGGAGAACCTGCACCGGGCGCAGCTGAATCCGCTGGAGGAGGCGGCCGCGTACGACCAGCTGCTGCGGGACTTCAACTGCACGCACGACCAGCTGGCGGACCGGATCGGGCGTTCGCGTCCGCAGGTGTCGAACACGCTGCGGCTGCTGAAGCTGTCGGCGTCGGTTCAGCGCCGGGTGGCGGCGGGCGTGCTGTCGGCGGGGCACGCGAGGGCGCTGCTGTCGGTAAGCGATTCCGAGACGCAGGACAAGCTGGCGCACCGGATCGTGGCCGAGGGACTGTCGGTGCGCGCGGTCGAGGAGATCGTGGCGCTGATGTCCTCGGAGCCCGAGAGCGTGGTGAAGCCGAAGGGACCGCGTGCGGGTACCCGGGTGGCTCCGGCGCTCAGTCAGCTGGCGACGCGGCTGTCCGACCGGTTCGAGACGCGGGTGAAGGTGGACCTGGGCCAGAAGAAGGGCAAGATCACCGTCGAGTTCGCGTCGATGGAGGATCTGGAGCGGATTCTGGGCACGCTGGCGCCGGGCGAGGGCCGGGTGCTGGAGCAGGGTCTTCCCGGGGAGTGATGCCCGGGTTCCGCCGTGGGGGCGGGCCGTACCGGTGGGAGCCGGCGCGGTCCGCCCCTTTGCCTTGCTGCGGTTTCACCTGATTCGAGCTCTGGATACGATGCCGTCATGGGTCGTCGGCTGGTACCGCTCACGCTGGACAACCTCCAGGACCTGCCCAAGCGTTGCCGGTCCTGTGTGTTCTGGGAACTCGATCCCGTGAGTGGTGAGGCCGCCGTGAAGGCGGGGACTCCGGAGCTGGAGAAGGAAGCGTGGATCTCCGCCGTCCTTCTGGAGTGGGGCTCGTGCGGCCGGGTGGTCTACGTGGACGAGGTCCCGGTGGGGTTCGTGATGTACGCGCCGCCCGCGTACGTGCCGCGTTCGACGGCCTTCCCGACCAGCCCGGTCTCCCCCGACGCGGTACAGCTGATCACGGCGTGGATCATGCCGGGTTATCAGGGGCAGGGCCTGGGGCGGGTGATGGTCCAGACGGTGGCGAAGGATCTGCTGCGGCGGGGCTTCCGCGCCATCGAGGCGTTCGGGGACGCGCGGTGGGACGGGCCGGCCTGTCTGCTCCCGGCGGACCATCTGCTGTCGGTGGGGTTCAAGACGGTGAGGCCGCATCCGGTTCATCCACGGCTGCGGCTGGAGTTGCGTTCGACGCTGTCGTGGAAGGAAGACGTAGAGCTGGCGCTGGACCGGCTGCTGGGCGCGGCCCGTAAGGAACCGGTACTGCGCCCGCTGTGAGCGGCGCTACGCGAACGGGGCCGCCCCGGTAGGGGGCGGCCCCGTTTCACGTGAAACAAAGCGGGTGCGTCAGACGGCCTTGGCCTGGACGAAGCCCTCCAGGTCGCGCAGGATGGCGGCCTTCGGCTTGGCACCGACGATGGTCTTGGCGACCTCGCCGCCCTGGTAGACGTTCAGGGTCGGGATGGACATGACGCCGTAGCGGGCGGCCGTGGCCGGGTTCTCGTCGATGTTGAGCTTGACGATCTCGATCTGGTCGCCGTACTCGGCCGCGATGGCCTCCAGGGACGGCGCGATCTGACGGCACGGGCCGCACCAGGCGGCCCAGAAGTCCACCAGCACGGGCTTGTCGCTGGCGAGGACCTCGGTGTCGAAGTCAGCGTCGGTCACGTTCTTGAGGGTGCCGGCCACAGCGGCCTCCTTATTCCTGCGGGGTGTGGTGTGGGGGTGAACTGGGGGGTCAGACAGTCGCGGTGGCGTGCTCGGCGTCCGCGAGGGCGGCGAGGAAACGCTCGGCGTCGAGGGCGGCGGAGCAGCCGGTGCCGGCGGCGGTGATGGCCTGACGGTAGGTGTGGTCGACGACGTCGCCGGCGCCGAAGACACCCGTGATGTTGGTGCGGGTGGAGGGCGCCTCGACCTTGAGGTAACCCTCTTCGTCCAGGTCCAGCTGGCCGGTGAACAGCTCGGTGCGGGGGTCGTGACCCACGGCGATGAAGAGGCCGGTCACGGGCAGCTCGGAGGTCTCACCGGTCTTGGTGTTGCGCAGGGTCAGACCGGAGAGCTTCGGATCGCCGTGGATCTCGGCGACCTCGCTGTCCCAGGCGAACTTGATCTTCGGGTCGGCGAAGGCGCGGTCCTGCATGGCCTTGGAGGCGCGGAGGCTGTCGCGGCGGTGGACGATGGTGACGCTCTTGGCGAAGCGGGAGAGGAAGGTCGCCTCCTCCATCGCGGTGTCGCCGCCGCCGACCACGGCGATGTCCTGGTCCTTGAAGAAGAACCCGTCACAGGTCGCGCACCAGGAGACGCCACGGCCGGAGAGGGCGTCCTCGTTGGGCAGGCCGAGCTTGCGGTGCTGCGAGCCGGTGGTGACGATGACGGCCTTCGCGCGGTGCACGGTGCCGGCCGTGTCGGTGACGGTCTTGATCTCGCCCGTCAGGTCGGCGGAGACGATGTCGTCGGGGATGAGCTCGGCACCGAAGCGCTCGGCCTGGCCGCGCATGTTGTCCATGAGGTCGGGACCCATGATGCCGTCCTGGAACCCGGGGAAGTTCTCGACCTCGGTGGTGTTCATCAGCGCGCCGCCGGCGGTCACGGCGCCTTCGAAGACCAGGGGCTTGAGCGAAGCGCGGGCGGTGTACAGGGCGGCCGTGTAACCGGCCGGCCCGGAGCCGATGATGATCACGTTTCGTACGTCGCTCACGGGTACTTTCCTCGTCTCTGCGGACTGCGTGCTGCCTACTGGGGGCCGGTGCGGACTCTCACCCCACCCAACGGATCCTAAGGCGCGCACATTCCCCACTTGTCCGCGTGCCGCCCCGATCGGGTCAGCTTCGCGGGTAGGTGCTGGTCAGCAGGGGCTTTCCGGGGGCTGTCGTGGGGGTGTTCACACAGCCGGCGTCGACGAGATAGGCGTCCACTCGGGCGGCGTCGCCGGGGTGGGGGAGGACGACGAGGTACACGGGGGTGCCCTGGTAGCTGCCGCGTTCGGTGGCCAGCGGGGCGTCCGGGCGGCCGGTGGCGTCCTGCACGCAGGGCGGGACGGAGGGGACCGCGCGGTCCTCGGGGGCGACTCCCGGAGCGGGCGTGGTGTTCTCCAGCCCGAAGGTCTTGTTGCCCCCTCCCGTCTCGGGCTTGGCGCCGTCCGAGGCGGCGAGCAGCTGCTGGACGCTGCTCCGCAGGCCCTGCGCGGTGTAGGTGTCCGTCGAGGGCTGGGCGGCGCTGCTTTCGGCCCTGCCGCGGGTGGCCGTGTCGTGGGAGGGCGTGCCGGTGGGGCCGCCCAGCAGGAAGACGGCGAGGGCGAAGGCGCCGGCTCCGGCGAGCCCCGCCACGACGGCGATCCGGCGGCGGGCGCGTCGCCGGCCTGGTCCGGTTGCGCCGGACGGGTGACCGGCGGGCCGGCGGCCGCCGGATCCCGCGGCCGGTGCGGCCGGTGCGGCCGATGTGTCCGTGTCGGCTTCCGCGGGCGACGCCACCGGCGGGACACCGGTGTGGTCCTGAGCGGAAGGCGGGTCATCGGTGCGGTGCGCGGTGGCGTCGAGGAGCGCCTCGGCGGCGAGGGCCGCGTCGATGCGCCCGGCGACATCCGAGGGCATCCGGGCAGGGCCCGGGAGCGTGCCGAGGAGCGCGCGGATCTCTTCGAGGGAGGCCTGGACGTCGGCGCACAGGCCGCAGTCGCCGAGGTGGCGGCGCACTTCGGCGGTGCGGACCGGGGAGAGGAGTCCTTCGGTCAGTTCGGAGATCTCCGAGACGTCCGGGTGCCGGATCGTGCCGGTTGTGTGAGTCACGCTCGTCCACCTCCGCCCTTCACAGCGTCTGGATCCGGGGCCGGGTGCGGGGCCGGATGCACGGGGCTTGCCGCTGGTGGGACGGGTGTCCCCGGCGTTCGGTTCCTTCCCCGCTCGGTGGCGGTGTTATCCCCGGCATTGGTGCGTAGATGGGTGAGCATCGGGAGGAGCTTCGCCCGACCGCGCGCGCACCTGCTCTTCACGGTGCCGGTGGGGACGTCGAGGATGCGGGCGGCCTCGGCCACCGGGTATCCCTGCATGTCGACGAGGACGAGCACGGCCCGCTGTTCGGCCGGGAGGGTGGCCAGGGCGGCCAGCAGCTGGCGGTGCAGGTCCTGGCGTTCCGCGGGTGCCTCGGCGGACTCGTGGGGCTCCAGGAGGCGCTCCAGGCGCTCCGTGTCGTCCAGGGGCGAGGTCTTGCGGGAGGCCGCCTTGCGGGCCCGGTCGAGGCAGGCGTTGACGGTGATGCGGTGCAGCCAGGTGGTGACGGCGGATTCGCCGCGGAAGGTGTGGGCGGCCCGGTAGGCGGAGACGAGGGCGTCCTGGACGGCGTCGGCGGCTTCCTCGCGGTCCCCGAGGGTGCGCAGGGCGACGGCCCACAGCCGGTCCCGGTGACGGCGTACGAGCTCACCGAAGGCGTCGGGGTCTCCGGCGGCGTGCAGCGCCAGGAGTTCCTGGTCGCTGCGGCCGCCGGTCTCGGCGTCGTCCAACGGTGAGCCCCTCCCCTGCGGCGTCAGCCGGCGAACTTCACATCCGTGATGGCCTGCTTGTACCCCGGTTTGGTGTAGTCGTCCGCACCGGCCTGCGGCATGGCGGTGATCCACAGGAGGACGTAGCGCGTCTTGACCGGGGTTTCCGCGGTCAGCTTGAGCGCGCTGCCCGAGCTGGTGGCGCCGACGATCTTCTTCATGGACGAGACCGGCGTCTGCGAGGACATGTTCTTGGTCGCGTACAGCGTGACGGTGGTGTGGTTGCCGGCGTACTTCAGCGCTATCTCGGCGGCGCTGACGTCGTGCTCGGCGCCGAGGTCGTAGACGATGCCGAGGCCCTCCTTGACCTTCACCTCGGGACCGTCGTAGAAGGTGCGGGTGCGCCAGAAGGTGGAGGAGTCCCCGTCGTAGGTGTGGGGGACGCCGTCGAGGTCCTGGGGCGTGCCGTCGGGGTAGTACTCCTCGCCCCGCTTGATGGCGATCGGCTCGGGCGCCTTCTTCTCCGGTGCGTCGTCGCCGGTGGTGGTCTGCTGGTGCTGGTTGTCGCTGCTCTGGTTGCTGTGCTCCAGGAGCGTGTCGGCGAGCTGCCAGCTGCCCAGGCCGAGGGCGGCGATCAGCAGGGCCGCGACACCCCACTTGAGGGCCTTGCCGGTGCGGCTCTGCAGCGGGGGCGGCGGGGGCGCGACGGAGAGGGTCTGGACGGCGGGCCCGCCGGGAGGCGTGGGACGGCCGTAGCTGCCCTGCTGGTACGTGGTGTGCTGGTACTCGGGCGGGGCGGTGAAGACGGGCTCCGGCGGCCGGATGCGGGGCATCGCGGCGACGGCCTTGGCCAGTTCCTCGGGGGTGGTGCAGGCGGGCTCCTGGCGCGAGGCGGTGGCCCCGTCGTTGGCGAGGGCGCGCATGGCGAGCTCGCCCAGGCCCCGGTGGACGCCGGCGCGGACCTGGTCGGGAGCGATCAGGCCGACGCCCTTGGGCAGGCCGGTGAGGCCGTAGGCGTCGCTCTCGTACGGCCAGCGCTGGGTGAGGGCGGCGTACAGGAGGGCGCCGATGGCCTCGGTGTCCGCGCGCTGCGGGGTCTCGCTGGTGATGCCGCGCAGGGCGGCGTTCACGGCGAGGCCGCGGATGCGGTACTGGCCCGTGGAGGTGCGCAGTATCGCGCTGGGCGTCAGGCGCAGGTGGGACAGGCCTTCGCGGTGGGCGGCGGCCATGGCCTGGGAGACCTGGCTGACGAGCTGGTAGGCCTCGTGGGCCTCCAGCGGCCCCACCGCGAGGAGCGCGGTGAGCTCGGTGGCGTCGGGCAGCCACTCGTGGACGACGTAGACGAGGTCGTTCTCCTCGACCGCGTCGAGGACCTGGACGAACCGGGGGTCGCCGAGGAGGGCCGAGGAGCGGGCCGCGGCCAGCACGGAGCGGGCCCGCGGGTGGTCCGCGGGCAACAGGTGGACGCCCACGGCGCGGCGGAGCTTCTCGTCCATCGCGCGCCAGCTGCTGAATCCGTCCAGACGGGTGACGCACTCTTCGAGCCGGTAGCGTCTGGCGAGTTTGTGACCGCTGTGGAGTTCGGGCGCAGCCGAGGGGGCCACGCTCGCGCGTTCGCCTTCCTTCTCGGGCATGGGTCCGTCCGCGGCTTGTCGGTTCTGGGTGTCCACCCCGTCGGCCGTGGCCTTGGCCGCTCCTGCGGCCAGCGGCTCGTCGCCGCTGTTGTCGGCCACGTCGACGGCAGCCGTGCTACGTTCCGCCACCGTCGTCCCTGCCTCCCCATCCGTTGCGCGCTGTCGGCCAGTCTGCGAAGCCATGCCAATTGTGCCCACAGTCTGGCGCTATGCACGACACGCGAAGAGGGGCAACGGTTGTGCGCATCAGCGCCCCATGCGCCCGCGGACCATTCCGACCATCGCGTTGAGCTCTTCGATGCGCATGCGCTTGGCGGCGGCGAGGAACACGGCGGCCAGGGCGACGAGTCCGGCGACCAGGGCCGCGGTGGAACCCAGGGGTCCGCTGCCGAGCCACTGGGTGATCCCGTACGCGACGGCCCCGGCGACGGCGGCGGCCGGGACACAGGCGCCGATGAGCCGCGTGTAGGTGCGCATCACGTGGGCGCCGTCGAGGTCGCCGCCGAGGCGGGCGCGCAGCCGGCGCCAGGCGACGCCCACGCCCACGGCGTAGCCGAGGCCGTAGGCCGCCGCCATGCCGACCACGGCCCAGCGGGCCGGGAGGACGACGAAGGCGAGGGCGGAGACACCCGCGTTGACTGCGGCGACGATGACGGTGTTGTAGAAGGGCGTCCGGGTGTCCTCGTAGGCGTAGAAGCCGCGCAGGACGACGTACTGGACGGAGTACGGGATCAGTCCGAGGCCGAAGGCCATCAGGATGAAGCCGATGTTCTGGGCGCTCTCCACACCGGACTTGAAGTAGAGCAGGGTGGCCATCGGGACGCCGAGCGCGAGGAACGCGAAGGCGCAGGGCACGATCGCCACGGCCGAGGTGCGCAGACCGTAGGAGATGTCGTCGCGGACGGCGGCGGCGTCGCCGTCGTGGGCGGAGCGGGAGATGCGCGGCAGGACGGCCGTCATGACGGACACGGTGATGATGGCCTGCGGCATCTGCCAGAGCAGCAGCGCGTAGTTGTAGCCGGTGATGCCGGTACCGCCGTGGCCCTGCTTGTCGGCGACCCCGCCCGCCCAGGTGGCGAGCTGGGTGACGACGACGAGGCCGATCTGGTTGGCGAGGACGAAGAAGAACGTCCACTTGGCCAGGCCGGCTGCCTTGCCGAGGCCGTGTCCCTTCCAGTCGAAGCGCAGACGGGGCTTGAAGCCGGCGTCGCGCAGGTAGGGGATCATCGCGAGGGACTGCACGGCGAGGCCGAGCAGGGTGCCCAGGCCCAGCAGGCGGACGCCCTCGGGGGTGATGCCGGCCTCGGTGACGCCGGTGCTGGTGAAGCCGCCGAAGGCCCAGATGAAGGCGCCGAAGGTGGCGATGACGACGATGTTGTTGAGGACGGGGGTCCACATCATGGCGCCGAACCGGCCGCGGGCGTTGAGGATCTGACCGAGGACCACGTGCACGCCCATGAAGAACATGGTGGGCAGGCAGTAGTGGGCGAACGCGACGGCGACGTCCATCCGCTGCGGGTCGTCGGCGATCTTCTGCGACATCATGCCGATGAACAGCGGGGCCGCGAGGACGCAGATGGTGGTGACCGCGCCGAGCAGCACCATGACGAGGGTCAGCAGGCGGTTGGCGTAGGCCTCGCCACCGTCCTCGTCGTTCTTCATCGCGCGCACCAACTGCGGGATGAAGACGGAGTTGAGGGCGCCGCCGCCGACCAGGACGTAGATCATCGTCGGCAGGGTGTTGGCGACCTGGTAACTGTCGTTGAGGGTGGCGACGCCGATCGCGCCGGCGATGACCAGGGTCCGCAGGAAGCCGGTGATGCGGGAGACGATCGTTCCGGCGGCCATCAGGGCGCTGGACTTGAGCAGACCCGCGGCGCGCCCGGCGGGCTTGCTCGGTGCCGGGGCGGCGACGGGGGCCTCCTCGACCGGGGTGCGGGGCGCGGCCTGCTGGTCCCGGTAGAGGTGCGCGAACGCGTCGGGCCCGGGCCGGTCGTCCGTCGCGCCGGTCACGAGGGAGTCCACGCCGACGAACTGCGTGGTGGTGGCGTGGTCCCCGTACGGCAGGTGGCGGGAGGGGCCGTCGGGCTCGGGCGGCGGGGTCTGGGCCCACACGCGCGGGTCGGGACCGTGCACGGGCGTGGCCGGGGCCGCGTAGAGGGGGCCGGGCTCCTGGAAGGTACCGGGCGGGGGCGGCGGGTGGGAGGCACGGTCGTAGAGCACCTCCGCCACCGGGTCCTGGGCCGAGAGATCCTGCGACCGGTAGGGGTCGTGATCGTAGGCGTCCTGGACATAAGGGTCATGATCCGGCGCGGGCGCAGGCGCGGGAACCTGCCCGGGCACCGGTGTGCCCGGGGCAGTGCCCTGGGAGGGCGCTGGCCCGCCAGTGCCCTGCGCGCGGTCACCGTTGTACGGCGCGTTCATCGAAACCCCACCTCATCGTCCCAGGCCCGACCGGCCACGGCATCGCTCAACGGTCCACTGTCTCACCCGTGCCGGACCCGCTCGCGCTTTGCGGTCCGGTGTCCGGGGACTCGTCACTCGGCTGCGTGTCCTCCTCGGCGGCCGCGCGGGCTGCGACGCGCTTGCGACTGGCGTACATCTTGATGCCTGCCAGTACCAGGAGGAGCACGCCGCCGGCGATCACCAGCATGACGGTGGGAGTGATCTCGGTGGCGTCGACGGTGAACTTGCGTTCCTTGCCGTACGGCACCCCGTCCTTCGTGAAGAGCTGCGCCGAGACCTCGACCGGACCGCTCGCCGTGGCGTTCGCGGTGAACTTCAGCGTCTGGCTGTGGTCGGCCTGGACGGTGACTTCCTGCTGGGCCGTGCCGCTGTCGCCGAACATCAGGCGGGTCGGGTTGGCGGACTTCACCCGCAGCACGAGGTCGTGGACGTCCTGGACCAGGCTGTTCTGCACGGTCACCGGGATCGTCGCGCTGTGCCCGGACAGCGTGGCGTCGGACTTCGGGATGACCTTGACCTTCTCGGTCAGGCCGAGCAGGTACCGCTGAGCCTGGTCCCGGTAGTCCTTGGCCTCCTCGGGGCGGCCGCGCCACGTGGAGGACATCTCGCGGTTCATGGTGTTGCCGAAGGGGATCTCCACGCGGTCCGGCGCGGAGAGGATCACCTTGAAGTGGTCGAGGGTGTTCTGGGTGGTGCGGATGTCCTCGAACGCGGACACCGGCAGCTCCTGCTTGCGCAGGGAATCCGGGTACTGGCCGGCCCCCGGCACCTGGGTGGCGGCGCCCGGGTCGGGCTTCGCCGCGGCCGCGGCCTCCAGATCGGTCGGCTGCGTCCAGCGGCCGCTCTGCAGGCCGCGCAGGGCGGCCGCCATCGTCTGCACCTGGCTGGACGAGGGCATCCGCTGCGGGGCGACGACGAAGCTGCGCTGCTCCCCGGTGTTCTGCAGGTTGAGGGCGAGGCTGTGGGCGAGGAACCGCTGCACGGCGAGCGTGGAGTTCCCGGCGCCGAGCATGTCGCCCTCGAAGGTGGTGGAGAGGTCCGCGTCGGCCACGACCGCGGTGCTGCCCGCGCCGATGGGCCGGGCGGCCGAGGGGGTGTAGCCCAGGGAGCCGGTCTCACGGAGGCTGTCGCTGCGGGTGAGCACGTTGTGGGCGCCGGCCGAGGTGGCGACGTTGACGATCGACGGGTCGATCGCGCCGTCCACCGGCCAGGAGAAGCCGGTGGACGCGGGCACGTGCAGGACGGTCTCGACGGCCTGCTTCGCCTTGTCGGTGGCGGGCCGCAGCTGGCCCAGGGTGCCCGACACGTCCTTGCCGCGGTGGGCGAGGGAGGCGATGTCGGGGTCGGCGAACGGCAGCGCGACGACCTTCTTGCCCTGGACCGCGCTTTCCAGCGAACTGAGCCACTGCTCGGCCACGGCCTTGTTCTTGCCCTGGACGGTCCGGCCGTCGGGGGTGCGGACCCGGTAGCCCTTGGTCATCGCGTCGACCGTGTAGAGCAGGTCGGGATCGATGACCCATGTGATGGGCAGCTCCTTGCCGAGCGTGACCATCTGCTCCAGGCGGCCACCGGGCTTCAGCTCGTCGGCGAGGTTGTCGTCCTGGAAGACGGGCGTCTGCGTCTCGTCCGAGCCGGTCTCCGCGGTCAGGTGCGTCGTGGAGATCAGCGGCCATGCGTAGGCCAGGTGGGAGCGCTTGGAGGCAGCCTCCGGCTGCCAGGGCAGGAAGGTCCGCTTGATGCCCAGGACCTGCTCGTACGAGCGGCTCCCGCTCTCCCCGGACAGGGACACGCCGAGCTGGTAGACGCCGTCCTTGTCCAGCGGCAGCTTGTTCACCGGGACCTTGAGGGTGAACGCCTGGCCTGCCTTCGCGGGCAGCGAGTCGATCTTCGCGGCGTACGCGGAGTCGATCTCCGCGGGGTCAGTGCCGGGCCGGAAGGCCGTGCGGTCCGCCACCTCGTCGATGGCGGCCCGGTCTCCCAGCGCCGACCCGACCCGCAGCCCCACGTGGGCGTTGCTGATCTTCTCGCGGGTGTTGTTGACCACCGTGCCCGAGATCGTCAGCGTGTCGCCCTTGACCGGAGCCGTGGGCGCCAGTGTGTCCAATTGGACATCGACGGGGGCGTCCGCGGCCTCGGCCGGCGGCGCGGGGGCATAGACCAGAGCGGCGAGCACCGGCGTCCCGGCGAGCAGGACGACGGCGCGCCGCAGCCAGCGACGCCGGGCAGGGGCCGGTACTGCCCCCTGGTTGTCTGCCGCCTCGGCCACGCGCCCGCCCGTCCTCGAAGTGTCAGTGGTCGTCGTTTGTGCGTCCACGCATGGTAACGAGACCCGCCGTGCGCGAGTGCCGCGCCTTGCTCCACATGATCGGGGCCGGCCGCCCGCCGCCGTGTGCCGGGGTGGCCACAAACGAGGGAGCCCCCGCCGGGCCGGGCACGTACCCTTTTCTGTTGTGCCGAACGCCAATGAAGACAACCCCAGTGCCCTGAGTCAGGTGCAGCGCCGCGCGGTGAGTGAACTGCTGCGGGTCGCCCCTGTCGCCGACGAGCTCGGCCGCCGTTTCCAGGAGGCGGGATTCCGTCTTGCCCTGGTCGGGGGGTCCGTCCGCGACGCGCTGCTCGGGCGGCTCGGCAACGACCTCGACTTCACCACCGACGCCCGCCCCGAGGACGTTCTGAAGATCGTCCGGCCGTGGGCCGACTCGGTGTGGGACGTGGGCATCGCCTTCGGCACCGTCGGCGCCCACAAGCTCGGCTTCCAGATCGAGGTGACCACCTACCGATCCGAGTCCTACGACCGGACCTCGCGCAAGCCGGAGGTCTCCTACGGCGACTCGATCGAGGAGGACCTGGTCCGTCGCGACTTCACGGTGAACGCGATGGCCGTCGCGCTGCCCGAGAAGGAGTTCGTGGACCCGCACGGGGGCCTGGAAGACCTCCAGGCAGGCATCCTGCGCACCCCTGGCACGCCGGAGGACTCGTTCTCGGACGATCCGCTGCGCATGATGCGCGCGGCCCGGTTCGCCGCCCAGCTGGACTTCGAGGTGGCTCCCGAGGTCGTGGCCGCGATGACGGCGATGGCCGACCGGATCGAGATCGTCTCCGCGGAGCGGGTGCAGGGCGAGCTGAACAAGCTGCTGCTGTCGGCGAACCCCCGCAAGGGGCTCGGCCTGCTGGTGGACAGCGGCCTGGCCGACCACGTGCTGCCCGAGCTGCCCGCGCTTCGGCTTGAGAGTGACGAGCACCACCGGCACAAGGACGTCTACGACCACTCGCTGATCGTGCTGGAGCAGGCGATCGCCCTGGAGGAGGACGGTCCGGACCTGGTGCTGCGGCTGGCCGCCCTGCTGCACGACATCGGCAAGCCCCGCACCCGCCGGTTCGAGAGCGATGGCCGGGTCTCCTTCCACCACCACGAGGTGGTGGGCGCGAAGATGACCAAGAAGCGCATGACCGCGCTGAAGTACTCCAACGACATGATCAAGGACGTGTCCCGGCTGGTGGAGCTGCACCTGCGCTTCCACGGCTACGGGGACGGTGAGTGGACGGACTCCGCGGTGCGGCGCTACGTCCGTGACGCGGGTCCCCTCCTGGAGCGCCTGCACAAGCTGACCCGCTCGGACTGCACCACCCGCAACAAGCGCAAGGCCAACGCGCTCTCCCGGACCTATGACGGCCTGGAGGAGCGCATCGAGCAGCTCAAGGAGCAGGAGCAGCTCGACGCGATCCGGCCCGACCTGGACGGCAACGAGATCCAGCAGGTGCTGGGCGTCGGCCCCGGCCCGGTGATCGGCAAGGCGTACGCGTTCCTGCTGGACCTGCGGCTGGAGAACGGCCCGATGGGACACGAAGCGGCGGTCGCGGCCCTGAAGGAGTGGTGGGCCGCACAGGCCTGACACCGGACCGCAGCGGTCGACGGGGTCGATGTTTCACGTGAAACATCGACCCCGTTTCACGTGAAACATCAGCCGGAGCGGATCAGCCCGAGCGGATCAGCCCGAGCCGATGTTTCACGTGAAACATCGCCCCTGGCGCCGCAGGAGCGCCGCGGTCACGGCGTACACGACGGACACGCTCATGATCAGTACGACCGACTGGCCGTCGGCGGGAAGCATCAGGGAGGCGACCGCGGCGGCCCCGACGAACGCGACGTTGAACAGCACGTCGTAGACGGAGAAGACGCGGCCCCGGAACTCATCGTCCACCTGTGACTGCACGACGGTGTCGGTGGAGATCTTGGCGCCCTGGGTGGCGAGGCCCAGTACGAAGGCAGCGGCCAGCATCGGGCCCGGGGCGAAGAACAGGCCCAGTGCGGGGACCAGGACCGCGGCGCCGGCGGAGCAGGCCGTGATCCAGCCGCGCGTGCCCAGCCGGCCCACGAGCCAGGGCGTGATGACGGCGGCCGTGAAGAATCCGGCGCCGGAGACCCCGACCGCGATGCCCAGCAGGGCCAGGCCGTCCGACTCGTTGTCCGACCAGGAGTAGCGGCAGAGGGTCAGCAGCATGACCGTCAGCGCGCCGTAGCAGAACCGCATCATGGTCATCGCGGCGAGCGCCTGGGCGGCCTCGCGCCGCTCGGCCAGGTGCCGCAGGCCCTCGGTCATGCCCCGGACGGTCAGGGCGATCCCCTCGGCTACGGACGGATGGGAGTGGCCAGGGGGGTGGTCGGGTCCGAGGAGCCCGATGGCCAGGCGCAGGGACATCAGGGCGGCGGCCAGATACAGCAGGGCCCCGAGCAGGACGACGAGGGCATTGGAGTCCGAGGCCAGCAGCCGTACGAGGAAGGCCAGTCCCCCGCCGGCGGTCGCCGCGAGGGTCCCGGCGGTGGGCGACAGGGCGTTGGCGGTGACCAGTTGGTCCGGGCCGACGACCCGGGGCAGCGAGGCGGCGAGTCCGGCCAGGACGAAGCGGTTGACGGCGGTCACGGACAGGGCTGAGGCGTAGAAGAGCCAGTCGGGGACGTGCGCGACGATCAGCAGGCCGGTGACGCAGGCCAGGACGGCCCGCAGCAGGTTGCCGTAGAGGAAGACCTGGCGGCGCCGCCAGCGGTCCAGCAGCACGCCGGCGAAGGGGCCGATCACCGAGTAGGGCAGGAGCAGGACCGCCATGGCCGAGGCGATGGCCGCGGGCGAGGCCTGCTTCTCCGGGGAGAAGACCACGTACGTGGCGAGCGCGACCTGGTACACGCCGTCCGCGGCCTGGGAGAGCAGCCGTACGGCGAGCAGGTTGCGGAAATCCCTCAAGCGCAGGAGTACGCGCAGATCACGTACGACAGGCATGAGGGCAAGGGTCACATACGCGGAGGGTCCCCGGGCGTATTGCCCGGGGACCCTCCGCGGAAGAACAGCCGAAGTCCAGGTGTCCTCGCGGACCCTTGGGGTTCGACTAGCGCTCGACCTCGCCCCTGATGAACTTCTCGACGTTGGCCAGCGCCTCGTCGTCGAAGTACTGCACCGGCGGGGACTTCATGAAGTAGCTGGAAGCCGACAGGATCGGGCCACCGATACCGCGGTCCTTGGCGATCTTCGCGGCGCGCAGGGCGTCGATGATGACACCGGCGGAGTTCGGGGAGTCCCACACCTCGAGCTTGTACTCGAGGTTCAGCGGGACATCGCCGAAGGCGCGGCCTTCGAGGCGGACGTAGGCCCACTTGCGGTCGTCGAGCCACGCGACGTAGTCGGACGGGCCGATGTGGACGTTCTTCTCGCCGAGCTCACGGTCGGGGATCTGCGAGGTGACGGCCTGCGTCTTGGAGATCTTCTTCGACTCCAGGCGGTCGCGCTCAAGCATGTTCTTGAAGTCCATGTTGCCGCCGACGTTGAGCTGCATGGTGCGCTCAAGACGGACACCGCGGTCCTCGAACAGCTTCGCCATCACGCGGTGCGTGATGGTGGCGCCGACCTGCGACTTGATGTCGTCGCCGACGATCGGGACACCGGCCTCGGTGAACTTGTCCGCCCACTCCTTGGTGCCGGCGATGAAGACCGGGAGGGCGTTGACGAACGCGACCTTGGCGTCGATGGCGCACTGCGCGTAGAACTTCGCAGCGTCCTCGGAACCGACGGGCAGGTAGCAGATCAGAACGTCGACCTGGCGGTCCTTGAGGATCTGCACCACGTCGACCGGAGCCTCGGCGGACTCCTCGATGGTCATGCGGTAGTACTTGCCCAGACCGTCGTAGGTGTGGCCGCGCTGAACGGTCACACCGGCGTTCGGGACGTCGCAGATCTTGATGGTGTTGTTCTCGCTGGCGCCGATGGCGTCGGAGAGGTCGAGGCCGACCTTCTTCGCGTCGACGTCGAACGCGGCGACGAACTCGATGTCACGCACGTGGTAGTCGCCGAACTGGACGTGCATCAGACCGGGGACCTTGGCCGCCGGGTCGGCGTCCTTGTAGTACTCGACGCCCTGCACCAGCGAGGCGGCGCAGTTGCCCACGCCGACGATGGCTACGCGAACCGAACCCATTCCGGTTGCTCCCTGTTTGTTCTCGGACGAGGTCTGCGAGATCGCAGACCTCACTTTGCAGTTTCGTCGGGCGGGCCGGGATTTCTCTGGTCCCGTCCCGCCCGCTCGCTCTCGATCAGCTCGTTCAGCCAGCGGACTTCGCGCTCCACGGATTCCATTCCGTGTCGCTGCAGTTCAAGCGTGTAGTCGTCGAGGCGTTCCCGCGTGCGGGCGAGCGAAGCCCGCATCTTCTCCAGGCGCTCTTCCAGCCGGCTGCGGCGACCCTCCAGCACCCGCATCCGCACTTCACGTTCGGTCTGGCCGAAGAAGGCGAAGCGGGCGGCGAAGGACTCGTCTTCCCAGGTGTCCGGCCCGGTGTGGGAAAGGAGCTCCTCGAAGTGCTCCTTACCCGCCGCCGTCAACCGGTAGACGATCTTGGCGCGGCGCCCTGCGAGTGAAGCGGCGAGAGCGTCTTCCGGGGCGCTGCCCGGTTCCTCGATCAACCAGCCGTTGGCGACCAGCGTCTTGAGGCAGGGATAGAGCGTCCCGTAGCTGAACGCCCTGAACACACCCAGCGAGGTGTTGAGCCGCTTGCGCAGCTCGTAGCCGTGCATGGGGGATTCGCGAAGCAGGCCGAGGACGGCGAACTCGAGGATGCCTGAGCGTCTGCTCATCCGCCTGCCTCTCCTCCGCCCCTGAGTCATTATGTCGAGCTGATGTATCGACTCGATACATCCAGACGATAGAACGGGCTGCCCCCGGCGACAAGAGGTGGCGTAGTGACCGGCATCACATCACCAATTCGTACGAGGCAAGTTGCCTGATTTGGGGTGAACTTCGACACTGATTGGGTTTTGAGCGTGCGTAGTCTGTGCGCCATGACACCGGGGGGACCGGAACTCACCTGCCGCTTCCAGGCCACTCGCCTGGCCGAGGAGTAGTCGTTCGATGAGCGAGCACCGCCGCAAACCGCCCCAGCCCGAACCCCAGGGCGGCGGACGCGCCGCGCCCCGCCGGGCCGCCCAGCAGCGCCCCGGCGCCGGACGCGACGTACCCACCGCGTCCCCGAGCGTCCCTTACGGCGAGCCGGCCGGCCGCGCCGATGCCCGCAGATCCACCCAGCGGGGGTCCGGCCCCCGCGGCCGCGGTCAGGCGGGCAGGGGCGCGGGGCGCCCGGACAAGCGGCTGATCAACTACCCGCGGTCCGACAAGGGCGGCTGGAAGCGCTTCGTGCCGTCCTGGAAGCTCGTCGGCGGCACCGCGCTGGGCTTCTTCGCGGTCGTCACCGCCGGCGCCGGCATCGGCATCGCCATGGTGAACACGCCGAACCCGAATCTGGCCGCCCAGGCGCAGAACAACGTCTTCTTCTGGGCCGACGGCACTCAGATGGTCGCGACCGGCGGTTCCATGAACCGGCAGATCGTCCCGATCTCCAAGATCCCCCGCTCGATGCAGGACGCGGTGATCTCGGCCGAGAACGAGTCCTTCGAGACCGACAAGGGCGTCGACCCCATGGGTATCGCCCGCGCCGTGTGGAACATGGCCAAGGGCGGCTCGACCCAGGGCGGCTCGACCATCACCCAGCAGTACGTGAAGAACACCTACCTCGACTCCGACCAGACGCTCAAGCGCAAGGTCACCGAGCTCTTCATCGCAATCAAGCTGGGTGTGAGCGCCGAGAAGGACGACGTCCTCGCGGGCTACCTCAACACCGCCTACTACGGCCGGGACGCCTACGGCATCCAGGCCGCCGCCCGGGCCTACTTCGGCAAGGACTGCGAGGAGCTCACGCCCTCCGAGAGCGCCTTCCTCGCCTCCGTGCTCAAGGGGCCGAACCTGTACAACCCGGACGGTGGCATCGGCACCGCCGCCACCCCGCAGGCCAACACCGAGCGAGCCCGGCAGCGCTGGGCCTGGGTGCTGGACCGCGAGGTCCAGGTCGGCCGGATGCAGAAGGCGGACCGGGACCAGATCAAGGAGTTCCCCAAGCTGGTGGACTCCGAACTGGCCCGAGGCATGTCCGGCCAGATCGGCTACCTGGTCGAGACCGCCAAGCAGTACGTGATGAAGACCAAGGACATCCCGGCCGAGAAGATGGCCCTGGGCGGCTACCAGATCCACACCACCTTCGAGAAGCCGAGGGTGGACGCCCTGGTCAAGGCCGTCGAGGAGACGCGCGACGACTTCCTCGACGAGAAGAAGCGTCCTGACTACGACACCTTCGTGCAGTTCGGCGCCGCCTCCGTGGACGTGAAGTCCGGGGCGATCGTGGCCATGTACGGCGGTCCGGGCTGGGACAAGAAGCACTTCACCAACAACGCCAACACCATCGGTGTACCGGTCGGCTCGACCTGGAAGCCGTACGTGCTGGCGGCGGCGCTGGAGTACGGCACCCAGAACTCGAACGGGTCGGGCCTCTCGGTCGACAGCAAGTACCCGGCCAACGACCTCACCGTGATCAACAACCGTCAGGGCAAGCCGCTGACGGGCAGCAACGGCAAGCCGTTCCAGCAGAAGAACGAGAGCTCGACCCCCTACGGATACGTGACCCTGAACGAGGCGATGGAGAAGTCCATCAACGTTCCGTTCGCGCAGCTCGTCTTCGACGTCGGCCACAGCAAGGTCCGCGACGTGGCCAAGTCCACGGGCATCCTCACCGACTCGATGGACCCGGACAACACCGCCTCCTTCGCGCTGGGCACCTCCACCCCCAGCGCCATCCGGATGGCCGACTCGTACGCCACCTTCGCCGCCTCCGGTACCCACCACGAGCCGTTCTCGGTGACCAAGGTCGAGCAGGACGGCAAGGAGCTGCCCGGCTTCGAGGCTCCCAAGGCGCAGCGCGCCATGGACAACGCCGTCGCCGACAACGTCACCAAGGTGCTGGAGAACGTCGTCCAGAACGGCACCGGCGTCAAGGCCAAGAAGCTCAACCGGCCCGTCGCGGGCAAGACCGGCACCACCGACAAGAACAAGTCGGCCTGGTTCGTCGGCTACACCCCGGAGCTGTCCACCGCGGTCACCCTGTTCCGTACCGACCCCACCTCGGCGGACAAGAAGCTGATGTCCATGAACCACGTGGGTGGTGTCGACTCCATCCACGGTGGTGACATCCCGACCGTGATCTGGACCGAGTACATGCGCGAGGCGCTCAAGGGACTCCCGTCCAAGGAGTTCCCCGAGCCCGACGACATCGGCGTCACCGCGGACGCCTCCGGCGCGCCCTCCCCGAGCCCCTCGGTCGCCCCCTCGCCGTCCGTGCCGCCGTCGCCGTCCACGTCGCCGAGCACCTCGCCCCCGGTCTCCCCGAGCCCGTCCAACGGCGGCAAGCCCTCCTGCAAGCCGTGGCGGGTGTGCTACGACCCGACGACCAACGGGGGCACCACCAGCGGCGCCGACAACGGCGGAGCCAACGGAGGGGGTGTCAACGGCGGAGGCGCCATTGGCGGAGGCGCCGACGGCGGAACCTCCGGGACTCCGTCGCCGCCCACGGGCAAGCCGGGCCGGCCGGGCGGCATCACCGGCTGGGGCGGCACGTCCACCGGGACCACCGCCGGTACCGGGGGCTGACCCGCCCCGCCCCGCGCTGACGAGGGCCGTCGCACTCCGTGCGGCGGCCCTCCCTCATGCCCGGCCCCGTACGGCAGGATGTGCGCATGACGAAGGTGCACGAGGAACGGCCCGTACTGCCCACCCAGCAGGACGAGGTCGCCGCGGCCGGCAGCGAACTCATCGGCGGCCCGCTCGGCCGCCGCGCCCGGCTGGGCGGCCACTGGCTGACTCCCGTGCGGGTCGTCATCCTCGTCGCCCTCGGGATGTTCGCGCTCGGCATGGTCCAGAAGCTCCCCTGTTACGACTGGGCCTGGTTCCAGGGAGCGGGTTCGCAGTACACCCACGCCTGCTACTCCGACATCCCGCACCTGTACTCCGCGCGCGGCTTCGCCGACGGCCTCGTCCCGTACTTCGACCGGTTCCCCGACGGCGACCCGAAGTACGGCGACATGCAGTACGTCGAGTACCCGGTCCTGACCGGCGCCTTCATGCAGTTCGCCTCCTGGCTCACCCCGGGCGGCGGCTCCATCCAGCACCGCGAGCAGATGTACTGGATGGTCAACGCGGGCATGCTGATGATCTGCGCCGTGGTCATCGCCTACTG
This sequence comes from Streptomyces sp. ADI95-16, assembly GCF_003721495.1. Taxonomy (NCBI): domain Bacteria; kingdom Bacillati; phylum Actinomycetota; class Actinomycetes; order Kitasatosporales; family Streptomycetaceae; genus Streptomyces; species Streptomyces sp. ADI95-16. The sequence goes on along the minus strand of NZ_CP033581.1, from coordinate 4,204,133 downwards.
TGTCGCCCGCACCCACCGCCGCCGGCCCTGGGACGCGCTGCTCTTCGCCCTCGCGCCCGCCTTCGCCCTCACCGCGACGATCAACTGGGACCTGCTGGCCATCGCCCTGACCGCCGCCGCGACGCTGATGTGGGCCCGTGGCCGCGCGGTCCTGTTCGGCGTGTTCATCGGCCTGGCCACCGCCGCCAAGCTCTACCCCGTACTGCTGCTCGGCGTGCTGTTCGTGCTCTGCTGGCGGGCCGGGAAGTGGCGCGCGTTCGGCGCCGCCCTGCTGGGCGCGGCCGGCTCCTGGCTCCTGGTCAACGGGCCGGTCATGTACTTCGCCTGGGACGGCTGGAAGCGGTTCTACGTCTTCAGCCAGGAACGGCCCATCGACTTCGGCTCCGTGTGGCTGCTGATCTCCCAGCGCTCCGGCAACCCCCTCGACGGCGCCAACACCTACGCGACGGTCCTGACGCTGCTGCTGTGCGCCGCCATCGGCCTGCTCACCCTGGCTGCCCCGCGGCGTCCCCGCTTCGCGCAGTTGGCCTTCCTCGTCGTGGCCGCGTTCATCCTGGCCAACAAGGTCTACTCGCCGCAGTACGTGCTGTGGCTCATCCCGCTCGCCGCGCTGGCCCGGCCGCGCTGGCGGGACTTCCTGATCTGGCAGGCCGGCGAGGTCATGTACTTCCTCGGCATCTGGTTCTACCTCGCCTACACGACCAGCGGGGACAAGCACCAGGGCCTGCCCGTGGAGGGCTACCAGGTGGCGATCGCCGCCCACCTGATCGCGACGCTCTACCTGTGCGCCGTCGTCGTCCGCGACATCCTGCTGCCCGAACGGGACGTGGTGCGCCAGGACGGTTCGGACGACCCCTCCGGCGGCGTCCTGGACGGCGCCGAGGACGTGTTCACCCTGTCGCACATGACGAAGGCGCCGCAGTACGCGGCGCCTTCGCAGGGACAGCGGGTCGAGTGGGGAGCGGACCTCAGGGACTGAGCGGCCCCCGCGGCCGGCCCGTCACCACCCGGTGGATCAGGCGTCGAGCACCCGGTCGAACTGGGTGGTGGTGTGCCGCAGGTGCGCCACCAGCTCGTCGCCGACCTTCGGCTCGGTCGCGTCCGAGGGCACGAACAGGATCGACACCTGCATGTGCGGCGGCTCCGCGAACCAGCGCTGCTTGCCCGCCCAGACGAACGGGGACAGGTTCCGGTTCACCGTGGCCAGGCCCGCGCGGGCCACGCCCTTGGCGCGCGGCATGACCCCGTGGAGGGCCTTGGGAGCCTCCAGCCCCACCCCGTGCGAGGTGCCGCCCGCGACCACGACGAGCCAGCCGTCGGACGCGGCCTTCTGCTGGCGGTAGCCGAACCGGTCGCCCTTCGACACGCGCGTGACGTCCAGGACCGCGCCGCGGTACTGGGTGGCCTCGTGGTCGCCGAGCCACAGCCGGGTGCCGATACGGGCCCGGAAGCGGGTCTGCGGGAACTGCTGCTGGAGCCTGGTCAGCTCCTGGGCCTTGAGGTGGCTCACGAACATCGTGTGCAGCGGCAGCCGGGCCGCGCGCAGCCGGTCCATCCAGCCGATGACCTCCTCGACGGCGTCCGAGCCGTCGGGGCGGTCCAGCGGCAGGTGCAGGGCGAAGCCCTCCAGGCGGACGTCCTCGATCGCCGAGTGGAGCAGTCCCAGGTCCTGCTCGGAGATGCCGTGGCGGCGCATCGAGCTCATGCACTCGATGACCACCCGGGCGCCGACCAGGCCGCGGACCCCGTCCACCGAGGACACCGAGCGGATGACCCGGTCCGGCAGGGGAACCGGTTCCTCGCCCCGCCGGAACGGCGTGAGGACGAGCAGGTCGCCGCCGAACCAGTCCTTGATGCTGGCGGCCTCGTACGTGGTGCCGACGGCGAGGATGTCGGCGCCCATCCGGGTCGCCTCGTCGCACAGCCGCTCATGGCCGAAGCCGTAGCCATTGCCCTTGCAGACGGGGATCAGCCCGGGGAACTGGTCCTGGATCTGCTTCTGGTGCGCACGCCAGCGCGCGGTGTCGACGTAGAGCGTGAGCGCCATGCCCGTCCGGAGCCTCTCTGGAAAACAGCTGCCTGTGCAGCGGTGCGGTGTGTGTGGAGCAGTGCGGTGCGGTGTGGATCAGCGCCGCGACATGTAGATGTCGAGGGCCTTGTGCAGCATCTTGTTGAGCGGGAAGTCCCACTCGCCGACGTACTCGACGGCCTCGCCGCCGGTGCCGACCTTGAACTGGATGAGACCGAACAGGTGATCGTTCTCGTCCAGGGTGTCACTGATGCCGCGCAGGTCGTAGACGCTCGCACCGAGCGCGTACGAGTCGCGCAGCATCCGCCACTGCATCGCGTTCGACGGCCGAACCTCGCGCTTGTGGTTGGCCGATGCGCCGTAGGAGTACCAGACGTGCTGGCCGACGGTGAGCATCGTGGCGGCGGCCAGCGGCTCCCCCTCGTGGGTGGCGATGTACAGCCGCATCCGGTTGGGGTCCTCGGAGTTGAGGGCCGTCCACTGACGCTGGAAGTAGCTGAGCGGGCGCGGGCGGAACTTGTCGCGCTCGGCCGTGATCTCGTACAGGTGCTGCCAGGTCGGCAGGTCGTCGTAGCCGCCCTGGACGACCTCGACACCGGCCTTCTCGGCCTTCTTGATGTTGCGGCGCCACAGCTGGTTGAAGCCCTTGAGGACGTCGTCCAGCGAGCGGTTGGCCAGCGGCACCTGGAACACGTAACGGGGCTGGACGTCGCCGAAGCCGGCGCCGCCGTCCTCGGCCTGCTGCCAGCCCATCCGGCGCAGCTTGTCCGAGACCTCGAAGGCGCGGGGCTCGATGACCGAAGCCTCCACGTCGCGCAGTCGCTTGACGTTCGGGTCCTGGATACCGGCCTTGATGGCCGCCGAGTTCCAGCGGCGGATCACGACGGGCGGGCCCATCTTCACGGTGAAGGCGCCCTGGTGCTTCAGGTGCGCCAGCATCGGCTGGAGCCACTCCTCCAGATTCGGGGCGTACCAGTTGATGACCGGCCCCTCGGGCAGGTACGCGAGGTAGCGCTTCACCTTGGGCAGCTGCCGGTACAACACGAGGGCGGCGCCGACGAGTTCCTCCGACTCGTTGAACCATCCGAGGTTCTCGGAGCGCCACTCGTTCTTCACGTCGGCCCACGCCGGGACCTGGCAGTGGCTCGCCGAGGGCAGGCTCTGGAGGTAATCCAGATGCTGCTCTCGACTGATGGTCCTCAGGGACAGGCTCATGCGGGGCGTCTCCTCCGGCGGCTTCGCTGGCTATGGCGCGAAGCCTACTGCGACAAGGGCGCCACCCATCTGGGGGACGGGCCGTGCCCGTCCCCGTGGCGGCCGGCGCCCTTGTCGCGGAGATGCCCCGGTCAGCCGCTCAGCCGCCGAAGAGACCGCCGTGCGCCATGCCGAGGTAGAAGCCGATGGCCGAGGCGCCAAGGCCGATGATCAGTGCGAAGCGCTCGCGTGTCGTGACGGAGATGAACTGTCCGTACGCGCCGGTCAGGATTCCGATCAGCCCGGTCCACGAGCTGAGCAGGTGGAGATTGTGGAAGAACGCCGTGACGAACGCCACGGCCCCGAGGACCAGCGTGACCGCCAGCAGGGTGTCCTGCAGGGGGTGGGGCTTGCCGTCGGTCGCGAAGAGGGAGATGGAGGACTGGCGTCGCATTGCCTGTGCCATAGGAAAGGCACCTCCTGGCTGAAGCAGAGCGGTGCACCGGGGCCGCCTCCGCGAGGAGCCGGGGGCCTAGCACCGAGCGCACCCGTTGAGTACAGATTGTGGCCTCCTCCTGCCGGATTTCAACCGGAAGGAGTCGAGCAGGTAGTCTGTACGGTCTGCGCGGTGTCTGTTCTCAGGCACCGTGCCACGCATCACGACCCTCCTGCCACGGAACGACCGTGGCCGCTGAGTCCAAAGGAGGTGGGTTCCACATGCGTCACTACGAAGTGATGGTCATCCTCGACCCCGATCTCGAGGAGCGCGCTGTCTCCCCGCTGATCGAGAACTTCCTCTCCGTCGTCCGTGAGGGCAACGGAAAGGTTGAGAAGGTCGACACCTGGGGCCGTCGTCGTCTCGCTTACGAGATCAAGAAGAAGCCCGAGGGCATCTACTCGGTCATCGACCTTCAGGCCGAGCCTGCGGTCGTCAAGGAGCTTGACCGACAGATGAACCTGAACGAGTCGGTTCTCCGGACCAAGGTCCTTCGCCCCGAGACCCACTGAACTTCGGTTCAGCGGTAATCGGGAACGAGTAGCACAGCAGCCCAGCAGCAATCCCCGCCGAGAGGTTCATCCATGGCAGGCGAGACCGTCATCACGGTCGTCGGCAATCTCGTCGACGACCCCGAGCTGCGCTTCACCCCCTCGGGTGCGGCGGTCGCGAAGTTCCGTGTCGCGTCCACTCCCCGCATCTTCGACAAGCAGACCAATGAGTGGAAGGACGGCGAAGGCCTGTTCCTGACCTGCTCGGTCTGGCGTCAGGCGGCGGAGAACGTCGCCGAGTCCCTTCAGCGGGGCATGCGCGTCATCGTGCAGGGCCGGCTGAAGCAGCGGTCGTACGAGGACCGTGAGGGTGTCAAGCGCACGGTCTACGAGCTGGACGTCGAGGAAGTCGGCCCCAGCCTGAAGACCGCCACGGCCAAGGTCGCCAAGACCACCGGTCGCGGCGCTCAGGGTGGATACGGCGGCGGCGGTCAGCAGCAGGGTGGCGGCGGCGGTGGCTGGGGCGGAGCCCCCAGCGGCGGCGCCCCTCAGGGCGGCGGAGCTCCCTCCGACGACCCGTGGGCGTCCAGCGCGCCGGCCGGCGGCCAGCAGCAGCAGGGCGGCGGCGGGGGCGGCTGGGGCGGAAGCTCCGGCGGCTCCGGTGGTGGCTACTCGGACGAGCCGCCCTTCTAGGGCAGCTCGTATCCCCACTTCTTGATCACACAGGAGAGACACAATGGCGAAGCCGCCTGTGCGCAAGCCTAAGAAGAAGGTCTGCGCGTTCTGCAAGGACAAGACCGCTTACGTGGACTACAAGGACACGAACATGCTGCGGAAGTTCATTTCCGACCGCGGCAAGATCCGTGCCCGCCGCGTTACCGGCAACTGCACGCAGCACCAGCGTGACGTCGCCACGGCCGTGAAGAACAGCCGTGAGATGGCGCTGCTGCCCTACACGTCCACCGCGCGATAAGGAAAGGGTGACCGAATAATGAAGATCATCCTGACCCACGAGGTCTCTGGCCTCGGCACCGCCGGCGATGTCGTCGACGTCAAGGACGGTTACGCTCGCAACTACCTGGTCCCGCGTGGTTTCGCGATCCGCTGGACCAAGGGTGGCGAGAAGGACGTGGCGCAGATCCGCCGCGCCCGCAAGATCCACGAGATCGCGACCATCGAGCAGGCCAACGAGTTCAAGGCCAAGCTCGAGGGCGTGAAGGTCCGTCTGGCCACCCGCGCGGGTGACGCTGGTCGTCTCTTCGGTTCCGTCACTCCGTCCGACATCGCCACGGCGATCGAGGCTTCCGGTGGCCCGAAGGTCGACAAGCGCCGCGTTGAGCTGGGCTCCCCGATCAAGACCCTCGGTTCGTACCAGGTCTCCGTGCGTCTGCACGCCGAGGTCGCCGCGAACGTGGGCATCGAGGTCGTCGCCGCCTAAGGGCTGCGCATGAAGGGCCGCACCCCGATGGGGTGCGGCCCTTCGTCGTTGCCGGGCGATGTTTCACGTGAAACAGGGGCGGACCTCTCGCTGTGTTTCACGTGAAACACAGCGGCAAGGGAACCCGCTCAACGCGTCGCCCCCGCGATCAGCCAGCGGCCGGAGCGGGCGCGGAGCTGGAGGGTGGCCATCCGGACCACCATCATCAGTGTCATGGCCCACCAGAGCGCGGTCAGGCCCCCGCCGAGGGCCGGGACGAGCAGTGCTGCCGGGGTGAACACGGCGAGGGTCAGCAGCATCGCCCAGGCGAGGTAACGGCCGTCGCCGGCGCCCATCAGTACACCGTCCAGGACGAAGACGATCCCGGAGACGGGCTGGGAGACCGCCACGACCAGCAGGGCGGGCAGCAGGGCCTTCTCTACCGTGGGGTCGCTGGTGAACAGCGGAATGAACACCGGGCGGGCCAGTACGACCAGCAGGCCGAGCACGATGCCCGAGGCGATCCCCCACTGCACCATGCGCCGGCAGACGGCCTTGGCCCCGTGGGTGTCACCGGCTCCGAGGTAGCGGCCGATGATGGCCTGCCCCGCGATCGCGATCGCGTCCAGGGCGAAGGCCAGCAGGCTCCACAGTGCGAGCAGGATCTGGTGGGCCGCGATGTCGGCGTCGCCCAGCCGTGCGGCGACCGCCGTGGCGATCATGAGTACGGCGCGCAGGGACAGGGTGCGGACCAGCAGAGGGGCACCGGCCTGGGCGCAGGCCCGGATGCCCGCCGGGTCGGGGCGCAGGGAGGCCTGGTGCTCGCGGGCGCCCCGGACGACCACGAAGAGGTAGGCGGCGGCCATGGCGCACTGGGCGATGACCGTGCCCCAGGCGGATCCGGCGATCCCGAGACCCGCGCCGTAGACGAGGGCGACGTTCAGGGCGCCGTTGAGGGCGAACCCGCCGATGGCCACGTAGAGCGGGGTCCTGGTGTCCTGGAGCCCGCGGATGACGCCGGTGGCGGCGAGCACCATCAGCATGGCCGGGATACCGAGGGCGGAGATCCGCAGGTAGGTGACCGCGTACGGGGCGACCGTGTCCGAGGCCCCGAAGAGGGAGATCAGCCAGGGCGCTGCGGGCATGACGACGGCGATGACGGCCGCGCCGAGCAGGAGGGCGAGCCAGATGCCGTCCATGCCCTGCCGGATGGCCGCCTGGAGGTCTCCCGCGCCGACGCGGCGGGCGACGGCCGCGGTGGTCGCGTAGGCGAGGAAGACGAAGACGCTCACAGCGGTGGTGAGCAGGGCGGCGGCGATGCCGAGGCCGGCGAGCTGGGGCGTGCCGAGGTGCCCCACGATGGCGCTGTCGGCCATCACGAAGAGGGGCTCGGCGACGAGGGCGCCGAAGGCGGGGACGGCGAGTGCGAGGATCTCGCGGTCGTGCCGTCTCGGGGCAGCCTTCGGCGCTGCGGTGGCCTGTGTCATGTGCTCAATCTAATCTTCCACAGGTAATAGATACAAGGGTCTTTTGATCCTTACTAACGTGCTGACTTGGGCGTTCTTCGCACCCCGTTGGAGGCGATCTTGAGGTGGTGGCCAAGATTTTTCTTCCCCACAGTCAGTGGAAGAAGAAATCGCAGGTCAAAATGGGTGTGTGGGTAGGGCAGGTGATTTTGTCCACAGCCCCGTCCCCCGGTCCGTGCACAGCTTCGGCGGAGTTACCCACAGCATTGGTGCCGTCATCCACATCTCATCCACACACCCTGTGGATAACAAGATTGGCTGACGTCGCCAACGGCCCTACCGTTGTGCGTTGCCCGACGTGCCGAGAGCCGATTCGGGTGCCCCAAATGTCAGAGCCGTGTCGTAGAAAGAGTGGCACGGCGAGGTCCGCGTTGCGGACGGGAGGAGGCGGCCCGGTGAGCATGCCCGAGCCCATGGACGACCCTTGGGCCGACAGCGGTCCAGGCGACCGTCTGCCCGCCCGTCCGCGCCGTAACGGCGAGGGACGCGGCCGCGGGGACGACCAGCAGGACCGGGGCCGCGAGGGCGGCTCCTGGGACGGCGGAGGCGGCGGCTTCGAGCGCGTCCCGCCGCAGGACCTCGACGCCGAGCAGTCCGTCCTCGGCGGCATGCTGCTGTCGAAGGACGCCATCGCCGACGTGGTCGAGGTCCTCAAGGGACACGACTTCTACCGGCCCTCGCACGAGACGATCTACCAGGCCATCCTCGACCTGTACGCCAAGGGCGAGCCGGCCGACCCGATCACGGTCGGCGCCGAGCTCACCCGGCGCGGCGAGATCAGCAAGGTCGGCGGGGCCTCGTACCTGCACACCCTGGTCCAGTCGGTGCCCACGGCGGCGAACGCCGAGTACTACGCCGAGATCGTCCACGAGCGGGCGGTCCTGCGCCGGCTGGTCGCGGCCGGTACGAAGATCACGCAGATGGGATACGCGGCCGACGGCGACGTCGACGAGATCGTCAACAGCGCCCAGGCAGAGATCTACGCCGTCACCGAGCAGCGGACCTCCGAGGACTACCTGCCGCTCGGCGACATCATGGAAGGCGCCCTCGACGAGATCGAGGCGATCGGCTCCCGCAGCGGCCAGATGTCGGGCGTTCCGACCGGCTTCACCGACCTCGACTCGCTCACCAACGGCCTGCACCCGGGCCAGATGATCGTCATCGCGGCCCGGCCCGCCATGGGTAAGTCCACCCTCGCGCTGGACTTCGCCCGGGCCTGCTCCATCAAGAGCAACCTGCCGAGCGTCATCTTCTCCCTCGAAATGGGCCGCAACGAGATCGCGATGCGGCTGCTGTCGGCGGAGGCCCGGGTGGCGCTGCACCACATGCGCTCCGGCACGATGACGGACGACGACTGGACCCGGCTGGCCCGCCGGATGCCCGACGTGTCCGCGGCCCCCCTGTACATCGACGACTCACCCAACCTGTCGATGATGGAGATCCGGGCCAAGTGCCGTCGGCTCAAGCAGCGCCACGACCTCTCGCTCGTGGTCATCGACTACCTCCAGCTGATGCAGTCGGGTGGCTCGCGCCGTCCCGAGAGCCGTCAGCAGGAGGTCTCGGACATGTCCCGAAACCTCAAGCTGCTGGCGAAGGAGCTGGAGGTCCCGGTGATCGCGCTGTCCCAGCTGAACCGTGGTCCCGAGCAGCGCACCGACAAGAAGCCGATGGTCTCCGACCTTCGTGAATCGGGTTCGATCGAGCAGGACGCCGACATGGTCATCCTGCTGCACCGTGAGGACGCGTACGAGAAGGAGTCGCCCCGCGCGGGCGAGGCGGACCTGATCGTGGCGAAGCACCGTAACGGCCCCACGGCGACGATCACGGTGGCCTTCCAGGGCCACTACTCACGGTTCGTGGACATGGCCAACACGTAGCATCCGATCATGGATGCCGTATCTGAAGATCTTGATCTGCTCCCCGCGACCCGGCGCGCGCTGAGGCACCGGATCGCCGTCGCCCAGAGCGAAGGGCGGGCGCCGTCGGTGGTGGCGGCCGTCGTACGCGGGGGCGAGCTGGTCTGGGAGGGCTCCCGGACCTCGGTCGAGGGACACGGGCCCGACGGGAACGTGCAGTACCGGATCGGGTCGATCACCAAGACCTTCACCGCTGTTCTCGTGATGCGGCTGCGCGACGAGGGCCGGCTGGCGCTCGCAGACCCGCTGGAGAAGCACCTCCCGGGGACCGGCGCCGGAGAGGTGACCGTCGCCCAGTTGCTGGCCCACACCGGTGGGTTGGCCGCGGAGACCCCGGGTGAGTGGTGGGAGCGGTCCTCGGCGGCGTTGCGGCCGGAGCTGTCGGACGTACTGGGGGAGGAGCCGTTCCGGCACGAGCCCGGGCGGCGCCACCACTACTCCAATCCCGGCTACACGCTGCTCGGTTCGCTCGCCGAGGCCGTGCGCGGGAAGCCGTGGGCCGAGGTGCTGCGGGCCGAGGTGCTGGAGCCGCTGGGGCTCGGCCGTACGAGCCCGCTGCCGCAGGCCCCGCACGCCGGCGGCTGGGCGGTGCATCCGTGGGCGGACGTGATGATGCCGGAGCCGCTGGAAGACCTGGGGCTGATGGCCCCGGCCGGTCAGCTGTGGTCCACGACCGGTGACTTGGCGCGGTTCGCGGCGTTCCTGGCGCGCGGTGACGAGCGGGTGCTGAGCGCGGATTCGGTACGGGAGATGCGGACGTCGGCGGCTCCGCCGGAGCCCGGCCTCGCCGAAGTCGGCTACGGGCTCGGCCTCCAGCTGATGGACGGCGACGGCCGCCGGCTCGTGGGGCACAGCGGTTCGCTTCCGGGGTTCGTCGCGGGGCTGTGGCTCAGCGAGGCGGACGACGTGGCGGCGGTGGTGCTGGCCAACTGCACGTCGGGGCTGCCCGCGACGGCGCTGGCCGCCGACCTGGTGGCGATCGTCGCGGACGCGGAGCCGCGGTTCCCGGAGCCGTGGCGGCCGTTCCGGGAGGCGGACCAAGTGGCGCTGGAGCTGTGCGGGCCCTGGTACTGGGGGACCTCGGCCCAGGTGCTGCGGCTGACGGCGGACGGGCTGCTGGAGCTCCGCCCGGTGGGCGCGGTGGGCCGGGCCGCCCGGTTCCGCGCCCGGCCGGACGGCAGCTGGACGGGTCTGTCCGGCTACTACGCGGGGGAGACGCTGAGGGCGGTTCGCCGGGAGGACGGTTCGGTGAGCCACCTCGATCTGGGCTCGTTCGTGTTCACCCGGGAGCCCTACGACCCCCAGGCGCCGGTGCCCGGCGGGGTGGACCCGCAGGGCTGGCGGGGCATCGGCTGACCCCTCTCCAGGACCGCCCGGACCCGTTCCCGCGGGCTCAGGCCACGAGTTCGCGTTCGAGCGGGGTACGGAAACGCGGGGTGACACGGGCCTCGCCCAGCCACTGGGCGAGGCGGACGGCCTCGGCGGTGACGGCTTCCCCGGCGGCTCGGCCGGGGTCGCTCAGCAGACGCCAGACGATCTCGCCGCTGGGGCGCTGTGCCCAGCCCCCGACGATCTCGCCGTTCCACCAGACGGTGGGTCCGAGGTTGCCGGCGTAGTCGAAGAGGGCCGGCCGGTGCGCGGGGTCGAGGTGGAACCCGCGGTCGGCCCAGCCCATGCCGCTGGGGTCGAGGCCGGGCAGGAGGGCCGCCCAGGGTTCCGGGGCGGGTTCGGGCGCCGTGTCGCCGGGGCTGACGAGTGCGGTGCTGCCGTCGTCGAGGCGGACCTGGTCGGCGCCGGCGGCGGCGAGGGCCTTGCGTACGTCGGTGAGGGTCCAGCCGGTCCACCATCTGAGGTCGGCCTCGGTGGCCGGACCGTAGGCGTGGAGCCAGCGGCGGGCGATCTCGGCGCGGGCCTCGGCAGCGGGCAGGGCGGGCCAGGGTTGGGTGTGGACCCACCGGAACTGGCTGGAGGTCCACGAGCCGCGGGGCCGGTCGCGGCGGATCCTGCCGTCGGCGGCGAGCAGACGGATGACGCGGGTGGCGACGCCGGCCTCGGTCTCGTACTTCTTGCCCCGGCCGATGGTGATCTTCCGGCGCAGGGCGGGTACGGCGGCGGAGATCTGGCTGCCGGTGGACGCCCCCTGGGCATCGAGGGCCGCGAGCGCATCGGCTTCCGCCTGGGCGAGCCAGGCGGCATCGAGGCCCTGGCCGTCCTCGGCGAGGTGCTTGAGGAGGGTGCGGCGTTCCTTGGCGGCGATACCCCGGGCGGTGGAGGCGTCCACGTACGGGGCGAGTTCGGTGGAGACGGCGAAGAGCGTGTTGCGCATGCTGAGCAGCCGGACGAGGCTGACGTCCTCGTAGAGGGCCTTCTCGATCTCGGCCGGGCCGTCCCCCTCGGAGAGGCGGGCGCGGGCGGAGAGGAAGACGGTCGCGGCGTCGGTGGCGTGCAGGGCGACGACGGCGTCCGCTGCCTGCGCGGCGCTGGTGGCCCGGGCGGAGGGAGCCAGGCGGTGCCGGCGCCCGAGCCGGTGACGGCGCTCGGCCGTGGTGACGAGGGGGAGGCTGGGGCTCATTCTCCCGATCGTAGGCCGGGCCGCCGACGGCGACCCGGCCCTGCCGGGCGCTCGTCAGAGCTGCAGCTTGAAGCCGACGTGGGAGGCGGTGAACCCGAGCCGCTCATAGAAGCGGTGGGCATCGGTCCGGGTCACGTCCGAGGTGAGCTGGACGAGTTGGCAGTTCTCACGGCGGGACTGGTCCACGGCCCATTCGACGAAGCGGGTACCGAGGCCGCTGCCCCGTTCATCGGCGTGGACGCGTACGCCCTCGATGATGGAGCGGGTGGCCCCCTTGCGGGAGAGGCCCGGGACGATGGTGAGCTGGAGGGTGCCCACGACCCGGTCTCCCCGTACGGCGACGACCACGTGCTGGTGAGGGTCCTCGACCAGCCGCCCCAGGGCCGCGGCGTACGGGGTGAGGTCGTCAGGGGACTCACGGGTGGCGCCGAGGGGGTCGTCGGCGAGCATCGCGACGATGGCCGGCAGATCCTCCTCGGTGGCGGGGCGGATGGCCAGTTCGGGGGTGTCGGTCATGTGGTGGTCCTTTCTCAGCCGGCTGCCACGGTGAGGGGCGCCCAGCGGCGGGTCCAGTCACCCGGCAGGCCCGGGATGTCGCGGGTCATGACGGCGTTGAAGGCGATGGAGCCGAGGCCGCGGTCCTTGAGCCAGGCGAGGAGCTCCTCGTGGCGCTCGTCGACGTCGGTGCGCAGGGGCCGGTCGGTGGTGGCGGCGAGGGCGGTGACGAGTGCCTGGGCGCCGGCGGTGTCGCGGGCGATCAGGGGGCCGATGACATGGGTCTCCATGTTGGGCCAGAGGGCGGCGTAGCCGATGAGTTCGCCGGCCGGGTCCTCCGCGACCACGAGCCGGTCCGCGAAGGCGGGCAGCCGCGTGATCATGTGGGTCCGGTCGGCGCCGAAGACGTCGGCGTCCAGGCGGAGGATCCGGGAGAGGTCCTCGGCGGTGGCCGGCCGGACCTGGACGGCGGCCGGCGCGGGGGTGGTGTTCTCGGGGTCGTACGTGAACGTGCCCCGGAGCATCTCCGCGCGGCCCGTGGTGTCGAACCCGAGTTCCTCGTAGAGGGGCCGGCCGTAGGGGGTGGAGTGCAGGGTCAGCGGGATGCCCTTGAGTACGTCGTCACAGACGTGCGTCATCAGGCGGCGCCCGAGGCCCTGGCGGGCGTAGCGGTCGGCGACGAGGACCATCCCGATGGCGGCGAGGTCAGGCGCGGCGCGGTCGGGCCCGTACCGGGTGACGACGCAGGCGGCGGCGAGGCCCTGCCCGTCAGGGGCGTCGATGCCGTAGCCGTCGCCGGCGGCGAGGAGCAGCCCCCACTTGTGGTCCTCGCGGGGCCAGCCGCGGTCTTGGGACAGGTCGGCGCAGCGGCGGAGGTCCCCCGGTGTCAGCGCGCGGATCGGCAGTTCGGTGAGCTGTGGTGGTGTCACGGCCTCAGAGTGGATCATGGATGGGAGGTCGTCCAGAGGATTTGGAGTGGATGTTTCACGTGAAACATCCACATGCCTTCCGGGAAAGGGCTCGATGTTTCACGTGAAACACGCTGTTTCTCCCGCAGCTGACGTTCGGCAGTGCCCTGGGTGAAACGCACGGGCTAGCCTCCACTGTTATGACTCTCCTGCACCTCTTTGATCTCGACGGGACGCTGATGTACGGCTCGGCCGCGCCGGTCGAGATTTCCCGGCAGCTCGGCGTGAGTACGGAGATCGGCGAGCTGGAGCGCGCGTTCGCCGCGCGGGAGCTCACTCCTCAGGAGTTCTCGATCGCGGCACACGGGCTGTGGTCGGAGCTGACGCCGGTGCATGTCCGGGCCGCGTTCGACGGTGCTCCCTGGCTGTCGGGGATCCGCGAGGTGTGGCGGGAGATCCACGAGCGCGGGGACTACTGCGCGGTGATCTCGCTGTCTCCGTCCTTTTTCGTGGAACTGCTCCTGGAGTGGGGAGCGCACGCCGCCCATGGATCGGTCTACCCGTCGGTCCCGTTCACCGGGCCGTTGGACGTGGCGGGGATCCTGACGCCCGAGGGCAAGGTCGATGTGGCGGACCGGCTGTGCGAGCGGTTCGGGGTGAACCGGTCCCAGTGCGTCGCGTACGGGGATTCCCTGACGGATTCGGCGCTCTTCGAAGCGGTGCCGAGGTCGGTGGCGGTCAACGCGCGGCCCTATCTGGCGGAGCGTGCGACCTATGTCTATGAGGGGCGGGATCTGCGCGAGGCGTACCAGCTATTGGGGTTGGCACGCCCGGGAGTTGAGACATCCTAAGGGGAAGGAAGGTTCGAAACGCGGAATTCCCGCATTCCCCCGCAGGCCTCTCGGTCGGCTGGCACGCTGTGGAACCCGGAACCACGGATTCGAGGCCGTGGCGTGTGCAGACCCGACCGAGATGCTCGAAGCGAGGCACCGCATGGACGCTGCGCCCACCAGATCGGCAAGACCGAGGACGGGCCGGATACCCCCCCAGGGCGGTGAGGTCGAACCCTCTCCGGATGCCTTGCTCATCCGCAGGACCCTGGCGGAGATCGGACCCGTCGCCGACAAGATGACCTCGTATTTCTACGCCCTGGTGTTCACCAGGCACCCCGAAGTGCGGAGCATGTTCCCCGCGGCCATGGACATGCAGCGGGACCGGCTGCTGAAGGCCCTGCTCACGGCCGCGGAGCACATCGACGACCCGGACGTACTCGTCCCCTATCTGCGCCGGCTGGGCAGTGGCCACCGCAAGTACGGCACGATGGCGGGCCACTACCCGGTGGTCGGTGAGGCCCTGATCGGCGCGCTGGCCCGGTACGCGCAGCTGACCTGGGGGCCCGAGCCCCAGGCCGCGTGGGTGCGCGCCTACACCGCGATCTCTCAGATCATGATCGATGCCGCCGCGGAGGAGGAGCGGACGAGCCCGGCGTGGTGGCACGCGGAGGTGGTCTCCCACGATCTGCGCACCCCGGACATCGCGGTGCTGACGGTGCGCCCCGACCAGCCGTACCCGTTCGTCGCCGGCCAGTACACGAGCATGGAGACCCCGTGGTGGCCGCGCGTGTGGCGGCACTACTCCTTCGCCTCCGCCCCCCGTGCCGACGGGCTGCTGTCCTTCCACGTGAAGGCGGTGCCGGCGGGCTGGGTCTCCAACGCGCTGGTGCGGCACGCCCGGCCGGGCGATGTACTGCGGCTGGGTCCGCCGGCCGGGTCGATGGTGGTGGACCACAGCACCGACAACGGGATGCTCTGCCTGGGCGGCGGTACCGGCATCGCGCCGATCAAGGCCCTGATCGAGGATGTCGCCGAGCACGGCGAACGGCGCCCGGTGGAGGTCTTCTTCGGGGCGCGCTGTGACAACGACCTGTACGACAAGGACACCCTGCTGGGGCTGCAGCGTTCGCATCCGTGGCTGTCGGTGCGCCCGGTGGTCGGAGAGGGGCTGGCCGGCCAGCTGCCGCAGGCGGTCGGTGAGCACGGACCGTGGAGTTCGTACGACGCGTTCATCTCCGGGCCGTCGGCGATGATCCGCAGTGGCGTGGACGCCCTCAAGCGGATCGGGATCCCCGGAGACCGGATCCGGCACGACGCCGTGGAGGAACTGGAAGCCGTCGGAGGCTGAGGCCGACGAGGACTGAGGCCGACGGGCTTTCGCCGGCCCCAGACGTACCGCAGTCGGGACCCGGATCAGCCCAGGTCGGGGGCGTGCATGGCGCGTACCCCCTCGATGTTGCCGTCGAGGTAGTGGCGCAGGGACAGCGGGACGAGATGGACGGCGGCGATGCCGACCCGGCTGAACGGAACCCGGACGATTTCGTAGGTCCCGTCGGGCTGGTCGACCTCGGGTCCGTGCCGTTGGCCGGGGTCCATCGATTCGAGGTGGCAGACGAAGAAGTGCTGCACCTTCACACCGGTCACCCCGCCGTCGGCGATGTGCTCGATCGTGTCGACGAAGCAGGGCACCACATCGGTGATCTTCGCGCCGAGTTCTTCGTGGACCTCCCGGTGGAGGGCGTCGGTGACGGTGGCGTCCGAGGGCTCCACTCCCCCGCCGGGGGTGAGCCAGTAGGGATCGACGCCGGGCTTGGTGCGCTTGATGAGGATCAGGTCGTCACCGTCGAGCAGGATCGCGCGGGCGGTGCGTTTGACCACGGGACGTTCGGTCATGGGAGAAGAGTGGCCCAGGACTCCGCTTCTGAAACGCGCCGGGCCGCACAACCGGGGGGCTCACCAGTGCGCGGCGGCGCGCAGTAGCCGGTCGTGAGCGCGGGAGACATGGGAGAGGGCCAGGCTTCCGGCGCGGGCGACGAGGAACCAGGTGCGCAGCGGCGGTACGGCCGGCTCCAGCAGGGCGACGACCTCGCCGCGCGCGAGCGCGTCCCGACACAGGTAGCGGGGCAGTACGGCGAGCCCGGCGCCGCCCCGGACGCATTCCAGTACGGCGCGCAGGTCGGGGGCGACCACGGTGGCGGCGTCGGGCCGGGTGTCCGGCCGGGTGTCGAAGACGGCGGCCCAGTACCGGGTGACGAGGGGCAGCGATTCGTGGACCTCGACGAGCGGGATGCCGTCGAGGGCGGTCGGACCGCTTTCGCTCAGCCGGTCGGGGTCGACGAGCGCGGCCCAGTAGGGCGCGGCGACCAGCACGTGCTCCTCGTCGCACAGGGCGGTGGCGGTGAAGAGGGCGCGGCGCGGGCGGGCGGTGGTGGTGATGAGGTCGTGGTGGCCGGCGGCGAGTGCGTCGAGCAGCTCCTCGGATCCGGCCCGCAGGACGGTGCGCAGGGTGTGGCCCTGGCCGACGAGGGGCGCGAGGGCGGGGAGCACGCGCAGGGACAGGAACTCGGGAGGCCCGGCGATGTGCAGGGTGCGGGGTGCGCCGGCGTCCTCCCGCTCGGTCTCGGTGATGCGCAGCAGCGCGTCGAGGTGGGGGGCGGCCTTGTGGGCGAGCTCGTCACCGACGGCGGTGGGGGTGACGCCGCGGGCCCGACGGTGGAACAGCGGTCGGCCCAGCTGGCGTTCGAGGGTGCGGATCTGTGAGGTGACGGCGGGCTGGGACAGCCCGAGCAGTGCGGCGGCCCGGGTGAACGAGCCCGCCCGGTGCACGGCGACGAAGGTGCGCAGCAGGGCCAGGTCCATGTCGGCCCCTCTCGGTGGGGGCCTACAACTATAAATATGTCGATAGGCCCCTGTCGTTACCGTGATTGGACTCTGACAGAGGGTCAACTAGCCTTGTGCCCGTGGTTCTTCGCGCGCGGAACCCGGGGCGGTCCGAGCCACCAGGGGGGAGGCTCGGATCGCCCGTCCGCGCGAGCGCGGCGCCTGCGGCCCCGCCGGTCAGCCGGCCGGGCCCGCCGAGTCCAGGGCCCGCAGGACGTCGCCGACCAGGTCCTCGGTGTCCTCGGCGCCCGCGGAGAAGCGGATGAACCCTTCCGGCACGGCGTCACCTCCCCACCGTCCGCGCCGCTCCGCGGTGGACCGTACGCCGCCGAAACTGGTGGCGTCCTCGACCAGCCGCAGGGCGCTCATGAACCGTTCCGCGTGCCGGCGGTCGGGCAGGGTGAAGGAGACGACCGAGCCGAAGCCGGCCATCTGCCGCGCGGCGGTCTTGTGGGAGGGGTCCGAGGGCAGCCCCGGGTAGCGCAGCCCGGTGACCTCGCCGCGGTCGGCCAGCGCTTCGGCGACGGCCAGGGCGTTGGCCCACTGGCGCTGGGCGCGCAGCTGGATGGTGGCCAGGGAGCGGTGGGCGAGCCAGGCCTCCATGGGACCCGGGATCGCGCCGACGATCTTGCGCCAGCGGCGGACGGCCGCGGCGAGCTCGGGGTCGCGGCAGACGACGTAGCCGAGCAGCAGGTCGCCGTGGCCGGTCAGGCCCTTGGTGCCACTGGCGACGGAGAAGTCGGCGCCGAGTTCCAGGGGCCGCTGGCCTAGCGGGGTGGCCAGGGTGTTGTCGACGGCGACGAGCGTGCCGCCGGCATGGGCGGCCTCGACCAGGCGGCGTACGTCGCAGACGTCGAGTCCCGGGTTGGACGGGGTCTCGATCCACAGCAGCCGGGCGCCTTCGAGAGCGCCGAGCTGGGCGTCGTTCCCGGTCGGGGCGGTGCGTACGAGGACCCCGTAGGCCTCCAGCTGCTCCCGGAGCAGGGGCAGCGCCTGGTAGCCGTCGTCGGGGAGGACGACGGTGTCGCCGGTGCGCGTCTGGGAGAGGAGGACGGCGGAGATCGCGGCCATCCCGGAGGCGAAGACGATGGTCTGCGCGCCGTCCGGGCCGGGCGCCTCCAGCTCCCCGATGGCCCGCTCCAGCAGGGTCCAGGTGGGGTTGGTGTCGCGGCCGTACGTGTACGGGCCCTCGACATCGCCCGGGAGGTGGAAGTGCGCGGCGAAGACGGGTCCGGGCAGGGGCGGTTCGTTCTTGACGGGCTCGGGCAGTCCGGCGCGCACGGCGCGGGTGCCGTCGCCGATCCGGTCGGTCCCGGCCTGTTCGGGGGTGCGGTCGGTCACGGTGAGGTGCTCCTTCGCGGCGTGGCGGACTTCACGGCTCAACGGCGCCGGCCCGCACGGCCTCGCGTACGGCGTCCAGCAGGCCCGGACTGGCCGCCTCGATCAGCTCCAGGCAGTCCTCGAACCCGTCGAGGGCGCCGTAGTAGGGATCCGGTACGTCGGTCTCGGTGGCCCGGGCGGACGGATCGTAGGACCGCAGCAGCCGTACCTTGGCGGCGTGTCCGGGGGTGGGCGCGAGGGCCCGGAGGTCCCGCAGATGGGCGGCGTCGAGGGCGATGACGAGGTCGAGACGGTCGAACCAGGAGGACCGGAACTGCCGTGCCCGGTGGTCCTGCTCGTATCCGGCGGCCTCCAGGACGGCGATGGTGCGCGGGTCGGCGCCGTCCCCCTCGTGCCAGCCGCCGGTGCCGGCGCTGTCCACCTCGACCAGGCCGTCGAGCCCGGCTTCGGTGACGTGGGAGCGGAAGACGGATTCGGCCATGGGCGAGCGGCATATGTTGCCGGTGCAGACGAAACAGACGCGGTACACGGTGCTTGCTCAGTCCTTGTCGGGCAGGACCATGTTCACGGCCCAGGAGACGACGGAGATGATCAGGCCGCCGACGACGGCGGTCCAGAAACCGTCCACGTGGAAGCTGAGGTCGAGCTGCTTGGCCAGCCACGAGGTCAGCAGCAGCATCAGGGCGTTCACGACGAGGGTGAACAGCCCGAGGGTAATGACGAACAGCGGCAGCGAGAGCAGCCTCACCACCGGCTTGACGATGAAGTTGACCAGTCCGAAGACCAGTGCGACCAGGATCAGGGTAAGTGTGCGGCGGCCCAGGCTGCTGCCGTCGTCGAGGGTGATGCCGGCGAGGAGCCACACGGCGACGGCCAGGGCCGCCGCGTTGGCGAGCGTCTTGACTACGAAATTGGTCATGTGTCTGATCGTGGCAGAGAAGATCCCGGCGGGACATCGGCAGATCAGCGGATGCCGCGGCACAAGAGAGCACAAGGGGCACAAGGACGATGAAAGCGTTCCGGCTGGACGAGCTCGAAGCGGAGCGGGCCGCCAACGACGGCGCCTATCTGCAGTTCCTGCGGGAGCGCAACATGTCGGTCGGCCTGTACGCGCTCGACGCGGGGCAGACCGACCCCCAGCAGCCGCACCGTCAGGACGAGGTGTACTTCGTCGTGAGCGGCCGCGCCTCGATCACGGTCGGGGAGGAGACGACGACGGTGGCGAACGGGAGCGTGGTCTACGTTCCGGCCGGTGTGCCCCACAAGTTCCACCACATCACGGAGAACCTGAAGGTGATGGTGGTCTTCTCCCCGCCGGAGAACTGAGGGGGAGCGGGGCGCCGGGGAGTACCAGGGAGTGAGGGGCGCGGCCCTGGTCCCCCTAGGGGCCGGATCAGGGGACTCCGGGGGCTCGCGGGCCCCCGCTCGGACCGGTGGACTCCTAGCATCGGGAGCAGGAAGTCACGGACGAGGAAGAGGTTGTGGACATGGACGGGATCCGGCAGATATTCGCGGGCATGCCCTGGTGGGTGAAGTGGGTCGCTGTTCCGCTGCTCGTGCTCTTCGTGTTCGGCGGTGTGATCACCAGCATCATCGGCGCCCTCATCGGATTCGTGTTCAAGCTGCTGCTGCTCGCCGCTCTCGTCGGCGGTCTGATCTTCGTGGTGAAGAAGTTCACCGGCGGCGGCGCGAAGTCCTCCTCCGGGGAGTGGTAGTTCGGCCCGGTCCGGGCCGTACCGGGATTGACCCAGGTGAGGGAACGTGAGGGGCCAAACCCCTCACGGGCCGGGAATCGGTGGATAGAGTGGCAATCTGTGCCGATCCCTGGGCACCGACTAGTCGGTAACACCGCCCCTGACCTGCGGTTGTACAGAGCAGCTGGCGCGTACGCCCCCAGGAGCCACG
Source organism: Streptomyces sp. ADI95-16 (assembly GCF_003721495.1). NCBI lineage: Bacteria > Bacillati > Actinomycetota > Actinomycetes > Kitasatosporales > Streptomycetaceae > Streptomyces > Streptomyces sp. ADI95-16. The sequence goes on along the minus strand of NZ_CP033581.1, from coordinate 4,184,130 downwards.
GCATACGCGGGGGCGGCCCCCGCAGGGTGGGCCCCAAGGCCCGCCGCCACGCTTGGGGGTGAGCTTTGGCTGCGGTTCACAATGCCGGTGTGCCGACCCTGATCGGTTCGGTGCAGAGGGCGCTGAGGCTGCTCGAAGCGGCGGGATCCCACAGCGAGGGAGCCCCGGCGAAGCAACTGGCGCGCGAAGCCGGGCTCCCGCTTCCCACCGCGTACCACCTGCTGCGCACCCTGACGCACGAGGGCTACCTGCGCCGGGAGGGCGGAGTCTTCGTGCTCGGCCCCGCCGCCGGAAGGCTCGCCGACGGGGGACTCCAGCAGAAACGTCGCAGCATGATCGTCGACTCGCTCGCGTACTTCCGCGACGCGGTCGGGGCCCCTGTCTACTTCGCGGCGTACCGCGAGGGTGAGATCGAGCTGATCGCCGTATCGGACACTCCGGACGGCCCGGCCTGCGAGGAGTGGGCCGATTTCCGCGCGACCGGCCATGCGCACGCCATCGGGCAGTGTCTGCTGAGCCAGCTCGACGAGAGGGCGCGCAAGGACCACTACGATCGGCACCCGGTCGGGGCCATCACGCCGTACACAGTCGCCGACCTGCGCTCTTTGGAGAACCGGATCGCCGCGATGGGGCGGAATCGGCCTGTGGTCGAGCGGCAGGAGTACGCCCTGGGAACGGTGTGCGCGGCCATCCCGATCACCGCCGGGGACACCGTCGCGACCATGGCCATTTCTCTACCACTGCATCAGGAAGAACGATTGCTGTATGTAGTCGATCGACTACGGAGTGAAGTAGGCGCGCTGTTGAGCACCCTCTCGTTCTCTATCAGTATCTGAAAACTCACTCCTTGTGATCTGCTCGTGCTTCCACCACTCTTGTCAAGAGAGCCTGGGGGGATCAATCTTGGCCACTTCCACTACAGCGGGGTAGGCAATGCGCGAGTCGGTACAGGCAGAGGTCATGATGAGCTTCCTCGTTTCCGAGGAGCTCGCGTTCCGGATTCCCGTGGAACTCGGGTACGAAGCCCGTGACCCCTACGCGGTCCGCCTGACCTTCCACCTTCCCGGAGACGCGCCCGTGACCTGGGCGTTCGGCCGGGAACTCCTCCTCGACGGCATCAACAAGCCATGTGGTGACGGTGATGTGCACATCGCGCCCACCAGTCCCGAGGGCCTGTCCGATGTCCACATCCGCCTTCAGGTCGGCGGCGACCGGGCGTTGTTCCGCGCGAGCGCGGCGCCCCTCGTCGCGTTCCTCGACCGCACCGACCGGCTGGTCCCCCTCGGTCAGGAGCGCAATCTCGGGGACTTCGAGGAGAGCCTGGACGAGGCACTCTGCAAGATCCTGGCCGAGTCGCGGCAGAACGAGCAGAACGCGGGCTGACCGGGGCCGAAACGCCGGTCCGGAGCGGCCGGTGCGGAGCGGCTCGGACTGATCCGAAGCGGGCGGGCCCGTGTCAGCGCTTGCGCCGCCGGCCCCGGCCGCCGAGGACCGGTCCCGAGGCCGGTGCGGCGTCCGGGGATCCCGGCCGGTCCGCGGAGACCACCAGCGCGGCCAGGGCGGTCGTCACCGGGACCGAGGCCACCAGGCCGATCGAGCCCACGAGCGTCCGTACGATCTCCTCCGCGACCAGCTCGCTGTTGGCCACCGAGCCCACGCTGCTGTTGGCGATGGAGAACAGCAGCAGCAGCGGCAGCGCCGCGCCCGCGTACGCCAGGACCAGCGTGTTGACCACCGACGCGATGTGGTCGCGGCCGATCCGGATGCCCGCCCGGTACAGGGCCCGGGGCCCCATGGTGGGGTCGGCCTGGCGGAGCTCCCAGACCGCCGAGGTCTGGGTGACCGTCACGTCGTCGAGGACGCCCAGCGATCCGATGATGACACCGGCGAGGAGGAGACCGCTCATGTCGATGTTCGGGTAGAGCCCGTGGATCAGCCCGGTGTTGTCGTCGGTGTTGCCGCTGAGGAACGCCCAGTCGATGAACCCCGAGCCCAACAGCCCGATCAGCAGCAGCGAGACGAGCGTGCCGAGGACGGCGACCGAGGTACGGGCGGTCAGCCCGTGGCACATGTACAGGGCGATCAGCATGATGGCGCTGGCCCCGACGACCGCGACGACCAGCGGATTCGAGCCCTGCAGGATCGCCGGCAGGATGAAGAGGGTCAGTACCGCGAAGCTGACGCCGAGCGCGATCAGGGCGAACAGCCCGCGCATCCGGCCGACCAGGACCACCGCCACGGCGAAGATGCCGGCCAGCACCGCCATCGGGAGCTTGCGGTTCACGTCGATCACGGAGTACTGGAGGTCCCGGGGGGCGTCGGGCGCGTACGCCACCACCACCTCCTGGCCGTCCGCCAACTGCCGCGGTGCGCCGGGCTGGACGATCTCGATGAAGGTGCGGCCCTTCTCCGGACCGCTGACGACCTCGACGGTCGCCTTCTTGCACTCGCCGGTCTGCGCGGCCCGTGCCTCGCGCCCCTCGGGAGTGGAGACGTCGGCGGTGGGAGGCACCTGCGAGGCGTTCACGGACTTGCAGTCGACCCGCTCCAGGGCGGTCACCTCGCCCTGCTGGGTCTGCCGGTCGAAGCCCACCCCCGAGCGCTCGTGGGCGGGAGCACCGCCCGGCCAGAGCACCATCAGGCCGATGACGACGGCGGCGGCGAAGGGGATCAGCACGGCGGCGATGACCTTGCGCAGGTGCTTCGAGACGGGGGCCGCCGGGCCGTGACTGTGGCTGTGGGAATGCCCGTGGCCGGCTCCTGGGGCAGTGTGCGAGTGCCCGGAATGGCCAGAGGGTTCGGTGTGCTCGATGGGGGGCTGCGGCGAGATCGTCACTGCCCGATCATCGCAAGAGATGAGGGGGCCCACTGTTCAGCACGCCATAGATGACGCTAGCGTGGGGGCACCTTTGCACAACGCGGGAGCTCGGAGCACCGGGCTGAGAGGGCGCTGATCACCGTAGGCGCGTCGACAGACGCGCACGGGAAGAGGCTGCGCCGACCGCCGAACCTGTTACCGGGTAATGCCGGCGTAGGGAGATAGGTCTCATGACCATTCAGGACGCACGCACGCCTGCCGTCAGCCAGGACGCCGACGGCCAGACCGAGCGCCAGCCGGGCTGGCACAAGGGCTACGTCGCGGGCTCCCGCCCCGACATCCGGGTGCCGGTCCGCCAGGTCCACCTCACCAACGGAAAGGACGTGACGCTCTACGACACGTCCGGGCCGTACACCGACCCGCAGATCGAGACCGATGTGCGCCGGGGCCTCGCCCCGCTGCGCGAGAACTGGATCATCGGCCGCGGCGACACCGAGGAGTACGCGGGCCGTCCCGTGCGCCCCGAGGACGACGGCATCAAGCACACCTCGCCGCGCGGTGGCCTCAAGAACCTCGACGCGGTCTTCCCGGGCCGCCCCCGCCAGCCCCGCCGGGGCCGTGGCGGCGCCGCCGTCACACAGCTCGCGTACGCCCGCCGCGGTGAGATCACCCCGGAGATGGAGTACGTCGCGATCCGCGAGAACGTCTCCCCCGAGGTCGTCCGCGAGGAGATCGCCGCAGGCCGCGCGGTGCTCCCTGCGAACGTGAACCACCCGGAGATCGAGCCGATGATCATCGGTAAGAAGTTCCTGGTGAAGGTCAACGCCAACATCGGCAACTCCGCCGTCACCTCCTCCATCGAGGAGGAGGTCGACAAGATGACCTGGGCGACCAAGTGGGGCGCCGACACGGTCATGGACCTCTCCACCGGCCGCAACATCCACACCACCCGCGAGTGGGTGCTGCGCAACTCGCCCGTGCCGATCGGCACCGTGCCGCTCTACCAGGCGCTGGAGAAGGTCGACGGCCGGGCCGAGGACCTGACCTGGGAGATCTACAAGGACACGGTCATCGAGCAGGCCGAGCAGGGCGTCGACTACATGACGGTCCACGCCGGCGTGCTGCTCCCGTACGTCCCGCTGACCGCCCGCCGCAAGACCGGCATCGTCTCGCGCGGCGGCTCGATCATGGCCGCGTGGTGCCTGGCGCACCACAAGGAGAACTTCCTCTACACGAACTTCGAGGAGCTCTGCGAGATCCTCGCGACGTACGACGTCACGTACTCGCTGGGCGACGGCCTGCGCCCCGGCTCCATCGCGGACGCCAACGACGCGGCGCAGTTCGCGGAACTGAAGACGCTGGGCGAGCTGAACACGATCGCCAAGCGCCACAACGTGCAGACGATGATCGAGGGCCCGGGCCACGTCCCGATGCACAAGATCAAGGAGAACATCGACCTCCAGCAGGAGATCTGCGAAGAGGCGCCGTTCTACACGCTCGGCCCGCTGACCACTGACGTCGCGCCCGCCTACGACCACATCACCTCCGGCATCGGCGCGGCGATGATCGCCTGGTGGGGCACCGCGATGCTCTGCTACGTCACGCCGAAGGAGCACCTGGGCCTGCCGAACCGCGACGACGTGAAGACCGGCGTCATCACGTACAAGATCTCGGCGCACGCGGCCGACCTGGCCAAGGGCCACCCGGGCGCTCAGGAGTGGGACGACGCCCTGTCGGACGCGCGGTTCGAGTTCCGCTGGGAGGACCAGTTCAACCTGGCCCTCGACCCGGACACCGCCCGCGAGTTCCACGACGAGACCCTGCCGGCCGAGCCGGCGAAGACCGCGCACTTCTGCTCCATGTGCGGTCCGAAGTTCTGCTCGATGAAGATCTCGCAGGACATCCGCCGGGAGCACGGCGGCGACCTGAAGGCTGATGAGATCCAGGCGGGCATGGCGGAGAAGTCCGCCGAGTTCGCGGCGAGTGGCAACCGCGTGTACCTGCCGCTGGCCGACTGACCCGGCCGGCATGAGCGCGGTGAGCGCCGCGCCGGGGGGCGGAGGGGACTCCCCGGAGCGGCGCTCCCGCACGCCCGGACCCGGGCGGGACGCGCGGCCCGCGGCCCTTGCGCTGGAGTGCGCTCCAGCTCCTACAGTGCGTGCCCATGACCATGCGCTACAGAAATCTCGGTGGGACCGGCATTGAGGTGAGCGCCCACTGCCTGGGCACGATGATGTTCGGGGCGGTCGGGAACCCGGATCACGCGGAGTGCGCGCGGATCCTCCATGCCGCCCTCGATCGGGGCATCAACTTCGTCGACACCGCGGACATGTACTCCGCCGGGGAGTCCGAGGAGATCGTCGGCAAGGCGCTCAAGGGGCGCCGGGACGAGGTCGTCCTCGCGACCAAGGTCCACTTCCGGATGGGGGAGGGACGCAACCGCAGCGGGAACTCACGGCGTTGGATCGTGCGCGCGGTCGAGGACAGCCTGCGGCGGCTGGACACCGAGTGGATCGACCTCTACCAGGTGCACCGGCCGGACCACTCGACCGACATCGAGGAGACGCTGTCCGTACTGGGCGATCTGGTGCGGGCCGGGAAGATCTGCGCCTTCGGATGCTCCACGTTTCCCGCCGAGGACATCGTCGAGGCGCACCACGTCGCCGAGCGGCGGGCACTGGCGAGGTTCCGGACCGAGCAGCCGCCGTACTCGATCCTCGCGCGCGGCATCGAGGCCGATGTACTGCCCGTCGCGCGGCGGTACGGGATGGGTGTGCTGACGTGGAGTCCGCTCGCCTCCGGGTTCCTGAGCGGCAAGTACCGGCTCGGCGGGCCCGTTGACCTGACCCAGGGCCGCGCGGCGCTGACGCCGGCGCGGTTCGATCCGGCGATCCCGGGCAACGTCGCGAAGCTGGAGGCGGTGGAGCGGCTCGTCGAACTCGCCGACTCCATCGGCCGCACCTTGCCGGAGCTGGCCGTCGCCTTCCCGGTGGCGCACCCGGGTGTCACCTCGGTCATCATCGGCCCGCGGACCATGGAGCAACTGGAGGCCCTGGTGAACGGCGCCGATCTGGTGCTCGACGACGCGGTCCTCGACCGGATCGACGAGATCGTCCCGCCCGGCACGAACCTCTACCGCCCGGACGGGGTCTGGCAGCCGCCGTCCCTGACGGACCTCGCGCAGCGGCGCCGGCCGCTGGGAGACCGATCGGCCGGCTAGGCGGTCTGGTGCTGTGACCGGAAGGGTTCACAGCACTTGCTGGCGTAGGGGCCGAGGGAGCGGTTCTGGCGCTTCCTGGCGGCCTCCCGGAGGCCTCCCGCGCCGATGTTTCACGTGAAACAGGGGCCGGCGTCACTCCGGCTCGCGGTCCGGGCCGCCGAAGTCCGGGCTCGTGAAGTCCGGCGGTGTGTAGCCGGGCCGGGGCCCCTGCGAGGCGGAACCCGGGCTGGTGAAGTCGGGCCGGGTGTATCCCAGATCGGGGATGCGCCCGGCCCGCGGCGTACGCGGTACCGGATAGCCCGGCCCCGCGCTCGGGTCGGCCAGCGCGTCCCGCAGGAACGGCACGATGCTCCGCTCCAGGAGGGCGTGGCGCCAGGCTTCCCGGGCCCGCGAGAGCTCGTCGGGTATGGACACCGTCTCCTGTGCCGACACCTCGGTCGAGCCGTTGCGGACGGCCGTCACCAGCAGTCCGATCACCGCGAAGAGCAGCCCGGCGACGGTGAGGGCGCCGAACAGCCAACCCGCCGTCAGCATCGTCTCAGCGAAGGCCGGTTCGGGCTCGATCAGCTTCAGGCTGTAGCCGATCAGCAGGAAGATCAGCATGGCGGTGCCGGCGAGGACCGGCGCGAGAACCGCGACGACCGCGCCGGCGCCCGCGCCGCCGCCGGCGTCCAGGCCGGTGTCCTCGTCCCCCGTCGTACGGGGAGCCGACAGGGCCTCGTCGCGCAGGTCCTCACGGACCTTCACGTAGTGGTCGTACTCGGCCGCCGCCGCGGCGGTCAGCAGCGCCCGGGCACCCATGGCCATGGTGCGCAGCTGTTCGGCGTTCAGACGTTCGCCGAGCGTGGCGAGCTCGGGCCGGTCGTGCGCGGTGCGCAACGCCTCGTCGAGGAGCCGATCGAACTCCGGTCGGTCTTCGGACAGCAGGTGCGGAGCGCTGGTCATGTGCATCCCCCGATGCTCCGTAGATGCCGGTTTGCCCGCGTAGAACCCGGGCGCCGGCACAAACGGAGGAGAGCCTGCTACGGATAGAGCGATGGTAGAGCGACCATGCCACGAGGTGACAGGGGCTTTGCTGAAATACCCCTCCCCAAGGACGCTCAGTCACTCAGGGGGAGTTGCACGACGAGGAGCTTCCCGGCCATCGTCACACCACCGTCCATCGCGATGGCGAGGCCCTGCGCGTACACGTGCGGGCCGTCCACCGCCTCCGGGCCGCGCGGCTCGTCGCCGTCCTCGGTGCCCACCTCGCCGAGCAGGTACGGGATGGGGCTGTGCCCGTGCACGACGCGGCCGCCGCCGTAGGTGTCGAGGAGTTCGCGTACGGCCCCCGGGCCGGTCTCCTCGTCACGGAAGGCGAACCGCTTGGTGAACTTGCGGAACAGGTCCCAGGTGATGTCGGCGTCGTTGCGGTTGAGCAGCTCGTGGATGGTGTCGTTGACGTCCTCGACGGAGTCGCCGTAGTCGAGGTAGGCCGTCGTGTCGGAGTGCAGCAGCAGGTGCCCGTCCTCCAGGACGGCCGCGTCGAGCCGGGACATCCACTGGAGGTGGACGTCCTCCAGACGCTCCATGTCGGTGCGCTGGCCGCCGTTGAGGAGCCAGGCGGCCTGGAAGGTGGCGGTGCCTGCGCCGGAGGCCACGGGGGCGTCGCCGAACCGCTTGGCGCCGATCAGGAGCAGCTCGTGGTTGCCCATGAGGGCCTTGCAGTAGCCGCCGGAGGCGGCGGCCTCGGCGGACAGCCGCATCACGAGGTCGATGACGCCGATGCCGTCGGGGCCGCGGTCGGTGAAGTCACCGAGGAACCAGAGCCGGGCGTTGCCGGCCGACCAGTGGCGATCGGCGTCGATGAGGTTCTGGGCCTGGAGCTCGGTGACGAGTTCGTCCAGGTAGCCGTGCACGTCGCCGACCACGTAGAGCGGCCCGGGGCCGGCGGCCGCGGTTTCCTCGGGGACGTACTGGACCTGGACGGTGTCCCCCGGTCCACCGCGGCCGATGATCGGCAGGTCGCGTTGGGTGGGGGTGTAGCCCTCGAAGTCCTCGTCCCGGTCCGCGGGCTCGGGCGCGGCGGGCGGCGCGACTGGCGCGGGCGGCGCGTGATCGGGCTGCGCGGGCACGGACGCGGCGTAGCCCGGGCGCGCGGGCGCGACGGGGCTCTCTCCGTAGTACGCCGGGTACTCGCCGTAGACGGGAACCTCCCCGTCCAGGCCGGCGGACCCGGCGTACGGGGCGGGTTCGGTGACCGGAACCCGGAAGTCCCGCAGCGTCTCCGTCCGCATCGCGGGTCCCTGACCGGCCCCCTGAGTCATCGACCCCTCCACCACCGTCGCGCTGCCGTACACCTGCGGACCCTCCTGACCTCCGGGTCGGAGGGTCCGTGATGTCGTGCGCCCATCATAGGAATGCGGCTCGCGCTCTGTGACGCACCAGGGGTGGTGAATCCTGGCCGGAGCCGATCGTTCCTGCCGATTTCTCCCGATATCGGTATTGCGGAAATCTCGGCGGGGCCATCAGCCCCGCCTTGCGGTGCCCAAATCCGGGCCGGTGAGGGCGGTCAGTCCGACGCCGGAGAGCGGGGTGGGCTGACGGTCGTACGGGTCTGCCTGCGCTGGGAGGAGGTACGGATGATCAATTCGGTCGGGACGACCTGTTCGACGGGACGCCCCGTGCCGACCCCCTCGATGGCGTCGATCAGCAGCTGCACGACGGCGGTGCCGATGCGACGGGGTTTGAGGGACAGGGTGGTGATGGGCGGTTCGGTGTTGGCGTACACGGTGGACTCGCTGCAGCAGACGAGCAGCAGGTCCTCGGGGACGCGCAGGCCGTAGCGCCGGGCGGCGGCGAGCAGGTCGGTGCCGTTGGGGTCGAAGAGCCCGTACACGGCGTCGGGCCGGTCGGGGCGGGCGAGCAGGCGGTCGGCGGCGACGGCTCCCGCACACGGGTCGTGGGCGGGGTAGGACTCGTACACGGGGTCCTGGCCGATGCGCTCGCACCAGTTGAGGTAGGCGGTGGTGGAGAGCCGGGTGTAGGTGTCGGTGGTGGTGCCGGTCAGCAGCCCGATACGGCGGGCGCCGGCGGCGGCGAGGTGGTCGAGCAGGTTGAGGACGGCGGCCTCGTGGTCGTTGTCGACCCAGGCGGTGACGGGGAGGGAGCCGGCCGGGCGGCCGTCGGACACCACCGGCAGGCCTTGGCGGACCAGCTCGGTGACGACGGGATCGTGGTCGGAGGGGTCGATGACGACGGTGCCGTCGAGGGCCACGTTGGACCAGACGTCGTGTCGGGAGGTGGCGGGGAGGATGACGAGGGCGTAGCCGCGGGCGAGCGCCGCGGAGGTGGCGGCCCTGGCCATCTCGGCGAAGTACGCGAATTCGGTGAAGGTGAAAGGTTCATCCCCGTACGTCGTCACGGTCAGGCCGATGAGGCCGGACTTGCCGGTACGGAGGGTGCGGGCCGCGGCGGACGGGCGGTAGCCCAGCCGGTCGGCGACCTCGCGAACGTGGCGGCGGGTGGCGTCCGGCAGTCGCCCCTTGCCATTGAGCGCGTCGGAGACGGTCGTGATCGAGACGCCCGCCGCAGCGGCCACGTCCCTGATGCCTGCCCGGCCCTGTCGGCCGGCGGCCCGCCGGGTGGTCTCGGTCCGGCTCACCTGATGCTTCCCTGCTGCTGTCATGGCGAGCCGATAGTAGGGCTCGGGGGGCTGGGTGGTCCGGATGCATATGCACGCGTTGACAGGCACGTTTCTGCATGGTTCGCCACCCCCAATGACCTTGGAAACCAAGGTTCTTGGTCGCCCAGGGTGATTGGGGCGCTTGTCGGCGGGTCCGAGCATGCCAAAACGGAGCGGTTTGGGGTCGGTCTCAACTCACCTGCACGAGGGATGCGCGCCACGGCGCAGGCCACCGGCGCGCGCATATATGCGTGCGCTCCCCCGCATTCCTGGCGCCCTCCATTCTCGGAACGACGGAATCCTCATAAGGTGAGCAGTATTGAGTCGACGGCGACGTCGGACGGGACGGTCGAGGAGGACCTGCGGTGAGCGAGAAGAGCCCCAAGCTGCGCGCCGAGCTGGACGGCATTCCCACCTACAAGCCGGGCAAGCCCGCGGCCACGGGCGGGGCGATTGCGTACAAGCTGTCCTCGAATGAGAACCCCTATCCGCCGCTGCAAGGGGTGCTGGAGACCGCCGTCGCCGCGGCCGGCCAGTTCAACCGCTACCCCGACATGGCCTGCACCGGCCTGGTGAACGAGCTCGCGGAGCGCTTCGGGGTGCCGGTCGAGCACATCGCCACCGGTACCGGCTCGGTGGGTGTGGCCCAGTCGCTGATCCAGTCGACGGCCGGCCCGGGCGACGAGGTCATGTACGCCTGGCGCTCTTTTGAGGCTTACCCGATCATCACGCAGATCTCGGGTGCGACGTCCGTTGAGGTCCCGCTGACCGACGGGGACGTGCACGACCTGGACGCGATGGCCGCGGCGATCACCGACCGGACCCGGCTGATCTTCGTCTGCAACCCCAACAACCCCACCGGCACCGCGGTGCGCCGTGCGGAGCTGGAGCGGTTCCTGGACCGGGTGCCCTCGGACATCCTGGTGGTGCTGGACGAGGCGTACCGCGAGTTCGTCCGCGACACCGATGTGCCGGACGGCATCGAGCTCTACCGCGACCGCCCGAACGTCTGCGTGCTCCGGACGTTCTCCAAGGCGTACGGGCTGGCCGGCCTGCGGGTCGGCTTCGCGGTGGCGCACGAGCCGGTGGCCGCGGCGCTGCGCAAGACGGCCGTGCCCTTCGGCGTCAGCCAGCTCGCGCAGGACGCGGCGGTCGCCTCGCTGCGGGCCGAGGACGAGCTGATGGGCCGGGTCGGGTCGCTGGTGAGCGAGCGGACGCGGGTCCACGCGACGCTGCTCGCCCAGGGCTGGACGGTGGTCCCCGAGACGCAGGCGAACTTCGTGTGGATGCGGCTGGGGGAGCGGACCGCCGAGTTCGCGGCGGCCTGCGAGAAGGCCGGTGTGGTGGTCCGGCCCTTCGCGGGCGAGGGCCTGCGGGTCACGATCGGCGAGACCGAGGCGAACGACCTGTTCCTGCACACGGCGGCTGCGTTCTTCAAGGAGCTGTAGACCGGTAGGGGCCCGTTACGCCAGTTCCACGCGGACGGGGTCGCCGTCACGGACGGTGGACAGCAGGCGGGGGTCGCCGTCGAACGAGCCGAGCACGTTGCACGGGCTCGCCAGGCGGCTCTCGCCGCCGCGGGAGATGGGCGTCGGGCCGTAGGGGAGCGCGAGGGCGTTCCCCTCGGTCCAGAACGCGACGGTGCCCGGGTCGACGATCTGCCGGGCGTCGGGCTCCGGCGCCACGCGGACGCCGGTGTCGAAGTACACCTCCTCGCCCCAGGTGTTGGCGGACGCGGAGAGGGGGAGGGCTTCGGCCAGCGCCTTGCTGGTCGGAGTCTCTTCGAGGGTTGCGGTGAGCTGGCCGGAGGGCCAGGAGATGCGTATCTGCATGAGCCGCATTCAACAATCTGTTGAAGTTGTTGCCTAGAGGGACCCCCCCCGCGAAAGATCCGAAACCCTGTGCGCCATAATGCTTGTGAATGTGAACGCGTTCACAAGCGCGTCCTGTTTGTCCCGTACTGGGCGGGACATCACAGGCAAACTTCGGCTGTGACCGTGGCGACCCGAAGGAGACGACGACGTGGATCTGGCTCTGGCGCCGGAGACCCTGGCGCGATGGCAGTTCGGCATTACGACCGTCTATCACTTCCTCTTCGTCCCGCTGACGATCTCGCTCGCCGCGCTGGTCGCGATCCTGCAGACCGCGTGGGTGCGGACGGAGAAGGAGAAGTACCTCAAGGCGACGAAGTTCTGGGGCAAGCTCTTCCTGATCAACATCGCGATGGGTGTCGTCACCGGCATCGTCCAGGAGTTCCAGTTCGGCATGAACTGGTCCGACTACTCGCGGTTCGTCGGTGACATCTTCGGGGCGCCCCTGGCCTTCGAGGCGCTGATCGCGTTCTTCTTCGAATCGACCTTCATCGGCCTGTGGATCTTCGGCTGGGACAAGCTGCCGAAGAAGATCCACCTGGCCTGCATCTGGATGGTCTCGATCGGCACCGTCCTCTCCGCGTACTTCATCCTCGCGGCGAACTCCTGGATGCAGCACCCCGTCGGGTACCGCATCAACAAGGAGACCGGGCGCGCGGAGCTGACCGACTTCTGGCACGTGCTCACCCAGAACACCGCCCTCGCGCAGGTGTTCCACACGCTGACCGCGGCCGTCCTGACCGGCGGCGCCTTCATGGTCGGCATCGCCTCCTACCACCTGCTGCGCAAGAAGCACATCCCGGTGATGCGCACCTCGCTGCGGCTCGGCCTCGTCGCCGTCGTCATCGGCGGCCTGCTCACCGCGATCAGCGGCGACACCCTCGCCAAGGTCATGTTCAAGCAGCAGCCGATGAAGATGGCCGCCGCCGAGGCACTGTGGGACGGCGAGAACAGCGCGCCCTTCTCGGTCTTCGCCTACGGAGACGTGGACAAGGGCCACAACAAGGTCGCCATAGAGGTGCCCGGTCTGCTGTCCTTCCTGGCCGACAGCACCTTTGACTCGTTCGTGCCCGGCATCAACGACGTCAACAAGTCCGAGCAGGAGAAGTACGGGCCCGGGGACTACCGGCCCAACATCCCGGTCGCGTACTGGGGCTTCCGCTGGATGATCGGCTTCGGCATGGCCTCCTTCGCCATCGGCGCCGTGGGGCTGTGGCTGACCCGTCGCAAGTTCCTGCTGCCGCCGGCCCTGCGGACCGGCGAGGACGAGCGGCCGCACCTGGTCCCGTTCCACAAGCCGCTCAGCCCGCGCCTGACCCGGCTGTACTGGCTCACCGCGATCTGGACGCTCGGGTTCCCGCTGATCGCCAACTCCTGGGGCTGGATCTTCACCGAGATGGGCCGCCAGCCGTGGGTCGTCTACGGGGTCCTGCGCACCCGGGACGCCGTCTCGCCGGGTGTCTCCCAGGGTGAGGTCATCACCTCGATGGTCGTCTTCACCCTGCTGTACGCCGTGCTCGCGGTGATCGAGGTCCGGCTCCTCGTGAAGTACGTCAAGGCCGGCCCGCCGGAGCTCACGGAGGCCGACCTCAACCCGCCCACCAAGATCGGCGGGGACGACAACACCGCCGACAGGCCGATGGCCTTCTCGTACTGAGGCTGAGGAGACCACACCATGCAACTCCACGACGTCTGGTTCGTACTCATCGCCGTCCTGTGGACCGGCTACTTCTTCCTGGAGGGCTTCGACTTCGGCGTCGGCGTCCTGACCAAGCTGCTCGCCCGTGACCGCACCGAGAAGCGGGTCCTGATCAACACGATCGGACCCGTGTGGGACGGCAACGAGGTCTGGCTGCTCACGGCGGGCGGCGCGACCTTCGCCGCCTTCCCCGAGTGGTACGCCACCCTCTTCTCCGGCTTCTACCTGCCGCTGCTGCTCATCCTGGTCTGCCTCATCATCCGCGGTGTCGCCTTCGAGTACCGGCACAAGCGGCCCGAGGACAAGTGGCAGACCAACTGGGAACACGCGATCTTCTGGACCTCGCTGATCCCCGCGTTCATGTGGGGTGTGGCCTTCGCCAACATCACGCGCGGTGTGAAGATCGACGCGGACATGGAGTACGTCGGCAGCCTCTTCGACCTGCTGAACCCGTACGCGCTCCTCGGCGGCCTGGTCACCCTCACCCTGTTCACCTTCCACGGCGCGGTGTTCACCTCGCTCAAGACGGTCGGTGACATCCGGGACCGCTCGCGCGCCCTGGCCACCCGGCTGGGTGTGGTCACCGCGGTGCTGGCCCTCGGCTTCCTGATCTGGACCCAGCTCTCGCGCGGTGACGGCTGGAGCCTGATCGCGATGATCGTCGCCGTGGTGGCCCTGCTGGGCGCCCTCGGCTGCAATCTGGCGGGCCGCGAGGGCTGGTCGTTCGCCCTGTCCGGAGTCACCATCGCGGCCGCCGTCGCGATGCTGTTCCTGACGCTCTTCCCGAACGTCATGCCGTCCTCGCTGAACGACGCCTGGAACCTCACGGTCACCAACGCCTCGTCCAGTCCGTACACCCTGAAGATCATGACCTGGTGCGCGGGCGTGGCGACCCCGGTCGTCCTGCTCTACCAGGGCTGGACCTACTGGGTGTTCCGCAAGCGCATCGGCACACAGCACATCGCCGACGCGCACTGAGCCCCGCCCCACACCGATCGCCGTTGCCTGATCCTTCTGCCTGACCCTGCTCTGGGGGATGTTTCACGTGAAACCGATCGACCCGCGCCTGCTCCGGTACGCCCGCTCCACTCGCCTCTTCCTGGCGGCAGTGGTGGCCTTGGGGCTGGCCGGGGCGGGGCTGGTCGTCGGCCAGGCGATGCTCATCGCCGAGATCGTGGTCGGGGCCTTCGAGGAGGGCCTGGACGGAGCGGCGTTGAGGACGCCACTGCTGCTGCTCGCCGCGGTGGCACTGGGGCGGGCCCTGGTCGCGTGGGTGACCGAACTGGCCGCCCACCGGGCGAGCGCGGCGGTCAAGTCGGAGCTACGGGGACGGCTGCTGGACCGTGCCACGGAGCTGGGGCCCGGCTGGCTCAGCGGGCAGCGGACCGGATCCCTGGTGGCCCTGGCCACCCGGGGTGTGGACGCGCTCGACGACTACTTCTCCCGCTACCTGCCCCAGTTGGGGCTCGCGGTGGTCGTCCCGGCGGCGGTGCTCGCCCGGATCGTCACCGAGGACTGGGTGTCGGCGGCCATCATCGTGGTCACGCTGCCGCTGATCCCGCTCTTCATGGCCTTGATCGGCATGGCGACCCAGTCGCGGATGGACCGCCAGTGGCGGCTGCTGTCGCGGCTGTCGGGCCACTTCCTGGACGTGGTGGCCGGGCTGCCGACGCTGAAGGTGTTCGGACGGGCCAAGGCGCAGGCCGAGTCGATCCGCAAGATCACCGATGACTACCGGCAGGCCACGATGCGGACGCTGCGCATCGCGTTCCTGTCGTCGTTCGCGCTGGAGCTGCTGGCCACCCTGTCGGTGGCGCTGGTGGCGGTCACCATCGGGATGCGGCTCGTCCACGGGGAGCTGGACCTCTACACCGGGCTGGTCATCCTGATCCTGGCGCCCGAGGCGTACCTGCCACTGCGGCAGGTCGGGGCGCAGTACCACGCGGCGGCCGAGGGCCTGGCGGCCGCCGAGGAGATCTTCGAGGTGCTGGAGACCCCGGCCGTGGGCACGGGCGGCTCCGCCGTCCTGCCCGCCGGGGCCCCGCTGAGGATCGAGCTGGACGGGGTGGCCGTCCGGTACGAGGGGCGCGGCGAGGACTCGCCCGGGCCGGTGTCGCTGACGGTGGAGCCCGGCGAGTGCGTGGCGCTCACCGGGCCGAGCGGGGCGGGCAAGTCCACGCTGCTGCACGTGCTGCTGGGGTTCGTGACACCGACGGCCGGCCGGGTCCGGGTCGGGGGCGTGGACCTGGCGGAGCTGTCGCCGGAGCAGTGGCGGGAGCGGATCGCCTGGGTGCCCCAGCGGCCGCACCTGTTCGCCGGGACGATCGCCGAGAACGTACGACTGGCCAGGCCCGGGGCGTCCGACGCCGACGTGGCCGAGGCGCTGAAGGACGCCGGGGCGTGGGCCTTCGTGGCCGCGCTGCCCCGGGGTGTGGACACCGCGCTGGGCGAGGACGGCGCCGGGCTGTCCGCCGGGCAGCGGCAGCGGCTGGCGCTGGCGCGGGCGTTCCTCGCGGACCGGCCCGTGCTGCTGCTGGACGAGCCCACGGCGGCGCTGGACGGGGAGACCGAGGCCGCCGTGGTGGACGCCGTCCGGCGCCTCGCCGTGGGGCGCACGGTCCTGCTGGTCGTCCACCGGCCGGCGTTGCTGGCCGTCGCCGGCCGGGTGGTCACGGTGGGTCTGGCGGACGCCGGAACGGACCCCGCGGAGCGCTCCCCCGACGCGTCCCGCACCGTCGCCGGGGCGGCTCTCAGGACGCCGCCCCCGGGCGCGGCGGCGGATCCCGGGGAATGGATCCTCGGTGCGGCGCCGGAGCAGCCGTCCCGGGCCGCCGGAAGCGTCTCGGGCGCGGGCGATCCGCTCCGCAGGGTCCGGGACGTGGCGAGGGCCTGGCGGGGACGGTTCCGGCTCGGGCTGCTGCTCGGTGCGCTGGCCGTCGGATGCGGGGTCGGACTGATGGCCGTCTCGGGCTGGCTGATCTCGCGGGCCTCCGAACAGCCACCGGTGCTCTATCTGATGATGGCGGTCACCGCCACCCGGGCCTTCGGCATCGGGCGGGCCGTCTTCCGGTACGCCGAGCGGCTCGTCTCGCACGACGCGGTGCTGCGGATGCTCGCCGACCTGCGGGTCTCGGTGTTCCGCCGGCTGGAGCGGATCGCGCCCGCCGGGCTGCGGGAACAGCGGCGCGGGGATCTGCTGGCCCGGCTGGTGGCCGACGCCGACGCCCTCCAAGACTACTGGCTGCGCTGGCTGCTGCCGGTCGGCACCGCGCTGATCGTCGGAACCGGCTCGGTCGCCTTCACCACCTGGCTGCTGCCGCAGGCCGGGGCCGCCCTCGCCCTCGGGCTGCTCGCCGCCGGGGTCGGCGCGCCGCTCGTCAGCGGGGCCTGCGCTCGCCGTGCGGAGCGGCGGCTTGCACCCGCCCGCGGCGAACTCGCCAGTCGGGTGGCCGATCTGCTGACCGGAACCGCCGAGCTGACCGTCGCCGGCGCCCTGGAGGAGCGCAAGGGCCGGGCCCGCGAGAGCGACCGCACGCTGACCGCCATCGCCGCTCGCGGGGCGGCCGCCACCGGGCTCGGCAGCGGACTGACCGCCCTGGTGTGCGGGCTGACCGTGCTGCTCGCCGCGGCCGCCGGAGCGGGCGCCGTGGCCGACGGCAGGCTCTCCGGGGTGGCCATGGCGGTGGTCGTGCTGACCCCGCTCGCCGCCTTCGAGGCCGTCAACGGGCTTCCGCTGGCGGTCCAGTACCGGCAGCGGGTGCGCCGCAGCGCCGAGCGGGTCTACGAGGTCATCGACGCGCCGGTCCCCGTCGCCGAGCCGGAGCAGGCCGCCGAGGTGCCCGAGTCCCCCTTCCCGGTGCGGCTGACCGGGATCGCCGTCCGGCACCCCGGACAGGAGCGCGACGCGCTGCACGGGCTGGACCTGACGCTGGAGGCCGGCCGGCGCATCGCCGTCGTGGGCCCCTCGGGCTCGGGCAAGACCACACTGGCGCAGCTCCTGCTGCGTTTCCTCGACCCGCACGAAGGCGCGTACAGCCTGGGCGGGACGCAGGCGCGGGCGCTCGACAGCGACGACGTACGCCGGTTCGTGGGGCTCTGCGCCCAGGACGCGCACATCTTCGACAGCTCGGTGCGGGAGAACCTGCGCCTCGCCCGGACCGGCGCGAGCGAGGGGCAGCTGCGCGACGCGCTGGCGGCGGCCCGGCTGCTGGACTGGGCCGAGGGGCTCCCGGACGGGCTGGACACCCTGGTCGGCGAGCACGGCGCGCGGATCTCCGGGGGGCAGCGTCAGCGTCTGGCCCTGGCCCGGGCGCTGCTCGCCGACTTCCCCGTGCTCGTCCTGGACGAGCCGGCCGAGCACCTGGACCTGGCCACCGCCGACGCCCTGACGGCGGATCTGCTGGCCGCGACCGAGGGCCGCACCACTGTCCTGATCACGCACCGGCTGGCCGGTTTGGAGGCGGTGGACGAGGTGATCGTGCTGGATCATGGTGAGGTCGTACAGCGCGGCGCGTACGAGGAGCTGGCCGCCGTCGAGGGGCCGCTGCGCAGCCTGCTGGAGCGCGAACGCGCTGCGGACAGGACGTTGGCCGACTTTCCCCAGTAAATGGGACTAACTACGCTCAAGGGCATGTCAGTGCAGGAGTCGCAGGAATCACCCGAGCCCTCACCGGGCTCATCGGATTCACCGGACGGGCCGGACGCCGCGGAACCGGGGGCGGCTCCGGACACGCTGGAGGCCGCCACCCGGGCCGCCCACAGCCTCCAGGGCCTGTCCACCGAGCTCACCGCCCGCGTCCCGCAGCTGCTGGAGGCGATGCGGTCGGTCGGCACCGGCCTTCAACTGCACTCCACCCTGGACCGCATCTGCGAGACCGCGGCCGAGCTCGCGGACGCCCGCTACGCGGCGATCGGCGTCGTCGACACGGAGGGCCGCGGGCTCTCCGACTTCGTCACCCACGGCATGAGCACCGAGCTGGCCCGCAAGATCGGGCACCGGCCCGACGGCAAGCGGGGCCTGCTCGGCGCACTGATCTCGCACCCCGACACGGTTCGGCTCCCCGATCTGACGAAGGATCCGCGCTCGGCCGGCTTCCCGGCGCACCACCCGCCCATGAAGTCGTTCCTCGGCGTCCCCATCCGCGTGCAGGGCGAGATCTTCGGGAACCTCTACCTCGCGGAGAAGAACGGCGGCGGCGAGTTCAACGACTACGACGTCCACATGGTCCGGGTACTGGCCACCGAGGCCGGTATCGCCATCGGCAACGCCCGCCTGTACGAGGCGGCCACCCAGCGCGAGCGCTGGATCGACGGCTCGGTGGCCGTCACCACCGCCCTCCTGTCGGGCGGGGACGCGGACGACGCGCTCGCCGTCGTGGCCGAACAGGCCCGCCACCTGGCCGATTCCTCCGCCGGAATCGTGCTGCTGCCCACCGAGGAGGGCGGGATGGAGATCGTGGCCGTCTCCGCCGACAACCCGGCCACCTCGCTGGGTGTGGTGATCCCGGCCGGGAGTCCGGTGGTGGAGAAGCTGCTCCAGGGCGATGCGGTCTTCGCAGACGACGCCGCTTCGGATCCGCGCATGATGAGCCCGCTGACCAGCCAGTACGGGCCCTGCATGATGCTCCCCCTGCAGAGCGGCGGGCGGGTCCTGGGCGCCCTCGTCACCCCCCGGGCCCGTGGCAAGCGGCCCTTCACCGAGTCCGAGCGGACCCTGGCCACGCAGTTCGCCTCACAGGCGGCGCTCGCGCTGATGATGGCCGAGGCGCAGCGCGACCGGGAGCGGCTCGCGGTGTTCGAGGACCGCGACCGGATCGCCCGCGACCTGCACGACCTCGTCATCCAGCGGCTGTTCGCCACCGGGATGATGCTGGAGGGCGCCCAGCGCCGGTCCATCGTCCCCGAGGTGCGTGACGGGGTCGGCAAGGCCGTGGACGAGCTGGACGTGACGATCCAGGAGATCCGGACCGCGATCTTCGCGCTCCAGCAGGGCCCCGCGGAAGCGCCTTCGGGGCTACGCACCCGGGTGCTGAGGGAGATCAACATGGCCGCGGTGCCGCTGGGGTTCAAGCCCGCGCACCGCTTCCTCGGCCCCATCGACGCGGTCGTCGGTGAGCTGGTCGGCAAGAACCTGATCGCCGCTCTGCGCGAGGCCCTGTCGAACGCCTTCCGGCACGCCGAGGCGACCCGGATCGAGGTGGTCGTGGACTGTACGGCCACCCTGTCCGACGGCCGGCCCGGGGTGCGGCTGGAGGTCGCCGACGACGGGGTCGGCATCGTGGAGGGCGGCCGCCGCAGCGGGCTGCGGAACCTGCGCCGCCGGGCGGAATCCCTGGGCGGCTCCAGCTCGCAGCGCCCCGGCATCGGCGAGGACGGCGGCGGCACGACCCTGGTCTGGGAAGCGCCGCTCTAGCGGATGTCCCTGTGACCGGGGCTTAGGGCCGGGCCGGGGCTTGCGGGCCGGGCTTAGGGCCGGGCCGCGGCCCGCTCGGCGATGATGCGCTCGATGACGACGGCGACCCCGTCCTCGTTGTTGGCGACGGTACGGCCGGACGCGGCCGCGATCACATCCGGATGGGCGTTGCCCATCGCGTACGAGGTGCCTGCCCAGCGGAGCATCTCCACGTCGTTCGGCATGTCCCCGAAGGCCACGACCTCCGCCGGGGAGATCCCGCGCTCGGCGCAGCACAGCTCCAGGGTGCTGGCCTTCGAGATGCCGAGCCCGCTGATCTCCAGCAGGGCGGTCGGGCTGGACCGGGTGATGGAGGCGTGGTCGCCCGCCGCAGAGCGGGCCAGCGTCAGGAACTTGTCCGGCGACAGTTCGGAGTGGTGCGCGAGCAGCTTCAGCACGGGTGCCGCGGTGGTGTCGGGCTCCTCGTGGAGCAGCTTCTCGACGGTCGCCACCGTGGCGCCCGGGTCCTGGAAGAAGGGCGGGTAGTTCGGCTCATAGTTGATGCCGGTGGTGCGCTCCACGGCGAAGGACGTGCCGGGGGCGGCGGCCCGGAGCGCGTTCACCACGGTCAGCGCGGTATCCCGGGGCAGTGCCCGCACCTGCACGAATTCCCGGCCGGCGTGTAGATCGACGACGGCGGCCCCGTTCGCGCAGATCGCCAGGCCGTGCCCGTGTACATGGTCGGCGACCACGTCCATCCAGCGTGCCGGGCGGCCGGTGACGAAGAAGACCTCGATCCCGGCCTCCTCGGCGGCGGCGAGCGCGGCAACGGTGCGCGGCGAGACGGATTTGTCGTCGCGGAGCAGGGTGCCGTCGAGGTCGGTGGCGATGAGCCGGGGTGCGGGGGTCTGCCCGTCCGGGCGCTGGGGAGCCGAGGTCACAGCTCCATCTTCGCCCATGGCCCCGGACCACCCGGACAGGTGTTGGCAAGATCCGTTCGAGGCTCCTGTGTTTCACGTGAAACATTCGCTTCGGAGCGCATGTTTCACGTGAAACATCGTAGGCGTGGCGCACGGGCGGCGCAGCACGCGCCGTAGGCTCGGCGGCATGAGTCTGCGTCTGAGCACTGTGATCCTGCCGGTACGTCCGTGGCGCGAAGGAGGCCGCGACCAGTGGGCGCGGGCCGAAAGGCTCGGGTTCCACACCGCCTACACCTACGACCACCTCTCCTGGCGGACCTTCCGCGACGGCCCGTGGTTCGGGGCGCTGCCGACCCTCACCGCTGCGGCCACCGCCACCGAGCGGCTGCGCCTGGGCACGCTGGTCACCTCGCCGAACTTCCGGCACCCCGTGACCCTGGCCAAGGAACTCATCTCCCTCGACGACATCTCCGGCGGCCGGGTCACTCTCGGCATCGGCGCCGGCGGCGACGGCTTCGACGCGACCGCGCTGGGCCAGGAGGCCTGGACCCCGCGCGAGCGGGCCGACCGCTTCGCCGAGTTCGTTCCGCTGCTGGACCGACTGCTGACCGAGGGCGCGGTGACCCAGCAGGGCACCTTCTACTCCGCGGAGGAGGCCCGCACCATCCCCGGCTGCGTGCAGGAGCCTCGCCTGCCGTTCGCCGTGGCCGGCAACGGACCGCGCGGGCTCAAGCTCGCCGCCCGGTACGGCCAGGCCTGGGTGACCACCGGCGACCCGAAGGTCTTCGAGAACGGCACGCCCGAGGATTCGCTGGAGGCCATCCGAGGCCAGCTCGCCAAGCTCGACAAGGCGTGCGCGGAGATCGGGCGGAACGCGGCGCAGATGGAGAAGATCCTGCTCACCGGGTTCACCCCGGAGCGCAACACGATGCTGGAGTCCGTGGACGCCTTCGTCGACTTCGCGGGCCGACACCGCGAGCTCGGCTTCACCGAAATCGCGATCCACGCACCCATCCCGGACTCCGACTTCGCGGCCGACGAGACCGTCTTCGAGAAGATCGCCACCGAGGGGCTCGCCCAACTGAGCTGACGCCAGGCCCCCGCCACCATGAGGTGGCGGGGGCCTGGTCGCTCGCTCGTCCGGTCAGTCCGTCAGATGGGCGACGGTCCGCTCCGCGCGGGGCAGGATCCACTCCGGCACGGCGTCCTCGGGCCAGGTGCGGAGCTCCTCGATCAGAGCCGAGAGCCGGGCGGCGCCCGCCTCGGGGCGGCCCAGCTCGCGTTCGGTCCAGGCCGCGTTGTTCAGGCACTGGAAACGCTCCGCCAGATGGTCGCCGCCGAGGTCGGTGTAGACACCGGCCGCGCGGTCCCACAGCAGGACCTCCTCCAGCCGCAGTGCGGTCAGCTCGGCGTCCTCCAGCGCCTCCGCGGGGCCGGAGTCCTCGTCATCGTCCTCCTGGACGTGGACGGAGACCCACCGGTCCAGCACCTGCGCCAGCTGATGCCAGGTCTGGGCGAGCTCGGAACGCAGCTCCGGCGAGTCCGGGGCGTCACCCCGCGCCGTCTCCAGGATCCCGGCCGCCTCGGCCATCAGCGCCCGGGCCCGCGCCACGCCCGTGGCACTGACCTCCTTGCGGATCGCCAGCCAGGCCAGGGACCGCAGTACGCGGACCTCGGCCACCGGCGCGTCCCCCGAGAGCCGGTGCAGCTCCAGGGCCCGCTCGTACGCGGCGACCGCCTCCGGTGTCAGCCGCGCCTCGCTCAGCTGGTCGGCGGCGGACTGCGCCAGGCCCGCCTGTGGACGCGGGTCCTCCCAGCCCTTCACCAGCTCCGCCGCCAGCAGGTACTGCTCCGCCGCCTCACGCGGTTCCCCGAGTTCGCGCAGCAGATCCCCGAGGAACTCCCTTACGGCCAGGGCCTGCTGCTCGCCGTGCTCCAGCAGGTCCGGCAGCGTCGACCGCAGCACCTCGGCCGCGTCCGCGTTGCGGTGCTGGTGCGCGTACGCCCGCGCCAGCAGGAGCCGGGCCTGGGCGCCGCCGTCGGCGGTGAGGCCGGCCTGGTCGAACCAGTGCGCCGCCGTGAGCGCGAGCTCCGCCGCCTCCGCGGCGGCGGCCCGCTCCAGCAGGATGTCAGCGAGGGTGAGCCGTACGACGGCCTGCTGCTCGGCGTCCGTCAGCTCCCCGGCGTGCGCCAGCCCGGAACGCGCGTCCTCCTCCGCCTCCTCGGGGCGGCCGAGGGACATCAGCACCCCGGCCCGCAGCACCAGCGGGTCCACCGCCTGCCAGGGCCGGCCCGCCGCGATCGCCCGGGCGGCGGCCGCGGCCAGCAGGGGTACGGCCCGCTCCGGGTCCCCCTCCGACAGGGCGATCCGGCCGAGCATCTCCTCGGCCTCCGCCACCAGGTCGGGCAGCGACTGCGCATAGGCGGCGACGAAAGCGGTGAGCTCCGCCGCCAGCTCCCCGTGCCCGCGATCCTGGCCGTGGCCGTGGCCGTGGCCGTGGCCGTGATCGTGGGCGTCAGTGGCTTCCAGCGAGCGCAGGTACGACTCCAGGCGGATCGCGGACAGTTCCGCGAGCGCGATCCGGCGGACCCGCAGCGGCTCGTCCGCGTCCAGCGCCTCGGCGGCCCGCAGGGCCACGGCCAGCAGTTCCCGGATCTCCCCCGGAGCGGCCCCGGACTGCGCGGCCAGGCTCGACAGCCGGAGCTCCGCCAGCGCCGCACGCTCCTCCCGACCCAGCGCCCGGTAGTCGTCGCGGACCGCCTTCACCAGCGTCGCCGCGTCGCCGGCCCCGGCGCGCGCGGCCACCAGGGCCCGGTGGTCCGCCACATCGACCCGCACCAGCGGATCCACCGCGTCGACCGGGCCCACCGCGTCAACGGGGCCCGCCCCGTCCTCGGGCCCGGTCCCCACCCGTGCGGCCACCTCGGCCCAGAGGCCGTCCGAACCCGGATGCCCCAGGTCACGCGCCGCCCGGGCGCGCCGCACCAGCTCGGCGAGAGCGGCGCCGTCCGCGGCCGGGGCGGGAACCGGTGCCGCCACCGGCGCGGCGGCGGGCGCCGGCTGCGGCAGGGCCGCGCTGCGCACCCCCAGCGGGAGTACGTCGACCAGCGGCGTCCCGCCGATCCGGGCGAGGAACCGCTCCGAGACCCGGGTGGTGCCGTTGCGCGCGTCGAACCGCCGGGCGATGTCGAGGGCGTCCGCGCGCAGCACCTCGTACAGCTCGGCCACGGTGCGCGGCACGCCCTCGTAGGGGACGGCCGGGAGGTGGCCGTGCCCCAGGTCATTGAGCCGGCGCAGCAGGACGAGGACGCCGCCGTGGAAGGACAGCCGGTCGTCGAGGTTGGCCAGCGGCGCCACGTGCGCGGCGTGTTCGGCCAGGATCTCCAGGCCGCGCGGTTCGTTGCCGGTGAGGGCGCAGAACTCGATGTGCTTGCCGACCGAGGGCAGCAGGCTCTCCTTGCCCCGGGCCATGCGGTAACCGCGCAGGTGCTGGGCACGGGCTTCCTCGAACCGCCCGAGCCGCAGCAGCGGCAGCAGCGCGGTGGCCAGTACCCGGTGCGGTTCCTCGGCGCAGGTCTTGTCGCCGGCCAGCACCGGCTGCCAGACCTCCAGGGCCCGGGCGTCATCGCCGCGCAGCATCGCGTAGTGGCCCTGGCCGTTGAGCTCGCAGGCGTGGCAGTCGCTCATGTCGTCGCGGTCGGCGGCCTGCCAGCGCGCGTAGGCCCGCTCGGCCCGCTCGTCGTCACCGATCACATCGGCGAACCACAGCTCGGACTCGCGTACGGGCCGCTCGCTGTAGCCCGCGATCCGGTAGCGGCGCTCCATCTCGTCCAGCCAGCCGGTGGCGGACTCCAGGGGGATCTCGGGGGATTCGCTGATGGCCGTGGCCACCCACTTGAACTGCCAGAACAGCGAATGGGCGTCCCCCTTGGAGAAGGCGCCGGGGTCCTTGTCGTACTCCTGGAGCAGCCGGGCGAAGGGCACGAGCATCTTCGTCGACTCAGAGCTGTACAAGTACGAGTTGATCAGGTTGTCCAGCGCGTCGCGGAACAGCTCGGAGTCCCCGCTCGCCTCGGCGGCGGCGGCCAGCACCTCCGCGTGCGCGTTGCGGGCGGTGCCGCCGGGCGCGAAGCGGTTCTCCTGGAGGCCCTGCTCGATCTCCTCGCGCGTCATCGTGCTCACTTCGGTCCCTCCTGGGCCTCGGCGGGGTGGGTCGCCCATTCCAGGAGCCCGAGGAAGGCCCGGTTGAGCAGGGTGGAGTCGGCGGGGCGCAGCGGCCGCTGGGACATCAGCAGGGCCTGCCCGTACAGCGATTCGACGGCGGTGCCGGTCAGGGTCTCGTCGGGCAGTGAGGCGATCCGTCGGATCAGCGGGTTGTTGTGGTTGAGGACCAGGCGGGCGCGCGGCGCCGAACCGCGCAGTGCGCCGAGGATGCCGGTCCACAGCGAGTCGGCGCTCTCCAGCGCGGCGGTGCGGTCGCGTTCCTGCCGGGCCTGCCGGTCGTCCAGGTAGAGGGCCGGGACGGAGACGGGCTGGAAGGCACGCAGCACCACATCGCAGCCCTGCGGCTCCAGGCGGGTGCGCGCGGTGGACAGGAAGGCGGCCAGGGCCAGTTCGGCCGAGCTCGGGACGGGGTCGAGGCGCTCGGTGACGGCTCCCGCGTCCAGCTCGGCGACCTTGAGGTCGGGCCGTACGGAGGGCAGCAGGGCCAGCAGGTCCGCGTCGTAGGTGTAGCCGGCGTTGATGACGCCGAGGCCGTGGGCGGCCGCGATCGGGGCGATCTGGCGGAACTCCTCGACGGTGCGCGTGAAGTGGATCTCGGTGTGGGCGGCCGCGAACTCCTCCAGGCTCATCGAACCGTCGCTGGTCTCGAACGGCAGCCAGGGCAGCATCAGGCCGAGCAGTTCCGCGTCGTGCCGGGCCAGGGACTTCACCCCGAGGTGGTGGACGCCCAAGAACGCGGCCAGGCGCTCCGGTTCGCTCGCCGCGAGTTCGGCGAGCCAGCCCCGTACGCGGGCGCCGAGGGCCTCCCGTACGGCGGCCAGGGTCTCGTCGTCGTACAGGTTCTCGCGGGATGCGGTGGGCCGCAGGGTGTCCGTGTCGATGACGGCGCGGACGAAGAAGGCCCAGTCGGGCAGCAGGTTGTCGGCCTGGTCGGTGAGCAGCATGCCCTTGAGGTGGACGCGGTGTCCGGCCCGATGGGCGGGGCTGGTCGGCTCCGGCAGGACGTACGCCACGCCGCGCACTCCGGCGACCGGCAGGTCGAGGTCGATGCTGTCGAGCGGGGCGAAGCCGAACAGCTGCGCGCAGTGGCCGGCGAGCGCGACCCGTCGGGCGGCGGGGGTGGGGTGGGGGCGGTCCCAGACGGCGGGCCGGTCGGTGATCGGGCGGGGCTCGCCGCCTTCTCCGTCGTCGAAGGTGATGTCGTACGGGAGCAGGGAGCCGTAGTCGCGGGCCAGCTGCTCGACCTTGGCCGGGGTGGTCCACTCCTCGGCGCCCGGGCGGGACTCCAGGATGACGGTGGTGCCGGGCTCCGGGCGGGCCTCGTGGGGGAGTTCGCGGACGGTGTACGAACCGTTGTCCGTGGCCAGCCATTCGACGGGCGCGGCCTGCGGGTCGCGGGCGGAGCGGGTGACCACGCGGATCTGGCGGGCCACGACGAAGCAGGCGAGCAGGCCGATGCCGAACTGGCCCAGGAACTCCTGGCGGGCGCTCTCCAGGCCACGCTCCGCCAGCTCGCGGTCGCCGCGCTTGGAGCTGCGGCCGATGGTGGCGAGGAAGGAGTGGGTCTCGGCGGCGGTCAGGCCGATGCCGGAGTCCTCGATGGTGACGCGGCCGGCGGAGGCGGACAGACGGATGCGGATCCGCGCGCCGGGCTCGTGTGCCTGCCGGGCGGTGACGGCATCCACGGCGTTCTGCAGCAGCTCGCGGACGTAGACGCGCGGGCTGGAGTAGAGGTGGTGGGAGAGCAGGTCGACCAGGCCGCGCAGGTCGACCTGGAAGGTGCCGGCGGCTCCGGCGGATGCGGGGGCCTCGGGTGTCTCGTTCGGGGATGTGGATGTCATGGGGTGTCACCTCGCGTGCTCGCATGGAAAGTTCGGCGATCGCGAGGTACCCCCCCTCACAGATCCCGGAATGAGGACAGAGTAGGGCGATGATCTGACAATCTCCCTGTGAATTCCCCCGCCCCGGGGCATGCCACCCACCGCATGTCGTCGACCGCATGCCGCCACGCCGCCCGCTAGGAGAAGCGCAGGAACTCCGGCGGTACGGCGTCCGCCAGCCACACCCCGTTGGCGCTGATCCGGAAGACGTGCCCGGCCGCCCGCATCGCCCCGGCGTCGACGCTGAGCACGACCGGCCGTCCGCGCCGCGCGCCCACCCGGGTCGCGGTCTCCCGGTCCGGGGACAGGTGGACGTGGTGGCGGGCCATCGGGCGCAGCCCTTCGGCGCGGATCGCGTCCAGGGCGGAGGCCACGGTGCCGTGGTACAGGTACGCCGGCGGCTCGGACTCCGGGAGGTCCAGGTCCACCGCGACGGTGTGTCCCTGGCTGGCCCGGATGCGGGTGCCCTCGACGGCGAAGCGCTTCTTGTCGTTGGTCGCGACGACGTGGTCGAGCTCGGCGCGGCTGACGTGGAAGCCGTGCGCGGCGGCCGCCCGCAGCAGGTCGTCGATCTCCACCCAGCCCTGGCCGTCGAGCACCAGTCCGATGCGATCCGGCTGATGCCGCAGGTGTTTCGAGACGTATTTGGACACCTTCACGGTGCGTCTGTCGTCCATGTCCCCAGCGTGCCGGGTCGTGGGGGTTGCCGGCAGGGAATTTCCGCGGGCGCCGAGGCCTGGACCCCTCTATCGCACTTCCAAGATACGGAATACATTTTCCACTGTAGTGCTGCCCAGAGGGGGGAACCATGACAGTCCGCGTATCTCTGCCGCGCCGCGCGGCCGCCGAGCTCATCGGTACCGCCGGCCTTCTCGTGGTCGTGATCGGATCCGGAATCCAGGCCGCGGCCCTCAGCCGCGACACCGGCGTCGCCCTCGTCGCCAACTCCGCCGCCTCCGCGATCGGCCTCGGCCTGATCATCACCCTGTTCGGGCCGCTCTCCGGTGCCCACCTCAACCCAGTCGTCACCCTCGCCTCCTGGTGGGGGCGGCGCAGTGGCGGTGAGGGGGTCGGCGGCGGGGAGGCCCTCGTCTACACCGCCGCCCAGACCGCAGGGGCCGTCGGCGGCGCCGTCCTCGCCGAAGTCATGTTCGGACGCGTCCCCGGCACCTTCGCCACCCAGGTCCGCACCGGCGGTCACCTGCTGGTCGGCGAGGTCGTCGCCACCGCCGGACTCGTCCTGGTCATCCAGGGGCTGGGCCGCATCGGCCGGCCGAAGCTGATCCCGGCCGCGGTCGCCGCGTACATCGCCGCCGCGATCTGGTTCACCTCCTCGGGCTCCTTCGCCAACCCGGCCGGCACCATCGGGCGCGCGTTCAGTGACTCCTTCACCGGGATAGCCCCGCAGTCGCTGCCCGGGTTCGTCGCCGCCCAACTGGTCGGCGGGGTGGTCGGACTGGTTCTCGCCGGCCTCCTGTACGGGAACCCCCGCCAGGGCGTGCCCGACGGCGCCCTCGGGCCGGCGCCCGTGTCTCCGGTGGCCGAAAGTACCCGCACCAACGAGGAGTGCGAGCCCATCGGCCCGGACGCGACCGCGGTTGCCCACAAGGAAACCCGAGTTGTCCACAGCCGGTTGGCCCGGTTTTGATGCCAAACGCGTGATCCGCCCTGTGGACTACTGAGCGAGACCGAGCGAGCTTTACCGGCCGCCCCGGCGCGCCAAGTCGTTCATCGTCCGGGCCTGGAGTTCCCGCTCCGTCGCGGCCCGGACGAACTCCGCCACGTGGTCGGGGCCCACGAGCTCCTGCACGGCCCGCACCGTCTCGGCGGGCAATGCCACCGGGGACGGCCCGGACGGCTGCGCGGAGCCGACGGCGCCCAGGTGCCGCTGCAGATGCCGGGTGGCGAACAGGCGCATGGCCCGCGCCAGTTCGGCGTCCACCGTCTGCTGGGCCAGTGGCCGCAGTCTCCGTACCATCGTCGCCGCCTCCGCCGCGTCCGCGTCCGTCGGCGGTACGTGCCCGAGGTAGCGCGCGAAGACGTGCTCGGTGGTGAACTCCAGGAACCGCGAGGCGATGTGCTCCACCTGTCCGCGCAGCTCCCGAAGGTGCCCGGTGATCGCCACCAGCGGTACCCCGGCCGCGTACAGCTCGGCGGCCACCGCCAGCTCCTGCGGTGAGGGCACCAGGAATTCGTCCGGGCGCCCCGCGATCCGCTCCAGCACGCCCAGCTCGCACGCCTCGCCCACCGCGTCGTCGTCGGGCCTGCCGCCGAACCGCTCGTTCAGCTCGTCCCGGCTGATCCGGGCCGCCTCCTCGTCGGTCCACGGCCCGTGCACCTCGGCGACCAGCCCCAGTACGCCGCCCAGCCCGCGGCCCGCGTCCCAGGCCTCCAGCAATTCCTTGATGGAGGCCAGGGTGTAGCCGCGGTCGAGCAGGTCCGCGATCTGGCGCAGCCGCGCCAGATGCGTGTCCCGGTAGACGTTGGAGCGGCCTCGCCGTTCAGGCTTCGGCAGCAGACCGCGGTCCTGGTACGCCCGGATCGTGCGCACCGTCGCCCCGCTGTGATGGGCCAGATCCTCGATCCGGTACTCGGCTACCGCCTGATCGGACAATCCCGGCTCCCTACGACATGACGGCTCGGCCGACCGCGCCCGCCGCGGCCCGGGCGGCACGTGCAGCCGCCAGGTACTCGACGGCCTTGCGCGGCGAGCCCTCCTGCGAGGGATGGTACGACCGCCGGGAGGAGCGGGGTATGGCCGTGCCGGGCTCACTCACAGCTTGGGCTCCAGCCTCGCGAGCCGCCGCAGCGTCCCCGGCGCGAAACGGGACATCCACAGCGCACCTTTGGACTCCGGAGTCACCGGTACCACGGCCTGGTTGCGCACCACGGCGAGCACGATCGCGTCGGCGACCTTCTCCGGCGGGAAGTTGCGCAGCCCGTACAGCCGGGACGAACGCTCCTGGCGGCGCTTCTCCTCCGCCTCGTCCACCCCGGCGAACCGCGAGGTCGCGGTGATGTTGGTGTTGACGATGCCGGGGCAGATCGCCGAGACGCCGATGGACTTCGACGCGAGCTCGGCGCGCAGGCACTCGGACAGCATCAGCACCGCCGCCTTCGAAGTGCTGTACGCGGGCAGGGTCCGGGACGGCAGATAGGCCGCGGCGGACGCGGTGTTGACGATGTGGCCGCCCTGGCCGCGCTCGGCCATCTGCTTGCCGAAGATCCGGCAGCCGTGGATGACGCCCCACAGGTTGACGTCGAGGACCTTCTTCCAGTCCTCGGACGTGGTCTCCAGGAAGGGCCCCGACAGCCCGATGCCGGCGTTGTTGACCAGCACGTCCACGATGCCGTACTCGGCGGCGACCTTCGCCGCGAGCTTCTCCATGGCCTGCTCGTCACTGACGTCGACGCACTCGCCCCAGGCCTCGGCGGCCCCGACGAGACGGGCCATGTCGGCGGTGCGCGCCGCGCCCTCCGCGTCCCGGTCCACGCACACCACCCGGGCGCCGGCCTCGGCGAAGGCGAACGCGGTGGCCCGCCCGATGCCGCTGGCGGCGCCGGTGACCAGGACCAGCTGGCCGCCGAAGCGGTCGGCGTACCTCCCCGGCGCCTTCCGCTCCGGCGCGCGGGTGGCGGGCTCCTCCCGCGAGGTGACGAAGTCGGTGATCCACGCGGCCAGCTGGTCGGGACGGGTCCGGGGCACCCAGTGCTTGGCGGGTAGGGTGCGGCGCAGCAGGTCCGGCGCCCACAGCTCCAGATCGTCGTAGAGCCGCTCGGACAGGAAGGCGTCGCCCGTCGGCGTGATCAGCTGGACCGGTACGTGGGCATAGGCGTCGGCGCGCGGCCGGCGCATCCGCGACCGTACGTTGTCGCGGTAGAGCCAGGCTCCGTGCGCCGCGTCCGAGGGCAGCGAGGCCGTCGGGTAGGAGCCGGCCGGGACCTTCTCGATCCGCTGGAGGATCTTGGGCCACCGCTTGCCGAGCGGACCGCGCCAGGCGAGCTCCGGCAGGACCGGCGTGTGCAGCATGTAGACGTACCAGGACTTCGCGCCCTGGTTCAGCAGCTGAGCGGCCCGGCGCGGGGTGGGCCGCGCCATCCGCTTCTTGATCCAGTGCCCGAAGTGGTCGAGGGAGGGGCCCGACATCGAGGTGAAGGAGGCGATCCGGCCCTCGGTACGGGCGGTCGTCGCGAACTCCCAGCCCTGTACGGAGCCCCAGTCGTGGCCGACGAGGTGCACCGGCCGGTCCGGGCTGACCGCGTCCGCGACCGCCAGGAAGTCGTCCGTCAGTTTCTCCAGGGTGAAGCCGCCGCGCAGGGGAACCGGAGCCGTGGAGCGCCCGTGCCCACGTACGTCGTAGAGCACCACGTGGAAGCGGGCGGCGAGCCGCTCGGCGACCTCCGACCAGACCTCCTTGCTGTCCGGGTAGCCGTGCACCAGCACCACGGTGGGCCGGTCCGCATCGCCGAGCTCGACCACGCACAGCTCGATCCCGCCCGTGCTCACCCGGCGCTCGCGCGCCCCCGCGAATGCAGTCCCGCTCATGCCGTCTTCTCCTCAGCCCAGCGCCGCACGTGCGGCAGCTCCTCGTCCAGCCAGAACGCGCTCTCCTCGGGGTCCCGGGAGTCGGTGACGACGAGGATCTCCTCGAACTTCGCGCCGGTGCCCCGGAAGCCCAGGTGCGGCTCCACCGCCCACAGACCCGGCTGCGGCGGATGGTCGGAGAAGCGGTACGGGCTCCACAGCGGGGACCAGCCTTCGCGGTGTCCGTGCAGGAGATCACCGGCCAGGCCCTTCAGGGACTGGGTGCCGAACCCGAACGCGGTCGGCGACCAGCGCCGCTCCTTGACCCTGTCTATTTTGTGCGCGATCACGCCGAAGGGGTAGGCACGGTGCCGGTTGGCGTAGCCCTGCCGCGTCATCAGCCGCTCGACGTTCTCGTAGATCTCGCGCAGGGAGCGGCGCTCGCGCGCCTGCTCCAGGATCAGCGCGCGGTGGTGGCGCAGGTCGGACATGAGCCGGTCCTGCACCGGGTTGAGCCCGAGGCTGCCCGAGTACCCGATGTCGGCCGCGTACCCCTGGTGGACGGGCGCCATGTCGAGGATGAACGGCATCCCCGGCTCCAGCTTCCGGTTGGTGGGGAAGAACTGGAGGGGGATCTTGAAGTTCGCGAATGCGGTGCGGTCCCCGAACCAGGCGAACGGCAGGTGGAACCAGTCCCGCACCCCGCGCTCGCGCAGCCAGTCGCGCTGCATCCGGGCCGCCTCGCGCTCGGTGACCCCGGGCCGCAGCTGCGCCGCGACGGTCTCCGCGCACGCGTAGGCGAGACGCTGGACCTCCCTGAACCCGCGCAGGTCGGCGGAGAGTTGCCCCGTGCGTCGCTTGGTGTCCCCAGCCATGCCAGCCGTCCGTCCGTAGAGCCGTACGCGCCCGTAAGTTGACACTGATGAATGTGACAATGACCGGAGATCACGTCAAGGGTCGTGCGCGCACCTGTGGATAAAGTTGGCCGGACCCGGCCCGCGCACGGTCCGTAGCCGCGCTGTCCCGTCAGCCTCCAGTACGGGTGTGTACGCCGGAAGGCGGAGACGGGATCCAGCTCAAGGTCTGACGATTCCCGGGGATCCCGCCGATAACGTCGGACTCGTGACTGTCATCGCGACCGAAAGCCTGAGCAAGCGGTACCCCCGAGTAACCGCACTCGACCGGCTCTCCCTGGACATCGGGCCCGGCGTTACCGGACTCGTGGGTGCCAACGGAGCCGGCAAGTCCACGCTGATCAAAATCCTGCTGGGACTGTCCCCCGCCACCGAGGGGCGCGCCGCCGTGCTCGGACTCGACGTCGCCACTCACGGCAGCGCCATCCGTGAGCGCGTCGGATACATGCCCGAACACGACTGCCTGCCACCCGACGTCTCGGCCACCGAGTTCGTCGTCCACATGGCGCGCATGTCTGGACTGCCGCCGACCGCGGCCCGCGAGCGGACCGCCGACACCCTGCGCCACGTGGGGCTGTACGAGGAGCGCTACCGCCCCATCGGCGGCTACTCCACCGGCATGAAGCAGCGCGTCAAGCTGGCCCAGGCGCTCGTCCACGACCCCCAGCTGGTCCTCCTCGACGAGCCCACCAACGGCCTCGACCCCGTCGGCCGCGACGAGATGCTCGGCCTGATCCGCCGCGTCTACACCGACTTCGGGATCTCCGTGCTGGTCACCTCCCACCTCCTCGGAGAGCTGGAGCGGACTTGCGACCACGTCGTGGTCGTCGACGGCGGCAAGCTGCTGCGCTCCAGCTCCACCAGCGACTTCACCCAGACCACCACGACCCTCGCGGTCGAGGTCACCGACTCCGACACTCACCCGGACGGCACCGCCGCCCTGCGCGAGGCGCTCACCGCGGCGGGCCTCACCCTGCACGAGGGCGAGGAGCAGGGCCTGCCCGGCGCCGGCCACATCCTGCTGGTCGAGGCCACCGGGGAAGAGACGTACGACCGGGTTCGCGACACCGTCGCCGACCTCGGCCTCGGCCTGGTCCGTATGGAGCAGCGCCGCCACCACATCGCGGAGGTCTTCCGCGACAACGACCAGCAGCAGCTCGTCCGGAAGGGAGCCGGTTCCGATGGCGCCTGACACCTCCACGCAGATCCACAACATCGGATACCGGTCCTACGAAGGGCCCCGCCTCGGCCGCGCCTACGCCCGCAAGTCGCTGTTCTCGCAGTCCCTGCGCGGCGCCTACGGGCTGGGCCGGTCCGCCAAGTCCAAGGTCCTCCCGATGATCCTCTTCGCGGTGATGTGCGTGCCCGCGCTGATCATCGTCGCGGTGGCCATCGCGGTCCCCGGCTCCACCGACCTGCCGCTCAAGTACACGACGTACGCCCTGACCACCCAGGTGGTCATCGGCCTCTACCTCGCCTCCCAGGCACCGCAGTCGGTCTCCCGGGACCTCCGCTTCAAGACGGTGCCGCTGTACTTCTCGCGGCCCATCGAGCGCGCCGACTACGTCCTGGCCAAGTACGCGGCCATGGCCTCGGCGCTGTTCATCCTCACCGCCACGCCGCTGCTGATCATGTACATCGGCTCGCTGCTGGCCAAGTTCGACTTCGCCCACCAGACCGGGGGATTCGCGCGGGGCCTCGTGTCCGTACTGCTGCTGTCGCTGCTCTTCGCCGGCCTCGGCCTCGTCATGGCCGCGCTCACCCCGCGCCGCGGGTTCGGCGTCGCAGCGGTCATCGCCCTGCTCCTCATCCCCTACGGCGCCGTCTCCACGGTGCAGGCCGTCGCCTACTCCACCGGCGCCACCGGCGCCATCGAGTGGATGGGCCTCTTCTCCCCGATCAGCCTGATCGACGGGGTCCAGGCCTCCTTCCTCGACGCCACCTCCGCCTTCCCCGGCCAGGAGGCACCCTCGACCGGTGTCGGCATCGTCTACCTGCTCGTCGTCCTCGGCCTCATCGCCGGCTCCTACGCCGCCCTGATGGCCCGCTACCGGAAGGCCGGGCTGTGACCTTCATCGACATCGACCACACCTCCCGCTGGTTCGGAAACGTCGTGGCCGTGAACGACGTTTCGATGCGTATCGGCCCCGGGGTCACCGGGCTGCTCGGCCCGAACGGCGCCGGCAAGTCCACCCTCATCAACATGATGGGCGGCTTCCTCGCCCCCTCGACCGGCACCGTCACCCTCGACGGCGCGCCGATCTGGCAGAACGAGCAGGTCTACAAGCAGATCGGGGTCGTACCCGAGCGCGAGGCCATGTACGACTTCCTCACCGGCCGTGAGTTCGTCGTCGCCAACGCCGAACTCCACGGGCTCGACGACGCGGCCGCCCAGCGGGCGCTCGCCACCGTCGAGATGGAGTACGCCCAGGACCGCAAGATCTCCACGTACTCCAAGGGCATGCGCCAGCGCGTGAAGATGGCTTCCGCCCTCGTCCACGACCCGTCCGTGCTCCTCCTCGACGAGCCCTTCAACGGCATGGACCCGCGCCAGCGCATGCAGCTCATGGAGTTGCTGCGGCGGATGGGCGACTCGGGACGCACCGTCCTGTTCTCCTCGCACATCCTGGAAGAGGTCGAGCAGCTCGCCTCCCACATCGAGGTGGTCGTCGCCGGCCGGCACGCGGCCTCCGGCGACTTCCGCAAGATCCGTCGCCTGATGACGGACCGCCCGCACCGCTACCTCGTCCGCTCCTCCGACGACCGGGCCCTTGCCGCGGCCCTGATCGCCGACCCGTCCACCGCCGGAATCGAGGTCGACCACAAGGAAGGCGCCCTGCGCATCCAGGCCGTCGACTTCGGACGCTTCACCGAGCTGCTGCCGCGGGTCGCCCGCGACCACGGCATCCGGCTGCTGACGGTCTCGCCCTCCGACGAGTCCCTAGAGTCGGTCTTCTCCTACCTCGTCGCGGCCTGAAGGAGCTGGCACCATGTACAACCCCACCGTCGCCCGGCTCACCTACCGGGCCCTGCTCGGCCGCCGCCGCGCGCTGATCCTCTTCGCGCTGCCCGCCCTGCTGATCGTCATCGCCGTCGCCGTCCGCGCCTTCACCGGGGTGGACGACAAGGTCGCCGCCGACCTGCTCGGCGGGTTCGCCCTCGCCACGATGGTCCCGCTGATCGGCGTGATCGCTGGCACCGGAGCCATCGGCCCCGAGATCGACGACGGCTCGATCGTCTACCTGCTCTCCAAGCCGGTGAAGCGCCCGACGATCATCATGACCAAGCTGATCGTCGCGATCGCCGTCACCATGGCCTTCTCCGCGATCCCCACGCTGATCGCCGGTTTCATCCTGAACGGCAACGGACAGCAGATCGCCGTCGCCTACACGGTCGCCGCCCTCGTCGCCTCGATCGCCTACAGCGCGCTGTTCCTGCTGCTGGGCACCGTCAGCCGGCACGCGGTCGTCTTCGGCCTCGTCTACGCGCTGATCTGGGAGTCGCTCTTCGGCAGCCTGGTCTCCGGTGCCAAGACCCTCAGCGTCCAGCAGTGGGCCCTGTCCGTCGCCGAGAAGGTCGCCGGCGCCGGATACGTGGACGCCAGCGTCGGCCTGCCCACCGCGGCGGTGCTGCTCGCCGTCGTGACCGTCGGTGCCACCGTCTACGCCGGGCAGAAGCTGCGCCGCCTCACCCTGGCGGGCGAGGAGTAGGACCCAGCCCGGCCCGCTCCGCGTACTGTGCCCCGCCCGGCCCACCGGCCAGGCGGGGCACAGCCGCGCAGGCCATCATCAGTGCATGATCGAGCACCCCGAGCCCGAGCTGTCCAGGCCTCTGAGGTCCTGGATACGCTCCTCGCCGGGTACCCATCTGTGGCTGCTGATCATCGCCCTCACCAGCGTCATCGTGGTCATCGCGCCCGACCAGCTCGATCACGTCCTGCTCCACCGCAACAGCAGCAACCTCCACGAGCTCACCCGGCACCCGATACGGTCCCTGATCTCCAGTGCCTTCTGGATCGAGAACCCGGCCTCCCTGGCCCTCTACGCCGTGCTCTTCGAGTTCTTCCACGCCCCCGTCGAACGCTGGCTCGGCACCCTGCGCTGGTTCGTGATCGTCGCGACCGCCCACATCACCGCCACCCTGGTCAGCCAGCGAGTGGTCCTCTCGGCCATCCGGGCCCACCGCGCCCCGCGCAGCATGGTCCACGTCGTCGACATCGGCGTCAGCTACGGACTCGCCGCCGCCATCGGGGTCCTGACCTACCGGCTCCCCCATCCGTGGCGATGGTTCTACCTCGCCGGGGTCGTCGCCTTCTTCGGGATCCCGCTCCTCACCGGAGCCAATTTCACCGACCTCGGGCACGCGATCGCCCTCGCCGTCGGCCTGCTCGCCTGGCCGCTCACCCGGCACCCGCAGCCGACCACCGTTTCACGTGAAACATGAGCGGGACCCGTCCCCGGGGCGGCCGCCGGATTCACCGCTGATGCGCGGAAATTCACTGGTACGGGGCCTGCGGCCGGGGCAGAGTGAGCCGTGCGGGGAGCAACAAAAAGGTCCGGAGCAGCCACTTCGAGCGCGCCTCACGGCGCGGGCTGTTCCGGACCTTTCCCCGTCCCGGGCGGAGCCGTCAGGCGGCGCCGAGCAGACGTTCCAGCACCACCGCGATGCCGTCCTCCTCGTTGGAGGCCGTCACCTCGTCGGCCACGGCCTTCAGTTCCGCGTGGGCGTTGGCCATCGCCACCCCGTGCGCGGCCCAGCCGAACATCGGGATGTCGTTGGGCATGTCACCGAAGGCGATCGTCTCCGCCGCCTTCACACCCAGCCGGCGCGCGGCCAGCGACAGGCCGGTGGCCTTCGTCAGCCCCAGCGGCAGGATCTCAACTATCCCGGCGCCCGCCATGACGATGTCGACCAGGCTGCCCACGGTCTGCCGGGCCGCTCTGACGAGCTCGTCGTCGCCCAGCGTCGGGTGCTGGATGTACAGCTTGTTCAGCGGGGCCGTCCACACCGCGGTGGTGTCCTCCAGGTAGACGGCCGGAAGGCCCTCCTGCACCTGGTAGCCGGGCCCGATGAGCACGTCGCCGTCCACCCCGTCCCGGCTGGCCGCCAGCGCCAGCGGGCCGATCTCGGCCTCCAGCTTGGACAGCGCCAGTCCGGCGAGCTGCCGGTCCAGGGTCACCGAGGTCAGCAGCCGGTGCGCGCCCGCGTCGTAGACCTGGGCGCCCTGACCACAGACCGCGATCCCCTTGTAGCCGAGGTCGTCGAGCACTCCCCGGGTCCAGGGCACGGCCCGGCCGGTGACGATGATGTGTGCCGCGCCCGCCGCGGTGGCCGCGACGAGCGCCTCACGGGTGCGTTCCGAGACGGTGTCGTCGCCGCGCAGCAGCGTGCCGTCGAGGTCGGTCGCGACGAGCTTGTACGGGAACGGAACCGGGCTCACTTGGCGATCGGCTCCAGAACCTCGCGGCCACCGAGGTAGGGACGCAGTGCCGCGGGTACGCGCACCGACCCATCGGCCTGCTGATGGTTCTCCAGGATCGCCACGATCGTGCGCGGTACGGCGCACAGCGTGCCGTTCAGCGTCGACAGCGGCGCGGTCTTCTTGCCGTCGCGGTAGCGGATCGACAGGCGGCGCGCCTGGAAGCCGTCGCAGTTCGAGGCGGAGGTCAGCTCGCGGTACTTGCCCTGGGTCGGGATCCAGGCCTCGCAGTCGAACTTGCGCGAGGCGGAGGAGCCCAGGTCACCGGTGGCGACGTCGATCACCTGGAACGGCAGCTCCAGGCTGGTCAGCCACTGCTTCTCCCACTCCAGGAGGCGCTGGTGCTCGGCCTCGGCCTCCTCCGGCGCGACGTACGAGAACATCTCGACCTTGTCGAACTGGTGGACGCGGAAGATGCCGCGGGTGTCCTTGCCGTACGTACCGGCCTCGCGGCGGAAGCAGGGCGAGAAGCCGGCGTACCGCAGCGGCAGCTTGTCGGCGTCGATGATCTCGTCCATGTGGTACGCGGCGAGGGGGACCTCGGAGGTGCCGACGAGGTAGTAGTCGTCCTTCTCCAGGTGGTACACGTTCTCCGCGGCCTGGCCGAGGAAGCCGGTGCCCTCCATGGCGCGCGGCCGGACCAGCGCCGGGGTCAGCATCGGGATGAAGCCGGCCTCGGTGGCCTGCGCGATCGCCGCGTTGACCAGGGCGAGCTCCAGCAGCGCGCCGACGCCGGTCAGGTAGTAGAACCGCGAGCCGGACACCTTGGCGCCGCGCTCGACGTCGATGGCGCCCAGCGACTCGCCGAGTTCCAGGTGGTCCTTGGGCTCGAAGCCCTCGGCGGCGAAGTCGCGGATGGTGCCGTGCGTTTCGAGGACGGTGAAGTCCTCCTCGCCGCCGACCGGGACATCGGTGTGGACGATGTTTCCGAGCTGGAGGAGAAGCCGCTTGGCGGCCTCGTCGGCCTCGTTCTGCTCGGCCTCCGCGGCCTTGACGTCGCCCTTGAGCTGCTCGGCCTTCTTCAGGAGTTCCGCCCGCTCCTCCGGAGAGGCCTTCGGGATCAGCTTGCCGAGCGACTTCTGCTCATTGCGCAGTTCGTCGAAGCGCATGCCGGAGGACCTGCGGCGCTCGTCGGCGGAGAGCAATGCGTCGACGAGGTCGACGTCCTCTCCACGGGCGCGCTGCGAGGCGCGGACACGGTCAGGGTCTTCACGGAGCAGCCGGAGGTCAATCACCCCTCCAGGCTACCGGGCCGGGCTTCTGGGGATCACACCGATATCACGCTGTGTGTCGCTATGCCCCAATTGAGGTGAATGGAAAAGACTGGCCTGCTGGCTGGAAGGGATCGCCCGGCAGGTTGTCAATAAATGCGGCCCATTCCCCGAAATGGGGCAGATCGTCGAACGGTCGTCGGCTCTTGAACAGGCTCGCAGGCTCTTCCTTGTCCACAGGAATTCCCGCTGGACCCACCTTATCCACAGGCTGTGCGCGGTATCTGTGGACACGGAAATAGATCATTCGTGACCGGTGGCCGGTCGGGGCGAATCGGGGTTCAAACCGCCCTCACACACTCATTCGGGTGGGAATGACTCGCCCCAAAGAGTTGCTCGGCGATACGGCGGTGACGCCGTTCACCTCCCGCTCGCCAGCGCGAAACCCGGGTCCCCCGACCGATTTGTCGACCTTGTCGCGCTGCTCTGTCGACTTGTCCCCAGGTCCCCATCTCGCCCTGTGGATAACTCTGTGGACAGTGGACGAGCGCCTACGCCCGGCCGTCGAGGCAACGCGTCAGCCAGTCCGACGCGGCCGTGAAGTCACCCTCCGAGGTTCCGGGCCGCGCGGGACGTACGTCACCCACAGCGACACCGGCCCTCGGGTAGGAGCCCAGGAAACGGACCTGCGGGCAGGTCCGCTTGAGACCCATCAGCGCTTCGCTCACCCGGCGGTCGGAGATGTGTCCCTCCGCGTCGACGGCGAAGCAGTAGTTGCCGATGCCCGCGCCGGTCGGCCGGGACTGGATCAGCATCAGGTTGACCCCGCGCACGGAGAATTCCTGGAGCAGTTCCAGCAGCGCGCCGGGGTGGTCGTCGCCGAGCCACAGCACCACGGAGGTCTTGTCGGCGCCGGTCGGCGCCGCCGGGCGCGCGGGTCGGCCCACGAGGACGAACCGGGTCTCGGCGTTCTGCGCGTCGTGGATCTCGGTGACCAGCGCCTCCAGCCCGTAGGTGGCGGCGGCGAACTCACCGGCGAAGGCGGCGTCGAAGCGGCCCTCCTGCACCAGCCGGGCGCCGTCGGCGTTGGAGGCGGCCGACTCCCACACCGCCTCGGGCAGGTTGGCCCGAAGCCAGTTGCGCACCTGAGGCTGCGCGACCGGGTGCCCGGTGACCGTCTTGATGTCCGACAGCTTGGTCCCGGGCCGCACGAGCAGCGCGAACGCGATGGGCAGCAGCACCTCGCGGTAGATCATCAGCGGTTCGCCGGACGCCAGCTCGTCGAGGGTCGAGGTGACCCCGCCCTCCACCGAGTTCTCGATGGGCACCAGCGCGGCGGCGGCCTCACCGCCCCGCACGGCGTCCAGGGCGGCCGGAACGGACACCATCGGGACGAGCTCCCGCGTGGCGGCTTCCGGGAGGGTGCGAAGGGCGGCTTCGGTGAACGTGCCCTCGGGACCGAGATAGGTGAAACGGGTGGCCGACATGCGATCAGCCTAATGCCGGGTCACCGGCCGGGGCGGGCCTGTTCACCCTTCGAGCAGCCGCTGTCCCACGTACTCTCCGGCCCGCGGTCCGGGCGGTACGGCGTACAGACCGCTGGACTCGTGCCGGATGAACGCGGACAGCGCGTCGCCGCGGTCGAGCTTGCGCTGGACGGGGACGAACCCGCGCAGCGGGTCGGCCTGCCAGCAGATGAACAGCAGTCCGGCGTCCGGGGTGCCGTCGGCGCCGATCCCGTCGTGGAAGGAGAAGGGGCGCCGCAGCATGGCGGCTCCGCCGTTCTGTTCGGGGGCGGAGATCCGGGCGTGGGCGTTGGAGGGGATCACGGGCTTGCCGTCCGCCCCGAATGCGGCGAGGTCCATCGGGGTGGTCTCGCTGCCGCCGGTCAGGGGCGCGCCGGTGGCCTTGGTACGGCCGATGACCTGTTCCTGCGCGGCGGTGGACTGCTTGTCCCAGTCGTCGAGGAGCATGCGGATGCGCCGGACGACGGCGTACGAGCCGTTGCCCATCCAGGCGTGCTCGGCGGGTCCGGGTCCGACGGCCGGGACGAAGATCCGCTTGTCGAAGTCGGGCTGCGCCGGCTTGGGGTTTCCGGTGCCGTCGATCTGGCCCATCAGGTTGCGGGCGGTCATCGGGGAGCCGGTGGCTCCGGGAGAGCGGTTGAAGCCGTTCATCTGCCAGCGCACGCGCGCGGCCTCACCGGCGTCCTTCTGGAGGGAGCGCAGGGCGTGGAAGGCGACGAGCCCGTCGTCAGCGCCGATCTGGACCCATAGGTCACCGTTGCTGCGCTGGGCGTCGAGCCGGTCGCCGGAGAAGTCCGGCAGCGGATCGAGGGCGGGCGGGCGGCGGTCGGTGAGTCCGGTGCGGTCGAAGAAGGAGTGGCCGAAGCCAAAGGTGACGGTGAGCGAGGACGGCCCGGCATCGAGGGCGATGCCGGTGTCGGCGGTCGGGGCGGCTTCACCGGCCATGAGCCGGCGAGCGGTCTGCGACCAGCGGCGCAGCAGGGCGGCCGCCTCCTTGCGGCCGGCGCCGGGGGCGAGGTCGAAGGCGATGACGTGGCCCTTGGCCTGGAGCGGGTTGGTGATGCCGGCCTGGTGGTCCCCGTCGAAGGCGATCCGGGTCGCTCCGAGAGAGCTGAGCGCTCCGGCGCCGCCATGGGCTCCGGTCGCCCCCGGCTCGCCCACCGCGGACTGTACGAGGGCCCCGCCGGTGGCGCCGAGTGCGAGCCCGACGGCACCCGCGGCGCCGACCGTGCCCAGCAGCCGGCGCCGGGAGATCTCGATGTCGGGGTTGCTCTCGTTGCTCTCGTTGTTCTCGGTCACGCGGGTCAGCCGATCTTCACGTTCTTCTGGACGGTCGTCTGGTCGATGTCGGAGGTGCGGACGGTCACGTCGATGCGCCATTCGCCGGCGAGCGGCAGCTGCACGCCGGTGGCGCTCCAGTGTCCGGGCGCCGCCCGCTCCGGGACGAGCGGCAGGGGGCCGATGTCCTTGGTGGGCAGGGTGAAGGCGACCTTGACCTCGGGGAGGTCGAGGGGCTGGCCGTCCGGGGTGTCCGCCCACAGGTGGACGGCGTTGGCGCCGACCCGCCCCGGGTCGAGTTCGAGCCGCACGGTTCCCTTGCCGGCCGGGCCGCCGGTGTCGAACGGAAGGCTGATCTTGACGGCGCGGTCGGGGACGGCCGTGGCGGTGTCAGCACTGGTGCTGCCGGCTTCCAGCTCCGCGGTCCGGCCGGGCTCAGTGCTGGTCAGGATGGTGGTGACGGCGAGCAGGACGACGGCGACCGCCGCCTCGGCGAGGACGGAGCGGCGCAGGCCGACCCGGTCGGAGTCGGCGTCACGGACCTGCTTCTCGCGCGCGTTGGCACGGGCGGCCCGCTGCCGGGCGAGCTGGGCGGCGCGCTTGGGGTCGGCGGGGACGGTCACGGACTCTGTTTCACGTGAAACATCGCGCTGGGAGACGACCTTGGCGCTCTTCCCGGCGGGGGTCTCGGCGAGCCGCGTGGTCCACGTCCGGGAGACGTAGGCGATGGTGACCAGGACGGCGACGAGGCCGACCTTGACGAGCAGGAGCTGCCCGTAGCTGGTGCCGGTCAGGGCGGACCAGCTGCCGACCTGGCGCCAGGACTGGTAGACGCCCGTCACGGTGAGGACCAGGACGCTGATGAAAGCGACCCGGGAGAACCGCTGGACGGCCTCGCGCTCGATCTCGGGGATCTTGTGGAGGGCGACGAGCAGCGCGGTGAGGCCGCCGAGCCAGGTGGCGACGGCCAGCAGGTGCAGGATGTCGACGGGCATGGCGATACCGGTCTGGATGCCGGTGGAGGCGTGCTCGGACAGCGCCCAGGTGGCGGCGATGCCGGCGGCGACGACCGCTCCGCCGATGCCCAGGCCGAACGCGAGGTCGTTGTTGTCCTTGGCGGTGTCCGCCCCGTTAGGGCCTCCCGAGGACCTGGCGGCCTTCGGACGTCCGGCGGCGGCGCTCTGGCTCCGCGCGTACGCCCCGAAGAGAACGGCGATGAACAGCGCGGCCGCGCCGAGGAGCAGCAGCCGGGAGACCAGGGAGGCTCCGGTCTTGGTCTCCAGCACGGCCCTCAGCCCGCTGAGGTCGAAGGCGTCGGCGAAATTCCCGGAGCCGGTGTACGGGGTGCGCAGCAGCAGCATCGCCAGGGTGGCGACGGTGAGGGTGACCCAGGCTCCCACGACGAGCTTCTGCAGGGGACGCTCGGCCGCGCCCCGGCGCCAGCACAGCAGCACGAAGGCGGCGGCTCCGACGAGAACGGCGAAGCCCCCGTACGCGGCGTAGCGGGCGATGTCGTAGACGACCCCGACGGGACCGCCGCCCGCCTCCTGGCCGGCCAGGCTGACGCTGGTCTGCGAAGGGGCTCCGATGGAGAAGGTGAAGGCACCGGAGACCGGGTGGCTGTCGGCCGAGACGGCCTGCCAGGCGACGGTGTAGGTGCCGTTCGGCAGGCCGGTGTGCAGGGCGGTGCCGTAGCGGATGATCGACCCGCTGCACAGGTCGCGCAGTTCACCGGTGTCGACGCGCTTGCCCTGGGGGTCCAGCACGCGGATGGAGTCGCCGCCCATGGCGACCTGTTCCGAGAAGGAGAGGTTGACCTGGGCGGGGGCCGTGGCGACCACCACCCCGTCCTTGGGGTCGCTCGCGGTGAGTGCGGCGTGCGCCGTGGCCGGGGTGGCCGCGGTGAACAGGGTTGCCAGCAGGGCGGCGAGGACCAGCGCGAGCCGCGGCAGGAGTGCCGTGGCCCGGACGCGGGCCGTGGATGGGGCGGTGGCCGTCATGGCGTGTCAGTCCCTCGGTCCGTCAGTGGGCGGTGGAGTTCTTGGCGTTGTACGTCCGCTCCTTGACGTCCAGCTCGACCTTGACGGGGTCGGCCTTCTCGAAGCGCAGCTCGACGGTGACCTTCTCGCCCACCTTCGGGGTGTTCTTGAGCCCCATGAACATGACGTGGCTCCCGCCGCGCTCCAGATTCAGCTCACCGTTGGCGGGCACGTCCATGGCCTGGACCTGCTGCATCTTCTGGTCCTTGGTCTCGTGGATCTGGAGATCGTCCGAGAGCGGGCTCGTGACGCCGACGAGCTTGTCCGCGGTCTTGGAGCCGTTCTTGATGACCATGAACGCGCCGGCCATCTTGTCGTTGACGGGTTCGGGCATGTAGCCGCCGCTGACCGTCATCTCGGGCTTGGCCGCCCCGCTCTTGGAGCCGGAGCCGGAGCCGGAGCCGGAGTCCGAGTCGGAGGAGCAGCCGGATATGGCGAGCGCTGCCGTCAGGGAGAGGGCGGCGGCGATGGTGCGGGTGGTGCGGCGGTTCACGGGTTCTCTCCCTTGACGATCTTCGGCAGGTCCTTGGTGTAGTCATCGACGGAGGTGCTCTCGCCGTAGAGGACGTAGCCCTCGTCCGTCTTGGGAGAGAACGCGATGACCTGCGCGCCGTGCATGGAGACGACGTCGCCGTTGGCCTCCTTCTTGGCGGCCTCGATACCGATGCCGAGACTGCGCGCGGCGGCCTGGATGGTGGCGAAGTCCCCGGTCAGGCCGGTGAAGGCGGTGTCCTGGGACCTGAGCCACGCGCCGAGGGATTCGGGGGTGTCCCGTTCGGGGTCGGTGGTGACGAAGACGACCTGGAGCTTCTCTTGGTCGGCCTTGGGGAGTGCCTTCTTGGCGACGGCGATGTTGCTCATCGTCAGGGGGCACACGTCGGGGCAGTTGGTGTAGCCGAAGTAGATGAGCGTCGGCTTGCCCTTGGTCTGCTCGCGCAGGTTCCAGGGCTTGCCGGTG
This sequence comes from Streptomyces sp. ADI95-16, assembly GCF_003721495.1. Classification (NCBI taxonomy): domain Bacteria; kingdom Bacillati; phylum Actinomycetota; class Actinomycetes; order Kitasatosporales; family Streptomycetaceae; genus Streptomyces; species Streptomyces sp. ADI95-16. The sequence goes on along the minus strand of NZ_CP033581.1, from coordinate 4,139,512 downwards.
GTGTCCGTCAGGACGAGGTCCGGCTTGCTGAAGGGGCGGTCGAGCACGGTCGCGGCGCCGGCCTTGGCCTGGCCGCTGATCTGCTTGACCGAGCTGCTCTTTGCTGTCTCGCCGCCGCAGGCGGTGAGGGTGAGGGCGGCCGCCGCCGCGAGGGCGGCGACGGTCACGCGTGTGGTGCGCATGAGGAGATGTCCCTGGGATCGGGGATGCTGAGGATGTTCTACGGGTGCGGCAGGTCAGGAGGCGCGGCGGCGCGAGGCGACACCGAAGGCGATTCCGCCGAGTCCGACGACGATGCCGGCGACGCCGAGGGCGCGCGCGGTCGTGTCGGAGCCGCCCTTGGCGGCCTTGGCCCGGCCGTCCTCGTGGTTCTTGTCCGCGTTCTTGCCGCCGTCGGCCGCGTCCGCCTTCTTGTCGCCGGCGTCGTGGTGGTCGGCGTCCTTGGCGGCGGTCAGCTTCAGGACCGGCGCCGGGTTCTGCGGTTCCGCGGCGCCTTCCTTGGTCTCCTCGATCCAGCGGACGATCTCGTCGTTGTCGTACGTCTGGATCGCCTTGAAGACCATCTGGTCGGCGTCCTCGGGCAGCTTGCCGACGGAGACCGGGAACTGCTGGAACTTGCCGGGCTCGATCTTGCCGCCGCTCCAGGTGACCTTGGTGACGGCCTCGTTGATCTGCTTGCCGTGCACGGTGAGCGGCTTGTCGAGCTTGCTCTTCTCGATCTTCACGGTCCAGCCGGGAATGTCCTGCGGCATGACGGACGTGAGCGGCTGGTCGATCGGGAAGTTGACCTCCAGCTGGGTGGTCGAGGCGTTGTCGCGCTCGTTCGGGACCTTGAAGTTGATGGTCGCGTAGCCGCCCTTGGCGGCGTCGCCGGGCTGCACGCTGACGTGCGCGAAGGCGGTGCCGGAGAGGACGAGGACGGAGCCGGCGGCAAGGGCGGCGGCGAACGAGACGCGAGAGGTCTTCATGACGGGATCACTCCACGGAAGCAGGGATGACGGTGGCTCCGGGCGCGGGCGCGCGCGGAGTTCGCGGCACCGGTGCTCCCGCCGGGTGTCCCGGGGAGTGGGGTGCCGCGTCAGGCAGCGAGGACGAAAGCCGCCGCGGGCGGACCGCGCCTGATCACCGTGTGCTGGAGCGCCTCCCGGCCGGTCGGGGCCGCCGGAGCGGCCGCGGTCCGGGAACCCCGCGCGGTACGGGGCGGCGTGCCCGGAAGACCGGACACGAGGGTGCGTACGAAGGCCAGCGCGGCCCGCAGCGGACGGACCGGGTCGGTGTCGCCGGACAGCCGGGACAGCTCGACGAGCCGGAACAGGGCGGCGTCGCCGCGCCCGAGCAGCCAGCCGGCGGCGAGTGCGGCCAGCAGGTGGCCCATCATCATGGCCGGGCTGAACAGGCCGGTCGTGGGCTCCGTGGCGGCCTGGGCGAGGTGCGCGTGGGCCGTGTGTCCCTGCGCGGCGGCCTGTCCGGCCATGGCGGCCGGGTCGAGGCCGGCGGTCTCCAGGACCCGCCGGGCGTCGGCCGGGCTGAGCGGAACGGAGTTGCCGCCGCAGACCAGCTGGGCGGCGAGCGCCGCCAGCGAGGTGTCGGCGGAGGAGGCGGCGCCGCCCGCCGCCGGAGTGGCCGCGGCGCTGTGCTGGCCGAGGCCGAACAACGCGTGGAGTCCCAGCTGGCCGACGGTCAGCCCGGCGGCGATGCCGGGCAGCGTGTGCCGGCGTCCCGCGAGGGTGGCCGCGACCGCGAAGACGGCCAGGAAGGCGATGCCGAGGACCCACCAGGGCACGGTGGCGCAGGACGCCACGGCGTGCCCGGCCGCGGACAGCACGACGCAGACCGCGGTGAACACCGCGGCCCGGATCGTCCGGAGACCGGCTCCGGGGGGCGTCGTGTGGGGGGCAGACATGGCCGGGTCATCATCGCACTGCGCTTAGGTCTCCCATACGGCAGGTCCGAAACGTCCGGTGCGTCCGTCGCCGGGCCGCTCCGGACGCCGTCCGCGCAGCGGCTGTTGGGACCGATCGTGGTCATACACCGGGGCCCGGGAGTGTCACATCGGCCGAATGAGGGCTGTGGCGGTCGCCGGGGGCTTACGGCCGACCGCGGGAGGCAATAGGTAACCGTATGAGCATCTGGTGGTCTCTCCACTTGCGGCGCGAAGCCGCGAGCGTCCCGCTCGCCCGGCGGTTGCTGCTGGGGACGATGGAGACCGCGGGGGTGGACCCGGACATCTCCTTCGATCTGTCGGTGGCGTTGAGCGAGGCCTGCGCGAACGCGGTGGAACACGGCGGCCCGGCCACCGGTGCGGGCCCCGGCCCGGACGACGACCCGGCCCCGGAGGCGTGCGCGGCGTACCGCGTCACGGCGTATCTGGACGGGGACTGTTGCCGCATCGAGGTGACCGACTCGGGTCCGGGTTTCCCGCCGGCGACCGTGGCGGGGCACGGACCGGGGCCGGTGGGGCCCTCGGAGAAGGAGCACGGCCGGGGGCTGGGGCTGATCACGGAACTCGCCGATCACGTCCGGTTCCGCAACCGGCCGGGCCGGGGCGCGGAGGTCAGCTTCGACAAGATCCTCAAGTGGCGCGAGGGAGCGCTGCTCAAGGTGTCGTAACCGCCGCGCGGAAGCACGCCTCGACGATGCCGCGGCGCCGTCCGGGAACGCCGGTGGGCGGGACTCGCGTACGAGAACCCGCCCACCGGTCGCGCGCCGGAGGTCAGCCCTTGAGCGCCGCCATCCACGCCTCGACCTCGGCCGACGCGCGGGGCAGCCCGGCCGACAGGTTCCGGTTGCCGTCCTCCGTGACGAGGATGTCGTCCTCGATCCGGACACCGATGCCGCGGTACTCCTCGGGCACGGTCAGGTCGTCGGTCTGGAAGTACAGACCGGGCTCGACGGTGAGGCACATGCCGGGCTCCAGCGTCCCGTCCACGTACGCCTCGGTGCGCGCGGCGGCGCAGTCGTGGACGTCCATGCCGAGCATGTGGCCGGTGCCGTGCAGGGTCCAGCGGCGCTGGAGGCTCAGCTCCAGGACGCGCTCGACCGGACCCTCCAGCAGACCCCACTCGACGAGCTTCTCGGCGAGCACGCGCTGCGCGGCGTCGTGGAAGTCGCGGAACTTCGCGCCGGGCCGGACGGCGGCGATGCCCGCCTCCTGGGCCTCGTACACGGCGTCGTAGACCTTGCGCTGGATGTCGCTGTACGTGCCGTTGATCGGCAGCGTGCGCGTGACGTCGGCGGTGTAGAGGTCGCGGGTCTCCACGCCGGCGTCGAGCAGCAGCAGGTCGCCGGGGCGGACCTGGCCGTCGTTGCGGACCCAGTGCAGGGTGCAGGCGTTCGGGCCGGCGGCGCAGATGGAGCCGTAGCCGACGTCGTTGCCCTCGACGCGGGCGCGCAGGAAGAAGGTGCCCTCGATGTAGCGCTCGGAGGTGGCCTCGGCCTTGTCGAGCACCTTCACGACATCCTCGAAGCCGCGGACGGTGGAGTCGACGGCCTTCTGCAGCTCGGCGACCTCGAACGCGTCCTTCACGACGCGGGCCTCGGAGAGGTGGACGCGCAGCTCCTCGTCCCGCTCGGCGGTGACCTTGTCGGTCAGGGCCGTCTCGATGACCGCGTCGTGCCCGCGCAGCACGCGGACCGGGCCCCCGGCCTCGGCGAGGGCGTCGGCGAGCTCGCGGACGTCCTTCGCCGGGATGCCGAGCAACTGCTCGGCCTCGGTGAGGGAGTGGCGGCGGCCGACCCACAGCTCGCCCTGGCCGGACAGCCAGAACTCGCCGTTCTCGCGGTTGGAGCGCGGCAGCAGGTAGATGGTGGCGCGGTGGCCGCCGGTGCCCGTGGGCTCCAGGACCAGAACGCCGTTCTCGGTCTGGTCGCCGGTGAGGTACGCGTATTCGGTCGAAGCGCGGAACGGGTACTCGGTGTCGTTCGAGCGGGTCTTGAGCCGGCCCGCGGGGACCACGATCCGCTCACCCGGGAAGCGCGCGGACAGCGCGGCACGGCGCTCGGCCGTGTGCGCGGCCTGGGCGACGGGCTTCAGGCCGTGCAGCTCGGTGTCGGCCCAGCCGGCGCGCATGCTGTCGGCGAGTTCGTCGCTGACGCCCGGGTACAGCCCGTTCTTGCGCTGCTCGTGCTTCTTCTGGGGCTGCTCTTCTTCCGGGGTCTCCGGGGTGAGCTCGTCAGCCACTTCTTCTCCTCAGCTGCGACGGAACGGTTTGGGCGCGGTCCTGGTGAGGACCCCGTCCATCGTAGGCGCGAGGGGAAGATAAACCCCTTTATGTGTGATTGATCAGTCAAACCGGACGGCGAGCAGCACGATGTCCTCGACGGCGGCCTCCAGTGCCGCCTCGGCGACTCCCTCGGGGAGCACGTTGCGCAGGATGTGGTCGCAGATGGCGGCCGGGTCGTCCCGGGCGCTACGGGGGACCCCCGCGGCCGCCGCGTGCAGCCGGGCGTACGCCCGGTCCATGGGGTCACCGGTGCGCCGCAGCAGCCCGTCGGTGTACAGCAGCACCGTTTCTCCGGGTGCGGGTTCGATCTCCACGCTCGGTGCTTCCCAGCAGGCCAGCATCCCGAGCGGCGCGGAGAGCGAGGTCTCCACGTACTCGGTGCGGCGCTCGCCGATGAGCAGCGGTGGCGCGTGCCCGGCCCCGGCCAGGATGATCTTCCGCTGGGCGGGCTCGCAGTACGCGAAGAGAGCGGTCGCCGAGCGCGCCGGCTCGGTCAGGCGCAGCAGCAGCTCCAGATCGGAGAGGACCGCGACGGGATCCTCCCCCTCCATGACGGCGTACGCGCGCAGCGACGCCCGCAGCCGCCCCATCGCGGCGACGGCGCTCGGGCCGGCCCCGGTGACGGAGCCGACGGCGAGCCCCATGGCCCCTTCGGGCAGCGGCAGCGCGTCGTACCAGTCGCCGCCGCCGAACGGGCCGGTGTGGTGGCGGGCGGCGAGCTGGACGCCGGGGATCCGGGGGAGCCGGCTGGGCAGCAGCTCCTCGGCGACGCTGGCCAGGCGGGAGCGCGAGCGGTCGATCTCCACCATCCGGGCCAGGTGCTCGGAGCCGTGCCGGACGTACAGCCCGACGAGGTCGCGCTGGCGTTCGCTGGGTTCGGCCTGCTCGTCGTAGAGCCAGACGGCCGCGCCGAGCCGCCCGGTGGCCTCGGCGGTCAGCGGCAGCGCGTAGCTGGCGGCGTAGCCGAGGCGGGCGGCGACCTCGCGGTGACGGGGGTCGACGGGGGCGCCGTACCCTCCGGTGCCGGGGGGCGCGCCGGGTTCGGGGAGCACCTCGGAGCCGCCCCGGGCGTCGGGGAGCCCGTCGAGGATGCGGCCGTACGAGGTGGCGCTGCGCGGCACGGTCTCGATGTGGCCGAGGTCGGCGCGGCCGAGCCCCAGGCCGACGGTGGTGCTGGGGCCGAGTGCGTCGGAGGGCTCCAGGACGATCAGGCCGCGGCGGGCGCCGACGAGTGCGGCGCCGGCGCGCAGGAACTCGTGCAGCGAGGAGTCGAGGTCGTCGGCCCGGGCCAGCCGCTCGGTGAGTTCGTTGAGCGTGGTGAGGTCGGAGACCATGCCCGCCAGCCGGTCCTGGATGAGGGTGCCGGCGGGAGGGGTAGGGGCCGGTGCGGGAGTGGTGCGCGCGGGTGCGGGCGCCGCAGTGTGCGGCGACGCGGTAACTGCTGGATCGATTCCAGCCACTTTCGGCAGATGCGGCGCGCTCATGGCGTCCGCCTTTCCACCTGGTGCGATTCGCCACGTAGCATCGCAAACCCCCAGATCGTGCTGCGCCGCCATCATTGAATCCACATCTACACGCACACGAGGAGCGATGTCCAGCATTGCCCAGGTGGGAATCCTGGTGTCCGTGAGACGGCAACTCACCGTCGAGCCAAGGCTAGAACTTGGCCGGAAAAAGCTGGAAGCGGGCTGTTTTTGCGATCGACTGAGCGGGCGTCGAAGTCGCTCCGGGTACGTAATCGGTGATGCCCAGGGAGAGTTGACGTGGTCCGGCACCCGCCGGGAACCGCCCGGCACGAGCCGTCGTCCTTAGCGGCGGCAGCCGGTCTGGGTATCGGCGCGGGTTGCGCTCCGCCCCGCCGGACGTTTCATGGACCCGTAAGAAACCGGCACGAACCGTGTGAACCTGCTTCAAGGCGGACAGTGACGCGAAACGTGTACGTGTGGTGAAACACCGCTTACATGGTGTGATGTGGCCCTCGGCGTTCAACGGAAAGGAACGAGCGCTCATGCGCGAGATCCTCGGAAGGCGTCTCCAGCGGCTCCGCGATCGTCTGCGGTCCCTGTGCTCGGCCGCCCGGTTCCCGGGCTACCGCGCGGCGGACGGCCGCACTCCGACGACCCGCACCCCGACGACCCATGCCCCGGCGACTCGTACTCCGGCGACCCGTACTCCGGCCAAGCGAACCCCGACGACGCGAACCCCGACGAACCGCACCCCGGTGACCCGTACCCCGACCCTCCTCGACGCGGCGCTGACCTGCGCCACCGCCTGGCAGTGGCCGGTGCTGCCCGGAGTCGGCCGCTCCGGCGCCGACAGCGCGCGGTGCGCCTGCCCCGACCCCGACTGCGTGGTGCCCGGCGCGCATCCCTTCGATCCGGGGCTGCTCGCCGCCAGCGCCGACGCCCGCATGGTGGCCTGGTGGTGGGCCAGGCGGCCCTCGGCCCCGGTGCTGCTGGCCACGGGCGGGACCGCCCCCTGCGCGGTGAGCCTCCCGGCGGTCGCCGCCGCGCGCGCCGTCGTACGGCTGGACGCGCAGGGCATGCGGCTCGGCCCGATCGTCGCGTCGCCGACCCGGTGGTCGCTGCTGGTGGCTCCGTACTCGCTGGAGCGGCTCGGCGAACTCCTCTACTCCAAGGACCACGTGCCCTCCTCGCTGCGCTTCCACGGCGAGGGCGGCTATCTGCTGCTGCCGCCCTCCGCCGCGTCCGGCGGCGGTCAGGTGCACTGGGAGCGGGAGCCGGTGGCCGGTTCCGACGGCCTGTGGCTGCCGGAGGTCGAGGACGTCGTCCACGCGCTGGTCGAGGCGAGCAGCGGGGCGCCCGGCGGCGGCAGCCGGCTCGCATACTGATCGTTCTCCGCGCGACAACCCATTCGCCGCATCACTCGTACGGGTGTCAGCGGGGCGAGTTTCCAAGGGAATTGGGCGCGGGGATCTCCGAGCCCCATTCCGGCGTCGCTATCTTCGGCGAATGAATCTCCGCTTGATCGGTATCGGTGCCGGTGTGCTGGTCATCTTGTCGCTTCCCCTCGCGGGAGCGATCGCCGGGCCGGATTTCGCCGGTCAGGATGACGGAAAGGGCGGGGGGTTGCTCACCTCGCTGGGACTGTCCGATCCGGCGGACTCCACGCGTACGTCGGGTGGGGCGCGCCCGGACCAGCCGGGCCGTTCGGGGCGTTCGGGCGAGTCCGCCGATTCCGCGAGGCCGGCCGGCCGGGCCGCCGAAGCGGGATCGCCCGGTCCGGCGGAGCAGCCCCGTACGGCTTCCCAGTGCGGCCCCGAACTCTCCTCGCCCCAGGGCGTGGAAGCGCAGACTTGTGTGCTGGTGGGCGAGGGCCGGACCTGGGGCCGCAGCTACTACCGCAACACCAGCGGCCGTCCGCTGGAAGCCGTGTTGACGGTGATGGGACCGGCGGGACGCACGGTGCAGATCCGCTGCGGGATCAACGCGGGCGACGAGCCGGGGCTGTGCGAGACGCCGCGCGAGGCATCGACGGGAACGCAGGACGACTACTCGGCTGTTGCGGAGTTTGCAGTTCCGGATGATGAAGGGGCGCTGCTGCTGCGGTCCGGGAGCAACTCACCGGCACCGCGAGATGGTTGAACAGCGTGGGAAATATGAGGGCCCGGTCGCTGGCGACGGGGGATGCACCAGCGACCGGGCTACAAGAACCGTAACAAGAGATCGCCTGTTCGCAAATTCGATCTCTGATATTCAGACACCGATTTGCAGGCGATTAGCGGGAGTTGTGACCCCAGTCACCGGACCCGCGCGTGTGCGGCCGTCAGCTCAGCGTGACCTGGCGGTTGGTCAGTCCACCGCGCGCCCGGCGCTCTTCCGTGGTGAGCGGGGCGTCCGCGGCGAGGGCCGCGACCAGCCGCTCGGCGAACTCCGCGGCGGGCTTCTCGACGTCGTCGGCGGTGACCCCGGTGGGCAGGTCCCAGACGGGGACCATCAGGCCGTGGGCGCGGAAGGAACCAACGAGCTTGGTGCCTTCGCCGAGGGAGGACGTGCCGGCGGCGTGCAGCCGCGCGAGGGCGTCGAGCAGCTTCTCCTCGGCGTGCGGCATGACCCAGCGCAGGTGGTTCTTCTCCGGGGTCTCGCACCAGTAGGCCGCGTCCACGCCGGCCAGCTTGACCGTCGGGATGGCGGCCGCGTTGGCGCGCTCCAGCGAGGCGGCGATCTCCGGAGAGGAGTTCTGGGCACTCTCCGATTCCGGAATCCAGAATTCGAAGCCGCTGTGCACAACCGGCTCGAAAGCGCCGTCCGTGTCCAGGAGATCCTGAAGTCGGGGACCCTCGGCGGGAACTCGGCGGGCCGGAACCGGAGTTCCCGGCTCCGCGACGAGCGCGCGCTCCAGGGTGTCGGCCATGTCCCGGGAGAGGTCCCCGGTGGTCGAGTCGTTCTGCAGGCCGAGGAGGACGGAGCCGTCCTCACGGCGCAGCGCGGGCCAGGCCATGGGGAGTACGGTCACCAGCGTGACGGACGGGACGCCCTCGGGCAGTCCGCCCTTGAGGGTGAGCGGGATGGTCGCCGCCGGGACGAGCTCGCGCAGCGCGACCCAGTCGCACTCGCCGGGCAGACCCTCGAACGGGCGCTGGACGTGCTCGGTGACGGCGTGCGCGGCGGCGGCGCCGTGGCAGGCCTTGTAGCGGCGGCCGGATCCGCAGGGGCAGGGCTCGCGGGCGCCCACCACCGGGATCTCCCCGTTGTTGAGCTGCGGCTTTGCAGTCTTCGCTGCGGGGCGCTTCTTGGCCATCGTGGGTGTCTCCCGGTTGCGGCGGTACGGCGTTGTGTCTGGCGCGAGCCTAGCCGTTCGTACCGCCGCAACCGGCGGGGTGCGGCCGGGAGCACGGTCGGCGTGCGCTCCCGGTCGGCCGCGTGTGGAATCACGAGCGGATTCCGTCTGGATTCCGTCCGGATCCCGGCCTGATTCCGAGCGGAATCCGGTCAGGAACTCAGATCGTCGAAGGCCGTGACGAAGTCGATCGCCGGGGGCGCAACGCGCGTAGCGAAATCCTCGTGCCGGGCCCCGCACGCGACGATCACCCATACGGTGACCTCGCCCGCCGCACCGTCCCGGACACCCCAGTCCTGGGCCAGGGCGCTGATGATGTTCAGCCCCCGGCCGCCCCGCGCGGTGACCGAGGGCGTGGCCGGAACCGGGCGGGTGGGTCCGCCCCCGTCCGTGACCTCGACCGTCAGCCGCCCAGCCCTGTCGACGCGCCAGGCGGCGCGTATCTCCCCGTCCCCGATCTCCCCGGAGCCCAGCGGCCGGCCGTGTCGGCAGGCATTGCTGAGAAGTTCGGAAAGGATCAGTACGGCGTCGTCCACGACCGATTCGGACACCCCGCTCATGCGCAATTGCTCGCGCATGCGGTGCCTCGCCTCGCCCACGCCCGCAGGACCATGGGTCACGTCCACGCACGACGACGTGGGCACTTCTTGTGCCACCACCAACGCCACCCCCGGAACCTCCTTAGCCCCACGCCATGGTCTGGATGCCCCCGTGGCCTGGACCGGAAACCGCCGAAACGGAGAGCTCTGACGCATTCATGACCACTGAACGCGGAGCGGATGCGCCGGGGCACACCCTGTGACGGACGGGCCCTGCGGGGCGGGTGCGCAAACCGGGATGTCAGCGCCCCAGCTGTGACAGAACCTGTCGCGGTCTGTTCGTAATGATCGCTTCGACACCTAGATCAGCGCAGAGCTGAACGTCTTCTGGCTCGTTTACGGTCCACACGTGTACGGAGTGGCCCGCGGCCTGGAGTTTGCGGATGTAGGCGGGGTGGTTGCGCACGATCCGCATGCCCGGTCCGGCGATCTTCACACCGGCCGGCAGCCGCCCGTCCCGCATCCGCGGGGAGATGAACTGCATCAGGTAGACCGTCGGGATCGTCGGCGCGCCCGCCCGCACCCGGTGCAGCGAGCGCGCGGAGAAGCTCATGACCCGGACCGGGTGCGGGCCGTCGGCGGGCGGAGCGTCCAGGCCGAAGCGCTTGAGGAGGAAGAGGAGGCGCTCCTCCACCTGTCCGGCCCAGCGGGTGGGGTGCTTCGTCTCGATCGCGAGGGCCACCGGGCGCCCGGCGTCGGAAACCAGCTGGAGCAGGCGCTCCAGCGTGAGGACGGAGGTCCGCTCGGGGTCCGCGTCCCAGTCGGGGGACTCCTCGCGGTCCTTCCAGGAGCCGAAGTCGAGGGCGGCGAGTTCCGCGAGCTCCAGGGCGGACACGGCGCCGCGGCCGTTGGAGGTGCGGTTCACCCGGCGGTCGTGGACCAGGACCAGGTGGCCGTCCGCGGTGAGCCGGACATCGCATTCGAGCGCGTCGGCGCCGTCCTCGATGGCCTTGCGATAGGCGGCCAGGGTGTGTTCGGGGGCATCCTCCGAGGCGCCGCGGTGGGCGACGACCTGGATGGGGCGCGGCGTTGCGTGGGTCACCGGGTCATGGTGCCACCGAGCGGGTGCCGTACGTCGGGGGGAGCCCTGGGGATGCGTCCGAAATGCCGGGGATAAAGGATGGGGGGTGACGCACAGGTCCGGCTTACAGTGCTCTGACGGGTGATGGGAAAGGCTTGCCCAGGAACTTGTGCGGAATGTCGAACGTTCAGCTTGTCCGACATCACCCCGATGGTCCCGATAGTGCAGAAGCCGTGTGTGTTGTGTGTGACGAGGAGAGAGCGCTGTGAGCACCGAGAACGAGGGCACCGCGGCCCCTACGCCCCCCGCGGCCCCGTCCGCACCCCCAGTGCCGGTGGCCGCTCCCAACGCCGACGCGGCCCCGGCCGCCGAGACGTCCGCGGCGCCCGCGCCGGCCGCCGTACCCGCTGACGCGGCGCCCGCCGAGGGTCCCGCGCCGGCCGCCGCCGAGCCGGTGACCCAGCAGATCCCGCCGACCCCGGCACCGGGGACCGAGCCCACCCAGCAGATCCCGCCGACCCCGGCCTACGGCCAGCAGGGCCCGGCTCCCGCCTACGGTCACCCGGGCCAGCCCGGCCAGCCGGGTCACCCTGGTCAGCCGCCCGCGCCGCAGGCCCCGGCCCCGGCCGCGTACGGCGCCGAGGGCTGGCCTCCGGCCCCGCCCACCGTCCCGGCCTACGGTGGCGGCGGCCACGGCGGCTGGGGCGCTCACCTCGCGGCCGACGGCCAGCCGGCGCCCAAGCCGAAGGGCCGCGGCGGCCTGCTCGCCGCCGTGCTCGTGGCGGCCCTCCTCGCGGGCGGCGTCGGCGGCGGCATCGGTTACTGGGCCGCCGAGCGCAACGACGCGGGCGGCAACGGCATCGGCTCGACCACGATCACCGCCGGCAACACCCCGAAGGACCTCAAGAGGGACTCCGGCTCCATCGCGGGTCTGGCCGCCGGCGCGCTGCCCAGCGTCGTCACCATCGAGGCCTCCGCCGGCGACGGCGAGGGCGGCACCGGCACCGGGTTCGTCTACGACCAGCAGGGCCACATCCTCACCAACAACCACGTGGTGGCCTCCGCCGCGAACGGCGGCAAGCTCTCCGCGACCTTCTCCGACGGCAAGAAGTACGACGCCGAGGTGATCGGCCGTGCCCAGGGCTACGACGTGGCCGTGCTGAAGCTGAAGAACCCGCCGTCCGGCCTCAAGCCGCTGCCGCTGGGTGACTCCGACAAGGTCGCGGTCGGCGACCCGACCATCGCGATCGGCGCGCCGTTCGGCCTCTCCAACACGGTCACGACGGGCATCGTCAGTGCCAAGAACCGCCCGGTGGCCTCCGGTGACGGCTCCGGCAGCAAGAACTCGTACATGAGCGCGCTCCAGACGGACGCCTCGATCAACCCCGGAAACTCCGGTGGCCCGCTGATCGACGGCCGCGGCGCGGTCATCGGCATCAACTCCGCCATCCAGTCCGCCGGCAACGGCGGCTTCGGCGGCGGCCAGGCCGGCTCCATCGGCCTCGGCTTCGCCATCCCGATCAACCAGGCGAAGAACGTCGCCGAGTCGCTGATCAAGACGGGCAAGCCGGTCTACCCGGTGATCTCGGTCTCCGTGGACATCCAGTCCAAGGCGGAGGGCGCCAAGATCTCCGACAGCGGGGCCTCCGCCGGCGACCTGGTCGACCCGAACGGTCCGGCCGGCAAGGCGGGCCTGAAGCCCGGCGACCTCATCACCCAGTTCGGCGGCAAGCCGATCGACAGCGGCCCGAGCCTGATCAGCGAGATCTGGACGCACAAGCCGGGCGACGTCGTGAAGCTGACCTACGTGCGCGACGGCAAGCCGAACACGGTCGACATCACGCTCGGCTCGCGGGTCGGCGACAAGTAGAGAACCGTGGCCTGATGGTGCGGGGCCGTGGGCGGGAATCCGTCTACGGCCCCTCCCAACGTCCGCTTATGATTCCCCCGTGTTCGATTCGCGGCACATACGTACGTTTCACGAAGTGGTCGCCTCGGGGTCGTACTCGGCGGCCGCTCGCGTCCTGGGGTACACGCAGCCCGCGATCACCCAGCAGATGAAGGCGCTCGAACGCGCCGTCGGCACCCCGCTGTTCACCCGCGTGGGCCGCAAGATGCAGCTCACCGAGGCCGGGGAGTCCCTGGCCCGGCACGCCGAGTCCATCCTCGGCAGTCTCTCCGCCGCCGAAGCCCAGCTGAAGGCGTACGCCCGGCTGCGCACCGGCCGGGTCCGGCTCTGCGGCTTCCCCAGCGCCAACGTCACCCTCGTCCCGGAGGCGCTCAGCGGCCTCGCCAAGAACCATCCCGGCGTACAGGTGGAGCTGCTGGAGGGGGAGCCCCCGGAGTCGCTGCGGCGGCTGGAGCGCGGGGAGTGCGACATCACCCTGGCCTTCACCTACCCGGGGCTGCACGAGGAGATCCCGGACGAGGTCGCCGAGGTCAGGCTGCTGGAGGACCAGCTGACGGTGCTGCTGCCGACCGGCCATCCGCTGGCCCGGCGCCGCGCCGTGAACCTGGGCGACCTCGCCGAGGAGCGGTGGATAGCGGGCTGCCCGCGCTGCCGGGCGAACCTGCTGCACGAGTGCGCCGAGCTGGGCTTCGTACCCGACATCCGGTTCGCCACCGATGACAACCTGGTGGTGCAGTCCCTGGTCGCCCAGGGGCTCGGCGTGGCCATGATGCCCGCCCTGGTGCTGCCCTCCCTCTCCCTGACCCGGGTCTGCGGGCGCCCGCTGCAACCCGCCGCGCGGCGCCACATCGCCGCGTACGTGTACCGGGACCATCTGCGGATCCCGGCGACCGCGGTGGTGCTGGACGAGCTGAAGCGGGTGGCGTCGAACCGGGTCGGCTGCTGACCGGGCGATCTCGCCGGGGCGATCCATAAGCGGTACTTGGGATTTCGGGTCAGAACTGTCGTTGGACGTGATGGATTGACTGTTCGACGCTGCCCATATGACCACCACCACCCAGGCCCGCACCACCGCGAGGATGGCCGCACTCGTCAGTGAGATCCGCACGGTCGTGGACCGGGGACTCGCCCCCGATCTGACCGCCTACCTGGTCGGCGAGCGCGTGGCCCCGCACCTGGGCACCCGCGACCTGCTCACTCCCGAGCAGCGGGTGGGGCACGCCGACCGGTACCGCCAGCACGTCCTGCACGCCGAGCCGGACGGCAGCTTCTCGGTGGTGGCGCTGGTGTGGCTGCCCGGTCAGGAGACCGCCATCCACGATCACGTCTCGTGGTGCGTGGCCGGCGTGCACGAGGGCGAGGAGAGCGAGCTCCGCTACCGGCTGGCCCCCGCCACGGGATCCGTCGGCGCCCGGCTGGTGGCGACCGAAGAGGTGGTCAACGGCCCCGGTGACGTCTGCGGGTTCGCCCCGCCCGGCGACATCCACAAGGTCCGTAACTCCTGTCGTACGACGGCGATCTCCCTGCACGTCTACGGAGCCGACGTCGCCCGCCTCGGCAGCAGCGTCCGCCGCGTCTACACGCTCCCCACCGACTGATGGCGCTGCTGAACCGCCCCACCCACCAGGTGGTGCGGGCGCCTCGTGTTTCACGTGAAACATCCACCTCCTGGCCGGGGTTGGCGCTGGCGACAGCGGGCGCCGTCGTCGCGTGGAGCATCCACTGGCTGGTCCCGGCGGTGCCGATGCTCACGGCCTCGGTGGTCCTGGGCATCGCGGTGGCCCACCTCCCCGGCATACGGACCTTCGTGCGCGGCACCGCCCGCCCCGGGCTCTCCCTGGCCGGACGACGGCTGATGCGGATCGGCATCGTCCTGCTGGGCCTCGGCCTGGGCCTGGACCAGGTGCTCCGGCTGGGCTGGGCGACGGTGGCGATGGTCGTCGGAGTCGTGGCGGCCACCTTCTTCGGAACGCTCTGGCTGGGCCGCAAGCTCGGACTGCCGGGGGATCAGCCGCTGTTGATAGCCACCGGCTACTCGATATGCGGGGCATCGGCGATCGGCGCGGTCAGCGAGGTGTCCGGCAGCGACGAGGAGGACGTGGCCTCCTCGGTGGCACTGGTGACGCTGTGCGGCACCCTGGCCATCGCGGTACTTCCGCTGCTCCAGGGGCCATTGGGCCTCTCCGACCTGGCCTTCGGGCGCTGGGTGGGCGCGAGCGTCCACGACGTCGGGCAGGTGGTGGCCACCGCCCAGACGGCCGGCCCGGGGGCGCTCGGCGAGGCGGTGCTGGTCAAGCTGATGCGGGTGGCCCTGCTGGCCCCGCTGGTGGCCGCCGTGGCCTTCTCCGTACGGGCCCGCCGGCGCGGGGTGCGCACGGCCTCGGGACGCAGGCCGGCGCCGGTGCCGCTGTTCGTCGCCGGGTTCCTGGTGGCGGCCGGGCTGCGCGCCACCGGGGTGCTGCCGGAGGCAGCGCTGGAGTGGGCGCACACCGCGCAGGAGGCCCTGCTCGCGGCGGCCCTGTTCGGTCTGGGGAGCGCGGTGCACCTGCCGACGCTGGCCCGGACGGGAGGGCGGGCCGCGGTGCTGGGGCTCGGGGCCTGGGTGGTGGTGGCCGGGGTCTCGTACGCCGGGGTGGCACTCACCGTATGAGGCCCGGAGGGAAGGGAGTTGGCCAATTCCTGGCCGGAACCGCCCGAACGTTCTGACCGTCCCCTGACATCTCGCGCCCTGCGTGCGACCCTGCAGCCGATCCGCACCGACAGCTCTTCACCCCCACCCTGCCCGGCACCGACCGGACCGGGCACGGCAGAAGGAGTCCTGCGTGAATCGTCATCGCACGGCAGCATCGGTCCTCCTGGCGGCGGGCGCCCTGATCGCGGGCGCGCTGACGGCGGCCACCCCCTCGGCGGCCGCCCCCGCGGACTCGGCCTCGTTCCGGCAGCAGCACACCCGGGGCTTCTGGACCGCCGAGCGGATGCGCAACGCCACCCCGCTCGATGTGACGGCGGCCCCGGGATCCCTCCGCACCGCGGTCACCGCGGCGGACCGGCCCACGGCCGTCGCCCCGACGGCAGCCTCCTCCCCCACGGCCTTCCCGCAGGCGGGCGGCGCGTGGACGGGCGGCGGCGCGGTGGTGAAGACCTCCGGCCGGGTCTTCTTCACCATGGGAGACCGGACGGCCTCCTGCTCCGGAGACTCCATCACCAGCGCCAACGGCAGCACGGTGATCACGGCCGGGCACTGCGTGAAGTACCAGGGCGCCTGGCACACCAACTGGGTCTTCGTCCCGGCCTACAACAACGGCAACGCGCCCTATGGCCAGTGGTCGGCCACCAAGACCTTCGCGACCGACCAGTGGGCGGCCAGCGAGGACATGAACATGGACGTCGGCCTGGCCGTCGTCGCCCCGCTGAACGGCCAGAAGCTCAGCCAGGTGGTCGGCGCCCAGGGAATCCTCTTCAACGGCGGCTACAACAAGAAGATGTACTCCTTCGGCTTCCCCGCCGCGGCGCCCTACGACGGCACCAAGCTGGTCTACTGCAGCGGGAACACCGGTAAGGACTTCCTGCTGACCAAGGACCACAGCCTGGCCTGCAACATGACCGGCGGCTCCAGCGGCGGCCCCTGGCTCCAGGACTTCAACGAGGCCACCGGCCTGGGCACCCAGGTCTCGGTGAACAGCTTCGGCTACAGCTTCCTGCCCAACCGGATGTACGGGCCGTACTTCGGCAACGAGGCGAAGGCCGCCTACGACAAGGCCCAGAATTCCTGACCCGCCCGCCCCCCACCTGCCGGTACTCTGTACCGGCCAGGTGGGTTGCCCGAGCGGCCTAAGGGAACGGTCTTGAAAACCGTCGTGGCGCGAGTCACCGTGGGTTCAAATCCCACACCCACCGCACCAGGCCGGCGCATGCGCGGGTCCGAAGGGGCGCCCCTCGTGAGGGGCGCCCCTTCTTCGTCCCCCGGCGCGGTCGGAAGTGGGGCAGGAGCGGGTGGTCAGAAGCCCTTGCACACGGCCGAGGCGAACGCTCCGGAGGCCGTCGCGGTGATCGGGCGGGCGTCGTCGACCGTCACCGAGCAGGTGGCGGTGCCACCGTCCGGGCCGAGGGTGACGACCAGCGCCCCGCCCTTGAGGAAGCCCTTCGTGTGGATCTCCTTGGTCCACGGCAGCCTCGCGTCGTTGTCCTGGTTCACTTCCAGGTTCCCGTCGCGCCAGGTCGAGTAGGTGATGTCCACGTCCTGCGTGTTCCCGGCGGCCGCGTACGCGATCCGCACGGTGCGCGACGACTCCTTCGAGACCTTGTTGACGACGACCCCGATGACGGCCACACAGCCCCCGACCAGCAACAGCGCGAGGACCAGCACGACCCACGGCCAGCGCCTGCGTCGGCGTGGCGCGGGGGGTCTCGGGCCCCAGGGCTGCTGTGGTGGGCCGGAAGGCGGTGGCGGGTCCGGCCGTGACGCGCTCATGGAATCAGCGTCATGCCGATCGCCACGGGGCGCGAGTCCAGGGGCCCGGAGGCGTCGGTAGGCCTTCCGGGTGGTGTTTGTCGGAAGATCGGCGCGCGTGGTGGGAGCGCTGCGGTTGCGAACACATCATGACGAATGTATGCAGATCCGCCCGTCGGAACATCGTCCGTCGGACTATCGAGAAGTGAGGCACGCCGCCATGGCTCACCGCAGCACCACGTCGATCTGGACCACTGTCCTCGCCGCTCTCGTGGCGCTCTTCGCCATCCTCGGGTTCGCCCGTAAGACGGCCCCGGCCGCCGCCTCCGCCGCCGGCGTCCCCGTCGCCGCCGCCGTTCCCGCGACCGCCGCCGTGCGCCGCCCGGTGATGATGGCCCGGCGGACGTGGCGGGCGATGATGCGGGGCGGTTCGCTCCCGCCGACCATCAAGCAGCGCATCCGCGCCGAGGCCCACGGCAAGACCCCGTCCGTCCGCCGCTCGACCACCGCTGCCGCCGCCCTGTCCGACGGAGCACCTGCCGGAGCGTCTGCTGGTACGCCGACGGGAGCAACGGGCCGATCGATCACCCGAACGTCGGCTGCGATGCCGGCCGGAGCGTCCGCCGGAGCCGCCCGCGACGCGCTGGCGCTCGCCGCGTAGCCCTTGCGAGTCCACGTACAAGCAGTGGAAGCCGTACAAGCCGTAGAGGTCGTGGAGAGCGCGTTGGCCGAGCGGGACCGCATGGGTCACGCAGGCACGCAGGCCGCACAGGCCGCACAGGCCGCACAGGCCGTGCAGGGCACGACGAGCACGCAGAGCATGTAACTCAGACAGTCCACGCAGTCCACGCAGTCCACGCAGTCGATGTAAGACGTAACGCGAACGCAGGCGCTGGAGACCGGTCGGTGACGGCCGTGGATCGCGCCGTGCCGTGCCCCGGCGTGGGGCACCGCGTGATCGCCCCGGCGGGCGCCGGGGGCGCGCAGGGGGCGCGAAGCTTGGTAGCGCAGGGCCGCAGGCTCGGGAAACGGTGGGGTTCCCGAACGACGCGGTCCTCATTGGCATGTCCGGGGTGCGCCGTTTTGCCGGAACGTTCATCCCGTGGGGCGCCCGGGTTTCAAGGGGTTACAGGGCGCTGACCTGGGGGGTTGGGGGCGCGAATGAGGTTTATCCGATGTTGCTCATGCTTGCGGGGGATTCGGGGCCTCTCGGGTGGTTCGCCGGGGATTCGTGGGCAACTCTGATCTCGCGAAGACGTCACCGCGCAGATCGATCCGGGCAGTCGGCCAACTGTCCTGGAGCAAAGCCCATTTCGGTTTTCTGGAGGATGAATACATGGCAAGCATCCGTACCGCCCGCGTCGTCGCCGTCATCGCCTCTCTCCCCCTCGCCCTCGCGGTTCTCGGCGGGGTTGCCTCGGCAGACAATGGCGCCCTCGCGAACGACGGATCGAATGCGAGCGTCGCCGGCGTCCTCGGCAGCGGCGTGGGTGGCGACAACAACGGCAATTCCGCCACCTCGCAGCAGGTCGCCACGGGCTCCGGTGCGTCGAACCAGAACAACACCGCGCAGGTCAACGGCTCGGCCTCCACGGTGCTCAACCAGGAGAGCCAGAACATCGCGGTGAACTTCCTTCCGTGGCCGTAGACGCTTCCTGAGTCGCTCTGACCACTGAGGGCGCCTGTGTGACCGGACCGGCTGGGGTCCGGTACCGCAGGCGCCCTCGCGCGTCCCTGACCTTGACACCGACCAGGAATCTGACGGACAGTCAGGTTCACTCGTCGATGTCGTCCGGGAGGCCCGCGCCGTGCACCTCGCCCCGACCGAAGGTCAGTTGAGGCTCCGCGCCGAACTGCGTGAGTACTTCCGCGATCTATTGCCCGACGGAGCCCCCGAGGACCCCGCGGCCCAGCGCGCGCTGCTGCGCCGCATCGGCGCCGACGGGCTGCTCGGCCTGGGCTGGCCCGTCGAGTACGGCGGCCAAGGCCGCGGCGCCGACGAGCAGTTCGTGTTCTTCGACGAGGCCTACCGGGCCGGGGCACCCGTCTCCATGGTCACCCTCAACACCGTCGGCCCGACCCTGATGAAGTACGGGACGCGGGAGCAGAAGGAGTACTTCCTGCCCCGCATCCTCGCGGGGGAGCTCGTCTTCGCCATCGGGTACTCCGAGCCCGAGGCCGGCACCGACCTCGCCTCACTGCGCACCCGGGCCGTCCGCGACGACGACGGCGCCGGCAGGGACGCCGCCGGGGACTGGGTGATCGACGGACAGAAGATCTTCACTTCCAACGCCCAGAACGCGGACTGGATCTGGCTCGCCTGCCGCACCGATCCGCGGGCACCCAAGCACAAGGGCATCTCCATCATCCTGGTCCCCACCGACGCCCCCGGTTTCGCCTGGACCCCGATCGAGACCGTCGGCGGGCTGACCACCACGGCGACGTACTACGACTCCGTGCGCGTACCGGCCGGCAACCTCGTCGGGCCCGAGCACGGCGGCTGGGGACTGATCACCAACCAGCTCAACCACGAGCGCGTGGCCCTCGCCGCCATCGGCATGCAGGCCGAGGACTTCTACGAGGACGCGCTCCGCCACGCCCGCACCCCCGACCCGGTGACCGGCGAGCGCCCGGCCGACCGGCCCTGGGTGCGGTCCCGGCTCGCCGAGGCGCACGCCCGCCTGGCCGCCGTACGCCTGCTCAACTGGCGCCTCGTCCAGGACGTGGGCGCCGGCGCCCTCGCCCCCGGAGACGCCAGCGGCGTCAAGTTCCTCGGCACCGAATCCACCGTCGAGGTGTACCGGATGTGCCAGGAGGTGGTGGGCGAGGAAGCCCTCGTCCGGGGGCCCGGGGCCTTCGCGGGCGGGGAACTGGAGCGGATGAACCGGGCCGCCCAGATCAACACCTTCGGCGGCGGGGTCAGCGAGGTCCAACGGGAGATCGTCGCCATGATGCGGCTCGGCATGAAGGGGAGGAAGCGATGACGGCCACGGCCGACGAAGAGGCGGCCCGGTTCCACGAACTGCTCAAGGCCTTCGAGGGGCGCCCCGCGGCCACCGCCGGACGCGCCAAGGACCCGGTCAACGAGCCGATGGTCCGGCACTGGTGCGAGGCGATGGGCGACACCAGCCCCGCCTACACCGGTCCGGACGCCATCGCACCGCCCACGATGCTCCAGGCCTGGACGATGGGCGGGCTCTCCGGCCACAGTGACCGCTCCTCCGCCTACGATCAGCTCCTCGCGCTGCTCGACGGCGCGGGCTGCACCTCCGTGGTCGCCACCGACTGCGAGCAGGAGTACCTGAAGCCGCTGCGCCCGGGCGACGCGGTCACCTTCGACGCCGTCATCGAGTCGGTGTCGCCGCGCAAGACGACCAAGCTGGGCACCGGCCACTTCGTGACCACCCGCATGGACGTCCGCGCGAACGGCGAGCCCGCCGGGACGCACCGCTTCCGGATCCTCAAGTACCGGCCGGCGACCGCGGCACCGCAACCCGCGCTGCCACTGCCGCCGAAGCAGCCCGCCCGGCGCCCCCGCCCCGTGATCAACCGTGACAACCACGGGTTCTGGGAGGGCGTCCGCGCGCACCGGCTGCTGATCCAGCGCTGTTCCTCCTGCGCGACGCTCCGCTTCCCGTGGCTCCCCGGCTGCAACGCCTGCGCGAGCCCGGAGTGGGACACCGTCGAGGCGTCCGGAGCCGGCACGGTCTTCTCGTACGTCGTCATGCACCACCCGCCGTTCCCGGCCTTCGACCCGCCGTACGCGGTCGCGCTCGTCGAACTCGCGGAGGGCGTCCGGATGATCGGCAACATCACCGGTGTCCCGTACGACAAGGTGCGCATCGGCATGCCGGTGCGGCTGGAGTTCCTGCGCGTGGACGAAGACCTGGAACTGCCCGTCTTCCGGGGGAGCGAGGGCTGATGGACTTCCGTCCCACCGAGGAGCAGGCCGCCGCGGCCGGACTCGCCGCCCGGATCTTCGGCGACCTCGCCACCCACGACCGCCTCGCCGCCGCGGGCACCGGCAGCGGCGCCGAGCTGTGGAAGGCCCTCACCGCCGCCGGCCTGACCGCCGCCGTCGAGGACGTCGGCCTGCTCGGCCTGGTGCTGCTGCTGGAGGAGCAGGGCCGCACCACCGCGCAGGTCCCGTACGCCGCCACCTGCGTGTACGGCATCCTGCCGGTCGCCGGACACGGCAGCCCCGAGCAGCGGGCCCGGCTGCTGCCCGCCCTCGGGACGGGTGAGGCGGTGGCCACCGGCGCCTTCCCGGCCCGCGGCCGGATCACCGCCTCGCCGGACGGGCGGCTCACCGGAACCGCGCCCGTCGTGCCCTGGCTCCGCGAGGCCACCCACGTCCTGGTCCCCGACGCGGACCGGGCCCTGTGGTTCGTACGGACGGACGCGCCCGGCGTGCGCACCGAGCCGGTCGAGACCACGGCCCCCTGGTCGGCGGGCCGGCTGACGCTGACCGGTGCGCCGGCCGAGCGGCTCGGCGCCGGGGACGCCCACGACCAGGTCCTCGCCGCCGCCCGGACCGCCTTCGCCGGGCTCCAGGCGGGGGTCTGCGCGGGCTCGCTGGCCCGCGCCGTGGAGTACACCTCCACCCGTGAGCAGTTCGGCCGCCCGCTGTCCACGAACCAGGGGGTCATGCTGCGCGCGGCCGACGCCCACATGGACATCGAGGCGATCCGGGTCACCGCCTACGAGGCGGCCTGGCGCATCGACGCGGGGCTGCCGGCGCGCGAGCACGCGCTGACGGCGGCCTGGTGGGCCTCCGAGGCGGGCAAGCGGGTCGTGCACACGGGCCAGCACCTGCACGGCGGGATGGGCGCCGACCTGGACCACCCCGTCCACCGCCACTTCCTGTGGGGACGCCAGCTGGACGCGTACCTGGGCTGCGGCAGCGAGCTGCTGGCCGAGCTGGGCGCCCTCATATCCGCCGAAGAGCCGGACGTGCCGGACGTGCCGGACGCACCGGACGCGCCGCACGTGTCCGACACACCCGAGGGGGACGACGCATGAACGTCGGCGACACACTGGCGCCGCTGGAGATCCCGGTGACCCGCACCCTGATCGTCGCGGGCGCGATCGCTTCCCGCGACTACCAGGACGTGCACCACGACGCCGAGCTCGCGAGGGCGAAGGGCTCCCCGGACATCTTCATGAACATCCTGACCACCAACGGCCTGGTCGGCCGCTACATCACCGACCGCCTCGGGCCGTACGCCGTCCTGCGCAAGGTGGCCATCCGCCTCGGCGCCCCCAACTACCCCGGCGACACGATGACCCTGTCCGGCACCGTCACCGCCCTGGACGGGAACACCGCCGAGATCCGGGTGACCGGCGCCAACGGGATCGGCCACCACGTCACCGGAACCGTCACCGTCACCCTCGGTGCCGAGGAGGGCCCGGCATGAGCGTGCGCAACCGCGACGGACTCGGCGGCCGCGCGGCCATCGCCGGCATCGGCGCGACCGAGTTCTCCAAGGACTCAGGCCGCAGCGAGCTGGGGCTCGCCGTCGAGGCCGTCCACGCCGCGCTCGACGACGCCGGGCTCAGCCCCGCCGATGTCGACGGCATGGTCACCTTCACGATGGACACCAGCCCCGAGATCACCGTCGCCCAGGCGGCCGGCATCGGTGACCTCTCCTTCTTCTCCCGCATCCACTACGGCGGCGGCGCGGCCTGCGCCACCGTCCAGCAGGCCGCCCTCGCCGTCGCGACCGGGGTCGCCGAGGTCGTGGTCTGCTACCGCGCCTTCAACGAGCGGTCCGGGCGCCGCTTCGGCTCCGGCGTGCAGCAGCGCGAACCGTCCGCCGAGGGCGCCGCCCTCGGCTGGGCACTGCCCTGGGGGCTGCTCACCCCCGCCTCCTGGGTGGCCATGACCGCCCAGCGCTACCTGCACACCTACAACCTGACGCCCGACGCCTTCGGCCACGTCGCGGTCACCGACCGCCGCCACGCCGCGAACAACCCCGCCGCCCACTTCTACGGCAAGCCCATCACCCTCGCCGACCACGCCGCCTCGCGGTGGATCGTCGAACCGCTGCGGCTGCTCGACTGCTGCCAGGAGACGGACGGCGGCCAGGCCCTCGTCGTCACCAGCACCGAACGGGCCAGGGATCTGAGGCACGCACCCGCCGTGATCACGGCGGCTGCGCAGGGCGCCGGCCGCCGCCAGGAGGCCATGACCTCCTTCTACCGCGACGACCTGACCGGACTCCCGGAGATGGACGTGGTCGCCCGCCAGCTGTGGCGGACCAGCGGGCTGCGTCCGTCGGACATCGACGTCGGCATCCTCTACGACCACTTCACCCCGTTCGTGCTGATGCAGCTGGAGGAGTTCGGCTTCTGCGGGCCCGGAGAGGCCGCCGACTTCATGGCCTCCGACGCGCTGCCCGTCAACACCCACGGCGGCCAGCTCGGGGAGGCGTACCTGCACGGTATGAACGGCATCGCCGAGGCCGTCCGCCAGCTCCGCGGCAGCTCCGTCAACCAGGTCGCAGGCGCGGCGCACACCTTGGTCACGGCCGGTACCGGGGTGCCGACCTCCGGTCTGTTCCTCGGCGCGGACGGCTGAAGAGGTCCTGCGCACTGGTACCGAGGGACCCCGTCCCCTCCACCTTCAGGAGGTGGGGCGGGCTCCGCCCCTACAACCTGAGACGGATCCCCCTTCGGCACCTGCGGCCGATCCCAGGAGAGGAGCGCGCTCATAGCGTGGACACATGACCACGCCTGTGTGCACGCTCGCCTCGAATCCGACGCCGTACCCGTCGTTCTCGGCGTACGTAAGGACCCGGGGCACCGTCCTGATGCGCACCGCCCGCTCCCTCACCGCCAACCCGTGCGATGCCGAGGACCTGCTCCAGACGGCCCTCGCGAAGACCTACGTCGCCTGGGACCGGATCGAGGACCATCGCGCCCTGGACGGCTATGTCCGGCGGGCCCTGGTCAACACCCGCACCTCCCAGTGGCGCAAGCGCAAGGTCGACGAGTTCGCCTGCGAGGAGCTCCCCGAGATCGAAGCGGCCCCGGCCACCGATCCCGCCGAGGCGCAGGCGCTGCGCGATGCCATGTGGCGCGCGGTGACCCGGCTGCCCGACCGGCAGCGGGCGATGGTCGTCCTGCGCTACTACGAGGACATGACCGAGGTGCAGACCGCCGAGCTCCTGGGGGTCTCGGTCGGCACCGTCAAGAGCGCCGTCTCCCGCGCCCTGGTCAAGCTCCGCGAGGATCCGGAGCTCACCCCAATCCGCTGACCGGGCGATGTTTCACGTGAAACGGGCGCGCCGTGTTTCACGTGAAACAGAGCGGGTGTTTCACGTGAAACATCCCGCCGACTGGCTTACGCGGCGAATACTCGACGTGTTTGTACATTCGGGTAGTGACATGCCGACCGGTACGTGCGCAGAATCGGCAGCATCCGTAGCCGTCGCAGCGCCGCAGCGCCTTCCGGGAGGACGCTTTGCTGAGCACCATGCAGGACGTACCGCTCCTCGTCACCCGCATACTCCGACACGGGATGACGATCCACGGGAAGTCCCAGGTCACGACCTGGACCGGGGAGGCTGAGCCGCAACGCCGCAGCTTTGCCGAGATCGGTACCCGCGCCACCCGCCTCGCCAACGCTCTGCGTGATGAGCTCGGCGTCCAGCAGGACGAACGAGTCGCCACCTTGATGTGGAACAACGCTGAGCACGTCGAGGCGTACTTCGCGATCCCCTCCATGGGCGCGGTGCTGCACACCCTCAACCTCCGGCTGCCCCCTGAGCAATTGGTCTTCATCGT
Organism: Streptomyces sp. ADI95-16; assembly: GCF_003721495.1. Classification (NCBI taxonomy): domain Bacteria; kingdom Bacillati; phylum Actinomycetota; class Actinomycetes; order Kitasatosporales; family Streptomycetaceae; genus Streptomyces; species Streptomyces sp. ADI95-16. The sequence continues at coordinate 4,114,722 of NZ_CP033581.1, read as the reverse complement.
CAATCACGCCGCGGACCGGGTCGTGCTGGTCAACGGCTCCCTGCTGCCGCTGCTCGCGCCGCTGCTGCCGCACCTGCCGACCATCGACCACGTCGTGGTCTCCGGCGTCGGCGACCGCTCCGTGCTCGAAGGCCTCGACGTGCGCGTGCACGAGTACGAGGAACTGCTCGCGGGCCGCTCCGACACCTATGCCTGGCCCGAGCTGGACGAGCGCCAGGCCGCCGCCATGTGCTACACCTCCGGCACCACCGGGGAGCCCAAGGGCGTCGTCTACTCGCACCGCTCGATCTACCTGCACTCCATGCAGGTCAACATGACCCAGTCGATGGGGCTGACCGACAAGGACACCGCCCTCGTCGTCGTCCCGCAGTTCCACGTGAACGCCTGGGGCCTGCCGCACGCCACGTTCATGACCGGCATCAACCTGCTGATGCCGGACCGCTTCCTTCAGCCGGCCCCCCTCGCCGAGATGATCGAGCGGGAGAAGCCCTCGTACGCCGCGGCCGTCCCCACGATCTGGCAGGGACTGCTGGCCGAGGTCACCGCCAACCCGCGCGACCTGAGCTCGATGAAGCAGGTCACCATCGGCGGCGCGGCCTGTCCGCCCTCGCTGATGGAGGCCTACGACAAGCTCGGCGTCCGGCTCTGCCACGCCTGGGGCATGACCGAGACCTCCCCGCTGGGCACCATGGCGCACCCGCCGGGCGGCCTGAGCGCCGAGGAGGAGTGGCCGTACCGGATCACCCAGGGCCGCTTCCCGGCGGGCGTCGAGGCGCGCCTGGTCGGCCCCGGCGGTGACTTCCTGCCCTGGGACGGGGAGTCGGCGGGCGAGCTGGAGGTGCGCGGCGCCTGGATAGCGGGCGCCTACTACGGCGGGGCGGCCGGCGAACCCTTCCGCCCGGAGGACAAGTTCAGCGCCGACGGCTGGCTGAAGACCGGCGACGTCGGCGTGATCAGCGCGGACGGCTTCCTCACCCTGACCGACCGGGCCAAGGACGTCATCAAGTCCGGCGGCGAATGGATCAGCAGTCAGGAGCTGGAGAACGCCCTGATGGCGCACCCCGAGGTCGCGGAGGCGGCGGTCGTCGCCGTGCCCGACGACAAGTGGGGCGAGCGGCCGCTGGCCACCGTCGTCCTCAAGGAGGGCGCGACCGTGGACTACGCGGGGCTGCGCGCGTTCCTCGGCCAGTCGATCGCCAAGTGGCAGCTGCCCGAGCGCTGGACGCTCATCGAGGCGGTCCCCAAGACCAGCGTCGGCAAGTTCGACAAGAAGGTGATCCGCAAGCAGTACGCGGACGGTGAGCTGGCCGTCACCAGGCTGGAGTAGCCGTGGCTCACTTCGTCAGCCACGGCCGCAGCAGCCTGCTGACGGCCGGCATCGCCAGGTAGGTCATCAGGGTGCTGAAGACGACGGCGAAGGCGGCCGTCCGCAGGACGAAGTGCAGATCCACCAGGTACGGCCCGAGCACCGCGTTGCCCGCGAGCGAGATCGGGAAGATGGCCAGCCCCGAGCTGACCGCCATCTTCCAGCGCGGCGGCGCGGGCCGGGTCGTACCCGGCTTGGCGAACCAGGTCTCCATCCCGTGGAGTTCCCGCCGGGCTATCTCCGTGTGGTGGTGGCCGAGGCAGTTCGAGAACCACTGGGCCCGCTCGGCGGAGTCCTGCCAGCGCCGGAACGCCGCCTCGTTGCGGAAGCGGTGCACCAGGAACCAGGGCCCGCCCTCCGTCGCCGGACGGAACAGCCCGTACCCCAGGTGGTCCGGGAAGGCCGCGGCCGTCTCCAGGATCCCGTGGGCCCACGCCTCGAACGTCTCCTCGTGGCCGGGCTCCACCTGGCGGGCGATGAGCAGGTTCACCTCACCGTTGTCGGCGGGGACGGTGTGCTCGGGCGTGTCGATGATGGCCATGCGGCCAGGATGACTAGTTGGTCCCGATCTTGGCCAGCAGGTCCACGATGCGGCCCTGCACGTCCGCCGTGGTGGCCCGTTCGGCGAGGAACAGCACGCTCTCGCCCGAGGCCAGCCGTGGCAGTTCGGCGGGCTCGATCCCCGTCGCCGTGTAGACGACCAGCGGAGTGCGGTTCAACTGTCCGTTCGCACGGAGCCAGTCCACGATCCCGGCGCGCCGACGGCGGACCTGCATCAGGTCCATGACCACCAGGTTGGGCCGCATCCGGGTCGCCAGCTCCACGGCATCGGTGTCGGCCCCGGCCCGGGCGACCTGGAGGCCGCGCCGCTCCAGCGCGGCGGTCAGCGCGGTCGCGATCGCGTCGTGCTCCTCGATCAGCAGCACCCGGGAAGGGTGCTGTTCGCTGTCCCGGGGCGCGAGCGCCTTGAGGAGGACGGCCGGATCGGCGCCGTACGCCGCCTCGCGCGTGGCGTGTCCCAGCCCGGCCGTGACCAGTACGGGCACCTCGGCGGCCACCGCGGCCTGGCGCAGGGACTGCAGGGCGGTCCGGGTGATGGGACCCGTGAGCGGGTCCACGAACAGCGCGGCGGGGAACGCGGCGATCTGCGCGTCCACCTCCTCGCGGGAATGCACGATCACCGGGCGGTAGCCGCGGTCGCTCAGCGCCTGCTGCGTCTGCGCATCGGGCGCGGGCCACACCAGGAGCCGGCGCGGGTTGTCCAGGGGCTCCGGAGGCAGCTCGTCGTCCACGGGCGCCGGTACGGGCCGGTTGACCACCTCGACGGCGCCACCGGGGCCGTCCAGCGGCTCGGGTCCCTCGGCGGAGCCCGCTTCGGGGGCCCCTATGGCGAACGCCCGCCCCTGGGGCGCGGGCTCGGCGAGCCGGCGACGGCGCCCGGAGCCGGAGGCGTCTACGGAGATGCCCTGGCCCAGGGTGCCGAGCGCACGCACGCTGATCGGCTGCCCGGACTCCGCCGGGGCCTCCTGGGGACGACGGGCACCGGGTACGGAGAGCGGCCCCGCGACGGCGTCGTCCTCGTCGGGGGTCCGCGCCGACGGTACGGGCCACGCGGGAGTCGCCGGCAGTGCGCGGCGCCGACCCGTCGGGGGCACCGGCTCCCCGGACTCCGGCGCCACTTCGGGGGCCTGCGCGTCGGGAGCCTCGGGCTGCGCCGCGGGGGCGCTCAGGGTCCGGCGGGCACGACGGCCGGCCGGGGCTTCGCCCTCGGCGTCGGTCCCGGCGGGAGCGGGCACCGCACCGGCCATGGCGGGGGCCTGCGGTGCGGAAGGCACGGGTTGCGCGGAAGAAGCCGAAGGTGCCGAAGGAGTCTGCGAAGCCGGCGGAACCGGCGCGGCGGCCTGGCCGGGCGCGGCGGCGGGGGTCGGCCCGGCCGGCAGTGCGAAGCCGCCCTCGGGCGCGATCGGCCGTACCGGAGCCGCTGTCGGAGCCGCGGGGGCGAGCCCGGTCGCCGGCACCGGACCACCGGCCTGCGCGGCCGGGCCGGCCGGACCCAGCGCCCTGCGGCGCGCGGCCGGATGCTCGGTCGCCGGGATCGAGGGCACCGGCACCGGCGGCAGCGCGGGCATGGCGGTGCCCTGCGGGGGCACCGGCCGCCCGGGGCCGCCCTGGCCGCCCTCGCCGCTGCCGTCGCCGTCCCGGCCGCGACGGCGCCCGGTACCCAGGCCCGCCGGGTTCACCGGGGACTGCGCGAGCTCGGGCCCCGCGTCAGGGGCGCCGGCCTCACCGCCCCGGCGCCGACCGGACGGCAGCGCCAGCGCGCCCCCGCCCTCGCGGCCCTCGGGAGCCTTGGCGGAGGCCGCCGCGGCATCGGCCGCCTCGTCCTCCAGGAACGCGTCCACACCGCGCCGGGCACGCCGCCCGGCGGGACCCGCGGGCCCGCCGGCCTTGGCCGCGTCACGGTCGCCGCCCCCGGCCGCCTTGTCGCCTTCCGGCTCCTCCGCCGGCTCGGGCAGCGTCACCGTCCCGGCCCCCGCGCCCAGCGGAAGCTCCAGCACGTACGCCCCGCCGGGAGCACCCGGCACCTCGACCGTCTGGAGCACCCCGCCGTGCGCGGTCACGATGCCCCGCACGATCGGCTCGTGCACCGGGTTGCCGCCCTCGTAGGGGCCGCGCACCTCGATCCGTACGACATCACCCCGCTGCGCGGCGGCCACCACGATCGTGGAGTCCATGTACCCGCTGCCCTGGGGCGTCTTGCCGGTGGCGTCCACCCCGGCGACATCCGCGACCAGGTGCGCGAGCGCGGTCGCGATCCGCTCCGCGTCCACCTCGGCCTCGATGGTCGGCGCGTGGATGGCGAACTGGGCCCGCCCGGGCCCGATCAGCTCGACGGCGCCGTCGACACCGGCCGCGACGACCGTGTTGATCAGGACCTTCTTCTTCGCGAGCCGGTCCGTGCCCGCGTCCAGGCGCTGGAAGCCGAGCACGTTGTCCACCAGCGTGGTCATCCGGGAGTACCCGGCGGCCAGATGGTGCAGCAGCTGGTTGGCCTCCGGCCACAGCTGGCCCGCGTCATCGGCGGCCAGCGTCGCCAGCTCCCCGCGCAGCTCGTCCAGCGGACCGCGCAGCGAGTCGCCGAGCACGGCCAGCAACTGGGCGTGGCGCGCCGCGAGGGCGTCGTAGCGGCGCCGGTCGGTGAAGGTCATCACGGCGCCGACGAGCAGCTCCCCGTCCCGTACGGGAGAGGTCGTCAGGTCCACGGCGACCGGCTGCCCGGCCTTGTTCCACAGCACCTGGCCGCGGACCCGGTGCTTGCGGCCGCTGCGCAGGGTGTCGGCGAGCGGGGACTCCTCGAAGGGGAACGGCGAACCGTCGGCGCGCGAGTGCTGGATCAGCCCGTGCAGCTCGCGGTTGCCGAGGTCGGTGGCGCGGTAGCCGAGGATCTGGGCCGCGGCCGGATTGACCAGGACGACCCGGCCGTCCGTGTCGGTGCCCACGACGCCCTCGGCGGCCGCCCGCAGGATCATCTCGGTCTGCCGCTGCGAGCGGGCCAGCTCGGCCTCGGTGTCCACGGTCTCGGAGAGGTCCCGTACGACGAGCATCAGCAGCTCGTCGCCGGTGTACGAGGGCTGGGGCTCGCGGTAGGCGTCACGGCCGTCGAGATGGGCGCTGGTGACCTCGACGGGGAACTCGGAGCCGTCGGTACGGCGCGCGATCATCCGCTGTGGTTTGGCGCGCCCGCCCTCGTCCTCACCGGGCCGGCGCATGGAGCCGGGGATCAGCTTGGAGTCGAACTCGGGCAGGAGGTCGAGCACCCCGCGGCCGACGAGCCCGGTGCCGGGGCTCTCCATGACCTCAAGGGCGATCGAATTCGCGTTGACGACCGTGCCGTTGGCGTTGACGAGCAACAGCGCGTCCGGAAGAGCGTCGAGTATTGCTGCGAGGCGAGCAGCGCCTCGGGATGGCCTGCTGCTCACGACGAGCTTCCTCCCTGACCACAACTACCGGCATGTCACGGGAGGAGTCTAAGCGCACTGCCCCGCGGTGGGGTGGCGGATGCGGGTGTGGAACCTCCACATCCCGGCATCCTCGCTGGTCAGGCGCGCGCGGGCGGAAGCACAGGTTCCAAATCGTTCCAACGGCTGATCTCACAGCCGTTCTTCCTCCGGAACGTGGTGTCCACTTTGTGTCCCTGCCAGGTGCCGGTGACATGGGCGGTGGCCGGACCGCCGTCCTGCATCGTGCACATCTGCCGCCTGTTGTCGGCCGCGAAGGGGTCTTTGCCCGCTTTCGCGAACTCACCGAGGCGGGCGCACGCCTGCTCGGCCTCGGGGTGGTTGCCGCCGACGGGTTCGCACTCCAGCAGGTACTCGCCGTCGGCCCGCGGATTGCCGGTGCCGGAGACGACGATGGTGAGGCGGTCGGGCTGCCCCCCGTTCAGCAGCCGGGCCACGGGCAGCGACGACAGCGGTGGCAGCGGCGGCCCGGCGGCGGCCAGGGCGGCCGGGGCGGCCAGGGCGGAAGTGACGGCGAAGGCGGCGAGACGCAGCATGGGGCACTCCAGGTCGTCCGTACGTCGTACGCCTGATCAACGACGCCCGCGCCCCGACGTTGCGTACGCGGGCACGTTCGATTGCGTCTCCGCCTCCTGGCGCGGGCGCGGGGGATAAGGCTTTGCCCTGCGGCCTCCGCTGCTTGTACCGTGGGAGCGGATTGGTGAGCGGCCCCCGGGCTGTGTCATCATCTGCACGCACCCTCGTACGCGGGGGTGTGCTGGAGGCGTCGCCTAGTCCGGTCTATGGCGCCGCACTGCTAATGCGGTTTGGGGCTTACCCCCCATCGAGGGTTCAAATCCCTCCGCCTCCGCACCTTGCGAAGCCCCGGTCCTTGTGGACCGGGGCTTCCGTGCGTTCGGGCCCCGTTCCCGCGCGGAGCGCCCCCGGCCCGGCGGCCCGCCCCTCCTCAACCCCGCCGCCGATCACCATCGGATGATCTTCGTTCTGGTCGTTTCCGCAGGTCAGAGGCGGTTCGCCTAATGGATTTCGCGTCCCGCCGAGGTCCATGTATTGTTGTTCTCGCAAGGCCAACGGGGCGCAAAACCCCGGGAAGCCCAAGCACTCGTAGCTTAACGGATAGAGCATCTGACTACGGATCAGAAGGTTGCAGGTTCGAATCCTGCCGAGTGCACAGCCGAAGAGGCCCCCCGGTTCACCGGGGGGCCTCTTGCGTTGTCCGGTGCGGTCAGCGGTCCTGGGTTCACCGTCCGCGCCGCTCCGTCTCCTCCTCCCCTGTGGGGAGGGGCGGCTCGGGGGAGCTTCCGGGTTCGGGTCGGTCCGCCGGGGGACGTGGGGCGCCGGGGGTCCTGGCTACGGTTTCGGGAGATCGTCCGGAACGGCTCCTCGGCCGGTTCCGGCACCGGCAAAGGGGGACTCTCATGGGCTTGTTCGGGAACGCGCACTCCACCGATCCGGCGACGGCGCAGCGCGACTACGCGCGGCTGCTCGGCCAGGGGGAGCGGGTGCACGCCGCTTACCTGCTGATACGCGACACGATCCTGTTCACCGACCGTCGGCTGGTGCTCATCGACAAGCAGGGGCTCACGGGCAAGAAGGTGGAGTACCACTCGGTCCCGTACCGGAGCATCACGCACTTCTCGGTGGAGACGGCCGGCCACTTCGACCTCGACGCCGAGCTCAAGATCTGGATCTCGGGTACGGCCGCGCCGATCGAGAAGACGTTCACCAAGGGAGTGAACATCTACGAGGTGCAGGCGATCCTCACCGAGTTCGTCGCGCGCTGACCGGGGCGGTGGGAAGTCCCCCTGGGGCCGGGATCAATTTTCGAATTATGTTCGGTGTGATGGTGGGATTGCAGGATCAGGTACCGTCTGCGCAAGAACTGACGGGCCGGTGGAAGGAAGATCGCGTGGACGACATCGACCGGGCGCTCGTCCGGTGCCTCCAGGAGGACGCGGGTCAGTCGTACGCCGTGCTCGGCGCGGCCGTCGGGCTGTCGGCCGGGGCCACCCACGAGCGGGTGCGCAAACTGCGCGAGCGCGGGGTGATCCGGCGGACGACGGTCGACGTGGACCCGGCAGCGGTCGGCATCGGGGTGCTGGCCTACGTGATGGTCGACTCCAACGCGTGGATGGGGGACTCGGGGGCCGCCTTCGAGGGCATCGCCGAGATCCAGGAGGCGCACGTCATCGCGGGCAGCGCCTCCGTGCTGGTGAAGGTGCGCACGGCGTCGACCGAGCAGTTGCAGGACGTGCTGCGCCGCCTCTACGCCATCGAAGGCGTCAGCGGCACCCACGCGACCGTCGTGCTGGACACCTTCTTCGAGCGCCCGCTCCCGCTGTGACCTGGTGGTGCACCGGCATCCGGTGGAGCGGCGGGAGCCCGGCCATCGGCTGGTACGGGGAGGGGCGCGGGGAGCGCACCAGCCCGCTCGCGTACGGCCGGCCCCTGGCGTTCGCCGCGCGGGGCGAACGCCACTGCCTCGGCGTGTGGCGGGCCGGGAAGCGGACGGCCTGTCCGACGGCCCGGGCGGTGCCGGGGCGGACCGGGAGCGCGCAGTGCCCCGAGTGCGCCCGGCTGGACCGGTCGTTCTCCGTCGCCGCCGACACCAACGCCGCCGATCCGCGGACCTACCGGGTCTACCTGGCCTGGTTCGGGCCCGGGATGGTCAAGGTCGGCATCACCGCCGAGGAGCGCGGCGCGGCCCGGCTGCTGGAGCAGGGCGCGGTGACCTGGACCTGGCTGGGGCGGGGGCCGCTGATGGCCACCCGCCGCACCGAGGAACTGCTGCGGGCGGCGCTCGGGGTGCCCGACCGGATCGCGTACGCCCGCAAGCGCGCCGTACGGGACCGGTTGCCGCCGGCCGCCGAGCGGGCCGGGGAGGTCGCCGAGCTGCACGCCCGGGCCGCGGCGCTGCCGGGCTGGCCGGATTCGCTGGAGCGGCTGGGCTGCGAAGTCACCGACCATGCCGGGGCGTTCGGGCTGGCCGGGCTGCCGGTTGCCACTCGGGTGGTCACGGAGCTGGTGCCCGGCGGGACCGTGGCGGGACTGCTGGCGGGGGCCGCCGGGCCGGACCTGCACTTCGCGGACGGGCTCGTGGTGGACACCCGGCTGCTGGCCGGCTGGGAGCTGACAGCCCCCGGGGCGGACGCGGCGGGCCACGGTTCCCGTTCCGGGTCCGGCACCGACGTGCCCGTCGCGGAGATCGCGCCCGCCGGTCCCGCCGCCGAGCAGGACGGGCTGTTCTGAGACCGCCGTCCAAGGTCAAGACTTGGATCCCGTTGGCCTCTCGGGCCCCATTGCGCTGGACACGCCGGGGGGCCGCCGCCGAGGGTGGAGGGCATGAGCACCCAGCCCGTACAGGCATTCGAACCGCCGTACTTGATGGCCGTTTTCACCAATGTCCGCACCCCTGACGACGCCGGATACCCCGAGACGAACGCCCGGATGAACGAGATCGTCCAGGCGAACGCGGGCTTCCTCGGCTACGAGTCCGCGCGGACCCCCGGCGGCCTCGGGATCACCGTCGCCTACTTCCGCGACCACGCCTCCCTGGCCGCCTGGCGCGAGGACCTGGAACACCAGGCGGCCATGAAGCGCGGCCGCGCCGACTGGTACGAGAGCTACACCCTGCACGTCGGGACCGTCGAGCGGAGCCACGGCTTTGTCCGCGACCACGGCTGAGGCGCTGCGCGCCTTCCGGGAACGGCTCGCACTGCCCGGACTGGTCGACGTCCACACGCACTTCATGCCCGAGCGGGTCCTGGCGAAGGTATGGGACTACTTCGACGCGGCCGGCCCGCTGACCGGGGTCGCATGGCCCATCACCTACCGGCACGAGGAGGAGCAGCGGGTCTCGCTGCTGCGGGAGTTCGGGGTCCGGGCCTTCACCGCCATGGTCTACCCGCACAAGCCCGGGATGGCCGCCTGGCTCAACTCCTGGTCCGCCGGCTTCGCGGCGCGGACCCCCGACTGCCTGCACACCGCGACCTTCTTCCCGGAGGAGGGCGTGGCGGCGTACGTCCGGCAGGCCGTGGAGGGGGGCGCCCGGATCTTCAAGGCGCACCTCCAGGTCGGCGGCTACGACCCGAACGACGACCTCCTCGATCCGGTCTGGGGGCTGCTCGCCGAAGCCGGCATCCCCATCGTGATCCACTGCGGGTCGGGGCCCGCCCCGGGCCAGCACACCGGGCCCGGGCCGATCGCCCGGCTGCTGTCCCGGCACCCGGCGCTGCCCCTGGTCATCGCGCACATGGGCATGCCCGAGTACACGGACTTCCTCGACCTGGCCGACCGGTACGCGCAGGTCCGGCTCGACACCACCATGGCGTTCACCGACTTCTCCGAAGGGATCAGCCGGTTCCCGCCGGGCGAACTGGGCCGGCTCGCCGACCTCGGCGACCGCATCCTGCTGGGCACCGACTTCCCGAACATCCCCTATCCCTACGAGCACCAGCTCGACGCCCTCGACCGCCTGGGGCTGGGCGACGACTGGCTGCGCGCCGTCTGCCACGACAACGCGGCCAGGCTCTTCCGGCTCGTCTGAGGGGCCGCCGGGGCCGCCGCCCGTTTCTCAGGAAATTCACAGGAAGGGCCAAGGACGCTCTCAGAGCCGCCGGTCAGCGTGGCCCCATGACAGCGACGACCACCTCCCACGCGTCCACGTCCACCAGCAACCCCACGGCCCTCGTCCGGCCCGACGGCGGCCCCTGCCGGGTGCTCGTCGTCGACGACGAGGCCTCGCTCTCCGAGCTGCTGTCCATGGCCCTGCGCTACGAGGGCTGCGAGGTCCGCAGTGCGGGCGACGGGGCGGGAGCGGTGCGGGCGGCCCGGGAATTCCGGCCGGACGTCGTGGTCCTCGACATCATGCTCCCCGACATGGACGGGCTGGCCGTCCTCGGACAGCTGCGCCGGGAGATCCCGCAGGTCCCGGTGCTCTTCCTGACCGCTAGGGACTCCGTCGAGGACCGCATCGCCGGCCTGACGGCGGGCGGCGACGACTACGTCACCAAGCCGTTCAGCCTGGAGGAGGTCGTGGCCCGGCTGCGCGGACTGGTCCGGCGCTCGGGCGCGGCCCAGGCGGCGCGCGGCGGCTCCGTCCTGGCCGTCGGTGACCTGCGGCTGGACGAGGACAGCCACGAGGTGACCCGGGGTGGCCAGGAGGTCCACCTGACGGCCACCGAGTTCGAGCTGCTGCGCTACCTGATGCGCAATCCGCGCCGGGTGCTGAGCAAGGCGCAGATCCTGGACCGGGTCTGGTCGTACGACTTCGGCGGCCAGGCCAATGTGGTCGAGCTGTACATCTCCTACCTGCGGCGCAAGCTGGAGGCCGGTACCGGTCTGCCGCCGATGATCCACACCCGGCGCGGCGCCGGCTATCTGATCAAGCCGGCCGAATAGTGGCACCCGGACTCGCGCGCGGATCCCGCCGGGCCGAGGGCGAGCCCCGCGATGCCCCGGAGCCACGCCGGCGGCGGCTGTGGCGGCCCTGGTCCCTGCGGACCCGGCTGGTCGTCTCCGCCGTCGCGCTGATCGCCGTCGTCGGCGCCGCCATCGGCGCCGTCACCACCCTCTCCCTGCGCTCGTACCTCGTCGACAGGCTCGACGACCAGCTGCGCACCTCCGTCGGCATGGCCACCCGCGGCCCCGGCGGGAAACCGCTCCGCGAGAGCGGCCTCGGGTTCGTCATGGCCCCCGGCACCCCGCTGGGCACCGTCGGGATCCGCCTCGACGCCGACGGCAACGTCCTCGGCTCCGCCCGCAGCGACGCCATCGGCGGACCCTCGCTCGACCACCGCCAGCCCCTCACCGATGCCCAGACGGCGGTCCTCACCCAGGCCGTCCGCAAGGCCGCCGCGCAGGGCCGGCCCGATCCGGTGGACCTGGAGCTGCCGGACCTCGGCGGCTACCGGGTGCTGACCGCCCCCGAGGGGAGCCTGGTCCTCGGCTTCCCGCTCGACGACGTCGACTCCACGGTGCGCACCCTGATCGCGGTCGAGGCCTTCGTCACCCTGGCCGGTCTCGTCGCCGCCTCCCTCGCCGGACAGGTCCTCGTCGGGGTGGCCCTGCGCCCGCTGCGCCGGGTCGCCGCGACCGCCACCCGGGTCTCCGAACTGCCCCTGCACAGCGGCGAACCCGCCCTGCACGAGCGGGTCCCCGATGCCGAGGCCGACCCGCGCACCGAGGTCGGCCAGGTCGGCGCCGCCCTCAACCGGATGCTGGGTCATGTCTCCTCGGCCCTCACCGCCCGCCAGCAGAGCGAGACACGGGTCCGGCAGTTCGTCGCCGATGCCAGCCACGAGCTGCGCACCCCGCTGGCCTCCATCCGCGGCTACGCCGAACTCACCCGCCGGGGCAGGGAGGAGCCCGGCCCCGACACCCGGCACGCCCTGGGCCGGATCGAGTCCGAGGCCACCCGGATGACCGGGCTGGTCGAGGACCTGCTGCTGCTGGCCCGGCTCGACGCGGGCCGCCCCCTCTCCCGTACCGACACCGACCTCGCCCCGCTGGTCGTGGACGCCGTCAGCGACGCCCGGGCCGCCGGGCCCGCGCACCACTGGCGCCTGGAACTCCCCGACGGACCCGCGCCCATCCGCGCCGACCCGGCCCGGATCCAGCAGGTCCTGGTGAACCTCCTCGCCAACGCCCGCACCCACACCCCGCCGGGCACCACCGTGACCGCCCATGTTTCACGTGAAACACGCGCCGTCAGACTGCGGATCGAGGACGACGGACCGGGAATCGCGCCCGACCTGCTCCCCCACGTCTTCGAGCGCTTCGCGCGCGGAGACGCCTCCCGCTCCCGCTCGGCGGGCTCCACCGGCCTCGGGCTCGCCATCGTCGCGGCCGTGGTCTCGGCGCACGGCGGACAGGTCGATGTCGCGAGCGAGCCCGGACGCACCCGCTTCGAGGTCCTGCTCCCCCTCGACGACCGCGACGAGGACACCGGCACCGACGCGGACGTCTACGGCGCCGGCGCCGGCGTCGGCGGTCATGGCGCCGGAGTCCTGATCCCGGCCGACTCACAGACAGGCCACAGGCTCACCACACAGCGGTGACAGGCCGCCCGGCGAATGTCGGTCCATGAGAACCGACACCTCTCCCGGACCCGGTGCCCTCCCGGCCCGGGCGCCCCTCGCGCTCGTGCCGGGGATGCCCGTACTCGACGTGGTGATCCCGGTGTTCAACGAGGAGAAGGACCTCGGGCCGTGTGTGCGCCGACTGCACGAGCACCTCACCCGCACCTTCCCGTACCCCTTCCGCATCACCATCGCCGACAACGCGAGCACCGACCGCACCCCCGAGGTCGCGGCCGTCCTCGCCACCACCGTCGAGGGCGTCCGCAGCACCCGGCTGGAGGAGAAGGGCCGCGGCCGCGCGCTGCGCACCGTGTGGTCCCGGTCGGAGGCGCCCGTCCTCGCCTACATGGACGTGGACCTCTCCACCGACCTCAACGCACTGCTGCCGCTGGTCGCCCCGCTGATCTCCGGGCATTCCGACCTCGCCATCGGCACCCGGCTGGCCCGCTCCTCGCGCGTGGTGCGGGGAGCGAAGCGGGAATTCGTCTCCCGCGCCTACAACCTGCTGCTGCGGTCCTCCCTCGCCGCCCGGTTCAGCGACGCCCAGTGCGGCTTCAAGGCCATCCGCAGGGAGGTCGCCGAGCGACTGCTGCCGCTGGTCGAGGACTCCGGCTGGTTCTTCGACACCGAGCTGCTGGTGCTCGCCGAGCGGGCCGGGCTGCGGATCCACGAGGTGCCGGTCGACTGGGTGGACGACCCCGACTCCACCGTCCACATCGTGCGCACCGCCACCGACGACCTCAAGGGCGTCTGGCGGGTGGGCCGGGCGCTGGCCGTCGGAGCGCTCCCCCTCGACCGGCTCGCCCGCCCCTTCGGCGACGACCCGCGCGACCGCACCGCACTGCCCGGCGTACCGCGCGGACTGGCCCGCCAGCTCCTCGGCTTCTGCGCCGTCGGACTGCTCAGCACCCTGCTCTACCTGCTGCTGTACTCCGCCTTCCGGTCCGGGACCGGGCCGCAGCTCGCCAACGCCGCCGCGCTGCTGCTCTCGGCCGTCGCCAACACCGCCGCGAACCGGCGGCTCACCTTCGGGGTCCGCGGCCGGGACCGGGCCGTGCGCCACCAGGCCCAGGGCCTGCTGGTGTTCGGCATCGGACTGGCCCTGACCAGCGGCTCGCTGGCCGCGCTCGACGCGGCCGTACCCGCCCGTTCCGCCGCCCACAGCACCGAACTGGCCGTCCTGATCGCCGCCAACCTCGCCGCCACCGTGCTGCGCTTCCTGCTCTTCCGTGCCTGGGTCTTCCCCGACCGGCGCGCCACTCCCGCGAAGGACGACAACCGATGACCACGGCCGTACCACCCCTGGACTCACCCTTCCCGGAACGGGGCCCGCACGCGGCGACGGACGCCGCGACGGACCCGGCGCCGTCCACGGCGGCCACCGCGCCGCCGCCCCGCTGGGAGCGCCCCGCCTACCTCGCGCTGCTGCTCGGCACCGCCGCGTTGCTGCTGTGGAACCTGAGCGCCTCCGGCTACGCGAACTCCTTCTACTCCGCCGCCGTCCAGGCGGGCAGCGAGAGCTGGAAGGCCTTCTTCTTCGGCTCCTCCGACGCGGGCAACTCCATCACCGTCGACAAGCCCCCGGCCGCCCTGTGGCCGATGGCGCTGTCGGTCCGGCTGTTCGGGCTCGGCTCCTGGCAGATCCTCGTCCCGCAGGCCCTCATGGGCGTCGGGACGACCGCCGTCCTCTACGGCGCCGTCCGCCGCCAGTTCGGGCCCGCGGCCGCGCTGCTGAGCGGCGCGGCCTTCGCACTGACCCCGGTCGCCGCGCTGATGTTCCGCTTCAACAACCCCGACGCGCTGCTGACCCTGCTGCTCACCGTCACCGTGTACTGCGTCCTGCGCGCCCTCGACGGGGCGCACACCAAGTGGCTCGTCCTGGCCGGCGCCGTGATCGGTCTCGCCTTCCTCACCAAGACCCTCCAGGCGTTCGTCATCCTGCCGCCGCTCGCCCTGCTCTACGCCGTCTGCGCGCCCACCCGGCTGCGCCGCCGGCTCGGCCAGCTGCTGCTCGCCGGGCTCGCCATGGTGGTGGCCGGCGGCTGGTGGGTGGCGATCGTCGAGCTCTGGCCGGCCGGCTCCCGCCCGTACATCGGCGGCTCGCAGAACAACTCCTTCCTGGAACTGACCCTCGGCTACAACGGCCTCGGCCGCATCAGCGGCGACGAGGTCGGCAGCGTCGGCGGCGGCGCCCGCCGTGCGGGCGGAGCCGGCGCGGGCGGCGGTGGGGGCGGAGGCTGGGGCGAGACCGGGATCGACCGGCTCTTCTCGGCCAACATCGGCGGTCAGATCTCCTGGCTGCTCCCGGCGGCCCTGATCATGCTGGTGGCCGGTCTGGTCATCACCTGGCGGGCCCGCCGGGCCACCGACTCGGTGGAGAGCATGGCCCGCGCGGCCTTCCTGGCCTGGGGCGGCTGCCTGCTGATCACCGGGCTGATCTTCAGTTACATGCAGGGCATCTTCCACGAGTACTACACCGTCGCGCTGGCGCCGTTCGTGGCCGCGCTGGTCGGCATGGGCGTCGCCGTGCTGTGGGAGGAGCGGGGCGGCCCGGCCGCCTCCCTCACCCTCTCCGCGACCGTGGCGCTGACCGCGTGGTGGTCGTACGTGCTGCTCGGCCGGGCCTCCGGTTACCTGCCGTGGCTGCGCTGGACGGTGCTGGTCGCCAGTCTCCTCGCGGCGGCCGGGCTGCTGATCGGCTCGCGGTGGCGGCCGGGCTCGCGGACGGGCGGCCGGCTCCTGCTGGGCGCGGCGGCCCTGGGCGTGGGCGCGGCACTGGCCGGGCCGCTCGCGTACTGCCTGACGACGGTGGACTCCGGGCGGAGCGGCTCGATCGTGACGGCCGGGCCCGCGGTGGCGGGCGGAGCCGGCGGCCCGGGCGGCATGCGGTTCAAGCGGGCGGGCGCCGAGGGCTTCCGGGGCGGTTTCCCGGGCGGCCCGCAGGGTGGTCCCCAGGGCGCGCCGCAGGGCGGTCCGCAGGGTGGTCCCCAGGGTGGTGGGCAAGGCGGCGCTCCCCAGGGCGGGCAGGCCGGGACGGCCCCCGGCGGCCGGGGCGGCCAGGGTGTTCCCGGCGCGGCCGGTGGCGCCGGAGGGCGCGGCGCCCGGAACGCCATGGGCGGCCCCGGTGGCGGCCTGCTGAACGGGACCAAGGCGAGCGCCGAGGCGACGGCCGCGCTGCGCGCGAACGCGGACGGCTACACCTGGGCGGCGGCAGCCGTCGGCGCCCAGAACGCGGCGAGCTACCAACTGGCCTCGGGCGAACCGGTGATGCCGATCGGCGGGTTCAACGGCAGCGACCCCTCGCCGACGCTCGCGAAGTTCCAGGAGTACGTCAAGGCGGGGAAGATCCACTACTTCATCGGGCAGAACGACGGTGGCACCGGCGCAGAGGGCGGCCAGGGCATGCGCGGCGGGGCCGGCGGCCCCGGCGGTCCCGGAGGCGGTACCAGCAGCGCCATTTCGGAGTGGGTGAAGGCCGGCTTCAAGGCCACCACGATCGGCGGGGCCACCTTCTACGACCTCACGGCGCCGATGTCCGGCACGTCCTGATCCGGCCGGAACACGGGACGCACCCCCTAGCATCGAGAGGAGCATCAACAGGGCGGACCGGGCATTCCGGGCTGATCCGCCTGTCGTGAGGAGGGTGCCTCCGTGGTGACCGCGGCCGATCCCGAGGAGACCCGGACCAGCGTCTGGCTGACCGCCAGGCCCGCCGCCCCGGCCAGACGCCGCAGCGAGGCGCCGTCCGGCCTCGACCGGGAGCGGATCACCGCGGCGACGGTCCGGCTGCTCGACGCGGAGGGGCTGGGCCGGTTCTCGATGCGGCGGCTTGCGGCCGAGCTGGGGGTCACCGCGATGTCCCTGTACTGGTACGTGGACACCAAGCACGACCTGCTCGAACTCGCCCTGGACCGGGCGCTGGGAGAACTCGCGCTGCCGGCCGCGCCGGAACCAAAGCCCGAGGCACCGCCCGAGGCAGGGCCCTCGGCAGGGCCCGAGGCAGGCCCCGAGGCGCCGCCCGAGGCAGGGCCCGAGTCGGAGCCCGAGGCCTGGCCCGGTCGGCTGCGGGTGTTGGCCTGCGGGTACCGGAAGCTGCTGGTGGCCCACCCGTGGGTGGCTCCGCTCACGGCCGCGTACCCGAACATCGGGCCGCACGCCCGGGCCTTCGACGCCGCCCTGCAGCGGCTGCTCGACGCGACCGGCCTCGTGGACACCCGCCGGACCGGCGCCCATCTGGCCGTCTCGTACTTCCTCTACGGCTGCGGGGGCGCGGCCCGGCGGTTGCCCGAAGGGGACTTCCGCCTCGCACTCGACGTCCTGATCGCGGGCATCGCGGCCAAGAACGACCGCGGGGCCAGGGCCTGATGGCCCTGGCCCCGCGGTCGTCGTCGTTCCGGCCGTCAGGCCTGCGCCCGGGCCGCCTTCACGGTGGCCGGGGCCTCCGCGTCCGCGTCCGCGGCGCCGGACGCCTTCGGGGCATGGGCGGCCGGCTTCGACTTCAGCGCGACCTCCTTGATGAACAGCACCAGCACCAGCGAGAGCAGCGCGAACGGGGCCGCGTAGAGGAACACGTCGCCGACGCCGTGCCCGTACGCGGACTCGAAGACCTGGCGGAAGGGCTCGGGCAGCTTGTCGAGGTCGGGAATCCCGCCCCCGGCGGTGCCGCCGTGTCCCAGGGCCGCCGCCTTCGGGCCGAGCGCGGTCAGGCCGTCCTGGACGTAGGACGTGACCCGGTTGGCCATCACCGCGCCGAGCGCCGAGACGCCCATGGCGCCGCCGAGCGAGCGGAAGAAGGTGACGACCGAGCTGGCCGCGCCGAGGTCCTCGGGGGCGACCTGGTTCTGCGTGGCGAGCACCAGGTTCTGCATCATCATGCCGAGACCGAGTCCGGTCAGCGCCATGTAGATGGCGATGTGCCAGTACGGGGTGTCGTACCGCAGGGTGCCCAGCATGCCCAGACCGGCCGTCAGGAGCACACCGCCGGAGACGAGCCAGGCCTTCCACTTACCGGTCTTGGTGATCACCTGACCAGAAAGGGTGGAGGAGACGAAGAGCCCGCCGATCATCGGAATCGTGAGGATTCCGGACATCGTGGGGGACTCGTTGCGGGCCAGCTGGAAGTACTGGCTGAAAAACACGGTGCCCGAGAACATCGCGATGCCGACGAACAGCGAGGCCGCCGAGGCCAGGCTGATGGTCTTGTTGCGGAACAGCCGCAGCGGGATGATCGGGTCGCTCGCCCGGGACTCGACGAGGATGAACAGCAGGCCGAGCGCCAGCGCGCCGCCGGTCATGGCCCAGGTCTGCCAGGAGATCCACTCGTAGGAGTCGCCGGCCTGGGTGACCCAGATCAGCAGCAGGGACACGGCCCCGCTGATCAGGAACGCGCCGAGCCAGTCGACCTTGACGTCGCGCCGGACGACCGGGAGGTGCAGGGTCCGCTGGAGGACGATCAGCGCGATGATCGCGAAGGGCACGCCGACGTAGAAGCACCAGCGCCAGCCGAGCCACGAGGTGTCGGTGATGACGCCGCCGAGCAGCGGGCCGCCGACGGTGGCGACGGCGAAGACCGCGCCGAGGTAACCGCTGTACCGGCCGCGCTCGCGCGGGGAGATCATCGCGGCCATCACGATCTGCGCGAGGGCGGAGAGGCCGCCGACGCCGATGCCCTGGACCACGCGGCAGGCGATGAGCATGCCGGTGTTCTGGGACAGGCCGGCCACGATCGAGCCGAGCACGTAGATGACCAGGGATATCTGGACCAGCAGCTTCTTGCTGAAGAGGTCGGACAGCTTGCCCCACAGCGGGGTCGCGGCCGTCATCGACAGCAGGGCGGCCGTGACCACCCAGGTGTAGGAGGACTGGGTGCCGCCGAGGTCGCTGATGATCTGCGGCAGTGCGTTGGAGACGATCGTCGAGGACAGGATCGCCACGAACATGCCGAGCATCAGCCCGGAGAGCGCCTTCATGATCTGGGGGTGGGTCATGGGCGCGCCGTCGGACGTGGTCTCCGACCGGCCGCCTCCCCGCACACCGCCTGGTGTGGTCGTAGCCATGTGTTTCCTTTGCTCTAGAAGCTCGATCGGAGTCGGGCCAGCAGGGTGTTCAGTACGTCGATGTCTTGGGCCGGCCAGTCAGCCAGGGCTCTTTCCAGTGCGCCGGTGTAGCGGGCGCTCAGGTCGGCCAGCAGGGCCACCCCGGCCGGGGTGAGGCGCAGGATCCGGCAGCGGGCGTCGCCGGGGTCGGTCTCGCGGGCGATCCAGCCGTGGTCCGCCACGTACGTGACGTGGCGGCTGGTCACCGAGACGTCGACCGCCATCAGCTCGGCGAGCCGGCTGAGCCGCATTTCGCCGTGCCGCTCCAGCACGGTGAGGACGGCCGCAGCGCCGGGCGGGCAGTCCGGGGGGAGGTGCCGGGCGAGGTCGCGCTTGACCGCGCCGATGCCGGTGAGCTGGCGGGCCAGCTCCTCGTACGTGCCCCGAGCCGCTCGTACGGCCTGAATCGTCACCGGGCTGCCCCCCATCTCGTTGCTTAGAGCAACCATAAGAGCAGATGGTTGCTACAGGCAAATTAATGGAGGGGGTGGGCGGTAAAGGAATCGGAAAACCCGCTAGGGTCCTGCTCCATGGCTGACAACCACACCACACAGGGCCCCGAGGGCAACTACGACCCCGCGGGCAGCACCCAGATGTTCCGTGCGTTCGTCGAGGAGGCCGCGCCGACCGGGCCCACGACGCCGGGGGCGCGGACGCAGCGGCGCGCGGCGGCCCGGCAGGAATCCGGATCGTCGACGGGCGCGCGGATCGGGCTGGCGTTCGGTCTGCTGCTCATCATCGCGGCGGCGGCCTGGCTGACCCTGCGCTAGAGATCGGGCCGGCTCAGGCGCCGTTCGCGCAGGCGCCGGCCGCTCGGGCGCCGTTCACTCAGGCCCGGCTCGTTCGGCCCCGGCCCGCTCAGGACCAGGTCGCCGTGACGTTCCGGGTCTCCACGCGCATGCCCAGCGGGACGCGCCACGCCTCCAGGCAGACCGTGTAGGTCCGGGTCGCGGCCGTGCCCCCGGCGATCGGCGCCGGGAGGGGCTGTGTCGTGGTGATCGTGGCCCAGTCGATGCCCAGGGCCCCGATGATGTGCGTCGCGAAGGTCACCGTGCCCGAACGGGCCGCGGCGCTGCCGGTGTTGGTGAACGTGACGGTGACCCGCTCGCACCACCGGTCGGACGCCGCCGCGCGCGCCGGAGGGCTCAGGGTCAGCTTCGCCGGGGTGGCCGGACCGCCGCCGCCCGGCGGCGTGGTGGGGGTGGTGGGTGCGGTCGGGCCCGGAGTACCGGGCCGCGGGGTGCCGGGTCGGGTGGCGGCGGGCCCGCCGGAAGGGGCTCCGGGGCCGGGTGAACCGCCGCCCGGGGCGGGCGAGGTGCCGGGCCGCGTCGCGGAGCCGCCGGGTGCGGCGGGCGGGCCCGCGCCCGGGGTGGAACCGGCCGCGCCCTCGGACCCCGGGGCACTGGCCGACGTACTCGACGAGGCGGACGCCCCAACCGACCCAACCGACCCAACCGACCCGGCCGGCGCGTCCGGCGCGGAGAGGGGCTGGAATTCGACCCCGCTCCGGGGTGCCACGTTCTCCCCCGCGCCCCGTTCGGGACCCGGGGCCGCGGCTCCCACGGCCACGTAGCCGTCCGGTGCCGGGCCGCCGCATCCCGTGAGGGCGACGACGGCCGTACCGCACAGGACGAGCCAGGCGAACGTGCCTCGTGGTGCCCGTGGTCCCCTTCGCATCGCGCCAGTTTCACTGACGCTCCGTCAAATGGGAACCCGGGTGCGGCGGATGCGCGGCCGGGCTACTCGCCGATCAGGCCCAGGCGCAGCTGCGCGAGGGTGCGGGTGAGCAGCCGGGAGACGTGCATCTGGGAGATGCCGACCTCCTCGCCGATCTGCGACTGCGTCATGTTGGCGAAGAACCGCAGCATGATGATCTGCCGTTCCCGGGGCGGGAGTTTGGCCAGCAGCGGCTTCAGCGACTCGCGGTACTCGACGCCTTCGAGCGCGGTGTCCTCGTAGCCGAGGCGGTCCGCGAGCGAGCCCTCGCCGCCCTCGTCCTCGGGGGAGGGCGAGTCGAGCGAGGAGGCCGTGTACGCGTTCCCGACGGCGAGGCCGTCGACGACCTCCTCCTCCGATACCCCGAGCACGGCGGCGAGTTCCGGCACCGTCGGCGAGCGGTCGAGCTTCTGGGCGAGCTCGTCACTGGCCTTGGTGAGGGCGAGACGGAGCTCCTGGAGGCGGCGCGGGACGCGCACCGACCAGGAGGTGTCCCTAAAGAATCGTTTGATCTCGCCCACGACGGTCGGCATCGCGAACGTCGGGAACTCCACGCCGCGTTCGCAGTCGAACCGGTCGATCGCCTTGATCAGGCCGATCGTGCCGACCTGGACGATGTCCTCCATCGGCTCGTTGCGGCTGCGGAACCTGGCGGCCGCGTACCGCACCAGCGGCAGGTTCAGCTCGATCAGGGTGTCGCGTACGTAGGCCCGTTCGGGGCTGTCCGCGTCCAGGGCGGCCAGTCGCTGGAAGAGGGAGCGGGAGAGGGTGCGGGTGTCGATGGCTTCCGAGCGGTTGGACACTGCCGGCAGCTCACGCTTGACGAGCGTGAGCACCTTGGAGCTGCCCTGGTCTACGGACATGCCACCCCCTTGAGGTCGCGGACGGTCGCGTTCTCTGCGCGCCCGTCGGAGGAACGCAGCCTCCACCTGAATACCGGAGGCGGGGCTGCGGCAAACGCGGTTCCAGCAGAATGTCACATGTCGGCAACACGCTGTAGCGCCATGTCGACATGTAGTTCCAGCGACAGACCGGAATGAGCCCGTTCTGCCGGAATCGCGGAGCGATCTCCACTCGAACCGGTTACGCCTCGATCCTGTTTGCGGATCGCAGCCGGGCGAAGCTCCGGGCGAGCAGCCGGGACACGTGCATCTGGGAGACGCCCAGCTCGGCACTGATCTGTGACTGCGTCAGATTGTTGTAGTACCGCAGGAGCAGGATCCGCTGTTCGCGCTCGGGCAGCTGTACGAGGAGGTGGCGGACCAGGTCGCGGTGCTCGACCCCGGCCAGCTCCGGGTCCTCGTAACCGAGCCGGTCGAGCAGCCCGGGCAGCCCGTCGCCCTCCTGGGCGGCTTCGAGCGAGGTGGCGTGGTAGCTCCGCCCGGCCTCGATGCAGGAGAGCACCTCCTCCTCGGTGATCCGCAGCCGCTCGGCGATCTCGGGCGTCGTCGGGGTGCGCCCGTGGAGGGTGGTGAGGTCCTCGGTGGCCGCGTTGACCTGGACCCACAGCTCGTGGAGCCGGCGCGGTACGTGGACGGTGCGGACGTTGTCGCGGAAGTACCGCTTGATCTCCCCCACGACCGTGGGCATGGCGAAGGTCGGGAACTGCACCCCGCGGTCCGGGTCGAAGCGGTCGATCGCGTTGATCAGGCCGATGGTGCCGACCTGGACCACGTCCTCCATCGGCTCGTTGCGGCTGCGGAAGCGGGCGGCCGCGTACCGGACGAGCGGGAGGTTGGCCTCGATCAGGGCGCCGCGCACCCGGGTGTGCTCGCCGGTGCCGGGCTGGAGGCCCTTCAGCTGGCCGAACAGCACCTGGGTGAGGGCCCGGGTGTCCGCGCCCCGGCTCTGCGGTCTGGGGGCGGGCGGGGGCTGCTGCGGGGGCTCCGCCGGGGGGTCCTGCGGGGCGTCCTGCTGCGGCGGGACCTGGGAGTCGTGCGGGGAGTCCCGGGCGTCCGGGGAGTTCCGGGCATCCCGTGTGTCCCGGGCGTCCCGCGTGTCCCGGGCATCCCGGGCGTCGTCCTGCTGGGGTGGCACCTGAGGCGCTGTACTGGCCGGCACGGTCACGCCACCCCTTCAGTCGACTATCCGTCAAAAGCGGTCATAGCATCACAAGACATGTGCATTATGTGCAAGCACCGTATATCGCCGTGTTGAGGGCAAGTTGGGCATATTGGGGCGTGCAGGCTATCGCCGCGTGCGGCCCCGGACCCGGCGCCGGACCGCACCGGAACACGAAAAGCCCCCCACGTGCGCGAGTGGGGGGCCGGACGGCCGAAGAACCGATTCAGCGCAGGGGCTCAGCGCACCAGCTCGGTCATGAACGCGCCGATCGCGTGGGCGACGTCGGAGATGCCCTGGAAGCCGAGGAGCACGAGGTCCGCCGCCTTCACCGGCTCGGTGATGATCACGAAGAGCACGAACACGACGAGCGCGCCCATGACAAGCTTCTTGGTCTCCATGAGCGGTGTCGGCCTCCCCAACCGGTACTGCAAAGTCGGGTGAGTCTAACCGGTCGGGTTCGGACACTCACCCGGCCTTTAAGGACCAAGGACCCGGTGGTCCGGGTCCTTTGGCGGTCCGCCCGGCGGCGGGGGGAGCGCAGGATGGGAGGCGAGCCCGCCGGTTCTGGCAGGAAACCGGTGGGTGAGGGACAGGGCCTGACTGCGGGGTCCGAGCCGTCGGCTTCCCCCTGACGCGGCGCGGACTGGCAGGTCCGTCCTCGTCGGGGGAAGTGGTTTGTCCCCCCGACGCCACTTCCCCCGTCCCGTCCCGTACGTCGAAGGCCCCGATCCCGGTCGGGGCCTTCTTCGCGTTCCGGAGGTCCTACTGGATGGCGCCGGCCAGGTCCGTGATCGGCTGTACGGGGGCGATCACGGGCGCCAGCTGGTTCGGCAGGTCCATCACCTGGTTGAGCTGGTTCAGGTCGTTGAGCTTGGCGCCGATGTCCTGGACCGAGTTCGGGGTGGCCCCCTCCGGCATGCCCGGGGCCGCCGTCGGCAGGTCCGGAAGGGTGAGCGGGGCGATCGGGGCGGCGGAGGCGGCCGGCGCGGCGAGGCCCGCGGCGGCCCCCGCGAGGGCGATGGCGGCGAGCATGCGCTGGGTCTTGGTCATGCCGTGACAACGGCCGAGCGGGCGGCCGGTCACGCGGATGTCCCCCGTAGGGCCCTCCGGTGCCCCGGCGCAGCCGCGGACGCCGGGCGCGGACGCCGGCCGCGGACGCCGGGCCCCGTACCCCGGTTCCGGAGACCCGGCCCCCGCCGCGTGCGCACCGGAAAACGCCGAGAGCCCCGACCCTTGCGGGGCGGGGCTCTCGATCAGAGCGGTAGCGGTGGGATTTGAACCCACGGATAGCTTGCACCATCACACGCTTTCGAGGCGTGCTCCTTCGGCCGCTCGGACACGCTACCGAGAGAGAGCTTAGCCCAAGGTGGCCCGTGCTCTGAAATCCGTATCCGCGGGGCCCGTCAGAGATCGCGGAAGAAGTCCGTGAGCTGCCGGGCGCACTCCTCGGCGAGCACCCCGCGGATCACCTCCGGCCGGTGGTTGAGCCTGCGGTCCCGTACGAGGTCCCACAGCGACCCCGCCGCGCCCGCCTTCTCGTCCCCCGCTCCGTAGACGACACGGGCCACCCGCGCCTGTACGAGCGCGCCGGCGCACATCACGCACGGCTCCAGGGTCACCACCAGGGTGCACCCCGGAAGCCGCCATTCCCCGAGCTTGGCGGCCGCACGGCGCAGTGCCAGCACCTCGGCGTGCGCCGTGGGATCGCCGGTGGCCTCCCGTTCGTTGTACCCGGTGGCGAGGAGCTCCCCGTCCGGGCCGAGGACGACGGCGCCGACCGGCACGTCGCCGGCCGGTACCGCCCGGGCGGCCTCCTGGAGCGCCAGGCGCATGGAGGACCGCCACGGGTCCCGGACGGGATCGCCGACGCCACCGGGGTCGCGTGCGGGATCCCGGCCGGGTTCGGAACCGGGGTCGTGCGTAGAGGTCGTGTACGGGTCGGTCACTAGCGGACGGCCTCCAGCACCTCGGTGGCGCCGAGCGAGTCGGCGATCTCCGAGAGGGCGTCCCCGTCGAGGGTCATCAGTTGTTTGTGGCTCACCCCGAGGTCGTCCAGCAGCCGGGGATCGCCGAGCGGACCGGCCGGCACCGGCTCCGCGCCGGTCCCGCCCTTCTCGTCCGCGTCGTCGTCCTCGTCCGTGAACGCGGCGATGGATTCCTCCTCGCCGTCCTCGGTGCCGTCCAGGTCCAGCTCGTCGAGTTCGTCGTCCTCCTCGTCGCTGCCGAGCAGCTCGTCGGTCAGCATCGAGCCGTAGGAGCTGCGGGAGGCCGCGGAGGCGTTGGATACGAAGTACCGCGGGTCCTCCTCGCCGTCCACGCGGACGACGCCGAACCAGGCGTCCTCCTGCTCGATGAGGGCGACCACCGTGTCGTCGTCGACAGCGGCGGACCGGGCGAGATCGATCAGATCACTCAGAGACTCGACATCGTCGAGTTCCATGTCGCTCGCTTCCCACCCGTCTTCGGTGCGCGCGAGCAGTGCGGCGAAGTACACCGTGACTCTCCCACTGGTCATAGGCGTGCCGGTTGGAGGTCCCCCCGGCCGGAGGTTGGGGGTGGAACGGCCGTCGTGCTCACCGTTCATGCCCCGCCCAATCGGCATCGTGGCAGAAACAGCGGCTTTGCGAGAGGTCTTCCGCGCTGCGTCGTTCCGTGCCGTGTGCTCGGCGGGTCTTACGGGGCCTGCCCGGCGGGGCTCCGAACGGGGTCGGCGAGGCGTCGGCGCGGCGCCGGAACGGCCCCTCGGGACCCGGTTCGGCGCCCGGCGCGGCGGTTGCTGCGTGTGGCGGTACGAGGGTCACCCTGCGGGGCGCGGCGCACCCCGGCGGACTACCAGCGGAAGGTGCGCATGCGCATCTGCTGGCGCATCCGGGCCGCGCGGGCGCGCCGGGGCTGGACGCGGTCGCGCAGCTCCCGCGCCTCCATCAGGTCGCGCAGGAACTGCGCGCGGCGCGCCCTGCGCTGCGCCGGCGTCTCCGGCGCGTGGAGCTCGTCGCTGTCGTCGGTCGGGTGCACGTCGGGCATCGGCCACCACCCCGGGCTGGTCCGGTCGTCCTCCTCCGCCGGCGCGAAGCAGTCCCCCCGCACCCACCTTCCCCCCGATGGCCCGATTGATGCCACCCCCTCGCAGGTCAGGGACCTCAGTGCCGGATCAGGGGGAGCCGGGCGGTCAGCCGTCGTCCCGCAGCGGCGGCACGACGGCCACCGGACCGTGCGCGTGCTGGAGCACCGCGTTCGCCACCGACCCGATCAGCAGGGACCGCACCCGCGGATGGTGGCGGCCGACCACGACCAGCGCCGCCGACCGCGAGGCGTCCACCAGCGATCCCGCAGCGTCCCCCGGCACGGCCACCTGCTCGACCGGCACGTGCGGGTACCGCTCCCGGTACGGGGCCAGCCGCTCCGTCTGGGACCGCAGCATCTCCCGCTCGGCCGGCACCCCGTCGCCGCCGTCGGCCAGCCCCTCCGGAGTGATCACCGCGAAGGGGGAGTCGATCAGCGCCACCGGCGAGGGCGGCACGGCGTACGCGGAGACCACCTGGACAGCGGTCCCCCGCGCGGCCGCTTCCGCGAACGCGAAGTCGGGTACGTCGTCGGGCGTCTCGGCGGCGTGCAGCCCGAGCACCACCCGGCCGGCCGAAGCCCCCTCGGCCGCCCCCGCGCTGCGCGCCCCGTGCGGGACCACCACCACCGGACACGGCGCGCTGGTGGCCACCGCCCGGCTGTTCGAGCCCAGCAGCAGCGTGGCGAACCCGCCGCGCCCCCGCGAGCCCATCACCAGCATCAGGGCCTCGGCCCCGATCACCCGGAGCGCCTCGGGGACGGAGCCCTCCAGGGACTCGTACCGCATCTCGGCGGGGAGTTCGGGGGCCCGCGCGAGGAGGGCCCGCAGGTTTTCGGCCACCGGATCGACGAACGCGTCCGGCTCGGACCGGTCGTGGAGGGAGCTGCGGCGGCCCGCGTACAACTGGGAGCTGTCGGACAGCACATGGGCGACCATCAGCCCCGCCCCGTGCCGCAGGGCCTCGGTCCGGGCCCATTCCAGGGCCACCAGGCTGTGCTCGGATCCGTCGACGGCCGCGATCACCAGTCCGTTGCTCACCAGTCCAGCGTGCTGGCCATCGCGCGGGCGCGCATCCCCGGCGGTCCGGTCACGCGGACCGGCGTGTCCACCGGCGTGTCCACCGGCGTGTCCGCCCCCACGCACACCCGCGTGTCCGCCCGCGCGTCCACCCACACGTACACCCGCGCGGACGCTTCGGGTCGGCTCACCGCGTAGCCTTTTGCGTGTGGGTCGCGTGTTGCGGCCGTTTGCGCAGGTCGCAGGTCGAAAACCCGAAGCTTTGAGTCTTGGAGGATGTTGTGCGTTTGCAGGTCGTCGATCACCCGTTGGTGGCGCACAAACTGACCACCCTGCGCGACAAGCGCACCGACTCCCCCACCTTCCGCCGGCTCGCCGACGAGCTGGTGACCCTGCTGGCCTACGAGGCCACCCGTGACGTGCGCACCGAGCAGGCCGACATCGAGACCCCGGTCGGCCTGACCACCGGCGTGAAGCTGTCGCACCCGCGCCCGCTGGTCGTCCCGATCCTGCGCGCCGGTCTCGGCATGCTGGACGGCATGGTGCGGCTGCTGCCGACCGCCGAGGTGGGCTTCCTGGGCATGGTCCGCAACGAGGAGACCCTGGAGGCCTCCACGTACGCGACGCGCATGCCGGAGGACCTCTCCGGGCGCCAGGTGTACGTGGTCGACCCGATGCTCGCCACCGGCGGCACGCTGGTCGCGGCGATCCAGGAGCTCATCAAGCGCGGCGCCGACGACGTCACGGCCGTGGTGCTGCTGGCCGCGCCCGAGGGCGTCGAGGTCATGGAGCGCGAGCTGGCGGGCACGCCGGTGACGGTGGTGACGGCCGCCGTGGACGAGCGGCTCAACGAGCACGGCTACATCGTGCCGGGCCTGGGCGACGCGGGCGACCGCATGTACGGCTCGGCCGAGTAGGACCCGCGCCCGGACGGACTCCGGTGACGACGGCCACGCGTACGGGAACGCGTTCACGCTCCCGTACGCGCGGCCGGTCACGTTCAGGTCAGGTCAGCACTTCTTGGCGACCGCGGGCACCGGGTTGGCCAGCAGGGCCAGCGCCTTGTCCGCGTCCTCCTTGGTGCTGAGCTCCTTGAAGGAATCGCCGAGGATCAGGTCGATGTCCGCGGTTTCGCGCGTGTCGCTCTGCTGGGTGGTGCCGGCGAGCTGGGTGCCGAGGACGGAGTAGGCGGCCTTGTCGGTCTTCGGGGAGCCCAGCAGTATTCCGGTGCCGGGGACCTTCTTGTCGAAGTCGGCCGGGGCGTTGCCGACGTTGCCGACGGTGAAGCCGCGTTTGCGGAGTTCGTCGCCTACGGCCTTGGCGAGCCCCGCGCGCGGGGTCGCGTTGTAGACGTTGACCTTGATCTGGGCGGGCTGGGGGAGCGCGACGGCCGGTTTCGGGGACGCGGCGGCCGCCGAGGCGGCGGCGGGGCCGGCCTTGGGCGCCGTGGTCGGACAGTCCTTGCCCGCGGCCGCGTTCCGCTTGGCGGTGTCGCCGCGGAACACGTCGATGAGCTGCAGAGCCCCGTAACCGAGCAGGGCGAGCGTGAGGACCGAGCCGAGCAGGGCGAGCACGATCCGGCGGCGACGCCGCGGACGGCTCATGCGGGGGTAGGCGGCTCCCGTTACGCGGTACTTTCCGCCCATGCCGGGGGGAGTGAGCATGCTCATGGGCGCAGCGTAGTGCCGTACCGGAACGATGCCTACTAAATGATCTGTTGATCGGGTAAGGCAGACCCGAAAGGCGCAATCAGTCCATCTCGAGGACGCGTGCGTGCAGCACCTGGCGCTGCTGCAGGGCCGCGCGCACGGCGCGGTGCAGCCCGTCCTCCAGGTAGAGGTCGCCCTGCCACTTCACGACGTGCGCGAAGAGGTCGCCGTAGAACGTCGAGTCCTCGGCGAGGAGCGTTTCGAGGTCCAGCTGCCCCTTGGTCGTCACGAGCTGGTCGAGCCGGACCGGGCGCGGGGCGACATCCGCCCACTGCCGGGTGGTTTCCCTGCCGTGGTCGGGGTACGGCCGCCCGCTTCCGATGCGCTTGAAGATCACACGGAAAGCCTACCGGGCCGGTGCCTGCGGGCGCAGCCTCGTACCAGCGGTGCAAAAGTGACAAGGAGTGCTAATTCGGGAGTGATCATGAGCGAGAGCACCGACCCCGCGTCTCCGGCCGGCCAGATCGCCGCCGGGTACGCCTTCGCCGGGCCCGCCCTCGACCTGGGCGCGCTGCTCTGGGGCGGGGCCTGCCGACCCGACCTGCAGATCCGGATTCCGCTGTCGATGCTCAACCGGCACGGCCTCGTCGCGGGTGCCACCGGCACCGGCAAGACCAAGACCCTCCAGCTCGTCGCCGAGCAGCTGTCGGCGAACGGCGTCCCCGTCTTCCTCGCGGACATCAAGGGCGACGTGTCGGGGATCTCCGTGCCGGGCGTGGCGAACGAGAAGGTGACCGGGCGGGCCGCGGACGTGGCCCAGGAGTGGGAAGCCACCGGATTTCCCTGTGAGTTCTACGCGCTGGGCGGGATCGGCACCGGCATTCCGGTACGGGCCACCGTGACGGGTTTCGGCCCGGTGCTGATGTCCAAGGTGCTCCAGCTCAACCAGACGCAGGAGCAGTCGCTCGGCCTGATCTTCCACTACGCGGATTCCAAGGGCCTGGAGCTGATCGACCTCAAGGACCTCCGGGCGGTCGTCGCGTTCCTCGTCTCCGACCAGGGGAAGGCCGAGCTCAAGGGCATCGGCGGGCTCTCCACGGTGACGGCCGGGGTGATCCTGAGGGCGCTGACCGCGTTCGAACAGCAGGGCGCGGGCGAGTTCTTCGGCGAGCCCGAGTTCGACACGAGCGAATTCCTGCGGACGTCCGCGGACGGCCGCGGGCTGGTGTCCGTACTGGAACTCCCGGCGGTGCAGGACAAGCCGCAGCTGTTCTCCACCTTCCTGATGTGGCTGCTGGCCGACCTGTACGCGGACCTGCCCGAGGTCGGCGACGTGGAGCAGCCGAAGCTGGTCTTCTTCTTCGACGAGGCGCACCTGCTGTTCAACGGCGCCTCGAAGGCCTTCCTGGAGTCCATCACCCAGACGGTCCGGCTGATCAGGTCGAAGGCGATCGGGATCTTCTTCGTGACCCAGACCCCGAAGGACGTACCGGCGGACGTGCTGGCCCAGCTCGGCAACCGGGTGCAGCACGCGCTGCGCGCCTTCACCCCGGACGACGCGAAGGCGCTGAAGGCGACGGTGAAGACCTTCCCGAACTCCCCCTACGACCTGGAGGAGCTGCTGACCGGGCTGGGCACGGGCGAGGCGGTGGTCACCGTACTCAGCGAGAACGGCGCCCCGACGCCGGTGGCGGCGACCCGGCTGCGGGCCCCACAGTCGCGGATGGGGCCGGTCGAGCCGGCGGCGCTGGAGCAGGCCGTGAAGTCCTCGCCGCTCTACTCGCGGTACGCCGAGGCGGTGGACCGCGAGTCGGCGTACGAGAAGATCAGCGCCGAGCAGGCGGCCGCCGAGGCGCAGGCGGAGGCCGCCGCGGCGGCAGCGGCGGCCGAGAAGCAGGCCAAGGAGCAGGCCAAGGAGGAGCAGAAGACCGCCCGCGGCGCGCCCAAGCCGGATCCCTCGCTGGCGGAACAGGTGGTGGGGAGCGGGCTGTTCCGCTCGCTGGCCCGGTCGGTCGGGACCCAGCTGGGACGGGAGATCTCGCGGTCCCTCTTCGGGACGGCGAAGCGGAGACGATGACTCCGGTCGGATGTTCGTACCGGGTGCCCGTTCCCGGGCGGACGCTGACAGACTCGGGGCATGCGGACCGAACTCACCGACACCACGTCCAGCAAGATCGACCGGGCGCTGCTCGCCGCCCGACGGGCCGTCGGCAGCCCCACCATGGGGCTGGTGCTGACCCTGGTCATAGCCACCGACGAGGAGAACGCCTACGACGCCGTGCGCGCGGCCTCCGAAGCCTCCCGCGAGCACCCCTGCCGGATCATCGTGGTGATCAAGCGGACCTCACGCGGGCCGCACAAGCTCCGCCAGACCCGGCTGGACGCCGAACTGCGCGTCGGCTCCGACGCCGGGTCCGGGGAGATCGTGGTGCTGCGGCTGCACGGGGAGCTCACCGGACAGGCCGGTTCCGTCGTCCTCCCGCTGCTGGTGCCGGACGCCCCCGTGGTGGCCTGGTGGCCCGCCGACGCCCCCGCCGACCCGGCCCGCGACGCGCTGGGCGCGCTGGCGCAGCGCCGGATCACGGACGCCGACGCCACCGCGGACCCGATCGCGGCGCTGGCCGAGCGGGCCGCGTCGTACGCCCCCGGGGACACCGACCTGGCGTGGACCCGGCTGACGCCGTGGCGGGCGCTGCTGGCCGCCGCCCTGGACCAGAAGCCGGTTCCGCTGACGGGCGGCGGCGTGGAGAGCGAGGCCGGCAACCCGAGCGCCGAGCTGCTGGCGCGCTGGCTGGAGGAGCGGCTCGCGGTGCCGGTGGACCGGCTGGCCACCGACGGCCCGGTGATCACCGGGGTCCGGCTGGACACGACGGCCGGGGAGATCCGGGTGGACCGCCCGGACGGGGCACTGGCCACGCTGATCCTGCCGGGCGCCCCGGACCGTACCGTCGCGCTGAAGATCCGCAGCACCGCCGAGCTGCTCGCGGAGGAACTCCGGCGGCTGGACGCGGACCTGAGCTACGCGTCGGCGCTGCGCCGGCTCCCGGCGTAGCGTCCCCCGCGGGCGGTCCGCGGGCGGTCCGCGGGCGGTCCGCGGCGGTCCGGCCGCGGGTCGGCCGCGGGTCGGCCGCCGGTCGGTCAGCCGGAGGCGGCCTTCTGCTCCGCCTTCGCGGCGGCCTTCATCTCCTGCTTGTGCGCCCGCACCTTGGCCAGGGACTCCGGGCCGGTGATGTCGGCCGCCGAGCGGTAGACGTTCGCCGGGCCGTAGCCGCCGGCGGCCTCCCGCCAGCCCTTCGGGCGGACGCCGAACCGCTTGCCGAGCATGGCCAGGAAGATCTGCGCCTTCTGCTCCCCGTAGCCGGGCAGGTCCTTCAGCCGCCGCAGCACCTCGGCGCCGGTGCCGACGCCCTTCCAGACGGCCTCCGCGTCCCCGTCGTAGTGCTCCACCAGGTACGCGCACAGCTGCTGGATCCGCTTCGCCATCGAGCCGGGGTAGCGGTGCACGGCCGGCTTCCGCGAGAGCAGCGCGGCGAAGGCCTCCGGGTCGTACGCGGCGATCGCGTGCGCGTCCAGATCGTCGGCCCCGAGCCGCTCGGCGATCGTGTACGGCCCCGAGAACGCCCACTCCATCGGGACCTGCTGGTCGAGCAGCATGCCGACGAGGGCCGCGAGCGGGCTCCTGGCCAGCAGCGCGTCCGCCTCCGGCTGCTGGGCCAGACGCATCGTGATGTCCTTGTCCATGGCTCCAGCCTCCCCCTCGGACGCGCTCCCCGCGCGGTCGCCGCACCGCGCGCCTAGCGTGTGTCGGGTACGCCGTCGGACCCGACACAGGAGTCGATCGAGCATGAGTGAGTACCCGGAAGGCGCCCCGTGCTGGGCGGACGCGATGTTCGCCGACGTGGAGGCCGCGAAGGCCTTCTACGCGGACGTGCTGGGCTGGACCTTCGGCGAGGCGTCCAGCGAGTACGGCAACTACACGCAGGCCTACTCCGACGGCAAGGCGGTGGCGGCCGTGGTCCCGCCGATGCCGGGCGCGGACGCCCCGTCGCAGTGGTGTCTGTACTTCGCCTCGCCCGACGCGGCGGCCACCGCCGAGAAGATCAAGTCGGCGGGCGGCGAGCTGCTGATGGAGCCGATGCGGGTCGGCACCTTCGGCACGATGGTGATCGCGAAGGAGCCGAGCGGCGCGGTCTTCGGCGTCTGGCAGCCGGGCGAGCACAAGGGCTTCGAGAAGGCGGGGAAGCCGGGCTCGTTCGCCTGGGCCGAGGTCTTCTCCCGGGACGTGGGGAAGGTGGACGGATTCCTCCCGAAGGTCTTCCCGTACGAGGTCCAGCAGATGGACATGGGCGACAGCCCCGAGGGCGCGGCCATGGACTTCAAGATCTTCAGCCTGGGCGGGCGCGGCCCCGAGAACGCGGTGCTGGGCCGGATGGGCATGGGCGACGAGTTCCCGCCGGAGATCCCCTCGTACGTCCAGGTCTACTTCGGCGTCCCGGACTGCGACGAGGCGGTCTCCAAGGCCCAGAAGCGGGGTGGTCAACTCCACTTCGGTCCGATGGACAGCCCGTTCGGACGTTTCGCGGCCCTGACCGACCAGCAGGGCGCGGCGTTCGCGGTGATCGACATGTCGAAGACGTCGGGAGAGATGCCGCAGACGAAGGACGCCTAGCCCCCTAGCCCCTAGCTCCCAGCCCCTTGCCGCCAGCCCCTCGCCGCCGGCCGTCACGGGCCGTCACGGGCCGTCACGGCCGGCTCCGGCTGAGCCGGCCGTATCGCCCGGTGAGGGCCCGGCTTCCGTTCCTGCGGTCCGCGGAGGATCGTGGGGAGAGAAAGGAGGCGCGTCATGCGCAAGGTCATGGACTGCAGGGAGTACCCCAGCGACATCGGGTGCACCCTGACCATCATGGGTGAGGAAGACGAAGTCATGGGGGCGGCCGTCCAGCACGCCGTCGCCGTGCACGGCGAGGAGGACACTCAGGAGTTCCGCGATGCGCTGCGCGGCATGCTGAAGCCCGAGGTGCCCCAGCACGCCTGACACCCCGCAGCCGCAGGGGCGAGCCGGTCGGGTGGTTCCGGGTGGCGGATGCGACCGGCTGAACACCGGTCAACGCGGCGGTGCCTACGGTCGGTCCCGTGCGGTCGCCCCCGACCGCACGACACGCCTACACACGAGGTCAGCCACTCATGAGCCTGAGCATCCGCAACCAGATCCCCGGCACCGTCACCGCCGTCACCAGCGGTGAGGCCATGACGACGGTCAAGGTCCGGCTGGAGGGCGGCCAGGACATCATCGCCGCGATCACCACCGACGCCGTCAAGGACCTCGGCATCACCACGGGCACCGCGGTCAAGGCGCTGGTCAAGGCCACCGAGGTGGCGCTCGCCACCGCCGCCGTCGACGGGATCAGCATCCGCAACCAGATCCCCGGCACCGTCGCCGACATCGCCTCCGGCGGTGCCATGGCCTCCGTCAAGGTCGACGTGAACGGCGGCGGGCTGACCGCCGCCATCACCAACGACGCCGTGGAGGCGCTCGGCCTGGGCGCCGGCTCCTCCGTCGTCGCGCTGATCAAGTCGACCGAGGTCTCCCTCGCGACCGTGTGATCCGGCCGCGTCTTCACATGCCCAGGCTCGGCGGGGACAGCGCGCCGAACCACACGTGCGTGACCGCGCTGACGTAGCGCGCCCCGCACAGGTCCGTGGGGACCACCAGCTGGCAGCCCGCCTCGTCGAGGTCCTCCCCGTCGAGGCGGGTCGCCAGCAGCACCGGGCTGTTGCCGAAGTCGGCGTCCAGCTCGGCCCAGGACAGCACCGTGTGGTGGCCGTCCCCGCCGCTGACCGCGATCAGGAACCGGCTGCGGTCCTTGCGGCGGCGCGCGTCGAAGGCCGGGCCCGCGTGCGCGACGACGTCGCGGAGCAGCGGGCCCTCGAACACGTGGTGCTGCGGGCCGTTCGTCGCGCAGTCGAACGTGACCTCGGCCCGGTGCTGTACCCATTCCCGCAGGTCCGCGGCGCTCAGGGTCGCCGGGTGGTCCAGGTCTCCGTGGAGCATGAGTTTGGCCATGGGGATGTCATGCCCGGGAGCGCCCGTTCCGGAACCTCGTCTGCAAGGTCGTTAGCTTGTTATAGGCAGCAGATGAGCGCTCATTGGTCGCCTGTGCCTGGCAGATCCGGTGACCGTTTCCGTGCCCGTTCCAGCGCGATCCTCTGCCACACCACGTCACGCGTCACCGGCAGCTCCGTGAAGCGGATCCCCGTCGCGTCCCGGAGGGCGTTCGCGAAGGCCGGAGCCACCGGGTTGAAGGGGCTCTCGCTCATGGACTTGGCGCCGAGCGGACCGATCGCGTCCGAGGTCTCCATGAAGTGGACCTCGGTGCGCGGGACGTCCGCGTACTGCGGCAGCCGGTAGCGGCGGAACGCGGCCGTGGTGACCTCCCCGCGCTCGTCCACCCGTACCGTCTCGAACAGCGTCGCGCCCAGCGCCTGGGCCACGCCGCCCTCCACCTGGCCCCGGCACTGCATCGGGTTCATGACCTTGCCGGCGTCCGCCGCGTGCACGCTGCGCAGGATCCTCATCTCGCCCGTGTCCGGGTCGACCGCCAGCCGGAACCACTGCGCGTTGAAGGCGACCGAGCGGGGGGAGCCGCCCCAGTGGCCGTCCGCGGCGATCTCGTCGAGCGCGTTCCTGTCGTACGCGGCCTCGTACAGCTCCTTCAGGGTGACGGTCCGGCCCGCGCAGTCGAAGGCCTCGGCCCCCAGCTCGCACAGGTGCCGGGCGAC
Source organism: Streptomyces sp. ADI95-16 (assembly GCF_003721495.1). Taxonomy (NCBI): domain Bacteria; kingdom Bacillati; phylum Actinomycetota; class Actinomycetes; order Kitasatosporales; family Streptomycetaceae; genus Streptomyces; species Streptomyces sp. ADI95-16. The sequence goes on along the minus strand of NZ_CP033581.1, from coordinate 4,079,873 downwards.
GCCGGTGTGCCGGGCCGCGAAGGTCCGCAGCCGCTCGGCGAGGGAGTTCGCCGCCAGCATCACGGCCTTGCCCGCCACCACCGTGCCGGCCGAGCCGAAGGCGCCGGTGTCGTGGCGGACCACGTCCGTGTCGGACTGGCGGACCGCGATCCGGTCGACCGTGGTGTTCAGCGCGCCCGCGGTGATCTGCTTGTGGACGGTGGTGGTGCCGTTGCCGAACTCGGCCGTGCCGACCGCGATGTCGTACGTGCCGTCGCGCAGCAGGCTGACCCGGGCGTCGGCGAAGTGGCCGCCCGGCGGTCCGGTCGCGATCATGGCGACGGCCGCTCCCGTGCCGGTGAGCCAGCCCTCGGGGACGTCCTCGTGGCTGCGGTCCTCGGCGATGGCCTTGCGGACGACGTCCATGCACTGCTTCATCCCGTACGAGGCGATGAACAGGTCCTCCTCGTGACCGATCGGGGTCACCAGGTGGTCGCCGGCGCCGATGACGTTCTTCTCGCGCAGGACGAGCGGGTCCATGCCGAGCTTGACGGCGAGCTCGTCCATCACCGATTCGAGGGCGAAGAGGACCTGGCCCAGGCCGTAGCCGCGGAAGGCGCCCGCCGGTACGCCGTTGGTGTAGACCGAGTACGCCTCCACCTCCTTGTTCGGCGCCTTGTAGACGGCGAAGGACTCGCCCACGCTGTGGAACATCACCGCCGGGCCGTGGTTGCCGTAGGCGCCGGTGTTGGAGAGCACGCGGATGCGCAGGGCGGTGAGGGTGCCGTCGGCCTTGGCGCCGATCTTGATGGTGATCTTGAAGGGGTGGCGGGTGGTGGCGCCGTAGAACTGCTCGGCCCGGGTGAATTCGAGTTTCACCGGGCGCCGCAGCTTCAGGGCGGCGAGGACCACGATGTCCTCGGTGAGCATCTCCTGTTTGCCGCCGAACCCGCCGCCCACGCGGCCCGCGACGACGCGGACCTCGTCCTCACCCAGGTCGTAGAGGGCGCACAGCGCCCGCCGGGTCAGGAACGGCGCCTGGGTGGAGGAGCGGACGGTGATGCGCTCGCCGTCGCCCGACTCCTTGGGCTCGAAGTACGCGACGCTCCCGTGGGTCTCCAGGCTGGCGTGCTGCACGCGCTGCGTCTGGAAGGTCTCCTCGTGGACGACGTCCGCTTCCGCGTACCCCTTCTCCATGTCGCCGAGCGTGTGGTGGACCTCGCCGCACACGTTGTTCTCGGCGCGGAAGATCCCCGACTCGGGGCCCTTGGGGTGCAGGACGGGGGCGCCCGGAAGCATCGCCTCCTCCGGGTCGATGACGTACGGGAGTTCCTCGTACGTGACGACCACGCGCCGGCAGCCCTCCTCGGCGGCCTGCTCGCTGTCGGCGACGACGGCCGCCACGCGCTGGCCGACGAAGCGCACCACGTCGTCCAGGACCCGGGTGTCCATCGGGTCCTCGGTGGGGTGCTCGTGGCGCGCCGAGGAGTACAGCCGGTCGGGGGCGTCGTGGTGGGTGAGGACGGCGCGCACCCCGGGGACCCGGAGGGCGTCGCGGGTGTCGATGCCGACGATGCGGGCGTGCGGGTGCGGGGAGCGCAGCAGCTTCATGTGGAGCAGCCCGGGCACCTCGACGTCGAAGGTGTAGCGGGCGGTGCCGGTGACGACCAGCGGCCCGGCCGGGGCGCCGAGGGACCGGCCGACAGCCTGGCCGGCCTCGGGCAGCTCGGTGTGCTTGACCCCGCGCACGGCGTCCTCGATGGCGCGGTAGCCCGTACAGCGGCAGATGTTGCCCTTGAAGGCGCGCGGGAGGTCGTCGAGCTTGCCGTCGTCGTGGGCGGTGCCCCGCTCCGCCTGGAGCGCGGCCGTGGTCATCAGGAAGCCGGCCGTGCAGAAGCCGCACTGGAAGCCCTGGGCGTCGAGGAACTGCCGCTGGGCGGGGTGGAGCTCGCCGCCCGCCGCGGCGAGTCCCTCGACGGTGGTCACCGAGCGGCCCCCGGCCCGGACGGCCGGGTAGAGGCAGCTGTGCACCGGCTGCCCGTCGACGTGGACGGTGCAGGCGCCGCAGTCGCCCTGGTCGCAGCCCTTCTTCACGCCGAACCAGCCGCGCTCGCGCAGGTAGGTGCGCAGGCACTGGCCGGCCCGGGGCTCGGTGTCGAAGCGCTCCTTGTTGATCTCGATCTCGTAGCTCATCGGGAAACCTCCTCCAGCGTGAGTTCGCGGCGGATCTCCTCGGCCAGGAGCAGCGCCATGTGGCGCCGCCAGGCGGGCAGACCGTGGATGTCGTCGAACCATTCGTCGGGCCGGACGGTGTCGTCGATCGCCGCCCGCAGCCCGGCGGCGGTGGGCGGCAGGGCGAACCAGAAGCGGAAGGGGCGGGTCGTGGCGGCGGAGACGGTCAGCGAGAACGAGCCGTCCTGGGGATCGGACGTGCCGATGACCAGCGCGCCGGAGCGCCCGAGCCCGTAGAGCGAGGCCTGCCGGAAGGCCGTACGGCACCCCAGCGCGCGGGCGGGGACCCGGACCGAGCGGAGCAGCTCGCCCTCGCGCAGGTCCTTGACGCCCGCGCCGAGGACGAAGTCGGTGACGGGGAGCCGGCGGGTGGCGCCGTCCTGGCCCTGGAGCAGGCAGCTGCCGTCCAGGGCGGCGGTGAGGGAGACCATCGGGCCGGCGGGGAGGCCGTTGCAGAGGTTGCCGCCGACGGTGGCCATGTTCCAGATCTTGAAGCTGGCCAGGAAGGCCCGGCAGCACTGCTCGACGAGCGGGGCGGCCGTGGCCGGCAGGGTCCGGCCGAACCGGGACAGCTCGGTGATGGTGCAGGTGGCGGCGATGTCGAGGGAGCCGTCGGGCTGCCAGGACAGTGGCGGCCAGCCCATCCGGGACAGGTCGATCAGGCGGCGGACGTGCGGCTGCGGCTCGGAGAAGAGGTACGTGCCGCCGCCGAGCCAGGCGTCGCCGGGGCGCCAGGGTTCGCGGCGGCGCGCGTCGCGTACGTCGAGCACCGTGTTGAGATCCAACGCGCGCCGCCTTTCCGTTCTGCTGTTCGCCGGCCGTTTCAGCCAGTGAAGCAACGCGGAGGGGGCCGGGACGACTGTGGCCGGACACGGAAAGCGGCCGGCTCCGGAGGGTCCGCCCTGGACGATCAACCAGGAGCCCCTCTGCGCCCTTGTCCTTGCATTTACGATGGGCTTTCTCGTATTCACCTGGCGAATGTGGGTCATGCCCACCGCAAGGAGTCCCTGCCATGCATGTCCTCGACCTGCTCCAGTCCGACAGCCTCGGCCTCACCCTGCTCTGGGGCGATGAGGACCTTCTCGGCCAGGAGGTCAACGGCGTCACGGCCACCGACCTGGAGGAACCGGGCCGGTTCCTGGGGCCCGGGGAGCTCGTCCTGAGCGGACTGGTGTGGTGGACGGCGGGCGACCTCGCGAAGGCGGACCGGTTCGTCTCCGCGCTCGCCGCGGCCGGGGCGACCGCGCTGCTGGCCGGCGAGGAGACCCACGGCAAGGTCCCCGACGAGCTGGTCGCGGCCTGCCGGGCCCACCGGGTGCCGCTGGTGGCCGTGCCCGCGCGGACCAGCTTCCGCGCGGTGACCGAGGCGGTGTACCTGCGCCAGTGGGGCGACCTGAGCCGCCGTCCGACCCGGCTGTTCGCCCTCCCCGAGAACGTGCGCGGCGAGCTGAGCCGGCTGCTGGAGGGCGGGGCCGGCCCGGCCGAGCTGCTCGACCGCGCCTGCGCGCACTTGGGGCCCGTGGCCTGCTACCTGCTCACCGCGACCGGCCGCACGGTGGCCCGTACGCCCTGCGCCCCGGCCGTTCCGGCGCGGCGGCCCGGTTCGGTGCGCGGCGGGGTCTCGCTGCGCGTCGGGGCCGAGAGCTCGCCGTACGACGCCTGGCACCTGTACGTGCCCGACGCGGACGCGGCCCCGCCGCGGGTGCTCCACGAGATCGCCGAGGTGTTCGCCCAGTACCGCGACGGGCAGGCGCGCCGGGTGGCCGCCGGGCGCGCGGCGGGGCAGGAGCTGATCGGGCTGCTGTCGGGGGACGGCCCGGCGGATCCGGGGGCGCTGGAGGAGGCCCTCGGCGCGGCCGGGCTGCCCGCGGGCGGGCCGTACCGGGTGCTGGCCGCCACCTCGGGCGACGCCCTCGCGGAGGCGCTGGGGCACCTGGGGGACGCGGCCCGGTACGCCGTGGGGGACTCGGCGGCGGTCCTGTACGAGGACCCCGGCGCGGAGGGCGATGTGACGGGCCTGCTCCGCTCGGTCTGGCCGCTGCTCCAGGCGTGCGGCGCGTCGGCGCCGGACGCGGGGGCGGACACCGCGCTGCGGCTGGGCGTGGGCTCGCCGGTCCCCGGGGCGCAGCGGCTGCGGGCTTCGCTGGGCCAGGCCCGGTTCGCGCTGACGGCGGCCGACCCGGAGGCTCCGGTGCGCGGGGTGGAGCAGCTGGACACCCTCGCGGAACTGCTGGCCGGGGTACCGCGGGAGGTCCGGGCGGTGTTCGGGACCCGGACGCTGGGCGCGCTCGGGGAGGGGATGCTGCGGGAGACCCTGGAGGTGTTCCTCGCCAACAACTGCTCCTGGACGCGCACGGCGGAGGCGCTGCACCTGCACGTGAACACCGTGCACTACCGGATCGAGCGGGTGGAGACCCTGACGGGCCGTGACCTGTCCCGGCTGGACCACAAGCTGGACCTGTACGCGGCGCTGCGCTGCCTCTGACCCGGCCGGCTGATCGACCCGTCACGCGGCCGCGGCGGCGTCACGGGACGTCGATGTGGACTTCCGTGGACTTCACGCGGGCCGTGACGCTGACCCCGACCGCGATGCCGAGTTCCTCCACCGACTCCCGCGTCACCACCGACACCACGCGGTGCGGGCCCGACTGGACCTCCACCTGGGCGGCCACGTCGTCGAGCCGGACCGAGGTGACGATCCCGGCGAAGGCGTTCCGTACCGAGGTGGCGGCGGCGGTTTCCGGCACCGGGTGCAGCCCGGCCGCCCGCTCCTTCGCGAAGGCGGCGAGCACCACGCCGTCCACGGCCCGGGCCCCCTCGGCGACGCGCCGCACGGGCAGCCGCCCGGCGTCGGCCCAGCGGCGGACGGTTTCGGGGCTCACGCCCAGCAGGCCCGCGGCCTGCCCGATCGAGTACGAGGGCACGCGCGCAGCCTAGCGCCGCTCCCGCGCCGGGCGGTCGCCGTGGCCGTCGCGACCGTCGCCACCGTCGCCGTCTTCGAGTCGCAGGGTCGTGAGCCACTGGGCGACGACGGCGTCGATGAAGGCGTCGGTGGCCTGGGCGCGGTCGAAGAAGAGCCGGGCGACGACCGGCCCGTACAGCAGGGTGTACTCCTCGGCGCTGATCCGCACCCCGGCGGGCTCCAGCATCCCGTTGAAGGCGGCGTGGCGGTCCTCGACGATGTGGACGAGGGCCTGCGCGCTGTCCGGGTCGTGGTCGGCCTGGGCGGTGACGGCGAGGACGGCGGGGCGGACGGCGGGGGCGTTCATGCCGTCGCGCATGCTCTTCAGCCAGGCGGTGGCCACGGTGCGCACATCGGTGCCGGGTTCGGGGTAGTTGCCGAGGTCGGGGCCTTCGAGGATGAGGTCCGAGAGCAGGGCGGCGCGGTTGTGCCAGTGCCGGTAGACGGTCTGGCGGGTGACGCCGGCCCGCTCGGCCAGCAGGGCGTACGTCAGCCCTTCCGGGCCGGCCTCGGACAGCAGTTCGCGCGCGACGGTGATGATCCGCGCGCGGGTGCGCTGGACCCGCGGATTGCTCAGGGTCGGCTTGCGGCGGTGCACGGGGGTCGACGACATGAACGACACCCTACCTAAAAATCATACATGCCGTGTGATCTGTGTCATGTCAGCTGGCCTTCGCGAATCATACTCAACGTGTGATACACAGGAATGGCAATCACACGCACCGAATGATTCAGGGCGTGTGCGGCTTCCCCTCTTTCCGGGAGTTCCTGATGTCCACTGCGATCGCTTTCTCCGAGTACGGCGGGCCCGAGGTGTTGCGGCTGTCGGAGGTCACCCCGCCCGAGCCGGGGCCCGGCCAGGTCCGGATCAAGGTCAAGGCCGCCTCGGTGAACCCGCTCGACATGAAGATCCGCTCCGGGCTGATGGCCGATGTCATCCCGGCCCGTTTTCCCGTGATCCCGGGCCTGGACGCGGCCGGTGTCGTCGACGCGGTCGGCGAGGGCGCCGACGCGGCCGTGGGCGACGAGGTTCTCGGCGCCACCGCGGGCGGCGGCTACAGCGAGTACGCCCTTCTCGACCGACCGGTGGCCAAGCCCGCCGCCCTGTCGTGGGAGACCGCCGCCTCGCTGGTCACGGTCGGGCAGACCGCGTTCCGCGTCCTGGGCCAGCTGGGCGCGGGGGCGGGGCAGACGCTGCTCATCCACGGCGCCGCCGGCGGCGTGGGCGTCGTCGCGGTGCAGTTGGCCGTCGCGCGCGGCGTCACCGTCATCGGCACCGCCGCCGAGCGGGACCTGGAGCAGGTGGGCCGCCTCGGCGCCACCGCGGTCCGCTACGGCGACGGCTGGGCGGAGCGGGTGAAGGCCGCCGCCCCGGGCGGGGTGGACTTCGTCTTCGACGCCTCCGGCGCCGGCGTGCTCGCCGAGTCCGTCGCCCTGACCGGCGACGCCACCCGGGTGACAACCATCGCCGACATGGCCGCCGCGCGGCACGGCGTGCGCTTCAGCGCGGGCACCGGCGAGGAAGGCCAATCCCTCCCGGAGCTGGCGCGACTGGCCGCCGACGGACGGCTCGCCGTGCCGGTCTGGCGCAGCTACCCCCTGGCCGAGGCCGCACGGGCCCACGCGGACCTGGAGGCTCGCCTGGGCCGCGGCAAGGCCGTCCTGCTGCCCTGACCCCGTGCCGCCGCCTCGCGCCCTGGCGCGCGAGGGGCGGCCGCCCCGGCCCGCCCGGCCGCGCCGGGCCCACCGGCCCTCACCGGTCCCGACCGGCCGCGCCGGCCCCACCGGCGCCGACCGGCTTTCGCCCGGCCGCGCCGGGCCTGGCCAACCCCGCCGGGCTTGGCCGAACCCCGGGCCTGGCCAACCCCGCTGGGCCCGCCAGAACCCGTCGGCCCCCTGGCCAACCCCGCCGGCCACGCCTAACCCCGCCGGTCACGCCCGGCTCCCGCCGAGTCGGCCGGTCACGCCCGGCTCCCGCCGAGTCGGCCGGTCACGCCCGGCTCCCGCCGAGCCCACCGGTCACGCCCAGCTCCCGCCCGGCTCGGAACCCACCCCGCTCCCCCAGGAGCGGATCCGTTTCCGGGTCGCGGCGCCGCACCCCCCACTGACGTTCGCTCCTCCAAGAAAAGGAACCCCAACCATGTCCGCACGTCCCCTGCCCGAAGCGACCTTCGCCCGCACCGTCCTGGGCTCCGGCCCCGGTCTCGCCCTCGCCCACGGCGCCGGCAGCAGCGTCGACCAGACCTACGGCCCGATCCTTGAGGGCCTGGCCGCCGGCCACAAGGTCGTCGGCGTCGACTACCCCGGCAGCGGCGGAACTCCCCGGTCCACCACCCCGCTGTCGCTGGACGACCTGGCCGACCAGCTCGTCGCCGCCGCCGTCGCCGAGGGCCTGGAGACCTTCGCGGTCTCCGGCTACTCGCTGGGCGGCCCGGTCGCCATCCGCGCGGCGGCCCGCCACCCCGAGCGCGTCACCGCGCTGGTGCTGACCGCGACCTTCGCCCGCCCCGACAACCGGCTCGCCCTCTCCGCACCGATCTGGGGCAAGCTGGCCGAGACGGACCAGGAGCTGCTGGCCCAGTTCCTGGTCATGATGGCCACGGGAGCCGACGCGCTGGGGGCCATGGTGCCCGAGCAGCTCCGGCAGGCCGTGGCGTACACCGCCTCCGGCATCGCCGAGGGCTCTCCCGAACACGCCGAACTCGTCGACCGGATCGACGTCCGCGACGACCTCGGCCACATCCAGGTGCCCACCCTGGTCGTCTCCACCACCCAGGACTGGTTCGCCTCCACGCGCCTGCACCACCAGCTCGCCGAGAACATCCCCGGCGCCCGGCTCGTGGAGATCCCCACCGGCCACCTGCCCATGGTGGAGCGCCCCGGGGAATGGCAGAAGCTCATCACCGACTTCCTCGCACAGCACGCCGCCTGATCACACGTACGCGGAGCCGTTCGGCGAAGCGCTGCGGGGCCCGTCCCGGGGCGACCGGGGCGGAAGGTGAGACGGAGCAACGCAGAAGGCCCCGGCCGGTTTCCCGGTCGGGGCCTTCAAGTGCCCGGTGAGGCACTGGCGGAGGATACGAGATTCGAACTCGTGAGGGGTTGCCCCCAACACGCTTTCCAAGCGTGCGCCCTAGGCCACTAGGCGAATCCTCCGCCGCAAACAATACAAGACGTTGAGGGGTGCTCGCGAACGTGATCGTCCGCGGAGGATCCGAAGGGGATCCGAGGGGGATCCGGGGAAGGCCCGGCTCGATTCCGGGGGCTTCCATCCGCTAGGGTGGGGCCAGCCCCTCACGTGGCGCTATCTCACCCAACTCCCCCAGGGCCGGAAGGCAGCAAGGGTAAGTGGGCTCTGGCGGGTGCGTGGGGGGCGCTTTGCGTTCCGGGGCGGTCCGTCCCCGGACGGTTCCCAGGCGGTCCCCGGTGGTTCCCGGGTGGATCCCGTGGGGTCGGCGGGCCGCTGTTGTCGGTGGGCCCGGATAACCTCGTAGACGTGTCGTCCCTTGCGCTGTACCGCCGCTACCGCCCCGAGTCGTTCGCCGAGGTCATCGGGCAGGAGCATGTCACTGTCCCCCTGATGCAGGCCCTGCGGAACAACCGGGTCAATCACGCGTACCTGTTCAGCGGTCCGCGAGGCTGTGGCAAGACCACCAGCGCGCGGATCCTGGCCCGCTGCCTGAACTGTGAGCAAGGTCCCACGCCCACCCCCTGCGGCGAGTGCCAGTCCTGCCGGGACCTGGCGCGCAACGGCCCCGGCTCGATCGACGTCATCGAGATCGACGCCGCCTCGCACGGTGGTGTGGACGACGCCCGTGACCTGCGGGAGAAGGCCTTCTTCGGGCCCGCCTCCAGCCGCTACAAGATCTACATCATCGACGAGGCGCACATGGTCACCTCGGCGGGCTTCAACGCCCTGCTGAAGGTGGTCGAGGAGCCGCCGGAGCACCTCAAGTTCATCTTCGCCACGACGGAGCCGGAGAAGGTCATCGGGACCATCCGGTCCCGGACCCACCACTACCCCTTCCGCCTCGTACCGCCCGGCACCCTGCGCGAGTACCTCGGCGAGGTCTGCGGGCGCGAGGGCGCCACCGTCGAGGACGGCGTGCTGCCGCTCGTCGTGCGTGCGGGCGCCGGGTCGGTGCGTGACTCCATGTCCGTCATGGACCAGCTGCTGGCCGGCGCCGCCGACCAGGGTGTGACGTACGCCATGGCCACCTCCCTGCTGGGGTACACGGACGGGTCGTTGCTGGATTCGGTGATCGACGCCTTCGCCGCCGGGGACGGCGCCGCCGCGTTCGAGGTCGTCGACCGCGTCGTCGAGGGCGGCAACGACCCGCGCCGCTTCGTCGCCGACCTGCTGGAGCGGCTGCGCGACCTGGTCATCCTGGCCGCCGTGCCCGACGCCGGGGAGAAGGGGCTGATCGACGCCCCCGCCGATGTCGTGGAGCGGATGCAGGCCCAGGCGTCGGTCTTCGGGGCCGCCGAGCTCAGCCGCGCCGCCGACCTGGTCAACACCGGGCTCACCGAGATGCGCGGCGCGACCTCGCCCCGGCTGCAGCTGGAGCTGATCTGCGCCCGCGTGCTGCTGCCCGCCGCCTTCGATGACGAGCGGTCCTTCCAGGCGCGCCTCGACCGCCTGGAGCGCGGTGGCATGGCCGCCGCGGCCGCGCTGGCGGTCCCGCCCGCCGGCGCCCCCGCCATGGGCTACGTGCCCGGCCCCGAGGCGCACGGCATGGCGCCCGCCGGTCCCGGCGGCGGTGTCGCGGCCGCGCGCGCGGCCGTACGAGGAGGGGGGCCGGAGGAGTCGGCCCCGCCCGCCCCCGCTGCCGCCCCGGCGCCGGTGGCGCAGGCCCCCGCGCCCGCCGCCGCTCCCGCTCCCGCTCCCGTGGCGCCGGAGCCGGCCCCGGCCCCCGTGGCTCCGCCCGCCGCCGAAGCCCCGGCCCCCGCGCCGGGCGCCTGGCCCGGCGCCGCCAAGCCCGGCTCCGGGGCCCCCGGCGCCTGGCCGGGAGCCGCCGCAGCCGCCGCTCCCGCGGCCCCCGCCGCCGGTGCCTGGCCCAGCGCCACCGCGCCCGGTACGGCACCCGCCGCCCCGGCCCCGGCTCCCGCTCCGGCCGCCGCCCCCGCGGCCCCGGCTCCCGCCGCCCCGTCCCCCGGCATGGCCGCCGGCGCGGGCCAGGTGCAGGCGATGTGGCCCGGCGTGCTGGAGGCCGTCAAGAACCGGCGCCGCTTCACCTGGATCCTGCTCAGCCAGAACGCCCAGGTCACCGGCTTCGACGGGACGACCCTCCAGCTCGGCTTCCCCAACGTGGGCGCCCGCGACAACTTCGCGAGCAGCGGCAGCGAGGACGTCCTCAAGGCGGTCCTGGCCGAGCAGTTCCAGGTCAACTGGAAGATCGACGCCGTGGTCGGAGGCGGCGGTGGCGGCCAGCCCGCGCCCCAGGGTTCGTACGCGGGGCCGCCCGCGCCCGCCTACAACCCGCCGCCCGCCGCTCCCGCGGCCCCGGCCCGGCAGGATCCCGGCCCGCAGCAGTCCTCGTACCAGTCTTCGCAGCAGCAGTCCGCGCCCGCGCAGCAGCCTCCCGTACGGCAGGCGCCGCCGCCGGTCGCGCCCGAGGACGACGTGCCGGAAGAGGATGATCCGGATCTGGTCGAGAGCGCGCTGACCGGGCACGACCTCATCGTGAGGGAGCTCGGGGCGACCGTTGTAGAGGAATATACGAACGAGTAGGGCCGTCTCATTGGGTGGCCGCACGAAAGAGAATCCGGAGCGCGGGCTACGCTTCATGCCGTGAAGGTCCTCGTCATCGGCGGCGGCGCCCGCGAACACGCCCTGTGCCGCTCTCTGTCCCTCGACCCCGACGTCTCCGCGCTCTACTGCGCTCCCGGCAACGCCGGCATCGCCGAGGTGGCGGAGCTGTACCCGGTCGACGCCCTCGACGGCGCGGCCGTGGCCGCGCTCGCCACCGAACTCGGCGCCGGCCTGGTCGTCGTCGGCCCGGAGGCCCCGCTGGTCGCCGGCGTCGCCGACGCGGTCCGCGCGGCCGGCATCCCCGTCTTCGGCCCGTCCGCCGAGGCGGCCCTCCTGGAGGGGTCCAAGGCGTTCGCCAAGGACGTGATGGCCGCGGCCGGGGTCCCGACCGCGCGCAGCTACGTCTGCACCACCCCGGAAGAGGTGGACGAGGCCCTCGACGCCTTCGGCGCCCCGTACGTCGTCAAGGACGACGGCCTCGCCGCCGGCAAGGGCGTCGTGGTCACCGCGGACCTGGCCGCCGCCCGCGCGCACGCGCTCGGCTGCGACCGCGTCGTCATCGAGGAGTTCCTCGACGGCCCCGAGGTGTCCCTCTTCGCCATCACCGACGGCGTCACCGTGCTGCCGCTCCAGCCCGCGCAGGACTTCAAGCGCGCGCTCGACGGCGACGAGGGCCCCAACACCGGCGGCATGGGCGCCTACTCCCCGCTGCCCTGGGCGGACCCGAAGCTGGTCGACGAGGTCATGGCGAGCGTCCTGCAGCCGACGGTCGACGAGCTCCGCCGCCGCGGCACCCCCTTCTCCGGCCTGCTCTACGCCGGCCTCGCGATCACCTCGCGCGGCGTACGCGTCATCGAGTTCAACGCCCGCTTCGGCGACCCGGAGACCCAGGTCGTCCTGGCCCGGCTGCGCACCCCGCTCGCGAGCGTGCTGCTGGGCGCCGCCACCGGCACCCTGCACACCGAGCCCCCGCTCAACTGGCGCGAGGACGCGGCCGTCACGGTGGTCATCGCCTCGCACAACTACCCCGAGACCCCGCGCACCGGGGATCCGATCGAGGGCCTGGCCGAGGTGGCCGCCGAGGACGCCCCCGAGGCGTACGTGCTGCACGCCGGGACCCGCCGCGAGGGCGACGCCGTCGTCAGCGCGGGCGGCCGCGTGCTGTCGGTGACGGCGACCGGTTCCGATCTGGCGCAGGCCCGCGAGCGGGCGTATAAGGCCGTCGGCCGGATCCGGCTGGACGGCTCGCAGCACCGCACGGACATCGCCGCGAAGGCGGCAGAGGGCCGCTGACCCGCTGAACCGCCGGTTCGCGGACTCCCCGGACCCCGCGGGCCCGGTGCGCACACGGTGCGCCCGGGCCCGCGCGCATGCCCGCGTACGCCTGCCTCCGCTCGCGTTCGAACGCACCCAGCTTTACCCAAAGCCATTCCATCGGGTGATCGTCACCCGGTCTGCCTGACGGCCGCCCCGGCCCCAACTAGGGTGCGGCGCAAGCATTCCGGCACATGGCCCACCGGCATTGCGATGTCAGTGGCGGGTGTCACAGTGGGGGAGTGAGCAAAGCCGCCGCAGGGCAGAGGGGGTGAGGTCCGGCCGTGTCCGGAACCGGTTCGATCGTGGAAGTGGGCGCGCCGTCCGCGCGCTCCCGGGCCCTCGCCGTGCTGCGGGTCCGCAGCAGGGCGCTGGCCGTCCTCCTGCTGCCCGCCGCCCTCGCGGTGGTGCTCGTGGCCGCCCGTATGACGGACCGGCTCCTCGCCGACCCCTGGCCCGCCGTGACCCTCGTCGTCTGCGCGGTCGCCGCGCTGGTGCTGCTGGTCGGCGGGGCCTTCGCCGCCGTGGTGCTGCGGGCGAGCCCCGCCGTGACGCCGACGGTGCCGCTCTCGGAGACCGCCGCGCCCGACCTCTACCGGCTCGTACGGGACCTCGCCGACCGGATGGACGTGCCCGCGCCCTCCGCGATAGCCCTGACCCCGGACTGCGACAGCTGGCTGGAGGACCGTACGCACGCGGCGCACCGGCGCGGATCCGGGGGCGGCGGCATATCCGCCGGTCCCGAGACCGAGCCGGGCGCGGCCCCGGTGCTGGTGATCGGCTCCCCGTTCCTGTGGTGGATGCGGGTCGCGGAGCTGCGGGCGGTGCTCGCCCCGGTCGTCGCGGGTACGGGACCCTCCGCGCACCCGGACATAGCCGATGCGCGGGGCTTCCTGCGGGGGCTCGACGCCGCCGTGGACATCGGCGGCCGGCGCGGCGCGGGCTGGATCGCCCGGCCCGCGCGGCTGCTGCTGCGGCTGTGCCGGGAGGACGCCGCCGAGATGGAGCGCGGGGTGGCCGCGGCCGCCTCGGCGCGCGCACAGGGTGTGGACTACGCGCTGCGGATCCTGGCCCAGGAGCAGGTCGGGCTGGCCTACGCGGGCTGGGACCGGCTGCTGACCCGGGTGGCGCTGCCCGCCTGGCGGATGGGCCGGTGGCCGGCGCGGCTCGACGCGGGCGTGGTCTCCGCGCTGACCGAGCTGTCCCGGCGGGACCGGCTGGCCGACGGGTTCACCTCGCGGCTGGGTGAGCGGCCCGCCTGCGACCTGCTGGAGCAGCCCGGCGTGATCGACGAGGCGGCCTCGCTGCTGGCCGCGCGGCTGTTCCACGGCGGTCCGGCGGAGGCCGGGCCCGACTGGTCCCCGGTGGACTGGGCGGCGTATCCGGAAGAGGTCGTGGACCGCAAGTGGCGCACGGAGGCGTCCCGGCTGCACGCCGCCCTCGACGCGCTCGCCGTCCCGGCCGGTCCGGCCGCGGGCCCGGCGGGCCCCACGCTGGAGCGGGTGCTCGGCTATCTGACGGGCGCGGCCGGCGAGGGCGCGGCCGGGGAGGCGCTGGCCGGCCGGCTCAGCGGGGACCTGGCCCGGGAGGACCGCGCGGGCGGCCCCGGCACGGCCCGGGACGCGGAGGCGGTGCCGCTGGTCCCGTTGCAGGCGCCGCGCAGCGCGCGGGACCTGCTGGCCGACCACGTGACGGCGCTGGTGTGCTGCGCGGCCGTGGACTCGGCCGGTGCCGCGCCGGGACTGGACTGGCTGGACGGCCCGGTGCTGCTGATCTCCGGCGACCGGCGTTCCGATCTCGCGCCCCATGTGCTGTGCCTCGTCGAGGACGGCGATCCCGAACCCCTGCGGGGCTGGCTCGCGGAGGTGGGCGTACGCCCGGAGAAGCCGGTCCGGCTGGTGTGAACCCGCCGCGCACCGCCGTGCCCCGCCCGTGCCCCTCGTGGTCGGGCGGTGCCCTCCCGGCCCGGTGTGACGTGCTCCGCCGCCGGGTAGACCCACCCCCCGAACCTGTGCTCCCCCGTCGCAGGTACGGCCGGATATGGCGAACAGTGACGGAGTGCGTGCGTTATGTGATGTGCTGGGACCGCTCGCGACAAGACTCGTGGGCGCGGCCACAGGCTGTGGCGTCCGGGGGAGTGAGGGAGGGGAACGGTATGGGTGCTGACCCGATCCGGCGGTGGGAGTCAGGTGCGCTCGCGCACGCGGTGAACGACCCCTTCGGCCAGGGCCCCCTGCCCTGGTTCCGGGGCAGCGAGCTCTACTTCGACGACACCGGCCATGTCGTCCCCTGGTACGTGGACCCCGCGGCGGCCGGCGCGGGCCAGGTTCCCCGCGCCCGCGGTGCGGGCGGCCCCCGTACGGCAGACGACGTGCACCGCCAGATCAAAGGTTTCGCCTCCACCGGCGCGGTCGCCCCGGGCGAGGCCATCGACTTCCACATCACCGTCGATCCGCCCCAGCAGTTCTCCGTGGACGTCTACCGCATCGGCCACTACGGCGGCGACGGCGCCTCGAAGATCACCACCAGCCCGCGGCTCTCCGGCATCGTCCAGCCCGCCCCCCTCACGGCCGACCGCACCGTCTCCTGCCACCACTGGTGGCTCTCCTGGCGGCTCCAGGTCCCCTCGTACTGGAACCTCGGCGCGTACGTCGCGGTCCTCACCACCGCCGACGGCTACCGCTCCCACATCCCGTTCACGGTCCGGGACGACCACCCGGCCGATCTGCTGCTCCTGCTGCCCGACATCACCTGGCAGGCCTACAACCTCTATCCCGAGGACGGCCGGACCGGGGCCAGCCTCTACCACGCCTGGGACGAGGACGGCCGACTCCTCGGCGAGGCGGACGCGGCCGTCACCATCTCCTTCGACCGCCCCTACGCGGGCGCCGGCCTTCCGCTGCACGTGGGCCACGCCTACGACTTCATCCGCTGGGCCGAGCGCTACGGCTACGACCTCGCCTACGCCGACACCCGCGACCTGCACGCCGGCCGCGTCGACCCCACCCGCTACCGCGGCCTGGTCTTCCCCGGCCACGACGAGTACTGGTCGGCCCCGATGCGCCGCACCGCCGAGCGCGCCCGCGACCACGGCACCTCGCTCGTCTTCCTCTCCGCGAACACCATGTACTGGCAGGTCGAGCTGGCGCCCTCCCCCTCCGGAGTGCCCGACCGGCTCCTCACCTGCCGAAAACGCCGGGGCCCCGGCCGTCCCTGCCTGTGGCGCGAGGTCGACCGCCCGGAGCAGCAACTGCTCGGCATCCAGTACGCGGGCCGGGTCCCCGAGCCCGCGCCGATGATCGTGCGCAACGCCACGCACTGGCTCTGGGACTCCACCGGCGCCGCCGAGAACGACGAACTCGACGGTCTGGTCGCGGGCGAGGCCGACCGCTACTTCCCGCGCACCCAGCTCCCCGAGCACCGGGACCGGATCCTGCTCGCGCACTCCCCGTACCTCGACGGCGAGGGGCACAAGCGCCACCAGGAGACCTCCCTCTACCGGGCGCCCAGCGGGGCCCTGGTCTTCGCCTCCGGCACCTTCGCCTGGTCCCCCGCGCTCGACCGGCCCGGGCACGTCGACGAGCGGGTCCAGCGCGCCACGGCCAACCTCCTCGACCGGATCTGCAAGCGCGACTGAGGTCCGGCCGGGCACCCCCTGGGGAGCGCGCGGGCCCGAGTACGGGAGAATGGGACCGCGCTCGTACAGAACCACAGGGAGACCCCGTGTCCGGATTCGTCGAAAAGCCCGAGCCGGTTCAGGTGCCCGGCCTCGTCCACCTCCACACCGGCAAGGTCCGCGACCTCTACCGCGACCAGGACGGCAACCTCGTCATGGTCGCCAGCGACCGGATGTCCGCCTTCGACTGGGTGCTCCCCACCGAGATCCCGGACAAGGGCCGCGTCCTCACCCAGCTCTCCCTCTGGTGGTTCGACCAGCTCCGGGACCTCGTACCGAACCACGTCATCAGCACCGAACTGCCCGCCGGCGCCCCCGCCGACTGGGCCGGCCGCACGCTGATCTGCACGAGCCTCGACATGGTCCCCGTCGAGTGCGTGGCCCGCGGCTACCTCACCGGCTCGGGCCTCGTCGAGTACGACCAGACCCGCACCGTCTGCGGACTCGCCCTCCCCGAGGGCCTCGTGAACGGCTCCGAGCTGCCCGCGCCGATCTTCACCCCGGCCGCCAAGGCCGAGGTCGGCGAGCACGACGAGAACGTCTCCTACGAGGAGGTCGCGCGCACCACCGGCGCCGAGACGGCGGCGCTGCTGCGCCAGACCACGCTCGCCGTGTACGGCCGCGCCCGGGACATCGCCCGCGAGCGCGGGATCATCCTGGCCGACACCAAGTTCGAGTTCGGCTTCGACAAGGACGGCGCCCTCGTCGCCGGCGACGAGGTGCTGACCCCGGACTCCTCGCGCTTCTGGCCGGCCGACCAGTGGGAGCCGGGCCGCGCCCAGCCCTCGTACGACAAGCAGTTCGTCCGCGACTGGCTGGCCTCCCCGGCCTCCGGCTGGGACCGCAAGGGCGAGCTCCCGCCGCCGGCCCTCCCGCAGGAGGTCGTCGAGCAGACCCGCGCCAAGTACGTCGAGGCGTACGAGCGGCTCACCGGCCTGGCCTGGTCCTGAGACACGAAGAAGCCCCCGGTCGAGGACCGGGGGCTTCTTCGTTCTGAGCGGACAACGCGACTCGAACGCGCGACATCCACCTTGGCAAGGTGGTGCTCTACCAACTGAGCTATGTCCGCAGGTGCGCCGTAGCGCGGGACCTACTATACCCAACCTCGCTCCCGTGCGAGACGCACTGCCGTGTGCCGGTTCTCCGCGCCCAGCTTCGAGGCCGCCGAGGACAGGTAGTTGCGCACCGTCCCCTGCGACAGCGAGGCCCGCTCGGCGATCTCCGCGATCGGTGCCCCGTCCCCCGCCAGTTCCAGTACCTCCGCCTCGCGCGCGGTCAGCGGGGAATCCCCCGCACTGATCGCGTCGGCCGCCAACTCCGGGTCCACGTAACGCCCTCCGGCGTGCACGGTCCGGATCAGCTCGGCCAGCCGCTGCGCCGACACCGTCTTCGGGGCGAAGGCCCGCACCCCCGCCGCGAGGGCCCGCTTCAGGTGCCCGGGACGGCCGTGACTCGTCACGATCATGGTTCTGATGCCGGGGAGTTCGGCCCGCAGCGCTGTGGCGACACTCACACCGTCCGCCCCCGGCATCTGCAGGTCCAGCACCGCCACGTCCGGCCGGTGCGCCCGCGCCATCGCGAGGGCCTCCGGCCCGGAAGCCGCCTCGGCGACGACCAGGAGGTCGTCCTCCAGGCCCAGCAGAGCGGCCAGCGCACCCCGGATCAGGTGCTCGTCATCGGCCAGAAGTACGCGTACGGGGTTCACGCCCGCACCTCCACTCGTCTCGGTCCTCGGCCCGGGACCTCCGCCAGCAGCCGGAACCGGCCACCGTCCACGGGCCCCGCCCGCAGGGTGCCGTCCACCACCGCGAGCCGCTCCCGCAGCCCCGCGAGCCCCGATCCCGGCGGCCCGGCCGGCGCCTCGGGCGCCCCGTCGTTCTCCACCAGCAGGGTCAGCGCGCCCTCGTCGTCCGCCGTCAGCCGGATCAGGCAGGTGCGCGCGTCCCCGTGCCGCAGGACGTTCGTGGTCGCCTCCCGCACCACCCAGCCGAGCGCCGACTGCACTTCGGCGGGCAGCGCCCGGCCGGCCTCGAACTCGACCAGGCAGTCCATCCCGGCGGCGCTCAGCACCCCGCGCGCGCCCTCCAGCTCCACGGCCAGGTCCGCCTCGCGGTAGCCGCGCACCACGTCCCGCACCTCGCGCTGCGACTCCCGCGCGATCCGCTGCACCTCGATCATCTGGTCCACCGCCTCCGGGCGTTCGCGCCGGGCCAGCTGCACCGCCAGCTCGCTCTTGAGCGCGATCACCGCGAGGTTGCGGCCCATCACGTCGTGCAGGTCCCGCCCGAAGCGCAGCCGCTCCTCGGCCACCGCCAGCTGCGCCTGGAGCTCCCGGGCGTGGTCGAGCTCGTGGACGGTCTTCAGCAGCCACCCGGAGAACCCGTAGGCCAGGCTCATGAACTGGCCGGTCAGCAGCACCGCGACCGCGTATCCGCAGGCCTCGCCCACCCCCACGCCCAGCGCGAGCACCGTCAGCGCCGTCCCGACGGCCCAGGCCGGGGCGACGCACCACTTGTGCCCCAGCCGCTTCACGCACAGCACCAGCGAGCCGGTGGCGAAGCAGGTCATGCCCGTCACGATCGACGCGACCACCACTCCCTGCAGCGTCCCGGCGCCGCGCAGCGCGATCAGGACCAGGCAGGAGGCCGCCGTCAGGGCCACCACCGTCACCGCGAGCCGCACCGGCCGCTCACGGCGGCCCACGATCCAGTCCAGCGCGCGGGAGGTCTGGAACGCGACCACCACGGCGTGCACGGACACCAGCAGCAGGACCGCGATCGCGATCCCCGGCGGGGTCTCCTTGGACGCCGCGCCCAGCCCGCTCAGCCCGAACGAGAAGATCTCGATGAGCACGAAGAAGTGGAAGGACCAGCGCGTGTACAGCTCGACCTTCCCCGCGCTGCCGCGGTTCTTCCACCACCCGGTCAGCTTCGGCACGGCCCGTCCCCCGAGTTCGTTCTTCGTTCCTAGCGGCGCGGTTCCCAGCGGAACCACGTCCGGACAGCAAACACCGTGATCATGATCCAGGCCAGCGTGGTGAGCCCCGCCCGCAGCAGGTCCCCGGTCCCGGCGCCGCCGGTCCAGCCGGCCCGCACCAGGGCCATCACACCGCTCAGCGGCAGCAGTTCGCACACCGCGGCCAGTTTCCCCGGCAGCGAATCCGGCGGCAGGAACAGTCCGGAGCCGAGCGCCGTCACCAGGAACAGCGGCAGCGTGGTGATGCCCGCGCTCTCCACGTTGCGGGTGAAGGAGCTGGTCAGCGCCGAGGCCCCGGCCAGCAGCACGACGGCGCCGAGCACCGCCGCGGCCAGCAGCAGCGGCTCGCGCGGCATCCGCGCGTCCAGGGCGGCCGCCCCGGCCACCGCGAGGACGAGGACCTGCCCGACGGCGAGGGCGGCGGCGGGCAGCGCGGTCCCGGCCAGGATCTCCAGGTCCCGCGCCTCGCCGGTGCGCAGCCGCTTGAGGACGAGCTCCTCGCGCCGGGCCACGTAGGCGGAGACCAGGCTCATGTAGACGACGAGGATCAGCACCATGCCGATGCCGCCGGTCAAGGTGGCCTCGCCGAGGGCCGCCCGGCCCTCGCCGCCGACGCCGTCCACGCCGCTCAGGGTCGAGCGCAGGATGAACACCATCAGCAGCGGCATCACCAGCGCCACGGACAGCGCGCCCCGGTTGCGCACCAGCAGGGTGAGCTCGGAGCGGCCCAGCGCGGCGAGCCGGCCGGGGTTCAGGGCCGGTGCGTTCATCGGGCTCCCGCCATCGGGCCGGTACGGCCGAGGGGGCCCCGGCGGTTCTCCGCGATCTCCAGGAAGGCCTCTTCCAGGGAGGCGGCGCGGGCGTCGAGCCCGGCCAGTTCGACCCCGGACTCCCCGGCCCAGCGCAGCAGCGTCCCGAGGTCGGCCTGGAGCCGTTCGGTACGGATCTCCACCCGCCGCCCCTCGGCCGCCGCGCACAGCGCCAGCGGGAGCCGGGCCGCGGGCACCCCCTGCGGCAGCGTGAAGCGGATCCGGGCGGGCCGTGCCCCGGTCACCTCGGCCGGGGTGCCGGTCAGGACCAGCTCGCCCTCGTGGAGGATCGCCAGCCGGTCGGCGAGTTCCTCCGCCTCCTCCAGGTAGTGCGTGGTCAGCAGCACCGTGGTGCCCCGCGCCCGCAGCTCCCGTACCAACGCCCAGGTGTCGCGGCGGCCTTCCGGGTCCATTCCGGTGGTGGGCTCGTCGAGGAACAGCACCTCGGGCCGCCCCAGCAGGGCCAGCGCCAGGTCCAGGCGCCGCCGCTCACCGCCGGACAGCTGCTTGACGCGTACGGAGGACCGCGCGGCCAGGCCGACCAGTTCCAGCACCTCCGCCGCCGGGCGGGCGCCGGAGGTGACCCCGCCCCACATGCCGACGGTCTCGGCGACCGACAGGTCGGAGGGGAACCCGCCCTCCTGGAGCATCACCCCGGTGCGCGGGCGGACCCTGGCGCGCTGTCTGTACGGGTCGAGCCCGAAGACGCGCACCTGGCCGCCGCTGGGCGCGGCCAGCCCCTCCAGGAGCTCGACGGTGGAGGTCTTGCCCGCTCCGTTGGTGCCGAGCAGCGCGAAGACCTCGCCGCGCTCCACGGAGAAGGAGACGCCTCGGACGGCTTCGAACCCCCCGGCGTAGCCGCGGCGCAGTCCCTCGGCCCGGATCACCGTCCGGCGGTCGCTGTCAGTCATGGCTCAAGCCTCGCGGCGGCCCCGTGACGGCGGCAGTGCGCGCTGTCACGGCCCCCGATGACATTTGTCATCGGGGTTCCCCGAATATGTGATCTGCGGCATACGGCGGCGCATACGACAAAGGCCCCGATCAATGATCGGGGCCTTTGTCTTCTGAGCGGACGACGCGACTCGAACGCGCGACATCCACCTTGGCAAGGTGGTGCTCTACCAACTGAGCTACGTCCGCATGCTTGCGGCGACACGAATGTCGCTGCGATGCGTGCATCACTCTACCTGATCCACAACCGTGGTCCGTAAAGCGTGCAGAGCGGGTGACAGGGATCGCACACTGCGCCTTCCCCCTGGAAGGAGGATGTTCTGCTACTGAACTACACCCGCACGACCTTTGGGGCTTTGACCTGCGGCCTCGCCCCTCGGCGTGATCCACACACTAGCGGATCAGAGGGGGTGGATGGCAAATCCGGGGTCGGCCCCGCCCCGGGGGCGGCTCAGTGGGCCTCGTTGTAGGCCTCGTAGACCCGCTTCGGGATGCGCCCGCGCGGCGGCACGTCGAGCTGGTTGGACCGGGCCCAGGCGCGGACGACGGCCGGGTCCGGCGCGATCGCGGTGTGCTTGAAGGCCTTCCCCGAGCGCGACTGGCGGCGGCCGGCGGCCACGAAGGGGGCCAGGTTCTTCCGCAGTTTCTTTGCGTTGGCCTCATTGAGGTCGATCTCGTACGACTTACCGTCCAGAGCGAACACGACCGTTTCCGTCGCGTCTCCGCCGTCGATGTCGTCGGAGATCGTGACTACTACGCGCTGCGCCACGGATATCGGTCCCTTCGTGCGACCTCGCGCCACGTGCTGACGTGCGGTGATGTCGACTGTGTGGATGTTTCGGAGCAATGCGACTTTCGCCGCCCGTTGTGAAGCGGCAAAACCCGCGGTGCCGAGGGATTCCTTTGTACCGTGATTCCCTTTGAATTGCGAAGCCCAGTTAATTGTCTCCGCGTGTCCCGCCGCAATCCCGGGGGCGTGGTTTTCCGGTGGATTTTGCGAAGCGTTGGTGAAGCCGAAACCGCCCGGGGATCAAGGTGAACGCATATCTACCCGCGTAGAAATTTCGGCCGGGTACGCTGATGGAACCGCCTTCGCACCAACCACCCAACGGGAGTGCCAGTGGCACGCGTCGTAGTCGACGTCATGCTCAAGCCGGAGATCCTCGACCCTCAGGGCCAGGCGGTGCAGCGTGCACTGCCGCGCCTGGGCTTCGAGGGGATCGCCGACGTCCGCCAGGGGAAGCGCTTCGAACTGGAGGTGGAGGGACCGGTCGACCAGGCCGCCCTCGACCGCATCCACAAGATGGCCGAAACGTTCCTCGCCAACACCGTCATCGAAGACTTCACCGTGAAGGTCGAGGCCTGACGGTGACCACTCGCATCGGAGTCGTCACGTTCCCCGGAACGCTCGACGACCGTGACTCGCTGCGCGCCGTCCGCCTCGCGGGGGCCGAGCCGGTCTCGCTGTGGCACCGCGACAAGGACCTGCACCAGGTCGACGCGGTCGTCCTCGCGGGCGGCTTCTCCTACGGGGACTACCTGCGCGCCGGAGCCATCTCCCGCTTCTCGCCGGTGATGGAGACCATCATCGAGCAGGCCAAGGGCGGCATGCCCGTCCTCGGCATCTGCAACGGCTTCCAGGTCCTCACCGAGGCGCACCTGCTGCCGGGGGCGATGCTCCGGAACAACCACCTGCACTTCATCTGCCGCGACCAGAAGCTGCGGGTGGAGAACGCGGAGACCGCGTGGACCGGTGACTACACCGCCGGCCAGGAGATCTCCGTACCGCTCAAGAACATGGACGGCCGCTACGTCGCCGACGAGCGTGTGCTCGACGAACTGGAGGCCGAAGGCCGAGTGGCCTTCCGGTACGTCGACATGAACCCGAACGGGTCGCTCCGCGACATCGCCGGCATCACCAACGCCGCCGGCAACGTCGTCGGCCTGATGCCGCACCCCGAGCACGCGGTCGAGCCGCTGATCGGGACGGGCCGCACCGACGGCCTCCCGTTCTTCACGTCGGTCCTGAAGAAGCTGGTCTCCGCATGAGCCTCGACACGGTCAAGAACGCCACCGAAACCCCGGACGCCTCCCAGCCCTGGAAGGAACTCGGCCTCAAGGAGGACGAGTACGCCCGGATCCGCGAGATCCTCGGCCGCCGCCCGACCGGCGCCGAGCTCGCCATGTACTCCGTCATGTGGTCCGAGCACTGCTCCTACAAGAGCAGCAAGGTCCACCTGAAGCAGTTCGGCGAGAAGGCCCCCGAGAACACGGCCATGCTCGTCGGCATCGGCGAGAACGCCGGCGTCGTCGACGTCGGCCAGGGGTACGCGGTCACCTTCAAGGTGGAGTCGCACAACCACCCCTCGTACATCGAGCCCTACCAGGGCGCGGCCACCGGCATCGGCGGCATCGTCCGCGACATCCTCGCCATGGGCGCCCGCCCGGTCGCCGTCGTGGACCCGCTGCGCTTCGGCGCGGCCGACCACCCCGACACCAAGCGCGTCCTGCCGGGCGTGGTCGCGGGCATCGGCGGCTACGGCAACTGCCTGGGCCTGCCGAACATCGGCGGCGAGGTCGTCTTCGACGCCTGCTACCAGGGCAACCCGCTCGTCAACGCCGGCTGCATCGGCGTGATGAAGCACGAGGACATCCACCTGGCCAAGGCCTCCGGCCCCGGCAACAAGGTCATCCTCTACGGCGCCCGCACGGGCGGCGACGGCATCGGCGGCGTGTCCGTGCTGGCCTCGGAGACGTTCGACGACTCCAAGCCGACCAAGCGCCCCGCCGTCCAGGTCGGCGACCCCTTCCAGGAGAAGCTCCTCATCGAGTGCACCCTGGAGATCTTCAAGGAGAAGCTGGTCGCGGGCATCCAGGACCTCGGCGGCGCCGGGCTCTCCTGCGCCACGAGCGAGCTGGCCTCCGCCGGTTCCGGCGGCATGCGCGTCGAGCTGGACACCGTGCCGCTGCGCGACGCGACCCTCTCGCCCGAGGAAATCCTCATGAGCGAGTCGCAGGAACGCATGTGCGCGATCGTCGAGCCGCAGCACGTCGACCGCTTCATGGAGATCTGCGAGAAGTGGGACGTCATCGCCACCGTCATCGGTGAGGTGACCGAGGGCGAGCGCCTGGAGATCTTCTGGCACGGCGAGCAGATCGTGGACGTGCCGCCCGGCACCGTCGCCCACGAGGGTCCCGTCTACAACCGCCCGTACGCCCGCCCCGAGTGGCAGGACGCCCTCCAGGCCGACGACGCGGGCGAGCTGCCCCGCCCGCAGACCTCCGAGGAGCTCCGCGCGCAGGTCCTGGCGCTGGTCTCCTCCCCGAACCAGGCCTCGAAGTCCTGGGTCACCGACCAGTACGACCGCTTCGTCCAGGGCAACACGGTGCTGTCGCAGCCCGAGGACGCCGGCATGGTCCGCATCGACGAGGACACCAACCTCGGCGTGGCCATGGCGACGGACGGCAACGGCCGCTTCGCGAAGCTCGACCCGTACACGGGCGCGCAGCTCGCGCTGGCCGAGGCGTACCGCAACGTCGCCGCGACCGGCGCCAAGCCGCTCGCGATCTCCGACTGCCTGAACTTCGGCTCGCCCGAGGACCCGGGCGTCATGTGGCAGTTCGCCGAGGCCACCCGCGGTCTCGCGGACGGCTGCCTGGAGCTGGGCACCCCGGTGACCGGCGGCAACGTCTCCCTGTACAACCAGACCGGTGACATCGCGATCCACCCGACCCCGGTCGTGGCGGTCCTCGGTGTGATCGACGACGTCAACCGCCGTACGCCGATGGCGTTCGCGGAGGCCGGCCAGCTGCTGTACCTGCTGGGCGACACGGCCGCGGAGTTCGGTGGCTCGGCCTGGTCGCAGGTCGTCCACGACCACCTCGGCGGTATGCCCCCGAAGGTGGACCTGGGCCGGGAGAAGCTGCTCGGCGAGATCCTGATCTCGGGCTCCCGCGACGGCATGATCGACGCCGCGCACGACCTCTCGGACGGCGGCGTCATCCAGGCGCTGACCGAGTCCTGCCTGCGCGGCGGCAACGGCGCGCGGATCGTGGTGCCGGAGGGTCTGGACGCGTTCACCTTCCTGTTCTCCGAGTCGGCGGGCCGGGCCATCGTGTCCGTACCGCGCAGCGAGGAGCTCCGCTTCACCGACATGTGCGGTGCGCGGGGCCTGCCGGCCACCCGCATCGGCGTGGTGGACGGCGAGGAGATCGAGATCCAGGGCGAGTTCACGCTCCCGCTGGCCGAGCTCCGCGAGGCCCACGAGGCGACGATCCCGGCGCTGCTGGCCTGAGCCCCGGCGACGGCCGACGAAGCCGGACCGAAGCCCCGCACGGACCGCCGTGCGGGGCTTCGGCGTTCCCGTCCGCGGGCCAGGCGCCACTTTGACGACAGGACCTAGTGCTGTGACGGCACTGGCGAGCAGCCGCGGCGGTGGCTGCGGGGGCGGCGACTGATCGGGCAGACTCCCGGCATGGCACCCAAGACCCGCAGGTACGACGCCGCGAAGATCAGGGCGGCCGTGACGGCGCAGTTCGGCCATGTCGCCGACGCCGTCGCGGAGCTGACCCCCGGGCAGCTGGCGCGGCCCAGCGGACTCGGGGACTGGACCGTGGGCGATCTGGCCGCTCACATCGCGTGGATCGCGGACTCGCTGGGCGCCGGTCTGGAACGGCCGCCCGCCGCGGTCGCCGAGCTGTCGGTCACCGAATGGCCCTCCGCCACCGCCTCCCTCGCCGGGCGGATCGCCGAGGCGGCCAAGGAGACCCTGGACGCCGGACCGCTGCCCGAGCTGTTCGCGCGGGCCGGCGAACGGCTGGCGGCCGGGCTCGCCGCGAACCGGGGCGACCGGGTGCTGAGCCTGTGGATCGGGGCCATGACGCTGGCCGACTTCATGGTCACCCGGGCCGTGGAACTGGTGGTGCACACCGACGACCTGAACCGGGCCGCGGGCCTGGACATCCCGATCGAGCGGCAGGCCCTCGCCGCCTGCACCCGGCTGCTCGCCGACGCGCTCGCGGTCAGCGCGCCGGGCGCCTCGGTGGAGGTGCGGGTCCCGCCGTTCGCGGTGGTCCAGTGCGTGGCGGGGCCCCGGCACACCCGCGGCACCCCGCCGAACGTGGTGGAGACCGACCCGCTGACCTGGATCCGGCTCGCGACGGGCCGTACGGGCTGGGCCGAGGCGGTGTCCGCGGCGCGGGTCAGCGCCAGCGGGGAGCGGGCGGACCTGTCGGCGCACCTCCCCCTGCTGGGCTGACCGGCCCCGGACGGCCGAGCGGGCGGAACCGGCGCGGCCGGGCATCCGTCCCAGGGGCATGCGTACCTTCCGGCACGTCCCCGTCGCCCTGGCCGCCGCCCTCGTCGTGGCCGCCGCCGCCACCGCGTGCGGTGACGGCGGCGCCGCCCTGATGGCGCAGGACCCGCACCCCGCGACCGGCACGGTCACGCTCACCGCACCGGCCCCCGCCACCCCGCTGACCGCCACCGAATGGACCGTGGACTCCCTGCTCGGCGGGGCCACCGCGGCGTCCCTCCCGGCCGACGCCGCCGGCCGGGCCCGGTTCACGATCGCCGCCGACGGGGCCGTGAGCGGCAGCCTCGGCTGCAACCGGTTCCGCGCCCCGGTCACCGTCTCCGGCGCCTCCCTCACCGTCGGCCCGCTCACCACGACCCGGATGGCCTGCGAGGGCGGCCCCGGCGAGGTCGAGCGGACCCTGACCGGGCTGTTCGGCAGCGGCCCGCTCAGCTGGCGGATCCGGGACCGGACCCTGACGCTCACGACGCCCGACGGGACGGGCCTGACCGCCCGGGCCGTCCCCGCGGCCGGTTAGCGGCCGAGCAGCCGGGGCCGAGTAAGCCCCTGCCGCCGAGCCGCCGAGCCGCCGAGCCGCCGAGCCGCCGAGCCGCCGAGCCGCCGAGCCGCCGAGCCGCCGAGCCGCCGAGCCGCCGCGGCCGGCGGCCGGGTCAGGCCGGGTACGGGAGCAGGCCCGCGTCGGTCTTCTCCCACGCCGCCCGCAGCCGCGCCAGCCGGTCCGGCTCCGCCGCCGCCCGGTCGGCCTGTTCGCGGAGGTCCCCGGCCAGGTTGAACAGCTGGTCCCGGCCCGTCTTGCCCCGGTAGTACTTCCAGTCCCCACGGCGCAGCGCCCGCTCCCCGCGCACCCGCCAGAACAGGTCCCGCTCCGCCGCCTTCTCGCCGCGCAGCAGGTACCCGGCCAGGCTCGCCCCGTCCAGCGGGTACGCCCGGTCGGGCCGGGTCCCGGCCAGCTCCAGCAGCGTCGCCGTCCAGTCCGGGCTGAACACCGGGACGTGGCTGACCTGGCCGCCGTCGATCCGGGAGGGCCAGCGCAGGATGTTCGGCACCCGGATGCCGCCCTCCTGGAGCGAGGCCTTGTTGCCGGAGAGCGGCCAGTTGTACGAGAAGCGCTCGCCGCCGTTGTCGCTGGAGAAGACGACCAGGGTGTCGTCCTCCTGCCCGGAGCGCTTCAGCGCCTTCAGCACCTCGCCGACCGAGCGGTCGAGGTCCTCCACCATCTGCTGGTACTTCTCGACCGATCCGCCGTCCTGGTGCCACAGCGCACGGCCGTCGCCCGCCTTGATCCGGCGGACGATCTCGGCGCTCTGTTCGGTGTCCCCGTCCGCGATCCACGGCCAGTGCGGGGTGGTGAAGTTGAGGTTCAGCAGCCAGGGCCTGCCGCCGTGGTCGCGGGAGACGTACTCGCTCGCCCGCTCGGTGATGATCCGGGTGTAGTAGCGCAGGTCCTTGTACTCGGCGTCGCCCTCGTAGAGGTCGTACTCGCCGCCCAGGCCCAGCTTCGAGTAGTACTCCAGCGCGCCGCCGAAGTTGCCGAAGAACTCCTCCCACCCGGAGCGGGTGGGGCTGTAGTCGGGCAGGTAGCCCGCGTGCCACTTGCCGATCAGCGCGGTCGCGTACCCGGCGTCCCGCAGCAGCGAGGCCAGCGTCGGGTGGGTGGGCTCCAGGCCGGCGGACCTGTCGGCGATGGGCTCGGCCAGACCGCCCTCGGTGCGGCCCGGGTAGCGCCCGGTGTACAGGCTGAACCGGGTCGGGGAGCAGGTCGCCGAGCCGGCGTAGGCGTCGGTGAACCGGACGCCCTGCCGGGCGAGCCGGTCCAGGTTCGGGGTCTTGATGTGCGGGGAGCCGTAGGAGGACAGGTCGGCCCAGCCGAGGTCGTCCCCGAGGATGAACAGGATGTTCGGACGGCGCGAGCGACGCTCCCGCGCGGCCCGGAACGGACGCTCCGAAGGGCCCTCCTGAGGGGCCTCGGAAGCGGCGGCCGGACCGCCCCCGAGCCCCACCGCGGCGGCCGCCGCACCCACTCCGACGGCACCCCCGAACGTACGACGGGACACATTGCTGTTGTACGAAGACACAAGGACTCCAAGGCGCGGCTCGGCCGCCCCGCCCCGGGCGGGCGCGGGGACGGCGCGCGGCACGGCGGGGCGGGGCTCGGCGGAGCGAAAAGGGAAAGGGGGAGAAAGAGTTGTGGCTACGCGGAACAGCGACAGATGGCGCTCGCGACACGGACCAGGTCTACGTGGCGGCGCTCAACGAGGGTGACTGATCCGTCACCGAGAGGCTGCATGGGGCGAGAGCCTGTACGAATCCGCTTGTAGATGTCAACAAAGGATCCGAATACCGAGACGGGGGTCTGTCGTCACCCTCTGTGCTGTGACATTTCCCGGCCATCCCCAATTCGGACCGGTGGTCGATCTCGCCTACACTCGGAGGCGTGCCTCGTGGTGATGGACGACTCAACCACGACCTGCTCCCCGGCGAAAAGGGCCCCCAGGACGCTTGCGGCGTCTTCGGTGTCTGGGCTCCGGGTGAAGAGGTCGCCAAGCTCACCTACTTCGGACTGTATGCATTGCAGCACCGCGGACAAGAGTCCGCGGGCATCGCTGTGAGCAACGGTTCCCAGATCCTCGTCTTCAAGGACATGGGCCTCGTTTCCCAGGTCTTCGACGAAACCTCTCTCGGCTCGCTCCAAGGTCATATCGCGGTCGGTCACGCCCGCTACTCGACCACCGGAGCCTCCGTCTGGGAGAACGCCCAGCCGACCTTCCGTGCGACCGCCCACGGCTCCATTGCCCTGGGTCACAACGGCAACCTGGTGAACACCGCCGAGCTTGCCGAGATGGTCGCCGACCTCCCCCGTCAGGACGGCCGTGCCACCCAGGTGGCGGCCACCAACGACACCGACCTCGTGACGGCCCTGCTCGCCGGCCAGACCGACGACGAGGGCAAGCCCCTGACCATCGAGGAGTCGGCCGCCAAGGTCCTGCCTCAGGTCAAGGGTGCCTTCTCGCTCGTGTTCATGGACGAGGGGACCCTCTACACCGCCCGTGACCCGCAGGGCATCCGCCCGCTGGTCCTCGGCCGCCTGGAGCGCGGCTGGGTGGTCGCGAGCGAGACCGCCGCCCTCGACATCTGCGGCGCCAGCTTCGTCCGCGAGGTCGAGCCGGGCGAGCTCATCGCGATCGACGAGAACGGTCTGCGCACCTCTCGTTTCGCGGAAGCAAAGCCCAAGGGCTGTGTCTTCGAGTACGTCTACCTGGCGCGCCCGGACACCGACATCGCCGGCCGGAACGTCTACCTCTCGCGTGTCGAGATGGGCCGGCGCCTGGCCAAGGAAGCCCCGGTGGACGCCGACCTGGTGATAGCGACGCCGGAATCCGGCACGCCCGCCGCCGTCGGATACGCCGAAGCCAGCGGGATCCCGTACGGATCCGGCCTGGTCAAGAACGCCTACGTCGGCCGGACCTTCATCCAGCCCTCGCAGACGATCCGCCAGCTCGGCATCCGTCTGAAGCTCAACCCGCTCAAGGAAGTCATCCGCGGCAAGCGGCTGGTGGTCGTCGACGACTCGATCGTCCGCGGCAACACCCAGCGCGCCCTCGTCAAGATGCTCCGCGAGGCCGGCGCGGCCGAGGTCCACATCCGGATCTCCTCGCCGCCGGTGAAGTGGCCGTGCTTCTTCGGCATCGACTTCGCCACCCGGGCCGAGCTGATCGCCAACGGCATGACGGTCGACGAGATCGCCACGTCACTCGGCGCGGACTCGCTCTCGTACATCTCGCTCGACTCGATGATCGAGGCGACGACGATCCAGAAGCCCAACCTCTGCCGTGCCTGCTTCGACGGCGAGTACCCCATGGAGCTGCCCGACCCGCAGCTGCTGGGCAAGCAGCTTCTGGAGAGCGAGCTGGCGGGCGGTACCGACGCCGCCGACGCGCTCCGGCGCCCGTAGCCGGCAGCCCGTAACCCTGGCTCAACCTGCGCTGGGCCCTGCCTTTCCAGCTTCTCCCAGGGCCCAGCACCACACGCAGCAACGACACGAAAGCTCTCTCCTGTCATGACAGAGAAGACCACCGGTGCCAGCTACGCAGCCGCGGGCGTCGACATCGAAGCCGGAGACCGCGCGGTCGAGCTGATGAAGGAGTGGGTGAAGAAGACGCAGCGCCCCGAGGTCCTCGGCGGCCTCGGCGGATTCGCCGGCCTCTTCGACGCCTCCGCCCTCAAGCGCTACGAGCGCCCGCTGCTGGCCTCCGCCACCGACGGGGTCGGCACCAAGGTCGACATCGCCCGCCAGCTCGGCGTGTACGACACCATCGGCCACGACCTGGTCGCGATGGTCATGGACGACATCGTCGTCTGCGGTGCCGAGCCGCTCTTCATGACCGACTACATCTGCGTCGGCAAGGTTCACCCCGAGCGTGTCGCGGCGATCGTCAAGGGCATCGCCGAGGGCTGTGTCCTCGCCGGCTGCGCCCTGGTCGGCGGCGAGACCGCCGAGCACCCGGGCCTGCTGGGCCCGGACGACTTCGACGTGGCGGGCGCCGGCACCGGTGTCGTCGAGTACGACCGGCTGCTCGGCGCGGATCGCATCCGTACGGGTGACGCCGTCATCGCCATGGCGTCCTCCGGGCTTCACTCGAACGGGTACTCGCTGGTCCGGCACGTCCTCTTCGACCGCGCCAAGATGTCGCTGGAGAGCCACGTCGAGGAACTCGGCCGGACCCTCGGCGAGGAGCTCCTGGAGCCGACCAAGATCTACTCGCTGGACTGCATGGCCCTCACCCGTACGGCCGAGGTGCACGCGTACTCGCACATCACCGGCGGCGGCCTCGCCGCCAACCTGGCCCGGGTGATCCCGGACCACCTGCACGCCACGGTCGACCGTACGACCTGGGCCCCCGGCGCGATCTTCGACCTGGTCGGCAAGGCCGGGCAGGTCGAGCAGCTGGAGCTGGAGAAGACCCTGAACATGGGCGTCGGCATGATGGCCGTGGTCCCGCAGGAATCGGTGGACGTGGCCCTGACCGCACTGGCCGACCGGGGCGTTGACGCCTGGGTCGCGGGCGAGATCCTGGACCGGGGCGACCACGGCGAGGGCGCGACCCTGACCGGTACCTACGCGAGCTGAGCAGCACTGAACCCGGTCCGGGGCGAATGCCCTGGACCGGGTTCAGTGTTTTGAGATGTCGTGCAGACGCTGAGAAGCGTCAAGCGCCGCGACGCTGAGCCGACGGACCGGACTCTTCGTCCTCGTCGTCGTCATCGCTGTTGTACAGATCCGCGTACTTGGCGTACGGGTCGTCGTCGTCATCCTGATCGTCATCGACTTCGACCGGCTCGCTGACAGGCAGCAGCGGATCCGTCGGCGATGCGCCCAGCTCATTGGCCAGACGCGAGAGGTCAGTCCCGCCGCTGTTGTACTTCAGCTGGCGGGCGACCTTTGTCTGCTTGGCCTTGGCCCGGCCGCGCCCCATGGCTCGACCCCCTCGGTGACGGGGCTCGACGGCCCCAGAGTCTGACACGCGTTCATGGTTCGGAGCGGGCTCTCCGTGGAGAGACCGTCCGTAGGGGTTTAACGGTACCTGCTTCCGCGGCCATACGGTACGCCGCCCGCATGACGCGCCCCGGTGCAGAACCAGAGAAGCACCCCGTCCTCGCTGGTCAGCTGCGATTTTAACCTGATCCTGACGGGCGACCCGCCGAAGTGCAGTGAGTTCCGTCTCGCCGCACCCCGGCGGGCGCACCCGCAGGGTCCCCGAGGGGCCCCGAAGAGGGTCAGGCCGTGCGCGCGGCGCGGGCCTCGGCCATCCGCTGCTCGGCGATCCGGTCCGCCGCGGCGGCCGGCGGAATGCCGTCCGCCTTCGCACGAGTGAAGATCTCCAGGGTGGTGTCGAAGATCTTCGTGGCCTTCTTCTTGCACCGGTCGAAGTCGAAGCCGTGCAGCTCGTCGGCGACCTGGATGACCCCGCCCGCGTTGACCACGTAGTCGGGGGCGTAGAGGATCCCGCGGTCCGCGAGGTCCTTCTCCACACCCTGGTGCGCGAGCTGGTTGTTCGCGGCGCCGCACACGACCCTGGCGGTCAGCGCGGGCACGGTCTCGTCGTTCAGCGCGCCGCCGAGCGCGCACGGGGCGTAGATGTCCAGGCCCTCGGTGCGGATCAGCGCGTCGGTGTCCGCGACCGCGGTGACCTGCGGGTGCTTGTCGAGGACCCGGCGCAGGGACTCTTCCCGTACGTCCGTGATGACGACCTCGGCGCCGTCCTCCAGCAGGTGCTCGACCAGGTAGTGGCCGACCTTGCCGACACCGGCGACACCGACCTTGCGGCCGCGCAGCGTCGGGTCGCCCCACAGGTGCTGGGCGCTGGCCCGCATGCCCTGGAACACGCCGTAGGCGGTGAGGACCGAGGAGTCGCCGGCGCCGCCGTTCTCGGGGGAGCGGCCGGTGGCCCAGCGCGTCGCGCGGGACACGACGTCCATGTCCGCGACGTACGTGCCGACGTCGCAGGCGGTGACGTAGCGGCCGCCGAGGGACTCCACGAACCGGCCGTACGCCAGGAGCAGTTCCTCGGACTTCAGGACATCGGGGTCACCGATGATGACGGCCTTGCCGCCGCCCAGGTCGAGACCGGCGAGGGCGTTCTTGTACGACATGCCGCGCGCGAGGTTCAGCGCGTCGAGGACGGCCTCCTCGTCCGAGGCGTACGCGTGGAAGCGCGTGCCACCGAGGGCGGGGCCCAGGGCGGTGGAGTGGATCGCGATGACGGCCTTGAGGCCGGAGGCTCGGTCCTGGCACAGCACGACTTGCTCGTGGCCACCCTGCTCCGTGCGGAACAGGGTGTGCAGGACGCCGTCGGTCATTTCGGTCACGGTGGTGACTCCCATGGAAGAGATGCGGCGGAAAGACGCCCGCCCTGCGGGTGGGGGAGGGCGTGCTGGGAGCAGCGTAAGACCTGTGGGGCGACTCCAGGCGATCTGTCCGAGGATCGGAATCGTCCCGTGCTGCGCGGGCCCCGGCACCGGGCCGGGGGCGGCCGGGCGGAGTACCCGCGGGCGGTGCGGGGGAGTACGAGAGCGTGAGCGAATCCCCCGACCGCCGACTGCCCGCAGCGCGCCCGGTGCCGTCCGTCCCGTACGCGTCCTACCTGCGCGTCTACGAGCCCTTGGCGGCCTTCCCCGAGCCGGAGCGCGCCCACTGGGCCGACTACGCCCGGCGCGGGGCGGCCCCGACCGCCCAGGACGAACTGCGCAGGTCCCTCACGGATTTGGTCCGGGTCCCGGTGGTCGGGGTCCCGGCGCACGAGAGCGCCGACGCCTTCACGGCGGAGGTGGACGGGGTGCTGCTGGTCTGCCCGTGGCGGACCAGGCTGCGCGGCTGGCTCGCGCTCCAGGACCTGGTGGCCGACTTCCCGGGCCCGGTGCTCGACGCGGCGCTCCCGCCGGGCGAGCGCCGGCGGGCGGCGGAGGAGTTCGCGGCCTGGCGCGAGCGGAACCCGGACGCGCGGCCGTGGATCCGGACCGGGGTGTGGCAGGTGCCGCTGCGCTGGTTCGTGCTGGTGTCCGACGAGGAGCGGGAGTACCTTCCGGGCGAACGGCTGCGCTACCGGACCCCGATGGTGCAGGCCCGGCGGCGGCTCGCGCGGGGGCTGCGGACGCTGCGGGAGGCGGAGGGGTACGGGGGGCTGGTGCAGGGGCTGGTCGAGGTCGGGAGCTGGCTGGAGGAGTTCCACCCGCGCTCGATGGTCGAACTCGATTACGGGGGACTGCTGCACGCGCTGCCGGCCGAGCGGCTGGCGGCCGACCGCTCGGCCCGGGACCTGGCGGCGGGGATCGCGGCGCTCCGGGCGGGCGACATGTCGGTGGCGGCGGGGAAGTACGGGGAGCTGGCGGAGCGCTGGCGGGCGGTGCGGGAGAGGCTGTTCGCCAATTAGGGGCTCGCGCCGGGTGTGACGCGCCCGACACACCCGGCGCGCGGAGCGCCGGGGTCCGGGAGGATCGTACGTACCGCCCGTATCGGCTGATCGGGCATAAAGCGCAGATCAAGGCCTTGATCGCTACATTTGGGCCTTAGGGCCAGGACCTACGTCCCGATACGGGCCATTGGCCCAAGCGTGACGGACCGCACTATCTACACCCTTGCGCCCTTCCCCTACCCTCGTGCCAAAATAGGACAAGGAGTCCGGGGAGGGTTCCTTCCGCCCAACTAAGGGCGGAATGCTCGGTATTGCACTCTACGGGGGGTCTGACGACTCCTGATCGCTCTGTGACTGATCGTCACAGTGGGGTGACTGTCCGTTATGGGGCGGTCCATCGGCTTCCGCCGCTGATGAACACCTCGGAGGGCAATTCCATCGGTTTGGCCCTTGGGGCTGGACGGATGGTGTAGTTGTAGTGCCGAGGACAAGCCGTTCGTCCTATAACCGACTCGGCCTGCGTATGTCCATTTCGGGCAACGCGGGCCAAGGTGCAGAATTTAGAGGAAAGAACCGAGATGGTTCGGTTCTCCCGAGGAGGCCGCTCATGACCGCTCGCACCCCTGATGCCGAGCCGCTGCTGACCCCGGCTGAGGTTGCCACGATGTTCCGCGTGGACCCGAAGACGGTCACCCGCTGGGCCAAGGCTGGCAAGCTCACGTCCATCCGCACCCTGGGTGGACACCGCCGTTACCGCGAGGCCGAGGTTCGCGCACTGCTCGCGGGAATTCCGCAGCAGCGCAGCGAGGCCTGAGGTACGTAGCACCCCGTTTTGAAGGGTTCGTATCGGGTCCCCCAATCCGATGAAACCCACATGGCTTCAAACGGCTGAACCTGCCCCAACAGGTTCTGGTCGTTCGATCGCGCTGGACTCCGCCGGGTCCAGCGCGATCTTTTTTTATGCCCGGATCCCGGCCGAACCGGGAAGGGGTGAAGGTGCTGGAGGGGTAGGTGCCATTGCACATATTAAATCGAGCTCGCGTAGGGGTGCGATAAATGCGCATGTCCCGAAAACTCATGTGGTGACACCCGTCACAGATGATCACTCTTGTACTACGCGCAATGCACCCGTAAGGGGATGTGCGTCGCAGACCGCTTCATGCGGAAGGGGGATTCTTCCCCTCGCGGCCGAGGTTCGGCGCGAGGCGCTGGAGACGATGGCAGGCCGGGCAGTGGCGGTGAAGGTGGCGGCGACCCCCGGCGGCCCTCAGATGGGCCTTCAGGAGCGCTCTGAGCTCGCCCCGGCTCGTCACCTGGGTCCTCCGCTTCCTGTCGCCTGTTCGTCTGGCAACGCATCAGGGCCCGTATCCCTGGGGGATACGGGCCCTGATGTTATTGCGAACCTGACGGGACTTGAACCCGCGACCTCCACCTTGACAGGGTGGCGAGCTAACCAACTGCTCCACAGGTCCTCGATTTGCGGCCACTGGGTGGCTGCGAATCAGACTATACAGCAGCTCAGGGGGTGCAGTCGAACCGCCTGCGCGGCCCGCCCTCCGGCCTTCCGGGACCCCTCCCGGGAGCCCTCACGGGGCCGCCGCGTCCACCGCCTTCACGATCCGCTTGTCGGAGATCGGGTACGCCGTCCCGAGCGCGTGCGCGAAGTAACTGACCCGCAGTTCCTCGATCATCCAGCGGATCTCGGTGACCGCCTCCGGCACGGGCCGGCCCTTCGGCAGCTGCTCCAGCAGCCACAGGTACTCGTCCCGCATCTCGTGGACCTTCTCCATGCGCGTGGTGTCGCGTTGGACGCCCGTCGGCATCTGCTGGAGCCGGCGGTCGACCGCCACCAGGTAGCGCATCAGGTCCGGCAGCCGCTTCAGCCCGGTCAGGGTCACGAAGCCGGCCGGCATCAGCGCCGCCAGCTGCGCCTTCGCGTCCTGCACGTTCGCCATCAGGGCCAGGCTGTTGGTGGCCTTCAGGCGCCGCTCGCAGGCCTGCCAGGCCGCCAGCACCTGCTGGACCTGATCCACCGTCCGCACCGTCGTGTCCACCAGGTCGGCCCGGACCGCGTCGAAGAGCTTCCGGAAGGAGGCCTCGTCCCAGGCCGGACCGCCGTGCGCGGCGATCAGCCTGTCGGTGGCCGCCGTCGCGCAGTCCTCGAACAGCGCCTGGACGGAGCCGTGCGGATTGCGCGAGAGGGCCAGCTTCTGCTGGTTGGTCAGCTTGTCCGAGGCGAACTTCGCCGGGTTCACCGGGATGCCCAGCAGGATCAGCCGCCGGGTGCCCAGCCACATCGCCCGCTGCTGCTCGGCCTCGGTGTCGAAGAGCCGTACGGAGACGCTCGCGCCCTGGTCCACCAGCGCCGGGTAGGCCTTCACCGGCTGGCCGGCCCGCCGGGTCTCGAAGACCCGGCTCAGCGTGCCGATCGTCCAGTCGGTCAGCCCGGTGCGCTCCACCGACTCCCCGCCCGCCCGCTCGGCGGTGGCCGCGGCGGCCTTGGACAGGGCCTGGCGGGCCTTCGGCTTCAGCCGGAGCCGCAGGGCCTCCAGGTCCTTGTCCTCGGCGAGGTTCTTGCGCCGCTCGTCAACGATCCGGAAAGTGATCTTCAGGTGGTCCGGGATCCGGGACAGGTCGAAGTCCTCGGCGGACACCGGGACCCCCACCATCCGCTGGAGCTCCCGCGCCAGCGTCACCGGCAACGGCTCCTGGAGGGGCGCGGCCGTGTCCAGGAAGCGCGAGGCGAAGTTCGGCGCGGGCACGTAGTGCCGGCGGATCGGCTTCGGCAGCGACCGGATCAGCTCGGTGACGACCTCTTCCCGCAGACCCGGGATCTGCCAGTCGAAGCCCTCGTCGGTGACCTGGTTCAGCACCTGGAGCGGAACGTGCACGGTCACACCGTCCGCGTCGGCGCCCGGCTCGAACTGGTAGGTCACCCGGAACTTCAGCTGCCCCTGCCGCCAGGAGTCCGGGTAGTCGGCCTTGGTGACCCCGGCCGCCTTCTCGGTCAGCAGCATCTCGCGCTCGAAGTCGAGCAGTTCGGGCTCGTCCCGCTTCTTGTGCTTCCACCACGAGTCGAAGTGCGCCCCGGACACCACGTGCTCGGGGATCCGCTGGTCGTAGAAGTCGAACAGGGTCTCGTCGTCCACGACGATGTCGCGGCGCCGGGCCCGGTTCTCCAGCTCCTCCACCTCGGTGAGGAGCTTGCGGTTGTCGGCGTAGAACTTGTGGTGGGTCCGCCAGTCGCCCTCGACGAGCGCGTTGCGGATGAACAGCTCGCGCGAGACCTCGGCGTCGATCCGGCCGTAGTTGATCTTCCGCTGGGCCACGATCGGCACGCCGTACAGCGTGACCTTCTCGTACGCCATCACCGCCGCCTGGTCCTTCTCCCAGTGCGGCTCGCTGTACGTGCGCTTGATCAGGTGCTGGGCCAGCGGCTCGACCCACTCGGGCTCCACCTTGGCGTTGACCCGGGCCCACAGCCGCGAGGTCTCCACCAGCTCCGCCGACATCACGAACTTCGGCTGCTTCTTGAACAGCGCGGAGCCCGGGAAGACCGCGAACTTGGCGGACCGGGCCCCCAGGTACTCGTTCTTGTCGGTGTCCTTCAGGCCGATGTGCGAGAGCAGACCCGCCAGCAGCGACACGTGGATGTGCTGCTCCGGGGCATCGGCCTCGTTGACGTGGATCCCCATGGACTTGGCGACCGTACGCAGCTGCGAGTAGATGTCCTGCCACTCGCGGATCCGCAGGAAGTTCAGGTACTCCTGCTTGCACATCCGGCGGAAGGAGGACGAGCCGCGCTCCTTCTGCTGCTCACGGACGTAGCGCCACATGTTCAGGAACGAGAGGAAGTCGCTGGTCTCGTCCTTGAAGCGGGCGTGGTTCTGGTCCGCCTGCGTCTGCTTGTCCGACGGGCGTTCGCGCGGGTCCTGGATGGACAGGGCCGCCGCGATGACCATGACCTCGCGGACGCAGTTGTTCTTGTCCGCCTCCACGACCATGCGGGCGAGCCGCGGGTCCACCGGGAGCTGCGAGAGCTGCCGGCCCATCGGCGTGAGCCGCTTGTGGGCGTCCTTCTCGGAGGGGTCCAGCGCGCCGAGCTCCTGGAGCAGCTGGACGCCGTCGCGGATGTTGCGGTGGTCCGGCGGGTCGATGAAGGGGAACTTCTCGATCTCGCCGAGACCGGCCGCGGTCATCTGGAGGATGACGGAGGCCAGGTTGGTGCGCAGGATCTCGGCGTCCGTGAACTCCGGACGGGAGAGGAAGTCGTCCTCGGAGTACAGCCGGATGCAGATGCCGTCGCTGGTGCGGCCGCAGCGGCCCTTGCGCTGGTTGGCGCTCGCCTGGCTGATCCGCTCGATGGGCAGCCGCTGCACCTTGGTGCGGTGGCTGTAGCGGGAGATCCGGGCGGTGCCCGGGTCGATCACGTACTTGATGCCGGGGACGGTCAGGGAGGTCTCGGCGACGTTGGTCGCGAGGACGATCCGGCGTGTCGTCCCTGTGGGGGGCCGCTGGAACACACGGTGCTGCTCGGCGTGCGAGAGGCGTGCGTAGAGGGGCAGGACCTCGGTGAAGCGGAGGTTCCGCTTGTTGAGCGCGTCCGCCGTGTCGCGGATCTCGCGCTCGCCCGACAGGAAGACGAGGACGTCGCCGGGGCCCTCGCCCTGGAGCTCGTCGACGGCCTCGCAGATCGCGGTGATCTGGTCCCGGTCGGAGTCCTCGGAATCCTCTTCGAGCAGCGGCCGGTACCGCACCTCGACGGGGTAGGTACGCCCGCTGACCTCGACGATCGGGGCCTCGCCGAAGTGCCGGGAGAAACGCTCCGGATCGATCGTCGCGGAGGTGATGATCACCTTGAGGTCGGGGCGCTTGGGCAGCAGCGTGGCGAGGTAGCCGAGCAGGAAGTCGATGTTGAGGGACCGCTCGTGGGCCTCGTCGATGATGATCGTGTCGTACGCGCGCAGCTCGCGGTCCGTCTGGATCTCGGCGAGCAGGATGCCGTCCGTCATCAGCTTCACGAAGGTCGCGTCCTGGTCCACCTGGTCGGTGAACCGGACCTTCCAGCCGACCGTCTGGCCGATCTCGGACTTCAGCTCCTCCGCGATGCGCTCCGCGACGGTGCGCGCCGCGATCCGGCGGGGCTGGGTGTGCCCGATCATGCCCCGGACGCCGCGGCCCAGCTCCATGCAGATCTTGGGGATCTGCGTGGTCTTGCCGGAGCCGGTCTCGCCCGCGACGATCACGACCTGGTGGTCGCGTATCGCCTCGGCGATCTCGTCCTTCTTCTGGCTGACGGGCAGGTTCTCGGGATACGTGACCTCCGGCATCCGCGAGGCACGGCCGGCCAGTCGCGCGGCGGCTTTCCCGGCCTCCGCGGCGATCTCGTCGAGCACGGCCTGCTTGGCCTCGGGCTTGCGGATACGGCGGGCGCCTTCGAGGCGGCGGCCGAGGCGGTGCGCGTCACGGAGGGAGATCTCACCGAGAAGCGTCTGCAGGGCGGCGAAGGAAGTAGACATACCTGGTCGAGGATCTCACCCGGGAGCGTCGGGTGGCGAACGCATTTGTGTACCGTCCCCGTACCATTTCGGGACGAGATCACCAGAACCGACGTGAGAGGCCCGCCATGTCCCGCGCCGCCCGCGCCCTGTG
This sequence comes from Streptomyces sp. ADI95-16, assembly GCF_003721495.1. Taxonomy (NCBI): domain Bacteria; kingdom Bacillati; phylum Actinomycetota; class Actinomycetes; order Kitasatosporales; family Streptomycetaceae; genus Streptomyces; species Streptomyces sp. ADI95-16. The sequence goes on along the minus strand of NZ_CP033581.1, from coordinate 4,040,345 downwards.
CTGCCTGATCGCGGCGCTGGCGGCCCTGCTCTGCGGCGCGGCGTCGGCGGCCTCGGCGGCCCCTGCGGCTTCGGCGGCCCCTGCGGCCCCTGCGGCCCCGGCCGGTGTGGCGCGCGCGGCCGGTCTGGGGCAGGCGATGCCGGCCGGTGTGGCGCACGCGGGCCCGGCGCACGCGGGGCCGGCGCACGCGGGCCCGGCGCACGCCGCCACGGCCGGCACCGTGCCGGACGGGGCGGCGGTCGCCGGGGCGGTGGAGGGTTCGGGGCCCGCCTGCGGGCCCGGCGGGGCGGAGGGCGGGATACCGCCGGCGGCGCCCGTGCGCGGAAGCGCGGAGCACGCGCACACCCCCGTGGCCCGGGCCGTCGTGGAGCCGGATTGGGGCGGCCGGGCGCTGCCCGCGCGGGTCCCCGTACGCGGGCCGGACCAGCCGGCGCCGGGGCCGGTGGAGCTCTCGGTGATGCGGGTCTAGGAGGGCCGGTCGTCCGACTGGTCCGTCCTCATCCGTAGCCCTGGAGCACCCGTATGTCCCCTTCCTCCCCTTCCTCCTCCCGTAAGCCCCTGCTGATCTGCGCCGGGGTCGCCCTCGCCTCCGTCGCCTTCGGGGTCGTGTCCTGGCAGGCCACCGCGCCCGAGGACACCCCCGCCAAGCCCTCCTCCGCGTCCGCGCCCAAGGCCGACGCGGGCACCGGCGAGCTGCTGAAGCTCGCCCGCCGGGAATCCGGCGACAAGCTGGCCGTCGGCCGGGCCGACGCACCCGTCGTGCTGATCGAGTACTCCGACTTCAAGTGCGGCTACTGCGGCAAGTTCGCGCGCGACACCGAACCCGAACTGATGAAGAAGTACGTCGAGGACGGCACCCTCCGCATCGAGTGGCGCAACTTCCCCATCTTCGGCGCCGACTCCGAGGCCGCCGCCAAGGCCGCCTGGGCCGCCGGGCAGCAGGACCGGTTCGCGGCGTTCCACGCGGCCGCGTACGCCGAGGGCTCCAAGGAGAAGGGCTTCGGCGAGGCCCGCCTCGTCGAGCTGGCCCGGCAGGCCGGGGTCCCCGACCTGGAGCGCTTCAAGAAGGACATGGCCGGCGAGGCCGCCGCCGAGGCGCTGCGCAAGGACCAGGAGGAGGGCTACCGCATCGGCGTCAGCTCCACCCCCTCCTTCCTCGTGGGCGGCCGGCCCATCGCGGGCGCCCAGCCCCTCGACGCCTTCGAGTCGGCGATCGCCGAGGCCAAGGCGCGGGCCGAGGCCCCCGGGGCGGCGAAGCGGTGACCGACATCGGATACCTGGCCGCCCTGCTGGGCGGCCTCCTGGCCCTGCTCAGCCCGTGCAGCGCGCTGCTGCTGCCGGCCTTCTTCGCGTACTCGATCGACTCCGCCTCACGGCTGCTGGCGCGCACCGGGATCTTCTACGCCGGTCTCGCGAGCACCCTCGTACCCCTCGGGGCGGCCGGTTCGTACGCCGGACGGTTCTTCCACTCCCACCGGGACGCGCTCGTCCTGGCCGGCGGCTGGCTGATCATCGTGCTCGGGGTCGCGCAGATCCTCGGCCTCGGCTTCGCCTCCCGGCGGCTCGCGGAGCTGTCGGGACGGATCCGGCCGACCACCGCCCTGTCGGTGTACGCCCTCGGCGCGGTCTACGGGCTGGCCGGGTTCTGCGCCGGCCCGATCCTGGGCAGCGTCCTCACGGTGGCGGCCGTCAGCGGCAGCCCCGTCTACGGAGGCCTGCTGCTGGCGGTGTACGCGCTGGGGATGGCCGTACCGCTGTTCGTGCTGGCCCTGCTCTGGGAGCGGTTCGAGCTCGGCAAGCGGCGCTGGCTGCGCGGCCGGCCCCTGCGCGTCGGCCGCCTCGAACTGCACACGACCTCGCTGCTGTCCGGGCTGTTCTTCATCACCCTGGGCGCCCTGTTCCTCGTCTACGACGGGGCGAGCGCGCTGCCCGGACTGCTGGACGTGGACGACTCGTACGCGGTGGAGCAGCGGGTCCGCTCCCTCACCGGCGGAGTCCCGGACTGGGCGCTGCTCGCGCTGGTCGCGGCGGCGGCGGTGGCCGTGGGCCTGACGCAGTGGCGCGGCCGCGGCCGCGTCCGCGAGACGGCGGAGAAGGAATAGGGGAGGAACGCGGAAGGCCCCCGTCCGAGGACGGGGGCCTTCCTGTGGTGGCTGGGGCCGGGGTCGAACCGGCGACCTATCGCTTTTCAGGCGATCGCTCGTACCAACTGAGCTACCCAGCCACGAGACCGTTTCCGGCCTCAGCGAACCTGACGGGACTTGAACCCGCGACCTCCACCTTGACAGGGTGGCGAGCTAACCAACTGCTCCACAGGTCCTTGCAGTGTGCGAGACCAAGTCTTGCACACGGTAATGCGTACCCCCAACGGGATTCGAACCCGTGCTACCGCCTTGAAAGGGCGGCGTCCTGGGCCACTAGACGATGAGGGCTAAAGGCCCGCCGGGCACTTTCCAGCGCGTCGGGGACGTGAGAAGCATATGGGATCCGGGGAGCTATCGCCAAAACGGTTTCTCCCCGGCAAGCGGGAGGCGCCCCCACCGGAGGGACAATGGCCGGGTGCTGGAGATGACGCGCGAGGAGTTCGAAGAGCTCGTCGCAGAGGCCCTGGACCGGATCCCGCCGGAGCTCACGCGGCTGATGGACAACGTCGCGGTGTTCGTCGAGGACGAGCCGCCCGCCGACGACCCCGAGCTGCTCGGCCTCTACGAGGGGACCCCGCTGACGGACCGGGGCGAGTGGTACGCCGGGGTGCTGCCGGACCGGATCACGATCTACCGCAACCCCACGCTGCGCATGTGCGAGGACCGGGAGAGCGTGGTCGCGGAGACGGAGGTCACCGTCGTGCACGAGATCGCCCACCACTTCGGGATCGACGACGACCGGCTGCACGCGCTGGGTTACGGATGACCGGCCCGGCCGACGGCTCTCGCGAAGACTCTTCCGGCAGTGACCCCTCCGGCGACCCTTCCGGCATTGACCCCTCCGGCGGCTCCGAGGCCATCGACCCCGACATCGACCTCCGGGTGCCCGCGCAACGCGCCGAACCGCAGGGCCGGGTGCTCGCGGCGGTGGCGGCGGGCGGCGCCCTCGGGGCCTCGGCGCGGTACGGGGTGGCGCTGGCGTGGCCGGCCGCCCCGGGGGCGTTCCCCTGGGCGACGTTCTGGATCAACGTGAGCGGCAGCGCCCTGATCGGCGTACTCATGGTGCTGATCAGCGAGGGCGGGCGCACCGCCCCGCATCCGCTGGTGCGGCCCTTCGTCGGCGTCGGGGTGCTGGGCGGCTTCACCACCTTCTCCACGTACGCGGTGGACTTCTCGCGGCTGCTGGACGAGGGCGAGGCCGGGACGGCGCTGGCCTACGCGGGACTCACGCTGGCCGGCGCGCTCGGCGCCGTGTGGGCGTCGGCCTCGGTGACCCGGCGCGCGGTGCGCGGGCGGCACGGATGAACTGGCTGCTCGTGGTGGCGGGTGCGGTCGTCGGCGCGCCGCTGCGCTACCTGACCGACCGGGCGGTGCAGACGTGGCACGGCTCGGTGTTCCCGTTCGGCACCTTCGCCGTGAACGCGGCCGCCTGCCTGCTGTTGGGGGCGCTGACCGGGGCCGTCCTGGCCGGGGCGGACGCCTCGCGGCTCCAACTGCTGCTCGGGACGGGGCTGTGCGGGGCGCTGAGCACCTACTCGACCTTCTCGTACGAGACGCTGCGGCTGGCCGAACGCGGCTGGCGGTTCCTCGCGGCGGTCAACGTGGTGGCGTCGGTGCTGGTCGGGCTGGGTGCCGTGCGCCTGGGCTGGTGGCTGGCGGGGGAGCTGTTCGGCTGAGGGCGTGTCTCTTACGGGGTAAAGGGAGTTGGGCACATTGACCCGCTCATCGCGGACCCCCGTAGTTCCGGAGGTGCCTCCCGTGCGCCAGTTTTCCGCTTCCCTCCGACTGGCCGTCACCGCGCTCGCGGTCGCGGCGACGGCGGGCTGCATGAGTGTCGGCGCGGACGCCGCGAAGCCCGGGCCCTCCTCACCCGTCGACCGCAAGGGCGCGGCCGCCGACTCCGGCGGGGGCGCCGCCGCGGGCCGGGGCTCCGGGATCCACGGCAACGGCCACGGCGTGAAGGACGGTACGGGCAAGCCCGGCGGGAAGCCCGGCGAGGAGGGCAAGGCCTCCGGGGCGGTCGGGGCCTCTCCCAGCCCGGGCGCGCCCGCCGGTCTGCCCGGGGCCCCCTCGCCGACGGCCGGTCCGGGCGGCGGGGCGGGCGGCCAGGGTCACCAGCAGCCCTCGTCGGGCGGCGGGGCCTCCGCCGGAGGCGGCTCCGGCGGCGCGGGTGGTTCGGGGGGCTCCGGCGGGTCGGGCGGGCCGGGTGGTACCGCTCCCACTCCGCCCACGGCGCCCCCGACCCAGGACCCTCCTCCTGTGACGGAACCCACGCCGGTTCCGACGCCTCCGGAGACGAAGCCGAGCACCGACCCGGGAGGCCCGCCGCAGGCACTCCGTGCCCTCTGAGCGCTCTCTGGGCTCAGCCCCGAGCTCTCCGGCGGGAGACGTCTTCGCAGGTCAGGGCCATTGTGGCCAGGGTGACTTGCCAGACCCCCAGGAGGGTGCGTATGGTTATAGATCGTTTGATCCCATTGCCCGGCGCCGAATCCGAAGAGCGCCGTGTGGCGCGTACTCTCCCTAGCCGTGGCTGACCGCATTGAGGCGGTCGATTTGCGATTCACGGAGTTTGGGCGCGTGCCGAGACTCCGGAAGGTTTCGCATTTCGCATGTCCATTTCCAGTTCTGACCGTGCCGTCATGCCCGAGAACGACTCGAACGAGCTCGTCGCCGATGCCGAGACCCTTGCGGTCACCGAGGCCATTGAGGCCGCTGAGGCGGACGAGATCATCGAGGCTCTTGAGGCCGACGTGACGACCGACCAGTCCACCGACGACTTCGAGGACGGCGCCGCCGACGCGGAGCCCACCATCACCTTCGGCGACCTCGGTCTGCCCGAGGGGATCGTGCGCAAGCTCGCCCAGAACGGCGTCACCTCCCCCTTCCCGATCCAGGCCGCGACCATCCCGGACGCCCTGGCCGGCAAGGACATCCTCGGCCGTGGCCGCACCGGCTCCGGCAAGACCCTCTCCTTCGGTCTGCCGACCCTGGCCTCGCTGGCCGGCGGTCACACCGAGAAGAAGAAGCCCCGCGCGATCATCCTCACGCCGACGCGTGAGCTCGCGATGCAGGTCGCGGACGCCCTCCAGCCCTACGGCGACGTGCTCGGCCTCAAGATGAAGGTCGTCTGCGGCGGTACCTCCATGGGCAACCAGATCTACGCCCTGGAGCGCGGTGTCGACGTCCTCGTCGCCACTCCCGGCCGTCTGCGCGACATCATCAACCGCGGCGCCTGCTCCCTGGAGAACGTCAAGATCGCGGTCCTCGACGAGGCCGACCAGATGGCGGACCTGGGCTTCCTGCCCGAGGTCACCGAGCTGCTCGACCAGATCCCCGGCGGCGGCCAGCGCATGCTCTTCTCCGCCACCATGGAGAACGAGATCGGCACCCTGGTCAAGCGCTACCTGACCAACCCCGTCACGCACGAGGTCGACAGCGCGCAGGGCAACGTCACGACCATGACGCACCACGTCCTCGTCGTGAAGCCGAAGGACAAGGCGCCGGTCACGGCCGCCATCGCCGCCCGCAAGGGCCGCACCATCATCTTCGTCCGCACCCAGCTGGGCGCCGACCGCATCGCCGAGCAGCTCATCGAGTCCGGCGTGAAGGCCGACGCGCTGCACGGCGGCATGACGCAGGGTGCCCGCACCCGCGTCCTCGCGGACTTCAAGGACGGCTACGTCAACGCGCTCGTCGCGACCGACGTCGCCGCCCGCGGTATCCACGTCGACGGCATCGACCTGGTCCTGAACGTGGACCCGGCCGGTGACCACAAGGACTACCTGCACCGCTCGGGCCGTACCGCCCGCGCCGGCAAGTCGGGCGTCGTGGTCTCGCTGGCGCTCCCGCACCAGCGCCGTCAGATCTTCCGCCTGATGGAGGACGCGGGCGTCGACGCCTCGCGCCACATCGTCCAGGGCGTCGGCGCGTTCGACCCCGAGGTCGCCGAGATCACCGGTGCGCGTTCGCTCACCCAGGTCCAGGCCGACTCCGCGAACAACGCCGCGAAGCAGGCCGAGCGCGAGGTCGCCGACCTGACCAAGCAGCTGGAGCGCCTGTCGCGCCGTGCCGTCGAGCTGCGCGAGGAGGCCGACCGCCTGGTCGCCCGCTCCGCGCGTGAGCGCGGCGAGGACCCGGAGGCCGCTGTCGCCGAGGTGGCCGAGGCCGCCGAGGCCGAGGTCGCGGCTGCCGTCGCGGCCGCGCCGGTCGCCGAGGAGCGCCCCGCGTTCCAGAGCCGTGACGACCGTGGCAACTACGAGCGCCGCGACAACCGCGGTGGCGACCGCGGTGGCGACCGTGGCGGTGACCGTGGTGGCTTCCGCCGCGACGACCGTCCGTCGGGTGGTTTCCGTTCCGGTGGTGACCGTCGTGACGACCGTGGTGGCGACCGTGGCGGCTTCCGCTCCGGTGGCGACCGTCCGTCCGGTGGCTTCAACCGTGACGACCGTGGTGGCGACCGTGGTGGCTTCCGCCGCGACGACCGTCCGTCGGGTGGTTTCCGTTCCGGTGGTGACCGTCGTGACGACCGTGGTGGCGACCGTGGCGGCTTCCGCTCCGGTGGCGACCGTCCGTCCGGTGGCTTCAACCGTGACGACCGTGGTGGCGACCGTGGTGGCTTCCGCCGCGACGACCGTCCGTCCGGTGGCTTCCGCTCCGGCGGTGACCGTCCGTCCGGTGGCTTCAACCGTGACGACCGTGGTGGCGACCGTGGTGGCTTCCGCCGCGACGACCGTCCCTCCGGTGGCTTCCGCTCCGGCGGCGCCGGCGACCGCCCGTACGGCCGTCGTGACGACCACCGCCCCTCCGGTTCCGGTTCCACCGGTTCCTTCGGTGGCGGCCGTCGTGACGACAAGCCGCGCTGGAAGCGCAACGGCTGACGCCTGAGCGCCAACTGATCGAGACTCGGCCCCCACAGCACTCCGGTGCGGTGGGGGCCGAGCCCGTTCCCCACACCTCCCGGCGCCCCGGCACGGCCCCGGACACGACGAAGCGCCCCGCCCGGTGAAAACCGGACGGGGCGCTTCGTGAGCAGTAGGCCATGTCGGACTCGAACCGACAACCAACGGATTAAAAGTCCGCTGCTCTGCCAATTGAGCTAATGGCCCTCGGCGTGCTCACCCCAGAGCATAGCCGGAGAGGGGCGGATGACCGATCGGGTATCGACCGGAGTGGCTCCGGCGGTTTCCCGCCAAGGCCGGTCGCCGTGGGGAGTTGGCCGCGTCCGGTGCTGCGGTGGCCGCGGCCGCTCGGCTCCCGGCGGCTGCCGCAGGGGCCTCGGGAGGCCCGGCTTTCGCCGCCTTGGAACGCCCTGACCTGCGGTGATGTACGTGTGGGAGGTGCCCCGGGGGCTAATTGGCGCAAGCCCTCCCACAGATGGCGTAGAGTTGTGTTTACCGACGCGGGGTGGAGCAGCTCGGTAGCTCGCTGGGCTCATAACCCAGAGGTCGTAGGTTCAAATCCTGCCCCCGCTACTCAGTACGAAGGCCCGGTTCCCTCAGGGGAGCCGGGCCTTCGTCGTTCCCTGGGTGGTTCCGCCCCCCTCCTGCCTCCTCCCGACGTTCCGTCACCCGGTCGGCCCGGCCGGGTCGCCGTACGGGCGGCCTTGCGGCCAGCCTTGAGGGCGAGGCGGGCAGCGGCCCCCGTGCGAGGGACCGGGCAGGAGAGCAGCGTGGTGGGGCTGGCGCAGCAGGAGCACGGCAGGGGCGCGGGCGGTGCGTCCCGGCGCGTGGCGCGGCTGATGCCCCTCGTGCTGATCGCGCTCGGGTTCCTCTTCGACCTGCTGACCCCGCCCAAGTTCACCGGGTCCCCCTTCTTCACCGCGGGTCCGCTGATCGCCGCGTCGGTGTTCTCTCTGGCGGCGACCGTCGTGACCGGGGCCCTGGCCTCCCTCGCGGTGGTCGTGCTGCACCTCTTCAGCAGCACCTTCTGGCGGGTGGAGGCGCTGACCGATCTGGCCACCGTCCTCACCGTGTCCGGGCTCGCCATCCTGATCAACCGGGTCGTGCGCCGCAGCGGCGAGCGGCTCGCCTCCGCGCGCGACATCGCCGAGGCCGCCCAGCGCGCGGTGCTGCCGAAGCCCGCCGAGCGGATCGGGGGCCTGCACGTCGCCGCGCGGTACGAGGCGGCCCAGGCGGACGCGTTCATCGGCGGGGACCTCTACGCCGTCCAGGACACCCCGTACGGGGTGCGGCTGGCGGTCGGTGACGTCCGGGGCAAGGGGCTGGGCGCGGTGGAGACCGTCGCGGTGGTCCTGGGGGCCTTCCGGGAGGCCGCCGAGACCGAGCCGACCCTGGAGGGTGTCGCGCGGCGGCTGGAGCGGGCGCTGGCCCGGGAGGGCAGCCGGCGCGACAGCCTGGACGCGGTCGAGGGGTTCACGACGTGCGTGCTCGGGGAGATCCCGCCCGAGGGCGGGGCGCTGCGGCTGGTGAACCGGGGGCACCCGGAGCCGCTGCTGCTGTCCGCCGACGGGAGCCTCGTGGCGCTGGCCCCGGCGCAGCCGGCGCTGCCGCTCGGCATGGGGGACCTGGCGCTCTGGCCGGACCGGGTGGAGGAGTGGCCGTTCCCGGAGGGCTCCACCCTGCTCCTGTACACCGACGGGCTGACCGAGGCCCGTTCCGGGGCGGGGGAGTTCTACGATCCGGCGCACCGGCTGAGCGGCAGCGTGTTCTCCGGGCCGGAAGCGCTGCTCAGCGCGCTCAGCAGCGATGTGCGCCGGCACACGGGCGGTGGGGCGACGGATGACATGGCGCTGCTGGCGGTCGGCCGGCCGGGGGAGGGGGAGCCGGAGCGGCGGCGGACCGTTCCGGTGGTGCGGCGCGAGGAGGCGTAACGAGGTGGTGACCGGGTGTGAGCGAACGGGTGCGCTGCGCAAGATATATGACGGTCCGTCAAGTGTCGCCTGTGGCTGGAGTGATATGGCTTTCGGCCGATTTTTGCCCGGGTTGACCCAGTAATGCGGTAAAAGTCCTGGCCAGAGCTGCGCGTTGAGTGGCTGGATTGTGTGAATGTTCCAGCACAACAGCTTGGAATCACTCCCCCACGTCTATTACCGTTCGATAACGCAGCGCGGTCGTCCCAGCCGTCGTAAGAGATGGCGCCGTGCGCGTGCGCTCAATGAGGAGTGTGCCCCGGTGGCCTCCAACTCGCCTGCCCCCGAAGGCATGGACATCCAGGACCAGCCCACCGCGGGGGCCTGGGGCGAGTGGAACCCCACCGAGGACTCGGTCCGGCCGGTCAGGGGCAAGCACCGGGTGGCCAAGCAGCGCGGCGGGCTCGCCCGCAGCTCCACCGTGCTGGGCGTCGGCGTCATCGCGGCGGTCGGCGCGGGCGGTATCGCCACCGCGCAGGACCGCCCCCAAGTGGCCATATCCATGCCGTCGTTCCCCGGCCTGACCGACGACTCCGACGACTCCGGCGATTCGGCCGACTCCGGCCGCGACGCCGCGAACGGCCCGGGTACCTCCGACGGAGCGGACACCGCGGCCGGCTCCCGCTCCGGCGCCCCCGCCGCGCGGGCCGGACTCCTCGCGCAGCACGCCCAGTCCGGCTCCGGCGCCGGCGAGGTACTGCTCAACCGGATCCTCCAGCAGGCCGAGTCCCAGCAGGACGCGGCCTCCGCACAGGACCGCGCCCAGGCCGAGCTGGCCGCGAAGGAAGCCGCCGCCAAGGAGGCCAAGGAGCAGGCGGAAGCGGCCCGCCGGGCCGCCGACAAGGAGGCCGACGACGCCCGGGTGGCCGCGGAGAAGGTGGCAGCCGACGCCAAGGCCAAGGCGGACGCGGCGGCCGAACAGGTGCGGGAGGCGAAGGCGTCCGGCGGGTACTCCCTGCCCACCTCCGCCTACACCCTCACCTCGCACTTCGGCGACTCCGGCTCCATGTGGTCCTCCGGCCACCACACCGGCCTCGACTTCGCCGCCCCCACCGGCACCCCGGTCAAGGCCGTCGGCAGCGGCAAGATCACCTCGGCGGGCTGGTCCGGCGCGTACGGCTACCGGATCGTGCTCCAGCTCGATGACGGTACGGAGATCTGGTACTGCCACCTGTCCTCGATGTCGGTGACCTCCGGCGCGGTCGGCGCGGGCGAGACCATCGGCCGCGTCGGCGCCACCGGCAACGTCACCGGCGCCCACCTCCACCTGGAAGTGCGCAAGGGTGGCTCGACGACGGATCCCCTGGCGTGGCTGACCTCGAAGGGTCTGAACGTCTAGGAGCCGGTACGCCGGCCGGCGCGCCGGGGCCGGCCCACCAGGCCGGATCGTCCGCTGCGCGCGGCGGCAGCAGCTCCTCCAGGACCGCCGCCCGGGACAGCGCCGGCCCCGCCGTCGCCCGGCGCAGCCACAGCCCCCGCAGCAACTCCCCCTCCCGGCGCGTGAACTCCGGCTCCCACGCGGGACCGCCCCGCCTGGCACCCCGGCGCAGCAGCGCCAGCGCGGCCGCGTCCGCCGCGTACCGGGACACCGCCCGCCCCGCCGCCCGGCCTCCGCTGTGCCGCGCCAGGGCGCAGGCCAGCGACCGGGCCGGCATGGACGCCAGGGCCGGTACCTCGGCCGGTGCGAGCCAGCCCGCGGAGGCGTACACCGCCAGCTCGGCCGCGACCGCCCGCAGCCGGCGCCGCCGCATCCGCACCGCGAGCCACAGCAGCACCCCGAACACCGGGACCATCACCGAGCCGTACACCACGGCGAACCCGTACTCCCCGAACCGCGAGGAGCTGTTCCACAGCGCGTGCGTCCCCATGGCCAGCGCCAGGCCCGCCGCCGGCAGCCCGACCCGGCGCGCCCGGCCGGCGCCGAGCGCGGCCGCACCGAAGCCGAGCCCGCTGAGCACCGTGAACAGCGGGTGCGCGAACGGCGAGACCATGACCCGTACGAAGAAGGTCGCGGCCGTCATCGACTCCAGCACCCCGGTACCGCTGGCCAGGTCCTGCCCGTAGGCATTGCCGAGGTAGAGGATGTTCTCGGTGAAGGCGAAGCCGGTCGCGGTGAACCCGGCCGCCACCAGTCCGTCGGCGGGGCCGGCGGACTGCCGTCTTCGGACCGCGAACACCAGCAGGACGGGCGCCGCCTTGGCGAGTTCCTCGACCACCGGGGCGATCGCGACCGACCCGAGCCGGTCCGCCGCCGAGGCGTCGGCGGTGGTCCTCGCTATCCACTCGGTGGCGAAACTGTTGGCCAGTATGGCGATCAGCGCGGCGGCGCCGGCGCCCCAGCCGAAGCAGAACAGCAGCTCCGCCCGGGGCCGCGGCGCGGCCCGGCCCACCCAGCCGAACGCCGCGAGCAGCGGCGGCACCGGCAGTACGGCCAGGCCCAGCCCGACGAAGAACCCGGGCGTGCCCGTCTGCTCCCGGACCAGCTCCAGGATCGCCAGCCCCGACAGGGTCAGGACGGCGAGCAGGGCGAGGAGCACGCACGTACGGACCGCGCCCGACGGGCGTGCGAGCACGGAAGGCAGCGCTCGGAACACACGATGACTCTAGCGAGCGGGTCTGACACGGGGAGTTACCTACGCCTCCCCGTCAGCCCTCCGCGTCAGTTCTCGGTGTTCGCCACGCGCCGGAAGAGCAAGTCGTGTACGACGTGGCCCTTGTCGAGGCCCTGGCCCTCGAACCGGGTGAGCGGCCGGAAGTCGGGACGCGGCGCGTAGCCCCCGTCGGCCTGGGTGTTCTCGAAGTCGGGGTGCGCGGTGAGCACTTCGAGCATCTGCTCGGCGTACGGCTCCCAGTCGGTCGCGCAGTGCAGCACCCCGCCGGGCGCGAGCCGGGTCGCGGCCAGGGTGAGGAACTCGGGCTGGATCAGCCGCCGCTTGTGGTGGCGGGCCTTGGGCCACGGGTCCGGGAAGTACACGCGCAGGCCCGCGAGGGAGTCCGGCGGCAGCATCTCGCGGAGCAGGATGATCGCGTCGCCGTTCGCGACCCGGATGTTGTCGAGCCCGCCCCGCTCGGCGAGGGCGAGCAGGTTGCCCTGGCCGGGGGTGTGCACGTCGGCGGCGAGGATTCCGGTGCCGGGGTCGGCGGCTGCCATCTGGGCGGTTGCCTCGCCCATGCCGAAGCCGATCTCCAGGACGACGGGGAGGCCGTCGAACATCTTCTTGAGGTCGAGGATCCGGTGGCCGTCGATGTCCAGGCCCCAGGTGCCCCAGAGCCGCTTCAGGGCCTCGCCCTGGCCGGTGGTCACACGGCTGCGCCGCGGCTGGAAGCTGCGGATCCGGCGCTCGTGGTGCGAGCCGGCCGGATCGGGCGACGGGCCCTCGGGGAACCGGGGCTCGGTCCGCCACTTCGGGGGGACGTAGGAGTTCGCCGCCGGGGCGCTGGGCTGGGGATTCAGGGACTCAGACACAATGCCCAGATTCTACGACCCCACCCCCTCGCCGTCCCCTCGGCGCAGCCCCCGCGCCCGCACCGCGGTGGCCTCGGCCCGAGCCCCGGTCCGTCAGGCCGTGCGCAGCACCGACAGGGCGCGGCCCGCGATCTCGCGCCCGATCGGGAGCGAGGCGGTCGCCGCCGGTGAGGGCGCGTTCAGCACGTGGACCGTGCGCGGGGCGTCCCGGATCAGGAAGTCGTCCACCAGCGTCCCGTCCCGCAGGACGGCCTGGGCGCGGACCCCGGCCGCCGCCGGGACCAGGTCCCGCGGGGACACGGCCGGCAGCAGCCGCCGCACCGCCTCGGTGAAGGCATGCTTCGACAGCGAGCGGTGGATCTCGCCCGCCCCGTACCGCCAGTGCCGGGCGGCCATCCGCCAGGATCCCGGCCAGGCCAGCTCGTCCGCGACGTCCCGCGGCCGCACGACCCCCCAGCCGTACCCCTCCCGCGCCAGCGCCGGCACCGCGTTCGGCCCGACATGGACGCCGCCGCCGATTCCCCGGGTCAGATGGACGCCGAGGAAGGGAAACGCCGGATCCGGCACCGGGTAGACCAGACCCCGCACCAACGAGGGCCGCGCCAGGTCGTAGTACTCGCCCCGGAAGGGGACGATCCGCATTCCGGGCTCGTCCCCGGCGAGCCGCGCGACGCGGTCGCACTGCAGGCCCGCGCAGTTCACCAGGACCCGCGCGCGCACGACCACCCCGGCCGTCGTGCGCGCCGCGACCCGGTCCGCGCGCCGCGAGATCAGATCCGCCGCGCCGCCGTAGACGATCTCCGCGCCCGAGGACTCCGCCAGCTGCTCCGCGACCCGCCCGTAGTCCACGATCCCGGTCGAGCCGACATGGATCGCGGCCAGCCCGCGCACCTCCGGCTCGTACTCCGCGATCTGCGCCGGGCCCAGCTCGCGCACCGGAATGCCGTTCTCCCGGCCGCGCTGGACCAGCGCGTGCAGCCGCGGCAGCTCGGCCCGCTCCGTCGCGACGATCAGCTTGCCCGTCACCTCGTGGGCGATGCCGTGCTCCGCGCAGAACTTGACCATCTCGGCGGCCCCGCGCACCGCGAACCGCGCCTTCAGCGAGCCCGGCCGGTAGTAGATGCCGCTGTGGATCACGCCGCTGTTGCGGCCCGTCTGGTGCCGGGCCGGGCCGGGTTCCTTCTCCAGGACGACCACCCGCGTCCCCGGGGCGAGGCGCGAGAGGGCATGCGCCGTCGACAGACCGACGATCCCGCCACCGATCACCAGCACATCGCAGTCCACGCCGCGCCCGCCGCCCACGCTGCCACCTCCCACCCCTGCATACTGCACCCCGCCACTGACAAAGGGGTGACGCGGGGCTACGCGGGCGCCACGAGCAGCGGTCGCGCCCGCTCGCGCAGCTCCGCGACGCGCGGCTCGTCCCCGTACGGTTCCAGCCGGTGCAGCAGGTCCCGTACGTACTCGTTCGTCCGCGCCGAGGAGATCCGCCCCGCGACCTCCACCGCCCGGGTGCCCGCCGCGCAGGCCGCGTCGAGATTGCCCGACTCCAGCTCGGCGACCGCGCTCACCACCAGCCGCAGCCCGTGCGAGCGCGCGTACTCCTCCGTCGGCCGCGACAGGGCCTGCTCGGTGAACCGCCGTACCTGACGGGGCAATTTCAGATCCCGGTAGCATTCCGCCGCATCCGCCGCGAACCGGTCGTGCGAGTAGAAACCCAGCCAGGTCGGATCCGCGTCGCCCTCCCGCGCCCGCTCCAGCCAGCCCTCCGCCGCCCGCAGCGCCGCCCCGGCGGCCGCCGAGTCGCCCGCCTTCGCGTGCGCCCGGGCCTCGACCAGCCGGAAGAAGCTCATGGTGCGCGCCGTCGCCAGCCCCCGGTTGCGCTCGACGGCCGCCTGCGCCAGGTCCACGCCCTCGTCCGGGAAGTCCCGGTACGTCGCCTGGAGGGACATCGAGGCGAGGACGTACCCGCCGAGCGGGACGTCGGCGGCGGCGCGGGCCAGGCGCAGCGCCTGGATGTAGTAGCGCTGCGCGGCCTCCTGCTGACCGGTGTCGAAGGCCATCCAGCCCGCCAGCCGCGTCAGTTCGGCGGTCGCCCCGAACAGCGCCCGGCCCACCTCGTCGGAGTACGAACCCAGCAGCAGCGGCGCCGCGTCCACCCGGAGGCACTCCGGCACCATCGACGAACGCCAGTCCCCGCCGCCGTACTTGGAGTCCCAGCGGCGCGCGTCCTCGGCGGCCTCGCGCAGCTTCGTCACATCGCTGTGGCCCACGCGCTGCGGGCTCAGGTCGGACGGCGTGACGGCCGCCGGCGCCACCGCCGGTACGAGGCCCTGCTCGCGCGGCGCCTGCGGAGTTTCGGCTCCCGGCTGCGCGGGCACAACCGAGGACGGCGGTCCCGCCCCCAGGCCTTCCGGCGGGGTTCCGGGAGCCGAGGCCGCCCGTGCGGGAGCGGGTTCGCGCGCCACCGAGCTGTCGGCGGGCGATATCAGCCAGCGCGAGGCAGGAGTGGCGTACGCCGAGACGGCGAAGGAGCCCGCCAGCGACTGCCAGATCCCGCCACCACCGCGCCGGCCCGCGAGGTCGAGGCGGTACAGATCGGTGGCCGAGCGCACGGCCGCGCCCACATCGCGCGGGAAGGCCAGACCCACCTCGGGCGCCGGATCCGCGTCCGCCAGGCCGATCTCGTGCAGCGGTACCGGCCGGCCCAGCTTCGCCCCGATGGCGGCGGCGATCAGATGCGGGGCGGCGCCCTGCGGAACCATCCCCTTCGACACCCACCGCGCCACCGACGTCTTGTCGTACCGAAGCGTCAGGCCGCGCTGTGCGCCGAGATCGTTGACGCGCCGGGCCAGCCCGGCGTTGCTGATGCCCGCCAGGGCGAGGACGGCGCCGAGCTTCTCGTTGGGCTCGCGGAGCTCCCTGGACATGCGCCACCCCTCGTCACACGCGGAACGCAGACGCCGCCGGGGCATAGGCGCCCGGCATTTCGTAAACCCAGCGTAGTTCCCCGCCTCCCAAGCGTTAAGGCCTCCTGTTCCGTATGGCGGGATTGTTGTCCGTATGCACAGTCGGGGCCGGGCCCGCGCCCGGGGCGCACTCCTTCGGGCGTGCTCCGCCCGTGTGGCCGTGCGCCCGGCCGTGCGCTCTGGCCGCTCCGGGGGCCCGGCGATTCGATGTGCGGTGCGTGGGTCGGCCCGTTCGCGTTGATCGGCGGGTCGGGGGATGCCGCCGCCTCAATCCCCGCGGGTGGCGGAACGGTCCGGGGGGCGGATCCCGTCTCCCGGACCGCAGCCGCGCGGCCCGCGCGCCGCGGGTGCGGCGCAGGCCGGGTGCGTCCCGGGTGCGGCCCGGGTGTGGCTCCGGTGTGGCCCGGGTGTGGCTGCGGCGGGGACGAAGAATGGCTGAAACCGACCTATCGGGCGGTGGGCACGGAACGCCAAATACCGCGTGGCGGGGGCGTGTTCGTTTGCATGTGCGCCCCCCATACCCCCTCTCGTACGCCTGTCTCGTGGCAGCATGGTCCCGGAGCCACCCGGGGTCCGGCCGGCCGCGCCCTCAGCGCTGACCATGCCGTTCGTGCCCCGGTCATTTGCCCACGGGCTGGGGAGGCGGCGGTGCGCTGGTTGGTGGGCTGGAGCAGTATCGCCGCGAGCTTCGGCACGGCGGGACGGGTCTCCGGCCATGGCCCGGGACAGGGCCCCGGACGAGGCCCCGGACAGGGCGGACACGGGCACCCGTACGACGTCCCTCCCTACGGCGACTCCCCCCACGGCGGCATCGCCGACGCCGACCACCCCGACGACCTCTCCCCCGGCGCCGAACGCACCGTCCACCCCGTCGGCGCCCAGCTCCTCTGGGGAGACCCCGACCCCCTGTGGGCCGTCGGCGACTGGCGCCCCGACGAGATCCGCACCGTCACCGCCGACCCCGCCGACCCCTTCACCCGCCTCGCCGTCCTCGGCTGCTGCGGCGCCACCGACGCCCAGCTGCGCCGCGCCCTGTACGCCGCCCGCGGCGGGGCCCTGCGCCACCTCACCGAGTGGTCCGGCAGCTACACCGCCGTCGTCCAGGCGGGCCGCCGCATCACCGTCCTCGGCGACCTCGCCGGCGCCCGGCCCGTGTTCTACACCCCCTGGGCCGGCGGCACCGCCTACGCCACCGCCGCGCTGCCCCTCGCCGACCTCATCGAGGCGCAGCTCGACATCGGCCACCTCGCCGCCCTGCTGGCCTGCCCCGACAGCCCCGAGGCACTGGGCGACGGCACACCGTACGTCGGCGTCCGCCGCATCCCGCCCGGGCACACCCTGATCCTGCGCGAGGGCTCCCGGGAGATCACCGGGTACGAGCCGGTGGCCTCGCTCGCCGTGGCCGCGCCCGAGGCCGACGCCGAGCGTGCGGTGGAGGGCGTACGGGAAGCATTGGTGGACGCGGTGCGCGCCCGGCTCACGGCACCCCGGCATGCCCCCGACATGCTGGTACCCGATCCCGGTCCCGTGCCCGGAATGGGACCCGCCGACCGGCGCGCGGCCCGCGGCGCCCCGGCCCCCGCCCCCGGAGTGGGCGCCGACCTCTCCGGCGGCAGCGCCTCCGCGACCCTCGCGCTGCTCGCCGCCGGACTGCCGGGAGCGCCCGGCACCGTCCTGAAGCAGTCCGGCGAACGGCTGCTGGCCGTCACCTTCAACGACCTCGCCACCCCGCAGGGCCGCGAGGGCGAACTGGAACGCGCCCACGCCATCGCCTCCAACCCGCGCCTGCACCACGTCGTCGTGGCCGCCGCCGAGGAAGCCCTCCCGTACGCCGAACTCGACGGCCCGCTGACCGACGAACCCGGCCCCTCGCTCGTCTTCGCCGCCCGCGAGCGGCGCCGGCTCGCCGCCGGCTCGGCCGACCACTTCGTCGGCCACGGCGCCCGCCAGGTCCTGGACGCCCACCCCGCCCGGATGGCCGACCTCCTGATGGACCGCCGCAGACGCCACCTGCTGCGCCCGGTCGCGGCCCTCGCCCGCGCGACGCCCGGGGACTCCCTGCTGGTCCCGTTCTCCGTCTACTCCGCTGCCCGCCGGCTCGCCCGTACGCCGTACCGCGCGGGCATGGAAGCCGCTGCGGCCCGGCTGCGCGAAGGCGCCGTCGCGGGCGGCGTCCGCACCCCGGTCGACGCCTCCCTCGCGGCGCTGACCTGGTCCCGGCCCGGGCCGGCGGCCGGCTGGCTGACCGGAGAGGCCCTGGCGGAGGTGTCGATCCGGCTGTCGGCCGCCGCCGGCCGGCCCCCGCTGTCGCTGCGGCCGGGCGAGGCGCGCGCCCGCGCCGTCCTGACCCGGCACGCCGCCGACCACCGCGTCTTCGAACAGGCCGTCGAGGTCCGCAGCCAGCGGCTGCACGCCCCGTTCCTCGACAACCAGGTCCTACGGGCGGCCCGCGCGCTCCCCGAATCCCTGCGGGTCCAGCCCGGGGCGCGGGCCGCGATCCTGCGCGGAGTCCTGTCCTCGGCCGGCGTCCGCGACCTCCCGCCGGGCTGGGGCGCGAGCGCGCACGCCCCGAACGAGACGGCTACCCGGCTGGGCCTGCGGACGGCCCTGGAGGGGCTGCTGGCCTTGTTCGCCGCCCCGCTGCTGGCCGACGCCGGGCTGATCGAGGCCCGGGTCGTCCAACAGGCGCTGCTCGACGCGGCGGACGGGCGGCCGGTGCCGCTGGACGGGCTCGCGGAGCTGGTGTCGATGGAGCTGTGGCTGCAACGCCTGCTCGCCCGGCGCGGCACCTGCTGGACGGGCACCTCCGCCCCGCGCCGCCGCGCCGTCCCCAGCGGCATCCCCCACCGCCGCCCAGCCCTCTCCTGACCCGGCGCGCCCGGGCGGCCCGCCGCGCCGCCCGAGGCCGCTCCGGCCCGCCGCGCCGCGCACCGCGATGCCGCCGTGCCGCGCATCGCGATGCCGCCGTGCCGCACCCCGCGATGCGGCCGCGCCGCGCCCCCGCGGATTAACTCCCGTACGCCCCGGGCGAAGGCAAGGCAGAATTGCCCGGTGCGGTACCTCATCCTTGGCGTCACCCAGGCGCGCGACGAGACCGGCGCCCCCCTTCCCATCGGCGGCGCCCGCCTGCGCGCGCTCCTCGTCGCGCTCGCGCTGCGCGCCGGGGGTCCTGCGGCGGCGTCCGTGCCCGACCTGGTCGACGAGGTCTGGGGCGACGATCCGCCCCGGGACGCCCCCGCCGCCCTCCAGGCCCTCGTGGCCCGGCTCCGCCGCGCCCTCGGCGCCCGCGACAGCATCCAGGCCGACCCCGTCGGCGGCTACCGCCTCGCCGTCGCCGACCGCGACGATGTCGACCTCCACCGCTTCACCCGGCTCGCCCGCACCGGCGCCCGGGAGCTGGCCGCCGGTGACCCCGCCGCCGCCACCACCCTCCGTACCGCCCTCGACCTCTGGCGCGGACCCGCCCTCGCCGACCTCCCCGAGCCCGCCCGCACCGCCCACGCCGCCGCCGCCGAGGCCCACCGCGCCACCGCCCTCCGCGACCGCATCGAGGCCGAGTTGCGCGGCGGCGCCGCCGACCCGGCGGCGCTGCTCCACGAGATCGACATCCTGATCCGGCAACACCCGTACGACGAACCCCTCCGCGCCCAGCAGCTGCGCGCCCTGCGCGCCGCCGGCCGCCCCGCCGACGCCCTCGACGCGTACGACCGCACCCGCCGCGCCCTCGCCGAAGGCCTCGGGACCGATCCCGGGCCCGAACTCGCCGCCCTGCACGCGGAGCTCCTGCGGCCGCCGCCGCCCCGCGCCCCGGAGGGCAACCTCCGTCCCCGCCTCACCTCCTTCGTCGGCCGCGAGCCCGAACTGGGCTCCCTCCGCGCCGACCTGCCCCGCCACCGCCTCATCACCCTCACCGGGCCCGGCGGTTCCGGAAAGACCCGCCTCGCCGAGCACGCCGCGGCCGCCCACCCCGAACCCGCCTGGCTCGTCGAACTCGCCCGCCTCGACCACCCCGACGCCGTCCCCGACGCCGTCCTGAGCGCCCTCGGCCTGCGCGAGACCGTCCTCGTCGCCCGCGAGAAGGCCGTCCCCGAGGACCCCACCGCCCTGCTCTTGGAGCACTGCGCGCACCGCGCCCCCACGCTCCTCGTCCTGGACAACTGCGAGCACGTCATCGGCGCCGCCGCCGAACTCGCCGAGCGCCTCCTCACCCACTGCCCCGGCATCCGGATCCTCGCCACCAGCCGCGAACCCCTCGGCGTCCCCGGCGAA
This sequence comes from Streptomyces sp. ADI95-16, assembly GCF_003721495.1. Classification (NCBI taxonomy): domain Bacteria; kingdom Bacillati; phylum Actinomycetota; class Actinomycetes; order Kitasatosporales; family Streptomycetaceae; genus Streptomyces; species Streptomyces sp. ADI95-16. The sequence continues at coordinate 4,020,629 of NZ_CP033581.1, read as the reverse complement.
AGCGTCCGCCCCGTCGAGCCGCTGCCGCCCGCCCCCGCGCACCGCCTCTTCGCCGACCGCGGCGCCGCCGCCCGCCCCGGCTTCGCCTCCGCCGACGACCCGGACGCCGTCGCCGAGATCTGCGCCCGCCTGGACGGTCTCCCGCTCGCCATCGAGCTGGCCGCGGCCCGGCTGCGGCTGCTGACCCCGCGCCAGATCGCCGACCGCCTCGACGACCGGTTCCGGCTCCTGACCAGCGGCTCCCGGACCGTCCTGCCCCGCCAGCAGACCCTGCGGGCCGTCGTCGACTGGTCCTGGGAGCTGCTGGACGCGCCCGAACGCACCGTCCTGCGCCGCCTCTCCGTCTTCGCCGGCGGCTGCGACCTCGCCGCGGCCGAGGCCGTCTGCGCTGACGCCACCGACGCCACCGGCGCCACCGGCGCCCTGGACGTCGCCGACACCCTCGGCTCCCTCGTCGACAAATCCCTCGTACTCGCCGACCCGACCCCCACCGGCATGCGCTACCGCATGCTCGAAACCATCCACGAGTACGCCGCGGACCGCGCCGCCGCGGACCCGCGCGACCGCGCCGGGACCGTCCGCCGCCACACCGCCCACTACCTGGCCTTCGCCGAGGAGGCGGAACCCCTCCTCCGGTCCGCCGCGCAGCTCCCCTGGATCAGCCGCGTCGAGACCGAGTACGACAACCTCCGCGCCGCCCTGGAAACCGCCACCGGCACCGCCCCGGCGGGACCCGGCGACGCCCCCGACCCCGCCCCCACCCCCGACCCCGAGACCGCCCAGCGCCTCGCCTTCGCCCTCGGCTGGTTCTGGTGGCTGCGCAACTACCGCCTCCAGGGCGCCGAATGGACCGCCAGGGTCCTCGCCGTCACCCCCGAGGACCCGCCCGAGGGCTCACCCGCGTACTGGCGCTTCATGCGCCTCCAGGTCCTCCACGTCTTCCTCCTCGCCGAAGGCCGCTCGATGGAGGAGTTCCGCACCCCCGAGTACGTCGAACTCGCCGCCCGGATCCGGCAGGCCTTCCGCCACAGCGGTCCCCAGTCCGCCCGCTTCCCCGGCATGCTCTGGCCCATGACCGGGTTCCTCACCGGCGATGCCGTCGACCTCCACGTCCACCTCGACGAAGCCGTCGAGAACTGCCGCCGCCACGCCGAGGACTGGGAACTCGGCGTCGCCCTCATGCTCCGCGCCCACGTCGCCATCGACCTCACCGGCGGCCTCCCCGCCGTCGAGGCCGACCTCGCCGAGCTCCACGAGATCGCCCACCGCGTCGGCGACCGCTGGACCCGCGCCCAGGTCGCCAGCGCCACCGGCGAGTTCGCCCTCTCCCGGGGCCAGTACGACGCCGCCCGCGCCGAGTACGAGGAGTGCCTGCGCCTCGCGCACGAGATCGGCGCCCACGTCGAGGCGCCCTTCGCACTCGTCCGCATCGCGGAGGCCGCCCTGTGCGCCGGGGACTTCGACACCGCCGACCGCGTCCTCGCCGAGGCGGAGCGCGAAGCCGACCGGCTCGGCGGGGTGTTCGACGTCCGCGCCTACGGCCGGCTCGTCGCCGCGCTGATCGCCCTCTTCCGCGGCGACCTCGACCGCTCCCGCACCGCGTGCGACCTGGCCCGGGCCGAGGCCGCCCTGGTCACCGTGCCCCCACAGCTCACCGCCGGGATCGCCAACGTGGACGCCGTCCTCACCGCCCGCGAACAGGGCCCGGCGGCCGGCCTGGCCCTGGTCGGACCGGCACTGGACGCCGCCGTCACCGCCCGCTGCGCCGAACGCATCGTGGCCACCCTCGCCGAGACCGCCGCCGGCCTGCTCGCCGCCGCCGGCCGCCCCGCCGACTCCGTACGGGCCTTCACCGCGGCCACCGCCTGGCGCGCCGGCTACCCCCGCTCCGTCCCGGAACGGACCGTCCTGCGCGACCTCCCGGACCGCAACCGCGCCGCCCTCGGACCGGACCGCTACACCGAGGCGGAGGCGGCGGGCGCGAAGCTCACCCCCGCCGATGTCGTCCGCCTGGTCAACGGCAGCTGATCACGGCGTCGGCCCAGCTCGCCAGCGTCGGCAGGGCGCCGCCCCCGGCCCGCTCCACCACCAGCCGCAGCGTGCCGCGCCCGGTCAGCGGGACCTCCACCGCGGCCGCCGGATCCTCGTACCCGAGGGCGCCCGACTGCCACAGCCGCTGCCCGTCCGCGTACACCGAGAACCGCACCGAACCGTCGGTGAACCTCGACAGCCCGTCCACCCCGGCCCGCGCCGAGAAGGCCGTGCACTGCCGGTTCAGGGCGATCTCCACCGAGGAACGGGAGTTCACCGTGATCCCCTGCCCGTACCACCGGCCGCCGATCTCCAGCCCGCCGCGCTGCCACACCCAGCCGCTGCGCCAGGTCTGCACCTCGGGCCCGCTGTGGTCACCGAGGGCCGACTGAGGGATCCGGGCCAGCGGGAACCCCCGCGCCGGGGCCGGCCGCGCCGCACTCGGCGTGGGAGTCGGAGTCGGAGCCGGCGAGGGCTTCGCCCTGCTCGGTGAGGGCTGCGGCGCGGCCGGCGCCGGCCGGGGACGCGAGGGTGAGGGAGTCGGCGTCGGCGGGGGAGTGCTCGGCGAAGGCCGTACGGATTCCCGCGCGGCCGGTGTCTTCGCGGCGGACGGCCGAGCCTTCGGCGCGGGCGGGGCGGAAACCTCCGGAGCCGGCACCACGGGCGCGGCCACAGCCGGCGCGGGCCGCTCCCGCACCGGAGCGTCGGGGTCGTCCCCGGCCAGCGCGAACACCACCCCGGCCGCCGCCGCGATGGCGATCCCGGCGGCCAGCGCGGCCTTGGCCGGCAACCCCAGCCCCTCGGAAACCACCGCTCCCCCGGCCCCGCCCCCACCGGCGCCCGAGCCCCCGGCAGCTCCGGCGGCCCCCGCGCCAGCGCCCGCCCCGGCCCCCGCACCGGCCGTCGACCCGCCGGAAGCGGCGGCCGCGGCCCCCGCCCCGCCCGCGGCGACGGCCCCACCGGCCACCACCCCGGCGGCCTTCGCCGTGTACCCGGCGGCGAACCACCCGATGACCGCGACCGGCAGCAGCGCGGGGATCCCGGCGTTGACGTCCTTGAGCTCCCCGGCCGCCAGCCGGCACTTCACGCACTCCTCCAGGTGCCCCCGCAGCCCCCGCTCCGCCCGCATCCGCAGCCCGCCCCGGGCATACGCGCCCAGCCGGTCCGTGTACCGCGCGCAGTCGCCGCCCTCGCTCAGCGCGGAGCTGACGTGTGCCTGGAGGTAGGCCTGCTTGAGGCCCTCCCGGGCCCGGCTGGCCAGCACGGCGGTCGCGTTGGCGCTCAGCCCGAACAGCGGGGCGACCGCACTCGGCGAGGCCTCCTCGACGGTGGTGTGCCACAGCACGGCCTGCCACCGCTCGGGCAGGCTCCGGAACGCCTGCATCGCCAGCGACCGCTCCGCCTCGTGCATCGCCCGTACGTCGGCGCCCAGTTCCAGGGTGTCGTCCCCGGACAGCCCGCCCCTGCTGTCGGCACCGGCGGCGGCCTGCTCCGCGAACACCGCGAAGTCCTCGACCAGCTGCTCCCGCCTGGCCGTCTTCGCCCAGGCGGCCGCGACCCGGCGCACGGTGGTCAGCAGGTAGGCCCGTACCGACTGGTCCGGCCCGGCCCCGCCCCGTACCGCCTGGAGCGTCCGCGCGAACACCTCGGCGGTCAGGTCGTCGGCGGTGTGCCGGTCCCGGCAGCAACCGCGCGCGTAGCGCCGCACGGCATCGGCGTGGCGGCGGAACAGCTCCTCGTACGCCGCGTCGTCCCCACCGCGCGTCCGGACGACCAAGTCGGCGTCGGAACCCGGCACCTCGCCCCCGGAAGCCCCGGAATCAGCACGCCGTCCGCCCCGGCCACGCTGCGCGGGCACCTGCCGCGCGGACAGGCTCCCGGCCCCGGTACCGGTGTTCCCGGTACCCGTCGTCCCGGTACCCGTGTTCCCAGTGCCCGTGTTCCCAGTGCCCGTGGTCGCGCCGCCCGTGGTTCCGGTCCCGGCCCCGGTCTCACCGCCGGCGCCGCCGAGTGACTCGTCCAGCCCGTCAACGCTCATCGAGGGAGCCCCCGCACGACACACTCAGACCGGTACACCAATCCAGCGTGTCACACGGCGGACGCACGCCGAAGCCCTCTCCGCACCAACCACTCATCCGGGCACAATGCGGCGAATCGCCGTACTGATCCTCACTCGTTCGAGCGAGCAGCCGTTCGTCGCGGCGGTGTTGGGCGAGCGCGGCCGTGACCAGGCAGATCCGGTCACGGCCACCACTCGAAGCAGGCGGAGGCGAGCCACACGAGCCCACCGGCGCGCCCGACCCTCAGAGCGGGGCAACCCCCGCACGGCTCACGCCGTCCGAGACCGCAGCCCCTCCAGCAGGATGTCGAGCAGCCGGGACGAGGCCGCGGCCTGCTGCGCCGGATCCGGCAGAGCCGGCGCGGCGGTCGCTATCACCAGCAGCACATCCGCCACCGTGACATCGGTCCGCAGCTCACCCGCCTCCCGGGCGCGGTCCACCAGCCGGCCGACCACCTCCAGGAGCGCACCCGCGCCCGCGTCCTCCGAGGGCTCGTCCGCGGCCGGCACCCGCGCGCCCACGACCCGCAGGTCGGGCGCCCCGGTCACGCCGGCCTGCCGCTGGTGCGGAACCCGCACGGCCTCCGGCTCCTCGACGCCGTCCTCACCGGCCGAGCCCACCCGCAGCACCTGCGGCGGCAGCAGCCGCCCCGCGCCCGAGGCCACGGAGGTGCGCAGGAAGCGCGACAGAGCCTGCCACGGCTCCTCCTCCTGGCCCAGGGCGGACTCGGCCTGTTCGGTCAGCCGGGCGGTCTCTTCCTCGGCTATCCGCCGGACCAGTACGTCCTTGCTCGGGAAGCGCCGGTACACCGTCCCGACACCGACCCGCGCACGCCGCGCCACGTCCTCCATCGGCGCCCCGTAGCCCAGCTCGCCGAAGACCTCGCGGGCCGCGCGCAGGACGTGTTCGAGGTTCCGCTGGGCGTCCACGCGCAGCGGCGTGGAACGGCCCACGGCGTGGGTCGTGGCGCTCGTCATCACGCGGCCGTTGCTCTCGGTCGAGAGAGCGGTCGCAGAGCCATGGAAATCTGAAATATGCATGTGTATCCCCCGGTAATCACTTGTCTCCCCCCGGAGACACTCCCCGCCTTCGCGTCGAGGGGGGCCACGGTCATGGGGCCCCGGTCCTACTTCTCGACGCATACGAACATAGTTGAGCCAGAGTCAATTCAGAAGAGGCAGCCCCGGACGGACCACCGCCCGATCGGAGCATTCACCCCCACTTTTCCGCAGCAAGCCCCCGGAATCACCCGTTCCGCAGCTCCTGACCTGCGAACTTCAAGCCCCATCCAAGCCAACCGGCAGCCCCGTCCCGGCGTCCCCACCGGTCACACGATTTGCCGGGCCTGTGGACAAACTCCCGGCCACGTTGCGTCATGGGATGGTGAAGGCTGCTAACTCCCGGGGCACAGACCCCGGTACCCCGCCCCGCACGCGCATCCTCGTCGTCGGCGGCGGTTACGTCGGCATGTACACGGCTCTCCGCCTCCAGAAGAAGCTGAGAGACGGAGAAGCCGAGGTCACGGTGGTCACCCCCGAGCCCTACATGACCTACCAGCCCTTCCTCCCGGAAGCCGCCGCCGGCTCGATCTCCCCCCGCCACGTCGTCGTCCCGCTGCGCCGGCTCCTCCACAAGTGCCGCATCGTCATCGGCGAGGCCCGCAGCATCGACCACGCCAAACGGACCGCCACCATCACCACCCTCGCCACCGAGGAGGAGGGCGCCGGCCCCACCGAGATCGAGTACGACGAACTCGTCCTCGCCCCCGGCTCGGTCTCCCGCACCCTCCCCATCCCGGGACTCGCCGACTACGCCATCGGCTTCAAGACCGTGGAAGAGGCCATCGGCCTGCGCAACCACGTCATCGAGCAGATGGACATCGCCTCCTCCACCCGCGACCCCGCCATCCGCGACGCCGCCCTCACCTTCGTCTTCGTCGGCGGCGGCTACGCGGGCGTCGAAGCCCTCGGCGAACTGGAGGACATGGCCCGCTACGCGGCCCGGTACTACCACAACGTCAAACCGGAGGACATGAAGTGGGTGCTGGTCGAGGCCAGCGACCACATCCTCCCCGAGGTCGGCCCCGAGCTCGGCGTCTACACGGTCCGCGAACTGCGCCGCCGCAACATCGACCTGCGCCTGGAGACCCGGCTCGAATCCTGCGAGAACCGCGTCGCCGTCCTCAGCGACGGAGCCCGCTTCCCCACCCGCACCGTCGTATGGACCGCCGGCGTCAAACCCAACCCCGTCATCGCCGCCTGCGACCTCCCCAAGAACGAACGCGGCCGGCTCGCCTGCACCGCCTTCCTCACCGTCGAAGGCGTCGAACACGCCTGGTCCGCCGGTGACGCCGCCGCCGTCCCCGACATCACGGCGGACGAGAAGGGCCGCGAATGCGCCCCCAACGCGCAGCACGCCGTCCGCCAGGCCAAGGTGCTCGCCGACAACCTCCTCGCCGCCCTGCGCGGCGAAGTCCTCACCGAGTACGCGCACAAGTACTCCGGATCCGTCGCCTCCCTCGGCTTCCACAAGGGCGTCGCGCACGTCTACGGTCACAAGCTCAAGGGCTACCCTGCCTGGCTGATGCACCGCACCTACCACCTCAGCCGGATCCCCACCTTCAACCGCAAGATGCGCGTCCTCGCCGAATGGACCCTCTCAGGTCTCTTCAAACGCGAGATCGTGTCCCTCGGGTCCCTCGAACACCCCAGGGCAGAATTCGAACTCGCCGCAGGCGGGAGGCCGAAGGACCCCCCGAAGAAGAACGGAGGCTGACGTTGTCAGTGCCGTCGACCACACTGGACGTGTGACCATAGGTGGGCTCACACCTGCACAGAGTGACACCGTCCAGCGGCCGAACCCGGACACTTCCGGGGGAAACCCCAGCGCCAGCCGGGGGAGGCCGCTGGGGGAGACACAGCGACCACGAGCGACACCACGAGGCTTGAACGCAGTGAACTTCACGCGCTGGAGCGCCCGGTTCCCCGGAACGCAGCGTCGCGCCGCCGCCCGGTCCGAACACGCCGCCGCCCAGGCCAAGCGGGGTGAGGGCTCGGTCCCGGCCGCCCGCGGCGCCGCCGGGCCCGCCGTCACGCCGGACGGGCGCCCAGCCGACCCCACCGTCTGCGGCACGGGCTCGGGCACCGCGGCGGGGGCCGGAGCGAGCCCCCCGGCCCCCACCGTCGTGCCCTCCCTCGACGAACTCTCCCTCGGGGAGGTCCTCGGCCTGCTCCCGGCCCTCGTCGCCCTCGTGCACGGCCCCGACCACCGCGTCGCCTACGTCAACGAGGCCTACACCGCCGGATTCGGCACCCGCACCACCGGCGCCCCGGCCCACGCGTCCCTCCCCGAACTCGGCGAGCTCGGCCTGCTCCCGCTCCTCGACCAGGTCCAGCGCAGCGGCAAGCCCCGTACCGCCAAGAACCGCACCGCGCCCGGCGGCAGCTCGTACACCGTCACCTGCACCCCCGTCGAGTTCCCCAAGGCCGCCCCCGGAACCGACCCCGACCCCCACCACACCGGGGTCCTGATCCACCTCGCCGACGTCACCGACCACGCCGAAGCCGTCGAGCGCCTGCGCGCCAGCGAGCGCCGCCAGCGCGAGGCCGCCGTCACCCTCCAGCGCTCCCTCCTCCCGCAGGAACTGGAACAGCCCGACGACCTCCGCATCGCCGCCACCTACCAGCCCGGCGGCACCGAGGCCGCCGTCGGCGGCGACTGGTACGACGTCATCACCCTCGGCGCCGGCCGCACCGCCCTCGTCATCGGCGACGTCATGGGGCGCGGCGTGCGCGCCGCCGCCGTCATGGGCCAGCTCCGCACCGCCGTCCGCGCGTACGCCCGCCTCGACCTCCCGCCCCACGAGGTCCTGCAGCTCCTCGACGGCCTCGCCGCCGAGATCGACGCCAGCCAGATCGCCACCTGCGTCTACGCCGTCCACGACCCCAACGAGGGACTGCTCGCCTACGCCTCCGCCGGCCACCTCCCGATCCTCGTCCGCGACGAGGACGGCACCGTCCGCCGCGCCGCCGACCCCACCGGCCCGCCGCTCGGCACCGGCGGCTGGCTCCACACCTCCGGCACCATCGCCCTCGGCCCCGGCTCCACCGCCGTCCTCTACACCGACGGCCTGGTCGAGCGCCGAGGCGAGGACATCGACGAGGGCGTCGCCGCCCTGGAACGCGCCCTCTCCGGCGCCCAGGGCACCCCGGCCGTCATCTGCGACCGCCTGATGCGCGCCCTCGGGGTCGATGCCGACCACGACGACGACGTCGCCGTCATGGTCCTCCAGCAGCCGGCCCGCACCGGAGCCGATGCCGAGCTCTTCCACAACGCCGCGCTGGAACTCCTCGGCGGGGTCGAGGCCGCCCCGCGCGCCCGCGCCTTCGCGTCCGGAGTCCTCGCCTCCTGGCGGTTCCCGGTCGAGCTGTGCGACCTCGGCGTCCTCGCCGCCAGCGAGCTCGTCGCGAACTCCCTCCAGCACGGCACCCCGCCCATGCGGCTGCGGCTGCGCCGCACCGACCGCCGCCTGATCATCGAGGTCACCGACGGGGACGACCACCTCCCGCGCCGCCGCCGCGCCGAACCGGCCGACGAGACCGGCCGCGGCATCTCGATCGTCGCGACCATCGCCTCCTCCTGGGGCTCCCGCCGCACCCCGGGCGGCGGCAAGGCCGTCTGGTGCGAGTTCGCCCTCCCGGACAAGTAGCCCGCACGTGCTGAAGGCCCCGGTCACAGGACCGGGGCCTTCAGCACGTGCGCGAGTACATCGTCCTACGCGGCGACGGGTTCGCCGACCTTGGAGCCGGCCGCCGGGCCCTGCGCCACGATCCGGCTGCCCACCAGCGACGGGTTGTCCTGCGCCGGGCTGAGCTGCTTGCCGAGCCGCAGCGCCAGCGCCGCGATGCCCAGCGAAACGACGACGAAGGTCCCGATGTAGAGCATCGGCACACCCGCGCCCAGCGGCACCCCGAGCGGGCCGAGCGCCAGCGCCATCTGCTTGACCAGGGCGAACGCCGAGTTGTACTGCCCGACCGAACCCTCCGGAGCCAGATCGGCCACCAGCGGGGCCAGCGTCGGGGACAGCATCGCCTCGCCGATGCCGAAGAGCGCGTACGTGGAGATGAACGCGGCGGCGGCCATCATCGCGCTGCCGTGCCCCAGCCCCGAGAACCCGGCGATGACCCACGCCACGGTCCAGATCAGACCGACCAGCGCGATCACACGGGACCGGCGGCGCTTCTCGACGAGCTTCAGCACGACGAACTGCGCGACCACGATCGCACCGGTGTTGGCGGCGAGCGCGAACCCGAGGGTGGACGGCGAGATCCCCGCGGCCTCGGTGCCGAAGGCGGCGAGACCGGACTCGAACTGTCCGTAGCAGGCGAAGAAGATCACGAAGCCCAGAACCAGCAGCTTCACCATGGCCTTGTGCCGCAGCAGCCGCTGCCAGCCGCTGCCGCCCGCCTGAGCGGGGTCGCGCGGCAAGGCGTCCTTGATCACCGGCGCGTGCGGCATCCGTACGGTGAGGATGACGGCGGCCAGCACCAGGAACATCACGGCCTCGATGCCGAACAGCAGGGTGAAGCTGCCGGGCCGGTTCTCGTCGACGATCTGGCCGCCGATGAGGCCGCCGATGCCCAGACCCAAGTTCTGCATGAAGAACTGCATGGCGAAGGACCGCGTCCGGGTGGCGGGCGTCGAGCACCACACGATCATCGTGGCGAGCGCGGGCTGCATCACGGCCTGCCCGGCGCCGAGCGCCAGGGCGGACAGCAGGATCGCCGGGATCCCGGTGGAGAGACCGAGGGAGAGCGCCCCCGCCGAGGCGGCGACCGCCGCACCCAGCACCACGGGGACGGGACCGCGCCGGTCGATGACCCGGCCGGTGAAGGGCAGCGCGACGAGAGCGCCGAGGGCGAAGGCCACGAACGCGCTCGTGGCGGCCATGGAGCCCAGACCTCGCACCTGCGCCACGTAGATGTAGAGGAACGGAACCGTGAAGCCGATGCCGAACGCGGTCAGCGCGTTGCCGGCCTGGATCCGCCGCATCGCGGCGCCCATCACCTTGGTCACTTCTCACCTGCCTTGATAGCTGAAGCCTGAAGACTTCATACCTAAAGTTCGATGCTTAACTCTACACATCGAAGGAGTTAGACGCCAACGGCTTCATGCGATACTTCGACCCATGGGTGACACCCCCGACGGCACTACGCCCGTCCACGAGCCGACCCTCGACGAGCAGATCGCCGTCTACCAGCGCGAATTCCAGGACCTCGACCCCCAGGTCGAGAAGGTGGTCTCGGCGCTGAGCCGCCTGAACCGCCGTATGAACGTCGCGTACGGACGCCAGACCGCGGCCCTGGGCATCAGCAACGCGGAGTGGGAGGTCCTCAAGGCCCTCGTCATCTCCGGAGCCCCGTACCGGATGGGCCCGAGCGAGCTCGCGAAGCAGCTCGGCCTCACGCCGGCGGCGATGACCCACCGGATCGACCGCATGACGGCGGAGGGCCTGGTCACCCGCGAGCGGGACGAGTCGAACCGGGTCCGCGTGATCGTGGAGCTCACGGACGAGGGCCGCAGCAAGTGGCTCGACGCGATGCGCGCGGCGACGGTCTTCGAGGAGGACCTCCTCCAGGACCTCTCCACGGCGGAGCGCGGGGTACTCGGCGACATGCTGACCCGCCTGCTGGACCGCGTGGAAGACCTCCAGTCGCCCAGCTGAGCAGGCCCCAACGGTGGGGTTGACACCGCCCCGCCGAGTCCGTAAGGTTCTTCGAGTTGTCCCTGAGCCACCTGGTTTTGGCGACAACAAAATCCGCCGCCTCGTTGCGGCACCCAACTCAGCACGATCTCCCACCGGGAACGAATTCGGCATGCCCGAATTGATTTCCGAAGGCCGATTATGAATCGGTCGGGAAATCCACTAGAGTTCTGGGAGTCGGAAGGGCCCAACAGCCCGGAAGACAAACCCCGCTGACTGGGGGTCAGGCCCGAAAGGATCTGATAGAGTCGGAAACGCAAGAACGAAGAACGAAAGCCCGGAGGAAAGCCCGCGAGGGTGAGTACAAAGGAAGCGTCCGTTCCTTGAGAACTCAACAGCGTGCCAAAAATCAACGCCAGAAGTTGATACCCCGTCCACTTCGGTGGATGAGGTTCCTTTGAAAAAGACCTGTGAGGTCGCCTTCGGGTGATGCTTGCAGGCAATTACACAGCGAGGACGCAGTGGTCAGTCGGTCTTATTCCGACATGACTGACCCGCTCTAAGTGCGTGTGCACCCGATTACGGGTAAACATTCATGGAGAGTTTGATCCTGGCTCAGGACGAACGCTGGCGGCGTGCTTAACACATGCAAGTCGAACGATGAAGCCCTTCGGGGTGGATTAGTGGCGAACGGGTGAGTAACACGTGGGCAATCTGCCCTTCACTCTGGGACAAGCCCTGGAAACGGGGTCTAATACCGGATACCACTCCCGCCTGCATGGGTGGGGGTTGAAAGCTCCGGCGGTGAAGGATGAGCCCGCGGCCTATCAGCTTGTTGGTGGGGTAATGGCCCACCAAGGCGACGACGGGTAGCCGGCCTGAGAGGGCGACCGGCCACACTGGGACTGAGACACGGCCCAGACTCCTACGGGAGGCAGCAGTGGGGAATATTGCACAATGGGCGAAAGCCTGATGCAGCGACGCCGCGTGAGGGATGACGGCCTTCGGGTTGTAAACCTCTTTCAGCAGGGAAGAAGCGAAAGTGACGGTACCTGCAGAAGAAGCGCCGGCTAACTACGTGCCAGCAGCCGCGGTAATACGTAGGGCGCAAGCGTTGTCCGGAATTATTGGGCGTAAAGAGCTCGTAGGCGGCTTGTCACGTCGGATGTGAAAGCCCGAGGCTTAACCTCGGGTCTGCATTCGATACGGGCTAGCTAGAGTGTGGTAGGGGAGATCGGAATTCCTGGTGTAGCGGTGAAATGCGCAGATATCAGGAGGAACACCGGTGGCGAAGGCGGATCTCTGGGCCATTACTGACGCTGAGGAGCGAAAGCGTGGGGAGCGAACAGGATTAGATACCCTGGTAGTCCACGCCGTAAACGTTGGGAACTAGGTGTTGGCGACATTCCACGTCGTCGGTGCCGCAGCTAACGCATTAAGTTCCCCGCCTGGGGAGTACGGCCGCAAGGCTAAAACTCAAAGGAATTGACGGGGGCCCGCACAAGCAGCGGAGCATGTGGCTTAATTCGACGCAACGCGAAGAACCTTACCAAGGCTTGACATATACCGGAAAGCATTAGAGATAGTGCCCCCTTGTGGTCGGTATACAGGTGGTGCATGGCTGTCGTCAGCTCGTGTCGTGAGATGTTGGGTTAAGTCCCGCAACGAGCGCAACCCTTGTCCTGTGTTGCCAGCATGCCCTTCGGGGTGATGGGGACTCACAGGAGACCGCCGGGGTCAACTCGGAGGAAGGTGGGGACGACGTCAAGTCATCATGCCCCTTATGTCTTGGGCTGCACACGTGCTACAATGGCCGGTACAATGAGCTGCGATACCGTGAGGTGGAGCGAATCTCAAAAAGCCGGTCTCAGTTCGGATTGGGGTCTGCAACTCGACCCCATGAAGTCGGAGTTGCTAGTAATCGCAGATCAGCATTGCTGCGGTGAATACGTTCCCGGGCCTTGTACACACCGCCCGTCACGTCACGAAAGTCGGTAACACCCGAAGCCGGTGGCCCAACCCGTAAGGGAGGGAGCTGTCGAAGGTGGGACTGGCGATTGGGACGAAGTCGTAACAAGGTAGCCGTACCGGAAGGTGCGGCTGGATCACCTCCTTTCTAAGGAGCACAGTACCGATTGCAGACAAATGTTCTGCACGGTCAGCTCATGGGTGGAACGTTGATTATTTGGCACGGTTTCCTGGATGGATCACGAGTACTGCTTCGGCGTGGAAAGTGAGTCACTGACGGGGGATCGTGCCTGGCACGTTGTTGGGTATCTGAAGGTACGGCCGTAAGGTCTTATCTTCGCGATGCCGGCCCCAGTGAACTTCACTTCTTGTAAGTGAGGGTGATGGGTGGCTGGTCGTTGCTTGAGAACTACACAGTGGACGCGAGCATCTGTGGCCAAGTTTTTAAGGGCGCACGGTGGATGCCTTGGCACCAGGAACCGATGAAGGACGTGAGAGGCCGCGATAGGCCCCGGGGAGCTGCCAACTGAGCTTTGATCCGGGGGTGTCCGAATGGGGAAACCCGGCAGTCGTCATGGGCTGTCACCCACTGCTGAACACATAGGCAGTGTGGAGGGAACGAGGGGAAGTGAAACATCTCAGTACCCTCAGGAAGAGAAAACAACCGTGATTCCGGGAGTAGTGGCGAGCGAAACCGGATGAGGCCAAACCGTATGCGTGTGATACCCGGCAGGGGTTGCGCATGCGGGGTTGTGGGAATTCTTTTGATCGGTCTGCCGGCCGGTCGGCGAGTCAGAAACCGTTGATGTAGTCGAAGGACATGCGAAAGGTCCGGCGTAGAGGGTAAGACCCCCGTAGACGAAACATCAGCGGCTTGCTTAAGAATCTCCCAAGTAGCACGGGGCCCGAGAAATCCCGTGTGAATCTGGCGGGACCACCCGCTAAGCCTAAATATTCCCTGGTGACCGATAGCGGATAGTACCGTGAGGGAATGGTGAAAAGTACCGCGGGAGCGGAGTGAAATAGTACCTGAAACCGTGTGCCTACAAGCCGTGGGAGCGTCGCTGTATGTGCTTGCACATACAGTCGTGACTGCGTGCCTTTTGAAGAATGAGCCTGCGAGTTAGCGGTGTGTAGCGAGGTTAACCCGTGTGGGGAAGCCGTAGCGAAAGCGAGTCCGAATAGGGCGATTGAGTTGCACGCTCTAGACCCGAAGCGGAGTGATCTAGCCATGGGCAGGTTGAAGCGGAGGTAAGACTTCGTGGAGGACCGAACCCACCAGGGTTGAAAACCTGGGGGATGACCTGTGGTTAGGGGTGAAAGGCCAATCAAACTCCGTGATAGCTGGTTCTCCCCGAAATGCATTTAGGTGCAGCGTCACGTGTTTCTTGCCGGAGGTAGAGCACTGGATAGGCGATGGGCCCTACCGGGTTACTGACCTTAGCCAAACTCCGAATGCCGGTAAGTGAGAGCGTGGCAGTGAGACTGTGGGGGATAAGCTCCATGGTCGAGAGGGAAACAGCCCAGAGCATCGACTAAGGCCCCTAAGCGTACGCTAAGTGGGAAAGGATGTGGAGTCGCAGAGACAACCAGGAGGTTGGCTTAGAAGCAGCCACCCTTGAAAGAGTGCGTAATAGCTCACTGGTCAAGTGATTCCGCGCCGACAATGTAGCGGGGCTCAAGCGTACCGCCGAAGTCGTGTCATTGCAGCAATAGGGCCAACGCCCGCTGTGATGGGTAGGGGAGCGTCGTGTGCCGGGTGAAGCAGCAGCGGAAGCTAGTTGTGGACGGTTCACGAGTGAGAATGCAGGCATGAGTAGCGATACACACGTGAGAAACGTGTGCGCCGATTGACTAAGGGTTCCTGGGTCAAGCTGATCTGCCCAGGGTAAGTCGGGACCTAAGGCGAGGCCGACAGGCGTAGTCGATGGACAACCGGTTGATATTCCGGTACCCGCTTTGAAACGCCCAATATCGAATCAGGCGATGCTAAGTCCGTGAAGCCGTTCCGGACCCTTCGGGGAAAGGAAAGTGGTGGAGCCGACGAACCAGACTTGTAGTAGGTAAGCGATGGGGTGACGCAGGAAGGTAGTCCAGCCCGGGCGGTGGTAGTCCCGGGGTAAGGGTGTAGGCCGAGGGGTAGGCAAATCCGTCCCTCATTAAGGCTGAGACCTGATGCCGAGCCGATTGTGGTGAAGTGGATGATCCTATGCTGTCGAGAAAAGCCTCTAGCGAGTTTCATGGCGGCCCGTACCCTAAACCGACTCAGGTGGTCAGGTAGAGAATACCGAGGCGTTCGGGTGAACTATGGTTAAGGAACTCGGCAAAATGCCCCCGTAACTTCGGGAGAAGGGGGGCCATCACTGGTGATCGGATTTACTCCGTGAGCTGGGGGTGGCCGCAGAGACCAGCGAGAAGCGACTGTTTACTAAAAACACAGGTCCGTGCGAAGCCGTAAGGCGATGTATACGGACTGACGCCTGCCCGGTGCTGGAACGTTAAGGGGACCGGTTAGTGCGCTTTCGGGCGTGCGAAGCTGAGAACTTAAGCGCCAGTAAACGGCGGTGGTAACTATAACCATCCTAAGGTAGCGAAATTCCTTGTCGGGTAAGTTCCGACCTGCACGAATGGCGTAACGACTTCTCGACTGTCTCAACCATAGGCCCGGTGAAATTGCACTACGAGTAAAGATGCTCGTTTCGCGCAGCAGGACGGAAAGACCCCGGGACCTTTACTACAGTTTGATATTGGTGTTCGGTTCGGCTTGTGTAGGATAGGTGGGAGACTTTGAAGCGGCCACGCCAGTGGTTGTGGAGTCGTCGTTGAAATACCACTCTGGTCGTGCTGGATGTCTAACCTCGGTCCGTGATCCGGATCAGGGACAGTGTCTGATGGGTAGTTTAACTGGGGCGGTTGCCTCCCAAAGGGTAACGGAGGCGCCCAAAGGTTCCCTCAGCCTGGTTGGCAATCAGGTGTTGAGTGTAAGTGCACAAGGGAGCTTGACTGTGAGACCGACGGGTCGAGCAGGGACGAAAGTCGGGACTAGTGATCCGGCGGTGGCTTGTGGAAGCGCCGTCGCTCAACGGATAAAAGGTACCCCGGGGATAACAGGCTGATCTTCCCCAAGAGTCCATATCGACGGGATGGTTTGGCACCTCGATGTCGGCTCGTCGCATCCTGGGGCTGGAGTCGGTCCCAAGGGTTGGGCTGTTCGCCCATTAAAGCGGTACGCGAGCTGGGTTTAGAACGTCGTGAGACAGTTCGGTCCCTATCCGCTGTGCGCGTAGGAATATTGAGAAGGGCTGTCCCTAGTACGAGAGGACCGGGACGGACGAACCTCTGGTGTGCCAGTTGTCCTGCCAAGGGCATGGCTGGTTGGCTACGTTCGGGAGGGATAACCGCTGAAAGCATCTAAGCGGGAAGCCTGCTTCAAGATGAGTATTCCCACCTCCTTGAGAGGGTAAGGCTCCCAGTAGACGACTGGGTTGATAGGCCAGATGTGGAAGCCCGGTAACGGGTGGAGCTGACTGGTACTAATAGGCCGAGGGCTTGTCCTCAGTTGCTCGCGTCCACTGTGTTAGTTCTGAAGTAACGACCGTGTTGTCATCCGGTTGATATCTTCATAGTGTTTCGGTGGTCATAGCGTTAGGGAAACGCCCGGTTACATTCCGAACCCGGAAGCTAAGCCTTTCAGCGCCGATGGTACTGCAGGGGGGACCCTGTGGGAGAGTAGGACGCCGCCGAACAATCATTGTGGGAAAGCCCCGCACCAGGTAACTGGTGCGGGGCTTTTCTGCGTTTAGGGACAGTTTTCCAGGCCGGCTGGGTATCCTGGCCGCGTTCCCCTGGAGGACACGATGACAGCACAGCAGGTGGAAGGCCCCGGCCCCCTCATCCCCCAGCCGGCCATGACGCGCGAAGCGCTGCGGGACGCCGTGCGCCGGATCGACATGGCGAGCCTCGCCGTGCTCGACAGGGAGTGCAACGAAGCGTTCGACCGGGCGGCCGAGACCGGGGCGATCAATCCCCTGCGGTTCTTCCTGATCAAGTGGGCCACGCACGTGGCGATCCACCGGTGGCCGGCGCGGACCGCGGCGCTGCACGAAGCAGAACGCATCGCGGGTGACCCCCAGGCGACGGAGGAGCAGTTCCGGGTCGCCATGGAGACCAGCAGCCGCATCCTCGCCGAGGCCCAGCGGGAGATCGGTCAGTGGTCCTGAGGGGGGAGGGCGTCGAGAACGACGCCGGCTGGGCCTGGGAGTGCGATCCCAGTCGGGTGTGGGTGCTGGGTGACATGCCGGCGGAGCGGCAGCAGCTCGTCGCCGCGGTCATGGACGGCCTGGTCGACCTCGCGTCGATGTCCATCGACCCCAAGGACGGCAGCCTGTACGAGGACCCGCACCCGATGCGGCTGCGTACGTACGAGGACGAACACCTACTGGCCTGGTACCAGACCATCCCCCACCGCCGCCGGGTCTACCTCAAGCGCGTGAACCTCTGATGCGGCCCCGGATGTCCGTACCGTCGCCTGAGGAGCGCGGCGAGGCAGCGACTTGAACAGCCGTCCGCGGAATGGCAGTTGCCGTAAGAGAGTGTGCCGACCGGTGTCTGCCGGCCAGCGACCGGACCGGGCGCGTATGCCCCAGGACCTGCACGACGCGCTGCCGGCACCGGCCCGGAGCGTCACCGCCCAGGCGCATGACGTGGAGGGGCCATCACCGCTGTCGCGTGAGGCAGCTCTTCGGCGGTGGTCGTCTTGAACCCGGTGAACGTACCCAGGGCGACTACTTCCACAGCCTGGCGCCAGGTCGGCTCCTGCGGCGAGAGCCTTTTCTTGAACGCCTGCTTCGACCAAGTCGGCGGTTCCGTCCGCGTCCGACGACTCTGCCGGTCACGGTGCGCCGCTACCGCTGCGGCGAGTGCGGGCACCGCTGTCCTGGAACACCGCCAACGATGCGGTCCAGGCCGAGGGCAGCCGGTCCTGATCGATGACCGCACCGGTCCGGGCGCGTATCAGGCGCGGTCGTGGAGGGTGACCTGATAGCCGTCGGGGTCGGCGAAGGTGAATGTCCGACCGAAGGGGCCGTCGATCGGTGCGGAGACGATGGTGTGACCGTCGGCCACGAGAGCATCGTGAATGGCCTGGACGTCCGTGGCGTGGAGCCAGATCGCGGCACCGATGCCGGGCTGGGCAACGGATGCGAGATCGGTGCCGGGAACGACCTCGCGGAGTGCGAACGCGATCGGCTTCGTCTCGAAGACGACGGCGTGCGGAGGTCCGGCTTGCGAGCGGACGAGGCCGAGGTACTGCTCGTAGAACGCCTGCGAGGCGTCGAGGTCGCGCGCTTGGAGTGAGATGAAGTCGGG